>CAVZKN010000004.1:0-838968 GCA_963775845.1 uncultured Acidobacteriaceae bacterium | reverse complement strand
TGGCCGCGGCGGCGCCGGCTCGGGGCAGCAGCGCTTCGCCCCGCTCAATAGCTGGCCTGACAATGTGAACCTCGACAAGGCGCGCCGCCTGCTGTGGCCGGTCAAGCAGAAATACGGCCGCAAAATCTCCTGGGCTGATTTAATGATTCTCGCCGGCAACGTTGCCCTCGATTCGATGGGCTTCAAGACCTTCGGCTTCGGCGGCGGACGCCCCGATGTGTGGGAGGCGGAAGAAGAAATTTACTGGGGCCCCGAGGGCAAGTGGCTGGCGGACGAGCGTTACAGCGGAGACCGCGATCTGAGCAATCCTCTCGCGGCCGTGCAAATGGGCTTGATCTACGTGAACCCCGAAGGCCCCAACGGCAATCCCGATCCCATCGCCGCGGCCAAGGATATTCGCGAAACCTTCCACCGCATGGCCATGAACGACGAAGAAACGGTCGCGCTGATTGCCGGCGGGCACACGTTCGGCAAGACCCATGGCGCAGCAATTCCCGCGGATTACGTGGGTCCCGAACCAGAAGCTGCCGACATTCAAGACCAGGGCCTGGGATGGAAAAATAAATTTGGTAAAGGATGTGGGGCTGACACTATCGGCAGCGGCCTGGAAGTCACTTGGACCCAGACGCCCACGAAGTGGAGCAACAACTTCTTCACCAACCTGTTCGCCTACGACTGGGAACTGACCAAGAGCCCGGCCGGCGCGCATCAGTGGACACCGAAAAATGGCGCGGGCGCTGGCACGGTGCCAGACGCGCACGATTCCTCCAAGCATCACGCGCCAACCATGCTCACCACGGATCTCTCCTTGCGATTCGATCCTGCCTACGAGAAGATTTCGCGGCGCTTCTACGAGCACCCGGATCAATTCGCAGATGCATTTGCCCGGGCATGGTTCAAGCTGACCCACCGCGACATGGGCCCCATCGCGCGTTATCTTGGCCCGCTCGTTCCCAAGGAGCAACTGCCGTGGCAAGATCCGGTCCCGGCAGCGAATCATCCATTGATCAGCGAGCAGGATGCAACCGGTCTAAAAGCGAAAATCCTTGCGTCTGGCCTGTCCGTTTCCCAGTTGGTCTCGACGGCCTGGGCGTCGGCGTCGACCTTCCGCGGCTCCGATAAGCGCGGCGGAGCAAACGGCGCGCGCATTCGCCTCGCCCCGCAGAAATTCTGGGAGGTGAACCAGCCGGCAGAACTCGCCAAAGTGCTGCAAAAACTCGAAGCCATCCAGAACGAATTCAACAAGTCTGCCACCGGGGGAAAGAAAGTATCGCTGGCTGATCTCATCGTTCTCGGCGGCGATGCGGCAATCGAAAAGGCCGCAAAGGCAGCCGGCTTCGACATTAAAGTCCCCTTCACGCCGGGGCGCACCGACGCGTCGCAGGAGCAGACCGATGTCGAATCCTTCGAACCGCTCGAACCGAGGGCCGATGGGTTCCGCAACTATATCCGCGGCAAGCAGCGCCTGTCGCCCGAAGAACTATTGGTCGACAAGGCACAATTGCTGAGGCTCACGGCGCCCGAGATGACCGTCCTCGTTGGTGGCCTGCGCGTCCTCGGCGCAAATGTCGGGAAGTCCGCGCACGGCGTTTTCACCAAGCGGCCGGAGACGCTGACCAACGACTTCTTCGTCAACCTGCTCGACATGAGCACGCAATGGCAGCCGTCTACGGAGTCCAATGGCTCTGGAGCCGTGTACGAAGGCCGTGATCGTAAGACGAACCAGATCAAGTGGACCGCAAGCCGGGTCGACCTGATCTTCGGTTCGCACTCGCAGCTGCGTGCCCTCGCGGAGGTTTATGCGTGCGCGGACTCCAAGGAGAAGTTTGTGAAGGATTTCGTGGCGGCGTGGACCAAGATCATGGACCACGATCGCTTCGACGTTGCCTGAGTTTCAGAGAACGCTAAACGAACTGGCTCCGGAGCCCGAAAACTCCGGAGCTATTTTTTGCCCGCAGCGGTTTCAGTAGTTAGTCGTTAGTCGTTATTCTTGCGCGGCAATGCCGGGTTGGCGGTCGCCGGCTTGGTGAGCTGGTGGGCCCAGCGCATGGCTTCGTTCGAGGCCTCAGCCACGAACGAAAGCGATAACTTGAGCTGCTTCCCCATCTGCGTTACCCGTTCCCAATCGCCGGCCTCGCGCGCCACCATCAGATCGTAGACGGGAGACAGCGGAGTTTGCGCGCCAGTCTTGGTTTTGGCGCAAAGCAACTGTGCCTTGATGGCGGGATCGAGACACAATTCCTCGGTCAGCATTCCCATCGGGACCGCCAGAATCGCGTCCATTAGCGAGAGCATGCCCATCAGGAACAAATCGGCGTTGCCGTGTTCGACGCGCGAAGCGATGAGTTCGCAGAAACGGGCCCGCACCAGCGAGGATAGAACCAGGTCGGAAGATTTCTCTTGACCTACCACGAGTGTGGTTGCCATTCGTATCCAGCGGACCGATTCACGCTCCCCCAGCAGATTCAATGCGTGTCGAACCGATATCACGGGCGATGCAAGCCCTAACAACGGAGAATTCAAATAGCGCAGCAGGCGATAACACAGCGCCGGTTCGCGTTTGATGAGATTTTCGATTTCGAGGAAATCCACGTCGGACTTCGAGATCGCGCTCAGCAGTCGCACGTAAGTGATCTGGTTGGCGGGAATTTGCCGCGCGCGCAGAGTTTCGGGACGGCGAAAAAAATATCCCTGAAAACGGGTAAAGCCGTTGTGGGCGGCGATCACAAAGCTTTCGCGCGTTTCCACCTTTTGCGCCAGCATCTGGCAATGCCCGCTCGAATAAAGAGCGACCAGGAGCGCGCCTTGCGCGGGCGCAACTTCGGTCGTGTCGACTTTAATGAAATCGGCATAGGGAACGAGAGAAGTTCGGCCATCGTCAGGGACAAAATTGTCGAGGGCGATCGCGTACCCGCCCCTTTTCAGACCTTCGCAGGCCTGCCGCACTTTTTCGTCCGCCGGAACTGTTTCCTGAATTTCGACGACGGTGTCATGCGGAGGCAACAAACCAAAGTAGTCGCTCAACAGCATCTGACGGGTGCAGTTAATGAAGGCCGGATGCCCATCGCACAAGACATCGAGCCCGACCATGTTTAATGCGTCAATCGTCGTCGAAGTCGCGCTTTCCGCGTCGGAGGTAAAGCGATTCTGTTCTGGCCCCGCGCGAAAGAAGAGCTCGTAACCCACTACTTTCTCATCAGTGGTTAATATCGGCTGCCGGGCTATGCACGGCACCGGTTTTTCGAACGAGGGTGCTTGAGCTTGGGTACCCATGCAAGCTTCTCATCGGCAATTTCGAGCGCAGACTTGAATGGAAGGCGCAATGCCGCATCCGACGGTCCATCATAATTGCACATGTCAAACAGGACCATTGGTCACGGGAGCTAATCGAACTCTTTGCGCGGCGGCGCTTGCTCGGCACCCACACGTCCAACCGTTATATCAGCGACAAAATAGTTTTCGCTCTTCATCGGGACGGCGGCCATCCGCCGCAACATCGCGATCTGTCCAATGTGGGTCAGAGCATCCGCAATTGGACCTTGAAATAATTTCTCGGCCGGTACTTGCAGCGGTTTTTCGGACGCCAGATAATCGTCAAACTTTTTCAGCGCGGCGAAGAAGCGCTCGCATTCCTTGTCCCACGGCAGCGGAAATGAGTCAAACCATTCGCGGCGCCCTTCCGCCATGGCCAGGCCCCAATCCATCAAGTCGCCCATGTGGGCAAGAATTTTTGCCGGAGTGCGTGACGTTTCCGGTGCGCCATATTCGGCGAAGCTCGGCCCTGGGTTGCGGATCGCTTTTCCTCCGCGATAGGCGACGGTGGCAAGAGTGTGGCGTAACAGGGCGCGGGGTTCGCTCATGAGATAGCCTGCTTTCTGCTGGATTGGATTACGACTCATCATTGTCATCCCGGCGTGCGTTTTTTGTCATCTCCGGTGCGGCTGCATTGCCGAGTTCCGGGGCGCTCTGCTACTTTGAATGGTTTCCTGTTCATTTGCCGATCGTGGGGGAAGAAAATGCCGGCCATCAAATTCCGTGGTGTGGATTTCATCGATTTCGATTCGCTCCTGAACGACGACGAGCGCCTCGTGCGCGATACCGCACGCCGCTTCATCGAAGATAATCTTGTCCCCATCATTGAGGAGTGCAACCGCGCCGGCCGCTTTCCCCGCGAACTGGTCAAGCCGATGGCCGATCTGGGATTCTTCGGCGCTTCCTTAAAGGGCTATGGATGCGCCGGCATGTCGAACGTCGAGTATGGTCTGGTCACCCAGGAACTGGAGCGCGGAGATTCCGGCGTGCGCTCCTTCGTCAGCGTGCAGTCGGCGCTGGTCATGTATCCCATCTACACCTTTGGGTCTGACGACCAGAAAAATACATGGCTTCCCGCGATGCAGAAGGGCGAGAAGCTTGGCTGCTTCGGATTAACGGAACCGGATTTCGGCTCGAATCCCGGAGGCATGCGAACCCGCGCCCGCAAAGTCGGCAAAGAATACGTGCTGAACGGCGAGAAGATGTGGATCACCTCGGGCACCATCGCCGACGTCGCGGTGATCTGGGCCAAGGTCGAAGATGAGGATAATAAAGTTCGCGGATTCCTCGTCGAGACCGATCGCCCCGGATTCAACGCTTCCGACATTCATGGCAAGTGGTCGCTGCGCGCGTCGGTGACTTCCGGCCTGTCGCTGCAGGATGTGCGCATTCCCGAGGCAAATCTGCTGCCCGGGTCGGGAGGGTTGAAGTCTCCGCTGATGTGCCTGAACCAGGCGCGCTATGGAATTTCGTGGGGCGCGGTTGGCGCAGCGATGGCTTGCTACGACTGCGCCCTGCAGTATTCCTTATTGCGAAAACAATTTCGCGATCAGCCCATTGCCTCGCATCAACTGGTGCAGGAAAAACTTGCGTGGATGATCAACGAAATCACCAAGGCGCAGTTGCTCGTGCTGCAGGTTGGACGCCTGAAAGATGCAGGAAAGGTACAGCACCAGCATATTTCCATGGCGAAGAGAAACAACGTCTGGATGGCCCTCGAGTGCGCGCGCCTGTCGCGCGACATCCTCGGGGCGAACGGAGTGGCCGACGATTATCCCATCATGCGCCACCTGATGAACCTGGAAAGCGTGAAGACCTATGAAGGCACACATGATATCCACACGCTGATTATCGGAGCCAGCGTCACGGGGATTGATGCTTTCTGAACGTTTCCGCACCAGCCGCCAAAACTGGTTGACAGCTTCGCAATATGCGAATTATAATGTTCGCAGATTGCGAATTCGCGAAGGAGCGGCATGCATGTTATTAGCCGCAAAAAGCTCAAGGAAGCCGCAGCGCGCCACCGCGACCTCGAAGGTCCGCTCGATGCGTGGTTTCGCATTGCCAAAAAAGCCGACTGGAGGAATCTGCCCGACGTCAAAAGGACATTTGCAACGGCAGATACGGTGGGCAAGTGGACAGTTTTCAACATAAAAGGCAATCAGTACCGACTGATCGCAGAGATCAACTATGGCTTCGGCAGGATCTATATCCGCCATGTTTTGACACATGCCGAGTATGACCGGGAAAGTTGGAAATCATGAGCGCTACTGCAATCCGTTCTGAATATGCCGCTTTGCTCTCCAACGCTCTGCCTGCCGTAATTCGCAGCGAGGCGGAAAACGAGCGCTTCATCGCCCTCCTGCAAGAACTGGACCGCAAAGGTAGCCGCATGACGGCTGCCGAGCGGCGCATGGCTGAGCTTCTGACCCTTCTCATTGAAGATTTTGAAGAAAAACACTACGCGCTCAAGTCATCCAGTCCACTTGAGGTGTTGAGCGAACTGATGCTCGCGAACAACCTGAAGCAGAAAGATCTGGTCGATATCTTTGGCACGCCGAGCATCGTCTCTGAGGTTCTCCACGGTAAGCGCCAGTTCACCACCGAGCATATTAGGCGGCTCAGCCGACGGTTTCACGTCTCGCCGGAAATCTTCATCTAGTCCGGAATATCGAGCGCTACAGTATGGAGATGCCATTCACACCTCTGCAAACCACCCGCCTCACCCTGCGACCCTACGCGCTCTCCGACCTCTCTGCCCTTATCCCGCTGATCGGCGCCCGCGAAGTGGCGGCTACCACTTTACGCATTCCGCATCCCTACAGCGAATCCGATGCGCGCCAGTTTATCGCCAGCGCGCAACAATCCCTGTTGGATGGCAGCGAAGTGCGTCTTGCAATTATCTTGCGCGAGAGTGACGCTCTGTGCGGCGGCGTCGGACTGCGCCTCGAACCCGACCATCGTCGCGCTGAACTTGGCTATTGGATCGGCGTGCCTTACTGGGGGCATGGTTATGCGACCGAGGCCGCGGCCGCTTTGGTGGAATACGGCTTCGCAACGCTCCAGCTGAATCGGATTTACGCCAGCCACATCACTAAAAATCCTGCATCGGGCACAATTTTGCGTAGGCTCGGCATGCAGCATGAAGGAATCTTGCGCGGCCACAATTTGAAGTGGGAAGAGTTCCACGATATCGAGATGTACGGAATGCTGGCCTCAGACGCCGTCTCGACCCGCGCGCTGTAAAACTTCTCACCCCGAATAGAGTTCGGTGAGCAACTCATAGGCGCGCCGCAGATGCGGAACGACAATGCTTCCGCCTACGATCAGCGCGATGTTGATCGCCTCTTCCTGCTCCGCCCGCGTCACACCCAGCCGATAGCTCTGAATTACGTGGTAATTGATGCAATCGTCGCAGCGCAGGCACGCGGAGGCTACCAGTCCCATCAATTCTTTGTATTTTGCCGGCAGAGCGCCTTCCATGTAAGTGTTGTGGTCGAGGTTGTAGAAGCGCTTTACCAGGAAGTTGTCGGCCTTGTTGACGTTTTCATTCAGACGGGTACGCGTGTCGAGAAAGCGCCTCGCCAGTTCACTCTTTTCGGCAACCTGTTTTTCGGTGAAAACATACGTCGGCTCTTTGCGATCTTTCTTCGCAGCAACGGCTGGCACGCACTCATGGTCCGTCAGTTCCGTGTTCATGCGGACAGCTTACCAGACCCCACGTAGGCCCGGTATTGCCCTTCCAGACCCGGCGCGCTATGGGATTTTTCCTCCACTACCGGTGTGAAGCACGCCCTTCCATCTGCGCCCGGAAGAGGCTATATTTCCTAGTCGCATTTGTCTTTACTCAAGGAGAACTCATGGCTACTCAAACCCGTCCCGAACCGCACGCGAAGAATTTTGGAGAAAACATTGAAAGCGATCTGGCGCTGGAATTTTTGCGCGTGGTGGAGAACGCGGCTCTCGAGTCGGCACGCACCATGGGGCAGGGTGACCGTCCCTTCAGCGATCAGATGGCCACCGAGGCCATGCGCAAAACGATGGACACCGTTCCCATGCACGGCACCATCGTGATTGGCGAGGGCGAGCGCGACGACGCTCCCATGCTCTACATCGGAGAGCAGGTCGGTGGCTCTTACGCCGACGGACGCGAAGTTCCGCATATCGATATCGCGGTTGACCCGCTGGAAGGCACGAACCTGTGTGCGACCGGCGCTCCTGGCGCCATCACAGTGTTGGCAGCTTCGGAGAAAGGCGGCCTGCTGCACGCTCCTGACTGCTACATGGAGAAGATTGTCGTCGGCCCTTCCTGCAAAAACGCGATCGAACTGGACGCTCCGGTCAGCGTGAATCTTAAGAATATTGCTCGCCGCATGCAGCGCGGGGTGGACGATCTGGTGGTCGTCGTGCTCGACCGTCCGCGGCACGAGAAGCTCATCTCCGACATTCGCAAGGCAGGAGCCCGCATTCGGCTGATTGGAGACGGCGACCTCTCGGCCGGCATCGCCGCAGCGGTGATGGGAACCGGCGTACACGCGGTCATGGGATCGGGCGGCGCGCCCGAGGGCGTGATTACCGCGGCTGCCATCCGCTGCCTGAATGGATACATGCAAGGCCGGCTGGTGATCGACACTCCCGAACTGGAAGAGCGTATTGCGAAGATGGGAATCAAAGACAAGAACAGAATTTATGAAGCAGAAGACCTGGCTCCCGGAAAACAGATGATCTTTGCCGCGACTGGAGTCACCGAAGGCGCCCTCCTGAAAGGCGTCCGCTTCTTCGGCGAAGGAACCAGAACCTCGTCGGTGATTCTGACCTTGAAGACGGGACGCGTTCGATTCATTGAGAGCATCCACTTGGATAAGGGCCCGGATGCGCGAGTGCGGTTCGCGTAGGTGCGTGGCCTAAAGGAGTGGCAGTTGTGGGGAGGCTGGCCCACCCTTGGAGGCTGAGGCTGCCCCACCCTTGCGTTTTTTTGCAAGGGTGGGAATTCGTCACAAAGACGACAGGGGCTTCGTCACAGCTTTAGGCCTTCCCTCAACCTAGAGTCTCCGCATGCCTGCCCGTCTTCGCCGCGCCTAAAGCCACATTCTTGCAACCCGACGAGTTTCAGGGCTGCAAGCTGCGAGGACGGCTTTCACTCTTACTTCTTGCTTGTAGGTATCTACAGTCATTTGCAGTTGACGGCGCGATTATAGACTGGAATCGTAAAAACACACAGTGAGGGACTTGTCAGAATGGCGGGCGGCCAGTCCAAGCTTCGCTTGGGCGGGGCCTTTGACCTTTTCCACGGCAAAGCCACCCGTGATCGAATTTCATTGACTTAAAACCCGTCGCACGCGATAATGGAGATCTGATTGGGGCAGTTTCGAGGGTCGTCCACCAAGACGGCCCTCGAAGCTGCCCCAAAACCATTTTTGGGGACTAATAGCTAAGTATAATGCATTCAAGACTTTGGCTATAAAGTACTTAGAATGAATACTCTGGCGTGGTAGCTCGAAGCCACGACCTTTGTTATCAAGACTTTACAGGAATAGGGGGGGGTGGGGGGGTAACCCCACACCAACTGGTCATTGCCCGGAGATCAATCAAGGGAGGCAGAAAGGAGGAGAAAACAGAAAAGGCGCGGAACAGATCCGCGCCCGCTTAACGACTCGACCATTATATCATGTTTACCGGGCAAGTTGGACATTTTAGGCCATTTTATTTCACGTGTGTTTTCAGCATCTTAGATAGTATGTAGTTAGCGAATAATAAGCGAAGTTTTCAGTCAGTTACCGCCACCAAGAACTTCTCAGACTTCCAGGAAAATCCCAAGCTTTACGGATGACGGAATGATCGTCGCTGCCGCGGAACGCACTGGTTGCTCGCGAATCATGTCCGAGGATTTCAATGCCGGGAAGAAATATTTCGGGGTTACGGTGGCCAATCCGTTCGAGTGATCTCAATCTCCCCTTCGCTTCCCTGCTACAATCGCTAGCTTTATGATTCGAGGGAACTTCCTTTCCTACAGAAACGTAGTTGTTGTGTGCTGTTAAGGACTGTGCAGCGCGCGACGAGTTGCATAGGTCCTTCGCTTCGCTCAGGGTGACAATTAGCGGGACGCGGTTGAGCGCGACGTTGAGCGGTATACGGAGTCCGGTTTTGGATGATGCCCAGGTTGTCGGATTGCTGGTCCGTCGCTGCATTTCGGGCGATGCCGCGGCTTGGGAGGAGATCGTTCAGCGCTATCACCGGCGGATTTATAACGTCTGCTACCGGTTTGCGGGCGATGCAGAGAACGCTCAAGACCTCACACAGGAGGTCTTTATCAAGATGTACCGCACCTTGAATACCTTTGACTCGGGCAAGGGCGCGTTCATGACCTGGGTCACTACGATCACGCGCAATCTTCTCGTCGATCATTTTCGGAAAAGCAAGGGCGACCGAATCACGGATTCTCTCGATACTGTGCCGGCCGAGCATGAGGATGCTCTGGCGCTCAGCGAGCAGATTGCCGATCGGGGAGCGCCTCCGGATGCGGCAGTGCATTCACGGGAGACGCGGGAGATGGTGCATTCGGCGCTGCAGAAGCTGTCTCCCGAGTTGCGGGAGGCGGTCATTTTGCGCGACCTGCAGGACATGGACTACCGGGAAATAGCCACGGCTTTGCGGGTTCCGGAGGGAACCGTGAAGTCAAGAATTAATCGGGGGCGAGCGGAACTTGCACGCCTCCTACAACGTACATATAGGCAGGTGATGTGATGCCGGAAGAAATCAAGCACGGAATGGAATGCACCGAGTTCGAAGCTTTGTTGAGCGAGGCAATCGACTCCGATGGACCTGACGGCGGCGGGCTGACGGCCGCGCGGAAGGCCAGCTTCGATGCCCATCGGCGGATCTGCGGAGTTTGCGGCCCGATGTTTGCCGAGGTGCAGGCGGGGCGATTGTGGCTGCGAGGACTGGAGGAGGTTGAGCCTCCGGTGCATCTGGTGCATAACATTCTGGCGGCGACCAGCGGCGTCTTTAGTGCGCGGTCAGAGGCGGCTGCGGCAGGCGGGCGGACGACTCCCTTTGGCGAGCGGGTGCGGGAGTGGTGGGATTCGTTCTTTGCTCCCGTTACGGCTTTTTTACGGCAGCCGCGCTTTGTCATGTCGTTCGGGATGATCTTCTTCTCCTTCTCGCTGGGGCTGAGCGCGGCAGGGGTGAAGCCGGCGGACCTGGCTCATGTGTCGTTGCGACCGGCCTCGGTGCGGCGTGCTTACATCGACGCGCAGGTCAGGGTGGTGAAGTATTACGACAATATTCGCTTTGTGTATGAGATCGAATCGAAGCTGCGAGAGCTGAAGCGGACTAATGTTCCGGCCGAGACCGCTCCCGTGGAGGACAAGACTAATCGGAAAAATGATACGAGTGGGCAACCAGACCAGAGACAGGATCGTAACTATTCCCAGGAATACAACCAGCCGATTTTAGCTGCGCTGCGGACCGGGGCCCGCATCACGCCGCATTTGCGGGATGGGGTGAGGAGCGGGGTAGGGAATGCTCCACCTGCGGTAACGGTGACCACGAATCGGAGGTTCGTATGAATTGCGCCAATCATGCTGACGCGTCAGCAGTGGCCTATTGCCGCACTTGCGGGAAGGCGCTGTGCGCGAATTGTACACGTCCCGTGCGGGGCGTGATCTATTGCGAGGATTGCCTGGGAGCGAAGATGGAAGGAGTGCCGACAACCTCGTCGGCGCCAGCTGCGGGGTTCGTGCCGGGCGGCGTGGCTCCGGGCGTGGCTCCGGCAGCTTTTGCGCCTGCCGGCTACGGGCAGCGGCCTCCGGCAGCACCGGTGGGGAGCGGCGGTGGGCCGAATCCAACGGTGGCGGGAATTCTGGCCGGATTCTTTCCTTTCGGAGTCGGCGCGGTTTATACCGGGCAATATGCCAAAGGGCTGGCGCATCTGGTTGTCTTTGGGTTGCTGATCGCCGGAATCAGCGCCAGCGACCGCCCCCACGCGGAAGCACTCGGGGTTATCTGCGGCATCGCTGTCAGCTTCTTTTACATTTACCAGATCTTCGATGCGGTGCGCTCGGCGAGGGCGATCCAGATGGCGCAGCCGGTGCCCGATCCGTTTGGCCTGGCGGCTACTTTTGGCGGCGGAACGAGGATCGAGACCAACAGAATTCCGATGGGCGCGATCGTGCTCATCTTGCTCGGCGTGTTGTTTCTGCTGCATACGATGGGCGTCGGCGTTAACGTGGACCGCTTCTGGCCAGTGTTTTTAATTGGCATCGGCGGCTGGATGTTTGCCCGCAACTTGGGATTGATGGGAGCGAGAGACCCTGAACGCGTGCGCGAGAAGATGGCGAGGAAGGGCTTTCCGGTTGGCGCGCAGGATTTCGTGGTGGCGGCAGGCTGCTGCCCTTGCGCGCGCTGCCGCATGCGGCGGATCATGGGGCCGGCGATCGTGACCATCCTTGGGATTTTGTTCCTGTTCGAAAACTTGAATATTGCGGAATTCGGCCATACCTGGCCGGTAATTCTGCTGGTAATTGGAGGAGTGAAATTGCTGCAGGGAAGCGCATCTTTGGAAGGACATATTCCATTCAATATGAGGGGTGGCAATACACCAACGGCGGGAGGGCCGACTCCTCCGGCACCGCCTGAACCGCCAGCGCCGCCCATGCCTCCGACTGGTGGAGTGAATCCTAGTGAGGTGAACCATGGCTAGCCCGAATATGCCTCCGCCGATCATGACGCCGCCACCACCGCGTCTTCCGCATCGCTCGATTGCCGGGCCCGTCGTGCTCATTCTGATGGGACTGCTCTTGCTCATGGCGACCATGGGGATGATGCAACTTCACCACCTTTTGGCGCTGTTCGCACGCTTCTGGCCGGCGCTGCTGATTTTGTGGGGCCTGCTGAAGCTAGTCGAGTACGAACAGGCCAAGCGCTATGGCCAGCCCACGCGCGGCATCGGGGTGGGTGGCGTGTTCATGATCGTGTTTCTGGTCATGGCTGGATTGATCGCCACCCAGGCCTCGCGCGTCGACTGGAAGAACCTCGGCCACAACATCCAGATTGGCGATGATGAAGGACTGGATGAAATTTTTGGCGGCTCCACCTTCAACTACAACGGCGATCTCAACCCGGACATTCCGGCCAACACAACTACGCTGCGCATCAACGACGAGCGCGGAACGATCACGATCAACGCGGCGGATGAAAAGTCGGGCGCGAAAAAGCTGCAAGTTTCGTGGCGCAAGAAAGTTCACGCCGACAACCAGTCGGATGCCGACCATTACAACTCGAAGACCGATCCGGTGTTTACCACGGAAAACAAGGCCGTGCTGCTCAATGCCAACACGCAGGGAGCAGGCGACAAGGGCGTGACCACCGATCTGGATATTACTGTGCCTGCGAATACGAACCTGGTCATCAATTCGAGCCGCGGAGACATCACGATTGCGGGCATGACCGGCAGCGTGGAGATCACGCATCGTCGCGGCGAGGTGAATGTCACCGACCAGACGGGCAACATCTCTTTAGCCCTGGATGGCAGTTCGGCGCGGATGCAGCACGTAAAAGGCGATGTGACGATTGCCGGGAATGCGAACGAACTGGCGGCCGAAGATGTGGAGGGCTCGGTGCAGTTGCGGGGAGATTTCCACGAGAGCCTGCGGCTGGTGCGGGTGAGCAAAACGGTTGGCGTCCACACGTCGCGCACCGACATGGAGTTTTCGCGGCTGGATGGCCGGCTCGATCTGGATTCCGGCGACCTGCGCGCCGACTCGCTCATCGGGCCAATGCGTCTGACCACGCGCTCCAAAGACATTGCGCTGGAGGGCTTGTCGGGGGACCTGCGGCTGGAAGATTCGAGCGGGACAGTCGAGGTGGGATTGTTTAAGCCGGGGAATATTCAAATCGATAATCGTAAGGGCGACGTGCAGGTTTCGATTCCTCCGAACACGCCGGTGAAGGTGGAGGCGCGCACGCACGAGGGCGAGATCGAGAGCGAGTTCGAGGAGATCAAAGTCGATAATCGCAACAACCAGTCGAGCGCCAGCGGTTCGATAGGAGCGAATGGTCCGCGACTGGCGTTGAATTGCGACAAGGGGACGATTGAAATTCGCAAGGGCGTGGTGGTAACGGTCGAGCCACCGGTTCCGCCCACTCCTCCGGCAAAACCAGGAAAGCCGGCAAAGGCGCTGCGGGCTCCGAAGGCGCCGCCGGTGGAGAGTGAAAACTAGATCGATACCACTCAAGCCAAAACCGGGATTGAGTGGGGCACCCGACGGTCAGGTTTATCGATGCTGCAGGGTTCCCGAGACGGTGGCACCGGAGTCTGTTTCCATCAGGAGGACCCTGTTGGCGGCGACCACGACCGAAGTAAAGTTCAACGCGCTCGTGGACCCCGGAGGAGTGATCTGCAAGGTTCCGGTGCAGTCGGGGTTTTCCGTATAGCTGCCCGAGATGGAACCCGCCGTGATCGTCCCATTCAGACTTGAAGTTCCGCTGCCGGTGATGTTGCCGTTTTTCAGCGCCAGCTGGCCCACAACCGAAACTGGACCGATGCTGTTAATCGTCCCCAGCAGATTCACCGCGACAATCTTCGTTGCTGCGCTCACGCCACAGGTGGCATTTCCCTGCGTGGCGGCAAAGCCGGGATAAATCGTTCCGGCGGCTGCGAAAATCGCTTGGAATTGGTTATTGCCATGGTCGAGGGCAAAGTTGACGACTAGGCCGTCCTGAGTAATCGTGAACGTCCCGGTGCAGTTTGAAGCAACGGAATATGTTCCGCTGCCCGCGAAGGGACCCTGGATTGTTCCATCAAAGCTCTCCGTCTCCGTTGCGGCGGTCAGGTTCCCATTTCCATCGAAGGTGAGCTGACCGATGGCGTCTCCGGGTAC
This sequence comes from uncultured Acidobacteriaceae bacterium, assembly GCA_963775845.1. Lineage (GTDB taxonomy): Bacteria > Acidobacteriota > Terriglobia > Terriglobales > Acidobacteriaceae > Acidiflorens. The sequence goes on along the minus strand of CAVZKN010000004.1, from coordinate 824,776 downwards.
TACCCAGTTGTCATAAAGCGCCTGGCCCGCGATGAGGTATCCGTATGTTCCACTGAGGTTGGCGTTGGAGCAACTGGCGGCGGAGGCAGAGCTGGCCGCAATCATGGTGGCGAAGAGTATTACAGCCAAACAAGACTTGTGGAAGTTCATGTGTGCTTCTCCTTTTTCTCCTGGATCTAGCGTTCAGGTTTCGCAACGGCAGGAATGTGCGGCTTCCGGCCAGTCCCCACAGGCCGTCTTCAGTGCCGAGAAAAAGTACGTCCGGCAAAGTGGCAGACGGCTGAGCGGAAGCATTTTTCCGCAGCCATAACGCCGCGTCAAGATGAAACTTGCCGAACGAGCAATCGGAGCTGAGAAGCGGCTTCTGGTTTATAATTCCGGCCACTGATGAACCTGACCTCTGGCACCAAACTTGGGCCGTATGAAATTGTTTCGCTTTTAGGAGCGGGCGGAATGGGCGAGGTTTATCGCGCCCGCGATTCCCGTCTTCGCCGCGAAGTTGCCATCAAAGTCCTGCCCGCAGCGCTTTCTCTCGACGCCGACCGCATGCGCCGGTTTGAGCAGGAGGCTTTGGCGACGGCCGCGCTCAATCATCCCAACATTCTGGCGGTATTTGATATTGGCACAAGCGAGGGCTCGCCTTATGTCGTCTCCGAGTTGCTCGAGGGCGAGACGTTGCGCGAGCGGTTGCGCAGCGGACCGGTTCCGGCTCGCAAGGCACTGGACTATGCCATGCAGATCGCACATGGACTGGCGGCGGCGCATGAGAAGGGGATCATCCACCGCGACCTTAAGCCGGAGAATTTATTCATCACGAAAGATGGGCGCGTCAAGATTCTCGACTTCGGGCTCGCCAAGCTGACGCAGCCGGATCTGGGGTCGGGCTCGGGTTCGAATGCGGCGATGCCGACCGCGACCCATCATGGCACCGAGGCAGGATTGGTGATGGGCACGGCCGGCTACATGTCGCCGGAGCAAGTGCGCGGCCTGGGGCTCGATCCGCGGTCTGACATTTTCAGCTTTGGCGCGATTCTCTACGAGATACTGTCGGGCAAGCGAGCATTTCACGGGGACACGGCGGCGGACACGATGAGCGCCATTCTTCGCGAAGAGCCTCCCGAACTGAGCGAGACGAACCGCAACGTTTCTCCGGCGCTTGAACGCATCGTGCAGCATTGCCTGGAGAAAAATCCCGAGGGCCGCTTTCATTCCGCGAGCGACATTGCCTTTGATCTGGAACATCTGTCGGGGCTGCCGGGCACCGGCGCCCGCGCGGCGGTAACAGGGAGCGGGATTAGCGGCGCCATTCGAAAAGCAGCACCACGGAATCGGATTCTGCTGGCGCTGGCGGGCGGACTGGTTGCCGCCGGCTTGATATTCGCGCTCGGCTGGTGGATGGGCAAAGCGGGCGCGCATGCGACGGAGGCGGAGTATCAGCAGATTACCTTCCGCACCGGCCGGATTGGCAATGCCCGGTTCACGCCTGACGGCAGCATGGTTTACAGCGCTGCCTGGGAGGGCGGCGACGAACAGCTTTACATGTCGCGGCTGGATGATCCCGGTTCGCGCGAACTCGGGATCAAAGATGCGGAGATCCTTTCGATATCGAAGGGCGGCGAGATGGCCATCCGCATCAACACGCGCAATTACGGTGGATACGCTCGCGGCGGCACGCTGGCGCGGGTTCCGTTGAGTGGAGGCACGCCGCGCGAGGTGCTGGAGAACGTGCAGGACGCCGACTGGGCGACGAACAGCGACAGCATGGCCGTGGTGCGTTATGTTCCCGAGAATGGCCATTGGCGGCTGGAATATCCCGCAGGTAAGGTTCTGCTGGATGGCATCAACTGGATCAGCCATCCGAAAATTTCTCCCGATGGCAAGTGGATCGCCTTTGCCGATCACGAAAATATATCGGGAGACGATGAGGGATCGCTGGCCGTGATTGCGGCGGACGGCAACGGCAAAGAAAGAAAATTATCCTCGGGATGGACGTCGCTGCAGGGAATCCTGTGGTCCCCGGACGGCGATGAAATCTGGTTTACTTGCACAAAATCTGGCATCGGCGCGAATCCGCGAGCGGTAACGCTTTCCGGCAAGGAGCGAACTATCACCAACGTGCCCGGCGGCATGTGGATCGAAGACATGCGCAACGGCATGGTGCTGACCGTGACCAATCACGAGCGCCTGGGAATCCGCGGCATGGAGCCGGGCGGAAAAGAAGAGCACGAACTGGGATGGTTTGGGTGGTCAGAGTTGCGCGACATCAGCCACGACGGCAAGAAGATTTTGTTCGAAGAAGAAGGGGATGGCGGCGGTCCGAATTACACCGTGTTTCTGCGCGACACGGATGGCTCGCCTCCCGCGCGCATCGGCGAAGGCGTGGCGGGCGCGATTTCTCCCGATGGCAAATGGGTGATCACCAAGCCTGCGAAGGGCGGGCAGCTCAGCTTAGTGCCGACGGGCGCGGGAGAACCCAAGGTGCTGACGCACGATGGGGTGAGTTATGGCGCAGTGCGTTTTTTCCCGGATGGCAAGCATTTGCTGGCCTTCGGCATTGAAGCGGGACATGCCGGGCGAAGTTACTTGATCGATATTGCTAGTGGAGATTCCAAGCCGATCACGCCGGAGGGTGTGACCACGGGGCTGATCTCGCCGGATGGAAAGAGCCTCATGGCCCGCGCCGCGGATGGGAAGCGGGGAATCTGGCCGCTGGATGGCAGCGGCCTGCAGCCGATTCAGGGCATCGACGCAAACGACTCGATCATTGCCTGGGCGCCCGACGGCGAGACAGTTTATGTAGTTCCGAGCCGGCGGGGCGCGGTGGCGATCAGATCGGTAAAGGTGTTTCGCGTAAATATAAAGACCGGCAAAAAAGATCCGTGGAAAACCTTTGGCGAAGAAACCGGCGCCGGAGTTTCGTCGGTGGGGTTTCCCCGTCTGTCGAGCGATGGGACCGCCTACGCTTACGTCTATACGAGAATACTGTCGGAGGCTTACGTGGTGAAAGGGCTGAAGTAGGGCAGCGCGTGCGACATCAATCTGGCTGCCGACTAGCAGCATCGACTTTCCGTTTTGCCACCCATGAGCCGTCGGAGCGTCCTTCCACGCGCATCCGGCCCTTGCCGGAGTCGCCGTCGATCCAACCGGCCAGGAACGCATTCGCTGGGCCGGGGGTTCCTTTGCGGCTGTCTTTCGGCCATTCGCAGGGGAATGAGAGTTCGACGTAGCCGTTTCGCCACGTGCCGGTGACGGCGCGGTTTTCGCCTAGTGGGCCAGACCAGATCCCGGTCACCTCGTTTCCGTCGCGATGCAATTCCATGGATGCGGCCATTCCGGCGACGTCGTTTTTATAGACCATGTCCCACGAGCCGGCGATGTCGGACGCGTTTTCCAGGTTCTGCGGCGGAGCGGGAGTGATCCGCACATTGGAAAAATAAGCCTCCTCGTCGGTGAAGCTCCACAGGCCCACGGCGCCATGCAAGTCTTCGCCCTTCAGACCATCGACCACAAGGCTTGGCTTGGACGAACCGTTGAGAAAGAGCTTCGCGCTGCGGCCCGCCACATCGATGCGCACCTTCGTCCAAGTCTCCATTGCGAGGTCCGCATGAGACTCGTAGACCTCGGGCCACTCGCGGCGCAGGCGATACCATCCGAAGTCAGGCGCGGAGACATATTGGACGGAATGGTTGCGCATCGCCTGATCCGGGGCATCGGAGTTTCCCGGCCTCAGGTAGAACAGCTCGTAGTGCGATGCATCAGGCCGGACGCGAAAGGCAATTCCGACGAAGCCCGGATACCTGACACCCGGCGGGACATCGACCTTCAGCGCGATATCCGCCTCGATCACGCCATCCTGGAAGTCGGTTCCGGGCAGAAGCGCGAGGCCGTCGCGGTCATCGCCGTCCATGGTGATGCGGACGGATTGGCGCCCCAGATACTTCACCGCATCGGCCTTCACCTTGGGGGCGATAAGACCGGCCGTGTCGCGAAGAGGAAAGGTCTGAACGCTTCGCGTCTCGGCAAGAAGGCTAGTGGAGACGAGCACCATGACCGCGCAGTAATAAATTCTTGGCTTCAGCATGATCTGGACATCCTTTAGGTCGCGCTTGCGATATGTCTTGAAGACCCGATCTTTTGGACGATCTCGTTAAAGAATGGGTAGCAGGCGCCTAGCTTCCCGGAAATCGAGACAAAGAAAACTCCAGCGGAGAGGAACAGCAGAGACTGCAAACCCCGACGACGCTCCATGTTAGATTCGAAACATGCGTTCGATCCTGCAAAAACGCTCGCTGCGGTTTGTGTTTGCGGCGAATGTCATCTCCATGGTGGGGAGCGGGATGAACTCCGCTGCGGTCGCCTGGACGATCTTGCAGCGCACTCACTCCGAGATGGCCCTGGGAACGTTTGCCGCGCTGCAGACGATTCCGGCCATGCTGATGCTTCCCTTCACCGGAGTGATTATCGACCGCGAAGACCGGCGGCGGCTGGTGATGTGGCTGGATGCTCTGCGCGCCGTCGTGATTTTTGTGGTCATGGTGCTGGCCTTTCTTCATCGCGTGCAGGTGTGGGAACTCTACCTGATGAACACGCTGGTAGCGGCCGGCTTCTGGATGTTCTGGCCAACGATCACAGCGCTGATTCAGGAACTGACTCCCGAGGGCGCGTTCGTCCATTCGAATACATTCTTGATGGCGGGAGTGCAGGGAGGATGGCTGATTGCCGGCGCGCTGGTGGGATTTGTCTATGAACATATCGGCCTCGGCGGAGTGCTGCTCATCGACGTGAGCACTTACGTCGTTTCGTTTTCCTGCTACTTCGCGGTGCGGCAAGGGCGGCACGTGGTGCCGCGAGCCGTCGAGTTGCGGCACGATCTCGAGGCGGCGGAAACAGCGGTGGGCCGCTTCCTGCGCGAGATGCGCGAAGGGCTCGTCTTTCTGCGCGGCCATCGCAGCGTTATGTTCCTGGGAATAAGCTGGGCTTTGTTCCTGGGCGCGATGATGACGGGCGTGGTGGTAACGGCTCCGCTGAGCGACCGTATTTTTCACGCCGGCGCCATCGGCTATGGATGGCTGAATGGCGGCTGGGGCGTGGGAGCGTTCGTCAGCGCGCTGTATACTCCCGCGCTGATTCGGCGCGCGGGCGCTCGCATTTCGATTGCGCTCTCCATGTTGCTGCTGACGCTGAGCATGGCGCTGGCTCCGTTTTCTCCGTGGCTCGCTCTGGCGGTGCTGCTCTATGGACTGATGGGATCGGCGCGTGGCGTCAGTGGCGTCGCCATGAATACCAGCCTGATGGAGCAGGTGCCTCCGCACTTCATGGGACGAGTGCAGAATTCTTTTAATTTCTTTGGCACGTTTCTGCAAATAGCGCTTGGCCTGGGAGTGGGATGGATCGCCTCGCGGATCAGTCTGGCGGCGGGATTCGGGGTCATCGCCGCGGTGTACGCAGTCGCCATTGGCAGCGCCTGTTGGCCGGTTCGGACGCAGAAGGCGGTGGTGGCGGTGGCTGATTAGGCTTGTAGGGCGGACACTCTTGTCCGCTTACGTTGGTCTTGATGTTGATCTTGAGTTTTAGTACCGACGTAAGAATCTAAGTCAAAGGCGGCGGACAGGAGTTTCCGCCCTACACACCTGTTATTCTTCTTTTTCGCACAGGAGCTCTTATTCATGTTTGAGGACTTGAAAGGCAAAACAGCGGTCGTCTTCGGCGTAGCTAACAAGCGCTCGATTGCCTGGGCCATTGCCCAGGGATTGCACGGGGCCGGGGTTCAGCTCGCCATTACTTATCAGAACGAGCGCATGGAGATGGAGGCCAAAGACCTGATCCTCTCGCTGCCGGGCGCGGAAGCTTTCATGTGCGACGTATCTTCCGACGAGCAAATCATGCAGCTCTTTGAAAAACTCAAGGCACGCTATGGCAAACTGCACGCCCTAGTGCATAGCGTGGCCTTCGCTCCGGCAGAGGAATTAAAGGGCGACTTCGTCAACACGACGCGAGAGGGATTTCGCATGGCGCACGACGTCAGCGTGTATTCGTTGATCGCGGTTTGCCGGGCCGCCGCGCCCCTCATGGAAGACGGCGGCAGCGTCGTGACCATGACTTACTATGGCGCGGAAAAAGTTGTACCCCACTACAACGTCATGGGCGTGGCCAAGGCCGCTCTGGAATGCACGGTTCGCTACCTGGCGCAGGATTTGGGCCGGAAGAAGATTCGCATCAATGCAATCTCGGCCGGGCCGATCAAAACGCTTGCCGCGCGCGGCATTTCGGGCCTGGGAGACATGCTGCGCTCACATGCCGAGCGCGCCCCGCTGGGTCGTAATGTCGAGGTCAGCGAGGTCGGCAGCACGGGCGTTTTTCTCGCCTCCGACGCCAGCTCGGGCATTACCGGCGAGGTCATCTACGTGGACTGCGGTTATAACATCATGGGATTTTGAAAGTCGTGACGGATGCTACAAAGATTTTCCGGGCGATGCTATGTACCAGCCTTCTGCCAGGAAGTTCGCGACGGCGCACTCCTGCACGCCTTCCTGCACGCGCAATTCGTCATTTAGAAAATGATAGGCAAGCTCTCCTGCTTCCCGATCCACGCGGTCGATGCGGATACGATTGCCATCGCGGTCGGCGCAGATCACTCCGACTTGCAGGTCGGGCTCGCTGGCTTTTCTGACGGTTCCTCCGGCGTTGGTGGGCATGATTTATTGGATGAGGAACGACGGATCCAGAAGCGCGTCAGCGAGAGATTGCGACAGAGCTCGTAATGCTACTTGAGCGTTGGGCAGCATGCACCCACACATTCGCACAGAACTCGAATGTGTGGGGCACCAACGACTTACTTAATGGTGACCAGCTTCTCCACCAATTCCGAGTAATCTTTCTTTTCCAGGCCGTGCACCTGCTTGTTATATTCGTCCACTTTGCTGGAGTAATTCATCGAGCAGAACTTAGGGCCGCACATGGAGCAGAAAGCTGCTGTCTTATATCCCTCTTCGGGCAAAGTCTCATCGTGCATGGCCCGCGCCGTCTCGGGATCCAGGGATAACTCAAACTGTTTCTCCCAATCGAATTTATAGCGGGCATAACTCAGAGCATCGTCGCGGTCGCGGACTCCGGGACGCTGGCGGGCCACATCGGCAGCGTGGGCGGCAATCTTGTAGGCGATGATTCCGTCTTTCACGTCTTTTTCGTTAGGCAGGCCTAAGTGCTCTTTCGGAGTTACATAACACAGCATCGACGCGCCGTACCATCCAATCATCGCCGCTCCTATGGCCGATGTGATGTGGTCGTAGCCGGGTGCGATGTCGGTGACCAGCGGGCCCAAGGTGTAGAACGGAGCTTCGTCGCACCATTCGTTCTCTTTTTCCACCTGCTCTTTGATCTTGTGCATCGGAATGTGGCCGGGGCCCTCGATCATGACCTGCACGTCGTGCTTCCATGCAATGCGGGTCAGTTCGCCCAGGGTCTTCAGTTCGGCGAATTGCGCTTCGTCGCTGGCGTCGGCCAGGCAGCCGGGGCGGAGACCGTCTCCCAGGGAAAAGCTGACATCGTACTTGGCGAAAATCTTGCAGATGTCCTCGAAGCATTCGTAGAGAAAATTCTGCTTGTGGTGAAGCGTCATCCATTGCGCCAGAATGGCGCCGCCGCGGCTGACGATTCCGGTGATGCGCTTCGAAACCATCGGCACATACTGAATCAGCACGCCGGCATGGATGGTCATGTAATCCACCCCTTGCTGCGCCTGCTCTTCGATCACTTCGAGCATCACGCTGGCGGTGAGATCTTCGACGCGCTTGACGCGCGATATGGCTTCGTAGATCGGCACGGTGCCGATGGGAACCGGCGAGTGGCGGATGATCGCCTCGCGAATGGTGTGAATGTCGCCGCCGGTCGAGAGGTCCATCACCGTGTCGGCGCCGTAATGAACGGCGGTGTGCAGCTTTTTCAGTTCTTCGTCAACGTTCGATGTGACCGCCGAGTTGCCGATGTTGGCGTTGATTTTGCAGAGTGATTCGACGCCGATCGCCATGGGCTCGAGTTCGGGATGGTTGATGTTCGCGGGAATGATCATGCGTCCGCGAGCGACTTCATCGCGCACCAGTTCGGGCGCGATCTTTTCGCGATGCGCGACGTAGCGCATTTCGTCAGTAATTGAACCTGTGATCGCACCGGCGCGGGCATAGTGCATCTGGGAGAAGTTGCCGTCTTTGTTTTCGGCCTTGCGCCGCGCCAGCCACTCTGCCCGCGGTTTCAGGACTGCATCCAAGTCCTTGCCGTTGCCGTTGACGCCGTTGTTGACACCACTATTGCCTGCGGACATTTTCGTGTGTACCATCCTTCGCGGAATATGGTTTGTGAAATTATACGCCGGGCGGAAGAAGACACCGGATATGTCGCGAGGTGGCAAGTACGCCGGGCCAACTAACTCTCGATTTAGAAAAAGAATCCGAGCGCCACAAGTCAAAATCGAAAGAAATGTCGTTATAACGACGATTGTACGGACAGAACGTCAAGACGGGGTCAACCCGATCTCTGCAGGAGGAATGAAATGAAGCGGCTGATGAGTACGACCAACGACGTGGCGCTGACTATCGTGCGAGTGGTTCTGGGAGTGGTGTTCTTCGCCCATGGCGCGCAGAAAATGCTGGGCTGGTTTGGCGGCTACGGGTTTCACGCCACCGTAGGGTTCTTTGGGCACATCGGAATTCCGTCGCCCATCGCGTTCCTGGTGATCTGCGCCGAGTTCTTTGGCGGGCTGGGGCTGATTTTCGGATTGCTCACCCGCGTCGCCGCCCTGGGAATTGCCGGCGACATGATTGGAGCCATCTTTATCGTTCACCTGCCCAACGGATTCTTCATGAACTGGTATGGCAGCCAGAAGGGTGAAGGAATCGAGTATCACCTGCTGACAATCGCCATTGCCGCGGCGCTGGTGTTGCGTGGGGCGGGCGCGTTCTCGCTGGATCGGGCGCTGTCGAAATAGATTAACGAATGCCCAACTGAAGAAGCACGGCCCTTTCTACTGCCAACATATCGGTTGAAGAAAGAGTCCCTATCTGGTCGCGAAGTCTTTCCTTAGCCGCAGTCGCGATCTGGTCGGCTTTAGCCTTATTCTGCTTGCCGTTGAGAGTGACCAAGGCTTCGCCGGGATGGAGTCTCTCAACTTGACTGGTCAGCGGGACGACGATCACGCGGTTTAAAGCGGCGTTCGCGGCGTTGTTACTGAGAATTATGGCGGGGCGAGTCTTGCGAATCTCCCCACCGACTGACGGATCGAACGACACCCACCAAACCTCACCCCTGCGCGGATGCATCGCCGATCAGACCCTCCGCCCACTCTTTTGCTTCTCGCTCGCCTGCGGCATCGTCTGCCATCGCCCGGTAGCCCTCGATCAATCCACCCGGACCGTTCATCGTGAGATCGTCAATCTTGTTCAGTATCACTTCGTTCAATTCTTCGGGCAGGATGAACCAAGTCGCATTGCCTCGCGACTGGGGGGTTCCTACTCCGCGGCCATCGCCACCATTCCAGCGGATCCCGATTCTTTCTTCGTTCTCCCAGTTGATGCGTGCAACCGACCAGCCCCCTGGTCCACCGGGTGTAGAGTTGTAGAGCACTGCCACCGAACGAATCGAGGCCTTTGGAGCCCAAACAGTGGTCGGTTCAACATACGCCATGATATCACCTCACATCAATATGCTATGTAAACTTACATGTAATGTCAATACGTGTTGGCACAGATACAACACCATGTACTAAATCATTAATTTCGCAGCGTCTTACCCGTTTTCAGCGTGAATTGAATGCGCTCCTGCGTTTTCTTTTCGCCGCAGAGCGACTTGAAGCCTTCGCGCTCCAGATCGAGCACATACTGCTCGCTGACGGGCGTGCCGGGGGTGACGTTGCCGCCGCACAGCACTTCCGCGATTTTTGTAGCCAGCTTCAATTCGTGATCGCTGATGAACTCGCCTTGCCGCATCAGGTAAGCGCCCATTTTGAGGGCGGCAAAAAGATTCTCGCCCGGAGCCGGAATATTCGTGCGCATGATCGGGGGCTCATATCCGGCCTTCACTAATTCCAGCGCGCGCGCTTTGGAGTCGGAGAGCACTCGCTCACGATTCATGGTGATGCGATCGGAACTGGAGAGGAACCCGAGTCCTCGAGCCTCTTCGGCCGACGTCGAGACCTTTGCGGTCGCGACGGTTTCGAAGGCCTTCTTCATGGCCTCCATCAATTCGACGGACTCGCCGCGACCCTCGGGACGAATCGAGGTTGCGCTGTCGACCGCGCGCAGCAACATTTCTTTGCAGCCGCCCCCGCCGGGAAGCAGGCCAACTCCGACCTCGACCAATCCCATATAAAGTTCGGCGTGGGGCTGGCGAGCGGCCGCGTGCAGAGAAACTTCGCATCCGCCGCCGAGCGCCATTCCAAAGGGCGAGATGACGACCGGCTTCGGCGAAAATTTGATGGCCTGGGTCATGCCCTGAAATTGCCGGATGGCCAGGTCAATGTCATCCCACTCCTGTTCCTGAATCGACATGAGCAGCAACATCAGGTTCGCGCCGACGGAAAAATTCTGCGCGTCATTGGTGATGACAAAGGCGTCGAAGGCATCGCCCGCTCCCCCCGGCTTCAGCGTCTGCAGGATGAGCGAGATGATGTCGGCGCCGAGCGAATTCATCTTGGAGTGGAACTCGATGCAAGCGACGCCATCGCCCAGGTCAACCAGCGATGCGCCGGAATTTTTCTTGACCACGTAGTTGGATTTCTTCGCCACGGCAACCGACCAAACGCCCGCTGGCACATCGACCGGCTTGAAGCCGCCGTGATCCAAATCAAAATATGCCCGGCCTGACGTGGTCTTGGGATCGCTTTCGTACCAGGACTTCGAGTCGGAGGCGAGCAACTTCTCAACGTTGGCCGCGACTGGACGGCCCTCCTTCTTCATGCGCGCCACCGTGGCTTCGACGCCTGCCGCGTCCCACAGCTCAAAGGGGCCTAGCTCCCAGTTAAAGCCGAGGCGCATGGCGCGGTCGATCTCCACTACCGAATCGGAAATTTCAGGAATGCGATTGGCCGAGTAGGTCCACAAGTCAGAGAGCGCCGCCCACAGAAAAGCGCCAGCCTTGTCCGCCTTTTGCGGCGCGCCGCCGGCTCCGTCCATGCCGAGCAACATACGGACTCGCGCTGCCGTGTCCTCGACATTTTTTGCCATGTCGAGCGCGGCAAATTTCGGTTTCTGCTGCGGATGATATTCCAGAGTCTTCCAGTCGAGGGCCAGGCGCTCCTCTTTTTTTTCTTTGCCCGGTTCGGCGGATAAGGACGGCCGCCCTGCACTCTTCTTGTAGAAACCACCCTTCGTTTTGTCGCCCAGCCATTTGCGGTCCAGCATGTGGCGAAAGAAATCGGGAATCTTCAGATCGCTGCGTTCGTCGCGCACGTTCGTGGTCATGTTTGCGACCACGTGGCCGACAATGTCGAGGCCCACCAGGTCCGTGGTGCGGAACGTGGCCGAGCGCGGCCATCCTACCGCTTGCCCTGCGAGTGCATCGATTTCTTCGACGCTGAAATCCATCTCCTGCATCAGGCGCATGACGTTGAGCATGGAAAAAATGCCGATGCGATTGCCGATAAAGTTGGGAGTATCCTTGGCCAACACCACGCCCTTGCCCAGTTGCGCGTCGCAGAAGTTGGAGACTGCTGCGATCAGCGCCGGGTCAGCTTCGGGAGTTGGAATCAACTCGAGCAGCCGCATATAGCGCGGCGGATTAAAAAAATGCGTGCCGAACCATGAGCGCCGAAAGTCGTCGGAAAATCCTTCGGCAATTTTTGCGATCGGAAGCCCGCTGGTGTTCGTGGTAATGATCGTGCCCGGCTTGCGGATTGCTTCCACTCGCTTCAGCAGCGAGCGTTTGATCTCAAGATTTTCGACAATAGCCTCGATGACCCAATCGACGTCGGCCAATTTTTTCAAGTCATCGTCGAAATTTCCGACGCTGACCAGGCGCGCCAGCGAAGCCTCAAAAAATGCCGCGGGTTTAGATTTTCGCGCGCCTTCGAGACCGGCAGCGGAGATTTTATTGCGTGCTGGACCATCGGCATCAGGAGGAACTATGTCGAGCAGCAATGAAGGCACTCCTGCGTTAGCGAAATGAGCGGCGATCCGGGCGCCCATCGTGCCCGCGCCCAGCACAGCAACTTTGTGAATACGTTTCATAAATGCACACTCCTGCAAACAGGAATCAACCTGGTAGTCGAATTTGGCCGTCCAGGGAAATGAGGCAGTCTGTTGATGTTTTCGATAGTCAAATGTGGTGGAACTCAGCAGATTACGCCCCGTGAGCCGCAATCGCAAGCTTGCCGATCACAGGGTAGTGGCTGAATTTCAGCCACTATCGATCACAGTCGCAGGTCAGCGAGATTTAGCATTAGGCGATTCTTTACAGGAATATCAAACTCTGTAATGTACGCCTCCGGACAGACCGGGGTGAATTTACTGAGTTAGGATGTTGCTCCGCCTCGTTGCGCCATGAAAGAACTTCCGGCATGTTTGCTTTGCGGAAAACTCATCGCCATTGTAAGGTGCTGCCAGCAGATGAAGACGGTAAAGCAATCCAAGAAGAATGTTACGCCCTCAAAGCCGGCAGAACTGCCAGCATCTACGAACATTCTCGATTATTCCAACTTTTTATCCATGTACGAAAGAGAAAGCCTCGCGGCCGAGGCGAAGCTGGCTACAGAGAGGAAAAAGAAGAAAGGTAAACGATCCTCTTCACAGCCTTTCACACTGTGAAATCAGAGTGACCGACTACTCCGAACACGGTTCGAGTGCTGAGACCGAGCTACACGTTCGCTAAGGAAGTTTCTCCACCACCCAGTCGTTCATGCCGTTATTAAGCACGGTCACTTCGGAAAATTTGCGTCTGACGTGCGAACCTTGAGTGGTGACCAGAACGACCGGAAAATTGTAACGGCCACCGTGCCCGTGACCACGTGTGATCTCGAAGGCGCGATCGTTGAAGTGAGTGCCGGAGCGAGCGCCGGAGAAAAACGCTTCCACCTCGTCGGCATTCTGCGAGTGCCGGATGTGGTCGCTGAGCAGCACCATTCCGGCTTCTACATCGGCAGTCTGCCAGGCGTGCAGAAAATGGTTAGCGGTGGCGAGCGCTGCCACGTAGGCGGGATCGCTCACATCGGAGTGCTGGTCGGGGTTGGGGCGAGAGCGACTCCAGGCGGAAACGGGCGCAATCGTCGTGAAAAGCAATAAAAACAGCGCCAGCCGGATGTTCACGCCTGAGGTGATCTTCGCTCTCCATTGATTCAGCAACTCCTTACTCTACCGGAAAAGAAGGGTCGAGCGGGCAAAGGGCATCCGCTCTACTAATGAGGTAAACTTCACGGGCGCGTTGCATTGTCTGAGACAATCACTTTCGACACCTAATATCCTGATCAGATCAAGTGGAGCTGAAGCATGAAAACATTTCTCCAGCATTCCTTGTTACTGCTGTTTTTCTTGATCGCCACCACGCTTTTATCTGCCCTCGCGTTCGCCGAGTCCTATCCCGAAGGCCTCTGGCAGGGATATGACGGAGAGTGGACGCATGTGTCGCAGCAACTGGTAGCTCTGGCCGAAGCCACGCCGGCGGATAAATTCGGGTGGCGGCCCGCGCCTGGAGTCCGTTCCACGAGCGAAGTCTACATGCATATCGTGAATGCGAACTTCTACCTCTTAAGCGTGACCGGACCGAAAATGCCCTCCGACCTGAAAGACGGCATGGAGAAGTCGGTGACGTCGAAGCGCGAAGTGATTGCGTGGCTGAAACGGTCGCTTGAGGCCGTCCAAGAGGCGCACCTGGCTGCCAAGCCCAGCGATCTGAAACGGAAAGTCCACATTGCCGATCGGGATGCTACGGTGGAGGGAATGTATCTTCGCATTCTCGTCCACGCCAACGAGCACATGGGCCAACTGGTCGCTTACGCGCGCATGACCGGCGTGGCTCCGCCCTGGTCGAAAAACTGATGCGGATGGGCCGTTCAATTGCCCTCATCAAGATTTGTGGAAACTGGCCAAAATGTCCACCCCATAAGGCGTTTCGGCAGGCCTGAGAACGCGGCATTGGGTCAAAACTCTCAGTACGGCAGGCGCGCCAAAGTGCAACAGATTACCGCATTGCTGCAATCGCCTGAAGCGACATTTTTCTTTGACTTTCTCCTGAACACCGTTGTATAAACTACAAGCACTAGTAGTTCCCCCTAAGTCCCGCCCATGCTCAGGGTTTTTTAAAAGGAATGCGAACGCGTTTACTGCGCGGAATTTGTATCTACCGCTGTGCTTCTTGAATGACAGCAGATGCTACAAATTTGAACGAAGCAGTGAGGCCGATTTCATCGATGCTCCACGCCAGCAAGATCGCGCCCCGAATCAACCCGTGCTGTGCGCTTTTCGTACTCTTTGCGCTTTCTGTATTCGTGGCGGCGCAAGATCAAGATAAGGATAGAAACCGAGATGATAAAGAAAAAGCGTCCAGCGGCAATTCCAAGTTGATCAAAGTTGAAGGCAAAATTCGCTGCGCTAAACCTGCTCCGGATTACTCCATTGAAGTGCCAGATCGCCCCGGACACGCGTTGATCCTGGACAAGCGCCATTGCCAATGGACGGAACCGATGGTGGTCATGGGGGCCAAGAGCAAAGAAGGAATCGCCGTGGAATTCCCGGAACAAATGGAAGGCCGCCTGCACACACACGGATTCGAAGTCGACACTTTCGACAACGGCGAAAAGCTGACATGGCAGAGCATGGGCAATATCGATGGAGACAAAGGTCCGGCAAACGCCAACGGGCGCTGGAGCCTGATGCGCGGCACGGGAAAATTCAAAGGCATTAAAGGCGGCGGCTCGTACGAAGGGAAGCTCGAGGCCGACGGAGTTTTGGTTTTGGAACTGGAAGGCGTCTACGACCCATCCCAGATGGTAGGGGAAAAGAAATGAAGGAGGAACACGTGAAGATCAAACGCGCAGCGGTGGTAGTGGCGTGCCTGACGGTATTCTGTCTGGCGCTGCCGGCATTCTCTCAATCAAAATCGGTGACAAAGGGACCCGTTGTCATCAACGAATACAAGCACGACACCGGACCGATGCTGCGCGAAGTCGCACCGCTGTTCCCGGAATACGGCACGCCCAGAGAGCACGAGATCGACAATAAAGACAATCCGAATCATCCTTGGGACAACAAGCACGCGATCGATCAGGTCGTGCAAGGCCCCGATCAAGCTCAGAGCGCGCAGACGCCTCCTTTTAACGTGGAATTCGACGGCATCGGCTACGGCGACAATTTCTTCTGCAACTGCATGCCGCCGGACAATGACGGCGCGCCGGGCACGATGCAGTACGTCCAATACGTGAACCTTACCTACGAGGTTTTCGACAAGAGTGGAAACATACTGCTCGGCCCGCTTTCCGGAAACGATTTCTGGTCCGGCTTCGGCGGATCGTGCCAGAGCGATAACAGCGGCGATCCGATTATCCGCTTTGACGCGGCTGCAAAGCGTTGGGTCGCCTCGCAGTTTGCCATCAACAGCTCGGGTTCGGATTATGAGTGCATCGCTGTCTCTACCACCGACGATGCCACCGGCTCCTATAATCGCTACGCATTCGCGTTCAACGATTTTCCGGATT
Source organism: uncultured Acidobacteriaceae bacterium (assembly GCA_963775845.1). GTDB lineage: Bacteria > Acidobacteriota > Terriglobia > Terriglobales > Acidobacteriaceae > Acidiflorens. The sequence goes on along the minus strand of CAVZKN010000004.1, from coordinate 809,103 downwards.
ATCCCAAGATGGGCGTATGGCCGGATGCTTATTACTTCACCTTCAATAATTACAACCTCGCCGGGAGCGCTTTTGTCGGCGCGAACGCTTGCGCCGCCGACCGCAGCAAAATGCTGGCCGGCTCGGCTGCTACCATGCAGTGCTTTCAGCAGAATGCGCAGCAATTTGGAATGTTGCCGACCGATCTCGATGGCGCCAATCCTCCCGCCACGGGCACACCCAATTTCTTTATGGAGTTGGATCCGGACGGCAGCGACAACCTGAGCATGTTTAAATTTCACGTCGATTTCGTGACCCCATCGAATTCGAGCTTCACCGGGCCGACGTTAATCGCTGTGCCCGCCTTCACCCCGCTGTGCTCTGGAGTCAGCCGCAATGCTTGCGTGGCGCAGCCGACCGCCGGCAGCGATAAACTCGAAGGACTGTCGGACCGCCTGATGTACCGGCTGTCGTATCGCAACTTTGGCGACCACACCACACTGCTCGTCAACCACACGGTCGTGGCCGGCAGCAGCAGCGGCGTTCGCTGGTACGAAATTCATAATCCCGAGACCTCTCCGACGGTCTACCAATCGGGAACGTTCGCGCCGGATTCGCAATATCGCTGGATGGCCGCGGTGGCCATGGACCAGAGCCAGGACATCGCCATCGGTTACAGCCGATCGGGAAGCGCAGCCGGCGAATATCCCTCGCTGGTCTATGCCGGCCGCACGCCGTCGGACGGATTGGGCACGCTGGAAAGCGAAGTTCTGCTCAAGGCGGGCGCAGGGTCGCAGAGCAGCGGCGGCTACAATCGCTGGGGCGATTATGCCTCGCTGACCGTCGATCCAACGGATGATTGCACCTTCTGGTTCTCACAGGAGTACCTCAAAACCACCGGTCAGAATCAGGGATTCAACTGGAGCACGGCGATCGGTTCTTTCGTATTCCCCGGTTGCTCCGGAAGTCCGGGCTTTGACCTCAGCGCTAACCCCGGCTCCGTGACCGTTACCCAGGGGGCCAGCGGCACCAGCACGATCACGGTCAATCCGCTGAACGGATTCAGCGGCAGCGTAACTCTGGCCGCCTCCGGACTGCCGAGTGGCGTGACCGCTCAATTCGGCACGAACCCAACAACCTCCACCAGCTTGCTGACTTTGTCGGCTAGCGCTACGGCGACTCCGGGCAAGTCCACAGTGACCATCACCGGGACCTCAGGCGCGGTGACGGGGCAGACGACGATCAGCTTGACCGTGAATGCGAGCGGCCCAACTGTTACGCCGACGTCTCTCTCTTTTGGCAATGTCGTTCTGGAAGAGACCTCGGGCGCGAAGATTGTTACGGTCGACAATGTCACCAGTTCGACGCTGAGTATCAGCAGCATCACGACCAGCGGCGACTTCCACCAGGTCACAAGTCCGAAGCCCTGCGGCAGCACATTGGCGGCAGGAAAATCGTGCGAGATCAAGGTGACCTTCACTCCGACGCAACTCGGAGCGCGCACCGGCACCTTGACCGTTAACGACAACGCGCCGAACAGTCCACAAACCGTGGCCCTGTCCGGTGCCGGGGTCGCTCCAGCCACACTGTCTCCTGTCAGCAAGACGTTCACGTCAGAGAAAGTGGGAACGAGCAGCCCGGCTGCGACCTTCACCTTGGCTAACAAGCAGAACGTTGCCCTGACCAGCATCTCGATTTCGACGACGGGTGACTTCACCGTGACGAGCACGAGTTGCACGACGAGCCTGGCCGCCAAGTCGAGCTGCGCGATCAGCGTGGTCTTCACGCCGACTCAAACAGGCACCAGGACGGGGACGCTGCAGGTGAGCGACAGCGCCGTCAACAGCCCGCAGACCTCGAGTCTGAAGGGCACCGGCAAGTAAACAACTCAACCTGTTCAACGCCGGGACTGTGCAAGCAGTCCCGGCGCTTAGAAACTTCGTCGCCATGGAGAACTTCTGTGGAGTAAAACGCGCCAAGGAAACCCATCTGGTCCAACAAACTTAATTTCGAGCAGCTTCCAGGAGAATTGAATGGTACGTCTAACGAAAGTTGTTGCAACCCTGATTTTATGTGGACTGGCGCTGACAACGCTGGCCTTCGCCAAAACCAACGAGAGTAAGACTCAGGCGCCCACGGTGCGCCGCCCAATCAAATTTGCCATTTCGCCAGCGATGTCCGAAGTGCAGCAGTCGATGCCGTCCCCGGACTTCGATGTACACGAAGTGCGGTCCATTAACCGCAACCTGAATTTCGGCTTAGGGACGGAGGATGGGGCACTACAGTCTCAATTCGGCCCGCTTATCGGCGGCACTCAAGGCATCGACTTTGAAGGCATCGGCGTCAACGGTGGTGAACCCTCCGATTCCAATATGGCGGTGGGACCCAATAATCTGGTGGAGATTGTCAACAGTGAATGGGCCGTGTACGACAAGACGGGCCATATCGCCGCCGGATTCCCCAAGACGCTGGGATCGATTTGGTCGGCACTGGGAGGGGCCTGCGCTGGCGAGCAGGGCGATCCCATCGTCCAATACGATCGGCTGGCTGACCGCTGGTTCCTTTCCCAAATCGGCAGCGAGAGTGCGCCATATAGTTTGTGCACGGCGGTTTCCAAGACCAACGACCCCACCGGCGCCTACTTCCTTTACCAGTACTCCTTTGGCAGCAACTTCCCTGACTACCCTCATTACTCGGTCTGGCCCACCGCCACCAATTCAGCCTACCTGCAGATGTCCCACCTCTTCCTGAATCTTCAGAGCTTCGTGGGAACGGCCGCCTGCGCCTACGACCGCACCGCGATGCTGGCCGGAGCCGCGAGTCCGGTGCAAATCTGCTTCACTATTGCAAATGATGGCGGATACCAGCCCTCCGACCTCGATGGCTCGACCCCGCCGCCTGACGGTTCGCCGGGTTACTTCGTAACCTTCGAGACCACCAGCTTGTACGAGTATCAACTCGGGCCGAACTTCGCAGATCCCGGTGCATCGACTTTCACGGGACCGATCAATATTCCGGTCAGTTCTTTCTCCCCCGCCTGCGGTGGGAGTGGCGGAACGTGTATCCCGCAAAAGGGAACCTCGCAACAACTTGACACCCTGGGCGACCGCATGATGTATCGTCTCGCTTATCGCAACTTTGGCGATCACGAGGCGATGGTCGTCAACCACACGGTCACAAGTGGCTCTAGCAACGCCCCGCGCTGGTATGAAATTCGTAGTCCCCTTACGCCCACCGTCTTCCAGCAGGGAACGTACGCTCCCGATTCCACTGACCGGTGGATGGGCAGCATAGCCATGGACAAAGCGGGCGATATGTTATTGGGTTACAGCATCTCGAGCAGCACCATCGATCCGGGCATCGCCTATACGGGTCGCATTCCCTCGGACACAGCCGGCACCATGGAATCAGAGAACATTCTGCTTACCGGGACGCATTACCAGACGGGTCATACCCGGTGGGGCGATTACAGCGCCATGCGCATCGACCCGGCAGATGACTGCACCTTCTGGTACGTTGACCAGTATGCGGGAAGCAATGGTGACTTCGTCTGGGCCACTCACATCGGATCGTTCGTCTTCAACAATTGCTCGGGAAGCCCGAACTACTCACTGAGCGCCAATCCCAACACGCTGACCGTAACCCAGGGCAGCAGCGGCACTAGCACCATCACGGTCAATCCGGTAAACGGTTTCAGCGGCAGCGTTACTCTGGCCGCTTCTGGCCTGCCGAATGGTGTCACCGCCGGATTCGGCACGAACCCAACAACCTCGACCAGTGTGTTGACCTTGACGGCGAGCGCAACGGCAACCACGGGAACTGCTACCGTCACGATTACGGGCACCTCCGGCAGCTTGACGCAGCAGACCACAATCAGCTTGACGGTGCAGTCCAGCAATAGCGGTGCGGCGGTCACCTTGTCGCCGACGTCGCTTGCCTTTGCCAACACCATCGTGGGAGCGACCACATCTGCCAAGAGCGTTACGCTCACCAACTCTGGCAGCGCGACGTTGAACATCAGCAGCATCTTGGCCAGCGGTGATTTCGCTCTGGCGGCCAGCACCAAACCCTGCGGCAGTACCCTGGCTGCGGGCAAGAGCTGCATCCTTAAGGTCACGTTCACTCCGACTCAGGTCGGGGCGCGTACTGGCGCTGTCACCATCGCCGACAATGCTTCGGGGAGTCCCCAGACCGTGCCTCTAAGCGGTAATGGCGAACCCCAAGCCACGTTGTCTCCGACCAGCCGGGTATACGCCTCACAGAAGGTGGGAACAACCAGTGCAGCAAAAGCCTTCACCCTGGCCAACAAACAGAACGTAGCTCTAACCAGCATTTCGATCGGGACGACCGGCGACTTTAGCGTCTCGAGCACAACCTGTTCGACGAGTCTCGCGGCCAAGACCAGTTGCACGATCAGCGTCGTCTTCACGCCGACGCAGACGGGAACTCGCACAGGGTCATTGCAGGTGAGCGACAGCGCTTCGAATAGCCCGCAGACGTCGGCTCTAGACGGAGTCGGAAAATAATAATCCGGCACAGCGGTAATATTTGTTTGAACTTTGGGGCTGCGCAAGCAGCCCCTTTTTCTTGGCCGGAACTGCAAGCAGCGAATCCGCCAAAATGCCCGGCCTTTCACCGCGCGACAACAATTCGTGTAAAATCCAAGAGGCGAGTACACGCGCACCGCATCCGCCGGTGCCAACCCTGCCGCGCTGATGGGAGATCGCGCGACGTTCCGGTACTCAGCAAAGATACTCCCCAATACCAGGTAGAACCGCAGCCATTGGCTGGCGGCACATTCCTGTCAGGAGAAAGTAATGCCAAAAATTGCCAAGACAGCCGACCGGAAAAAGGTCATGGATACCACTAAATCAACCGCCTGCCCCAAGTGTGGCAAAGAAACGCGCATCGTTAAGCGCATGAAAGATCGCGAGCGCGGAGTTCCAGGAGGAATTTACATCTCCTGTTCGGCCTGCGAATTCTTCGAAAAACTGTAGCTAGCCTTCAGCCGTCAGCCATCAGGTACAGCAGAAAGGCGCAACCTTGATCGCGCCTTTGAATTCTTGTTCTTACCTGATGGCTGACGGCTGCTCTACGCCATCTGCCCCAGGATCGCCCGCGCCTCGGCCGCAGGATCGGCTGCTTCAGTGATGGGACGACCCACCACAATTTGCGAAGCTCCTGCGGCGATCGCTTCTGCCGGAGTCACTACCCGCGCCTGATCGTCTTGCCCGCTGCCGGCCGGGCGCACTCCCGGCGTGACGATCACGAAGTCGCGGCCGAACTCTTCGCGCAAAGCCGCTGCCTCTTGCGCTGAAGCGACCACTCCTTTGCAACCATTCGAGCGCGCCAGAGCGGCCAGCCTCAAGACGTGCTCCTCAACCCCGCCGCGCAACCCAATCGTGCCCAGTTCGGCGTCATCGAAGCTGGTCAGCACTGTAACCGCCAGGACCATCAGCTCCGGAGCGACGGCCTGGGCTGCATCCACTGCGGCGCGGAGCATCTTGCCGCCTCCAGAGGCATGCACAGTCAGCATGCTCACGCCCAGCCCTGCCGCGGCTCGCACGGCCGCTGCCACGGTATTCGGAATATCGTGATATTTCAGGTCGAGAAAGACGCGGCGTCCGGAATCCACCAGCGCGCGCACTAAAACCGGCCCTTCGGCGGTGAAGAGCTGCATTCCCACTTTGTAGGTGAAGGCGGAGTCACCGACGGCCGCCACGATCTTCCGGGCGGCCTGTGCGGTCGATACATCCAGGGCAACGATGAGTCTCTGGCGCGGATCCATATCCGCTGCCGAGTGTATCTGTTTTAGTTGAAGTTTTCTACGGGTTGCAGCAGCGCCATGTCAGTGCCAGGCTTGTAGGTCGCGGGCTTGAAGAGATCCAGGCGGACCTTCTGCACTCCGCGCTCGCTGAAACCGAGGGCGCGGGCTGCATTGTAGGAAACGTCGATGATCCGGCCGTCCACTACAGGACCCCGGTCATTGATGCGCACCACCACGGCGTGTCCATTGTGGAGGTTGGTCACCCGGACCAGCGTCCCCAGCGGCAGGCTGGGATGGGCGGCCGTGAAATCGCGCATATCGTAGGGTTCACCGCTGGCTGTGGTCTTGCCCTGGAACTGTTCGCCGTACCAGGATGCGGTGCCTACCTGATAGCCCGTGGCTTTGTGCGCGTTGACTTTATGCGCCTCGGCCTGAGGGCGGTTAGAAGTGCGTGGAGATTGTCCGCTGGCCTGCACGGTATTGGCTTGCGGTTGTGTGACCTTGGCGGCTTCCAGGCTGCTTGGCCCGGATGCGGCTCCGGCCCCCAGAGTGGCGATCAAAGAAAGCACCGCCAGACTTTCGGCTAGACGTCGTCGCATTCAGTTACCTCCCAATCGGGAAAGTCGTTTTCTGGTCGCTTATGCTCCTTTGGTCATAACGATCAATCCTTCGATGCTACGCAGTGGATAGGGCTGTGTCAACCGAAAATCTTTATCGCTTTATTAACTAAGTGGTAAGTAATCAACTACTTAACGTTATGAAAAATATGAGTTGTCGATCCTATGTCATTGAAATCAGTCACGCGACTGCGATAACTTATTAGTTACTATCCGCCCGGGTGTCAGGATGAGAACCCGTAACCGAATTGGAATGTTACACTTACGAAATAATCTTCAGTAAGTATATTGAATTCAATGATTTAAGTAGAATACCGTGGCCCCGACTACAGCAAAAACCCAGTTCAGGCTGTGGACTGGAAGATGGGGCGACCCCTTGGGCAGGTCAGGAACCAGGTCTCTGCAAGGCGCGACGGGAGTTTACTGGAGGGGGTAAGTGCGAAAGAATACCGTCAGTCATTTTCCCCGCCCTCTAGAAGATCGACAACTTCCTTCGGTGAGGTCCACACGATCAACTGCATGCTCTTCGGAGCCACTAAACCACAGGACGGATCGAGCCGCCGCACCAGACCGGCCAGCAGGATCAAACTTACGCCCAGTATTACCAATACTTTGGACTCAGGAACGGCTGAAGAATGGAGGATTTCAGCTCTCGCGCCGTCGGTGTGCGCGAGAAAACAAGCAAGGCTGGTAGTCAACGTGATCGACATGGTCTTTCGGACGACTTTCTCTAAAGTCCCATTCTGGCCCGGCTTCCCGAGTAGGGACAAGTTTCCAAAGGGCTTGTTTGGGTCACCTAAGTGTCGTTACGAACACGCGGTTTGGTTCGACTCCACGCACTCCCTTTCGTTCCTCAAGAACGGCGAGAAGTGGTCAGCGATTCTGACGCAGGCGGCCGAGCCCAGGGAGGGGCAGTTCAGTGCTCGGGTTGGAGTTATCTTTCGGCTCCGCTCAAGATGATAATTTGGCTGGAAACACTGTTTCCCCCGGACCGGCTTTCCATTAAAGTGGCAACATGCCCCCCACCGCTACTGCCGCGCCCCCAGTAGTCCTGACCATTGCCGGCTTCGATCCGTCCTCGGGTGCGGGCATCACGGCCGACATCAAGACCATTGCCGCCCACGACTGCTATGGAGTCTCCTGTATTACAGCCTTGACCGTGCAATCGACTCGCGGTGTACGCCGGGTCAAGGCCAGTGATCCGGCCCTTATCCTCGAAACTCTGGAGGAACTCGTTTCCGACGTGGACATCGCGGCCGTGCATGTAGGTATGCTGGCCAACCTGCAGATCGTGGAGACGGTAGCAAACTTTCTGCGGCAAGCCAAGCTGCCCCATACCGTTCTCGACCCCATCCTCAAATCGAGTTCCGGGGCTGATCTGTTGGATAGCAAGGGTGCCCGCCACATGCTGGAAAGCCTGATCCCGCAAGTGGAGGTGATCACGCCCAATCTGAGCGAGTCCAGCACGCTGACCGGGTTGGAAGTGACGAACCTGGAGCAGATGCGCGAAGCCGCCAATCGCTTGCACCAATTGGGGGCGGCGAATGTCGTGATTACCGGGGGGCATCTCGACAAGGCGATCGACCTGCTGAGCTTCGCGACTCGCGCGGGCGCTACCCGAAGTTATGAGCAGGAGATTTTCAAATCCGAGCGGATACGCTCGAATGCCACGCACGGCACCGGATGCGCCTTCGCCACCGCGATGGCTTGCCATCTGGCGCATGGCCGGGGCTTGCCGGAGGCGGTGCTGCTGGCCAAAGTCTATGTTTCGGCGGCCATCGCCAACGCCCATCCCCTGGGCCACGGTGAAGGCCCATTGCATCACCTGTATCGCAGCAGCCAGCAGCGGCGTCCCAGCGCCAAAGTCGCGGAAAAAGAGATGGCGACGACGTAAGGTAGGCTAAAAACGGGTCGGCAAAGAATCCGCTGGATTGAGAGTTTACTTCTTGAGCAGGCAGCCCGCCCCAAAAGCTGCGACGGCAGCGATCAGCCATTCGATGCGCCACAGTTGGATCGCTTGCCAGTCAAGTGCGGTGCGGGCGCTGAAAAAGACGCTGACCGCCAACGCCCCCACCATGCAGAACAGGCCGATCAGAAATGCGACGGCGGCCGGCATGGTCAGCCCCAGCCGCCCACTCAACGCCGAAAGCTCAGCCTGTCCAGGAATTTCAAAAGGAGGTCGAGCCGCCGCAGTGGCGCGCCGCGCCCCGCAGGAATGGCAGAAAAGGGAGCCGACGATGAACTCGCTGCCGCAAGTGCAGGTAGCGGCACGCTCCAAAGACGTCGCAACTCCCGCGGTCTGAGCAGGCGGACGCCAGAAATCGTGTTGCACATGATCGATAACTTCTGCCATAGAGAGGTCTTCTGTTCCACCCAAATCGCAAATGAAGTGCCAAATCCCGGCGCTGCAAAGACAAAGAGTTAGATCGTTGCCTTCTGCGGACACCCCGCATCACACGGCAAGATTTACGGTGTTACCATCCCGAATTTCCCCATTTTGCCTGATTCCTAAGGCGTAGCATCGTATCCCGTTTGGTTCCTCGGGCGAGTCTGACGGACATTTTCAGGTTTTCCGGCCTCGGACTTTTAGCCCTTAGCTTCGGAGGCCTCGGCGACCGCCTGCCGCAGCGCATCAAGATCGGGGAAGTTAGGCTTGATCTTGACCACGCGCTCCAGTTGCTGCTTTGCCAGACCAGGCTGACCACCCTTGGCATAGGCGAGGCCGAGATGATAGTTGAAGAGCGCGTTCTCCGGCTGCTTTTTGACCGCTTCCTTAAACAAGGTGATGGCCGAGCCGTAGACGTGTTTCTGGTAGAAGGCCCAACCCAAAGTGTCGGCCGAGTTCGGGTTATCCGGAAGCTGGCGCCGCGCCGTCTGCGCCATGGCAAAAGCAACGTCAATGTTGCCGCCCTGCTGCAGCATTACGTAGGCCAGGTTATTTGAGGCCAGGGGATTATCGCGCTGAATCTCGAGCGCTTTCTGGTATTGCAGCTTGGCGTGTTCCCAGTCCTGCTTATTCTCATAAATGCCACCGGCGAGCAGGTAGAAGGTGACCTCGTTGGGACTGATCTTCTCGCCGTCGAGATAAGTTTGCAGCGCCTGCTCGGTCGAGCCGCGCATACCCTGCACCAGCCCGAGCTTGACCATGGCATCGGCGTTTTTCTGGTCCAGAGCTAGAGCCTGCCGGAACTCCTGTTCGGCACCGGGCAGGTCTTTGGATTGTTCCATCAGAAGCTGGCCCAGCATGATGTGGAAGCCCGCATTCTTAGGATACTTTGCCAGCTGTGTGCGGGCTGCGGCAATCGCCTTGTCGGATTGTTTCTGCACGAGATAAGAGTTGAGCACTCCGCCCAGCGCCTCGGCAGAATTCGGATCCTGATCGAGCGCCTGCTGGTAAGCTTTTTGCGCCTCGGCCACCTGCCCCTGCGTCATCCGCAGATTGCCCAGTTGCACATACGCGGCAGGATTGTTCGGCTCTTTTTCCAGGGAGCGATGAAGGTAATCATCCGCCAGGGCGTAGTTCTTGCGATCGATCTCGGCGACTCCGCGAAGCAAATATCCATCGGGAGCGGCCGGCTGCAAGGCGATGATCTGGTCTGCCTCCTGAGCTAGCCCCGCCGGATCACTTCGATGGATGGCCACACCCGCCAGCGCCCGGTGCGCCTCGACAATGTCAGGACGCAGCCGCAGGGCATCCCGCCATTCCGTTTCCGCCCGGTTGGTGTTTCCGAGTTCGTCGAATGCCAGGCCGATCTGGTAGTGGGCGACTCCGTTGTCGGGATCGTTCTTCAACACCTTTTGCAGGGTAGTCACTGCGTCATTGGCCTGGCCGCTGCGAACCTGGATCTGCCCCAGGTACACTTGCGCGTCTTCGTCATCCGGCTTGGCTTTGAGGATTTCGTCGTCCAGCCGGCGCGCCTCGCCCAATCGCCCCTTCAGAATCAACAGCTGAATGTAGTTCTTCTTGACCAGCAAATCCTTGCCGTGCTCCCGGTAAAGCGCGGCATATTCATCGGTGGCTTTATCCAGCTGGTTGTTGGCGTAATAGAAGTCGCCAAGCATGCGGTAGCCGGTGGAATTATCGGGAAAGTCTTTCTTCGAATCGCGCAGGAATGCCTCAGCCTCGCTGGTCTTGTTCTCCGCCAGGTACAGGTTGGCTAGGGAAAGCCGCGGGTTGGGATCGTCGTGCGCCACATCAATGGCGCGGTGGAACATCTGCTCCGCTTCCGGAAAACGGCCGCGCGTCTGGTAGAAATTTCCCAGCGCGAGCAAAGGGCTGGCGGACTTGGGGCTCAGTTCGACCGCTTTCTTGAAGCTCGCCTCAGCCGCATCCCACTGCTGGCCGCGCATCTGAAGCAGGGCTACATTCAGATAAGAATCGGAGCGCGCAGGATCCAGTTGTAGCGCCTTCTGCATGTCGGCCAGCGCCGCGGGAATGTTATTGGTTCCTGCATCGTAGTTCGAACGCGCGATAAATACTTCAGGATTGGTCGGCTCTTTCTGCTCCAGCAGGTCGAGATGTTCCTTGGCGTCGTTGTACTGGTGGTTAAGCATCAGCAGGTTCGCCAGGTCAAGGTGGGCCGCATAATAGTCGGGCTGAATCTGGATGGTGGTTGACAGCTCCTGGTACGCCGCAGGCCATTGTTGTAACTTCATGGCCGCTTGTGCCAGCCTGTAGTGGGCTTCAGCGAAACGCGGATCGACCTGGATGGCATTCGAGTACTGGATCTCCGCCTCGCGGTATTGCCCCTTATCGTAGTAGCGCTGTCCGCTCTCCAGATACTTTTGCTTGCGCACGTTGGGATCGCGCGAGCAGCCCGTTAACGCCGCGACCAGACAAATTGCCGCCACCACCCAACACCAAAACGCCGAACGCTTCGACATACGCATATTCCCGATCGCCTCAAAATGAGCGAGCTTTTCCTGGAAATTTGTGCCCAAAACACAAGGGTACTCTTTTGCGCCTGAGCGAGATAGGTTACTGCAGTTATTAGCCCTAGCTGATTATCGCAGACCGATTATGGCAGCGCATGAAACCACCGGCAGAACCCGATGCCTTTTCTGGTGTAGAAGGACACACCCGCCGACAGCGATATCTTTAGTCTCGCCTTAGCTATACTGAGTCCTCCGCCGATACAAATAACAGAAGGAATGACGACTGAAACCATCACGCGCTCCGCCGAGGAAACCGTTGCCTTTGGACGGACCGTTGCCGAGGAACTTGCTCCGCCGTTGATCGTCTTACTGCGCGGCGACTTGGGGGCAGGAAAAACCACCCTGGTCAAGGGAATCGCCGAGGGCTTCGAAGCTGCGCGCGCCGACGACGTGACCAGTCCGACCTTCACGCTCATCCACGAATATCGCGGACCTCGCGTCACTCTCTATCACATCGACCTCTACCGCATCGAAACGGAGCGCGAACTGGAAACCCTTGGGCTTGACGACCTCGTCGCGCCAAACTGCATCCTACTGATAGAGTGGGGAGAGAAGTTTCCGCGCCTGCAACGCGATCGGGATTTAGAGATCAGCCTGGAATCAATCAGGGACCAGCGAGCAAATTGCGTGGCCGAAAGCACGCGGAGAATCCGCTGCACCGGTCGCTGAAAGTCCCGCCATTCGAGAATGGTTTGCCGGGGGAGGACCGCCAACAGTACACTGCCAGCATCAACGGCACATCTCGAATCAAAAAGAACCTGGAGCCATAATCAACTTGAAACTAAGTTATTCCGTAGCTGTTAGCCTGCTAGCCGTGTCGATGTTGCTCTCTGCAACTTTTTGCCCAGGTCAAAGCGCCCCGCAAAGTCAAACATCGGACCCTGTTCATTCCGGCCAGTCGCCCACGGCCACTCCGCCCAAGCAGGACACACCCGTAGACCCATCGTCTGGCCAGAGTAATTCTCAGGATCCAAACAGCGCGATGCAGGAAAATACAAAAAAGAAGAAAGATGATCGCATGTTCTACGTGATGCCGAACTACTTGACGGTGGATGGCGAGTCGCAGGTGAAACCGATCTCCTGGAAAGAAAAGTTCGCCATCTCAGCGAAGGGTTCTTTCGACCCCTACGAATTCTTCATCGTGGGAGTAGTGGCGGGCATCCGCCAGGCGGAAAATTCTTCTCCGGGTTTCGGGCAGGGCTTCGAGGGATATTCGAAGCGGTATGGAGCCGCGTTCGCCGATCAGGTGGATGGCAATCTCATGGTGGGCGGGGTTTACCCCTCGATCCTAAAAATGGATCCTCGCTATTTTCGGCTGGGCAAGGGCACGTTCCTGCACCGCTTTGACTACGCCATCAGCCGTGTTTTCGTCGCGCGAAAAGACTCCGGGGCTCATGTGTTCAACATTCCAGAGTTTGCCGGCAATGCGACGGCGATTGCCATTTCCAACGCCTATTATCCCGCGGCCGATCGTAGTTTTTCGTCGAGTTTCAACGGTTGGGGAACGCAAATGGGCCTCGACGCCTTCGGAAATGAGCTGAAGGAGTTTTGGCCGGACGTGCACAGGTATTTGCAGAAGAGACACGCCCGCCACCTGCAGAAAACTATTGAGTGACCTTTTTCGCCGGGTGCATCCAATCGCTGGAAGAAACAATCCAAGTTTGAAAGCGTGGTAGTCGTGTGGGAAGCACCGCCGATAGCACGCGAAAAAAATACGAGCGTGGGGGGAAGACTTGAAGGCGATTCAATCGTTTTGTATGGCGCTGGCGTTGGCAGGGGCGTTGGGAATTCCGTCGGTTCAAGCCCAGGAACTAACGAGCGCGCGAGAACAACCCCAGGAAGGAACGGCGCTGTCGCGGCTGGCCGATGTTTCGACGCTGGCGCTGGACCCTCAGCAATCGAGCGCAACTACCGGGGGAAACCCAGCCGTGCCGGACGCGCCGACGCCCAATGTCAAATCCGCAGATACAAGTAATCCCAACGAGGAGTACGGCAAACAACCCAAGAGAATTCTAGGGATTGTTCCAAATTTTCGCGCGGTCAGCGCCAACACGCACTTGCCTCCGCTGAATTTCAAGAGCGAACTCTGGCTGGCGACCCAGGATACATTCGACTACTCCGATGTCATTTTCGTGGGAGGGCTGGCAGGGATTGCGATGGCCGAAAAATCGCAGCTTTCCTTCGGGCAAGGCGCTGCCGGCTATGGCCGGTATTACTGGCACATCTTTGTCGACGGCGCGGTGGAGAATTATATGACGGAGGCGATCGTACCTGCCGTGACTAGAGAAGACCCCAGATATTACACCCTTGGCAAAGGGGGATTTTTTAAGCGGAGCGGATATGCGGTGAGCCGGCTCTTCATTACCCGAACCAACGCCGGAAATCGCACTTTCAACCTGTCGGAGATTGTGGGGGCGGGAGCGTCCGCGGGCATCGGCAATACGTATTACCCGGCAGAATCCAATCCGTTTGTGAAAACGTATCAGCGCTGGGGAACGCAGGTCGGCTTGGACGGGGTGTTCGACGTACTCAAGGAATTCTGGCCGGATATCGACCGCGCGGTATTTCACGGAAAATACTGATCCTGCTTCAGCGATGCAGCAGGCGATTGTGGGTCAATTGAGGCCGCGGGCAGCCTAAGGGGACGCTCCACTCTCGAACCACCGAGAAAAACATCGCGGCGGCGAAGAATACGAATGCCAGAGAGCGCGAGCGCATGTTCAAATAATGGAGCATTCTGACTGCGAAGACAAATCCTACTTCCCTGCGGGTTCAAAAATAAAATATGTACGGTGACTAGCGGAAGTTCAATCGTTACTCCAGCGTTTGAGCAGCTCTGGTCAGTGCCGCTGCCAGCGCTGCAAGTTGCTGTTCGGTGCGTTTCAGATCTCCTTTTTCTATGGCCTCATTAACCCCTGGAACCACTACCGCGGCGTAGCCCGTGTACTGCCCCGGCGCGTAGATCGAATGGTGATACCAGGGACGGTTGGGCAGGCCCTCGGGAAGCAAAAGCGCTCGCTCGGCCTCGCGCAGCTTGGCATTCAGGCGTTCAGGCGCAGCTGGGATTTTGCGTTGCTTCTGCAGCATCTTGGCGCCCGCGTCCTGCAAGCGATGCGCGGCGTCCATGGCGGCGGAAAAGTCGGGACTTTTTTGTTCGAAGTGATCTTTGCTTCTATAACTGGCGCTTTCCAGGTAGACGAGAATTTCTCGTCCGTAATTTTCGTAATCGTAGGGAAGAACGTCGGCGTTCGACATGCGCAGGAGTTCCAATCCGTAAACGCGCGCCATCTCCTGCTCGTAGAGAAAGTCGGGATCGCCGAATTTCTTGAACCACGCGAAGTTGTCGAAAACGGAGTGATACACGCCGTAGTCTCCGGATGAATTGATGTCGGTGGAAGGCACTCCGAGGTGCTGGAGGAAGACGCTGTAGTCGGAACCACTGCCCAGATCGCCTACCGGCACGTCGTTTTGCGCGGCATTCGGCGCGCGCAGGTCAGGAGCATCGGGAGAATGGTTGGTATCGGCGTTGGGCGCGCTGGACTTTTTCCAGGCCTCATACACCGACGTTCCTTGCGGCGACGGAACCGCTTTTGCGATCTCACGAACAAATTCCTTGAGCGAGGGAACGCCCGACGCCCCGAACTTCTTCCCGGAGACAGCTGCATCCATATTGAAATATGCGTCGGCATTAGCGAGTTCGCGGGCATGATCTTCGCCCCACTCGGTGGAACCGATGAGCCCTTCTTCTTCGGCGTCCCAGCTGCCGATCACGATCGTGCGCTTCGGCTTCCACCCCGACTTCAGCAACTCGCCGAGACCGTGCACCGTCTCCAGCATGGCCGTGGTGCCGCTGTTGGGATCGACGGCCCCATAGACCCAGGCGTCGCGATGGTTGCCCGCGACGACCCATTCGTCGGACGCTGATGTGCCGGGGATTTTGCCGATCACATCCCAGATGGTGCGGAACTGGTAATTCTGCTTCAGGTGAATTCTGATCTTCGCGGGCCCAGGACCAACGTGGTAGGTGAAGGGCAAAGCTCCCTGCCACTCGCGGGGCGAGGCGGGACCACCAAGGTGCTCGATAATCGGCGCGGCATCGGCATAGGAAAGCGGAGTTACAGGGATCTTCGGCAGCTGTTCGGAATCAGCGGGAGAAGTTCGTTTGGCATCAGGCAGCGTCGAGGTGGACGCAATTCCCGGCGTGGTGGGGTCTCCCGGAAACTGGAACATGTAGCCGACCGAGCCGCGCTGCACCCCGGTGGCGGGACGCCAGGGCCCTTTGGGATATGGATCGCCGCGGTAGTAGCCGTCATCCTTCGGGTCGGAATAGAGGAGGACTCCAGCGGCGCCGCGCTGCTCGGCGACGAAGACTTTCACTCCTCGGAAATTCATGCCGTAGCGAACGATGACGATCTTGCCGCGCACATCGACATTCATCTGCTTGAGCTTGTCGAAATCGTCCGGCGAGCCGTAGTTCGCGTAGACAACGTCGGCCTCGGCATCGCCCGAGGGAGACATGCCGTTGTAGGGTGTGACGACGCGGGGATCGTCTTGAAAGGGATCGCCATCGACGCGTTCGCGGCTGGGACCATGCATCTGCACTCCGGCGGGTTCGATCATATCGACTCGAATTTCCGTGGGATAGTTCAGCCAGACTTTGTATTCGACGATTTCGGTGTCGAGTCCAGCCTCGCGAAACTTCTTGGCCACGTAGTCGGCGGTGTCTTTATCCTCGGGTGAACCGGCAATGTGCGGCGCTTGGGTGAGGATACGCAGATGCTCTTCCGCGAGCCTGGGATCGGGACCAGCCATGAATTTCTTTTCTGTTTCGCGCTCCGTAGCGGAATCTCGGAAGCCGGTGATGGGCAAGGCGTCGGGCGTCGATTTGAGTTTGGCCGTGGCATCTTTGCCGGCTTGAGCGAGCGGCTGCAGGTTGGAACCGATCAGCATTAAGAAAAGAATTGCGGCCGAGAAAACTTTCATGAAGCTCCTATAGGAAACCGTCGCGACTGTCTGCCACAAGAGGAAGATTGTACCGTGTGGAGAGAATCGCCGTGCGGGTTACACTAGAAAGCAATGGCCAAGTCTCCCACGACTCGCTTTACCGACCGTGTGGAGAATTACGTTCGCTATCGGCCGGGATATCCTCCCGAAGTTCTGGAGCTTTTGCGCGCGGAGTGCGGCTTGCGGCCGAGTCATATTGTGGCGGACATCGCTTCCGGCACGGGCCTGTTTACGCGGCTGCTGCTGGAAAATGGGAACTCCGTTTTCGCCGTCGAGCCAAATCCCGAAATGCGCGAGATGGGAGTGCTGCAGCTTGAGAACTATCCGCGGCTGGTGTCGATCGCGGGAACAGCAGAGGAGACAACGCTGGGCACCGGTTCGGTCGATTTCGTAACGGCGGCGCAGGCGGCGCACTGGTTCGATCTGGCCCGCACGCGCGCTGAATTCGTACGTATTTTACGTCCCGAGGGTTGGTGTGTGCTGATATGGAACGAGCGGCGGGTCGACAGCACTCCGTTCTTGCATGAGTACGAGCAGCTTTTGCTGGATTACGGCACCGACTATAAAGAGGTGCGGCACGAACGGACGACTGCGATTATCCATGATTTTTTTGCGCCGGCGCGGTCGCAAGAGCGCGTGTTCACCCTGCGACAGCAGTTTGATTATGAAGGGACGGCGGGGCGGTTGCTGTCTTCTTCTTATGCGCCGCTCGAGGGGCATCCGAATTTTGATCCGATGATGACGGAACTGCAGCGGATATTTCGGGCACACGTGAGGGGCGGCATGGTTGAATTTCAATACAAGACGCGAGTTTTCTACGGGCAGTTGAATGAAGAGAGGAATTTGTAATCGGTAGTTTGTAATTTGTAATTTAAGAGGCGTTAGTTTTTCAAATCGCAAATTACAAATCACCAATTACAAATTATTGATTCGTTATGTCGGAACCGAAATCTTTCCACATGTCTCCCGAGGAGTTTCGCCGCCAGGGCCACGCGGTTGTGGACTGGATCGCCGACTATCATGCTCGGATTGAGAACTTCCCGGTCCTATCACGGGTGCAGCCGGGAGAAATTCGTTCGCAGTTGCCGCCTGAGGCGCCACAGCGGGGCGAAGCTTTCGAGCAACTACTCGGCGACGTCGAGCGCGTTGTTCTTCCCGGCATCACGCACTGGCAGTCGCCCAATTTCTATGCCTATTTTCCGTCGAATGCGTCGGGACCGTCGATTCTCGGCGAGATGCTTTCCGCGGGATTAGGTGTACAGGGCATGCTGTGGTCCACCAGCCCTGCGTGCACCGAACTGGAAACGCAGGTGCTCGACTGGCTGGTCGCTATGCTGGGGCTGCCGGAGAAATTTCTTTCCACCAGCAGCGCAGGCGGAGGCGTGATTCAAGACACCGCTTCGAGCGCTTCGCTATGCGCGCTGCTGGCTGCCCGCGAGCGCTCGACCGGATTCTCCAGCAACCGCAAAGGCTGCGACGGACGGCTGGTCGCTTATTGCTCCACGCAAACTCATTCGTCGATTGAAAAGGCGATGAAAATCGCGGGCATGGGGTCGGCTAATCTGCGACACGTTCAAGTGGACGAAAACTTCGCGATGCGCGCCGATGCGTTCGCCCGGCAAGTTGCGCACGACATCGCGGCCGAGCTGATTCCCTGCTTCGTTTGCGCCACTGTCGGCACCACTTCTTCCAACGCAATCGATCCCGTCCGCGAAATTGCGCGCGTTTGCGCAGAGCATAAAATCTGGCTGCACGTGGATTCGGCAATGAGCGGGACGGCCGCATTGTGTCCCGAATTCCGCTTCATTAACGATGGCGTCGAGTTCGCGGACAGCTATACCTTCAATCCTCATAAGTGGATGTTCACCAACTTCGATTGCAACGTGTTTTATGTGGCCGACCGGAAACACCTGATCGAGACGCTGTCAATCTTGCCCGAGTACTTGCGCAATCAGGCCACGGAATCGGGCTCGGTGATCGATTATCGCGACTGGCACATTCAACTGGGACGGCGTTTTCGCTCGCTCAAGCTTTGGTTTGTGATTCGCCACTACGGCATCGAAGGCTTGCAGCACCATGTTCGCGAGCATGTGCGGCTGGCGCAGGAATTTGCCGGCTGGGTGCGGAGCGACTCGCGCTTTGAACTGGCCGCGCCTGCACAACTCAATCTTGTGTGCTTCCGGCTGCGCGCGGGTGACACGGCGAATCAACTGCTCATGGATCGGTTGAATGCCAGCGGCGACTTGTTTTTGACGCACACCAAGCTCGACGGGAAATTTACGCTTCGATTCTGTGTGGGGCAGACCAACACGCAAGCTCGTCACGTGGAACGGGCCTGGCAGCGCATCCAACAAGAGGCGGGGAAAGCGGATTCGGCGTAGGCGGCGCAGGCAAAAAATAATGCCAAGAGAAATATCGGCGGGCGGGGTGGTCATTCGGCAGATTTCCGATGTGTGGCATGTGGCGCTGATTGAGCCGCAGAAGAGCGAGACTGCCGGTACGCCTGCGGAAAAGGCCGATGCCGGTGCCGGTAAAGAGCGCGCGACAACGAAAGCGACACGGCGGCGTGCGCGTGCAATCTTAACCCTGCCTAAGGGGTTGGTGGATCCAGGCGAGAAACCCCAAGCGGCCGCAGTACGCGAAGTTCTCGAGGAAACTGGCGTCGTAGCCGAACCGATCACCAAGTTGGCGGACAACAAGTATGTTTATGTGCGCTCGTGGGGCGACGGCGCGCGAATTTTTAAGATTGTCACTTTTTACCTGATGCGATATGTATCAGGAGAAATCGATGATCTCGCCGCGGACATGCGTGTCGAGGTTCAGCGCGCCTTGTGGGTTCCACTGGATGAGGCTGCTCGGCAGCTTGCCTATAGTAATGAGCGCAAAGTTCTTCGCCAGGCGCAGGAGTATCTGGAGGAGCAGGGCGGTCTGAAACGCGCGGGCGCGACGGGTTAGGGTGCCCGATTCATCGATCCCGTACAGCGTGCAAGTTTCGATGCAAGTTCTGCCACTTTATTCATTCAATGAAGATAAGCGGTCCCGCGAACGATTTTTCTTAGGGCTGCGGGAACTACCCAAAGTGATTAGGCTAGTCAGACGATAGGACTTTTTCTCCAGCGGTGTACACTAAAAATTGATCCTGAGCCGCCACCAGTGCGGACATTGGAGCGTCGGAAACGGCAATCCGGATCATGTGGCGGAGGCCAAGTATGAGAAGGCAAAGAGGATTTTCGCTGATTGAGTTGCTAATCGTGGTAGCGATCATCCTCATCATCGCTTCGATCGCGATCCCCAACTTGTTGCGCGCCCGCATGTCGGCCAACGAAGCGTCGGCGGTGGGGGCGGTGCGAACTTTGAACACGGCACAAATTTCTTATAATTCGGCGTATCCGTCCGTGGGCTATGCCGCGACGCTGAGCGCTTTGGGGGGAACGGCATGTAATCCTCCGAGCCCGACCAGCGCCTGCCTGATCGATTCGCAGCTCGCCACCGGTACCAAGAACGGATACAGCTATACCATCACGGGTGCTGCGGGAACTCCGGCGGCAACTTACGAGGTGATTGCGGCACCGACCGTGCCGAACCAGACGGGGACCCGGTATTTTTGCTCATTCTCCGACGCCGTGGTGCGCTCTTCTGTGACTGCCATAGCGAACTGCGATGGAAGCATCACTCCGCTTCAATAGTGGGCGGGCGCGGAGCCTACTGTAGATTCGCGCCCGAAATCTGCGCCTTCATTTCAAACCCAGCTTTCATTTCAAACCCAGCCCGCCATTGAAGTGCTGGATCACTCCATAACATTCGCAGGCTGCGGCTTCTAGACTCTTGCGGTTCAAGAGTCTTACCGTACCGCGCAGATTTTCGATAAGCCCCGCGTCTTCAAGGTCAGCGGCAGCCAGACTCACGCTGGGACGTCCGGTACCGAGCATTTGCGCCAGGAAGTCGTGCGTCAAAGGCAGTGATGGAATGTTGACGCGATCCTGGCACATGAGCAGCCAGCGGACGAGACGCTGATCGACCTCATGCAACCGGTTGCAGGCGGCCAACTGGGCGACCTGCATTCCGTGCATCAGGGCAAAGCGGCAGAGTTCCGCGCGCAGGTGGGGCGCGCTATGCAGTACATCCTGAAAGACCTTGGCGCTGAGGCGCAGCCCCCTTCCCGACATTTGTAGAATGGAGCGGAAAACTCCGCGCCGCATCCCCATCATCAGCGACATTCCCACCATGCCTTCTTTACCGACGATGCCAACCTCGACGCTGCGGCCATCCTGGTTCAGCGCCACCAGTGAAACCATGCCCTCGTTCAGAAAGTAGGCCCAGTTGATTCGTTCTCCGGGCTCATGCAGGATTTCATAC
Source organism: uncultured Acidobacteriaceae bacterium (assembly GCA_963775845.1). Lineage (GTDB taxonomy): Bacteria > Acidobacteriota > Terriglobia > Terriglobales > Acidobacteriaceae > Acidiflorens. The sequence goes on along the minus strand of CAVZKN010000004.1, from coordinate 788,445 downwards.
TGTTTCAGTTCGATGGGTTCGAGTTGAGTCCGCAGCAAGTTGTATTCGCCGTTGGGCAGCGACAATAGGATTACATTGCTGACCGCCTTACCGGTCGCGTCGGTGCGAGAGCCCGCTGGCAGCGGATCTGCCTTGAGCGGACGTGTCAATCTCCTGACGATTGTTTCTCCTGTCTCAAAGACATCCATGCACGATTCGATGCCATGTGCTAATTCTTTTTATTTCAGCGAATTGGTAGAGTCAGCCGCAATTCCTACGGACATCCGGATCGCGATCACGGGAGAAGATAAGGCAAATATTCTCAGTTGGCCCCGTGACTTGCCATAAAGTCTTAGTCGGAATGGCACCTGTCCCCTTGCGCCCTCATTTTCTCCAAGATTGGTCAGGCCGGGCATCTAGTCGCTCTCCGGGTCGTCCTGACGTTCACTTTGCAGGCGGGAGCTTTCGGCGCTCAGGATTCGGTTGAGCTCGGTTACCAGGATCAGGAACTTGTCCGGATCCTGCTCCTTTTCGATAAGCGAGCATAGATCGTGGATCCGGTCGCTATCTTCTCTGTTCATGGATGATTGAGGTTGAAGCGGCAGTATTACAATCGCGAGCAGGTTTGGTATGTTCGATGTCGAACCGTTTGCGAAAATTCTAGAAGCGTTGCCTACGCTCATCGCCGCTCGTTAGTGCGGGAGCGAAACAGGGCGGATTCTCACGAAAATCTGGAAAGAAACAGGGCTGTTTCCGTACGAGGGACTTAGAGCGAGCGGCTTGGAGTAGAAGGTAAAATCCCCGCCGAGGGCCAGATGCCAAAGACGGCTCTGGATCAGGTCGCGCCCGCCTCCCAAGGTATAGGCTCCGATGCGAAAGGTCGGCATCGCCGGGTTATCGGGAAATAGCTCGTCTTTGTCGACCAACTCGGCGCGAGAGGACGCGTAGTTACGGGATCTGAAGTTAGCCGTCGTTTCGAGCAGGTAGCCATTCAGCGTATGGTCGTTTGCTTCTTTATGCACGCGTCCCCAGACCGCTGACGTTGCCCAGGAACCGCTGCGGAAAGGTCGCACATATTCGACTGAAGCTGTCTGGCGGCGCTGGCTGCCGGCCTCCAGGGCTTCTGGATGCTCCAGGCGCCCGTAGCTGTACTGCGCGGTCCAGCGACTCGATGGCGCGACGCTCAAGCGCGCCGACCAGGAATCGAGCGGTGCGAACTGGAGGGCGTAACGCTTCTCGTCGGGCTCACGGCCATTGAATGCCGATGCTTCAAGCTTGAACCGAATTTTGATCTGATCCGTAATTTGGCTAATAACCAGGCCGGCCGTGAGAACGCCGAAGCTGATGTGCGTTGAATCCTGCAGGTGATGCGATAACGGAGCTACGGGCAACTCGGCGGCCGAGGCGCGGTGCATGTAAGCCACCGGTCCGAGCGCGGGCTCGCCCGCTGCCGCGCCGTAAAATTCGTAGGATAACTGCCTGCTGATCGGCTGCGTGGTATACAGCGCCAGTTCGGAAAAAACGTTATGCGGGTGCTGATGATCGACCAGCGGCTGACCATGGTAGGTTTCGCCGGTCTGAAAAAGCTCGGGAAATCCGGGATGCGGCGAGGTCAGTGACTCGGCGGAAAACATTTCGCGAAAAAGGATGCTGCCTCGGCCGAGCTTGTGCTGCTCCATCAGCATCAGCCAGTTCACGGACTCGGCCTTGCCCTCGCCGCGCGGGCCTCCCTGCTGGTTGTAATCGACGAAGACGACGCCATGCAGCATCAAATCCCAGGCAGCTTCGGATCTCATCCACATAAGCTCCGGCGTCGCCGCAGGCTGCCAACCTGTACCGGAACTAATGTGCGGCGACGGCAGCCCATCGGGCTCGGAGTGCGACATATTCATGCCCGGCATGTTCATGTCTCGGTCTTCCACAACCTTGTTTTCTTGCTGATGCTCACTTCCTCGCACGTCGGCAGCATCATCCTGCGCTCCCGCGGACGAAGCCCATAAAGTGAGTAACAGAAAACTTACGATCAATTGCTGAACACCTGGATTGACAGAGAAGCCCACGTTACGAGCCGGTAAGTTTCACCCTGATCTCTTCGGGCAAGCGCTCGCGGATCTCGGCGGGGAGCCGGTCATGCACGTGCCGCGCGCCCAGTTTCGCCACATCGACGACCGCCATAGGAGCGGGGGTTGCGACGGCGACGGCCAGCCAGATCAGGGCCGACAAGGCAAATCCAGCCAGCGCGCCGACCTCAAACCAGAAGGCATGGCGCGGTCCAAAATAGCGGATGACGGCAAAGGCCAGAAGAAAGACAGCGGCCGAGGCCGAGGCCAGAACGATCAGAGAAATATCGATGATTCGATGGATTTTCTGGCGGCTGCGGCAGTACTCGCAGGTGGCGAAATGGAGTTCGTAGTCGCCGCGCATCTCCGGCGCCAAGCCGGAGATATCGTAGCGCCATCCCGCCAGGATTTTGCCTACGATGGGTTCCACACACGCACTCATAAGTGGCAAAACCAGTATACGAGATGCTGCGGGGGCGAAAAGCTACATTCGGATCGGCTCGAGAATTTCAGTCTGACTGGCGAGAAGCACCCGGTTGTGCCACAGTCCCAGGCTGCCACCAAGGGCCTGCTCAGCCGTAGCGCGCGCGATTGCGGGATGGTTATTCTGTTCAGATAAGTGTGCCAAAACCAGGTACTCGGCCCCTCCATCATAGTCGTTGGAGAAAAATTGCGCGAGCGCGTCATTTGAAAGATGCCCGACGCGGCTCATCACGCGCTGCTTGACCGACCACGGATAAGGGCCGGAGCGCAACCGCTCCACATCGTGATTTGATTCGATGACCAGCACGTTGCAACCGCGGACCGCATCGCGCACGCTCGGCGGAATGTAGCCCAAGTCGGTGGCAAAGCCGATCTTCACCCCTTCGGCGCGAAAGGTGAAACCGACCGGGTCCACGGCATCGTGAGGAATGGTAAAAGGCATTACTTCGATGTCGCCAACGCGAAACGACCGTCCGGCACAGAAATGCTCAGACTTCGGAAGCTCAGGTATGGCTCCAGATTCGTCGCGCATGGCGCGGTTCCAAGCCTGATGGGTGGGCGCTGTCAGGTAAACCGGAACATTGAGCTTTGCCGCCAGGCGCTGCAACCCGGCAACGTGGTCGGAATGCTCGTGCGTAATCAGAATGGCCGAGATTTCTTCGATACGCTCATTATTGCGATCAGCGAGATTGCGATCAGCGAGCGCGCGCAGGCGCTTGAAGGTTTCGCGACCGGAGAGGCCGGCATCGACCAGAATGCGGGTTGCAGTCGTCGCCACCAGCGCACAGTTACCCCGGCTGCCGCTGGCCAGCACCGATACGGACACACCCATGGCTGTACTGTACCTCGACAGGTTGTGGAAACCACAGCAGTTTTTGCAGCCCGGTACCTTTGATGAAACGGCGGATGGTTATCTTGTCGAGAGTTGACTGAGACGCGGCAAGCCGCGTCTCCACGAGAAAGTATTTGGGAATTATTTTTTGGGAAACAGGTTATCGACCACGCCGCGGCCGACAGCTCCGCCATAAGCTCCGGCTATGCCCGGCACGAAGGCCAGAAATGATTCGTAGACTTGCGCCCGGTCGGGCTTTTGGGCGAGAAAGAAATAGGCTAGCCACTCCACGACCGGAACGAAAACTCCTATTAGGACTACCCAGCGCCAGGGCTTGCGCGGACTGAGAAAGCCCAGCAGCATGTTCGCCGCCAGCACGACCATGGCGGTCAGCAGCAGATCGCCGACTTTGATATCCAGCCAGCCCGCAGCCGCTCCGGAAAGCGCGGCTAGACAATAGTAAAATGCGTCTCCGCCAGCCTTTCGCGGAGGGAGAAACTCGTCGACGCCGGTCGCCATATTTCTAGCTCAGAATTTCCGCAGCGGTGAGGACCCCGACTCGACTGCTTCGGGTTATGCCTTGGCATAAATGTAAAATCCGCGACCGCTCTTGCGCCCCAGCCAACCAGCATCCACCATCTTGATCAGCAGCGGACAGGGACGATACTTCGGATCGCCTAAACCTTCCTGCATAACTCGCATGATATCGAGACAGACGTCCAAGCCAATAAAATCCGCCAGCGTCAGCGGACCCATGGGATGTGCCATCCCAAGTTTGAACACTTCATCCACCGCTTCCGCCGTGGCCACGCCTTCCATAACAGCATACATAGCCTCATTCAGCAGGGGCATCAAAACACGATTGGAGACAAATCCAGGCGCGTCGTTCACTTCCACCGTCGTTTTCTCGAGTTTCCGGGAGAGGTCGCGTACCGTTTCAAATGTTGCCTGAGACGTTGCGAGACCGCGAATGATTTCCACCAGCTTCATCACCGGCACGGGATTGAAAAAATGCATGCCGATCACCTTGTCGGGTCGCCCGGTCAGCGCGCCGATTCGAGTGATGGAGATGGAAGAGGTGTTGGAAGCGAGAATCACCTCCGGCTTCGACTGCAGCAGGCGGTCGAGATCGCGGAAAATCTCCGCCTTGATTTCAAGCTTCTCAGTCGCTGCTTCGATCACCAGATCGCACTCAGCCAGCCGCGAGCGATCGATGACTCCCGTGATGCGCCGCAACGTTGCACCCTTGTCATCGGCGGTAATTTTGTTCTTCGCCACTTCGCGATCGAGATTTTTTGCAATCGTCGCCAGGCCGCGATCAAGAAAACGCTGCTCTACATCGCAAAGCACCACGTCGAAACCGGCCCGGGCAAAGACATGAGCAATGCCGTTGCCCATGGTGCCCGCACCGATTACTCCCACACGCTGAATCGCCATAATCGCCTCGTTCGATAAATAAATGGAAGAAGACAGGAAAGTTTATCAGAGCAGACAGAGGGCTCGCGGCGGGATAGCTGGGTTCGGGGCTTCGACTCGAGGCCGGGAGAAGTCCTGTGGAGAGGCGAGCGCGGTGCCCGTCTCTCCACGTCGGACGATCTTCTTGCAATGGGTTACGGGATTTTGATCGTGCCTCCCCCGGTTCCATCCGGATTCTGGCGGCGGTCATCGCCGTCATCGTCGCCTCGCGGCGCATTTTGCGGCGACGTAGCCAGAGCTGCGTCGCGAGTTGCGGCTTGGTTCGGTACCGAGTCTTCTGACGGATTGGTTGACATGGCTGGGTCCTTTTTTCGAATTGAATTTGCTTTTATTCCGGGCCGGCAAAAATTGGGTCCGAGTGCAGCCTTGGGCTATTGAATCTTTATGGTTCCCCCGCCCATACCCAACATTGCCTTCAGCGTGAAGGTGTAAGCATAACCCTGGGCAGGACCGACCTCCGTGTAGGAGTTGTTATTCGCCACGCCATAGTTCGCCACCGTGAGGCCTGGGAACGGGTTCGTATTCGGCCAGTGAATGTTGTAAGCGGTGTTAGCGTCGTTGGAATACATTACGAGCGTGCCTCCTTGGGGAACCGCGATCTGGTCGGGAGCGCTATTGTTGTTGGTAATACCGACATACATCGGGCCATTCCCTACCTGGATGCCATAGGGCCCTTTCGTGGTGCCGTTAGCAACGACGTTGTAGTTGACGCTGGCGTTCGCAACTTGCGGAGCCTGCGTGTTCTGCTGCTGATTGCCAAGGTTGTTGACATTATTAAACACAACCTGGTTGGCAGGATAAACAGGAGCGATGAACTGGATGCTGATCGAGGCTCCGGACTCATTATCGAATGTAATGCTCAGCGGCCCTGCACCCGAGATGATGCAGGACTTCGGCGACGGTTCGAAGTTGGTGCCGATGGTGATGGTCTGTGCGCTTACAACGTTGGGAATGGGTAGGTGACGCGCGGCCATGGCTGGCTCCTTTACAAATTGAATTTACTTACTTCCCGTTGGGCCGAAAACTGGGATCCGAGATCAAGCCTTGCAGGTCGGGAATGCTCTTCAAGTCGCTTAGAGCATAGCCTTTTTGCAGGCTCTTCTCGATATACTGCAACGCCTGGGCACGATCTCCCAGGTCTTCGTAGGCTTCTCCGGCGTTTTCCAGAACGTTTGGATCGTCCGGCAAAAGCGCGAGGGATGATTGTATGCGCGGAATCGCCTTTTCGCCCAACTTTTTCTTTGCATAGAGCAACCCGAGATCCGACTGCACTTTACCGTCGCGCGGGGCATCTTGCGCCGACTTTTCGAGCAGTACGATCTCGCGGTCCTGCGCTTGGCTCGCCTTGTCTTTTTCTTTGAGGCACGTATAGACAAATTCAAGGTTCGCCCATACGAGATAATCCCTATCGTTGAGTTTGAGTGCTTTCTCTAACGCGTCGGCGGCTTCGGGATATTTCCTTTGCCGATCGCAGAGATATCCCAGGTTGGAGTAAGCGGCGTAAGTTGGATCAAGGGTAATCGATTTCTTTAGTATCTCCTCGGCTTCGGAGAAGTGTTTGGGATCGCCAATGTCGATGTAGACTGCGGCCAAATTGAGATAAAGGGCGGCGTTGTCGGGAGTCAAGCTCATGGCGTGGCGAAACTGTTCGATGGCCTCGCTGTAGCGCTGATGCGCATCCAGGAAATTCCCGAGGTGGTTGTATCCGATCCACGAATCGGGACGAAGGGCGATGGCCTTTTTATAGGCGCTTTCCGCATCGGCGGTGCGTCCCGCGCTATCGTAGGACTTGGCCAAACCCATAACTGCGTCGGCGTTGCGCGGGTCGAGCTGTAACGCGCGCTGGTACTCCTGCAGGGCGAGGTCATACTTTCCCGTGTCTTCGTGGATGTTGCCAAGCGTGACATAGACTACGGGCAGACGATCATCCAACTGCTGCGCCTTCTGGCAATTGGCCAGAGCTTCATCAATCCATCTCGTGTTCTTGTCCAGGTGGAATTTCAGACGGAACGCCTCACCGAGTTGCGCGAACCCGAGCGCGAACCGAGGGTCCGCTTTCACCGTATTGTCGAGAGCCGATATCGCAAGATCAAGATTTCCTGGCTTGTCATAACGCTGCGTGTAGCCGAGCGCTTTCAGATAGGACTCATACGCGCCGGCATTCACGACTCCACCGGTTGCGCGCAGCATTTCAGGAGTTACCTCAATGCGCATCAACTTCGCCACTCGCACCACCGCTTCGTCTTCCAGCGAGGAGAAGTCTCCGGCCTGATCCTCCAACGTTACCGAGCCGATCTGGCGCAGCGTCTTCGTATTCACTAGATTCACGGTCAAGTGGATCGCCTGCCCATCTCGGCGCAAACTTCCTTCCACCACCACCGTCGCTCCCAGTTCGCGGAGCGCCGACCCCGCATCGGAAACCTTGTGCGCGCGCACTTCCCTGGCCGGAACCACCCACAACGATTGCTTGCCCGATTCGAGGTTCGTGAGTCGGCTGGAGAGGCTGTCCATCAATCCATCAGAAACTGCTACGATCGCCGGATCGCTATTGGCCGGATCGCTTCCCACATTCTCAAATGGAAGCACGGCAATGTGGTCTTCCCGCGGCGCAGACCATCCCGTGATGCGATCGCGAACCGAGGGCAGAAATGAGATTATGGCCAGCACTACCGCCGCCGCTCCTGCCACTGCCAGCCATCTTTGCCACTTTGCAGCGCGCGTGGGTTCGGAGTTCCAGATAGGACGGGAAGCGTGTTCGATCTGCCGCCGCAGCTGCGACGGACTCGATGTTGATGACCGTAGCGCTCGATTCGACAATGGCCCGCCAGTCACGGCCCCCGCTCCGTCCAGCCCTAAATGCTGGCGCACTTCCTTCAGATCGGCGACCATCTCGCGGCAACTCTGATAGCGCGTGGCCGGTTCTTTCGACAGCGCTTTATAAATTACGCGCAGCAGTTCAAGCGGAATTTGGTCCGGCTTTTGTTCTGTCTTCCCGCCCGCCTTTGGATCCGTTGTCTGATTTGTTGTTTGATTTGTCGTTTGATCCAACGACCGGGGCGGTTCATTCAGAATCGCAAACACCGTAGCCGCTGCCGTTTCCCGCTGAAAAGGATTCTTGCCGGTGACCATTTCCGCCAGGACAATTCCGAGCGACCAGATATCGGTGCGCTGGTCCATCATCTTGCCGATCGTCTGTTCCGGCGACATGTAGCCGATAGTTCCCGCGGTGCTGAGGCTCTGGGTGCTGCCGGTGGTGGAGGTGAGGCGCGCCAGCCCGAAGTCGACAATTTTGACCACACCACTTTGCGTGAGAATTACATTCGAAGGCTTGATGTCGCGGTGAATGACGGTGCCGGCATGCGCGGCTGCGAGGCCTTCTCCGATCTGGATCGCGATCTCAAGCGCCTCGGAAATCGGCAGAGGGCCACGGCGTATTTTTTCCACCAGCGTCTCGCCGGCGTAATACGCCATCACGATGTACGAGCGTCCGGACGCCGTCTCTTCGAGGCCGTGAATGACGCCGATGTTTGGATGGTCGAGCGAAGATGCGGTGCGGGCCTCGCGCAGAAAGCGCTCTCGATCCTCGCCATTGGTGATTACGTGCTCAGGCAGGAATTTCAGCGCCACCGTGCGCTCGAGCCTGAGATCGAGAGCGCGGTAGACCACACCCATACCGCCGGCTCCGGCCAAGCCGAGGATTTTGTAATTGCCGAGGATGTCTCCCGCCGACAATGTCGCACTAGCGTCCGACACCGAGGTCCCTCCACCGGACGTTGGCTCCGAGCCCAGTCACGTTTGTCAGTACGAGTATGAGAAACGGCTGCGCGCGATTCCAGGGCCCAAGGCCAATCATGATGATACGCTAGCGCGTTTTGTCATCGGCGGCAAAGGGTCTGCGCAGGGACAAGAATCTGCAGCAAAACAGAATGTGACTTTCGCGGTGGGATGAGTGATAACGGTTCGGGCCTTACGACGGAAGATTAACGACTTGCCAGCACCTATTTTTCTCGCGCAATTTTCAGACGGCTCTCCGCACGCTGCAAGGCATCTTCGGCGCGCCCGTAATCGATCTGAGGGTCATTGCTCTTCAGGCGTTGTTCGGCGCGCTGTTTAGCCTCTTGCGCGCGCGCCACATCGATTTCCTGCGGATGCTCGCAGGCCTCGGCCAAGATTGTGACCTTATCAGGCAGCACTTCGACGAATCCCCACGCGACGGCCAGCGTATGGGTAGCGCCAGAAGCCTTGTAGGTGATTTCACCGACTCCAAGTTCGCTGATCAAAGGAGCATGCCCGGGAAGAATTCCCAGGTATCCGCTAACGCCGGGAATCTCCGCTTCTTCCGCTGCCTCTTTCACGAGCAGGCGGGTAGGGGTGACGATCTCGAGTTGAAATGTGTTATCCATTCGTCATTAGACGTCGGTAACTGATCCTACGCCGCCGCGCCTTTCATCTTCTCGGCCGTCTCCAGCACTTCGTCAATCGTTCCCTTCATATAGAAGGCCTGTTCGGGAATGTCGTCGTACTTCCCTTCCACGATTCCGCGAAAACCTTTGACCGTATCGGCGATCTTCACGTAACGTCCCGGAGTGCCGGTGAACTGCTCGGCCACAAAGAAGGGCTGCGACAAGAACTTCTGAATCTTACGGGCGCGAGCCACCGTAACTTTCTGGTCTTCGCTCAGTTCGTCAATGCCAAGAATTGCGATGATGTCCTGCAGATCTTTATAAGTCTGCAAGGTTTTCTTGACCATCTGGGCTACGTCGTAATGATCCTGCCCGACGATACGGGGATCGAGGATGCGCGAGGTGGAAGCCAAGGGATCGACGGCGGGATAGATGCCGATTTCCGTCAATGCACGCGATAGTACGGTCGTGGCATCGAGGTGCGCAAACGTTGTAGCCGGGGCGGGATCGGTTAAGTCGTCCGCGGGCACATAAATAGCCTGCACCGAGGTTACCGAACCCTTCTTAGTAGAAGTAATGCGCTCCTGTAACTCGCCCATTTCGGTTGCTAAGTTCGGTTGATAGCCTACAGCGGAGGGCATTCTGCCCAGCAATGCCGAAACTTCCGAGCCGGCCTGGGTAAATCGGAAAATGTTGTCGATGAAGAGTAGGGTATCGCTTCCCTCTTCATCGCGGAAATATTCGGCGACCGTCAAGGCTGTCAGCGCTACCCGCAGGCGCGCTCCGGGGGGTTCGGTCATCTGGCCATAGATCAGCGCAGCCTTGGATTCCGCGGGCTTACCGGGCTTGATGACTCCCGACTCAGTCATCTCTAGCCAGAGATCGTTCCCTTCTCGGGTACGCTCGCCGACTCCGGCGAAAACGGAGAAGCCGCCATGCTGCTTGGCAACGTTGTTGATCAATTCCATGATGACAACGGTCTTGCCCACGCCCGCGCCACCGAAGAGACCGATCTTTCCGCCTTTCAAGAACGGTTGGATCAGGTCTACTACCTTGACTCCCGTCTCGAACATTTCGGCGGTTGTCGACTGCTCGTCAAAGGCGGGCGCGAGGCGATGAATGGGCATTCTTTTGTCGAAAGCGATGGGTCCCAGGTTGTCGACGGGCTCGCCAATAACGTTCATCACGCGGCCCAGCGTGCCCCGGCCTACGGGCGCGGAGATAGGCCCGCCTTGGTCGATGGCCTTCATGCCCCGCACCATGCCGTCGGTGGCCTCCATGGCCACGCAGCGCACGCGGCCTTCGCCCAGGTGTTGCTGCACCTCGAGGATTACGTTGATGGGCGTAGGGACGGTGAAACCATCGCTGACCACGCGCAGGGCTTCATAGACGGGGGGCATCGAGCCTTCGACAAACTGCACGTCGACGGCGGGGCCGGCGATTTGGATTACGTGTCCGATATTTTCTGACATAAGACCTCAGCTACTGGCCACTAGCTTCTAGCTACTGGCAATCAAAATCTATTTTCTCTGACTTAGGTTTGCTAGACGCTAGCGGCTAGCGACTAACAGCGTTCTTACTGTGCTGCTGCTCCACTTACTATCTCGATAATTTCTTTCGTGATCTTGGCCTGGCGCGCCCGGTTCATGATGAGGGTTAGCGAATCGATCATGTCGCTGGCGTTATTGGTGGCGGCATCCATCGCCGTCATACGCGCGGCGTGTTCGGCGGCCATTGACTCGAGCAGCGCATGAAAAATCTCGATGCCTATATATTTGGGCAAGATTGCCTGGAACAGCTCCGCGGGCGGCTGCTCGTAGATGTAATCGACTTGCGAGGTTCCGAACTCAGCCGCGGCCTCGTCGACGGCCTTCGTATCAGGCGGACGGATCCCGACATGTTCCCCTTTTGCCGCTTCCAGACGTTTCTGGCGCTCCTGTTCGGTTGGCTCTTCCGCCAGTTGGATATCGACTTCGCCGATTTCCTTGATGGGCAGCAAACGTTCAGCGACCAGCCGTTGCGCGATGACTGACTTGAATTCGTTGAAGAGAAGATAGACGCCATCAATCTCGTGGCGAGCGTAACGGGCGATGATGTTCTGGCTGAGAGAGTTGGCAAAGTTGTAGTCGATCTTGCCAAGAACACCCACGTATTCGCCGGTGATCTGCACGCGGCCGGCACGCTGGGGAACGCCTGCATCGTCAACCGGAGCAGGCTTGGTGCCAGTCTCTCCGTTGCCAGGCGCCTGCGGGGCTACAGGGTAGCGACGCTTCATAAAGTCGCGCCCTTTGCGGCCGACGCATTCTATGTCGATATTCTTGTCGGATTTCGATTGAATGAATCTTGACGCCATCTTCAGAATGTTCGTGTTAAAGGCTCCGGCCAGGCCTTTGTCTCCGGTGACTACGATCAGCAGAACGGTTTTTTCTTCGCGCTCTGCGAGGAGCGGATGCAGCGGTTGTCCGGTAACCGGATCGTAGATATCGGCGCGCTCTACGAGCGACTTGAGAACATTGGTCAACATCTGGGCATAGGGACGAGCGGCCATGGCGGCCTCTTGCGCGCGGCGAAGTTTCGCGGCCGAGACGGTCTTCATGGCTTTCGTGATCTGCCGCGTGTTGACCACGCTGCGGATTCGGCGCCGGATGTCGAGTATGTTTGCCATAAATCGCTACTGGCTGCTGCCTGCTAGCTTCTTGCGACCATCTTCCGTGAAATGTTCGCTAGTAGCTAGAAGCCAGCAGCTCACAGCTATTTCGTTACTGCCTGTCTTGCATCTACGAACTGCTGCTTTGCTTCTTTAATTACTCTGGACATGTCGGCTTTCAAACTGTCGTCCAGGATTTTCTTTTCCATGATGGTGTTGAGCAGGCCAGGGCTGGTTGTATCTACGTACTTATACAACTCTTTTTCGAAGTCTCTGACCTGGTCTACTGGCATATCGTCGAGCACGCCACTGGTGCCGGCAAAGATGATCAGGATCTGTTTCGAGAACGGCAACGGGCTGAACTGGTCTTGCTTCAACAGTTCCACCAGCCTCTGGCCGCGAGCCAACTGTGCCTGCGTGGCTTTGTCGAGGTCGCTGCCGAATTGGGCAAAGGCAGCGAGTTCGCGATATTGGGCCAGCTCAAGTTTCAGCGTTCCAGCTACCTGGCGCATGGCTTTGATCTGGGCGCTGCCGCCTACGCGGCTTACTGACAATCCCACGTTGACGGCGGGACGGATGCCCTGGTTGAATAAGTCGGTTTCGAGATAGATCTGGCCGTCCGTAATCGAAATCACATTGGTTGGAATGTAGGCCGAAACGTCACCAGCCTGGGTTTCGATTACTGGGAGCGCGGTCAGCGATCCTCCACCGTTTTTGTCGCTTAACTTGGCGGCTCTTTCTAACAGACGCGAGTGGAGATAGAAAACGTCTCCGGGATAAGCTTCGCGGCCGGGTGGACGTCGCAGCAATAGCGAAATTTCGCGATAGCTGGCGGCATGTTTCGAAAGATCGTCATAGATGCAAAGGGCGTGGCGTCCGTTATCGCGGAAGAATTCGCCCATGGCGCAAGCTGCGTAAGGCGAGATGTACTGCATGGGCGCGGGCTCGGAGGCGGACGCGGCCACGACAATGGTGTATTCCATGGCGCCGGCGTCTTCGAGAATCTTCACCACCTGTGCGATCGAGCTGCGCTTTTGTCCGATCGCGTTATAAATGCAGATTAGATTGTTGCCCTTGCTGTTGATGATGGTGTCGAGGGCTACGGCGGTCTTGCCGGTCTGGCGATCTCCGATGATCAGTTCGCGCTGGCCGCGGCCAATCGGAATCATCGAATCGATGGCCTTCAGGCCGGTAGCCATTGGTTCGCGCACGGGCTGGCGGGCGATGACTCCAGGAGCGATACGCTCGATGGGGATGAATTTATCAGTGGCTATCGGGCCCTTGTCGTCGATGGGCTCGCCCAGCGAATTGACTACCCGGCCGATGAGGGCGTCGCCTACAGGAACGCTCATGATGCGTCCCGTGCGCTTAACTTCGTCGCCTTCTTCAATCTCGGTGTATTCGCCCAGGATAACCACGCCCACCTGATCTTCTTCGAGGTTCATGGCGATTCCGGCGACGCCGTGGGGGAAGCTCAGTAGTTCTCCGGCCATGACCTTGTCGAGGCCGTAGACTCGGGCGATGCCATCGCCCAGGGTAATGACGGTGCCGACTTCGTCGACCGCGATCTTGGTCTCGTAATTCTCGATCTGCTCGCGGATTAGTTGCGTGATTTCATCTGCTTTGATTTGTGCCATAAGTCAGCTTTCAGCTATCAGTTTTCCGCTTAGTTCTTACTTCCCGCCACCGCTTTCTCGGCGCTTAGACGGAGCTAGCTCCGTCTCTACAGTTAGATCGTTTCAGCTCTCGATCAACTGCTCTCTTATTTTTTCTAACTGGCCTTTTACCGAACCGTCGTAGATCGTGCTACCTACTTGCACCACTGCTCCACCCAGGAGACTTGCATCCTGCTCATATCTCGCTCTTACTTTTTTCCCTGTCAACTTGGATATCTCGGCTTCTAACAGTTGTTTTTCCTCGTCGGTCAACTGCCGGGCTGCGCGGACATCGGCTTCGGCGAAGCCCTGCCGCTCGTTCAATTCCTGCTGCAGTTGCTTGAGGATTTCGCTGAACAGCGGCAGCCTTCGATGATCGGTCAGCACGGCTATGTAATTTCTTACTTGCCGGCTGGTGGCCAGTCTTGAGGTGATGGAATCGATCACGGCCCGCTTGCTCTCTCCGGGGATGGATGGATTTTCCAGGACCCGCCGCAACTGATCGTTTTCCTTCAGCAGCCCTTCGAAGCTGTGCAAGTCCTCGAGGGCGCGAGCGGGATCGAGATTGGCCCTGCCGGTCTTTACCGCGTCGCCTAAGACCACATCGGCGAAAGCTCGAGCGTAGGTTCCAACCACGGACGCCATGGCTACTGTCCATCCTTTCCGCCGTCACTCTTATTCGATCCTAACTTCGCGGCAAAGGTGCGGACCAAAACCTGGTCGGTATTGGAATCTACGTTGATCTGCTTGCGGGCCAGCGCGATGGCCAGGCTGGCCGTATGATTGGCCAGTTCGCGGCGGGCAAGCTTGGCGGCGGTGGCGATATCCTGCTCGGCCATTTTGACTACTTTGCGGATCTCTTCTTCGGCGAGATTCTGGATACGCCCTTCTTCGGCGGCGGCCTCGATTTCCGCAGTCGACTGCATGCGTCCGATTTCGACATCCAATTGCCGGAGACGGTTTTCTATGTCGGCCAGCCGTCGATTCGCATCCTGGCTGGCGGCTCTCGCCTCCTGCAAGGCCTGTTGAATCGACGCGGTGCGCGCGCGAAATATTCCCGGAAGCATTTTGCGCCCCGCCCAAATCAAGACGCCGGCGATGATGGCAAAGTTGATGGCGGACAAGAGAAGATGCGTACCGTGCACGCTCCAATCGATCTTGTCGGCCAACCACCGGACCGGCTTGGCGTGCTTCAGACTGACGTTCTCTTCCTGCTCTTCACCGGCGGCCTCCCGCGTTTCTTTGGCCAACTCTCCAGCAACGCTCTTGTCGGGTGGAATGGGCTGCCCGGATTGTGCTGACTGCTGCTGCGGCGAGGCTTGTTCCTGCGCAAAGGCTACCGCGGGACTGATCGACAATACAACGATCGACAACAAGATGATCGGCAACAAGACCGGAAGCGCCAACGTCGCCGATGCCGGAGGTGCGAGGCGGGTCTGCTTGCGCTGCATTCTCACTGTCCACCTGCTGGCTGAGGCGAGGTCATCGGGCGCAGGACGGTACGTACAATTTCCGAAGCCAGGCGGGCCGCATCGGATTCCAGCTTCGACATGGCTTGCTGCTTATCGGCTTCGAGTGCGGCCTCGGCCTGCTTGACCTGCTCCTGGGCAAAGGTGCGAGCTTGATTGACGGCCTGCGTGCGTGCCAGCGTGGCCTGCTGGCGGCGGCCCTCTTGCGCCTTGAAGATTTTCTGGCGCGCTTCACGCAGACGCTGTTCATAGTCGGCGGTGCGAGCCTCGGCCGCGGCGATATCGGCGCGAGCTTTTTCCATGGCGCCTTGGGTGCGGTTACGACGCTCAGCCAGAACGGCGGCCAGTGGCCGGTGGACCAGGAACGTATAAAGGATGTAAAGGAACACCATCAGAAAGATGGTGGGCACCGATCCGAGCAGTAATTCGCCTAGTTGTCGGAGTGTCTGGTCCATTTAGTGATGATCGAACTGACGATCCAATCCTTCGCTGATTCCGCTGGGTGATTCGATGGAAGAAGAGCCGCTTCCAAAACCAATCAAAATAACACCACGGTGCTACAGTGTCAATGATGCAGCGCACGATCAGCCTAATTTTTATGACCATGCTGACGGAAAGTTGATTCTTGACAATTGAGGGTGAAGGACTACGATAAAGGTATCACCTCCGATCCCAGTCCGGATCGAATGGGCCGATAGTCAAGGAAGAGTCACCGCTTCTTGGCTGGCGGCCCATTTTAGCGTCTTGCACAGAGCCACCCAAGCCCGCAAAATTGACCAGAAATTGACAAAAGGCTGACAACATCGAGCAGTCGCGGTGTGAAGATGGCTGCGTCAGCCTGGAAGCGGTCTGGCGAGGTGCACCTCTCTCCACTTCGCCGGACTTTTTTCTTTCGCACGTGCTCCGGCGATTAAATCTCCAATTCCCATCTTGACAAAACTTTAATGTTGGCAACCCTTCCCAGGAATATCATCTCTAGAATCAACTGCCCATCTGGCCGCATGGACGAACTGGAGCGAATCACCAACGATGCCCGGGTAACGGTTCGGCGAGGGGGATCTCCCGATCCGGACGGTACCTGTGTCGTTTATTGGATGCAGCGAACGCAACGGGGCGTGGATAATCCTGCGCTGGACGTAGCGGTCGAAGCGGCCAATGTGCTGGGGAAGCCGGTCGTAGTGTTTTTCGCTCCCGTGCCTTTTTATCCGCGGGCCAACCTGCGACACTACCGGTTTTTGACGGATGGTATTCCCGATATTGCCGAGTCGCTCGCCGACCGCAACATTGGCTTTGTGCTGCGGCGGTTTCCGGAGCACAGCCTGCTGAAGTTCTGCGCCGAGGTTCGATCGGCGATGGTGGTGGGCGATGAGAATCCCATGCGCGAACCGGAGCGTTGGCGACAGAAGGCGGCGAACAAACTCAGCATTCCGTTGTGGACGGTGGACGCGGATGTGATTGTGCCCTGGAAATTGCTGGAGAAGGAGCAGTATTCGGCGCATATCATCCGGCCGCGGCTACAGGCGCAACTGGGACGCTACCTGGTGGCGGCAAGAAACTTGAGAGCTCACGTCGGATGGAGGAAGCCGGAGGAATTGGCGGCATTGACTCCGGAGTTCGATATCACCAAAGACTGGCCGCTCAATACGTCAACTGGTCCGGTCTCCGGCTTACGCGGCGGCACCAGGGAGGCGATGCGGCTGCTGGGGGATTTCATCAAGAATGGCCTGGCGACATATAGCTCCCGGCGCAACAAGCCCGAGATGAGCGGCACGAGCCGGCTTTCGGCCTACCTGCATTTTGGACACATCAGTCCCGCGACCGTGGCGCTGGCCGCCCAGAAGGCCGAAGCGCCGGCGGCGGACAAGGACGCATTTTTGGACCAGGTCATCACCTGGCGCGAGTTGGCCGTGAACATGGTGCGCTTCAATCCCAACTATGACAATTTCGAGTGTGGCGAGCCTTGGGCGCACCGCACCTTGGCCCAACATGCGAACGATGATCGTCCGGTGCTGTATAACGAATCGCAACTCGAACACGCGGAGACGCACGATCCGCTGTGGAATGCAGCGCAGCTGCAAATGGTAACCAAGGGATGGATGCATAACTACATGCGGATGTATTGGGGAAAGAAGATTCTGGAATGGAGCCGGTCGCCGGCGCAGGCCTTTCATACTGCAGTCGAGTTGAACGACCGCTATGAACTAGACGGACGCGACCCGAACGGATATGCGGGGATTGCCTGGTCAATTGTGGGGAAATTCGACCGCCCGTGGTTTGAACGGCCTATCTTTGGACAGATTCGATATATGTCGGGGGCAAGCACGGGAAAGAAGTTCGACAGCCAGAAATATATCGAGCAGAACTCGACCCCGTAGATAATTGTCGGCTTCCAGGATAAAGCCTGTGCTTAAGATGGTAAATTGACTCCACTTACAAATCCTCCGAGATGTCCAGTTATCGCAACTACAACTGCAGTCAGCAACTCCAGCGACAGATAGTAGCTCGGAAGTGCAGCGTCGTTGACTCGGCGCTGCTTCCAGCGAATCCAACCGATTAGACAAATCAGAATGGCGGCGGAAAGACCCAGCATTAGATGGAGGCGTAGTAATCCCCTAAGTCTCTGGCCTTCGAGCTGCCACTGCCAGGCGATGATTCCCGTGACCACCGTCGGTAACACCGAGATTGCAGCGGCGAGTAGGTTGAGATAGGCTGCGGCAGACAGAGTGGCTTTTTTCCCTGCATCTTTGGTCCAGCGAGCCAGCAAATCGAATCCTACGCCCGTCAGAAAAAGCGCTATTGGAAAGTGAACCAGCACTACATGCTGCGCATGTTTGGCCAGCAAGATAGATTTGGGGTCGAAGGGATTCATGCAAGCCTTCGCTACTCAACGACCACTTTGCCGGTCATCTTTGGATGAATCGAGCAGAAGTATGAATAGGTGCCGGGCTTTGTCGGTGTGAAGGTAAAGTTCTCTCCTGTGTCCAAGACCTTCGACTTGAAGGTACTATGGTCTTCACTCACCACTGTGTGGGGGATATCGTCGACATTGGTCCACACAATCTGGGTGCCAGCTTTTACAGTCAACGTCGCGGGAGCAAAGGTGAAGTTATCGATCTTGACTTCGGCTGTAGGTGGGCCGGCAGCGATCGGGTTCTCTATGGCAGGCAAAGCGAACAAGATTAGCAGCAACATCAGTAATGAGGCTAGACACATACCGAAGCTATTGGCCTTCATATTCTTCCTTTCCTGTTACCAGTTCTTTAGAATTAGTTACGCCAGCGTAGAATCCGTTATCCCCAGAGAATGATGTTTGCGGACGTAGCTAACGTTAGTTACGCCTAATAAGGTGCGCAATTGTTCCGCCGGAACCTTCATCGGCCCGGGGGAAGGTCCTTCTCCCGGATGGGGCTGCGGGAACGCTGTCGAGCACGCCGTGTGGAAGGTGACATTGCCTTCCACTTTTTGCATGGTTTGATGGATGTGCCCGTTCAGAACTGTTACCGAGCCGAACGGCTTTAGATAGGACAAGGCTTCGGCGCTGTCATCGGTGCCCCAGCCCCAGTCGGGATAGATACTCCAGAGGGGAATGTGCGCGAACACTACAATCGGCGTGCTCTTGGAAAGATGCTTTACGTCCTCCTGCAGCCACTTCAGTTGATCGGCGCCTAACGTGCCGAGACCTCCGGCCTTCAGGTTGATCACGTTGACCAAGCCTATGAAATGCACGCCTTTCTGGTTGAAGCTGTACCAACCGGCGCCGGCGGTGTTCTTGCCATAGCGCTCGCGATACTGCTTGCCGTCATCCTCCAGCACGTCATGCTCGCCGGGAACGAAAAACACATTCCCGGTGGGCGCGGACTTGAGGATCTGGTCGACGGTATCGAACTGCTCCGGCTTGGAGAGATGACTGATGTCGCCGGTGTGGAGAATGAACTCGGGAGGCACGCTAAGCGCGTTGATTTTATCGACTGCGGCCTTTAAGGTCGCGGCCACGTCGGGGTTCGCGGGCTTGTTGAAACCCATGTGGCTGTCGCTGATCTGGACGAAATTCAGCTCTCCTTTGGCGACTTTGTGCAGGCGCGTGGGATCGTCCAGGGCGTAAGAATTGAGCACTCCGCCCTTGATCACGCAGAGCGCTCCTGTGCCGGCCCAGGCCATGCATTTGAGAAATCCGCGGCGGTCGATGCCGTCGTGGTGGTGGTTGAGGAGGATGGTGCCGTCGTTTCTTTGTGCCATGATGTTCTCCCGTGCAATGTGTTGCTCGTGCAGTCGGTGTGCAGAACCGCTTCGCGGCAGATTTATTCCCTCTCTTCATCCAGAAATTTATTTTGATTGGGCGGGAATAAAACCTTCCGCCGCTGGTTTACTCTTGTGTGCGTGTCGGCGGAGCGTTCGGCTACGGGGTCGTTCGAAGAGTTGGCCATGCCGCTCTTTGAGCGGCTTTATAACTTCGCCCACTGGCTCACCGAGGATCGCGCGGAGGCTGAAGATCTGGTGCAGGAAACGTACGCGAAGGCGCTGAAGGGTTTCTCGTCGTTCCAGCCGGGGACCAATTTTCGCGCCTGGATTTATCAGATACTGCGGAATACGTTTCTCACATCGCGCACCGGACTGAAGGCTGCGGCCACGGCAAACATTCCGATCGACGACGAGAACGACAATTTGCCCGCCGTCAGAGACACTCCAGAGAGCTTGCTGCTGCAATGCTCTGACCGGCAGCTGGTGCAGGAAGCTCTGGGGCGATTGCCGGTGGCTTATCGCGAGATTCTTCTGCTGTGCGAGTTTGAAGAGATGTCTTATCAGGAGATTTCTGCCACGCTGGCCATTCCTATGGGTACGGTGATGTCGCGCTTGTCGCGCGCGCGCCGGGCTCTGCGGGAGTCGGTAGTGGCGTTGCGTGGCGAGAAGCAAAGTTCATGACGGACTCTTCATGATGGACTGCCAGGCTTGGAGTGAAAAACTCGACGCTTACTTCGACGGAGAGCTTCCGGCTGACGAGGCGCGCCTTCTGCAGGAACATCTGCGGGGATGCGCCGCCTGCGCCGCGGAGGGATTGGCGAAGGTTCAGCAGAAGCTGGCGGTCAAGGGCGCTGCTTTGAAGTTTTCGGCTGATCCTGCTTTCCGCGCCCGCATTGAGCGCAGTGTCGCGACTCGCCGGCGTTCCCGGAGGGCAAGTCCGGAGCTGCAGAGCTGGCTCCCCGTTTTCGAAGTTGTCACCGTGGCTGTTGTGCTGCTGATCGGCGCTGCATTTTTTTTGACGCTGCATCGTGGGCAGGATGAGCAGCGGCTGCTGAGCGAGTTGGTCGATCAGCACGTGGCTACTTTGGCCAGCGCCAATCCGGTGGATGTCGTCTCGACCGACCGGCACACGGTGAAGCCCTGGTTTGCGGGGAAGATTCCTTTTACTTTTAATCTGCCGGAATTGCAGGGATCGCCGTTCGAGCTGGTGGGAGGGCGGGTCAGTTATCTGAACCAGGCTCCCGGGGCGGAGCTGATTTTTCGCGTCCGGCAGCACCAGATTTCGGTGTTCATTTTTCAGGAGCGCGGGCTGGCGGAGGTACGGCAGAATCGGGCAGCGCGGACGGACCTGTCTTTTGAAGTCCGCAACTGGCGGCACAACGGGTTTCGCTATTTTGCGATTGGGGATGTCGGCGGGCAGGATCTGGATAAGCTTTGTGAGTTGATTCAGTCTGCAGGATAGACCTTCGAATTAACCCGATTCATCACCCATTGAAAGCGCGCTTGGAAAGCGCGCCTGTCCACAGGCATCGCTTCTTTGACCACCGCTTCGCCCCCCCTTCGTCGATCTTTTGGAATCAATGACTTAGCGGTTGATTTCTCCTAAATCTTTGAGGAATAAGGGATTTCTAAAGCCTTACTCGTCAATAATTTATGTTTTGATCAATAAGTAATTGACATTTTCTTGAAACTGTGAGAGAGTGAATCTATGAACGGGATGCGAGCGGTTCGGCGGAACTTTTCTGGGCTGGAACGGCGGCGGATGGAGGCGGCTCGGTTGCTGCGGGAGGGCGTTTGGCAGGCGGAGGTGGCGCGGCGGGTGGGGGTCCGGCGGCAGTCGGTGGGCGCGTGGGCTAAGAAGATTCGGCGGGGCGGGGTGTGGGCGCTGAAGGCGGGACGGCTGGGAAGGCCACGGAAGCTGCATCAAGAACAGTTGAGGCGGGTGGAGAAACAGTTGGAGCGTGGTCCGCAGGTGATGCGGCGGAGGAAGTGGACGGTGCGGCGGGTGGGTGAGTTGATTGAACGGGAATGCCGAGTGCAGTATTGCGCGTCCGGAGCTTGGGGTGTGTTGCGCGGGATGGGGTGGCGGTGGCGGGGCGGCGGTGGATGGAGCTCGGAGGGCGGAGGTTAGGGAAGAGGTCGCATCGTTGCGACTGGCGCAAGGCTGGCCCGCCGAGAGAATAGAATAACGTGAGTCGCTATCAACTAACCTCGGACATTGCCTTTTGTTGTACCCATGGTTTGTAGGTAACCGACGAGCTGTAAAGGTCGTAAATGTCTCGCCGAATCTTGGATCCGTCGGAAGTATTAGGCTCTCTTGGTTCCGAACCCGATCTGTCTTGCGAGATTGAAGCTCCCTCGGGCACCGTTTCTACGTCGTCTGTTGCCAAGCGCCCTCGTAGGCGCAGGAAAGCGCGTCGACGCTCTGCGATTATTGACGCCAAGCGTGAGAAAAGAAAGAGAAACGAGGCACAACGAAGGGCGCGCTCTTCTCGGGTGTTCATCGACATTCGTGACCCTAAGCGGGGAGGAGAGGTGAGGAAGCATGGGATCGGGAGAGAGCAGACAGCGACAATCAAGATCCCGAAAATATTCTCCTTTCTGGAAGACCCGGCGGGGGCACTTGAGACCCTTGAGCACATCCGCAGCGTCGCGGGGCGCAGGAACATCCGACACGTCCACATAGACCACAGTGATTGCGAAACACTGGGGCTATGCGCGTCAGTCGTGATGGACGTCTCCCTGATGCAAATCAGGAAGCACAGAGCCCAGCGTATACCTCTTTCAATGAGCGGTACGTTTTCGAAGAAGTCAGACACCGTAAATATTCTACTGAAGGCAAGCGGCATTCCTCACCAGATGGGCCTTCCGGAGTCACATCTCGATCCCGAACTAGAAGAGCGGGTCAGACGTTCGGACTTGTTCCAAGGTACATCCAATTTTCGCGAGCGCAGTCCCCAGCGAAATATCGCCGCAGACGGCCTTATGAAATATTTCAACGGCTGCCTCGGCTCCCTAGGGTATGAGCTGAAAAAGGCCGGGAAAAAATTTTTTGGCGATCTTCTCACGGAGGTGATCGGTAACGCTCAAGAGCACGGCGAGGGAAAATGGTACACGATTGGGCACTGGCACCAGACGAAAGGGGATAACGACAAGAGGTACGGGAGATGTCACATTGTGATTTTCAATTTCGGAACAACAATTTTTGAGTCACTCACCCAGCCCGGGGTCTCGTCCGCGTTCCGGGAGCAGCTAGAGGCTTTGGCCACCAGTCACGAGCAAAGACGATATTTCACGATTTTCGGGGAGAAATGGGACCGTGAGACGCTGTTCACTCTCTACGCGCTCCAGGAGCGTGTCAGCCGGTTTACGGGGCTGCCGGGAGTCAAGGATCGTGGTAATGGTACCGTCGACATTATCGAATTCTTTAGTAAACTGTCCGGCGAAAAAGGAGCAAAGATGTGCATAGTGTCTGGCCATTCATACATTCAGTTCGATGGGACGTACACTCTTGGGCCGGTGGCTAAAGACGACGAGGAGCTTCAAGTTGTCGCCTTTAATGCCGATAACAACCTTAAGGAGCCGCCTGACAGGAACTATGTTTACCGCTTGCGGAGTTCGTTCCCTGGAGTGGACCCCAATTTTGAGACAACCAGTTAAGCCCTAAAATGCAGCGAAAGGGGAAACTGGATGGGATCTCGAAGGAAGTTCACCAGGGAGTTCAAGCTGGATGCGGTACAACGATTGCGTGCGGGAGAGCCGGCGGGTTTGGTAGCGCGCAGTCTGGAAGTGAGCCGCCAGGAACTGTACCGCTGGAGTCGCGATGTCGATAAGTTTGGGGAGCGGGCGTTTCCCGGGGTGGGGCAGAAACGGGCGGAAGAGACGCGAATCGCGGAGTTGGAACGTAAGATCGGGCAGCAGGTCCTGGAGGTCGATTTTTTGAAGCGAGCCTTGCAGCATGTAGAACAACAGCGCCAGCTGCGGGCCGCCAGTGGCGGCGCACCGTTTACCAACAGATCGAGCGCGAAATGAAAGCGGGGACGCCCTTAACCATCCGCCGGATGTGTGCGCTGACCCGAGTCAGTCGAGCGGGTTTCTATCGGCGCGGAGTTATCTCTGAGGCCGCGCCGGTGGAACTGCGGGATCAGGTGCAGCGCGTGGCGCTGGAGTGGCCGACCTATGGCAGCCGGAGGATCACGGCGGAGTTGCGTCGTGGCGGCCTGTCGGTCAATCGCAAACGGGTGCAGCGGCTGATGCGGGAAGACAACCTGCTGTGTTTGCGGAAACGTAAGTTTGTGGCGACCACCGATTCCGCCCACGGGTTGAGAGTGTATCCGAATCTGGCGGCGGCGCTGGTGCTGAGCGGTGTCAACCAGCTTTGGCGGGCCGATATCACCTACATCCGGCTGCTGGAAGAGTTTGTTTTCCTGGCGGTGGTGCTGGACGCGTTTTCGCGGCGGGCGATCGGCTGGGCGCTGGAGGCCACGCTGGAAGCCAAGTTGGCGGTGGCGGCACTGGAGATGGCGTTCGCGCATCGGCGGCCCGCGCCCGGATTGGTGCATCATTCCGATCAGGGCGTACAGTATGTGAGCCACGAATACGTCGCTTTGTTAGAGTCGCACAAAGTCCGGATCAGCATGTCGCGCCGCGGCCATCCCTGGGACAACGCGACCTGTGAGTCGTTCATGAAAACGCTGAAGTGCGAGGAAGTCTATCGCAGCGAGTATCGCAACCTGACCGAAGCGCGGGCGCGCATCGGCGAGTTTCTGGAACAGGTCTACAACCAAAAACGCCTGCACTCCTCTCTCGGCTATTGTCCGCCCGCCGAGTTCGAACGCCGACAGCCGTCGCCCGTGCTGGCGCTGGTCGTGGCGCAGGAGGCGGTATGAGTTTTCTGAGGCATGGGGAAATCTATCCATGCGATGAGGGCACGATCTCGCGACCGTGCCCCCGCTCATCGCCGTGGATGAGTCTCCAGCTGGTTATTCCTGGCAGGTTGCTCTCCAGCAGAGCCCGCTTCCGCTTCACCAGCCGGAGCTATACTGCCAACTATCAATCTCGCCCGACAATGCTTCGGCAGCGAACGGCGAAATGTCGCTTAACTGGTTGTCTCAGCCCAGGGGTCCACTCCACCCCGGTACTATTGTAAGCATAGATTTGACTCTCGACGAACTATACCTGCATCAGATATTGAGTGCGAAGAAATGAGCGAGCAACAGAAAATGACTGAACAACTCAAGATCGATTTGAACGAGGTTCGGACACCACCGAAATCGGGGCTTCTCTCGGGCCGCGATGCGGGGATAGCAGCGAGAGCTCATTTCAAAGTCAACAAGCTCGATGCGTTAGATGTATCGGTCGAGGTGATAATCCCTGACGAAGTTTTTTCGATGAACACTTCATTCTTCCTTGGGCTTTTTGGGGACAGTGTGCGGTGCCTCCGGCCAGATGGTTTTCGATCGAAGTACAGGTTTGTGTGCGATGAGAGTGTCCACCGGATGACCATCGAACGCGGGATTGAGAAAGCCATGAAAGAGGGTAGTGTTCTTCCGGAAAAAAAAACTGCGTAGATATGCGTGAGGATCGCCAATGATCCTCCAGCAACTCGCCAGTTCGTCGCCGCCCCCGATTTCGTTACAGTTTGGACGCCCGCAGGTGATCTTCATTGATCATCCATTTAGCTGGGTTCCGACGGCTATTTCGGTCTTTCAGTTCGTGGCGCTTCTCGCATTTGCCGTCTACACCTTCCATAGCCAGGGACAACAGAAAATTCGTGAGCGTCGGGCCGCTTGGTTTCACAAAGTTGTTGTAGACCCGCTGGTAGACAGGGTAGATGACTTTTTTACCCGCTCCTTGGAGATGCTTCACAAAGCTGCTGACCTTGTTGATCGAGACAGAGCACTAGCCGCAACAGCGATTTCGGAGCAGCCGAAGCAGGATATCGCTGTCTTCAAGGGAGTCATGTTTGGTCTCTCGGCGGAGGTCTCACGTCGTCTAAAGCCGTTCGATTCCGCAGCAGACGCTTGGGCCAACGAGCTGTTTGAACGGCTGGAGGAGGACCTCATGCGCTGGTTTGATTCGCAATTGGTGATCAAACCTCACCAACGTCGGGACGCCCTCGACAGCATTTTGGTGGACTTTTACCGGCGTCTCATGGGCGGTCTAATCCGGATGGAGTTTCGTCACTGGGGCTAGACCTTATCTCGGTTGACCTACTTCTCACGCCTTTCGGAAGGTAACGGGTGGCCCATTCAAGCCCGGTTTTGGCTTGAGTGGGGATGTTCAGTCGTCACAGACTTTGGGACAACGAACGAACTAGATTGTCCTGATGCCCTGGGAACTGGCGCGTTTTTACCACAGCGGGCAGAGTCATTTCGTCACTTTCCGCTGCTACCACCACCCCATTCGACTCCTTCGCCGCGCTCAGTCGCTCAGGGCAGGCTCCAGTTGTTAACCACGGATGCGAGCCAACGAATCTTCGAGTCAGCCTTGGAGCGGGTGCGGCGCAGCTTCAGGCTTCTGGTTTATGGGTATGTCGTCATGCGGGAGCATATTCACCTTTTGCTCAGCGAACCACAACCCAGCGATGGAAACGCCCCCTCAAGCCAAAATCAGGCTTGAATGGGCCACTTGTGCCACTGCAAAATCACTAGCTCCGCGTTGCCGTGGAATCCAACCCTAACGTCGAAAAACACGACGTTAGGATGGGGCAGCCGGCGGCTGTGCATCACGCAGCAAAGTACATAGGTCCTTCGCTGCGCTCAGGATGACAAACTTATTAGTGATCGCGAACAGATCTATCTTGCGAAGGTTACTTTGACTTTTGCTCGGCGATCCATTTATTCGTGCGGGTCTCGAGAAGATCCAGGGGTAGCGTTCCTCCGTCCAGCATTTCGTCGTGGAAGGTGCGGATGTCGAACTTTGGGCCTAATTCTTTCTTCGCTCGCTCTCTTAATTCTCTGAACTTCAACTGGCCTAGTTTGTAACTCAGAGCTTGCGCGGGCCAGGATATGTAACGGTCGGTTTCGGACTGGATCGAGGGCTCGTCTATGGCTTCGGATTTGCGAAAGAAGTCTACTACCTGGTCGCGAGTCCATCCTTTGGAGTGAATTCCGGTATCGACTACTAAGCGGACGGCGCGGAAGAGTTCGGAGGAGAGGCGTCCGTAGTCGGAGACGGGATCGTTGTAGAAGCCTACTTCTTTGCCTAGTTGCTCGGCGTAGAGGGCCCATCCTTCTATGTAGGCGTTGAAGCCGAGACCATGCTGGCGAAACTTGGGCAGTCCGGTTAGCTGCTGCTGCACGGAGAGCTGCATGTGGTGCCCGGGGATGCCTTCGTGGTAGGCGATGGCCTCGTCGTCGATCAGGGTGCGATGGGCGAAGTCGGAGGTCGCGACTACTACCCTTCCGGGGCGCTTGCCGTCGGGCGTGCCGGTTACGTAGTGCGTCGCGGCGGCGGATTGGAAGGCTGGGATGGCTTCTACGGTGACGGGCGACTTCGGCAGGAGGGTGAAGAGTTCGGGGAGCTTGGGCTGCATCTGGGCGATGTAGTGGCGGAAGTCGTCGAGAATTTGCTCGGCGGAGGTGGGAATGTATTTGGGATTGGTTTTCAGCGAGGCGCGGAAGGAGGCCAGGTCGGCGAAGCCTTCCTTTTTGGCGATGGCGGTCATCTCGGCCTCGATGCGGTCGATCTCGCGCAGGCCGAGTTGATGGATTTCGTCAGCGCTCATGTGCGTAGTGGTGCGGGCGTAGATGTCGTTTTCGTAGCGCTTCTGACCGTCAGCTAGTGAGGTGATGGAGAGAGTGGTGCGTCCTTCGGGTGCGTATACGGTGCTGAGAAATTTCGCGAAGGCTTTGTAGGCGGGGATTACGTCGGTGTTGATGGCTTCGGTGATCTGCTGGGTCAGGCGCTTCTGGTCTTCTGGTGAAATGTCGGCAGGATACTTTTTGGTCGGCAGAAGGAAAGGGTCGGAATCGATGATTCCCTGGCACTGGCCGGGGAGTTTCTCGGCCAAGAACTTTACGGGCATGAGCTTGTCTTTCATGCCGGCGCGCAGGACCTCGGTTGTCTGGGTTAAAACGCGTGGGATCTGATGAAGGCGGGCTATGTAGTCCTCGTAATGTTTGACCGAGTCTAGCGGGACGGAGAGTGGGAGATCGGCGAGGCTGGTGTGGATGCCGTTCTGCTGGTTGATCGGCATCTCGTACTCTTTGAGATCGTAGTCGGCCATGCGCTGCTGGAGAACGCGGATGAGGAGATCGTGGGAGAGCTGATCCTGATCGGAGAAGCCGGTGGTGGTGATAGCTTCGAGGCGGGTCAGGAAATTTATGTCGGTTTGATGGCGCTGGGCTATGGCTGCCAGCGAGTACTCGGATAGCTTGTCGTTGTAACGGTAGTCTCCGTAGGCGGTGGCGCGTTCGGGAGAGTTGCGGAGGGCGGAATCGTATTGCTCGTCGAAGAGAGCGTTTTGCGCGGCCAGGCGGTCGGCTAGCGGTTTGGTGTTTTGGGCGAGGGCGGAGCCGATTATCGCTAGCAAGAGGAAGAGGATTTGGTGGAGGCGCATAGAGGGCAGGGTACCACGCTGCATGGCCCTCTGCGGCTAAAGCCGTGTTGAAGGGAAGACATCTATCGCAGCGGTGAACCGCTGCGCCACCCAGAAACAAGAGCAAAGTAGTTTTTCAATAGACGTATCACTCGTAGCGCAGGGCTTCGACAGGATCGAGGTTGGCGGCGCGGGAGGCGGGGATCACGGCACTTAACAATCCTACGAGCAGCAGGACTACGGTGGAAACCATCACGGTGAAGAAGGAAATTTTCAGGTGAATGTCGGCGTTGCCGGAGGTGTCTTCGAATAACGGGCCTAGCAGCGGGAGCGTTCCCACGGCGATGGCTACGGCGTAGGAGACGACGATTCCTATTACACCGCCCATGAGCATGATGAGAAGCGTCTCGGCCAGGAACTGCGCTTTGATGTGCCACTTGCGTGCGCCTAAGGCGCGCCTCAGGCCGATTTCGTGAATGCGCTCATCGACCGACACTAACATGATATTCATGACGCCCACGCCGCCGATTCCCAAGGTCAGAATGCCGATGAAGATTAAGAGGACTTCTAACCCAACCGTGATGCCGTTGATTACGGGGCGGAATTCTTCGCGGCCGAACATCTGAATGGCTTTTTTGTCGGTGGGCGAGAATTGCTGGCGGGTGGCGATGGCGGCCAGCACCTGCGCCTCGGCGCGCTGCTCAAATTGCGGGGCGATGGGCTCGAAGATCAGCACGCTGGCATATTTGGCGTTCCAGAGGTCATTTGCGGCGGAATAAGGAATCCAGGTGGATTCATCGTCGCTGGAGAAGTAGTTGCTTAGCTGGATCTTGCGATCCATGGTGCCGATCACGGTAAATCTTACGCCTGCGACCTCGACGGTCTCGCCTACGGCGGGGCGGCCGCCAAATAATTGCTCGCGAACGCGGGCACCTAGAAATATCACGCGACGGCGTTCGAGTTCGTCGAGGGAGTTGATCCAGCGGCCTTGGGACGGCTCTTCGTTGCGCATTTCGCCGTATTCGGGGCAAACGCCGCGGACGGGCGCGGTTCCCGACATGCGGTCGCCGTAGGAGATGCCGGGGCGGCGCACGGTTTCGAGACAGGCGTAGCGCACGAAGTTGGCTGTCTCCTTGATCATGTCGATGTCTTCTTGCTCGAGGACGACTTTCTTACCGGCGCGCTGGCCCCCGGGCTGCTCGCTGGTCTGCTGCGGCCAGCAGATTACGGCTCCCTTGCCGAAGGCATTGAAGCTGCCTGTCAGAATTTCGCGGAAGCTGCCGCCGTAGGCGATCAGCAACGTGACCGTGGCGATGCCCCAGACGATGCCGAGCATGGTGAGTGCGCTGCGCGTGCGATTGCGCTTGAGCGCGGTCCAGGCTTCATTCAGGATTTGATAGGCCATGGCCATCTTAGCCGCCCGCCTCGTGGCGCAAGGCTTCGATCGGATCGATGGAGGCGGCTCGACGCGCTGGATATACCGCCGATAGAATCGCGATCATTCCCAGGACTGCCAGCGCTAGCGTTCCGGTCTGCCATGTAGGCAAGAGGCCAGCGAAGAAATCGGGCATGGGCAGCAGATCAACCAGGGCGCAAAGGCCGAAGGCCATGAGGAGTCCGGTGCCGCCGCTGACCAGCGCGACAATCAGGGCCTCCAGAAAAAACTGGCGCAGAATACTGTTGGCGGGAGCGCCTATGGCCTTGCGAACTCCGATTTCGCGGGTGCGCTCGCGGACCGCTACCAGCATGACATTCATGACTCCCAGGCCACCTAGAAATAGCGTCACCAGGCCCACCGCGCCCAGAAAATATTTCATGCCGTCGGTCATGGTGCGGAAGGCTTGGGCTTGTTGAATTGTGTCCCAGATGGGGCACGCCTCTTTGTCGCTGGGATCGAAGCCGTGCAACCGGCCGAGGACGCGGCGAACCTCCCCCTTGCAGGCTTCGTGATGCTCGAGTGAAAGAGGGACGACGAGAAGCTGGTCGAAAGTCTCCGGCGTTCCGGGAGGCTTGTCAGGAAAGTCACGGCGCATGGCGGGGAACGGGATGAAAATTTTGTTGATGTCCCAGCCGTCGTAGCTGGAGTCTTGTTTTTTGGACGACATCACGCCGATGACGGTGAACGGGATGTCATTGAGGTAAACGAGTTGGCCGAGGGATGGACGGCTGCCGAATAACTGCTTCTTCGCGTCCGAGCCTAAGAAGGCAACGCGACGGCGGTCGGCGATGTCGCTCTGATCGTAGAAGCGGCCCTCTCCCACTCCGAGGCTGCGAATCTCGGCGAACTCGGGCATTGATCCGGTGACCGTGAATGCAGCCGCGTTGAAGGCGGTGTGGGAACGAACCGTGTCCTGCTCGAGCTCGGGGATGGTGTACTGGCAGTCGGGAGTCTCGTCGTGGAGATAGGGAAGGTCGGAGTCGACCCAGTGGACGAGGCGGCCGGCACGGGTTCCGCCGGCTTGCAAGCTGGTGCGGCCGTGGAAGACGATCATGATGTCGTGGCCGAGGGTGGCGGCTTGCTTCTCCTGGCCAACTCGCAGGCCCTCGCCGGCGGCGACCATGAGGACGATGGAGACAACTCCCCAGGCGATGCCGAACATGGTCAGGAGGGTGCGGACGCGGTGCGCCCAGAGGGTTCGGAAGACATCTTGGATGAGATCGCGAAATGACATCTATTGCTTTCGACGCGGCTTGACGGGAAATGGAAGCCGGAACCCGCGTGCTGGTTAGATATACGCAGAATTAGTGGGCTGAGTTCCACTCTCTTGACTTCGGGCTGATTGAAAAGCATTATGGTCATGAGCATTAACGGTGAAGGAGTTCACCGCTAACCGCTGTCCCAATCGTTGAGCCGGGAACAGCTGATGACTCCTGACAAGCGGGCTTGTCGCGGAGTTATGGCACCGGCGAGAATCCGCAAATAAAAAAGTTATTGCTAAGCGGGAGGGCGATGTCGATTCGTCGATCTCGTCAGGCAACCGCAGGACTGAAAAAGGACGATACTTCTTGCTCAAGTACCTGATCGTCGGCATGGGAGGCTTCGTGGGGTCGGTGGCCCGCTTCTGGCTGGGAAGCTACATTGGCGGGAGGATGGGCGCTCGTTTTCCCTACGGGACGTTTGTCGTTAATATCTCGGGATCGTTTCTGATTGGCCTCGTTATCACGCTTTTTGCGGAGAAGACGCATTGGAGTCCGAACCTGCGGTATTTGATTCCGATCGGTTTCATCGGTGGCTATACCACTTTTTCGGCGTTTGAGTATGAGACGTTTCGGCTTTTTCAGGATGGCCAGGGTCTGACTGCGTTGCTCAATGTCACGCTCAGCGTCGTCGTTGGATTTGCCGGCGTGTGGGCCGGGGTGGTAACGGCCAGAGCCATTCCATAAGACAAGATTAGAAGTGGTGGGATACTAGGTGCGCGCGGCTGAGCATTTCTCAGCCCGCGGTTGTAGACCGGAGGAGAAGAAGTGCTCACAACTGGACCCGCCAGAAAAGTCATTCTCTACGTCATGGAGGACCAGCAGTATCACGGGAGTTCAGCTTATGCGGCGATATTGGATTTCCTCTTCTTTCGGGGTGTGGCGGGTGCCACGGTCACGCGCGGCATTGCCGGATTTGGCGCCGATCACCACCTGCACACCAACCGACTGGTAGATCTGGCAACGCATTTGCCGATCAAATTGGAATTTATCGAGACTCCCGAGAAGATCGAGGAGCTTCTGCCGAAACTCCGAACCATGGTGGGCTCGGGGTTGATTGAGATGCAGGACACGACCATCGTCAAACCCGCAGAGACGAATAAAGAACAAGCGGCTCCGGCGGTGAAGCCCGCGCTGAAAAGCGAGAGCAAGGCGAAACTGATGAGAATTTTTATCGGCGAGAACGATAAGTGGAATAGCAAGCCTTTGTATGAGGCAATCGTTGGCGGATTGCGGGCCCATGATATTGCCGGGGTCACGGTTTATCGCGGCATCCTGGGGTATGGGGCGAACCGGAGAATCCATAAGGATGCTGCGCTCAGCCTCTCGCATGACCGGCCAATCCTGCTCTCCATCGTTGACACGGAAGAGAAGCTGCGAGGATTTATGCCCGTGCTCGACAAAATGGTTGAGCAGGGATTGGTCGTGCTTTCGGACGTGGATGTCATCAAGTACACGCACGACTTCGACAAGAGCGAACGGCGGCAGGAGACGCGAACATGAAACTGGAAGGCAAGGCGAAGATGCTCCGCATTCACTTCGGCGAAGATGACAAGTGGCATGGCAAGCCGCTTTACCAGGCGATTGTGGAGAAGTGCCGCGAACTCGATATTGCCGGAGCCACGGTGTATCGCGGGATTGAGGGCTATGGGGCGAGCACGCTGATTCATCGCGCTCATCTGCTGCGCTCTTCCGATCGTCCGATTATGGTGTCGGTGGTGGATACGGAAGAAAAAATCGGCAAACTGCTGCCGGCCCTCGATCAGATGGTGGATGAGGGATTGATTGCCATGTCGGACGTGGAAGTTATCAAGTATGTGCACCAGGACGGCGTGCATAATCCCGCTTGAGTTGCGTTGATAAACGCAGACAAAATGTTCGCTTGATACTCTGATTTTTTCATTCGGGCTTCAATCGCGGATTCTTCAGGAAACCTTTCCCGGCATTCTCCCATCTCCAACAGATTCTGCACCCTTCCGACCCGTAACCGCGTCTGTTATCTGGATGCTGTTGCTAGAAGGTGCGGGGCGGAAGTAGGATGTTGCCCTTCGGTACCGCCGCCACGAAAATTCGAGGCGAGGAATATCCCATGAGATTGCGTTGCAAATGCCGCGGCGTTCTATTGTTGGCGGGGGTCTTGGCTTGCGGGTTAACCGCGGGCCGGGCGCAAACCGACACGACACCAAGCGTTCCGGGGCAAGCCATTCCGGGCACGGGCGGCGTGAGTTCATTTGCGGGCAGCGTGCCAGCAAAACCGGTGCCGGGAGTTCTGCAACTCTCGTTGCGGGATGCGATTGACCGCGGACTGAAACAGAATCTCGGTGTGCTTTTGTCGCATGCCGACATTCGTTCGGCGCGGGGACAACGCTGGGAACAACTCAGTGCTCTACTTCCGCACGTGACGGCGGCGCCGTACGTGGCGGAGTCGAAGGTCAATATTGATCAGGTCGGCTTTGCCGGTGTCGCTACCCTCTTCCATATCTCGCCGGCGGTTGGGCCCTTTTCTTACTTTGATGCGCGGGCCAACGTGACGCAGACGCTGTTCGATTGGAAATCGATCAATGCTACGCGGGCGGCTACGCAGAGTTTGAAATCCGCTGACTACAGTTTCAAGGACGCACGTGATCTGGTAGTGCTGGCCGTCGGCTATACGTATTTGCAGGCGATCGCCGACGAGGCACGCATTGAGACGGCCAAGGCGCAGGTCGACTCGGCGCAGGCAGTCTACGATCAGGCAGCCGACCAGGTAACTGCGGGGACTTCTCCGGACATTGACGGTTTGCGCGCGAAGGTCGAGTTGCAGACTCGGCAACAGCAGTTGATCCAGGCCAGAAATAACTTCGCGATCCAGAAGCTGACTGTGGCCCGCGTGATTGGATTGGCTCCCGGACAGGAATTTGAATTCACGGACAAGGATTTATACCAACCGTTTGACGGCATCACCGTGGATGAAGCTCTGAAACGGGCTTACGCTTCGCGTGCGGATTATCAGGCGGCGATGGCGGATGTGCGCGCGGCCGAATCGGCAAAAAAGGCGGCGGCTGCGGGCTATCTGCCGTCTCTCTCGATGAACGCGGATTACGGCACGGGAGGGGCGCACCCCTCGGATGCAACGCGAGTGTACGACGTGCGCGGAACGTTGACGATTCCAATCTTTCAGGGCGGCAGCGTACATGGCGACGTTTTGCAGGCCGATGCGCGACTCGAGCAGAACCGCGAGC
This sequence comes from uncultured Acidobacteriaceae bacterium, assembly GCA_963775845.1. Taxonomy (GTDB): domain Bacteria; phylum Acidobacteriota; class Terriglobia; order Terriglobales; family Acidobacteriaceae; genus Acidiflorens. Next base: position 754,742 of record CAVZKN010000004.1, on the reverse strand, counting down.
GACTGGAGAATCTGCGCGGGCAGATTGACTCTGACGTGCGGGCGGCGCTGCTGAACCTGCAGTCCGCATCGGATCAGGTCAACGTGGCGCGCAGCAACATCGATCTGGCCGAGCAGACGCTCATCCAATCGCGCGATCGTTTCAGCGCCGGCGTCTCCGATACGGTCGAGGTGGTGCAGTCGCAAGAGGCCGTGGCCAGCGCCCACGAGCAGTACATATCCAGTCTCTACAGCTACAATTACGCGAAAATTTCATTGGCTCGCGCTCTCGGAGTGGCCGAGGAGGGCGTGAAGGAATATTTCAAAGGAAAGTAAACATGGCGGACGAAAACACTTCGCATCCGGCGCCTGAGCCGGGCAACGAACCTCCGGTGGAGTCATCGAGTGCAACCATCCCCGACGTACGGCGTCCTGCGCGCCGGAATCCGAAGCGGCGCAGAAACCTGATCATCGCCGTTGTCGTCCTGGTGGCGATTGTGGCGGGCGTGTTGTTGTGGCGCTATTTGAACAGTTATGAATCGACCGATGACGCGCAGGCGGATGTGCACCTCTATCCGGTGAGCGCGCGCGTATCGGGCTATGTGGTACGCGTGAACGTGGACGACAACCAGTGGGTGCAGAAAGGCACGGTGCTGGTCGAAATCGATCCCAAAGATTATGAAGTGGCAGTGGCGCAGGCGCAGGCGAATCTGGCCAGCGCGGAAGCGACGGCGCAGTCGCTGAATATTACGGTTCCAATCACTTCGGTGAATACGTCGAGCCAATTGTCATTCGCGGCTTCGGGGATCGAAGACGCGAATGCGGGAGTCTCAGCGGCGGAGAAGCAGTTGACCGCTGCTCATGCGCAGGTGGAGTCGGCCGAGGCGAACGATGTCAAAGCGCAAGACGATCTGCATCGCTACAAGCTGCTGGTCGACAAGCGGGAAGTATCTCAGCAGATCTACGACCAGGCGTTGGCCGCGGCCAAGTCGAGCACGGCGTCGGTCGCGGCGGCGCGGGCAAGCGAGTCGGCGGCACAGCAATTTGTGGAACAGACAAAGAGCCGTCTGGCGCAGGCGGTGGCGAATCACAAATCGGCGGAGACGGGACCGCAGCAAGTGTCATCGACGCAGGCTCGCGTGCGGGCAGCGATTGCAGATGTTGAAGAAAAGCGCGCGCTGCTGGAGCAGGCGCAGCTGAATCTCGGATACACGAAAATCGTTGCCCCGGTTACGGGTGAAGTGAATAAGACAGTGGTCGTTGGGATGAATGTGCAAGACGGGCAGCAACTGCTCACAGTTGTGCCTCTCGATGAAGTGTGGGTGACCGCCAATTTTAAGGAAACGCAGCTCAAGCGCATGCAGGTGGGGCAGAAAGCGGAGATCCACATCGATTCCAGCGGCCGGACTCTCAAGGGGCACGTCGACAGTATTGCGGGAGCAACCGGGCCACTCTTCAGCCTGCTTCCGCCGGAGAATGCCACCGGAAACTACGTGAAGATCGTGCAGAGGGTTCCGGTCAAGATCGTTCTCGAGTCGGGGGAAAACAAGGATCGGCTGCTCCGGCCGGGCATGAACGTGGTACCCGACGTGTACTTACAATGATTTGGGTTCCGATAGTTTTGTAATGAGTTTTTCTCGATGAGTACGGCTGCGCTCACGCTCGATCAGGACGTCTGGAAGCCCAAGTACAATCCCTGGCTGATTGCGGTTGTGGTGGCGATGGCTGCGTTCATGGAAGTGCTCGACACGAGCATTGCCAATGTTGCGCTGCCGTATATGGCGGGAAATCTGGGCGCGAGTAACGACCAGAGCACGTGGGTGCTGACTTCTTATCTGGTTTCGAATGCCATTATCCTGCCGATCAGCGGCTGGCTGGCCAGCACTCTCGGCCGCAAGCGCTTCTTCATGGCGTGTCTTACCGTGTTTACCATCAGCTCGTTGCTGTGCGGCATCGCTCCCAGTCTTGGATTTCTCCTTTTCTTCCGCGTGTTGCAGGGCGCGGGCGGCGGCGGGTTGCAGCCCATGGCTCAGGCCATTCTTGCAGACACTTTTCCGCCGCATCAGCGTGGCTTGGCATTTGCCCTGTACGGCATTACGGCGATCATGGCACCGACGATCGGACCGACACTGGGCGGTTGGATCACCTTCAACTACTCGTGGCGCTGGATTTTTTTCATTAATCTGCCGGTGGGCATCGCGACGTGGTTTCTGGTGCGGCGCTTTGTCGAAGATCCTCCTTATTTGGCCAAGCTCAAGGCAGCTGGGATGAAACTCGACTACATTGGTATCGCGCTCCTGGCGCTTGGCATAGGAGCGTTGCAGGTGCTGCTCGACAAGGGTCAGGAAGACGATTGGTTCGGGTCGAACTTCATCACGACGTTGGTCGTCATGGCCGCCGTTTGTCTGATTTCGCTGGTGATTTGGGAGCTGTATCAAAAAGCGCCAATCATCGACGTCCGCATGTTCAAGAGCTTTAACTTCGCAAGCGCCAGCCTGATGATGTTCACGCTGGGCATTCTGTTGTTCAGCAGCCTGGTGCTGATGCCGCAGTTTCTGCAGACGCTCTTGGGATACACCTCGCAACTGGCTGGACTCGCGCTTTCCGCGGGAGGCATCGTTCTGTTGATCGAGATGCCGATCATGGGCCAGTTGACAACGAAAATCCAGGCGCGACGATTGATCGCCTTTGGCTGGCTGGCGTTGTCGATTGCCATGTTTTATTCCACCAAGAGGATTGACTTGCAGATCAGTTTCAGCGCCGCCACGTGGCTGCGCATTGCGCAGGTTATCGGTCTGGGATTTCTGTTTGTGCCGATTACGCTGGTGGCTTATATCGGAATTGCTCCGGAGAAGAACAACTCGGTCGCTGGCATCATCAACTTCATGCGCAATATGGGAAGCAGCGTAGGGACATCGCTGGTAACTACGTTGATTGCGCGGCGCTCGCAGTTCCACCAGTTGCGGCTGGTGGAGAAGGCGCGGATCGACAATCCTAATTTTGCGAATGCGGCGAGCGGACTGGCGCGTCAACTGGCAATCTCCGGTGTGGGCAAGCACGAGGCGCAGATGACTGCTTACGCCAGGATTTATCAATCTTTGCAAGCGCAGGCCGGAAGCCTGGCTTACATCGATACGTTCATGGTGCTTTGCGTGGGGGCGGCGATCATGTTCGGTCTGTCTTTCTTCCTGAAGAAGAACGATCCCGGCGGCGGAGGGGTTAGAGTAGCGGAGTAAAGATCGATATCGTGCCGAGCGAGGTGGGAGAAGTGAGAGACGTTCCTCATGCTGAAATTTAAGCTCATTGTTTGTCCGGTTGATTTTTCGGAGTTTTCGATCCGGGCGTATCGGCATGCGCTGTCTGTCGCCGAACACTATAAGGCTAGCCTCGTGGCGCTGCACATCGTCGAGATCTCGCGCTATCCTTACGCTGACTATGCCGCCTCGGCGGGAGACTACGATGCTTTCATCCAGATGATGCATGAGGGTGGGAAAGAGCAACTGGAAGAGTTCGTGAGGAAACACACGCACGAAGAACTTCAGCCGGAGCTGGTGGTACGGGACGGATTGGCTCCGGATTGTATTCTCGCGTTCGCGGAATCGCGGAAAGCGGATTTGATCGTGATGGGCACGCACGGCCGGCGCGGCTATGATCGGCTGGTGCTGGGGTCGGTCACGAACCGGGTGATGCGCCGTGCGCCTTGTCCTGTGCTGGCGATATGCAAGCCGCAGCTTGAGGCTGCCGTTGGAGAGGCAGAGCGACGCCACGTCCATCACTTGAACCGGATTCTTTTCTGCACCGATTTCTCGGAAAATTCGGAGCGGGCGCTGGGCTACGCTCTCTCTGCTGCTGCGGAGTACGATGCCGAGCTTATTCTGCTGCATGTTTTAGAGGACACTCAAAGTCGGGCCAAGACCGAAGAGGCGATCGCCAAGGCCACAAAGGAACTGGATAAACTGATTTCTCCGGAGGTACGGAAGACGCTCAGGATCAAAACTGCGGTGCGCAACGGGAAGCCCTACGAGCAGATCATCCAGTTCGCCGAGGAGGAGCACGTCGACATGGTGGCTATGGCGGTGCGGGGCCGCGGGGCACTGGATCTGGCGGTATTTGGTTCGACTACTCACAGGACGCTGCAGTTGGGACCTTGCCCTGTTCTTGCCGTCCACGTTTGAACTACCATGTATGCGGACGACGATAAAACCGACGATACGAACATGATAAGAATTCTGACTATTGAACGCGAATATGGAAGCGGCGGCGGAGAGATTGCTCAACAGCTGGCCCAGCGATTGGGCTGGAAACTCTGGGACCAGATGCTGACGGAGGAGATCGCGCGGCTCGCCGATTGCCCGAAAGCCATCGTTGAAGGAAGAGAAGAGCGGACCGATCCTCTTTACTACCGGCTCTTCAAATCTTTCTTGCGCGGAAGTTATGAAGGCAGCCTCAACGCGCACAAGCTCAATTTGGTGGACAGCGAGTGCATTTTAAAGTTCACCAAGCAGGTGGTGGAGCACGCGGCGAAGACGGGAAACTCGGTCATTGTGGGAAGAGGGTCGCAACATTTCCTCAGAGACCGCAAGGATACTCTGCGGGTCTTTCTTTATGCTCCGCGAGAAGACAAAGTGCGGCGGCTGCGGGCTCGCGGCAAAAGTGAGGATGAAGCCGAACAGTTGGTGGATACGGTGGATCGGGAACGCACCGCTTTTATCCAAAAATATTTTGGGGTGGAATGGCCCGACCGCGTTGTCTACCACACCATGATTAACACTACGGTTGGCGATGAGAACGTCGTACAGATGATTCTGGAAGCCCTCAAAACCCTCGACGCAAGAGTTGCGGTCTGAAAGGCTCGCGGAACAAATCAATTACAGGTACCCCCCACCCCCCCCTACCCCCCAGGTATCGTTGTGATTAACATCATCAGTATCACTCTGATTAACATGCTTTCTTATTTACCATGGGCGAATGAGGTGAATTATTTAGAACAGGTAAGGTCGTGGATTTGCGGGAAACGGGCCTGCCCTGGCCGAGTTTGCAAAAGCGTTCAGTTATCAAAGATTGCCGAGGATCGGTTTCGGCGGTTTATACCGTCTCTGGAGACGGACACAATTCTCGATCTTGCACTGTCGGAATAATTTTGCATGAATGCGGCGGGCGTGTATGTGATGGGCCGTACATCGAATTTGTGATGAAAGAAGAGGTCGTGCATGGTTTCGCGGAAATCGGAAACCTGGTGTCAAAGAGTGCTAACGCCTGATTTCGCCAACGTGCTTCAAATGGGAGGACAATACACATCGCGCTTGGCTTCTGCATAGAAGCTTCGGGGAAGCAAGACTTGGCCATTCACGAAAACGACCGGGACTTTAGTTCCTTTTTCGGGTGATCGGTTCCATATGGACGCCGTCCATAGCCTGCGCCCGTTAAAGACGAATACGCTTTGATGAAGTGGCTCTTTGCCTATGCAGGGGAGGAACACATCCTCAAATGACACGGTTCCCTTTTCATCCGCAAGTTTGCATCGATCAACATTCGCGTGCTCGTCGAACCAACAGTCCACCCAATAGCCTGTCTTTTGCAATGTGGACGGAACGTTGTCGGGTAAGACGTAAAGGGCGTCGGACGAGACAGTAGGCGGTCTTCGAGGTTTCCGCCCTTCCCAGAAGAGCACGACCGCAACAAAAATGATCGCCGCTCCCAGCACCACGCGACGGAAGTTCTTAGGAGTGAAGCGAAGCAGCAGTGCGACAACAACGCCGAGCGCAACCGCCCCGAGCACGAACCATGTGGCGATGGGCATACTCACGAAACCCATCACAAGAAAGCCGACAGCTACAAGTAGACCAGCAATCTCCGAATCCACTTGCATAATGCGAAATGGGCCGGGATGCCTGCTGGCGTCGCGATCCTTCATGGTCTTGATTGTCCCACTGCTGCATCTTAAAAGCAGTGACTTTCGCGTAGTTGTTGTAAAATCGCGATTTCACTCACTGACCCCTGAAAATGGCGAACAAACGGCGCAAGCTTGTGCTAACGCCTGATAGTGTCAATCGACATTGAAGGATGCGATAAATGACGGACGCTCGTCTGTTCGGGATGTGGGAATCCGACCCCAGTGACACTACGGCAATCGAGCAATACGGGCGGGTGCGTCTGCACTTCTTCGAATCAGGCGATCTCACCTACACGATCTGTTCTGACACTATCGACCAAGTCATCAGGCTGACGTACTCTGCCGACGGGGATACAATCACGACGCAGCAAGCCTCCTCACCAGGAGAAGATCAGACCAAGTACGCCATTGAAGAGTACGGAAGATTGGCGCTCACGCACGACGGGATCGTTAGTTGGTATCGTCGGGTCACTTAGGACGGAAGCCTGACCGCCCAACTGTTGTAACATCCCCCATTACACTAAAGACCCTTGTGGTGAACAACAACGGGCCGCGGCCCTCGCCCTGACGCCGGTGTCTCCCGAAATCATTTGCTATTTTCCGCGATGGGTGTAATATGCCCTCGATTCGGCTGCAACTTTCTACGACTCGTTGTTTCGGGGAGCAGGGATGAATACCTTTCCAGTTTTATTGGGAGCGCTTTGCGTTTACGCGCTCGGCTATCGTTATTACAGTGCGTTTATTGCGGCGAAGGCTCTGGCGCTTGACGATCGCCGCACCACTCCGGCCCATCTCTACGCCGACGGACACAACTATGTGGCTTCGCCGAAGTGGGTGCTCTTTGGACATCACTTCGCGGCCATCGCCGGTGCAGGGCCGCTGGTCGGACCAACGCTGGCGGCGCAGTTCGGATTCGCTCCGGGCTTTCTCTGGATTCTGGTTGGCGCGGTGCTGGCCGGGTGCGTACAGGATTTCACGGTGCTGGTGGCGTCAATCCGCCACCGCGGGCGCTCGCTGGCCGATGTGGCGCGGACTGAGATCAGTCCTTTCGCCGGCTTGGTGACCATGATTGCGGTGCTGTTTATTCTTCTCGTCACACTGGCCGGGTTGGGCATTGTTGTGGTCAACGCGCTCTCGAATAGCCCTTGGGGAGTATTCACCATCGGCATGACCATCCCCATCGCTGTGATCATGGGCTTGTGGATGTTCAAGAGCCATGCTGGGCAAATCACGGTCACCGGGCCAAGCATCTTTGGCGTTGTGCTCCTGGTCGGCAGCGTGATTGCGGGACATTGGGTCGCGCAGAGCGGAATGGCGGCGGCGCTTACGTTCACCCCACACCAAATCTGCATTCTCATGGCACTTTATGGACTGATCGCTTCGGTCCTTCCCGTGTGGCTGGTGCTGGAGCCGCGCGATTACCTTTCAACGTACGTCAAGCTGGGTACGATCGTAGTGTTAGTCATCGGTGTTTTCGTGGTGCATCCGAACATTCAGTTTCCGGCCTTCACGCAGTTCGTGCACGGGGGCGGACCGATCATTAAAGGCAAGCTGTTTCCTTTTCTGTTCGTGACCATTGCCTGCGGCGCGATCTCGGGCTTTCATGCGCTGGTGTCTTCGGGCACGACTCCGAAGATGCTGGACAAGGAAACAGATGCGCGCTTCATCGGCTACGGCGCTATGGTTGCCGAGTCGCTAGTGGGCGTTCTGGCTTTGATCGCGGCTTGCTCGCTCAGTCCGGGAGACTACTTTGCCATCAACACAACTCCGGCCGTTTTCAGCCATCTGGGCCTGAGCACCGTCAACCTGGATATGTTCTCGCGCGAAGTTGGGGAGAAACTGGCGGGGCGCACGGGAGGCGCGGTTTCGCTGGCAGTGGGCATGGCACAGATTTTCAAGGGACTGCCCGGCATGGCTCAACTGATGGGCTACTGGTATCACTACGCCATCATGTTTGAAGCGCTTTTCATCCTGACCACGATCGACACCGGAACCCGCGTGGCGCGCTACGTTCTGCAGGAACTCATGGGCAAAGTACACAAGCCTTTTGGCAACAATGCGTGGTTGCCGGGAAATTTGATCACCAGTTCGGTGGTGGTGCTGGGCTGGGGCTACCTGATTTATACGGGGAACATTTCGACGCTCTGGCCGTTGTTCGGGACCGGCAATCAATTGCTGGCGACGATCGCGCTGGCGGTGACGACGACTTTCCTAATTAATATGGGCAAGCAGCGCTATGCGTTGATCACTTTCCTTCCCATGTGCTTTGTGGGCGTCACCACGATTACTGCGGGAGTGCTATCGATCAAGAATATTTTCTGGCCGCTGACCCTGAAGCCCGGGCAGGAATTTACCGGCTACCTGGATTCGGTGCTGATGTGCATTTTTATCGCGGGCGTAGTTCTGGTCGTGTTCGATGCCATTCGCCGGTGGATCAAGACACTGAACGGTGCGCCGGCTCCGGTGGACGCCTTTGGTCCTCCGCTGACGGCTGCGGGCGAAGTCAAGATGGGCTGCTGCTGAGCGGATAGTGATACGGATAGAGACTGGTGACGGGGCTCCGCCGGTTTGCGGGGCCCTCCGGCTTCGCTCAGGGCAAGGTCCGCCGCACCACCACACGAGCTGATGTGTGACCGCGATCACACGCAGCAGTGCCCCGCGTCGCATCTTGTACTGAAGGATGATAGGAGAATTCCCTCTCTCGCGGCTCGATGATCTTTCGATGCCGAAGCAGTCCAGATAGCACGATGCTGTGAAGTACGCCGCCGCTTGTGGCGGATCCAAACGAGGTGATCATGGCCGTCTCAACTCAACCGTCTACCGCTCCAGCTTCGATCAATAAGCCGCAAGTCAGCAGCCCGATTCCCAGCATCCTGATGGCGCTGGTTCTCGTCGCGCTGATCGTGCTGGCGTGGTCCGGTGTATCGCCGACGACGCCCTGGGCGCAGGGCTACGATCCCTTTGGGCATTGGTGGCTTTCGACAATTTTCGCCGCCATCCCCGTCGTCGTGCTGCTGGGAACGCTGGCGTTTTTCCACATGAAGGCGCACTACTCGGCCATTCTGGGCCTGGTCGCCGCCTTGCTGATCGCGGTCGGCATTTTCCATATGCCGGTCAAGATGGCCAGCATCACTGCGATCTACGGCGGGCTCTATGGCCTGTTTCCTATTGGCTGGATCATTCTCAACGTCATGTTTCTCTACCGCATGACGCTCGAGACCGGGCGCTTCAAGGTGCTGCAGCAGAGCATGACCGGGATCACCCAGGACACGCGGTTGCAATTGCTGCTGATCGCCTTTTCGTTCGGTGCGTTTTTTGAGGGCGCATCGGGGTTTGGAACTCCGGTCGCGGTTACGGCGGCGCTTCTGATTGGACTGGGATTTAAGCCGTTGCAGGCTTCGGGCTTGTCACTGATCGCCAATACCGCTCCTGTAGCCTATGGCGCACTCGGCACGCCCATCATTGCGCTCGCCGCGGTCACCGGCTTTTCTGAGGTGACACTGGGCGCGCAGGTCGGCCGCATTCTGCCATTCTTCTCGGTGCTGGTGCCGTTCTGGCTGGTGTGGGCGTACGCAGGGTACAAGGGAATGAAAGAGATCTGGCCGGCCGTTGCGGTAGCCGGTGTCAGCTTTGCGGTCCCGCAATTCCTGATTTCGAACTTTCACGGGCCCTGGCTGACCGACATCGGTGCGGCCATTATTTCGATGCTCTGCCTCATTGCGTTCCTTAAGGTATGGAGTCCGAAGAAGATCTGGGGACTTGAGGGAGAGCAAAAAGGCGAGCAACGAGCCGCGCGCGGCCAGCACGGTTACAGCCGCGGCGAGGTCGCGCGTGCGTGGCTGCCGTGGCTGGTGCTGAGCATTTGTGTCTTCTGCTGGGGCACGCCCACCGGCAAGGCGCTCATGAATACTCCGGAAAAGACCTTCGCTTCGATGAAGACCTGGTCGACGCCTCCGAGCAAGATAACCAACCCGCAGTTTCCGGTGACTGGACTCAATAAGCTGTCGCAACGCATGCCGCCGGTAGTGGCGAAACCTACGCCTGAGGCTGCCGTGTTCGGCCTCAACTGGCTTTCGGCCACGGGCTCAGGGATCCTGTTCGCGGCGATTATCTCCGGCTTCATCATGGGCCTGCCCGTATCGAGAATCTTCGTCATGTGGTGGCAAACCGTGTGGCATATACGGTTCTCGCTGATGACGATCGCGGCGATGCTCTCGATCGGCATCATGACCCGCTACTCGGGTGTCGATGCGACCATGGGTCTGGCATTCGCGCGCACGGGACATTTATATCCTTTCTTCGGCACTCTGCTCGGATGGCTAGGCGTGGCGCTGACCGGCTCGGATACTTCGTCGAACGTGCTGTTTGGCAGCCTGCAGAAAATCTCCGCGCAGCAGATTGGGATTTCGCCGATCCTGATGAGTTCAGCTAACAGCGCCGGCGGAGTCATGGGTAAGATGATCGACGCGCAGAGCATCGTCGTCGCCAGCACCGCCACTGAGTGGTATGGACATGAAGGGGACATTCTGCGTTATGTGTTCTTCCACAGCATTGCGCTAGCGGCGTTGGTAGGAATTCTGGTGACCTTGCAGGCGTATGTGTTTCCCTTCACCAAACTGGTGCTCAAGTAGATCGTGAAGTACCACTGAGGGTAACAGTCGACGTAGAAGCATGAGAGTTGGATCGTGAAAGGCAAAGTATCCTTATTCGTCCCGTGCTTTGTGGATCAACTGCTGCCTCAGGTAGCGGTCGACACGGTGAAGGTGCTGCGGCGGATCGGATACACGGTCGACTATCCCGAAGATCAGACTTGCTGCGGGCAGCCTGCCTTCAACACCGGCTACTGGGATGAGGCGCGGCCTTGCGCCGAGCGTTTTGTTCGCGTCTTCAAAAACGCCGAGGCGGTCGTTTGCCCCTCCGGTTCCTGCGTAACCATGGTTCGGGTATTTTATGCGGACCTGCTGGCCAAGAGCCCACTTCGCGAAGATGCGCTCGCTTTGGCCAGCCGCACCTTCGAATTCTCGGAATTTCTGGTGAAGGTAGCAGCTGTGACGCAGGTGGGCGCGAGCTTTCCGCACACGGTGACCTATCACGCGTCTTGCCATGGGCTCCGCGAACTGCACATTCACGACGAACCGCTGCAGCTTTTGCGGCAGGTAGATGGGCTGAAACTGATCGACATGGTCCGCGCCGAAGAATGCTGCGGCTTTGGCGGGACCTTTGCCGCCAAGTTTTCCGATATCTCCGCCGCCATGGGGAATTCCAAAAGCGAAAATGCGACCGCGACCGGGGCCGAGTTCGTAACAGCAACCGATCCCAGTTGTCTCCTGCACCTGCAAGGAATCTTGAGCCAACGCCAGGCGCGGACTCAGACCATTTATCTTGCCAGCATCCTCGCGCAGGAGAAATCGTGAGCACTGCTGCACAGCGCTTCCTGCAGGATGCTGCCGTCAAGTCGGCCGACCTGGTGCATCGCGAACTTATCCAGCGAGGCATGGATAGCTACGATGCCGCTCATCTCAAAGGACGCGCGCGCATCAAGGATTGGGAGGCCGCGCGCGACAAGTGTCAGGAGATCAAGCGCGAAGCGATCAACCATCTCGATCGCTACCTGCTGCAATTCGAAGAAAAGGTCACGGCGCGCGGCGGACACGTTTATTGGGCAGCGAATAGCGAAGAGGCCTGCGATTATGTAAAGAATCTGGCCACGCGGCTCAATGTGCGGACGGTGGTGAAGTCGAAATCCATGGTGACTGAAGAGATTCATCTCAGCCCCGCCCTGGAAGAAGCGGGTATCAAAGTTTGGGAGACCGATCTCGGCGAGTTTATCGTGCAGCTTCGCAACGAGGCTCCATATCACATTGTCACTCCGGCGATGCATCTAAATCGTGGGCAGATTGCGCGGTTATTTCGCGAGAAGTTGGATCCAGAAATTACCAGCGAAGAGCCGGTGGATCTGATGGCGGTTGCGCGCCGCAAATTGCGCGAGGCTTTCTTCGCTGCGGAGATGGGCATCTCGGGAGCGAATTTTCTAGTGGCCGATGCGGGAGTCGTGGCCATCTCTACGAATGAAGGCAACGGACGCCTGTGCACGAGCGTGCCGCGCATTCACGTCGTGGTCACCGGCATCGAGAAAGTCATTCCTCGGCTGGAGGATCTCGCTGTGCTGTGGCCGGTGCTGGCGACTTCGGGCACGGGGCAAGGGATCACCACATACGGCACGCTGATTGGCGGTCCGCGACGGCCAGGCGAAGCGGATGGGCCGGAAGAATTCCACGTGGTGCTCGTCGACAACGGGCGCAGCGCTTTGCTGGCTGACGCCGAGCAACGCGAAGTTCTGCACTGCATTCGCTGCGGGGCTTGCCTGAACATTTGCCCCGTCTTCCGCCATGTTGGCGGGCACACTTATGGCACGACGTATCCGGGGCCAATCGGCAGCGTGCTGACTCCGCATCTGAATGGCATTCCGGAATTCAAGCATCTTTCTTATGCGTCGTCGTTGTGCGGAGCCTGCACGAGCGTCTGCCCGGTGAAGATTGATCTGCACCATCACCTGCTGCAGAATCGCCGCAATGCTACCGAGGCGGGCGCCAATAAGCCAAGCGAACGGATGATGTTTCGCCTGTGGCGTTCGGCGATGCTGCATCCTTGGATGTATAAGGTTGGCGGGTGGTCGATGCGCGCCGGCCTTCGCATCGCGTACGGGTTGGGGCTTGCGGGGACGGCTCTCGATCCGATGCGCGTGTGGAACCGGTATCGTGCGCCTGTGCCGCTGCCCGCGGAGTCGTTTCGGGCGCAGTGGAAGCATGGTTTGAGAACGGAGACCGACGACAGCCGGAGGAAAGACCTTGCCGCAGACTGAGCAAAATCCAAGCCGCGATCGCATCCTCGGACGCATTCGCGACGGGCTGCGCGTGCAGGTTCCGGAAGCCGCGGCGGCGTCCAACCGCGTGATCTTCGAGCCTGTCGTTAATTCTCTGGAGCGATTTCAGCAGGAATGTGTTTCGAATCTGATGGAGTGCACGCTGACCGCCGACGCTACGGCGAGCGCCCGACAGCTTTCCGCAATTTTGCAGTCGCTGCCGGAAGGAGAGATTTTTGTGCAGGACGACCCGTCGTTGCGGCGGCTCATCGAAATGACGACCGAGTTGGCCGCGCCGGCTCGGCCTCTACAGCGAACGATTCGTTGGTCGAGTGAGGGTGCGCCTGCGGAAGCTTCGCAGGCAACGGTGACTCTGGCCGAAGCTCTTATCGCGCAGACCGGATCGATTCTCGTGACCGCGTCGTGCGGCGGGCGGGGAGCGTCGGTGATTGCTCCCTGCCACATTGTTTATGCCACGACGGCGCAGATGGTGCCCGATCTTGCCACTGCCCTGGGCCGCGTGTCGCAGCTGGGAACATTCGACAAGAATTCGTTTGCCTGCGTCATCAGCGGCTCCAGCCGCACCGCCGACATCGAGAAGATTCTGGTGCAGGGCGCGCATGGACCCCGGCGGCTGGCGGTTATTCTAGAGAGTGGAAGCTAGGTCGCTGGAAATCCCACACTTCACGCGGGTGTGGAATCCCAGGTTTCGAAAAGCGCGAAACCTGGGGCACCAAACCTTTGTATAGACCCTAGGCTGTCGGGCTTAGCCCGGCTGGACAGCCGGGGCGGTCCCTACGTGATTTCTTCTTGATTCGACTGCCAGCTCGTTGGCTCGCTCCTGCGCGCTTCGGGCTTGAAGATCACTCCCTGGCTGGTGCGGCTGTTCATTACTACTTGAATTGGCTTCTTGAACTGGAGATGGCGGACGCAGCCTTCCTCTTCTACTGAGGGCTGCTTGGTCAGCCACTCCCAATCTACCGAGCCTTCTCCGGCGTCGGGATTTACTGTGAAATAGCCGATCTGGAAAGCGGTCAAGTTCTGGAAAAAATGGCTGCCTTGCGAGGGAGTGACGCGGAAGTCACGGAATCCGGCTTCGACGATGACGCGCGCGCCTGAGATTTCGTCCCACTCCACGGGGATACCCAACCAGGGCTCGGTCGAGCCCCAGCGGCCGACTCCGATGAGAACGTAGGGGCGATTGTCTTCGTTGAGATGGCGATTCAATTTGGCGACGGCAGCGGCGACCTCCTGGCTGCGGCTGCGCTCGAAGCGGTTGGAATCTACTACAACTATGTCGTGCAGGTCGTCGATGCGCCCGTTGCCTAGCACTACGCTGCTCTGGCAAATCAACTGTTCAGGTTGCACGTCGTCGAGGACGAGGTCTTCAGTATTGCGCGAGAGCGTCAGCGGGCGGATTTGCAGAAAGCCGAATTCAGCCAGCGGCGTTGCGGGGGACGACGATTCGGCATTTACCTGGGCTGAGACGCCGTTAAGGTCGTCTCTAGTCGAATTTTCTTCATGCGGGAGCCTTACCGCGAACTCGATTTCTACTGGATTGCCCAGCGCATCCTCGCCGGCGCGAACCAGCACTTCCAAAATTTCGGCTAGGGGAAATGTCTCCTGCTTCAGCATGGGGGCGAAGGTCACCAGGCGCGATCCCGGGCGACTCACGCCATCGTAGACAGCGTGATTGTCGCGAGAGTAGGTCGAGGCCAGCGGCTGCAAGGTACCGTCGGCTTCGGCGGCATCGAGCCGGTAGCGCTTCTCATGCCAGTGCCCGGAATTTTGCGAGCGCTCATCACTAGTCTCGGCGGCGCCAGTCTCAGCCGGGCTGGCATCAGCCGCCTTTTGCTTGTCATCCATGGCAAGGGCCCAGAATTCCGATTGCGAGTTGCTGAGGATGTCTTCCACCGAGGAGAACTGGACCAGGTTTTGCGGGTAGCGCGGGCAGAAGGTCAGGCATTTTCCGCCATCGACCACGGCTCGGCCGAGGCCGAGAGCGACCGCGGCGATACCATCTTCGAACGTCATCGGGGGTACGGGATAGTAATTCCGCGAGCGGGCTACTCCCGAGAAATCAGGATAAAAGCGCGGGCCGTGCGTCGTGCCGACGACCTGCTGCAGAATCACCGCCATTTTTTCTTCTTCCAGGCGATAGGGCGTCGCGCGCACATAGGCTTTCGCGTGGCGACTGAAGGTGGAAGCGTAGATCAGACGGATGGCTTCACTCAGCGCGCGCAGGCGTTCCTCGGGATCGGCCTGCTGGTTGCCAAGCATGAACGTTTCATAAACCCCGGTGAAAGGCTGATATTGAGAGTCTTCGAGAAGGCTGGAGGAACGCACAGCCAGCGGATGCGTTACTTCGGCGAGAAACGCTTTGAGATTTTCGGTTAACAAGGCGGGTAACGCTGCATCGAGAAATCGACGGCGAATTTCGTGATCGTCTTCGCAATTCAGGGCGAAGTCTGTGAGCTTATTCTCGGCGAGGAATTGCTCGAAGACGTCGGTCGCGAGAACAACCGCGGGCGGCACGGAAATGCGAACGCCCGGAAAGCGGCGCGTGATGCGATGTTTGCGCAGGAGATGGCGAACGAATGCCAGGCCGCGCGCTTTGCCGCCGAGCGATCCGGAACCGATGCGGAGAAATCCCGATGCCGAAGGCTTGAAAGTATCGGCGCGAAAGTCGCCGATCAAAACCTCGCTCTGTTCGCGGCGATAGTCGTTGATGGAGGCGATCAAATCGCTGCGGAGGTGCTCGGGGCCGGTGAAGTCGGAAACTTTTCTGGGGCGGAGCTTGGCGGCGAGCGCAAACTCGGTGCGCGCCATCAGCCAGTGCGAGAAGTGGTTGCTCTGGGCGTGAAAGACGATGCTCTCGGCAGGAACCTTCTGCAATTGCTCTTCGAGTTCATTCATGTCTTTGGCGCGTCCGACTTCGCTCGCATCGGGGAGGCGAAAGACAAAATCTCCGAAGCCGAATTGCTCGGTGAGAATGCGGCGCAGGTCGATGAGCAAGGTTGGCGAACGCTTGCGCAGGAATGAATATCCGGCAGCATGCGCGCGGGGACGGAACTCGGTGCGGCTGGTCTGCAGGACTACCGGGGCATCCGGCACCAGGCTTTTAACCATGCGGGCGAGTTCGAAGCCCGCCTCGGGGCTGAGCTTTCCTTCCCATGGAAATTCAACGTCTGAAACCAGGCCGAAGAGGTAAGGACGATATTGCTGCACCAGGGCGGCAGCATCTTCGAAATTCGAACTCAGCAAAATTCTCGGACGAGCCTGCATGCGCACCAACTTGTGCGCCACATTGATGCCTTCCTGGATGACACGCCTCGATTGCTTAATGAGCTCGGTGTAGATCACCGGCAGGAACGACGAGTAATAGCGGATGTTGTCTTCGACCACGAGCAACACGGGCACGCCGATAGCGCGCGTATCGTGCAGCACGTTGCGCTTGTCTTCGATGTACTTGACCAGCGCGATCAGAATGCGGGCGTTACCCTGCCACAAAAAGATGCGCTCGATGTCGGTGACGGGGTTGCGCGCCACGAAATTCTTGATCTCGCGATAGTCGTATCCGAGGACTACGACCGGAACGTCGATGCCTGACCGCTTCAGGTCGCTAGCCAACTGGGCGGCGTTCATATCGCCTACGGTGAGGTTGGTCACGATCAGGTTGAATTGGCCAGTGCGGGCCAGATCGGCGGCTTCGGCGCAGGACGAGACGTGGGTGATTCCGGGAACGTGTTCCGGGCTGAGTTCGAGCGACTGATCGATCAGCAGTTCGTTGAGGCGGCCATCCTCGCGCAGGATAAAAGAATCGTAGAGGCTCGAAACCAGAAGAATGTTGTGCACCCGGAAGGGCATCAACTTTTCGAAGCCTTCGAAACGCTCTTCGGCGTCGGTGAGGACGATGGAGTCGGCGAAGTGGTGGGCGCTCATGGGGGATATCCTAGTCTAAATGTCGTTGGAGTAGTCTGCGTTGGGGCGGGAATGCGGCCGGACACTCCGGTCATTTTGGTTGCTGTCCCCCGTATGGTCGTGTGGAAGCATTAGTTAAACTGCCTTACTTCTTGTATAATGTAAGACATGAAAGAGGAATGTTCAACATTCACATCTAAAGGCCAACTTGTGATTCCGGCGGCGCTTCGCCGCAAACATAAGCTCGAAGCGGGCACGAAGGTTAAGTTTCTGGAAGACCAATTCGGGCGGATTGTTCTGCAACCCGTAACCGAAGACTACATCGATCGGGTCATGGGCATGTTTGCCGACGGGCCAGACCTGCTGGCAAGTTGGGAAAAAGAACATCGTGAAGAAGGTAAGCACGATAAATGAGAACCTACGTGCTGGATGCCAGCGCCCTGTTTGCTTTTCTGGAGAAAACTCCGGGCGCTTATAAGGTCAACGAACTTCTGAAGGAAGCCCTGCATGGACGTGCAAGGGTGCTCATGTCAGCGGTGAATTACGGGGAGGTGTATGGCAAGATTCTGCAGGGACATGGGCCCGAGCGGGCTCTCATGGCGGTGCATGCGGTGAGTCCGCTGCCGATCGAGTTATTGGACGCAACGCCGGAGAGAGCAAGGCGGGCGGCAGACGTAAAGGTTAAATACAAGCTTTACTACGCCGACAGTTTCGCCGCCGAACTGGCGATTGCACACAAAGGTACGCTGGTGACCAGCGATTCCGATTTCCGCAAGCTTGGGAGGGATTTTTCGGTTGCGTGGCTGAAGGGGTGAACGAGGCGACGAATGGGTGGCTCGTGAGTTATCGAAAAAACCAGCCTTGCGGGCTATGAAGCGGGGAAAAGCGATGGCCACTCTCGATTGGTCAAAATGTCCGGCTGTAGAGAGCATTCCCGGCAAGCGCAGTGGCGCGTGGGTATTCCGGAACTCGCGGAAGCCGGTATCCGTTGTTTTTGACAATCTGGAAGTGGGAGCTTCCATCAGCGAGATTATGGAATGGTTCCATTTATCGCGTGAACAGGTTGTAGCCGTGATCGAATTTGCGGCTCGAAGCCTTGACGCGCCCTCCGTCCCCCCTCCCTCCAAAGTGGTCGATAACGGAACGCCCGCCCCGCTACGACATGCTCTTAAAGGACACACTGTCGTTGAAGCGATTGATCGTGAGTGGGACCGTCTGGCTAATGGCGAACTGATAGCGGCTGCCGAGGCTGAAGGTTTCGAGCTTTGTTAACAAACGACAAGAGCATACGTTATCAGCAAAACCTCAAAGACCGGAAAATCGCCTTTGTGGTAATCGGCAATCAGCAATGGCCCATTCTACGACGCTATGTTGAAAGGGTTGTGGCAGCGGTAAATGCCGCCGCAGCAGGCTGTTATTCGGAAGTGGAGATGCCATTCGAATAATTCTCCCGGGAGCCTACGCCGGGGAACTACCGGCCCCGCGGCGGAGTCTAAGTAGATAAGCGGGAAAACCTGTCGATTCTGGCGGGTCGGACGGCATAGGCCAGAAATTAACCCTCCCGCCCTGGGCCAAAGTCACTCTATAATAGAGGCAACGCCGTCATGGCGGGAGCTAATGCATTGGGCGATTTTGCCAGCGCGATCGGTGTCCGAGCCGAGGAATCTGCCGTCATTGCTGCCTTGAAGGCGGGGTCGGAAGATGCCTACTCTTGGCTCATCGGCGAATTTCACCAGCCCATCTATGGCTTGATTTACCGTATCGTGAATGACCCGTCCGATGCCGCCGACACTACCCAGGAAGTGTTCCTGAAAGTCTTCCGCGGCATGAAGCACTTCCATGGCGAGTCCAGCCTGAAGACTTGGATTTATCGCATCGCTTTGCACGAGGCGGCCAACCGGCGGCGGTGGTGGTTCCGGCATAAGGCGCAGGAGACGCCGATCGATCCCGTTTCGCCCGGTGATTGCGAGTTTTCAGGATCGGGAGAAGACCGGCTGGTCGATCCGGGTGAATCTCCGTTTGAAAAATTTGCCCATACGGAAGTGCGGGCAGCCGTCGAGCAGTCGCTGCAACAAGTCCCCGAGCCGTATCGCACGGCCTTGATTCTTCGCGACCTCCAGGACATGTCTTACGAAGAGATTGCGGAAGTTCTGGCGATTTCGCTGGGCACGGTTAAGTCGCGCATCACGCGCGGCCGCGATTCGCTGCGCAAGATTTTATCTGGATATGTTCGCGAGGTTGGTCCGGAGTTGGGGCTGCTGGCTCCGGCCGACGAGCCTTCGGGTGCTTGTTCCTCTCCCACTCGGAGGAGCAACACGGGAGGCGGACGAGATGGACGCGGAAGTGCAAGGAATGGTCTGCAGGCTGAGGTGACGCCATGAGCCTGGTTGGGACGAAGCTGGTTCGCACGAAGATGGTTCGTGAAAGCTGTGCCGGGATGAAGAAGCTATTCTCTCCGTATCTGGACGGGCGCGTCAGCGGGTCAGAGATGCTTGCGCTCACGCGCCATCTGGAACAGTGCCGGGATTGCTCGCGCGAATATTCCGCGTTGCAGCGCACGCAGGAATTACTCTCCAGCCTGAATAGAAATGCACAGAAGGCGCCGCCCGATCTGGCGTTGCGGTTACGGTTGGCCATTTCGCGCGAGGCAGCGCAAAAACGGCGTTCGCGCTACGAAGGGATGCTGGTGCGACTGCAGGATGCCTTGCGCGCTTTCATGGTTCCGGCGACCATGGGATTGGTCAGCGCCGTATTATTTTTTGGGCTGCTCCTTGGCTTCTTTGCCCTGCCGGCCGAATTGCGCGCCAGCAGCGGAGACGTTCCCATCATGCTCTACACCCGGCCCGAACTGGAGCAGTCGGCCTTTGGCACTACGCTCGGCAACGTGGGCGAAAATGCAGTGGTGGTTGAGGCCTATGTAGACGCTAACGGGCGGGTGGAAGATTACCGCATTCTATCGCAGCCGGACGATGCGCAGGCGGTATTGCCGCAGTTGAAGAATCTGCTGATTTTCACGACTTTTCGTCCTGCATTGTCGATGGGTAAGCCGACGGCTGGAACCGCAGTGCTGTCTTTCTCGAAGATCAGCGTGAAAGGCTAAGGCAGCTACCAGCTGTCAGCCGTCAGCCATCAGGCGTCAGCCATCAGGAAGAACGGTTGTGCGCACGATTTCCTCTTATCTCATGCGGGTCTATTTGCTGCCACCGATCGGCATTGCCGCTGCAGCAAAGCGAACAACTCGTCCATGTGCTCGGTGCGGGTGCGGAAGTTCACTGGATTGATTCGGAACCACGCCTTCCCTTTCAGTTCGGTGGTTGATATCCAGAATTTTCCGCTGGCTTCGACTCGGCGGGCCACTTCGGCATGCAATTCCTTGGATTTCGCTTCGTCCAGCACGCCGCTTTGTTCCGCGCCGCGGTAGCGAATACAGATCGCCGACATCGGCGGATCACTGGCGGCTTCGAACTCGCGATGCTTTGCCACCTCCCCATATAGGTGTTTCGCCTGGCGCACGTTGTTATCGATCCATTCCCCGATCTGGCTTGCGCCGTAACGCTTGAAACTCATCCACACTTTGAGGCCGCGGAAACGGCGCGACGGCTCGAAGCTGTGAACGTAGTACTGGTAGCGTTCATTGGCGCGATCCAGTTCATCGGTAAGATAGGACGGCTTCATGCCAAAGGACGCGGTCAGGCGGCGATCGTCTTTGACGAGGATGGCTCCCGCATCGAGCGGCGCGTAGAACCACTTGTGCGGATCAATCGTGATCGAGTCGGCGAGTTCGAGGCCGCGATCGCGCATAGGCCAGGCGTGCGAGAGCAACATGCCTCCGCCATAAGCGGCATCGGCATGCAGCCACATGCCTTCGCGATCGGCGATCGCTCTTAAATCGCGAATCGAATCGACAGCGCCGGTATTCGTCGTTCCGAACAAACCCACGATGCAGAGCGGACGGATACCATGCTTGCGGTCGTCGGCGATGGCCGCATCGAGCGCATCGAGACGCACGCGAAATTCGGCGTCGGTCGGGAGCGCACGTAACGCGGTTCGGCCGAGTCCCACGGCATCGACTGCTTTATCGACCGAAACGTGCCGCTCTTCGGAGGCATACACTGCCCAACGATCCCTTACTCCGTCCTGTTGCATGCGGTCGCCGGAAACCGCATCGCGCGCCAGTTTCAGGCCGATGAAGTTGGCCATCATGCCGCCGCTGGTGAGATTGCCTCCCGCCTTTTCGTCGTAGCCGGCCAGATCGGTCAGCCAGCGCACGGTTCGGCGCTCCATGGCCACGGCGGCGGGGCCAATAGTGTACGCTCCGATATTCTGGTTCAGGGCCGAGCAGATGAAATCGCCGATGATTCCTATGGGATTGGGCGATGGCGTGATCAGTCCCATATAGCCGGGATGACCGACATTCGTGCAATACGGAAGGAGCTTTTCTTCCAACTCGCGGAGCACGGCCTCCGGAGCGGTGGGATCCTGCGGCAGCGATTCGGCAAACAACTCGGTCAAGACGCTGGGTTCGACATCAGGGAAAACTGGCTTTTCTTCGATGTGTTCCAGATAGTCGGCCAGCATGTCTACTACCCGGTGGCCAACCTCGCGAAATTCTTTGGGATTCATGGTTCGCCTTGGAAGATGTTCCAATGATGTTCCAATAATGATAACTGTTGGCCTTCTACCTCTGTGGCATTCTCGTTTGACCGCCAATTAACCAGTTCGTACACTACATCTAGATAATCCGTTTTGATTGAGAGCTATGCGTAACGGCCGAAGGGATTTCCTGGAACAACCGGGTCGACAGTCGTTCGCTCGCCATTTCGCTCTGATTCTGACGATTTTGCTGGTTTCGGCTTCGGGATGGGGGCAGAGCCAGACGCCGGTATCTCTAGAAACCAGCGAAACTCTTTTTACCGTCCTGACCGCCATCAATATTTGCGGGTATGACCAGGAACTCGGCATCTCCGATCCGCTGCGCGCGCAGGTGCGGGCGGAAGTGGCCAAGGCGGCCGAGAATACTCCTGGGGCGCAGGACGTGATCGGCTCCATGTGCGTGTTTTACCGGCAGCACCAGGCGCCTGAACCCGCGCGCGACTTGTCGCACTACGTCTCGCTGGCACTTTATCTGCAAGACCCTCCTAGTTTTGCTTTGAAGGTGAAAGAACTGGAATTGCCGCCCGATGCGGATGCTGTGGCCGGCTTTGTGCCGCTAATGGCGACCTTCTACCAGAAACTGGGATTGCACGCCATCTGGCAGCAGCACCGCGCGCGCTATACGCAACTGACCGAGACCTATCACGTTCCGCTGGCGAAAATGACCTTTGACACCGAGATTTACCTGAAGATGCCAACCTCGGGTTATCTTGGACGCCAGTTCACTGTGTACCTGGATGCAATGGGCGCGCCGGGACAGACTAATGCTCGCATCTACGGATCCGATTACTACGTTGTGATATCGCCGACGACCGGTACGGAGATCAAACTGCAGCAGATTCGCCACACCTACCTGCATTATTTGCTCGACCCTCTGGCGTTGAAAAATGGCGGAGCTTTTGGGCGATTGGAACCGCTGCTCGGCCCGGTGCAAGACGCCCCCATGGATGAGGCTTTCAGGAGCCACATTTCGCTGCTAGTGACCGAGTGCCTGATCCGGGCAATTGAAGTGCGATTGGAGAAGGTTCCGGATAGCGAGCGATTGCAGCACGTCGAGCAGGCGACACAGGAAGGCTACGTCCTGACGCCATATTTCTATGATGCCATGGTCAAGTTCGAAAAGGACTCGACTGGAATGCGTGACGCTTACACCGATCTGGTGGGCTCGATTGAAGTGGGCAAGGAAATGAAGCGGGCATCGAAGATCCAGTTTGTTCGTCAGGCGGACCCGGAGGTTCTGCGCCTCGACAGTCGTGCGGACGAGCGTATTTTGCTCAATGCGGAACGGCGGCTGGCTGCGGGCGACCGCGAAGGCGCACAGAAGCTGGCGCAGAAGGCGCTTGATGAGCATGCGGGAGATTCGGGACGCGCGCTGTTTATCCTGGCGGAAGTTGCCACTGCAAACCGTGACATCGACGGCGCGCGCGACTATTTCGAACGCACCCTCAAGACCGCGCACGAGCCCAAGCTGATTGCGTGGTCTCATATATATTTGGGACGCATCTTTGATTTGCAGGAAGACCGGACCGCTGCGGTGGATCAGTATCGCGCCGCATTGGATGCAGCCGGCGCCGCGGTGCCTGACGCCAAGCAGGCAGCACAGCGGGGCTTGGAGCGGCCTTATGAGCCTCCGGTGAAGAAGCAGCCGGAGTGAATCAGTTACTAGCAATCGCAGCGGTAAGGCTGCAAACTATAGGGTTGGGGGCTTCGATGTGGCGAGGCCGGAACGGGATTTTGAAGTCCAGCGAAAATTTTCAGCGTCGATGGGAGAGAGCATGAAGAGAACAGCAGTCATTCCAGCAATTCTGCTAGCGATATTCAGCATGGGGGTCAGCGCAAGCGCTGTCGCCGGCGCCGGACAGGGCCAGACTCCGCCGGCCACGGGCCAGGCGGCGACCACCAAACGTCCACCGCAAGCCAAGACCCAGCCCGAGTACGATGCCTGGAAAGCAGCTGCGGCCAACACCGATCCTGCCGCCATGGAGAAGTCGGCGGAGGATTTCGCGACCAAATATCCGGACAGCGAACTGCGCGTGCTTCTGTATGAAAACACCATGCGTGCCTATCAGAATGTCAACAATGCCGAAAAGACGGAAGCGATGGGACGCAAGGTGCTCACCTTCGACGGGGATTTTCCCGAAGCTCTGGTGACGGTGGCTGAGGTCATTGCCGAGAAGACGCGCGACTCTGACATCGACCGCGACCAGCGCCTGGGCGAAGCGAGCGCCATGGCTCAGAAGGCGCTCAAGACGGTCGAGACCGACATCAGCGTCCCGGCGGGCACGCCGCAAGACAAGATCGACACCTATAAATCGCAGCTGCGTTCGCAGGCGTACTCGATCCTGGGCGCCATCGATTACAAGAAAGAAAATTATGTGGCGGCGCAGGACGACCTGCAAAAGGCCATCGACGCCTATCCCACCGACCCGCAGGCGGTCGACGTGCTGCGTCTGGCGCTGGCGCTCGATAAGCAGCAAAAATATCCCGAGGCGCTTAAGGTAGCGAACCGCGCCGTGGACATGACGCAGGACAACACTCCGATTGGAACTCCGGCACGGCGTGAACGCGAGCGGCTGCAGCAACTCACCGGAGGCGCGGCGCCCGCGCAACCGCCGACTCCGCCAAAGAACTGATGGAGAAACTATTGAGACATTGAGGCATTGAATCATTGACGCATTGAAACATGGTAGAAACTGAGACGTTGGCTTTTAATGATTCAATCTCTCAATGATTCAATGTCTCAATTGACCTGTCTGATGAAGCCACACGACATCCTGGCGCTGGAAGAAAGCCTGGGTCACCGCTTTCAGCGCCCCGAGTTGCTGGAGCAGGCGCTGACCCACAGCTCGCAGGCGCGAGAAGTGGAAACCATGGCCGCCCTGAGCGGCGGGCCTGTCGGCTCACCTGTCGGCGACAACGAAATGCTCGAATTCCTGGGAGACGCGGTGCTCGGCCTCGTCACCAGTGAGGCGCTGTTCAATCGCTTCCCCAAATTTCAGGAAGGGCATCTGTCGAAGCTGCGGGCGCACCTGGTCGGGCAGCGGCATTTGTTGCGTGTGGCCGAACAACTGCAGATCGGCCACTACATGCGGCTGGGCCGCGGCGAAGAAAAGAGCGGCGGGCGCAACAAGGCGAGTCTGCTGGTCGACGCGCTGGAGGCAATTCTGGCGGCACTCTATCTGGATGGGGGCTGGGTGGCGGCGCGGGATTTTATCCTGTGCGCCATCGTGGAACCGGAATTGTCCCACATGAATCTCGAAACCAGGGCCATCCCGGTGATGGATTTCAAATCCGCCTTGCAGGAAGCGATGCAAGCTCGCGGAGGCGCGCAACCAGTTTATGCGCTGGTAAAAGAGGAAGGGCCGGAGCACAAAAAGACGTTTACGATCGAAGTGAGGTTGCAGTCGGCCGAACTGGCGCCGTTTGTCGGTCGTGCGCAAGGCGCAACCAAGAAGCGGGCGGAGCAGGAAGCGGCGCGGCAGGCGCTGGAACATTTAGCGGCACTACCGGGCGGACGCGATCCGGATGGCGGCGAGAGACCGGCGGACTGAAGGTGCGGATCGAGTTGCAATCACGATGTCCAGGGGTTGAATACCGGAACTCCAGTGATCGCCACAACCCGCGTATTGCGAGTAACCAGAGTCAGGTTGTGTTGCAGGGCGGTAGCGGCCAACAGACCGTCGACAGTAGGAAGCGGGAACTTGGCGGCAAGTGACTTGGCAGTAATCCCCCCCCAGCGGTCGGCGATCGTTTGATCGATGGCCAAAATGCGGCCGGCGAAGCGCAGGGCAAGATCGCGGTCCAGCCAGGTCTCCAGAAAAGCGCGTCGAGCGGAAGCAATCGGCAGCGAGGCGATACCTTTGCGAATTTCTCCGAAGGTAAGGACGCTCAGGCACAGATAGTTCTCGTCAGAAGCATCGATCCATTTCGCAACCGAGAGGTCAGGCTTAGGCTTCACCAGTTCAGAAATGACGTTAGTATCCAGCAGGAATCCGCTCACAGATCAACTTTTCGCCCGTAATCAGGAGTCCTCTCCAGGTCGATTGGTACCTTGGCCAGAGGCGACTCGGCAAAGAACCTGACAAGACTCTGCGGCTGCTTGGCGCGTCCGGTGAGGCGTTCGAACTCTTCGGCCGGTAACATGACAACCGCCTCCCGGCCCTGGCGTGTAATCCACTGCGGCCCCTCGGAACGGGTGCGACGGAAGACTTCGCTGAACCGAGCTTTTGCCGTTTGCAATTGCCAACGTGCCGCTGGTTGTTCATCCTCAACCTTGTTGCGGCGAGGTTGTTTTGAAGTAGTTTTCCGTCTCGACATGTGGTCTCCCTTTTGAGCGAACTGGTCTGACTAGTCAGATCATACGTCAGCGCCGGCACATCTGCAAGCGTATACGGGTCACGACTGCAGGGGACGATAGAATAGATCATTACGATTCACATGTCCTGGGGTGAACATATATCCGCCAGCGATGGGGCTGCGACGATTCAGTCGGTCGCGGGAACGATCGTCATCGCTGTTTTCGTGGTGACCTTCTTGCTGCAGGCTTTCACCATTCCTTCCGGCTCCATGGAGCAGACCCTGCTGATTGGCGATTACGTGCTGGTGGATAAATTTTGCTACGGCGGCAACACTGGCTGGAACCGGCTGATGCCCTACCGGAAGATTCGCCATGGTGACATTGTCGTCTTCCACTATCCTCTGAATCCGGCGCAGGATTTTGTGAAGCGCG
Organism: uncultured Acidobacteriaceae bacterium; assembly: GCA_963775845.1. Lineage (GTDB taxonomy): Bacteria > Acidobacteriota > Terriglobia > Terriglobales > Acidobacteriaceae > Acidiflorens. The sequence continues at coordinate 728,706 of CAVZKN010000004.1, read as the reverse complement.
TGGTCGCCCTGCCCGGAGATCGCCTGCGCTTGGTCAACAAGCGCGTCTACATCAATGGCGATCCCGTGGTCGAACCTTACACGCGGTTCTTTGACGCATCGCGCAATTTCTATCGGGACGATTTTCCGCAGACCGATTTACCCGGCTACGGCGCCGACGCAAAATGGTGGAAGGAAATGCCGAAACTGGTGGAGGATCACCAGTTGATCATCCCCGAAAACGAATATTTCGTGCTGGGCGACAATCGCGATGACAGCCAGGACAGCCGCTATTGGGGCTTTGTGCCGCGCGAAAATATTATCGGGCGTCCGCTGCTGATCTACTGGTCGTCGCGCAGCGCCAACGACGATCTGCCCGGAGCCCCTACGGTCGGTGATAAACTTTATCACCTCGCTTACGCGGTAACACATTTATTCCAGATAACGCGATGGGAGCGTACTTTCAGGCTGGTGCGATGAAGCCGGACTGAGAGGCCCCGCTGAAACGGATAGAGGACGTGCCCAAAACCTTGGCGAAAAAAGATAAAGAAATGCTGGCCAACAACCAGCCGGTGGATGAAAAGCCGCGCGAAACGACGGTAGAATTCCTCGCTTCGCTGGCGGGAGTTCTGGTCACCGGCTTGTTCATTATTACGTTCGTCCTGCAGGCGTTTGAAATTCCCTCCGCCTCCATGGAGGATACGCTGCTCATCGGCGATCACGTCTTCGTCAACCGAGTGCAATTCGCGCCGCCAACGCACTGGCTGGGACCGCTGTTGCCTTATCGCGACATTCATCACGACGAAGTTACTGTATTTCTGTCGCCCGAACAGCCGGGATTGTTTCTGGTAAAACGCATTATCGGCCTGCCCGGCGACCGCATCCACCTGCGCGATGGAGCTGTTTATCGCAATGGCGAAAAACTCAACGAGCCGTACGTTCGCCACAAGGCTCTGAACTTTGATCCGTATCGAGACAACTTCCCCGCCGTGCCTCCGAGTTCAGAGATGTCGCGCGTGACCAATGAAAAATGGGCCGCCGAAGAGCCCGCCCACGTTGAAGGCAGCGATATCGTCGTCCCGCCCAACAGCTACTTCGCCATGGGAGATAACCGCGACCTGAGCTATGACAGCCGCTACTGGGGCTTCGTTCCGCGCAAAAACGTGATCGGGCGTCCGATGTTTATCTACTGGTCGTTTGTTACTCCCGAGGACCAATACCAGATGCGCGGCGTTGGCGACCGGCTGGCGTTTGTGGCGCACATTATTATTCATTTCTTCGATGAAACGCGCTGGTCGCGAACCTTTAAGGTAGTACGCTGAGCGGAGAGTTTAGATACCGATGACGGCAGACGTGGCGGCGAATGTGCCCAGGGCTGACGAAACCGCGGTCAGCGAAAAGCCGCGTGAGACGGCGGTGGAGTTCTTCGCCTCCTTCGCGGAGTTGCTCATCATTGTTCTCTTCATCATGACTTTTGTGCTGCAGAATTTCGCGATTCCCTCGAGCTCCATGGAAGACACGTTGCTCATCGGCGATCACGTCTTCGTGAACCGAGAGCAGTTCGCGCCTCCGACACGGTGGCTGGGGCCTTTGTTGCCATACCGCGACGTTCACCGCGGCGACGTTACCGTATTCCTCTCGCCCGAGCAGCCTGGATTGTTCCTGGTAAAACGCATCATCGGAGTTCCCGGCGATCGCATTCATCTTCGCGATGGCGTCGTTTATCGCAACGGCCAGAGACTTGATGAACCTTACGCCCAGCACAAACTCGCGGACTACAATCCTTATCGCGATAACTTCCCTGCCGTGCCGCCTTCTCCGATGTACGTGCGCAATGAAGGATGGAGGGAGGAGATGCCATCGCACATCGACAGCGGCGACATCGTGGTGCCGCCGGAGAGTTACTTTGCCATGGGCGATAATCGCGACGTCAGTTATGACAGCCGCTATTGGGGCTTCATTCCGCGCAGGAACGTGATTGGCCGACCCATGTTCATCTATTGGTCTTTCATCACGCCGCCCGATCAATACCTTATGCAAAGCCCGGGCGACCGGATCGGATTTCTGGCACACACGGTTCTCCACTTCTTTGATCAAACGCGGTGGTCTCGTACTCTCAGGATTGTGCAGTGAAGCTGCCAGGTTCCAGCTTTCTCCGATCGCGGCGTGGGCTGGCGGTGTTGGCGGTTTTGCTGATAGTAGGGCTGTTTCTGTTCCGCCCCGGCGTTTATCGGCTGCGCAATCGCATCTCGAGCTCCATCGGTAGCGCCCTCGGCCGGCGCGTGAGCATCGACAATGTTCATGTTCATGTGCTGCCGCGGCCGGGCTTTGACCTTGAGGGCCTCGTCATCTATGACGATCCCAACTTCAGCGCTGAGCCGATGATTCGCGCGGAAGATGTTTCCGCCGCCATACGCCTCCGTTCCCTGCTGCGCGGACGGATCGAGATTGCCCACTTGAGCGCCAACGAGCCCAGCATCAACCTGGTGCGCAACGAGCAGGGGCGCTGGAACCTGGCCAGCCTGCTGGAACGCAACGCGCAGATTCCGGCCGCGCCCACGGCAAAAGCCGCCTCGGAGTGGCGGCCGGCTTTCCCGTATCTCGAAGCCAGCAACGCGCGCGTGAACTTCAAGTTAGGGCAGACGAAAAAATCGTATGCGCTGATGAATGCGGATGTAGCGCTCTGGCAGGACTCCGAAAATTCGTGGGGCGCGCGCATTAAGGCTGAGCCGGTACGCACGGATTTTCATCTGACCGACACGGGCCTCGTCCAGATCAATGCAACGTGGCAACGCTCTTTGAGCTTGCGGCAGACGCCGCTGGAGATTACAGCGCAGTGGCGAAAAGGACAGCTCGGCCAGATCACCCAACTTCTGAGCGGCAAAGATCGCGGATGGCGAGGAGAGCTGAATTTGCAGACAACGTTGTCTGGCACTCCTGAGGCACTGCGGATAAAAAGCCAGACAGCGATAGAAGATTTCCGCCGCTACGATATCGTCGATACCGAGAGCGTGCATCTGGGAACCGCGTGCGCCGGAAGCTTCAATGCGGTGAGCGGCAAGCTCGCCGACCTGCTCTGCGAGTCACCGGTGGGTGGCGGCGCGCTTCGCGTCCGCGGTTCAGCCTCTTTATTCGCGCAGCCGCCGGCCTATGATCTGACACTCGAGGCAGAAAAGTTTCCGGTGACCTCGCTGGTTCGATTGCTGCGTCACGCTAAAAAGCAAATCCCCGGGGATGTTTCAGCCAGTGGGCTGCTGAATGCGGAATTTCGCACGAAATTTCCACTGGCCCAGGGAACGGAAAATGTTAGTCATACGGGCAATCGTTTCCATCCCTCGGCAGGAGCAAGTGGCACTAGAGAAGTTCACGCGCGCTGGACTGGAACTGGCTCGGCAACCAATATGCGCCTCACCTCGAAGGCGGGAGAGAATGAAGTTGCCTTCGGCTCGATTCCGATGGCCGTGGTCTCGGCCTCTGACGTCAGGCGCACCTCAAATAGGGTCGCACGCCATGAAGGGCAAGTTCAGAGCGCTGGCTATGTCCGGCCCAGCGATTCCGAACCGGCTGAAGCCCATTTGCGAATAGGGCCGGTCACGCTCGCCGTGAACGGCTCTGCTCCTCTAACGGCGAGCGGTTGGATTTCCGCATCCGGCTATCTTTTATCTCTGCGCGGCGACTCCGAACTCAAAGACCTTTTTAGTTTGCAGCGCCTTCTCGGCGTGCCATCGACTCAACCGGCGGCGGAGGGCAGCGCCAGGCTGGATCTTAGCGTTACCGGCGCATGGCAGGGATTTGCTCCTCCGACCATCGTCGGAGCGGCGCAATTGCGAAACGTTCGCGCCGACGTGCGCGGCTTTAATGCACCGGTTGAGATCACCTCGGCCAATGTGTTTCTCACTCCCGACGCGGTACGGCTGCAGAAGATGACGGCGCGCACGGGGAACACTCATTGGAGTGGAACGGTACTCTCGCCTCGTCATTGCTCGACTGCCAGCGGAATTTCGGATCTGGGCCCAGAGGCGCTTTCCAAAAGCGCGGCGGGCGCGATCCCAGGATGCGTCTTGCAGTTCGATCTCGCGGCCGACCAGCTCTCGGCTGGAGAAATTGCCGAATGGCTTACGCCCCACCCCGCCAGGCGCCCCTGGTATCGCATCTTGAATTCTTCGGATCCTGCTTCCGTCTCAAATTCCAACCCAAATGACCCGTTGAACCGGCCGCCCCTCATGGCGATTCAGGGCCATGGCACACTGCATGTTGCGCGGTTCGGATTGAAGAAGGTGGTCGCAACCCAGGTAGTGACACAGGTCGACATCGATCGCGGCAAAGTCACGCTGAACGATTTGCGCGCACAGTTGCTGCACGGCTCATATCAAGGCCACTGGACGCTCGATGCGTCCCGTCCCCATGACGATGCCGGCGAGGCCCGCACGGCGACTGAGACCGACCAATCCGCTCCGTTCGTGCGCTACCACGGCACCGGCACGCTGCAAAACATTTCCCTGGAGCAGGTCAGCGCGCTGATGAACGATTCGTGGATTGACGGCACCGGCGAAGGAACTTTCGACCTCAGCGGCTCAGCGAGTGACTTCAGCGAATTATCAAGCCGAAGCGAAGGCAAGCTCAGTTTCGTGATGCGCAGCGGCAGCCTGGCCCACGTTGAAATCCCAGGCCTGAGCGCGCCACTCCCGGTACACCGCTTTAGCGGAGAACTTCGTCTTAGAAAAGGTGCTTGGGAATTGTCCGCGGGGAAAATGGAGTCTCGGGATGGTTTCTTTCAAGTGCGCGGCAGCCTTTCTCCAGAAACGGGTTGCGACTTCGTCTTGGCCCGCAGTGACGAACAGGCATGGGAACTAACCGGCACACTCGACAACCCGCAAGCCGCGCCGCTCGACCAAACTCAAGCCAAGGGCGCAGACGTCAATGCTACTTCCGTCAAGCAATAGAAGATTTACTGTGTACTGAACGAGAAAGAAGTGTTCCCTCCCGCATTGCCTCCCAGATCCTGCAGCGGCTGACTGCTGCCCGACCCAACATACATGGTATAAGTCGCGCCGCCGCCGGTAAGGGTCGCATTAGGATGCAGCGTAACCGTCTTATAGTCCGTGGAGAACGTGATTGTAGCCGCCACCACGTTATTCGACGGATCGTGCAGCGAGAAGCTGTTATTCGGATCGAACGAGGCCGGATCCATGGCCTCGTTAAACACCACCTGCACCGTAGTGTTGCCGGCCACGTGCGTGGCTCCGCTGGCTGGAGTCGTGGATACAACCGTCGGCGTCACGAAGTCAGTTCCTGTCCCGGTAGTGAATGACTGCGACGCAAACGTCGTCTGCGTGTTCCCGTTTATATCCACTACTCCCGTCACGTTGATGGTGTAAGTCGTGTTGCCGGCCAGAGGCGCCAACGGCAGCAGTTGAATGCCCTGGTCTCCGTCATACAACGAAACCGTAGTCGGTACGACCGTTCCGCTCTGCTTCAAGGTCACGCCTCCCAGGGACGCGCCCGAGATCGGTTCGTTGCACAGTATCTGCACAGGTGCATTGATGGGCACGCCCGTAAATCCGATCGGCGGATTTACCTGCTTCACTGCCGGCCGCGTCGTCTGCGTTCCCGATCCCGTCGAGAAGGTCACGCAGAAGTTCTGCTGCGAATTTCCCGCGAGGTCACTCAGCGAATAGCTAAACAGGTAGTAAGTGGTAGTCGTGTTTAGCGAACCGGTGGGCACGATAAACACAGTAGTCTGGTCCGCGCTCCACGAAATCGTGGCCGGAACCTGCAACTGCGCGGGCGCGCCACATACGAATGACGACACGCCAACGGCCGCGCCGTCCACGCTCCCCAAATCAATCGGCTTGTTGAACTGCATCGCGAACGAGGCGTTCGTGCCAACAACCTGTCCGCTCAGCACGCTCGAATTGATCACCGCAGGCGCCACGAAATCCGCGCCTGCCATGGTCGTGAAGTGCGTGGTCTGGCTCGTAACCGCCCCTCCCCCAATCGCCGTAACCCCGTTGATAGCAATCGCCATCTGCGTGCTCGAAGGCAACGGAGCCTGAGGAACAATCATCGTGCGGGCAAAGTCAGGAGTGAAGCTGATGCTGGCCGGCACCTCCGTCACAGAACCGCCGCTCAATTGAATCGAGCTTCCCGTGACCGATACCGGGTTCACGGCTTTACTGAAGTCGACGCTAACTGCGGCATTCGTCCCGATATTAATCGTCGAGTTAGGAGGAGCCACCGTCACCACGGTAGGTCCAGCGGTATCCGTGGAGGTGCCCGCGGTGAAGTTCAACTGGTACTGCTGTACGGGCACGCCGTCGATGTTGGTCACGATATTGGCGCCGTGACTGACAATCGCGTAATATCCCGATCCCGCAACCAGGTTTCCAGGCGGCGTAATCGTGATCACCTGCCCATTACTTGAAAGCGACAATGTCGGAGTCAGGTAAGTCCCCGTGCTGTACTGGTAAAGCACCACGCTGTTGTTATTAATCGTGTTCGCATTCAGCGGCTGGTTATATTCGACCTGAATGATCGTGTTCAACGGCACACTCGGCGCGTTCGGGAACGGATTCACCACCTGCACCTGTGCCGGCGTGTTAGTCAGTGATCCGGCCACCGTGAAGGCCCCAGTGAAATACTGCAGATAGTTGCTGTAGATATCCTGCGCTGTCGAATCGAGAACAACCTGGATCGCTGCCGCCGCGCTTAGCCCTGAACTCGGAGTAAACTCCACGCTCTGGCCATTGCTGCCGACGCTGGTGGTGCCGGAAATCAGCACTCCGTTCTGCGAAACATGTAGAGCTCCCGGCAGTGAACCCGCATTCATCTGCCGGCTTGTGAAGAGAGTAATCACCGTGTTGCCGGCAACGCCCGTCGCTCCGTTGCCGGGCCGCATGCTGACCACATAAGGCGCATTATTGGCAGTAGCCGACGTAGTAGTGAACTGGCTCGTAGTATTGGCGAGCGCGTTCCCCGAGAGATCGGTAATCAGGCTATTCGCGGCAACCGTAATCGTCGCGCCAGCCGGCAACGTCGCTCCGTTGTAATTGAGCACCACGGTCCTGTTATCGCGAGAGATACTGATCGCCGGATTGAGCGACACATCTCCATTGAGCAGGTTCGCACTGGCGGAGCTGATCGTTGCAGGATTGATCGACTTGGAGAAGGTCAACACCACTTGCGTATTCAGGCCTACGTTGGTTGTGCCATTCGCCGGAGTGATCGTAACCGTAGGAGCCGTGTGATCGACAGTGGCTGCGGTAGTGAACGTGCCCGCCGCGATGGCCGCACTATTGCCCGCTTCGTCCATCACTCCATTCAGGTACATTCCCATCTGCGTACTGCCGGGATACTGCGTCAAAGGAGTAAATGTAATTACCGCACCGCTGACGCTGTAAGTTCCGGTTACGACATCCTGATTCGACACTACCCGAACCTCGACCGTATTCGCGTTGACTGACGGCACATCTACCAAGTTCGACATAGTGAAGGTCACGGGGCTTGTGACCGGCACACTGGTAGCTCCATTAGACGGGTTGGTAGAAACCACCGTGAACGTCCCTGAACCGAACGCACTTGTCCCGGTAGTGAACGAACTGGTGAAGGTTGACACGGAATTGCCCTGCACATCGTTGAATCCGGCGACCCAGACGTTATATACCGTCGATGGGTTCAGGGCCGCGCCCGGCACAAACGTTAGGGTCACTCCATCGCTGGCTAACCCAACCGTACCCGAAATGGCATTGCCGCCCGCCGGTATAACCGCAATCGAATTGTTGGTGACAGACGTAGGATCGATCTGGTCGCTCATCACTGCGACAATTTGCGCATTCAGCGGAGCTCCCGTCTGCCCGTTCGACGGGCTGACCGTGCTGACCGACGCATGAGTTGTGTCCGAACCGAGTCCCGTCCAGAAACTGCCCGAGTAAGGTACGCCTGCATTTCCCGCAACGTCATAATACGGAGCGTTGACTCCCGCATAGATGACATACTGACTGCTTGGCTGCAACGCCGATTGCGGAGTGATCGTGGCCGTGAGCCGGTCTGCCGACATGCTGACCGTGGCCGGGACCCACTGTCCCGTCGCATAGTTATACAACTGCACTGCCCCGTTGTAATAAAGTTCGGCCCCGCTGCTGACCACACTCAGCGGATTCAAACGCCCGCTAAACACGAGACGCGGCGCGACATTCGTCCCGACTCCAATCGACCCCGCCGGTGGGTCCGCAAGAACGACGGAGGGCTGCACGACGTCAAACGTGGATGAGGTCGTAAACGTATTCGTGACCGTGGCCGTCATCTTATTCCCGGCCGTGTCTTTTACTCCGGTGATGGTCAGGGTGTAGCTGGCATTCGGCAGCAAGGGCAGAGACGGAGTCAGCATCAGCACCTGGTTAGCAGCTCCAAAGGTAGCGGTAGCTGCCACAGAGTTACCGCCCGTAGTCAGCGTGACCTGCCCCACGCTCGTGGGATTAATCGGCTCATTGAAAAGAATCTCAACCGGAGCATTGAGCGGCACTTGTGCTTCGCTGTTCTCCGGACTCGTGTTCACGACCGCCGGCGGATTTGTGTTGGTGCTGAACGAGGTGGTAAAGCTGTTGCACAGATCTTGTTCCAGATTCCCCGCCAGGTCGGTGAGAGAATCGCTATACAGGTAATACTGCCCGCCGACTGCCAAAACGCTGGTTGGCACGATGGAGATCGTCGTGAGATCGGCGCTCCACGAAACCGTGGCCGGCACTTGTCCCACGCCGCAACCCGCGGAGAATACGCCCGCTGTTGAGCCATCCACGCTGCCTACATCCATCGGCTTGCTGAACTGCATCGAGAACACCGCGTTCACCGGCACACCTGTCTGCCCGTTCTGGACGCTTGGATTCACGACATAAGGCGCGTTGAAATCCGGTTGCGCTTGTGTAGTGAAGTTCGTGATCGTCTTGGCGACCGCTACCCCGGCAACACTCGTAACGCCGTTAATCGTCACCGTCATCGGCGTGCTCGGCGGCAGAGGAGTTATCGGCGTAATCGTGACACGAGCGAAGTCGGGAGCGAACGTGATGCTCGCTGGCACTTCATTCTGCGAGCCCGCGCTCAACTGAATCGTGCTTCCCGTGACCGACACGGGATTAATCGCCTTGTTGAAGTTGACCGAGAGCAATGCATTCGTGCCCACGGTTGAGTTATTGGTAGGCGCCAGCGAACTGATTGTCGGCGCTGCATTATCAGCTGCGGATCCTGCCGTGAAGTCCAGTTCGTAAGCTTCGACCGCGGTGCCCTTCGTATTGGTGACATCAGCTTGATAGTTGATAAACGCTGAGTACTTATGTCCGGCAACCAGGTTACCTGTGGGAGCTATGTTAATCACCTGACCGCTGCCCACAAGCGACAATGTTGGGGTGAGGAATGTACTCGTTGTGACATCCTCAAGCGCGACCGAAGAACTCGTGATGCTGCCCGAGGCGAGCGTCTCGTTGTACTGGATCTGCACCACCGTATTCAAGGGCACGTTACTGGCGAGCGGCTGCGGATTGGTTGCCAGGACGACAGCGACCGCGCGCGCCGGGGGCACAGCCGTAAACGATCCAGCAAAACTTTGCACCGGAATACCGTCCGCACTGAGAGCGGTCGAATCCATGTACACCTGAATCGTATCGCCCGCGCCAAATAAGCTGCTGGGCGTGAACTCAATCGCCTGCCCATTGCTGAACAACTGCACCGTTCCCTGCACCATTACCGTGTTATCCGTGACGTGCAAAGCTCCGGGAATGGTCGCAGGATTCATGGGAGCGCTGGTAAACAGCGTGATTACGGTGCTGGTCGGAACCCCGGTCGCACCATTCCCCGGACGCATCGCCGTAACCGACGGCTGCGTGTTCGGCAACGCCGTAGTCATGCTAAATGTGCTCTCCGTGATGGCTAGCGCATTCCCCGATAGGTCCTGAATCCCGCTCAGTTCCACCGCGATCGTGGCTCCTGGCGCAAACGCGTTCCCCGCGGGATTGAGAACTACAGTGCGGTTATCTCGCGAGATAGTGTAGCCAAAGTTGAGCGCCACGTCGCCACTGAACAAATTAACGGTATTGGGGTTGACCGTGGTCGGATTGATCGACTTGGAGAAGGTCAGCACAATCTGCGTATTCAGCCCGATATTGGTGGCGCCATTGGCCGGCGTAATGGAAACCGTGGGCGGCGTTTGATCGAGCGTGCTGGCCGTAGTGAAGCTGAAGCTCTGGCAATCGGTATTGCCCGCCTCGTCCATCAGGTTGCACACCGCCATGCTCATGAGCGTGTTGCCTGGATACTGCGTCAGCGGCGTGAACGTAACCGCATTCCCGCTCCCACTGTAAGTGCCGGTTACAACCTGGCCACCGTTACTTACGGCAACATAGACAGTATTAGGATTGACGGACGCGGCGTCGATCAGGTTGGTCATGGTGAATGTGACCGGACTGGTCACCGCCACGTTTGTAGCTCCACTGACCGGACTGGTAGAGACCACGCTGAACGATCCTCCGCCATAGGTTCCCGTACCGGTAGTAAAGGAGCTGGTGAACGCGCTGACCGCATTTCCGTCGACGTCCGTAAAGCCACTCACCGCCACGTTGTAGACCGTAGATGCAGTAAGTGCCGCCGAGGGCACGAAGGTCAGGGTGACTCCGTCGGTCGCCAGCGAGACCGTTCCTCCAATAGCGCTTCCGCCGTTCGGCGTGACCGTAATCGAACTGTTCGAAATGCTGGTGGGATCGACGTTGTTGCTTATCACCGCAACGACTTCAGTGTTCAGCGGAACGCCCGCCTGTCCATTGCCTGGAATGATCGTGCCCACGGTGAGAGGATTCGTAACCGCGCTTCCTCCCGTGAAGAACGCAGTTGACGAACCCAGTCCGCCGTTGCCGGCGATATCGGTATAGCTGTTCGCTGGCAGGCTGACGACATAGTAAGTGTTGGGAAGAAGCGGCGCGCTCGGAGTAATTGCAGCGCTCAGCCGGTTGTTGGCAACCGTCACCGTAGAGGGAACGATTACGCCGGTATCCTGATACACCAGGTTGAGCGCGCCGGCAACGCTAAGCCCGTCCACCGGTTCGCTGAACGTGACATGCGGGGTGGCATTCAATCCCACTCCAGTCGAGCCGTTGGGCGGATCAACCAGCACCACTGCCGGAGCATTCGCATCGCTGCCGCTTCCCGTGGTAAAGGTGAAGCTGCTCGGGTTAGTCAGTGAGTTCCCTGCCGCATCGGTAATCTGGCTGTTGTAAGTTACCGTATAAGTTGTATTCGCGGTCAGCGGACTCGATGGCGTGAATGTGACCGCGGCGTCATTGGTTGAATAAGTGAAGTTACCCGAAACGGCCGTGCTGCCGTTGAGCATGACGAAGCCGTACTGCGCCGTAATCGGATCAATCGGCTCGTTGAACTGCAGGACAACCGGGGTCGCTCCCTGAATTCCGCTGATCGGAATGTGGGTGTCGCCATTCACCGGACTGGTCCCCGTGAGCGATGGCCCAATCGACTCGATATTAAACGCGGTGGTGAAAGTGTACTGCTGCGCCGGCAGTATGTTTCCGCAAGCATCCTGCACAAAAGGATTGGCGTTGCTGAGATAAAGAATGAACGTGTCTCCTGCCGCCAGCGCTGCCGTCGGCGCGATCGTGGCGATCGTTCCGGTAGCATCCAGGCTGAGAGTGGCTGGCACTTCGTTCGTGGGATTCGCATTGTCGGCGAAGAAAACCGTACCCGTATATTTAAGGGTGAAGTCCGCGCTGTTCATGGGCACGCTGAACTGCACCTGCACTTGTGTGTTCACCGGCGCATTGGTCGCGTTATTCGGTGGACTTACCTGCACCACCGAAGGAGCGTTCGTCGTGCAGTTCCCGACATAAACTCCGTTGTTGATGACAAGATTCTGCGATCCCGTTTGAATCTGCACAGTACGGAAGCCGTTCGCAGCGTTGGAAGGAGTTATATTCGCAGTAAGACTGGTACCACCACTGGCGGTAACCGGCCCAAACTTTCCTGCAGGCGCGCCGCCGACCGAAATTCCCGGCCCGAAATTGGCTGTCGTTGTTCCGCTAGTCCAATTGGTAAAGACTCCCGTCAGGCTGACACTCTGTGCGCCAGTGGGTGCGACCATATTAGGACTGATCGCGGTTACAGCCGGAACTCCCGCCAAGACCGTAAAGGTAGCCGTCACCACCTTCGACCCAGTCGTGATCGTGACACTGCGCGCGCCCAGCGCTGCCACGTTATCAATGGTGATCGGAACCGAGGCGCTCTGGGGCCCATAAATGACCACTGTGCCCGTAGTGATGTCAGATCCGAAGTTGACTGTAGTCGAGGCTCCGAAACTGGTGCCCGCTCCCGTAATCACGATCGTCTCGCTCGATCCCTGGTGAGCGGAAGAGGCAGAGAGTGTTGCCGTCGGCGCGGTTACAGTAAGGTTGATCGTCGTGGTCTGAGTCAGACTCCCCGATGTACCCGTGATGGTTACGGTAGTGGGTCCACCCTTGGTCGCCGTCGCGCTTGCTGTCAGCGTCACGACACTCGTCGTACTTGTAGCCGTGGGATTAAACGAAGCCGTTACTCCGCTCGGCAACGTGGACGTAACCGCGAGACTCACGCTCCCGTTGAACCCGTTGAGCGGATTCACCGTGATTGTGCTTGTGCCGCTGCTGCCCTCAGCGATGCTCAAACTTGTCGGCGCTGCCGACAGCGTGAAGCTCGGAGCCGCCGTCACCGTCAGGCTCACCGTCGTGGTCTGCGTGAGGCTTCCCGAAGTCCCGGTGATCGTGACCGTGACTGGCCCGCCCACCGTCGCCGTAGCGCTCGCCGTCAAGGTCAACACACTCGTCGAACTCGTGGCCGTCGGATTGAACGAAGCCGTAACTCCAGTCGGCAATGTGGAAGTCACTGCGAGACTCACACTTCCGTTGAACCCGTTCATCGGATTCACAGTAATCGTGCTCGTACCACTGCCACCTTGAACCACCGTTACACTGGTCGGCGCGGCCGACAGAGTGAAGCTCGGAGCCGCCGTCACCGTCAAGCTCACGGTCGTGGTCTGCGTCAAACTTCCCGACGTACCGGTGATCGTGACCGTGACTGGCCCGCCCACCGTCGCCGTAGCGCTCGCCGTCAAGGTCAACACACTCGTCGAACTCGTGGCCGTGGGATTGAACGAAGCCGTAACTCCAGTCGGCAATGTGGAAGTCACTGCGAGGCTCACACTTCCGTTGAACCCGTTCATCGGATTCACAGTAATCGTGCTCGTACCACTCCCACCTTGAACCACCGTCACACTGGTTGGCGCTGCCGACAGCGTGAAGCTCGGAGCCGCCGTCACCGTCAAGCTCACGGTCGTGGTCTGCGTGAGGCTTCCCGAAGTCCCGGTGATCGTGACCGTGACTGGCCCGCCCACCGTCGCCGTAGCGCTCGCCGTCAACGTCAACACACTCGTCGAACTCGTGGCCGTCGGATTGAACGAAGCCGTAACTCCAGTCGGCAACGTGGAAGTCACTGCGAGGCTCACACTTCCGTTGAACCCGTTCATCGGATTCACCGTGATTGTGCTGGTCCCGCTTCCGCCCTGAACCACCGTTACACTGGTTGGCGCTGCCGACAGCGTGAAGCTCGGAGCCGCCGTCACCGTCAAGCTCACTGTTGTGGTCTGCGTCAAACTTCCCGAAGTCCCCGTGATCGTGACTGTAACCGGCCCGCCCACCGTCGCCGTAGCGCTCGCCGTCAAGGTCAACACACTCGTCGAACTCGTGGCCGTCGGATTGAACGAAGCCGTAACTCCAGTCGGCAATGTGGAAGTCACTGCGAGGCTCACACTTCCGTTGAACCCGTTCATCGGATTCACAGTAATCGTGCTCGTACCACTCCCACCTTGAACCACCGTCACACTGGTTGGCGCTGCCGACAGCGTGAAGCTCGGAGCCGCCGTCACCGTCAGGCTCACCGTCGTGGTCTGCGTCAAACTTCCCGACGTACCGGTGATCGTGACCGTGACTGGCCCGCCCACCGTAGCCGTCGCGCTCGCCGTCAGCGTCAACACACTCGTCGAACTCGTAGCCGTCGGATTGAACGAAGCCGTTACGCCAGTCGGCAACGTAGAAGTCACTGCGAGACTCACACTGCCGTTGAACCCGTTCATCGGATTCACAGTAATCGTGCTCGTACCACTGCCACCTTGAACCACCGTTACACTGGTCGGCGCGGCCGACAGCGTGAAGCTCGGAGCTGCCGTCACCGTCAAGCTCACGGTCGTGGTCTGCGTCAAACTTCCCGACGTACCGGTGATCGTGACCGTGACTGGCCCGCCCACCGTCGCCGTAGCACTCGCCGTCAAGGTCAACACACTCGTCGAACTCGTGGCCGTCGGATTGAACGAAGCCGTTACTCCGCTCGGCAATGTGGAAGTCACTGCGAGACTCACACTTCCGTTGAACCCGTTGAGCGGATTCACCGTGATTGTGCTTGTGCCGCTGCTGCCCTCAGCGATGCTCAAACTTGTCGGCGCTGCCGACAGCGTGAAGCTCGGAGCCGCCGTCACCGTCAGGCTCACCGTCGTAGTTTGCGTGAGGCTTCCCGACGTACCCGTGATCGTAACCGTAACCGGCCCGCCCACCGTAGCCGTAGCACTCGCCGTCAGCGTCAACACACTCGTCGAACTCGTGGCCGTCGGATTGAACGACGCCGTAACTCCGCTCGGCAATGTGGAAGTCACTGCGAGACTCACACTTCCGTTGAACCCGTTCATCGGATTCACAGTAATCGTGCTCGTACCACTGCCACCTTGAACCACCGTTACACTGGTCGGCGCGGCCGACAGCGTGAAGCTCGGAGCCGCCGTCACGGTCAGGCTCACGGTCGTGGTCTGCGTCAAACTTCCCGATGTACCGGTGATCGTGACCGTAACCGGCCCGCCCACCGTCGCAGTAGCGCTCGCCGTCAACGTCAACACACTCGTCGAACTCGTGGCCGTGGGATTGAACGAAGCCGTTACTCCGCTCGGCAATGTGGAAGTCACTGCGAGACTCACACTTCCGTTGAACCCGTTGACCGGATTCACCGTGATGGTGCTCGTCCCACTGCCCCCTTGAGCGATGCTCACGCTCGTTGGCGCCGCCGACAACGTGAAGCTCGGTTGCGCTGCGGTACCGGTCCCGGCCAGCGAGATCAGCAGCGGATTCGGATTCGCATTGTTGCTAATCGTCAGCGCACCCACAATCGATCCGACAGCGGTGGGCGCGAACTCCACTCCAATACCGCACGAACTGTTCGCGGCCAGCGTTCCTCCCGTAAGGGGACAGGTGGTGCTCCCAGCCGCGATCAAAAAGTCGCCCGATGCCACCACACTGTTCAGCGTCACAGCGCTGCTGGTGTTGTTGGTCACCGTAGCCGACTTCACCGCACCCACGGTGCCGACTGACTGTGACGCGAAGCTGAGCTTCGCAGGAGAAGCCGTCAACGGAGATTCCGAAGTACCCGTCAAATTGACGACCAGCGGGCTGTTGCCGCTGCTGGTGGTAAAGGGAACCGCAACCGTACCCTCGATCGTTCCAACAAATGTCGGCTGAAATTCGATGCTGATGGTGCACTTCCCCTTCACTGCCAGTGAGGAACTGCACGTCGTGTTCGAGATCGCATAGTCCGCGCTCGCCGTAATCGTGCCCAGCGCAACGACCGCCTGGCTGGCGTTGGTCACCGTGACGGTTTGCGCCGCGCTCGTCCCGCCCGCGGCCACGGCAAACTTGAGACTCGTCTTATTCAGCGATATGGGAGCCTTAGCGCCGGTGGCAGCGGAGGTAAGCTTCACCACCAGCGGAGTGCTGTTCGGCACATCGTCCGTAACGATAATCGCGCCGTCGTCGGTCACCGATGAGGGCGTTACCTGCACGCTGACCGTGCAACTTCCCGCTGGAGCCAGCGACATCGTCAGACATGTTCCCGTATTGATCTGGTAGTCAGTCACGCTGGTCGTGATGCCCGTGATGTTGACGGTGCTCGAGGAGTTGTTGACGATCTGGAAGGTCTTCGCCGCGCTCTCGGTTCCGATCGTCCCTCCCGTAAAAGCGAGGCTGGTTGGCGTGGTCGAAACCGGCGCCACGCCGGTTCCCGTGAGTCCCACTAATGCCAGGAGATTATCGCTGTTGTCGTAGATGCTCACCGCGCCCGAAATCGCTCCCACCATCGTCGGCGTAAAAGTAACGTTGGCTTTGCAGGATTGCCCCGCAGCCAGATTGCCGCCGCAGTTGTCGGTCTCCGAGAAATCGCCGCTCACCACGAGATTCACCGGCTGGGACGACGCGCCTTTATTCGTAATCGTCACCACCTTGGAGCTACTCGTCGTGCCGACGGTAATCTTGGGCAACGCTAACCGCGCCGGTACGACCGCGATGGTCTGCGCCCGAAGACTGCCGCAGGCAGTCACGACCACTGTCGAAAGCAGCACAATCTTGAAAAATTGCCGGACAAGGGATGACGTCAGAGTGTTAGCAAAAGCCGTGGCGCCCATCAGGTTTCTCCTGGAGAGAAGCTAAAATCCGGTCCGTGATTCTCCGCCAATCCCGCGCAGAGCCATTACCACGGACAACCGAGGCCCTCGTTCAGACGTAGGGTCAAGCCGAGGACTTCCTTTTGCCGTTAAATCGCACCAAGCCCCAGCCGGGTTTCATCACCCAGTGCCAAGGGTTCCTGATCTGATTTGCGGGCCCAGATTACAAATTGCCGCCACAAGCCAATTGGGGGGAAGGCGACGAGTTACGGCGCCTCAAGGGGGAGTTTGTCTAGTGACCAACAGTAAAGCTCATGCAACAACGATGCCAACTGTCACGCCATTCTCCCTCAACAGCAGGCACCTTGGCAACTCCACGAGAGTTTCAGAGTGAAAAACATTGCAGATGTCGAGGGGTGGAGTGGAAGTTTTATTCTGGTACTATGATCCCACTTCAGCAAGAGGAGACCCGATGCAACTGCGTCTGGAAAGCCGTCCGGTAGGCGAAATACTCATCATCCAGTGTCAAGGACGCATCGTAGCCGGCAACGAAGTCTTCACCCTGCACGCGCAGGTGGGTGATGCCCTGGTCAAGTACGGAGACGTGGTACTGCAACTTGACCAAATCGATTTCATCGACAGCAGTGGAATCGGCGCGCTCGTCCGCCTCACCCAATCCGCCCGCGCAAAAGGTGGCGATCTCAAGCTCTGTGGAGTCCCGCCCAAGGTCCACAAGACTTTGCAGATGACCAACCTGCTCTCGCAATTCGAAACCTACGACTCGGTAGAGGAGGCCATCACCGCCGCCTATCTCGGTTCCAAATATTCGCGGGGAAAAACCGCCGACGCCCGACCCCGCATGTTGTGTGTCTACGAGTCCACCGACGTATGCACCTTCTTACGCGAGGTCTTATGCAGCGCCGGATACAATGCCATGACCACGGCGACCATCGACGACGCCCGCATACTGCTCAAAGCCACCAAGGCAAAGCTGGTCGTGATTTCCGCGCGCATGCAAACTGTCCACGGCCGCCCCACCCGCAAGGCACTGGAGGAAATCGACCCGGCCGTCAATCTGCTGGTGCTCGATGAAAATTTCGCCAGCCAGGATCCCGGAGAGGCCGCGGAAAAACTTCTGGCCAATATAGGCACCCGCCTGTCTCCGCAACCAAGCTAGGCTTGTTCATTCCGCAATCAGACTGGATTTGTCATGCTGCGCGGGAACCAAACCAGATTCGTCATCAACAACCAGATTGTCATGAGAGGGAAGCGCAGGAACTGTGCTGTGCGGCGCCACCGCAAGGAGCAATGCCCGAGCCTTTGAATTAGAAATCCACCGTCTTAACGTCCCAGAACACGCCGACCAGATTGCCGATCAGTCCCGGATTCTTATAGTTGTTCGGGTTGTACTCCAGGGCGTCGATGGTGACGTCGTAAATGTTCACCGATCCGTCCTGCACCACATAGACGACTTTCTGCGCCATGTTTTGGCCGCGCTTGCCAATCGGCTGGAGGCCAGTCACATCTCCGTTTGCCGGAGGAATAAGAACGCCCCCCGCCGCCACGCTTCCCACTGTCGTCGTAAGCGTGTTGTAGATGGAAAGACAACCGCGCACCTCCCCGACCGCTGGAGGCGGCCCCGGCGAAATCTCGGTGCAGCCGTGCGCACCAATAAATAACTGCCCGTTCGCTCCCAACGTCATCTGGTTGTGATAGCCGTCGGTGATTACGATCGGCGCGGTGTTGATCAAGGATAAAGTCGTGAGGTTGATGATCGACAGCAGTCCGCACGACGGAGAGGCCGTCGCCTGCCCGGTACAAGCCTGCTGCGGCACACCGGCCACGTACGGCGGTGTCCCTGCCAGATATAAAGTTGAGCCATCCACCATGCCAAAAATGCCCGCGCACACCTGGCCCGACGGCTCCTGATAGCAGACTGGCAGGTTCGGCCCAAGCGCGCTGGTGGTCACGTTCACCTGCTGCACGCTCGCTTGCAACCCTCCGCACTGGGCCCCGCAGTTCACCACGTAAGCGGTAGAGTCATCGCTGCTGAAGAAAGCCTGCACGGGACGGCTGAAGCCCCCGATATAACTCAACGCATTGCCGATCCCGATTTGCGACGGCGTGATCACCGCGACCGAATCGGAATTGTCGCTAAAACCAAAAATCCGGTTTCCGCTGTTGCTGATCGAAAGGTAATGAACGGAGGGCACGAAAACCTGTCCAATGACCCCGCCATTGCTCAAAGAAATCGCCACCACCAGGCCCGGAGGTCCACCTATAACCGTGGCCGTAGGCAAGGCGATATACGCGGTCGAGCTGTCGGGCGACACGACGAAGCTCTCCGTCATGCCGGGCAAGCTCAATTGGCCCGAGGTATGTTCAGAAGCATTGTTGACTATGCTGAATAGATTATCGGCTTCTGGGGTTCCGTCGCTGCTGAACACCAGAGTGGCCGCTCGATTCGGCGTCACCACCATCATTCTCGGGCTGGAGCCCACTTGAATAGGGGGCACAAACGGACGCACGTCCGTTGCCGCGTTAACAACATAAATTCCCGCCGCAGCCGTTCCGGCCGAGACGCTGTTCGTCAGGAGGGCGCGGTATTGAACACCGCTGGTCCCCGCCGTGCTCGACCCGCCGCTGCTGCCGCAGCTCAGCCAGGTCAAACTTGCAGGCACCAGGAACAAAAGAA
Organism: uncultured Acidobacteriaceae bacterium; assembly: GCA_963775845.1. Taxonomy (GTDB): domain Bacteria; phylum Acidobacteriota; class Terriglobia; order Terriglobales; family Acidobacteriaceae; genus Acidiflorens. The sequence goes on along the minus strand of CAVZKN010000004.1, from coordinate 709,535 downwards.
AAAGCAGGGATTTTCTCAAACCTGGAACTCCAACCTCATGCCGGATAATCACTTGGATGCAAGTAGAGGATTATAGCAAAGGAAAAATGAGGCCCGAACCCGCTCTCGGAAAAATCGGGCTACATCAGGTCAGACGACTTGAGTTTGCCCCTCGCTCCGTGCCGAATATGCAACACCTCAACTTGTTTTTGTTTCTCGAGGACGCGAAATATTATTCGGTAAACATAAGGTCTGTGTCCGTATAGCATGTGCCTCAGCTTATCTTTCTTGCGTGGTATAGGACAGCGGTTCGGCTGATGCTCCAAACTCAGAATCGCCGTCTTGATCCCGAGATACCATTCCATAGCAGCATCCGAATACTTGGCATTGACTTTGTCGAACAGGCCGGCCAGATCGCTCTCGGCGTGGGGTGTGATGTTAACGGCGTACGCCATGCTTCGCCTCAAATTCGGCGAAAAACTCCCTAGCCGGCCGCGTTCTTCCTGCCTTCACGTCTTCCAGCCCCTGGCGGATCGCTTCGTCTTCATCGCCGCGGGCGGCGATATCGAGCAGGCGTTGATAAGCCGCGGCATCCTGCACCACCGCGGCTGCTTTTCCATTCACCGTCAGCACTACCGGGCGTTTGGTCTTCTTCAGCTGTTTCATGAAGTCGCCAGACTGCCGGCGAAATGTAGTCAGCGACTGAATATCCTTGGTGAGATCGATCATAGACCCGCTCCTTTTCCAGAGCACCTTATTAGATGCTGATATAGTATTCTCGCTCCGCACCTTGTACAAGCCTTGAGAAGGAGTCCGCAGCGCAACGGGGTCCCGCGGTCAGCTAGTTAAGATCCCGGCCCTTAAAGTCCCTCTCCCTCCTGGCAAATGACTCGGGCTTTTCAATGTCTCAATGCCTCAATCGCTCAATGATTCAATTATCTCTCCCCTTCTAGTATCCTCAATGCAATGCCGCAAAACCTGATCGAGCGCCTGAAGCAATCCCCTGTGCTCTGCGATGGAGCCATGGGCACGCTTCTCTACGCCAAAGGCATCTTCATCAACCGCTGCTACGACGAACTCAACCTCTCGCAGCCTGAACTCATCCGCGCCGTCCATCACGACTACCTGCATGCTGGCGCCGAGATCATCGAAACCAATACTTTCGGAGCCAACAGCTTTCGCCTCGCCCGCCACAGCATGTCGGATCGCGTCCGCGAGATCAACCTTGCCGGAGCCTCCGTGGCCCACGAAGCGGCCAAAAGTTTCGACGTCTGGGTAGCCGGATCGATCGGCCCCCTGGGCGTCCGCATCGAGCCACTGGGCAAGACGTCCTTCGAAGAAGCCCGAGCCGCCTTCCGCGAGCAGATCGAAGCTCTGGTGGAAGGTGGAGTCGACATCCTCATGTTGGAAACCTTCGGCTATGTCGAAGAACTTCATCAGGCCGTGCAAGCCTGCCGCGACGTGAATCCGAAAATTCCGATCGTAGCCCAGGTGACGATCGACGAGGATGGCATTTGCCTCGACGGCTCCGACCCGGAAGCGTTCGCCGCCCGCCTGACCGAATGGAATGTCGACGTGCTAGGCATCAACTGCAGCGTAGGCCCCGTAGCCATGCTTGACGCCATCGAGCGCGTAAGAGCCGTGACCACCCTGCCGCTGGCCGCGCAACCCAATGCAGGTATGCCGCGCTCCGTCGAAGGGCGCAACATTTATCTCTGCTCGCCCGAGTACATGGCCAGCTACACCCGCAAATTCGTAGCCGCTGGGGTGCAACTGATCGGCGGATGTTGCGGCACGACCCCCGATCACATCCGCGCCATGAAGTCCGCCCTGCGCGTCCGCGAGGCGCGCGGCAAAACCGCCACCACGGAGGCGATTCACTCCGGACCCGCGACCGTAGTACCGGCCACGACTCACATCTCGGCGCGCTCCAAACTCGGAGCCAAAATCGCCGCCGGCCATTTCATCACTATGGTCGAGATCGTCCCGCCCAAGGGCATCGATATAGCCAAAGAAATCGAAGGTGCGAAGTTCGTTAAATCCGTCGGCGTCGACGCCGTCAACATCCCCGACAGCCCCAGAGCCTCCGCCCGCATGAGCAATCAGGCTCTGTCCTTACTAATGCAGCAAGCCGTAGGCATCGAGGCCATCCTGCACTACACCTGCCGCGATAGAAATGTTCTCGGCATCCAGTCCGACTTGCTGGGGGCGGCCGCCACCGGCATCCGCAACCTGATCTGCATCACCGGAGACCCGCCCAAAATGGGCAACTACCCTGACGCCACTGCCGTCTTCGACGTCGATGCGATCGGCTTAGTCAACATAGTCCACAACCTCAACCGCGGATTAGATCTGGGCGGCAATCCCATCGGCACTGGTACCAGCTTCGTGATCGGAGTTGGCGCCAATCCCGGCCTTCCCAACCTCGACGAAGAGATCAAGCGCTTCGAATACAAAGTCCAGGCTGGAGCCGAATACGTGGTCACCCAGCCCGTCTTCGACATCACCTTGCTCGACAAATTTCTCAAGCGCATCGAACACTGCCGCATTCCAGTGGTAGCCGGAATATGGCCGCTGGTCAGCGCCCGCAACGCCGAGTTCATGAAGAACGAACTCCGCGTCTCCGTCCCCGACGAGGTCATGAACAGAATGACTAGCGCTCCCAACCCCCAAGCCGCCCGCGAAGAAGGGGTGGCCATAGCCCGCGAAATGCTGCGAGCCGTCCGCGACCGTGTCCAGGGCGCGCAAATCAGCGCTCCCCAGGGACGCTACACCTCCGCAGTCGACGTCCTCGAAGCACTCGGCTCGAAGGAATCGGCGACTGTGTAGTTTTGCAATACCGGGTGTTGAATTTATCAAACTTTTCTTTTTCCTTTACATTTCTCCCGCCCAGCAGGATTACAATAGTCTGTAGGAGCAATTGGATTGGTGAAGTTTGAAGAATGCCTCGAGCGTCTGGAGAAAATAGTCCACGAACTCGAGAAGGGAGAGGTCCCTCTCGAGAAGTCTCTGACGCTGTTCGAAGAAGGCATGCAACTTTCCGCAAACTGCCGTAAGCAACTCGAAGACGCGGAAGGAAAAGTAGAGATTCTGTTAAAGCAGAACGGAAAGCTTCAAACCGAACCGTTCGAGCCCCCGGCCGAGAAAGCGTTGCGTAAGTAGTTAACGGACGTGACGCTGTCGCGCTCGGAACTGACGAATGCCTGCATCAGCTGTTCGCTGGCGCAGCCGAAACCGCCGCAGGGTGCGGCGATGTCAGGGGGAATCAATGAACACACTTAGGGTAGTCCTCTATCAGCACGACCCCGGAACTGCTCAAATTCTGGCGGCTTGGCTTTCCCAAAACTTTAAATCTGTCTATTTGGCCCGGACCAAAGAAGATGTCGCTCCCGTAATCTCCGATTCTCACGCCGAAGCCGTTGTCCTCGACCTGGAAACCGCGGACCCGTGCGAGGTCAACCGCCTGCATCAGGAATTCCCGGATCTCTGCATAGTCGGCACCCACCGCCTGGCGGACGACAAACTATGGGCCGAAGCCATGAGTCTGGGCGCATCCGACATCTGCGAGCCCAGCAAAGACCAGGTCGTACGCTCCTTACTCTCAAAACAAGCGCAAGCCGCAGCCGCCTGAAAAATTCGGTGGTAGGTCTTAGGGGACGGGTCTCAGGAAAAGCAAAACAAAAATCCTGAGACCCGATCCTTTTTCCCTACCCTGCTTTTGTTTTTCCCGTCACCTGCGACTTGTGCTCTGTCCCCTTGTTATACTGCCATGCCATGCTGAAACCACTCCTAGCGCAGGGACGCGAAGTAGCCGACGCCGCCCTCGAGCAACTCCTCCCCCCCGCCACCCAGCATCCGACGTCGATCCATCAAGCCATGCGCCACAGCGTCTTCGCCGGAGGCAAACGTCTCCGCCCCATTCTCTGCATGGAATCCGGCCGCATGATCCACGCTGCCGCAAATCCCGGCAGCAAGGAAGAACAACTCCCGGCAGGCATACCCTTCCTGGGCGCCGCGCTGGAAATGCTCCACACCTATTCCCTGATCCACGACGATCTGCCAGCGCTCGACAACGACGACCTCCGCCGCGGACGCCCCACCTGCCATAAAGCCTTCGGCGAGGCCATAGCGATCCTGGCCGGAGACGCCCTCCAAACCCAAGCCTATGAGGTATTAGCGCAGATTCATTGCCCCGCCGAAGCCAGAGTCGAAATCATCCGAGAAATAGCCCACGCCACCGGCACCATCGACGGCATGATAGGAGGCCAGGTAGTCGACCTGGAAGCCGAGCACAAAAAGCCCGACTCGGCCACGCTCGAATACATCCATCGTTCGAAAACAGCTGCCCTGCTAACCGCCAGCGTAGTCACGGGAGGCCTCTATGCCGGAGCCACCGAAGCCGACGTCGTTCGCCTCAGAACCTACGGCCAGTCGATAGGATTAGCCTTCCAGATTGTCGACGACATTCTCGACGTGACCCAGACCAGCGAGCAGCTAGGCAAGACCGCCGGTAAGGATCAAGCCGCGGAAAAAGCCACCTACCCGGCGCTGTTCGGAATCGAAGAATCCCAAAAGAAAGCCGACGCCCTGATAGCGCAAGCTGCGAAGCAACTAGACCCCTACGGAGAAGCCGCAACCACACTAAAAGCTTTGGCGCATTACCTGGTCGAGCGCAAGAAGTGAAGGTCAGGTTTGTGTGGTGACGGGCGACTCGTCCGTCACAGCGGGCATAGGAATAGCCGCCTCGGTTGTCCAACCCAAAATTGCCGAACTCAGAGCCGCCGCGAACTCGTCCATTTTGGCTATTGTCAGCCATCCTCTTCGGGGCTAGACTCATCCAAATCGCGCCGTGGGGGCTTGTCGTGCTACATCAACTATCGTTCCGCATATTCGTCTTCTTCTCGCTGCTCGCTCTGGCTAGTGCCCAGGTGTTCAATTTTCCGACTTCGCCTTCTTCGGCGGTGAATTTTTCGGGGCTAACGGCAAGCAGCATGAGGGACAATGACCTGTGGCAGATCAATGGCATGGATCGCAGTCCCCTGGAAACTCCCAATGGATCCCTTTCCAAGCTCGATCTCAAGGCCCCGGGCAAGGCGCGGCACGCCTACGACAAGGGCTACCAGTTCCTGATGCGCAAGGATCCGCAGCACGCCGTGGAACACCTGACCATCGCCACCTTGATCTATCCCAGCTTCGTGGCCGCGCACAACGCGCTCGGATCGGCCTACCTCAGCCTCGGCCAGCCGGATCAGGCGCGCGGAGAGTTTACCCAAGCCATTTCACTCGACGATCACCTGCCCAATTCCTACCTGAATCTCGGTTGCGCTCAACTCGCTCTCAAGGACTATCCTGGCGCCGAGAAGTCCATCGAAAAAGCTTCGTCGCTTGCTCCCCTCGACCTTGACTTGCTCACCGCGCTCGCCTACGGCCAGTTCATGAATCACGATTATTCCGCCACCATCGCCACCGCCCAACAGGTCCATGGCCGCCAGCACAAGAACGCCGCCATGGTTCATCTCTATGCCGCGGCCGCCTTGGATTGGCAGGACAAACTGCCCGAAGCGCAATCTGAATTAGAGACATTCCTGCGCGAGGATCCGAAATCCGCGGCGGCCGCGCAAGCTCGCCAGATGTTGCAGCAGATTCACGAGGACCAGATCCATCCTCGCCCGGTTGCTCGCACCGAATTCAAGGTCGCGTTCGCTCCCAGCGGAGACGTGCCCACCGGCCCTGCGCAAGTTCCCCAGAAAATCCAGGCGTTGATACAGGCGTCGAAAGAAAGCGCGCAGATCGCCGAAGCTGAAGCCGCCAATTGCCCAACCTGCGCTACCAGCGATTCCCCGGCCGCGCCCGATGGCAGCGTCGAAGCCGCCTCGGCGTTGACGCCGAACGGCGACATAACCAACCAGCCGCATACCGGCTATACCTTCCGCAAATCCACCGACGAGGTAGCGGTCTTCTTCGCCGCCACCGACCGCGGAAAATCGGTGACCTCCCTGACCGGCGCCGACATCGGAATCAAAGATGATCGTAAGACCCCCGCCGCCATTACTGGATTCCGCAATGAATCGCAATTGCCGCTCCGCATGGGCCTGGTTTCGACACTAGCGCATCCGTCGCCGATCGCTTCAAGTTCGAGCAGGAGGCGGCCGCCAACTTCGTGGGTAAGGTCATGACCGCGCCCAATGATCGCACCTTCGTTATCGGCTTCGCGAACTCCGTTTTACTGGTCCAAGACCTCACCGCCGACCAGCAACAGATCTCTCATGCGATCGATAAACTGGTGCCTTCCGGCGGCACTGCCCTCTGGGACGCCGTCGCCTTCGCGGCCGACAAACTTGGCAAACAGCCGGAAACGCAGCCCGTCGCGAGAGTCGTCGTAGTCATCAGCGACGGAGAAGACAATTCCAGCAGCGAGACTTTCAAACAGGCGATCGATCAAGCGCAGCATGGCGAGGTCGCCGTCTATACCGTCAGCACACGGGAAGATCTTGACACGACAGCCAATTCACTGGTCGGTGAACATGCCCTTAATACCTTGGCTGAACTCACTGGCGGTGCTGCCTTCAGCCCCGGCTCCGTCCGTCGCCTCAACAACAGCTTGGCCGACTTGCAGCAAGTCATCCGCAGCCGTTATCTGATCTCCTACAAGCCCGCTCTCTTCAAGCGCGACGGCCAGTATCACGCCATCGACATCACCGCAGAAAAAGACGGACACAAGTTGCGCGTCTACGCGCGCAAAGGCTACTTCGCCGGAGAGAACTCGTCCGCACCAACTCGTTTCTGAAACTCCTCGTCACGCTTGATTCTCGCCGCACCCGGCGATACAGTAATAAGGCTCTCGCCGTTCTCCCACCCCTTCATCCTCACCAGCCAATTATGCGCAATAGCTGCAGTGTCGGTGCAACTAAAGGCGGTCGGGCGACGGGTACCACAATATGTGGTGTTTTATTACTTGACCCGTCCCCTCGTTCGCCATTAGAGTGTCTCAAAAGCGTGGATGTCGTTCCCGTTCATCGGGCATGACATCCAACCATGCAACCGCGAGGAACCAGATCCGTTAACAGCGGATCGGCCCGGTGAATTCAAGCCAGGCTTCCCGCAATTTGCAGCGCACTCCAGCCAGCGCAATCGGGTAAGCGAACCACGCCGCAAGCGCGTCGTCCGCGATCAAAGGAGTCACTTTGCTAAAACTCAAGAAGCTGCAAATCCTCGGATTCAAATCCTTCTGCGACCGCACCGAACTCAAGTTTCACGGAGACGGGATCGCCGCCATCGTCGGCCCGAACGGCTGCGGCAAGTCGAACATCGCCGACTCGATTTCCTGGGTGCTGGGTGAGCAATCCGCCAAGTCTCTGCGTGGCTCGCGCATGGAAGATGTGATCTTCTCCGGCACTCGCGACCGCAATCCGACCGGTATGGCCGAGGTTTCGTTGACCCTGATCGACCCCGAAGTCTACGCAGGCCCCGACACCAACGCCCCCACCGAAATAGAAATCCAGGATGAACTTCCGGCTGTCGAACGCATCGACGAAAACTGGGATGAGGCCGAACTCCGGACAAAAGCCGCCGCCGAAACCGAACAAGCCGTAGAAGAAGCCCAACCCGGGAAAAGTGAAGAGGCAGAAGCTTCCACAGGCAGCGAAGGAAATCCAGACCCGACGGCGCCCGAGGTTCACGCCCATCCGTTGGGCGCTAACTTGGGAGCCGAAGCCGAAGCGACGACTGCCGGCCCCCAAGTAGTCCTGAAAATCCGTCGCCGAAAATTCCAGCAGCGCCATCACGTCGGAGAAATCCACGTGACCCGCCGCCTCTTCCGCAGCGGCGACAGCGAATATCTCCTCAACGGAAAACTCTGCCGCCTGCGCGACATCCAGGAACTCTTCATGGGCACCGGCCTCGGCCCTGAATCCTACGCGCTGATCGAGCAAGGACGCATCGGCCAAATTCTAAGCAGCCGTCCCACCGACCGCCGCAACATCATCGAAGAAGCCGCCGGCATCACCAAATTCAAAACGAAAAAGCGTCTGGCCGAAGCCCGCCTCGAAGACGCGAAAACCAATCTCAACCGGGTCAACGACATCTTCGAAGAAGTCACCCGTCAAATGAACTCGTTAAAGCGCCAGGCCAGCAAAGCCGAGCGCTACGCCAAACTTCGCGATGAAATGCGAGCCAAGTTGCGAGTAGTCCTGGCCAGCAAGTTCGCACAAATGGATCAGGAAACCATCGCCCTTGAGACACAACTCCATCAACTGGGCGAAGAAATCCGGCAGCAGAGCGAGGCGGTCCAGCAATCCGAGTCCGAGCACAACGAGCGCATGCAACGCGGATACGCTATCGAACTGGAAACCCGAGAAAATCGCGACCGCCTCAATCAGATCGTATTGGAAGGCGATCGAGGCAGGGCGCGCGTCCGCACCAACGAAGAGCGCTGCACCGAACTGATCGCCCGCACCGCCGCCGGTGAATCCGAACTAGCGCAAACGCAAACGCGCCTCCTGGCGCTGGAGCAAGAACGCGACGCCCATCAGCAAACTCTAGACTCAGCCGCCGCCGATTTGGCCGCCGCTCAGCAAGATTTAGCCGAGAGCCAGCAGCAAACCGCCTGCGCCGCGACCAGCCTCTCCTTGCTGGAACAAGAGCAAGAGCAGCATCGCGCCGCCATCCTAAGCACAGTCGCGCAAGCCTCCACCCTGCGCAATCAACTGACGCAATCCGAAGAACGACTGGCCGGAATATCCCGCGAAGAGCAGCGCCTGCAATCAGAAATCGCCGCCGCTGCTTCGCAATCCGAAGCCTTCGGAGGCCAGCGCGGCCAGATCGCCCTCGAATTTGAAACGGTCAACGAGCGAGTCAGCAACCTGAGCGCCGAAATCGCAACTTTGCGCGAAACTATCAACGCCAAACGCGCCGCCGAAACGGACACCAAGAAGCACCTGGACAGCATCCGCTCCGAGTACGCCACCGCCCTGGGCAAAAAAGGATCGCTCGAAGCCGTCATCGCTGAGCACGGCTACTCCACTGAGTCCGTCCGTCGCCTCTTTCAATCGGGAGCCATGCAAGGCGGCAACACTCCCGCCGGAGTTTTGGCCGACTTTTTAGAAGTCGAGCCCCGCTACGAGCGCGTGGTTGAAGATTTCCTCCGCGACGAACTCAACTTCGTAGTCGTCAAGTCCTGGGGAGCGGCCGATGAAGGCCTGCGCCTGCTCCGCTCCGACGTCAACGGTCGCGCCACTTTCCTGGTCCATCCCGAAGATTCGCAGGCCAAATTCTCTTTCTCCGCCGACGAAAGCCACCACTACGCGCCCACAAACGACACCATCCTGCCTCTGAAAAACTCCATCCGCGTCTTGAACGGATTCGGCAAATCGCTCGAAGTCATCCTGCCCAAGCTGGGCAATGGCTACATCGTCCCGGACCCCGCCGCAGCCCGCGAGTTGGCGCTCTCCAGCCCCGACGCCTTCTTCCTTTCACAGACCGGCGAGTGCTTCCACAACGTAACCGTCACCGGAGGCAAGCAGCGCAGCGAAGGCCCGCTCTCCATGAAGCGCGAACTACGAGATGTTCTCCGCCTGCTGGACGAACTGGAGCGCGCTCTACGAGAAAAAGAAATTCAAGCGCTAACTCTGCAGCGCGAATTGAAAGACCACACGTCGTTGCTCGATCGTCTGGAAGAAGAAAAGCGCGAAGCCGAAAAGCAGTCGATGACCAACGGCCACTTGCTGAAGCAACTCGACGGCGAAATGTCGCGAGTACGCGACCGCATCGCAGTCAACGAACGCGAACTGCAGCGGCTGGCCTCCGAACGCCAACAGCAGGAATCTCTCATCAACTCGCGTCAAGCGCAGCTGGCGGCCATCGAGCAGGCCCGCGCTGAATCCGAAAACCACTTGGCCGCCGGACAAGACCGCCTGCTAGCCCTGCGCGCCGATCGCGACACCGCCGCAGCTAACACTTCGCGGTGCGCCGCCCGAGCGGCCACGCTGGAAGAGCGTCACCGCTCTGCCATCGCGCTCCTCGAACGCATTCAGTCACTTGTAGCCGAAATGCGCGAGCGCAATCTGACGCTGCAAAATCAAATGGAATCCGCGGCCAGCGAAATCGCGCAGCGCCAGGCTGAAAATCAGCAACTGGCCGCGCAGTTCATAGAATTCGAAGCGGAGCGCAATGCTGGAGAAGCCCGCGAAGGCCTGCTCCAACTCGAATCTGAGCAAGTCAGAGCCCGCCTGGCCGAAATCGACGAGCAACTCAAAACCACGCGCCAGCAACTGGATCAAGCCCGGGACCGCCGCGGCGAACTCAATGCCCAAGCCGCAAAACTTCAATCCGATCTCCAGCACCTGGCCGACACCTGCCTTAACGATCTGGGAGTCGAGCGCGCCGTCTTGGCCGCTGACGAAACAATTGCGCGCATCACCGCCGGAGAGCTAGCCGTCGAAGATCAAGCTCACCGCGAAATGAAAACTCGGTTAGACGCCATGGGCCCCGTCAACATGATGGCCCTCGAAGAATACAAAGAGACTGCCGAGCGTCATGAATTCCTCTTCACGCAAAGAAAAGATCTGCTCGATGCCATCGCCAATACCTCGGCCACCATTCGCGAAATCGATCAGGTCTCGCGCCAGAAATTCGAAGAAGCCTTCCACAAGATCAACGAAAATTTCCAAGCCACCTTCCGCAAGCTCTTCGGAGGAGGCCAGGGCTTCATGCGCCTGACCGACCTCGAAAACAGCGCCGAAAGCGGCATCGACGTAGTAGCCAGCCCTCCCGGAAAAAAATTGCAAAACGTACTTTTACTCTCCGGAGGCGAAAAAGCCCTGACCGCGCTGGCCCTGCTGGTAGGCATCTTCCAATACACGCCCAGCCCCTTCTGCATCCTCGACGAGGTCGACGCGCCGCTCGACGAATCGAATATCGCCCGCTTCACCGAACTGGTGAAAGAAATGGCCGTCCAAACCCAGTTCATCCTGATCACGCACAGCAAGCGCACTATGAGCATCGCGCCGGTTCTCTACGGCGTAACCATGCAGGAGCCTGGAGTCTCGAAGCTGGTGTCGGTCAGGTTCGGGGCAGCATAAGAACATGGAGACAGGCATCTCGCCCGTCCTGGCCCGCAGGCGTTCGCCGGCGAGTACACAACTGATGTAGAATGTATACATCATGCCCGAATCGGCCATTCTCACCCTCCGCCTCGACGCCAAACTGAAAAAACAACTCGACCGCCTCTCGAAATCCATGAACCGCAGCCGCTCCTTCGTCGCCGCCCAGGCGATCCAGGAATATGTCTCGGTGAACGAATGGCAGATCGCCGAGATCAAGAAAGGCCTGGCCGAGGCCGACGCGGGCGACTTCGCCACCGAAGAGGAAATGCAGCAGACAATCAGGCGCTTGACGCGACGTGCGCGTTAAGTGGCTGGGAGCGGCACGCGCGAACCTGATCGCGGTGTCCGAGTACATCTCCCAGGACAATCCTGATGCTGCCGCCAGAACTGTGGCCGCGATCGTAAAAGCGGTCGAGTCTCTCGAGCATTTTCCCGGTCTCGGTCGGCCCGGTCGGATATCCGGTACGCGCGAATTGGTCGTCTCGGGGACGCCGTACATAGTTCCTTATCGCGTGCGCGGCGATGTGGTGCAGTTGATTCGTGTCTTCCACGCCGCCCGGAAATGGCCCAGCCGTTTTTGAACTGTGCCCCGGTAGTCGAGCGCTAAAAAAACTCTGTTGACACATCCGGCGATTCTCTGCTTTCACAAATGAAAACTCCCCTCTCTTTTTTTCCGCAGGTGTCCTCAGCTTTTCCACATCACCCGTTCTCCAAATCCCGCTCCAGAAGCGCCTTCTACCGTACACTGAAACTGTCAACCCTTTTCTCGCGGGCGCGTAATTTCCAAACGCGCTCCTGTGATTACAGCCGTTGACAAATTTCTCGCGAAGGCTAGAATACGCAAAGTTTTCTACCCGTGTTTTCTCGTGGTGACTTAAAAAAGATGAGCCCCGAAATTCTAGATCACGTCCTACTCCGAACGGACTACCCCGAACTCGAACTGCACGCCAGCGGCAAGGTCCGCGACGTCTACAACCTCGACCCCGACCACCTGCTCTTTGTGGCCACCGACCGCATCTCCGCGTTCGATTACGTTCTCGCCACCGGCATCCCCCACAAAGGCCGGGTGCTGACTCAGATTTCGCTTTTCTGGTTTGATTTTTTGAAGGACATCGTCCCCAACCATTTCGTGACTGCCGATGTCTCCCGCTATCCGCAGGCAATCCGCATCCACGCCGATGAACTCCGCGGACGTTCCATGATGGTCATGCGCGCCGAGATGTTTCCCGTCGAGTGCGTGGCACGGGGCTACCTTTCCGGCTCCGGCTGGAAGGAATACAAAGCCACCGGCACCGTCTGCGGCATCAAGCTGCCCGCCGGCATGAAAGAGTCCGACAAGCTCCCCGAGCCCATCTTCACGCCCGCGACCAAAGCGACCACCGGCCACGACATCAATATCAGCTTCGAAGAGATGTGCAAGCTGGTCGATCCCGAACTCAGCCGTCAGCTTCGCGACATTACCCTGCGCATCTATCAAAAAGCCGCCGACTACGCGCGCGAACGCGGCATCATCATCGCCGACACCAAGTTTGAATTTGGACAGACCGCCAAGGGCATCACCCTGGCGGATGAAGTTTTAACCCCGGACTCCTCCCGCTTCTGGCCGGCCGACACCTATCAACCGGGCAAGGCACAGGATTCCTACGACAAGCAATACGTACGGGACTACCTCGAAGAAATTCGCTGGAACAAACAACCGCCCGCGCCGGCCCTCCCCCAGGATGTAGCGCGGCGGACAAGCGAAAAGTATCTCGGGGCATACCGTCAATTGACGGGACGCGAGTTGCAGATTTAGCCGGCGTGAACTCCGGATCGTGCACGATCGTGGTAACGATCATGGAAATGATCCGTGGACAACGTTTGTGGCCATGAACATCGCGGACTGGATCATCATCGCTTTTGTAGTGTTTTCCGTCGTCGCGGCGGCCATGGAAGGCTTCTTTCATGAGGTCTTCAAACTGGCTGGCCTCGTCGCTGGGTACTTGCTGGCCGCCTGGCAGTATCATCGCCTGGCCGACTGGATCGAGCCGTATCTGAAGTCGCCGTGGTTCGGCGAGATTGCGGCTTTTCTGTTTATTTTTTTCGCGGTCCAGATCGTAGCCGGCATTGCCGGGAGGATCGCGCGCTCGGTCATGAAGAAAGCCGGTCTCAGCGGTCTGGACCGGTTCCTGGGCGCAGTGCTTGGTTTGGTGAAGGGCGTTCTGGTGGTAGCCATCGTGCTTACCGCCGTCGCTGCATTTGCGCCCGCAGCCAACTGGCTTGCGAACTCTCAACTGGCTCCGTATTTCCTGGTAGGCGGAAGGGCAGCAATCTGGCTCGCACCGTCGGAATTGCGCCATCGCTTTTACCAGGGCTTGGATTACATGCGGCACGTGCGCTAATTCCGTGCCGCAGGTTGAAGCATTGCGAGATTGCGAAGTCTCGGCGTGTCAGCGTGCGGAAAAGAGGCAGCGGTGAAAGACCAACTCGAAGCTCTCATCCTTCAGATGTACAAGAGCAACATTCTCTACTCGGAGGCGGTCCGAGAATTCAAGAAGCGATTCATTATGACCGTGCTCGAAGAAAATCGGGGCAACCAGTGCAAAGCTGCGCGCCAACTCAACATGCACCGCAACACCCTGAGCCGAACCATGCAGGAACTTAAAATCGATATTCGTTCCGTCCGCGCCGGAGCCAAGCGTCCGCCCAGAAGCGCGCGTCCTGTCATCGTCGACCGCAAGCAAATCCGCTAAACCATCCGGCACGAGTCAGGTAACCGGGTCGGGAAAAAGTTTGACACCCACCCGCCACCAATAAAAAGGCGGTCCTTTTGATAGGACCGCCCGAAACATCCTGCATCATCACAAACAGCTTTTCGCTTTTCCTGGGACCTGAGACCTGTCGCCCTACTGCGGCTTCTTCTTATGCACCACGCCCGGCTTCGGCTTGGCTGCCACCAGCAGCGCTCCTTCATTCATAGTCATCACGAAGGGCTTGGCCACGTAAGATACCGGCGTGCCCTGGAACTGAAAATCCGAGTCTTCTTTCGGCATATCTTTTTTCGGGATGTCGGCCGTCATGGTCAGATCGATGTCGGCGCGCTTGGCGTCGATATCGTCTGAGCTGCCCGCGAGCATCAGATGTTTCGCTGAGTCGATGGTGATGATGTGCGCCACCATCTGCAACGGCTTGCCCTTCAGAACCGTCCACACTTTTTCCGCGTCTTCGGGCGTGCCTTCCGAGAGCACCATCTGCCACTCGGCGAAGCTCATCTCCTCGACCTTCTTGCTCTTCATCAACTCCGCAGCCTGCTCGGCCGGAGTCGGCGGCACATACTTCGTAATCGTGAATCCCGCCGGAGGCAACTGCGTGGTCGCCGTTTGCGCCAGCAGTTCGCTCCATCCCTGATCGCTGCCGTGATACTTCACATACCGGCTCTTGCCAAATTTCGCTATCTGATCCTTGCCTTGTCCCTGCGCCAGGTTCGAAGCCCGTGCGATGTAGAACAGTCCTTCGGGATCGTTCTCCCCATCTCCCGGAGCCAGATCGGCGAGCGCCAGGTCGTAAACCTCGAGCAGGTTATTTGGATCGGCCTGCACCGCCGCGCGCAAGTACGGTTCTGCTTTGGCGTAGTTCTTCGAGGCTGTGGCTGTGTCTTTGGCCTGATTGGCCGCCACTGCAGCTTGATAGGCAGCGACGCCCGCCGCTCCATTGAAAATTCCGGAAGTTTGAGTTTTCAGTTTCTGCCAATCCGCATCCGACGTGCCTTCCGGCTTGGGCGCCGTCTGCAGACATCGCAAGCCCTTTTCTCCAGCCGCGCCGGCATCCGCAAAGTTCTGCAGCGCGTTCTGGCCGGCGGTGGCCAACTGCTGCTTCGTGTACGCTACCAGCGCCAGCGCCCGGACGTTGCACGGATTGGTCTGCAAAACTTTTTGCGCTGTCTCGATCATCTTGGCGGCATTGTTGGTCTGCTGGTAGGCGATCATCAGAAGTTCCAGCGCATCTTCTTTCATCACGCTGTTGGGATATTGCGTCAAAAACGCTTCCAGTCCGCTCACCCGCGCAGCAGCGTCATCCTGCTTCACCGCGCCCACGTACGCGTTATATTCTGCCGGATCCTTAATCTCTTTCTTCTGCTGCGCAGGCGCTGCCGTGCCTGCACCCGGGGTTGGCGCAGTACCTTGTGGCACCGGCGCCGTACCTTGCGGCACTGGCGCGGGAGCGGTTTGAGCGACGGCGGTAACTGCGGCTACCAGCAACATCGCAAGAACGGTTTTCATCATTTCCTAGTGCTCCTTGTTATCGGGGAAGCTGGAGTCAACTCATCAACGCTCCGGTGAGCGGATTATAAGGATGTAGTTCTGCGAAGGCAAGCGAACCTCTTCGGTTTCTCATCCTGGCGAAGCGAAGTACCCAACACGGCGCCCCGGGTTCGCGCCCGTTCTCTGGGCGCTGACCTGGGCCAAGATGCAAATTCTAAAATTCGCCCCATCCGCGCCTTCCCATCCCTAATATGATGCAAAATAAGAAAAGACGTTGAAGCAACAGAAGAAGTTTCCGAGGAGCAAAAGTCCCGTGACCAATCTCTCCACTCCTTCCCTGAACGGCCAAATTGCGGTGATTACCGGCGCCGGACGCGGCATCGGCCAGGCCATCGCCACGACTCTCGCTGAAATGGGCGCCCACACGGTCCTCTGCGGCCGTTCGCGCAAGCCGCTGGAAGAAACCGCCGCGCGTATCGCAGCGGGCAAAGCAACGGTCGTGGAATGCGACCTGACGAGCGAAGCGTCCGTGGAAATGCTGGCCCGGCTGGTCGAGAGCAGCTTCCACCGCGTCGATATTCTTGTCAACAATGCCGGAACGCGCGGACCCGAAGGTCCCTTGCATCAACTGGCGCCCAACGACTGGGACAAAATCCTGAACACGAACCTGCGCGGAGTCTACTACTGCATCCGCGCGCTAGCCCCGCTCATGATCAAACAAGCGAGCGGTCACATCATTAACATCTCCTCGCTAGCCGGCAAAAATCCGATCCGCAACGGAGCTGCCTACTCCGCCTCGAAATGGGGCCTCAACGGACTAACCTATTCGGTCGCTGAGGAGTTGCGCGCCTACAACATTCGTGTCTCAGTGATCTGCCCCGGATCGGTCCACACCGACTTCAGCCCGCACGTGGGAAAGAACGCCGACAAGATGCTGCAACCGGCGGACGTTGCCCACGTTGTCGCCATGCTGGTGACCCAGTCGCCGCAATCCTTCGCCAGCGAAGTTTTGCTGCGACCAACGCAGAAACCTTAGAGACAGTTGCAGTTGCCACTCCCAGTCGATGCTTTTCTGCTGAGAGAGCCCCGTGCGCTGATCGCCATCTTTGGCTCAAACGACGTTTGTTTCAGATTCGTCGACGCGGTCTGCAGGGCTGAGAGCGGCATCGGATGCACCCGGCGCTCAGTCTTTGAAGAGATTGTCGAAGGCGGCGCGGGCGTCATTGGGGCGCTGGCTGCCCTTGCTCGAGGTCTCTTTTTCGATCATCACGCGGATGGAAAAAAACGAGCAGTCGTTACGCTTGTCCTTGGGAGAGATTCGGGCCGGAACCGGCTGCGTGCATTCGAAGCGGCAGGAGGGGTCGAAGTGCTCGCACTGTTTGCACGAGTGCAGCGCAAAGCCGCATTTGGGGCAGTCGCCGAGGGGAGTGGTAAGGTTCTGCAGCAAGGCGCCGCATTCGGCGCAGCGCGAGACGGTGCGCGTGCCCGGCATCTTGAGCGGACGGGGTCCGAAGGTGTTTTCTTTTTTTGGAGCCGGCGCGCTCTCAAACTCCTTCTTCTTGGGCGCGCTGGAATCCTGGTAACCGTGTTGCCGATATTTGCGATCGGACAATCGTGCCTCCTGAAAACTTGTGCTAACTCAGATGAGGAAGTGCGCCCATTGTGCGCCCGGAGCGCCCCGCGCACAAGAGTTTCTTTGCGGCAGGCGTGCGATTCGATCCCAATCAGGTACTTGCGGCACAACGGCGAGATTGCGGCCGGGCAGGCAACCTTGTGCGGGAAAACATCCTCCAAAGGCCAGTTACAGGGATGGGATGGGGGAGAGCGGCTGAATTGTCTTTACCATATCAGGGTGCTACCATCCGATTACTAAAGAAATTTTTAGGAGGCAGGTATGGCGGATCGTGATGGCAGCGGCTTCTTGTGGTTTCTGGCTGGATTGGGCGTGGGAGCGGTGGTCGGCGTGCTTTATGCGCCCCGCTCGGGCGAAGAGATGCGAGATGTAATTCGCTCCAAGGCGCAGGAAGGCAGCGAAAAGGCGCGGGAGCAGGCGCGGCGCGCGCGCGCGCAAGCCGGCGAGTGGGTCGATCGCGGCAACGATGTGCTCAACCAGCAGAAAGAGCGCTTCCGCTCGGCTTACGAGGCGGGCAGGCAGGCTTATAACAACGAAACGGCGGCGGGCACCGAGCCGGTCAAAAATCTCTAGCTGGCACCGCCATTTGGCGGGTCGGGAGTACAAGGGTCAGGGGTGAGTATCCACCCCGCTGACCATGGGAGCATCTATGGATGACAATCTCCTGAAGATTTTTATTGGCGTGACCACCTTCGCGGTGGTGCTACAGGCGCTGATTATGGCTGCCCTTTACCTTGCAACCCGCAAGAGCGCGGCGAAGATGGAAGCCATCGCCACGGAATTGCGAGACAAGGCCGTGCCCACCATGGAGAGCGTGCACAGCCTGGTCACCGAGCTGCGTCCGAAGATCGAAGTGCTGACCACGAACCTCACCGAGGCGAGCACGACGGTGCGCAATCAGCTCAGCCGCATCGATGCCACGCTCACCGACGCTCTCGATCGCACGCGGTTACAGGTGATCCGCGCCGATGAACTGCTGAATCGTACTTTGGATAAAGTCGAGGACACGACCGAGATCGTGCACAAAACGGTGGTCTCTCCGCTGCGGCAGGTGAATGGATTAATGGCTGCGATCAGTACGGGAGTCGAAGTTTTTCTGGGCCGCAAGCGGCATCATCCTAAGAATGGCGCGGGCGTGCCGCAGGACGAGATGTTCATCTAGATTCTTGGTGTGTGGTGATGAGGCGGAGCCCCGCCACCACACAACCATTTCTCTCACACAATCATTTCCCACTATTCTCGCCGCCTTGCACCCTTTCACTTCTTACATCCGGCACGTAAATCGGCTGGACATTCTGTTGCAACGCCAGCTTCTGGAAGCTGGTAATGTCGGCGTTGCGCACCTGCTCCCAGTGAGCCAGGAATTCGTCGGTCTGTTTTTTGAGTTTTTCGAACTGCCTGTACTCGGCCTCGGTCGGCGCGGCATCGGCGAAGCCCGCCACTGACATGGAAAGGAAGGCTAGCTTGGCGTCGATTCCTGGAGCATAAGCCAGAGAATCTTCGCTGGCGCTGATCTTGAAATTGATCAGCGGATCGCGAACCGTGATCAGCTTGGCGTCAAGCGAGACTGCTCCATCGAAGAGTCCTTTGGTTGAGTCGGTGACGACCAGGCGCTTCTTCAAGCCTTCGAGTTGCTCGCGCACATCCTGAATCTGGTTGACCGCGTCGTAGACTCGATTCAATTCGTCGCGCAGGTCGAGCTGGAGCTTGAACTGCTTCTCCAGGTCGGCCTGCGAAGTGGTCACTCGCGGATCGAGCTTCACTTCAAAAGGAGCGGTCTGAGTTTTGCCGTTTGCCGTCAGGCGTACCTGATAGTGGCCAGGCAGAGCGAGCGGCCCTTTCGCACCGTCGCCATATTCCCACAAATAATAGTTGGGGACGCGCTTGGCATCGTCGTAGTGCAGGTCCCACACGAAACGGTTGAGACCGTCTTCCGGCTTGATCTGCTTCTCCGGCTTTTTGTCGTCGGGGTCGAGTGGCTCATCCAGCAACTCGTCCTTCAGACTGGAATACTTGCGGATAACGTTGCCGGAAGCGTCAAGGATCTCGATTTTTATTTCATCTTTTGCATCTTCTTTGGCTGCATCTTCCTTGGGCGCTTTCTTAAGGTGGTAATAAATCACCGCGCCGTTCGGCGGATTCTTTCCGGAGAAATACAAGTGCGCGGGTGCCTCGCCGGTGTGCATGCGAAGCGCGGTCGCAGGCTGGTAGAGATGCATGTCCTCGGCGGCCACGGAATCGGCAAACTGACGCAGCGGCGAGACATCATCCAGAATCCAGAAGGCGCGGCCGTGCGTCGCCACCACGAGATCGTCGTTCTTGATCACGAGATCGTGAATGGGCACGATCGGCATGTTGATCTGCAGCGAGCGCCAGTGGGCTCCCGCATCGAACGAGACGAAAATGCCGCGCTCGGTTCCGGCGTAGAGCAGACCTTTTCGTTTCGGGTCTTCACGAACCGCGCGCACAAAGTCGCCGTCGGGAATGCCGTCATTGCAGCGAGTCCAGGTCGCTCCGTAGTCGGTGGTCTTGTAAATGTACGGAGCCAGATCGTCGAGCTGATGGCGATCGGCTGCCGCAAACGCCGTGCCCGCGTCATGCGGAGAAGCTTCGATCAGACTGATGCGGCTCCACTCGGGCATCGCTTTCGGCGTGACGTTAGTCCAACTCTTTCCTTCATCGCGCGTCACTTGGATCAAGCCGTCATCGGTGCCCGCCCAGATCGTGCCTTTCGCCACCGGCGAGGGAGCGATGGAAAACACCGTGTCGTAATATTCCGTGCCGGTATCGTCGACTGTGATCGGTCCGCCCGAGGCCTGCTGCTTTGACTTGTCATTGCGCGTCAGGTCGCCGCTGATCGCCTGCCAGTGGTTGCCTCCGTCGGTGGTTTTGAAGATGGCCTCACCGCCGTAGTAAACCGTGTTCGGATCCTGCGGCGAGACCACGATGGGCGCGGTCCACTGAAAGCGATGGGTCAGGGTTGATGCGCCTTGTCCGTCCGAAAGTTCGGGCGACACGGCGATGCTCTGCACCTGGTTGGTGCGGCGGTCGAAGCGCGTCAGATTGCCCTGATAGTCGCCGGCATAAACGATGTTCGGATCGCGCGGATCGGGCGCGATGTATCCCGCTTCGCCGCCTCCGACCGCGTACCAGTTGTCGCGTCCGATGGTGCCGTCGTCGCTGCGGCTGGCTATGGCTACGCTGGAATTATCCTGCTGCGAGCCGTAGACGTAATAAGGCGTCCGGTTGTCGGTGACGACGTGGTAAAACTGCGCGGTGGGCTGATTGTCCTCCCGTGTCCACGACTTGCCGCCGTCGAGGCTGACGGTGGCTCCCCCATCGTTGGAGGCGATCATGCGCTTGTTGTTCTTGGGATCGATCCAGAGCCCATGGTTGTCGCCGTGCGGCACTTTGACTTTATTGAAATTGCGCCCGCCGTCGGTTGACTTGAAAAACTCGACGTCAGCGATGTAGACCGTATTCGCATCCTGCGGATCGGCGATCACGTGCATGTAATACCAGGGACGCTGCAACAGCGCGTGGCTGGAGTTAACCAGATCCCACGAGTCGCCGCCGTCATCGGAGCGATAGAATCCTCCGCCATCTTTCGCTTCAATAATCGCGTAGACGCGATCGGAACTCGCCGCCGCGAGCCCGATGCGGCCATACGGGCCTTTGGGCAATCCGTGATCGTTGTCGGGCAAACGCTTCCAGATGGATCCGCCGTCCGTGGAGCGGTAGATGCCGCTGCCCGGGCCTCCGCTGGCGAGCGACCACGGAGTGCGGCGCGCCTCCCACAGCGAAGCAAACAGAATGTTCGGATTCTGCGGATCGAAAACTACGTCGATGGCTCCCGTGTTCTCGTTCTTGTAGAGAACTTTGTCCCAGGTCTTGCCGCCGTCAGTCGTGCGGAAGACACCTCGCTCGGTATTCGGCCCATAAGGATGGCCAAGCGCCGCGACAAAAACTATATCGGGATTGCGCGGATTCACGATCACGCGGCCGATGGAGCGCGAATCTTTCAAGCCAACGTTCTTCCACGATTTGCCGGCGTCGAGTGACTTCCAGACGCCGTCGCCGTGCGAGATGTTGCCGCGAATGCAGGCTTCGCCGGTACCCACATAAACGATATTGGGATCGGACGCGGCCACGGCGATGCTGCCGATGGAGGGCGCTCCATCTTTATCGAAGACGGCAGACCAGGTATTGGCGCCGTCCGTTGATTTCCAAACGCCGCCGCCGGTCCCGCCAAAATAATAAGTGGTCGGGTCGCCGGGAATGCCCGCGGCGGTGAGCGAGCGGCCTCCGCGAAACGGGCCGATCAAGCGGTACTTCATTCCGCGAAAGAGCGGATCTTCTTTTTTTTCGTCTTTGTCGTTGTCGCTATCATCGCCGGGTGTCGCGGTCGAGGCGGTCTTGGGAGCGGTCTTCTGCACCGCATCCATTTTGCGATAACCCTCTTTTTGCCGCGAGAACGCGAACATTCCCGACAGCAGAACAAAACACGCAAGCACAACTGCGCGCACAGGCGCTTTATCTCTTGTCAATTCAATGACCCCTGGAGGAATTTGCTTGTCTTATGTTAATGCCATACCAACAGAACTGGCAAAGGGGCATTGAATCATTGAATCATTTAGACATTGAGTCATTGAGTCATTGAGTCATTGAAAAACCTTCCCGCGCTGGTTCCAATGTCTCAATGATTCAATGATTCAATGTCTCAATGACTCAATGTCTCAATGTCTCAATGCCTTGACTCAATGTCTAAATGTCTCAATGCCCTTGGGGAACCCGGCTAGTCAACGCCACGCCCACAAAACCTTGATGTTTCTGTACCTTCCCCGCCTAGAATGTTTCAAACATTTAACAACCTATATGTTTTGACCGGATTGGATTCAGAATGCAGCGCCAGTTCACATCCAGCGACGTGATTGCACTGACGGGAATCAGCGCACGCCAGTTGCAATGGTGGGATGAGCGCGGAATTGTGGCTCCCGCTCGAAAGGGACATCGCCGTATTTACAGCTGGGACGAACTGATCACGGTGTCAGTCATCCGCCAACTGCGAAGGCGGGGATTCTCGTTGCAGCGCATGCGCAAGGTGATTCGCTTTCTGCAACAGGAATTTGGCACCAGCCTCGCGGCGACGGTGCGTGCCTCTTCCGAGTATCACCTGCTCACGGACGGCACCAACCTTTATTTGCGCACGTCGGCACGACAGGTCGTAGACCTGCTGAAAAATGCGCGCCAGCCGATGTTCGATATTTGCTTGAGCGACGAGGTGCGGCGGGTGCGAGGTGAGATACAACGCAAGAAAGCAGCGGCGGCCGAGAGGGTTCTGCCGCTTCGGCGGAGCCGCAGAGCATAAGTGAGCGAAGTCAGGCGAAAGTAAACGGAAAGCGGGGACAAACATCATGATGATCGGCGAATTGAGCATTATCAACGAGTGGATTCCCGAACAGATGGAACCCGGCACCGTCTTCGTGTTGGAGAATGCGGGCGAAGTGGGAGAGAAAGAAGATCCCTATTGGGCGGTCCTTTCGTGTCCGTCGTGCGGCACGCTGGGGTTGATTACGCGCAAGCAGATGGCGGGGCTGCTGCCGACCATTTGCGGGTCGTCGATATGCTCGGCGCAGTTCTTTATTAAGGATGAAGTGATTACGGTTAGAAAGCCGTTCTAATTTCGCTACGCGCCGCGGGCTGTCCTCTCTATGCTAGAGTTGGCGTTAGAGACGGAACGGCGATGCGGCAAATAGCGTTTGCTTCCTTAATCCTAGCTTTAATCTTCCCTGGCCATATTGATGGCCAGCAAGACCCGACGCTCGCAGACGTGCTCAAGCAGAACTCGGTTTCTTTTGGCCCAATCTCAGTTTCCCATCTCAAAGACCGAATCACCAGCTATACAACACTGAACGCCGACCACGAGTTTCTGATCGCCTACTATCTCGATAACCCAGGAAACGAGATGCATTTCCCGCTGTTTCTCACGCGCTTCGATAAGCTGTCCGGAAAATGGCAAGAGGCGTCGTTGACCGGCCTGCAGGTAAAGATCTCTGAGGAGACGGAACCGGAGATATGGGACGATTGCATCGGTTCAGCCGTCAGCCTTGAAGGCAGCGGTGATTGGTATTACCTCAATTTGCATTGGAATCCATCGGCAGGATGCCTGGTCGTCTTGAACCGCGACCTAACTGTCCGTCGAACCTTAACCGGGTGGACGTCCGCGTTCTTCAAATCAGGTTTGCTTATCTACGAGGGGAACATGATGCATTTTGCGTCGGTTCATCCTGTGACGCTGTTTCTCTACGATCCAGTCACAAACAGTTTTCAGGAGATCTACCCACAGAAAAAAGATCCGTTTCGCAAGAACTTCAGCGAACGCCTGGAAGAGGTAATCGATGAGAAACGATGTCAGCAAAACAACTGGGCATGCGATCCCGACGACTTCGAGAGCGGCATCGGTCCAATCGAAGTAAACGATGAAACCCGTGCGCTGGCCTTTCGAGTCCAATTCGGAACTGAGGGGTTCCTAATCCGCGAAGAGGCCGAGGACAGTGGCAAATGGGACGATGATGAGTATGTGTACATCTACCAGCTCGACCCGCTGCGTTGGCGAGAGTTTTCCGTTTACGATCTCAAGTCTAAATTCGGTACGGATTCCCTCAAGGGCCTTCTGGCACCGGAGAAGTTAGGCCAGGTGTTTGCAACTCCCGCTCCCCGGTGAAAAAGCGGCACTGTTGATGAGTTTCTCCTTATCCTTGGACGGGACCGATCCCCCCACCGCGCAAACAGCTACGTTTTCGACGCTGCGAACTTCACCGGCACCTGCTCCACAATCTCGATATCAAAGCCTTCCAGCGCGGCTACCCTTCTGGGATGATTGGTGAGAAGGCGTATGCGCTTCAGATTCAGGTCGGAGAGGATTTGCGCTCCCAGGCCGATTTCGCGGTGGGTTTTGCGCTCGCTTTCGGGGAGCGACGGCAGGCGGCGTTCGCGATGGAAGGTCAGGAACGCCTGCTCGCCGATTTTTTCCGCGCTGAATCCTTTGGAGGTCTGGTGGAGGTAGATCAGCGCGCCTCGATCCTCTTCGGCAATGATTTTCAGGGAGGCGTCTAGCGTGGGTTTGCAGTCGCAACCGGTGGCTCCGAAGACGTCGCCCAGCAGGCAATGCGCGTGCATGCGGACCAGCACGGGTTTCGATGGATCGCTGATGTCGCCGCGAACCAGGGCCAGGTGCGAGGCGCCGCCGTCAACTTCGCTTTCGTAGGCGATCAGGCGGAATTCTCCGTGCCTGGTCTCGACCATGGCCTCGCCTACTCGGTGCACGTAGCGCTCATGCTGCATGCGGTAGCGGATTAATTCGGCCACGGTCAGCATTTTCATTTCGTGGATACGGCAGAATTCAACAAGGTCAGGCACGCGGGCCATGGTGCCATCGTCTTTCATGATCTCGCAGATGACTCCGGCGGGAACCATGCCGGCGAGACGGGCGAGGTCGACCGAGGCTTCGGTCTGGCCCGCGCGGACCAGCACTCCTCCTTTGCGGGCGCGCAAGGGGAACATGTGGCCGGGGCGGGCCAGATCAGAGGGCCGCGTCTTGGGATCGATCGCGACCTGGATGGTGCGGGCGCGGTCGTGGGCCGAGATTCCGGTGGTGACGCCGTCACGGGCGTCGATAGCTTCGCAGAAAGCTGTGCCGTACTGCGAGGTGTTTTCGCTGGTCATGGGGCCGATGCGCAGGTGCTCGAGGCGCTCTTCGGTCATGGCCAGGCAGACGAGACCACGTCCATGGCGGGCCATGAAGTTGATAGCTTCGGGAGTGACTTTCTCTGCGGCGAGGGTGAGGTCACCTTCGTTTTCGCGGTCTTCGTCGTCGACCACGACGATCATGCGGCCGGCGCGAATCTCTTCGATGGCGGTGGGGACGTCAGTGAAGGTAGAGTTCGGAGTCATAGGCATCATGCAGCGTTCAAATTGCGGCGCTTCGAAAGAGCTGTTTCGATATCGGCACCGTAGAATAGACTCTTCATCGCGCGCACTACCCATCGCAGTACAACCACGATAGCGGCCAACAGGACCAGGACTATACCACCTGCCACAATCGGGTGCAGCGTGGCAAACCAGGTCAGGGAGACGGCTAGAACATCTTCTCCCGTGCTAAGAGCGATATTCGACATTGGCTCCGGAGAAGGAGTAACGGCGACTCGGGCCGCGGTCTTGCCTCCGTGGGCCGCCAAGGCGATTGCGCCTCCGGCCAGCGTTGCCAACAACTGCTTTTCCGGCGAAAGCTGCGCGGTCGCGCCATAAGCCATCAGCGCGGCTACCGGAACTCGCACAAAAGTGTGGAGAGCGTTCCAGAACAAATCAAACGCTGGGATCTTGTCGGCGAAGAATTCGATGGCAAAAAGCACGCCCGAGGCGGTAATCACCCACCAACTCGAGAGCAAGTGCAAGCCCGTGGGCAACTCGAGCAGCCCGGCGTGGGAGAGCAAGCCGAGCGTAGACACGGTGGCATAGACGTTAAGCCCTGCGGCGAAGCTTATCGCCACAATCAGACCGGCGAGTTCGGAGCCTCCAAACTTCATCCCTGCCAGCATATCCAAACCCCGTTTTCTGGCTCACATCCGTGGAAACGGAAAAGGGCCGCCTCACGGCGACCCTCATCATAAACCTTTCCGGACTAGCTTTTCGTTTTCGTCTTAACCCGTTTTACAGGGTAGATTCGATTTCAAAACCCCATGCTTCCAGCAAGGGCTCGGGAATATACTTGGAATTCTTGTTCCGGCGCGCCCACTCCCGCAGCCTGGTGGAACGCAAATATTGGTCAGGCGAGAGTTTGTACTCATGCACGACCTGCTCGAATTCCGTGATCGTCGGAGTCACCGGGCCGATCGGCTCCGGCTTGCCCCAGTTAGGATTACCGCGTCGTTTTGCCATGAAAAATTTACCCTCTGGTCCGAACAAAGACCCCATTCTTCCTTAAGGTCACTGCTTACTTTGATTCCACTGGGAGTCGAAGGGATTCATCGGCAAAAATGAAATAAAGCCGCATAATATAGACCCTTCGGTCCTTATGGAAGCTATTGATAATAATAGGGTTCCCTATGGAAGTCAATAGAAAAATGAGGGTAGTGCCGTTTAAATTACATCCCCTTTGCACACAGGTACTTGCGGGTTGTTCCTTTTTGTGCGGTGGGCGACAAACTACTCTTTAAGAACTCATCTCCTGTTGAATTCCATCTTTACCGCTGCTCAGGCTGGTTCCCTCCCAAAGCTGGCAGAATTACGATCGTAACCGCCATACCCCGCAGGGCGTTGACCTTGAAGGTTCAGAGACTTAGATTGCGATCAGAGCACAAAACCGCCCTGAAGCATGTGTAAAGCCGAAGTGGAGCAGTCCGATCCTCAATAATTGAGAGGACCTTTGTAAGGAACCCATGAATTTAAAATCGTTGCTGCTGAGTTCTGACGAGAAGACCGTGCGCGTGCTGCGCCGGGTGCTAAGCGATCTGGAGATCGACGTCGAGCATTGCTCGAACGCGACCGATGCCATCAAGCAGATCACGCGCCACCGATTCGAGGGAATCATCGTCGATGTCGCCAATACGGAAGAGGCGGCGGGCGTGTTAATGGCAGGGAAAGCGGCGCCGGTCAACAAACGGGCGCTGGCCATCGTGCTGGTGGAATCGTCGATCGGCATGAAGGGCGGCTTCGGCATGGGAGCGCATTTCGTGCTGCACAAGCCGTTTGCGGTAGAACGCGCCAAGGCCAGCTTTCGCGCGGTGCGCGCCTTGATGAAGCGTGAGCGGCGGGGGCAGATGCGGGTTCCAGTGCAGGTTGAGGTAGAGTGCTTCGGTTCGAGCAACCGCTTCAAGGCCAAAACCATCGATCTTTGCGAAGGCGGTATGGCGATCCAGCTTACTGGGCGCGTCAACAAAGAAAACGAACTGCGCTTTTCCCTGGAATTGCCTGGTCTGGGCGAAATGCTGGAGATTCACGGCGAAGTGGCTTGGGAGGGTAGCGACGACCAGGTGGGCGTGCGTTTTAAAGACGCTACCGACGACCAGCGCAATATGCTGCGCAAATGGCTGAAGACCCAGATCCCGGATTTCGAGCAGGACGATCCGCCGGTCGCCTGCCAGGTCACCGACCTCAGCCAGTTTGGCTGCTATCTGGCGACTACTTCCCCTTTCCCTAAGGGCACACGGGTTACGGTATCGTGCAAAACCGATGACGGAGAAGTTCGGGCCAAAGGTTCGGTGCTTGTGGCCCATCCTGAATTCGGTATGGGAGCCGAATTCTTGCAAAACACCCCCGAGCAGCGCGAGCAGGCAAAGCGACTGGTTGAGGCGCTGCGCGCGACCGGAGAGGCGTCGCCCGAGGTTCAGGTCGATCCCGAGGGTCTGGAGATCCCGGCCGCTGGATCGCACGCCGCCAGCGCGGTCGCCAAGGATGCTCTGGTGGATCTATTCCGGCATAAGTCGCAGGTTCCGGTCGAGACTTTCTTACAACACCTCAAGCAACAGCGCCAGTCAGTAGGCATGTCGGGCAGAACCTAGCAGTAGGTCGCAGGTCTATGGTGACAGGTCACAGATCTCGATTCCACGCTCTTTTTTCCTAGACCCAAGACCTGAGCACTAAGACCTATCGGTATTCACCTCATCAACCGTGCCTCTTTGCAGCAAATAAGCTCCGGGGCCTTGCTGACCGCGTATTGACCGGCAGAACTCTGCTACGAAGAACCCTTGCTTGATGGACTCGCGGAAGGCCCAGCGCGTGGCCTCGCGCCACGCTCGTGCTAATTCCTTGTCGGTGCGTTCGATCTCCAGAATCTCTCCTGGAATTTCAATGCTGACGCGCTGCCTGGCCACCGACTCGGCCAGATCGGCGCGGGCCGGCCGGCCGCTCGGATCGAAACGCACCAGCGGCGCGAGAAGGCGGAGCGCATCGAGGGTTTCAGCTCGATAATTTTTTCCCGCGATCCGCTCGCGCACCCGGCGCGAATTCAAGATCCAGCGCACCCACAGACGATCGGTGCCATTGCGATGCAGCATGCTGGACGTTTCCGATCCGTAGAAATCTACTTTGTACGTATCGGAGACGACGCCCAGCTTGGCAAAGTTGAAGTGGGCGTTGCGGCTCTGCAGAGGATCGAAGGTCCACGTCATTTCGTGGACGCCCATGGCCATCGCCCGCTCGCGCTGTGCCTGCTTCAAGCGCGAACCGAGATCCAGATGCCGGTAGGCATCGAGCACGGCCAACTGGTGGGAGTGGATGGTGATCTCGCCATGCTCACAGCCCAGAAAGCCGAAGGCAAAGCCGACCATCTTCTCCTGATTTTTATCGATGCGAACGTTCTTATCGAAGGCTCCGACGAAGATGTTGCCGGCGGCCTTCAGGGCTATGGCTAGCGTCAGGGGGATCGAGTCATCGTCCGCTATTGCCCAGACTTCTTTCTCGACCGCCTTCAACTGGCTGAGATCGTCGATGCTCTTGAGGTCGCGGATTATTATCTGTGGCGCGCCGCCGCCGGAGGTCATAGCATAACCCGGGCTTGGACAGAACCGCAGCGCTTCCAGATTTTCTTGGCAGCCATCACCGTCTCTGTGCGTAATTGCCGCACAGGAGAGATTACACCGCTTCGTCCGTCAAAGTGACCGGCGTTGCCTCAGGCCCTCCACCTTGCGCGACCAGCGCTGGCCCGGCTGCAGCGTCATCGATAACCGTTGGCTGTGGCAGTACCGGAGTTGGCTCGTCCCTGTGCATTGACGGGAACTTGCCATACGTCATGCCGCGCCACAACCACTCCATGGGACCGAAGCGATAACGCTGCAACCACCAATTGCTGAACCAGACCTGCGCGCCGTAAAGGACGAACGTGGGTATGAGGCCGATGGCGGGCCCGATGCGTCCGTAGAGGCCGGTCGTGTAGTGATAGAAGAACAAGGTGCAGACGACGGACTGCATCAAATAGTCGGTCAAGGCCATGCGTCCGACGGCGGCATAGCGCAACAAGTGCGGCCGCCAATCCGCGCGCATGTAGAGAATCGCCAGGCCCGAAGCGTAGCCTGCGCTCAGAATATGCGATCCGGGGAGCCAGAGAACTCCGCCCAACCATGCCCAGACGGAGACGGCGTTGGGCGGAAGGATGATCCTCACCACCGCCGTATAGATATTAATAACCAGGCCGATTGACAGGCACCAGGCGCAAACTTTCTTCAATACGGGCTGGTACTCATCAAGACGCTGTACGATGCCGGCGCGCCACGTCCACATCCCCAGCAGAAATAGTCCGGTTGCATAGAGGGCGAAAAGATCGAGCGGCAACTCGTGTTTAAACTCGACCCAGTTCTGCGCCATGATCTGCCGGACCGAGCCATGCGCGTAAATGTTTATGACGTTATAGTACTTCTGCACGTCGGGCGGCTTCGGCACCATCCAGGCTGGACGCCAACGGGTGTAGTAGAGCGTCAGGAAGACCGAACTGACCACGATGGGGATGGAGAACAAGCCTCCCGCCCACCACAACAATGTTTTTTGTTGGCGGTTGCGGAAGAGCAACAGGATTGCCCCCGACAACGCGTAGGTGACAAGGATGTCTCCCGCCCAGATAAACCTGGCGTGAATCAGCCCGAACAGCGCGAGGGCGAGGAGACGTCGCGGATAGAAGCCCAGAAAACTCACGCCCCGCGCCTCGGCCCGGCTCATCTGTATGGCGAAACCAAGGCCAAAGAGAAAGGAGAAAATGGTGATGAATTTCCCCTGAATGAAGATGTCGATAAAAGCCTGCGCCAGTGTGTCGGCGCGGCCGTGATAGAGGGCGCCTATATTGGAGTAGGCGTCGAGAGGCGCGAAGAAACCGCGCATGTTCGCGGCGAGAATTCCGAACAGCGCCATGCCGCGCAACACGTCGATAAAGACGATGCGCTCTGAAAGGGTGACCGGGCCAACACGCTGCGCTTCAGACTGCATGTTCCACACTCCGCTCGCAATAATGATATGGAGAACCGAACAGCGTCAAGTGCCAAGATTCGCGCTTCCAAAACAGATTGCTGAGTTGTTATGTCAAGTCGCTCAAGCCAGACCCCGGACCCCGCGCTGCTCGATTTACAAACTGTACGAAGAGTTGTGTGAATTGGTTCCATCTCGCCCGGAACTTATAATCGCTGCCATGGCGAAGACTCCGAAGAACCGAAAGCCCCTGAGAGCGCCGATTAGAGGTCCCCTTGGAATCAGCGACTTGGCGGCTATGCCCCGGCGCAAGCCTGTGCCCCATGAGTTTGTGCTCGATGCCTTGACGGCCATCGCCCCGAGAACCCATCCCATGTTCGGATGCCTCGCGGTCTATGTTGAAGACCTCAATGTCGAGAAGAACGCCGCAGACCGGAACGCTGGAGCCCAGAACGCCGAAGAGAAGATCGTCCTCATCCTTCGCGACAAGCCGGGCAATCCCGCTGACAACGGAGTCTGGCTGGCCACGACTGCCGAGCATCACGCGAGCCTGCAGCACCAGTTCCCGAACATGCGCTCGATTCAAGTGCTCGGGAAAAAAGTGACAGGGTGGCAGGTGCTTCCCGCCGACTCTCCCGATTTCGAGGAGAGCGCGCTGCGAGCCTGCGAACTGGTCCTGCAGCGCGATCCGCGGATTGGTAAGGTGCCGGCGAGGAAGCGATCCAGGCGCACCAGACGCAAAGTCTCAAAAGAGAAAGAGTAGGTTTTTTTGAGGTCCAAGGTTTTCTCCGTGACTCCGTGTCTCCATGGTAAAAAGCACGACCACTACGACACGGCCCGCCCTCGCTTGCCCGTCTTCCCCATGGGCGTTAGCATGGAACTCGGCACTAATCATCATTAAGTTCAGACCAGTTCAGGAGGCTCCATGGCGACCGACACTCTCACCAAGCCGACGATCGACGGCAGCACTACGACGACCAGGGTTTTCAAGAATTTCATCGACGGCGAATGGGTCGAATCGGCCAGCGGACGGACCTTCGAAGACCGTAATCCCGCCGACACGCGCGAAGTCGTGGCAATCTTTCAGCGGTCGAATAAGGAAGACGTAGACGCTGCGGTCGATGCGGCCAGGCGCGCGTTCGCCAAATGGCGACTGGTGCCGGCTCCACGGCGCGCCGAGATGGTCTTTCGCGCCGCTGAAATTCTGATGGAGCGCAAGGAAGAATACGCCCGCGACATGACCCGCGAGATGGGCAAAGTGCTGAAAGAGACGCGCGGCGACGTGCAGGAGGCGATTGACGCGGCTTATTACAACGCGGGCGAAGGGCGGCGCATGTTTGGTCCGACTGTGCCGTCGGAGCTGCCTAACAAATTCGCCATGGCCGTTCGCCAGCCGATTGGCGTCTGCGGCATGATCACGCCTTGGAATTTCCCCATGGCGATTTCTTCGTGGAAGCTGCTGCCGGCGGTCGTGTGCGGCAATACTTGCGTGATCAAGCCGGCACAGGATACTCCGCTCTCGACTTTCAACCTCGTGCAGGCGCTGACCGATGCCGGCATTCCGAAGGGCGTGATCAACATCGTGACCGGCTTTGGCACTGAGGTGGGCACGCCGCTTACCGAGCATCCGGTGGTGCGCGCGATCTCGCTGACCGGATCGTCGGCCGTGGGCAAGATCGTAGGAGCCACGGCGGCTCAGAGTTTCAAGCATTGTTCGCTGGAACTGGGCGGCAAGAATCCGATGATTGTGCTCGACGATGCGAACCTTGAACTGGCGGTCGAAGGCGGGTTATGGGGAGCCTTCGGAACGACCGGCCAGCGCTGCACCGCGACCAGCCGCATCATCGTGCAGAAGGGCGTGTATCGCAAGTTCATCGAAGAATTCGTGGCGCGCGCGAAGAAGATCAAAGTCGGCAACGGTCTCGACGAGACGGTCGAGATGGGTCCAGCGGTGAATGAGAATCAGCTCAACACCGACCTCAAGTACATCGAGATTGGCCAGGACGAAGGCGCAAAGATGGTGACGGGCGGTCATCGTCTCGATCAGGGAGAATACGCGCATGGCTGGTTCCTCGAGCCCACGGTCTTCACCGAGGTTGATCCCAAGATGCGCATCGCCCAGGAAGAAATCTTTGGGCCGGTTGTATCGATTATTCCCTGCGACGGTCTCGAAGACGCCATCGCCATCGCCAACAACATTGAGTACGGCTTGTCGTCTTCGCTCTACACGAAAGACGTCAACAAGGCCTTCGCCGCGGTTCGCGATCTTGAAGCGGGGATCACTTATATCAACGCTCCTACGATTGGGGCCGAAGTTCACTTGCCCTTTGGCGGAACCAAGGCCACCGGCAATGGACAC
Organism: uncultured Acidobacteriaceae bacterium; assembly: GCA_963775845.1. Lineage (GTDB taxonomy): Bacteria > Acidobacteriota > Terriglobia > Terriglobales > Acidobacteriaceae > Acidiflorens. The sequence continues at coordinate 677,270 of CAVZKN010000004.1, read as the reverse complement.
CGCGAAGGCGGCATCGGCGCAATCGATTTTTATACCGAGTGGAAGGCGGTTTACGTGGATTACTCCGACAAGTTGCAGAAGGCGCAGATCGATCGTCCGGAGTGAGGCAATCTACCACCGAGACGCAGAGTGCGCTGAGTTTTTTGGGTTTTGCTAATCCAGTTTTACTTTGTCATCCCGAGCGAAGCGAGGGATCTGCAGTTCTCGGCGTCTCGGCGGTGATTTGAGTTCTCCTATGCCCATCACACAAATTCGCGAGATCACCCCTGCCGCCCGCCTCGAGAACGTCCGCTACGCCATTCGCGACCTGGCTTGCGTCGCCGACGAGGTCGCTCGCCAGGGACACAAGATTCTCCCGCTCAACATAGGCGATCCTCTCAACTTCGATTTCCAGACGCCTCCACACATGATCGAAGCCGTTTACAAAGCCATGCGTGACGGCAAGAACGGCTATTCGGGCTCATCAGGGATTGCGCCCGCTCTCGCGGCGATTCGCGGCGAGGCGGCGCGCAAGGGCATCACCAACATTCAGGATGTTTTCGTCACCTCAGGAGTCAGCGAGACGGTTGACATTTGCCTCACGGCGCTGCTCAATCCCGGCGACAACCTGCTGACGCCGTGTCCTGACTATCCCCTTTATTCCGCCGTATTGGCGAAGCTAGAAATCGGGCTGAACACTTATTACCTGAACGAAGAGGACGGCTGGCAGCCCGATCTCGACGACATACGAGCAAAAATTACGCCGCGGACGCGCGGCATCGTGCTCATCAATCCCAACAATCCTACCGGGTCGGTCTGTTCGAGAAAGATGCTGGAGGAGATCGCAGAACTAGCCCGCCGCCACAATCTGATCATCTTTGCCGACGAAATTTACGACAAACTAATCATCGATGAGGAAACTCATGATGACGCCCACGTAGCCATGGCCGCGGTTGCCCCCGACGTACCCGTGATTACTTTCGGAGGACTATCGAAGAATTACCTGGCTCCGGGATGGCGCATCGGATGGGGCATTGCCAGCGGCGAAGCGTCTGCGATCAAGCCTTATCTCGAGGGCGTCAACAAGTTATTGCGCGCGCGCCTCTGCGCCAACCATCCCGAGCAATACGCAATTCGAGCCGCGCTCGAAGGTCCGCAGTATCATCTCGTCGAAGTGAAGCGCAAGCTACGCAGCCGCCGCGATCTGACCATGAAATGGTGCTGCGACACCCCACGCATCAGTTGTATCGCCCCGCGCGGAGCTTTCTACGCTTATCCCAGCATCGATATTCCCGAGGGCGACGATGTTTTTGTCACCGAACTGATTCGCCAAAAGCATGTCACAGTCGTGCACGGGTCGGGCTTTGGGCAGCGTCCGGGAACGAAGCATTTCCGCATCGTCTTCCTGCCCGACGAGAAGACACTCGCCGCCGCTTACGCGGCGATTGGGGATTTCATGCACGAGCGCTACGCGTAGAAACGTCGTTCGCTGTTCGTCTTTCGCGCTTCGCGTTTTGCCGTCCGCTTCGGATTCGCGAATGGCGAAGAGCGAACGACGCAGAGCGTTCGTCAGTAGATTCCTGGGATCAGCGCAGGAACTTTCTTCGTGTAAGCATCGAAGTCCACCCCGAAGGCTTCGCGCAGCAGGCGCTCTTCGCTGCGCACGCGAATATAGGTTCCGGCGAAAAACAGCAGGCAAGCCACTAGCAATGCAATCCATCCGGTTCTGACCAACCCGGTTGCCAGAAGCATGCCAAACATGCCCAGATAAATAGGATTTCGCACGTAGCGATACGGACCATTCTGAATCAGATCGTGCCCCTCGACCAGGCGGGCAGACAAAGCCCACTGCTTGCCCAATTGGCGCGAGGCGGCGTCGACCAGCCAGGTCGATGCGGCGGCGATGACCACGGCGAGAATTGCGAGACCCCATTCGATCACCGGAGACGAGAGAGTAACCGGCACGAACTGTTTTCTGGCCAGCAGCTGAAACCAGACCAGAAAATAGCCTGCTCCCTGCAAGATCATGCCGGTAATAGCGGTACGGTCGCGCTTGGACTCGGTAGGCCGGGGTAGGCGTTTTCGCAGTGCAAAGGCCACCACGAATACGAACCAGCAGGCGATGACCCCGAATAACCCCGTTTCCTGGGCATTCGCGCCAAGATTAGCCAAAATTATCACGTTTCTTCCTCTCCTTTCGGTACCATCCGATCTGACTTTCGTAACTCTACACGGCCCGTTCATGTTTCTATAATTGTTTTGACACCTTGAGAATTCCGCACATGCGTCGAACGCTTCTAATCCTTAATCTCGCGCTGTGGAGCAGTCTGGCCCTGGGGCAAAGTACCTCGCCAGACGCTCTCTATGAACGTGGGATGGACGCTATTACCGGAGTTGGAACGTCGCGCAGCGACACCGTGGCCGCCGATTATTTCAAGCGTTCTGCCGCCGTTGGTTATGGCCCCGCCCAGATTGCTCTCGCTTATTTTTACGAGACGGGAACGGTTGTGGCGCGCGATCCCCAGCAGGCGCTCGACCTGTACCGCAAAGGTGCGCAGCAGGGCGATCCGCTGGCCGCATGGCTCGCGGGACGGCTTTATTTCATCACCTCCACTCCCTTCCATGATCCCGAGGCGGCGCGGAAGTTGTTCAAGCTTGCCGCGGATCAGAAGAATGCCTACGGCGCTTACTACCTTGGACGGCTGATGGGCGATAAAGACTATGCCAAGGGCGACCCCACCAAGGCAGCCGCGCTGTACAAATCTGCCGCCGAGCAAGGACTTCCGCAGGCGCAATATTTTTACGGTAAAGCTCTGAAGGAGGGCCGGGGCGTTCCGCAGGACCGCCTCAATGCCTACATCTGGCTGGCGATCGCGGCCGATGCCGGTTACGCAGCCGCTATGACGGATCTCAACGAACTCGACCGCGGCGGCTATTTCGGCATGGATCAAATCTCGGACGCCAAGGCGCGGGCGCGTGAATTGGAACAAGTGGTAATCCGCGCCGTTACCGCCCGCGGCTGCTCCGGCTGGGAGGGAGAGTTCGACGAATTTCCGCCCCCGCCGCCACCTGGTTTGCAACGCTTCTGCCACTAAGTCACCCTTGACTTCACTCCAAATTTGTAGAATTATTGCATCATGTTTGGAGACATCGCGCTCGGCGCTTCCAACGTCTTGCATCTTCACGGCGTAGCCTGGGAGCAGCCCGCCGACCTTTCCAGCCGGGCAGTGCAGGAGAAGCTGAGTCCGGTCGCGGTTCGCGCATTTTTTCGTATTACCTCGCACTGGAAGCTTCGCGATGAAGATGCCCGGGCCCTGATTGGCGGCATCTCCAACGGATCGTTTTACCAGCTGAAGCGTAGCTCCACGCGCGCCGTCGTCCGCAATCTTGATCAGGACAAGCTCACTCGGGTCTCCCTGCTGGTCGGCATCTTCAAGGCCCTGAATATCCTCTATTCCACCAAGCTTGCCGATGCCTGGGTGCAGCTGCCGAACTCGAACCCGATCTTCGGAGGGCAGACGCCGCTCGCCTATATGCTGAAGGGTGGGGTTCCGTCGATGCTGCGTGTTCGTCATTTGCTGGATGCACGACGCGGCGGGGTTTAAGGCGCGTGCGCCGCGCGTCCAAAGCCTCGAGCAAGATTCCTCCTACCACCTCCCTGTCGCAGGACGACACGCACCACCTCATTCCCAGCCGCTTTTGCGAAGGGGGAGAGAGCGTGCTGACGCGGCTCGGCCTTCCCCCCGCGCAGTTGGAGCATTTATTCCAGCTCGATGACGCGACTAACGCGCGCCTGGAGGGCGAGGCCAACCTGCTCCCTGGAATCACCGTACACGAACTGGTTTTCGGAGTGCCGAACTACCACATCGTCAACGCGTCGTTCACCCACGCCGGGCCGGAAGGCAGCCGCTTCAGCGGAGCTGACCGGGGCGCGTGGTACGCCAGATTTGCGCTGAAAACCGCCCAGGTTGAGGTCGCCTTCCACTATGCCGAGGGATTGCGCGAAGTGAGCTGGCGCGAAGAAGAGAAAATAGTCTATCGCGAATACATGGCCGACTTTCGCGCCGAGTTCCACGATCTGCGCGGGCGCGACACCCAGTCCGCTTACGAGAAGTATCTGAGTCCCGCCAGCTACAAGGCGTCGCAGCAACTCGGGCGGAGATTGCTCGACGCGGGCTCAGCGGGACTTGTATATCCGAGCGTCAGGCACGCGGGCGGCACTTGCGTGGCTTGCTTCCGTCCGGCGCTCGTCGGGAACGTGCGGCAGGGAGCGCTGGTGACCTTCACCTTTCCCGATGCATTTCATACACCGAGCATAACGGTAGCAAGATAGCTTTACCGTAGAGACGGGAATCCCCGTCTAGCCTGCGGTCTTCCGGAAACCTTCCCTCCAGCTACACCATTTCTGTTCCCCACAGGTCGTGCAGATGCACGATGCCGAGCAGTTGTCGGTCGCCATCCACAACCACCAGCGAGGTAATCTTCATCTCTTCCATCCGCGCCAGCGCGGTGGCCGCGAACTCCTGGGCGCTGATCGTTTTTGGAGCGCGCGTCATGCAGTCCCCTGCGGCCAGGTCGAGCGCATCTTTGCCGCGCTGCTCGAGCAGGCGGCGCAGATCGCCGTCGCTGATCACTCCGAGCAACCGATCGCCGTCGACCACCGTGGTCATGCCCAGCTTCTTGCGCGACATTTCGTAGATCACTTGGGGCATCTTCGCCTCGGCCGTCACGCGCGGAATCGCCTCGCCGGAGTGCATCAGCGCCTCCACTCGCGCCAGGCGTTTGCCTAGCTTGCCTCCCGGATGCAGGCTGGCAAAGTCCTCTTCCTTGAAGCCGCGCTTCTCCGACAGCGCCACGGCCAGCGCGTCTCCGAGAGCCAGCATGGTAGTGGTCGACGCGGTCGGCGCGAGTCCAAGCGAACATGCTTCTTGAGAGACGGAGCAGTCGAGGGCAACGTCGGCAGCAGCAGCCAGGGTAGAAGATCGTGTGGAGCGGACCTGCCCTGAGCCAGAGTCGAAGGGGCCCTCGCCCGCTGCTTTTTCTGCGGCATCGCCATTGGCCACATCGTCGCAAGTCATGCTGATGAGCGCAACCTGCAGCCGCTTGATGGTCGCCAGCAGTTGCAGGATTTCTTCGGTTTCGCCGCTGGCCGACAACGCCAACACCACGTCGCCGCGCACGACCATTCCCAGATCGCCGTGCAAAGCCTCGACTGGATGCAGGTAAAGCGCGGGCGATCCTGTCGAATTCAACGTGGCAGCAATCTTGCGCGCGATCAAGCCACTCTTGCCCATTCCGGTGACCACGACGCGACCCTGGCAATCAAACAGCAATTCCAGCGCTCGGTTGAAGGCGTGGGCCATGGGACCCGCAAGGCGGTCGGCCAGAGCGCGCAACGCCTCGGCCTCGATGCGCACCACGTTCTCACCTACATTTTTCATGAAGGGGAAATGTTAGCAGAGACATCGGGGATCGGGTCGTTGCCCATTCCGCATCTGCCTCAGCTCGAGGGCTGGCGCTCCAGAGAAGCACGATCCCATCCTGCCAGGTTTGCTCCGGCCTCGTACGTGCTCTCCGCAAACTGCAGAATTTCTTCCCGCGGAGAACTGGCCCGCCGGACTTCGTCATAAGGCAGCAGAAATTCGTGCACCGTGTTCTGATACAAAGCGCCTGCGGGGCAAGCTTTTTGCTCGCCGAAACCCGCCGGTTCGGGAGCCATATAGGAGTAGAAGGCGGGCCCGGCGACGTCTCCCCCGCCCGGCCACCAGCCCACGCTGCTGCACTCGTGCGAATACGATTCAGCGGTGATGATGCCCTTGCGGGCCGGCGCCCGGCGTCCGTTGAATCGCGTGCAGCACAGGTCGAAGCTTCCCCAGAAAAAATGCACTGGACTCGCTTTGCCGATAAATCGTGCGCGAAATTCGCGTAGCACCATATCTACCGACAGAAGAATCTGGAATAAACGATGGGCATAGACCGCGTCGTAGGACGCGTGCGTCTCGTCATGATCGAATGGAATCGGATTGGGAATTTCCTGCGGCTTGGGGTTGATCTGGACCGTGATGCCAACCTCATGCAGCAAGGCAAACATCTTGCGATAAAACGCCGCGACCGGCATGGGCGCCAGCGCAAAAGCGCGCAAGGCGTTGGGCGTACGCAACTCGATCCGGTGCTGAACCAAATCAAACTGAATCTCAAACGCGCTGCCCCGGTACGGGATCGGAGAAGTGGTCAGCCCTCGGGTGTTGACGTAGAGGGCAACGTTCCAGAAATGATTTTGCAGAGGGGAGAGGCCGAGGCGAATTTTGCCCACGATCTGCGTCCACAGTTGTAGCGTGCGATAGGTCGACTCCCATTCTGCGAGAGGTAAGGCAGGCCAGTTTTGCTCGGTTGGGTTCATAAAAGCACGCTCGTTCTAGGAGAGTATATTGCCTCCCTCCGAATTGTCGCCCTCGGCACCACCCATGAGCCTGCGATACAACTTTTTCTGAGCTTTCGGGTTCAATATGATGTAAGGGTGTGATTGCCAGGAGGATCTCTTGAACGCATTGCAACGGCTTCGCCAGGCGGTCGGTTCCGGATTGGGTTCGGGATTATGGAATTCCGGATTCAAAATGAAGGCCGCTCTATTGTCTCTCTCTTTTTTGCTGGGCGCGGCAGCGCTGGCCAGCGCGCAACGGGGATCCATGAGCCCGTATCAGGGTGAGTCGGACGGCGTCAGCGCTGGCGGGAATTGGCTGGCATTCGACTCCACCGACCCGATGACGGGCCATAAAAAAGTTCGCTTCGAGCTGCAGTCCAACAATTATTTCAAGGAAGACTCCGACTACAAGCCGCGCGTGAATCTGATTTGCGACAACGGCAAGCTCAAACTCGCCGACTTCAATCCCGGAATGCGCCTGCCTCCACCCAATCGCCCCGGCTGGTGGGGACAGCCACAGCTCGAGGTCGAAGTGCGGGTCGACGATGTCCATTATTTCAAGGGCTGGAACTGGCTGCGCGGCCACTATCTCTCCATGGACAAAGGCACGGTTCGCGGAATGCTCGGAGCGCAGGTCTTCAACATCGCGCTGCCCAACCGGACAGGCCGCGAGATCGCGGAATTTTCTCCCGCCGGGCTCGACCTTGATCGGGTCAAGCACGCCTGCGATTTGACGCCAAAAAAGCCGAGCAAAGACTAGACAATAGTTTTAGTGTGTCATCCTGAGCGACCGGGGACCCCAGCCGGCCGCATTTGCCGGATGGGGGTGGGGGAGCGAAGGACCTATGCATTCCGCCGCCAACGCACCGAGCGTGAGGAATTGGTTTGCAATTTTCCTGCTGATCAGCCTTTTCGCGGCCGTAGGAACTCTATCAGCGCAAGAAACCTCGAAAATCGACCTGTACGGGGGCTACTATTACGCCCGGTTTTATGTGAATGCCAGCGCGGCTGGCGGTTCATCCTCGGAAACCTTCAACGCCAATGGAGGCGGCGGCCAAATCGTGTACAACCCGAACCGGTGGCTCGGCCTCGTCGGAGATTTCGCCGGTTATGGGGCAACCAGCACCACCAACGGAGCTTTGGTAGGAGGAGCCTTCACCTACCTCTTCGGACCGAGAGTGAACCTCCGGCACGGCAAGCTGACTCCCTTCTTTCAAGCGCTCTTCGGCGGCATTGCCACCACGGATGGAATCAGCCAGTCGGGAGACCAGAATCACTTCGCCATGACCGCGGGCGGCGGCATCGATTACAAAGTTTCCAGCCATGTTTCGGTGCGCCCGGTGCAGACCGAATATTTCCTGACGAAAATTCCCGACGCCCTCAACGGCCGCCAGAATAATTCCCGCCTCGGCGCGGGAGTGGTTGTGCGGCTGGGGCGGTAGAAAACCGAATCCAGCGCGAACTCAGATGGGCGCTCTTTCCAAGGGCACAATAAAATGGATGCCCTCAACGCGCTTGCCCTGGAGTCGTTCATCGTTAGTGATAAAAAGATCCACGTTCGCGCTGCCAGCGCAGGCCAATTGGACTGCATCCGGCGCTTTGAGCGATCGCTGCGACCGCAAGGTGGCATACAACTTGGCCGCTTTCACATCGAAGGCGATCATCGTCGCCGTGGTTGAAATCGCCCGCTCGTACTTTCGGCAGAGTTCAGAGTCGTTCCGCTCCGTTGGTTTGACCAGAATCTCTCCCAAGGTCAGCGTGGATGTGAGCAGTTGATCGCCCCGGTCTAGCATCCTGGAACGAAGTTCCACGACCGTCTTCGAGAGTGGGCCGTAGTCCTCGAACAGATAGATGAAGAGGTTGGTGTCCCAGAAAACGCGGCTCATTCCCAACCTTCACGTAGGCGTCGCACATAGTTGTCAGCGTGCTCGTCACCCCAGAGGTTTTTTCCCGAGCCTCGAAGAGCCAGTAAGGGGTCCTCTTCGGCGGCCCGCTCCGCGACCTTTGCGCACCAACTCTGATACCACGAGAGGACACCGCGGAACCGGTTTTCGGGCAGGTCCTCCGGCTTTGGCGAAATCTTGCCTCCCTCGCGTTGAGGGTGATATGCATCCCCCGGCCGAAACAGACGACGGCGTCCCGGCGACGTTTCCAAGAGCATTCGGTACCGTCCCGGATTTGGAGGCCGGTTGGCGACGCAATGCTGCACCACGTGCACATAGAAACCTGGCCGAAGCGGGCCCATAATTCTGAGTTCTTTCGCAGACCGGGCGAACTCAACAATCTCTTCGATCAGAAAATCCGGCCGTTCGGGATGTCGCTGGTGAAGCATCAGCGTCGTTAGCCACACTTCGTCAGCCAATTTAAGAGCTGAGGTCCTGAGGTTCGGCTTGGCAGTTGTGGTCGTCATTGAAAAACCTCCTCCCGCATTCAAGGCTCCAGTACATTATTACTTGGTACTATGTAATTGTCAAAGTTAATTGTTCCCCAAAAAAATGGCCCCGCTGAAACCGCCGCTACAATCCGTAGCTCATTGATTCACGAACCCTTGGAGACGCACCTGCATCCCCGGCCCGTCCCGCGAATCCAATTCCAATGATGATAACTTTGGTAGCGAGTCCCCCCCTCGCCGCGGGAGCCGCATGAAGATCGGCATCACCTGTTATCCGACATACGGTGGCAGCGGAGTCGTCGCCACCGAACTGGGCCTCGAACTTGCGCGCCGCGGCCACGAGGTTCACTTCATCTCCTACTCGCAGCCGATTCGCTTGACCGGCCCGGAACCGAACATCCATTACCACGAGGTCGAGGTCACGCGCTATCCGCTGTTTGAATATCCTCCCTATGATCTCGCGCTGGCCACGCGCATGGCTGAGGTTTCACAGCTCTACGAGCTTGACCTCCTGCACGTGCACTATGCTATTCCGCATTCCGTGAGCGCCATGCTGGCCAAGCAGATGCTGGCGGCGACTCCTCCGCGGCGCAATTTGCCCTTTGTCACTACCCTCCACGGAACGGACATCACGCTCGTCGGCCTGGATCGTTCGTATCTTTCCATCACGCGCTTTTCTATCGAGCAGAGCGACGGAGTCACGGCGATTTCGCAGTATTTGCGCAACCGCACGCTGAAAGTTTTCGACATTAAGAATCACATCGAGGTGATTCCCAACTTCGTGAATTGCGACGACTACATGCGCAAACCGGAGTGGACGGCGCTACGCGGCGAATATGCTTCTGACGACGAGCGCCTGCTGGTACATCTGTCGAATTTTCGCCCGGTGAAGCGCGTGCTCGATGTCATCGAAATTTTCGATCGCGTGCGCAAGAAGATTCCTTCCAAGCTGCTGCTGATCGGCGACGGTCCCGACCGTTCGCAGGCGGAATGGCTCGCCGTGCAAAAAGGCATTCACGAGCATGTTCTGTTTCTCGGCAAGCAGGACCAGGTTCGCGAGAAGCTGGCCATATCGGACGTCATGCTGATGCCGAGCGAACTGGAAACTTTCGGACTGGCGGCCCTCGAAGGAATGGCCTGCGAGGTTGTCCCGATCGCCACGCGCACCGGCGGAGTGCCGGAGGTGATTGAGCACGGAATCAGCGGATTCCTCGCCGACGTCGGCGATGTTGACACCATGGCGCGTTACGCTATCGAGTTGCTGGGCGACGAAGCTGAGTTGCGGGCCATGGGGAAACGAGCGCGGGCGGCGGCGCAGTCGAAGTTCTGTTCCAGCCGCATCATTCCCCTCTACGAAGACTTTTACCGAAAGGTGTTGGAACAATCATCGCAGCAGCCGAAGTCGTCATAAGTTCTTCAGGATTTGGCAAAATCGGCAGGCGCAATCGGATCAGCGTGCCTCCGCCGTTGCGGTTTTCGATGATCATCTTCGCCGTATCGCCGTAAAGCACTTTCAATCGCTCGGCGACATTCGCCATGCCAATGCCGCCCGCTCCAAAGCCGTCGGGCGGCTCGAGCAAATGCGCGGCACCCATGCCGACGCCGTCATCTTCCACTTCAATCACCAGCCGCGATTTGATGACGCGGCTGCGCAGGGTAATGCTTCCGCCTTCGACCTTCGGCGACAGGCCGTGCTTGATGCAATTCTCCACCAGCGGCTGCAGCAACATGCTGGGAACCATCGCATCGAGCGAGTCCGCGTTGAGGTCCTTTACAACTTTGAGTTTGTCGCGTCCGAAGCGCACGACTTCAATGTCGAGATAGTTGTCGATGAATTCGACCTCTTCACGCAGCGTGACAAACGACTCGGAGCTGTGCAGCAGGCGCCGCAGAATGGTCGCCAGCTTGATAATCATCTCCCGCGCCGTATCGGGATCGAAGCGCACCAGCGACGAGATCGAGTTCAATGTGTTGAACAAAAAATGCGGGTTGATCTGGTTCTGCAACGCCGCCATGCGCGCCTGCAGCAGCAGGCGCTCCTGCTCTTCGAGCTTGGCCTGGATGCGCACGCTGTTAAAGATCTTCAGCTCCGTGCCCACCACCATGACTGCGGTCAGGTAGATTGCGGCTTCGACCAGGTAGCCGTTCAAAGTGGCGCGCGGGCCCATCCATAGCTCGGGGCTTTCCAGGCTATAGATGGAGTTCGGCAGCACGCGCCAGATTTCTGTCTGCAGAAAACGCAGGCCGACAACGGTAACAAAGAATGCCACCTGCCAGTCGAAGACGCGCGGACGCGGCAGATTGCGGCGAATCATGCGATAGAGCGTGAGGTCGATGAAGGGCGAGAACGACCAGATATCTTCCTGCTCGGGCGCGGCCCGTCGCAACCAGCCCGCAATAATTCCAGCAAAAACATTCAGCGGCATGGCCGCCCACTCGCCGTGCAAAGTTGCGGGCAAAGCCAGCAGCGCTCCGCCGACGCCGCCCGCAAGGCGTCCGCCAATCACGCCCAGAAGCAACGCGGTTTCCAGCGATAGATCGCCGGCGAAAAAGCTTTTGACGCTCGAGCGTATCCACACGCCCAGCGCGATGGGGATGGCCATCCACAAAGCGAGATAAATTTTCTGGCGAGTGGAGCGATGCTCGAGGAACAGGAGCCGCTTGAATTCCGTGGAGCGTACCAGCGCGCTCGACAACGCCGCGGCCACGCCTAGCTTAATCAGCAGATTGACGAGTATCAGCCGCGGTTCCAGCATCGATTGTCATCCAGCATGAATGTCATCCTGAGCGGAGTCGAAAATTCACGAAGTGAAGTTTCGGCGGAGTCGAAGGACCCCTACCTAACCCTCATCGAATGTCACCACTCAGGCTTCAGGCTCCGATTGTATTCGCTGCCTGGCGCAAAAGCTGCTCGACGTCTAAAGAAGAGCCCGCCGGAAGTCCGCCCTGCGCAAAATCGCGCGTGCCGCCGCCCCGGCCGCCGACAGACGCTAAAACCTGTTTCAGCAACGCGCCCATATCAGATGAAAATCCGGCCGTTTGCGCAAACACTAGCCCTGGCGGATCGACCGTGCTCGCCACCAGCGCCATCGCCGGCGTTCCCATCCGCGTGACCTTCTGCGCAAAGAGTTTGGCGAAATTGATATCGCGGTCGGAAAAGGCGCGCACGACAACCTTCCGCCCATCCGTCTCCGGCTGTGCATGGAGATCGGAGGCAGCCATCAACTCGGCCACTTCGCTCAGCGCTTCCTCTTTCTGTTTGCGCGCTTGCCGGCTCTCCTCCAGGCTCTTGCGCATCTGCTCGGGCACGTCCCAGAGCTGCGCCGAAAATAATCCCGCCGCTTCGGTAAGCGCCTCGTAATCGCGGCGGGCCATGCGCACCGCGCGCTGCCCGCAAACGAATTCCACGCGAGTTCCCTGCCGGGATTTTTCTATCTTGCGAAGAATGATGCAGCCGATCTGGCCGCTGGCGTTGACGTGCGTCCCTCCGCAGGCTGAGAGATCGAAGTCGGCAATCTCGATCAGGCGCAGTTCGTCGCGCTCGGCGGGAGGCAACTTGCGCAGGCCCAACTTCTCGGCCTCGGCGCGCGTGACATATCGCACGCTCACCGGACGATTTTCAAACACAATCTGATTGGCGCGCTTTTCCGCTGCGACTATCTGCTTCGGCGTGACCGTCGGCGTCGACAGATCGATCGAACAATAATCGTCGCCCATGTGGAAGGAGACAGTCGGCATCTCGTAAAGCTCGATGAAAGCAGCCGAGAGCACGTGCTGTCCGGTGTGCTGCTGCATGTGGTCCTGGCGGCGCTCGCGATCGATGGCACCGCGGACGCCCGCACCTTGCAGCGGCAGCTTCGCCGGCGCTTCAAGGTAATGGACGACGCGGCCGTCTTCAGTGTCGGCAACTTCGCTAACGCGCAGACCAGTTTCTTCTTGATTGGCGCCATCGTGACCGACGAGCGTGAGCCATCCCGTATCGTGCACCTGACCGCCGCTCGTCGGATAGAAGGCCGTCTCGCGCAGGATGATGGCTGGGCGCGGCCGCTCGGAAGATGCGGGCACTACGTCTTCGACAACCGAATCGAATTCGTGGATGTCAGAGCTGTCGTAATAGAGACGTTTGGTCATGGTGAAAGTTTGGTGCCCCAGATTCGCGCGTTTGGGCTCTAGCCCTGGCAATTCCGCTCTACAAAAAAAATAGCCAGGCACCGGCGCTCCACTGCACACGAAAGAGCCCGTTACCGTTGCTTCCTTCCGGACCTGGCGGGGTTGGCGGGAAAACGTCGCGCGGAACCGATGCCTGACTCCCTATACTATCAAGAGATCGCCAACCGCGAGAATGGGCAAACTCGATGTCTGAGCCGGAATGCACCGCCTATAAACGATTAAAAGAACGCGAGACCCGCGCGCACGCGATCTGGACGTCTTTTCTCTATCGCAACGAGCACAAGCCCAAGCTCTCCGACAAAGCGAAGCGCAAACATCAAAAAGAAGAAATGGAAGCCTACCAGCAGGCGCACAAAGCGCGCTTGGCCCACGTCAAAGCGTGTTCGATCTGTGGAAAGACCGACCAAACACTTTGATGCGGGACGGGCGAGACGCCCGTCACCACCGAGCCTTGCGAGGCCAGCACTCACTTCTTCCCCAACAAACGAATCCGCGAAGTAAACGCGCGCCCTTCAAACGCGCTGAAGGTGAGAAATTTATCCGAGTTGATGTCGTTGTTGACCACGTAAGGATTGCCATGGTCGGTGATGTTGTCGACCCCGCCGCGCAACTCCCAGAAGTATCCCCAAAGATGGAAACGCTTCTCGAGATAAAGGTTCAACGCAAAAAAGTCGGGGAAATGGCGCGATCCGGCCGGCCCTACCAGGTGCTGCTGATCGTTCACCACGTTGAAGGGAAATCCCGTGTGCGCATCGAGCGAGTAAGCAACCTCGGTTTGGCGAATCAGCGGCAGCTTGAAGAGAGGAAAATATCCCCAGGAGAGAAACCGATTGGGTACGTCCCAGGGATAAGGGCCGGGCTCCTGCGGGCTGAGCAGCGGGTTATCGACGCTGAAATCGAGGACCTGGTTCGAATGCGCCCGCGAGCGCGTGTAGGAGCCCATCAGCATGTAGCTTTCGCGAAAATTGTGCCGCAGGCTGATTTCAAAGGCGTCATAGCGGTCGTCGCGCGTATTTTCGAAAGTGAAGTTGCCGCTCGATCCCGCGGGCGTGTTGTAGACGAAGCCGCGCGTGCCGCGTTTCTCCAGAAATTCTGTTTTCAGATAAATCGCCGCGGGCAGCTTGCGTTCGAAGCCCACGCTCCAATTGATAAAGCGCGGAGCTTCCAGCGCATTGCGATCGGCCGAAAAGGTCGTGGGCACGGGCGTCGGTTCCGGCACCAGATTGCCATTGGCATCGGTGGGCAAACCCTGGGGATTAAAAAAATAGTCGATGCGCTCGCCAGCCAGCGGACGCGCGACAAGAAAAATAATCGTCGGATCGTACACTATGCCGATTCCGGCAGAAAGCTTGGTGTTGCCGGAATTGTCGAGCACGTAAGTTCCCGCCAGCCGCGGCGAAACGAGCGCACTGCGGACAATCTCATCCCAATCGAAACGCACGCCCGGCTCAACCAGCAGACGATCGTTGATGAGCCAGCGATCTTCAACGTACGCGCTCGATTCAAAATTGTAGGTGGCGAAAGGCTGGCCACCCGAAAAAGTCGAATAGCGCGAGCACGGCGAGGGCATCGTCGCTGACACATTGGTCAGACAATTGTCCGGAGGCGCAGGCGCACCCTGCCCCTCGCGCAAGAACGATTCCGAGCTGCGCTCGTACTGCGCGTCGTAGAGAATGCGATCGAAGTCGGCTCCCACCTTGAAGTCGTGCCGCCCATGCCAGTGCTGCGGCGCAAGAAACAGGTTCGTCATCGCCTGCCAGCGGCGCGCGCGCGTCACTGCCGCCAGATAATAATTGCCGCCAGTGGTCTCGGGGCTGATGAAATATGGCGTTGTGCCGTAGGGCGTATACCGGAGGTTGTACTCGGTGAAGGCGACGCCGCCTTCGATAAGCTCGCCGCCCGGAAAATAATACTGATCCTTCACGCTCGCGACGTAGCCAGATTCCAGGTCCTTGGGATTCGCCAACTGCGGGCTTTGCGGCGACAGCCCGTCATACTCGTCCTCCAGGCGATTCACCAGAAAGCTGCTGGTGACGATGTGGCGGCTGGTGACATTCGATTGCACTTTGGCGAGATTGCCAATCCGAAAAAGGTGATCGTTGTCGGAGTTGCCCGGCAGCTCCGGATAGACGACATTGTCAACTTCTCCGTCGAGCGCGTCGTAGAACCACGCCTTGTGTTTCTCAATCGGCCCCGAAAAAGTCACCCGCGGCAACCACTGGTCGAAACGCAATCCCGCCTTCTCTTGAAACGACGGCACGAAATCGGTGGCGGCAAAATGAAAGTTATCATTGCCAATGCCCGTATTCAGCATCAGCAAGCCGCCGGAGCCCTTGCCATATTCGGCGGGCTCGCGCGCCGGTTCAACCTGAATCGAGCGAAAAGCATCGGTATTCACGCGCACCAACAGCGCGCCGGTGGCGGGCTGCGTCACGTTGAAGCCATCGAGCAAAGTCACGGTCTGGTAAGTTTCGGAGCCTGCCACATGCGGTTGTCCACTCAGGTCGGGCACGACGCCAGGAATGAACTCGAGCACATTGCGATAGTCATGGGTGGCGGGAAAAGGCAGGTTGATCACATCCAGTCCGCTGAGCTTTTGCTCCGCAGCGATCTGCTGCGGATCGATGGCTGGCGGCGACTCGACCACATCGACCACCTCGCGCACCTCCTGCTGGCGGGCGAGCGTGACCTCGAGGCTGGCAGCGCCGGCAGTCTGAATCGTCGGCAGCGTCACCGAATAATAGTTTTCCTTCTCCACCCGCAGCTGGTAGCTCGGAGCCGCGAGATTCGAGAAGCGGCAATGCCCGGCAAAATCCGTAACGCAGCGCAAGACCGCTCCCGCGGGCGCCTGCAGAAACACCAGCGCCGACGATACCGCGATGCCATTCTCATCGTTAACCGTGACGACGATCCCGGGCAACGGCGCCGCCGCCGGTCTGGAACCCTGGCCGAGCGCCAGTTGCATCGCCAATATGCAGCTGCCCAGCCCAATCGTGGCCGCGCGTATCCATCTGAAGCTGAGCCTGAACCTGACCGTCATCCTTATTCGTTAACTCTGATCGTTAACTCTAATGGTTGATTGTTGCCGTTGCCAGCCAGCCGGATTACATCGCTGACTTAGATGCGCGAACAGCTTCCATGGGGAGTGCCGGCAATCGACTCTGGTAAAATTTGTAGCATTCAAGATCGTGGGGGCAACACATGCGCCATTGGATGGTACTTCTCGCCGGAATTGTTGTAACCATTATGCTCGCGTCTTTCTGCTCTGCAGCCACGCGTCAAAGCGCAGCCGCTGACACGGAGATGAAAGGCGCCTTCCGCCAGCCCGAGAAAAATGGATGGACCTTCGTCCATCTCGAAGGCACGCCGCATCAGCTCGGCTTCCAGAACGGCTACCTGCTCGAGCCTGAGATCGAAGACGCGCTCAAAGTCGTCATCCTCGAAGCGACGCACGAGAACAGGAAAGACTGGCAGTTTTTCCGCGACTCCGCGCAAAACATGATGTGGCCGCACGTCGAGCAGCAGTACCGCCAAGAACTCGAGGGCATCGTCGACGGCATCAACGCCCACGGCCTGAAGCCTGGCACAAAGATCGACCTCTGGGATGTCATCGCCCTCAATGCCGCTGAAGAGTGGAGTTACTACGTTAAAGAATACGACCGCAGCCACGCCATCAAGACCGCCTCGGTCGCCACTCCCGAACATTGCAGCGCCTTTGTCGCCACGGGCAGCTACACCAAAGACGGCAAGATCGTGATCGCCCACAACAACTGGACCGAATATCTGGATGGCGAGCGCTGGACCATCGTCTACGACATCGCTCCCGTCCGCGGCCAGCGCATGTTGATGGACGGCCTGCCGGGAGTGATCCACAGCGCCGACGATTTCGTGGTCAACGCGGCCGGCATCGTGATCACCGAGACCACCATCGGCCATTTCTACGGATATGATGCGAAAGGCATTCCCGAATTTGTGCGGGCGCGCAAGGCGGCGCAGTACGCGACCTCGATCGACGAATATGCCCGCATCATGAAAAAGGGCAACAACGGAGGCTATGCCAACACCTGGCTGCTCGCCGACATCAAGCGCAACGAAATCGGCGAACTGGAACTCGGTCTGAAGAACGTCACCCTCAAGAAGAAGACCGATGGTTATTTTGTCGGCTCGAATTTTCCCATCAACGAAAAACTGATTCGCGAAGAAACCGATTTCGATGTGCATGACATGAGCGCCAGCGCCAACGCAAGGCATGTCCGCTGGGAACAGTTGATGGCCGAAAATAAAGGCAAGATCGACGTAGCCGCCGCCGAGCGTTTTATGGGCGACCACTACGACACCTACGAAAAGAAAGAAGACGCCGACGAGCGCACGCTCGACGGCCACATCGATCTATCGCCCCGCGGCTCCGAGCCCTGGCAGAAGCCCTTCGGCATGGCGGGAGCAGTCCAGAACAAAGCGACCGACGCGACCCTAGCCGCCGAAATGAGTTTCGTAGCCGCCGCCGGACACGCCTGCGGCCTGAACTTCAAAGCCGCCGAACATGTCCGCGAGCATCCCGAATTCGCCTGGCAGAAAGACCTGCAGCGCGACATGGACGCCCATCCCTGGACAACGTTCAGCGTAGCCAAATAAGGCCATTTCTAGTTCTTTGTCATCCCGAGCGAAGCGAGGGATCTGCAGTTCTATTATTTTGTCATCTTGACATGCTACAATACTTACAAGAGTTACATTGTGCCAAATAATACAAAATCCGCTGCCTCCGTAGTCGTCAGCATGCGCCTCCCCGCCGAAGCCGGAAAGCGTCTCAAGCGCATGGCGCACCGCCATGGCTGGACTCCCAGCGACGCCAGCGCCCGTCTCGTCGAAGAAGGCTTGCGCCGCTCGGAATTTGCCTTGATCGACTTTCGCGATTCGCCCGCCGGACGCCAAGCCTGCCTGCAAGGCAGTTCGCTAGCCGTCTGGGAGGTGATGCTGCTCCTCCGCAGCTACAAGAATCGCGCCTCCGCCGTAGCGGAGCATCTCCACTGGCCGCTAGCCAAAGTCCAGGCGGCCATCAACTACGCCGAGGCCTTCCCCGAAGAGATTGACGACGCCCTGGCTGAAAACGACGCTGCGGATTTCACGACCCTGAAGCGCATGTTGCCGCAGGCCGCCGAATCTACTCGCCGCAAAACAGCACGCCGCTAAATGCTCAAGCTTCTCCTCGACGAGCATATCTCTCCCGCCGTCGCCAAGGGTCTTCTCCGCCGCCATCGCGCGCTCATAGTTCGCTACATGCCGGAGTGGGAAGACGGTCGCTTCCTCGGACAGGACGACGACGCCTGCCTGCGCCAAGCCAAGGCCCAGGGATTGACCCTCGTCACCTACGACCGCCGGACGATTCCTCTTCTGCTCAAAGCCTGGGCAGAATCAGATCGAGCCCACGGCGGCGTCATTTTTGTGGATGAAAAGACCATCTCGCCCGCCGACATCGGCGGTTTAGTGCGAGCTCTGACCCGCTTGCTTCAAGAGACTAAGAATTGGAATTGGACGGATCGAGTCTGCTTCCTGCGGCGTTGATCGCTGCTGTCAGCTACGCCGTCATTTTCAAATCAATCTCGTCCGCCCTGCCTTGGCGACAAAGAGCAATCATCCCAAATCAAAATTGTCATCCTGAGCAACGCGAAGGACCTCTGTACTACGGCGAGCGCCCCACACGCCGCCGAGCAAGAACAGCCGTCAACCGCCCTTCCCTGCACGATAAGCCAACG
Source organism: uncultured Acidobacteriaceae bacterium (assembly GCA_963775845.1). GTDB lineage: Bacteria > Acidobacteriota > Terriglobia > Terriglobales > Acidobacteriaceae > Acidiflorens. Next base: position 658,558 of record CAVZKN010000004.1, on the reverse strand, counting down.
TCATGTGCGGAAACATCTGCGCCCGCCGCATGGTAGCCACCATGATCGCCGCAAATTAACGTTGTCATCCTGAGCAACGCGAAGGACCTATGTAACAAGGCGAGCGCCCCAGACAACGCGCGCAACGATAGCCGTCAACCGCCCTTCCCTGCCCGATAAGCCACCGTCATCTGCGGAAACAGTTGCGACCGCCTCATGCTGGCAACCATAATCGCCGACGCTGCCACCCAGCGCGCCGTCGTTCTAACTCCAGGAGTAATGGCGATCGATTCCACGCCCTTATACATTCCGAAAAATCTCTTCACCGGAGAGAATCCGGCGCGGACCATCAGAGTATCGAGAGTCCCCGGCACGAAATGATTGATATGCTCCCCCAGATCAAGCACCGGCCACCGGCCAAGCAGGCTTCCGCGCATCGAGACGACAGCATTATTCGGAACATCAATCAGCAGCAAGCCGCCCGGTTTTGAGATTCGATGCAGTTGCCGCAGCAGCGTGAACGGATCATTCACATGCTCAAGCACGTTCATCAGCGTGACCACATCGGCCCAGCCCTGCCATTCGCGGGCAGCATCGTCAGGAAAGAGCACCGGGCAGCCGACGCTGCGCTCCGTCTCACTGCGCTCGCGAGGATCGATGCTGATACCGCGCACATTAAATCTCGGAGGAACGCCGCAGTTATACCCGTCAATCGATTGCGCCGCCAGCAGAAACAGTCCTCCCGCGCAGCCCACATCGACGAAATTGATGGCGCCCGCGGGGATCGATTTCACGATGAACTGCAGCACGCGCTCATACAACGGCACCGACTTGATCTGATTGGCCAGCCCATAGTGCGCGGGCGACAGGCCGGAGGTGGTATCGACGCGCTCCCGCGCCAGTTGATCGTAATGAAAGATCTTTCCCGCGATGCTCTGGACGTTGTGCGTGTACAACATCCGGCAGTCGTGGCACCGGACGAGTTCGTATTGGCCCTCGCGCGAAAGCGCGTCGGTGCGCGACGGACTCCCGCACGCTGGGCAGTTGCGTTCTTCGAGCGGCGGGGCCGAGGTCATCTCGTGCTGTTCGGTGGACTCTAACATGCTCTGCGTTCGCGATTCCTTAAAATTGAATTAGTCACGTTTGACCAGTCTAGTCACCAGAAACGATCCCCATCGACACTGGTTCGTCAGAAAACGGCTGAAGGAGTTCGGAATCATGCCGACAATCGCGTCTTTGACTCTGCCACCAGGCATCGGGACGAGTTCGGTTTTCTTCCCATAAACGCGAACGTCTTTGACCACGAATAAGTCAGACACCAACTCTTCCCACTCGGCGCGCTTGTAGTAGCGGGCAATTGCGCCGTCAGTCCTGCGTTGGATGCTGGCGTGCAACGCCGAAGGTTTGAAAATCTGGCCCGAGGTTGCGGCCAGTATCGCGCCTTGCACGTAGTATTCCCATAAGGTGCGGTGATAGACCATCACCAACGCCTCGCCGCCAGGTCTCAGAACGCGGCGCATTTCTTCCAGAATCTTTCTCGTATTCGCGGAATGGTGAATCACTCCCCAGGTCCAGATCAGGTCGAAGCTCGCGTCCGGAAACTGCATCTGCTCCGCGTCCATCTGCAGTATTTTGGCGTCGATACCAAAGACGCGCATTCTTTCGCCCGTGCTCTTGATCGCGTAAGGAGTGAGATCGATTCCCGTAAAAGACTTGGCATGTTCGGCCAGCAATTGCGCATGGCTCCCGTTGCCCACCCCAATTTCCAAGACATCCGTCGTTTTCAGCGAATCAAAGTCGATGAGCCAGTCGAACGGAATTTTCTTGCACGGAGCATAGAGTTCGACCAGATCGAAAAAGCGCCGGTCGATTTCCAGAAAGAAATCTTTGCTGAATTCCTCGTACTGGATGCCGTCTTTCCAGTCGTAGCGCATGGGATGGCTCTCCCACCAACTACGATTGGCGTTCTGCCATTTGTCGTGCTCATCGGAAGTCGCGGGAAGCGCCGTGGGCTGGCTGAACCCCTCGGGCAGCTCGTCGGGCTCCTTCATCAATTTGGTCATCGCTGATCCCCTGAGGGCACTGTTGCTGTAGAAGCTTTTTTCTTCCCGATCACAATCAGCCCATTGGCATAGTCAACTCCCAATATGTAGCAAAGCGCGCGGTTGACCAGAAAGCGCAGCCTGCCGAGTCCTTTGGGCCAGGCTCCATAGCGAATTCTAAAGGCTTCGACGTTGTAGCCTCGCACCACCAGATCCGCCGCCAGATCTGACAACGGATATTGCTGCACGTGCCCCGGATCGCCCGCCCACATGGGAACTACACAAAGCGGGTTGGGAGTGCCGAGCACCAGCACGCCTTCCGGCCCGAGAAGTTTTCCGAACTCGTCCATCAGATCGACGTAGTCGTTCAGCGACATGTGCTCGATCACCTCAAGGCATAAGATCGCGTCGAACGGACCCTTTACTTCCGAGATGTGCGAATACTCGTGCTCATCCTCGGCCGACATGTCGAGGGTTTCGTAGCGTCCCTTGAAGCCCGCAACCAGAAATTTGCCCTTCAGCAGTTTGTCGCCGGCTCCGAAGTCGAGCAGGCGACCGGCATGGCGGGTGCGATCAAAGATAGCCTGCTCCATTTCGTTCAGTTCCGGCCGGGCCTCGCAGGAGAGGCAGCGCGCCCGCAGCGTGCGGTTCATGACGTCGCGCGCCTGATGCCGAGCCCAATAATTCCGGTACCACTTGTCAACGTCCGACATGGCTTGGTCGTGCCCTAATTTGCTTTTTTCGCAATGTCGACCACCTGTTGGTAGTCACTGCAATCTTTGTCTGTGCAGTTGTGATGCCTGCAACTGCGAAAGGTCATATTGTAAGACTCGCCTTCTTTGGGGTTACTGGGAGGCTGAATACTAACTCCCTGCATTTGGGTACAGAACTCCGTAAGGTGCCAAGTGGTGTGTGGGAAGAACACATCTCGGTAAACGATCCATCCCCAAAATGTTATTGGACGCTGTATCGCGCCGAACTTGGGAGGATGTTGCGGGTCTATGCCCAAAAACGCATCATCCCTGTTGAGGTATCCGAATTCAAATTCGTTCTTTGGCCCAGCACTGTCCACAAAGTCCCCGCCTGTGCCTATGAATGCGCCCTCGGGTGGATCAAAAACGCTGTCCATATCGAAGTGTGTCACCACGTTCGTAGCCGGAGTCGTACCGCTGTTCTCAGCTACACCAGAGAATCTCCAAACTCCAACCAATTCAGGTTGCGTCTTGTTGGCACGCCGCACACCATCGACTTTACGGAAAGTCATAAACGCCCGCTGAACCGATTGCAGCGATTCTCGATTGATTTGGTTAGAGTCGACCATAGCTATATATTGGAAAAGATATATGACGGCGACCGCGATGCCGGCGTAAAGAGCCCCAACCGCAACCATCGAGTCTGGCGGCTTGTATGCGACATAACCCTTGTCACTTTCTGGTTTGTGATGGACCGGTACTGAAGTCGGTGTTTCATCAGACGCGCCAACGCCCCCTCCCTGAGCGTGTTGCTGTTTCCTTTTGTTGTGGTGTTTACCTTTCAAATGATCAAGTCTTTCTTGCCAGCCATCAGGCATCGCAATGAAGTTCCTCAAATTGGACACTAGCCACGGTTCGCACTCCCTTTCAACGGTACAGCCTGCGCTGACCTCAGTTCCACACCCGCGCCGACGCCAACGACATGGCGATGGATTCTAACATTCAAGACTAAGTCTTCGGATAATGCTTGACTCGTCATATATAATGACAACATTACTTCAAAGGATCGGTGCAGGGGGTGCAAATGATGCCTTCTCCTTTGAAATCAATACTTTGACTCAACTCGACAAGTCAAATCATTGATTCTAAAGGATAAGGCGACAAGATACCTGCGTAAGTCCAATGCTTTGAAGACTTTACCAATAAGTCGTTTGGAACCATAGACCTGGCGCCCTCTATTCGCTAAACTACTGATTCCAATATACCGGGTTTGGGAGGGGGGTACCCCCTATCTCACCGCGAAAATGGCCGGAAGTAAACCGGCGCCCCGCTAAGCCGGACTGCTTTCTCCGTCCACCGGCCGGATCACCAGTCGCCAGCTGATCGCCATCCGGACCAGGAAGAACACGCACACTGCGCCCTCCACAGCCAGCACCACGGCTAGCCGGTAGATTGACGAAATCGATATTAACCGATCCAGCAACACATTCCCCAACACCAGCGCCGCAGTCAGGATCAGCGGCTCTCGCAAGGGAGCGAACACTCGCAGTCCTTCGGGTTTGCGCGCGTGGAAGAAGGCCATCAGCCAGGTCGTCTGCAGCACTGCCTGGAATATGGCGAAGCCGACGAGCCCATAGTGATAGACCGCATAAGTGCCCAGCGTCCACGTGGGAATCGTCCACCACAGGCAAAGCCGCAAGTTGAACCACGCATCATCCTGCGCGAAAAACAACTCCGACAAAGGCACGCCCACCGCGGTGAACATCGCGGTCACGCAATACGCGTAGAGCAGAGGCTGCGCTGGGAACCACTTCGCGGTGAAGATCAGCCCGATGATGGGAGTGCTCAAGCTGGCCAGCACCGCGCAAGCGGGCCAAGCCACGCTGGCGTTGATGCGCAGCGACTTCTCCACACGCGAGCGCAGCAGCGCCGGATCGTTGGCCGCCGCACTGAAAGCGGGCAGATAGATTCGCGCCATCGCGTTGCAGATCACCAGCGGATAGAGCGACAAGGTCGATGCCCACGAGACGTATCCGACAGCCGTCTTGCCCAGCAGCCGCGCGATCATGATCGGAGGAAACGCCAGCGTGGCCATGTTGAGCAGCGAACCTCCCTGATAGACAAGGCTGAAGGCCACGTGCGGACGAATCGAGGCCCACGAGAACTTCCGAAACGGAGGCCGCGCAATCAGGTTGAAAGCGACGCTGCCGAAGAGGTCGCGGCATCCCATGGCTACGACGTAGCACCAGATGCCTTGATGAAAGTATGCGAGCGTGGCCAACAAGACCGTGTAGATGAGGCTCTCCGCGGCCTCGACGGCGCTGACGACTTTGAAGCGCATGGCGCGTTCGAGAATGGCCAGCGGCACCATCCGCTGGTTGCGTATCACCAGCAGTAGAAGAAAGACGGCGGCGGGAAGATAATTCTCAGGGCCGAGTTTGACCAGGCGCAGCGCCACGGGCAGCAGCGCGCCGATTGAGATAGCGAAGGTCAGCGAGATTCCGAGGATGACGCGTTGCGCGGTCGCCAGTTCGACGGGATCAAGGTCGCCGCGCTTGCGGATCAGCGCGGCTTTGAGGCCGAGGTCGCCGAAGTAGCCGAGGATACCCTGGGTCACGAAGATGATGATGGCGAAGCGGCCAACGATCTCCGGCCCAAGCCAGCGCGAAACGGCCACGCTGCTGCCCACGCTGAGGACCATCACCACAACCTGGCGAATGACCAGCGCGATCGCGGCCGCGCTCATCCTCCCACTAAACAAGCCGCGAAACATGGACTGCAGCAGATAGCGGTATCCGGTGGACGAAGGGACCGACGCTATGGCATCGGCAATGTCGCCAGCCTCACGGGGAAGTTCTTCCTCGACGGCTTCCGTCGGGACCGTAGCGTCTAGCGGCGGGCGTTCGGTCATCACTTGTGGAGGGTCGGTGGCTGAATTATTTGCGCGTTATCAGCATTCAGCGCTGCGGCCGAACTGGGGTTAGTGTAGCACACGAGGAAAAGGCCGGAGCAGCAAGCGGAAGCGGGGCAAAACGCCTGTCCAGCGCCTCAACCGCGCCCTAAAAAGAGGCGCAGAAAGTTCTTGCCGGCGAGGCGGGACGTTGTACAATCGAGGTCACTGTTGGTCGCGTGTTTTCCCGGATGAGCATTCTGCGGATTGGCCTCCCTCCTCGCGCGAAACAATCGATGGGCATGGAGTAGTCAATGGACACTGAAAAGAACTATCGGAGTTTGATGCCTCGCAGGAATGAGGATGAACTGCAGGTGGCAGCTCCGGGTTCGCGTCCCGATCCGCGATTCCACGAGGGCAGCGTCTTTGGCACCGGGCATAACGCAACCGTAAGCCATGTGCCCAGCCTGTGGGACTACTGGCCGATCGTGCTGCGGCACAAGTGGACCATCCTGTCGGCGATGGTCGTGGCGTTGCTCGTCGGCGCGGTCGTTTCCTTTTCCGCTACTCCAATCTATGAGGCAGTCGGGCGCGTGGTCATCAACCGTGAAGGCGCCGACACGGCGGGCCTGAAAAATTCGGACGCGGGCGGAAGCGATTCCTTCGACGACTACATGGTGGCGATGGATACGCAGACCCACGTTCTGCAAAGCGATGCCATCGCCAAGATGGTGATCCGCAAATTGAACCTTGATACCGATCCGGCGTTCGCGGGCAAGGGAGCGGTGTTCGCCAGTTCGACTCCGGCAGCAGCGCAGGGCGACGCGAGAGAGATCGAACCGCATCGCGAGGCGGGGCTGGTGGGGAAGTTTCACGGATCGCTGGCCATTAATTCGATTCCGCGCACACGTCTGTTGGAGATTCGCTTCTCCAGTCCCGACCCTGTTCTGGCGGCGAAAGCGGTCAACACGCTGATCGACACCTACATCGAGCAGAACTACAAGACCCGGCTCGACGCGACCCTGCGGACTTCCGATTGGCTCACCCAGCAACTCTCCGAACTGCAGATGAAGGTTGAGGAATCGCAGGAGAAACTGGTTCGCTATCAGAAGGAGCACGGCATTCTTGGCATCGACGAGAAGCAGAACATCATCACGTCGAAGCTGGACGAACTGAATAAAGAGTTGACAGCGGCGGAAGCCGACCGGATGCAGAAGGAATCGATTTACCGGCTGGCCAAGTCGGGCGAGCCTGATCTGCTGTCGAACCTCGATCCGTCAAGCCCGCTCGACAAGCTGCGCAGCCAGGAACAGGATTTGCACCAGAAAATAGCGCAGGCGAGCGTTCACTTCCAACCCACGTATCCGAAGGTGCAGGAGTTGAACCAGCAACTGCAGGCTGTGCAGGATGACATCAAGGCCGAAGTCAAACGCGTGGCTACGAAATACGAAAAGAACTATCTCGCGGCTCTGGAACGTGAGAAGCTGCTGCGGGCCTCCCTCGAGAATCAGAAGACCGAAGAGAACCAGCTCAATGAGAGCGGCATCGAATACAGCCTCTTGAAGCGCGACGTGGAGAGCAACCGCCAGCTTTATGAAGGCCTGCTGCAAAAACTGAAAGAAGCGGGCGTGATGACCGGCCTGCGATCGAGCAATGTGAGGATTGTCGATCCCGCTTCGACGCCGATGGCGCCTTCGTCGCCGAATATTCCGCGCAACCTGGCCATGTCGCTGCTGGTCGGCTTGGCGGGCGGACTCGCGCTGGCTTTCGTGCTCGAGTCACGCGACAACACCGTGCACTCCCTGGAGCAGGTCAAGGTCATCACCGCACTGCCTTCACTGGCGGTGATTCCCTTCTCTACTCGTCCCAACAGCCGGGCGTTATCGCGATCGCTGTCGCTGAACGATGGCAAGCTTTTGTCGCCCACCGCCGCGGCGGTGGCGTCGGCGATGCGTCCCAAGTCAGAGATTGCCGAAGCTTACCGGGCCTTGCGAACGTCGATTCTGCTTTCGAAAACGGGCCGATCGGCGAAGATCCTGGTGGTGACCAGCGCTTTGCCGCAAGAAGGTAAGACCACAACCAGTGTGAACCTGGCGATTGTGCTGGCGCAGCAAGGCGCGCGCGTGTTGCTGATCGAAGCCGATATGCGGCGCAGCGGCATCTCGAAAGTGCTGCACCTGAATTCGGAGATTGGGTTGAGCACGATTCTCAGCCAATCGGCGGTCCCCGATCCGGAAGAGGCGATGCGGTCCATCCCCGAAGTGCCAAATTTGCGCGTGCTGCCTGCCGGGCCGGTGGCGCTGCATCCCTCGGAAATGCTGGCATCTACCCGCATGCGGGACCTGATTCATAGCCTGGAGCCGGAGTTCGATCACATCATCATCGATACACCGCCAGTGCTCAGCGTCACGGATGCGTGCCTCCTGTCGGCGCTGGCCGACTCCACCCTGTTTGTAATACGCGCGGGGGTAACCAGCCGCGCCGCCTTGAAACGCGCTCACGATATGCTGATGCATGTCGATGCACGGGTGATGGGCGTGATTCTGAATGCGGCCGATTTTACCGAGCCTGACCTCTACTATTACGGCAGCCGCTATGGCAGCTACTATCACGATTCCGACACGGTGAAGACCGCACAGCGGGATTGACCGTGAAGTGGCCGCACTCTCTCACGCTTCCTCCCCGTGCCAGAAAAGTGTTGCTGGTGCTCGTATGCGTTGGGGCCGTCTCGCTCTACACGGCCAGAGTAGCGACAGTGTATCTGGCGCAACAAGCGGCTGATTCCTACCAAAAAGAAGACCAGCGCGCCGCCATCGAGCGAGCCATGCGACTCGTGCCTGACGATGCGGAATATCCGCATGTGCTGGGGCTTCGTCTTTCTGCGTTGGACGAGGACGATGGCGCCATCGCCAATCTCCGAAAAGCCGTGACGTTGAATCCTAACGGCGGCCGTTACTGGTTGGATTTGGCATCGGTGTACCAGGTCACCGGCAAGGGCACAGAGGAAAATGAGGCGGTGCAGTCGGCGCTGAACGCCGAACCCGGCAATCCGGCGATGGCGGCGGAAGCGGCGCAGTTTTTTCTGGTCGCTGGCGACTCCGATCGTGCCATGCCGCTGTTCAAGCAGGCGCTGGAGAAAGACCCGGATGCGGCCGCAACGATTCTCCCAGTGTGCTGGCGCGAGACGCATGACGCGAAGTCGATTCTGGCGAATGCAATTCCGGCCAACCCGGTGCTTCAGCTCGACTTTTTGCGGATGCTTACCTGGCAAAAGCAGGCTGATGCCGCCCGCGAAGTTTGGAATTACGTGGTGGCTGCTCACCAGTATTTTTCGCCACAACCCAGCTTCTTTTACTTCGATTACCTGCTGAAGGAACACGATGTGGCCGGATTCAATCGAGGCTGGCACGAGCTTGCCGATCTGGCGCCGGAGATGCGCGCTTATTTGCCGGCCCACAATCTGATCGTGAATTCGGGCTTTGAGCTGCCGCTGTTGAATTCCGGTTTCGACTGGCGCCACGAGCCCGCTGACCACATTGCGGCTGGCCTCGACGATAAAATTGCGCACTCGGGCAGGCATTCACTTTCGCTGACTTACGACGGCAGCCCTGTCTACGAAGCGGGTTGGACCGAATTTGTGCCGGTGGAAGCAAACGCGGAGTACGACTTCAGCGCCTGGATCAAGAGCGATAACGTCACCAGTTCGAGCGGGCCGCGTATTGCGCTGGTAGATGCGTTCAGCGATTCGGTTCTTCTTATGACGGACGATGTGCTTGACACTCATAACTGGCGGGAGATCAAAGGTACGCTGCGAGTTCCCGCTTCGACCGAACTGCTCGCCGTCAAGATCACTCGGGCTCCGGCGAATACGCGGATTCGCGGACGGATCTGGATCGACGATCTGCAGCTGGTGAGGAAGTAAGGGAAAACAAGTCGTCAGTCGTCAGCAATCCGATGCTCGCCTACAACCGACGACCAACGACCGACCAAAGACCAACGACTGATTAGTCATCGACAAGGAAAAGGCAACACATGCCGATTGGACAATTCATCGAGGGATCGGCGCCGGTGGTGAGCAGGATCAGTGTCCGCCGCCGCTGGGAACGCGGGCTGCGCGTGTCTCTGTTTGCCGCGCTGTGCGCCCTCCTCATCTTCGGGCCCCTCGCGATGGGAGTGGTGCATGACTGGTCGATTGCCGTGTTTGAAACAGGCGCGGCGGTGGTGCTGTTGCTTTGGATGCTATGGCACATCAGCTCAGCTGAAATTCGCGTGCGCTGGAGTCCGCTGTTTGCTCCGATGCTGGTTCTCTTTGCGCTGGTCGTGGGGCAGATCGTGTTTCACCGGACGGTTTATCTGTACGACACGCTTTCCGAGCTCTGGCTCACTGTAGCTTATGGAATTCTGCTTTTTGTCACCGTGCAAGTGGTCTGGTCCGACGATGCGCTCCTGCTGCGCTTCGGCAAGATCATGGCGGCGTTTGGCGGACTCTATGCGGTGTTCGCCGTCTTGCAGCAGTTCACCTCGGACGGAAAAATTTACTGGCAATTCAAACCGCAGGCCGGAAATATTTATGGCAGCTACGTGAATCACAATCACTACGCGGGCTTTATCGAGTTACTGCTGCCGCTCGCTCTGGTGCTGGCATTCAACGGCACGGTGCGGGGAGCCAAGCGCGGTTTGCTGGTGTTTGCGGCTACCCTCATGGCCGCTTCAGTGTTTTTGTGTCAGTCGCGCGGCGGAATGTTCGCGGTCACGGTAGAAACCGTATTCCTGGCAATTTTCTGGATGCGTCGCTTCTCACCGAAAAAGTCGGCGGGACTGTTCGTGCTGTTCTGCCTGGTGACCGCATTGTTTCTGGCGTGGATTGCTCCGCAACAAGTTGGCAGCCGCATTACCGACATTCATGATCCGGCGCGCTTATTGATCCATCGCGACTCGCTTCGCATGTTTGCGGCGCATCCATTACTGGGCACCGGGCTGGGAACTTTCGCAACCGCGTTTCCGCATTATCGCGTGTTCTACGACGGTTTCTTTATCAATAACGCTCACGATGACTATCTCGAGCTCCTGCTGGAAACCGGACTGCTCGGCTTGGGAGTAGGCATGTGGTTCCTGGTGTTGCTGTACCGCGATGGATTGCGCAACCTTCGACTGACGCGACCGACCCCAGCCTCGATGATCAGCACGGCCGCGCTGGCAGGGTGCACCGGTCTTCTGGCACACAGCTTCATGGACTTCAACCTGCACATTCCAGCGAACGCGGCGTTGTTTTATGTGTTGTGCGCAATCGCCACGGTTCCGGCGGTTATGACGAGCGGTCATAAGGTTTAGCGGACAGAATCTGTAGGCGGCCACGCCCGCCCCAAGTCGCGAACTCCAATTTGATCGAACCGCTGACGTTCGGAAGCACAAAGAGGTTTTGAGCCAATGGGCAAAAATTGCACTCTCAGTCGCCGCCAAACGGACGGCTGAACGTGGGCAAACGCCAAAAAGACACCAATTTGCATCTGGAACCGCTGCATCAGAAAAACCGCGAAAAGGGTTGACTGGCAAGGGGACCCCAGCTACTATGGAGCGGTTACTTTCGGCTTGGAGTCGACATGAACCGGAAAAATCTGCTCTCCATTTTTTGCTGGGCGATGCTCGCTCTTGTGCCTGCCTCTCTGGTAGCTGCTGGCGCTGGGGTGGGAATGGCGCATCCGTACGGTACCGCTTATTTGAACGGCGTGGCAGTTGACCGTACATCCACGATTTTCCCCGGCGATTTGGTTCAGACGAGTGCGACTTCGGCGATGAAGATCAGCGCTTCGGGTTCGAGCGTAACCGTGCTTTCCGGTTCTTTGGTGAAGTTTGAGGGCGGAGCGGTTGCGGTCGAGCATGGTGGCGTGAAGTTGGTCACAGGAAAGAGTATGGCTGCACACGCCGGCAGTGTTACCGTAACTCCCGCTTCGAACGCCCGGACCGAATATCAGATGACCGATGTAAATGGCAAAGTCCAGATTGTAGCGCTGAAGGGCGACCTCCAAATCAGCAACGGTTCGACAACGACGGTACTTCCCGAAGGCCAGCAGGCTACCCCAAAGAGCCTGGGCGAAGTGTTAGGCAAAGCCACTGAGGCTTCTATTCCAAACAACGGCGGCTTTCTGCTGGCCGCGACCAGCAAGGGCTCTACGGACGCCGGGGCGCAAAGTCTAGCAGCCACCACGGCCCGGAACTTGCAAGTCCAGCCCGAACTTGTTAATACCAAGACCATCAGCCCGAAAAAGTAGAATCAAATCGAAATAAGAAACAGTTCTCGAACGCCACCTCTTGGGGCCGAGCGGGGTGTGCCTCGACCATAAGCGGGCGCGCAACCGCATATCTAAGCTATATTTCGGGCAGGGCTCAGTGTGTGAAGACGCTGAACGAAGTCTATACGTCACTCTCAACTCGACGGCGCTACGAAGTGTGGTTTCTTCGCTTCGGACTCGCCGACGGCAGCGGAGCCTGGTGGTTCCGCTACTTGCTGATGAACCCTGGACGCGGCGGACGCTCTGACCGAGACGCGGCCTCCGCGAAAGTCTCGAGTGGCGTCTCACTCTTGCCAGTTCAGATCTGGGCAACATGGTTTCCCCGCGAGGGAAGGCCCCAGAGCTTTATTCAGGGATTTCCTTTGGCGGGCGTGGATCTCAGCGCGCGGCAGCAAAATCCATTTCATTTTGGCATCCGCGGCAACGAGATTGGCGAAAATTCTTGCCGCGGAAATCTGAGCGTTGATGGGCACGACATCTCCTGGGACCTGCGCTATCGTTCCACGTTTCACGTCACCTTGAGTAACAAAGGATGGATTGGATTCTCGCGCACGCCGCACAGCGATGCGGTCTTTTCGGGATACATCACACTGGACGGGCGAAGATTTGACGGCGATCCGCTGGGCTTCGGAGTTCAGGGACATAACTGCGGCTACCGCCATCGTAACTTCTGGACGTGGACACATATCTTCCTCCCGAGTGCTGACGATGAAGCGACGGCTTCGAAACCGACCACCTTAGAGGCCTTGGTTTATGAGATGCCCTTCGGGATGATGTTCCGCAAGGCCGTGCTTTGGCATGAGGGCGAGGCGTATTTTTTCAGGAATCTGCGCGAGAGCCGACGAGATCGCGAGGGATTGAGCTGGAATTTTTCCTGTGCGTCATCTTCCAAAGAGGTGATGAAATTGGAAGCAGCAATCGACGGAGGCGGCCCGAGCATCCATCGACTTCCGTATGGGAAGACGGATTGTAGCGGAAGTTTTGAGGTTATCAATAACAGCCTGGCCAAAGCGGTGCTTCGCCTGGAGCGGTCGGGCAGTCCTGCGGAAATTCTGCAAACCGACACCGGCACTGTGCTCGAAATGGTCGGGCAATAGAACGACCGAGCTTTGCCCGGCTGGACAGCCGACGATGGCGTCTCTACGTATGACTTTGCGCTTTGGCCAGGCGCTCGGCGACGATCATATAGGCGGATGGATTGAAGGCCATTCCTATGTGGGTGCCGGGAACCTCAAAATCGCATTCGGCCTTTTTGGTCATGCAGTAGCGCCAATCGACGATGCCGTCATCGCGCGTGTAAATAGCAGTCTCGAACATCGACTTGGGAACATCCCTTCGCAGCGAATCCACAAAATTGCAAGTGCAGCGGCCGGTGTAGCAAGCAGGCAGCACGCCGCCGCCATGTTCATTGAGGATGCGCTGGCGAATGACATCGGCTGCATGGAGGACGGTGCGGCTGGTGGCGGTGCCGCGAAGCGGCGAGGCCAGGGTGATCACGGAGGCTACGTCCGCGGGCCGCTGGCCGGCTACCGAGCGGGCGATCACGCCTCCGAGGCTGTGGCCGATGAGGTGAATTTTTCGACCCGTTTCAGCCAGCGCCTTCTTGATGGTCTCGTTGAGATGACGCTGCACGAGAAGATTCGGGCACTCGGCGTTGATTCCTATGCCAGAAAAATAGGGACGGTATCCGATGCGGCCGAGCCAGGAATGGAGTTCCATCAGGTAGAGATCGGTGCCCAGAAAACCGGGAATGACGACGACGGCGGAACCGTCGCCCCGGGGAACTCCGAAGCCGTAGTAGACGGGCGTGGCGTGCAGGAGAAGTACTTCGGCGGCAAAAAGAGTTTCCGTCCACGGCGAAATCTCGGCTTCCATCTCGACGCTGTGATCGATTTTCGGGGGTCGCGTCTTCGAGCCCGGCCTGGAACACGTCTTGGGTCGCGCTTTGGCTCGACTGCTCGAGTTTTCTTGTTTACGCCGCAAATGCGTCCTGAGTTCGCCCAACTTTCACCCGTTATGATCGCAGCGGGCGGAAGCTTTACCCACCGCGGATTATACCCCAGCCTTTGGATGCTTCCGGCGAGAAGCACGTCCAACTGGCTTTTGCAGCCGAGCCTCGAGTTCCGCGACCCGCCGGCGCAGGGCATCGACTTCCGATTCTGCTGCAACTGGGGCAGCAGGTACCGCCGCGTTCAAGAACTTCTTCATCACATCCACCGGCGACAGGAGAGCGGACTGCACTTCGCCGATCCGGCTCTGCACCGCCTCCTGCATCTTCCGATGCGTATCGAAGGCGGATTTCAAGTACCACATCACGAATTCCTGGCGCACCTCATCGGAGGCCACGATCAACTCGCGAAGCAACTCCAGCGGCAGACCCGTGGGTTTACCTTTGGCGTCTTCGGTAATAATTTGCGTGAGCACCACGCGGGTCAGATCCTTGCCCGTCTTCGCGTCCACGATCTGCACTTCCTTGCCTTCGCGCACAAAGAGCGCGATATCGTCGAGATTTACATAGACGCTATTGGTCGAGTCGTACAGTCTCCGGTTTTCGTATTTCTTGATCAGGATTGGAGTTGGCTTCATGTCGCGCACCCCCGGCTCTGGCCCGTTTTTGCTGCTCTGCACATAGTCCAAATACATATTGACACAACTCTTCGACAATCGTATATTTTAGTTGATGCTGCATTGCAGCAAATCCTAGGAGGCATGAAATGCCAACCACCGCAAAGCACGAATCTTATTTTGGGGAGTCCTCTTTCGTTAATCTTCTTTCGGGTTGGGCACAGCAAGGAGTGCAGAGCTTCTTTGCCACACAGCGGATCCTGTTGGACCTGGCGATGCGGCAGAATGCAAGCCTGATGACCTCTGTGCGGCAACAACTCTCGGACCCGGAGAATTCTCCGACCGCCCTCTTCAGCGAAGCAACCGCTGAAGGCGTGACCAACTTCATCGAAGGCCAGAAGATCTTACTGGAGCTGGGACAGAAGCAGAATGAAATCCTGATGGGCGGCGTCAAGGAACAGGTCGGGGATTGCCCGACACGCATCGCCGCTGCCAACCTGCTCGAGAGAAGCATCGAGACTTTTATCGGATTGCAGCAGGAGTTTCTGAAAATCGCCGGCAAGCAGACGCACGAGTGGATTGCATCCGCCAAGGCCGGGAAACCCTATGACACCGAACATCTGGTGGAGACGGCGCGCGAAGCCATGGATCACTTTGTAAAAACACAAAAGCACTTCATGGACGTGATCGCCGAAGAGACAAAGAATGCCATGGGCAAGACGGAAGCCGCCAAGAAAACCAAGAAGACCGAACTGGCGCAGATTGCGCGCGAGGCGACCGAGTCGTTAATCGAAGCGCAAAAGAAGCTGGTCGATGTGGCTGGCAAGCAAATGAACGCCGAGGTGAAGACCGTGGGCAAGGCTGTCGAGTTGCTGCGGCCCCTTCCCTTCCTGCCGTTGGCGGAACTGACACGCGAGGGCGTCAAGAGCTACGTCGACGCGCAAAAAGCGTTGGTGGACGCTGTGGTAAAGCCGAATGGACAGCACAAGCCGGGAGCCAAGGTTGAACATCGAGTGAAGCGGACCGGAAAAAAAGCCACCGCAGCAGCGGCGTAAGGCGTAGTGACAATTTAGGGTAGGCAAGACAATTGGCCAATGTGCCCGGTTCGACGAAACGGGCACATTGGTTTTTTGTGTTTTACAGGATAGCCCCAGGACGACGAAACCCTCCCACGTATCTAGCTCACAAAGCCATGTGACCGACACCACCGACTTGGCTGGAGCAAGGTGATGTACTTCATGTTACATCCTGGATTAAGGCACCGCGAAGAAGAAGCTTGAGGAGTTGGTATGGATTTACGCGAATGGTCGACGGACAACGCTGGTTACGGACGGAGGTTGCTCGATTCCGGTATTCAGGGAGCACGCTCCGGGCAGCAAACATTTCTGAAGGGTGAGCGTCTCACTCCTTTTTTGGGAGAGTCGGCGCGTCACGCCTTGAAGCACGGCGCGATGGGAGTCGTCATCGGTGTGCTGGCAGGCTATCCGTCACGGCAGAAATCGCTACCCCGGGCGCTCACGTATGGCTTGCTCGGAGGCGCGATCGGCCTCTGTGCTGGATTGGTCTGGGAGAGCCGCAGTCTTACGGCGAGCATGGCCGGGAGCGCTCTGAAAAATATTGGCAAGGTGCGCGATGAGCGCTGGCTGGCCAAGCACCCGATCGATTACGCGTAACAACATTTTTGTCGCGGCGAGGCTCAACCGCGCTTGCTCAAGCTGGTCAAGAATGAGCCGATCGAAGAGCCAAGGCACTCCTCAAAGTAAGCGACTTCGATAGATCGTAAGAGGGGGCAACAATGATTTTGAGTGAAGAAACACAGCAGCCGGTTAAAGTTGCATCGGTCGTCGAAGGGCTCAGCGAAGAGCGTACTCTCTACCTGGAAAAACTCGTCAGGCAGGCAAGAACAGCCGCCGCCGTATTCACGCAATACACACAAGAAGATGTTGATCGCATCGTCAAAGCCATGACGCTGGCGGGCCTGGCGCAGGCTCAGCCTCTGGCGCGTCTCGCCTTCGAAGAAACCCGCTTAGGAGTGATGGAAGACAAGGTCATCAAGAACATGGTGGCCACGGAGTTTGTCTACAACTACATCCGCGATAAGCGCACCGTCGGCATCATTCGCGAATTCCCGGAACGCAATCTGGCCGAGGTCGCTGAACCGATCGGAGTGATTTTCTCAATCACGCCGATTACGAATCCTACCTCCACCGTCCTTTTCAAATGCATCATGGCCATCAAGACCCGCAATGCGGTAATTTTCAGTCCGCATCCGAATGCGTGGCATTGCTGCTCCGAAGCGGTGAAGGTGATGTATGAGGCGGCGCTGAAGCATGGCGCGCCGGAAGGCGTCTTTTCCTGCCTGGAATCGCATACTCTCGAAGACAACGCCTTCCTGATGCGGCATAAGGATATTGGCCTGATCGATGCCACGGGCGGACCGGGCGCGGTGAAGGCTGCCTACAGTTCGGGCAAACCAGCGCTGGGAGTGGGGCCGGGGAATACTCCGGCGTACATCGAGAAGACGGCGGACTTGAACACGGCCGTCACCGATATCACTCTTTCGAAGACATTTGATAACGGGACGATTTGCGCGTCGGAGCAGACGCTGGTGATCGACGACGAGATTTACGACCGCGTGCTGAAGAAATTCGTCGATTTGGGCGCGCATCTCTGCAACGAAAAAGAAGCGGAGATGCTGGCGCGGACGGTCATCGATCCGAAGACTGGGTTTATGCAGCCGATGGCAGTCGGGCAGAAGGCGACCGACATTGCGCGCCTGGCGGGGATTCCGGTGCAGCCTGCGACCAAACTGCTGATTGCGCCGATTCAGGGCGTGGGGCGCGAGCATCCTCTGTCAGTCGAGAAGTTGTTCCCCGTGCTTGCGGTTTACCGGGCGAAGTCTGTCGATGAGGCGCTGAAGGTTTGCGTCGACGTCAATCATGCCGGCGGGTTGGGACATACGGCGGTAATTTTTTCGCGCAACGAAGAGGTCATTGGCAAGTTTAGTGAGTTGATGAATGCCGGGCGAATTCTGGTCAACTCGCCGGGCTCGGTGGGAGCGGTGGGCGGTGTTTACAACGACCTCACTCCGACCTTCTCTTTTGGATGCGGCACTGGTGGCGGCAACAGCACCACCGACAACGTCAATATTTACCACTACCTCAATATCAAACGCGTGGCTCGCAGGATGCAAGCGCATATGTGGTTCCGAGTGCCGAACGAGATTTACTTCAACATGAATGCGGTGGAGAACGTGCATCAGTTCCCCTCCCGCTCGACCGTCATCGTTACCAGCCCGGCCCTCGAGCAGATGGGTTATGTGGACCTGGTGCGGCGCTGCCTTCCTGAGGGTACTCGTGTTCACGTCTCGGTGATTCCCGATGCGGAGCCCGAGGTAAAGGTCGTAATGCAGGGCGTCGCGGAACTGAATTTCTACAAGGCAGACCAGATTATCGCGCTCGGCGGCGGATCGGTCATTGACGCGGCCAAGATCATGAAGCTCAAGTACGAGTCTCCGGATGCCGATCTGGAGGAATTGGCCGCTCCATTTCTGGATCTGCGCAAGCGAGTGATTGAGTATCCGACCGAGAAAGTGAACCACGCCAGGCTAATTGCCATCGCCACTACAAGCGGAACGGGCAGCGAGGTGACTCCGTTTGCCGTGCTCACCGACAAAGAGCGCGGACGCAAGGTCACGCTCGCCGACTACTCGCTGACTCCCGACGTGGCCATTGTCGATCCGCAATTTGTGATGTCGATGCCGAAGGGCTTGACGGCGGACACCGGGATCGATTGCCTGACGCATGCGCTGGAAGCGGCGGTTTCGAGCTTCGCCTCGCCTTATACCGACTCGAATGCGATGCAGGCGATCCGGCTGGCGTTCAAGTATCTGCCAACTGCTTACGCGCATCCGCACGACGAAGAGGCGCGCACCATGATGCACAATGCCGCCTGTATCGCGGCCATGGCGTTTGCCAACGCGTCGGTGGGAGTGAATCACGCTCTGGCGCATGCCTTCGGAGCGCGCTTCGGTGTGGCCCACGGGCGGGCCAATGCGCTCATGCTTCCGTATGTGATTGCTTATAACGCGTCGGTGCCGACGAAGTTTCTGCCGTCGCCCTATCAGACGGGATATCTCGCGCACAAGAAATACGCGACGGTCGCCGATCTGCTCGGATTGGGCGGCTCGACGATCGACGAAAAGGTGAAGAACCTGGTGGCGGCGGTAGAGCGGCTACTCGATCAACTGGAGTTTCCACGCTCGATCGCTGAGCTGGGAATTTCGCGGGAAGAATTCGAGCGTGCCGTGCCCGAGTTGACGAAGATTGCCTTTGACGATCCATCATGGCGGTCGAATCCGCGGATGCCCTTGATGAGCGAATTAGCTGACTTGTTCTGGAAGGCTTACTTAGGGCGCGGCGCGATGAAATCGGCAAATGTATTCGAAGAGCAAAACGCATAGGGGAATGATGATGGGTTTGGCCATGGAAACGACTGCATTGAACCTGATCGACGAACCGAAGATCGATGAAGTGAAGATCGATGAAGTGAAGATCGATGGAGAGCACGTTGCCGACTCCTTGCGGGCAGCTGGCGAAGAACTCGACAGCGCCGGCGGAAAAGTATTTTTGGATTTTTCTGCCGTGCGGCGGATCGATCCGAATTCGCTGCGGGCATTGGAAGAGCTGGCGATGCGCGCGGAGCGCCAGGGGATCAAGGTCGGATTGCGCGGCGTGAACGTCGGCGTCTACAAGGTGCTCAAGCTCGCGAAACTGGCATCGAGATTTTGTTTCGTGAACTGACGCGCATCGCTGGGCGAAGAGGTCCGCAAAAGATTGCGGCGAAAAGAAGACAGCGGCGAGTGAAGAGGAGAGCTGTAATGCAGAATGATCGGCAGGTTGACCGTCTTTCCTGGGGTGACACGGTATTCCTTCACCTGGAACGCGAGGGCATGCCGCTCAATGTGGCATCGGTTTGCGTGTTCGATGGGGAGATTTCTTATCAGGCCTTCATCCGATCCGTGGAAGCGAAGCTGCCGCTGATTCCTCGCTACCTCAAGCATGTTGTCCCAGCGCCTCTTGGCATGGGGCTTCCAACCTGGGAGTACGATGCTCAGTTCAAGATTCGCCACCACGTAAAAGAAGTAACGCTCAAGCACGGCTCTGATGCGGAATTGAAAGCGCTGGCAGGAACGATTTTCAGCAAGATGATGGACCGGCAGCGGCCGCTGTGGGACCTGACGCTAGTTCGAGGTTTGAAAGGCAATGGATCAGAAGGCAAGCGCACCGGGCTTATCTTCCGGCTGCATCATTGCCTGGCCGATGGCATCGCGGGCGTCGGAATCATGCATGTTCTGCTGGACACAATCGCGACAACGAAGCCTCTGCCGCGGCGAAAGCTGCAGATTCCAAAGGCGCCACGGCCAGGGATTTTGAGTTCTCTGACCAATACCTTCGTGGATTCTTACGCCGATATCGTCAAGCGAATTGTTGACGGCTACGCGGATGCATCCACGATGGCAGAGCGTTTGGCGACTGGCGCCGGGAGTCAGGACACGGGCGAAGGCAAGAATCTGCTGCGCGAACTTCTTCCCGAAATTGGAGCGCCGACCGAGCGGCTGCGCTTCAACGTTCTTTATCGCGGGCCGCAGAACTTCGGCTGGGCGGAAATTCCGTTGGCGGAGATCAAGGCGATCAAGAGCGCCTGTGGAACGAGCGTAAACGACGTCGTGCTCGCGCTAGTGACGGCAACGATACGACGTTATCTCGGGTTGCACGGCGACAGCGTGAAGGGCCGTTTGTTCCGCATCATGATTCCGGTAAACCTGCGGGGCGATGAAAAACCTGGCCAATTGGGGAACCGCATTTCGCTCGTGCCCGTCACCATTCCGCTGGACATTCGCGACCCGCTGAAACTGCTGGCTGCGGTGCATGAGAGAACGGAGTTTCTCAAACGCGGTCATGCCGCGGAAGTGGTGAGCATGGCTGGGGGATTGATTGCCATGATCCCGCTGCCCGCGCGCGAACTCGCCGGGCAGGTCATCAATCGCCTGCCATTCACGCCTTTCAACATGGTATGCACCAATGTGCCGGGGCCGCAGTATCCCCTATATCTGCTGGGACGCAAGATGCTGCATTGTTATCCGTACGTACCGGTCGGTGGCGAGATGACGCTCAACTGCGCCATCTTGACTTACGACGGCGTGGCGTATTTCGGGTTCAGCTGCGATTCGCAGGCGGTGCCCGATATCGAGCGATTGGAGTCGCTCTTGAAGTCGAGTTATACGCAATTGCACAAGGCGGCTGGCCTTCGGGCTCGGGAAGTGGCGCCTCGCACTCCGCAGAAAAAAGAGAAAAACAAGAAAGTAAAGCCTGCCGCTGGAAGGACGAAAACGGCGGCGCGGCCGTCTTCTTCCGCAACTGCCGCTGCGGCCCCGTCATTGCCCACACCAACCAATGGCCATGCTGCCGCTCGACCGGACGCACCGGCCAAACCCGCAACCTCACAAACTTCTCCACTGATGGAGGAAAACGAGCCGACGCACTTTATCGCTTAGGGAGAGTATCGCCAGGAGCAGCACCGTGGAAGGCATGCAATCAGCGACGCAGCTAGCATCAGCTTTAAGCTCCGGGCAAATCCTATTTTTGGTGATTCATGTTCTGGGCATCCTCGCGTTTGCCTACATTGTGGCGAAGCGCATGGTGCCACTAGTGCGCGCAGAGCGCGATCTTCGTTTTGATCATCCCTGGCTGCGGCTCGGCAGAGTCTTCAAATACTGGCTGGGACAATGGAAGCAACCGCGCTACAAGTTTGCAGGAACGCTTCATATCTTTATTTTCGCCTGCTTTATCCTGCTGGCAACGCGCGCGTTTACCGTCCTGATTGTCGGGATCTCTCAGAATTTCGTCATGCCCGGCCTGGGGGGACGAGCGGGCACGGTCTATGACATCGTCACGGATTACGCGGCCACCATCGTCTTCCTGTGCATGGCCGTGGCCATTGTTCGGCGGTTGGTGTTCAAGCCTGCGCGATATGCGGTGCCGGCGAGATACGGCAAAGCTCATACGGCTGATGCCATATTCCTTTTGTGGTTGATCGCGCTGCTCATGCTGGCGGACAGCCTTTTTGCCGCGTCCAGAGCCGCAGCGTTTTCCGGCTCCAGTCACGCTGTCGAAGGTCTGGCCGCATATTCGCTGCCGTGGATGCTACAGACTTTCCTTGCCTCTGCTTCCCTGTCCGTCCTCAGCGCGCTTTACTTCGGCGCGTATCTGACGCATGAAATTGCGTTTTACTTCCTGCTTTGCTACCGGCCCTTTGGCATCCAGTTTCACGTTGAGACCTCGCTCTTCAATATTTATTTCGCGAAGTTAGACAAGGAAATTTTGAAGCCGGTGCGATATGGCGTGGCTGACGACCAACTCGATCAGGTGAAATCTTTCGGGGTCAAGAAGTTCGAAGATTTTACCTGGAAGCACATGCTCGACTTTTATTCCTGCGCCGACTGTGGACGATGTTCCGACAATTGTCCCGCGAATGCGGCCGGGAGACCCTTGTCGCCAAGGTTCCTCACCATCAAGGCGAGGGATTACAGCTTTCAGCATTATCCAGTGATTGGCCGACCGAACAATGGAACGCCCTTAATCGGCAGCAAAGAGTCCGGCGGAATCTACTCCGAAGATGAAATCTGGTCGTGCACCACCTGCGGCGCTTGCGAGGCCGAATGTCCGCTGCTGGTCGAGTACATCGACAAGATTGTCGATTTGCGGCGCGGCCTGATCGACGACGGAAATGTGCCGCAGTCGCTGCAAAAGCCGCTGAAGGCGTTGGAGAGCCGCGGCAATCCTTACGGAAAGATGGAGAAGAAAAAAGCCGACTGGGCGAATGCCAAGGAATTTCGGCAGGATTGCGCAGTCAAGATTCTGGGCAAGAACGAGGTGGCCGACACTTTGTATTTTGTCGACAGCATCACCTCCTACGACGACCGGATGCAGTCGATTGGCCGGGCCACGGCGAAGATTCTCGACCACGTTGGAGAGAATTTCGGAATTCTGGGCGCGGCGGAAAGAGACAGCGGGCACGAAGTGCGACGGTTTGGCGAAGAGACGCTCTTCATGGCCCTGCGCGAACACAACGCGGATGCCATTCAGGCGTCAGGAGCCAAGCGCATTGTCACCTCTGACCCACACGCCTATAACGCGCTGAAGCACGATTACAAAGATTTGCCGCCGGTTGAGCACATCAGCCAGTTCATCGCGCGCGAAGTCAAGAACGGCAAGATCAAATTCAATCCCATCGCAAGCGGTAAAGAAAACGGCAAAGAAAACGACGCCAGCGTGTACGTCTATCACGATCCCTGCTATCTGGGACGGCACAACCAGGTCTACGACGATCCTCGCGATGTGCTGGACGCGATTCCCGGGCTGAAACGGGTCGAGATGACGCGGTCGCGCGATCGCTCTTTCTGTTGCGGTGGCGGCGGGCTGATGCTGTTTTACGAGCCGAAAGAAGAAGAGCGCATGGGCGTAAAGCGCGTGCGGATGGCGGCCGAAGCCGGCGCCAATGTGATGGTGACGGCGTGTCCGTTTTGCATGGTGAATATCGAAGACGCGATTAAAGTTGCGGGGCTGGAAGGAAAGATGAAGGCCATCGACTTGGCGGAGTTGGTCGAGCAGCAGATGGTGCGGAAGGGGTCCGGCCTGAAACAAGTGGCCACGGAGGCCGCGGAACCTGAGTTCGCTTCGGCGTCTTCCGGCAGAACCGATCAAGATTAGCAGTTAGAAATTTGCGGAGGTAACTGTGGACATTCTAGTTTGCGTGCGGCGAGTGCCAGACACTTCGGAAAACGAGATTCAGCTCAACAGCGCGGGCAATGATATTGAGCGCGACGAGTTGGTCTATTCGATCAATGAAGCTGACAACTACGGGGTCGAAGAGGCGCTGCAGATTGTCGCCAGGGTCGGCGGGTCCGTCACCGTCGCGACCGTGGGCGGAGAGGATGACGAAGAGGTGCTGCGCCGCGAGATGGCGATGGGCGCGAGCCATGGCGTGCTGATCTCCGATGAAGCCTTTGGCGGATCGGATGGCCGCGGCATTGCCACCATTCTCAAGGCATTTATTGAGAAACACCATTTCGATCTGATTCTGACGGGAGTGCAGGCCGAAGACGGAGGCGCCCAGGTAGGCGGAATGCTGGCCGCCCTGCTCGACTATCCGTTTGCTTCTCTGGTCACGTCAATCGAAGTGCTCGACGGCAAGAAGCTGAAAATTAGCCGCGAGATCGAAGGCGGTAACAAGGAAGTCAGCGAGATCGATCTGCCCTGCGTGCTCTCAATTCAGACGGGGATCAACGAGCCGCGATACGTGGGCATGCGAGGCATCCGGCAAGTGGCGGATGTGCCGATTCCGATCCTGGGCACGTCGGAGTTAGGAATTAACGCCGTCACGGTGGGCGATACCGGCGCGAAGGTGAAGCGCGTGGATTATTTCATACCCACGCTGGGCAAGGGCGCCGAATTTCTGCAAGGCAGCCGGGAAGAAAACATCGACAAAGTTCTGGAGTTAGTGGCTGCCAAAGGAGGGTTGAAATAATGGCTCGCATTTTCGTGTATATCGCGCATAAGGCGGGAGTGGTGGATGATTCCGCATTCGAACTGTCAGCGGCGGCGCGCAAGATTGATCCTGCCGCATCGCCTACGGCCATTATCATCGGCTCGGGTCCGCAGCTCGATTCCGCCTGCAGCAGCCTAGGCGCTGGTTATCCCGAGGTTTGGAAGATCGCCAATGAAGCTCTGGCTTATCCGAATGCCGAGCTCATCCGCAAGGCCCTGGTGAAGGTTGTGCCCGGCAACAGCCTTGTGCTGGTTGCTCACGATCATTTTGGCATCGACCTGGCGCCGGGACTGTCCATCAAGTTGAATGCAGCCTTTGTCTCCGACGTGGTGGACATCGGCGTTGCGAAGGGCGCGAGCCTTGAGGTGGTTCGCCAGGAATTTGGCGGACAGGTGAGCACGCATGTCCGTTGCGATGTTTCGACAGGCGCGGTGCTTACGATACGTCCGGGCGCGTTCGAGCCGCTCGAAAGTTCTGCTACGGCGAGCAACGTAATCGACAAATCATCGGACGTTGGTGTTTTGACTGCTGGCCGACGTTATCTCGAAACCGTTGTCGCCGAGGCGGGCGACGTCGACATCACCAAGCACGCTGTCTTGGTTTCCATCGGGCGCGGCATTCAGGAAAAAGATAATGTCGCCATCGCTCATGAGCTGGCGGAGGCGCTGGGCGCAGCCGTGAGTTGCTCGCGTCCGGTGGTCGATGCGAAGTGGCTGGAGAAGTCGCGGCAAGTGGGCTCCTCGGGTAAGACGGTCAAACCCAAGGTTTATCTGGCCTGCGGCATCAGCGGATCGTTTCAGCATCTCGCCGGACTGAAAGGCAATCCGTTTGTGATTGCCATTAACAAGAATCCGAAGGCTCCCATTTTTCAAGTGGCGGATATTGGGATCGTCGACGACATTCTCGAATTCCTGCCCGAGATGACCAGCAAGGTTCGCGAGCTGCACAGCGTTGCCGGCAAGTGAACGCCGAATACCAACAGATTAAGCGGCTAACACCGGAGTTGAGAAAAGATCAGAACCAGACAAGAGACAAAGAGAGGCCATCGCAATGATCGCAGCTAAGACGTTGAAGTTAAGTTTGAAGTCGCTCAAGGATTTCGCGAAGAAACGCCTGCCCGACGAGGTGCTTCGCGAACTGGATGATAAGGATGAATGTCCGCTGGAGATTGTTCGCCATATGTGCAGTCCGGACAAGCTCGGCATTCAGCTCCTTTTTATTCCCGAGGAGTTCGGAGGCATGGGCGGCGGCACCTTCGACGTCTACTGCGTTTGTGAGGAGATGGCGCGCATCGATCTCGGCGTGGCCACGGCGGTGCTCGCTACGTTCCTGGGCAGCGATCCTATTTTTGTTGGAGCAACTCCCGAGCAGAAGAAAATCTGGCTGACGCGCATTGCCGAAGAAGGATTGCTATTCGCCTACGGCGCCACCGAACCCGAAGCGGGCAGCGATCTGGGTGCGCTCAAGACGACGGCAGACCGCGTTACGGAAAACGGCAAAGTCGTCGGCTACAAGATCAATGGCGCTAAACAATGGATCAGCAACGGCGGAATCGCCGGAGCCTACACGGTTTTGGCCAACACCGCCGCCGGGCCGAGCTGGTTCATCGTCGAGCGGGGCGCCAAGGGATTCACGCACGACGAGCCGGAAGACAAGCATGGCATCCGGCTCAGCAACACGGCGGCGCTGGCGTTCAACGACGTCTATGTCGACGCCGACCGGCTGGTGGGCGGTGTCGAAGGTCAGGGGCTGATTCAGGCGCAGGCTGTGTTTGGATATACGCGGCTGATGGTGGCGACGTTCGGCCTGGGAGCCGGATGGGCCGCGCTCGATCGTGCGATTCCCTACTCCACCAAGCGAATTCAGGCGGGAGCTCCGCTCTCACAGAAGCAGGGCTACACGCACAAGCTGATCGTGCCGCATGTGGCGCGGCTGGAGGCGGCTCGCGCGTACATCGAAGAGACGGCAGAGCGCATCGACGCGCACACCGAGGGCAGTTTGAACACCGAGGGCGCCATCGCAAAATATATGGCGACCGAGGCGGGCAATGCGGCGGCTGAAGCCAGCATTCAGGCGCTGGGCGGCTACGGTTACACACACGAATACATGGTGGAGAAGATCAGCCGCGACGTGCGCATCACCACGATTTACGAAGGCACCTCCGAGATCATGGAGATGACCATCAGCCGCGACCGCTGGCAGCTTCACCTGAAAACGCGCGGGCAGCATTATCATGAGCGGGCGCGCGAGTTTGAGGCGTTGCATGCGCGCCAGCCGAATGTCGGCGCCGACGGCGCGGCTCTCGCCTTGCACGCGCTGGCCGAAATCATGGAGAAGGCGCGAGTGGCGCGGCTTACGCGCTACCAGCATATCCTTTTGCGGCTGGGCGAGTTGATCGCTTATGCCGAGTGCGCGGGAAGTCTCGCACGCCGCGCGGCGCTTTTGGCAGAGGGTAAGCTCCATGAAAAAGCAAACCGGCGCTTTGATGCACCTGCGCTGGCTGCGATCAGCCGCATTTTTGCCCGCGATGCCGCGCTCAAAGTTGCGGAAGAAGGGTTGCGCTGGATCGTGGGCGCGGAAGGCGTCACCGCTGCTGAGCTGCCCGCATTTGAAGCGAGTTTGGGATTGCCCGCCATTCACCGCGCGCAGTCAGGACTTATTTCCGACATGGATTCTGTAGCCGACGCACTCTACGGACGGGCCGCTAAGACAATAGCGGCCGCGTAGCGACGGAAGGATGAATTTTATTTGAGCTTCCTGGCGGACCTCTGTGGTCCCCTGTGCCCAGTGTGGGAGAAAAACCTCAGCCACGGGCATAGAGGAGCACAGAGGAGACAAGGCTGTTATCTCCTCCACATAGGAGCTCACTCATGGAAAGCACTTCTCATCGCGCCATTGCAATCGTAGGAGTTGGAGCTGTATTACCCGATGCACCGAATGTTCCAGCCTTCTGGAAGAATATAAAAGACGGTCGCTACAGCATCACCGAGGTTCAGCCTGCGCGGTGGGATCCGGCCCTCTACTTCGATCCCGATCACAGCGCCCCCGACAAAACTTATTCAAAGATTGGCGGCTGGGTGCGGGAGCATGTCTGGGAACCGATGAAATGGAAGCTCGCCATCCCGCCGCGCGTGGTCGATGCCATGGACGTGTCGCAGAAGTGGGCGATCGCCTGCACGCGCGAGGCGCTGGAAGACTATGGCTATCCCCAGCGTCCGCTGAACAACGATCGCACAGCGGTGATTCTGGGCAACGCCATGGCGGGCGAGAAACACTACTTCACCGTGCTGCGCGTGCTCTTCCCCGAGTTTGCGCGCGAACTTGGCGACTCTGTACATTTCGCGGCGCTGCCGGCTGCGGTCCGCGCCGATATTACTCGCGAATTCCACGAGCATATCGAAAAGCTCCTTCCCGAGGTCACGGAAGACACCATGCCCGGCGAGCTGTCGAATTGCATTGCCGGGCGCATCGCCAACGTTTTCAATTTCCACGGTCCTAACTATGTTTGCGACGCTGCTTGCGCCTCGGCCATGGCGGCCATCAATTCGGCGGTCGAAGGACTGGTGCAAAACGATTTTGATATTGCCGTTACCGGCGGCATCGACCGCAACATGGGCGCGTCGACTTTCATAAAGTTCTGCAAGATTGGAGCGCTCTCGGCGACGGGCACGCGTCCTTATGCCGAAGGGGCGGACGGTTTTGTTATGGGCGAAGGCGCGGCAATCTTTCTGCTGAAGCGGCTGGCCGACGCCGAGCGCGATCAGGACAAGATTTATGCCGTGCTGCGCGGCATGGGCGGATCGAGCGATGGCAAGGGAAAAGGCATCACTGCTCCCAACCCCATCGGTCAGAAATTCGCGATCGAGCGCGCCTGGCGGAATGCGGGATTGTCGCCAGCTAGCGTGACGTTGATCGAAGGTCATGGCACATCGACGGCCGTCGGCGACGTTGTCGAGGTGCAGAGCATGATCGACGTGCTGGCTGAAACGCAACTTCCTACTCACTCGGTAGCCCTCGGCTCGGTCAAATCGAACTTCGGGCACCTCAAAGGAGCGGCGGGTGCGGCGGGATTGCTGAAGACCATTTTGGCGCTGCATGATAAGGTGCTCCCGCCCAGCGTGCATTGCGATCACACAAATCCGAATATTGACTTCGTTCATTCTCCTTTGTACGTCAACACCGAACTGAGGCCCTGGACCATGCCGCCAGATGGCATACGCCGTGCCGGCCTTAGCGCCTTTGGTTTTGGCGGGACCAACTTCCACGCCGTCATCGAGGAATATATTCCGCATCGCCTGAACGGCAATGGCAAGCGGCCGGTCGCGGTCGCAGAAATACCTGCAATACCGAAAGAGTCCAACATGAATGCCCCACAGGCTTCGCCTACTTCTTCATCCGGAACTTCTTTTTCCGGTGCCGCTGTTTCCGCAAGTTCCACTTCCGATGTTTGCAAAACTCCGTTGCGCGGAGCGCTGGTTGTTGGCGCCGCTACCGAAGCCACGCTGATCGAGCGCTTGCGGGCGGTTGAGAAGGATGCGAAGGCGGGCCGAGCGCCGGCGCCATCTGCTCCGGCTGAATCCGACTTGCGCGCTCCCGAGCGCGTAGCCATCGATTACCTAAATGCGGACGAACTGGCGAACAAAGCCGGCAGCGCCCTCAAAGCGCTGGCGGCAAAGCAACCGGCAGTTTGGAAAGCCCTGCGGGCGCAAGGCGTCTTCCGCGGGCACGGTCCTGCCCCCAAGGTGGCCTTCCTGTACACCGGTCAAGGCTCGCAATACGTGAACATGCTGGAACAGTTGCGCGCCACGGAACCGATTGTGGCGGAAACTTTCGCCGAAGCCGACCGGGTGATGACTCCGCTTCTCGGCAAGCCGCTTAGCAAGTTCATCTTCGTCGATCAATCCGATGCAGCGGCGGTCACTAAAGCTGAAGAAGACCTGCGCCAGACGGCGATTACGCAGCCGGCAGTGCTGGCCATCGATCTCGCGCTCACTCGTCTGCTCGCCGCCTACGGCATCGAACCCGACTTCACGATGGGTCACAGCCTCGGCGAATACGGAGCCCTGGTCGCGGCGGGAGGGCTTCCCTTTGTCGACTCCCTCGAAGCAGTCAGCGCCCGCGGGCGCGGCATGACCGAGGTCGCGATGGACGATAACGGCCGGATGGCGGCCGTGTTTGCTCCGATTGAAGAAGTAGAGCGAATTCTGAAGACCATCGATGGTTATGTCGTCATCGCCAACGTCAACAGCAGCCGCCAGGCCGTTGTGGGCGGCGCGAGCAAGCCGGTTGAGCAGGCTATGGAGGCATTCCAGAAGGCGGGTTACGAAGTGGCTCCATTGCCGGTGAGCCACGCCTTCCACACATCGATTGTGGCGGGAGCCAGCAAGCCGCTGCGCGCAGTTTTGGAGCGCCTGCATCTGCAATCGCCACGCTTGCCCATCGTTGCCAATACGAACGGCGAGTTTTATCCCATGGGGCCCGACGTTGTGCCGCGGATGCTCGACATTCTCACCCGGCAGGTGGCATCGCCGGTGCAATTCGTCAAAGGTCTTAACACGCTCTTCAATGCCGGCGCTCGGGTGTTTGTTGAAGTAGGACCGAAGAAGGCGTTGCAGGGATTTGCTGAGGATGTTCTGGGTGGTCATAGCGACGTGACTTCTTTGTTTACGAATCATCCGAAAGTCGGCGACATCGTTGCCTTTAATCAGGCGCTTTGCGGATTGTATGCCGCGGGCCTCGGACGCGGAATTGGTGCGGAAACTTCGCAGGAATCATCCGCGAAAGCTGCTCCGACCGCTACTCCCGCGGGAACTTCCAAACCGATGCCAGTCGCGGTGTCCGCGGCCAGTGCCTCTACTGCTCCATCAAACGGAAATGGCCATGCTGATCGTTACAGCGAACTCGGCCATTTGTTTGCCGATGTTCTCGATCGTGGATACGAAATCTATCGCGGCAAGAATGAACGCCCTACGGCTGAACCCGTGGTTATTACCGGTGCGGCCCTCGGCTTGCCCGGCACCGAACGCATCTTCGACGATGGCAACATCGCACGCATTCTCCGAGGCGATCAATTTATCCAACCCATTCCTGCCAAGTTCCGGAGCGCCATGCTCGACAAGCACATCACACGCCTGGTGAAGAGTGACAGCGGCGAAGCCCGATTTGAAACGCTCACCGATGTCGCGGACGTCATCAAGTTGGCGGGCCGGGGAGGCGCCTTCGATCTGGAGAAGGAATTTGGCATCTCCTCCGAACGCGTAGGCGCACTCGACCGTACCACGCAACTGGCGATTGGCGCGGGCATTGACGCGTTGCGCGATGCCGGCATTCCGCTGGTTATGCGCTATAAAACCACGACCAAGGGTACGAAGTTACCCGAGCGTTGGGGACTGCCCGATTCTCTGCGCGATGATACCGGGGTCATTTTTGCCTCGGCCTTCCCCGGATACGATGCGTTTGCGGACGAAATGGCGCGCTACTACGCTGACCATGAACGCCGCGAACAGTTAGCCATGCTGGAAAAACTTCTGGCCCGCGCGGTCGAGGGAAATGACCACTCGAACCTTGCGCGAGAACTAAAACAACAAATCGACGAGTTGCGCGGATTGCTCGACAAAGAGCCATACGTCTTCAACCGGCGCTTCCTGCTCCGCGTGCTGGCCATGGGACATTCGCAATTTGCCGAACTGATCGGCGCTCGCGGTCCGAATACACAGATTAACGCCGCCTGTGCCAGCACCGCCCAAGGGGTTTCGCTGGCGCAAGACTGGATTCACACTGGCCGTTGCACCCGCGTGATCGTGATCTCGGCCGACGACGTCACTTCCGATCATTTGATCGATTGGATGGGCGCTGGCTTCCTGGCCTCGGGCGCGGCCGCCACCGACGAAGTGGTTGCGGATGCCGCAATTCCTTTCGATCGGCGGCGGCACGGCATGATTATCGGCATGGGCGCTGCGGCCCTCGTGGTCGAGAGCGCAGCGGCAGCGCGCGAGCGCGGAATCCACCCGATCTGCGAGGTGTTGTCTACCAGCACCAACAACAGCGCCTTCCATGGTACCCGTCTTGATATTCAGCACATCGGCCAGGTCATGGAGAAGTTGCTGGCGAAAGCCGAAGCTGGCAGCGGCATTTCGCGTCGCGAGATTGCTCCGAAGACGGTTTTTGTCTCGCATGAAACTTATACCCCGGCGCGAGGCGGCAGCGCTTCCGCCGAGATTCATGCGCTGCGGCACGTCTTTGGCGAAGTCGCGGATCGGATCGTGATCGCCAATACCAAAGGCTTCACCGGACATGCCATGGCGACGGGCATCGAGGATGTGGTCGCGGTGAAGGCGCTGGAAACGGGATGTGTTCCCCCGGTCGCGAATTTTAAAGAAGTGGATCCCGAACTGGGCCCGTTGAACCTGTCGAAGGGCGGCGCATATCCCGTTGAATATGCCATTCACCTCGGAGCCGGCTTCGGCTCGCAAATCAGCATGATGTTGTTGCGTTGGGTGAAGACGAAAGATGGAGTCCGTCGCGCGGCTAACGCCTTAGGCTACGCGTACCGCATTGCGGAGCCCGAAACGTGGAACGCGTGGCTCACCACAGTGGCAGGACGCTCCTCCGCCGAACTCGAGGTGGTCAACCGCACGCTGCGAGTGCGCGACCATGGTTACCTTCAATCCGCGTCAACACGGACTAGCGAACCGATTCGCGAAGTTGCGACTCCGGCGGCCCAGACAGTCACCGCTGCGGTAATGGCGGTGAAGAAAGAGTTTGCTCCAACCGCGAAGCCGGTTCAAACGGTCACGCCGGCGCCGCCACCATCGCAACCAGCGGTTGTCGCAAACACGAAACAAGATGCGGTGAAAGAGCGAGTGTTGGCGCTGGTGGCCGAGAAGACCGGGTATCCCGTGGACATGCTTGACCTCGATCTCGATCTCGAAGCCGATCTTGGCGTCGACACCGTGAAGCAGGCTGAGGTCTTCGCTTCGATCCGCGAGACTTATAACATTGCGCGCGATGAGAATCGCAAGCTGCGCGATTATCCGACGCTGGCTCACGTGATCCGCTTCGTTTATGAGAAGCGGCCCGACCTGACAAATGCGGCTACGGAAACAACAAAAACAGAAGAGGTCAAAGCAACTCCGCCGGTTACTCCTGTGACTGCTCCGAAACCCACGCCGCCGGCGACACCCGTTCTGAGCATCGCTTCTGAGAACGTCGACGTCAAGAAACGCATTCTAGAACTGGTCGTGGAAAAAACGGGCTACCCCAAAGAAATGCTCGATCTCGATCTCGACCTGGAAGCTGATCTTGGTGTCGACACCGTAAAGCAAGCGGAGATGTTCGCGGCGATTCGCGAGATTTACAGCATCCCGCGAGATGAAAACCGCAAACTGCGTGACTATCCCACGTTGGCGCACGTCATACGCTTCGTGTTCGAGAAGCGCCCTGACCTCGCTGCGGGGCCGGCATCCACACCGGAACAAATCAAAGTCCCAGCGGAAGCAACCGCGGTCGCAACGGAGAAGCCAGCCCCCGCCGCAACTTTAGCGGAAATCGGTGGCAACGGCGTTAAGGATCGCATTCTAGAACTGGTCGTGGAAAAAACGGGCTACCCCAAAGAAATGCTCGACCTGGATCTCGACCTGGAAGCTGATCTTGGTGTCGACACCGTAAAGCAAGCGGAGATGTTCGCGGCGATTCGCGAGATTTACAGCATTCCGCGAGATGAAAACCGCAAGCTGCGTGACTATCCCACGTTGGCGCACGTCATTCGCTTTGTGTTTGAGAAGCGCCCTGACCTCGCTGCGGGGCCGGCATCCACACCGGAACAAATCAATGTCCCAGCGTCCACGACCTCTACCGATCAACCGGCGGCAACAGCGTCAACTCAAGCAGTCGCCGGCGATGACGTTAGAGAGCGCATTCTGGCGCTGGTCGTCGAGAAGACCGGATATCCGAAAGAAATGCTTGACCTCGATCTCGATCTGGAAGCCGACCTTGGAGTCGATACCGTAAAGCAGGCTGAGATGTTTGCGGCGATCCGGGCGGAATACAACATTCCCCGGGACGAGACGGTGAAGCTGCGCGACTATTCAACGTTGGCGCGCGTGATCCAGTTCGTGTATCAAAAGCGTCCGGATCTCGCAGGTGTAGCTGAAGTCGAGCCGCCAACACCGCCAGCGACGTCACAAACGGCCTCGGCATCGACCTCACCATCAGAGATAAGCGAGCCATTGCCACAAGCATTGTCCGTCGCGGCCCGAGCGGCCTCGGACGAGGCCATCAAAGAGACCGTACTGGCGATCGTCGCCGAAAAGACAGGCTACCCGAAAGACATGCTCGATCTTGATCTCGATCTCGAAGCCGACCTCGGCGTCGACACGGTGAAACAGGCGGAGATGTTCGCAGCTGTACGCGCAGCCTACAACATTCCGCGCGATGAGGCTCTCAAGCTGCGCGACTTTCCCACGCTGGCTCATGTGATCCAGTTCGCTCGCGAGCGGCAGCCGGGAGCGGCAAATAAAGGCACCACCACGAATTCTTCCACCATCGAGAAGCCGCAAGCTGCTGCCGCGAAACCGGGGCCCGGGGCGCCTTCCGGCGCTTCGGCTATTGCGACTCCGCGCCCAATTCCTCTCAGTTTCGATGCCGCCAATCTTGTTCCACGGCGTATCCCTGTTCCCAACCTGCGTCCATCGCTCGATCTTTGTAAGCCGACGGCGGTAACACTTGGACCCGGGGGGCGCGTGATTGTCATGCCCGACAAATCGGGCGTGGCCGATGCCCTGACACAACGGTTGGAAAAACTCGGTGTCGAGGTCCTTCGCGTTCCCTTGAGCGATCACGACACGCTAACGACCGAAGCTCTGGAGGATTGCATCCGGAAGTGGATCGCAGCTGGCTCTGTCCATGGCGTGTACTGGCTGCCTGCGCTCGATAACGAAGGCGACCTGAACAAAATGAACCTCGCCATCTGGCACGATGCTCTGCGCCTGCGCGTCAAGTGGCTATACACCGCGATGCGCTTGCTCTACGAGCAAATAGCGCCCCGTGGAACGTTTCTTGTGACCGCGACTAGACTGGGTGGCCAGCATGGTTACGACGAGGCCGGTGCTACACAGCCGCTCGGAGGCGCGGTCGTAGGTTTTACGAAAACCTACAACTGGGAGCGCCTGGATGCTCTCGTCAAGGCAGTCGACTTCGAAGCGCAACGGCAGCCATCCGAGGTCGCCGATACTTTGATTGCGGAAACTCTACGCGATCCCGGCGCGGTTGAAGTTGGTTACAAAAATGGATTGCGCTGGACGGTCGGCCTGGAGGAACAAGACATCCCCGATGGAAAGCGCGGCTTGACCCTCGACAGCAACACAGTTTTTCTAGTCACGGGCGCGGCCGGAAGCATCGTTTCGGCAATTACTGCGGATCTGGCCACAGCCTCGGGCGGCACGTTCTACCTGCTCGATCTAGTCCCCGAGCCTGATCCAGACAATCCTGACCTGAAGCGCTTTGCGACCGACAAGGACGGCCTGAAGCGCGAACTGTTCGCGCGCATCGCGGCGCGTGGCGAACGTGCCACTCCGGCACTCGTCGAAAAAGAGCTGGCAATGCTGGAACGAGCGCAAGCGGCCCAGGCCGCCATCAACGCCGTCAAGGCGGCCGGAGGAACCGCGCATTACTTCAGCATCAACCTTACCGACGCTCACGGTGTAGCCAAGATCATCAATCAGGTGCGCGAGCGCAGCGGACGGATCAATGTGCTTCTGCACGCTGCCGGCATTGAGCGCAGCCACTTCCTGCCAGACAAGGATGCGCGCGAATTCGATCTGGTGTTCGACGTCAAGAGCGACGGCTGGTTCAATCTGCTGCACGCCATCGGCGACATGCCTCTGAAAGCCACCGTGGCGTTCAGTTCCGTGGCTGGACGTTTTGGCAACGCCGGACAAACCGACTACAGCGCGGCGAACGATTTGCTGTGCAAGATTACATCGAGCTTCCGCACAACACGTCCGGCAACGCGCGGGATCGTCATCGACTGGACCGCCTGGGGCGGCATTGGCATGGCCACTCGCGGATCGATTCCCAAGATGATGGAGCTGGCAGGCATCGATATGCTGGCGCCCGAGGCGGGAGTTCCTCTGATTCGGCGCGAACTCACTACTGGTGGCGAGGGCGAGGTCGTTATCGGTCAGCGTCTCGGCATTCTAGTCAATGAATGGGACGCAACCGGCGGCTTGGATGTAACGGCTCTCGAAACTTCGAAAGAGGCGAAGAAGTCCGTTGCCGAGCCCGGACCGGTCACAGGCAAATTGTTGAGCGTCGGCCTGCAGAATGGCTTGGTCTTGGAAACGACGCTCGACCCCGTGCTGCAACCTTTTCTGCACGATCATCAGATCGATAACCGGCCGGTGCTGCCCGGCGTGATGGGCATGGAGGCGTTCGCCGAAGCAGCGCGCTGCTTGCTTCCTGGCTGGAATATTGCCGCTCTTGAAGATGTGAATTTCCTCTCACCCTTCAAGTTTTATCGGAACCTACCGCGCGCGATGACGGTCGAAGCAGCGATTCATCCGCAAGCACACGAATTGCTCGCCGACTGCCGTTTGATTGGCAGCCGTCCACTTCCCCACATGGCCGAGCCGCAGATCACAACGCATTTCACCGGTCGGGTGCGGCTCACCAGGAACGCGCCGCAGTTGGTGTCGGGGCCGGTGATCGGCTCTCCGCAAGGACACGTGATTGAAGCCGCGGACATCTATCGTCTCTACTTCCACGGACCCGCGTATCAGGTCCTCGAACGCGCGTGGTGGGACGGCCACAGAATCATCGGGCTGATGGCTCAAGGCTTGCCGCCAAATCATCTGCCGGCAAAGTTGCCGACTGCATTAAATCCGCGGCTGATTGAACTGTGCTTCCAGACCGCCGGTGTATGGGAGATGGGAGTGCAGAACCGCATGGGCTTGCCGGCTAGAGTCGACCGCGTGTCACTACTTTCACCGGCCCAGGAATCGGCCGGCAATCGCTTCTATGCGATAGTGACGCCCGACGAGCACGGCATCTACGAGGCGGAGGTGGTCGATGCGAAAGGAAACCGCTATCTGCATCTGAGCGGTTATCACACTGCCGCGATTCCCGAGAACCTCGATGCGGATCAGCTCAAGACGCTGCATTCCTTGATGTCGATGGAAGCCGTCATCGCATAACAAGGGTGGAGAACCATGGGCCAAACAAAGACCGAGCCGAGTCAAGAAAGCACTATCGAACAAGGCATCCACGATTTTCATGAGCCTGATGATGCGACTCATCTTGGCCGCTGCTGTGAATCTGAAGACTGGACAGTGCCAGGGCAGAAGCGCATAGCCGCCCGTCTGGAGCGGCGCGATTCGGTCAAGCTGAGCTCGGCGAATGTGTACTGGCTGGAACAAAGCGAAGCCGACGTGCCGGTGCACGATGATTGGCTCAGCGCCAACGAAGCAGTCCTCGCGGCCGGCCTGCACTTCGCGAAACGCCGCAACGATTGGCGGCTCGGACGCTGGACGGCAAAATGCGCGCTGTCCGCTTATTTGAACCTGCCTGCCGAAATTTACAACTTTCACGAGATGGAGGTACGCGCAGCAGCGGATGGCGCGCCCGAAACATGGTTCGCGGGTCATCCTGCCGGAGTAACAATATCAATCAGCCATTGCGCCGGCATTGCGATTTGCGCGTTGGCGTCGGCGGGCGTGTATGTCGGTTGCGATCTGGAAATGGTCGAACCCCGCAGCCACGCTTTCACCGCCGACTATTTCGCCGACAGCGAGCAGGCTTGGGTCGCCCGCGCGTCAGCCGATGAGCGGGATCGTCTCGTAACTCTTCTCTGGAGCGCCAAGGAGAGCGCTATGAAAGCCTTGCGCGCGGGGCTCCGACTGGACACGCGCTCGTTGACGGTGGATCCGTTCATCCCGACCTTCGACCTCAATCGCTGGAAACCGCTCAGCGTTCGTTATACCGATTGCCGTCTGCCGGAAGATCACGCACGACGAGGTCACTACTTCGGAGATCACAGTTTCCACGGCTGGTGGCAGGAGGCGGACAAGATCGTGCGAACTCTGGTAGCCGCTCCCGCGCCCGGCTTGCCGATTCGTCTGGGAGTTGCAGAGCATTGCCTCGAAACTCCTTACAAGTTCTCGTCGAAATTTGAGTGAACGACGCATAACAACTGGTAGAGAAGCCTGGTGTTGGCATGACTGCCCGGATACGGTTCAGAGGACCGGCGCGATATCGTCTCCTGAGCGCCGCAACGCTGAGCAAATCCGTTATCGAAGTGGCCGCCCGCCGCGCCCTCAAAGGGCCACGACTCCCAGGTTGGAACTTTTACGTCGAAGCCGCCACGGAAGTAGTGAAGCGGCAGACCAGCACCGCCTTTCGCCTGGCCCAGGACAATGTAGCCCACGCGCGCGCCTATCTCGACGCGACGGTGATCAACTCTCCCGAACTCTCG
This sequence comes from uncultured Acidobacteriaceae bacterium, assembly GCA_963775845.1. Taxonomy (GTDB): domain Bacteria; phylum Acidobacteriota; class Terriglobia; order Terriglobales; family Acidobacteriaceae; genus Acidiflorens. Next base: position 621,023 of record CAVZKN010000004.1, on the reverse strand, counting down.
CAGACGCTCATCACCCCGGTGCAATATGAATTATTCCGAGGGAGTTGGTTCGTAGCGGGGGATTCGGAACCGCGCGTCACCGTCCTGTATTTTCATGGAGGAGGCTATTCGTTCTATCCGCTGGCGTACGCGAACTTCATCGCGCTGATCACGCGGGCGGCGCGCTCCAGGACATTTGCCCTCGACTACCGGCTCACGCCGGAGCATCGATTCCCGGCACAACTTGAAGATGCGCTCAACGCATATCGTTGGCTGCTGGAGTTGGGCACGGATCCCAATCAGTTGATTCTCGCCGGCGATTCGGCGGGCGGCAACCTGGCGCTCGCCGTGCTTCTGGCGGCCCGGGAGTCGAAGCTTCCGCTGCCGGCGTTGGTGATCGCGCTCTCTCCGCCCACTGATTTCGAGGCTGAATTCTTATACAGCGATGCTGGCCGCAGCAGCTCCTTCGATTGGATCGACAAACCCATGCTGGAACTCTGGGCCGACTGGTTCTGCGATCGGGACGAACGCCGCAACCCTTTCGTTTCGCCTTCACGGGCCGACCTACGCAATCTTCCGCATATATATCTGCAGGCTGGGCGCGCGGAAATTTTGTATCCCAGCATTCAGGCCTTCGCGGACCGCGCTCACGAGCAGGGGGCTGATGTGATTCTGGAAAGTTGGGAGGACATGCCGCATGACTTCCAGATCTTTGGACTCGATTCGCCGCCGAGCGCGGAGGCGCTGCGCAGGATTGCAGCAGTGGTCGACGTAAGAGTTCGTGGACAGAAGCACAGGGAGTCCGTAAGGGCGTGAATCTAGCGGATTATGAATGGCGATAGAAATAGAACGGGCGAGTTTGATTTCGACTTCATCATCATCGGCTCAGGTTTTGGCGGCAGCGTCTCGGCGCTTCGATTGGCGGAAAAAGGCTATAAGGTCGCGGTCATGGAGATGGGCCGGCGCTGGACGCCGGAGAATCTGCCCCACAGCAGTTGGTCGATTCCGCGCTGGATCTGGCGTCCTAACCTCGGTCTGCGCGGTTTTTTTAATATTCGATTCTTCAAGCACGTCACCATCTTTCATGGCTGTGCGGTTGGTGGAGGCTCGATCACTTTTGCCAGCACTCTGCTGCCGCCTCCGGGAAAGGTGTGGGACAAAGGTTCGTGGAGCGGGCTTGCCGGCTGGAAAAATGAGATGCCCGAGCACTATGCGACCGCGTCGCGAATGCTGGGCGTGACCGAAAATAAAATCCTCGGTCCGGCCGATCATCTCCTGAAACAGGCCGCTGAGGCCGCGGGCTTCGGCAATACTTTCTATTGCACGAAGGTGGGAATTTTCCAGTCCGCCAATGGAGAGAAAGGCAATCAAACCTTCCCCGATCCTTTTTTCGGAGGTGAAGGACCGGCGCGCACCACTTGCATCGGCTGCGGCGGGTGCATGATGGGCTGCCGCTATGGTGCGAAAAATACACTGGATGTCGGCTACCTCTATCTTGCCGAAAAACGTGGCGCGCAGGTCTTCGCTGAAACCAGAGTTATGGACGTCAAGCCGCTCTCCGACACAAGCGCCGGGACCGCGTCGAATCCAACCTCCCATGACGGCAGCGCGGGCTACTCGGTCGAGACTGTCCACTCCACAGCCCGGATTCAAAAGCAGCGCCGGCGCTTCACCTGCCGCGGCGTGATCTTCGCCGCCTCCGCGCTGGGCACGATGGAGCTTCTCTTCCGCCTCAAGGAAAACAAGTCGTTGCCTGCTATCAGCAACCAGGTCGGACAACATGTGCGTACCAATTCCGAGTCGCTGATAGGAGCACGCACGCCGGGCTCATGCCACGATGTATCGCAGGGAATTGCCATCGGCTCCGGCATCTATATCGACGAACACACCCACATCGAAGCCGTCCGCTACCCGAGCGGGTCTGACGCCATGGGATTTCTCACCACGATCCTCACCAATGGCCGGCCCGGTCCACAGCGTATTGCACTTTGGGTGAGAAACGTTCTTCTCTCGATGCTGCGTCACCCTCTCAAAACCATTCGCGTGTTGCAACCCGTCGGATGGGCGCGCGAGTTTGTCATCCTTCTATGCATGCAGGCGCTCGATGGAGAGATTGAGATGCGCTGGGGACGGCCGTGGTTCTGGCCCTTCAGAAAGTACCTGGTCAGCCGCGGCGACAAAGTTCCGACGTATATTCCCAAGGCCAACCAGTTTGCGGAGACGCTGGCGAAACTCACCGGCGGTTTTCCCATGAGCATGCTTCCCGAAATTCTCTTCAACGTCCCCGGCACCGCTCACTGCATCGGAGGATGCGTGATTGCCGACTCTCCCGAACACGGCGTGGTGGATTCCTGCCACCGCGTCTTCCATTACAAGAATATGTACATCTGCGATGGGTCGGTCGTGGCAGCCAACCTTGGCGTCAATCCCAGCCTTACGATCACCGCATTGACGGAACGCGCGATGAGGTTTATTCCTCCGGCGGCGGAGACATCCTGGAACGATAGTGCAGATTCGCCGAACGGCACGTCGCATAACAACGTCAGCTCAGCCGCTTCTCAAGCCTCGTCCTGACGCGGCAACGTTGGCTTTCCTGGCAGTAGTCGGTCTAACAACGCCTGTTCTCCCCTGAGCCACAAACGCCCGCCGTAGAATAGTGCACTGCACTGGAGAGTGATCCAATCACGCTTCTTCAGCGGCGAACGAAACTCCTTGCGATTCTGTATCCAATGCTGAGCGACGTGGCGCGCAACCGTAGCGCCGAAACCCAGTCCCGCCTGCGGAGCGCCGATGTCGCCGAGAATTCCATCCAGCGTGAACATTACTTTTGACAGCATGATCAGCGAACCGGGAAAGCGAACGCCTTTCCTCGCGAGCCGCTCCAGCAAACTCATGGCATCGACGCCGCTCGGGCCCAGAGGCAATTCGTCGAGGAAGCGCGTCACCAACTCCGAGATCGTCTGCCCTCGCGTCGAAGAACTCCTGATGTTCTGCTGGCTGAGCGCGAAGACTTCCTCGCAGGTGCCGACCGGATCGCGCAACGTCACCATCAGAAAAAGAAGCGCAAGATGACGGCGCTGATCGTGGCTGAGGCGCTCGCGCAACGCCCAGTCGATGATGGTCAACTCGCCGCTGCGATTGTTGTAGAGCAGATTACCGGCATGGGGATCGCCATGAAAAATGGCATCGTCCTGCGAAGCCAGAAGAGGAACGGCGACCAGCGCCTCGATCAGTTGCTCAAGAACTTTCTTGCGCCGCGCCAGCGGCAGGCGCGCTGCGGCATTCGTTATCTTGATTCCATGCTCCTCGGTCATCGCCGTAATTCTTGGCGAGCACAAGGGACGGATCAGCCGTGGCACGCGCACGCCTTTCATGGAGCGATACAGGTTCCACGCTTCGAGCAAGGTTTTCTGCTCGCGGCGAAAGTTCACTTCGTGCCGCAAGAGACGCCGGACTTTTTTGAACGTATCCGGCAGCAGGTCGGCGGGAAATCCATAGGTGCGGTGCTGGTCGCTGAAATATTGCGCCAGCCCCTGCAAGTAGTCCATGTCCTCGGCAAAATATTCAGGGATATGCGGCTTCAATACTTTGAAAACGCCGCGCTCTCGCTTACCACTGGCGGGATCGAGCCAGGTAAAGCGCACGACCGCGCTGACGCTCGCTTCCGAGAGAATCTTCGGCGCGATCTCAACCGAATATTTCCTCACACGCGCGCCGAGTTCCTGGCGAATGATCGCGATTACATCTTCGGGCTGGACGTCGCGAATGCCATTCTCCAGCCGCGCCAGCGCGTCGCGCAACGCGGGACGAAGATGCTGGTTGCGGGCAATCACTTGTCCCAGCTTCTGCAGCCCGGGGACTTTTGCGATCAACCGCAGCAGGCGCTGCTCCGGAGAGGTGTTGGACGAAAGTTCGAGTTGCTCGACCAGCTTCGGAGCCAGCCGCGCCGGCGAGAGATGCGCCACGACAAACATCATGGCATCGCGTACGGGCGGACGCCATTTCACGTACGCTTTCGGCACCAACCTCTCCACGGGGACGATCGAGTCGACGATCCATCGCGCCATGGCGTCGCGCATGGCTTGTCCGGCGGGACTCAGCAATGCGGCTTCAATGGCACGACTTTGTTCAGCCGCTGTCGCGCCTTTGGGGAGGAAGTTTGCTAAAGCACCGCGCAATTGTTCGGGACTGAGCTGCGATAATGCGTTCCCCATCCTGAAGGAACCCGCGCTTGCCGATCCAGAGATTGGAGAGTTTGGCGCCGAATCTGAGGCGGGCAAAACTGACGCAGTGACGAGTGGCGACGCCGTGACAGATGAACCCGACATATGGTCCCCTGAACTTCTCTACCATAGGCCAATGCGGCCGTTTCTGCAGTGATTGTGGTCACCTGGTCAGGGAAGTATCACCAACATTGCCAGTCTGACCGACTCACGCCGATTGTTTGCCGAGAAGATTCCAGCATTGCCGCGCGATCATCCAGTCCTCCTGCGCACGAATTACCAGGACGCGGAGAGTCGCATCGGCAGCCGAGATGTCGCGATCCGCGTCTTTTAGGGGCTTTTCGTTTTTTGTCTTATCGACGCTTATGCCGAGAAACGCAAAATTCTCACAGACCGCGGCGCGCACTTCGTGGGAATTCTCGCCGACTCCGGCAGTGAAGACGATGGCATCGACTCCACCGAGCACGGCGATCATGGCGCCGATTCCGGCTTGCAAGCGATGGATATAAATATCGAATGCCAACTTCGCGCGCGACTGTTTCGCAGGATCGCTGCTCTCTTTCGCGACGGCGAGAATGTCGCGCATATCGCCGGAGATTCCTGCGATGCCAAGCAGTCCTGACTTTTTGTTAAGAATCTCGTCGAGTTGCTGACCGGACAGATTTTTCTGGCGCATGAGATACGTCAGGATGCCGGGATCGACCGACCCGGAACGCGTGCCCATCATGAGTCCTTCGAGCGGCGTAAAACCCATGGTCGTGTCAACGCTGCGACCGTCGCGAATTGCCGCCAACGAGCAGCCGTTGCCGAGATGGCAAGTGACAAGCTTCAGCGAGGCCAGCTTTTTGCCCAGCAGTTGCGCGGTGCGCAGCGCGCAATATTCGTGATTAATGCCGTGAAATCCCAAGCGGCGAATTCCCTGCTCGAACCATTCATACGGGCCAGGGTAAACTGCGGCCGCTAATGGCATGTTGCGATGAAAGCCGGTGTCGAAGACGGCAACCTGCGGCACCGGGCCCAGAAGTTTTGCAACCGTCTCCATGCCCTGCAGTTCGGCTCGATTGTGAAGCGGCGCAAAAGCCGATGCGCCTTCGATGGCCGACTTGACCTCAGCGGTGACGAAGGCAGGTTCGAAGTGTTGCGGGCCTCCATGAACTACGCGATGCCCGACGACATCGATTTCCGAGGGCGCGGAAACGGCTTGTGTGTTTCCGCTCCAAAGGCTTTGCAGCAGGCGCTCAATGGCTTGGTCGCGGGAACCCGCCGGAATCGCATCTTTGCGGGAGGCACCGTGAGAGTTCCTGATGGAGAATTCGGCCTTGTCGCCCGACCACTCAATCTTGCCCTCACAAAGGCAGTTGGGCGGATCTTCGGGAAGTGTTTCGCCGATCTTATACAGACAACTTTTCTGGCTGCTGGAACCGGAGTTGAGAACGAGCACATTCATGATCATTAGTGTAGTGCGTCGCAAATAGGAATGATCATGTCTGGCCTCTATCCGGACACGAGGTTTAGCGTTTGAGGAGGAAGTCAAAGGCTTTAACCACGGGGGGCGCAGAGGACCGCGGGGGAATCGACAAAATCATAACCATCAGTCCGCTTGACCGCACTACAGTAGATAATGTGCGGGTACAATTACCGGGTACCCCCCCTACCCCCCCAGGTATCGTTGTGATTAACAGCCTAATATCGTTCTTATTAACATCCCTATTGTTCGTTGTGGAACGGATGGGGCGATCGGTTCTGAACAGGTACGGTGGTTAATCTGCGGTAAATGGGCCGACCCTGGCCGGGTCTGCGAGAGCGTTAAGTTATCAAAGATGGCCGCCGATCGGTTCCGGCGGTTTGTACCGTCTCTCGGGACGGACACAATTCTCGATCCTTGCATACTGTGAGGATCATGGCATGATTGTGGCGCGGTGTATGTGACGGGTGGTACATCGAATTTGTGATGAAAAAAAGGAAAAATGGTTGATCGTGAGCTCCCCTATCACTGACAACTGTTGGCGTACATCGGCGATTTTACTTGTAACTAAACGGTTACACGTGGAAACGCCTGCTTACGTCAACTGTGTGGTCGGTGCATTCTTAGTATCGCTTGAACGAAATTCCAGACAAAGAGCACTTGAACCAACAGGACCACAGCAGGCGACACAAGAACCGTCCAAAGCGCGGCCCGCGATCCCGGTAAATTGGCCGACGATAGGTAGAACGCGGACAAGAACATCGCAATTCCGGCGCTGGTCAGCCAAAATTGACACAGACTCAACGTTCGGCTAAAGGGCAACATCGAGAGTGAGTAGATTGTGGCAAAGAAACACAACATCGTTGCCAGAGCGATGCAGATTGAGCTGGGAGGGAATCCGTAGAGGGTGCCCCGCCAATGGATGGAGATGCCAGCCCCTGAGGGGCTAATTGACCGTGCGAATAGTGCAAAGCCAAGAAGGATTAGCGCGCTAACCACGAATAGGTCGGGCGGGCGTTCCATCACGTGAACCTCCATATGTTAAGCATTTAACGACAGGAAAGTGTACCTCGTTTCAGGCAGTTGTTGATAAATCCCCATAACCCTCGTTGACGGGTTCAGAGCGAAATGGGCTTGGCTATAACAACGTTCGTGGGGTGGGTGAGGTTTTTTCGCAGCGCTGATGGGCTCCGCCACCTGAGGCACAACGACTTTATTCGCAAGCGGATCACCTGTGCCGCCAGCCCAATAACGACGCGGGCTTTACAGTTTGCTGAAAAACTATCGCGGGTGCAAAAGACGCACCTCAGGCGCTGAAGCGCGGACACATTTTCAGCGGCTTGACGGCACGAGTGGAACTCGTGCCCTTCCCGTCCGTTGAGAAATCAGAGTTTTTCAGCAAGCTGTTTAGCCCCTGAGGGAGAAGCTGGTTACGCCAAGTCGCGAGGCGACACTCGGCAAGACCATTAGTAAGGCCAGGTCCAGTCGCGGATCTCGGGCATGTCGTCTCCGTGTTCGCGAATGTACTGTTTGTGCTCGACCAGTTTGTTGCGCAGGAATTGCTTGAAGTGGCCTCCCACTTTTTGCAATCTGGGAACGCGATCAACGACGTCTCCGGCAAGATGGAAGCGATCAAGGTCGTTCAGCACCGTCATGTCAAACGGCGTCGTGGTTGTGCCCTCTTCTTTGTAGCCGCGCACGTGCAGGTTGTCATGATTGTGGCGGCGATAGGTGAGGCGGTGAATCAGCCAGGGGTATCCGTGATAGGCAAAGATCACCGGCTTATCGACCGTAAACATCGAGTCGAAATCAACATCGGAGAGCCCATGCGGATGCTCGCTCGACGGCTGAATGGTCATCAGATCGACCACATTGACGACGCGAATCTTGATGTCGGGGAAATGCTGGCGTAAGAGATCGACTGCGGCGAGGGTTTCGAGCGTGGGAACGTCGCCGGCGCAGGCCATCACGACATCGGGCTCAGATCCGTTGTCGGTGCTGGCCCACTCCCAGATGCCGATGCCGGTGGTGCAGTGTTCGATGGCCGCTTCCATATCGAGATATTGCAGTGCGGGCTGTTTGCCGGCCACGATGACATTCACATAGTGGCGGCTGCGCAGACAATGATCGCCGACCGAAAGCAGGCAGTTGGCGTCGGGCGGAAGATAGACGCGGACGACATCGGCCTTCTTGTTGACCACATGATCGATGAAGCCGGGATCCTGATGGGTGAATCCGTTGTGATCCTGACGCCAGACGTGAGAGGTCAACAGATAATTCAACGACGCGATTGGACGCCGCCATTCGATCTCACTCGTTACCTTTAACCACTTGGCGTGCTGGTTGAACATGGAATCGATAATGTGGATGAAGGCTTCGTAGCAGGAGAAAAAGCCATGCCGCCCGGTGAGCAGATAACCTTCGAGCCAACCCTGGCACATATGCTCGCTCAGCATTTCGACAACGCGCCCATGCCGCGAGAGATGCTCGTCGACCGGCAGCAGCGGCTCCATCCACTCTTTGTCGGTCACTTCGAAAAGAGCATCAAGGCGGTTTGAAGCTGTTTCATCGGGCCCGAAGACGCGGAAGTTTTTGGTGCCAGCGTTCAGCTTCATCACATCGCGTAAGAAAGTACCAAGCACACGCGTCGCCTCGGCATTCTCAGTTCCGGGCTTCGGCACCTTCACCGCATACTTACGAAAATCGGGCATGACCAGGTCGCGAAGTAAAATGCCGCCATTGGCATGGGGATTTGCTCCCATTCTGCGATCGCCTTTGGGAGCCAGTTCGGCCAGCTCCGGAATGAAACGGCCGTTCTCGTCAAACAATTCTTCGGGACGATAGCTGCGCATCCAGTCTTCAAGAATTTTGATATGCTCGGGTTTCTGCTGCAGATCAGCCACCGGCACCTGATGGGCGCGCCAGGTGCCTTCAATCTGTTTTCCATCGACAAACTTCGGCCCCGTCCAACCCTTCGGACTGCGCAGAACGATCATCGGCCACGCAGGCACGCCCGAACCTCCGGAGCCACTCTTACGGGCCCTCTCTTGAATTCCGCGAATCTCCTTGATGATTGTGTCCAAGGTTCCGGCCATCTGCTGATGCATCTTTTCCGGTTCGTGGCCTTCCACAAAATAAGGCTTCCAGCCGTAGCCGGTAAAAAAATTAGTGAGTTCCTGATCGTCCATGCGGGCGAGGACCGTAGGATTCGCAATCTTCCAGCCGTTGAGGTGAAGGATCGGCAGTACCACCCCGTCGCTTGCCGGATTGAGAAACTTGTTTACGTGCCAGCTTGTAGCCAGCGGGCCAGTTTCCGCCTCGCCGTCCCCGACGACGCAACAGGCGAGCAGGTCGGGATTGTCGAACACTGCACCGGCGGCGTGCATGATCGAGTAGCCAAGCTCTCCACCCTCGTGGATCGAGCCTGGCGTTTCGGGCGCCGCGTGGCTCGGGATTCCTCCCGGAAAAGAAAACTGCTTGAACAGACGCTGCAGCCCCTCTTCATTCTGCGTAATGTTCGGATAAAACTCGCTGTAGCTGCCTTCGAGGTAGGTGTTGGCGACCATTCCCGGGCCGCCATGGCCGGGGCCGGCCAGATAAATGACGTTCAGATCGTATTTCTTGATCAGGCGGTTGAAATGGGCATAGATGAAATTAAGGCCCGGCGTGGTTCCAAAGTGCCCGAGCAGACGCGGCTTGATGTGCTCGATCTTCAGCGGCTCGCGCAACAGCGGATTGGCATACAGATAAATCTGGCCGACGGAAAGATAGTTGGCGGCGCGCCAGTAGGCATCAATCTTGCGCAATTCTTCTGCAGTAAGAGGCTGAGTGGAGATGTCATGCGGAGCTGAATTCACAGCGGCTGGAGTCATCGAGGTCTGCCTTTCGTTTTGGTACTCCCTCTATCTTAGGGTTCTCGAGACGCATCCGCCAGCACCCGACAGGACATACTTCCTTTTTCATGTTCGGTTCATAATTTCGCCCCTTCAACTGATGAAAATGTAAAATCGTGACTGTGCCCGAAATCAAGCCGAATCCGCGTCAGACCTTAGCCAAAGTCGCCCTCTTCTCCGGGATGGCGGAGCCTGAATTGAGCTTCCTCAGCCAACACGCCGTGGCTCGCAACTTTTCTGCCGGCGAGACGATCTTCACCGAGGGCGAGCCTTGCGCTGGGATGTACGTGGTCGAATCGGGGCACATTCGCATCTACAAAAGCTCGGCGGGCGGCCGTGAGCAGGTACTCAGCATCGATGGTCCGGGAGGTTCGGTGGCCGAGTTGCCGGTTTTCGATGGGGGCAGCTATCCCGCGTCGGCGGTCGCCATTGACGCGGTCACGCTGCTGTTTATCAGCAAGCAGGATTTTCAGGCCCTGTGCCTCGCTCACCCGCACGTTGCGCTTAAGGTCTTGCAGGTGGTGGGAGCTCGCTTGCGCAAGCTCGTCGGCATTATCGAAGAGCTTTCATTCACGACCGTGCGCCACCGGCTCGCTTCCTTCCTGCTGGGCATGGCTCAAAAGAACGGCCGGTCTACCGCCGAGGGCGTGGAGATTACGCTGGCCATGAGCAACCAGGAACTGGCGGCGCAGATTGGCACCGTGCGCGAACTGGTCTCGCGCAACCTTTCCCGCCTGCAGGCGGAGGGAATGATCAAGATCGAGGGCCGCAATATTGTTGTCTGCAAGTTGAAAGACCTGGAAGCCGAAACCCGCGCCGCGGGATGAGCGCGGGCGTCTGATGCGGACCGTTTCACCACCGAGACACGGAGGCACGGAGAAACCCAATTGCTTGGAGTGTCTTCCCCTTAGGTTTTACAGGTTGATGATTTTCTCCGTGTCTCCGTGCCTCCGTGGTGAAAATCAGCGGCCGTGACAAAAGTCATCGGCACAGCCGCGCGACCTCGTTATTCTCAGAACATCGAATGCGGCGTGAGGACACTGAGCCCGGACCGCGAGGAGAATACGATGAGCGCAATAGCTGAAAAAACGGTGCGGGAACTGGCCTTGGAGAATCCGGACGCAACGCGAGTCTTTGAAAAACTGGGCATCGATTATTGCTGCGGCGGCAACAAGTCTCTCGATGAGGCTTGTCGCGCTGCCAACCTGCAGGTCAATGAAGTATTGAGCTCCCTGGAAGCGGCGAAGCAGGCAACGCAGGATGCGCACGACGCGGCAAATGGGCACAACTGGCAAGCCGAACCGCTCGCTGCCCTAATCGCGCACATCAAAAGCACTCATCATAAATATGTACGCGAGGAGACCAGCCGCCTTGCCCCTTTGTTCGAAAAAGTCTGCGCCGTCCATGGCAAGAATCATGCCGAACTTTTCGATATTCGCGACAGCTTTCGTGCGCTGAGCGACGAACTCCGACTGCACCTGATGAAAGAAGAGATGGTGCTGTTTCCTTATATCGTGCGCATGGAGGAGTCGATCACCGAGCACACCTCCGTTTTGCCGGCCCCGTTCGGCAGCGTCGCCAATCCTATCTCCATGATGACGGAAGAGCACGAAGCAGCCGGCAACGCGCTCCGCTTTATCCGCCAGGCAAGCGGCGGCTATACTGCGCCAGCCGACGGCTGTGTCAGCTATAAGACGCTTTACCAGGCGCTCTCTGCATTCGAAGCGGACCTGCACCAGCACATCCATCTGGAAAATAACGTGCTATTCCCACGCGCCGCTGCGCTCGAGGGCGCAAACTGTAACTGATTAAAAATAAGGTTGTTAATGGCCATTAACCGCCAGTTTGCGGACGCGCTTCTGGCTATCACCGTGTGTCAAAGATCACCGGCGGATGTATGCCGTATCACCGATTTTTACAGGCCTTGGGATTAAGCTAGTGTGTTTATGAAGCTGACTCCCATGCCATCCCTTCGGGCGGGTCAGTCCCTTCTGTTTTTCCAACGGTTTCATTCATTCTCTCAGTTTCTCAAGCAAGCACTTATCCAACAGTCACTTATCGAACAAGATAAGGAGGGCCCCCAATGTACGCTCGCATTCTTGAATTCAGCCCCAATCCCGAGAAAATCGAAGAAGTCGTCAATATTGTGCGCAAGGACGTGTTGCCGATCTTGAAGCGGCAGCCAGGATTTCTGGAGTTTCTGCCTTTCATGCCCGAGAAAACCGCCGCCAATGTAATCGCCATCACGCTCTGGGCCGAGCAGAATGACGCGGAACGCTATGAGCGTGACGTCAATCCGCAGGTGGAAGGGATTCTGAAACCCTACCTGACCGCCCCGGCCACATTGCGACATTATCGTGTAGAAACTACGCTGTGCCAGCACTTTGCAGAAGCTCTTTGGTCTGAGATCGAGGTCTGAAATCGGGCTGCCGGAAGCTCGCTCGCAGACGTTCGCGCCAGGAAAGCAATAATGACGCTGCCTTTTGACCCTTTTTGTGATCTATATCACATGGGCCTGTACCGGATATCATGGCCGTGTATCGCTGGGACGTTGACACTATAGGTAAAGATCGTGTCCAGGACGGGGAGGCCGTCATGATGATGCTCTATCGTCTTGTTCGCTTGATCGAGACCCACTCTGAGGCTCTGGCCAGTTGCCTTCTCAACCGGGTGGAGGCTTCGGAACTGACTCCCTGCTTCAAGAAGAACGTTCCACCCGACCAACTCCGGGAGCGGGTGTACGAAATCTACCGTCATCTCGGCGAATGGCTTTTGGCCAAAGACGAGTTGCGCCTGGAACACCGCTATATGCAGATTGGGGCCGAGCGGGTCCGGCAGCACGTCCCGCTCAGCGAGGTAATCTGGGTGATCGTTTTGACGAAAGAGAACTTATGGGAGTTCATCAAAAAAGAGTCGGTTTTGGAGCGCCCGGTCGAGGTGTTCGGCGAATTGGAGATGTTGCAACTCCTGGAGCAGTTTTTTGACCGCGCCATTTACTTTTCCGCAGTCGGTTACCAAACCGAGGTCGCCAACCAGTTTCTAGGCGAAACGGCTGAGACAGAAATGGAGTAGAAGCGTTCAAATGTCTTGGGAAAAAGAGTACGAGCAGAAGATCAAGTCGGCCGATGACGCCTTGCGCTGCGTCGAGTCGGGAATGCGTGTGTACATCCAGCCGGGATGCGCGGAGCCGGAGACGCTGGTCGAAGCCTTGGTGCGGCGCGGACCTCATGTCCGCGACGTCGAAATCGTTCACATGTTAACCATGGGATGCGCTCCGTATGTGGCTCCGGAGATGGAAGGCCACTTCCGGCATAACGCCGTTTTCATCGGACCCAATGTGCGCCAAGCCATCAACGAAGGGCGGGCGGACTATACCCCCATTTACCTCAGCGAGATCGAAGATCTGTTCGAGAGCGGCGCCATGCCGATCGACGTCGCGCTGATCGAAGTATCACCTCCCGATCCTCACGGCTATTGCAGCTTTGGCATCGGCGTTGACACCACGCTTACCGCCGCCAAATGCGCTCGCTGGGTGGTGGCGCAGGCCAACGACTTCATGCCGCGAACCTACGGCGACAGCTTCATCCACGTCAACGATATCGACGTGGTGGTGGATTCGTCGCGGCCGCTGTGCGCGATCAAGAGGCCGCAAATCAGCGAATTGCAGGTTGCCATTGCCCGCAATGTAGCGGGGCTGATCGAAGATGGAGCTGTCTTGCAGACCGGCATCGGCGGTATTCCCGACGCCGTGCTTCCCTTTCTCAGCGATCGCAGGGATCTGGGCGTGCACAGCGAACTGGTGTCGGACGGAGTGATTCCTCTGATCGAGGCGGGGGTGATTACAGGCGCGCGCAAGAATTTCAAGCCGCGCAAGATCATCCTCGGCTTTGCCCTGGGAACGAAAGAGCTGTTTGAGTTCGTCGACAATAATCCGATTTTCGAATTCCATCCCACGTCCTACACCAACGATCCGGCGCTGATTGCGCGCAACGACAACATGGTTGCCATCAACTCGGCGCTGCAGATCGATTTGACCGGCCAGGTCTGCTCCGACTCAGTCGGAACGCAGTTCTACAGCGGTATCGGCGGACAGGTCGACTTCCTGCGCGGAGCCTCGCGATCGAAGGGCGGCAAGGCGATTATTGCCATCTCGTCAACCGCCAAGAGTGGAAAGATTTCACGCATTGTTCCGATGCTGAGTCCGGGCGCTGGAGTCGTCACTTCGCGCGGTCTGGTGCGCTACGTGGTCACTGAATATGGCGTGGCTTACCTGCACGGAAAGACGATTCGGGAGCGGGCGCGGGCGCTGATCGAAATCTCGCATCCACAATTTCGCGAAGAGCTTTACGAGTATTGCGAAAAAACAAAATGGCTTTTCCGCTCTGAGACAGAGATGTTGGAGCCAACTACGTAATTCAAGAAAGGGAACAAGAGGAGTTAAGAAAAGCAGGTCGCAATAATAAGGTTTCCTATGACTAATACAAAAGAAAAAAGCCAGAGTATTTGCGAAAGACTCCAGGGACTTGGATACGAGCAAAAGAAACATATAAAGCTTTATGGAGAAGAATTCGAACTTATCTCAAATCCCGTGCCCGACGGGGATGGATTTTCGGTCGAGGGTGTGGCGCGCCGTTCCGGCAAGTTGCGCCGCATGCGGATTCCGCTCTCGCTGGTTTGCACCGTAGAAAAGGAACTGAGTCTGCGGCAGTAGCACATTGAATCATTGAGACATTCGGCACGGGTTGATCGGGCCGATGATTCAATGATTAGTCGTTCAATGATTCAATGCCTCAATGTTTCAATGCCTCAATGTCGTACCGATCTAGGAGCGGACCATCTTCTGCAGGGCGGCACGGTTGCGAATGATCAGAGCCGAGCCCTTTAACTGCAAAAGCTGTTTCTTCTTGAACTGCGAAAAGAGCCGGCTGACGGTCTCGCGCGTGGTGCCGATGATCTCGGCGATCTCCTCGTGCGTCAGCGTCAACCTCACCTGCAACGGCTCGCCATTGCGCTGCTCATGGCACCATCCCAGCAGCAATTTCGCGAACCTTTCAGCAGGAGAGCTGCTTAATCCCAGGGTTCGTATTCCTTCGTAGGCGGTGTAATAGTTGCTGCTGAGTTGCTCGGCCACGCGCACCGCAACTTGCCCATACTCGCGCATGAAGGCGAGCAAAGCGTCGCGCGTGATGAAGTTTGCCTGGCCCGGTTCAATCATCTCCGCCGTAACTTCGTAGGGCCGGTTCGAGATCGCCGCGCTCAGCCCGAGAACGTCCCCCGCTTCAGAAATTTTGGTAATAACCGTCTTTCCCTCCGCCGATGAGGTTGAGAGTTTCGCTTTCCCGGTGCACAGCACAAACACTCCGCGCGGCTGCTGCCCTTCGATAAAAAGCATGGCGGATTTCGGATAGATGGCGGTGGACCGGATTTCACTCAACTTTTGCACAGCCGCCGGGGGCAAATTGCAGAAAAGATGCTCTTCCCGCATCGGGCAGGTGAGGCAGTTGTCGAGGATGTTCAGCCCGTATGGAGCCCGCATTCAAGAAAGCGATCCGCAAAAATTGTACCACCGATCCCCTTCGTGACTGGGATCACCCGAGATGGTGACTCGACGCATGGCCGTGTCGCTCCTGGGAGCGGAAGATTTATATGCACGGGAATAAGGGAAGCTGTGCAGATGGAGGTCACCCATGAGCACTGCAACCGATATCAGAGAAGTGGAGGCGTCGAAAAAAGACGACGGGCGACAACCGCCTCCGGCACCCGGCTTAACGCGAGAAGTGCAAAGCCTGCATCTTTTTGACGACGTCCTGCTGCACACCGACGATCAGCAGCGCCACCGACGCAGGCTGTCGGCAATTGTGTCCTTTGTTTCCCAGTGTTTCTTCCTGGGAGTACTCCTGATCGTGCCCTTGATGTTCACCGATGCCCTTCCGCAGCAACAGTTATTCACATTTCTCATCGCGCCGCCTCCGCCTCCGCCGCCACCTCCACCCGCATCGGCAGCGGCGGCGAAAGTAGTGAAGCGGATCGAGAGCGATCTCGAAAACGGCCGCCTGCGCACGCCCACCGCCATTCCGAAAAATGTGCAGATCCTCCACGAAGATCAAGCGCCCGATCTCAACGGCGAGGGGGTTCCGGGCGGAGTGCCGGGAGGAATTCCCGGAGGCCAGGTTGGAGGAGTCATCGGCGGAATCCTCAGTGCGACGAACACCGCATCCGTTCCAAAGCTGGCGCTGCCCGCGCAACCGAAACGTATTCGCGTCTCGCAGGGAGTCACCGAGGGACGGCTAATTCAAAAGATCGATCCCAAGTATCCGCCGCTCGCCGTCGCCGCCCGTATTCAGGGCCAGGTGTTGCTCACGGCCGTCATTGATAAGACGGGCCTCATACAAAACCTCGTGTTGGTCAGTGGACATCCGATGCTGGTACCCGCGGCGCTCGAAGCCGTCAAACAGTGGCGCTATCGTCCCTATCTGCTGAATGGAGAGCCGGAGGAAGTGGAAACCACGATCACCGTAAATTTCGAGCTGAATCGCTGAGGGGATGGTTCCGCTAATGACAATTCGAGAACCTGAGGCAGAAGACGAAGCAATGGAAAAAACACAGCGGTTTCGAGTGGTTGCCTGGTGGGCCTCGGGACGGACCGGCATCGCACAATCCAACTCCGCGCTCAACGCCATTCATTTCTCATCGCCTCCAACTTTTGGCGGCCTCGATGGCCGGTGGACTCCGCAGGATTTACTCTTGTGTGCCATCGCCAGTTGCTACACCACGACGTTTGGCGCAGTCGCGGAAAATTCGAAATTCCCTTTCATCGACCTGCAGGTAGAAGCCGAAGGCATTGTCACCCGAACGGACACGGGCTACAGCTTCGACTCGCTGGTGATTCACGCCAACCTGATCATCGCGCAGGAACAGCGGGCGGAAGAGGCACTGGCCATCAAGTTGTTGCAGAAAGCCAGAGGTCTCTGCCTGATCTCACGCTCGCTCGCGGTGGAACCGCGCTTTGAGCTCCGTGTGCAGATCGGCGAAACACGGGCCGGAATCGGCCAGGCTTTGCCCATAGCCGGCAAAGAGGATTGCCGATGACGTCCCGAAACCGCTCACCGCGAAGGTGACAGGATAAGAACAGGCACGCATAAGTAAAGTCCGGTCGCCTTCCCGAGAAACAGTCTGTGGAGGTGCCTTGTGCGAAGCGTGCAAGCAGGTAAGCGGATCGCCCTCAAGAACATTTTGTTTGCCACCGATTTTTCCTCATTTTCAAACTCCGCCCTGCCCTTCGCTTTGGCGATAGCTTTCCGCTACGCCGCGAAGCTTTATGTCGTGCACGTCATGCCCACAAAAGCTGAGATGGTGCTGCTCGCGCCCGAAACCTGGCCTATGCGGGCGGAGGAAGATGACAGGCGGGTGCGGACATATTTCAAAGAGCTCGGAAACCAGTTGCAAGATCTTCCCCACGAAGTGCTGATGCCGAGGGGCAAGGTGGCGGCCGCTCTGGCCCAGGTGATCGAAGAAAATAGCATTGACTTGCTTGTGGTCGGCACGCATGGCCGGTCGGGAGTGGGCAAACTCTTGCTCGGTTCGGTTGCCGAAGATGTTTTCCGGCGCGCGGGCTGCGCCGTGCTGAGCGTGGGTCCGCATATCTCCTCGAAGCCCGGTTCCGAGATTCATTTCCAACGCGTGTTGTTCGCTACCGATTTCAGTGAAAATTCGTTGTCCGCCTTGCCCTATGCGCTCTCCTTTGCCGAGGAGGACGAGGCACACCTCACGCTGCTGCATGTGGTTGAGCAGCCTGCGGCGGGCATTTCCAAGGTTGAAGACCTGCGAGCAGCGCTGATGCTCCGGCTTCGAGAACTGGTGCCGATCGAATCCGAGCCCTGGTGTCAGCCGGAATGCGTACTCGAATTTGGAAATCAGTTCGCGCCACCCTCCGTGCGTATTCTTGAAGTGGCAAAAGCCCAGGCGACCGATCTGATCGTTCTCGGCATTCGTTCGGTGGAAGGAAAATGGGGAATGACCACACACCTGGCCAGCACTACGGCGCAGATCCTGACGCAGGCTGCGTGCCCTGTTCTCACCGTGCGCGGCGGAAGCGCATAAATCACTTTTCGTCTTCGGAGCCAGACCTGCGCGCCTATCCATCCTCACCGTCGGCTCATTAGCTTGGCTGATGGTTGCTCATCACAGCGCATTCATCCTCCGATGAATTATGCTTGAGCTGCTCTTACCGCACTACAATCGACTTATTCATAAGGAGCCGCGATGACTTCGACCGAAGCTGGCGTCCTGCGCCAATCTCCTGACGACGTAAAACCAGCGCCCGCGCCGAACTATGGCCTCGATCCCATGTTTACTCCCGCTTCGGTGGCTGTGATTGGCGCATCCGAGCGTCCCGGAACGGTTGGCCGGGCGCTGGTGGAGAACCTGCTGCGCGGAAAATACAAAGGGAAAGTCTATGCGGTCAATGCCAGGCATCCGGAAGTGCTCGGGCTGAAAACTTATGCCAGCATTCGCGACATTCCCGGGCAGATCGACCTGGCGATGATCACCACCCCGGCGGAAACCGTCCCGCCGATCATCGGTGAGTGTGTGGACGCGCAGGTGCGCTCGGCCATCGTGATTTCGGCCGGATTCAAAGAGCGCGGCCCCGAAGGCGCTGCCCTCGAAGCGCGGATTCAGGAACAACTGCGCCGTGGGTCGATGCGCCTGGTCGGTCCGAATTGTCTTGGCATCATGAACTCGGCAATCGGGCTCAATGCCACGTTCGTCAAAGAACCGCCCAAGCCAGGCAACGTCGCCTTCCTCAGCCAGAGTGGAGCGCTGCTGGTCGCGATTCTCGATTGGAGCGCGCGCGAACAGGTTGGGTTCAGCTCCATCGTTTCCACCGGCTCCATGCTCGATGTTGATTGGGGCGATTTGATTTACCACCTGGGCGACGATCCGCACACCAAGAGCATTCTGATTTACATGGAGTCGATAGGAAACGCACATTCGTTTCTGTCGGCGGCGCGAGATGTCGCGCTCACCAAGCCGATCATTGTCATCAAGGTCGGACGCTCGGAAGCTGCGTCGCGCGCCGCCGCCTCGCACACCGGCGCGCTTACCGGCAGCGACGAAGTGCTCGACGCCGCTTTCCGCCGCTCGGGCGTTTTGCGCGTGCATCAGATCGCCGATCTTTTTTATATGGCGGAGGTGCTCAGCCGCCAGCCGCGCCCGAATGGTCCGCGGCTTACGATTCTGACGAATGCCGGCGGTCCTGCGGTGCTGGCCACCGATGCGCTGGTCGCGCATTGTGGAGAACTGGCAGATCTTGCGCCCGAGAGTCTGCAGCAACTCAACGAATTCCTGCCCGCTCATTGGAGTCACGCCAATCCCATCGACGTTCTCGCCGACACCGATTCTGAGCGCTTCACGCGCGCGCTCGACATTGCGGCGCACGATCCCAAGAGCGATGGGCTGCTGGTAATTCTTGTGCCGCAAGCCATGGCCGATCCGACCAAGGTAGCGGAGAACATGAAACCCTACGCCAAGGGATTGGGCAAGCCGATTCTCGCCTGTTGCATGGGAGGCGAAAGCGTGGCTGCGGCCGAGACCATTTTGAACGCGGCCGGCATTCCGACCTTTGCCTATCCCGACACGGCGGCGCGCGCCTTCGCCTACATGTGGCGTTATACCTATAATCTGCGCGGACTTTATCAAACTCCCGCACTGACCGACCAGTTCGAGTTGGACAACACTGCTCGCGAAAAAGTCGCGCAAATCATCGACAAAGTTCGCGCCCAGGGACGGGTTCTTCTCACCGAAGTGGAATCGAAACAGCTGCTGGCGCTCTACGAAATCCCCACTGTTGAAACGCAGGCAGCATCGAGCGAAGACGAGGCCTGCGCCATCGCCGCGAAAATCGGATTCCCGGTCGTGCTGAAGGTTCTCTCGGAAACCATTACGCACAAAACCGATGTTGGCGGCGTCAAATTGAATCTGCGCGACGAAGCGGCCGTGCGCGCCGCCTATCGCGCCATCAAGGCCGCGGTGGAAGCGAAGTTTGGTGGCGGTCAACTTCCGGGCGTCCCTCTTTCGCCGCAGCAATTCTCTGGCGTGACCGTGCAGCCTATGATCAAGATTGAGGGCTACGAGCTGATCCTCGGGAGCAGCATCGATCCGCAGTTTGGGCCGGTCATTCTTTTCGGTTCAGGCGGCCAACTCGTCGAAGTCTATCGCGATCGCGCTCTGGCGCTGCCTCCGCTGAACACGACGCTCGCGCAGCGGATGATGGAGCAAACGAAAGTCTTCACCGCCCTACAGGGAGTGCGCGGGCGCAAGCCCGTCGACATGGCGGCCCTCGAGAGTCTCCTGGTCCGCTTCAGCCAGTTGGTCGTCGAGCAGCGCAGGATCGCGGAGATGGACATCAATCCTCTGCTGGCATCGCCCGAGAAGTTGCTGGCGCTCGATGCCAGGATTGTGCTGCATCCGGCGACGCTGACCTACGAGCAGTTGCCGAAGCCCGCGATTCGTCCCTACCCGCTGCAATATGTTTCCAAGTGGGCGATGCCCGATGGAACTCCGTTGACCATTCGTCCAATTCGCGCCGAGGACGAGCCGCTAATGGTCAAGTTTCACGAGACGCTCTCCGACCGCAGCGTCTATCTGCGCTACTTCTGCTCGCTGAGCCTGAGCCGGCGCGTGGCCCACGAACGCCTGCTGCGCATCTGCTTCGGCGATTACGACCGCGAGATGGTGCTCGTAGCCGAGCAGACCGATCCCGCGACCGGCGAGCCTCACATCCTGGGCGTAGGACGCATGAACAAGCTGCACACCGGCAACGAAGCCGAGGTCGCCGCGCTCGTCACCGACAAATATCAGCAGCAAGGCCTGGGACGCGAACTGCTTCACCGCGTAATCGAGATCGCTCGCGACGAAAAAGTAGCGCGAGTGTCCGCGGAGATGTTGCCCGACAATATGGCCATGCAAGCCGTCTTCCGTCGCCTCGGTTTCACCATTCGCGCGGATGAGGATCTGACTTCGCTACGGGCAGTGATGGACCTTTAGTTGTGTGGAGCAGACGATCTTGTCCGCAGCTTTGACTTTTGCACTTCTTCCTCTCTGCGAACTCCGCGGCCTCTGCGGTGAACGCTCTGGAACTTTCCCCGAGCTGGTAAACGCCTGAAAATATAAAAGACGAGCCAGATGGCTCGTCTCCCGGTTGTTCGGGGTTCAAACCCGAGGGTGTTGATGGTTAGTGACCGTCGCCGTCGTGATCGACATCGCCCCTACTTTTCAGACTGACAGTATCGGAAGGCAGCGGACTGCTCTGCTGCGTCTGAGGTTTGGGAGCCGCTGACGTGACCGCTTCGTTTGCTTGGGTGGGTTGAACGCTGCTAATTGCATTTACCATGCGCGCTCTATCGGCCCTGTGCGCGAAAACCTTAACCAGGCCACGCTGGGACAATGAATTCTTTATTGGTAATGCTTACTCGACATGCCGAGAGCTACGGGTAACACACGGACGGCAAAAGAGACAGAGTGAGGAGTAACCAACGAGTAACTTCTCTGCGACTGGAATGCTGGACAGCGGAACAACCGGAAGAGAAGGGGGGCTGGCTCAGCCATCCTGCTGGCGCCACCGTGCTGTGGCTGCCCCATCCTTCGCGCGATTTTCGCGAAGGGTGGGCGGCGGAGCAATCGCCCCACGGGAGGAGTGGGCCGAGGAAATCAACGTCAAAGCCCCGTGCAGTTAGCGGACGTGGAATCCCACCCTTGCGCACAAAACGCGCAAGGATGGGGCAGCCACACCGGTTGCGCCCGCAAACTGCAGATCCCTCACTTCGTTCGGGATGACAAGAGTGATGAGGGAGTTGAATCCTCCAAGCTGCCCTTGTGACGTAGATCACATGCTCGCGTGAGCAACTTCACGACATTATTCGTCCCCTTGCTTCACACTTACTCTTACCACTACTACTGGACACGCAACGGGGTTTGACCGCATTCAGAAGGGGATCTCATGAAACGTAAGTTTAAGACCATGGACGGCAACGAAGCAGTGGCTTATGTGGCGTACCGCCTCAACGAAGTCATCGCCATCTATCCGATTACTCCATCGTCGAACATGGGCGAATGGGCCGACCAATGGGCTTCGGAAGGCGTGCCGAACATCTGGGGATCGGTGCCGCACGTGACTGAAATGCAGAGCGAAGGCGGAGCCGCGGGAGCGGTGCATGGGGCGCTGCAGACGGGAGCGTTGTCGACTACCTTCACGGCATCGCAGGGATTGCTGTTGATGATTCCGAATATGTGCAAGATCGCGGGCGAGCTAACGCCTACGGCGTTTCATGTGAGCGCACGCACGATCGCCACGCATGCGCTGTCGATTTTTGGCGATCATTCGGATGTGATGTTCTGCCGCACTACTGGATTTGCAATGCTGTCGTCGAACTCGGTGCAGGAGGCGATGGACCTGGCCTTGATCGCGCATGCGGCCACGCTCGAGACCCGGATTCCTTTTCTGCATTTCTTTGATGGATTCCGGACTTCGCATGAGGTCAACAAGATTGAGTTGCTGACGGAAGACGACATGCATGCGCTGATCAATATGGACCGCGTGGCGGAGCACCGGCAGCGGGCGTTGTCGCCAGATCATCCGGTGCTGCGGGGGACGGCGCAGAATCCCGATGTTTACTTTCAGGCGCGTGAGGCTTGCAATCCTTTCTACGACGCTTGCGCGGACAAGGTACAGGGCGTGATGGACGCGTTCGCCGCGCGCGTGGGACGGTCTTATCGGCTGTTCGATTATGTCGGGGCTTCCGATGCTGAGCGCGTGATTGTGATGATGGGCTCCGGGGCGGAGACGGCGCACGAGACGGTTGATTACTTGAATCAGGCGGGCGGGAAGGTTGGGCTGCTGAAGGTGCGTCTGTATCGGCCCTTCTCGGTGAAGCATTTTATCGAGGCGCTTCCGGCTTCGGTGAAGAAGATTGCGGTGCTCGATCGAACAAAAGAGGCGGGCGCGGGTCGGGAGCCGCTTTATCTGGATATCGTCAATGGCATTCACGAGGGGATCTCGCTGGGGTATGGAACGCTGAAAGTCGCTCCGGAAATTATTGGCGGGCGGTACGGCCTCTCGTCCAAGGAATTTACTCCGGCCATGGTCAAGGCGGTGTATGACAACATGGCTGCGGCTCGGCCTAAAGATCACTTCACGGTCGGGATTCACGACGACGTTGGCCATACGAGTCTGGATTACGATGCGAACTTCTCGATTGAGCCGGACAGCGTGGTGCGCGCCATGTTCTACGGATTGGGCGCGGACGGAACGGTGGGCGCGAACAAGAATTCGATCAAGATCATCGGAGAAAATACAGACAATTACGGGCAGGGGTATTTCGTTTATGACTCGAAGAAATCGGGCGCGATGACGGTTTCGCACCTGCGCTTCGGGCCGCAGCCGATTCGATCGAGCTATCTGGTTTCGAAAGCTAACTTCGTGGCCTGCCACCAGTGGATTTTTCTGGAGCGCTACGACATGCTCAGCGCGTTGGTCGAGGGCGGGGTGTTCCTGCTGAATAGTCCTTTTAATAAGGATGGGGTCTGGGACCAGTTGCCGCGCGAGGTGCAGAGGCAGCTGATCGCCAAGAAGGCGCGCTTCTTCGTCATTGACGCTTACCAGGTGGCGCGGGACACGGGGATGGGCTCGCGCATGAATACGATTCTGCAGACCTGCTTCTTCGCCATCTCGAAGGTGCTGCCGCGGGAGCAGGCGATTGAAGCAATTCGCGAGTCGATTCGCTATACGTATGGCCGGAAGGGCGACGAGATCGTGCGGCAGAATCTGCGCGCCGTGGACGAAACCCTGGCGCATCTTTTCGAAGTTACGGTTCCAGATAAGATCACGAGCCACACAGAAATGCCGGCTGCGTTTGCTGCCGGGGCTCCGCAGTTTGAGCGTGATGTGCTCAGCGTAATCTACGCGGGGAACGGCGACTCGCTGCCGGTCAGCGCGTTGCCGGTGGATGGAACCTTCCCTACCGGGACGGCGAAATGGGAGAAGCGTAATATTGCGCTCGAGATTCCGGCGTGGGATACGAAGACTTGCATTCAGTGCGGCAAGTGCGCGTTGGTGTGTCCGCATGCGGTGCTCCGAATTAAGGTTTACGATTCGAAGGGACTGGCGGGAGCGCCAAAGACCTTCAAGTCGACGGAGGTAAAAGATAAAGACTGGAAGGGGCTGAACTACACGATTCAAGTTGCACCGGAAGATTGCACGGGATGCGGGATTTGCGTCGATATTTGTCCGGCAAAGAATAAGAGCGAGACCCGGCTGAAGGCCATCAACATGGTGGCGCAACCTCCGCTGCGCGAGCCGGAGCGCGAGAATTGGGACTTCTTCCTGAAGATTCCGGAACTTGATCGGCGGAAGATCAAGGTTGGGAACATTCGGCAGCAGCAGATTCAGGAGCCGCTGTTTGAGTTCTCGGGCGCGTGCTCGGGATGCGGCGAAACTCCTTACTTGAAACTCGTTTCGCAACTCTTTGGGGACCGCTCGATCATCGCCAATGCCACCGGGTGCTCGTCGATTTACGGTGGGAACCTGCCGACTACGCCCTGGGCCAAGAACGGCGACGGGCGCGGCCCGGCGTGGTCGAATTCTCTCTTTGAAGATAATGCCGAGTTTGGACTGGGGTACCGGCTGTCGATCGACAAGCAAATGGAGTTTGCGCGAGAACTGGTGCTTCGTTTGGCGAATACGGTGGGCGACGAACTCACCGCCGCTTTGCTGACCAAAGAGCAGAACGATGAGTCGGACATTTACGAGCAGCGGCAGCGCGTGGAACTGCTGAAAGAAAAACTGCGCGGAGTGAATACTCCGGAGGCAAAGCAACTGTTATCGGTTGCCGACATGCTGGTCAAGAAGAGCGTGTGGATCATCGGCGGCGACGGCTGGGCTTATGACATCGGCTACGGCGGGCTCGACCATGTGCTGGCGAGCGGGCGCAACGTCAACGTGCTCGTTCTCGACACGGAGGTTTATTCGAACACGGGCGGACAGGCATCGAAATCGACGCCACGCGCGGCCGTGGCCAAGTTTGCGGCGGGGGGCAAGCCGGGTCCGAAGAAAGACCTGGGGCTGATTGCCATGAGTTATGGCAACGTTTACGTGGCGAGCGTGGCCATGGGCGCCAAGGACGAACATACACTCAAGGCATTTCTGGAGGCAGAGGCTTATAACGGGCCGAGCCTGATTATTGCTTACTCGCATTGCATTGCGCATGGCATCGATATGACGACCGCGATGTCAGACCAGAAAGTTATGGTGGATTCCGGGCAATGGCTGTTGTATCGCTATCATCCGGAACGCACCAGCGCGGGCGAGAATCCTCTGTCGCTCGATTCGCGCGCGCCTACTAAGAAAGTCAGAGACTTCTTGCTGCAGCAGACCCGTTTCAAGATGCTGCAGAAGAGCAAGCCGGAAGACGCAAAGATATTGTGGGAAGAAGCGCAGAACGATGCTGACACTCGCTATCGGCTGTACGAATATCTGGCGCAACGCAAGGGGGTTCCACCTCCAGCGGCGGCTTCGGCGGAGGCGCGGACGGAAGCGGGCAAGCCGGCCGAGACTGTACGGCTGGCACTCAAAACCGACTGACAGAGATTCGGATCACTGAGCCTGAAGTGAGGCAGCACAAAGACGAAATAACGTTAGCTTTATAGAATTTACGACATAGAACTTACGACGAGGAAACATCATGGATCTCAGCACGAAATATCTCGGCATGCCGCTGCGCACGCCGCTGGTGGCATCCGCATCGCCGCTATCGCAGGAAATCAGCGGAATCCGCAGCCTGGAAGATGCGGGCGCTTCGGCGGTCGTACTTTACTCCTTGTTTGAAGAACAACTGCACAAGGAGGCGCTGGAATTGGAGTTGCATCTCAACGCCGGCACCGAGAGCTTTGCCGAGTCGGTCACTTACTTTCCGCATTCGAGCGAATTTCACACCGGGCCCGAAGAGTATCTGAAGCATATCCGCAAAGCCAAAGACGCGGTGGATATTCCCATCATCGCCAGCCTCAACGGTTCGACCCTCGGCGGTTGGACTAAATATGCGAAACAGGTGGAGCAGGCGGGCGCCGATGCTATCGAATGCAACCTTTACTTCATTCCGACTAACACCGAGATACTTGGCTCCGAGATAGAAAATACGTATGCCAGCATCATTCGCGAAGTGAAGACGTCGGTACAGATTCCGGTGACGGCCAAGCTCAGTCCCTTCTTCAGCAATCTGGCGAACTTTGCCAAGCGGCTCGATCAGATTGGCACCGACGGCCTGGTCCTGTTCAACCGCTTCTACCAGCCGGACATCGATCTCGAAGAACTGGAAATCAAACCGAATGTATTGCTCAGCACCTCGCAGGACCTGCGTCTACCGCTCACCTGGATTGGCATTCTTTTTGGCCACGTTCGGGCCAACCTGGCGGCCACAAGCGGCGTTCATGGGCCCGAAGATGTCATCAAACTGCTGATGGTGGGGGCTGACGTGACCATGCTTTGCTCGGCTCTTCTACGCTACGGCGTCGGGCATCTTCACTATATAGAGCAGGGTGTACGGGAGTGGATGGACAAGCACGAGTATGAATCGGTGCAGCAGATGCAAGGCAGTATGAGCCAGCTGCGCTGTCCCGATCCGCAGGCTTTCGAGCGCGCCCAGTATATGCGCGCGGTCAAAGGCTTGCAGCACGTACTGCAAGTGAGTAACCCGGTAAGCTAATTGGATTAGTAGGTCAGTCAGGAACGAATCGGCGCATCAGCGCTGATCGTAGTAGCCGGTCGTCGTGCGCGCTGTGACCTTCGGCTTGTCAACCTTCACCTCCAGCGAGTGATACTCGTCCGGGTGGTCGGCGGGCAGGCTATCGAAGGAGAGGATGTAATAGGCGTCGGCATCCGAGGCGGCCTCCTGGATTAATTTGGCGAGGTCGTGCGACCAATCGAACAAGACACGGCCACCACTGTGCGTTGCCAGCACCTGCAAGCCTAAGTCTCCAGGAACCGCGCTGGGGGCCGAAGTTACGGGCTTCAGGTAGTCCTCGTAAAATCTGGTTCGGCTTTTGCCTGCTTCCTGCGTACCGATCGGGTCGACACTATAGAGAGTGATGCCCGCCGCCCTGAGTTCGGTGGAAGTGGCTACGACCGAAGTAAAGAGCCCTTCCTCGTCTCTACTGACAAGCCGGAGATCCAGTCCGTGGAACAATGGCCATCCGGGGCTGATCCAGAGAACCAGCTTTCTGCCGGGTAGTTTCTTCTTGTTACTCACGATGGAATCCAGAGCCTTGAGCGAGGCATCAAGACGCTGTTGCCCGTGGTAGTAGCCGCCGGCATCGACATTGGCGGAGCGCAGGCCGGTCTTGTATTCCTCGTAGAATGCCGCCAGGGCTTTTCCATCGCGAGAGGGAGCGTTCTGGATTCTCGTCTCTTTCTCAGTAAAGATGACGAGCGACACCGGCCAGGGCAACTTGCCGTCATTGCGCAGCAAAAACTTCCTGATCTGATCCCGCTCGTAGTCCACCTCCAGCAAGGTAGTGTTGACGGCGTCGACGACGAGAACAATTTCGAGCGGAGGAACGGAGGCAGCGGACGCTTGCAGATCGACGGCCTGGAAGGAGGCAATCTGCCTCGGCTGCTGGTCGTCGAAGATGGTGAAGTCTTGCTGCTGCAGCCCGCGAACCGGCTTGCCGGATTTGTCGGCTGCCTGCACGTAGAGCGTGACTCTGCGCTCGGTGGGAGGACGCGTCGTCAGCGTGGGCCCCTGGTTGGGTCCCGCAGGCTGCGATTGCGCCGGTTGCGGGGTAGCCGTGCCTTGCCCGCGCGCGGCGGAGATTGGGAGGAGCGCGACAAGGAGAAACAGAGCAGGAAAGCAAAAAAGCCGGAAAGCGAATCGTAAATCCATCTTTAACCTCACTGTGACCATGACTTTATACTCGCTCCACCACTGGTCGCAAATCCGGGGCCCGAATCAAAATCCGCTGCCTGCCGCGACCGACCGGTCGTTCTTCTGTGACATGCCTCACACGAGCAGGTGTGTAGAGTCACCGCCCGAAATGCGGAGGAGGATTCTAATCGACGGTGGCGGGGACAAAACATACATTACGTTAGGATGCCGCATTCCGCCTGAACGAATGTAAAGACGCGCGATGAGGTCCATCATCATGGCAGGCCAAGCACGCGGTAACGTCACAATCGATACTGAAGAGTGTAAGGGATGCGGGCTCTGCGTTGACTCCTGCCCGCCGAAATGTCTGGAGTTGCTGCCAGAGCTGAACACTTACGGCGCTCACCCGGCGCATTACACAGGGCATGACTGCTCGGGCTGTGGAATCTGCTTTTATTGCTGCCCGGAGCCGGGCGCAATCACCGTCTATCGTCTAAAGGCAAAACCAAAGGTAGCGGCGCCGGCCGCGGGAGGCGAATATGCGCCAGCTCTGTAAGGGCAACGTCGCCGTGGTCAAGGGCGCGATCCTGGCTGGATGCCGCGCATATTACGGATACCCGATTACTCCCGCCAGCGAAATTGCCGAGGCGGCGGCGCTCTATTTTCCGCAGGTCGGAGGAACATTCCTTCAGGCGGAGAGCGAAGTGGCCGCGATCAATATGGTGTATGGCGCTGCGGCTGCCGGCGTTCGCGTGATGAGCGGATCGTCCGGCCCAGGACTTAGCTTGATGCAGGAAGGAATGTCTTATCTAGCGGGTGCGGAGCTGCCTTGCGTGATTGTGGATGTGAATCGCGGTGGCCCGGGGCTTGGCAACATTGCTCCCGAACAGAGCGATTACTTTGCCGTGGTGAAGGGCGGCGGCCATGGCAACTACCGCAACCTGGTGCTCGCTCCGGCGTCGGTGCAGGAGATGGCCGATCTTACGATACTGGCCTTCGAACTCGCCGATAAATATCGCAATCCTGCCGTCGTGCTGACGGACGGCTTCGTGGGACAGATGATGGAGCCGCTTGATCTTGAAGACACTGAGATTCAGCCGCCGGAAAAACCCTGGGCGGTGAAGGGGACACCGGAGACGCGGGCCAACCTGATTAGTTCGATCTATCTCGAAATCGACGAACTGGAAGCACACGAACGGCGGATGGAGGCAAAGTACATCCGCGCGCAAGAGGCGGAGCCGCGATGCGAACTCTGCTACACCGACGATGCCGAGATACTGCTGGTCGGCTACGGCATCGTGTCGCGCGTCCTTCTGTCGGCGGTGGAAGCCTTGCGGAAAGAGGGCGTGAAGGCAGGGTTGTTCCGGCCTATCACGCTTTGGCCCTATCCTTCGAAGGCGCTGGTCGAGGCGGCAGCGAAGGTGCAAAAAGTTCTGGTCGTCGAATTGAGCAACGGGCAGATGGTAGAAGATGTGCGCCTGGCGCTGAATGGCAGGGTTCCAGTCGATTTTTACGGGCGGGTGGGTGGCAATGTCCCGTCAATCCGCGAGATACAGGAACAGGTTTTGGCACGCATGGCCGTGACGGTATGAGACCAGTTCAGCATTGATCCGGTAGTAAGAGGATGACGATAATGGCAAACGAAAGCGTGATCGGAGTAGCGGATCAAGAGATCAAGTTAGAAGGCAAGCCGGGCGCGCAGTTAGACTCTAAGTCCGATGCCAACCTCGCAATTAGCGGGGGCGCTGACACCAGTCTCATAAACCCCGACTACGAATCGACGCACTCGCGTTCAGCGGTCTTTTACGACTTATTCGAGCGCAAGTCGGAGCTCAAGAATCAGACCCATTACTGCCCGGGCTGCGGACATGGGGTGGTGCACAAGCTGATTGCCGAGGCGCTGCAGGACCTTGGGCTGCAAGATAGGACCGTATTTGTAAGTCCGGTAGGCTGCTCGGTCTTTGCTTACTATTATTTTGACGTGGGCAACGTACAGGTTGCGCACGGACGCGCTCCGGCTGCAGCCACCGCTATTAAACGCGCGGGGGCTGACAGGATCGTTATCTCTTATCAGGGCGACGGCGACCTGGCTGCGATCGGGACGGCTGAAATCGTACATGCCGCCAATCGCGGCGAGAAGATCACCGTGTTTTTCGTAAATAACGGAATTTACGGCATGACGGGCGGGCAGATGGCGCCCACGACTCTGGTCGGACAGAAAAGCACGACTTCGCCTTGGGGACGGCGGCCGGCGAATGAAGGTTTCCCTATCCACATGGCGGAGATGTTATCTACGTTGGAAGCTCCCACTTATATCGAGCGCGTGGCGTTATCCGATAACAAGAACGTGATGAAAGCGCGAAAGGCGATTCGCAAGGCGCTGGAAATTCAGCGGGATGGCGCGGGTTTCTCGTTTGTGGAAATACTTTCACCTTGTCCTACGATCTGGGGCAAAGATCCGGTGGAGGCGCGGCGGTGGATTGGCGAGAAGATGATTCCGATTTTCCCGTTGAATGTTTTCCGCGACCGGCGTGTGGAGATGCCGGTGAGCGGGAACGAACCGCCGCAACGTCCGGTGGCGGATGTGTTGGGAATCGCTGCTAAAGCCGGTGGGCGCGATGGCTCCAATTCGAAAGCATCGCATCGCTTTCATGATGTAAAGATCAAGATCGCGGGCTTTGGCGGGCAGGGCGTTCTATTGCTCGGGCAACTCCTGATTGAGATGGGCATGCGCGAAAAGCTGGAAGTAAGCTGGCTGCCGTCGTATGGTCCTGAGATGCGGTCGGGAAGCGCGCATTGTCACGTGTGCCTGTCGAAGACGCGTATCGGGTCGCCGCTGGTGTCGCACCCGGATGTGCTGGTGGCTATGAATGAATTTTCGCTGCGCAAGTTTGCTCATGAAGTGGTTAGCGGCGGCGTGATTCTTTATAACGGCGCCAGCGTTCCTGCCGACTTCAGCGCGCCAGAGGTACAGGTCATCGCGATTCCAGCGGCGGAGATTGCCGACAAACTTGGTTCCACCAAGGCGACGAACATAGTGCTGATGGGCGCGCTGCTAGAAGAGACAGAATGTCTGGCGTCGGGTACGGCGCTGAGCGTACTTGAAGATAAGGTGAAGAAACTCGATCTGCTGGAAATCGATCGCAAGGCGCTTACCGCAGGGCGACTGTTTATTGACGATCAGGCGCACATTGGCGCCGTCAGCCAGCCCGACGGCTTCGCTTAGCATCTGCATTAGTGGAACGCCGGGCGTCCCGCCCGGCCTGACGGGCGCGGACGCCCGTCGCTCCATACCAAACTTCGGGAGGATTCCATGTCAACCGCCTGGGCATCTCGTTACGCGCTGCGCACCAAGGGCATCACCAGTTCGCAAATCCGCGAATTATTGAAGGTCACACAGAAGCCGGGCATGATCTCCTTTGGCGGAGGCCTGCCGGCTCCCGATGTCTTCCCAGTCGATCGCTTCGAGGAAGCTTGTCACAAAGTACTGTCCGAACAAGCGCACCTGGCGTTGCAGTACGGCGAGACCGAAGGTTATCGTCCGCTACGCGAGCTGATTGCCAACAACATGCAGCGCTATGGAATCAAGGCCAAGCTCGAAAACGTTTTGATCACTTCGGGCTCGCAGCAGGCGCTGGACCTGATTGGCAAGCTTTTTATCAATCGCGGAGATCGCGTGTTGGTTGAGGCTCCCACTTATCTCGGCGCGTTGCAGGCTTTCAATGTGTATGGCGCGGAGTATGAATCCGTCCCCATCGACGAAAACGGCCTGCGCACCAACTTGCTCGAAAGCCCGCTACGTTCGGGTGTGAAGTTCATGTACGTGCTGCCCAACTTCCAGAATCCGGCGGGCACGACGTTATCGGAAGGACGCCGGCACGAACTGGTACTGCTGGCGGAGAGATACGGCGTTCCGATTGTTGAAGACGATCCTTATGGGCAGTTGCGTTATGAGGGCGAACATCTTCCTTCGCTCGTCGTGCTCGATCGCGAGAACCTGCGCCGCGACGATGGCTATTCGATCGGCAACGTCATTTACCTGAGCACGTTCTCGAAGACGCTTGCACCCGGGTTGCGTTTGGGATGGATCGTCGCTCCTCCCGAGGTCATCAGCAAATTGGCGCAACTGAAGCAGGGCGCCGACCTGCACACCTCGACCTTTACGCAGTTCGTCGCCTACGAAGTCGCGCGCGATGGGTTCCTCGACAAGCACGTCAAACTGATTCGGAAAATTTATGGCGAGCGGCGCGACGTGATGCTGGCGGCGCTGCAGGAATACTTCCCTGCCGAGGTCACGTGGACTCATCCCCAGGGTGGGCTGTTTCTGTGGGTAACTCTGCCCGAGGGACTGAACATGCAGGCAATTTTCAAGTCGGCGCTCGAGCAGAACGTGGCCTTCGTGCCGGGAGATTCTTTCTACGCCAATGATGGGCGCGAAGGCTCGCGGCACATGCGGCTGAACTTCTCAAATGCCGCTCCGGAGCAGATCCGCGAAGGCATACGGCGGCTGGCGGCGGCGGTGAAGAGTCATCTGACGGGGGCGGCGATTCCAACAGAGCTGCCACTCCGAGGGATTAAGGGTTAATACTTTAAATCACAAGGGAGCAGTCGCATTGGTCGACTGCCCCCTTGTAATTCTCTCCCCATACACCTTAGTTATCCCACTACACCAGTTACTCCAACACTAAGATATTCTTCTTCGCGCACATCTCTTTCAACACCTTCGGCCATACGGTTACGCTGACTTCTCCTAGATGCGCTTTGCGAAGTAACAGCATTAGTGTGCGCGACTGGCCGATGCCTCCGCCGACCGAGAGTGGAATCTGGTTGTTCAGGATCGCCTGGTGGTAGGGCAGTTGCATGAAGTCGAGTTGCTTCGACATCGTAAGCTGCTGTTTTAGGGTCTCAGCGGTTACACGGATGCCCATTGACGTCAGTTCGTGGCGACGTTGCGTCACTGGATTCCAGACCAGAATGTCTCCATTCAGCCCGTGCGTGTCTTTACCGGTCTGGTCGCGGGTGCCGGTGACCCAGTCGTCATAATCGGCGGCGCGCATCTCGTGCGGATAACCATCCTTCAGGGGCCAGCCGATACCGATGATGAAGACCGCCGGATACTTCTGCAGCACCGCCGTTTCTCGCTGCTTGCGCGGCAGGTCGGGATACATGTGGAGAAGCTCTTCGGCGTGCAGGAAGGTCAATTCCTCGGGGAGATTCGGATAGCGCCCGTCTTTATCCCGCAGTTGCGGAAACAGCGATTGCGCGAACTTTTCGGCTCCTACAATCACCTTCCAGATCCGGCTGACCACCAGCTTGAGAAATTCGAGATTGCGTTGTGCGGGATTGATGACACGCTCCCAATCCCACTGATCGACATAGGCGGAATGGTCGTGATCGAGGAAATAGTCCTTGCGAACGGCGCGCATGTCGGTGCAGATTCCCTCGCCTACCTGACAGTCAAATTCCTTGAGCGCCATGCGTTTCCATTTTGTCGCCGCTTGCACGACCTGAGCATCCACCGGATGCAGGTTGCGATCGTTGGAGATATGAAACTGGACTGGCGTGCGCGATCCGTCGCGATCGAGCATGTCGTTGACGCCGCTCTCCACATCGACGATGAGCGGCACTTCGACCATCATCAGGTTCAGTTCTTTGCACAGGTTATCGGCGATATAACGCTTCACCTGGAAGATAGCTTGTTGCGTTTCTTTGGGAGTTAGTAAGGAACGATAATCACGCGGAAGAATTGTTTCCAGTTCTTTGTAGTTGCCAATCCCAGGACCAGCAAGATCGGCCTGCTTTGTCTTTTCCAACACAAGCGTGCTCACAAGAGTTCTCCTTTGCGGACGGATGGTGACGGTCGCGCCGCCGCCGCGCGAACTTCGTCAATCAACTTTTCGGATGAAGGGAATGAACAGGACCAGCTGTCACGGGGTGAGGAGGTTCATTTTTCGCCGAGTGGGAGCGCTTGGAATGCTCCAGACAGACCGCGGTTGTCAGCAAAACTCCGATAAGGCCGAATATCAATAACGCGAGCAGAGCCATCAAGAGGATGGGCATAGTACACCTCGCTGCTAATCGAGATTCTCTGCTCTCTTGGCGGGCGATACTGTGACTGCAGTCACCTATTTCGGTGACCTGAGATGGCAATGTAACTTTCGCTGAATGAACATGCCCCGGTGAAGTCACCATTCAGGGTGATACTCGTCACTGCGGCGACTGGCTCAACCATTGAAACTCACAACTGTAACGCTTTTCAAGTGCTGCAATTGTTTACGTTTTTCGTATTTGGCGGTGCCTGGTGAGTACTTTCGCAACAGATTTTACGAGTGTGGAAGAACCATCAGCTTAATCGAGTCATAAAACTATCCAAGGAGAAGAAACGAAATCATGAAGACCTCGAAACTGGTAATGACGGTAATGATCATCGCGGTAGCCATGTTCATCCTGATCCCCAATCTATCCTGGGCTGAAGACGGCGCCGCTCTCTATAAAGCAAAGTGCGCAGCCTGCCATGGCGCCGATGCCGCGGGCAAACCCGCGATGAAAGCTCCAAGCCTCATTGCTGGCGACGTAAAAGCGAAGTCCGATGCCGATTTTGCCGCGGCGATCACGGGAACAGCGAAGCACCCGGCTCCGGTAAAGGGCCTGGCCGCTGACGACGCGAAAGCCATCGTTACCTACGTACGCACCCTGTCGAAGTAGTAAGGATCGGAAGCAGACGTTGAAGTCAGTTGCACTTAGAAGCTGTTTTACATGCGCGCTGGCCGCGCCACTGAATAGGCGGGCCGCGAACGAAGGCGATAAGGACCAACACGAAAATGAAGACGTTCAGCTTAATCAGGGAGGATCGGACTCCTAGCCGATTCGCAGCCAGCTGGAAATCTTCTTTCGTAGTCGCACTTCTCGAAGAAACAGCCGGCCCGGGTTCGGAGCAATTCTCCGGACCCGGTTCTTACTTAGCAGGAGCACGAACCCGTTCTATATTTCCCACGCCAGTTCCGTTGAAACGCACTCATACCTCATATATTCCATCGGAACGCACGTCCTGCGTGGGAAAGAGAACCACGAGGAGTAATTCCAATGAGCAAGGCAATCCTTTATGACGCGACAATGTGCATCGGCTGCAAACAATGCGAAGGTGCCTGCGCGGAGCAAAACAAGCTTACCTATAACGACACGATAGCCGCCGAGACAGAGCAATCGGCGCACAAGTATACAGTCGTTCTCACCAAGGAAGACAAGTTCATGCGCCGGCTGTGCATGCATTGCGAGAAGCCGGCTTGCGCATCGGTTTGCCCGGTCGGCGCGTTTCATAAAACCGCGGCTGGTCCGGTGGTATATGACGTGTGGAAGTGCATCGGCTGCCGATATTGCATGGTGGCTTGCGTGTTTCGCCAGCCTAAGTACGAATGGCAGTCGCTGAATCCGCGGGTGCGCAAGTGCATTATGTGTCCCGATCGCGTGGCGGCGGGCAAGCAGACGGCCTGCGCTGAAATCTGCCCGACGGGCGCGACCAAGTTCGGCGAGCGCTACGCGCTCATCAAGGAAGCGCAGGACCGCATCGCGCAGAATCCATCCACTTATCTGCCGCAAATCTACGGTCTGAACGAAGTCGGCGGGACTTCGGTCTTTATTCTCTCCAGCGTTCCAGTCGAGAACTACGGTTATCCGGCGTCCGCCAAGATCGGCGAAACTCCCATGCCCGAATATACCGGCCGCGTGATGGAAAAGATTCCAGACTTCATCCCGGTATGGACATTAGCGCTGGGCGGCATTTACTGGGTTTCGCATCGCCGCGACGAAGTAGCCGCCGCCGAGGCAGCAGACAAAAAGAAAAAGAACGGGAGTGGACAATGAAAATCAAACTGACTTTCTGGCGAGTTGTATTTCTGGTGATCATGGCCCTCGGCCTCTACTCCTCCTATGTTCGTTATTTCCGGGGGCTGGGCGCGGTCTCAAACATGACCGACCAGTTTCCCTGGGGACTGTGGATCGGCTTTGACTGCCTGTGCGGCGTGATGCTGGCGGCGGGCGGCTTTTGCATGGTGGGCGCCGTTTACCTCTTCAATGTGGAGCGGTTGCACGCGGTTGTGCGCCCGGCAGTGCTGACAGCGTTCCTCGGCTATCTTCTCTTTATTGTTGGACTGCTGTTCGATTTGGGGCGTCCCTGGTACATCTGGCACCAGATGATCTATATGAACCCGCACTCGGTGATGTTCGAGGTGGGCATGTGCGTCATGACTTACACCACCATCCTCTTCTTTGAATTTCTGCCGAACGTATTCGAGGCTCTGCACTGGGCGACTCCGATTAAGTGGATCAAAGCAATTTATCCGGTGCTGATCGTGGGCGGCATTCTGCTTTCGACTTTGCACCAGAGTTCACTCGGATCGCTGTATCTGATCATGCCGAGCAAGCTGCATCCGTTCTGGTATACGCCGGCGCTACCGTTCTTCTTCTTCGCCTCGGCGATTGCGGTTGGTCTGGCGATGACGATCTTCGAATCGACACAGAGCGCGAAAGCTTTCGGGCGTCAACTCGAACTTCCTGTGCTGGTTACTCTGGGCGGCGCTCTGCTGGTGGCACTCTGGGTCAACTTACTGCTCCGCTTTGAAGATTACTTGCATCGCGGACTGCTACGGCAGATCTTCAGGCCGAGCTATGAAGCTTACTTCCTGTGGCTGGAGCTGGCGCTAACCTTCGTCATTCCGATGACCATACTTAGTTTCAAAAAAGCGCGGCTGTCGCCACAGTGGCTGTATCTGGCGTCGATCTTCACCGTGCTCGGATTCATCACCAACCGGCTCAATATTGCTCTTATCGGATTTGAGACTTATGTTGGGCACCATTACGTTCCGAAGTGGACCGAGTTCTCCATCACACTCATGATCATCGCGCTCGGCTTTGCCGGATTCGGAGTAGCGGTGAAGTATCTGCCCATCTTCTCCGAGGAAGAACATGCAGTGCACCCGCGCTTGCGCAACGAAGCGCCGGTCGGACGCACCTTGGCTTCACCGGTGCTGGATCATGCGGGAGACTGAACCAACTCGAGTCGATCGTGGATGGAAACGGCTGACGCATAGCATCAGCGCGAAATTGATCGGGTATTTGCTGGCGGTGATGGTAGCCGTATTCGGGCTGTTGGGATATCTGAATATCCAATTGCACCGCCAGGATCTTGAGTCAGCCACGCTGGCGAGCGCGGAGCGCGTCAGCGATGTGATCAACCGCAGCACGACGTATTACATGCTGCGAAATGATCGCGAGGGGCTCTACCACGCCATCCGCACCATGGCCGACGAACCGGGCATGGTCAAGGTGCGGATCTTCGATCAGGAGGGGAGAATCGGTTACTCCTCCGATGTTGCCGAGGTAAGCCACGTCGTCGACAAGAAGGCCGAGGCCTGCTATGGCTGCCACAACCAGTCGCAGCCACTGGCGCGGCTCAATCGTCCCGACCGCTTTCGCATTTATCGGGGAGAGGGCGGGCAGCGCGTGCTGGGAATAATCACTCCCATCGAAAATCAGCCCAGCTGTTCGACCGCCGAATGTCACGCGCATCCGGCAAGCCAGCAAGTTCTGGGGGTGCTCGATACCGACCTCTCGCTGGCCAAGGCCGACACGCAGCTCGCGGTCAGCAGTTCGCTCATGCTGTATTTCACGGGGGGAGCGTTGCTGGCTGTGGGATTTTTGAGTTTCCTTTTCATTTGGCAAGTCGTCGGCGACCCGATCAAAGCGCTGATCCACGGCACCGAACATCTGTCGCAAGGAGAACTTGGCTACCAGATCGAGGTGGAATCGCACGACGAAGTAGGTGACCTGGCACGCTCCTTCAACGACATGAGCCTGCAATTAGGCGCGGCGCATGAAGAGATTGTCACTTGGAACAAGACCCTGGAAGACCGCGTCGAACAAAAGACGGCGGAACTCAAGCGCGCGCACGATCACGTGCTGCACGTCGAAAAAATGGCGTCGATCGGAAAAATGGCGGCGGTGGTGGCGCACGAGGTCAACAATCCGCTCTCCGGCATTCTGACCTACGCCAAGTTGCTGCGGAAGTGGGTGGGGACCGGCCAAACCGCGCATGAAAAGCGGGAAGAGGCGATGCAGTGCCTGGAGTTGATCGCCACCGAGAGCCGGCGCTGCGGCGACCTCATCAAGAACCTGCTGTCGCTTTCGCGCACCTCGCCGATGAATGTGCAGGTCACCAATCTGAATGCTGTGATCGATCGCTCCCTGCTTCTGGTGCGCCATCAACTGGAGCTGCGCCAGGTCGAGCTGCAATTAAATCTGGCGAGCGATCTCCCGCATCTGCCCTGCGACCCGGCGCAAATGGAACAAGTCTTCATAGCATTAATTATCAACGCCATCGACGCCATGCCGCGCGGGGGCAATCTCTGGATCGGGAGCGGGCTGCACGACGATGGCCACGAAATCGAAATTACGGTACGCGACGATGGCACCGGCATCGCTCCCGACATACTGCCGCACATCTTCGAGCCTTTCCTGACGACGAAGGAAAGTGAACACGGAGTCGGCCTTGGATTGGCGATCGCTCGCGGCATTGTGGAGCGGCATAACGGCAACATTAAGGTCGATTCGGAACTGGGCAAGGGCACGACGTTCACGATCACCCTGCCCACTCAAACCGCGGACACCGTGCTGGCTACTGCCGGCGCGGGAAGTGCCGCGATGACGAGGTAATGGAATCAAGACGAGGTAATGGAATATGAGCACACAACCGATCACTCAAGCGAGGTTGCTGGTCGTTGACGACGAACTCAGCGTGCGCGACTCGCTCGACAAATGGTTTCACGAAGAAGGCTATGACGTCGGCACGGCCGAGAACGCCAACGACGCGCTGACCCTTCTGGCCCAACATCGCTGGGACGCTGCGCTGGTCGATATCAAGATGCATGGCACGGATGGTATCGAGTTGCAGCGGCGCATGCACGAGATCGATCCTGACCTGACCGTGATCATGATGACCGGTTATGCTTCGGTCGAAACCGCGGTCGCGGCGCTGAAGAATGGCGCTTACGACTACGTGACCAAGCCGCTCGACCCGGATGAAATCTCGCACCTCATCAAGAAAGCGCTGGCGCATAAACGTGCAGACGAGGAGAACGTTCTGCTGCGCGAGACGGTTGCCGAGGTCGCTCGACCAGAAGATATGGTCGGGCAGAGTGGGCCGATGCGCAAGGTATTTGACGCGATCGAAACGGTTGGGCCTACCGACGCGACGGTTCTGATTACCGGTGAGAGCGGAACTGGGAAGGAGCTTGTGGCACGCGCCGTTCATCATGCCAGTCCGCGAAGATTTCACCCTTTGGTCGCCATTCACTGCGGGGCATTAACCGAAACGCTGCTCGAGAGTGAACTCTTCGGCCACGAGAAGGGCGCGTTCACGGGCGCGCAATATCGCAAGAAGGGCAAGTTCGAAATTGCCGAAGGTGGAACGGTGTTTCTTGACGAGATTGGCGACATCTCGCTCAAGACTCAGACCGACCTGCTGCGCGTGCTGCAGGAGCGCGAGATCACGCGCGTTGGCGGCAATCAGACGATCAAGGTCGACTTCCGCTGCATTGCCGCCACTAATAAGGATTTGGAGAAGCTGATCGAAGAGGGCAAGTTCCGTCCCGACCTTTTCTACCGGCTGAATGTCTTCAGCATTCAGCTTCCTCCTTTGCGCGAACGCTGCGAAGACATTCCAATTCTCGTCGATCACTTCATTCGCAAGTTTTCGCTGGCGATGAATAAACGCATGAACCGCGTCTCACCGGCGGCGATGAACCTGCTGCAACAGCAGCCCTGGCTGGGCAATATTCGCGAGCTCGAAAACGCGGTCGAGCGCGCCATGGTAGTTGGCCAGGAGCCGGAACTGCAGGAGCGCGATTTCATCTTCAAGGCTCAGGCCAACTCGAACGGGTCGAGCAAGACGCTCGAAGATATGGAGCGGGCCCATATTCTGCGCGTCGTCGAAGAGTGTGGAGGCAATCAGAGCCACGCCGCCGACATTCTCGATATTGACCGGGTCACGCTCTATCACAAGCTGAAAAAATACGGCTGGACGCGGACTCCGGTCGAAACGCGGTAAAGCTGCAGTGGAGTTGTCAGTTGTCATTCTGTGACTTAACTGAGAGCTGATAGCTGATAGCTGATTTCATGAAACTGCTCCATCTTTTGCCGATCGGGAACGTCGATGAAGGGCTGCTGAAGGAGTTACGGCCGGTCATTGAAACAACGTTTTGCGTGCGCTGCCAGGTGCTGCCGGTGCGGCTGGATCCCGAGTTCGCATATCACGGGGAGCGGCAGCAGTATCATTCGTCGGAAATTCTACATCGCATGCACAGTTTTCTGGCCGATGACTCGTGGCGAATGCTGGGAGTGGCCTCGGTCGATCTCTACATCCCGATTCTCACCTTCGTTTTCGGCGAGGCGCAGATGGGAGGCCCGTGCGCCGTAGTCTCCGCCCACCGGCTGCGCCAGGAGTTTTACGGCCTCCCGGCCGATGCGCAGATCTATCGTCACCGCGTGATCAAGGAAGCGGTCCATGAGATCGGCCACACGCTCAGCCTGACGCATTGCCAGGACTACAGTTGTGCCATGGCCCCCTCGCACGCCGTGGAGTGGATCGATCTGAAGGAACGCACGC
This sequence comes from uncultured Acidobacteriaceae bacterium, assembly GCA_963775845.1. Classification (GTDB taxonomy): domain Bacteria; phylum Acidobacteriota; class Terriglobia; order Terriglobales; family Acidobacteriaceae; genus Acidiflorens. The sequence continues at coordinate 580,890 of CAVZKN010000004.1, read as the reverse complement.
TTTGCGCTTCTTGCCTGGCTGCTACGCAGCCGAGCGCGGCGGTGCCTTCGGCGCGGTGGTTCTGAAAATATATTCTTGCAATCGGCGGGAATCGCGGGGATTCTATCTTCGCTTAGCCGAGCGGCGAGTGCCTCTGGCAAGATACTGCTGATCGAGCGCTTGTCGTATCAGAGTTTTGATGACTGCTTGCCTGCTGATGTTTAGCTCTTTGGCGGCTCTATCCAGTTCTGCCAACATGCCCGACGCAAGGTCAACATTCACCCTTTGTATTGGCGCCATCATGCGTCCGGTGTTGGTGAAGAAGCGGGACACGTCGCATCCCCGCTCCGCAAGGCGAGCGATGGTTTCTGCCGGCATTGGCTTAACCGACTTACGAGTGCTCTTCATAGAGTTGCTGCTCCTGTTTCGTGGCCTTTCAGAGAGTGACGAGGTGGTAGTATTCGCCGTCCTCGTCCTCCCGGATTTCAAAAATAACAGCGTACAACTGCTCTCCTACCCAGCCGATGGCGCGGTATTGTTCGGGCCAATCGGAGCGCTGGTCGAGGTAGTACGTGGGAAAAAACCTCCCGTACCTCTTCGAACCCGATAGTTCTTCTCGGGTTCGCCCTCAGGCGCTCACTCTTGCGCTCATCGAAATCGAAGCGCATGAGTATAACTGTTATACCACATTAGAGAGGAGCCCGAAAGGGCCCGTTTTACTTTAGAAGCCGCCTCGGCCCAGCCCAGCCTTTTTAATTCAACAGCGCCGGGAGGTTTGCCCGACATAACCGCTTTAAAGTTGTTTCTACGCAAAGAACGCGCAGGAATGGGGCGCCCATCGTTCTATTTTTGGTTATGAGGGCTAGGTGCGACGCGGCTGACGCCGCGCTCCTTCAAGACAAAGTCAAAAAATCCCATGCGGGAGAATTTTGTGGAATCCCACTTCTGCGCAAAGGACGCGCAGAAATGGGGCACCCATCTTTGGTTGATCGGTCGTTTTTGGGCTACGACTTTGACCTTCTATCTATTCTGGCGCGTACTGCATCTGCAACTTTTCGTCTTCCGGGTTGGTCTTCGCGGTCAGGGCGTTGATTCCGTAATCGAGGCCTCTGTCAAAGGCTTTCAGGTTCAGGTCGCGGAAGTTGGCCGGGACCGAATCGGCTACGGCTTTGCGGACAGCCTCGGGCTCCAGCAGATGAGTTACAGCGGTGAAGAAGCCTACCATCACCGAGTTCAGCACCATGCGCTTGCCCAGTTCTTCGGCGATGCGCGTCGCGGGGATGCTGTAGATCTGGCCCGCATTACTGCTGTTCGTCACCTGGACCAGATCCTGCTCGACGATGAGGATGCCGCCCTCTTTCATCTCGTTGCCGAATTTAACGTAGGCCTCGTGCGACATGATGACGCTGATGTCGGGCTTGGTGACATAGGGATACAGCACGGGCGAATCGGAGATCACCAACTGCGCGCTGCAGGCGCCCCCGCGCGCCTCCGGGCCGAAGTTCTGGGTCATGGTGGCGAAGCCTCCCTGATAAATCGAGGCTGCCTTGCCTAACACGATAGCGGAGAGGATCACTCCCTGACCGCCGAAGCCGGCTACACGAATTTCTGTTAGCTGCATACCATCTCCGTTTGCTCGACGTATCTTTCGCCTAGCGATTCGTGGAATTGCGCTTTCATTATGGTTTGATAGTCGGGACGTTCGATGTCGACAAATTTGCCGACAATGATGTCTCCGGTCATCGTCATGCCCACTTCCCGGGTGGGCGCGCCGTGGCGGACTTTGCTCTTTTCTTTGTAGAACTTCATAGCTTCGAGTCCGTCGCCCATCTTGTTGCGGCGCTGATAGAGCGTGGGGCAGGGCGAGATGACTTCGATAAACGAAAAGCCCTTCTTGTTGAAGGCCTCGCTGATCGCCTTCGACAACTGGCGCACGTGGAAGGTGGTCCAGCGCGCCACGTAGACGGCGCCTGCGGCTTCGACCAGGTGCGGCAGATTGAAACTGGCTTCGAATACACCGTAAGGATTCGTCGACGTAGTCGAGTGATCGGGCGTGGTTGGCGCGGTCTGTCCTCCAGTCATCGCGTAGATCAGGTTGTTGACGCAGATAACTTTGATGTCGAGGTTGCGGCGCGCGGCGTGGATCAGATGATTGCCGCCGATGGCGGAAAGGTCGCCATCGCCAGAGTAGACAACGACATTCAACTTCGGATTCGCCAGCTTCAGGCCGGTGGCGAAGGGAATGGCGCGTCCGTGCGTGGTGTGGAAGGAATCAAGCTTCACATAGCCCGCCACGCGTCCGGTGCATCCGATGCCGGAGACCAGCGCCAGCGAACCCAGGTCAATTTTCGATTCGATCAAGGCGCGGGCGAAGGAGTTGACCGTGGTGCCGATGCCGCATCCGGGGCACCAGATGTGGGGCACGCGGTCACTGCGCAGGAACTTCTCGACAGGATTGACGACCGAGTCGAGTTCCAGATTCACGAGATCGTTGGTCAGCTCGAGATCTTCATTATCGTTGCAGTTGGAGTTGCAGTTACCGTTGTCGCTCATCGAGCAGCCTCCACAATTACCTTCAGAATGTCATCGGGGTTATGAACTCCGCCGCCGGCGTGGGGCACGGAGATGGTCTTGGCCTGTCCATTGGCGGCTCGCTGCACCTCTCGCACCATCTGGCCGAGATTGAGCTCAGGGACTACGAATGCCTTGATCTTCGCAGCCAGGTCGCTAATCTTTTTGTCGGGGAACGGCCAAGCGGTGATCAGTCGCAGCTTGCCGACTTTCAGCCCGCGTTCGCGTGCGGCCTCAATAGCGCGCTGTGCTACGCGCGAGGTGATGCCGTAGGAGACGACCACCACATCGGCGTCGTCGAGCTTTTCTTCCTCGAACATGCAGATGCGGTCGGTGGCGTTGATGATTTTGTCGCGCAGGCGGCGCACCAGCTTGTCCTGCACCGGCAGCGTCATGTTGGGATAGCCACGCTCGTCGTGCGTCAGTCCGGTAACGTGGAAGTTATATCCATCTCCAGCGTGGGCCATCTCCGGGACTAAGTCGCCGTTGGTGCCATAAGGAAGATAACTTTCTACCGACTTATGAGTAAGGCGGCGCGGAGTTACTTCGATCTCGTCGGCGGGAGGGATAACTACCTTCTCGCTCATGTGGCCTACGCATTCGTCCATCATGAACATGACCGGCACGCGGTATTCTTCGGCCAGGTTGAAGGCCTTGATGGTCAGGTCGAAGCATTCTTGTGGAGAATTCGGGCAGAGGGCGATGATCTCGTAGTCGCCGTGCGATCCCCACTTCGCCTGCTGCATGTCCGCTTGCGCAGGGAGCGTGGGCAGGCCGGTGGAAGGGCCTCCGCGCTGCACATCGACGAAGACGCAAGGCGTCTCGGTCATGGCCGCGTATCCGATGTGTTCCATCATCAGCGAAAAGCCTGGGCCTGAGGTCACGGTAAAAGCCTTGGCTCCTGCCCACACCATGCCTTGCAAGGTGATGGAGGCGGCTAGTTCGTCTTCCATCTGGATGAAAACTCCGCCTACGGTCGGAACGCGCGAGGCGAACCGCTCGACGACTTCGGTCGAGGGAGTGATAGGGTAGCCGGCGGCGGCACGGCTGCCGGCGGCTAATGCGCCTTCACAGCAGGCGTGGTCGCCGTCCATGAAATGTATACCGGTTAGAACGCCACGAGGGTCAGCCTTCATTTGGTACCTTCCTTGGCCGTAACGACCTTTGCCGGGCTGGCCGCTTTTTTAGCGTCGGTCTTGCTGGCAGCGATCGCGAAATCGGGGCAGTACATTCCACACAGGTCGCAGCCGGAGCACTTGTCCGGATGCACTACGTGAGGAGGATGGTAGCCCTTGGAATTGAAAGCAGAAGAGAGCGCCAGCACGTGAGAGGGACAGAATTCCACGCAGAAACCGCAGGCTTTACAGCGCTCAACGACGATTGAGACTCGTCCCTTTGGCATGGGATGTTTACGCTCCAGATGATGAACTCACCACTAAATACAGTCGCGATTATGCCGGAGGGCCCCCACGCCATGTTGTGACAGACATCACTCATCTACGTGAGGGCACGCACAGGAGCTTGCCAGCATGACGTAAAGCGATCAGGAATTACTTCCGTGGGAACGGGATACAAGGGAGTGCGGTGAACAATCGAATGTGCGGCCGATCACAGCAATAAAACTGATAGCAGCTAACAATAAAACAGATACATGATTCCGGCTGCGCAATAAGGGGGCTGTCATGTTTGAAGCGGAAGTTGAAATGGAACGACGGTCATCATTCTTACCGCTCCTGCTTATGCTGTGTCTGGTCGCAGGCATAGTGGGCCTGGCGGGCTATTTGATATTTCAAGTACGGGCGAAGACTCCCGTGACCGCGACGGAGGCGAGCGCGATCGTGACGGCTGCGCTGCAGGCACAGGGCCCGGCAGTGATCCACTTTCATGTTGGCCTGGTGAAAGCGAGCGCCGAGGACAATCCGGCCGATCCTAACTATCGGTTACTGGAAAAAGCCGGGATCGTGAAGTTAGCAAAAGCGGCGCGAAGTGGCACGGCCGTGACGATCACGCCGGCGGGCGAGCGCCTGCTGGCCGCCGTACCGGGCTTCAAGAAAACGCAAGAGAAGGACGGCACTTTCTTGTATGAAGCGCCGATCGCTTACCGGCAGTTTGTCGGTGTCGCGGGCGTCACCATGGTGGGAGTGAACAATGCGACGGTCGAATACAACTGGAAATGGGTTCCCAATCAACTGGGCAATGTTTTCGATGCGGGCGGCACGCTGGTGAAAAATTTCAATCTCTGGGAGCGTCAAAACCTGATCAATAAATATCAGGTCGATTTCTACAACGCGGGGCCCACGAAATCGACAATTGCGATCGCACGCTATGGCAAGGGATGGAAGGTCGGAACTGAATAGGTTTCACGAATTATTGCAACAACTGCAGAAGAAGGTTTAGATCCATAAGGAGACGGAAAATGTCGATAAAAAAATCGATCATAATACTCACCGCGCTGATCGTATGCACAATGATGGTCGCCGCGCAAAATCCAACGCAGAGTCAACCCGAAAAGACCATCAAACATGTGCCGGTGAAGGCGACTTCGCCGACTTCGGGCAAAGAAATGTACGACAATTATTGTGCGGTTTGTCATGGCACCGACGGCAAAGGTGCAGGACCGGCCGCCACTGCTTTGAAAACTCCGGCAACCAACCTGACGACGCTCAGCCGGCTGAATGGCGGGAAATATCCGTCGCTGCAAGTGGAAGCGGCAATTCGGGGAGAAGTCGATGTTCCCGCGCACGGCTCTAAAGACATGCCGGTATGGGGATCTCTGTTTTGGAATATGAGCGCAGGGCACGAGACCGAAGTACTGCAACGTATTGCCAACCTTACCAAGTATATCGAGACTCTCCAGGCGCAATAGGCCTGTTGGGACAAGCTGCACCTCGAATGGGGGCGCGTCGCGACGACCGCCCCCGGTGTCTAATCGGCAAGGCCGTTTCTCTTCACTAAGTCCTGAAGGCTCAATGGAGAACGGGCGGGCTGCGCTCGCGGAGCAGCCGAGGCGGTTGCCCTCTGTGAGACGGTCCGTCCGTTTTAATTCCTCCAAAAGATCGCACCAAGGGGGGTCAACCAGCCAAAAGGTAATTAGCGCCTGAACTCTCAAGAGTCAGAGTCCAAGAGTCAGAGTCGAAGACAAGTTAACAGCAATCAAGAGTGCCTCCATCGCGCGCCTATCATGCGCACTTTTCCAATCTCCGCGCACTCACCGTCCTCCGGAGTAAAATTAGACCATGCGAGAAGTCATCATTGTTTCTTCCGTGCGCACTCCTGTGGGACGCGCTTATAAAGGCACGCTGCGGGCTACGCGTCCTGATGAACTGGCCGCGGTAGCGATCAAAGGCGCGCTCGATCGCGTGCCGCAACTTGATCCCGGTTCAAACTATAAAGAAATTGAAGACGTCATTCTGGGCTGCGCTATGCCTGAGGGCGAGCAGGGCATGAACGTCGCCCGCATCGCCTCGCTGCGCGCCGGGCTGCCGGTCGACGTGTCGGCGGTGACTATCAATCGTTTCTGTTCTTCTGGTCTGCAGGCGATTGCCATGGCGGCCGAGCGCATTATGAGCGGCGGAGCCGAGGTGATGGTCGCGGGCGGAACGGAATCGATGACCATGATTCCCATGGGCGGGAATAAGATTTCGCCCAATCCATGGCTGGTCGATCATTATCCGGAGGCTTATCTGTCGATGGGCCTGACGGCGGAGCGGGTTGCGTCGCGCTTCGGGATTACGCGCGAGCAGTGCGATCAGTTCTCCCTGCGCAGCCATCAGAAGGCGCTCGCCGCGATTGCCGCGGGCAAGTTCGAAGACGAGATCGTTGCTGTCCCCGTGACCTTCACGACGCCGAATGGGTCGAAGCCGAAGAAGCAGGAAATCAGCTTTAAGGGGGATGAGGGTCCGCGCGCCGATACGTCGCTGGAAGCTCTGGGCGCGCTCAAGCCCGCCTTCCACGTAAAGGGCGTGACCACGGCCGGAAATTCGTCGCAGATGTCGGATGGCGCAGCTATCGCGGTGGTGATGTCGGCCGAGCGCGCTAAAGCCTTGGGTATCACGCCCATGGTGCGATATGTCTCGTTCGCAACCGCCGGCTACAAGCCGGAAGAGATGGGATTGGGCCCGGTGTTCGCTATTCCGAAAGCGTTGAAGCTCGCCGGGCTGAAGCTTGCTGACATCGGCGTGATCGAGTTGAATGAAGCTTTCGCCGCGCAATCGCTGGCGGTGATTCAGGAGTTGGGGATTGATCCCGAACGCGTGAATCCGAATGGCGGCGCTATCGCGCTGGGCCATCCGCTGGGATGCACGGGCGCGAAGCTGACCGCTTCCGTCATTCGCGAAATGAAACGGCGCAAGGCGCGCTACGGTATGGTGACCATGTGCGTTGGAGGAGGCATGGGAGCGGCCGGGATTTTTGAAAATCTGGCGTGACGGTTGTCGCACGAAGTTGCCGATTTTTGTGTTGTTTTGGGCTGGGTTGCGTTACCCTTTGCGGTCAACGGACCGTCTAACTAAGTAGGGAGCGCGGCCCCGTCAAAAGGTTGGGAGGTGCGGTATGCGGCTCTCCTGTCTCGTGGTTATAGTCTTCCTGTTGGCTGCAGTATCGCTTCGGGCAGAGCATTCTGCGGGAGGCGGCAGCAGTTCCAGTTCAGGCAGTTCTTCTCACAGCTCAAGTTCTTCAGGTTCTTCAGGCCACTCGTCAAGTTCATCTTCCTCGCACGTGGGTTCTACCGGCGGATCGGGAAGCTCGCGTGGCACATTCGGTTCTTCTTCTCAACCTGGCACCCCCCGAACTCCCGCACCTAAGTCCAACTCCAGCGCGAAGACTGAACGTAAGAGCTTTTTCTCATTTCTTAGACATCACAAGACGGTGCCCGCATCTGCTTTCCTGGCGAACGCCAGATGGCCAATCTGCAGAAATGGCATGCACTGTGGCTGCTTGGCAGGATCTCGAAACCGGCAGTGCATTTACCCGACACAGTTCGCGCCCTGTTCGGCAGGGGCATTGTGGAATAACTACGGCTGCGGCTCGCAATACTGGTTCAGCGGTTGCCGTCTGCTCGCCGATCAACTCAGCGCGCTGCAATCGGAGATGAGCATGCAAAATGATCCCGGCCTGAGCCTGCGCTACCGGTTGTTGCGCGACGAGTACGAACGATGCCTGCAGCGGTCCAGGTTTTTCGCATTTGACGCTACGCCTTTGCCCCTGCTGTTCGCTACTCCTTGAGCTGAGGCGGGACACTATTTTCCCTGGAGCGGGATTAATGCACTCCGCGGGCATTGAGAAAACTGCTGTAAGCCTTATCCGATTCAAGGATGTGTTCCTTCAGCCAACTCTGCAGAAATAATATGAGCGACACAGGAACTCCCGGCTTTCCCGCGCGGTGATCGGCCTGAAATCTGGCCATCGCCTCGGTGAATCGATTGTGACCGGCCCGGTGAGCCGCGCTCTCAGGAAACTTATACTCGGCCAGCAAAGCTTCTTCGGCGGCAAAGTGACTCACGGCATAATCGACCAATTCTTGCAGAACTGCTCCAGCGGCAACTCGGCCCTCGCCGTGGGCGAGTGCCTGGTTGAGTTCATTGATGATGGCAAAGAGGCGTTTATGCTGATTGTCCAGGGCAACGACGTTGACGCTGTACTTTTCGGTCCAGCGGAAGGTTTGAGTTGTAGCGCTCGTGGAGGCCATTCCCTAAGAGTATCGGACGATTCTGGAATTGGGCTAAGTCGAAAGTACGGGTCGGCACATGCACCAGCGGGCGATGCGATTTTCGCGCCTCGCTGGGATGGCCGAGGGGGATGTCCCTACGCGCGAACAATGGTTGACTGCGGGTCAGCGCGGACATCACGGCGGGTGGACGGCTGCCTCAACTTGCCATAAAATTTTATCAGTCGATCCTTACCTGTAATTGTCGATCCTAAATTACTCGGCCTATTGCCGATTCAACCCAAAGGGGCTTGATATGGCGACTACTGCAATCCCAAGAACCAAGATTTTAGGCGGCAGTTTTCTGCTCGAAGAGCGGCAGACTGCCGATGTCTTCACTCCGGAAGATTTCTCTGAACAACAGCGGATGATAGGGCAGACGACCGAAGAGTTCGCCCTCAACGAAATTCTGCCGCAGGCGGAGAAGATCGAACATAAGGATTTTTCCATCTCCCGCGATCTGCTGAAAAAAGCCGGCGACCTCGGCCTCAGTGGAGTTGAAATTCCCGAGGCCTACGGCGGCCTCGAAATGGACAAGGTAACCGCGGCCATCATCGCCGACAACATTGCCAAGTACGCGGGATTTGCCACGACCTGGGGCGCGCACAGCGGCATCGGACTGTTGCCGCTGGTCTATTTCGGCACTGAAGAGCAGAAGAAAAAGTATCTGCCCAAACTGGCCACCGGAGAAATTGTCGGCGCCTACGCCTTGTCGGAGGCCACTTCGGGCTCCGATGCGCTCAATTGCCGGGCGCGCGCCGTGCTTTCGCCCGACGGCAAGCACTACATCCTGAACGGTGAAAAGATGTGGATCACGAACGCCGGTTTTGCCGACCTGTTCACCGTATTCGCGAAAATCGATGGTGAGAAATTCTCCGCCTTCCTCGTGGAAAAAACATTCCCGGGAATTTCCCACGGCGCCGAAGAGCACAAGATGGGCATTCGCGGATCTTCCACCTGCCCTCTCATCCTCAACGACTGTAAAGTGCCGGTGGAAAATTTGCTGGGCGAAATTGGCAAAGGGCACATCATCGCCTTCAACATTCTGAACATCGGGCGTTTCAAACTCGGCGCGATGTGCGTAGGCGGAGCCCGCGTTTCGATCGAGCAGGCGGTGGCCTATGCGAAACAGCGCAAGGCCTTTGGCAAGACGATTAGCGAGTTTGGACTGGTGCGGGAAAAAATCGCCAACATGGCCACACTGCTTTATGTCGGCGAGTCGCTCGTCTTTCGCACCGTAGGCATGATGGACGTGTTGCTGTCGGAGATCGATTCCGCCAGCCCCGATGCGGCTAAAGAACGGCGCAAAGCGATCGAGGAATATGCGGTCGAGTGCTCGATCCTGAAGGTCTGGGGCTCGGAAATGATCGACTACGTGGTCGATGAGGCGATGCAGATTTTCGCCGGCTACGGCTTCGTAGAAGAGTATCCGGCGGAGCGCGCCTACCGCGACGCCCGCATCAATCGTATCTTCGAGGGCACCAACGAAATTAACCGCCTCATCATCACCGGCTTCCTGCTGAAGCGAGCCATGAGCGGACAGTTGCCGCTGATGCCCGCCATCAAGAAACTGATGGATGAGGTGCTGAGCGGTCCTTCGACCGGCGAGGAAATCGAAGGCGTGCTGGCGGAAGAACGCAAGGTGGTCGCGCAGGCGAAAAAACTCGGTCTATTTGTCGCCGGTGCGGCCACGCAAAAATACATGCAGGCGATTCAGGAACAGCAGGAAGTCATGGGCGCGATCGCCGATATGACGATCGAGATTTATGCCATGGAATCGGCTGTCCTGCGCGCGCAAAAGATGGTCGAGGGCGTTTCTTCTTCAAAGCAGCGCGAAGCGGCGGCTGCTCTGGCTGTCGCCATGACGCGCGTCTATCTTACGCAGGCATGGGAAAAAATCGAAGCGGCCGCTAAGAAAGTTATCGCTAACGTGGCCGAAGGCGACATGCTGCGAACGCAACTGGCCATCGTGCGGCGCTTGGCCAAGTATGAGCCGTTTAATACGATTGCGTTGCGGCAGCAGATCGCGCAGAAGACGATTGAGGCGGGGAAGTATCAGTTAGCGTAAAGAAGAATCGCCTGGAGAGAACTTGTCATCCTGAGCGAAGCATGAGGACTCGCGAAGCGAGTCCTCATGCGGAGTCGAAGGACCCCTACATTCTCAAGCTAATTCCGATAGCTTAAGGGGCACTTTCACCAGGACATCGATAGTGCGCACGCTTCACGGGGAGAATGCCTTGATACTTGGTTACAGGGGTTGAGGTACTAGGGGTCCTTCGACTGCGTGGCTGCTTCGCCTCGCGAAGCTGCTACTTCGCTCAGGATGACACTAATTGAAGGTTCGGTTAGTAAGAGCCGCAAGTTTACTCCTTAGGAAAATTCGGGTACGCCTTCACCTCTTCAATCTGCTTAGTGTGCCGCTCGCTGTGCGCTGAGATCAGCAGAATCCACTGATAGGCATCCAAAGATCCCAGCGCCGGGTGCGGGCCGAAGTGGTCACGCAAATCGTCGTTTGTCGTGCGGACATAATCCATCGTCGCTTTGCGGCTCTCTTCAAAGGCCTTGGTGAGTTCTTCGCGCGTGGCCCAGCGATTGGTGGGCTTCAGGAATTCCGGCGCCTGCGCTTTATGACTGCGGTCCGGAACCATCTTCAGAACCGTCTCATCCTTTCCCGCAACTTCGGGACGCTTGTCGGGATTCACCGGCGACATCATGATCTGCTTTTGTACCAGCCCAAGGAGTGCCGACTCGGAGACGGTGATGTGCTCTGATACTTCGGCCACCGACCAGCGATCGGGAGCCGGCTTGAATCTCCATTGCTTCTCGGATATGCCTGCGATCGATTGCAGAAAGGCGTCGTGCGTAGCTTGCAGACTTTTGAGCGCGGTTTCACGCTCGGCGGGTGACAATGTCGTGGGCGCCGGAGTCGCGGCGGTTTGAGCGATGCTGGCCAGGGTCAGCGCAAGAATAGAGGCGAGACACAGCACGGGTAAGAACTTTCCTTGGATCTTCATACATGCCCCTGGGAGATTGAAATTGCGGCTGGGCAATTATGCAGGGCAGTTCGGAAAAGCGCAAATCGATGGTCGAGGGCCAGGTTGCGCTATTCGAACCAGCCGCTGCGATAGGCGATCCACCAGGAGAGGCAGATGATGGGGATGGTTGCACCCAGCGCCCACCAGAGCGGCAGCACGAAATCAGCGAGGAGTCCGAGCACGGTGAACGAACCCCAAAAGATCTTGCGCTCCATACCTGAATTCTAGTCGTTTCTTGCTCAAGGGGAGTCGCGCTCGTCGGCCTGCGAGAACACTTCCGTCACATGCCTGCGGCGTCAGACTTTCGCCTTCAGTTCTTCCATCACGCTCTGGATCAGCTCTTTCGCATCGGTGAGATTCTTCATGATCAGTTGCACGTCCATGACTGGTTTGCCCGGCCAACGCTGGCTCTGGCAATAGACACCATGCTGTCCCACCAAAGCCATGGCATCGGTGACCAGGTCCATGGTGACCGCGAGCCGTCCGCGGGGTACGCCCATGCGCGTTTCGAAATGTTCGAGTTCTTCCTGTTTGTCGTTGAAGACGGCCATGAGCAGATTGTAGCTTGGGATGTGAGTATAATTCTCGTGCGGCTGTCCGCTCTTAGCCTTTCGCCCTTCGCCAAAAGCTAAGGCTCGCCGCAAAAAGCGATCCCGGAGGATCACAGAATGAAGAAGCTTGCCCTGCTCGCCGCGTTCCTGTTCGCCATCGCAACTCTTGCCCCGGCACAGATGGATATGCCGAAAGACAAATCGAAGCGTCCAAGCCCGCCGGCCAGTGCAGAGTGCAAGTTCTCCGACGGCAAGACGGTTAAGATCGACTATTCGAGTCCGCGGGCCAAGGGACGCAAGATTTTTGGGACGTCGAGCGAGCAGGCGCTCGTGCCGTACGGCGAAGTCTGGCGCACTGGGGCGAATGAGGCGACGACATTCGTTACCAACGCGGATGTAAAGGTGGGCGGCAAGGCCGTGCCCGCCGGTAGCTACACACTCTTTACCGTCCCCAAGGCCGACTCATGGTGGCTGGTGATCAGCAAGAAGACGGGCGAGTGGGGAACGGATTATCCCGGGGAAAAGGAAGATCTGGCGCGCGTGCCCATGAAGGTTTCGAAGAACGGGCCGCCGATTGAAAACTTCACCATCGCCTTCGACCAGGGCGGCAGCAAATGCACGCTGCGCATGGCCTGGGAGACAACCACCGCAAGCGTCGAAATTACGAAGTAGACACGATGCGCCCCATGCTGCGCTTTCTCTGGAACTCGACCCGCGGGCACCGGATTGCCCCGTGGCGCAGTCCTTATCTTTTATGGCGTCTCGAAACCTACACTGGCGTCAAGATGACGCAGATCGGGTTCCTGGAATTTTGGGGATTTTTGTGGACGGAGCGCAGCAGCATCTGGCGCTTCCTCAAGTGGACGGCCGAGATGGACCGCTACGTCTATCCTCGAACGAAAAACGTGTAGTGGCTTGAGTTAGAAACCCAGACCGCGATCGCAAACCGCTTTTATACCATCAAACCGTCGTTGCGCGCACGACATGGCCACCTCGGTTGCCCGAGGAACTTCCCCGATTTGCAAAGTAACGTTCCCGGATCAACGCCGGGCCGAGGTCTTCGATTTCGCGAAAGCCCAGGGCCGCCAGTTCGGAGTAGAGTTCGTCTGTTTCGAAATGACTCTGGAGATTCTCTCCCACGGACGCAACGCGCGCTGCAAGCGCCTCTCGGACATCGGTACGTTCATCGTCGTCAGGGTCGGAAGCCCACGGATTGCTATAGTCAAACACAACATGAGCGCCTCCCGGCAGGCTGGCGATGAAGCCAAGCGTCGAAAAGACGGCCTGCTCGGTCAGATAAGGTACGACGCCCAGCCATGTAAAAAAAGTTTGCTTTGCCGTATCGAGGCCGGAGGCGGCCAGGCCCTCCGCTAAAGTTTCCTGCTCGAAATCAATCGGAGCGAAGGTAAGCGTCGGAGGCACTGGGATCGCTGTCTCGGCCAGTCGTTGGCGCTTCCAAGCCTGGGTTGCTGGGTGGTCCACTTCGAAAATGCGCAGGCGTTCTCCAAAAGCGCTACGGTAGGCGCACGTGTCGAGCCCCGCTCCAAGCACCACCAACTGGCGGACGCCGCGGTCGACGGCGGCCGTCAGGGCATCCTCGGCAAAGCGCGTTCTCACTGCAATGAACAGGCGCAGCCTTCGTTGGGATGGATCGTTTTCCGCGTCGCGCATCGCCGCATCGGCGTCCACCCCAAGGATACGAACGGCGAGCGGATCAGCGAAGATAAACCCGCGTTCCAGTACTTGGTGGACGGCGCGATGGGCCGCTGCTCCCAGCGCCGTGCGGCTTGGCTTTCCGGGCAACATCGAAAAAGTCTAGTTGCCTGGGCAATGGCCGTCAACGTGGCAGCGGTCGTGGGCGAAAGACCGCGAAGCATCGGGATCGACTAAGCTTCATCACCCTTCCATCACAACATTCACTTCGCTTCCCTTGCCCGCTCCCAGCAACTGATAAGCTGACCCCCGATTGGCGGCAATTTCTAGAAACCCCATGCTGCCCAAAATTCCAAAAACCTCGCCCGGAGCGCCTTCCGCGTAGTTTCCGCAAATGCGAGTTGCCGGACCCTTCGCCCCAATGGCAATGCGGAACCCAGGCGGGTTCGCGGCAAAGAGTTGCGGCGCATCTTTGGGCGTGATGTTCGTGATCAGATTTCCGAAGCGATCTACTTTGAGGACGACACCGCGCAGGGTGCGCTGATCGACCGGCTTGGGGCGAGGCGCGGCAAAGCGCACAAAATCCGTGATCTCGGTGCCAAAGCGCTCCGGTTCCACTCCCTTGGCCAAATACGCGGCAACAGGCGAGAAGACATCGCGTCCATGAAAGGTATTGCTGCGCTGCTGCAGAAAATAATGTTCGGCAGTGACGTGGCGGACGGAGATCCGCTCCTCACGATCGCAAACCAGGGAAAGCACGCCGTTGTCGGGAGCCACAAAATAGTGGCGCTCGCCTGCCAGAATCAAAGGACGCCGCGCAGTTCCCACTCCCGGATCGACCACCACCATGTGCACCGTGCCGGAAGGAAAGTAGGAGTAAGCCTGCGAAATCGTCAGTGCGCCATCGAGGATATCGAATGGCTGCACGGCATGGCTAATGTCGACAATCTGCGTTTCGGGAGAGATGGCCAGAATGACGCCCTTCATGGCGCCGACGAAATGATCGTTGAGTCCGAAATCGGTAGTGAGCGTGACAATCGGAATGCGCGCCAATCGTTACCTCGTAAGTCCCAATCAGGAACTCACGAAGTATCGGATGCGGCTCGATGGTGCGTCAAGGCTGGAAAACTGAATTAGTCGACCTGCACGTTGCCCGAGCCCGTATGCACGGAGACGACCGGTCCGCCGTTGCCCACCTTTCCCACCACGCTCTTGCGAGATTCCTGAATGCGTCCCTGCACCGTCGTCGTTACCGCGTGCCCCATGGTGACATTGCCGGAACTCGATGAGATGTCGACATCGAAAGAGGCGTCGGAAGGCACGCGCAGGTTGACATTCCCGGAACCGGTGCGGACGCTCCACATATTTTTCGGCGAGCCGTTGCCGTGAATGTCGCCGCTCCCTGACTCGGCGTGAAATCCGCCATTGATGCCGTTCACGGTGATGTTGCCCGAGCCGGTGCGGATATCCACATCGCCAGCCCCGTTTTCTTCGATGTCGATATCGCCGCTGCCCGCCTTGACGCGCGCTGGACCAGCAAGCTCGTGTCCGCGAACATTGCCCGCGCCGGTCTGGAAGCGAAGCTCACCGGTCAAGCGGGCGAGTTTCATATCCCCCGAGCCGCTCTCCAGATCGACGTTCGCCTTGAAGCCTTCTACGGTCTGATTGCCGCTGCCCGTGTGCGTGCGAATCGCAGTGTTCTCTGGAGCGGTGATTTCGTAGTCGATCGAGATGTTGTTGATGTTCACATAATCGACGCGAATGCTGTTGCCGTTCTGGCGGATGGGAGGATTTTTTTGTAGTTCCTGAGCCTCAGCCTTATGGTCGCCCCCAAACCAGCCGCTCCCCGAATGGATCGTCGCATGAATAGAGACTGTGCCGGCCGCGCCATTGTGTATAGTGATGTCGCCCGAGCGCGTCAGCACTTCGAGGTCGACATTGCCATTGACCTGGTAGGAGCGGTCGAAGGTTCCAATGACCGAACCAAAGCAAGCCAGCGAAGCCGCCAGAACAAAAATCAACGTTGTAACGGCTCGACGTCGAATCAAGAAACTCTTAGTCATAGCAGTTCGGCTCCATGAATCCACTTTCACCAATCTAGTGTCGCTTTTTTAGGGGCAACACTTATCGCTGTACCCCTTACTGCAGCACCACCTGGTCGCCTTCTTTCAGGCCCGACAGCAACTCAGTCTTGGCACCATTCGATATGCCGATGTTGACCGCGAGCTTCTTCTTGCCTTCCTTGGCTTTCGGGTCGGGCACCTCGACCGACGCCTTCTTGTCCTTGTCGTAGAGGATCGAGCCCTCCGGAATCTGCAGCACGTTCTTGTGCTCTTCCAGAATGATCTCGGCATTGGCCGTCATCATAGCCTTCAATACGCCCTCAGGATTGTTGATCGAGACTCGCACTTCGAAAGTGGTAACGTTGTCTTTTTCCACTCCCATGGGAGAAATCTTGGTGACTTTGCCCGTGAATGTCTTGTCCTTGAACGACTCCACTTTAATACGAGCCGGCTGCCCCAGATAGACCTTGCCGATATCGCTCTCGTCCACCTTACCTTTGACGTAAACCTCGCTTGTATCGCCCAGCGTCATCACGAGCGTTGCGGTGGAACCGAGGACCAGAATGGAGCTGACCGCATCGCCAATCTCCACGTCGCGCGAAAGCACGATCCCGTCGAGCGGAGACTCGATGGTTGTGTAACTCAGTTGCTCTTCCAGTTGCTTGAGGTTGGCGCGGTCCTGGGAAACCTGTCCCTGGGCCTGGCCAATCTTCGCCTGCAAGACCTGCAATTGCGCTTTGGCCACATTCTGTTTATTCAGCGACATCTCGTAGTTCTTTTCCGCGTCGTCAAGCGCGGAGGCAGAAACCACTCCTTCCTTAGCCATGTTCTGCGCCCGGTCATACGCACGCTTCAGCAGCGGCACGTCCGGACCTTCGGCATCGACCTTGGCGCGCAACAGATCGGCGCGTGTACCGTTCAAGCTCGCGTCGGAGGCCTCCAGTTGCGCACGCGCCTGATCGACGCGCGCCTGAATCTCGTCGCGGTCAAGCTCGGCCAGCACCTGGCCCTTCTTCACATTGTCGCCATAATCGACGTACAGCTTCTTGACGATGCCGCTGGCCTTCGATTTAACCTCGACCTTGGTGATGGGCTCGATCTTGCCCGTGGCCACTACGCTCTTGGCCAAGTCTCCGCGCTCGACCTTGGCCAGCTTCGACGGATCGATCTTAGTGCCGCCGCTCGACGCGACCAGCACTCCAACCACAACCAGGATAAGGACCACCGCTGCGATCGAACCCCAGAGGATTCGTCTGCGCCGCTTCTTCCTGGCATTGCCATTATTATTACCGTTCACGACCGCCTCCTGCCTGGGATTAAATCTTAGAACCGTCATTACACCTGTTGTTACGTGAGCAACTTGGGAATAGTTCCCACAAAGCTTTCTACGCTGTCGTGAAAACGGAGCTTGCCCGTTTCAATCTGCACTCTGAGACGGGTAGTTCAACCCGTATCGGAAAGCCCAACTCTGCTTAGACCGATCGCCGAAGAAAAAGAAAGCGATCCTGCAGGAGCAATAAAATTTGGGTTCTTCTCATTGTACCGCCGCCAATCCGGAGCGGAGACAAGCGCAAGGCGATCTACTTTTCCTGGTGCCTCATCTGCTCCCTCGCATCACAACATTCGACCTATTCCTTTGGAATGTTAGAATTAGAGTTCAATGGTTGCATACGTGCTGCTGCGGGTGTTCGTCATCCTGCTACTGGTGGCGGCCAATGCCTTCTTTGCCGCAGCCGAGTTTGCGCTCGTCAGCGTGCGCGAGACTCGCATTCTGCAGTTAATCGCAGCCCATCGTGCCGGCGCTCGAACGGTTCTCAAACTTCACCAGCAACTGGGCCGAGTCGTGAACGGCGTGCAGCTCGGAATCACCATCACCAGCCTCACCCTGGGCTGGCTGGGCGAGCCTGTTCTAGCCCGCCTTTTTGAATCCTGGATCGGCAGCATACCCCATGCCATTGTCTACGCGCACGCGGTCGCCGTGGGAGTAGCTTTCGTGATGATCACGAGCCTGCACGTGATCCTCGGCGAACTGGTTCCCAAGTCGTTGGCCTTGCAGCGAGCCGAGCGCGTCGCCCTGGCGGTGGCCGCGCCGATGGACGTCTTTCTAACCATCACCGGCCCACTAACCGCAGGCATGAGCCGCGCGGCCGGTTTTGTGCTGCGCGCCTTTGGGACGCGCGAGATCCGCCACGGTTCGATTCATTCTCCTGACGAACTCAAGCTCATTATCACCGCGGCGCGCACCTCAGGACAGCTTTCTTCCGCACAGGAGGAGATGCTGCTCAATGCGCTCGAACTTGACGGCATCACAGCACGGCAGGTCATGGTGCCGCGGACGAGGATTTTCTCCCTCCCTTCCGATCTCAGCCTCGACGATGCTCTGACGCGAGTGGTTGAAGACCAGCATTCGCGCATTCCCGTGTATGATCCGCAACGCGGTCCCGAACACATAGTCGGGGTCCTCTACACCAAAGACCTGATGCGTTGGACACGCCTGCGTCTGGGTTTCAGCGCTTCTTCCGCCGCCCAGCGTATTTCGCAAATGAAGATTGGGCAGATCATGCACGACGTTCTAGTCGTGCCAGAAACCAAGTCTCTGCTCGAACTGCTCGGCGAATTTCAGCAGCGGAAGCGCCATCTGGCAGTGGTAGTGGACGAATTCGGTTCCACGGCCGGGGTGATCAGCGTGGAAGATGTGCTTGAACAACTCGTAGGCGAACTGGAAGATGAATTTGACATAGCGACAACGCCGCCCGCGGTGACCGACGTGAATGCGCCTTTGGTGCTCGACGGATCCATCAACATTCGCGATCTCGAAGCGCAATACGACCTGAAGCTTCCGCAAGACGAAGGCTACGAAACTCTGGCTGGCTTCCTGCTCTCGCGTCTGCAGAAGTTGCCGGCAGGAGGCGAGGCCTTTGATTATGAAGGACGCCGCTTTGTAGTAGAAAAAATGGAAGGCCATCGCATCGCAACGGTGAGAATCGAGCCCGTGCCTACCGCTCCCACGCCGGCGACTCCAGTGCTCGCCTCTTCCCTGCCTTCTGATTCCCTACCGGCTGAATCGGCGCAGCGGGCCGGAGATTAAGTTCCTCATGCCGCGCTATCTAATCTCCCGTGTGCTCTATACCCTCCCGGTTATCTGGCTGGTTGTCTCCACCGTGTTTCTATTAATCCACTTTGTTCCCGGAGACCCTGTCCAGCAGATGCTGGGAGAAGGCGCGGCCGCGGGAGATATCCAGGCTGCCCGGCACGACTACGGGCTGGATGTTCCGCTGGGCGAGCAATACGTCAATTACTGGAAAGGCGTTCTCCACGGCGACTTAGGCAAGTCGCTGCGCTTCAACCAGGGAGTTACTAAGTTGATTGCCCAGCGCTATCCTTTCACGTTACAACTAACTCTCGCATCCTTATTCGTCGCGATCATTCTGGCGATTCCGGCCGGCGTGCATTCGGCGCAAAGACGCAATCGCTGGGATGACCGAGCCCTTAGTGTCATTAGCCTCTTCGGGCTGAGTTTCCCCAACTTCGCGCTGGGGCCGGTGCTGATCCTGTTTTTCGCGGTAAAACTAGGATGGCTTCCCGTCTCTGGCTCTGGCAGCCTGGCGCATCTGGTTCTCCCCGCCATCACCATGGGCGGAGCCTTAGCAGCGATCCTGACCCGTATGGTTCGAACCTCGATGCTGGAAGAGCTAAGCCAGGACTACATTCGCACCGCCCGCGCCAAAGGCCTGCCCGAGCGCACGGTGGTCTATCGCCACGCCTTACGCAATGCCATGATCCCAATCCTGACCGTTCTGGGACTACAATTCGGCGCTCTCTTAGCGGGAGCCATAGTAACCGAAACTATCTTCTCCTGGCCCGGCATCGGACGGCTGACCATCCAAGCCATCGCGAACCGCGATTACTACTTAGTGCAGGGCTGCATTCTTGCGATTGGGCTGACTTATGTCGCCGTGAACTTTCTGACCGACTTGCTTTACTCGGCGGTGAACCCAAGGATCAGGCAGTGAGTATCGTGTGGGGCGGACACTCCTGTCCGCCTCCCTTGACTTTGCTGTTTTCGAACCAAGAACGAACGACGGGTGCCCCATCCTTGCGCGTTCTGTGCGCAAGGGTGGGATTCCACAGTGGAGACCTCGGGTCAGAAAGGGAGCGCGAAGTGTCGACTAGCCCCAAATTTCGTGGGTACTAAGGTGATGTCGTTAGCAACCTATGCTTTTCAGCTTGTCTATTGCTGGGCGGCGATAGGGGTTCTTCTCGACCATGGCCGCTGCAATCTTCTGCTTCAAGAAGTCCCGCAAGTCTTTCTCTTGTTCAAGAAGATGAACGAATTCCTCTAGATCGCACAGGACAAAAACTGCCCTCGTCAGCGATTCCTTGCACGAAAGAATGGCCGCAGGCGTGTAGGCCGACGCGGAAATGAATATTCCCCGCGACTGCCCGCGATTGAACACCCGAACCAGGTGCTGCGCAACCTCGCCAGGGCCGAGGGCGTCTTTCCACCACTTCATCTCCACTAGGTAGAGGTGCCCGTCCAGTTCGATCACGCCGTCTATCTGCTCCACCACTCCCTGACCGTCCACGCGAAGCACGAAGGCTTCCCGAACGGAAATGTCGTTCGTTTTAAACAATCCGTTCAGAATCCCTTCGAGGGCCTTGCCACGTTTATGGGGGTCTGTTTCTGTGAACAGCGCGCCGAGTTCAGCCCCCAAAGAAGCGAGAGCCGCCCGGCGTTTTTGATCCTTCTCGCGCTGTTTGCGCTGCTCCGCGAGACGCATGGTGCGCTCTTCCTCCTGCGCCTGTTTCATTCGCGTGAAGGAGTCTTTGACACCAATGACCCGAGAAACTTCAGCGACGAGTCCCTTCGCCTTAAGCTGATCGGCGGGCCAGCATGTTGAGAAATCTTCGAATTCCGTGACCCGTTTCAGGATCTCTCGGCGTTCGCGCAGCGTGGCCTCGCCCTTGGCATTCAAACGTTCAAGCACGGTCCTGACCATCTCGTATTTCGTTATGCTCTTTCGGTCTTTGGCCACTCGCGCGGCTATATCGCGCGTTACAGAATCCGGCACACCCGCGCCCTTAAGAAACAGAAGCACATCATCCTTGTTAGGGCAGAGCAATGGAAGGGTTTGGACGAGTAACTGGGTCAGTTCAGGCGGATAATGAAAAATGATCTCCATAAGGAGTCCGGGAGTGCGTGATAATTCTAACGCTCGGCACCCGAGAACAGGGCTGTTATGGCTAAGTACCGGCTATTCTATTATGCACCAAACTGGTGTATAATGATGCCATGCCGGTAACCAAACACGTCCGACGGAGCGTGTCCCTCCCCGCTCCCATTGCAAAGCAAGTAGACCGCATGGCCAAGAGCCAGCGCTTGAGCGACAATCGCGTTCTGCTGGAACTCATTGAGCTGGGCATCGAAGCACGGAAGCAGAAAGAGAAAGCATTCTTTGAACTGGCCGAACGCTTTCGCAGCGCGAGCGATCTCGACGAGGCAAAGCAGCTAGGCGACGAATTGGGCCGCATGGTCTTCGGAGGGTAATGCCGCAGATTGAAAGCTGGCCGAGAATTCCCGCCGCCATCCGCGATCATCTGATCGAGCGCATGCGCGACCGCAACATCAGCCTCGACGATCTCAACCAACTGCGCATTTGGCTGGAGACTAAGCCGATTGTCCCCGCGGGGCCGTGGTCTAAGGACTTCGGCTCCTTCAAACTCTGCGGAGAGGGCAAGTATCCCAAGACTTTTCTTCATGCTGGCCAGGCAGCAACCGGCGAAAAGCTCTAATGTCAGGATCCGTTCGCAGAGAAGAAAACAATTAATCTAACCCCATTCCTTCGGGCGACCGCCAGAGAGCGCGCGATCGAGATAAGTGGCCGTGCTGATCAATGCCAGATGGGTTAATGCTTGCGGAAAATTTCCCAGGTGCTGGCCATTCGGACCCAATTCTTCGGAATAAAGTCCCACATGGTTGGCGTATGCCAGCATCTTTTCAAAAAGAAGCCGAGCCTCATCGACGCGGTGAGCACGCGCCAGGCATTCGATATACCAGAAAGAGCAGGCAGTGAAGCTCCCCTCGCCGCCCCGCAGACCTTCCAGGCACTCATTGTTTCGATAGCGGAAGACCAGAGTATCGACGACCAGGTCGCGCTGGATGGCATCCATGGTCGAGAGCCATTGCCCGTCGGTGGCGCTGATGAAGCGCATCAGCGGCATCAACAGGGTTGCGGCGTCCAGCGCATCGCTTCCTTTGGATTGAACAAACGCATTCAGCTTGTCATTCCAGAAGTTCGTATAGATATCTTCCACGATGTCGTCGCGCGTCTTTTTCATCCAGTCGAATGGCCCGTCGAGCGAACGCTTCTCTCCAAGCCGGATGGCGCGGTCGAACGCTACCCAACACATCAGACGCGAGTGCAGGAAATGTCTACGCCCGCCTCGCACCTCCCAGATGCCCTCATCAGGCTGATTCCAGTTTTTTTCCAGCCAGCCAAGGGTTTTCTTCATGCCCAGCCAACCTCGATGAGAGATGCTGTCTCCGTACTTGGACGAGAGATAAATGGCGTCGAACATCTCTCCATAGACGTCGAGCTGTAACTGCTTGTACGCGGCGTTGCCGATGCGCACCGGCTTCGAGTCGCGGTGACCGCGAAGGTCCGCAAGTTCATGCTCCGGGACTTCTCGCCGCCCATCCAACCCGTAAAGAACCTGTAGCGGACCTGCCTCCGATTCGAAGTTGAAGCGTTCTTTCAGCCAGCGCCGGAAGCGAGCGGCTTCATCGGTGAAACCAAGCCGCATAAAGGCGTACAGAGTAAAAGAAGCGTCGCGCAACCACGTATAGCGGTAATCCCAGTTGCGCTCGCCCCCAATCCGCTCGGGCAAAGCGAAGGTCGGAGCCGCAATCAGGGATCCATGTTTCTGGCTCGTGAGCAACTTCAGCAGTAGTGCGGAGCGGTCGACCATCTCACGCCATCGCCCCGTGTAGTTTGACTGCGACAACCACTCCCGCCAATAAGCGATCGTGCTTTGCAAATATTGCTCCAGTTCATCTTTGTTGAGAGCTTCTACCTCCGCACCGGATGGCCGACTGCCGAAGACGAAGAACGCTGATTCCCCGGGCTTCAACTTGAACTCGCAAGCCGCGCCGCCGTCTTTGACCTTCAGAGCTACGGACGACTGCAGCAGCATCGGGGCGATCGTCTTATCCTGCGGCTGGAAAAGTATGGCTCGGGATGCTTCCAGATCTTCGGTTGTATGAGCTGTCCGCGCATAGTCGAAGCGGGGGAAGCATTTTATATGGAATGTGATTTCCCCATGAATCGCCGTGACCTTACGGACAATCTGGTCTGCGCCGTCATCGGGCACCACCGGCATAAAATCGGTGACCTCGGCGATGCCCTCGTCCGAGAGAAAGCGGGTCAGAAGGACGTTGGTCCCCGGCAGATAGAACTGCCTGGTGTTCTCGTCGTGCAAAATGGGGCGGATGCAGAAGTATCCCCCCTTGTCGGCATCCAGCAGGGCGGCAAAAATCGACGGCGAATCGAAGTCGGGATAGCAGAAGAAATCGATAGATCCCTGCTTACCCACCAGAGCCAGCGTGTGCATGTTTCCGATCGCGGCGTAGTTCTCGATTGCCTGATATCCCATCCCTGTCGCTGGCAAGACGCTGATAGGATGCAGTTCGCCGGCAAAGGGTCGACAAAAAAGGCAGGTTCGCCTGGGCCGGCCTTCCTTGAAGGCCTTACGGGAAGCCGCTAGCTGCGGTAGAAAACCTCAAATTGCTGCGCCGCTTGGCGATCATATCTTGGCCTCAGCATTTGGTAGGTCGATTCCCCGTTGCCGCGGATCATTTCCTGCAAGGTCAGAGCGTGAGCGTACAACTCCTGGGAAAGGTGGAGCAACTTCTCTATGCGGATTGCATTCGACGGTCTTTTCCTGGCAACCATGGGGCGGCTACCCTTTGCAGCCATAGAGCGCTGAGTGGCCTGCGTCGAACGTGGCAAGGAACGTCGTCGTAGCGATTTCATGCCATACTCCTTTCGTTGGACCCGGGCGACTTTGCCGGGAAGACCTGTATCAGGAAATCAGGCAACCGTCGAGGATTTCAAAATAGCGTTTCGCAAAAGAGTAGTCCAACGCATTATTTGGATTTCTCGCATCGGAACCATAGTCGCTCAGTCGCAAGAACTTAAGTAATGATTGTTGAGTTGTGGTGCGGGCTGGTTCACTCTAACTGGCTGGTGTGAGGCAGGATTACAAAAGAAAAAGGGCACCGCCCTCGCGGTGCCCCACCTACCAGCAACTTGACTTACTTATTCTCGTTGAGCGATCCGGCTCCAAATTCCTTGCGTTGAATGACCGGACGCGACGCCTTGGCTGCGGCTACGGCAGGAATGGCGGCTGCCGCTCCGTAGCGTTCGAGCAAAACAGGCACCATCGCTCCCTCGGCTTCTTTAACGAAGGTGAGCTTGCTTTCGCCGATCAGGTCGACGCGGATGAAATCTCCAAGCTTGACCTGGCCGGTGGCAACAAGATTCGCCAGCGGAAACACCAGATGGCGTTCGATGGCGCGCTTCAGATGACGGGCTCCGTACTTCGGATCCGTGCCTTCGGCGAGCAGGAAATTCTTAACCGGCGGCGTGCAATTGAAGACGAACTGGTGCGCGCCAGCAGCCATCAACACCCGTTGCTGCACCATGCCCAGTTCGATCTCAAGAATCTGTTGCAGGTGCTCGGAGCGCAGGGTCTTGAAGACCACGATCTTGTCGATGCGGTTCATGAACTCAGGCGCAAACTTCCGGCGCGCGGCATCGACGGCCGACCGCGTGATCTTTTCGTCGAGCGAATTGTCAACTTGCACGGCTTTGGGAGCGAAGCCCAGTCCGCCGTCGACCAGTCCGTTCATTTCAGCGGCGCCGAGGTTTGAGGTCATGATGATGATGCAGTTCGAAAGATCGACGCGGCGGTTATCGCCCAGCGTGAGCGTCGCCTTGTCGAGAATTCCGAGCAGCAGTTGCCAGAGCGAATCGGAAGCCTTCTCAATTTCGTCGAAGAGCAGGATCGAGAGCTTCAGTTTCTCCGTGTGCCACTGGTTGAGCGCTTCCTGCGTGAGTAGTGGGTGCGTCTCGCGATGTCCCAGGTATCCCGGAGGAGAGCCGATCAGTTTGGCAATCTCGTGCGAGTGCTGGAACTCCGCGCAGTCGATCTTGATGCAGGCGCGGGCGTCTCCAAACAGCGATTCAGCGACAGCTTCCACGACCCGCGTTTTGCCGGAACCGGTTGGCCCGAGAAAGAGCAGGTTGCCTACGGGACGGCCCGGGGCGTTGAGGCCGGCCAGAAACATCTGGTAGATTTCCGCGACCTTTTCGATCGCCTGGTCCTGACCGACGATCTTACGGCGCAGGGCGGTTTCAAAATCTCGTGCGTCGTTGCTGCGGCGGCTGGGATCCAGCACGGTTGCAAGGTTGGTTCTCATCGTTTCGGGCCCCTGTTTCCTTTCCGGGATCTGCATATCTTCTGCGGCAAAATTGCTCAATTTTGTCACTCGCCTTTTATTCGGCTGTTCGCGGAAGAGGCTTTTGCTTTCCTCACCCACTCCCTCCTTGTGCAAGCCGCTAGCCATTGCCCCAATGAACCCAGATAACCATTTTTCATCGGTTTAGATGCAGCTAGCCTGCTTCGCGGCAACGTGCGGCGTTCTTCACAGGTTCCTCAAGCGCAACACTTTGCAGACAGCGGGAACTTTATCTCAGCGTCATCTCAGCGTCCGGGTCGAACGTCCGGTCATGTCTCGGGCGACGTTACCCGGATGCCCGTATGTAACTAGTATCCCGGTTACCGGCAGTGGAAAATAGAAACAGATTTCCTCTGCGGAGAACATGCTTGTCCCTACTTTTATTGCTCCAGACTGCTTGTGCCTGGTCTTCGCCTGCCCGGCTCTCCAAGACTGCAACCGCTGCCCTGCTGGTCCGGCTGGCGCTAACCGCCTTTGGACTCTTCTCTCCCACAGCAGCCGCGGTACAGAATCCCCACGCCGCCCAGTTGGTGCAGGTGAAAAACGATGTCTCTAAGCCGGCCGCTGCGATCCCTGCCCCGTCAGTCGCACCTGCGGGCTCCGAGCTTTACGTCGCCCGCCGGGGAGACAGTATTCCGTTGGTGGCCCGTCAGTATCTGCGGCGCACAAAATACCTGACCTCCGCCGACCTGGCCGAAGCCATGCGCGCCGCCAATCAAAATCACCAGGGAGTGTTTCTGAAGTCCGGAGATCAGATCGTCATCCCCGGAATTCTCGAAGCGCCCATTGTAGAGAAATCGGTCCCGGTTGCAAGAGATTTCGAAGTGCGCGCGATCTATCTGACCGGAGTGATGGCCGGCAGCGAGCATGGCGAACGCATCATCCGCCACTGGCGCGAGGTGGGCGGCAATTCGGTCGTCTTTGACATCAAGGATAGCGACGGCATCGTTAATATCGCCTTCGACCACCCCCTGGCCACCGGACAGCGCCACTACATTTCCGATTTGCCGAAGCTCATTCACTTTCTCCACTCCGAGAACATGCACGCCATCGCCCGCATCGCCATCTTCCGCGATGAGCATCTCGTCACCACCCACCCTGAGCTGGCCGTGAAGTCTCGCACTACGGGGCAACCCTGGCGCGAAAATGGCAAGCTGGTCTGGACCGACCCTTCGAATCGAACGGTGCAGGATTATGACATTGCGCTGGCCAAATTCGTGGCGCAGTCGGGAGTTGACGAGGTGCAGTTCGACTACGTTCGCTTCCCGGCTGAGGGCGATCAGAAGGATGCGGCATTTGACTATCAGACCGATGCCAGCAGCGTGGAGACAGGTCATGTGGTGACGGGGCTCCGCCCCGCAAAGGCGGGACAAAGTCCTGCCGCGACACCAACAACGCCGCAACGCTCCGACATCATCGCCGATTTCCTGAGCCGCGCCTATGCCCAGCTTCATCCCACCGGCGTTCTCTTCTCGCTCGACGTCTTCGGAGTCATGGCATGGCAGCGCCCCGTGGATCTCGCGCACACCGGACAGGATATTGTCGCCATGGCCAAACACTGCGACGTCCTCTCGCCCATGATCTATCCGTCCCACTT
This sequence comes from uncultured Acidobacteriaceae bacterium, assembly GCA_963775845.1. GTDB lineage: Bacteria > Acidobacteriota > Terriglobia > Terriglobales > Acidobacteriaceae > Acidiflorens. The sequence goes on along the minus strand of CAVZKN010000004.1, from coordinate 554,217 downwards.
TTTTGGCATGGATGGAATCGCGCATCCCGGCGACGCGCCCGAGCATTTCATCGGCGAGTCCATGGATCGCTTCAAACTGATCACCAGGGATAGCAACGTGGTCGTTCGCCCGTGGCTGCAGGCTTTTGGCTGGCGCACCAAGACCTACTCGCCAGAGTACGTTGAAATTCAAGCCGAAGTTGCGAAACAGAAAGGCGGTATTGGCTTTCTTTTCTGGAATGCCAACAACGATTATTCAAAGCCCTACGCCGCGATGCCGGACATGCGCGCCGCAAAAAACAAAGAAAGATATTTTCGAGGAGACGAAGTCGGTGTCAGGCTGGAGTCCACGGCCGCCGCGCCTTCTACAGCTGCGCGGCCAAAAGATTCTGTTCCCACTTCTCCGCGCCTGGCGGAGTAGCGCCCTGTAGCAGCGCCACGAATGCCTCGAGTGTTTTGCGGGCGTCGCCAATCGGATAATAGAAAGCCTCCCAGTTGTCGCTATCTTCCCCATCGTGATTCGGAATCACGTATTGGAAATGCCACGCTTCTTGCAAGTCGCGGTAGGCACCGGAAGCGCGAGTCTCTATATTTTCCAGATCCGCCGACGAGAGGTCACCATTGTGGCGGCGAGTCCGCCGCAAGAGTTTGCGCCGCATGACCTCGGTCAAACAATCCTGCAGCGAGACATTGCGCTCCGGCGCCTGCAGATAAATAATTTCTTCCTTCGAAAGCGGCGAGACAAAAATACTTAGCCGGTTGATCTTCTCAAGGCTTGGGTGCGTCTGCAGGGCCCGGGCTATGATTGGATTTCCCTCGAAGAAAACGCCCGTGCGTTCCAGCAACTCTTCAAGTTTCAGAATATCCATGGCCTGCAGATCGCGGCGAGCTTCGAGCACGACGTACCGGTTGTCTGTCCTCAGCGCTTCAATCTGCGCACGCGTACGGTAGTAATAGTCGATGCCGTCTCGCTCTCCGGGCCGCGGAGCCCGGCTGTTGTAGAGCACTAGTTTGTGAAGGTTGGCATACAGTTCCGGATGGAATTTGCCTAGCGCTCTGAAGAGCGGCGTCTTTCCTGCGCAAGACGGCCCACTAAGAATTACGAGACGCCTATTGCTGTCATGTCTCATGGTGACTACTCTGCCCCGCGGAGAATATCAGGAAATGACCGACAGCGACGCTCCAGGTTTGAGCCTTGAAATGTTCTTGGATGCCCGTACCCTGCCAGATTAGGATGTTATGCAAAATTGGATTGAGGTTTTATGGCGAGAGAGATTCTCGAAACGCTCGACACAACATCCTGGCAGGGGCCATTCTCTGCAGAAATCGCAGCGAAGACGACGGATGCTCTAGAGGAAGGAAGACTGCTCTATGCTCCTGCGTTAAGTTTTAAGCTTTCCGACTCCGAGCGCCGATTTCTCTCTCCGTCATGCCTCGATAGCAAATCGAAGAATCTGAGTTTTCGTCCAGACGCTGACATCTTGAAGGGTACTCACTGCCAAGGTAGCGAGCGCCAGGAGTTATTCGGCATGTTACGCCGCTACTACACCCATGCTTTCGAACTGATCAAGGTATTGTGTCCCGGGTATCGCGATTACCTGCGCACGGGATTCACCAGCTTTCGTCCGGCTGAGATCGCCGGTCGAGCTACATCATGGCGGCACGACGACACGCGCCTTCACGTGGACGCTTTTCCTTCTCGCCCCATGAAGGGGCTGCGAATTCTTCGCGTGTTCAGCAACGTCAATCCGGCGATGCCCCGCGTCTGGCGTGTGGGAGAAAGGTTTGAGCAGGCGGCTAAACATTTTCTTCCGGAGATCAAGCCGCCAAATCCGCTCACTGCATCGATGCTCGGCTGGTTCGGTATCACCAAGGGCCGGCGAACCGACTACGACCATTACATGCTTGGAATTCATGATCGGATGAAAGCAGATGAGTCGTATCAGAAGCAGGTTTCGCAAACCGAACTTGAGATTCCTCCTGGCACGACGTGGGCGTGCTACACCGACTCGGTTTCGCACGCCGCCATGTCCGGTCAGTTTGCCTTCGAGCAGACGTTCTATTTGCCAGTCAGCGCGATGAAAGATCCGGAACGGTCGCCCTTGCGGATCCTCGAACGCCTCGTCGGACGACGCCTTGTGTAGCTGGCGCTGTCCCGCATGCGCCTTACAGTGGTCGCTGAAAACGCCTGCCCACAAGCTCATATGGCCTATCAGCAAAATGGCGGAACCGATAGTAACTCTTACTAAAGAGCTATCCAGCTGAGATCATTCGTACCATTTACCTTCCCGCGTCCCTCACTTACCTTGAAATTATTCCAGCCGATGTACCGGGGAGACGTATGAAATTTCTGCTCATCATTCTTGGGCTGAGCATGACCGTGCAGGCGCAGAGTTTCAGCGTCAGTAACACAGCGCTTCCCGAAGCCCCCGTTCCTCATTTTTTCTGGACCATCGAACAGCGGGTGGACACCGGCATTCTGGCGGCTCTGGTTACGGCCGACGGCATCACCACGCAGCGGGGTCTGAGTGAGGGGTTGCGCGAAGTGAATCCGATTATGCGTCCTTTCGTAACGCACGGCGCCGCCGGTCAAGCGGCGGGATTCGGATTAGGTTTTAGCGCGGCGCTGGGAGCCGCTTATCTGTTGCATCGCACCCACCATTACCGGGCCGAACGCGTTGCCATGCGTATGATGGTTGCGGGCGAGGGCGGCTTCGTGGCCAATAACATCGTTCAGATCCGCTGATTCGGCGCATTGCCGCTCTCCTCGGGCGATTTGCAAGAGCGGCTTTTTTCTCAAAAAAGCCAGGAAGAACCCATCTCATGCGCTTATCGCGCAAATAAAATCACATGCTCAGAGCGCAACCCGTTGTCCGCTATTGTTATTTCTGATCGCACCGATTCATATAGATTTCGGGGATTCCGAGGGCTTCCACGCTATAATTTCAGCCTGGAAGAAATTCTCCTTCGGTTCGGAGAAACCCCCAGCCACTTCCGGGAATCTGTACTACCGAGGAGTCCGCATGGCGATTCAGAAGACGGGAAAAATCTGGCACAACGGCAAGTTCATCGCGTGGGACGACGCGACCCTTCATGTGATGTCGCACGTTGTGCATTACGGCTCCTCGGTGTTTGAGGGCATTCGCTGCTACGCGCTTCCCAGCGGGCCCGCGATTTTTCGTGCCGTCGAACACATGCAGCGACTGGTTGACTCGGCGCGCATTTACCGTATCGACATTCCTTTCACCCGCGACGAGATCGTCAGCGCCATGGTCGACCTGGTGCGCCGCAACGGCGTCTGGCCTTGCTACATACGGCCCATCGTTCTGCGCGGCTATGGAGAAGCGGGCGTCAACCCCTTCAACTCTCCCACCGAAATCTATATCTGCAATTATCCGTGGGGAAAGTACTTGGGCGCGGATTCGACCGAAGGCGTCGACGTATGCATTTCTTCGTGGACGCGCATTGCCCCGAACACGCTGCCCGCGATGGCCAAAGCCGGCGCGAATTATATGAACTCGCAGCTCATCAAGATGGAAGCAATCGTCAACGGATACGCCGAGGGCATCGCGCTTGATGTAAATGGATACGTTAGTGAAGGCTCGGGCGAGAATCTTTTCGTGATCCGCAATGGTGTGCTGCAGACGGCTCCGCTCGGTAACTCGGTGCTGCCCGGCATTACCCGCGACTCGGTCCTGCAAATCGCTCGCGATCTCGGCATCAAGATCATCGAGCAGCAGATTCCCCGCGAGTCACTCTATATCGCCGATGAAGTCTTTTTCACTGGGACGGCCGCGGAGATTACTCCGGTTCGCTCCGTCGACAAGATTGCCGTCGGCGAAGGTAAGCTTGGCCCCATGACGAAGGCTTTACAGGCCGAATTTTATGGCATCGTGCGCGGCGAGAAGGCGGATCGCTATAACTGGCTGACTCCGGTCGGCGTAAGCGCGAAGCAACCCGTGGCCGTGTAGGGGTATCACGAACTGACCGACGTTGAGATCCCTATCCCACCAGCCTGAAACGCTGCCGACCCACCTACTAGTGCAGTGACCTCCGTCATCTCGTCCGCCACACCGGTTGGGGAGATGATGATCACTGGGTTTGCACTTCGATCGGCACCTGGACAGGCCTGCATGAACATTGACCTCTTGCTCCGCATCGCCATGGAGCGGCGCGCATCCGATCTGCATTTAAAGGTGGGAAACTACCCGCATCTGCGGATCGACGGCGATCTCGTGCCGTTGACGGACCAGCCGCGCGTGACGGCGGAGGACATGCTGAACATGGCTTTCAGCATGATGTCGGCGCGACAAAAGCAAAAATTCAAAGAAACTACCGAAATCGACATGGCGTACGGCGTGGCGGGCTTGGGGCGATTCCGCGTGAACGTGTTTCAGCAGCGCGGCAATGTGGGATTGGTGCTGCGCGTCATCCCAACAAAGATTCGCGCGCTTGACGAGTTGTTTCTGCCGAGAGTGGTGGAACAGATTTGCGACATGCCACGCGGGTTAGTGCTGGTAACGGGAGTAACGGGCTCCGGCAAATCGACCACGCTGGCGGCAATGATCGACCGCATCAACTCCACCCGCGCCGAACACATTATCACCATCGAAGATCCCATCGAATTTCTGCATCGCGATAAAAAAGGCTACGTGAACCAGCGCGAGGTTGAAGTCGACACGCCCACATTTTCGGCCGCGCTGCGCGCCTCTCTGCGTCAGGATCCGGATGTGATTCTGGTCGGCGAAATGCGCGACTTGGAGACAATCGGAACCGCGCTGCATGCGGCCGAAACGGGGCACATGGTTTTCTCCACACTGCACACCCTGGATGCAGTCGAGAGCATCAACCGCATCATCGCGATTTTTCCGCCGCCGGAACAGAAACAGATCCGGCTACAGCTGGCCGCGGTGTTACGCGCCATTGTCAGCCAGCGCCTGGTACGCCGGTCTGACGCCGAAGGGCGCGTGCCGGCGGTCGAAGTAATGGTGATGACGGCTTATATCCGCGAATGCATTCTGGTCCCGGAGAAAACGCGCGCCATTCGCGAGGCGATTTCTTCAGGCACTTCGCAGTACGGAATGCAGACCTTCGATCAGTCGCTGTGGGATTTGTTCCAGGCCGGGTTGGTGAATTACGAGACTGCTCTGGAAAGCGCTTCGAATGCGGATGAGTTCAAGTTGCGCATGCAGGGTATTGCGTCAACCAGCGACCTGTCGCGGCAGTCCATGCAGTCGGCCGGTTTTGGACACTGAGTTTGACTGGAGATTGAGTTTGTCCTGCTGAACCGTTGTCGTTTCTGAAATGTGTTCCTCCTTGAGAACTGGGCGCGCTTCGGCGCGCCCGTTTTTTCTGGCAAACAAATATTGAGATTTGGACGAGCGAGGATGCCCGCCTCCCTACCAATCTCCGGAAAATGCTGAATTTGTTAGGGCATTAGGTCGGCAGTAGGAGCGGAGCCAGCTCGTCGGCGGATGCAGCGCAGAAGATTAGTTGGGCTTGCGGTACTTGCTTTCGGCGAGGTAGCGGAGCATGATCGCATCGGTCGCGCCTTGCATTTGCTGCTCCATTTCAGGCACCTGCAGCGGAACATCCTGACGAAGTGTTTCGCGCAACTTCTCTCCCATTTCCGAGTCGCTGGTGACCACCTGCACGTAGAACCAGAGGAAGTGGCGCATCTGGTCGAGAGCCGACTTGAGAACCTGAATGCTTTCGATCTCGGGAGCGTCCGCTAGAGCTTCCATGAGCTCGGGGTCGGTGGGAGCCTGCATGGCGGCGCAGTTGAGTTCGCGCTGGATTACGCGCAGGTCATCGGTTACTCGCAAAATGCGGAGATGAATCTCGTCCATGCTTTCCCGGTGCTCGCGATCCATAAAATCCTTTCAACTGCCACCAGATTTGCCTGACTGCAATTCCAATCTCGTGCTCGATTGAAGGTAAATGCCCTTGGACCAAGATCGCACCTTGAGGCGCAGCGGGGAAGGTTCCCCGTGTGCATGAGCTTCGGTAATTGAAGTTACCTTCGTCTAAAGGGCGCGCCGGGCAGGCGTTTCCAGCGCTGGCGGAAACGAGAACGGCAGCTATTTAAGGCCTACTACGTACAGAGAATGGGGTGACTCGACCGAGCCGTTGGGCTCGTACGGCGGGACGGCGCTGCCATTTCAAGCGGCGGGCGCTTTGATGGATAGCCATTATGGAAGAGGGTTTGGGAGTGCTTTCCGGTAGATTCTGGCCAGTTTCTTCGCCTGGTGCGATAGCGTGAAAGTTTCGAGGATGGTCTGCCGGGCCGCGTGTCCTAAACGGCTGCATAGTTCTGCCGATCCCAGTAAGGTCGACAATCCCTGCACCAACTCTCGCAGGCCGTCCGCGGGGACCAGCCATCCATTCTTACCGTGTTCTATAACCTCATCAATCCCTTGTCCGCTACAACCAATTGCCGGCTTGCCGCTCGACATGGCCTCCAGATATACGCACCCTAGGCCTTCATTGCGACTGGGCAGGACGAACACAGTGCAGCGGCGCATGGCTTCGGCTACTTCAAGACGGGTTTGGCGCCCAACAAACTGAACCTGCGATCCAATGCCAAGATCGCTCGCCATCGCTGCAAGAGAGTTGCGGTCCGGTCCCTCGCCAATGATGCGGCAACGCAGGTATGGACACGAGGACCGCAAATTCGCCAGCGCTCGCAAGACAACTTCATGGCCTTTGCTGCGTTGCAGATTTCCGACTATCAGAATTTCCTGGCCGCGCGGGCTCACTTCGTCGGGATTGGGAAAGAAGAGGGCCGGATCCACGCCGTTGTAGACGACGGTGCTAGAACCTTCAGCGGGTGCGTTTGCTTTAAGAATTTCTTGAACCTTCCCGCTGATACAAATAGCGGTGCGTGCCTGGCTGTAGACTTTCAGCGCCGCATCGCGTCGCCAGGCGGAGGAGGCCCCCTTCTGATAGCTCGTATGCAGCACATCCAGGCCATGCACAGTAACCACGAAGCGAACATTGAGCAGCGAAGAAAGCCGGCGCGCAGCGTCTCCACAAGGCAGTGCGGCATGAGCATGAATGACATCAATTGGCTTGATTGCGTGCAATTCTTGTACGTGCCGCGACAAACTGCCATAGAGAAATTTTCCCGCACTCGAAAGCCCGAAATTTCCTGGAATTTGCGGATATCGCACCCAACGCGCGGGCGCTACGGTACTGGCATGGTATTGAGGCTGATAAACCGGCGTCACGGCGATGACACTCGAATCGACCCCCAGCTGTTTCAGTTCCGCCAGCGGTTCAGCAATGAAACAGCCCCTGACTTCATTCTCTTGCGAGGGAAAGAACGGCGTTAGCGTCAAGATATGAAGAGGCCGGCCATTTTCAGAGTTGCCGGCCATCAGCTTCTCTCGCTTTTTCTTCGCAGCGCCTGCCCCGCTAGCTCGACGAGGCAGTCGACATGACTGCTCCAACTGAAGTCGCGCGACCGCCGCAAGCCTTTCTGTGACAATGTTTCCGCCAGTTCCGGTGAGTCATAGATCCTTGCTACGTTATCGGCCAACGCTTCGGGAGAGAAGCGGGGAAAGTAAAGTGCCGCGTCACCGCAAATTTCGCAATGCACTGGCAAATCGCTGGACACAACTGGCAAGCCGCTGGACATAGCCTCGACCAGCGGATGAGCAAAAGTTTCCGCATAGGCTGCGCTGACATAGATTTGTCCGGCGCGATAGAGATGATGAAGTGAGGAATAGGGTACAGGGCCCAACTCCACAATGTTGTCGCGAACGCCTAGTTGGTTGGCCAATTCAGCCGCGGCCTCGGTTTTGTACGATCCTGAATGCTTCGCTGATAAGTTACAAGTGAGAAGCAGCCTTACCTTCGTGCCTGGCAGCCGCGTGTGCAGCAGAGGCAACGCGCGAATCAACGTCTCGAAATTGCGATAGTAATTGTAATGGCTTACAGAAAGGAGATTCAGCGTGTCGACCGACTTCTCCAATTGCTTTTGTATGCAATCGGGCAAAGGCGTCGCATCACTTATGAAGAAGTCGCGATCGAATCCGTGATGCACGGGCAAAACCTTCTTCCCGGCCCACTGGCCAAGTTCCTCCGCGAACGCGTTGCTCGGAGCAACCGTGACGTCTGCCCAACTCACCGACCGGCGAGCAAACCAGCCTTTGATCAACGTGTCCAACCAAAGCCTGTAATCCCGCCGCTGCCGGAGGTCGCGATAGAAATCGGCGGACAAATAGAGAGAGTTGCCGGATAAAAGGATCTGCGGCACCGGAGACCGCCACAGTGCGAAATTTCCGGTCGAAATTAGAACCTGCGAGCCACTCTGCCGCAGCAAGTCCCGAAGTTTAGTTTGTTCGAAGACAAATCGGTCCACTGCACCGAGCGGCAGGCTCGCCTCGGCATACGTGATGTTCGGGCATTCGCCGAGTTCCGCTCGCATTTCGGAACTCATTAGAACGGTTGCATGTAAGTCCTTCCGCCTCGCGATTTGTGGAAGGACGTTGCGCAGATAGGTCGGGCCCGCTCCGGCACTGGCGGCCAGCCCATTAATGAACAATCGCATCATCGGTTAACAAGAAAGGCTTCCGCCAGGGCCGGCGGGGGGCCAGAGGGCCGGGACGCAAATCCCGCGACCGGAGCCACGGCGGCACGAGGGACGAAATCCGCAAGCAGAAATGCCAGCACCCAAAAATATACGCTGAGGTAGTACCCGACGGCGAAGAGCCAATCTTCGAAACCCGCATGAACCAGTCCCGCCAACACAACCATGGCGAGGGGAATGGAATAGTGACGTGGATCATCAGTCCGATTCATCCAGACGCATACTTTACCAACGTTCCAAAATGTGGCGCCCAGAAGCAGCAGGAAAGGCAGAGCCCCCACCAGGCCCACCCACTCGGTGATACAGATGTAACTGCTGCCGTGCTCTCGAGCCGTCTCGGCGCTGGAAGAATACCTGCCGAAATGGAGCCCGGGATCTTCACCGGTCGGACTCGTGCCATATCCCGTTCCGAACAGTGGATGTTCCTTGATGGAAGCAATCGATCTTTGCCAGGGAGACATCCTCGAACCGAGAATGCCTCCTTCTTTGTGCCCCTTATACAGCATGGCTTCGCTGAAGTCGCCAAGCGATTTAGAGAGTTCTTTCGGGGCCACCATTCCAACCGCCGCAATCACCAGCAGAACCAGCGCCACGACCTTCGCCAGCAATTTGTACTGATGCAGGCTGACGCAGAAAGCAAGGGTTACGACGCCCATGGCGATCATTCCGGCGCGTGCCATACTGAAGTGAATCAGGTAAACGCAAAGCAGTAGAGCAAAGAGACGCCGAGTTCTCGTCGTGTGCCCTTCGCTTGTGAACCACCCCCAGAGCAGGACGGGGAACGCTGCCACGCTCAACACCGCGCCCAGCGAATTCGGATTACCCCACACCGCGGCACCGAGAACCATGTAGCAGATGGCGGTGAAATAAACCGCGATCTCGCACCCCCAGAGCAGACCGTTGAAAAAACGGTGCTCGCGGCCCAGAGCGGCCACGCGCGCACCCGAAACACAATACAAAAAAAGCAGGAGAAGGCTCAAAGCCTTCAAGGAAGCCATCGAGGTATACGAGGAAACGCCGGCGGAAACAAACGCGCCACACACGCAGAAGAAAGCAATCAGGTCCAGCGATCCGTAGCTCGTGCGTGGTGTTTTCGTCCAGATAATGAAGCCGACAACGGCTCCGGCAGAGAGCACCACCCAACGTCCGATGGTGAAGGCGCCTTCCAGCGGCACGTTCATGCCCGCCCAGGCGAACGCAATGATGAGCAGCACAAAAAACCGCTGTTCATATTTCCAAAGCCCGGCAATGATGATCTCGAGCAGCAGGACACCGCCCAGAAAAGTGACATTTCCGAAAGACTGCAAATAGCGATAGCCCAGCAAGAGCGCAACACACGCACTTGCCGCAATACCTATCCATAGCAGAGCTTTCCCCGAATTCACTTTTCCTCCTTAGCAGCCCGGGCGGCTGCGGCCAGACCGGCGGCGCAAGCTTCGGGCGAATAATTCTGAATTTTTTCTCGACTGTGCGCTCCCATACCTTGGCGCAGATCAGGCTGGCGCAGCAGAGAGCCGATCGCTCCGCTCAACTTATCGATGTCTCGATGGGGCACTACGTAACCATTCCAGCCATCTTCCACAAGATCCGCCGAGCATCCCGCGACGCTGCTCACGATGACCGGCAGCCCGCAAGCCATCGCTTCGTTTACTACCAAGCCCCAGGGGTCGCTGTGGGTTGGCAGAATAAGAACCTCCGCGAGCGCATAAATTCCTGCCAGTTCTTCACGCTGTGCAAACCCCGGAAAGCACACCCTGCCCGGACTTATTTGTGCGGCTCGCTCCGTCAAACTCTGTCTGCAGACACCATCGCCCGCAAATACCAATCCCACTTCGGTTCGCAGGGTTTCGTCCAGTTTGGCATAAGCCTCCAGCAAATCGAAAACTCCTTTTTCAGGAACCAGGCGTCCTGCAAAAAGAATAAACCGCTCGGGCAATTTCAGTTTCTCCCAAAATGCGGCTGCGCTCGATCTGATTCGCTCCGCTTGCTCCGCAAACAAAGTGTTGTCGACAGCGTTTGGAGCGATAAAGATATTTTTTTCTGCAGAACCCAGCGCCTTGAGATATTCAAAAGACATTTTCCCTGGCACCACAAACCGGTCGCAGTGCCGCAGGAAATAGGATTTCAAAAATTCCACCCAGGACCATCCTCGACGCGCATCCTGATGGTTGCTCTCGGACCATAAGACAAATTCTACAGCGTGGCGGCGCGCCCAAGACAGTGCTTGCCACGATGCAACATAGTTATATCCGCCGCAGATAATCACCTCGGGACGCGCTGCGCTTAGAGCGCCACTCACTCCTCGATTCAAAAGCAAGTTGCTTTTCCCGACGCGCCGACGCCAGGCCGGCAGAACCTGATATGAAAAACGAATTTCGTCTTTGTAGACCCGCCACTGTCGCGATGTCTCATCGGTCTCCGCCAGGAAGATTACGTGCAGATCCAATTTCTCACTGCCTGCCAGCGCGTTAAGGACCGGGATGCGGTAGGGAGCAATGATCTCGGTGAGAAGAACGAGACGCTTTTTCATTTCCGGCATCCGGCTTGCGTCTCCACCGAAAAGGATGGGCGTCCTTCACGCCTGCGCAATGCCACGCGCCAGGATTTCTCACCTTGAAAATGCCGCCGAGCCAGCGTCATGCCAAACCTTCCACTTCACGCTTCAGCGAATTGCGTCCGAGAACGACCCAACTCAGCACATAGACTGCGCACCCGGCCCCGATCAGCGCAAGTGGGGGCAAATGCCTGGGGAGTGCGAGCCGCAACGCCATCGCCATGAGCAGGCTTGCGATCAGCGTCACCGTGAGCAGCGGAGTCCTTGCGGCTTCGCGCACCTCCGGCGGACAGCGCCAGAAAGCATAGATTGCGACTCCGAACTCGCCCAGCACATAGGCGACACACGCGCCGGCGATTCCGAACAGCGGCGGGAGGATGAGAAAAAGAACCACGGCAGTCACCGCGCCCACCAGCGTCGAAGCAAAGTAAGCTCGATGGCGGCCGGCGGCGTAGAGAATTGATCCGGCAAAAAGGGTGGCCGCAGGCGCAGCGATCATAAACAGTGCAATCCACTGAAACGCAGCCACAGCCCCCTGAAACTGCGGGCCCAGTATCCAGGGCACGACCACGGGCGCGGTTACAATGCCACCGACCGTGAGTGGAACGCCGAACAGAATCAGGATAGACGCGGAAACTCTCGTGGGCCGGAAAAGTCCTCCGGAGAAACCTGCTCCAAGCGCCATGCGCGGCATCAAAACCGTCTGACTGATGGAAAGAAAGTTGCGCAGCACATCGGCCAGGCGCGCCACGGCGGCATAGAGACCCAGGGCATGCTCGCCCAGATACCATCGAACGGCAACGTATCCGGCACGTTTGTAGAGCGTGGACATAAGCGTTGATCCGGCATAATGCAGGCTGGGCACCATAATCACCGCCCAGCGAGTGGGCGCAATTGAAGGCCGGAATCGATATCCCCGCTGCCACAGAAACATCCAACTGATCATACTGGTCAGAAATGAAGACACTAATATGGAGACCGGCACCCAGATCACGTCCTTGGGCGATCGGATCAGCGTGAAAATTCCAATTGCATACAGGCTTTGCTGAATAACCAGGATGATCGACTGCACATGGAACAGTTCCAGCGAAGGTAAAACGTAATCCAGCGAAAGGCTACCCACCAAAACGGAAGCCACTCCATACAATTTAAGAAGAAAACGAACATCCGGGCGCACTTCAAAACTCGCTACGATCATTATGGCAATCGCCGCCACTCCGCTCGCCAGCAGTCGGAGAATGAGAACATCAGAGACAGTATCGAAAGCTTCGTCGCGGCGCGCCGCCACTTGTTGTGCAGCATACGAGGTGAGGCCGGGATTCGCCACCAGCGCAGTGAAGGCACACACGGCCAACACGTAACTCCAGAGTCCGTAGACATCGACGCCGAGCCGCCGCACCAGGAACGGAAAAGTGGCGGCGGTAAGCATGGTGCCCACCACGCGCGCGGTCGTGACCGAGAGAGCAAACCCTCCGTATCGTAATAAAGGCTTGGAAAGGCTCAATGGCTCATCCTAGGCGAAGGGTCCGGGGCCAAGCGCGCGCTCCAGAAAAACGCGCACCGACTAGCAAAAGGCAATGGGATCCGCTCGGCGCTTGCGGTGTTGCGGACTGCAGAACTCTCGCACATCAGCGTCTTTTACGACGTTGGTCGGCCGCCTCGACGAATACTGTCGCCCAGTCTTGCGCGATCTTGTCCCAATCAAATTGCAGCGCATGCCGCGCCGCTGCGGCCGACATCCGCAGCCGCAACCCCTGGTCGGAAAGCAACAGGGCCAGCCGGCTGGAAAGTTCCTCGTCCGATTTTACCAAGTAGCCGGTTTCTCCTTGCACGACGTAGTCGGGCCGGTATTTTTCCATGGCAATGGCCGGCAATCCACAAGCAGCAGCCTGCCCCAGTACTTGCGGATGCCCTTCCACCACACTCGGAAAAAGAAACAGGTCTGCGTGCCGCATTTCTTCGGCTAACTCGCGCTGCGAAAGGTGGCCCGCAAAAGTGACGTTGCGACAACCCAGTTTGTTCACCAGCGAACGGCATGCTTCCTCTTCTTCGCCTCTGCCGGCCAAAAGGAAATTCACCGCCGGCCAATGGGCCGCCTCGCGAATCACGACATCTACCCTTTTTCGAGCTTGAAACGACCCCGCATACAGCACTGTGAGCGTTTGCGGCGCGCGCGGCAACGCGGGCGGATGAAACAATTGCCGGTCAACCCCGTCGTAAATCGTTGCCGCCTCGATGCCGAAGTGGTCTTTGACGGTTTGCGAGACATAGAGCGAGTTGCCGAGCACGCGATCAGCCTGGCGTATCGATCGGGCCAGCGCAGGCGTGATGGGAACCTCGTCGAGCGAGATAACGATATATGTTACCAACGCAATCGGAAGTCTAAGGTAATGGCGCAGCAACAAAAACACCGCATCCAGAGGGCCTTCGCGTGGAAAAAAATAAACGTCAATTTTCGACTTAAGCACGCGAGCCAGCCATCTCGTCGTATTGCCGCGCCGCGCCGAGCGAAGAATCTCCGTGTTCCCGCGCTCGTGAATCCGAGGGTCGGGCTTGCCCTCGCCCACCATCATCACCTTGAACTGGTCCGGGGGAAGCCGGCTCACAATCTCTTTGGCGGAAAGATTTTGCGCGTTGGTATTCGCATCGTCGGCGAAAGTAGGAGTAAATATCGTGATCATGAACGCCTTGAACCGTTCAATCTCGACGGCCATGCAGCCGTACCAGGTCGCACACCTCAGCGGTAACGCGCGTCAAATAAAGCCGGAAAATCTCCCCGCCTGCCAGTGACGATCAACTCCGTATCAAAATGCCCATGCTCGTTGACGCCGAAAAGCCGGTGACGCAACTGGCTTAACTTCAGGTACGGCCAGCGTACAACTTTGCCCATCGCTTGCTTAAAAGTCGGACGCAGCATTGAGTTTTCATGAAAGCGAATATCGTCGAAGCCGCAGATATCGAGCAGTGATTCAAGATTCCCGCTGCTGAATCCATATTCGTGCGCCAGGGTCACGTACAGGGAGGAATTGGCACAAGGACCCTCCATATTTGGAGTGCGCAAAAGCAGCACCCCGCCCGGCTTCAACGCACGATACAACCCGTCCACGACCCAGAGCAAAGAATATTTGGGGATATGCTCGATCACGTGCGACATGTGGATGAACTGAAACGCTTCCGCTTTGTCGGCAAGAAAAGTTCCTATATCGCTTTCGATTTCCCACAACTTGATCGCCTGGGGCGCCCACTCCCTAACGTAAGCTTTATCGGCAATGCCAAATTCGGCGCCGGCAAGATTGGTGTACCCGAGCCGCAAGCAGGCCGCAAGGAACCATCCTCCCCCGAAACCAATATCGAGAATGGCTGTTTGCCTATCAGCAGGCAGCAGGCCCCGGCCTTGCCACGCTTCCAATTCATCCGCAGCCTGCAACACACGCGGCTGGTCCTTCGCCTCGATCCATGTGGGAACAGCCCTGTCGGCGCGATGACGTAAACTCATGCGCCGGTAAACTTCCGCTACGAATGCATGGGGATCCACTCGATTTTCGATTCCGGGAATTGTTTTATCGTACTACACCGGGCTATTCGATTTGGGCGAACGACATCACCGATCCGAAGGGACAGCGCTCGATGCGATAGTCGCGCAACCGCAGCGAGTCGAGAACCGCAATCGACTCGCCGCGCCAGTCTTTCAGATTCAACTCATCGAAAGCAATCACGGCCCCCTTCGGCATTCGCGGAACAAAATGTTTCAGTGCGGCAAGCGTCGGCTTGTAGATGTCAAAATCGAGGTACAGCAAACTGACAATCAGCTGCGGGTTTTCCTTTAGGTATTGAGGAATTGTTTTCGTAGCATCGCCGCGCACCAGTTCGACCTTCGGAACGTGCCCGATGAAACGATTCATGTCAAACAACTCCACACAGCGCTGCAAGTGATCGTAAGAATCGACCGCGAGACCGCCTGGACGCGCCTGCTCAGACTCGCTCGTTCGATCCTGCTTTGACAGTTTCGGAAAACCTCTAAAGGTGTCAAAACCAATCACGCGCCGCTGATGATTCGTCGGTTCGAAGATCGCACTCAACTGCGCCCAACCCATCAGTCCGCCACCGCGCAGAACTCCGCACTCCACAATCGAACCCTGAATTGCCAGCGCTCGTTTGAAAATCTCGTATCGCACCAGGAAGTTCGTCAGATCCTGCCGGGGTGTGTAGAGTGTGAAGTTTTGCAGTCGCTCCAGATTCGAAAATGGACTCTCGGCGATGCACTGCTCCATTCGCGCTGCGTAGCTCTGCTCCTTCTCAGATCTAGTCGTGCTGCGCGACGGCTGAGACCGATTAAGCTCTCGCTGATTTTTCTTTGCCATTCGCCAAGTACTCGCGTTAAATTCGGCCCTAGTCGATTCGTTCCAGCAACTGCTCTTGCAGCAACCGTTCGACAATCGGTACACACGTTTCTGCCGGCACTCCGATGCGGTCAGCGATCGAAATCAAATCGCGCTGTCCGTCGGCATACGCCAGAAAATTCATCATGGTTTGAACTTGCAAACCGCTGCCCCGCTCGCTGAGCGTCGGATACAACCCCCGCCTCCCCAATTGCGGTTCGCCGAGACAAGTGACGCGGTAAACGCCGTTCACTTCAATCAGCGAGAGGCAGCGCTGCAGCGCGGTAAACGCCCCGGCCAGTCCGGTTGGCGAAATCAAACTCAGATTATCTAGAGACGTATGATACTCCGGATAGGTCCCATACTTGGACCGCATCAGCGACACCACCGGCAGGTACACTCCCGGGCTGCAATATTGCCGCTCATCGCTTCCCCGCTCTAAGAAACTGTACGTGACGCAATCGGGATAATGATGCCGGATAACATGCCTTGTAATCGAGTCCGCCAGAGTGTTCCCGAGGCGCGATTCGAGAAATGAATAGGCACGGTCGTCGCCCACGCAAGTGACGACATAACCCCCGATAATTTTGCGCTTCATCTCCTCCAGGTGCTTGCTCAGATAAGTGATCGACCCGATTGTCTCCGGCACGAAAACAATTCTGTAGTCGTGTCGCCTCTGCGGCAGCGACTGCAGCCAGCGAACTAATGCCGCCGTTACAACCGGCCCCGATAACTCATTGTTCGCCATCGAAGGATGGCAAACATAAGTGGACAGGAAAACCTCGCTCTGCGCGCCGCCTTGCCGCTTGAGTGCATCGCGACTGTTTAACAAGATTTCGCCATAAGTCAGCGAACCCGGAGCCAGCGTGCTGTCAATGCTGACGCGATACTTTCCCGGACGCAGCGTCTCTCGCACGCGATGACTCAGACAGAATCCCCACCGTCGCTCGTAGTAGGACGTGACGTAGGGAATGGCATCTGGCGTAGCCGGAAGAGAATGCAGATGTGGCTGCAACTCTTCCAGAGTCATTTCCGCCGAGACCGGTTCGGAGTATCCAACCACATGCAGGTTGTTCGCGCGAAAATCTACCACACGGCGGCCCGTACTGTCGGCAATGAAAGCGTCGCGAATGTTCCATTCGTCGGGGATGATCCAATCGAGCACTTTCGTTCCCGACGGCACTTCGTGAATCTCGAGGCCTGGTAGTAATTTCTGTAGATAGCGCAGTGTCTGCCGCACGCCGTCGCCGGTAAGGCTCCGGCAAATCGGAAACAGATCGCTGGCCCAGCCATACATCTGCTCGCCAATGCCAGCTTCGCTCGCCGTCTCCACAACGTTACTGGTTGCCATGCGCGCCTTCCGCAATCAGTGAAACCGGATCTTCATCCAACATCTTCCACGCCGTATCGAATAAGTCTCTGGCTGTGACGGCTAAAATGCGAGATCTCCCAACCTCAGCCGTTCGCATCTTTCCCTCGTCCAGCAAGCGCTTCTCCAAACGTCGCAGATCAGCCTCAGACCTGCGCGTCAAATCCCGAACGTTATACACGACCGAGCACTCGGACCTCTGACCCGTCGGCGAAATCACGCTGCCTGAAAAAGTCTTGTTATATCGATAGCTCACTCCATGTGCCGTTTCAACGTAATGAACGAACGTTCCCCCTCGCGTCAGCGAGCAACCCAGGTCGACGATGTGGGCGTTCATGCGGTGCAAGACGGCAAATACCGATTCTCCACCAAAACATTCAGTGGCTGAAAGAGCACACAATTCTGCCGCCCGCGGTCCGCTGCAGGCAAAACTAAAAATTGGATCCGAAGTACGGAGCACATTCTTGCGCCTGCGGAACCTCTCGCTCGCCATGCCCACGGCGCTCGGCGTGTTGACCATGTCGAAGGATTCTCCTTTGGTGAAGCTGTAACTGAAGGCGGGCACCACCAAGGTTCCGTTGCGGCCGATGGCGGCCTCCACAGCTTCGATTAAAAGGTCGAGTCTCGGGTCGCTGCCGTTGGGCGCGATCCGCAAAGCGTGCTCGGAGGAAAACTGCGCCGCGACAATGGCATCCGCATGCACCACGACAACGCTTGCCGGTTTGACGCCGACAGAATGCAGAGCATCCGTTACAGCCGACGGCAAAATTGAGGTCGACACAGTTCCGCTTCGGTTCATGCTCGCTTATTCCGTTCGGTTTATCATAGACCAAGCTATTCTCACGCTGCCCACGCGAGATCCAAATCCATTGATGAAAATTCTGCTCGTTCATCCCGACGATTCTGTGGAGGGTGACGCTTTTGAGCCAGGATCATGGGCGACTGGGCGTTGGGATCTGGTGATTGATCTCGGCTGGGCGGGACGCGCCGCCTATTTGCGCGAAACGGAGCGCCGCGGATTTCGTATTACCAGTCTCTACGACCTGCTCGACCACCAGGAGCATCGCCGCCGGTTGCGCGACATGCTCGCGTTCGGGTTGAATCAACTTCTCGATTCGGAATCTCCCGAAAACATTGACTGGTGGGATCTCTTTTCTGTTCTCCCCTACCAGAAGCTTGAGCAGCTTCTTTTGCTGTCAGCGCTGGCCGAGCAGATTCCCGAGCAAGCTGAGATTTTCGCAACTCGGCCTCACTTTGCTGTGGAAGCGTTGCAGATCCTGTTATATGACAGCTGCAATGCACGCGCCACAACGTCATCCCACATCAAGACTCTCGCCATCGGTCGCTCGTCGAGATTTCCCATGCCATACCTCCGCTATTGGAGAGCGGCTGCCGCGTTCCGCCCCGCGCAACTTGCCGAAATCGCTTTCGACAAATGGGACACCGATTACCGTCTGCGCCGCCGCTTCGCCCCGCGTCCCGGCAGACCCTCAATGCCCGCCATTTTGCTTCCGTCCGCTTACGCCAATGTCTCGCGCGTGCAGGTGGCCTACGCGCGCATGCTTCCCCAACGACATTTTCTGCTGGTCGTCACGCGCCGCAACGGCCGAATTCCAAATCTTCCCCCCAACGTAGAAGTGCGCTCGCTGGCCTCTTATGCCAAAGCCCCTGGCTCTGCAACCGAAGAAGAGGGGTTGCGTTTGCTGGATGGCTGGCAGAATCTACGGAACAAGTTATTCGCGAGCCACCGCGTTCTGGCATTGGCAAACAGATTGGGTGTTTTTGACGGATTCGAAAGCTTTCTGAAAACCGGCTTGCGCGTTCGCGACGCGTGGCGCGAAGTCTTTCTTCGCAATCCCATCCTGGCGGTGCTTTCCGCGGATGAAAATAATCCCCACACGCGGCTACCGGTGCTGCTGGCCAGATCTAGAAACTTGCGCACCGTGTTTGCCGACCACGGAGCTCTGAACATGAGTTTGGCCATTCGCCGTCCTGCTTCCGACATGTACCTCATGAAAGGTGAGATGGCGGCCGATTACAGCGTGAACTGGTGCGGACTTCCCGCCGGGAAAGTCGTTGTTGGAGGACCCTCGCTACCGCCTGCAACAAGCGCATCGACTCCGACGACAAGTGACGCGGCCCGAGATTGGATTGTTTTTTATTCCGAGGAATACGAACTCTCAGCGGGTCGAACCCGGGCTTTTTATAAAGAACTGCTGCCGGAAGTGTGCCAGCTAGCCAGCCGTACCCATTCCAGAGTAATCGTCAAACTGCATCCCTTTGAGAGTTTTCGGACGAGAAAGGCGTTAGTCGAAAACGTGTTATCTAGCGACCAGCGAAAACTCGTCACCTTGCGCACCGGAGCCATGACTCCCGATCTTTTCGCGCGCGCCTGGTGCAGCCTCACCGTCGAGTCGAGCGTGGCGATCGAGAATACCCTGAATGGAGTTCCCTGCTTTTTGTGCAGTTGGTTCGACGGATCGTGGTATGACTACGGCAAACAATTTGCCAAATACGGCGCTGGTTATCCGCTCGATTCTCCGCAACGCATTCGCGACATCCCGAAGTTGATGGAACAAATCCGCATCACCGATGCCACCCAACAACGTCTTCAGACCACCATCTCGGCGAAAAACCTGGAGTCAATTCTGTGCGGAGAATAGTCCAACCCTGCGGACCCAACCGAAGTCAGCGTGAAACCATTTCCCAACTCAGCGGCGTTCCACGCTCTACATCGCACGCTGCGCGCCTGCCTAAAACTTCCGTGAGATTGCGCGGATGCAGTCCGTCGTTGGGTCGAATGGAACGCACATTTTGCCTGGTAAATACTTGACCTTTTTTTATGTCTTCCACCACAAATAAAGACCGCCGAAACTTGCGGCTGCCGGCCTCGCGCGCACCTGCCTCGAATTGAACCGAACCAAGGGACTTTTCCACGACGCGCACCGCGTCCACCATGGCCTTGAACTCCGCAGGCTCAAGCGAAAACGCGCTATCGGGACCGCCATCCGCGCGGCGCAGGCAAAGATGTTTCTCAACGATGCACGCCCCCATTGCCACCGCTGCCACCGGAACCGCGATACCTATCGTGTGATCCGAAAGCCCCACCGGGCATCCGAAACGCCGCGCCAGTTCCGGAATCGTCCGCAGGTTCGCCTCCTCCGGAAGCGCCGGGTAGGCGCTCGTACATTTCAACAGCGCAATCTGCGTTGCGCCCGCCCCGCGCGCGGCCTCGACCGCTTCCGAAATTTCGGCTTCGCTCGCCATGCCGGTTGACATGATCAACGGTCTTCCAGTACGCGCCATCTTCTCGATCAGGCCTATATCCACGAGTTCGAAGGATGCCACTTTGTGCGCCGGAACTTTCATGCTTTCAAGAAAGTCGACGGCGGTTTCGTCGAACGCGCTCGAAAAAAGATGGATTCCAAGGTGCTCCGCCATATCTTTGAGTTGCGGCTGCCATTCCCAGGGCGTGAAGGCCTCCTGGTAAAGTTCATGCAGCGTGCGGCCATCCCATGGCGTGCCGCCCGTGATTCGAAAGTATTCTTTATCGCTGCCGAGCGTGATCGTGTCCGCGGTATAAGTTTGGAGTTTGACCGCGTCCGCGCCCGCATCTTTCGCGGCACGAACAATCTCAACCGCCTGTTCGAACTTCTGATTGTGGTTGGCCGAAAGTTCAGCAATGACGTAAACGGGGCAACCAGGCCCAATGGCGCGTCCGCTAATATGGATTGGGTTAGCGTTTTGCATCGCCGCCGTTGATGTCATTTGCCGCTCGCTCCATCGTTCTCTTCCTCAAATTGAATGCGCAGAAAAACCTTGCGGCCTCCGGTCCGAATGAAGGCTCCCTTGTGCGGCGGAAAGGTTCTGGCTCGCAGGATATTCAGTAAATCTTCCGCACGGTAAGAATCAGCCAATCGAATTTCGTCAATGCGCGCTGCGTCGCTGGCTTTGTGCGACGTTCCGGATTCGCGCGACTGTGCTGTTCGCTCCATGCGGCCGTTTATCAAGTCAGGCCAGGTTTCGCGCAGCAGTTCCAATCCAGCCTGTTCTAATTTGCGATACAGAGTCTCGCCGGTATCCGTGGGCAAAACGGCCACATTTTTCTGCCGAATGATATCCCCGGTGTCAACGCCTTCATCGATGAAGTGCAGCGTTACCCCGGCTGGAGTCTGCTCCACGATGCTCCACACGTTCGGATAAGCTCCACGATTGTACGGTAGATATGCGGGATGGAGATTGACACAACCTTTCGGCAGAAGATCGAGGAAATCCTTCTTGAGCAAGTATCCGAACATGACCGATACCCCCATGTCGGCGCCGAGTTCGGCTATACTCGTGAGCCCCTGCGGAGACCGGAGATCACTCGCCGGAATGACTTTCGCCCCCGCCGCCCGAGCCGCGGCAAGAATTTCGGACTGGAAAGAGATGCGCTCTGGCGGATGAACAACCACACCCACGACCTGCGCCTGCTCGCGGAGATATTCCAGCGACTGCCAGCCCAGGTAGTTGTTCACCAGACAAATCAAGCGCATCGTGCTTCTCTCGCGGGCACTATTTCGACTGCATCATTTCGAGCACCCGGTCTCTCCCTCGACCGTCAACCAACTGCCGTGCGGACTGCGACATTTTGAGCCGCCGCTGGTTGTCATTCAACAACTCCGCTGCCAGGAGCGCGATTGAGGAATCGATCGACCCCGCCGCTCCTGCATTCACTGCCGCGCCCACGCTGGCGAGTTGCTCCGCAATGAACTTCTGGTTTCCGGCGACAACAACAAGAACGGCCGGCAATCCCAGCAGGCACATTTCCCAGCACGTCGTACCGGCTCCCGCGATTGCAAGGTCTGCCCATGCCATCATTTCCGCCATGTCTGCCACATTCGACAACACTTCGATTCGCCCGGTCGAGCTTGAGGCTGTTTCCTCCACCGCGCTACGATTGTCCGCACTGCCGCCCACGACTACGCGGATTTGCAAATCGGCCAGCGGCATATCCGCGAGAGCCGCCACGATTCGCGGCGTCAGGTCTTGCGGATCGCTGCCGCCCATGGTGACTAGAATTCGCCGCCCGCGATCTTCGATTTTTCGCTCCCAATCGCGGTAAGCCACAAACTCGTTTCTCAGGAGCGCATACCGCGGCCCGAGCAGCAACTGCGTATTCGGCGCTCGTTGCGAATACATTTCCGGCTGCGCATGGCCATTCTGATTCAGTACAAGTTCCGGCGAATAAAAATCCAGCCCGCCATTGTCGTCAATCAGCAAAACCGAAAACATGTCTTGCATCCGAGACACGTACTCAGCGTTGAAGGCATAACCGTCAACTACAATCCATCGGGCTTCGACCCGACGAGCCTGTGCGGCGGTTTGTTGCCGGTCTTCGGCACTGCCCGGTTCGCCCTGAATGTTGCTGACTTTTATCGCCTCCGCGCGAAGCCGTTCTTCGATCGCGCGAGTGGATTGCGCCATCGCAAAAACTACATCCCCATCCGCACTCTGCCAGGCTTGAGCCAGCGCCAGGCAACGCATGACGTGGCCGGTGCCCGACGCAACCGTGGCGTCGGCGCGGACGAGAAGCGTCCTTCGCCTCACCCCCGCACTCGAAATACAGGCTGAATCATCTCGCCTTCAAGATGGTCTTCGGGCCGCGGCTCGCTCAGCCATTGCGACAAGGTCTTGCACACTTCCGCATAAAGTCGCAGAGTCTGTTCAATCGCCAGCGGATCGTGCGCGGCGGTCAGGTTGTGGGTCGCCAGCAGCAGCACTCCGCGCTTCACGCATTCTTGCGTGAACAAACTTCGCACCAGAAAACTATCTTTGCCCTCAGCATCGAGAAACCTGATCAGCGACCAGAAAGGATAGCCGATGCACCGAATGCAATCCTCCAATCCCGCTTTCTTCGCCAAAGCATTCAGACCTTCCTGCAGCACGCGCCCGTTCGCATCCATGCGGGCCAGGGCGTCGGTAGTCTCGAGTACGTCAAGCACCTTTGAGGCCGCCGCCATCGACGCCACCTCACCTCCGAAGGTGAAACTGAAAAAGATCTCCTGAAACACTTGCATCACTTCGGCTGGTCCCACGACGCAGGCAATCGGAAATCCGTTGCCCATGGCTTTGCCAAAACAGGCCATGTCCGGAATCACCCCAAATCTCTTCTGAGCGCCGCCCAGACCAAAGTGAAAGCCGGTGCAGATTTCGTCGAAAATCAGCAGCGCTCCATGCTCGTGCGCCAACTGCTTCACGCCTTCCAGAAACCCCGCCGCTGGAGGCCAGAAATTCACCGGCTCCATGATCACCGCGGCGAACTCGCCTTTGTGCTGCTGCAACAGATTCTCGAGCGATGCCAAATCGTTGTAGACGAAGGGATGCGTCAACGCCCGCACCGTTTCTGGCACTCCCGCATTGCGCGTGGTGCTGCCGATGTACCAGTCCTGCCACCCGTGATAGCCGCAGCACGCGATCCGGTCACGTCCCGTAAGAGCGCGCGCAGCCCGCACCGCTCCCGAAGTTGCGTCCGAACCGTTCTTGGCAAAACGCACCTTCTCTGCACAGGGAATGATCCGGGTCAATCGTTCGGCGAGCTCCACTTCCAAAGGATGAGGCAAAGAAAAACTGTGCCCCTGTCCCAGTTGCTCGGCCACAGCGGCGTTCACTTCGTCATGAGCGTAGCCGAGAATATTCGGCAACAGTCCTTGGATGTAATCGATATATTGGTTCCCGTCCACATCCCACACGCGGCAGCCTTTTCCCCTGGCTAGGAACATAGGCGCCACGCCCCGAACATGCTGGTTGGCCCCCTTGCTGAAGGTTTGCGACGAACCCGGTATCACAGCCTCGGCGCGTTCCAGCCAGGCTTTCGATTTCTCAATCGAGCGGCGGGGCGCTGCGGCCACTCGCGCATCTTCGAAAAGGCTCCTGTAGTAGCCAACATTGGAAACTATTTCTGAATTCAACTTCTGCAGTCCTGGATTCTTCTCAATCAGTTCCAGAACATCTTTCATGCCAAATGTCTCCTTATCAGGGAACGCCCGGTAGACAGCCCGAATGAATTCCAGGTCGGCCGCCTCGTCGACGGTCCAGCGATAGTGCTGGTACAAAGATGTCGAATTATTCTCTACGTTGGCGGTGCGGAACTTGTCGGAGCGCAGGTAAGGAGTGACGTGCTCGCGCTCCGAAGTTTTGCTCGCTTCATGCCAGGCCCTTTCGAGCGCGGAAAAAGAAAATACCTCCGTATCCAAGCCATCGGGATAGCTGCGCACCATGGCGTTCGATGCGTAATCAAGATCGCCATTTTCAAAGCGTCCGACCACGCGATCGATCACCTCGGGATCGATCAACGGGCAATCGGCGGTGATGCGTACGACGGTGGCTGGCTTCTCCGCGCGGGCCGCAAGATAGAAACGATCGAGCACGTCATTCTCGCTGCCGCGATAGCAGGGAACGCCGTTCTGCCGGCACATTTCCTCAATCGCATCGTCGGCCGAAGCGACGGAAGTTGCTACCACCACTCGATCCACCAGCCGCGCTCGCTTCACACGTTCGATCACATGCCACAACATCGGACGTTTTTCGATCTCCGCCAGGCTTTTGCCCGGCAAGCGGCTTGATCCCATGCGCGCCTGGATGATCGCAACTACTGGTCCCTCGCTCGCCGCGCTCGTCCAATTCAGCTCTTGCGGACTTCCTTCCTCCGACGACTTTTTCGCAGCTTCTACAACCCGGATTACATCCCGGCCTTGCTCGAGATCGACCATCGGCCCCGTTCCGCGTCCGAGAGAGTCCATGAAGTGAACCATCTCGGCAACATACATGTCGTTTGCTTCAAATTTATACGGAATGATGTTCCATCCGGCCGGCTGGTCCGATGGCATCTTGGCCACAGCTGTCTCCGCCGGAGGCTTTTCCGCGGAAAACCAGCGCACTTGCTGCACGTTGAAATCCCAATACGCGGTTCCGGTCTCGCCCACCACTTTGCAAGTGCGCGTGTAGGCGCGCTGCACGAAATCGAGATGAAGTTCGGCGCGCCTTCGCTCTGGAAATTTCAGGTAGATCCATGCCGAATCTTCCACGTCCACATCCAGGCTGCTGAGGTGCTCCGCACGGCAAGTGACTTCCGTCGGGCGACCCAGCAACCAGCAGATGTAATCCAGTTCATGCGAGCCATCAAGAATGATGCCCCCGCCCAATTCCTGGCGAGCGCTATAACTCTCGCGATAGTGCTGCCACGGCCGCCAGTCGGGGAGATATTGCCCCGCTTCCACGTTGAGCCAAAGTACGCGCCCGATTTTTCCAGAGTCAATGAGCTGTTTCAAAATCTGCAAGCCGGGATGAAAGCGCATGTTGTAGCCGATTTGCACCACCCGTTCGCGGCGTCGCGCCTCGGAAATCAGCCCCTGAATTCCACTCGATTCATGCGAGAGAGGCTTCTCAATAAAAACGTGGGCGGGAACACGCAGCGCGGCCAGCGCCTCCTCCACGTGATAAACGGGGGGAGTGCAGATCAGAACGATCTCAGGCCTGAATTTTGCCAGCGCTTCAGCGTACTCGCCGAAGGTTTCTCCGCCCAGTTCCTCACGGCACTGCCGCAGAGCTTCAGCACTTGTGTCGCAAAACCCCAGTTGCCTGACTCCCAGCGACTTTAGATTTCTGGCGTGCCGCCGTCCGATCGAACCACAGCCAACTACCAGAGTTCGATATTCCACCCATTCGGCAAGTTTTGACATGTCTATATCGATTGCCTGCTGCCGAGCACGGGCGAGCGCTCGCATTCCTCTTCGGTCGCGCGCCCATAAAAACTTAGCACCTTGCCGACCGCATGAATCACATCTTCCACATCCTGTGCCGTCATGGAGTGAAACATCGGCAGGCTGATCAGACGCTCGTAGGCGTCTTCGGCCACCGGAAAACACTGGCTGGAAGCAGCCTGGAAGCGCTCGCGATAGTAAGGATGTTGATGCACCGGAATATAGTGCACATTTACGCCGATGTTTTCCGAGCGCAGCGCGCGAACAATTTCTCCTCGCGATGCCCCCAGTATTTCAAGCTTGAGCCGGATCGGATACAAATGCCATGCAGGATTCACGCCCTCGCGCACGGCAGGAATAACCACTGCAGGCATTTCGCGAAATGCTGTGCCGTACTGTGACGCAATTTCGCGTCGCCGCAGCAGGTTCGAATCCAAGCGCTCTAGCTGCGAGATTCCCAGCGCGCACGCAATGTCGGTCAGCCTGTAATTGAAGCCGAGCAACACCATTTCGTAGAACCACTGTCCCGCTTCCTGCCGCTCCCGCGCTTCGCTGCTGATGCCGTGATTGCGAAAACGCCGCAGCGTCCCCGCCAGCTTCGCGTCGTTCGTCGCCACCATGCCGCCTTCTCCGGTAGTGAGATGCTTTACCGGATGAAAGCTGAAAACCGTCATGTCCGCAATACTGCCAACCCGTTCGCCTTGGAACTCCGCGCCCATCGCATGGCAGGCATCTTCAATCAGCACGGCACCATGCTTCCGCGCCAGTTGCCGAAACTCATCCAACGCGGCCGGGTGACCGGCGTAATCGACCGCGATGATCGCCTTCGTTCTCGAGGTAATTTTTCTCTCGACTTCTGCCGGATCGAGATTCAACGTGTCGGGCGAGACATCCGCGAACACCGGTGTTGCTCCCTGATACAAAACGCAGTTCGCGGTCGCGCAAAAGGTCATCGGTGTGGTGATCGCCTCACCCCCCGCACCCAGTCCCGCGGCAAACGCTGCACCGTGCAAAGCGGCTGTGCCTGAACTGAAGCTGACCGCGTGCCGCGCGCCCACCCAGTCCGCAAAGCGCTCCTCAAACTCGCCAATTTTCGGCCCCGTCGTCAGCCAGTCTGACTTGAGAACATCGACGACGGACTGAATGTCCGCTTCATTCAGGCTCTGCCGTCCGTAGGGCAACAATGTTGCGCGTACGGGCTTGCCGCCATGAATGGCGAGCGTTTCCTGTTTTGTCGGTAAGGCACTCATGCAGTGGTCTACTAGGCCGACGTGGGAAGCGCCTCCGCCGCGCTCGCTTCCGGCGCTACCAGTTCTTCCAACTCCCGCCGCGTCAGCCAGCGTTCGTTGGTGTCGCTCGAATAACGGAACCCCTCCGCCAGCGGCCTTGCATTCACCCAGTTTTCCGACCTCCACCAGGGATGTGACGGCTGAATAATGTACATGTCTTCTGTCTCCAGCGTCTGCCGCGATTCATCTTCTGACACCAGCACTTCATGCAACTTTTCTCCCGGACGAATCCCGATATACTCCACTTCGCATCCCGGAGCGATCGTCTCCGCCAGATCGAGCAGTCGCATGCTGGGAATCTTGGGAACGAAAATCTCGCCGCCGTGCATCTGCTCCAGGCACTGGATGACGAACCTCACGCCATGTTCCAGCGTCAGCCAGAAGCGCGTCATGCGCGGATCCGTGATCGTGATCTTCGCCCGCCGCCGCTGCTCCAGAAACACCGGAATCACGCTGCCACGGCTTCCCACCACGTTGCCGTAGCGGGCACAACTGAAGCGCGTATCTTTCGCGCCGGCGTAAGCATTCGCCTGCACAAACATTTTTTCCGCGCATAGCTTCGTAGCGCCATAAAGATTAATCGGATTCACGGCTTTGTCCGTGCTCAGTGCGAGAATCCGGCGCACCCCTTGATCGATCGCCGCGTCGATCACGTTGCGTCCACCCATGATGTTCGTCTGGATCGCCTCGAACGGGTTGTATTCGCAAGCCGGAACCTGCTTCAGCGCCGCCGCGTGCACGACCACCGTTATGCCCGAGAGTGCGCGCTTCAATCGCTCCACGTCGCGCACATCTCCGATAAAATAGCGCAGGCTGGAATGATCGAATCCTGACGTTCGCATTTCATGCTGCTTCAACTCATCGCGGCTGAAAACCACCAGCCGATGAGGCTGATAGTCGCGCAGCATGATCTCGACAAACTTTTTACCGAACGATCCCGTTCCGCCGGTTACCAGTATCGATTCCTGCGACCAATTCATTATTCTTGTTCCTTGGAAAATGCGAGGGTCAAAATCTTCTTTCGCGGAACGTCTGTGCTCGATAGTATAGCCGACAAGACGGACGCGGGAAGAGGCTGGATCGGTTCCCGAGCAATGTCGCTGGACCGCCGTTATTCTGCTGTGCTCCCTGCCAAACGAAACTTGGTAACAATCGTGCGCTGCCCATAATCCCACAGCCTTTGCGGCCAGTCGCGGCGCATGCACGGCTTTTCTATGGCGACAAAATATAATCCGCAGAGCAGCACAATCGCGGCGCCGATCGGCGCCAACTGCAGCAAAAGATACATCCAGTATGGCGCAGTCTCGCCCACACGGTGTGTAAATCGCCCGACCGCGGAGATCACTTCATAGTGCAGCAGGTAAATCGAGTAACACATGCCTCCGATGGCAACGATCCAGCGGTTGCAGAAAAGGCGATTAACCAGCCGGCCTCGAAACGCAGCCACGTAGAGCAAGAACACCCATGCGGGGAAAAGCCAGTGCGTGAGAACGGGCGACCGCAGGATCACAAAGAGCAGCGGCCATCCTGCCAGGGCCACGAAATCCCATGCCAGATTGCGCGGCGGAAATTCATTCCAGCTGGCTAGGAAAATATCGGCCAGCAAGAATCCGACAAGGAAAAATTGCACGAAGGCGAGAATCGAGAGCGCGGCCCGCGGGCTGTGATGCAAGAAAATACCTTGTGCCGACAAGGCTGCGAGGATGAGCACGACAATTGCAGCCCGCCGCAGAGTTCGACTCTTGATCGTAAAAAGAAGCGTCAGCAGCGGAACCAGTACGTAAAACTGCACCTCGATCTCCAGCGACCAGGCCACACCCATTGCCGGACTGAACGTCCCGAAAGTCAGGCTGTGCAAATAAATCAGGCTGGCGGCCAGATGCGGATAAAAACCGGCCGCCGGAGGGCCCGCCAGAACCACCGACAAAAGGAATAGGAGCAGGAGTGCAATTACGTAAGGCGGCTCCAGACGCGTTAACCGGCGCAGATAATATTTGCGCAGATTCACGGGAGCGGCCGCTTTAAGGTAGTGCGCAGCAAATGGCAACCCGAGGATGAAGCCGCTGATTACGAAGAAAAGCTCGACTCCTCGGAATCCTACCGTGGCCGCCTCGGCCAGCCAATCGGCAGGCGGATGAACCACGCTGTAGAGGGCCGACTTCGCAATAAGATATCCGTTGAGGTGGAAGAGAATGACCATGCCGATAGCGGCAAAGCGCAGCCCATCCATCTCGGGGATAAATCGGCCGGAAGTGGTCTCGCGCGAAATGTGCGCGAGGAACCGGCTGGCGATGGATTTGCTTCGTCGAGCGGCGACTGGGGCCGTGGATTTTTCCATGCCAGCGGGATTAGCCTCGGCTGCATTCATCTCTTAACAACACTTGGAGTCGCGGTCAAATATTACCTTATCCAAAATGGCCTGTTCCGCGCATAGTTCGAAACCTACTGCGACTAGCTTAGTGGAAATGCCTGAGCAGGATCACCGCGCTTTCCCGGATGCCAACCGCGGACGCTGCCGCCAGCGCCGGAGCGATCACAGCAAGGCTCCACAGGATTTTTCGACTTGCCGGCAAATACCGCCGCAAAAAAAATAAAATAAAGGGCAACAACGGAAGGGCGAACCGCGGGAACTCGGCGCGCGACCAGCCGGGCGCGTCGTAGGTGTAGATCGCGAGTCCATACAGCACCACAAAACAGGCCTCGGCGGTGTGGTCCTTGGCGTAGCGCTGAAAATCACCGGAACGGAGCGCCACCACGATGCCAATCAGCACGAACAGAATCCAGGCATAGGTCAAAGCAAGATTCGTCCAGGGCGCCTGGCCTTGCAAGGTATCGTGAATGATGGCCACGAACGGGAAGCTGACGGGCAAGCCGCGGTGCCAGTCATTTTTCTGGTAAGTCATGATGTTGGCGAATGCACTTCCGAGATAGTGCTGCAAGGGCCAGGCGTAAAGGGCTCCTATGGCAAGGGCTATCGCGGTCGCGATG
Organism: uncultured Acidobacteriaceae bacterium; assembly: GCA_963775845.1. Taxonomy (GTDB): domain Bacteria; phylum Acidobacteriota; class Terriglobia; order Terriglobales; family Acidobacteriaceae; genus Acidiflorens. The sequence continues at coordinate 524,325 of CAVZKN010000004.1, read as the reverse complement.
GCGCAGTCGCGAAAACGCTTGCGGTAGAGCAAGGAAATTCCCAGTCCAGCCAGGGCGAAAATTCCAAAGGGCCGAACTACGGTAGCCAGAGATTCGAGGAACGCGGCCGACACCCAACGGTTGCGGCGGAGCACCAGGAAAGAACCGAATAGCAATGCCAGAAAGAGCGGTTCCGCTCCGCCGAGCAGCGAGCGCTGAAACCCGTCAAGGCTCAGCAACGCAAAATAGGCAGCGATCCAGCCGTCCCAAAGCTGGTAGCAGAGCGCTACAGTCATTAACGACGCACCGACACATACGACGACCAGGGCAATTGGCAGGGAGGCCCTGGTGATCAGCGAGACGGCGGCGACGGCATACGATAATCCCCAGAACTGCTTCACCTCAACCCCCGAAAACTGCCAATGTCGGATAGCGGACGCGCCTTCCAGGTAGGCGGGGTTGTCGCCATATCCGCCATCGACCAGCGCCCAATAAGAGCCACCCAGCAAAGACAGTATCGCCAGAAACACGACGTAAGAAATCAGTACTATAGCCAGCACCTCCGGCAATGAGGGCTGCGCGCGAAGGTCGCGCGGCAAATTATGTGGAAGACGAACGGTTGTGACGGCCATACTGGGACGAAACCGTGCTCGAATGAAACCAAGATTGTATCGTAGCGAAGAATCGACTTGTCCCGGCGCCAGCCGCGGGTGTTCCGTCCAACAACAGCGACGCCGCAATTTATAGCTGGCTGTGGGTCTCAAGGATGCTAAAATCGTGGCAAATTTCTCCCAACATCTCGCTCTAACGGATCCAGTCAGCTTTCGTGGAGGTTCGTCGAGCGAGAGCTTTGTGTCGAGCGGGTTGTTGCCGCTTCGAACTCTGGTTTTCGAACTTGTGGCGAAGGAGTGATGATGTCACTGGGACCCTTGGTTCCCCGAAGTAATGACCCGCGTAACGCCGGATCGCACGATCTGCCGGCCGCTCCAAGTGAACTCTTCAAGCCCATCGGCTCCGCGCTTTATAACGTGTTGCCGGCTCAGGAGTCCACCCTGCGCGAGTACATGCGGGTCCTCATCAAGCGCAAGTGGATGGTGATCTCGGTAATCGCGGGCATCTTTTTGACGGTGGCCATTGCCAGCCTCCGCCAGACTCCCATCTACGAAGCGGTGGGCCGGATCGCCGTCAATAAGGCGGATTCGCACCTTGTGTCCTTCAAAGACTCGGCTCCCGACACCGATTATGTTTACGAGCAGAGCGACATGGATACCGAGGTCCACATTCTGCAGAGCGACCTGATGGCGCTGCAGGTTATCCGCCAGCTTAATCTCGATAAGCGCCCCGAGTATGGCGGCCATTCCGATCAGAAGCAAGCCAACCTGGTCGCCGATACGCTGCAGACCGATTCCAATCGCACCTCGGCTCTACTGACCAGTTTTCACTCGAAACTCCACGTTAGCCTGCTTCCGAACACCCGAATTATCGAGATTCATTTCACCAGCGCCGACCCTCAACTCGCCGCCGCGGTGGTCAATAACCTGGCCGCGACTTACGTTGAGCAAAACTTCAAGACCAAATTCGAATCGACCATGCAGGCATCAGACTGGCTCTCGAAACAGCTTGTCGACCTGCAGATGAAGGTCGAGACCTCGCAGGAGAAGCTCGTCCGCTATCAGAAGGAGCATGAGATTCTGGGCGCGGACGAAAAGCAGAACATCATTACCGAAAAGCTCGACGAGCTGAACAAAGAAATGACCATGGCCGAGTCCGACCGCATGCAGAAAGAAGCGGTCTACCGCCAGACGCAGTCCAATGATCCCCAGGCGATTGCCGCCGCCATCATGTCCGATACCGTTGCGGGCGGCACCGCCGCCACCACCGGCCTGCTCGACAAATTGCGCGAACAGGAGGCCAACCTCAGAATCCAGGTTGCCGAACTGAGCACGCAGTTCGGACCGCAGTATCCGAAAGTCGCCCAGCTCAACAGTCAACTCAAAGAGATTGACCGCCAGCTGCAAAACGAGACCGACAAAGCCGTTGACCACCTGAAGGGTCAATATCTGGCCGCGTTGCAGCGCGAAACCATGCTGCGCGATGCGTTTGACAAGCAAAAACAGGAAGCGAACAAGCTCAACGAGAGCGCCATCGAATACAGCATCCTGAAACGCGATCTCGACAGCAACCGCACACTTTATGAGGGTTTGCTGGAAAAATTGAAAGAGGCGGGCGTCACCGCCGGATTACGCTCCAACAACTTCCGCATCATCGATGCGGCCCGCCTTCCCACCGCTCCGAGTGAACCGAACATCCCGCGCAACCTGTCTTTTGCGCTGATGCTCGGCGTCATCTCCGGTGTCGGCCTCGCCTTCGTGCTCGAGAACATGGACAACACCGTCCGCACCCCTGAGCAGGCGACGGCGCTCTGCGGACTTCCGGCTCTCGGAATGATCCCGCTCGGATCGCGGGCGGTCGCGCATGGACCGACCGGCAAGCGTCTGGCGCTGACTGCTCCCATCGGCAAGGAAGCCGTGGAGACGGTCACCCAGGTCCGCCCTCAGTCGCAGATGGCGGAATCCTATCGCGCGCTGCGCACTTCTCTTCTGCTCTCGAATCTGGGCGCGCCCCCCAAAGTCATCATGGTGACCAGCGCGCGTCCGCAGGAGGGCAAGACCACCACCAGCATCAATACCGCGATCGTGCTCGCGCAAAAAGGAACGCGCGTTCTGCTGATTGACGCCGACTTGCGCCGTCCCAGCGTACATAAGACTCTCGGCATGGGCCCGCGCAGCGGTCTCAGCAACGTGCTCACCGGAACCGCTACCACGCTGCAGACAATTACCGTTTCTCCGATTTTGCCGAACCTCTACATCATGCCCGCCGGTTCGCCGCCGCCCAATCCCGCAGAGTTGCTGGCCTCCTCCAATATGCGGGACGTGCTCGCCGAATTGCGCGAACTGTACGACCACATCGTGATCGATACGCCCCCAACTCTTTCCGTTACTGACGCCGTCGTACTCTCGCCCCGCGCCGATGCCACCATTCTCGTCATCCGCTCCGGCTCGACCACGAAACAAGCGCTGCGGCGCGCACGCGACATCCTCATGCAGGTCAATGCTCACGTGGCCGGCGTGCTGCTGAACGCCGTCGACCTCACTTCTCCCGATTATTACTATTACTACGAGTACCAGGGAAAATACGGCCAGTATTACCAGGAAGATACTCCGGGCGAGGGGCCCGCGGCCGAACCGAAGGCGGTTTAGCGCCCCTGTTTGACGAAGCCAGGCTTTCCTGTTGAACACAAAAATGGATATCTCACCCTCAACCCGGCGGCGCCTGGCGGCAGGCGTAGTCTTTTTAGGATGCGTCTACCTTATTCTGGCCGGCAAAGAGTTTGTCGCCAGCGTATTGGCGGCCCGTCCGAATCTGGCCCAACAGAAACTGGCCGTTCGCCTTTCGCCAGGAAACGCCGACTATCAACACCGTCTGGGACGCTACTACGCATTCGTTGCCGGCGATCCTCAGTCTGCCATTCAAAGCTATCGAACCGCGGTCTCGATCAACCCGCATGACGCCCGCTACTGGTTCGATCTCGCCGCTGCCTATCAAGTCACCGGCGACGTGGCTGGCCAGCGCAACGCGCTCGATCAAGCCTTGCACGCTGAGCCGACGGCTCCTGACGTCGCGTGGGAAGCGGGAAACTTTTTTCTTATTAACGGAGACACCGACCGCGCGCTCCGCGAATTTCATGTCGTCGCCGAAAATGACCTTGATCTTCTCTACCCTGCATTGCGCGCATCGTGGCGCGTACGCCCCGATCCCGATGCCCTGCTCCGCGATGTTGTGCCGCCCCATCCAGAATCGCTGATCGCCTTTCTCGACCTGCTGATGAGCAAGAACGAGACCGCAGGCGCCATCAAAACCTGGGAACGTCTCGCCCAAACGCATGAGAAATTCCAGAATCGCTATCTCTACGAATTCGTCCACTACCTCATTGGAGTGCGTCGTCCCGAGGCTGCCATGGCTGCGTGGGAGCAGTCGGCGGACTCGCTTGGGCTCGCCGCCTATCAGCCCAGCGAAGACAACCTGGTGGTGAACGGCGACTTCAGCCTCGATATTCTCAACGGCGGCTTCGACTGGATCTATGTCAACCGCGCCGGCGTAAAACCTCTGCTCGATCCGAGCGACTTTCACCAGGGCCATCGCTCGCTCTCGCTGACCTTCGAGGGCCCCGGAATCAACGACGCCGGAATTTCACAACTCATTCCGGTCCAGGGCGCGGCGAGTTATGATTTCTCCGTTTATTACAAATCGGCCGAGTTTGAGGGAGCGGGCGGTCCCCAGGTCGTGATTCGCGATGCTTATTCAGGTGCGCCTCTCTATGTCAGCGATACGCTGACCGATGCCGACTTCTGGAAAGAGGTTCACTCGAAGGTGACAACGCCGAACGATACCCGGCTGTTGTCGCTAGCCATCGAACGCTTCCCTGCCGGCGCGGCCATTCGCGGCAAGCTTTGGCTGGATGACTTCGAGCTTTCTCCCGAAACTTCTGCCGACGATTCCGGCAAAGATTCCGCTGCCAATTCCACAATCTCGAACCCGAAGGACAAACCGTGAGTTCAGCTCTGGCCACCCAACCCGAACCCGCACCCCCTCCCAAAGATTCGCGTACCGGAATCGCGAACTCGCTGGCCCAGCGGCTTACCAACAATGTGCTTCTCGGCGGCGCTTGCGGCGTGCTGTTGCTCGCCCCCTTGGCCTTTGGAGCCGTCGAGCCCTGGGCGATTTTTGCCTTGGAAGCATCTGCGATGCTGCTACTGGTCCTCTGGGCTAGCCGGCAGTGGGTATCTCCCGAACTAAACGTCGTCACCCACCCGCTGTATCGTCCCATGGCTGCCTTTTTCGCGCTGGTCGCGCTGCAATGGGTGTCGGGAACGACCGTCTACCGTCAGGTTACCTACTCTCATTTGCTGCTTTATGCCGCGTTCGGCATGCTGGTATTCGTGGTCACGCAAACGCTGGGCAGGTCCTCCCAGTTCGATTGGATGGCCAAGATTTTCGTCGGCTATGGGGCAGCAGTCGCCGTGTTTGCCGTGCTGCAAGGGTTGGATCCAAACGGGAAGCTCTACTGGATCTGGACCTCAGCCCAGGGCGGCGCGATTTATGGACCCTACGTCAATCGCAACCACTACGCCGGTCTGATGGAGATGCTGACGCCCTTTCCTCTGGTGCTGGCCGCCTCCCGCTTTACCGAAGGCAACCGCAAGCTTGTGATCGCGGGAGTTGCCGCCCTGATGGCAGCCAGTATCTTTCTTTCTGGATCGCGCGGCGGCATGGCGGCGTTCGTCGCCCAAATGATCGTCTTCGCGGTTCTTCTGATTCGCAAGCGCCAGGAAGGCTGGAAGCAACCTCTCATGCTGGGAGCGTTGCTTGCGGTGATCATCGTCTTTCTCGTCTGGATGGGTGGCAACGAGCTCACGCGCCGCCTGATCAGCATCCACTCGGAAGCTCGGCAGGAGATCAGCGGGGGCACTCGTCTCACCATCGATCGCGACTGTCTGCGCATGCTGCTCAAGAAACCCGTGCTCGGATTCGGGCTGGGTACGTTTCCCGTCGCTTACCCGGAATTTCGCAGTTTCTACAGCACATTCATCGTCAACCAGGCGCATAACGACTACCTGCAACTGCTGGTTGAGACCGGAGTCGCGGGATTCGCCATTGCGATCTGGTTTCTGGTAACCGTCTTCCGCCAGGCTGCGGGTAAACTCAAAAACTGGACGGAGAGTGCCAGCGGCGCTTTGACCGTGATTGCGTTGCTTGGATGCATCGGAATTCTGGTGCACAGCTTTCTTGACTTCAATCTGCAGATTCCCGCGAACGCCGCGCTTTTTTACGTTCTGTGCGCCATGGCCGCCGCCGCGCCGCTGAAGGAATCGCAGCGCCGCCGCGTGCTCCGGCGACACCGGTTTATTGTTCAGCCCACACCCGAGACTCCTGCCAGTTAAGCAGCGGCCAAGCAGGTGTTTAGGAGGCGGGCAAAGGGATAAAGACGACCCCCGCTCCTTGGGAGGTATCTAGTTCCTACCGGATTACTTCGGTAATGTAGGCTTCTTAAGAAGTATTTTCCATGATATAACGCCGTTAGATACTACTTAAGTTCAAGCACCGAAGTTTCTTGAGTTGGGCCGTTGGTTCTGCCTTTCGTGTACAGCGCAGGCGGCGGCCATAGGAGGAAGCTGTGACGACCGAAGCGCGTACCGGAAAAAGGTTTCCGCTGCATTTGCCGATTAAAATACATGGAGAAGATGCCGCGGTGGAGACCAGCGGAATGACGGGCGACTTGAGCGCCGCGGGCGTGTATATTCGCTCCGACGCATCGCTCGAGGTGGGCTCTCCTGTAGAGTTTGAGATCACCCTGCCGCCCGAGGTAACGGGTGGCAAGGACGATGTTGTGATTCAGTGCCGAGGCCGCGTGGTGCGGACCGACGAGCCAGATACAAAGACAAGCACTGCGTCCGGCGATAGCCGGGGCGTCGCTTGCGTAATCGATTCCTACGAATTCGTGCGTAACAGCTAAGGGGAGCGTGCCATGCTGAAGCTTATTTTGGCCGACAATCAGGCAATATTCCGCGCGGGCATCGCCAAGGTGCTGGCGGTAGAAGATGAGATGCGCATTGTGGCCCAGGCGCAGACTGCTGAACAGATGTTCATGGCGCTCGACAAGTTCCGCGCCGCCGTGCTCATCATTGCCGGAGGGTTCCATTCCGATTTCAACTCTGTCCTCACAGCGGCGAACAAGAACAAGACGCGCGTCGTGGTGCTCGCGGATACGGGCGAGAGCGCGCAGCGCTACATGGCGGCGGGAGCGCATGGCGTCGTCTATCGCAATGTGACGAGCCCGGCGCTGGTCGATTGCGTCCGCAAGATTGCGCGCGGCGAAAACTGGGTGCAAGACATGGCCGTGCCCAGCGAGTTGACCGAAAACGATATGGTCGGACTGCGCGTCCGCGACCGGTTGACGGCCAAGGAACTGCGCATTGTCGCGCTCATCGTCCAGGGCTACAAGAACAAGGAAATCGCCACCCAGTTGGGAACGACCGAGCAGGTCATCAAGAACTATCTGCGCAACGTCTATGACAAGATCGGCGTCTCAGACCGGCTGGAACTGGCGCTCTTCACCATTCACCACCGCATCCTGAACGAAGCAGCGGCCGCTACTGCCGCAGCGGCTGTGCCTCAGGCAGTGCAGGCGGCGGGGATCAGCAACTAGATTGGCGTCGCTTTGAGAGTTTGCGGAAAAGTCGATTTTGCCTTTGCTTTTGGGTGGCGCAGCGGTTCACCGCTGCGATAAGTATCTTTTTCCCAATGACGGCTTCAGCCGCCGGGGTAAGAGCGCGGCCCGGAAGATACGGTTTTCCGCAAGCTGTTTGAGCGAGGCCGCCTGCGGGCGGCTTTTTTGTTGGCGAGCTGAGTTGGTTGATGCTTATTGAGCGTCCTTCGACTCCATTCCGGCGCGAGCCAGTAATCTGCGCAACGATTTCTCTCCGCCAGCGCCGCGTTTGGTGTCAATGATTTTGCCGTCGCGATCAATCGCTACGTAAATCGGATAACGGGTCGCGGCATACATGGCGGCCAGGTTCGTGTCGCCGGTCATCACGATGTGGCAGTTGCGTGGGTGGTCCTTCAAATACTGCTGCACCACTTTCTTCGACTCGGCCACATCGACCGCGATCACGACCAGTCCCTTGCTGGAGAATTCGGAGGTCAGGTCGTTGACCACAGCTTCTTCTCTTTTGCAGTAGGGACACCAGGTGGTCCAGAACTGAAAGAGGACCACTTTGCCTTTGGTGGATTCGTTGGTGAACTGTTCTCCGTCGAGGGCTTTGGCGTGGAAACGAGGGGCGGGCTCGCGACCGCTCTCGTCGATAGTAAAGTCGCGATGGACATCTTGTGCGGCCAGCGAGAGAGTCAGGACGGCGCAGAGGAGGCAGATGGGGAAGATGGGTTTCGCCTGCATGGCCCGGAACTATAACACGACGCTTTTGCCGAGGCACGTGGACTTCGTCACAGGAAGCGGTGCGATCTGTCACCGCCCCAGATGCGAGCGTAATCGGGATCTATCGCCACCTGCCGGGTGCGCCCCTTTTGACGGCCATCCTATATGCGTAAGTATAGCGCTGGTTGTTTTTAACCTGGATACGAACTAACTGGGGGTGCGCCCCTTCTCACGCTTTTTGAGAAGGGGCCTCTACCACGGGCAACGCCATGGGATTTTGCTCCTCCCCGGCCGGTGCCCGCATCTTCATTTTGAGAACTCTCCATTCGTTTACCGCTACCGCCCCGGCTTCGCCCAGTGAGTACGCGCGGAAACTGCTCCAACGCCATAATTCCGGGGCCGCCACCAACCCCCGCTTCACCGGATTGCGATGCATGTAGCGCAGCTTCTCGACGCGTTTGCGTTCGCTCCAGACGTTGAAATCGTAAAATCGCTTCTGCCAGATATGTTGTGGGGCGTGATCGAATAGGTCGCTTTGCGCCGGGTTCCGTCGGCGTCGCGCCTGCGCCAGAACGGGCCGCGCAAAGCCGATTTTGAGCGCTTGCATGACGGTCGAAGGTTGCCAACGATCCATCCGACCCAACGCATTGTGCGCTGCCATGGAAGTGTCGGACGCAGATTAACCTTCCATAACCCTGCGATGGCGGCCAGCACACCGATCGTGACAAACGGAAACGCGGCTCCAACCGCCAATACTCCGATTAGCATGAGCTTCATGTTGCCAGCCATATTGCACACTCTATGCTGAAATAGAGCCAACTGCCCCCGTAACTGTTAACGGGCGTTAGCACTTGTAACCGTTTGGTTACCAGTGAACCCGGGGATGTCACGCCAACAGTCCGCTAACCCGCAAAGCAAGTTGTTAGTGATAGGGGAGTCCACCATCGGCCATTTCCCCTTTTTTCATCACAAATTCAATGTACGGCCCATCACATACACGCCCGCCGCATTCATGCAAAATTACCTCGACTGTGCAACATCGAGAACTATGTCCGTCTCCAGAGACGGCACAAACCGCCGAAAATCGATCGTCGGCATTCTTTGATAACTGAAACCTTTCGCAGACTCGGCCAGGGTAGGCCCATTTCCCGCCAATCCACGACCTTATCGCTTCTCAATAAATCGCCCCATTCATCCCCGAGTTAATAACGAAGCATGTTAATAAGAACGATACTAAGGATGTTAATCACAATGATACCTGGGGGGTAGGGGGGGTGGGGGGGGGTACACGCCAATTCAAAGCACGGTCCAGTCTGTTGATCGAGAAGACCAACATCCAAATTAGGAGCCAATCATAATGTCATCATATTCGAAAAAATATTCCGAAACCCTTTGCGAACAGTTAACCCACGACGGAACTCCCTGCAAATGCTTCGCCCTGCGCGACGAAAAGTATTGCCACTACCACAAGGTCGCCGGTCCACCCAAAATCGACATCAGCAACCCCGTAGACCTCAATCCCGTTTACTTCGACTTGCCTCTCTTGGATGACGCCACTTCCATCCAGTCGGCCATTACCCAGGTTTGCGAACGCCTCCTGCAAAAGCGAATCGAGTCGAAAAGAGCCGGAATCCTCCTCTACGCTCTGCAGGTCGCCGCGTCGAATCTGGGCCGCCTCAGTGACGACAGAAATCACCAGGAGGACTCGCGGAACGGCTCCGAAATTGGTCTGCCGCCCGGTTCCCCTCCTGTGCTCGAATCAGCCATCACGCCATCTGGCCCCGATCGCTTGCCGCCCGGAACCATCCAGGCCTCCCAGCAGCGCCGCAGCTATCGCAGTCTCAAGCGCACCTCGCGAAACCCGAAAGCGTGCGTATGACACTTGGCCACGTGCCCATACCCGCATATCGGCGATTCACAAATTCCTCATTGTTTCGGTAGTATCCTCACTTAGTTTTCACCACCGGGGCACGGAGACACAGAGAAAGCCAATGGCGCGGCCAGACGTTCGGCCTTTTGGTTTTTACCGGTCAAGTTTCTCTCCGTGACTCCGTGCCTCTGTGGTGAAAAAAGGTAAATCAGGACACTACGATTGCTTCCTCGGTTGACGTTTTTCCAGGCCGCTCGTCCAAGATTAGGTAAGGCGAGGACGATCTTCATGAACACAAATAATGCCGCTTATTTGCTTGCTCTAGGAGTGTTGGCGTTTGGTTTGCACAGCCAGTATCAGGAGGGAAGACTTGCGCCGGTGCACCAGGTCGTGGCGCAAGTCGGTTCTGCATCGTTGCGGATGGCTACCCACGTGGAGGAGGCTCTAGCGGCCACCGGGTTGGCAGATCATCGCCATAGCGGATTTGCCGGGGACGATTCTTTCGCGTCCGCGGATGCAATCGATCAAGCGCAGGCGGTGCTGGAACAGAGTGCATGGTTGCGCGTGCAAGCCGGGCAAAAGGCGGAAATGGCTCGCGACCAGATTCAGGCCCGCGCCGATGAGGTTCGCGCGCAGGTTGAATGCAAGCGCGCGAAACTTGAGCAGAATCGATGGCGCTTGATCTCGGAAGCCAAAATTATCTCGAAGGCGAACCGTGCGACGCTGTTTTGCGAAAGCATGAGAGCTTCGTCAGTGGAGTGAGACGGGACAAGCCTCGTCTCTACCAAGAATTTCCACAGATATTTCTGAGCCGCGGCGTCCCTAAGGTCGTGCGAACCAACTTCGCACTGTCTCCATTCGCGAAATCGGGTTATAGTAATTTTGCTCAGCGGTTTTCTGTCGACAATTGATTCGAGAGAGTGGCGCGGAAATCAAGTTCTGCCGCGATTCAGGAAGAGTTGTACCCGCTTCCGCATAACGCGTCCGAATCCCGATCCCAGTCCGAAGATGAGGCTCGCGAGCGCGAGCCCTTTGACGACGCGCGCCTTGTCGATCTCGAAGCTGAGCAGGAATCGCCTTTTCTGCGCGGGCAAAAACGCGTTTCCGTCCGGCGCGGAACCCTTCCTAAGAAAACTGCCAACCGTCTGCTTTGGGGTGCGCTCGCGCTGCTGGCGCTCGCGCTGCTGGCTGCGGGCGGATTCAACCTCTACCGCTACGGCAAGCACTCGTGGCGCTTCCGCATCGAATCGAGCGACCAGATCGAGGTGCGAGGCGCGGAGCACGTCGCGCACGCGCAAATCATGGACGTGATGGGCGGAGACATTGGACGCAATATTTATTTCGTGCCGCTCGGGCAACGCCAGGCGCAACTCGAACAGATTCCATGGGTGGAATCGGCGAGTGTGATGCGCTTTGTACCCAACCGGCTGCGCATAGAGATTCACGAACGCACGCCGGTTGCGTTTGCCCGCATCGGCTCGCATATCTCGCTGATCGATGCGGGAGGCACGCTCATGGAACTCGCGCCCGCCGGCAAGCGCAGATATTCGTTTCCCGTAGTCGCGGGCATGAATGCGGGAGAACCGCTCTCAACGCGGGCGGCACGCATGAAGGGATACAACGCGTTGGTCCGCGAGTTGGATGCGGGCGGCGCGCATTATTCCCAGGAACTGAGCGAAGTCGACCTCAGCGATCCTGAGGACCTGAAAGTACTCGCCGCGGATGCGAACGGCGAGGTGCTGGTGCACCTGGGCTCGGGAAATTATCTGCAGCGCTACAAGACCTACGTTACCCACGTGCAGCAGTGGCGGCAGCAGTTTGACAAGCTGGAGTCGGTGGATTTGCGCTACGACGGGCAGATTATTGTGAATCCCGATCTGAACGGGATGCCGCGGCAGCCGGCCTTGACTCCGGCGGCGGCAAAGGCGGCAATGTCGGCGGGAGTGAAGACGGCGGCCATCGTCAACTATGAGAAGTATGTCAATGTGGCTCCGGCGGCGGCTCCACCGAAAAAAGAGGCAAAGAAGGAAGGAAAGTCGAAGCTGAAAGCAGCGCCTGCGGTGGCTGTTCATCGCGTGCCGGCAAAGCCGGCGGCAAAGGCTTCTTCTCCGAAACCGGTTTCGGTGAAATCAGCTTCGGCAAAGCCCGTGGCGGCGAAACGATCGACGTTAACTCCGGCGAAGTCGGCAGAACATCCGGCTGCAGCGGGAGCGCCAAAGGCTGCAGCGCCGTCGCACTCCGAACCAGCTGGGCCGGTGGCGGTTACGACCAAACAGCAGAAGCCGAGCGCTGCGATTCCAAAGGAGAGTCCGCAGATTCAGCACTGATCTCATTCTTATGGCGAGTCACGACCCTAATTTCATTACGGCCATTGATGTAGGCAGCGCCAAGACTTCGGTGCTGGTGGCCGAGATTGGCGAGAACGGACTGCGTTATCGCGGCCATGGCATCAGCGAGTCGCGCGGCTTGCGCAAGGGCGTAATTACCGAACTGGACAAGGCGATTGGCAGCATTCAGAAAGCGGTGGAACACGCTGAGGATGTGGCCGGCATTCCCATCGAACATGCGCTGGTCGGGATCGCGGGCGCGCACATTCGGGGCATGAACAGCCACGGCGGCATCACCTTTGGCGCGCGGGCGCGGGAAATTGGGCGGGAAGAAATTCGCCAGGCAGTGGACAAGGCGCGCACCGTGCCCTTGCCGGCCGATCGCGAAATTCTGCACTTGCTGCCGCAGGAGTTTATTCTCGACGACCAACCGGGAGTGCAGGATCCGACGGGCATGGTGGCTACGCGGCTGGAGGTGCGGGTGCACATCGTAACCGCTTCGTCGAGCGCCACGCAGAATCTGGTAACCGCCGTGAACAAGGCCGGCGTGCATGTTGACGACACCATCTTTGAACCGTTGGCTTGCGCGGATGCGGTGCTCCGATCGGATGAACGGGAACTGGGGGTTTGCCTGGTCGATCTGGGCGCGGGATCGTGCGATCTGATTGTCTTCCAGCAGGGAGCGGTTGCGCACACGGCGGTGATTCCCATTGGCGGAGATCATTTCACTAGCGATCTTTCGGTGGGCATGTGCACCGGCCTGGCGGACGCCGAAACGCTCAAGAAAAATTTTGGCAACGCGGTTCCCACACTCATTCCTGAGGGCAATGAAGTTGAGGTGCCTTCGGTGGGAGGACGTCCTTCGCGCATGATGCCGCAACGCATGGCGGGGGAGATTCTGGAGCCGAGGGCGCGTGAACTTTTCGAGATGCTGCGCGACAACCTGCGGCACGCGGGTGTTTTGGAGCATTGCGTCGCGGGCCTGGTGTTGAGTGGCGGGGCGTCGCGGCTGCCGGGCATTTTAGACGTGGCGGAATCGATGTTGCGCAAGGCGGCGCGGCTGGCCTGGCCTGCGGCGATGGCGAAGATGCCCTCGTTCATGGCGGAGCCGGAATTTTCAACGGTCCTGGGTATGGCGTATTACGGGCATCGTGCGCGGTTGGCGCGGGGTTTGCAGGAGCCGAGTTTTAGCACGCGCATGAAGGCGCTGTTTGCGGGCAAGGGCGCGTAATGTGGTTTTTTGATTTAGCTGATGGCTGAGAGCTGACAACTGATTCTACGAGGTGAAGTATGGAAGACAACGGACTGCGCATCTCCTTCAACGAAGAATTCCGCAACGACGCTCGCATCAAGGTGATTGGCGTGGGCGGCGGGGGCAACAATGCCGTCAATCGCATGATCGACTCGGGCATGGAGCACATTGAATTCATCGTCGCCAACACCGACCTGCAGGCGCTGCGCATGTCGCGCGCCGCCACCAAGATCCAGCTTGGCGTGAAGCTGACGAACGGGCTCGGCGCGGGCGCGAATCCCGAGATCGGACGTAAAGCTGCGCTCGAAGATTCCGACAAGATTATTGAAGTTCTCGAAGGTGCGGACATGATCTTCGTCACCGCTGGACTAGGCGGCGGAACGGGCACCGGTGCGGCTCCTATTATTGCTTCGCTCGCGAGCGAGATGGGCGCGCTGACGGTCGCTGTCGTCACCAAGCCGTTTGCTTTTGAGGGCAAACGCCGCATGCAGCAGGCGGAGCGTGGGATCTCCGAGTTAATGGAGTCGGTCGATACTACGATCGTCATTCCTAATGAAAAATTGCTGGCGGTCGCGGAGAACGCAGGGTTCTTTGAATCGTTCCGCATCGCGGACGACATTCTGCGGCAAGGGGTGCAGGGAATTTCCGACATCATCACCATTCCCGGCATCATCAACCGCGACTTCGCCGACGTGAAGGCGATCATGGCAGGCATGGGATATGCGGTGATGGGAACTTCTACCGCCGCGGGCGAGCATCGCACCGTGGAAGCGGCACAGCGAGCTATCGCTTCACCTCTGCTCGAGGCCGGCGCGATCGATGGAGCGCGCGGCATTCTTATCAATATCACCGGCTCGAATTCTTTGAAGCTGGCCGAAGTGCAGCAGGCTTGCACGATCATTCAGGGCGCGGCGCACGAAGACGCTAATATTATTTTTGGCGCGGTGCTCGACGAAAAGATGAAGGACTCGGTGAAGATCACGGTGATCGCTACTGGATTCAAGGATTCTGGAGTCCGCCGGGTGCGGCAGCATGAGACTTACGATCCGCTGATTCTCTCGCGGGACCGGACGCGGGATGTGTCGCGCCACGCAGCAGTTCAATGCGATTTCGAAGAGCCAGAGGTGGCCAGGGTTGAGCCGGTGTTTGAACCTCAACCGGAACCGTCGTTCGAGCCGGAGCCCGAGCCCGTCGCGTTTCACGAGCCGATGACAACGGCAGGGTCGCATGCCGAGGTGATTTCTCTGGACGCGATGCGGTCATCCGGAGGTCCGAATTATCAGATAGAGGATCTGGATGTGCCCGCGTTTCTGCGCAAGCGCAGCGAGGTCATGTGAGGCTTAGGAGCAGTTAGAGCTCTATTCGCCGTTCCCAGCACTGAGAAGCCGTCTCGATTACCGGCAATATCGGATTACCAAAGGCATTGTTCTGTCGACCAAATGGGTTCAAATGCAATTTAATCATATAGTTATCGCGGATGTTCCCCATTGGGCGTAGCGCTAATTTGCCATTGCTGCGAAGTGCTGAAATCGCCTACTATCAAATCAGTTGCAAGGGATGGCGCACGCACTGCGCTGTGGGCGAAGCTCCTGCATCTTAATCAATAAGCCGATAGGCAGAGCTAGTGCTGCCCTGGCCGGGGACGGGTTAGGCAAGTACTACCGGGGATGGTGAAGTGAAGGTAAGGGGTCGTTTTTTTCAACTGACATTTTTCATTGGAATTGCAATCCTGCTGGAAGCGAGTGGCATCGCTGCCAACATTAATCCGCGCGCGCTCACTACGCACAAGAAAAGTCGCACCATTACGGAAAACCAGCATGCTAAGAGACGGATGCGGTCGCTGGCGCGAAGCCGTGCTTCGCGGTCGCAGTACGCGAGCGTCAGGACGACTGGCGTTGTAACTTCGGCCGGCCATGCTTCGGTTGCCGGCGCTGCGAGCATTCACTCTACCCGTCGTCATCATTATTACGAGCGCTTCTACACCAGTTCGTTCGCCACCGACATAACGGAAGGCGATATCACTGCCGGCGAAGATCCCATCGTTCGCCAGGCTGCTATCGATGCCCTGGGAAACATGAACGGAACCGTGGTGGCGATCGAGCCGACGAGCGGGCGCGTCCTGGCCATGGTCAACCAGAGGCTGGCGCTTTCGAGCGGCGCGCAACCCTGTTCGACGATCAAGCTTTCTGTAGCGCTGGCCGCGCTCAGCGAAGGTCTGATCGACAAGCAAACGGAAGTTTCGCTGGGCAGCCGCAGCCGCATGAATCTGACGGAAGCGCTGGCCCACTCGAACAATGCTTATTTCGAAACGGTCGGGCGCAAGCTCGGTTTTGAGAAGGTGCACTATTATGCGCAGCAATTCGGGCTCGGCGAACTGGCTGGTTACCACATTCCGGGCGAGCAGTTGGGCACGTATCCCGAAGAAGAAATTTCTGCCAAGCTTGGCGGCGTGAGCAAGATGTGCTCGTTCGGCGAGGGCATCTCGATGACTCCGCTGCAACTGGGAGCGCTCGTGACGGCCATCTCGAATGGCGGCACGCTCTACTACCTGCAGCATCCGACGAATGCGATGGACGTTGCCAACTTTCAGCCGCGCATCAAGCGCCATCTCGACATTGAGCCGGCGATTCCGCAGCTCTCGGACGGAATGGCGGGAGCAGTCGCTTATGGGACAGCGCGCAGCTTGCGGCTGAATTTCAACGAGGAATCGATCCTGGGCAAGACTGGAACCTGCTCGCACGCGGGCACGCGCTTTGGATGGTTCGCCTCGTATGCCAACACGGACGTCGGTCGCATCGTTACCGTTGTTTTCCTGCAGGGAGGGCGTCCTACGTTTGGACCCAAAGCGGCGGAAATTGCCGGGCGCATGTATCGCAATCTTTACGACCACAACTTCTTTGTGGCAGGAGCGGGATTAACTCCAAGCTCGACGACGCAAGTAAACAGCCTGGTCACGCGACAGCAGTAACAACCACGATAGTGCTGGCTGCGGTTAGGCCTACTTCTCGATATCGAAACAGCAAACCGTTCAGGCGCATGGCGGAACTTCGTTCCGCCGGACTGCCTATGGCGGCTGTGCCTACGCTGGCTTCTATTGCTTCACTTCATCTTTCGCTACCACGCCGTCTTTGATGTAGACGATGCGGTGGGCATATTCGGCTATGTCGTGCTCGTGGGTGACTAGAACGATAGTGTTGCCTTCGGCGTGGAGACGGTCGAACAGGGCCATGATCTCGTTGCCGGTCTGAGAGTCGAGATTGCCGGTCGGTTCGTCGGCGAGAATGATGGCGGGATTATTGACCAGGGCGCGGGCTACGGCTACGCGCTGGCGTTGTCCGCCGGAGAGTTCGTTGGGCTTGTGGTTCATGCGGGATTCCATGCCGACCGAAGCAAGGGCAGCTTTGGCGCGCTCGGCGCGCTCTTCGGCGGGAACCCCGGCGTAGATCAGCGGCAGCTCCACGTTGTGTAGCGACGTGGCTCGGGCCAGCAGGTTGAAGGTCTGGAAGACGAATCCTATTTCTTTATTGCGGATGCGGGCGAGTTCGTCGTCGTCGAGTTCGCTGACCAGTTGTCCGTTGAGCCAATATTGACCTTTGCTGGGCGAGTCGAGGCAGCCGATCAGATTCATCAGCGTCGACTTGCCGGAACCCGACGGGCCCATGATGGCGACGTATTCGTTACGCTGAATCTTCAGGTTGATGCCGCGCAGGGCGTGGACCTGCTCCGAGCCCATGTCGTAGCTCTTCCACAGATCCTCGGTGGTGATCATGTAGGAGTCGGGTGCGGCCCCATTTCCGGGCGTATCGGTTGTCCCTATTCCGGGTAGTACTTCTGCGGTTGCCATCTTGCTCTCTTTCTCGGGATCGGGCACGCACGCTCCTATCGCCGTTCTTACTTTGACGTTCCACACCGTTGGAGGTTAGACGACACCCCTGAAGGGGCTCTTTCTCCAAGCTGTCTTGCGGTATCGCTAAAGCGATACCCTGATACGAAACTCTGACGCGTTCACTTGGACGGGCGAGACGCCCGTCGCTCCACAGCTAACTTTCGTCTTCCTTCTTTGGGGCCGAGTTATCTATTTTGACGCTGGTTCCCGGTTTCAGAGTACGCAAAACTTTGTAGCTACCCGTTATCACTGCGTCACCTTCCTGTAATCCCTTCGTGACTTCGATGTCGGTGGTGCCGCTGATGCCGGTTTCTACCGGAACAAACTCGGCTCTTTTATTGCGGATCACAAACACGCCCTGTATTTCTTCCTTCTGCTTCGATGCATCTGTTGGGGCGCTGGTGGCGGCCTGCACTCGATTTCCTGAATCTTTCGGGACGAGATCGGCCTGGGTGCGGACGGTCAGCGCTTGAATCGGAATACTCAGCACATTGCTGCGCGTCGCGGTCGTGATCTTAGCGGTTGAAGAAAGGCCAGGGCGCAGGTCGGGAGGGGCATCGGTGAGCGTGACCACAACTTTGAAATCTTTCGCCTCTTCGCTGGTCGAGGTGCTTTGCGAAGTGGCTACGCCGGTGGAGCGGACGATGGCGTTGTCTCCAATTTCGCTGACCGTGCCGTGAAAGATTTTGTGCGGGACGGCGTCGATAGTCACTTCGGCGGGTTGGCCGAGATGCACGTTGATGATGTCGGTTTCGTCGACCTTGACTTCGGAGGTAATTACCGACATGTCGGCAAGCGTCATGAGCGTGCTGCCGGGTGAATTCTGAATTCCCATGACCACGGTTTCGCCTTCGCGGACGGGAAGGTTGGTGATCACGCCATCGAAGGGCGCTTCATAGCTAGTTTTTTGCAGAACGTCGGAGACGCGAGTCAAGTTGGCTTCGTTCTGCGCGATATGCTTGTCGGCCGAATCCTTCTGCGCTTTGGCTTGGGCCACGCGGGCCTGTGCCTGCGCCAGGCCGGCATCGGCTTGCTCCCAGGCAGCCTTTTTCATGTCATAGTCCTGCTTGGCGATCAGGGCCGCGTTGAACAGTCCTTGGGCTCGGTCGTAGTCCAGCTTTGCATGGGCTGCATCGGACTTGGCGCGGTTCAGATCGGCTAGCGAGGTTTTGAGGGCGGCTTCGGCGGCGATGGCATCGGTTTCGGCGGCTTGCACGGAGGCCCGGGTTGCATTCACGTCGGCGTTGGATTGCACGTTCTCCAACTGGGCGAGAAGTTGGCCTTTCTTCACGTGATCGCCTTCTTTGACGTGCAGTTTGACGATCTTGCCGAAGGCGTTGGCTCCTATGTTGACGTAGGTTGTGGGCTTGATCTCGCCGGAGGCGCTGACCACGGAGGACAAGTTTTCCTTGACCACTTTACCGGATTGGACCGTGACCAGGTTTTTCCGGCTCTGGTAAATGGTAACGCCGACAATGGCGAGCAGCACGAGGGCGCCACCAACACCGATTAGTACTTTTTGCCAGGTCTTCATGATGATGAATACTGCCCGCGTCCGCGGTTGCGCCGCAAAAACCTCCTCGCCCGATGCCGCTTTGGTGACGCAACCCGATGGTGCCGCAGCATTTATCCAACCATGAATAGTTACGTTGGGACGAGCGGGAAAGTTCCCGGGTGCGAAACTCCATCTCTCCGGTGGCGCTTCCGGGGGCTTCGGAGGAGAGTGTGAGGACGCATGCTAATTATATCGCGGCGAGGATAAGGCGCAATGAGGGCTATCGCCTGTTCTCAGCACCTATAGCGCAGAAACATGAAGGCCGCCCGGCGAAGAGCGGTTTACACCGGCCTTTACCGGTTCCGCCTCGCGCACCCTCGTCTTCCTCAAGGCCGGAACGGAATCCCCGGACTGACCTTTTTCGAATCTGTTTAGGCTCTTTTGTAATCTCGCCAGGTCGTCGGCGAGGGCTCATAGTTCAAGGGTGCCTAAAACCCATTTCCCCCAACCGCACCAGAACCAGCGTGCCACTCGTGTGCCGTTTCACGGCATGGTTCCCGCGGCGATTCGGTTCGAGGACGGCCGTCGTGGTCTCGGCAAACTGCGGACAATCTCCTTAACCGGTGGCCTGCTCAAGCTGTCGAAACCGCTCGTGCCCGGGACACTAATAGAAGTTATATTCATGTCCGACGGCAGCCCCGTCCTGGGAATTGCAGAATTGCTAGCTCCAGCTTCCGCTACGCTCAAGTGCCTGCAGCCTTTCAAGTTTATTATGATCGACAATGACGACTATCAAAGGTTAAACAGCCTGATTCGGTCGTCACTCATTGACCCGGATCGGCCCAATTCTCAATAAGTGTAAACGCGTGCTTAGGCCAATTATCCCCATCCTTAAGGATTGGCTCGTAATTGGAGGTTGGTTCTTCTCCATCAACTGATAGCGACGCGCTTTTAGATAACGTGTATCCGCCCGGTCTGTTTTGTCAGGGATGCTCCCGGTCTGTACCGGGTACCCCCCACCCCCCCCTACCCCCCCCCAGGTATCGTTGTGATTAACATCGTTAGTATCATTCTGATTAACATGCTTTTTATTTACAGCTGGGGTGAATGGGGCGAATGATTCAGAACAGATGAGGTCATGGATTTGCGGGAAACGGGCCTGCCCTAGCCGAGTCTGCACAAGCCTTAAATTGTCAAAGAATGCCGCGGATCGGTTGCGGCGGTTTGTACCGTCTCTCGAGACGGACACAATTCTCGATATTGCACTGTTGAACAATCATTGCATGATTACGGGTCGGCTGTATGTGACGGGGGTACATCGAATTTGTGATGAAAAAAGGAGAAATGGTTAATCGTGAACTCCCTATCACTGACAATTGTTGGCGTAACATCGGCGAATTTACTCGTAACCAAACGGTTATAAGTGCAAACGCCTGTTCTCAGGATCTATGATGACAGCGGAGAGAGCAGTGGATTCGGCTGGGAATCACGCAAAAAAGATGATCGGCGAACGTCTGAAGTCCGCGCAAAAATTGGATTACGATTGGGATTTTCGGTTCGATGCCGGATCGTGCGTCATGTTCCAGTCCGTGTGGAGATTGGTATCTGATACCTCAATTGAGGTGACCAGCGAAGACGACGGCCAAAAATTTGGACTCAAGACCCCCATCGACGCTGCCGCTAAATTAAGGGAAACGATTGGCGACAAGCCCATCAGTGATGTTCGTATCGATGGCGTGACATCTGACCTTACGATTCACTTTGGTCAACACCTGCGGCTGGAAGTGGTCAGCACATCTTCTGGGTATGAAGCCTGGAGTCTTCATGCGAAGGAGGTGCAAATCATCGGCAGGAATGGTGATACCGTTGTTTTCCCGCCGCCAAGGTCAACATGACTGTTGTAATATCGATCGCGATTTCGCTCATCGACCCGGTTCTGAATACTCTCGCCTGCCTTTGGCAAACTGACCCTGCATCTCGACCAGACCCGCAACAAAAGGATTCTTAAGGGGCTTACGAGATCGGTCGTGGGCCAGAAATCTTTTGCGCTCAGGCCACTTCTTCTTGCCAGGTTGTATCCAATGAACATAGAATGAGGCTACCGAGTAGTTCTTAAAGGCAGGCCCCCCTATGTCTTCTGTAATCTTAAAGAACAGCGTTGCTACCGGATTTCTGGCAGGAGCGATGTTATTCGGATTCTCCGCCATCTCTGTGGCTCAAACTGAGCCGGCTCAGGATAAGAATGCGACAACCTCCCCAACCAGCGCGCCTGCGCCTGCCTCGGCAGACCCACTAAAGCGTCCCATACCGGAGAGACAGAGGAAGGCCAATGCCAAGGCGCTCAAGATCGAGTTGAGCAAGACATACCGGAAATGGCTGGACGAAGACGTACGCTGGATTATCACCGACGAAGAAAAAAGCGCTTTCATGCAACTGTCGAACGATGAAGAGCGCGATCAATTTATTGAGGCTTTCTGGCAGCGGCGCGATCCCACTCCCGACACCGAAGAAAACGAATACAAGGAAGAACACTACCGGCGAATCGCGTATGCCAACGAGCACTACGCGGCGGGGATTCCGGGATGGAGAACGGACCGCGGCCACATCTATATTGTGTTCGGACCGGCCGATGAAGTCGATTCCCATCCGTCGGGCGGCACCTACGAGCGGCCCATGGACGAAGGCGGGGGCGAGACCTCAACCTACCCATTCGAATCCTGGCGATATCGCTATATCGAGGGGATCGGGCAGGAAGTCATCATCGAGTTTGTCGATAGCTGCATGTGTAACGACTATCACATGACCATCGACCGCTCGGAAAAAGATGCGTTGAAGCAAACTCCGAATGCGGGATTGACGCAGTACGAGCAGATGGGCATGGCGAACAAGTCATCCCGCTTCAGCGGCGGCGGTATGGAGCAACTGGGGGCGGGGCCCTTCAACTCCGATCTGCAGGCCAAGCAATTCGACCGGCTCACCCAGTTTGCCAAACTGCAGGCGGCACCTGCGGTCAAGTTCAAGGACCTGGAAGAATCCATTACCACGAAGATTCTCTACAACATGATGCCGTTTGATGTGCGGGCTGACTTCGTGAAGGTGACCAGCGACACGGTGCTGGTTCCGATCACGATTCAGGTCAAGAACCGCGACGTGACCTTCCAGAACAAAGACGGCATTGAGCGCGGCACGGTGAATATTTTTGGGCGCGTGACGACGCTGACGGGCAAGATTGTGCAGACCTTTGAAGACACGGTGCAGATCGATGTCCCGGCGGAACTGTTGCCGAAGACGGCCGAGAACGCTTCGGTGTACTGGAAGGCGCTGCCGCTGCGCATCAGCCAGAATCGGTATCGCCTGGACATCGCTATTAAGGACGTGAACGGCGATCGCAAGGGCACCTGGAGCCGCGCCATTCAGATTCCGGACTTCAGCGAAGATAAGCTGAGCAGTTCGACGCTGATCATTGCCGACCAGATGGAACCGGTCGCGACCAAGAACGTGGGCACCGGCAATTTTGTGATCGGAACGATGAAAGTACGGCCGCGGGTCGCGCCTTCAGACGGCAAACCGATCGCTTTCAAGCGCAACCAGAAGCTGAATTTCTGGATGCAGGTTTACAACCTGAGCGTGGATGAAAAAACGCATAAGCCCTCGGCCACCTTCGAATACAATGTGACCGACGTAAACAATAAGCCGGTGATCCACACCGTGGAGTCGACCGACACGATGGGCAATGTGGGCGACCAGGTAACGCTGCAGAAGACGCTCTCCGCAGCCAACCTGCAACCGGGTTTGTACAAGATCGAAATTAAAGTGAACGACAACCTTTCCAAGCAGACAGTAGGTCCGACCGCGACGTTTTCGGTGGAGTAAACTTCTGTGTGGTCTCCCAAAGGTGGTGGGCCAATGGTCGAAAGAGCAATGCTCGAAAAGAGAATGTTCGGCAAGATCGGGATCCTGGCAGTCTTCGCCTTAATAATTTCCTCCGCGGCATCGGCGGGAACGGTGCCAGGTGTAATTTCCGGCTACGTACGGGATGGCAGCGGCGCGCCGCAAATGGGAGCGGTGGTGGAAATTCTGGGTTCGGCCGCGCACGCGCTCAAGGTGTTCACCGACGATCATGGTTTCTACTCGGTGGCCAGTCTGCTGCCTGGAACTTACAGCATCAAAGTGAGCGCCCCAGCATTTCTGCCGGCGCTGCGGGAGAGGATCGGCGTCCGTGCCGGCGCAAAGCAGATTGTGAATGTCAGGCTGACCTCTTTATTTGAGGCTATCCAGTTGATCCCGGCGAGCGGGCAGGCCGATGACGACGATTGGAAGTGGACGCTTCGCTCCATCGCCAACCGTCCGATTCTGCGCGTGCTGCCGGATGGCACGACCGTGACCGTGCGCGGAGACTCCTCCTCAGACCATAATCTGAAAGGCGCGGTGACCTTCCTTGCGGGATCGTTCGGGCAAGGCTATGGCAGCCCCTCGGATATGACGGCGGGTTTTGCCGTGGAACACTCGCTGCTCTCGACGGGCACACTGCGGTTGAATGGGAACGTCGGTTATGAATCCGACGGGCAGGGGATTCCCTCGGCGATTTTGCGTACGTCTTACACGAATCGTTTCAATGGCGTTTTTGAGCCCTCGGTTGCGATTACCGCACTGCGCCTGAATTCGCCTGACGATGTCAGCATGCCGGGCGGTTCGCTGCAAGCGTTATCGGTGACCAGTTCTGATCGTGTGCTCTTCGGCGATAGGGTCGAAGTGAAAGTCGGCAGTGAACTGCAGACCATTCAGTTCATGGGGCGGGTGAACGCCTTCCGGCCTTTCGGGTCGGCCGATTTGCACCTCACTCCGGATACGGTCGTCGAATATCAGTACGCCAGCACGGTTCCGAATATTGGCGTGGAAGATCGGCTGGGAGTCGGTGAAGATCGCCTGGAGTCGGCCGCATCGGACCTGACCGAAACGGCTCCGCGCATGAGCGTCACGAACTTCTTGCCCGCCGTAGAGCAGGCGCATCATCATGAGATATCGATCTCGCAGCGCATGGGCAGGAACAAGATGCAGGTGGCCCTGTTCTCGGATAGTATTTCCGACCCCGTGCTGACCGGCGTCGGGTCCATGGCTCCGGGAGAAATGTCGGCCGAGGCCGGCGAGATACTGCCCGATATTTATTCCGGCACGTTCAGTTATCAGGGCACTAACTTCACCACGCGCGGAGTCAGAGTCGTGCTGGAACGGAAGTTACTGTCGGACTTGTCGGCAACCCTGGATTACTCCTACGGAGGCGTGCTCGATCTCTCTCGCCCTGGCGTGGCGCTGCAGGATGCGCGGGAGTGGATTCGCTCCGAAGAGCGTCAGGCAATCGCGGCCAAGCTTAGCGGATACGTGCCCAAGGCGAAGACGCGCTGGATCGCATCGTATCGCTATGCCGGGGGCCATGCTTTGACTCCGGTCGACGAATTCAATGTTTCGCCGGGCCAGGCCGATCCTTATTTGAATTTCTGTCTGCGGCAACCGATCCCCGCTAGTTTCCTCGCCGGTCACATGGAGGTTCTCATGGATCTGCGGAATCTTCTTGCCCAGGGATATGTGCCGGTGATGGGGCGCGACGGGCGGACTTTGTATCTGGTGCAGTCGGCGCGTTCGGCGCGCGGCGGCGTGGCGTTCAGTTTCTAGCGCAGATTTCGTTGCGCACGAGACCGCGATGTTCTGCATAGGCGTGCCAGTTTCTTGCCCCGGTTTCCTCCTATAACAATCGGTAACTGGGTAACTGCAACCGGCCTGCCGAAGAATTCTTGTTCGACCGAAAACATGTCCTAACCTACTTAGGATCAATAACGTTGATCGTACTCATCGGGAAATCAAATCCTCGTATTCTACTTTTCATCGTCGGTTATGAAAAGTAATATGCCGCTTTTGTCAGCGTAGCGTCGGACTCAAATAGATCATTGCAAACAAAGAGAATTAGTAATAGATTCTTTGGCTAACAACATGCTTTGTAAGTGAGCAGCGGCTTTTCCGTAAAAATTCAATTGGAGGGTCTATGCGACGAATAACATCTGTCGTGCTGGCGCTGTTCTTGATGGCGGTTGCGGGCTTTGCTCAAACCTTTCGAGGTGCGATCAACGGCAGCGTGACCGACCAATCGGGAGCGGTGGTAGCGGGCGCCACGGTCAAAGCGACGAATGTCGCGACCAGCGTGACGCTGAGCACGGTTACGACCAGCGATGGAGTTTTCGCCTTTCAGGATCTTCCGCTAGGAAACTACAAGATTGCGGTGGCAGCCTCGGGCTTTAAAGAGGAGATCGTAGACAAGATTTCAGTCACCGCGGGAAATATCTATACCCTTCCTGTAAAGCTCACGGTTGGTTCGGCCGGAACGACGGCAGTGGAAGTTTCCGCCGCCGCCTTGTCGCTAGATACAACGACGGCGACGCTGACGGACACGATTGCGGCCACGGCGGTGCAAGACATTCCCTTGAACGGACGCGATTTCTCACAGTTGATCGCGGTCGCTCCGGGTTACGGAGGCTATTCCGTAGGCGGCTTCGGTTCGCTGAATGGAACTCGCGCCAACCAGATGAACTGGCAGATTGACGGCACCGACAATAATGACTTCTGGCACAACATTCCCGCCGTCAACCAGGGCGGCGTTTCGGGCATCGCGGGCACGGTGATGCCGATTGACGCGATCGACGAATTCTCCCAGCAGAGCCAGTCCAACGCCGAGACGGGACGGAATGCGGGCGGCACCATCAATCTCACCATCAAGAGCGGCACCAACAATCTGCATGGCAGCGCCTACTACTACAACCGGAACGAGTATTACGCGGCGTCATCGCCGTTCTTTGTGCCAAGTGCCGATTTTCCCAAGGCCCCCGAACTGCGGAATCAGAACTACGGTTTTACCGTCGGCGGACCAATCATCAAGGACAAAGCATTTTTCTTTGTCGGCTACGAGAAGCAGAACTACATTTTTGGATTAACGGGAAAATCAACAGAGCCTTCGTCTGCGTGGGTCGCTCAGGCCGGAGATTTGTTGGCCGCCAACGATGTCCCGGTGAGCCAGATCTCCTGCAATATGCTGGGGGCCGCGCTGACTGGTTCGCTACCGGCCGGTGCCACTTGTACGCCAGCTGCGGTAGCCTCTTTATGGCCGGGTTCGATCCAGAACCTGGGCGCGACTCCTAGCAACTACTTTGCTACAGTGCCCGGCACAGGTTACAGCTACAACGGAGTGGCAAAGATGGACTACAACTTCAATAGCAACAATCATCTTTCCATACATGGCTTTTACGGGCAAGGTAGTCAGACCCAGCCGCCGGGAGCTAGTCTTGCGCTGGCCACGGCGAGTTCTAACCTTGGCTATTACTTTGAGGTTGCCCCAATCCGCATCCAAAATTATTCCGCGGTTTTGAATTCGGTTCTCAGTTCGAGACTCACCAACCAGGTGCTGGTCGGCCTTAGTTACTTCCACCAGACATTCAGCGACGCCAACACCTCATTCAGTGAACAAGCTTTTGGCCTGAATACCAGTTCGGGCGCGCTCATTAATGGGCACCCCATTCCGGGTGCGCCGAATCTTGAAATTTCCGGGTTCGATCAGGTGGGCATCACCCCGCCGGAAGGTCGTACTGATGTCACCGGCCACGTCGGCGACGTCCTGTCCTACGTCGTCGGCAAGCACCAGTTGCGATTCGGTGGCGAATTCCGTCAGGGACACGTGGATGAGTTCTATTTCCGGCGTTCCCTGGGCGATTTCACGTTCGACGGCACGCAGGGACCGTGGGCAGACAATTGCGCGTTTCCCAACAACACGACGGTTTGCGCCGACACCATCGCCCTGGCGGACTTTTTAGCGGGCAACGTGTCCACTTCCTCGATCGCCATAGGTGACGCGCAACGCAAGGTTGTGGTTACCGGATTCGACCTCTTCGGTCAAGACGACTGGCAGCTGACGCGCAAACTGAATATCAATCTGGGACTGCGCTACGAATTTGCCACGCCGTTGCACAGCGGCGACAAGGATCTCGCGGTTTTCGTTCCCAGCCAGGGATTGAAAATTCAGGGCAACGGCATCGACTCTATTTTTCCGTCCGACAAGAACAATTTCGCACCACGCTTCGGATTTGCCTACCAGCCGAAAGGCAACGGTGATCTCGTAGTGCGCGGCGGTATTGGCGTGTTTTACGACCAGATCAATATGAATCCATTTCTCGATTTTCGGCCTGGCGGCGCGGGGGCGGATGGTTTACAGGATAATCCTATCGGCCCGCATGCGGTCGACAACTACAATGCAAACTATCTCGGCCAGTCTTCGTACAATTGGGACGCCGTTCAAGCAGGTGGAAATTCGATCTTTGCCGGGCTCACTACTTGCCCGAGCCTCAATTGCGGAGGCGCGAACATCTACAATGTTTACTCCGTCGGCCAGAATTTCCGCACCCCATACTTCTATAACTACAACCTGCAAATCGAACAAGGCTTCGGCAATGGCGCGGCCGTGCTCCAGATCGGTTACGTAGGCAGTGCAGGCCATAAGCTCTCCGTTATGGACAGTATCGCTTTGACGACTGAACAGGCAGCGCTATATCCGAATATCGGCACCGTGTTGCAGCTCAATAGCGTAGGTAACTCGAACTATAACGCTCTCCAAGCCACATTCAGAATCAGGGGGTGGCGCGGGCTGTCGGCGCAATTCGGATATACCTTTGCGCACGAACTGGACACCATGACCGAGTATCGTGGTTCAATCCAGTTCGACCCCACGCAACCAAAGCTGGATTACGGAAGCGGCGACTTCGACACGCGGCAAAACCTCACTGCATTCCTAACCTACGACGTGCCCGGATCGTCGCACGGTCCCAGGGCGCTAACTCACGGTTGGCAGATCAGCACACTGATGTCCTTCCATGGTGGGCAACCGTTTAACTTCAATGCCGGGACGCAACGCCCCGGCCTCAATGTTGTTGGCAATCCGTTCGCCGGGGTTTCGCATTCGTTCTCCAAGAATATTGTGCAATTGGAGAACGGAGTCCCGACATCTACAGGCCCGGGTGAGCAATGGGTTAATCCGGCGGCGTTCTGTGTGCCCGGCTCTGCAGGCTGCTCCGGACCCACCGACGCGGCTGGCGACCTTGGCCGCAATGCCTTCTACGGCCCCGGTTTTGCTGACCTAGACCTGTCAGTGATCAAAAACATCTCGATAACCGAGCGTGCGAAATTGCAGCTTCGCGCGGAGATGTTCAACGTGTTCAACCGCATCAATCTGGCGACTGGATCCGGATCGGTCAATTCGGACGGCACAGTGCGCGACACCATCGGAGACTTTAACGGAGCGCCTGGACTTGGTCCTGGCGAGCCCTTCAACCTGCAAATTGCGGCCAAGATTATTTTCTAACAGTAAAGTGAGGTCCTTTCTGGCTCCTCTCGTAGATTTCGCGGGAGGAGCTTTTCTTTTTACGCTCCACTCCGCGTTCAGCGCAACAGGAGTACACTTCCTCATCATATGGCGGACAAGACCGCATCGAACTCCCCACCCGGCTCTTCCTTGCACCCATCATCCGGCGCCTCATCCAACGACAGGCGGTCCAGTCAGCGAACGCCTGCCAGCATGCCGGTCAAATTGCGTCACGCAGGCGGGGAGCATGAGGGCGTCACCCGCGACCTGAGTTCATCGGGAATTTTCCTCTATTCGGAATCGGAGCTGAAGGCAGGGTCGAAACTGGAGTTAGTGATTATGTTGCCTCCAGGACTTGGCCTCGGCCCCGGCGGTTGGACCTTGTGTGAAGCGTCGGTGGTGCGGGTGGAGAAATCGGATGGCAAAGGAGTGGGCATCGCCGCCACTCTGGACCGTATTGCCTTGCTACCAGAAATTGCGTGAAAATGACGGTAAATTGCGGAATCGAAAGTCAAGTCCAAAATCAGGCTGTCGACGCGACTTTTCTCAATTTGAGCCAAACGTGCAAAGAAATTCTCAAATTTGAAAGATTTTTTTCCACAGCCCTGAAGTTGGTGCAATAATAGCGCGCTTTGAGACTCTATGCGGGTTGGGCCGCTTTCCCAGGTGAGTGGTAAATGTGGATTGAAAAACTAAGCCGAGGCGTTCTGGAACTGGACACCCCTATGGGTCGGCGATACGTACAGCCGAACTTGGGACAACGAGCGTATCTGCTGTGGACATTTCGAAATTTTCTCTCGCTGCCGCAGCAAGTGCTGCGTCCGCAGGAAAGACGCTTGATTGATCGCCTGTGGAATGAAAACCGCTTCGTGTCGCTGGCCACAGCCGGGGCATCGGAGCGTCCCATCATTGGCAGAGTCGAACAGCAGATGGCGATGCAGGCTGAAGTGGTTCCGATTCGCAAGCCGGCCGCGAGCGCGAAGCCTGCCGCCGAACCCAGCCGCGAAGCCGCTTCCGCATAGTTGCGCGGTCGGTCGCGATTAATCTCTGACGCTTGGCGGCAACGATTCATCTCAAATTGTGCGCGGTTGCGCGCTCCAGTCGTCCAAACCCTGCCCAGAGTGCCGAGAGGCGAATGATATAATCCAAGTTTGTCCCCACGTTGCCGTGCGCAGTGGGCGCGTAGCTCAATTGGCAGAGCAACTGACTCTTAATCAGTAGGTTGTAGGTTCGATTCCTACCGCGCTCACCATCTTTTCAATCACTTACCGGAGTCGATGTTTTGGGTGTGCCGTAAAGTGTGCCGTAACTCAATCCGGCTACGCCCGTTTCTCCACTGTTGTGTCTTGATCGAGCGCAGCGCGCACGATCTCTAGTTCGGGATGTTGATACTGCATCGCAGTCTTCACATCCCTGTGTCCCATGGTTCTCATGACGGCAGCCAGGTTTCCGGTTCTCTTCAGAATCCGGGTGCCGTAATCATGCCGTCCACAATAGAGGACAAGATCTTCGGGAAGCCCAGCTTTGACCCTAGCTTCGCGAAATCTCTTCGCCATTGTGGTGAGATGAGCAGACTCGGCGCGTTTCGACGGGAAAACCCATCCTTCGCGTTTTTCTCCGCACCGCTGTTTAAGAACGTCAAAGACGCGATTGCTCATCGGCACGCGTCTCCTTCCTTCTTCGGTCTTGCTGTCCGGCACGAAGATCACGCGGGTTTTCCAATCCAGGTTCTCGATGCGCATCCGGTAAAGCTCTCTTTCGTTACGCATGCCCGTATCGCGCATCAAGATGATGATGTCCTGGAAAAGTTGAAGGCTGCGTTTCCGCCAATTGCAGGCGGCGGCGCCCACCAACAATTTCTTTTCCGCTTCATCGTCAAGCCTGAGTGAACGTCCGTATTCCTTCATCAGTTTGAGTTTCGGAGCGTGGCGAATCAGTGTCCACTCCTCCGCCTTGTGCAGCATCCTTCTTAACGTTCTCAGCGCGCAATTGGCATTTGAGGACGCGCCCGAAAACCGCAAAGTTTCGATAACGTCCCTGGTGATCTGATCCAATCGCATATTCACGACGGTCGTCGTCTTGAGGAGTCGCCAGCCATCGCGGTAGTAGGTTTTGGTTTTGTCTTCCAGTCTGACCTTGTCCAGCCATTCCAGGAAGCGCCGGGAAAACTCCAGCAACACAGGAGCCTTTTGGGGAAGCGGATCAGTATTCTCGACCACATGGGCGAGTTTCAGACCAGCAACCTTTGCCGCCCTGGCCGCTTTTGTTTCGTTGGTTGACCCGCGGTAGCGTTGTCCGCGCACCGTGAAGTCATACCAGTAAAACTTGGACTTCGCTTTCTTAAACAGCTTCACGAGCTTCCTCCATTGCAGCCCGCACGGAAGCAACTCGTGTGTTCTTCTGGATGTATTCCAAAAGAACATTCACATCATAACTAACCCGACCTTGCAGTTCTATCCAATTCGGCCCGACTCCCTCGGCGCGCCATCGTTTCAATGTTGCTGCTGAGCGTCCGAGAATCTCAGCGGCCTTGCGCGTGTTGACGAGCTGAGGCATGGCTGGTTTTTTCATCACGATTGGCTGGGGCATGGTTCATCTACTCCTGAGGGGAGACTCATCCGCCCCTCGTGGACGACATTGCCCTTGACGGTAGCGCAGGTGTACACATATAGTCAAGCTGTATCGTTACACATAGGAGGTGAAATTGACCGAAAGAGAGCTCACGACGGAGAAGGCAGCGATAGCGCAGCAGCCAGTGATCTCCATTCGTATTTCCGAGGCTCTGCGTTTAAAGCTTGAGGGCTTAAAGGTGCTCATGTCCATGAAGAGCGGCGAACCCGTTTCCACATCGGAGGCGGCAAAGCAGCTTCTTGAGTCCTCAAAAGAAGAACGACTTGAGCTGGTAAGTCTGCTTACCGAGCCGACCGATTCTCTGCTAATGATTCGCCGAAAGGCAGACTCAAAGCTCCCGCTTTCGCAAGCAGAATGGACCGCCGTTGCCTATTTCTGTCTGCACGGAGTGGAGAGATTTGCCAACACCGCACAGACGGAGATTTCATATGAATCTCTTGCCGGAATCCTTGAGGCATTCCAGGCGGTTTACGGTTTGCTTCGCAAACCAAACAAGACCCATTTGGACTCTTTCTTCGTCGCACATCTCCCGCCCGATCGGCAAGCCGAAGCGAAGAAACCGGAAGAGATCGGAAGCGACGATGTTCGGCGCGCCGTCACCCGCACCATTCGGATGCTAAGAAACCCGACAGAAGAGCGGCAGAGACCCATCTTTGTCGCCCGGAACCTCTACTTTCTCCTCGACGAGCTAGACTTCCCCAATATCGAGAGGCTAAACGAGGCGCTTCGGCCGTTCTGGCCGACCCTGTGGCGCGTGTGCGCCCGCGGCCACTATTTTCACTATGGCAAGCCCTTGCAAGATCCGAACTCTTCGGCAGGGGGAATGGACGCTCCGTTGAATCCGCCATTACCGAAATTTGAAGAAGGCGACTACCGTCTCGAATTCGTGCGCCAGCCGAGCGAAGGCTTTTCCGTTTGGTTGTCCTTCCCCGGAAGACTTGCGCCGCTCTATCCCGTGGAGGGATACCCAAAGATTTCGGAATTCAGGACGATCCTAGAACGGCTGGATGTAAGGCGGGTGCTGATCTCCTGGAATGGCCGCTATTTTCTCGCGTACACGGTGGCTGACGAGAAGGACGAAATCGGCGTGAATTTTCGCGCTGGTGACAACGGAATTACGTTTAACTTTCGTGGCGAAGACTGGCAGTCCATCAAGAAGCTGTTTCGACGCGCGTGGCAGGCTCCGCAAGTACGCCGCCTGTGGGACGCGCTGGCTCTTGAGTATGGCGAGTTGTAAGAACGCGGTGCTTCGCACCGGAAGAAGTGGGGACACGTCACCCCCAAATTGGGAACTGCGGAACGCCTGACGAAACTTCGGCGTTTACGCAGGTTAACTTTCGCTGCGTCAACAAAATTCGTCTCCGCTGAGTGACTGCGATATCGAACGATGAGGTTTGTTTGAGACAGGTGGCCCCAGAGCGTCGAATCGCGTAAACGCGTTGAAGCGCAGGAGCTTCCTGTGAACTAGCAATTACGCAGTCTAATCGCAGCGGAATCAAGCGCAGTAGTGCAACAAGGCGGTTCGTCCAATGAGTAGTCCTCGCGCTCAAGCTAATCCCCAGTCCAGTTTGCCGTTCGGAGAAGAGGCGAAGCCCGGCTTCCGCACCAAGACCGCGGCCACGAGATTGACTCCCGAAGAACTGGGAGAGATAGAAGCTGCCGCCGAAAGCGCGGGACAGGCTCTCTCCGAGTGGCTGCGCGGGACCGCTCTGTGCGCTGCGCGACAGCGGCCCGCTGATCCCGTCGAACTAGTATTGGCCGAAGTCTGGGCGGTGCGTTACACGCTGCTTAATGTCTTCCATGCAGCCGCCGAGGCCGCAGCGGAAGGTAGACAGTTGTTGCCCGATTCCGTCCTCAAAATCCGCGACCAAGCCGATGCGCGAAAGCTCCATCAGGCTCGCAAACTTCTCGAAGAATTCTTTGCCCGCGAGCGCAAGGAAAGAGCTCGTATGCCATGAGCGCCATGCCTCTTCCCGGAATCTTTTCGCTCTTGACGCCGTTGCTTTGGGTAGCCGCGATGTTCCTTTTGCTCCTGGCTGTACGGAGTGTGTTGCAGAGCCGGTCCCCACGTAAATGGAGGGATCGGGAGACGAGCGAATGGGGCCGACCTAGGCCAAGTTTGATCCAGAGATGGAGGATAAAGATGGACAGAATCCGATTCAGACTGCCGAGATTTTCGCAGCGGCAGATGCCAGAGAGCGCTCCGAAACCAGCGCCATCAGTGCCCGCGAATTCTCCCGCCGATCCGCTGAAGAAGCCTACCCAGCCGATGCTCGGGCTCTTTGGTTCGACCGTCATTGGTTCGACCATCGGTGCGCCCGAGACCAAACCCAAAGAGGTGTTCGCCTGGGAGAAGACGAAGGCAATCGATTGAGAGACAAATTGCCAAGAACACCACTTCGCGGTTGAGGAACGCTCGGTATGCTCACGATCTCGAAACCGCTGTCCGCCAGCCAGGCGCAGACCTACCATGTGCGGGAGTTTGCGGCGCAGGAACAGAATTACTGGAGCCGCGATCAGCAGGGTCACAGTGAGTGGCAGGGCAAACTCGCCGAGCAGTGGGGGTTGCAAGGTGGCGTTGGTTCCGAACACTTTGCACGACTGAGTGAAGGCCAACATCCGCACACCGAAGAGCAGCTCGTACGGCATCAGGTTTCGAGAACCTATGAAGGCAAATTTGGCAGAGATGTAACCAGCGCCGAGCATCGCGCCGGGTGGGACGCCACATTCTCTGCGCCGAAGTCGATATCGCTTACCGCTCTCGTGGGCGGCGATGATCGGGTGCGGGAAGCCCATCGGGAGAGCGTCCGCGCGGCACTTCAGGAGCTTGAACGATACACGCAGGCGCGGATCGGCAATGTCCATGCCCCGGAGACGACCGGAAAACTCATCGCCGCCACTTTCGAGCACGACACCGCGCGGCCTGTCGATGGCTATGCTGCGTCCCAGCTTCATACTCACGCCGTGATTTTCAACATGACCGAGCGCGAAAACGGTCTCGAAAATGGGAAACAGATGCGAGCTTTGCAGCCACACGAGATGTTCGTGTCACAGCGCTACGTCACGGCGGTCTACCGATCTGAATTGGCCTTGCGTCTCGGCAAGCTCGGCTACGAACTGGAGCGCGGCAAGCATGGACAGCCGGAAATAAAAGGCTACACGAAGGAATATCTGGAGGCTTCCAGCCCACGACGTGAACAGATCAAAGACCATCTCCGCGAACAAGGAATCGACGGAGCCGCAGCGGCACAGATCGCGGCCCACCATACGCGCGACCGCAAGGAACTGCTGTCACCGGAAGAGGTGTTACAGCGGCACCGCGAGTTGGCCACACAGTACGGGCATCAGGCGGACCGCGTCGTCGCACAAGCGCGCGAACGCGGTCAGTATCAGATGCAAGACCCGGAGATGCAAGCACGGCAGGCCGTGACATGGGCGCGCGATCATGTCTTCGAGAGATCGGCTGTGCAGGACCGCCGCGCGATCCTTGAGACAGCGCTGGTGCGCGGTATGGGAGAAACCACCTATGCCCAGGTCCGGCAGGAGTTCGACCGCCGGATCGAGACCGGGGAGTTCCGCGAAGTCTCGCACGTTGGTGCTGATCAACAATACACAACCGCCGCGATGATTCGCATGGAGCGTGAGATTGTTGACCGGATGCAGGAAGGCAATCGGCGCGACTACAGCGATCCCATGCTGGTCTCGCCGCAAGTGCGCATCGCCACGGAAGACCGCCACCCGGAGCTGAATACTTCGCAGCGCCAGGCAGTAGACGAAATCTTTCTTTCGCGGGAGAAGGTTGTCGGGTTAGATGGCATCGCAGGCGCGGGCAAGACAACAACTCTGTCCGTCATCCGCGAAGGCGCGGAGGCCGAGGGCTACAGGGTAGAAGGCTTCGCGCCAACGTCTCGCGCGGCGCAGAAGCTCAGCGAGTCCGGTATGGAGACATCCACACTACAGAAGCATCTGGTACGTGGACAGCAGGCGGATACCGGCGAGAAACGGCTCTATGTGCTCGACGAATCCTCGCTGGCATCGACTAGGCACCTGCATGAGTTTCTGGACCGGCTCCATGCGAATGACCGTGTGTTGCTCGTCGGCGACCGGCGGCAACATGAGGCGGTCGAAGCCGGGCGTCCCTTCGCGCAGCTCCAGGACGCGGGCATGAAAACGGTGAAGCTCGAAGAGATCGTCCGCCAGAAAGACCCGGAGCTGAAAGAGGTAGTCGAGCAGCTTGCGCAGGGCGAAGTACAGAAGGCAGTCGAGAATCTTGACCGGCAGGGCCGAGTCCATGAGATTCAAGGCTACGACGAGCGCATCGCCGCTATCGCGAAGGAGTACGCACAATCGCCGGACAACACGCTGGTGATTTCTCCCGATAATCGCTCTCGCATCGAGATCAACGAGCGCGTCCATGCGGAATTGCAGCGGAGTGGCCTTGTCAGCAACGAGGAGCACCGCATCAGGACGCTAGTGCCGCGCCAAGACCTCACCGGAGCGGACCGCACATGGGCCGAGCGCTATCAGGTGGGGGACGTGCTGCGTTATTCGCGCGCATCGAAGGAGACCGGCATCGGGAAAGGTGAGTACGCACAAGTGAAGAGCATCGACGCGCCGAAAAACCGGCTGACAGTCGAACTGCAGGACGGCACCCAGCGAACGTACGATCCGCGCCGACAGCAGGGAGTCTCGGTCTTTCGGGAGGAGATGCGGAGTTTTTCAGTGGGCGACCGCATTCAGTTCACCGCACCGGCCAACGACCTCAGAGTTGCAAACCGCGAGTTGGGAACCATCGAAACCGTCGAGGGAGATGGCCGGCTGCGCTTTAAGATGGACGGTGGTCGTGCGGTCGAGCTTGATACGCACAAGCGTCCGCATCTCGACTATGGCTATGCCATGACCAGCCACTCCAGCCAGGGACAGACTGCCGACCGTGTCTTGATTCACGTGGACACCGAACTGGGTGCCAAGGATCTGCTCAACAGCCGCATGGCATACGTTTCTGTGTCGCGTGGACGCTATGACGCGCAGATTTATACGAACAATGCAGCGACGCTGGGCCAGGAACTCAGCCGCGACGTGTCCCATTCCCCCGCCATTCACCAGGAGCCAGCGGCGCACAAGTTAGAACCACAAACCACGCACACGAATCAGATCAGTCAGGGTTTCGGTCTTGGTCTTTGATGCAGCATTCCCGAATGAATACCCCGGATAGCCAGAGCGTAGCCGAGGCCCGGCCAGTGTCAAGGCCGCGCTTCGCGCGCCGCGTTCGCGGTCGAAGAGCCTTGACACTGGCCTTTGCGCCTCGGCTTATCATTCAGCTATCCGGGGGATGTCAGATTTTACTTCCACGAACCGGGCTCCGCGCCGAGTCGCTCTCGGAGGAGATCTGGGACTTGAGAAAGACGTGTTCAAACAAGCATTCTCCTACGAGCATGAGAATCATTACTTATAGCGACCTGCATCTTGAGTTTGGCTCCGGCTGGATATTGCCGCCAGACGCCAATGGAGATGTGATGATCCTGGCAGGCGATATCGTCACGCTCAGGGATTACGACCCGCTCGACCAGATTCTGCGGAAGTGGAAGAAACCAGTTCTCTACGTGACCGGAAACCACGAATATTACACGCGGCGACCTATGAACGAAGAGGACAATAGATTCAAGGCGTGGCTCGAAGACAGACATCCGCATGTGAAACTGCTGCTTGATGAAGAGGTCAGCATCGGCGGAGTCAATTTCTTCGGAGGCACGATGTGGACGGATTTCAACGGTGGCGATTTGCGCGCCACGGAGACCGCCCGCTCTCAAATGAATGATTACCGCCTCATCTATAACTCCGACGAAACGGTTTTCACGCCAGCAGATTCGATTGCGCTACACAAAAACTTCGCGTCGAAATTGCTGAACTGGTTTGGCAAGAATCTAAACGGTCCGCGCGTGGTTATCAGCCATAATGCACCGGTCATCAATCCCAACTCCAAATACAAGGGCGGCCCTCTCACGCCGGCGTTCAATTCCCTGGACATGGTGGAGATCATCGGGACTCACCAACCGGACCTCTGGGTGTATGGCCACACACATGAATGCGACGATCAGACGATCGGCCGGACCGGATCATCTCAAATCAACTCGGATATCCCGGCAGCCTTGGCGGTTTTGAATGCAAGGATTTTGATGGAGCGGGTCTGCCAGTCGAGGTAGGAGTTTAGGCCCGAGCGGGAGAAGAAATTACTTGCTCGTCCCCTCGATAATGTGCGCGATGATCAAAGCTGTGGAAGCGTTTATGAAGACAAACAACATTCCAGGCATTCTGCCGAAAATGGATATTCCACAAATTCTCGTAGCCGACTTTGCTTCCGATCCGCTCAGCCAATACGAGAAGGTGCTCAAGAAAATAAACGATTCTTCCTGGCCCCTGCATTCAGAGCTCGCCGGATTTCTACGAAGTCTGGATAGCGAAACCATACAATCCGCGTATGCGGACAGCACGTTTGTGGGGCTGTACGGGGAAAATGAACAACTTGCCCGCGCCTGGATTGCCCAGCGTCTTCTGGACGAGCAAGTGGGACGCTCGCGCATGAAGACCCTCTCGCAAACGTCGTTAAGCGCTGACTTGCTGCCATACTCCGCTGATTGCCTTCGCGGCGTAAAGGTTGACGATGAGGCCATGGTTCGGTTGACCGATTTCGAATACAACAATTCGACCCTGGATGCTAATGGATTCAGTTTCACTGTCTGTCCGACGACCCTTTCCGCCAATTCCAGCTACTGGCTTCTGCGATCATTTTATGAGCAAGATCTTGCCAGCCACATCAGCGTCCGCTTGGATCCTTTTCTCTGGGGCCCCCACAGTTCCTTCCCGCAGATGATGTACAAGATGATCGTGTATGCCAAGCCCGTGAACTGGGATGGCATTGGTCGGTTGAAGGAAGCACATTTCGGGCAAATGCGCGCCGACAAGCCGGCCCATCGAAGCGAGGTCACGGAATTCTGCTGGGACCCGCGGGACGATGGGATTCATTTCACCTGCGAAGAGCTTCCCCCCGTCGAGCGCATCCACTTCGAGGCCGCACGTTACCTGCACGCCATTTACGATCCAAACATGCAGGCCATCGTTCACTTCGACGGCGCGCTTCGGATTTATACTGCTGAGCAGCTCGAAATGAGGCAACGCGAACACCTCAGAAGAGCCGGGAAAGTCGGGCTTCGCAGAAAAATCTTCAGGATTGATGAGCCTATCGGTCGTGAAGCGTTCAGCCTCATTGCGCAGGCTTTCTTCGTTTGGAACAACGATCTCACGAAATACTTCACGGAGAGCCTTTCCCCTTGAATCGGGAATCTCCCAATACGCCGGCGCTCTAAGGCGTTTTGCAGGTAAATTGGTATGAGCATAGAAAAGGGTTGCGCTGATGCCAGTATTTATAAGCCATTCCCATCAGGACAAGGACTTTGTCGACAAGCTAGCGACTCATCTCATCAAGGCAAACGCTCATGTGTGGGTGGATCGATGGGAGATCAAAGTGGGCGAGTCTATCCTCAACAGGGTGCAAAACGTTATTGATGGAGCAAGCGCTGTCCTTTTTGTACTTTCAAAGGCGTCGGTTAAATCTGAGTGGTGCAAGAAAGAACTGTCCGCAGGCTTAATGAGAGAGCTCGAAGAAAAATCTACAATCGTTCTGCCTGTCCTGCTCGAAAAGTGCCAGATCCCACCTTTTCTAAAAGAAAAGAAATATGCCGACTTTACCGAGAACTTTGACACAGGACTTAAAGACATAGTGGACGGCATTGCGAATGTTACAAATGCCAATCAAGGGCGCATCGAGGGCATCGACTATCACATCGATTGGGCGCAGGATTGGGGATACGAGGAAGGCTCATTGATTCTGCGTTATACGCTTGTTGAGCATAGTAAGGAACTTCCTTTCACGATACTCACAGAGATCATCGTACTCTGTAACGAACAGGCCACAGCGCGCTATCGAAAATACAAAGACGCGGGTCTTGGCTGGGTTGGGCGACTTACGATTACTGAGGCCCTAAACGAATACGCAGAGCAGAATGAGTTGAAAATGGTGCTAACGGATCAACGGCAAAACATATTTGAGTTCTCCGTGGGCGGTCTCGCTCATAACCGGCGTTATGATGTTCTGGTGAAATCCCGGTGGTTAGGAGAGGATACGGGAAACGATATTTTAGTGAATATTGGGAACCATCTCAAGAAGCTCAAGACGTACATTAAATCTATATGCCGCCCTCTCACTCAAGAGGAACAGCACAAGATTGTTGCCATCATTAATTCCTGATCTTTAGATTCATGCTGCTCCGGCCAGCTGACTTTCTAGGGAATCGAATGCGCCGCGGAAATAAAGACAGCCCTGGCTGAAGAAACAGTCTCGCTGGAGCGCGTTCCGCGCTTCGTCGGGCGAAGACAGGATTCGCATGGCGGTCGGATGTGCGAATTTCGACAACATTTTGTAGCTGAGCCTGAAATGCTCCCCGATGCCAACCTCTTCCGCCGCTTCGTTGACCTTCTTGAAGTCCCCGTCAAGAGATACGATTCCGTCGGCGGCAGCGCGAATAGACAGTTCCTGCTTCGCGCTGTAAAACAGGTTGATAAACTCGGCTTCTTTGACCGTCGCTGTCCCCCATTTCTCGAAGGCGCTGTAGATTCCAAGGACATCGCGGCCGGCGTCTTCGTAGAGCCTGCGCGCATTTACCCGGCCCTTTCCGCAGTACAGTGACCAGACCGTAAGTTCCAGCAGATTTCGGCCACGCCACGCAAGGAGAGATGAGTCTCTGTCGCTTTTGTCACCGTACGCGCGCTTTAAAAGGAGGTACTCGGAAAACAGCTGCGAGCACAAACAGCCCAATAGCTGCACGTGCCACGCGTTATCGGGTCCCAGATTTGCCGCTAGGTTCTTGATTCTTTCATTGATGGCATCCCACCGGCCAGTCGCGGCGACCTCTGCCGCGGCATCTACAAGTCTCTGAAATTCCGGGTCCATAATTTTTCTGCTCAGACTTTAGTTGATCCGCCCTGCTGCGCGGCGCGCAGGTCGTCATGCTCGAAGGCCGATGCCATGCGGTCGATTTCGCCTTTGGCGAGACCATGCCGTGCAGCTTCATCGCGCCACTTGGAGACGGCCTTACCGACCTGTGCGGCTATTTCGCGAGCCCTGCCAGCGTCCAGTTCGAAATATCCCGCCACCTCTGTCGCCAGTGCGAGTGAAGCAGTGTTGTCATCCTCATTGATCGCGGTACTGAGAATGCGCGGCTTGATGTCGGTCGGCACCGGATTGAGGTCGTAAGCGGGCGACAGGCGCCAGCCCGCCTGGCCTTCGTACAGAAAGCCGTGATTGCGCAGGTGGTCGTCGGTGTTGGAGATCAGTATGTTGAAAACCAGCCGCCGCCACAGTGCTTCCATGTCGGCTTGCGGCGCAGCACCGTCCTGGCGCAGCGCGTCAACAATTTCCAGATAGCTTCGGGTTTCTCTGTCTTTCGAGCCGAGCATGCTCATCGCGGAGAGGAACGGGATACGCCGTTCGCCGTCGCGGTCGAAGCGTCGCAGGAGGAGTACGGACTTGCCGGCGATGTTTTCGACACGGGATTGGGGAACAGGGATGCCAGATTTCTGCGCGAGGGACAGTGCGACTGCTTCCCAGACCACCGTGTTGACTTCATCGTCCTTGCGGGGGAATTTCGCGATGGCGAGATGGCCGTCCTTTTCCCTGACGGAAGCCTTGGGCCTCGCGCCGCCAAGAGAGGAGCCGGGCGCGAACAGCAGTCGCAGTTCCTCATCGGTGTCTTTTTCTTCCATCACATGTTCCGCCGCGGAGAGCAGTTTCGGAAGCTCGATCAACGGGGGGATGCGCTTGACGCCCTCCTCCCGCAGGAAGGGGCCGCCTTCTTTTTCCGCAAAGCGCAGTGCGCCCTGACGGGCCTCGTCGTCCACCAGCAGAAGGAAGTCGATTTCCTGGAGCGTGCGCGGCGCCCCGCCTTCGCGCTCCGCGCGCCTGCGTTCCATGCGGCGCATGAGCGCCCGCCCCCAACGGTCGGGCGCGGAGTCGCCGATGGCGCCGAACATGGGCGTGTCTGCCGGCGTGTGAAACGGGCCGGGACCAACCTGCAGGGCTGGCTCCAGAGAGAATCGCGCGGGATTTTCCAGCCATGTCTTGTCGTATTCGAAGGTGGCGCTTTCCTTGTTCTTGCGCGTACGGGCCCACAGACGCCCCATGAGGTGCGGGACGCCGTCGAGATCCACATAAACGAGAGCCTCTCTGTCCATCACTTGTCTTTCGCGCGTTTCGGGCTGCGCGCCACGCGAATCCGTTGCGGCAGGTTTTCTTCTTCAAGCTGCAGGCCCACGGGATCGTTCTTCGGCGCGGCGAGATCGCCCAGCCGGTCCGCCATGCCCAGCACAAAAAGGACCGTGGCGTATATCCCGATCGCGACGCCGGGATCGCCCTTTTCAATCTTGACGAGGGTCGTGCGGCTGATCGAGGCACGCTGCGCCGCGATGGCCGCCGGGATGCGTCGCCTCCGCCGGGCGTCTCGGATGTCGCGGCCGAGCTTGCGCAGGGCATGCTTTACCGGGAGTGGCATTATGACCGATGATCGGCTGGTCCTCATATGTAATGTCCACAATAATGGTCGCTAACGGCTTTAATGTACATTATTGTGAACGACAGGTCAACCTAGACATGCGGGGCCGGCCGCCTATCCTGTTATCGCCAACAATAGCGGGTGGGCGTGTTAGAGTTTCCGGTCATGCTGAAAAAACTTATCGTTCTCCTTCTAATTACCAGGGTTGGGTTAGCGGCTGATTCCCCGAAGCGCATTGAGCAAAAGGTAGCAGATCAAAACCTTATCAACAAAGTTGAACCGACGGTGCCACCGCTTGCAAAGACGCTAGAGATTGGGGGCACTGTGGAACTGGACATTATCATCTCCCCAGAAGGCAAGGTTAGTTCCGTTACAGTTCTGAGCGGACATCCTATGCTCGCGCCAGCGTTCGTTGATGCCGTGAAGAAATGGGAGTACAAACCATTCACGCAAGACGGGCAGGCGATAGCCGTGGTGACAAAGGTCGAATGGAGAGTACCGTCCCTAAGCCGCACCAATGCTGAGCAGAAGGCGCTAAAGGACTACTACCCAACGTTTCAAACTTGCTATCGGATGGTTCACGATGGGAAGAACTCCGATGCAGAGAAGAAATGCTCCGAAGCTGTCGCACTATCAGATGAACTGCCAGCCAATCGCCTCATCGAAAGAAGTAGTTCGCGCACCTTCTTGGCACACGCATTGATCGGAGAGCGCAGAATAGACGAGGCGATCCCTTTGTACCAGAGGGCATTGGAGATTAGCAAAGGAGTGGAACATAGCGAGACGGACGCCGACTTCGCCAGTGAACACGCCAATCTTGCTCGCGCCTATTTCATGGCCGGGCAACTCGATAAAGCTGACGCGCTGTATCAGCAGTCGGTTACGATCTTCGAGGCTGCTGTCATTGCCTTGCCGAGCATGAAAGATGATTACACCGCTCGTTTGAGAAGCACCCTATTGGAATATGCCAAGTTGAAGAACGAGAGAGGTGACGTGGACAGTGCGAAAGCACTGGAACAGAAGGCAGCAGGGCTTCAATCTCGATAGCCGTTGATAAATTGCCATGTCGGTCACTGCGCCGCTCACGTCGACCGGTGTCGATGAATGACCAGGATTGTCAGCGAAGAATGGACCTTTTCGATATCCACGTCTGATTTCGACAGACATCACACATTCTCAGGGGAGTCTGAAGTTGACTTCTACTGTGGATTGAACATCGACCGGGGAACCGTTCAACTGATACGGTCGGTAACGCCACCGACTCACGGCAGCGATAGCGGAATCTGTAAGCGTTTGATCCGGAGAAGTGAGCACGCGAATGTCTTTCGCTGTCCCAGCTTTATCGATCGTTAGAGCGAGCACTACCTTTCCCTGAATGTGATTTTGCTTGGCCTCTGGCGGGTACACAGGTGTCGGATCGTCCACAAGAAAACCCTGGAGAACTCCGGGACTCACACGCACCGCCACAGGAGGAACAGCGCCAGAAGAGGTGGCCGATGCCGAATTCGCCTGCCCCGTGGGTTGTGCTGCGTTGATGGCCAACGTGGTCTCAAAACGGAATGTTAAAGGGGCCTCGGCCTGAACTGGTACACCCTTTGCGGCCATCGGCTTGAGCTTCCACTGCAAGAGTTGGTCACGTGCCGCGTCCTGCAATCCTGCATTGTCTGAGTTAAGAGGGTAGGCTTCTCGCACACGCCCTTGGCGATCAACTGAAACGTACATACTAAGCAAGCCGGTTGTCTTTCCACTCTGCACTGGTGGCCAAGTGAGAGCGGGTTGGCCTTCAGCCGCCTGCTCAATAGTGGCTTGACTGACGACAACGGACTGTAGCCTCTGCTCCGGTGGAGTAGGCTGCCCAATCGAGAATAGGGTTACGTCGGGTTTCTTCAGCTCTTCCAGGAGAACAATGTTTGCAACAAGTTCCGTGCCTGGTTCCGGATCATCCTGGTAGCGTCTCGCGACCATCTTCTTGCCGAAGCGCTGATAGTCGTGGAATTCCATGCTATAGCTGGGCGACCCGACGAACTTCAGCAGACCAGCGCCATCAAAGCAGACATTGGCAAACGCATCGTTGTTCACCGTGTCTGATCCAACCTTAAACTTCATTCGAGCACATGCATCGGAATGCTGCCCGCTAGGGAGCGTAATTTGCGAAATCCTAGCGTCCAGCTTGTTCCATTGATCTGCGTTCGGAACGGGGTCAAAAATGCCAGTGATAAAGCTCTTTAACCACAGAGGATAGTAGTCGCCGGTATTTTGCTCGGTAATCTGATCGCCATTCACTACAAGTGTCTGTTTGAATTCGGGCGTGTCGATGGACCGACGCCATTGCTGTGGAGAGACCCAATACTCCTCAAGTTCTGCACGATACGGCGACGGTGGGTTCGTCGACTCGAACAAGTGTACTTTTAGATGAAAAGGCTTGGCATTTTCTCCGGTGAGCGCGGACTGCTCCAGAGCATGGTCGAGTGCTTTTCCCAACGGAACCGACGTTTCCGTAACACGTTGGCCGAAACAAACTCGTACGGTCAACAGAAGGACTGCCGATACGAAGCAGGTCTGAAGCCTTCTTGCGATCATCATGACCCGAAATGATAACGCGAGAGTCTACTTGGGGAAAGGAACAAAGTCAGTAGCCTGCTGCAACATCGATCCCCGCGCCGCGCACGACTGCGTGCCCGCTAACTTGCTGCTTTCTCAACCAAGCCTGTTTTCGCCGAAATGAATAGTCTTCGGGCTGCCCATTTCAAAATCCGCCAGCCCACGGCGGCCCCGGCGAGGATCGTGAACAGCCACAGCAGGATCGTCGGCAGATAGAACAAAAACGCCGTCATCGAGGCAGCGTATCCACCGAGCCCGTCGAGACCCTCGCGGGCGGCGATCTTCAGCTGATACAGCGGTCGCCAATTGAGGCCGAAGACTTGGGCATCGGCTTCAGTTCGCAGCGTGATGTTGATGGCGACGGTTTCAACTTGCTTCGACAGCACCTCGAATTCCGCTTGCTTTTCCTCGATCGCTCCGCGGACTTCGTTCAGCTTGTCGCTGACTTCGAGCGTCTCCTTCACGGTCGTAGCCTTACGCAGGATTCCGAGATACTGTTGTTCCTGAGCCCGCAGGTTGCGCAGGCGTGCTTCCTGGTCGACATATTGTTTGGTGACGTCTTGGGCGTCGATGCTTTCGCTTTCTATGCGCAAGCTGAGCTT
Source organism: uncultured Acidobacteriaceae bacterium (assembly GCA_963775845.1). Classification (GTDB taxonomy): domain Bacteria; phylum Acidobacteriota; class Terriglobia; order Terriglobales; family Acidobacteriaceae; genus Acidiflorens. The sequence goes on along the minus strand of CAVZKN010000004.1, from coordinate 479,691 downwards.
TCGGATCTGAGCGCGGACTTCGTCGAACTTTTCTCCTGGCACGCGAATACTGAGGAAGGCGCTGGTCGCGTCCGCGCCGCCATTAACGTTAGAGGTTACGAGGAATCCTCCTGCACCTTGCGCGATCCGTATGATCTTCTCGGCAGTTTCGGCCGGGGTTTTGACGATGAGGCCAAGGGAGTCCGTCCGGACTAGCTTACGGTCCTCCGATGTGTTTTCCTCTCCGCTGGTACGTCCTCCTGAAAATGTCATGAGAGCGGCGGGTGCGACGACGGCACGGTCCACGGGAACGCCTCCGACAATGCTTTTTTGAAGGTAGGCTTCGGATCTGAGGTGCGGAAGAATTGAGGTTTGTCGCCAGAGCGAGATTGGCTCCCAACCCACACCACCGCTGACGGCGGCAAGGCCGGACGCCTTCTGCGAGGCGATGCCTCGCGCCTGGTCACGGGGTTGAATGACTCCCAAGTAGAGTGCGACCACTCCGGCCGTAATAAGCCAGCCTGTTTTCAGAGCCGTTCTGCTTTTGGTGAAGAACACTCCCCAGCGGATGACCATTAGGCCTCCTATGAAGGAATAGACACGGGCAGCGAAGCCGTTGTTCCCGTCGGGTTCCTGATGGCCGAGTCGTGAGCGCTATTGATTGATGGTGGTCATTGAAGGGCTATATGCGCTTGGCGTTTACAGGGTGCGGTACACTGCCCGAGATGGTTGAAGCGTCGCTACTTTACTGGCAGTGCTCTTGAGGCCCCACAATGTCGCGAATCGGGAAATGGCTCATTATCACGGTCGGCATACTCGTCGTGGTGGCTGTGGGTTTAACCCTATTCCTGTGGTTGCTTTTGGGGCCGACAAACTACGTTCCCTCCAACATCGTCGATTTCCGCCCCACGCAATTACAGGCCGAAGCGGATGCAAATTTCTTTTTCTCAGTAGGCGATGAACTCAAGTACTCCAACGAGATCAATCCCCAGGCAGCGACGCTGTTGCGCGGCCACATAGACAATTTTCTCGTTTCGCCTGACAGAAAGAAGATCGCGGCAGCAGTAAACGGAGCACTTCTGATCGTCCCTTCAGACGGGAGCTCGGTTCGTCAGATCGCGACTGTCGATTCCATCTATGAAAAGAAAAAAAAGATTGGCCACTCCTTTTTCCGAGACGATGGATTCCAGTGGTCCAGAGACTCAAAATACTTGTACCTCATCAAGGATGAGTACTACGAGTCCAAGGGATCGCAGCTATATTCGGCTAAGGGAGAACTCTGGCGCTACGATGTTCAAATCGGCAACTTACAGCTAGTGCTGAAGCCCTTTCCTGCATACACCTGCTTCTTTGGCACCAAATCAGGGATCTATTTCTCCGTGCCTACAGAAGCCGGAGACCTGCGATTGAGATACTCCGATGGGGAAACTGTGAAGGACGTTGGAGGCGTAAATGAGTGGGAAGTTCCAAAACAAGAATTGGTTCCTGGCGAATCGCCGTTTTTCTCATTCTCTTCTCGGGACTTCAACCAACTGTTTGTGAGAGGAGCGGGTCTCGAAGAAGAGCAAAATACCACACAGGAGAAGCTGCTTATACGAGACAAGTCCTATTTGGCCTTCACGCAGGGAAACGGGATGAAAGGCGCCTTTTACTGCTCAAGTCTCCACAATAGCGTGTTCCTGCCAGGCGGCAGGTATTTCCTGTTCAACGTTGAATGCGGCAACTACGGTGGCCAGCTCCTGATCGATAGCGAAACGGGGAAATATGAAAAACTGCCAAAGGACACTCGTGTTTATCTAGCCCTTACCACAGAGGATATTCCGTATTACCGGATAAGCTGCGGCGGGATCATGGCCAATTGAGCGCTGATGGTGAGATCTCGTCAACAGTCCCAAGCGATGTCTGGCTGTGGTAGATTCCGTTCGTATGCTCAGCCTAGATGACAATCGCTGGAATAGCCTGGCAGGCGGATACAGAATGAAGTGCGACCCTCGACCACTGCTTGCGGAACTTGAGAGTGAGCAGAACAGAGAGACAGCGTGGCGTGAACTTTGGGAAGAGCTTCACCATCAAGGAGACGTGGGTGAGGCATCGTACGCATCCGTGCCACACCTCGTGAGGATTCATCGAAAAAGCGGCATAGTTGACTGGAACACCTACGCGATTGTCGCGATCATCGAACTGGCTCGTGGGACGGGCAACAATCCCGAAGTGCCGAAGTGGCTGGAAGAGGATTACCTTCGAGCGATTCGGGAACTATCGGAAATCGGTGCCGCCGAGATTTGGCACACTGAAGAACCTGAAGCGGTCAGAGCCATACTCAGCGTCATTGCTATTGCGAAGGGCCTTCGGACTCACGGGAGATTCCTCGTAGAGTATTCCGAGGATGAGTTGTTGGACATTGAATCTCGTGAGTGAAATGGCCTAGTTGCGATAACAATCCAATCTATCTATGCTGGATTGTTGCTGAAACGGGCGATACAGGCTGAGAGCGACATGGTTGGCATCCCGTACAAGGTCTACGTTGTCGTCGAGCGAGAATTCGGGGAACAGTTGGCAAATCTTGCGCCCGGCGTGCCCGTTTGGATTGTGAACACGCCCCTCAACCGAGCTGTGGCCCAGCGACTATGGAAAGAGCGCAATCAGAGAGATCATCTTACCGGCATTACCACCTTCAACGATTTGGAATCTTCATCTCCTGAAGATCTCCTGGTGTCCGAACTCGACACAATCGATCTGCATCACGGTTCTCACTCCGCCAATCCTCCCTACACGATTCTCGAAGTGCTTGGTGCTCCGCTTAGCGACCGGATCAAAGCGGAACTCTCTCAATACGGTTTTGATGAATTTCAACCCAACGCCGAAGGTTTTTCTGCTGTGCGCCCGGTGTCGTGCGAGTGAGTATTTCCGATGGGCTGCCTCTTCGCTGGATCATTAGCATAATATCGGCCTGTCACTCGTTCACTGGTTCTGCCTGTCATGGCCTGATTTTCAGCTATTGACTCATTTCGATGCTGGACTGGATGCTAATATCCCATAAACGCAGCGGGGTCCAAGAATCTCGTATTGCGGTGAAGCTATGGAGAACTGGTTTGTTGTGGGTCAACTAGATATTGAACGACTCCTCGCCGATTGGCGTTGGCTCTGTCCCAAACCGATGACATTGTTAGCCAGAAGCGCATTTGGAGACCTGTTCCTCCGGGACGAATCGGGAGAAGTATTCGGACTTGATGTTGCAGCCGGGAAGCTGACGAAAATAGCGGATTCCGAAGCTGAGTTTCGTGAACTAGCAGCGAGTCAGGAAAAACGTGCAGAGTGGTTTCGAGAAGCAGCCGAGCAGTCCGCATTGGCACGCGGACTGAAGCCCGATGCTACTCAGTGCATCGGGTTTAGCGTGCCGCTCATCTTCGCTGAAAGCGGGTCTCCCGACACCCCCTACGTCGCCGATCTATACGAACATATATCGTTTCTCGGCGAGTTGAACCGACAGATTTCAAGCCTGCCTGACGGAGCAAAGGTGCGGCTCCGTGTGACGCGCTGAAGCTGCGATTTGCAGCCATGGTATCGCCCGAGAGAACAGAGTGAACAAACGAACTTGTCTGGTATTCGGCTCCGTTCAAATCGTCGGCTGATCGGCTGCATCCTTGCAGGCTATGGCAATGTTTACTCGGAATCAGCGTTTGTGCGCGGGGCATGGCTATTCGGATTCCTGCTGCTTCTCCCCGGCAATCTGCCCGCAATGGCTCTAAGCCAGACGTTAGTGCATGTCCGAGCTGCTTATATCTTCTTTCCTGTTGCCGTTGCCTGTAACGCCACGCTTTGGGTGATGTGTTCGGCAGTATGGCGAATGCTTCGGCGTGATAGGCAGAGCACGTTTGACAGGTACGGCATCGCTTTAGCCACGACGGGTCTAGCGTTCGTGGTAGCCAACACTGTGCACTTCTTGCGGCGTGTCACCTGCTACGACTGCTTTTTCCCATATGGGGTGCCGTTTACTTTTTATAGAGACGGCGGCTTTGCTGGCGGTGGTGGCTTGGTGTTGCGAGGACTCGCTGCAGACACCGTCACCATTATTGTTTGCGCAGCGCTCCTCGGCGCACTTTGGCAGTGGTTTGCAGCGAAGCGCAGTTAAGCAATGACGCTGCTCTCAGATTGGCGAATCGCCATGTCGGCAAATGTGAGCGATGCGTGGGCTATTTCGGAAATCTAAATCCGTCTTCCTCAATCAAATCCTTCCAGACCCAAGAGAGACGGAACCGCGCTTCGCGGGCGACAGATTCAGTAACGTTTTCCGGCCACTGGAATTCGCATACGAACGCATTTAGTGCGTTCAACGCGCGATTTGCAAAGGCCTCCCATGTTTCGGACGGCTGAGGCATTGTCGAATATCGGTAAGCGACAATTCCAGATGACGTTTGTATGTGAGGCTGAGCGACGGCATCCTTGACGAGCCAAAGTTCAGCGTCAACAATTGCGGCTCCTCTGCCGCGCAGCCACTCCGCCGCCACTAATGCGTCGTCCCTAAACCAGCCGATCTCGCCATGGTAGGCGAATCCTCGGTCAATTAACGATTGCGGGAACCCAGTTGGTAGATGAGGTTTCGCATTTCGTGCCATCTCGCGGCGGAGAGGTTGGTAGAGTTCCCTCAAAGCATTCGCAGAGTCCGGCGAAGCTTCCTTAAAAAATCCACCTTCTTCGATTGTGAAAAACTCCCACAACGGTTCTCCGGCTAAGTGGGGCGGCCAGAGGACGACACCCAAAGGCGATGTCCCATGCTCCACATCAACTCTGATCTCCGCCTTTAGTTCTCTCGATAACCGTTCGTTGAGCTCTTTAAATCCCTTTGTCCCTTCGGCAACGTCAAAGTCGCGATTCACAGCCACAATCACTTCATGCATACGACCGTTTTCGGAATAGACACCTATCGAAGTAAGGTCATCAGGATGAAACTCCCACAGTCGCGTCTGCCCTTGGAAACACGATACGAAAATTCCGTCCGCGTTGATCCACGCTTCCGAGTCGCTCGTCATTAACTTCGCCACAGCCTATCCTACAGCAGTCAATCGGCGTTCTGAGGTACACTGCCTCGCATGTGGCCTATAAAGCAGTTCCTATTCCTCCTCCTCGCCGTCATGGTCCGGGACTCTGTTGCGCAGTCGGTGGCCAGCTTCCCGGCGCCGGATACGATCTTGGCAGATGTTAAGCACAAAGAGCCGAAGAGCGGAGTGCAACTCGGGGCGGGAAACACACTAACCATTCAGTCGGGCGTGGGTACGCCAACGACGATCAACGTTCTTGCATTTTCGAAGGACAGCAAACTACTCGCCGCCGGCAAGGACTTTGGTAGGGTCGTCGTTTGGGATTTGCCAAGTCGAAAAGTTCTGTGTGCGGTAGATACCGGCCAAGGAATTGTCCATGCTGTCGCTCTTTCTGCGGATGGGCAGTTGATGGCCACGGGAGGGGACGGCGATCGATTTAGCCTTAAGCTGTGGCACCTGCCTGATGGCAAGCTGGTTCGGACCTACAATTATTTCAATGGATACGTACGTACAGCGGCTTTCAGTCCAGCCGGTACTTGGATTGTTGTCTCAGACAATGCTGCCGTGACACACGTACTCGACGTAACCGTTGATAAGCAACTCGCTGAACTGAAAGATATGCATTCGCCCCTCTTGTCACCGCAAGGCGATGTCTTGATGACAGTCAGCAAAGCTAACTTTACGCTGTGGGCCACTTCGGACTGGACGCAGAAACGGACACTGCCCCGATCCCCGGCCTACGCGATCCCACTTGCATTGAACCCTGAGGCCGACAGTTTCGTTATTACTTCGTCCGGGATCTTCAGACTACTTCGCCTTAGCACCGGCGAACCCCTCCCAAACGCTCCCAACCCGGAGTTGCCCAAGTTCAACGGTGCCGCTGGAGGGTTTGCAGCCTTCGGTACAAGCAATGCTGTTTTTGGTCACAGCGATGATCGACTTTGGGCATGGAACACCAGTAACGCTCAAACATGCGTGTCGGACTTGATGTACAGCGAAAGCGGCTCTCTCAGCCAGGATGGAACTATCTTGGCAGGGGCGAAAGACAATTCCATCCTCGCGCAGACACGATCTGGCGAAGGAGTCTGGATTTGGGATACAAGCAAGCTGGCGGCGAAGTGTTTCAGCGCCAAGAAATGAGGAGGGCGGGCGGGGTTTTAAAACGTAGCACCGGACAATCCCTTACGACTCAATCAATCAGTTGTCCAGAGCGGAACTGGGTTCCAGTCAGGTGTGCCATAAGTGTGCCGTGCGCTTCGATCCCATGTGCGCTAAAGCGCTTCTTTTCAATACCAGAGCTGATTGCTTCCGTGCGGGCTTGATTGTCGGTAAGTTATTGAATCATAATGGCGATAAGACGCGGGAGACCCTATCGGACTCGCCTACTCTTAATCAGTAGGTTGTAGGTTCGATTCCTACCGCGCTCACCATCTTTTCAATCACTTACCAGTTATTGTGTGACCGCATTTTCGCGGTGAACTTCAGACGCCCTTTCAGGGGCGGGGCTCCGACAAATCAGTTTTTCAGCCAACTGGTGAGCCAGCCTTCACCGCATCCAATTCGGCCAGCTTCTCGATAATCATCGAACCCAACTGCACGACGCTGCCGGCGCCCAGCGTAAGCACCATGTCGCCGGGTCGCGCCAGGCCTGCAACCGAAGTGACCGCGTCAGAAAAGGAAGGATCGTAGCGAACGTTGACCGTGCCTGCGGCGGCAATTCGGCTGGCAAGAGCCTCCGCCGTAACGCCCGCAATCGGCTTTTCGCTGGCCGCATAAATATCGAGCAGCGAAACCGAATCGGCGTCGGCGAACGCAGAGGCAAAGTCATCCATCAGGTCGCGCGTGCGCGTAAACCGGTGCGGCTGAAAGATAACGTGGACACGGCGAAATCCGCACTGGCGCGCGGCCGCGAGCGTGGCGCGAATTTCCGTCGGATGATGCCCGTAATCGTCAATCACGCTGATTCCTGCTGCCGAGCCCTTGAACTGAAAGCGCCGGTCCACTCCGCGAAAGTTGTCGAGCGCGCCGCGAATCTGCTCGCTGGGGATGTCGAGAGCCATGCCGACCGCAATGGCCGCCGTAGCATTCAGCACGTTGTGCGCCCCCGGCACATGCAAAGTAAATTCGCCGAGACTTCTTGCCTTGTAAGTCACTTCGAAGCGGACGGCGGGGTTGTGCATGCCCGGAGAAGCCGCCGATCCGGCCGTGATCGGCGAATCCGTCATGCCGATCAGAAAATCTGATCCCCGCGCAGTTCCATAGGTCGTGACGCGGCGATGGACGCGCGGCAGCAACCGCCGCAGCACCGCATCGTCATTGCATCCGACGACCATGCCGTAAAACGGAACCCGCTCCATGAACTCAAGAAACGTCCGCCGAACATCGCGCATGTCGCGATAGCAATCCATGTGCTCGCGATCGATATTCGTGACCACGGAAAGAATCGGCGACAATTTGAGGAACGACCGGTCGCTTTCGTCCGCCTCGGCAACCAGATATTGCGACTTGCCCAGCCGAGCGTTCGAGCCCATCGCATCGACGCGCCCGCCCACCACCACCGTGGGATCAAGCCCGCCCGCAGCCAGCACGGCCGCAACCATCGACGTCGTAGTGGTCTTGCCGTGCATGCCGGCAATGGCGATGCCATATTTCAGCCGCATCAGTTCCGCCAGCATCTCGGCGCGTTGAATTACCGGAACATGCAACCGCCGCGCTTCGACAACTTCAGAGTTATCGACGGAGATGGCGGAGCTGGTGACGACGACATCCGCCCCGGAAACATTGGCTGCGGCATGTCCCGCAAAAATGGTCGCGCCCAAACCGGCCAGCCGCTCGGTAACCGCCGAATGTTTCAAATCGGAGCCGGAAATCCGGTACCCAAGGTTCAGCAACACCTCGGCAATCCCGCTCATGCCGATGCCGCCGATACCCACGAAATGAACACGCTGAATCTTGGCAAACATGCAAGTCGATGATAGACGATCTCACCGCCGAGACGCAGAGAACGCCGAGTAAAACCTTAACCGGATTTTTCCGAATTTCTCAGCGCGCTCAGCGCTCTCTGCGGTTCAAATTCTTATTCCGGATTGGCGAGTTTGCTGACCATCTCCGCTATCTCTTCGACCGCCTTCGGATGCGCCAATGACTGAGCGGCCGCCGACATGGCCCGCAGCCTCCCTGCATCATTGATCAAAGCGCCGATGATATCGACGAGGTAGGCCGCAGCCAGTTTGTTCTCCTCGACCACCACCGCTGCCCCCACCCGTTCCAGCACGCGCGCGTTCACATTTTGATGATCATCGGCCGCAGCCGGAAAGGGCACAAAAATCGCCGGCTTGCCCGCGGCGGTAATCTCCGCCACCGTGCTCGCACCCGATCGGCAGACCAGCAAATCGGCGCGCGCGAACGTAGCCGGCATGTCATCGATAAACTTATGGACCTCGGCCGAGATTCCGGAATTCTGATACGCCGCCAGCACCTGGTCGTAGTCGCGCTGTCCCGTCTGATGAATGATGTGGAGCGCGGGCGCCTTCTCGCGCAGCCCCTGCAGCGACTCAGCCGTGGTCAGTGCCTGATTGATAGCGCGAGCGCCCTGGCTGCCTCCAAAGACGAGGAGGGTGGGTGCGCCCCCAATTTTTGGCGGGATAGAAAAAAACTCCGAGCGCACCGGAACACCAGTCACTGTGCAATGCGGAAAGTACCTGCAAGTTTCGTCAAAATGCACCGCCGCCGCGGAAACAAAGCGGGCGATGATGCGATTGGCAAATCCCGGCACCACGTTTGGTTCGAAAGCCAGCGTAGGAAGACCGCGCCGAATCGCCGCCACCATAGCCGGTCCCGAGGCGTAGCCGCCGACTCCGATGACGACCTCGGGATCGAATTCTGTGAGCATCCGCGCGGAAGCCGCGATCGCTCGCGGCAAATCGAACATCGTTTTCAGGCGCGTCATCAGGCTGACATTTTTCAGCGCGCCGACTTGAATCAGTTCGAGAGGAAATCCCGCCTGCGGCACGAGCCGCGTCTCAATGCCGCGCGACGTTCCGATGAAGAGAACCTCCGCGTCAAACTGCTTCTTAAGCTGCTGAGCGATGGCTAGGGCTGGGATTACGTGGCCTCCGGTTCCGCCGCCTGCGATGATGATGCGCATGAAGTTCTTTTGCGCCTAGGGGCGGTTGGAAAACTGAGCCAAAAATTCAATTCGAATGAACTTCTGAGGCCGGATGCTGAAGCACATTTTTCGGGATGGCGAGTGTATTTGGGGGGGTACCCCCCCCTTCCCCCATTTTTGGGTCAAAGTATTCATTCTAAGCTATTTACTCGCAAAGTATTCAATATAAACAAGTTACTAGAAAATATGAATAAGTTATTGGAACATGAATTACGACTTATTTTTATAATCAACAACTTACAGCGTATCGATTTCTGCAAGGATATTTCAAAAACTGACGTAAAAGCGGGCAATATTACGTTGAAAAGGAAAGAGGCATTTTGACCTCAAGCGATGCGTTACCGACTCTAATCTCGCCGGTACGCCGAATCCTAATTTCTTATTATGATCTGACAACTATTATAGGCCCTGGTGTCAACTTAGGATTATGTCGCCGATGCGGCTATTTCAGCAAGGCATCGCGCAACATCCCTCAAGGGGAATCAAAGTGAACAATCTCGACTCCATGTTAAAACGTAACAAAGACTTCGCTGCTCAGCAGTCCGCTGCGGGCACACTTATTCCTTCGCTTCCGCGGGCGCTGCCGAACGTAAAGGCGGTCATCATCGGTTGCGCTGATATGCGTGTGGATCCGGCCTACGTACTTGGAATTAAACAGGGCGAGGCCGTCGTGATGCGTAATATCGGCGGTCGAATCACACCGGGGTTGGTGGAGGAGTTGGGTCTACTCGGGCGAATTGGTGAGGTTGCCGGAGAGGTTCCTGGAGGCGGTGGTGAGTTTCACCTCATCGTACTTCAGCACACCGATTGCGGCATCACTCGCCTTCCTGGAGACCCCGCCATGCTGGCGCACTATTTTCAAATACCAGAAGGGGAACTCAAGAAAAAAGCGGTCACCGATCCCCGCGCGGCGGTTGCCGTCGACGTTGCTGCGCTGCGGGCGATTCCCACATTGCCGGGCGCGTGGCTTATATCAGGCCTCGTCTATGACGTAGCGACCGGACTGGTTGATATCGTCGTACCGCCAGCATCGATGATTCGTGCTGCTGCGTAAGTATCGATGCATCAAGATCGGAGGGCGTGGCTGTTCATTGCTCTCCATCAGGCCTCTCTATCAGGGCGTCGGCTTCGCCGACGATCTGGTTCCGCTCAAGATGACAGATGGGTGGAACTTCTATGTTCAGGGGTGCTTCGGATCTCCTGTGCTAATTCGCGTAGAGATGCGTCGTATGGGGCGCGGGCGATGCCACGTTCCGTAATAATGGCGGTTACGTATTTTGCGGGGGTCACGTCAAACGCAGGATTCTCTATCCCAACTCCATCCGGCGTTATCTGCCGTCCGCCAATGTGCGTGACTTCGCGGGCGTTGCGCTTCTCAATAGGAATCCTGCTGCCATCCGGCGTGGCGAGATCAACTGTAGAAATCGGCGCCGCCACATAAAAAGGAATGCCGTGCTCTTTCGCCAAAATGGCGACGGTGTAGGTACCGACTTTGTTGGCTACGTCTCCGTTTGCGGCTATGCGGTCGGCACCTACTACGATGGCTCCAATTTTGCCTTGCTGCATCATGACTCCCGCCATGTTGTCGGAGATGACGGTCGTTGGGATACCGTCTTTCATCAGCTCCCAGGCGGTGAGGCGCGAGCCTTGCAGGAAGGGACGCGTCTCGTCGGCGTAGACGTGGATTTTTTTGCCTGCTTCTACGGCGGCGCGGATGACGCCGAGCGCGGTGCCGTAGCCGGCGGTGGCTAGAGCTCCAGCATTGCAGTGTGTAAGCACGCCTCCGCTGGCGGGCATGAGCGTGGCACCGTGGCGTCCCATCGCCTGGTTGGCGGCAATGTCTTCGGCGTGCACACGCTGCGCTTCTTCGATCAGCGCTTCCTGGATCTCGCCGATTGGACGGCCGCCGAGCGATTCGAATTTCTCCGTCATGCGGCGGATCGCCCAGAATAAATTCACCGCCGTCGGCCGCGTCTGGCGGATGGTTTGGCAGATCGCGTCGAAATCCTTCTTAAAGTTGCCGGCGTTTTCAGCCTTGGAATTTTTTACCCCGAGCGCAATGCCCATCGCCGCAGCCACACCGATGGCGGGCGCTCCGCGTACAACCATGTTGCGGATCACGTCGGCCACCTGCTCGTGTGTCGTGCAGGTCACATAAACTTCTTCGGTCGGCAATTTCGTCTGGTCAATGAAAACGACGCCGGCGTTAGTCCATTCGAGGGTTTGAATCATGAGTTGGTCGTTGGTAGCAAGTCGTTGGTCGTTCGTCGTTCGCTGTTCGCTATTGGCTATTCGCTATTCGCTATTCGCACGAAATGCTAAGGGCTAATTGCTACGTGCTCTTTTCGCACATCATTTGCTGTAAAAATCGAAATGAACTTTGCGGGGGTGGCTACCTTTTCTACATTCGGACGCCCCTTGGCCTCTTCGCGCTCCACCAGGCACATCACGCCCGTCACAATGAAGCCAAATTCGCGCGCCGCTTCAATCGCCTGCACCGTCGAAGACCCGGTGGTGCAAACGTCGTCCACGATCACCACGCGCGCACCTTTTTCGCGGAAGCCTTCAATGCGCTGCCCGGTGCCATGCTGCTTCTCGGCCTTGCGCACGAGAAAGCCATTCAACGTTCCGCTGACGACAGCAACCGCGACGACGATGGGATCGGCGCCCATAGTCAGTCCGCCAATGGCGTCGGCGTGCCAGCCCTGGCCGCGCATCTCCTCGATAAACACTTGTCCGCAAAGTTGCGCGCCGCGGGCATCAAGCGTGGTGGTGCGGCAATCGATGTAATAGTCGCTGGTGCCGCCGGAGGAAAGTTTGAATTCTCCCAGCCGAAACGACTTGAGCGCGAGCAGCTTTAATAATTCCTGACGTGCAGCAGACATGAATTTCCAATCTAACAGCAGTTGCCAGTTGCCAGTTGCCGGTAGCCAGTTGCCGGTAGCCAGTTGCCGGTAGCCAGTTGCCAGAGGCAACCCGGTTTGAACTGGCTACTGGCTGCTGAGTTTCTCCAGATGGCGAAAACCGTCAGTCGCGGCAAACATGGCAACAGTTATGGTTCCGTTGTAAGCCATGTGGATGATGACGCCGGCCGCCACTGAATTAGTCTTGGCGCGCACGATCGTCAGCACCAGGCCGACGACAAAAATCACGAGCACCGGTCCCCATGTAAATCCTAATTGGGATGCATGCAGCGCCGCGAAGCCGAGCGCCGTGATCAAAACCGCCAACCAGACACCGATGCCGCGGGCCAGCACGGGATAGAGAAAGCCGCGAAAGAAAAGTTCCTCCATCAGCGGCGCCAATGTCACGCTAAGGATGGCAAGCGCCCACGCTTCGGCCGGCGTACGAAAGAAACTGTCGATCGGCAACTCTTTCGGCATCGGCAACAGGCGAGCCAGTAACTGCAGCCCCACCGCAAGCACGAAGCCCGCTAGAACATAGATAACGACGTTCGACGGGAAATTCCAATGAAGCGCGGCAAGAAAATCTCGACGTCCCCGCTCCCGCGTGACCAGCACATACATGTAGCCGAGAACCAGAAGGTACGCCAACCCCTGCCCCACCACGGCAACCAGAGGCATGCGAGCTATGGCGCGCAGCGCTGTGTGCGGATAAAAATGCCAGCGAGCCACCGCCAGCGCGACGAAGACACCGACAAACAAGGCCACAATAGTGAGGATGATAAGCCGGACAACGTCCCATCCGTTCCATGCGGGATCGGAAGGCGGGGGCGGGAGGAGTTCAGTCGGAATGATCCCGTTGGTTAAATTTTCGCGGGGCTGGATTTCTGTGTGCGAACGGGCGCCCTCGCCTGCCCAAGCCGAGCAAAGCTCGGCAGGAGTTGAAGCTGGGGTCGAATCCTCGCGCGCTAAGTTCTCCCGCGGATCGTCCGGCGCGCTCACGCCAGTCTTCCTATCTCGGTAGCCGTCTGGGCGAACTTCGGCGCGCCGTTTGCCGGGGCTCCACTTTTCTCTCCTCCAGCTCTCTCTGCGTCGGCTTTGCTCGAACCATTTTTCACCGCGCCGCTGAAGTATGCGCTCAACGCCTGGCCCGTATAGGATTTCTTCACCCGCGCCACCTGCTCCGGCGTCCCCTGCGCCACAATGCGGCCGCCGTCTTCTCCACCCTCAGGGCCGAGATCGACAATCCAGTCCGCATTGCGGATCACATCCAGATTGTGCTCAATAATAATGACCGTGTTTCCCAGGTCGGTAAGACGGTGCAGAACGTCGAGCAGCTTGCGCACGTCATCAAAGTGCAACCCGGTCGTCGGCTCGTCGAGCAGATAAAGAGTCTTCCCCGTCTGCCGCTTGCTCAGTTCACGTGCGAGCTTGATGCGCTGCGCCTCGCCTCCCGATAAAGTAACCGCCGATTGCCCCAGATGAATGTATCCCAAGCCAACATCGACCAGGGTCTGCAGCTTCGGCCGCACCTGCGGAATATTCTCCAGAATCGGCAGCACATCTGACACCGGCATTTCCAACAAGTCGGCGATGGAGTATCCGTTGTAGCGCACCGCCAGCGTCTCGTGATTGTAGCGCCGCCCGCCGCACACTTCGCACTGCACATAAACGTCGGGCAGAAAATTCATTTCGATGCGCCGCTGCCCTTCTCCCTGGCATGCCTCGCAGCGTCCGCCAGAAACATTGAACGAGAAGCGCCCCGGCTTGTATCCGCGCTCGCGCGACTCCGGCAGCATGGCGTAAAGGTCGCGCACCGCCGCAAAGATCCCTGTATAGGTTGCAGGATTCGACCGCGGAGTGCGTCCGATCGGCGACTGGTCGATACGAATCACCTTGTCGATCAGCTCCGCTCCGGTGATGGCCTTGTGCGCACCCGGCTCTTCACGCGATCGATAAAGTTGCTTCGCCAGCGCTCGATAAAGAATGTCGTTGACCAGAGTCGACTTGCCGGAGCCGGAAACCCCGGTCACCACCGTCATCACTCCCAGCGGAAACGCCACGTCCAGGTTCTTAAGATTATTCTCGCGCGCTCCAACAATGGTGATCGCCTTCCCGTTAGGACTGCGCCGCTCCGAGAGCATGGCAATCTGCTGCCGTCCGCTGATGTAAGCGCCGGTCAGCGATGCCGGCGAGTCCATAATTTCCGCGGGAGTTCCACTGGCGACCAACTCGCCGCCATGCCGACCCGCTCCCGGGCCGAGATCGATAACGTAATCGGCGCGGCGAATCGTCTCCTCATCGTGCTCGACAACCAGCACGGTATTCCCCAGGTCGCGCAAGTTTTCAAGCGCCGCGAGCAACCGCCCATTGTCGCGATGATGCAGGCCAATCGACGGTTCGTCGAGCACGTAAAGCACGCCGCGCAGCTTCGATCCGATCTGCGTTGCGAGGCGGATACGTTGGCCTTCTCCGCCCGAAAGAGTGGCAGCCGAGCGCCCCAGCGACAAATAGCCTAGTCCCACATTGTCAAGAAATTCCAGCCGCTCCGTGATCTCGTGGGCGATCCTTCCGGCAATCGTCAGTTCCCTTCCCGTGAGTTTGATTCGCCGCGCTGCTTCGAGAGCGCGGGCGATGGGAAGCTTAGTGAACTCCGCAATCGACATCCCGTTGACCTTGACCGCCAGGCTCTCCGGCCGTAAACGTTGCCCGTGACATACCGGACATTCCGTCGCCGACATGTAATCCATCAGATAGTCGCGATAGTTATCTGAAGTCGAGCCTTCAAGATTTTGCCGCAAATACCCAAGTATCCCGGTGAATCCCGTCTTCCCCCCACGGGCCGGCTCTCCGTTCAACAGCAGGTTCTGAATTTTGTCGGGAAATTTCTCGAACGGCGTTGACAGATCGTATCCGTAGGCCTGCACGAATAACTGAATACTGCGCACCAGGTTCTGCGATGCCGACCCCGGCCCCAGGCCGCCGTCAAGAATCGGCTTCGACCAGTCGACAATCACCTTCGCCGGATCAAAATCGTACCGGCTCCCGAGACCGTGACACTCCGGGCAAGCGCCATAAGCGCTGTTGAACGAAAATGAGCGCGGCTCCAGCAGCGGAACGCTGATCCCGCAATCGGGGCACGCCAGTTGCGACGAATAAAGCGTCTCTTCTCCGTTGACCACCGCGACCAGCACCAGCCCGCCGCCCAGCTTCATCGCCAGCCCGACCGACAATTCAAGGCGATGCTCAATTCCTGGCTTCACCAGCAGGCGATCGACCACGACTTCGATGGTGTGGTTCTTGCGCTTGTCGAGGGCTAGGTCGTCTTCGAGATTGACCAACTCGCCATCGACGCGCGCACGCGAGAAGCCGTGTTGCACCAACTTCTCCATCTCTTTCTTGAATTCGCCTTTGCGCCCGCGCGCGATGGGCGCCATGATCATGACACGGTCGTCTGGGGTCAAAGCCATCACGCGCTGCACGATCTGTTCCGCCGACTGGCGCGTGATTGGTTTGCCGCAATTGGGACAATGCGGCACGCCGATCGACGAGTACAGCAATCGCAGGTAATCGTAAATTTCGGTGATCGTGCCGACGGTCGAGCGCGGGCTGCGGCTGGTCGTTTTCTGCTCAATCGAAATCGACGGGCTCAATCCGTCAATCGAATCGACGTCGGGCCGCTCCATCTGATCGAGAAACTGCCGCGCATACGCCGACAACGTTTCCACGTAGCGGCGCTGACCCTCAGCGTAAATCGTATCGAAGGCGAGCGAGGATTTTCCCGAGCCGCTCAGACCCGTAATGACCGTCAGAGTATTGCGGGGAATCTCGACGTCAATATTCTTCAGATTGTGCTGGCGCGCGCCGCGCACCGAAATTCGGGTGATGGCCATTTACCGAGTACTTTGTGGACTTCCGTAACGTGGACGGGTCCTGAGAAATGTTGGAGAGTGGAGATACGCAGTCCGATTCCCGTATCTTAGTTGCTAACAATGACGGGGGTCAAATGCGGATAGATTCATAGACTCAGAGTCAACGATTCACATCCAGAGATTCGGATTCAAAGATCCAACGACCAAATTATTGCAGCCACGAACAGGCTGCCAGCAGGGACCGGAAACGTGAACGCAATTTTCGTAGCTTTCCTACTCAGCAGCACCGCAATCCTGACGGTAATTCTTGGCGTTTTCAGCGCATATTGCGCCATCAGCGCAGTGTTGGCCGTAGTCAATCCTGCGGTGCCCCCGGCTGAGCGCTTGCGTGCTTTCCGCGCCTTCGTTCCGCACCACAGCCAGGCCAGCGGCGACTGAGCTTTCCGCCAACTTTTTCCCGGCTTCAACTTGAGGGTGAAGGTCTGCCTACTGCTGCGGTGGTTGGCCACCCTGATTCACCACGGTGGGCGTTTGCTGCCGGCGCAGCATATCCATAATCTGCTCTGGTGTCTTCGGCCCGGCATTGGGAGCATTCGCATCCGGAGACTGCTGCTGCCCCTGGGCATTCGCATCGGTGGCGTCGGCCGCCGTCTGGTCGTCGGCGGCGCTGTCATCCGCGGTCTCATCCGCATCCTTATCTTCATTGTTATCGGCAGCGGCTGGCGGCTGATTCGGCTGGGGAACATTTTCCGCCTGGTTCGGCTGAGGAAGGTTCTGTTGCATCATGAACGGCCGCGGACGCCCCGGCATCATCGGCCCCGGGGGCATATTATTTGGCGGCGAATCGTTCTGATAGGCGTTCGCAGTCTGGGTTGGAACTTCAGGTCCGGTCGATGCCGATCCCGACTTTGCCGAAAGTATGACGCTGGAGACAGCCGTGGGATCCGCATTCGAACCCACCATCACGTAATTGAAGGACGTTCCGTTGAGCAGCGAAGCCAGCACATCCCGCGGCGCTCCCGGCCCAAAAGAGCCCACCACGCGCTCGTTCGCCGCAGAACCTTGGGGAATATCGATCGCCGCCCCGGTCAGCTTGCGCACTTCCCGCAAAATTTCGCTAAGCGTTGAATTCTGGGCAAAAATGACCAGGGCCCCGTTCTGAAAGCTAACTTTAGCCGGTGTGGCCGGAATCTGGTCCATCGGCATCTGGCTCAGCGGACCACTCGGCAAGGGCGGGAGCACCAGTTCTTTTTCCTTTTCCTTCTGCACCTTATGGGGTTTGTGGGCCGTAGCCGAAGACGAAGGCGTGACTGCAGGTGAAGCATTCTGCGGAGCAGCCGGCGAAGATGCCGACGGAGCCCCCGGCGCAGGTGCCGCAGGCCGCAGGGAAGGTGCAGGGCTCGGCCCGGGAACCGACGGAGGGCCGACGGGCGCGGGCGCTTGTGCCAGCAAACTCGGCGAAAACAGCGTCGCGGAAAGCAGCAGCGCTACAAAAAGGACTGCCAGCAGGCTCATTCCCCCCGGCACAAGTCCCAGAATATCCCGTAAATTTCGCTGCTGCATCATCATGCGTGCATTTCCAGTGGCCGTTCGACCCACTTCACCCTTTGCTTAATTTTATCACCCTTATAGAACGTCGAAGCCTGCAACATCTTGCACATTAGATGACGAAAGATATTGCCGGAGATATTGCCGGAGATTGATTACCGCCCGAATTTCCCAGTCGTCGCCATCCCTCCGCGCATCTGAAAACCCGGCCGATGCATACAGCGCGTAAAATGGCAGCGGAGGCAAACGCCGTGTCTACTGCTGCGCTCTCGAACCTCTGCCATTGCAACGCCCCAAGCATGAGTTCAAGCATTCGCGTTCTCCCAGGATGCCAGACCTGGGTCTGCCTGCTGCTCCTGGTCACCCTCAGCGCCATATCTCCAGCGCAAGATTGCCAGACCGCCACCGATATGACCCCTGCCGTCCGCAGCGCCCTCGAATCCGCTGCTAAGCGTTATTTCGACATGGCGGCGCGCGGCGACTCGGCCTCGCTCAAACAAAATTCTATTGCCAGCGTAGCTTCGAACTTTGCCGGCATCGAGGCCGCAGTCAAAGAAAATCAGCCTGCGTTCGCGGGAGCCCAAGCCACCCTCCGCCCGCCCTTTCTTCTGAACGCCGCGGGCACGCAACCGATGCCGCGCGCCGAATTCCTCTGCGGAGTCTTCGGCCCCTCTGGCCAGACCAAAGACAGCGCCGTTTTCGTGCTCAACAACCTCCCGCCGGGTAAATACGCGGTAACGATTCTCGATGTGAATGGCACGAAGGGCGCCATGACCCTGACCTTCGTCCTCCAGCAGGAAGGCGCCGATTGGAAGCTGGCAGGCTTTTACGCCACCAACGCGCAAGCCGCCTCGCACGACGCCGCCTGGTACATCGACCACGCCCGCGACTACAAAGCGAAAGGACAGCTACACAATGCCTGGCTCTATTACCGCGAGGCCATCGCCTTGTCGGCTCCCGTGGATTTCATGAGCACGATGAAAACCGACAAACTCTATGACGAATCCCACGCTGTGCAACCCTCCGACATGCCCGGGGACGGTCGAACCGTGGATTTAAGCGCCGCCGGCAAGGTCTATCATCTGACCGACATCTTCCCCCTGGCCGTCGCTAAAGATTTCGAAGTGGTAGTGAAATATCAATCCCCGGACATCTCCGACACGTCGCGCACCTTCCAGGAAAATACCGCCGTGATCAATGCCTTGGTAGCGAAGTATCCGGAGTTGCGCGGAGCCTTCGCCGGAGTTGTAGCCAGAGCCGTAGACTCGACAGGCCGCGACTATGGCACGCTCCTGCCGATGAAAGACATCAAATAAACAATTGAGACATTGATTCATTGAGGCATTGATTCATTGATTCATTGAAGGTCAGAGGCTCACGAGGCGTGAGGCTTTCAATGATTCAATGACTAAATGATTCAATGACTCAATGCTCTTAGGCTCTACCCATTTGCCTTCGCTGCCTCACAGGTCTAGTATTTTTCAGGGTCATTTCGCCGCCACAAATTTCTAATCCGTTCCAAGGAGGACATCATGGGAATCGCACCTTCCCCCATCCAGATTGATTCGCGAGTCAGTGATTTCATCGCCCAACCTCGCAAAATGCTGATCGACGGCAAGTGGGTCAACGCCGTGTCGGGCAAAACTTTCCCCACCTATAACCCGGCCACCGGAGAAGTTCTGGCCCAGGTTGCCGAAGGCGATAAACAAGACATCGACCTCGCCGTTAAGGCCGCGCGCAAAGCCTTCGACAGCGGCCCTTGGTCAAAGATGACCGCCTCCCAGCGCGGCAAGCTCGTATGGAAACTCGCCGACCTGCTCGAAGAGCATCTCGAAGAATTCGCGACCATAGAAACATTGGATAACGGCAAGCCCCTAACCGTAGCCCGGGCCGCCGATGTTCCGCTGGCCGTCGAAATGTTCCGCTACATGGCTGGATGGGCGACGAAACTCGAGGGCACGACGATTCCCCTCTCGGTCGTCTACACCCCAGGAGTCAACTACCACGCCTATACCCTCCGCGAACCGGTAGGAGTAGTAGGCCAGATCATTCCGTGGAATTTCCCACTGCTGATGGCCGCCTGGAAATTGGCGCCAGCTCTAGCCTCGGGGTGCACAGTAATATTGAAGCCCGCCGAGCAAACGCCGCTCTCCGCGCTGCGCCTGGGCGAACTCATCATGGAAGCCGGCTTCCCCGAAGGCGTAGTCAACGTCGTTCCGGGATACGGCGAGACCGCCGGCGCCGCCTTGGCAGCTCACGACCAAGTCGACAAAATTGCCTTCACGGGATCGACCGAAGTGGGCAAGTTGATCGTCCACGCCGCCACCGGAAACTTGAAAAAAGTTTCTCTGGAACTGGGCGGCAAGTCGCCCAACGTAGTCTTCAAAGATGCCGACCTCGACACCGCCATCGGCGGCGCGGCCAGCGCCATCTTCTTCAACCACGGCCAGTGCTGTTGCGCTGGCTCCCGCCTCTACGTGGAGCGTCCCATATTCGATCGCGTAGTCGAAGGCGTGGCCGCGAAAGCAAAGAAAATCAAGGTAGGCTCAGGACTCGATCCGGCGACCAGCATGGGCCCGCTCGTCTCCGAGGAGCAGTTGCAGCGCGTCTGCAACTATCTCGAAATCGGAATGGCCGAAGGCGCCAAGGCAGCCTCCGGCGGCCACAAGATCGGCAACCAGGGATACTTCGTCGAGCCCACCGTCCTGGTCAACACGAAAGAAAATATGCGGGTCGTGCAGGAGGAAATCTTTGGCCCGGTCGTAGCCGCGATTCCCTTCGATGATCCCGAAGAACTGACCTCGCGCGCTAACGATTCCGTCTATGGCTTAGCGGCCGGCATCTGGACCAGCGACGTAACCAAAGCGCACCGCACCGCAGCACTGCTCCGTGCCGGAACCGTCTGGATCAACTGCTATAACATCTTCGACGCCGCCCTCCCCTTCGGAGGCTACAAGCAGTCCGGCTGGGGCCGCGAAATGGGCAAAGACGTTTTAAACCTCTACACGCAAACGAAAGCAGTCTGCGTAAGAACGTAAGCTGCAAGGTAATTCAGGGGCGGCCCTCGGGCCGCTTTTCTTCGTAGAAGTAGTTGGCGAGCCATCTCCTGCTGTCAGCGCGATCACCGTCCTGAAATCGACGCAGCGTCTCCATCAGAGTCTATGACGTGCTCCGCACTTGGCAATGATGAGAGTGATATCGTCATGCTGTTCTTCGACGTTGAACTGCCGAACCTCATCCACGATCGCCGAAAGCAAGTCCCGCGAAGGCAATTCACGATTGCGCAGCAATGCTTCGCTCAAGCGCTGCTCGCCAAATTCTTCTCCCGCCGCATTGAAGGATTCGGTGATGCCGTCCGTATAGAAGGCGATGATGTCGCCCTCGAAAAGCTGGCATTCGACGATCGGGCAATCCCAATCCTTGAAGAGTCCAAGAACGGTGCAAGTTGAGGCTAGACGGTCCAGAGAATTATTTCCACGGAGCACAAGAGCGGGCAGATGTCCACAGTTGGCGTAGCGCATCCGTCGCGTTGGATCATCGTATTCCGCGAAGAAGAGAGTCGCGTAAGCATGATCCGCCGTGTTGTCGTAGAACAAGTCGTTAACCGAGCGCAACAGGCGTTGTGGATCGCGGCAAGCAATGGTGCATTGGCTGCGCAGATTCGCCTGGAGATTCGCCATCAAGAGGGCGCCGGCAATTCCTTTTCCCGCGATGTCGCCCAGCACCAGCCCAACCCGATCCTGACCTAGATTGAGGAAGTCGTAATAGTCGCCACCCACCTGGCGTGCCTGAATGCAGACACCCGCATAATCCAGCGTTCTCAGGGGCGGAAAATTCTGTGGAAAGAGTCTGGCTTGCACCTGCTTAGCAATGTCAAGCTCGTGGGCGGTGCGACGTTCGGATTCGAGCTTTTCCGCCTGCGTCCGCCGACGCGATTCGAGGCTTCGTTTCACTTCGCCGAACCCTTCCAGCCCAAACGCATTCCCGTCTGGATCCTCGAAACGCGCAAAGGTGCCGCCCCACCCCGGCGTCTCCGGCGCAAATAAGAAGTGAACGCCGCGCTCACTCCATTCTTTGTAGGTGGCCTGAACGTCTTCCGTCATGAAAAGAACCCAGCGGTAGCCTCCAATGAGTTTGTATTCAGGCCGGTCGGGCTTGGGTTCAACCAGCGCAAGATTGGCGCTGCCGTCGGGAGGAGCGACTTCAATCCAGCGGACGCCGGTGGGAAGGCACTGTTCGGTGATGAGTTCGAAGCCCAGCAGGTCGACGTAGAACCGCTTGCTCACTTCGAGATCGCGGACGAAGACGACGATGTCCTGAATGCTCAGGTAGGGCTCTTCGCGTCCCGTGCGAAGCACGGTGCGGTTCGCCCACGAGCGGAAGGGGTCGCTGGCCATCGGCGTGATTATAATGTGCAACTCTTGAAAGCGGGCGTTCTCGCAGTTGTGCGTTTGATTGGCCGCCCCGAGCAGAGGTTCTGAGAGTTACCGGGATTTATCGCCACTGATAGATTCGCTTCCGGCCGGTTGCCAGTGGTTAATGTTGCAATAGCAACATAAGTATGTTGTAATAGCAACATTGAGGAGACACTGGCATGAATGAGACCCTGGACGCGATCTTCCAAAGGCGGGCGGTTAAGGTCTTTGAACCCGTCGAGATTTCCGAAGGGCTGCGCGAGCAAATTCTCAATGCCGCCCGCCATGCCCCCTCGAGCTTTAACAGCCAGCCTTACAAGTTCTATTGGATAGGGTCCGCGGCCAAGAAAGTCGCGGTGGCGAAACTGTGCCTGGGACAGAAGCCCGCGGAAACCGCCTCCGCACTGGTCGTGGCCGTTGCCGATCTCCAATTGCTGTCGGCCACCGCACAAGGCCAGTTGGAGTGGATGCGGAGGAGCAACTTCACCGAAGAAAAAATTCGCGATTACAAACGGAATGCAAAGATCGGCCGGATCCTGTTTATGCCGGGGCAATTCGGAATGTTTGCCGGAATCAAACGGGCCGTGTTCCGGCTGCTACATCTGCGGATGGTGATCGGGATGCCGCCGCTGTCGCGGCAGGACCTGTTCAAATGGGCGACGAAAAGCACCTCGTTAGCTTGCCAGAATCTGATGATCGCCGCCGAAGCGCTGGGAATGAACACTTGTCCGATGGAAGGCTTTGATGGCCGCAGGCTCTCACAATATCTGGGCTTGTCCGGACGGCACCATGAGATTGTGATGGTGATTGCGATCGGGAAGAAATCGTGCGCCCACGATGAGCCTCCGCAGTGGCGAAGACCTCTCGACGCGACGGTGGCCGTTCTATGAACATCCTCCCCAGGAACGAGATTCCCGATGACATTCTGAAAGACTCTGTACTCGCCCAAATCGCAGCGGCATATTTCTCGGTGGGAAAGAGACTGGAGCGAAAAACTCAGTGCTCGGCGACACGCGGCTTTATCCTCTCGACATTGCGGGGGGGAACAGCGCTCAATTCGAATCAGATCGCCACCATTCTGGGTCACGACCGGACGGTCGTGCACCGGTCGATCAAGTCACTGGCCGAGGAAGGACTGGTGTCGGAGCACAGGGCAAAATCGGGCAGAGCAATTCTAGTGCAGCTGACGGCCAAAGGAAGGAAGTACCGGGAACGGCTAATCAGAGCTCGGGTAACCGCCGACGAGAGTGTGCGGCTGAAAATGACCCCGGAGGAGCGCGAGACGCTGCTTAGACTCTTGAAGCTCGTTGTTGATTGTGAGTTCTGAGGACAGATCCAAGGTAAGGTTTGCCTACAATCCACGCGTAAAAAACCACACCAAAGCTCTAGAATTCGCTCCGTTATAATGTAATAGGGACGTGTCTATGATCCGCAACGCCAAAGACCTCTCACCCGACCAGAAGCGCAGCAGCTTAGGAACTATTTTGCCGAAGTGGACGCCCGCCGCAAACCCGGCTCCAAAGAGGAAGCCGAAGAAGTCCTCACCGAGGCCATCAGAAGCACCCGTCCCGGCTATCGTCCCCACCAGTGAAGATCGTCCTCGACACCACCATCCTGGTTCGAGCCCATGAGCATTCGCACGGCCTCGCCCGTGAATTGCTATTGAACATAGTAGAGAGCAAAGTCGAGAGCAAACATACCTTATTGCTTTCCAACGAGATGCTGCATGAACTTGCCAGGATCCTGCGTTATCCGCGTTTGCAGGCGTTCTACGACCTATCCGAAAAACTTGTTTTCGATTACGTCAATTTCCTGCGCGGGTGCTCGGAAATTGTGCCCTTGAATCCGCTGGTCACTGCGCCCGTCCGCGACGTAAACGACATCATCGTTATGCAGACTGCGATAATCGGCGAGGCGGACATACTGTGCACGAAGGACGATGACTTCTTCGAGAAATCCGCCAGTGACTACCTGAGCAAGCTGGGAATCGCCGTTCTCGACGACATGTCTCTAATGCATCGCTTGCGCTCCTGACTACCTCAATAGGTGGAAGTCGCACAAGTCATTGCAATTTTGTGGGTTGGGTTGTGGGTTGACTGGCACTCAACGGCAGGTGCTTGTCTGAGGTAATCGAAAGTTGGAGGCGCGGGTGAGAATCGAACTCACGATAGAGGTTTTGCAGACCTCGGCCTTACCACTTGGCTACCGCGCCCTGGAATTTTCCTGACCTAAAACGAAAAGCCCTAGCCGGGGCAGGGCTTCACAAATCTGGAGCGGGAGACGGGATTTGAACCCGCGACTTCGACCTTGGCAAGGTCGCACTCTACCACTGAGTTACTCCCGCCCGGCCTTTTGACGTTCGAGCGTTGCTGTCCTTTGTTTTCAACGTGGTGGCAGTTTTGCCCAACTGCCACAAAGCTCAGTTTATCGCTGATCCTCGCCGGTGTCCACCTCTGTTTGGCCACCCAGGTTCCTCTGCCCCGCCCCTGGCGCGGATTCACTCCGCTCCAGTTCCAGCAGTTGTTCAGTAACCTTCAAAATCCGCTCCCGGAGCGCGTCATACTCCCGCTCCTGTTCCTCCGTCATGCCCGTGTAGGTGACGGCATTCAGAGCCTCGACCCTTTGGCTGGTCAGCGTTTCCAGTTCCTCTCTCAGTTCCTTGAGGATACGAAGGACCGATTCAAAATCAGAAAAATTTCCGGAAGACATGTTCTCCTATAGCATCCACTAATTTAAATCATCCAGAGTGCACGGTCTGTAACCCCAGTCACATTCTCCTTCCTTCGCACCCAGCGAGCCGCTAGGCATTATAAGCAATTGCTATATCCGAGAGGGTACGTAGAA
The DNA here is from genome assembly GCA_963775845.1 of uncultured Acidobacteriaceae bacterium. Lineage (GTDB taxonomy): Bacteria > Acidobacteriota > Terriglobia > Terriglobales > Acidobacteriaceae > Acidiflorens. The sequence goes on along the minus strand of CAVZKN010000004.1, from coordinate 454,923 downwards.
ACAACTTTGATGCAATCTCGTTCGCTGCCGCTGTCGCCATCCTCTTAGTCCCTTGCCCGCTGTCACAGCCGTCGTGCTGAAACTTTGGCCGCCAACCTTTTGCCGCAAACTCGAATCGTATTTCCAACCGAATTCAAGTTAAGAGTTCCAAATACAAGGTCGGAGGACACCATCCAATGAATGGAGTTAAACTTTTTGTTTTAGCCGCGGTTGTTGTCAGCTTCATCGCAATCGCTGCTCCCACTACACAGGCTCAGGTGGCCGTTGAGATTGGCCCCGCGCCGGTTTGCCCTTACGGATACTACGACGTTCCTCCCTACAACTGCGCCCCCTACGGCTATTACGGCCCCGAATGGTTTAGCGGCGGAGTTTTCATCGGCGTCGGCCCCTGGTTCCATGGCCCTGAAGGCTTCCACGGCCACGTCAACAACCGCTTCCACCCCGAGCACGGATACCATGGCGCCATGCCAGCACGCGGCGAGCACGCTGAGCATCCGGTGGATCACATTGAACACTTCAAGGGAAATGAAATGCGGGATGGACACGGCCACGTAGTCGGAAAACGCTAGTAGTTGGATTCGCCGCGAGACAGGCTAGGGCCCATACCCTAGTACTGTCTTCCGGCCGGCGTCTGCCCGATGGCTGCCGTGATCTGGTTCCGCACATCCCAAAGATCCTTATACAGCCAGCTCTCCATGCGCTGCTGCAGCACCTCTACGGGCGTCCCCATCGTGCCCACGACGCGGCCTCCGATAATGCGTTCCGCTAGCTTGAGATGATGGAAGCGAAACAGTTGCATCCGTTCATCGAAATCAAGCAGCCGTTCGGCCACATCGTGCAAGCCGAAAAATTCCTCATGCCGCCGGTAGAGTTCGGCGACAGTAACTCCAGCCCGGCCCAACTGCTCATGAAAAGCGTGCCCCAGCCGCGGCCCGATGTGCAATAGCGAAAGAAATCCCGGGGAATCCAGCCCGCTTCCATGGCCCAGCCCGGCGCGAATCAAATGATAGTCGTGCGGACTAATCGTCTCCAGAATATGCAGCAGCCCAATCGGAGGCTCGATCAGCTGAATGGCCCGGCGAATCAGCCGGGTGCAGTTGCCGTAGTCGCCCGCCTCCAGCGCCTCCAGCGCGCGCCCCAGTTCAAAGGCCCCACCCTTCATCAGCAACTCTGAACTCTGGTGCACGACCAGAAACGTCATTTCATCTTTATGCAGCAATTCCTCAGGCGCTTTTTGCAGCGCAAGCAATTCATCCGTCCGCAGGTAGCGCTCGTAATCCGTCGCGCCCTTCCCCGAAAGAACTGGCTTGGTAAATTCGTCGCGATGAGCCATTCAGAACTCGCTGACCTTCTTAGTAATGGGCTAACAGTCCGTTATCTTTGGTGGCGCAGCGACTTTCCCCGCAAACTGTTTAGCCGCTGAGGATCGAACGCCTACACGCCACGAGGGACGCCCCGAGCAATCTCCAAACTAACTGCCCCTTCAGGGACCGCGTTGCGCCGCCACCTGCGGCGACCACTGCGGATCCTCATCGGGCGCCACGATCTGCCCATCGCGCATATGCACGATGCGGTCGCCATAAGCCGCCGCTTCCGGATTATGCGTAATCATCATCACCGTCTGCCCCAGGTTCTTGTTCGACTGGCGCAACATGTCCAGCACGATGCCCGAGCTTTTCGAATCCAGATTGCCGGTCGGCTCATCAGCCAGCACAATTGCCGGACGATTGATCAAAGCGCGCGCCAGCGCCACCCGCTGCTGCTCTCCGCCCGACAGTTCATTTGGACGATGCTCCAGACGCTGCCCAACCCCCAGCATCTCCGTAATCGTTTTCAGAAACGAGGGATCGGGCGCGCCCAGCCCGGCAATGTCCGAAGCAATCTCAATATTTGCCCGCGCGCTAAGCGTGGGCAGAAGATTGAATTTCTGGAAGACGAAGCCGATCTTACTCTTGCGCAGCCGGGTGCGCGCGCCGTCAGAAAGCGTGGCAAAATCCACTCCATCGATCGTCACGCTGCCCGCGTCCGCCCGTGTCAGCCCGCCCAATAAATAAAAGAGCGTAGACTTCCCGCTTCCCGACGGCCCCACAATCGTGACAAACTCGCCCTTCTGCACGCTGAAGGAAACCCCGCGCAGGGCGGGCACATCCACCTTGCCGACCCGGTAGGTCTTGCGCAGTTCCCTGGCTTCGATGAACGCCGTCATCCAGTGAAAACGATATCACAGGAAGAGAGACAAGAATTATTGAGACATTTTGTCATTGAGCCATTGAATCATTGAGGACATTTTCCAAGTTGACCGAATGGTTCAATGACTCAATGTCTCAATGTCTCAATGCTTTTCTCAGGCCACGGATGCATGTTGACCCGCCGGCCGTCGCTCGCCCGCGTCCACCAACCGCTTGGGTCCGCGCTTGCGCACCAGCAACAACCGGATGCGCTCCAGCAAGTCCGCCGGCTCGTACATTCCCTTGGAGAGAACAACGTCCGCGGCCGTGTCGTGCTCATAAATCTTGCTGCGGCCGGCGATCAGCATGGCCGGCGTCAACGGAGATATTCGCTTCACTTCTTCAATCAACCGCGGGCCTTCCAGCCCGGGCATGATCAGGTCGGTCAGCACCAGGTCCACGCCACCGCGCCGGAAGGCTTCCAGGGCCTGTTCACCCTTGTTGCACGCGAGAACGCGATAGCCACGCGTTTCGAGCATGATTTTTCGGATCGATAGCGCCTGTTCGTTATCGTCGACACAAAGAATTGTTTTTTTGGGCTTCATGGACTGCACCGGGAGAAATTCATCGCAACTTCTTTCTGATTTGCCTGTTCAACTTTTTTTGTTTTTGGGAGCGCAATGAATGTAAACAGAAACGCGAACCCGGTAAAGTGCCGTGCTCGCCAATGGCACGCGCATGGTGCAGAAATTTTCGCGCCGCCTTAGCAGCCGCTACTGTCGCACTGTTTCGCTGGGCTCGATCGCAAGCGCAACTTCGCCGCGGAGAACTTCTACACAATTTCCACCGACACGCACATTGACAACCTGGTTATCGTGCCCATTTTTGTGTGCGGTTGCGCGAACAAAAATGCTGCTCGGCCGGTGCATCTCCGTTCCCTGCTCGATCAGAACCTGCTCCTCGCTCGCCGCCATGCCGTGGGCAACCATCCACGCCGCACAACATCCGGCGGCCGACCCGGTTGCGGGATCGTCTCCGTTATAAAAAATCATGCGCGCATGCAACCGGGCTTTAGGGTCGACCGTCTCGCGGCAGACGAAATAAAAAAACTTCCCTCCGGATCGCGACAAGTATTCCAAAGCGCCGTCCAGGTCAAGCCGAAGCTTCTGCACGGCGCGAAGCGATCGCAGCGCAACGATCGTAAAGGGCACGCCCGTAGAAACCGTCTGAATCGGCGCGGACTCGTCAAAATCCGACGCACTCAGTCCCGTAAATGGCGCCACATCGGCCACACTGTGAATCGCGCCGAACTCAGGATTCTTCTGCGTCATCTCGCCAAAGACGGCCTTCCCCGCTTCCTGGGTAAAGTGCACTGGCACCCGGCCCGCGTTCAGATCCAGAGCCACGTCGTCCGATCCCGTCATCCCGCGCAGCACAAAAGCCGTGCCCAGCGTAGGATGCCCCGCAAAAGGCAGTTCCTCCTGCACGGTAAAGATGCGAACACGCACCCCGCGCTCCTTCTCAACCGCCGCATCGCCCGGAAGAATAAACGTGGTCTCCGACAGGTTCATCTCGCGCGCGATATCCTGCATCAGTTCGGTGCTCAGCCCGCGCCCATCCAGAAAAACCGCCAGCGAGTTACCGGTCAAAGCGCGATCGGTGAACACATCCACTTGCACCATGGATAGTCGGATCATGGATAATCGGATCATCTTCGTTGGATCGAGCGAGGCAGCCCCGCGCCACATTTTTTTCCTACACTTTCTTCCCGCCCGCCGCGCCCACCACGCGCCCCGATGCGATACCATAGTTGTCGCATCGCACCGCATCATTCGGTCATCTGTAAAAAGAGAATACAGAGGAGAAATCATGTCTCTACGCATCAACTCTGAAGCTCCCAACTTTACCGCCGAAACTACGCAAGGCACGATCAACTTCCACGAATGGATCGGCGACGGCTGGGCCATCCTCTTCTCCCACCCCAAGGATTTCACTCCCGTATGCACCACCGAACTAGGCTACATGGCCGGCCTGCAGCCCGAATTCGCCAAGCGCAACACGAAAATCATAGGACTCAGCGTCGACCCCGTCACCAATCATGGCAAGTGGGCCGCCGACATCGAAGAGACGCAGGGCCACAAAGTGAACTACCCCATGATCGGCGACCCGCAGTTGAAAGTTGCCAAGCTCTACGACATGCTACCCGCCGAGGCCGGAGAAAGCTGCGAAGGCCGCACCGCCGCCGACAATGCCACCGTGCGCACCGTCTTCGTCATCGGTCCCGACAAAAAAATCAAGCTGATGCTGATCTACCCCATGAGCAGCGGCCGCAACTTCGACGAAGTCCTCCGCGCCCTCGATTCGATCCAACTCAGCGCCAAACACAACGTAGCCACCCCGGTGAACTGGAAGCCCGGACAGGACGTAATCATTCCCACCTCGGTAACGGAAGAGCAGGCCAAGCAGAAATATCCAGGAGGATTCAAAACCCTGAAGCCCTACCTTCGAGTGGTAGCGCAGCCGAAGTAGCAAGTTTCGTATCAGGGCGTTGCTTTAGCGATACCGCATGTCCGCCAGAATCAAGGTCCTCTTCAGGGGCTGGAATGCCACAGCATCGTTTTTCAGCGAACTGTTGAGCCGCTGAGGCGAGTTTCTTAATCTGTAAATTATTTGTAGGCCTTACTCTCCTGACGCGGCGAATTTGCTCGAACCGCCGCCGCACTTACGGAAGCGCATGCGGTCCGGTGATCGTCCCGGTCTTCAAAACCGGCGGGCGGCATCTTCGATGTCGCCGGTGTGTTCGACTCACACACGCTTCCGCCAAAATAAGACTCACCAGACCACGCATACCGGTATGTGCGCTAAAGTACAGACCCGCCCCCCCCCCGGCGGCCTATGATTTTTGTCCCGAGGTGTACTGGTGCCGCTTCGCTCGCGTTTCCCGATCTGCCCCGTCTGCAAAGAGCATATCGAGCTAGAAACTGCGAAGACTAACGAGGACGGGGAAGCAGTTCACGAAGACTGCTACGTCGAGATTTTAAAGACCAAGGCAGCACCTAAAAAAATCGGCCCGGCGTAAGGTTTTGGACGCCACCACGCCCGCGGTCCTACCCCCTTACCTCGTGCCAACATCCGGCCCTCCCAATCAACATCAACGGCCGCGATGACCGCAACCCACCCAAAGCAGATAGAATCGTCCCCAGGCAATTTCCCCGCAAATCTATGGACAAGCCCCCTCGCACCTTCTGGCAGATCTGGAACATGAGCTTCGGCTTCCTCGGCATTCAGTTCGGCTGGGGACTGCAGATGGCGAATATGAGCGCCATCTACGAGTACCTCGGCGCTCGCGCCGATCAGATTCCCATTCTCTGGCTGGCCGCGCCCCTCACCGGACTCATCGTGCAGCCCATCATCGGCCATGCCAGCGACCGCACCTGGGGCCCGCTCGGCCGGCGGCGTCCGTATTTCCTAGCCGGCGCAATTCTAAGTTCCGCCGCCCTCATCCTCATGCCGCGCAGCTCCGCCCTCTGGATGGCCGCCGGCCTCCTCTGGGTTCTCGACGCCTGCATCAACATCAGCATGGAGCCCTTTCGCGCCTTCGTCGCCGACCTTCTCCCCGAATTCCAGCGCACCCGCGGCTTCGCCATGCAAAGCCTTTTTATAGGACTGGGCGCAGTCATAGCCTCGGCACTGCCCTATCTCCTCACCAATGTTTTTCACGTAGCACAAACGCGCGCCGCCGGAACCATCCCGCTCACCGTCCGCCTATCCTTTTACATAGGCGCTGCCGCGTTCCTCGGAGCTGTCCTCTGGACCATCGTGACCACCAAGGAATATCCGCCCGACAACCTCGCGGAATTTCAGAAACAAAAGAAGGACCATGCCGGCCTCGCGTCCAGCGCCCGCGAAATTCTGTTGTCGATCCGTGAAATGCCCCGCACCATGCGCCAACTCGCCTGGGTCCAGATCTTCACCTGGCTCGGACTATTCTGCATGTGGCTTTATTTTCCCGTGGCCGTGGCGCGCAATGTCTTCGCCGCTCCCGACACCAACTCCGCACTCTATTCCGCGGGAGTCGAATGGGCGGGCATCTGTTTCGGAATGTACTCACTGGTCTGCTTCGGATTTTCCTTCGTGCTCCCCACGCTAGCCCGTCTCTATGGACGCAAAGCCACCCACAGCCTTTGCCTGATCTGCGGCGGCGTGGGCCTGCTCTCGGTCGCCGTCATTCACAATAAATTTTTGCTCCTGCTCTCCATGACCGGAGTCGGAATAGCCTGGGCCAGCACGCTCTCCATGCCCTATTCAATTCTCGCTGGATCGCTGCCTCACGGAAAAACCGGCGTCTACATGGGCATCTTCAACTTCTTCATCGTGATTCCAGAAATTACCGCGTCGCTCGGATTCGGCTGGGTGATGAACCATCTACTCAACAACAACCGCATCGCCGCTGTAGTCGCCGGAGGAATTTTCTTCATCTTGGCCGCCATGCTTACGCACCGCGTAGAAGACTTGTACGATTTGCGTCAACCAAGCAGCTCCCTCCCCGGCAACGCCGTAGCGGCAAAATCGTAAGTCGGAGGGAAAATCAGTTCGCTGCACGCCCTGAAATCTATCTGCTCCGCACTGCCACCAACTCCGTCTCCACCGGCACGCCCCGCGCAATCTTCACCCGCACCAGCGCTTCAAACGGCCTGATCGCGCCCGACCCCGATCCCGGAATCTCCCGCAGCAACTTCTCTACCGTGTCCGGACGGCTCACAAATTCCACCGCGCCCTGCGTCCCGAAAGTCGTCGTTCCCGCCAGAATCATCACGTAGCGCCCCGTGCCAATTCCCGGCACCAGTCCAATCACCGAATAATCTTCCGTCAGCGGCGCATTAGACGGACTAGCCAGATAAGTCCCCGCCTCGCCCGCCTTCGGATGCTTACTCGCGATAGAAAGATCGCCCTGCCGCGCTCCCGACCCGACGCGCTGAAAAACAAATTCCTGCGTCCCGGGTATATCGAGCAACGATAGATTTTCCGACGGCGAGCCCACAAAAATCAGATTGTTATTCCGAACATCGTCCAGCGTAAACAAACTGCCACGCTTCACCAGGATGCGCCGCCCCAGCGTGTTGAACGCGTCATCCAGCGCATGAATGGCCAGCACCTCGCCAACCCCGGTGTAGTGATCGTAGACAGCGCTCTTCGCGTCCTCGTGCGTGTTGTAGTAACGCATGCCAGTCTCAGGACGTCCCACAAAAGCGGCATTACTGAAAATCACCCAAGGTTCTTCAGCGCTCGAAGTGAAAGGTCTCCAAAAAGCCGCCAGCGGCCCCGCCGATCGCAGAGTGCCTGACGAAGTGCTGGGCGCCGCCATCGCCGGCTCCGCCACCTTCCGATTCCAGAGCAAGCTTCCCAGCACCACCAGCGAAATTGTTAGGCCTACCAGCAACAGGATCACCGCCATTTGCCAGCGCGCCGGTACGCTCTCCGCCGCCACCGTTCGCGGCACCGCTTCATTCAAAGGCAGAGTTTGAGTCGGATGCGTTGAGGGGAGAGATCGCACCTCAAAAGTCAGGTGATAACTCCCTTTCGGAATCTTTACCACAATGGGATCCGCGGCTCCCTCGCTAGCGTAATACTCGGCGAGTTTCATGCGCAGACGCCCCGCCTGCACCCGAATTGTCGAATCTGACTGCGGATCAAAGTCCGAAGGCCGCCCATAAACCTCGGTGGCGATCTGATATTCCTTGATGGGAGCCTCAGGGTGATAAAGCGCTTGTTTCGCCAGATATTGCAGCAGCTTACAAAGCGATTCCGAACCGCGGAGACTATGACTTTTAATAATCGTATCTATTTGCTGGAAGAATTGTTCCGGACCAGCGGCGAATGTGCGCGTGACAGCCATTTAACAATGATGTAACAGGGAATGCTATCTAATTGCAACAGCGGCATTTTACTCCTGTAACCGTTTAAAAACCTAGTGATACCTGCCCCGCCTGCCATTTTGTACTACAACTTGCACGCTTAACTTGTTCGTGCATAGGAAACTACTGTCTCCCGCAGTCCCCTAACACCGGAGAAAAAGAGGATGATTATGTTCAATAGATTTTCGCGCCCGTCGAGCCGACTCACGATCAGAAGCTTGGTTGTAGCAGCGCTCCTTCTGCTTCTGCTGCAATTCGGACCCTCGCTGTTTGCTCAAACTGACACGGGAAGCATTCAGGGAACCGTCACTGACGCTTCGGGAGCCGTAATCGCTAATGCCGCAGTTTCCGCCACCAATACTTCCACGAATAAAATCTACATGGCGACCACTGACGCTAAAGGTGTCTACTTCATTCCCGCCGTAGTGCGCGGTCCCTACCACGTGGAGATCAAGGCAACGGGCTTCAAAACCGAGACGGAGGACTTCCTTCTCAATATCTCCGAGCAGAAGCAGTTCAGCGCGTCGCTGCAGCCGGGCAACGTGAGTCAGACCGTTGAAGTCACGGCCGGCGCGACGCTCACCGACACAACCACGTCCTCCATCGGCGAGGTTATTCAGGTCAACCAAGTCACCGACCTGCCGTTGAACGGTCGCAACTTCACGCAACTTGCCCTGTTGACGCCAGGAGTTACCCGGGGCGCATACGGCAATCAGGCCACCGGTATTGGCAACCAGGCTGAAACCTTTCGTTACGCGCAAACCGGTGGAGCCTCGCTGACCGTCAACGGCCTTCGTCCGCAGGCCAACAACTTCGTTCTCGATGGAGTCGACAACAACGACGGCTTGGTGAACACAATTAATATTTTCCCGCCGGTCGAAGATACTCAGGAATTTAAGGTAGACACGTCGGTGGCTCCGGCCGAGTTCGGCCGCGCTGGCGGCGGCATTGTTCAGAGTTCGATCAAGTCGGGCTCCAACCAAATCCACGGGTCGGCCTTCGAATTCCTTCGCAATAGTGTTTTTGACGCCAATAACTCTTACTTCCATCCGATCACGGACGGCATGCCTACCAAGAAGTCCCCGTTCAAGCGCAATCAGTACGGCGGAACGATCGGTGGCCCGATCATTAAGAACAAGCTTTTCATCTTTGGTGGTTTCCAGGGCTTCCAATCCGACCAGCCGCAAAACCCGCAATTTACCACCGTACCCACGGCAAAAATGCGCACCGGTGACTTTTCGGAACTGCTGGGGACAACCGATACGAACCCTCCGTCCTGCGCTCCTGGGAATGCACCGGCGGGTGCGATTTTTGACCCGGTCACCTGCCTGCAGTTTAGCTATAACGGAATGCCCAACGTAATTCCTCCGAATGAACAAAATTCGGTAGGTCTCAAGTACCTGAATGCGTTTCCCAATCCGAACGTGCCGGGTGTCATTCAGAATAACTTCACCAGTCGTCCCCATGTCCGCGAGAACTACAAGGATTTCGACATCCGCACCGACTACAACATGACCTCGCACGACACCATTTTTGGCCGTTTCAGCTATGGCAAGGACGACACCACGCAAGACACGGTTCTCGGAGTTCTTCCTTCCGGTTACGGCTCCGGCGGTCGCGACAACCATCCCCGTGGCGTCGCCATCGGCGAAACCCACGTCTTCGGGGCCACGCTGCTCAACGATCTGCGTCTCGGATACTCACGCCCCTATTACGACTACTTAAACCCTTTTAACAGCGTAAAAGTAGGCGACCAGTTGGGCATTCCAAATGCCAACCGCCTGCCGGAACTGGGTGGCGCCCCGCTGATCGGACCCTACGGGAACCAGATCTCCTACATCGGTGATGGGGGCCCCTACATCGTAGACCAGCACTCTTATCAGGTGTTGGACACTTTGAGCTGGGTGCATGGCAACCACAACTTCCGCTTTGGTGCAAATATCCTTCCACGTTCCGTCGGCTGGTTCATTTCCGACTATCGCGGCAAGGGTTTCTTCCAACTCGGCAATGGAACCTTTACTGGATATCCGGTCTCGGAAGTGCTCGATGGCTTCATGATCGAGTATGACATTTCGAATCCCGTCAAGGTCTACACCAAGAACTGGGAGACAGGATATTTCGGCCAGGATGACTGGAAGGTGACCCGTCAACTCACCCTGAACCTGGGTCTGCGATACGACCTTTATACCAATCCCTACGAACTCAACAACCAGTGGTCCAACTTCGATCTCAACACCGGTGCCCTCATTGAGGCGGGCAAGAATGGCGCCTCGCGCAGCCTGGTCAACACCGACAAGAAGAATTTCGCTCCCCGCATTGGCTTCGCCTATGACGCGTTTGGCACGGGAAAAACTGTGGTCCGTGGCGGTTTTGGAATTTTCTACTTCCTCGATCGCGGCGGAGTCGGCAACCAGCTCAGCTCCAATCCTGATTGGACCTACGCCATCGGCGACAATCAATCTGCCGGATATCGCATTACGTTAAATGGTTCGGGCCCGCTGTTCGACAACAATCCAGCCGACGCCACGAACCCGGTCCCACTGCCCACCTCTAACGTCAATTTGGCTATGCCCTCCAATACTCAGGTCATCGCGCAGCCCCCCAGCAACCGGATTTCCGCCATCAATGAATGGAACCTCCAAGTCTCTCAACAGCTCGACACAAAAACCGACATCCGGGTGGCGTACGTGGGATCCACCTCGCACCATCTCATGACATGGTACAGCTTGAACGGCCCCCATCTCGTCGGTGCCTCCGCACCCTTTGAGGCGCAAGGCTTGAACGTGATCGAGGGATCGGCGAATGGCAACTCCAATTACAACGGATTGCAGGTCAGCGTGAATCGCCGTATGACGCAGGGCCTGCAATACACGGTGGCCTACACCTGGTCTCACGCGTTGGATGATTCGCTGAGTGCTTTTTCCAGTACCAACGGTAACAACACCCGATCGTTTGTGAACGGTACGAGCGCATTGCTGGGCACGAATTATGGCAATTCCGACGACGATCAGCGGCAGGCATTCACCTTCGCCGGTCTCTATGAACTGCCCTTCGGGCGCGGCAAGCACTGGGGCGGCGATTGGAACCGGGGGGCGGATCTTCTGCTCGGCGGATGGCAGGCCAACATAATCGCGTCGATCGGCACCGGCACACCTTTCGATGTCGCCCAGACCATTTACGACACTGGTTGCCCCAACGGTTGCACCATCCGGCCGAACTATAACGGAGGCACTAGCATTGGCCACCAGGGATTCGTCCCCGGCAGCCGAGCCAGCGACAACCCCAGGGTTATTTGGGTCTCTCCCCCTACTCAGACTACCTTCGTCAATCCAACGCAGAATGCCTCCGGCCAATTCAATTCTGTCGGAACCTTGAACAAGAACGCCTTTTACGGCCCCGGATATGATCCCGTCGATTTCTCCATCTTCAAGACATTCCCGATAACGGAGCGGGTGAAGACAGAATTTCGCGCTGAGTTCTACAACCTGTTCAACACTCCGCAATTTACCAACCCGGATTCGAATGTCGGCGACATCAACTTCAACATGGCAGGCGCTTACACGGGCAACTTCGGAACCATCAATTCCACTCGATCCTATTCCGAGCGCGAGATTCAATTCGCGCTCCGCTTTACCTTCTGATCGGGAATTGTGAGCAGGAAACGGCAACCCGTTTCCTGCTCCGTTCCAACCCCGATTCGGACGGAGAATTCCCTGTTGTGCCTGGCCGTTTAGCGCGCCCGGCGTGATGGTTCCCGGCTGCCATGAAAATCCAACGCCACATCGCATTCGCGCTGCTCCTGCTATGTCTGAACGCGGTGTTCGTTACCACTTTCCCAGCCGCAGCGCAGCCACGCACGGCTGACCGCGCGGCCGCAGCGCCCCAGGTCCGCAAAATCGATCCCCCCAACTGGTGGATTAACTTCGCCCCCAACCTCACGCTCCTGCTCTCCGGAGAGAACCTCTCTAGCGCACAAGTCGAAACCTCCGCCCCAGGAGTAACCGCCGAGAGCGTCGAATCCTCCGCTAACGGACACTATCTTTTCGTCACCCTCCACCTGGCCTCGAACCTGCCAGCTGCAACCATTTCCCTGCAGCTGACCACACCCGCCGGCTCCACCACCATCCAGCTGCCGATCCTGGCCCGCGCCGATCCCAGCGGCCATTTCGAAGGATTCGATCGCAACGACGTCATCTACCTGATCATGCCCGACCGTTTCGCCGACGGCGATCTGGCCAATGATCATCCGCGCGGCGAAGCCGGCATTGACCGCACCCAGCCCAAGGCTTTTCACGGCGGAGACATTCGCGGAGTTCGCCAGCACCTCGACTACCTGCATAATCTCGGAGTCAACACGCTCTGGCTCACTCCCGTCTGGAAGAACGCAGACTCCGACTACCACGGCTACCACGTGGTCGATTTCTACGCACTCGACGACCACATGGGATCGATGCAGGAATATCAGCGCCTGGTGGCCGACGCGCACAAGCTCGGCATGAAGGTGCTGATCGATTACGTCGTCAACCACACCGGCCCGCATCATCCCTGGGCCGAAGATCCGCCGACGCCTACCTGGCTTCATGGCACAGCCGAACATCATCTCGAGCCGTCCTATAAATTCGACGGCCTCGTCGATCCCCACGCCTCACCCAGCGAATACATCAAAACGCTCGATGGCTGGTTCGCGAACAAGTTGCCCGACCTCAATCCCGACGATCCCAAGCTTGCCGTCTACCTCGCGCAAAATGCGCTGTGGTGGACCGAGATCGCGCAACTCGACGGATTCCGCCTAGATACCTTTCCCTACTCCACCCGCCAGTTCTGGAGCGGCTGGCACGAGCGCCTGCATCGCGTCTATCCGCAGATCGACGACGTGGGCGAAGTGGCCGACGGGGATGCGACCATCACCTCCTTCTTCCAAGGTGGACGAAAACAATTCGACGGCATCGATTCCGGCCTCTCCACCGTCTTCGACTTCCCGCTCGAATCCGTATTGCGCGACGTCATCATCAAAGATGAGCCGATGCAGGAACTGATCGACGTCCTCCGCCACGACGATCTTTATCCCAATCCCGAATTGCTCGTCACTTTCCTCGGCAATCACGACAAAGCACGTTTTATCAGTGAAAAAGACAGCAGCCCCGCCAAGCTCAAAGCGGCATTTTCCTTGTTGCTGACCCTGCGCGGCATTCCGCAAATTTATTCTGGCGACGAAATCGGATTGCCCGGCGGCGAGGACCCCGACAACCGCCACGATTTCCCCGGAGGCTTTCCCAACGACAAACACAACGCCTTCACCGCAAGGGGCCGAACTCCCGAGCAACAGGACATCTTCAAGCATGTGCAGTTGTTGCTGGCCCTGCGCAAAAATCATCCCGCTCTGCGCACCGGCAAGCAGTGGCACATAGCTTGGGACGACAACTACTACGCCTTCCTCCGCGAACTCCCCGCCGATGCGGAAACAGACAAAGAAAAAGAGAGAGAAAAGGAAAAAAATAAAGCCAAGAATAAAGACAAGAAACCGGATGGGAAGAAAGATAAGAATAACGATGAAGAAAACGACCGCGTCCTGGTCGTCTACAACAACGCTCCAAAAACGCAGGAATTCAATATCCCGGTGGAAAACACGCCGCTAGAAGCCGCGAAGAAATTGCAGCCCGTGTTCGGAGACGCCGCAGCAGAAATTGTCGAAGGAAAAATTCATCTCTCTCTACCCGCCAAAACCATGGCAGCCTTCGCCGTAAAGTAGCTTTTGGGTGGCGCAGCGGTTCACCGCTAGCTAATCTCGGTTTTGGGTGGCGCAGCGGTTCACCGCTGCGATTGGTGCCCTCTTTGCAGAGCCGGCTTCAGCCGCCGAGGTACGACGATGATGCGAAGGATAATTTTTTCCGTAAACTTTTCATCCAACGTGCCAGAGCCAATAAAGAAGCAGGCTTTAGACCCTGACGGCCTGAACCCATGAGCTGGCGCCAATTCCCACGCCCGCCATCACTTGAACGTCGAAGTCCCCATCACTCCCGCCCGATCCCCCGTATCCGTGATCGCCGGCGCAACCGCCTCCGTCGAATCGACAATCCGATACGTCATCGCCGCTACGCTCTCCACCGACGGAATCCCCTTGAACGACACAATCCCGCCCACTCCCAGAAATGGCGTCCCACACGCAATCGACTCCTTGAAAGACTTCGTGCTCCGCACCATCTGCGTCCCAATCACAGCCCCCACGCCAATCTCCATGTTCCCGCCGCTCAGCACCTGGTCCAGCCGCTGCATGTTCCCGTTAGGATTCCAGCTGTCGTTTCCCTTCTCGGCAAACAGCCCCACCACCAGTTCCTTCTGCTGCCCGAGCGTGCCGCTCATCGCACTCTCCGGCGCATGCCCCGACGTGCTCACCGTCTCCGGATTCACGTCCAGCGGCGTAGCCGTCAGCCCGCGATATTGCGTCGCCACCAGCGCCCGATACTTGCCCGTCGAACTGAACGTTCCCGTATAAGTAGTAGGCCCCGTCTTCCCCGGAGCCACCACAATGTACCCCGCCGTCATCCGCACAGCATTCGTTCCGCCCTTCAGCGCATTGACCGCGTTCCCCCGGCTATCCGCAATCGTGAACGATCCCTCCCCAATTTGATCCGCTCCCACCAGCACAATCAGATCCCCGGCCTGAGTGTCGAGCGTTCCAGTAACCACGCTGGTAGCAGGATTATCCCCGCCGCCGCTGCCCGAAGCCGAATTCACCCGCACAATGCTGTTGCTGCCCACCGACACCGCGCCCTTCTCGGTCGAAGTCTCAATCGTGTCGTCGGTCGATCCCGCCAAAGCAAAGCCTCCCGTAACCACTTCGCCCGCCTGCGCCAGCGACCCCGATGACGGCGCCACAAACGGACTGCTGTTTCCCATAACGTCCGCAGGGTTCGCATCCAGCGGAGAATCAGAAGCTCCGCTAAACACGGCCACAACCGCGGCCCGCGAATTCGCGCTCTCGTTAAATCCGATTCGGATGCTCAGCAATCCGCCATGCGTAATGGTCGAATACCACTCCGTCTTGCGCACGGTGTTAGTCGTCGGCCCCGCCAGCAACTTCCAGGTATTGCCCTTGGTATCTGCAATCGTAGGAGTAGGCCCGCCCACGCGGTCAGCAAAAGTCACGCGCACCAGATTGCCGGGCGCGCACCCAATAGCCACGGCCAAAGCCGTGCTCGCGGTCCCTCCTTCGGCGTAAGAGTTCGAGCTGAAAAACGTCACCTTAGCCGAGCCGTCGACGCTCACGAATCCGCTAAGCAAGAGGAGCACAGCAAGACTGCGAAATTTCATAAATAGATATCCAATAGAGAAAGGTCGATCGTACGAGTAAGCATGATATCGCCCGCATCCCTAGAAGTGGAAATTACCGAAGGCACCTCTTAGCGGGTAGCAAGACGCGGCGCAGCGCTTTGGATGGCGCAGCACTTTACAGTTTGCGGCAAAAGTCGTTCCTACCACCTCGCCTGGCGCAGCGGTTGTTTTTGGCTGGCGCAGCGGTTGTTTTTGGGTGGCGCAGCGGTTGTTTTTGGGTGGCGCAGCGGTTCACCGCTGCGATCAGAGGCTTGTTTTCAGATTTGGCTTCAGCCGCTGAGGTAAGACGACGATGTGGATGATACTTTTTCCGCGAGCAGCGCACAATCAACCGCCCCATCAGGGGGCAATGCCGAACATCAACTTCCCCCAACCCACTGTGTTCAGCAAAAAAAAAGCAGTGAGCCGCGAACCTGCCGCGTCCCACTGCTGGGAGAGTCTTGCTAAGCTACCTACCTGCGCCGGAACAGGACCAGCGCAGTTTTACCGCCCATGTCTACCGCCACCACCACCGCCGTGTGAACCACCTCCGCCACCGTGCGAGCCTCCGCCACCACCATGCGGCGCTCCGCCACCGTGCGGCGCCCCGCCGCCACCATGACTAGGCGCTGAATGCCCGCCGCCAAAGCTGGGAGCGCGCCCACCACCATAACCAGGCGCCGACCGTCCTCCGTAAGACCGAGGAGTAGCAATCGGCTGCCGCATATTAAGTGGAGGACGTGAAAACCCTCCATAGTTCCGCCCCGGCGAACTATACCCTCCCGAACTGCGAGGCGAGCCTGCCGATCCATAAGCCCCGCGTTGTTCCGAACCACGCGCCGCTGAACCACGCTCTGCCGAACTAGGACCGCGTCCCATCGATCCTTCGGACCTTGCCGATTCCGAGCGACTCGGCTCCAACCGCGCTGCTTCCGATCGCGATGATTCAGACCGTCCAGCCTCCGAGCTCGACCGCGCCGGCATAGGCGAAAACTTCTGCCAGCCGCCGCCGCTGTTGCCGCTCTCTCGAGCTCCGCCTTCGCGCCCGCCGCTGGCCCGCGAAGTCATGTTCGATGACTGATTCGAACCGTTCCCCGGCCGGTACGACGACCCCGAAGTCCGTCCTTCCGAAGTCCGCGCTTCCCCACTTCGCTCCGAGCCTCGCGCCGAATTCGTACTGCCGTTAGCCGTACTTCGATTCATGCCGCTGCTAGTCGTGCCGCGCGCCGAGAAGAAGTGCTGGTTCGACGACGCATTCCGAGTCGTTGAAGCAGCCGCGGCACGCCCACTGGCCGAGAAGCTCTCCCGGCTCGGACTCGCCGGCAATCTCCCCGTGCTCATGCGCGCATTCTGAAACTGCGCATGCGTCATCGCCGTTGCGTTCATATGTCCCGTGCCAAACTCCCGGCGTGACACGGTCGTGCCGCCGCGGAAGTTTGCGTTATGCGCCGCCAGGTTCACGTTCGAGAACCGTGTCCCCGCGTGCAAGGGAGCAAACCCGCCCCGGTTGTATCCACCCCAACCCACGTTGCGATACCCGCCGCCCCACCGTCCCCACCACGGATGGAAGTGGTCGCACGGTCCCAAAGGAAGCCATCCCACCCCGCCCCACCCGCCGAATCCAACTCCAAAGCCAAATCCCCCGCCCCAGCCAAAGAACGACACATAAGCCGGCGCCCAGATCGGACGATAGAACGGATACCCATAAGCCGGTCCCGGCCACCATCCCCACCCACCATTCACAAACATCCAGCGCCCATAGTGATAAGGAGCCCAGCCCCAGTCATCGTAAGAAACCCAGGTCCATCCCCAATAAGGTTCATAAACCCACCGTCCGTTGCGATAAGGAGCCCAATCCGCTGGCTCGTCTGGCCGCCACACCTGCCCGTAATCCGGAACCTCCGTCCATGTTCCATGCCCGTCAAGATTCTCGGCGCCCACGTAGTAATCGTTCGTGTGCTTGCGTGCTTCCGAGTTGCGGATCAACGTATCCCGGTCCGTATTCCACTGATCAAAATCATCCCGCGCCGGAGCCTCGCCAATCTTGTACTGCTCCTCCGCGCCCGTCCCCTGAATCGTAATGAACTGGTTTTGCCCCACCCGCGTTCCGCCCTGCGGAGTAGTCACTTCCACCTCACCGCGCCGCACCAGAATTTCCGTGTGATCGTCGGCCGTAACCAGAATCCGGAAGCTCGACTCGCGCCGCTCCGTCCTGATCGCCACATTCGGAGTATCGATCTCCGCATCCGCATCGCTACCTTTATAGGTGGTGAAATTCGCCATCCCATGTCCCAGCTGAACCTGGATCTGCGATTTCGTCAGCTGCGTAATATTCGCTTGCGAATGCTCCGCCAGCCGCAGCGTGTTGGCATAGTCAAGCTCCAACTCCACCCGCGCCTTGTCGCCCGTAGAAACGCTGTCTCCCGCCAGCACTGGAGCGTTCAACACCGCCGCCGACCAATCCTTCGAGTCGCCCCGCTGCGTGGAAACGTCGCCATGAATCAAGCTGACGCGAGCCACGCCATTCTTTTCCTCCGGAGCCGGAGTGTTGTAAGACGGGGCGTTGTAGTTTGGATCGGCATTGCCGGGATCGTTCGGCCCAGGAGCCGGACTCTGGTCGCGATTCATCGACTGCGCGTCCTGAGGATTCCCGTTAGCCGCATCGCGCCGCGCCTGATCTTCCGCCGCCTGCTGCTCGACCGAATCCTGATCCATCGCCCCTTGATCCATCGAACCTTGATCCATCGAATCCTGGTCCATGCCCTGATCGCTGTTTTGATCCTGAGGATTCTGCATCTGCACGTTCGGCGACGGCTTCGAATTTTGCTCGTCCTGATAAACCTGTGCGAAAACGGCGCCTGGAATCGCCATCATCAATCCAACAATCGCCGCTATGAACTTGAACCTCATACAAACCTCCACCTTCGCGAGACACATCGTGTACTGCTGACAATGCATGTGGGAGGCCAAGTCGTGGATGGCGTCTGAGAATCCAATAACCGTTTTATTTCAAATAAGATGGAAGCGCATCCCAACAACGGCACGTGAGCTGGCAGCAAATTTCTGGTGGCCCGGTTCCACCAGGTTGGTGCTTTTCGGCCACAGACGATCGCGGACTTATTCCAGATTCGTGATCACCTTTTGCCGGGAGCACCACAAGCTACTAAACTTAACCCAGTCGGAGGAGCCCGATGAAACGACACCTGCTCTTACCCATATTGCTGGCATTCGCCCTAACCGTTGCCGCCCAAGCCCGGGAACCGATCAACCCCCTGCTGCAAGCAGCGGACAAGGCTCTAGCCCACTATCAACAGCTAGCGCCCAACCTCCACTGCGAGGACGCAACCACAAAAGAATTAAGCGACGACTGCAAGATCGCGCTCGAAATGCTGCAAGACAGGGTCCAAGAGGCCAAAGCAAAGATCGCCAGCTACCGCCGCCTTCCGAACCCAAAGGCCGTAGATCTATTCGACACCTATGAGTCGTTCCGCCGAGTCATGGATGGAGTGACCAGTCTCAACTGTGAGCCAGACTCCTACGGAGAACACAATCAGCAACTCTTCGCCGAAGCCTACAACACCTTCGTAAAAATCACCGCATGGTTCGGCGGCGTGGTAAGAGACACCATCGAAGATGCGGAGAAATGTCCGAGTTGAGTTCCGGCTGGATCGGTTCGTATCAGGGCATCGACTCTGATATGGAGAAGACCCGACATCCAAATCAGGCGCGATCATAATGTCATCATATTCGAAAAAATATTCCGAAACAGTTTGCGAGCAGCTAAAACATGAGGGCGCGTGCATAGCCTCACCCGAGATCTACAACAAGGCCTTATCTTCCCTCATCCTGCTAAAATCAATCCCCATGCAACTACTACCCATAGCAGCCTGCCTCCTAATCTCAACCGCCCTAATCGCACAGACATCTCACTCTTCCGCCGAGGCCAACGCCAAATTCGCGAAGCTCAGCGAAGAGTTCATTCACGAAACTCTGGCCCTCTCGCCCTCCAGCGCATCGCAAGCCGGATACCATCAGCACGTCGATAAAAAGACGGGCAAGACCATCGCGCTCGATGCCCTGCTCGATGACGTCAGCACCGCCGGAATGGCCCAGCAGCGCCGCGTCTACGCCGACTTCCGCGAGCGCTTTCGCACCGAGACTCCGCTCGCCTCGCTCGGCGTCGAAGACGCCGCCGACTGGCAACTGATCGAAGATCAGATCGCCCTCAGCCTGCTCGAATTCGACCGCATCCAGAACTACAAACACAATCCCACCGTCTACGTCGAACTTCTAGGCGGAGCCTACTTCCAACCCTTCACCGACGACTACGCCCCGCAAGAAATTCGCCTCGGCGACATTCTCTCCCGCATAGCCGCCACGCCGCGCTTCCTCGACCAGGCCCGCAGCCAACTGGTTGACGCCGATCCCATCTTCATCAAGGTCGCCATCGAAGAGAACGAAGGCAACATCGATCTGATCCAGAACACAATCGCTCCCGCCATCCCCGCGGGATCGAAGCTGAAAGCCCGCTTCGACCAGGTCGCACCGCCCGCAGTCGAAGCGCTCAAGAATTTTTCCCACTGGCTGCAAGACGATCTATCAAAGAAGAAGACCGACCGCACATGGCGCTTAGGCAAAGAACTCTACGCCGAGAAATTCCGACTGGTCATGGAAACCCCGATAACCCCCGAGCAGATCCTCGCCGAGGCCGAAGCCGAACTAAAAAAGAAGCGCGCCGAAATGCTCCAGATCGCGCTCCCCTTGCACAAGCAGTACTATCCCGATCACGACGACCACGCGAACCTCAGCCAGCAGGAGCGCGAGAACAAAGTCATTAGCGAAGTCCTGCACAAGATTTCTGAAGACCGCCCCAAGCGCGACGATCTGATGCAGACCGTGAAAGACGACATCGCAGGCATCCGCCAGTTCATCATCGACAAGAAAATCGTTACCCTGAAGACGCGCGACAACCTGAAGGTCATCCCCACGCCGCCCTTCATGCGAGGCATCTATTCAGTGGCCGGATTCCACGGCGCGCCGCCGCTCGATCCCAACGCCGAGGCACAATACTGGGTCACGCCCATCGATCCTAAAATGTCGGACGAAAAAGCCGAGTCGAAGCTGCGCGAGTACAACAACTGGGTGCTGCAATGGCTGACGATTCACGAAGCTCTGCCCGGCCATTACGTGCAAGCCGAGCATGCCAACGATATCCAGCCCGTAACCCGCCGCCTCGTCCGCAGCCTCTACAGCAACGGAGCCTACGTAGAAGGCTGGGCCGAATACGGAGCCCAGGTCATGATGGAAGAAGGCTTCGCCAATCGCGATCCGCGTTATCGCCTGAGCTATCTGAAAGTGTGGCTGCGCGCGCTGGGCAACACGATTCTCGACGTCCGCATGCAAACCATGAACATGACGGACGAGCAAGCCATGAATTTCATGATGAACGACGCCTTCCAGACCAAGGCCGAAGCCGAAGGAAAGTTGCAGCGGGCCAAGCTGAGCTCCACCCAGTTGCCGACTTATTTCGTAGGCACCAGCGAATGGTGGCGTCTGCGCCACGAGTATCAAGCGGCAAAAGGCAAAGACTTCACGTTAGAAGATTTCCACGACCGCGCCCTTGACCAAGGCGCGTTGCCGGTTCCGTGGCTGGGAAAAATTCTGCTGGGAAAGTAACAAGGTGCACATGATCTAGAAACAAACTGTCATCCTGAGCGAAGCGAAGGACCTATGTACTCGTCGGGAATGCATAGGTCCTTCGCTTCGCTCAGGATGACAAATTCAGTTACTCACTCGCTCTCGCTATCCTCAATCCCAATCTTGGACAGCCTGTACCGCAGCGCATTCCGCGAGAGCCCCAGCAACCGCGCCGCCTGCGACTTGTTCCCGCCCGCGCGCTTCAGCGCCTCGCGAATCATCTCGTCTTCCCACTGATCCAGCGTCATCCCCTCGGGAAGAAAGCGATCCGCCGACCCAGCATTGCGATGACGCGGAGAATCCAATTGAATATCGCCAACCTCCAACTGATTCCCCGATGCCAGCGCGCAAGCGCGTTCAATAACGTTCTGCAATTCCCGCACATTCCCCGGCCAGTAATGCCCGACAAGCAACTGCATCGCTGCCGGTGAAATCCCGGCAATCGTTCTCCCCGACTCTTTGGAGAAGCGCGCCAGAAACAGATGAGCCAGTCCCGGAATATCCTCCTTATGCTCGCGCAACGGCGGGATATCAATCGGCACCACATTCAGCCGGTAATAAAGGTCCTCGCGAAACGTTCCATCCTCAAGCGCCGCGCGCAGATCGCGATTGGTGGCAGCCAGCAGCCGCACGTCGACTTTGATCGTCCGCGTTCCGCCCAGCCGCTCAAACTCCCGTTCCTGCAACACCCGCAGCAACTTCACCTGCGTCACCACAGGTACGTCGCCGATTTCGTCGAGGAACAGCGTGCCCTTGTCAGCCAGTTCAAACTTCCCCGGTTTGCTGTTCGCAGCGCCCGTAAACGCTCCCTTCTCGTATCCGAAAAGTTCGCTCTCCAGCAAATTCTCGGGAATGGCCGTGCTGTTGATCTTGACGAATGGCCCTGCCGAGCGCCGCGACTTTTCATGGATAGCACGCGCAATCAGATCCTTGCCTACGCCGCTCTCTCCACCCAGCAAGACGGTGGAGTTAGTAGGCGCAACCCGTTCCACCGTCGCCAGCACCTCCTGCATCTTGGGACTGATCGCAACAATATTTGGATGGCTGTACTTCTGTCCCAGAGCTTCGCGCAGCGAGCGGTTCTCCTCGCGCAGCCGCGAGTTATCCAGTTCCTTGTGAACCACCATCCGCATTTCAGCCAGCGAAAACGGTTTGAGGACGTAATCGCTCGCCCCGGCCTTCATCGCCTCAACCGCGGTTTCCACCGATCCAAACGCAGTCATCACGACGATGGGCAGCAAGGGATTTTGCTGCTTCGCGGTTTGCAGAAATTCCAGTCCATTCATCCCCGGAAGTTTGAGGTCGGTAAGAACAAGGTGCACCGGCTCCGCCGCCAGCAGTTTCAACCCGGTTTCAGCATCACCTGCAGAGAGCGTCTTGAAACCGTCCTCGCCCAGATTCAGCTCCAACAGCCGCCGCATCTTGGCTTCGTCTTCGATAATGAGAATCGTTGGCATCTAATTAGCTTCTGCACTCGCTTGGGTACCGGCGGCTTCGCGCGTTTCCTCCAGCGGAAAGAAAATCGTAAACACCGCTCCTCCCTCTGCAGCGTTCTCCACCCGAATCGATCCGTGATGACCATCGATGATCTTCGAAACAATCGACAGTCCCAGTCCCACGCCCGTCTTCTTAGTCGTCACGAATGGATTGAAAATCTCTTCCCGTAACTTCTCCGGAACACCTGGCCCCGTATCCGCCAAACGAAGCTCCACCCCTGCTCGATCGTTCTGCGTGGCCGGATGCACCTCAGCCCGCAACATTCCCCCGTGGCCCTGATCGAGCATCGCCTCAAAAGCGTTCTGCACCAGGTTAAGAAAAGCCTGCTCGCACAAGCTCTCGTCGAGCGGAACCAGCGGCAAGCCCTCCGCGTAGTGACGTTCAATCCGCACTTCGTTCCCCGGTTCGCCCTTCCCCGCAAAGCGCTGCGCGACAATCTGCAGCACCCGATCGAGCAATGCCGTCAAATCCGACGGATGCACTTGCGCATGCAGCGGCCGGGCGAAATCAAGAAACTCGGTGACCAGCGCGCTCAGCCGGTTGACCTCGGTAGAAATATACCCGGCCAATTCCCGCGCCAATTCATCGGAGGCCTGCAACTTCTGCGTCAACATTTCAGCCGAACCCTTGATCACCCCCAGAGGATTGCGAATCTCATGCGCCAGCCCAGCCGAAAGCTGCCCCAGCGCCGCCAGACGCTCCGAGCGCCGCGCCTCCGCCTGCGCATGTTCCAACCGCCGGTTCGTCTCCGCCAGCCGCTCGGCCAAGTCGCGATACAACTTGGTTTGATGCTGGCTCTGCTGGGCAAAGCGATTCACCACCATCGCCGCCAGAAAGAAGAACATGATACGCAGCGCAAGATATCCCAGGGCTTCGCCTGTGATCTCATACTCCTGCATCGCCGGGTAGAGATAAGAGCAATAGGCCGCGGAAGCGATCAGCGTCCAGAAAAGAGTCAGCCCCGTGCCGCAATAGAGGGCCGCAGTCACGACGGGTACGTAATAAATAGGATAGTAGCTGCTATTGATTCCAACCTCGCCCGTATGGTCGATGAGAAGTGTCGCCAGCAGGATCTTCAGGATGATCACGTACGAAACCCCGCGCGTCGGGAAACGGGCGATCAGCCTGGTTTCCAGCAACTGCACAATTCCAATGGCGAGAAGGATCAGCTGCTTGTGCCATTCCAGTTGCGGAGGCAGCACAGCGAGTCCGGCCAGAAAGATCAGCCAGATCGTGACCCAGGCTGCGTCCAGACGATTGAATCGCCGCGAATCGGTATCGAAGATGGAGGACGAAGGCGCCACGCTCTTCCATCCAACCGCAAAAGCCCGCCGCCGTCAATCGTAGGAGGTTGTGCGACAAGCGCCATCGCCTCATCTCCGTACATAAGGATTTCCAATTGGCAACATAAATAGTTTCGATTTCCGCCAGAGCGCCCGAGCGGCTATTGTTATCATTCTGCCTGTTGAGCTGAGGAGCCACGCCAGATTGATGAACAAGTTCGCCACGGTTGCTCTTACGCTGCTGATTGTGTGCCTGTTGGCCGTGGCCGCATCAGCGCAAACTGCCAGCGACATTTCTTCCACGGATAGTTCGCAAGCATCTCGAATCGCAAAACTCCAGCAAGCCTCGATCTCTCGCAGCACGGCGAAGAGGGATACTATTGGGAGCCAGCCGCATAAGGGCGCGGCTTCAGACGCGCCGTTAGTGCCCTGGAATGGGTGCGGCTTTTAGCCGCTAAGGGTACGCTGGAAGATAGCAATCCACGAAACGGAGAACCATGACAAAGGTCGAAGCAATCATTCAGGTTTCCAAGCTCGAAACGGTAAAAGACGCCCTGCATGAGGTGGGCGTCGAAGGCATGACCGTTTTTGAAGCCCGAGGACATGGCCGCCAAAAAGGACACACCGAGTTTTACCGCGGACGCGAGTACACAGTGGACTTGATCCCCAAGGTGAAACTCGAAATCGTGGTGGCTGACGAAATGGTCGAAAAAGTCGTGCAGGCAATCTCTGCCGCGGCCCGTACCGGAAAAATCGGCGACGGCAAGATCTTCCTGTCGCATATCGACGAGGCGATCCGCATTCGCAATGACGAACGCGGCGAGAGCGTGCTGTAGACGCTGCGCGTTCGGGCCAGCGATGTTTCGACAGTTTGACGAGCAGGGGAAGCGAGGTCGCACGTGCAAGGCGAACGATTTCCTGGGCACCTGAGACCTGACAATCTGCTCCTCCGGAGACTGTCATCGAGATGAACACCGGGGCCGCCGTTCGCAGCGAGTTGTCCGACCTATACGCCCGGGAATCGGCTGCGATTGAACAGGAGTTCTCGGTCACAGGCGACGGTCGCGAGGCTCTCGCACGTCGCACGGCTGTCGTTGATTCGATCGTGCAGCGCCTCTGGCACGAAATTATTTTTGGCGCCGAAACTGCCGCAGCCAACAGCTCGAAGAACTTCGCGCTGGTCGCTACCGGTGGCTTCGGACGCGGCTGGCTTTTTCCCCACTCCGACATTGATCTGCTGTTTCTACTCGACCACGGCAGTTCGGAAAGCGATTACAAGGATCAGATCCGGCGCTTTTCACAGGAGTTGTGGGACCTGCGCCTCAAGCTGAGTCCGGTCACGCGAAACCTCGCGGAGTGCGAGCGCCTTGATCCCGACAATGCCGAGTTCGCCATCTCTCTGCTCGATTGCCGCTACCTGGCGGGCGATCGCGAACTGTTTTCGCGGCTGCGCGAAAAGGCCGTGCCGCGCCTGGTTGCCAAAGATTATCAGGGCCTGATCGAGAATCTGGCTGAACTCACACGGACCCGTCATCATAAATTTGGCAATACCGTTTTTCATCTCGAGCCGAACGTGAAAGACGGCCCTGGAGGTCTGCGCGACTACAACGTCTCGCAGTGGCTGGCGCTGATTTCCGCCATGGAGAAGTTGAAGGTCTGGCCCGACACCCAATCGCTGTTGCCGGTGTCCTCGCGGAGAGCGCTCGACGCCGCGCTCGATTTCCAGATGTCGGTGCGTTGCTTTCTGCACTTCCGCCACCGCCGTCACGACAACACGCTCACCTGGGAAGCCCAAGACGAGGCGGCCGCAAGAAAGATCGGCACGAGCGATTTGGAAATCACCAACGCCGCCGACTGGATGCGCGTCTATTTCGGTCACGTGCGCGGTGTGCATCGCGTCTGCACGCAATTGCTCGAGGAGATTCCCGCCGCTTGGTCGTCGCTGTATCGCCAATTTCAGGGTTGGCGGTCGAAGATCGCGAGCGACGATTTCTCCGTAGTCGACGGACTGATTTTTCTCAAGCAGCCAAAGCAGGCGCACCAATCGGCGGGATTGCGCGATCCGGAAATGCTCTTGCGCCTTTTTCATTTCATGGCCGAGCACGGCCTCAAGTTGAGCACCACTACCGAATATAAGGTCGAGCAGGCTCTGCCCGCGCTCGCTTCCACGCCTCCTCGCGGAGCCGAGTTATGGCTTTACCTGCAGGAAACGCTGGTCCAGTCACATGCCGCCGATGCGCTCCGCGCCATGAATGCTCTTCGCCTGCTGGCCCTTCTTCTACCGGAACTGAAAGGCATTGAAGCCCTGGTGGTGCGCGATTTCTATCATCGCTATACGGTCGATGAACATTCTTTCCTGGCCATCGAACATCTGCATCGCCTGAAAGAGTCGAAGTCCGAGTGGGACCATCGTTTCGCGGAGTTGCTCGGCGAACTCGAGCAGCCTGAATTGCTGTATCTAGCCTTGCTCCTGCACGATTCTGGCAAAGCCGTGCCCGGCGAGAATCACGTTGAGGTCAGCCTGCAACTCACCGATTCCTGCATGGAACGCTTGGACCTCGATTCTGCCGACCGCGACACGGTGCGTTATCTGGTCGCGAGCCATCTGGAAATGTCTGCCGCCATGCGCCGCGACGTCTTCGATCCCGCGAACGTAAAGGCCTTTGCCGAACGAGTTGGAGTTCCCGAGCGCCTGAAGATGCTCTGCCTGATGACCTACGCCGATATCAAGGCGGTTAATCCCGAAGCCATGACGCCATGGAAGGCCGACAACTTATGGCAACTCTACATAGCCTGCGCCAACTACATGACCCGCAGCGCCGACGAACGCGTGCACACTGGCGACAATAAAGACGCACCCAGTTTTGCTCATTCGAATCCGGCGTCTTCCAATCTGGCGCATCTGCAGTCGCTGGCCCCGGTAGCCGGAAAGAAAATCAATATTTTTCTCGAAGGCCTGCCGCAACGCTACCTGCGCATCCATGGAGCATCCGACGTTCTCGCTCACGCCGAAATGGCCGCCCGACTGGGTCAGGACGGCGCTCAGCTAAGCCTGAAACAAATTCGCCACTGGTACGAACTGACGTTGATTACTACGGACCGACCGTTCCTGTTCGCCTCGGTCTCGGGAGCCCTGGCCGCGTGGGGAATGAATATCGTCAAGGCGAATGCCTTCTCGAACACCGCCGGCATCGTGGTCGACACTTTTTATTTCACTGATCGCTTTCGCACACTGGAAATGAACCTGCAGGAATGGGAGCGTCTGAAGAAAAGTATTACCGACGTGGTCAAAGGCGAAGCCGACGTGGCCCGCATGTTGCGCGACCGTCTGAAATCCGAGAAGTCGAACGGCACGAAGGTGAGGATCGAAACCCAGATTGAAT
This sequence comes from uncultured Acidobacteriaceae bacterium, assembly GCA_963775845.1. Lineage (GTDB taxonomy): Bacteria > Acidobacteriota > Terriglobia > Terriglobales > Acidobacteriaceae > Acidiflorens. Next base: position 427,669 of record CAVZKN010000004.1, on the reverse strand, counting down.
TCGACGATAACTGCTCCGCGCATAGCACGCTGTTGCAGGTCATCACGCAAGATCGCCCCGGGTTGCTCTATCGTATGTGCTCGCAGGTCTCAAAGCACGAGTGCAATATAGAAATTGCATTGATCGAAACCGAAGGCCAGATGGCGATTGACGTTCTCTACTTGACTTCCGGCGGCACCAAGTTAAAAGCGGAGCGCCAAGCCGCCTTGGGGCAGGCGTTACGCGAAGAGCTCGCGGAGAAATCTTAGCCTTAGTTTTCCCCTGTGCTGTCTGTGGTAAAGATTTCCCCCTGTGGCGTGCAAATTTCAATTCTTGTGATCGGCAGCATCGCGATCCGCGTAATATCCATCTCTGGTTTGCACCGTCATTTCCTTCTTCTTCACCGCCAACTGAACGTGGTGATAACCCGAAGATGAGCTGTCTTTGTCCGGCGTATAGCCCATGTTGTACTGGGTCCGCAGCTCTTCCACGATGTTGTCGTAAATTTCGCCGACCGTCTGTTTCTTCGAGACCTCAAAGAAGCGTCCGCCGGTCTCTTTGGGGATCCGCTCCAGGATTTTTTTGCCATCGGTGCGCGGCTCCTCGCTGCGACGCTGACTGCCCCCGCGCCCGCCGCCTCCGCCAGGATACCCGCCTCCACCACCGGGCCATCCGCCACCTCCACCGGGCCATCCGCCGCCACCCCGTCCCGTTCCTCCGCCGTGCCGCTGTCCCTCTTCGTGACGAGGCTCGGCGAAATAAATGGAGTACACCACCGTATCCGCGCGTTGCGCCGCCTCGATCGCGCCTTCCAAATAGGTCTTGCTGCCCCGATCCACGCCATCCGAGAGAATAATCAGCGCCTTGCGTCCGGGCTGTTTTTTCATCAATTCATTCGAAGCCAGATAGACCGCGTCATAAAGCTGTGTTCCGCCGCGATGGTGGCCCGATGCGGAATCATCGGAATCATTTGGATCGTTCGAGCGCTCCCGGTCCGAAGGTGTTTTGAGCAAATCGAGCGCCGCTTGCAGCTTCTCGCGCGACGAGGTCAGATCCTGCAGCAGTTCTACCTGGCGATCGAAGTGAATCAGGAAGGCTTTGTCTTTTTCCTGCACCAGCATCTGCTCAAGGAAGCTGCGGCTCGCGTTCTTCTCCGCATCGAGCACGCCGGTCTGGCTGCGGCTGGTATCGACCAGCAGGCCAAGCGTGAGCGGAAGATTCGTATCCTGCGAGAAATACCTAATAGTCTGCGGACGGCCGTCTTCGGTCAGCGTGAAATCATCTTTCGTCAGATCACGAACAATCTTGCCATGCTTGTCCCGCACCGTGACCGGCAGGGTGACGACCTTCACGTCGACCGCGATTTTCTCAGCGCTATCGGGAGTTTGCTTTTTCTCCGCCGCATCCTGCGCCCACAGAGATGTGACCGCGAGAAGCGCGATGGCCGCCAGCGCCGCGTTCCCTGCCAATGCGCGCAAAAGAGAATACATAGAACGTTCTTTCATCATGGTGGTTTTGTCGACCAGAAGCCTTTATCAACAAGACACAAGTTAACACGGGCCCGCCAACATGCTGGATGCACGGCCGGTGAGTTGCAGTTGCCACCGTCCCTGTAAAAACAACGTCAATGCCCGGTAAATCTTCGTAAAGCCACCAAAACGACATGCCCGGCAATGCTAGAGTTATTGGATGCATCGAGCGCTACCGAGCCGTGCAGCAAAGCCGGAGATTTTCGCTAGAGATAGATTTTCTGTAATTCCTCTGTGGACCCCTGTGCTCTCTGTGCTCAAGAATTTTTGCCGACACCCCGCTGTTGGCCTGCTAGTTGCGCTGTTGACGGCAGCGATCCTAACGCCGCCGGTCCGAGCGTTCGCACAAGAAAAGTCGGACGGCGGGCAAATTTCCAAAGCGGTAGGCGTAATCAAAAGCGTACAGGCGAATTCAATCACCATTGCCTCGGAAGCTGGCGGCGAATTGATTGCAAGCCTCTCGGCCTCGACAAAAATCCTGCGCGTGCCTCCCGGAGAAAAGGATTTGAAGAACGCGATCACCCTGCAGGTGGAGGATTTGCAACCGGGAGATCGCGTGCTGATACGCGGTCAGGCAGCCAGCGATGACGCGAACATCATCGCCGCGCTGGCAATAATCGTGATGAAGCAGGCCGATGTAGCCGCCAAGCAGCAGCATGAACGAGACGATTGGCAGAAGCGCGGAGTCGGAGGTCTGGTGACGAAAGTGGATGCGTCGTCGACGACCATCACGATTTCTTCAGGCGGATTCGGCGCAACCCGCAACATCACAGTGCACATTGCAAAAGACACAATTCTGCGCCGCTACGCGCCCGGCTCGGTGAAGTTCGACGACGCGAAGCCCGAGTCCGCCGCCGAATTCATGGCGCAGATCAAACCCAACGACCAGCTTCGCGCACGAGGAACGCGCACTGCCGATGGCGGCGAAATAACCGCCGATGAAGTTGTCTTTGGCTCTTTTCGGAATATTGCGGGCACTATCAAGTCGATCGATGCCTCCACCAATGCCATGACGGTACAGGATGCAATCACTAAAAGTTCGGTAGCCGTGAAGGTCACCTCCGATTCGCAAATGAAAAAGCTTCCGCCCGAAATGGCGCAACGCCTCGCCATGCGTTTGAAAGCCACGGCAGGCGGTACTGGCGCGGATCAATCCGGCGCCAACGGACAAGCACACAGCACCCAGAGCCCGGGCGCAGGGCGTGAATCAACCGATGCCCGTTCTGGCGATCAATCGCAAACCTCGCGCGCGGCGGGCGGTAACGGTCCTCCGGATTTTCAACGCATGCTGAGCCGTCTGCCCAATGCCCGGCTCTCTGACCTGCAAAAAGGCGACGCCGTAATGATTGTCTCAACCGAAGCGGGAGATTCAGGCTCGGTCACGGCCATTACTCTGCTCGCCGGGGTGGACGCAATATTAACCGCCGCCCCCAATCGCAACGCATCTTCGCTGCTGTCGCCCTGGTCGCTGAACCCGTCCGGCGGAGAAGGTGACGCCGCGTCGCAGTGAACTATTCTCGATCGCTATGCCCATTCAATTCTTCACAATCAAAAGGATCACCCGCAAAGAACAGGACGCAGGTTCAAGGCGCATGTTGACGCGTTTGTCGGATTCTATCTTGGCGATGCTGATTTCCATTACGCTGATTCTCTCTGCATTCATCACCGCTACGCCCGCACTGGCGCAATCAGCGGCGCAATCATCCTCGTCAGCAGCTGGCAGTTTGCACGGCCAGGTGACCGATCCCTCAGGCGCGGTGGTTCCGAACGCCGCGATTGTGGTGCTCGACTCGCGAGGGCAAACTCACTCCGCTTCGAGCAGCAAGAACGGCAACTATGAGATCGGCAATCTTCCGCCCGGCAACTACACAGTCACCGCCAACGCCAAGGGATTCGGCGCATTTATTCAGAACGACGTAAACGTGACGGCGGGCCAGGCCGCCCAATTCAACATTGCGCTCGAAATCCAGGCCCAAGAAGAAAAAGTCAACGTTGAAGGGGAAACGCCGACGCTCGACGTGAACCCCTCGAATAACGCGAGTGCCATCGTCCTGAGCGGAAAGGATCTCGAAGCTCTGCCCGATGATCCCGATGAACTTCTCGCCGACCTGCAAGCACTTGCGGGGCCTTCGGCCGGCCCCGACGGTGGACAGCTCTACATCGATGGATTCACTGCCGGACAGCTTCCGCCGAAATCTTCGATCCGCGAGATTCGCATCAATCAGAATCCGTTTTCAGCCGAGTATGACAAACTCGGCTACGGACGAATTGAAATTTTCACCAAGCCCGGCACCGACAAATATCACGGCCAGTTTTTCGTTGAAGGCAACAGTTCGGGATTGAACACGCGCAGTCCCTTTCTCGCCGCCGATGCGGCTCAGCCTTACCACTCCGTGATCTACCAGGGAAATATCGGTGGCCCCATCAGCAAAAAGGCCTCGTTCTTTGTCAGCATGCAACGGCGCAACATCGACGAAATTGCAGTCGTCAACGCACCCTTTCTGAATTCGACCCAGCTGAGCGAGAGCGTTCCCAATCCTCGCACGCGCACGAATGTCGGTCCGCGCATCGACTACCAGATCAGCGCCAACAACACGCTCACCGCCCGCTACCAGTTCTACCGCGATACGCAAACCAACGCAGGCGTTGGCGGAGCGGTCCTGCCCGAAGCCGGTTACGACTCCACGTCGACCGAGCACACCGTGCAAATCAGCGACACACAAATCCTGGGAGCGAAAGCGGTCAATGAAACGCGCTTTCAATATCTGCGCGAAAACAGTGGGCAGAATCCAGTGCAGAATCCTTTGCAGACATTGCCGTCTGGATTTAGCACCAACGCCTCCATCAACGTGCTTGGGGCGTTCACCGGAGGACGTAGCGGTTCTGGAGTGCAAACCGATTCCCAGGATCACTACGAGCTGCAGAATTACACCTCCATTTCGCAAGGCAAGCAGTTCGTAAAATTTGGAGTGCGGGTGCGCGTGGTTCACGATGTTAATACCTCTGGGGCCGGATTCAGCGGCATTTTTACCTTCGCCAGCTTGGCCGACTACCAGGCCGCCGTGAACGCTCTAGGGCCGAACATGACGCAGACAACGGGCGCGGCCAACTTCAGCATTGAATCGCCACCCACACCGGGAGGCCCGGTACCGACAATTCCCGTTACCGTGGCCGACGCTGGGCTGTACGTGCAGGATGATTGGAAGCTGCGTCCCAATATCACGCTGAGCGGCGGTCTGCGCTTTGAAACTCAGAACGCGATTCACGATCATGGAGACTGGGCGCCGCGCCTGGGATTTGCCTGGGGTATCGGCGGGGGAGGAAAGAGCGCGCCGAAAACGGTTTTGCGTGGCGGCTTCGGACTCTTCTATGACCGCTTCAGCTCCGAGTACGTACTGAATGCCGACCGATTGAACGGCTTTACCCAGCAGAGCTACGCGGTTTCATGTCAACAGTCGCCATCGTGCGCAGGCTTGGATTTCTTTCCCAATGTGCCTCCGGTGAGCCAGTTACCGGCGCAAACAGCTTCGTCGATCTACCAGATCAGCCCGAATCTACGCGCATCCTACATCATGCAGACTGCCTTCAGCCTGGAAAGGCAGGTCACCAAAATCGCCAACGTCACTTTAACCTATCTTAATTCGCGAGGCGTGCACCAGTTTCTGTCGCTCGTCGCTAACGCTCCCGATGTTAACTACCCTTACCCCGTGGGGCCGATTCCCAATCCCTACCTCTTTCAATATGCCTCTGAGGGAATCTTCAAACAGAACCAACTCATCGCCAACTTCAACATTCGCGCCGGAGCCAAGCTTTCTCTGTTTGGCTATTACTCGCTGAATTACGCCAACAGTGATGCTTCAAGCGCATCGAGTTTCGCGTCGGACCAGCACAATTTGAGTGTTGACTATGGGCGAGCAGCCTTCGCCATCCATGATCGCCTCTTCTTTGGCGGGTCGATCGCATTGCCTCGTGGTTTTCGCCTGAGTCCATTCATGATCTTCAACTCCGGCACGCCCTACAACGTAACGGTTGGCCAGGATTTGAGCGGCGACTTGCAGTTCAACGATCGTCCCGCGTTCAACAGCAATCCGTCGGCGCCGTGCACGTATCCGACCAGGGCCGCGTGCCAGTTCACGGTACCCGCCGGAATGGCTTCCTACACTCCTATCCCGGTCAACTATCTGACGGGCCCGAACCAATTCACGCTGAACCTGCGCCTGTCGAAATCCATCGGCTTCGGACCAGAGATCGGCAAGAATGCGGCGCAAACGGGAGGCGGCGGTGGCCCCGGCGGTGGAGGCGGCCCACGCATTGGCGGCGGCGGTGGCGGGGGCAGCGTTGGGTTTGGGGGACGCCCTGGAGGCTTCGGCGGAGGACCGGCCACCAATCGGCGCTACAGTCTCACTTTCAGCGTGAATGCGCGCAATGTTCTGAACAGGGTAAACCCGGCAACGCCGATCGGCGTGCTTACCTCGCCCAATTTCGAACAATCGGTCGCCCTGGCCGGCGGCCCGTTTTCCAACGGCCCCGCGAACCGCAGAATAGAATTGCAAGCACAGTTCAGCTTCTAGGCGCGCAAATCTTCTCGAGAGACGAGGCTTGCCCCGTCTCCGCGCTACGTCGAGTAGTCGGCGTTAATCCGCACGTACTCGGCCGTCAGGTCCGTCGTAAGAAATCGCACCGAGTTTTTTCCGCGTCCCAGTTGCACGCGAATATCGCACTCCGCTTGCGCCAAGCTTCGGTGAGCCAACTGTTCGTCAAATGCGCAAGCGACTCCATCGCGGCACACTCTTTGCCTGCCGATATATATTTGGACCCGCGACGGATCAATCGGCAGGCCGCATCTGCCCACGGCAGCAAGAATGCGCCCCCAATTCGGATCGGCCCCCGCCCACGCCGTCTTCACCAGAAGAGAATGAGCGATGGTTCGTGCCACCATCAACGCCTCTTCCCGGCTGCGCGCCTGCTCGACGAAAAGACGAATTACATGCTCGACGCCTTCGCCGTCGCTGATAATCTGCTCGGCAAGTGACTGGCACACGACCTTCAAAGCCGCAGAAAATTTATGCCGCGTTCCACGATCTTTCACTCGCACGCCACTAGCGCCGCTCGCCAGCAGAAGCACCGTGTCGTTGGTAGAAGTATCGCCGTCGATCGACATGCAATTGAACGAATCGTCAGACGCTTCGCGCAGGAAGAGCCGAAGTTCCCGCAGGCTGGCAGCCGCGTCGGTAAACACGTATACCAGCATCGTCGCCAGTTGTGGATGGATCATGCCCGCGCCTTTGGCGACCCCTAACAAGCTGACTTTCTTCGCGCCCGCCGCGAATTGCGTTGACGCAATCTTCGGCCGCGTGTCGGTGGTCATGATGGCCCGGGCAAAATCAGAAACGCCCCGCTCCGTCGAGGATTGCGCTGCAATCAGTTCAGGTAATTTGGCGTAAATCTTTTCCGCCGGAAACGGAACTCCGATTATGCCAGTCGACGAAGGAAATATCTCCTTCGCCGGAACGCCCAGCAATGTGCCGCCCTCGCGGCATACCCGCTCGCAGGCAAGCTTGCCGGCGCGTCCGGTGGCGCAGTTGGCATTGCCTGAATTCACCAGCACCGCGCGCACGCGCCCGCCCGTGGAGCGCAACGCCGCCCGTCCCACTTCTACCGGAGCGGCCACAACCCGGTTCGAGGTGAAAAGCGCGGCCGCGTTGGCGCCGCTGGTGGTTCCGGCCAGCGCCAAGTCGGAACGTCCGCTGGCTTTGATTCCCGCAGCGACCGCAGAAAACGAGAAGCCGAGTGGCACAAGTATTTTTTCGGGAGCCCTGCGAAGTGGCGACTTTTTCACTACCCGGCGCGGCGCCTTCATGCCTGAATCTTCAGCCAGTTCTTAGGCGGAGGAAGAATCGCGAAAGTAGGCAGTTCGCCGCGAATCATCGCCACTTCGTCGCAGCGATAAAGCCGCGGACACTTGAAGCAGTCCTTGTGAATTTTGTCCGGCAGGTCCTGATGATTCGCAGTGGTGAATCCCATGCGGGAGAAAAATTCCGGAATGCGTGTGAACAGGCAAACACAGCTCACCGCATGTTTTTCCGCCTGCGCCAGAAGGGCTTTCACCAGTCGCCGGCCCCCGCCGCTACTCTGGCTGCGCGGATCGACCGTGATCGATCGAATCTCCGCCAGATGCATGCCATAAAGATGCAGCGCGCCGCATCCGATAATGCGCCCGTCATGCTCGATCACGACAAAGTCACGGACATTCTCGCAAATCTCTGCCAGCGAACGAGGCAGCAGCGTGCCATCGCCGGAGTAGGCCGAGATGAGAGCATGAATCTGCTCGGCATCGGGAAGAACCGCCTCACGCGTGCGCATGGCGGGCGATCTCCTTGCGCCCCGGCAAAGCGATTTTTTCGATGCCCGTCTTTTTACGGATGGACTCTTCATTTTTCTGCAATGCCGCGTCCAATGCCTTGATCAGCTCATCTACATGCGCCTTCTGAATCACGTAAGGCGGCAGAAAGCGCAGCACGGTTTCATGCGTGCGATTGATGATAATTCCCTGTTGCAGCAGTTGTTTGGCGACCGCCTTCGCCAGTTCCACTGAGTCAAGCTCCACCGCTTGCATCAGCCCCGCGCCGCGAACATCCAGAACGGATTTGTGCTTCTTATCCAGAGCTTCGAGCGAGCCGCGAAAATATTCGCCCAGAGTGCGAACATGCTTCAGCAGTTTCTTCTCTTCGCGCAGAAACTGAACAGCCACGGCGCAAGCCAGCGGGCCTCCGCCAAAAGTCGTCCCGTGCATTCCCGGATGGATGCAACTCGCTACGCGTTCCGTGGTGAGAATAGCGCCGAGCGGCAGGCCACAAGCCAACGGCTTGGCAACGGTCACGACGTCGGGGAGAACGCCGTAGTGCTGGTAAGCGAAGTGGCGTCCCGTGCGCCCCAGTCCGCATTGGATCTCATCGAGCATGAGCAACGCGCCGTTCTCTTTCGTCAGGCGCGACGCGAATCTGAGAAACTCCGCGTCGACCGGACAGATTCCACCTTCTCCCTGAATCGTCTCGATACACACGGCACAAACGCTCGCATCGAACTTTCGTTGCAGATCTTCCAGGTCGTTGAACTTGACGAACGTCACCCCCGGCATGAGCGGAACGAAGGGGGCTCGATATTTCGGTTGACCAGTAGTAGCGAGCGCACCGAACGTACGTCCGTGAAAAGAGTTTTCCATGGCCAGAATGCGCGTCTTTGAACCAGCTTTATTGCCATTGGGATGATTCGCCTGCGCGAAGGCGCGCGCCAGTTTGAGCGCTCCCTCCCAGGCTTCGGTGCCGCTGTTGCAAAAGAAAGCCCGATCAAGTCCCGAGATTTCTGTCAGCATCTCGGCGAGTTCGGCCTGATACTCATGGAAAAAGAGGTTCGACACATGAATCAGCCGTCCTGCCTGGCGTTTGATCACCGCCTGAATCGCAGGATGCCCGTGGCCGAGCGCGTTAACTCCGATTCCGCTGAGAAAATCGAGATAGCGCTTGCCTTCGGAATCCCAGAGATGCACGCCCCGTCCGCGCACAAAAAGAATGGGCTGCCGCTCGTAAGTCGCAAGCAAGAGTTTCGCTTCTTTGCGTGAAACCGACGCCAGGTTCATGCTCTCAACACCTCGGTACCGCATTCGAGCTTCGTGAAATAAAACAGGGGCAGCATTTCGACTTGCGATGCCGGCAAGATTCGCACCCGGCCGACGCCCGATTTCAGAGCCTGCGTGCATGCTTCAAGCTTTGGCATCATTCCGCCACTGACGACCGATTCGCCAATCAATCCGGCGGCCTGCTTGAGATCCAAACGCGCCATCACCGAGCCGTCGGCCTGCTTCACGCCATCCACATCGGTGAGAAAAATCAGCGCGTCGGCTTCGCAGGCAATCGCACAGGCCGCGGCCATCTGGTCTGCGTTGACGTTGTAGTATTGCCCGTCGCCCCCGAGCGCGACGGAAGAGAGCACCGGAATCCCGCCCTCAGCCCATATCGCTTTCAGCCAGCGCGGTTCAGAGAAGCAGATTTCGCCGACGTATCCCAGGTCATAATCGGCATCGTGCTTCTTGCGGGCGCGAAAAACGCCGCCATCTCCGCCGCAAAGTCCGATGGCTGGCTGGCCCGCCGCGCCAATCGCCGCGACCAGGCTCTTGTTCACAATCCCCGCCAGCACCATCAGCGCAACATCGCGTGTCTCGGCGTCCGTCACACGCAGCCCGTGGACGAAATCGCTTTTCTTGCCCAGAAGTTCCAGCGTCCGCGTCAACGCGCTGCCGCCGCCATGCACCACCGCGACCTGGTGCCCATCGTGCGAGAGCTGCACCACGGCTTGCGCGCACTTCTTGAGCGTCTCCTTGTTCTCGAGCGCCTTGCCGCCGATCTTTACCACGATCTTCATTGCAAACCCTCCGCTTCATCCCAGCCGTACATCAGGTTCATGTTCTGCACGGCCTGTCCGGCTGCGCCTTTGAGCAGATTGTCGAGACAGGAAACCAGCACCAGCCTGCGTCTATCGCGCGCCAGGCTGAAACCGAGGTCGCAGTAATTTGTGTGCACAGAAAACTGGATCTCAGGCAAACTCGGCGCCTGGAAAATTCGCACCCAGCGCTTGCCCTTATAAAAGTCGTGCAGGCAGCTTTGAATTTCCTCCGCCTTCATCTCGCGCTTCAGGTGAACGTAAATTGTCGAGAGAATTCCCCGCGGAATCGGCAGCAGGTGCGGAGTAAAAATCAGGTCGCCCGAATTAAGCCCCAACTGCTCCAGAATCTCGCCCGTGTGCCGGTGTCCAAAAACCGAGTAGGCGGAAAAATTGTCTGCGACAGAAACGAAGTGCGTGCGCGGCGTAGGTTCTTTGCCCGCCCCCGAGACGCCCGACTTGGAATCCGAAATGATTCCGCGATCGCGATCCACAATGCCGGCCGAAAGCAGAGGCGCCAGCGCCAGAATGACCGATGTCGCATAGCAGCCAGGATTCGCCACCAGAGCCGCTGGCCGAATCTGCTCTCCATTCAACTCCGGCAGACCGTACACGGCACACTCGGTAAGCTCCGCGGCCTTCTCGGCATTGCCATCCTTGAAGTTGTAAATGGCCCGATTCTCGGCTTGCTTCAGCCGCCACGCTCCGCTCAGATCGACGACGCGCAATCCGTGGGCAATCGCCTCGGGCACAAGCTCGCGCGAAACGGAATGAGGCGTTGCTAGAAACAAGAGCTGTATCCGGTGTTTCTCTAATGCGGTAAACGAAAACGGCTGGATCGCGCCATGCCCGTGACCGTTGCCGGAACCATATGGCACCCCCGTTGACGGCTCCTCGGCCTTGGTCTCGCGCCGCAAAAGCAAAGGTGCATCAGTATGCGGATGCCTTCCCAGCAAGCGCGCAAGTTCCAGGCCGGAATATCCGGTCGCGCCCAGAACAGCGGTCTTCAGCCTGGCTGCTGCCATCAGAGTTTCGTCAGCTCCTTCTCCTCGCGCCGGGTGCTTTTTCCCTTAAAGGCATATTTATCCATTATGATGCATAAATATTCATCTAGTCTAAACCCTCCGCCGAAACTGTCAAGCCGAAAACGCAAAATAACCTCAGCCGATACCGAGCGGATGCCCCCCCGAAGCTCATTCCTCTTATAGCGGCGATTCAATGATTCTGATGCGTGCAAGAAGAAATATCTATTGGACGCAATCCAGCCCAGCATTTAGTGTGAGGAACTATTGCAGGGAACTCTCACAGCACGACCCGGAGATTTACGACGAAAATTCATGCTCTATTTCGCGCCACCTTTTCCCCCGTTGCCTGATTCCCTAAGCATGTTCCGCCGCACAAAATTTAGGAGCTATCCCATGACGAAGCAACCTCGCAGGAGCGCCCTGCGCCGGTCCTCATCGCTATTGATTCTGGCTTCCTTGTTCGCCGCACTTATTTTTGCCCTGTCACCCGCCTGCTTTGCAGATGAAGCGCCAAAGCCCGATCCGGCGGGCATCGCCACCGGCGACAAAACCACCGCGGTTGACGCGGCCGGCAACCCTTTCGTAGTTTCCGAACCTACCGACAAGTCGGCGCCAGACTACGCGGCGAACAAGAAGGCCTACGACGATTACCAGGCGCAGGCGGCAAAAGAGCCGCTGGCGGTTAAGCTCGCCGACAGCGTGGGTCACGTCCGCGTGGCCACAAATTTTGCCTGGACGCTCAACACTGGGTACCTCGTCCTCTTCATGCAGGCCGGCTTCGCCCTCCTGACCTGCGGCCTGGTGCGCAAGAAAAATGTCGCGCACCTGATGATGTTGAACTTCGCCGCCTACGTCTTCGCCTTCCTCGCGTATTACGCCGTCGGTTACGCGTTCCAGTTTGGAGCGGTCGCCATCAACGCCGCACCTACCAACCTCGGCGGCATTCCCACGCTCAACAAATTTCTTATCGGTCACGGCTTGTGGGGCTTCGTCGGCGGCAAAGGATTTTTTCTGTTAGGTCCAGCCTACGACAGCGCCAGCAACTGTCTGACGCTTTTTGAGGTCGTATTCATGGAGACCGCCGGATACATCATCGTCGGCGCGATCTGCGAGCGGATTACATTCTGGGCGTTTCTGCTCTGCGAACTGTTCATCGGAGCGATTCTTTATCCCATCTCCGGATGCTGGGCCTGGGGCGGCGGCTGGTTGTCGCAGGTCGGAACGACCCTGAATCTCGGTCACGGATATGTTGACTTCGCCGGCTCTACCGTCGTTCACGCGGTCGGCGGTTTCGCCGCCATGGCCTTGGCAATTATTCTCGGTCCAAGGCTCGGCAAGTATGGCCCGGGAGGACGAATCCGTGTCTTTCCCGCGCACAACATCGTCTATGTGGTAACCGGTACCTTCATCCTGCTCTTCGGCTGGATGGGCTTCAACCCCGGCTCAACCCTGGGAGCGACCGACCTCCGCATTTCCGTTGTTGCCGTCAATACCAACCTGGCCGCGGTTGCCGGATCGGCCGTCGCCATGCTCCTCTGGTATTTTCTGTTCGGCAAGCCTGACATCACCATGGCCTGCAATGGCATGTTAGCCGGTCTGGTCGCCATCACGGCTCCTTGCGCCTTCGTTTCTCCCACGTCGGCAACGATCATCGGCGCGCTCGCCGGCTTGCTCGTCTGCGGTGGCGTTCTCTTCAACGACCGCGTTCTTAAAGTCGACGATCCCTGCGGAGCGATCTCGGTGCACGGCTACTGCGGGTGGCTGGGAGCAGTGAGCGTAGGCATCTTCGCAGACGGCACCTACGGTACGGGATGGAATGGCGTCGGCGCCGCTTCGTATCTCGGACATGCTGGACAGGGAGTCACTGGCCTGCTCCACGGCGATACCAGGCAGTTCTTGTGCCAGCTCATGGGAGCGACCATCTATGCCGCGTGGGCCTTCGGCGCAACCTTCGTTGTCTTCACGCTGGTCAACAAAGTGAAGAGCATGCGCGTCGCCCCCGAGGTCGAAGAAGAAGGTCTAGACGTACCAGAATTTGGGATGCCGGCCTATCCCGAGGATGCAGTCGCACCGGCCTCCTACTAAGTACCAGATTGAATCATTGCTCGATTGATTCATTGAGTCATTGAAATTCAAATGCAGACCGTTGTATTGAACCGGATGAACAAGGTTTCAATGACTCAATGTCTCAATGACTCAATGTCTCAATGATTCAATCCCTAGATAATTGCTAGAGCCTCAGCCGCAAGTCGCTGGACGTTCCGCCAGCCGCGGGCACGTAGCACTGCAGCGTGTAATCCATCACCATGCGGTCCGCATTGAAACGCCATCCCAGCGTTCGGATTGTCCGCTTCATGCGTTTGATCCAGCCCCGCGGTAGACCGTCGCGGTCGCGCTGATAGTAGAGCGGAATCACCTCAGTGCACAGCACCCGCATCAGGTCTTCGCCATCGCGCGTGTCATGCACATTCATGTCAGAGTGCGTTCGGCCGTGGCCAATAGCGAACCCGTTCATGCCGTCATAAGCCTCGGCCCACCAGCCGTCGAGCACTGACAGGTTCAAGCCGCCATTCAGGACGACTTTCTGCCCGCTCGTTCCCGAAGCCTCCAGCGGACGCCGCGGATTATTCAGCCACACATCGACGCCCTGCACAAAATGGCGGCCCACGTTGATGTCATAGTCCTCGACGAAAACAAATTTGTCGGAGAACTGCGGATCGCGCATCAGCTGCGCGATCTGTTGTAGCACGCGCTTGCCCGGCTCATCCAGCGGATGCGCCTTCCCGGCAAACACGAACTGGACCGGCCGCTTCGGATCATTGACCAGGCTGGCAATTTTTTCGATGTCCGTCAGGATCAGGTTGGCGCGCTTGTAAGTGGCAAAGCGGCGCGCAAATCCAATCGTCAGCGCGTCAGGACTCAGCACGCGTTCCAGTTGCTGCAGTACATCCCGCGGCTCGTCGCGCCGCGAAGCCTGCTTCACCGCCCGGCGGCGCACAAACTCGATCATGCGCGACTTGAGATTGAAATGCGTCTCCCAAAGTTCGCCGTCATCCACGTTCTCGATGCCGTCCCAGATTTTTGCCTCGCTGCTGCGCAGGTGCCATCCGGTACCGAGATGGCGGTCGTAGAGACGGAACATCTGCGGCGCGAGCCACGATGGAACATGGACGCCGTTGGTTACGTGTCCGATAGGAACCTGGTCTTCGGCTTTGCCCGGAGTCAGCCCCGTCCACATGGCGCGCGAAACTTCGCCGTGCAGCGAAGAAACTGCATTCGCCCGCCGCGACAGTTTCAGTCCCAGCACCGTCATGCAGAAACGCTCGTCGCTCTCTGGATTTTCTCGTCCCAACGCCATGAAACTGTCCCGCGAAAGCCCGAGCGCCTCGCGCAGAGGTCCAAGATGTTCCTCCACCAGATCGGCATCAAAGCGATCATGCCCCGCCGGCACCGGAGTATGAGTGGTGAATACAACTTCACGCGCCACCCGCGGCACAGCCTTATCGAAGCTGATGCCCTCTTCCTCCATGCGTTGCCGGATCGCTTCCAGGACGACAAATCCACTGTGCCCTTCATTCAGGTGCAAGACTCCCGGTGTAATGCCGAGCGCCTTCAAAGCGCGGAGCCCGCCCACCCCAAGTAGCAATTCCTGGTGCACCCGCACGCGTCCGTCGCCGCCGTATAAACGCGAGGTCATATGGCGGTCTTCCGGCGTATTGCCCTCAACGTCGGAGTCCAGCAGAAATAGATCGCAGCGGCCCACCTTCACCCGCCAGACCTTGGCATAAATCACGCCATGGCGAGTGTCGACCTGCACCACCACCGGCCGGCCGTTCGTGCCAATGGCCGTTTCCATCGGCAGTTGATTGACGTCTGTCTCGAGATATTCTTCGCGCTGCCAGCCGTTGACATCGAGGCGCTGCCGGAAATATCCCTGTCCATAAAAAAGCCCCACGCCCACCAGCGGAATTCCCAGGTCCGAAGCGCTCTTGATGTGATCGCCGGCCAGAACTCCGAGTCCGCCCGAATAAACCGGCAGCGACTCGTGCACGCCAAACTCGGCCGAGAAATAAGCCACGGGACGAGGCCGCAGCACTCCAGCACGCCGCGCGCCCCAGGTGTGCTCCGCCTCTTCATACTCACGCAAACGGCGATAGGCGTAGTTGATGCGGCTGTGCAGGGCAAGTTCGGTCGCTCGCGCTTCCAGCCGGGCCAGTGGATACTCATTCAACAGCGCCACCGGACTGTGATTGAGCTGGCTCCAGCGCAACGGGTCGATATCGCGAAAAATCCCCGCCGCATCGTAATCCCAGCTCCACCACATGTTGCGGGCCAGCGCCCAAAGCCGCTCCTGCACGGGAGCAATAAACCGGTCAAGGGTTCGAGCTTCGCTGACCACGTGCGCCACCCGCGTCGCCGCTTCGGTCAACTGCCGAATCTCAGTTTCCGGAAAGACCCGCGCCTCGATCGTCTGCACCACTAGCACGCCCTGCAGCACTCCGCGGTCGACCAGCGGAACTCCCAAAAATGAATGGTAGCTGTCTTCTCCCGCCTCCGGAAAATACTTAAAGCGCGGATGCGTGCGCGCGTCTTCCACCGCGACCGGACGCACCTGTTCCGCCACCAGTCCCGCCAGACCCTCGCTAAGCGCCATGCGCATCTTGCCCACGCACTCATGCCGCAAGCCGAGCGTAGCTGCCAGAACCAGGTTAGCGCGGTCCGGTTCCAGCAGATAAGCCGAACAAACATCCGTGCCGAACCTCCGCGCAATCAAGGCGACAACGTTCATCAGAGTCTCGGCTGGTTTGCCGGGCTCCGCCGCCAGGTTGGCAATTTCTTCCCACGTCAGCACATAGCTGGCGTCGAGGGAACAGGCAGCGTGTTCTTGCTCCTCAACTAGCTCATTCGGTCGATCCAAATCCTGTCTCCGTTTTCTGAGTACGAATTGTTCGAATGTTTAGGTCATGCATCCAGCGAACTGGGCAGATTCCCAGCATCCCCACGACGCTTGGAAACACGATCTCCTTCGAACATTCTATCGGTTAAGAACGCAGGCACTCCACCTTGTCAATGGATTTAACGATTACCACAGTGCGAATAGGCCGGCCTCATCCCTGCCTTGCGCGAGCGTTTCTGCCGATATCTCCTTGATTCCAAACTCTGTCCACAAGGTTAATCCCGGCTTTCCGCCAAGTCCAATTCGAATTGTTGATGGAATTAATCAGTCCGATATTATGAGTTGGCAAGAATTGAGTCGGACGCCCGGTTCCCCGCTGCCAAAAGAAAAACGCGCTGTGTTCCACCCAGGAGGTCCCGTGGAACACAGCGCGTTAACGGACAATCCCCTACCGCCCGTTTATCCCTGCGCAGGATGCAACACGCGGAACGTGCTGCCGCCTTGCGACCACACCAGCACCAGCGCATCCTGCCCGCCGGGCACGTTCGACAATGCCGACACCACGTCGGAAGCCGTCTTCACCGGATGCCGGTTCACTTCCATGATCACGTCACCACGCTGCAGGCCCGCGTTGTCGGCCGGGCTGCCCGGTTGAACGTTCTCGACGATCGCGCCGTGCACCGATCCTTCCACTTGCAACTGGCTGCGCGTGTCAGGAGTTAAATCTGCCAGACCCAGCCCCCAGCGGCCTTTACCATGTTCGCTGTTGGCGAGCTCCGAGCCTTTGCTGCCCCCGAACTCTCCGAGCGTCACCGCTACCGTCGTTGGCTTGCTGTCGCGCATCACCTGCAAATGAATCGTCTCTCCCGGCCGTTTCTGCCCGACCATCATCTGCAACTCTCCAGCGTCGGTCACCGGCTTGCCGTCGAGTTCGATCACCACATCGCCGGTGCGCAGGCCAGCCTTGGCTCCCGGCGCATCGGGCTGAACATCCGAAATCAACGCCCCTTCAGCTTTCTTCATGTCAAAGAACTTCGCATTGTCAGGCGTCACGTCGGAGATCTGAATTCCCATGAACCCATGCTCCACCTTGCCATCCCGGATCAACGTCTCGACCGTAGGCTCGACAATCTGCGTCGGAATCGCAAAGCCCATTCCCGAGAATGATCCCGATGACGAAATCAGGAACGTGTTGATCCCGATCAGCTCGCCACGCGCATCCACCAGCGCTCCGCCCGAGTTGCCCGGATTGATGGCCGCATCGGTCTGAATGAACTCGCCCGGCTTGCGCCGGTCGCTCGCGTCCGGGTTCGGACGATTCAGCGCGCTGATAATGCCGCGCGTCACCGTGAACCGGAACCCATAAGGATTGCCAAAAGCCAGCACCGTTTGCCCCGGATGCAGGTTGGCCGAATTCCCAAAGGGAACGCTCGGCAGATTGTGTCGATCAACCTTGATGACCGCGAGATCAGTGAGCGGATCGGCGCCAATCAGCTTCGCCGGCAGCACTTCCTTGTTGCTCATCGTGACGCGGATGTCGACCGCTCCATCGATCACGTGATTGTTGGTGACGATATATCCGTCAGGCGAAATAATCACGCCGCTCCCCAAACCATGCTCCATCCGATTTTGAGGCTGCGACGGAATCCGGAATTGATGCCCGAATTGCCGCCCAAATTGTTGTCCGAAAGGACTGTCAGGCCCGAAGAATTGCTGCATGTCAGGCGAGCCTTCGTTGTCGCCCTGCTGCGCGTTCGACTTCGACGCCACCGTGACGTTCACGACCGCCGGAGTCACGCGAGCCGCCAGAGTTTCCATGGCGCGGTCGAGCGTCAACAATGCCGCCACGCTGTTGTCATCCAATGCCGCTGCTGCCGGAGCCGGAGCTGCCGCCGCCCGCGCCGACTTCGTGACCCCGATTGTTGCCACGGATCCGACCAGCGCGACCGCGAGCAAAGCTACCCCTACCCGCTGCGCGACCATCGATTTACATCTCGCTTTCCAACTTTCCATCACCTTCATTGTTCTTCTCCTTCTGAATTTCAATCTGCTGAATTGGACCTGCAAACTTTCAACAACTAATTCTTTAGTTGTTTGCCACAAAAAAAATTAAAACTAGATGGTGCTAGCCACCGGCACTTTTACCACCCGTCCCCGCACTCCACTGACAAACGTCACGCGCCACAATTGCACGCTCCACACGGGAGAATTGCCGCTTCTGTATTCGGTCGCCTCAACAAAAACCAGCGTCTGCACTTGCGGAACAATCACATTGGCAGCATCCGCCCCAACTTCGAAAATCTGAGCCTGCGGTGAAGTTTCCCCCGCTCGCGCCAAGACTGGTTCGCCCGCAACCGGTGGAGGTGTCATGCCCTTATTCGCCGCCACGGCCGCAGGAATAATTCCCACGCCAGAAATTTTCGCAGCCGTCGAATTTCTAGTCTTTCGTGCACTCAGATTTCTGATTCCAGGCGTTCTACCAGCGGACTCCGCCGCCATGACGCTGTCCGGATGAAACGATGCAGGAACCATCATCGGCGCGACCGTCGCAAAATCACGTTGCCCGCCTCTCGCCGAACCCCCAGTGATCGCTGCGTCACCGGCTCCGCGATCAAACGCAACAAACTGCGGAGCGTCCGGAACCGCCGCCAGACACATCGCAAACAAAACAGCCGCCGCGACCAGCGCCGGTTTCCACACACGCGTGGCCGCAGGCCGGTTGGCATCGAGAATCTGCGTCAGCCGCAGAGACGCCTCGCGCGCCCGCCGCACTGCCGCCTGCGCCATCGCCCATTGCCGGTGCTCCAGACTCTTCTCCAGAAGCGAAACCAGGCAACTCGCGTAGCCGTGCGGATTCGAAGTTTCCGCCAGTACCGCATCGTCGCACGCCATTTCGCGTTCCACCGAGAGTCGTTTCTCAATCCACCACACCGCCGGATGAAAGAAAAAAACCGCGCGCACAATTTTCTGAATAAGATTCGTCCACCCATCCCACCGCCGCAGATGGGCAAATTCGTGCAGAAGGATCGCGCTCAAGTCCGATGCAGGCAATTCAACCAGCGTCCACGCCGGCAGAATGATCGTACGCTTCCAAAAACCAATTGCGGACGGCACACGCACCTGCTCGGAAATAGCAACTGTGACCGCCGGCCCAAGCGCCTCGACCGTCCTTCGTACAGCAGGATCAAGATCCGCAGCCGCGACCGGAACGCAACTCAGCCGCAATTGCCGCAACCGCCAGACTCCCATCCCCAGACGCACCAATGCGATTGCCGCTCCCACCGCCCACGCTACAAACGCAAAAACAGCCCAGCTCCCCGGGATGGAAATCGCAGGGTGGAGGTGTCCCCACGCCATCCCGGCAGCTGGGCTTCTCGGTCGTTCTCCGAGGGCACATAAAAATGGAAGAGCCGCCACCGCCAGCAACGCCAGAAACCACACCGCAAAGCGGGTTCCGGAATTTTGCCGCCGCAACACGCGCAGCAATGCCCAGACAAAAAATGCGATCAACAATCCTTCCGGAAGCGAGTTGAGAACCCGTTCAACCCACGCCTGCGCTGCGCCACCCGCAATCGCCTCAAGCCAGAGCCCGTTCATTTCGCTTCACTCCGCGCCGCGCCCAAGGCTGCGGTATCCTTTCGCACCAGCATCTCCCGCAGACGGCTGACTTCCTCCGCACCAATCCCCTGGTCTTCGAGCAGGTTCAACACCAGTTGCTCGTGCGAATTCTTGAAGAAACGGCTGACCAACTGCCGGATCTCCGACCGTCGAGCCTCCTTCTGGCCGACCACCGGCCTATAAACGTGGGCCCGTCCATCCTTCAAATGTTTCAGATAACCCTTCTTCTCAAGGATCCGAATGGTGGTCAGCACCGAGTTGTAAGCCAGAGCAGGTGTTTGATCCATAGAATCAAGCACTTGCTGGACTGTTCCCGACCCCTTCAGCCAGAGCACATCCATAATCCTCAACTCGGCTTCCGTCAAAGTCTCCGATGGTCTTGGCGGCACTGTGGGCTCCTCATGGAGTTAGACGCTTGGCCAAGCGAAAAGTAACTAATTGTTTAGTTGCTTGAAGCAATTCCCAGGTTGCCCGCCCTGGAAACTGGCTCTGAATTGCAACAATAAGGAGGGTGGATCCAAAGCTACAGGGCCCTTAAGCCTTCAACGACTCGCGGATCCTCGCATACCCCGGCTTGATCTTCGAGTAGATGAAATCGATGCGCTGGCCATAAGGCAGAAAAGCGCTCTTCATGGCGTTGATCGTGATCTTTTCGAAATCGTCGAGCGTCAATCCAAAAGTCTCCGCCGCAGCCGCAAATTCCTTGGTCATGCTCGTGCTGCTCATCAGCCGGTTATCCGTGTTGAGGGTAACGCGAAACTTCTCCTGATACAGGATCTTGAAAGGATGTTCGGCCAGGCTCGGCGTAGCTCCCGTATGCACATTGCTCAGCAAACAAATTTCCAGCGGAATCCGCTTGTCGAGAACATACTGCGCCAGGTCGCCCAGCTTGACCGCCCTTCCGTCGACCACGGCGATGTCGTCGATCAACCGCGTTCCGTGCCCGATGCGGTGCGCTCCACAATACTGAATTGCCTGCCAGATCGACTCTTTGCCATAGCCTTCTCCAGCATGAACTGTGATGTTGAAATTCTCGCGCTGAATGTAATGAAACGCGTCCACATGTTTTTTCGGGGGATGGCCGCCCTCTTCGCCGGCCAGATCGAAACCGACCACGCCGCGCTCACGAAAATCCACAGCCAGTTCCGCCATCTCCAGCGATACGTCCATGTTGCGCATAGCGCAGATCAGCAATCCCGAGCCGATGCCAAAGTCTTTCTGCCCGCGCTCCAACCCTTTCAGAACCGCCGCCACCACCTGCTGGTGAGTTAATCCCATCTGCGTATGAAAAATGGGCGCAAATCGCGTTTCGAAATAAACCACGCCGTCTCTGCTGAGATCCTCGGCCTGTTCGTATGCAACCCGCTCCAGCGCATCTTCCGTCTGCATCACAGCAATCGTGTGCGCGAAACCTTCCAGATACTTTGCCAGACTTCCCTGGTTCGCGCCGCGATAAAACCAGGCCGCCAACTCCTCAGCATCCGAAGTCGGAAGTTTCGCATATCCGATATCCCGCGCCAACTGCACGACCGTCGACGGCCGCAGCACGCCATCCAGATGCTCGTGTAAAAGCACTTTAGGCAGCTTCTGCAACAACTTTTTTTCGGATTTCATCTCTGCTCACTTTGTTGGAGTTTGATCTCACTCTTGTCCGATATCCTCATTCCAAACTGCCGGGTTCGCCCGTATGTAGTCGCCCAGCAGTGACGCGCACTCCGAAGAATTCAGATCGACGACGCTTACGCCCAGCGAACGCAGCCACTCGACTCCGCCTTGAAAATTGCGGCTTTCTCCAACCACGACCGAGCCAAAGCCAAATTGCCGGATCAATCCACTGCAGTACCAGCAGGGAGCGAGCGTGGTCACCATGGTCAGATTGCGATACGTGCGCTGCCGCCCCGCATTGCGAAAGGCGTCCGTCTCCCCATGCAGCGAAGGGTCGCCCTGCTGCACGCGACGATTATGCCCCGAGCCAATCAGTTTGCCCGCGGAATCAAAAATCGCGGCGCCAATCGGAATGCCGCCCTCGGCCAGTCCGCGGCGAGCTTCTGCCAGTGCAACCGCCAGCATGGCACCGGGATTGTTCTCGGCCATGGCTACATATTATAGGGATGGTTCTTACGTGGGTCATTCAGACGAGAGAAGATTCGCATCTGCTGGAGCGACGGGCGTCTCGCCCCTCAGCAAGAAAAAGGAACTCCCCGCGGCAATGCATTGATTGAATTCAGTGGCGCTAGTTTCGATCCGCTACGCGGCTTTGCGTGTCCTCGCAGCCTTGGCAGCCGATTTTTTGCGGCTTTGCGCTCCACGCTTCGCCGCCGATTTCTTGGCTTGACGAGAAAGCGCCGCGTGGCTAGCGGTGCTGCGCGATTCACGCTCAAGCGCTCCTTCAACCGCGCGCGACCGCTTTACCGAAGGCTTATGCCCCGGCCGTTCACCAGCCTTCTCATCCTGCTCCGCTTTTTCTTGCAGGGACTTTGATCCCTTGGGCGGAGCCAGTTTCACGCCCGCTCGTCGAGCTTTCGACAATCCGATCGCGATCGCCTGCTGCGCCGAACGCGCCCCATGTTTGCCTTCGCGCACGTGATGGATCTCCTCGCGCACAAATTCGCCCGCTTGGGTTGACGGAGATTTTCCTTCACGCGCATCCTCCCTCGCTCGCTCTAATGTTTCTCGTTCCGGCATCGGATCTCATCCTCCTTCAGGGCTCAGCAACCGGAGTCTCGCGACTCCATCACTCAACATTCGTTCTCGGTCTCCTGCTCTCAGGTCGCAGCTAACGGCTTGCGACGATCGGCGAAGGCTTGGACGACGTGTTGGCGTTGGCCTGTGTAGTCTTCGGCGCAACGCTCTCCGCCATTTTCAAGTGATCCTGGATAGTAGGCAAAGTTTCGCTGGCAAAGTTCTTAATGTCTGCGTCGCGGCCGGAGGTGCTTTCCGTTTTGAATGCCGCAACGTCCTTCTTATGGTCCTGCACCATGTCCCTCATGTAAGCCTTGTCGAACTGCGCACCTGACAACTTCGACAGCCTTTCTTTGGTCGCTTTCTGCGCCGCATTCGGCCCTTCGGGCAACGTCAGGCTCTTGCTCGCGGCGATCATTTTCAGCTTTTCATTGGCCTTGCTGTGATCATCGACCATGCGTTGTCCGAACTTCTTGACGTCGTCGCTGGAGGCCTTCTCTACCGCCAGTTGACCCAGTTCAACCTCGGCCATCCCGCCTTCGGCCGCTTCTTTCACGAATTTTCGATCGGCGGCGCTCAGCCCCGAAGCATTCTTTGCAGTTGCCGCAGCGCTCATGGTCGAACCGCTCTGCTGCGCGACAGCAATCGCCAGGAACCCGCATACAATCAAACAAGTCAGTCCGCCACAAAACATTTTCCTCATTTGTGAACTACTCCTCTCGCTATGATTCCTCTCGCTTATGATGGCAGCTTAGTTTTCAACCGTCGTCATGCCAATCAGGCATTGTATGCATTTCCAAAGCCCGTTCTCTGTAGGTTGGAGTTTCCCTATTCCCGGCCGCCCACCACTTGCGCGTGACCGAGTGCCGCCACCAGCGCGCATCCGCCGATGACGTTGCCGATCAAGGTGGGAACAAAGAATTGCAGCAGATACAGCTTCCACGAGATGACACTGTTCACGACCAGAAAAAATAAAATCGTGGAACCCGCGATGATGTGATTGAAGCCACCGATTCCAATCAGATAGGTGATGATGATAATGATGCTGACTCGCGCCGACTCCGCCCCCGGCAGAAGCCAGACCATCAAGGCGAGCAGCCAGCCCGCGAAAATCGCTCGCACCAGGACCGTGCCGAAACCTGCGCCCAGATGACTGGTTCCAATCTCCGTCAGGCATTGCTGGACATGCGCGTCAAAAATGTGGACTTTTCCCAAACATAATGCGAACAAAAAAGTTCCGACCAGATTCGCGCTCAGCACAACCACCCACAGCCGTAGCATGCGCAGCAAAGTGGACACATTCTTTCGCACGAGAAGCGGCAAAACAACGGTAAGAGTATTTTCAGTGAAAAGCTGCTGCCGTCCTAAAACCACAATGAGAAATCCGACACAGTAGCCAAGGCGCGCGATTAGCGGACGCCACGGTTGATCCGGCAACCGCGCCATCAGCAGCCCTTCAGCGATAAACGAAAAACCCATCGACAATCCGGCGGCGAATGCCGACCACGCCAGTGCCGATGCCGTGCGGCACAACTCTTCTTCGCCCTCTCGCCGGATCGTTTCATAAACAACATGCGGACCAATCGCCTGTCGTTCTTCGACTTGCTTTTTCTCGGCACGAGTCGAAATGGTCGATTCGACCGGCTGCATATCGATCTTGGCAAGTTTTTTATTCATCGTGATCCCGAGCGGGGGTGAGGTAAGTCGAGACAGCTCCAGCACACAGTATTGTCACGACCGCAGTCGGTGCCTATCGGGAAAAACCGGAATTCAGAAGAGGATGTCCAGTACGGCCGATCGAATTTACACGCACCGCTTCACTGAACCAACCCCGCGGCAATCCCCTTTCATCTTAGCGCCAATGGTATCGCTCGAAGCTTTCGCCCTCCGCCTGGAGGCGCGCAGCTTATGTCAATAAAGTAGGGGAGAACAATAGTATGAAACGTTGTATTGCCTTTTTGGTAGCCGTGCTGTTTTTGGCGGCTGCTCCCGTCGTGATCGCACAAGAGCATTCCGATCATGTCGAAGTGGGTGTCTTTGCCGACTATTTCCGGTTTGCGCAAACCAATCCGCAGATCAACTTCGTAGGCGTGGGAGGACGCGCGGCAGTCGCTCTGCATCGCGACATCCAACTCGAAGGTGAGATCGCTTACGATTTCGATCGGAATTACACCACCACCTATAACAATGGGGTGTCGACACAATTTGTGTCCTCCAGATTCCGCACGTTGCACGGATTGTTTGGGCCTAAGTTTCAGACTGGATCGGGGCCGTTTCGCGTCTTCGTCACCGGCAAGGCCGGTTTTGACAATTTCACCGTTACCAGTCAAAACGCGCCCTCTGGATTTCAGAATGCCATTGGTCTGAACAATGGCAAGACAGATTTTGCCGTTTATCCAGGCGGAGGTATTGAAGTCTTCGCGGGGCCCATCGGCATTCGATTGGAAGCAGGCGACGAAGTCTATTTCGATAACGGCGCTCACAACAATCTGAAGGTCACAGTAGGGCCGCAACTTCGTTTCTGAACATCTGCGTAGCAAGCAGCTTCGACCGGCGGTCTCCACCGCCGGTTTTTTTCATTTGCGCCTTCCGGTTCAGTCGAGCCCCGCCGCTGATCGGCTTTCCCCGGAACATGGGCGCCTTTGCCCCCATGCTTCTTTATCACAAATCGAACCGGCAAGTCGCTGATGTAATGCAGCGCTAGCGCGCCTGCGCATAATATCCCGCCTTCGCATGAGCCTGCAGCACCGCCAGCCGCCGCGGCAGCCGCAGCTTTACATGAATCTTGTGCCACTTGCCATCTTGCGGAATCTCCGACGGCCGGTACCCCAGCACATACTGGATTCTCAGCTCAATCGCGATACGCCCTGCCACCTCCGGCATATCGTTAATATTGCTGATGGTGAAAGCGCGCCCCCCGGTCGGCTCCGCCAACGACGCCAGCAGTCGCGGTCCCAGCAGTTCTTCCTGCGTGGAAACGTAACGGTCAAAAGTTCCAATCGCATACACGGCTACGTCCGCTTCTTTCAACGCCGACTTGATTTCGCCCTCCCCATAACGGCTGTGGTTATCTCCTCCATCTGAAATAATCAGCAAAGCTTTCTTGGCATAGCGCGCCTGCCGCATCTTGGTCAGCCCCATGTAGATCGCGTCGAGCAGCGCCGTCCGACCCTGCGGCTGGATGAAAAACATCTGGTTTTCAACGTCGTCGCTCGAATTCGTGAAATCCTGCGCCAGCCGCGGCGTGTCGGCGAAGGTCACCATAAAAAATTCATCCTGCGGATTCGCCGAGTCACAGAACTGCTTCACCGCTTCGCGCACCCGCTCAACTTTGTCCTTCATGCTGCCGCTGGAGTCGACAATGATTCCAATCGACACCGGCGCATCCTCGCTCGAGAAAATGACGGATTTCCTGCGCCTTCTTTCCGTCAAAGATCTGGAAGTTGTCGCGCGTCAGCCCGGTCACAAGTCGTTCGCGCGGGTCGGTCACCGTCACCGGCACCAGCACCAGGTCCACATCTTTGCGAATCGCATAGCCCGACGCCCCCGGCACTGCCGGAATCGCCGCCGACGCCAGCGCTGTGCCCGCAGGCTTCTCCCGAGGCAGCACGTGCACCTCATCGAACACGCCTTGCGCCACCATCTCCTGGGCCGCCGGCAAAATCAGAAAGAAGATAAAGAACAAGTTGAAAAGGATGGGAACAATCGGGGCAGCGAGAGGACGAATCCGCCTGCCCAAATCCAAACGCTCCACAAGCGCCCGCATAACGCACCGCGCGGAGACAACCGGCTCTCACTAAGTCCCGCTGTCCACACGATGCTTATCGGCGAAATTCGCCCGGCGAGCAATCAATCCCTTGCTGTAATCCCGGACGAATTTTCCCTTTCCTTGCTCTGAGAGCCCAGCAGAATCTAAGACGAGATACCGGAATTCCTGTAAGCAAGTTATTGCAGACCCCACTAACCCACCACGCTGAGCCCGCTCCGGCTGCCATAAACCTGATCTAGTATCGACGTCGTATTATCCACGCTGCTGGAAGAGGAATTACTCGTGTTTAAGCTGCTGAGCACTTCGCCGACCAGTTGTCCCGCCTGCGCAGCAGCGTTGACCTCGTTCGTCAGGGATGGCGAATTGCCATTCTTCAGATCGTTCTGTACGGTAGCAAATGCAGACTTGGCTGTCGCCAGATCGCCCGCTGTCAGCGCGCTGCCGAGCGCCGTCAAGTCGGTCGAGAGCTGAGAATTGCTCGACACACTGCTCCCACTTGCCGTCGCCAGATTTGAGTTCAGTTTCTGCAGCGTCGCAAAAGCCGACTGCGCGCCGGTCAAGTCCCCCGATGAAAGAGTGCTTTGCAGATTGAGCAAAGTCTGCTGCAACTGGGTCGCGTTGCTGGTCGAAAGAACATACTGGCTGAGGCTCGCGGCTGAAATCGCTCCCACACTCATACGTCACTCCTGGAACTCGGTCCCCGGCAGGTGGAATTCAACTTCCGGCTGTCTGGGGTATCGGCGCAACGCCGTAAAGCTTTAGGACACGGCGAATGGCCTATGGTTCTTCCGCGCCGAACGTAATCCGCGCATAGGTTACCCGGCTCCCACGTCGAAACCGTTACGCGACAAGAAATGTGCAAACGCTTGACACTCCGTTGACAACCCTTAATCCGCTCCAGGGCTAGCATTCATTACCAGCAGGAGCAGCAGATCGTTGCACGCCGTTTCGCTTCGCGACCGATTGCTCACCGCTCCCGCTCGCATCTTCCAAGGAGGAGTCTATGCAGCGTCACAAAGCAGCTTTCACGGTTTGCTTAGGGCTGGCGGTAATTTTCGTCTCCAGCGGCGCCCTCGCCCAATATCAACTCAAGAATCTCGTTTCCAATCAGGTAGGAATGGCAACCCACACCGATCCATTGCTGGTAAACGCCTGGGGACTCGCTCGCAGTGGCGGTGGCCCTTTCTGGGTCAGCGATCAAGGCTCCGGCTGGTCGACACTTTACAACGGCAAGGGAGTCAAGCAGGGCCTGCAAGTCGTGGTTCCCTCGGAAAGCGGTTCCGGCCCAGGTTCGCCGACTGGCATCGTCTTCAACGGATCCAAGGGCGAGTTTAAGGTCCAGGGAAATCAGGCGTTCTTCCTGTTCGCCACGTTGGACGGGACCATCAGCGGCTGGGCTCCGGGCTCGAATGCCAACGACGCGATCATCGCCGTGGATAACTCCGCGTCAGGCGCTATCTATACCGCTCTCGCCATTACCAACTATGCGACGGGAAATTATCTCTACGCCGCCGACAACTGGAACAACAAGGTTGACGTGTACGACGGAAATTTCAACCTGGTGACCTCGTTCACGGACAGCTCACTGCCGGCAGGTAACGTGCCTTTCGGCATCCAGGATATCGGCGGACTCGTTTATGTCGCCTTCGCGCAAGCCGACGAAGCTCCGGGAGGCTACGTCGACATCTTCCGCGAAGACGGGACATTCGTAAAAACGCTAGCGCAGGGCAAGCCCTTGAACCAGCCCTGGGGATTCGCCGTGGCGCCCAAAAACTTCGGCAAGCTGAGCAACACTCTCCTGGTCGCAAACAACACCAACCACAGCACCATCAATGCCTTCAATCTTGAGACCGGCCAGTTCGTAGGCACAATAAAGGATACGGCCGGCAAACCAATCGTGATCGATCAACTCTGGGGAATCGAATTCGGCGGAGGCTCGGCCAACAACGGCCGCACCAACCAACTCTTCTTCGCCGCCGGCCCCCACGGCAATCTAGCCGGCACGTTCGGCGTAATCGATTCGAAGTAGATGGTGGATAAAAGAATGAAATCAGGGTGCCCCACTCATCGCGCACGTTTGCGATGAGTGGGGTTGTCAGATTACTTACCGACCTCAACCGGTTTCAGAATCGCCGTGTTCCGCTCATCGGATGCAATCATCCGGTAAAATTTTTTTAGCTCGTCCATCTTGCTGACCGGAACGCTAAGCTCCTTGATCTCCAGGCTGCGCGTGTAACGCAACGTCTGGCCGCTCGCCTCGGTCTTGCTGTGATAGCTGGCAAAGCTGTAGTCCACATCCATCGGAGGCGGCAACTCATCGATCTGATATCCCACCGGCAGCGCAATTTCGAAGCTATCGGTATCGCGCAGCGGCCCTTCAAATTCATAAGGAAACCGCCGCGGCTCCTTCGTCTCCAGCACCCCCGAAGACTTACTCCCCAGCACGCGCGGCCGCACCAGTAACAGGTTCCCCGCATTCTTGGCGTAGTTGCTGGCTTGGAAGGAGTACTTGAAACCAAATGGCTGATCGGTATGGTCAAAGTTGATGACGCTGGCTTTCGTAATTTGAAAGTTAGACAGCGATCCTCCCAGCAAATTTTCAATCGGTTTGATCCGATCTTCGCTCTTGGTCACCGTGCGCAATCGCCATCGTTCGGATGCAGCGCGGTCTCCCAGGCGCACTTCGGTGACCTCGCCCTTCAGCATTCCCTGCTCGTCAAGCGTCAGCTTACCTACGCGCTCAATACTGTTCATCGCCGAGGGTTGTTGCGGTAACTCGACCAGTTCACTGCCTTCGGGCATCACCAGCAACGCGTAATTAGCTTGCAGCTCACCTCGAATCTCACCAAACGGCGTGACTTCGTCCGTGGGATCAAAAAAAAGGATTCTTCCCAACTTCGGATGTTGCATGGTCGCAATCAGGGAGGAATCTTTCACGTCATCCGGCAGCTTGATCGCCACTATCACGTGGTCGAACCCGTGATGGGCGGGCATATCACGCGTAACCGCGCCCCGCTCATGGTTAATAACTACGTGGTAGGATTGCAAACCCACCTCGCGCAGCATCGTCCGCATCAGCGTCGCTTTGTCTTTACAATCTCCATAACGATGCGTGAAGACATCCGGAGCGGCGTGTGGCTGCCAGCCGCCGATACCCAGGGATATGGCGACGTAGCGAATGTCGTGCTGCATGAACGCGGCGATCGCTTGCATCTTTGCCAGGGTAGCGGTCGTTCCCGCAGTTAAACTGTTGACCTTCTGTTTGATTGCGTCGGAGGCATTCATCCGGTCGCTAACCAGATTTTGGTACCAACTCCCCATGCCCTCCCAGCTTGCAAACTCATTTTTGCGCGACGTTCCACCCGAAGGGAAAAAAGACACAATCATCTGCGCCGCCAAACCCCGCCACGGGGGCATATCCATCTCTGGCCTGATTCCTTTGACGTCGCTCACCGCCCATTGCAATTGGTTTCCACTGCTCTCGGATGGTTTGACTTCCTCATGCCCTAGCCACGAGGCCTTGAACACCCATCCGGGAGGAATCTGCAGCGAATAATGGCTCTCCCGCACCGGTTCGGGTTCCTGGAAATGCCAAATATCTTGCAACCAGAATGGCTGCTCCTCGACATCGTATTCGTAGCCAATGATATTTCCCGGATCCGGCGCCGGAATTCGCAGAACTTTGTACTTGGTGTCCTCGAAGAGGTAGCCGCCCTCCGCCGGGGCCGCCACATCGATTGCTTCTTTGTCCTTCACCTCATAGTCTTTGCCTTGCGCCGGTATGCACCAGGCCCGGAAGCTATTGATTTTTTTGCTGGGACTGAAATCGACTTCGACTGTGCCATACTTGCGTCCTTCCGGCCGCAGAATCTTATAAGCCTCGCGCACATGCTTCTGGATCTTGTTCTCCGACAAGACCGCCACGTTCGTCTCCGAATACAGCAACACCGCACTCGTCTTCTCGTCGTAAGTCGGCAACTGTACTCCGACGAGTGAATGCATCCACTGCGGAGCATCCCCGCCTGCCGCCGCCCTCGGCACTGTCGCCAATGCGAAGAGAGCAACGAAAACGCAACTGAGCAGCGTTCGCCGTTTTCCTGATTTAGTTACTCGCATGAATCTCTCCCGGCTGTAGGACCACCTGCTCCCCATCTCCAGTCCTCACCAGTTGAAAGAAGTTCCGCAATGCTCCGTAATACTTGGTATCCAGCAGCCAAAAATCAATGGTCAGCTTTCTGGTCAACCGCAGCGATCCCTGTGAGGGGTCAACTTTCAACGCATACCCGACCACCTTGTTGCCCTGATCCTGCGCAGGCGGCACGCTCCCTACCTTCCAGCCCGCCGGAAGTTCGATGGTCACGTCATCCGCCTTCTCATAGGGATAATAAAAAAAAATCGGATGCACCCGGTTGGCATGTTCAAACATCCCTTTTTCCCCTGCCGTAAAAATCGCCGCGGGGATCAAAACCCGGCTGCCCGCCCCTGATGCCCACCCCGGAATCTTCAGATCAAATTCCGCCACCAGCGGATTTTCCGAACTCGTCCAGTCCGGCTTGTTAGTCAACTCCACCTCGGTAGCCGCCTCGATCTGGCGCTTCAGTTCGTCCTCCAGATATTTCTTGCGGTCGACATCGTCCGCGTGCCGCTTATCGACCCGGTAGCCCATCGCCTGGAGGCCAGTGTACGTCACGGTCACCTTGCCTTCCAGATCGCCCGTGTCCGTCAGTTTGAGTTTCCCCACCCGCTCAATCCTCGACTCCTTCGCTTCCGGCAGCGTGGTCTGAATCCACCCTCCCCCATCCTTATCCAGCCGCAGCCCCTGAACCCCCGTCTCCGACCATTCCAGCATTCCAAATGGCGTGTACAGTCCGCCGGGATCGAAATAGACGTCTTTCCCATTCAGCTTGACCAGCACCACATTTGCATTTAATTTCGAGCCCTGCAGGGTAACGGGCGAGAAAAAATACTCGTTCCGCCCAGAAACCCAGCATCCATAAGCCTCAAAACCAGCGGCTCGCGCCAGTCCCAGAAACAGCCAGGTCAGCTGGATTCCGTTCCCGTACCCTCGCTTCCAGATATCCTCGACGTTCGGATTCTCTTCCTGCTTCTCCTTGGCCCGCTTCTGCTCCTCCTCGGTCTTCTGCACTTCGAACGTTGTGTTCCGGAACTGCTGCACGCGATCGTAAATCTTGCGCAGTTTCACCTCCTGAGAATCGTTCGCCGCGACGATCTGAGAAACCGCCTGCGCCATCGCATTCCGCTTGCCAACAAAACTCTCCAATTGCCCGTTACGCTGCTTTCCCACATCTTTCCAGTACTTTGCTTCCTCCCGCTGAATAACCACACCTTCCTCATAGACAAAATCCACCCGCGACTTCAGTTCATTCGCCGGAGGCATGTAATCTTCTGTCGGGAATGCAGTTATGTTGCTCGCTTCCATCCGCACGATCCGGTCCGGCCCCTCCTTCGGCGGGTTCGTCCCGGTAGGCAGACGTTGCCAACTCCACCTCACGGTCCAAGGGTCATAGCTCGTCCCCTGACAAGGCTTTAAGTTAAATTGCGCTCTCTTCGTGAACAGTTCCTCGCTCAGAATCCAATGGGAGTTGTAAATGTTATACTCCCGATAATCCGTGGTGAAGGAATACTCGATGATGCTCCCCACCTGCACATCAGGCAGGGTAAATGTCTTCGCCAGAACCTTGATTCCCCTGCTCTTCACCAGTTCCTTGTCGAAAATCTTTCCGTCAAAGGCCGCAATCGAACCGTCCGGCCGGATCGTCCGCGCCTTAATCCCCACTATGTCCTCATGCTCCTTCTCGTACTCAATCTCCACGTCCGCATGCTTCCTCCCCTCCTCGGTCAGAATCTTGATGCGAATGTAATTGTCTTCGTGCGGAGTATGGATGTTGTCGTCCCGGTCCACCTGCCGGTACAGAATGATGGCGGGCGCGCCCGGCGCCTGCGGATCACTGGTCATCTTCAGTTCGTCCGGCGAAACCGGCTGAAATCCAATCGCTCTAGACTCACGCCCGAGCAGCATACAAACCGCGAACGCAACCGCCAGCCACCTTAGCGACCGCAACATAGTCATCTCTCCCCAGATGGATACACGCTGAGTAACTTCACAAGAAGACAAGATTTACTGCAGATGGGAATCATGGACCCAGCAGGAACAATGAGGGCTACCCATGATAACCACAAAGTACTGCCTCCTCCAGATTCACGCCCCCTCAAGCAGAAATCCGGTGACTAGAACGCCTGAGTATAACCGGTAGGCAGTATCAGTCAAGGACGAAAGTCACATCAGAAAGGTCGCAGACGTCGGGTCGCGGGCGCCCCATTTATCGCGCTTTTTGCGGTGAGTGGGGTTCTCGGCCCTATTCCTTGATCGCAATCCCTAAACTCTTCATTTTGCGATACAAGTGGCTACGCTCCAGCCCCAGCACTTCCGCTGTCCGGCTGACGTTGCCATGATTCTCATCGAGTTTCTTGAGTATGTAGTCGCGCTC
The DNA here is from genome assembly GCA_963775845.1 of uncultured Acidobacteriaceae bacterium. Taxonomy (GTDB): domain Bacteria; phylum Acidobacteriota; class Terriglobia; order Terriglobales; family Acidobacteriaceae; genus Acidiflorens. The sequence continues at coordinate 395,225 of CAVZKN010000004.1, read as the reverse complement.
ATAAGCCGCCCGCGCCTGATGCAACGTGGAGCCCTCCCCTCCATTCACCCGCCTGCCGCCATCCCGATGAACCAGCGGCGGCAGGTGCTTCCGCTCAAAGCGCGCCGTCGTAGGATTCATGATTACGATGCGCTCAATCACGTTGCGCACTTCGCGAATATTTCCCGGCCACGAATATCGCATCAAAGCGTCGATCGCGTCATCGGTAATCTCTCGCGGACGCCGCCCATACGCCGAAGCAAAGTCCTTAAGAAAGTGACGTGCCAGATAAGGGATATCCTCTTTACGTTCGCGCAGCGGCGGCACCACAAACGGCACCACGTTCAAGCGGTAAAACAGGTCTTCGCGAAAATTTCCTTTGGCAATCTCTTCTTCCAGGTCTTTATTAGTAGAAGCAATCACCCGCACATCCACCGTCACGGTGTCGTCGCTGCCGACTGGACTGAAATTTTGCTGCTCTAGCGTGCGCAAAACCTTCGACTGCGTCTTCAAACTCATGTCGCCAACTTCGTCCAGAAACAAAGTCCCGCGATCCGCCTTCTGAAACTTGCCTTCCTTGTCCGCCGTGGCTCCAGGAAACGACGACTTACGATGCCCGAATAACTCGCTGTCAATCAAATCTTCGGGTATCGCCGCGCAATTCATCTCCACAAACTTTTCCTCCTTGCGCAGGCTTTGCGCGTGGATGGCATGCGCGACTAACTCCTTGCCCGTCCCCGATTCCCCGTAAATCAGCACGCGCCCGTTCGTCGGAGCCATCAACGCAATCTGCTGCCGCAGCGCCTTCATCGGAACGCTGTCGCCGACAATCACGCTCTTCGATTGCAGTTGCTTCCGCAGGTCGCGATTCTCATGCCGCAACCGCCGCGCATCAATCGCATTCTTGACCAGGATGAGCGTCTTCTCCAGCGACAATGGCTTCTCCGCGAAGTCGTAAGCGCCCAGCTTGGTCGCTCGCACCGCCGTCTCGATCGTCCCGTGCCCCGAGATCATGATGACCTCCGGCGGGTCATCCATGTCTCGAATCTTCTCCAGCACCTCAAGGCCGTCGATGCCCGTCAGCCACACATCGAGCAGAATAAGGTCAAAGCTGGTCTTGCGCAGTAACTCCAGGCAATCTTCGCCGCTGGGACTAACACTGACCTTATATTCCTCATCCTCAAGGATGCCGCGCAAGGATTCGCGAATGCTCGACTCATCATCGACGATAAGAATGTGGTTCATAGTTCTAATCAGTTGTTCGTCGTCGGTCGTTAGTCGTCAGTCGTGGGCGGACTCGTGCGGTCGGTTTGCGGACACAAAGATTCGCGAACGACTAACGACTAGCAACCAACGACTGCTTTCTCACGCCGGAGTCCCGACCGTCTCCGCCGCTACCGGCAACTCAATCACAAAGCGGCTGCCCACCGGCTTATTCTCTTCCACGCGAATCGACCCGCGATGATCTTCGACAATTCTGCTGACAATCGCCAACCCCAGTCCCGTCCCGCGCTGCTTGGTAGAAAAGTAAGGCAGAAACAGCCGTTCCTTCACATCGCGCGAAACGCCGTGCCCGGTATCGGCCACAGCCAGTTCCACCGCATCGCGGCTGCCCACCAGTGCAGTCGAAATCGTGATCTCTTTCAGCGTCGCATCCTGCAAAGCTTCCGCGGCATTATCCACCAGGTTTGCCACCGCCCGCTTGATCGCCTCCGGATCAGCCATCACCTCCGGCAGATCGTTTGCCAGTTCCATTCGTACGCGTATGCCCTGCAAACGTCCGTTAAACATAGCCAGGGCCGAATCCACCAGCCGGTTTAAACTCGCCGGCTGCGGACGCGAAGCCGGAAAACGCGCCAGCACCGAAAATTCATCCACCAGCCGTCGCACCGTTTCGACCGCATCGCGAATCGTTGCCGCGCAAGTCTGGATGATCTCGAGCGAAGCCGCGTCAGGCGCCGTGCCCCGCGTCAAATGCCGATGAATACGCTCCGCCGAAAGTGCAATTGGCGTCAGCGGATTCTTGATCTCATGCGCCACTCGCCGCGCCACCTCGCGCCAAGCCGCCTGTTTCTGTGCTCGCAACAGGTCCGACAAATCCTCGAACACCAGCACATATCCCAACCCTTCGGCCGCACGGCTCAACGAAGATACAGTCACTGCCACATTGAGTTGTGCCCGCGGCAACGCCAGTTCCATCGTGGCCGCCGTGATCCCCATTCGATCGGCGCGCCGCAGCAAGGGCTCCAGATCGGAAAGCACATCCGCCGGGATCACTTCCCGAAGCGGCAGGTTGACCAGGGCCGCCGGGGTCGGATACTCGCTCTGCTCCAGGTAAAACATGCGCGCGAAAGCCGCATTCGCCAGCGTGATCCGCCGCGAAGCATCGATCGAGATCACTCCTGTCGGAATGCTCTCAAGGACGGTTTCAATATATCGCCGCCGGCTTTCGAGCGCCGCATTCGCCGCGCTTACGTCGCGACTCGATGCCTCAATCTGCTCCCGGCTCGACTCCAGTTGCTGCGCCATGCTGTTAAACGACTGCACCAACTCCGCCAATTCGTCGGTCGCGCGGATGTCGACGCGATAATCAAGTTGGCCTTTCGAGATGGCCTCCGTGCCCGCCGCCAGCGCTGCCACTGGACGATTCACCAGCTTCGAAAGCAGCAACGCCAGCCAGGTCGACGCGAACAGCACTACCACCGTCAGCAGCAGCAGAAATCCAATATAAGTCCGGCGGAACAACTTCCTTTTCGCCGCCAGTTCGATATAACGCTGCTGGCTGTCCTGAATCTGTTTGGCCGTCTGCGCAAATTTCGGCGGCAGCAGCATCGCCACCACCACCACGTCATCCCGCAGCGGAGCCGCCGCCACAATGTAATCCGTCTGCTGCCACTGAAAATGAGGATGCTCCCCGCGCAACGCCTGCCCTAAAGGAAAATGATTTTTCATCGCCGGCCATTGCGCCGGAGGATTCAAACTGGCCACCGTGCTGCCCTTCGCCAGCACCAGAGCGAATCCACCCTGTAACGTAGGCAAGTGCTCTCGCAGCTCTTCGTTCACGTCGGCAAAATTCTTTCCGGCCAACGCTCTCTGGAATTCATCGGTCTGCACGATCGACTGTGCCTCCGAGGCCGCGTTCTCTCCCGCATAGTCGTAGAGAAGAGCCGACATGGCCGCCGTGTCCGCCCGTACCTCCTCGACCGGTTGCGAGAACCATTTATCGATCGACCGGTTCATCAGCCCATACGAAAACCAGAACATGGCGATCACCGGCAAGAACGAAAGCAGGAGGCTCACTACCACTAGGCGTGTTCGAAACTTGGAGCCCGCCACTCCGCGCCGCCGCTCGGCGTAGAGCTTCAGCAGGTTGCGCCCTAGAACAAGAGTCAGCGCGACGAAGGCAAAGAAAATGAGCCCGCTAAGTCCCGCAAAAAACAACAGCTCCTGATTGCTGTCAGGGCTGATGAATTTCAGATTGAAAGAAGCCTGCCCTACCAGAATAGCTAGAAGCAGAAAGGCGCAGATCGCCAGCGTGATGATCGCCTTCCGCCGGCCGGAGGTCTTGGCTTCCTCGCGAATTGGAGTCGGTGCACCCAAGGATCAGTCACATTATAGGCGTCCTCGGCGCACCTTTAATGGCGGGAAGCCAACTCATCTCGCAGCGCCTCATACGCGGGCTTACGACGATAATTCCCATCAAACGGCAACGCCCCGCCCTGCGTCTGCCTCGAGTGCGACCCGATCCAAGAATATTTGTCGGTGAATCCCCATGTCTGGATCGCCGTGCATCCTGGATGGGCAAGACAAGCCGCCGCAATCCCACGATAAATCTCCGCCTGCAATCGCAGATCTTCGGCACGGGCATTTCCACCGCCATCGACTGCCAGTGCGACGTCCATCTCCGTGATATGCACTTGCACTCCGAGAGCTGTAAGCCGTCTGATGTTCTCCGAAATCGAAGCAATGTCCGCATGCAGATTCGCCACGTGCATCTGAAATCCCACGCCATCGATCGGCACGCCGCGCGTGCGAAAGTCGCGCACCATGGCGTAAACGGCATCCGACTTGGCATTCACAACCTCGGCCTCGGCCTCGTTATAGAAAAGCAGCGCCTCCGGATCGGCCTCATGCGCCCACCGAAAACACCGCTCCATATAGGAGTAACTCTGCTCCGGCCCAATCCCGGGACGGTCGCGCCAGATCGTACTGCGCAACGTCCCCGGCCGCACTTCGTCGAAACCCTCATTCACCACGTCCCAGGCGAATATCTTTCCCCGGTAATGTCCCACCACGGTCCTGATATGCTTTTCGAGAATTCCAGCCAGTTCGCCCGAAGTGAATTTTCCCTCTGCCAGCCATGCTGGATTCTGCCGGTGCCAGACCAGAGTGTGCCCGCGAACCTTCATCTCATGTCGAAGGGCGAAATCCACAATCTGGTCCGCCTGCGAAAAATCAAAACGTTCCCGCTCCGGATGCACCACCTCCCACTTCAAAGCGTCTTCCGGTTCAACCATGTTGAATTCGCGCGCCAGCGTAGACGCATAAGCGGCTTCAGAAAGCTGTGCGGGCCTCACCGCCGCGCCAATCAGCATTCCAGAGTGCTGCGCCGCCTCGCGCAGCGTCGGCTGCGGAGGGCCTTCGCCAAATCCGAAACACACCATCGCCGCCGCCATACTGATCGCGTAACCTTGAAGGGTCATAGGGGCTCCCCTGCCGCTCTGCCAGTTAACTATGTCAATGCGATCATTCTGCCGCAGGAAGGAACCTCTGCAAAGGACACTGCTCACACCGCGGTTGTGACTTTAGGCAGTACGTCTTGCCCACGCCCACAATCAGGCCGTGCATCTCGTTAAAAATTTGGACCTGCGCGCTCCGCACGGCCATGCTCATCCGTGAAGGCTTATGGCAAGATCCCGCCGGCCCGGTCGTGGCCACGACGGGCGCGGGCGAAGCAATCCCGCCGAGCGCCCGCTCGACCAGTTGCCGAATCTCTCCATACGGCGCATCGCTCTCAACAATTCCGTGCCGCTCGAAGATTCGTCGCGTATAAGCATCCACCACGAACACGGGATGGTTCGCGGCATACAAAAGAATCGAGTCCGCCGTCTCCGGCCCCACACCATTCAGCGCCAGCAGTTGCTCGCGCAGCGCGCACGTAGGCTGCCCGAACATCCGTGTCAGCGATCCGCCATATTGTGCATCGAGAAATTTGACGAAAATTTTCAGCCGCCGCGTCTTCTGCCGGAAGTAACCCGAGGGCCGAATCAATCGTTCCAGCTTAGCGATAGGCGTCTCGCGGATTCCGCACACGCTCAAAACCTGCGCCCGTCGCAAATTTTTGAGTGCCTTCTCAACATTGGTCCACGCCGTGTTCTGCGTGAGGTAGGCTCCCACAATCGCTTCAAATCGTGACCGTGCTGGCCACCAATGCTGCCGTCCCCAAGCTGAATACAGCGCGTCGTAGTAAGCGCGCACCGCAACCGAATTTAATCTTTCGTTAATGTTGCTCATCGATCGCGAAAACCTCGGCACGCGCGCCACATACCGCGACCCAATTTTAGCTGCTGTTCCAGGTGAACCCATGCACAACCCTCGCCCTTCCCACGATGAAAGCACCATCGGCGACACGGAAGATCATGGTCGGTCGCGTTGTGATCTTCGTCACACCATGAATTTCAGGCACAAAAACCGGCGATCTCCGCCATAAACCGTCGTTTCCCGCCAAGTACAGGTACCGAAGTTACTTTTGCGGAATTCCCATTGGGTTGACAATTTGTGTCAGTGCGAAAGCGTCCTTCTGATCTCTACCAAAATCAGCGGGTTCGCTTTGACTCTTCGCGATAGTACAGGAGAGATATGTCTCAGCGGCTGGGTGACCTGTTAGTCAAGGAAAAGGTCATTACCCCGGAACAGTTGGAAGAGGCGACCAAACTCCAAAAGGAGTCGCACACTCGCCTCGCCTCCGCCCTGGTGAAGTTGGGCTTCCTCTCCGATGAGGATGTTACCAACTTTCTCTCGCGCCAGTACGGTGTGCCCGCCATCAATCTTTCCTATTTTGAAATCGACCCCGCCGTCGTCAAGCTGATTCCCTTCGAAACCGCCAAGCGCTACCAGATCCTGCCGCTCAGCCGAGTCGGCGCTTCGCTCACCATCGCCATGGTCGACCCCACCAATGTCTTCGCCATGGACGATATCAAATTCATGACCGGCTTCAACATCGAGCCGGTCGTCGCCTCCGAAAGCTCTATCGTCGAGGGCATCGATAAAGCCTACGGCACTTCCAAAGAAGAAGAACTCGAGCAGGTCATGCAGTCGATCAACGAGGTCGGCGATGCTGGCGACATCGAACTGCAGGCCGAAGAGCACGAACTCGAACTCCGCGAACTGGAAAAAGCGGCCGATGAAGCTCCGATCGTCAAGCTTGTGAACCTGGTGCTCACCGACGCCGTAAAGCGCGGCGCCAGCGACATTCACCTGGAGCCCTACGAAAAGGAATTCCGCGTACGCTTCCGTGTAGACGGCATCCTGCAGCTCATCATGAATCCGCCGCTCAAGCTTAAGGACGCCATCGTCTCGCGCCTCAAGATCATGGCCAAACTCGACATCAGCGAAAAGCGTCTGCCGCAGGACGGCCGCATCATGCTGAAGATGAACATCGCCGGCAAGAAGAAGCAGCTCGATTTCCGCGTCTCCACCCTGCCCACTCTTTGGGGAGAGAAAATCGTGCTCCGCCTGCTCGACAAAGAAAACCTGCGCCTCGACATGACCAAGTTGGGCTTTGAGCCCGAGTCGCTGGTTAAATTCGAAAAGGCCATCCTCAAGCCCTACGGCATGGTGCTCGTCACCGGCCCCACCGGGTCCGGCAAAACCAACACACTTTACTCGTCCATCTCGCGCCTCAATCAACCCGACACCAACATCATGACCGCCGAAGATCCTGTCGAATTCCAACTCGGCGGCGTCAACCAGGTCCAGATGAAGGAGCAGATCGGCCTAAACTTTGCCACCGCTCTCCGCGCCTTCCTCCGCCAGGATCCCAACATTATTCTCGTCGGCGAAATTCGCGACTTTGAAACCGCCGAAATCGCGATCAAAGCCGCTCTCACCGGACACCTGGTCTTATCTACGCTGCACACGAACGGCGCGCCCGAAACCATCACGCGCCTCATGAACATGGGAATCGAACCTTTCCTGGTGGCGACGTCGGTCCACCTGATCTGCGCCCAGCGCCTCGTGCGCCGTATTTGCAAAGGCTGCGCCGAGCCCGTGGATGTGCCGCCGCAGGCCTTGATCGATGAAGGTTATACACCCGAAGAGGCGAAGACTGTGCAGATCATGAAGGGCAAAGGCTGCACCACCTGCAACAAGACCGGCTACAAAGGCCGCACCGGTTTATACGAAGTGATGGAGGTTGACGACGAGATCCGCGAACTGGTTCTGGTCGGCGCCTCCGCCGTCGAACTGAAGAAGAAAGCAATTGAACGAGGCATGATCACCTTGCGCCGCAGCGGCTTGATCAAGGTAGCGCAAGGCTGGACCACGCTCGAAGAAGTGGCTCGCGAAACGATCCACTAAGAATAGCCGTTCGCCGTTCGTCCTTCGCTTTCCGTCTGGCGAATTGCGACCGGCGTACCAAGAAGGACGTAGCTGAAGTTGAAACCAGAACCACGGAAGAAAAGAAGAAACTTATGGCACTCTCACTAAGCGATCTGCTCCGCCGCATGTTGGAGATGGGAGGAAGCGACCTCCACATCACCACCAACTCGCCGCCACAAATTCGCGTGCACGGCCATCTGGTGCCGTTAGATCTGCCACAGTTAACGCCCGCTGAAACCAAGCAACTGGCCTACAGCGTGATGACCGATTCGCAGAAGCACCGCTTCGAAGAAACGCTGGAGCTCGACTTTTCCTTCGGCCTGAAAGGTCTCGCCCGCTTCCGCGCCAACGTCTTTAACCAGCGCGGAGCTTCGGCCTGCGTCTTCCGTCTGATTCCTTTCGAGATCAAATCGTTCAACCAGCTCGGCCTTCCGCCGGTGGTCAGCAAGATGTGCGACAAACCACGCGGCCTGGTCCTCGTGACCGGTCCGACCGGTTCAGGAAAATCGACGACGCTCGCCGCCATGATCGACAAGATCAACACCGAGCGCCACGAACACATCCTCACCATCGAGGACCCTATCGAGTTCGTGCACATGAACAAGAATTGCCTCGTCAACCAGCGCGAGGTGCACTCTGACACCAAGAGCTTCACCGATGCTCTGCGCGCCGCGCTTCGTGAAGACCCCGACGTCGTCCTGATCGGCGAAATGCGCGACCTCGAAACCATCGAATCCGCCCTGCGCATCGCGGAAACCGGACACCTCACTTTCGGCACGTTACACACCAACTCCGCATCGTCCACTATTAACCGTGTCATCGACGTGTTCCCCGCGCACCAGCAATCGCAGATTCGGGCCCAACTTTCACTGGTGCTCGAAGGCATCATGTGTCAAAGCCTGTTGCCCCGAATCGACGGCAAGGGACGCGCCATGTGCATGGAAATCCTTGTTCCGAATGCCGCCGTCCGGAACCTCATTCGTGAGGACAAGATTCACCAGATTTATTCCTCCATGCAATCCGGCCAGGAAAAATACGGCATGCAGACCTTCAACCAGTCGCTGGCGACCGCCTATTTCGAAAAACAGATTTCTCTCGAGATGGCGCTGACCCGTTCCAGCAACCAGGATGAATTGCAGGAAATGATTTCGCGCGGCGCAGGCCTGACACACCGCAGCCATCCCACCCCGTTGGGCAAAGGAACAGCGACAGTAAAGAGATGATACGTAGCAATACGCAAGCCCCCGGCGATGCAAAAGATCCGGAAATGTGCACGAAAGTAAGCGCAAATATGCACAAGATCAAGAGGACGCATTAGTCAGGGCAGTCCCGGAGGGACGACTGCCAAGAGCCCGGCGCTTCATCGCCGGAAAGAGCAAGCGCAACCATGAGTCCCGTAGGGACGACTGAGTTCTGATTAAGGAGAAAGACGATGCCGGTTTTCACATTTTCAGGAAAGACCGCGACAGGCGAAAAAGTCCAGGGAGAGCGCATCGCCGCCAACAAAGACGGCCTGGCCGCGCAGCTTCGCCGGGAGCGCATCACCCCCGGCTCCATCCGCGAAAAAGGCAAGGAATTCTCCATGCCCACCTTCGGCTCGACCAAGATCAAGGTCAAGGAAGTGGCGGTCTTCTTCCGCCAGTTCTCCGTCATGATCGACGCCGGATTGCCCCTCGTCCAGTGCCTGGAGATCCTCGGCGCTAACCAGGAGAATCCCAGCTTCCAGAAAACGCTGCTTTCCGTCCGCACCACCGTCGAAGGCGGAGCTACGCTGGCCAATGCCATGCGCCAGTTCCCGGCCGTCTTTGACGACTTGACCACCAACATGATTGAGGCTGGCGAAACCGGAGGTATTCTCGACCTCATTTTGCAGCGCCTCGCCATCTACGTTGAAAAGGCGGTCAAGCTGCGCGCTGCTGTCAAATCCGCCTTGATCTACCCTGTATCGGTCGTCTCGCTGGCCATGCTGATCGTCGGCGCACTTCTCAAATGGGTCGTGCCTATCTTCGCCAACCTCTTTGTCGGACTCGGTGTCGCCCTCCCGCTGCCCACTCGCATCGTCATCGGACTTAGCGACTTCATCGGACATTTCTGGTGGTTCTTCATCGTCGGCTCTGTCGGCCTCGTCTTCGGCATCAAGCAAATCCGCAAGCACCCGCGCGGCCGATATTTATTTGACGCCATGCTGCTCAAATTGCCAATCCTCGGCAACCTGCTGCGCAAAATTGCCGTTGCCCGTTTCACCCGGACCCTCGGCACTCTGATCACCTCGGGCGTCCCCATTCTCGAAGGCCTGGCCATAACCGCCCGCACCTCCGGCAACGCTGTGCTCGAAGAAGCGCTGATGAAAGTCCGCAAAGCCATTGAAGAAGGCCGCACCATCGTCGATCCGCTCCGCGAATGCGGCGTCTTCCCCAACATGGTGACGCAAATGATCGGCGTCGGCGAGGCCACCGGCGCCATGGATTCCATGTTGCAGAAAATTGCCGACTTCTACGAAGACGAGGTCGACTCCGCCACCAAAGACATGCTCGCAATGTTGGAGCCCGTCATCATCGGACTCTTAGGCGTAACCATAGGCGGTATCGTTATTTCGCTGTACATGCCCCTGTTCGCCATGATTTCAAAATTGGCAGGATAAAAAAATGCAGCCATCAGCCATCAGGGAAACCCGAGTCTCGCGGGCAATGACGAATGGACTGAGGGCTGACGGCTGAAAGCTGACTGCTATCCCCATGCACCCCATCACCGACGAGCGCAACTGGCTGAACTGGCTGGTCAAGGTTCGCATCCTGATCCTGATGGTCCTGCTCGCCATCGAGCTCGCCGTCATCCAGCTCACTCCCAGCACTTTGCCGATTGCGCCTTTTCTCGTCGGCATGGCGCTGTGGTTCGCGCTCTCGCTTTTTTTCCTGGGCCTCGTTTCCATATGGCATGAGCACCGCCTGCAGGCCCTGCTCCAGGTCATCTCCGACCTCGCCATGGTCACGCTCGTCGTGCACGTCACCGGAGGCATCGACAGCTCGCTCAACTTCCTCTATCCGCTTGTCATCGTGGTCGCGTGCATGCTCCTCCCCAGGGTTTGGGCCTATCTCTGCGCCGCCTTGGCCTTCATTCTCTTCGGAGCAATCCTCGAACTCGATTACTATCTCGTGATCCCGTCGTATTCCACCTCGCATCCCAAGCTCAAAGCGCTAGAGGTCGTCATCTTCGTCAACCTCTTCGCCTATTTCGCCATCGCCTATCTGGCCGGCCTGCTCATGAGCAAGCTGCGCCAGGTGGATGTCCAGCTCAAGGACGCCAGCGGCGCCCTCGAAAACCTGCAGGCCCTGCACGAAAATATCGTCCAGTCCATGAGCGGAGGCGTCATCACCACCGGCCTCGACGGCCGCATCACCCTGGTCAACCGCGCCGCACAGCATCTGCTCGAAATTTCCGAATCCGAATTACAAGGACAGTCCGTCGCCGCCTTCTTCCTCGACCCCTTGCCCCATTTCGGAACCGGGCATGGCGATGCCGAAGTCCGCTACACCACCGGCAACGGATTCCGCAAAACTTTTCGCGTCCGCGTTTCCGCCCTCAACGTCAGCGCGCGCACCGATCTCGGCTTCGTCTATTCTTTCGACGATCTCACCGAAATTCGCCGTCTTGAGCGCGAGGTTCGCATGCAGGATCGCCTGGCTGCCGTCGGACGCCTCGCGGCCGCGATCGCCCACGAAATCCGCAATCCCCTGACCTCGATCGCGGGCTCGGTCGCCATGCTGTCGGATGCGCCCAGCCTTAATCCCGACGAGCGTCACCTGCTCCAGATCGTCATCCGCGAGTCCGAGCGCCTCAACAACATCATCACCGATTTCCTCGCCTACTCACGCGGCAAGCAGTATCGCTTCAATCGTGTGAATCTGGTCCCGCTGCTCGAAGATACCCTGACCCTCCTCGAGCACCGTCTCACCGCAGAAAACGCGGGCATCCAGATCAATCGCACCTTTCAGAAGTCCGAAGCCTGGGTGCTGGCCGACGGCGACAAGCTGAAACAGGTCTTCTGGAATTTCGCCGAAAACGCCGTGCGCGCCATGACCAACACTGATCTTGTAGGGAGTCGGACGTCTGTGCCTGTCCCGGCCAGCGCTACTCCATCGGCGCCGGCAGACTCACCAGCGCCCATCCGCGGAAGCTTAACCGTAGCCCTCACCGAACGCGCCCAGGACTGGGAGATGAGCTTCTCCGACACCGGCCCCGGCATTAACCCGCAGCAGACCGAAAAGATCTTCGAGCCCTTCCAATCCAATTTCCAGGGAGGCACCGGGCTCGGCCTCGCCATCGTTTATCAGATCGTGCAAGCCCACGAAGGAAAAGTCTGGGCCCGCTCGCAACTCGGCAAAGGCACCAGCTTCGTCCTCCGGCTCCGTCGCATGGATATGGATAACGACGAAGCCCAGGCTCTCGATCAACCCAACGCCTTAGCAAAGCATTCCGCCCCAGAGCGCGCCAGAGCAGCGCTGGCCGCCGAAGGAGCCTCCCGTGGGTAACATTCTCGTCTGCGACGATGAGCGCTCCATCTGCGAACTGCTCGACATCGCCCTGCGCCGCGACGGTCACAAGGTCGAAACCGTTACCGGAGGCGAACACGCCAAGCGCAAGATCGACTGCGCCATCTTTGACGTCATCGTCACCGATATCAAAATGCCCGAGGTCGATGGCGTGGAAGTCCTGTGCCACGCGCACCAGATCTCGCCCGACTCCGCCGTCATTCTCATGACCGCCGTCGACGACTACGAAGCCGCCGTGCAAGCCGTCAAAGCCGGAGGCGCATCCGACTACATCCGCAAAGGTCCTGGTCTCGTCGACGAAATCAAGCTGGCCATAGCTCGCGCCCTCACCAAAGCTTCGCTGAGCCGCCAGAATTTTGCCCTGCGCCGCGACGCCGCCGCCCGCAGCTCGCTGGCCAATATCATCGGAGCCAGCCCCGCCCTCGAAAAATTAAAGCAGACCATCCGCACCGTGGCCGGAACCAGCAGCACCATCCTCGTCTACGGCGAAAGCGGAACCGGCAAGGAATTAGTCGCCCGCGCCGTCCATACCTGCTCGCCCCGCGCCGCCGAGGCCTTCGTCTCCGTCAACTGCGGAGCCTTCCCCGAAACGCTGCTCGAAAGCGAACTCTTCGGCTACGTCAAAGGCGCCTTCACCGGAGCCAATCAGAACCGCCGCGGCCTCTTCGAAGTCGCCGATCAAGGCACCATCTTTCTCGACGAGATTGGCGAGATGACCATGCCCATGCAGGTCAAACTTCTCCGCGTCCTGCAGGAGCGCACTGTCCGCCCCGTTGGCGGCACCACCGAAATTCCCGTCGATGTCCGCGTCATCGCCGCCACCAACCGCGATCTCGACCGCCAGGTCTCCGACGGCACCTTCCGCGAAGACCTCTACTACCGTCTCAACGTAATTCCCATCCGCGTCCCCGGCCTGCGCGAGCGCCGCGAAGATGTACCGCTCCTGGCCAATCATTTCCTGAAGAAATACGCGCCGGGCGCCGGCAAAAACATCCACGGAGTAGAAGCCGCGTCGCTCGAAGCTCTGACGGGCTATGACTGGCCGGGCAACATCCGCCAGCTCGAAAACACCATCGAACGCGCTGTAGCTCTAGAAGCAACGAGCGAACTTCACGTGGAATTGCCGGTCGAACGAGCCAAAGCGCGAGCCGTAGCCGCTGGAGCAGAGAGCGCCTTCCCGATGCCAGTCGGAATGAGCATCCCGGCTGGATCAGTCCTGCCCGAAGGTGTAAACATGGAAGATTATGTCGCCCAAATCGAGCGCGGCCTTCTGCAAGCTGCTCTAGGCCAAACCAACGGCGTGCAAGTAAGAGCCGCCGATGTGCTAGGCGTCTCCTACCGTTCCTTCCGCCATTTAATGAAGAAATACGAAATGTAGCTTGGGACCAGGAATAAGAAGTGTCATCCCGGGGAAGCAGTCGTTATTCCAAGAATTTGATTTGTCATCCTGAGCGAAAGCGAAGGACCTGCTGTTCGCCTGCACTCCGCGGCCGCTATCTCTTCAGCATATGAATTTCAGTCCCGTTCTTATGAAACTGGACTTCATCCATCAGCTGATTGATCAGATAAATTCCGCGCCCATGATTGGAATAAATATTCTCCCCATGGCACGGATTCGCAATTTGCGATGGATCAAACCCAGGCCCCGGATCGCGCACCACGATCAGAATGCCGCTCTGCCCATCGCAAGCCACGTCGCATTCGATAATCTTTGACGGATCGCTCTTCGCCCCATGCACCACCGCATTCGCCAGCGCCTCCGTCAGCGCCAGCTCAATGTCGTCCTCCCGCCCGGGAGCACAACGAACATCCCGCACCACCTGCATCACGCTCCGGACCACCGGGTCCACCGCATCCCGGTCCGCCGCCAAAGTCACGCTGAGCTTGAGATCCAGCTTCTCCGCGTGGAAGTCACACGATTGCGGAGGCCGTCCGGAAGATGAGGAAATGTCTGTCATAAGTTTGCGAGAGGCCAAGCTCCCGCACCTTAAGTAGTGAGATGCAGGAAGACGCTGACAGATTCTAGGGATTCCCCGCCCGAGATGCAACTTGATTCCAGGCGTAGCCCACCCGAGCTAAGCACGCGAACCTCCCGGAACGTTGCATCCATGCTTCATATCTTTAATGATTGTCATCCTGAGCGAAGCGAAGGACCTATGAATGATTGTCATCCTGAGCGAAGCGAAGGACCTATGCAACCGCCAAGTGTCCACTCATCGCGTAATTTGCGATGAGCGGGAATCCACCACAATTCTCGTCCCCTCACGAACCCTCCTCCGTCGCCCCGCCGATCTGCTGCATCTGCCGCCGCCAATCCAACTCTTCGACAAACGTTCGCGAATCCCTCCACCCCGCCTTGATCTTGACGAACAACTCCAGGAACACTTTCGTCCGTACCATCTTCTCGATATCCAGCCGCGCCGCAGTTCCGATCTTTTTCAGCATCTGCCCGCCTTTGCCCAGCAGGATCGCCTTCTGCCCCTCCCGCTCGCAATAAATCACCGCTGCAATCCGCGTCAGACGGGGACTCTCCTCAAACTGCTCGATCAGCACCGAAACCGCATGCGGAACCTCCTCATGCGTTTGCATGAGCACATGCTCGCGAATTAACTCCGCCGCCATGAAGCGCACCGGCTGGTCGGTAATCTGGTCCTCCGGAAAATAGCGCGGCCCCTGCGGCAGGGCCTTCAAAACGCACTTCAGCAATTCATCCAGGCCCTTCTTCTTAAGCGCCGAAATCGGAACAATCTCGGCAAACGAGTGCAGCGTCTGAAACTGCGCGATCAAAGGCAGCAGATTGCTCTTGTCCGCCAGCAGGTCGATTTTATTCAGCAGCAAAAACGCCGGAGTTCCCGACTTCTTAGCCATGTCGAGCACCAGTTCGTCGTCCCGGTCCCACTTCCTCTTGGCATCGGCAATCAGCAAGATCAGATCGCACCCCTCCAGCGCCTCGCGCACCTCCGCCATCATCTTGCGCCCCAGCGACGAGCCCGACCGGTGCACTCCCGGAGTATCAATCAGCACGATCTGCCCCGCATCGCGTCCTTTCTGCTTCGGCACATTGATAATTCCCAGAATGCGATTGCGCGTCGTCTGCGGCTTGGGTGAAATGATGGCCAGCTTCTCCCCCACCAGCGCATTCAGCAGAGTGCTCTTGCCCGCATTAGGCCGTCCGAGAATGCACACAAATCCAGAGTGAAAAGACATAAGGATAGGGTACTAGGTTTTCTGCTGAATGCCGCCGCGTGCCTGCCGAGCGGTATCGGGAGTCCACGGGACAAAATGGCCCAACCCGCTCGCGCGGGACAGCTTGGCCCGAAAGCCGCGTCGAACAATCCCGCGACCGCCCAGTCAATTCAATGACTTGCACCTGGAAATGATTGGCATTCCCGATGCAATGTTAATTGCGAGCACGAGTGATTTCTATGAATCAGGCCAGCAAAACTCGAAAGCCAACTAATCGCGAACAACGCCACGGCGCTGCGTGGGGCAGACGCTTGGCAGTATTAGCCCTGATCATCGTCGCCGAACTCATGGTCGCCACGATGGCTTTCGCCGAACTGTGGGACGGAGTCGAGATGGCACAACCGGCCCCGCTTTCGCCGCGCATCGCCGCCGAACTGAACCACGAACTCTCTCAGGCGCGTCAAGGCCTCGGTGGAAACAAGACCGTTAAAGTGATAGTTACCTACAAAGATTCACCCAAGACCGAAACTCTCGCCCGTGTCCAGAACAATGGCGGACGCATGGGCCACAAGCTCGACGTAATCAAAGGCGCAGCCTTCACGCTTCCCGTCAACGCGCTCGCCGCTCTTGAAAACGATCCCGATGTTGCGCACGTGAGCGTCGATCATCCCGTGCAGGCCATGGACGAATACACCAACGCCGCCATCAACGCCAGCACCGCCTGGTCCTCGGGCTTGACCGGAAACCAGATTGGCATAGCCGTCATCGACAGCGGCATCAATAACAATTCCGATTTCTTCACTGCCACTACCGGTTCGGGTTTTGTGCGTGTGCGTTATCACCAGGATTTTTCCGGAACCGCCAATTACATGGGCAACCCGCTGGTGGCCGATAACTACGGTCATGGCACTCACGTTGCCGGAATCCTCGCCGGCGACGGCTACATGTCGGGCGGCGCCTATACCGGCGTTGCGCCCGGCGCCTACCTCATCGATCTACGCGCGCTCGACCAGAATGGCGGCGGAACTGATAGCAGCGTGATCGCCGCCATCCAGGAGGCCATCACACTGAAAGCTTCGCAGAACGTCAAGATCATCAACCTTTCATTAGGTCGCGGAATTTTCGAGAGCTACGTCAACGATCCTCTCTGTCAGGCCGTCGAATCCGCCTGGAAGGCAGGCATCGTAGTCGTCGTAGCCGCCGGCAACTATGGCCGCATCAGCGTCGACGGCAGCAACGGTTACGGAACCGTGGCCGCCCCCGGCAACGATCCTTTCGTCATCACCGTTGGAGCCATGAAGGCCATGGGGACCTTGACCCGCACCGACGACCAGATCGCCAGCTACAGCTCGAAGGGTCCAACCACCTACGACCACGTAGTCAAGCCCGACATCGTGGCTCCGGGAAACGAAGTGACTTCAATCGCCGCGACCGGCACACTGAAGAGCGAGTACCCGGGCAACCTGGTTTCCGGCTACTCCAGCAATTACTTCACCCTGAGCGGCACCAGCATGGCAACTCCGGCGGTGAGCGGCGCGGTGGCCCTGCTGCTGCAGAAAACTCCGAACTTGTCTCCGGATCAGATCAAAGCCATTCTGATGGCGACGGCCTACAAGACCTTCCCGGCCTCAACGATCGCAACCGATCCGACGACCGGACAAACCTACACAGCGTATTACGACATATTCACCGTCGGCGCGGGATACCTCGACATAGCGGCCGCATTGGCCAGCAAGAACAACCCGCCGAACAAGCTGGGAGCGGCCTTGTCACCGGCCGCATCCTATAACTCCTCGACCGGCAAAGTTACTCTTACCAACGGCAATGCAACAGTCCCAGCCAGTTCCGTGGTCTGGGGATCGTCGCTGGTTTGGGGAACATCGGTAGTCTGGGGCGCGAATGTCTCCGGCACTTCCGTAGTCTGGGGAACCTCGGTGGTCTGGGGCGCCAGCACTTCATCGGGCTTCAGCGTAGTCTGGGGCGCGTTGGGGAACGCCGCCGACAGTGTGGTTTGGAGCACAGCTGCCACCAGCGCCGATGCATCTCTAGCGACCGTCGTAGGGGAAAATTAACTGCGTGACCACTATCGCTGGGTGACCACTATCGCTAAGTGCCCCACCCATCGCGTTCTTTGCGATGAGTGGGATTTCCAAAGACCGGCAGTAAAAAAGACCGGCAGTAAAAACACTGCGACCATCACTCCACTAAAATACTACCGGGCACGCAAAGCTCGCCGGGCCTTGGCATAGTCCCCCGTAGCATTCCTCCAGTTACTCGACAGCGTCCCAATCGCCCAACCGATCGCAAAGATGCCGAACGGCATACTCCCCGGCACGCCCACCTTCCACGCATAAAGCGCGCCGGCAGTGGGCACCACCGCCGACGACGTAACGCCGGCTGCCCACATGATCGCCTTCGCCGCCGGACTGGCTTCTTGCATCGATGCCTTCTCCGTTCGCACTCCAAAAAACGGCAGATGCTCAAACACCCACCGCACGCCGCGGGGATACCCCTCAGGATGGTCCGTTCCTCCAACCGTATAAAACGCGAAGCGAATGCCAAAAATTCGGCCTGCGGCCCAGTGCGCAATGCCATGGCAACAAAAGTAAAGTAGGATCCATCCGCAGATTATCGCGACAATCGCAGCCAGCTTTGAGGATGTTGATCGCGCCAGTCTAAGCGCAATGCAACCCGCAGCAAGACCCGCAAGTTGCAGCGCATTCCCCGCTACGATCGAAAGTCGGCGGAAGATCTTTCCGGACGCCTGCATCTTCAAACTTACTCCGGTTGTGTTTCCTTTTTCGCCGCCTCGATGGCGGTGGTAAACTCTGGATGTTCGGCAAAGACCTCAAGCATCGATTTACGTCCTAAGTCTTCGCCCCACTTCCTGCCGACTTCTTGCAACTCCCGGGATAACTTTGGCTGGGTTGAGGCCATTTTCTGTCCCAGGGGCGACTCGTAAAATTTTATTAGGGCCTTGACTTCATCGGCAGAATAGTACTTATCGTAAACCGGCACCGCCAGATCCAGAATCTGCTGGCCGCCAGCTTTGGCATGGAATTTGGCAAAGAAAAGATCGATCAGCGTTTCGCGATACTCTCCTGGGGGGAAAGAGTTTGCCAGCAATGGCCTTATATTCTCCTCCATTGCATCCATCATTTGAACGGTCACTTGGGCAGCCCCTGAAAACTCCAGTAGCCTTCGAATGTCGGCCTCTTTAGCCGGATCAATCTTCGATGTGCGCGCAGAAGTGCTCGGTTCCGTTGCGGACTGCGGTTTCGGGGAAAGCTTGGGGGCGGCGCTCTCGGTTTGGGCAAGCAGAGGCACCGCCAGTAAGAAACAAATAACCGCAGGACATAATTTCACGAACGCCTCCTTAAGGCTTGCCTGCACGCCTTCGCGTGGATATTGCCCCCACCGCTGCACGTTGAGTTTACGCTAGGTGAAAATATCTAGATGACCGATAACTAGATCAGCTTCATCTGCTTAGGTTCGGCGGTCGTAATCCGCACGCGCTCCACGCGCCGGTCGGTCGAATCCAGCACTTCGAACTTCAGCCCTTCGTCCTCGATGACTTCGCCCTTCTGCGGAATGCGCCCCGCCAGTTCGCTCACCAGCCCAGCTATCGTCGATGATTCGTGCCCTTCCGGCTTCATCCCGAAGAGTTCATCTAGTCGGTCAACATCCATATTACCCGGCACAACATAAGAATGATCGTTCTCCCGCACTACCTGCGCCTTCTCATGCTCGTCGCCGATCTCTCCGACAATTTCTTCTACCAGGTCTTCAATAGTAACCAGGCCTGCTACACCTCCATACTCGTCGACCACAATCGCCATGCGGATGTTACTCCGCTGCATCTCGCGCAGTAAGTCACTGACTAACTTGCTTTCCGGGACAAAGTAAACATCCTTGCGCATCAGCGTACCCACGGGCCGTGTGTGTGCCTCCGAGTCCGGAACCTGCAGCACATCCTGGGTGTACAGAATGCCCTTGATATGATGAATTGACCCTTCATACACCGGAATCCGTGAAAGCGGCCGAACTTTGAGCAACTCAACAATCTTCTCGACCGTATAATCCGACGGCACCGCGATCATCTCCGGCCGCGGCTTCATCGCCTCGCGCACTGTCTTCCCACTGAACTCGACCACTGATTGAATCAGTTCGCGATCGCCTTCCTGGATGATCCCTTCCTCCTGTCCCGCTTCAATCAGAGCATCGACGGCCTCGGAAGGCGTTTCCGGCTGCGCGTCGGCATGCTCGCGCGTGAGCGACGCGACCGACTGGCAAAATCCCAGCACGAGCGTAATCGGCAGCACAAGATAGATGAGCACGCTCAAAAGCGGTGTCCAGTGGCCCAGCCAGCGTCCGCTCGACCGCGAGAAAAAAACGAAGGGCAGCAGCCGGTTGAAAATAATAATAATCAGCACCAGGCTGAGCGTAGCTTCGAGCACCTCATAGATGCTCCATGCCCGATCGCGAAAAACCGTGAACCCGACGATCATGGCAATGGAGGCGGTGACGAGTTGCGTGAGAATTGCCATGGAGAGCGACGCGCGCGCCCGAGTTACTTTGAGCCGCGGCTCGACGATTTGTTCGAAGGCATCAATATTGTCCTGAAAATCGCGGGAGAGAAATTTCCCGATCTCCTGATAGAGCCGATCGACATAGGAGACAAGCGTCAGCAGCCCAAACAGCAGTACGAGAGCGATGCCGACGCCGATCATGATTCGCGTTTACCCCGCGCGGCGCGCTCTATCAATCCCGCCGGTAGCCCAAGTTTTGCCCGCAGCTGTTTTTCGCGCCGAGCCATCTTTCCATTGTCGCACTCATGATCGTAACCCCGCAGGTGCAGCAGTCCGTGCAACCCAAGAATCTTGATTTCTTCTGCCGGAGAATGTCCGAGCGCGAAGGCGTTCCTGACCGCAATCTCCGCGGAAATCGCAATCTCCCCGGCAAAATGCTTTCGCGCATCCCCTTCGGCAGGAAAAGAAAGCACGTCGGTAGCCTGATTTTTCCCGCGAAAACGCCGGTTAAGAGCTTTCATCTCCGAACTCGAAGTTACCAGCACATTGACCGCGCCCGGCAATCCCGCAACCCGCCGGGCCCGCCCCACAAAGCGGCTGAGCGCCAACGCAGTAAGACCTGCAACGCGCTTTTGAAAGATGACCACGCCCTCACCGTTTTGTCGTCATCTTCGCTGGTTTGTCACCATCTCCACTGCTTTGTCATCGTCTTCCACTGGTTGTCATCATCTCCACTGGTTTGTCATCCTGAGCGGAGCGAAGGACCTATGTATTTGCTGGCAGTATGTCTAACTCAGTGCCTGGTTGCCACACATGTCGAGTTACTAAGAACTTATCGATTGACTCACTAATCCGCCGCCGTCTGCCCCGTCTGGGTCGTCAGCGCCCCATAAGTCTCCGGACGCCGGTCGCGATAGAACTGCCACACCCGCCGAACTTCCTGAATCATGTCCAGATCAAGCTCAGCCACCAGCACTTCGTCTTTATCCCGGCTCGCCTGGGCCACGATCTTTCCGCGCGGATTGCAGAAATAACTCTTCCCGTAAAATTCGCCGATATTCCAGGGTTTTTCCCGCCCCACGCGATTGATAGCTCCCACGAAGTATCCATTAGCGGCGGCATGCGCTGGCTGTTCCAGTTCCCATAAATATTCCGAGAGCCCCGCCACCGTAGCCGAAGGATTAAATACAATCTCCGCGCCGTTCAATCCCAGAACCCGCGCCCCCTCCGGAAAATGCCGGTCATAGCAGATATAAACTCCGACGCGCGCATACTTGGTTTCAAACACGGGATACCCCAAATCTCCCGGCGTGAAATAAAACTTCTCCCAGAACCCCGGATGCACGTGCGGAATATGGTGCTTGCGATACTTCCCCAAGTATTTCCCGTCGGCATCGATCACCGCCGCCGTATTGAAGTACAGTCCCGGCATCTGCTCTTCATACACCGGCACCACCATCACCATGCGGTGCTTTGCCGCGACCTTCTGCATAAGTTTGGTTGTCGGCCCTTCCGGCACACGCTCGGTCAGGTCGTACCAGCGAACATCCTGCTCTGCGCAGAAATAAGGGCCGTAGAAAAGTTCCTGCAGGCAAAGAATCTGCACCTTCTTCTTAGCCGCCTGATCGATCAGCCTAAGATGCTTGTCGATCATCGCTTTCTTGATCTCGGCCAATGGCCGGTCGGTGGATAGCGGAGTGCTCGCCTGAATGAGGCCACAGCGTACATTTCGCGACATGCATACCTCCGGGAGAGGCAAATATATCAGACGCCCAATCTAACCGCGCCCTTCGGCGCCGCTCATGCGGCAGGCAGCGCCCCGTCACCACACACTCGCTAGCGCAGCGCCGAGAACAGCGCCTCTTTCCAGCGCCGGTTATCGATCGTCCAACAGACTTTCGCCTTGCGCGTTCCGAGCAATGGCGCCCAAACCGCCCGGTTCCGTTCGTCCGCCGCCACATTCAGACGGTCGACGACGGTCATGCCCCGGGTTAACTCGCTCTGAGTTTC
This sequence comes from uncultured Acidobacteriaceae bacterium, assembly GCA_963775845.1. GTDB lineage: Bacteria > Acidobacteriota > Terriglobia > Terriglobales > Acidobacteriaceae > Acidiflorens. The sequence continues at coordinate 373,372 of CAVZKN010000004.1, read as the reverse complement.
GACCTCGACGTGGTGCTCGCTCCAATCCGTTCCCACGCTGGCGTCCAGCGCAATCGTCATCGCTACCGGATCGGGCAGACAAATACCGTCTTCGCCGGTTTGCACTTTGAGTGCATGGCGCGCGTGGCTGTTGCACTCGATGGCAAACCTCGCGACTGGGTTGTTGAATCCGAGAACGTGCGCGATATCGTCGTCACGAAGTACGGCGTCTCCCCGGCACAGGTGCCAACCTTCAAGTTCCACCGGCAATCCGCTGCGCATCACCATGGCGGCGGCCTCAGGATCGACCCAGATGTTGTACTCCGCCGCGGGAGTGACATTGCCCTCACAGCAAGGCGCTCCGCCCATCACCACGCACCGTCCAACTTTGGCAGCGATCTCCGGCTTCTTTGCTAGAGCCAGCGCAACGTTCGTGAGCGGACCCAACGTGACCAACGTGATCCCATCATTCGCATCGATGGTATCGATAATGGCATCGACGGCGTGTCCGCCAGCCGCCGCTTGCCGGGGAGCCGGATAGTTGTGATCTCCCAGCCCGTCGCGCCCATGAAACCATTGCGCACTTTCATAAGGACGCAGCAGCGGCTTGCCGGCACCCATATAAACGGGAACATCCGCCCCGCCCGCTTCCGCCCTGCACAGTTCGACCGTGTAAAGCGCGTTGCGAGTGGCTTGCGCAACGGGCACGTTTCCAGCGACCGTAGTGATCGCGGCCACGCGAACGTCAGGCGCACGCAGCGCCATGATCAAGGCCACGGCATCATCGGAAGCTGTATCGGTGTCAATCAGAAAGGTGCGCGGCACGCCGCTAGGATAACAAACTGCCGAGAGCGGCGCGCCGCTGCCTGGAGTGCCGGGCGCCTCAGCCCGGCCTCCAGAAAAATCAGGCAGTTAGTGCGCGAATGAAATATTCAGCCCGGTTGCCAGCGTGATGTCGTTCCTCTCGATCGGAGGCGTCGAAGCCAGCGGATGATTATCAAATACGTCCGCCAGTGTCACCTGCCAGCCCAGCCACTTGTGGAGCTTGGTGACCACTCCGAGGTTGAATGCTCCGCGCAAAATGCGCACATCGTCGGGCGTAGCGCCAGGAAACGCAATATTGACTTGGCTGAAGCTCGGGTAGAGCAGCAGGCTCTGCGTCAATACGCTGTTCTTTCCCAGCTTATGGCTGAAAGTATCACCCACGGTCAAAGCTGCGGTGCTATCCGAGTGGTTGTAAAAGAGCGTAACCGGTGGCGGGCTCGGATTCGTTTGCATCAAATCCGAGAAGCTTTCATGCGTGTAGTTAATGCCGGCAAGAAGATCAAGAGTCGTGTTGGGTTTCTTGATCGCGTGGTAGCCAATGCCGCCTCCCAGAATGTAGCGGAGATCCAGATTTTGCAGCGAGTTGTTGAAGAAGTCGGCGCTCCCGAATCCAAACACGCGCGGCGCGAAATCGTGGTCGTAGCGGAATCCACCGCCGTTCGAGTTCGCCGTGGTTAGTGAGGGAGATATGGGTTGGAGAGCGGCCTTGCTGGTGGTCGCGTAAATCGAAGTTTCGTACAACGTCAGTTTGTCGTGGAAGCCAGTCCGCGCAGCATTGAGGCCGATGTTCAGGTTCTTGGTTTCGCTGTTACCGGCGGTCAGCGCAAAGCCCAGGTTCGCGCCACCAGCCCACCCCTGCGCAAATCCGGGATGCAGCGTTTTCTCGTAGGCCGCCTGCTCCGCCGGATCGCGCAGCATGGTGAGCGAAGCCATCGGCCCTTCCACCGGCCCGCCTGTCTTGGTTGCGACCACGAGCTTGTCGCCGCTGGTCGTGACCGTACCCACCGCCGTCTTCGCGCCCAGGCTGACGTTTAACTCGCCCGCAGAGGTCAGGCTTTGAATCGCGTCGAATTTTACGGTGACGTCTCCGGCATAGTCCGTCTTGATCACAACTTGCTTGCCGTCGGACTTAGCGATGGTTCCGGTCAACCGGTCGCCATTTTTCAAAACGATCTGATCGGCCAGCGCCGGAATCGCCACGAATAGAACCACCCAAAAAAGACACACTACGGATTTCCTGTGCACAAACAGCCTCCTTGAATTTATGCCAGCAAAATGGGATTTTGTTTCTCGTTTCCAGATGCCACTACCAACTCCGCAGAAACTGAGTCGCAGAACTTCCTCTAAAAAATCAACTGAATCTGAACCGGGAAATTATATAGGTTTTGCTCTGGTTCTTGGGTGGCGCAGCGGTTCACCGCTGCGATAAGTGCCTTGCCTTCAATAGCGGCTTTAGCCGCCGAGGGACGGCAATTTCCAAAATTCACCGAATACTCGCGCAATCAGGCTTTATCTTCGGACTTCACTTCCGGCTTCGTTTCAGGATGCGCCTCACCCTTCGCCTCGGCCTTGGCCGCCGAGTTGTCCTTCATCCCTTCTTTCAACGCGCGGATGCCATCGCCTAATCCCTTCCCCAGTTCCGGCAATCGCTTAGGGCCAAACAAGATTAAAGCAATCACCAGGATCAGCAGCAGATGCATCGGTTGAAATATGCCTTCAAACATAAGGGTCTCCACCTCGGACGCAGCCGCCACGATCCATTTCAAGCGTCCACAATCTTTTAGTGTACTCCAAGTAACAAAGCCCGCCCATCTCCGTGCAGACCCTGTGCCCTCAGTGTCCTCTGTGGTTAAGAGTTGCAGCTCAGCTGCCGGGTCACTGAGCCAGCAATTACCTCGGTGACCTATCGCCAAGCCCGCGTCCCCGGCTATGTTGACCATAGGGATATCCGCACCGCAAAACCGCCTGACTCTTCGGAGGGCTTTCGTGAAACGCTGTCTGCTGACTGGGCTCGCACTTCTGCTGGCGGCATCTTCGCTGCCCGCGCAATCCGCTCCCTCCACATCAGACCGCGACGCTGTTTTCCTTTATCTGGCAGCCGGACTTTCCAATGCCCGCATCGCTCGCCTGCTCGATTCGCAACCCGCCGCCAGATCTTCCTGCACGGTTGCTGATCAACGCTCCGCAACCCGCAACTATGCGAGCGACCTGCAAAAAGCTGGAGCAAGTTCCAGCCTGATTCAAAAGCTAGTGCAGAAAAGTTGCATACAGGGTTATCTGGCGAGCCCCGCCGCCCAGATCGCCGCTCAAGTTCGCGCCAGAAAACTCAACGCAGCCGAAGATAAAATTCGCGCGCTCCTCCAGCAAGATTCCCGCCCCACCGCGCAAAACGACGCCCTCCCGCATTTCGTCCTCGGAACCGTCCTGCGCCGCCAGGAGCGCTTCGATGAAGCGCAAGACGAGTTCACCGAAGCCGTTCGCCTGGCGCCCGGCTTCCCCGAAACGCACAACCAGCTTTCTTACCTCTTCTACCGTACGGACGACGCCGACGACGCTCTCGCCGAAGCCCGCACTGCGCTCAGTATCGATCCCGCCAACGCCGAGGCTTACCGCTCGCTAGGATCAGCACTTTACGCCAACGGCCGCTACGATGCCGCCATCCATGCTTTCGACGAGGCGCTCATCCGCGAGCCCGCCGACTCTCCCGCCAACGCCGAAGTTTACTTCGACATGGGCATCGCCCAGCGCGATAAGGGAGACCTCCGCCGCGCCGCCATCGCCTATCGCCACGCCCTCACCCTGCGCCCCGATTACTGGGAGGCGCATAGCAATCTGGGCGTCGTCCTCCACGACGAAAGCAAGTTCGATGAGGCGATCGCCGAGTATCGCCAGGCCAAGCGCCTCAATCCCACTGATGCCAGCGTCCGCAACAATCTCGGAAACACGCTCTGCGACAAAGAAGATTTCGAAGCCGCGCTCGCCGAATTGCAGGATCTCTACCGCCAGAATCCCGAGTGGGAGGGCGGCCACAATTGTCTCGCCCGCGCTTACATTTCCCGGCGCGATTATCCTTCCGCCATTCGCGAACTCCACGCCGCCATCGCCATCAATCCAGCGGGCGCCGCCGAACACCGCGTCCTTGGCCAGGCCCTGCTCCTCTCCGGCAAAGATCAGGAAGCCCTCGTGGTCTTGCGCGAGGCCGTAACCCTCAACCCCGAATCCGCCCTAGGGCATCACTATCTGGGATTAGCGCTGGTCAACACACACCAGATGCCCGAGGCCGAAAAGGAATTTCGCGCCGCCCTCCGCCTCGAACCCAGCGCCCAGAATCACTACGCACTAGCCGCCTGCCTGATGGCCCTCAGCCAATATGAAGAAGCCTTGGGCGAACTCGAGACCGCCTCCCGCCTTGACCCCCACGAAACCCTTTACCGCGCCCGCATGCAGGAAATCGTCCGCCTGATCACGGCTTCGAAATAAGTTCGTCCGTTACCCCGATCGCGCTACCGATGGGCGATCTGCTTGCCGTCGGGCACGATGGGACACTACTCCACGATGCACCGACGTGCTTCGCCTTCTACTCTCAACAAACTTAAAATTAAAGCTATAAATCCGGCGCCCGGAGCGCCATCGAGGCCATCGTAACTATGGGAACCACCGCCACCAGGCAAGTCCGCGAAACGTCAGCCAACCCAGCAGCCTTCTCGACATCGGAACGACACCTGCCGCCCGGCATCGCCTCCGACAAAAAGGCCGTCGGATACGGCCTGCCCTGTTCGCGCTGCCACGCCTACTATCCCGCCGACATGCCCGCGTGCCCCATCTGCCAGTCGCCTGAGCGCGTATCGCCCAACGAACTGGGCCCTCCGCCTGCTCCTGCCGCAGAAACGCAGGCAACCGCCGCCGCAACTGCCGGGGCCGCTCCCCTCGACGAGGAACGCGAACGCCTCTTGAAAGAGTTAAAGACGCAGGCCTTTGCTGCCCACACCCAGATCAATACTGCCACCAGCTTTCATTGCGCTCTCAAGCATCAGCACAGCGGAGCCACCGAACCCGCTGCCGTCTGCGAAAGTTGTTACAGCCAGGTCCGCCGCCAGGCCGATCTCATGGAAGCCGCGCTCCACATCGACGCCAAGGACGCAGCCAAAATTGTCTACGATGCCGTCTGGGCCGACACGTCCGATCCGAATGCAACTTATCTGAATGCCGCCAAAGCCCTGCTAGCCGAGTTGCACCAGCGCGCCGGCATTGGCCCGCTGCTGGGCGAGCACAAAAGCCTGTCGCACTAACCCGCGCCAGAATTGAAAATGTCCTGTAGAGACGGGGCTTGCCCCGTCTTGGTCTACCTCTGAATTACGTAAGGGCCCGTTGGAAATGCCATTCCTCTTAGCCGCCAGGAAGGCCCTCTAAACGCCGGGACCTGGCTGACACCGCAATCCGCGCCTTGCAACTTTCGCTTCTTTCCGACATCTTATTTTCTGGAGACAAACAGATGACGGAAAAACTAACCGACAAGATCGCGAAGTCCGATGCCGAGTGGCGCCAGCAGTTAACTCCCCAGCAATACCAGGTAGCCCGCGCCTGCGGTACCGAGCCCGCCTTCACCGGCCAGTTCTGGAACAAGCACGACGACGGCACCTACCACTGTGTCTGCTGCGGAGCGCTCTTGTTCGGCTCCGATACAAAATTCGATTCCGGCACCGGATGGCCGAGTTTCTACGCCGCCGCTGATCGCCAGAACATCACCGAACACACCGACACCAGTTACGGCATGACCCGCACCGAGGCCCGTTGCGCCCGCTGCGATGCGCATCTGGGCCACGTCTTCCCCGATGGCCCCGGCCCGACCGGCCTGCGCTATTGCATGAACTCAGCCTCGCTGGATTTCAAACCCAAGAAGTAAATTTCGTAGGGTTGTCATCAAGTCTTGATTGTCATCCACACTTGATTGTCATCCTGAGCGAAGCGAAGGACCTATGTACCGCCCAGCAGCGCCACAATCTAAAAGTTGCCACAAACGCCGCCGGCGCAATTTTACGCGCAAAAAAAATCGATGGAGCGCCGGGCATCGCCCGGCCCAACGGGCAGGTTCGCCCGTGGCTCCATCGTTCTTGAATTCCAACCTCGAATTCAAACTTCGTTAATTTAGGCGTTGCCCGCGGTCGCCGCCGCAACCTTCGGCGCTTCCGCCTTAACCTGCACCGGCTCCTGCACCTTCTGATCCTTCCTGTCAGGAGTGCGCACCTCAATCCCACCCTTGAGCACAGCACCCTCTTCCACGCTCACGCGATGCGTGATCACGTCGCCTGAAAGCACGCCCTCGCTGCGGATGTCCAGCCGGTCGCTGCACTGCACATTGCCCTGCACCTTGCCCATGATGACCACTTCTTTGGCCACCACATTCGCGACCACAATTCCATTGTGCCCGACCGTCACGCGATGATTGGGAACGCTCACCGTGCCTTCGACGCGTCCGTCGATGAAAAGAGATTCCCCGCCAGTGATTTCACCCTTCACCACCAGCGAGCGTCCGATCGTGGCCTGTTCCACCGGTGAGGTGACCGGCTTGACCGGAGTAAACGTGTTCGTGGGGGCGGCATTGGGAGCGTATTTCTGTTCCGGAGATTGCAACATGAATGACCTCACAAGATTTCTGCCGCCGCAGCAGCAGTAATTAAAACGCTAAGAGAGAATGTCACGAAAGACCGTATTACGACAGATTACGGAAGTTTGCCGGAGAATTCTTTGCAGTAAGAGTCGTACAAGAAGAGACAAGCGAGCAAGAGTTGCGCGAGGAAAAGAGACGCGAGGATGCTCCATCCTTGCGCGCCTTTTGCGCAAGGGTGGGATTCCACAAACGGTAGCGCTAAGAGTATTTGAACTCGCGAAATGCGCACAGCTTACGAAGGAAGTTCCCACCCCTCGTCCTTCATCTTCCGATTCGTCCACTGTTGCAGTTGTACAAACAGTGCCGGCTCGACCACCACAAAGCGTAGCCCCGCCCGGCCTCCGGCCTCGGCCCATACCAGCCGCCCCTTGGCCTCAATCACCGTTTCACTCTCCGGCAACAGGAAGCTGACATCGATTAGTCCGCCAAAGCCCGCAGGATCGCCCACCGAATCCAGCCCCATACCACCAGTGCTGAGATTCACCGCCTGCACCTGCATTTCCTTGCCTTGCGAATTTTTCAAAGTGACCGTCAGGCTAACCTTGGCGCGAAAGAATTTCTGCTGGTCCTCGCTGATCACCCCAAGTTGCGCGGCCGCAGCAGCGTCTTTCGTGTCAATCGCATACTCGTGCAGCTTGCGGCTAAGTGTACGGCGCGAAATCCCCAACTGCTCGGCCGCGCGCGCCCGATGTCCTCCGGTTTGCGCCAGCGCCCGGATGATCATCTGCTCTTCCATGTTTTCCAGATTGCCGAGCGGAACCGCGCCGCTACCCCTCACGGCGACCGTGTGCTTGACGTTCAATCCCGCCGAAACCTCACGCCCCGTGATTTGCCTGTCCTCCGACGACATCGCCAGCTTCGCCACCAGGTTCCGCAGTTCTCGAATATTTCCCGGCCATGTATGTGCCTGTAGGGTTGTCAAAGCATCGCCGGTAAATATTTTGTCGGGACTTTTCAGCGTAAGAAAATGACTGGCCATCGCCGCAATATCTTCAGGACGCTCTCGCAACGGCGGCACGCGCAGCTGAAACTGGCTGAGCCGATGATAAAGGTCCTTGCGGAATTTACCTTCCTTCACCGCCGCTTCCAAATCCTGGTTGGTAGCCGCAACCACGCGCACGTCAACCGTGATTTTCTTGTTCCCACCCAGCCGGTAGTAAGGTGCGCCATCGAGCACGCGCAGTAACTTCACCTGCACCTGCGGTTGTAACTCGCCGATTTCATCGAGAAACAGCGTGCTCTTGTCGGCCAGCTCGAACAATCCCGGCTTCGACGATTCCGCCCCGCTGAAAGCGCCCTTCTCGTAACCAAAGAGTTCGCTCTCGACCAGATGTTCCGGCAGCGCCGCGCAGTTGATATCCACTAGCGCATGTTTGCAGCGATGCGACGATTCGTGAATTGTGCGCGCCACCAGTTCCTTGCCGGTTCCGGTTTCCCCAATCACCAACACCGTCTCGGTATGCCCGGCCACCCGGTCTACCATGCCCATAAACTTATGCATGATAGGACTGACAATCAGAAACGCAGTCCCATCAATTTCTCGCCGCGATAGCGAAACACCCGCCGTGGTAGCTGTAACGGAGCCCACCAGATTCTTAGACGCACCCCCGCCGCTCCGCACCCTGGCGACCACCAGAATGCCCACCGGCGCTGCCTCCAGATCGCGCAGCAGCGTCAAACAGAGATTGACCTCTACGTCTACATCCTCGTCCGGCTTCCCACGCCAGCGCGCCGAACCCTCGAATCGCTCGTCTTGCAGCGCCGCCGCAATGTTCTTGCGGACTCCCGCGCCAAAAAAGTCCGCCAGGCTGTGTCCCACCAACTCCTTGGAACTCAACCCCGGGTTCCCGCTGCCCGGTTGCCAACGAGTGTTAAAGCTGGTGATCACCCCCTCGAGATCGGTGGTGAAAACCGCCTCGCTCAGCAGCGCCACAATGGGGGCGCGCGCAACCGCTGTCCCCACGCCTCCGGAACCGTGGAAGGCTCGGCTACCGGAAGCAGCGGATGCCGTTAATGTTTCTGCAGGCGGAATGCTGGATGAGATTGGCATTTCTGGTCGCCTGGTTTCTGAGTTTTATCAGCGCGCCAGGACTTCCTCGTTACTGACTGATTTCACTTTTCAATAACTTCGGGATATATCTCCCTCACGATGCTGCCACAATCACTTTAACTTCGCTGTGGCGATCGACACTAACCCAACACTGAGGTAACTGTCTCGCAGTCTTACTTGCGAACTTCCGCTACCCGGTTTCACACCCTGTGCAGTAACTAAAGACCAACAACTTACGAATAAGCCCACTCCACCCGACACTGTTCACCTCCCCCGTCCGCCGTTACTACCGTAAGCATGTCATTCTCCTACATTGGACTACCATTAAAGACACTCGGTAAGGCGGATCTTCGGGGCCCGTGGTCAAGAGAATTATTGCGTCAGCCTATGTCGATTAAGGCGAGATTCTTCATCGGAATAACCGCGGCCCTCGGCATGGCCGCGCTGGCCTACGCCTTGTGGCATTGGCAGAGCGTCGACCTCCAAAGATTTATCTGCTATCTCCTCATCGCGGTTCTCGCCTCCGGCCTCAAAGTTCAACTCCCCGGCATCGACGGCACCATGTCGGTGAACTTCCTGTTCATTCTGCTGAGCATACTCGAACTCAATTTTCCTGAGACGCTTGTGCTCGGCTGCACGGCCACCCTCGCTCAGTGCCTCCTCGGAACTCACTTCAAGAAAGACCCCATCAAAATTGTTTTCAATATCTTCAGCATGATGGCGAATGCCATCGCCGTTTCCTATTTTGTCTATCACGGATTGCAGCGGACTCTCGGCTTGGGCAGCCTGCCCCTGCTGGTGGTGACGGCGCTGATCTTCTTCGTCGCCAATACTGTGCCCGTCGCCGTGATTATCGCGCTCACCGAAGGCAAACCAGCGCACAAGATCTGGGCCGAGTGCCACTTCTGGTCGTTTCCGTTTTACGCCGCGGGCGCGGTGGTCGTCTTTGCCATCGGCCTCGTCAGCAAGCACCTGGGATGGCAGACTTCGCTTCTCGTGCTGCCGCTGATCTACTGGGTCTATCGCTCCTATCATCTTTTTCTCGCAAAATTGGAGGCTGAAAAAGCCCACGTCGAAGTCGAAAAACGCCACGCCGAAGAAGTTGCCTCGCTTCACCTCCGTACCATCGAGTCGCTCGCCCTGGCTATAGAAGCCAAAGACCACACCTCCCACAAACACCTGCAACGCGTGCGTATCTACGCCGTAGAAGTCGCCAGGGAACTAGCGTTTCCAGAGCAAGAAATCGACGCATTGCGCGCCGCCGCCCTCTTACACGATATCGGCAAACTCGCCATACCCGAACACATCATCAACAAACCCGGCCGCCTCACTCCCGAAGAATTCGAGAAGATGAAAATCCACACGATCGTGGGGGCCGAGATCTTGCAGCGCGTAGCCTTCCCCTATCCCGTCGCTCCCATCGTGCGTTCGCACCACGAGCGCTGGGACGGAACCGGCTATCCCGATCGCCTCAAGGGGGAGCAGATCCCCCCAGGCGCGCGCGTTCTGGCGGCCGTCGATTGCCTCGACGCTCTCGCCTCCCACCGCCAGTATCGCAACGCCATGTCGCTCGACGACTCCATGGAGGCGGTCGAGTCGATGTCGGGCACCGCCTTCGATCCCAACGTCGTTGCCGTCTTACTGCGTCGTTACCGCGACTTGGAAAAACTGGTGCAGCCAGATTCTGCCGCCGCCGCAGCAGAGCCGAAAGCCTCCGCTGATAGCAACGTCTTAGCTTCGCCCGGCACGCAGCCTGCTCCGGGAACCGTTCAGCCCGCGCCGCCTCCCGCGCCCTCCACCGATTCTGATTTCCTCTCCTCCATCGCCTCCGCCCGCCAGGAAGCCCAGATCATGTTCGAACTCAGCCAGGATCTCGGCAACTCCCTGAGCCTCGGCGAAACTCTCTCCGTCCTCTCCGTGCGCCTGCGCAAAATGATTCCCTACGATTCGATGGCGGTATTTCTTCTCAAAGAAAACATACTGATCCCCGAGTTGGTCAGCGGCGACAACTTCCGCCTCCTTTCCTCCCTGCAAATCGCCGTCGGAGAAGGCCTCTGCGGATGGGTCGCCGAAAAGCGCAAGCCCATCATGAACGGCAATCCCGAAGCCGAAGTCGGTTACGTCAGCGACCCCACGAAATTCACGCCCCTGCGCTCCATCCTGGCCGTCCCCCTCGAAGGCATCAACGGTGTCGCCGGAGTCCTGGCCATGTATCGCGCCGACCGCGACGCTTTCTCCGCCGACCACCTGCGCATCCTGCTCGCCGTCAGTTCAAAGATCGCTCTATCCGTCGAAAACGCGCTCAAATATCAGCAAGCCGAAGACTTTGCCACCACCGACTACCTGACCGGACTGCCCAACGCGCGCTCGTTGTTCGTTCACCTGTCGCGCGAACTGGCCCGCTGCCGCCGCACCGGTACCGGCTTGGCCGTGATGGTTTGCGATCTCGACAACTTCAAACAGATTAACGATCTCTACGGTCACCTTGAAGGCGACAATCTGCTGAAGGATTTCTCCGCCCGCGTCAGAGAAATCTGTCGCGGCTACGACTACGTTGCCCGCATGGGCGGCGATGAGTTTGTCGTCATTGCGCCTGGCCTGGGGCCCGAAGCATCCGGCGAAAAAGCCGCTCGCCTCCATCAGTTCGCAGTCGAAGCGGGCCGGAAGATTGCCGGCCGCGAACTGGTCGGTCTGAGCGTAGGGACGGCCTTCTGCCCCCAGGATAGTTTCGATGTAGAGCGTCTGCTGGCCGAGGCCGATCGCCGCATGTATTCGATGAAGAGTCTGCATCACGCCGAATTGGCCCACGACAGCGATGCGAATGTTCCGTCATCCCGAACCCGCGGCTCGACAATGAATTAGGGTGGCGCAGCGGTTCACCGCTGCGATAGATGCCTTGGTTCCAGAGCCGGCTTTAGCCACTGCGGTAAATACTGCGAAGGTGTAAGAAAAAAATGCTCCTCGCCGAACTAGCTAAACAAGCCGCGAAAAAGCTCGCAGGCATCCTCGCCCTCGTCCTGCTAGGAGGCCTGCTCTCCGCAACGCTCGTCCGCCTCGCCCCCGGCTTCGACTCTGACGAGCACGAACTCGATCCCGCGCTCAGCGCCGAAAGCGTCCGCGCCCTACGCCAATCGCGGGCCGCTGAACACAACGTCCTTAAATACTATGCAACCTATCTCCGCGGAGCCATGCACGGCGATCTAGGCACCTCTCACGCCCTGGGCCAACCCGTCCAAAACCTCCTCCGCGAACGCTGGCCCGTCACCGTCCGCATAGCCGGCCTCGGCCTTTTGCTGGCATGGTTCCTCGGATCTGCCCTTGCCTTGACCGCCTGTCTCTGGAACCGTCCCGCCTATGAGATTCTCGGCATCACCCTGAGCGGCGCATTCCTGTGCATTCCTGCCGCAGTCCTGGCCTTGCTCTCAGTCATCCTGAACGCTCCCGGATATCTAGCCATAGGCCTCATCGTCTTCCCAAAGGTCTATCGCTATTCGCGCAACTTGCTGGCGAAGGCCTACGCCCTGCCCCACATCACCGCCGCCCGCGCCCGCGGATTGAGCGAAATCAGAATCCTGGCCCGCCATGTTCTCCCCGTAGCCGGACCGCAGATGATCGCGCTCGCCGGTATCACCGTCAGCATCGCCCTCGGCGCCTGCATCCCCGTCGAATCCCTCTGCGGACTCCCCGGCATCGGCCAACTCGCTTGGCAAGCCGCGCTGGCCCGCGACCTTCCCCTGCTGGTGAACCTGACCGTCCTGGTTACGCTAGTGACCTTGCTGGCCAACTCCAGCGCCGATGTAATGATCACAATGCTAAGTCCCCGCGAACGCTAACAGGTGCGGGAAATACTCGCCGTCTTGGCGCGCCTAATTTTGGCGGCGCGAGTTCTGTATTTTGGGTGGCGCAGCGGTTCACCCCTGCGATAAGACAGAGAATTTTTGCTTCGGCTTTAGCCGCTGCGGTCCGAATGCGACAAATGGAAAAACTTTTTTTCATAACCACGGTATGAACGCAGCCCGCAAACTAGCCTGTGGAGTAATCATCGCAGTCTGCGTGCTCTCCGTCGCCGCCAATTGGCTGGCCCCCACCGGATACGCCAAACAATTCCGCGAAGACCCCAGTTCCCCTCCCTCGCAACGGCATCTGTTAGGCACCGATGAACTGGGCCGTGATCGCTTCGCCCGCGTTCTCTACGGCACGCGCATCTCGCTGCTGCTGGCCCCCGCAGCCGCCCTCTTTTCGACGCTCCTCGCCGCGCTTGTAGGCGGCCTCGCCGGCTATCTGGGAGGATTCTGGCTGCGCGCCGCCCGAGCCTTCACCGACTTATTTCTCTCCCTGCCATGGCTCTTCCTTCTGATCACCGTCCGCGCAATCTTGCCCTTAAATGTGTCTCCGCTGCTCTCGGTCCTGATCACGTTTGCCATCCTCGGCCTGCTGGGATGGGCAGCCTCCGCGCGCGTCCTTTCCACCAGCGCCGATGCCCTGCGCAACTCCGATTTCATCCTGCAAGCGCGAGCCTCCGGCCTGCACGGCCCCAGGCTTTTCCTGATCCACGTTCTTCCGAATCTCAAGCCGGTGCTCTACGCGCAATTCTGGATCTCCATCCCCGTCTTCATCCTGAGCGAAGCGAATCTCGGAATCCTGGGTCTGGGCGTCGCCGAACCGCTCCCGTCATGGGGAAGCCTTCTCCGCGAACTTGAGGGCATGATTTCTTTCCGCGAAGAACCGTGGCGTCTGGTCCCCTTGGTCTTGCTGATCGTGGTGATGACCTCGTTCCAAACGCTGCTCTCGCACGAAGAGGCAACAGGATAAACCGATGCAGCAGATGACGCAGCCCGATCCCGCCCTACTGTCGGCCCAACTAACCGTCCGCTATCCCGGCAAACCTCCGGTACTCCAGGGAATCGAATTGGAAATAGCAAAAGGAGAAGTAGTGGGCCTGGTGGGCCAGAGCGGCTCCGGCAAAAGCACCCTCGCGCTAGCCATTTTGGGATTACTAGGCCGCCAGCGCGCAACGGTAGAAGGCAAAATATTTTTTCAGGGCATAGACCTGCTAACCCTGCGCGAGCGCGAACTCCGCAGCCTTCGCGGACGCGCCTTAAGCCTCGTCCTGCAGAGTCCGCTAGCCTCGCTGAATCCCGCCCTGGAAGTTCGCACGCAATTACGCGAAGCGTGGCGAGCCCACGCCGATCGCACCGTCACCACCAAAAACGAAGCCTGCGATCAGGCCATTCAAACCGCGCTCGAAAATGTGAGCCTGCCCCACGGCGAAAACAACCGCGACTTTCTCCGCAAGCGTTCCTCGCAACTCAGCGTAGGCCAGGCGCAGCGCGTTCTGATCGCCATGGCCATCCTGCACCGTCCCGCCCTACTGATCGCCGACGAAGCGACCAGCGCGCTCGACGTAATCACGCAATCGGAAATTTTGGAATTGTTTGCGACCCTGAATCGCGAGACCGGAATGTCGATCCTCTATATCTCGCATGATCTGCCGTCGGTGGCCACCATCTGCCAGCGTATAGCCATTCTGCACGAGGGCCAGATCGTAGAGAGCGGACCCACCGAACAAATCTTCAGCGCCCCCGTCCACCCCTACACCCGCCGCCTGATGGAGTCCCTGCCGCAGCTTCCCAAGCGAAGTGAGCCTGTGCAAGCCAAAGCGCAAGCAGCCGCAGCTGAGTGAGGATTTACTAAGAACCGGGAACTACGCTTTAACCAACTGCTCCGCGACTTCCGGAAGCCCCGCCGCGTGCCAGGCATCAAACCCTCCAGCGACATTGATCATGTTGCGATGCCCCGCCCGCTCGAGCATTCCGCAAGCAATCATGCTGCGATATCCGCTCTTGCAATGCACCGCTACCGCACGCTCTCGCCCCACCTCCGGCAATCCGCCCGGAAACGTATCCAACGCCTGCCACCGCGCATCCGGGATATGCCCCGCCTGCCATTCGCCCTCACGTCGCACATCCAGCACATCGCCGGCCAGCATCTCGCCCGAACGCAATTTCAAATTCAATTCCGCCGCCGAAATCTGTGGAGTCACCGTCACCGCCCTCCCCGCCCCGCGCCAGGCCGCCATCCCCCCCGCAAGATATCCGCGCACATCCTCAATCCCCACCCGAGCCAGCCGCAGCCGAGCCTCCTCGATCTGCGCCTCGCTATCGCCAATCAAAACCGGACGCGAGTGAATTCCCAAGATTCCGCCCGCCCACGAGGCGAACTGTCCCGACAAAGCTACGTTGATCGACCCCGGCACATGTCCCGCAGCGTAGTCGTCCCCCGCGCGTACATCGAGCAGCCAGCCATTCTCCCGCGCCACCCCCTGAACCTCCGCCGGAGAAAGCGTCGCCAGTTCCGCCAATTCCGTCAACAAAGTTGCTCCCGACCGATTGATCTCCGCATCTTCCAAAAAATATTCGGGACGCGCCGGCAGATTGCAAGTCAACTGCCCGACAAACTCTTCGCGGCTCTTAATCTGCAAAGCGTAATTAGTAACTCGTTCCGTGCCGATCGTCGACGATCGCTCCGCTCGCATTGCCCGTCCACAAAGTGATCCCGCTCCGTGTGCCGGATAAACCTTCACCCCATCCGGCAGCGCCATCAACTTCCGGTGCAGGCTGTCATAAAGCATTCCCGCCAGTTCCCGCGGAGTGTGCGAAGGCGAAAGATCGGGACGCCCCACATCCCCGATGAACAACGTATCTCCAGTAAGAACCGCGCAAGGTTGCGGCATTTTCTCCCCGGCTTTCTCCCCGGACGATTCACCTTCATCCGTAATCACCAGGCAAACGCTCTCTGGTGTATGCCCCGGAGTTTCAAGCGTCCACATGCGCACCGCTCCCACCTTCACCTCAAATCCATCGCGCAGCGCCACATGCGGAAACTGCGCCTGCGCCTGCGCGCCAATATAAATCTGCGCTCCCGTCCGCGCCGCCAGCTCCTTATGCCCCGACACAAAATCGGCATGCAGATGCGTTTCAAAAATGTGCCGGATCCGCAGCCCCTGTTCCTCCGCCACCTTCAAATAAATATCCACATCGCGCTGCGGATCCACCACCGCCGCCTCGCCCTCCGATCCAATCATGTAAGAAGCGTGAGCCAGACAGGTCAGATAGAACTGTTCAAAATACATATCGAACCCCCCAACGCGCTAATCGAGAAGTATCTGCTAGTGGAGCGCCGGGTGTCCTCCCCCGGCTTCCGACGCCCATCAGATTATCCCAATTGCCCAGACCGACTCCAGCGTAATTCCCCAAGCCAGCAGATTTTGCACGGGCTCCGGCCAAGAGTGAAAAAATAACCCGAGAAGATTTGCCCGCCCCAAGTCCTTAACTGCCGCCCGATTCACGCACCACCTGCGTACTCCTTTTGTAACTTGGACTTGCGCCGCTCACCCCCTACAGTAAGGGAAGCCGTCGATAATCAGATTTCGGCCCCCGGCGTGCATCGGTGTATTCGAATGGTGTGTCCAACGCAGACCGTGGCTGTTCACAATCCGCAATCGAGCGAAAGAATGGCGAAGAATAATTTCGAAGCAATCGCCGCCAGATTCGCTCTCATTTGTTTGCTCGCGATCGTTTTTTTCTCGATCACTGCCTGCGCCCAGACTGGCTCTTACTCGTTTGCATCCACCAGCGACACCGCAGCCTTCACGGGCAAGTCCAACTCCGACCACGCCGACGCCGATTCCGCCGATTCCAACGATTCCAACGATCAGCCCATGCTGACCATCAAAAAGCGCGTCGACGAGGTTAACGTACTCTTCATCGCCACCGACCGCCACGGTAAATTCGTCCGCAATCTGAGCGAGAAAGATTTCTCGATCCTCGACGATCACAAGCCGGTAGAGACCATTCTCAACTTCCGCCGCGAAACCGACCTGCCCATCGAGTTAGGTTTGCTCATGGACGTAAGCGGCTCCGTCGAAGGGCGCTTCGGATTTGAAAAAGAAGCCGCGATAGGTTTTCTCCAGCACACCATTCGCCCCGGCTACGACCGTGCCTTCGTAATAGGGTTCAACAAAGACACTCACCTGACGCAGGATTTTACCGATCAGGTTCCGCGCCTGGCCGCGGGGGTAGAACGCCTGACTAACGGCGGCGGCACCGCTCTGTACGATGCGATCTACAAGGCGTGCAAAGACAAGTTACTCCACCAGAAATCCGACCACCCCGTCCGCAAAGCCATCATCGTCCTGAGCGACGGAGAAGATAATCAGAGCGAATACACCCGCGCCCAAACCATCGAAATGGCGCAGCGCGCCGAAGTTCTGATCTACGCCATCTCCACCGACGACAGTGGTCTGATCCTGCGCGGCGACAAAGTCCTGGAAGACCTGGCCAACGCCACCGGGGGCCGCGCTTTCTTCCCCTACAAGATGAAGGACATCACCCACTCCTTCGCCGCCATTGAAGATGAACTGCGCAGCCAGTACGACGTTTCCTACAAGCCCTCCGACTTCGACGCCGACGGCCGCTACCACAGCATCGAAATCACCGCCCTGAAGAAAGACCTGCAAGTCCGGGCCCGGCGCGGCTACTACGCCCCCCGCCAATAAAACTTCTTCATTGTCATTATTTTTTCTGGGTTGTCATCCTGAGCGAAGCGAAGGACCTATGCATTTTTCTGGGTTGTCATCCTGAGCGAAGCGAAGAACCTATGCATTTTGCCACGAGCCAGTAAAGCCTCCTAACTGGCAACCGCCTCCTCAATCCTGCACTCCTCCGCCGCCTTATCCACTCGAAACCCCATAAACACAGGAGCCCGCAGCTTCATCCCACCCTCCGCCGTCTCATGCGTCCACTCGGAAAACTTGATTTCCGCCACCAGTTTCGGACGCACGAAATGAACCTTCCGCAATCCCCCCATCTCCCCGTAAAACGGATTCTTCTCCGTAGCCAGCGGCTTCATCAGGTCGAAAGTTTCCTTCAGCGCCTTTTGATCAAACCCAGTCCCCACCTGCCCCACGTGAATCAGCCGTCCCGAGCGGTCATACAACCCCAGCACCAGCGCCCCAAAATAACTTCGGCTTCCCTCCGGATCTGTATACCCTCCCACGACACACTCCTGCCGCTGCGTAATCTTAATTTTCAGCCAGTCGCGAGTGCGTTTCTCTTCATACAAGGAATTTCGTCTTTTGGCGACAATCCCCTCCAGCCCCCGCTTCTTGGCCGCCTCGAAAAGATCAAGCCCCTTCTCCGCATAATGGTCGGAGTACTGCACCACCCCGCCCGCACTAATCCGCTCCCGCAGCAACTCCTTGCGCCGCTCCAATTCCACGCGCCGCAAGTCAAATCCATCCAAATAGAGAAGATCGAACGCATAATAGATAATCGAAACGCGTTCTCCAGTCCCGCCCGCCCCGCGCCGCCGAAAGCCGGGTTTGCCCGGCTGGAACCCCGTCCGCTGCTGCATCAAGCTAAACGACGGACGCCCCTGATCATCCAGCGCAACCACCTCTCCATCCAGAATGCAGCGCTCCGCCTTAACGAATTGCGGCAGCGTGCTCAGTTCTGAAAATTGCGCAGTAAGATCATTCTGACTCCGCGAAACTAGCCGCACCCGCCCTTCCTCAATGAAAGCGACCGCCCGATACCCGTCCCACTTGATTTCAAAAAGCCACTCCGCCCCATCAAACGCCTTGGCCACGGGAGTGGCTAACATAGGCCGAATGATCTTCGGCATAGCCCCTTCCTCAACCCCAGGAATATCTTCCAACCCTGGCGACGCGGAGCTGGCTTTGGATCGGTTGCCCTTGGACTTCGACGCCGATTTGCCAGACGTAGTCGCCGGCGCACGATGCCTCGCTCGTCCCGCACTTTTCCTATTGTTTTTCTCCGCGTTCTCAGCGTTCTCCGCGGTTAAAACCTTCCGTTTCGAATCCGCCCGGGCAATAGCATCCGCCAGCCACGCGCTCTTAACCTTCCCCCGCGATGCCGGACGGCTGCTCTTCCATTCCGCCGACTCGACATCCCCGCGAATCTGCGCCATGGTGCGATCGGTCAGCACCGACGTGTCATAACTATCAATGTCGAACCCCGCCACCACATCCGCATCTTTTTTCTTGATCAGCAGCCATTCATTCCCTTTGCTTCCCGGTCGCCGACCCTTGATATGGACCAGCGCGAAATCGCCCTTCAGCCGTTTTCCTTTCAACCGAAATTTCAAATCGCCCTTGGCCAGCATCGCGTCCGCTTCTTTGTCCGTCCCCGGCACATACTCGCCATTCACCGCAACCGGCGACAACGGCACCCATGTCCCCACATCCCAGACCATCACCGTCCCCGCCCCGTAATTGCCCTCGGGAATCGTCCCTTCAAAATCAAAATATGAAACCGGATGATCCTCCACCTGCATCGCCAGCCGCTTGTCCGCCGGATCCAGCGACGGCCCTTTCGGCACCGCCCACGACTTGAGCACTCCATCCATCTCCAGCCGGAAATCGTAGTGCAGCCGCGTAGCGTGATGCCGCTGCACGACAAACCGGTGCCGTGACCGCGCTTCCACCTTAGGCGGAGGCTCCGGTGTCTCTTCAAACCGCCGTTTCCGTTTGTATTCCTCAAGCGACATGCAGGCTATTGTAATCGTCGTCTTGCGTAGGGACAGCCGCCTCGGCTCTCCGCAGCAAACTCCCCGTACTTGGATGGCATACCCCGTCAGCAGTTGCCCAGTGGAAGCCGTATACTGATCCGGTTTCCGAGACGCAATGGAATGAAGCGTGAATACCCCGACTCTCCGCTGGTAGGCGTGGGCGCGATCATCGTCGCCACCACCGCCCGCGAGAATCAAGTCCTCCTCATTCGCCGCGGAAGCGCCCCCCTGCAAGGCGAGTGGTCTCTGCCCGGCGGCGTCCTGGAATGCGGGGAAACTCTGCGTGAGGCCGTGATCCGTGAAGCCAGCGAAGAAACCGGCTTAAAGGTCGAAACGGTAGAGATGCTGGGAGTCTACGAGCGCGTCATCCGTGCAGAAGACACACTCGTGCGCTACCACTATGTCCTGATCGATTTCTTGTGTCGAATAGCCGGAGGAAAACTCCAGGCCGGAAGCGATGCCGCCGAAGTCCGCTGGTTCAATCGAGAAGAACTGCCAACCCTAAACCTGCCCCCCGACACCATCGATGTAATCCAAAAAGGATTGTCGCGAATGTAAACGCCGCGAACTCTCCCCTGTGCGCCTCTGTGTCCTCTGTGGTAAGGATTTTCTCCGGCGCAAAGAGCGTCGAGTCGTATAGGGAGTAGAGGATCTCGCCCCTGATCTACTCCGACATTTTAGCCACATGCACCGCAAACCCGGTCCGAGGCAGCAAAGACGTTAACTGGAAAACCTTGAACCCATCCCCCGTTATCTCCGCCTCCCGATAAACTCCAGGCTCCGTCTCCGCCGTTTCGTGCCGCCCCTCGAGATCTTCAAGAAATTTCTGCGCCTCTTTCAGGCTGACCTCGCCGCCTTTAGCCCGAGTCACCACCGCTTCCGTAGCATAAGAGCGCACCAGCTTGGGCCAGTATTTCTGCAGTAACTGCGCGCTCGCGAAGATATCGGCCCATACGATCTCTCCATTCACCGCGACCACGACCCCGACCGCGTTCTTATCCCGCAACTGCCGAATCACGCTCTCATAGTTACGCAGCACCGGCTCGGCTACAGAATCAACTTTCTTTTCCACTTCTTTATTACCCATCACTTGTGCATAAGAGGTGGCCGAATTCACCTCCACGGCAGCTGCCGAAGATTGCGGAGAAGGGGAACCCTCCAGCACCGTCGCCATCGCCTGCTTCGACCGCCCCACATTGTCCCAGACCTGCTGCTGATTCTTAGCCGACATAGCGCTGGCCCGCACCCCTGGCGCCGCAAACACGCTCACCGCCTCTGAACTGCGAGGTGCAAAGGATTCCTTCCCGTTCGCCGCTACCCACCGTCCCGGTTCCACACAAAACACACCCAGATCAATCGGATCGCTCTCCGGCGGCACAATGCGATCTTTGCCGATGACCCGATCTTGCTTCCCCCCAGTTACTATCTCCCCAGCCAGCAGTAACAACGGGCGCTTCGAGTTATTAACCAGTACAAGATTATTCACCTCCGCGCCGCGCACCGGACGCACTGTCTCCGCATTCCCACGCCGCCGCCGAATTAGTCCGCGCGCCTGTCCCGCTTCCGTAACGATGACATCTCCGCTGCGCAGCCCTTCGTCGAGCGTAAGAAATTCCGCCGTGTCATACGACTTACTCGCCACCACCGGAAAGACACTAAGGTTGCCGCTTCGAATTGGACTCAGCAGAGAATATCCAAGGTTGGATGTTACTTCGCCCGCCTGCAGCCGGCACGGAACCACGACAGCCGCCACCACCAACAGAGCAATCCCAAGCACGACGACGATCGGCCGCATAACTGGACCTCCCTGAACGAACGAAAAAGCCGTTATCTAAAGAGCCATATGCCGATGCATATTCATCATGGGGCACACATCAGCCGTGCGCTTGCGGTCCTTGCGACCGCCCCGCCGCTGCCCCGGCACACCAAGCTAGAGCGTGCCGGGGAGTCCATTTGCGAGTCTTCCAGGAGGATCGTTCTTGGCTCGCTGACCGAAGAACGTACAATTTCCTCTGCCTTGCGTCTAAATAATTGCTAGCATCATCTAGAGGAACACCCCCAGTGTGCATCATTACTAATGTGACTTGTGCGATGACGGAGCGGAGCTTGCCCTAAGCGAAGCCGGCAGGGGGAACGCCTGCAATATTGAATAATCTGACATGCCCAAGCCCGCCCAACCCGGTCCCGCAGCAGAAGTCGCCAACGCTCTTTACGAGCGCAGCGGCGCGGCCGCCTATGGCTTAACCGCCGAGCATTTCGCCGCCATGCTCGACGAAATTTCCCGCAAACATTTTTCCCAGGACGCGCCCCACCCATCCCCAGTCGCTTCGCCCGAAGAGACAGCCGACTATTGTTCGAAACTTCGCCTGGAGGAACTCGCCCTGGCCCGCGCCTGCGCCCTCGGCAATGAGCAAGCCTGGCATGATTTCATCGCCCGTTACCGCCAGAAGTTGCACAGCATGGCCCTGCACATTACGCGCGACGCGGCCCATGCCGCCGAGTTAGCCGACTCGCTCTTCGCCGATCTCTACGGCATAAGCGCCCGCGATGGCGTGCGCAATTCGAAGCTGATTTTTTATACCGGGCGCGGCTCGCTCGAAGGCTGGCTGCGCACTGTCATGGCCCAGGAGTTCATCAACCGCTATCGCAAGCAGAAGCGCACCGTCAGCCTGGAAGAGCAAGCCGAAGAGGGTGTCCAGTTTGCTGCCAAGGTTACCGATGCCCCCTATTCGAATCGCGCCTCGCAGCAACAAGTGGAAGCCGCCACCGACGAGGCTCTGGGCGAGCTTTCGCCCGAAGATCGCTTTACGCTGGCCTCCTATTACCTGGATGGCCGCACTTTGGCCGACATTGCACGCACCCTCGGCCTGCACGAATCCAGCGTCAGCCGTCGCCTCGACCGTCTGGCGACCGCCCTCCGCAAGCGCATTCTCGCCGCCCTGCGCACCAGGGGAATGACCCACGCTCAGGCCGCCGAAGCCCTCGAAACCGACGTGCGAGACCTGCAGTTGAATTTGCGCCCACGTTTGATGCAAGATTCTGCCCCAAAGGCGTTCCCTGATGGTAGGAGAAGAATCCCAGGGGAAAGCAGCGAAAGCGGGTAGCGAAACAATCGGGAACTGCGTTAGACGCGAGCAACATTCCAGGTGAGTTTGAAGCGCGAGATTTGAACAAAGCAAAAGGTGAAATTGAAACCTGAGACACGAACGAAACAACGGGTGGAATTGGACAAGTTAATCTCAAATAAAGTTGTCATCCTGAGCGACCTGAATCGCCGGCCGCGAGCATCCGCGCCCAGGGTTCGGGAGCGAAGGACCTATGCAATTAGCCGCGCGAGAAGAGAAAGACAGCAATTTCCAGTCGGTCGAATGACGGCGGAGTTTTGTAATTGATGTTTTGTAGTGAACGAAGCAGATGACAGAAATTCCAAAAATCGTGCAAGACCGCTTGCGGATAACAGCCCAGGCTCCGCAACATCCGGACGCAAACCAGCTAACCGCATTCGCCGAGCAGTCCCTGTCCGCCAGCGAGCGCGACAGCGTGCTCCGACACTTGGCGCTCTGTGGAGACTGCCGCGACATTCTTGCCCTGGCTCTTCCGGCCTCCGATGATTTCGCCTCTCCCGTATTCGTAGCTGAACCGGCAAGTAATGTGGCAAGGCCCGCCCTCCCCGCGAAAGCTCCTCTAGCTTGGCCGCGTCTGGCCTGGCCAACTTTGCGATGGGCATCGCTCGCCGCAGGAGTCGCTCTCGCTGCCGTCGTTCTCACGATGCATCCGAAAAAACCGAATCAGGCGATGATTCCCTCCGCAAATCCGCCAGCCACAACCCCGGTGGCCCAGCTCGCGCCACCAGTTTCGATGTCGCCCGTGTCCTCCCCAGTCGTCCAGCAGCCTGCAACCAAATTGCTGGCTCGTAATCGCCAGCCTTCCGAACGGACAAAGAAAGCGGGAACACCTTCCCCTGCCATGGCCTTTGCCCCGTCTTCGTCGAGCACAGCAGTCGAGGTTACTTCAGGCGTAAGTCAGACATTAACAACGGAGACCGCATCTTTTGAGGTAGCGATGGCCGCGCCCGCAGCGCCGCCGATCGAGAAAGCGAAACCCGCACTCCAAGCTCCTGACCTTCCCCCTCAATCCGAGCTGAGCCCGGCGTCCAATCAAGCACCTCAGACCGACTCGCCAGCCGGCGCAGCCGCAAGAAAATCGATGGCCGGAATGTCATCCGCAAAGAGGTCAGTAGCGGATGCCGCGTCAGCACAACTGATTTTGGCCGCGCCAAAAGTAACCTGGCAAATTTCAGGCGGCGCGCTGAAAAAATCCGTAGATAGCGGCCGCAACTGGCAGAATGCCTTCCACCCGGACCGTCCACTGCTGTGTTATGCAAGTATTCAACAGGATGTATGGGCAGGCGGCGTCGCAGGCACGCTTTTCCATTCCTCCGACAACGGAGTAACGTGGACGACCGTACAGCCCGCCATCCATGACCTTCACTTGTCCGCAGACATAACGAGCATCAATCTGAAGAACGGGCAGGAGTTCACCCTGACCACCGCCAGCCACGAACTCTGGAGCACACCTGACGGAGGAAAGACGTGGCAGCGCAACTGATTCCCACCTCTGTTATGCGAAACTAATTCGCTACCTTTGACTGCCGAAGAAGAAAATTGTTTTTCGTTCTTGGGGTAGTCCGGCGATTCACGCTAGCGATAAGTCACTCGTGATTTTGGGTAGCGCAGCGGTTCACCGCTGCGATGAATTGCTGTTTCCAACGCCGGCTTTAAGCCGCTGCGGGTCTCTCAGGCACTCACCAGGAGTTTTTCAGCAATCTGTCATCCCCTGGCTGACCCATCTCCAAAACCTTTTAACGCCATGGATAACTTGAGTAACCTGACAGTAACATTACCTCCGGCCACTTCTGACACGGTACTTATTCTCAACTTTCGATGACCGAAGTGCCATTTACGCCGTTGCCGAACGGACGTAGGATGATCGTGTAGTTTGGCAGTTCTGGGGGAGGGCTGCCAGGGCGCCCTGAGCTTAACCGTTCAGGGCGTTTTATTTGCCTTCACCGCCACCGCCTAACTCGATGCCAGAGAAGCCGCGGCCTTCTTTGCTCCGTTCCCCGATCCAGAGCCAAAAATAGAATCCACGGTCGCCACGATCTGCTCCATGGATCCCTCGATGTCCAGGGTAAGACGAATCAGGTCCATTGCCGCCAGCGCCGGATAACTCGTCATCAATGCCTGCCACGCCACGTCGTATCCAAAGTCAATCGCTATGACTTCCTCGTACCCGTAGCCAAGATAGCGCACGCGGCACAACAGATCGCTGAGATGCACCAGGCAAGCCAGTGGCCCCGCGGCCGGCAGCAGGCTCACATCATGATGGCACCGCGTCGCGTCGGCCAATTCTTTCGGCAGACTCCAATGTTGGCACAGCATCGATCCCGTATCGCAATGGGTAAAGCCGAGAACTTTCTCTTCCACCGTCGCCAGCGCCACTCGCTGTTCGGCAGCCTGCCGCAGACACTCCCGAAATTCTGCCGTGTACAGTAGCGAGTTCACCAGCACCCCGAGGTCGTGCAACAATCCAGCAAGGTAAGCCTTTTCCGGTTCCGGATACTCGATCTTGTGCGCCAGTTGTTGCGTCACCAGCGCACATCCCAACGAATGCCGCCAGAAGGCAGTTGGCTCGATCACCCACTTATCCTGCGGAATCACACGGTTGACGCACAATCCAAACAGAATCGAGCGCACTCGTTCCAGCCCGAGAGCCATCACTGCCGCGCGCACCGTCTCTGTTGGCCGGCGTCCAAACAGGGGAGAATTTGCCAGCCGCAAGCACTGCGCCGCGATCGACCCATCGCATGAAATCAGCTCCACCACTTTTTCCATCTTTATCTTGTCGCTCGGCAAGCGCATCATTTCCAGCAACGGCACCAGAATCGCCGGCGCCGTCGAAAACGAGTCCAGTTGCGCGATCTGCGCCAGCAGTTGAGACTGCACTTTGTCGTTCACTTTTTCACCTCGCCCGCCTGCCCCGCTTTCGGCTTGC
Source organism: uncultured Acidobacteriaceae bacterium (assembly GCA_963775845.1). Lineage (GTDB taxonomy): Bacteria > Acidobacteriota > Terriglobia > Terriglobales > Acidobacteriaceae > Acidiflorens. The sequence continues at coordinate 348,206 of CAVZKN010000004.1, read as the reverse complement.
AATACGCCGTCGTCCCCGGAAAATGCACCAGGCGGAACGAATTGTCGACCTGAAACAAAGATTCCGCGTGCCCCAGAAATAAATAGCCGCCCGGCAGCAGGTTCGCATAAAAATGCTGCACCACCCGCCGTTTCGATGCCAGGTCGAAATAGATCAGCACATTGCAGCAGAAAATAACGTCCATTCCTTTCTGGAATAACATCTTGCTGTCGTCGCGCAGGTTGAGACGGTCAAAGTGGATTTGCGACTTTAACAGTTCGTTCGCCTGGAGTTTCTTCTCCCCGGCTTCCTTGAAATACTTGCGCCGCAGCGTCTCGCTCGTATTGCGCAGCGCGTACTCCCCGTAAGTCCCGCCGCGCGCCGCTTCCAGCGAGTTATCGTTCAGGTCCGTGCCCAGAATGTCCCAGCTCCAGCCCTCCAGCAGCTTGTCTTTTTGTTCCAGCAGAAACATCGCCAGCGTGTGCGGCTCTTCTCCCGTCGAGCATCCCGCGGACCAGAAGCGAAGCCGCCGCAGCCCGACCGTCCCCTTGGTTTCAATGATCTGCGGCAGAATCACGTTGCGCAAAGCCTCTAACTGCGCCGGATGCCGGAACATGTAAGTCTCGCCAATCGTGATTTCATTCAGCAGCAGCCGCAATTCCGCGTCCCGATTGCCACGCGTCGTCAGGTGTTCCAGGTACTCCGAGGCGCTGCTCGCCTTCACCACTGTCATCCGCCGCTCGCAACGCGACGTCAGAAGATACAGTTTTTCTTCCGAATGATAGATCCCCGAGATGCGATAGATAAGATCGCGGATCTTCAAGTACGCCGGATCACTCCGGATCGTCTCCGGAGTTGCGAGCTTCATTCGTGCCGCTTCCATCATAGTTTCATCGCCTGCCGCGTTTGCTGCCCTTGAGTTATCACCAACTTACTAAGTAGATTTACCTGACTACGCTCCGCATCTTATAGCCGCGCGCTGGCTGCCAAAGGCCTTCGCATCGACACTCTCCGCACCACTTCCGGCGCAATCTCGGCCAGCGCGCAAACCCGGTCTGCGAGGCTGGCCGCGACGACGCTCCCCGGCATCCCCCAGACCACCGAACTTGCCTCGTCCTGCACGATCACCTCTCCGCCCGCCTCGCGAATCACGCCTGCCCCGCGCGTCCCGTCTGCGCCCATTCCCGTGAGCACGACCGCCAGCACACTCGCGCCATAGCTCTGTGCCACTGAACGAAACAGCACATCCACCGCCGGACGGCACGAATTTTCCGGCGCGTCCTGGTTGACCCCGAGAACGCATCCCGCTCCCCTGCGCCGCACCGTCATGTGCCGGTCCCCGGGTGCAATCCACACCTGCCCCCGTTGCAGCCTTTCTCCCTCTTTCCCTTCCTGCACTCGCAGCCGTCCCAACCCGTTGAGCCGCTCCGCCAGCAGCCGCGTAAAGATTGGAGGCATATGCTGCACGATCACAATCGGCACCGGAAAGTCCGCTGGAAATTGCGGAATCACCGCCGTCAGCGCATTCGGTCCGCCCGTCGAGGCGCCGATCGCCACCAACTCCACCCGCGCCATCGGCCGGCTTGCCACCCGCAATGGCGGCGGAGTCACCGTCTCCCGCAGCACCCGCACCGTGCACAGCGATTTGATCTTCCGGATCAGCTCCTCCCGCACCCGGTCCCGCGCCTGTTCCAACCCGCCGCCCGCCGAAGGCTTCGTGACGTAATCGCTGGCGCCGCGCGCCAGTGCGTCCAGCGTCGCCGCTGCCCCGCGCTCCGTCAGCGTGCTGAACATGATCACCGGCAGCCTGGGATAAACCTTCCGTATCTCGACCAGCGTCTCCAGTCCATCCATCCCCGGCATTTCGATATCCAGCGTAACCAGATCAGCCTTCACCTCCGGAAGCCGCGCCAGCGCCTGGATCCCGTTCCCCGCCGTTCCCGCCACCACGATCTCCGGATCGGCCGCCAGCATACTGCTCACCACCTTCCGCACCACGGCCGAATCATCGACTATCAAAACTCGCGTTGGCGCCATGACCTCTTTCCGCGCTTTCCCATGCTCAGACCGTACTAACTCTGTTCAGCTCGCGCCCGCCGCGCGGCTGGCTCTCCGGTTCTTCCCGGAATCTTTCTGCCCAAAACCTTCCCTCATTCACGTTTTCCGGCTCACCGACGTCCTCCGGCCGCGTGAGCCCGGCTGGCCGCCTTCGGCGCAATGCCCTTATAGCCATCGTTCGCGCCGTCCCTGCCCACTTTGAAGCGTCCCACCTGGTCTCGCAGTTGGTTCGCCATGCGCGCCAGGTGCTCGGTTGCTGTTTGCGCTTCCCCAACATTGGTCGAGGTGTTCTGCGCCGCCTCGGCCACGCCCTTGATGTTGCTCGATATGGTGCCCGCCCCTTCTGCCGCCTCCGTCACATTGCGCGACATCTCGCTCGTCGTTGCGCTCTGCTCCTCGACCGCCGTCGCGATCTCCGTCGAGATGTGGCTGATCTTGTCGATCACTTCCTTGATCCCGCCTATCGCCGAAACTGCTCCGCCCGTGTTCTCGCGGATCACCGTGATCTTCTGCTTGATCTCCTCCGTCGCCTTCGCCGTCTGCTTGGCCAGTTCCTTCACTTCATTCGCCACTACGGCAAAGCCTTTCCCTGCCTCGCCCGCCCGCGCCGCTTCAATCGTCGCGTTCAAAGCGAGCAGGTTCGTCTGCTGCGCGATCGACGTGATCACCTCAATCACCTTCCCAATCTCCACGCTCGAATCGCCCAGCCGCGACACGGTCCCGTTCGCCGACTCCGCCGCCTGCACCGCTTCCCCCGCAATCCGCGCCGCTTCTGTCGCGTTCTTGGCAATTTCGCCAATCGTCGCATTCATCTCCTCCGCGCCCGAGGCGACCGTCTGCAGGTTGGAGTTCACCTGCTCGCCCGCCTCCGACACAACATGCGCCTGCGCCGTCGTCTCCTCCGAGTTCGCCGTGATCTGCTGGCTCGTCGCCGACAACTCCTCGCTCGATGCCGCCACCTGCTCCGCCGTCTCCGCGATCGACCGCAGCAGGCTCCGCAGATTGTTCTTCATCGTGTTCAACGCCACCGTGGCGTCGCCAATCTCGTCTTCGCTTTCCACCGCCAGATCGTCCATGGCCAGGTTGTTGTCCGCGATTTCATTGGCCAGGCCAACCGCCGAGGCGAGCGGCGTCGTGATCAGTCTCCGCACCAGCACAAACACCACTCCTGCCGCGGCCACCAGCGTAAGAAAGCTGATCAGAAAAATTGCCAGCGAATTCGCATTCGCCGTCCGCACCAGGCTCTCCGTCGAGGCCCGCACCGTGAACGCGCCGCGCAGGTCGCCCGCCTTCATCCCCTCTTTCGTGTAGCCAAACGGATCCTTCGCTCCCGCCGGGTCGCCGTGGCACACCAGGCAATCCTGCGTCAGCCGGATCGCTTGCGCGTAACGCATGATGTCCTGTCCGTTCTCCACCCCGCGTTCGGAGAATTCCCCCAGCGACGCGTCTTTCTGAAACGCCTCCAGCGCCCGCCGCTCGAACTCATCCGGCTGGTTCTTCGGATCGCGTGGAGTCAATGAAGGTGTATGAAACTCCATGTTCTGCGCCGCTGCATGCTGCCGCGCTACACTCCACGCGACGACGACTGGAACCTGGTTCAGGCTCTTGAAATTGCCGTCCGGCACCATCGTCTGGATGTTCTCCGAAAACCAGCTCCGCGTAGCCCCTGCCATACCCGTAATCTGCCGCACCTTGTCGCGGAACGCCTCTTCCGCCTGCTGGTTCACCCGCCGCTGCGTGATCCAGAAGCTGGCCGCCGAGGTCACAAACAGCGTGATCGCAATCGCTCCCAGAATCTTCCCGTTCAGCCTCATCTTCTTTAGCATTTCGGATCTCCGTTTATCATGACTGGAATCTCGGCCGTTCCTCTTATGAACCGCTATCACTGCCCGCACCTAAAATTGCCGGGTTTCAGCGCGCCCCGGCCGCCTGCGCCGCCGCCCTCATCCCAGGGTTCGGGGAAACTGCCGGTGTAAGGGCCCCAGGCTCAGCATTGACCTTGAAGCGCCCCACCAAGTCCCGCAGCTCCGTCGCCATCGCCGCCAGATGCTCCGTCGCCGTTTGCGCCTCGGCCACGTTCGTCGACGTATTCTGCGCCGCCTGCGCCACCCCTCGAATGTTGTCCGATATCGTCGCCGCTCCCCGCGCCGCTTCATTCACGTTGCGCGCCATTTCGCTCGTGGTCGCGCTCTGCTCCTCGACCGCGGTCGCGATCTCCGTGGAGATGTGGCTGATCTTCTCAATTACCCCCCGTATCCCCCCAATCGCCTCGATCGCTCCGCCCGTGTTCTCCCGGATCACCGTGATCTTCTGCTTGATCTCCTCCGTAGCCTTCGCCGTCTGCTTCGCCAGTTCTTTGACTTCATTCGCGACCACCGCGAATCCTTTCCCAGCCTCCCCGGCGCGGGCCGCTTCGATGGTCGCGTTCAAAGCCAGCAGGTTCGTCTGCTGTGCAATCGAGGTGATGACTTCAATCACCTTGCCGATTTCAACGCTCGAATCCCCCAGTCGCGACACGGTCGAATTCGCCGATTCCGCCGCCTCGACCGCCGAGCCCGCCACCCGCGCCGCCTCGGTCGCATTCTTCGCAATCTCGCCAATCGTGGAATTCATCTCCTCCGCGCCCGAGGCCACCGTCTGCAGGTTGCTGTTGACCTGGCCTCCCGCTTCGGACACCACCTTCGCCTGCGCCGTCGTCTCTTCCGAATTCGCCGTAATCTGCTGGCTGGTCGCGGAAAGCTCCTCGCTCGCGCTGGCCACCTGTTCCGACGTGCCCCGGATGGAGTCGATCACCTCGCGCAAGCTCGCCTGCATCTGGTTGATCGCACTCGTCAGATCGCCCAGTTCATCCTGGCTCTGGACCTTCAAATCGTTCCCAGTCAGGTCACCCGCTGCGATGGCTTCCGCCTTCGCCAGCACGGCGCTGGTCACCCGCGTGATTCGCCCGCTCATGAAGATCGCGAGGAAAATCCCGCCCGCCAAAGCCGTCATCGTGGCAATGGACATCGTCCAAAGCAACGCAGCGTTCGCCGCAACCAGCGCCCGGTTGCCCTCGACAAGAAGGTCCTCCACCGAACTGGCGAGATCTCCCAAATCCTTCACGATGGCGTCATTGTAAGGAGTGGCCTTGTCGGCATACTCGTTTCCCGCCTTCATCACGCCTTCCGCGCCGCCCGTGGCTGCCATGTCAATCGTGGCCCGTTGCATCTTACGCAGCGTGGGCATCTGTTCCCTGATCCTGGCCAGTCGGTCGCGATTCTCCTGCCGCGACCACTTCGGAGAGAGCTCCGTCAGGAGGGCGACATCGTGGTCCGCCTTGCTCCAGATATCGTCAACTCTCCTGATCCCGTCCTCTCTTCTCTCCGTCTGTCCCCCCGCCAGGATGGCCTGCCGGCTCTTGCTACCGCTCTGGAAGAGGTCCCGCTGCAACTGCCGGATGCCATCCAGCGTCGGAAAGCGCACACTCAGCACTGTGCTCTGTATCTGTTGAACTTCGCTGACCCGCAGATAGGATAGGACGGTGCTCGCTGCCATCAGGGCGAGAATCGACCCGAACCCAAGTCCCAATTTTTTCCCTAGCGTCAATCTCATTTTTTTCCTCGACAATTCGCGCAACGAACCGGTTGAGAACATCGCCGCACGGTGCACAGGGTCGTGCCCGTCTCTTGGGCGCTAACCTGGACGACCCGGCGGCGAGCGCCGCGGCACCAGGCCCATCGCCGAGACTCAGAGGCCGTCCTTGACCATCGCATCCGATAGTTCCGCCCGGATCTCGCACGCCTGATCGGTATCGAGCACATGCATCAATTGCTTCTCCAGTTTGTGCACGCCCAGAATCACCGACCGCAATCTCCCCGGCAGCGTTTCCGGCGACGCTTCGAACGTCTCTTCTTTCACCTCCACCACGTTGCCCACCTCATCCGCCAGCAGACACACCGTTCCGCCCGCCGCCCGCACTACCAGGCATACCGGAGTCATCTCCGCCGGACGCTCCGCCAGTTCCAGTTGCTTTCGCAGATCGAGCGCCACCACCACCTGTCCGCGCAGGTTCATCAACCCGCTTACTGCCGCAGGCGCCAAAGGTACCGGCCGCAATTCGCGATACGGAACCACTTCCTGAATTTTTTGCGATTCCACCCCAAACAGCAGGTGATCCAGGTAGAACGTGCAGAATTGATGAGCGCTAGCCATAAGCTCCACTCTGTACTTCGCAGTTCGTTGTTCGTTCGTAGTTGCGTTCTGCCTACTGGCTGCTGGCAGCTGACAACTGGCAACTGGCAACTGGTTCAAATGCCTCTCCCGCCCCCAGCACGGCCGGAACATCGAGCAATTCCGTGACCCGGTCCGCGATCACCGAAGAATGCAGCACGCCCGCTCGCGTGGCCGGAGATCGAGGCTCGAGCGTGCTCTCGACAATGTCCAGAATCTCGTTGACCACCAGCCCGTACGATTGGCCGGCGTTTTCCAGCACCAGCACCTGCAGCATCCGCGCCGTCGGCAACTCCAGCACGTCGTCGGCCCCCGGCAGATGCCGCCGCTCTTCGAGCGCATGCGTCACCCGGATCAGCGGCAGTATCTCGCCCCGGTATTGCGTCACCCACTGGTTGCCCGAGCGCTCGACCTCCGCCCCGGGAATGTTCTCCAGCCGCGCCAGAACTTGCAGCGGCACAGCCATCCGCGCTCCGGCCCGGCCCGTAAACAGCACCAGGCTCTGTTTCCGCATTCCCTCCTCCTCCGCCGCACGCACCTCGGCCGCCGCCACCTGCGCGCGTCCCTCGGCGAGGATGCTCGCCCGCTGCGCCAACCCGACCACATCCAGAATCAGCGCTACCCGCCCGTCGCCCATGATGGTCGCGCCCGCATAGACGCTGATGTTTTTCAAGTGCTTCCCCAGCGGCTTCACCACGATCTCTTCCGTGTCGTTGATCTCATCGACCACCAGCCCGAACTGTCGACCGTCGGCTTCCAGGACGACAATGTTCGCGACCTTCGCCTCCCGCACCCGCCGCTCCACCGTCGTCAACAGAGCAATCACCCGGCGCGATGCCGGACCCACCTCCCGCAACGCCTGCTCCGCCCCGGCCGCGTCTCCACGCTGATGCAGCGCCACAACCTCTCGCACCATCTCATGAAATCGCTTGTGCGCCACTTCCACTTCGCCAATCTCGGCAATACCGCGGTAAGCTTTCAGCGCGCTCCCATACAGCCACTTGCCCAGCGCGCATGCTGTCGGAGACCCAGCCTGCTCCACCGTCATCTGCTGCACTCCATCCAGCACCTGCCGCAGCCGACCCAGCCATTGCTCATGCATGAGCTGCGCCTTGGCGAAATCGAGCATCTCGCCCTCACCGAAAGAGCTCTCAGCCGGCATCCCTGATTCCGCGCCCTTCACCTCTCCTCCCAACTCCCGGTTCAGATAAACCAGCGGCAGCAGCCGCCCGCGCAGCCGGTACACCGGAGCGCCGTGAATCATCTCGATCCCCTTCTGCCCCCCGCCGTTTTGTCCCGCCCCCCGCTCCACCCGCACCAACTCCAGCAGGCTCACCTGCGGAACCGCATAACGCTCGCCACGGCTCGTCACAATCAACGCCGGAATGATCGCCAGCGTCAGCGGAATCTTCATCCGCACCAGCACCCCCTGCCCCGGCTTCGATTGCAGGTCGACCATCCCTCCAATCTTTTCAATGTGCGTCTTCACCACATCCATTCCCACCCCGCGCCCCGAGACATTCGTCACCGTCTCCGCCGTGGAAAATCCCGGCAGGAATACCAGGTTCACAATCTCGCGATCGCTAAGCCGCCCCGCCTGCTCCGCCGAAATCAGCCCCTTCTGCACCGCCTTGTTCCGAATCCGCTCCTGGTCAAGCCCCGCGCCATCGTCCTCAATTTCGATGTTGACCTGCCCGCCTTCATGAAATGCCCGCAACGACAGCCGCCCCTCCGGATCTTTCCCCGCCGCCTCGCGCGTCTCCGGCCGCTCGATCCCATGGTCAACAGAATTTCGCACCAGGTGCGTCAGCGGATCCTTGATCGCCTCGATCAACGTCTTGTCCAGTTCCGTCTCTTTCCCCTCCATCTCGACCCGCACCCGCTTGCCGCAAGCTAAAGCCAGGTCGCGCACTGTCCGCGGAAACTTGCTCCAGACGTTCCCGATCGGCTGCATCCGCGTCTTCATCACGCCTTCCTGCAGCTCCGTCGTGATCAGGTTCAGCCGCTGGCTCGTCGCGAGCAATCCGCCTTCTTCCGTGCTGTTGGCAAACTGCAGAATCTGGTTCCGCGCCAGCACCAGCTCTCCCACCAGGTTCATTAAGTGATCCAGCAGCCCGACATCGAGGCGAATCGTTCTGTCACCCGCCGTCTGTCCCGCCGCCTGCTGCACCTTCAATGCCTCGACCACATCCGCCGGACGCGCCGCCCCCTGCTCCACCAGAATCTCCCCCATGTGCCGAGGGTCGCCTTCCTTCTGCTGCAAAGCCGCCGCCACTACCTCCTCCGAAGTCACCCCCGCCCGCTCCATGAGAATGTCGCCGATGTTAGGGGCCGAAGCTAAAGAAGGAGGAGCCGCAGATGTCCCCTCCCCAGTCAGCAGCCGGGTCAAGCGCGCAATCAGCTCGGAGTCATCCCGCTCCCCTTCCGCCCCCGTCCTCTCGACACTCCCCAGCATCTGCCGCACCGCGTCCACCGTCGCTAGTAACGCCGTGGTAATTTCCGGATTCACCCGCAATTCGCCATCCCGAAGCCGTCCGAGCAGGCTTTCGCCCGCATGCGCCAACGCTCCCAATTTGTCGAAGGCAAGGAACCCCGAAGTCCCCTTGATGGTGTGAATCGTGCGGAAGATACTGGCCAGAACTTCGCGGTCGTCAGGACTGTTCTCGAGCTTGACCAGCTCCCGATCCAGCCGGTCCAGGTTCTCGTAACTCTCGACAAGAAATTCCTTAACAATATCGTCGGCGTCATCCATAGCGATTACCCAATCCATCGGCGGACCCGGAGTTCTCTTGAGGGGATAGACGCCCAAAAAAGTCAGGTAGGCCTTCAAGAGGGGTTCTATGAGGGAGTGTTCTTTTAGGCAGCTTCGTGAGGGAACTCGTTCAGATGGGTTCAAGAGAAGCGTTCAAAAAAGAAGACTGGCTGCCCCATCCCGACGTCGCGCTCTTTGCGACGTCAGGGTGGGATTCCACGGTCGCCTCGAGCTTAGAAGTTCTTGCTTTTGGGTGGCGCAGCGGTTCACCGCTGCGATAAAAAGATGAACTCTTGATCTGGCTTCAGCCGCTGCGGTCAGACGGTTGAAAGCATATAAGAGGCGAGTTCGAATCGACGTTTGTACTCAGAGTCCTCCATAGAGATTAATGATTTCCAAATAAGGCAGGATACTAACTCCTACACCGAGTAACTAATATCCTCCCCGCCAACCTCCGCCGCCGCGCTCGCCGGCAGCGCCACGCTCTCTCCCGACTTACTCCCGCGCCGCATCGCCACAATCCCCGTCCTTACCATTTCCAGAATCCCATAAGGACGCAGCACTTCGAGCAGCCCATCAATCTTGTCCTCCCCGCCCGTAATCTCAATCGTCAGCGACTCGGTCGACACATCCACCACCCGCGCCCGAAACACGCTGGCCAGCTCCAGCACATGCGACCGCGCCCCATGCGTCGCCGCCACCCGGATCATCGCCAGATCGCGCACAATCGCCGGCTGGTTCGTAATGTTCTCCACCAGCAGCACATTCACCAGCTTGTATAAGTGCGCCTCAATGCGCTTGGCCTGATCGTAGTCGGCATCGACCGTAATGGTCATGCGCGAAACTTCCGGCTTCTCCGTCCGTCCAACGGTTAGGGAATCAATATTAAAAGCCCGCCGCCGGAACAGCGAAGCCACCCGGGTCAGCACCCCCGGCTTATTTTCGACATACACCGTGAAAGTATTCAGCATAAGTGAACCATTGAATCATTGAATCATTGAGACATTGAATCATTGAATGCATCATTGGTTTTCAATGTCTCAATGCTTCAATGACTAAATGTCTAAATGTTTTTATTCGTCCTCCGCCGTCTCCACTATCGGACTCGGCCGCCGGATCATATCGTCCAACGCCGACCCCGCCGCCACCATCGGATACACAGTATCCTCCTGCTCCACCTTGAAATCGATCAGCACCGGCCCCTCGTGCCGCCGCGCCGCCTCCACTGCCGGCACCACCTCAGCCCGTTCCGAAATCGTCATGCTCTTAATCCCATAAGCCTCCGCCAGCTTGGCAAAATCCGGATTCAGCAACGGCGTAGCCGCATAATTCCGGTCATAGAAAAATTCCTGCCACTGCCGCACCATCCCCAGAAATCCATTATTAATAATCGCAATATGGATCTTCAGATTCTCCTGCACCAGCGTAGCCAGTTCGCACATCGTCATCTGAAATCCGCCATCCCCCACTACCACCCAAACCTCCGCATCGGGACGAGCCACCTTAGCCCCAATCGCCGCCGGCAGCGCAAATCCCATCGTCCCCAACCCGCCCGAAGTAATCAACGTCCGCGGATGCTCGTGGTGGTAATACTGCGCCTCCCACATCTGGTGCTGCCCCACGTCAGTCACCACAATCGTCTTCCCATCCCGCGTCTGCCGCCACAAGTCATTGATCACGTGCGCCGCATAAAGATGTCCGCTGTCCGGCAAATTCTGAATGTCCCGCACCGCCGAGTCGCCCTTCAGCTTGTCAATCGAATCCAGCCACTCACTCCGATCGATCGACTCCACATGCGGCAATAACTCCAGCAAGACTTCGCGAAGGTCGCCGACCAGCGGCACATCGACTTTTACATTCTTATTAATCTCCGCCGGATCAATTTCTATATGAATCTTCTTGGCATTAGGCGCGTATGTCTTTAAGTTCCCCGTCACCCGATCATCAAAGCGCATGCCAAAAGCCAGCAGCAGGTCCGCCTCCTGGATCGTGTGGTTGACCCACGCCTCCCCGTGCATCCCCATCATCCCGAGATTCAGCGGATGCGAAGCCGGCACCGCGCCCAGCCCCAGCAACGTCATCGCCACCGGAATCCCCGTCCGCTCCGCAAAGTCCCGCACCTCCCGCATCGCTCCCGAAACAATAATCCCGTGCCCTGCCAGAATCACCGGCCGCTTCGAATTGTGGATCAACTCCAATGCCCGCTTATATTCCTCCGCAGCCGGCGACAGATCCGGCCGGTACCCCGGCAGTTGCGGACGAGCTCCCTGCCAGTCAAACTCGCAACTCCCCTGCTGCGCATCCTTAGTTATGTCCACCAGCACGGGCCCCGGACGCCCCGACCGCGCCACATAAAACGCCTCCCGGATCGTCCGCGCTACCTCATTCGCATGCGTCACCAGGTAATTGTGCTTTGTGACAGGTAGAGTCACACCCGTGATGTCCGTCTCCTGAAACGCATCCGATCCAATCAGCTTGCTGCCCACCTGTCCCGTAATACAAACGATAGGAATCGAATCGAGCATCGCGGTCGCGATCCCCGTCACCATATTCGTAGCGCCCGGCCCCGAAGTAGCAATCGCGACTCCCACCTCGCCGCTAGCCCGCGCATATCCGTCCGCCATGTGCGTAGCCCCCTGCTCATGCCGCACCAGCACATGATGGATCTTGCTGTGCTTCAAGGCATCATAAGCCGGCAGAATCGCCCCGCCCGGATACCCAAAAACAACCCGCACCCCCTCGCGCTCCAGACATTCCCAAAGAATGCTAGCGCCAGTCATGATCCGAGCCTTGCCCGGAACCGGCGCACTTTTCAGTTCAGAATTCTTCCGCTCCATCATTCAACCCCTCACAGCCAAGCTCTAAATAACGTGTCATCCTGAGCAAAGTGAAAACTTCGCAAAGCGAAGTTTTCGCGCAGTCGAAGGACCCCTACTACCATATGCGCCCTCCGCACCTCGCAACACTGTCATCCTGAGCGGAGCGAAGGACCTATGCACCCCACTCCGCCCCAGAATATCGCCTCCATCCCTGGAGAGCGCATCGAATCGCACCCCGTCCCATGCAAAAAACAAAACCCACCCAACCAAATTTCAGGTAGGTGGGATTTTCGGGAGCACCAGATTTGGAATCTCTCAGCTCACAATTCTCCCACCCGAATCGAACTTAAGAAACTGTCATCGAGCCAAGCGAGAATCTGCCGCTTACCAATCCACCGCCATAGTAACCGACCGACCGTCCGGTTGGCAATGAGTACGAACGCCCCACCGGGTTCGCGCCCCTTCGCTGCACGCTAATTTGGCTTTGCGGCAAGACTACGGATTACTCCCCGAAGCCCGCACCGCATCCTGGCAAGTTCCCGCCGCCGTCAGCACCTTATCAAACGCCGCATCCGTCCGCAGTTTCCCCAGTAGCGGATCCGCCAGCAAATTCTCATGCGCGCAATAATTCTGTTCCACCGCGCTCTCCAGCAAATGCAACGCCGCCGCCTTCTTCCCGCAATACGCAAAAATGCTTCCCTGGATATACCAAGCCTCCGGATCCGGCTCCGCCGGCAACGTAGTCTCCGCCTGCTGCGCCATCCGATCCAACTCTCCTGGCGAACGCAATCCCAAACAAGCCTCCAGCAGATCGCGGTGATACCGCGGAGAACTCGACATGCGCTTCACTGCCTCGCGCGCCTCCTGCGTCTTGCCTTCGCGCAGCAACAGCGAAGGAGTGGCATAAGCCGCCCACTCCGATCCCGCATCCAGCCGGATAAACTCGCGCGCCCGCTCCGTCCGCCCCAAATCCATAAACGCCCACGCACACGACCGGAACAGGTAATCCCCCGGATCCAGCGCCAACGCCGTATCGCACTCACCCGTCGATGCCTGCAGCATTCCCGCATAGCGATCGACATAGCCCATCACAAAATGCGCGTACGCGCTCTCCTCACGTCGCTTCACCAAAGCCTGCGCCGCCATGTAAGCCTTCCCCAACTCCCCGCGCTCCACCGAGTTATTAATCAACTGTCCCGCCGCCACAATCCGGTTAGGATCTAGCTGCAACGCCCGCTGCAAAGCATTATTCGAACGCTGGAACATCGCCTCCCCGCCATCCGAATAATCCGCGTCATAGTAGCAACGCAGCCCCAACTCTTCCCACGCCGGAGCATACGTAGGATCGACCTGCACCACATGCTCCAGCACCGCTATCGCATCCTTATTAGGGCCGGCATCATGCGGCAATGCCAAAGCATGCAGATACAAGTCATAAGCCTCGGCGTTCTTGGGACGCGTCCCCGTATCCAGGAACCCTCCCGCAATCCCCAACGCCGGCAAAAGTTCCTGCCGTATCCGCGCCGCAATCTGTGACTGCAATGCAATCAAATCCTGCGCCGGAGCCGTCACATTCGTCTGCCAGATCAGCCGGTCGCCCTGCACCTGGATCGCCTCGAGAGTAATCAGGAGCTTGTCCCCCTGCTTCAGAAAGTGCCCGGTGATGACGCTCGCCACGTGCACTTCTTTTCCCGCCCGCGCCGGATCCACCTCCGCCCCCGCAAATTTCCGCGTCATCGCCGACGGCCGCACATCCAGCGTCCGCGTATAAGTCAGCGTGTTGGCAATCTCATCAGCCAAGGCAAAACGCAAAAACTCCACGCTGATGTCGTTATTCATGTTCTGCAAGGGCAGCACCGCAATCGTGTTCTTGGGAGCCACCGCCCCCGCCACCCGCCGCTCCTTCAAAAACCAGGCTCCAATCGCCGCCAGCACCGTCAGCAGCAAAGCGCTCAGCCCCAGCAATAAATAAGTAGAAAATTTGCTCGACGTCTGAAACGTAGTCGTAGCCAGCCGGTAAGGCAGCGCCGGACGCCGCAGCCCGCTCTTCGTCATCCCCGATTCGGTTTCCCGCCTCAGTGACTGCAGATCGCCCTTCATCGCCAGGGCATTTGGATAACGATGCCCGCGGTCCTTCTCCATCGCCCGCCCCAGAATCCCCTCCAGGTCCCGAGGCAGCTTGGGATTCAAACTCAAAGGAGAAACCGGCTTCTGATTCAAGACCGCATCGAGCGACGTGATTACGTTCCCGGTCGCGAAAGGCTTCTTCCCCGTCGCCGCCTCATACAGCACCACGCCCAGCGAGAACAGGTCCGAGCGCGCATCCAACTCCTGTCCCCGCGCCTGCTCCGGAGACATATAAATCGCCGTCCCCGGAATCACTCCCACCGCCGTCAGCGAATCCTCCAGCGCCGCCTCGCTCGATCCCGCCTCAATCGACTTGGCCAGCCCAAAGTCGAGAATCTTCGTCTGTCCCGTCTGCGACACAAAAATGTTGGCTGGCTTGATGTCGCGATGAATGATCCCCTTGGCGTGCGATGCCGCCAGCGCATCCGCCACCTGAATGCCGACGTCCAGAATCTCATCGACCTCCAGAGGCTTCCCGCGCATGCGGTCCTTCAGACTCATCCCCTCCAACTTCTCCATGACAATGAAGGGGTGCCCGTTGTTGTCGTTGATATCGTGAATCGTGCAGATGCCGGGATGGTTCAGCTGCGACGCGGCGCGCGCTTCCCGCAAAAAACGGTCGAGCGACTTCTTGTCGTGCACCATCTCCAGGGGAATGAATTTCAGCGCGACATGACGGCCGAGGCGCGTATCTTCCGCCTCATAAACCACGCCCATGCCTCCACCACCAAGCTTCCCGATGATGTGATAGTGGGAGACTGTCTCGCCGATCATTGCGGAGGCCTCAGTGCCTTCCCGCGGCTATGTTAGCCGCGCCCGAACCCCCGGTCAACCGTGAGCCCGTGCCCCATCCTCAACCGTCACGCTTGTTGCGAGGTTAGAGGCGGGATTCCACGGTCGCACTGAGCTACGGATTCTCGTCTGGCGCGACCACAGACCGGACGGGGATTCGACCGCGTGACGAAAGTACCCAGTGAGCCCGTGATGAAACCGTGTACCCTGTCATGTAGAGACGGGGCCTGCCCCGTCTCGCACCATAGGCAGAATTGCCTTTGTTCTTAAGCGATGCAGCGGTTCAGCCCTAGCTAACTTTGTTTTGGGTGGCGCAGCGTTCACCGCGTGATTTTGGGTGGCGCAGCGGTTCACCGCCAAGCTGACTTCGATTTTGGGTGGCGCAGCGGTTCACCGCTGCGGTAACCGCATTGTTTTGATGACGGCTTTAGCCCCTGAGGAAAAATGCAAGCTCTGGTAGTCGATGACAGCGCGGTCTACCGCAAACTCATAGGAGACCACCTGCGCAGCTGGGGCTTCCACGTCACCCTGGCCGGCGACGGCGCCGAAGCCTGCCGCATCCTCGACCAGCCCGATTCCCCCAAACTCGTCCTGCTCGACTGGGTCCTTCCCGACCTCGACGGCCTCGACGTCTGCCGCCGCATCCGCCACTCCGGAGCCACCGGACCTTACGTCTACGTCGTCCTTCTGACCGGCAAAGACGAAGAGGGCCGCCAGAATCTCCTCAAAGCCATGCAAGCCGGAGCCGACGACTATCTGGCCAAGCCCTTCGATGAACTCGAACTCAAAGCCCGCCTGATGGTCGGCAAACGCATTCTCGATCTGCAGGAGCAGCTCGTCTCCGCCCGCGAAGCCCTCCGCCACGACGCCACCCACGACAGCCTCACCGGCGTGATGAATCGCGGAGAAATCATCGCCATGCTCACCCGCGAACTCGAGCGCGCCCGACGCGAGCAGCGGCCCGTAGGCGTAATCATGGGCGACATCGACCACTTCAAATCCGTCAACGACACCCACGGCCATCTCTTCGGTGACCAAGCACTCCGCGAAATCGCCCGCCGCCTGCAAACCGAACTGAGGATCTACGACAGCGTAGGCCGCTACGGAGGCGAGGAATTCCTGATGATCCTCTCCAACTGCGATCTCCCCAACTCTCTCCAGCGAGCCAACGACCTCCGCGAAATCATCGCCCGCACGCCCGTAAGTTATCAAGGCACGGAGAGGACCATCACCATGAGCATGGGAGTTACCGTCTCCAAAGGTGACGGCAAGAATAAAGAGGAAGTGGAACCCTTGCTGAAGCAAGCCGACACCGCCCTCTACGCCGCCAAACAAAAAGGCCGCAACCGCGTCGAGCACGCCAGTTCACTCACCGAAAAAACGTTAAAGTTGCACGCCAGCAAGAGCTGAACGCTCTGTCACGGCGAGCCGAAGACAAAACAAGACAAAAGCTGTCATGCTCAAAGGTGCTGACATCATCGTCGATGAGTGTAATCGGGGATTTATCTGTTACTGTAGGATCGGAAGCATAATACCTTGATTAGCCCTCTCAAATCCAGATCTCTTGCAGGCCGACGACGGACAATTCGGAAGTCAATTGCTGCAATCAGGCCTTTACACCTGTAACCGTTTGGTTACGAGTCAACTGCCCCTGAGCTCTCCCTCTCGTTTTTTTCATCACAAATTCTATGTACCCCCGTCACATACACCCACGCCGTAATCATGCAAAATTACTTCGAGTATGCAATATCGAGAATTGTGTCCGTCTCCAGAGACTGTACAACCCACCGAAAACGACCCTCGGCCATCTTTGATAACTTAAGCGTCTTGCAGACTCGGCCATAGCAGGCCCGTTTCCCGCAAATCCACGACTTTGCATGTACTGAATAAGTTCGCCCCATTCACCCCACGGTAAAAGCGTGTTAATCAGAACGATACTAAGGATGTTAATCACAACGATACCTGGGGGGAGGGGGGGGTAGGGGGGGTACCTGCAGCCCAAATCTGGCCAACGCGAAAATGTTAGGCTCTTAAAGGAAGCGACCCATCCAAACTCGCACCGCCCCGTGCTCTCCGACCTCCCAACCCGCATCAAACACCTGGCCAGCCAAGCCGGATTCGACCTCTGCGGCATCTCCCCCGTCCGCGACTTCCGCGAACTCCAGGTCTTCCCCGCCTGGATCGCCAATCAAAATCATGGCGAGATGAAATACATGGAGGTCCGCACCGACGCCGGAGACTTAAAGCGTGCCTCTCTGTCCCGAGTAGCTCCCTGGGCGAAAAGCGTAATAGTCTGCGCCATCAACTACAACACCGCCCATCCCTACTCAACCCAAGCGCACGATAAGAATGCAACCCAAGGATGGATCTCCCGCTACGCCTGGTCAAACGAGGATTACCACGACACCATAACCCGCCGCCTGAGAAAGCTGGAGCAAGACCTGCGCGACTTATTAACTTCAACCGGCCACAGCGTCCCGGGCACTGACTCCTCAGAATTCCGTTCCTACGTCGACACCGGCCCCCTGATCGAGCGCGTCTACGCCAAATACGCCGGCATAGGTTGGATAGGAAAAAACACCTGCCTCATCAACCAGCAACTCGGCTCCTGGCTCTTCTTGGGAGTAATTCTGACGTCGCTCGATCTGACACAAGGTATCTGCGCCCTTCCCGCCCCTGACCGGTGCGGGTCCTGCACTCGATGCATCGCGGCCTGCCCCACCCAGGCCATCACCGCCCCCGGCGAGTTAGACGCCCGCCTATGCATCTCTTATCTAACGATCGAAAAACGAGGAGAAATCCCCGAACACCTGCGCGATCTCATGGGCCGTCACGTCTTCGGCTGCGACATCTGTCAAGACGTCTGCCCCTGGAACCGCAAAGCCCCCATCACCGCCGCCCCGGAATTTCAACCCCGCGAACGCCTCGTCAATCCCGATCTGGTCTGGCTAGCCGAAATGCCGCCAGAAGAATTCAGCCGAACATTCCGAGCCTCGCCCATCAAGCGCGCCAAGCGATCAGGCCTGCGCCGGAACGCAGTAATAGCCATGGCCAACTCCGGCAACCGGAAATTTGTCTCTACGCTAAAAAAACTAAGCAACAATAAAGATGAAGATCCGCTAGTAGCCTCACACGCAACCTGGTCTCTGACAGAACTAACGAAACATTCGTCGTAGATACGCGGCTGGCCGCGTCTCCCTCAACCTCGCCACCCGCTCGCCGTTTACAATCGTCTGTCTGCTCATATATCTGTCTGCTCACATAACGGAGGCCCCATGTTCCAACCCGATCTTCTCAAACATAAGCGCATTTTGATCACCGGAGGCGGCACCGGCCTCGGCAAAGCCACCGCCCATCGCTTCTTACAACTAGGAGCCGAAGTCTTCATCTGTGGCCGCCGCCACGAAGTCCTCTCCGCCACCGAGCAAGAACTAAGCGCCTCCACCGGAGGAAAAATCCACTCCCACTCCTGCGACGTCCGCGACCCCGTCGCCGTAGAAGAGCTGATTGGCCACATCTGGCAAGAAGCCCCGCTGGATGTCCTGATGAACAACGCCGCCGGAAATTTCCTCGCCCGCACCGAAGAACTTTCCCTCGGAGCCTTCCAATCCGTAATCGGAATCGTCCTGATGGGCACCCTACACATGACGCTAGCTTGCGGACGCCGCTGGCTATCTGCCAAACATCCAGGCACAGTCCTGAACGTCTCCGCCACTTACACCCAATCCGGCTCCGCCTATGTAGTCCCCTCCGCCATCGCCAAAGCCGGCATGCAAGCTCTCACCAGAAGCCTGGCCGTCGAGTGGGGCAACCGCGGCATCCGCATGAACGCCATCGCTCCCGGCCCCATCCCCACCGAAGGAGCTTTCTCCCGTCTCCTCCCCCGCCCCGAACTCGCCGAAGAAGCTATCAAGCGCATCCCCGTAGGCCGCTTCGGCACCACCGAAGAATTCGCCAACCTCGCCGCCTTCCTCATCAGCGACAACGCCGCCTACATCAACGGAGAGGTAGTAACCATGGACGGCGGCGAATGGCTGCAAGGCGCAGGAGAATTCACCGCTCTAGGCCGCGCTCTGACCGAGCAAGAATGGGCACGAATGAAACCCAGGAAACCTAAGTCCACGTAAGAAGCCTGTCATCCTGAGCGGAGTTGTCATCCTGAGCGGAGCGGAGGACCTATGCAATCGGCAGCGCGCCGAACTGATCGCTCATGAAAAATGGCCACCGCCATAAACTCCGCTGAGTTCAGCCGCCGACATATAAGCTCCGAAGCTAAAGCGCGAGTTTCTCCCGGCAATGCACCCGCCTTGAGGATGGCACTATTTTTGTGCTTTGTCGTATTTCTTAGCTCTACTCTAACCTGCGAGCCACGCCCACTTACGTGACCCAAATTAACCACTAACTCTCGTCTTATCACCATCAGAAACCGTAACCGTTCCTGGCGAGTTACAATTCTGTAAATTAGCCCTTGACAAGTATTGCCCCAAAGTACAGAATTGCTCCCGGAATTGTCTCAAGTCATAATCCTCGAGGCAAAATCCCAGGGATTCCCCAGGAAGTTACACCGGGCCAGAACGTACGCATACGGTTACATGCGTAAGACTGCACGTTAGCGATCAAGTTCGACAAGTCTAACGCAGAAAGAGCAACCGATAATTTGGAGGCAGTATGAAGTTCTCTATCACGGCGGCCCTAGCCGCCGCATTCGCACTCTTGTGCGCGCAGGCCGTGTGGGCGCAGGATTCATCCATGCCAGAAGGATCGAAAAAGGAACACAGCATCACCGGCTGCCTGCGCAGCGGAAAAACTGCCAATTCCTACATGATCAGCAACCGCATGGTCGGCGCTCCGAGGGCCGCCGGCATCGTGTCATCCGCCCCGAACCTCGCTCCGCATCTCGGTCAGAAGGTCGAGATCCGCGGCTTGATGGTCCCGGCAAAAGAGGCGGAGGCGGATCCGAATGTGCCTCGCGCCGCGCATTATATGCAAGTTATGGCGATCAAAAAGATCGCCGACAGCTGTCCCTGAGTCGTAACTTGGGGGCAACCGCGTCCCGGGTGCGCATGTAACCCTTCCGAGGCGCCCGGGACGCTTGGAGCAGCACGCTGTAACGGGTCACTAACAATTCTGTGACCCGCGCCCCGCCATCCGTCGGAAGGAACTCACGCACCAACTTGGCGAGTAGCGGACAGGGTCCTGCAGCATTTTTCAAGAGCACTTACCCCGGGGAAGTAACAACTCGTTCCGCGTCACATTTGAGGAGGGTCAAATGTCAGTGCACAAATCTGCTCTATCTTTCCGCAAATTCCTACTTTCTCCTGTACTTATTCTCATTCTTGCCGTGGGAGCGCTCGCGAGTGGAATCGGAATCTATTTTCAGGGCTTCGAAGTTGATCTAAGCGGATGGTACTACGACACACAAGGGTATTCGGGTTCAATGTTCCAGGCGCCTTCCGGATATACCGACGGCGGTGGATACGCCAATGGCGTCCCGTCGGCGACGGGGAACTACCACGCTCGGCTCGTGGTCGACCCGAGCCAATGTTTGGACGACGGTGGGTCTGGCGCGCCGCCCAACAATGACTGCTTCGGACCCAACACATTCTGGAACGCGATCTACGTGCTCGACGGCATGACCACGCAAGGCTCCAAAACAATCACCTCAGCTACCGCCAATTTCACCGCCGCCGATGTCGGTTACAGCATTCAGGGATACGGCGTAAACTCCGGCGAACCGCTGTTTCCCGCCGGCACCACGATCACCGGCGTCACCGATTCGCAGACGGCCACCGTAAGCGCGGGCGCGTTGGATGACTTTACCAATGCCGCCTTTAATATCCTTCCGACCTTTTTCCTTGGCTATATTACGCAGGCCGATATCTATCTCGATACGACGTGGGCCGCCAGCAACTCCGATTACCGTTTCGATTGGGATTCATCGGCAGACGACAACGGCGCCGACAATTTCCTTTCCGATTATGTCTTCAACGTAGGAACGCAGCTCGCCGGCGATAATACGCCGGGGTTTTGGGTGAGCACGAGCACGAATTCGGGCCGGGGGAATACCTATCCCGAAAACCCCTGCCCCAGTCCCGGACAGCCTGGCGGCGATGCTCTGGGAAATACTTGCCGAGCTCCTTACAAGATCACCACCAGCGGCTGGTACACATTCCGCCACATCTTCAAGATCAATCCCAACACGCAGAATCTCTCCATTGAATTTCAGGTTCTCCCGCTAGGCGGAACTCCGGTCGTCGACCAGACGATCTACGGATGGCAAGGTAACGCTCAAGCACCCGCAGACGGTGTTTCCCCTGGCTATGGCTGGTTCGCAAACATGGAAATTCCCGACCTCGCCATCGACAACACGCTGCTGAAAGACTTCGACACCTTGTCCCTCACCAGCCCTGGCCCTATCGCCCCCGGCACTTCGCAAACCGTGACGCTGGCCGCCAGCCTCTTCGGAACTCCTGATCCGTTGACCCCCGGCCTGACTCCGGCGAACGTCACCTTCACCCAAGGCAACGGCGATACCGGCACGGTGACAGAAGTCCCCAGCGGCACGCAGCCCGGCAACGGAACTTTCTCCTACGTTGTCACCGGCGGCATAATTGGCTCCGTCAACCTCACCGCGAACATCGACACCTCCGCCTCGAACACCGTGTCGTTCAACGTGATTCAGCCAGGGATCTACAGCCCACCGAATGGATCGACGCTGTCGGGAAGTTCCGTGACCTTCCAGTGGAACCCATACCCCGGTGCAACCGCCTATTGGCTCGATGTGGGAGCATCCCCCGGAGCCAACTCCTACGCACAGTCCGGCAGCCTGAGCAGTTCCACGCTGACTTACACGGTCAACTCCCTGCCAGTGAATGGAAGCACCGTCTACGCCACCTGGTATTACCTGATTGGCGGAACGTGGCAGCATAGCAGTTACAGTTACACCGCCTTGGGCGGCAACACCTCCAAGGCAGTGATGACCTCGCCCATAGTGAATTCAACTCTCCCCGGCAGCACCGTCACCTTCACCTGGAGCCCCGGCTCCAGCGCGACCGCCTACTGGCTTGATCTAGGCAATACAGCCGGAGGCAACTCGTACTACCAATCCGGCAATCTGGGCAACGTGCTCACAGTTACCGTCAACGGGCTACCCAACAATGGCAGCCTGGTCTACGCAACCCTCTACTCGCTGGTCGGCGGAGTATGGCTGAGTAACTCGTATACTTACGCAGCTTACAACGCATCCCCCGCCGGAGTTATGACCTCTCCCCCCGGTGGCTCAACCTTGCCTGGCAGCACCGTAACCTTCATCTGGGCCGCAGGAACCAAGGCTACCGCCTACTGGGTCGATATCGGCCCCGTTCCCAACGGCAATACCTACGACCAGTCCGGTAACATCGGCAATGTGACTCAATTGACGGTCAACAACATGCCGACTGACGGCAGCGAAGTCTTCGTCAATCTCTATTCGCTGATCAACGGATCGTGGGTGACCAACTCTTACACCTACACCGCATTCAGCGCGGGCACGGGAAATCTGGCCGTCATGCAAAGCCCCACTCCCGGCACCACCATCAGCGGCTACCAGCAGACCTTCACGTGGGCTCCGGGCTTGGGCGCGGCCGCCTACTGGCTCGACATCGGCACGACTCCAGGTGGAAACACCATCTATCAATCCGGCAACCTCGGCACCGCGCTCTCCACCACCGTCTACACCTTGCCGCAGACTGGCATCACCATGTATGCGACTCTGTATTCCTTGGTCGGAGGAGAGTGGCTCTCCAACTCCTACACCTACGGTACGTCGATGGCATTCCAGGGGTTTGAGGTGAATATCGGCGATTGGACCCCACCCTCAACCACGGTTCGCACTGCCTCCGGCGGTGGGGCGTTGCATTTGACCGCGGCTGACGGAAACTATTATGCGGAGGTTCACAACATAGATGATGACTTTGAAGCGGGCTTTGGCGATAGCGGGTACACCTTTTTTGGGTATGCCACGCAACCCGAATACCCCGGCGATTTCAGTCAATCGATCAAGATGTACGTCAATGCCGACTGGCCGGTGGCTCTTTATAACGGTCCGGGGATATGGATCGACGAGACGCCCGGCTCACCGTCGGGCAATTACGGGGCGGAGCACAATTTCCGCCTGACGCCAACCGGAACTTCGGTCGGCGTTTCTGCGGACGGCCAAGGCAGTCCTCTTGCTACCATCACCACTTCGGGTTGGTACAACTTCAAGATGACCTTCCAGAAAACCGGGTCGTGCGCCACCCCGAACGATTTGGTCACGACCGTAATGAGCGTCTACGATGCCAGCGGCAACGTTGTCGGAACGCCAACGACGGTCTGCTCCGATTCGCCGGGCGGCCCGCTGAACACTGAGGACCTGATGGGTCCTGGTTATTTGTGGATAACGGTATGGCCGGACGGTTGGGCCGGTGACGTGTTGGGCTTCGACGACGCCCGCACCGATCTCCTCCAGTAACTTTTTTGAACTGGAGGAGATTCAGGTGCCCCGCGGTAAGAGCGAAGGCACTGTCCAGGACAAAAATCCTGGGCAGTGCCGGGGCATCGCTTGTTTGGCCAACCATGATTCTTCTCTGCGAACATCCCGCCCCTCACGGGATGCGAGAGCGCCCAGTCAATTCATCGGTCCAGCTCGCGCCGACTGGGGGCACCTGCGGGCTGCTCTCGATGCCAGACGATCTCTGGATACTCCGTCTCCGGGCCCGTGTGTCCGGGAGCTACCGGCTCGCCTCCACTACCACCGCCGTCCCATAAGCCAAAACTTCGGTGACCCCCTGCATCACTTCGGTCGCGTCATAGCGCGCCCCCACCACCGCGTTCCCGCCAATCTCCGCCGCGTGCTGCAGCATCAGGTCAAACGCTTCCGCCCGTGTCCGCTCGCAAAGATTTGTCAGCAGAGAGATATTGCCTCCCACCAGCGTCTGCAACCCCGCGCCCATCGTCCCAAAGATCGACCGCGACCGCACCGTGATCCCGCGCACCACTCCTAGCGTCCGCACCACGCGAAACCCATCCAGCTCAAACTGCGTAGTCACCATGTTGTGTTGGACCATCCGCCCCGCACCCACGCCATAATTGATGCCGCCCATACCGCCTCCCAGCGATCACCGATCGAAATGCCCCGAAGACCGGAGCAGAGATAAAATTGCAAAATTAGTCGATTACCAAATTACAAATCACTCCACCACCCACGCCCGCATCCGCCGCAGCAACGATGCCGGAGCCTCCGCCTCCATCACCACCATCCCATCCTGATACTGCCGCGAATAGATCCGCGCTCCCGCCTGCAACTGCGCCAGCATCTTCCCTTCCCGCTGCGGAATCCGCAGCCGCACCCGTTCCGGCCGGTCTCCCTCCAGCACCGCGTCGATGTGATCCAACAGCGTCGTCAACCCGATTTTCCGCGCCGCCGAGACATGCACCGTCCGCTCATCGTCGCGCAGGCATTCCCGCTGCTTGGGGGGCAGCAGATCGATCTTATTCATCACCCGCAGCCGAGGCTTCTTATCCGCCTCCAACTCCTTCAGTACGCTCTCCACCTGAGCGTCCTGCTCCGCCGACACTGGACTGCTGGCATCGGAGACTTGAAGGATGAGCGTCGCCCGCTGCACTTCTTCCAGAGTGGCGCGGAACGCCGACACCAGCGTGTGCGGAAGATGCCGGATGAATCCGACCGTATCCGAGAACAGTACCTTGCGTTTCGAAGGCAGCTCGGCCCCGCGAATCGTGGGATCGAGCGTGGCAAACATGCGCGACGAAGCCACGACATTAGCCTGGGTCAGCGCGTTGAACAAAGTAGACTTCCCCGCATTGGTATAACCGACGAGCGCGACCGTAGCCACCGGAACCGACTCGCGGCGCTGCCGTTGCTGCGCGCGAATCCGGCGCACGTTCTCGATCTGCTGTTTGACGTGCCGCACCCGCCGGAAGATCTTTCGCCGGTCGGTCTCAAGCTGCGTCTCGCCCGGACCGCGCGTGCCAATGCCGCCGCCAAGCTGCGACATCTCCACGCCGCGCCCCGCCAGCCGAGGCAGCATGTATTCGAGCTGCGCCAGTTCCACCTGCAACTGACCTTCACGAGTGCGCGCATGCCGCGCGAAGATGTCGAGGATCAGCTGCGTCCGATCGATGACGCGCGTCTGCACCACCCGTTCAATGTTGCGCTGCTGCGAAGGCGAGAGATCGTGATCGAAGAGAATCAAATCGGCCGAGACAGACGCCGCTGCCCCTGCAATCTCCTCCAGCTTCCCTTTGCCGATCAGCGTGGCCGGGTCGGGACGATCCTTGCGCTGCGTGAATTCTCCGGCAATGCTGGCGCCCGCGCTCGAAGCCAGCGACCGCAATTCATCCAGCGATTCTTCAGAATTGAAGTCAGGAGAATCCGCCGCCAACAACGATGAGGCTGACGAAGATGACGACGTAGATGAGGCAGAAGAAGACGCGACAGCCGAAGCATGATCGCGGGCCGCCTGCGCCCCAGGCGTAAGGGGAGCAGTGAGCTTCCGCGAAGCGCGTCCCCGGTTGCGAAACTCAACCCCCACCAGAAACGCCCGCTCCTGCCGCTCCGCAGGATTCACCACCGCCTTCGCCGCATGCCGCGAAGTTCCGAGCGAAGTTCCGAGAGAAGTCCGTCGGCCGCTCACAGTAGAGTCATCTCGGCGCAAGCCCACTCATCCTTCGGTGCCCGTTCCCGAAGAAGTCGCGGAAGAGGCGGCAGACGGAACGTTGCCCGACGCCGAATTCCCCGCCTCCGCCGCCGAGGCCACCACCGGTCGAGCATCCCCATGAGCATGCGCACCGCGGGCAATCACCACCGTTGAAATCGCATGCTTGAATATCAGTTGTTCCTGATTGCTCGTCTCGAGCACCACCGAGTACTTGTCGAACGACCGTATGCGCCCCGTCAGCTTGACCCCGCTGACCAGGTAGATCGTGATGTTGTGTCGTTCCTTGCGCGCCGTGTTGAGAAAGGAATCCTGAATGTTCTGCTGCGCCGGCTTTGGTTCCATATGCCGATCTCCTTCTATCCGATTCGATGCTGCGCCACCAATCCGGGGAGGGCATGTGGCTGCAGCTCACTCCCAGTCAGGCTCCTACAATACGGACTTGTCCCGCTCTTTTCAACTTGCCGCAGAATATTTCGTCCCGTTCGTCCTTCCACAGCAATCACGCAGCGACAGCCGCCCTCGGCTGTCCCGGCGGAGTGCCCGGTTGTCGCGCCTTTCGAGAAGTGGGCGGTATTGTCCTGATTGGCCTTTTCGCACCACGGAGTCACGGATTCACGGAGAAAAACTTGACGCTAAAACCAGAAGGCGAATGTCGTGCCGCGCCGTTGGCTTTCTCTGTGTCTCGTGCCTCCGTGATGAAAAACTAAATTGGGACACTACCAACTGGACTGTTCAGTTTCCTTTCCCCAGCCACCCATCTACAATCGTCACGTCCAGCACATCGCCAGAAGTAGGAGCCCAGACTTGCCAGAAATCAATTTCCCCCACGACTTCAACACTAACCTCTTAATGATGTTTCGTTGGCTGCACTTCATCGGCGGAGTTACCTGGCTGGGCCTGCTCTACTTCTTCAATCTCGTCAACGTTCCCTTCATGAAGGAGCTCGACTCCGCCACCAAAGGTAAAGTCTTCCCCAAACTCATGTCGCGCGCGCTCTGGTGGTTCCGCTGGGCCTCGGTGCTGACGGTCTTGATGGGCCTCGCCTACTGGGGCAGCATCGTCGCCTTCGACGCCAAGAACGGCGAGGCATCTTCGGGAGGACCGATGAGCACCTTCTTCGCCATCTGGACCGTAGCCTGGGCCCTGATGTACGCCTGCACCATTCCCGGCAAAGGCGCGCTCGACAAGGGCCCGGTGCTGGCCGTGATCTACACCGTGATCGTGGCCGTAGCCTCGTGGCTCTTTCTCCACTTCAACGACCATGGCTGGGAGAGCACCACCCTCATCGCCATCGGCATCGGCGGCGGCATGGGTTGGGTCATGATGCTGAACGTCTGGGGAGTAATCTGGCGCGCGCAAAAGAAGCTCATTAAATGGACCGCCGACAACGCCGCTAATGGCACCCCGATGCCCGAGAAGGCACAGTATCTAGCCCGGCAAAGTTTCCTGATCTCGCGCGCCAACTTCATCCTGTCGTTCCCCATGCTCTTCCTGATGGGAGCCGCCAGCCACTATCCCATGTTCGGCAAATAGGTTCGGCAAATAGGTTCGGGAAATAGGCTCGGCAAAAACTGAACAGAGACGCAACCGGCCTTTCAATTGCAAATTTACAAATTACCAATTACCGATTTCCACCTAGCTCCTTACATATCATAGATTTACGAGAATTTTGTCTCTAAGTTGTTGATTCTAAAGGATCGCCCAAGCGAGATTCCGATACTAAACAGTAAACACCGGCTTCCCTCCAAATCTTGTCAAGAGCCCAAACCGCCACGATTTGCGCCAAGTGCCTGAAACGATGGTCAATATAGTTTCGCTCCAAATGTCCAGTTACCCCCTCCAAATATGAAACAATGGATATAGATAGATGAAATAATAAGTATCGATAGAAAAAAGCAGCGCGGCCTTCCAGCCGCGCTTTTTTTATTGGAGCGAAAGCATGGGCGATTGGAGAACGATTCAGCGCTGTCAGCACATCAAGGTCAATGGAACGCAATGCGGTTCGCCTGCCCGGCGCAAGGAGCGCTACTGCCACTTTCACCGCGAAAATCAGCCGGAGCGCGTCAAGGTCGGCGGCAAGGGCGGGATCAGCATCTTGATGCCGGTGCTCGAGGACGCGCAGTCCATCCAAACCGTCGTCCGACGCGTGGCCATCCTGGTGCTCGGAGGAAAGATCGACAACCAGCAAGCCGGTCTGATGCTCTCTGCGCTGCGCATCGCCTCCACCAACCTGAAGCGCATCGATCTCGAGAAGCCTCGTCCGCAGCAGGTAGTGGTCGATCCCGAGGAGGTGCCGCAGACTCCGATCGCGCTGACCCCCTGGACAGCAAACAAAGAAGGGCGAGAGCTGGAGGACGAGGCGGTTGGGTTTCAGGGAGAGATCGCGGCCAGACTCAAGCGGGAGGCACGAGGCGCGAGGGAAAAACTCGGAATGTACACGTACGAGGCGTTCCGGCTGGCGAAAGATGTGCGAGCCGAATTGGAGCGGGAGCCCAAGGTTGATTACGACCAACTGCGGTGCACCCTGTCAACCCTCGCACAAAAGGTAGAAGAGCAGTTGGCATGGTACTGAGCTCACCCTTCAAAAATTGTCACCCTGAGCGCAGCAGGAACTTCCACGAAGTGAAGTTCCTGCGGAGTCGAAGGACCCCTACACCTTCCATGCTGCGACGTCATCTTGTACTCCCAGCAAAGCCCCAGTGATTCGCCAGATTGCCGTTTTTTCCAACGGCCACTAGAATTCGTGAAGACCGTACTTACAATCGACATCAGCATGCACGAGTATCTCGAGTCAGCTGCAGAATTCTGGAACGGCAGGGAACACTGGCAGCCAATCTCGCGCGCGGCTGTTATAGCGTGGCTCGCTTTCTATGCGCTCTTCCTTATCTACGCCTTCAACATGCACGGCGGATACCTGTTCATCGATTCCGCCAACCTCGTAGTCCACGAAGGCGGACACCTGGTCTTCCGCTTCTTCGGCCCGACTCTCTGCCTCTGGGGAGGAACCATCCTGCAATGGATGGTCCCACTACTGCTCGCCGCCTACTTCTTCCACGAACGGCAACCTCCCGCTTTTGCATTTTGCCTGTTCTTCTTCTTTGAGAACTGGCTCTACACCGCCACCTACATGGCCGACGCCCGCGCCATGGAGTTGCCCCTCGTAACCACCGGAGACCCCGACTTCGTAGAGCACGACTGGAACACGATCTTCACCAGCCTGGGAGTCTTGCCCTACGATACGGCGATAGCCGGGGTCGTCAGATTCTTGGGATGGTGCGGAATGCTGGCCTGTGTCGGCTGGCTTGCAGCGCGCCTGAGAACAACAAAGGCATAAGTGGAGCGACGGCGTCCCTTCGGCAAGTTCAGGGCAGGCTCTCGACCGTCAACCAAAATCTCAAACCTGAGTTACTCGTTCCTGCCCGGTCCCTTAGGGATGCTATTCAATGGGATTCTTACCGTCAGGTCAATGAGCGCACTGGCTATATTTCACCAACTATGACCGAGTGTAAATCTCGTATCCCGTCCGGCAAATGAAAGCAGCCAGGGTGAATGTACCTGCCCATGCTATCCGTCTGCCCGCTTTGGACCGTGCTTGCGATCCGAACCAGATGGCCACTAACGGAGGCGGGTGGCCCAGGTAATCTCGGGGGACCCAGATAAACGGCGGGTGCCCCACACATTCGCGTCCTTTGCGAATGTGTGGGTGCAGCGTGCATCAAGTCACTCGGGGTTTGCGAATAAGATTCCTCCGCCAATGCTACGCGTTATCGTCCCATGTGGATAGTAAACTCGACTCATTCGGGTGGCGTCCAAACCCACACATCGCAACAAACGCGATGTGTGGGGCCCTCGGATTACCTGGGCCACCCGCCCTATGTATCCCAACGGTTACACCGCGAGCTTATATGGGGGCAGCGTCAACTGGAAGGGCGGCGATAGCTTCAAGATGATTACGCCTGACTTGCAGAAGGCGATTCAGAAAGAAAACGGCTCATACGACACGAAGCCCGCTTTCACGAAGGGATGGCGTTTACAACCATGAGAATTCTTGGACGCGCCGCTCTCCTGAGCATCTGCATCGCAGTCTCTTTGCTTGGCACCAAGTTCGCCAGGGCGAAGGAGGCAAGTACGGTGGATGACTTCGTTCTCAATCCGTCAAAGCCGTATGTGTATCTCGTTCTGGACCATGTTGGTCCGAGGAAGCCGCTTCGCGATGGTGAGGCGAACAAGGGCATGTGGTTGCGGCTGGTCAATAACTGCCGGTTGCCGCTAGTGATCATCGCATCCAAATCGTCTGCCAATGTGGCGGATGGGGCGTTCTGGGTACAGGATGAAGTGGTTCCCAATAAACCCTCTCCAGGAACGGAATCTGAGGGAGCAGGGGTGGGTTATGAACCGGGACAAGAGGACTTGACGGAGATATTCCTTCATCCCAACGAGGGCGAGGCAGAAGTGCGAGGCGCAGAAATTGCCGCCAGGTCATCTCGGGAAGTCACGAAACGTCCACATGGTTACAACGACGGGTACCAGCCAGGCCCGCAGGTTCTAAAGGTCATTCCGCCCGGAGGAGAGGTCCTGTTCAGCCTCCCGATCAATCACGTAAGCAAGACATGGCACTTCGAGGTTCCCTTCCGCTTCGCCTTGAAGCAGGAGGGGACAATTCGACAGCCGTACAGCTATGTCGCATTTTTCTGGGACGATCTGCCGGTTGTGTACCGCTCCGGGGATGCCAGACTTTCCGCGCCCGAACCGGACCCTTCCGGGAGTACGCTGCTGCATGAGCCGGGTCATGTGCTGGCTGCTGCCAAGCAATAGGCGTTTTTCCCTTAGCCGCCGTCTTGCCGTAGCTTCAGCGGCCAGCCAGCGGGTCCGTGGCCCACTTCTGGCAGCCGTGGCCCGTCCAGCAAAGCCCGCGCCGCCTACTGGGGGCTGGCCCACCTTTGCGCCACTCCAACGTCGGCTGCCTCACCCTTCGCGCTTTTCGAAGGGTGAGCACCACCGACGATGGCATTAGGCGACTTTTCTCACCCGCTGTTCGGCCTTCTGAGTTTCATTCACCGGCCTACGACAATATGGGACGGCTGATCGGCACGAGCACGCAATACACGTTCCTGCCGGGGCACAACTTCCAGAACAGTTACACCTACGACGCCGCCTCGAACCGCACCTCCCTGACCGCGCCCGACGGAAGTACGAACACATATCAGTACGACACGCTGAATCGCCTCTCGACGCTGACCAACTCGCTGACTGGGCAGTTCGGCTTCCGGCTACGATGCGCTGAGCCGGAGAACACAGCTGACGCGTCCGAACGGCGTCAACACGAATTACAACTACGATTCGGTGTCGCACCTGCTGAGCGTGCTGCATCAGGCGGGATCGACGACGCTCGACGGAGCCAGCTATGGCTACGACTACGCCGGCAACCGGACGAGTAAGACCGATAATATGGGGACAGGTTGCAACAACATGGCGCTCAAAACCCGTCAATCAGCTTTCGCCGCCAAGTCCCAAGCCTTCCCGTCGAAATGCGAAGGCAGCGCCAGCCCAAACAGTTTCAGCATCGTAGGCGCAACATCGACAATCGCCGGCTTCTCCTCGATAAACTTGTGGCTCGAAAACAGCACCCCCGGAACCAGCCGCGGATCGATGCAATGATCGCCGCTCCAGGCCTTGATGTTGTCCTCGAAAACCTGGCCCGTAACTTTGCCCAGCACAGAATCCCACGAAGCGCGATAACCCGCTCCGTAGCCAACGATGAGGTCGGGAGAATTCTCGGTATAAGGCCCGCGATAGACGTTGTCGGCGATGAACACTCCGGTGACGCCGATCGCGCCGGTCGGTGATGCCGGATCGACGAGCCCACTCAACTTCTGTTGCAGTTCGACTCTGAGCGCTTCGACTTCCGACGCTTCGACGATTCCCTGCTTCTCGCGTCCTTTGATATTGAGATACAGACCGTTAAGCCCCATGGTGTAGGCGCGAGTGCGCGACCAATCGACATCTTCGAACCAGTCGCCGCTTTCGGTTTTACCATCCTTCAGCGCAAGATATCCATTCTGATGCAGCCAGGCATTCAAATTCATGCAGCGCGCAAACGACTTGAACCCATGATCGGAAATAATCATCAGCAGCGTGTCGTCATCGATCTTCTCCATCACGCGACCGATGAGGCGATCCATGCGCTCGTATAAATCCTGAATCACCTGCGGATGCTCACTGTGCGGCACGTCGCGCGCCGCCGGATGATCTTCTTCCAGATAGCGCCAGAACATGTGCTGAATGCGGTCGGTAGTATCGAAGACGCAGGTGCACAATCCCTGCTTCGTCTTGTCGAGCGCATCGAAGAGCATGCGCTCGCGATCCTCATGATTGCCATAAGCCTGCGCGAGAAACGCATCGTCATCCAGCACGTGCTCATTCAGCGCCCACGTGTCTTCCGCAAGTCCAAGCGTCGCATAAGGCCCAAAAAGCTTCGCCAGATAAATCGAGTAAGTCACCGGATGCGAGATCGGCAGGTCAGGATGCCCCGGATCGATATTCACCGGCGTGACATAGACTTCAACTTCGGGCGAAACTTCTTTGAGATAGAAGCGGCAGATGCCATGCGCTGTAAAGCCCATACCGGCTTTGAACTCCGCCTTCATCCACTCGGAATATTCCCCAACCTTCAACGTGAACTTCTCCGATCCAACCGTGAAGCGCGCCTGCTTCAACGAAGGTTCGGGCCGAATCTGGTAGTCCATTCGCACTTCGCCAGCGTGCTCTTTCAAAGGATTGTCAGGCCCAGGAACGTACGAGTGGCAAACGCCGTTGGTGCGCTCGTTCGTCCGCAGAATAGGCACGCGCACGCCGCCTTCGCGAAACTTGTCGCTAGTCATCTTCGTTGTACACAGGCAAAATGTGCCCTGACTGCCTTTAAGGTCGGGCACGCACATGCCCGAAAGCAGCACGCCCTGAAACTTCTCGGGAGGAAAAGTAACCGGAACGCGAATCACCGAACTGAAAATCCCCGCCTCGCCCAGCCAGTGCCAGAACGGCGTTCCCTTCCGCATCGCCTTGATTTCGGTCTTACCAAACGGAATGGAATATTTGCCGATCTTGATATGCCGCTTCGGCCCCTTGATTTCCGCCGACGAAAGAAATGGAAGATAGCTGTTGGTATCGCGCGCCAGAAAATCGTAGATGTTGTGCTTCCCCGGATTCACTCCGGTCATGAACGTAGACCAAGCCACCGGGGAAATCGCCGGGAAACGTCGTGCGCAGTTTGCTGAAGGTTCCCTGGTCGCGCAACTTCGCCAGGTTCGGCAGCCGCCCTTCTTTCATGAAGCGATCGGCAAGTTCCGGGTCCATGCCATCGAACCCCAAAATCACCGCCCGCTCGAACACCGCCTTCCCGTAGGCGTTTCGCCGCCGGATAAAGCGGAAGAGCTGCCGAAACGGCCAAGTGATCAACGCGTAAAACGAATAAAGGAACGCAACAAAGATTCGCCCAGAACGAAGACAGCACCGCAAATCCCGCGCCAGGCCCAGCATAAGCATGAGCCAGCGCAGGCAGGAAAATCAGAGCGATCAGCAGCCAGTGTAGCGCGGACACTCTTGTCCGCGAAAAGCCGACGCTCGCGACGGAATGTCGGTTGTCGATGCTCGTCCAAAGACTTGATAACCGCTGCCAGCAGGCGCACAGGAGTGCGCGCCCCACATGAACACTTCATATCTGAATCCCCAGCAATTCCTTGAAGATAAATCCTGCCACCATCGACAGGATGAAGAACAGCCAAATCCAGTTCATGCTGTATCCGGCGATCTCGATATTACGATCCGGATAATTGATCGCAATCGACTCGATAGGACTATTCTGCGGCAAAGCGGGCTCGGCCGATGTGAGCAAGCGGTTCCAGAATTGTCCACGCAGCCGTACCGTTGAAATTCGCGGCAGATCATTCCCCACGCAGACCGACTTCTCAACCGTCTCGCCACCGGCCGCAACCTTCACTTCATAGTTCCCCGCTTGAGCACCAGCCAGCCGCCACACGATCTCGTTCTCCGCCGGAATGTGCACAGGCGGCGCGGTCATCGTGATCTCGGGCGGCAGGTTGAGCGTGACGCCATTCAGCATGTCGCCGCTACTCGCCTGCGCCGTAAGATGGACGGTCAGCAGAAATGGCGCGCTCGCAGGAATCGGCGTCTGGCCCAGATAGCGATCGATCTGCACCATCAAGAAAGTGATCGGAATAATGACGTACAGCAGCGGCTTAAACGCCAGCTTCAAATACCGTCCCGTGCCGCGCAGAATCTTGCCGTAAGATCCCATCACCACCGGAATCTGGTCGCGATAGAAGCGCACCGCCAGCAGGTGTGCTTTCAGTTGATCCTTCGCAATGCCGATCGCCTTCTGATCCGATGTGTAGCCGAACAACACCACCATCGCCAGCCCCACCACCAGCGACAGAACAATCACAATCGCCAGCGGAGTGGTCAGGAAAGACGCCAGAAATGCCGCGAAGAATGGACCGCAGCCGCCGACGGCTATCGGGTTGGAGAGCGCCGTCAAGCTACTCGATGTACCCAAGTCCGCGCAGCCGCTTCTGGATCTCTTCTTTCGAGGTGCTGCTCTCGTCCGGCAAAATTTTCTTCGTCTCTTTTTCCAGCATGTGGATTACGAATTCGTCGATCGATTCGTATCCCGCGGCATCGGAACACTGCTTGACCTTCTCCAGCAGCTCGCCTTCGATCTTGACCTTATGTGAACCAAACATGAGTTCTCCCCTTTGGTGATTCGGATGCCATTCTCTATATCTTGTCATCCCGAGCGAAGCGAGGGATCTGCATTTCGCCGCAAGATGCAGATCCCTCGCTTCGCTCGGGATGACAACCCTTAAGGGTATTCCTCGCGCAAACGCTTGGCGTCCTTCACCCAACATGGCGTTCAGCGTACCTGAAACACCGACTGCCCCAGCATCTCTTTCGTCTTTGCAATGCCAAATTCAGACAGAATCGTCGGCGCAATATCGGTCAGCGCCGGAGCCTCCGCCTCCACCTTGCGGTTGCTTAGCAGAACGCCCGGCACTTTAGTGAAGTCCATGCAGTGGTCGCCGCTCCACGCGTTCGTATTATCTTCCAGCACATCGGGCGGAAACCCGCCGAGAATCGTCTTCCATCCGGCGCGATAGCCGCGATTGTAGCCGACCAACGCATCCGGACCGGTGCGCGCATACGGCCCCTGATAGACTTCGCTCGCCAGATCGATTCGAGTAATAACCTGCGAGCTATCTTTCGGATCGCGAACTTCGAGAAGCTTGTCGCGAATTTCGCGCAGCAGCGCATCGGCCTGGCCGGACTCGACAATTCCCGCGCGTTCGCGCCCGCGAATATTCAAGTAAAGTCCGTTGAGCCCGAGTCCGTAAGCGCGGGTGCGGCTCCAATCGACATCGACGAGAGGCTCGTTCGCATCTCCACCGGCGTTTTCTTTCCGCGTGATGTAGCCGTTGTTCAGCAACCACGTATTCAAATTGAACGAGTGCCGGTAGGGAGCGAAGCCATGATCCGAAAGCACGAGCAGCGTCGTATTGCTATCGACCTTCGGCAGCACCTCGCCCAGCACCTGATCGATCTGCTCATAGAATTCTTCGAGGGCGGTTCCGTACTGAGCAGCCATTGCCGCGTTATACGCCGGGCTCTGCGTATCGGTCAGCCGCCACAGCATGTGTCCATTCAAATCGAGGCTGGAGAAATAGAAAAAGAAAAGTCCATCGTGAAATTTGGGAAATTCCACATCAAAGGCGCGCCGGTGTTCGGCGAGCACAGTATGCGACTGCTCCAGAAATTCTTTGTCGTCAAGCACGCCTGCGGTCAGGGCCTTGGTATCTTCGGCAATGCCCTGCGTGTGGAATTCGCCAATCTGTTTCGCTAAGTCGCTCGAGTAACTGGTAGGAGTCGAAATCGGCAGGGCGGGATTCTCCGGATCGATATTGATCGGCGATACATAAAGCTGAAAGCGCGGATGCGTCTGCTTGAGATAAAAACGGCAGATCCCTTTTACGTTGCCGATGAAGGGCATGAGCTGAAATTCCACCCGAACCCAGCCGCTCCATTCGCCTTCTTTCAGGACGAACTGCCGGTCCTGCAGTCCAATGCGCGCGATGGAGTCGAGCGGATCGACATCGACCGTAAAGGGTTCCGTGGCAGGCGGCGAGTTCTTGCGAAACGTATTATCGGGTCCGACCAGATTCGTCGCCACACGATGGTTCTTCACTTCGACCTGCACGATTTCTCCGCCTTCGATCGCGCCCACCGCCGCCGTTGGATCATCGGTATAAAAGGTGAATGTGCCGTAAGTGCCGCGCAGGTCGGGCGTTCCCATGCCGGAGAGCGTCTTGCCCTTCGCCGTGATGGGAGGGAAATTTGCCGGAATGCGGTAGACGTAATTGGGTACGCGATGTTCGTCGAGAATCTCCCAGAAAGCCTTGCCGTGGCGCAATTGCTCAGCTGAGCCGCTGCCCAGCGGAATCACCCAGCTGCCAAGGTGCAAGCTGTGCTTCGGCCCTTCGACCTTCGACGTGGAAAAATAAAGCTGAAAAGTCTTGGGATCGCGGTGGATAAAATCGAAGATGCCGTGGCCGCCCGCGTTCATACCGGTGATCAAGTTCGACCAAGCCACCGGACTCTGCGGCGGAATGCTCGTCGTCAGATGTTTGAAAGATCCCTGCGCGGCGAGGCGGGCAAAGTTCGGCATCTTCCCTTCGGCCATGAACTTCGTCAGCAGATCGGGATCGAGGCCGTCGATCCCGAGGATGATCATCTTTCGCGATGACTCAGAACCGCCGCGCGCACGCTGGCAGCTGACCAGGAGGCCCGCTCCGCATGCCCACGCGACCAGCACGGGCACCAGCCAAAGACGTTTTCCGGTTAATTTGATCACCGTTAATTATTGGTCCGGTAGATATTCTCCGTCTTCCGGGCCAGTTCCTGACTGAGGGTGATGGTCTATCGTCACCACTGAAGGAAAATTCGAGGAGCAGGTAGATAGATTGTACAAGGAGTTGTATGGACGTCAAGATCGACGGCGGTCGGCAAACTCGCCTCGAGCCAAACCAACGTCACCACCGCGTGTGGCTCGGCAGCAACGCAGCCTTTACACTAACTGCATGATCCGAAAAGTGTTCGCGGGCCTGAGTTTTGTCATCCTTTATTCTTCTTTTGCCGTTGCGGCTACAAAACCTAACCTGGTGTTGATTACTATCGATTCCGCCCGCGCCGATCGCATGAACTTTCTCGGCGCGAAAGGCGCTCACACGCCAAATCTCGACCGTCTTGCGGGCGAGAGCATCGTCTTCGAGCATGCTTACGCGCAGGCGCCCGGAACCGTAGTTTCGCACGCGACCATCCTTTCAGGAGCCTACCCGCAGAGCACGGGCGTGAGTGAGATCGGCGGCACGCTGGCTTCAATTTTACCCTCGTTGCCCGACTTGCTGAAGACGCAAGGCTACAAGACCGCGGCTTTTGTCGGCTCCATCGGTCTCGACCCGAAGAATGGTCTGGCCCAGGGCTTCGATCGCGGCTTTCAAAGCTACGACGCGGGATTCCGGCCGGAAATTCCTGGCGATGCGCATCCGCCGATTACGGAACGGCACGGAGATCAGGTGGTCGCGCGCGCCAGCGCGTGGCTGGATCACAACGCTCCTCCCGCCGCACAAGGCCAGTTTTTTCTTTGGATCGAAATCAGCGACGCGCGCGCCAGCACCTCCTACAATTCAGCCATTACCGCGGCAGATGCCGCGGTCGGCAAGCTGATTGCCGCGTTGCAACAGCGCAAGCTGTACGCCAATACGGCGATCGTGGTCGCCGCCGATCGCGGTAAAGGCCTGGGCGCTCATGGCGAAGATGGATCAGGAATCTTTCTTTATGACGAAACCACTCACGTTCCTTTGCTGATCAAGCTGGCTCAGGCCGATGCTGCCGGGAAATCCTCCGCCAAGGCAGAATCGGCGCGGATCACCGCCAAGGTTCGCCTCGTAGATATCGCGCCCACAGTCCTCGAGATTGCCGGCATTCCTGTGCCTTCGCAAATGCCGGGGCAATCGCTGCTGCGCGTCGCCAAAGCCGGCGGAAGCGGCGGGGATCAGCCCGTGTATTCGCGCGCCGATCTGCCGCAGCGTGGCTTCGGATGGAGCACGCTTGAATCCTGGCGCGCCGGCAAGTATCTCTACATTCGCGCGCCCAAGCCGGAGCTGTACGATCTCACCGCCGATCCGGCAGCGGCTCACAACCTGGCGCAAAGTTCGAAGGCTACGCTCGATACGATGGCCGCGCAGCTCGACAACTTCGACCGCCGTTTCAGCGGCGAAGCGGGTAAAGGCTCGGCGGAGTTGAGTTCTTCCGAGATGCAAAAGCTGGCCTCGCTCGGCTATGTCGGACTGCAGAAATCTGCAGGTTCGACCAGCGCGGTTAGCGGAACCGATCCCAAGGACAAAATTGCTACTGCGAACAAGGTCACAAGCGCAATTCTGGCAAGTGACGCGCCGAAGCCCGATCGCGTTATTGCCCTGCTTGATCCGGTGGTTTCGGCCGATCCCAATCTATACCTCGCGCAATACACTCTGGGATCGGCTTTGGCCCGCAAGGGGCAATTCGCCGAGGCGATCAAACATCTGCACAAAGCGGTCGAACTGCAGCCCGATTCGGCGTGGGCGCATTACCAGATTGGCGCCAGTTTAGTAAAGACTGGCGATTTCAAGACGGCCATCTTGCATCTGGAAATTGCCGTTGGTCGACTCTCCGGCTTCGCGCCTGCTCATCTCTCGCTCGCCGAAGCTTATGAACATTCGGGCCGCGCCGACGATGCCAAACGGGAGCGCAGCAAAACGCAATGAACATAATGCAATGAACCAAGCCGAGTTCCAGAAAGGCCTCGACCTCTTCAATCGCGCTCACTTCTTCGACGCGCATGAAGTGCTTGAGGACGTGTGGAACACGGTGCCTCGCCACCGGCGGCTGCGTCTGCATGTGCAGGGCATGGTCCAACTGGCGGTCGCCTTTCATCATCAATCCACTGGCAATGTGGTTGGAGCGCAATCGGTGTTGGAGCGGGCTTTGCGTAATCTCCGCGGCGCCGATGCCTCGTTCCCCGAGGTTGACCTCGAGCGGTTGCGCGCCGACGTGGCTCCGTGGCAACTCTACCTTGCTGAACGCGCGCATCCAAAGGCCGGCTCACGTTCGCAGAATGACGCGTTTTCCGTTGAGAAGCATCTTATGCCGGCTTTGCCAAAGATCATGCGTCGACGCGGTCGCACGGAGCGCGCCTGCTAGAATCATGTTCTCGTGACTTCCCGCCTCACATCGCCAAACGCATTTTCGCACGAGCCTGTTGCGCAAAGCGTGCCATCTTCCGTTCCGCTGCTCGACTTGCGGCGGCAATACGATGGCCTGCGTGAAGAGGTGCTCGCAGCCATTGCTCGCGTTTGCGATTCGCAGGGATTCATTCTCGGTCCAGAAGTTGAAGCGCTCGAAGCGGAGATTACAGCGCTCACGGGCGCGGTGGGAGCGGTCGGCTGCGCTTCGGGAACAGAGGCTCTCTGGCTGGCGCTGGTCGCGGCGGGCGTGAAGCCGGGAGACTCGGTCGTCACCACGGCATTCAGCTTCTTCGCCTCGGCGAGCGCCATTGTGCGGGCGGGAGCGACTCCGATATTCGTAGATGTCGATTCGGGCACGCTCAATCTCGATGCCGTGCTGGTGGGCAAGCTCTTGCGCGAGCAGCAAGCCGTTAAGCAACCCGAGACCATTCGCGC
Source organism: uncultured Acidobacteriaceae bacterium (assembly GCA_963775845.1). Taxonomy (GTDB): domain Bacteria; phylum Acidobacteriota; class Terriglobia; order Terriglobales; family Acidobacteriaceae; genus Acidiflorens. The sequence continues at coordinate 308,983 of CAVZKN010000004.1, read as the reverse complement.
CGTGCTTCCGGTGCATCTTTATGGACAGTGCGCGGACATGGAGAAGTTCGACCGCATCGCTCAGGAGTTCGAAGTTGCCGTCGTCGAAGATGCCGCACAGGCGATTGGCGCTGCCTGGAACGGTCGCAATGCGGGCGCGCTCGGAATAACCGCCGCTTTCAGCTTTTATCCCACCAAGAACCTTAGCGCTTACGGGGACGCGGGGATCGTCACCACAACTTGCCAGCACATGGCTGAGCACATGCGGCAACTGCGCAATCATGGCAGTCCGCGACGTTATTACCACCACGAGTTTGGATGGAACGGACGGATGGACGCTATTCAGGCAGCGGTGCTGCGCGTGAAACTTCCTCATATCGCGGAATGGAACCGTCTGCGCCAGGAGCACGCTGCTACTTACGATCGGCTGTTCGCGGCTTCGGGGCTGACCGCAAGTGGGGACTCGAGCAAAGCTCCAGTGCGTTTGCTGGCGCGGAGTCCTCAGGCTACTCACGTGTTTCACCAGTACGTGATTCGGGCTCAGCGGCGCGATGAACTGCGGCAATTTCTTGCCGAGCACAAGATTGGATCGGAAATTTATTATCCGCTGCCGCTGCATTTGCAGCCTGTGTTTGCTTACCTTGGGCTGAAGGCGGGAGACTTGCCGGTGGCCGAGTTGGCGGCTCGCGAAGTGCTGGCTCTGCCGATGTTCCCGGAGTTGACCGAGGCTGAAATTCGACTCGTAGTCGAGAGCATTGCCGAGTTCTACAGCTGAGAATCAATTACCGCCGAGACACCGAGGTCGCCGAGAAAATCTCAACATTGTCACCAGAAATTATGTGTCATCCTTCGCGAAGCGAAGGACCTGCTTTCGCTCGCTGAGCGCCTGGCAAATTTATTTCTTCTTCCGTCGCGCTCGCTTCGGTGATGTTCTTGCCGCCTTTACGGTCTTCACGGGTTGTTCTCCCGCCGCCAGCACTCTGCGCACGATCGGCGTGTTCAGCTTGTATTTCTTCTCTACTATGTTGCCGCTGTCGTCTTTCACCCTGATCACGAAGACGGGCAACGTGCCTTCCTTGTCGAAATTTTCCTGCGACACGGTCACTGGTAGAACGCCTTCGGTGCGCTCGCGATAGGCGGTCTCGTAGCGATGGCGTCTTACGTTCCAGGTGAAGACGCGAAACTGGTTGAAGTCGAAGGGCAGTCCATCTTTCGGTTCGGTCAGGACGGTCAGGTATTGCGCGACCTTCTTGTCTCCATCCGTAACTTGGTTGAGCACGAAATAAGCGACGATGCGCTGGCCTTCGGCGTATTGCGCGATGTCGAGCGGAACGTCGAGGTCGATCATGCGTCCGAGTACCCAGCCGACGCGGTTGTGTGAGTCGCGCACCAGCCACCAGTCTTCGACTACGGGAGCGGGCTTATTTTCTTTTTCTGCCTCTTTTTGTTTTTCAGCCTCTCTCTGTTTTTCCGCTTCTCTCTCTTTTTCCGCGGCTTTCTCTTTTTCAGCCTCGCTTCCTTTTTCTTTTCCGCTTTCCGTTCCGTTCGGCTTTTTGTTACTGGTTGCTTTGTTGCCGGACGCGGCGGCGTGCGTGACAGTCCCGGTTCCTCCTGACTTTTCCGCAGTCCCTCTTTTCAGGAGCGATAGCTTCTCACCGATTGTGATCTGATACAAGTGTTCGGTGTCGCGTCCCGGTTCCACATGCAGATTGGTATCGTTGCGTGTGGTGCCCTGCGCCTGCACCGGGTCATTCTGATTGTCGGCGGTCAGCTTTTGAATCTGGTCGTAGACTTGTTGGCTGACCAGGTAGCGCTGCTCGACCCACCCGATCACACCCGTCGAGGTGCGCACTTTCACGAAGCGCCGGTCATGGTCTAAAACTTCTACGCGCTCTCCATTTTTTACGACTCCTGTCTTTTCGTAGACGGCGGCAACGTGGTCGCGAAGGAAGGCTTGCACTCCGGAGACGTAGGCGGTTTCGAGGACGCGGTGCCCTCCGCGGTTGCAGGCTGATAGAACGACGACGAGACAAAAGACCGGCAGAAATCGATTGAAGAAATGTTTCACAGGCTCGTCTTCAATATAGCGCCTGGCCGCCGTTGAGCGTGTTAATCGGATTGGGGTTTAGGGCGGCTAATAACTAGTTTAATACTCCCCCCCCCACCCCCCCTCCCCCCCCTCCTATCGAGTTAGTAATGGGGTGCCTCTACCCGCGCGCACCATTGAATCTCGCATGAAGCAGTGTTGTTGTCTGTGAGGGTGGTCACCTTCTGATTGTGATTGGTGCGCGGCGGGAGATGAGGCGCCCACCCGCACTGATTTAGGTTGACCCTGCCCCCCCGCAAGTAGAATGCCAGTGCTTTCCCAACTCAAAATTTGACTTAGGAGAAACTAAGGTATGACTAAGAAAGTGCTTCCAGTGTTTGTGCTGATCACACTAGCCGCTTGCTTGCTCAGCTATAAGTTTGGGTCCGTCCCCGTCGCCCGCGCGGGTGAGCAGACGCTGCCAGCCGCGCCCGCCACATGGACCCTGACGGCCCATGAGGCGTCAGCGAACAAAGCTGCTACCGCCTCTCGGCCCGCAGGCGGTGCCGGGGTACAGCACGTCGCGACGTGTATTTCGTTTTCGTTTCAAGTCTCTCCCGGCACCCAGTATGGGGGCTCCTACCTATACCTGCGAGACGGAGCCAGTGGCACCGGCAACGTCCTTTGGCAGCTGCTTCCGGGGGAACTACCCGGAGCAAATATTACACAGAGCGTGTGCGACCTAAATATCGTCGGGTCGCCTAACACCCCAATGACCTTGGAGTTTGCCAATGGTGCCAATGCAGGAGAAGCTTTAAACTTGGTCGGTTACGACGCTCAGTGATCTGGCGGCATTTTGGGGTCTATTGAACCGTCACCGTAGCTATTGGCTGTGAGAGCACCGTTCCGCCAGAGGCGCTCGTGTAGCTCATTTGGAGCGTATATGAGGCAGCGGCACCCCCCGTGGTGCTTAGGGAGCAGCTTTCCACCGGATTCTGGTTTGCATCGGTGCTAGCAACGCACGTGAAAATGTTATCGTTCGGCACAATCGCCAATGTACCACCGTTGTCGGAGTTGACATATTTCGGGGGGCCGGGACTCGCGGCAAATGTGAAAATTATCGGGCTTCCTCCGGCCGTTACGGTGGCTGAAGTGGGGTTGACCGTCATGGACGTGACGTCTCCAACTACGGTGACGGTGCCTGTGCCACTAAGACCCTGAGCATCTCCGGTGATCGTCACTGCGGAGCTGGTCACATTGACGCCGGTTACGAGTCCCCCGCTGGTAATCGGCAGATCCACTGAATCGCTGGACGTCCACACCAGCCCGCTGGTGATCTGCGACCGGCTGCCATCCTGATATGTTCCATACGCCGTGAACTGCTGTTGAGCGCCAACCCCAAGATTAAGGGTCGTAGGCTGGATGGTAACGGTCTGAAGAGTGTTAGGCGGGAAAAAGCCCTTGCAACCGGCGCCGAAGGCGATTAGGAGGAGTGCGGCAAAAGCCAAAGTCAGCGGCAGTTTTCGTCCTGTAAACATGAATGATAGCCCTCGAATAGGGTGATTTTAGCAGAATGCTCCCTGACTGCCCGATTTCCAATGGCTCATAAGTGACGGACGTAATTTCGCGTCAGCGAGTGGCCGACGCGCCGGGAGCGCTCTGATCCCTAGAACGGGGGTGGCGGAGAAACTTGCGCGGCGGCTTCGGAGCTTATTATTTACCGTGATTTCAGGCTCACTCCGCTGGCCATTCCTCGCGAGCGATCGGTCGGGCGATGCCGGTTGCATAGGTCCTTCGCTTCGCTTGATTGGATAACGACGACGTTGGCTGATCGCAGCGAGTAAATTGGTTGCGAGGAACAAGACCAAGGCTCGTGAGAGGAGCCAACGTCATGCTGATTATAGGCTGTGATTTTCATCCTGGGTTTCAGCAGGTCGCGATCTTTGACAATCGAACGGGCGCGATGGAAGAAAAGCGGTTGGCCCACCGCGAAGAGGCGGAGCAGTTTTACCGTTCGCTTTCCGGTCCGGTGCGGGTGGGGATGGAGGCGTGCGGACACTATCCGTGGTTCGAGCGGTTGCTGGCGGAGTTGGGGTTCGAGCTGTGGATGGGAGATGCGGCGGCGATCCGGGCGGCGGTGGTGCGAAAGCAGAAGACGGACCGGCGGGACGCGGAGCACATCCTGCACTTGCTGCTGGAGGACCGGTTTCCGAAGATCTGGGTGCCGAGCCTGGAGGTGCGGGATGTGCGGCAGTTGCTGGTGCATCGGCACAAGCAGGTGCAGACGCGAACGCGGACCAAGAACCAGCTGCAGGCGATGGCGCTGAGCCAGGGGGTGCAGAAGAAGTGGAAGCTGTGGACGAAAGCGGGACGGGCGGAGCTGGAGCAGTTGCCGCTGTTGCCCTACGCGGCGGCGCGGCGCCAGCAGTTGCTGGGAGCGCTGGACGGGCTGGAGGCGGAGATCGCGGAGCTGAACCGGCGGGTGGAGGAAGAAGTACGAAAGCGTCCGGAGGCGGTGCGGTTGACGACGCATCCGGGGGTGGGACCGGTGACGGCGTTGGCGATGGTGCTGACGGTGGGGCCGGCGCAACGCTTCGCCTCGTGCAAGGACGTGGGCAGCTACTTTGGACTGATTCCGCGAGAAGATTCCAGCGGCGGGAAACAGCGGCTGGGCAGGATCAGCAAGCAGGGCAGTTCGTTTCTGCGCTTTTTGCTGGTGGAGGCGGGACAGTCGGCGGTGCGCTGCGATCCGCAGTTGAAACGCTTTTATCGCCGTCTGGCGACGCGCAAAAATCGCGGCGTTGCCAAGGTGGCCGTGGCCCGGAAGTTGGCCACGCGGTTGTACCTGATGTTGCGCGAGCAGTGGACGTACGCGCAACTATGTCAGGCGGTCATGCAGGTGAGCCCGAGTCATTCTGTGGTCGAGCAACAGAAACCGATCGCTTGAGTGGGCAGCTTGCCTCCCTGGAAAGCGGGGAGTTCGCAGTGCGAATCATGGGCGCAAGTCCCGAAGAGATGGATGGTGGGACCTGAGGTTCCACCGCACGATTACAAAACAGTGACGAACCTTGGTCGGTTCAGAGAAGTCAAAACCTTTCCACCAAGAGCGAAATGGCGCGCTTCTCCGCGTCCACGCCCTCGTGTTGCCTGAAAGGTCTTGACAGTGCACACCGTCGTTAGAGACAGGATGACAGCTTTTTAAATGACAGGCTTTTTCGAAATGACAATTATTTACAAATGACGACCAGCAGCAACGGCCGCATTTCTACTGCAGGTTCTGATAGTTGCAGAGTCCGGTTGTGTACTGGGTGGGAATGTTGGATGGCGGGGTCATCCAGGGTGGATTCTGGAAGTCGAAGAATTCGGTCATATCGAACTGCTGCTGGTCGCGGGCGGTCAGCGCAGACAGATTGAAGCGGGTTTCGATCAACTTAAGGATGGCGGTGTAGTCGGTTACGGTGTGCGAGACGTAGTTCTTTTTCGTGAAGGGCGAGATCACGATCAGGGGCACGCGGAATCCGGTCATGTTGAAGTCGCAGTCGACGGCGCTGCCGGTGTTGCCAGTACAGATGTCTCCGGGATTGAGATCGACGGGGGCTATGCCGTCGGGATTCACGGTCGCTTGGGGTGCGACGTGATCGTAGAGGCCTCCTCCTTCGTCGTAGGTGAGGATGAAGATGGAGCTGCTCCAGGCTTTGCTTTGCATGAATCCGTTGATCAGGCTTTCCATGTAAGCGGCGCCGGATTGCACGTTGTTGTCGGGATGCTCGTCGGTGCCGGAGCTGTAGCCTCCCTCAATGACGCTGACGGCGGGAAGATTGCCGCTATTGGCGTCGCTAAGAAAATCACTTGCGGGGACCACGTTCGCGGGAAGCGGATTGGGCGGAGCGAACTCCGCGAACTGGGTTAGATAAGTGCTGTTGGGATCGGTTTCGTAGACCTTCCAGCTAACGCCGGCGGCGTTCAGGGAATCGAAAATCGTTTTCGCGGTCAGCGGATGATTATCGTTTGAATTGCTGCCTGGCGGATAAGCATAGCCCTGCGAGGTTGCGGCGTATAGATACATGCGATTGATTTGCGTGCGATCCATGGCGGGTGAGAACCAGCGGTCGGAGGTCGCGAAGTTCGAGGCCATGAAGTAGTAGTAGTTGAGGTCGGACGCGTCGTAGTAGCCCATGGCGCGAATTCCGGCGGTGTCGTAGTAGCTCTCGTCGATGCCGAACTTGGCGGCGTTGTAGACAAAACCATCCATCGTGGCACTGGTCGAGTAGGGATTGTGCAGGTTGTAGTCGAGATGGCTTTCATCCCAGGAAGGGGTGAGGTTCTCGGTGCACTCGGTTTGCACGTGATAGGCGTTAACGGTTCCGGTGCCGTCATAGGTCGGATTAGAGGCGTTGGCGGGCATGCCGTCGAATTGCTGCGAGGGGAATCCATTGGCCTGCCAGTAGGCGGGGAGTTGTCCAAAGTAAGTGTCGAAGGAACGGTTCTCCTGGGCGATGAAGACGATGTGGTTGACGGAGTTTTGCAGCGTGGCATTGCTGTTTCCGGTGCCGCTGCCGCTGCCTCCATTGGAACTGGTGAGGCCCTGGCAGCCGCATAAGGCCAACAACATGGTTGTGGTGCAGGCAATGAAAATCCTGTCGAATTTTGTTGCTGCATTCATCTATGCTGCATTCATCTATGCTGCATTCATCTATGGATCGTCCTGGTATGGATCCGTCCTGGAACAAAATTGCCCTGAACCTGGCTCTGACTGGCTTGGATAGGATGAGGTTTCGGGGCGGAATGTTGGCGGCGAATTCGAGGGCGGCGGAGACGCGGCGAGCTGCACTTCTACGATGAAGCATCGCTATCCCGCTGAAATTGCGCTATTTATACGGTAATTGCTAGTAGCACTAAAGGCCGCGTGCCGTCGTTATCTATTAGTGAGTAACATTTGGTCATAAGCTGGGCGCGTTCCCACACGAGACCGATCCATTGAGGAAATTTGCAGGCTGGCGGCGCCTTCCTCGCGGGTACAGCTGGGTTCGGTTCTCATCGCCCAGGAATCATGCGGCTTTATCTTGCGGTTGGATGCAGATGGATTGCGGCAGCAATTCTCTTATCGTCTTTCTTCTGCCTGGCTTCCTCTTATGTGGTGCCTACTACTACTTTGACGGCTCAGACCGCGAACAACACCAGCGCGGCTAGTTCGTTTGTCAGTCAGACTAATGGGAATCGGGGCGCGGGCAATATCAGTAAAGTTCCGGTGACGTCGCTGCTTTACTCAGGAGCGACGACAAAAGTTTATGCGCACCTGATGCTATGGTTTGGGCAGTCGAACCACATGAATGTGGGCTACAGTTCGACCGATCCGGCGCAGGTTCACCGGCAGGTCGAGGACATGATCAGCCGCGGGATTAATGGCGTAATCATCGACTGGTATGGACCTGGGAATGCCATCGATCAGGCTACGCAACTGGTGATGGCTGAAGCGGAGAATCATCCCGGATTTACGTTTGCCATCATGGTCGATCAGGGAGCGATCGAGTGGGATTCCTGCCCGGGGTGCAATCCGCAGGAGGCGTTGATTAGCGACTTGCAGTATCTGGAGCAGGAGTATTTTCCTTCTTCCGCTTACATGACGGAAAACGGACAGCCGGTGGTGACGAACTTCGATATTGATCTGCATTATTCGGTCGACTGGAATGCGGCAGATGCGGCGCTGAGCACGCATCCTTTGTTTCTGTTTCAGAACAATAACGGCTTCAGTCATACGCTCAGCGGCGGGAGTTACTCGTGGGTCATGCCTACTGCCACGGATTATGGCATGAGCTATCTCACGAGCTTTTACGACACGGGGATGACTTACCCTGGCGAGCAGACGGTGGGCACAGCTTATAAAGGATTCAACGATATGCTGGCCTCGTGGGGCTCGAATCGGATTATGGGGCAGCAATGCGGGCAGACGTGGCTGCAAACTTTTTCCAAGATCAACAGCCTTTACAGTGCGGGGAAACAGTTGGCCGATCTGCAACTGGTGACGTGGAACGACTATGAAGAGGGTACGGAGATTGAGTCGGGCATCGAAAACTGCTTCACCGTATCAGAATCCGTAGCAGCTAACTCTTTGCAGTGGGCGACGGGCGGCAACGAGAACACCGTCGATTATTACACGGTGTATATCAGCAGCGATAGCCAGGGCCTGATGGCGCTGACGAACATGGCAGCGGGAATCCACTCGCTGAATCTTTGCAGCTTTCCGATTCCGGCGGGCAGCTACACGCTGTTTGTGCAGGCGGTGGGGAAGCCTACGTTGGCCAATCAGATGACGGGGGCGATTGCTTATAGTCCGTCGTGCGGGTCAAGCGGAGGGCCGGGAACCATAACACTGAGCGCGGCTCCTTCGACGGTGAATATTCCCAATGGACAGGCGGGGAGCTTGACGGTTACGGCTAGCCCGCAATCTGGGGCTTTCAATGACGCGATCACGTTTTCATGCTCGGGACTTCCAGAGTCGCTGAGTTGTTCATTCTCTCCGGCAACGGTAACGCCGGGCGCATCGCCGGCTAACACTACGCTTACGATTTCTCCGGTGGCGGTGGGGAGGAATTCGATGCGGCCGCGGCCGTCGCTGCCAGGGTCACTTTATGCCGGCTGGCTGTTGCCGCTGGGACTAGCTGGCTTCGCTTTCACGGGCATCAGGCCAGACCGGCGCCGGCTGCGCTCGCTCGCCATCGGCGGCCTGATCGTGCTGGGTATGATGCTCACCTCCTGCGGAGGCGCGGGGAGTGGGAGCAAGGTCGCTGCCACGCAAGCTGTCGACTACACCGTCACCGTTAACGGGAACTCGGGACCTGGCCAGTTTTCTACTGCCATAACCGTGAGCGTCCAATAAAGGATGCGAGCCGTCGCCGTCGGAGCGGAAGCTCGGGGACGAGGAGACGGGTGGCCGAGGGACGGGAGAGCGCGGAAGCCATCCCATGGCATTCCTGGTCATCCATCTCAGGAGGGGAGCCTTCGACGGCACCCATGCCGGAAGCCTGCGGAATCTGGTGATGTAACGTAAGGCTTCAGCGCGCTGCTCGAGTTCAAAATGGCGTAGGTATTTTTGGACGATGGTGGGCATGGTCATGCGCAGCGCGGTCGAGAAATTCTGCACCGCCATGGATTGCTGCTTTTCGGGATCAATGAGGAACTGGACCAGGCAGCGGGCCAGATCTTGCGCGTCGCCGGGCTTGTAGAAATCGATGGCAATATCTTCGCCGTCGGCCATCTGGCGAAAATCGGCGATGTCGGCGCAGACGATGGGGACTCCATAGGCGCAGGCCAGGTGGGCGACGCCGCTGCATCCGGTGGACGACGAGTAGGGCATCACGGCCACGGATGAACTCTGGAAGATTTCGGGGAGGCGATCTTCTTCCAGATAGCCGGTAAATTCAATTCTTTTATCTTGCGCCCATTTTTCCTTCACTGACTCAACGTAGCCGGGAGCCTGGGGATGATTGCCTCCGGCAATGACCAATCTCGCATTGGGTAAAGTGGCGGCGATCATCTGGAAGGCATCGATCATGAGTTCGAGGCGCTTGTAGGTTCCCCATTTGCCGAAGGCCAGGATGCGGTGCTCGGGATTGCCGCGGCGCGATAGGTCGGGGAATTCGGGACGCGTGGTCAGAATGCCATGCGAGCGGAGGTGCACGTTGTCGTGTCCATATTTGTCGTGCAGGATCTTGCGGTATCCGGGCATGAGCACGGAGACGGAATTGGAGCGGAGAAGCATTTTGGTGGCGACAGCTCCGGCCAAACGGTAGGCGCGGGGATGCTCGACGCCGGCGTCCTTGAGATCGACGGTGTCGATGAGGTGGTGCAGTGTGACGTGCGTGTAACGGCCGGTCAGACGCGCCAGCAGCGGGGTTAGAAGGCCGGAGAAAGCGATCAGCGGATTGCGGCCGAAGGTGCTGAAGAGGAGATTGAACCACACTACGTCGGGCTTGAGCTTGTTCAGGGCGCGGAGAATCCGGATCGAACTGGTGGGATCGTCGAAGGACCAGCAGCGCTCGACGGAGAATCCTTCAAGCTCGGGATGAGACGGAGAAATTTTGTCGGCGAGAATGGTGAGGCTGACATACGGTTCGCGGCGCAGTTCCTGCGCAATATGCAAGCCATACTCGCTCAAGCCCCCCTGGCTGGGGGGAAAGGTGCTTACCAGACAAACTTTCATTCAATCTCCGGCTCTCAGTCGCTTCAGCTTCGATGAGGTCGCGGTGGTAGATGTTGGCTGGGAGTTCGGCGGCGGCAGGATCTGTGTGAACTTCTGGAAGACTGAGATCGGAATGATCCCGGTTCAGAGCTTTGGTGCTAGGAGGGAGATGTGGCGCCCACGGCTTCTTCCGGCCCACATTTCGCGCAGCATTTCTTGTCTGATTTTGTTTTGCATAGACTCGATGGGGCCGGGCTCGATGACGGCTACATCGCCGGCCAATTGGCTCAGCGTTAGGTAGGCTTCACGATTGCGGAAAAGAAAGTCGAGAGGATACTCCGGCTTTCTGGTTCGCGCTTCGATGGGCTCGGCGTCGATCAGGTAGGCGACATCCGGCGAGGGGACAAGCTTCAGGATGATCCAGATAAACGCGCGGGCTATGCGATGGCGCAGCGGAAGATTCGCCAGTTCGTCGTAAATGTAGCGATCGAAGATCACGACATCTGTGTGGCTTTTTCTCACCGCGTGCACCTTCAGAGTGAGACTCATGGCGTCGAGGAAATACAGGAAAAAGCGCAAGGCAATGACCGGCCATGAGGTCACATTCTTGTCGCGGCGATTCACCGGCTTCCCGGGGCTGCCGATTCCTTGATCTCCCTTGAACGCTTTGCGGCTCAGGAACTCGCGGAAGCTGGACAGAACTACGACCTCGTCCCAGAAGGTGACTAGCTTAGTGGTTAGTCCAGATTGCTGCAGCCAGGATTCGAGTTCGCTGATCTGGGTACTCTTGCCTGCGCCGTCAATTCCGGAAAAACTTACGGTGGTCATGGTTAGCGATTCGACTCCAAAATTGAATCTAATGCGCGCCGGGTGGCTTGCTGGATGTGCCTTCGGAGAGGGCAACGACCGTCCCTACGGCGATTCCGGCGCCGATGATGGCGCCCGTCCTTATAACTATGTTGCGAACGCGATGCTGTTTAGCCGGAGCTATAGCGACTCCGGCGGGTTGCGAGGCGGCGATGCCGGTGGAGGGGATGGCTCCGGCAGCGGCCGTGCCTACCGGCTTGCTGGGTGGAGATTGCGGCGCGGCAGGTTGCGTGGGCGGCGGTTGAGTTTGGCTTTGCGAGGCGGAACTGGGAGTCGCCTGATTTGGATCTTCTTGCGGCGCTCCGGACTGCATCTTCACAGCCGCGAATTGAATCGGCGCTGCGGTCGACGTCGCGCCCGGGCTATCGGGCAGTCCGGAGCCAGCGACCGCTGTTTGCGCTGCGGCCAAAGTTACGGCTTGCGGAACTGCGGCAAAGAGCGCTCCGCAGCAGATCGCTTGCAGGAGCGCGTTCCTTGAGATCAGCATGTCAGCCTCCGAATGCCTTCGTCCGAATGTTTCGACTGCAGGTCAGTCTTTGGTTCGCAAGTTAGCCCGCAATCTTGAAAGCCGTCGTCTCGTACGCCGGGGTATACCAGGGTTGTTGTGTCGGCGCGACAACCGTTCCTCCGAATTCCTGGAAACTGCGCGAAGCCTGTTCAGTTGTTTCGAAAACCTCGAAGAGGCGATCGACTCGCATTAATTCGAGAATGATGGCGGACTCGGGTGGCAGTGCGGCCAGTTTGACGTCACCGTCGCGCTTCATGGCCTCTTGCAGGCAATGCAACAGCATCTCGACTCCAGCGCTATCGACGTGACGAAGGCGCGAGCAGTCGAGCACCATGCGGGGGCGGTCAGTTTGCAACAAGGGCGACAGTTCGTCAAGAAAGGCCGGGGCCTCAGCTTGCGTTAAATGTTCCGGCAACTCCATTACCACGACGGGACCTGGCTTCGACATGAAACTTCACTCCTGACTACTCTGGAATAAGATTTGCGCCGAACTGCCAGGCATCTGGCGTTAACGGCTGCCCTATGAATTCGGTGGCGCTGTTTTTGTTATGGCTGCGAAAACGAAAGATGCTCTCGCGCTGGGTGAAGTTGGAACGCAGCAAGGCTGTGTCGGAAATTTCGACCATGACATCGCGTTCGAGGCTGAGGATGCGATTCTCTTTGACCAGGGCATGGCATACATCGAGCCAGATGCCGACGTTGGTGCCGGCGAGGATGGTGCTGTTCTCGATCACCGTGCCACAATCCACCACGCAATTTTCTTCGACGGTGCTGCCCCGGGTTACTAAGACGTCCTCCAAGATTTTGGAGTTTTTGCCAATGTAGGCGGGGGCAACGATGCGCGCGTGGCGGTGGAGATCGGCTCCCGTATCGAGCCAGACGCCGGGCCGAATCTCTTCTCCGGCGGGGCCGCGCTCGCAACGGCGATGCAACGTATCGAAGGCCAACTGGCGAAGATCGCGGGCGTGCACGAGGCGGAGGACGTACTCCTTAATAAAGTACGCGGATCCGCTGAGGGAGGCATCACGCATGGCGCGCTCAAGATCGGCCGCGGTGGAGTGGGGGAGGAATGAACGGGCGCAATCGATGACCCAGAGGTCTAACAGTCCATCGCGATCGAAGGCGCGGGTCACCGGGCGACGCGCCTCTTTGTGGAAATAGAAGAAATCGAGCAGGTCGGTTTCCGTGTAGGCATCGACTGAGCTAATGAAGGAGTGCTCAACTCCGTTTTGCGAAAACTGGTATAGCGCGTGGTCCAGTGCGGGGATGATGTCATTGACGACCCGCACCGTGACTTTTGGGGAGACGTAGCGGAGCTTCGGCATACGGTAAGCCGATTCCGGCTCGATCAGCACCGCGAGCGTTTCTACCCCGGCGTCTAGAAACCTTCCGATCAGGCGATCGAGGACGGTTCGTCCGCAGACCTCGATGCTGGCGAGCGGCTCGAGGAACAGGGTCTGGGAATTTGCCGCTGCCAACTGGGGCGCGGCCGCGGCCGCGGACCACTCATCTTTTTTCCCTACGATTATGATGGCGCCTAGTTTCAAGTCATTCCGCCTGCTGGTTCAAATTCCCAAATAAATTTCCAAGAGATCGAGTGGCATAGTATTGAGAAACTTTGCACTACGAGAGACCGATGCTTCCGGTAGTTTCGGAAGGGCCAGCCGGCCTCGTCGTGCGCGGCATTCTGCGCTTCGGAAACAGCACGTCACGCATTTTCATTTTCGCTTTATGCAGCTGCGATTTGGAGTTGCCGATGGAACATTGCAGGCGCTGAGCGATCTCATGATGCTGGTACCCCTCAACTTCGTGCAGATCGAAAATCTGGCGGCATCCGGCGGGTAATTCTTCGACAGCGCGGCGCAACGCGATGCGGTCGACGGCTCCGTTCAGGTTGAGGTCGGCTTGGCCGTAGTCGCGCTTGAGCGAGGGCGAATCGGCCGAGACTGGCTCGTCAAGCGAGACGAGCGGAGGCGATTTGCGGCGCCGCAACTTCATGAGCACCGTGTTCACCGCAATGCGATAGAGCCAAGTGGAGAAGGCGGAATCTCCGCGGAATGAGTTGACGCTGCGGAAGACCTGCAGGAAAGCTTCCTGGGTGAGATCTTCGGCGTCCGCGACATCCTTCGTCATCTGCAGGCAAACGGAGTAGACGCGCTTCTTGTGCATCTGGTAGAGAGCGGCAAAGGCCTCTTCGTCGCCCTGCTGGGCGCGCTCAATCAGCGTTGGCTCGGAGAAGACACGTTGATTTTCCAGTTTTGCTTCTTTGACCGCCTCTCTGGTTCTGATTGCTTCTCTCGCAGGAATCGCAGGGGGCAGATTGTTTGCTGTCGCGGAAATTACGAAAGTGGCCACTGTGGTTCTCCTTGATCAAACCGCTGCCGAATTTGCACTTTCGGTTCGCGGAAATGCACGTTACAAAAAGAGACTAGCGAAGCGGTGTGGGCGATCCCATCGGGGTGCTCCTGTACCCCCCTGTGGAAGTTGCTGTACTCGGAGGAAGTATTTGATAGGAGAGAATTTATTTCGAAAAAAGCGAAACTTTTTTGCAGCGGCGGAGTTGAAGTTTCTCAGTCCCTGATTCGCTCGTTGTTCACGCAACAACGTTCACGTACGAACATTGGCAGCGCCATTCGTCAGCGTGCCCGTTTGACATGGTGAATCCGCGATCAGTAAAAGAAACAATCATCCTAAAAAAGGTGGAAACCAACTTCGACGCTGATCTGCACGTTGACGGGCTTTCCGTCTTTCATCGCCGGCTGAAAACGCCATTGCTGCACGGCCTGGACGGCCTTAGCGTCGAGCCCGTTTCCGAGTCCGCGGACCACGCGAATATTGCGGGGTTGCCCGGTCTCGTCGACGATCAGCCACAAAATACATTTGCCCTGCGTCTTGGCCAGGCGCGCCTCCTCGGTGTACTGGGGATCGGGCGTGGAGAGCGCCTGCGGAGCGGAGATTCCTCCGCCGACTTTGTAAACGCCTCCCCCGATACCGCCGCCGCTGCCATTGCCAACTCCGGCGCCATGACCCACACCGACTCCACCGCCGGAGCCCGAACCAATGCCTCCGCCGGAACCTACGCCGTTGGAAGGCGGGGCGGAGGGCAGGGGCACGGCGTTGGGGTTACCCAAATTTGGCATACGATTGTCGGCGATGTGCACCTGAGGTGGCATCACGACCGTGGGCTCGACCGCGAGTTTCGGCTGCTCATTATGAACGACCATCGCTGGAGGAGTTATCTGCTGCGGCGCGGCCTTGGGCAATCTTCCTTTCGGAGCAGCCAGGCGCTCGTGCGCCCCGCCTCCACCGCCACCGGAGGCGACGGTTTTTGCCACCGGCATCGTGTAGGTGTCGGGCGAGGGTGCGATCAAAGTCACGGTTTCATGCGGAGTAGCTTGCGGCGCCACTTTGGAGCCCAGCGTAGTTAAGCCAATGATCAAGGCGATCAATACCGCATGGACGATGACCGATCCAGCCAATCCATTGGAGCGGTAATTATTGTACTGGCCCCAGATCGCGTCAGGTCCGGCGGGTTGCTTCAGGCCGGCATTGCGAGCGCTCCCGATAAATGAAAGTGGAGATAATACTTGAGTCGAATCTTGTGGGCTCGGCATGACGCTCCTCGGATGTCGCGGTTTCTGTCGGTATTTCCGACACACGATAGATGCGGGAAAGAACTTGGCGGTTTACGCCTTGAAGGCTTCGGACGAGCTACCTTACTCAATTCGTTTGAGATTGCAGGAACTGTAGAAGAGAATTACTGGATTCACCTGATGGCGACGGATTGTTATGAATTACCTGTGGCTGGTCGTTCTGTGAAAGATGTGATTCAGTTAGGCGCGGCGAAAGAAACGTCGCTCGACTCCCGCATTCCGGAAGGACACGGAATCATCAGCTCGAGGAGAGTTCCGGGGCCCGCATTGGAAATGCGAAGTTCGCCGCCAAATTCGCGGGCGCGCTGCTTCATGCCGCCGATGCCGACTCCGACTCTTTCGGGACGAAGTTCGGCGATGTGGTCGTCGATTCCCTTGCCGTCATCGAGGACGGACACGACAATCGATCCGTCGGTTTGGCGAAGATTGATCCACACCTTGTGGGCTTCGGCATGGCGAAACACATTGGTCAGCGCCTCTTGCACGATGCGAAAAACGGCAGTCTCGACTTCGGGCGGCAGTCGCGGGAAGTCAGGCGGCTGGACGTCGAGCAAAGCTTCGATTCCGCTGCGCTTGGCCAAACCTTCCGTGTACCATGAGAGCGCGGAAAGCAAGCCCACTTCGTCGAGAAGAGGCGGATGCAGCAAGTGCGACATGGTTCGAACCTGTTGAATCGCTCGATCGATAATGCCGCTGGCTTGGGAGCAGGCGTCCTGCGTCTGCGCCGATTTCTCCATCATCAGCTTGTCGAGGATCATCTTAGCCACGGCTAACTCCTGACCCAAGCCATCATGCAGGTCGCGAGCTATGCGGCGGCGTTCCTGGTCCTGCGCCGACATCAGGCGAACCGAGAGGCGGCGTAACTCGTCGGTGCGCTTGTCGACTATCTTCTCCAATTCGACCGCATTATCCCGGATGGATTGTTCGAGCAGCTTACTGTCGTGGATGTCGGAGCAGGTGCCATACCACTTCACGATTTTGCCCGACAGGCCGAGAATAGGGACGGCGCGGGCGCGAAACCAGCGGTATCCGCCGTCTTTGGCGCGCACACGATACTCAGCCTCATAGCGCCGTCCTCGCTCCAGGGAGTCAAGCCAGCCCTTCTTACTGCGCTCGACATCTTCTGGATGCACATAGTCCAACCAACTTACCTTTTTATCTTGTTCCGGCTGGACGCCCGTGTACTCATAGAATCGATCGCTCACGTAATCGTAGCGACCATCTCCCTGACTGCTGAAGATGACGTCGGGCGCCGTACTTACTACGGCATCGAGTTCCTGATTTCTGCCGGCTAGCTCGGTATTCAGCTCGGCAAGGAGTTCGGCTTTGGCGGCTAACTCTTCGGTCCGTTCCGAGACACGATGCTCCAACTCTCGATTTAATTCTTCGAGCTGTCGAGTCTTGCGGTGCAACTCGGAAAACACCCGTACCTTGGCGCGCAAGAGATCCTGTATGACCGGTACGGAGATATAATCCACGGCTCCGTGCTCGTACCCCTTGAGGCGGTCTAAGTCGGTCAAATGCACGGCGGAGATGAAGATGATCGCCGTCCTCTGAAAGCGCGGATGCTGGCGAATCATGGTCGCCAGCTCGAAGCCATCCAGATCGGGCATGCTCACGTCCATGAGCACGACCGCTACATCGGTCTTGAGCAGAACCTCGAGAGCTTCTTTCGCGGAAGTAGCCTTGATCAGGTTCTCGCCCAGTTCGGCGAGCATGACCTCGTAACTGAGGAGCTTCGCCGGCTGGTCGTCCACCATTAAGATGTTGACCTTATCGTCTTTGCTCATCACATTCTCCGCATAGCTCGATGCCTACTCATTACAAAGATACGAGTTATGACTCCTATCTGTGAAGCCACATACGCAACGACGACAACAGTTGCTCGGTGTTGACCGGTTTTGCCAAATATTCGGACGCGCCAGCTTCCAGACATTTTTCGCGGTCCCCCTTCATCGCTTTCGCGGTCAACGCAATAATTGGGAGACGTTGGAACGAACTGTTCTGGCGAATCACGCGCATGGTCTCGTAACCATCCATCTCGGGCATCATGATGTCCATGAGAACGATGGCGACATCGGGCGTCGATTCGAGCTTGGCAATCGCCTCGCGGCCGGTGCCGGCGGTGATGACGTCCATGCCGCGGCGCTCGAGGACGCTGCTGAGAGCGAAGATGTTGCGCACATCGTCGTCAACCACCAGCACCTTCTTACCTACCAAGGCGTCGTCGGAATGATGCAGGCGGTCGAGCATTCGCTGTTTCTCTTCGGGAAGCGCCCCGACTACTCGATGCAGGAATAGCGCGGTCTCATCGAGCAGACGCTCGGGCGACTCGACTCCCTTGACCACGACGCTGCGGGCGAGAGCATGCAGACGCGCATCCTCTTCGGGCGATAGTTCCTTGCCGGTAAATACAACCACCGGCAAGTCGCCCAGCGACCGCGTATCCCGGAAGCGCTCCAATACTTCGAAGCCCGAAATATCGGGAAGACGGAGGTCAAGGACGACGCAGTCAAACGAGCCTTCGTTCACAGCTGCGATCGCCTCTTCGCCGCTGGAGACAACGGTTACATCTATGTCGTCATACCCCAGCAGTTCTTTAATACTCAGTTGCTCCGCGGGGTTGTCTTCGACGACTAACAAGCGCTTGCGGCGCGGCGTGGAATACTCTTTGATGCGACTCAGTGCTGATTCCAGACCTTGGGGAGTCGTTGGTTTGGTTACAAAAGCAAAGGCGCCGCGGGCCAGGCCGTGATGACGGTCTTCGTCGAGGGTCAACATCTGCACCGGTATATGTCGGGTAGCGGGGTCTTGCTTCAGGTGATTAAGAACGGTCCATCCCAACATATCGGGGAGGAAAACGTCGAGGGACACCGCGGTTGGGTGAAACTCGCGAGCCAGGGCCAGGGCTTCCGCGCCACGCATCGCGACCAGGCATTTGAACCCTTTATCGCGAGATAAGTCGAGTAAGACGCGGGCATAGTGCGGGTCGTCTTCGACGATCAGCAAGACGGCATCGTCCGGTTGCAAGTTATCACGGTCGTCGGGAATTTTCTCGACAGGATGTTCGGCAATCCCGGCGACGGACAACTGCGAGGGCGCCACAGCCGTCGGGTACTTGCGCTCGAGGTTGGATGCGCCGGACGGTCCGACATAGGTTTGCGGCAGGTAGAGCGTGAACGTGCTTCCCTTGCCGGGCGCGCTACGCAACTGAATTTCTCCACCGAGCAGACTGGCCAATTCACGGCTGATGGCCAGACCGAGACCCGTGCCTCCATATTTGCGGCTGGTGCCGGCATCTGCCTGCTGGAAAGCCTCAAAGATGATGCGTTGCTTGTCGTACGGGATTCCGATGCCGGTGTCGGTGACTTCGAAGGCCACGACTGTAGCGGCTTTGGAGAGGATGGGATGATCTTCCGTCCATCCACTCTTGGCGACGGAAACGGAAAGCCGAACGCCTCCGAGTTCGGTAAATTTGAAAGCGTTCGACAAGAGATTCTTCAGCACCTGCTGCAGACGCTTGGAGTCGGTGACCACGCTGCGCGCCAGGTGCGGATCGGTTTGCACCTCAAAGGTGAGGCGGCGATTCTCGGCCTCGTGCTTAAATGGACGTTCGACGGTGTCGAGGAGACTGGCGAAGAAGACTTCTTCGGCCTCGACCGATACCGTGCCGGATTCGATCTTAGAGAGGTCGAGAATGTCGGTGATGAGGTTGAGTAAGTCGGTTCCGGCGCCGTGAATGGTGCGGGAGAACTCGACTTGCTTCGGAGTGAGGTTGCCATCCGGGTTGTCGCTGAGCTGCTGGCCGAGGACAAGGATGCTGTTGAGCGGCGTACGCAACTCGTGCGACATATTGGCCAGGAATTCTGACTTGTACTTCGACGTCAGGGCCAGCTCTTTTGCTTTCTCTTCCAGAGCGCGGCGAGCTTGCTCAATTTCCTGATTCTTGCGTTCTACTTCGACGTTCTGTTCGGCCAACTGCTGAGCTTTTTGCGCTAGCTGTTCATTGGTCTGCTGTAATTCCTTCTGCTGCATTTGGAGTTCGGTAGCTAACTGCTGCGACTGCTTCAGCAGACCTTCGGTCTGCATCGTAGCTTCAATACTGTTAAGCACAATACCGATGCTGGCTGTCAGTTGTTCGAGGAAAGCCAGGTGCGAAGTGGTGAAGCTGCCCAGCGATGCCAACTCGATCACGGCTTTTACGCGATCCTCGAAGAGAACCGGGAGCACGATGACGTTTCTGGGGACGGCTTCGAAAAGGCCGGAGCGAATTGCTATCGTGTTCGGCGGCAGGTCGGAAATCAGCATGCGGCGCTTCTCCGCGGCACACTGACCGACCAAACCTTCGCCGATCTGCAGGCGGCGCAGGTGACCGTCTTCGCCGTCTCCGGCAAAGGCGGAGAGTAGTACCATTTCGGCGGATTCTTCGGTGCCCATCTGGTAGATGACGCCTTGCTGCGCACTCACAAGCGGGGCGAGTTCGGAGAGGAGCATCCGTCCTACTGTCGCCAGATCGCGCTGGCCTTGCAACATGCCGGTGAAGCGGGCAAGGTTGGTTTTCAACCAGTCCTGTTCGGTGTTGCGGTCGGTGGTCAGGCGGAGGTTGTCGATCATGGTGTTGATGTTGTCTTTTAACTCCGCGACTTCGCCGCTGGCCTCTACTTGAATCGAGCGAGTCAGGTCGCCCTTCGTGACCGCAGTGGCTACCTCGGCTATGGCTCTTACCTGGTTGGTCAAGTTATCAGCTAAGAGGTTGACGTTGCCGGTTAGATCCTTCCATGTTCCGGCAGCTCCGGGCACGTTGGCTTGGCCGCCTAGACGGCCTTCTACGCCTACTTCGCGGGCTACAGTGGTTACCTGGTCGGCGAAGGTGGCCAGGGTGTCGGTCATGTTGTTAATGGTTTCGGCTAGCGCGGCGACCTCGCCCTTGGCGTTTACGGTTAGTTTCTGAGTAAGTTCTCCATTGGCTACGGCGGTTACTACTTTCACGATGCCGCGGACTTGTTCGGTCAGGTTGGCGGCCATTACGTTTACGTTGTCGGTGAGATCTTTCCAGGTTCCGGCTACTCCGGGGACCTGGGCCTGGCCGCCTAACTTGCCTTCGGTGCCTACTTCGCGGGCCACGCGAGTTACTTCGGCGGCGAAGGCGTTTAGCTGGTCGACCATGGTGTTAATTGTGTTTTTGAGTTCGAGAATTTCGCCTTTTACGTCGACCGTGATTTTGCGGGAGAGATCGCCTCGGGCTACGGCGGTCGTTACTTCAGCGATGTTTCTTACCTGGCCGGTAAGGTTTCCAGCCATGGCGTTCACGGAGTCGGTCAAATCTTTCCAGGTTCCAGCCACGCCGGATACGTTCGCTTGTCCGCCGAGGCGGCCTTCGCTGCCGACTTCGCGGGCTACGCGCGTTACTTCGGCGGCGAAGGAACGGAGCTGCTCGACCATCGTGTTCAGCGTTTCTTTGAGCTGGAGGATTTCGCCGCGGACGTCTACCGTGATTTTTTTCGACAGGTCGCCGTTCGCGATAGCGGTCGCGACTTCGGCGATGTTACGCACCTGGCCGGTGAGATTGCTGGCCATGAAGTTGACGTTGTCGGTTAAATCTTTCCAGGTTCCGGCTACTCCGGGAACTTGCGCCTGACCACCCAGTTTGCCGTCGGTGCCTACTTCGCGGGCTACGCGAGTGACCTCTCCGGCGAAAGCATTGAGCTGGTCGACCATCGTGTTGATGGTATTTTTCAACTCTAGAATTTCGCCTTTCACGTCGACCGTGATTTTGCGGGATAAGTCGCCTCGGGCTACAGCGGTGGTCACTTCGGCAATGTTTCTTACTTGACCGGTGAGGTTTCCGGCCATCGAGTTGACGGAGTCGGTTAAATCCTTCCAGGTTCCTGCTACACCAGGGACGTTCGCCTGTCCTCCCAGGCGGCCTTCGGTGCCTACTTCGCGGGCTACGCGGGTAACTTCTCCGGCAAAAGCGTTGAGCTGGTCGACCATGGTGTTAATGGTCTCTTTCAGCAGAAGGATTTCGCCGCTGACGTTCACCGTAATTTTTTTCGAGAGATCGCCGCTGGCGATGGCGGTGGAGACTTCGGCGATATTACGGACTTGACCTGTCAGGTTGCTCGCCATCGAGTTGACGGAGTCAGTTAAGTCTTTCCAGGTGCCGCCAACGCCGGGGACTTGGGCCTGGCCGCCCAGTTTGCCGTCGGTGCCCACTTCGCGGGCCACACGGGTGACTTCGGAGGCGAAGGAGCGGAGCTGGTCGACCATCGTATTGATGGTGTCTTTGAGCTCGAGAATTTCGCCGCGGACGTCGACCGTGATCTTGCGCGACAGGTCGCCGCGGGCGACGGCCATCGAGACCTCGGCGATGTTACGCACCTGGCCGGTGAGGTTGCTGGCCATGAAGTTGACGTTGTCGGTCAAATCTTTCCAGGTTCCGGCGACTCCAGGGACTTGCGCCTGGCCGCCTAGTTTGCCTTCTGTGCCTACTTCGCGGGCGACGCGGGTTACTTCTCCGGCAAAGGCGTTGAGCTGATCTAACATCGTGTTGATGGTGTTTTTCAGCTCGAGAATTTCGCCCTTTACGTCGACCGTGATCTTGCGGGAGAGGTCGCCTCTCGCTACGGCGGTAGTTACTTCGGCGATGTTGCGGACTTGACCGGTGAGGTTCCCAGCCATTGAGTTGACGGAGTCGGTCAAATCTTTCCAGGTACCGGCGACTCCGGGAACGTTCGCCTGGCCGCCTAAGCGGCCTTCGCTGCCTACTTCGCGGGCCACGCGGGTTACTTCTCCGGCGAAGCGGTTGAGCTGATCGACCATCGTGTTCAGAGTTTCTTTGAGCTGCAGAATTTCGCCGCGCACGTCGACCGTAATTTTGCGCGAGAGATCGCCGTTCGCAATAGCAGTGGCGACTTCGGCGATGTTACGCACCTGGCCAGTCAGGTTGCTGGCCATGAAGTTCACGTTGTCGGTGAGATCTTTCCACGTTCCGCCTACGCCGGGGACCTGGGCCTGGCCTCCTAGCTTGCCTTCCGTGCCCACTTCGCGGGCCACGCGGGTAACTTCTCCGGCAAAGGCGTTAAGTTGGTCGACCATGGTGTTGATGGTGTCTTTAAGTTCCAGAATTTCGCCTTTTACGTCGACTGTAATTTTGCGGGAGAGGTCGCCTCGGGCTACGGCTGTTGTTACTTCGGCGATGTTTCGGACTTGGGCCGTCAGGTTGCCGGCCATGGCGTTGACGGAGTCGGTTAAATCTTTCCAGGTTCCGGCTACGCCTACTACCACAGCTTGGCCGCCCAGTTTGCCGTCGGTACCTACTTCTCTGGCTACGCGGGTGACTTCGGAGGCGAAGGAACGGAGCTGATCGACCATCGTGTTGATGGCTTCTTTGAGCTGGAGGATTTCGCCGCGCACGTCCACGGTGATTTTGCGGGACAGGTCGCCGCTAGCTACGGCCGTGGCTACTTCGGCGATATTGCGGACCTGTCCGGTGAGATTGCTGGCCATGGAATTTACGGAGTCGGTGAGATCTTTCCAGGTTCCGGCTACTCCGGGGACTTGGGCTTGGCCGCCCAGTTTGCCGTCGGTGCCTACTTCTCGCGCAACGCGGGTCACCTCGGCAGTGAAGACGCCGAGCTGCTGAATCATGGTGTTGACGATGTTGGCGGAACGGAGGAATTCGCCTTCGAGGGGGCGCCCGTCGACGTCCAGGCGAACGGTTTGCGTCAGATTTCCTTGTGCGACTGCGGCGATAGCGCGGGTTACTTCGGCGGTCGGTCTGAGCAAATCTTCTACCAGCGTGTTGACTGAGACTTCGATGTCTCCCCAGGCGCCGCGGGCTTCGTGAAATCTGAGGCGTTCGCGGGTTCTTCCCTCTTTGCCCACGACCTGGCCCACGCGCTTTAATTCCTGGGCCATCTGCTGGTTGGCGGCTACGATCGAATTGAAGGTGTCGGCGATTTTGCCTTCGAGACCGGTCCAGGATCCGGGGAGGCGGACGGAAAAGTCGCCGTCACGCATAGTCTGCAGGCTGGCCAGGATTGCGCTGAGATCGGCAGGAGCAGACTCCAGGACTCGCTGGGAATTGCCGTTGGCATTTTGAGAAATGCCGTTACCGTTGTCGCCTTCGTGAGGTGCGCCGTTAGCGACCGCCGTTGCTGCCTGTCGGTTGCTTCTCTTCATCGAGCTCTCCTGCAGGGAGAAATGGTCCGGTCAATCAACAATGCGCTCCGGTTCGCCTGGTTCGGGGAGGGTGGAACCATGGCGGTGTACCCACATCGCGTGACGCCCGGAAATAGCGCGAACACGCCAGAACCATCGCGTAGCCTGAGATCAGAAAAAACCTCAAACATTTGTTGTCTTTACGACGTGGTGGAAATAAAGCCAAACACCCAAGGTTTACATGAAAACCCGCAGGATGAATCTACAGTTTTTACTGTAGGGGGAGGGTTACGACGATCTGTCGGCAGCGCATCAGTCAGGCTGCGGCTTCCAGCGCCGATGGTTTTCCGAGGGAAGCAGTTTCCAGGGCTCCGGTACCGCGCAAGACTTCAACCGCTTCAGTGGATCGCGTTTTCTCGGGACAGGCGACATAAATCAGAACGCCCATTTCGCGCAGTTGTTCTTCGTAGCGGAGCGCATCGTCCTCGGAAAAACCCAGATCGATCAGAGTGCGAATGTCGCTGTAGGCCGAGGAAGAATCCTTCCCCTTTACGAGGGCGCTAAGAAAAGCTGGAGAGCGGACGAACAGGCTTACATTCGGTATCATCACGGCCCCCAGCTTCATGAGCCAACTCATTAAGTCGGCCGCTCCGGCGGAGGCCTGACTATCCCCGGTTAGGATGCTGGCATCGCGCATGGCCGCAACCATGGGATGCCTCGGCGAAAACAACATGCAGATGTCTTCTTTTGCGAAGCCGGACTGCGTCAAAGTCCGCACCACATGTTGCATGGTCGCGTCGTCATTGTAGATTCCATAAGCGGCCGATGTGTGGGGCATGGTGAGAAATCCGTAGCAGGTACTCTATGAAATTCATGGCACGAAAGAACTAGGGTAGTTGCTGTAAGGGAAACCTAGGGGCGACTGCATCTCGACTGGCGGTTGCGCCGTTCGACGGCTCAGTCTTCGTGCATCTCTCGTTGCAACGGAGGCAGAACTTCGAGAGTGGGATGATCTTTGTCGCGCCAGAAAACGTTGAAGCATTCGCCTCGCTCATCCGGCTTCCAAGTGCTGCCATCGGCGAAGGTGACTGCTACCGGATAAAACACCCAGCCCAAAATCGCCTGAGCAGCAGCGGGGGCATAAGCTTTTCTATCCAGCGTCGTGCGCTGTTTCGGCCCGAGCGGTTGATCCCATGTCCAGCGATGCCCTTCAAACGGCGAATGCAGATATTGCGGTGAGAGAAAGTGTTCGGTCTCGAAAGTGAAGCTCTTCACCGGCTTACCGCTTGAATTCTCCACGGTGAGGGAAAATTTGTCGGCGTTCGTCCAGAAGTCGCCGCCCACCAGCTTCAACGGGCAGGAGCGCGTCGGAGGCTGGTAGATAGTGTAGGTTGCCATCATGCCCGACTCCATGTGCTCGGCTACGTGGCAGTGGAAGAGCCAGGTTCCGGGATTGTCAGCCAGCATGTCCACCGTCGCCATGCTGCCGGGGAGCAGTTCGATTACGTCAGTAGTGCGCGCTTTATCATGCACGGTTTTGCCGTGCCAGTGCGCGCTGTGCAGATCCTGCTCGCTTCCCATACCTAACAGATACCAGCGGACTCGCTCGCCTTGCTTCATGACCAGGCCGGGCAGATTTCCGTAGATGTAGCCGTTGATGCTGTGGAACTGGCCGGCCTGCTTGCCGCGAAGCTCGTCGAACATCATGAAGAGCGCTACGAATTCACGATCCACATCTTTGGGAGTTGCATCGGGATTGGCTTTGCCTGTGTCGGTGATGATGATCGGACCTAGCAAGCCGGCGTTGGTTTCTTTCGACTCGTCGGTGTGGCCGTGATACCACCAGACTTTGGAACTCAGTTCGCCAGGACCGGGGCCGCTGGCGGTGTCGGCGGTCCAGCGATAGGTGAATTTGCCGCCGGGCGCAACCGAAGCGCCTTTGCCGGGCGGGAGGTACATCGAGCCCTCATTGTCTTTGTCGTAACGCAGGCCGTGAGGATGAATGCTATGCGGAGCCTGGCTGCGATTGAAGAAATCGACGATGATGGTGTCGCCGACCTCGGCGCGGATGATCGGGCCGAGAATACCGAGCCATTCCGGCTGGGGCTTGCGCTGGGAGAAAGTGTCGTCGGTGTATTCGATGTATCGCGTCTTGGGCCAGCGCGTTTGCAGAGTCCACGGCTGCGGGATAACACCGCCGTGAATCAGATCGTGTCCGCTGGGAGCGTAGTCCCAGGTGAGATCTTCCGCGGCGAGATAGTAGTGGCGTGTGGCGGCGAAGACGGGCGAGGCGGCGAGACAAAGTATCAGTATCCAAGTCGAGCGCAAGGCGAGGCGATGCGCGATGAGGCGGCGCGTGGAGTGGCGTCCCTGCTTGCTTGACTGCGTATTTTCTCGACGAATTCGCAGGCCCACGGAGGGATATTTATATCACTGTTGCGGCTGCGGCACTTCCTTCGGAGTGGTTGCTTCGGGGTGCGCTTGTACCGTTACTTCTACCTCGGCGCCGGGTTTGAGACGGACTTTGTCACCATTCTCGTCGATCAGTGTGTTTTCGATACGAATCTCACGATACAGGTCATCCGCTCCCTGAACCGCGATTTGAGCTTTCTCGGGCTCGTTCGGATCCAGGGGCTTGATTACTTTTTCGACGGTGGCCGGCAGAGTTGTGCTTGGCTTGGCGCTCATAGATAGGGAGACCTCGTTATTTTTGCAATGTCGTAGGGGCGCCCCGGGTTGCGGACGCCCCAATCGATACATTATCTCAAATACGCAATCTCGCTGGCGTGGCCCTTGAACAAAATTATCAGGGGGTAGGGCTATCCTTCCGTACCGGTGGCGGGCATTCGCGAGACGGACTGGCGAATGCGGCTGGTCATATCGGCGGCCTTGTCGCGAACAGTTTCGCGAATTTCGCTGCCGGAAGCCGGCGCCAGAAGAATTCCCAATCCTGCTCCGATGCCGACGCCGATGAGGAATCCGGTCAGTTTCGATCCCCATTCGGTCTTGCCTTGAATGGCATCGGCCGCGGCCTCGAGGCGATCGACGGCATCTTCATAGGTGTTCGAGACGCGGTCGGATACGCCGTCGTACTTGTCGGAGATATTGTCGGTGAGATCGCTGACGCTGTCTTTGAGTTTGTCACCGATAGCGGCCCGCACCTTGGGTTCGGTGAAGAGCAGGCTGAGCTTGGCGGCGAGCCTGATCCAGTCTTTGGTTGATTTGTTGGAACTAAAATTTCGCATGAGATTTTTCCCTCCTTCGGATTTCGAAATGTTTTCGGCAGTTTTATTCCTTTAAAGGAGACTGTAACTTCTGAAGCAGCTTGTGGGGTATCGGTAGATTCTTGTAGAGCGATGGAAGGATGCTTGTATTGAATTGGCAACAGGGGAAGGATGAATTTTCGAAAGCGGCTTCTCCACCAGTTCGGCGAATCGGAAATCAACCCCGGCGAGCTTCGCCCGAAGCTCCTCGGTGGCTTTCGCCAAATCTAGATTCTATACAGTATGGAGCGCGGGATGACGTGGTGCTAAAGTGCGTGGCATAAGTGCGGCGGGGATGTGGCACAGGTTTTTGCCGTTTCCCCTGTCTTGGACTTGTCTGAAGCGGAACGGCGCCAGGGCGGTCACGCATCCCACCTGCCGCACTCTTTTTCTTGTGTAGGTTTCTTGCTTCGCCATCGCCTGCCATTCGACGTTGGATCAATAAAAGCGGCGCCTTCACACTCAGATTGAAGCGAGCGATGAAGGCGCCGGTGTTACGCCGTGACGGCAAAAGTACGCGCTAGCGTTTGGGCGCCGGTCGCGGGGCCGGGGCCATCCTCTGCTGCAGTTGCGTTCGCTGCTGCTGGTGCTTCTGCTGTAATTGTTGTGTTTGTTGCTGGTGGCGCTGTTCAGTCTGCTGCTTGGCCGCTTCATTGTTCTGTTTGGCCACCTTCTGGTCTTCCCTCTCTTGTTGCTGCGCTACTTTTTGCCGTTCTTTATCCTGTTGCGCTTGCAGTTTTTGCTGCTGATTTGCATACTTCTGGTCCTGCTTGGCATTGCCGGTATTGGGCGGAGCCATCTTTTCGGCAGGCGGAAGTTCGCGGACGTGAGTGGGCGGATTGCCGCCGCGCGGCGCGTTATTCTCGGGCCGCGTTTCATTGCCGCCACGGTTGGCTCCGCGATTAGCTGGAGGAGTGTAGCGTCCACCCGCTTCTTTCGCGGAGACGACGTTACTCTTAAAATCTCCAGGTCGGGAAGTAGCTGCGATCGGAGGTTTACCCTGGTTCGCGGACGCGCGCATCTGCGGATTGTTGCGGGCCTCCTGAATGTGCTGGTTTTGGGCAGACACGGGACCGACATGTCTTTCATGCGACGCGGCCTCTTCTTGCGAGGTTGGACGTCGGTCGATGCCACCTTGTCCGCCGTTGTAACTGACGCGGGTGTTGTTATTGATTGTGACATGCTCGGTGTATACGTTGTGTATGTCGCCGTTCACATGAAAGACTTCGCGGTTGTAGAAGAAGTGTCCATGGTCCCACCTGCCGCCTACAAAGCCGTCGCCGAAATAACCGAAGCCGTAATTGATGCCACCGTAGAATCCGACTGTGGGTCCCCACCAGCCGTCATACCAGAGAAAGCCACCGTCTCCCCAACCCCAGTAGCCGGGAGTCCAGAGGAAACCGACTTCGGGAGCTTCCACCCAGGTGCCAGGCACCCAATAGTAGTCATCGAAGTCGGGATCCCAAGCCCAGTAGCCGGGGGTCCAGAGATAGCCATCGCCGGGGCACAGAGGCTGGTCATAAACGGGAATCGGAGGCGGCCCGAAGGAAACGACGATGCCGACTGCGCCGAAGGAGGGCGCCGGCATGAACATCAGGATGCACAACAATGGGAGTGCGAACAGGAGCATACGAATGGAACGGATTTGCATGGGATTCCTAAGCCCATCATCCCTCGTTTGCCCGGTGTTGCTCGGACTGCAGCGGGTTACGTGGATTGAGCTTCGAGACTGCCGACAAACATCACTTCCAGCAAACATCACTGATCTTCCGCTGGGTTAACTCTCCATGAACATCGTTAACGTTTCGATAGAGCAGATTTTCGACTCGGGGACGCCATTACGTCAAGGCGAACCCAATCTCTCTATCGCTGAAGAAAAAATAAATTGGGTAGAAACGCGCGCCCGGCGCATGAACCACGGCTCGAACTCAATTGCAAAAGGTTCGAGCCGCGGATCGAATAATTTCGTAGACAGCCGCGGAAAGTCTGCGGTTCCGGCGTCGTGGCTTCGGGAAGATTGCGGCGAGCCGGGTTGAATCTACATCGTACTAATTCTTATGTAGCGAACCAGATCGGGTATCGATGTAACGATCATGTAGCCAGCCAGCAGCAACGTCACGGTACCCATCACTCTCGGAGCGGTTATTTTCATGGAGGCCTCCTTGGCTGAATCTTCCAGCGGCGATCGTAGCGAAGGGCCGCATCGTCCACCATCCAGTGGTGTGTCTAGCGACCGTGGGATAACCCTGTAGGGCGGTGGGCGCGAATCTGCTGCTGTTTCCGCGCCTTCGTATGCTAAGCAATTCGCTCGATGGCTTGATCGCTATCGGTCAGGGGATCGCGAATTTCCCGCGGCTTGTCGACGGGGTCGGGATCGGTGGGAAGACGGTATCCGTTTTCCGGGTCACGAACGGGATCGGGCATGGTGGGAAGATGGGGTCCACCTTCCGGATTATTTTTGCCGGGATCTGGCGTAGTGGGGAGATCACTATCCGGTTCATTTTTCGACCAGAGGCTGGTGGCATGTCGGGAGAGTTCAAATGCAAAGTTGGGTTCGTTGAACACTCAGCACTCCTTGGTGAATTGGTTGCGCCGACGGAAACGAATTGTCGCGGGCGGAACTTCGTTGCATACATCACGTTGTGGTACGGGCTAGTTGATCAGGAAATCTGCCGGTGCGGGACCATGACTGGCCGGGGAGCTTTGGGGCGTCCTGGCTTGGAAATTTTCCATAAAGCGGTCAAGGCTTTCGCTGCGTTGTCCATGGCGCGCTTCTGAAGATCGACGGGGTCGATGTGCAAAGGCAAGGAGGCCCGCCGCAGACGGCTTTTTTTCGGATTGCGGGCTATCGTATCTTTGTCTTCACACATGATCGCGACCGATTGTTCAAAGACATTTGCGAGATCTTTCGTAGAAACAGGTTCGGATGTGATCAGAGGAACTGTCTTGTTTGTCATAGGAAGGCTGCCCTTTCAATGTGCCCATTAGAGAACATGCGGGAGACTGGAACAATACAGTCATCCACTGAAACATTTTTGTGAACAGCTTAGTTCTGATAGAGCCGCACCTGAAGGGTGAACCGCAGAAGTAACGACACTAGAATGATGTCAGGGGCGGACCATACATTGTCTGAGCCGCCCCTGAGTCGATAGAAGTTGCGATCGCAGATGACTTATGCGGCCGATTTGCGAGTCGACGTCTTCGTAGAGCGCCTTGCAGGCGCGCTCTCTTCGTCACGCCCTTCGAGTCTGCCCTCTTCCAAATTCAGTTGCTCCGCAATTCCATTGAGCGTCTCGTCGGCTTCTTTCTCTTCTTGCAGTGTCTGCTCGAGAAGATTGGCAGCCTCGGTGTCGCCCAACTTCGTCGCGTAAGCGCGGACGCAGCCATAGCCGGCAATCTCGTAGTGCTCTACGCGTTGCGCGGCGGCGATCAGGGCGGCATCCTTTATTCCTTCCACCATATCTTCGTCGATGACTTCGCTGCCTTCCTTGACCAGACCTTCCATGGCTTTACATTTTTTGCCAGTAGGCTTCTCGCTCATCTGCTCGCAGATGGTTTCGATGCGCTGGGCATGGCCGCGGGTCTTCTCCAAGTGCTCCTCGAATGCGGCTTTCAGGTCTTCGGAGTTGGCGGCCTTGGCCATCTTGGGGAGCGCTTTGATCAATTGCTGTTCGGCGTTATATAGATCTTGCAGTTGTTCCAGATACAAATCACGCAGAGACTCTACTTTCATTGTTGACCTCCAGGAAATTGGTGTTGCGAAAATTCTTAACACGGCCATTTGACGATGGATCACCTTCCCAGGTTTGTTCTCCCCGCTTATCAGCTTTTCTCACGTCGCAAGAAGCAACAAAGGAGGCGAGGAGCAGGAGCCAATCAATCGACTCCTGCTCGATAGGGGGGAGGCACAAACGAAGAAATTTGAAACATGGTCTTCAGGGTAGCCACAAGCGCAGCGCGGCAACATCCCAGCGAGCGTGTACTTTTTTTAGGGATTCCATGTAGGGGCCGCGAAGTGCGACCAGGTAGCGACTTCAGGTCGAGGTTGCGACTTAGATTGCCGGGCGGGTTGCGACACCAGTCTCTCGCTGGCAAAGCCATACAGCAACAAAACGAAAGCTCTAAGGACATGACCGGATAGTTGACGGCTGAGTCGCGGCCTTATTCTCCGCTTTATGAATTCGTTTGTCTTCTCATCGTAAACGCTTACCTTTGCGACGCCATGCATATCCCTTCGCAACTTCGCAAAAAGGAGAATCAGTGAACAGCCCAAGCAGAGGTGCCTCCTCCAACCGTATCGGTTTCGACTTAATCAAGCGCGCGCAACGCGGCGACTCCGATGCCTTTGCCACTCTTTTCGATACTCACAAGACGCGCGTGTATTCGCTCTGCCTGCGCATGACGAACAATGTAGCGGAAGCGGAAGACCTGGCGCAGGACGCGTTCGTGCAGGTATTCCGTAAGCTGAACACATTTCGGGGCGACTCCGCGCTCTCCACCTGGCTGTACCGGATCGCGGTGAATACGGTGCTGATGCACTTTCGGCGAAAATCGCCGTGCCGCGTCTCTCTCGACGAAACCATCACTGACCAGTCTGGGACGAAGCCAGTCCGCCGGGAGTATGGGACCCGCGATGGGCGCCTGGAAACATCGGTCACACGACTGGCGCTGGCGCGTGCTATCAGCGCGCTTCCACATGGCTATCGGGCGATCTTCCTGTTGCATGAAGTGGAGGGCTACCAGCATCGCGAAATTGCGAAACTACTGGGATGTTCGGTAGGAACTTCGAAATCGCAATTGCACAAGGCGAAGTTGCGCATACGAGAGATATTGACGCAGACGGTGCAGACGCAGCCCGTGAGTGTGTCCGCTCCGGCCCCACTCTTCGGACCCGACGCAGCGCCGCGGAACCAGTGGGATGTGCCGCTGGCGGCTTAGATCAGAGAGCTGCGGCATCGCAAGACCTAGGGCATAGCAGAGGACGATCTAAGGTGTCTGCGGGATTGTTCGAGCGGATGTCCGCTAATACTCTCAAAGTGAATAGCTAAATCAGGTGCTCAGATTGGGCACAGAAGAGGTTGAGATGAAGGCAACGAAGTATTTATTGACGCTGACCACGATGGTTCTTTTGGTCGCCAGCCTAACCTGGGCAAAGGACGACAAGGATCTATCCGACATTCAGAAACGCATCGACAAATCCGCCAGCGTGCTGTCAGAAGTGATGGCAACCCCTGATCATGCCATCCCCGACAAGATCATCGATAACGCCAACTGCATCGCGGTCATACCTTCCCTGGTGAAGATTGCGGTCGGTTTTGGCGGCGAACACGGCAAGGGCGTGGCCACCTGCCGCACGGAACATGGATGGAGCGCTCCGCTGCCGATTGACATCACCGGCGGGAGTTGGGGTTTGCAGTTGGGCGGACAGGCTATCGACCTGGTGCTCGTATTCATGGGCCATCAGGGCATGGAACACCTGATGAATGATCATTTCAAAGTTGGTGCGGACGCATCCGCGGCAGCGGGTCCGGTAGGACGAGACACGGCGGCGGATACCGATGTGGCCATGCAGGACAAAATTTTGACTTACTCGCGGGCGCGCGGTCTTTTTGCGGGCGTTGATCTCTCGGGATCAGTCGTGAAGCAGGATAAGGACGAAACCCGCATCCTGTTTGGCAAGATGTTGCCGGCCGACGAAATTCTGCACGGCAGGATTCCAGCGCCCGAAGGAAGCGAGCCGCTGCTCTCAGTACTGAGGAGAGTCGCGACTCACAACCGGGATCAGGCTGAGAATACGAACCCGCAACGATAGTTAGCACGTAGCTTCAATAGAGCCAGGTCAAACCAGTCCTGGCTCTAACTGTTTAGCCGTTACTTTGACTAGATAAAGGAGCGAAAAACATGTACACGATTTTGCTGATCGTCCTCGTCCTGCTTCTCATCGGAGCTTTACCGACGTGGCCTTACAGTTCCGGCTGGGGATATTACCCGAGTGGCGGCCTGGGCCTGGTGCTCATCATTGTGCTGGTCTTGGTTTTGATGGGGCGCGTCTAGGATGAGCAGAAGTTCATTCCATTACTACTCGGAACATTCGAGCGGGCGCCTCCGGGAAAACACTTCCCGGTCGCGCTCGTCGAATGCTTGGAGAATCTGATCGACAAGCGACGCCAGTTTTTGCGCGTCAGGTTCCACAGCGGCGGCGGCACAAAGCTCGCGCCAGCCCTGCCCGTTATTTTCGCTGATTCCCGCCATTCTATTTCCTCCTTGGGTGGGGGTGAATGACCTCTCGGAGAAAGCAAGTTGGATGCCACTGCGCTATGTTATTGATTAGTCGCGGTTGCGCGCCAAATGAGGGCTCCAACATAACCCGTGTCGAACACAAAAAAGTCATTGTGGGTAGGTAAGAAAGCAATAGCAAAGAAAGAGAGGCGCCCTCCGAACGGTGGAAAGACTCAATCTGCAAATTCGGTCGAACCTTTCCGCTTTGTATGCCCCATCAGCTAACTTCCACATTTTTAAAGCGATTGCTGTATGGATCGACGGGAGCGCCAGGGTTATGGTTGGAGTCAACAGGGGCGATTCATGGATTCATTATTGCGGTCGGAAGTGAAAGATATTCGTATCTTAGTTGTGGACGACAACCCGTCGGCGCGCCGGTATCTTCGAGGTGCTCTGGAGCAGCACGAGCACTGGCGAGTTTGCGATGAGGCGCGCGATGGGCGCGACGCAGTGGATCGATTTGAAACAATTCACCCCGACGTAATCGTGATGGATTTCCAAATGCCCGAGATGAACGGCTTGGAGACGGCGCGGGCACTGAGTCGACTGTCGCCACAAACTCCGATCATGCTGGTGACGCTTTATGTGTCGAAGCAACTTGCAGAGGAAGCGCGGAAGGTAGGCATTCGCGGCACCTGTGAGAAAGCCGACGTCAGCTCGCTGGTAGCTGGGATCGGAGCACTGTTGCGAGAAGAAACCTACTTCCGAAACTGAGCGCGGAAGAGCCCGAACGAGCACCTAAGGAAGATGACATTGGGCGGTTGGGCTACGCGTTCGTTGCCGACGCTGCGGTTTCATCAGCGCCCTCATGCAGCGGCATGGTCACAGTAATCATTGTGCCGGGGCGACATCCCTGGATATCGATCTGACCGCCTAGTTCACGGATTCGTTCGCGCATACCCGCTAATCCCACACCAGAATTAGTTCCCTTCGTTTGAAACTCTTCGAGGAGCGCGGGAGAGATTCCCCGCCCAAAGTCTCTCACTCTTAGAGTCACCTGATGTGGACGAAGTTCGACGGTCACTTCGGCTTTATTGCTGTTGGCGTGGCGATGAATGTTGGTCAGGCTCTCCTGCAGCGCGCGAAAGAGTCCGAGCGCAATGGGACGGGAGAGGCGGCCCACGTCCTCGGGCAGATCGACCTTTACTTCGATACCACTGCGTTGCGCGAATCCTTCGAGATACCATTTTGCGGCGGAAGAAAGGCCAGCCTCGTCGAGCAGCGGGGGATGCAGCAGGTGGGAGATGGTGCGCGTTTCGGCGATCGATTGGTCCAGAAGCTGAACGGCTTCGTCGAGCAGAATTTCTCTAGGTTGCGACTTGAACATCTCCAGATTCATTTTCACGCCCGCCAGATATTGCCCGAGGCTGTCGTGAAGTTCGCGGGAAAATTTGCGGCGCTCGGCATCCTGCAAATGGAGCAGGCGGCCGGTGAGGCGGCGCAGCGAGTTCTCGCTCTCACGGGCAGAACGTTCCGCTTTCTCGCGAGCTTCGAGTTCGGCGGTCAGCAGACGATAGTGAATGGCGAGCAGTGCGAGAGCGAGAATGAAGGCAACTACCAGAATTAGAACGGTGAGAATAAACAGGTGATGGGTTCGGTCTCCACGGACCTCGAAGAGCCTTTGTTCGCCGGAACGCATTTGCTGCAGGAGAGAGGTCATCTCCGAGGAGAGGGGCAGGCCTTGGCGGTCGAACTGAGCTTGTCCCGCCTGATCGCCGGGCGACTGCTTTTTCAGCGCAACCGATTGTTGAAGCAGGGCAACTCTGTGGTTCGTCGCCTCTTCGAGACGAGAGCTGAGCGCGAGCTGGCCGGGATTATCCCGAATCAGGTAGCGCAGGCGCTGAAACTTGCCGGCGATCTGGGGTACGGCTTCTTCAAACTGCCGTAGAAAATCTTCGTTTCCTGAAATCACGTAACCGCTGCGTGCCCGCCCTGCCATGACGAAAGCGGAATCGACGTCGCCAATGGCGGCCTGAACTTCAAGAGTATGAATGACCGATTTCTCGCTGCTGAGGAGGCGGTTGATGGTGACGTAGGCAGCGACTCCGCTCAGAAACAGCAACAGCACGGCTGAGGCGAATGCTGCTTGAGCTTTTTTACGCGGAGACATGGTCGGGGGCAATGGACCAGCGATCAAGCCTGGTTGCGTTTAGTGGCCGATGCAGGAGCGCGCAGCGTCGAGCCTGCGCCTCTCGATGTCGGCGGCCAAGCGCAACATCTTGTTCGCGTCATTTTCAATGGTCGCATGGCTGCGGAATTCGCGCCACTGTGCATCCAGACTCTTGCCCGCGAATTCCCGGCGCAGCCACAAGGGCGTCCGCGACGTTCGGCAGGATTTTGGACGCAACAATGAATGTAACGTCGGACGCAACGTTGGAGGCAACAACAGGAAGTGATTCATGAGGTCACCCTGCTCGGCATGAGATTGGGCGCTGGGGGCTGCGCTATCTGGCATTCGCTGCGGGCCAGTACACGCAGGCCGCGCAGAGCGTCATCGAGGGAACGTAATTCCTCTTCGGTTCTGGCCTCATGGCTGCGAAGTTCAACGATGCGTTTTAAAATGGCCTGTTCCGCGTCGTGAATACGCTGCGGCAGCGCTTCCGGCCGAATTTCCAGGAGCGCGGTGCGATAGATTTCTTGCCACTGATGGCTCGTAGACATGGTGTCACCTAACTTTCTCATCTTCATAAAGCGTACTCCGGCCACTAAAAAAAGGTGACAATATTGCGGCCGAATCGAGATATAAGAAGCGCACGCTTGAGATATGAAAACCGAACGCTCTAAAAAAAGCAAAGGAGAAAGGGATTTCCAGCGGAGTGTTATCCGAGGGGGCAACGGTGTTTTCGAGGAACTGATATAGAATCGTTATCGTATTGCTAAAATATTTCTTGACAACGTTTAAACATTTATATTAAACAATTGTCGTCGACGTTATCGCAGGTGATGAGTATGGCAAAAGACGGTGGTGGTAAAACGCAAAAAAATCCTTTGAAGTACGAGCGCGTGGTTCTGGCGGACATACGGCGCACGCGACGCGGCAAGCATCATGATTTGCTGGGCGGCATCTTTCAGGATCTGGAATCGTTGCCGGCGGGGGCGGCCCTCAAGATACCGCTCAACGAAGTCGATGGCACCACACTGGAGAATCTGCGCTCGGCGGTCCACCGCGCATCTACTTCGCGAGGCCTGGGGGTTCAAACATTGTCAGACGAAGAAAACTTCTACGTCTGGAAGGCGCCCAAATGACCGCTCGTTGATGCCGCGCGAGATTTCCCCGCAAGATCTTCCTCCCGGTGTTACAGGATTCCCTGTATTTGTTCTTCTCTGCCAAGAGACTAACTTAGGGAACGCGAGCGAGTGTGAATCGCGCGCACTATCCTAACGATCGCATGAAGCGGTTCCGGAGAAAATAAAGTGAATCTCGCGTCGATGCCAAATTATGACGGCATGATGGCAGCGGTGCTGCCGCAATGCAGCGACGTCGATGGACACGCCCATGCGGTGCAATTTTATAAAGATGCGGCTTTCCTGGCGGAGGAATTAGGCGGCTTTATCGGAAGCAATCTGGCCGCAGGCGGGAGCGCCGTCGTGATTGCCACCGGGACGACCCGGGAGGCGGTGGCTGAGAAATTGCAATCGCGCGGTTTCAATCTGGTTTGCGCCAGTGAGCAGGGACGCTACATTGCTCTGGACGCGGCTGAAACGCTGACCAAGTTCATGCGAGACGACTGGCCGGATGCCACTCTATTCACACAGGTCGTGGGGACAGTGCTAGGGCAGAGCGCGGCTGCAATGCAGGGAAAGAACCGTAGAGTATCCGCGTTCGGCGAGATGGTTGCGTTGTTGTGGGCGGAAGGCAAGGGCGAGGCCGCGATCCGGCTGGAACAACTTTGGAATAATCTCGCGCGAATGTTCCCTCTGGCGCTGCGTTGCGCTTATCCCATGAGTGGCTTTAACCGGGAGGCGCATGGGGACCTGTTCCTGAAAATCTGCCAGGAGCACTCGCGGGTGATTCCGGTGGAAAGCTACTCCACGCTGGAGACTTACGAGGAGCGTCTGCGAAGCGTCAGTTATCTGCAACACAAAGCGCAAGCGCTCGAGACCGAAATGGCGGAGCGCAAACAGGTAGAAGAGGCGCTGCGGCGTACCCAGGCGCAACTGGAAACGATCGTTGAACAGCGCACATCCGCATTGAGACAGCTCTCTTCGCGTTTGCTTCGCTTGCAGGACACGGAACGCCGCCGGATTGCGCGGGAGTTGCACGACAGCCTGGGACAGTATTTGGTAGGGTTGAAGTTGAACGTTGACATGCTCAGGCATACTCCGGATAACGAAAAATTGTGGGTTGAGGTGGAACAGCTTACGAATCGGTGCATGGCGGAGGTGAGAACACTGTCTTATCTGCTGCATCCGCCTACGATGGATGCGGCAGGATTTGCTTCGGCGGCGCGGTGGTACGTTGAGGGCTTTGGCCGGCGGAGCGGGATCGCGATTACGCTTGATGCTCCCGACCATTTGGGACGCTTGCCGGACGCGGTCGAACTGGCGCTGTTCCGTGTGCTGCAGGAGGCGCTGACCAACGTGCACCGGCACTCTGGCGCCACCGAAGCGCAGGTGGAGGTTGCGCTGGAGGACGGACTGGTAGTGCTGGCGGTCAAGGATAATGGGCAGGGAATAACGGAAGAGTTGCTAGGTGATTTCCAAACGAGTTGTTTAGGAATGGGCGTGGGGCTTGCTGGTATCCGCGAGCGAGCCTACGAGTTGGGCGGCAATCTGCGGATTGAATCGGATGCGCGTGGCACGATGGTGCAAGTCGCCATACCAGCCGCGGCGACGATTTGAAAAGTACAAAGAGTAAAAAGAACAATTCAGGCGTGATTGAGCCGTTGCGGGGAGGTTAGGGCAGAAGAAAAGCTTGGCAGAGAGGGTAATGGTTGCGATGAAAAAGTGAATTCTCTGCAGTCAGCATTGGCCCGCGTCAACTATGACCGTACGCGTTCTGGTGGTGGATGACCATCCAGTAGTAAGACATGGGTTGCGGACTCTGCTGGGCAGCCGCCCGGAGTGGGAGATTATCGACGAAGCGGGAGACGGGATGGAGGCGGTGGAAAAGGCCGACCGGTTGCGGCCGGATGTGATCGTTCTCGACGTCAGCATGCCGAGGATGGATGGGTTGGAGGCTTGCCGACGCATCCGCAAGAGCGTCTCAGGACCGGAGGTTTTGTTTGTGACCCAACACGATTCAGCACAGATGATGCATGAAGCGCTGAATGCGGGAGCCCGAGGTTACGTCGTGAAATCGGAAGCCGCGCGCGATCTGGTGGCGGCGGTGGACGCGGCGAGCAAACATAAATTTTTTGCCGTTCGTAAGCATGGGGTTGAAGGCAAGTTGGCAGATGATGCGGCCGGCGACATTCAGCAAGAACATTAGCAGCAGGACAAATTTCATAGGCAGGCGAATTTAGGTTGGAACGCAATTGTAATTAGCGGTTTTAGCATCCCTCACGGAGGTGAGCCATGAAGCTGCGTATTTTGATTGCTGACGACCACGAAGTTGTACGCCGCGGCCTAGCGACGTTGTTGCAGAACCACGAAGGCTGGGAGATTTGCGGCGAGGCCAGGGATGGACGAGAAACTGTCGAACTGGCGAAGCAGTTGAAGCCAGACGTAGTGGTTCTGGATGTTGGCATGCCGAACCTGAATGGCCTGGCAGCGACACGCCAGTTGTCGCAGCAGAATCCGCGGGTGAAGATTGTAGTGTTGACGATCACGGATTCAGACCAGGTCATACGAGAGGCGCTCGACGCCGGGGCGCGCGCCTTCGTGTTGAAATCGGATGCGGTGCGCGACTTGGTGTCGGCAGTAGAGGCGTTGCAGAGCGGGCGCATGTTCTTCACCTCGCGGGTGAATGACATGGTGCTCGCTGGATTTCTGGACAAAGGCTTCAACGGCTCGAGCAGCGATCAGCCGATGTCAGCCAAGCTGACGCCGCGGGAGCGCGAAGTGATTCAGCTTCTGGCGGAAGGCAAGAGTTCCAAGGAAGTGGCCACGCTTTTGAACCTGAGCACGAAGACGGCGGAGACTCACCGCAGCAATATCATGCGCAAGCTGGATTTCCATTCCATCAGAGATCTGGTGGTGTATGCGGTGAAGAACGATATTATCCAGGTGCAAATGCCGCCGGTAGTACTTACGACGACGGACGGCGTAACTGCAGCGGGGACGCCGACGACGGAGCGAACGGCGGCTTAGCCAATCTGTACTTACGATCTCTCCTGACCTACCAACAGCAGACCAACTAAAAAAGGGAGCCGCACTCGCGGCTCCCTCAATTTTTTACAGAGGCGCATACTTAGCTGGCCTTGCGGCGTTGGTCGAAATCCTGCTCGGCTTCGGCGTTCGACTTGTTGGCCGCGGCGTTCCAGTCATCGACCTGCTTTTGAGCGGCGTCTTTTGCGATCCCGTACCGTTCCTGGATCTTGCCGACCAGCTTATCGTGCTGGCCGTCGATAATCTTGAGATCGTCGTCGGTCAGCTTGCCCCATTTTTCTTTTACCGAACCCGTCATCTGCTTCCATTTGCCCTTCATTTCATCTGAGTTCATTTTGTTCTCCTTAGTCTTGAAGATTCAATTTTGCTTTTGCGCACCGCATCGACCGCTCGCTACACAGCCCTGGGTAGATCATCTCTGTCCTCGAGTTCGTCAACGTCGGCTTTAGCGTTGCCGGAACTGGCCTCGCTGGTGGACGAAATGTCCTGGGCTCCGGTCGCTTCGAGGATGAGTTTTGCTCGTTTAGTGGCATCGGAGGTGTTGGAGTGCACTGATAACAGGATGCCGCCATCTTTCACGCGCCCCTCATAGCGCTTGGCCTCGTACTCGGGAATGCCCATGCCTACCAGGGCGCCGGCTACGCCGAGAACCGTGCCGCCGACTCCGGCTCCAGCCAGAGCGGCCATGATCGGGCCAGCCGCGATGAATGGGCCGAGGCCGGGTATCGCAAGCGCTCCGACACCGAGAAGCCATCCCAGTGCGCCACCGAGAACAACTCCGGTTCCAGCGCCGGCTGTCGCTCCCTCGGGAGCCTTGGTTCCCTTCTCATGGGCAAAATCTCTCGTTCCGGAACTTTCCGAAAAGAGCACAGAAATATCGCGATTGCTGAAGCCGGCGGCCTTCAGACCGTCGACGCCGCTTTCGACATTTGCATAGCTAGGATAGATGCCAAACACTGCTGTATTTTTTCCAGACATTGAGTCTCTCCTTGAGATGGGGCTGGGTAATTACTGTTTTGCTTTGATGTCGAGTTCACTGGTTACCTTGTTCCCGCCAGCAATTTCAGCGGCTTTGGCCTCGATGGCTCGCTTTTCTTCGTCGGAGCGAACCGGCCCTTTCAGGGTTACCTGGCCGTCTCTGGTAATAACTTTTACGTTGTGGGCATAGGTGGAGAGTGATTTATCCTGTGCGATGGCGCGACGAATTTGCTGGGTTATGTCGCGGTCGGAACGATTGTCTTTTTGCTGATCTGCCGTGGGGTCGTTTCCGTTGCGGTCTCTCTGGTTGACAACAGTGTTATCGGCTGAGCCGTTAGATTGTTGCGCCACGAGCACTGTCGCCGGTAGCAGTGAGCCTGCAAGGAGACCGATCCAAACACTTTTTCTAAAATCCATTCAACATATCCTCTTGCGTTAAGTTAGTCGGTAGATGGGCTGACGCCAATCCGGCTTAGACCCTACAGAGATGCTATTCGACCTGTAGGGCTCCCAGGGGCCAGATGGCTTGGCGCTGAAGGTGATGTCAAATTCCAGGGCTTGGGCGACGTCCGGATTGTCGATGTAGAAATACAGATCGTACGTGAAATGGCTAACGCTGTTGCCCCCGGCCACTGGATTGAAATAAAGCTCGTTGGAATAGGCGGTGGGACCTCCCATGGTGAACTGCGCGGACTTGCCGTCCATCGACGGACTGGATTGATTGGGAGTCATCACGGAGACCGCGTTCCCCAATCCGGCGGCGCAGATTTGCCCGTTGCGCCCCGAGCCCGGAGGAAACTTGGCGGAACATTGTTGCCAACCCGGCATGTCCTGAATCGAACTGATTGTGGTTTGGGACTGTGAACTCACGGTGACATTCAGAATGGTCGCCGAGATATAGCCTTGATTATCCTCGGCCATGATTTCCATGGTATGTGCACCGGGAGCCATGAAGATTTGCGTGTTAATCGAGTTATTAAATGTAAAGTACACGGCTAACTGGTCTACATAGACGCGCATGAAGAAAATCGGATTGGTTGGAGTGGCGGATGCAACGACCGTAGCCGGCGAGGTAACGGTTTGATTGGGAGTAGGGCTGGAAACAGTCAAGGGAAAATCGTTCGAGCCGTTGGAATCGGGAGGCGTGCACGGCTGCTCGACCGGATCACAAGCCGGCGGCGCGGGGTAAGGACTCGTCCACGGCGCGTTGATGGGCCAGGTAATCGCGACTGGAGGGGTGAACGGATACTGCGGCTGCGACGGAGGCGGGGAAGAAGAGGAACTCTTGGAACTGCTTCCGCAGCCCGCGAGCGAGGCTGACAAAGCCAGCAAGACGAGAAATTTCAATGCTGGTACACGATTCCGATTGGAACCGTTATAGGGAAACGACTTCGAAGAAAGAAACAAATTCCGACGCGTCACGTAAGCCTCCACCGAATCGGTCGCGCTGTGGTCTGCCGGTAATCTCCTGCCAATCTGCAAGTCACTCGGAGAAAATGCGCCCTTTCTTTTATCGGTTAGGGGCGAGGATGCGGCAATCGGGGAATTACGGTAAGACGCGCGAACTGATCCCTGAGCAGAAGGCCGGCAGAACAAGCGACACGCAGGATTAGGCGGCCGAGGCAGACCCGGCGGATCGCAGCCAGTTTTCCATTTGAGTGTGGTCGACCAATCCGGCCTGTTGCATTACCAAGCGACCGGCGTTGAAGACAACAAAGTTCGGGATGCCGCGAACGTTGAAACGGGCTGCCAGTTCGGGATAGCGCTCCGTGTCAACCTTAATCACGATGGCGCGGCCCGCGAGATCCGCCGCCGTGCGGGCCACCTCCGGCGCGGACATCTTGCAGGGTCCACACCAGGCCGCCCAGAAATCGACCAGTATAGGGACGCGGGCGGTTTGCGTGATTTCGTCGAACTGCTCGGGATCGACTTCCAGTGGCTCGTTCACCGGCGGAAGCGGCGATTTACAAGCACCGCACCGGCCAGTGGCTGCGAGATGTTTTGCCGGAACCCGATTTTTCTGTCCGCAGCTTTCGCAGATGCGCACCAGCGGCATCTCGGTTCTCCTAATTCGCCAGCCCTGTTCAGCACCTGTTCCGGCGAGGCGGATTGCTCGAATGGATGATTTTATCGTCTCCACTGGTTTTGCGTAACTACATAAGGACGCGGTGGGGGGTTCCGAATCGCGTCTGGTCTAATGCGCTCGGCCTAGGACGATGAGTGCAGTTTCGCGACGGCAATTTTGACCATATGCTGAGACGCTTGCGCACCTCTCAATACCAGTGTGACGCGACTGTAAATTGTTGTGTCTTGGCCATAATCTCAATTGACACTTTTCTCCGGCGGTTGCTATAGTTAATGAGTCCCTATTTGGACGCGGTTTCGAACCAGCTGGAATTGTCCCAGGTCGTCCGCCAGGTCGGCCTCAACGCAACCTAAAGACCACGCCAGCAGTCCGCAACACCACGTCCCGCACCAGTCGCGCACCTACGTGTCGACTCCGAGGCTATGAACTTGTTCGACGACAGCACCGCCCGAAATCTTGACTCCAGTTCCGAAACCATGACAACTACACACGACAATCACACTAGCGGCTCGGCCGTCCTAGACGCTCCCGAACCCGCCCAACCTTCACCCGTGGAACTAAGCGCTTCCGCCGCACCTGAGGTTCATCTACCCGAAGTTCATCCGGAAGAGACTCTGCAGAATCAGGCCTCGCCCGGTGGAGAGGTCCAGAGCTCCGACGCGCACAGCGAGACCGCTCAGCATGACGAAACTGCAGAGCACGCCGCCGTAGCGGTTGCCGCACCCGAGAAGACTGCGCCCGAGCACGCCGCCAATGCGAGTGAAGACTTCGCCGCCGCCCTGCACAGCTTCGAGACGGAAAAGGAAGAAGAGGCAGGCGAGGATCACGTCATTAAAGGGCGCGTCGTAAAACTGACCGCGACCCATGTCGTCGTCGATTACGGAGCGAAGTCCGAAGGCATGGTGCCGCTCGCCGAGATTCTCGACCACGAAAGCAAGCCGAAGTTCCAGCCTGGCGACGAGATCGACGTGATGCGCGAGAAGGGTGAAACCGAAGAGGGCTATGTCAACCTTTCGCACCTGAAAGCGCAGCGGCTGCGCTCGTGGGACGAAATCGAGCGCGCCTACAACGAAAAGAAGCCGATCAAAGGCGTGGTGGTCGAGCGCATCAAAGGCGGTCTGACCATCGACATTCAAGGCGCGCGCGCGTTCCTGCCCGGTTCCCAGGTTGACCTGCGTCCCATCCGCAATCTTGACGGCATGAAGGGCCAGACGATGGAAGTCGCCATCATCAAGCTCAACAAGAAGCGCGGCAACATCGTCGTCTCGCGCAAGCAGCTTCTCGAGGAAGAACAGAACGAAAAGCGCGGCAAGACTCTCGAACATCTCGAAGAAGGCAGCGTCCTGACCGGCATTGTCAAGAACCTCACCGAATACGGCGCGTTTGTCGATATGGGCGGAATTGACGGCCTGTTGCATATCACCGACATGTCGTGGGGGCGGCTGACTCATCCGCGCGACCTCGTCAACGTGGGCGATCAGATTCAGGTAAAGGTTCTGAAGTACGACAAAGACAAGCAGCGCGTCTCGCTAGGCTTCAAACAGCTGACGCCTGACCCGTGGCTCGATGCCGAGCATCGTTATCCCGTGGGCGCGCACGTTCACGGACGCGTCATCAGCGTCACCGACTACGGAGCCTTTGTCGAACTGGAACAGGGCATTGAAGGCTTGGTCCACGTCAGCGAAATGACCTGGTCAAAGCGGATGAAACATCCGTCCAAGCTGGTCAATGTCGGTGATGAGGTCGATTGCGTAGTGCTAAGCGTGAATCCTACCGAGCGCCGCATCTCGCTCGGCATGAGGCAACTGGCTTCGAATCCCTGGGATTCGCTGCACGATAAATATCCGGTCGGCGCGACCGTCGAAGGCCGGGTTCGCAATCTAACCGAGTTTGGAGCTTTCATCGAAATCGAAGACGGAATTGACGGCCTGGTTCACGTCAGCAACTTGAGCTGGACGACGCGCGTTAAGCATCCGTCCGAGGTG
This sequence comes from uncultured Acidobacteriaceae bacterium, assembly GCA_963775845.1. Classification (GTDB taxonomy): domain Bacteria; phylum Acidobacteriota; class Terriglobia; order Terriglobales; family Acidobacteriaceae; genus Acidiflorens. The sequence goes on along the minus strand of CAVZKN010000004.1, from coordinate 264,747 downwards.
CTGAAGAAGGGTGACAAGGTTAAGGCGGTTATCCTGGCCATAGAGCCCGACAAGCGGCGTCTCTCGCTCGGCGTGAAGCAGATGCAGCCCGACGTTTGGGATTCCTTCTTCGCCAAACACCGTGTTGGTGACATCGTGCACGGCAAGGTCTTGCGCGTGGCTAATTTCGGAGCTTTCATCGAAATCGCCGAAGGCATCGAAGGCCTTTGTCATAACTCCGAAGCCATCGACGGTAACGGACAACCAGTTCATCTCGAACCCGGTGTCGAGCACGACTTCAAGATCATCAAGATGAATCAGGAAGAGAAGAAGGTCGGTCTCAGCATCCGCGCAGTCGGCGAGGAAGCAACACGGCACGAAGTGGAGTCTTACAAGCATCCGTCTTCGTCCTCCTCAAACAGCACCACTATCGGCGATCTGATTTCGTGGAAGCGGGCGGGCGGAGACAGCAACTAACTTGTTTGTGGAGTGACGGGCGTCTCGCCCGTCCGCACGATTGCGACTGAAGAACAAGGCCGGGCGGGAACGCCCGGCTTTCCATTTTTGTAGTCCTATTTGCCCTCGGCTTTGGTATTGATTTTGAAGCTGATGTAGACCTGCGTGCGGTCGTCGAACTGGCTCACGGTCTTCGTGCCGCTCTTGTGATTGTTGTACTGCGCATAGACTTCGTAATCGATATTGGGTTGCAGTCCCGGAAAGCGATATTCGCCGTCCGAGCCGATGATGTAGGTTTTCACCGCACGGGTGTGGGTGTTGGTGAGGTAAACGACCGCATTCGGCAAGGGATTATCGCTGCCGTCGAGCACCTTGCCCAGGAGTAGACGCGTCGTATCTTTCTTATTGTCGCGGCCGAATAACTGGCCCGGCGCAGCCACTGCCGGCGTCGGCAGGCCCGCCATGACGATCGACAGCAAGATCACCAGCGAGTTAATTGTATGAAACGCTTTCTTCATGGAATATTCCGTGTTGGGCGCCGAATCGTCATCGTTGCGCGCCAGTACAGTTTACCGATCTAGTTTAAATGAAGAGCAAGGTGTCGACATTCCCCCGACATGTTCCCGGCGTCGGCCTGCGCCAGCCGTGATGAAAGTGAGGATTCACAAAAGTTTCATTTTCACGCAACCAACCTCGTGTTTTCTGCGACTAAAGTGTAGCCATGACCCCTCAAATTCCACGAGAGAATCTCATCGCGGGGAGGCCCGTGCCTGTCAGCCTGGGGACAGGCAAGAATCTTACGATCACCCTGGAGGCCGGAAGTTTCGGCGGCGCGTTAGTGCTGCACTGTGAGGGACGAATGATCTTTCACCGTGAGGCGCAGACGCTGGCGACGCTCGTGGCCGAGATTTTGCCCTCCACCGGGCGCATGGTCGTGGACTTGGCCGGAATCGATTCTGTCGATAGCGCCGCCTTGGGCGAGCTCGTGCTGACTCACATGTGGGCGGAAGCGGCTGGGCATATGCTGATGTTTGCCAACCCCAAATCAGCGGTTCGACAACTTTTCGAGACCACCCACCTGCTGCAGGTTTTCGACGTCTACGCCACCATTCCCGAGGCCATGGCGGCGATGGTTCAGGGCGAAGTTCAGTCCGCCTAGTTATCGCCTTCGGTCGCTACTTGCCACGTTCATAGCGATAACGGCCGCCACGATTCTTGGCCACCTGCTCCGCCACCTTCAGAAACGCGCGTCCCGCGTGCGACAGGCCCGATTCCTGCCGGTAAACCAGGCGCAACTTTCGTTGGAAGTGCAGATCACTCACGGGAACGCGCACCAGTTCGCCGCGGCTGATCTCATTTTCCACGCTGATCTCGGGCACCAGCGCCACCCCTTTGCCCATGGAGACGAAGCGTTTTATGGCCTGCAGCGTGGGCAGTTCTACGTCCATGTGCAGGGGAGTTTTGTGCCGGCGAAACGATTCGATCACCTTCTCTCGATACGGAGACGCAACAATATGGGCCACAAACGACTCCGCGCCTAATTGCTTGATGCTGACCTCGCCCGCCGAGGCCAGCGGATGGCCGGGCGGAACGATGAGCGCCAGTTCGTCCAAATAAACCACTGTGGATCGCAACTGCGGCTCCTGCGGATCGTAGGAGAGCATGCCCAGTTCGACGTTATGCTTGAGCACATCGTCGGGAATGCGACTGCCCAGCGAACGCCGAACCGTGATCTTGATCATCGGATGCAGACGCCGGAACTCCCCCAGCACGGGCAACAAGTAGAGCACCGTAAATTCGTTGGCGGCAATCACCAGCTTGCCTTTTTGCAGCTCGCGCATCTCAACCAGCGCCGTCTGCGCGTCCTGACGCAGGTTGAGCAGCTTCTCCGCATACTCCTGTAAGACGCGCCCGGCATCGGTGAGCACGCCTTCGCGCGAAGAGCGGTCAAATAAAGGCTCTCCAATCTCAAGTTCAAGTTTGCGCACGGTCTGGCTGATCGCCGATTGAGTTCGAAACAGCTTCTCCGCCGCCCGCGAGAACTTGTGCTCGCGAGCCACGGCGAGAAAGACTTCCAGTTGCGATAGGTCCATGGAAAACCTGGCCGTAATGACGGGACTTATCCCGTTTGTTCTGCTCAAGAAGAGGCAGCGAGAGTCAAAGTAGCGCCAGCCATCGTCCTGGTGAATCCGTTCAACCTATAAATTCGATTAATACTATCGTAATTTCTAATGATTCCGTTACGATAATAACCTTTTCTTTTGGCCATAAACGCCGCTAAAGTCTACACAGATCGACTTTTGGAGGCATGAATTTCATGGACCGCCCGCGCATCACCATCTTCGACACTACCCTTCGTGACGGCGAGCAATCGCCCGGCTGCAGCATGAATGTGCGGGAAAAGCTGCGACTGGCCGAGCAACTCGACCGCCTCGGAGTCGACGTGATCGAGGCCGGGTTTCCCATCGCCTCCGATGGCGACTTCGAAGCAGTACAACGCATTGCCGCGTCCGTCCGGCGCCCCATCATTGCCGGGCTGGCCCGCGCCTGTAAGGGCGACGTAGACCGCGCCTGGCAGGCATTGCAGGGAGCCGCGCACCCGCGCATCCACGTCTTTCTGGCGACGTCTGACATTCACCTGAAGTACAAGCTGCGCCTCAAGCGCGAGCAATGTCTTCAGCAGGCGAGCGAAGCAGTTCGCCATGCGAAGTCGCTCTGCCCCGACGTCGAGTTCTCGCCCGAAGACGCGACGCGCACCGACGTTCCGTTTCTCTGCCAGGTCGTCGAGGCCGTCATCGCCGCCGGCGCCACCACGGTGAACATTCCCGACACCGTCGGCTACTCCATGCCCGAGGAATACGGCAAGTTGATCCAGACGCTGTCTGAAAAAGTGCCGGGTATCGAGAAAGTAACGATCTCGACGCATTGCCACAACGATCTCGGCCTGGCGGTCGCGAACTCGCTTGCCGGGGTGCAGCACGGAGCGCGCCAGGTGGAGTGCACGATCAACGGCATCGGTGAGCGCGCGGGGAATGCGTCGCTCGAAGAAGTGGTAATGGCCATGCGCGTTCGTCCCGACCGCTATGCCTATGAGACTGCCGTCGCCGCCGAACAGATTTTTTCCTCCAGTCAGATGCTGGCGGAAATCACCCGCGTGCCCGTGCAGCCGAACAAAGCAATCACCGGACGGAATGCCTTTGCGCACGAAGCCGGAATTCACCAGGATGGGATGCTGAAGAATCCACTGACTTACGAGATCATGACGCCGCAGTCGGTGGGTGTGCCGGATTCGCGGCTGGTATTGGGAAAACATTCCGGGCGGCACGCTCTGGCCCTACGGTGCGAGCAACTGGGACACCAGTTCGAACGCCGCGATCTCGATGAGATCTACCGTCGATTTGTGGTGCTGGCCGACCGCATCAAAAAGGTTCATGACAGCCACTTGCTGGAGCTGATCCACGATTTCAGTAAAGCGAAAGCGAGCGCGGCCGCCGTCGCAGGTCAAAGCAAATTCCCGCCGGCGACAGTGGCTCTGCCTTTTCCCCGTGCCGCCGCGATTGTTGCCGTGGCCAACTCCAACGACGGGCACCCGGCTCCGGCATCCGGCAGCGCAGGTCAAGCGCAGGTGAAGATCCCCTTCTCCGATCATCACGCCGAGCAGGAAGACTACCTCTGGGGCGTGTAAGCTGCAAGTGAAGAGACAGCCTTGCCCCTCCTTCTTCTGTCTTCTGTCGTTCTCCTGTCGCACCCGCCGCAAACGGGGCGAGCCCCATCTCTACGCAAATATTCTGCTGTATCCTTAATTGACCGAGGACTCCATGCAACTCCGTGTCACCTCGCTTCCCGGCGACGGAATCGGCCCTGAAGTAATCAGCCAAGCAATTAGCGTTCTAGAGGCAATTGCCGCCCGCTTCGGCCACAAGCTACAGCTCGACGAGAAAGAAATTGGCGGAGTTGCCCTGCTCAAATACGGCAATCCCCTGCCCGATTCGACGATCGAAGCCTGCCAGGCCTCGCAAGCCGTCCTACTCGGAGCCGTCGGCAGTCCAGCCTTCGATCACAATCCGCGCGAACTTCGGCCTGAGGCCGGCTTGCTGCGCCTTCGTCAGGCCCTGGGAGCGTTCGCCAATCTGCGTCCGGCCGTCTTTTATCCCGCGCTTGCCGCCTGTTCGCCGTTGCGCGAGGAAATCGTCGGTGGCACAGACATGCTCATTGTGCGAGAACTGCTTGGCGGATTGTATTTCGGTGATCCACGCTCCATCGACGCCAAAGGCGACGTCGCCGCCGGTGGACGAAAAGCGATCAATACCATGCGCTATAGCGAGCCGGAGATCGAGCGCATAGCGCGCATAGCCTTCGAACTCGCGCGCAAGCGCCGCCGCCGCGTGCTCTCCGTCGATAAGTCGAACGTCCTTGAGTGCTCCCGTCTTTGGCGCGAAGTCGTCTCCCACGTCGGCAAAGAGTTCCCCGATGTTGAACTCGCTCACCAATACGTCGACTCCGCCGCCATGCTGCTGGTTCTCAAGCCCTCCGAGTTTGACGTTATCCTCACCGAGAACATGTTCGGTGACATTCTCTCCGACCAGGCTGGAGGAGTCGTAGGTTCGCTCGGCCTGCTCGCATCGGCCAGCATCGGAGGCCCGGTCGGCCTCTACGAACCGGTCCACGGCTCAGCTCCCGACATCGCCGGACAAGGCGTAGCCAATCCGCTGGGCGCGATTCTTTCGATTGCATTGATGCTGCGTCACACCTTTCATCTGGAAAAAGAAGCCGAGTGTGTTGAATGGACGGTTGCGTCAACATTGAGGAAAGGCTTCCGCACTCGCGATTTAGATCGAGGGGGCGAGCGTACAGTCTCCACGAATGAGATGGGAGCCGAGATCGCCTCTGTCGTGCGTCAAGCCTCCGCAACCAAATGAAGCCTAATCTGCCCAGATTAAGCCAACTCCGACCGCGAATCGCAGCAGGCGCATTTGCCGTCGGGTGACGGCCTATTACTTTCGTAACCTATCGCCAAGGCAGCCCACGCATCACAATGATTGCTGAAAGTCGATGGTGCATGGGATGCTCGCCAAGTGCTCCAATTCGCAATGTGCCGCTTCCTTTCGATTTCTTCATTCCGGCAAGCTCTTCCACTTTCAAAAACAATTCCAGACCGCAGTCGGAGTTGCGGCTGACCGTTGGTCCGCAGACAAAGTAGAGCTGTTCTGGCTGTGCGACGAGTGTGCCGCGGAATTTACGCTGGTCGCCGATGCCCAGCAGGGCGTGCATCCCGTTCCGCTGGCGCGTATCAAATATCGAGCTGCCTCATAAATTGGTAGGAGAGGGCACGACGGCCGCGGAATATGCGCCACTAACCGCATTCCAGCGAATCCGCAAAACCTCTACAAACATGCGCAGGCCGTCGCGGAACGGATTTAACCGCGTCCCCTCGCTATGCGCCCACAGCACTGGAACCTCTTCCACGCGCAAGCCCGCGCGGCGTGCCAGAAAAAGAATCTCAGGGTCAAATCCCCAGCGTTCAATCTTCTGCAAAGGAAAAATACGCTGTGCGGCATCTCGGCGAAACGCCTTGAATCCGCACTGCGTGTCGGCAAAACTCAAGCCCAGAATCATGCGCAACGCGAGGTTGAAGATACGGCCAAAGGCCTGCCGGTACAGCGGTTGCCGTTCGGTTTGTAATTCAGCCCGCAGCCAGCGCGACCCGATCGCCACGTCGGCCCCGTTCTCGATTGCGTCAAACAATTTCCGCGCCTCGGTGATCGGAGAGGAAAGATCGGCATCCGTGAACAGGCAAAGATCGCCGCGCGCATGCAGCATTCCGTTCCGCACGCTGTATCCCTTCCCGCGGTTGCCCGGATTTTCCACCAGCAAGACTTGCGGATGCAGGCGTCCGAATTCGCGCACCACCTCGACGGTGTCGTCGCTCGAGCCATCGTTGACGACGAGAATCTCCGCGTCCCAATTCATTTCGCGGACGTGGCGAAGAATCTCATGCAGCGTCGGCCGGATGCGAGTGCTTTCGTTATAGGCGGGAATGATGATGGAGTAGGTCAAAGGATTGAGTCATTGAACCATTGAGGCATTGAGGCATTGAACCGTTGAACGAAGCTTTACACAATGATTCAATGGCTCAATGATTCAATGACTCAACATTCTTATGCCACTTTCTGGCGCTGGTCGAGCATCTCGAAAAACTCAGAGACCAGTTCGTCATCCCAGAGTCCATTTCGCGCCTCGACACGCATCGTAGTTGCGGCTTGCTCATGGCTGAGCGCGGGCTTATAAGGACGCTCCGTGCGCAACGCATCATAAATATCGACCACCTGTAAGATGCGCGGCAAGAGCGGAATGTCGCCGTCGTGTAAACCATCCGGATAGCCGCTGCCATCGGAATGCTCGTGATGATGCCGGATGATCGGCAGCACCAGCCGCAACGACTTTAATGGACGGCAAATCTTCTCGCCCGTCAGTGGATGCTGCTTCATGATTGCCCATTCCGCCGCGGTGAGATCGCTTCCCTTCTTCAGAATTTCATCCGGGACGGCGATCTTTCCCAGATCGTGCAAATACCCGCCGCGTTCTAGCGCTACCAGGCACTCTTCATCGACTCCGAGATGACGCCCGAGGTCGGCGGCGTTACGCGCCAGCCGCTCGCAGTGGCCCTCGGTGTAAGGATCACGCGACTCCACGCTCAAGCCGAGCGTGCAAAGCACCGAATCCGCGGTTTCCAGTTCATCGGTGAATTCTTTCAACTTCAGCAATGAACCGACTCGCGCAAACATCTCTTCCGGAAAGATGGGCTTGGTCAGAAAATCATCGGCGCCGGCCTCGATGCCCTTCACCCGGTCTTCCTGGGCGCTGAGCCCGGTAATCATAACAATCGGAATCAGACGCGTCCGAGCATCGTTTTTCAGTTCGCGACACAACTCGTAGCCGGTCTTGCCGGGCATGATCACGTCCAGCAGAATTAAATCGGGAGCCTCGCGCCGGATCTCCGCCTCGGCCGCCGCCGCGCTTTGGACTGCCACCGCTGGATAGCCTTGCCGCGTCAGCATCTCCCTTAGCAGTGCGGCATTCACCAGATTATCGTCGACCACCAAAATGGATTGCTTCCGGCGCCCGGCGAGCGTCTCCCCCATACGCACATAAGAACTCGATTGCGGCGAAAGGGTTGTCTGGCGCTCTTTTGGCGGTATGCTCATCACTTCCTTCGACCCTGGATAAATGTTAACTGAAAACGATTTTCAATACCACGAAGTGCCGGGAATGACTCCGGGCAAAAAACCGAACATTTCCGATGGTCAACCGTCATAGCAATCACCTTCGGCTTTTAGGCATAGTTGCTGCATGACGCGGAAGTTCTGGCTGACGATCCTCACGTTCTTGGTCCTATTGAACTTCTCGTCCCTCGAGTGCGCGGGCGTCACCAAGCCGCACGTCATCGCCTTCGGTAAATGGATCGCCGCCAAGTGGCCCAACGCCACCGGGCAAAAAATGGCCGACCTGAAAGTGCGCCCCTTGTTTGTCGATACGCGCCTCAAGGAATTCACCACCGGCCCACCTCACGAACTCACCGACCGCCTCTTCGTGGTGCGCCGAGCTTTCCGCGTGAACGATGCGCTACCTAACGAAAATGCATCTTCTCCGCGCTGGCAGTGGCAACGCGGAGGCTGGCTTCTCATCGACCGCCTCACTGGACGCGTCTCTCAACTCAACCTGCCCGAGTTCGATCCTTTCTACTCCACAGCCAGTTGGTATCGCGACTACATCGCTTATTGCGGAGTGTCGGAAGACGGCAAAAAGCTCTATGCCATAGTCGCGCAGGTGGGACGCAGAAAGCCGATCCTGAAAAAAGATGCAGGCCAAGCCGCAGGCGCGGACGACCCCGACTCCGAATGCCCGCCCCCGCTATGGGAGCGCTCGCCGATGCGAGTGACCTTCCAGCCCGACGATGATCAGAAGTTAGTCTTCAACATAAGGAGCCGAGTAGTAGACGTAGTAAACGATGCCGAAGAGCCAGAAGATTAACTGCGCTCGTGGAGGGACGGGCGTCCTCGCCCGTCCAGTCGACCAAGGCTCGGTAAGCCAGACTCAGCAAATGCAAGACTCTGATTCGAACGCTTCCACAGAATTTGAAGTGTCTCTTATTTAAGAATGTTTACTGTTAAGTTACAATTATCCCCTCACCTCAATATATTAGAATCATAGATTTAGGAGTATTTTCACGCCAGATCTATGATTCCAAAGGACATAAACGTAACTAATTGATAACATTATGGTTATCGGGAATTTCCTGGGCGACATCGAGACTTCGTACTGAAAAATGTAGACTTACAGCTACAAAGTCGCGCAAAATATTGAAAACATTTGAGTTTGTCGCGTTCAGCCCGTGGAAAACGCGGGCTCTTACTGAATCGGCTTAACTGAGAACTGAGAACCGAGAACTGACTACTGAGTACTGAGTACCGGGGAAGTCAAAAACTTTAGTCTCCCGCAGCTTCGACAGCAGGACACTCCGCAGTCCGACTTGAGACTTTCGCGCTCGTCACCAGTACCACCGAAGCCACAATGATCGCGCTCCCCATCGCAATGTAACGGTCGATGCGCTCGTGCAGCACCAGCCATCCGAGAAACACCGCAACCACAGGATTGACGTAGGCATAAGTGGAAACCTTCGAGGTTGGAACGTGCTGCAGCAGCCAGATATAAGCGGTGTAGCCGATCCAGGAGCCACACACTACCAGATACAGGATCGCGCCCACTCCTCTGTAAGTCCACACCACCTTGGCGTGCCGCTCGACGATCAGCGCAAACAACAGATTTGCCAGCCCTGCAAACACGACCTGCCAGGCGATGGCGCTGAACGGATCGGTGGCCGCGGTTTGCCATTTCTTTGACAGCACGGAGCCGAAGGCCCAGCTGAAGGATCCCAGCGGCAGTGCGAGCGACCACAAAAGCTCGCGCTGGCCGAGGGAATTGTGATGCTGAAGGTCGGGCCAGATCAGCACCAGTACGCCGGCGATCCCGATCGACAGACCAATTTTTCCCCGGCGCGAAATGTGATGGTCGCCCAGCAGCAGGCTGTCGAGGACCAGAAACCACAGCGGAGTGACCGCCACCAGCAGCGCCGAGAGCCCGGTGGGGACGATTTTTTCGGCGTACGAGAGCGTGAGATTGCCCCCCATCAACAGCAGAATGCCAACTGCCGCCAGATGGCCCAGTTGCCGCGCGGAAAAGAGAATGCGCCTTCCCGTCAGCGCACAGTAGGCGAGCATAAGGACGCCCGCTATGAGAAACCGCGCTGCACACATGATCGCGGGAGGAATCTGTTCCACCGCGATTCCAATACCGAGATAAGTTGATCCCCAGAAAACGTAGACCAGCCCGAAGGCAACAATAATCTTCCATCGGCTGGCGGGCGCTGAAGTTTTCATGAGTCAGGAAGGAAAGATTCAGAATAGCAGAGAAAGAAATGCGGGTGGTGGGGTCATGGCTCACCCTGTACTGTCTTGCATTCAACAATGAGATCAGCTGATTGCCTTAATCTGCGTGCTGCCGTTCCACCGACCAGACTTCCCCCGGATCTTTTTCCAGCGGATAGAGATGAACCATCCAGTTAAAGATGACGGGATGAAACTCCCCGCCGGCGGCGTCGCATGCTTCTTTGGTCGTGATCGACCCCCTGAGGCCGAACTTGGGATTTGGTCCCAGTGCTTCTTTCTTACGTGCCTCGGGCGGAGCGCAGTAATTCACGTGCTCGTGCCACTGCGCGACGCTGAGCGGAATGCGCTGGCTCAAATCGTCTTCGCTGTAACTCTTGGGAGCCGTGTACATCACGCCCACCAACTGGTATCCGTCGCCATCTTTCTCGTAGAGCAGCGAAGTCGGATGCTCGGGGTTGAAATCGTAACGCGCTTCGAGCGCATAGCCGTAGTTGGTGAAGTGATACTGCATCTGCGGAATTTCTGGATGGAAGATTACGAAATCGTGATCCAGCGCGACGTGATAATCCTTGTACCTCGCCATCACGGCGCGCGCCACCTCAACGACCTTCTGCGCCCGCTGTGTATCTCCCGGCTGCGGAGGGCGCAGCGCGGTCATCTTCATGTGCGGTCCCATATTCATGTGGCGACCTCCCATGGATTGCATGACGTGCCCGCTCGCGTCCGAATCTTCCACAGACTTTTGTGCCGAGGGTTGCGACATGTCGTGTCCCGGCATGTTCATGCCCTTCATGTCTTGTGGTGAGTTTTGCCGGGCAAAACAAAAAGCTGCCATCACAAACAGCACAGCGAGCACAATTCTCATAATGGACACTCCAGGGTCAGGGGTTTGACTTCGATTATAGAACTCCACCTAGGGCTCTTAGTTGCGCTGCCAAATGCAATGCCAAGGCCTCGATGTTACAGCGCGGGCGGAGTCACTTGCAGTTGCTTGGCGACTCAATCGCGGCCATGATTTTCGCCGCCGCCTCGGCGCCCGAGCGCACGCAATCCGGCACTCCAATGCCGCTATAGCCGTTGCCGGCCAGCGCCAGGCTGGAGTGTTTCTGCCGCAGCGATTCAATGCGCTGCAAGCGTTCGAGATGGCCAACCGAATACTGCGCCATGGCGGATTTCCATTTGTAAACGCGAACAAACAGCGGCTCGGAGTTGAGCTTGATAATCTCGCTCAACTCGCGACCGACAATTTGCAGAATTTCGTCTTCGCTCGATTGCAATATCTCTTCGTCACGCGCGCCGCCAAGAAAGCAGCGGACGATGGCGCGGTTCTCTGGTGCGCGGTGGGGAAATTTGTTGTGAACGAAAGTCGCCGCCAGCATGCGGCGCCCGGCGCTGCGCGGCACCAGGAATCCGAAGCCTGGCGGCAGCGAGCCGCGCACCTTTTCGTCATACCCAAGCGTGACGGTTACTGAGGAGCTATATCGGATATCGCTTAACTCGCGCGCCAATGGCGAATCTGCGCTTCGCAGCACTGCCGCAGCGGCATGAGTAGGCGTGGCGATAATTAAGGCATCAAAATAGCTCTTTTCGTTTGCGGATTGCACCGTCCATCCGCCGCTCTGCGGCATTACCGATTGCACCGCCGCAGAGGTCTTCAGCGCCTTAGCGTCGAGCCGCGCGACCAGCGCATCCGTCATCTGCTGCATGCCATTCTTGAGGGAAGTAAAGAGCGGACGGGCTGGACCCTTCGCCGCCCCGCCCAATTTCCTGCGGGCGGCAAGCATGGCGCGGCCAAGACTGCCGTGCTTGGCTTCCATGTCAGCAAAGCGCGGCAGCACGGCGCGCACACTCAACTGCGAAGCTTCTCCCCCGTAGACGCCCGAGAGCAGCGGATCGGCGAGTCGATCGACCATCTCGGATCCGTAGTGGCGCTCGACCATCTCGGCAACCGTTTCATCTGCGTTGGCTTTGTGCGGCGGATGAAACCATTCAGCGGCCATGCGCATTTTTGTGCGCCAGGAAAAAAGCGGTGACAGCACCGTGGGCATGATCTTGGTCGGCACCATGAACATGAGGCCGTCGGGCATGACGACGAGTTTGTCGCGTCCATTCTTATGGACCACGATATAAGTCTTGCGGTCGGCGTCGTTGGAGCCGATGAGTTGATCGCTGAGTCCGATTTTGCGGCAGAGATCGGCGGCCCAGGGTTTTTCAGTGAGGAAGGAATCGGGTCCGGCTTCGATCAGGCAGCCATCGGCACGGTCGGTGACCATGACTCCGCCGAGGCGCGGGGCGGCTTCGAACAGGACGTATTCGATCTTTGTATCGGACTGGGCGCCGGACTGGCGTTTTTCTTCAAGCGTGAACGCAGCCGAAAGGCCGGAGATTCCGCCGCCGATGATGGCGATTCGTGGCATGGGTTCGCTGCTCGCTGTTCGTCTTTCGCTATTCGCTTCTAAGTTTCAAGTTTTTGCTTCGGCCCATGGCCTCGACTATAACTCGCTACATACGAGTCGCTCGTGAGCGTTATTAGTGTAATGACTCCATAACAATGTCGGCGATTTACAACAACTATCGTTTTAAGTCTGCGCCGATTTTGACTTTCCCGCGACTCACGGCCTTGCAGATGTAACCGACGATATAAGCTCGCGGTGTTTTTTCCACAATGTCTCGGTTCTCAACGAGATCTGCAATGCCTTTCTCAACTGCCTTCCAAAGAGCCGTGCCCTTCCAACGGGTGTAGGAATGCGGGCGGTCTTGCACAGATGTTCGTTTCTCGTCGCTGCCGACCTCCTTTGAAGCGACGCCTTCCAGAATACCGTCCATTTCGGAGGCGACACTGGCAGCCCTTCCCCGACAATCGACTGCATATTTCTTTGCTTTTTTTGCGTTAGGCGTGACCGCATCGTAGAAGTGAGCAGTTTCTTGCAGCGCTTCGATGTTGCCAGGATCGAGGGCCAATGCTTTCCTCAGGCACGCTTCCACTTCGGACAGGTCACCGGAATCGGCTAGTTGAAGCCTAATGGCTCGATCCACAAGCTCAAATGCTTCGACTCGGTTATTTGATTTCGGCATCTCTCACTCCAGCAGCGCATCTCGCCGCATCAGCCGTCATGATGATATAGATCGATAGTTGTTGAATCGGGCTTAACACCAACAACCTCGAACGTTCGTCTCCGGCCCCGGCCGCTAAACGCCAGTCGCTCCAATACGGCTTCGCACGAGTTCGGCCAGCGCCGCCGTCAACATTTTCGACCCGTTCAGCGATTCGGCTCGCCATAGGCGCATGCCTTCTTTTTCTGCGAATTGTTTGAAGAAGATGTCGATGTCGTAGAGCACTTCTACGTGATCGCAGAGGAAGCCTACGGGGTGAATGAACACTCCGCGGTGGCCTTTGGCTTTGAGGCTCAGAATTGTCTCTTCTACGGTGGGCCCGATCCACTGGCCTCCGGACATGCCCTGGCTTTGGAAGGCGAAGGTCCAGGCGTCTTGAGTGAGGCCGGCTCCGAGTCCGGCGGCTTTCGCGACCAGCGCCGCGGTTTCTTTGGACTGGGCTTCGTAGGGATCGCCTTCGGTGATGGTGCGCGCGGGAACGCTGTGCGCGGTGAAGATGATGGGCAGAGTGCCGGACAGAGTGTCGGACAAAGTGCCGCCGTATTCGGCGTTGGCTTTGGTCCATCCGGCACGCAGGTTTTCGGCGAAGGCCTTGGCAAGGAGAGGCTGGTCGTGCCACTCGTCTACGAAATCGAGAGTGAACGGCAGGGCGGCGTTTCCGGTCACAGCGTTTCCGGTTGCGTCGTTTCCGGTGACGGCGCTGCGATAGAGTCCTACGCTGGTGCGCGAATTTTGCGGCGCGAGGCAGACGGCGATAACGCGCTCGAACTTTTGCACGGCGATGGCTTTTACAGCGTCGGCGATGAAGGGCTTCCAGTTGCGCATGCCGACAAAGACGGGCAGCTGCAATAACAGGGAAAGCTGATCGGCTTGAAGCAGAGTCCAGCAGGCAAGCGGCGAAAAACCGATTAAGGAATAACGATGGCGAATCTCTTCGACGACCGTCGGCGGTAAAGGGCGTCCACCGGTGACGTACCCAAGAAATTCGGGAATCTGGTCGGGATTTTCGGGGCTGCCGTGGGCGAGCAGGAGCACGGCGGTTTTAACAGGCCGTTTCTCAGCTGCAAATGAACTTACCTGATTCGCGCAATAACACTGGCCAGCGAGGCCCAGCGGGCAGGGCGTCATTTTCGGCTCCCACTACTGAGACCAAAGCCAGAGAATTGCATTTCGCGCAGAACAGCAGGTCCTTCGCTTCGCTCAGGATGACAATTCATATAAAGACGAGATTTCATAACTGCGCATCATCAACGCTTGTTCTTAACCTCCGTCTTAACATCGGCCGAATGTTCGCGGACAAAATCGCAGAGCGCCTTCACATTCTCAACCGGCGTTTCAGGCAGAATTCCGTGACCCAGATTGAAAATATGCCCCGGGCGCCCGCCAGCCTGCTTCAAAATCGCCTCGGCACGCGACTTCAATTCTTTCCAATCGGCGAAGAGCAGCACCGGATCAAGATTGCCCTGCACCGCGCCTTTAAAGCCTAGGCTCTTCCATCCCGTATCGAGCGGGATGCGCCAATCGAGGCCCACCACTTCGGCGCCAGCCTCCTGCATCGAGGGCAGCAGCGTGGAACTATCGGTGCCAAAATAAATGACGGGCACGCCGGTCTTTTGCAGGCGCTTCACCATATCCTTCACGTGCGGCAGAACATAGCGGCGGTAATCTTCGACGCTCAGGCAGCCCACCCAGCTGTCGAAAATCTGTATCGTGTCGGCGCCGGCGCGTACCTGTTCGGAAGAATATTCGACGGTCACTGCGACCAACTTCTTCATCAGCTCATTCCACACCGCAGGCGCCGAGTACATCATCTTTTTGGTGAAGATGTAGTTGCGCGACCCGCCACCTTCGATCATGTAACTGGCGAGCGTAAACGGAGCCCCGCAAAAACCGATCACCGGTAACTTGTCTCCGAAATGCTTACACACCAGCGTCACCGCTTCGGAAACGTAGCCGAGATCGGCGGCACGATCAGTGCGCAACTGCGCGACATCTTCAGGAGTCCGCACCGGCCTTTCGATCTTCGGCCCCTCGCCGGCGGCAAAGTGAAAGGGCAGTCCCATGACTTCGAGCGGCAGCAGCAGATCGGCAAAGATGATGGCCGCATCCACCTTGAGAATCTCCGCCGCCTCGATCGTGACCTGGGCCGCGATTTCAGGCTTCTTGCAGATTTCAATCAACGAATGATGCTTGCGGATAGCGCGGTACTCCGCCATGTAACGTCCTGCCTGGCGCATGAACCAGACGGGCGTGCGTTCCGCGGGCTGAGCCTTGGCCGTGCGAACAAAGAGAGAGTTGGGGGCTGACATGAATCTTCTAATTTAACACCTCCGAGCAAAGTGCGGCCGGAAGCGCTTTGCTGGCGATCAGCTAGTGCTACAGATCACAGACCTGCCCGAATGCTCGTGCTATATTTTTCTTGCAGGCCGGGTAGAGCTGCGGATTGACTTTCGCGGACCCGGAGTGCAGGCATGCTGGTTCGGGGGTGGCGCATGTCAGGAGTGAGCTGCAAGGTTCCGCGGTTGGTTTTTGTCGCACTGTTGTGCGCATTCTGGGTAGACCTCGTCCCGGCGCAAGAAATTTCTCCTCCCGAGAAGATCCCCCCTGCTTTTACTGCCGATGCCCGCTTCGCGGCGCGGGTTCGCTCCCAGGTGCTTCCCTATACCATACCGGCGACCAGCCAGTATCCGGTCGCCGTGCAAGTCATGGAGACGTTGCTGCGGCAAGTCCCCGCCGAGCGCGCAAAGTTCTCCTGGGATCTGCGTATCGCCAAGGGTGCGGGAAATGTGTTCTCTTCTCCGGACGGAACCATTTTTGTCGACGAAGATCTAGCGCGCCTGCTCGGATCGAGGACCGGGCTGTGGGCGGCAGCTCTCTCGCATGAAATATCGCACGTCATTCGCCGCGACTGGGCCCGGCGTTACCTGTTGCAGAAGTCGCTGGAGAGAGCCGAAGCCTCCCAAATCATGCTTGGCGATGCGGGCGCGTTCTCTGGTTCCTGGGTTGACTCCCAGGGCGCATCGAGCCGGCTTGCCAGTTTCTGTCAAACCATGGAACTCGAAGCCGACGCCGAAGGCTTAATGCTGATGACGCGCGCGGGATACGACCCCGACTTCATCCCCGCGCTACACCACTTGATCGAAGCGCAACCGGGGCAGGCGGATGGCAACGTTCTCGATCCGACCCATCCGGGGTGGTATGAGCGAGAGCAAAGAATGCAGAAGCTTTTTGCCGCCGCCGGCAAGGAATACGACCGCCTCTGGCCAGAGCGCAATTCCTCTCCCGGGGGCAATTCGCCAATCGTGGTGTATGCCGGGGCTCCAAGTGCCAAACGTGGCAGCCCGGGAGGATTGGAAGTTCTGATCCCATTGCACTGCGAAAATCTCAGCGGATCGGTGGAAGTCGTGTTGCATGTCAACTCAGCGAAAGCAAATTTCTCAACCGAACTACGCCAACTTACTGGCTGTACATCGGCACAAACGTTGCTCACTTTTCTTGTGCCTGAGCCTGAGGCCTGCAGAGGCAACTCCCACGTGCAGGCAGATGTCTCGGTTCTTGACGGCAACGGTGTGGTTTTGACTCGCTCGCTTAGCGCCATTCGAATTCGTTAAGATGGCACTCTCCTGCGAAATTGTCGCTGGCTCCGCGGGGCGGCATACTCCTGACAGTTCTAGTGACTGGAAACGAGCGATTTTCTCGTGGGAACGGTTGGAGCGATCAAAGATATGGCTTTCGCTTTTAGGTAAGCATCTACGCTCGCGGCCGCCTTGCGACCTTCGGCAATGGCCCACACAACTAACGATTGGCCGCGACGCATATCTCCCGCTACAAAAACTCCGGATATCGATGACATGCAGTTCGGGCCGGTGGCAACGTTGCCGCGCTGGTCGAGCTTCACTCCGAGCTGTTCGATCATTCCATTACGGACCGGGCCCAAAAAGCCCATCGCAATCAAAACAAGGTCCGCATCCAGGGTGAATTCAGTGCCCGGAACGGGCTTGAAATCCGGCGGCGGTCCAACGCGCACAGCGTGCAATTGCTGAACATGCCCTGATTTTGTACCAGTAAATTTGGTTGTCGCAATGCTCCAATCGCGGATGCCGCCTTCTTCGTGCGCGCCCTCGGTACGCAGTTGCATCGGCCATAACGGCCAGGGCGTTGCAGGCGAGCGCTCATCGGGAGGCTTCGGCATGATCTCGAATTGATGCACGGAGAGCGGCTTTTGCCGATGGCAGGTGCCGAGACAATCCGCGCCTGTGTCGCCGCCTCCGATGATGACCACGTGTTTGCCGGTTGCCAAAATTTCTTCTTCCGGAGGGATAACGTCGCCAAGATTGCGCCGGTTCTGCTGCGGCAGGAAGTCCATCGCGAAATGAATTCCCTTCAACTCGCGTCCCGGGACATTAAGATCGCGCGGATGCTCGGCTCCTCCGGCGAGCACAATCGCGTCAAACTCGTTTCGCAGATCCGCGACCGCAATATTCTTTCCGACTTCCGCGCTGGTCACAAATTTCACCCCTTCAGCCGACATTTGCGCAATGCGGCGATCGACGATGTGTTTTTCTAATTTGAACTGCGGGATGCCATAAACCAGCAAACCGCCAATGCGGTCTGATTTTTCGTAGACCACGACCGTGTGTCCCGCGCGACACAATTGCTGCGCAGCGGCCAATCCTGCCGGCCCTGAGCCGACGATCGCAACTTTCTTGCCGCTGTGGAACTTCGGTGGCTCGGGATGTATCCAGCCTTCCTGAAATCCGCGCTCTACAATATTCTTTTCAATTTGCTTGATGGTCACCGCCGGCTGATTGATCGCCAGCACGCAAGACGCTTCGCAAGGCGCGGGACAGATTCGGCCAGTGAACTCGGGAAAGTTATTGGTCGCATGCAACTGGCGAACCGCTTCCTTCCAGCGTCCGCGAAAGATCAGATCGTTCCAATCGGGGATCAGATTGTTGACCGGACACCCCGTCTGGCAAAAAGGCACACCGCAATCCATGCAGCGTGCGCCCTGGGTGCGAAGCTTGTCTTCAGGAAAATCGAGGTAGATTTCGAACCAGTCATTGACGCGCTGTATGACCGGACGCCGCGGAGCAAGCTCACGGCCGAATTCCAAAAATCCCGTGTCCTTACCCATGTTGCACCTGCTCGGGCGTGACCGAAACGGCTAGCGGCGGACTGGGAATATAAGGTTGGCGGCGGCGGCGCACTCCAAGCACTCGCTTGTGCTCGTGCGGGAAAACTTTGATAAAGCGCGACAGAGCCTCAGACCAGTTGTCGAGAATCCAGGTGGCACGCGGGCTGCCAGTTAACGACAGGTGACGCCTCACCAGATCTTTGACCAGCTTAGCTTCGACATGGCGAGCCTTGACCACGGATGCTTCTTCCGATTCGAAAACTCCCGCTTCGACAAGTGGCTCGAGGTCGACCGAGTCGAGGTTGCAGCGTTTTTCGGTGAAATCGCCGCGCTCATCGAAAACATAGGCGACGCCTCCGCTCATGCCGGCGGCAAAGTTTCTGCCGCAGGCTCCGAGCACCAACACCACGCCCTTTGTCATGTATTCGCAGCCGTGATCGCCGACTCCCTCGACGACGGCGGTCGCTCCCGAGTTGCGAACGGCAAAGCGTTCGCCGGCGACTCCGTTGAAGAACGCTTCGCCGCTGGTTGCGCCGTAAAGCGCCACATTGCCGATCAGAATATTTTTTTCGGGAGCGAATCTCGAACGTCGCGGGGGATAGGCAACCAGACGTCCGCCAGACAGCCCCTTGCCCACGTAATCGTTGGCATCGCCTTCGAGGGTAAGAGTAACTCCTTTGGCGAGAAACGCACCCATGCTCTGCCCGGCTGAGCCGTCAAGATGAATGCGGATCGTATCGTCGGGCAGGCCAGCGGAACCGTGGCGGCGGGCGATCTCTCCGCTCAGCATGGTTCCCACCGAGCGATGCACGTTGCGCACCGGCATCCTAAACACGATCGGCGTAATGTTTTCGATCGCGGAGAGCGATTTCACCAGCAGTTGATGATCAAGCGCCTGCTCCAGGCCGTGATCCTGAGCGTGAATACAACGTCGGGCCACGCGCGATGGAACGTCAGGAACATGGAGAATAGCGGATAGGTCGAGGCCGCTCGCCTTCCAGTGATTTACGGCGGGCTCAACGTCAAGCATGTCAACGCGGCCGATCATGTCGTCCATGCGGCGGAAGCCCAACTCCGACATATACTGCCGCACCTGCTGTGCCAGGAAGAAAAAGAAGTTAATGACGTGTTCGGGCTGGCCTTGAAAGCGCTTGCGCAGCACGGGATCCTGCGTGGCGATGCCCACCGAGCAAGTGTTGAGATGACATTTGCGCATCATGACGCATCCCATGGCAATCAGCGGCGTGGTGGCGAATCCGAATTCTTCAGCACCGAGGAGAGCAGCGATCACGACATCGCGCCCGGTCTGTAGCTTGCCGTCGGTCTGCACGCGAATGCGGCTGCGCAGATCATTCAACAGAAGTACCTGCTGCGTCTCGGCCAACCCCAGTTCCCAGGGAATGCCGGCGTGCTTGATCGAACTCAGGGGCGATGCGCCCGTACCTCCGCTGTCGCCGCTGATCAGGACGACATCGGCATGGGCCTTGGCAACTCCAGCGGCCACCGTGCCCACTCCGACTTCGGCAACTAGCTTCACGGCGATGCGGGCTTGCGGGTTCACATTCTTCAGGTCATAAATCAGCTGCGCCAGATCCTCGATCGAATAAATGTCATGATGCGGAGGTGGAGAAATCAATCCGACTCCGGGGATCGAATGCCGCAGACGCGCAATGACCTCATCGACCTTATGCCCCGGAAGTTGGCCGCCCTCGCCGGGTTTCGCGCCCTGCGCCATCTTGATCTGTAGTTCGTCGGCATTGACGAGATAGTTAGCCGTAACTCCAAAGCGGGCGGACGCAACCTGCTTCACCGCGCTCCGCCGCAGATCACCGTTCTCGTCCGGCTTAAAGCGCTCCTCGTCTTCGCCGCCTTCTCCGGTATTCGACTTGCCGCCGATGCGGTTCATGGCAATCGCCAGAGTTTCGTGCGCTTCTTTGCTGATCGAACCGAATGACATTGCACCTGTGGTGAAGCGCCTCACAATCTCTTTAGCAGGCTCGACTTCTTCGATCGGAACAGGCTTGGCGCTCTTGCGGAATTTCATCAGACTGCGGAGCGTTGCCATATTGCTGCTCTGTTTGTCGATAAGATCGGTATATTCCTGAAAAGTCTGAAAGCTCTCCTGCCGTACTGCCTGCTGCAGTTTGCTGATGGTCAGCGGATTTAGCAGATGATATTCGCCGTTAACTCGCTGATGATAAGTCCCTCCGACCGCTAGCTCAGTCTCCGACTCCGACAGCGGACGGAAAGCATGTTCATGTTTCAACTGCGCCTCGCGCGCGACCACGTACAGGCCGATGCCCTCCAGTCGCGAGGCCGTGCCCGAGAAATAGGCGTCAACCAATTCCTCGTTCAGCCCGATGGCTTCGAAAACCTGCGCTCCCTGATAGCTCTGCAAGGTGGAAATGCCCATTTTGGAGAAGGTCTTCAACAAACCTTTATTTACCGCTTTGATGAAGTGCTTCGCCGCCAGTTCGGGAGTCACGCCCTCCGCCAACTGACCGTGCCGCGCCAGACTCTCAACACTCTCCAACGCCAGATAAGGATTGATGGCGCTCGCCCCATACCCGCTGAGCAGGGCAAAGTGCATCACCTCGCGCGGCTCGCCCGATTCCGTAATCAGAGCGACCTGCGTCCGTGTCTCCTCCTGCACCAGCAAGTTATGGACCGCGGCCAACGCCAGGAGGCTCGGGATCGGCGCATAATCCTTATTCACTCCGCGATCGGAAAGAATGAGCAGCGTGTAGCCAGCTTTGCCGGCAAGGGATGCGCGCTGGCACAACTCTTCAAGCGCGCGCTTCAGTCCGTCTTCTCCGTCTTTGACCCGAAACAGCGCCGGCAGAGTAATGGCCAACAGATCGCCGGTCGACACGCGGCGCAGCTTCTCTAATTCGATATTGGTTAGCAGTGGATGCGCCAGCTTGAGCATGTGACAATTCACTGGCTCTTCCGTCAGAATGTTGCGCTCGCTTCCGATATAGCTGATGAGCGACATCACAATCTCTTCGCGAATTGGGTCAATCGGAGGATTCGTCACCTGTGCGAAGAGCTGCTTGAAATAGTTGAAGAGCGATTGCGGCTTATCGGAAAGGCAAGCGAGCGGGGTATCCGTGCCCATCGAACCAACCGGCTCTTCGCCCTTCGAGGCCATCGGACCAAGAATCATGCGCAGGTCTTCATCGCTGTAGCCGAAGGCACGCTGCCGTCTCAGTAACGTTTCGGCATCCGGATGGTGCATGCGCGTGGGAGCAGGCAACTGATCGATCGTAATCTGATTATCTTTCAGCCATTGCGCATAGGGCTGACGCGAGGCCAGCCGCTCTTTGATTTCCTTGTCAGGAACGATGCGGCCTTCGATCGTGTCCACCAGGAACATCTTTCCCGGCTGCAGGCGGCCCTTCATCTTCACCTGCTGGGGTTCAATGTCGAGCACTCCGGCTTCGGAGGCCATGATGACGTGGTCGTCATGCGTCACCACGTAGCGTCCGGGCCGCAAGCCGTTGCGGTCGAGGATGGCTCCGATGGATCGCCCATCGGTGAATGCAATCGCCGCAGGCCCATCCCAGGGCTCCATCAGGCAGGCGTGGTACTCGTAGAAAGCGCGCTTCTCGGGCTTCATGTGTGGGTTTCCAGCCCACGCTTCCGGAATCAGCATGGCCATCGCATGCGGAAGGCTGCGGCCCGCCTGCAAGAGCAGTTCGACCGCATTGTCAAAATTTGCCGAATCGCTGCCATCCGGCGTAATGATGGGAAATAGCTTTTTGATGTCATCGCCAAATAATGGAGACTGCAGCAGCGATTGCCGCGCGTGCATCCAGTTGACATTCCCCTTGAGCGTGTTGATCTCGCCATTGTGCGCAATGTAGCGGTAAGGATGTGCCCGCTGCCAACTTGGAAATGTATTCGTAGAAAAACGCTGATGCACCAGGCACAACGCGCTGGTCACGTCGGGATCGGACAGTTCGCGATAGAACTTCGTGATCTGCGGGGCCAGCAACAGGCCCTTGTAGACAATCGTCCGGCAAGACAGCGACGGGATGTGGAAGACGTTTGCATCCTCGATGCCAGACGCGGCAATCTCACTCTCCACCCGTTTCCGAACAACATAAAGCTTCCGCTCAAACGCGTCCTCATCTCTGAACTCGCCGCATCCTACAAAAATCTGCTGGATATACGGTTGTGAACCACGCGCCACGCGGCCAATCGCCTCAGCGTAGCAAGGCGTGTCACGCCAACCGAGGACCGTCAACCCTTCCTCGCGCACAATGCGCTCGAGAACTCCTTCGCACTGCAGGCGAGGATGTTTCTCCACCGGCAGGAAGGTCATGCCGACGCCATAAGCGCCGGACTGAGGCAACTCGAACCCGAGTTTGCCGCACTCGCGGGCAAAGAACTGGTGTGGGACCTGCAGCAGAATTCCAGCGCCATCTCCGGTCTCGGAATCGCAGCCGCAAGCGCCGCGATGCGCCAGGTTGAGCAGCACCTGAATGCCCTTCTCTACAATTTCGTGGCTTTTGTGGCCGCGAACGCTCGCGACAAATCCGATCCCGCAGGCATCATGCTCTTGCGCGGGATGATACAGGCCCTGGGCGGATGGAGGGCCGCTCGGATTTTTTGGACTCTTGTTCATTACCTTGTAAGCAAAATCGGTCCGATCGCGGCGAACGTACCTCCGAACATTGCTGCGAACTTGGCCTCATGTCGAAAAGTTGCTGCTGAATTCGGACAGTAGCCGCAAAGGCTACGTTTTGTCGCTCTCGTCGGCTCAGAAACGCACCTCTACAACCTTCTAGTTATCGTCCTTTTGACATAGAAGTACAACTCAGAATTTCGATGCGAACGATGCAAATTTTCGGGTTTGAGGATGTCCCGGAGTTTGCGACAGAGTTTAGAGCAATTCCCCAGAAATTCCCGCGTTCGAAGCGCTTTCAGCTAATCTCCCGCGATTCCGCCGCGAGCGTTATAATCCGGCCATCAAGAAATATGGATTTTGACCAGCTCATTACGTTTCTGGAAGTTGCCAAGCAAGGCAGCTTTTCGCGCGCTGGGGAGAAGGTCTTCCGCTCGCAATCGGCGGTGAGCGCGCAGATCCGCCAGTTAGAACAGGAGTATGGCGACCGCCTGCTCGACCGCTCGGGCAAGACCGTAAAGCTTACTCCCGCCGGCCAGGTGCTCTTCGACTATGCCGTGCGTCTAAAAGAGCTGCGCGAAGAGTCGCTGATGGCGGTTGCCGACCATAGTCGGACTCCCCGCGGCACGCTTCGCGTTGGCGCTAATGAAGCGACCTGCCTTTACGTTTTGCCTGAGGTTTTCGCGGAATACTGCCGGCGCTATCCGCCCGTGCAGATCGACATCTACCGTAATTTCAGTTATAAGGTCACGGAAAAACTTGAGAACGGCTCCATCGAGGTCGGTTTTCTAACTCTGCCGATTCAGTCACCCAGCCTGGAAATTCAAACGATCTTCCGCGACAAGCTCATGCTGATGGTCAGCCCGCAAAATCCGCTGGCCAAATTTAGAGCCGCGTCTGTGCGCGACATTGTCAAACATCCGCTGCTGCTGCCGAAGACGGGCCATACCCGCCGACTTCTGGATAAGCTCTTTCGCCCTTATCGCAACGAGTTGCTCGTGCGCATGGAACTCCCCAGCATTGGCATGATCAAAAGTTTCGTCGCTGCCGATTTGGGAGTGTCAATCATTAGTTCGTCCTTCGCCCGCGACGAGGTTGCCTCCGGTAGCGTGAAGCTGATTGATCTGGAAGACGCGGAACTATTCCGCGAACTGGGCCTGGCGTATCGCCGCGACCGGACGCTTTCGTGCGCCAGCACTGCCTTCATCGACATCCTGCTGCAAAAAGCGAATCACAAGAAAAAGACTGCCCCACAATCTCAGGCGTGACTGCTCCGCTGACATCTGACCCCGCGCCTCTGCGGATCGATGCGTCTCTCCCAAACTATGATTTCCGCGCAGACTACCAGATCCGCATCAACTCGCTCCGCTCGCGCGTATATGAATGTCTTCTGCACGTGGACCTCAGTGAGCTGTGGCTGATGCGCCTCCTGATGACTTTGCGGACCGGGAAAAAATGGCCCAGTCATCCCGCGGCCGGCGACCTCCGCCAGCGTCTCCAGGGAACCGGTTTTGTCATGCTGAACGAAATCCCAAATGACGAGATCGTCATCGGGGTTGCGGGACGATTCTGGCGTCCCGATGGCGGCCGTTGCATGGATCTCGTGAAGGCCGACTTCATCGATTTTGCACGGACTGGATACGCCAAGGCCGCGTGGAACTTCAAGCTGCGCGCGGCATCATCAGAAAGCGAAAGCACGATTCTCTCGACCGAAACCAGAATCCAGTGCCTCGGTGCCGCAGCCTGGTGGAAGTTTCGCATCTATTGGAGTTTGATAGCGCCATTCTCCGGCCTGATCCGCAAAGCAATTCTGAAACAAGTGAAGACCACGGCGGAATCGCCCTCCCAGTGACGAACCGCAGGCCGTCGCCACTCATTTACACTGCCTTCATATTCCGGGTTTATGCTAGTTTCGTAATGGTAGGGAATTGAAATCTGCGCATCAGTCGCGACGCTAACGGACCGAAGGAATTACGACGATAATCTAAGCGTCGGTCCGATGTCAGCGAGCTTTCCATGAATCGAAAACAGGTGGCAACCGCGTCAAGAAAGCACCGATCAGCATCCAAGCGATCGCCAGCAACGGCGGCGCGGACAGTCCCGACCAACCATAACGACAATCTGCCCGAAGATGAACTCTCAGCCCAGGTCGTTCGCGGCTGTCTGATCGCCCGCGATGCTGTCTTCAACGTCCGCGATTTTCTCGCCGACGGGTCGCGCCTTGCTTTTCTCGCGATCAAGGATTGCGAAAAAGAACTCGACCAGATCGAACGTAAAATCGACGATCAACTGCCGGAAGCGATCACCCGCGTTGGCGAGGCGAAGGCGCGCGAATTGCTTGCTTGTCTGAAATTCATCACCGATCTCGAGCGCATCGGCGATCTCGCCTACAGTGCGGTCATGCAACTGCAGTCGCGCCGCGAAAAGCTACCGGCTGCAGATTCTCGCCAGCTCATCGAGATGGCCTCCCTGCTGCGCGAAATGCTCGAGGACGTGCACCAGGGTTTTATGAAACGCGAGGTTTCTTACGCGCATCGTGTGTTGCAATCCGATCCGGAAGTTGACCGCCTGTGCCATTCCCTGTTTCACAGGCATCTGGCCGAACCTAATAGCCCAAGTGGACAGAAAAATTTCGATATCCTGCTCGCCGCACAGGCGCTGGAGCGAATCGGCGATCACGCAAAGAATCTGGCGGAAGAAATTTACAGCTTGTCGGAGGGCCGTTCGCTGCGGCACAACGCCAGAAAGCTCTCCAACGCTTAATTCAAACTTGTCAGCGAAACTAGTAGGCCCAGTACGGACCCGTCCCGCCCGGCGTACTTTGACCAGCGATAGCTGTATAGACGTTGCGGCCGTAGAAAAATGGCAGACCCCAATCGAAGCCGCTGATAGAATTCGGTCCCGCTAACTGCCCAAACACACTAGCATTGGGATTAGCGTTAAAAAGGTTGTCGGCATTGGCCACGCTGAAATCGATAGTGCTGTTGGGCGACCCGGTTGCCCCCGCAGCGATCGCGGAAAGGTTCACCGTCGAGGTTGGGCAGTAGAAGTCATTCTGCAGATCGGAACAAGTCGGGAATGACGAGTCGGGAAAAAAGATTCCGTTCGAGCCGCTGTCGATGAAACTCTGGTTGTAAGCCACATTGTTGAACGTGGTAATGAAGTTTCCGTAATCATCAACGCTGTAGATCGTGGCTCCGTTGAGCACGTTATTCGATTGCGTTCCAATCCCAAAAATAAGGGAGCCGCTCAAACTCGCTTCCGGCGCGCTCGCCGCCGGCAGTTCAATGATCACTCCATTATTATCCGTCGAAAACAACGCAACCGGATTTTCCACTTGCTGTGCCAGCGGCTCGGCGATCGCCGTACAGCCAGAGTTGGGACACTCATAATAAAGGTTAGGATTCGGGGTCGGGTTCTTGGTAGTGGAGGGCGGATAGGTGCACGCACCCCCGCAATCTTGCGGAAAGTTTCCGACACCCACGATTCCGTTCGCTCCCAGGCTCGAAAGCGTGTCCGAGTTTCCGCCTGGATTACTAGCACATAACGATCCCGCTGGCGCAGCGCCATTGATCACCTGGATGGGCGTTGAACTGGCTTTCTCGCCCGCCATCTCGATATCCGCCGCCTGCACCGCTCCCCAGGTATAGCCGATTACAAATGGAAGACACTCGTATACCGGGTTGCCATCGGATGCGTTTTGTTGCGTCAGCGGAACCGTCAAGGCCGAAGCTAGCACTCTCAAACCTGACGACCCTGTGTCGACGAGCACGCCGTCAACCGTCTGGCAAGTGGACGTTCCTGGCGCACAGACGGTCACGCTGGTAAATGCGCCGTTCGCATAATTTCCCGCCGGTCCGGCGTTGACGGTGATGGATTGCACGTTCGAGCCCGATGGCGTCTGATTGGAATGGTTCGAGCTGCTGCTGCTGCTACCGCCGCATCCTACCGTAAGCCCGCTGCCCATCAGCAACACACTGCCAGCCACCAGCGTCAAAATTCGATCCATCGTTATTCGATTCAAGCTCGTCATCGGATGGCCTCCGCGGCAACGCCCTGCGGCAGCATATCGGGAACGTAAGCGCGCCCCGCGAACGATCGCATGTGCCCACCCGATTGCACCACCAGGCCCGGCAGCTGAATCATCACAGGATGCCGCCCTGGACGTACATTGGCCTGCGTCTGCGCAGCCTGCTGGTACTGCTCAAAATAACCGGCCAGTATCTGCCGCATATCAGGTGGCCAAGGCCCTTGCCATCCCACGGCAAACACCTTTCCCGACGACGGCGACACGTACTCGCGGACGGTTAAGCCCGTAGGAGCCTGCATCTCATGCACCGCATAACCTTGAGCTTGCGTGGTCCTCAAGCCGGCGTGCATGTGGACTTGATCGGCCTGTACCGAACTCGCATCTTCACCGAGTCCGGCGAAGGCGGGCATGGCGACCATCAGGACGGCCGCCGAAATAATTGCCGCTTGCCGCATTGATCTTGAAAGAGGACTATAGACGCGTCTGACGTGAGGAGAAATCCAGGGCTGGCTCACAAAAAGTACGTTCATTGCAAAAACATCCTTCTGGCCAGATCGTGCGGTAGCGGTTGGTCAATTAGATTTGCGGTCGGAGCCATGGGTTGCCGGGTGGAAAGTAAGGATTTGTAAAGATAATCTAGTGAAAATCGTGGGACACTGTCTCCGCGCGCGTGACGTTAAGCGGCAAGACTTTCTCCGCTCGTATGTGGATCACGTTGTCCTGGTTCTGCAGGATGCCTTCGACCATCAGGAAGCGCTCCGAAATCAGCAAGACGCGATTCTTCTGCAGCAAATCCGGAGCGATGATGGCATTCGCAATTCCGGTTTCATCTTCCAGGCTCATGAACATCATGCCCTTGGCCGTCCCCGGACGCTGCCGCGCTATCACACATCCGCCAATTCGCAAGCGCTGCCCGTTCGGCAATTGTGCCAGATCTGAAGCACGATAAATCCCCATCCGCTTCATGTCTTGCCGCCTGTACTGCATGGGGTGAGGACCAACCGTCAGCCCGGTAGCGCGAAAATCCGCGACCAACCGCTCTTCATCCGTCATAGGTGCCAGGGGAGACTCCCCATCGCGTTCCGGCAATTCATCCAGCAAAGGACCCGACCAGCGCACCGCCCGCTCCACCTGCCAAAGCGCGTCGCGGCGATGAAAGCCCTTTTCACCACGGAGACACGGAGGCACGGAGGAATTCTTTCCATCCAGATCAATCAAATAAGAATTTTCTCCAAGGTTTTTCTCCGTGTCGGAGCCTGCCCTGAGCGCAGCCGAAGGGTGCCTCCTTGGTGGACTTCCGATTTCATTCAACGCACCAATCTCCGCCAACGTAGTCAATTCCTCCTTGCGTAACTCCGGCACGCGCCGAGCCAGATCCTGCACCGAAGCAAACGGCGCCAGACTGCGCTCTCGAACCAAAGCCTGCCCCGCCGCCTCGCGCAACCCGCGCGCATATTTCAAACCAAGCCGTACTGATGGCTGATGGCTGATAGCTGACGGCTCCAACGAACACTTCCAATCCGATCGCGTCACATCCATGGGCAGCATTTTCAATCCATGCCGCTGCGCATCTTTCACAATCGTCGACGGATGATAAAAACCCATCGGCTGATTATTCAGCAGCGCCGCCGTGAACGCCGCCAGATAATGACATTTCAAATAGGCGCTGGCATAAGCAATCAAGGCAAAGCTAGCGGCATGAGATTCGGGAAATCCATAAAGCGCAAACGAAGTAATCGACTGGATGATCTGCTCCTGCGTCTCACCGAGGATTCCATTGCGCGTCATGCCGACGCGCAATTTTTCTTCGATTGCTTTCATTCGCGCCTCGGAGCGCTTGAAGCCCATGGCGCGGCGCAACTCCTCCGCCTCGCCGCCTGTGAAGTTGGCGGTGATCATGGCCATGCGCAGCAATTGCTCCTGAAAAAGCGGAACGCCCAGGGTGCGGCCGAGCACCGTTTCCAGCGATGGATGAGGATACGTTACTTCCTCGCGACCCTGCCGCCGCTTGAGAAAAGGATTGACCATGTTTCCCACAATCGGCCCCGGCCTTATGATCGCCACCTGCACCACAATGTCGTAAAATTTCTTCGGCAAAAGCCGGGGCAGGCAAGCCATCTGGGCCCGACTCTCGACCTGAAACATCCCCACCGTATCCGCTTTTTGCAAAGTCGAATAAACCGCCGGATCGTCCGCCGGAAGATGCGCCAAATCCACTTCCTCGTGATAGTGATCGCGAATCAATTCCAGAGAATCTTTCAGCGCCGCCATCATCCCGAGGCCGAGCAAATCGACTTTGATGATGCCCATGTCGGCGCAGTCTTCTTTATCCCACTGCACCACCACGCGGCCTGGCATCGAAGCAGGCTCCAGCGGCACCACCGAATCCAGCCGTCCCTCGCAGATCACCATGCCGCCCGAGTGCTGCCCTAAATGCCGTGGCAAATCCTGCGCGGCCAGGCACAGCTCGAAATATTTGCGAATTCGCGGATGCTTAAGATCGAGTCCCGCATCGCGCAACCGGCGGTCGAGCGCATCATGCTCGTCTTTGAATTCCCAGGTCGCAACCGCCGCCGAGATTCGCTTCAGTGTCTCTTCGTCGAAGCCCATCGCCTTGCCCATTTCGCGCGCGGCCATGCGATTTCGATAAGTGATCACGTTGGCAGTCATGGCCGCTCCGCGCTGGCCGTAACGTCGATAGACGTATTGAATTACGCGCTCGCGTTCATCCCCACTCGGCAGATCGAGATCGATGTCGGGCCACTCCCCGCGTTCTTCGGAGAGAAATCGTTCAAACAGTAATTCCATCCCAATCGGATCGACTGCGGTGATGCCGAGCGAGTAGCAAACCGCGCTGTTGGCGGCGGACCCGCGCCCTTGCGCCAGTATTTTCTGCTCGCGGCAGTAGCGCACCAGGTCCCAGACGATCAGAAAATATCCGGCAAGTTTCAGATGTTCGATCAAGTTCAACTCGCGTTCAATCTGCCGCCGCGCCCGCTTTTTCAACTCCCCATTCGCCTGCCCATAGCGTGTTTGCCAGCCTTCGTGCGTGCGTTCGCGCAGAAACGACATCATGGTCTCTCCCGCGGGCACGGGATACAGCGGAAATTCGTACCCCAGATCGTTCAATGTGAATTCAAGTCGCGAAGAAAGCTCGGCTGTGTTGGCAATGGCCTGCGGAAAATCCGCAAAGAGAGAGCGCATCTCCCCAGAAGATTTGAGATAGCGCTCAGCATTATGCGACAACAATCGCCCAGCAGTGGCGAGCGTGCGATGATGCCGCAGCGCGGTGAATGCATCGGCCAATTCCCGCTTCTGCGGCAGGGCATAATTCACGCCATTTGTCGCGAGCAGAGGCAATTGCAAAGCCTCGGCGATTTCGATCGCGACCCGGTTGCGATATTCTTCGCTGCGCCGAAAGTGGCGCTGCAATTCGACATAAACATTGCGCCGGCCAAAAATCTCCGTCAGTCGCTTCACTTCTTCAAAAGCCGCGCGCGAGCCACCGTGCGTCAACGCCGCAACGAGCGGTCCTTCTTCCCCGCCGGTCAGACAAATCAAACCGTCGAAGTGCTCAATAAAATCCTGGCTTGAAGCCGAGGCTCCTTCTTTGCGCCCCACGCGCAACTTCATTTTCGTAATCAGGCGGCAGAGATTTTGATATCCAGTCCGCGAGGCAACCAGCAGCGGAAGACGAAATCCAGCACAGAGTGTCCGCGGTGAAAACGCAGCACACGTCACTTCCGCGCCGACGTGCGCCTTGATCTTTGCCTTTTTTGCGGCGAGATGGAAGCGCGGCGTACCGTATACTCCATCGCGATCAAGCAATGCCATGGCTGGCATTCCCAGGTTTGCGCACACGGCGATTAGCTCCTCGGGCGTCGAAGCTCCTTCGAGAAAACTAAACGCAGAGCGGGAATGAAGTTCAATGTACATCGGTTGCCTTAGCAGTCGTGGCGGAAGACTTTATGAAAAGGGGTTGCTGATGCACCTCTCGCGACTCGACTTTCACTACCGTCCTAGTCATACGACCCTTCCACAAACCATTTCCCACTGAGCTTGTCTTGTACGAGTCGATACAACATCAGTCCGGTTCCGCTGGACACGGCGATGTCCCACTCCTCACGCGACCAGCCTTCCTGTTCTGACCAGTCGCCGGAAGAACGCCAGGGGCCGGCTTTCCAGACGATTTCTCCGGCCACGTCCTCGCGTTCCATACACCGCAGGTGAACCGGCTTCGCTTCCCGCAGAGTAACGCTGGCGCCGAGCGGCGGACGAAACAGGCGCAGCGCAATCACCACGCTCATTTTTTCTTGGGAATGATCTCCAGATGAGGTTACTTTCCCCGCACCCGATGCCAGTTCCTCCGGCGCAAAATGGCGCACCGCAAAGGCGCTGGGACGATGCGTATCCAGCAATTCCACCGCGCCCACTCTTCCCTCGCCGACAATGCCCGCGATGCGCGCCAGCGTCAGCTCCAGTTTTTCCGGCTCCGGAAATAACGGCTGAAACAATCCACTCTGCATGGCTCGAGGACGCGCCGGTTCCGCCGTCAGACGCACCTTAACAATAGGCGCTCCTGGCGGATGCGCCTGCAAATCCAGCTGCAATAATTTCAGAAACACTTTTGCATCCAACATCGGAATCGGCAGTCGTAGAGTGCGCGTGAAAGTAGCTGGAGCAGTGCGCGCAGGTGACGTGCCATCGTTCGGCTGTGTTCCCGCCAATTCCAGCTTCAGTTGCAACTCTTGTACCGCCAGCGCCCGCGCTCGCAAGCGAGCGCACACTTGTTCGAGCATGCGATTCAGCAAAAATGCCAATGGTTCCAGCAGGACAATGGGATATTCGAGATCGACACTCTCGGCAAAAATCAGTGGCGGCTCTAATACCCGCAGGTTGCGCACCACCTCGCCACGTGCCAGCTTTTGCAGGCGGATTCCCGGCTGTCCCATGCGCTCGCTGACGGGAACTTCCGGAAGGGCCGACAGCGCCCGTAACTTGCGAATGCCCCAGCGATCAAAGGTTTCTGCCCAGCGCGCGGCCTGCTTAGCGTCGCAAGAAAAGTCAGAAGAAAAGTTGGATGAAAAACTTTCCAGCAACACTTCCACCGGCAGATTTCCCAACCGCTCCGCTTCACTCCCTTCGGAAATCAGAGTCACGCCGTGAAAGCCACGAGCCGCGAGTGAAGCCGCATCCGGATTTGCCGCTACGGCGATGTTCGCCTCCAATCCCATCTGCGAGACACGATGCGTCAGATCGGTGGCAATCTTCGGCAGCGGACCGAGCAACGGTTCGAGCCCCGCCAGGTTGAGCAGCACTGTACCCGCCGCTGTGTCTTCTACCTCCGGAGAAAATGAGTGCGCGCAATCCAGCAATGCAGCATGAGCAGAAATCTCCTGCGATTCCGAACGCAACCGCAACACCAGATCCTGCCATGCTTCGAGTTGCGACTTGGTCATGCCTACATCGACGCCGGCCTGCCGTGCTCTTTCATTGAACGCCATCACCTTCTCCAGCGGCGGATGCCCGGTCAGCAGCGCAACCGCGCGCGAGCGCAACTGGGGCACAAAGCGCAGGATCGCTTGCACGGGAAAATCGGGGATAAAGATGCAGGCAAACATAAAAGCCAAGTGACAGGTCGCAGGTATCAAGATCGTAAGAAAAGCTATCCGGCCCCTGCGGCGCGACTCTCGAAACTTACCGTCGGTTGCACCGGCTTCCTCTCTAACTTCCTTTCCAAACGCGAGCACAACAACTCCAGGGTGATTTCGAATCGATCTAACAACTCTGCGTGCGGCAACTCCGCATGTGGCAAGGAATTTCCTGAAAGCTGAGGGCTGACAGCTGACGGCTTTTTTCCTGAAACCCGCAACAGCATCGACGAACAACTCCCCGCAATCGGCTGCCGTTCCGAAACCAGCAGCACCGTGGGCGTGTGCTCGACCGCGCGGCGAAAGCGGAACCACGATGCCAGAGGGATTCGACGCGCACTCTCCGCCGGGACATCGCCGAGATCGAGAGCAATCATTCCAAAACCGTTGCTTTGCAGCAGCAGGTCGGTAACTTTCAACACTTGTTCTAGCCGCGATTCCACAACGCGGCGTGCTTTGTTGAGTTCACACGAATTTTCAAAATTGTGCTTCGGCAATGAACTGAGAATCGGGGAAATGGAACGGGAAACTGTTTTCCCGCAGCGCACCCAGAGCAATCGGCTCATCTCCATGCCGGCAGCCGCGGCTGACACTGGGTCGAAGGCATCGCTGGCATCGACGAGCGCGCAAATTTCTCCCCGCTGGGTAGCGCAGGCGAGCGCGAAAAGCAACACGCTGGTTTTTCCAGAGGAGGCAGCGCCGCAGATTTCCGTGAGACTTCCGCGAACCAGGCCCCCGGTAAGCGCGTCCAGTTGCGAAATGCCAGTGGAGACCTTTTCCAACTCAGGACAAACGTCAAGTCGCGACGCCGGAACGACCTTGGCCAACTTTGGCATGGCGCCAATGTTGGTTAAAATTTTTGCAGCCTTGGCCGCGCTCTCCAACTCCAAAATCAAGGGCGGAGAAGACTGCGGCGGAAAAATAAAATGGCGGCCTGGGGCCGCCGATGAAAATACCAAAGAGGCAGACATACTTTCTCACAATTGTCAGGGAACCTGAAGGCAAAAGCCTTGGCGAATTTTTGTTTATTCGCTTTTTATTCGCCTACAAAAGTATGCCTTCCCCATCCTCTTTTGTCAAGATCAGCGTCAAGTTTTGTTATAATCCAAGATTGTCACAACTACTCGCATGGCGCTATCGTCTAGGGGTCAGGACGGAAGATTCTCAATCTTCAAACCCGGGTTCGATTCCCGGTAGCGCTACCAAATCAACCTTCTTGCTATCAATCACTTGCACCATCCCGTAACATAGTCGCCTAAAACGATGTGACTAAAAATGTGACTTTCCTAGTGCACCAACTGATTCCTTCTATCAATCGCGTCGCGAATCTGCTTCGTGCCTGGATGGTTGTAGTGTGCCGTTTCTGGAAGGACAGGCTTTTTCAACTATTCCGCGATCCAATTTCAAACTCGTATACAGGCATAATTCTGCGTCTCCTGGATCGCGCTGTAAATCACACTCGTATACATGGAACTGGTAGCAGCATCAAAGTGCTGAAGCCTTTCTGATTCTTTCCTGTCGCCAGCTCGATTCCCAGAAACCCGCGCCATTTCTAAGAAATCCTGATTCTCGAAACTTTCCTGTTAAGCTAGTACTGGGCATGCAGGGCCATTTCACCCTCCTTGGGTACCTGTAACCCTCCTGCAATTGCTTGTGGGCTTTCCTGGGCCACTGGAAACAGTTCTGGGAACCCAGTTCAGTCGCTTTTCTGTTTGGGAGCGCCCAATTCTCATTTTCCGCTACTGCAAGTTTGGATCGCAGAGGACTCGGCCAGAGTCGGGCTGCTGTTCCAAAGATGCTAGCTCCAACGCCAAGCTCTAAACTTCTAGGCCAAGGTCTAAAGCTAAAGAAATGGGGCTGGTAAGGAGGGAGACATATGGTTATTACTGAGCATGAAGTGAGGTAGTAAGAGTATGTCTAAAATGAAACTCGTAGAGAGCCAACTGAGCAATGGGCTGAGCGTTGGCGCAAGTTGCGAAACACCGTAGCCACCAGTCAATTCGCTACGATGCATCGTGGGCTTCAAACTGCCTAGCGCATCCGCGGCAACTCCAAGATCGACGTACAGGATTCTAGCCGCGTGCTCCGGTCCGCCGACCCACATAGACACTATGGTTGTTTATTCGGTCCGGCCTCCCAAAAAATCGACCAAGCGCCTACTCCATCAGGCAGATGCAAATAGCCAGGTCATTCACTCATTCCGATCATCGCTTCCCGTAGATATAGCGGACGCAACGGCCCGGAGGAGGCCCTGGACGGAGCGGTCCCAGTAATCCCACGCGTGTCCTCCGTCGGTCTCGTGATACTCGTAGCGCATGGATTCAGAAGAGAGTTGCGCCACAAACTCGCGATTGACGGGCAGAAAACTGTCGCCGCTCCCGCACGCCAGATAGAAATATGGAAAGTCTTTCGCAACCGTGTTCCGCAGCATTGCAAATACGTCATTGTCCGCGCGCACCGCGCTCCCGGCCGGTCCAAATACCTTGAGCAGTTGCTCGCGAAAGTCCGGCTGCCTGTCGCCGAGATCCAACGGCGCATTCAACGCGCCACTCAGACTGCCGGCGAAGGCAAATTCGTCGCCGAAGCGAAGCGCGATCTTTACAGCGCCGTATCCTCCCATCGAAAGACCGGCAATCGCCCTCGAGTGACGCGAGCGCAGCGTGCGAAACTTTGTGTCGATTTCCGCCACCAGATCTTTGGCGATGTAGTCTTCAAACCTGTCCTTAACGTTCGTGGCCGAGTTCGTGTACCAGGAATCATCCGCATCCGGCGTGACCACGATGAATTCGTATTTCGCCGCATAGCGTTGCAGGCGCGTGTGCGTGTCCCAATTCAGGAAGTCTCCATAGAGTCCGTGGAGCAAATACAACACGGGAAAGCGCCCGCTAACTCTGTTGTAGTGGCAAGGAAGCAGAACGCGATATTTCATTTCGCGATCGAGAGCAACACTATGAAACGCGCCATCCTGTACGCGTACACACGATGCCGGCGATTTGTCAGCAGAATGAGCATGCTGTCGCTCCGCGCGCGCTGCGACATGGCTCACAATCAAAAAAACCAGCAGATATTGGACAGAAGCTTTTTTCACGCAGCTCAGACTCCTGCAACGCAAGAACTGCTAGGGGTTGGTCCTCACAAAAGCCTTGATGGTCGCGCACTCTTTTCCCAGCGATTCGCCGAACGGACGGATCGTATAGTCACCGGCGGCGGCAGGAACAATAAACGTCTCGGCATAGTGCACCACGAAAGGTTCGAACACTCCAGTCGGACTCTCGACCACGGCCTCGCGCCCTTCGACCAGGTTAAGAACATTTACACCGCCGGTTCCCCGATGCGGAACGCGGCCTGTAAACCAGTGGCGGCGAGTTTCTATAAATTCGCGTTCGTGCAAACCCGTGCGTTCTTCGCGCCATCCATCGCCCGAGGCGAATGGCGTAATTTGATCGACGAGGTTGCGGCGCACCCAGTTTGTCGTGCGATCCCACTGGATGTTCGCTTCTCCGTGATCGAGATGAATCGGCCGCGGCAGGCCATTCAGTCCGAGCCTTCCCCAATCCCACAGCTTGAAAGTGAAGATATAGGGAGTAGCACTGATCTCCAGCACCATGCTGTTCTTGCCCGAGCAGTGAATGCTCCCAGCCGGTAACAGGAAATGATCGTGCTTTTTCGCGGGCCAGATGTTAACGTATTTCTCCGCAGGAAAAGCGGGCCCGCCGCTCTGTGCCACTCGCAATTCCCGGAGCATTGTGTCGCGGTCGATATTTTCCCGCAGTCCAAGGTAAACGCAGCCGTCGTCGCCCGCGTCGAGCAAGTAGTAGCTTTCGTCCTGCGTGTAATGCATCCCGAACTTGTCCTGAATATATTCGGTCAAGGGATGCACCTGAAGCGAGAGATTGCCGCCGCCCATGGTGTCAAGAAAGTCGAAGCGTATGGGAAACTCTTTGCCGAAGCGCGCATGCACGGCTTCGCCCAGTAATTCGTGAGGATGCTCAAATACAAGATCGATGGAAGGGATCTCAACTCTCACGTCGCCGAAGCCCAGAAGTAGGCTGTTTTCTTCTGGCACGCAGTCAAAGCACCAGGCGTGGTTCGGAACTCCCTCGCGTGAAAGCCCACACACCTCTTCCATCCAATGCCCACCCCAGGGCCCGGGATCAAAGTATGGCACCACGCGAAATGGGCGATGAGTTGTGATGCGCAACCCCTCGCGCAAGGCGTCCCCGGAAATCATCTTTGGCGTGGTGGGATCGTTGGTATCCAGAAAGAGGTCGATCTTCGGGAAAACTTTTTGCTTGAGACGATCCGCAGCGCGCCAGTCGACGAAATAGCCGCGCTTATATTTCTCCGGCAAAGTTGCGGAGGCGTTATCCGCACCCAGGTTGCCGATCTGATTGCGGCGATAGCGCATCTGGATCTCCCAGCGCGCCATGTCGGCGTAGATCAGTACGTCGGCATCGGGCGCTACCAGAGCGGCGCCAGTGCCGATGACCATTGTTATCCCGGTGCTCATCCGTTGCAGGTCAGTTCTAGCCGCGAGTAACTTTGCAGGGTCGAAATAATCCTCCACTTGAATGCCGTTCATGCGGCCAAAGACGGGATCATCGCCAAGAAATTGCTCGACCATTCTGCCGACATCCGCGACGGATTTGAAAAAAGACTCTGTGCGAATTACCGACGCGGGACCTACCTCGCCCAGAGCAGCTTCAATCTCTTGAATGAACGCTGCGGGATAACACTCAATGCAAACCACCGAACGCTCGCCAGAACTGGGTTTGCGGATCGCCTGTGCGATAGCTGGCCAGCCCACATGGCACTCCGCCGGCGAGGCACTGACGGCAACGAAAGGGAACTTGTCGTAGTTGGAAGGTTTCGTCATCGGCTAACGAATCGCACCCTGTGCCTTCAGAAACGCGGTAATTTTGGCGAACGCATCCTGCAATTGATCAGGAGTGAAACCGCCGTGTCCGCCGCCATGAACAGTCACCAGTTCATTTTTAACTCCGGCTTCGGTGAGCGCCTGGTGGAGGCGAACCGACTGGGTGTATGGAACCACGGGGTCTGCATCTCCATGAACGGTAAGAACAGGGGGATTCCCCGCATGGACATAGGTGAGCGGCGAAACTCGCCTGGCAATGGCCGCGCGATCGGGCTGGCTTCCCAACCACTGCACTGCATAATTCCTGAGGTTCGGGCCGGCAAGCAGGTCATTTACATCCGAAATGCCATACCAGTTGATGATGGCAGCGACCTTCAGAGATTCGGGCCCAAAACACTGGTTGTCGAGACCTGCTTCGGGGGTGAGCAGGCCGGTAGTCAAGGCCAGGTGGCCTCCGGCGGAATTTCCCGTGAGCACGATCCGGTTGACATCAATGTTATATTCCGCGGCGTGCTGTACTACCCAGCGCAGGGCGCAGCGGCAATCCTCGACGGCCGCAGGCGCGGGAGACACGCTCGCCATGCGGTATTCGACATTCACCGCGTTCCACCCGAGCTGAAGGTAGGGCATCAGCTGCAAGGTCGATCCGGTCCGGTCGCCGAAAATCCAGCCGCCGCCGTGAATATAAATGACAGTTGGAAGCGGGTCTTTTGAGTCTTGCTTCTGCCAAACATCCAGCTTCAACTGGTAATTGTTGGCGACACCATAGACGCGATCGGGATAAATCAGGTATTGGCCAGCCACAGTGGCCGCCCAGCGAGCGGGCTCCGAAAGCTGCGCGCTGCAAATCGAGCCAAGAACTAGCAGGAACACGAAGACCATTTTTGACTTTGTCAATCTCGCTCCTCGCCCTTAAGCCTAATGACAGTTATCTCTGCTCCAGCAGCAATGGAATCGCTCCCAGCAGCCCCGCATTGTTTCCCAGTTCCGCCGCTCTTACTTTCACTTTCCCCCACGGAGTCCAAGCGTGCTTCTCCACATAAGCTTGCACAAAAGGAATGATGATATCGGCGCTCTTCATCACGCCTCCACCGTAGACGACGATTTCAGGATCGTACGCGTGAATCAGGCCCGTCGTGCTCGCCGCCCAGATATGCAGACAGCGATCGCGGAGCGCAAGAGCCACTGAATCTCCCCGTGCGGCGTAGCGAAAGAGCTTTTCGAAATTTACCGGCTCATCGTTTCCCAAAGCGCTGTCGGCATAGTCCGGCCAGTCGCGCGCCACCAGCGGAATCGACCATCCGGCCGCCTCGGCCTCGGGACACCCGATGTTTCCACAAGTGCATGCGCGACCGTTGAACAGCACAGGAAGATGCCCGCCAAGGCAGCCCCCCTGCGCGTGCTTGCCACGAATCAGCGTTCCGCCAATCATGGCCGCTCCGCCGATGCCGGTGCCCAGCGTAGTCATGACTATGTCGTCGAACCCGCGGGCTGCTCCGGCATACCGCTCTCCAAGAAGCGCCATACGGGCGTCATTTTCAATTCTCAGAGGAAGCCCGAATTCCTTTTGCGACCATGCCACGAAGTCAATGCCGACCGCGTCATCATACTTCTGATTAGTGGAGACGACACGGCCGATGCGGGTATCCGCCAATCCGCAAAAGCTGAATCCGAGCCCGGCACAGTCTTTCGCGCTGAGTCCGGTTTTCTGCAGCAACTGGCCGAACGTTTCGGCTAAGAGCGGAAGAACCGGGCCGAGCCCCTGTGTGCCGTCGGTGCTCACCACCGCCTCGGCGAGGATTGAACGATCGTCCAAAACCGCGCAGGTGGCGTGTGAGCCTCCGAGATCGATGGCCAGTGCTTTCATGCTTCCTCCCCGGCTCCTGCTACACCCAACGGCTGGCCGTACCCAGAACGAACACCGCCAGCACCAGCACAACTACCCCACCTACCTGGATTCGCAGCGGAGCTTTGCCGCTGCCTTTCCATTCCCCAGTGATAAATCCCAGAATGCTTGCGGTAATGACGATCAGCGACATGAACAACGGCCAGCCGAGAATCGTGCCCCAGCTACCCAACTTGCCGGCTGCAATGCCGTAGAGCGCCGTGCTGCCAAACCAAAAAAAGGCCATGATTGCAGCGAGCAACCAGTACGATGCAGTACCCGCGATAGCGTAACGATCAGCGGTCTTATTCTTATTAAGAAGATAGATGCAGTATGCAAAATTCGGAATCGAACCGGCAAGCATCAGTGGCAGCCACACCGCATTCCCTGCCCAAAGGTCAGCGGCCCCGTGCCTCTTAGCGGCATCCATCAGCGGAACGCCGAAGGCAAGTCCGAAATTCACCAGCGCAGCTCCAAAGCCACAGAGAATAGCGAACGCTAATCCACGGCTCATATTGACTTCTGGACGACCGTCACGCGCGGCCATGGCCTCTTCGCGGCGGCGCCCCGCAACCGCGCAAACTGCAACCCCAATAATAACGAGTACAACGCCGGCGATCGTTATCAGACCGCCAGTGGTCCAGAGCTTTTCCGGATGCAGGCGGACCAGGGGGATTACGCTACCCACAGCCGCCGAGATACCGAGCACGATCGAGAACGTCAATGCGATTCCGATGGAATCGACGGCCAGTCCGAAGAGCACCTGCGCAATTCCCCAACCAGCGCCGAAAATCGCGACGGTCACGACCATGACCGGACTTACCTCCGCATAGAGCGGTGTGAGTTGAGGAATCGTGGCGAACGCGGCGAGCGGCGGAAAGATCACCAGCGCAAACAAAGTCCAGACCAGCCAGGTGTTCTCCCAGCTCCATTTGCGGGTGAACTTCATGGGCAAGGTGAAGCTGGCATTCATAACGCCCGCGACTACTAATATCAAGAGGCCGGCACTGGCTTGATCCATGTTCTCTCCAGTTCCCAATCGAACCTACATCTCGCAGCGTGAGACGCCACAAGCCGCGTCTCTGCACAAATGTCATTAGCTATGCCAAACCCAACTTCTTGAGCCCTGTGGCTCGTAGTTGCAATTGCTCTCCGCGCCCTTCCGTCACAATGATCCTCTCTCTCTCGACCTGTATGTCACGAATCGAGCGCCAGGAGGAACTGACCTTCGTAAGAAAAGCTACATAAGGAACTCGCAACTTCGATCTCGCCGGAATCCGGCGAAACGTAGGCATATCGAATAGCGTGCCGCGCAAGAACGTTTCTTCTTTTCCAACCGGCATCGGAGTCGTACCAAATTCCAGGCCTCGGGCGCGAGTTTTCCCATTCCACGGCGAACCCTGGCGCGCAACATTTTCCTCCCAGATTGCGACCCAGGGAAAATCTGTGCGACGAAAGCAGTAACCGAGCAAAAGCCCAAGTCGCCAGTTCAGTGCCGACACGAAGCCCAGTTCGCGTTGTAGATCGAGCAGCACGCCCGCAACAAATCCTTTGCCATCCTCAGAAAACGGATGGGCGAGATTTACCTTGCCGCCCCCGATCGCCGGAGCCTCAGGCCAGGTGAATTCCTTATCGTCGCGCAACAGACTTACTCCCTCGTAGCCATGCGGCCAAGTTATAGCGCGAGTTCCCGGCAGAGTGATCACGCTTTCGCTCACCTGCAACAATGGTAGACCGAGCGTGACGTGCTGAGTCCAGTGGAAGAAATGGTCCTGCGCGCGTTCGTTGGTCAAAGTTTCTTCAACGTACACAGCACATTCGCCCTTCCGCAAACGAATTTCACGGCACAACCGCAGACCTGACGCCGGCAAACGCACAGCCATGGAAAGCTGTGTATCAACGCGGCTATGTCCGGAATGCTGCAACTTCCAACGCAAGTTCGCGGCTTCTCCGTGCAAGGCCAAACCTTGCGCAGCTTCGGCTTCCGATGGGCCGCCAAAATAGTCAACGCAAACCGCATGCCCGGTAAACGAGGCGAGAAATTTTCCCACCGCCGGTGGACCGTACTTGCGAACATGGTTCTTACGAAATTTGGCGGGGTCCATCGTGGGCCAAGGAGCCTCCCACAAGGCATTGACGCTGTTACCTGCCAGATCAACGAGGCGGAAATCGGCGATGTGCCCGCCTCCGCTAAGCGTGATGAGTTGCACGACTCCATTACTCAGGCAAAATGCCGGACGCCCGCGCCATTTCGTCTTCGCAAATGTGGGAGGCATCGCTTTCATCGCTCAGGCCGTGAAGCCTCCATCAATAGAAAGAGCAGTTCCGGTCACAAACGCCGCAGCATCCGAGACAAGGAACAGCGCGGCCTCTGCGACCTCTTCCGCCGTGCCCAGCCGCCCCATCGGCTGCCGCCCGACAAACTGTTTTCTAGCCTCTTCGGGATCGGGAAACGCTGCCAGCCGTTGCTGCAACGACGGGGTATCGATCGTCCCGGGACAAAGACAATTCACGCGAATCCCATCACGCACGTAATCAATCGCCATGCTTTTCGTAAGCGCCAGGACCGCTCCTTTCGAGGCACTATAAGCAGCCCGATCAACAACGCTACGCAGCGCGGTCGCGGACGAGGTGTTCAAAATCACTCCGCGGCGTTGCTTGAGAAATATTGGCACCACGGCATGGGACATCAGATACATGCTCTTTACGTTGACTGCCATGGCGCGATCCCACTCCGCTTCGGTTGTTTCATGAATCTTGCCGTGAGGCACAATGCCCGCGTTACTAAACAGAATATGAACCGCGCCATAATTCTGCACCGCTGCTGCGACCACGCGCTCGACATCCGCCGCCCGCGAGACGTCAGCCTGAAGCGCCAGGACCGTCCCGCCCGCCCGCCGAAGCTCTTCTGTAAGCGCGTCCAATGCTGCTCCATCAAGATCGACGGCGACAACCTTTGCTCCTTCGGCCGCGAACAGCAGGCAGCAAGCTCTGCCAATGCCTGCGCCAGCCCCGGTGATAATCGCCACTTTGCCGCACAATTTCACGCGCTTCTCCTAAATCTTGGTGGCGGCCCCGGTGCCGCCTTCCTGAAAGCCCATTCCGCCGGTTGGTACGAGCATTCCTCCATCTACCATCAACGCCGCTCCGGTTATGAATGAAGCCCAATCGCTGGCCAGAAAAGCAATCGCGGATGCAACCTCATCCGGCTTGCCCATCCGTCCCAGCGCGTGCATGCGATCGCAGGTGGCCAGAACTTTTTCAGGGTTCGCATCCAGATTAGCGGCCCAGCGCAGCATGGGAGTATCAATCGCACCCGGGCAAACGCAGTTGACGCGAATCCTGTCTCGCGCGTAATCGAGCGACATGGCCCGAACCAGTCCGAGCAGCGCGTGCTTGGCGGTAACGTAAGCCGCTGAATTTCCCACGGCGGTGAAGCACTGTACCGAACCTACGACCACAATCGCACCACCCCCGCGCTTTTTCATGCTCGGAACCACATGCTTGGCGCTATGAAAACAGCCTTTGAGATTTACGGCCATCACCTCGTCCCACAATTCTTCCGTGGTCCCGACGACGTCTCCGTAGCGCTGGATGCCAGCATTGCTGACGAGCACATCGATGCCGCCAAAGTCACGAATAACGGCGGCAATTGCCCGCTCGACCTCTGCGGGAATTCCGACGTTGCAGGAATAGAATTCGGCGCGCGCGTTTCTTCCGAGCGCTTGCGCGGTTTTGCGGCCCGCTTCGGCGTCGACGTCGAGAATCGCAACATGCGCTCCGAGATCCGCAAACTTGCGCGCCGTCGCCTCGCCGATACCCATGGCGCCGCCAGTCACGACGACGACTTTATCCCGGAAGTGGATGCTCATTAGGAGGCGCCTCATTTTGTTGTGACTGATCCCTCGGTGAAATCCGGGCTGGTCCGCAAGCGCAGAGTCACGATTTCGAACGGCTTTACTTCGATCTGGAAATCATGATCGTGAGAA
The DNA here is from genome assembly GCA_963775845.1 of uncultured Acidobacteriaceae bacterium. Lineage (GTDB taxonomy): Bacteria > Acidobacteriota > Terriglobia > Terriglobales > Acidobacteriaceae > Acidiflorens. Next base: position 221,554 of record CAVZKN010000004.1, on the reverse strand, counting down.
CTATGATCGTGAGAAGCGTGATCATGAGAAGGATGACTGTCAAAGTTGATCTTTTGCAGATCATCCTCAAGCAGCGAACATCGCCAGACCTCGTCGAACTTCAGATAAGTGCTGTGAATGTTCACCGTCTGCTCTTTGCCGCTTGTGTCCTCAATTCGCAAGATGCTGCCTCGCCCATCTTCCGCGAGTTTCCAGGTCGTGACGGAAACGGACGGGTTGTCGACCTCGAGCAAGCTCGCCTCGTTGCCCGGCAGCCCTTGGCGTAAGTTGCCCTTAGTTGCTCCCGCGCCAACCTGGTCCACTTCGAGCGGCGTCATAGCCTCGTTTCCCAACCGGTTGAGCTTAGCAGCATCGAAATTGCTATCGCTCACCAGAGTGTAGCGAAAGGTAAATTCTCCGCCCTGTTGCGGCGCGAAATTCGTGCCCCAATAATTGTTCATCAGCCAGGAAAAAATGGCGGCCGATTGCGGATGAAATTCCACCGGCCAGTTGCCGCGCACGATGTCTCCGAAGTTCACCAGCGGAGCGTCATGTGGAATCACAGCAGCCATGAATCCGGCATCATGCACCGCCGCCCAGTGCTGCACGGCATACCACTCATGGCTTCCTCCGGCCAACTCATCCGTGGCAGGATTCACCCAGCCATTCTGCGTGTCATAAGCAAACTGCGGATTGTGGGAGGCGAAAGGGAACGCAATGTATACCGCTTCTTTCTTGAGCGTCGTCTCTTTGGAAATCCGATAGGCAAAGTCAATCTGTTTCCTCGTGTTATAGAGCGTGATCTCAAGCCGAATCGCCGGCGTGTTCGGAGCGGAAGCCTCCATTGCAATAATCGTCCCGTACGCAACCTGCGTTGCGGATAACAAGCGCCCGTTGCTCGCTGCCTTGGTGGTCAGAGCCGGCGGTTTCAGAGTGCCGCCATAGCGATACAAACTGTTGTTCGGCATGTCGTCGGCGCCGGTTACGTAAAGATACGCTCCAAAACGAAATGCGCTCGCCGGATCCACCAGTTCGCGCTTCAGTTCCTTGTCCCAGATATTGCTGACGGCACCGGACGAGGGATCGATGGTTATTCGATAATACGAATTTTCGAAGATGGTGCGGTCGCGTGGCGATTCCTGGACATTCGCATCCTCGTCAGCTTTCGGTGCGGACCGCAAAGCAAACAATTTGTAACCGAGTCCCGGAACATTTTCAGCAGGGAAGCGCACGCGGCGATAACCACCACCGAATCCAGGGAGCGACATGCCCTTGCCAACGCTAACAGTTTCATAAGGCACAGGCTCGCCCGTCGCATCATCGAATATTCCGAGCCCGTCTGGCAGATCGAAGCTCACTAGCGCCGTGCGACGCCAGTTGAGCGGATTGAAGACGACGGCCGAGGGCTCTTTCGGTTCAAGAAACGATTCGAATTGCGCCCAACTGCGCTGTAGAGATTCGGTTATCTCCCGTTCTGCTTCGGTCGTGCGCGCGCCCTTGAGCGCGAGCTGAGTGACGGTCTCCTCGTGCTCAGGTTGCGTGGTGGCCCCAACGTAGGCCCACGTGTGCTCGTCGAAGAGCAGCATGTTATTCCAGGCCTGCTCCAGTTGGCGGTAATCCGGTCGAAGCTCTGTATTAAGGAGCGCGGGGATCGTCGCCAGTTTTTCTGCTGACAGAATTCGCTGCTGGTTTTGCCGGTGCAGCGCCGTATGCCTGGCGTCTGAGCCAAAGCCGTCTTCCCAGTAAGGCCCGAAGTCTCCGCGATAAACCGGGATGTCTGAGCCAAATTGCTTTTCGATTTCTGCCATTGCCTCGGCAAAGTTCGAGTATTCAATCCGCGGCCAGGTGAACTGCTTCTGCCACTCGTCACGAAGGTAGGCCTGGTCTTTGCTAAGCACTGTGTTCTCAAGTTGCGTGCCAAAGATGATCGCGGCGGTCGCCTTATAGTTGGGTCGCGAATACGCCTGCAGGAAAACAGGCAGAGCGTCGCGCACAGCCGCCACCCGCGGCGGCGTTCCAAACAGCGTGGCCATTTGCAGGTACGCACGCGAATACCACATCAACACCCGGCCACCGTCCGGGCCCTCCCAATAAAAAGGAGACTTCTCGTTCCACCGCCCTTGCAGCATTACCGGCGCGCGCCACGAGTTGCTGCCGGCCGCAAAATACCTGATCCCGGCATCGTGCAAAATCGAAGCATACGACCACGAATAAGAGGGTACATCGGTGATGTGAGCGGCTCCCAGCGGAAGATCGTGCTGCCTGGCGAAGATGTGCGAACCATAAAGTGAACGCGCCAATCCTTCGAGCGATGCAACTCCGGTGTGCTGGTTGGCAAACTGCGGCGGGACAGTAATCTTGCCGTCTTTAATCAAGCGCAGCAATTCAGCGCCCCGCGCGGGCGAGCGGCCGTTTAAATATTGATCGAGGACCCAGTAGCCGTCGAGCGTCCAGCGGAAGTCAGGCACCTCGCGCATCAAATCGATCACGCCATCGAGAGCCTGCGAATGCAGTTCCGCCACCTTGGCCGCGTAGTCGGTGAAACCGATATCCAGGTGCTCATGCGGAACAATGAAGATCGTCCACTTCTTGGCCGGGGGCAACTCCACCGGAAACCTGCGCACCGTGCTCGGAGTTTTGACAACCAGCGTGCCCGACTTTGTTCCCTGCCACTCTGGAACGTCGAACTCTAAGCGGTTTTCCCCGAATTGCTCAGGCGTCTTGACTCGCTGCTCGTACTTTTTGTCGCTGACCTCAAGTGTTGCCGACCATTCCTGCGGCATCGCCGCAAAAGACGCATCGCCTTCTATCAGTTCGGAAAGCCCTTCGGACAAACGGCGATAAAAAAACGTTGGCTGAATCTGTATTGTGATGCTGTCACGCGCATAGATCGCCGCGGCATCCTGCGTCAGTTCAAGCGCGTCATAAACCAGCCCGCTGTGGCCAAGCGCAATCGATCCCAGAGAATTTTCAACCGTCGAAGGATCATCCAGGGCGGTGAGCACAAGCCGGTTATCGCTCAAGCGAAACCAGTCCGAAGGCAGATCGATAGTCTTTGTATCGGTCGAGGTCTGGGGGACAAACGTTCCTTCCCAGTCGCCGGCACCGTAATCGAGTTGCGGGTGGAAGTAGAAAATCCCAGAATGTCCGTTGAGGTTAACTCGCAAGTGAGACAAGCGCGGCGTCTCATACAAAATCGCAATCTTCAGGTGAAAGACGCCCGTAGCTGAGCCGTGCAAGTCGAACACAATCGTGAAAGGGTGCTCGCGACCGCCCGCCATGCCGTTCGCTGGGCCGGGCTGAAACCTCTGCCAATCCTCACTGTCTTTCTTGGTGTCGATCGGATTCGCGCCGACGTGATACACCGGATCGAACTTCGGATTGCCATAATCCTCCGAGTTCGCTCGAAACTCGCCGGAAGAATGATCGAAAGTGCCGATGCGCCAGATCATAGGTTCCTGCGCGAAGCCAGACACGCAGGCTATACCGAGCACGAGCAGCAACCACATCGTGCGCCCAACACATGTCATCGGTCTTCCCAGTTCAAGCATGCAACAGTCGGCGTTACCACTTGGGTTGATACGTGATGGAACCGGGACGATGTGGATCTTCGATCCACGACCCCATAGCGCGCTTCTTTGAAAGTTCGTGATACTTGGAGAGTTTGTCGCGGTCGAGCTTCACCCCGAGCCCCGGACCTTTCGGCACCTTCATCTTGCCGCCTACGAATTTCAGCTTGCCTCCAGCGATCACATCGTCGGTGAGGTGGTGATAATGCGAATCGGGCGCCGCAAGCAGGTTGGGAAGCGAAGCGGCCAAATGCAGCATCGCGGCCTGCGAGATGCCGAATTCGGCTCCGCTGTGCATGCCCACATCCACACCCATCGCCTCGCAAAGCTGGCCCGCCAACCGGGCGCGCGCGATACCCCCGTACCAGTGTGGATCCAGCAGCACCACGTCGAGAATATTCATCACGGCATTGGGCACGAGGTCTTCGAAGGCAAACACCGACATATTCGACGCCAGCGTAATCCACGGTGCCTTCGCATTCACTCGCGCCATCGCTCTCATGCCCCACACTGGATCCTCGAGATACTCAACATCATATTCATGCAACTGTCGCGCTACTCGCACCGCCGTCGTGACTGACCACGCGGCGTTGGGATCAAGACGGATTCGCAGCCGCGGAAAGGCCTTGCGCAAGGCAATGAAGGTTTCAATCTCTTCATCCGGGGGCATCACTCCGTTTTTATACTTCAAGGTCTCGAAGCCATATTTCTTGACGACCTCTTTCGCAAACGCCACCATCTGCTGCGCGTTCGAAATCTCTCCCTTTCCCCGATCGTTCGGGTAGCGATAAAAAAGATAGGCGGAGAAAGCAACCTCGTCGCGGAATTTTCCTCCGATGATTTCGCAAACAGGTTTGCCCAGGATCTGGCCCTGGAGATCGAGCACGGCGAACTCAAGACCGGCAAAGCCGAGCACATGGCCAAATAACTTCAGCGAACTCGGCGCCGCCAATTTCCAGCGGATTCGTTCCAGTTGCATCGGATCTTCGCCGATGAGCAGCGGACGCATCTCTGTCAGTTGACCTTCGCGGCTGGCGCCGCCATAACATTCACCGAGCCCGACCAGCCCTTCGTCGGTTTCGACCTCGATGATGATCCGCGAAAAACCAGGATGTGCCCCGAAGGCATAGCGCAGCGGACTTTCAATGGGAATAAATGCCGAAGTCCAGCGAACGTCAGTGATTTTCATAGAGAGAACTCAACGCTTGTGTTGGCCGGGCATCTAGCGCTGATGCACCAGCGGTTGTCCTCGCACCCCTGCCGGCGCCTGGCAGATGTGCCATCGGCCCAGGTTCGCAAAAAACATCCGATCGAAATTTGCTCCGCCGAACGCCACATTCGTGGGCCGCGCAATCATCGTGCCCGCGGGGTCGTAGGCCAGCAGTTGCACTTTTCCCGGCCGCGAAACCTTGTACACGTTGTCGGAGGCGTAGCACGTAACGTAGAGATCGCCGGCCGCATCGAAGGCCATGCCGTCAGGCACCCGCGCCAATCCCGCGGCGTAAATTCTCCGCTTGCCTGCCTTGCCATCCGCGCGTATTTCGATTTCGAGCACATTGTCTCTCGTGCTCTGGACCACATACAGATGACGCTCGTCCATGCTGAGCGCTAATCCGTTGGCAAAGGCCAGGCGCTCGGCAAACAGTTCCACTCGCCCGCTTTTTCGCAAGCAATAGACGCAGCCATTGGCTACTGCCCAATCCCCGGAATCGGAAAAGTATAAGTTGCCCTCCGAATCGAAGACGGAGAAATTCGGCGTCTTGAACCTGCGGCCGCCGCATCGGTCCCAGGATTCAAGAATTCGGCCTTTGCGATTCAGCCGCACGAGCGCGTGAAGTTTCGAGTTGCACACATAGAGTTCCTGAGCGCGAGAGAAAGTCAGTCCGAGGCAAAAGCCTCCCATGCAAATGGCCTCGCGCACGCGGCCCGTTGGCCCGATGCGGTAAATCTGCCCCACTTCGCCACCGGCCCACAGGATTCCATCGGCATCGAACGCCAGCCCCTCGGGATGGTCGAGGCCCTCTGCAAACGTGCGAAACCGTTCCAGCGGAATAAGTGGACGCATGGCTCCGTTTAGTTTGTCCGACAAGCGAACATAGTACCGGTGCTCAAGCGGTGTCAATAAAAAAAGATCGCCGAGCCGCGGCACAGGCTTGCCATCCTGCTGCCTTCTCATTTCTCATTGCGAATGGCAAAGGGACTTCCATTTTCCATATCGGCTCACCGTCCGCTCATTTCGGGTACCTCTCACTTTTTTCTTGACAAGAAACGAGTTTGTCGGACAAACTTCTGCGGTAAGAAATTAACTTCCAGTGGCTGCTGCTCATCCTGTGCCCGGCGAAAACGTACGGCGCGAGACCGTCATGGAGACCGTTTCACGCCGCATCGAAGGCCTCATCCGCAGCGGGGAACTGCGTGTCGGCAGTCGCCTTCCCTCCGAGCCTAAACTGGCTGCCATGCTGGGCGTCAGCCGCAGTTCTCTCCGCGAAGCTCTTAAAGGACTGATGTTTCTCGGCCTCATCAAGGCCCGTCCCGGTTACGGAACTTACATTCAGTCATCGCTCGGCCGCGCTGTTGGCAAGCATTTTCAGTGGATGCTCTTGCTGCAAGAGGTCAAATACCTCGAGCTTTACGAGTTGCGCAAAATCCTCGAACCGAACGTGGCCGCTTTGGCGGCGCGCCGGGCCACGAAAGAAGACATTGCCCGCATGGAAGCGGCCATCCGCGGCATGAAAAACAGTTTTGATCGCCCCGAGCAGTACATGGCCTTCGAAATGTCCCTCCATGAGGAACTGGCGCAGGCTTCGAAGAACGTTGCCGTCGAGGCCATGCTGCGCATGATGTATGGCGCTCTGGCTGAAGGCCGACGCCGCACGCTCCACCTGATCGACAATTTTGCCGGCAATTTTCATCGCCACGAACGCATCGTCCGCCTGGTCGCGCGGCGCGATGCCAAGGGCGCGCGCAAGGCAGTTCTCGAAGATCTCGAGTACGCCGAGGCCTTGTTGCGCCAGGACCTGGAGATTCGCGACAACTTGCGTACCAAACTTCACAAGCCGGAACTTGAGCCTGCCGTCGGGAGAAAGAAGCCGGCCCGCGCCGCCAAGCCCTAAGCTTAGGCGCAATCAATTCAGGGGAGAACATCATGTTGAATTCGAAGAAATGGCAAATCGGATTGTTAGTCCTTCTGCTCTGCGCGCTGGCGCTGCCGGCCCTGGCTCAACTGGATACGGGGAGCATCGTCGGAGTTGTCCGCGACAAATCGGGAGCGATCATCCCTGGCTCGAAGGTCGCGGTCACGAACGTCCGCACCGGTCAAGTCTTTGAAGTGCAGACCAACGGCGCAGGTGAGTATGAAGTTCCCGGGCTGCCGGCCAGCGTCTACAAGGTCGTCATCGAGCATGACGGATTCAAGTCGCGCGTCATCGACCACGTTGTCTTGTATGCGACCGACCATCGCGCCGTCGACGCTACATTGGACGTCGGCCAGGTCAGCGAGCAGGTCACCGTCACCGCTGAAACTCTTTCGGTCAACACGCAAACCAGCGAAAGCGGCACCACTATTGACAGCACCGAAGTGCAGAACCTGCCCGTGAACGGCCGCGATTTTACCAACCTGATGACGCTGGTGCCGGGTTCCGTGACTACGGCTGGTTTCGGACAGACCAGCCTCGGCGGATACGAAACTTCGCTCGCGGGCGTCAACATTCTGCTCGATGGCGCGGACGCGACCCGCATTGACTCGCAGGCCACCAGCACTCAGTTAGGCCGCCAGGACTCGCGCATCAATCGTGTCAGCATGGACAGCATTGACGAGTTTAAAGTTTTGTCGGGCAACTACAGCGCGGAATACGGCCGCTCCTACGGCGACATCGTCAACGTTATCACCAAGTCTGGTACCAACGCCTTGCACGGAAGCATATTTGAATACCTGCGCAACAACTACTTCGATGCCAACAACTACTTTGCCAGTGGACCGAACCCGTTCCATTTGAATCAGTTCGGCGGCAGCGTCTCCGGCCCCGTTATCAAAGACAAGCTGTTTTTCTTTTTCAACTATGAAGGCGTCCGCCAGGTCACGCACTCGCCGACCGGTCCGGTGGCTGTTATGACAGCGGCCACTCGCGCTATGGCTGTACCGGATATGGTTCCGGTCGTGAATTCATTGCCCTTGCCCAATCCCGCTTTAGGGCCTGCGATCTTCCCCAATCCGAGCGGGCCACCTATAGTTCGCAACGATCTCGGTATTTTCGAAGGCTCCGAGTTCGAGACCGATCGTGAAGATACAGGCTCTCTCAAGATCGATTACCACATCAGTCAGAAAGACTCGCTAGCATTTCGCTACAACATTGATTCCTCTTTCACCAACACCCAATACGGAATTGCCGCGGACCAGGTGTCGCCGTCGCCGGGCCTGAACCATCTTCTCAAAGCGACCTGGGACCGCACCTTCCGTCCGAATCTGCTCAACGAGTTTGGCGTTGCCTACAATCGACCCAAGACGGATTCTCTCGGAGGAGGCGGCCCATTCCCGAACTTTCAGTGCTCGTCATTCTGGGGTTGCGGGAACTCCAATACATTCGGCGACGCGCCGGGGCCGGCTCTGTTTTCCGAAAGCCAGCCGGAACATTCTCTTCAATTCCTGGATACGCTGACCTGGATCAAGGGACGACATTCCATCACCACTGGATTTGATATCCGCCATGTGGTAACCGACAATGCCCTATTTCCGCAGAGCTTCATCGCGTACGACAGTGAAACGGACTTCCTGGCTAATCAGGGCTTTTCATTCAGCACTCTCGGCCACAACATGATCAACCTTGAGAATACGAACTATGACTTCTTCATCCAGGATGATATTCGGGTTAACCCGCGCTTGACTCTAAACCTGGGCCTTCGCTACGAATACAACACTGTTCTTAGCGGCTCCTTGATGCAAAATTTCAATCTCGCGGCCCTGATAGCCGATCCGCTTGACACAAACACGGCAAAATTCTTCGGTCCTTTGGGGAAGCCTCTCTACAACCCGTACCACAAGGACTTCGGACCGCGCGTTGGCTTCTCCTGGGATCCTTACGGAGAAGGCAAAACGGTCATTCGCGGCGGTTTCGGGATCTTTTACAACCCGCAGCTCACCGGCGCCGCTCTATCGCTGGCTGGGAACTATCAGCAAGGCTACAACCTTAACTTCCTCCAGATAGCGTTTGGCGAGGTTTCATGCACTCCAAACTTCGGCCAACCTCCAGCTCCCTCCTACTTCATAAGTTATCCGTTGCCAAACCCGCTCCCCGTGTGTACTCCAGCACCGCCGGCCAATGTGAATACGCTCGATCCAAATCTCCGCGACAGCTATTCCATGCACTGGAGCTTCGGCGTGCAGCACGAGATCACGCGCAGCACTATTTTCGAACTTGCGTATGTCGCCAACCGCGGTCTGAGGCTGCCCGCCGGCGCTGCTTATGCCGGAGAAGAACTGAACTATTCGCCGTTCATGGGCGTCCCCAACCAGATCAGCCCGAATTTTGGCAATGTCCGTTACCTGGGCGACTTCCTCGAGTCGAACTATCATTCGCTGCAAGCCAGTCTGCGACGGCATGTCAGCAAAGGGCTCGTCCTGGATGCCAATTATACCTGGGCGCATGAACTCGACGATGCCGTCAACATTCTGACCTCCGCCTATCAGAATTCGCACGATCCCCTGGGCGATTACGGCAATGGCGACATCGATGTGCGCCATAACTTCACCCTCGGCGCTGTGTATGACGTCCCCGCCGCGCAAGTCCTGCCGAAAATGCTGGGCGGGGGCTGGCAGATGACCAGCCTCATCCAGGCGCGCACCGGCGTGCCCTTCCCCATCGAAGTGGCGGCGCCATTCCTCGGCATCGACCAGGTTCGTCCCAACTTTGTTCCCGGGCAATCGATTCGGCCATCGAACTACAGCGTGCCGGGCAATCAGATTAACATCAACGCTTTTTCACTTCCGACAAATGCGGCATCTTGCGCCACCAACCCAGCACCGTGCTATGGCGACGTGCCGCGTAACGCCGGACGCGGTCCCGGCTTCGCGCAAGTCGATTTCGGCCTCACCAAGCGAACCCAGATCTCTGAGCGTTATGGGCTTCAGCTTGGCGCAACGGCTTTCAACATCCTGAACCATCCCAACTTCGCCAACCCCGCCGGTATTATCCAGAATGACCTGAACTTCGGCCAGAGCACCTCGACGGTGGGCAGCAAAGTCGGACCCGGAACAGCTCGCCAAATTCAGCTTTTCATGAGAATGAGTTTCTAAGTCTCAGGACCATCATCAGGGCTTCCTTTACGGAAGCCCTATTTTTTGCCGCCGCCAACCGAAGGCTGATCATGACCTCGCTCCCGCGATTCCGTCCATCACGATTTCGCCCATCCTTCTTCGCCCTTTGCGTCGTCCTCTGTTCACTCGGCAAGCTAATCGCAGGCGCCCAAACGCCGCCCGCACCCCACTCCACCATTCAAACCATCTACGTCATGCCCTCCAGCCATTGGGACCTGGGCTTCACCGCTCCTCCCGAAGAAGTCTTGCCCAAGTTAAAGCCGCACATTGACGAGGTGATCGCCAATGCGAAGCGCGACCCTGACTTTCGCTGGACTATCGAAAGCGTCTGGCAGATTCGCGAATGGCTGGCGCGCACCACCGATCAACAGCAGATCAAAGACTTCGTCGCAATCGTCAATCGGGGACAGATTCAGGTCTCCGCTGTCTTTGGCAGCATGCACACCGAGTTCATGGGCGCGGAGCAACTCAATCGGATCGTCTACGACATGAAGGACCTCGAAAAGCGCCTCGGCATCAAGTCCGATTTCGCCATGATGGATGACGTGCCTGGCTTCACCCTTCGCCTGCCGCAAATTCTCGCCCGCAGCGGCGTCCGTTATTTTGTGAATGGCTCGAACCTGTTTATTTCCGGAGGAACTTCGCTAAGTCCCGGGCAGGTTCCTTTCCATTGGCAATCGCCCGATGGCAGCAGCGTTCTGACCTGGCAGACGCAGAGCCATCTCGGCGGATACACGGAGGCCTTCGCCGATTATTATCTCGATCCCGCTGCCCGCGAACCCTACACGCGGGAGCATTTTTATCCGAGGGAATGGGAAGGCTCGCCGAAGCTGGAGATCATGCAGCGCGGCGTCGACAAGTTGCTCGACAAATATGCCAAGGCCGGCTATTCGTACGACGCGGTGCTGTTGCTCTACCTGCACGATTTCGTTTCCAGCAATGAAGAGGCGACGCAACTGCTCCCCGCCGTTCGCGAGTGGAACGCCGCCGGCAAGCAGCCGCGAATCGTCATTTGCACGCCCGCCGAATTTTTCCACCACATGGAAACGCAATACGGGGCCGACAAGTTTCCAACCTACGCAGGAGATTGGAGCGGCCTCTGGTCGGAAGTGAAACTGAACTCGCCAACGATCAGCGCGCAGGCACGCTGGCTACAAGATCACACTCCGGTCGCCGAGTTGCTCTGGAGCTTGCTCACCTTCCGTAACTTTACCAGCCTCCCCATCGGAAACCTCGAAGATACGCGCATCAAGCTCTTCAAGTACGACGAACATTCCGGTGCCGCGCAGGTCGGCTGGCCGAAGCTTATGTCCCGCGCCGAAATCGACCAGCAAAACCGCGAGTATGTCGGCTACACGGCGAGCGGCGAGCAAGACATTCGCAACCTCATCGATTCTGGATTGCAGACATTGTTTTCCCAAATCCCAACCGGGAAACGAACGCTGGTGGTCTTTAATCCATTGAGCTGGCAGAGAAGCGATATCGCACGGCTCGCGGCCAAAGAAAATATTGTGCTGCGAGATGCAGTCACTGGAAGCAACGTGCCCTTGCAACGCATCTCGCCGGACGAAATCGCATTCGCCGCCACCGATATTCCCGCTGTCGGCTACAAGAGCTACACCATCGAACCCCAGACGCCGGGTTCCCTCCCCTCACGGAAGGTTGGCAGCTCTTCCGCCACATCGTCAAAAACGCCCACAACTGTCGATAGTCTTTTCTATCGTGTCAGCGTGCGATCGTCAGATGGCGCCGTCACCAGCATTTACGATAAGAAACTGCAGCGCGAACTGGTAGACTCCGCCGGCAGTAAAGCGGCGAATGAACTCTCGCGTTGGACGACGTTGTCAGGCCTGCCCGTCGGACTTGTAGGAACCACATGCCATGTGGAACATGGCTCGCTCTTTGATCGCATCATCATTCAGCGTCCGGGAACCCTCTTTCCCGAAACGCAGATCACTCTTTATCGCACAATGAAGCGCATCGACTTCGCCAATCTTCTCGACCGCGACCGCATGCCCTTCGTCGCCAGCAACCAGCCCGGAGAATATTATTCTTTCAACTTACCGCTTCGCTTCCAGGGACCGGCGCAAGTGTGGATAGAAGACGGCGTCGGCTATCATCGCATCCCTGAAGATTACCTCCCCGGAGCGCGCACCGACGCGGCCGTCCCTCAACATTCGCTTGCATTGGTCGGTCAGTCCGACGAAAAAGCCATTCGCGTTACGCTCTCTGAACGTGAGCCCTTTTTCAACCACCTCCCCGGATTGCCCAGCGCCAAAGCACCGAATACCTTCCTGAATGCCGTCCGCATCACGGTTACGCGCAAGCAGGACCAGGGCGATACCCGCGATCTCGGTATGGTTAATTTTCCGGCGGTCGAACCTGATCTTCCGGCGCAGTCGTGGTATCACTTTGCTCTAAGTTCAGAAATAAGCCCCGCGGACGCCGACCCAAATCTGGTCGAGTCCTATCGCCAGGGTGTCTCGTTCGATTCGCCCTTGATTACCGCGGAATTGGCCGGAGGCATGGCTCCCGCGCAACCGCAAGGTGGGTACTTCGACCTGAGCGCAGAAAACGTTGTGCTACTGGCCTTCAAACCCAGCGCCGATGGCAACCCCGAGCATTACACCGTGCGTCTGCAGGAAATCGCAGGCAGCAAGGTCACAACCGAGTTGAAAACACCACTCAAGCTGACCGCTGCGGAAGAGACCGACTTGACTGAGATGGCAGTACTAAACACCCTGTCCATAAATCCCCTCCGTATCACGCTTTCGCCGCACCAGACTATGACGCTGCGCCTCACCCTGCCGCATCCCCATAAAGAGCGTTCCGAACGCTGGTGGGAGTGGGACTAAAACTTCAAGGGAACGGAACTCGCACCGCCTCCGGAAAATAAATATTCAAGTCAGTCGTGAGCTTCTCCACCTTCATCGTGTTACATGCATAAGTAATCAGAAGCGACCCAGCCCGGCGAAATTCAGGGTGTTCCTTAGCCGCATAACAAAAAGTATCTTTGTCATATCCCGGCATTCCTTTTTGCATTTCCGGAATGCGATAAATCACCGTGCCTCCGCTCCACGGCCCCGCCAGATTTGGCGCGGTGCGCGCCACAATCTTGTCCGAATGCATCTTGGGATAATTCATAATCGCCACCCATTCTTTCAATGCTGGGTGATACCGCACCGTCATCTCCGTACTCCCGCGCTTCATCACGTGTTTCGCGTCGGCCGGCTTCAGACCCGGCTTCCAGGCTCCGCTCTTCGATAAATACTGTAAGTGCTCCGCCGGTGCATCCAAGCCATCCAGCCGGATTCGGGTCAGCAGCATTGGACGCGAACCAGATTCCAGCAGCGCAAAAATGTACGCATACTCGCCTTCTACAACCGCCGTGGCCGAAGGATAGGCATGAACCCCGTCAGCGACCAGCGGAAAGTATTGAATTCGCCACTGCTGTGGATCATTCTCCAGGCCGGAGACATTTGCCAGGTCGGCTCCGCACGTCTCAAACCCCAGAGCAGCAGAAGAAGTTTTTGGCGCCCTGCGAACACAGAGCAGCGTGACCCACAAGTTGCCCTTGTACAGGAAACCGTCAAGTGCCCAGTACCAGGTATTTTTGTGCTGCGCATGAAAGAAATCTTCGGGTTGCGCCTTATCTCCTCGCCGAATGAAGTAATTGACCTTCCACTCGCTGCCGTCGCAAGTCGAGATGCCGATGCTGTTGCGCACCATGCGGGGTTCGTTCCCCTCAACAACTCTGCGATCGCCATACAGCGTATCTCCAAAAATCCACACCGAACGTGAATCAGACAGCGGGATCGAGTAAGCCGCGTCGGCACCCCACCATAATTCCTTAAATGGAAAGCTGGGAGTGCAATCCTCTCTGGCTTTTTCCTGAGCCTGCAGCGCAGCGGGACACGAAATCAGCACCAAAACGATCACAACGACATTCCATGTTACGCAACGGACGCTTGAGCCACTACCCAGCATGATTGACGAGTCCACTTCCCGTGATAAACAGTCCCGGACCGTAGTCAAGTGTAACAACGGACCCACCCTAATATGTGTGACTTTCTCGATTCGACAGGCTGATGTATCCTAGCCTTCAACTCACTTGTTTCCGTACGCCGCCCACCAGAGCCAACGCTTTCACCTTCCTGGAACCATCCATGAGCCGCAGTCCCGATTTCTCGAATCGTTTTGCAAGCTCTGACAGTTTCTTCGACAATTTATCGTTCTTCTTCATGGAAGCATTCCCTCATCATTATTAAATTAATCGCCCAAGTGTGCAGAAACGGCGGACCCCGCGATGGTAGCGGGGGCGCTGCTCACACGATGGACATGGCCCTTCAAGTTGACCCGGTTCAGTTGCACATTAAAGGTGTTTTGAACGTCGCTGACGCGACCGTCGGCAACCACGTAATGGTTATATTTGTCCGCAGACATTATCGTAAGATTGTGCGCCGTCAAGTAGTCCCGCACTTGCCCTGCCTCTTCTGCGCTGGGCGCGAACCGGGAGCGATACTGCTCGTGGGTGAGAAAGTGATGATAATTGGGAGAGGTCGGCTGATACATCTTTTCCGCCAATTGATCGAGCGCGGCTTTGTTGTGCTGGCGAAGCCATACGGTGACGGTGATTAGCTTGGAAGGATCCTCCGGACCCAGAATCTGTGAGTTGGCGAATGCGCCGCTACGCGATTGAGAGAACCCGGAAATGGCCAGAAGGGCGAACATCAGGGACAGAGTCATCGTTCCCAGCAACTTCCTTAGAATCTTCATAACATCTCCTTTTTGGGGGGGAGTTCGTGCTTGGGGCCCGAAAATGTGTGCCATTGTCCCTTTAATCCCTGCGGGCGTCAATCTGCAAAAAAGGGCTTAGTCCGGCAGCTAATTTGGGCATTTATTTCCTTGACGAGCCAAGGATATAAATGCCCTAATTTGGCAACACGACGAATCGGGCTTTGTCAGGCGTTCTAGTTCGATTGTTGACGATAAATCTAATTTCGCCAGCCATTCGCTCCAAGTGGGGGCGTTTTGAAAGGTGTTGAACGTTTTCTTCTCACACTCTTGGGTTTTCCATCTTTCATCGCAACTGTGCCCAACACTTCATGATTCCAGCGGACTTTTCTCTGATGAAACTGTGCCCGCCGCTTTTATCTTGAAATCAAATCTTTGTTGGCGCGACCGGCGTTTCGCGGATTTTCTTCTCTGCCGCCCGAGACTTTTGCACCGCAGCAAAGAATGGGGACGCGGCGTACCCCTCTTCTTTCAAGAATGGTTTTTCGCGGGGCAGTATCTCGCGCAGCGCCCAGTCAATGCGATCGACGCCGTCGGAGATGATGCGAATGAGTTGCTGATTCTCGATCGCATCCATAGAGAGCGCGATCGGGGCTAAGGAGTTACGGATGTGTGATTCATTTCGGCAATCACCTGCATACGGGCGACAGTTGCGCGGTGCTGCTCTCGGGCCATGTGCGCGAGTTTTGCAACCAGGCAAGTTACGATAAGCGCCGAAAAGGCTTCCGCAAGCAATCTTTCGCGATTGCGTCCAAGATCGGGCACAAGCCAACGGTGCATGAGTTCGGTGGCGAGGAACGAGACGACTCCCACGCCGAGTGCGATTCCAAGGACACGCGTCCACGAAGATAGCTTTGTTTCACGGGTTGCCATTTGAAGTTTCCCTCCGAAGTTTGAAGCGGCGACGCACAATCGGTCTGGGGTCCAGTCCCGCGTTGGATGGAAAATTTACTATTGCCGAAGGAAAATGGAGAGACTAGGCACTTGGAGGTGGCCGGTTCTGACAGTCTGCTATCAACGGGGCTCTCAGGAATGAAACTGACAGCAGATTTTGGACGGTGCGGATTTGCGTGTTTTTTACCGAGATGCGATCCGCGCTCCTCATCGCTGTGGGTTTCCGAGAGTTGAATTCGCGGTCATTCCAGGAAATCACGACTGTAATCTGCGTAGGGAAAACGAAACTCGGCAATTCTTGCTCGAAGGGCTGGAAACCTACTTGAAGAAGCCCGTTGATCTAAAGGGCTCAAATTTCGCCGCCCTGATTGAGGTTCAAGATGACTTCTTTAAGTTCGAAGCGGAGATTTGCGCAAGGGACGTGCTCCCGATTGAAGAACGACTCTATTATCGGCGGTTGTTTACAGTGGATGGAAAAACAATTGTTTTTATGCTTCTTGAACCCGCTCGTGCGCGCCTCCCGCTGGATGGCTCGAATCTCGGCATAACAATCGTCCAGAGTTCCAGCCAGGAGTTGATGCACGACTTCAGGATCGTCGCCTTCCACAAAATAGGGCTTGTAGCCGCGTCCTATGTACAGAGCTCTTAAGTCTTCGTCGCTCGTTCGACCCTGAACGGTCGGCCCGGAAATCTTGTAGCCGTTGAGGTGCAGGATAGGAAGCACAGCGCCGTCCCGCACCGGATTTAGAAAGTTGACAGACTTCCAGCTTCCTTCCAGCGGACAAGTCTCAGATTCTCCGTCGCCGATGATGCAGGCAACGATCAGGTCGGGGTTGTCGAAAGCGGCTCCGAATGCGTGAGCCATCGAATAGCCAAGCTCTCCGCCCTCGTGCATGGAATTCGGGACATGTGGTCCGCAATGACTGGCACGCCGCCCGGAGTCGAGAACTTCCGAAAAAGAAGTCGTAGGCCATTTTCATCTGGCGTGATCTCCGGATGAACCTCGGTATAAGTGCCTTCTAGATAAGAGTTCGCATTGAGCGACGGACCGCCATGTCCCGGACCGGCAATATAAATGATGTTGGCATCGTGCTCCTTGATGAGGCGATTCAGATGAATGTAAACGAGGTTTTGCCCCGGTGAAGTTCCCCAGTGCCCGAGCAGCCTTGGTTTGATCTGTTCGGCCCTGAGAGGCTCTCGCAACAGGGGATTTTCAACGAGGTATATCTGACCGATGCAGAGATAATTCGCGGCGCGCCAGTAGCGGTCCATCTTGCCGAGCATTTCGGGAGTCAGCGGGCCGTCGGGCCGCGGCGCTTTGGTTGGCCGTTCGCCGTTGGCGTCGACAGCGGTCGACAAAGCTGCATCGAACATAAACTTAGAGGTTTTAGGCGTCCTTTCTAGATTCTTCGGCTGCGATGTCGCACTGCTGTCGCGGCCGATCTCGCTCGTTTGTTCTTTCGTAGGCATACAAATCTTCCTTTCGACTAGGGTTGCGCTTAGCGACTCTAAGTGCTAGAAACGACGCTCAGGCGACATCCTTCTTTCCTGCCTGATCCTTCCGGGTCTCTCGCTCGGCCTCAACCCAGTCTTCAGTCGCTTTGCCGTCTGTCCTGCCTCGCTGCTGATAAAGTTCATAGGCCCGCGTAGCAATCTGCGGCGTGAGATCGACCGGGACCCTGGCCGACAACGATGCTTTCACCGGATCAAAAATTTGATAGGCGAGCAGTTTCACGCGGTCGTTGAGCAAGAACCACGCCAGAGCGTAGACCCAAACGAACCCAGCCCAACGCCAGCCAAGCGGCGTCATAAACACGCCGTAGACGGCGATTAGCGTTGCCACAATTTGTGTGCCCAGTACTGCGATCCAGAGAATCCGGGCGGGGCGTATCGACCAGAACGGGCCTCGTGTGCGCGTTAGGAAAATCGTCAGATGTCCGGCCACGGACAGCTTCAGGTACATCAGCGTTTGAGCGTGCGCGCGGTCGAGATGAAATACACGCTCAGCGAGAAAAAATAGGCCGAACGCAGCCGCGACGCCGGTAACGCCCAATACTGTCGAGATCCCCAGCACCGAACGCATATTCCACTTCTCGGGCCTATCACTGTAATGAACTTTGTCATAGGCGATGGAGAGAATGGCCCCGTCGTTAAGCACGGCGATCATCACGATCATCACCGCGGTCATGGGGTAGAAGTTAAATACGAGGATTGCCAGGGTCATGAAAAACAGCACGCGGAGCGTTTCGGCGATGCGGTAGATCGCATAGCTGTTCATCCGCTGGAAGATGCGGCGGCTCTCCTTGATCGCATCGATGATCACCGAAAGACCGGATGCTAGGAGTATGATGTCCGCTGCCGCGCGGGCCGCGTCGGTCGCGCCGGAAACCGCAATGCCGCAGTTAGCTTGCTTTAGCGCGGGAGCATCGTTCACCCCGTCACCAGTCATACCAACAATATGGTCGTGCTTCTGCAGGACGTCGACAATGTTGTACTTGTCTTCGGGGAACACCTGGGCGAAGCCGTCGGCTCTGTCGATGGACGCCGCAGTGTCCGCCTTATTTTGTGTGTCCCGCAATACCGTGGCATCCAGGATGTTCGTGCCCAATCCCAATTGACGGGAAGTTTCCTTGGCTATGGCCAATTGGTCGCCGGTGACCATTTTGACTTTCACGCCCATCCGCACCGCGCTCGCGATGGTCGCTTTGGCCTGCTCACGTGGTGGATCGAACATCGGCAATACGCCAACGAACTGCCACTTGTCGTCGTGATCGGTGCGGGCCACGCCCAAGGAACGGAAACCGCGTGCCGCAAATTCGTTGACGGCTTTCTCAACCGCGGGTTTTACATCCGCGACGTTGGTCGCCATCTGCAGAATGACCTGCGGCGCTCCCTTCGCCAGCTTGAACTGTTTTCCATCGGAACCCTTTACGGTGGCTTCGGTGCGCTTGTGAACTGGATCGAATGGCTGGAAATGCACGACCTGATAACTTTTCAGTTCCTTATCGTTCTTCAAGCCGCCAATCACGGCCAGGTCGATCGTGTCCTTATCTTCCGCGCGCGAAGCGAGGGCGGCATCAAGGATGATTCGATCGGCGCCAATACCGTGGACACAGAATGGATCTCCGAGCGTCAACTTGTTCTCGGTTAACGTGCCGGTCTTGTCCGAGCAGAGCACATCC
The DNA here is from genome assembly GCA_963775845.1 of uncultured Acidobacteriaceae bacterium. GTDB lineage: Bacteria > Acidobacteriota > Terriglobia > Terriglobales > Acidobacteriaceae > Acidiflorens. The sequence goes on along the minus strand of CAVZKN010000004.1, from coordinate 202,826 downwards.
ACGCCCGCGAGTTCCTCGATCGCCGATAACTTGGTCACAATCGCTTGCTTCTTTGCCAACAGACGCGCTCCGACCGCCATGGTGACGGACAGAACCGTGGGCATGGCTACCGGGATCGCGGCCACCAGCAGCACTAATGCAAATTCCAACGTGCTCAAGATCGGGTCATGGCGGAAGAGCGCCGTGGTGACAATCACCGCTACCAGAGCCACTGCAAGAACGATCAGGTAATTGCCAATCTTGAGCACCGCTCGCTGGAAATGACTGACGGTATGGGCATCCTGCACCAATTCCGCAGTCTTGCCGAAATAAGTGTTAGAACCGGTGGCGTAGACCATCGCGTCGGTTTCGCCGCGCTTGATAATCGATCCTGAAAACACTGCCTCGCCGGGTTTGCGCGTCGCGGGCAAAGATTCTCCGGTCAGCGCGGACTGGTCGACTTGCACCGGGTCGCCGGCCAATAAACGTGCGTCTGCCGGCACGATGTCCCCCAATCGCAGCCGAATGACATCGCCCGGCACCAGTTCCGCAACTTTCGGAGTTGCCCATTTTCCATCTCGCAGGGCGCGGGCCTCGGTCGCCAGCTTCGCGCGTAACGCAGCAATTTCGTTGCCCGCCTGATGTTCTTCCCAGAATGCGACCACCGCGTTGGAAAAGAGCAGAAACAGAATGATGAAGAAATCTAGCCAGTGCTTAACCACTCCCGAGAGAACGACAGCTCCTTCGATCATCCACGGAATGGGACCCCAGAAATAGCTCAGGAACTTCAGGAATAGATTGTCTTTCTTTTCCTTGATCTCATTCGGGCCATATTGTGCCAGCCGTTTCTGCGCCTCGGCCTGGCTCAGACCCTTCGGGGAGGATCCCAATCGTTTTTCGACTTCCGGCATGGGCAGAGATTTTAGATCGTCCTTGGAATCGCGCTTGGAGGCCAGTTTCGTTACACCTGCTTCCACGATGAATACTCTCCTGTTCTTGTTGCGTCGCTGGTCTCGATCAAAAGGGAAGCGGAAGATCGTTGGATCCGTGTTCCGAGAAAGAGTCTCTCGCAGAGTCTGGGATCCGAAATATTGGGCGAATACAGTATCTTGCCGCGGGGATGCGGAATCTGTGCAGTTTTGCTCAGCCAAGGCTAACTGGAGAAGGGATCAGCCTCAATCCAATGCACGGGTATCCAACTTTTTTTAACTCTGCGAGCTCTCCTTTCAGGTTTGCGACACGTTCTTTCGCATTGCCTATTCGCTGTTGAATTTTTCCCGCCTTCTTCTCGGCTATCCCTTCGGCTTTTAGATTAGGATCTCTCGTAATTTTTCCGACCTCTTCCTTGATCGTTCCTTTGACTTCGTGGAAGCTGCCTTTGATCTGGTCTTTCGAACTGGTTTTCATATTCCTCCTTCACCCTCACGAAACGCAGATTTGGGTGGCTTTCGAAGCCACTTTGAGGGCTGACACTTTTTTAATCCCTCGCCTTTCCGACGTCTGAGCAGAATTGACCACCCCGGGACGTGCCTCGGCTTCATCCGAGCAAAAATAGAGGTAGATTTCTTCGCGTCAATTTGTCGGATTTTCCGTGTACTGAGTGAGCATTTTTGCTCAGACCGTCTTGATCCTGATTTGCTAAGTTCGAATTGACCTCGGTGTGCCCCGAATTTAGATCCGGATTCGTGCGCAAGACACAGCACGAAGCCGGAGAAGCGGCGAAGAGGAAACAGAAACGAGGATCCCATGAAAAGAATAATGTTTGTATTTGCGATGTTGGGTCTCGGCACGCTGTGCTGGGCGGGGTCGGCGCGGGAAGAAGCCACCGACCGACTGGACAATGCCAGCAGTGTGATGCACGAGGTTATGGGGATGCCTGACAAGGGAATCCCGGAAGAAGTGTTGCAGCACGCAAAGTGCGTAGCTGTTATCCCGCACATGGTTAAAGGTGGTTTTATCTTCGGCGCTAAGGAAGGCAAAGGCGTTGCCACCTGTCGCACCGCGGATAGCTGGAGCGCGCCGGCATTCATCACGATTTCAGGTGGCAGCTGGGGCCTGCAGATCGGGATCGAAGCGGTGGACGTGGTCATGATCTTTCAAAATGACCGAGCGATGCAAAGACTGCTCTCGAGTAATTTCCAAGTTGGCGGGGACGCTTCCGCTGCCGCGGGTCCAGTTGGACGCCATGCCGAGGCCGGTACGGATTGGAAGTTGGATACAGAGATCCTGACCTACTCTCGTGCCAAGGGTGCGTTCGCCGGTCTCACATTAGAAGGTGCATCGCTCCGCCAAGACAGCGACTCCCGGCATGCGATGTATGGAGATGTCACGACACGAGCGTTGCTGTTGGGCGAAGTTCCAGTCCCAACCGCCGCCCAGCCGTTCCTTGCGGAGATTCGCGGCGCAAAAGCTGAGGCCAGAACCGACAAATAGTAGGGCCTCAGCACTCGATTTCTACGGTTTAGCCGGCGGCTCCTGCATGTTCGAGTAGGAGCGCGTCCGCTACTTGTTCTCTTATCAGTTGGCCACGAAGCAGGTCTTTTGCCGACCCCCGGAAGAGATTTCACACGCAGTCATCCGTATCAATCTCCGCAACTTCCCAGAAGCTGACTTGCGGCCAGCATTGCTGTAAGGTCCGTCCCGGATCCAGTTTCTGCGCTACCGCTTGCGCACCTCCAACTGCACTGGCCGCGCAACGGAAGCTATTTCGGGATCGTAGTATTCGTAAACTTGCGACTTGAAGGTTCGAGCCCGAATGGGATACTTGGCGCGCAGACGATACTTCAATGTGACCAGTTCTCCGGGAGAAAACGAATCGAAGTAGAGAAGCGCTTGCGTCGCCGTAAGGCTGAATTTCGATAGATGACCGCCCTTGTGGTGGGCGCTCTTCTCCTGGTAATCCTGCAGATCCTCGCTGAGCAGGTCAAAACCGGGAGGAATGCCGAGATCGACCATCACCATGTTGGCCGCCTTCGGCAAGTTGTTTCTGACTGTGGCGCTTGCCGTCGCAATATCGTCCTGCGCGAGGCGTGTGCGGTCATAGGCGACGTCGATGGAAAGCGGCTCGCCCGCCGCTTTTTCATCCCATGGCAGGTAATAGCTTCCCACGATCTGATAGGTGAGACCGCCCTTCCCCTCGAATTGCAGACCAACCCTTGAGACGCCGTCTGTACTGACGTTCTTGAACGCGAATTGATGGAGCAGATCGTTGTTCTCTGGCGTCAGTTCGAGTTTTTCCGCGGGCTTGCCGTTCAGCAGCACCACCACTGTGCCGCGTACATCGGCTGCACTTTTTTCCGTGGCAGTAAGGAGAGCACGAAGCGCCATGATTGTAGCCTGTGTGGTTCCCCAGGTTCCGTAAGCATCTTTTTTCGACGCGATGTAAGTGAGAGCCTTGCGCGCCGTTCCCGATGCCTCACCCGACTGAAGCAGCGCCTGCACCGCGAGGCCCGTCGTCTCCACCGCGGCACTCGGCCCGGTGGCATAGACGCTCGTCTCTTCCGCACTCCACCAAACCTGCTCGTCTTTCTCGGTGCGCGCATCGAGAAGCATTTGAATCGCCTGCCGGGTAAATTCGCGGTCTTCTTTGTAGTCGGTAGCAAAGTTGGCGACGACGGCCAGCGTGTAGGGATCTATCTTGGCGATCATGTGTTTTTCGATAAACTGTTTCGCCTTTTCAACCGCCGGCCCTTGGTAGCCAGTGTCTCTGAGCGCCCAGGCCAGGTAAGCAGTAATCCGTAGCACATCGGAGTTGTAGCGATTGGTTGCGCCTTCATTGATAAATTGCGTATCCGGCTTCCAACTCCCGTCTTCCAGTTGCTGGCTCGCCAGCCACTGCTGGGTTCGCAAGATGAGCTTCGGGTCCACGTCGTGAACCTTTGACATATCGTAAAACTCCATCAGGCCATAGGCGGTCAGAATCTTGTTGGCCGGCGCATTACCGAACCACGAGAAGCCGCCTCCTGGAACTTCAAAGGTGAGAAGACGCTGGTACCCATTTGCGATGAAGCCTTCAGCTTTTGCGTGTACCTCGGGAGTTAGCTTTTTCGAGCGCTTCATATAATCAAGCGCCAGCACATTTGGATAAGTGCTCGACGAGGTTTGTTCGAAGCACCCACCCGGCATGCGCAGAATGGCATCCATCCCTTCCACAACCTGGCTCATCGGACCGGGATAAAGCCGCACAAAAATCTTGCTTGCTTCAGGGATGGAGGTCACTGGAAAAGCGAGTTCGTGTTGCACTGTATTTTCCAGGCGGCCGTTAAAGACGAGACTTTGTTCTCGGCCATTGGGAATGACTTCGATTTCTCGGACCACGATGTCGGCGCGACCGTTGTCGGCGCGATCGGGGTCGGCGCGATCCGAACCGCCCTGCATGCGCGCTGCGAGCGTCAGTTTGAACTTCCCGATGCGCCGGGCTTCGAGCGTGAATTGCGAACTGCCGACCCGAGCTGAATCGACCCCGACAGATTTCTCACCGGAGTCGTCGACCAGCGAAAACCAATCGTCGGATTGAAGTTTCAAGTTCACATCGCCGCGAGAATCCGAGTAGTTGTAGATAGCCACCGGAATCGAAACGCGGTCACCCTGCGTCAGCGTGACTGGCAGATCGAGATCGACGAAGAAATCCTGAAAAACCTTCAGGCTCGAAGTTGACGTGCCGAGCGCTCCCTGTTGCGTGGAGGCAATCATCGCCATGCGCCACGTCGTAATGGAGTCGGCCATCGGAATCTCGATGTTGGCGCGTCCGTCCTTGTCAGTAATGATTTCGGGGTTGATGTAGAGCGCTTCAGGAAAATAAGAACGCACATGCGCGGCGGGAGGTCCGGTGCTCTCCTTGGCGAGAACTGCGCTGTTACGGTCTTTTTTCAAAGCGGCAAAATTTTCAAGCCGATCAAAGTTGCGCCCATTGAGTGAGAGGTTTGCAACCTGCTGCCCCGTTATCAAACCGCCAATCACACCTCCAGTTGCGCCGCCGGGTACACCCGCAACCTCCGCATTCATGGTTTGAACCTGCACCGCCCCCGCACTAACCTCAACCGCTTCATTGACTAAACCTATCGACAACACTGCGGAGAGCACGGCCCTGTCCCGCGCATCAAGCGTAAGCGCCTCCGCGGCCGTTTTGAATCCCTGCTGCGTCACTTGAATGACGTAATCACCCTTGGGCAAGCCAGAAAAGCTGAATCGGCCAGAAGCGTCGGCTGTCGCGGGACGGATCTTCCCGCTGGCAACGTTGCGCAACTCGACATCGGCTCCAGCCACAACGGCGCCCGTTTGGTCCGTGACGGTTCCCACGATCTCCGCCCGGCCATTCTGCGGGCCTCGCTCATGTTCGATGTTGACGTTAATGCTGGTTGACTCTGGACTGGGCGGGCCCGCAATCCACTTGCGCTGAAACAACAAAAGAGCTTGCAGATCGTCGTACGTGTTCAATTGGCCGTCTGGGCCAGCGCTCCGCATCACGTAATATTTCTTCGACCCGGCCCAGCGCGCCCGTTCAAATGTGAGACTGTGGCCCCACGGATCACGAAATTCAGCATCGCCAGACTGAGCCAGCTTCCCATAAACGTCCGTCGGATCGCCCGCCTTTGGATCGCTCTCGTAAGCCGCGCTCAGCTCTTTCGCTAACAGGTTGGCCTGCATTTGAAACTGTTGCTGGTAGCGTTGCCAATAATCGTTGTACTTCGTCATCGGCACATCCTTGCCGAATTTCGTCTCAAACTTGTTTGGAGTGACGATCTCGGTCGCCGAGAACAGCGCCCGCGCCGCCCGGTCTCGCTGTTCGGCCTGCGACTTCTCAGCCGGCTCCACAATCTCAGGCATGCCGATCGAGTGGATCTCATACCGGGGCTTCATGACCTCCTGTTCCAGATAAAAGAAGACCTTGGCAAAGCCCGGCTGCTTTTCCGCCAGGGCAAACACGGCCTCATCCACCACCTGCAAGCCCAGCGCAGCATGGACGCCTTCGCCATGCGAGTTGGTCACGCGAAACTTGATGCGCGCATCGCCGCCGGGTTTGTAGACCGAGGCGTCCGCGACCGTCTCGATTTTCAGTTCGTTGGCCGGTTGCACAAACAGCAGCCGGTGATCGCCGACCGGACGTGCGTCTCTGCCGAAGAGATACGCGCTCATGTCGACCGTCCCCGCCATCTCAGGCGTGGCCGTAAGCGATAGTTCCGCCTGGCCATTTTCAAGATCGAGATCGCGGGTGAGCACCGTTTGGCCTTCCTTCACAATGTCCACGTACGCCGCCCCGCGCGCCTTAGTCGAAAATACCTTCAGTCGAATGCGCTCGCCGGTACGATAGACGGCACGTTCGGTGCGTAGAAGAATCTGATCCTCTCCCTCGCGGGCCTCCAATTCTACTTTGCTCGACGCCTGATTTCCTTCCTGATCCCTGGCTTCAATCTTCAACGCCTCCTTGCCTCCCTTGGCCCTGATCGCGATTACGGCAATCCCGCCATCATCGGTCAACGCATGTTGATCCTCATTCAATGAGGATCGAACCGTCACGTCAGCCTTCGCCGGAGTTCCGTCCGGATAGGAAGTCAGAATGAAAACTTCGTTCTCCAGATTAGGGACCAGTGTGCCGCCCTCGGGAATCGCAGTGATCAACAGCGGCGAATCGCTCACCGTGATCGGCTGCCCGCTAGTCTCCGAATGCCCAGCGGAATCTTTCACCGTCGCCTCAATCAACACACGAGCCGCACCGTGGTTAAGCGGCCGCCCGGCAAAGTATTTCGGCAATGTGAGGTCGAAATGATACGAACCGTCGGAATCCGTCTTCCCAGTGGCTGATGCGGCCTCAAACAGCGACACATCCATTGCCGAAGCCTTCATGCTGAGTTCGGCGTGGTCCACCGGCTTTCCGAAAAAGTAGTTGGCGCGCACCGTGCCCGTAACATGATCGCCTGGTTGATAACCGCGCTTCTGTTTCTTGCCACCTTTCTCGTCCGCAAATTCAACGGCAACCTTGAATTTCGGCAGAATATATCGCTCCACATTAAGCGCGATCTCAGCCGTATTGCTGGGCGCATCGGCCTCTCCCATCAACGCGCGCAGATGATACGTCCCCAGGTTGACCTCGTCGGCCAAGCCAAATTCAGCCGATGCCACTCCGAACTGGTCGGTCGCAGTCGCTTTCTTGAAGACTTTGTTACCGCGAGAATCTTCCACTTCAAACGTGAGCGCGCGCTTCGCTGCCGCCTGATGCTCCGAGCGGTCTAGCGCGAGCGCCCGCGCATGAATCCTCTGCCCCGGCTGGTAGAGTGGCTTCTCCGTAGTAAGCAGAATCGAGACCTTATCCTCCAGGCGTACGTCCTGTGTAAATTCCGTCGACCCGATCGGCGTGTCGGCAACATAGCGCAGCCGGTAACTCCCAATCACACCGGCAGGAAAGCGAAACTGCGCTTCCGTAGTTCCATTCCGATTCAAGCGACCCGAGAAAAGGACGCGCGGCTTGCCATCCGCCGGTTTGTCGTCCGCGTCCAGCAATTCGATCTGCACCGAACCGCGTCCGGATATCGCCTCATCCCTTGTGTCTGTAACAATCACGCGCACCGCCGCCTGACCTCCGGCGATATAAGACTGTTGCCCCAAAATGTGAATGACCGGCCGACTCAGGATCTGGGAGATCGATTCCGTTCCTTCCAGATCGGGCCTTGTCGCATCGTCGTATTCGAAACGGTACCGAACTCGATGCCACACCAGATCGTCAATAGACAGAGGCTTTTCCAGTTCTACCTCACTCTGCAACTGGCCGGTTCGAGCTGTGATTCTTACTTGCTGCTCAGCGTGCCCGAGGGCATGATCTTCCGGATCCAGGACCTCCACCGTGAATCGTCCTGCTCCTGCATGCAGGGCTTGGTAAGGAATCGTCAGCCGCAATCTGCCTTGCGAGTAAGTCGCAACCGGCGAGGACACATGAGAGGCTGCCTGAAACGGCTCCTGGAAAACGAATCCGAGCATGGTAAGAAATGCGGCGCCAAGCACAAGCGTGAATCTGATCGCCGTCTGCTGCCATTTGCCGTAAATCATGGAATCCTCCGAGACACTCGATAGTGTTGACACCAGTGTTGACACCGCGAGCGCCTGAAACCGATGAGGACTGACGCGGCCCTCTTCTGAGCGCGCCGCGCTCTGCTCGCTCAATCGGAGTTCGCGCCTGGTTGGGAGTCTTGCAGAATATTTTTTGAAGGTTTTTGGGAAGTTACTGCTGGTGCCAGTGCGCCCCGTCTTTGCTGGTCCAAACCGTGCCGGCGTCCGTAGCTAGCAGGAAGACCTCGACCTTGCCCGCCTTGCCCAAGGTCTCGTTCGGCTTCGATAGAGCCTCAGTCGAGTAGGCTGGCGTCAACTCGATGCGGACTACCTTGCCCGTCCATTGCGGATTGATCTTTTTCCACTTCTTCCCCCCATTGCGACTGAGGAAGAGATTGCCCGCGTTATCGAGAGAAAGAAACCGCTTGCCGTGCGATACGGTTTCTGCAACCGGCAGGCCGGACGGTAGCGCGGTGACCCGGCCCACACTGGACATTTCCGCGACGACCTGGCCCGCATCGACTTGGCTCACATTGGCCGATTCGGTTTGGAGCTGCGCCGCAGCGCTCGCTACCTCCACCGTTTCTGATGCCTTCCCCACATCAAGCACCGGCTCCAACATCGCAAGCTGGCTCGGATTCAATTCGATCGATTGTTCGACTGTCTTGAAGCCACTTGCTGTGGCTGTTAACTCGTACCGCCCAGCCGGCAGCCCGGCCAGATCGAAGCTGCCATCTGCACTTGTCGTTGTCTGTCGCGTCTTGCCGGCTGCATCACGCACAGATACACTCGCCCCCGAGACGACGGCGCCGCTTCGGTCGGTGATGCGGCCGGAGACTCCGGCGAGCGTTTTGTCCTGCACGCCCGCTTGCTCAATCATCAATCCGCCGAGGTCTTTTTTCTTGGCTGAACTATTTTGTGATACCGCGTCCTGTGCGCCTGAGGGTGCCGGGATTTGCTGCAGCTTCGCGAAATTCTGCAGCCTGTCGAAATTCCGGCCATTCGATGGCAATTCGGGCGAGACCGCGCCAATCACACCGCCCGCGGATCCCCCCGCATGCCCAACCGGAGCATTGGCAGAAAGATTGGCCGTAGTCGTTTCAGGAGCAGCAACTTTTGCTGCCGCTTGCCCGCCCGTTGAACTGGGCAGATTCACGGTAGGCAATTTCAAGGCATCCCGCCTTGAAAGATCGTTCGCCGCTACGACGCCTCTGGATAATCTGGATCGTTGATCCATCTCTGAATCGGCACTGGGCGCAACCGCCGTGGGCGGAAGAATCACTTCGGGCTTTCGTAAACTCGCAACCTGTTGCGGGGCCGAAGGAGCGGCTCCATGGGGCCGAAGATAAATCAACACCGCAACCAGTCCGCACGCCAGTGCCGCCGCCGGCAGCCCGACCGGCAAGAGCCGCCCCCACAACCATCCTTTTACTGGAATCCGCGTAGCTCGTTGCGTCTCCTCGTGCGGTTGCATGAAAAATACAGCCTTCCGGCACTCCGCGCATTCGGCCAGGTGCGCCAGCATCTGCTCGTGCTCCCGCGACGTAGCTGCGCCCTCGACGAACACACTGAGCTGGTCAGCGTCAGGATGCATCCCGAGTTGGAAATTCCAGTTCACTCTTGTCGTTCCTTATTACGATCGGCCTTATTAGAGTTCGCGCCGCCCGCAGATTCTTGCAGCAACCTGCGCAGATTGATATCCACATCCCTGGGATCGATCCCGAGCGCCTCCTCTGCCGCGCGCCGGCTCAGGCCACGCCCTCTCAGAGTCCGCAACAGCTCTTTTCGCAGATGTTCGGTTGCGCGCTTCAGTTTGCGGCTGACCGTCGCTTCATGAACTCGAAGCACGCGGCTTATCTCGTAGAGGGTATGCTGGTCCAGGTAGTAGGCGGAAAGCACGAAGCGCTCTTCCGCGGAAGCAGCGCTCAGCGTCATCTTGATCGCCGCCCGCAAATCCTCTAATTGTTTGAACTCAATCTGCTCGGAGGCTCGCGCCGCTGGTTCGATCTCACCTAGTTCGGTTTCCCGGCCGGTCTTCCTGTACTGATTCACGCGGCGTTGCGCCAGGATCGCACGCAGCCATCCCATCAGCGATCCTCGCCCCGAGTATCGAAGCAATGGAGACCAGCGCTTGCCTTCGCGTTCCGTCAGCCCAAATAGCTCGGAGTAAAGCGCGCTCGCCAACTCTTCGCCCAACGCCGCCGATCCTGTCATCTCCACAGCGGCTCTGGTCAGCTGTTCCCGATATTGCGCAAGAAAGCGCCGCCACGCGGACTCTCGCCCCAGTGCGCATCCGCGCGCTATGGCAAGTTCCTCCAGATGCAGAGCCCGCCAGAACAGTTCTCGCTGCCGCTCGTTGGGCTGCTTCCCCGGGTCGAGACCGAAATTGTCCTTAGCTCCTATCGTTTCAAGGGCCTCGGCAAACTCTGCCTTGCTTAACTCGACCAGTTCAGCACGGGCCGCCTGCCAAAGCTCTTCGCCGAGCATTTCGGGCAGAAGTCGGCTCTCCGGCCCGAGATCCATTTCGACCGCCGCACCCTTCGCCATCGATGCGGCGCAGTCTTCCGCCCCCGAAAGTTCTGTTTGATTAATATTGGCAGGCGGAATGTCCACGCCCGCCCATTAAATCATATCGTCCCGTCGTAGTCCGTTCCTTGCCTCTTTCAACACTGGTGCTGCTCAGAAACGCGCTGTCCGGCCGGGAAGGTGTCAGACGGTCACACGCTGTCTTGTGAGCGGAGCACGAACACCAACGACTGTCGACGAATAAGGCCACAGAATGGACAGATTAATTGGCCAGAAAGGTTTCGGCTATGGCGGTGTCGGTTATCAGGGCGGCTATTGGAACAACGGAGTCTTCAATTACAACCCTCAGTGAATAACGTGGGAAATTTTGCGTGCGAGGAGTGTGCCTTGGGCAGATCGTTGGGTTACAAACCCAACGATCCGCTTCCGGCTGACCTGGGGCCCAAGTCTTGGGGTCGGATTACAGTCACTCTTGCGATCGCTTTATGTCGACGTCGGTGGGAACCCTCGGAAAATGGACTGCACTGATGCCTGCAGTGAGCTTTCATTCGTTCTTCTTTTCTGACTTCGGCTTCGTCTAGATACCTGAGCGGGTCGGCCGCATCGTTGTAGACTCAAATACGCCCTTGCTTTCTCCAACTGGTTAACGACATCGATCGAGTGCTTGTAAGAAGAGTTTTCGTCGCATTCCATTAGCACCCGCATCCAGGACGAACTCCACCGAAGAAGAACGTTGATGGAAGCACAGTGTTCGAGAAACCAAGATCGTGAATATGAACGCGAGATAGCTCAGCGCATGCGCCGGGCATGGCTTGGGAGCCGGGGTCCGGGCTTTCTTGTCGCCTGATGTGCCCATTCCCATTCGGCTAGCCAGTTCCTCCGGCATCTTCCTTCACATTGGAATTCCGACATTCTTCCCCCGCATTGTGGACAGATTAAGTTAGTGATCGGCGAGATGATCTGCGGGTTCGATTCGCCCGGTAGCGTGTCAGTTGCTGTCATAGTTGCTCTCGTATCCAGAGATCCGAACAAGTGTGTGAGGGGCAGCCACAGGCCGCAAAACGGAACCGTACCGCGCGGGGGTTGTGCGCGTTCTGCCGGGCGCTCCGAACTGGTCGGCTGCGGAGTCCATCTCGGCCCGCAATAGCTGCCGCCTCGCTCAGCAGTGACAATGCAAGCTCAATGCCAATCCCCAAATACGAATAAGACAAGCTGTTCACTAGTGCGGGCGGGCAGGGAATGTCAAATCTCTTTACCAAGCATTAGGCATGTGTGACCACATGTGGGCGCAATTGGGCGTTGAGTAGCAACCGACAGAAACAAAAGCTATGCAAAAACACGGAAAGTCAATCTCGACGACGCTGCGAGCATTGGCATGTCGATTGCGTTCCAACCGAATGTTAAGAAGAAGCTCCTGACTTGATTAACAGTCATTCCTAGTCTGGATTTCTGGACTAGCAGGAGCGCGAGGAGTGAAGGATGCGGAGGCTAATCGTTGTAACCGCTCTGTGTTTACTGACGTTGGCGGCTCTTGGCCAGTCTACTTCAAAGTATCAAGTAGCCATCATTACCGAGGTCAACGCTCGTCAGGTTGAAGGCGATAGTGCACCTGATGCCAACAGCTATGACGTTTGCGTCAAAGTGGGCAACACGATTTACGTGGTACTGTACACGCCGCCATTGGGCGAACTGCCGCCGAAGTATGCAAGAGGGCGTGAATTGCTGGTACTGGTCGGAAAGAACACAATTACCTACAACGACATGTTGGGTCGGTCGCTTCAGGTGCCCATAGAAAGCCAAATACCCGCCACGGAGCACAAATAACTCGAAATAGCTTGTGCTGGCAGCAATTGCTGTGCGGAAGACTTACAGCGATTAGAACGTAATCAGCAGCAGATCGATTAGCAGGTTCAGTTCGCACCGGGAGCACCGATGAAAACTCGACAGATCCTTATTGCTCTATTGATGGTTGGAACAGTGTGGCACACGGCCGCCGCAGCCCAGCCGAACAAAAAGAACATCCAGGCAGAAGTGCCTCAGCCGAAGAGCATTCTTACGGGCACAAGCATGCAATCCAACTCCACTGTATCCGATTTGATAGCGCTCAAACCGGAAATGCCCCTGGGCCCACAAGACATTCTCAAATCCTATGAAATCGCCATGAGCATAGTGGCAGACAGGACATCGGCCGATTTCTCAGCCATTGTGCAGGCCCGACAAACAAATCAAATTACCCGCGGACAGGCAGAATATCTTTTGCTGCAGAGCTACCAACTGGCAATGATGCAGTATCAGGTGCTGAGCGCGCTTCATGACGTTTTAAAACATGACATCGATGAAGCGGCAGGTCAGCAGGCAAGGCAGCCGCTAAAAACGACAAGCTCCGATACGGTTCTCGTGGTTCCTTTTCCGGCATCTGTCTCTGCATCCAGATGAAATCGAAATTCTTCCTCGCCAGGGGTCGCATGGAACTTCACATGCTTCAGTGCGGATAGAGGAGCGCAAACTTAGCATGCGATACGCGGAGCAATTAATTGACAGCGGTGAAGGAGTCGCCCTGGACTCGGCGAACCCTTCACTCGTGGAGATGCTCTCGGTTCTGTCGCATTGCTTGCCGTCTCTCTACCGGCGCGCGTACCGACTTTTGGAAAACGAAGCAGACGCGGAGGATGCGGTGCAGGATGCGCTATTGGCAGCTTACAAGCACCTGAACCAATTCCGAGGCGAGGCCCAACTTTCGACGTGGCTGACCACTATTGTTGTCAATTGCGCGCGAATGCATTTGCGCAAGCGGTCACGCTATGTCCACGTATCCCTGGATTCGCGAATCGGAGAAGAGCAGGCATATGCGCTGTCCGACACTTTGGTGGATCGCCGGCCCAATCCCGAGGATGAGTTCCACGCCTCTACGTTGAATGCGCGGTTGATGAAATCAGCGGCACAACTTTCACCGGTTCTGCGGAGAACGTTTCACCTCAGGTTTGTGGCTCATCTTTCCATCGACGAAACAGCTCGCGTTCTGGGAGTTCCCATCGGAAGCGTGAAAGCGCAGACAGCTCGGGCGCGGGCTAAATTGCGGAAGTCCATACGAGGAGTATTCCACATGGGGTCTCGTTCTCGTAGAGGACGGTGATAGCACAAGCGTTTTATACCCGCGCTGAAGCTATCTGACACAATCTTCTTAGCAGGAACCGATCCGCAGGTCTGACCGCTCGCGCAGGCCGCATTGCTTAGGCTGAGCCCAGAATGTAAGAAGCTCACTTGAAGGCCGAATGCAATTTCCCTAGACGCAATGTTGAACGGCCCGCGGTGACCCGCGGTTCTGGACGTGAAGAACAACCTGTCCGGCCGTTCAATGACGCAATAGGGTCACGATCCAGGCGCAGCTGCCCTCTTGTGCCCGTATGCGGTCAGTGCCCTCATGCAGTGCCTACCAGGGGGCTATCGGCGGACTGACCGCAGCGATTTTCAAACACTTGCAAGGCTTCACATCCGGCACATGAATTGCGAATGCGAGTATCGATCAGGAATTCGCGACAGTGCAGGAGCCTCGGAACATTGTGCTGGAAAGGAACCCATTCCGTGCAGAGCAATAACAACGAGAGTATCGATAAGCCGGAAATCAACATTGTTGCCAGCGAACATGGCGCTCTCGCGGCTCTGGAGGGCCGCATTGATATCGATTCCTCTCCCGCAGTGCGCGACCGGCTTCTCGCGCTGCTGCACGCGCCACATCCGAGGATAGTGAGCGTTGACTTGTCGGGCGTCACCCATATCGACAGTTCCGGAGTTGCCACTCTGATTGAAGCGTTAAAGGTCGCACGAAACTGTAAAACCGAGCTTAGGCTGCAGGGATTGCATGATCGCTTACATCGCCTGTTTGAGGCGACGGGCATTCTATCCCTGTTCAATGAGGGCATTCGGAGATGAACCACTCTGGGTGTGAGGCGGTCTGATGGCCAATCTTCTCGAAATTGCCGGCAGAGAGACTCTTCATCAACTCGACTACGTCGGAAGCCTGAATATTCAGTTGTGGGCTACCCTGCGCGGGATGCGGGAGGCGCTGCCCCTGGTTGGAAATCGACATCGCTGGCGAGCGGCCGTTCACCAAATGCTAGAGATCGGGGTTGACGCCCTGCCGATGGTTGCCCTGATGGCGATGTGCAGCGGATTCATCCTGGCAATGCAGGGAGCATCTGAACTGCGGCGGTTCGGGGCTCTGCACTACGTTATCGATTTGGTCGTGGTCGGCTTTACGCGCGAACTTGGTCCGCTACTGACTGCCATCGCGGTCAGCGGACGATCGGGATCTGCATTTGCAGCCGAGATCGGAACCATGACGGTGACTGAAGAGATCTCAGCGCTTAAGGTCATGGCGTTCGAACCGGTGGAGTTCGTGTTAGCGCCAAAGTATCTGGCGGCACTGGTGGCCGTTCCGTGTCTTAGTATCGTTGCCGCGCTCTTTGGCATTCTCGCCGGTGGACTATTTATGTTCTTCAGCACGCACCTTGATCTCCTGCTCTATTTCCGATACGTGCTGACCTCGATTGAGTTGCGGGATGTGGTCGCCGCGATGATCAAGAGCTTGGCATTCGCCACAATTGTTGCTCACGTGGGATGCCTGGAAGGACTTCGTGTCCGCGGCGGGCCCGACGCTGTGGGCCGCTCGACAACTTCGGCGGTCGTGCGCTCAACGTTCCTGGTTATCGTTGCCGATGCGATATTCACCACCATCTTTTACTTCGTAGGAAAGACTTAAATGTCCATCATTTCGGTGCGCGATCTGGTCGTGGAATACGATGGGCGACGTGTGCTCGATGGTTTAAACCTTGACATCGAGGCAGGCGAGATCACGGTTCTGCTTGGCGGCAGCGGTTCAGGAAAGAGCACACTGCTCCGGCAAATCCTTGGTCTCGAGCGTCCGAAGTCGGGCAGCATCTCGATCAAAGGCACAGACATCACGACCTGTTCACAGGCGGATTTGAAGACACTGCGACGGTCGGTTGGGGTGGCCTTTCAGAGCGCCGCTTTGTTCAATTCACTGTCGCTGGAAGACAATGTCGCGCTCACTTTGCGGGAGCACACCGCACTCGCTCCTTCAGTCATTGACCTGATCGTTTGGTTGAAGTTGGCGGTGGTGGGCCTGGCGGATTTCGGCAAACTGCACCCGCAAGAGCTGTCGGGAGGCATGAAGAAGCGTGCGGCAGTAGCGCGGGCCCTGGCGATGGATCCGGAGATCTTGGTGCTGGACGAGCCATCGGCAGGGCTCGATCCTATCGTGGCGGCAGAACTGGACGAACTGATTCTGTTTCTCAAAGAGACGTTCCAGATCACCGCGCTGGTCGTCACGCATGAGTTACCCAGCGCTTTCCGAATCGCCGACCGGATCGCGATGCTGTTCGATGGAAAGCTTCTCGCGGTCGGCACAAAAGACGAAATACGCGCAAACGAGCATCCACGCGTGAGGCAGTTCCTCAACCGTGTGCCGGCCAACCCGGTGCATACGCCGGCATTGGCCTCCTATCTGGAACGGTATGTGCAAATTCAGGAGGCAAAACCATGACCAACGAAGCAAAGGTCGGTGCCTTTGTCCTCGGCTGTTTCGCTGTACTCGCGTTCACCGTCCTCTACCTGTTGAATGCGCAGTATAGTGGCGGCACCGTGCAATACCGCACTTACTTGCGATATGCCGGAGGGCTTGAGCCCGGGGCATCCGTGCTGTACGGAGGCATGAATGTGGGCAAAGTCACAGCTGTGCGACCTTGGGGTGGGGATCCAACCCGAATCGAGATTCTCCTGGAAGTCAAGAAGGACACTCCACTGAATGAAAAATCAGTGGCCAAGCTGGGCTTCGTCAGCGTGATGAACAGCGCGGCCTTGTCGATCACAACCGGCACCATTGACGCCAAGCGCCTCCCTCCAAACTCCACCGTCGCCTCGCAAGAAGCGGCCAGCCTGGATGAGATTGCCGGGAAACTAGCAACGGTTGCGGACAGCGCTAATACGCTGATCACGCAGGCACAGGGAGAACTCAACGACATTAGCGGCAACATGAACCATCTGCTCGCCAACCTTGACACGATGACCGGGCCGCGGAATCAGGAAAAGGTCCAGGCCATTCTGGACAACATCGTTCGATTGGTGGCCGACGAGCGCCCGAAGATCGACCGTCTTACAGACCAACTGGCCAAGGTTAGCGAGCATGCGGATGACACCATTCAGAATGTGAATGGCACGGTGACGGATTTGCGCGCGCCCATGCGGAAAGATCTGGCTGAATTACAGACAACCCTGGAAGAGGCCAAAGGCTTGCTGCAGTCCATGCAGATCATTGTGAGGGCTAACGATTACAAGATCGACGACACGGTGGAGAACCTGCGCGAGGCGACGGACAATCTCAATCAGTTCACGCATTCTTTAAAGCAGCGTCCCTGGAGCCTGGTTAGAGTGAAACAACCCGGGGACCGCCAGGTTCCGAAATAGGTCAGGAGAGGAGAATTGACATGAAGAAATTTCTTAACACGCTCGCATTGATACTGGCGATCGTAGCCGCCCTGACCGGTTGTGGCGGGAAGATAAGGTATCCGGCCTACTACACGCTCAATTTGCCGGCTCCGCCGGATCCACCCGCCCCAGAAAGCGTCCGAACCTCAATCGCGGTACGAGAATTCCAATCGCCGGGTTATTTGCGCCAAGGCCAGATCGTCTACCGGACGACGCCGGAGGAAGTTGGCTTCTACGAATATCACCGCTGGGCGGCAGATCCGCGCACGCTTTTGACCAGCGCATTCGTGGACCACTTGCGCGCCAGCGGTCAATACTCCATGGTTTCGGTGTATAACGGGCGCCCTGATAACGACTACATCTTTAGCGGGAAATTGGAAAAGCTGGAGGAAGTGGATTACGAATCCGGGGTCAAGGTGGAAGTTGCAATGTCTGCACAAATCACCCGGGTCGCGACTGGGGCAACGGTCTGGAGCAATGCTGTTTCCGAAACTCGACCGGTGCCCAAACGAAATGTACCCGGGGTCGTCTCCGAGATGAATCGGACTGTGGACTTAGCCATCAACAAACTTCTTTCGACGGTTCCGGCCCCGCTGGAGAGTGAGCGATAGGAATATCAAGTGGAATGAGACCCGAGGTTAGGATCTCTTGCGGGATGATCCGGATGTCGTTGCAGTGGGGAATCGATTGGCAGATACTTGAAGGCGCAAAAATCGGAGCGCTGCAAGCGGTGCGCGCATCGGTAACCCGAGAATTGCGGAGAGACTCACGTGCTATGACCATCACCGAAGATCGATATCGAAGCCTGCTGGGTGCATCCACTGCCCTAGCCGATCAGCCCACGGTAAAAGCCGTCCTGCAAAGCCTGCGAGGTGTTTTGTCCAGCACTTCCAGATTGCACGGGGCCGAACTCTATGTGCTGAGCGATGACGGCGAAAGTTTGTATAGCTTCGAATCTGATCGAGACGCGGACGCTCCCGCAATTGCACGTGGAGCAAAATTGTTACGCATTGGTCGGGTGGCGCAAGTGCTAGACGAACAGAAGCCGGTGTTTGTCCCGGACCTGTCGCTGGAGATATCGGAACATCCTGACCTGGCTCCTTTTGCAGCCGAAGTTGCCGGTCGAACCGCCTATCTGTTTCCAGTATCGACCGCGCAAAAACATTACGGAATTCTGTCGACGCCAAAGTTACAGGGCCAGCAATTTGCGACCGGAGACGTCGAGATGCTTAGTGCCCTCGCCTCCCACGTTGCGGTCGCGCTGGAGTGCGCACTGGCAAGAGATAACGCGGAGCTGTACCACCGAGAGGTCGTGAAGCAGCGAGATCGGCTCGGATTGTTGCTGGAAATCAACAATCACATTGTCAGTAAGCTGGAAGCGGATGACTTGTTTCAGGCTGTAGCAGGTTCGATGCGCAAACACCTGGGTAACGATCTCACGTCATTGTGGCTTTTTAACAAGCAGTCGGGCAGCTTGGAACGTAGATTTCTCGATTTCCCGACTGGAAAGGGCTTTCTCGAGAAGATTGTTGTCGTGGAGCCCACGAAGCTTTGGAGCGAATGGTCGCACCTCCGGACGCCACAGTATTACTCGACAACGGATGCGGCTATACCCGCGTCCCTCCGCGAAGGGTCCCGATCTGAATCTCTTCTCTCGGCCGTCATGGTGCCACTGATGGGAGCCGACGGTCCCTTGGGCCTGTTGACCATGTGCAGCCGCAAGGCGAATGGATTCAATGAGGCGGACAGGGACCTGCTGTCGCAGATCGGCACACAGACGTCACTGGTACTCCAGAATGCTCTGGCCTACGGACGGCTCCGCGCGTCGCGCGACGATCTGGAAGAGCAGAAGCTTTACCTTGAATCGGAAATCGAATCTGAGTACAACTTCGAGGACATAGTCGGGAAGAGCGCGGCGCTCCGCAAGGTGCTGGACCAAGTCGCGATCGTGGCACCAACGAGTTCCACGGTACTGCTACATGGTGAGACCGGCACCGGCAAGGAACTGGTGGCCCGAGCGCTTCATAATCTCAGCCCGCGGCGTGAGCGCACATTTGTTCGTCTGAACTGCGCGGCGATTCCTTCGGGTTTGGTGGAAAGTGAACTGTTCGGCCACGAAAAGGGCGCTTTCACCGGAGCCCTGATGCAAAAGAAGGGCCGGTTTGAGTTGGCGGATCATGGCACTCTCTTTCTCGACGAGATCGGCGACATCACCCTGGATTTGCAGCCGAAACTCCTGCGCGCCCTCCAGGAACAGGAGTTTGAACGGTTGGGAAGTGCGAGGACCATCAAGGTTGATGTTCGTTTGATTGCGGCCACGCATCGCGATTTGGAAGGCATGATCCGCAATAATCAGTTTCGCGAGGACCTTTTCTACAGGTTGCGCGTGTTTCCCATCGAAATCCCGCCGCTGCGCGAACGGCGCGAAGACATTCCTCTGCTGGTCCACTTCTTTGTTTCGCGCTTCTCCCGGCGTATGCAAAGGCGCATCCGGTCGGTCCCGAGACCCGCGATGGAGGCTCTGGTGAATGCCGATTGGCGAGGAAATATCCGCGAGCTGGAAAACTTTATTGAGCGCTGCGTGATCCTCACGCAAGGCGACGAATTAAATGTGCCACGAGCGGAGCTGAATAGATCCGCTGGCCGCACTGTTATTGCGGCCGCCTCGACCTTCGAGCAAGCAGAGCGGCAGGCGATCCTCGATGCTTTGAAAGGCGCGTCCGGAAAAATAGCCGGTCAAGGTGGAGCGGCAGAGCGCCTCGGACTTAAGAGAACTACGCTGCAGAACAAGATGCGCAAGCTAAGCATCACTCGCGCTGATTATTCGGCCTGACAGCAGACAGTCCGGCTTCCGCCCTTCTTTCAACTCTGTAAGGCGGCTGCTTCAGCCCCTTCTGATGCTTGCCGCGAACCTGCCCTCATGCTGGCACTGCCCGTTGTTCAGGGCGGCATACACTCGAAAAACCTTTCAATCTCAATAGGTTGCGCTCGGAACTTCTGGCAAAACAGCTGCAAGGATGACCCTAGCCAGAGATTTATGGCTGCCAACTGATGTAAGAGAGGCCATCATGCTACGTGTACAAAAACAGGAATTAGACGGTGCTTTGATTTGCCGGCTCGAAGGGCGATTCACCGGCGCGGGAGCTGAGGAAGTCCGCACGCTCGTCACGCGCTGCGATAGCAAACTGGAATTGATTGTCGATCTTACGGACGTGATGTTTATCGACGCCATCGGGGAAGAGGTGCTTTTGTTTGTGAAGAGGCTCGGAGCTCATTTCGTTGCCGAGACTTCGTATTCCCGGGACGTTTGCGAACGGCTTCAGCTCCATTTATAGGGAAGAGTAGGTCGCCTATACAAAACGCCTGGTAATTCGGTTGGACAGGGGCATCGCCGCCGATGATCAAGTACACGCAACGAGCCATCGAGCACCGTGTCGGGCACTGCCAACGAGATTAAGTGGGGAATGCTCGCGGGCATTCTGTTTTCCTCGTGTGCTTAACCCCGTCCGGAACCACGCGTGACTATCTATATCTACCGCTCATCAGCGGATCGCTCGACTGCGAGCCTCAACTGAGCTGTGAGCGTCTCCCGGAACATTGATCCTCATCCTTATGCTTATCCTTATCCTTATTCTTCTGCTAATGCTCGCCACTAAGCCAAGTGCCCGCATGAGGGCAGCGCCCATCGACCAGATCTGGGCATTCTTTAGCATTCTTGGCCCCCAGCACTTCTGATTCAAGAACTTGCAAGCAGTTCCAGGTTGGCACGGCACCTGCATTCTTGGTGCATACGAGCGACAAGACGATTGCTCAAGTTCAAGGTGCCGTCGGGCCTTAGCAGAAGTCCAGGTAGAAGAAATGATGAAATCGAACCATCTCGCACTGCTACTTACGATTCTTGCGTTTGTGTCACCGATCGGGTCGCTTGCTCAACAAGCTACGCAGGACGTCCCGCTTCTTACGCTTGACGACGCAGTCTCCACTGCACTTTCGAACAATCGGCTCGTAAAGAACTCAGGGTTGGAAGCGCAGAAGTATGACTTCCAGGTGAGCACGATGCGCAGCAAGCGGCTGCCACATTTTCAATTTTCGGTCCTCGGTGGCGAACTGCTGCAGCCGTTCGACTTCACATTCGCGAAGGGAACCTTCGGGACCTATCCGGGAGTTGGCCCTATTCCGTCAACGGATGCCAAGGTTCACACGCCGGCCAGATTGACAGCCTTCTTGAACGGCAGCATCGATCAGCCGCTAACACAGCAGTACAAGATCGGATTGGGGATTCGCGCGACGGAACTGGGGCGCGAGATCGCGAAAGAAGACGTTCGCGCCGAGAGGCAGAAGATCGCGGCCGAAGTGCGGAGTGCATACGTCGAGCTAGTAGCGACTCAAGCCGCGGTGGATGCGGCGGAGGAAGCAGTGAAGACGCTGCAAGAGGCGCAAAGGGTTACGCTGCGTTACATCGCAGAGAAAACCGTGCTCAAGGGAGATGCCTTGGAGGTCGATGCGCGTTTGGCCAAGGCGCAGTATGACTTGTCGGTTGCGGAAAACGGACTCGCCACGCAGCACGAACACCTGAATCAACTCTTGGCCAGGGATCTTGAAACTCCCTTTCGGGTTGATTCCATTCCTGAGGAGGACACGACAACCCTGAGTCTAGAGGAGGCGCGCCAGCAGGCGTCAGAGAATCGGCCTGAGATCCGCCAGGCTCATCTCAAGGAAAAACAAGCCGAGTACGACCGCCGCATTGCGAAGGCCGAATACATACCGGACCTTGGTCTCGCGGTTAGCTACCAGGGGGTCCAGAACGTGCAGGTCCTTCCCACGAATGTCGGTGTGGCCGGCTTTGCGATGACTTGGGAACCATTTGATTGGGGACGGCGGCACAATCGCGTACGCGAAAAATCCAACGCCCTGGCTCAGGCGCACAACGGTGCACAAGAGGCGGAATCGCAGATCGGGGTTGAAGTCGCTGCGAAATACCGCAAGTGGAAAGAGTCCGCATTATTGCTGAAGGCTACCCGCACCGGTCATGAGGCCGCATCCGAAGAATTCCGCGTCACCAGCAATAAGTATCAAGAACAAGCGGCACTGGTAAGAGATCTCTTACAGGCTCAGGCTCGAAGTTCGGAAACCGCTTTTCAGTATCAGCAGGCGCTTTCTTCTTATTGGAGTTCCCTGGCAGATTTGCGCCGCGCGACGGGAGAGGAATAAACGTGAGAACCACAATCGCAACACTTGGATTAGCGCTGGTCATGGCCGGCTGTGCCTCGAATAAGCCACTCAATCAACCCCCTCAGGGCGTCCAGGCTCAAGCTATTGAGAAGCAAGCCGGCTTCAGCGCCGACGGCCTGCGTTTCTCGGCGGTAGTGACGCCTGATTCGGAAGTTCCATTAGCGTTCCGGATTCCCGGCTACGTCATTTCGCTTAAACAGGTGCGCGGCCAGGATGGCAGGTTGCGCGATATTGCGGAAGGGGATCGTGTCAGCCGGGGAGCCGTGCTCGTCCGCATCCGATCCTCCGAATACGAGGACAAGGTACACCAGGCGTCCTCGCAGGCTGCGGCCGCGGAAGCCGTCGCACAGAAAGCAAAGCTCGACTTTGATCGCGCTACGCATCTTTACGATTCTCAGAGCCTTACGAAACCGGATTTCGATTCGGCTCGCGCGCAATACGATGCCAGCCAGGAGCAGTTGAAATCCGCTCGGGCTCTGACGAGCGAGGCGGAAATCGCTCTGCGCGACACTTCTCTGATTGCGTCCTTTGACGGCGACATCGTGAAGAAAGCCGTCGAGCTAGGCGCGTTCGTCGGGCCGGGCGTTCCCGCATTCGCGCTGGCCAAAACCGACACCGTAAAGATCGTGGTGGGAGTGCCCGATACGGTTGTCCGTTCGGTAAAGGTAGGCCAGCCGGTGGATGTTGCCATCGACGCGTTCCCCACCCGCACATTTCATGCGCGAATCAGCCGCATGTCATCGGCGGCGGACACGATCACGCGTAATTTCGAGGTCGAAGTCGCTATCCCGAATCACGATCACTTGTTGAAGGTGGGGATGATCGGCTCCTTGCAATTCGCGAATGCCGACAGCGCAAGTCGAACGTCAGCGCTGCTGATGCCACTTTCCGCAGTCGTGCAAGCGAAAGATGGCAAATATGGCGTGTTCGTTGTTTCAGGCTCGAGTGCCGGAGAAGTGGCTCGCCTCCACAGCGTGGAAATCGGGTCTGTCACTGGAACCGACATAACCGTACTCAATGGGCTAACCCCAGGCGATCGCATCATCACCACTGGCGCCAATCTGCTGAAGGATGGGCAGCCGATCGAGGTCCTTCAATGAAATCCGAGAACCCCAATCGCAGTCGTAATATCGCACGCTTCTTTGTCAACAACCGGCAGATTGCCTGGGTCGCCTTGTTCGCCACGCTTGCCTGGGGCGTATTTGGTTACATGAATATGCCCAAGCGGAAAGATCCCGACATACCTGTGCGAATCGCACTGGCCATTACCCCCTGGCCGGGGATTTCCGCAGACAAGGTCGAGCAGTTGGTCACACGCAAAGTCGAGCAAGCCATCACTGGAAACAGCAAGGTGGACCGTGTGGAGTCCACTACCCAGGACAACATTTCTGTTGTGCAAGTCAGGTTGTTGGACAACATTAAGAACACCCAGCAGGAATTTCAGGATATTGGACAACGACTGAACCAGGTCACGGATCTTCCCGACGGTGCGGGGCCGATTACCTGGATTAGCGACTTCGGAGACACGGCAGCGCTGATGCTGACTGTCGCCAGCCCGACGGTCCCGGACCTTGAAATCGCGTTGCGCGCCCGCGGTGTGCGGGAGGCGATCGAGAAGGAGCGCCGGGGAGATACGAACAAACGTGTCACCGTTCTTTATTGTTACCCGGCATCCGTGTCACCTGCGGTAATTGAGCGGCCATTTGTGCTCCTCGCTGCACAGGCT
Organism: uncultured Acidobacteriaceae bacterium; assembly: GCA_963775845.1. Lineage (GTDB taxonomy): Bacteria > Acidobacteriota > Terriglobia > Terriglobales > Acidobacteriaceae > Acidiflorens. Next base: position 178,819 of record CAVZKN010000004.1, on the reverse strand, counting down.
CAACGCGACGGGGTCGCGCAGGATGTTCGTTCATTGTCTGAGGGGAGCTGTTCCGGAATCGATTTTGCAACGACGAAGTCGGATAACGAAATTCGCGCGTATGGACAGCAGTTCATTGAGAAGAGGCTCCAGGAGTACCAGTTTCATCCCGACGCGTGGGGCCCGATTATCATTCGCGATCCTCAGGTCACTAAGGAGCGTATCGCGGAAGTAGCTAACAACCGGTATTCGTATCGGCAACTGGATGATTTCACCGATCTTGTCCAACGCACTCTGCAACGTGTACCCGAGGTAGCGAAAGTTCAGCGCGCCGGTGTTCTGCCGGAAGAGATCTATCTGGAGTACTCGGATGCGCGGCTGGCAGCATTGAAATTGCAGCCCACGAAGATTAAAGACGTTCTGAACGCAAGGAATGTGACGGCTCCAGGTGGAATTGTCGAAACCCAATCGCGAAATGTCTTGGTTGACGCGACCGCGGAGTTCAAAAGCGCGAAGGATATTGGCAACGTGCTCCTGGCATCGTCCTCTACTGGAGCGCCACTTTACTTGCGTGACGTGGTGGACATATCGCGCGCATATCAGACACCAACACGCTACTTGAACTATCTGACGTCACGCGAGCCGAACGGGACTTGGCATCGGAACCGCGCTATCACGCTGGCGGTGCAAATGCGATCAGGAGAACAGATCTTCAAATTCGGCGCGGCGGTGGACAAAGCTCTAGCCAACGTGCGCCCGCAACTGCCTGCCGACCTTATTGTGGCTCGCACCTCGGACCAGCCGCGGCAAGTCAAGGAACTTGTCAGTCTGTTGATGGGCAGTCTCTATGAGGCCATTGTTCTCGTCGTGATCGTCGCCCTGATTGGATTCTGGGACTGGCGTGCCGCCATGCTGATGGCGGCCTCCATTCCCCTGACGCTGGCGATGAGCTTCGGTATCGTTCACGTTCTGGGGATTGACATTCAGCAAGTTTCGATCGCAACTTTGATCATCGCGCTCGGCTTGTTAGTAGATATGCCGGTTGTGGCAGGGGATGCGATCAAGCGCGAGCTGGGCTCCGGCTCCCCGCCCGATCTCGCATCCTGGATTGGACCGACCAAACTGGCGAAAGCGATTATATTCGCCACCATCACGAACATCGTCGCGTACCTCCCGTTCCTGATGCTGACCGGCGATACGGGCTTTTTCCTTTACAGCCTGCCGGTTGTGATGACATGCACGCTGATCGCGTCCGTCATTGTTTCTTTCACCTTTATGCCCTTGATTGCGTATTACCTGATCAAGCCACCCAAGCGCCTGGAGCCACCCATGTCGGAGCGGCGGCAGCACGGGTTCCCGGCACTCTATTACCGGGTAGGTAATTTCGCGCTCAGACATCGTTGGGGTACGTTCGCCGGCTCGCTCATTGTCCTGGTGTTGGGCGGAGTGTTTTTCCGAATGCTGAAGCCGCAGTTCTTCCCCAAGGACCTGTCGTACCTGTCATATGTCGATGTCTGGCTTCCGCCCGACGCCCCGCTAGGCGCGACGGACGCGGTTACGCAACGAGCAGAAACTGTCATTCGGCAAGAGTCCGAACGATTTGGAAACGAACATCATCGAAAAGGTGTTCTGAAATCGTTGACCACGTTTGCCGGTGGCGGGGGTCCCAGGTTCTGGTTCTCCGTTGACCCCGAGCGGCAACAGCTCAACTATGCTCAGATCCTCGTCGAGGTTTCCGACAAGCACTTCACCAATGAATTCGTGGGCCCGCTGCAGACGGCGCTGAGCCGCGAAGTTCCGGGTGCCCGGGTCGATGTACGCCAACTCGAAACCGGCAAGCCGGTCGGTATTCCTGTCTCTATCCGAATTTCAGGTCCGGAGATAGAAGTTCTGCACCGTCTTTCTGGCGAACTCCAGGCAGTCTTTCGCGCTCAGCCAAATGCGACTCGGGTGCGAGACGACTGGGGAGAGCCTGCGATGAATGTCCGGCTGAAAGTCGACCCCGACCGCGCCAACCTTTCCGGCATCACAAATCTGGACATAGCTCTGTCATCTGCCGCGGCGCAGAGTGGATTACCTGTCTCAACTTACCGGGAAGCTGACAAGCAAATCCCCATTGCAGTTCGCTTGCGCATGGAGGACCGTGCCGGACTATCTGACGTTCAAAATGCATACGTCTACTCTTTATCCAGCAATCAGCACGTACCGCTGAGACAGGTATCAAACGTCACAACGGAAATGGCGGTATCGAAAATCAAGCGCCGCAATCAATTCCGGACGGTTACGGTATCCGCGTTTCCGATTCCGGGTGTTTTACCGTCTCAGGTGCTCACGCCGCTGCTGCCGAAAATCAAGGAGTTCCAGAAGAACCTGCCTCCCGGCTATTTCCTCGAGATCGGCGGCGAATACGACGAACAGCAGAAAGGTTTCAAGGAACTTAGTGTGGTCATGGCGATCTCAGTACTGCTGATCTACATTGCGTTGGTTGTGCAGTTCCGAAGCGCCGTCAAGCCGCTTCTGGTTTTCGCCGCAATCCCATACGGAATGACAGGAGCTCTTGCGGGACTGGTGGTCATGGGACAACCCTTCGGATTTATGGGCTTCCTGGGAGTCGCGAGTCTGGTCGGCGTAATCGTCAGTCACGTTATCGTGCTCTTCGACTTCATCGAAGAAGCACATGAAAGAGGAGAGCCCTTGCGAGAAGCTTTGCTCGATGCCGGCATCGTGCGATTGCGCCCCGTGATGATCACGGTGGGTGCGACTGTGCTTGGGCTCATACCCTTGGCCATTCACGGAGGGCCCCTCTGGGAACCACTCTGCTACGCCCAGATCGGTGGTCTTACTATCGCGACGTTTGTGACTCTGCTGCTTGTCCCGGTGATCTATTCGATCTTCGTGCTGGATTTGAAGCTGATTAAGTGGGAATCCCCTCCAGCAGTCGAGCCGACGACAGCAGATGAACTAACGACCGCAGATTTTCATTACACCCATTAGCCATGGGAATTGATTTTTTCATAGAGGAGATGATCATGATTACTTGCACCAGCGCTGCCAGCCTATTCTCAGAGCTGAAAACCAGAATTGAAACTCGCCAAGCGCGGATAGGGGTAATAGGTCTCGGTTACGTCGGCCTGCCACTTGCTTTGCTCTACACGGAAGCGAAATTTCGAGTAACCGGTTTTGACATCGACCAGCATAAGGTCGCAACTCTCAGCTCCGGTGGATCCTACATCTGTCGAATTCCACCTACTGAGATCCAGGCGGCGGGCTCGCAAGGTTTCTCTGCGACCTCAGACTTTTCGCGCCTGACCGAAATGGATGCCATCATCATCTGTGTGCCCACACCTCTGGACGAATATCGAGAGCCGGATCTCAGTTTTATTACCAATACCGCCAAGGCCATAGCACCCTATTTACGTGCCGGTCAATTGGTTGTCCTCGAGAGCACGACCTATCCCGGCACTACGGAGGAAGTGCTTGTTCCAATCTTGGAGGAGGGCAATGGCTGCGGCTTGAAGGCCGCCCGCGGCGCAACGGCGAACGGAGAGGATGAATTTTTTGTCGCCTTTTCTCCGGAACGAGAGGACCCAGGCAATGACAGCATCGCGCGTCGTGACATCCCGAAGGTCGTAGGGGGCCTGAATTCCCAAGCCTCAGAAGTGGCTGCGACGCTTTACGGGACAATCTTCAACCGAGTCGTCCCGGTGTCCTCACCGGCTGTCGCCGAGATGACGAAGCTGCTGGAAAACATCTACCGCTGCGTGAACATCGCCCTGGTCAATGAATTGAAGCTTTTGTCATTGCGCATGGGATTGGATATTTGGGAGGTCATCGAGGCCGCCTCGACCAAGCCATTCGGTTTTCAACCTTTCTACCCTGGCCCCGGCCTCGGCGGACATTGCATCCCCGTCGATCCGTATTATCTGTCATGGAAGGCGAAGGCGTGGGATTTCCAGACACGCTTCATCGAACTGGCCGGAGAGATCAACAGTGCCATGCCCTATCACGTGGTCTCTTCCGTCAGCAAAGCTCTCAATCAGCAGGGGAAGGCTCTGAAAGCCGCCAAAGTGCTGGTGCTCGGCGTGGCTTACAAGAAAGACATCGATGACCTGCGCGAGTCTCCTGCCCTGACCATTATTGAGCTGCTGCAGAATGATGGCGCTGAAGTCAGCTACAACGATCCCTATTTTCCTTTTATCGGCAAAGGACGCAAATACGATCTTCAGATGAAATGCGTGCCCGTGGACGACGTCTCCAAATACGACTGCGTGCTGATCGTCACAGACCACTCGGATTACGATTACGCCTCTATCGCGCGGCAGGCATCTTTGGTGGTGGATACGCGCAACGCGACGAGAGGTATTCACGGCGACAACATTGTGCGCTGTTAGATGATCGGCCCGAAGAGAACCAGGCAGTGTCTCTCACAATGCCGATTACATCTGCCTTTGGAAAACGAGTTAACCCAGATAGCGCGCAGTTCGTGAATTAAGAGGAGCGATCTCGTACGATGACTCTGCTTCAACAAGCTGGTGCCGCCGTTCTCCTCGTCTTGATTACGCTATCTCTGCAGTGTGGTGGCGCCGCTGCTCTCATTATTTGGATAAGAAGCATTCCACGAGAGACCCACAAGGTGCGGGTGTTTCGCTGCGCCGCGCTCGTCATGCAAACTACGGTTGCGGTCATCGTTCTGCACGGAATCGTTATTCTGCTGTGGGCGAGTTGCTATCGCTCGCTTTGCCTTCCGTCTTGGGAATCGGCGTTTTACTTCTCGGCGAGCAGCTATGCGACCGTTGGATATGGGGATGTGATCCTTCCATCAAAATGGCGGCTGTTGGGCCCGCTCGAAAGCATGGTTGGCATGCTGATGTCGGGAGTCTCCATTGGACTTCTGTTCGCCGCGGTCACTCATTTGGTCGATGGCGAGTCACGCACCCGTCTACCACTTCGCTCCGAACCCGTTACTGCGGATCACATCGGTCCCGGGCAAAGGCGAAGCTGTTACTTTGGTCGGTCGCGCTCGAAGGTCATACCCTGAGGAACAGTTCACCGTAAGTACGGGACTGCGAGCCTGGCAAACCACATCATAGGTAGTGGCAAGATCCATGTGCGAGATTATTCCGGTGTGGGCGGAATCATGGAGCCCCATAATAATAAGGTCCGCCCGCAGTTTCTCAGCAGTTTCGAGGATCTTCTCGCTTACCGGCCGCCCTGATTCGAATTCGGCATACAACTGAGGTCTCGTGTCGAGCCCGGTATCTTCGGCGAGTTTTGCCAGCCGCTGCACGGTTCTCATGCGCGCATCCTCTTGCCAGTCCGTCAGAGCTTCGTCAGTGTGTGACGGCGCGGCTGGCACAATACTCAGAAAGGCGAGCTTGGCTCCGAACTGATTGGCAGCCGCAATGGCTTGCGGCAAGCCGTGGAGAGATGCCGGTCCGAAGTCTGTTGCAAACAGGAATGTGCGGTTCGTGGAGGACATTCCAAACCAGGGAAGGCCATCGGTGTGCGGCCCAAGGGTCAGGACTGGACAATCTGCCTGGCGGAAAATCTGCTCTGCAATGGAGCCGAAGAACAGCTTGGCAATGCCGTGTCGTCCGTGTGTGCCGACGACGAGGAGATCTGCGTTCTCTTGTCGGATGATCTCGCGCAGTTCCGGCCATAGTTCACCCTGCCGAACGACAAATTTGTGTTGAATTGCAGTAAGAGCCCCGCTGTGAATCAGCGAGTCCTCCAAAGCCGCGGCCTCGCGCGATACTGCCTCTTCACAGGCAGCAATTGCTCCAGGGCCAGCCATAGCCGGACCCAGGGAGGACACGACGTGCGCCAAGCAAAACTTCGACTCATAGAACCGGGCGAGCGCCAGAGAATAGCGCAGCGCCTTTTCAGAAGCCTCAGAGAAATCCGTTGCGATCAATACCGACCGTGGTTTCAGAGCCGCCGCGATGTGTGACATGGTGAGTTAAACGCCGCGCTTGCCGACCAAAACACCGTCGGATGAGGTGCGGGTGACTTGATCCGTAACTGCTTGGGGAGAGCTGGGATCAAGTGCCGCGCACCCCTACTTCACCGACGGGCTTTGCGTGCGCACATGAACTTTCTACAGTTTGCATGCAATGTGCCAATCGAAACCGAACGATATCTCCCTGTAGCACCACAATGTCTGTGGTCTTTGTCCTTCGAGCCTCTGCCCAAATTGAGGCACTGCCCTACGCAGGGCACGCCGAATTCAGGTCGGCTCCAGGGAAATAAGCGAAATTGACGCCCTTGAACGGACATCCCGATTGGCAATCCATCTGCTGTTCCTCAATGTCCAGGCACGTAAATCGGTTGGAAATGGGGAGAGCGACATGGGAGCTGGTAACTCAGTTAATGAATGTGCGCCGATTGAGATCCAGCAGGGGCACAAACCGAGGAAGGCTAGCATCCTCAAGCAGGCACGCAAGGGTGTTAGCGCTCCCAGACTACAGTCTCTCGCTCAGTTCTCTCTCCGATTTCTCGCAGCTCTGCTCGGCCTTGGACTACTGAGCTACTTGGTGTTTCGAACCGGCCCGGGGGTCGTGTGGAAACAACTCCAGACCGTCGGCTGGGGTCTGGCTCTGATCATGATTCTGGGAGGCTTCTCTCAGTTCATCAAGACGTGCGCCTGGAGACAGGCGTTTACTTGCGATATTAGTCAACTTTCGTGGTCCCGCAGCTTTGTCGCGCAATTGATCTCGGACGCGTTCGGGCAATTTGGTGTGGCCGGAAAGGTGGTTGGGGAGGGGACGCGCATATCGCTTTTGGGTCGCGCAGTGCCCGTATCCAATGCATTATCAGCCGGAGCCATTGACGGGGGACTGCATAGCTTCAGCGCCGTACTGGTAACGGTCTTGGGCGTCTCGACCATTCTCATGATTGCCCCGGTTTCCGTTAGGTGGCGACTGTATGCAGCGGTGCTCATTTCGGTGCTGGTGTCGTTGGTGATCTTGGCGGCTGTAGCCCTTAGAAACCGATGGCAGTTGGTCGGAAATGCGGCCCGTGCGATTGGCCGATTGCCGCGGCTGCACAATTGGGTCAGCGACAAACAGCCGATCATTGACTCGGCGGAAGACAACCTCCTGAGCTTTCGTGATGAAGCGCCAGTCGCGTTCTGGGCAACACTGATCTTCAATCTCCTATGGCACATGCTGGCAGTCCTGGAGGTTTACATCATCTTGCGGTTTATGGGAACAGGGTTCACTGTAGGCGGCGCGTTCATCGTGGAAAGCCTGACGAAGGTGATCAACCTAGTGGGCGCCTTCAACCCCGGCAACTTCGGGACCTACGAAGGTGGAAGTATGCTCATTGCGAAGATGTTTGGTGTGACGAGTACCACCGGATTGACGCTGGCACTGTGCCGACGTGCGCGCACCGTCTTCTGGGCAGGAGTGGGAGCCATGTGCATGATCGTTATGAGGAAGGGCGAGGCGCCGAGGACAATCGCAGCGAAGCTCGATCCGGCAGTAGAGGCGTCGCACGGCGAATAGTGCTCCGCGAATAGTCTTATGCACGGGAACAGAAGATCTTCGAATCGCCCCAGGCGTGACCAGATGAGGTCCGCGTGCCCGTCTCTGGTCACGGTGTGGTGGTGCGGAACCAGATTTATTCCAGAACCACAACATAAGACATGATTTGATTCCGAGAGAGTTCGGCAACTGGCGTGCCTACGTAATCTCGTGCATTGCTTCCGATCCTCTCGAGAAGCCGTTCACAAAAAAGGTGTCGAGCGCGCCACGCCGCTGCGCCCGCGAAGCACAAGACAAGCGGCTTAGGAGTTCACTCAATGATGAAGAATTGTGCATTAGTCATGGTTACGTTCGCGATGCTGGCATTATGCCCTCAGGTCCGTGCTCAAGATCAGCAGCCGAACATCGACTCCACTATCGCAGTAGTGAGGGCCAATATGCAGGCAGACAGGACTACCCTCATCACAACAGGAATGAATTTCAACGACAAAGACGGCGCGGCATTCTGGCCGACCTATCAGCAATACGAATACGAACGGTCCAAGGTGGATGATCGACGCGCTGCCGTCATAAAGCAATACGCCCAGAAGTATCCGACGGTGACCGACGCCGAGGCCAAAGCGATGGCAGACCAGATGTTGGACTGCGAATCTCGTCTGGCTGAGTTGAAGAAGAAGTATTACAAGAAGTTCAACAAGGTGCTTCCGGCCCTTACGGTGACGAAGTTCTTTCAGTTGGAGCGTCGCATCGATTTGATGATGGATATGCAAGTCGAAGCCTCCCTTCCTCCGCTTACGCAGGCACAATACACCGCGCCGGGAAGTAGCGTGGCAGGACCGCCTCAACAATGAGGCACGTTTCTAGTTCGTGCGCGACTTTGATCCGGGGACTAGTCGGTGTTCCATATGATGAAGCATAAGCAGGTGATGTTCGGGGTAGTGCTGTTGATGGTGGCCATGGCAATGGCGCAGTCGCAGCGAGAGAGAGAAGTGTTGTCCGTGCGAGGCCACCAAGGGCAGGCAAGCATCATTCGATACGAGGGGCGTGTGTTTGTGGATGCGGAAGCGCTTGCGCAAATCACAAACGGGTCGCTGAGCTTTGAGAAGAACAGAATTATTCTGACGCTGCCAGGTCCGGACAGTTCATCTTCGAGCGTCGAAGCTCACCCATCGGGTTTCTCGCGGCCCTTCATGAAAGCGGCGATCGAGGCAATGGCGTCGATTAGAGAATGGGGTGGAACCCTGCAGGCGATTGTCCTGAATGGGTATCCAGTCGGAAATACCACGGCAGGAAACACGATCATGGCGTTCCAGGGTCGAGCTGCCGACAGCGTCGCGTTAGCTTCCGCGGCGGCATCGACAGACTCTGACTACCGCGGGCTCGAGTTGCTCAAGAACGAATTTAACAGTGTGCAGGCCTGGGCTGACGGATATGCCGAAGCTCGCAGTTCGCTGAGCGCGGCAGACCTGAGCATGTCTGAGAACCCGCTCGACAACGATTCCGGAGCCCAGAAGATCATCCATTGCGGCCAATTTCTGGCGCAGATGTTCGCCGGCGGTAACTTTCAGGACGATGCGGTTTGTCATTAGGCCCTTTAACACGTGAGCGACGCACTTTTCCAATCTACTGCGACTGCGAATCTTCCGCCCAGTCTCGGCCAGAAATCGAACCTACAGCACGCCCCAGCTGGGCGGAGATGGAGGGGCTCCCGCTGCCCCTCGGAGCTAGTTGGATCGAAGAGGAAGGGGCATTTAACTTTGCTGTGTGTGCTGAACATGCCGAAAGTGTGAAACTATTTTTCTATTCCCCTACCGATTTGGCAAGGCCAGTTTTGACATTTCAGTTCGATCCTATCCGCAATAAGTCAGGGCGGATCTGGCACTGCAGGATCCCGCTAGATCAAATGTGCGGTGCCCGCTATTACGGTTACTCGGTTTCGGGGCCGGCCGTTGCTGGTCTCCGCGGCTTCGACCACGAGAAGGTCCTTCTAGATCCGTATGCGAAAGGTGTCTTCTTCCCGCCGGGGTTTGATCGCAAGCGCGCTATGAAGCCGGGCCCCAATGATGAAAAGGCGCCGCTTGGAGTCTTGCCCAAACAACGGGCCGCTTTCGATTGGGCTGAAGATCTCCCGCCTCGGCCTGAATCAGACGCGATCATCTACGAACTTCACGTCAAGGGGTTCACCAGGAACTCCAATTCTGGAGTGCCTCCCTCGCGAGCCGGTACCTATGTCGGCTTGATTGAAAAGATCCCGTATCTGAAGGAGTTGGGGATTACGGTTGTCGAACTGATGCCCATATTTCAGCGCGATCCGCACGAGGCTGACTATTGGGGGTACATGCCCCTGAACTTCTTCGCGCCTCACGCGCAGTATGCATCGAGTGTCGATGATGGGCAACATCTTGAGTTCAAGCATATGGTCAGGGCTTTACACAAAGCCGGGATCTTTGTCGTGCTGGATGTTGTGTACAACCATACCTGTGAGGGAGATCACGTTGGCCCGACCTACAGCTTCAAGGGTTTCGACGCCGCCGGCTATTACATGCAGTCCTCCGACCCGTCGAGGCCATACGCTAATTATTCGGGCACCGGCAACACGTTGAATTTCAATCAGCCTTACGTGCGCAAGATGGTGATGGACAGCCTGCGGTACTGGAAGAACGAAATGCACATCGACGGATTTCGTTTTGACCTGGCTTCCATCTTCAGCCGTAATGCCGATGGATCGCTGAACTGGGGAGATGCTCCGATTTTCTGTGAAATTGCCGCGGACCTCGAGTTGGGCCGGTTGGCGTTGATCGCGGAGCCCTGGGACGTCGGCGGCTATCAGCTCGGACGCGGCTTTCCGGGCACAACCTGGCTCCAATGGAATGCCTGTTATCGCGACGATGTCCGCCGTTTTGTGAGGGGTGACGCGGGGATGGTCCCGGATCTTATGCGCCGTATCTACGGCAGCGATGACTTGTTTCCGGACAGCCCTGACTATTCCTATCACGCTTTCCAAACTGTCAACTATATCGATTGCCACGACGGCTTCACGCTTTATGACTTGGTTTCTCACAATCAGAAACACAACTCGAAAAACGGTCATGACAATCAAGACGGCATGGACGCGAATTACAGTTGGAACTGCGGACACGAAGGAGACGAGGGCGCGCCAGCGGAGGTCCTGGAACTTCGCCGGAAACAGGCGAAAAACTTCTTCTGCCTGCTGATGCTCTCGAACGGCATCCCGATGTTCCGGGCCGGTGACGAGTTCATGAATACGCAGTTCGGAAACAATAATCCCTATAACCAGGACAACGAAATCGGCTGGCTGGATTGGAGTCAGCTCCAGGCGAATCAAGACATATTCCGCTTCTTCAAAGCCGTGATTAAGTTCCGTAAGTCTCATCCTTCCTTGTGTCGCAGCAGGTTCTGGCGCGAGGACATTTCCTGGTACGGAGTTGGACCTATGGTCGATCTGTCGCCAGATTCCCGGAGCTTGGCGTTTTGTCTACATGGCGCGTCACAGGGGGATGGCGATATCTATGTAATGATCAATGCTTATTGGGAAGAGCTGCAGTTCCAAATTCAAGAGGGTGCCCCCCAAGATTGGATAAGAATTGTGGACACCGACCTCCCGAGTCCTGATGATTTCTCGGAATCGGATTTACCGCTGCAGCAGTCGATCTATCAAGTGGCTCCGCGATCCGTTGTCGTTTTCGTTCGTGCTAAGAATAAGAAAAGGAGTCATACATGGCCAAGAAGCGTATAGGCATACTCACGGGAGGCGGCGACGTTCCCGGGCTGAATTCCGTCATCAAGTCGGTGGTCTACCGCGGCGCGGAAATTGGATGCGACGTCATCGGCATCCGCCGTGGCTGGGAAGGATTGACCCACGTCAATCTCAATGATCCGGCGAGCAAGGCGCGGTACATTCTGCCTCTGAATCGCGAAAATACACGCACCATCGATCGCACAGGTGGAACCTTCCTCCATAGCTCGCGTACCAATCCCTCGAAGATGAAGAGGCTGCCTCCCGTTCTGCAGGGACAAAACTTCGAGGCCAAAGAGTCGACCAAGAAGGGCGTCACTAGCATCGTCTACGACGTGACTCCCGCCGTGCTGAAGAACATCGAAACGCTCGGCCTCGACTACCTGATCGCGATCGGCGGCGACGACACTCTCAGCTATGCCGCGGAACTCGATCGCAAGGGCATGAACGTCCTCGCGGTCCCGAAGACGATGGACAACGATGTCCGCAACACCGAATACTGCATCGGCTTTTCGACGGCGATTACGCGGGCCATGGATGCCATCGACCGACAGCGAACGACCGTGGGGTCGCACGAGCGGATTGGCATCTTTCGCGTGTTTGGCCGCGATGCCGGCTACACTGCGCTTTATACGGCCTACGTCACCGCCGTGCGTTGCTGCATTCCAGAATATAAGGTCGATCTGCAACACCTGATCGAATTGCTAATCAATGACAAGCGCAACAACCCCAGCAACTACTCGCTGGTGATCCTCTCGGAAGGGGCCGAGTGGCAAGGCTACACCGTGAAGGAGTACGGGGAGCCTGATGCGTTCGGCCATCGCAAGAAGATGAGCGTCGCCGAAGATCTGAGCGACGAGATCAAGCGGACCACCGGCGAAGAGACCGTCGTCAGCGACCTGACTTATGATTTGCGGTCGGGCAGCCCCGACTTCGTCGATCGCCTGGTGGCATTCACGTTCGCGGGCATGGCCATGGACGCGCTGGAAGAAGGTAAGTCAGGACTGATGGCTGCGATCAACGAGGGCCGTTATACCATGGTGACAATTCCCGATCCGAAGCTGGGCCCACGCAAAGTCGATATCGCCTCGATGTACAACACTGAGCGCTATCGACCGAGGTACGACCACAAGCTCGGTCTGCCCATTTTTCTGACAAGGCCGTAGTGAGCGGTGAGACCTTATCATTCCCGAGCGCGATCACGGCCCGTTGGTCGTTTTTGGGGTACACTACGCCCATCGAACGGATAGCATCATTAGTCTATTGCCGTTCGGATGCGAAGGTCGGGAAAATGGCTTCTCGCGGATGGCTACTGCTTCAGGTTGGCTGGCCCCGCACTACGACTGCGGCCGCGTTGGCCTGTCATCTCACTTGCATAATGTTGCTAATGACAGGCTCGATTTACGCCCTCGATCCCAACAAACGCCTCACTCAGTACATGCATACCTCATGGCGGACCCAGGATGGCTCCGCGCCGGCTGGCATGTACGCGATTGCGCAAACGTCCGATGGCTTCCTCTGGTTCCTGTCTTCTCGGGGCGATATCTACAGGTTCGATGGTGTCCAGTTTCGTCTTTGGCATCCGCCTGTTGCTGCTGAGTCAATCGGCCGGATCAGAAACATCCTCGGAGACCAGGCTGGTGGGCTTTGGGCACTGGGAGCGGACGGGATCGCTCATCTCAAGAATGGCGTTGTCACTTCTCAGGTTCAGTTGGATGGTCTCCTGCCGGACACGAATAACGTAAGTGCGGACGTTGACGGCTCAATTTGGGTTGTGCGCGGCGACAATAGCGTTACAGAGCCGGTTTGCCACGTTAGCGAGCGTGGCGTGAAGTGTTTCGGAAAATCGGATGGAATAGCGATCACTCCCATTGATGCGATATTGGCCGACGGGAGTGGCGGCTTTTGGCTGGGAGGGCAAGCTGCCCTTGTCCACTGGCATGGCGGTGTGTCAGAAGCCTACCCGCTCAAGGGCATGAGATCCGGTGCCGGACCGGGGATACTGGCCCTGGCTCGTGGGCGCGATGGATCGGTTTGGGCCGGCATATATTCGGACGGACCGGGGCTAGGGCTTGCAAAATTCGAGGAAGGTACCGTCAGATCGTTCGTGACCCCCACCTTCGATGGAAGCAAATATCCGGTCTTCTCGCTGCGCTTCGATGGCCAGGGCAATCTCTGGGTTGGTACGGACCGCAAAGGCATTTTTCGTGTGCGTGGGAACGTTGTGGACCATTATGGACAGACGGAAAGCTTGTCCGGCGATTTCGTGCGTGTTCTCTTTGAAGACCGCGGAGGGATTGTCTGGGCTGCGACCAACAATGGAATAGACCAGTTTCACGATCCCAGGGTCACCACTTTTTCGACTTCCGAGGGGTTGGGATCAGACCAGGCCGTGGGTCTTCTAGCCAGTCGAGATGGCACAATCTGGGTTGCAAATGGCGAGTCCCTCGATCACATCGTTAACGGTTCGATCTCATCCATTCGCTATAAGCATGGCTTGCCAGGTCAGCAGGTCTCTTCCTTATTGGAAGATCGCGCAGGAAACCTGTGGGTAGGAGTGGATGACGCACTCTATTTGCTCAAAGATGGAAGCTTCCGCCGCTTGCCCGTGAATCACGAGCCCCTTGGTCTGATAGTTGGATTAGTCGAGGACAGCGATGGAAATATCTGGGCAGAGTGCTCAGGCAGCAAAAGGAAGCTTGTCCGTATCCGTGATTTCAAAGTGCAAGAAGAATTTTCCCCACCGCAGGTTCCAATGGGCCGTATTGCAGCAGACAAGCATGGAGGCATTTGGATCGGCACTCGCAGTGCGGAACTTGTGCTCTTTCGCAACGGTGTTCAGCAGAGGTTCCCTGTAAATCCGGATTCCGAGGGTCCCTTCGCCAATCAGGTAGTTGCTCAGCCCGATGACACCGTCCTTATTGCTTTCGACGACGGACTGTTCGGGCTGCGGCAAGGTAAAGTGCAGCGGATGACGACGAAAAATGGTCTACCCTGCGACGGTGTCCTTTCTTTCGTCCAGGCGAAGGAGAAAAGCTGGTGGCTCAACATGCAGTGTGGCATCGTCGAGTTTTCAGACTCCGAGCTCCGGCGATGGTGGGCCAACGCTGATACAGTGATCCAGACCCGCTTCTACGACGTGCTAGACGGGGCCCGTCCGTCCGCGCGACCACCTTTCAATTCAGCGACAACCTCGCCGGATGGGCGTGTCTGGTTTATAAACTCGGGTGTCGTACAGATGGTGGACCCCTCCAGTTTGTCAGAAAAAGCGCTACCGGCGGAGACCTACATCGAGTCGGTCGTCGCAGACCGAAAGGAATTCGAAAAAAGGGATAACCTGAGGCTCCCCCCGAACCCGAGGGATTTGCAGATTGATTACACCTCACCCACCTTCGCGATCCCGCAGAAGGTGAAATTTCGTTACCGGCTGGACAACTATGACCGTGATTGGCACGACGCCGGTACGCGGCGACAGGCGTTCTACACGGACTTGCCTCCCGGGAAATATTCCTTGCGCGTGATCGCATGCAATAGCGACGGCGTCTGGAACGATAACGCCGCCAAGCTGGATTTCTTCGTCGCTCCGGCGTATTACCAGACGAATTGGTTTCGCGCTCTCTGCGCGTGCATCTTTTTGGCACTGCTGTGGGCGGCGTACCAGTGGCGTATCCGGCAATTGCATCATCAGTTCGACATGACGCTCGAGGCGCGCGTTGGCGAGCGCACACGGATTGCAAGGGAGTTGCACGATACTCTCCTCCAAAGCGCGCACGGGGTGCTGCTCCGGTTCCAAACTGTTTCCCAGTTGTTGCCGGATCGCCCGATCGAGGCGAAGGAGAAGCTGGATAATGCGATCGACCAGACTGCGGAGTTCATCACCGAAGCCCGGGATGAGGTGCAGGGATTGCGGGACTCCACAGTCCAAACCAATGATCTCGCGCTGGCCATCAGCACACTGGGTCAGGAACTCGGAACTGACTCAGCCCGCCACCGGCCTGCATTCCGTGTCGCGGTGGAGGGCGAGGCGCGAAATCTGCATCCCATTCTCCGAGACGAGATCTATAAGATTGCTGGCGAAGCGCTGCGGAACGCGTTTCGCCACTCTCAGGCACGGCAGATCGAGGTTGAAATCCGTTATGATACTGAGCAATTCCGACTACGAGTGCGGGACGATGGAAAAGGGGTTGATCCGGCAATTCTATCCAGCCAAGGCAGTGAGGGACACTTCGGCTTGCCCGGGATGCGGGAACGCGCAGCTCTTATCGGAGGCAAGCTAGTGGTGTGGAGCGAAGTCGATGCGGGCACGGAATTGGAATTGCGTGTTCCTGCCGGCGCCGCCTACGCGACAGCACAGAGAAGTTCGTGGTTTTCACGCAAGGCGAAGGCATGAAGTAGGAGTTCATGAACGCCGACCTCCTCTCGCAAATTCGGATACTTGCGGTTGACGACCATCCCCTTGTGCGCCAGGGGATCGCTGGTCTGGTTGGGACTCAGACCGATATGGTTTTGGTGGGCGAGGCATCCAACGGACGCGATGCCATTCAGCAATTCCGTACGCACCGTCCCGACATCACACTCATGGACTTGCAGATGCCGGAGATGAACGGCATCGATGCGCTCATTGCGATTCACAACGAATTTCGCGACGCAAAAGTGATTTTGCTGACGACCTACGCAGGCGATACGCAAATTCTACGTGCGCTCAAGGCCGGTGCTCAGGCCTACCTGCTCAAAAATACGTTGCACAAGGAATTACTGGAGACCATCCGAGCAGTCCATGCGGGAAAGAAGACCCTGTCGCCGGAAGCGTCTTATCAAGTCGCCGAGCACGCGACGGATGACGCCCTGACTCCGGCAGAGATCCTTGTCTTGAGACTTATCGCCTCTGGGAATGCGAACAAGCAGATTGCGGATCAGCTCTCAATCACGGAAGAAACCGTTAAGAGTCGAGTCAAGAACATTCTTTCCAAACTAGGCGCCAACGATCGAACGCACGCCGCAATGATCGGCCTGAAGAGAGGAATCATCGAGCTGTAGTTTCCACCACCTTGCCTTACCCGCTTCAGAAAAATGCAGAACCCTAAAGAGTGACGATCAAAGCTCTTTTTGGGGTTTCGATTCACCTCCAAACGGAGGAGTCTTGTGATGTACGGGAAGGTGCGTGATTTGCGACGGTTATATTCCACATTCGCTGGCGGTTGGCCCGGCGCAGGTTTGCTTCTCATGCGCGTGGTTATCGGCTCCGCGCTGATTGTGCGCGCGAGCTTGCGGCTGTGGAGCGATCTGCCACCGATGAATGTGACCATTCCCGCTGTGCTCTTAACCGGAGCGGGAATACTGCTAATCGTCGGTTTATGGACTCCAATCGTGGGATCTTCCATAGCGTTGATTGAAATCTGGAAGATGCTTACAATAGCCGGCGACAAATGGGTGTGGCTGTTGTTGGGAACTGCCGCTACCGCTCTCGCGATGTTAGGACCCGGTTTATGGTCCATCGATGCCCGCCTTTTCGGGTGGAAGCGCATCGAATCCCCGCCCCGCAAAACGAGCTCTCACTCTCGTTAAGACTCCCCATATACACCAAAATTTCTTGCCTCAGAAGTGGGTGACATTCCTCCCCCCAGAGTTTGCGATTTGCCCCGATGTGGGGCTGTCTGCAAACAGAACTGGGTTGACAATGGCTACGTCATTACGACAACAGGTGCAAACGTTGGGAGGCGTTATGTGGAAGATCACAACTCGCGGTTTCACGCTACAGGAAGTTCTGATCATGGCTGCAATGAACCTCGCAGAACGCACTGATAGCGACCGACAAAGGCGAGCGAACGACTGGCACAGCCCCGCTCACCGAGATTCAACAGACTCCAGGAGTTGTCATGGCAAAAGTAATTGAGTTTTACATACCGAAGAACTTTCGGAAACCGTTGAGGACGGCGGCTCAGCCGCAACTCGGAAAAATCATCGAGTTTTGCCCGCAGACGAAGAGATCAGCTTAGCTGCTATCTACCTTCAGGAGGAGACAGACCATGGGGTGCGCGACTATAGATTTCACCGATGTCAGAGATCTCGCGAGAACAAGCTTTGTCGAAATGAGCGGCCTCGGACACCAGCAGACCCATCTCGAACCAGAAATCGGCTCCGAGTACTGCTTCGAAGGCATTGTGGGCAAGAGCGCAGCTCTGCAGAAAGTCCTGCAACAAGTCGCGATCGTGGCGCCCACGGATTCCACAGTGCTACTTCACGGAGAGACAGGAACCGGCAAGGAGTTGATTGCACGCGCTATCCACAAGTTAAGCTCTCGGCGCGAACATGCCTATGTGCGCATGAACTGCGCCGCCATTCCCTCGGGACTGTTGGAAAGCGAACTGTTTGGCCATGAGAGGGGAGCCTTTACCGGCGCCCTGATGCAAAGAAAGGGGCGATTCGAGCTCGCAGATGGAGGCTCGTTGTTTTTGGACGAGATCGGAGACATCAGCCTGGAACTCCAGCCGAAACTATTGCGCGCCATCCAGGAGCAGGAGTTCGAGCGGCTGGGAAGCTCCAAGACGATCCAAGTCAACGTGCGACTCATCGCCGCGACCCATCGCGACCTTGGGACCATGATCAAGGAAGAGAAGTTCCGCGAGGATCTTTTCTATCGATTCAATGTCTTCCCGATTGAGATCCCGCCGCTGCGGGAAAGGCGCGAGGATATTCCACTGCTGGTGAACTACTTTGTGTCAAAGGTAGCGAGGCGGATGCGGAGACAGATAACGTCCATCCCCAAACACGCAATGGAGATGCTGACGAACTGTCCGTGGAAGGGGAATATCAGGGAATTGGCAAACTTCATTGAACGAGCTGTGATCCTCACACGTAGTGAGGAGTTAGAGGTGCCGGTGAACGAGCTTGCCACTTCATCCCAGGCCATTATTGCCGTTGGAACGCCCTCTACGTTTCGACAAGCGGAATCCTCTGTAATCATCGACGCTCTGAGAGCCGCATCGGGACGCATCGCAGGCAAGGGAGGAGCCGCCGAGCGTCTGGGCTTGAAGCGTACGACGCTCCAAAATAAGATACGTCGCTTGGGCATCGCAAAGGCGACGTACAGCTGTTAGATACTTTCATGTCTTCGTAGCGAATCGCTTCTACCAATTAGCGGAAGCGATGTTCCCAGGGTGGCGTTGGGCATCCCTTGAAGCGCGATAAACCAGTGGGGCAAAGGCAATGAGCGGCCGAGAACGAGTAATCGCCGAAATCACACTTTCGCATCTGATGCGATTGGGAAACGAACAAGGCTGTCCTGTAAGCCGAGAACAGGCTCTCGCATTTCTCAATCAGGAGGGGCGGGCGTTTGAGATGTGGAAGCACATGATGCAGGCCGCTGAGGACTTCATCGCATGCAGCTTATTGCGCCATTCCCTTAGCCCCGGAGGACACCACGTATTTGCGTCCCAGCGCCGCCCGTTGCGATCAATCAGCACTGTCGCGCACTAGAGTGTTTCCAGTCCACTCCGCTCATAGTACAGAAGATGTGCAGGCAAGGGCAGCAACGCTGTTTGATGAACAACCTCGAGGCGAATTATGCGAACCAAGGTTCGGGCGTCTCTTAGCGGGAACGCCCGACGTTGCTCACTCTCATCACCAGGATTCGACACCTGTCGCAGTTCGCTCCGGCCCTGGCGAGCTTCGGTGCAGGAGACATTCTGCAAGGCGACGAATGTCGCCGTCATGATCGTCGAGCGCCGCGAGGAGCTCCTGGTACGCGGCCAGGTTCCGTTTGGTGAGCCACTCCAAATGGCAAGCAAACAAGTACAAGGCGTCGCGATGTCCGATTTTCTCCGACGTGTCAGTCAAGGCGATCCTCTTGCTGCAGTCTGACTCAACGGGAAGGTAGTTGTTGTCAAGCTGTGTACGTTCCTTGGTTTGTGCTTCTTTTGCCATTTCAGGCAATTCGAAACCGGGTCAAGGCAGGAGTGAGTGGCAGGCGGTGCTCAACCGACATGGTCTCGAGCGAATATGCAAACTTCGCAGCGCAGTCACAGCATACTCGGTAGGTCTCGCCTTGGAGTGTGAACACACGGCTGAGGTGAAGGTGGTGACACCCAAAGAGGAAATCAAGGATAGCCAGGAGTATCCGCCATACACTCTCCGCCATGAGTCGGCATTTGTTGTGATCGCGTGCTCTCTTGCCAACGTCGAACAGTTCGCCCTCCGGTAGATGAATTGGCTCAAGAAACATGTCTGACTCCCTTAAGACGGAACTGAATTCAACCGTGAGTACTGCAGGCCACCAACCACTTCGATCATCTCGCTAAGCCGTTGGTTCTTGGTGTAATGCCTGCATTCCGTCCGCCGGCTGTCATGACCGTTCGAGGGCACTGCCGCATTGTGGGCACCAATCTCCAGATCCCTGCTCGTCCATACTCCCGCAATTCAGTGATTTGCCGTGCTACGTCTTTGGCGAGCTAAATGCGTTAATACGGCTGCGATGCATCGATGGCTGAACTGCTGCGAGCGGCAATTCCGGCAGAGCTACCGCGGCATGAGACGGTGCAAGTAGGAGCGAAGGAGTCAACATGTACGCCACAAAAGCAATCAACGGCGTCCCCGCGATCCAGCGCGATGGACAAAGTGTGTTGCGTGTCTGCGGCCAAGATTGGGAGTTTGCGAACTGGCTATGCGCGCTACTCAACGAACTGGGCGACAAGTCCGAATTGTTGCTGCATGACAACACCCAGAACTGGGAACGGCTCAAGGCGATCGATAGCCCCTTCACTCGGACGGTACAGCATGCCTGATATCAACACAGCACCCCCAGCCCCCACGATTTCTATCGTTGTTCCCTTTCATAACGAGGAACCGAATGTCATCGAACTGTATGGCCGCCTGCAAGGCGTCATGGAGGAGCTTGGTCGCACTTACCAGTTCGTCTTTGTCGATGATGGCAGCAGGGATCTTACTTACAAGTTGCTCAAGGAACTCGCCGAGATCGACCCTCATGTGGTCGCCGTTCGGCTGCGTCGAAACTTCGGCCAGACCGCGGCGCTCGCTGCCGGTTTCGCGCACAGCACCGGCGAATATGTGATCGCTATGGATGGCGATCTTCAGCATGATCCAGCAGAGATTCCAGTTTTTCTGGCAAAAATCGAAGAGGGCTATGACATCGTGAGCGGGTGGCGCAGCCACCGCATCGACAATTTGTTGCTGCGGAAGATCCCTTCCCGCTGTGCCAATTGGCTGATGGCCAGACTCAGCGGCGTCGACATCCACGACTTTGGGACAACCTTCAAGGCGTACCGGGGCGACCTGCTGCGGCAACTACCGCTCTATGGCGAAATGCACCGGTTCATCCCGGCAATCGCCTCTGCGTACGGAGCTTCGATCTGTGAAATACCCATCCAAAACAACCATCGGAAGCACGGCGAATCGCACTACAACATTTCCCGTACGTTCCGGGTATTTTTCGATCTCATGACGATCCGATTTCTTCTGCGCTACATGTCGCGCCCGCTCCACTTCTTCGGCCAGCTGGGCGTGATCAACATGGGTCTTGGATCGGCGGTTGCACTCTGGCTGCTGATTTGGAAGGTCCTTGCGGGAATCGACGTCGTGCAGCAACACGGGTTGCTGCTGGTTTTTGCGGCGGTGCTGATCCTGGTCGGGATCCAACTGGTGGCGCTCGGACTTCTCGGCGAGTTGCAGGTGTGGCAGTACTTCAATCCATCCGCGCGAAGATCTTACGCCGTGTCTGAGGTACGTGATCTGCAGGCCAACCTGAGGGTTCCCCTTACGTCGGAGGTGGTTTCTGACTGATGTTCAATATCATTGGGTTGGCCGGTATCGGGAAGCCGTGATTGTTCTCCTCCTGACGGTCCTGGCCTTCTCAGTGCGCCTATATCGGGTCGACTTTAATAGCCTGTCCGAGGATGAGGTGGCCAAATGGGCGGCTGTTCAAGAGTATCGACAGGGACACTTTGTCGGCGTCAATAGCGAGCACCCGATGCTGCCGAAGATGCTGGCTTGGGCCAGTCTGACAGCGGGTGAACGATGGGGCCGCTTGGCCTCGCGGCACGGCTGGCCTTCATTGAAGCCAGAGGGTTGGCTTCGTCTGCCCAATGTGCTATTGGGCGCCGCTACGACGGCAATTCTCTTTTTGTTTTGCCGTCGAATGATGGGTGTTGTCGGGTCTTTTGCGGCGAGTTTTTTCTGGGCAGTTGCGCCCTTGCCTGTGGCGTTGAATCGACTTACAAAGGAGGAAACGCCGCTCACCTTCTTCACCCTGCTGGCTTGTTATTTCTACTGTCGCGCCGCACAGTCAGATGCGGGCCGGACGGCACGGCGATGGTATGACCTGAGCGCTATCAGCTTCGGCCTGAGTCTCGCCTCGCAGTACATTCTTCACCTCCTTGGCTTGAACGCACTCGCCTGGTTTATTGCCGGAAAATTGGGGCTGACCCGCCAGCCGTCTCAATTCAGCTACAAACGGTTCTTCCTCGTGATGTTCCTTGCCTTTGTTGTGGTCAACCCGGTCATTCTCTCTCCGGGCAACTTCCATGCCATCGTGCATTGGCTCCATCATGACGGTGTCAGGCACACTGGCTACGATTTCGACGGCACGCTGTATATGAACTTCCCGTCGCGCCTGCTTGCTGGCGTGCCGTGGTTCTACTATTTCTGGTTGGTGTTGGTAAAGACACCGATTCCGATCCTCATGGCCGTCATGGTTGGTTCCGTACTTCTCTTGCGAGATCGCCGGACACTCGCGTCCTGCTTTTTTCTAGCGCTCGGGGTGGTTCAATTAGCCGGGCTGTCCGTCAGTGGAGCCAAGTGGATCCGATATTCACTTCCGCTCCTCCCCTTCCTCTACCTGGCAGGCGGATATGCGGTTCAGCAAACGCTGAAGGCCGTGAAAGGAAAAGTCCTGTCCCAGGCCCTTGTGGATCTTGCTGCCGTCATTTTGCTGGGATGGCCGCTCCTGCAATTACAGTCATGGGCGCCCTACTACTCGTTCTACCTGAACTCAATTGGCGGAGAGAAACAGAACATCACACGCTACTTTGCAATGGATGAAGTGTCCGAGTTTGACACGCGCGAGGTAGCGCAAAAGGTGTGCCCGTTCGCGCCCGCTGCGGCGACGGTAGCAACCGCAAGACCGATGAGCATGGCCTATTACCTGCAGGCCTGCGGGCGTCCGGACCTTCGGATTGTGCCGCTTTACGACACACATTATGCACCGCGGGACGGAGATCTGATCGTGCTTGAGCCTTCGCGCCGTTTCTTTGAGACGCAGAGATTTTTCGATGCTTTGAGAAACTCTGGGATGCCCCACAGTGAAGTCCGCGTGGGACCGGTTCTGGCGAGCACCGTTTATCTCTTTGATCCGTCAGTGCCTGGAACAAAGAGCGGTAAGGAAGAGTTGACGCTAACTCAGTTGCGGGGCGCGCCACCGCGGTTCGACAAAGATGCGCAAGAAAGCGCATCAGCCGACACGAGCAAGTTTAAATTCTCAGATCTTACCAGGAGACTCATACAATGACTCCGCTTTACCAGGCTAGGAGATATGCGAGGAAATCTGATGGGCGCTGGCTTGTGCGCGCATTCGCTTTATTGATTGTCGGATTATCGATTATCGGCGTCCCGGCAGTTGCGCAGCCGGCAAATGTCTCTGCACCTCTGAGCGCCGATGAGGTGATGGAGCGTGTCGTACAGATGAACGAATTGCGCGCCCAGGCGATGGAAAGCTACTCTAGCGTCCGCACGTATCATCTGGAGTGCCACTGTCTGTCACATAAGAAGGCCGACATGGTCGTACGCGCGGACTACCATGCACCGAATAAAAAAGAATTCACGATCTTGTCTGAGAGTGGTTCGGGCACGGTGCGGGATCGTGTGTTCAAGAAACTCCTGGAGGCGGAACAGGAGTCAATGCGAGATGAGAATCAGCAACGTTCGGCGATCACACCCGCGAACTATACATTTCGAGTGTCTGCTTACGAGAGAACCGATACGGACGAATTCTATGTGCTCGATGCGCAGCCGAGATGCAATAACAAGTTCCTTTTTCGAGGCCGCATTTGGGTGACTGCGAATGGCTTTGCGATAACTCGAGTCGAGGGCGAGCCGGCTGTCAACCCTTCCTGGTGGACTATCAAGACTGACTTCAAACGTCGCTACCAAAGAATTGATGCGTTCTGGTTGCCGGAATCCAACGATAGCGAAACCAAGGTGCGCGTTCTTGGCACAGCGGTTCTAAGCATTGAATATGGCGATTACCAGATCACGCTGGCTCGAAGCGCAACAGCAGCCTTACCCCACGGCGATGCACTCGCATCTACAGTAGTCGGAGAGTTTTGAAAAAGAAGATCGACATAGGACTGCATTTTTGTTGACCGGCGCTTGTACTGATCACTACGGCAATTCCGGGTCGCGTGCGCGTTACCAGAACTCCCACCAACGTTTTGGCCCCTCTTCGACGATCAAATCTATTACTCGCCAACTGGGCGGTTCATTTTCTACCTTAATAAGTTCAACTCCCCCGATAAGCATTGATGGATCTAGATTTTGGAGTAGTATTGCGACATCTTCTCCTGTGGAAGCATGCGACACAATTTCGCAGTTTCGCTCTAAGCCTTTTAGCTCTTTAATCACTGAGATTGTAGGTGTACGCAGCGCCACGCGTGAACCTATCCGAACGCCACCGCTTTCAATACGGCCTGCTAGTACGGTGCCGCGACCTGAGATGTGGAAAATACTGTTTACCCTGATTGTGAACATATGTTCTAGTCCTAGTCGACCTGTCGATTATTGCAGGACGTTCGCTACCCGGAAGTGATTATTGTAAACAACGATTGCACAAGCCTGCGCCGTTCCTCCGCCCTCTCAGCACCCATTGCCCCAAGCCCTGCATCTCGGTATGACCTTTTGAAGGCACTGCCCTCATGCGGGCACACGCAGCGCTATTTGAATTGGTCCATATCCTTCGCCTACAACAAGTTCCGCTTGGCCCCGGGAATGCTTACATCAAGTGCGTTATGGCAACCTGTGACCACCCTTCGGACTTATTTCATCGCATCCCATACCCGATGGTTGAGAGGGCAGGGCTGCGAACAGATTCGCGGGTTGCAGCATTGCCGGCGGAAAACGAAAAACAGTTTCCCGTTCGTTCCAAGCTGCAAGAAAAAGAAGCTGGCGACA
The DNA here is from genome assembly GCA_963775845.1 of uncultured Acidobacteriaceae bacterium. GTDB lineage: Bacteria > Acidobacteriota > Terriglobia > Terriglobales > Acidobacteriaceae > Acidiflorens. Next base: position 154,423 of record CAVZKN010000004.1, on the reverse strand, counting down.
TTTTTTATTTCATCGAACCGAGACCGAGAAATCCCTTTGCGGCATCGGGATCGCTCGCGCTCCTGTCACTGCTTCTGCTCGCGTTCATTGTTATTCCTCTGTATCACACGGAACCACTCCCCAAGATGCAGACGCTGACGATGTTATATCTGCCGCCGCCACCGGCCGCAGGTGGGAATCCCATAAAGTTTCATGCGGCTAATCCCGCGTCCACACACACCCCGACAAGCACTGCCATTCCCAACCCAGTCCATAAAACGCAAGAAGCGCCGCCATCGCCGGTCGGCACAACGGGAGGAATGCTTGGGGGAGTTCCCGTTGCAGCGGTCAGCGAAATGCTGAATAGCGCGCCCAGCGTTCCAGTGCTTGCGAAATCGCCTGTGCCGACGGCGGTCAAGAGAATGCGTATCGCCTCCCGGGTAGCGGAAGCGAACCTGATCCACGACGTTGCGCCGCAGTACCCGGCCGAGGCTGGCCGGGCGCGGATTGAAGGAACAGTAGTGCTGATGGCTGTGATTGGCACAGATGGCAGCGTGCAGGATGTGCGAGTCGAGAGCGGTTTACCAATGCTCGCGCAAGCCGCGATCGATGCGGTGAGGCAATGGCGTTACAAGCCATACATGATAGACGGTGAACCGGTTGAAGTTGACTCCCGGATCACAATTAATTTCACCCTGTCCAGAGGCTAACAATGTCGTCGATACACTCCAACACACTTACGATGCCTGATCGGCGACTGGGAGCGTTCCTGAAAGTAACACACGTGTGGCTACTGATCATCCTGGCTGGTGGATTGCTTGTTGTACCTGCGACCGCAGAGTCTACTGATGCGGCAAATACAAAAACAGGAAGCATCCTCGGCACGGTGGTCGATACCAGCGACGATCCGGTTCCCGATGCCGCTGTAGTCCTTCAAGGGCCAGCTGGCGATCATCTCACAGTAGTAACCAACGACAATGGATCCTTTGCATTCCACCATCTCACGGCGGGCATTGCCTATCAGGCCACCGTCGCTGCTGAAGGATTTGCGGAATGGAGCTCATCGGTTACAGTCGAACCCGGGCAAGAGAAAACTCTAACCGACGTCAAACTTCGCATTTTGGCTGTGCAGCGGGCAGTTACTGTGAGTTATTCCGAAAAGGAGGTCGCTGTCCAGCAGCTCAAAGCTGAAGAACAGCAACGTATTCTCCGCTTTATACCCAACCCCTATGTGGTTTACGAGCGTCACCCCGAACCTCTTACAACGAAGATGAAGTTCGAGCTAGCCTACAAAGACCTCACCCATCCAGCTTTCTTCGTCCGCACGGCTGCGTGGGCTGGCGTTCAGCAGGCCAATGGCACCCCTGATTATCGCCAAGGTGCAAAAGGATATGGCGAGCGGGTGGGGGTTGGCCTCGCCGACGCCACTACCGAGGGCCTTATCGGCAACGCTATTCTGCCATCGCTTCTGCATCAGGACCCGCGCTATTTCTACCAGGGCACGGGTACAAAGAAGTCTCGGGCTCGCCACGCCATCTTAGCTGCATTTATCTGTAAGGGAGACAATGGAGCGTCGCAGCCGAATTATTCGACGTGGGGTGGCAGTTTGATTTCAGCTTCCATTACGAACGCCTACTACCCGGATTCGAATCGCGGTCCCGGGCATGTATTCAGAAGTTTTGGGATGGGCATGAGTCTACATGTCGCGGGCAGTTTGGCGCAAGAGTTTATCTTGGACAAATTTACCAGCAGAGGTAAGCACTAGTCAGATGAAGGTGTTTAGCTCCGTCTTAGATTGTATGGCGCCATCGGGGGCGAGGCCGACTGACTTCACGTCATCTTCATACAACCGTCAAGTTTTCGTGAGGTCATCCATGGTTAAGGTCCATTGGCGAGAACAGATGTTGCGCCTTACAGCCGTGCTCCTCGGCGTCACAATTCTAGCCTGTCTGGTGTTTCGAAGCGGCGTCCACACCGTCGTCCAGCAGACGGAGGCCGTGGGCTGGGGGATGGCATTAATAATCGCCCTAGGCGGAATCGCTCATCTCATAAAGACCTGGTCTTGGCGGCTTACATTTCTTTGCGACCTTCGCCAGTTGTCATTCGGTCGTGCGTTCGCACTTCGCTTGGTTTCCGAGGGTGTAGGGAAGTTCGGCCTTGCCGGACAGGTAGTCGGAGAAACCACGAGAGTATGTTTATTGGGTTCGTCGGTTCCGATCGCGAATTCCGTCTCTTCAGTGACACTCGATCGTGGACTCTACGTGTTAACTTCGGCAATAGTGTGCGTAGCCGGAATTATTTCGGCTCTGCTCCTGGTTTCGCTTTCTCAAAGCTGGCGGCTCTATCTCGTTTTGTTATCAAGTGTGCTGCTGCTGTTGCTGGTTGCAACTGTCGTAGCTATGCAACGTCGCTGGCCACTCTTGTCCCGATGCGCAGGTATGATCGCGCGCCTGCCATGCTGCAGAGTCTGGGTAATGGGCAAGCAGTCGGTAATTCGTTCCGCCGAGAAAAACCTCCAGCAGTTTTGCCACGACGCGCCGGGACCTTTCTGGGGCAGCCTGAGCCTGAACTTAGCGTGTCACTGTTTGGCAATACTGGAGGTTTACTTGGTGTTGCACTTCATGCGAGTTCCGGTCAGCTTAGAGCAGGCATTGATTCTCGAAGCTCTGACCAAGCTGATCAATGTCATAGGAATCTTCAATCCGGGAAACGTAGGGACCTATGAGGGTGGAAATATGATTCTGGCGAAGTTGATCGGGGCCAGCAGTGCAACCGGTTTGACGTTGTCCTTGTGCCGTCGCGCACGCTCGCTCTTCTGGTCAACGATTGCGGGGTTGTGCCTGATTATGATCTCGATCTCGAACAAGTCTCCAAAACTCCATGCACTGGCGAACGGAGTAGCGGTAGCCGGCGGGGCATGCCGCACCCCATAGCAGAACGCACAAGATTGACTCTTCCCCACGCTGATCTGCCGCTGTTGCACTGCCCGAAATCGAGCAACACTCCGAACTGCGCAAGTAGGTACTGAGCTGGTGTGTTGCTGGCTGAGTCGCCCTCGGTGCACCCGGTGTTAACTTTAGCCACCATTCAGGTTCAGCAAACGCCTGCCGAACAGCGTAATAAAGCAATCGCAGAATAATTTATGGCACTCCAAGTACAGGCCAAGCGGCTGAAAGTAACTTCGGTTGCTGCCCAAATTCGGTCAGTGCCGTTGGCAGGTCATTCGATGTCTATGTCGGAGCTTCCGATGCAGCTGGTAGACAGGTATTTTCATCCACTTACACGTGGCGACTTCTGGCAGCCGGATTGCGAATACGAAGAGCGATCTTCAAATTGCCAGGGGGGTAGGGCATGCTCGGACAACTGATGAACATCCCGACTGACACACTCATCGACATGCTGTACATAATCCTCGCCGGTGACTCCGTAATCGGTACAAACGATGCAGTGGAAATCGAACAAATTGAACGCGAGTTGCAACGTAGAGACGGAGAGCAACGCTGGAGCTGTTAACTGAGAGAAGCGTGCGATCAGTTTTGGATGCGTCTTGAACCGGGACGAAGGCGGACGCTGGCTGGATCCCAAAGTGTCAGAAGAGCACAAAGACGAGTAAGGAATGGAAAATGACCTCGCTAACAGCAACTGAAGTACTAGACGAACCACTAAGCGCCGAAGGGATTGCACGATCAACCGTTGCCGGGGCGCCGCTAGGCGCCGATGAGCTGAATAGAATCGATGCTTTTTGGCGCGCATGCAAATACCTTGCCCTGGGGATGATCTATCTTCAGGCGAATCCTCTCTTACGGGAACCCCTGAAACCAGAACATATCAAGAGCCGACTGCTCGGCCATTGGGGCTCAAGCCCAGGGCTCGCCTTCATCTACACCCATCTGAGTCGTCTCATAAAAAGGGACGACCTAGAAATGATTTTCCTCGCAGGCCCCGGACACGGGGCGCCGGGAGTGTTAGCGCCTATATATCTGGAAGGCACGTACAGTGAAATCTATCCGGAGAAAAGCCAGGATGAGAAAGGTCTGCGAGAGTTCTTCAAGCAGTTCTCATTCCCCGGCGGCATTGGCAGCCACTGCACTCCAGAAACGCCGGGTTCGATTCATGAAGGGGGTGAACTGGGATATGTCCTCTCGCACGCTTGCGGAGCCGCGGTTGACAATCCCGACCTGATCGTGGCCGCGGTCGTGGGTGACGGCGAAGCCGAGACCGGCCCGCTGGCGACCTCATGGCACATCAGCAAGTTTCTGAATCCAATCCGCGATGGGGCTGTGTTACCCATACTTCATCTCAACGGATACAAGATCAACAACCCGACCTTGCTGGCTCGGATCACTCACGACGAACTAAAGGACTTGTTACGCGGGTATGGCTGGAATCCCTACTTCGTGGAGGGATCCGATCACGACAGCATGCATCAGGCGATGGCCGCAACACTTGAGCAGTGCATCGCGGAAATTAAGACGCACCAAAAAGAATGCCGGAAGAGCGGCGTTGCCACGCGGCCGCGCTGGCCGATGGTAGTGTTGCGTTCGCCAAAAGGCTGGGGTGCACCGCTGGAGGTAGACGGACATCGGCTCGAAGGCTTCTGGCGTGCCCACCAGGTCCCGCTGCCGGACGTCAAGACTAAACCGGAACACCTGCGCATTCTTGAGAACTGGATGCGCTCACTCAAACCCGAAGAACTCTTCGACGAGTATGGCAGGGTGTTACCGGAACTCGCCGAGATTATGCCGTCAGGCCAGCGCCGCATGAGTGCCAGTCCGCACGCGAATGCAGAGCTTAAGAAAAAACTGCGGTTGCCCGAGTTCCGCGATTATGCCGTCAAGATCGACCGCCCAGGAAATGCGGAGGTCGAGAACGTTCCGCCGCTAGGTCGTTTCCTGCGCGATGTCATGAAGTCGAATATGGATAACTTTCGGGTGTTCGCTCCAGATGAGAACACTTCCAACAAGCTCGATGCAATTTACGAGGTCTCGAAGAAGTTCTGGATCGCTGAAACTTTCCCCGAAGACAGTGACGGAACAGAACTGTCTTCGGCCGGACGCGTTGTCGAAATGTTGAGCGAGCACACAATGGAAGGCATGCTCGAGGGCTATTTGCTTACCGGTCGCAACGGCTTTCTATCGTCTTATGAAGCTTTTGTTCACGTCATCGACTCGATGTTCAATCAGCACGCCAAGTGGTTGTCTATCTGTAACAATTTATCTTGGCGCCGCAAGATAGCATCGCTGAACCTCCTCATTACCTCAACCGTGTGGCGCCAGGATCACAATGGCTTCACGCATCAGGATCCAGGATTCCTCGACGTCGTGCTCAACAAGAGTGCCGCAGTAACTCGTATCTATCTCCCGCCGGATGCCAATTGTTTGCTATCCGTAGCAGATCATTGCCTGCGCTCGGAAAACTACATCAACGTAATCGTCTCGGACAAGCAGCGGCATCTGCAGTACCTGGGTATTGATGCTGCCATTACGCACTGCACCAAGGGTATTGGTATCTGGAATTGGGCCAGTAATGATGCAGGCCAGGAACCCGATGTTGTTTTTGCTGCCGCGGGCGATATCCCCACCCAGGAAGCATTGGCCGCGACGGCACTGCTCCGGGAACGATTCCCTGACTTGAAAATCCGATTCATTAACGTGGTTGACTTGTTCAAGCTGCAACCTCACAACGAACATCCACATGGCTTGACTGAAGAAGATTTCGATTCTCTCTTTACGACCGATAAGCCGGTCATCTTCAACTTCCACGGCTACCCTTGGTTGATTCATCGTCTTGCCTACCGCCGCACAAACCACCGGAACCTACATGTGCGCGGGTACAAGGAGAAAGGCAACATCAATACGCCGATGGAGTTGGCAATCAACAACCAGACGGACCGATTCAGTCTGGCAATCGATGCCATTGACCGCGTTCCTCAACTGCAGCGGATTGGGGCGCATGCTAAAGAGGAGTTTCGCGACAGCCAGATTGCATGCCGACGCCATGCTTACGAGCACGGAATCGACAGCCCTGAGATCAGTGGTTGGAAGTGGCCTTACGACAAGAAGTGAGCTGCGGAAATCGTATCGCTGGCCATGAGTGATCGTCCGCTCTGGGAACCGCGCCGCTATCGCGCGAGTCTCGAAAAGTGTGCAAGAGTTGCAGCTCGATGTGGCAAATCGATTCGAGCTCAAAGGAAGGATGGATCGTTTGTTTATTCTAAGGAACCATAGGAACAGTTACTTCGTCGGACACGTACTCATCAGAGTCTGGGCACTATTGCTCTGCTCCAGCCTAGGCGCATTGGCGCAGAGCACCGCTCCCCCAGTAAACGCGAGCGCACCATCCAGCATTCGGGCCACTCATCTTCTGGGTTTGGAAAACACAAAGAGCAACTGCAATGGAACTCTGTCCATTCAAGGCGATGCGTTGCAATTTCAGCAAGGCGGCAAGCCTGGAGCAGAAGTAAAACTCACGTCTATCCAGGCCGTTTTTCTGGGTAGAGAGAGCAAGCAGGTCGGCGGATTGCCGATGACGTTGGGAAAGGCTGCGGCTCCGTACGGCGGGGGCCGGGTCGTTAGTCTCTTGGCCCATAAAAAGTACGACACTCTGACCTTGGAATATGTGGATGGTAATGGAGGACTTCACGGTGCGATTTTCCAACTAAGCAAGGGACAAGGCGAACTCGTAACGAATTTCCTAAAGGCTCGAGGCGTCTCTCCTGGTTCTGGCGAATACCAGACCACAAAACAAAGCACTGTGGAGGTCATGGATGAAAACAAGTAGACGAAGTTCATCGATCATTTATGTAGCAGCAATCGTGGCGATCATGGTTGCAATTCCGGCTTGGCTGCCCGCCCAAACTGCCGCGGCGAAATCCACCGATGCAAGTAGCGGCTCCGCCATGCAGTGGAGCGTGCAAGTGGAAAGGGTGAACCCCGGCGACCTGGAGGTCGCGGATTCCTTCCAAGTCGCGATCTACGAGAACCTCCTGAAAGAATTGAACAAGACAAAGCAGTTCAAGCAGGTGTTTCGCGACGGCGACCGTAACGCTAGCGAGGTTCCGAATTTGTTGGTCCTGAAGACAACTGTTGAGAAATACACGCCTGGGGGTGAAACGCGCCGTGCAGTGACCACCGTGAGCGGCGCCACAAAGTTAACAGTGCGGAGTCAGCTCGTCACACGCGAGGGCAAAATCGTTCTCGATCGCACTGTGAACGGTGAAGTTCGCTTCTTCGGCAGAAATTTGCGGGCTACTCACAACTTGGCCCGCAATATAGCCAAAGGGATCAAACAATCACGATGGGATGTGGGCTAGGGCACGAATCCTCGGAAAATCTTGAAGGAGTCGATCATGATTACTAATGCCGCCACAAAGCGGCAAGCAGTGCCGGATACTGAGAAACTCAGCGTCAAGTACGGATGTGGTCCCGTGCACTTCTCGGGAACGGACGAAGCACTGTATGAACGGCACTTGCTGTTTGACAGTGGCGTCGATCTAGCGGCCGCGACTGCGCGTGATCGGTTCGAGGCCCTTGCGCGGTCGGTGCGTGACGTTCTATCTCAGCGATGGCTCTTGACCGAGAAGACCTACGAAGAACGAAATCCTAAGCGGCTCTACTATCTCTCGATGGAGTTTCTCATCGGCCGCTCGCTCGCCAACAATGTTACGAACCTTCTGCTTGCTCCGCTCACAGACCAGTTTATGCAGGACAAGAAACTGAACCTCATCGAGATCTTAGAGCAGGAGCCGGATGCGGGATTGGGTAACGGTGGCCTTGGCCGCCTGGCCGCCTGCTTCATTGAATCGGCCGCGACGATGCAACTGCCGGCCATTGGGTACGGACTGCGCTATGAATACGGCATCTTCAGGCAATCGATCCAGAACGGATCGCAACAGGAAACGCCGGATAACTGGCTCCGTTCTCCCGATCCGTGGGAGATCGCCCGTCCGAACGAGAAGGTGGAAGTCAGCGTGGGCTGCTCGTTCGAGCTCAGCGGAGGCAGCCTGCGCCCGGTACCGGGTCGCCCAACGACTCTGATCGGCATCCCATTTGACCGGCCCGTGATCGGGTACGGTGGTTCCACGATCAACACGCTCCGCCTCTGGGCCGCGTCCGCGCCGGACTCCTTCAACTTTGAAGAGTTCTCTCACGGCGATTTTGTAGAAGCGTTTACTCAGACCCTTGGGGCCGAAACCCTGACCCGCGTCCTTTATCCCGATGATTCAAGAGTGATGGGGCAAGGGCTACGCCTGCTACAGGAGTACTTCCTTGTTGCCTGCTCGTTGGCAGATGCGGTGCGCCGCTTCCAGCGCTCCAACTCGGATTGGAGCTTGTTTGCAGAGAAAGTGGCGATTCAAATGAATGATACCCACCCCTCTCTGGCGGTGCCGGAACTCATGCGAATTCTCTTGGATCAGGTGCAACTCGAATGGGATGAAGCCTGGCATATCACACAGAACACGCTGGCATACACGAATCATACTTTGTTGCCCGAAGCTCTTGAAAGATGGTCCGTGAAGTGGTTTGAAGAAATGCTGCCCAGGCAACTCGACATCATCTATGAAATCAATCGCCGTTTTCTGGGAGAAGTTCGCGGGCGGTTTCCTGCCGACAAAGACCGCATTCAGCGCGTGAGCCTTATCGAAGATGGCCCCGAGAGCAAGGTTCGTATGGCCAATCTGGCGGTCGTAGGTTCTCACAGCACCAACGGGGTCGCAGAGATTCACTCCAAGCTGTTGCGTGAGACCACGCTCAAAGACCTGGCGGAAGTCTTTCCGGAACGTTTCAACAACAAAACGAATGGAGTCACACCCCGGCGCTGGCTGCAATTATGTAATCCCGGACTTTCTGGGCTCATCACCGATGCTATTGGAGATGCTTGGATTCGTGATTTAAGCGAATTAAGCAAGCTCAAAGCGTTTACAGAGGACAATGGCTTCCGGGATGACTTCCGCAAAGCCAAGCGAAATGCCAAGCGACAATTCTGTGATTGGCTCCGCTGGTCGACAGGGCAGACCGTTGATCTGGACTCGATCTTCGATTGCCAGGTCAAACGTATCCACGAGTACAAACGCCAGCTACTGAATGCACTGCGGATCGTTGTGCTCTACAACCGGCTGCGGGCGAACCCTGGGCTGGACATGCGTCCAAGAACATTCTTCTTTGCCGGCAAGGCAGCGCCTGCCTATCGGCTCGCCAAGGTGATCATCAAGTTCATTAACAACCTGGCGGCGACCATCGACGGCGACCCCGCAGTACGCGGGCGGCTTAAGGTGGTATTCCTGCCCGACTACTGCGTTTCGCTTGCGGAGCACCTCATTCCCGCCAGTGACGTCTCCAACCAGATTTCCACTGCAGGTTACGAAGCCAGCGGCACGAGCAACATGAAGTTCATGATGAACGGCGCATTGACGATCGGCACGTGCGACGGCGCAACCATTGAAATGGCGTCGGCGGCGGGCGAAGAGAACTTCTTCCTCTTCGGTTTGACGGCTGAGGAGGTGATTGGCAGTCGCGGATGGTACAACCCGCACTGGCATTACGAAAACGAGCCCGAGACTCGCCAAGCCCTGGACTTGATTTTCTCGGATTATTTCAGCTGCTATGAGCCGGGTGTCTTCGAGCCCTTGCGGGACATGTTGCTGACGCACGGCGACCACTACATGCACTTGGCGGACCTGAAGTCGTATCTCGAGGCAGACGGACTGCTGAGCGCGTTGTATGCCGATCCCGACCAGTGGGCGCGCAAGGCCATCTTGAATGTGGCAGGTTCGGGGAAGTTCTCCAGCGACCGCACGATCGCGGAATACGCAGCAGAAATCTGGAACGTAAAGCCCTGTCCAATACCAGAGACAACCTAAAGTAGACCCGACAACAAAGAGAGGAAATAGAAGTGAAATCCACGAACGTACTGTTTGCAGGTTTTCGGTTCATAGTCGCTGGCGCCGTGGCAGTGTCATCGCATCCTGGCTCTTGGATCTCACCGCGGCCGCTCTGCTCGACGATCCCATGCTCTCGAAGGTTGCCGGTAGGATTTCCGACTCCGGCGAAGGGCGTTGGACGATAAAAGCCGCGATTGACGAAGCCGCGCCGGTGCCGGTTCTCACCAGTGCGCTGTACGAGCGGTTCAGTTCGCGAGGCGAAGCCGGTTTTGCAAACAAGCTTCCCTCTGCGATGCGCTACCAGTTCGGCGGCCATTTGGAGAAGGCCGGCTAAAACCCAAGAGTGGTCTGAGGAGACGACCTTGTCAAACACACATTCCGACGCGCTTGTTTTCTTCGGAGCCACTGGCGATCTCGCGTACAAGAAGATATTTCCCGCCCTGCAGGCCATGATTAAACGCGGGCATCTCGATGTTCCGGTCATTGGCGTTGCCAAAGCCGGCTGGAATCTGGAGCAACTCCGGGCGCGGGCTCATGACAGTCTCGCAAAACACGGGGGAATCGATCCGGCTGCGTTCGAGAAACTCGCACGCCTCCTCCGTTATGTAGATGGAGACTACAACGATTCCGCTACGTTTGAGCAGCTTGGCCGAGAACTGCGGGGGACACGACGCCCGGCAAACTATCTCGCCATTCCTCCAACCCTTTTCGAAGTTGTGCTGGAACAGTTGCAGCACTGTGGCAGTTGTACGACCAGTGCCCGAATCATCGTGGAAAAGCCATTCGGATTTGATCTTAAATCTGCGCAGCATCTGAATCGGCTCTTGCTCCGCCATTTCGAGGAGAAAGACATTTTTCGGATCGATCATTACCTGGGCAAGCTGCCGGTCAATAACATCCTTGTCTTTCGCTTCGCCAACGCGTTCATGGAAGCGTTCTGGAATCGCAACTATGTGGAGAGTGTACAGATCACGATGGCGGAAGACTTTGGGGTACAGGGCCGCGGCGCTTTCTATGATCAGACCGGGACGATACGCGATGTTGTGCAGAATCATCTATTTCAGATCCTCAGCAACCTGGCCATGGAACCCCCGGTCAGACTGGAGAGCGAATCGATTCGCGATGAGAAGGTGAAGGTCCTCAAGGCAATCCCGGCGCTGGAATCGACAGATGTCGTTCGGGGGCAGTTCCGAGGATATCTGGCAGAAGGGGGCGTGTCTGCCGACTCGCAGGTCGAGACCTTCGTCGCGCTCAAGCTGCAGGTCAATTCCTGGCGCTGGCAGGGCGTTCCATTCTACATTCGAGCCGGAAAATGCCTGCCTGCAACCTTTACGGAAATCGTGTGCCACTTGCGAAAGCCGCCTACCGTGATACCGGCGGATGTGCTTGCCTCCAATTATCTTCGCTTCCGCATCAGTCCTGATGTTGCCATCGCGATGGGAATGACAATCATGGCGCCAGGCGAAAAGTTGATGGGAGAAGCAGCGGAGATGAACGCAAGCCGTCAGCGCGATTCCCAGGAAATGGACGCGTATGAACGAGTATTGGGTGACGCGATGGCGGGGGATGCGACGTTGTTTGCGCGCGAAGATTATGTGGAAGAGGCGTGGCGGATTGTCGATCCCTTGCTGAATCGGGGTACGGAACTCTCTGGCTATGAGCCGCACACGTGGGGTCCCGCCGAGGTCGAGCGGGTGACTCCTCCCGGCGGGTGGCAGAATCTCGATATCCGACATACAGAAGCAACTGCTATCCATGGTGTTTGAGCAGGAATGAGCATGTCGGAACCCTCGGTAGGCATCATCCGTCATGAAGAGCGCCTGAAACTCGAAGTATTTCGAGAGGACCATGGAGCGTGTCCGAATGCGGAAAAGCAATGCACTTATTGGTTTCGTCTCCGCGTTCCTGCTGCTCTGCTCCGCCCAGCCTTTTCAGCCGGTGCCGAAACTGTATCGCGCCAAGCCGGAGGACGTGCCGCCGTGGGCGGAACAGGGTAATTTTCGCTTCATACGGCTGGACGGCGGACAAATCGAGAGCTGGAAGGCCGAGCGGACCTGGTGGGGCGAAAAGTTCAGCGCCGAGGAGAAGGACGTGCTGACCCACATCTACGATCGCGATTTCGAGCAAATGCTCGGCTTGCTCAAACAGGCGGAGTTCAATTGGATCTGGGTCACCTGGAGCAACGGCTGGTCGCTTAAGGACGAGGAAGAGAACCGCGAGAACCTGAAAAAGGTAATCGCCCGTTGCCATGAGAACGGTATTCACGTCTCGGCCTACATGTCAGCTACCAATATGTTCTGGAAGAGCGCCTACCGCGACGATCCCGAAACGAAGAAATACGGCCTGTGGATGCACGGCATCCCCATGTTCTACGCCGGCCCGACGATGACCGGCCTGCAGGTCTCATGGAAACGCCGGCTCGCCGACGTGCGCGAGCCCGGCTGGCGGGCCTATCTCTTGAAGAAGGCGGAGATGGCGGTGGACGCAGACGTGGACGCGATCGTCTGGGACAACATGATCGGTCACAACTCCGGCCTGGCTCAGTTGCTCGATGACACCCAACGGATGGCGGAACGGAAAGCACGGGAGACCGGCCGGCCCAAGGTCATGGTTGAAGCCAATATCCACATTTCGCCGGACCGGTTTGGGATGAACGACGTTAACGAGGCGATCTGGGAGGAAGACGGCAAGGACACTCCAGGGGTGTGGAACGGTCATTGGCAGGTGGACAACGCGCGCAAGATCAAATTCCTGAGCGGCGAGAAGCAGCTTTGGCAGCCCTTGATGTATGAGAACGATCTTTACCACTGCGGCCCCCGCGAGCGCTGCATCCCCGGTCCGGCCGAGCAGAAGCTTGCCATAGCCGAAGCCTATGCGTTCGGCGCGGCCACCTCGCGCAACATCGAGGGCCGATTCCTCTCCGCGCTGATCAACGGCGAGCCGCAGGCCCAGGAGGCCTGGGCGGCCATCGCTCAATACAACCATTTCCTGGTCGAGCATCAGGATCTGTACCACCAGGCGGAGCCGGCGGCACGGATCGCCTTGATCTCCGCAGAGCCGCACAACCCGCTGGCCAACGAATTCCTCAAGCAGAGCGTTTTTTTCGAGACCAAAGTGCTCGCGCACCTGGACAAGGGAGCCCCCCTTGACCGGTTCAAGGTGTTGGTGATGCCGGCTGACCTGCCCAAGCTCGGCGCCGACCAAAAGGCCCGGTTGCATGCGTTCACCGGCGGCGGGGGCGTCATCATCAGGGCCGAAAAGTCTAAGTCGGGAATTGTGGCACGCGCCGAAGCGGCGGCCGGAGGGCCTCGCCTCAGCCTGGAGCCGCGCCATTACGTGCTAGGCGAGTTGACTCGGAACCCCGACGGTCGGACTTTGATTCTCCACTTGCTAAACTACGATCATCAGGTCCCGGCAGAGAATGTGAAAGTCCGGCTGGAGCTGAGGGGGTTGGATCTGAGCTGGCCGGTCGCGGACCTGAGCAGCTGGAAGGTAAAAGTCTTTTCGCCGGACGCGACCCAACCTCACTTCGCTGGCATGACTGTGCATGGGGGCGTCATCGAGTTTACGCTGAGCCGGATCGAGCACTATACCGTAGTCACTCTCTCGGCCGGAGCGGCGCGGTAGAAATTGGCACCAGTTGGCACAGACATGTCGGAAATTCCAGTAAAATTTCTAGTGGCTGCTAGTCAGCCGACCCGAAACTTCCCTAACGAGAAAGCGGAGAGTTCACGGCACTAATCTTTGCTTCTCTCGGCCCTCAGGCAGCCAGGGACTCACCTCAACTAAGCAGTTGTTCTAGACCTCCCGTTGAGCGCTTGAGCTAGTTGCGTAGCTGCTCACCTACCGGTCGGATATGACGTCAAGGAACGCAAGCTGATCGTGAACCCAGAGGAAGCAAATCTGGTGCGTCGTCTCTTCCACCTCTACCTTGAACTCGGATCGGTGTTGAAGCTGAAGGCCCAGCTTGATCGGGTAGCAATCACCAGTAAGGAAAAAACCAGCCCGGCCGGGAACAAGTCTGGCGGACCATTGTATTCCCGCGGGGCGCTATACCGGGTTCTACAGAACCCGATTTACCTGGGAGAGGCTCGTGCATTACCCGGTTCCTGTCGAACGACGGGCTGCTTTCAGAGAGCACCCCCATAAATTGTGCAGTGTGCAACCAACCCCTGACGTTGCTTACCGCTGACACCTGCTCCGATGATAACGGCAAGCCAGTTCATAAGCAGTGCTATGTGAGGCTAGCGGCCTGACCTACCGCTGAAGAACTGTAGCCCCTGCCGACAACCAACAAAGCCAAGCTGCCTGAAATTGCTCCAGGTTTTTCCCGGGTGCGTGGACTTTTGATAAACACAGAAACGCTGGAAACGGAGCGTCCGCTCCTGCCTGCCCGCAACTTCGTTGTGTCGAGTACAGGAAAAGTGTACGATGCGCGAGGAGAATTTCGTGGGCTGCCTCCTCTTGATTGTCTTTCTCGCCTTTCCTCGAATCGCACTCGCATTGTTGTTCCTGTTCTCGAATTATTTAGAACGAGCGTACCACGGTCTTATATTGCCCTTGCTCGGATTTTTGTTCTTGCCTTTAACCACGCTGGTATATGCGTGGATGGCAAATACACGTCAGCCTATAGCTGGCGTCAATTTACTGATTCTGGTGGTCACCATTGTGATTGATCTCGGCGGCCTTAGTGGCGGCGAATATCATCGACGGAGACGGTGGCAGGATTAGCCAGAATCAGAACCCTGTCGATTGCATTCCACTTCGTCGATTGCGCTTTCTTCACGTTGCTTCGCTTCTTCGATTCGCGCTGTAACGCCGCCTGTCCACGACCGAATGCAGTCGAAGCCGTATCCGACTTGTCGAGACCCTACGAGCCCAACTGATGCGGTACTCTGATTAACGACTTGGCTATTGACGACGAAGAATGCTGCCGGCCCTGTGAAATTCGCACCGACGCAGGATCGGCTTTTGCCTAATAATTTCTTTTCTTTTTTAGACGCCACAAGATAGTGAGCGGGTCGTGACCCTTGCAGGGGCTGATCAGTCCGCGCCGTTCCATCGCCTTGATGGTATTGCGATTGGCAGACAGGGGGCGTATTTCATGATTATCTTTCAACCGGCGCAGAATCGGCTTGCCTCCAAGCGAATCAGTTTCAAGCTGATATCCGTCTTCGATGTGCGAAAGTAAGTCTTGTTCCGTCTCGGTGAGTTTCGGAGGCAGATTAGCAGCTTTCTTCTTCGCCATCGTTTAGCTCGTCGGATCCGCCTGAACCCGGACACTCGTTTTACTTCTTCGGCTGTGATTCGGGTTTCTCTTGCTTTGCTGCAGGCATTTGCCCCTGCTCACTCGTAGGAGGAACGATGCCCTTGATCCTCATGTAGGTGACGAGGTTTCCGTAGTGCTCCATATTATGTACGTTGTTGAAGTTCAGCACGCCGAGCTTCGGTGTATCGGTTCCGAACAGCTTTACTATTTGACCTCCGGACGCGTCGGTCATGCCATCGTAAGCCTTGTCACAGTAGGCGAAGGCGGTCTTGAGCGCGGCGATCAGATCGGTCTTCGAGGTCTTGGTCTGCTCAATCTTCAGTTCGGGGTTCTTTTCGTCGAGCGCTTTGGAACAGAACAGGTATTGGGCGTCGGCCAGGTGTCCGATGATCTGGCCATAGGTGCGAACTGTCTCTGTAGGCTTGAAGTTGTAATCACCCTCCGGCATCTTTTCGGCAGAGCGGAGCAGAATGCCTTTTTGGAATCCATAGACGCGCTTAGTGAATGCGCTAAGCGGATCGACAGTGGGCTGCTTTTCCTGAGCGATGGCGGGCAGAGCAAGAAGACAGAGCAGGGCGCTGGAGAGAATTGTTCGCATGTGGTTCTCCTTTTCGATTGGTATGGAAGGATAGCAGAAACTCGAAAAGGCTTGTTAACAGGGAGGAAATGTACCCGGACCTTGAGCACGCTCGGGCCAATCTTCCTGAACCGGCCGAGTGTGATCATGAGAAGAGCCTTGATCGCTCCGGCCCGCCCTTATCCGATGCTCTCTGTGGCTGGTAGCCCCGCAAAGAAGTCCTATGGTCTTGCACCCGCGGCCGGTTCAACATGTCGATAATGGAATTTAGCCGTGTTTGCGACCTTCCACCCGTGACAGCCGAAGAAAGCAGGTCATTGAGGAGGTCGGGTAGGGTTCGACATGAAATGGAGAACGACTGAGCGCCAGCCGGGCAAGACACACACCCATGTGATTGCAGTCACAGACGAGTTGATTTGCTTCATCTGACAATCCCGGACAAGCCGATGGGGGCACGCGATGCCGGGCAGAAGAATCTCACGTGAGTTGTCTGAAGAATTGCGGGCAGCGGCAACCCCCATTGTCAAAGCAAGAGGCGCAATCCTGTTTCGGGCGGGAGACCCCGGACGAGGCGCATTCGTGATCCGTAGTGGACAAGTCGAAATGACCTTGGACGGTGCGACCGACTTCTTCCCGACCCGCATACTCGGCTCAGGAGCTGTAATTGGTCTTCCGGCGGCAGTGTCGGGAGAACCATATAGCCTTACCGCCGAGGCTACGAAGGATTGTCGTCTGGATTACATTACTTCACGAAAACTGCTCAATCTCCTACGCCGCAATACGAAGATCGCTTGCCAAATCGCTGAAATTCTCAGTGAAGAAATCTTTCAGATGCGCGAAACAGCAAAACTCGTTTCGCAGCGCCAGCACAGTGCCCGAAAGTGCAAAGAACCGAAACCTGCACATAGGTGACAACGCCACAGCTTCGGTTGTACTTTTTACAGTCGTGCCTAGCTCAGCAGCCGCCCGAGGTGCACGCCGGAGGCATTCTGACGGGAGAGTTGAGAACGTGGGTGCCGGAGACAACTGCAAATTTGGCACCGCGGACAAGAAGTGCATTTGCCAACGACGGGAATTTCTCTGGTGATTTTGAGGCGATGACTTGATCACAGGCAGTTTCTCATCTCTCTGAAATCCGGCCAGCACGTACAAAATTCGGTAGTGGCTGCTTTTGAAAATTCGGAATTTCCCAGTTGAGAGACATTAGTCAGAAGTTTTGCTCGGACGAAAAACCCAAAGAAGGTGTATGATCGTCCGATCCCAGGCGTTCGATCCCCCGGTTCCAGAGAGTTGGATTATGCAATGCCCTCATGCCCTGACCCTAGTGATGACCGCTGCAGGTCGCTTTCTGATGTGTGAAGAATGTGGCCTGTGCCTTAAATTCCCTTTCGGAATAAACTATGACTCGGTAGCAAAACAGTTCCCATGCTGTTTTGTGAACCCGCCGAAAGATGTAATAGCAGCCTGACTAGGCACTTGTAGCCGTATGCGTGGCATTCTCGCGCATGTGAACCTTGCGGAAATGCTCCTGGAACAGGCTTTCTAGTTTATCGTGGTGCTCTTGGGCTGTGCTGATGTCAATCCCCGTCTCAAAGACCACATCCTTGCAAGAGGAGCAACCGCCTTGGATTGGAATTCGCTCCACTTCCACCAGAATAACTAAATGGGGTTTTTTTGCGGGATGATCCATTTCTTTAGTGATGCAAACACCGTACCGAAGGTAGGCCGCTAGTTGAGCACGGCATCAACCATATGCTTCCCCGTGACAACAAAAGAGATAAAAGAAATGGCACTCTGCAAACCCGGCCCGCCAGAATGGGCTAGTGCGCAAAGAACCTAACGATTGCGTTCGGTGACCTAACATTTATGTTAGGGATTGGTCTCGTCAAAAAGTTGTCCGACTGAAGGCGCTGCCTCAGAGAGGGGTGTTGAAAAGCGACGACAAGAGAAAAGCGGATCGCAAGTGTGCAAATGCGGAACGAAGGCTGATCAATAGCACGTCTTCCATGAAAACCGACAAGATGGCTTTGGATAGGAAGTATTTCCTAGACAACTTCGGCAGAACACAAGAAATTGTCAGAATAATCTGTCTGGGTCAGGCTCCCGCACCAGCAGGACGTGCGGAATCCGCACCGGTTGATTCGCCGTTGCCTCGCAGAATCTGTCGAACCTTGAGAACCAATTCGTCGGGCAAGAAGGGCTTTTCCATGAAGTTCGAATCTGCCCGCAAAATACTGGGGTCTTCGACCACATCCTCGGCAAAGCCAGAAATGAGCAAGAACTTCGTGGCGGGGTGCAGACCGGCCACGATCTCCTTCAATTTTAAACCGGTCAATTTGGGCATGGCCAGATCGCTTACCACCATGTCGATCGGCTCAACCCAGCTCTTGCAAATCTCAGCCGCCTGCTCGCCATCCTTCGCTTCCACGATCTGGAATCCCGCCGCGTCCAACACTTTCACCATGAGCTTGCGGAGCGCGCTGTCATCCTCCACCACCAATATGGTTTGTTTCCTTGGTCGATTGGATCGCGCCTGTGCGAGCACCGGAATGATGTCACCGAAATCACGCAGCCTGGGCACATAGATGCGGAATGTAGTTCCCTTTCCCCGAACGCTGGCTACGGTAATGTGACCGCCATTTTGCTTCACAATTCCGTAAGTGGTCGATAATCCCAACCCCGTCCCCTTGCCTTCTTCCTTGGTGGTGAAAAAGGGTTCGAAAATGTGGGAGAGGGTTTCCCTCTCCATTCCGACGCCATTGTCCGACACCGAGAGCATCACGTAGCGGCCGGGTTGGACTTCGAGTTGGCGGGTAGCGTACTCCGCATCCAACTCGACCTCGGCGGTCTCGATAATGATCTGTCCGCCCTCGGGCAATGAGTCCCGAGCATTGAGCACGAGATTGATGAGAATTTGCTGAATCTGGGCCGGATCGGCTTTTACTCTACCCAAGTCACCTTGCAGTTTCGGAATTAGGTCAATCGTCACCGGAATCAATCGCCGCAGTAGCTTGTGGGTTTCCCACACCGCGGAGTTGAGATCGACCTCCTTGAGTTCGATCACCTGCTTCCGGCTGAAGGCCAGTAGTTGCCGCGTCAGCGAAGCCACTTTTTGGCTTGCACTCTTGATCTCCGAGAGGCTCGCTCGCAGAGAATCGTTTCCATCCGTCTCCCGTTCCAGCAGATCGGTATACCCCATGATGATGCCGAGGTAGTTGTTGAATTCATGGGCGATGCCTCCGGCCAATTGCCCGACCGCTTCCATTTTCTGGGTCTGGCGCAGTTGTTCTTCAGTACGCTTGCGAAAACTAATGTCCCGCAGGATGACCGTATAGAATTTCTCCGAAGAGGTTTTCACCTGCGAGATCGTAGCCTCGATCGGAAATTCCTCCCCGTTCGATCGGATCGCAACAAGCGCCCCCGGTGAGTACATCGACCGAGTGCTCACGCCTGTTTCTCCAAACCCGCGGATATGGTGCTGATGCATCCCGCGAAGACTCGGGGGCAAGAAGCGATCGATGGATTTGCCGAGTACTTCCGCGGCGTTACAACCAAAGATTTCCTCAGCCGCTTTGTTGAACACCACGATCTCCTGCCGCTCGTCGATTGTAATGATGGCATCCATCGCCGACGTGATAATGCCGATCAATCGTTCCTGACTGTCTCGCAGGGCATCTTCGGCGCGTTTGTGAGACGAGATGTCCACCATCGTGCCTTCGATGAGCGTAAGGTTGCCCTGTTCATCACGGGTTCCGGCCACGTTCTCGATTACCCACATCGAGCCTCCATCCTTCCGTCGAAGGCACAGCTCAGAATTGACCAGACTCCCTTCCTGTTGCAGCCTCTTGAGGAACTGGTTCCGATCGTCGATGGAAAAATAGAACTCTTGCGCCTTGCTGCCAAGCAACTCTTCCCGGGAGCCATATCCCAGCATCCGTGCGAATGTGCTGTTGCAGCCCAGCACCGTACCGTCTGGCGCGGTGCGATAAAAACCTGCCACGTTCTGGTCAAACAGTATTTGGTCGCGGCTTCCGGATTGGGTGCTTTTTGAGTTGAAGGTTGCGCGTCTCAAATCCAGTTGACCCGCAATCGCGGTGGCAAGGGTTTGTAAAATCCTGCGATGACCGCTGGGTAGCGATCGGGGTAGATGATCCAATACGCTGATAGCGCCCAGAGTGTAGCCCTCTTTTGAAACAATCGGGGCGGAAGCGTAGAAGCGGATTCCCGATTGCGTCACCCAAGCATGAGAATGGAATCTCCTGTCGGTGGCCGTGTCCTCGACGATGAGGACGTGGGGATTGCCGAGTACCAGAGCATTAAGCGATTCCTCACGTGGAATCTCCGTAACCTCCCACCCTACATTGGCTTTCACCCACTCGCGTTGCGTATCGATGAAACTGATGAATGCAATGGAAGTACCACAAAGATAGGCCGCTTGATTGGCGATCTCGTCAAAGAATCCTTCTGGCGGGCTGCCCACGATTCGGCATTCAGCCAGCGCTCTTAGGCGAGACTCTTCGTCCTCCACTGACAGTTGCATACCCCACCATGTTCTGGAATGCCCTAATACCTAGAGGTTAATTGCCTACCTGCCAGTGTCAAGTCCCAAGGTGACTACTACACTTGGCGGTGGAGTGGACCCCGATTTTGAGACAACCAGTTAAGCCTGCTTCCGCTTCACCCGCCAGAGCTATACTGCCAATTATCAACCGCGCCCGACAATGCTTCGGCCGCGAACGGCGAAATGTCGCTTAACCGATTGTCTCAGCCCAGGGGTCCAGTCCAGTTTGTGTCTGTACGTTGGCGCACGGAAACTACTTTCATTCACTACAGTGTTTCCTGTATTCGGGGAAAGAAAGACTCGCACTAAAATCTCAGATCACATCTGCAAAAATCCAGCAGTTGGGCGTTAATGAAAGGAGGTCTTCGTCGTATGGCGACCATTCTTTGTGTTGATGACGACTCGACGACCTTAGAATTCTGCCGAGTTTTGTTGGAGAGCCGAGGCCACGAGGTTCTGACCGCACCCGATGGCCCCACAGGAATCGCTCGCACCCGTATACACAGGATTGACGCCATTGTGGCTGATTTCAATATGCCTTCTATGGATTGGAACGAGATCGCTGCAGTGTTGAGAAAAGAACAGCCCGCCCTTCCGTTTGTGATCTGGAGCAGGTGCCCGGAGAAGATACCGGAGTCTCTGAGATGGTTCGCCAACGTGCTGCTTTATAAGAGCGACGGAGCCGAGACGCTCCTATCCGCAATCGATAGAGTTTTGAATGACTCCGGCAACCGAAGCAATCTCGCTGAGCAAGTGATTCCCAAAACGCCTACTCCAACCCCAAGCGGGTTGGCGGCGTAAAGTGGGAGATTGAGCATCATGACTATCCGAGAGCCACTGTCGCCCATGACCGACGAAATACAGGAATATTGGATGAAATTCTGTGAACGGGCTGTGAAACAACCAGACCCTAAGGAGTTGATCGAACTCGTGCGCCAGATCAACGAAGAGCTCGATGCCGCCAGCAGATCACCTCGGATGGCAACCTGCCCTTAATTAAATGGTGTCTCTGGAAACGCTGCGTTGGAAAACCACGGGCTACGCGCGAGCCTCTCATCGCGTCTTTCAATCGGCAGCCGACAGGTCGCTCGCATCCGGCAGTTTAGTGACCGGCGCCGCGCAGATTCACTTAAGCTGCCCGATTCACCCACGAATAGCGTTCCCCCGGTGTCGTGATTCCCCGTGAATCACGACCTTAATTCCTCTGGATCATGTTTTCCTGCGGATGATACGCGCACTTAGGAGGACGCGTGACTCCCATGCTGCGTGAAGCGTCATCCCTCGTTGACTCACCTTCCCCACATCCTTAATATTGCACCCTGAGTTCCGGTGCCCGCTCATGATCGGCCAAACCATCTCGCACTACCGCATCTCTGAGAAACTGGGTGGCGGCGGGATGGGTGTGGTCTACAAAGCGGAGGATGTCAAACTTGGTCGCTTTGTGGCCCTCAAGTTCCTACCCGACGAAGTGGCCAAAGACCCGCAGGCTCTCAGCCGCTTCCAGCGCGAAGCCAAAGCTGCCTCTGCTCTAAACCATCCGAACATTTGCACGATATATGAGATTGACGACCAGCATGGGCAAGCCTTCATCGCCATGGAATTTCTGGACGGGCTGACGCTAAAGCACCGTATCGCAGGCCGGCCGCTGGAAACCGAGTTGATCCTGTCTTTCGCCATCGAGATTGCGGACGCGCTCGACGCAGCTCACGCCGAAGGCATCGTCCACCGCGACATCAAGCCTGCGAACATATTCGCAACCAAGCGCGGACACGCAAAGATCCTGGACTTTGGATTGGCGAAAGTCAGTCTGGCAGGTAGTTCTTCGAGCAAGATCGCAGCTCTTGACACGCAGGAAGCGGATCATCTCACCAGTCCCGGCACAATGGTTGGGACGGTGGCGTATATGTCGCCGGAGCAGGTGCGGGCGAGAGAGTTGGATGCGCGTACCGATCTGTTCTCGTTTGGGGCTGTGTTGTACGAGATGGCGACAGGCGATTTGCCGTTTCATGGAGAAAGTTCGGCGATGATTTGTGAGGCCATCGTAAACCGTGCCCCAGTAGCCGTGGTGCGGCTAAATCACGACGTGCCAGCCGAACTCGAACACATCATCAACCGGGCACTGGAAAAAGATCGAGAACTTCGTTATCAGCACGCTTCCGAAATGCGTTCTGAGTTGCAGCGCCTCAAGCGGGATACAGAGATAAGACGAGCCATAGCTGCAAGTTCGGGCACGGTAGCGGTTACACAGGAAAACGGGTCAAGGATCGACCAACCGCCGTCATCCGCATCCAGTTCCTCCCGTGATCTTGCTCCATCTCTGTCATCGAGTACCGTGAAGGTCGCCAAAGTTCGCGCCGCGGGCAGGAAACTCTGGAAGGTTCTTGTTCCCGCCGCTGTGATTCTTGTCGCTGTCATCGCGGGATCGTTCTACCTCCGCTCGCGCCAGACCGCGCACCACCTGACCGAGAAAGACACCATCGTTCTCACGGATTTTGCCAACAGCACGGGTGATGCGGTGTTCGACGATACGCTCAAGACGGCACTCAGCGTTTCCCTGCGTCAATCGCCTTTCCTCAACGTGCTCTCCGACAGCGAAGTTGCGAAGACCTTGCAACAAATGACTCTTCCCGCCAGCACGAAACTGACCTCCGAAGTGGCACGCGATCTTTGCCAGCGGACAGGCAGCAAAGCCTATCTTGACGGATCGATTGGCAATCTGGGCAGCGAATATGTGCTGGGGTTAAAGGCGGTGAATTGCGAGAGCGGAGACACGCTGGCGCAAGAGCAGGTCACTGCGGCATCCAAGGAGAAGGTGCTGGACGCGCTGGGCGAAGCGGCGTCCAAGCTGCGCGGCGAACTGGGCGAATCGCTCGCTTCGGTGCAGAAGTTTGATGTACCGCTCGAACAGGCCACCACGTCTTCGCTCGAAGCTCTCAAAGCGTACAGCCTTGGCAGAAAGAGCGGTAACGAGAAAGGAACCGCTGCGGCCCTACCCTACTTTCAGCGCGCCATCGAACTGGATCCGAATTTTGCCATGGGCTACAGCGGAGTTGGCGTGGCTTACGCGGTTCTCGGTGAGCTTGGACGAGCCAGCGATTATTACACCAAGGCGTTCCAACTGCGGGATCATGCCAGCGAGCGGGAGAAGCTCACGATCACCGCCGACTACTATTCACGTGTCACGGGAGAACTAGATAAAGCGGCCCGGACGTATGGGGAGCAGATTGAGAGCTACCCGCGAGAAGACACAGGGTACAACGGTTTGGGCGTAACGTATGACCAACAAGGGCAGTATGAGAAGGCTGCGGAACTCACCAGGCAAGGCACGCGCCTTCCACCGGATTATGTACGTTCGTACGTCCGTCTCGCCAACTCCACCCTTGCCTTGCAGCGATTCGACGAAGTCAGGCAAATCATCGACAAGGCGCGAGCGCGAAAACTAGATGATTTTGATCTGCACAGTGCTCTCTACGCTCTTGCCTTTCTCGCGGCGGATTCCGCCGCGATGGCAGAACAGCAGCAGTGGTATAAGAGCAAGCCCGAATATGAGAATTTTGGACTTGCGCTCGCATCCGACACGGACGCGTATGTTGGTCATCTCGGCAAAGCGCGGGAACTGACCAGGCAGGCGGTGGACTCCGCCATCCGGGCGGATAATAAAGAAAGTGGTGCAATATGGCAAGCAATTGCTGCTCAGCGGGAAGCGGCTTACGGCAACGCTGCGGAAGCCCGCCAGTCAGCGGCTGAAGCTTTGAAGCTGGCTCCCGCGAGTCAGAGTGTCGAGAGCGAAGCCGCACTTGCGTTTGCCATGGCGGGCGATGTCGCACGAGCCGAGGCCATGGCTAAATACCTGGGGAAACGCTTCCCTCTTGACACCCAGATGCAGTCGCTTTGGCTGCCCGCCATTCAGGCGCAAATGGCGCTGGATAGAAAGAACGCACCTTTCGCTCTGAATGCTCTGCAAGCTGCTTCACCCATTGAGTTGGGACAAATTGCGTTCGTCAACAATATGTCCTGCCTCTATCACGTATATGTCCGCGGAGAGGCGTACTTGGCGACCGGTCAGGGGAAGGAAGCTTCTGCTGAGTTTCAGAAAATCCTCGACCACAGCGGCATCGTCTGGAACTGTTGGACGGGAGCATTAGCGCATCTGGGCGTGGCGCGTGCCAATGCCCTGCAAGCAAGAACCTCCCACGGAACGGATGCCGATGCCGCCCGCGTCCGGGCGCTCGCGGACTACAAGGATTTCCTCGCCCTCTGGAAAGACGCCGACCCCAGTATCCCAATACTGAAACAAGCCAAAGCGGAGTATGCGAAGTTGCAATAGCCCGCATTGAAAAAGTTCCTATTCTTGCGATAATCGGAATCGCCATGCCAAAGAGCACAATCAACTTCGACACCGTGCGGAGAATCGGCTTGGCGTTACCGGGCGTGGAGGAGAGCACGGCATACGGCGCACCTGCGCTGAAGGTTCGCGGAAAACTCTTGGCGTGCATCCCTACACATCGTTCGGCTGAGCCGGGTTCGCTTGCCGTTCGCGTCGGTTTCGACGACCGCGCCGAACTGCTTGCGGCGGCTCCCGATGTCTACTACGTAACCGACCACTATCTCAACTACACCTCCGTGCTGGTTCGCCTTTCCAGCGTTACACCTGATGTCCTGCGGGATTTGCTCGGCATGGCTCACAAGTTTGTGAACGCGCCGGAGGCACGCCGCTCGCCAGTTCGGAATAAACGCAAGCGCACTTGATTTCATCTAGCCGTGAATGCCGCAGCCATCATAATCGTCGCCATCGCGACCACGGGCGTGCTCATGATGCGGTTCCGCAACACGGATCCGATCTGGTTTGAAAGAAAACCTGGGAAATTGCGGCCATGTTCTTGCCCTGTCCGAACAACTTAGGCAGGTTTCTCCACACTTCAGGATTGTGGTAGATCATGCAGTCTTGTGCTAACCCTTCTCTGCGAAAATTTCATGCTATTAGGGAAAAAATACAGGGAGTTTGCGAAATTCTGATGAAAACCAGGTCTTACCGCGTCGGACTAGCTCCGGAATGTCGTTCTCCGGAGGTCAGACACGCATTTCGGTTTCAGCGGTTCCATAAGGCGAACGCATTCTTGCGCTGAAACCTCAATCTCTGGCGGTGGGTTGTCGGGGAGTACCGATGGCGCACGCGTCGGACGATGCTGTCCAGGGGGGCGTCGAGGAGATCAGTCTCACCTAAAGTTTCATCGTCTCTTGTATCCTTATGGACGGTCTTTAAAGGAGATTACGGCCCGTGACAGGGCCGGGGGGAACATCCTGAAATACTCTACTGCCCTTCTGGTCGCCACGGCTTTGTTTGTCGCCACTTCCTGTGCTCAGGACGTCAGCCCCCCGTATCTCGGAGCCATGCGCTGGCGCCTTATCGGTTCCTACCGCGGAGGCCGCGTCACCGCCGTTGCCGGCGTTACTGACAATCCCAACGTCTATTATTTCGGCACCCCGGGCGGCGGCATCTGGAAGACCACCGACGCCAGCCAGGTGTGGAAGCCGATCTTCGATCAGGAACGAGCCGCTTCAATCGGAGCTCTTGCCATCGCGCCCTCCGATTCGAAGACCATCTATGCCGGCACCGGCGAGCAGGCTCCCGGCAATGGCGTCTATAAGTCTCGTGACGAAGGCACAACTTGGACTCACGCCGGTCTCGAAAACACGCGCTTTATCCAGGCGGTCATTGTCGATCCGCGGAATCCCAATGTCGTCATCGCCGGAGCCAATTCCATCGGAGTATCTGTCTTTTCGCGCCCCGCGCCAACCAATGTCTTTTCCATTCCCCGCGGTGTCTTCAAAACGACGGACGGCGGAAAGACGTGGAAGCATACCCTCATCAACAACGAAACCGCCGGTGTCTTCGACCTTGCCGTCGATCCCGGTAATCCGCGCGTCCTTTATGCCTCGCTCTACATTCCTGCTTCCGGCCCGGTTCCCTCGGCCACGGAAAAAGGTGGCAAAAAAGCCAACTCCCTGATCTACAAATCTGTCGACGAAGGCAGCAGTTGGAATCTTCTTGTCTCCAAAGGATTGCCCGAAGACGGCCGGGGACGCCTCGGCATCAGCGTCTCTCCCAACACCCGCGGACAACGCCTTTACGCCATCATGGAACAGGGTTTCTACCGCTCCGACGATTCCGGAGCTACCTGGATACAGTCGACGAAAGATCCTCGTATCGAGGGCAACGGATACTTCAGCCGCGTCTTCATCGACACGAAAAATCCGGACATTGTTTATGTAGCGCAAACCTCGCTCTATCGTTCGACCGACGGCGGCCATACCTTCGCCGCTTTTGTCGGAGCGCCCTCGGGCGACGATTTCCACGTACTCTGGATCGATCCAAAAAATCCCAGTCGCATGTTGCTCGGCGTCGATCAGGGCGCGATTCTCACCGTGGACGCGGGCCAAACCTGGAGCTCCTGGTACAACCAGCCCACCGGCCAGTATTACCATGCAATCACGGACAATGCCTTCCCCTATCGTATCTATGCGCCCCAGCAGGATAGCGGCACGCAGTCCGTGCCCAGCCGCAGCGATAATGGCGAGATCACTCCACAAGATGTGACCTCCATCGCCGGCTTCGAGTACTGCTACATCGCTCCCGATCCTCTGCACCCCGATTGGATTTATTCCGGCGGCTGGTACGGTTCGGTCGTGCGCTACGACCGCGCTAACGGCCAGGTCGCAACCGTGTTTGAAAAAGGAGATAAATATCGCGCGGTCACGATGCCGCCACTACTTTTCTCCCCGCACGATCCGAACAAGCTCTACTTAGGCACGCAGTATGTCTTGCAAACCACAGATCAGGGACAGAGTTGGCATCCCATCAGCCCCGATCTGACCGAGTGGGACAACATCGATCTGTCTGAGAAAGACCCCGACAAACCGCGTCCGCCCGCGATTGAGGCCTTGGCCATTTCGCCGATCGACGAAAGCGAAATGTGGGTGGCAACCAGCAATCGTCTCGTTCAACTCACCCGAGACGGCGGTAATCATTGGCAAAGAGTCACGCCGCCCGGGCTGTCTATTCCTTACCAACTCCTTTACGTGGAGCCGTCGCATCATGACGCGGCCACCGCTTACCTGACTGTCGGCCCGGGCCGCGAAAGCGTTCCACCGCAGATTCTTCGCACCCGCGATTTTGGCGCAAGCTGGCAATCGATCATCAATGGGTTGCCCGCGGATCAAAGCGTTCGCGTGGTGCGCGAAGACACCGTGCGCAAAGGTCTCCTGTTCGCTGGAACCGACTCCACTGTTTTTATCTCTTTCGACGACGGAGATCATTGGCGTCCACTCACGCTAAACTTGCCCGCCACTCCCATCACTGACATGGAAATCCATGGCGACGACCTCGTTATTTCTACCTTCGGTCGAGGCCTTTGGATTCTCGACAACATCAGCCCCATCCGCCAACTAAGGCCAGAAGTGCTCGCCGATGCAGTCCACGTCTTTGCACCCGTCACTGCCCTGCGTGTTCGCTGGGACACTTTTCAGGACACGCCGCTTCCTGTCGAAACTCCCGCCGGGGAAAATCCTCCCGATGGTGTCGGCCTCGATTACTACCTGAGCACCGCGCTGACAGATGAGCCCTCCATTACGATTCGCGATGCCAGCGGCCACATCGTCCGCAAGTTCACAGGCGCAGGGCACGATCCCGACCTCCCTCTGCCCAACGTTCCCGAATATTGGTTTGCCACTCCTCCATCGGTAGAAAAGACACCTGGCCTGCACCGCTTCGTCTGGGATTTACGCTACCCGCCGCCCCATACTCTGCCCGCCTCCTATTGGGGGCCGATCATCAAGTACACCGAATACACCCTCGCTGACCACGCGATTCCCTACGAAACGCCGCGCCAGCAGCCGCAGGGACCGCTGGTGGTCCCCGGCACATATACAGTCGAATTCAACGCCGGTGGCCGAACGATTAAACAGTCGCTGACGGTGAAGCTCGACCCTCGCGTCCAGACTACGCAAGCGGATCTCGAAGCTCAATTGGCGCTGTCCCGCAGAATCATCGCCGGCATGGAAGTTTCCTACCATGAATTTCAAAAACTAAAACCTTTGGCCGACGCGTTGCGAGCAAGGAAGAAAGAACGGCTGCCGAAAACAGACGACAAAATATCCGGCAACACAAGCGACAAATCGGTTCAAAGCAAGAGCGAAAGCACAACCGACGATATCCAGGAAATCGAAAAGCAACTCCAAGCCATCGAGGACGGCAGCAAAAGCGCTCCCGGTTTGGGACGCATCAACCGCGACCTGACCCGTCTTCTTGACGGCGTAGTAGCCGCCGACCAGCGCCCCACTGATCCGCAGGTTGACGCCGTCAATCAGGTTTGCGCTTCGTTTGCAAAAGTCATAACTCTCTGGCAAGCACTCAACGAGAATCTCAAGAAACAGAACCCGCTAAACTTGCCAATCGCAACCGACCTGCCCACGACTGGCTGCCCTCAATGAGTCAAGCTTCGCCGGCGTTTCGGAAACTTTTTGGAGCGAGTGGCAAACAACCAATGGAAATTTGTGCTTGAAAATTGCTACTGAATTCCGTAGATCGACGGGTGTGAGGTTTTATTTTTCACAGATGATTGAGGGTTGGGCGCTTAACTTGAGTTTCTGCTCCGAATTGCTTTGATGTAGTCCTGCGAACGTTTACCGTTGAGTCGAATTCTCTTTCCCTGGACTCACAATTCCGTTGAAAATCCATGCGTCTCAGTGGCCTGAAAAATGCGGCCAGACCGTCATGGGGTTTGTATGCAGTATCTGGAGCGAGGTCGTCCGTTCCACGCGGTAAGCCGCAGCTACTGCAATTCGCCGTTGATTCGGTATTCAGACATGTTTACCTGTTA
The DNA here is from genome assembly GCA_963775845.1 of uncultured Acidobacteriaceae bacterium. Classification (GTDB taxonomy): domain Bacteria; phylum Acidobacteriota; class Terriglobia; order Terriglobales; family Acidobacteriaceae; genus Acidiflorens. The sequence goes on along the minus strand of CAVZKN010000004.1, from coordinate 125,278 downwards.
ATCTCTTATGCCTCTTCGCCGTCGCAATTGTGTGGAGTGTCCGGGCTGCCATGTGCGCTATTTGACTTCGCGCAGTTCGTTTGACAATAAGTCCCACCTGGTCGAGACCGGCACCGGTTCTTGCGAAGAATTCACACTCCATTGTTTCTGTGGAAAGGCGTACGGGCCGAACCGCTGGCAGTCGCTTGAAGCGAAACCCTGTTGGCTTTCGAAGGCGGCTCACGAACGCGGTTACGGCACTGGCGACGAGATTCGGCCACTCGATCGCAAGCCTCCCAGACGGACGGCCGCTCGAACCTCCGCAACTGCATCACTTTCAGATGACATAGACGACGGGGATCCGGCGCGCGCGGTTCGTCATCCAGTTTTCAACTTGAAGTTTAGCTAACCAAATCCAGCCAAGTGGAGGAAAAAAAGTTTGGAACCGGCAGCAACTTCTGAAAATCGCAGGTCTTTTTGTTCTCTCTTACGCCCTCGCCAGCCGCTCAGAGCGTCACCACCTTCGAGGTGCCATGGGGCGGGCGAAGTGGCCGGAGGGGACGACAACTCGCAATGACAATCCGATCGTCGCTTGAAATTAACTGCAAAATCTCTGAACGCTACCGTACCGACGCCGATCCCCTCCTTTCCTAGTATCGAAGTCGTGGCGAACCCTTTTCGCCGGACTGCAAGAAATGCCGCTAACAAATCTTCCGCTGATTGAGAAAGTGGGACAGTTCCTCGACCATCTGACTGCGGACGCAGTTACAACCCAGAAATGTAAGCGTTGTGGTTCAGAAATGCAGTCCGTGGATGCGATCTTTGTGCTTTATGGCGGTAACCGTCGCTGGAATGTTGCTCTGCCCTTTTGCACCAAGTGTGATGAGGATAGAGTTGCCTTGTTGGCAACCAGCATGACTCAGTAGTTTCCGAGCCTCTAATTTTGGCTTTCACACGTTGAAGAAGAAGAGGAGTCCACGTCTGATTTACCGGAAGCAGGCATGTTAAGTCTTCGAAGAGCCGCTAGCTCCACCTGCCCGATCTGACTCCTCAGCAGCCTTCTTCTGTTCCGCCAACGCCTTAATTTTCTCGGTGATCTCCGAATGGCGTTGCTCCCGATGACGCCGCGTGCTTTCGTCCGATGCTTCGCCGGCGCTTTCAGGCTGGCGATCCAGTTCCTTGAGCATCGCGAGTTCTTGTAACAGACTTAAAACCTGTTCCGATTCCGGGCTGCCCATGCTCTCCTCATTCGTCCGAAGCTCAGATGACGCCTGGACCGAAGAGGATGCCTCTCAATCAGTGCGCCAGCGACATGGTAAAGCACGTCGAGAGTGCATTGAATCCAAATCTCCGCAGGTTGCTCGAAGATGGACCGGGTTGATCGCTGCTCGAGAACGCGAAGCGGCAACCCGCCCACGCCGCCGCATCCAGTCGATAGGCCAGCAAGGCACGCTGCACGCCATGATTGCGATGTTCGATCCGGCAACTCGTCGTCCGAATGGAGGCCGTCTCCCCGCTAATATGCAGAACGCCCGCGCCGGCAATCGCGCCGTTAAGCATGGCGAAATAGGGCTGGGCACCGTCAGCGTATCCCAGGCAGTAGAAAGTATCGAGCATGCGCTGCGGAAGTTTTGATTCGTCGACTGGAGCATCCACCTCGGAAAAGCCCGCGGCCACGGTTCTCACCCACTCCTCCGACTGGCCTGCACCTGCAGGAATCACCTCGATGTTTTTTGACAACGAAGGAGTTTCCCGGCGATCCAGTGGCAGCCACCAGTTTTGCATGAAATCGTCGGACTGGTACCCTCGCGCCCGGAGCATTTCCGGAACGCATGCATTGGTGCGCTCCGAAATCACCACTCGCACCGCCGCGCTTCGCGATTGATAGAACGACTCCACCTTGTCCAGTTCGTCTCGAGCCACCGCGCCCGCTGTCCCTACGCCCACGGCGCGTGTTAAAGGCACATCGGGACCGCTGAAGGCGAGGCAGCCTCCAGCCAGTTCGGCTAAGGACAGCTTGGTTTCCGGGCTGCGAACCGCCATCGCGCTGGTCGAAGCTTTTAGCATCGTGACCGACAAGTTCTGGAGGTGCTCTAAGAGGAGTTCTCGTTTCGGATTGTCGTTTCGATTGGGCTTCGCCATATTAGTCTCCGTCCTTTCTTTTTGTGCGTTGCGATTGGTATGCATGGCGTCGCTTATTGGCCTATGTCGCCGTCGATGAGAATCTGAACGTCGGAGGCTGCGTTCGGGGTGCTGGCGGCGAACATCGAGCTGCTGCCCCAGAGAGCGCTGAACGCGTTAGTTGCGCTCGATCCCCAGAGAGCCGAACTGCCCCAGAGGGCTGAGCTGCCCCACAGTGCCGAGTTGCTGTTGATGACACTCGATCCCCAGAGAGCGCTCGATCCCCACAGGGCGCTGGTGCTGGTCAGACTGCTGCTGCCCCAGAGTGCGCTCGATCCCCACAGTGCGCTGGAGCCCCAGAGAGCGCTCGATCCCCACAAAGCGCTGTTGCCGCAGATCGTGCTGCCCCAGAGTGCGGAGGTGGGAGCGTCCGCATTGTTGCACATAGACTGGTAGTTGCCGGTCATGTACACCGTTTCGGACTTCGGATCGTAGAACGCGACCGGTGAGGTTGCGTATGCGCCGGCGGGGGAAATCATGTTGCTCTCGACGGCTGCGGAGATATCCAGGTAGCCGGCGCCGACGGTAAAGATGTCGTAATTGCTGGTGCTGGGTGCGCCGTTGGCTAGAGTCTGGAACGACTGTGCCTGTTGGAGCAGACCGCTGATCTTCTGCTGCTCAGCAGCCAAAGCGTTTGCTGGAGCCTGCGCCGAGGCCAACTGCCCCTGCGCCTGCGCCAGATTGTTATTGGCATTGGTTAATGTGTTCTGCGCCTGCTGTAGCGTGCTCTGGGCCTGGCTGAACGTTTGATTAGCCTGTTGAAGAGACTGGTTCGCCTGGCTTAGCGTCGAATCCTGGTTCTTGGCCTGATTGGTCAACTGCTGCAGGTTGTTGCTGTCCTGGTTCACCTGCGGTTGCAGTTTCTGGACCTGAGCCTGATAAGTTGCTTTCTGCTGCTGAGTATCGCTCGGGTTATTGGCATTCGACTGCGCCTGGCTTAACGCCTGCGAATCGGTGTTATAGGTGGTTTGCGCCTGCTTCTGTTCAGCCCAGAGTTGAGTATCCAAAGCCAGGGCCGCGTTGTAGGTCTGCTGCGCCTGCGCTTGGGTCTTGGTCGGATTGACGAATGCCTGGGTCGCCTGTTGCACGGCCTGCGTGTCTTGTTGCACGTACTGCGTGTCCTGCTGGATCGCCTGTTGTACCTGCTGCAGATTGCTTTGTTCCTGATTGGCCGCCTGCTGCAAGCCCGGCAGGATGTATTGCTGTTGAAACTGGGCCTGCTGTTGCAGTTGCTGCGCCTCGTACAGTGCAGAGTTGCTGTTAGAGCCGGCCAGTGCGAGATAGTTCGAGTATTGCTGTTGCAGGGTAGCGATTTTTTGCTCTTCCGCCAAAAGCGCATTGGAGGGAGCGATTGCTGTCACCAACTGGGCCTGCGCCTGAGCGAGGGCGGCATTGGCTTGGGTCAGCTGGCTTTGCGCGTTTTGCAGAGTGTTTGTGGCCTGGTTAAGATTTTGGTTGGCCTGGTTCAAAGCCTGGTTGAGCGGCTGTAGCGCGCTATCCTGCTGTTTCGCGGCGTTGGTCGCATTCTGCAAGGCGGTATTATCCGCGTTTACCACTGGAGTCAACTGTTGGACCAGAGCCTGATCCGCGGCTTTCTGCTGGGCGGTGACGCCCTTGGCATTTTCTGCCGATTGGGCTTGGTTCAACGCTTGCGAATCGCTGTTATATTGCGCTTGCGCCTGCGCTTCCGTGGCCCAAAGCTGCTTGTCCAGAGCTAAGGCCGGATTGTAGGTTTGCTGCGCCTGCGCCTGTACGGCTGTCGGATTGACCAGCGCCTGAGTCGCCTGCTGCACGACCTGAGTGTCCGTCATCTGCGTCTGCTGATCCTTCTGCAGGTTCTGCTGCACCTGGTTCAGATTGCCTTGCGCCTGGCTCGCCGCTTTCTGCAAAACCGGAAGCACCATCGCCATCTCGTACTGGATCTGTGTTTGAGTCTGCTGCGCCAGGGTCATGTAATTGAAGTAGTTCTGACCGAAGGTGGTGAAAGTCTTGCTCGCCGTGTACATGAGGCGTGCCTTGACCTGGTCCGGAGTCAGATTTGGCTGCGACTGGAGCAGCAATGCTACCGCTCCGCTGGTCACAGCCGCTGCCATGCTGGTGCCGCTCAACGTTAAATAATTAGGTGTCGCGAAGTAATTAGGTAGCGACTGGGGCTGTGGATTCTGCACATATTGCGGAATCGCGTCGGGGTTGAAGATCGTAAGGTTGTTGACTTCGTCCTGGGGATAAGTCGTCGGCAGGTAAGCGTAAGTATTGTTGGAAACGCTCGAGAGCGCCGAATCCACCAGATTGCCAGGAGCGACCAGGTCCGGTTTCACAACGTGATCCACTGGCGTCGGACCGCGGGAGCTGTAGGTCGTGATTTCGTCGTCGTCGCGCTGCGGCGTGCCGGCGGTGCGCATGGCTCCAACTGTGATGGCGAGAGGATCGTTGCCGGGGGCGTTGATGGTGCCGTAGCCGTTGTTGCCGAAGGAATTATTGCGTCCATCGTTGCCAGCGGCTGCTACCACTACGATTCCAGCTTCCCAGGCGGCTTCGACCGCCTGGCAGAGCGGATCGATCGTGAACGACTCGTAGACCGGGCGTCCGAGCGACAGGTTGATCACGCGAATGTTGTAAGTCTTCTTTAAGGCGATCGCGCTATCGATGGCTGCGATCACGTTCGCGTCCGTTCCCGCTCCGGTCGAATCCAGGACCTGCAAGTCGATGAGATTGGCAGTTGGCGCGATTCCGGAAATGGAGCGCATCGAACCCGGCTGCAGCGAGACGTAGCCGTTGCCGGCGATCGTTCCGGCGACGTGCGTGCCGTGGCCATAGCCGTCCAAGGTCTTAGTGGCTTGCGAGTTCGGCGTTCCGTCCGAGTTCGTCTGCGGAACCGTGAAGTTATGCGCATACACTATGCGGGTCTGTTGTCCACCGGTCTGGCCGTAGGCGTTGCCTAAATCCTGGAAGCTGGCGTCAATGCCGCTGTCGATGACGGCAACGCCGATGCCCGTGCCGGTAATGCTTGGCGTGAAGGCCCAGACGGTGCTGGCATGAGTGGTATCCGCGATCAGATCGCCGCGGGCGCGCAGCGGGCGATTCGGGGTGATAAAGGCCACGTCGGGATCGTTGGACAGGCTCGCCAATTGGCTGGCCGGAATCCGAACGTGCATCCCTTTAACCGACTTAAAACTGTGCTGAACGCTTCCGCCATGGTTCGCGACGTTGGCTCTGTGCTGGCCGGTCGGCGGCACTTTGTAGCGCACGATGACGTCAACGGTTTTGGCAGAGAGGCTTCCTTGCAACTCTTTCGAGAGCTTGCGGTCGTCGGCAAATGCCGCTAGGGACATGGCCACAATCAGAAGAAGAACCAGTTTTTTCATAGACACTCCAATCGACTTCATAACTCGTGCTTGTATATTGCACGTGGTGAGCCAAGACCGCCTCACTGTAAGTCAATGAAAAGGAATGTAGTTTTCTTCTGCACTGTGTTGCAGAAAGGGACAGGCTGGCCCAGCTCTGAGGCCAGAGCCAATTTGTCCCGTTCGCCCTGCTGTTGACCTTGTGATCTGCAGCCGAAACGGCCCCTGAAACTGAACGTTAATTTCGGGAGGTTAGCCGTGAGTTTCAAACACACTTTCGTAATGTCAAATGTGCGTCACACGACCCCAATTTACCCCTGTTCGGGCAACAATCAGAAGGATGCCCCGGGTAGACGCTACAAGAGCCTTCGTTGGCCTGAATGCTATCGCTGCGCTAGGTTGCTTTGCGGCCGCGATCGCCCACCCTGCCCTCACCCGGTCGGATGAATTTTTCTGCTATCTCGCCGTCGTATTGCTGGCCTCTGCACTCAAGGTGACCCTGCCCGGGATCGACGGGACATTATCCGTAAACTTCATTTTTCTCTTCCTTAGTGTCCTGGAAATGAGCTTCGCCGAGACCATAACTCTCGGCCTCGCAGCCGTCCTCGTACAATCTTATTGGCATTCATCCAAGCGGCTGAAACCGATCCAGGTGATCTTCAATTTCTCGCAGTTGACGGTCGCCACCACCGCCGCCTATTGCACCTTCAAATGCCTCAGCGCCACCATTCTGCGGGAACAACCCTTGCTGGCCCTGGCATTCGCCGCCATCGTCTACTTCCTGTTCAATACGTGTGCAATGTCTACCGTTATCTCGCTCGACGAGAAGCGGTCCTTCCAACGAGTCTGGATTGAGGGATACCTCTGGTCGTTCCCCTATTACCTGATCGGCGCGGCCATCGCCGGCTTCGTCAGCTATCTCAATCGGCAAATTGGCTGGCAGACGGCGCTGCTTACCCTTCCCGTCATCTACGTGGTCTATCGTTCCTATCGTCTATATGTCGGAAAATTGGAAGATGGAAAAATCCACGCCGAGGAAATGTCTCATCTGCACTTCCGCACCATCGAGGCGCTGGCTCTAGCCATCGAGGCCAAGGACCATACCACCCACGAACATTTGCAGCGAGTGCGCGTTTACGCCATGGAACTGGGGAAAGAACTCGGCCTCGCCGAGGACGAGATGGAAGCCTTGCGCGCCGCCTCTCTGCTGCATGACATCGGCAAGCTAGCCGTACCCGAGCACATCATCTCGAAACCGGGAAAACTTACTCCCGAAGAATTCGAGCGCATGAAAATTCACCCCATCGTCGGGGCCGAAATCCTGGAACAGGTGCGGTTTCCCTACCCCGTCGTCCCCATCGTCCACTCGCATCACGAAAAATGGGATGGCTCCGGTTATCCCCGAGGCTTAAAAGGAGAAGAAATTCCCATCGGCGCCCGCATCCTTGCAGCCGTCGATTGTCTCGACGCGCTGGCGTCCCATCGGCAATATCGCCCAGCACTTCCTCTGGATCACGCCATGGCCAAAGTGGCCGCCGAGGCCGGGACGAGCTTCGATCCAAAGATTGTCAAGATTTTGCAAGAGAGATATATAGAGCTCGAAAAACTGGCTCATGAAAAAGAAGAGGAACGTCCCCCAAAACTTTCCGTCGACGTCAAAGTAGAGAGGGGATTGGCGCCAGCGGCAGGTTTTGAAAAACATGCGGAACCCGAATCGCAACCGGGCGACGAACCCAACAATGACTATCTCTCGAGTATTGCCGCGGCTCACCAGGAAGCCCAAATTCTCTTTGAACTCAGCCACGATTTAGGCACGTCACTCCGTCTCGACGACACGCTTTCCATGTTCTCTGTCCGGCTGAAGCGCCTCGTCAGCTACGATGCCATGGCTGTCTACATCCTGCATGGAAAATTGTTGACCGCGGAATACGTAAGTGGCGACAACTTCCGCCTATTTTCCTCATTGAGAATTCCTTTAGGCGAAGGCCTCTCGGGATGGGTGGCTCATAACAGCAAGCCGATCGTGAACGGCAATCCGTCGGTCGAACCCGGATATCTGAATGACCCGACGAAATTCAGCACTCTGCGCTCGGCGCTGGCCGTGCCGCTGCGAGGCGACTCTGGCGTTGTCGCGGTGCTGGCCTTATATCGGACCGGGCAAGACGCTTTTACCCAGGATCATCTTCGCATTGTGCTGAGCGCGAGTTCAAAACTCGGAATCACCGTCGAAAATGCATTGAAATTCCGGGAAGCCAAGGATTCTGCAACCACCGATCCTCTCACGGGCCTTCCCAATGCGCGCTCGTTGTACCAACATCTGGCAGGGGAGTTGTCTCGCTGCAAACGCTCCAACAGCCCGCTGACGGTATTGGCATTGGACCTTAATGGCTTCAAACAGGTCAACGACCGCTTCGGTCATATCGAAGCAAATAATCTGCTGCGCATGTTTGCCGCCGCTTTGAAGGATACCTGCCGTGAGTACGACTATGCCGCCAGAATCGGCGGCGATGAATTCGTGATCGTGGTTCCTGGAATGCCGCCGGAAGCGGTCACCGAGATAACCGCACGCCTGCAATCGATGGCGGCAACCGTGGGCAGCGCAATCTGCGGCCCAATAGTGTTATCGATAAGCGTCGGCAAGGCGTCGTTTCCCGCCGATGGCGCCGACGCGGAAACGTTGCTGTCGGCGGCGGATCAATGCATGTATCAAACAAAACGGTCGCGGCGCGCCGGCGTCAAAGAACCGGTTATCCGGTGACTGTCCAGTTTTTCTTCAGTGAGGTAAGCGCATGATCGTCCGTCGCGAATTTCTACGTCTTGCATTATTGGGCTTGATTTTCGGCCTGGCTCTGGCGGTCTTCTCAACCGGCTCTGCTTTCTCTCAAAGCAATGGCGAGTTGCGCTTCTGCCTGCATTCCGAGCCCAAGACCTTCGATCCCCTGCTTGTCGATGACGACTCCTCGCTCTCGATTCGCTATCTCACCGGAGGAGTCCTGGCGCGCGTCAACCGGCACACCCAGGACCTGGAGCCTGAGTTGGCCGAATCCTGGAAGATCTCGCCAGACGGTAAGCAGATCACTTTCAAGCTGCGCCACGGCATTTCATTCTCGGACGGCAGTCCGTTCTCCGCCGAGGACGTCGCCTACACTATGCAGCGGCTCATGGATCCAAGCCTGCATTCCACCACCGGCGATGCCTTCCGCTCCAGCAGCGGCACCGTCACCAGCAAGGTCATAGCGCCCGATCAGATTTCCATCATTTTCCCAGCGCCCGTCGTCGGCATCGACCGCCTCTTCGACCAGGTGGCAATCATGTCGGCGCATTCACCGAAAAAAGAAGGAGCCGTGCTTGGCCCCTTCCTGGTCGCAGAATACAAGGCCGGATCGAGCGTCCTCCTGCGCCGCAACCCCAACTACTGGAAGAAAGATTCTCAGGGGCATCGTCTTCCCTACCTCGATTCCATCCGTCTCGACATCCAGCCGAATCGCGATGTCGAAATGCTGCGCTTCAAACGCGGGGAACTTGACCTGATCAACACCATCGACAGCGATTACTACGACCGCCTCGCCTCAAGTACGCCCCACTTGGCGCATGATGCCGGACCTTCGCTCGACTACGATTTCTTGTGGTTCAACCAGGTAGCAAACGCTCCCCTTCCCGATTACAAGCGGGCATGGTTTCGCTCGACGAATTTCCGCCGCGCTATCTCTCAGGCCATCAATCGCGACGATATCAGCCGCGTCGTCTTTCATGGTCACGCTCAGCCCGCCGTCGGACCCGTCTCGCCCGCCAACAAGTTCTGGTTCGACAGCCGCCTGAAACCCGATCCTTATCGCCCCGATGCCGCCCTGCAGCGCCTGCAATCCGAAGGCTTCCACCAGCAGAACGGCGCTCTCTTCGATAAGCAGGGCCATCCGGTCGAGTTCTCTATCGTTACCAATGCAGGCAATACATCGCGCGAGCGCATGGCCGTTATGGTGCAGGAAGATCTAGGCAAGCTGGGCATCAAAGTCAACGTAGTCACGCTCGATTTCCCGTCGCTCATCGAACGCATCTCACAGAAATTTAATTACGAAGCAGCGATGCTGGGCTTCCGCAATGTCGATCTCGACCCCAATAGTCAGATGACCATCTGGCTCAGTTCAGCTGAAAATCACGCCTGGAATCCGCAACAGAAATCGCCTGAAACCGCTTGGGAGGCCGAGATTGATCGCCTGATGCGGGCGCAAGCCTCCACCACCGACCTGAAGAAACGCAAGGAAAGCTTCGACCGAGTGCAGGAGATCGCCGCCGAGCAGGCGCCGTTCATCTACCTGGTCAATCAAAATGCGTTGTCCGCAGTTTCCAACGCGGTAGAGGGCGCGAATCCGGGCATCCTGCACCCGCAAACTTTCTGGAACGCGGAGCGGCTGACTCTAAACGCTAATACAAGAGCTAGCCGATAGGAGATCATTCACACCGTGATAACGGCCGCTCCATCGATTGAATCGTCCTTCACCGCCAGCAAAGCCTCATTGGCCTGATCCAAAGGAAACGCCGTCACCTTCGGTCGCAAACTAATCTCCGTGGCGATCCGGAGAAAGTCCCGTGCGTCCTCCCGCGTCATATTGGCAACGCTGCGCATCTGCCGCTCACCCCACAAAAGATGGTCGTAATCAAACTCCGGAATCCGGTCGAGATGAATCGCGTTGATCGCCACCACCCCTCCCTTGCGTAAACTGGCCAGAGCCGCCACCACCACATCGCCGCTCGGCGCGAATGTCACCGCGCAATCCAGTTCCGTCGGAGGCCTGTCCGTCTCGCTGCCCACCCAAACCGCTCCCAGTGACGCCGCTAACTCGCGATGCGTTGCTCCACGAGTCGAGACATACACCTCGCAGTTCCACGAGCGCAACACGGCAATTGCCAGATGAGCCGATGCCCCAAAGCCAAACAGTCCTACCCGATTTCCTGGCTTGACTCCAGCCACGCGCAGGCTGCGAAAACCGATTATGCCCGCGCACAGCAGCGGCGCGGCTTGCAGATCATCCAACTGCTCAGGAAGAGGAAAGACAAAATCGGAGCGTACGACGGCATACTCCGCGTAACCGCCATTCACCGTATACCCGGTGAATGTAGGAGCGTCGCAAAGATTCTCCAAACCGAGTTGACAATAGCGGCAGGTGCCATCGACCCCTCCCATCCAGCAGACCCCCACACGCGTCCCAACCGGATGCTCCTGTGAAACTCCGCCTACGACCTCGCCCACAATCTGATGCCCGGGGATTATGTGAGAACGAAGCGGCGGCAAATCGCCTTCGACAATATGCAAATCCGTCCGGCAGACTCCACACGCACGCACCCGCAGCAAGACCTGCCCGGCCTGTGGTTCCGGCGCTGCAACTTCACCGATCCGAAGCGGCCGGTTCCGAATATCTTGCGGAGACGACAAAACCGCAGCCTTCATGATTCTTTCCCGCATTACTTCGTCTTTGCCGCGGCAGCCTGTCGCTCAGCCCGCGCCGCATCGCGTTCTCGTCCAAGCCCGCGATAAGCTCGAGCCAGCAAACGCCACCCGGCAGCGTTGCGTGGATCCGCCTTCGCAAGCGCCTCAAGATCGGCTGCCGCCGCCGCAAATTGCGATAGCATTATCTGGGCCTCGGCCAATCCCAGACGCCCCTCGCCGTTGTTCGAATCAACCAGCAGCGCCGCCTCAAACTGGTCCTTCGCGTTCTTGGCGTCCTTCAGTTGGAGGTAAACACGCCCAAGCAACAAGCGCGCCGGAATCTGATCCGGGGCCCCCTTCAGGCTCGCTTCCAACGCCTCTCGCGCCCCCGCGGCGTTGCCAGACTTCTCCATCGCCTCGCCCAATTCGAAAGCCGCGCTCGCATCCTCTGGACGCAACTCGCAAGCCCGCTTCAAATGCGTCGCCGCCGCCGCGAAATCTGCCACGGCCAATTCAGCCTCGCCCAACTGTCGCAGCGTGGTCGGCGAATTCGGATCCAGTTGCAGCGCCTTCTCCAGATACTTGCGCGTATCCTCCGACCGCCCATCATCGCCAGCCAGCATGGCGTTGTGCAGCAGATTCTGCACTTCGATTTTGTCTTTAGGATCGGGCAAAGCATCGGCCGCCTTGCCCACATTGTTTCCCGGAGGAAGCTTCGCCTCCCACGTGGCTATCAAGGCCTGCATGCTCTGAGCCTTGGCATTCGCAGTGCCCGGAGCATAAAGATTATTCAATTCTTTAGGATCAGCCCGCAGGTCGTACAATTCCGGCCGAGGCGCCTTGATCCACTTCGTATTCTCCGCGCGCAACGCCCGCAGCGGAGACCAGCCCCAGCGCAGCGGATAATCCGTCTCCCCGAAAAGCGCGCGATCAGCATGCGCTGAATCCGCCGGCGCCTTCGCGATCAGTGGCAACAGCGATTCGCCGTTCAACTCCGCCGGCGCCGCGATCCCAGTAGTCGCCAGAACGGTTGGCAGGATATCGATAGTCCGCACCTGAGCCTCAATCACTGCGCCGCGAGCCGACCCAGCACCGTCAGCCTTCCAGGTCGACGGCATCTTCAAAATCAAAGGTATGTGCAGCGTGGAGTCGTACAGAAACAGCCCGTGCGTGTCCTCTCCATGCTCGCCCAGTCCTTCCCCATGATCGCCCGTAACCACGATGATGGCGTTGTCATAAACGCCAGCTTTCTTCAGATAGGCAATCCAATGCGCCACCGCCGAGTCCGCATAAGCAATCTCGCCATCGTAAAGATGGTCCTTATATTTTTCCAGAAACGGCGGTGGCGGCTCATAAGGATCGTGCGGATCGAACAGATGCACCCAAACAAAGTGCGGCCCCGTCCGGTGCTGACCGAACCACGCCTCCGCATGTGAAACCACTTCCATGCCACGCCGCTCAACCCGGTCCCAGCGCGCTTTCTTTCGGCCGTCAGAACTTTTGCCCTCGGCGTCCGCTCCCTCAGTCTTCGGAAAGTTATCGTAATAATCAAATCCGCGATCCAGCCCCGGAGCCAGCGAATTACTATCCAGAATCACCGCTCCAATAAAAGCCGCCGTCTGATAGCCCTGCTTCTTAAGCAGCTCCGCCGCTGTAACATGCTGCGGCAAAAGTGGAATGCCAAAATCCGTTACTCCATGCACGCTAGGCAAAAGGCCGGTAAGAATCGTGGTATGCGAAGTGTTCGTGATCGGACTATGCGTAAACGCCCAGGCGAACCGAACACCGTCGGCCGCCAGCGCATCCAGCGCCGGAGTCTCGACCGATTTATATCCGTAGCAACCAACATGATCGGCGCGCAAAGTATCGATGGTGATGAGGTAGACATCAGGAGCAGAGGTTTGCGAATTCGACACAGGTGCGGAGCCTTCGCCCGGTGTTTGACCTGCCGCCAGAGCCCCGGCAAATAACACGCCAGCAAAAAGGCGACAGAGTATCCGTGAAGAACGAAGAAAACAACGCAGCATACGCGCCCAGCCTACCACAGCACTGGCGGTGCCAGACATTCACCGAAACGGAGCCACGCACACAAAAAAACCCGGCTTTGTCGGCCGGGTCCGAAGCATTCAGATCAACTCCCTCTAGAAATTAAATCGCATCGCCAGCTGCAGCACGCGATACTGCTGCGAGCCGGCCGTAGAGGTGATCACGCCGAACGTGCTGGGGCTGGTGATATCGGCAGTGGCATTAGAGCCTGGCAACGCGAAGTTGGCATGGTTGAAGGCATTGAACGCATCCGCGCGGAACACGAAAGCAGTGCTCTCCGTGACCGGGAACTTCTTGGACAAGCCCAGATCAACGTCGGAGTAATGCGGTCCGCGCAGATTGTTACGGTTGCCCGCCTCCAATCCCACCGGCCCGCTGAAGGCGCCCAGCGCCGACGCTTGACTCTGGAACAATTGAATGGTGGGTTGCCCCGACGCTGAGTTGACCTCCCGGTGCGTGTCTACTTTGAGCGCAGAGCCATCTCCGTTGAAGACGGCCGGCACATTGTTGGCGAAGCTTATGGGGTAAGCATTGGCAACGGTTTGGAAGGCTAGACCGGTGCGCCAAGTCATCAAGGACGAAATCTGCCAGCCCCCCACCAGATCATCAGCCCACTTCGGCATGCCGCCACCGAAGCTCTTTCCCCGTCCTACGGGTAACAAGTAAATTACATCCCCGTTGAAGGAATTGGTCACGTCAAAGTCAGAGTTGCCGTAGCAGACATGAATGTTGATCGAGTCGCACAGAATTCCACCCGCGCCGTTCGAGCCAAAGGCTTGATTGGCTGGTGCCGAGATATTGTCCATCGAATGCGACCAGGTGTAGTTCAGGTCGAACATCAGCCCGTGCGACCCTTTCTCGTGCAAGGTGACCAACAGGCCGTTGTAGTTCGAAAATCCTTTGTTGGTCATATAGAGGCTGGTACCAAACTGAGGATTCAAGCCCACTCCCGGATTTAATCCCACACCAAAGAAATAGTTATATTCATTCAGCAACTGCACCGAGTCTGCCAGGTCGCCCCGACCCACATACGGTTCGATGTAGTCCGCCACGAACTGGCTTCCGCTCGAATCGTAGGATTGCCAGTTGACGATCTGATTCTCGAAGAAAGGCTGAATTGTAACGTTGCTGACACCGGCGCGCACTTGTGAGGTAACCCCGGCGAATGCCTGCGACATAAGCTGCCCTGATGCAGGATCCTTGAAATCCACGGCTTGCATGGCATCGGCTTGCGCCAGAAGCCGGTGCGCGAAGCGCCCAACATAAGTCACATCTAACTGCAGGTTGTGTGAAAACTCCCGTTGCACTCCGAGGGAGAAAACTTCGGAATACGGAGTCTTCAAAGTGGTATCAATCGCATAGTTGAACGGATTGGTCGACTCCAATCCGACGACTGGCCCGTAAGCAGGGTTCGCGGCGGGGGTTTGCAACCACGGCGCAAACGGGACCGTAATCGCAGGAGCAGGCGCAATTGATCCCGCCGGCAGGGTTGTACCTGTGAAACGCGGATCGACCTGCAGATCTGCGTACGCCGTGGCTTGCTGGCCATAAACCGTGCTGGACGAGCTCTGCAGGATCCACGTGTTTTGATCCTGTAGAAAATTCAGCGCGTCGATGGCGGTATGGTCATCTACGAGGGCTGCGCCCCCGCGGATGACAGTCTTGCCATTTCCAGGGTTGTAGGCGAAAGCAAAACGCGGCTGGAAATCGTGCCAGTCGGGCTTATAGAGCGCCGGGCCATTGTTCTTTTTGCCCGCCAGATTATAGTAGAGAAGTGGGTTCAACAAGCCACAGTTCGCTCCCGGACAACCGGAGTTGCCGGCCAACCCGTTTTCAATGCGCGGTACAATGGTCTGGTCGAAGTTGAGATTGGGTGTGGCTTCCAGTCCGTTGATCTCGTATGGCACAGAATAAAACTGGAAGCGCAGTCCACCGGTGAGGGTGAGATCGCTCCGCACCTTCCACGAATCCTGCCCATAAACTTCGGTTTCGAAGTCACGGTAGGTGCGGACGTGTCCAGAACCCTGGGGAATCGGCTGCAAATCTTTATTGTTATTGTAAGTGCTGCTCACTGACCCGTAGTGCCCCAGAAGGAACGTAAAGGCGCTGTCATACAGGTTTTGTGAAACCGAGTCGGTGGCAAGATCTGATGGCCGACATGACGGGCAAGTGCTCAGACTCTGGAGCCCGCCGCCGAGGCCAATTTGCGCAACGTTGAAGTCATTGATCAACAAGCTCGTCGACTTGATCGGCTTGAAGTTACCCCCCACCTGAATAGTGTGTTTACCATGAACGTAGGTGAAATCGTCTCGGAAAACGGGAATCGGGATTGAGCGATCCTGAGAAGCCGGCGTCAGATACGGATCGGTGAGATAGTTGCCTCCGGTGCCGGTTGGATCGAAACCAAAAACAGTGGTGCCCAGCGGCTTGTATAAGAATGGGAAGTCGAACTCCTGCTTTGTCTCGCCGAAGACAAATTGGTTGAGCTTAGTGGGGCTGATGGTCCAAGTGTGCCCAAACACGAATGCCCAGCTGTGATTGATGTCGACAAAGGTCAAAGGATCGCCCGGGAATTGAATCGAAGGATTCCGGTCATCGGTCTCACGCTGCAGGCTACCCCGGGCAAAAAGCTTCTGCTTGCCATTGATGTTGTAGTCGAGCCGGGTAATGTAATCGTTCAAGGTCTGGGCGGCGGGAGCATTAAACAGATATCCCGAGTTATTTAACCCGTCGCCCGTCGCTGAGCTGTTAGGTGCCGGATAGCGGCTTTGCAGAAAGCTGGCCAGGCCTGGGGCCGCACCAATTCCAAGGGGATCGAGTGCTGCCACCTGGGCTGGAGTCAATGTCGATTTGGTGCCTCCGGTATTTATGTAAGTGATGTTGCCCTCCGAAAACGTGGTAGTGGGCACCGTTTGCAGAACCGTATTCGAGGTGGCATCGCGCCGTCCGGCATAGTCAAAGAAGAAGAAAAGCTTGTCTTTGATAACAGGTCCGCCCACCGAAGCGCCGAACTGGTTGCGCACCAGGTTCGCGCGCGATACCGGAGGACCACTCACAAACTTGTTGAAGAAGTCATTCGCCTCGAAGCCCTTGGTCCGATAGAACTCGTACGCCGAACCATGAAAATTATTGGTACCGCTCTTGGTCACCAAGGCAATCTGGCCCCCGCTGCCTCGGCCCTCCGACGATAACGGGTTGGCCGTTTCGCCTCGGAACTCCTGCACCGAATCCGTCGGAGCGTTGACCGTCATGTAATACGACTCGCCGGTCGCGAAGTCGTTAACGTCCAAGCCATCTACGGTAATGTCCGATTGGTCGGTGCGCGCTCCCGTAATCGATCCATCCCGGCTTTGATTGGAGTTATCAGTTCCCGGAGGCGCCTGCGCTGACACGGCGCCAGGTTGAAAGCGCAGCATCTCGGACGGATTATCCTGCACCTGCAACGGCAATTCGTGCACCATATTGACGTCGAAGTTGTTGCCCACGGTAGCGTCGTTCGTATCGAGCGACACGGCACTGCCCGACGCCACGACATCGACCGTCGTGCTCGTCTGTCCTATCGCTAGCTGGGCGTTCTCAGTGTGAATTGTGTTCACCCCCAGATACAGGTCCGAAACTGTCTCCGTATTGAATCCCTGCTTGGAGAACGTGACCCGGTAACTCGGTCCCGGAGGTACATTTGGGAACCGGTAAGAGCCCACGGAGTTCGTCGTGGCCTCGTAAGTATTGTTCGTCTTGGTGTCCACCAGTTTCACGGATACACCCGGCACAACCGCCCCCGTGGTATCCGTCACTACTCCCGTAAGCGCGGCAACGTCTTGTGCCGCCATGAAAGTCGGTAAGGCGCAGAACAGCGCCAAAGTGAATAATCCAAACAGAAGACGAATCAGGGAGCGGCGAACGTCCGACTTCATACGGGTCACCTCAATTTTCAGTTTTGCGGGAAAAAACGATCCTCGGCTGGAACTTTGAACTTCATCCTGCCTGTAGCGCCAGCAAAAGACCTACAAACGCCATAGCAAACGGCCTTCCAAGGAGCGTCAACAATAACCATATTATTGTCATATATTTACAATGATTACACAGCCCCACGATCCTGCCCGCTACAAATTTCTGGATGGCCAGCTATGGAAACTGGTATCGTCGCCTCTGTGCGGCTAAACCCCATCGTGACGCTAATCATTCCGAAGCATCGAAATTGTCATCTTCGGCACGCACCGCTTGAGTTGTAAAAGCCGCCCGCCGGAAGTAACCTCATCTAGTGTGTAGGCAGTTTTCGCAGAGGCAGTTTTTCGCAGTCGAAGATTGTTCGTCACACAGCTCCAGTCACAGGTGTCTTACGCAAAGCTCCACACGCCGAATCGTCACGAAAACGGGTGATGCCAATCACGGCAGAGACTCCCCTATACATGCTCTAATCGCTACAGCCGCAAATCTGCGGTGTCCTGATTTTTTGAAAATTCCTCAAACATAAAATTCGGAGGCAAGACTATGAGTACTGTCATGGAACCGCCCAAAAAACATGGGGCGGACTACACCAATCAGATTCTCAACCTCGTCAAAGCCAAGAACCCCGCCGAACCGGAATTCCACCAGGCCGTCATGGAAGTATTCGAATCGTTGAGGCCCGTGTTGGAACGCCATCCTGAGTATCAGGAAGCCAAAATCCTGGAACGCATCACCGAACCCGAACGCGTCTTAATGTTCCGCGTCCCCTGGTTCGACGACCGCGGCAAAGTGCAGGTCAATCGCGGATTCCGCATCGAGATGAACAGCTCCATCGGCCCCTACAAAGGCGGACTGCGCTTCCATCCCTCGGTGAATCTTGGCATCCTGAAATTCCTGGCGTTCGAACAAGTCTTCAAAAATTCGCTCACCACGCTCCCCATGGGCGGAGGCAAAGGTGGCAGCGATTTCGATCCGAAAGGCAAGAGCGACAACGAAGTCATGCGTTTCTGCCAGAGCTTCATGACCGAACTCTCGCGCCACATCGGCCCCGACACCGACGTTCCCGCCGGAGACATCGGCGTGGGCGGACGCGAAATCGGCTTCATGTTCGGGCAATACAAACGCCTGCGCAACGAATTCACCGGCGTCCTGACCGGCAAAGGTCTGGGCTGGGGAGGCTCCCTCATTCGCCCCGAAGCCACCGGCTACGGCTGCGTCTACTTCGCCGAGGAAATGTTGAAGACGAAGAAAGATTCGCTGCAAGGGAAAATCTGTCTCGTCTCCGGCAGCGGAAACGTCTCGCAATACACCGTAGAAAAGCTGCTCGATCTCGGGGCAAAGCCAGTCACACTCTCCGATTCCGATGGCGCCATTTATGACGCTGACGGCATTGATCGAGACAAACTAGCCTGGGTTATGGACCTGAAGAACAATCGCCGTGGCCGCATCAAGGAGTACACGGAGAAATTCAAGAAGGCCATCTACAGCGCGACCGACAAGAAGCTCGATCACAGCTGGCTCTGGGCCATCAAAGCCGACTGCGCTTTCCCGAGCGCCACGCAAAATGAAATCAACGCCAAAGACGCAGCGAACCTGATTAAGAACGGCGTGAAGGTTGTTAGCGAGGGAGCCAACATGCCCAGCACCCTCGAAGCCACCAAGCTGTTCCTCGACGCCAAAATCCTCTACGGCCCAGCGAAAGCCGCCAATGCCGGAGGCGTAGCCACCTCGGGTCTCGAAATGGCGCAGAACAGCGCGCGCATCTCCTGGACTCGCGAAGAAGTAGACGAAAAGCTGCACAAAATCATGATCGCCATCCACAAGAATTGCTACGACACGGCCGAAAAATACGGCACGCCCGGCAACCTGGTGAACGGCGCGAATATCGCCGGCTTTTTGAAAGTCGCGAATTCGATGCTCGATCAGGGCCTGGTCTAAGCGAAAATTGAATTGCGAAAAACTGCGGGAGGAGAAATTCCTCCCGCGATTTTTGCGCGGGTTGTTTTTGTAAGCTGCGGGTATTGTTCTTGTAAGCTACTGATATATTCGTATTATATTCTCTATGTAGATATTATATATATGCTTGTAAAGTACTGAAAACAGGGGTAAAATAAACCGCCAAATCAAGCCCTGTTATGTCCATAAAGGCAGCGTATTGTGCTATGATGGCAATAGCAATTTGGCCTACAACTTCCCGTTTTCTGCCCTGTTTTGTCACCCGCTGGCATCCCGGCTCAGTTTCTTCCTCATTTTGAATTTCTAGATGGTTTCGATTTTCAGGGTGGGAAACGCCGCTCGATAGAGACGAACGTCGGTGGTCAAGAGACGATAGTCGCAGGCGGTGGCATGGGCTCCAATCAGGAAGTCGGCGAGAATTCGGCGCGCTCCTGGGTCGCGGTGTTTTCGGCGGCGCTCCGCATATGCCTGAAAGGCGCGGCCGGCAGTTCGCCATATTGCTTCGCTCAGATGCCAGTCAACGGCGATTCCTGCGTCTTCAAAAAAAGCGGCGACGAAGGCCTCGCTTCGGTCAGGGGCGGCTATGAGTTCGGCGAATACGGGGGCGGCGACGATGAGATTTCCGCGATGGAAGGCGGCGTCAAGAGCAGCGCGGGCGGCCGAGGAGACGACAGGGTCGGTGTCCCACAAGGCGACGATGATGTTGGTATCGATCGCGGTTGTCATCGTATACAGAATTGCGTCATGTAGAGTCGCGCGTAAATGCGCTTGCGGTGTGCATGGCGATGCGATCAGTCTCTAGTCTTTGTGGCCGCGCATTTCACGCATCCATTGATTAATGGCCTTCTTGCCGGAGGGGATTCCGGGATTACCGATGCCGCGATATTTTTCGAACACACTTTCGCTGCGGACGGGACGGATATGAACTCCGTTGCTGTCGCTTTCAAATCGCAGCCGATCGCCCGGTCGAACACCCAGGATTCGACGAACTTCGATGGGGACAGTGATTTGCCCCTTGCTTGTAATTTTGGATTCCTTTGGCATCGCTTCTCCTGATTCCTTACTTTAGCATGGATGCCTTACTTTTGCGAAAAAAGGTATTCTTAGTTTGGTCAAGCTGCGAATGTGTTGGTGCACGGCCTGTAAGGCGAAGATCGGCGCCGCGGCGGTTTGCCGGCCATTTCTCAAAAAAACGTGAGAAGGGGCGCACCCGGCTTGATGCCGATGATTTTGCCTGGCCTCGGCTTGCGTCAGATCGCGCCTTTTGATGAGGCGGTAAATCTGGAGCGTGAGCTTTGCCTTTAGGAGTTCCTGTTCGGGGTGCGGTAGGCCGAGATGGGCAAAAACGTTGCCAGTGCTCTTCTCCGCCCGCATCGGACTCTTCCTTCCAGCAAGTCGAAACAAAGAACCGGAAACAAATTGTCACTGACGAAGCGTTTTGAAGGACCTGATGGCGCCGTACTGGTAAGTCCCGTTGTCTGAGTCGTAAAACACCATTCGGTAGTAGTATTTCGTGTTGCTCACAAGGTTGATCAGTGCGGAACTGAACGACTGTGGGGCAAAGTTGGCGGTCAAAGCGGGGCAGTTCTCGATATTGTTCGAGGAGCAAGCCACACCGTAAGTATTCAAGGTTGGATCCGTACCATAATAGAAGCCTGCGAAGCCATTGGCCCCTTGCGGGTTCACGGTTCCATTCACCATTGCCGCATCCGCCGTGGGATTCGTTGCCGCCAACGTTGTGACCACCGGCTTCTTCGTCTTAAAAGAGTTGATAACACCGTACTGGTAAGTCCCGGTATCTGAATCGTAGAACACCATTTGGAAATAATAGGTCGAGTTGCTCACAAGACCTGTCGCCGGGGAAGCCAAAGACTGCGTGGCGTAGTTGGCCTCCAGGTGGGGACAGTTCTGGATGGTATTTGACGGGCAAACCACATTGTAGGTGTTCAAGGTTGGGTCCGTACCATAATAGAAACCCGCAAAACCATTGGCACCCTGCGGATTCACTGTTCCACTCAGCACCGCCGCGCTTGCCGTGGGATTCGTCGCTGTCAGCGTCGCGCTAACGGGCGTGCCGCCGGCCTGTGGCGATCCGGCAAGATGCGGAAGGATGCTATTGTGAGCATGAACTTGAGTAGTCTTAGTCAGCGCTCCCACGCAAGCCAGCCAGTGAAGCAAATCCGGGTAGAGCGAGGGAGGAAATGGCGAGTCGGGGAGATCTGGGTAACAGGGACCAAAAGGGTAAAGAGCGAGCACTTGAGGGTCATATGACATTATTGGATTGGGTAGGTCATTTAATTGTGAGCTGAGCTTCTTATTCGTGAGCTTTTGCGGAAGGATGTTGTTTCGTACCGATTGAGATGTTTTCTCGACCACATCGTCGCTGTAGCACGTGTTTTGAGGATTATCAAAGCATGGATATCCTAAGTCGCCGAGATAGTTTTCCATGGCGTCGATTGTGAGGGTTGGGGGCAAGGCCTTAGGCGGAAGCACGCCACCTATACCGGAATAGAAATTGATTGCATTCAGAACGGAACTGCCTGGCAGCAGTTCGAAGACATTGATCGGCGTGCCGGTTCCCCCTAAGATATGGTACAAAGCTAACGCGAATTCCGTAATTTCTGTAAGCGTCGCTTGATCGGCTCCCCCGTACGGGCTATCGAGGGACAGCAGATGGGTGATATTATTGCCGTATTTGACGTGTCCGGGACTGTCTAGAGAAAGACAGGAATAGGTAATGGTGCAAGGGTTGCTGGACCCGAAGCCCTCAATGTACGTGCGTGCCACTAGGCCGCCCTGACTGTGGGCTATCAGAACGGCGTCTTTGGTATTCGTGATCTGCGTGATTGCCTTCAGAATCTGTGAGAGTTCATACGCCTTGTTTACGACTGAGATGTTTGCGGTTGTCCATATATCGAAAGGTTCGGAGGCGTTTCCCGAATAAAATCGAACCGAAAAAAACCTCGCGTTTGCAGGAACGCTATTCACGGCCAAGGGATCTTGGCTAGGGTTCCCATAAACTGAGTATCGAACCGATGCACCGTCAAAATACAGGTCGTAGTTATTGTTATTCGTGTAACCCTCGATACCTAACTCGCTGATTAGGGAACCACGGAAAGATGTGGAATCGGAGGGGTCTCCCCAGCCGGCGGAATCCCCCATGAAACCATGGACAAACACTACGGGACGAGGATATGCGATCGCCCCGTGCATCGATAATACGGAGTAAATCTCAGAGTTTCCGCCGCGCGTGGACTCAAACGCGATTGTTGAGGAGTCAGGCGACCATGTTGGCCAGTCCCCGCCGCCGGTCGTTACTTGGGTTAAATTGGAGCCGTCAGGCTGGATCGTATAGATCTGTACCTGGCCGCTGGAGTTTGAAGCGAATGCGATGCGAGTCCCATCGGGTGACCACCGTGGGTTCCAGTTTGAGACAGGATTCGGGCCGCCGCCGTTATTCGTGAGTTTGCGCACAAGACCGCCGCTCGAGTTATAGATTTCTATGTCCCATCCAAGATAATTCGCGTCGGGGATCCGAGCCAAAACCACTTGCGAGGCATCGGGCGAGTACGACATGCCTCTGATCGGGCGATTATCGTAGGGGCAATTTATCGTCCCCGAGGCTAAAATAGTGCCAACTTGCGTTGCTGGTTGCCCATTCAAAATACCAAAGGGCGCGACGTAGGCGCTTGAAGTGAAGGGACAACTGCCGGGAGTGGTTCTGACACTCCATGCCGCGGACTGACCGTCCCTGGAAACATCAAACGAGTCGCCGACAAGACCTCCAGGTATGACTAGCAGCTCTGCGAAATAGGGACTTGGACCGTTAAGGACATTGCGTTGCACCGGAAGAGGAGGATTTTGGGATAGTTCAAAACGCAGCCATTCCCACGCGCCGTTTGTGTCATAGACGGCCAAATCGCCGGTCGAACCAATCCACGGTCCGCTGTTCTGGGAATTGATACCGGTATCGTAACCGTCATCGAGAAACATCGTGAGGCGGGTAGCGTTCGAGCCGTCGGGTGCCACGGACCATACATCCCGCACCAGGCCGTCACCTGAACCACGGTTAGTAACAAATGCAATCGCCCTGCCATCGGGCGACCAACTCGGGGCTTCCGCGTCCTCGCCAGAATAATTCGTTATCTGAACCAGGCCTTGTTCTTGGGCACGGGAGGGTGCAGCATTGCAGACCATCAAGAAGGCTGTCGCTAGAAGGCAGAGGGTGGTCTTCGCGAAATGGCGGACGATCGTGGAACCTCCTCAGGTCCAATAAGAACTTCGGACAGTGGCCTTAGAACTTACTCAAAATGAATCCAGCTGTCTGTGACGCATCTATCTTTGCGATGTGACGCCATCCACTTACTCAGCTATTGACGCTAGGAACTCAGGGTTGTCTTTTTAGACATCGACCCGAAACAATTAAGGCTGCGTCACTTCTCGCGCTTTTTCGAGAAGCGGCTTCCATCGCTAGCACGTTGCGCTGGCAAATCACGCCCGCCCGGCGAATTCCCGCGTCTCGGTGGATACCTTGATTTTTTCTCCTTCTTTAATAAAAAGGGGAACCCTGATTTCTATGCCTGTCTCCAGCTTCGCGGGCTTGGTCACGTTGCCGCCGGAGGAGTCGGCTCGGGCTCCCGGTTCTGTGTAAGTGACATGCAACTCCACATGAGCGGGCAGGTCCAATCCGATGGGATTGCCGTTGTATTTATGCAGCTGGATGATGACTCCTTCGACGATCAGGTCGAGAGCGTCTCCGATCATCTCGGGCGAAAGGGTGAGCGTCTCGAAGCTCTCCTGGTCCATGAAGTGGTGGCCATCTCCGTCGGCGTAGAGGTAGGAAGCGGGGACGGTCTCGAGGTCGGGCTCCTTGAAGCGGTCGCTCGCCTTGAAGGTTTTGTCGAAGACGGCGCGGGTGAGAAGGTTGCGCATCTTGAGGCGGACGAGGGTCTGCGCGCCCCTGGCGGTGGGAGTGGAAACCTCGGCTTCGAGGCAGAGGAATGGAGTGTTTTCGAACTCGAAAAATGTTTTGCGCTTCACGTCGATGGCATCGATGAGTGCGGCCATGATTTTCCTTAGAGAGCGTTTTAGTCAAAGACGGGTAGTAGTGCAGTTTGAAAATTGCCGTACCTCGGCGGCTAAAGCCGTTCTTGGGAGCAGGCACCTAAACGCAGCGATGAATCGCTGCGCCACCCTAAAGCGAAGGCAACACCGCTGCGCCACCCAAAAGCAAAGGCAACATCGAGCTTTTTTCGCAAGTGTGAAGCCGTGCCTTTCAAAACTATTCCAAACTAAACCGCTGCCCGAACCGCGGGCGCTTGGGCCTGCTGCGATGAGGAAGTATAACGCGGCGGAACGCGGCGGACTGAACGCCGGTTCAAATCGCTCTCGCTCCGGGCGGTGCGTCCGTGATACACCTTTTGTTTGGCACTGCACACGATCATCTTTCTGTTCTTCGCGGGAGCGCTGGGCGGCGCGCTGAACGCGGTTGCCGGAGGCGGCAGCTTCATTGCCTTCCCTGCCCTGTTGTTCAGCGGAGTCGCGCCCATCGCCGCGAATGCCACGAATACGGTGGCGCTATGGGTGGGAGTAACGGCCAGCACCGGAGCGTATCGCAAGCACCTGGATATTTCGCGACGCGTGATGATCCCGCTCGCCGTCACCAGCGTGATCGGGGCCATTGGCGGAGCTTACCTCTTGCTGCATACCCCGGCGCAGACATTCCTGCGCATCATGCCGTGGCTCATGCTGGGAGCTACGCTGCTGTTTATGTTCGGCAACCGCGTGGGGCGCGGTGCGATGGGGTCGATCGATCGCGATGCTTCGACCTCGGCCCTGGCGATCGCGTCGATCTTTGAACTCTTCGCCGCCGTTTATGGAGGCTATTTCGGCGGCGGCCTCGGCATTCTGAATCTGGCCATGCTGGCTGCGCTCGGCATGACGGATATTCACGCCATGAACGCGCTGAAAGTCGTTCTCGGCGGAATCATCAATGGAATAGCGGTGATCACCTTTGTGGTGGCTGGAGCCGTCGTCTGGAAAGAAGGCAGCGTGATGATCGTGGGCGCGCTCGCCGGAGGCTATTTCGGAGCGCACTACGCGCAGAAACTGCCGCCGGCGTGGATCCGCGGCTTTGTCATCGTGGTGGGGTTGGGAATGACGGCGTATTTCTTCTGGAAGGCGTACCACTAGAAAGCTTAACGCACGACCTGCTGCCTGACACGGTGGTTGCAGAACTTCTGGAACTGATTCGTGCGACGGTTGAAGGCCGGGAGATCGAACCTTCGTAATCTGCTTCTGCCGCCGCTGGCTGAGGCAAAATTAAGAAGAGATGGCATCCACCGCGACCAAGCCGAATGGCCACCGGAGCACGCGCGTCAGGCTGAGCGGCTCCATTCTTGCCCTGGTACTGCTGGAGAACGGACGCGAGATTCGCGCCCGGCTGCATTCGCTTTCGGTGAATGGAGCGATGGTCTCGCTTGAGCATCCGCTCGACGAAGGCATCGGCGTGACGGTGCTGTTTCACATCGGCTGCACCAGCGTGCGCTGCCAGGCGACGACCATGTTTCCGATGTGGGCGACGAAAGGATGCCTGCAACCGTTTCGCTTTCTGGAACTGCCCGAGGCCATCCGCATAAGCCTGGGCCGCGAATTGGAAATGATGATTCGCGCGGGAGCGCCGCAGGAAGAGGACGAAACGGAGTAGTACCCGCGCGTCGCCAAGAGCAAAGAACAAAGAGTGGACTTGTTCGCCGCTATTCGCTTTTCGTCGTTCGCGATTCGCAAACTCTTCGCCGATTTCAGCGAACAGCGAAAAGCGAACGACGAGTCCCACTATCTGCTGCGCTGCAACGGAAACGGGGCAAGCCCCGGCTCGGTTTATGCAGCGGCCAAGATTTTTTCCAGCGAATAGTTTTGCAGCTCGCCGATGCGCTCGATAGTGATATCCGGTTTCGGATATAGCGTGACCTGAGCCGCATCGAGCGCGTAATGTCCCTGACGCGGAAAGACTGTGGTGACGCGCGCGCCCCAGTGTTTTTTGATCGCTGCCAGAATACGCACTTTGTCATCGACCATAACGTAGTGGGTCGCCGGATACTTCGCTTCCACATCTTGCAATTCCAGTTCTTTGTGAATGTAGATCAGAACGTGACCATGAAAGTACTCGAAGAGTCCCGAGCAATCGACCTTGCGCGGCTGGAACACGACATCGCCGTCGCTGAGGATGACGGCTTGTCCAAGCTGCTGCGCGTAGGCCACGGCATCGATCGACTCGGGATAGAGGCGATTGGCAAAGGGATAATTAATCATGAAATGCGAAACTGCCAGCAGCTTTGGATCGCCTGGCCGCTCGAGGCGGTAGCGCTGCAACGCGCCCAGATAATCCGCGTATCCGAGTTCGGTGCGCAACTGCTCGAAGATCTCCCAATAGCGCTCGGCGGTTGGGCCTACTTTGTCGACGAGGTAATGTTTCAAGTCTTCCGCCACGCGGTCGTTGTTCAGGAGCGTGTTATCCACATCGAAAAAGAAGACCGTGCCGGGTTTGATATTCGCGGGATTCAAAGCATCTCCAAGGCGAGCTACAAGGTTTTCCCGATTGTCGAAATCCGGAGTGGGACTATGATGCCAGAAAACGCCAGATTGCGCCCTGCGTCCGCGACCGAGCTAGAGATTCGCGATGGTCACCACGATCCGTCGCCGAGGTCAAGCAATTGGCAAGAGTGCCGATATTTGGTCCAGGCGATCCTAATTCCGCCGAATCAATGACTTGCGAAAGGGGTTGTCAGCCTCTTCCGGTTGTAGTACAAAGGCACGTTCAACCAGCGATCATTCATTTCGGGGAGAGTAAATGTGACTCTGCCTCATAGCCGGGCGAATCGTCTCGCCTCCTCCAGGAGAAAGTCTTCGTGGAACACATCGATCACGCCGTAGTCAGCCGCTTTGACTCCCGCTCCAGCCGACCTTGTGAATTCTGCCGCGAATTTGACCCGCAGTTTACGAATCGCAGTCCTCTCGACCAGATGGTCGGGAGTAGCCGTAAAGCGATTGCCTCCGCGCACTTGACTGAGGATGGCTATGTTCGCCATCGAGTACTGGAGCTGCGCCAGATGACTTCCCGCACGCTGACCGCCGCGTAAGGTTTCGCTGAGCTTGCAAATAAGCCGCGGCCTTCGGGACACCCATCCCTCCACGATCGACGGCTCACGACCAGTTACAATTTTCTACGCAACTTCCGTGGCCTGCATGAGTTCTAATAGGGTAGGGACGATTCTGGTATACCCTTGTGCAGGGAGGCTCCCCATGCTGGCCGCTGTGCGATCCTGTTTCCTGCTTCTTGTTCCGGCGTTGTTAGCTGCGGTCACACTCCCCATGCAAGCGCAAATATTGGGACCGTCAGCCTCGGTCACTTCGCCGGGCTTTGGCGGTAGAGCTGTCAACGGCGTGCCCGCGACCGTCACTTCGTTTGGGCGCGACGGCTACGGCGCGAACTGGTTGAACTTTGGAAACTGCTGCGCGAATTTCTTCCTGCCGGGAGAATCGAATCTGAGGCGAGGAACATCCGACCATCGCCGCCATCACCGGGATCGGGACGCCGTAGTCGGAGTGATCGAACCAGCCTATATTCCGTACGCTTTGGGGGAAGAGGACGAAGAGGAAGATGCGCCCGACAGCCGCGCCGAAGCACCCTCCGATGGACAGAACCTGTATGGTGCGGCGCCACGGCCGCACCGCGACTCGACTGCGAAAAGCAGTGCCGCGTCTTCAGAGTCCAATGACCCGCCAGCGCCGGTTGCGATTCAGCCCTCCACGGTGCTGGTCTTCCGCGATGGGCACACTGCGAATGTTGTGAATTACGCCATCGTCGGAGACACATTGTTTGACTTCGAAGACGACCGTACCCGCAAAATTCTGCTCGCCGACCTCGATCTGGCCGCCACCCATAAGGCCAACGACGACCGCGGCGTCGACTTCCAGATTCCGGGCGGGGACAAGGGACAATAAAACCTTATGCCCGGCAGTTCCTCTCTTTTCCCCTGCAAGCAGGCTGCGGAAAAAGTATTCCGCTCGCAGCTGTGAGCCCTCAGGGGCTAAAGCCGACGCTGAAACAAACTGGTTATCGCAGCGGTAAATCGCTCCACCCCATCACGCCAAAATCGGGCGTGCCGGGAACCCCGGCGCTGCGCCACCCAAAAGCAAATGCAACATAGAGTTTTTCAGCAAACTGCCAGAGGCAGCACTTTGCTTTTAGCCGGGCATTTTCGCGCTTGACAGCGCTCCGTCCCCAGATGGATACTTATTCATTGACTTGCATTTTTATTCATGTCCAAGACGGCGCGGCAAAAAGCAATCCTTGACCTCCTCGATGAAGGGCCTGTCGAGAGCCAGGATTACCTGCAGCAGAGGCTGGAACGCAAGGGTTTTGAGGTCGGGCAGGCGACGCTGTCTCGCGACATTCATGAACTGAAGCTGGTCAAGGGCACGGAGGGTTACCGGCGGGCCGGCGAAACCGCGGGTACGGAAGGCGTGATGCCCTCGATGATGAGCGTGGCCCGCCAGTTCATCGTGGAAGTACGGCAAGCGCAGAACCTGCTGGTGGTAAAGACCACGGTGGGCAGCGCACAGCCGGTAGCTGCGGCGCTCGATGCCCGTCATTGGCCTGAAGTGGTGGGGACGCTGGCAGGCGACGATACGGTGCTGGTCATCGCCACCGATAAGAAAAAAGCGCAGGCGCTGGCACGGCAGATTGGCGAGATGGCCTGAGCGCTGTTTAGAAGCAACCCGGATATTCACGATTTTTTGCAATGGAGCATTAGACAAATGAGAACTGAAACCACGATGGATGTGGCGAAAACGACACCGCCGACCCTGTTGCCGGAAGTGATTGCCCCGCGCGATCTGATCTCGATCCACGATCTGGCGCCGGCCGAGATTCTTCAGCTTTTTAATTTGACCGCGATGCTGAAGCAGCGTCCGGCGGACTTTCGCGGCGTTCTTGCCGGCAAGCAGATGGTGATGTTCTTCGAAAAGCCTTCGCTGCGCACGCGGCTCACCTTTGAAGCCGGCATGGATAGTCTCGGGGGCAGCACGTTCTTTGTCGACCAGACGGCGAACCGGCTCAACGCGCGCGAGTCGCTCTACGACATCGCACATAATCTGGAGCGCTGGATCGACCTGATCGTTCTCCGCACCTTCAGCCATGCCGTGGTCGAAGAGATGGCCACCTACGCTGGGGTTCCCGTCATTAATGCGCTCAGCGAACTCGAGCATCCGTGCCAGGCGCTGGCTGACTTCTTCACGCTGCAGGAGCATTTCGGCGATCTCAAGAAGTTGCACTTCGCCTATGTCGGCGACGGCAACAACATGGCGCACTCGCTGCTGCTGGCGGGCGCTTCGGTGGGAGCCAAGGTTTCCATTGCCACGCCAGAGCGCTATGCGCTCAGTCCAGTCATCGTCACCATGGCCAAAGCGATCGCAGAAGAGACCAAGGCCACGTTGCGGATCGGGAACGATCCGCGGAAAGCCGTAATGGGAGCCGATGCCGTCTACACCGACACGTGGGCGAGCATGGGACAGGAACAGGAATCGGAAGAGCGCGCCCTCATCTTTGCCCCTTTCCAGGTGAACGCGGCGCTCATGCAACTGGCGAAGCCGCATGCGCGGTTCATGCACTGTCTGCCCGCGCATCGCGGCCTGGAGGTGACCGATCAGGTCATCGACTCCGTGAATTCGGTAGTATTCGATCAGGCGGAAAATCGTCTGCACATTCAGAAAGCCATTCTGGTATGGCTGTTGGGCGGCGGCGTGGGCCGCTTCTCGACCGGGTTACAGGGGAGGAGCGCCCATGCCTAAAGCTCACACTCAGACGTCGGAGAAAATAGTTCTTGCCTATTCCGGCGGGCTGGATACTTCGATCATCATTCCCTGGCTCAAAGAGAATTACGCGTATGAAGTGATCGCCATGGTGGCCGACGTGGGGCAAGGCGATGACGTCGAAGCCGTGGTGAACAAAGCCTATAAGACTGGAGCCACCAAGGTCGTGGTCGAAGATCTGCGCGAAGAATTTTTGACCGGCTACGTGTGGCCCGCGCTGAAGGCAGGCGCGGTGTATGAGAACAAATATCTGCTGGGAACTTCGCTGGCTCGTCCGGTGATTGCGAAGCATCAGGTTGAGGTAGCGCTGCGCGAGGGCGCAACCGCCGTCAGCCACGGATGCACTGGCAAGGGCAACGACCAGGTGCGCTTTGAGATGGCATATCAGGCGCTGGCTCCTGAGTTAAAAGTTGTGGCGCCGTGGCGCGAGTGGGATTTGAAGTCGCGCGAAGATTGTCTGGACTATGCTGAGAAGCGCGGTATTTCGGTGACGGCGAGCCGCGAGAAGATCCATAGCCGCGACCGCAATATCTGGCACCTGAGCCACGAAGGCGGCGAACTGGAAGATGCGGGCAATGCGCCGTTTGCGGACACGTGGCAGATGACGAAGTCGCCGCAAGAGGCTCCCGACAAGGAAGAGCAGGTTGAGATTGGATTTGAAAAGGGCGTGCCGGTTTCGGTCAACGGACAATCACTTGATCCGGTTTCGCTGGTTGAACTGGTGAACGAGATCGGCGGGCGCAATGGCGTCGGACGCATCGACCTGGTCGAGAATCGTTTCGTCGGCATCAAGTCGCGCGGCTGCTATGAAACTCCCGGAGGCACGCTGCTGCTTGCGGCTCACGGCGAACTCGAAGCGCTCTGCCTGGATCGCGATCTGCTGCACTTCAAGCAGCACGTGGCACTCAAGTATGCGGAACTGGTTTACTTTGGCCTGTGGTTCACGCCGCTGCGCGAAGCGCTCGACGCCTTCGTCGAGACCACGCAGCA
Source organism: uncultured Acidobacteriaceae bacterium (assembly GCA_963775845.1). Lineage (GTDB taxonomy): Bacteria > Acidobacteriota > Terriglobia > Terriglobales > Acidobacteriaceae > Acidiflorens. The sequence continues at coordinate 94,537 of CAVZKN010000004.1, read as the reverse complement.
GAATCTGACGGGCTCGGTCACGCTCTCGCTCTACAAAGGGAATGTCAGCGTGATCAGCCGCAAGTCGGAGTACTCGCTGTATCGCACCGACCTCTCCTCGTTCACCATGGGCGCGAGTTATGATCAGAAGGACGCTGAAGGGTTTATCCGCATCCTCGGATTGCCTTCGCGTTGCCGCGCGCAGACGCAGCATAAGGTTGAGGTTGAGCAATAGAGTCGAGGTCGCACGATGAAGATGTGGTCTGGCCGCTTCCGGCAGCCGCTTGACCCCGAATTTGAAAAATGGCAGCGGTCGTTTCCCTACGACCAGCGATTGCTGCCCTTTGAATTAGCCGCCAGCCGGGCCCACGCCAACGCGCTCGAACACGCTGGAGTGCTCTCGTCCGAAGAGCTTTCCGAAATCGTAAAAGGCCTGAGCGAAATTGGCCGCCGCGCTGAAGCCGATCCAAAATTTCTCGACGATCCGGAGGCCGAGGACGTTCATCATTTTGTCGAGAAGCAACTCGCGGCCCAGATCGGCGCTGCGGGCTACAAGTTGCATACCGGGCGCAGCCGCAACGAGCAGATCGCAACCGACCTCCGGCTCTTCGTACGGCACAGTAGCGATACGCTGCAAATCCTGATCGCCGATTGGACGGAGTCGTTGTTGACGCGCGCCGAGGCTGCTGGCAACGCGTCTTCACCGTTAACTATGCCTGCCTACACGCACCTGCAACCGGCTGAACCGGTGCTGGTGGCGCACTGGCTGCTGGCTTACGTGGAGATGTTCCTGCGCGACGCCTCGCGCCTGGCTGATTGCCGCAAACGGGCGAATCTTTGCCCGTTGGGATCTGGCGCCGTGGCGGGAGCAACGCTCACGCTCAATCGTCAGGCGATGGCTGACGAGTTGGGATTCGACGGGCCAACGGCCAACAGCATTGATGCGACCAGCGATCGCGATTTCGGCATCGAGTTTGTCGATGCGCTCTCTATGCTCGCGCTGCATTTGAGCCGTTGGGCTGAAGAGATGATCTTATTTTCAACGTCCGCTTATGGATTCGTTGAGTTGCCCGAGCCTTTTTCCACGGGAAGCAGCGCTATGCCGCAGAAGAAGAATCCCGACCTGCTGGAACTGGTGCGGGGCAAAGCGGCGCGGGTCATGGGATGCGCGGCTACCTTGCAAACATTAGTCAAGGGCCTGCCCCTCGCTTACAACAAAGACATGCAGGAGACGCAGGAGGCGATTTTTGACGCCTCCGACACGGTCGTCGGCATGCTGCCGCTGGTGACCCGATTCATGAACACCGTGGAGTTTAATGATGCCGAGATGAATCATGCCGCAAGTTCAGGATTCATGAACGCCTGGGCGGCAGCGGCATATCTGGTGGAGCGCGGAGTTCCATCGCGACTGGCGCATGAAGCGGTCGGCAAGGCTGTGGCGCTGGCGGTCGAAAGGGGATGCGATCTGCAAAAACTGCCGCTGGCCGATCTGCAGGCGATCCACGCTAGTTTTGACGCGGCCTTCCACTCCTGCCTCGGACTCACTGAAGTGTTGGCGCTGCACGACGTCCCTGGAGGCACCGCACCTCGCCACGTGAAGCGCGCTCTGCAAAAAGCGCGGGAGCGGGTGGGCGCGCTGCGCTCGCAAGAATCCGTCGCCGCGCGCTAACCTGAATTGCTCTCTTCAAAATTGCAGCACATCCACTTCAGCGCTATAAGTTGGCGATGGACCCCACGGGCTTCCCGGCGTGTTGTACGTTCTTAATTGCATCGTGCTGTTACTCCCCATGAAGAAGGGAGACATGCAGCTGGCGGGAAGTCCGGAGGGATTCGCGGTCAATGAGGCAGCGCACGGAACTGACTTTTGACCTGTCCAGCCAACTTGCAGGCCCTCGTTGACCGTGCCGTTATTCGCCAATTGCGTCATATTGCTCAGCAGCAAGACGTTTGCGCCTGCGCTGCCTGCGGTGAAAACTGGTTCCCAATTCGGATAGGTAGCCGCCGTCCAGTCGAGTAAATTTGCCTCGTAGTCGTCGAAGGGACCCGGGCCTTTGGCGGGCGGTCCAAAAATAATGAGGCCATACCAGGTGGTGTCTCCCGGATAGGTATGAATCCAGAGTTTCGTGCCGCCGGCAATTCTCACCGGAAGCAGCGCGGATATTCCTACCGGCACCTGCACGGAATTAGTGCCGTTCTCATCCGTCCAAATTATGTAAGGAATGTCCTGGCCCGAATATCCAGTCGAATAGGTGATGAGCAACGCAGTGGAACTGGCCGCGGGCTCGTAGGCCGCAAGAGCATAGACCTGAGATTTCGTCGGCAGCGAGCCGGTGACTTCCGACAGACCACTCTGGCCCTCGGTTCCGCTCGGCCAAAAACCCAGTCCGGAAACGTAAAGGGAGTACACGGAACCGCTAGGGCCATGGGTTTCGATCGTGGGCCTCGTCTTGCCCTGAACCCGAATATTCACCAGCAAAGAGAGGTAGCAGTTGTCGCCACCGGGCCCGACGGTCCCAATCAAAGCCTGAGCGACGCCATTTTCGTCCGTCCAACGGAGGATGGGCAGGACGGCACAGCTAGTCGTCGATTCGTAGACGCTGATCAGATAACTGGCATTGCCCGTCGGAGCGGACATGATGGGCGTGGCCGCTAAGTTGGTCGTGCGGCGGAAGAAGTCTTTTCTGATTTCGGTGATGGATGCGCTCATTAACGACGAAGTCGCGAGCAGTAATAAAATTATCAAAAGGCCACGATGCTTCATGGATAACTCCTTCACAGATTGAACTCGAGGGGGCGTCATTACCCCATGACGCGACCATAGCTGCGGAGCTCCGGCGCGCACAGACCACGAATGTTGGGGCGTCGTTGGTAGCTATCGGTAGTCACGAAGTTCGGCTCGAAGCCTGAACTTCGCGGACGAAAAGCCAGCGATTGACCGTCAGCATCAAGAGCACGTAAAAGGGTGCTGCACTTGATTGCGTGCTACATGAAATCGAATATTACTCTCAAACTCGACGCTGCCCTGCTTCGCGAGGTTCGCATTCTGGCCGCCGAGGAAGGCACCTCGATCAGCGCCCTGCTTGCAGCTCGCCTGGAGCAGATTGTCCGCGAGCGCAAAAGCTATGACCGTTCGCGACGGCGCGCGCTGGCACGGCTGCGCGATGGGATGAAGCTCGGCTGGACTCCGCCCGACTCGCGCGACGAGTTATACGAGCGGTGATGCGATCGCTTGATTCATAAGCATGACGCCGCTCAGTCCAAAATGTTTTGTCGACACCAACATCCTGATTTACGCGCATGACCGCGATGCTGGTCGAAAGCACCAACGTGCCCGCCAACTGATTGAACATTTGTGGACCACGGGGCAAGGGGCTCTAAGCACGCAGGTCCTGCAGGAGCTTTGCGTGAATCTGCGCCGCCGGGTTGCGCATCCGCTGCCGAGCGATGAAATCGCGAAGCTGATTGAGGACTACCTGAGTTGGGAGATCGTCATCAACACTCCGCAGGCGATTGTGGCGGCGCTGGGGATTGAAAAGCGTTACAAAGTTTGGTATTGGGATGCATTGATTTTGCATGCCGCCGAAAGTTGCGGAGCTGCGATTCTTTACTCCGAGGATTTGTCGCACGGGCAGCGGTATGGCGGGGTGGAGGTGGTGAACCCGTTGCGGGGGTGATCGCGTTGAAACCCACTCATCGCAAAGGGCGCGATGAGTGGGGCACCCCAGAGCCTTCTGCTCCAAGGCCTTCTGCTCCAGAGCCTTCTTCTTCGATCGCGCATCTAATTAGAAACGTAATCCTGAAGGAGTGTTCTCCTGATTCTTACCCGAGTACTTTTCTTTGCGTTGTTTCTGCTGGCCGTTTATGCCGTGCAGCGATTCTGGTTCTTGCGGGCGTGGACGTGGATTGCGGCGGTTTCAAATGCCAACTGGCGGTTTGGGCTCCACGCCGGATTGATTGCGCTAGCTGTTGTGCTGTTGGCTACGCTGCTTGATCCGCTGCTGGGGCATGGCATTTCGCGGCTGGGCGCTAATGGTTCAGCCCAGGGCAACTTCAACGTGGGGAAGTCGCTCACGACGTTTGCGCGGCTTTGGCTGGTCGCTTCCTTCTTTGGATTTCTGGCGATTGAATCGGTGGGAGCGATTGAGTGGACTACGAACGCGGCCGCGCGGCTTCTGCATCATTCTGGAGCCGTCGCGGGCGGCTTCAGTTCCTCGCGCCGGACTTTCTTTCAATATGCCGCGGCTCTGGCGGGAGGGCTTCCCTTCCTTGCTGCTACCTATGGATTTGCCGCCGGGCGTTTGCGCTATACGATTGAGCGCGTCGATGTGCCGATTGCCAATCTTCCACCTGAACTCGAGGGTCTGCGCATCGCGCAACTCAGCGATATTCATATTGGCGATTACATGCCTCCTCTGGAAATCGCGCGCGCCGTTGCCATGGCGAACTCGCTGCAGCCTGACATTTCGTTTGTCACGGGAGATTTCGTCTCCGGCGAAGGCGACCCTCTGGATACATGCATTTCTGAATTGAGCCGGCTGCGCGCTCCGCTCGGTGTTTGGGGATGCAATGGCAACCATGAAATCTATGCGGGGATGGAAGACGACGCGGAGCGGCTCTTCCGCGAAAAAGGGATGCGGCTGCTGCGCGCATCGTCGGCGGTGGTCGAGCACAACGGCGGACGCTTCAATCTGCTGGGCGTCGACTACCAGCGCGACCGCATGGTAAGCGGAGAGCGCAGCGGTCCGATGCTGCGGGAGATCGAGCACCTGATCCGGCGCGACATGCCGAATGTGCTGCTGTCGCACAATCCGAATTCGTTTCACCGGGCGGCCGAGTTGGGCATCGAGCTTAGCCTCGCCGGGCATACGCATGGTGGGCAGGTGAAGGTGGAAATCGTGGATCATAGCGTCACCCCCGCAAGACTGATTTCGCCATTTGTCGCGGGGCTTTACCGGTTGCCGATGGGGAACGGATCGCCGTCAGTTGTCAGCCATCAGCCATCAGGAAAGGCTCTTGGGTCTGACGGCGGACCGCTTGCGGCTAACGGTACGTCGAAAGCCGCGCTGTATGTGAATCGGGGCCTCGGAACTTTTGGATTTCCGGTGCGGATTGGAGTGCCTCCGGAGATCACGCTGTTGACGCTGCGGAGAGCCTGAAAAGCCAACCTTGAAACGCCCTTAGCGGGCTCAACCGTGCTATAATTTTCTTATAAACAGGCTCAAGTAATACCTGCAATTGCAACAACTTAGCGACACTTTTGTGTGAGAACAGAATCTGCGGAGCTGCGCTCCGCGTGGACGGGCGAGGCGCCCGTCCCCACACTGACTTTTATCTCCACGCAGGCTTTTACTGAGAGCTGACAACTGAAAGCTGAGAGCTAATTTCCATGGCTGACGATCCCCAAAATCCTGAACTTCCCTTAACTCCTCCTCCTGGCGGCGACGGCCCCACCGGACCGGGCGCGCTCAACCTGCAACCCGTGAATATTGAAGACGAGATGAAGCGGTCGTATCTCGACTATTCGTTGTCGGTGATCATCGGCCGCGCTTTGCCTGACGTCCGCGACGGATTGAAGCCGGTGCATCGCCGCATTCTTTACACCATGCAGCAGATGGGGCTTCGCCCCGGCGGCGCCACGCGCAAATGCGCCCGCATCGTCGGCGAAGTGATGGGCAAATATCATCCGCATGGCAACCTTGCGGTGTATGACGCGTTGGTGCGCCTAGCGCAGCCGTTTGCCATGCGCGCTCCGCTGGTCGATGGACAAGGGAACTTCGGCTCGGTCGATGGTGATCCTCCAGCAGCCGATCGATACACGGAAGCTCGTCTGACGCGTGTCTCCACCGCGCTGCTTGAAGATCTCGATAAAGAGGCGGTCGATTTTTATCCGAACTACGATGGCACGGAGACGCAGCCCGCCGTTTTGCCAGCGCGCTATCCGAACCTGCTGGTTAATGGATCGGACGGAATTGCAGTGGGCATGGCCACGAAGATTCCGCCACATAATCTGACTGAGATTGTCGACGCGACCATCACGCTGGTGAATAATCCCGGCGCTCAGTTGCCGGAGATTTTGAAATTTGTGCAGGGACCGGATTTTCCGACGGCCGGCATTATTCACGGACGCGCTGGAATTTTCGAAGCCTACCGCACCGGCCGCGGCCGCTTCATGATGCGCGCCCGCGCCGCGATCGAAAACATCACCAAAGACCGGCAAGCAATCGTCATCACCGAGATTCCTTATCAGGTGAACAAGGCGCGGCTGATCGAGCGCATCGCCGATCTCGTCAACAATAAGACCATCGACGATGTCGCGGATGTAAACGATTTTAGCGATCGCGACGGCATGCGCATCGTGATCGAACTGAAGCGCGGAGCCGAACCGCAAATCGTGCTCAACCAGCTCTTCAAGCATACGTCGATGCAGGAAGGCTTCAGCATGATTCTGCTGGCTGTGGTCAACGGGCAGCCGAAGGAGATGGGGCTGATCCAGGCGATCAAACACTTCATCGACCATCGCGTCGATGTGGTGCGCCGGCGCACTTCGTATTTGCTGGCCAAGGCGCGCGACCGCGAACATATTTTAGAAGGCTATCTCACCGCGCTCGATCATCTGGATAACGTGATCGCGATCATCCGTGGCAGTGCGAACCGCGCCGACGCTCGAGAAAATTTGGTCGCCTACTTTGGCGGCAAGAAGATCGACATCAATACTACGGGGCGCGCTCCCAAGCTTGATGCTGAGAAGCCGTTTACTACCAAGCAGGCCGATGCCATTCTCGAACTGCAACTGCACCGGCTGACCAAGCTTTCGATCGACGAAATTTCGAACGAGTTGAAATCTGTACGCGAGGCGATTGCCGAGTACGAATCGATTCTTGCCTCCGAAGCAAAGCTGCGGAAAGTCATCATCAAGGAACTGGAAGAAGTTAAGAAGCTTTACGGCGATGCTCGACGCACGGTCATCGAAGACGAAGCCGCAGAAATCATGCTGGAAGACCTGATCGCCGACGAGCAGGTCGCGGTGACAGTCAGCCATTCCGGCTACATGAAGCGGACTCCCATTTCGACCTATCGTATGCAGCGCCGCGGCGGCACCGGACGCACGGGTATGAAGACGCGCGACGAGGATTTTGTCGAGCATCTGTTCATTGCTTCGACCCACGCCTACATTCTGATCTTCACCAACACCGGCCGCGTGTACTGGCTGAAGGTGTATGAGATTCCCGATATTGCCGCCGCGGGCAAGGGCAAGCATGTTGGCAATCTCGTCGGCCTGCAACCGGGAGAGACAGTGCGCACCATGCTCGCGGTGCGCGATCTGGAAGAAGAAAATCGCTACGTCTTTTTCGCCACGCACAACGGCACGGTGAAAAAGACCGAGGTGAAAGACTTCTCGCATGTGATGCAGCGCGGGATTATCGCCATCAACATCGAAGCAGGCGACGAGTTAGTTGCGGCCTCGCTGACCGACGGCAACCAGATCGTCTTCCTCGCCTCGCATGATGGGCAGGCGATTCGCTTCGACGAAAACGACGTGCGTTCGATGGGACGCAATGCTACGGGCGTGCGTGGTATGAACCTCGCCGAAGGAGATTACATCGTCGGCATGGCGACCACGCTCAAGCCGGAGGTTCAAGCTGTGGCGAAGGAAGGAGAGGTCGCTCCCGAAGTTGCCGACCTGATTCCGGAGAAGGGCTCGCTGATTCTTTCTGTCACCGAGAACGGATATGGGAAGCGCACTCCCGCCGACGAATATCGGCTGACCAATCGCGGCGGCAAGGGCGTGATCAACGTCAAGACGACGGCACGCAACGGCAAAGTCGTGGGCATTTCGCAGGTGAGTGAGAAATCCGAGGTGATGCTGATCAGCCAGTACGGGAAGATCATTCGCATCGAATCGAAGTTCATCCGCGAGTCAGGACGGTCGGCGCAGGGAGTGCGGCTGCTGAATGTTGAGCCGGGAGATCGGGTCGCGGCGGCGGTGGTGATTCCTCCGGAAGAGCCGAATGGGAATGGGACGCTGATACAGTAAGACGTGGTTAGTCGTTAGTCTTTGGTCATTGGTTGTTAGTCGTTAGTCTTTAGCGAACCGATTGGGCGCGGGAGCTCCGTCCGCGCCGCTCTTTGCCCTATTCCCGCGGAGGTCTTTATTGACCCCTCGAACAGCGGGCAACTCTTGCAGGGCCTGAATAATTATATTTGGGCGTTTCCATCACACATTAATATGTGTAACAATATACACATGGCCACCAACCTCGCTCTCGACGATCGGCTCATCGAAGAAGCGCGCCGCGCCGGAAGTCACAAGTCCAAAAAGGAAGCGGTCACCGCCGCTCTCGAGGAATACGTGCGGAAGCGCCAGCAGATGCGCATCCTGGAAGCCTTCGGTACTTTCGCCGCGGATTCAAGCTCGGTAGACCCCGCCTACGATTACAAGAGCGAACGGCGTCGAAAAAGCGCTCGCGGGTCAGGTAGAACGGGGCGCCGCCGTTCATGATGGTGCTAGTAGATACTCATGTCTGGTCGCTGGCACTGCGACGCAAGCCAGAGCATCTCAGCCAACGGGAGCGACATCTCACCGAAACCCTGGCTGAGCTGATTCGCGAGGGACGGGCGCCGTTGCTGGGGCCGGTCCGTCAGGAGTTGCTTTCCGGCATTCGCGAAGAAGCGCAGTTTCGGAAGCTCCGCGAATACCTGCGGGCCTTCCCCGAACAATCGCTCGAAGCCGAGGACTACGAGGAAGCCGCCCAGATGAACAATCGTTGCCGCGCCCGTGGCATCGCCGGATCGGCCATCGATTTCCTGATCTGCGCCGCAGCGCACCGCCGCAACTGGATGATTTTCACCACCGATCGTGATTTCCAGAACTACGCTTCGGTGCTGCCGTTGCGACTGCACGCGGGCGCTTTGGATGTGTGAATGCCCATTACCCCCGTAACTTCAATCTAACCCCCGCCTTCGGTTACCGTTAATCGTAGTGACACTCCTCCCCGCTGGCGCCTGCGCGGTCCGAGACTATTTGTGAGCGAGCGCTAGTACATAACCTAGTTCCTAACAAAGTGCACGACATCGTAAACGTAAAAACTGAACCCGCGCGACGAGAAGTCACATACGACGAACTGCTTGCCCGTCCGATTCGCGAGCTGGGGCTTACGCTGGCCGGGTCTCCGGTGGAGCGGTTTGTCGAGCAGCTTTATCGCGAACTGGATGCCAAGGGGCTGACGAAATTCCGGCCGGCCTGCTACCTGACCGACGAGTGGGGATGCCCGTCGGGCGAGCCGATCATCGGGATTCCGTTTTATCTGGCGCATGCGGCGCTGGCGCAGCTGGAAAAAGAAACGCATGACCTCGAAGACGCGAGAGAAATCATGATGTATCTGCGGCATGAGGCCGGCCACGCGTTCACCTATGCGTACAAGCTGCACAATACTCCCGAATGGAAAAAGCTCTTCGGGCCGTTCCGGCGTCCGTATCGCGACAATTACCGGCCAGCACCGTTTTCCCGCGAGTATGTGCGGCATTTGCCGGGGTGGTATGCGCAGAAGCATCCCGATGAAGATTTTGCCGAGACATTTGCGGTGTGGCTGACGCCGCGCTCGAACTGGCGGAAGCGTTATCGCGGCTGGGGAGCTCTCGCCAAGTTGCAATACCTGAACCGGCTGGCGCGCAGGTTGGGGAAGATCGATCCTCCGCGGCGGCGCGCGCAGAGCGATCTCACGGTCGATGAGATGGAAGTTACGGTGGCCGAGTTCTATGGCAGAAATGGTGATGCCGCCGCGCGCGAAGAAGTCGCCGTGACCGAACTGGGCGTTGCCGATCTGACGCCCGACACGGATTTGCGCGACATTTTTCCAGTATCCAAACGCCGGAAGACGGCGCTCGGGGCGCGCGAGTTCCTGCACCGGCATCGCAAGGCGGTGATCGATAAAGTGGCGCAGTGGACGGGAGCGCAGCGTCCGCTGATCAAGACTTTGATCGATACGATCGAACGGCGCTCCGGCGAACTTGATCTGCGTGCCGACGAAACGCGTAGCGCCGAACATCTGGCGGAAGTTACGGCCTACGTCACGGCGCTGGTGATGACTTATGTGACGAAAGGAAAGTTCATTCAGCCTTAGGCAGTGGAGCGACAGGAAGTGGAGCGACGGGCGTTTCGCCCGTCCGGTTGCGCCAAGTTAGGCGCGGCGCTCCACAAACAACTGTTTTTCGGGAGATACGATGATTGGAGCCAAACTCAAAATCGCGCTGCTGTATGACGTATGGAACGAGGATCCCGCAGCCGCAGCGGCGAAGGAAGAAGCGCCACCGGCGCGCATTCCGCAGCGCAAGAAAGTGAAGAAGGCCAGAAAAGAGAAGACTGACCGCGAGGAAATCTTCGAAGCGTTGCAGAAGCTGGGACACGAGCCTTCTTACTTCGAACTCGATGGCCGCCCAGCGTCGCTGCACTCGCTCTCGCGCTGCGATGCCGACCTTATTTTCAATTTAACTGAATCATTCGACGGCGACGACACAAAAGAAATGAACGTGGTTGCCTATGTTGACTTGTTGGGATTGCGTTACACCGGCGCCGGTCCGCACGCGCTCTTCATGTCGCAGGATAAAGCGATCGCCAAGAAGATTTTTGCCTTTCATGGCGTCAGGACTCCGTTCTTTGCCACGTCTTACCGCGGACGCGTCGAACACGCGCACGACATTTCCTTCCCGCTCATCGTCAAGCCTTCGTGGGAGGATGGATCGATCGGCATTGATTCCGGTTCAGTGGTGAAAAACATTAAGGAGATGATGGAGCGCGTCGAGTACATCCAGGATGAATTCGATTCGCCCGCGCTGATTGAAGAATATATCGAGGGGCGCGAGATTTATGCGGGGATCCTGGGCAATTACGAACGAACGCAGGTTTTGCCGCTCGTCGAACTCGATCTGTCGCGATTGCCGGAAGGCACTCCCAAGATCGCCAGCTACGACGTGAAATTTGAGAAGAACACTGATGCCTACAAGCTGACCAAATCGCAGATCGCTGAGGATCTCGACGAAGAGACGAGACAGCGACTGGAAGCCACGGCGCTCGCCGCCTATCGCGCGCTGAAGCTGCGCGATTATGGACGGATCGACATGCGGCTGGCTCCGAATGGCGACGTGTATGTGATCGAGGCGAATCCGAATCCGTGGCTGGCCAGCCGGCAGGAATTTGCCATGGCCGCCAAAGCTTCGGGACTGAGCTATACGGAGATGATTGGCTCGATCATTGATTTGGCTATGAGCCGCTACATGAATGGCAACCTGGCGAATGCGGCCGCCATGCACTAAGGCGGTGTTCCAGCGTTATCCTTGACGCACACCTGCAAGCAGAGCACAATAGCGCCTTGAAATTTTGCTGCCCACGAGATCGAACGGACTGAACTGGAGTTTTGTTAGCGTGTCCAGCTCCTTCCGCAATCAATCGCGGCTGGCAGGAGGCCTTATGAAATCTCTGCGCTTCGTCTGCTGCTTCCCCGTTCCTGTCTTCGCTGCATTTCTGCTCCTACTACTTGCGGCGCATTCAGCAACGCCAGCCCACGCCCGCTCGAACGGCTTCGCGGGAACGGCAGAATTCCTGGTCGCCGAACCACCCTGCCCTACGAAGACGAAGATCTACATGGTCGCAGGCGGTCCGTATGTTACGGAACCTTTCACCCTCGGCGCCAGCGCCAACATGAACGAATATTGCAACAACGTTTATCACACGATTTGCAGCGGAAAGATCTACTTCTATGTTTGGGACGAGGGTGGGTGGAACGACCTGGGAGCGGGCACATACGCAGGCGAATGCGCATGGCAATTGCAGACAACCGCGCTCCCCATTGGCACGCATCGACTCAAGGCAGTTTATACGGATGACCAGGATGGATTCAGTCCCAGTTCAGCGCTGAGCTCAGTGGATGTACAGGAATGGCCGACAACCACCAGTCTTACTTCCACGCCGAACCCTTCCAACTACAAGCAGGACGTGATCTTCACGGCAACGGTGACACCGAATCAGGATGCACCTACCGCGCCAACCGGGAAAATCAGGTTTGCAAATGGTGGTAAAACGTTGGCAGCCGTGACTGTGAACTCCAACGGAGTGGCCACACTCACTACCAAGTACCTTCCCGTCGGCACCGACTCAATTACGGCCGAATATATCGGAGACGGCGATAATGCCTCGAGCACGTCCGCGGCGTGGAGTCAGGTCGTGAACCCCTAAACGATTCGTCTACCTCGTCGCCTTCCCCACAGGCTCCAGTCTTTCGAAGGCTTCTTCCGCACGGCGGAGGGCGTCCTGCACGTTTTCGCAAATGTTTTCGGGGCCGACCAATTCTTCAAACTCTGTCTGTTGGATCAGCCGCAGCGGCTGCTCTCTGGCGCCGCACAGTATCAACTCACGGCCGCTTGCCTTTAGAGTCCGCGCGACTTCTTCTAACGCGAAGAGGCCGGTAGCGTCGAGCGCGGTCATATTGCGCAGGCGCAGAATCACCACGGGGGGAAGCTCGCGCAGATTTTCGGTGACCAGGTCAATCTTGTCGGTTGCGCCGAATAGAAACGGGCCGTGAATGCGGAAGATAGTTGCGTAATAGGGGATGTCTTTATCTTGCAAAATATGGACGCGCCCATCTTCAACGTAGTCGTCAGTGACCTGCGAAACCGTCGTGGTGGCGGCGACGCGGCTGATGAAGAGCAATGCTGCCAGGATCATCCCAGCCTGCACGGCGACGGTAAGGTCTGCGAATACGGTCAGCGCAAACGTGACTAGCCACACGCTGACGTCGGTTTTGGTAAGTTTGAGCAGCGATGGAATCTCGCGCCACTCGCCCATGTTGTAGCTGACCACCATCAGTATTCCAGCCAGCACCGCCATGGGCACGAAGCTTACCAGCCTCGACGCAAACAGCAGAATCGCCAGCAGGGTGAGGGCGTGAATCATGCCCGCTACTGGCGTCTTGGCCCCGGCTCGAATATTGGTCGCGGTGCGGGCGATGGCGCCGGTGGCCGGCAGGCCGCCAAACATCGGCGAAACGACGTTGGCAATTCCCTGCGCGACCAGTTCGACATTTGGATTATGCCGGTCATCGTTACTGAAATCGCTGTTCGTACTGGCGCTCATGCGATCCGAAACTACGGCCGACATCAGGGATTCGATCGCGCCCAGCATGGCGACGGTCAAGGCTGGCCCCAGAAGCCCGTGGATAAGATCGGAACGAAATGTGGGAATGTGGAGATGGGGCAGGCCGCTTGGAATTCCGTTGAAACGCGTGCCGATGGTTGCGACCGGCAGTTTGAAAATCCAGACGGCAAGCGTGCCCAGCACGAGGGCGACAATCGCGCCGGGGATGCGACTGGAGAACGCTCGACATACAAGAATGATGACGATGGTGCCGGCAGCCAGCGCGGTGGCTTCGACCGAGAAAGTGTGAAAATTCTGCGCCAGAGCTTCCATGCGCAGCCAGAACACGCCGGGAACTTTTTCCAGGTTGAGGCCGAAGAAGTCTTTCACCTGGGTGCTGGCGATGAGAATGGCAATGCCGTTCGTAAAGCCAATTACGATGGGCCGCGGAATATATTTCACTGCGGAACCGGCGCCGGTAAGCCCCATGATGATGAGAATGACTCCGGCCATCACAGTGCACATAAAAAGACCGTCGACGCCATGGAGCGCGACGATTCCTGAGATCACCACGACAAAGGCGCCTGTCGGGCCGCCGATCTGGGTAGTCGATCCGCCGAGCGCGGAGATCAGAAAGCCGGTAACGATCGCGCAATAAATTCCGGCCTGCGGAGTAAGTCCCGAAGCGATGGCAAACGCCATTGCCAGGGGTAGCGCGACCAGTCCTACGGTGATTCCGGCAACCAAATCGTGCAGGAATTTGTTCAGGCTGTAATCGCGCAGGCACAGGAGGGACTTGGGGAGCCAGCGCTCGTCAAAAAGTGTAAGTTGCATCGGATATGACAATTATCGCAAGCAGTGGGAGCGAACCGTAGTCCACGAAAGGACAGCGGCGAGTGTGTCTATGGCAGAGACAGGTTGCGCCATCCTTCGCGAGCGAGAATCTGTATGTCGGCGAACTACAGATCCCACGCTTCGCGAGGGATGACAATTCGTAAGTAATAACGCCTGCAAACTTTCTAGAACTTATTCCACAAATACTGGTTATAAACCTCGTGGTGGAATTGCACCTCGGCGGCCTTGACGATCGTTCCCAGCAGGCGCGGACAACGGTCTGCCGATGCCTGCTTCAGGTCCGCGAACCGGCCCTTCACGTCTTCGCCGAGAAGCTTGGTCGTCCAATCGGCTTTGCGGAAGTCATCAATCGCGGTGTAGATGTTGTCGGGCAAATAGCGTTCGGCCTGACGAAGATTTTTGATCTTAGAGGTCTCACCCTCCAGCCCGGTTTTGAAGATGGAATACATCACCATGTAAGGATTGGCATCGGGAGCGACGGCGCGCACCTCGATTCTCATGCTGCGTTCGTTGCCGATAGGAATGCGGATCATCGCTCCGCGATCGACGGCCGACGCCTTCAGTTGATTCGGCGCTTCGAAATGCGGATCGAGCCGGCGGTAAGCGTTCACGCTCGAGTTGAACACGAGGCAGAGATCGTTGCCGTGAGTGAGAACGCGGTCAAGAAATTCGTAACCGAATTTACTAAGCTTCTCTTCGCCCTTTGGATCCCAGAAGAGATTCTTGCCTTCCTTGCTGACTGAAATATTGGTGTGCATGCCGCTGCCGTTGACGCCGACCACCGGCTTCGGCAGGAAGGACGCAGTCAATCCCATATTGCGAGCCACCTGGCGGCAGATCAGCTTGTAGAGCTGGATATGGTCGGCGGCAGCCACTGCTTCCGCGTAGCTGTAGTTGATTTCGAACTGTGAGGGCGCGACCTCGGGATGGTCCTTCTCATTCTGGAAGCCCATCGAGCGCTGCACTTCAGCTGTCGTATCGATAAAATTGCGCAGCGGATCGCCAGGCAACGAGTGATAATATCCGCCGGTATTGACGTACTCGAATTTGTGCGTCTCGTGGTAGGTGCGCTCGGCCTCAGGTCCGTTGAAGAGGAAGCCTTCAATTTCATTGGCCGCGTTAATGGTGTAGCCGTGCTTCTTGTGCAAGGCGTTGGCGAAAACCTTCAGCATGCTGCGGATGTCCGCGGTGTAGGGTTCGCCGCTTTTGTCGATGACTTCGCCAAAGACCAGTACCTTGCCCGGTCCAAACACATCGGCCGGACCCCAGTAAAATGCCGCCCAGTCGATGCCCAACCGCAGATCGCTCTCACGTTGCGCGGTAAATCCGCGAATGGAGGAGCCATCGAAAGTCAGGTTGTCAAAGCTCTTGAGCAGAAATTTTTTGTCGTAGTCGAGCATGTGCAGGCGGCCTTCGAGGTCGCTGAACAGCACGGTCACGGCCTTGATGCGCGATTCGTCGGTGAGATATTTCAGTCGCTCCTCCTGAATTTTGTGAGGAGCTATTCGGTCAAGGCGCTGTTTCTTCGCCTTCAGGTTCATCTCTTCCAGTTCGTCGTAGGGGATCGCCAGAAAATTCCGCAGTTCAGTCGACATACCTCTCCTTAAGTTTGTGCGCTTCCGCAGGGAATCAAACTGAGTTTTAAATTGATCTGTGGGATAACAAAACAGGCTAACGCTTCGGGGGCGGCCATTCCAATAGAAATCGGTTATAGGAACGATTAGCTTTTCCGATTTGCACAGCGAACGGTGCAGATTTCGCGTAGTGAGACAATTTCTACCACCGAGACGCCGAGAACACCGAGAAGAGCTTCTTGAGCTTCTTTTATTTTTGGCAAGAAGTTAACTCGGCGATCTCCGCGTCTCGGGGGTGGAACTCAGGCTTTCCGTGAAATAATCAAAGTCCGAGGCACCGGATTCTGACTTGCGCAATCTGTGAAGAACGAAAGGAGAAGCGGTTTTGCCCGGCCGTGCATGGGCGAATCTGCCCGCAATGCTGCGGCGAACAGCGCGAAGTCACGCTCGACTGTCCCAGTGAGTGTCCCTATCTTCAGCAGGCTCGGGCGCATGCCAAGGCGCAGAACGAATTGCCGGAAACGGTCGATCGCAAAGAGCTTTTTCCCGAGATTGAGATTGCGGAGCAGTTTCTCTACCAGCGCGAGGAACTGATTCTTGGACTCAGCTTCGCGCTGGTCAAGAGCGCCCGCGCCGAGCGGTCATTCGACGCAAGTTCGTTCGGCAATCGTCCGCTGATGGACAGCGATCTGCTCGCGGCCTTGAGCGCGATGGCCAAGAGCTACCAGACGCTGGTGAACTCCAGCCTGATCTACGAGCCGCCCACGGCTAACCTGGCGCACCAGAGCATCGCCCGCGAAATCGAAACCATGGTGCGGGAGTTTCGCCAGGCGGAGGAAAAACAGCTTGGCTATACTCGGCTGCAGGATTCCGACGTGCTGAAGGCGCTGGTATTTCTGTTGCGCATGGGCTGGGCACGCACGTCAGGGCGGCCGAAGTCGCGGGCCTTTGTCGATTTTCTGCTGGCGCAGTTTCCGGAGAAACGTTCGGTTCTGGCAGAACCGGAAGCGGCGGCGAACCGGATCATCATTCCGTAATATTGCCCGCATGGAATTCAGCTGCGACCTTTCCCCTGAGCTCCTGTGTATGCCCCGTGGTTTAAAAAATCTCTACGCTGAAGCAATGCTGCATTCAAAGACGCCGAACCGTTTGTCCGTCGGCCAGTTCCGACAGGAGTTGTCGCGCCGTCTTTCCGAGCGTTGGGTGGTGGGCCTCAGGAGCAATTTCGACCAAAGGCTCCAGAACGAAACGCCGCAGATGCATAGCAGGATGCGGGATTTTCAGGCCAGGCTCGTTCACGACCCAATCCTCAAAGAGCACGATGTCGATGTCGATATTGCGGGGCCCTCGATCGCTCATCCGGAGCCGGCCCATTGCGGATTCAATCGCCAGCGCCGACTGAAGCAACTCGCGCGGCGTCTTTTCGGTTTCGATCGCGGCCAGACAATTCAGAAACCAGGGCTGATCGGGAACGTCGACCGGTTGCGTTTCATAGAATGAGGAAACGGCCAGCAGTTTTTCGCCGCTTTCCAATTCGGCTAGCGCTGCGCGCAGGTTAGCAGCGCGGTCGCCCAAGTTCGATCCCAGGGATAGATAAAAGGTATGGCCCACTCCGCTAGTTTCCTGGTGAAAGGCACAAGAATCCAGCAAAAAGTACGCTCCCGGAGCCGATATTCCATTTGTGGCTGTTTCACAGAACCTTGCACCAAGGTCACTTTGCGGTCGGACTCGCTCCCGCTAGTATGGGAATGTCATGCGCCTGGAGTCTGTCCTCATCAGCCGCGACGCGGCTTTGCTGGCGGTTTTGCGTCCGGCGCTGGAGAAACTTTCCGTCGAGCTCCGGGTTTGTTCGGAGTCGCAGGCGGCAAGCGATCTGCTGGTGAAGCGCAAGGTGGATGCGGTGATCATCGACTGCGACGACATGCAAAACGGTTTTGCTGTTCTGCAGTCGCTTCGCCACAGCCGCAGCAATTCCAAGTCGGTGTCGTTCGCGGTCGTGAATGGCAAGACGACCACGCAACAGGCCTTCCACTCGGGAGCCAACTTCGTTTTGCAGAAGCCGCTGACTCCGCTGCACGCCTCGCGCTGCTTGAATGCGGCTCATAATTTCATGCTTCGGGAATTCCGCCGCTACTTTCGCCATCCCATCAACATGCCGCTGCGCATCCTGTTTCCGCGAAATCAGGAGATGACGGCCATGGCGACGAACGTGAGCGAGGGGGGCATGGCGATTCGCGTCGTCGGCAAGCTGCCCAAGGACGCCAAAGGGCACTTCCGCTTTACCCTTCCCGATGCCCAGTTTTCTCTGGAACTCAAAGGTGAAATAGCGTGGGCCGATGGCACCGGCCACGTCGGAATTCGCTTCGTCGACGTTCCGCAAAGTTCCCAGTATCAGTTGGAAAAATGGCTGACCGAACGCTTGCAACAACAGACGCCGCCCAAGCTGCAAGATTATGTCCCGCTCGGCTGATCGTTGTCCTGCCTTCAAAGCTCCACCTTCAACGCCCGCAGGGAGACATCCAGCTTGCAACTTGCAGACAGCGGCCGCTGTGGCACTGTAGAGACTGTCTCTTTTCATTGAAAAGCATGATTACTCTCGAGGAGAAGATCGCCCGTACGGAACGCCTGCTGCGTCGCCTGGAAGAGGACCAGCCCTACCTTGAAGTGCGCTTATCTGAACTCGGAGACGACCATCGGCAGAGCGTCAATGCATTCGCCGATCGCGTCCGCGCGGAAGCAGAAACTGAACTGCGGCGCCTGCAAGCTGCGCGGGAATTGCCTAATGACTGGAGCGCTCCGCAGCCCACCGGCTAAATTCGTGGCTTTTGTTCCTCACTGTATACATAAACCCACATCTTCCGCTCCGACTACTTTCCTAAACTCTGCCGAATCAGTCTTCTCTTCGCGGTAGTGGCCTTGCAGTTTCAATCGGCAGCGGTCAACAAATCGAGATCGGGAGCGTCAAATGCGCACTCTCTCTAAAGCAGCTTTGATTTCGTTTCTCATCTTCATCGTCACTAACTGTTTCCCGTTAGAAGGCCAGATACAGCCGCAGACATCCTCTCAGCCCGCGAATCGACCGGCTTCGACCACACCGCGCAAGAGGAAGTCTGTGGTTTACGTCAACAAGCAGTATGGTTTTCGCTTGTATTTGCCAAAGAGTTGGAAGGGTTACTCCATCCTCACTGAAGAGTGGGATGGAAGCCGGGAGCCCAGTGAAGATGAGAACGAAGCGCCGCAATCCGACACTGGCCCTAAGATTATTATCCGGCATCCCCTGTGGAGCGATGGAAATCCCCGGGAGGACATCCCGATCATGGTCTTTACTCATGCCCAGTGGAAGTTGGTTGAGAAGGACGCTCTGATTGTGAGCGCTGCACCCTTCGGACCCGGCGAACTAGCCCACAACTCCCGCTATGTTTTTGCTTTGCCGCCCCGGTACAACTATGACTTTTCGACGGGCTACGAAGAGGTGGAAGAAATCCTGGCCCGCAATTCTCTTCGCCCGTTCTGAGGAGAAACGGTTTTTTCCAGGGCCTGGAGGGGACTCCTGCCTCACAGACTGAGGCTGGTGGCAGCTACCAGTGCTGGCTCCGCACGATCCTCCCCCCGTTCAGTTTCCTCCCAATACGACCGGTCGCGCAAGATGCGCGACACCAGCGCGGTATGCATGGCGTGGCCCGCGCGATCGGCCACCACCGAACCCAATATCTGCTTGCCCAGCAAAGCCAGATCGCCGATGAGGTCGAGCACTTTATGGCGCACGAACTCATCGTGAAAACGCAAAGGCGGGTTCAACACTTCGTGCCGATTCAAGACAATGGCATTCTCGGTGGAAGCGCCACGAATCAGGCCTTGCTGCCGCATCGCATCGGCTTCATGCAGAAATCCGAAAGTGCGTGCCGGAGCAATCTCACGCAAGTAGCTGCCATTGGTCAGCCGCACGCAAAAACTCTGCTTGCCGATCAGCGGATGGGGAAAATTGATGGCATAGGAAACCGAATAAACATCGGCCGGATAGACGGCGATGAATTTATCCCCTTCGCGCATTTCGATTTCGCGCACGATTCGCAGATAGCTGCGAGCTTTTCGCTGCTGCTTGATGCCAGCCTTCTGAATCATCTCGACAAACGGACGAGCGCTGCCATCCAGAATCGGCAATTCGAGGTTGTCCAACTCGACGATGGCGTTATCGATGCCCACCCCAGTAAACGCCGAGAGCAGGTGCTCGGTGGTCGAGATCAGTACGCCCTTCTTCATCAAACTGGTGGCGTAGCTGACACGAGCTACATTGCGTCCGCTGGCTTCGAGGGCAAAGCCATCGAGGTCGGTGCGTTGAAAGACGATTCCCGTTCCGGCAGGGGCAGGCAGAATCCGCAGCGTGACCGGAGCGCCGCTGTGAAGACCTACTCCCGAGCAAGTCACAGCCGCACGAATTGTCTGTTCGTGGATCAAAGGAGAATGTCTAAGTCTTAGGTTCTGCAACAGTTTAGCGCGTTCTGTCAACGAACGGCTGTGGCAAAACCGACACACTCCGTGGTTCGTTCCACAACGAGAATCGCTAAGTCGTTTAGGAAGTTACAGATGTTTGAGGAGTACCCGCGGAAAACTTGCTCGTGTTTTGTTTGCTGGCTGCCGGCTTCCCTCCCGCGCTGTGCTTCACAAAACCCCGTTTAAATCCTGCTGAGGTTCGGTTGACAAGTGTTAAGCCACAGGCTACAGTCGCTCAGGTGAAAATGCGAAGCTTCGTCCACAAGGCTCTGAAGGCACTGTACGCAGATGACACGACGAAAGGGGTTCCGTCCGATGCGGTAGACAAGCTCCGTAAAATGCTGGCGTTTCTCGATAACATGCAAGATCCCGCCGAATTGCGCTCGCTTCCAGCGTGGAAAGTACACACGCTGGCCGGCGACCGGGAGGGCACTTGGAGCCTCAGTGTTACCCGCAATCGGCGGTTGACGTTTAGCATCGACCTCGGAGGACGCGAAATCTACAACGTGAACCTGGAAGACTACCACCAGAAAAAGGGAGTACCGCCATGCCTATGAAGAACCCGTGCCATCCCGGAGATTTCATCCGGACGGAAATCATCCAACCTGTTGGCCTGTCGGTAACGGCGGCGGCCATCGCGCTTGGCGTTTCTCGACCCGCGCTGTCGAGCCTGCTTAACGGCAGGGCGGCCCTCTCCGGAGACATGGCGTTGCGCGTTGAGAAAGCGTTTGGCGTGAAGATGGACACGCTGATGCAGATGCAGGCTGCTTACGACATCGCCCAGACCCGGAAGCGCGAAAAGACGATCCATGTTCGGCGCATTGCCCTGCAGGCCGATGCGCAAGCATGAAACGTGGGCACTGCATAGAAAGGCAGCCTCACCGTTTCTTCGGCGGAGCCTTGGGGTCGTAATTCTCCGTCGCTTCGAACATCGAGTCCGGCAGTTTCTGGTTGTAGTTGACGGTGTTGACAAAGCGCTGCTGTGAGGATTCTCCGTTGAAATAGCGCGTAATGGAGTGCGGCGTCCAGATTCCCTGCACCAGTTTGTAGCTATCGTAGATCTCCGACTCTACATTTTTCTCTTTGTCCTTGGGATCGCGCCAGGAATAGCTGATCTTCACCGGATAGTGCGTGTTGAGGTCGAGATAAATGCTGACCGAATCATTCTGGCTGTTGAGCAGCGTCACGCCTTCGCATTCTTTCCCATCGACGACCGACTGTCCGTCGTCAAACATGGCCACGGTTGGATCGTTGATCCACTTGCGAAAGATCCATTCCAGAGAATGCGGGCGGCGGCGAAGATAGTTCTTTAAGTCTTCCGGATCCTGCGCCGCCGTTCCCTTATACGTGGTCTCGTATCCCTTATTGCCGTTGTGAATGAGGACGATATCGAACTTGTTGGACTTGACCCCGCCAATGTCAATTTGTCCGGGGATGATATGAAAGCTCTTCAACTCGATGATTTCGAAGCGGTCTTTGTCGGGATACTCGAGGTAGTAGTTGTAAGGAATTCCGGTGCTTTCGGTGCGGCCGTGATAGAGCGGATAGTAGCGTCCGGTCTCTTCCTTGTTTTGGTAAGTGAGATAAGCCTGTCCGCCCAGCGCCTGGATGGTCTGGTCAAGAACGGCCCGGGCCTTGCGGGCGTTCTCCGAATCATTCATGTTGACGGTTGCCGGAGGCGCCAGTGGCAACGGAGTACGCGCTGGGGGCTCCATGCCGGCCTGGGCGAGGGCGAAGGGGGACAGCAGAGACAACAGGATTAGAGGAGCTAGGCGTCGCATGGGTCTACCTTATTAGAAGCGTGCAGTATGATTTTAGCTGTCTCGCGCAAGAGCGGCGATTCGATAGCGAGATTAACCCACCAGCACCGCGCCCCCGTTGACGTTGAAAATCTCACCTGTGATAAATCCGGCATGAGGCGTGCATAGAAAGAGAATCGGCGCAGCAATTTCTTCCGGCGTTCCCACGCGGCCGAGCGGAATCGCCGCAAACACCTTGGCCCGCGTGGGCGGATCATTGAGCGCCTCGGCCGACATGTCGGTCGCAACCCATCCCGGGGCCACACAATTGACGCGGATGTTATCGCGCGCCAGTTCGGTGGAAAGCCCTTTCACCATGCTGATGACCGCACCCTTCGAAGCCGCATAATCGCAGTGGAAGGCTTCACCACGCTGTCCGGCGGTCGAACTCACCAGCACGATGTGTCCACTTCCCTGCTTCTTCATTTGCGCGACCGAATGCTTAACTAGTCCGAACACGCTGTCGAGATTTACCGCAATCGTGCGCTGCCAATGTTCGTCAGGCATGCGATCTACAAAGATGTCGTCCGGTGGCCAAATGCCGTGATTGGCGACCAGAATATCTAGGCGTCCGAAAGCAGAGATCGCGGACGATACAAGTTGCTGCGCCGCCTCCGTGGTTGAAAGATCGCTCTGCACCGCCCGACAATTTTCCGCGCCGCATTCGCGCACCAGAGCGTCCGCTTGAGACTTCGCGGTTTGATAATTGAAGACAACTTTCGCGCCGGCAGCCACAAACATTCGCACCGTGGCCGCGCCAATTCCGCGCGATCCGCCGGTGATAAGAGCCACTTTCGACTGCAGAGTGAGGTTCATGACGCAGACAAGTATCGCATGTCGGAGTCAATGAATCGTAGACCCGGCTGGCGAGTGTGCGCGCGATGAACTGAAACCTACTGCCCGGAGCGCACCGTACCCAGAGTTTGCGGTTGCGAAAATCGCTGAATGATTTTCCGGTCGCCATGGATTATCGGCATCTGTGCCGAAGAATCAATGGTGACGGAACAGGAAATCACGGTCGCGGATCCGGTGGGCAGAGAAGACCGGAACGGGCTCGTCTGCACATTGGCCGTGCCGTCGGCATTTGCGGTAACGGTGAAGGCGTAAGTGTTTCCTCCCGCCAGGGGTGGCAAGGTGATGGAAGTGCCGGCAGTTGAGAAGGCGGTGCCGGTTGCGGCGTAGGTGGGAATGCCCTCCACCACGGTTTGAACATACACGCGCACCGTGTAAGCGAATGGAGCGGTCCCGGTCGGCGCCGTCCAACTCAAGGAAATGATGGGCGAAGAGGTCGCAATGCCGGTCCCGCCGCCCGCACCGAAGAAATCAAGACTATTAATCATCGGGTTCTGCACCGGCAAAACCACTGGCCCCAGCGGCGTATTCGAAGGAGCAACCGTCGCGCTGTCAACGAGAAGAAAGGTCGCCGTCGCTGGCCCAGTGGAGGTTGGAACCGGAACCGATGCCAGCGCCTCCTGGCACAGCGACAAAGTTCGGATCCAGTTCTGCGGGAACGAGTCGCCATATTGCAGCGTGCCGAAGTTCTCATCCGTCGTGATGGCGGGCTGCACCGCAGTCGGCATGATCAGAAGAAAGCCCGCCTGATTGCAGCCGGCCGCATTGAGACCGTTGGTTTGCTCGGTATTGACCAAACTCAGTTGGGGAATGACGGATACGATCCCCAGTCCAGTTCCGAATAAAGTATTTGTAGTCGAAGCCAAGCCCTGAGTCACGTACATTTGCGCGGTAATGGCAAGCGCCGAAGCAAATGGAGTTGGAGTTGAAGGGGCAACATTGTTGAATACATTTGCCCACTGTGACGCGCCCGGGACGCTCAAATCAATGGAGACCTGGGGACTCGGCTGCAGCGTCTCGGTGATCGTATTCGTTCCGCCATTTGTAAGAGAAAGGCCAGTTGCTGTCAAGGAAGGCCCGAGCACGAGATTGTTGATCGTCAGGTTGTCGGCCGAGGTAAGAGATTCAGGCAACATCTGCATCAGGAACCCGGTGTTGATTTGCGTCCAGTCGATGTAACTCCCGATGAACCCCGACTGCCCGGATAAGCTGGTCGAGTTGGGGTCATCGAAAAATTGCAGCGCGGGGACTACTGAAAGCGCGGCTGCAAAACTAACCGGCGTCAACTCCGGAACGGATTGTAGCCCTGAGAGGTTGAAGTCAAACTGCGTACTCTGTTGGAGGGTGGTGAAGGGCGTTGGGCCACCGGCGATGTTCTGGCCGGCATCGAAAGTGCTTGTGTTGGTCCAGAAAGCTGATCCCGATCCAGTCTGCAGCCAGTAATAGCCGCCGGGCACATTCGGAATGCTGAAGACTCCCGGGGAGGTAGCCGAACTTTTCTGCACCGTGATCGAGCCATCCGCGTTCGTCCACATGGCGGTTAGATTAGCGGCCAACGATGGCAATGCCGGAATCGGCACCTGGCCGGTAGCAGTCCAGTAGTTATTGAGCCAATTGACGGTGATCGTGCCGCCGGGAGTGACCGTCCAGGATTGCGAGGCCGTGCCTCCTGAGGACGTGGTTGCGGTCGCGGCAAAGCTGTTCGAGGCGCGTGACTGCGCGGCAGTGGGAGTCCAGGTAATGGTGCTTCCAGATAACTGCGTGCCCACAGGAGAGGTCGTCAATGAAAATGTAACTGTTCCACCAGCGGGATCGATGGCCGTCAGCTGATAGGAATAACTGATGCCCTGAGTCGCAACTGTGACTGGCGCGCTGGTAAACACCGGCGTTGACTTCTGCGATGGCACCGTCCCGACGGCAGGGGTGCTGCTGGAACTGCAGCCTGGAAGAAGGGCGAAGGATGCCAGCGAGAGGAATGAGGCAAGCAAAAAGACAAGGCGGCGACGTTCCATAATGATCTCCAAGGTTCCGCGGAAAGCATTCTAAGGGCTGATTTCCACACTAACTACGAGGCGGCCAATTGTACCTTGGTTATGGACGTTAATGCAGTGACTGACTGTCACTAATGGCTCCAGGCAAGACGCAAAAAAAAGGCGGCCATCGGGCCGCCTTCTTGGCATTGAGAATCCGGAATTGAGAATCCGGAACTGAGAACCTTTATTATGCCGTTGCCGGACGCTCGCCGCTCTTGGCGGGAGCCCGCTCCGGCTTGATCACCTGCTGCACGCCGTCGTCGGTTTTCGCGGGCAGCGGCTTGATTGGCGGCAGTTCCTGACCTTCGACCAGCAACTTGATCTCGGAAGCATCCAGCACTTCGCGTTCGATCAGTGCCTTGGCGATCAGGATCAGCGTCTCGCGATTCTCGGAGAGTATCTTCTTCGCGGTCGCGTAGCCAACGCCCACCATCTTTCTGACTTCTTCATCAATCTGGATGGCCGTCGCTTCGCTGTAGTCACGGTGTTGCGCGATTTCGCGGCCCAGGAAAATCTGCTCTTCTTTCTTGCCGAAGGTCAGCGGTCCCAGGTCGCTCATGCCCCACTCGCAAACCATCTTGCGCGCCAACTCCGTGGCCCGCTCGATGTCGTTGCCCGCGCCGGTCGACATCTGGTTGAGAAACAGCTCTTCCGCAATGCGCCCGCCCATGAGGATGGCGATCTGTGTATCGAGATAATTCTTGTAGTAATTGTGCCGGTCGTCGGTCGGCAGCTGCATGGTCAAGCCCAGCGCCATGCCGCGCGGAATGATCGTGACCTTGTGCACGGGATCGGAATGCGGCAGCATAGCCGCCACGAGCGCGTGTCCGGCTTCGTGATACGCGGTATTCTTCTTCTCTTCATCGGTGAGCAGAAGCGACTTGCGTTCCACGCCCATCAAGACTTTGTCTTTCGCCACTTCAAAGTCGTACATCAGCACGGCCTTGCGGTTCTGACGGGCTGCTGCCAAGGCGGCTTCGTTCACCATGTTGGCCAGGTCGGCGCCGGAGAAGCCCGGGGTGCCGCGTGCCAGCACGGAGAGATCAACATCGTCAGACAGTGGAATCTTGCGGGTGTGTACGCGCAGAATTTCTTCGCGTCCGCGCACATCGGGACGATTCACCACCACGCGCCGGTCAAAACGCCCCGGGCGGAGCAGCGCCGGATCGAGGACGTCGGGACGGTTCGTCGCGGCCATAAGAATGACGCCTTCGTTCGATTCGAAGCCGTCCATTTCGACGAGCAACTGATTCAAAGTCTGCTCGCGCTCATCGTGTCCGCCGCCGAGGCCGGCGCCGCGATGACGTCCAACCGCGTCGATTTCGTCGATGAAGATGATGCAGGGAGCGTTCTTTTTGCCCTGTTCGAACAAGTCGCGTACGCGGCTGGCGCCCACGCCCACGAACATTTCCACGAAGTCGGAGCCGGAGATCGAGAAGAAAGGAACATTGGCTTCGCCCGCGACCGCGCGCGCCAGCAGGGTCTTGCCCGTGCCCGGAGGTCCAACTAGCAGCACGCCTTTGGGAATGCGTCCGCCAAGCTTCTGGAACTTCTGCGCCTCGCGCAGGAACTCGATGATCTCCTTGAGTTCTTCTTTCGCCTCTTCCACGCCAGCCACGTCTTTAAACGTGATCTTTTTCTGCTGCATGGAGAGCAAACGCGCCCGGCTCTTGCCAAACGACAGGGCTTTGTTGCCGCCCGTCTGCATCTGCCGAATCATGAAGAACCAGAGAGCGCCGAGAAGGACCAGCGGAGCGAGGTTCAGAATCCAGCTAGGCCAAGTGCCGTTGCTGATGTCTTTGAAGCTGTAAGGAACACCTTTGTCCGTCAGCTTCTTGTACATCTCGGGATAGCTGCCCGGCGGCACAGTGGTGTGGAACGGCGAGTCATTCTTGAATTTCCCGCGTGCTTCCTGCCCCACGAAAAGCACATCGTGGATGTTGCCCTGATCCACATCCGACAGGAATTCAGAGAAGCCGATTTCTTTTTCTTTCTGGGAATTGGTCCCGGTTCGCACTACCTGCCACAGCAGGAAGGCCGAAACCACGATGACCGCCCAGAAAAGTACCGTTTTGATCGTAGAATTCACTCAAAACTCCTCGAAGTGCAGCCTCTCCCAAACTGAAAGACACCGCCTCAGGCCATTAGATGCCATGGGCGGGAATTCGACTGCTAAAAGACTGCTTATCAATTCTAGACCTTTTCCAGGAAAAACGGGGAACCGGATGGAGGTAACAGAAGTCACGCGACGGCCCAGCAGACGGCGGAACCCGTGGTCGAGACCCCGGCAGTATTACGTGGTCGCCGCCAAATACGGCAGATTTCGACCCGTCTGCTCAGGATTGCCCAATCCATAGCCGCACAGATAAGCGTCATCGACGAGAAACCCGAAATAATCGGGCTGCAGCGGCACCCGGCGCGCCGATTGGCGGTCGAGCAACGTGACCAGCTTCACGGAAGCCGCGCCCCTTCCCCGCAAATCGCCCATCAGAAACTCGCTGGTTACGCCGGAGTGCACCAACCCTTCGACCAGCAACACATGCTTGCCGGCAATCGCCAACTCGTGGCTGAAGAAAATTTCCAGCAGGGGAGACTGGCCCTGCTGGCTCTGCTTGTATTGCGGCTTAATGAAGGTGCAAACGACGGGAACATCCACCGCCCGCACCAGATCGGCCATAAAGAGGAAGCTGTTCTCAAGAATACCCAGCGCGACCACGGTATTACCCCGATAGTCGTCAGAGATCTGGCGTCCCAGTTCGCGAACCCTTTTCTGGATCTGGTCGGCCGATATTACCTGACGCAACCTGGCATTGGGCAAAGCACTCATAGGGGAAGTGGCGTCTCCGGCCTGGCAGCTAACGTGAGTAAGCGGCTATCTCAATCTTAGCTTTCAATCTTAACCCTAGGATGTTACATCATGGGGACGAATCATGGCGCAATCTTGCGAATCCAGGGAGTGTCCTAACTTAGTTTTTCACCACGGAGGCACGCAGACACAGAGAACGCCAACGGCGCGGCAAGACGTTCGCCTTCTGGTTATTACAGGTCAAGTTCTTCTACGTAAATCCGTGTCTCGGTGGTGCAAAAGGCAAATCAGGACATTACCCGAATCTGAATCGCCCTGGAAGCACCGGCTGTGGCGCGAAGGGCTGCGGGAACCGCGAAGCCACGCACCCAGATGAGGCCGCAACCGTCTGCCACGGCGACCGGCCAAAGCTTTTTCTGCACGCCAGTCGCGTGCCGCTCGCTCAGCAATTCCTTTACCTTTCTTTCTGCTGCTGAGTGCGCTGGCCAGAAACGATCTCCGGCGCGCCAGTTGCGAATCACAATTTGGCCCGGAACTAGGTCGGCATTCAAGAGTTTTCCGCGGTCCTCCTCAGGAACATTGGACGGATCTACGACCCGAGCTTCGATGCGAGCGCCTAACTCAGGAACATCGACCACACCCGGGATTTGGAGCGCGTACTCGTAATCCGCGTCATCGTCGCTTTGATTGGAAGTTGCTAACTCCAGCCGAAGCTCGTCTCGTCTCCGTCGAAGATTCCACTTCGACGACAATTCCATTTTTTTGCCTGCGGGTCCGTCGGCGAGTTCCAATGCCTGCTCGATCAGACGGAATGAAAGGCTCACGTCGGGCGCGTTCGTTTCGAACCAGGCCCGCACCAGCCTCCGGCGAGCCGCTAAAGGAAGCGCCTGCAAGGTTCTTACCGGCAAAGGCACAGCGAGTTGCAAATCATCTTGAGAGCGCTCGCCCTTCAGCGCGGCCGCGATCTCGGGATGCCCGCATCTCCAATGCGCTTCCTCCACCCGGGCAATCTCGGCCAGTTCGCTCAGGTGCTCGATCGAAGCTTCGCCAAACTCGGCTGTAATCATCGGCAACAGCCGGTGCCGAACGCGATTACGCAGAAACGAAATATCGACATTCGATGAATCCTCGCGCCAGATCTGGCTATGTTGACGCAAAAATTCGAGCAGCGCGTTGCGGCGAAAGCTCAGCAAAGGACGAACCACCTCGCCCAACGCGCGCCCTTGATCTTCGAAGATGATCCGCGGATGAATTCCCGAAAGTCCGCGGATACCGGTGCCGCGAAAAATCCGCAGCAACACTGTTTCCGCCTGATCGTCGAGGGTGTGAGCGGTCGCAATCTTACTGATATGCCGCTCGCAAACGAGACGGCGAAAAAACTCATAACGCAGTTCACGGGCAGCCGCCTCGATGCCCGATCCCCTGGTGCCCTCGATGGGCGCGTTGCACGAATAGAGCTGGAGTTCGTGCCGCCGTGCCAACTCTGCGACAAATCGCTCGTCCTCATCCGACTCTTCGCCCCGGAGCTTGTGGTTGACGTGCGCAACCGAAAGCACAATTCCCAACTCGTCCCGTAATTCGAGCAGCAGGCAAAGCAAGGCCACCGAATCGGCACCGCCAGAGACGGCCGCAGCCACGAGATCTCCGGCGCGTATCGACTTCTCCTTTTGAATTGTCTTCAGAAGCCGTTCCCGTAACCTTTGCACGAGGAAATGGTACAGGAATCAGTCCCCGGCAATCAGTACTCGACAACAAGGCTGGAGGACTGGGGGCTGGCAACTGGCAACTGAGTACTCGGTACTGCTATGCTTTCCGCAAATGTGGGGAGCGTACCGCTGGGCTGCCAGATTTCTGCTGCTGGTGATGCTCGCCCCGGCCGTCGGGCCGATGGCGATGCCATGCGCTGTTCTGCCACAAGCCTCGCACTGCTTGCGCCAGGCGATGTCTGTAGAGGCTACACCCGCAAGCCCAACTGGGCCTGCCATGCACTGCCATCACGCAATGGCACCGTCGAAGCAGGCGCAGCCGGAGGAATCCTCAGCCTCTTGGCAGGAGGGCAACGACTGCTGCGCGAACCATTGTTGCTGTGGAGCTACCACGTCCGAGTGGGCGCGGCCGAGTTCTAATCTTCTTTTCTTTGTAGCCCTGACGATTCAACCTGCGCATCTGCCGCAGGATGCGGTCACCCCGGCGAATAACGCCACGAGTCCGGATTCCGCTCGCGCCCCACCTGTCAGCTAGACACGACTCCGAAACTGAAAACAGCAAATCTGCTGCGACCTGTGGCTGCGAGCAAATTGTTCTACGTTTGCGCGCAGCTGCCGTCCGTGGTCCTTAGTCTGCGCTCCGCCAAACACCGAGGGACATACGAAATGACTCGCCTCATACTGCCAGCATTTGCCGCTGTTCTGTTCGTTGCTTCGGCCGCCTTCGCCAACGACTACGGCGCGGTCCGTGGAGTGGTGCATGATCCGCAGCACCGTCCCATTCAAGATGCCATGGTCATGCTGCGGGCGAAATCATCCGATTGGGCCAAGAGCGTGACCACCAACGCCACCGGCGAATTCCAGCTGAACGCCGTTCCGCTTGGCGATTATTCGGTCAGCGTGGCCAGCCAGGGCTTCGAACAGACCTCCCAAGATGTCGTAGTGATTTCCGGAAGCGTGCCAGTCGTTCATTTTCAACTCAGAGTAGCGTCGGCCAATGAGAAGGTCATCGTCTCCGCGTCGCCCGCCGTGGTAGCCACCGACAGTTTCACTCCCACCACGCTAATCAGCCGCCTCGATATTCAGCGCACGCCCGGAGCCGACCAGACCAACAGTCTGGCCATGATCACTGATTACGTCCCCGGCGCCTACGTCACACACGACATGCTGCACATGCGCGGAGGCCATCAGACGACATGGCTTCTCGACGGCGTTCCCGTCATTAATACTGCGATCGCACAGAATCTCGGCCCGCAGTTCGACCCCGAAGATATGGACTACGTTGAGGTCGATCGCGGCAGCTATGGCGCCGAGTTTGGAGACCGCACCTACGGCGTCTTCAACGTCGTGCCGCGCACCGGGTTCGAGCGCAACAATCAGGCTGAGCTTGTGGTCAGCGGCGGAAATTTCTATCAAACGAATGACGCGCTGAGCTTTGGCAGCCATACGCAACGCTTCGCTTATTACGCCAGCCTCGATGCCAATCGCAGCAATCTGGGGCTGCAACCACCGGTCGGGATCGTGGTTCACGATGCGGTCAACGGAGTCGGCGGCTTCGGCTCCTTTATCTACAACGTTGATCCTTCAAACCAGCTTCGCCTGATAACATCGGCCCGCCGCGATTACTTCCAGATCCCATACGATCCCTATCCCAATGACATTGAGAACAGTCCGGGCAGCAACCAGTATTCGCCCAGCACCGGCCTCCGCGATGGCCAGCACGAGGCTGATGCCGGAGTCCTTTTCAGCTGGGTGCACACTTTCAATTCCCATCTGATGGCGACGGTCTCTCCCTTCCATCACTACAATAGCGGCGACTATGCAAGCAGGCCCACCGACACGCCCATCGCCACGACAGAGAATCGCAGTGCCACCTACGCCGGAGGCCAAGCCACATTTGCCGCCAATTACCAGAAGAACGACTTGCAGGTCGGATTCGTCAGCTTCTATCAGAGCGACAGCCAGTTCTTTGGAGCCGTCTTCAATGACGGGAGCGGAAACGCGCCTATCGCCGATTCCGAGCATCCGAACGCGAACCTCGAAGCCTTTTACATCGACGAAAAGTTCAAGCCTTTTTCCTGGATGATGCTCTCGGTTGGCATGCGTCCAACCCGTTTCTCTGAAGGAAACTTTGCCGCCGGATCTCCGCCGCCGGTGTCGGAATCGGCAATCGGTCCACGCTTCGGCGCGACCTTCACCATTCCTAAACTTCAATGGACGTTGCGCGGTTTCTATGGACATTACTATCAAGCGCCGCCTATCGAAAGCGTGTCGGGCCCTGCGCTCATCGACTATGCCCATGGGCAGAGCCTGGGATTTCTACCGCTCCATGGAGAGCGCGACGAAGAGCATCAATTCGGCGTGACGATTCCCTACCGCGGATGGGTTCTAGACGCCGACACTTTCAAAACCGAGGCGGCCAATTTTCTCGACCACAACAACATTGGAGCCTCCAACATCTTCTTCCCCATCACCGTTTCCGAAGCCCTGATTCGCGGATGGGAGCTCACGTTGCGCTCTCCGCGACTGGCTCACCGAGTGCAGCTTCACCTCGCCTACTCGAATCAGATCGCCGAAGGCAGCGGCACTATTACCGGTGGGTTGACCGATTTCACGCTCGCGCCCGGACTCACTCCGCTCGACCATGACCAGCGCAACACGCTCAACACCGGCGGTGACATCAACCTGCCATGGCGCTCCTACGCCTCGACCAACATTTACTACGGATCCGGATTCACCAACGCTTTTCCGGGCGCACCCTACTCCGGCAACTATCTGCCGCAGCACACAACGTTTGATTTGTCGCTCGGCAAAGATTTCGGCGAACGCTTCTCCGTATCGCTCACCGCGCTGAACGTAGCCAACCGCCGCGTCGAGGAAGATAACAGCCTGACCTTCGGCGGATATCACTGGAACCTGCCGCGCCAAATTTATTTTCAGGTGCGATTCCGATTTGATTACTGAGCCACAAAGTGGCCATGTCGCCGCATCCAACCGAGAAGAGCTGCGAAGATTGTTTGACGCTGCTCGGGGTGCTCCGTATAATGCAAAGCGTCCACACCCTGATCACCACGCTTGTGATTTCCGCGTGAAGAGAGCCGGGGCGCGGTATGCGCCTTGTGTGCTGGTTGCGCCTTTAACCAGGTTCCAATTTCAGGTCGGTGTTGCAAGTCTTTATTTCGGGCCCTAATTTCGGGCTTGGCGATTGATGTCTCGGGTTGCGATGCGCCGTTGCGTCGGCCCGGCAAGCTGGAATTTGTCAGCGTTTCCCAAAATTTGAAGGAGTTCAAGGTACCCAATGAAGAGCGAATTAATGAGCAGGAAGTTTATGATTGCGCGTATTACCGTGGCCGCATTCGGCCTTTCTCTTTTTGCGATGGCCCAGGCTGCACCAGTTCCCGCGGCTCCGGCGGCCGCGGCGCCCGATTCTCCTTCCACCGCCGCAGCTGCGGTCGCCAAGGCGACGGGCACTAAAGTTGGCACGATCAACATCGAACAGGCGATCTTCCTTTCCAATCAGGGACAGCGCGACTTCGCCGAGCTTTCCAAGAAATTTGAGCCCAAGCAAAACGACCTCAAAGGCAAGGCCGACGAAATCGACGGCCTCAAGAAGCAGCTTAGCGCCCAGCAGGACAAGCTGAACGACGCCTCGCGCGAAAAGCTGGTCAAGGATATCGAGACCAAGCAGAAGAGCTTTGATCGCTCCACCCAGGACGCGCAGGAAGATTTCCAGGCGCAGCAGGGAGAAATCGGGAACAAGATTCTCACCGTCATGGCGCCGCTCATCGTGAAGTACGCCAGCGACAACGGCTACGGCATGATCCTGGATACGTCGCAACAGTGGCCGCGTGGCCCGGTGATCTGGTACGGCCCAGCCGTCGACATCACGCAACCGGTCATCGAAGCGTTCAACGTGCAGTCGGGAGTGCCGGCTCCGGCCGCAAATAGTACGCCCACCAAGCCTGTGAAACCGACGCCCAAGCCCATGGCGCCGACCAGCACGCCGAAAAAACCGCAATAATCCTGGATTAGATTTAGTCCGGTGAAGGCCGCGTCCATGAACGCGGCCTTTTTTCCGTCCATCTTGGTTGGAGCGTCGGGCGTCCCGCCAGACCACCACTGCCGCAACCCCATCTCGGGATCAAGTCGTCCATCGCAGGTGTCTGTAGGAGTATCGGTTTTCACCAGGAGGCACCATGCCGGGAGACTCGCCTCAAGATCTCTTCGCCACTGTAGCCGGATGGAATCACTCGTCCCGCCGTGGATGGACAACGCTAGCGTCCTTCTCCATGCAAGCTCTCGCGGTGAGCCTGCTGCTGGCGATGCCTTTGATCTGGGTTCAGCGGCCGCCGCTGCTCTGGGTGAAGCCTCTCACGTCGCCCGCAGCATTCGCGCCGCCAGGAGATCCAGTAGGAAATCCAGGTCATCGCCGAAATTCACCGGTCCCAAGTCCGAGCCCGCATCCGCTGATCGCGCCGTCAACGATCCCGCCTAGCATTCAAATCGGCAACGATCCGGGTCCGGCAGCGCCGGAGTTGCCCGACCTGTGTTGTGGGCCGAGTCGCGGACCTGGCGGCATCCTCGGGCCGGCCATCGGAATCGGCACCCCCGTCGTGATTCCGCCGCGTCCAGCCGCTGCCAAGCCTGTGCTCATATCTCATCTGTCGGAGGCCGACTTGCTCCATCGCGTGCAGCCCATTTACCCAACGCTCGCGCGGCAGGCGCACGTGCAGGGTGCGGTTGAACTCCGCGCGATTATCAGCAAGACAGGCACGATCGAAAACCTGGTCGTGGTTCGCGGACATCCGATGCTGGCCGCAGCCGCGATCGAGGCGGTGCGGCAATGGCGTTACCGTCCCTATCTTCTCAACAACGAGCCCGTGGAGGTCGAAACGCAAATCACCGTGAACTTCCTGCTCGCGGGCAATTGACCCCCTTGGTAAAAGACCAGTTACCATCGGAACTCAGCCAACTGCAGCAGCTAGCGCGCGATCACTATAATCGCTATGTGAACGCTCCGCGCCTCGATTTGCCGCACCTGCCCGATCGCCGCTCGCTGATTCTCGACGGCCGCACCTGGGCCGAAGTTTCCTTGAAGTCACTGGCAGACAATTTCCACGCGGTACAGAAACACGTCGGCGACGCGGTCACCATCTGTGCCGTGGTCAAAGCGGATGGCTACGGCCACGGCGCAGTCGAGAGCGCGCGGGCGCTGGAATCCGAGGGCGCTAAGTGGCTGGGAGTGACCGATGCGGCGGAAGGCTGGGCGTTGCGCGGCGCCGGCACGAAGGCGCGCATCCTGCTCATGACCGGCATCTGGAAGGGCGAAGAGGATGGCATCGTCGCTCAGAACCTGACTCCCACGGTTTGGGAACCGTGGCACATCGAACTGCTTGAGCGCGCCGCGCAAAAACGGCAGGCCGTTCTGCCGGTGCATCTGAAGATCGATACCGGCATGAACCGGCTCGGAGCGCCCACGGCCGCGTTGCCGCTGGTGTGCGAGAAGTTGGCTGCGTCGCATCACCTCACTCTCGAAGGCGTGAGCACACACTTTGCATCGGCCGAAGTGCTCGACTCCGAAGAAGCCATGCGCCAGGCCAAGCGCTTCGAGGATGGACTCGAACTGGTGCAAAGCTACGGGCTGCACCCGACGTTCATTCACATGGGGAATTCGGCCGCCATGAGCGCCAGGCCCGAGACGTGGAAGACCATGGTGCGTCCGGGAATTGCGCTTTACGGCTATTCGCTGCCGTTCGTGCGCGGAGGCGAAGCAGCGCCTGTTCCGCCGCTGCCGTTGTGTCCCGTGCTGTCGTGGAAGACGCGCGTGCTCACGGTAAAGGAAGTCGCCGCGGGCGAAGCGGTCGGCTACATGGGCACATTTATCACAAAGCAGCGCAGCCGCATCGCCGTGTTGCCGGTTGGCTACGCGGACGGCTATCCGCGGCTGCTATCGAATCGCGCGCGGGTAATCGTGGGCGGCGAATATGCGCCAGTGGTGGGGCGCGTTTCGATGGACTTGACGATCGTTGATGTCAGCCAGATTCGCGGAGTCGCCGTAGGAGACGAAGTCATCCTGATCGGCAAGAGCAACGAAAAAACCGTCGACGCGGTGGAACTGGCGCGCCTGTGCGAAAGCGTGCCTTACGAAATTTTGTGCGGCCTCTCGCAGCGCGTGCCGCGCGTTTATGTCTGAGCCGTCAGCGTTCAGCCGTCAGCCGTCAGCCGTCGGCAATCGGGCACTGCAGCGTTCAGTCAGCACGGGCTGGACAGCGAAACTACTGGATGCTGAGTGCTGACGACTGAGTGCTGAATCCTGCCGTTAAATAGACCCAAGTCGCCAATCCATGCCGCAATGCGGTATTTCTAGAACAGACTATGCCTTCGCGCTACGCAAAATGGATGTACGACTGGGAGACGCGCCTCACCGCGGTAGACAATAACCGCGTAGTGCGTCCGCTGGACTGGGGCCTCGATTGGACGCATAGCTGGCCTGGCCGCAACGGCGGTCCCGCCAGTCGTGATCCTGCTAGTCAAGAACCGCGGGATCTGCTGCAATATTTCTCCCGCTTCAACGACCGCATCATCAGCGACAGCGATGAATTCTACTCCTACACGACGCCAAGGGATTTCCACCTCGAGCGCCGCGAGGTTCAAGTCTTCAGCACCCGTGAAGTGCCCGACCCACGCCTCGAAGAAAAAGTCCGCGGAACTCACGCCGATTTCCTGCGCTTCACTTCGCCAGTGGCCACGCCCTTTCCCGAAAATAATCTCGTGAACGCCCGCTGGTTCCCCGCCCGCGGACGCCGCGCCGTCGTCCTCCTGCCGCATTGGAATTCCGACGCGATTTCCTACACCGCTCTCTGCCGCGTCATGAACTGGATGGGCATCGCCGTGCTGCGGCTCTCCATGCCGTATCACGACATTCGCCGCCCCGCCGAGATCGATCGCGCCGACTACGCTGTCTCTGCCAACATCGGGCGCACCCTCGATTCCGTTCGCCAGGGCGTGATCGACACCCGCTGCTGCCTAGACTGGCTGGAGGCGCAGGGTTACAACCGCCTCGGCATCGTCGGCACCAGCCTCGGATCCTGCTATGCCTTCATCGCTACCGCGCATGATCCGCGGATTCAGGTCGCCGCCTTCAATCACGCTTCGACCTACTTTGCCGACGTGGTGTGGCATGGCCAGTCCACCCGGCACATCCGCGAAG
Source organism: uncultured Acidobacteriaceae bacterium (assembly GCA_963775845.1). Lineage (GTDB taxonomy): Bacteria > Acidobacteriota > Terriglobia > Terriglobales > Acidobacteriaceae > Acidiflorens. The sequence goes on along the minus strand of CAVZKN010000004.1, from coordinate 58,106 downwards.
GCTTAGAGACTGGCATCGATCTGGAGAATCTGCGCCATGTGTGGCGCGCCGTCAGTCCCATGGTCTACTTCGATAAATTTTCGCGCTGGCCAAGGCGCTCGCTCATTATTTATGCCAGGTATGACATGACGTTTCTGCCTGAATTTTCAGAGCAGGTGGTTGCGGAATTCAAGCGCCACAATCTGGATCATAAAGTCGTGGTGCTCCCCTGCGGGCATTACACGATGGGAGAAACTCCTTACAACTATATGGACGGCTGGCAGTTGGTCAGTTTCCTGCGGACGGCGTTTGAGTAGCGCGAATTGCCGGGTACCCCCCACCCCCCCTACCCCCTAGGTATCGTTGTGATTAACATCGTTAATATCGTTCTGATTAACATACTTTTACTTACTGTGGGGTGAATGGGGCGATTTATTCGGAGCCAGTAGAGGTGGTTAATTTGCGGGAAACGGGCCTGCCCTCGCCGGGTCTGGGAAAGCGTTCAGTTATCAAAGAATGCCGCCGATCGGTTTCGGCGGTTTATATCATCTCTGGAGACGGACACAGTTCTCGATTTTGCATACTCGAAGGATGATTGCATGATTGCGGCATGGGTGTATGTGATGGGGGTACATCGAATTTGTGATGAAAAAAAGGGGAATTGTTGATTGTGGACTTCCCTATCGGAAATCCCCCCTTCGCAAAGTGCGAAGGATGGGACACCCCTTGCGGTGATAATGCTGTCCAGATCCAAGGCTGGGGCAGCCCTCTACAATGTTCGTATAGGGTTGGGTCTTTTTCGCAGCGCTGAAGCGTGGCGCGGGCCTAAGTCTTCCCACGCAGAGTCGCGCTTGCTGCCGCCAAAGTACATAGGTCTTTCGCTTTGCTCAAGAGGACAACTCTAATGGAGATGACGAACTCGGGGATGACCTCGGATGATGAACTATGGCGTACGCTCGCAGCGTTCGTTGAATCCCACCCTTCGCAAAGTGCGCGAAGGATGGGGCACCCCTTGCGGTGATAATGCCGGCGAGATCCAAAGCTGGGCCAGCCCCCCATGTCGCCCCGACGCCTACCGACACAGCGCTGGTCGGTCTGAGTCGAAGTATCGCTTACAGACTGGAGCGATCCCGGAGCTAAAGCTTCTCGCCCCAAGACCCTTCAGCTTACGAGGTTCCCTTCGCGGACAGGAGTGTCCGTGCTACACGTGCTCCCTGATCACCTTTTGGCCGTGATCTGGTCGGCGATGCGGTCGTACTCGGGCTTCGAGAGGATGTGGCGGGATTCCAGATCGTCGGCGGAAATATAGGGGCGTCCGGCGATGACGCGGTCGGCGTCGTGGGCGCTCATACCAGGGAGGGCCATTAACTGATCTCGGGTCGCGAGGTTGATGTCGAGAGGCCTGTTGCGGTTCCAGCCTTCGCGGATCCCGTCGGCTACGGCTTTGGCATCGCTCTTGGCTTCGGCGGTGGCCTGGGCGGTTTTTTCTTTTATTTCTTGCGGACTTTGCTGTTGTTGCGTGCAGGCGGTTAGGGCGGCCAGTAACAATATTTCTGCCATCGGCCAATATCTTCGGGAGGTCATTTTGATCTCTACTTTCCGCTTCTTTTTCGTTGGTTGGATGACGCCGCGCAGCGACTGGTTGGCGGGTTCTGTGAAGGCGCTTTCTGGCGCGCGGACTTCCCAGGTTAGCGCCCAAAGAACGGGCGCCAACCCTTCGACAAGCCTCGGGGCGGGCTCTGGGGCACCGAGGCTGTTCGGTCCGTCTTACGAAGTAGCTTATTTGGCCATGGCCATCGAAACAGTGCCGGTGCATTCCCAGTCGAAGGTACCGTCGTCGTTACCTTTTCCGGAACAGGAGCCGGAGCCTTTGGCTCCTTTGTTCTTTCCGGTGCCACCGGCGACCTTCCATTTGTTGGTCACCGGTTTCGTCATGGGGACCGCGGCTGAGCCTTCATAGATGTAAAAAACCTTGTCGCCACTGTCGGTGGTTGCGTTGTAGCGTCCGTGGAAAGTGAAGGATGTTTTCCAGCCATCACGGAATTCCGTAAACTGGCCGGATTTTTCCTTGAGGTCTCCTTCGCTTGCGGTGGCGGTGCAGGAGCCTTGTCCGATCCAATAAATGTGATCGGGGGTGTCGCCGACCTCCAATTTGTATTCTGTCGCCGCTTTCCCGCAGTGCCACTTGGTGTCAATCTTCTCGGCCATGGCTATGCTTACAAACACAAGTACGGCAAGTGCAGCCAGCAAGAGCTTGCGCATCTTAGGTTCTCTTTTGGGATTGGCTTGAAAAATCGGGCTTACTATAGTGCAGGCAGCGAATTCTCGCAAGCCGCAAGCCGCGTTGGTGAATCGAAGAGCGCGCGGCTTGGAAGAACTTAAGGTCCAGCTCGTTCGCAGCATTTCGCGGACAGGAGTGTCCGCGCCACACGGCATCCGGGTAAAATAGGGTCGGTACACTTCTATGAAAAATTCTGCTATGTCGCGCCCGCTGTATGAGGTTGATCCCGAGATTTCTAACGCTATTGACAACGAAGTTCGCCGGCAGCATGAAGGACTGGAGTTGATTGCTTCGGAGAATTTTGTCAGCGAGGCGGTGCTGGAGGCGGCCGGATCGGTCTTCACCAACAAGTATGCGGAGGGGTATCCCGGGAAGCGGTATTACGGCGGATGCGAGTTTACCGACGTGGTCGAAAATCTGGCGCGCGAGCGGGTGAAGAAACTTTTTGGCGCGGAGCATGCCAACGTACAGCCGCACTCCGGATCGCAGGCCAATCAAGCGGCTTACGCGTCGGTGCTGAAGCCGGGCGATACGATTCTGGGATTGAATCTCGCTCATGGCGGGCACCTCACGCATGGGCATCCGCTGAATTTTTCGGGCAAGACTTACAAGATCGTTCCTTATGGCGTGACTCGGGAAACGGAGACGATCGATTACGACGATCTGGATAAGATTGCTACGGCGGAGCGTCCCAAGCTGATTATTGGCGGGGGCAGCGCGTATCCGCGGATTATTGATTTTGCGCGGATGCGGCAGATTGCCGACAAGGTGGGCGCGCTTTATCTGGTCGATATGGCACATTTTGCTGGGTTGGTGGCGGGAGGAGCGCATCCGTCGCCGGTGCCGCACGCGCAGATTGTGACTTCGACCACGCACAAAACTCTGCGCGGGCCGCGGTCAGGAATGATCCTGAGCAAGCAGGAATTCGCAAAGGAAATTGATAAAGTTGTCTTCCCCGGAATGCAGGGAGGGCCGCTGGTGCACATCATGGCGGCTAAGGCGGTGTGTTTCCTCGAGGCATCGCAGCCGAGTTTCCGCGAATATGCGCGGCAGGTGGTGGCGAATGCGAAGGTGCTGGCGGAGACGCTGGCGTCCGATGGGTATCGCATTATCTCCGGCGGCACGGACACGCACCTGATGCTGGTCGACGTATTTGCCAAGGGCATGCTGGGAAGCGAGGCGGAGAAGGCTTTGGGCGACGCGGGGATTACGGTTAACAAGAATGCGATTCCGTTCGATACGAATCCTCCGATGAAGCCGAGCGGGATTCGCATTGGCTCGCCGGCGGTGACTACGCGCGGGATGAAAGAAGCGGAGATGCGGCAGATTGCGCACTGGATCTCGGAGGCGCTGAATCACCGGACGGACGCGGCGGTGCTGGCGAAGATCCGCAAACAGGTGCTGGGGCTGGCCGAGGAGTTTCCGCTGTATGCGGAACGGCGGGCGCGGGCGCAGGCGGAAGTGCGGGCTTAACCTTTTCACCCCGATTACAGTCGGTTTGTTCTGAGAGTGATCGCGCAGGTTCAATATTTGACCTCCGCGCGGGTAGGAACTGATGTCGGAGAATGGCTCTGCGAAGAACGGGTTTCGCGAAAGAGGAGAGCCATTGGCGCGGAGGTTGGAATCTGCAGGTATGCAGGTGGCCGCTTCGTACTGCTTGCCGTTTTCATCGTCATGATTCCATCGCTTGCGTTGGGGCAAGCGAGCGCTTCCCCGAACTGCCAACTTGTAGCCTCGCCTCCGCCACTGGCCACCTTTGGCGGTCCAGCCACGGTGGCGCGCGGGTACACCGAGTTGGGGCTCGCAGTCGGAGGCTACGGCGAACTGGTGCTGTCTTCCTGCGATCACGGAGGTGGGACGGATTGGCTTGCGCGGTGGCGGCGTGGCTTGAGCGACCGCATCGATCTCGGTTTTGACGTCCTGGGAGACAATCAATCGGATGGCAGCTTTGGGGCCACCGCGAAGGTTGCGGTACGTTACCAGGTCAACCCGGGCTTTCGCCTGGAAGGAGGCTTGGGAGCGGCAGATGAGGGCGACGGGCGGAGCGTGAATGCCGACCTGGCGGCTACCATTGGCACGAGAAAACCCGACCAAACCTGGAATTACTATACTTCTCTTCGCGTCGCCGGTTCGCACGGCTGCCTCAATCCGCTCTGCGCCTGCTGGTTAGGGTCAGCCGGTTCGGGACCGCCGCCGGGGACGATTCTTCCCTTGGGAGTCATTGGATCGAGCGCTCATATCTCGGACAACGCCAGCTTCATTATGGAGGCCGGAGTCGGTGGAATCTTCTCGCGGGAGCATCCCGCTACCGGCGTCTACGTTCACCTTTCCTTTGGGGTACTGTTCGACGTGGGCAAACATCGCTAAGACAAGGCTGGAAGTTGAGTGGCTCTCCGCGAATTCGCTGTGTCTCTTTGTATTCCCTGTGATTAAATCCAAGCTGTGAAAGTCGCCATCGACATCCGTCGCATGACGGAATTCGGAGTGGGAACCTACATCCGGAATGTGGTTCGCACGCTGGCGCAACTGGACCACGACAGCGACTACTTTCTGATCGGCTCGGCGGCCAAGGTGGCAGAATGCGGAGCGCTTCCGCCTAACTTCCATGCGGCGGTGATCGAGTCGCGCGATCATACTTTGAAGGGGAACCTGGAATTCCGCGCCATGGTCAAGCGCATCGGCTGTGACCTGGTCCATATTCCGCACCTGTTCTGGATTCCTAAAGGGCTGAGCTGTCCTTACATTCTGACCGTGCACGATCTGCTCGAGCACATGTATGGATCGCGGGATTTGTCAACGGCGCGGCGCGCACTGCATTTTTACCTGACGCGGCGCGTGTTGCGCCACGCGGCGCGCGTCATTGCGGTGTCGCAATTCACCAAGAATGAGATTGAAAAGCTGCTAGGGATCGCGGATGCGCGCATCGAGGTCGTGTACAACGCGATCGATGAGCGTTTTCTGCGCGGGCATGCCACGGATGTGGACCGCGAACTCATCGCCAAGCGCTACCTGGTCAATTATCCGTTTCTGTTGTATGCGGGAGCAATTCGGCCACATAAGAATGTGGTGCGCATCATTGAAGCGTTTTCGGCGCTGAAGAGCGAGTTGCAGAAGGAGGGGCAATATCCGGACCTGAAGCTGATCATTATCGGCGACGATCTTTCGAGCCATCCGCGGCTGCGGCGGACCGTGGTGCGCAGCGGAGTGCAGAATGACGTGCGCTTTTTGGGATTTGTGCCCATCGAGGTGCTGCGAATTTTTTACGACGTGGCAAAGATTTTTGTGTTTCCGTCGCTCTATGAGGGATTCGGATTGCCTCCGCTGGAAGCGATGGCGCACGGGACTCCGGTGGTGACTTCGAATACGTCGAGCTTGCCGGAAGTGGCGGGAAACGCGGCTTTGCTGGTGAATCCGGAGAATGTATTCGAGATCCGGCGCGGTTTGCAGCGGGTGCTGCTGGACCAGGGATTGCGCGCGCTGATGAAGGAGCGCGGCTACCAGCAGGCGCAGCGATTTTCGTGGACGGCTTCAGTGTCGAGGATCCTGGAAATTTATCGCGAAGTGGCGGATGAGCGCGTCGCGCGGGGAGCAGCGGCGGACTGAGGCTCCGAGCGAATGTTTTCACCACGGAGCCACGGAGAAAATCGACGGCTTGTAAAATCTGGCCCGTGCAGCTTTAAGTTCTTGGTATTCTTCGGCGTCTCGTGGTGAACCGGGCCAGACCCGCGCCTGACTCGCGAATTGCTCCCGTATAATTGAGGATTCTGCGATGAATCCTCGCGCTGCGCGTAATGCCGAACCACGTGCGACTCAACCAAACATCCTCCCCGCGATGACCATGCCGACAGCTGACGCCACGGAGGCGCGACGCCCTTACCGGTGGGTGGCGGACTGGCGCGTTTCTCTGCTGGTGCTGACGGCGCTGTGGGCGGTCATTTACCTGACCGGGCTCGCGCATCCTGCCTTGCTGGACGATGCTGACACGGTTCATGCGGAGGCGGCTAAAGAGATGCTGCAGCGGCATGACTGGGTGACGCTTTATGTGAATGGTGTGCGCTACCTGGAGAAGGCTCCGCTGATGTATTGGGGCGTGGCGGCCAGCTACAAGCTGTTCGGGATCAGCGAGTGGAGCACGCGGCTTCCGCTGATGCTGGCTGTGCTGGCGATGATTCTGGCCACTTACGGTTTCGGACGATGGGCGTTCGGCGGCGAAGGAGGATTCGATTCGGGACTTGTTCTGGCGACCGCGCTGGGACCGTTTCTTTTTACGCGCTTTTTAATTCCGGACGTGGGCGTGGGACTATGGCTCACGTTGACGTTCTGGCTGTTTCTGGTTTCGCTCGAACAAGCAAAACCTGCGCTGTGGACTTGTTGGGGATTGGCAGCGGTGTGCGCGCTCAACGTGCTGACCAAAGGGCTGATCGGGCTGGTGTTTCCGGCGGGAGCGATTGGAATTTACCTGTTGCTTACGGGAAATTTACGGCACGTGCTCAGGCTGCGGCTGATTTCGAGCACAGCGGTGTTTCTGGCGATTGCCGCGCCTTGGCACATTCTGGCTGAGATACGTAATCCTGCCCAAGGGAACGTTCATGGATTTCTTTGGTTCTATTTCGTCAATGAGCATTTCCTGCGTTTTCTGAATAAGCGCGTGCCGCGCGATTACGATACGGTTCCGCTGCTGCTGTTCTGGGCGTTGATGGTTCTCTGGCTGATTCCGTGGATGGTGTTTCTTCCGCAAAGTTTGATGGAGGTACCGGGGCGCTGGCGGGACTTTCGTGGGGAGCTGTCGCGGCGGCAGCGGGTTTGCCTGTTGGCATTTTTGTGGACGATGGTGATTGTCGGCTTTTTCAGCCTGTCGACACGGCAGGAGTATTACACGATTCCGGCGCTTCCGGGGATGGCGTTGATGGTGGGCGGATGGCTGCAGCGGGAAAGAGAATCGCCAGCAGATAGCCGCGAGCGGCGCAGCGGACGGCGTTCGTCGATGGTGCTGCTGGTTGTCGGACTCGTCATCGCGGTGGTGGGATTTGCGTTGCTTCTATTTTCGAAGGCGCCGGCTCCGGGCACCGATCTGTCGGACCTGCTGCGAAAGAATCCGCAGGATTACGCGCTCTCATTCGGACATTTTCTGGATCTGACGCCGCAGGCGATGGGCGCGTTCCGCGTGCCGCTGTTTGGATTTTCGCTGGCTTTTTTTCTGGGCACGCTGGCGAACTGGTTTTTGCGGCGACGCGGGCGAGCGGGAGCGGGGAATGCTGCCCTGGCCGTGATGATGATCGTCGTGCTGGCTTGCGTGCGGATTGCGTTTGGCATTTTCTCTCCCATTATTTCGTCGAAGGACCTGGCGATGGCGATTCGCGAGCAGTACCGGCCGGGCGATCAGATCGTAATGACGGGATTATATGAAAATGCTTCGACACTGAATTTCTATACGGGATTGCCGCTGCGGAGTCTGCGCACTCCGGGCGGGAATATGTGGAATGGCGCGAGGTATCCCGATGCGCCGCAGATTTGGGAGTCGCAGGCTTCGCTGGTTGCGATGTGGAATGGGCCGCAAAGAGTTTTCCTGTGGACGGACCAGGAAGACCCAGCGGCTTTGCGCGGACTGACCAGTTATGTGATTGCGCGACGCGGGGGGAAGACTATTTTCTCGAATCGGCCTTTGATTTCGACGGCACCAACGTCAGACGACCATCTTTCAGATTGAAAACATCTCCACGCCAGTGGATGCGATTACCCATAAAACTGGCTGTCCAGATGAAAGGCGCGAGCAGGTCGCGGATCGGCAACAAGAAAATGTTGGGCAAGAACTGACGGTCGTTGAGGACTACTTCGGCCGCGGCGAAGCCAACGGCAACCCTTGTGCAGAATGTCAGGCCTAGTAACGCCCACGCCCACGCCGCTCCACCGGCGGCCAACAAAGCAGCTAACGCCCACGGGAGGCCGAAGGTGAAGAGCAGGCCGGCGTATCCCCAGCGGCGGGCGTCACGAATGGTTCTGGACCAGCGGAGTTGATGCTGAAGAAATTGCCGCATGGTATAGGGCGGCAGGAATGTGCTGACGGTTATTGGGCTTAGTTCGATTCGCTTTCCCGTGGCGGCGATGCGCCGGCCTAGTTCGTAGTCGTCGGCCAGATAGTTTTGCAGCGCTTCGAAACCTCCGATGGCTTCGAGATCGTGGCGGCGAAAGGCCAGGGTCGAACCTAAGCCGAAATGCAATCCTTTCTCCAGAAATCTGGCGGTTAGAACGCCGGGCACGAAATCGGTGCTGATGGTCATGGACTCGAGATGGGATCCGAGAGTCGGGGCGGCTATGCCACGATAGAGGCAGGTTACGAGTCCCACATTGGCCTCGGCGAACGGAGCGATCACTCTCCGCAAATAATCCGCAGGAACACGGATGTCGCTGTCGTTGACCAGCAGCAGATCGTGGCTGGCCGCGGGCAACATCTGCGCCAGATTGCTGACCTTGATGTTGGTTCCCAGAATGCGGTCGCAGACAACGAGCTCAATCGCGAGTTGCGGATATTTTGCCTGGAGTTTGCGGATCACGGCGATGGCGGGATCGGCGGGATCGCTGACTCCGAAGATCAGTTGGAAGCGCGGGTAGTCCTGGTCGCAGTGGCTGCAGAAATTCTCCCAGATGCCGGGATCGACACCTTTCACCGGTTTGAGGATGGAGATGGGAGGAAGGTGATCTTCGGGCAGCGGGCTCGGAACCCTTTTGCGCGTAGCTTTCAGGAAGCTGGCGATCGACAGAGTGGATAAGAAATAGAAAATTATGCTGCCGATGGTTCCGATCACGGACACGGCTTCTAGTATGGAGCTCAGTCGTCCCTCCGGAACCTTAAATTGTTCTTGCCGAATTCGCGGCGCTGAAGTGCTGGGCGGTCTTACCGCAGCGGCTGAAGCCGGCTCTCAACTTGGGACCCTTACCACAGCGGTGAACCGCTGCGCCACCCAAAAGCCAAAGCGAATCGCGGAAAACTAACGCAACAGTCGGTTTTTTCGTAAATTTGATGTTACTCGTAGCGGAGCGATTCTATGGGGTCGAGGTTTGCGGCCTTCCACGCGGGATAGATTCCGAAGACGAGGCCTACGGTGGCCGAGGCTACGAAGGCGAAGATCGACCAATCCACTGACATGGTGGCGGGCAGCGACGGGAAGGCAATGGGCACGATGGCAGTGATGAGCGCGCCGAGCAAGAGGCCGATGACGCCGCCGACCGCGGTCAGCATCACCGCCTCAAGCGTGAATTGCAAAAGGATATCGCGCTTGCGCGCGCCCATGGCTTTGCGTACTCCGATTTCGCGGGTACGCTCGGTGACCGAAACGAGCATGATGTTCATGACGCCTACGCCGCCGACGACCAGGCCTACGCTCGATACGGCGAACATGAAGATGAAGATCATGCTGGTGATCTGATTCCAAGTGTCGGAAATCGAGTCTTGCGTGAAGATGGCGAAGTTATCGGGCTTCTCGGTCGGTACGCGGCGGCGGCGGCGCAGCAACTCACGCATTTCGTCTATGGCTTTGGGCATGTCGTCGTGCGACGTGGCCTTGACGCTGATCCAGTATGCTTTCAGTTCGGGGTGCAATTTGCGGAAGGTGCTCAGCGGGAAGGAAACTTTGTTGTCGTCGGGATTTTTGCCTCCGCCGAAGACGCTTTTCTGGAGGGTCTCGACTCCGATCACGGTGAAGAGTTGGCCTTCTATGTCAATCTCTTTGCCCAGCGGCTGCTCGCTCGGAAAAAGCTCTTGCGCGGTGTCGTGGCCGAGGATGATGACCGAAGAGCGGCGCTCCTCATCGATATCGCTGAACCAGCGGCCCGAGTCGAGCGCAATGTCGAAGACATCCTTGTAGGAACTGGTATCGCCTTCGAGAATCGTCTGCTTGGCCTTGCGATCCTTGTATTTGACAGAGTAGGTGCCGGTGCCGAACTGAGGCTGCACGAATTGCACGGTGCCGGCGACAGCTTTCACGTGCGGCAGGTCTTGCATGGCCATGGCATCGTCGAAGGTCAACTCCTTGCGGGTGCGCATCTCTTCGGTCGGACGTACGAAGGTGAAGGGCTCGAGATGAAAGGCGAAGATGATGTTGGAGCCGAGGCTGGTGATCACCTGGCTGACGTTGTCGTTCAGTCCGCGCACGATGGACGAGATGCCGATGACTACGGCGACTCCGATGACGATGCCGAGGATGGTGAGCGACGAACGCATCTTGTTGGTGCGGATGGTGTCGACCGCCATGTTGAGGCCTTCGCCGAATTCGCCTTTGAATAGCATTGGTTAGAACCTTATTACCGCCGAGACGCAGAGAGCGCCGAGAAAACCTTTTTCTACATCTTGTCGCTGCCGATCATGTCCACATGCTGTTCACGCTTCGCCGAATACGCTTTAATCAGGATCTGTTTAGAACCTTATTATCCGGCTAAAGAACTAACTGCAGGTCCCTCACTTCGTTCGGGATGACAATATAAAAAGGGAACGACAACATAAAACGGGATAACAAATGAAAAATAATCACGTTTCGAAGCGCAAGGCTGCTATCGGATCTAGTTTGGCCGCGCGCTTTGCCGGGTAGACTCCGAAGAAAATTCCTACGCTGGCTGCTACGAGCACTCCCGAGGCTACGGCCCAGAGTTTTATGGCGGAGGGCATTCCTATGGCTAGGGTCACGCCTTTGGCGAAGGCGATGCCGAAGATTACACCGAGCGCGCCGCCCAGCAGGGCCAAGGTTATGGACTCGATCAGAAACTGTAGCAGAATGTCGTTGCTGCGAGCACCCATGGCTTTGCGGATGCCGATCTCGCGGGTGCGCTCGGTGACTGATACCAGCATGATGTTCATGATCACGATGCCGCCAACGACCAGCGAAATGGCGGCGATTCCAATCATGGCATAAAAGAACGTGCCGCTGAAATTTGACCAGATGCTGAGCAGGCTGTCGTTAGTCTCGATGTCGAAATTATCTTCGTCGCCGGGATGGACGTGGCGGCGGGCGCGGAGGACGGCGCGCGCTTCATCCATAGCCTCGTCGAAGCCGGCTCCGCTGCTGGCTGCCTTACCTGAGATACGAATGCTGGAGTGACTGCCATTCTGCTTCTGGTAGGCAGTGATCGGCATGAGCGCGTAATTATCCAGCGTCTGACCGAGCATCTTGCCCTTGCGCTTGCCGACACCGACCACGCGATAGACCCAACCGTCGATACGAATTTCCTTATTAATGGGATCGACGCCGGGGATCAGGTTGTCGACAATGTCGGGTCCGATGACAACGACGGCAGAATTGTTGTGCACATCGGTATCGTTGATCATGCGTCCGGCGGTGAGGTCGATGTCGAGAATCGGGACCATGGAAGGAGTAAGGCCACGAACATTAGTGTCGCTGATCGACTGCTCGCCGTACTTGACCTTCGCCGTAGGATTGTTGATCGAGGCTCCGACCCATTCGCAATGCTTGCAGGCTTCGAGGACGGCCTGATAGTCGTCCAAGGTGAGGTCTTTGCGCTTTTGGCCTTCGAGGAATTTATCGATGTTGGTAACGGCGGGCGAATTCTTGTATATGATGAAGACGTCGGCGCCCAAGTTGAAAATTTTCGTGGCTACGTATCCGTTGATGCCGTTGACGAAGGTCACGACGGCGATTACGGCGGCAACCCCTATGACCACTCCCAGCAAGGTGAGGGCGGAGCGCAGTTTGTTGGCCCACAGCGAGAGGAGAGCGATTTTTATTCCTTCCGAAACGTGCATGGGGGCGGAAAACAGTTGCCAGTTGTCAGTCGTCAGTCGCTCCAAGCTTGCTGAGGACTCCAGATGAGTTTATCAGGGTAGGCAATTACGATTTCGCAGGGGAACTTGAAAATCGTGTGGCAGCCGGCAAAACGACAAAACTATCTACTTCGCTGGCGCGGACAGAGTACATAGGTCCTTCGCTTCGCTCAGGATGACAATAATCAAGTGATGATGACAACGATTAAGTGATGATGACAATAGCGATGCCAGAAGTGATGACAGAAGTGACGATCGAGATTTAAACGCAAACGCTACAGTCACTACCGACTGTTGACCAGGCGAAGCGAAAGTTTGATGGTCGCGAACGTTGCTATCAATGCCGTGGCGGTCCAGAGGGTTGCCGAGCGCAGGTTCTCCGTCAGTGATGAGGCCGCTGGGAACGACGGGGGCATTATCCCCGGGACGACGCGCGATGAGATTCCAGTTCGCATCATGGCCACGACAACCGCGGCCAGAACAAGTGCAAGCGCAAAGGCTCCCGCCAGCAGGCCGGGGAGGGCGCGCTTCCAGGGAAACGGGATGGCGGGAGGCGCTGCGGCTTCGCGGCGAACTGCATCCATGACGGAGACGGTGAAACCCGAGGAGGGCAGGATTTGATCTTCGTGCAAAAGCATCAGATCGACCTCGTCATCGCTATTATTATTCTGCCGGGTGGGCAGATGTTCATTCAGGTTTCTCATTACGCCTCCTTCAAGCGTGGCACAGCCGCAGGTTGCGGAAGTTTGCCGCGCAACAGATCACGCCCGCGAGACAATCTCGCTTTGACGGTGCCTTCGGGCAGGCCGAGGCTGCGGGCGGCTGCGGCCACGTCCAAATCGTGGAAATAAAAAAGTATCAACGCCTCGCGATACTTTGCCGGCAAGGTGCCAACCGCGCGGCGCACGGTGGAATCGCGGTCGCGGGTTTCGAAGCTGGTGTCGAAAGGATGAGGGTCGGCGGGCTCCGCGATGTCGTCGAGAGGAACGGACGCCCTTCGCGCCGGGATGCGGCGAAGATCGGAGCGATAGAGGTTCGTGGCCAAGGCGAAGAGCCAGGTGGAGAAAGCCGCTTCCTTGCGCCATTGCTGCAGACCGCGGTAGGCGCGCAGAAAAGCCTCTTGCGCCAACTCCTCGGCGCGTCCGCGATCGTGACAGAAGCGGTAGGCGAGATTGATTAGCGGCCCTTGCCAGCGGCGAACGATTCCCTCGAAGGCGGCAATGTCACCCGCGAGGACTTTCTCGACATCGGCCTGATCGTCAGCAGCGCTCACGCTTTGGACTCCACCTTATAGGGTACGACACTACTTCGTTGCGGCCGGTTGCATTATTTTCGTTCCATTGTCGTCCATTTTTCCTCCGAAGAAGCAAACAAAATGCAACCGAGAATGGGCCTCAGCGGTCTTACCGGACGAAAGCACAAGAAATTCAAGGAGCTGACAAAATGGCATTCCAAAGTGGCGATAACCTGGCCGGGGTCGTAGGCGTGGCGATACCGGTGGTGGGAAGCATTGCCTTGTTCTCATTTCTGGCGGTGGCGTCATGGTCCGATGCGCGGCGCAAGGAGAGAGAAACGTATTACAAGAGCGAGACGCTGAAAAAGATCGCGGAGAGTTCGGGCGAGGGAGCCAAGGCCGCGATAGAGCTGATGCGAGAAGAAGAGAAGGGCGCGGCGAAACGACGGCTGGAAGGCATGAAGCTGGGGGGGTTGATCACGGCCGGGGTTGGCATCGGCGTGATGGCGCTTTTGCGTGGATTGGTGCACGACGAACCGGTTTATCTTGTCGGATTGATTCCATTCCTGGTGGGTGCGGTCTTGATGTTCTATGGGTTCTTCCTTGCACCCAAGCCGCAGGAGTAAGAAAAGCGCGCTCGGGAGGGCGCCACTCAGTGTGCGACTTCCGCCTGCACTTTTTGCTTGCACTATAATGAATTGGTTGGCAGCCGGACCGGACGGTCGCTCGTCGCGAGACGGGAGGAAAGTCCGAACTCCGCAGAGCAGTGTGCCGGATAACGTCCGGGACGGCCGGTTCAAGCCGGCTGGACGGAAAGTGCCACAGAAAACATACCGCCCGGGCCGCAAGGTTCAGGTAAGGGTGAAAAGGTGCGGTAAGAGCGCACCGCCGTCGCAGTAATGCGGCGGGCAGGGCAAACCCCACACGGAGCAAGACCAAATAGGGAGGGAATCCGGCGCAAGCTGGATGCGTGCCGGCTCGGCGCGCCACAACCTCCGGGTAGGTCGCTTGAGCCGCGCAGTAATGTGCGGCCCAGAGGAATGACCGTCCCGTCGCAAGACGGACAAAATTCGGCTTACAGGTCCGGCTGCCAAGTCAGACTGAGGTCCCTCGCCTGCGCTCGGGATTTCGGCTACGGGCTCCCCGCTTCGCTCACGCCCGTTTGGCGCCTCAACTTACAGGTCCGGCTGCCACATACTTATTTGACATCCCTCAACTTAATCACTATCGCGACTTGGGATACTTTCAGGACATACCACCTGTTTATGCCGACCTCGGCGAAATCGTCAGTGGGCGAAAGCCAGGACGCGTGAAATCGGAAGAACGAACGATCTCTTGCAATCTCGGTCTGGCTCTGGACGACATCGCAACCGCTCCCCTAATCTGCCAAAGGGCGCTGGAGCAGAAAGCCGGTACTTGGCTGCCATTATGAGTCCTACGGCATTTCGCAAATCGTTTAGCCATTAGCGGCTTTTTCCAGGAAACCAGCAGATGCTTCAACACTACCTTGGTCCTTCCGGGACTGAAAAAGAGCATCTGTTGACAATTTCAATAACTGTTCAATATGGCACATTTCTAAAGATGCAACTGAGTCATGCTGTTCCTAAACAGTCAAGAGAGGGAGCACCGTATGACTGCGACCGATCAGCCCGCTGCCTATAGAATCCTGCTGGTGGATGACGATGATGCCGTTCGGGGCGTGATGGGTGCGCTGCTTGAACGCAACGGGTTCGATGTAGTCGCTGCCGCCAGCGTGACAGAAGCTCTGAGACACATCGCCACGGAGAGCTTCGACGTGCTGATTACCGACCTGCACATGCCGGATGCCGGCGATGGTTTTACCGTGGTGACCGCCATGCGCCATTCGCAACCGAACGCGCTTACGCTGCTAGTCAGCGGCTACCCCGACGTGCAAAGCGCCATGGCTGCAATCCTTTTAGAAGCGGACGAAATCATCGTGAAACCGTTCGAAGTCGGGAGACTCGCCGAACTGGTTCGTGAAAAGCTGCTTACCCGCAAACCGTTTGCCCGCCTGGAAAAAGAGCGGGTGGGCGCAATACTGCGGCGCTGTACTAACGCGGTGATGGAAGACTGGTTGGCGCGGGTAAGACTTAGCCGGCAACTCAACCACATTCAACTTCCCGATGAGGAGCGCACCGGCCATCTTCCTCAGTTGATCGAAGACCTGGTTGTCCGCCTGGGCAGGCCAAGCTCCACCTCAAAGGATAGCGATGCCGTCTTTTCTACCGCCGCCGTAGCCCATGGTAAGTTGCGCTACGTGCAGGGGTACACTCCTGCGATGCTGGTGCACGAATCACGAATACTCCAAGTGACTCTCTTCGGAACGTTGCAGAACAATCTGAGCGTTTTGGATTTCAGCTTGCTGTTGCCCGATGTCATGACCATTGCGGACGAGGTGGATGCGCAGCTGACTCAGTCTATGGAGAGCTACATGAAAGCCATGCAGAAGTTCGCGGCAGCATAAAATCGCGAGGAGGACACCATGACACAGAGCCCGCACAATCGACTCGCCGAACTCCACAACCTTGCGGCCCACGCTCACTCTGCAGCCGCGGCCGCCCACGGCAAAGGAGATCATCTGAGCGCCCACGAACTCAGCAAACAGGCGCATGAGCACTCTATGAACGCTCACAAGCTTTCGGAAGAGCTGGCCACAAAGTTTGCAAGATCCAGTAAGGCCTGAAACTCCGGAGCCGATTGCCCCTACTGTGGTTTCGGCGTTGCAGCCGAAGCCTGGACCGGCTGGTCCGAGGTTGTTTTGGATGAGACATTCGCCTGCGCTTACCTGTTGGGCGGTTTCTCGGTCCTCGGGATAGATTAGAAGCTGCACCGTTCCCCATGCTGCATCCGAATTCGTGTCCGATAGCTTGCCCATTCCCAGAGTCTTTAGCTGGCTATCGTCAAAACGATGTCAGCGATCCCGACTGCGGCGAGATCACGATTGCGACCGTGCTGACTTTCCGGTCAATCGCAGACTTGTCGGTCGCTGAGTTGCCGATTATGGATTTGGGCTCGGATCGGGCGCTCCGTGTCCATTGTTCAGGTGCATTCGGGATATCCATGAGTGTGGACCGCTATAGAGGAACTCGATGGCAATGTTTGCGCCTACATATCCGAGCAAGCTGTAGTTGCCCATGCGAAAACCATCCTTGTAATCGTAGCGGCCGGGATACCACCCATAGACGGCCGTCATAGTTCCGGCATACGGAGCCACCAGGTCAGGAAACGAAAAGACACGATGGCCATCGTCGCCGCGGCGTGCGGTAAAGGTCGAAGTCACGGCGTGGCTCAGCCGGCGAAACACGCCTTTGCACTCACAGCGGTAATACAGCGTGTCTTCGCGCAAGGCTTCCGACAGAGCATAGCGCGTCGTCGTAGTTACCGCCGCGATGGCGAAGTCGGACCCAAAGCGCTTGCCATAGTCCTCCGCGCCTTGTTGCCACTCGGGTGGAGTGTTCTGCACCTGGTTAATGCCGGCCGCAATTCCCGCGCCGACCGTGGGATAGGGACCGAACGCGTCGAAGAAGTAGTTGTGAAGCTTGACTGTCTCGGGCGGTCGCACGTAGGCCAGATTCGATTGCGGATTCGCCGTAGCCACTGACAGGTCAATGGTGCTGCTGGAGGAGTCTGCCGCGTTGACCAGCGCTTGCGCTTTTGCCAGCATGGGTAGGACTGCGAGGTCTGCGATTACCAACAGCAAGAGCATGGCTCGTCGCATTGTCATATCGAGATTCTCCTTGGTCGATCGTTCTTTGGCCGATCGTTCTTGGGACGGTGATTCTTTTTGCTGGATGGTTGCGCAGGCCACTAATCGTGAAGAACTATATTCAGAAGTGAGCTATGAACTTGCAGTCCGTCTTCGCCATAATCAACGAAGCCCAGCTTTCTGAACCTGTTCATGAAAAAACTGACGCGCGACCGAGTCGTGCCTATTATGTCTGCGAGGGTTTCCCGACTGATCTTCGGTATTACAGTCTCGGGTGCACTTTCCTTCCCGAAGTGTGCGAGCAGGAGCAGAATTCGAGCCAGTCTTTTTTCGCTGGAATTAAAAAGCTGGTCAACCAGATCCTCCTCGTATCGGATGTTCCGTGCCAGCAGATATGCCACAAACAGATCCGAGAAAGTGTGCTCCCGATGCAATGCAAGCATCATGGCCTTTTTGTCAATGCGCAGGAGTTCGCAGTCGGTCATTGCCGCTGCTGAACCCATACGCAACGGCTGTCCGGCGAGTCCGCCTTCTCCGAAAAACTCCCCCTCGCTCAATATGGCCAGGGTTGCTTCTTTGCCGGCCTTGGATACGACCGTAAGTCTAACTTTGCCCGCCTGGATGTAAAAAACTGTGTCAGCCGCGTCCCCCTGCGTGAAGATTTCCTGTTTCTTGGTAAAGGCCACAACTTTCCGTCCAGCGCCGATGGTGGCGAGGAATTCCCTCGGGTCGAAGCCGGGCTTTTTCGCGGCCAACTTGGTTGATAATGGCATCAATCGGGTCTTGGAGCGGAGCTACACTCCCAACCATCCTTACCGAATTGACATCATCGAAGATGTTCACTTTTGCTCATAATCGGGAAAATCCACCGGCCAAACGCCACTGGCAACGGGGGATTGGCGATTGTGTTGGAAATGATCAATATTGACCAGCTTTCACGCTCGCAGCGTTCCATGATGCGGTGGTGAAGAGCAAAGAACTCACTTCGAAACAGCTATTGTCGGTGCCGTGCAATACCTGTGGCGCAGCCATCGGAGAGGCTTGCGAACTGAACACAGGCGCCCTGCGCACAGAACCACACCGGGATCGAAAGCTTTCGGCAGCTGAGGCCGCGGAAACCAAAACCCGTAAACGATGACCTCATCCCCGTAAACCCAAATTGCGCTGAGCTACGCCGCAGCATCATGGCGCTCGCGAATCGGATGAACGATGACAGATGAAAAAGGCGCGAGCCCACACAAGTGAACTCGCGCCGAATCGTTTTGCCCGGGTGCCGCTTTTTTATTTGCACCCCAAATCCATTTTCTACCGACAACGCTAGGGCTTATCTCCGGGAGTCTTTTTCTCCTTCTACGGATGAGGAGCGTTCTCTGGCTTTGCCTCAGGACGGGGTGCGGCTTGGGGACGAGGAGCGGGCTTCGCGGGAGCAGCTTCCGCATGCGGCTGCTCGTGGCCTGCAGGTTGCGTATGAGCTGCGGGCTGAAGAGAGGCAGGCTGCGCATGGGCTGGCTTATTCTCGTTCTCGCGAGCTGCTGACGGTTTACTTGCCACCGCTTTATTCTCATTCGTGCGAGTTGCCGGTGCGTTGGTTGAAGCTGGCCTATTCTCATTCGTGCGAGCTGGTGATGCCTTACTCTCTACCGCTTTGTTCTCATTCGTGGGAGTGGTAATTGTCTTATTCGCAGTTGTGTTCTCGGTGGCCTTGCTCGGGGCGGCCTTATAAGGTGCTCCCGCTGCTTTGGCGCCTACCACTGCGGAACCGCTGAACTCACCAGGCTTCGCGGTGGCAGCGATCGCGGGACGGCCTTGGTTCACGGATGCCAGGAGCGCGTGATTGGTGCTGGCAGCGTGCACATGCTGAGTTTGCATCGCAGTTGCGGGAGTGTGTTGCGCGTGCATGGCAGTCTCTTCCGTGGCCGTTGGTCGAGCCGTAATACCTCCGGAACCGCCGTTATAGCTGACGTGGTTCACTGTCGTTTCATTGATTACAGTCTTGCTGTAGACATTGGTGGTGATGTTTACGTTATTCACGGAGCGGTTATAGTTGAACACCCCGTTGTTCCAATATCCGCCCTCGTAGCCGACGCCGCCATAGCCGAAGCCGTAGTTAACCCCGCCGTAGAAGCCGACAGTTTGGCCCCAGTAGCCCTCATTCCAGGAGAAGGCGTTGCCGCTCCAACCCCAATAACCGGGGGTCCAGAGAAGGCCAACTTCGGGGGCCATTACCCACGTGCCGGGCACCCAGAAATAACCTTCATCGCCATAACCCCAGTAGCCGGGCGTCCAGAGATATCCTACAGAGGGAATCATCGGCTGCTCGTACACAGGCAGTGCGGGCGGAGCAATAGTGATCGAAACGCCGAATTGCGCGAACGAAGCGGCCGATAGGGCCAATATCAGAAAAGTCAGTATCAGAAAACGAATTTTGAGCATTTTGAACCACCTTTGCCAGATCATCCTTAGGGTGCCCGGTTGTGCTTTAGCTGCTGCGGGCTGCTTGGATTGAACGGTTACGCGTCATTGCAAGGATTCCACGGGGAGATGAGCGAGTCTGTGCAGTACTGCTCATCTTTTGTGGGATCAATATTGAATCGGTTGCATGGATTGTTTGTCCAGCCGATCTGTCGCCAGAAAAAGTGGCGCGAGCCCAACCACATGGACCCGCACCGATCACAATTCAGCAAGTTGTACCCGCAGGCGGCACCGGGCGAACCGACTAAAGTGTGAAGCTGAGCGCAAGGTTGACGCCAGGAAATGATGCATTGCACAGGTAATAAACGCCGTTGATCTCAATTACGTAAACGTCTTGCGTGTAGAGCCAGTTGCTCGGCCACGGGTCAATGAATCCGAACGAGTAGCCACCGTATTGGAAGCGGTGATTGCGGTAGTCGGATTGGCTGACGCGAAACGAGTGTTGTTGCCCAAAGTTGGACTTGAATTTGTCTGCGGGAATGCGGCCACCACCGTTATTGCCGGCACGCTGTTGCTGTGGCGCGTTCTTCTGTGCCGGTTTAGCATTCTTGTCCTCTTGCTTTGCGTTTTTCTCTTCCGGCCTGGCGTTCTTCTCCTGCTGCGCCGCCGGTTTTTCCTCTTGCCTTGCGGACTTTTCCGGTTGTGCTTTCTTCTCTTCCTGAGCAGGCTTGGCTTTCTGTTCTTCCTGCTCGTGCTGCTCCTGTGCGAACACCGGAGCGGAGGCGACGAGGGCCAGCGACAGTACTGCTGTGCTGATAAATCCAACTAAGTTCATAAGTGTTGCCTCCATGGTCGATCATCATTCTTACGTGCGTTTGCTCTACTGCAAGCTTCCGGTGGTAGCGTTTACCGGACTGCCGATGGCTTCTCCTGAAACAAGAAGTTCAACTCTTCGATTTTGCTGCCGTCCTGAAGAGTCGTCATTAGAAGCTACCGGCAAACTGTTGCCGTAACCCGTGGATGAGATCGAATTTGTCGCTACGCCTTGTTGCACCAGATAATCGCGAACGGATGATGCGCGATTCTCAGACAGCGTCTGATTCATCGCATCGCCGCCCACATTGTCGGTGTAACCGCCGACCGCAATGTCGAGTCCGGGATAAGCGAGCAGAATGCCGGCGACTTTGGCCAGTTTCTCTCTGCGCCGGGCTTCAAGGAGTATTTTCCGGTGTCAAACAAAACATCGGACATGCTGACGATAAGGCCGCGCGCGCTATCGCGGGTCTGAAGAATAGAGTTCAATTGCTCGGACAACTTCGTCCGCATCGCCGCTTTGTCGGTTTCCGCTTGCTGCTGGCCTTGCTGTGCCTGCTGCGCGGCTAAACGAGATTGGTCGGCATCAGCCTGAGCGGCGGAGACTGCGTTAGCTGACGAAGCCTCACTGGCGGCCATGTCGGATTTAGCCTGCGCGGTCGCACTTTGCGCATCGGCAGCCTCGCCACGGGCCTTGGCCGCATCTGCGTCTGCCTGAGTCTTTGCCGCTTGCGCTCTCGCGGTATCAGCCTCGGCCTGCTCTTTCTGGCGCATGGCGCTGTCCGCCTGCCCTCGCAGCACGGCCTGCGAATTCGCCGAATCCTGGCGTTCATTGGCCAAGCGCAGTTCGTCCAGTTTTTTGACTGCGATTTCGCGGGCATCTTCGGAAGTCTGCACGGCTTCGCGCGACACCGCGATTAGCGGTTTGATATCGGCATGTTTATTCGTCGCATATTCATCGGCATTGTTCATCAACTGAACAGCGTGCTGATAGCTGTCGCTGGCATATTGTTCGGCACCCTCGGATTGCGCGATGCGCAGCGCATTCCGCGCCTCGAAGAATTCCAACGGCAATCTGGCATTGAGGACCACGGGGTCAAACTTGTAGCCGGTGGGAAGGTAGCCGCCGCGTTCCATCAGTTCATACTTGGCATTGACCGCCTCGGTCGTTCCCTTGGTGTCATCGCGGACCACATTCTCAAGCACTACCGCATTGCTCGGCTGCCGCACCGCATAATAAGGTTCGGCGGTAACGATCAGAGCAAAAGCCTGAAGGTCGGTAGTTACGCGGATTTTGCTGCGATGATTGCCGCCGACTAGTACTTCGCCCAGGTTTACGGCGCGGCCTTCGGGCGAAATCGCCCACAAGACGTAGGTGAGATACTCATTGCCGAAAGTCGTCGGTTTCCGCAGGTCGCCAAATTCCGCGTCGATCTCGATGGATCCCCGCTTGCTGTTTACCTTAGCTTCACCGTTCGCCGAGGGCATTAAATCCGTACCCACGAAGTCGAGTTTAGAGGATCCGCTGCGATGCTCGTAGTTGACGGCCTGCACGCTGCGGCTGACCACGGTCACGCGGAATGTTGGCGTCGAACGCATGGGCTCGACATTGGTGGATGTTTGGGTAGTGGTTTGAACGGTGGTTTGGGCGAACGCGGTCAAACCGAGGGTGATTCCGACTGTTAGAACTAACTTTGCCTTCACGGGTATCTCCTGGAGCAGAATTCTGCTCGATTGTGTTCATCGTGTATTGGTAGATTGGGATTGGTTTCTGGAATTTCTGCACCGGGCTGGAGCGAACTCTATCCCTTCCCGATGTGGATGCTGGAAATGGAATGAATCAGTCCGGTAATATTCAGCAGCCAGAGAACCACGGCAATGACAACCACGCCGTTCAAAATTGACTTGATGGTCCCCTGCATGGGAATGAAGCGATTCACCAGCCACAGGAGGACGCCCACCACAATGAGAACTTCGAGCATTTGAATTAGCGGCATAATCTTTGACCTTCCTTGTTTTCCCAGGGCCAACCCTCTCATCCGCGCGAGAGGTATGCCCCGATTTCGTTGTGCCAGACTTTTTAGGGTCGAATCGTGTCTCGCCGCAGGATCTCGCGGCGCAGACACGGATGAAGAATGCCGATTGGCTGGATGTGGTCGCTTTCCTTTGACCTGATCAAGACGCCACTCGTGTCGAGCTGACAATCAAAGCTGCGAATCGGCATTCGCAGCTCCCGCTACACATTCAGTTCAACAAGAATGACAGTAGTGGACTTGGGTGTCTGAGCAAGATAGCTCACTTATTAAAATCATGCCCGTCACGCCTGTCGGCGATGCTCGACGAAACAGGGTGCATTAGCGCCCATGAATACTCAAATTCCCTTCCACATTTCAAACAGACCTGGTAGGTCCGTTTCTTGATCGTGAACACGCCACTTCGGTTCCGGTGACGGCATCCAAAGGTAAATTGGAGAAAGGAAAGAAGCGGTGTCACAGATCTTCGGCGCGCTGGCGTCGCTCGCAACTTCCGTTCGCATCGAGCCAGGCCAGCAGGTCGCGCACACTGGCTCGTGCCAAGGCAATGGAACAATCGGCCGCGCCGTAGTAAATATTGATGGTGTCGCCGTCGGGGTCCATCGTGTATCCGCACGGGAACACGACATCGTTGACATCGCCATGGCGTTCGTAGTCGGCCTCCGGCCCAAAGATCCACGAATCGCCTCGCAGCAGACACTTTTCCGGATTCTCAATATCAAACAGAGCCAAGCCCAATCGATAGAGACAGCCTGAAGGCGTGTGGCGCACTCCGTGATAGAACACGAGCCATCCTCTGGAAGTCTCAATCGGTGGCGGCGACAACCCGATTTTGTTGGCATCCCACCATGCGCCGCGACGTGCTTCCAGCATCAGGCGATGCCTGCCCCAATAACGCAGATCGGGAGAATAGGAAATCCACATATGGGCTCCGAGCGTCGTCATCGGACGATGAATCAACGCCCAGCATCCGTCGATTCTTCGCGGCAAAAGCGCCGAGTCCTTGTCATCCGGCGGCATAATGACGCCGTACCGTTCAAAAGTTCGGAAGTCTTTGGTGAGGGCCAGCGAAACTCCCGGACCACCACGCGAATAGGAGGTATAAGTCACGACGTACTGCTGTAACTCGGGAACAAACGTTATGCGCGGGTCTTCGATACCCCAGATTTCCTCCGGATAATTCTTCGCATCCGGCATCAACGTAGGTTCCCGATCAATGACCCATCCATCGACTCCGTTCTTCGAACGCGCGGCACACAGATGCGACAGCCCGCGCCGCTCTTCGATCCGGCATAACAGCAGCGTAGTCCCATCCGGCAACAAGGTTGCGCCTGCATTGAACACGCTGTTAATGGAGTAGGGCCAATCCTTGCGCGTGAGGATGGGGTTGCCAGGGTGACGCAGAAGCAGCGGCTGGCAGCGAGAGCTTTCGACGTCGATCAGGGTTGTTTCGGGAGCAGTCATTTGAGGGTTTCCAGCCTTTCAGATTCTTGTAGCGAACGCATTTCCAGCAGCGCCATCAGGAATGACAGCGTCGATTCTGCTCCCTGGTTTTGATTGGCGCGCTCGGGATGCAGGCCGTCCCGGCATCCGCCCGTGACCGAATCATAAAGAGGAAGCTGCAGATCGTTGTCGCCCAGAAACCAGTTGAAAGCCGACCATGCTTCTCTGCGCCAGCGGCTGTCTCCAGTCACCCGGTAAGCTTCGAGACACGCGGAAACAGCTCCTGCGGCCTCAAGTGGTTGTTGATCGAAGCGGGCTTTTTCACCACCCTGGTGGTAGAAGCCTTGCGATCCCACCGGAACGAAGTGGTGATTCGTTTCGCAACGCTGTGTATTCGAGAGCCAATCCAGAGCTTCAAGACCGGCCGAGATCATGCGGTCATCGGAGCAAGCTGAGCCCACCACCAGCAGGGCTTGCGGCAATCTGGCGTTGCCATACGCCACAACGTTTTCGAACCACTTCCAACCCGGGCCGCGAATCGACTCATACATTTCGAGCAGCCGCCGGCTAAGCGCCGATCTTGCTTTTTGCGCGTCCCGATCTCCGGGATACGCAGTGAGATATTCCTGAATCCCAAGGAGTGTATAGGCCGAGGCGCGGGGACTGTAGAATTCCACAGCTGCGGGGAGAGAAAACTCGAACAGGCGCCCGGCCGCGCTCCTCAATCCTTGATCGTGCGACCGGCCTAAAACCGTTCCCAGGCTCCACAACGCGCGCCCATGGCAGTCTTCGGAGCCTTCGGCATCGTGCCACTGGCGATCGTATCCGAGAAAGTTTCTGAATCTACCTTTCGATTGATCGAACGCATGTTCCAGAAACGACAGATATCGCGAAGAGAAATCCGGAACGAACACGTCCACTTTGTCCTGAGCGGCCCCATCCAATTGCTCCAGCATCACCGTGAAGATAAGTGCCCGGGCGTTGTCGTCGGTGGTGTGGCCCTCGCTACGATTGGGGATGGTGAAGATCGCGTGCTGCAGCATACCGGTGTCATCGGTGAGCGCGTTAACGTGCTGCAGTTTCAGCTGGGGCAGTTGATCGAGCGCTTTGGGAATGGCGCGGGCCGAGAACTGAACCCGGGGATTTTCCATGCGGTCGCTGCGAACCCGCGCGAAACTTTTCATGTAACCCTGCGCGACACTTTTCCAGACCATGTCGCGTGAGAACTGATAGGCGCGCTTTCGCATGGCGTGGCGAATCGCTGGTGTGTCCAGGAGTTCAATGGTCTTGTTCGCGATAGCCCCGGGGTTTTGGAAGGGCACCAGCGCGCCCCGCCGGTCGTCCAGCAACTCAATCGCGTGCCAATACGGAGTCGAGATAATCGCCTTGCCCGCGCCCAACGCGTAAGCCAGCGTTCCGGAAACTACCTGCTCCTCGTAGCGATAAGGAGTGATGTAAATGTCGGCGGCGCCTATGAAAGCGGCCATTTCTTCAGGAGTGGCGAAGCGATCGTAGAAAATGACCTGCGCCTCCACTCCGACTTTTTTCGCCAGTGCCTGCAAGCTGGCCCGATACTTGTCACCCTCGCGGCGGAGAATATGCGGGTGAGTCGCACCGGCGACGATGTACATAACGTTCTTGTGTTTGGCCAGGATCTGCGGCAGCGCTTGAATGACGTTTTCAATTCCCTTGTTGGGCGAGAGCAGGCCGAACGTCAGCAGCACGGCTTTTCCCTCCACGCCAAAGCGGTCTTTGTAGAAGTTGGGATCGAGAAAAGGCAGGTCCGGAACGCCGTGCGGGACCATGTCGATCTTGCTGCCCGGCACTTTGAAGATTTCCTGCAAGAACTGCGACGAGAGCTCACTCATGACAATGAGCCGATCCGAAAGTTCCGCAATCTCTTCCATGACCCTGAGTTGCTCAGGGTTGGGCTCACGCAGGACCGTGTGCAGTGTGGTCACCACGGGCATTTTCAAGCCGCGCAGGAGGTGCAGGATATGGCTCCCCGCCGGACCGCCGAAGATTCCATACTCGTGCTGCAAACAGACCATGTCGATATTGTTGAAGTTCAGGAATTCAGCCGCGTCCTGATAGGACTTCACTTCGTCCTGGGCCACCGACCATCTCACCCGCGGAGGATAGTCATATCCTTCAGCGGTGTCATTGACGGGCAGCGCCAACAAGCGCGTGTCTCCGTACTCGCCCGATATGGCTGCGCACAAATCGGTAGTGAATGTAGCAATTCCACATTGCCGCGGGAGATAGTTACCGATCACCGCGATTCGACTAGGCAGCGAGAGCTTCGAGTGCAAGTGGGGGCGGACCGCCGGAATCTCCTCGGCCAAAGGGCGCGCGGGGACGACTTCCAACGCTCCGTCCGAATACGTGGTCATTGGTAGTGACATTAGTCCCCTCGCTTCCCTGAGTACACCTGATTGAGTGAGGCAGACTGGCAAATCAGTCCGCCAGATTGAGTCTCGGCGTTTCGTCCGTTTTGGAATGTGCTCGTAGCAAGTATTTCAACAAAGACGGCTGAAGGGCTGGTCAAAATTGACCACTTCTAGACGAGGAAATCCCGGCGCCAGCGCAAAACTCTATGAAGAGCTAGAAACGAAGTGTCGAATCAGGGAAGCCGACTCAATAACAAGGGCCGCCGGTTTATGCGTCCACGTTTTTCGCCGCTCTTGCACTGAGCAATCTTGAACAGACGCTCGAGAGGCCTTTTTGTATATATAACCCGTATGGCGACCAACAGCACGCTCCTGTGCATACACCGGGATCCATCGCAACTAAGTTTGTTGAAGGAAAACGGATACGACCTCGAAACCGCTACCAATGGTTCCGAGGGCCTGCGGATCTTTATGTCGCGGGCGGTGGATGCGGTTGTCATCGAGTACCACCTGGGTCTGCTGGATGGCGCTACGATTGCCGATGAGATTAAGCAAGTCCGGCCGGATGTTCCTATCGTAATGCTGGCCGATCACGTCGAAATTCCTGCCTATGCCTTGAAGTCCGTGGACGCGCTTGTGGTCAAATCTGACGGGCCTCATTTTCTGTTGGCGACTGTCCACTTCATGCTGAATGTGAAGCCAGCCCAACTTCGTGAATCCAAGCTAAGGTCTCAAACTCCGGCGCATGTGCGGCGTCCCGGAAGGTCACGGGAAGGAACCGACCGTGGATAAACCCTGTCCAAGGAAAGCTTGGACGGATCCCCACCACCCCGCAAGTTAGAATCTCACCAGGGGTGGAGACCGCGGACGACTGCGCGTCCGAAAGTTGTGCGCTCGCGAAGAGCGGCACGAGCAGCGAGCTTAACAACGGAGCGACATATTTCTGAGTCTTCATTACATTTTCCTTTTCGCGACTTTTCCGTATATGGTGGTCCACTCTCCCGGCGCCCACTCATTCGCAAACCGGCGCGAACGAGTGAGACAGCCGGCACCCGGAACACACACCGCGCGGGCGAGAGGCTTGGACCTCTATCGCAAGACTCTGGAAAAACCACTTTTGTTTTCCCATAGCCCGAGGAACGCACTTCCGATCAATACCGCTGCAAATCTTCAGTGACATCCGCCTGTGTAGGCGCAGCCGGTGTCGTAGAAATAGACGGAATACTTGCCTTCAACCACCGCATAGGAGATGATCTCGTCAGTGCCGCCGTACTCCATGCTGATGATGTAGGTTGTCGGCGCGGTATTTCCGGGGCCGTATTCGTGCCCCCCGGCGTAATCCCAGGAAAGAGCGAAGTCCCATATGTAGTTGGCGAGCGGATAATAGCCGCTGTTCCCGCCCGGGCGCTCGACAATGATTTCGGCGCTGTTTCCGATCAGGCAGGGACCGCTTTGCCAGTTGAGTTGGTAGGTACCATAAGCCAAAGTTGTCTCATCTTCGACAAAGACAAAACCCGGATTGCAGCCCCCGCGTACAGCATAGGTTTCCACGTACATGTCGTCTCCCGGGTTCACGGCGAACTCTTCCATGATGGGGTAGCTCGGATACCATTCGGCCCACGCAAAGTAGGTCTGCTTCACCTGATTGTTCTTGCAGTAGGCTTGTGAGGAGCTGCCGCCCTGCAGCACCGTGCCATCTTTGAACCCATCGATTCCGTTCCAAGTCACTTCCCAGTCGGTGCCTCCGTCGCAGACTTCAAATGGCTGTTGCACAACAGGGACATTGAACTGGGAATAGACGGTCTTGAAAGAAAGTTTGGGATTCCATGCGTTGAGGGCATTGGTATTTGCTACTCCGCTCCAGTTGTAGGTGATGGCTGGGGTCGGCACGCCTGGGGCCTCCGATTGCAGCGGTTGCTGCGTGGCCAAGGCCGCCGGGTGGCTCATGGCCTCGGGGTGAGGTTTGAGTTCCCCATTCCAGCGCTTCTTGGCACCCATCATGGCTCTCGCCCACAAGGCATAGCCGTGCGGATCGCTTTGTCTGTCCGGTCGAGGCGGAAAGCCATACATGGCCAGCGTCTCGTCGGATGCTTCCAACGGCTTGAAATCGGCAGCCGGCGCAGGGAACGTGCGTATGCCGGGTATGTTCGTCTCCACGGTGGCTGCGGATTCATAGACGATGCGTGCGGCATCGCGCTGCGCGGCCGCGAACGTGGCGAGACTCGCCGTCAATACTATTAACGTAGCGATAGAACGAAGTGTGACTGGATACGGTTTCATTTTTCTCTCTCCCAGTTCCGGTGGTCCGGATGTTTTTTTTTGGATCGATATACCCGGCGCAGTCAGCAGGCCGCGCCGGGGTTTAAGTTGTTGAGTTACGGATTCACTAACGCAGTACGATTGGTCTGCGTCATCTCTTGTGTTCTTGCAGCATCTTCATCGTCTGCGGATGGCGAGCCCATTCGGTCTGTTTCTCGGCTGGCGCGCCGTAGAGTTCCGGATGCAGGTAGAAGCCCTTCAATCGCGGGTCTTTCTCTTCTTCCACGACCATTGGATTTGCCTTGGCGTAGGCATCCTGACGCACGCCGGTAATCTGCCAGGAGACCTTCACATTCGGCACGCTGCTGCGAATCGCGAATTCATGGTTCTGAACTTCGTTCGACACGATGGCCTGTGCAAACTGCCCGATCACCGTCAACTGATAACGGAAGTCGGTGTTGAGGGCCTCGAACCAGTCCGGCAACTGCACTCTGGCCTCGCCCTGCGCATCGGTGGTGACATTTCCGGTGTAGATGTCCATCATCTCCGACGATTCGACCGAGGTGTGGACCAGATACTTGTTGGCGGGATCGAGCGGATGGTCGATTTTGAAGCGCTTCGTGCCCGCAGTCAGTGTTCCGCTAACGCTCACATCCCCAGTGAAGTTGCCCGCGAGAGCGAAACCGTTGGAGCCGGGTTGCGCATAGATGCCATCGCCAGAGGACGAGCCAGATCCGCCTTGGAAGACCCCGCCGCCGCCATCGGACGCTAGCCCGTGCCCGCCCATGCCGATGACTCCAGATCCGCCAGCGTTCTCGCCGCTGGGATTGGTGGCTCCCATGGCCAGAATGCCGCTAGTTCCGTTGGCATCTAATCCGGCGGAGCCGCCATTCTGGGGTGCGAGGACTTCCAACCAAGCGTTGGCGGCTGGCGCCGATGTCCCAATGCCCACCTGCCCGTTGGCTAACAAGGTCATGACATCCAATCCGGTGCTGTCATTGCGAAAGTTCAGTTTGTTCGCTTTCTGCGCCGCGCCAGCGCCGGTATTCAGAATTTGCCAGAACATTCCGCCCGCTCCGGTAGTCTGGAGTTCCAAGGCGGCTCCGACATTCGCTTCCGCCCCTTCTATAAGAATGCCCTGATAGTTTGGCTCGGCAACGGTCAATGCGAATGCCGAGGTGGTGGAACCCACAATGGTCTGATTCGTGGTAAAGGTATTGGCGGTGGTCAACTGGGGAACCTTGGTGGTATCCAGATTCAAGGTGACCGTCCCACTCGTGCCGCCTCCGGTCAGGTCCGTGCCCGCCGTCACGCCGGTGATGGTGCCAGTGCCGGCGTTCGAACATGCCCAGGCGCTACCGGTCCACTGCAATACTTGTTTGGAAGCGCAGGCCGTGCTCAGACTGAGGTTGAGCGTTCCGCTGGTGCCGCCTCCCGTCAAGCCGCTGCCCGAACCGGTAAGCACTCCGGTGATCGTGCCGGCCCCTCCGGCAAACACAACATCCAACTCTGCCGCGTGGCTGGTCGTGGTGCTTTCTTTGCTGTCAAAGCTGGCGTTGAATGAGCCATTCGCCACCAAAGCGATGCCATCATTCGCCTGACTCCCGCTCAGCCACGCTTGTACTGCCGACGTAATGTCGACCAGGATGAACTGGTTCTTCTCCGCCTTCGTAATCGACACGTTCGAGGCAATCGCGCCGCCCAGCGCTGGCGAAAGGCTGGTGGTAATCGTGCCCTCCGCCCAGCTGCCGTTGACGAAATCAACATTGAAACTGCCGGCTGTAGTGACCGTGTGCGCGTACAGCTTAAGAGTGGCTTTGCTGACGCTGGCACCGCTTGGAATCGACGCCAGGTTGAATTGGATGTAAGAGATCTCGGTGGCGCCATCCACGCTGAGCAGCACATTGGCGCCGAAGTTTGTCGAAGGACTGGCACTGTTAGTGAATGCGTCCTGGCTTGGGGTGATCTGGGCATAGGCGCCCACCCAGGAACAGAAGCACAGAGCCAGCACTGATAGAACCTGCAATTGTCGATTTTTCATGATTGTTTCTCCGTTGCCGATTCAGAACGGCTTCTATTGGGATATCGAAAACGAAGGGCAAAAGACGACAGACAAAACAGGGAACTTGCAGAAAATTTCGGTGCGGATTAGTTCATTTGGCCGCAGATGTAATGGGTTTCGGGCCGGATTCAAGCCTTGTGGCCTCAAGTTCCCAGCGAATAAAGGCGTTATCGGGCAGTTTTTTGTCCCAGCGCTGCCAAAGGTCTACCCGGCGTGCTTCCGTGGCGCTTGCCTTCGCAATCGCGCCAGTGCGGCGATAAACGCCAGCCACTTTTTCATACAGAAGGGAGAGCTTGGGCGCGTTTCGCAAGTCGTCGAATTCTTGCGGGTTGGCGGCCATGACTCTGGCCAGCAATTGCTCGTAGAGAGCGACGGCTCGATCGAGATTTCCCTCTGCCGCGTGATAGTCCGCCCAGGCACAGGAAACGACATACGCGTCGCTGTCGAGCTTGATGGCTTGTGCTGGAAGATCTTTCGTCTCGTGCAGAATCGAAGATGCACTCTCAATCCGGCGTATAGCTTCCGGGCCCCGGTGCAGGGCCAGCAGTGCGTAGGAAGAACTCGCCAGCAGCGTCGCCTGAGAGCGCCTCGCAGGCAAACTGTTCCGGACCTCGCCGACCCGGCTCAGGGCCAGGTCATACACGGCGAGCGCTCCCTGAGGATCGCGCTGGCGCAAGACATTGCCCAGTGCTACTCCTGAGTAGGCGACACGCATGCGGCTGACGGCGTCGTTGCGATCCTTAGCCGCGAACTCCTCGGTGGTGTGGAATGCTTTGTCGAGAGGCTCGATTGCATCCGCGGGCCGGCCCAGATTGACATCGCCGTCCTCTCCCAGAATCAAACCCTGGCGCAGGAATATTCCATACTCATCCAGCATGCGCGTGGTGGGATTCGGATACACCGCCTGCTCGGAAATCTTTCTCGCTTCCTGAATGGCCTGCAGGGCGCCATCCAAATTACCCTGAGAGCGCAGCGCACTGGCCAGCAAACTCAGCCCCTGGGCCACGAGATATTGGGCAGACGCTATTGGCCGGATTACTTCCACGGTTCGTTGAGCAAAAGGAGCCGCCTCCGCGTACATGTGCATGTTGAGGTGCGCCAGAGCCATGTTCCCGTACTCGGAAGAAATTTTGATACGTTCCGAATCTGTAGCATCCCCGGATCGCAGAAACTCATCCAGGCGATGGGAGGCCTTGCCGGCGTATGCGATCGCGTCCGCGTCGCGGTGCTCTTCCTGCGCCAGGATCATTCGTTCCTCTGCGATCCCCGCCGAGCGCAGCAGCGCGCGCCGGTCTGTGGGACGCGACGCAAGTACCGCTTCGGTCAATTCGTCCGCGCGTTTCATGCTCGCCTCGGCCTTCTCCGGCTCGCCCAGGTTCAGCTGAGTGGGAACGCCTTGAACGCCAGCCACGCGCCAATAGCCGTCGGCGATGTCCTGGCTGAGTTCCAGGTCGCCGTGGGCGGAGGGAGCTAAGCCATCGAGGTATTCGAGAGCGGCCGAAACCAGACGCTGCCGGGCCTGAGTTGAACCCGGCAGATTGCGAATGTCTTCGTCGAGGGCGAAAATCTTATTAGACAGTTGCCGGAGCTGGCTGAATCGCCGCTCCGCAATGGCGCGCTCGTGGCTTGCCGTATACAGTCCGGCGGAGAGGCTGGCGATCACGAGCGCCGCCGCCGATACCGGGAGCCAATATCGCCGCAGGAATTTGGCCGCTCGATATGCCACCGCGTCAGGGCGGGCCCGAATGGGTTCGTGGCGAAGGTAGCGGCCCAGGTCTTCGGCCATCGAATTTACCGAGGCGTAGCGCTCCCGAGGATTCTTCTTGAGGGACTTAGCCACGATGGTATCGAGGTCACCCCGCAAGCGGCGACGGAGCCGCTCAGCCGTTGCGCCACGTTTCGAAGCGGCGGCTTCGGCTTCAGTGCTGCCGCGCGCGACGATGGTAGACATGCGCGGCGGTTCAGTCTCCACTATGACCTTGAGCAACTTCGCGGTGGTATGCGGACCTGGGCCGGCTGGGTGCTGTCCCGTCAGCAGCACGAACAGGAGCACGCCCAGGGCATAAACATCGGTTGCGGTAGTGACTGCTTCGCCGGTGATCTGTTCTGGCGCCGCATATCGAGGGGTCAAGGATGATCCCGCTTCGCGGGTGAGCAGGGTTGCCGCTCCCGGCTGAGCTTCATCTTCCAGAAGCTTGGCAATGCCAAAGTCCAGCAGCTTCACCTGGCCGTCGCTGGTGACCAGCACGTTCGAGGGCTTGATGTCGCGGTGAACCACCAGGTTGGTATGAGCGTGGGCGACTGCGGCCAACACGTCGAGAAACAGACGGATTCTCGCCTCGAGGTTCCGAGTATGCTGGTCACAATAGACATCGATGTGCTGGCCGTCGACATATTCAAGAACAAGATATGGCTGCCCCCCGGATGACACGCCAGCGTCCAGCAGTTCCGCGATATGAGGATGATTCAGCTGGCCGAGTATCCGGCCTTCCCGTTTGAAGCGTTCCTCGCCGCCTTGCCCCATCAGAGCCAGATTCAGCAACTTGACCGCTGCCTTGCGTTCGAAGCGTCCATCGTTGCGACGGGCCAGCCAGACGCTACCCATGCCACCGTGGCCGATGGCGGAGATCAGTGTATAAGTGCCGAAGCTTTGCCCTGCCAGCACAGGCTCTGGCGGTAGAGAAGGGGAATGTTCGAGGAAATGGGCTTCCTCTAGAAGGCGGTGCTCGGCCAGCAAGGCTTCGACCCGGCTTGCCAACTCGGGGCTGCTCTCGCGCAGGGAGGCCAGCCAGCCAGCCCGTTCCTCCGGCGGCATGGCCAGAGCCTCATCCAGGTAAGGACTTATTTCCTGCCATCGGTCGCGATCGAGCGCGGGCATGGGCACCTCATAGCGGCGTACTCTCGCGAAGGTTGCGATGCAGATAAATTCGTGCTTTCTCCCAGTTGCGCTGCACCGTTCGCTCCGAGACGGCGCGCATAGCAGCGATTTCCGAAAAGGCAAAGCCGCAGAAAAACTTCAAGTCCACGATCTCGGCTAGAGAAGGCTCCGTCTTGCCGAGTTCGTCAAGCGCCTCACCGATGCGCTCCAGCTCGAGATAGTCGACAGGGTTCTCGAGCACGTCAGTGGTCAACGA
Source organism: uncultured Acidobacteriaceae bacterium (assembly GCA_963775845.1). Lineage (GTDB taxonomy): Bacteria > Acidobacteriota > Terriglobia > Terriglobales > Acidobacteriaceae > Acidiflorens. Next base: position 24,570 of record CAVZKN010000004.1, on the reverse strand, counting down.
GGTAATCTCGAATAAGCCCCCGCGCTTCTGCGCCTGCCGATTGCGCGCGTGGTCGATAATCAGACCTCGCATCACTCGCGCCGCGTAACCCATGAAGCGGGCACGGTCGGGAAAGGCGGGGCCCTCGCGCTCGGCCATATCAAGATAAGCCTGGTGGAGGAGCGTGGTGGCGCTCAAACCCAAGGCCACACCTTGTTTTGCCAGTTCGCGACGAGCTAGCCGGTGCAACTCCGAATAGAGCGCCGCGAAAAGCGCGTCTGCAGCGGAACGGTCACCCCGCTCGGTCGCGTCAGCCAGCGATGCAATAGTGGAATCATTGTTGCCGGTCATGGTCGGCGCGCCCCGTGGTGCCACGGCCCATCCAGGCTTCAGCCCCGCTCCTGCATTCTGGCGGACGGACGATGCTGGCGCCACACTCCGGAGCATTTTACCCCGATTCCGATAATTCGGGGCATCATTAATTATCCTTAGTGGCGGACATGCGCGAGGCGCACGACAAAATCGTGCGAATGGCGTTGCAGCCGCAATGAACGGCAGGTAAAACGGACGGGTGGATTCGGAAGCTATTGTGTCCGTTCCGAGACATAGGTAACAGAACGTTCCGGAGACATAGGTTACAATTTCGGCCCGAAGGGGGCGGAGAGATGATGCCATGGAAGGAGAGTTCTGTGATGGGCGAACGAATGAGGGTGCGCCTCACGAGCTCTTTGAGAGTTGCAACTGAAAAATTCTTTGGATTGACAGGCCTCCACACTGGAGCGACTGTGTTGCGGCAGTGTTAAAAGAGGATGAATTTGGCCCGACAGGCAACCTTGCCTATTGACGCGGTTGCGCAACTTCCGTAGCCGAGGGAGGACGGGCGTCAGTTGGTTCTGGAATCGATTGCAACTCGTGCTGAATCCATTGCAGGTTCTTGCCGTCCTGAAAAGCGGGCTTGAATTCTTCCATGTTCTTGTACAGCATCACTTCTGTGCCACCGGGAGCAGCAGCGCGTAGCTTGTCTTTAACGGCTGGCGGTGTGATGGGGTCGAACCACTCAATATCGAGCCGGAATTTCTTCGCTTGAATTTTCTGCAGCCATTCAACTGGATCGAGTGTGGACACTTTTTTCAAAAACTCAGGCTTCACATAGTCGGCGCGTTCGTCCGCCGGCACGAACGGAGAGGTCGCGATCCATGCCGGCCAATCTCCCCACGGATCGAGCGCTTCCAGCACCTTGATGCGAAGATCGACCGCTGACGCCAGGATCGCGATGCTTGCTCCGGACCCTTGCGCTAACATTCCAATTCGGTTCATATCGAGATCGCCGCGCGTGTCCAGATAGTCGAGCACCATTTGCACGTCGTGCGCCGAGGTCGAGAGGCTCTCCTGCAGTTCGCTGAGGAACCACTCCTTCATCGGGCGACTATGATAGCGAGTGCCCGTAAGCGCGGAAAGGAAGCCCACGGCGGCAACACCCTGTCCAGCCACAAGGTCTTCGTAAGCATCGTTCCTGAAGACAGCTTCGCCGGTAGGATAGCCGTTGAGATATAGGATCACCGGAGGTTTCCTTGCTCCCTTCGGCCGCATCACGTAGACATCAATGGGATCGCCCGCTCGCCACTGCAGCCGAAGAAACTCGACCGAGTACTGCGGTTTTTCGTCGACGTATCCGCGAAGCGCCTTTACCGGCAGCAAGTGAGTTGTGTTCATGGCCGGTGTGGTCCAGTCCTCGTGCACGTCCTGGAAGCGCGGATCGACGGGCGCCGACGGGGACGGAACGCTCGGCCGCGTTTGGGCCGAGATTAAGGTTGCGAGAGTGAACAGCACGCCAACGAGAATGGGCCTGGTGAATGCGAATGACAAATGATCGAACATTACTTTCTTTTCCCGGCTAGTCTGGTAGACGAAGCGAAGGCGGGCCAATGTCGCATGGCCCGCCTTGTTGTTTTTTATCAACACTCGGTTCAGTTACGGCCTTACCTGCAGACCGCCGTTACTGTTGACATCCTGCGTAGTCGTCGAGCAAGTCGTAGCGGTTGCGCACGGGAGGATCGTTCCGCCCATGTCGCCGCCAGCATCCGCGGTGGGTTTGTTTACCGGAACAGCACCAATAAGGGTGCCATTTCCATCTTCCTGCTGGTAGTGCGAACGAACTAACAGGAGACCGGGATCGGTCTGGGTTGTGCCGATTGTTTTTACGGCCGGAACGAAGTCAGGGACCTGGTCGACTGCGGATACTTGTGCGCCCTTGATCAGGGCCTTAACGTTGGTCAGAATAGTCCCGTTGCTCACCAGTCGAATCTCCGACCATGAGCGGTAGCTCCCGTTGCGCACGTTGGGGAATGACAGGCCGCCTTTCCAGATTTGATTCTCGGGACAAGGAAAAGCATGCGCGCAAGCTGAAGGCAGGTTCGCTGCAGCCGGCAGCATGCCCGGGTCGGCTGCGGTGGCCGGTTGGCCGGGGTCATATCCCACTCCGGTCGAATTCTGGGCTCCGAAACTGGTAAAAATCGGGTCGACGTTATCCAGCATCGCGTAGGCGTAAGCGGAGTTGTTGGCCACTGAACTCACGTTGCCGTAGCTGAAGAACGTGTAACCGATGCCGTCCGTCCCCAGATTCTTGCCGGAGTTCAGCACCCACTTGACCTCTTCGCCTGAACCAATAGAACGATAGCGCCCGCCGGCGCCACTCAAGCAAGTTCCGGACTGCGCTGCCAAAGGATTGTTGGTTCCTACGTTAGCTTCCTGGCTTACGCCGAGGACGCCGCTGAAGCCAGTCGCCGCAGGGTACACGGTGGGCTGACGGAATACGGTTGCTTCGGTGGTGTTCATGGTTCCCGATAGCGCCTCGCGAAGAAAGATGCCAATGCCGCCCGCCGGCTGGCCGAACGCGCTGGCGTCACAATTGGTGCCCGAGAACGCCGCTTGCAGTCCCTCTTCACTGACGCTCGTTAGATGGCCGAGCTGACCTTTGTCACGCTCAATGACGAACACAACTGGATAAGCACCGATGGGTATAGCCGAAAATGCAGGAATGCTTGTACCGGTGATGGGATCCTTACCTTTGATGTTGAAGGCGACAGTGTTGGCGATTCCAGTGCTTCCTGGGTAGCCGCTCTTAAACGGAGTTCCCAGATACGCGCCCGAACCGAGGCCGCTCGCCGGACAAGCGCCCGAGGCGTTGACCGAGTTGTAGCCAAGACCGTCAAGGTTATCGCCGTTTGTGCTGGCCGATCCGGCGCCGAGAATCGAATTGGCGCGGCAAATTGCGAAGGCGCCATCTTCTGGACGAATGTCCGTAGCGGCCGCGTTCACCAGCGTTCCGCTAGTAAACAGGGATTGTATGTTGGACGGCAAAGCCTGGTCATTTCCCCAGAGAGCAGCAGAAATCTGCTGCGAGCCACTGCCCGAGAGATTGGCCAGGGTGGCGTTGACGTTGCAGTGCGGCTGAGCGAAATAGCAACGGTCTCCCACGACGCTGTCTACCTTGATGAAAGACCATACCTTCGTGGCGTTCGAATTCCATACAACCCACAGGGTGCCGGGATCGACAACGGTGGGCGTCAGGCGAGTGTCGCTAAGGTTGATAGCATTGCTTGCGCTGCTCCAGTGACCACAACCAGCGTCGAGGCTGTTGCAGTAATTATAGGTTCCTACCGCCATTGCCTGCCATACACCGGACGATCCGGCAAGGGTTACTTCCACCGTGGTTGTGGCCAGCGCCATCGGCGCGATCGCCATAACCACTGCCAGCAAGAACAATACGAATATCGATTTCATACGCGGCATAGTTAGTGTTCCTTTCGGGATGTTGAAAAAGCTCTGTTCTCACACATGGGGCGTTGTGCCACACGCAGGAAAGCTGCCGGTAGAAAACGCGGGAGTGTCGGCTACCGGTTCGATCTATTGGGCTAGGCTGACTTACCGTTCCAAGCCTGGCAAGTCACCGCAGCGAATTTTGAATAGCAGGCCGAGTCTATCTGCTGGTTTGCCGCGCGATATTAAGGCTGTGTGACAAGTTAGTTAAAATTCCGTAACCTTCAAATTCACAATTCCTTAACCTTGCGTTGTTGATCAGGCATATACAATCCCCGCTTGCCATTGCATTCAAATTGCATAGGACTCTGGAGCGATCGGTGTGCGATTTTTCGCGCCTTACTTTTTTCTTCGGGCCATTAGTGTCCTGATACTCATATCTTTCGGACATTGGTTGGGGACAACTTATGCGCAGTCGCCGACCGCGGATGATAGAAGCTCCATTTCCGGAAAAGTTACTGATTCAAAGGGTGCCGCAGTTTCCGACGCCAAAGCGGTTCTCGCCAGCGAATATGGCGTGAGGCTCGCCATCCAGGTCGATGAGAACGGAAGATACTCAGTTAGTGGACTTTTCCCGGGGTCTTACACCTTAACTGTGTCGGCCGCCGGTGTGGATGACGTTGTCTTCGAGAACATCTCGCTCAAGCCCGGGCGGAATTTGGCTCTGAATGCCACCATGAAGCCGCCGAGCGCCAAGAGTGAAGGCTTCGCGCAGGCGGAGCCGGGTGGCGCCCACAAAATTGCCGGAGCCAAAGGCGCGATCAGCGGCACAGCGACCGATCAGACCGGCGCTGTCGTCTCCACCGCCAAAGCCGCATTAACTGGCGCGGCCGGCGAGAAATTTGAAAACCCGGTCAATCTCAAGGGAGAGTATTCGTTCACCGGACTTACTCCCGGCACCTACACACTCACCGTAACTTCTCCTAATTTCAAACCGAAAGTCTTCGACAATATCGCGCTGACGGCGGGCCTCGAATTAACGCTCGACGCTCCTTTGGAGCCAGCGGGCGAAAAGACCGAAGTGAATGTGGAATCGAGCAGCGTGGGGCAGGTGGAGACGGAGACGTCCAGCGTCTCCGGCACGATCACTCAAAAAGAAGTGGTCTCCATCGGACTCAACGGCCGCAATTTCACGCAACTGGTCGCGCTCGCACCCGGCGTGAGCAACCAGACCGGGCAGGACGAAGCCAAGGTCGGCGTGGTGGGCAGCGTGAAATACAGCGTGAATGGCGGCCGCGTTGAGTACAACACGTTCGAGGTCGATGGCAGCGACGTGCTCAACACCGGGCTGAATGGCGCGTCCAGCACGTTGATGGTTTATCCCAGCCTCGATGCGATTCAGGAAGTGAAGGTGCTTACCTCGAATTATGGCGCGCAGTACGGCCGCACGGCGTCGGGAACAGTCCAGGTCACGACCAAGTCAGGCACTCCCCAGTGGCACGGAAATCTCTACGAGTTCCTGCGCAACGAAGTGTTTAACTCGCGCAATTATTTCGACACTATCTATACCGCTCCGCCAGCGCCGGGATCCTTCGTTCCCGGTCCGACGATTGGCGAACATGCTCCACTCTATCGCCGGCAGGATTTCGGAGGCACCATCGGCGGGCCGCTCTACATCCCTCACGTCTACACAAGAAAAGACAAGACGTTTTTTTTCTACTCCGAGGAATTCCGCCTCGAAAAGTCTCCCACCGAATACAACCAGGCCGTGCCCGGACTGAAAGAGCGCGGCCTGATTTTGACGCCGCAGGGCGTGCAGAGCAATCTGCAAACCTTCAATGGCGTCACTTATCGCGACTTCGATTTCACAGACGTTTGTCCGTTGAACTCGGGATCGTTCCTGCGTAGTCAATTCCCGGACTGCCCATCAGTGCAAGCTTCGGGGGCGGGTGGACTTACTCCCTTACTGCATTTGCAAGGCCCCTTGACATTAAGTTCACTCAGCGTCGACAAGAGCGCCATCGCGATCTTGAATTCGAACCTGATCCCGCTGCCGAACGCCCCCTTTGGCTGCAATGTCACTTTAGCTAATTACAATCCAGCGAGTCCCGATCCCAGCGATCCTAATCGCTGTTATGACGCCACCGTTTCTCCTTACACATACTGGCGCGAAGAATTATTCCGCATCGATCATGCGTTGACCGACAAGTTAAAAGTTTCCTTTCGCTACATTCACGACTCGTGGCATACGACGGTGCTGACCCCGCAGTGGAGCTATCTGAGCATCAACTACCCCTCGGCGGGAACGTTCCCTACCGTCCAGAACGTTTTCGATGGGCCCGGTACAAGCCTGGTAGCGCGACTTACCCACACCGTCTCTCCCACTCTTCTCAACGATATCGTGGTCAGCTACAGCAATTCGGCGATCACTCTCACTGACCACAACGGACCGGGCGGCGCCCGCTTCCAACGCGACCCCACTCTGAATCAACCCCTGGTTTCCGATCCATCGGCGCCGGGGCAATGCAACCCGGCCCTCAGCATCGACCCAGTCACCGGGTTCCCGCAATGCGCGATGGGTTACATCTTCAACAATGGATTTGGCGGCAAGATGCCGGGAGTCGCTCTTCTAGGTACGAACGCCGCTTATGGGGGCAGGGGATTTGCCGCCGATCCCTCCTTCATGCCATGGGGACATACCAGTCCCACTTACTCAGTGCGCGACGACGTGGGTAAGGCCATCGGCAAACACACGCTCACCTTCGGCGCGCAATATGTGTACTCGCAGCGCAACCAGGATAATAACGCCATCGGCGCGGCTTCGGGCGACACGCAAGGCCTTTTGACCTTCAGCAATCTCGCCCACAGCACGGGCAACTCCTTTGCTGATTTCCTGGTGGAATCAGACGCTAACGCGCATAGCATTCCCCAGGGATTTATTCAGAGCTTCACCCAGGATTCCGCCAAGCATCGCTACTATCAACGTTTTCAAATCGCCGAACCCTATCTGCAGGACGACTGGAAAGTAACTCCCCGACTTACTGTGAATCTGGGCTTGCGAATAAGTCTGTTCGGCACCTTCAGCGAGAAGAACCGCAACGCGTGGAACTGGGAAGCGCCCCGATTCAATGCCTCCCGATTTGCGGTCGACCAGATCTACGGCACGCTATTGGATAAGAGTGCCGGCTCGACTGCCCTGGGATTCAATCCTGTTACCTTCCAGCTCGACCCGGGGGTAGTCAGTGACCTGGGCCTGGTTCAATGCGGCAGGAGTGGCACGCCCGCAAGCTGCATGTCAGGACATCTGTTCAACCCTGCGCCGCGCATCGGTTTTGCCTGGGATCCGTGGGGCGACGGCAAGACGTCGATCCGCGCCGGGTACGGCATCTTCTTCGAACATGGCACTGGCAACGAATCCAACACCGGATCTCTCGAAGCCAGCGCCCCGGTCGTGCTCAGCATGACGCAGCAACTTCCCGTCAGCTATCCCTGCATCGGCAACGTCGGCTACGGATCTGCGTTCGATCCAAACAACAGCGCGTGCACAAGTCTGCAGGGTGGAACTCCGCCAGCCGCTAGTTCCGTGTTCCCTTTGGATGTCACCTCCATTCCCACGCATGCCATCTGGCCGTATGCACAGCAGTGGAGCTTTGGCGTGCAACGCGAACTGTCTCGCGCCCTGATCGTCAATCTTGCTTATGTCGGGAGCAAAGGAACACATCTCACGGTCGAGCGTCAGATTAATCAACTGCGCCCCTTTACCGGCGCAAACCCATTCGTACCGAACGAACCGCTGACCATTACCGACTGCACCGTCCCTCCGCCGAATTCGCCAACTTCTGATCCGGGCGACGGCCAGACCGCATTCCTGTTGCAGGACGGAACCACGGTGACGCCGAGTACCGATCCCAACAGTGCTTATGTACATTTGCAGGCGGCATGCACGAATCCGAATATCCGGAACGTAAATTCTCTTCCCGGCCGGCCGTACCCGGGCCTGGGGAGAGTTCTCTCTCTGCAGAATGTCGCTGACTCGACCTATCACGCCGTGCAGGGCACCATGCGGCACACCAGTGGACCGTTCACGCTCGGAGTTTCCTACTCCTACAGTCATTCCATCGACGATGCTTCCGATCGCAGCGATCCCGTCCTCGTTAATTCTTATGATCTGCGCGAGAACAAGGCCAGCTCCAATTTCGATGAACGTCATCTGCTCAACATCAGCTACGTTTATCGGCTGCCGCTCAAAGATCTCGGCCGCTTCAGCGATTGGCTCAACGAAGTAAAGGAAGACCCAGGAACTGCGCCCACCGCCACCGGCCCAACCCACTCCCATTGCTGTTCGGGGCTGGCGGGTCAGTTTATTGATGGCTGGGAGCTTTCCGGCGTGACCCTGATTGCCTCTGGAACACCTTTCACTGTGATCAACAGCGCGGGCAACACCGGAATCTCGCTCACTGACAATGCCGGAGTTTCCAGCGGACTGGGTATTGCCGAATCCTTCCCCGACGTTATGAAAGGATTGCCCTCACCGGGCAACAATACTCAAAGCATAGGCCCACTTATCGGCAATCCCTCGCAATTCGTGGCTCCGCGGGGATTGACTTTCGGTGATGCCGGCCGGAATTTCCTGAATAATCCCCGGCGCACAAACTTCGATCTGGCGCTGCTCAAACATTTCAAGATCCGCGAGTCAGGCGATCTTGAATTCCGCGCTGAAGCCTTCAACATTCTGAATCACACCCAGTTCCGGATTTACGATCCAGACAATCCAGGAAGCAGCGGATACAACATCATCAGTTGCTATGCGGGCCCGGCGTACTCGGCTGGCTTCAAGGGCAGCGGCGGCGGAGGAGATTGCGTTACCGGAGCCTCGTTCTTGCACCCGCTGGATGCGCATCGTCCGCGCACCATCCAGTTGGGTCTGAAGCTGGGTTTCTAAAACGTGGAATGATCATGCTCAAACAGACGAAAATTCGAACGCCGGGTCGCAGACAGCGTGCGCTGCATTTTCGCCAGCCTCACGCAGCACGCGCAAACGGTCTGCTGCTGACGATAGTCGCCGCAACGCTGATGCTTTCCGCATGCGGAGGCGGCAGTTCCGCGACATCCGTCAACAATGTGACGCTGGCCGGAAACTGGCAGTTCACTCTGGCGCCTGCGCCCGACGGATCATTCTACGGTGGCCCACAAGGTGGATTTCTACTGCAGAACAGCACTTCGGCGACAGGTTCGGCAACCTATGCCGTCTTCTTGCCCGGTCTGCCGTATCCCTGCAACAGCGGATCGGCCGCAATTACGGGAGCGATCAACGGTCAAAGCGTAACCCTCACTGCGGTAGCCGGAACTCAAATTTTTACTCTCACCGGACAACTGACCTTCGATGGCACGACGATGGTGGGCACATACTCATCGACCGCCGGCAGTGCGGCGGACGGCAGTCCCTGCGGAACCGTGCAGGATGGACTGCAATGGACTGCGAATCTGGTGCCCCCAATCACCGGGCCGGTCCAGGGCAGCTTCAAGAGCACGGGCGGCGCTGCCGGATTGAACGAGCAGGATTTCCTCGTGACCGGCGCACTCAGCCAGGCAGCCAACTCCGGCGCCGCCTACGCCACTGTTACCGGCAATCTGAGCTTTATCAATGCATCCACGAATCTGAGCGACTATCCCTGCTTCGCATCCGCAATCGTCAGCGGCCAGATCAGCGGCAACGTCGTTAACCTCCAGATCCTCGGCTCTGATGGATCGATCTGGGGCGACATCGGCGAACTACCCGGCTCTAACGGAGTGACCGGCATTAACCCGGTCACCTTCACCTCGGTGCAGGGTACGTATGTTCTGAATGGAGCGGGCCCATCCTACATGGTTGCCACGACCGGCTGCCCCGGCAGACTCGCCAGCACAACCACGTCTGGCGACTACGGCAATATCTGCCTGGCGCTGGGAACCGCCAACCCTTGTGCGTTGCCGCTCACGTTGACTCCGGCCGCCTTGAGTTTCCCCGCGCAGACCGTGGGATCGCCCGTGAGCATGCTGAACACCACGTTGGCGAACGCTTCGAGCGCAAGCATCGGAGGTCTCAGCATCAATCTGGCAAACACCAGTGGCGCGGTGAATTTCACCGAGACGGATAATTGCGGCATCAATGGCTACCCTTCTCTGGGACAGCCGTTTGAGTTGCTGGCTGCGCAATCCTGCGTGATCACGATCAACTTTGCCCCGCTTGAGACGTGCGCGCCTGGGACGCCTCCAGCACAGTGTCCCGCCCCGCTCACGGCAATGCTCAGCGTGAACAGTCCAAACAACGACTTGATCTTGACCGCACCAATTTCTGGCGCCGGTCTTGCGCCGGACTCTGGTCCCGCTCGTGAAACCGATTTCGATATCGCCCAGCGTGATCGCGAACAGACTGATCCGAACTCGCGCGCACATATTTTTCAGGATCCGGGACGTTGAACATCATGGACAGATGGAATAAAGAACGAATGCCACGTCGCGATAATGCTGCACCGCCGCGCCGCCGATTCGCCTTGCCCGTCGCAACCATTCTCGCGGCAACGATAATAATAATGATGTTCTCGGCGTGCGGAGGAGGCAGTTCTTCCGGCAACTCCGCAAACGGCGCAGCAGTCTCAGGTAACTGGCAGTTCACGCTCGCGCCTCCATCCGACGGTTCGTTCACCGGCGGCCTACAGGGAGGCTTTCTTCTGCAAAGCAAGGACGCTGTGACCGGGGCTGCGGTCTATTCCATCACCGGCGCGAACATCAAGCCTCCACTCACGAACCCTTGCAACGGCGGTGCAGCCGCCATCACCGGCACGGTCAGTGGACAAAGCGTGAATCTCGCCGCCGCGGCGGGCAGCCAGACTTTTACTTTCACGGGGACGCTGAGTTCCGACGGTTCGACCATGATGGGCACATACTCATCCACCGCCGGAACCGCGCAGGATGGCACGACGCCTTGTGGAACGGCTCAATCCAGTCTGCAATGGAGTGCGACCCTCGTGCCGCCGCTGACCGGATCGATCCAGGGAACCTTTCATAGCACTGACATCTTTACTGACCAGAACAATCAGGACTTCGTGGTCTCGGGCTCGTTGACGCAAGGGCAGAACATCGGAGCCAGCAATGCCACGGTCACGGGCACTCTCACCTTTATCGATCCGCTCACGAACCTGAGCGACTATCCGTGTTTTTCGACGGTCTCGGTCAATGGCGAGATCAGCGGCAATTCCGTGCTGCTGCAGATTATCAACACCGACGGAGCGACCGTAGGCCAGATTGGCCAACCAGCCAGTTTGGTTGCCAGCACGGACGTCTACCCGGTCAACTTTGTCTCCACAGCAGGCGGATATGTTCTCCAAGGCCCACAAGCGCCTCTCGAACCTTCTTACCTGGTGGCATCCTCGAGCTGTCCGGGCAATCTTGCCGGAAAAAGTACTGCGGGAGATTACGGAAATATCTGCCTGGCATTGAATAACACAACCGCGTGCCAGCAACCCATAACCCTGACTCCGGCCGCAATCGTCTTCCCGGCTCAAACGCTGGGTTCACCCGCTAGCGCGCAGACAGTCGCACTCGCCAATAACACCGGCTCAGCGCTGAACAAACTTACATTGAGTTTTGCCAACTTCAGTGACAGTCCTCTGTTCGGCAGTAACGAAATTACTGACTTCAACGGTTTGCCGAACTTCACTGAGACGGATACTTGCGGCACCGGCGGCGCACCGTCGCAAGGTCAGCCTTTCGATCTCGCCTCAGGCCAGTCCTGCGTGATCACCGTGAGCTTTTCTCCACAGGAGAGCTGCCCGTGGCTTCCATTTCCCGCACCGCCAAGCATTTCCGGCGCGCCGCCCGAATGGTGTCCGTTCCCACTGGCCGCGTCGCTGACCGTTAACAGCCCGGTGACCCCCGACCAGGATAACGCCTTTTCTGTGCCCATCACCGGCACAGGCGTGAGTGCCATGCAACCCTCCACCCACGAACTCGACTTCGGCGCAGAAGCGTTGGGCGAAACCAGTCTTCCGCAAACGCTGACCTTCACCAACAACGGCGCGAATCCGGTGCAGATTCTGGGGCGATACCCATGCGTGAACCCGCAGAACCTCGCTGGGCCACTTACGCTTCCTTACCTGAGAACATTCAGCAGCCCGGTTGCCGGCCTGCAAGTCGTTTCGAACGGAACTGGTGGCACCTTTAACATCAACCCGGACCTGGGCACAACTCCTGCGACCCTCCAATACCGCTGCGACAGCGATCCCCAGACACGGCTGCCAAACCTCCAGATCTCGGCCGACACCTGCACCGGAACCAACCTCGCTCCACAACAATCGTGCAGCCTGCAAATCGCGTTTGTGCCGCAGCCCGACACCAACATTGGCAGCTTCGGTTTGGATTTTTACCTCGAACTGAACACCGTAGAGTGCAGTTCTCTCGACGGCATCACGAGCGATTGCGAAATCGATAGTGGACGTTTCCCGGTCGAACTGAAGACGAATGGAATAAGCTCCCTGCGCATGTCGCCCAGCGCGGGCCTGGATTTCGGCAGCCAGAAAAAGGGCACCACCAGCTCTCCTTTGACGATCACGCTGCTGAACGACCCCAGCTTGTCGCAGACGATCACTTTCACCGGCAAGTTCTCGGTCAGCGGCAATTATGCGGAGACCGACGATTGCACAACCGTTCTGGCTCCCGGCGCGAGTTGCACATTAACGATAACTTTTAAGCCCGGCGGCACGGGATTCCAGTCTGGGCAGATCGCTCTCATTTACTCACCCGAGCCGAGCGGCAGTTTTGAGCAATTTATTTATTTGCGGGGTACAGGCCAATGACTTCACCAACCACACGATGGATTCTCTTTCCTCTCGCGGCGGCGCTGATTTTATTTTTTGCCGGCTGCGGCGGCGTTACCGCCAACGTGCAGAATCCTCAAGCCCCTCCCCAATCGCAGGTTGCCATCGCCTTTCAGCCTGAGCCCGCGGCCTCGATTAATGTCGGCTTCTCCGAAACCGTCACCGCCGTGGTAACCAACGACCCCAGCAACGACGGCGTCAGCTGGGAACTGACTTGCGCAACTGACCCCCATAACGCGCTCGGCTTGTGCGGCACGCTCAGCGCCACCCATACCGCCAGCGCGGCGCCAACCACTTATACCGCCCCGGCAAGCCTCTCCACCAGCACCATGGCCGTCGAAATTATCGCGCTATCAACGAAGGATCAGAATCAAAACGTCGTTGCCCCCATCACCGTCTCTACCTTCGACAGCATCTTTCAGGCTGGCACCTATATTCTCCAGCTCCAGGGAGTTCAAAGCGGGATTCCCTACCAGTTTGCAGCCGCTCTCAAGTTCGACGGCAACGGAAACATTACGAACGGCGAGCAAACCGCAAACTATTCAACCTCACTCGCGGACTCCAACCTTACCGGTAGCTATTTCCTGGGCAATGATGGGCGAGGCACGATCACCATCAACACCAACGACAGCAACATAGGCGGCAATGGCGTTGAGACCTTCGTCTTCGTCTATCTTTCAACCTCCCACGCGCTCGTTTCCCAGATGGATTTCGGATCCGCAGCCACCGGAGCCTCTGCCACCGGAACCATGGATCTGCAGACCAGCACCGCGGCGCCTTCAGGCGGTTATGCCTTCGTGGTGAACGGCACCGACGTGGTCAAAATGGTGCCGGTAGCCTTTGGCGGTGTGTTCAACGTCGATTCGCCCAACACCATTTCAGGCAATGGCAGCGTTATCGATCAAATCCAGGCGAAGAAAGGCATCGCCGCCGGCCTGGGACTGTCAGGAACGCTGACCACTCCCGATCAATTCGGCGCGGTCACGTTGAATCTGATGGCGCCGTTCGGTGTCGTGAACAAGCCCATTCCGATCCAATTCACCGGCTACATCGTCGACGCCACCCAAATAAAACTCATCGAGACCGACGACACAACCGCAAATGCCGCCCCATTTGGATTGACCGCCGGCCCGGCCATCGGCCAGGGAGCTTCCACCGGAACGTTTACCAGCAACGCATCGTTCGCCGGCAACTTCGTCTTCGGCGTCACCGGAGTTGACCTGTTCGGCGGCAATGCCGTGCCGAACACTCTAACCGCAGCCGGATTACTTACCGCCGATGGCAGCGGCAACATCACGAATGGATACACCGACACTTTCCTGGACTTGAACATGTTGCCCCCCAGCACTCAGACCGGGGCGCAGATCAGCGCGGCCTTCACCGGAACGTACGCCGTCGATTCCAGCGGAACGGGCCGGGCAACGGTAACTTTCACCAGCTTCAATCCAGCGCCCAAACACCCGTACCAGCCCGATTTCTTTGTCTATCTGACCGGAACGGGCAGCAACAACACGCCGCTGGTTCTCGAGGGCGGTGATCTTCACTACGAATCCATCGGAACAGGAATTGCTTACCCGCAGTCAACTGCGGCGGCCATCTTCAATGGCGATTACGGCTTCAGCTTTACCCAGGAATCAGGTGCCAGCAGCGAAAACGACGGTACCGGCCCGGTCAACGCCAACTCGGAAACCTCGCCGCCTTCGTTGTCCGGCTATACCGATATCAACTTGGGTGGTGGTTCGAATCCAGACCAGCCGTTCACCGGTACCTACGCAGCACCAACCGCCGACCTGCCCTTCTCCGGCACGCTCGCAGGCACGAATAATAACGCTGTGACGAGTGTCGCCTTTAGCCCGTCCATCGATGTGAACTACTACTACATTGACGCAGGTCACGGATTCTTCATCGAAACCGATTTGCTGAACCCAAGTCCATCAGGTCAGGTCACGCTCGGATACTACGCGGCGCGAACTCCAGTGTGCTCGGGTTGCCAGATGCGGTCTACGACCAGGAATTAGCAATGGTCGCGGAAATTGCGGCGTTCTTGCGGGTGCCGGTGTCATGGGTATACGAAAGAACGCGCCGCCGTGGGATCGAACGCATCCCCCATTTCAAGATCGGGAAATACCTGCGATTTGCCAGACGCGAGGTCGTGGATTGGGTCCAACATCAGAGGAGAATTCCGCTTGCCTCGCGATAGCCAAACGGTTACCTTCAGCCTCGACGCAGAACCGGCTGAATGGGTCATTCCCGGGGGAAGAATGGCTCGAAATAAGAGGTTTCAGCACGGTTCTATTTTCAAGCGAGGTAAACGAAAAAAAGTGTGGGTTGCACGATGGTGGGAGGACGTAAGCGGGCCGAACGGGAGCGTGGAACACGTTCGCTGTTCCGAAATTCTGGGAACCGTGATCGAGATCCCGACTCGACGGGAGGCCGAACAGCTTTTGACCGACCGGTTGCGTCCGATCAACAGGGGAAAATACCGACCCAACTCGTGCCGCACGTTTCGCGACTACGCGGAATCGAATTGGTTGCCGGAAGTGTTGCCCACATTGAAGCATTCGACGATGCTGCCGAAATGGCGGAGCTGATCCCAAGCAATCCGGTGCGGAAGACAAAGCTTCCACGGCGAGGTCCGGCAAAAGAGAGAGCAGTGATCGCGCCCGAAAAAATTCGGGCACTCCTCAACGCTTTACCGGAACCTTCCCATGCATTGGCTCATCTGCTCGTGTTCACTGGGCTGCGGATTGGCGAGTTGCTGGCTGTGCGCTGGCAAGATGTCGATCTGGGGCGGGCGGTGCTTCGTGTGACGCGGACGGTTTCCGACGGGATATTTGACGTGCCGAAAAGTCAACGGAGCAAACGATCAGTTCCATTGGGCGCGAAAGCGATTGAGATTCTCTCGGCGAAAAGACCCTCCGACGCGAATCCGACTGCTTTGATTTTCGCGACCCAAACTGGAAGCGCGTTTGATCGGCACAATCTCCTCAATCGCCAGCTCAATCCGACCTGTACGAAAATCGGATTGGTGGGAGTGAACTGGCATTGGCTTCGTCACGCGAACGCAACGCTGTTGGATGCGGTGGGCACACCACTGGGAACGGTGCAGGCATTGCTCGGGCACTCATCTTCTGAGATCACCCGCGAATTGTACCTGCATTCAATCCCGTCGGATGCTCGCGCAGGAGTACAAAAAGTCGAGGATTTGCTGATTGGACCCAAATGGACCCAAGTTGTGCAAATCCCGAAAACGGGAGGTTGTCTAATTCAATGAAATGGCGGGATTAATTGGTCGGGGAGAGAGGATTTGAACCTCCGACCCCCTGGTCCCGAACCAGATTTTGCAGCTTATTGAAATCTATTGAAATGCGTAGTTTTTAAATGATTGATATTGAACCTGTTGCACGCTCCTTGTTGAAAATTATTGATCGGTGTTGAAGTTTGAAGTCATGACCGTCACAAAATCGTCTACATCATTTTAGGCGAGCCCTGATCTCTTCAGAGCGTCATACCACGCTGAAACTTCCGCACGACTGAACTTATCGCCTTTGATTCGGTGGAATTCAGCAAAGACGGATGTTTGTGGCGGCTTCTTCCCTTGAATCGATTCGAGCCGATGATGGACGAAGTGCAGCGTGGCAATCAGCTCAAGTTGTTCTGGCCTAAAACTGCCCAGGTTTTTGACCACCACCTCGATTTGTTTTCGGTGGGCCACCACTTTTTTTTCGATGTCGGACGAGAACGGAACCCTACTCTTCCTGAGTCGGTAGTTGGAGTATTTGGGATTCGAACTCGCATCAGTCAGGATTTCGTCGGCGAGCAGACCATCCATTTTAAACGTTACTTGGTCCGAGTAGGGTCCGTAGTTGTAAATCTCAAACGAGCACGGCACGGGTACCCCGGTAGATTTCCCGAAATACACCAACTTTTGTATTGCGGTCCGACCAAGGAATCCATTCGGATAGTGCGCTTGAAACGAGCGTACGAATTCCGTCAAATACGCCGCAAGAAGATTGTTTGAAAACGTGAGGTTCATATTAAAGCTCCTTCTCTGCATTTCGAGCTGCGGGTCGGATTTTTTCAAGCTGTTTTGGTGTGGCGTCGGCATAGATGCGTACAGTTCGAAATGTTGCTGGAATCTTCTCTAGAACGGCACTCTGCTCGGTAATAAGCTTGGCCGTTCCATCTTTCTCGATCAAAAAGAAATCCTCTGCTCGTTGCTCGTCCTGTTGGCCATGAACGGTGAGCTTGTGAATGCCCTTTGCATTGTCGTCCAGGTAAAAGTCTATCGAGACGAATTTCGAGCGGAGCGTCTCAAGTATCCGCTTCACTTTTTTCAACTGAATAAGATCGGCATTATCACCAGTTTCGTAGACGACCTTATGGTGTGTACGTGTGATAATTCTTCGGGCCCATTGATGTCGCTGGTTCTTTGTCTCGGCATCCTTTGCGATATCGTTTAACACCTTGATGTCGTCAAAATGAAGTACGTCATCCATTGTTTTGTAGTGCTCCGCGCCCCAACTCTTCATGTATTCCGTCAGGTAGTGATCATAGATTCTGCGCAGGCGATGGTAATAGACCTGGGTGTTCATCTGGTAACGGGCGAGAATCAATGCCTCAAACGTATGTTCACCACCTCTTTCAATCGCCAACTCGATCCTTCCCGTGTCTCGGTTCTTGCAAATCGTCAGCGATTCGATCAGGCGACGAAAATCAAACTTGCCGTATTCGACTCCGCAATGAAGTGAATCCCGAAGCAAGTAATCCGTGCGATCCATGTCCATTTCGCCTGCCACGAATCCTCGAAGGAATGTGGTGTCGGGCGACTTCTTAAACAACCGCGTCAGCAGGCCAACGATGCCCTTATAAAACAGACGCCCAAGCATGTCCCCAAGAACTTTTTGAACGACGTACAGTGACACATCCTCATGATTGCCTCCCGGAATCACGTCTTCCGCAGCGTGCGAGAAGGCCGGATGTCCAACATCGTGCAATAGTGCGAAAATGCGCAGCGCTTGTCTCGCACGAACCCACGTGTTGGTGCGCAACTCACGGATCTGGCCGAGCTCGGCATTGATCAGCTTTCGGTGTTTCAGACCGATGGTGTCAAAAGCCCTCGTGACCATTTCCATGACGCCTAGAGAGTGCTCGAAGCGACTATGGGTGGCCCCGGGGTAGAGGTAGTGAGACAGCGCAAGCTGTCTTATATTTCTCAGGCGTTGGAACGCCTCGTGGTCAATCACCTTCCTCTCGTTCAACGAATAGTGAATAAATCCGTGTACCGGGCATCGAACCAGCTCGGTTGGCCGATCATCGTCGCTTAGGTATTCATTCAAAGGCGAATAAAAGGCGAATTCAATAATACTGCTAAACCATCTTTGTCGCACAACAAAGTCGATGGCAGCAGTAATTTTACGGTTCGGCTTCGGAACCTAGGCTGGATCAAGCAAATATGGTGAGCGAGAGTGTTTTCTCAGCCAAGTTCGCTTTGACGCAACGGATTTCAACGCTTCGCTACACGCGCATCTACCGCCAGAGCGTCTGTAAATCTCAAATCTGTGCGTCTGTGCAAAGAGTTTACTCTGCAAAGAGAGTCTTGCACAACCATTACCTAATCCTATTTTTCAAACCTCGGAACCCCCGCGGAGGATCGAGTAGCTTTCCACGGTGGCTCCAGCCAATGCAAAATATCCCATCCAGAAATCTCGCAGCGTCTGCCAGTAATTGAAAGATTTCCCGCTCGGATCCACGCCCAGTGCATACACGTCCACGCCGTGCAGGTCGGGGATCAGGTGGCTCTTCGCCACCTGCGGCAGTGCCTCAGTTTTGTGGACGAGCGCGGGACGCTCAAGATCGAGCAAGCTCGTAGACTGCCGTCTCGATTGACAAGCAACACGGCCCGACGTTGGTGAACTAAAAGCAATGTCGTTCAAGTTTCGCACCGTACCCGAAAAGAACGAAATCCATCCGGGAGCTTGTGTCTGTGACGGCTGAACGAAGAGAGTGCCAAAGCGATGTCGGCGCACGGTGACCGCAAGTTCACGACTATTAGCGCTTGGGCGGATCGCGTTCGCAATCTCCGGTTTAATCAGGTAAATCGTCAATGTGCGGGTCTTGGGTGGCATTGAAATGGGTGGTCGTTATAGCGAGTAATTGAAATGCTGGCCGTGTTCGTAATCGTACAGCGAGACCGATCGACCACTGACCCTGCCCGAGAAGTGACTGCCGGTACCATAGTCAAATCCGGTGAAATGCTGGCCGTTTCCGATGACCAGCTGGATATGGCGGCCATCTCCGTGGTGGAAGAGATTCGGCAGATTACCGCTCACATGGCAGCCTTCGGCATGGTCGTACACCGACACGCTGGATGCGCTAACCGTGCCGCTAAAATGAAAGTGAGATGATTCCGAATAGTCGTAGATTGATGAGCTTGTCGCGCCAGAAATCGCTTTGCGCACGACAAATGCGACGCCGCGTCGTACATGTGGTTTCATTGTTGTTTGTTCCTGCTTTCTACATCTTTCTTTCCATTTCAGCGATCCGCAGTTTGGCCTGGTCTAATATCTCCGGTGCGCAAGCAGGGCAGTAGTTTTTGGCTCCCCCTGTTGCCGCGTCTCGAATTACAAGGCAAGCGGTATTCTTGCTGATGGAATGCTCCTTCCTGTTGCGGTGGCAAATCCTCTTGGCCTTTGCCACTTCTACAGAAACGTGGCTGAGAATGTCTCTTATCTTTGGCATGTTTGTTTACTGCTTCTTTTCTTTTTTGATCGTATCGCGAACCCTATCGGCAATTGCGTCCAACTGCGGAAGTGCAATTTCCGCTTGATCCGCCGTTAAGGTATTTCTCTGGCCCGACTTGATTCCCAGAGAAGCATTGATTTCGCGATTGAGCAATTGCGTTAACGCGGCTCGATTGCTTAACCGCGGCGTCTTGTAAATTCTTCCGACTTCACGGCCTGCCGCGCTCAACGCGAGATCGCGCAGAAGCCTCGCAATTATGGAATTTGTTCTCTGTGATAGCCGCGTCTTGGCAGCTCGTCGCCGTCTCTGAGGAGTTACCGGTATGGCTTGTGGATCGCCAGCGGTCATTTCCTGTTGTTTATTCTTGAGCATGTTCCTCAAATCTTCTCGCTTGGTCAGATCTCCGACGCGGAATGGGGTGCCGGGCACTCGTTGCGCCAAAATTTCGTCGAGGACTCGGTCGTCGTCTGGGCTTAAGTACGACTGGCCAATGAAATGACTCACGACCTCATTATTGACAAGCATGCCCTGGTCAAATCGCCGGGGGACACCGGGTCCAACATCAACAGTATCGGTGTCAGGCGAGGCTGTGATCCAATTTCGAAAAATAGCCTGGTCATCAAAATCCACGTCTCTAAAATCCCGCCAATTCGCATCGTTATTGAGGCCGATGTGCGATACGACGTAACCATGATTGTCAGGATGATCGGGATCGTCCTGATGGATTACGCGCATGACCCTTCCGACAAATTGAACGTAGGGCGAAAGGCTCCTAAACGGTCTGAAAACGGCAGCAACACTCAATTGGGGATGGTCAAAGCCCTCGCCCAACATTTGGACTTGCACTACGCAATCGATTCTGCCATCAATCAATTCAGTGATGACCTTCTCTTGCTTATCAGGGTCCATCTCGCTGTAAATCTCACGCGTCTCCATTCCCAACTGCTCATAAATGGTTCGAACCTGCCTTGCGTGGTCAACTGAACAAGCGGCGGCAATAATCTGATGCTTCAATCCGGTTTTCTTCCGCAATGCCAAGCACCTGAGTATGCTGGCCTCGGCAATATGCTTATTGCATTCAGGTGAAAGCGCGACGCCCTTTCTGAACCAGGCCTCTTCGCGCAATTCCATAACCTCCTCAAGCGTGTGACGACTAGTATCGTTCCGGTAGGTGAAATAGATTTCCGATGGTGCGACGTTTACAGAATGAATCTGTTTGATGTAGCCATTAATCATCGCTTTGGCATATGAGTAGCGATAGACAATGGTGCCTCTCAACGGCTGACCGTCGCCACGGAACGGGGTAGCCGTAAGGCTCACCACTTTGGCCTCAGGAAATCGCTCGAAAACTTTGAGCCAACTGTCTGCAACATTGTGATGCCCTTCGTCCATTAAGATCATGTCAAAAAAGCCCGGCGGAAATTGAGGCAACCAACGGTCGGCGGAACTGGCAAGCTGCTGAATATTCGTCACCACGAAGTGGCTCTCCGTGCAGTCATGGATATTCGCGGTAGGCCCGTCGAGCACTGCTGTGAATGGTCCTCCAGTCACCGAATCAAGAACCCGAGCTTTGTTCCAAAAGCACTTTGGGCTCGCAATGTCGAGCGCTTCGCATACGACCTTACGGATCGTCTTATTCGGAGTTATGACGAGCACTCTGCCATTTGCGATTCCGAACGGCAAGGTAGCCATGATTCCGGTTTTCCCGCAACCGACAGGAATTTGGAGAATTGCATGTTCATTGCTGGCAGTAAAATGCTCTCGGATTTTCTCGTGTGATTGCCGCTGTGGCTCTCGAAGACGTTGGTTAGCCTCGATATTGGCGACAGTGCTCGTGAAAAAATCTGCGATGTCGGTCGTTGGCGATTCCGCACGCTTATACTCCAACCGAAAAGGCTCCAGATCGGATCGCTTGTAGTACCTGTATCCGCTTGCTGGATGGCGGATGGGCTTCAGTTTTCCTTCGGAATCCCACCTCCGTAGAGTCTGCGGAGAAACGCCCAGGAAGGCGGCGGCTTTCGCCACTGGGAGGAAATCTTTCTCGTAAGGTTCTTTCTCCTGTTCCATGCCCAACATTATACATCCTTGGTTATCCCTGTCAAACTGCCAACAACATTGAGCACTTCGAAACCAAAGGGGGTCCTTTTCATTCCCTTTCAACGCTGCATTCCGCCGAATATGAAACGAGCTCAGCCCCTGCTTCCCGAAAATACAGCGCCCAAAATGTCTTCAGCGCGTTCCATGTCTGCGGACTGATCCCCGCTGGCGATGCGCCGATCACGTACACCCGGTATCCGGCAAGGGGAACCAGCAGGCCATTGGCCTTTGTGCGTTCGATCATCTTTTCGGGTCCAGCCGGCAAGAGGGCGGGCATGTTGAGGCTGGCCGATTCATTCATCATGTCCGAGAAGATCCAGATCGTCTTTGGGATGGCATCCGAACTGCCTTTGGAACCCGATTCGAGCAACGCCTTCATTTGCCACAGGCCTCCGATAATGTCGGTTCCGGCCGCTGTCGGCGTGAGCCCGGCGGACTTGGCTTCGAAATTGGCAGCGAGTTGGTGCCGGGCGCGGTTCAGATCATCCGTGAACACACCCTGCGCGTCTGGTGTCCAGCCTTTCACCAAACTGCGCACGCTTCCGAACGATTCCGTCGTGATGACCGAGACCCAGACGCGAGAGTTTGGCGGCTCCGTAAGGAGAAGCTTCTTTACGGCAAACAGGTACTCGCGGAAAAGCTCGCCGTTGGCTCCGCCTTTCCCGATTGAACCGAGCACCGTTGCCGGGCGAAGCGGCCGTTTCCATTAAAGTGCGGATCACCTCAGGATGTTTTCACCGCGAGCATTCGCCACGCGCTTATGAAGTGATCGACCAGAGCCTGCGCAAGCTGTCCCCTCGCGACTCCGGTTTTGCTTTTGAAGAACATGAAAGCGGCCCCGAGTTGTTGGTATACATCGCGGCAGGCGTCAGTTTGGCAACGAGCGTCATTAACCTGATCGCCACGATTATCAAGGCCAGAAGCGAAGGGATCAGGAAAGGGGATCAGCCCTCTCATCCGCTGGAACTGATCGTGCGTCGTGTTCATAGCGGCAACGAGTTTCGCGAAGAAACAGTCCTGCGTATTGGACACACAGACTCTCTGGATGAAGCGAAACTCGAACAGTAACTCAACGACGCCCTACAGAAGCTCCTCAAGGACGGGAAGCAAATTCCCGAACCGAAACGCAGCGCACCGGTAAAGCGAACACGAAAACGGCGATAGCCCGCTGCGCTCGCTCGCCCGTCCTGACTCCCATTTTTCAATCACATTTTTTTCCTAGCTGGAAGCAACACAGGGGCGGAGAGGGAGCCGGGTCAAGCCCGCACGTTCTTGGTGCGCCGCGCTGCGGTCGGAGCGAAGCGGAGAGGCTTGACGCGACTCCCGCGCTCCGTACACTCTCCCGCGAAAAAATGGGATCACCGCTTCCCGCCGCTGGGTTTTTCTCGCTGCGCTTTCTCGCTCGCCTGCGGCTGCAACTTGGCGGCGAGCTGGTGCTTGGCTTCGCTGATTTGATCCAGCAGTTGGTTGAACTTCTCCGGCGTCACCTTCTCACCCGCCGCCACAGGCCCCAACACGTTCACCAGCAGCAACCGCACTCCGATTCGCTGACTTTGAAACCGATGGATTTCGTGCGCAGCGGCGGCTTCACCATGTCCCGGCTTCCTCTCTCGCCCTCTCAGCCGAGACTAGCAGCCGCGCTTAAGAATCAACAAGTTCGCCTGCGTTAACTTCAGGTTGCTCGACAGCACCCTCAGGAGCGGGATTTTCCTCTAGCTGTTCTGCTTTCAACAGGTTCGCGCACGGTAACCCAAAGTTACCGCGCAGCACCCTTTCAGGGGTGGAGTGTCACCCTACTCCCGACGCCGTAGGCGGCGCCGCTTTTGACCTTGCCCCGATACCGCACAGCAACCCCGCTCCGAACCCCTGAACCTCGCCCCTCACCGTGCCGGAATCGCCACGCTTCCTGGTCGGGAATCGGCGGCGGGATCGGCACCGGAAAGGGCGGCTAAACGGACCCGGATCACGGCGCGGATCGACGGGCCAGGACACCCCGGAATCGGGAACGGAAACAACCAACCAAACCCGCCGCTAAAAGAAAAACTCTCAGCATTCCCGAACGCTCAACAGCGCACGCTAACTTCGTGCTCGTAACCGGGTCGTTCGTGGTTTCGGTTTCAGGCTAATCCGCTTAAGCAGAAGTCTTGCTTCTTCCTTCGCTGACTCAGTGGCGTCATCGCCTTTCGCCTTACGAACTGCTTCCAAGTGACGGATCGCCTTCTCGATGTCTTGTTTGTCCTTAAGATAAATCTTGGCGATGTTCAGATTGGCATTGGCATCTTTGTGCTCTACAGCTCGACGGAACCAAGCCAGGGCGCGCTTGAGGTCTTTTCTGTCTCTATAAATCACTCCGATGTTGTTAGGGGCAATGAAGCTTCCCCGGCGATATGCTCGCTTATACCAGTACAGAGCTGCATCCTCATCGCGCTTAGTGCCCAAGCCACGATCATAGAAACTGCCCAACGTGTCGTAGGCCAGACCGTTGCCGTTTTTTGCGGCGGCAAGAAACAAACGGAACGCGGACCGCAATCGACCTCGACTCCACTCTTCATTGGCGCGGGAGTAGGGATCGCTGTTCACGGATAATCCTCGCTGGCTTTGAGCACTCCGAACCTTCGACATCTGGTCTCCACGTCGGTAGAGCTCGTTTGCCCTGATGGCCTCACCCAGATTTCGCAGTTTTGCTGCCTTCACCGCCATAGCTCCTCCCGAATATCAAAACGCGGCTGCGAGTCCGAGTTCGCAAGCTCCCGACGCGAAGCAGCCTGCAATCGCGTGGCCGGTTACCACTGCTCCGCCAACTATTGCCGCGCCGATGCCAACCTTCTTTGCTGTGTCTGGGTTAAAGCCTGGAGGCTTCGGAACCCACTTTCCTTCGTGCCCTTTCCACTCCCACCAACGCCCGTCCTTATCCTGCTTCAGTCCCTTTTGCGGCTTATCCGGTTTTGCGGTGTCGCCTCTTTCCCCTTTTCCTTGACCACCTTGTCGACCGCGACTCTCCATCGGAGCCTGCGTCTGGTCCGCAGGGCTGCTCGCAGTGGATGGATTGGAATTGGAATTTGAAGGGTTTAATGCCGGGTCTGTGCGCGTCCCTGCAGGATCGGGCGTCGGTGGAGGAGGCGGAGTGGTCGGGTCG
>CAVZKN010000003.1:0-1921373 GCA_963775845.1 uncultured Acidobacteriaceae bacterium | reverse complement strand
TTTATTTCATGTTTGTTTGCAGTAGTTTACGGCCTATTGCATAGCGAACATAAGACGAATTTATCAATCAGTTACTGGAGTTATTTTCCCGACAGCTTCCTGGAAATTTCTTCCATCAGCTTTGGCCGGAGGTCGGCGAGCACCCTATCCCAAGAATCCGTCGATTCGGATTGATGCACGAGGCGTGGGGGCGAGTACCGAGCAACGACAGTCACCGATGCCAAAGCCGTGAAATCTGTGATCGAGAAGTTTCGGGAGAAATACGGGGCGAAGGACGTGCAGAAGTACTATTCGAGGTTCGATGTGGCGGTCGTGGTTGCCATAGGTATGACTGGCTGAGTCCCGCACGGGCCTGGACTGCCTCGTAGGCAGCCGCAGCGTGACTTCACAACGGAGTAGACGCGACGCCACCCAAATAACGCCTTGGCATGAACGATTAAAGTTTTTGCTCAATAGTGCCGATAGACGTGGTGCAAATGACGGATCAATTTGTCCCACAGAGGATGTATGGATCACTTCTCCATACCGGAACGGCTCGACCCCGTGGCTCCCACCGAAAATACTCGACGCGGCAGCACCTCTCCTGATCAACGTCGCCACCGACCCCCACATCCACTTCAACCTCCAGTTCAGGATGAGGACACCGATCCTCCCCACAGTCCTGAAGATCCACACGAAGTTGACGAGATGGCTTGAGCGAGAAAATTCTTTGCTGGGCGTACGCTACGCTGCGCCACTATTGAGTGCTGTCAACGACCGTGATGGCTGTTGGATTCGCCCCCGCCGTATAGGGGGAATCGCTCAGTGGGGTCAGAACCCCGTTCGCAATGTTTACTTGAAAGCCCGAAACCGTATTGCCAGAATTGTTTGCCGCATATAAAAAGCTATCGGAAAGATCAATAGCTAATCCCGAGGCGTCTGAAACTCCTGCGAACGGCGACTGCGGGAGATGCCCTAAGTTCCCCCGATTGTCGAAGAGTCGATAACCGATGATCGTGCTGGTGCTTCCTGCATAGAGATGTTTTCCCGGTGGGCTCGCGACCATTGAAACGGAAGCGCCAGAACCGGGGAATGGAGACCCTGACACCGGTGATAAATCCCCGGTCACGGAATCGATCAAGTATCCCGACACATTGCCCGACGAATTATTCAAGGCATACAGATATTTCCCGTCTGAAGGTATGGAGACGGCCACCGGAAGCGCTCCCGTGCCGACAGACGAGACATTCTGCAAAATGCCCGAAAGGGCGTCAATCTGAAAAATGGAGATCGTATTCGATTGTGCGTTCGCCACATAAAGGAATTTACTCCGAGGATCGACAACCAAAGCTCGGGGTGCAATACCAAGAGCAGCAAAAGGCGAACCCGGTACAGCCGTGAGCGCCCCATTAGAGTTCACCGAATATCCTGAGACAGTGTTCGACACACTGTTGGTAACGTAAACGAAGTGTGCGCCGTTATCCAACGCAACTGCGGAAGGACTGGTACCAGCGGGGAAAGGCGAGCCGGGCGCAGGCACAATCGTGCCAGTCTGCGACGTGATGCTAAACGCTGAAACATCGTTACTACCTGCATTCGCCGTGAACAGGAAGTTTCCACCCCCGTCGGACACAAGACTTTGAGGCGACGTTCCCGTAGAGAAAGGAGAACTCCCCAAAGTTGCCAACGAACCACTTGCTGCCGCAACCCCGTATCCCCAAATGTCATTTGAAGTTTCATTACACTCGTAGACATATTTCGGCGAGTAGGTCACTGGAGCCTCGCCCGAGGCAAGGGCGATTGAAATCGCAGCGCCTCTTGTAAAATTGCTGCTCTCGGTAAACAACGCTCCGCTCTCCGCAATGCCGAGAACTAAAACTTGATCCGAATCATGATCCGCCACGTAGAGCAGTCGCTCGTCCGGGCTGAAGGTCAGTCCCAGCGGGCCGGATGCACCCGTGGAATATTGTGCTGCAATTTGGGTTAGAACACCGGTCGTTAGATCGATTGAGTATTGGGATACGGTCTTATCCGCCGAGTTGCCGACGAACAAGAAAGACTTCTTGGAAACCGCAGCCACCGGCACCGACCCTGTGGCAAAAGGCGAACCCGCGATTTGCGTCAACGCTCCCGTGGTGGGATTGATCGCGTAGCCCGAAACAGTGGCGTCGTTGCCGTTCGGAACGTAAAGGAATTTCCCCTGCTGCTGGATCGCCACACTCTGGGGGCTCCGTCCGGATGGAAAAGGAGAACCACTAACCGGCGTTAGAACACCAGTGCTTTGGTTGATCGCGTAGGCGGAAATGTTGTTCGCGTTCACATTAGCTGCGAATAGAAAGCGCCCTTTTGGGTCGATTGCCGCCGCTATCGGGCTGCCACCATATACCGTTTGAATCCATGTCAGTGCTCCGCTGCTAGAGTTAATCGCATAGACAGCTAGACCACTGCCAGTCACAGCGATCAAGAATTTCCCCGAAGGATGCACCACAAGACTAAACTCTGGGCCGGTTGAGAATGGTGAACCGGGAACCGCAGTCAAGCTGCCGTTGATGGTATTTATAGCGTAAGCGCCGATACCAGCGTTGCCTTCCGCCACGTAGAGAAATGATTGAGAGGGCGTCACGACTACAGCCCGAGGGTTACTCCCCGAGCCTGTATATACGTAGCCGACTGAACGCAGGTTGGATTGCCTGATGGCGAATATTGACACCGTGTCATCCTGATTGTTCGCCACATAAGCAAAGCGGGCAACCAGTGGATGATTCGCGCCAAAGGCGCTCCCAGCCAGCCACACGAACAATGCCGTCAAGAAGTTCACGCTGCATCTCATTACGACTGTCCTCACTGAAGTCTTACAATCCAAACATCGGATCGGGGGTCGCTTCCCCAGAAGGTTCCAAGTTGTAAATCCCAACTCGATGAGAAACTGAAGAAGCGTCCATCGACCGAAATCGTGCCATAGGGCTGGCTCCAGTAAAATTTCGGATTCCAGACCGCCCGATTATGCGCGAACCGCCAAATTGTGGACGCGAAGCCATCTGTTTCAATGCAAAATACCTCTCCGTCGTAAGGTTGTTTCACCTCCTCATTGCCAACGGGACTATAGGTCGAACCGCAGACCGGAACAAGGCCATTCAAAGAGCCGTTGCTCCACGCCCAAGTTTTCTCCATTCCTTTGTAATAGGGCTGCGGTAGGGGATTGACAAGCTGAGTGAGATCGGTGAGGTCATCTAGCGGTCGCAGGAAAGTGTTCAGTTCATCCAGTACCTCGGGAGCATTGATGTAAGTGTCGAAACCCACAGCGCCATATCCGCCGCAACGGGGTAGTCCCGCTCCCACTGCAGAACAGGGCTCAACATTCAGCGATGTAACATTGGAGTGGACCCCAATTTTGAGACAACCAGTTAAGCCCTAAAATGCAGCGAAAGGGGAAACTGGATGGGATCTCGAAGGAAGTTCACCAGGGAGTTCAAGCTGGATGCGGTACAACGATTGCGTGCGGGAGAGCCGGCGGGTTTGGTAGCGCGCAGTCTGGAAGTGAGCCGCCAGGAACTGTACCGCTGGAGTCGCGATGTCGATAAGTTTGGGGAGCGGGCGTTTCCCGGGGTGGGGCAGAAACGGGCGGAAGAGACGCGAATCGCGGAGTTGGAACGTAAGATCGGGCAGCAGGTCCTGGAGGTCGATTTTTTGAAGCGAGCCTTGCAGCATGTAGAACAACAGCGCCAGCTGCGGGCCGCCAGTGGCGGCGCACCGTTTACCAACAGATCGAGCGCGAAATGAAAGCGGGGACGCCCTTAACCATCCGCCGGATGTGTGCGCTGACCCGAGTCAGTCGAGCGGGTTTCTATCGGCGCGGAGTTATCTCTGAGGCCGCGCCGGTGGAACTGCGGGATCAGGTGCAGCGCGTGGCGCTGGAGTGGCCGACCTATGGCAGCCGGAGGATCACGGCGGAGTTGCGTCGTGGCGGCCTGTCGGTCAATCGCAAACGGGTGCAGCGGCTGATGCGGGAAGACAACCTGCTGTGTTTGCGGAAACGTAAGTTTGTGGCGACCACCGATTCCGCCCACGGGTTGAGAGTGTATCCGAATCTGGCGGCGGCGCTGGTGCTGAGCGGTGTCAACCAGCTTTGGCGGGCCGATATCACCTACATCCGGCTGCTGGAAGAGTTTGTTTTCCTGGCGGTGGTGCTGGACGCGTTTTCGCGGCGGGCGATCGGCTGGGCGCTGGAGGCCACGCTGGAAGCCAAGTTGGCGGTGGCGGCACTGGAGATGGCGTTCGCGCATCGGCGGCCCGCGCCCGGATTGGTGCATCATTCCGATCAGGGCGTACAGTATGTGAGCCACGAATACGTCGCTTTGTTAGAGTCGCACAAAGTCCGGATCAGCATGTCGCGCCGCGGCCATCCCTGGGACAACGCGACCTGTGAGTCGTTCATGAAAACGCTGAAGTGCGAGGAAGTCTATCGCAGCGAGTATCGCAACCTGACCGAAGCGCGGGCGCGCATCGGCGAGTTTCTGGAACAGGTCTACAACCAAAAACGCCTGCACTCCTCTCTCGGCTATTGTCCGCCCGCCGAGTTCGAACGCCGACAGCCGTCGCCCGTGCTGGCGCTGGTCGTGGCGCAGGAGGCGGTATGAGTTTTCTGAGGCATGGGGAAATCTATCCATGCGATGAGGGCACGATCTCGCGACCGTGCCCCCGCTCATCGCCGTGGATGAGTCTCCAGCTGGTTATTCCTGGCAGGTTGCTCTCCAGCAGAGCCCGCTTCCGCTTCACCAGCCGGAGCTATACTGCCAACTATCAATCTCGCCCGACAATGCTTCGGCAGCGAACGGCGAAATGTCGCTTAACTGGTTGTCTCAGCCCAGGGGTCCACTCCACATCCCAGATATAGAATCCGAATCTGGCGACACCAATCCTCACATACTGACCGTTACCCGAAACCTTCACATGGTTGATGCTGTACCTGTCGGGTATATTGACTTGCCCCGTAGGCCCCCATTGTCCACCAACCAGTCCAGTCTGTGTGTAATACCAGCGGCAACCTAGTTTCTGGTCATACACGATCACGAAAGGTCGGTGGCCAGCCGAACGTCCGCCAGCAGAAATCACTACACGACTGTCATCATTTGAAACTGTCGAATCACTGCTCGACTCCGTTGGGCCCGCGATCAATGGTGGTTGCGTCCCGCAATTCGTGGTATCGAAAAGCGGTGTCGCCTCTCCCGTCGAGAATCGGTAGGTAGAAATGGTAAGAGGTTCCTGCTGCGCCGTTCCGTACATTAAGTCTGGATCAACAAAACTAAAAGTGGGGCCTTCTCGCAAGGGGATGGCCAGCCCTCCCCCAGTTTCCGGCTCCCGGAAGCGGACTAATCGTCATCGTTGACGGATCGAAGCCAAAGGCAAGGTTCATGGAATCACCGCCCGCAATAACATAGAACTTACTGTCGTCTATGCTCCATTCGTTCACGTCCCCGTCCGGGTTCAAAAAGAAATCATTGGGTGCTTTTGGATTTGTGTTCTCGTTAGTAACTCTAACCATCGTCCCGCCGAGGTCGGGGTCTTGGAAGACGGTGTTCACAGGCGGCGGTGCCATCGGAGTTTTGGCGTAGAACTCTCGGTTAGTGATGGCGTTCGGATACGGTTGAACGCCTTGCGCGAACAAACATGCTGAAACAATCGGCACGAGCAATATGGGGAATACCCAGCGATAAAGCATGAAGCCTCCTGTGGGTGCACGTCCGGGGAAGGGACGCTATCATAACACGAACAACTTTCAGAAATGTGTAAACAAAAGACTTAACCCAGCCGGTTACTTAAACCAAGTGGTGACATTGGCTGGTGTCTCTCGACGGGTGCGCATTCCGGCATGTTGCTTTTGGCCGATGTAGACCTGTTTGCGATCCACATGGGCCACGGCCTGTCTGTCGGCAGTTCTGCCAGATTGTCGGCAGTTCTTTCCTAGAGAGTGCGAAAGAAGTTGCCCCAACCTTTGTTTTTTCATTAAGTTTGCGGGCATAAGAATCCCGGAATCCCACGTGCAATTTGTCTCGCGGGAATACATATGCCCAGCGACACGATCTTGGTCATCCGCTGTCCTTATTGCCTGGCTGGCATCGACTTCGGTTCGATGATCGCTTATAAGGATGGGAGGTTCGTGTGCCGCGAGTGCGCCCATACCGTGCGCCCCGGCCAGCCTGAGTATGTGTGCAACTGTCGGCGCTGTCTACGTCGAACACGAGACCACAAGTTAAGCGTCGTCAGTCCATCAAAACCGGGTCGGGACTACAATTAGTTCGTTCTGACCCGTCTTTAAAAGAACGACAGGATGGCCTCTCTCCAACCCAGCCTTTGTCTTGAGGTCTTCATGGAACCCAAGTCCCTAGTGCCTGCGGCACAGTATGTACGCATGTCCACGGAAGACCAGCAGTATTCCATCATCAATCAATCGGCAGCGATCCAAGCGTATGCAAAGAGTCACGGCTATGTGATCGTAGCCACATACGCCGATGCAGGTAAAAGTGGCGTCGAGATCAAGCATCGTAAGGGGTTACGGCGACTCCTTTCCGACGTGATGAGCGGTCGCGCCCAGTACAAATCAATCCTCGTCTACGATGTCAGCCGATGGGGCCGCTTTCAAGATGTCGATGAAGCCGCCCATTATGAATTTCTTTGCAAAAGTGCGGGCGTGCCCGTGCGCTATTGCGTCGAGCAATTCGACAATGACGGATCGCTGCCAAGTTCGATCATGAAAGCCATGAAGAGAACAATGGCAGCAGAATACAGCCGCGAACTTGGAGTCAAGGTTTTGAACGGTCAACGTCGGCTTGCTCTTCTGGGGTATCGGGTTGTTGGGACGGCAGGATATGGATTGCGGCGAATGATGGTATCTCCAGATGGGCACAGAAGGATTATTTTGAAGGATGGTGAACACAAAGCGATTCACACGGATCGAACCATTCTTGTGCCCGGCCCGAAAAAAGAGGTTGACTGCATTCGCGCCATGTTCGGATTTGCCGCACTAGGAAAGAGTCTAAAGGACATCGCGAAAGAACTGAATGTACATCAGATGTTTACTTCAAACGGGCTTGCGTGGAGACGATCCTTTATATATCGCATTTTGAAAAACGAAAAATATGCTGGTTGTAACACCTACGGCAAGACGACGCAGAGGCTAAGCTCGGTTAGCCGAGTGGTTGACCAAGATTTGTGGGTTAGAAAGCCAGAGGCGTTTATCCCGATCATCGACCAACGGACATTTGATCGGGTTCAAAAGCAACTTAAGATAAGAGGAAGCCCCCCAGAAAAGTCGGACGCCTGTCTCATCCAAACAATGAAGAAAATACTAGCGAGAGATGGACAATTAACTCATCGAATCCTAAAAAAGCGCGGCGCACTCGGTTGTGCTTATTACAGGCGGTTCGGTTCCATCATGAAAGCCTACGAGATTGCGGGGTATCTGCCAGCATCGAGAACGGTCAAACTAAGCAACGCGCAGAATCGGATCAGGGCTTTGCGAAAAGATTTGTACATAGAACTGAAACGACTGTTTTCCAATCGCGTCCGCATCATCACACTGCCAGGGCAGCACGTCAGGCAAATTATAGAGATAGAAGGTCGGGTCAGGCTTGCGGTATACCTGTGCCACGCCGCCGACCCATCACACTTTAAGAAGGCTGCGTGGGTGCTGCGATTTCGCCCGCTCGACCAGCACTTGCCCGCTCTGATTTGCACAATCGATCAATCGTTCTCTAAATTCCTAGATTTTTACGTTCTTCCTGCGGCAGTTCATTCTATGAAAGCAAAAATCGTGCGAGAGGGGGAGGCGTGGCTATCCAGAGGACGAAAGCTGGATAAGTTGGAGCACTTGTGCGACGTCGCCAATGAGGTTGCAGGGCAGTCTACAAATTGTGAGGGTTGTACGGCTGTAGACGATATCCTCATCGCTGCCGACACACCGACAATCACTCTGGGCGAACGGGAAATATCTCTGGGACCTGTTGGCTCGGCTATTTTTAATACATTGGCACTGAATGCTGGGCAAGCCATTCCCCGTGATC
Organism: uncultured Acidobacteriaceae bacterium; assembly: GCA_963775845.1. Classification (GTDB taxonomy): domain Bacteria; phylum Acidobacteriota; class Terriglobia; order Terriglobales; family Acidobacteriaceae; genus Acidiflorens. The sequence continues at coordinate 1,913,334 of CAVZKN010000003.1, read as the reverse complement.
GACTTCTGCGATCCGTGCCGCAGCAGATGGATTCCTCCGACCTCGACGCCCATATATGGACGTTGCGGGCAAAACTGGGTGCAGAAAATCGGAAACGAATCCAGACAGTTCGAGGTGTGGGCTACATGTATGTGTCTCCCGAAGGGATGAGGGATTCGGAAGTCGCTTCAAGATTTCGAGAGTTTTGATAGAAGATTTCGCCCATTACTTTACGATTTCACGCGGATGACTTCGTGCGATCCGTTTACCTCCGCCAAAAGTGCTTTTGCGACCGCGCCATCAGAAATCCAATACTCTCCATCACGGATAGCGCTTTGCAGAGAGCGGACTTTGGTCTCGCGAATCTCGGGTTGCGCTAGAACGTAGGCCACCAGCCACTCGATTTTCGCATTTGCCGCTGCGAGCTTGTCCTTCATATTTTGCGCCAACGAGCTTACCCAAACATGCTAGAGCCTACCCTTGAGATCGGCAGAACCTGCAAAAGCTTTAGCGGATGATCACCCACCCAAACCCAGCAGAATCAATGCTAGCCAAAAAGGGCTTCGCCGCAGCCGCCGTAAGTGTTTTATTTTCAATAGCTGAATTTTCGATCCAAGCTGGTTCGCCCAGTAAAGGTTTTGAACGTCGATCAGTTTCATTTCTGTGCTTGTTTGTTCTTTCGCTCGTAATTTCTGTCAGTTCTATGATCCACGTCAGCGGCACAATCATCACGATTGCTACGATCACGCCGTTCATCGGTCTACCCTTTGACGTGACGCCAAAGACTTCCGAATTTCTCTCACCACTGTGATTAGCTCATCGAAGGTGTTCCTGCTCTGAGGATCAACCCGAACTCGTTATTCCTTGGTCAGCCAAACCAGCGCTTCCGCAACGTTTTTGAACTCGGGAAAACTGCGGCGGGAAAAATTACTTATATCTTCTCGGAACGAAGGGGGGAGCGCATCCGTGCCTATCCACGCTGTTTTCTTGATGTGCGGTTTATCGAAAATGGCAACTTCCTTCAGAGTCCGCAGAGCTTCGTCGTTGAACGATGCTCCCGTGAAATCCGCTAACAGGAGGACTGATTTCAACGGTTGGGAACTCACATGGTCAGGTAGTGTACGCACAAGTCGTTCGACTTCAAGCGGAGAGCAAAATGAGAGATCGACCAGCAAAATCTGTTTGTCATTACGGGTCATGAACCTGATGCGTTCCATCCGGGGAACTCTCCTTCCTCGGGATTCGACCTACTTTGGCGTCGCCGAACTCCAGAGTATTTATAACCCCGAGGAGTCGCGTAAACTAAGAGAATCAAAGTTGTTCGGATTTCGTAACTGCGGGGACGAACGTCGAGTTTTGTTGCTCCTCAATAGTCAGCAGATGTTAATGTCTTGGTGGCACAAAATTATTAGCTCTGCTAGGTCTCTGACTGGGAGCCAGCATTCTGCGAAGGCAGGGCAGTCATGATGAATATCAGCCCGCATAAGGGAAACATTTTTATTGTTGGATTGGCGGGGGCTTCCGGCAGTGGTAAATCGACAGTGGCTAAACGCGTGGCCGCCCGTCTCAACGGGCACGTTATCTCGCTGGAAATCTACTCCATAGAGATGAACCATCTTCCGCTGGAGGAACGAGCGAAGTTGGATTACGACGCGCCCCATGCAATCGACGTGAAACTACTGGAGAACCATATCCGCGATTATGAAGAATTCAAATCCATTGAAGCTCCTGTCTATGACTTTGCCGAGCATTTGCGCGTAAGCGACCGTCGAGAACATATTCCTGCTTCATCGTTCCTGATCGTGGAGGGAATCCTGGCGCTGCATTTTGCTGAGTTGCGTCCTCATTTTGATCTATCCATCTACCTAGAGGCTTCCGACGATATTTGTTTTCGTCGCCGAAAGGTGAGGGACATCACCGAGCGTCAGCGGTCTATAGAGTTTATCGAGTGGCAATACGAGAACAACGTTTTGCCCGCAGCGCGGCGGTACTTGCTGCCCAGCAAGCGCTACGCGAATCTCGTTCTGGACTGCAACCCGGACATTGCAACTGTTGAGAAAAGCCTGTATGACGCCATCGTCGTTCGGCGAACTCCTGCGAAAGCCTAGTGTCGCTGAAGTCAATGAATGATTCTTTGGACACTTCGCGGATCAGCACGAGGAGTCGGGTTGCGGGTTTCGTCGTCCCGTGGCTCGAAAAGGTTTGAGGCGCTGGCTTATTTGGCGATCTCTCCGAATGGAAGGTCTCTGGTTTTTGCAATGCCCTCACGATGCCCCATGATTTGCGGAAAGGGTGCGAGCTGCGGTGCCGCGCAGTTTGTCGGCAACCTTCTCCACGGTCAAGGGCTTGCTGAAGTAGTAGCCTTGGATTTCGTCGCAGTGAAGAGTCCGCAAGAATGACATTTGTGCTTCGTTTTCCACGCCTTCGGCAATCACCCCTCAGCGATCACCCAAAACCGGCCACTGATTATCACCTGAAAACCGGCCAACGAAAGTAGCGTCCGGGACATTGATTCCCGCGGAAGCTTATAGGCTCCGTGGGCATGGCCAATGTCTTGAACTAAGAGAAGAAACAACAAGTCTTAGCTCTGGGACGGCTGGGCTGGTCGCTGCGGCGCATCCAGCAAGCGACCGGAATCCGTCGTGAAACCGCAGGTGTGTACCTGAAAGCGGCGGGGATTGCGGTGCGTCCGCCCAGTGGCTGGGGGCGGTGCGAACCAAAACCGGCCAATGAAGTGATCACCGACTGCGGTGCGGCAAAAGCTGCCATCCCGGTGATTCCCGCTCTCCTCGATCCTAACTGCAACCCCAACCCCGAAAACCTTCCTAACAAGGGAAAAGCAAAAACAACTTCAAAACCGGCCAACGAGAACGAGGTGATCACCGACTCTGCCATGGTCCCCAGCCCCAGCGCCTGCGAGCCGTACCGGCAAGCCATCGACTTGGGGATCAGCCGCGGCTGCAATGCGCGGGCTTCCGGCGAGGATATCGAGACGTTTCAACGGCTTTACCCCGCCCCCCTGCGCGTTCAATGGTCACTGGCACGACAACAAGGGGAGCAAGGTGCAGCTGCTGAGAGTCGTTGGACTCCTACCACTCAAGGAACCCGAACACCAGGTACAGCATATTGGTGCCGGATTCCTCAATGGCCGTTTTGGCGGCGCTGGCAATCTTGCGGCTTACGGCGCGCCGACCACCGAGCAGTACGATATCTTCACAGTCGGCGCCGGCTATCTCGACATTTCCGCCGCCGTGGAAAGCAACATGATCTCCCCAGCTGGCGCTTACGCGACTTCGCCCGTGGCATTCTATGATCCGTCGTCGCAGATTGTGTACATGACCGGCAACTACCAGTCCATGTGCAACAACGCCGACGCTCCTACTTCCGCTCTCTGGGGCAGCACGATCTGTGGCAACAGCGCGTTGTGGGGATCAAGCGCTCTCTGGGGCTCAAGCGCATTGTGGGGATCAAGCGCACTCTGGGGCAGCAGCCTTACCAGCACCAGTGCGTTGTGGGGATCGAGCGCCCTGTGGGGTTCGAGCGTCATCAACAGCAACTCCGCGCTATGGGGTAGCTCAGCACTGTGGGGCAGCTCAGCTTTGTGGGGATCGAGCACAAGCACTGCCTTCAGTGCCCTCTGGGGTAGCAGCTCGGTATTTGCTGCCAGCGGGCCCAGCGCTGCCGCCGATATTGAAGTGCTCATCGACGGAGACATAGGGCAGTAAGGCACTCCGCGTATAGCGCTCGCAAAAGTGGATTCGAGTCGGGGCAGCCTGACACTACGATAAAGGGGGAGAAATGGCCGGTCTTGACCAACGCGAGCGAACTGAGCGAGGCCTCTTGCTGGAGCGACTTCAGCACGATGTTGAAGGCTTCTACCACCACAATGGCGGTGCGCAGCCCGGAAACCGAGCTTTCGATGATGGAGTTCGCAGGTGGTTGCCTGGCCTTCAGTGGCTCGGATGTCCCCTTGACTCGGGCCATCGGCGTGGGAACAGCGGGGGCGATTGGCAAAGACGACGTTCTTGAAGTCGAAACGTTTTATAAGTCCCGGAACTCACCCATTCGGCTCGTAATTTCGGAGCGCACCGATTCAACCCTCCCACAGTCGCTCAAAGCGAGAGGATACGAATCCGGCGTTCTTATGCAAAACTGGTGGCTTCCCTTGGACCGGGAACCTGCCTTTGCCGGATCCGGAGAGATGGGAAATGACATCGAAATTGTTCCTGCCGATCTGACGCAGGCCGACGTATGGGTAAGAACTGTGGCTGCCGGTTTCGAAGAAGAAGATTCACCGATCGACGAGGCGCGGATTCCGCGCAGGGTACTCGACACCTTCTTCTGCCTGGGATTCGCCGACGGGGCCCAACCCTTTTTCGTAAAGTATAAAGGCGTAATTGCCGGCGGAGGCGTTCTGCACATTACCGGCGAAACGGCTTCTATCCGGACCACGAGCTGCCGTATCGAGCATCGCAATCAGGGCGTTCAGCGTGCCTTGCTGGCCTTCCGACTGGATGCAGCAGCAAGGGCTGGGTGCCGCTTTGCATTTTCTAGCACGGACAAACCGGGGCCATCCTCCCGCAACCTCAGACGGTTTGGGTTCCGTACCCTGTCCACCAGCTTCACCATGTCCTCCTAAAACTTTCCTTCTACTTCTTCGAATAGTTCGGGTCTCAGTACGCTGGTAACTTGATAGTAAAGTCGCCAGTCCCCGCGGGCGAGCCGCTCATCGAACAGGTGGGTTACTCGGACGCTTACACTTAAGCAAAGGTATACGGCAGCCACGTTCACGGATTGAATCCCCTTTGCAGCGATGATTCTTAGCCCGATTGGGGTTCGCCGAGTAGATTTCGATAAGGATGCAAAGAAAAGACCCAGAGCAGGTTCTCTCCGGGTCGATTCGCATCGCACTAAGCTCAATACCATCGTTCCATGGTCTGAGGCTGAGATCTCCCTACCGGCACTTTGCCGTGTTCGCTGAGTGCATGCCTCAGCATGGCGTTCGCAGCCTGCGTGCGACGATTGCCGAACCGGTCGTCGAACTCGTTGACGTGTACGGTGTGCGAGCACTCCTTGCAGTTGAGTGTCGCGCCACCTCCTCTGGGAACCCTGCTGATCGTGTACATCAATGGCGAGAGTACCGTCGGTTTTTCCCGCCCGATGTGATCGCCGTCACGCCGGTTACCTTTGTTTTGGAGAGAGACTGCGTGTTTCGGTAACCATCTGATCCACTAGTCTTCGTCAAGTCCACAGACTAGGAGAAGTTCGGGAGGAGAGACATATTTCTGGGGGCCTATTTCGCTTGACCCATGCTCTCAGTTGGGATGACATGGCGTATTGTTCTGGGGTCAGGCGCAATGAGTGCACGACCTGCTCGAAGGAGCTTCGAGTTGCTTGAGGGATCGGGGTTAAACAGGGGTTGGTAAAGTAGGAGCTCGGTTTTCGGTTCGACACCTTAACCTCGGTTGGATTGTTTTCAAAATAGCGGCGGGTTCATGACGCGGCAGTATTTTGGGATACTGAACTTTGTGATGGCGGTCACAGATTTCTATCGGCGTGGAATAATCGCTAGGGGAGCGCCGACAGTCCTCACCCTCTTGAAAGACGCCGAGCCAGACATCCCAATCCCGGAAGCAAGGAAAAGTGGGCTATGCGAAGCTGCAATAGCCATTCGATCACCCCGTTCATAAATTCATACGAATAAGAACCGGGTGCAGCGTGTCTTTTACGAAAAACGAACAAGATGAGTTTTCAATTCAACGAAGGAAGAATCTTAGCTAAGATGACGGGCGTCGCTAGTAGTTGGGGTCTATGTCGTAGGGCTTAAGCATTATGAAAGAAATAAAATTCCTACCGAACCCAAGAAGAAACCATACCAGAAACCAGCGTTCCGCTATGAGCGAGTTTTCGAGACGACCGCTCTATCGTGCGGGAAAATCACAGGCACCCTCGGGCAATGTCAATTCTCGGAGAAGACTTCCTAATGCCGCAGACGCCCCAGTCTAGGAACGCAGGGCCAATCAGGGTGTGATACCACTTGCAGCCGCTAGAGCAATCGTAAAATGTCAGGCGCTCTTGCGTTCCGCAAGGCTCGAAATCCTCAGGCAGACGCTTACAGACTTGCCAAAGTTGCTCGTGGGTTAGCTCAGCCATGATTCATTTTCCCTGATTCGCTGGCGTGCTCATCGCACAAAGTCTTGATCCAAAGACCTTCCCTCAATGTTCCGGGCTGACCGCAAACCTCGCAAGTATGGAAGGACTCCAGTTTGGCGGCTCCGATGCGTTTCTAGCATTTCGAGACGGGCCGATTCTAGAGGTTCAGGCCGCTCTCGGCACGGCTTGGGTTCCAAAGACAGATTCCACTTTGAAATGAACGGATTCCAGATCGCCGCACACCTCAGCCAAGTGGGTCATCGACGTGAGCGCGATCGATATCTCCCTTAGATACTAATACCGACGCTAGGCTTAATTCGACAATTGGAAGATCGGATGCAAGGTCTCTGGACTTACATTGTTCGTGGGCTTGGTTGACCAATTGTAGAGCGGCCTCCAAGTCGCCCAAGTCAGCTTTGTCCCACGCGGAGTCAAGTAATTGATTGATCTCGGGATCAGATGCATGAAGCTCTGGGGGTAATTCCTCCCGGCTTCGCTTTGCAGCGCCCGAGTCAGCTGGCGCTACCAATAGGAAGAGTAGAGGAACGCAGAGCAGGAGCGTAGTCAACACCGAGTCTCCGAGAAGCGATCTGATTTTGGCCGCATACGCGATCGCCGAGCGCACATCCACCTTCCGTGACACGAAATTACGCGAGAACCTCTAGAAGGTTCAGAGCGAACATTGGATGTTCGCCCAAACAATAGAACGTCGTCAAGGACGCCTTTACCACCCTGCACAATGCTACAATTTCCCGTTTTCCGTCTTTGCTTCTGAAACCACTCATTGCCCCACCAAAGCTTCGCAACTCTGGCAAATCTATTTGACTGAAAGAATCCGTTGCAAGTTCTAACACCTTCATGAAAGTTCCTGCATACGCGGCGGCATCAGTTTTCTCGACTCCCATCAGTTCGCAAACATTTCCCGCGAACTTGGCCGTTGAAGAGTTTCGTCAAGCCGTCAAGCTGGTTAGTCGTAGCTTAAGAATAAACGCGTCCAATCGCGACATCGAGCAGTCAAAAAGTCAAAATGTTCCTCGATGATGCGCTTTCGCCGCGACAGCCGATAGCGTCCGCACATGGGTAGATTAGGCGGATCGAATGGGTTCGCCTTTGGGACAGCAGCCAACTTTACCCCCAAGAACCGAATGGCTGGCGAATCGGGCATCGGTGTAGCCGGGCGTCCGCTTAGCGGATACAGAAACGCAGCGGACTTGCGCTTGACGTGACATGCCACCGTGTGTCGCGGTTTCGGGACGTTAAGAACCAGATTGACGTTAGCGACCATCAAATTAGTGTCAACTGCGATAGAAACTCATGAAATATTTCAAGTGGTATTCGAACTGGAAAAATGAAAGTTTCGTTTGTCCCAAGTGCGGATGGGAGGGGCGGGGTGTTTGCGCATTCCCAAACATGTCAGGAGTCATGGAATGCCCAGAGTGTGATCACGGTGTCGGAGCTGTAGAGTTTCCGAATCTCCGGGAGACCGAAGAAGCCGCCGCTCAAGGGAACGAAGAAGCCATTAGCGATCTTCCGGAGTTGCGAGAGCGATTGAAGACTATTGAGGCGCGGATGAAGAAATTTGAATTTGAGAAGCTGGAAGGCATCCATCAACTGCCGGAGCTAGATGGCGGTTTTCTTGAGTTTGCCTTGGATGTCTTACATTTAGATGGGGAAGACTATAACGTTGTCCAATGGGGCGATACTGAAATTTGGCGGGAGTTGGCATTTTGGGACAATGTTCCGCGATTTGACCAGATTAAGGATATCCTCAAACAAAAGTACAGAACACGATTCACGTCATTGACGCCTACGAACGAGGGTCTGGAATGGCTAACCGGCGACCACTACTATAAGTTTAAGCAACTGAATTACAAGTAACACAGGACCTTTCGGAACCATGTGAATAGTTAAGCCCACGAACCAGCAATTCCCGGTCGTCGCTGTCGTTTCAGAATGCTCCCGCTTCTTTGCGATTACATCTCCGCTGGGAAACGAGATTAAAGCGCAATTTTCCAATAAGCGAGCGCGGCTCTAACCTCGGTTCTCGGATAGTAACTGCCAGCGTATTCGAGATCATTGCAGATGGTGTCTAAGCGCCTTTGTGCGGATGCTCGAATCGTCGGAGAAAGCTCCACTACGCCAAGGGGCAGTTTTTCAAACGGCGTCTTCGGCCAGCTTTTCGGGTACGCCTCCCACTCCGTCCATGTATCTAGCGCAGTGTTCGTTGCCACCAAAATATCGTGATCGCACTGCCATCCGTAGAGATTGCGGGCGCAAATTCTCAGCATCGCCTTAATCTTGTCCATGGTGTCTGTGAAAGCTTTGAGAGGCGTCGGCAGTAAAACCATGTTGCCTACGCACGAAAAGAAACGGCGATCCATAGCGACGACGTTCGAGGACTGATAGCGGGAGTCATCAACTCCCCAGATGTGGCAACATGACCAGTTGGGGCGTTGTTTGCTTTTTAATCCCAAAGCGAGAGTCAGGGCCTTGTTCGCGTGTGTATTTCCTTCGGACTTATGAACTGAATCGTTTGTTGTCCGGTTCTTGTTCATCTGACGTTCCGACCAGTTGCCCTTATAAAACATGCCCCGGCGAGCGTGCTCCGGGAACCAGATTGGCAATAGTCGAAATGTTTCGGGTGCAACCCATTGCGCCGTGCGCTCAATGTACGACGCAATCTCGCGCAAACTTACAACACGGTTCAGCGCTTCTGGAATAACCGACACGCACAGGACAACCAGCGCAGCAAACGAGCTAGTGATTTTCACGGGCCAGTATCCTTTCTCTCACAGCAACGATATAGATCCTACGAAAACGGATTTTCTAAAGCCGTTTGGCGACTCCACCATGATGGGAGCATGTCCCTCGGCGGCTCTGGCTGAAACTGTAAGTACCATCACGGCATTGGGCCGCTGCTCCTTGAGGAGCTGCCGAACAGTTCTCGGGTCGCTTTACGGTTTCTCCCGCTGCATTCCGGTACGTACCGTTGTTGCTACATTTGGGCTGAGAATTCTGGGTTTGCGTTGTCGGTTGAGTGGGGGATGGTTGAGGAGTCTGTGCAGGCAGCGAACAGATCAGTACGGCGGCGAGCGCAATTGCAGACGCTAAACGGCGCATAACGGGCCTTCCTTTCAGATAATCTGACGAAGCCCCCATGTTTCAATCGAGTTGCGGTCTCACACAATCTTTCCAACAACCGCGACAGCTAGGTCCCGCGCCACATTTGTCGCCGCAGTTTGTTTTGTTGCAGCCGTAGCTCCCGCAACCGTGGCAACATTTTGTTCTGTCCTGCGGGGCGTCACCCAGGGTAAACATAAGCACCATCGTCAAGGTCGCCATCGAAAGTATCTTTTTCATGCGTTGCCTTTCTTCGAGCATAACGAACCCTGGGAGTGTGAACTTCATCGCGCTAGTAGAGCGACAGAAGTTGGGCCAGGTGCAGAAAGAGGAAGTAAGATTCTACGACCGCAGGATGTTGCCACGAGTGGATTTGCTTGTCAATAGTGGAGATCACGATGTGATGTTCGCGAAGTTATGGGAAACTTGGGTCATGAGAAGCCACACCGGAGAGCTTCATTTCTAAGATATTCAAGCCGTGGCGGGGACGAGAGCCAAACACCACCAATTCAATCGCATAAGCCGGACGGACATCTTGACCCAACTCTAGCCACAGGCACCACCATAGAAATGCAGGATATGTAACAAGGTGCATAGCGACAAGCCACAGCGCAAGGAATCATGATGCCAACTCTCGCATCCGGTTTGAGCGATGAGCGGAGGTTGGTGAGTAGCAAGGCCGGATGAGCTACCTCATGGTAGGTCTTGAGCAGCAGCACGGCGTCGATGCTTTCAACTGGGAGCTTTGGATCGTCGGGATTGCTGAGGTCGTCTTTATATTATGGAGACGCTCTTTGTTCGCACGCCGGTCAATGTATTGAATTGCTTCTGGGTTAATGTCCACTGGCGACCAGAGTCGGAGGTAGACTATCGTTATGCGCAAGCGCCTCATGACACCGAGCCCGCCGGATGCTGCACCTCGTGACGAAGGCTGGCTAGACCTCGACCGTGCCGTTGCCGTCGAGGTCACATCGGAAGAGAAGGATTACGGGATCGATGCAGCGCTGGTCTCACGAGAATCGCGGGGTTGGCGTGCAGCTAACACGGGAACTCAAACGATCCGACTACTCTTCGATCAGCCGCAAAGGCTCAGGCACATCGCGCTCGTTTTCGAGGAAACCGAGACAGCGCGTACCCAAGAGTTTGTCTTGCGATGGTCTGCGGATGGCGGACGCTCATTTCGCGAAATTGTGCGCCAGCAATGGAATTTCAGCCCACCCAACACAATTCGCGAGGTCGAGGAATATCACGTTGAACTTTCGAGTGTCACCGTGCTTGAATTGGCCATCGTTCCTGAGATCAGTCGAGGAGCGGCTCGCGCCTCGCTCAAGAGTCTGCGCGTGTCTTGACCCGCCCCGATGCGCTGCTCTCGCAGACACGCCATTGATGCCGTCCCACACTGGCTAGGCGTTTTTGGCGTATGATTCCGAGCGATGACCGCGCCTGCACTCTTGACGCGTGAGCCCAACAGAGTCTCTCAGCTAAGTTTGCTTACGAACATGCAACAGCACAAACGATATTTGCAATTCGGGAACATCACTCATGGGCATCCGATAACCTCCCGCTGTAGCCTTTGCCACAAGGAATTTTTTGACCGGCCGCAACCCAACGAAAGAACCGACGAAGTGCTTTTGCGAATCCGAGCCGCGTTTGAAGCCCACGACTGCGAAGAGTCATCACTGCACCAATAGGACAGTAACCTCAGTCGTTGAGAATGCGGAGATCGTTACCTATTGTACGGGCACCCTTTCACACCCTAACGAATACGATGCCCGTGAATTCCGCGCGCGGCGATGGGACCCAGGAAATTTCTAGTCAGTTCTATGAAACTGATCGGCGTTCAAAACCTTTACTGGGCGGACTAGCAAGAGTCGAAAATTCATTGAAAAGAAACCACTTACGGCGGCTGGGGCGAAGCCCTTTTTGGCCAGCTTGGATTCTGCTTTACTGGGTAGCGGGAACAGTTGCCCGATATCGCGATGTGCCGCGATTGCGCTCACACCGTGCGCCCCGGCGTCCCAGGTATACCTTCTAACCAGTTGCACTTGTGTGAGGCCTGGAATTTTGACTCGAACTAAGATTAGGCAGAAGCTTAACGTTCAATTACCAGTTCGGATTCACGTCGAGTTCCCTCGGCGGGCGTTTCTCGTACCGTCCGAGAGGGTACTCCCTCGCGCAGATCAGCCAGTTCGAGCGCTAAGTTTCCGGGGTTGGTTGCATAAGCCAGTCCGGTTTCGAGGTCGATTGTTCCAGTTCGGATTAACTTCTCAATTTCTCCATCGAAGTGCTGCATACCCTCCGTATCTCCATCCCTCATCGCCTCTAGAAGAGTCTTACCTTCCTGCTCACCTTTTTCCAAATACTCTCGTGTCCGAAGAGTTGACTTTAGGATTTCTATCCCGGCGATACGACCCGCGCCGTCCTTTCGGGGTATGAGGCGCTGGGAAACAATGTACCGGAAGCTTTTCGCAAGGCGGGCACGAATGATGTGCTCCTCTGCCAAGGAAAACACTCCGACGATGCGCTCAACGGTCTTAGAGGCATCAATCGTATGCAGCGTGGAAAGGACGAGGTGCCCGGTCTCGGCAGCTTCTAAGGCAATTTCAATCGTTTCTCTGTCCCGCATTTCGCCGACGAGTATCACCTTCGGAGCTTGACGCAGGGCTGCTCGAAGCGCGAGGGCGAAGCTGGGAGTGTCACTGTGCAGTTCTCTCTGGTGAATGATCGACCGCTTGTGGCAATGCAAGAATTCAATGGGGTCTTCGATGGTGATGATGTGATACGCCTGAGTTTCATTGATTCGGTCGAGAATCGCGGCCATGGTGGACGACTTTCCCGAGCCGGTCGGGCCGGTGACCAGTACAATGCCGTTTCTCAACCCGGCAATTTCCCCAAGCTGCGGGGACAGACTGAGGTCTTCGAAACTTGGAATGCCCTTGGGGATGACTCGCATCACGATAGCGTGACTCCCGCGCTGTACAAAAATATTCACACGAAACCGACATTGGCCTGGCAGGCTGTACGAGATGTCGCACGCTCCCTGTTCCGCTAGCGCTGTTGTGGCTTGTTTGTTGCTGCCAATTAGTTCGAGAGATATGCGGCGAGTATCTTCTGGAGCTAGCGCCTGCAACGCCGGGATTTTCACCGGAACCAACTGACCGCTCACCTCAACGTGGGGCAAGCTCCCCGGCGACAAGATCAGGTCGCTCACGCGTTTCGAGACACGGAGCATTGCCAAGAGCAATGCTGGCGTGGGTATGACTGGGTTCGCGGCAGCAGGAGGATTGGCGACTGGAGGACTTGTCAAAGTGTCCACAAAGTGGTTCTTCTCTTCTTAAAACCTTACTTTCTGGGCAGGTCGAATTTCAAGTGACTGAAGTTCACGATCATCGTCATGAATTACCAAGTGGTGGAGCGTTGTAACTACTCCATCCAGAGTTTTCCCGTTTCAGTTAACTGTCGAGAGGACTGTTCAGCTTGCCGCTGCATGACGGTGAGCAGCCTCTTGGTATTCTTTCCTCGCAGGGAGTGCCGTAATTTGCAGTTTCCAGTATTGCCTCTTTCGAGGGAGCGGATCAGCGACGCCCAGAAGGTTCAAAATCAGAAGCGCGTCTTTTATGCTTCTCGGCGTCTCTCTGAACCGAAACGCTAATTCGGGAATCGCAAGGATAATGTACTGCGGAGGCTGCGCGACCCAGTTCTCCTGCGAGTGAATCATTCGCGCATGATCGCCTATTGCTTCCGCGAGGTCGCGCAGTTCTTCAATGTTGAGCCTTCGTTCCGACTGCAAGGCGTTCACGAGACGGCGGAACATTCCTCGCACTTCTTCCCAACGCATAAAATCAGTTTAGTCCACCGCTTGCTACTCTGGGATTCGGATGGTGATCTTCTTCGGTTTTCGTAACCGGGTTGACCACTTGGTTTTGAAGGTGATAATTCCGATTACTTTGGTCATGTCATGAGTGTGATCCGCATTGCCCGGCCTCAAAGCCCGGTAGATTCTTGAAAGTAGTTTACTCATGTGATATCTCTGCAGACTCAAATCCTCCGAGCTTTGCGGCTCGGGCTCGTGGTGTTGTGCGTGACGGTGGTCTATGAGACCGTCATGCGGATGTGTTTTCCTCGAACGTCCCCAGCGGAATCCAATGTAATCACCATCTTGTTCGCAGGCTGTGTTGGTTTCTGCATCAGTTTCATCGTTCGACGGCAGGACATGGCTGCGCACCAAGAACGTCTGCGACTGGCAGCCGTAGTAGAGAACTCGGACGATGCAATCAATAGCGTTGATTTGGACGGTAGGGTAACAAGCTGGAATGCCGGTGCGGAGCGCACCTATGGCTATTCTGCTGCCGAAGCCCTCGGTCGCCACATCTCGTTTTGTGTCCCACCAGAAAGACGCTCGGAGCTTGATGTACTCGTCCAGAAGATTGCCCACGGTGAAGCCATAGAGCGGGTTGACTCGCAACGCCTCACAAAGAATGGCACGATCATCAATGTGTCCGTGTCGGTTTCTGCCATCAGAGACGACACCGGGAAGGTCGTCGGAATATCGGGAATCGCACGCGATGTTACCACTAGAAGGCGAGAGCAGGAGGCTCTGGCAGAAAGCGAAAGGCAGTACCGCTCACTGTCGGAGAGCGTAATACAGCACACACGCGAGCTTACTGCGGCGAACCAGCAACTGGCAGCCGAGATGATCGAGCGGCAGCAGGCTCAAGAGAGCCTTCGATTGGAGGCGATGGCGCGAGAACAGGCCGAATCTGAGTTACGTCGCAGCGAAGAACGCATGCGCATGGCGATGAAAGCGGCGAAGATCGGTTTCTGGGATTTGGATGTGATTAAGGACGAGCACGTGTGGTCAGATGCCTGCAAAGCTCTATTAGGTGTGCCCCCGAACACTCGGGCAAGCTATCAAGCCTTGAGGAGCGTGGTACACGTGGACGACTGGAAAATGATGCAGGCCAAGATTGACGGCGCAATTCAGGAAAAACTCGACTATGCGGTCGAGTTCAGGGTTGTTTGGCCGGACAATAGCTTGCACTGGCGCACGTCCATTGGGCAGGCCTTCTACGACGACGCCGGGCAGGTGACTCGCATGTCTGGCATCACCGTGGACATCGATGAGCGCAAAAGCGCCGAAGAACGCTTGCACTTGCAGGCTGCAGCTTTGGAAGCCGCCGCCAATGCCATTGTGATCACTGACCGACAGGGAACAATCGTATGGGTAAATGCTGCGGCTACGGCGCTCACTGGCTATAGCAAGGAAGAGTTATTGGGCAATAATCCTCGCCTCTTCAAATCCGGCGAGCAGTCCGAAAGCTATTATGTCAATCTCTGGACAACCATCTCATCTGGTAAGGTCTGGAAAGGTGAGATCCTCAACCGGCGGAAAGACGGAACAACCTACACCGAAGAAACGACGATCACTCCCGTAGCGCAAGGCTCCGGCAATCCGGCTGATACACACTACATTGCCATCAAGCAGGACATCACCGACCGGAAGGTTGCGGAAGAGCGCGTCGAATTCCTAGCCTACTACGATGCCCTTACGGCGTTACCCAACCGGACTCTCCTGAAGGATCGGTTGTCACAGGCACTCGCCCGCGCTCGTCGGCAAAAGGACAAAGTCGCACTTCTTTTCCTCGATCTAGATCGGTTCAAAATCATCAACGATTCACTCGGACACTCGCTCGGTGATCATCTGTTGCAGGACGTTGCCGCACGACTGCGGACATGGGCGCGTGAACAGGATACAGCGGCTCGGTTGGGCGGAGACGAATTCCTCGTCGTGCTCACTGGTATAAAGGACATCCCCGATGCAGCCGTTGCCGCGGAGCGCCTCATGGATACCATGACCGCCGAATTCGTCGTTCAGGGTCACTCCCTTTCTGTTAGTTGCAGCCTCGGCATCAGCATTTTCCCGGAACACGGTACGAACGCGGAAACCCTGATCAAACATGCTGATGCGGCCATGTATAGCGCCAAAGATCGTGGACGGAACAACTTTCAGTTTTTCAAGGACGACATGAATGCTGAGGTTGTGGAGCGACTGACTTTGGAAAACAGCTTGCGAGGGGCGCTCGAAAAGAAAGAACTCTTTCTGCTGTATCAACCGCAAATGGATATAGTTACTGGAAGGATCAGTGGGTTGGAGGCGCTCCTCCGCTGGCAACATCCGGACTTGGGTCTCATCCCGCCTGACAAGTTCATACGAATTGCGGAGAACAGCGGACTGATCATCCCCATCGGGGAATGGGTGCTCAAGACTGCCTGCGCCCAAGCTCGGAAATGGCAAGATCAAGGACTTCCGGCATTGACCGTGGCCGTGAATGTTTCGGCGGTACAGTTCCGCCAAGTGGGCTTCCCCAAACTCGTGGCTAGAGTGCTACGGGAGACCGGCCTCGCCGCCCAATGCCTCGAACTGGAGTTGACGGAAAGTCTCCTTCTCGCCAACGCTACCGTGACCTTCTCCGTTCTTGAAGAACTGAAGGCCATGGGGTTGAAGCTGGCGATTGACGACTTTGGAACTGGCTATTCCAGCCTCAGCTACCTGAAACAGTTTCCCATGAGCAAATTGAAGATTGACCGTTCGTTTATTTGTGATGTTGCGTCGAATTCTGATGACATGGCGATCACCACCGCGATCATTGGCATGGCAAAAAACCTGAATCTCAAAGTGATTGCCGAAGGCGTAGAAAACGAAGCGCAAATGTCATTCTTACGGACTCTTCATTGCGACGAAATCCAAGGCTACTACTTCAGCGAGCCCTTAGCGGTTGACAAGGTAGCGGACATGCTGCGCAGCACCGCAGTTCGTGCTCTGTCTGCAAATTGCGGAGCATCGTAAGTGATGCTGGGGCTGGGCCACCCTTGGACCACCTAGACCCAGGCTCCCCGACGCTCGTGGTTTTCGAAGTGTGGGCACTACGAACCTCGACCACTTGTTCATTCATCAGACACACCATTGTATCCATGTTGCCTATCGCGGATACCCAACCGCCTTCATCGCTTCCGCAACCCGAGAAAAGCAGCTAACCGTTGAGAACTGACGACCGAGAACCGTTTTTCGCGACGTGACGGAGCAGAGGAAAGTCAAAATCCCCGCCCTGTCGCAAACGGCGCGACAAGGGCCGGGGCACCCTTGGGAGTTGAGATGAAGGGAGGCGCGGGCTATGCTCCGGTGTTGTCCCGTAAGAATCGCTTTCGTGTTAGTAGAACAGATACTTTCTCCACTTATCGTCAGAGTGGCCCATCAGGCGCATGATGCGGCGGCGGGTGTGGAGATTGAGCGACCGCGCAGCAGCAGGATGTTCTTTCTCGGCGCGACCGTACTCCACGCGATTTTTCATTGACTTTTTCTGCATTCGGCGATAACTTTGCCGTCCTCAGTCATTGCCGATTTCACGCCACTGGTAAGGATTGCAGTCAAACACTCGAAATGCTAAGGGGAGCATTCGAGGTGCGGGCCAGACGTCGGAATCGGGAGTTCCAAGTCACAACAACCATTGCGCTCGCAGGGAATCCTGCGGACGGCGCCGAACTGCAAAATCGGAGTGGAGGAAGGGACCGCCATGATCACCAGCAAACGCATTCGTCTAGCTCTTCTTGTTTTCACCTCGTTGCTGTTGCCAACTCTCGTACTGGCACAAAATTTTGCGCCGTCAGACAACGTGACCGTGCAGGTGGGATCGGCCGGAGGCGGCATGGACAATGGGCACCTCCAGGTTCAGTACCAGGTCAACGGCAAAGGCCAGAATCAGAGCAATGAATCGCTGATCAGATTCAATCTGACTGGACTGCTGTCAAGCAATCCACCAGTTACCGCGGCGGACATACAGAGCGCGAACCTGATTCTGTTCGTGAACAGCGGGGGCGCCGGCGGCAATGTGACGGTTTGCGAACTGGCGGCAACTCCGCTGTGGAGTTCGGCAGCCATCACCGGCACTACGATTCCCACGTGCAGCACGCAAACGGCGGTCTTCACCGTAACGTCGAGCCAGTTGCAATATGGAGCGTTCATCAGTGTTCCGGTGACCATGATGGTGCAGTCTTGGCTTACGGCCGGGGCCACGAACAATGGAATCGAATTGGAGGCGGATGCCCCGGCGGGCGGAGCTATGGCGGAGAACCTCCAGTTTGATTCTTTGGCCAACAACGGACAAGGATTCGCTCCCGAGCTGGAAGTTGTGTTGAACACGGGCGTTACCAGCCTCTCGACAGGATCGGGATTGCTCGTGAACGGAGATGCGGGGCCAGCGGCGGGCCCCGATACTTTGACGGTGGATACGACCGTGATCGCTACAAACGCCAGCGTCACGTCGGCGGTTTCGGGTGGCGTCACGACGGCCGAAAACTTCGCTACTACTGCGGCGAACAATGCTCAAACGGCTGCGACGAACGCTGCTGAGACCTTCGCTACCACGGCCGCGAACAATGCGGGGAGCGCCGCTGTAATGACGGCGGAGACCTTTGCTACAAATGCTGTAATGACGGCACTGGGCGCGGTGGGCGCCGAATTCCTGTCCCTGTCGGGCGGCAAGGTGAGTGGTGCGGTCGAGGCTAGCACAGTCAACTCCGACACCACTGTTCAAATCCAGAGCCAGGACGTGCTGAAGGCGGATACCAATTCCAACACGGCAACCGGGTTTCAGGCGCTCATGAACCCCCAGGGGGCGTCCGAAAACGATGCCCATGGAGTGCAAGCGCTGATGAGCCTCACGACGGGCAGCCAGAACACTGGCCACGGGAAGGAAGCGCTCAAGAGCGCCAAGACGGCCTCCAAAAACTCCGCCCAGGGATACGAAGTGCTCATGGACGAGGACTCGGGGAGCAACAACGTCGCTCAGGGGATGCAAGCCATGATGAGTCACACCTCTGGCGACGACAATACGGCCATCGGTACGCAAGCTGGCCTGAAGTTGCTTACTGGAGAAAAGAACGTCCTGATCGGAAAACTGGCCGGTCAATTGTTGAAGTCGAGTGAGAGCACGAACATCTTGATCAACAACGACGGTGTGACCGGAGAGTCAAGAGCGATCCACATCGGCAACGATACCGACCAGCAGGCTGCCTACATGGCCGGTGTTTATGAGAAGGACCACTCTTCAAACACCAATGCAGCCCACGTGTTGATCGACAAGACGACTGGCCAGATCGGAGTGGATGCCAAAGCCCTCCAAAGTACCGTGACCCAGATTTTGACGGGATCGGGATTGAAGGCGAGCGTCGATCCGACCGGCACCGGCGCAAACATGCTGACGGTGGATACCAGCGTCATCGCGCAACAATCGGATGTCACGAACGCGGTTGCCACAGCGCTTGGTTATGCGACCACGGCGCAAACGACTGCGGAGTCAGCCTCTCTGTCGCTGGCAGCTGGCGGGAAGGTAACCGCTGCCGTCGAGGCGCAAACACTCAACTCCGACACCACGCTTCAGATCCAAGCCCAGGACGTATTGAAGGCAGACGCCAAGTTTAATACGGCCTCGGGATTTGGAGCCTTGATCAGTGCCACAACGGCCGCTGAAAACGACGCCCATGGATACAGTGCGCTCTCACAACTCACCTCGGGGATCCAGAACGCGGCAGAGGGGAAGGAAGCCCTCAAGAACGCGACAACGGCCTCCCAGAACGCCGCCCAGGGTATGCAAGCCCTCTTGAACGAACTCACTGGCAGCAACAACGTCGCTCAGGGGATGCAAGCCATGAAGAGTCACACCTCTGGCGACGACAATACGGCCATCGGCACGCAAGCGGGCATGAATTTGTTGACTGGAGAAAAGAACGTCCTGATCGGAAAACTGGCTGGCCAATTGTTGAAATCGACTGAGAGCAAGGAAATCCTAATCAACCACGACGGCGCGACGGGAGAGTCCAATACGATCCACCTCGGCAACGATACAGACCAGTTGGCAACCTTCATTTCGGGGATTGCCGGTACAACCTTGACGAATCCGGTCGAAATGGTCATCGACAGCATTACCCATCAGCTCGGGACCATTTCGTCCTCGCGACGCTACAAGGAAGACGTCCACGATATGGGAGCGGCGAGCGACGCCCTGCTGCGCCTGCGGCCCGTGACCTTCCGCTACAAGAAGCCCCACGAGGACGGCTCGAAGCCGATTCAATACGGGCTGATCGCCGAGGAAGTGGCGGATGTCTATCCAGACCTCGTGGTCCGCGGTAAGGACGGCCAGATCGAAACCGTGCAGTATTACAAGCTGGATGCGATGCTGCTGAACGAAGTGCAGAAGCTCTCCAAGGCCCATGCCGAGGACCAAACGGAAATCGCTGCTCTGCGGTCGCAGGTGGCGGAGCAGTTGAAGCAAGGGCAGCAGCAGCAAGTCGCGATGAAGCAATTGCTGGCGCAGATGCAGAGCATTCAGACCGCGGCGGCTAGGGGGCGGGCAGTGCATTCCCATGGTCGAGTGGCTCGTACTTCGACGAGAACTGCGGCGTCGAAGAAAGCCGGAGCGAAGGCAAGGCGCGCCTCCGGCCAGGTTATCGCGTCTGCGGCGCGCCGTTAACAGTCGCGGGGAAATAACGCCTACCAGCCGTGCTGGATGAGCGCGCGTTCCGGGATCGGCGCACCGCTCGTCATCCAGGTAAAGATTTCGGGTAGCGCGTCCCAGAAGTCATTAAGCGGCGGAAGCACGGGAAGCTGGTGCGACAGCATGTCCGACCACATCGCTTCAAGCGCCTCGCGATGCGGGATCAGCGACTGGAACGTGGGCACGGGAATTGCCTTGTATGTGCATTTCTGCCTGAGCACATCGAGCAGCACCGTGGCGGTTGGCCGGCACCCAAAGCCGCCAGGCTGTTACGAGTTTCTTTGAGGAAAGCGACGGATCGAGCTTGGCATAACCATGTGTCAGGCGGGAACGGCACTCGGCCGCGAGCTTGTCGTCGTGGAGCCGCGTGTCTGCAAGATAACCAAGGCGCTTGAAGATGATGCCGTTGTCGAATTTCTCTGCATAACGGATCAGCAAATCGCGGTCAGATGTCTTGCCGCCAAGATAGACGCTGAGACAATCAGCTACGTGATCGATGCCGCCGCCCACTTCCGGCGCAGCGATCATATCGACCAGCGTCCGGGCGGCATCCGAAATGGAAACTTTAACGGAGCCGCGCCACAGCGTTTTCAGCCCGAAGAGGCGTTTGGCCTTCACGCCATGTAGGAGGAACACAGCGCCCTGCGCTGTTACATGCTTTCCGATAACGCGGCGCGTCGTGAAGACGAAGGTTTCGTTGAAGAGCTGCTCGGTGAGTTCCCAATGATGGGCTGCCGTCCAGCCGCCGATGTAGCATTGCCCGAAAAGCGTCGGCACGAGCACCCAGGGATCTGCGACCACCTGTTCGCTGCTGGCCAGATCCAGGGGCACGGGCACATAGAGCCCATGCCCGATCCTGCGCATCCAGCCCTGGTCTTTCCACCGTGACAGAAGCTTGGCGGCGGCGCGGCGGTCAATCTTGAGGGTGTGAGACGTAATATCGACCGACACCACTTCCTTGGCGGCGCGAAGTACGGCGGCAAGCCGCGCACGGGAGGCTGGCAGTGGGTCTTCCTGAGATTTCATAGCTATATGCTAGCACGTCAAGTTCGCACTTAATAGGAACTTTAAGCATTCTGATATAGCCCCATTGAGGCTAAAACCCCAAGGGTCCAATCCGTGGTGGGGGTGCAGCCGAATTTTTCCCGAAGTGTACTACCCCGTTAATGAAAGGGGTGCATGTGCGGTGGGCTGGCTCATCGTTGCCAAATTTCTGCGGCAATCACGTAACATAAACAGTTCGCAGCGTCTGGTACGGGTAGAAGGCCATTCCGCTCTTGATCGGCTCCGGTGGTAGGACTTCCACTTGTGAGGGCTGGCTTGGTGACTGTAAGTCGTTCTGTGCTGAACTGTTCTGGGAGTCCGTAGCACTCTCGCATGACGGCAACGAATCTTCTGTTTTTTGCGGCTTGGCTTTCGGTTTGGCTTTCGCCTGGTATGATGTTGACGTTGACTCGCGTGGCATTTAGCGATCCTTGGCTTGGCGGAATCAGTTCAGCCGCGCCGCCAATCTTGGTGCCTAGCTCATCAGCCGCCTGCGCCATGACGGCACAAAGTTCTCTTAGCAGCGCCGCGTCGAAAACATAAAGCTCAACCTCCTTAAGATTCTCTCCTCGACCAACACTCTTAACTTTTCTTGTTAGGAGGCCGGTTGATCCACCGGGAACCTTCTCCATCATTGGATCAGCGGCGCGTTCCTCAACTATCCGCCACAGCCTTCCGAAGAGATCATTTAGCGCATGAAGGCGCCTCTCTTTTCGCGCCATTCCAAAGTTTAGCGCTCGTTCAGCGTAGGCTGCTGTGATCTCCTGTACCCGCGCCGTAAACTCCGGCAAATTCTTCCACCGTGCCAGCGTTGCGCGGCCCATCCCTACCTTTGCCGCAATCTGTTCGTCGGTCAATTTATCTTCCGCCAAAAGCTGAGCGGACTCCTCCCGCTTCTTGCTCTTGGCTAGAAGCAGATTTCTGTCCCATTTTGTCTCATTCCGTATAATGCCCCGAACACTCACGGCCTTACCTTGCTTGACTCTTGGCATGGCTCATTACAACTCATTTTTATGGGGATAGGCAACAAAAGGTTCCGCTCTACGCCCCTTAGGATTCTTTTGTTCCGTGCAGAGGAGGAGTGAGGGACGGCCAATCGCCTCAAGCTGAATGGTTACGGCACCGCTGACTAGGCGCTGGAGACTAGTCTTGCAAATTGCAGGCCTTCCTTATGCGCCGGACATCGGCGCCGCTCGGCGAAAACGTCCAAATGTGATCTGTCGAATGAAAAATTTCAAGCTTGACCAGTACGCGCTTTGCGGCGAGCAACTGAGGGACAAACTCCGACAAATCCGTCAACTCGTCAGGACGCCTTACGCATGGTGCCTTCGTACCAACTCCGCATACCACCTTGGTCGTCAAGAAACATGGATTTGTAGTCGGTGGAGAGCGTGCTTTTTTTGTGCATTGGCTCATCCCCGTCAAAACGGATTGTCATCCAACTATCCGGTGCCAAGTATTTGTCGGTAATGACAGCAAACTCTCGAACCACCCCTCTGTGACCGTCGCCGAACTTATAGTTGGCCGTGCAGCGAATCGAGGGACGTGCGCTACCGTCATTGGACAGAAGCATAAACGACGTTGCTAGCGTGTCCTCGGTCGGGTCTTTCTTTGTCGAAACCGTCCAGCCATGAATATCAGTTGGCTTTTGAGCGAAGAGTGTAACCGTGATTAGCAGGAGGGCGCACACGTGGCGCATAAGCGTTCCTCTCAGGTCTGGATTGATGGCGCTGTCGGCCACAGCCGATAGGTGGACTACAGCCTACAGCACACAATTGCCGTGTGTCGAGCATCGCCGAACGGTTTGGTCTGAGAGTTCGCAAATTGCGGATAAAGCGCGGATTATCGCAAGTGGAAATGCCAAAGCGGTGAGCCATCGATCGTGGTCACATATCCGACTTGGAGCGCGGCAAAAAGAACGTATGCCTGCCGATGCTGGAAGTCCTTTCCAAGGGATTCGGAATCAGTGTTTCCGAGCTGATGCGCGGAGTGTAGTCAGCGAGTGACGAAAGTTTCGACCGTTATTCACCTCACGGCTCTGGGGCTTCATTTTCCTCAAAATTCCTGTTCCGTTTTGTTCCAAAATCACAGCTTTGCAGTGCCTTTTGGTTGAGTTTTGGCCATGATCTATGCGCTTATTTTCTTCAGGAGAGGCAGCCAGTTGCTGCTACCCGCGTCCGCTAAGTGGACTCGCCTTGTCGTTCTGAATGACTGCAATCCGCCTCTCAGCTTTCTTCATCCTCCTTCCTGCACAATTGCCCTCCCATTTCCAACTCGCTCGTAACACTGTTCTTGCTGACCGCGACTCTTCAAAAGGGGATTTCCTCGTCTGTTCCGGGAATTTCGATGCCGGTACGGATGTCCAGCTGTGTATCGCGGAGGGATGGCGATTCATTGATGAACACTCCCTCAAAAGTTGCAGAGGGCTTGGTAAATGAGCGCCGGGCCTCGCAATGCGGCTTAATCTCAAAAGTTGTGTTCTGCCATCCTATGGAATCGCTCATTTCTTCCTCCCGTTAATCTGGGGTACCCCCATTATGGTTCACGACATTACAAACTTCGTCGCAGTTGCGTCGTAACTTCCGTAGTAACTTCGTTGTTATCGTCGAAGAACGTCTAGTGTCAACTTGAATAGGCCAGCAGCCTTCGTGGTATAGTTTGCCGCTTCTCCGACCGCATTCTCAAATTGCTCCCGGCGTTCCAATCTCGCCCCGCTGGTAGCCCCCCAACACGTTCGGATGCAGCCGTGATCCCGTCGCCTGTCGCTCCGCCATTCAATCCCATCTGCATTGAGCAGGCTCACAGCCCATTCGAAATCTTCGGTGAGTAACAGTTCTTGCTCGTTAGGGTCGGGGGATCGCAGCACGAAGTGCTGCCGTGTTTTGCAACTTGCGTGAGGTGATGCTGTTTTTGTTGCCATGTCTTGCTCTTGGTTTTGCTTTTGATATCGTCTAGTTAGATACATCTAGTTAAATGCTTCTAGTTAGGGGGCACACCGTGACCCTACCGGGTCATGCGGTGACCCCTGCAGGGGCATCCCGTGACCCAGTCCTACCGTTAATTTTGGCTTCGATCAGCGTGTAAACGTTATGTTGTCGTCCAATCCGACCCCTTTTGCTGACCGAGATCAACTTCGCTTTCACGAGGGCGCGAATGGCCTTCTTGATCGTATTCAGAGAAAGCCATGCCAAGTCAGCGATTGTGCGCTGAGAGGGCCACGCCACTTGCGTCTCGTTGTGTGCGTGACGGCAGAGCACGCAATAGACGGCGAATGCATTAGGTCCGATCTTCCACAAATACGTATCAACAACGGAAGACTCAACCCAGAAAAAAGGAGTTTTGCGACCATCTTCAAGTGTGATCCGCCGCTTCGTTCCATCTTGTGTAGGTAGCGAATGACATTTCATCTCTACTCCTCTATGCGTGCGCAGTATTGCAGTGAGAGTTCCATAGCGCTGACCCAATCGCCGCGCTGGAGCCGTTCGAGAATGTTGTCCTCCTGCGCATGATCGTGCACCCTGGCCATCTCGCATCGCACCTTGCCAGAAATTTGTCTCGCTGTGCTTGCTTTGCCGGGGTCCGCTAAGTGGACTACCTCGCTTCTTTCACGAGGTTCAGAACATCAGACCTTTTCACGAGCGTCCGACCGTGCGGGCCGCCCACTTTGAAGCGGCGCAGTTTTTTCTGCGTGAGATAACGGCGCAGCGTGATTTGTGAGACCTTCAGGAAATCCGCTGCCATGGAGACGGTCATTAGTCCGCTCTCTGGGACGGCGGTGAGTATGTTAGTGGTTCGGGCTGCTCTGGGGGTGCTAGTGCCTACTACGGTGGACATGTGCCGAACTCCTCTCAAGATTTGATCGTCATTTATTACGATTGACTTATTTAGACAATATCAGTTACGCTCAAGGTGTGCAACGTTACCAGTTACGAACCGTTACAGACATACCAGTGTTGATTCCTTGCGAAGCTGGGAAACCGTGCGATGGGTTGGCGAATTTCTACGCGCACCTATTGTTCGAGGAAGTTCGAATTGTGAAACCTGAGGAGCTAAAAAACCTGCGTACTTCACTCAAGCCCGATGAAGCGCGGTTCTTGGCTGACTGCCTAGCCCTCAGAGTTGCCGCCAATAAGAGGGACCAGTTGGCGCTCGAAGGCCCGTACGAGCGACTGTGGCCGTTTATCACTGGCCAAGCGAACTGGCCTTCGCCTGTGAAGGTCATACAGATTGATCCGGATTTCCATTTAGGATGGCCCGATCCTGGTGTCGCAAAAGCATTCGCCAGCGGAGCGAGTGGCGAACTGAGCTGGATTCATGTGTTCTTGCCGCAGTTAGTGACGAACGCATTGCGCGATGTGAAACTCGTGCTCTGGTGGTTCAAGAAACAGCAGAAGTTCATTCCCGCCATTTTTTGCCCGGACTTAAAGACCGCGCTTTTCCTGAAAGGATTACTGGGAGAAATCCGGATTTGTCCGCGATGTAACAAACCGTTCGTACCGTTGAACGCCAACATCGATTACTGCTCGCCCGCCCACCGGGAAGCTCACCGCGTAGCCCGTTGGCGAGCGCAAAAAAAACTGGAAGCAAGTACAGCCAAAAGAGCGGCAAAGAAACCGAGGAGATAATAATGGCGATCTACAAGCGAGGCGGCGTTTATTGGTTCAATTTCGTCTTCAACGGACAGCGCATCCAGCAGAGTACCAAGCAGAGAAACCGCAACGCAGCCCGCGAGATCGAGGCGGCTCATCGGACAAGGTTGGCGAAGGGCGAGGTGGGAATTAGCGAACCGAAGGCGATATCAACTTTTGACGAGTTTGCCAAGTGGTTCATGGAAAAGATGCGAGCGGATCACGCGAACAAGCCCAAAACCGTCGCGTACTACGATGTGTGCCTGAAGCATTTGCTAGATTTTCCCAGCCTTCAGCGTGCCCGCTTGGATCAAGTCAGAACCCCTATTATCAACGACTATATCGAATGGCGTCGGAAGGCCAAGCGCAGCGGCGGGCAAACTATAAGAGTGGCGACAATAAATCGCGATTTGGAAACGTTACGGCGCTTGCTGCGACTGGCGCAGCAGCAAGAAAAAGTCGCGGTCATTCCCCGAATCAGCAGATTGCCGGGTGAGGAGCCTCGCGACCGCGTTGTCAGTCACGCTGAAGAGCAATCATACCTTGCTGCGTGCTGTCCGTTGCTCCGCGAAGTGGCGACTCTGCTCATCGATACGGGGCTTCGAGTCGATGAGGCGCTCCGCTTGGAGTGGCAGCACGTTCACGCCGACCGCATCCATATCCCGAAAGGAAAATCGAAGAACGCGATCCGAGATGTGTTCACTAGCACAAGGGTGCGTGAATTGCTCCGCATGCGTCACGAGACCTTGGGCCGTCCCCGCGAAGGCTGGGTATTCTCTGCGCCTACTGTGAGCGGGCGAACCGAAAGTCTGAAGAGCCAACATCGAAAGGCACTCAACCTCGCTGGTGTGCGTCCTTTCGTTTTGCACTCGCTACGGCACACTTGCCTCACGCGCTTGGGCGAGGTTGGATGCGATCCATTCACTCTATGCAAGCTCGCGGGCCATAGCTCCGTCAAGGTTTCCGAGAAATACATTCACCTCTCCAACGAGCGCGGAGTGAACGCCGTCGCCAACCTCGAACAATACAACCTTCGCAAACAACAGGAACTTGCTATCGCAACCGTGCAGTGATGAAAAGGCTTTCGCAAGGCAGAGCGGATCGGTAGTAAAAGAACCGAATCGGCAAACACTCCAGTTTTCTGACTTTGAGGTCTTTTTTTTTACCCGCTACAATTTCCACTACATTGATTTTCAGACCGAAATGGGAGAGAACCGCATCTCTCACAAAAGAATGGCTCCTCAGGTAGGACTCGAACCTACAACCCTCCGGTTAACAGCCGGATGCTCTGCCATTGAGCTACTGAGGAGTGCTAGCACACTTGCTCTTGTGCTTGGACCGTCGAAATTTGACCGTCTCAGAAATCATATCAGAGCCTCCATCTGATTGGAAACATTTGCGGCCGGCGCGTTTGCTGAGCCGGGTCTGCTAACCTAGTTGGCGGTGCTTCGTCCACATCGTTGAGGTGTCTATGTTCGGAGGTCTTCGTTTGTTCACTTTTTTTCTGGTCCTTTCTATTGCCGTCGCCGGCCTGGTCATGGTCAAGCAATCCCTGGCCGAGGATTCCACTCCTTCTTCGAATATTTCTGGTGGCCTTCCTCGGGCTAAAGTTGCGCCCGTTGAGGACACGGTGCAAGGTCATAAAATCGTCGATCCCTACCGCTACCTCGAAAATCCTGACGATCCGGATACCAAGCTTTACGTCGAACAGGAACTCAACTACACGAAGTCGATTCTCGATCCGCTCCCCGGACGCGACAAGATCAATGCGCGCCTCTCGCAATTGCTGCAAATCGGCTCGGTCGGCGCTCCGCAGATGGGCGGTCGGTATTATTTTTACACTCGCCGCGACGGCCATCAGAATCAGCCTGTGCTCTACGTGCGCGAGGGCAAGGATGGCGGGACAGATGGCGGGACAAAGGATGGCGGTGCAAAGGGTGAAGATCGCGTCCTTCTCGACATCAATAAACTTGCCGCCGATGGCACCATTGCCCTCGACTGGTGGTACGCCTCCGAAGACGGCAAGTATGTGGCCTACGGAACCTCACCCGGTGGCTCCGAACTTAGCACCTTGCGCATTATTGAGACTGCCAGCGGCAAGCTGCTGCCCGACACGATTGATCGGACTCGCGCCGCCAGCCTCGCCTGGAAACACGACAATTCCGGATTCTTCTACACGCGTTATCCGAAGAAGGGAGAGGTGGCGGAGGGCCAGGAGGTCTATCACCGCCACGTGTTCTATCACGCGCTCGGCGCCGATCCGGCTCAAGACCAGCTTGTTTTCGGCGAGGGACGCGATCCGGAGTGGTGGCCCAATGTCAACCTGTCGGACGACGGGCGCTGGCTGCTCATCAACGAACAGCATGGCTGGACGCAAACGGAAATGTTCTTGCAGGATCTGACGACGAAGAATCCTCCCGTCGAAATTACTACGGGGAAAGAGTTTTTGTATTCCGCCGACTTTTTTGAGGGCAAGCTTTACATCACGACGAATGAAGGCGCTCCGCGCTTTCGCGTCTTTGTCGCCGATGCAGCCAACCCCAGGCGCGAGACTTGGAAGGAGATTATTCCCCAGACCGATGCCGTGTTGCAGGGGGCGAGCGTAACCGGCGGCAAACTGCTGGCGCAATACCAGCATAATGCGACGTCGGAACTGAAGGTGTTCGCGCTTGACGGAAAGAAACTTGCCGACATTCCCCTGCCGTCGATCGGAGATGTTTTTTCCGTCTCCGGCCGTTACGATCGCAACGAAATCTTTTTTGGATTCCAGTCCTTCACTGTTCCGCCGTCCATCTATCGGGTCGAACTCGGCAAGGTGAACGGCGCGCTCTGGGCCAAAGTCGACGCGCCTTCCATCGATCCTTCGGCTTACGACGTGCAGCAGGTTTGGTACAGCTCAAAGGACGGCACGAAGATCCCGATGTTTGTCGTCAGCAAGAAGGGAATCGAGAAGAACGGCAAGAATCCAACTTTGCTCTACGGCTACGGTGGGTTTAACGTCTCGATGACGCCGACGTTCAGCCGCGGCATGTTTCTCTGGCTGGAGCACGGCGGCATTTATGCCGTCGCTAACCTGCGCGGAGGCGCCGAATTTGGCGAAGACTGGCATCGCGCGGGCATGCTCGACAAAAAGCAGAACGTCTTTGACGACTTCATCGC
This sequence comes from uncultured Acidobacteriaceae bacterium, assembly GCA_963775845.1. GTDB lineage: Bacteria > Acidobacteriota > Terriglobia > Terriglobales > Acidobacteriaceae > Acidiflorens. Next base: position 1,884,701 of record CAVZKN010000003.1, on the reverse strand, counting down.
GGCGGGCGAGTATCTTATCTCGCAAAAATACACGGACCGCGATCACCTCGCGATTTACGGCGGCTCGAATGGAGGCCTGCTCATGGGCGCGATGATCACGCAGCGTCCCGAACTGTTTCGCGCCGTCGTTTGCGCCGTTCCGCTGCTTGACATGCTGCGCTATCAGAACTTCCAGATTGCCAAGCTTTGGATTCCCGAATACGGTTCCGCCGAGGACCCCAAACAGTTTGACTGGCTCTATGCTTACTCGCCCTACCATCACGTGAAGCCGGGTGTGGAATATCCCTCCATCCTCTTTATGACGGGTGATACCGATACCCGCGTCGATCCCATGCACGCCAAAAAAATGGCGGCGCTGATGCAGGCCGAGGCGAACAACGGTGACAGCAAAGACAAGCCGATCCTGCTGCGCATCGAAACCAAGGCTGGTCATGGACAGGGCAAGCCGGTCACCAAGCAGATCGAAGAGAGTACCGATATGTATTCGTTTCTGTTTTGGCAGTTAGGCGTGAAACCGTAGCGGGTGGGGAGGGGGCCCTCCGCGAGCCTGCCCTGAGCAAAGTCGAAGGGTCCGCCCGACACTGCGTTTACCGCGCCGTCTGTGGTTAAATGTTGTCGATGCCCAATGACCAGAAAATCCGCGTCCTAGTCGCCAAGCCCGGCCTCGACGGCCATGACCGCGGCGCCAAGGTAATCGCTCGCGCCCTCCGCGATGCCGGCATGGAAGTGATTTATACCGGCCTGCGTCAGACTCCCGAGATGGTCGTCAACGCTTCGCTGCAGGAGGACGTGCAAGTCATCGGCCTCTCCATTCTCTCGGGCGCGCACAACGCCATCGTTCCCCGCGTGATGGATCTGCTGAAGCAAAATAAGATGGACGATGTGCTGGTGCTGGTGGGCGGAATTATTCCCGATCAGGATATCGATGGCCTGAAGAAAATCGGCGTGGCCGGCATTTTTCAGCCCGGCACCCCCATGGATGACATTGTGAAGTTCATCCGCGAGCACGTGAAGCCGCACGGTGTGCCCGCTGTCTAGGCTAAATGTCGGAGCCCGACGCGGTACATCCGAGCGTGGCTGGTCAATCTCGATCAATCGCCTTTACTCTGGGACACAATGGAGGCGTCTTTTCCTTGACGCTCGTCTCCGAAGATGGAATGAACCGTCTCACGCGCCAAAAAGTGATTTCGCTTGATGAGGAAATTCGGAACATGGCTTCCGGCGATGCTCCGGTTTTGCCTTTGATCATTTCAGGGGAACGAAATTTCTCGGCGGGCGCAGACCTTAACGAAATTGCCGCGCTGACCGGTCCCGAAGCATACGAATTTTCCGCCATGGGACAAGCCTTGATGACAGCCATCGCCAGCCATCCTTCTCCCGTCGTCGCCGCGATCGAAGGCCACTGCATGGGCGGAGGCCTTGATCTCGCCCTCGCCTGTCATCGCCGTATCGCCTCTCCTCACGCCGTCTTTGGCCATCGCGGTGCTGCCCTCGGGCTTATGACGGGATGGGGCGGCACACAACGTCTGCCGCGGCTGATCGGCAAGAGCCGCGCTCTCGAACTTTTCGTTGCGGCAGAAAAGGTCTCCGCCGCCCGCGCCCTCGAAATCGGACTGATTCATGCGATCGCCGCCGACCCAGTCGTCGAGGCCGTGCGTCAACTCACTGCCACATCGATCGAGGTCGGCTGATATAGTTAATATTTTCGCCGGGAACTCTACATCAGACCTCATGTCCGAACGCACCGATTCCACTGCCGTCTCGATCAGCAACGTTCTCCCCAGCAAAATCAATGCCAGTTCACTGCGTTTCGAATCGAACATGCGCGCGCTTGCCGAGATGGTTGCGCAGGTTCGCAACGAAGAAGAGAAAATCCGCGAAGGCGGAGGCCCCAAGGCCATCGAAAGCCAGCACGCCAAGGCGCGCCTGACCGCCCGCGAGCGCATCAACCTGCTCGCCGATCCTGGCACGTTTTTCGAACTTGGACTCTATGCCGCGTACAAAATGTACGAAGAGTGGGGAGGCGCTCCGGCGGCTGGCGTGATCACGGGGCTTGCCCGCATCCACTCGCGCCTCGTCATGCTAATCGTGAACGATGCTACGGTCAAGGCCGGAGCCTTTTTCCCGATGACCTCGAAAAAAGTCATCCGCGCGCAAAATATTGCCATCGAAAATCGCATTCCGACCATCTACCTCGTCGACTCTGCCGGAGTTTTTCTGCCGCTGCAGGAAGATGTCTTCCCCGACACCGACGATTTTGGTCGCGTCTTCCGCAACAATGCAGTCATGTCGGCCATGGGGATCCCGCAAATCGCCGCCATTATGGGCATGTGCGTCGCCGGCGGCGGATATCTCCCCGTCATGTGTGACAACGTTCTTATGACCGATGGCAGCGGCCTGTTTCTGGCCGGTCCCGCGCTGGTGCAAGCCGCCATCGGACAGAAAGTTTCCGCCGAAGAATTAGGCGGAGCCGCCATGCACTCCGCGATCAGCGGCACTGTCGATTTTCGTGAACCAAACGACGAAGCCTGCATTGCCCGCATCCGCTCGCTCATTGAAAAGTGGGGATACCGCCGCCAATCTGTCTGGGATCGCAAAGAGCCTGCGGAGCCGGCCCTTCCTGCCGAGGAAATCTATGGCGCATTCGACGCTTCGCCGGCTCGCCCCTATGACATGAAAGAAATTCTGGCGCGCATCGTGGACGAAAGCCGCTTCGACGAGTACAAGCCCGAGTACGGCAAAACGCTGATCTGCGGCTACGCGCGCATCGGAGGCTTCGCCGTCGGCATCGTCGCCAACCAGAAGCTGCACGCACAGCAGACCGACCATGAAGGCCACAAACGCGTTGAGTTCGGCGGCGTCATCTATACCGAGTCCGCCGAAAAAGCCGCGCGTTTCATCATGGACTGCAACCAGAACCTGATCCCGCTGGTTTTTTTCCACGACGTCAACGGATTCATGGTAGGCCGCGATGCCGAGTGGAGCGGGATCATCAAGGCCGGAGCGAAGATGGTGAACGCCGTATCGAATTCGGTCGTGCCCAAAATTGCGGTGATCGTCGGCGGATCTTTCGGCGCCGGACACTACGCCATGTGCGGCAAAGCCTTCGACCCGCGCTTTATGTTTGCCTGGCCCACCGCGAAATACGCTGTGATGAGCGGAGATGCCGCCGCCGGCACGCTGGTAGAAATCAAAGTCAAGCAACTGGAGCGCAGCGGCAAAAAGCTGAGCCCGGAAGAAAAAAAGGAGCTGTTCGATTCGACGAAAAAAACATACGAAGAACAAACCGACCCGCGCTACGGCGCCGCCCGTTTATGGATCGACAAGATTATCGATCCCATGGAGACAAGGCAAGCCATCACCCAGGCGTTAGAAGCCGCGTCGCTGAACTCCGAGGTGGCAGAGTTCAAAGTGGGAGTGCTGCAGACATGATTTACCACGGAGACACGGAGGCACGGAGCAAACTTCGCCGGTCGAATACAAAGGCGTCAAGCTAGACTGCGGATATCGGTTGGATCTCATTGTTCAAGATGAAGTCATTCTCGTACTGAAATGCGTAGAGCACCTGCTGCCAGTTCATGATGCCCAACTACTGACATATCTAAAGCTAACGGGGAAGCGTGTGGGCCTGATTATCAATTTCAAATGTTGCAACCTTGGTGAGAGGGGGGATAGTAAGAAAGGTTTTGTGAAAGAGTTTGTTTTTCTCCGTGCCTCCGTGTCTCCGTGGTGAAAATGAACGAAGCCGTCAAACTCATCGAATGTCCGCGCGATGCCTGGCAAGGCCTCAAAGGTCAGATCCCTGCCGATCTCAAAGCTACGTATCTGAAAGCCTTAATCTCTGCTGGCTTCAAGCACATTGACGCCGTCAGCTTCGTTTCCCCCAATGCTGTCCCCCAAATGTCTGACTCCGAAGAAGTGCTGAAAGAACTCGATCCGCCCGATGACGTGGAGATCATCGGCATCGTGGTCAACGAAAAAGGTGCGCAGCGGGCGATTGCGACCGAGGCTGTGCGCACGCTCGGTTTCCCCTATTCGATCTCGCCGACATTCCTGCAGAACAACCAGCGGCAGACTTTGGAAGACGCGATCGAAGAACTGGAAAAGATCGAGAAGAAAGCCGACGAAGCCGGACTCGATACCGTCGTCTACATTTCGATGGCCTTCGGCAATCCCTACGGAGATCCGTGGACAATCGAAGAAGTAGTCGAGGCCGTCGGCCTGCTGGAGATCCAGGAAATTCGCACTATCTCGCTGGCCGACACGGTCGGCGTGGCGACGCCCGAGAAAATCAGCGAAGTGATTTCCGCGGTGATGGCAAAGTACGATTACCTCGAAATCGGAGTTCACCTGCACAGCCGCCCCGACGAGGCTGCCGCGAAAATCGTTGCCGCCTACGATGCCGGATGTCGCCGCTTCGATTCCGCCATCGGCGGCTTGGGCGGTTGCCCTTTTGCGCAGGATGATCTGGTCGGAAATCTTCCCACCGAGAAAGTCGTTGATGCCCTACGTGTGCGCGGCGCGGAATTGCCGCCTCTGAAATCGTTAGACGCCCTGTTAAAAGCAACGGCCGAAATCGGCGCGCGTTACAAGACTTTTCCCGTGTGATTGCGCTGATCATACCCAACAAATTTGTCATCCTGAGCGCAGCGAAGGACCTGTTGTCGCCGGCTCCACCACCGCCTTTGGATCGTTGAGTCCGCTTAGCCGAAATGGCGCGAATTCGCTGTGATGCCTCGCACAGTCAACCTCCTGTCAATTTGTCATGCTGAGCGAAGCGAAGCACCTGCTGTCCTATGCGCCATTTCTACGTTTACATCCTCTCCAGCAAATCGCGAGTGCTCTACACTGGCATCACCGACGACCTGTATCGCCGCACATGGGAACACAAGAACGACGTTCATCCTGGTTTTACCCGTGATTACAAAGTTCACCGTCTCGTTTACTATGAAACGTTCAAGTATGTGAACAGTGCCATCGCGCGCGAAAAATCAATCAAGGGATGGCTGAGGCGCAAGAAAATTGCCCTGATTGAGACGGACAACCCGACGTGGGAGGACCTGAGCGCTTCGTGGTTCGACGGAAAGCAGGTCCTTCGCTTCGCTCAGGATGACAAATTCTTTGGACAGGACGAGCAGCTAAAGACCAAGGCTCATACACCCGTTCCAGGATTACGCATGACCTACAAAACTCTCCAATTCGCCTTCGATTCCGCCATAGCCACTCTCACGCTTAACCGTCCCGACAAACGCAACGCCGTCAGCTACGAATTGATTGACGATCTGATTCATGCTCTCGATGAAGTGAGAAAATCTCCAGCCCAAATTCTGATCTTAACCGGAGCAGGCAAGGCCTTCTGCTCCGGCATGGACCTCGACAATCTGAAATCCCTGATCGGCCGCACGCCCGAGCAGAATCTCGAAGATTCGCGCACGATGGTGGGCCTGTTCCGCTCGCTCTATGAGTTCCCTAAGCCGACAATTGCCGCCGTGAATGGCGCGGCGATTGCCGGCGGCACAGGCCTCGCGTTTCTTTGCGACTTCACGCTTGCCGTGCCTGACGCCAAGTTTGGCTACACCGAAGTGCGTATCGGATTCGTGCCCGCGATTGTGTCGACTTTCTTGCTGCGCCAGGTCGGGGAGAAAATCGCCCGCGACCTCCTGCTCACCGGCCGCATCTTCGACGCGGCGGAGGCTCTCAAACTCGGCCTGATCAATGAAATCGTTCCTCTGGAAGAATTGCTCGACCGGGCGCGCGCACTTGCGCTGCAGTTGATGGAAAACAGTCCGCTTTCGCTCTTCCATACCAAGCGCCTTCTGACCGAGCATGCTCGCGCCGAACTCGATGCGCAAATTGAGGCCGCCATCCGAGAGAATGCAGGCATCCGCGAGAGCGCTGATTTTCGCGAAGGGATCACATCGTTCCTTGAAAAGCGCAAGCCGCAATGGACAGGCCGATGAATCCGGCGGCGCATCTAAGTGTGTCAACGAGCATAGCGGCGAAGGTGAACGAAACGCGCATCCGCGTCCGTTATGCCGAAACCGATCAGATGGGCGTTGTCTATCACTCCAACCATTTCATCTGGTTTGAGGTTGGACGCGTCGAATTTATGCGCCAGCTTGGGTTCAGCTATAAGAATATGGAGCGAGAAGACGACTGCTTCATTGCCGTAGTCGACGCGCAATGCCGCTACAAGGCGCCGGTTCGCTATGATGATGAGGTTATCGTGCGCACATGGTTGAAGCATGTTCGCGAGAAAGTAATCCGCTTCGGATACGAATTGCGACAAGCTGAGACGGGCACGTTGCTGGCCGAAGGCGAGACTACGCACATCGTCGCCAATGCGAAAATGAAGGCGCGCGCGCTGCCGGAGAAGTACATGAAAGTGTTTCGCGATGTACTGAGAACTGACAACTGAGAACCGGGATCTGCCCATTGCAAGCTCTACGCATTAACGGAAACGACCTCGCACTCGAAGCGGTGCGCGAGGTGGCGGACATCGCTATCCACCGGCCCGTGCTCCTCGATCCCGATGCACGCGAGGCGGTCAATCGCGCCCGCGCGGTGGTGGATACGCTCGTCGCCAACAACAAAGTTTCTTACGCGATCACCACCGGCGTGGGCAAGCTCAGCGATGTGCACATCGCCGGGGAGCAGGTTCGCGAACTGCAAATCAACCTGGTGCGCTCGCATGCAGTTGGAGTCGGCGAACCGCTTTCCGTTCCCGAAACGCGCGCCATGATGCTCCTACGCGCAAATTCGCTGTCGAAAGGTCTTTCCGGCGTACGCGCTCTGACCATCGACACGATCTGCGAAATGCTTAACCGCGGAGTCACACCGATGGTGCCCTCGCAGGGAAGCGTGGGAGCGAGCGGCGATCTCGCGCCGCTGGCCCACCTCGCGCTGGCCTTGGTCGGCGAGGGCGAATGTTATATCGAGGCCGAAAAAGGTGCGCGCATGGCGAGCGCCGAAGCGCTGAAGCGCGCGCAAATCAAACCGCTCATCCTCGAAGCCAAAGAAGCCGTGTCGCTGATCAATGGCACGCAGGCCATGCTCGCCGTCGGCACCCTGATGCTGCTGGCCGCCGAGACGCTCGTCGATACCGCCGACGTCATCGGTGCCATGGCGTGCGACGCGTTGAAGGGAACGAACGTAGCCTTCGATGCGCGCATTCAGCAGGCTCGTCCTCATGCCGGACAGATGAAGACCGCGGCCAACCTGCGCCGCCTGCTCGAAGAGAGCGAGATTCGCGCGTCGCATCGCGACTGTGGCCGCGTGCAGGACGCCTATTCGTTGCGCTGCATTCCCCAGGTGCATGGCGCCGTGCGCGACACGCTTGCTCATTGCCGCCGGATCTTTGAGACGGAGACGAACTCGGCCGTCGATAATCCGCTCGTGTTCGTTACCAACCCGAAGGCGGTGGATGGCGAGGGTGAGGTTCTTTCCGGCGGAAATTTTCATGGGGAGCCGCTTGCCTTCGCGCTGGATTTTCTGGCGATCGCTTTAAGCGCGCTGGCCGGCATCAGCGAGCGGCGGTTGGAGCGCATGGTCAATCCCGCCCTCAGCGAGGGATTGCCGCCATTTCTTGCGCCGGGAGCTGGCATGAACTCGGGCTTCATGATGCCGCAAGTCACCGCCGCGGCTCTGGTCAGCGAAAACAAGGTGCTGGCGCATCCCGCCTCCGTCGATTCGATTACGACCTCGGGAAATAAAGAAGACTTTGTTTCCATGGGGATGACCGCCGCCAACAAACTGAAGAAGGTCGTCGAGAATACGCGCAACACTCTGGCAATCGAAGCCATGGCTGCGGCGCAGGCTTTCGATTTCCTCGCACCGCTCAGGTCTTCCAAGTCGTTGCAGCAGGCGCATGCCGCGATTCGAAGCGTGTGTGCGACCATGAATCAGGACCGCGTCATGTATCAGGATTTCGCGCGTATCGCGCAGTTGATCGCGAGCGGCAAGATCGCGGACATTCTGCGCTAGACTCTCTCCCGGATCACGTACCTGATTTAATTTCTCCCGCAATGTGGAATGTGTTGCGCATTAGCTGCAGAGTGTTTCTTTTGCCGCGAAAATAATCCCTGTTTACAGCGGTCCTCCCAATGTTTTAAACTCGCCGGGCTTCATCTGCCCTCCCGCGCATCGGCAGCAATAGGCAGAACGCCATCGACACCAGGGGACAAATATGTCTCAAAAGCGAGCAATTGGCTGCATCTGCAGCACGGCTGTCTTCACGGTTTTCGTTTTCATCATCGCGAGCGCGCACTTAGCCGCCGCTCAGACTTCTGTCACGACCTATCACTACGACAACTACCGAACCGGCTGGAATCAGACTGAATCGGTGCTCACGCCCGCCAACGTGAGCAACAAATCGTTTGGCAAGCTCTTCACCGTGAAACTTGACGACCAGGTGGACGCGCAACCGCTGGTGGTGCCCGGAGTGCTGATCACGAAGGGCAAATTCCAGGGCCAGCACGACGTCGTGTATGTGCCGACGGAAAATAACACGATTTATGCGATCGACGTGCACACCGGAACCGTGCTGCTGAATCCGAATTTTGGAAGACCCGTGCGATACCCGCTTGGCTGCAGCAACAACGCGCCCAACGTGGGCACCACTTCGACTCCCGTCATCGACCTGGAGAGCAATACGCTCTACGTCATGATCTATACGCAAGATCAGAGCGGGCCCGCTTACCGCCTGCACGCGCTCGATCTCGGGAGTTTGACCGATAAGGTGACGCCGCAGTTGGTGAGCGCGTCGCAGACGTTGAGCAACGGTTCCACCTTCACCTTCAACGCGACCTACCAGCGGCAGCGCCCCGCCTTATTGCTGTCGAATGGCAGTATCTATGCTGGTTTCGGCAGCTTTTGCGACATAGACGGGAACCTTTCGCGTGGATGGCTGCTCGGCTGGTCGGCGGGATCGCTGGCCCCTTTTGCCTCCAATGAACTTCTCGATTTGCAGGCCACCGACCAGGATACGTTTTTCCTTTCTTCCATCTGGATGTCTGGCTACGGGCCGGCTACAGATGACTCCGGCAACATTCTGTTCGTGACCGGCAATTCGGATCCCAACACCTACGATGGGGTGACCAACATTCAGGAGAGCGTGGTCAAAGTTCCTCCTACCTTGACCGGTGTGCTCGACATGTTCACTCCCGATAACCAGGTCAGTCTCGATCAGGGAGATGTGGATTTCGGCTCGGGCGGTGTTTTGATATTGCCGCACCAGCCCGGCTCCAAACCGCATCTGGCGGTGGCGGCGGGCAAGGACGGAAACATGTATTTCATGAACGAAGACGATCTCGGCGGTTATTCGCCGAGCTCGAACAACGTCCTGGGAACATACTCGGTAGGCGGTTGCTGGTGCGGACAATCCTATTATGTCGACCCTAAAGACGGCTTGGGACGAGTGGTGAGCAGCGGCGGCGACTATGTGAATGTGTGGAGCGTGCAGACATCGCCGTCGGTTTCGTTAAAGTTACAGACCACATCGGCTCCGCTCTACAGCGGGCAGGATCCGGGCTTTTTCACATCGATCTCGTCGAACGGCACGGCAAGTCCGATCATTTGGGCGATAGCCCGGCCGCAGAATGAACCCGCGGCGCCATTTCGCATGATCGCGTTCGATCCGGATGCGGGCAAGCGTCCGATGAAGCAGCTCTATGCCACGACCGCCGGAGCATGGCCAAATCTGGGTGGCAACGCGAACCTGGTGCCGGTGGTGGCAAATGGCGAAGTGTTCGTCGCCAGCAACAAACAGTTGCGGATTTACGGATTGCTCGGCGGAGCAGCAGCGGCTAAGAAGTAGACTCCGATTGCCTCATTCTAGGCGGATTTCGCGGCGCTCCCATCCAGCCCAAGCTGGCCCGCTATCGCACGCATCGCTTCGATGCAGAAAGCAATGTGTTGCTCCAGGTCTACGCCCAGCCCGGCCGCGCCTTCGATGATGTCTTCGCGATGAACGCTCCGCGCGAACGCTTTATCCTTCATCTTTTTTCGGACCGACGGCGCTTCGACCTCGGCCAGCGATTTTCCCGGCTTGACCAGAGCGCAGGCGGTGATGAAGCCGGCGAGCTCATCGCAGGCGAAGAGCGTCTTTTCCATCGGCGAATCGCGCGTCACGCCCGTGTAATCGGCGTGCGACAGGATGGCGCGCCGCACCTCCTCGGAATAACCACGCTCTTTCAGAATTTCGGCGCCCTTAAAAGGATGGTCTTCCAGGCTGGGATACTTTTCGTAATCGAAGTCGTGGAGCAGCCCGACGAGCCCCCACAACTCTTCGTCGCCTCCAGTCCGGCGAGCGTAAGCGCGCATGCACGCTTCGACCGCCAGCGCATGTTTGCGCAGACTTTCCGATTGAGTGAACTCACTTAGTAAACACCACGCTGCATCGCGCTGATTCATTGTTTCTCACCGTTTCTTGCCGGTTTTCACCGGCCTGTTCCGATTTTATTAGGATAAACACATTCTTTTGTTGTACTTTTGTCTTGACATCCACAGGCTCAATCCAGCAGATTACCGAAAGTTGGCTTTGAGAGTAGCCCCGCTCTGGCACTCGCAAAACCTGAATGGCCACTACATTAGCCCCCGTGGACTCACGGGAAGTTGTACGGTGTGATCGTTGTTACCTGGTGCAATTCCGCACATCCAATAGCCTCTGCCGCCGGTGCCATCTGTCCTTGGATGAGACCGAGGCCGAGCTTGCAGCTATGACGCCGGCACCTGAAGTCATGCCGGTCGAAATTAATTCTAACGGACGCGGACATCTGCGGCTGGCCCACTCGATCCGCAGCTTGCGGCTGCGCAACGGACTGAGTCAGCGGCAACTGGCGCTACGCATGGCAGTGCCGCGGACCTACGTCTCGAAAATTGAAAACGAAAAAGCTACGCCGACCCTATCGTCTCTCGAACGTCTGGCGCGAGCGCTCGAAGTCAGCGTGCCCGACTTGCTCTCTGGCGGAGAACGCAGCCGCCAGGAAGAAATTCGCGAGTTGATGGAGGACCAGTTCGTCGCCGATGTTATGCCGTTTCTCTCGCAACTCAACGGAATGCAGATGTCGAGCATTCTGGCCCAGGTGCGCGATCTTACGGTGCGGCCGCGGCGCAGCGCGTAAGCGGCAACCAACTTCCGCCGCTCAGCTGGCATCCTAAGCAGCGGCATAACAGAATTTGTTTTTAGATTTTTATCCGGGCACACACCAACTGGACAGCCGGGGCTGCAAGGCCCCGGCTTTTTTGCGCCTCAAGATAACGCAGGAAACATGCGGCAATTGAGCAGAGCCTTGCACAATCAAGCCCGCCGCGCAACATTTTGCAACTCGATCCCATGTTTTTCCACGTGATTTGCGATTTCCACTTGACCGTGCCTAGCCGATCAGGCTAACCTCGCCGAATTGCTTGCCGACGGGAAACCTTGATCCCCTGCAAGTTCCCGTGCTGAAAAGGATGACTTCGATGAAAATCTCCCGGGTGTGTGCCTTGGCGTTGTTGCTGGTCGTTGCGTCGGCAATTGCCTTTGCCGATGGAATTCAGGATCCCCAGGTGATCATTCACGGAGCTGGCGGCCTCGCGGACTGTGGCAAAGTTTCTTGTATGAACGTTGGCTCGCACTTCAGTTTCACAGTCCCGCAGAGCGGATCGGGCACGCTCTATTTCACTAACACCAGCGGACAGAACTGGACTTCGCTGACTCTGATTGAAAGGGGCGTACCGGCAGCCGACATCAAGTGCCATTCAAGTCTGTTCATGCTCTGCTCCACGGAAACGCTGAAGAACGGAGCGGTGGAAATTCTGCTTTCGACCGGCAAGGGCGGCGATTGGCCGAACCACGGAATTCCGAACGGGTCGAGCTTTGCCATTACCTTCGCTTGCGTCCAGGGAGGCTGCTGGCCGGGCGGTCTTAAGGTGAGCGGGACCGGAAATGGCGCTGGAACAGTGCCGGAGCCGGCAACCGCGGCCCTGATGGTCACGGGATTGGGTGCGCTGATTGCGCGCCGCAAACGCTGGAAGATCCGATTGAACTCCTAATGAGTCTTCTTCGTGAACTGATTCACCAGTTGTGAAAACTGCGGCCGGGCCTGGAGCTTCTGCAACTCAGGATCGTTCCAGGCTTCCTGCGCCGGGTAGCCCTTCTGCAGCGCCAGGCCCAGAATCTTCAGCGCTTCGTCAGGTTGGTTGATCATTGTCTTCACCAGCGCTTCCGAGTACATCAGATAAACATCGTCAGGACTGATGGCACGCGCCTGGTTCGTGTATTGCAACGCATTTGCGGCGTCTCCTTTTTTGGCGTAGAGAAGCCCCAAGTCACCCATGATGTTGGCCGAGCGCGGATTGATTTGCAATTCCTGAAAAGCCAGCGAGATGGCTTTGCCATAAGCGGCAGCAGCCTGATCCGAGTGGCCGGACCAGCGATACGCGTCGCCCAGATTACCCTGCAGTTGTTCGTCGTTCGGAGTCATCGCCACCGCTTTGTCATACATCTGCGTGGCCTGGTCGTAATTCTTCATGAAGAAATAGGCAGTGCCCAAGTTCGAATAGGTCGGCGAGTCTGGAGCAATGTTAAGCGCCTTGGTGAATTCCGGAATCGCCTCTGCCCATTTACCTTCTCGCAGATATACCGATCCGAGCCCTTCATAGCCCATGGGATTGTCGCTGGCAATTTCAACGACCTTCTGGAATTCGGGCAGCGCCTTGGCGTTGTCGCCAATCCGGAGATACGCATTGCCGAGGGCGGTGTGGTTCGTCCAGTAGTAGGGGTTGGCAGCCACCGCTTTCTGGTAAGAGGCAATCGCCTCGTCGCTCTGGCCGCTGCGGCTGTAAGCCTCTCCCAGCGATCGATAAGCTTCGTCCGAGTTAGGAGCCAGCTCCAGCGCTCGTTTCAGCTCGACCACCGCCTGCGTATTCTTCCCGGTCGCCGAATACACGCTGCCGAGCGACAGGTGAACTTCCGGCAGGTTGTTCGATAGCCGTTCCGCCTGCTGTGCCGCCAGCGTTGCTTTCTGCGCCCAAATTCCGTCTTTGCTCTCGCCGTACATGCGCAGGCTGGAATCCGCGAGCCCCGAGTAAGCCAGCGCGAAGTTTGCATCTTTCTCGATGGCCTGCTCGAACAATCCTACGGCCTGCTTATACGCGTCTGGGCTGTGACCATTGCGCATGGTGTTGCGCCCCTGCAGGTAAAGGTCATAGGCCTTGACGTTCTCCGTAGGATGCGCGCCGACGCGCGCTTGCTCTTCGTCGGTTGGCTTGAGGGCCAGCGCCGTCGCCAGCGTGCCGTAAATCTGATCTTCGAGCGCGAGCAGGTCGCCCGGCGCGCCGGGAAACTCCTGGCTCCAGAGTCGCTTGCCCGAGGCCGCATCATCGAGGCTCAGCGTGACCCGCAGTTGTTCGGCATTGCCCTGCACGCTGCCCTGCAGAATCAGATTGGCTCCCACCTCGCGGGCAATCTTCGTGAGCGAGAGATCTTTCGCCGCCGCCTTTTCGATCGCGTCCGCCGATGCCAGGTGAACTTCTTTGAGCTGAAACAGCTTCGCCGCCAGTGCTTCCTGAATGCCGTCGGCGACGTAGCCTAATGTTTTTTGATCTCCGATCTGTTTCAACGGCAGGATCGCGACATACTTTCCCTGCTTGAGCGACGGAATGCCCTGCGCCATTTCGCCGGAACTCGTTCCCGGGTGAGTTAGCAGGGTGCGTCCCGCGAAAGTCGCCAACGCGATGACCAGCACGGCGCCAGAGATCCACATCCAGCTCTTACCGGGTAGATCGAGGTTGAAGTGCGACCGCCGGATAATCGGATGCGGAATCATCTGCGACAGCGACTCGACGCTGATGTTCGGATTCGCTTCCCATGTGGTTAACTGCTGCAGCAGTTCGACGGCCGAATGATAGCGATTATCGGGTTCGCGCTCCAGGCATCGGCTGACGATTGCGCTCAATGTTTTCGGCACCGAGGCGTCGACATCGGAAGCGGGTTGCGCCTCTTCGCGCGTTCGCTTCATGAGGCTGGCAATGGCCGTGTCGGCCTTGTACGGAGCTTTCCCCGTGAGCAGTTCGAAGAAAATCAGGCCGACGCTGAAAATATCGGAGCGCTGATCGAGCGTGGTGCCCATGGCTTGCTCGGGCGACATGTATTCGAGTGTGCCGACGATCGCGCCAGTCTGCGTCATGCCATGATCGCCAAGCGAGCGCGCCAGGCCAAAATCCATGACGACGATCCGGCCGTTGCGGTCCCGCATGATGTTTTGCGGCTTCAGGTCGCGATGAATCACGCCTTCCGAATGAGCGCAATCGAGCGCGCGGCAAACCTGTTCGGCGATAGATACGGCATCTTTCGGCGCGAGCTTTCCTTCGCGCCGCAAAATCGTGCGCAAGTCTTCGCCGTCGACGTATTCCATGCTGATGAAGCGGATGCCTTCCGCCTCACCGAGATCAAAGATGCGCACCACGTTCTTGTGCGTGATGTTGCGCGAGAGAATGAGTTCCTGCTTGAAGCGCGCGAGAATTGCAGGGTCATTCGCCAGTTCGGGGCGGATGACTTTCAGCGCAATGAGGCGATCAAGTTCGCGGTCGCGCGCTTTGTAGACCGCGCCCATGCCGCCTTGTCCGAGGACTCCCAGAATCTCGTAGCGTCCGCCAAAAAGCACGCCGGGTTGCAGCCCTTGAAAGGCAATGATGCTGCCGCTACTGCCCGAAAAACCTGATGACGGTGGACTCGAAGGTGGCGGAGTCGCACGGATGTAGGGCAATGCGGCCGACAACCCCGGAACCGCCGTACCGTGCGGCAGCGTGGGAGCGTCCGAGGATTGCGCATCCGACTGGGGAGCGTGCGAAAGCGGAGGAGGCGTTAGTGCCGCCGCGCCTACGACATCCTCAGGCAATCGGGTACCGGGCAGGGTTGGGCTATCGGAATCGTGGCCCTTGTGGTCCTTCTCATCCATCGCATTTGCCCGGATTCGGAGGGCCGGTGTGGAAGCGCATCCATGGTTTCTACAATGCGGCCCGCGCCTCCGAGTTTCGAGGGGAATTCGAGAACCCAGCGCTCCGATTTCGTGAAGTATACCCCGGATATCTCACAGAAGAAAGTATCGCGGGCACTGCCGGAAAAGCTCCTTCGATACGAGCGAGACGCCGTCGCTCCACTAACTAGTAGCGCCTCCCAAGCCAACCGGTCGGTTCGACGATTTCGTGATTCTTCCGCTCCGTGCTTAAATAAAAAGTTGGGCGCCAATTTTGCGTCTCCTTGCGCGGCCTCCAGCCTGAAGTGACACCGAACTGCAGATCCCTCGCTCCGCTCGGGATGACAATCTCAAGAGCATAAGCCAGATCTGACGGAGGATACTTGGACTTCCTATTAAACGAAGAGCAGCTGCAACTGAAGAAGACGGTGCGCGAGTTTGCCGAGCGCGAGATTGCTCCGAATGTCATGCGCTGGGATGAGGCTGGAGAATTCCCTCTGGCCACGATCAAGGAACTGGGCAAGCTTGGCTTGATGGGCACGATCTTTCCTCTCGAGTACGGCGGAGCGGGAATGGGGTACGTCGAGTACGTCACTGCCGTGGTGGAGCTCTCTCGCGTCGATGGATCGGTCGGCATCATTGTGGCTGCGCATACTTCGTTGTGCTCGAACCATATTTACGTCGCGGGAAACGAGGCGCAGAAGAAGAAATATGTTCCCAAGCTGGCGAGCGGAGAGTTCATTGGCGCCTGGGGATTGACCGAGCCTTCGGCGGGATCGGATGCGGGCAGCGCGCGTATGACGGCCTCGCGCGCGAAGGGAGGATGGGTACTCAACGGCTCCAAGACCTTCATCACCAACGGCCACTATGCGGATGTTCTCGTCGTGCTGGCAGTGACCGATAAGGCGGCGCATACTCACGGGCTTTCGGCTTTTATTGTCGAAAAGGATGCTAAGGGTTTCCGCGCGGGGAAGAAAGAGAACAAGCTGGGACTGCGCGCCAGCGATACGGCGGAGCTGATCTTTGAAGATTGCTTCTTGCCCGACGAAAATCTGCTCGGCAAAGAAGGCGGCGGTTTTGTCGACGCCATGCGCGTGCTCGATGGCGGGCGCATATCCATTGCGGCGTTGTCGCTGGGCATGGCCGAAGGCGCTTATTCGGCGGCGCTTAAATATTCGAAAGAGCGCGAGCAGTTTGGCAAAGCGATCTCGGAGTTTCAGGCGATCCAGTGGAAACTGGCCGACATGGCTACGGAGATCGAAGCTGCCAAACTTCTTACCTTGCGCGCGGCTTCGATGAAAGATGCGGGCATGAAGACTACTCTCGAATCGTCGATGGCTAAGCTCTACGCCAGCGAAGTGGCCGTGCGCTGTGCCAATGAAGGCGTGCAGATTCATGGCGGATACGGGTTCATTAAGGATTATCCGGCGGAGAAGTTTTATCGCGACGTGAAGCTGTGCACGATCGGCGAGGGAACGAGCGAAATTCAGCGGCTGGTGATTGCCCGGCAACTGCTGAAAGACTAGGGCTATTCGAGAAGTGCTCCACGGATGCTTTGTCAGGGATGCTCCCGGTCTGTATCCTCCTTGGGGTACCCCCATCCCCCCGTTCCCACCCTCGGTATATTAGAATCAAGACTTTAGCGCATCGATCCTGCCAAAGTATTCATTCCAGGCGGCTTAAGTATCAAAGTCTTCATAAATAAGGACTTAGCTTAGCGTGAGCTTGGGAGTTGGATAACCGGGGGCAACCGAACTATCCACCACTTTCTAAAATAAAAAGGGGCGCGGAATGAATCCGCACCCTCTGATCTCTATTTTCATTATATCAGTTTTGCAGGGCCACATGGACACGATGGCTCACTTTATTGTCCTAGCCAATTCATAGCTTTGCGAGGAAAATCAACGAAAAGGGCTTGACAGCATTTCCAGGGCTTTTGAGGAGCCTGAAGTTATATTGAAGGCGTTGAGCGGGAGGAATCTGCGATGGGAGTTTTGCGATGATCACTGGAGCGCACGTTATTGTTTACAGCACAGATGCGGAAGCGGACCGCGCTTTTTTTCGCGATGTGCTGAAGTTTCCGGCGGTGGATGCGGGACACGGTTGGCTGATTTTTGCGCTGCCACCGGCGGAGGCGGCGTTTCATCCGGCGGAGAAGAACGATGCGCACGAGCTTTATTTCATGTGCGACGACTTGCGGGCGACTATGGAATCGCTGGCTCAGCAGAAAGTGAAGTGTGGGTCGGTGCATGAGGAACGGTGGGGGAGTGTGACTTCTATTGCTCTTCCGGGCGGCGGGAAGATTGGGTTGTATCAGGCTAAGCATCCGAAGGCGATTGGACGCTGAGTGAAAATCCCGAGTGCGTTCGTTCAGATTTGCCTAGGGCCAGACGCTTGCCGCAGGAACCCATAGCTTGCGCCGCAATCCTTAATCCTTGGCCCAGTTAGCGGAGCCGTCTCTGAAACGAATTTGTTGCCCGGATCCAACAGGCGGTTACTGGACAAATCCAATCGAGCGCTTCGATGACTTGCCGATAGTCCTCCTGCAGGTTTCGGGCGAAGATCGGTTCATGATGCGCCACTCGATTGCGCAAGTTCCTGATGTGGTCCAATCGGTCGAAAACGGCCCGCCGGTCGGGCTTCTTGAGATTTCGGAAGCATTTGAAAAGATGAGGTACCCACAAAGATTTTTCATATTTCCTCGCTACCAAACGGACCCAAGAGCCAAATGTGAGTTCGGCAACGACCCGTCCAGGGGTAACGCTCTTGCCCCACCTTAAAATGTTGGACTTCGCTTCGGCGATGGTTCGCGGCTCTGGAGCGGCCAGGGTAACTCGGTCGTACCAGTCGTTGTGACCCAGGTCGATTTGCAAGACGTGATGAATGGAGTTGCGCAGTGCGACTTCCAGGGGTTGGATTACGCCGTACATGCCTTCCGAAACCAAGGTGTTGTACTCATACAGTTGCACTGCCGCTTGTCTGTCAGCTTTGCATGCGTTGAGATAGAGTAAAGACGCTCGGGCGTTATTGTTCGGTCGAGGCGGTCGAGCGCCTGCGCTGAATAGACAAAAGGCATTGACGACCCACAAACGAAGCGGTAGAATTTTTATTGTAAGCTCCGGGATCACCGATACCGTCGAAGGATGGCATGTGCCCGGGGTATCGATTTTCGGGCCACTCCTAACCGGGTGGCCTTTTACTTTAGAGGTCTGGTGCGGCCGGCTTTTACATCTTCGTAGCCGCGACGGATACCCTCGACGGATTCTGCGAAGTCCTGGCGCTCCCATCCGAGATAAGTGGCCAGAACATCATCGAGGGCTGCGGCAGGTTCTTGTCCGCGCTATTTGGCGTACTCTTCGAGTTGCGCCTTACGCTCCGGTTTGAGTGGGATCATATCCATGATGGTCTCCGTTTCGTCTCTTCATACATCTAGGTGCGGTCCTCATAGAAGCCTTCGCGAGTAAAGGTCTCGGTCGCCAAGGCCGGCAACTTTTCGGAACCCTTTGCCAGCGCATCCAGCATGGTATGGAACTCTTCAACGGACAGGTTTCCTTGGGGCAGAGAACGAGAGTCCAGGGCCTCGTGCAAGAGGCGTTCCGCCACCTTTTCGGGGGAAGGCCTTGAGCCTCGGCTACGGCGACGAGCCGCGCTTGGGCCTCGGGATTAAGCTCGACCTGGATCGTCATCGTGCTCTAGCCTCTGCTTATCAGGTTACCCTGCTTCGGAATCGGCTTCCAGCGCTTTTTGGGATGGGCAGTGAAGTTCAAGTTCGGGTTAATCGGAAATCCCACGCAACAGACGGTCGTGGAATCCCACCCTTGCGCAAAAGAACGCGCAAGGATGAGGCACCCGGCAGTTTGGCGAAACGGCACCACTAGCATTCGCTGATATGGGGCACGCGAATCGCAGCGGGTTGCTACACTATCCTGTTTGACTTCTGCCTCTACAACTCTTGTTGAGCGTTTGCGCTCGGGCGACCCTCGTGCTCTGGCTCGCGCTATTTCTACGGTTGAGAATCGCTCGGCTGGATGGTCGGAGCTGCTTAAGGCGCTGTTTCCTTATACGGGGCGGGCTCGGGTGATTGGGCTTACGGGGCCTCCGGGAGCGGGGAAGAGCACGCTGGTCGATCAACTGGCTAAGCATTATCGCAATTTAGAAGAGAAGCTGACGGTGGGGATTATTGCGGTCGATCCTACCAGTCCTTATACGGGGGGAGCGATTCTGGGCGACCGGATTCGTATGCAGGATCACTATAGCGATCCGGGAATTTTTATTCGCAGCATGGCTACTCGGGGATCGCTGGGCGGGCTGGCGCGGGCTACGGCAGACGCTGCTACGGTGCTCGATGCTTCGGGACGCGATGTGGTGATGATCGAGACGGTGGGCGTGGGGCAGGATGAGGTCGATATCGTGCGGCTGGCGGATGTCACCATCGTGATTCTGGTGCCGGGGATGGGCGACGATGTGCAGACGATCAAGGCCGGGATCATGGAGATTGCCGATATTTTCGTGATCAACAAGAGCGACCGCGAGGGGGCGGAACGCGTGGAGCGGGAGATTCGCGCCATGCAATCGCTGGCTATGCGAGGCGATCATTGGAACTGGATGCCTCCTATTGTAAAGACGGTGGCTAGCGCGGGAACTGGCGTTGAAGAGTTGGCGCAGACGATTGCCGACTATGAGGCGTTTTTGGAGAAAGAGAATCTGGTGTTCGCCAAGAAGGTTAAGAGCTGGCGGGAGCGGCTGGTGGAGATGCTGCGGGATGCGATGCTGGAGAAGGCGCGCTCGCACATGGACGGCGGCTCGCTCGACCGTTACGCGGCGGAGATTGCCGAGCATAAGCGGGATCCGTATTCGCTGGTCGAGGAGATCGTCGGGGGTACGGAAGAGGGATGAGTCGCATGATTGGATCCCCCGCGGCTCGGTGGCAGGGGCGGAATGCATAGGTCCTTCGCTCTGCTCAGGATGACAACGAGAGTAGAGGGCGAGACATTGGTGCGTCGATCCGTACAAAGTTTGGTTGGTAGCAGAAAGGAAAACTATGGAATTCAGCATTGATCATCTGGGAATTGCGGTGAAGTCGTTGGGAGCGGCCAAGGCTATTTACGAGAAGCTGGGGCTGAGCGTTTCTCCGGAAGAATCGGTGGCGGCGGAGAAGGTGCGGCTGGTGATGGTGCCGGTGGGCGAGAGCCGGCTGGAACTGCTGGAAGCTACGTCTGAGGATTCGACTATCGCGAAATTTATCGCCAAGCGCGGCGAGGGGCTGCATCATGTCTGCATGCGGGTTCCGGATCTGGCGGCTGCGGTTGCGAAGTTGCAGGGCGATGGAGTGCGACTGGTGTCGAACGAAATCAAGACGGGCGCGGGCGGGCACCAGTACGTTTTTGTGCATCCGCAGGGCACGGGCGGCGTGCTGCTGGAGTTGGTGCAGGCGTGATTTTGTAATTTTGTAATCTCATAATTTGGTAATTTGAACACCAGCTGATTTTCAAATTACCAAATTACCCGATTACCACATTACAAAATACCTCTTAGCTTATGCTTCTGCTAGCCATTGACACTTCGGGGAAGAACGGCAGTCTGGCCTTGGTGCGCGTGCTTTCGGAGCAGGGCGAAATTGTTGTGCTGGAAGGTGTGCCTCTAGCTGGCGGCGCGTTTTCGGCGCAACTGGTGCCGCAGATTGCCTTGTTGCTTGAAAGGCATGGGCATGAGAAGCGCGAACTGGATGCGTTCGTTGTTGTCAATGGGCCGGGATCGTTTACCGGGCTGCGCGTGGGGCTGGCTGCGGTGAAAGCGCTGGCCGAGGCGCTGGAGAAGCCAATTGCCGCGATTTCTTTGCTGGAGGCGATTGCCTGGAATGGAATGGGTGGCGGCACGCCCGCGAGAGGACGGATTCTGGCGCTGCTGGATGCGGGGCGCGGCGATGTTTATGCCGGCGACTATGCAGTCGAAGAGAATTCTTCCGGGCTTCTTCATCGGAACAGCGAGCGGCTGCTTGGGAGAGAAGCTTTGCTTGCGGAGGCGGGGCTTCCTGAAAATCGGGAGAAGGTTTTGATCACTCCTGATGCGGCCTTGGCCGAGGCTTTGCGCGCGGCTGGGTGCGAGGTGGTGCAGGTAGAGTATCCGGAGAGCGCGGTGATTGCTCGTTTGGGTTGGGAACATCTGCGGCGCGGGCTGACGGTTGGTGCCGAGGCTTTGGAAGCCAATTACATGCGCGTATCGGATGCGGAGATTTTTTCGAAGCCGTCCAGCCGCTAAGGTTCCATTGTATTTCGAGTATTTACAGTATCGTTATGCAGCTTGCGGGGAAGGTCGCCAGCGTGAGAGTGCTCGCAGCGGCTTGAAGCCGCCATTGAAGACGAGGTACTTATCGCAGCGGTGAACCGCTGCGCCACCCAAGAGCAAGGGCAAAACCGAGTTTTTCAGCAGTCTGTGAAGCCATTCGAAAGCAAGGCACTTATCGCAGCGGTGAACCGCTGCGCCACCCAAAATCAATTGCGAAATCCTAGATGCCCTTAATTCTCCGATCTGCCGGGTTGAACGATATCCCGGCAATTCTTGCGCTTGAGCGAGGCGCGTCTGGAGCAGTTCACTGGAACTCGGAACAGTATGAACGACTGGTCAGTAGCGGAATGGTGCTGGCTGCGGAAGAGAATGGCGAGCTTTGCGGATTCATTTGCGCCGGAGCGGCTGCGGGGGAGTGGGAGATTGAGAACGTGGTGGTGGGGAGTGGATTTCTCCGTCGCGGGATTGGAGATGCCTTGATGCGCGAGCTAATTCGGCGGGCTCGGGATGAGGGTGCAGCGGCAATTCTGCTGGAGGTGCGAGAATCGAATGCGGCGGCGCGGGCACTTTATCGGAAGCACGGCTTTGTGGAGACGGGGCGGCGGAGGTTGTATTACAACTTTCCGGAAGAGGACGCTGTTTTGTACGAGTTGCGGCTCGGCAGCTGATGGGGAAAGTCTAGGCATTTTTTTGCACTCTTTTTGGGGCAAAAGGTGCCAAGAAAGTCGACATCGGGGGTGAAAACTTCTATGAAATCTTCGTTGAAGACTGTCTCGGGCTGTGCTACTTTTTAATGGAGTTGTAACAATCAAGCAGGAGGTCTGGCAAGGATGCTGACTCCGGGTAACCAACTCCTGACCGGTCACGAAGAGTTCCAGCGACTGGTTCAGGAGCACACGCAATACTCCCAACGGCTGGAATCCCTCACTCAGAAGCGATACCTCACCGAAGACGAAAAAATGGAGGAAGTGCGGCTGAAGAAGCTGAAACTGCGCCTCAAAGACCAGATGCATAGTCTGGAGCAACAGAGTTACCGCAACACCGCGTAGGCTTGCTGGCCTGGCAATCGGGCCTGGATGTTGAGATCGTCAACCGTTGCGGTCTAGTTCTGTCTTTATTATTTCTCTGTTCCGGCGCTGATAAGCGCCTTTTTTTATTAGATTTGATTGGGATGAGATGTCGAATCCCCCCCTGAATCCTTTCCTCAAACCGCTTCATCCGGATGCTTTGCTGAGTCCAGCCAAACTGGCTGAAATGGAACGCCGTACAACCGATGTTCTGAGGAATTCACTGCTGCCGGGTCAGAAAGACTCGCTTAAAACTCGAACCGACGGAACTATACTTGACGGACATCATCGAATTTACATTCTTCGCCAGCGCGGCGTGGACGTGGATGCTTCGCCCCGAGAAGTCATCTTAAAAAAAGAGGATCGCTAAAAGAGGATCGCTAAATCATGAGCACGCAACTCTATTGGGTCAATGGCCCCTGGCGCGGCAAACTTTCTCTAGCCGCGCGTCCTCGCGGTGGAGATTGGCTGGAAGATGAAATGGCAGAGTGGCGGCGAAATGGGGTTGACACGGTACTTTCTTTGCTGACTCCTGAAGAAGAGCAGGATCTTGATCTCAAGCGCGAATCGCAAGAGGTGGGAGCGCGCGGGATGACATTCGCCTCGTTACCCATTCCTGATCGTCAGGTGCCAAACTCGGAGTCGGAAGTATCGGGGATATTGGATCGGATCGAGGCCGACCTTTCAGCCGGAAAAGGTGTCGTGGTTCATTGCAGACAAGGAGTCGGACGTTCTGGCTTGGTGGCGGCCTGCCTTTTAGTCACGAAAGGGCTGACACCAGAATCCGCAGTTAAAACCGTGAGCGCCGCCCGGGGAATGTCAGTCCCCGAGACCGCGGAGCAGCGCCGCTGGATCGATCATTACGCGGCGGTCATGGCGGGCACGAAATAGGTGTTCGCGGCGATTTTTGCTTTTCGAATCGCTGCTGACAATCACCTCCGATGACTTACACCATATAATTAGCTCGACTAATCCTCATGGTGCGTGACGGATACTTTTATGGCGCGGGATGTCTGCTGGCTGCGGTGGTAATTGCGTGGCTGGCGGCATGGCCTTACGCTGTTCCGGTCTTGTTGCTCGGGGCGTTCTTTCTTTGGTTCTTCCGCGATCCTGAACGGCAGATCCCTACGATTGCCGGGGGCGTCGTTTCTCCCGGAGATGGCAAGGTCACGGATGTTTCTTTCGTGGACGCCGGCGGAATCTCGCAGCGGCGCATCAGCATTTTTCTTAGCGTGTTCGATGTGCACGTCAACCGCTCGCCGATTGCGGGCGTGATTCGCGAGTCGCGTTATCAGCGCGGCAAGTTTCTGAACGCCATGGGAGCGAATTCCGCGGAAGAGAACGAGCAGAATATTGTTACCGTCGAAGGCGAGGGGCGTACCGTAATATTCAAGCAGATTGCCGGACTGATCGCGCGGCGCATCGTTTTCAACTTCGAGGTAGGAGATCAGGTGGCCCGAGGAGAGCGCGTGGGGCTGATCAAGTTTGGCTCGCGGGTGGATGTATTGTTGGATCGCGATGCTGACGTTCAGGTGAAAATTGGCGACCGCGTGCGGGGAGGGGCTTCCGTGCTCGCCGTGCTGCCGATCGCGCGGCCCGCTTATGCCGGTAATGCCAAGCAGGAGGCAAATCATTCGTGACTACGAATGAAGATTTGAACGCTGACCGGGATGGGGAAGAAATTGTGCTGCATCGTCGCGCGTCGGACCGTCCGCGAGGGAAAATGCGCCGGGGCTTGTATATTCTGCCGTCGCTTTTTACGACGGCGAATATCGCGGCCGGCTTCTACGCGATTCTGCAAACCGTGCATGGCAGTCCCGCGGAGCCCTGGCACATGGATTTCGCGGCCAAGGCCATCGGGTTTGCGGTGTTGTTCGACGGGCTTGATGGGCGCATCGCGCGCATGACCAACACGGCCAGCGATTTTGGCAGGGAACTGGATTCGCTGGCGGACGTGATCACGTTTGGAGTGGCTCCGGCTCTGCTGGCCTGGATGTGGGGATTTCATCTTTTGCCGGAGGTCAAAGTTTTTCCCGAACTGCATTTGAAATTGACGCAACTGGGATCGATCGCCTGCTTCGCTTTTTTGATCGCGGGCGCCAGCCGGTTGGCTCGTTTTAATATTGCGAAGAATCCGCAGCCTTCGAATCCAGGGCGTCCGGGGAAGAAGTATTTTGTGGGCATGCCGATTCCGGCGGGAGCGGGGGTTATCGCAGCGGTGGTGCACTACTCGGGCGGCGAGCCGATTGCTTCGTGGGTCACTTCGGTTAGCTGGCTGATGATGGTCGTGGTGGTGGGCTATCTGATGGTGAGCACTTGGCGATTTTATAGCTTCAAGGACATCGATTTTCGTTCGCGGCGGCCATTTCGCCTGATTGTTCTGTTTGCCATTGTATTTGCCTCGATCTGGTATTTTTCAAAGGCTACTCTTTTTGTCATCGCTATTCTTTACATGGCCTCGGGCGTTCTCTGGCGGCTGCAGTGGATCTTCCGGCGCAAGAGTCCGCCTGCACCTCCGGTGTATCGCGAGGCATCTCACACTCCATGAGTCCTACGTCAAAGACCGCGGTTTCGAAAGCAATTGCGTCGCAGGCCGATCTGCGCGGCACGAACCTTTTTCGTGTGGCGATTGTGGGAGCGGCCTCGCTCAAGGGCAAAGAAGTTGCCGAGGTGTTGCGCGACCGCAATTTTCCGGCCGTCGATATAAGGCTGTTGGATGACGACGAGTCGCTCGGCCAACTGGAAGCGGTGGGCGAGGAGATGAATTTTATTCAGAGCATCCGCGCCGAGCAGTTTGAGCACGTGGATTTCAGCTTTTTTGCCTCTGACTCGCGGTCGACGCGGAATAACTGGAAAGCCGCGCACGACCTGGGCGATTCCATCATCGATCTGTCGTACGCGTTGGAAGACGAAGTGGGAGCGTCGATCCGGTCGCCGTGGATCGAGCGTCAGACCGGGCAATCGATCACGCCGGAGTTGCAGCCGGGCCCGGCGGTGGTGGCGCATCCGGCGGCTACGGTTCTGGCGATGCTGGCGCTGCGCAGTCAGAAGGCGGGAAAGATTCAGCGGGCTGTCGCAACCGTGCTGGAACCGGTGTCGGAAAACGGGCAGAAGGGGATGGACGAGTTGCACGAGCAGACGGTCAATCTGCTGTCATTCCAGGAACTGCCCAAGAATGTTTACGACGTGCAAGTGGCTTTCAACATAGTGGCGCGCTACGGGCCGCATTCGAAAGCTTCGCTGGAGAAGGTTGCGGAGCGCATCCGTAAACATTACCGGCGGATCGCGGCGGGCGCTCCTGAGTTTGCTTTGCAGGTGTTGCAGGCTCCGGTATTTCACGGGCACGGGTTTTCTATTTATTTGGAGATGGAGAAGCCGGTGTCGCTGGGGGAACTGTCTGAGGCCGTTGCGGGAGAGCATGTCGTTGTGAGCAGCGCGGGTGAAGTGCCGGGAAAGGGTGCCTCCTCTGAGGATGCGCCCACGAATATCAGCGCGGCCGGACAGGGAGACATTCTGGTTGCGCTGTCTGGCGATGCGAATCAAAAAAATGGTGTGTGGCTCTGGGCAGCCACTGACAACTTACGCATTGCGGCATTGAACGCGGTGGAATGCGCCGAGACGATGACCTCATCCCGCCCGCGGGGACAGATTCAATGAAGGCGAGGCGACGGGCGTGGAAGGTAATCGTGCTGGCGGTTGCGGTTGGTGTCGCCAGCGGCTGCGGCTATCACGCGGTTGGGAGTGCGGCGGTCTTGCCGCAGAACGTGCATACCATCGCGATTCCCGGCTTCGTCAGCCACAGCCAGACCTTTCGCATCGAGCAGTTGCTGACCGACGCCGTGGTGCGTGAATTCGACGCGCGCACGCAGTATCGGGTGATTCACAATTCCAAATCCAAAGACGATGCGGATGCGGTGTTGAAAGCGACGGTATTGTCGGCATCGGCGACGCCGCTCGTTTATGACTCGGTGAGCGGCCGCGCTATCAGCGCGCTGGTTACGGTGAGTTTGTCGGTGACGTTGACCGACCGAAGCGGCAAGGTTCTGTTCGAGAATCCTTCTTACCTTTTTCACGATCAGTACGAAATCTCGAGGGATCTGCCGACTTTTTTTCAGGAAGATTCTCCGGCGGTCGACCGGCTGTCGCGAGACTTTGCGCGGAACCTGGTCGGCAATATTCTGGAGGCGTATTGATGCGCGCCTTCAGCCAGGCGGATCGTTTCTTCTCGGAGCTCGAATCGCGCAAGCTGAAGCCGGCTTATGTGCTGGTGGGCGACGAAGCGTTTTTTCGCAAGCGCTGCCGCGATGCGATTCTTGAACACCTGGTCGCGCCCGATGCGCGGGACTTTGGCTTGTTTGAGTTCGACCTGGCCGAAACCTCGCTGAACGAAGTTCTGGATCGCGCTCGTACCCCCTCACTCATGGCGCCGTTTCAGGTGTTCTTCGTGCGCGGGGTGAAGGCGTTGTTTGGGCGCGGCTCGAATGACGAAAAAATTGGAGCTATCGAAGCATACTGCAAGAATCCGAATCCCGATGCGCTGCTGGTGTTTGTCGCCGACCACATCAGCATTCCGGCCGACGCGCGGCGCATGGAGATGACGGATAAGGAGCGGTATCAGAAGATTCGCGAGGATTTGGGGCCGTTCTGCGGCATTGTCGAATTGTCACGGGTCGAGGAAGGCGAGGCCGTACGCTGGATCGGCGAATACTGCACGACACGCGCGGTGAAGATGGATGCCGATGGGGCGCGCGAACTGGTCGATGCGCTGGGCGGCGACATGATGATGGTGTCGAACGAACTGGAGAAGCTGATTCTTTACGTTGGCGAAAAGCAAAAAATCACGCTGGGCGATGTCGAGACCATGGTGCTGGCGGCGAAGCAACGGTCGCTGTATGAACTGACGGATGCGATTTCGTCGAAAGACCGGGTGCGGGCGCTGGCGGTTCTCGACGCGCTGCTTTCCTCCGGCGACGGCGAAGAGGCTGCGATCGGACATCTTTATATGCTGGCCAAGACTTTTCGCCAGATGTTGGTCATTCTCGAGCGTAACGTGCGCGATCAGCGCATGCTGTGGGCGGCGCTGTGGCAGGGATTTCGCGTGCCTCCATTTGCGGCCGACGATATTATCCGGCAGGCGCGGCGGTATAAATCGAAGCGCGAACTGACGCGGGCGATTCGACTGGTGGCTAAGGCTGATCTGGCACTACGGTCGAATCCTCCGGGGAAGCGGCTGGTGCTGGAGAAATTGGTGATGGATCTGGCGTCTGAGCCTAAGGCTGAGGTTGCCGGGGGATGGATGCAGGAAGAACTGCCGGTGTGATGTGAACTGCAGGACGGATACCGAGCTCAGATGAGAGGTCGGAGCGATGAAAAGTCTCACTGTAGCCTTCGCGAGTCTGCTTCTTGGGGGTATATCGTTTTGGGCACCGACTCTGGTACTTTCTCCGCCCACCACGTCAGAGCCGACATTTTGGATTACAGCGTCCTGGACTTCGCCCGTCGTACTGCTGATCTTCTGCGCAGCAGCAGTCAGGTACAGGAAAGGTCGGGCCGGGGGTCCTTCTTCTTGCCTGTTCGCGCTCGTGGGGGTCTGGTTGACTGGACCTTGGCTCATGGCGCTTGCCGCAGCTCTGCGAACGCCGATCAAAATGCACTTAGCAGACTACGCTCAGCTGTGTCTGATGACCGTGTTTCCCCCTTACACTTTGTTTCTGTCTGCGGCGCAAGGCAGTGGATATGGACTTATCTTGGCGACTGTCCTAATGCCGTTATGTCATCTTCGAGTGGAGAAAGACCGCTGGTTCATTCCTCCGGAATGGAAGTGTCGCCTCCATTTCCGTCGCCACTCTCCGACGGCGGATTCAAAAAGTTGGCCCAACGATTCTTCGAGAAAAGCTCCAATCAATTAAACTGATTGAGCGTGCTTTTCTCCCTCTGCCGGCGTCGTCCTGCATTAACTGCCATCATTCTGCTGGGTCTCGCACAATGCTGCGTGGCAGCGAACCCTCCAGTTTCGGTCGCGCTTCGTCCGACCGACCTTTTAAATCAGGCGGCGTTTGAACACTATTACAACCTCGACTACGATGCGGCGATTCAGGATTTTGAGCGGATACTGGCGCGACATTCTAATGATCCGTTTGCCGTGAATCATTTGCTCTCGGCGATTCAAGTGCGCGAGTTGTATCGCATGGGAGCCATGAACACGGGTGAGTATGCGAACGACAGTTTTGTGGGAGAGGCGCATCGTCCGGCGGATGCCACGCAGAAGGCGCGCATCAAGCAACTGGTGCAGCAGGCGGAAAAATTGGAGGAGAGCGAACTGGCGCGCGATCCGGATAATGTCGACATGCTTTACGCGCGGGGCGTTACCCGAGGACAATTCGCGCTTTACACGGCGCTGATCGAGCGGGCGTGGTTTTCGGCTTTGCGGAATGCCGTGGGCGCGCGGCACGATCATGAACGGGTGCTGGAGTTGGATCCGCATTACACCGACGCGAAGCTGGTGGTGGGCGCGCACAACTACGTGATGGGCAGTCTGTCGTTTGCGGTGCGAATGGCCGTGTCGCTGGTTGGGTTGAGCGGAGATAAAGAAAAAGGGCTGAAGTATTTGAACGAAGACTTCCACGCCAATGGCGAGACGAGCGTGGATGCGGGGATCGTGCTCATGGTGTTTTTGCGGCGCGAGCACCGTTATGGTGAGGCGCTGCAGATTACCCAGTCGCTGGGCCCACGCTTTCCGCGCAATTATCTTTTGCCGCTCGAAGAGGCGAATTTGTTGCGGACCTCGGGAAAGAAGGAGGAGGCAGAAGCGCAGTACCGGCGCGTGTGGCAGAACGGGCGGGAAGGGAGGTACGGCAATCTGCATTACGAGATTGCGGCGCTCGGGCTGGGCGACCTGCTGCGCAGCCAGAAAAAATATGAGGCGGCGGCTGCGGCTTATGAGATGGTGAGCGAGGTTTCCGGGGCCGATCCGGAGTTGTTGCAGAAGGCGAATCTGGCGGCCGGGGAAATGTACGACCAGTTGCAACGACGCGATTTGAATCACTGAGTCATTGAGTCATTCAAATGTCGAATCGCGAGGAATTTGACTTTAATGATTCAATGCCTCAATGATTCAATGCCCCCATGGCCCTGCGGAACATTTCCGCGGCTGTCGTCGTATCATAAGTTGTGGAGGTGCGCCATGTATTGCAACGCTTGCGGCAAGACTATCGCCGATGATGGACGCTATTGCTGTTATTGCGGCAATGTGGTCGGAGTTCCTCCGGTGCCGAAGAAACTGATGCGCTCGCGCTCGGACCGGAAGATTGGCGGCGTCTGCGCCGGGCTGGCGCACTATCTGGACCTCGACGTTTCTCTGGTGCGCATCCTCTGGTTCTTCATCACGCTGGCGTGCGGGATTTTCCCGGGCATGGTGGCCTACGTCCTGGGATGGATCATCATTCCGGAAGAGCCGCTGTTGCTGCCGGTCAGCGCCTCGCAACAGCCGATTACGAGTTAAGTGTAGAGACGGGGGCTTGCCCCCGTCTACTCCTCCCGAGCCCGGCGTCGCCAGCGGAAACGCGCTAGCCGCGTCTCTGCGGTGTGGTCTAATCTTCTTCCATGGAACGTGTGCGCAGCGGTGACGCTGCAATCTTTTATGAAGTTCGCGGCAGCGGGCCGCCGGTCGTTCTGCTTCATCCTTTTCCCAGTGATCATGAATTCTGGCATCCGGTGGCGGCAGCCCTCGAATCGCGCTACCAGTTGATTCTTCCGGATCTGCGCGGGCATGGCGAGTCTGAGGCAGGGGAGGGGCCGGCGGTGATGGCCAAGCACGCGCTTGACGTTGTGCAGGTGCTGGATGCTGCCGGGGTGGGCAAAGCGACGTTCGTCGGTTGCTCGATCGGGGGCTATATTCTGTTTGAATTCTGGCGGCGCTTTCGCGAGCGAGTGACTGCGCTAGCGCTGTGCGACACGCGTCCTCAGGCCGACACGGCGGAGGCACGAGCGAACCGATTGCAGTCCGCGGCTTTGGTGCTGGAGCAGGGCACGGAAGCGTTTCTCGATTCGCTGATTCCGAAGCTGATGGGGCGCACTACGCTGCGTACGCGGCCGGATCTGGTGGGGGGAGCGCGGGCCATGATGCGCAAGATGTCAGCCGAAGATATCAGCCTGGTGCAGAGGGGAATGGCAGAGCGTCCTGACTCGGTTGGCGATTTGAAGACGATCAATGTGCCGACGCTGATTGCGATCGGGGAAGAAGATGTGCTGGCGACCGTCGCCGATGGGGAATTGATGCGGCGGAATATTGCGGGCAGCCAGTTGAGAGTGATCCCAAAGGCGGGACATTATGCGGCTTGGGAGCAGCCGGAAGCCGTCGGCACTATCCTGCGCCAGTTTCTAGATGAGGTGGCCAGGTAAGGATCGACGCACTGTCCATGCGCAAGCAGCCAAACTGCCGAGCTGTTTTGCAGACTGTAAATCCGGCTTCCGGCGGAAATTCTCAGGGTGTGGGACGAGTCCAGCATACTTTTGTGCAGGGGACCCGGTAGATGACTTGCGTCGCCTTTTCGCCGTAGAACGTAACCTTAAGAGCATCGGCCTGTGCGGTCGAACTTGAGGTGGGAGCGGAAGCGCCCCAGACCACGCTGTATCCGCTATCCGTAGAGTTGCCCCAGACCACCGAAGATCCCCACACGATCGACTCTCCATTTACCGTGCCGGAAATGACCGACGTGCCCCAGACGATGGAAGTACCCCAGACGACCGAGGTGCCCCAGACCACGGAGGAGTCGGTTACCACATAGACGTCGCCACTCGAGTTCACGGCAACGGCCGGCGACTGGGCGACGCCAACCGTAGACGGCGCCACGTTCTTGTCTCTTAGAGCCGCAGCGATGTCGAGATAGCCGGCGCCCACGGTGAAGATGTCGTAGTAATCCGTGTAGTTGAGGCCGGTTGTGGGGTCGGTTGCAACGCTGGACTCCGGAAAGTTCTTATAGGCGGACCTCATCAGGCGCGCCTTGACCTGGTCGGGCGTCAGCGACGGATCCTTCTCCAACAGCAGCGCGGCCGCGCCGCTCACTACTGGAGTCGCCATGCTGGTTCCGCTCAGAGTGAAGTAATACGAAGATGCGGCAGCGCCACCGGTTGTGCTGTAGTAATCCGTTGGAACTTGATCGAGGGTGTAGAGGTTGTAGATGGTGGCGCTGGTGGAGGCCAGGGTAGAGATCGTCAGATTGCCTGGGGCGACCAAATCCGGCTTCACGATATGGTCGATGACGGTCGGACCTTTCGAACTGTAGCTGGCGATGAGATCGTCGGTGCGCGTCGCGGTTCCTTCCGGTTTCATGGCGCCCACGGTGAT
Organism: uncultured Acidobacteriaceae bacterium; assembly: GCA_963775845.1. Taxonomy (GTDB): domain Bacteria; phylum Acidobacteriota; class Terriglobia; order Terriglobales; family Acidobacteriaceae; genus Acidiflorens. Next base: position 1,853,046 of record CAVZKN010000003.1, on the reverse strand, counting down.
CACATAGGGATCGTTTCCGGGCGCGGCGATGGTGCCATATCCGTAGGTGCTGAAAGAAGTGTCGCGGCCGTCGTTACCCGCCGCGACCACGACCACGATGCCGGCCTGCCAAGCGGCTTCCACGGCCTGGCAAAGGGGGTCGACGGTATAGCTTTCAAAAACGGGGCGGCCAAGAGAAATGTTCATGACACGGATGTTGTAGGTGTCCTTCAGGCTGATCGCCGTTTGTATTCCAGCAATCACGGTGCTGTCGGTGCCATTGCCGAGCCCATCGAGCACGCGCAGGCTAAGCAGGTTGGCGTTGGGGGCAATCCCGATGAAGGTCTTCGAGTAGCCCGATCCGGTGGAGTTCGCTCCGTTGCCGGCGAGTATTCCAGAAACGTGCGTGCCGTGGCCGTAGGCGGCATCTTCTCCGTCATTGTTAAAGTTGGCGCTGTAGACGATACGCGACACGCCGTTGGTGGAGAAATCGCCTTGGTCGGTGATACCGCTGTCGATGACCGCGACGCCTATGCCGGCGCCTGTCAGACCAACCGTCCAGGCATAGGGAGCGTTGACTGCATAGTCGTAGAAGTCGGTGGTAGGCAAGGCCAGGGTCGGGGCGGAGGTCGCGAAGACCTGGTGATCGATGGATACGTGGGCCACGTTGGGGTTGCTTTCCAAGGCCGACAGGGAGTCAGATTTTACGGTCAGCGCGACGGAGTTGATCAGCGGCAAGTTCTTGGAAACGGCCCCATCCTTCGCCAGAATTTGAGCCTGGGAAAAATCGAGCGCGGTCGGCGCGTGGTAACGAACAATCACGTCAACCCATTGCCCTTTGGGGACGGATGCCAGTTCCGCTGAAAGCTTGGTGGGCGCGGCTGCCTCAGCCATGATTGACGCCAGGAACAGGCAAGCCAAAGCCAGGGAACGAATCGCCAGATTCACTTTGTTCACTCGCTGCATATTTCCGTCCTTTGCGCATTCACGGTGCGCGTCTACACCAGGGAGTTAATGCAATAGCAGGGCCAAGTGCACTCGACCATAAGGCGTTTATTTCCATAGTCTTCGCGTCGCGACGCGGTCGCTTTTGGGGACAAAATGGCACACTGCCCCAGAAACTGGGACAATCTGACCAGAATTGAAAATACTCGGTGTGATGTTCGACTTTGCCGTTGCGCGCCGACGCCGTTGAGCGACAATCCTGGTATATCAAGATGCCAGAAAGTGTCAATTGGGAGGATGCGCGGTTAGAGCAGAGTCAGAATCGGCGGTGAAGAGCACAACGAGTTGAGCGCGGTCGATGAGTCGAGTTGATCGAGCGGACGGTATGCCGATCGGGGCCAGTCAAAGGCTTAGAAGGAACTTCCTCCTATGTGCATGTTTCACGGGCAAGCCGAACCCCCAGACGCCACCACCGACTGGCGTTCTGGGGGAAGCGACTCGCGCGATCCTGTGAATGGATCACCTGGTTGCTGGGATTCGCATCGTCTACGGTCGAAGGAAGACGAAGACTTCATCTGTAGGATTGATTGCAAAGACGCCGGCTCCGGACCCCACGGTAACATTACGGAGTCCAGCCGCAACGCTAACGAACGCTTCTCTGCTGGAGTCAAAGCGCCAGATAGTGTTGTGGATGTCGATGAGCCAGACCCCATCCCCGCCAGCCTCGATCTTAGAGGTATTTCCCCCTATTTTGTTGAACAGGCCGCTGACTGGATCGAAGCGAAAGACCTGATTGGAGGTGTTGACTCCCCATACGTCATTCACTCCCACGGCGATCTGGGTCAGGAGGCCTGAGACCTGCGCGAACGAACCCGTCTTAAAATTGAAGTGGAAGATTTGTAGCGTGCTATTGATCCCCCAAACGTCGCCTCCGCCGGTTACGATCTGAATCAGGGAACCGCCGATTGAGTCGAACTGGCTGGTGCAGTAGTTATACCTGTAGATGGATTGGGTACCGTCGATACCCCAGACTTCATAGGGATGGCAATTGTCCTGATTGCCCACACCGACAGTGATTTGCTCGAGAGTAGGACCCGCTATCTGATCGAAGACGTTGGTGCTGAAGTTGAACCTGAAAAGATCGAGGCTAGGCGCTATTCCCCAGACCTCATCCAGTTGGGACAGGGTGCCACCGCCGACAGCGACCTGGAACAGTGATGCCGCTTTTATTTTGGTGAAGGCGTTCGTCTTGGCATTGAAGCGCCAGACGTTGGCATTGGAATCGAAGCCAAAGATCTCGTTTCGGCCAGCCGAGATACCGGCGAGAGAGCCTTTAACAATCTGAAAATGCTGCGCTGATGCCGGGACGACGAGCGAGGCCCAGCTGATCAGAACCAGAAGAGCGCTGCAATAAACGTTTTTGCGCGACATAGGAGTCTCCTTGATGATTTTTTTCATTCGCGGGAATAGCGACGTGGAAGCAAAGAGCTTGTGGGCTCCTTAATCCTTCTTTGTCCAGAATGAGCGGTCGGTCGGGAACAATCGTGGTAAAATTCCGGCAGTTTTCCGGGTTGCGCCACTCCGCCATCCCCACCGCGGCAAACACTACTTCGCATGTCCCTCGAATGTCTTAAAATCGGCGTTCAAAAGTTCTCAAAACTTCTAAAGCCCGGGTTATGCCCAGCCTAACCAATAACTTGTACCGGTTCGGCGAATTCAGCCTCGACGCCCAGGGCCGCACGCTCAGGAGGGGCGTGGAGGCTGTGCCCCTGACCGCGAAGGCCTTCGATGTCCTGCTTCTGCTGATTCAGAGCGGGGGGAGGACTGTAACCAAAGACGAGCTGATGAAGGCAGTCTGGCCGAACAGTTTCGTGGAAGAATCAAACCTGACGCAGACCATTTTCATGGTGCGGAAGGCGTTGGAGGAGACGTCCGATCGGCGCTACATCCTCACCGTGCAAGGCCAGGGTTACAGGTTTCTGGTTCCGGTCACAGAAGCAGACAAGAAGGGGCCGGAGATAGAAGAGCCGGCGGCCGTTCCCGATGCGAGCGACGGCCGCGAGATTCAATTGCAATCGCATCGGCGAAGCTTGAGGGGTTGGAAATCGGCGGTCATCGCTGTGGCCGCGGTTGTGCTCGTCCTGATCGTGGGGTTTACGATCTGGGTCTGGCGCCGGAAGGGAGCTGCGGAGCAGCCGGGCAGAATCATGCTGGCGGTCCTTCCGTTCCAGAACCTTACGGGAGATGCTGCGCAGGAGTATGTCAGCGATGGCCTGACCGAGGAAATGCTGACGCAATTAGGAAATCTCAATCCCCAGCGCCTGGGAGTCATAGCGCGCACTTCCGTGATGCATTACAAAGACGCGCACACCCCGCTCGATCAGATCGGGCGCGAGTTGAACGTGCAATATGTACTGGAAGGAAGCGTGCGGCGCGATTCGGAGCGCCTGCGCATCACTGCCCAGTTGATCCGGGTCAAAGATCAGACCCACGTCTGGGCCCGTCAGTATGACCGCGACTTGAAAGACCTGCTCCCCCTGGAGGGTGAAGTTGCCGGCGAGATCGCACAAGAGATTCAGCTCACCTTCGACAGCCACAAGCAGGCCGGAAGCCAATCGGCACTGCCGCCGCCAAGTTCGGAAGGTTACGATCTTTATTTGAAGGGGCTTTATTTCTTCAATAAGAGGACGCCGGCAGACTTGCAAGTGGCCGTTCAGTATTTCCAGCAGGCTGTCGCCAAAGACCCCTCTTCTGCGCGCGCCTATGCGGGACTGGCGAAGGGGTACGCCATCCTCTCTGCATACAGCAATCCGTCCGAAGGGGTGTTCATACCGAAGGCGCGCGCGGCAGCGTTGAAGGCGCTCGAACTCGATGAGAGTTCGTCCGAAGCGCACACCGCGCTGGCCCTGATTGTTCAAAACCATGACTGGGATTGGCAGACGTCGGAAAAGGAATTCCGCCGGGCCATCGAATTGAATCCGAACGATGCGACCGCGCACCATTGGTATGCGGAGCATCTGATGTGGCGCGGACGGTTCGATGAGGCGCTCGAGCAAAGCGAGCGCGCACATCAGTTGGATCCGCTTTCCTTGATTATCGCCGCCGATAACGGCGCCATCCTCTATTACTCGCGCAAGTACGATGCCGCCATCGAAAAATGGCGTTCTGTAGAGGACATGGATCTTCTCTTTATGCGTGCCCACCTCATCCAGGGGGCATATGTCGAGAAAGGGATGTTCGCCGAGGCCCTGGCCGATAACGAAAAGCTGCGGCCATCGGTTTCGGAAGGGGCATATTGGGCATGGAGCGCCTATATTCATGGGCGCGCCGGACAAATGACAGAGGCACATCGGGCGCTGCACGAATTGCTGAAAATGGAAAAGAGCGGGTCCCTTGACCCCAATGCCATCGCTCAAGCCTTCGCGGGAATGGGAGACAAGGACCGAGCCCTTGCCTGGCTGGAGAAAGCTTATGCACAACGCTCGAATGGACTCACATCGTTGAAGGTAAATCCCGCCTATGACCCACTGCGCGGCGATCCGCGGTTCCGCGATTTGTTGCGGCGCGTTGGATTGGAAGAGTAAGTACTGCCTGGCTTTTCTGCGGTATTCGAGAGTCAATAACAATGGCCCTCGTCAATTGCATCTCCGCGCGAATTTCATTCTAATTTTCGCCAAACCGCGTCCAATTCATTGAGCTGTCCCTGATATTTACGAGCTAGCCGCAAATTTGCCGGCACCGCCACGGCGCAGACGCCGACAAAGAAGGCTGCGATGATGGCATAGCCCTCAAGGTATTTCGGTTCGGCGACCGCGCCGCCAGCGCAGAATACAATCAGGCCCGGAAGCATGATTGCGAGCCGCGACCAGAGCCACCATCCGCGGTGAAAATCACGTTGGCGCTCCAGTTCCTTCCGATAGAAAATTGCGCGATCCGTGGAATCGGTCTCAGTGGGCACTTCGCGCACGCGCCGAGCCTTCAGTTGATAGGTCATGTAGAGCATGGCGGCAACCGTAAGCAAGCTTCCCAGCTTCTGGATCGGGCTTGGGACGAGGAAGAGAATGCATCCGAAAGCCACGCTTTCGAACATGGTTACCACAACACTGAGAGTTCTTGCGCGAACTTTATTGGTGAGGATCTGCGCCGCATGAGGAATGTCGGCGACCGCTGTCAGGTGAATGTCGCGCGAATGGCACCGCGGCTTGAGGCGGAGAAGAATTCGCGTGCCGCCCAGCGCCCAGAGCAAAGCCACCCAATCGTTTTCGATAAAATCGATTTCGCGCAACATGGCCTTTGCCCAGTCCTCAGCCCCGGACGGCGCCAGTTGAAGTATGGTGTTCGAGATTTTTAAAGCCAGTTTTCGGGCAGTAGTCATCGGCTTATTACTCCACCCAACGCTGGTTGGTGAAGGGAATGTTCGACCGCGGACGGGACGTGCTCGCGGGCGTGGCGCAACCCGGCGGCCGTAAGTTTGTACATGTGCCGCGGCGGTTTGCCGGATTCAGCAGCCTCCCAACGCGTTTCCAGCAACTTTCGCTCCGCCAGCCGCATGAGGATGGGATACAAGGTGCCAGACTTCAAACCGGTGTTCCGGCTGATGTCGTAACCGTACTTCCAGTGTTGCGGAGCTTGCAGAAATTCGCTCAATACCTGCACGGTCTGCATGGAGTGGCGCAACTTCATGGTATTACTCTACATATATAGAGTTAAGTGGTCAACAGCTTTTTGAAAAACGATTGGCTGGTCGCTAGTCGCCGACCAGTTCGATCTCTGAAGAGTCGAGTTGATCGAGCGGGCGGCTGCTCATCAGGGCGAGGCACAGGCTCAGCAACGAACTTCCTCCCAAGAGAATTACGCAGCCGGGCCAGGCTTTCCAGCGCCAGAAAAAATCGGTCAGGGTCGCGCCGAGGCTGCCTCCGAGGTAGTAGAAGGTCACGTAGAGTCCGGCGGCGGAGGAGCGGGCTCGGCCCGCTATGGCTCCGTTATGCACGGTGGCTGCAGCTTGGGCGATGAAAACGCCAGAGGAAAAAATTGCTAATCCTGTGATCACCACCGGCAGCGACTGGACGAGCGTGAGCAGCAGGCCGGCGATCATCATGGCGCAATAGACGAAGGTAGTGTAGCGAAAGCCGAAGTGATCTAAAAAACGTCCGGACTGCGGGGTGATGACGGCTCCCAGCAGATATACGAAAAAAATGCTGCCCAGTTGCGCGGAGTTCAGGCGGAAGGGCGCGGCAGCAAGATAGAAATTGGCATAGGTGAAACAGCCTACCAGGGCGAAGAGCGCGGTGGCTCCCATGCCGAAGTTGGCGAGCAGGCGCGGATTGCGCAGGTGCTGTCTGGCTTCGTGCAAGACTTGCTGCGCATGTTCGGCGCGCACAAAATTCTTGGCCAGAGGAAGCCATGCGCGAACGAGGACGGCTCCGATCAGATCGAGCGCGGCCAGCACCAGAAAAACGACGCGCCAGTGCCAGTGCGCGGCGATGATGCCGGAGAGGAAGCGGCCGAGGAATCCGCCGATGACCGTGCCCGAGATGTAGGACGACATTGCGCTGCCGACGCGGGGTCCAGCCCATTCTTCATTGACGTAGGCGAGAATGACGGCGATGACGCCGGGCACGAACAAGCCCTGGGCAAAACGCCAGAAGATGAGGGCTGGCAGGCTGGTTGCGGTGGCCGCGAGCGCCGTCGGAATGGCGAGCAGAAATAACGAGGGCACGATGACTTTTTTGCGGCCGCGGCGCTCGGCAATCATGCCGATGATGGGAGCGGAGAGAGCCGTCGCAAAAATCGTGGCGCTTACGGTGAGGCTGACTTCCAATTCGGACGCGTGAAAAATCTGGCGCAAGAGCGGCAGCAGGGGCTGTGTCGTGTAGACGTTGAGAAACGTGCACATGCCGGCGAGCATGGTGGCGACAGTCGCTTTGTCGAGCTTCTGCACTGAAAACTTGAACCTCAGGTCGAGCTCTGCTGCGAATCTCGATGATATGCGAAGGCACATGGCTGCCTTGGAAAAAGTTATTTTGCGGGCGTGACAGCCGGAGCCCTCTGGCCTACAATCAGGCTGCCATGGCATTGCAGGAACTCACAGTGGAGCGCTATGAAGGCGTGGCGGAGGACCAGCGCATTCTTTTGCTGCGCGGCCCGATCACGATTGAGACTGCTCCGCTGTTCGAACGCGCGATGCGAAACGAGCAAGCCGAGACCATGATCCTGGACCTGACCGATGTGCCCTACATCGATTCGGTGGGATTGGGCTCGCTGGTGGCGACGTATGTCTCGCATCAGAAAACGGGACGCTGCCTGGTGCTGACGGGGATGAAGCCGCGGGTGAGCAACATCATGGAAATCACCAAGGTGAAGGATTACTTCGTCACGTTTGGCACCACGTGGGAAGCGGTGGAAGCGCTCGCTAATACCGGGACGGCCTGACGCGAAGTCTTGCTGATTCTGTTTCACTTCACGCGGTGGGATATATCCTCAAGACGCGGGCGGGGGCGCCATCGGCCTCGCTCAGGGCAGGTCCGCGCCACACGGGCTTCGTGAATCGAAAACCGCGGCATACCATCTAAATTCCATTGCTTAGCGGCGGCTTTTGCCGGTCGTTGAGCGCTTGGCCTTATCCTTAATCCTTATGAATCTTCTTTACCAATATTCCCGGCACTACTGGAAGCTCTTTGTGGCCGCGTTCTTGCTGGCCGCTACGAATCAGATATTTTCGCTGCTCGATCCGCTGATTTTTCGCCATGTGATTGACAGCTACGCGACCAAGTATCACCAGTACACGCAAGCTCAATTTGTGCGCGGGGCGGGACTTCTGCTGCTGGCGGCGGTGGGCGTGGCATTTGTCTCGCGCGTGGCGAAAAATTTTCAGGACTATTTCGTCAATGTGATCGTGCAGCGGCTCGGTGCGCGCATGTACTCGGATGGCATCCGGCATTCGCTCGATTTGCCCTACCAGGTATTCGAAGATCAGCGCAGCGGCGAGACTTTGGGAAAGTTGCAGAAGGTCCGCAGCGATGTGGAGCGGTTTATCACCGCGCTCATCAACGTGATTTTCATCTCGGTGATAGGAATCGTTTTCGTGATGATCTATGCCTTCCGCGTGCACTGGACTATCGCTCCCGTGTTTTTTCTAACGGTGCCGCTTCTTGGAGTGATCAGTTCGGTGCTGAGCAAGCGCATCAAGAAGATGCAGAAGACGATTGTTGCCGAGACCACGGCGCTGGCCGGTTCGACAACCGAGTCCTTGAGAAATATCGAACTGGTCAAGAGCCTTGGACTGGCGCAGCAAGAGGTCAAGCGGCTCAATGGGATTACGGCGAAGATACTCGGCCTCGAACTGAAGAAGGTGAAGTACCTGCGCAGCCTGAGTTTTATTCAAGGGACGGCGGTGAATGCGCTCCGCACCGGCATTCAGTTTTTCATGCTGTATTTAATTTTTAGGCAGGAGATTACGATCGGGCAATTCTTTGCGCTGCTCTTTTATTCATTCTTTATCTTCGGACCGCTTCAGGAGTTAGGGAACGTCATCAATATTTATCGGGAGACGGAAGTGTCGCTGCAGAATTTTCAGAAAATTCTTGATACTCCGCGTGATCCTAAGCCCGCGGCGCCAGAGCCGGTTGACGAGTTGATGACCTTGCAATTCGAGCAAGTTAGTTTTCAGCATCAGAGTTCTTCAGCGCTGGCACTGGATGAGATTTCTTTCAGCGCGGCGCGCGGAGATACGATCGCTTTTGTCGGGCCGTCCGGGGCAGGGAAGTCAACGCTGGTTAAGCTGTTGGTGGGTTTGTACGCTCCGAAACGCGGCGAAATTCTTTATAACGGGATTCGCGCCGCGCGGGTGGATTTGGATCTGCTGCGCGAGAAGATTGGATTCGTCACGCAGGATACGCAGCTTTTCTCCGGCTCCATTCGCGAGAATCTGCTCTTCGTCAACCCGCACGCTACCGACGAGGAGTGCATGGAAGTGCTGCAGCAGGCGGCTACGCACAGCTTGCTTTCACGGGCGGATCGCGGACTGGACACGCTGATCGGCGAAGGCGGCGTGAAAGTCTCGGGCGGAGAGAAGCAGCGGCTTTCGATTGCCCGGGCGCTGCTGCGGCATCCGCAGTTGCTGGTGTTCGATGAGGCTACTTCGTCGCTCGATTCGCTGACAGAGGAGGAGATCAGCCGCACGATTCGCGAAGTAGCGGTGAATCAGGAGGCGATTACGATTCTGATTGCGCATCGGCTATCAACGGTGATGCATGCCGACCGCATTTACGTGCTGGAGCGGGGACACATCGTTGAATCGGGGCGACACTCGGAATTGCTGGAGCAGAAGGGGCTGTATTACGCCATGTGGCGGCAGCAGGTGGGCGAGCGCGAGGCGGTGGCTAAGTAGCTTTGAATATGTTACGGATGTTGCAACTGCCGGGCTTCGCTCGGCTGGACCCTTCGACTTCGCTCAGGGCAGGCTCACGAGACGCCTGTCCCTACGTGAGCGCGTTTAGTCGGCTAGCAACTCGATTGCGTTGACTGCTTCGGAGGGCAGGTTTATTTCGCGGCTGGCTAAATCCTGCGTCATGTGTTCGGCGCTGGTCGTGCCGGTTAAAGGCAGTATGCCAATTCTCTGCGCGAAGCTGAATATGATCTGCGTCGGCGTTGCACCTGTGCTCGCGGCCAGACGGGCAATCAGAGGGTGATGCGATACTTCCTGATTCGCGGTTAGCAGCGAAAACCCTTGATAGATAATGTTGTGCTCGCGGCAAAAATGCCGCACTTCACGATCCCAGCCAAGGCGCGCGTAGCAACGGTTTTGCACGAAGGTGGGAAGCTCGGTGCGGGTGGATTCCATCTGCTGCAAGTGTTCCACGGAGACATTGCTGACGCCGAGGAAACGAGTGCGATGCGCATCGCGCTCTTTTCGCATGGCCTCCCAGACTTCGGCGTCGGCGTCTGTCCAGTCATAGTTAGAGGTGGGGCCGTGCAGCACATAGCTCTCAACCGAGTCGGTTGCCAGATGTTCGAGTGAACTAGCCATGGACTGCGCTACCTGCACCGAGAGAGAAGCTGCGGGGTCGTACGGAAGGCGATGGTCCTGACCGCGCTGATAGGTAAACTTCGTTTGCAGAAAAATATCTTCGCGCTTGACCACGCCGGCGCGATAGGCAGCGGCCAATCCCTGGCCTACTCCCTCTTCGAAATAATGGCGGCGTTGATTGGCGGTGTCGATGGCTCGAAAACCCATGCGGAGCGCTAGTTCTACGAGAGCCGGGGTGCGATCTTCTTTCCAGGCGGTGCCGTAAATGAAGTCAGGTATGGATTCGGGAGGCAGTTTAGGCATTCGATTCATTCTGACATGGTTCATTCCGCCGCGAGCTGTTGAGGCGATCTCATCGCCGGTGACCGCAGCGGCTAAAGCCGATTTTCTGCAAGCTATGTACCGCGGCGGTGAACCGCTGCGCCACCCAAAATCGAGGTCAGCTTGGCGGTGAACCGCTGCGCCAGTCAAAATCGAAGTCAGCTTGGCGGTGAACCGCTGCGCCACCCAAAATTTACGTGATCACGGAAATATTGCTGAGTCCCTTGGTGCCGAAGACGCGGCGGTAGCGTTCGATTTCCGCGGGCGGGCCGAGCGCCTTGGCGTAATTGTCGGAGAGCTTCACAGCGGGCCTGCCTTCCGCTGTCGACACCTTGCAGATCAGGCTGATGGGGTCGAAGTCGCTGCTGCCGGTGGGATCGCAGCCGCGGAAATCGTTGGTCGACAGAGTTCCCCAGCCTGCGCTGAAGCGGATGCGGCGGTTGGCGGTCCACTTGTTCGGGTCGAGAAAGTCGACGGCGCTGCGCAGTTCTTCTCTGGCGACCCCTGGCTGCACTGTTCCACCAAAATAGGCGTGGAGGCCGAGAATGTCATCGATGTCGAGCGCGTCGGAGGCGATGATGCGCTTGTCGCGCGGGTCGCGGCCGCGCGCTTTCAGCCACACGATGTATTCGTCTCCGCCGATGTATGGATCTTTGCTGTCGATGCGCTGGCCGGTCCAATCGGCGACCCAGTCGGGTGCGTTCTCCAGAAATTGCGTGGTGCCGAACGTGTCGGGAAGCATGATCCGCAGTTCGCCCTGGTAAGTGGATTGCCACAGTTCCAGCACTCGATATTGCGAGGCTTGCAGTTCTTCTTCGTCGTCCGCCAGCGCGGCGAGCACCATGGGAATCTCGTGCGCATTGGTTCCGATGGCTTCGAGATCGTGCTTGTGGGCCAGGAAGGCGTTCGAGGTTCCGGTGAAGGCGCTACCTAGATTTTCGGCCATGGCGTTGACTACGTATTCCTGCCAGAGGAAGCTGTGGCGGCGGCGGGTTCCGAAGTCGGCTACGGCGAGGCCGGGAACTCCGCGCATTCTCTCGATCTTGCCCCAGAGCTTGGTCTTCGCGCGCGCGTACAAAATGTCGAGACCGAACTCGCGCATTTTTTTCATCCCGGCACGCGTCTTGAGTTCGTCGAGGATGGAAAGCGCGTAGAGTTCCCACATCGTGGTCTCAGCCCAGAGGCCGTCGAAGGAGAGATGGAACTGGCCGTCCCTCACGGAGAGTTCGTAGTCTGACAGGCGGAAATCGCGCTCGAGCCACTCGAGAAAGGCCGGTTCGAAGATTCCGCGGCGTCCGTAAAAAGTGTTGCCGGCCAGCCATACCAGTTCCGACTTGCGGAAGCGGAGGCGGCGTGCGTGCTCCATCTGGTGGATCAACTCCTCCCGCGGGAACATTTCTGCGAGGCGCACCGACGACGAGCGGTTGAAGAGGGAAAAGGATACGTGGGTTTTCGGGTAATGCTTCCAGATAAATTGAAGCATCAGGAGTTTGTAGAAATCGGTATCGAGCAAGGAGCGGGTGACCGGGTCAAGTTCCCAGTTGTGGTTGTGCGCGCGCTCGGCGAAGTTGACGATCATTATTTTAAGACTCGGATTTTGGAACTCGGATTCAGGAACTCGGAGTATCGCTTGCGCTTTCGCGACGAGCGTATTTTCCCGGGTACTATCCTCTGTGAGCGTGCGGGGAAAAGCAACCTTGTGAACTAATGAGGTGCATCGCTGGGACAGTCCAGCTGACTTTCGAAAGGCAACACGGTACTATCAAAATTCCGCATGAGCTGGCGCCGGCCCCCGATGATTGGTTCCCGAAATTACGCATCGATACTTCTGGCAGTGGGGCAGATCCACGGCTGGGCGCGGGGCGGCGGGGGAATCCTGGGCCGAACTCTAGCCGTCGGTATGTTGCCCGCGATGTTTTTGCTGCATTCGGAGCGTGGAGAGGTTTACAACATTCTTTGGGGGCTGGTGTTCGGTTTCGCCACGCTGAATATTCTGAGCCTGGGTGCGCGCCGCTTCGAGCGCGAGCGTATCGGCCTGAGTTTCGGCGAAATTCTTGCCATCATGATCGTGCTGATCTCGGTTGTACTGCTCGCCTGGGAGATGCTGTACTACTTCGGCATTCTGCCGATTCGACTACCGGCGCGCTGACGGGCTAGTGGCGGCAAGCTGCGGCTAGTTGATATGATCGCGGTGTGGCGAAACGCGAGTCTAATTTTAACGAATCCAGTTTTGATGTGACTTGTCCCTGTTGCGGCGCGGTGATGAAGATCGACGTTTCGGCTCGCGCCATCATCTCGCACACGGCGCCGGTAAAGCCGAAAACTTTTAACGATATGGAAGAGGCGGCGCGCGCCATGAAGGAGCAGGACAGCCGGCGCGATTCCATCTTCCGCCAATCGATGGAGGCGCAGAAACATGCCGCCGAACTGCTGGAGAAAAAATTCCAGGAGGCGGTGAAGAAGGCGAAAGAGACTCCGGATACGGGGCGGCCGATTCGGGATTTCGATTTGGACTGACGACTGGCTCACCGCCGAGACGCAGAGGTCGCCGAGAAGTGCAAATGCTGGCATGACACTTCCTCTTCTTCTGGGGCACCGCGGGGCTCGGGCTTCCCGACATATTCCTGAAAATACTTTGGACTCGTTTGAACTTTGTTTGCAGCAGGGGTGCGACGGGTTCGAGTTTGACGTGCGGCGCTCTGGCAACGGGCAGGCTGTGATTTGTCATGACGCGACCATTCGTGGAATGGAGATTGATCACACGCCGGCGCCGAATCTGTCTCTTCCCGCGCTGGACGACGTGCTGCGGCAATTTGCCGGGAGGGCGTTTCTTGATATTGAGCTGAAAGTGGCAGGGCTTGAATCGCTGACGTTGGAGCACCTGCGCAAGTATCCACCGCTCAAAGGCTTTGTCGTCTCTTCGTTTCTTCCCGAGGTGCTCGCAGCAATTCGCGATCTTGATCCGGTGATTCCCTTGGGATTTCTTTGCGAGACTGCGCATCAACTGCTGCGCTGGCGGGAGATGTCCACGGCGTGGGTGATTCCGCACGTGGAGTTGGTTGACCGCGGATTGATTGACGCTGTGCACGCGGCGGGACGGAAAATAATGGCCTGGACCGTGAATCGGCCAGACAACATGCGCCAGTTGGCCGTGTGGGGAGTGGATGCGATCATTTCGGATGAGACGGAATTGCTAATCCGCACGCTCGCATAGACGGAATTGCTGCCGAGCTTGACTCGGCTGGACGGGCGAAGCGCCCGTTCCCACACATAAATCCCTCACCACACTAGCTGCTGCCATTGCTCGCTGAATTCTCCTCATTTACATTGAACTGAATGTCTACTACTGGCGAACGATTCGAACGAGCGGTTCAGATTATGGCGCGGTTGCGGGCTCCCGGCGGATGTCCCTGGGATCGCGAACAGACTTTCGACACCATCAAACCTTACACGCTGGAAGAGGCTTACGAAGTTCTCGAGGCGATTGATAATCGCGACTGGCCGGAGCTTACTGGCGAGTTGGGCGACCTGCTGCTGCAGGTGCTTTTCTATTCCGAGATGGCGCGCGAGGCAGGCTACTTTTCGGTGGATGACGTGCTCGACACGTTGTCGAATAAGTTGGTGGACCGGCATCCGCATGTTTTTGGCGATGTGAAGGCGGATACTTCCGCGGAAGTTTTGCGCAACTGGGAGGCGCTCAAGGCGCTGGAGAAAGAAAAGAAACGGATCGCGGCGGATGGTGAGAAGAAAGCGGAACTGTTGGATGATGCCGGCACCCACTCCTTGCAAAATGCGCAATCGCCGGCGCCGGAGTCTGTGCTTGCGGGTGTGTCTTCCAAAATGCCAGCGTTGATGGAGGCTTACAAGCTCAGTTCGCGGGCGGCGCGGGTTGGATTTGACTGGCCGGAGGTCGAAGGCCTGTTTGCCAAGCTGGCGGAGGAAACGGCCGAGTTGCGGGAGGAGTTGAAGACCGTGCCGGTGAGCGGGCCTCCGGGGAGGGGAATTGCCGGGGCCGGAACGTCGCACGCTGCGGCGGAAGTGCGCGAGCGTCTTGAAGATGAGGTTGGCGATCTGTTTTTCGTGCTGGTGAATATTGCTCGTTATCTGTCGCTCGATCCCGAGTCGGCGTTGCGCAAGACGAATCGCAAATTCAGACGGCGCTTTCAATGGATGGAGGAGCGCCTCGGCGCGAGCGGCCGCGCGCCGGACCAGGCTTCGATGGAGGAACTGGAAACCTTGTGGCAAGAGGCGAAGCATCGGGAAGAGCGAGAGTAGAGGGCGTGACCTCCGGCCTCACAATTCGCAAGTGTGAGGCGCTCGAGGAGATGCAGGCTTGCTTTGCGCTGCAGCGAGAAGTGTGGAGATTTTCGGACGCCGAACTGGTTCCGGTGCGGATCTTCGTGGTGGCCGCTAAGATCGGCGGGCAGGTGATGGGAGCGTTCTTAGGCGGAAATGGCGCGGGCAGCAGCCATAGCACCGCAAGCGGCAACGGCGAAGAGCTGGTCGCCTTCGCACTGGCGATTCCCGCGATGCGTAACGGCCATCCTTATTTGCACTCGCAGATGCTGGCTGTCCGTGAACAATATCGCAACCAGGGATTGGGACGTCGGCTCAAGCTTTACCAGCGCGAAGATGCGCTGGCGCGTGGATTTGAGTTGATGGAATGGACGTTCGATCCTCTGGAGATCAAGAACTCTTATCTGAATATTGAAAAGCTGGGTGCAATTGCGCGGCGCTACAACGTCAATCAGTATGGAATTACGTCGTCTCCGCTGCAAGGCAGTTTGCCTTCGGACAGGTTGGTGGCGGAGTGGTGGATGCGGTCGAGACGGGTTGAGGCTGCCTTGGCTGACGCTCCGCTGCCCGCGTTCGAATGCCGCGCGCACATTGATGTGCCGGCGGAAATTGCTGAGTGGAAGAGCGCGGCCGCAACTCGTCCGCGGGCGCTGGCTGTGCAAGCCGCTATTGGCGGGCAATTTCAAAGGGCGTTTGCAGAGGTACTGGCCGTGCTGGGTTATGAGCGCGATGCTCATGGCAAGGGGCGATTCCTGCTGGGTGAATGGAGCGAAGCCTGCCAGCATTGAGCCCGTTATATTCAATAGATTGTCTTGAAGTTGCAACTTGTTGCGGTAGGAGACGAGGCCAACCCCGTCTATACCGGGTAATTTCATTTTAAGTGTCGCGCTGCGAAGAAAGTCCTTCCTTCTGCATGACGAGCGCTCTACACTTGTACGCGGTAGGCCGAGGGTCGGTACCCAGCCCTCGATCCCGGGGGCTCGTTTGCGCGTACTGGTGACGGCTGACACTTTCAGCGGAGTCTGGACCTACGCGCGCGAGTTAGTGTCGGGGCTGGTCACTCACGGCGCGCAGGTGACGCTGGTCAGCTTTGGCGAAATTCCCCTTCCTCATCAGACAGCCTGGATGGATGGCCTGCACGGGCTGGAATACTATCCCACGGCATTTCGCCTGGACTGGATGCAGGAGGGTGAGCAGGACCTGCAGATGGCCGAGGACTATTTGTGCGCCGTCGTGCGCGACACGCGTCCCGATTTTCTGCATTTGAATCAGCTCAGTTTTGGAGCGCTGCCGGTGGCTACGCCGCGGCTGGTGGTGGCGCATGGCGATGTCATCACCTGGTGGCTGAGTATTCACGGACACGAGCCGGCTCCATCGCAATGGCTGCAGTGGTATCGCGGGACGATGGTCGCGGGCTTGAAGCGCGCGGATGCCGTGGTCAGCACTTCCCGCTGGATGGGTGACTTGCTGCACGCCGCCTACGGCAAGGATTTCGAGGGCTACGTCATTCCTCCCGGACGCAATCCGATCTACTTCAATCCCTTTGTGACTAAGGAAGAATCGGTGCTGGCGATTGGGCGGCTGTGGGATTCGGGGAAGCAGGTCGCACTGCTTACCCATCATAGGCACCGGCTTCCGGTGTGCATCGTGGGAGCGGACAACCCGATTCCGGTGCCTGCCGTGCCGATTCGCGCGGATGTGCGAGTCTCGACTGGCGAGCACGAGATTTCTGTGAAGGGCGCGCAGACCGAGGCGCAACTGCGCACGCTTTACAGCAAGTCGACGATTTTTGCGGCAACGTCGCAGTATGAGCCTACCGGACTGGCGTCGCTCGAAGCGGCATTTTCGCGCTGCGCGCTCGTGGCGAACGACACCGAGGTTTATCGCGAGCTATGGGGCGATGCCGCCCTGTATTTCGAGCGCAATGACGCCGACAGTCTTAATGCCGTGCTAGCGCAACTGGATGGAGATCGCGAACTGACGCGCCTCTACGGTACGCGAGCCTACAATCGTGCGCGCGAACGGTTCACGGCGCGACGCATGGTGGACGACTATCTGCGGCTGTACCGGCGGTTGCGACCCTCCAAAACCGTTGCAGCATAGCCATCTACGGCTTGTTGTTCGTCGTGAACTTCTGAATTTCGTTCTCGAATGTTGACAAGGGCAGCGCTCCGACTACGCGGTCGCCGTCGATAGCGTCGGGCGCCGTTTTTCCGATCACGAAACTTGGAGTGCCGCTGATTCCGACAGTACCGGCGTCGGCGACGCCCTGCTGGATTTGAGTCTTGTATTTTTCGGCGTCGGCACACGACTGGAAACTGGCTAAGTTCAGCCCGTCAGTCTGCGCGTATTTCGCGATCGCATCTTTGCTGAGGTCGTTGGAGTTATTAATCATGGTGTCGCGCAGCTCCCAATACTTGTTCTGCTCGCCGGCACACCACGCGGCTTCGGCGGCCCGCTGCGCGTTGGGATGAAATTCAAGAGGGAGATCGAGGCTGATGAAACGCACCTTGCCGGTATCGATGTAATTCTTCTTGAGCTGCGCGAAGCTCTCGGTGTGATACTTGCGGCAGAAGGGACATTGATAGTCGGTGAACTCGACAATGGTCACGGGAGCGTCTTCGCGTCCCATGGAGTGCCATGCCGAAGCCATTTTCAGGTGAACTTTGTCGTTCACGGCGACGGTCGGAGCGGCGGCGGCCGGAGTGGGCGAGGGCGGAGGAGCCGGCGCAGCCGCAGCTTTTGACGCCTGCGTCTGCAGCAACTGGTGAATGGATTTAAGTTCGGTCAGGATGGCGTCGGCCTGGTCGTGGGTCATGCTCTCGGGCATGTTGATGGTGACCGCGTCAGCCTTGACAACCTTCGTGGCGGCGGTCGTCTTTTCTGCCTTCTCTGTTTTCTCCGTCTTTTCTGCCTTAGTCCTGGCAGTGGCAGAATTGGCGTCCGGCGCTGCTTTTGCCGACGCGGCATCTGGCTTGGATGGAGTATTTTGCGCCAACGACATCAGGCTGCAGACCAGCCACACTAATCCCAAACGACCCATGGTGCTCCCTTTGACCTCAGTGGACAGTTTACCGCAAGTGGTGCCGAGCATCCCTGCCAGGGGACGTTCATGGTCCCGGCGGGCATGATGCCCGCCGGACCTCCTCCGCGCCGGATCTCCGCCGGGACGGCGGCGCTACGATCTCCGCGCGTGACACTGGAGCGTGGGGCACCCAGTCATGGATCGACTATTGACAGAGCCCACCACTGCAGATGTGACCGCTTTGGCAATCGAAATTGGTCTGGCAATGGTGACCGACGGCGCAGGCCGGACAAGTGCCGCCGCCGCAGTCGACGTCGGTTTCCCGGCCGTCTTGTCTATGGTCGGCGCACTGATCCGCCACGCACGTGAGCGAATTAGAGTCGCAGGCGTTGCTCGCGCAATCGCTATCTTGTTCGCACCCCTGCAGGAGGGCGCAGGTCGGACAAATGCCACCGCCGCAGTCGACGTCGGTTTCTGCGCCGTCTTTTCTACGGTCCGCGCACTGATTCGCCACGCAAATGAACGCTTGGCCGTCGCAGGCATTGGTCGTGCAATCGGTATCGCCTGCGCACTTCTTCCCAACGGCGCAGGGCGAACAAGCGCCGCCGCCGCAGTCGACGTCGGTTTCTGCGCCGTCTTGCTGATGGTCGATGCACTGACTCGCCACGCAAGTGTGCGAATTAGCATCGCAGGCGTTGCTCGCGCAATCGGTGTCGGCCATGCAAGCCTGGTTCAGGGAGCACCGCGCACAACTGTCGGCTCCGCCGCAGTCGATGTCGGTTTCGTTGCCGTCTTTTCTATTGTCGGCGCACTGATTAGCGTCGCATGTGAGGGCAACGCCGTCGCAGGCATTGCTCGTGCAATCGGTATCCACTCTACAAGCTTGACCGAGCGGACAGGTCGGACAAGTGCCACCGCCGCAGTCGACGTCGGTTTCGGCACCATCTTTTCTAAAGTCAGCGCACTGATTACTGATGCAAAGATTCGTTGCGGCGCTGCAGGCGTTGCTCGCGCAATTGGCATCGCTGGTGCAGGGTGATCCAACGGCGCAATTCGAAGTGCACACGGCACAGACACCGCCGGTGCAGGTGCCGCTCGTACATTGCGCGGGGGACGTGCAGGCGCCGCCGACAGGTGCAAGCCCGCAACCGCCATCGAGGCAGGGAGTACCGCTGGTGCAGGCGGTTCCGCAGGCGCCGCAGTTGGAAGGATCGGCGGAAGTGCTGGTCCAAAATCCGGAGCAGTTGGTGCCCGCGGGGTTGTCGGTGTCGCCCGCCGCTTGCATTTTGTATTCGACCAGCAGGTTGGTATCGGCACCGGTATTTGCGGCGCAGGTGGAACCGGTCCGCAGAGAAGCCTGCAGAACGTCGCCAACGTTGAAGGTCATGACCATCGCGCCGGTGTCAGACCAGTTCTGGCCAGGGCTGAGGACCAGGTCCTGTCCCTTAGTGCCGTTGGAGAGACGGAAGACCGCCGCTGGACAAGCGGCTCCGGTGGCTGTTTTTGCAACCGCCGCGATGCGTAGGATGGTAATGGCCTGATCGAGGGTGAAACGGCCACCCACCCAGGTGCCGCTGAGATTTCCGGGATAGAACGACGGGAAGATCATGCGGGCGTTCGCGTCGCCGGTGGCACCCTGTGGACCCTGTTGCCCTGGAGGACCCTGCTGTCCTGTCTGACCCTGTTGCCCTGGAGGTCCCGGCGGTCCTTGCGGGCCGGTTGGCCCTGAGGTGTTCAGCACAACTTCGATCATGGGAGCAAATCCTTGACCGTTGCTCGCGAGGGAGTCAAACTGCATGTTCTCCGCCATAGCCGAACCCAGCGGAGCATCGGCTTGCAGCTCGATTCCGTTGTTCACCACTCCGGAACTGAGCCAGGACTGCACGATCATGGTGATGGGAATACTGATGAATGCTCCATTTTGGAGCTGACTGGAGGTGACGGTGAAGACTGCCGTCTGGGAGCTGCAAGCTGGAATCGTATTCCCGGTTATGGTAGAGGAACTCCACACCGGAGTTGCCGCCAGCTCACATACCGTCACGTTTCCACCGGTGCCGCCGCCGTCAACGTACAGAATCAAGTTGGCACTTCCAATGTCGGATGCAGTGACAGGCGGCGTGTTAGATAGCAGACTCGACAGATTGAATCTGATAAGCGATTCGGTACTCTGATTCTGGTGCTGGCCGTTGACACTGTACTGAACTTGAAGGTGTCCGTTGACCATGCCGCCGCCGTTGCTGCCCATCTGCACTGTCACATTGTCGGATGGAGGCAGATTTTGCGCCCGGGCGAGAATCGGCGCAAGCACGGTTGCGGACAGAAGAAGAAGGGCGGACAGACGGAGACGCGCGCGTTTCATGTGGGCACCCTCTCGGCGCTGTGCGCCGGCGACCTGAAAACAGAAGTTCAGGGAGCCAGTCCACCCACCTGAGGAATCCACAACCACGACCGCGTGTCAGACGAAGGGGCACGCGCGACTGTTAGCCTACAGCGTCCAGCGTTAAGGACGATCAAAAAGCATACGGAACCCTACATTCGGCGTCAAAAGATGTCAAGGGAAAACGTGCCGGAAACTGCGCCCGACAGGCGTTGGCAGCGGCGCTCCCACGCCCGGGAGAATCTCAAACCCGGCCGCTCGCCGCAGCATGCTATACTTTTTAAGCATCTTTCCAGTTAGATAATCCTGTCAGATCAGCAGACGGAGGACGGTATCGACAAGCGTTTTATCCGCATGAATGAGCGCATCCGGGCACGCGAAGTGCGCGTGATCGGGGACGAAGGCGAGCAGATAGGCGTTATGGCTCCCTTCGAAGCGCTGAAGATGGCCCGCGAAAGAAATCTTGACCTGGTGGAAATTTCTCCGACCGCGCAACCTCCGGTTTGCCGCATCATGGATTATGGGAAATTTCTCTATCAGAACGAAAAGCGCGAGCGCGAAGCCAAGAAGAAACAAAAGGTTATTACGGTCAAAGAAGTGAAGTTTCGTATCAACGTGGACGATCACGATTACGAAACCAAGAAGAATCACGTGCTGCGCTTCCTCGATGAAGGCGACAAGGTCAAGGCGACCATCTTCTTCCGCGGACGCGAAATGACGCGGCAAAGCCTGGGCCGGCAGATTCTGGAGCGTCTGATTAAAGACATTGGCCCGAATGGCCTGGTGGAATTTCGGCCGCGGCAGGAAGGCAACACGTTGCACCTGATTCTGGCGCCTAATAAGAAGGAAGGCGGGGCGCATCCGAAAGAGAAATCTGCGGCTCCACGTCCGAAGCCGGCGCCACCCGCGCCACCGCAAGGCGGTGCGCAGACAGCGTAAGAGCGGCCGTCAGCTTTCAGCCATCAGGTAAATCTCTGGTGCGACCGCTGTAGACACACGGAATACTGCGCTGTAGAGCGTAAGATTTGTAACTGAGAACTGACAACCGAGAACTGATTTTCTATGCCTAAACTAAAAACACACACCGGCGCTGCCAAGCGCTTCAAGAAAACGGGTACGGGAAAGATCGTACGTCACAAGGCGGGGTTGCGTCACATCCTGTCCTCCAAGGCCAAGAAGCGCAAAAAACAGTTGGGCCAGGCTACTGTGGTGAGTGACGGAGATTACAAAAAAGCGGCACGAATGATTCCGTACATGTGATGGAACGACGGGCAGACACGCCCGTCCTTAACAAGTCTGCGGAATAAGTAGTATCCGCAGCGGCGCGTGAAGAGGTCAGGCTTCAGAAATCCAGCTTCCGTCGGGAAGCGCGGTAGAAGCCTCCTTACCTCCAGCCGCCATTTTGAAATAAAAAAGGAGAACAGCCATGCCTCGTGTAAAACGCGGAACCAAACGCCGCGCCAAGCGCAAAAAGATACTTGAACGGGCCAGTGGGTATTTCCTAACTAAATCAAAACTTTACCGCGCCGCGAAAGAAGCCGTTGAGCGCGGACTGAAGTTTGCCTACTCCGGACGCAAGCAGAAGAAGCGCCAATACCGCTCCATCTGGATTGTGCGCATCGGCGCCGCCGCCCGCTTGAACGGACTGAACTACAACCAGTTTATCAGCGGGCTGAAAAAAGCCGGCGTGGAACTCGATCGCAAGATTCTCGCGGATCTGGCAGTGAATGATCCGGCGGGATTTGGCAGTCTGGCCGAGCAGGCAAAGAATGCGAACGCAGCGGCAGCGTAGCGGTCAGCATTCAGTTCTAAATTAAAATCTTGTCATCCTGAGCGAAGCGAAGGACCTGCTTTCTTGTCGGTGCACGAAACAGCAGGTCCTTCGCTTCGCTCAGGATGACAATTCAGATGTGGTGTGGCTCAACGATGCCCTACACCGTCCCCAAACTGACCGACTTCGCAGCCGCTGTGCTCGACAGCGCTGTGCGCGAGCTTCTGTCTGCGCTCGATCAGGAATCGGCCGCAATCGCTTCCGAAAACGAATGGAAGATTTTCCGCGATCGCTGGATGGCGCGCAAAAACGGCATCCTCACTCAACTCAACGATCAGTGGCTGAAGGCAGCGCCGAAAGATGCAAAGCGCGAAGTAGGCCAGCGTGTCAACGAAGTGAAGTCGAAAGTAGAGGAGAAAGTTGAGAAGGCCACAAAAGGGGTCGCCAAACTCGCGGTGGGTGCTAGGTTTCCGAAGAAATTTGTTCCTTATCCCCCCGAATGGGTATCTCTTTTCACTCCATCTCAACCCCTCGACATCACCCTCCCCGGCATCCGCCGCCCCATCGGCGCAGAGCATCCCGTCATCAAGACGATGAACGAACTGATTGCCGTCTTCCGCAACCTGGGCTACTCGGTCGAAGAAGGTCCGGAGATTGAAACTGATTTCTATAATTTTGAGGCGCTGAACTTTCCTCCCAATCATCCCGCGCGCGATACGCAGGACACGCTCTTCATCGCCGGGCAGGAATCGAAGCCGCTGCGCGACCGTCTGCTGCTGCGCACGCATACTTCGCCGGTGCAGATTCGCACCATGCAGAAAATGAAGCCGCCGGTGCGCGTCGTGTGTCCCGGAAAAGTTCATCGCAACGACGCACTCGACGCGACGCATTCTCCAATCTTTCACCAGCTCGAGGGGCTCGCGGTCGACACCAACATTACCTTCTGCGATCTGAAGGGCACGCTCGACCACGCCATGAAGGCCATGTTCGGATCGAGCGTGAAGACGCGCTTCTATCCGTCGTTCTTTCCCTTCACCGAACCCAGTGCCGACGTGCAGATCAGCTGCATTTTCTGCGATGGCAAGGGCACACGCGACGGCGCACCCTGCCGCAATTGCAAGGCTAGCGGATGGATCGAGTTGCTCGGCTGTGGCATGGTGGATCCCAATGTTTATGGCTTTGTCGATTACGACGCGAGCAAAGTTTCCGGATTTGCCTTCGGCATGGGCGTAGAGCGGATCGCGATTCTGAAATACGGCGTGGATGATATTCAACTTTTCTTTCAGGGCGATGTGCGGTTTCTGGAGCAGTTTGGGTAGATGGTCGTTAGTCGTTCGCGGTTCGCAAGAGACTGTTGCTGTTCTCATGAAAATTTCTCCCTATTGGCTGCGCGACTTCGTCGACCTTCCCGTCGACTACAGGCGTCTCGCGGACGAACTCACGCTCGCGGGCATCGCCGTCGAAGGCATTTCCGGCGAAGGCGAGCGCACGGTCTTCGAGATGGAGATCACCACCAACCGTCCCGATGCGATGAATCATTATGGCGTGGCGCGCGAGGCCTCGGCGCTCTACGATCTGCCGCTGCGTCCCATCGAGCCAAAGCTGCCGCCAGCGCAGGGTAGGTCCGAAGTCACGATCGATATTCGGGAGCCGGACCTTTGTCCGCGTTTCACGGGCCGCGAAATCCGCGGCGCTACCATCCAACCTTCGCCCTCGCACATTGCCGGACGTCTGCAACTGATCGATCAGCGGCCCATCAGCAACGCGGTTGACGCCACGAATTACGTTTTATGGGAGAGCGGCAAGCCCACGCACGTCTTCGATCTCGATCTGCTCGAAGAGCGGCGTCTGGTGATCCGCAAAGCTCGGGACGGTGAAGTGCTCAAGACTTTGGATGGCGTGGAGCGCAAGCTCTCGACCGACGATCTTGTCGTTGCCGACGCAAAACGACCGGTTGCCCTGGCCGGGGTGATGGGCGGCTTCGACACGATGATCTCCGAGCGCACGAAAAACATTCTGATCGAATCGGCGTGGTTCGATCCAGCCTCGGTGCGTCGCACCTCGAAGCGCCACGGCTTGCACACCGACGCCTCGCATCGTTTTGAGCGCGGCGCGGATTTCGAGTCGACCGTTCCTTCCGCGAACCGCGTGGCTGAACTGATTCTTGCTTCCGGAGGCGGAACGCTTATCGGCAACGCGATCGATGTGGTTGCGCGCAAGCTCGACCTGGCTCCCGTGGAACTCGATCCACGCGAAGTGCGCCGCATTCTTGGCGAAGAACTCAGCTCGCTTGAAATCAATCGCATTCTCACCCGTCTCGGCTTCACCGTGCTGCCCGGCAGCGAAGATGTTTACCTGGTGCATATTCCGAGTTGGCGTCTGGATATCGAACGCGAGATCGACGTCATCGAAGAGTTGGCCCGGTTGCACGGTTACGACAAGTTTCCGAATACTCTGCCCGCGTATAGCGGCGAGGTGCGCGATCTGCCCGACGCCCGGAAAGATGCCCGGCTGCGCTCGACCCTGCTGGCGCTCGGATACAACGAATCCATTTCGCTGACCTTTATTTCGAAAGAAGACGCGCGCCGCTTTTCGAATGCAGCCGAACTCGACCTGGCAAATCCGCTGAGCGATGAAGCTTCGGTGATGCGCACGTCGCTTGCTCCCAGCATGCTCAACATGCTGGCCTACAACCTGAATCGCGGCAGCGACAATGTTCGGCTGTTCGAGGCGGGAAATGTGTTCGAGGCGGCGGGGGCAGATGCGAAGTCAAACGGAATGGCGCGCGAGTTGAAGCGCATTTCGCTCGGTGCGACGGGCAGCGTGGATGCCGAGATCGTGCGCGGATTGGCTCCGGGAGCGGCGGCGCGTCCACTGTCGTTCTTTGATTTGAAGGGGGACGTTGAAGCGTTGCTGGCTCCGTTCAGCCATTGGACTTTGTATTACGACACGCAACCGGATAAAGAAAAAAAGGCGGATTACTATCATCCCGGACGATGGGCCCGCGCCGTGCTGGATGGCGCGACCGTAGCCCAGTTCGGACAAATTCATCCCGATGTGGCTGCGGAGCGCAAACTGCGGCAGGATGTTTTTGTCGCCGAAATTTATCTCGACCGGCTCTACCAGCACGATCTGCGTCAGGCACGTTATGAGACGCTGCCGCGCTTCCCGGCGGTCGAGCGCGACTTCTCGTTCGTGTTTGATGACGGCGTGGAGTTCGCAAAAATTTACGAGAGCGTTACGGGATTGAGGATCGCCGAGCTGCGCAGCTTTGTTCCGGTAGAGATTTTTCGTGGCGAAAAAGTTGGCGTGGGGAAGTATTCGATTCTGCTGCGAGCCGAGTTCCAATCGAGCGAGCGGACGCTGCGTGATGATGAGGTGGCGCAGTCGGCGGGACGGGTTGCTAGGGCGCTGGAGGGGCTGGGTGGCGTCCAGAGGACGTAGGACGACAGCCGAGGGCGGCTGCTAGGCAAAAAAGGCATCCCGAAAATCGGGATGCCCGGATGAAGCTTGGCCTCTGACCCGCTCGCCGCTACGCGCCGGGCGGCTTTTCTTTCTTTTTCTCTTCTTCTTTTTTCTGCTCAGGCGTCTGTTTCGGAGGCGGCGCAGGCTTTGCGGCTGGCGGAGGCGTGCGCTCCGGTGGATGCTGCGCTGCCGGTGGCGGCGCTTGCGGCCTCGGAGCAGGCTGGGCGGGTTTCGGCTCGGGGCGAGCGGGCTCTGGACGGCTGGCTTCCGGTCGGGCTGGCGCCGGGGCCGGCCGATTCGGTTGCTCCGCCGATGGACGGTTTTGCGCGGGCGGTTCCGCTGGCCGGTTGGTTTGCGGACGCGCCGGTGGCTCTGCCGGACGGCTGTTCTGCGGTTGAGCCGCTGGGGGCGCGGGCCGGTTCTGCTCCGCCGCCGGACGCTGATTCTGTGCCGGCTGGCTCGGCTGCGGTTGTGAAGGACGCTTCGCCGGCTGCGGTGCTGCTGGACGATTCGCTTCCGCCGGCGGTGCCGGACGATTCGCCTCCGCCGGAGGCGCCGGCCGATTTCCACCCGGCTGATTCATGGCTGGGCGATTCGCGGGCTGATTGGCTGCGGGCGGTGCGGGCGGTGCTGGCTGTCCGGGCCGGCCTGCGTTCTGCTGATTACCGGGCTGCGCCGGCGTTGGTGACGCGGGCTTTCCCGGAGGCGCCACCTTCACCATCGGACGTGGCGCCGCAGCGCCCGTCGGACGCATGCTCTGCATCTCATGCGCTGCTACTGGCTGTCCGGGATGCGCTGCCAATGCTTGTTGCTGTTTGGCAAACGGCACGGGCGGCGGCGGTGGTGTTTTCTTCGCAATCACCTGCCGGTTGGCGACGGCGGCCGGCGGAGCGGTCACGTGCCCGGCTGACGAAGCCTTGGCTCCGAGGACGCTCTCACGCGTGGGGGCAACGGCCGCTCCCCGCGCGCTAATCGGCGCGCTTGCCAGTTGCTGTGCGTTGACAGCAACAGCCGCGTGGGCCAAGGGCTGTGCGCTGGCGAAGGCGTGTTGTGGAACCACCATCACCGCTCCCTGCACGTTTCGGTTCGCATAGGTCACGTTGGTGATGGTCGTGGATTTATTAATGATGGTCGTGTTGTAAACGTTCGTGACCACCGTCGTATTCACCGTCGTGTTGCTGACGTTGATCTGCGTCATGTAGCCGCGGCTTACCTGATACGGAGGCACATAAACTTCACGCGGGCCAAGTGGAAACCAACCTACGTTGCCGCCCCAACCTCCCGGGCCTCCGCCGACGAATACGACGAGCGCGGGCGAATAGACGGCGCGCACCTCGACCGGTCCGGCAACCCATCCCCAGCGGCCGCCCATGGATACCCAGCGCCCATAGTGGAAGGGCGCGTAGCCCCAGGGTGAATCATCGACCCAGGTGTAGCCCCAGGGAGCGATCCAGTCCCAATGGCCGGTGTGATAGGGAGCCCAGCCCGCTTCGACATGCGGAAACCAGATGTGCCCATACTCGCGGTCGTCGCGCCAGTCGCCGTTCTGATCCAGGTCGTCATAGCCGACTACATCAGCAGAAAGATAGTGAGCCGAGGGCGACTGCTCCCAACGGCGATCGCGGCCATAGGCCCAGTTATCGAATGGGTCGGGACCGCGCAGCTCTTGAAATTCAGCATTCAGCGAATCGGTTCCGCTGAAGCTGGCTTGTTGTCCACTGTGCAAGGTATAGGTCTGGCCGTTGCCGGTCGCCTGGCCTCCGCCATCGCGGATCGCGACCACGGTGTAGTTGCCATCATCGCTGGCATTCAGGCGATAGCTGCCGGGCTGGTTGACCGTGAAGGCGAGGTTCGGCGTGTCGACTTCGAAGTAGTCATCCTGATCGAGCCGCCGCATGCGAATATTGATCGCGCCCGATGACAGTTGCAGCTGGACGTTGTGGTCGTCAAGATTGAGGAACGAGACGCCGGTATTCTCGCTCAAGCGAATCACGGCGGAGCCGAGCTGAAGTTCGGCGCGGGAATTTTTGTCGGCCCAGAGCTTGTCGCCCGTGGTCATGGGGCGATTGGGGACGGCTTGCACCCAGTCGTCGGTGCCGGCGGGGTCGAAGGAAACCGAGCCTTCCATATAGCCGAGCCGCGCTACTCGGGTCGGGGGATCCTGCTGATCCTGGTCCTGGGCGACTGCTTGCCTGGGCAGCAACGCGGTCGAAAATGCCAGCGCGAGCACGGCGCTCCACCAGCTTAATTTCTTAAGTTTCTTGATCATTGAATTGTCTCTCTCCAAAGTGTTTTTGTGGCTGATCGTTCTCTTGCCGAACTATCGTTTTTTATCGTTGCGAACTTTTATCGTTGCGAACCTGCCAGTTCGCTGCGTCACGTGCATTCTGCGGTGGTGCATCCGATGATGTGCCGATGGCCCGCAATAGCAAAACGCCGTTTAGCGCGTTGATATTGATGAGGATCACGGTTCGCCTGGTTGGATGGCGACGCATAGGATTCAAGGGATAGCAGGTCGAGTATACTGCACTCGTACGGGGTTGGCATGTTCATGGAGCTCGCCAAGCCGGTCACTCTGATCGTTTGCATTCTATCTTTGTACGCCGTGTTCTACGCCGCCTTCCTCGATCCGGCGAGTGCGATGGAGGAGCGAATTTGCGAGTCTCTCGCCTTGCTGATGGCGGCCGGAGGGATTTCCGTCGCCAGCGCATTATTCTTCCGTGACACTACGGGCTCCGGTGCCGGAACTGCGCGGCTGAAGGCCACACTTCCCGTGCAAATGTTCTGCTGGGTGTCCGGCATCATGGTGGTTCTCTTCCTGCTCGCCTGGTACCTGCAGATAAACTTCGTCTTCTACCGCGATCTGCGCTGGTACTGAAACTAAACACGCCCTGGGAAAAAAAGTTCTCCGCCCCCGGTTCTCAGTTCTCACTTATCACTTATGTAAAGAACCACCTCTTCTGCTCCGTTTCTTTGTGCTAGCCTTACTTTCCATGACACAGGTTTCCGCGCTTCCCAAACATTTTTTGTCGGACAAGGTCGAGCATTTTACCGAGTCCGTGATTCGCGATATGACTCGCCAGGCGATGCTCTATAACGCCGTGAATCTGGCGCAGGGATTTCCCGATTTTTCGGCACCGGCCGAGATCAAGCGCGCTGCGCAGGAGGCCATTGCCGCGGACGTGAATCAGTACGCCATCACCTGGGGCGCGAAAAGCCTGCGCAATGCGATTGCCCGCCAGATGCAGATGCAGAAGAAAGAGGGGCAGGGAATCGAGGTCGATCCGGAACGAGAAATTGTGGTCTGTTGCGGCTCGACCGAGGCGATGATCGCGACCCTGCTGGCCGTTTGCAACAAGGGCGATGAGGTCGTGGTCTTCGAGCCTTTTTATGAAAACTACGGTCCCGACGCGATTCTGAGCGGAGCCAAGCCGCGCTTCGTCAGCTTGCGGCCGCCGCAGGGAGCCGGAGGCGAGTGGACTTTTGACGAACAAGAATTACGCGAGGCGTTTCAGCATCAGACCGCAACCCATCACACCAAGGCGATCATCCTGAACACGCCCAACAATCCCACGGGCAAGGTTTTTACCCGCAAAGAACTGGAGTTGATTCGCGACCTCTGCGTCGAATACAACGTGCTCGCCATCACCGACGAAATCTACGAGCACATTCTCTACGATGGCGCGGAGCACATCTCCATCGCGAGTCTCGACGGCATGCGTGATCGGACCATTACTATCAATGGGCTTTCGAAGAGCTACAGCGTCACTGGATGGCGCGTCGGCTGGGCGGTTGCGCCGCCCACGATCACGAACGCGATCCGCAAGGTGCATGATTTCCTCACCGTGGGAGCGCCCGCGCCTTTGCAGGAAGCCGGAGCGGCGGCGCTGAGCCTTCCTGCCAGCTATTACCGCGAACTGGCCGACCGTTATCGCACGCGGCGCGATCATCTGATTCCAGCGCTCGAAAAAGCGGGCTTCCACTGTTATCGTCCGCGGGGCGCGTATTACGTGATGACCGACATCAGCGCCTTCGGTTTCGCGAGCGACCTCGAGTTCGCGTCTCACCTCGTCAAGGAGGTCGGCATCGCGTGCGTGCCCGGGTCAAGTTTTTACAAGCATCCGAAAGACGGATCCCGACAGGTACGTTTCGCCTTCTGCAAGAAGCCTGAGACACTCGATGAGGCGGCGCGACGCTTGGAAAAGCTGAAAACACATTTGTAAGACACGCCTTGCCGCGTCGCTGAGGCGGAGCAATCTCAGTCAACAGCGACGGCACTAATGGCGGCGAATCATGCGCTTCTTCCACAGCGAACTGCGCTATACTTCGCCTCAACGAAGCGATTTCCCGAAAGTGAGTCTCCCATGTCTGTGAAAACCGACGAAGAGGTATCTGCCGAGGTTCCGGCTGAAGATTTTAAAGCGCTGGAAGAGAAAGTTTATCGCACTATTGAGTTGTACAAGGCCGCCAAGGAAGCGCGGGCTACCGCCGAGCGCGACGCCAAGCGGCTGCGCGAGCAACTGGAAGAGCGCGAGGAAGAAAACGAACGTATGCACCGTGAACTTGTGCAATTGAGGAAGGATCGCGAGGACATCCGCGGCCGGGTGGAGAAAATGCTGAACCAGATGGATAGCCTGACTCATGAGCAGGCGGCTAGTTGACCGGCGACGGCCAGGTCGACAGCAGTCTTGACGGCCAACTCCACGGTGGTGGCGAGCATCTATTCGCCAGCCATCTGGCAAGCCTTGATTCCTCAGAACACGGTCCGCTAAGGAGTGATATGGCTACTGCCAGCAGCGAAGTTCCGACCATGACTTTGCCGAAGGACGCTTTTGCGAAAAACGCTTTGCCCAGCGATCGAGATAGAGCTAGCGCTAACGATAGAAATAATGAGGCCGCCAACGCCAGCCCCGGCGGCAGCGTGCGGGTAGAAATCTTCGATCAGGTTTACAACCTGCGTGGTTCCGACGCCGCCTACATCATTGAACTGGCCGAGTACGTCGATGCCAAGATGCGCGCGGTCTCCGAGCAGACATCGACGGTCGATTCGGTGCGTCTGGCAGTGCTCGCAGCGCTGAACATTGCCGATGAGTTTCATCTTCTGAAGCGAAAGCTGCAGACGCCGTCTCCCGAGGCGCGGCAGCGCACCAGCAAACTGGCCAGCGCCCTCGACGAAGTGCTCGAAGATACGCGGCGCACCGGCTAGGGTGCGGAGCTGTGTACGCCGGTCCCTGTTCGCACGCCAAGGATTTTTGTGGCGAGGGGCAATCGTCCGTAACCTCGGATTCATCACCTTAGAATTTTCTTAGCTCGGCCATAGCAAACCTTCTGCCAACTATTTTGCATTTTCCTCTTGCGAATCCGGCTGGAGTTTCCTAGCATCCAAGGTGAAAGCCGACCTGCGGAGTTGGTGTTGGTGGCAACCGATTTTTGAACCAATGCCGAATGAACGGGGACTCGACTCGCAAAAAGATCCTGTGTGCTATGTTCCGTCACGCGGAAAAGCCTAATGGGTCGCGGCGGGTTCCCACCGTCTGAGACGGGTTCATTCTCGGCCCACCACACGGCCCAGTGGGTCGGCTTGTTTTTTAGCTGTCAGCTTTCAGCCCTCAGCCGTCAGCCATCAGGTAAGTCAAAGGCTTTTACCGCAGAGGACGCTGAGAGCGCAGAGAAAAACAAATGGAATGCTCTGTTTTTCATTAAAGCGCGTCCCGTTCCCGCTAGGAATGTTTTGATTTTGGTGTTACTGACGGCTGATGGCTGACGGCTGACACCTTGTTTCCTGTTAGACTCTGTAGTGCTCACCCGACATCCGGAGCATCTAAACCAGCGTGTTCCCCAGACTCTTCCACATTGGCAATTTCTACCTGCCGACCTATGGCTTCCTCGTCGCCTCGGGCGTGCTGATCGGGCTCTGGATCAGCGTGCGCAATTCCGAGAAGCAGGGTATCAATGGAGACGATGCCTGGAACCTTGGCATCCTGGTTGTACTCGCCGGAATTATCGGCGCGAAAATTCTTTACATCATCAACGACTGGAGCACCTACGCCAACAACTGGCGCGAGATTTTCAGCCTCAACACGCTGCAGGCTGGAGGAGTTTTTTCCGGCGGCCTGGTGGCCGCCCTCATCATGGCCGCCTGGTACATGCGCCGTCATCACATGCCGGTGCTGCGGACCACCGACGGCTTCGCGCCCGGCCTGGCTTTCGGCCACGTCCTCGGACGCTTCGGGTGTTTTTCGGCCGGTTGCTGCTATGGCAAGCCCACCAATCATTTCTGGGGAGTAGTCTTCACGAACCCACTGGCGAATTCGGTCAGCGGAACTCCTCTCGGCGTCAGAATCGAACCGACACAACTGATCGAAGCGGCCGCCGAATTTTTCAACTTCCTGCTGCTCACCTGGCTGCTCGGCCGCAAGAAATTCGATGGACAGGTATGGGCGAGTTTCATGATCCTCTACGGAATCGAGCGCTACTTCATCGAATTTCTGCGCGACGATCCCGGACGCGGCGAGGTCTTCGGCGGGCTGATGTCGGGCACCCAGCTGATCTCGATTTTCCTGGTCATCGGCGGAGGATTAATCTGGTGGCTGAAGAGCAGCCGTCAGCCGTCAGCACTCAGCCCTGAGAAATCTGGCTCGGGGATTTAGGGGCGTAACCCGCCCTATCGATTCTCCTTGCGCTTGCTGGCCCAATGCTGAATGCTAATTGCTGAATGCCCGACTTCCCCCTAACTCTAACCGTCTCCCCTGAAGCTGCGGGCCAGCGCCTCGACCAATATCTAGCGACACAACTTTCCGAACTCAATCACTCGGAGGTTAGCCGCGCCCGCATCCAGCAACTCATTGCGAACGGAGAGGTGCTGGTGAACGGCGTCGCGACGAAAGCCTCGTTGCGCCTGAAGGGCAACGGCGAAGAGCAAATCACGATCACTCGTCCGCCGCACGCCCCTCCGCTGCGCGCCATGGCGGAAGAAATCGCCCTCGACATCGTCTACGAAGACGACGACCTGGCCATCGTCAACAAGCCCGCGGGCATGATGGTGCACGCCGGCGCGGGAGCCACCGACGACGCCCGTAATCGCGGTACACTCGTCAACGCGCTGCTGCATCACTTTCGCAAACTGTCGTCAATCGGCGGCGACCAGCGTCCCGGCATCGTGCATCGCCTCGATCGCGCTACCAGCGGGCTGATGGTGGTGGCGAAGAACGATGACTCGCACCGCAAACTCGCCAAGCAATTCAGCTCGCGTGAGGTGCACAAAACGTACATAGCGCTGGTCCAGGGATGGCCGAAGCAGGATCGCGGCACCATTCAGAGCGCCATCAGCCGCCACTCCCAGAAGCGCACCCGCATGACGACCCGAGGCTACGGCGGCCGCGATGCGGTGACGCATTACCTGGTCAAGCGAAAAATCGATTCGCCCTACGGCAAGTTTGCGCTGGTTGAAGTGAAGATCGAGACGGGACGCACGCATCAGATCCGCGTGCACATGTCGTCGATCGGGCATCCGGTGGTCGGCGACGCGCTTTACGGCGCACCCGGGGAATTGCGGTCGCAATCGAACAAGCGGCGGGCGGCAGGCATGCCGGCAACGGTCGCGCTCAGCAGAAATTTTCTGCATTCAGCGGCGCTCGAGTTAACGCATCCGCTAACGAAGCAGTTGATGAAATTCTCCAGCCCGTTACCGGCGGAACTGGAAAGCCTTTTGGCGAGTCTGGAAGCGCCCCAGTCCTAGACATTGCCAACCAGAGTTTCCCATACAGACGCGGAGTGCCGCGTCTCCGCCCGCGGCCCCAGCGACCACTGAGGAAGGGAAGACGCAGCAAGCCTTGTGTCTACATGACCATCGTTCTCGTGCGCCTGCGCTCCGCCGCAGGCTATAATTAAAGCAATCGTTGCAGGGTCAATCGTCCTGATGAAACCAAGCGTTTTTACGTTGCTGAGCGTTCTTCTAACTCTGGCTGGGAGTCTTATGGCCCAGACGCCGCCGCCCGCCTCTACTCCAACTGCGCCGGCAGCCGCACAATCGCCGCCCGTCACGCCTCCGCCGGCGGCAGCGCCCACTCCTGCTGCGCCCAGCACGCCCGAAAAATCCGAGGAAGACGATGCCTTCAGCCTCAAGAAGACGGTCAACGAGGTTCGCGTCGTGTTCACCGTCACCGACCGTCACGGCCGCTACATCAAGGATCTGAAGAGCAACGACTTCAAAGTGTATGACGATCAAAAGCCGACCGAGGTGCGCAGCTTCAAAAGTGAGACCGAGCTGCCGCTGCAGGTTGGGTTGCTCGTCGACGCCAGCAATTCCGTGCGCGACCGTTTCAAGTTCGAGCAGGAGGCAGCGATCGAATTTCTGAACTCCATCATTCGGCCGGGTTATGACAAGGCGTTCGTCGTTGGCTTCGACGCTACTCCCGAGGTCACGCAGGATTTCACCGATAACACAGAAAAACTCTCCAACGGCGTGCGCATGTTGCGGGCGGGCGGCGGCACGGCCATGTATGACGCGCTCTACTTTGCCTGCCGCGACAAGCTGATGAAGCAGGAATTGACCGGGCCGGTGCGCAACGCGATCATTCTCTTAAGCGATGGAGACGACAACCTCAGCCACGTCACCCGCGAAGAAGCGATTGAAATGGCGACTCGCGCCGACGCCATCGTCTACACCATCAGCACTAACATCACGGGCACGCGACAGAAGGGTGACAAGGTGCTCGAGCGTATTGCGGAAGCGACCGGCGGGCGCGCATTTTTTCCCTTCCAGATGCGCGACGTGTCGGATTCCTTTCAATCCATTCAAGAGGAATTGCGCAGCCAGTATGCGATGGCCTACAAGCCCGCGGATTTTGTCGCTGATGGCCGCTACCGAACTATCTTGATCTTTGCGCAGGAAAGAAGTCTCAAGGTGCGCACACGCAAGGGATACTACGCTCCGAAGCAGTAGACAGTCGCGGTTCGATCAACCTGAGTCTGCTTATACAGTCGTTCATGGCCGGATATTCGGGCACTCCGCTGGCAAAGAAGTTGGGCATCAAGGACGATTTTCGCGCCGCCCTGCTGCATGTTCCGAGTGACGTGAAAGCCATACTCAGCGTCGCGCTGTGCCGGTGCAGCCTTCAACCGGTAAGCGCTGGCAATCTTGACTTCATCTTTCTCTTTGTCAAATCGCGAGCTGCTCTAGACCTGGGATTGCAGCCGGCCGCAAACGCGCTGGCTCCGGCTGGGATGCTCTGGATCTCGTGGCCGAAAAAAAGTTCAGGTGAGCCACCGACCTCGCCGAAGACGCGATTCGCCGCGCCGGACTCGACGCTGGACTGGTAGACATCAAAGTCTGCGCCGTTTCCGACGTGTGGTCGGGGTTGAAGTTCGTCATTCCAGTTAAGAACCGGAAAGCTCTAGTTCGCCGGTGATAGCCAGGTATCGGCATCCACGAATGCGGTGAAACGAGCGCCCTGCTTTACTTCCGCGTCCTTGCCATGCACGAACAAACCAACCGGGACCACCGGAACAAACATCAGCCCCAGAGCTTTCCCCGCTTTGTCCGCCCCCTCCTTCGCCCCGATGCCATGCAGTTTAATCACAACATTGCCGGCCTGGAGCGAGTCCACCTGAAAAAAGACCTCACCGGGCGTTCCGGCCATCGCCGTCGGGTCTGCTTCGGTAACGGTGGCGACCGCCGGTGCTCCCTTCCTGGCCACGACCACGCCGCCGATCTTGAGGTCGTCGGCCAGGGTAAGGGAAATCTTGTCGCCGATCTCCGCTGTCTTTGAACTTACGTCGGAAGCAAAGACCAAAGGAATAGCTGTGCCTTGGGCGAGCAAAAGTTTTGCCTGCTCCGAGGGCGCAGGCGCCGAAGAACTCGCCACAGGGTTCGCCGGCGCCTCTAATGCCTGCGACGTGGGCGCGGTTGCGGCAACCCCATTCAGCGTGTAGACCGCCGTAGCCACGCGGCTTCGTCCCCCCAACGGAGAGATCGCGATTGCCTGAAGGGTGGTCGTCGAATCGATCGTGATGGGACCAATGTATCGGGTCGACGCAGCTGTCGGCGTCCAGTCATCGGTCGTGTAATAAATCGCAGCTCCGCGGGTCGAGTCTTTGATCTTCACCGTAACTGTCGAAGAATACGGCCCGGGTTTCAAGGAGAATTTTGGCTTAGCGGCGTAACAGCCATAACACTGCGGAGTGCTCGCTGCCATTTGCGCGTTCTGCATCGCCGCCTGATTCGCTTGCTGGGCGGCCTGGTTCATCTGGTCAATCGCCTGTTGGCTTGCCTGTTGCGATAGTTGTGCCGCTTGCTGCGCCGCCTGGATCCCAGGGTCCTGAGCCAGCGCGAAGGAAGCCGCTACTGTGATCATCCACAATGCCAGGTAGGTCCGCATTTTCTTTTCCCCCTACAACTGAGATGTATGCGCCAACGATCAGGGATGTAAGGGTGCCCTGTAAAGAAGTGTGTTACGGAAACAGAGGTGCAACTTCGCTGGGAGGAGTGGGTTTACATGGAGCAAAGGCCGCTTCTGATCCAGGGGCGGTAGCAGGGTTTGGCATCGAAAGGAGCTCGAATTATGAAACGGACAATAGCTGGAGTTGTGTTGCTGCTTGGCCTGGGCGCTGGAACCATGTTTGCCCAGGATGGTTACTGGCGTGATCGTCGCGACATCCGGCGGGATGACGCGAGAATTGCGCACGACCGCCGCGAACTGCGCCGCGATCTTTACCACGGAAACTACGGCGCCGCCCGGCATGAACGGCGAGAGTTGCGCCACGACTATCGTGATTTGGGCCGTGACCGGCGCGACCTGTACTGGGACCGCCGGTGAGTAGTGATGACGAGCTAGCGCAACTCCCTCGACGATGCGCCAGTTGGTTACAGCTTACCGCCAGCCGGGCAGCTAACGCGGAAGTAATCCTCAGCGCACGACGTTAGTAACTTGCCCGTACGCACCAATTTAAGTCTTACTAGTTACGGAGAAATGTAACTTATGCGACTCTTCGCCCGGCTGGCGACGATAGCGATGGCAGGGACGATGCTTTGTTGGATAGCCTTCGGGCAAACACCGGCTTCGCGCGCAGAGCGTGAATTGTTTGTGGCAGTCAACCATGCACGCCGGTCGCAAGGTCTGCCGCCGCTGCGCTGGGATGAAGCGCTAGCGGCGGCGGCACGCCGGCACGCCGAAGTGATGGCCGAGCGCGGATCCGCGGCCCACGCCTTTCAAGGCGAGCCCAGCCTCACCGTGCGCGTCAAAGAGGCGGGCGCCCGCTTCCACTGGCTTTCGGAGAACGTGACGCAAGGCCCGACGTCCGGACTTATTCACGTGCAGCTCATGAAATCGCCCCCGCATCGCGCCAACATTCTCGATCGCGACATGGATTCGATCGGCATCGGAGTCGTGGAACGCCATGGCCAGTTATTCGCCGTCGAAGATCTCTCACAGGCGCGCTGATTCATCGCGCCAAAATATCCGGCAGTTCTCTAACTCAAACGCAAAACAAGGTCGTCCTATTCTTCTTGAGATAGCGGCTGCTCGGGGGGATCGGGCGGAATGCCCATTCCCCGCCCGAGCAACAAGTTACTCGCCCGTTCCTGACAACTTTATGACCGCCGGGCCAAGCGGCGCGCTGTGGCTCACGGTGGCGGCTCCGCTGATCGCGCCCTTCAGGGTGGGAGTGAAAGTTACGCTGAAAGTGCACGTGGCAGAAGCGGTGACCGTCGCACCGCACGGACTGGCCCCTGACGGAGTAGCGCTGAAGTCTCCGCTGGCTGCGATGCTCGCAATGTCGAGCGTTGCCCCGGAGTTGTTGGTC
The DNA here is from genome assembly GCA_963775845.1 of uncultured Acidobacteriaceae bacterium. GTDB lineage: Bacteria > Acidobacteriota > Terriglobia > Terriglobales > Acidobacteriaceae > Acidiflorens. Next base: position 1,816,037 of record CAVZKN010000003.1, on the reverse strand, counting down.
AGGGTGACGGTCTGGGGCGTGCTAACGGTTCCAACCGGCTGAGCGGCGAAGGTCAGACTTGTGGGCGACACGGTCACGGGAATCGCCCCGGTGCCCGACAGTCCCACGATTTGTGGACTGCCGGCGCCTGAGGTGGCGATGGTTACAGCGCCCTTGATCGCTCCCGTACCGGCGGGTGTGAAGGTTACTGAGAAGGTGCACTTCGCGGATTTCGCGAGCGCGCCTCCGCAAGGCGAGGTTCCGCTGCCAACCGCTGTATAGTCGCCGCTGGCGCCGATGCTGTCGATAGTGATGGATCCCGCGCTCTTGTTAGTGACGGTGACGATCTTGGCCGCGGCGGTGGCGCCGACTCCGGTCGAAGTGAAAGTCAACGACGTCGGACTGAAGCTCAGAGGGACAGTCGGACCACCGGTGGCAGTACCGGTCAGCCCCACGACCTGAGGGCTGAAAGCGCCATTGGTAGCGACAGAAAGAGTGCCCTTGATGGGACCTTTATATTGCGGCGCAAAAGTCACGATGATGGTGCAACTGGCGACGGCGGCGAGGGAAGCGCCGCAGGTTCCGCCCGTGACCGAATAATCGCCGCTGGCGCTCGGGCTCAAGCTGATGGAGGTGGCCTGCTTGTTGCTCAGCGTGACCGTCGCCGACGAAGTTTGCCCGACGGCAAGGCTCGTGAAAGTCAAACTCGTGGGGCTGAAGACGAGTGGAACCAGCCCAGTGCCGCTCAGCTTTATGAATTGTGGGCTGGTGCTGGCGCTGTCGCTGAAAGTGAGCGCGCCAGTAATAGCCCCGGCGATGCTGGGGTTGAAGGTTACGTTTACGGTGCAACTGCTCTTGGCGGCGAGGGAACTGGAACAATTGTTGCTCTCGGCAAAGTCTCCACTTGCAGCGATCAAGCTGACGGTCAGCGGACCTGATCCGGAGTTGGTGAGCGTAACCGACTTTGACGGGCTCGCCGTGCCCGCGGCCACGTTTCCGAAGGCCAAACTCTTCGGGCTTACAGCCGCGGTTCCACCGCTGCTGATCAGCACGTAGAACGTTGCCGGAACATAGGGCCCGCAGCCCGCGCTGTCGAAGTTGCCGACCGCAACCTGGAACGCTCCGGCCGTGGCGATGTCAGTTGCCTGAATCGGCACTGTGACCTTCGCGGAGCTGACGAAGGTGGCGACAGCGCGATAAAGGCCGTTGATGTAGACGTAAGTATCGGTAGTAAATCCCGCGCCGTTAATGGTGAGCGTGAACCCGTTGCTGCCGGCAGTAGCATTCGGCGGATTGAGGCTGCTGATCGAGAGCGGCGTCGAGTTGACGTTGTAGTCGGCCGCAACAAGCACTTCGTCATCGACGGTAAGGTTTTGCGGGCTGGTCGTTCCACTCAGGTCATAAAGCCATCCAGTGAAGACCAAGCCACTGGCCGGCGTCTCGGCAAAAGTAAGTTGACTGCCAGTTGGATAGTAACCGTTCTCAGTCGATGCGGGCGTCACGTTGATGGTGGCGGCACACGATCCTTCGATGGCGTAGTCCGTCACGTAATAATTGGGCGTAACGTTTGCCGTGTAGGTGAAGCTGTTGCTCGGCGCGGTGACCGTTTGAGTTTGTGCTCCGCCGTTGCTCCAACTGGAAAAATCAAAATACGTGTTCGAACTCCAGGGGTATTGCGGCGAATTGATGCCCAGGTTGTGCATGCTGCCCGGAGTCCAGGCGAAATTGACGGGCGCTGCCCACAGGGCATTGTCGACCGTGACGTACTCGTTCGATGCCACCGGGCTGGTGGTCACCGTGTACACCGGAGTGTTGGTGAAATAGGTGATCAGGTCGATGGAGCTGCCGTCATCCATCACATTAAAGGTCTTGGGATTCGCACTGATGCCGCCGGGCAGGTAATACGGAGAATTGATGAAGCTTAGGAAATTTTCGCCCTGGTTCGGCGAGGCGGTCAGCGTGACCGACTGGCGAATGATGTAGTACTGGCCCGACAACGTGCCGTAAGTCTGCGGCGCGGGCGAAGGTGTCACGGTTCCGGTTCCAGCCGGAGAAACAACATTCGTGTACGGAACAAGCTGGATAAAGTTCGCCTGATAGACGGTAATCGCTGGCGAGGTTGCGGGCTGCGTAACCATATCGTTGCCCGGCGTAATCGTGATCGGCTGCGTGTGGTCGAAGGTATCGCTCCAGCGCCCGTAAATGTAGCTGACGCCGGTGCTGCTGAGCGTCTGCGGCCCGGACGCCACAGTCATCGTATGCGTCGAATTCAGCGCCCATGTATAGACCTGCGGAGTAGTAATCGCATTTCCATCAACCACCACTTGCAATCCCGGAGGATTGCTGGTCACCGTGACCTGCGCCGGGATTTCGCCGTACAAGCGCTCGATGCCATCGATATCACCCGCGCTGTATCCGCTCTGGTTTTGCAGCGGAATGCCGGCCGGGATCGATTCAATGCAGGGCTCGCCATTGCGCGAGAACGAGAACGCCGGATACTCCATGACCGAGGCGTAATCGTAGGGGCCCAGTTCCTGGGAGTTGTCGAGCGGGATGTCGAAGTAGGAGCGCGACGCCTTGATCACAGCTCCGTAGTTGACGTTGACATAAGTGTTGCGGTCGGCGCGCGTCTGCTCGTGCCAGACGCCGACAGTGTGTCCTAATTCGTGCAGAATGGTCGCGACCGAACAAGGGTTATACTGGCCGCCCGCGCCGCCCACAATCTGCTCGCCGCCTACGCGGCCTTCGTAAGCTTCGCACGATCCGCTGTTGTTGTTGGGATCAAAATAGAAGTCCACGTAGTCGGTCTGATTGGAATAAGGAACGAGTTGAATCAATCCAGCGAAGTCACTGTTGAACTGTGAGATAGCGGTGTTGAGGTTGGTCATATCGCCGGACGACGGGTCGATCTTGTACGGGATCGAAGCGACTCCGCTAACCTTCGGCCAGAAATAGCCGGTATAAGCGACGCCGACACTGTCTACGCCGGGCCCGTTCGGCGAATCCTGTACGTTGTCGAGCAGAATGTCGCCCTGATACACAGCTTTGCCGGTGCCATCGTTGGCCGGAATCCAGGTGTAGGTGACATTCATGCCTCGCCAAATGCCGGTGCGGATTTCGGGCTGGCGAGCCTCGCTCCACAGGCTGGAGACAACAAGAAACACAACAAGAGTAGTCAAGCCGATGCGGCTGATGATAGGCACAGAACCTCCTGGGTACGAAACAATCTGGGAGAAAGGGGACTTACTTATGGATGCGGGGGCATCCAGTTCTCACTAGTTTGACGAGGAAACGGGACGCTGTCAAATGGAGGTTTTGGTCTGTAGCGGCACCGTTTTTAAAGGGCGCCACTACCTATTCGTTCGTGCCATTGACACCAGAGTAGACTTCGGCGGGCCCGGACTTCCTCAGGGATTGAGAAATTCCAGAACCGCGCGATTGAATTCTCCGGGCTTTTCGAGCTCAGGAATGTGACCGCATTGATTGATCGTCACCAGTTTCGAACCGGCAATGCCGGCGTGGAACTCTTCGCCTTTGGCCAGCGGTATCAGCGCGTCATCAGCGCCCCAAAGGACTAAAGTGGGCACGTGCAAGGACGCCAACTTTGACTCTTCAAACTGATCGGTCGAGAAAATTCCTTCCATGGTGCTGTGGATCGTATAACCATCGTTGTCTTTCAGGTGCTGCGTAAAGATGGATTCCGCCACCTGGTCGTTCACCATGGAGCGATCATAGAAACAATACTCCAGAATCTTTTTCATACTCGCTACCGAGGAGGGATTCAGATCAATCTTCGGGCTGGGACTGGCACTGGCCTTGGACCCGGGTGAGCCGAAATGCAGGCCACCCGCGTCCACCAGGACCAGTTTGTCGACCATGCCGGGATGTTGCACGGCGAAGTCGAGAGCGATCCAGCCGCCGAGCGAATTGCCCACCAGAGTCGCCTTGGTGATCTGCTGCCCCTGCATAAAGCCGTAGAGAAAATCGTCGAATGTAGCAATCTTGTAATCAAGCAAAGGTTTATCGGAATGGCCAAAGCCGATCTGGTCGAGCGCGATCACGTGATAGCGCTGTGATAGCGGAACGATTACGGCAGCCCATATTCCCGCGTTCGCGCCCAAGCCGTGCAGCAGGATAACAGTCGGACCCTGGCCGGTTTCGTAATAGTGAATGTGCTGGCCGAGCACGAGCGCGGTTTTTTCCGGCGGCATAGGTGGTTGGCAGATGCCCGCGCCCGCGAGCATTAAGAGAACCAGAGCAGACGCCGAGCTAGTGAAGCAGAACCTCATCGTAGACCTCGCAGAGATAACTCTGAACTCAGAATTCCGACAGCTCTTTCATGGATCGGAACAAGTCGCTGGCCTGGGGCAGGATGGCATTCTCCAGTATCGGCTGATAAGCGACAAAGGTATCAGTAGCCGCGACCCGTTTCACCGGCGCATCCAGATGATGGAAGAGCTGGTCGGCAATGCGGGCAGCGATCTCGGCACCGTATCCCCAGCTCAGGGAGTCTTCGTAGGCGATCAGCACGCGATTCGTTTTCTTCACCGAATCGGCAATCGCCTCCCAGTCAAACGGATTCAGGCAGCGCAAGTCGATCAGGTCGACGCTGACCTGGTGCTCGCGCTCGATTTTCTGCGCCGCCTGCAACGCCCTCGGAACGACAGCTCCATAGGTGATGACGGTGAGATCAGTTCCAGGCTGCACGACTTTCGCTTTGCCAAACGGGATCATGTAGTCCGGCCCCGGATAGGGCGCGCGTCCGAAGGTTTCGCGATACAAACGCTTGTGCTCGAGGAACAACACCGGATCATCGCAGCGGATCGCCGTGCGCAAAAGGCCGGCTGCATCCAACGCGTTTGACGGAAAGACCACGCGCAATCCCGGAATATGCGTGAAGATGCTCTCGCCGCACTGCGAGTGATAGATGGCACCGCCCGTCAGATATCCGCCAATTGCCACGCGAATCACGAGAGGAGCCGAAAATGCATTGTTCGAGCGCCAGCGAATCAGCGGCAGTTCGTCGCGCAACTGCATCATCGCCGGCCAGATGTAATCGAAAAACTGGATCTCGACCACCGGCTTCAGTCCCCGCGTCGCCATCCCCGTCGCGCGGCCCACAATGTTGGCCTCGGCGATGGGCGAATTAAAAACACGATCGGAGCCGAACGCGCACTGCAAGCCCGAGGTGAGCTTGAAAACTCCACCCTTGCCTTTGACCAGCTTCTGTGTCAGGTATTCTTCGCGGCTGCAGTCGGCCACGTCTTCGCCGAAGATGACGATGCGCTCGTCGCGGCGCATCTCATCGCGCAACGTGGTGTTGATGAGGTCCGCCATCGTCTTATTGGCAGCGGCCGTGCGCTTGCCGTCGGGCCCGGTCTCGGGCGCGGCTGCTTTGGGCTGCGTCGCAAACGCCGCCGAGGTGGGGTCAAGATCGGGCGAGTAAACGAAGTTGTAAATCGTGTCCGGTTGTGGCGGCGCGGCTTCGAGCGCGCGGTCGGTGTCAAGCTGAAGCTGCTCCTCGGCTTCCTTCTCCATTTTGTTGATGCCGTTTTCGTCGAGGATTCCCTCGCGCAGCAGAAACATCTGCAAACGGTGCACGGGATCGCGTGCGGCATCAGCCTGGCGCTCGGAGTCAGGCCGGTAAAGCCGCTCGTCGTCCGACAGTGAATGCGAATAAGGACGAATCACATGTGCATGAACAAATGCCGGACCCTGCCCGCCGCGACAATGCTCGGCCGCGCGTTGGAACGCCGCATAGGCTGGAATTGGATCGGTGCCGTCTACCTCTTCGAAATGAAAATTGGGGAAGCCGGAGATGATCCGCGAAATGTTGCCGCCCGAAGTTTGCACCTCGACCGGAACGGAAATAGCGTAGCCGTTATCCTGCACGCAAAAAATTACCGGTAATCGCTTATTGGACGCCGTGTTCAGCGCCTCCCAGAATTCGCCTTCGCTGGTGGTGCCATCGCCAAGCGACACGTAGGTGACTTCGTCGCCCTGAAAATGCACATCCTTGAACTGGCGATAATCACCGTCGACTTTTTGTGCGGCATCAGGATGGTGAGCGAGATAGCGTCCGGCTTCAGCGCATCCGACCGCCTGCAGTATCTGCGTTCCCGTAGGAGAAGATTGGGTGACCACATTCAGCCGCTGGTAAGCCCAGTGCGAAGGCATCTGGCGTCCGCCAGAACTCGGGTCGTCCGCTGCTCCGACCGCCTGCAACAACATTTCGTAAGGAGTCGCCCCCAGCCCCAGACACAACGCCCGATCGCGATAATAAGGATAGAACCAGTCGTAGCTCGCCTTGAGCGCGTATGCGGCTGCAACTCCCACCGCTTCGTGCCCGGCGCCCGAAATCTGAAAAAAGATCTTCTGCTGCCGCTTCAGCATGATCTCGCGGTCGTCAATGCGCCGCGAGGTGAACATGATGCGATACGCGTCGATCAACTGCTGCGAGGTCAGGCCCTGGTAGGTCTTCTTGGCGATATTGCTCGGGCCCAACTTGGCGTCGAGCTTGGGATTGACTTTAATCGTGGCCATTCGGCGTTCTTCACCCCACAGAGTTCCAGACCCGCAACATTGTAAATCAGTTCTCCGTTCCCGGTTCCCAGTTCTCAGCAGGATCTCCTGATCTCGAATCTCTCGGTTTTTCCGTATGCATCGAGACGGCTATCGACCGCGAAATCCGTCGGAGCCAGCCTTTACGGACAACCGACAAATGGCAACTGATTTATCCTGAACTGTCCATGATCAGATTCCTGCGTCCGTTCGATCCGCAGCGCATTCGCCTGCTCGTGTTTGATCTCGACGGTACTTTGATTGACTCGCGCCTCGATTTGATTCACTCCGTCAATGCCACCTTGCGTCACCTCAGCCTGCCCGAACTCGACGGCGACCTGGTTGCCAGCTACGTAGGAGACGGCGCTCCAACCCTGGTGCGGCGCGCCCTCGGCGATACCTGCGATGAAGCACTGTTGCAGCGCGCGCTGGAGTTTTTTCTCACTTATTACCGCGCCCACAAGCTTGACCACACCACGGTCTATGAAGGGATTCGAGAAGTGCTCGCAGGGTTGGCGCTGCCCGTCAACGGACTTCGCCGGGCGATGGCCGTGCTCTCCAACAAGCCTGTCAACCCCTCCCGCGACATTTTGCGCTCGCTCGGGTTAGCAGAATTGTTCGTCAGTGTTTACGGTGGCAATAGTTTCATCACCAAGAAGCCCGATCCTTTGGGTGTGCAGACAATCTTGCAGGAAACCGGCGTGGCGCCGGAACAAGCCCTGATCATCGGCGATTCCGCGGTCGACGTTTTAACCGGCCGCAACGGTGGATTATGGACGTGCGGCGTGACTTACGGCTTCGCTCCGCACTCGCTGGAGTCCGCGCCGCCCGACGTACTGATCGAAGCTCCGCGCGAATTGGGAGAGTTGCTCTTGTAGCTCGCGCGTCGCTCTGGTCGATTGTCAGGAAACGTAAATATGCAGCCGTCGCAGATGTTTCCGCATCTCTTATGGGTAGTGAGGGCCTCGGGTGATGAAGATCCAAGGGAGGTTCCAGGATATGGACATTTTCAAGGATATTTCCAAGCAGATTTTAGTTTTTATATTGTCATTGGCGCTGCTGAGTTTGACGCTTCCGCCAACTTTGTCGGCGCAACAAGATGATCAGGCTGCGCCGCCGCAGGATAACCAGACAGCGGATAACCAGCCCGCGGAGAATCCGCAGGGAACCCAGGCTCCGCCCTACGCCCAGCAGACGCCTGAGCAATTGCAGCGCTTGGTTGCGCCCATAGCGCTCTATCCCGATTCACTGGTCGCGCAGATTCTGACCGCGGCGACATTTCCCGACGAAGTGGTCGAGGCTGATCGTTGGATCCAGGCGAATCCCGACCTGAAGGGCGACGCCTTAGCCAAGGCAGTCGACCAGCAGCCCTGGGACCCAAGTGTCAAAGCGCTGACTGCGTTTCCATCCGTCCTGGGCAACATGGACAAGAACCTTTCCTGGGCGTCGTCTCTCGGCGACGCTTACTACAACCAGCAGCAGGACGTCATGGACGCGGTGCAGTTCATGCGCCACAAAGCGCAAGCCGCCGGCAACCTCAAGACCACGCCGCAGCAGACCGTGACCGATCAGGGCCCGGACGTCGATATTCAGCCTGCCGATCCCAACGTAGTTTACGTTCCGGCCTATGACCCATGGGACGTCTACGGCTATCCGGTCGTCGCCTGGCCGGGATGGTATCCGTATCCCGGAATCTGGTTTGGCGGCCCGTATCTCAGCTTTGGACTCGGCTTTGGCGTCGGCTGGTTCGGCGGCTTTGGATGGGGCTGGGGACACTGGGGATTCGACTGGCACAATCATTACGTTCTCTACAATCACGGCAGATATTTTTCTCACAGCCGGACGTTTTACAACCGCAACAATTTCTATCGCGGTGGGCCTGGACGAAGCGGAGCATTTCGTGCCGGAGTTGGCGCGCGGCCCTTTGAGGGCAATCGTGGAGCCGCTCGCGGATACGCGCCCCGCGGATCTGCGCCGCGCGCTGAGGGCAACGTTCACTCCGGCGCCTACAGCGGGTACGATCACGGTGGAGAGGCCCGCAGCTACGCCTCCCGCGGACGCTCCAGCTTCGGCGGCGGCGGTGGTCATGCCAGCGCTCCGCGTGGTGGAGGCGGAGGACATGGCGGCGGACGTCGCTAAGGCGTCATCTCGGTCGGGACGCGCCCAGCGTCCTGACATAGACATTTGATAAGGAGGAGAATTTCTATGCGGCCAATGATTCATCAGTCGAGCGTTCCGAAACTCGCCGCTGTCGCAGTCATTTTGACTCTGTGTTTGCCGGTTGTGGTTCTGGCGCAGCAGCCTGGCCAGAAAACATTTTCATCGGCGGATCAGGCTTCCAACGCGCTCGTCGCAGCCACCAAGAATAATGACGAAAAGGCGCTACTCGAAATCCTCGGACGAGACGGCAAACAGCTTATTTCTTCGGGTGACGACGCCGAAGATGCTGAAAGCCGCACAAATTTCGTCGAGCGCTATGAGCAGATGCACCGTCTGGTAAGAGAGCCGGATGGTACCACGGTTTTATATATCGGCGCGCATAACTGGCCCACCCCGATTCCACTGATCAACAAAGGTCATGCCTGGTATTTCGACACCGAAGCCGGCAAGCGGGAGATCCTCTACCGGCGCATCGGCCGCAATGAACTTTCCGCGATTCGCGTGTGCCAGGAACTGGTGGCTGCGGAAAAGGAATACTCGGCCCAGCATCATGAGTATGCGAAGAAGATCTTCAGCGGTGAAGGCCAGCAGGATGGCCTTTACTGGAAGGCCGCAAACGGCGAACCGCAAAGCCCTATTGGACCGCTGGTCGCATCGGCCGCTCCCGGAAGTTTCGCCCAGAGCCAGGAAGGCATTCCCACTCCCTATCGTGGATATTACTTCCACATTCTGACGGGCGAAGGCCGCAAGGGTGAGAAGAGTTACGAAGTCAACGGCAAGATGACCGAGGGCTTCGCCTTCGTCGCCTATCCCGCCATGTACAGAACGTCGGGAGTGATGACCTTCATCGTTAACCAGGATGGCGTCGTCTACGAAAAAGATCTTGGGCCGAAGACTGAAACCGTAGCCAAAGATATGAAGGGATTTGACACCAAGCCAGGCTGGCAAAAATCCGAAGGCCAACTGGAAGAAACAGCCGAGCAGAAGTGATTCATCCTGTAGAGGCGGGGCTTGCCCCGTCTCAAATTTCCTTCGCATAAAAAGGCCGCCTTCGATGAAGGCGGCCTTTTTGCTTTGCAGAACTGTCGTTTTCTCTTTCGCGGTGACTTTTCCATCGCCCGAGGATTTTGATCTTCGATCACCCGATGACCCGATGGTTAGATGACCCGATGGCTCCACGATTCGGTTACACTGCCCTTGTCGCAAACGTCTTTGCGAAACCCACAAAAAATGGCGAATCTTAATCACGCCGGCTCTGAATTTACTCCCGCTGAACTTCGCAAGCTGCGGGCGTTGAAGACTCCGCATGGCATTCAGCGTGTGCTTGACGCCATGCCCTATCACCTCGCCGACAGCGCCTGGTCGCCACGCATGGTGCTGCGCGAGAACACCTCGCACTGCTACGAGGGAGCGCTTTTTGCGGCGGCCGCACTGCGCGTTCTCGGCTATCCTCCGCTGATTCTCGACCTCGAGGCCGAGCATGACACCGACCACGTCATCGCCATTTACCAAATCGATGGACATTGGGGCGCACTCGCCAAATCGAATTACACCGGATGCCGCTATCGCGAACCGGTCTATCGCACGCTGCGCGAATTGACGCTCAGCTACTTCGACACCTACTTCAATCTGCGCGGAGAGCGCACGCTGCGCACCTTCTCGCGCCCGGTCAACTTGCGGCGCTTCGATGCCCGCCACTGGATGACCTCCGACCAGCCGGTCTGGTTTGTTGCGGAATACCTGCTGACCATCTCTCATTACCCGCTGATCACCCGCGCCCAGGCCGCTCGGCTGCATCGCCTGGATGGCCGGTCGTTTCGCGCAGGATGCCTGGAGCGAGCGGAGAAAAAATAGTTCGCGGGTGGCAGGAAAAAGCTCTCCGCTCCTGACATCCGTGCACCTGTCCGTCGACGCCTCGCATCTGAGACTTTGTTATGCGTTTTTACCTTCCGCGTATCTTTTCGATTTTATTGTTGGCAGCCTGCGCTCTCGCCCAGCAGCCGGCGTCCACTTCGCCTCCGCCCTCCGCTCCAATTGATCTAAAGCCCGACGCCAGCGGAGTTGTTCCTGCCGCTCAGATTCGCCAGCTTCTCGAGCGCGCCGAACAGAAAGACCTTGAAAACGACAAGCGGCAGCGCGATTACACCTACACCGAGCGCGTGGAGCGCCACACGCTGGACGGCCGCGGCGGCGTCAAGAAGACTGAAACTCGAACCTTGGAGGTCCTGCAGATTTACGGGGAAGATGTCGAGCGCCTGATCTCAAAAGACGACAAGCCGCTCCCTCCCGACGAGGTGAAAAAGGAAGACGACAAAATCCAGAAGATCATCGACAAGCGCAGGAGCGAACCCGAAGTTGACCGCCGCAAGCGACTGGCGAAAGAAGAAAAAGACCGCGAGGAGGATCGCAAGTTCGTGCTCGAGATCGCCGATGCTTTCAACTTCCGCATGGTCGGCTCCGAAGTGATCGATGGCCGCGACACGTGGGTTTTCGACGGCGAGCCTCGTCCCGGCTACGAACCCAGGCAGCGCAACGCCAAGATGCTCAGCAAATTCAAAGGCCGCATCTGGATCGACAAAGTCGAAGCCCAGTGGGTCAAGCTCGACATCACCGCCATCGACACCATTTCCGTTGGTTTCGTGCTGGCACGGGTTCACAAAGGCACCCACCTTATCGTCGAGTTAACTCGGGTCAACGATGAAGTCTGGTTGCCTGAACGCGTGCAGTTCCATTTCGACGCGCGCGTCGCTCTCTTCAAAAGCTACGATGACGATGTCGAGCAGACCTACCGCGATTACAAGAAATTTCGCACGGCTACGAAAGTGACGGTGATCGGCGAGGAGAAATGACGAAGGTGCGGAGAGCCGCGCGTCCCCGCCCGGCCATCGTAATACCTTGCGGGCGATACCGCCCATCCCTTCATCATGGTTTGATTTCAGCCAGTTGCGCGCCCGTTCAAGTACTTACGTACCGTCTCTAGTACCTTAGTTACTCCAATTTGCGTGACCGCTCGTCAACCCTCCTCTCAACTACTATATATAGCGTTTATCTGAGAGCTCGGCACTACATATAGACAACCCTCGCAAAATAGAAATTTTTGCTTTCCAGAAAAACCCTATAAAACCCAGCAAAAACGGCAAATTACCGTCTACAGGCCCTTGCCTGCGGTTGAGATATGCTCAGCACACCTAATACACACAAACGCGCTAGGGAAAACGTAAATGGCTGATTCTCCGGAAGTGATGAACATTCGCCAGGCGTCGCAATATCTGGGAGTGAGTCCGGACACTTTGTACAAGTACGTGAACGAGCAGAAAATTCCGGCGTTCAAGTTGGGCAATCGCTGGCGCTTCAAGAAATCGAAGATCGATCAGTGGATGGAAGAGAAGTCGGCGGAAACAGGGCCGCAGGATAAGAAAAAGAATAAAGCAGCCGGGAAAGCTGCTGGAACTCCGTAAGAGAAATTTGTTAGCGAACTCTGCAGGACAGACCTGCAGGTGAACTCTGATAACCGAGGGCGAGCACATGTTTGGAATGGGATCGAAAACGATAGTGGGTCTGGATGTAGGCTCCTCCAGCATCAAGGCCGTCGAACTCAGGAAGACGCGCACCGGAATCGAAGTGGCGCACCTCGGCCTCGAGCCGATCGCCCCCGACATCGTCGTCGACTCCATGATCGTCGACTCGGGCACCGTTTCCAGCGCCATCTCCAAGCTCTTCGCCGAAACGCAGATCAAGTCTAAGGCTGTGGCGACGGCGGTCAGCGGTCACTCCGTCATCGTCAAGAAAATCTCGTTGCCTTCGATGAGCGATCAGGAATTGTCCGACACCATCCAGAAAGAAGCGGCGCAGCACATTCCGTTCGATTTGGCCGACGTGAACCTCGATTACCAGATCCTTTCCGAGGATGCCGGCAACCCGCAGATGGACGTTTTGCTCGTCGCCGTGAAAAAAGACAAGATTCTGAACTACACCAACGTACTCTCGATGGCGGGCAAGAGTCCGGCTATTGTGGATATCGATGCCCTCGCCCTGCAGAATTGTTACGAGTTCAATTACGATCCCGCGCCCACGCAAGTTGTTGCGCTGCTCAACCTGGGTGCGAGCGTGATGAACATCAACATCGTCAAGGGAACGACGCCGCTGTTCCCGCGCGACGTCTCCGTAGGCGGACACCAGTACACCGATTCGCTGCAGAAAGAACTGGATCTCAGCTTCGAAGAAGCGGAGTCGCTCAAGCTGGGACGTAAGGCGGGCAGCACGCAGGATGATGCGAAGACCCCGATCCTGCAACAGGTCACCGAAATCATCGTGCTCGAAATTCAGAAGACCTTCGACTTCTTCCGTGCCAGTGCCGCGGGCGAGCACATCGAGAAGATCTATCTGGCGGGAGGTTCGGCCAAAGTTCCGGGCCTGGTAGAAGCGTTACGCCAGGAATTTTCCATGCCGGTCGAACTTTTTAACCCGTTTCAGAAAATTGTGCCTCCACCGGATGGCGCGGGTGCCGAACTGGTCGAACAGAATCCCGGCCAGCTAGCGGTGGCCGTAGGTTTGGCGCTGAGGAGCTTTGAAAAACTATGATCCGAATCAATCTGTTGGGTGCTCCGAAACCGAAAAGCAAGAAAGGTTCTTCCGTCAGCATGCCGAGTTTCGATTTCGGCAATCTGGGTGGACCGATCATCCAGGTGGCTGCGGTGTTGCTGATTGCCAGCGCTGTGAATGTTTCCTACTGGTACAAGCTCGACCGCGAACGGAAGACCATTGAAGTGCAGACTCGCGTCGCCGAACAGAAGAACCGCGAACTGGCCGACATCAAGATGAAGTATCTCGATCGCCAGCGCCAGGCTGAATCCTACAAGCGCCGCGTCGATGTGATCGATCAGCTGCGCAAGAACCAGTCTGGCCCCGTCAACCTGCTGTCGATGATCGGCGATACGGTCAACAATACCGAGGCGGTCTGGTTGAACAGCATGCAGGATCAGGGCGCGAGCGTTGCCATCGACGGCACCGCGTTGAGCACGGATGCCGTTGCCAACCTGATTTCCAACCTGCAGAAGACGGGCTACTTCCGCAACATCGAGATCAAGGAAAGTATTCAGGACGATGCGGTGAAAGATATGCAGGCCTTCCAGTTCACGTTGACCTGCGAAAAGGCGAAGTCGTAAAGGCGGAATCGACTATGAACGTTGGCGAATTTACAGGTGTGAAATTGCTGGTCCTGCTGCTGCTGCTGGCGATGGTGGCGACGGGTGGACTTTACTACACCGTCTTCAAGTCGCAGCGCGACCAGAACACAGCCGCTCAAGCGAAACTGCAGTCCAAGTTACGCGAGAACGCGGAACTCGAAGCCTACAAGCCGAAGCTGGCCGACATGGATCGTCAACTCGCCAGCCTGAAGCAGCAGCTCGAGATCGAGCGCCACATCGTGCCCGATGAAAAAGAAGTGGACGACTTCATGCGCATGGTGAGCGGCGAGGCGCGCAAGGCGGGAGTCGAAATCCGCCGTTATACGGCGCGTCCCTACAACACCAAGGATTTCTATACCGAAGTGCCCTTCGAAGTGGAGTTCGACGGTCCGTACTACTCGATGCTCGGTTTCTTCGACCGGCTGGGAAAAGTGGAGCGCATCGTCAACGTTTCGAACCTGCTCGTGGCCAACACGAAGAATCCGGGTGTCGCGAAGGCGAAGCACACTTATCAGTACGCGCCCGGCGAGAGCGTTGTCGCCACCTGCGTGACCACGACCTATTTCAGTCATGACCTGGATCCGGGAGCAGCGCCGGCCGGCAAGACCGCGGCTCCGGCCAAGAAGTAAGGGGGACAGAGGAAGATGAATATGAAGCCAGCAATCACGATCAAGGCGGCAATTCTTCTCGGCGCACTGGCCGCGGGCCAGGCATCGGCGCAGAGCCCCAGCATTATCCAGAACACGCGCAGCCAGATGAACGCGGTCTCGAACCATGCCACGGCGGCTTCGAACGAGGCGCTGGGCATCCCGAAGAACGTCCCCGCACAGGCGAAGACGAATCCGGGCACGCCCGCCGCGCCCTCGAAGTCGGCGATGCCCACGCCACCCGCCGCCAATTCGGCAAATGTGAAGAAGCCAACGAAACATGGCGTGGGAGCTGTGCTCGCCGTGCCCGCGCCCGCGCCCACCAAGCCGGTAGCGGAGCCTTTCAATGCCAAAGTTCCAGCCGCTGCCGCTCCGGCGCCATCGGCGCAGAACGCAGTCGTTGAGCAGTCGGTCACCGACGAGGGTAAGTATGCCGCCGCCAATGGCCGCCGCGATCCCTTCGTCAGCCCGGTGGTCACCCGTGCTGGAGGCTCCGGCTGCAGCACAGGTAAGAAGTGCCTGGAGATCGGCACCATCAACCTGCGCGGCGTCGTGCGCTCGGAGAACGGCTTTATCGCGGTCGTGAGCAACGGCGTCAACAAGGCGTACTTCTTGCGGGAAAACGATCCCGTTTTTGACGGATACGTCGTCAAGATCACCGGCGACTCCATCGTGTTTCAGGAAACACTGCAGGACCGTTTAGGCAAGAGCTTTACCCGGGAAGTGGTGAAAAAGATTACGGCTCCGGCGGTCTAAGCCGGAACCCAGAAGTTGGCAGACAGACTTTATCAGGAAACACATGGAGGCGAGATCGCCTCGCATGGGGAGATAGGAAATGGGAAAGCAACTACAGGGTCTCTTCATTCCGCTGCTGGCACTCGTCGTGAGCGCAGCCGCGGCTGACATGACGGGCAAAGAAGCGGCGGTGAGCGCGCGCTTGCAAAAGCTCGAGATCACGCACAGCCAGGACGGCCTGCAGGTCGAGTTCCGGGCGAAAGGGAATCTGGCGCCTAAGCTCTCGACGCTCGAATCTCCGGCGCGTATCGTGGTCGACTTTCCCAACACCGTCATGGCCACCGCCCAGAACCATATCAGCGTGGACCGTGACGGCGTGAAAGACGTCCGCATTGGCATGGATGGCCACACTCCGCCCAATACCCACGTCGTCGTCGATCTCGCGGGCGCCGATCCGGCCGGCAAGGACGCGGTCAACAGCCGCAAGCCGGAACTGGTCGCCGCACCGGACGGCAGCTTCGTCCTGAAGATTCACGACGCGGTTGTGGCCAGCCACAAAACAGCAGCCACGATGCCCTCGACCATCGCTGCGGCTTCCGCGGCAACGACGCCAGTAGCCCCGGCTGCAGCAGCCATAACGCCTGCTGCCGCGCCCGCTCCGGCGACGCCCGACAACTCCGGCAAGCCTGCTGACTTCGCCTTTGTCGAGCCCAAGTTTTCCTCGAAGCCGGCGACGTCCGACGCCATCACTGACGCGCCCGCCGCTAAAGCCGAGGAAGCAGCCAGCCGCTTCTCCGACAAAACCGCAGCCGAACTCGTCGCCACCACCTCCAACGCCGCTCTCGGTCAGGGCGGAACTTCCGTACAGCCGATTCAGCCCGCCGTGAATCTGGCGGCCGAACAGAAAGCGCAGTTGGCGCAGAAGCCGAACGCGACCGGCACGAAATATACGGGCGAGCCCATCTCGGTCAACCTCAAAGATGTGGATCTGAAAGATTTTTTCCGTCTCATCCACGAGATCAGCGGGCTGAACGTTGTGCTCGATCCGCAAATTCACGGCAACCTGACCATCGTCCTCGACGACGTGCCGTGGGACCAGGCTCTCGACATCGTTCTCAAGAACAACGATCTCTCTCGCCAGCTTGACGGCAACGTGCTGCGCATCGCCACCGTCGACACTCTCCGCAAAGAAGCTGAGAACCGCCGCGCGCAGATCGACGCCGAATCGCAGGCCGTTGACAAAGTCAGCATCACCCGCTTCCTGAGCTACGCGCACGCCAAGGATGTATTGCTTCCCGTCAAGAAATTCCTCAGCCAGCGCGGCGATGTGGTGGCCGATGAACGCACCAATTCGCTCATCGTCTCCGACATTCCCGCCGTGCTGCCGCAGATCGACCGCATCATCCAGCAGATGGACCGCAAGACGCAGGAGGTCGAAATCGAGGCCCGCGTAGTCGCAGCCACTCGCAGCTTCGCGCGTGATATCGGCGTGCAACTCGGCTTTGGCTGGGGCAACGGCACCAGCGCGGTGGGCGGCGCCCCGGCGGTAGGAAATTCTCCTCTCATCGCCAACGGGCTTAGTCCACTGTACATCCAGAGCACCGGTACGCCGGGGTCGATTCCATTATTCTCAAACCTTGGAGCAGTCGGTCCGTCGAGCGGCCTGTCGTTTATCAACGCCACTAACAACATGCGCATCGACGTTCTGCTGAGCATGGCCGAGACACGCGGCTTGCTGAAAGTTCTTTCCCGACCGCGGATCGTCACCCAGAACAACATTCAAGCAGTCGTGAAGCAAGGTACGAAGATCCCGATCATGACCGCCTCTACCCTCGGAGCGCCAGCGACGGCAACTTATGTCGACGCCTTCCTCCGCCTGACCGTCACTCCTCAAATCACGTCGGAAGGCACCATCTTCCTGAACGTGGACGTGGAGAATACCTTGCCTGACTTCGGCCATGAAGATTCGGCCGGCAACCCCGCCCTCATCACCCAGCAGGCGACAACGCAGGTGTTGGTCACGGATGGCGGCACGGTGGTGATTGGCGGCGTCATTCAGACGCAGAATTCGCTGAGCGTTGCGCAAGTACCGCTGCTGGGCGATATTCCATACTTGGGCAATCTGTTCAAGCATCGCAGTATAACCACCACGAATCAGGAACTGATTTTCTTCATCACCCCGCGCATTATTCAAACCTAGCGCGGACAACGAAACGGCCAAAGCCGCCGGCCTTCCTGGAGAAACCGCCAGGAGCCGGCGGTTTCGTTTTGGGGGCTGCAACTGGCAACCCGCAACTGGCAGCTGCTTCTTGTTACACTCCTCCCATGGAGTACCCCGCCCGCCTGCGCCTTCTTCAATCCCAACTTCCCGAAAATCATCTTGACGCGCTGCTGGTGACGCATCTTCCAAACATCCGATACCTCTGTGGATTTACCGGCAGCGCTGCCGCCTTGCTGGTCGAGGGCGACAGCTCCATTTTCTTCACCGACGGTCGTTATCGCACCCAGGCTCAGCAGGAGATCAAAGTCGGCGGCAATCGCACAAAGATCGTGATTGCCCGCAAGTCTCCATTAGCCGCAGCAGCGGAGTGGCTCACCGCCCGCCGCACACTTTCGAAAATCGTTGTCGGAATCGAAGCCGAGTCGATGACCGCCGGCATGCGTGACCGCTTCGCGCGCGATGTGAAAGGCAAAGCCCGCCTGCGCTCCGCGCCGCCACTGCTCGAGCGCGCCCGCATGACAAAGGATGCCGCCGAAATTCAGAGCATAAAGCAAGCGGTCGAACTAGGCGCCAGTCTCTTCCGCGTAGCCCGCCGCAAGATTCGTCCCGGCGTCCGCGAGGTTGCGGTTGCTGCCGCCATGGAGTACGAAGCCCGCCGTTCGGGGGCCGAAGGCATGTCGTTCCCCACCATTCTGGCTGCGGGCGCTCGTTCGGCGGTCGTGCACGGCCGCGCCTCCGACGCGCCCATCCCGCGCCGTGGATTCGTGGTCTGCGATTTTGGTGTTATACTCGCCGGTTATTGCTCCGACCGCACGCGCACCGTTCACGTCGGGCAGCCTTCTCCCGCGGCGAAGCATCTATACGAGGCGGTTCTCGAAGCGCAGCAAGCCGCGATTGCCGCCGTGGCTCCGGGAGTGACTGCCGCTGAAGTGGATGCCGCCGCCCGCAGCGTGTTGCGCCGGCGAAAATTGGCGACTTACTTCACCCATTCGACCGGGCATGGTTTAGGATTAGAGATTCACGAGGCGCCCAAGGTGGCGGCCGGGCAGACCCAGAAACTCGAACCCGGCATGGTCATCACCATCGAGCCCGGAGTTTACGTCCCCGGTAAATGGGGCGTGCGCATTGAAGATGTAGTCGTCGTGACGCAGACGGGCCGCGAGGTGCTGACGCCCACTGACAAAGAACTGGTTGTCATTTAGAACTCTAAAACGGAACCCGCCTTATCCATGAATCAAAAAGAGCTGAAAGAACTCATCGAGTTCTTAATCGAAAAAGACATCGCCGAATTCGAACTCGAGCGCGGCGACGTCAAAGTGAAAATCAAGCGTGCCGCCGAACTGCCGCCGCCCGACTCGCGCTATTATGCGGTTCCGTCCGCGCCCGCGTCCGTGCCGGCTCCCACAATGGCGCCGGCCGCCGCCGCCCCGGGTCCTGGCCAGGTCAATCTCTCAGCCAGTGCCGCCGCTCCTGCTCCTGAAGAGGGCTTGCACATCGTGCGCTCTCCCATCGTTGGCACGTTTTATGAATCGCCCTCGCCCGGTTCGCCGCCCTTCGTTAAAGTAGGCGACACGCTGGAAGTAGGCCAGGTTCTGTGTATCGTCGAAGCGATGAAGCTCATGAACGAGATCGAATGCGACATGGCAGGAGAGCTGGTGAAAAAACTGGTGACCAACGGCCAGCCCATCGAATACGGCCAGGAACTGTTTGTCGTGAGGCCAACGAAATAAGCCGTCAGCCATCAGGAAAATCCTACAAGCGCGCAGTCCTGAGGTTCCTGATGGCTGACGGCTGATGGCTGAGAGCTTTCCCATCATGTTTAAAAAGATCCTGATAGCGAATCGCGGCGAGATAGCTTTGCGCGTCATCTGCGCGTGCAAAGAGCTCGGCATCCGCTCGGTCGCCATCTACAGCGAGGCCGACCGCAATTCGCTGCACGTGCGCTTCGCCGACGAGGCCATCTGCATCGGCCCGCCGCCAGTGGGGCAAAGCTATCTCAACGTTCCTGCGGTAATCAGCGCCGCCGAAATCGCGAACGTCGACGCCATCCATCCCGGCTACGGCCTGCTCTCGGAGAATGCCAACTTCGCCGCCGTCTGCGAGGCCTGCCACATCAAGTTCATCGGTCCCACTCCCGACGTCATTCGCCTGATGGGCGAAAAAGAAAAAGCCCGCACCGCCATGAAGCAGCATGGAGTCCCTATAGTCCCCGGCTCCGACGGCGTGGTCGCCAGCGCCGAAGAAGCGCAGGAATGGGCCCGCCAGATCGGCTATCCCGTCATCGTCAAAGCCACGGCCGGCGGCGGCGGACGCGGCATGCGCATTGTCCGCAACGAAGACGAACTCCCCGCGCTCTACCGCCAGGCGCAATCCGAAGCCGCCGGAGCTTTCGGCAATGGCGACCTTTATCTCGAAAAATATGTTGAAAATCCGCGCCACATCGAATTCCAGGTCCTAGGCGACGAGCACGGCAACGTAGTCAGCCTCGGCGAGCGCGAATGCTCGATCCAAAGGCGTCACCAGAAGCTGCTCGAAGAATCGCCCTCGGTGCGCATGACCCCCGAGTTGCGCAAAGAAACTGGAGACATTCTCAGCAAGACCCTAAGCACGATCGGCTACCACAACGCCGGCACCATAGAATTTCTGATGGACAAAGACCGGCGTCTCTACTTCATCGAGATGAACACGCGCATCCAGGTGGAGCATCCCGTCACCGAAATGGTCACCGACGTCGACTTGGTAAAGAGCCAGCTCAGAATCGCCGCCGGCGAAAAGCTGAGCGAAGTCCTGCAAGGCCCCATCGTCCATCGCGGACACGCCATCGAATGCCGCATCAACGCCGAGCATCCCGAAAAATTCACCCCCTCGGCCGGCAAGATCACGACCTTCAATCCCCCCGGAGGAACCGGCGTCCGCATCGACACCGCCGCCTACGCCGAAGGCACAATTCCTCCCTATTACGATTCGCTGATCGCGAAATTGATCGTCCGAGGCAAAGACCGCGCCGAAGCCATCTCGCGTATGAGCCGCGCTCTGGGGATGTTTATCGTGGAAGGAATTCATACGACGATCCCGCTGCACCGGAGGATTCTAGCTGACCCTGAATTTCGCGCAGGGGATTTCGATACGGGGTTTATTGAGAGATTTTTGGCGAAGGGGAAGTAGATCAACTGGTACAGTCGCGGCTTTCACACGAGCTGATCCTGCGGTCACCAGATGTATTCTGCGTTACTAGTCGCCTTGCCTTACATGTTCTTGATGGCGAAGAACGTCAATAGCGCAATGCCCAAAACAAATGTGACCTGGGCGGCCCTTGCACTCCCAATCCACAGGTAAGCGAAGATATCCTCCCTCTTCTTAGCCCACGTCTTGTCCTTGCGATGCGTTTCAGTATCTCTTACGAACTTTTCTTTCGCGGATTGCTTTTCTTGCGGGTTGTTCGCGAGTACGAGATTGTCAATTTCCTCTGCTTGAATCCTCTTCTGGTTCGAGAGGTTTTCTACATAATCCCGTAGACGTGCGAAGTGAAGGTAGTGAGTATGAAAGAGTGTGCAGAACAGAGAAGTAAGGAGGCACACCATCAGTGCAATCCAGCTGGCGATCAAAACTCTAGGGTGCGTAACCGATTTGTCAGGGATGTTCTTGAGGTGACCCAGATGAGTGATACTTAACGCTATGGTACCGCTGGAAAACAGCGCGAGGTTGGTGTAAAAACGCTCGTAAGCCTTCCGATTCTCCGTATTTTCCGCTTCAAAGTTTTGTAAAGCTTTCTTCGTGTTAGCCTCGGCATCGGCGATGTTCTGTTCGGCTATCTTGCTGCGTAATAAGGGATGCTCGTAGTCCATACACGGATAATAAGCCCGGTGCCACACCACGTTCAATTGACGGTGATTGGAAGTCAATTTGATACCCGCTATCGTAAAAAGGCCGTTCATCATCTGTCTTCAACCTGCCCGTTACAATTTCGAGTGAAGGCCGATCTTTGGTGCTGCATGGAATTTCGGCAAAAGAGCCACGACTGAAATGACGACACATCTTCCCCGTCTCTACCCTATCCTCGACGCCGGTTGGTTCTCCGACGCCACGGCAATGTTCACCGCCGCCGCAGAACTGGCCGCCGCCTGCACCCTGATCCAATATCGCAACAAATCCGGCAACGCGCGAACAATGCTAGACGAGGCTCGCAAACTCCGAGCGCGTCTCGGACCAACCGTCAAGCTCATCATGAACGACCGCGCCGACCTCTGCCTGGCCGCGCAGTTCGACGGCCTGCACGTAGGCCAAGATGATCTCTCCCCCGAGTCCGCGCGACGCATCATCGGCCCCAATCTCTGGCTAGGAGTATCCACCCACAATCCCCACCAACTAGTCGAAGCCGATCAAACCTCCGCCGACTACCTGGCCATCGGCCCCGTCTTCGCCACCGCCAGCAAGCAGAATCCCGACCCGGTCGTAGGACTCGAAGGAGTCCGGCAGGCCAGAAAGCTAACCCGCAAGCCGCTGGTAGCCATCGGAGGAATCACCCGCGCCAACGCCCGCTCCGTCATCGACGCCGGAGCCGACGCCGTCGCGGTGATATCCGACTTGATACGGGATCCCCGCAAATCAGCAGAAGAATTCTTAAGAATTCTGGGATAAAGTGTAATCCGTTAAAGTGTAATTAAATATTGTCATCCCGAGCGACGCGAGGGATCTGTAGATCGCCGCGAACTGCAGATCCCTCGCTTCGCTCGGGATGACAAAATCATAGAGGGATATATTTGCGACGCGATGCCCTAGGAGGTCCGTGAGCACGAACGTTCAACCGCCCGCCCCATCCACCCGCCTCAGCGATTGGGAGCGCCACACTCACCAGGACAAAGAACTAGTCAAAGGTCTCGGCCTCACCAGCGCCACCATGCTGGTGATGGGCTCCATGATCGGCTCGGGCATTTTTATCGTCTCCGCCGACATTGCCCGCGAAGTCAACTCGCCCGCGCTCCTGATCGGAGCTTGGCTGATCACCGGATTCCTCACCATTGTCGGCGCGCTCACCTACGGCGAACTGGCTGCCATGATGCCCCGCGCCGGCGGCCAATACGTCTACCTGCGCGAGTCGCTGGGCCCGCTGTGGGGATTCCTCTACGGCTGGACTCTATTTCTAGTCATTCAAACCGGTACCATCGCCGCCGTAGGCGTAGCGGTCGGAAAATTCTCCGGCATCTTCTGGCCCTCCATCTCCTCCACGCACTGGATCGTCCATCTCTGGAAGGTCCCGAAGTTCAACCTCGGCCCCATGACACTAGGCGGCATGGATGTCGGCCTCAACACGCAGAATCTTGTTGCCATTCTGGTAGTAGTCGCGCTCTCCATCATCAACATCTATGGCGTGAAAACCGGCGCCTTCATCCAAAACATTTTCACCACCGCCAAAGTTGCCGCGCTGCTCGGTCTAGTTCTCTTCGGAGTTTTTCTAGGCGAGAACGTTCAAGCCCTAACCGCAAATTTCGGAGCGAACTTCTGGCGCAACGCCGGCCTGGGCGTGCTCCACAACGTAGGCGCCGCCGGAGGAGCCACCGTCCTAGTCTCCACGCTGACCGTTCTAGCCATCGCCCAGGTCGGTTCGCTCTTCTCCGCCGACGCCTGGAACAACGTCACCTTCACCGCCGGAGAAATCAAGAATCCCAGCCGCAACCTGCCCTTATCTTTGGGCCTCGGTACCGGCGTGGTGATCTCTCTCTACATCGCCTGCAATTTTGTTTACCTGGCCGCGCTCCCGCTGATGGGGAGCCCCACCGGTACAACGCTGATCCAGCGCGGCATTCAATATGCCAGCGAAGATCGCGTGGCCACCGCCGTCGTGACCCAGATGTTCGGTTCCATCGGCGGCGCGCTCATGGCCATCGCCATCATGGTCTCCGGCTTCGGCTGCTGCAACGGCCTCATTCTCTCGGGAGCCCGCGTCTACTACGCCATGGCCAAAGACGGACTTTTCTTCCGCAGCGTAGCCCGCCTGCATCCCGTCTACAAAACGCCGTGGATTTCGCTCATGGTGCAGATGCTCTGGACCTGCGTCCTCTGCATCTCCGGCAGTTACGGCCAGCTTCTCGACTACATTATCTTTGCGGTTCTTGTTTTCTACGTGCTGACCATCGTCGGACTGTTCGTTCTGCGCCGCACTCATCCTGAGGCCAACCGCCCGTACAAGGCCGTCGGATACCCCATCTTGCCCGCCATCTACATAGCCATGGCTTTGTTTATTGACGTAGTGCTGTTACGCTACAAACCACAATACACGTGGCCCGGATTGTGTATCGTGCTGCTGGGGATTCCGGTGTATTACATCTGGCGCCCGCGAGCCGCGACAAATTCACTTTAGCTGACGGAGAGATGCCACCGCATGACTGACCTCTTTGCGAAAAAGTCGCTTGCCGTTCTGTTCGAAGAAGCGCAAGAAACCGGCACGCATAGTCTGAAGCGCACCCTGGGAGTATTCCAACTAACGGCTCTCGGAGTCGGCGCCGTAATTGGAGCCGGAATCTTCGTGATGTCCGGCTTGGGCGCGCACTACGCCGGACCGGGGCTGATGCTCTCTTTCGTGCTGTCGGGCCTGGGTTGCACCTTCGCTGCGCTCTGCTACGCGGAGTTTGCGGCGATGATTCCGCTGGCGGGCAGCGCCTACACCTATGCTTACGCGACGCTCGGCGAGATTATTGCCTGGATCATCGGCTGGGACCTGACGCTCGAATACGCGATGGGCGCGAGCACCGTCTCCTCGGGCTGGTCGAATCACTTCATCGAGCTCCTCAATATTTTTCATATCAAGATGCCGCTCTGGCTCGCCTACGACCACTGGACCGGACTGCACACCGCGGAAGATGCCGTGGCTCGCCAGATGACATTGGCCGCCAACCCCACGCTCGTCCCTGGCACCCAGGCTTTTCTGCAAGCCAAGACTGCCGTCATGGCCGCGCAAGCGCCAGAGTTGTTGCAGAAAGCTCATGCTCTATTGAACGCACCCCATCTCTTCGGATATGAAATCGGCGTCAATGTACCGGCCTTCGTCATCGCCCTGGTCATCACGACGATCCTCGTTGTCGGCATCAAAGAGAGCGCCCGCTTCAACGCCACCATCGTCACCATCAAGGTTGGAGTCGTTCTTTTTGTGATCGGTCTCGGTATCCACTACATCAACGCCGCCAACTGGGGAACGGACTGGGCGAGTTTCGCGCCTTTCGGATTCTCTGGCATCGGGGCCGGAGCCGCTTATATCTTTTTTGCGTATATAGGATTCGACGCCGTTTCCACGACCGCGCAGGAGGCGAAGAATCCGCAGCGCGACCTTCCCATCGGGATCATCGTTTCGCTTCTGATCTGCACTGTGTTGTATATCGCGGTTTCTGCGGTGCTGACCGGCATGGTGCCCTGGCGCGACATCAATATCGAAGCGCCCGTAGCTCGCGCCTTCCTCGATCGCGATCTCAACGTGGCCTCCCACATCATTACCCTGGGAGCGCTGGCTGGCCTCACCAGCGTGATGCTGGTCATGCTTTTAGGTCAGACACGAGTTTTATATTCCATGGCCAATGACGGCCTTCTGCCCAAGAAATTCTTCGCCGATGTTCATCCACGTTTCCGCACGCCCTGGAAAAACACAATGCTGGTAGGACTGCTCGCGGCAATCGTAGGCAGCCTCACGCCAATCGACGACATCGGGAAAATGGTCAACATCGGGACGCTGCTGGCCTTTGTGATTGTCTGCATCTCGGTCATGGCCCTGCGCCACACGAATCCCAATCAACCGCGTCCATTCCGCACGCCGTGGGTGCCATTCGTACCGGTGATGGGCATCCTCTTCAACGGCTACATGATGTACAAACTCGGCTGGATCAA
Organism: uncultured Acidobacteriaceae bacterium; assembly: GCA_963775845.1. GTDB lineage: Bacteria > Acidobacteriota > Terriglobia > Terriglobales > Acidobacteriaceae > Acidiflorens. Next base: position 1,790,676 of record CAVZKN010000003.1, on the reverse strand, counting down.
CTGGGCGCGATTGATTATCTGGCTGGTAATCGGGATGGTCGTCTACTTCACCTACAGCCGCAAACACAGCCGAGTGCAAGCCGCGCTCGAAGGCCGCAAGACCTCTGAACCGGTATTAAGGTAAAGACGCCGCTTCAGCGAACCAAAAACTTGAGTTGTCGTCCTGAGCGTAGCCGGATCAAGCGCGCAGCGAACGATCCAGCGGAGTCGAAGAGCCTGCCCTGAGCGAAGCCGAAGGGACCCCTACACGACCAGCGCTCCAATTCGCGGTCGCAAGGCGTTCTCACGATGATCTTTGGCGGCGGCCATCCTGGTCGCGCCATTTCCTTGGCCCAGCGCCGCCTAGCTTTCCTGAACTTTCCGCGCGATCGCTGTAACCATCCATCGCGGCGAAATTCTTACCGACTGCGTCACCAGCCAGTTCTTGAACCCTGAAATCACCACAGCCTTTCCCGCCATCAACCCGCGATAACCGTCTTCGGCCACGGTGCGAGCATCCATCGCGCCGAACTTCAGCAGTCGCTGCCCGGTTGCGCCCGCCCGCTTATGGAACTCGGTCGCCGTCGCGCCCGGGCAGAGGCAAGTCACGATAACACCGGTCCCGCGCAGTTCATTAGCCAGCGCCTCCGAAAAGTGCAGCACGTAAGCTTTCGTCGCAAAGTAAACCGCCATCAATGGCCCCGGCTGAAATGCCGCGGTAGACGCCACATTCAGAATGCCTCCACTTTTTCTCCCAATCATCGCGGGAAGATGCAGCCGCGTCAGATGCGTCAGCGTAGTGACGTTCACCTGAATCTGCCGCAGGCATTCTTCCAGGTCGCTCTCGGCAAACATTCCGTATTGTCCGAATCCCGCGTTGTTGACGAGCACATCGACCTGAATGCCGGCGCGTGTGGTTTGATCCAGCACATAGGCCGGAGATCCCGGTTCGCTGAGGTCAGCCGCCAGAATCAACGACCGCGTGCCATGCCTCTTTTCGAGTTCAGCCGCGAGTTGCCGCAGCCGGTCCGCGCTGCGGGCAACAAGAACCAGGTTGTAGCCCTCGCGCGCGAAGATGCCGGCAAATTCCATTCCGATGCCAAACGAGGCGCCGGTGATCAGAGCGGTTTTGCGTTCAGCGGGTGACATATCATTCGAAAAATCAACCAAGGGAAAAAGTCGTCTATAAAAACCAGTCAGAAAACAAAATGTCATCCTGAGCGAAGCGAAGGACCTATGCATGTGGCCGCTGCAATGCACAAGTCCTTACTTCCATCAGGATGACAGCAGAACGAACTCCACAAAAAAATCTTCAGCTACACGTGCGCGAAAGCCGGCTCGACGCCATAAATCGAATACCACGAGCTAGCCGCCTTCAGCCGGTCATTGACGTTATTGATATTTCGAACGCCCTCATCCTCCAGCCATTTCCGGAAAGCCTGCGCGCCCTGTTTGGCGTAAACCGGAATGCCTTCCTTCCAGGTCGCCCGCCCGCAGAGTACTCCGTTGAACTTCACGCCCGACTCGGCTGCCAGTTCCAGCGACTCGGTAAATTCCGAATTGCTCACCCCCGCCGAAAGATAAATAAACGGCTTAGTCGAGACCGCCGCCGCGTCTCGGAAGAACTTCATCGCCTCCTGCTTCGAGTAGGCCTTTTCACCCTTGTAAGCTTTCGTCCCTTCCACGAACTTCATGTTGATCGGAACCTCGACCTTCATCACGTCCACGCCGTAGCGGTCTTTAGTAAACTCGCGCATGGCCTCAATCACCGCCTGCGGCTTCTTCTTCGAGAAGTCAAATCCCTTCTCGTCAACACCCTCTTCATAAGTAACAAACTCAAGAAAGAAGGGAATATCGTTCGCCCGGCACTCATCGCCCAATCGCTCCACCCACGCATGTTTCTGGTCGTTAATGTTCTGCGGATCGAACGGAGTGTAATACAGCAGAATCTTGACGCAATCCGCGCCCGCCTCTTTCAGTCGCCGCGCCGACCAGTGATCGAGCAGATCGCCCAGCCGCCCCGGCCCGGTCTTGTCATAGCCGGTCTTTTCATAAGCCAGCAGCAATCCGGCATTTTTCGCCCGCCGCTTCGAAGCCGGCAGCCCCCACTCCGGGTCCAGCAAAATAGCGCTGGCATGAGGCGTCAGCACCTCGGTGACCAGCGTCTTGAACTCCTCCATCATCGCGTCGGAGACGGCCGAGCCTTTTTCCTTGGCGAGAGATTTCTGCAGTGAGCCGCGCTGGTCCATCGCCGCCGCCGCGATGACGCCATGTTCATTCGATACTGCTTTCATGCCCGCGAGTTTGCCGGGGGTGAGCTTCATAGAATCCTCCGTGTAATGGTCGTTGTCGTTATGAATGCGTTACGCCTGCTAATTCTACCCCCGCAGCCCCCGGCGTGAATACCATCGTTTCTGACACAAGGGCATATCTTGTGTGGAGGTGGCTTTGCCACGCCAAGTTGCCACACAGACGGCAGTTGTAGCAATCACCGTCGAGGAAATTGATAGCGCAACCCGATTCGGGCAAGGATAGGAGCGCCGGTATCCGGTACATTCGGATGCTTCGGCACTACGTTCAAAGCCGTGTAGTAGCGCTCGTTGAACATATTCTCAGCCGCGCCGAAAATTTCCAGCCCGTGCCCGAGCGAGCGCCCAAGGTACAGATCGGCGACAAAAAACTTCTTCAGCAACAAAGTATTGATGTCGTCATCAAATTGCTGCCCGACAAAATTTCCCTGCAAATTGACGGTTACGATCCGCGGATTGCTGTAGCGCCCTTCTACCATAAATTGCTGGTGCGGAACCTCAGGTATCCAATTCCCCACGAGCGACTGGTTCAGCCCGGCAATGGCCGCATTAGGCGTGAAACTAGAAACCACCGCGTGCGCAAACTGATATCCTCCGGAGAATTGCAGTGTGTTGCTCAGCCGAAATTCCCCATCAAGATTGACGCCCGTAGAAAGGATGCGGTCCACGTTCTCCTTCTCTCGCGTGGGTTTGGATGAAATGGTGACATTCACCACCGCATTCGTAATGTCGTTCCAGAAAAATGTGGTGCGCAAGTTAAGCCGGTTCGAGAGGAATCCCTGCCGCACTCCCGCCTCCACTCCAGTCAATCGCTCCGCCACGAGCGCTGGATTGCCATAAGTCAAAATGTTTCCCTGATAAAAATTCCGATAAAGTTCATTGAGCGTCGGCGCGCGAAAAGCTCTATATCCCGAAGCCGTCAGCGAGGTGCTGTGTCCGAGGTGATAAAGAAGAGACAGGCGCGGGTTCAACGCCTGTTGCGTCCGATCCGGATAAAGCGTCAAAGTAGTTCCGCCGGCAAGACGGCTGAGCTGCCGTGCGCTGAAGTCGCTCCAATGATCGTAGCCGAGCGAAAGATTCGCAATCAGCCGCGGATTCAGCTGCAGAATATCTTCGCCGAAAAAACGTACCGTCCGCTCTCGCCCGCCGGCGATGGTAGCGCTCGTTCCCGGCAGCACATCGTTGCTCTCGCCACTCACCTCGCGTCCTTCAAAGCCCGCGACCAGCGTCTGCACGCGCCCTACCGGACGCGACCACTGCAAGCTCCCGCCCAGTGCCTGCGACGGAACCGACTGGTCGTCGGTCAGCGTTTCACTATTACGGCCAAATGGAACCGTAGAAAAAGTCTGATAGTAAGACTCGTACAGTCCAAACAGCCGCGCCGAAATTGCCCCCACGCTTTTCGTCTCATAATTTACTCCGGTCGCAAAGTCCCCCAGATGGGTGTTGTTCAACTGGATGACGGTGCCATTGTGCCGGTCTTCACTAAAATACGACCCGCGCGCGAACACACTGCTGTAGTCGCCAAACTTTCGTCCCAATTCAAGCTGCGCCAGTTCGTGCGCAGAATTCGCCGGAGAATCGACGCTCCCGCGGTAGGCTTCTGGCACCGGGATATATCCATTCGTCCGAAACAGATCGGTCGCGGCCGAGCCATACCACTGTCCCACGCGAGTGCCCGTCCACAGCGACATCTCTGGAGTATTCTCGCTGCCCCAGGAGCCTTCGCCCTCGACTGAACTCTGCTCCGGTTCGCGCGTGCGAAACTGAATCACGCCGCCCATCGCCGTCGAACCGTACAGGCTGGCATCGCCGCCCCCGCGCACTACTTCCACATCGCTGATCGATTCGCGAACCACGCGGTCCCAATAAACCCATCCACCAAAAGGATCGTTCAAAGGAATATCATTCACCAGCACCAGCGCCCGGCTAGCGCCACTAGCGCCCACCCCGCGCATCGACACTCCCTGCGTCCCCGGATTCGCTGTGCGGCTGCTTGCCCGACGAAAGAGCGTAAATCCCGGAACATCGCGCAACACATCATCCAGCGCCAGCGCGGGCGTCGAGCCCATATCGCTGCTCGAGATTGTTACGCTGTCGGCCGGAGAATCCTCCAGCGCAGTGTTAATGCGCGTGGCCGTGACCAGAACATGCTCGGTCGCATACTCTGTTTCAAATTGCGGATGCAGCACCAGCCTCACCTGCACCTCGCGATTCCAGTTAACCTGTAAAGGCAAAAATCCCGGAGCCCGCGCCGAAATCATTCCCGCACTCGCAGCAATTTCAAGCTGAAATTTTCCCGCCGCGTCAGACTGGGCCGAGACGTGATAGCTCCCCGCTGTGAATTCCACGCGCGCGCCCGCGATGACCGCGCCCGTCGGATCCTCAACCACGCCCGTCACCGGCAAAGCCGGAGCCTGCCCGTAAGCCGCCACGGCGGCCAGCGCGAGACAGAAGGTGATAATTACCGATCGAAGATTAAAGTTTGAGCCCGACAAGCATTCTCTGTAGAGACGCGGCTAGCCGCGTCGTGTTGATGAACGAGGCAAGGCCATCCCTGTCTCGTCCGTGAAACCAAGTTGGTTTAGGATCCGCGAAGGCGACAAGAAATGTCGCCCTGCACATTCAGCGTACCAAGTAAATCCGCCCGATGTTTGTGACGGAAGTTACTGCCGCAGCGCCAGCGTTCCCAGCAACGCCTGCTGCTTGGCAATCAGCGACTGAATGCCCTGTCGCGCCAGCGAAATCATCTTCGCCAGTTGCGCGTCGTCAAACACATGGTGCTCCGCCGTAGCCTGCAACTCGACAATCTTGTTGCCCGCGGTCATGACGAAATTCATGTCCACATCGGCGCGAGAATCTTCTTCGTAATTAAGATCGAGCAAAACCTCGCCATCCACAATGCCCACGCTGATCGCCGCCACAAAATCCTTGATCGGAGCCGCACTGAGCGTTCCCGCATCCACCAGTCGCTGCAGAGCCAGCCCCAGCGCGACGAACGCCCCCGTTATAGAAGCCGTCCGCGTGCCCCCGTCGGCCTGAATGACATCGCAATCAATCCAGATCGTGCGTTCACCCAGCCGCTTCAAATCCGCCACCGCGCGCAGGGACCGTCCAATCAACCGCTGGATCTCCTGCGTGCGCCCACTCTGCTTGCCCTTGGCTGATTCGCGCGCCGTTCGCGTCAAAGTCGAGCGCGGCAGCATCCCGTACTCGCCCGAGATCCATCCCTTACCCGAGTTGCGCAGAAACAAGGGCACCGTCTCTTCGACCGACGCGGTGCAGATGACGCGAGTATTTCCCATCTCAATCAGCGCCGATCCTTCGGCGGTTGAAATGAAGTCGGGAACAATATTGACAGGACGAATCTGTTCAGGAGAGCGGTTATCGCTGCGAAAAATCATGTGAAGAAATTTTACCAGCTCCGTGTAGAGCGGGCACTCTTGTCCGCTGCTTTTGCCCTTGCCCTTGCCCTTGCTACTTACTGCCCGCCCGCCTGCTCAATCGTCGTCACGTCGAACCAGTCGCTCAGGTCCGCGTGTCCGGCGAGTGTGTCGCGCTTCTTGCCCTCGACCAGAATGTCGACGCGCCCCACTCCCGGCACGTTGACGGCTAGCGTCTCCACCAGCGAGTTCACCGTGAGTTGTTCGCTGAGAATGCCCGACCGGTGCAAGTCCGCGAATGCCGAGTTCACATCGATCACGGCCGCGCCCGGATTGACCAGATAAACGGCGCGAAGCTCCGCCGCCGCAGCCAGCGGATGCGTCGCTCCCGGCTGCTGGTAGATGCGCAAAAGCGCGCGCAGCAACTCTTCCGCTCGCTGCTGCCGTCCTTCGGGCAGCGGAATCTGCGCCGACCGCGGATGCAGCACACCGGCCACGTCATCCGCTACATAAAGTGTCACGGTCTCCGTCGGCCCCGAAGCCGGAGGAGCGACCGGCAATGCATTCGCCGCAGCAGGATTCATCTCCACCACCCGCCGCCGCATGTGCCGGAGATAGATGCCCATCGACACCACCGCCACCAGCAGCACCGCGACTCCGATCAAAAGATGCCGGGGGATCAAGGGATCCTCCGGGCATCCGATGATCGGGTGATCGGGCCGTCGGATGATCGAAGATCAAAGGCCTTTGACGTTAAATGGCCCGATGACCCGATGACCCGATCACCCGATGTCATGATCCGATCACTCGATGGCGTAATCATGGCTGTGCCCCCAGGCCGTTGCGCACCGATCCCACTGCCTCGGCAATCGCCGCCGCGGCTCGCTGCTGATAATTGGCGTTGCTCAGGTCCGCAATGCCGTTTTCTCCGGGCGCCAGTTCTACCGCGACCGCTGGTATAGCGACATTATTCAGCGGACGCAGCGACGCGGAAGACGCCCGCGTTTGAAATTCTTTCTTCTGTAACTCACTCACAATGGCCCCCGCCGCAACCCGGCTTTGCGCCAGAGCCGGCGCTTGCGCCACATTCCACGCGCGAAACACGCCGCTGCTCTCGCCCTCCGCCGGCAGCAGCGCCGTATACACCGCCGCTCCGCTGCCCTGCGAAACGGCATGCAGGGTAATGTAGATTGCCGCATGCGACACGTTCGCCGCCGCGGCGCGCTGATCCAGGGTCAAAGCCGTATCGCCGTCGCGCAGCAAAACAACGGCAAATCCGCGCGCCTCCAGTTCGTGCCGCAGCAGGCGCGCAAAGCCGAGCGTGACATCTTTTTCCGCAAGCTGATCGGTAAGCGCGGCGCCACGTTCGTCTCCGCCATGCGCCGGATCGACCACCACCAGCTGTCGATGGCTGACCGCCGCGCCTTGTGCCGGAGTCTGCGGCTTGGCCGCGTTTCCAGCCACTGCCGACGCCGCCGCCGGCGGAACCGCCGCAATGGTAATCGTCTTCCGATCGCCGCTGAAACTCGCCATCAACGGCTGGTTCGCCATCACATCCACTTCAGCATTTCCGTTATCTTCGGAATAACTCGCATGAGTAATGATCTTGTTATCGAACGCGATCGACGCGCTCCCCGGCGAGACCACCGGATCGCGTTTGAACACCATCGCCAGCTTGCCCGGCTCGGTCTCGATTGTCGGATTGACCGCATCGCTGAATGTCAGCACCAGCCGTGGAGGATTCCCCGCCTCAAGACGAAAACTCGGCTGGATCCCAACTCCGCCAATAAATAGCCGCCGGGCGCTTTCATGAAAGTTAACCGTTCCCAGAAAACGCGGCAGCAACCCGGCCAGCGAGCTGACCGGAACCAGTCCCCGCGCGTTCTCCACCAGGAAAGGCGCAGTCAAATCGCCATCGCGGCCACGCACCCGGCAGCGCGTTTTTCCCACCGTAAACTCGGCCTCGATCGCGTTATAACGCAGCTTCCAGCGCGATCCGTTAGACTGGCTGCTCACCCGGCCCAGCGGCTCCAGCGGCTCCAGCAGTTCCAGCAGCCCGACATACTCATGGCCCGCGCGATCCAGTACCGGCAAGCTGTAGATCGCCACGGGCGAATAGACCGAAATGTGTTTTTCATTATCGTGGCCGGAGGGCGCGGCCGACAGAAACGTCAGGCTGGCCAGAACCATCGCCAGCGCTTTCTTAATCGACGTTGAGGTGCAGGACACTCGGGTGCTCAGTCCCCATTCTCCATTTTAGGTATATGCCCGATTTTACTGAGAACTGAAGCTGAGAACCGAGAACTGAAAATAAGAACTGAGGACTGGCAACTGCACTTTCCTACTCCAGCGAGTAGATGGTGAGTCCGCTCAGCAATTTGGGATAGAAGTCCGTCGACTTCTGCGGCAGCACCTCACCGGCAAAAGCGAGCCCGCGCACCTGCACCATGCGCACCGGATTCATCAGAAACGCCGCCTGCGCTTTGCCGCTCCTCACCTGCTCCAGCGCCTCTGCGGCCTCGCGGCAGTACGAAACATTCTGCTGGTTGCGAATATTTTCTTCCGAAATTTTCAGCACATTCTCCAGCACGCATCGGTGCAACTGCACCACATCGAGCGCCTGCTGTTCCAGCGAGAGCCTGCCAAACATCATGCTTCCGATCGCCTTGGGAGTGTGCAGCAGAAAGTTCCGTTCACCGGTCACCACCAGCAGCGCTGTTCCCGCCCGCCCCGCATTTTGCAGAATCGCCGTAGCGCGCGACGCGTCGATTCCCGCATCCACCTCTTCCACATTGAAGTATTTGCGCACAACTCCCTGAAACTGTGCCGCCGAAAACGACGCCAATCCAAACACCAGCCGGTGCGTGGGAAGAATCACCAGCCCCGGACGATCCATATCGACGAAGGTCATCATCGCCGAGTCGTAAGCCACCGGAGCCCCCGAGCTCGTTTCGGCGGTCGCGCGCCGCTCGTTGCGGTAGGTCAGCGCCGTCTCGTAGCGATGATGCCCGTCGGCAATGATCAGCTTCTTCTCCCGCATTTGTGTGTGCACTGCAGCAATCGCCAGCGGATCAAAAATCTTCCACACGCGATGCACCACCCCATATTCGTCCGTGACGTCAATGTCAGGAGCCGTTGACCCGGCCGCATCGAGCAGGGAATCAACCTTCCCCTCTCCGCTATACAGCATGAAGATTTGGCCAAAGTGCGCGCGGGTCGCCCGCAGCAGGTCCAGCCGGTCGGCCTTCGGCTTGGCGAGCGTCTGTTCGTGCCGGAACACCACCCCCGCTGCGTAGATCTCCAGCCGTCCCAGCGCGATAAATCCTCGCCTCTCCGCCGACTCGCCTGCCCCGGCAACGCCCGCCGGCACCTCAAAAGTTTGCGAATACCGGTAGATCGAAGGTTCCGCATCGCGCCGCAAAATGCCCGTCCGGCGCCAGTCTTGGAACGACTTGGCCGCCCGCGTATAGACATTTGCAGTCTTGCCGTCCTCCGGCAACGCCTTCCCGAGGATGATCCGTACCAGGTTGTAAGGATTGGCCTGGTAGTACGCCTCCTGCATCTCGGGCGTGATCTTGTCGTAGGGTTGGGTGACAACCTGCTGCACCGGAACTTTACCAGCGTCGTACCGCCAGGCACGAAATGGAGCAATAATCGCCATACAAAGGAGAACGCAGAATTGTAGCAGGCTCCCCGCCGCATTCCCTATCCTGACAAATCGGCCAAAAAGGGAAAAAAGATGCGCAAACAGGAACCACCTTTTTAGCCCATGGCGAATCCAAAGGGTCGCAGTTAAAAAAGTCGCGCTCGTCGTCAACGAAACTGTGCTACTATCCCGCTAACAAGAGCCGCGTGGCGTCCGTTTCCCAAACGGCCTGCCATTGACGGCGCGGATTGAGTGGGGCCTATGTTGTACCGCAGACACCTTACGGCTCGCTTCTTCTTTACTATAGTTATGCTTCTGTGCGGCTGCGCGGTTCTGCCGCTTCAAGCCCAGGTCTCACCCGACGACGTCCATGTCCAGCCGCGCGTTCAGGCGTCCGTTCCAAAAGAACCTGATATCGATCCCGCCCTCAAAGCGCACACGCGCCCGTTGAAAGTTGACGTGAATCTGGTGCTCGTCCCTGTGACCATCACCGATCCGCTGAACCGCCTCGTCACCGGCCTCGACCGCGACAACTTCAACCTCTTCGAAGGCAAAGATCAGCAGGAGATCAAAACGTTCTCCAGCGAAGACGCTCCCGCCTCCATCGGAGTAATCTTCGACGTCAGCAACAGCATGACCAGCAAGATCGATCGCGCCCGCGAGGCAGTCGTCGAGTTCCTCAAGTCCGCCAACCCGCAGGATGAGTTCTTCATGATCGCCTTCTCCGACAAGCCCGAGGAACTCTCTGACTTCACCAGTTCCGTCGACGACATTGAAGGCCGGCTTCTCTACACCGTTCCGCGCGGACGCACCGCCCTGCTCGACGCCATCTACCTGGGCGTCACCAAGATGCGCAAGGCCAAGTATCCGAAGAAGGCTCTGCTCATCATCTCCGATGGCGGCGACAATCATAGCCGCTACACCGAAGGCGAGATCCGTTCCATGGTCAAGGAAGCCGATATCCTCATCTACGCCATCGGCATCTACGACCATTATTTCCCCACCGAAGAGGAGCGCCTCGGCCCCAGCCTGCTCAGCGACGTCACCGAACTGACCGGCGGGCGCGCCTTCACCATCGACAATCCCAACGATCTGGCCGATGTCACCACAAAAATTGGCATCGAACTGCGCAACCAATATGTCCTCGGGTACCGTCCCAGGAATGGAGTGCATGACGGCAAGTGGCGTAAGATAAAAGTCAAAATCTTGCCGCCCAAAGGATTGCCCCCGCTCAAGGTCTATGCCAAGACGGGCTACTATGCGCCGACGGAATAAATTATTCCTGCCTGTTCTTTTTTTTCTGACAACCGTCTTCCTAGCAGTAATCTTTTTCGCCAACCCGCCCTCGTCCTTTGCAGGAGCCGGTCCGAAACAACAGCAGCCTGATTCTCAATCACCCGCGCCGCCCGCTAACGCCACGCCGCCTTCCGCAACTGTGCCGGACCCATCCAGCGCTCCAGCCCCATCCGAAGCATCGCCCGCCACTCCGCCCGACGTCCCCCAAGCCGACGACAAGAGTGTCTTCGTCTTCCGCAAGCAAGTCGATGAGGTCCTGCTTCATGCCACAGTGATCGACGACAAACAGCACATCATCACCAATCTCAACAAAGAAAACTTCAATGTCTTCGAAAACGGACATCCGCAGACCATCTCCTCCTTCCGCCACGAAGATATCCCAGTAGCCATGGGAATCGTTGTCGACAATTCTGGCTCCATGCGCGAGAAGCGCGCCAAGGTAAATGCCGCCGCACTGAATCTAGTCCGCTCCTCCAACCCCAACGACGAAGTCTTCATCGTCAACTTCAACGACGAGTATTACCTGGACCAGGATTTCACCTCGAACATTCACAAGCTGCAAGAGGGCCTGGAGAAAATCGAAGCCCGCGGAGGCACCGCCCTCTACGACGCCGTAGTAGCCTCTGCCGACCACCTGAAAAAAGACGCGAAGCTGGAAAAGAAAGTGATCTTCGTGGTCACTGACGGCGTAGACAACGAGAGTGGAGAGACGCTGGAGCAAGCCGTCCGCCGCCTGCAAACCGAAGGTGGGCCGACCGTCTACGCCATCGGTGTTCTCGACCCTGACGAAAATCCGAAGCACGCCCGGCACGCCCTGCAAATCATCTCCGAGCGCACAGGCGGACTCGCCTTCTTCCCCAAAACGCTCGACGAAGTCGACGCCATCAGCCGTACTGTGGCCCACGACATCCGCACTCAATACACGATCGGATACAAACCGACTACGCCGAAAAATCAGGGAGGCTATCGCCAGGTAAAGGTCGACGCCAAGGCCCACGGCTACGGCAAGCTCAGCGTGCGTACTAAGAGCGGCTATTACGCCGGCCCCGAAGCCGCCTCCGCTGCCCGATAAAAGAGTTGCTGGATTATGCAATACACTTTCACAGCGATTCCTGACGATCAAATTCCGCGTGCGCGAGTTGCGCTCCTCCAGCACGTCCTCGACACCTACGCCAGCGAGACCAACAAAGTTATTTCTGTGTGGTCAAACTTTGTCGATGCCGATCTCGACTACCGGCCTCATCCGAGCTCGACGGCCGTGGCTGACATCATGAAGCATCAGTTGTTATCGGAGCGGCGTTTCTTTGCCGAATTCATGGGCGTCCCGGAAGTTGCCGTCCAACAGATTCTGCCGACGAAGATCGCGGTGCAGCAATTCACCACTCGCATGATGGAGCTGGCGCTGCCCCGGCTTCAATTCCTGGCCGGGCAGGATGAGGCGTGGTGGACGGAAGTAGTCCCTTTTTTCGACGCCCGGCGGCCGCGAATCTGGATTTTCTGGCGGCGCGTCCTGCATACCGCCCATCACCGGACGCAATTGACCGTGTATCTGCGTTTGATGGGCAAGGCCGTTCCCGCCACGTATGGCCCGACCGCGGACGTAACCTGGCAGGGCGCAGATCCTACGACAACCCTGGAAGCGGCGGGGCGCTCCAAATGAAATTCGCAACCAATGTGACTTTCGGCAATTGACGCTTCGCCTTCGAGTTCCTTACTCTAAAGTGTGCCCTCAACAACCCTAACCTCGCGCCTGCGCGTAAGCGACGATATCTCGAAGCTCGTCGGCGATACGCCGATGCTTCAACTAACAAAGCTGCCCGCCAAAGGATCGGCCGACATCTTCGCCAAACTCGAATACCTGAATCCCGGAGGCAGCGTAAAAGACCGCGCCGCCATCGGCCTGATCGAGCGCGCCGAAGCCGAAGGCCGCCTCAAGCCCGGAGGCACCGTAATCGAAGCCACCGCCGGCAACACCGGCATCGGCCTCGCTCTCATCGGCGTAAGCCGCGGCTACAAAGTCCGCCTCTTCGTCCCCGAGAAATTTTCCGAAGAAAAAGTAATCATCATGCGCGCCCTCGGCGCCGAGGTGACCCGCACTCCGGAGGCCGAGGGCATGCAAGGTGCCATCCAGCGCGCGCGAGACCTGCTCGCAACCGATCCCACAGCCTTTCTGGCCGCGCAATTCGACAACCCCGCCAACACCGATTACCACTACGAAACGACCGCGCGCGAAATCTTCGAGCAGATGGAAGGCCGCGTCGACGCCATCACCGTAGGCTGCGGAACCGCCGGAACCTTCACCGGCATAGCCCGTTTCCTGAAAGAGCGCATCAAGAATGTCTACGCCGTAGCCGTAGAAACCCAAGGCTCGATTCTCGGCGGAGGCAAGCCCGGCCCGCACAAAGTAGAAGGCATCGGCAACAGCTTCATCCCCGGAAATTTCGACCGCTCCGTCTGCGACGAAGTGATGATGGTGACCGACGACCAGGCCTTCGGCATGGTGAAAGAGTTAGCCGCCCGCGAAGGCGTTCTGGGCGGATCAAGCTCCGGCGCCAACGTCTACGCCGCCGTGCAGATCGCCAAGCGCCTCGGGGCAGGGAAGCGAGTAGTAACGCTGATCCCCGACTCCGCCGAGCGCTACTTATCCAAGAAAATTTTCGAAGGCGGAATTTAAGCAACGAGCAGTTGTAACGCCGGCATCTTGCCGGCTGTCCCGAGAGCCTCCCCCTGAGCTCGCCGAAGGGGCGTCCCGCCCTCGGCCCGACAGGACGCGCACGTCGTGCATCCAGCCAACTCGCAAACAGTTCCTCAAAACCCATCAGTGCTTGCAGGGTTAATGAGCGTAATCGCGATGTTACGCCCCACTATCGACCGCATTTCTTCGGACAGCCGCAGGATAGTGACGCTTTGTAGAACTGCGAAATCGATGGAGTGCGGGAAACAGATAATCGGCCCATCTCGCAAATCCCTATTTGCTTTTGGCCATTCTGGCAGCCCAAATGATTGAGCGAACTAACTGAAATAGGACGTACGGGGCCAGCATGGTTTCTATCGCATCCGGTTTGCCTTTAAAAAAAACCGCTCCCCAGAAATGGCCGAAATCGGCGAAGTCCAGTTCCTTGGAAACAATCAACAGTACTATTGCCGGCAGAACAGTTAAACCGATGGCGAGGGAGATTAGCAGATAAAGCCATTCAATTGCGATTTTCTTTTTGATGCGCTGTTCATCCACTGACAGTGACTCCTTTCGCAGCGTGCTCAAATAGTTACAGGCGGGGGAGCGGCGACACTAAGGGTTTTCCATCGACTGGCATAGCTCTCGAAGTCTTCATTGGTCCTCAAGACGTCAGCGGGCGGCCATTGGAGTCCAACAGGAACGAATTGCACGGGCCAGAACGGCACCGACAAAAAGTCGAACCCCGGGATCGGACCGAAAGGGATAAAACCTTGTTGCCTCTGTGCAACGACTTGGAAGACCAAAGAACCGACGGCGTAAGTGCAGACATAAATCCGGATACGGTTTTTGGGGGAAAGCCAGCCTTCATGGTAGACCGTAATAACCTCTCCCCTTCTCGGAGCAAAAGACGCTGCCATCCACATGCAGACAGACGTAGGAGGGATATCAAGCGCCTCTTTGAAACGATGCCTGACAGTTCTCAAAAAAAACGGCGGCCTATTGCGAGCTACATGGTCAAAAACAATAGCAGTCTTAAAAGCAAAAATAGCAAGTGACCGAGCGCGTTTTTTGTCGATAATCGTACCAGGCTTCAACTTGATCAATTCCGTCATGGCTGGCTTAGCATGTTTGCTCTCAACATGGCTCATCCAGCCGTTATTACAGGGTCTGCAGACAACTTTCGCTTTCCAGTCCAGAGTGCTCGATACCCATTGCCCGAGTACGGTCCCATGCTCATCTCTTCGCGTGAATAGCTTCTTGCCGGGGAACAGATCATTCATCCAATCGCTCCACAAGTGCTCGGCAGACAGGTTGGCTGTCTCTTTACAGAAAGCACATTCCGGCATTTTTCTAGCGTAGCAGAACGCCCTGTAATCAATACCAGCCGAATTCGCGGAAACTATCTAACACGATTCTTCGCTCCCGCAACCGAGCCACGGATCTGACCGCTCTTGCGGATTAGCGTTGTGCGGCTACTAGGGACCTCGCACCTGAACAGATTACTTTCATCCATTTCGGTATGACTTCCTTGTGAATTTGAACCGATATCCCCGCTTCGTGGTGCTCGGCGGAGCGACTCGAAAAGGTGCCCTTGCTCACGACGCTGGAGATTCTATCGTGTCTGCCGTAACTGTCGACAACAGGCGTTAGCGCTCACGACCGCTACCAGAAAGATCCTTTGACGACCAGCTTCTGACGACCGGCCTCCAGCCCTTCCATATCTCCAACATCCCTCTTGACATCGGCTGCTACAATGAAATCTACGGCAATCGAAAAACTGCTTTGGAACAACCTGCCCCTTGCGGCGGTTCGGGTTGAAAAGTTCAAAATCGGGAGAGAATTGCTCTAAGTCTTTGATTTATAAATACCTTACTTGTAAGTCCTTATTCTTCAAAGGTCTAGCGCCCGACGGCCCTCTAAATCTTTGAGTTCATTAGACCGGGGGAGGGGGGTGGGGTAACCAAATAGTAATACACCTCTTCCCATTTTGGGAAGAATTTCTTCGCCAACGCTCCATTCCTGAGCACTCATTCTGATTACCGAACCATGATTACGCAACAATGACCACCAAACAACCAGCTTCCGCAAAACAAGGTTTTGCCACTCGCGCCATCCACGCCGGACAAGAGCCCGAACCCGCAACTGGCGCAGTCAACGTTCCGATCTATGCGTCCTCGACTTACGTTCAGGAAGAGATCGGAAAGCACAAAGGCTACGAGTATTCGCGCGTGTCGAATCCCACGCGCGATCGCCTCGAAACGAATCTTGCCGCGCTCGATGGTGGAGTCGCGGCCAAGGTCTTTGCCAGCGGCATGGCCGCGATCAACGCCGTTGCCAGCATGCTCAAAGCTGGAGACCACGTTGTTGCCGGACACAATCTTTACGGCGGAACGCCGCGATTGTTTAATCAGGAAGTGCGGGCCCGCACCCCGTTGCAGATAAGCTAATCTCGCTATTTCTTCGTCAGGTGGATTAGCGTCGGCGAGGGAGTCTCTTTCCCGAGGCCTCGGATCGAGCTTCGGATCCGGGTGGTTCACGGAACGGTTCCACAGGAATGCGCTCGTAGCGAACTTCCAGCACGGTCAGGTTTTCTGTACCGCCCGGCAGTTGAAGGACTACGCTGTCACCCGCTGTTGACTTCATCAATGCGCGCCCCAGCGGTGACACCCAACTGATGTGGTTGCGGTTGAGATCGACCTCGTCTGTGCCGACGATGCTCACCACTCGCGATACTCCCGCGGAATTGGCATAGCGCACGGTCGCTCCGAAGAATGCCCTCGTGGCCGCCTGGCCCGATCTCGGAGCTTCCGGGTCCACTACTTCAGCGGCTTCGATTCGCTTGGTGAGAAAGCGAATCCGCCCATCGATCTGCCGCAGCCGCCGCTTGCCGTACTGATAGTCGGCGTTCTCACTGCGATCGCCGTTGCTGGCAGCCCACGCGACCACCTCGACAACGGCGGGACGTTCCCTGGTGAGCAGGAAACGGTGCTCATCTTTGAGGCGCTCGAGGCCGCTCGGCGTTATGTAGTTCTTGACGTGCGTCGCGGGGGCGTCTGGTTGTGGTCTTCTCGTAAAACCTTTTCGCATCTCGTAGTCTTTCCAGGGCGACGATCACAACGCAGCAACTTCTGCCGCAGATTGCCATAGCTTACACTCAAACCATATGCTCAACCGGGGCTATGCCTATACCACAATTATCAGCAGCAAATATCACGGACGGACCCTGCTTTCACACCTGGCGAGCCTTTACCCACACTCAACCGCACAAGCCTGGCAACAAAATCTGAATAACCGCGAAGTCACCGTCAACGGAGTCACCGCGACCGGAAGCGAATCCCTTACTTCAGGCCAAACCCTTATCTGGAACCGTCCACCCTGGATCGAACCGGACACTCCTCAGCACTTCGAAGTACTGTTTGATGACCCGCATTTGTTGGCCGTCAACAAACCTGGCGGACTGCCAACCCTCCCGGGCGGCGGCTTCATGGAAAACACCCTCCTGCGGCTGGTGCAAAAGCAAACCCCGAACGCAAATCCTGTCCACCGGTTGGGCCGGGGCACTACCGGCATCGTCCTCTTTGCCAGAACGGCGGAGGCCGCCGCTCAACTGGGCGCGGACTGGAACACATCCAGAGTTCAAAAACTCTATTGGGCGCTGGCTCAAGGCATTGCCCAGCACGACGCCTACGAAATCCTCACACCCATCGGCCTTGTACCACACCCGCGCATCGGCTCGGTGTGGGCCGCCAACCCGAGTGGCAAGCCGTCAAAGTCGTTGGCGAAGGTGATCTCACGGGCGCCAGGCGGCACGGCGCCAGGCAGTACAAGCAGCACAGTGTCAAGCAGCACGGCGTCAATCGGAACACCAGGCACCACAACATTTGAGGTAAGCCTAAATTCGGGACGCCCTCATCAAATCAGAATCCATCTGGCATCCATCGGCCATCCGCTGGTAGGCGATCCTCTGTATGGATTATCCGGTCAGCCTCTTGAAAATCTCCCCGGCCTCCCGGGCGATGGAGGATATTTCCTGCACGCCCGATTTCTAAAATTCCACCACCCCATCACCGGAGAACCAATCAATCTTGAGGCAGCTTTGCCGGTTGGATTCGCATTGCATCAGTAGGTTCACTTGGGATTCAAATCAGGATAAATTGGGGACAGAGGAATCAAAAATAATTTGAGTAGACTGTCATAAACTGCCATAATTATGACGGTATGGCAATGACCTCTTTAAACATTTCACTTCCCGAAGCCCTGAAAAACTATGTCGAAGGACAAGTCGCGTCCGGGGACTGGGGAACGCCGAGCGAGTACGTCCGCGAACTGATTCGCCAGGACAAGGAACGTCGTCTGGGAAACTTAGAGCAAGACCTCTTAGCGGCAGCCAAGGGCCCCAAGATCGAACTGCCGGTGGCGGAGATCAGAAGAAAAGGTTTAATCTCCGCGCTGCGTGAGCGGGCAAGAAGAACTTGAAAAAAGTTCAGCTTGTTCTCAGTGATTTGGCTGTCGCTGATATTTTGGAACAAGCAGACTGGTATCTAGCGAAGTCCGGCGATCCCCTGGCCAGGCGTTGGGACAAAGCCGTAACCGCTACTGTCCTGCGTAGCCTAAAAAACCCAGCCAGCGGAAAACTCTGCTCCTTCAAAGCTCCTGAGTTGAGAAATGTTCGTAGCATGGCCATAGGCGGTTTCCCAAAACATTTGCTTTTCTATCAGGAGCAGCGAGCAAAGCTCGTTGTTCTGCGTGTGGTTCACGGAGCGCGGGATTTGGAAGCTCTTTTCTGAGGAACGTTTCCGTCGGTCCCCGGTTTTCGCCTGTCCCCGGTTTTCACCAGAGTTCCATGTGGTCAGATGTGGGCCACCCGTCGTTTCTCGGTAGTGTGCCGCTTTGCCAGCGGTGACTCCTCCCATTCGGACCGGCCAAGCGTTAAGCTTAGTTCGTGGAAACCGAACAGGCGAAGATCTATCACCATCACACTCCGCGCCAATACCTTCTGCCGTGGGCGGACGCGGACGAGCGTATCGCCTGGTATGGGTATGGCAAGGTGAGCCGTTCCGGCCTCACCGTCGTTGGAGGCGAGAACTATTTCTATAAGTTAAAAGAGTTGACCGTCCCGGACATTGACTGCCTGAAACTAATCATCGACGGCCTCCGAGAAATTGGCAGGGACGGGCATAGACGTTTTCTGGAAATGTATACCCT
Organism: uncultured Acidobacteriaceae bacterium; assembly: GCA_963775845.1. GTDB lineage: Bacteria > Acidobacteriota > Terriglobia > Terriglobales > Acidobacteriaceae > Acidiflorens. The sequence continues at coordinate 1,772,181 of CAVZKN010000003.1, read as the reverse complement.
GCCTACGAGACTCAAGAGGCACATGGAAGAAAGCGGCAGCCAAAATCCCGAGGCAATGAAGCAGCTAGAGGTAACCATTTCGAATCTGAACGAAAACTACCACGCAGCCATAGAGAACGGTTTTTGGCCCTATCTTGAGGCAATCAAAAATCGTGATTTCAGTTTCTATGAAGATCGCCAGAAGGCATGCGAATTCTTTCATGGTCTTTATGTTCAGTACCTGAGAACGAAAGCCGTAAGAGAGCGGGTTTGCAAAAAAGAGAACGTCCTATTTGATGACATGGAGCGGGTATGGGACGTATTGAGCCATATCCTCGCCGTCGAAGCTGGCGGATCGTTTTTCGTGAGTCGTAACGAATTTCGGATTCTGGTTCTCGACAACCACACCGAAGTGCCTTTCATCACGTCTGATCAGCCGATTATCAATATGCTCACTCCGGGCGGGGGCTGGGACGTTCCAGAGAGAATGGAGCTTTATTACCCGCTGAACCCTACGCAAGCAATGCTTTATTTGGAGACAACAACTCCGGTTGGTGGTATCAGCACGAGCGTTTCGATCGATGAAGCTCATCGATACAACATGATGATGCTCGATCATTGCGGTTTCCGCGTATTCTCCAATTCCGAGGAATATCTGAACCTCCTCAAGCAGTGCGCCGAGCTCAAGAAACGATAAATCAGCTTGTTGGAAGGGATATTCGCAAAGGGCCTATGATGGCGGGACTCCTATTCGCTTATAGCTTTTCTGCACAAACTGCCGTCCTTCCCACCGGTACGTAATCACGTCCAAGCTTTTTGGACAGCAGTGAGGACTTTCTTCGTTGCTTCGTCCCGAAATTTTCAAGGTCAGCAAACGGTCGTCAAAGGTCGCCCCAGTTCCTCTTGCATCAGAGTCGAAATCGATTTGCTGTACCAAAACTGGACGGGCGTCGCGTAGTTCGAACACCTGCACAAGTTCGTGGCTGTTGCAGCTTGCGCCGCAACTTACCCAGTTTGTCGCGAGCAAAGCGTGTTCCGCAACACCACGGTTTATACAAGATAGCAACTTGACTTCGACAGAAGATTGTCCCAATTGCTCGTGCTTCTCGTATTTTCCAGCCCTCAACGACACAGTATCCTCGCCATCGGAAACAGGCGCATTCAAATAGTCAACGCCGCAAACACCATTACCTGCGGTTAGTTCGAGAACGCGGTTCGGTTTGGAGACCGTGACGGCGGGAACGATGGGACGGGTCACATTCTCGGCATCGCTGGCTTGCGTTTCATTGCGTTCTCCCACGTCTAAGGTCGCATTGTAGGGCAGTACCATGGCATACACGTCGAAGTAGTTCCGCGATGCCTTGTTAAGCTTACGCTCTGTCAAAGGCTCTACAACCAGTTTGATGCCAGCCATGAGGCCAGATGCGAAGTTTGCGCCAAACTCTTGCGTGCTGGGTGTCTTCAGTGGCGACGAGATAGTGATGGTGACGTTATCAGTAACAGGGTTGACGTTAATGGTGTCCGTGCAACTCTGACCAGCAGCGCACTGAGCCTCTATCGCTTCGTTAAATTCCTTCGTAATGCTCATCCAGACAACTAGATGCCAAACAAGAATTGTCGCCCCTATGACTATGAGTATTGTTTTTATTTTCATTATTTCATCGCTCTGGCGGATGGCCCATCTTTGCATTGCGCCATTTCACGGAGAGAGAGTGCCCCATCCTTGCGTTTTTTACAAGAGCCTGCCCTGACTTTGCCGAAGGGGTGGGCGGCGATGCTGGCGGCGCAACTCTTATGCGTTCTACACCCCCCGTTGTATATGCCGTCGTCGTACCCGCCCTTCGCAAAGTACGCGAAGAACGGGACACCCGAGGCCGTGGGGCTTCGGCAGTTTGAAGCCCGGAGCCTCCCGCCGCATGACAATCATCAAAACTCCAACTTCTTATTTCGCCTGCGCCAGCCCTGCAACAACTGCGGCAACTTTATCGAGTATCTGGTTCCAGCCTTCCATTTGCCCGCTATTTTTCGCGCTCTCCATGGGTTCATTTCCAATGAAGGTGAGTTTCGTCTGGCCGTTTCCGAGATCCTCAAAGATGGTCACGTCGTACGCACCGTCTATGGCCTCATGTTCTATTCCTAATTCCGCAGGGTCAACCTTGTTTCCCTTCGAGTCGGAAAAGTACATCAAGGAAACGATCTTCTCTAGGGGAACAATCTCGTGGTATTCAACCGCATTCCAGAACTCCTGCCCATCCGGCGCTCTCATGCAGAAGAGAGATTTTCCGCCCACGCGAAAATCCATCTGACAAACGGGCGCAGTAAAACCCTTCGGTCCCCACCACTGCATCACGTATTTTGGGTCTGTCCACGCCTTCCAAACCAGCTCGCGTGGGGCATCAAAAACTCTTGTGACAACCATCCGCTCAATTTCGTTAACCGTGTTTTTTGTCATCTCTGACCTCCTCTTTCTTCATTTGATTTACAACTGCTTCCAGTTTGTCGAAGCTCTCTTCCCAGAACCGGCGATAGCTGATCGCCCATTCGCTGACTGTCTTAATCGCCGCTGGCCTGAGCGTGCACACACTCTCTCGTCCACGCTTCGTCTTGATCACAATCCGCGCTCGCACCAGGTAGGCAATATGTTTTGAAATCATCTGCTGCGAGAGTGCAAACGGTTCCGTTAATCCATGCACAGAGGCAGGCCCATGCGAGAGTCGTTCGATCATTGCCCGCCGGGTTGGATCAGACAGCGCGGCAAATGTTGTGTCCAATTTATCCACAACCGTATGGTAGTGGATTATCGGGCGATGTCAAGTGGTAATTTTGCGATGCCTGATTTCTGTTCACTGATCCCCAACGTGCCTAGCGTTGGCAATTTTCTGGACGGGCTACACTGGAAGTGGCACGGTGCGGCGAGTTGCTCTTTCAAATGACCTCTCAAAATGATCTCTTTCTCAAACATCAATAAGCAGTATGGCAAGCAGTTGCTTTTCGTGGATGCTTCGTTTCAGTTGAACCCTGGCGAAAAAGTTGGGCTGGTCGGTCCTAATGGGGCGGGCAAGACTACGCTCTTCCGGATGGTGGTTGGCGAGGAAACTCCTGACGATGGCACCGTCTCAGTTCCCAAGAAGATGACGATCGGCTATTTTCGCCAGGACGTCGAGGAGATGCAGGGCCGTTCGGTGCTGGATGAAGCCATCGCAGGGAGCGGACGCGTTGGCGATCTGCACCACGAACTCGAAGCCTTGCAGCGGGAAATGTCCGACCCTGACAAGGCTGATGAGATGGACCGCATTCTTGATCGCTTCGGTCACGTGCAGGAGGAGTACGAGCATTTGGGCGGTTACGCGCTCGAATCGCAGGCACGTGAAGTGCTGCATGGGCTTGGTTTCAAAGATGATCAGATTGACGGCGACGTGGGGGCTCTCTCGGGCGGATGGAAAATGCGGGTTGCGCTGGCACGCGTCCTGCTCGGAATGCCGGATGTATTGCTGATGGACGAACCGACGAACCATCTCGACATCGAATCCATCATCTGGCTCGAGCAGTTTCTCAAGTCGTTTCCCGGCGCGCTGCTGATGACCTCGCACGACCGCGAATTCATGAATCGTCTGGTGTCGAAGATTGCGGAGATTGATGGCGGCGAAATCGTCACGTACTCGGGTGACTACGACTTCTACGAGCGCGAACGGGCGGTGCGAGAGAGCAATCAGCAGGCGGCGTTTGCGCGGCAGCAGTCCATGCTTGCCAAGGAGCAGCGCTTCATCGATCGTTTCAGGACGCACGCCGCCAAAGCGGCCCAGGTGCAGAGCCGCATCAAGGCGCTCGACAAGATCGAGAAGATCGAACTGCCAAAAAAACGACAAGTCGTGAAATTCGACTTTCGCGTTCCTCCACGATCCGGCGAACAAGTGGCCGTTATTGAGAATCTGCACAAGAGTTACGGCCCGCGCGTGATTTACGAGGGGTTCAATCTCACTATCCGCCGCGGAGAACGCTGGGCCGTCATGGGAAGAAACGGCGCCGGTAAGACAACGCTGCTCAAGATGATTGCCGGGGCCACTGCTCCTGATGCCGGAAGCGTGCGGCTCGGCGCCAGCCTGCAGATGGGCTACTTCGCGCAACAGTCTTTGGAGTTGCTCAATTCCGATCTCACCGTCAGCGAACAGTTGCAACAGGATTTCCCCCAGGACGGTATCGGGGCGCTGCGGAATCTGGCGGGAGCATTCCAGTTCTCCGGCGAAGACGTGGATAAGAAGATCCGCGCACTCTCTGGCGGAGAAAAATCGCGGCTGGCCATAGCACGCATGCTCCACAATCCGCCGAACTTCCTGGTGCTCGACGAACCCACCAATCACTTGGATCTTGCGACCAAGGAGATGCTGGTGGACGCCCTGAAGGATTTTGAAGGCACCATGATTTTTGTATCGCATGACCGCATGTTCCTTCGCGGTCTCGGCTCACGTGTGCTGGAACTGGGCGGTGAGAGCGGCACGGACCGCCATCCCACTGTTTATCCGGGGTCGTACGTTGAGTACGTGCAGAAGCTTGGACATGAGGCGCCGGGGATTTATTCGTAGGGTTTGTGCAGTGGGTTGCTTTGGAGTTTAGCCCCCATCGCAACGTCTCACGGCAGGATTTGACTTAAGGAATGGCGATCGGAATGTTTTGACCGCTCAGGCGAGCGACGAGGTTAGGCAGTTGTCTGTATGCGCCATCGATTGCTGTCCGGTCGTAGGCATTCGGGAAGTTCATGTGCCCCACCAGATTTCGTGATGGTCGAATGCCTTCCAGGGTAACTACCCACTGGTTGGTTTCGGGGATTATGGGTAGGAAAAGGTGGCTGTTCACTCGCAAAATTTCGATTAGCTCGAACAGACCAATAAGATAAATGTCGTGGGCTCCGGGGCTCGCGTGCTGGGGCCTTGCCGCAGCCTGATTCCTGCGTCGTTGAGCCCTGGTTCGAACTGGAGGGGCAACAGCCGTTGTCCACCACTGCTGTCCAATCTGGATTAGGAGAACGGAGTTTATGACTATTCGAACCGTGTTTTCGAGAGCATAGAGCTTCCAGTACAGCTTGCCTCCGACATTTTTTGCGCAGCGGTCAACTCTGCCGGCCTGAAAAGAATAGTTCCTAAAGTCGCGTACGATTGGCATGTTCTACTTCACCTTCTTCTTCTTTTTCCTTTCGGCATACAGGTTGGAGGCGATCACTGCGGGGTTCGTTTGGAGCAAATTTCCAATCTCTACGTTTGTGAAGCCCGCAATACTCAACTGGAGAGCTTTGTCAGCCTGCGTCGCTCCCTTCATGTTTTGGACTACAAGCATCGCCAGCAGCTTCTCGATGCGATCACTTTGTACTGTCTCGTCTTTTGCCTTCACGATTTCCTCCTTGGAGTCCGAAGATTCGCAGTCAAGACGCTGACGGTATTGGGCGAGGTGTTAAGTACATCCGCTATCGTGCGGTTGTCGAGGCCCGCCATCTTAAGCAAGCGCGCCCGCTCGGTTGTGCTCTTGTCTGCTCCCACTTGTATGCTGATCACTTTGATCAGCACATCTAACTTCTCTCCGAGCTGGCGCAAGAGCTTTTCCGTGTGATCGGTTTCTGGCATTGCGGCCCCCTATCAATTCGTTTTATCGACTTCCTGCTTGGTGCAATCGGCTTGATATCTATGAGGGCCCGTACGGACGGGCCGACTGGTTTCCTAACGGACGCAAGGATTTAGCTCTGCCGGCACGGTCGCGCGCAGAAGCATCTGATTCAGCTTTGCGTCGGCGTTCTGGCACATCGTCGTTATTGATCGTGAGTGGCATCGCGCCTCCCCTTTTTCCGGACTTCCGGAATCCTCATCAGCCGCTTGTACTTTGGCTGGCCGTCAGTCCCGACGTTCAAGACGATGCCCTCGTCAAGCCATGACTGCAGCATGACGGACATCGTCTGTTGCGTTACCCCTCCGAGTTTGGCAACGTGAGTTACAGTTTTCGACCCATCCAGGGCGTTGTAGGCTTTAATATAGGCCTCCGGAAATCGCTTCCCTCGGGTGGCGATTTCGGCAACCTTCTCTGGCGTCCATGCAAGCCGCGCGAGGAGGTTGATAATGGCCTCATTCTGCTGTTGGATTGTCGTGAAAACCTCGTCGTTGGTCATGGTGTTGTCTCCTTACTCGTAGCCGGCTTTTTGGAAGCTATGGGATGATGGAACTGGTCCTGCGTCGTTTTTTCCAGGCGCTCCATGGCCGCGAGCGTGGCCTTCTGTTCCTCCGCTAGCGTCGCCACTGCAGCAGCTGTATGACCGGCGCTCGCGTCCAGCTTCTGAAGTACGTCCAGCTGCGCGTTGCCGCCCGTGATGCCAAAATAGAGCTCGAGTCCGATCAGAAGGATGACCACGAGTTCAAGCACAAGATCGCGCTTCGCGACGCGGTCGTTTTCCCGACGCTCAATCTCATCCATATAGAACCGAGCCGACAGAAGCAGGGCTGGCCATTCTTGGCTGCCACTGTCCCTGAGCTTGTCAAAACACTCGTTGGCGTTCCGTCGCAGGTCTTTTTCTGTCGCCTTCTCGAACTCTTCAGTGTTCATATGCGAATCGCCTTTTTGCAGACCACTGCTCCGCGCGGCGCTAGTCGGAGTTTTCCTTCCAAGCTTCGAAGACCGATGTAAACTCTGACCGCCCCTCAAAGCCGATCAGGTCGATCCTCGTGGCCCTCTTGTAGTAAACCGCCTTGCCTCTCTTTTCTCGGTAGAGCAGTCCACTCTCAACTAGGTTGTTGACCACTTTGTCGAGGTTGGCCTGATTGATGCGCAACTGCCCCGCCAAGTCGCTCGACCCCATCCACTCTTTCGTCAGAAACAGGGCAGCGACCATCAACTTGCTCTTGCCAACGATTCTCTTGATGTCCGCGAGTATCGCCGCGCTGTTCGATATGACCTGGACACGGTTGATGCTGTCGATGTCCTGCCGAACTCGATCTAGGTCGTTCCGAATTTGTCTAATGTCGTCTCTCACGTCGTCATCGGTCGGCATGTCTAATTTGTCCCTGACCTTGGATTGAGGTCGATGCTAAGTGTTTCGGACCACCTTTCAGGTTCTCCTCGAGATTTGAGCCGAGATCGAGAACGGGCTGTGGCATGGAGAATTACCCAAAAGCTCAATCAGTCGTTCTGTCCCTTCAGTTGGCATTCGCTTTACTCCTTAGTCCCACGTTTCTTGGCTTTCTTTCCGCGAATCCTTGCGAGTTCCGAGTTGACTGCTGGCTGCGGCCTGTCCACGATCTTCGCGATTTCTGACGGAGCCAGGCCAGCCTCGTCGAACAGTCTTATCTGGTCGCGCAATGAGCGCCGCTCCGATGGTTCGGGCAAAAGAAAAACGAGCAACGCGGTAATCGCGTCGAGGCGCTTTACCACGTCAGAGAGTTCAGCCATATCTCATTCCTCCGATTTCGAAGACTTCTTCGCCAGCTTTGCGATCCGACCTACTCGGTTCATGTCCAGTCCGACCGCTTCGCGAATCTGAGTTTGGGGAACCCCCTTGGCGGCCATTTGAAAAATGAGCAAGTCTTGCAGGGTTGCTAGAATTTGACCCCGAATATCTTTGTCCATCACACAACTCTCCTCACTTCGATTTGCCCTTGCGAGCTTCTTTTCTAATTTCCGCAAGCCGAACGCTCACAGCTTTCGACGTAGACCCGACGACCTCCGCGATCTCCGATTGACCGAAGCCCGCCTTGTCTAAAATGGTGATCTGCTGTTTCTGCTTGAGCGGCTCCAAGTTAACGAGCAACAGAGCCCTCAACGATTTTTTCCAGTTCAGTCTTCGGTTCTTCTGCCACGTGTATCTTTTGACCTCCGCTTCTTAAGATTCGAGACCTCAACACTCACCGTTCCCACCGTTGTGCCAACCAGCTGCGCGATTTCTTGGCGTTCCATCCCGGCATCAGACAACAGCTGAATCTGTTGACCCTTCGGCTTCCCTTGTGTTAGTGCGAGTGCGAGTAGACGACGAACTATCCTCAGCTCGTTCTCGAGTTTCGCTTTCCAATCTTGATTTGCCATTGTGACTCCCGCCCGAGGTTCGGCCCTGCAAGAATTTCAACACGCTTGATAGTTAGCTGTCAAGTCAATTGTTTTTAGATAGCAATATTATTATTCTGAATCGTGCGCAAGTGGGATAGCTTAGAAATGAAATCCTCGCGGCTATTCGTGTCCGTCTGAGCGGAATCCTAATGGAATGTGATTTCACTGCGCAATTATATCACTGTATAAACTACTTGTTTACAAACATATACAGCATGGAATTATCATTTGAATTACAAATAGTTAGAAAAATACAAATCTTATTCAATCAGGATGATACGATTGCTATCGTTATGTCTAATATAGTGTTGATGTGTAATTAATTGTATTCGCCGTGCATTCGCCCGCCTAAAAGCCGGACCTCAGGCGGGAGTCACAATGGCAAATCAAGATTGGAAAGCGAAACTCGAGAAACGAGCTGAGGATAGTTCGTCGTCTACTTTAGAAGTCGCTTGGCAGAGAGAATGAGCGACAGAAAGGGACTCAGTGAAAGTCGCCACCTTCAACATTAACAACATCAATAAGCGGCTCGACAACCTTCTGGCTTGGTTGGCGAAAGCTGAACCGGACGTGGTTAGCCTCCAAGAGCTGAAGGCAGAGCAGGAAGCCTTTCCCGTGAATGCCCTTCGTACTCTCGGGTACGAAGCGGTCTGGCAAGGCGAGCGCTCCTGGAACGGCGTGGCCATTCTCGCGCGAAACCAGGTTCCCGTGCTGACTCGCACGAGCTTGCCGGGAAATCCTCGAGATCTTAATCATGAAGACCATCAAGCTCGTTACATTGAAGCGGCGGTTCAGGGAGTGCTGATCACTTCCATTTACCTCCCCAATGGGAATCCGCAGCCTGGACCGAAATTCAATTACAAGTTGGCCTGGTTTGAGCGCCTCATTGCCCACGCCTCCGAACTGATGGCGAGCGGAGCGCCCGTGGTATTGGCCGGTGACTACAATGTCGTGCCGACACCGCAGGACATCTATCCGACTCGATCATCGGAATTGGACAACAACGCGTTAATCCAACCCGAGAGCCGACAGGCCTTTGAGCGTTTGCTGGCTCAAGGCTGGACCGACGCCATGCGGAAGCTACATCCGGAGGGGCCGCTCTGGACATTCTGGGATTACAAATTTGAACGGTGGCAGAAGGACAAAGGCATGCGACTCGATCACTTTCTGCTCTCCCCGAATTTGTCGGACCGACTGGTGGACGGCGGGGTTGACCGATGGGCGCGTGGCCAGGAAAACGCGAGCGACCACGCGCCAACATGGATCATGCTCGACCTCTAGACCAGAGCTGAGGTTCCAGCCAGCGTTTTCGTCGCGTTCAACAAGTACGCTGATTTCACGCAATACTGTGTCATGTGAACATGTCGAGAGCTTCCAATATTTTCATTGTGGTGACGGACGTGTAAATCCAGGCGAATCTGCCCTATGATAGAAATGCAGTCAGGCAGCCGCGCGCGGGCGTGGCGGAATGGCATACGCAGCGGACTTAAGGAAAACTTGAGTGCTCGCCTGGGAAACCGGCGATGCAGAACTGCTCAAATTCGGGGAAACCTTAAATGGCGATCCCGAGCCAAGCCCGGAGAGACACCGCCGGGAAGGTGTAGAGACTAGACGGGCAGCACCTAAGCTCCGAACTTTTCGGGGGATGGTGAAGGGATAGTCCAGACCGCAAACCTGGCGTGAGCTCTCTAAGAGCGTCACGTCCGGGCGGCGAAAGCCGTAGACGGTATGAAAATCCGCAGGGCTTAAACGGCCCATGAGGGTTCAACTCCCTCCGCCCGCACCAAGTTTCCGCTGTGGCGTTTGTGGTACTACTTCAGACTCTCGCCCAATCGTGCTACGCCTCTTGCAAAGGCCTGCCAATCAAGAGGCCTTCATTCAATAAATAAGGGGAACTGTGAGCCAGTTCCCCTTATTGAACAGTTTTGGACAGTCGCTGCAAGTGCCGAATTGCCCGTAAACCTTATGATTGCGTTGGTTGCGGGGGGTGGATTTGAACCACCGACCTTTGGGTTATGAGCCCAACGAGCTACCAGACTGCTCCACCCCGCAGGAAAAGAATAACACAGTCAGGCGGGGTGGAACTTGCTTCGCGGTCAGTACGCGCACGCGCACTTTTTGTCTTTTTAATTACTCAGTTCAATTTCCTATTCCTCCCCCATTTCAACGGCTCAATTTCTTGCGCTCGCAAGCGTCGACGATTTTCTTCGGATCGATGGCTTCGCGGTCGACCTGCTCCTCCAGAATTTTGCCGTCTTTGCCGATCAGGAAATTGATTCGCCTGGCGGCTTTATATTTGTCTACGTAGATGCCGTACTCTCTGGTGACTTCTCCGCCCCAATCGCTGGCCAGCGGGAAGGTCACGCCGATTTGATCGGCAAAGGCTTTGTTGGCGAAGGGACTATCCATGCTTACACCCACGACCTGGGTGTCGGCGGCTTCCAGTTGTTTAAGGTTCTGCTGGAAGGCCTTCATTTGCGCGGTTCAACCACCGGTGAAGGCGAAGACGTAAAAGGCGAGCACGACGTTGCTCTTGCCGCGATACTGGCTCAGGGTAACGTCCTTCAGATCGGTGCCATCGAAATATTTCAGGGTGAAGTCGGGAGCGACGTCGCCCACTTTGAGCTTCGGGGGTGCGGGCGCCGGCTTATTATCCTGAGCCTGAAGCAGCGGGCAGGCCAGGATCGCCAGGAGCAGCCATGTCCCCACGATTCGGGAAACTATTTTTCGTTGCATGGAAATCCTCCGGAGAAACTTCTCCAGCCTACCTTGTTACGAAGGACGCGGTCAAAGCATCACCGATGTGTGTGATGATTGGTGAAAGCGCTTTTTTGCACTCTGCCGACTGCGTACAATTATCTGTGCAGACGGGCTTCAGCCGTCCTTGCGGGGCACAGCCCCGCCACCACACAAACCGAGTATGAGTCTTCAGACTCTTAACGACATTTTGCTGGCCGTGTGCGCGAAACAGCGTAATCGGGTCATGCTGCAACGCCAGGCTTCGGGGTGGATGCCGATTTCCTCGCAGGAGATTTACCGCAACATTGTGGGCCTGGCGCGGGCGCTGGAAGCGTGGGGCATCGGGCGCGGCGATCGAGTTGCCATTCTTAGTGAGAACCGTCCCGAATGGACGATCACCGATTTCGCGGCGCTGGCGCTGGGCGCGGTTACGGTTCCTATTTATTCGACACAAACAGCCGAGCAGACCGCTTACATTCTCAACGACGCGGGAGTGCGCGTGATTGCGGTGTCGACCAAGAGCCAACTGGACAAAGTTCTCAGCATTCAGCGCCAAACGCCAGTCGAGCGCGTCCTAGTTATGGACGACGTGATGGACGACGTGACGGATGTGGGCGGAAGCGCGGCCGCTGTCCACATGCGGGAATTGATGCTGCAGGGGCCGGCCGAGGCTGATCCCGAGTTTGATGCCCGCTCGCGTGCGGTTCAACCTGACGACCTGGCAACCATCATTTATACGTCGGGCACGACCGGCACTCCCAAGGGCGTGATGTTGACGCACGGCAACATGGCGTCGAATATCGCGTCTTCGATGGAGGGGTTTGGATTCGGCAACAAGGAAGAATTGAGTTTGTCGTTTCTGCCACTCTCGCATGTGACGGCGCGGCATGTTGATTTCGCGTTGCTCTATCGCGGAGTCGTGCTGGCGTATTGTCCTGACATCGCCTATCTGGCGCGGGCTTTGGAGGAGGTGCACCCCAACATCTTTATTGCCGTGCCGCGCATTTACGAAAAGATTCGACAGCAGGTGATCCTGAAGACTTTGGGGTTTCCGAAGAACACGATTTACCGCTGGGCGGTTTCAGTGGGGCGCGCTCACCGCGATGAGATTATGGCCGGGGAGAAACCGGCGGAAATTTCTTTCACGATGAAGATCGCGGACCGGCTTGTGTTCTCGAAGGTGCGCGCGGGGATGGGCGGGCACGCCGAGGAGTTCATTTCCGGAGGCGCGCCGCTGGGTCGCGAACTGGCTGAGTGGTATGCCGACATTGGAATTCCTGTTCACGAAGGTTACGGGCTGACGGAGACTTCGCCGGTGATCGCGGTTAACACTCCGGCGGAGCACAAACTGGGAACAGTCGGCCGTCCTCTGCATAACGTCGAAGTGCGCATCGCCAACGATGGCGAGGTTCTGGTGCGCGGGCCATCGGTGTTCAAGGGTTATTGGAACCGTCCCGACGAGACGCGTGAGGCGTTTGTCGACGGCTGGTTCAAGACCGGAGACATCGGGCAAATCGATGCCGACGGCTATCTCTCCATCACCGATCGCAAGAAAGATCTGATCAAGACTTCGGGCGGCAAGTTCATCGCGCCGCAGCCGATTGAGAGTTCGCTGAAGCTGAATCCACTGATTGGAACGGCAGTGGTGCTTGGCGACCGGCGTAAGTTTCCGGCGGTGCTGATCTCGCCGCACTTCCCTGTTCTCGAGGACTGGGCGCGGGAGAACCAGGTTACATTTGATTCGCGGCAAGCGCTGGTGGAGCACGTCAAGGTGCAAGCGCTGTATGAAGGCATTGTCGAAGAACTGAATCGGAACATGGCGCGCTTCGAACGCTTGAAACGTGTGCTGCTGGTGGCCGAAGAATTCTCGGCGGCGGATGGAACGATGACGCACACCTTCAAGGTGCGGCGGCGCGGGATTGAAGATCGGTACCGGCCACTGATCGACGAGATGTACGAGAAGGCGGAGACGGAGACGGGTTGAGTTTCGCTGGTGGAGCGATGGGTTCGTCTCGCCCGACTTCCTGCGCCTCAACGGCCGGGTGCGCCTCGATAAGAGCGAAGGAGGGCTGGCCCCAGCCTTCCGGTGACACCACCACACAGTGGTTGCCCCATCCTTCGCGGTTTTTGCGAAGGGTGGGAGCCCGTGCGGATGGCACCAGCAGCTTGACTTCTTAGGCCGCGTCCGCCCGAAACGAAATCTTTCCCCAGCCCTGATTCACGCCCACCGGTCCCGACTCGTCGAGAAAATAGACGCGATAACTGCTCCAGCGCCAATCTTCCGACGCCGCTGCCAGGCCTCGCTTTACCGGATTGCGGTGTATATACCGCAGTTTTTCTACCCGCTTCTTCTCCGTCCAAACCGTGAATTCATAGAAGCGCGTCTGCCGGAACGGCGCGCGCCCGAGTGTCTTCCCGAACAACTTGGTTTGCCGCGGATCGCACCGTTTGATTTTCGGCAACATTGCGCGGGCGGTGCGCTGTTTCAACACTTGCATTACCGTCGAAGGAGTCCCGACTTCCGGTTCGCTCAGCAGCAGATGGATATGCTCTGGCATCACCACATACCCTACCACCACGAAGCGGTAGCGCTTGCGAGTCTGTTCGAGCACGGAGAGGAAGCGGTCGCGGCTCCGTGCCGAGCGTAAAAGCGGCAGACGGCGATAGCAAGAGCACGTGATAAAGTGCAAGTGACCAGCGCCGTAATAGCGATGCAAACCGCGCGGCACAACCAGGATTATGCTATCAGCCGCATCGCGGCCCATCCTTGCAAAAAAACGCAAGGATGGGGCAGCCGCGTCTCGTTATGGGAAAGGAAAAACAGAGCGCGGGGAAGGCTGGGCCAGCCCCGAACTTTAAGGTTCTTTGGATGAAGCGTCGCCGGCTCGTTCCGCTATCGGCCGAGCGTAGCGCACTAGAGAGATCAAGAATTTCCCTGGCTCCTCGGTCATCGGAAGATGCGCCGAGTTCTCGAACCACACGAGTCGCTTGGATGGTGCGTTTACCTTCGCGAACCACTTAGCCGCTACCTGGGAATTCACATTGACGTCATAACGACCGGCAAAGATGATTAATGAACAGTCCAGTTTTCGAATGTCGGCAAAATTGAGACTCAGGACTTGAGCAAGAAGGTATTGCTCGGAGAAGTCGTTGCCTTCCCAGATATGAGAAATCTCCTCATCCGTATAATCCGGGGACAGACGCGCAAGACCACTCTCGGCGGAATTGCCGTCACGGTGCGCCATCACTCCCCCATACAGATCCAGCCACCTTCGTTGAGTGTAGATGTCTTTCAGTGAGGAGGGGTGACCAGGCGGAAAGTAAGGAGCGATAGCTTCCAATTGATGGACTGCTTCTGAATTCCCTGCATGGCGGGCAGCGTCAATGGCGAAAGCCCAACCGCGGCGTTCGCTCTCTGGACCATCGGTAAGTTGGCCTACCCCGATGTAGGCGTACAACCATTCGGGATGGCGCTTGGCCAACTGCAAGCCTAGATAACTGCCCCAAGAATGTCCCAATACGAAGATCTTTTTTTTACCCAATTCCTTGCGAGTCCAATCGGCCATCTCTTCTGCATCATCTACCATGCGCTCAAGAGTCAAGGTGGGCGCGATCTTGGCCGGATCATTCAGAAGGTATGTCTTGCCAGCGCCGCGCTGATCCCATTGCACGACGGTGAAATATTCCTCCCAGTCGCGGCTGAACCACCAACTCATGGGCATCGAAACGTAACCCGGTCCACCGTGGATGAACAGAAGCACGGGGTTGCGCTTGTCACGACCGCGAATCGAGACCCATTGATCGATACCGCCGATGCGAACTTTCTCTAGCTGTTCGATGCCATTCGGGGTCACAATTTTGCGCGCGTTGGCGATGATGGCAGTGGCCTCGGTGCGAGAGAAGGGCCTCGGTGTCGCAGCGTCTCCGGTCAAACCCGGAACCGCGAGTAGCACGAGTACTGCAGCGAGACGGAATAGCGATTTGATCAAGCTGTTAAGTCTAGTTGTCATTCCACTCCTTATGGCCTCTGTCGTGCACCACATTGAAACCTCTTTTCTTTGGACCAGGAGTAGCAACTCAGCCCTCTGATGCCGCGAACGATATGGAGTCTCTCGAATGCGTTCACGTCAGCGTTCAAGGAACTGGATCCGATTCGGCAATTCAAGGCGACCGCCAAGCTAGGGGAATTTCTGGAAACGCGTTCTCACAGTCATTCTTGCCATCAGCCTTGCCGATTGGGCGAGGGCATCGGGTTAAATCGCGTGCGTCTCGCCACCTCCAAAGAGCGAGATGGAGGTGGCGACGTGGATCATCCACGGGCAGTGAACGTAGTCCACAATTTGCCCGATTTTTTGGCCGCTCACCTTCATACGAATGACCGAGTATGATGTCCATGTGTCGGCACCGCGTTGCAAAACAATGAGCACCGGTTCCCCATCCACCTCGCCCAGCGCCAGTTTCCAAGGCCACGGCCACCGATCATAGTTGAAGAAGTAATGGTGCGTCCGCGAACTTCCCGGCGAACCTATCGAGAACGTTGAGCCGGGCGTCGGCGCTGATCAATTCACGCACGCCGTCCCAGTCGCGTCGATTAAAGCGATCCACATAAAGTTGCATGATTTGTGCTAGCTCGGGATTCGCGCTTCGAACTGACGGCGACGAAGCAGGAGACGATGCTAGTTTCGTTCGGCCGCGGTTGAGTGCTGCCTTAACGGGGGCTGGCCCACCCTTCCCCGCGCTCTGTTTCCTTTCCCATAACGAAACGTGGCTGCCCCATCCTTGCGTTTTTTGCAAGGGTGGGCCGCGATGCGGCTGATAGCATATTCCTGGTCATGCCGCGCGGCTGGCATCGCCACTACGGCGCTGGTCACTTGCACTTTATCACGTGTTCTTGCTATCGTCGTCGGCCGCTTCTACGCTCGGCACGGAGCCGCGAGCGCTTCCTCTCCGAGTCGGGAGCGGTGGGCGTGAATCAGGGCTGGGGAAAGATTTCGTTTCGAGCAGACGCGGCGTGAAAAGCGAAGCTTATTGTGCCGTCCGCACGGGCTCCCACCCTTCGCAAAGAACGCGAAGGATGGGGCAACCGCTGGGTGGTGGTGTCACCGGAAGGTTGGGCCAGCCCCCCGAAGCCGTTCCCTTTCAAAACAATTCCAAACTTAGCGTCGGCATCGCTCCACTATCTGATTCGCTGACACTCGCCGTACAATAACAAACTATGACGGACTCATTGATTATTGCTGGCAGAGAATTCCGGTCCCGGTTGATTGTGGGGACGGGGAAATATAAATCGTTTCAGGAGACGGCTCGCGCGCTCGAAGCTAGCGGGGCTGACATGGTGACGGTGGCGGTGCGGCGCGTCAACCTCGATCGCAGCAAAGAGTCGCTGCTCGATTACATCGATCCGAACAAATATTTTCTTTTGCCGAACACCGCCGGATGCTACACGGCGGATGACACGATCCGAACGGCGCGACTGGCACGGGAGGTCGGGCTCTCCGACTGGATCAAGCTGGAGGTCATCGGCGATCAGGCCACGCTTTATCCCGACGTGCAGGCCACGCTTGTGGCTACCGGGGTTTTGGCTAAAGAAGGATTTACGGTGCTGGCCTATACCTCCGATGACATCGTGTTCGCGAAACGGCTGGTGGACGCGGGCGCTTCGGCGGTGATGCCTTTGGGCGCTCCGATCGGCAGCGGGCTGGGAATTCAGAATGCCGCCAACCTGCGCATTTTGCGGGAGCTGATCACGGGTGTTCCGCTGATTGTGGACGCAGGCGTGGGCACGGCTTCCGATGCCGCCATCGCCATGGAACTTGGCTATGATGCGGTCCTCATGAACACTGGCATCGCCGGAGCGCAAGAGCCCGTGCTGATGGCCGAGGCTATGAAGCATGCCGTGCTTGCGGGGCGACAGGCTTATCTGGCCGGACGAATGCCGCGGAAACTTTATGCCACGGCTAGTTCTCCGCTGGAAGGCGTGGTGCGGTAGGCCGACAAAAAGCTTCAGGATGACAAGTCGGGTAAGAAACAGGTCCTTCGCTTCGCTCAGGATGACAACTCTAGGGGCAATTCTGGGAGAAATTGCCGGAGAAAATTCGTGAGAAAAAGAAAAAGGTGCTGGGATTTGATCCCGCACCTTTTGATCTCTCTTACTTCTCCATCCACTTCCTACAGCATCTTCACACTTTCTACGTGAATCTTATCGCCACTGACGTGGCCGGTTACGGCTACGTGATGTCCGTAGTGATCTTTGAGCGCGTCGGGATTCTCTACGTTCAGAACTTTCTGGTCATTGTCGGTCACGACTACCGGCTTGGCGCCGGCCGCTATGCATTTCTTGGTGCATGCTTCGGCATCGGCGTTGGCTCCCTTAACGCCGCACTTGGAATCGCTGACCCATCCGTTCACGGTTTCAACGCCGCCGGCAAAGGAGAGCGAAGACATGGCCACGATGAACGCAGCCGCCAGTAACAACGAGAGAATTTTCCGCATGGCAAACCTCCTTCAGGTTGTCCCCACAGTTGATGCGATGGATGCACTGTATCACAGGAGGGAAAATTTTTTGTCATGCGGGTGGGGGCACGACTGAAGTCGCTGCAATTCGTTCGTGCTCGGGGCGGATTCTGGTTTGATCCTAGACGGGCAAGCCCCCTCTCTACACGTGCCGATGCGGAGGCGCCGAATCACTATCTACCGGCTCTACTTGCTGTTGCTTACCCGGCCGGTGGAGGGTTTGGAGGGAGGGTCGGGAGCTACCAGGATAACTTCTCCGGGACGAGTGTAGTGGAGTTGCTCGCGGGCTTCCTTCTCGATGGCGGCGGGATCGGACTTGAGGGCTTTGATCTCGCCTACGTGCTGATTGTTTTCTTTGTGCAGGCGATCGACCTCTTGTTGCAGCGTCTGCATCTCAGAGCGCTTCTGGCGGTAGATGACCATGCCGTTAGCTCCGAACATGGCGTGGAGAAGGATTCCGCAGATGAGGAGGACGGCGGCGGCGGTTCCCAGACGGCGCCACTCGTTTTCGAGCCACGACCACACTGGGCGGGTGCGTTCGACCCAGCGCGCGGCGGCGGCCTCGACTCGAGGCGCGTTCGTCATTGCCTGACCCACGGCCTGACCCATTGCCTGACCCAGGGCCTGGCCCATCGTTTGACCTATCGCCTGACCTGGGGCGGCGCGCAGTTCTTCCTCTCTTTGTGGAAGGATGCGCATTCGCGATATTGGTCCTAGTCGAAGATCCATGCTTTTGCTGCCGCGCTCAACTTGGCGAGGCCTTCCCGCTGCGCCTTCACTGCAGGCGCGCACTACCGGCTCGGTGCCCGAGAGCCGGCAGCAGAGCCATGATCCGTCGGCTAGAACCAGCTTGAGGCCGATTCGCACCGCCAAGGCAACTTTCGTGCCATGAAAGTCGCTCGGATCGCGACGTCACTTCTCAGTTAACTTCTGTTTGACTTCCGGCGTCAAGCAGAAGTTCTCACACATAGATAGAGGGAACCAACTTTGGCAAATCGATCGGCTGCTATTTGTTGAGGAAGCGGCGGCAAGGAATCGTGGATGCGAGGGAACGGTGATGCGAGTAAACTTAGGTTCCTAATTCTATATGACCGACAAGCGGCTGGTGCTGACGACGTGCGGTTCGCTGGAAGAGGCCCGCAGCATCGCGCAAACGCTGGTCGAGCGGCAACTGGCGGCTTGCGTGAATATCGTTCCGCAGGTTGAATCGGTGTATCGCTGGCACGGGGAGGTGGAAACGGCTGCGGAGTGGCTGCTGGTGATCAAGACTACGGTCGAGATTTTTGATCGCGTGCGCGAGGCTTTGAGTGAGTTGCATTCGTACGAACTGCCGGAGTGCATCGAGATTGGGATTGAGGATGGGAGCGCGGCGTATTTGGAGTGGATGGGAGAGTCAGTGAAATAGCCGTCAGCCGTCAGCCATCAGGAAAAGCGATTTACCTGACGGCTGATGGCTAGATTTTTTCGAGCGCCTGGTCCAGATCGGCGAGGATATCGTCGACGTCTTCGATGCCTACGGAGATTCTTACCATGCCGTCGGTGATGCCGATTTTTTTGCGGCCTTCTTCGCCTATACCGGCATGGGTCATGGTCGCGGGATGGGAGATCAGGGTTTCGACTCCGCCTAGAGATTCGGCTAGACAGCAGACGCGGACGGCGCGCAGCATATTATTTGCGTTGTCTAGCGATCCGGTTTCGAAGGTGATCATCGATCCGAAACCTGACATCTGGCGCTTGGATAATTCGTGCTGGGGATGATCGGGGAGTCCGGGATAGAAAACTTTCTGCACTTTTTTGTTCTGCGCAAGATAATCGGCTACTTTGCGGCCGCTGCGGTCGTGCTGCTCCATGCGGACGGCCAGCGTCTTCACGCCGCGCAGAATCAGCCAACATTCAAAGGGAGAGAGGATGGCTCCGGCGGCTTTTTGCAGGAAGGCCAATTTTTCCGCCTGCTCGGGCTTGGTGCAGACTACGACTCCGCCGAGGCCGTCGCTGTGTCCATTGAGAAATTTTGTGGTGGAGTGGACTACCATGTCGGCGCCTAGTTCGATGGGACGCTGGAAGTACGGCGACATGAAGGTGTTGTCGACCACGACTTCGACTCCGCGCTGATGGCTGAGATCGCTGATGGCGCGGAGATCGCAAAGTTCCATGAGCGGGTTCGTCGGCGTCTCCAGAAAAACGAGGCGGGTGTTCTTCTGTAATGCGCGCTCGATGTTGTTGACGTTGGAGGTATCGACGTAGGTGAATGTGAGACCAAAATTAGCCAGCACCTGATTGAACAGGCGCGGCGTTCCTCCATAAAGATTATGGCCTGCGACAACGTGGTCGCCTGCTTTGAGCATGGTAGCGACAGCGTTGATTGCCGCCATTCCACTGCCGAAAACTTTCGCAGCGATTCCGCCTTCGAGCGCGGCCAGGTTCGTCTCCAACCGGTCGCGAGTCGGGTTCGAGACGCGAGCGTATTCGTAACCTTTATTCTTGCCGATCTCTTCTTGCGCGTAGGTTGAGGTCAAGTAGATGGCCGCGCTGACAGCTCCGGTCAGAGGATCGGGTTCCTGTCCAGCATGGATGGCACGAGTGGCAAAACCTGGTTTGGCGGTCAAAAAAATGAGTCCTCGATATGGAGAGTTTGGCGAAGAAAAATTCCCAAAACGGGAAGATGGATTACCCGTTACCCTACCCACTCCCCCTTCGATCTAATAAACTCAAAGACTTAGAAGGTCGTGGAACGCCAGGTCTTTGAGGAATAAGGACTTGCTAGTAAAGTATTTATAAATCAAAGACTTAGAGCCATTATCTTTTCGATTTAGTACGTTCCACCAGCCGGGCGGGTACGGCAAAGCCACTAACCGATCACTCAAAAATCTATTTTAGCAGGCTATGTCAAGAAGGCGGTTTCGGTTTGTGGAGTCTCCTCGTTAAGGTGGATGAGCTCAATTGCCTGGTTTCGCTACTTGACCCACTATCGGTCCATTCCGCGCTAACATGGCAGGTTCCCTATGAAATGAGACGACATGCTTTCGTCTCTGAAGAGTATCTTCGTGCCAGCGCTCAGAGAACGTGGATTCAGGGGATCACTGCCGCACTTTAGACGGCCGATGCCGAACGGATCGACCTTCTGACGGTTCAGTTCGACCGCTGGGGCGGAGGATCCGTGATCGAGATTTTCAAATGCGCACCGGAAGGCGTCACAATGCCGTGGGGTAAGCATATCGCTCCTAATTGGGTGAGGGCATGGGATGTATACCCTCCGAACCGGCCACGGCTCGGCGCCCCAAGGCCCGAAGAGGATGGACACTGGTTTAGATTTGACGACGGAACGCCCACTGATAAAGCCGCCAACCTCGCTGTGTCTTACCTTCAAGAGGCCGACGAGTGGTGGACGCAGCGGGAGCCTTAATGTCATGCGGCAGACGCCGCAAGGGACGCTCGCGGATCTTGCGCGCGCCCCAGTGCGACTTCTCCCGTTTGGCGCTCACGATGGCCGCCTCGACTTGCTCGGGTAACTGGTTGGCATAGCGGAAGGGCCGGCGAGCTCGGTCACTTAATCCTTCCAATCCGCATTGCTCGTAACGCTCGAAGATCTTGTAGCCGGTCTTACGCGAGATGCCGAACTCCCGACACAGCGAAGCCATCGTCTCGCCGTCCTTGAGCCGGATCACAAACCTCATTCGTTCGTCCATCACAGAACTCTCCTTCCATAGCATCACCTCTCGGCCCCCTTCGGGCCGAAAAGTGTAACCTATGTCTCCGGAACGTTCTGTTACCTATGTCTCGGAACGGACACGCCACAAACAGTTCTGTTCCCCGCTGTGTCCCCTCGCTGCGTGAAAGCCGACTAAAGCGGTTCGTTCTAATGTCCTTCGACTCAGACCATAAGGTGAGCGCGGCGAAGAATGCCTCGTGACGCGCTCTTCGGCCGGTGGCGGGGAGTGTCCCGGCCATCGCGGCGAAGTTGAACTGCCAGGCTTAGACATCGTGCAACTCTCGACGCGCGGTATTGAAGAGCCTGATGGAGACTAGATGAAATACGAGTTGGACTCGATTCATGACTGCCTTTACTGTTCGTCTATCGCCTGAGCTGAATTCCAAGTCATGAGAGTGAACAAGAGGGCAATTCTCTGAGTGCAACACGGTTCGGAGTCTCAAGATTAGAGTGGTCCCGCGTAATAAAGCCGTCATGTTCAAAAGTCTTTATGTACTCTTTATGAATTTTTTACGCGGCCCTTACGGGCATTCGGATGTGATAGCGAGTTAACCACGGCAAAGACATGTGTCCATTTAGTTAGAGTGGACGCACTGATTGATTCAACAGCACCGGACCTCGGACCGGAAAGGATGCGAACTTGAAAATCACCAGAACTCTATCGCGTAAGACTTTAGCGGCCTCAACTTTCCTGATGATGCTTGTGTTGAGTCTCGCACTCGGCCAGACGTCGCCGTGTTACGCGCAGACTCCGTCACAACCCGATGCTCCCGCGAAAGTGGCAGAACTACACGACCCAGCACCTGCTCCGGATGTGCCTTCGAGCAAGCCTGCAGCCGCGGCGCCCGATCCCAGTGCGGCCGAAATTGTAAAGGAATTGGCCGCTATGAAGGCGCGCATCGAATTGCTCGAAGCGGAATTGAAGAGCCGGACAGCGGCCACGAACGCGTCAGCGAACCCGACAATCGACGCATCTCTTGCGCCGGTCGTTCCGGCGAAAGCGGCATCATTGTCGACAGCAGCGCCGGTTGAAGCAGGGGCGCAAGCGCCGAGCGATTCCGCTGCGGCCAAATCCCAGAAGCCAGAGCCCACCGTGCCTTTCGCCTATGCCGACTGGACCTGGCTGAACGGCAATCCTCGTAACAAAGACGCGGTGTGGGATTCCAAATTTTTCACTCCAGAAATTCGGTTTGACACTGATTACGTCTACGATTTCAATCACCCGAGGGACGACACGCTTGGCGGTTCGACCGAAATCTTCAGAACCAACGAAATTCAGGTGGAGCAAATCAGTGTTGGCGGCGACTTCCACTGGCAGAATGTCCGCGGCCGAATATTGACGATGGATGGAATGTTCGCCGTCACCACGCCGCGCAATGACGCCAGCGCCGGACGTGGACAGTGGGACCTTCGTGGTGCGTACAAATATGTCTCCGAGGCTTATGGCGGGTATCACTTCAACGTGAGCCACGGACTCAACGTAGATGCCGGGATATTCGTCTCCTACATCGGCTTATTCAGTTACTATAACTTCGATAACTGGGCTTACCAGCCGTCGTACGTTTCTTCTAACACGCCATGGTTTTTCAATGGCGTTCGGATCCAATGGTTTCCCACAGACAAACTGAAAATTGAGCCGTGGATCATCAACGGATGGCAATCCTATGGCAGGCTTGGCAGCAAGCCTGGTTTGGGCGGGCAGATTCTGTATCGTCCAAAGCCATGGCTCTCGCTGGTCTTCAATAATTACGGAATGGGCGAAGATACGCTGGGCGGCGCAAATGGTCAATTTGGCCGCTCCCGTATCCATACTGACGACAGTGTCGAGGTCAAATATTACGACCATCCCGAGAGGACGCTCGACAAGATTGCCTTCTCACTTACTGGAGACCTGGGCTGCGAGTATGGCGGCCGAGGAAACTTTGTCAGCGCCCAGGGTGTAACCATCAATAACAACGTCAATTGCCACCACAACACGGCCACGAGCAGCAAGCAGACGTTCGCGGGCTGGATGCTCTATAACCGTTTCTGGTTCCTGAAAGATCAGTACGCCATCACCGTCGGCGGCGGGGCGATGGCGAATCCGGGACGTTATCTTACGTTGCTCCCGCCGATCAACGGAGCCGACGCCATTACCGGCTCGCCCTACTTTACGCAGAACCCGGGCGATCCGTACAAAGCGTGGGATACTTTAATTACGTTCAACTGGATGCCCCGGCAGTACATTACTTTTCTGACCGAGTTTGGGTATCGCCATGCCAATGTTCCCTATTGGACGGGTCGTGGCGGCATAACGCCGGGCGACAATGGGTATCCGAGCACGATTCCAAACCCAGGGGCGGGGTCTGTCATTCCGGGCACAACATTCGCGCCGGGCCCATTCCTCTCGGCGACGCCCGGCTTCACTTGCGTAGCCGGAAGCACAGGATTCTGTCCCGATCTGCGAAGGGACGAACCGAGTATCAGAAGCGCGATCATGGTCAAGTTCTAGCGCTGAAGTCAGGCTTCCCGCGGGGGAAGCCTGATTCACTTGGTCAAGGAAGCAGAATAATACTCAAGGAGCTTACTGAGACGAGGATACGCGCGTGTCCATCTGTCGAGGAGTAACTATCGAAGAAATCGCCACTTATACGCGAGTAACATCCATGCGTAACACTTATAGGATCGATTCATAAGTTTCATAGCAATCCTTATGACTTGTTTACGCACTCCGACCTACAGTTTCCAGGGGATGCAGATCAGATAGCCCGATACTAAGAAGATTTCGGCACAACACCGGCAGAACATTTTGCTCGTGTGGTGACGGGGCTCCGCCCCGTTAGCGAGGCAAAGCCCCGCCACCACACGCGGCGAAGGGAGCCCAAATGAAAAATAGAGATCTGGGAATCGGTCTTTTTCTTGCCTCCATATTTTTGCCGTTGCTGCTGATGACAAGCGGCTGCAACCGCCATGTCGATGCGGCGGCGGAGGCTCCGCCTCCCGCCAACGTCGTCAACGACGTGGATCTCAATCTTTTCACCGTCGATCGCCCCGAGCAATTCCCGCTGGCTGAAGCGACTGCACATCCGACGGCCTCCGAGTTAGTGGTTACGGGGACAGTGCTGCCGGATGTTTCGCGGAATGTCCCAGTCGTCTCGCTGGCCTCGGGACGCGTGGTGGCAATTCAGGCGCGGCTCGGCGACAGCGTGAAAAAAGGCCAGCTGCTGCTGACCATTCGCAGCGACGATGTGGCTGGCGGCTTCGACGCTTATCGCAAAGCGGTCGCCGACGAATTACTCGCGCGCAAGCAATTGAACCGAGCTTCGGACCTGTTTGCCCATGGCGCCATCGCTGAACAGGACCTCGAGGTCGCGCAAGACAACGCCACCGATGCCAAGGTCACCCTGGAGACCACGACCGGGCATCTTAAGCTCCTCGGCAACGATCCCGACAAACCGATGGGCATCGTTGACATCGTTGCGCCCATCACGGGCGTGATCACCGATCAGGAAGTGACCGACGCGGCGACGGTGCAGGCTTATTCGTCGCCCAGTCCGTTCACCATTTCAGATGTCTCGTCGGTCTGGGTGGTCTGCGACGTGTATGAGAATGACATGGCCCATGTCCGGCTGGGCGACACCGCTGACATCATCCTTAATGCTTATCCAGACCATCCCTTCCAAGGAAAAGTCAGCAACATCGGCATGATCCTGGATCCAAATATTCGCACCGCCAAGGTTCGGATCGAAGTTCAGAATCCGGGGATCCTGCGGCTGGGCATGTTCGCGAAGGCCACCTTCCGCGGTCAAACCACCGAGATGCACACCGTGGTGCCGGCGTCAGCGGTGCTGCACATGCACGATCGCGATTTCGTCTTCATTCCCGCGCCCGAGAAAAAGTTTCGCCGCGTGAGTGTGGTCAGCGGAGATGTTCTGGGGGACAACTCGAATCTCCAGGAGATCAAGTCGGGGATCAAACCCGGGCAACAGGTCGTTTCGAATGCCCTCGTCCTGGACCACGTGCTGGCACAGTGATGGTTGAAGGGGAGAGCCGGACGTCCTCACTCGGCTGGGACGGGCGAGACGCCCGTCGTTCCACTAACTCAGGGAAGTGGGAAGGAAAGCAGTAAACCGGAAATGATCCGCGCCCTCGTCGATTTCGCGCTGAACAACAAGTTCGTCGTGTTAGCGATTGCGGCCTTGTTGCTTGCCTGGGGCGTCATCTCGTTTCACAACTTACCCGTCGAAGCCTATCCCGATATCTCCGACAACTACGTGACCGTAATCACGCAGTGGCCGGGACGTTCCGCGGAAGAGGTGGAGCAGCAAGTCACCATTCCGATCGAGATACAAATGTCGGGGATGCCGCACATGACCTTCCTGCGCTCCGAGTCGATTTTCGGACTGTCGTTCGTGATCATGATCTTCGACGACAGCTCGGCAAACGACTGGAACCGGCAGAAGGTTCTGGAAAGACTCACGCAGGTCAATCTGCCTCCGGGGCAAAATCTGCAACCGCAAATCGGCACCGACTGGAGCACGACCGGCCAGATTTACTGGTACACGCTGAGAAGCACCAATCCGCGGTACGACCTAATGGAATTGAGGTCGCTTGAAGACTGGGTCCTGCTCAAGCAATTCAAATCCGTGCCCAACGTGGTGGACGTTTCCGATTTCGGGGGCACGGTGCGTGAGTACCAGGTGCGGGTTGATCCGAACAAATTGGTTGCGTACGGGTTGAGTATCGGGCAGGTCGAGCAGCAATTAGCCAATAACAACATCAATGCCGGCGGCAGCTTCGTGGAAGAGGGCCTGCAGCAGATGAATGTGCGCGCGCTCGGGCTCTTCAGCAACGTTGGAGACATCGAGCAGACTGTCTTAAAAACCCAGAGCGGCACCGCGCTCCGGGTGAAAGACATCGCGGACGTGGTGCAGGGCCCGAAGATCCGTCTGGGCCACATGGCTCGGGCCAACCACATGGAGGACGGGCGCATTATCGATGAGCCCGACGTTATTCAAGGCGCGGTGCTGATGCGCAAAGGCGCGGAAGAGGAACCGACCCTCGAAGCTATCCACAAAAAAGTGGAGCAGCTCAACAACGGCATTTTGCCTCCGGGCGTGAAGGTAGTGTCCATGCTCGACCGGAGCGATCTGCTGCACTACACGACGCACACCGTGATGCACAACCTGCTGGAAGGGATGATTCTGGTGACGATCGTCCTCTTCCTTTTCCTAGGCAACGCGCGCGCGGCTTTTATCGTTGCCCTGACCATTCCGTTCTCCTTGCTTTTTGCCTCGATCTGGCTCGACTTGAGCAAGGTGCCCGCCAACCTGCTCTCGCTCGGAGCGCTCGATTTTGGCATGGTCGTGGATGGCGCGGTGGTCATGGTCGAAAACATCGTGAGGCACTTGAGCCGCCGGCAAAACGGTTCTGGAGCCAGCGAGACCGAATCTGGCCACATTGCGTTACCCAGCACGACCGTCGCGCAGTCGATTCGCGAGGCTTGCCATGAGGTACAGCGGCCGGTTTTCTATGCCATCGCTATTATCATCACGGCCTACATGCCAATCTTCACGCTGCAGCGCGTCGAGGGACGGTTGTTCAGGCCTATGGCGCTGACGGTAGCTTTCGCGCTGCTGGGCGCACTCACTTTTTCCATTTTGATCGCGCCCGTCCTGTCCAGTGTCTTGTTTCGCAGCGGAGTCAAAGAATGGCATAACCCGGTCATGGCGTACATCACCGAACGCTATCGCAGGCGTGTGCGCTGGTGCATCAAGCATCGCGTATTTACGGTCGGTGTCGGGTTGGTGGCGCTCGGAATCAGCCTGTTCCTCTGGTTCAGCGGGGTGATCGGGTCAGAGTTCCTGCCGCATCTGGATGAAGGCGCGATCTGGGCGCGCGGCACGCTGGCGAACAGCACCAGCCTGACGGAAGGCGAGAGGTTCACCAACAGCGCGCGCTACGTTTTCGCATCCTTTCCGGAAGTGAAAACCGTGGTCTCGCAAGTTGGCCGGCCCGATGACGGAACCGACACTGGAGGATTCGGCAACACGGAATATTTCGTGGACCTGAAGCCCCATGACCAATGGCGCCCCGTATTTCGTGAGAGCAAGGAAGAACTGATTGCCGCCATGGACCGCGAGCTGGAAAAAAGATGCCCGGGGGCGATCTGGAACTTCTCGCAGCCGATCGAAGACAACGTCGGAGAAACGCTTACGGGCACGAAAGGTTCGCTGGCGTTCAAAATCTTCGGCGACGACCTGAAGACGCTCGAGGAGAAGGGCGAAGAAGTAACCGAGGTGATGTCGCACATCCCGGGAATGCACGACGTCAAACTCCTGCGCGAGTTTGGCCAGCCCAACCTCGACATCACCATCGACCGCAAGCAGGCGGCGCGTTTTGGCGTCAACGTTGCCGACATCCAGGATGCGGTTCAGACGGCGGTGGGCGGAAACGCCGTGAGCCAGGTGCTCCAGGGTGAAGCGCGCTACGACGTGGTGGTGCGCTATCAGGAGCCCTACCGCAAAACACAGGAAGCCATCGCCAGGATTCGGCTGCTTTCTCCCAGCGGCGAGCGCGTCTCTCTGGCGCAGTTGGCGAAAGTCGAGGTCAGGGATGGCGCTTACGACATCTACCGCGAGGGCAACGGCCGTTACCTGGCCATCACCTTCAACGTGCGCGGGCGAGACTTGGGGACGACGGTCGAAGAGGCGATCCAACGGATTGGCGAAAAAGTGAAGCTGCCGCCGGGCTATACGGTTGGTTCGTCTGGCGAATATGAGAGCGAGAAGCGCGCGGAAGCACGTCTGCTGCTGATCGTGCCCCTGACCATTCTGGTGATCTACATCATTCTTTATACGATGTTCAAGTCGGCGAAGTGGGCGCTTCTTATCCTCACGAACGTGGCCATGGCCCGGATCGGCGGGTTGGTCGCGCTGCTGATAACGGGCACGCACTTCAGCGTGTCTTCGGGCGTGGGCTTCCTGGCGCTGTTCGGAGTATCGGTGCAGACCGGAGTCATCATGCTCGAATACATCAATCAACTCCGGACGCGCGGCTATACCATTCCTGACGCGGCCGTCGAAGGTGCGGTTCTCAGGCTGCGGCCAATCATGATGACGATGCTCGTGGCGACTCTCGGATTGCTGCCCGCCGCGCTCTCCCACGCCATTGGGTCCGACTCGCAGCGGCCGTTCGCGATTGTGATTGTGGGAGGACTAATCTCCGACCTGGTGATGAGCATCATCCTGATGCCGACTTTATATGTCTGGATTGCTCGCGATGGCGACAAGCTTCCGGAGCAGGAGGCGGCCCTTGAAGGCTAATCGAACGACTGTAAACTTTTGGAAAATCCACGGCGGCATGGCCGCTGGTATTATGCTGAGCTGCATTTTGGCGGCTTCTCAGGCATTAGGCCAGCCCAGCAAGGGCCCGGTGAGAATCACTCTCGACGAAGCCATCCAGATGGCGACGCAGCATAACCACAACCTGCTGGCGATGCAGACTACGATCCAGCAGAGCCAAGCCGAAGAGATTACGCAGAACCTGCGACCCAATCCCACGCTCTTTGCCGACTGGGAATACTTGCCTCTGGGCTCGCCTTCGCATCAAAATCCGAGCCTGTTTTCAGGTGTTTCTACCGGCGATTATCTGCAAAACAACACCGAAGGCGACATCGGGCTTAGCTACCTGATTGAACACGGCAGAAAGCGCCACGACCGGCTCCAGGCGCAGAAAGATATCACCGCGCAGACGCGCTCGCTGGTTGCGGATAACGGGCGCGGCCTAACGTTTCAGGTTGCCACTCTGTTTTACAACGTCCAGCTTGCCGAATCGACGCTTGAGTTGGGCGAGAAAGACGTCAAGAGCTTTCAACAGACGGTGGACATCAGCGAGCATCAATACAAGTCTGGCGGCCTCAGCGAAAACGACTACCTGATGATCAAGCTGCAGTTGCTGCAGTTTGAAAGCGACGTCGAACAATCGCAACTGGCGAGAGTCCAGGCGCTG
This sequence comes from uncultured Acidobacteriaceae bacterium, assembly GCA_963775845.1. Taxonomy (GTDB): domain Bacteria; phylum Acidobacteriota; class Terriglobia; order Terriglobales; family Acidobacteriaceae; genus Acidiflorens. The sequence continues at coordinate 1,743,179 of CAVZKN010000003.1, read as the reverse complement.
TCGGAGTTGCGGCAGTTGCTCGGTTACGAATCCGTGTCTGCGGATTACGACGTGGTCAGCTCTTTTGAATACCAGCCGGTGAAGGCCAATCTCGACGACCTGCAACTGAAAGCGCTGCAGAATCGTCCGGACCTGCGCGCCGCGCAGCAAGGCGTGACCGCGGCGAACAGCCAGTTGGATTTGCAAAAGGCGATTGGCCACCAAGACGTCACGGTGCAAGCCAACTACTCGCACACCGGCGGAATCAATGCCGCTTCAGTCTACTGGAGCATTCCGCTGCCGATCTTCAATCGCAACCAGGGAGAAATTGCGCGCGCGCGTTTCGTCATTGCCCAGGCGCAGGAGCAGGAGAAGGCGACACAAGGCCAGGCTCTCACCGATGTGTACGATGCCTACCAGGGGCTGCGCAGCAATGACAAGGTGGTGCTGCTTTATATTTCCACCTATCTGGAGGTGGCCACGCGGTCGCGCGATATCAGCGAGTATTCGTACCGGCACGGCGGCGCGAGCCTGCTCAATTTTCTGGACGCGGAGCGCAGCTTTCGAGCCACTCAGCTTGCTTACCGGCAAGCCCTGGCTTCATACTTGCTGGCTCTTGAGCAGCTACGCGAAGCGGTTGGCGTAAGAACTCTGCCGTAGCTTGGCGCCTGGAGTCGGCTGTAACTTGAAAACCAGGGGGCGAGTCTAGCGATCGCCGAAGGAGCCCGGTCTGTGAACAAGCAAGAGGTGCGACACCGGATTGAGGAAATCGGCATTATTCCCTCGATTCGTGTGTCTTCTACGGATGATGCGCTGTTCGCTGCCGAGGCCGTCGCGCGTGGCGGCATCGCGATCGTGGAAATTACCTTGACAGTGCCCGAAGCGACCAAGGTTATCAAGCATGTGGTTGACCACGCGCCCGAGGTGATCGTCGGCGCCGGCGGTGTGCTGGACGCAGAGACGGCGCGCCGTTGTCTGGATGCCGGGGCCAGCTTCCTGACCAGCGACGGCCTGGATCCCGAGACCGTGAACTTCGCGGTGAAAGAAGGTGTAGTCGTCATTCCCGGGGCGCTTACACCTACGGACGTTATTGCGGCATGGAAGCTGGCGCCGGATTTTGTCAAGATTGTCCCGTGCGCGCACGTCGGCGGCGACAGTTATATTCGTTCCTTGAAAGCTATGTTTCCGAAAGTTCCGCTGATCGCCGCCGGAGGTGTGAATCAACGCACAGCGCTCAGCTTTCTTTTGGCGGGCGCGGTCGCGCTTGGCATCGGCGGGGAGTTGATTCCCCGGGAAGCGATCCGGCGCCGGCAACCCGATCGAATTGCTGAACTGGCGCGCCGTTTTAAGAACGCTGTCAGCAGCGTGCGTGGCGAGTGATTCTCTTGATGACCTCCTTACGAATTACTTACTCGCGCTTGTTTTTCTTGCGATCATGCTCGATTGCGTCCTCATCGACCCTCCCGAGTGTCTTTCCTGGTGCGACATAAAACCACAATCGATCTTGGAGCCAGTAGGTAGTTCGTCCGTTTTAAGGGGATTCCGTCGTCCGAGAAATCATCTGGACTGGGCAAAGCGGTGTCCACAATTCTCTTCCACTCCGGTGCTGCTCCCTCCTGCACATTGAATTCCAGCTCCTCCCAGTACGCGTTGATCATCACGTAAATGTCGTCGTCACCTTGAGAAGCGCCGTGCAGGCAGAATGCCAGACTGTGCGAGTCGTAGGAAAAATCGACCGCGGGGCCGATGCCATACCAGGTAATATCCTCGCGCCAGAACCTGCTCCGGCTCAGCGAAGGATGATTTTTCCGGAACGCAATCATCTTCTTAAAGAACTGGAAAATATCCTGATTGGAACGGAGTTGACTCCAATCCAGCCATCCAATTTCGTTGTCCTGGTTGTAAGGATTGTTGTTGCCAGATTGCGTGTTCAGGAATTCGTCCCCAGCCCGAAACATCGGTGTACCATTCGACAAGAAGAGCAGGCAGCAGAAATTCTTTACCTGCTTCCGGCGCAGTGCACGGACCGCCGGGGGCACGCCTCCATCCCCTTCCTGCCCACAATTCCAACTGTAGTTCGCGTCAGTACCGTCCTGATTATTATTTCCGTTTTGCCAATTGTGCTTGCGGTCATAGGAGACAAGATCGTAGAGCGTGAAGCCGTCGTGGGAGGTTACATAATTCACACTCTGATACGCGTGATAAGCGTCGGCGCGGCTGTCTGGAAACAAATCGTCGCTGCCATAGATACGTCGCATCACCTCGGGAACCATCCCCGCGTCGCCCTTAACAAACCGGCGAATGTCATCGCGAAACCGTCCGTTCCACTGCAACCAGGTCAATCCGGGGAATCCTCGCCCGAGCTGATAAGCGGCTGTGTCCCAAGGTTCCGCGATCAAACGCACGCGCCCTAATTCCGGATCTGCGGCAATTTCACTGAAGATGGGCGCTTCGCCCCAGTTGAGAGATCCGTCTGCATTGCGGCTGAATACCGACGCCAGATCAAAGCGGAATCCGTCGATATGCATGCCTCGCTTCCAATAACGCAGACTATCAATCACCATCTTGCGCACATGCGCCTGGCCGAAATTCAAGGTATTGCCCGTGCCGGAGTAATTGGCGTAGGGGTTTGCCGGATCGGAGGAAAGCATGTAATAGCCGGCGCTGTCGAAACCTTTGTAACTGTAGATCGGTCCTTTGGCATCGCCCTCGCAAGTGTGGTTGTAGACGACGTCCAGTACGACGCCGATATCGGCCTGATGAAAAGCCTTCACCATATTCTTGAATTCAAGACGCTGATCTTCGTCACGACCTTCGACACGGTGTGTGCTCGCGTACTGGGCATGAGGCGCGAAGAAATTCAAAGGCATATAGCCCCAGTAGTCGCGTTCTTGTGGATCACGCTGAAAAACCGGCATCAGTTCTACAACCGTCACCCCGAGTTCTTTTAAATAGGGAATTTTTTCCACCAGACCGGCGTATGTGCCGGCGTGCGATGGGTCGACCCCTGAGTTTGAGTTCCTGGTGAAACCTCTGACGTGAAGTTCGTAAATGATTGCATCCGACTCGTGATAGGGAGGCCGAACCCCCGACCAGTCAAATGTCGATCGGTGATCAAACAGCACTCCCAAAGGCGCACGGCCTGCATTGGATCCTTCCCGCATCGCCAGGTTCCGATCAAAACCGGGTGGGAAGAAGATGCACTTTGCGTACGGATCGAGGAGTACCTTCTGCGGGTCGAAGCTATGGAGTTGAGGAATCGTTTCTCCCGAAACGGAGTATGCGTAGTAGCGAGCCTCAGGAATCCTTGTGATGGGCACGCGGCAGTGCCAAATCCGCCCCGACTTGTTGTGCAAAAAATCTAATTGAAGCTTCAGCAGAGGATTCACCAGATCGGCTGGAGAATAGAGCAATAGCGTGACGCTCTCCGCATGTTCCGAATCAACGGCAAAATTAAACGCTTGCTCCTCTTCGATCCACGTGGCGCCAAGCGGCAATGGGTTGCCCTCAGCTTCTTCCCAAGTCGGCCGTTTGTTGGATGGGGCCGCCACGGTGTTGCCAGGCTTGGCCGGACTATCAACATTGACGAGCGCGTCAACGCTTGACCTGGTCACTGTCCCTCTCTTTCATCCACTCCGACAGCACGCTTCGCTCTCAATGCGGCAGGGCGACAAGACCGGCCAACTGTGGCAACGAACTGAGCAATTTGCTCGCGCCGTTCCAAAATATTTGCACTCCAATACACACCAGCAGGAACGCGGTGAGTTTTAAAATTACGTTTGTCCCCGTGGGGCCAATTTTGCTCGCGAGCCGGTCGGAGTAGCCGTAGCAGAGATAAATGGTTACTGCCACGAAAGCAGAACCGATCGCCGCAGCGAGAGTTACCAGCAGGTTTGGTCCCAGGTGCTGGGGCGAATTCGCTCCCAGAGTGATCGCAACCGAGATGGAGCCGGGGCCAACTGTCAAAGGAAGCGTCAGCGGGTAGAACGCCTGGCTCAGAGCATCAGCGCAAGTGACCGTTCGTCGGGCTGAGCCTTGATCGTTCGCTTGTTTCTGATTCAGCATCGCCCAGCCCGATGAGATTACGATCAGCCCGCCACCGACCTGCACCACTGGAAGCGAAATCCCAAAGAAAGAGAGCACGTGCGATCCGAGGGTATAGGACGCGATCAGCAGTATGAAACTATCCATCGCAATGCGGCGAGCCAGTGCTCGCCGTGTCTCGACCGCGTAGTCTCGCGTGAGCAGCAAAAAGACTGGACTGCCCCCTATCGGATCCACGATTGGAAACAGCGCGCTCACCACCAGGAGAATGTTCTTGGCAACTTGAATTATTACCAGGTTGACCTCCCGTCTGTTTCTAGATTTGAGCGGCTGCCTGCCCGCGGTCCACTTGCGCCCCGACGGACGTTGCAGGACTCACCGAGCGCTTTGAATTCTCGGTCAAATCCTGCAGCGGTTGAAAAGCCTCAGAGGATAGCATTTCTTCCCGGACGCGCCAGCGCCAGTTCCCATCGGCACGACCCGGCACGTTCATACGGCCTTCGCTTCCCAGGTTGAGCAGATCCTGCAACGGAGCAATCGCCAGCGCCGCAGGTGACGACCACGCCAGCCGCATCAACTCCGGAGCAGCATCGGCACTGTTTCCCGGCGCACGCCTGACGTAGCTCCAGAAGTTCTGCCGCTGGTCGTCGGGCAATTCCTCATACCATTCAAGAGTTGTCGCATTGTCATGCGTGCCGGTATAGGCGACCGTGTTGTGCACAAAGTTGTGTGGCAGGTAGGGATTGTCCGCATGACCATCGAAGGCGAACTGCAGGACGCGCATCCCCGGCAGACGAAACTGGTCGCGCAGAGCCTGCACGTCGGGTGTAATCACACCTAAATCTTCCGCAATGAATGGTAGATGGCCCAGCTCGGTTTGCACTGCTTGAAAAAGGCTGGCTCCCGGACCCGCTACCCACTGCCCCGACTGAGCCGTCGGCGCTCCGGCAGGAACATGCCACGCCGCCGCGAACCCGCGGAAGTGATCCAGGCGAATCACATCGACGTGATCCAGCAGAGCACGCAACCGATCGATGCACCACCGATAACCTGTCGAACGCGCGGCGTCCCAGTTGTAGACGGGATTGCCCCACAATTGCCCTTGCGCGCTGAAATAATCGGGAGGAACTCCGGCGAGGAAGCGTGGCCGATGCTGCTCATCGAGCAGGAACAGCTCTGGATTCGCCCAAACATCACTGGAATCCGGGGAAACAAAGAAGGGCAGATCGCCGATCAGGCTCACGCCCTTGGTATGGGCATGCTCCTTGAGTCGATCGGCCTGGCGAAAGAGCAGGAATTGCGCGAAGCGAACCTGGTCAATTTGACTCGCCAACTCTCGCCGTGCCTCGGCGAGAGCACCCTCGCTGCGCCGAACCAACTCTTCGGGCCATTCGAGATAATAAGCTCCGAGATACTTTTCTTTCAGCGCCCGGAACAATGCGTAGTCTTCCAGCCAATGCGCCTGCGTGGCGCAGAACTCCTCGTATTGAGGCGCGAGGGCAAGCGCGAGAGCTTTGTTTTTGGCACTGCGCTGCCCGGCTTTGAAGTTTGCCCATGCTGTTTCGAGCAGTTGCTCTTTGAACGGAATTACGAGGTCGTAGTCAACCGCGTCCGCCGAGAAGTGAGACTGAGCATCGCTCGCCTGTATCAGCCCGTCCGAAATCAAAGAGCCGGGACTGATCAGCAACGCGTTGCCGGCAAACGACGACATGGATTGATAGGGCGAGTTTCCATAACCAGTAGGGCCGAGCGGCAGCGCCTGCCACCACCTCTGGCCGGCATCGTGGAGACGATCAATCCACGAGAATGCCGACGATCCCAAATCGCCGATGCCATACGGCGAGGGCAGGGAAGTGACGTGCAGCAGCAAGCCCGATGCGCGATATTCAACCGGAAACGGCGGCACACTCATGGGCCCGCCGTTGCCGTTCATGGCCTGACTCCCTGCTCGGGAACACCCGCGGACGAACCCAGCGCATTATTCACCATCTCTTCCGCCTCGCGAAGAATCGCGTCCAGATGGGTCTGGCTCTTGAAACTCTCGGCGTAAATCTTATAAATGTTTTCGGTGCCGGAGGGGCGCGCCGCAAACCAACCGCTCTTCGCCACAACTTTCAAGCCGCCGATTGGAGCATCGTTGCCCGGGGCTTTGGTCAGCTTGGCGGTAATGGGTTCGCCCGCCAGGTCTGATTCCTTTACCGCGTCCGGCGTAAGTTTTTCCAACTTTGCTTTCTGCTCGGGCGTGGCGGGCGCGTCGATGCGCGTGTAGTACGGGGTGCCGAATTCCGCCGTCAGTTGGCGGTAATGTTCTCCGGGATCCTTGCCCGTGCGCGCGGTAATCTCCGCCGCCAGCAAGTCCATGATCGGCCCGTCTTTGTCGGTCGTCCATGCGGTGCCATTAAGACGAAGAAAGCTAGCTCCTGCGCTCTCTTCTCCGCCAAAACAGTACGAGCCGTCGACCAGCCCCGGCACAAACCATTTGAAGCCCACCGGCACTTCACTCAGCTTGCGCCCGAGCTTTTTGACCACCCGGTCAATCATGCTGCTGCTCACCAGCGTCTTTCCCACCGCAACCGTGTTGCTCCAGGTGGGCCGGTGCGTGAGCAAATATTGGATCGCAACGGCCAGGTAGTGATTCGGGTTCATCAAACCCGCAGCCGGAGTTACGATCCCGTGCCGATCAGCGTCCGTATCGTTCCCGAAAGCCACCTGGTACTGATCTTTCAGGCCAACCAGCCTGGCCATCGCATACGGACTCGAACAGTCCATGCGAATTTTGCCGTCGTGGTCAACCGTCATAAACGAAAATGTCGGGTCGATTATTTTATTGGTGACGACGATGTCGAGCCCGTAAATCGAATTGATCGGCTCCCAGTAAGGCAATGAAGCTCCGCCTAGAGGGTCAACGCCAAGTTTGAGGTGGGCGCCGCGAATCGCATCCATGTCAACGACATTCTGGAGATCACGAACATACGGCAGGATGAAATCTTCCTGGTGAGTGGTCGAGGCTCGGATCGCCTTAGCAATCGGAATCCGCTTGACCCCCGCATTCCCCGCTCGCAACAATTCGTTCGCACGATTCTCGACCCAGCGGGTCACATCGGTATCAGCCGGTCCCCCGTTGGGCGGGTTGTACTTGAAGCCTCCATCCTCCGGCGGATTGTGCGATGGCGTAACCACGATGCCGTCGGCCAGATGGTGTTTGTCTTTCTTATTGCGACCACGGTTGTAGACCAGAATTGCTCGCGAGATGACCGGCGTCGGAGTTATCCCGTCGTCTTGCTGAATGATCGTCTCCACATTGTTTGCCGCCAGCACCTCGAGGGCGGTGCGTTGCGCGGGCTCCGACACTGCGTGGGTGTCTTTTCCCATATAGAGCGGGCCGTCGATCCCTTGCCCGCGCCGGTATTCGCAGATGGCCTGGGTAATTGCCAGGATGTGCGCTTCGTTAAATGTGCCGCGCAGCGGCGAGCCACGGTGTCCGCTGGTGCCGAAGCTGACCAGCTGGTTTGGATCACTCAAGTCGGGACGCCGCTCGTAATATTCCTTCTCCAGGCGGGCCACGTCCACCAGCAACTCCTTCGGCGCTGGTTTGCCTGCCAGCGGCGAAATGTTGGATTGACCTGTCAGGGACTGTGTTTCTAGAGTACTGGGCATGGTTTCACCTTCCAAATCTCGCTTGCGTATTCCGCAATCGCGCGATCGCTTGAAAACTTCCCGGAGCTGGCGACGTTCAAGATGGCTTTCTGCGCCCATGCGCCAGGTTCGGCATAGAGCGCGCCAAGCCGATCTTGCGCATTGCAATACGAGGTCAGGTCCGCCAGATTCATATAGTGATCACCCTGGGTCAGAAGTGTATCGCGCAAGGGAGCGAATACTCCTGGCTCATTGCGGCTGAAGTAGTCTGAGAAAATCAGGTCCAGCGCAGCTCGCGTCTCGGGTTCATGTTCATAATGCCAATGCGGGTCGTACCAGGCGCGGCTGTTCTCGACTTGCTCAACCGTCAGCCCGAACAGGAACATGTTTTCTTCTCCGGCTTCCTCCGCCATTTCGATGGTTGCACCGTCGCGGGTTCCGACCGTTAAAGCTCCGTTCATCATAAATTTCATGTTACTGGTTCCGCTGGCCTCGTAGCCGGCGGTCGAGATCTGATTAGAGACGTCGCTGGCTGGAATCAGCCGTTCCGCCAACGAGACGTTGTACTCAGGCAAAAAGACGACGTTGAGCTTGCCGCGCGCCACCGGATCGCCGTCAATCGTGCCCGCCAGGTTGTTGATGAACTTTATGATGAGCTTGGCCAGCGTGTAAGCGGGCGCCGCTTTACCCGCGAAGAAAAATGTCCGAGGCACGATCTTCGTGCTTGGATTTTCCCGCAGCCGGTTATAAACGATTACAATCCGCAGCGCATTCATGAATTGCCTTTTATATTCGTGAATACGCTTGATGTGGCAGTCGAAGATGGAATCCGGATCCACGACCCGTCCCGACGTCGACTTGAGCCAATCGGCAAAGTGCACTTTGGCCTCGCGCTTTGACTTGAGGAAGCGTTCGCGAGCATTGGAATCCTCCGCGAAAGGCTTGAGCTGTTTGAGCAGGCTAAGATTCGTAATCCAGCCGTCCCCGATCACTTGCGTGATTTCGCCGGCCAGCGCCGGATTGGCCTCCCGCAACCAGCGCCGCGGCGTCACTCCGTTGGTCTTGTTGCTAAAACGTTCCGGAAACATTTCCGCGAGATCCTTGACCGTTGTGGTTCGCAGTAGCTTGGAGTGGACAGCAGACACTCCGTTGGTGCTATGCGAGCCAACAATGGCAAGGTTCGCCATTCGGACTTTACGCGGGCTGCCTTCTTCCATCAGGCTCATGCGCTGCACGCGCCCCTCGTCGCCCGGAAAGCGAACCCGAACTTCATCGAGCAGCCGGCGGTTGATTTCGTAGATGAGTTCCAGGTGACGAGGAAACAATTTCTCAAACCATGCCACCGGCCATTTCTCCAGAGCCTCAGGCAGCAAGGTGTGATTTGTGTACCCAAGCGTCTTCTTCGTCAGGTCCCAGGCCTGGTCCCAGCCCAAATGCACATCGTCGAGCAAGATTCGCATCAGTTCAGGAACCGACATGGAAGGATGCGTGTCATTGAGTTGAATTGCCGCTTTCTCCGGAAACGTTGCCCAATCCGAGTTGTAACGCTGGAAACGGCGCACCAGGTCGGCCATGGAGCACGCAACCAAAAAATATTCCTGCAAAAAGCGCAGCCCCTGCCCCTTCGTCGTGGAATCGTCCGGATAGAGCACGCGGGTGAGGGACTCCGCTTGCAGTGTTTCGCCGAGTGCGCCCACAAAGTCTCCCGTGTCAAACTTCTCCAAATCGAAATAATCGGGCGCCGCCGCCGCCCATAGCCGGAGCGTGTTGATCGTCTTTCCGCCATAGCCCACCACGGGACGATCAAACGGAATACCGATGAGGCTCGACGGCCGGTTGTGGATGACTTGAAAATTACCCGCCTGCAATTTGAAGGAAACGTTCAGCTTGATTTCCACCTGCTCGTGAAGCCGGGCAATCTCCCACGGGTCGCCGTAGCGCAGCCAGTTGTCAGGATTCTCTTTTTGCCAGCCATCCACGATCGATTGCTTGAACATGCCGTACTCATAGCGCAGACCATAGCCGGTGCCGGGGAGTTGCATGGTGGCCATCGAGTCGAGGAAGCACGCCGCGAGGCGGCCCAGGCCGCCATTGCCCAAGCCAGCGTCTGGTTCCTGCTCAATCAATTCCAACCAATCTATACCGTGTTCTTGAGCTGCATCCGGCAGAAGCGGATCCAGCAACAGGTTGGTGATGTTGTTGGCCAACGAACGTCCGATCAGAAACTCCATCGAGAGGTAATAGATGCGCTTGGCATTCTCTCGTTCATAAGTGTTCTTGGTCAGCACCCAACGCCGGGCGAGAAGGTCTCGCACAGAATTAGAGAACGCCTCAAAGCGCTCGCGCGCGCTTGCTGCTTTCGGATCGATCGCTCTGTCAAAAACCAGGTGCCGTTCATAACAAGCGTTATCCGTCCCGATAAACGGCGTTGCGCTATACCCGTACTGTTGCAAAGCGTCTGAGACTTTGGCCGGGCTGGTGGTCAGGGGAACGACTCTTGCGGAGTTTGGGCGTACCACGCGATTGGTGCTCATAAGATTGGCCCCCAGCTTCTAGGTTGTGGAACAGTTCGTGTTTTTATTCGATGCCACATTCAAGAGTAGAGATCGTCGCCTGATCCTAGCTCAATTCCTGACGCTGCAAGGTACACACGAACGGCCTTTTCGGCCGCGAACCAATCAACTTCCGGTGATCCTGGCGGACTTCCTCTTTTTTCTCAGTGCTCATACGCGAGTTTTTGCATCAGTTCATGACGATCCTCGCCATAAAAATCAGTCAGCGGCTCGGGGCCGTTGCAAGCGGTCTTCACTTCTGGCCTCTTCAGTCATGGGACCCCCGGCCCAAATGCGGCATTGCGATGACCTGCAGCGTTACGCGGTGGTGAGCCGATTGTGAGGGTCATGCGCTCACATACTCTTTTTCTCTCCCCGCGTTTCAAAACTTCATTCACTTTGATTGAACGGACCGCCTTGAGGGTGCTGGTTTTCTTTTAGCGTGGCATTTTTAGAACGTCGCACCACGTACCGAACCTCGGGGACCAGAGTGGCTCAACGCTTCTCGTACGGGTGAAAAATATAGTCCTTCGCCTTTACGACCGTGTGGCACGCGTTTCCGCAGTCTGAGAGGCTCTTGGGATCGGCCGTGAACTTGTCCGATACGGCATCGTAGTTGAATACCGCGTATCCCCAGCCGCCGGTTTTCGGAAATCTCTTGCTGTCCTTTTCCATGACGAAAGCCTGGGTGAAAAAATCTGGCACGTCGACGTCGAATTGGGCCTCCGTGCTCTTCTTCCGCTTCCACTGCAGCTTCACGATCTTCGAGCCATCCGGGAAAATCTGACCGTTGACCGGAATGCCAGCCTTGTACGCCTGGATCATGATCGGATTGGCGACGATTACTTTGAGTATTTCGTCTTGCCGGGCGGAGGAGGCCGTCGCCCAGTCCTCATATCCTCTGAAGTCGGAGAACGCGATCCCGCCCGGCGATTTCAGCGAGTACTTGTCTTTGTTATTGTCCTGGGCTTGCGCGAAAACGGCCGCGCCCACCAGGACCGCGAGCACGGCGACCACTGCCACCGCTGTCCCAACCATAGCAAAGCCGGCGATACGCTTCATGGTGGCGCGTGTTTCTATCTTCTGTTGTTGTTGCTCTTGCACCGCAGGTTTCGTCACAAGCTCCGGCATGATGTGTTCTCCTCAAACAAAGTTTTCCAGGCTTGGTCAACGTGCATCTCGACGCATTTTCATTAAGCCAGAGGCGGGCGGAGCAAAACAATTGGACGATGGTATCGACGATACCTTGGTATCAAGTGTGCACGACGAAGTTTCCTTCGCTGTGATCGCTTCCCATGTGTCGGACGTCCTGCCTCGATTTTCCGCAGTGTTGTCCGACATGGTTTTCTTCGAGGGGCTACCCAGCTATCGTCGAAGAGGTTTCCAGGATGCAGAGTTTGATGGAACCCGCAGCATGATCTCATCAAATCAGAAGGGTAGGCTTTGAACAATCAGTCGATGCTATCGGTTGTATCTTTGTGCGGGCAGTCCTCGAAAAACCGAGCAAGAAGCGGCCCCAATGCCAAGTTGAAAAAGACGGCAATAGTCTGAGGGAGATCATTTGCGCCGACTCCGTCAGTTCCGGGCCTGAGCGAAATCGCCTGCTTCGCACAACCGACAGAAACCGAAGCCCGTCATGCGCTAAACTCATTCACGTGGAAGAGTCACCCGTTGCTTCCGCGAGGCGCTACCATCACATCGGAATTCCGACTACCGAGCATCGAGAAGGCGAACGCCTGATCAAGAACCATGCGACATTCGTCTCTGGATACGAAACGAGCGCCTACGGAATCGAGTGGATGCGGTTCGGATCTGAGGCAACAGTCCCTGACCTTGTTCGTACTGTTCCGCACGTCGCCTTCGAAGTGGACGATCTCACCGCTGAAATCGCCGGCAAAGAGATACTGATTGCGCCCAACTCACCCTCACCGGGCGTGAGCGTCGCTTTTATCGTCGAGAATGGAGCCCCAGTCGAGTTTCTCCAGTTCGATAAAAAGTGATGCTTGAAATCCGTCATCGCACTGACTGGCTTCCAAGAATAACTGCCTCGGGATGTTGAAGTATCTCGTTAATACTCGTCGTTGTCTAAAGGTCAACACCCATAACGCCGTCTCAACAGCGCGCTTCCTCTGCTACCTGCATCCAAACCGACAGCTAGTGCAGAAGCGACTCCCAGTTGGCTGGCACCCTCCCAGCGGGTCCGGGCACGGCCTGATGTTTTGGATGCGAATGCGGCGGAAGCAACTCCACACTCGTGATCGTGATCATGTCCTGCTTCTCGTAATCGTAGAACCAGTCTTCACCCGGCTCGAAGCTGGCTATGATCGGATGCCCGGTCGCCGCCGCGTGCTTCGATGCATGCTGAGCCGGAGAACTGTCACAACATCCAATGTGCCCACACTCCGCACAGCGCCGGAGATGAAACCACCAATCCTTCGGTGACGCCAGGCATTCCACGCACCCATCGCCACTCGGCTTCGACGCCAGATTAATTCCGCGGTGATTTTTCTTCATTTCGATTCTTCCTTTAGACGTTGCGTGTCCGGCAGGAAGTTCAAGCCACCAGCAAGATCTTCCCGACGCCACCCTTTTCGGCCGCGGCTTGAGCCTTGGCCGCTTCACGGAGGGGCAACTTCTCGCTGATCGGGATTACCAGCTTGCCATCTCGCACCGCTTCGGCCATGAACTCCAAAGTTTTCCTGTCGAATTTCGAGAATACTGGCGCCACCTTTACAGACGGATACTTCGCGGCGTTCTGCGGCGCCCCGAGAACCGTAGCAAACACCCCTCCCGGCTTCACCTTCGCGATCAATTTTTCAGCAGTCTTGCCGTTGACCGTATCTGCGACCGCATCGAGCGGTGGAAGATTCGTAATCGCGGTGTCGTCGTCGGTTGCGACCAACTGATCTGCGCCGATGGTCTTCGCATCTTCCGTCTGCATCTGCCTCTTCAGCACTCCTGCAATCACGACTGCTCCCCGTTGCTTCGCAGTGAATACCGCCGAGCGCCCGACATTTCCTACGGCACCTACGACCAGAACCGTCTGGCCCGCTTTGACTCCCGTCGCTGCAAGGAGCTGGTTGCCGGTCACCGTCACCAGTGGCAGCGCCGCCGCCTGGAGCACATCGAGCCCCTTGGGAATTTTCGCCAGCATCGCGGCTTTCACGACACAAAGCTCCGCGTAAGTATTGTCGGCCATGGCGAACACCTGGTCGCCGACGGAAAAGCCTTCCACTCCCGGCCCAAGCTTGACCACCGTCCCCGCCAGGTCGACACCTATAAGGCCCGGGAACTGGAGAGGATAAAAATCTTTCGTTAATCCAGCCCGCCGCTTGTAGTCGATCGGATTCACGCTCGTGGCCGCCACCCGCACCAGCACCTCGCCCGCTCCCGGAACCGGGTCAGGATATTCCTCGAACCTCAATACTTCCGGACCACCATATCCGTGGATAACAACTGCTTTCATAATTCACCTCCAGATTGGAAAGACAAGCATTGTTGAACAGTTGGATGAAGAAAACCAGTTTTGGGCGCATCGTTATTAAGACAGAACCGGCCTGAAGAATCTATTGGACGATGGTATCGGTCGACACCAGTACCGTCAGCAACCGGGAGCGAGACCATTCTTGTCGCCACCAGAAAAGAAAGCCCCGCAGTCATGCGGGGCCTAAGTTACCCATCCGACACTAATCTCCGGTACCGTTAAGAGTTGCCGTCTGCGGACTGTTTCCGGCGCTGTCGCTCACCTTCAGTTGTCCCGTCCTCGTCCCCTTCTGAGTAGGCGTGAATGTCACCTCGATCGTGCACTTCTCTTTCGCCGCCAGGCTCGACCCGCACGTCTGCGCTGACACCGCAAAATCTCCCCCCGTCGAGATCGCAATGCCAGTCAGCGCCACCGCCTGGTTGTTGGTGAGCGTCAAAATCTTCGCCTTGCTCGTCGTCCCGACCTTCTCTTTGCTGTATGTTTCGCTCGCCGGGGTCAGCGTTGCCGGCTCAATCCCCGTGCCCGTCAGCGACACCGTCTGTGGACTGTTCGGCGCATTATCCGTGAAAGTCAGAGCGCCGCTGCGTGTTCCAGTCTGTGTCGGCGTGAAGGTAACTTTGACCGTGCACTTCGCATTCGCCGCCAGCGTACTCCCGCACGTCTTGCTCGGGATGGCGAAATCTCCGCTGGCCGCAATGCTCCCAATATTGAGCGTCGACACTCCGGTGTTGGTCAGGATAACGTTGTCCGCTTTGCTCGTCACCCCCAACACGGTCTTCGCAAATGTCAGCGATGTCGTGGAAAGACTCGCGATGGGCCCGCTCGCCGTTACCGTCAGCGATATCGTCGTTTGATTCGCCAAGCTGCCCGATACGCCGCTCACTGTGATGGTCGAGCTCCCGAGCGCGGCCCCGCTCCCCACCGTAAGCGTCAGCATGCTGGTCGTCGCTGTCGGATTCGGAACGAACTGCGCCGTCACTCCGCTCGGCACGCCCGCAGCGCTTAACGTGACCGTGCCATTAAAACCGTCATAGCCGGTCACCGTGATTGTGCTGGTGCCGCTGTTGCCCTGCGCAACGCTGAGCGTACTCGGATTCGCGCCCAACGAGAACGACTGCGCCGTTTCAAAAAAATCCGACATCGCCGCCGTCGCGTACTCAGTTGGAGGAGTCGTGCTGCACGCATCCCCATACACGGCCGTCAGCCCGAGCCCCTGCAACAAAGTGCAAGCCAATGCGCCTTCCCCGTAGGAAACGCTGGAGGCATAAGCCGTCTTCGAATACTTCGGGCTGATCATCGCAATGAAAATCTTGCCCCCGCCGTTCGTGTTGTCATTCCTCGATTCGTCAAACGCCACAATCAGCAGGTCGCCGGCATCGAAAGTCGGTCCATAACCCGACGGATTGGTCAGCGGACCGATCACATTCGTCTGCAGCCACGTGTCCGCGTTCAGATCGATATGCCCCGGATATGAAGGACAATCATGCGCATCATCGCACCCGTCCGGCGCGACATAGACAAGGTTCGGCAAGTTCTTGGCCGCCAGGTCGGTGGCAAATTGGCTAAAGGGCACAATATTATCCGCCTGCGTCTGGCTGTTGTACACATCCGAGTAATACGGAAATGGATTGTGACGAACGTAGTAAGTATTGTCGCCGGTAGGATCGGTGGGACACGAGGAGGCAACATAGTTTCCGCCTAAGTAGCCCGCATTCGGGATGCACTCCGCATAAGATTTCCACGTCAATCCCTGGGCTAAAAGCTCGCGCACCAGGTTATCCACGGTGCTCGGAAACGGGCAGTCGGTGCCCCCGCTGCCATTCGGATCGCATCCGTCATCGTTGGTCAGAATCTGGCCGCTCATGTCCTCTTCGTAATTGCCAATCGACGGATGCGTGTCCGAGAAAAAGTTCGTCGAATACCCGTAACTGTGCCCGATCGAATACAGGTTAGGCCATGTCGAACTCGTAATGTCCGAGTAGTTAAGGTTCTCCTCCATCACCCAGATGATGTGATTGAAGTGCGGCATATTCTGGCCCAGGGCAGAAGTGGCGCCGAAGCCGCACACCAGCGCAACCGCAACGCCCACCCCCACAACACGAAATAAGAACCGGAAGAAGAACACACACAAGACCCGAAAGATCGATGGCATGAAGTCCCCCGTATCCCGCGCCCCGCAAGGCACACAATTGAACTTGGAATCTCTTCTCGACTGCAAGAAGGGAATTCATTGTATGCCATAGCCCCCCGGAGCGCTCAAGATGAAAACTTGTGCATCCGGTTGCCGCCGGGTTGCGCTGCGACGTTTCCCTCGATCCAAGGTGAGATTGCGCCTCTCGCGTGCCCGAAGCAATCGTCCTCGCCCGATCGCGCTAACTCAAGCATGTCTTCTCCGCTCGGTCCAGTCCGGCAGTTCTGTAAAGGGATTGCGGGTCAATGCCGCTTGAGCAGAGTGTGCAGGACCATGTGAAAGTTGGCGTGCGTATCATCGAACCTGTCTCCTGTTTTCCCAAAAGCTCCGCCGAAACTTGGTCAATTCAGGCCGGAAACATGTCCAGAGTCCTGATTGCGGATGACGATCGCATGGCGCGCAAGGTCTTCCCAGGCTGTAACGTGGCCAATCTGCTCGTCGGCGCAGAGCGTTTGCTCCATTGCATTGCCGATCAACCGATCGAAACGAATGCGCGCCAGATTCCTGTGACTCTCAGCCTCGGACTTGCCGCCACGGGCGATAGGGAGGATGAAAAACCGGATTGCGAGACGCTCCTGCGCCACGCTGACGAAGCTCTTTACGCCGCCAAGGCTCGAGGCCGGAACCGCGTGGAAACTGCGTGGGCATCGTGTGCGGCTGGGCGATGAAACGTGAATTTTATTCGGTCCCAACGGCTTCGAGACCCCAGTTCCTGAACAGTTTCTCTGAAAGCCCTAAGCAAAGCCATTTTTGCGGACAGCTGGATCCTTAACTTATGAAAACATTCTGTGCGTCGGCAGCGATGCATCGCCCGCGCAATAATCCAACGCCACAAGCAACTGGACTCCCCGATTAAATCTCGTGTTGGTACAAGAGATCGGTCAGGTCTTTGGCCATGTCCTTGAATTCTCCGCCGACGTTTTCAGGTTGAAGTCCATCGTCTAAAGGAGTGTCAGCCGGAGCGCTGTCATGTTCCGGGAGAAACCGCTTGAGCCTCTCCAAGGCCTCAAGGTCCTTACGGTGCTCCTCGCGCATGTAGTGTTCGATTTCCGCGAGTTCTTGACTATTCAACATTCGCTTTCCTCATTCTTTGTTCAGAAAGTCGGTCAACAAAAATGCTAGCACCAGGATCGCCCGCCGGCAGGTGCAGGGGTCACGCAGGGATGTGATGACGCGCACGACAAGGCGAGAGGTCTTTCCTCTACTATGCCCGCAGGAAGGAAACAACCATCATGAGTCTGAGTCAGCTTGCCCGGTCCATCCGGGAATCGGCGACTCTCAAGCTGAATGAAACGGCGGCTCTGCTGCGCGACAAAGGCGAGCCCATCATTCACCTGGGAGGCGGTGAGCCTAAGAGCAAAGCACCTATGGATGCCGTGATCAACTGTGCGGCCCTGCTGAATACCGGAGAAATCCGTTACACCGCGCCCGACGGAATTCCTGCACTGAAGAAAGCGATCGTTCGCTATACCGAAGAGCACTACAAGAAGATTGTCTCGGCGCACAATGTCATCGCTTCGGGCGGCGCCAAGCAGTCGCTGATGGTGCTACTGCACGCCATCCTCGATCCTAAGGAAGAAGTGATTTTCCCCGCTCCTTACTGGGTTAGCTATCCGGAAATGGTGAAGCTTGCAGGCGGAGTTCCCGTGGCGGTTACGGCCGAGGACGGAACTTTTTTCCCCACCGTCAAAGAAATGGCGGATGCCTGCGGCTCTTACACCAAGGCCATCATTCTGAATAGCCCGAATAATCCGTCGGGCGCCATGTACTCGAAAGATTTCGTGCAGGAGATGGTCGAGTTCTGCGAGAAGCGGAGCATTTTTCTCATTCTCGACGACATTTACAACCGGCTGGTGTTCGACGGCAAAAGCGCGCCCATCGGTTATGACTTCATGAAGCATCCGCTCGAGGAATCGAAGGTCGTGGTGATCAACGGCGTATCGAAGATGTACGCCATGACTGGATTCCGCATCGGCTGGGCGATTGCCAATAAGCCGTTGATCGAAGCGATGGCGACCATCCAGTCGCAACAGACGTCCGGGCCATCTTCTCCCGGCCAGTGGGCAGCCGTGGGCGCGCTCAACGGAGTGCAATCGTCGATCGACAGCCTGCGAGTCACGCTGGAAAACAATCGCAACGTAATGCTGGAACGCTTGCACGCTTTCGACGGCGTCAAGGTTCACAAGCCGGAAGGCACGTTTTATTGCTTCCCAGACTTCAGCGCGTACATGAAAGACTCGCAGAAGCTCTCCAACTTCCTGCTCGAGAAAGTTCGAGTGGTCACGGTGCCGGGCAAGGAATTCGGCTTCGAAGGGCATCTGCGGCTGAGTTACTGTGGCACCATTCGAGATGTCACCGAGGGACTGGATCGCATCAAGTGGGCGCTCGATCCGAATTCGTCCAACGAACTCTATCTCGGTGATCGCAAACTGACGAGGGATTGGCAATGAACATCTACCTCGACGTGCAATCTCCCGCGGTCAAAGAGGCAGGAAAGCTGGCCAGTGCTTATGGCCTGGTCAATCACGGACTAGTGAATCTGCGGCGCGCTTATTGGAATCTGCCGACTCCGGCGCTTTATGAGGAGAGCATTTTCCGCTCCGAAGGCAGTCTCTCGCACCTCGGGCCGCTGGTGGTGGACACAGGCAAGCACACCGCGCGCGCGGCGGCTGACAAATTTGTGGTACGCGAACAATCCACCGAGGAGAAGATCTGGTGGGGTCAGTACAACCGGCCCGTCACCAGCGAAAATTTCAGCGCGCTCCTGGCGCGACTCCAGGGCTACTTGCAGGGACGCGATGTTTTCGTGCAGGACTGCATTGCCGGTGCCGATCCCGAGTACAGCCTGCCCATCCGCATCATCACCCAGAAGGCCTGGCACAGTTTGTTTGCCCGCACCATGTTCCAGAAGATTCGCGGAGAAGATGCCCTGCGCCATCACCTGCCCGAATTCACCGTGATTGCCGCGCCCGGGTTTCAGGCTTCTCCCATGGTGGACGGCACGCGTTCGGAAACATTCATCATTATCAATTTCCGAGAACGGCTGGCCATCATCGGCGGCACCAGCTACGCCGGGGAAATTAAGAAGACTATTTTCACAGTGCTGAATTTCCTGTTGCCGCTGCAGGGTGTGCTCTCGATGCACTGCTCGGCGAACGTCGGCGCGGGCGGCGATGTGGCAATTTTCTTCGGACTTTCGGGCACAGGCAAAACGACTCTTTCAGCCGACCCCAAGCGCCAGTTGATTGGCGACGACGAGCATGGCTGGAGCGACAATGGCGTGTTCAACTTCGAAGATGGCTGCTACGCCAAGGTGATCCGCCTTTCTCCCGAAGCCGAGCCGCAGATTTATGCCTGCACGCGGCAGTTTGGCACCGTGCTCGAAAATGTCACCTTCGATAACGTCTCGCGGCATCTCGACTTGAACGATGACACCGTGACCGAGAACACGCGCGCGGCCTATCCTCTTTCTTACATCGCGAATCACCTGCCCGAGAAACGCGCCGGCCACCCGAAGAACGTCATCTTCCTTACCTGCGATGCCTGCGGGGTAATGCCGCCCATCTCCAAACTCAGTCCCGATCAGGCGATCTACCATTTCATCTCCGGCTACACCAGCAAAATTGCCGGCACCGAGATCGGGCTGGGAGTCGAACCCGAGATGACCTTCAGCACGTGTTTCGGCGGCCCGTTCATGGTGCATCATCCGCTGGCGTATGCGGAGCTGCTGAAACAGAAGATTCAAAAACACGGCGCACACGTGTGGTTGGTGAACACTGGTTGGACGGGCGGACCGTTCGGCGTGGGCAAGCGCATCAGCATCCATCACACCCGCGCGCTGCTCAATGCCGCGCTCAGTGGATCATTGCTGAAAGTGGCATACAAGAAAGACCCCGTGTTTGGCTTCGATGTTCCGGTTGAATGCGAGGGCGTGCCCTCCGAGATTCTCGATCCGGCGAATACGTGGCCAAGCCGCGACGAGTATTTTCACAAGTACGATGCACTCGCGGCCCGTTTCATCGAGAACTTCAAGCTCATGATGGCCGAGTGTCCCGAGCAAATACTGGAGGCCGGGCCGAAACGCCTCACGCCAGCCGCGGTTCGCTAAACAGTTTGCTGAAAAACACGGTTTTGCTCTTACTTTTGGGTGGCGCAGCGGTTTACCGTTGCGATAAACGCCTTATTTTTCAGCGCCGGCTTTAGCCGCTGACGGAGCGACGCGGCGCACAGCCGAGTTTCCGCGAACTGTGAAGGCGGATCCATGCAAATGCGGGCGACACAAGCTGTGTAGAATCGGGATGACGCAATGAGTCGCCCGCAGCCTCTCTCGAAAGCCCGCACCCAAAGCCGCAGGAAGCCGGGCATCCAAGTGCTTCGAACAACCGAACCGTTCCTCGCCGGCAAGAAACTGAACATTGTTCTCTCTCTGCTGCTTGGGGCCGTGACCATCGCTCTCTATAGCCCGGCCATCGGGTATCGGTTCATCAACGTCTGGGACGATCGCGATTATGTCACCGCGAATGTGCACGTTCACCGCGGCCTCGCATGGAACACTTTCACCTGGGCATTCACCTCAACCGAGGCAGGGAACTGGCATCCCCTGACCTGGTTATCTCACGCTCTCGACTATCAGCTCTTTGCTTTGAATCCGGCGGGACATCATTTCGACAATGTGCTGCTGCACTCCCTTAATGCGGTGTTGCTGTTTCTCGTGCTGCAATGGCTCACGAAACGCGTGGGACCAAGCCTTCTGGTCGCGGCGCTATTCGCGCTGCATCCTCTCAACGTGGAGTCGGTGGCCTGGGTGGCGGAGCGAAAAAATGTCCTCAGCACATTGTTTTTCTTCCTAACAATCGGCGCGTATGCCTGGTATGCCCGCAAACCAGATTGGCGGCGATACCTGCTGGTAGCGGCGCTTTTTGCCGCCGGACTCATGGCCAAGCCCATGGTCATTACGCTGCCCTTCGTTTTGTTGCTGCTGGATTATTGGCCGCTGCGCCGAACGCCGCTGGATCGAAGTTTGGATCGAACTCCGGATCGAACTCCCGATAGCCCGCCTGCTTCCAGCGACGCTCCGCAGACGTCCTTTGCAATTCTGTTGCTGGAGAAAGTTCCTCTTCTACTTCTGTCGGCGGCCAGCGCCTGGATCACCGTCAGGGCGCAACAGATTGCCGTGCGCACCTTCGCAGCTTTCCCGCTCCCGGTTCGAATCGAGAATGCCATTGTTGCTTATGCCATGTATCTCTGGAAGATGCTGTGGCCGGCACAGTTGTCAGCCTACTATCCCTATCCCGAAAAACCGGCGCCGCTGTGGCCGGTGATTGTGTCAGCCCTCGTGCTGCTCGCAATCACCGCGCTGGTCGTGGCTTTTCACCGCAAGCGCTATCTGCCGGTTGGATGGTTCTGGTTTCTGGGAACTTTAATTCCCGTCATTGGTCTAGTGCAGGTGGGCGACGCCGCCATGGCCGATCGTTATGCCTACATCCCGCTCATCGGAATTTTCATCATGATCGCTTGGGGCCTTGCCGACCTGGCACAGGCGAAAAAAGTCCGCACCGTATGGCAGTTGATCCCGGTGCTTTGCGCGTTGACGGCGCTGGGATTTGCCACTTCCCGCCAGCTGAGCTACTGGGATAGCGGCTACGACTTGTGGTCGCGCACCCTGGCGGTGACGAACCGCAACGCCTTCGCCCACCACGTCGTTGCCGCTGCGCTGCTCGACCCCGACTTTGCCAGGACGGCGTCTGTTACGGAGCGGAGCCGCATGGACGAAGCTCGCCAGCACTATGAAGATGCTCTCGCCATTCGCCGCGACCTCGCCCAGCAGAATCCGAGCGCTTATCTGCCATCCCTCTCCGAAACTCTGAACGACCTGGGCAATCTCGATTTTCGCCAGAAGCGCATGGACGAAGCCCGTCAATACCTCGAAGAAGCGATCAAGATCCGCCGCCAGTTGACCGCGCAGAATCCGGAGGTTTACGGAACTCGCCTGGCCACCACGCTCAACAACCTGGGCAATGTGGATCAACTCCAGAATCGTCCCGACGAAGCCCGCCAACACTACGAGGAAGCGTTGAAGCTTTACGATCAAGCGAAGCAAAATCCGGACGCGCATTTGTCCGGCGAGGCACTGGCTCTGACGGACTTGGGAAGTCTTGATCTCCGCCAGAAGCGTCCCGACGAAGCCCGCCCCCAGTTCGATGCCACGCTCAAGATTTACCGCCAACTGGCCAGTCAAAATCCGGACGCGTATCTGCCCAACTTGGCAACCACGCTGAGTGTTCTCGGGTCGATCGATGAAAATCAGAACCAGATTGAGAAAGCCCGCGCCGACTACGAGGAGGAGTTAACTGTCCTGAAAAAACTTCCCGCGCGCGACCGGAGATACGCCGGTGAACTATCCCGAGTCGAAGCGACTCTGCAAGAATTGGACAAAAAGGGAACGATTCCGAATCGGCCGTAAAGAAAAAACCCTCTCCCCCGTGATCGGAGAGAGGGCCGTTGCGACCGGAAAGTTTTTTAGTCGTCGTCCGTCTTGGTTGGAGCCGGATTGTTGAAGTCGCTCGGCGGGCGCACCATGCTCTCGCCAGGATACGGCCGCGTAAATCCGGTGGACATGTACCAGTTCAAATGGTTGACCGTCTCCGGGTCTTCGGAGTCCGGCTTCGTCAGTTTTCCAGCGAAGATCTGCGTCTTCTTCAGGAGCCACGCTGCCCTCATGGCTCTAACCTTCGGGCTGTCCTTCGGGTTCTCTGCGCCCGGGGTGACGCCTGCGTTCAGCGGGACCTGGTTCGCCACGTGCGTCCACGGCTGGAAGTTTGACGCCGGCGGCGTGCCTTTGACGAAATCCGTCCTCATCGGCGACGCCACCAGATCAAACTGGTTCATGGGCGGCAGGCCGAGGATTTGCTCGATCGTCCGCGTCATATTGACCTGCGTGTAGTAAGTGTTGTCGGTCGGTCCGCCCTGCACGGCGTACGGGCTGACGATGTAGCCTGGGCTGCGATGGCCATCGATATGGTCGACGCCATTCTGCGCGTCGTCTTCTTCGAGGAAGATCGCCGACGTGTTCCACACGTTGCTGTGGCTGATGTAGTCGATAATGCGTCCAACCGCTAAGTCGTTATCGGCCTGTTCGGCGTCCGGGGTCGGCGGGCCGCCAGTGTGATCATCCATGATCCACAGGATGCTCAACGTGGGTACTGTACCGTTCGCAACGTCGTTGTTGAAGTCCTGCACCCACAGATCGACGCGGAACTGATCGGGGATGCCCAGATCGAACTGCGGGAAGTTCTTGATGAGGTGGTTATATACGGCCGGGACAGACGACTCTGCCTGGGTCGTGTTCTGGAAGTAGAGAGTCGTCTCGCCCGGCGTCCCAGGCGCGACGCAATTCGGCCCTCCCTCGAAGCACTGCGAGTCGGCGTAGAAATCGCTCCAGCTCGGCTCGTTGGTCGACCCGTTCGGCTGTAGGAAGGTATCGTTCTCGACGTATTCGCCGTAGATCTTCACCGTCTGACCAGCGGCCGCCGCTTCCGAAAACAGGAAGCCCTTGTTCAGATAGGCGAGTGCATCGCCGGCGTTCCCGCCGGGATAACTGCGCACCCAGTCAGGCGACTGGATGTCGTCGGCGTAGGGCGCCACCCCCTCAGTGATCCACTGGTGACCGTCAGCCGATTGGCGGCTTGGGTCGTAGAAATTGTCCAGCAGAGGGAAGCGCGTCACCAGCGCGTGCGCATTCGGCGTGTCCTGCCCGCCGAACACTGCCAACGCGGCGTCGCCATCGCCGGCGGCCACGTCGCCCAGGATCTGATCATAGGTGCGGTTTTCACGGATGATCAGGAACACGTGCTTGATCAGCGATGGATCGCCGATCTTCGCCGGAATGGCGGCCGGCTTTGTCTTCGGTGAGCCACCGGAGGCAGACGCGATATTCTGCGCCAGATCCCAGTGGTTGTTCTGGAAAACCTGCGTCGTCATCGTTGCCAGGGTCTCGCTATTCGGCACCGGTACGATGCTGACAGTGCCATTGTCCTGGTGAGTGTTGTAGCCGCAGACGCCGTGATCGCACTCGTACGAAAGACGCGCGCCAATGCCCTTGTCGTTGGCAACGATGAGCTCGCCTTTGGCCCCGTCGAGCACGACCGAGCTCGGCGCATACGCGACCGGAATCATGCCCAGGACGGCATTCTGCACGCCGGGGCTAAGGTTGACCACCCCGATCGCATTGGCATTGTAAAGCGCGACGTACGCAACGCCAGCCTTGGCATTGACGGCGATCGAGTTGGGCGCAGCGCCGTACGCGGCTTCGCCTGCACCGGGCACTCCAATCGGCAGCCCAAGGTTGATCGTCCGCACCACCACGTTTTTGGTCGTGTCGATCACCGAGATGGTGTCGCTGTAGGTATTGGCGACAAGCAGGTCCTTTCCGTAGAACGCCATCCCCGTCGGGTGCAGCCCGGTCGAGATGTTCGCGGTCACCGTCATCGTGGGCAAATCAACCACGGATACGGTACCGGTGATCGCGGCACCCACCACCGGGTCAGCGACGATTTCTGTGCCGGCGGAGTTGATCTGGAAGTCTGACTCGGTAGCCGCCCGGCCACCTTCATTGCTGACGTAAGCGGTCACGCCGTTAGGATTGATCACGATGCTGTGCGGCGCGTTGCCAACGCGAATCTGCACACCTTGTTGCTTCGTGGTCAGGTTGATCTGCGTGAGCGTGTCGTTCTGGTTGAGCAGGGCGTAAGCGCTCGAGCCATCATGCGAGAGCGCGACGCCGCCCGGATAAGAGGTGTACCCCGAATAGAACGAGCCGCAGGGATTGGCATAAGCGGCCGGCGGGCTGTTCGGGAAGCAGGCGATGAACGAATTATTCGGTGGCACGCTGACTTGCGCGTCGTCTTCCAGCAAGCCCTCGGCATTGACCTTGGCGATGGTGACGTTGCTGCTGTCCTGGCTGAACACCAGATATTTGCCGTCCGCCGAATACGAGATGCCGCTATAGCTGCCGCTCGAATCCTCTCCGAATGTGGCGTAGTCCTGCAGGACTTCGCCGGTGTTGGTGTCGAAGATCTCGACTGCCTCCGTCGCGCCCAAGGTGAGGACGGCGGCGGTATGACTTTTGACATTGGGGTTGAGCGCGATTGCCTTGGCGCGGACGCGAATACCAAGGTCGACCTGGGTGCCAGCCGGGGTGATGACCTGGCCACTGCTGACCACCCACGAGCCGTTCGGCTGCGGTCCGGTGAAGTAGGTCGGGTACTCCTTCGACTGGGCACCGGCCAGAAAGGGAAGGCTTAGCCCCGCTGCCAATACGCCCGCGAGCGGACGCCTAACGTTGATCCGAGACTTGTTTCGAGATTTTTTTTGAGGTTTGTTTCGAGAGGCTTTTCCAGACATGGATCGTTCTCCTTCAGGTATTTTTTCATCGCGCAACCAGTCGGCTGTGCGACGTTGGGGGTTGGAAGGACATTGAATGGTGGAGTACGACAACCGATAGTAGCCGGAAATCGTTACAGACTTATTACAGGTCTGTGAAGATCGGGTAAAACTTCTGTTACAGGGGCTGAACTTTCGGCGCGGATGTGATTCGTGGCGGGCGGCCCATTCAAGCCCGGTTTTGGCTTGAGTGGGGCAGTTCTACAAGTGCGGAATGCAGGGGCAGTCCCCCTTGGTCTCGAGCGGCCCTAAACCAGCACCGTTCCCCCATCCACCACCACCGTCTGCCCGGTGCTGAATCCTTCATGCATCAAAAACAAATAAGCTTGCGCTACGTCATGAGCTTCGCCGACTCGACCAACAGGGAGACTCTTACCCACGCTTTCATACAGGTTCTCGCGTTCTGCCGCAGTCATGCTCTGCCAGAGGTTTGTCCGAACGATTCCAGGGGATACCGCGTTTACCCGTATTGGTGCCAACTCGACCGCCAGTGCACGTGTAAGTGCTTCGATGGATCCGCAAACACTTGCCGCGATTGCCCATCCCTTTCTCGGACGCTGGCCAGCGATTCCGGTTGTGAGCACGATAGAGCCTTCCTTGCGAATATGGGGGCTTCCGTATTTGACCGCGGCGAGTGCTGACCAATAACGAAGCTCAAAAGCGCGTCTGGCCTGCTGGAGATCGGTAGCGGCAAGCTCGTGCAAATGCAGGCTGTCGCCCGCGGTGAATACCAAATGATCGAAAGCGCCGAGGTTGGAAAAGAACGTTGCAACGGCTCGTTCGTCCGAGACGTCAACCGCTTGGCCCTGCGCTTCTCCCCTGATTGATTCCGCGGCTTTCTGAACTCGTTCCGCACTACTGGAGACGATAATCACGCTCGCTCCCTGCGATGCTGCCTGCTCGGCCACTGCCAAACCAATCCCCGACGAACCGCCCAGCACAACCACCCGCTTGTGTTGCAAACCGTTTCCACGTTGCATTGAATTTTCCTGTGCACTCTTCTTGCTTACACAGTCAAAGATGGTTCTCCGACAAATGCGGTTCATGCATAATGGTCGTCGCCGCAACGCGTTCGTGGCTCGATCGCCTCACAGCTTGCCGGCGAGCCAGTAATCGACACTGAACTTTCCCGGGCCGGAACAGATGAGCCAGATAAAAAAGAGCACGTATAACACTTCCGGAAGGTAGAGAAAGTCATCGAGCCAGCTAAGAGGCGAAAGTCCTTCAGGCAGGGTGGAAAGCGCGCTGGTCGCGGTGGCGACAGTCATATCGATCAATAAAGCCACACTGGCCAGGCTCGAAAGAAGCCCAACGGTCAGCAAGGATCCGCACACAAACTCGACCCCCGACACGAAATAAGCCATCTGGTGCGGAAACGGGACTTTGGCCTGAACGAGCGTATTGTAAACAGGTTTCGTGCCGCCGGCGACAAACAATTTGTTGGCCCCCGAGATGGCGAAGAATAGCCCAATCGAAACGCGCACCAGCAGGATGGCATACTGTTCCAAGTCACTGCTGCCCAATAGCGCAAACTGGACAAGCCGTTTCCAATCCATCTCTCGTCCCTCCAAGCGAATTCTCGCGCCCCAAATTATGTGTCCATCCGTTCGACCCAGAGAGCGCGCAATGCGGGAGCCACGAATGGATCCGCAAAGTACTGTGTCTCCCGCGCAAGGTTGTTGCCCGTGAACTCCATGATGCTCACGGTGTAGGACGGCTTGCCGTCATATGTCAGGATGAGTTCGGTGACCCAAAGGTCACCGCTGCCAATGATTCGTCGGATAGCAAACCGCTTTTTGTTCGGCTGACCAGCGCGTTGGCACAGTATGTTGTGTCGACCGCGGGTTCGCTCGCCCGACTGCGGGTAATCCAGCACCGCGTCTTCGTGATAGATGAGGTGCTCCGTTTCAAAATCGTTGGCATCGGAGGCCGCCCAATGCTGATCCAGTGCGGCACGGATCTTTTTATCTCGCGTTCCAGACTGCTCCGCCTTTTGCTGATCGTCCATCTTGAGCCTCCAATTACCAGCGCCGAGCCGGAGCGGCGCCATCCACGTGGAGAATCTCTCCGCTCACATGACCTGCCTGTACCAGGTAAAGAACGGCATCGACGATATCCTTTACCGTCGCCATTTTCATAGCCGGCTGCAACGCCGAGTCGTTGGGAACATGGTGGTGCATCTGTGTATCCACGACGCCGGGGGCCACGGCATTGAAGCGGATGCCATCATTTGCATACTCGATTGCGAGATTTTCGGTCGCTGAATTCAATCCGCCCTTTGTAATCATCGAAACCGATCCATTCTCTCCAGCGATTGGCCGATCGGCAAGCGCGGCAGTGATGCTCACAACACATCCCGATTTCTGTTTCAACATCTCTTTCACAGTGCGCTGAGTGATGTAGAAGAATCCGAGCAGATTAGTCGAAACAAGAGCGTCGAAGTCCTCGGTTGTGAAGTCAGTGAAAGGCTTGGTCAGGAATATGCCAGCGTTGTTCACCAGGACATCGATGCTTCCGAAGTTGTTGATCGCGGCCTCGACAACATTGGCAGCAGTTTGCTGATTGCCGATCTCGCCATCGACGAGGACCAGGCTGCCTGATGCGGTCAGCTTTCGACTGGCGTCACGAGAGGTTGCGACGATATTATAACCGTCGCTCAGAAACCGGTCGACTAAGCCCGCGCCAATACCACCCGATGCTCCGGTTATGATTGCTGTTTTCTTGCCTGGCATAAATGACCTTTCGTTTAAAGGCTCGAACCGGACAACACAATGCGATCAGACCAGAAGTCCAGGAGGCAAACAATTGGACGATGGTATCGGCGATACCTAGGTATCCGTTGAAAGTATCAGCGCCGCAGGCTGGATGCTCTTCGATGTCGCGCTTGAAGTGCTTTCTTAATCCCATCTTTCATCACGTACCGATGCCGACCGCGTTCTCGAGATCGCGGAAGCATGTGATGGCGGACGTTTAGATACGCGGTTGCCCGAATCCAATTGGAGGAGCGTCTGGCAGTTGAGAAGCCTTCGGCGAGGAGTTGGGATAGAAGTGGTGGAGGCGGCGGGAGTCGGACTATTACCCATATTGAAAACATGTAAGTTATTGGTTCCATGAAACGCTCAAGCCGTTAAAATAGTCAAAAACGCGAGACTGAGGTACACGGCGGGTACACGGTTGGGGCGACAGACGGCGCAGGCTTATTCGCCTCGTTTACAGCAATTACGCGTCAAAATGCCAGCCTAACCAGCCATTAATTCGACGGATGGGAGAGCGAAACCTCGATTTTCTTCTTGTACTCCTGCGCCTTCGCGAGAATCGCCGCTTCATCGAGGGTGAGAATACGGCGGTCTTCCACAACAATTTTCCCGGCGATGATTACGGTCCGCACGTCCGAAGAATGGAGCCCGTACACCAGCTCCGAATAGACGTTGTACATCGGGGTCGCGTCTGGGGTGCTGGTATCGACCACGATCAAGTCCGCTTTCTTACCAGGTTCAAGCGAGCCAATCTGCCTCTCCAGGTGCAGAGCACGAGCGCCTCCGATTGTCGCCATTTCAACAACCTGTTCTGCCGGAAGCGCGGTGGGATCTCGCCGTGTAATTTTTTGCAGCTTGGCCGCGAGATCCATTTCCAGGAAGAGGTCCTGGTGATTGTTGCTGGCGGCGCCGTCGGTTGCGAGCGCGAGAGGCACCCCCGCCGCCAGCATATCCACTACAGGCATGACACCCGCTGCCGTCTTCATGTTGCTTGACGGGTTATGCGAGCAACCCACGCCAAAGTGCGCGAGCGCAGCCATATCGCCCGCATCCACCCAAATGCAATGCGCGCCTAAAACATCTGGCCCAAGTAGTCCGATGGATTCCAGATACCCGACTGGCGAAAGCCCATGTTTTAGGCGGGACTGCTCGCTTTCGAACGGCGCTTCCGCGAGGTGGATTAATATCGGAGCTCCGTTCCGCCGGGCGAGCGCCGCAGAGTCTTTCAGCGTGCTTTCCGAGCACGTGTAAATCGAATGCGGCGCAACCGCCGCCACGATAAGCGGATCGTTCTTCCAGTGGTCAAGATATTTCTGCGTGTAATCGAACGCCTGCTTGCGCGTCTTGTTGTCCGGAGCCGGAAAATCCAGAATCGTCTCGCCGAGCACGCCGCGCATCCCCGCTTCCTTCGTCACGCGCGCCACCGCATCTTCGAAGTAATACATGTCGGCATAGGTGGTAATTCCGCCGCGTAACATTTCCAGCATGCCGAGCCGCGTGCCCCAGGCAACAAAATCCTCATCCACATTTCTTGCTTCAGCCGGGAAAATATATTTCCGCAACCAATCGTTAAGCGACAGGTCGTCCGCGATCCCGCGAAAAAGACTCATGGCGGCATGCGCATGGCCATTGATTAGTCCTGGCATCACGATCGCGCCGTGAGCGTCGATTGTCTTTGAAGCTATATATCTCAAGGAAATTTCGCTGCGCGGCCCAACCCCCACGATCGAATCTCCACGAATCGCAACGGCACCGTCTTCCATCACGTGCCGCTGTGCGTCCATCGTGATGACCCTCCCATTGGTTACGAGGAGGGACACTTTCTCCTGTGCTAGAGCAGAACACACGGCCAATATGCAGATCGACATCATCAAGCACAACCAAATCGTGAGAGCGGCTAGTTTCAATTTTCCGTTTTCCATGTTCTGCTCCTAAGGAAACGACGCATTCCAAATCAAGTCCTGTCATTCTTGGCAGGAACCCAGGGCGTCAGATTGTGCAGGAAACGTATCGGCGTCATTCTACACGTCAGGGATCTTGCGCCGTGACCGCCCAGGCTTATCTCCCAAGAGGTGCGGAATCTACTGCGGAGTTTCCTTCGTTTTCCGGGCAGGGCTGGGAAGGTTCAAGAAGACGGAAAACAATGAGACAACATTTCGGGTGAGGAGAATCCCTGTCTCAACGTCGAATAGAGCTCCCCATGTCTCTGAAATTCAGACGTTCGGCCTGAATGCAATTTTCCCGGCGGAAAGAATAGTGAGGGGGACAACGGCATCATCTTAACCCGCTCAAGGGCGCTCATTCAGCAGGGCATCGATCGCAGCGGAGAGTTGTTCCAGGAATTGGATCTTTCGGATGTACACGATCGGGCGGAGTCAGCTTGGCCGCGGCGACAACGAACTGGCCGTACGTCAGCTTGCGATTTGATCCGCCGAACACTGCGCCGGCTTCTGTGCGGCATGCGGCCGCGTCCACATTCCATTGCTGTGCCGCAGCAGCGACCAGCAGGGTGCGTGCGGCGGCGCAACTGCTGCTTTATGAGATTTTCAGTGCAGTGTTGAGCGCTGCAAGCAGGGCTGTGTCGCTGAAAGGCTTGAACAGGCACTCTACGGCACCCTGTTCGATCAGGCGGGAGCGCACTTTTGCGTCTCTGTCAGCGGTGATGAAAATGATTGGAATCGCTTTGCGCCGGCGTATCAGTTCGCGCTGAAGATCGGGCCCGGACATGCCGGGAGGCATGGCGACATCGAGAACGAGGCTATTGGTCCGATCGACCAGTTCGGATGCGAGAAACTCCTCCGCCGAGCAAAACGCGCGGGCGGCAAAGCCGAACTCATTCAGCAGGTCCGGGAGCGACTCGCGGACAGATGCGTCGTCATCGACCACCGACACAAGGATGCGATCGATGGCGCTTCCCTCATGGCGGGGCTCCATAGCTTTAAGATGCCCCACATTCGAGAGGGCGTCCATTATCCTTTAGTATTGGTTTGGCACGGGATGAGGAGCGCAGCCTTCACGCCGCATCGGTGCGGGTTCCGGCAGATGGCCGCTCTTCGGGCGCTCGAGGAATGGAGAACGAAAACGCGGCTCCCGGACCATCATTCGGTGTCGCCCACAGACGGCCGCGATGACTCTCGATGATGGAGCGGCTCACGGAAAGCCCGATTCCCATCCCATCTCCCTTGGTCGTGTAGAAGGCCTCGAAAAGCCGCTCCGCAGCCTGCGGGTCAAAGCCGACTCCCGAATCCTGCACCATGAGGCGAACCCGATCTCCCTCGTCGCGCTCGGTCCTGATCAGCAACTGTCGCGGACGATCCTCGACGGCGCTCATCGCGTCTGTTCCATTCCGAAGCAGGTTCAGGATCACCTGCTGAAGCTGCACACGGTCGCCCGTGATGAGGGGAAGGTCGTCGGCAAGTTCGCGACGCAGGATCACGCGATTCTCCTGAAATTCGGCGGACGACAGGGCAATCACCTCCAGAGCGGCCTCGTTCAGGTCCAGAGTTTCGGCGGCGGCCTCTTTCTTGCCAAAAAGCGCGCGCAGGCGAGTGATCACATCGGACATACGGTTGCCGTCGCGAATCGTGCGCCGCGCGGTTTCGCGGGCGCCTTCGACGTTGGCGGGATCGGAAGAGAGCATCCGCAGGCAGGTGCTGGCATTGGTGATGATACCCGAAAGGGGCTGGTTGACTTCGTGCGCGATGGAGGCGGTCAGCACTCCGAGGCTCGTTACCCTGGCCACGTTCGCGAGTTCCGACCTGGCCTTGCCGAGAGCTTCTTCCGAGAGCCGGCGACGCGTGATGTCCTCGGAGAGCGCCATGAGGAATCGCGGCACTCGCTCCGTCCCCGGCACCACAGAGACATTATTGCGGACCCATATCAAACTGCCATTCTTCCGGCGGTATTGCTTCTCGATTTGAAACTGCTGGCGCGTTCCGGCCAATAGCTCTCCGACGAGCGTTTGGGTCGGCTCGACGTCTTCTTCCGGCGTGATGTCGAGAAATGAAAGTTTCTTCAACTCCTCCTCAGTGTAGCCAAGCATTTCTTCGTACACTGGATTCGCGGCAAGAAATCGACCGTTCAGATCGGTAAGGGCAACGCCGATGGCTGAATTTTCGAAAACAGAGCGCCACCGTTCCTCGCTTCGCGCCACCTGCGCGTGGGCCTCGCGCAAAGCGCTTTCGTTCCGCTTGAGCTCGGTTATGTCGCGCAGGTAGCCGGTGAAGGACGGCGGTCCGTCCAGCGGGGTGCGTGTGATTGCGAGTTCCACGGGGAATTCGCTTTGGTCGGCACGCATCGCCACAATCTCGACACGTCTGCCGAGCACCCGCGCTTCGCCGGTGGCCAGGTAGCGCGCAAAGCCATGCCGGTGCTTCTCCCGCAGCGACGGTGGAATGATGATGTCGGCCATGTATCTGCCTATGACCTCATCCCGGCGGTATCCGAAGGTAAGCTCAGCCGCCGGATTGAACTCCGTGATGCGCGCCTCGTGGTCGATTGTGATAATGCAGTCGAGCACCGAGTCGAGTATGGCTGCCTTCCGGACTTGACTGCGCTTCAACTCTCTTTCCTCTTGCCGGAGTTTCTCCTCGACCACTCGTCGTTCAGACAGTTCCGTTTTGAGAATCTCGTTGGCGGCGGCAAGTTCGGCCGTTCGTCGCGTGACCTGTTGGTCGAGTTCGTCGGCAACACGCTTTTGCTGGCTTCGGAGCCGCGCCTCCTGCAATCCGATGGATGCCTGATTGGCCGCTACATTCAGAAGAAGCGCTTCGGTTTGCCGCGGAAAATCTTCCCGTTCAGCCGCCGCTACCATCACACCGAGTTCGCCCTGAAGCCCCAGTGGCTGCGGCAGGATCGCGATATTTCCGTCGCCAACGAGGTGGCGAAGCAGCGGAGGCCATTTCCGTGCCTTGTCGCGCAAACTCTGGTCGAGCGCCGCGCAGATGTCGTGCGCCGGGGGCGTCGGTCCTCGCAATTTGGCGATGCGGACAATTTCAATAGGCGCATCGCCCGCCGGATCTTTCAACTGCACACAGACGAGGTCCAGTTGGAGCATGCGCATGAGCGCGTCGAGCAAGGTATTCAGAATGTGGGATGGATCGGCGCCGCTCCAGATGGCAGGAAGAGCAAGCAGGCTGACGAGATCATTCATGCACCGCTGAAGGCGGGTGATCTCGTCGGATGCAGCATCGAATTCGACTTGCATATCAGGCCGCAGTCGAGGAAGACGGCGAAGTCGGCAGGGCCCGACGCTGGCGAATTTCGCTGAGGAACCGTTCCGGTGGCACAAAGAACGAATTGTGGTAGAGGATGCCGCCGATGATGACCAGCGGGTGCGTCCGCATGATGTCAATCACCGCGTCGCCTCCAAATTGGCCCAGATGGTAGGTGCAGATGACCGCGTCGTCGTGGCGGCTCCATACATCGTTGACGCGCGATTCGAACTCAACCAGGTCGTCGATATACGATTGGTCCTCGATCGCCCAGTCCATGCGGCAACAAATGCGGCTGAGCGGGAATAATCCCGCGGCATTTCCGCTGGCCATCTGTTCGAATGCCGCCAGCATGCGATCCTGATCGAAACGGCCGTTCCGAATGTAGGCTTCCGTGTTGATTCGAACTTCGAGTTGCCCGCTCTGCTCGGCGGAGGCCGGGTCGATACCCGCCGCAGTCAAACGACGCAGATGGTCATGACGTTGATTCGGATTGACGACGTGAACCGCCTTGTCACCCCGCTCGAACCCTTCCTTAATGAAGGGGAGCAGCACTCGATATTCTTCCTCGTCGTTGTTGAAAAACGCGCAGACATGGCGCACATCGCCGAGCTGGGAGCCCGCCAGGGAAATGGGTGCCGTAGATTTCTTCATTGTGCATTCCTCCCCACGTGGAGATGCGGCAACGCCCCGTTGCGAGTAGGATGCACCAACTGCATGCGGAATGTCCACCCCGACTCTGCCAACGATTGGAATGTCAGTGTTTAACCTGCCCCGCCCTAGCCTCTCCCGCCGAGCAATACCAAGGTATTGATCGATACGTTCGTCCAATTGCTTCGCTCCCCCACGTCTGCTGTGATGCGTTCATCGGCACGAAAGAATCAGAAAAAGGCGCGGTGCACTGCGGTGCACTATTGGTGCGGGGAGGAAGCTGATGAACCTGGAAGAGGAATTTGACAATTCAGTATATGCAAACGAGATGTGTGTGGGGGAGAGGGAATTAGCGGCTTTCATCGGCGCGGTGACGGAAATGTTTGGGCCAGAGCAGGCCAGGCTCGCAGCCGAGGACTGGCTCGACGAGTCCGAATTAATGGACAGTCCGCCACGATCGACCACGCGAAATTGGCGGGCGGTGACGATTGCGGCTTCGGCGAGACTGGCACAACGGCTGACCGTGGCACTGCGCCGCCTGGCACCCGGAGCGTCGACCAATACGAAGGTATTGCCAATACCATCGTCTAATTGTTTCCCCAGCGCGCCTCTGATGTGATGCGACAGATAAAGCAGGCAGGATTACTGTGCGCGTCGGGAATTTGGAAGGAGCTACCACCCTAATGAAACGGATCGCGTTTTTGCTGGTTGCGGTTGTAGTACTCGCCGGGGCTATCGCCTTCACGTCCTCTGCCTCTGGACGCGCCAACGGAGAGGCTGCGCCGCTCTTCGGAATCAAAATTCCTTCCGGATACCGCGACTGGAAGCTGATCTCCGTGGCCCACGAAGAAGGCAGCCTCAACGATATTCGCGCCATCCTGGGCAATGACGTAGCGGTCGAGGCCTACCGGAAAGGGAAGCTTCCGTTCCCGGACGGCACAATTATTGCCCGGCTAGCCTGGAGTTACGTCCCGTCCGAGGAGAACAACAAAGTTTTTGGCCGTGCCCAATCCTTCGTGGCCGGATCTGCCACAAACGTTCAGTTCATGGTGAAGGATTCTAAAAAATACGCCGCGACCGGCGGCTGGGGCTTCGCTCAATTCACAAACGGCAAACCCGCTGAGGATGCGCTGCTCAAAACCTGCTTCCCCTGCCACGTTCCGGTCAAGGCCCGCGACTACCTCTTCACTCGTTACGCACCTTGATACGGAGAACGAGATCTTCAGACGGATGCAAAGGTGGCCCGGAATACGGACAGACTGAAAAATCTGAAACGGAGGAGGAGTTAATTTATGTCACACCATTATTCCGGCGCGGATTTCGGCTTCCCACACGGGGACGCGCGCCTTGATCTAACTGATTTGTACGCTTTCCCCAAGCCGGGGGATGCTGCCAAGTCGATCCTGATTATGAACGTGCATCCGTCGGCCGGCGTAAATCCGCCAGGCCCGACCACCGACGTCGCCTTCTCGCCCGAGGCGATTTACGAACTTAGGATTGATACCAACGGCGATAATGTCGCCGATATCGCGTACCGGGTGCAATTCGCGTCGTCCGGGGACAGGGCGCAGACTGCGACGCTTCGACGCGCTGAGGGCGCGCAGGCCGCGGGGATGGGCGATGACGGGCAAGTCATCGTCGAGGGGGCGCCGGTCTCGACGGGGATGGAGACACGGGTGAGGGAGGCCGGTGAGTACCGCTTCTTCGCAGGCTGGCGCAGCGATCCATTTTTCTTCGACGTGCAGGGCGCGCTGAACAACCTGCAGTTCACCGGTGACGATTACTTCGCCGACAAGGACGTGTGCAGTATCGTGCTGGAGGTGCCGAATTCTGCGCTGGGCAGTGGAAAGATGGGACTCTGGGCTCGCACGGTGGACGGCGCAAGCGGGAAATGGGTGCAGGCGGACCGTGGCGCGCGGTCCAATCAAACTCCCGTAGATTTCTTCCTTCCTCTGCTTACCAATGGAAAGGTGACACCGGATAAGGTAGGGCCGCACAAGGACCTTCTCGCCTTGTTCCCTTATGTTGGCGCTCCGCACAAGGCCCGTTCTGAGCAACTGGTGGCCGCCTAAGCCATGGAAAGGAACATCTCTTGAAGCATTCGACTTTTTATCGCACGGCACAGATTGATGGGTTGTCCATCTTCTACAGGGAAGCGGGATCTCGGGATGCTCCGACACTTCTCCTGCTGCACGGGCTTCCGTCATCATCGCGAATGTTCGAGCCGCTCTTTGCCAGGCTTTCCGACCGCTATCACCTGGTCGCGCCCGACTATCCGGGCTTCGGACACAGCGACTGGCCGGACTCGAAAACGTTCGCGTACACATTCGATCATTGCGCCGAGATCATCACTCATTTCACCGAAGCCCTCGGGCTGTCGCGCTACACGCTTTACATGCAGGATTACGGCGGTCCCGTGGGCTTCCGCATGGCGTTAACGCATCCGGAGCGGGTCGAGGCTCTCATTGTGCAGGACGCGGTCGCACACAACGAAGGACTGGGAGTGAATTGGAAGACGCGGCGAGCTTTCTGGGCCGATCGCGCGGCCAACGAGGAGACGCTACGCGTGAATCTGTTATCGCTCGAGGCCGCGCGTTCACGCCATGTCGGAAACGATCCTGACGTGGAACGCCATGACCCGGATCTGTGGACCGATGAATTCTATTTTCTGAACCGGCCAGGCCAGGCCGAGATTCAAAGCGACCTGTTCTACGACTATCGCACGAATGTTGACGCTTACCCGAAATGGCAAGCATGGATGCGCGAGAAACAGCCCCGCCTGCTGGTGATCTGGGGGAAGTATGAAGTCTCCTTTGACTCCGGCGAGCCGGAGCGTTTCCGCAAAGATCTGCCGGATGCGGAAGTCCACGTTGTCGACGGCGGTCATTTCGCCCTGGATACTGCCGCGGATGAGATTGCCACGCTGGTACGAAACTTCGCTGGTGCTTCACGCTTGGAGTTGGGGGAACGGCGCGTCGGCTGACACCGATTAAGCCGGAAGCTTATCGAGGAGTCCATTCGACGATGGTATCGACCGATACCATAGCATCCAAGAATTGAGGACAGACAGCGTCCACGGATGCCGCTTTCGCGCGAATCAATGCGGCGGTGATTGTAGCTTTGGCAGCGAAGTTGTCGACGTGGGCGCGGGCCGGAGCTTCGCGGCCATTTTCACCAGGTCGGCAAGAGAATCGGCCTTCATCTTTTGCATCACCTTGCCGCGATGTGCCTTCACCGTGATCTCGCTGATCCCGAGCTCCCCGCCCACCTGTTTATTCAACAGGCCGGATACCACCAAAAACATAACCTGGCGTTCGCGTTGGGAGAGCGAGGCGTAGCGATCGCGGAGCACGCGCATCTCCGCCTGCTGACCCATGGCGGCGCGGCTTCGTTCGAGAGCGGCCCGGATCGCGCTCAACAGCGCGTCATCGTTGAATGGCTTGGTCAGGAATTCGACGGCGCCTGCCTTCATGGCCTGGACCGTCATGGGCACGTCGCCGTAGCCGGTAATGAAGATGATCGGCATATCCGTCCGTTCGTTGGCCACGCGCTTCTGCAGGTCGAGACCATTGAGGCCGGGCAGAGAAACGTCAAGTACGAGGCAGCTCGGAACGAGAACTCGCGGGTGATCGAGAAATTCTTGCGCGGAAGCGAAGAGATGAGGCTGCCAGCCTGCAGAGCGAATCAGCAATTCCAAAGATTCGCGGACCGACACGTCGTCGTCGACAACAAACACTACCGGTATGAGGTCCATCATGGGCGCTTTCCCCATTCAGAGACAAGGTGTGTCGATTCAACCTTTTTTTCGCCGCTGCACGAGTGACGTATGACGGCCCCACCGTTGAGAGAGATTCTAGTATGCCGATCCAGCGGAAATCAACACGACGAGACTGAGTTGACAGTCAGATCACAAGATCGGGATTGTGCCAGCCTGCGCGTGGACTGGTTCGTCGCCAGCCCACCCAAAGATCTCCGCCAGATCAAAACCTAAGCAACCTCTTTCTGTGAGTTGCCGGCCTTCTCGCCAATAAAGTCGAGCAATGCCGTGTTGACTTCGTCCGCATGCGTCCACGGGATGCAGTGTGGACCATCCTTCACGACCACGAGGCGCGCTCCTTTGATCAGCTTAGCGGTGCGTTGTCCACTGGCAGTGAAGGGGACGATGCGGTCGGCATCGCCTTGAATCACGAGGGTGGGCACATCGATGTGGGGCAGGTCTGGACGGAAGTCCTCGTACCAGGTTGGAACACACACCAGGCTCGCGGTGGCAGAGGCGCTGGAGGCCACGTTCCAACTCGCCTGAATCGCTTGTTCGCTGACACGCTTGCCCAGATACACATCGGCGTTGTAGAAATCCTTGAAAAAGCTGGCGAAGAATGCGTAGCGATCGGCGACGATACCTTTTTCGATTCCGGCAAATACGCTGGCATCCACGCCCTCGGGGTTTTCGGCTGTCTTGAGCAGAAATGGGGGCACGCCCGAGATGATCACCGCTTTGCTCACATTTTTGGAACCGTACTTTCCGATGTATCGCGCCACCTCGCCTCCGCCCATGGAGAAGCCGGCCAAAATGAAATCGCGCAGCCTGAGGTGGGTGACGAGATGGTGAAGGTCTTCCGCAAATGTGTCGTAGTTATATCCGGCGGTTGGCTGGCTGGACTTGCCGAAGCCCCTGCGGTCGTAGGTGATGACCCGGTAGCCGGCCTTCAGCAGGACGGGGAGTTGCTTTTCCCAGGAGGCGCCGCTCAACGGGTATCCGTGGATCAGGACAACCGGTTGCCCTGAGCCGTGGTCCTCATAGTAAAGCTCGATGTTGGCTGAATTCTCTTTTCCGACTGTAACGTGTGGCATTACACATTCTCCTTTCTTCAAGCGATGGCAAATCGCGATTTTCGAAGCATCTTGGCTTTGTTCTCACAATTCCGCAACTGCAACGCCAAGGGTAGGGCACGTGCAATACCCAAGATTCAGGATGGCGGCCGATGGATTCATATAGTTATTCCAAGAACATTTAGCGACAGGATTGGCGTAACGAGCGGTTTAACACGACCATCTCCGGAGACAGAGATCTGGCATTTATGCCAGAGATTGATCATCTGACGACCGGTTGCGCCGGAGCGGATATTCCCGCACCGACGGTATCGGACTTGGCTGACCTGGCAGATATACTCTTCTCAGGTCCAGAAGAGGAGTAAGCAGCCGATGTTATTTACAAGAAAGACGAGTGGTCAAGAATGAGCGAAGCTCGCGCAGTCCTTTGGGATATGGATGGAACGCTGATCGATTCTGAAGAATTTCACTGGATCGCATGGCGCCAAGCCATGGCGAATGAAGGCATCGCCATCACTCGCGAGCAGTTTCTCGCCTCTTTCGGCCAGCGTAACGATTCCATCATCTCCAAATGGTTTGGCGCTGCAGCGACTCCCGAGCGCATCGAGAGAATCTCGAATGCCAAAGAAGAAATCTATCGTCAGATGGTGCGTACTCAAGGCATGAGCCCGCTGCCTGGGGTTGCGAATTGGCTGCGCCGTCTGCACGAGCAAGGGTGGCTGCAGGCAATCGCTTCAGCGGCGCCTCGCGCGAACGTCGAGATCATCCTCGATGCTCTTTCTGCCGCCCACTTTTTCCAGGCAATCGTCTCTGCCGAAGACGTCCACAAAGGCAAACCGGATCCCGAAGTCTACCTGGTGGCCGCTTCCCGACTGGGCGCGGCTCCCGAGAAATGCATTGTTGTAGAAGACGCCGCCGCAGGTGTCGAAGGCGCGCGCCGAGCTGGCATGCGAAGTATTGGAGTCAGTCACAATGGCAATTGCCTCTCCGCCGACGTGGTGGTGAAGTCGCTTCAACTTCTCGGGGCAGACGCTTTTGAAACGCTGCTAGCGAGCACCGCGCTTTCAGGCCGCGCGAGTAGAAGCGACTGAAACTTCCTGCCCCACAACCGGATTCTGCCAGCCTCCTGGCGGCGTCACTCGCTCAACCTCATTCGGTCCCCACGTTTTCGGCTCGTAAGAATAGACGGGTGTCGCCGCCTTCAACAGCGGATCGACGATTCGCCAAGCCTCTTCTACGTAGTCTTCGCGAGCAAACAGGGTAGCGTCTCCGTCCATGGCGTCGCCGAGCAAGCGTTCGTATGCACCCATTTCCTCGGCGTCGGATTCATCGCCGGTGATCATCTCCGTGGGCTGACCCGCTAATTTCTCTTCCGGACCCATCACCGTTATGCCCATGGCAATGGACACATCCGGGCTGATACGGAACCGCAAGTAGTTCGAGCGCAGGGCATCGGCCGGTATCTCCGAAGGCGGCTTTCGCAGCTTGCAAACTACTTCCGTGCAGGTGACGGGCAGAAGTTTCCCCGCGCGAATGTAGAAGGGAACGCCCTGCCAGCGCCACGAATTGAGTTGGAGTCGAAGCGCCGCGAACGTCTCCACTTTCGAATCTTGAGCCACTCCTTTTTCGTCCAGGTAGCCGCGAAACTGTCCACGCACCACATCTTTCTTGTCCAACGCCGGAATTGCTTTCAGCACCTTGACCTTTTCGTCGCGAATGGATTCGCTGTCCATTCCTACCGGTGGCTCCATCGCCAGATTGCAGAGCACCTGAAACAGGTGGTTCTGGATGACGTCGCGGATCGCGCCAGTCTGATCGTAGAAAGCGCCGCGGCCTTGGATACCGAAATCTTCGGCCATGGTAATCTGCACGCTCTCGACATAGTTCCGGTTCCAGAAGGCCTCCGTGAACGCATTGGCGAAACGGAATACGATCATGTTCTGGACCGGCCGTTTCCCGAGGTAATGGTCGATGCGGAAAATTGCGCTTTCATCGAAATTCCGCAGCAGAACCTTATTGAGATGCCGGGCCGATTCCAAGTCGTGTCCGAAGGGCTTCTCGACGATGATCCTCGCCTCTTTGGTGCAGTCGCATTGCGTCAGATTTTCCACGACCGTCTCGAACATCGAGGGAGGGACGGCCAGATAGTGCGCCGGCCGCTGCGCGCTTTTCAGTTCCTTGCTCAGCGCCTGAAACGTAGCTGCATCCTGATAGTCCCCGTCAACATAGCGAAGCAGGGTGGAGAGTTTGGCAAAGGCAGCCTGGTCCACGCCGCCATGTTTTTCGAGGCTGTCGAGCGCGCGCGCCTTAAGTTGGTCCAGGTTCCAGCCAGCTTTGGCAACTCCGATGACCGGCACATCGAGGTGGCCGCGCTTCACCATGGCCTGCAGCGCGGGGAAAATCATCTTGGAGGCAAGGTCGCCGGTGGCGCCAAAGAAAACCAACGCATCGGAATGAGAGTCGGGCACGATCATTCTCCTCAAGCAGCTTTGTTCTTGCCGGATTGTTCCACGTGCCCGCCGAATTGATAGCGCATGGCGGACAAAAGCTTGTCGGCGAATTCAGCCTCGCCCCGCGAACTGAAGCGCTCGTACAGGGCGCAGGTGAGAACGGGCGCGGGCACCGCTTCGTCAATGGCGGCTTTGATCGTCCAGCGTCCCTCGCCGGAGTCAGAAACGCGCCCCGCAAACTTCGACAGATTTGGATCCTGCACGAGCGCGTTGGCCGTCAAATCCAGCAGCCACGAAGCGATCACGCTGCCGCGACGCCATACCTCGGAGATGTCGCGGAGATTCAGGTCAAACTGATAGTGCTCGGGATCGCGCAGCGGCGTCGTCTCGGCATCCTCCGCTCTGCCTGTCTGTTTGCCAACGTTGGCAGAACGCAGAATGCCCAAGCCCTCCGCGTATGCGGCCATCAAGCCGTATTCGATTCCGTTGTGGACCATCTTGACGAAATGTCCGGCGCCGTTGGGCCCGCAGCGCAAGTAACCCTGCTCGGCCGTGCCGTCCAGTGCTTCTCTGCCAACCGTGCGCGGAATGTCGCCGATACCGGGCGCGAGCGTGTTAAAAATTGGGTCGAGGTGCTTGACGACCTCGTTCTCGCCGCCAATCATCATGCAATAACCTCGCTCCAAGCCCCACACGCCGCCGCTCGTGCCCACATCCACATAGTGAATCTTGCGTGCAGCGAGTTCTTTGGCGCGCCGGATGTCGTCGACATAATACGAGTTGCCGCCGTCGATCAGGATGTCTCCCGCTTCCAGGTGAGGAACAAGTCCGGCAATCATTTCGTCCACCACCGCAGCCGGTACCATGAGCCAGACGGCTCGCGGCTTCGCCAGCGCATTCGCGAATTCCGCCAGCGATGCTGTGCCGGTCGCCTTATCCTTGACTAGTTCGCCGACCGCCTGCGGCGACCTGTCGAACACGACGCAGCTGTGACCGCCGTTGATGAGTCGCCGCACCATGTTCGCACCCATCCTTCCCAGACCAATCATTCCGAGTTGCATCTCGAATCTCCTTTATGACTGTTTTGCTTTCCTGTAATAACGGATCAAGTTGTTGGTGGAGCTGTCGTGGGCAAGCTGTGGTTCTGTCTCGCTCTCCAGTTCAGGGATGATGCGTTGCGCGAGCACCTTTCCCAGTTCGACGCCCCATTGGTCGAATGAATCGATGTTCCAGATTGTCCCCTGGGTAAACACCGAGTGTTCGTACAGCGCCACCAGTTTCCCCAGAGTTTCCGGCGTGAGCTCTTCAGCCATGATCGTATTCGACGGGCGATTCCCCTCGAACACGCGATGCGGAACAAGCCACTTCGGCGTGCCTTCCGCCGCGACCTGCTCCGGCGTCTTGCCGAAGGCCAGCGCCTCGGTTTGGGCGCAGACATTGGCGATCAGCATGTCGTGGTGGTGGCCGAGCGGATTCAGCGGCTTTGAAAACGCGATGAAGTCGCAAGGAATGAGTCGCGTTCCCTGGTGAATCAGTTGGTAGAAAGAGTGTTGACCGTTGGTTCCCGGTTCTCCCCAATAAATTGGACTCGTGTCGTGCTTGACCTTCTTACCTTTGAGCGTGACGTGCTTGCCGTTGCTTTCCATCGTCAGTTGCTGAAGGTAGGCCGGAAAGCGTTTCAGGTATTGTTCGTAAGGCAAAACAGCGACCGTCTGCGCGTCGAAGAAATCGTTGTACCAGATTGCAAGAAGACCCATCAGCACCGGCAGGTTTTGCTGGAACGGAGCGGTGCGGAAGTGCTCGTCCATCTGATGGAATCCATTCAACATTGCCTGGAAATTCTCAGGGCCGATGGCGACCATGGTCGACAGGCCAATGGCGGAATCCATCGAGTAGCGCCCTCCAACCCAATCCCAGAACTCAAACATGTTGACGGTGTCGATCCCAAATTTCTCGACCTCGGCAGTGTTCGTCGAAACCGCGACAAAATGCTTGGCAACGGACTTTTCGTCGCCGCCTAATCCAGCCAGAGACCACTCGCGAGCCGAGTGGGCATTCGTCATGGTTTCGAGGGTGGTAAAAGTCTTCGAAGAAATAATGAACAGGGTTTCCGCGGGATCGAGGTCTCGTACCGCCTCGGCGAAATCCGTACCGTCAACGTTGGAAACGAAACGGAAGGTCATGGAGCGCTCGGAGTAATGCTTGAGAGCTTCATAGGCCATGACCGGCCCGAGGTCCGAGCCGCCGATCCCAATATTGATCACGTTACGAATGCGCTTGCCGGTATGCCCTATCCACGCGCCGCTTCGCACGCTCTCCGAAAATTTCGCCATCTTGTCGAGCACCGAGTGGACTTCAGGCACCACATCCTTTCCATCCACGACAATGGACTCGCCTCGCGGCGCGCGCAGCGCAACGTGCAACACTGCACGCTTCTCCGTGATATTGATTTTCTCCCCGTGGAACATGGCTTCGATTCGCGCCCGCAGGCCACACTGTTCCGCCAGTTCAAGAAGAAGGTGAAGCGTCTCATCGGTGATGCGGTTCTTGGAGTAA
This sequence comes from uncultured Acidobacteriaceae bacterium, assembly GCA_963775845.1. Taxonomy (GTDB): domain Bacteria; phylum Acidobacteriota; class Terriglobia; order Terriglobales; family Acidobacteriaceae; genus Acidiflorens. Next base: position 1,699,396 of record CAVZKN010000003.1, on the reverse strand, counting down.
TCGAGGTAGAGACCAACAGCCTCGACCGCGTAGCGCTCACCGCGCTTCGGATCGTCGGCAAAGAACTGCCGCAGATGCAGCTTTGAAATCGCTTTGTAATGTAACGACAGTGCGCTCCACGCGGATCGACTCGTCTTCGACGGCTTTGTCAGGGGTTGGACCGGTGCTGCCATATGCATACTCCTTTTCAATTCGCGCGTTGATTCTCACGAACTCATAGTTTTGATTGAAATGGCCGCCCAGAGGGTGCCTCTTTTGTTGAGCGAGCTGTCAAATAGAACACTCAACTCGCGAGGACGTGAACACAGGATGGCTGTCATTTCAAAAACCGATCGCCGCCGAGAGGCGATTTTCGTAGCTCAATGCACTTAGCTCACTGTATTCAGCATTATAGATTGGCGGTTGTCCGGTTGATCTCTTGGGTTGCAGGCATGGTTTGCCGTCACAGTTGTAACGATCGGAGTTCAGGAACCTCCGCACCCTGAGCTAACCCTCCATTTTCACCGCTGTCTTTTCTCCCTCAATAGGTTGAGCGTCGGAACTCGGACGCGATGAGAATGCAAAAAGAATTGCAGCGTCTCTCAACCAATTGAGCGCTGCATTGACTCCATCTGTCGAAGATGGGAGTTTACGGACGGTGTGGGGCCACACCGTTCAGCATTTATCTCAGGTCAAGGTGAAAAGCATGCAAAAGAGAGTCTCGAGTTCCCTGGTCGTATACACAGTCTTATGTCTGTGCCTGATCGTGGGCCTGAGGCCGGCCCTGCAAGCGCAAAACAGCACGGCTACAATTTCCGGCACCGTCGCGGACAGCCAGGGAGCAAGGCTTCCAAACACTAAAATTATGGTTACTAACATCGGGACTGGAGTCTCAACATCCACCGTCGCGAACGCGGATGGAGCCTACACGGTCGCCAGCCTGCCGATTGGGAATTATCGGGTCGAAGCGCAACGCGAGGGATTTAAGACGAGTATTCAGGAACCGGTGGTGTTGACGGTAGGGCAGGACGCTTCCGTCCGTCTGGTCTTGACGGTGGGGAAAGTCTCGGAAAACGTCGAAGTGGCGGCTGAAGTTTCAACGGTCGACACCAACAGCAGTTCCCTGGGATTTCTGGTGGGCGAGAACCAGGTTCGCGATCTGCCGTTGAATGGCCGGAATTTTGTGCAATTAACCCTGCTGACTCCGGGGGTGCAACCGGTGCCGCAGGAAACTTCCGAGGGGGCGGCGAGCCTGGTGCCGTTCGGATTTGGATCGCCGCAGAGGTTTTCTGTTGCCGGCGGCCGGCCGCAGGGGGAACTCTTCCTGATTGATGGAACCGACACAGCCGGCGTTTGGGGAAACGGCACGGGAGCAAATCTGGTCGGCACCACGCTCGGCGTGGATGGCATCGCGGAATTCGAGGTGCTGACCGATACGTATTCCGCGCAGTATGGGGGCAATGGCGCAGTGGTCAATGCTGCACTCAGGTCGGGAACCAACAACTATCACGGATCGGCCTACGAATATGCCCGCAACAGCGCCATGGATGCGCGCAACTTCTTTGACCCCGCTTCCAAACTTCCCTTCAGCCGCAACCAGTTCGGCGGCACCTTCGGCGGCCCCATCAAGGCCAACAAGACGTTCATTTTCGGCAACTACGAAGGCCTGTGGCAATCGCTGACGGTCCCGGTCACGACGGTCGTTCCGGACCAGAATTTTCGCAATGGTTACTTGCCTTGCGCGGAGGCATTTGGTGTCTCGTGCGATCCCACTACCGGCCTGGCCAACGTTGGAGTCAACCCGAGCATCGCGAGTTATCTGAATACGTTCCCGGCTCCGAACGGAACCGAACTCGGGAACGGCAGCGCGTACAACAATTCCGGACTCACGCAACCGCTGCACGAGAATTACGGCGTGGTCAGACTCGATCACAATCTTTCTTCGACCGACTCGCTCTTTGGAAGTTACGAGTTCGACGATGCCAATCTGACGGCGCTCCCCAACCCAGTCACCACGGACGATGACACGCAACGCAATCAGTATCTGACCTTCGAAGAGAGAAAGGTAATTTCACCGACTATGCTGAATGTCGGCCACTTCGCCTTTGTGATGTCCAAGATCGATGTACAAACTCGCTATAACCCCAACCTGCTGGTGATCCCAGGCTCCGGAATTCAAGGGTCGATCGGTGTTCTAGGTCTGAACGGCATAGGTGGAAACGATATTGCCAAGGAGTTGGTGAACCGCTTTACTTTTCGCGACCAGTTATCGTGGGTCAAAGGCCGGCACTCACTGCAATTGGGCTTGGAGGTCGTGAGACATTACATCGATGCCACCATTCCCATCGTAAACGGCGGGCTGGTCGATTATTACCCGCTGGGTCCAGAATCCTCATTTCAAGCATTTCTCCAAGACCAGGCGTTCGTCTTTGTCGGCGTCCCTACCAACGCTAATAATGCTGACCGCGCCATGCGCCACACCAATCTATCCCCTTACATCCAGGATAAATTTCAGGTCTCTCACCGTTTTGTTCTCAACCTTGGATTACGCTATGACTTTGAAACGAATCCCATCGAAGAGAACAACCAGCTTTACAACTTGATCAACCCTTATACGGATGCCACCTTCACCCATGTCTCGCACGCCTTCGAGCACAACATCACGAAATATAATCTGGAACCTCGCGTGGGCTTTGCCTGGGACGTGTTTGGCAACGGGAAAACGGCGGTGCGCGGCGGCTTCGGCGCATTCGCCGACCTGCCGCTCGAGATGCAGGTCATCATCGCGTACCTTTTCAATCCGCCCATCTACAACGTAACCGAAATTCTTTTTCCCACCATTCCCAACCCGTTTGGCAGCGGACTCACGGTCGGTCTCCCCGGAGGTGGCCAGCAGACCGAATACAACCCGAAGATGAACGACTACATCATGGAGTACAACCTCAACGTGCAGCAGCAGGTCTTTTCTCACACCGTCCTGACGATGGGTTATATCGGGTCCAGGGCGAACCATCTGTTCATAGGACAGGAAACGAACCCGTGCCTGCCCACCTCAATTCTTCCCGATGGCACGATCTTTCGTGATCCAACCAAGACTTGCACTCCCACCAATCCCAATCTGGGTAGCATCGTGGATCGATACGCGGGTGGAACCTCGAACTACAATTCGTTTCAAGTCGCGCTGGATCGCTCGTTCGGCAACAACGTGCAGTTTCGCACCGCGTACACATATTCCAAGTGTTTGGATTATGGCTCCTACTACACGGGCAACGATTCCATCGGGCCGAACGGACAGACGGCTGGCCTGCAGGCCGGGAATCTGGCCAACACTCACGGAAACACAGACTACGGTCCGTGTGACTTCGACCTGCGCAACAACTGGACCAGCAACATCATCTACAACCTTCCCTTCCGCGGCAATCGATTGAAGGAGGGCTGGCAACTGGGCGCGATTGCCAGCGTGCACTCGGGCACTCCGTACAGCGTTTATGACGGCACCGATCAAGCCAATGTCGGGGCGGGCGGAGCGGCCGACAATGCGGAAAGACCGGACCTGGTTCCCGGCCACAGCAACAATCCGACGGGGGTCCGAATCGCACCATTGCCCAACAATCAGAAAGAGGTCTTTGGCTTTGATCCCTCGGCGTTCCAGTTGCAGCCTGCCGGAATTTTCGGGAACCTCGGCCGCAACACGCTTGTGGCCCCGGGCGTCAGAGAGGTCGATTTCTCATTCTCAAAGAACACGAGGATCACGGAGCGTACGAGCGCTCAGTTGCGCTTCGACGCTTTCAACATCGCCAATCACACCAATTTTGGTTTTCCCAATGCATCGCTGGCTGCGGGAGTCGCGGAAGGTCAGATCACCAGCACAGCTACCACCTCGCGTCAGCTACAGCTCAGCGCGAAGTTCGTTTTCTAAGACGGCAAAAGTTACGCGAAGGCTCAAGAGGGAATAGCCAAGCCTTTGCGCGCCCGTTGTGTGGGCTAGGAGCATGCCAGTGCATGACATAGTGCTTTCTCCAGGAGGAGCGCAGAATCTCAATCAGAGGATGGCCCGCTATGACTGCTAGTGGTAATGCTTCACTCCATGCTGCCCTGGAATCGGCAACTTCGGATCTTCGTTCGCTGCTCGGCCAGCGGGCAACCACTGCACTGGTCCAGCGCGAGCACCACAGCCACGGCGAATCTTGCCTCGCACCGGGCCTGCCGGACGTTGTCTCCTTCCCGCGCAGCACGAGCGAAGTGAGTGAGATTCTGAAGATCGCCGCGCGCCACAGGATTCCCGTGGTGCCTTTTGGAGCCGGCACTTCCGTCGAGGGGCAGGTCAATGCGATTCGAGGAGGCATATCGATCGATCTCCGCGAAATGAACAAAATTGTTCGCGTCAGTGTCGAAGATTGCGATGCCACCGTCGAAGCGGGCGTGACTCGCATGCAACTGGTGAAGGCCCTGAATAATACCGGCCTAACCTTTTTCGTGGACCCGGGTGCCGATGCCACGATTGGAGGAATGGCCGGAACCCGAGCTTCCGGAACCACCGCGGTGCGCTACGGCACGATGCGCGAGAATGTGCTGGCCCTGACGATAGTGCTGGCGGATGGGCGCGTCATAAGAACCGGCAACCGGGCGCGCAAATCAGCGGCAGGCTATGACTTGACCCATCTCTTTATCGGCTCCGAGGGAACGCTCGGAGTAATAACGGAAATCACCGTGCGGCTGCATCCGTTGCCGGAAGCTGTGTCCGTGGCAGTGTGCGCTTTCGAAAGCGTTCGCGGTGCTGTAGAAACGGTGATCGAAGCGATTCAGTTTGGCATCGGCGTGGCGCGCGTGGAATTTCTCGACGACAAACAGATCGATGCGATCAACCGCTACTCGAAAATTGATCTGCCGGTGCTGCCTACTCTGTTTTTCGAATTTCATGGCATGAATCACCGCGACGTCGAAGACCAGGCCACCATGCTGCAATCTCTGGCGGCGGAACATGGCGGCAAGGGATTTCAGTGGAAAACGAACCTGGAAGATAAAGATGAGCTGTGGAGCGCGCGGCACAACGCCTACTACGCCACCCACGCTCTGGTCCCGGGCGCAGAGGTGCTCATCACCGACGTCTGTGTGCCGATCTCTCAACTTGCCGAGTGCATTACCGAAACGAAAGACGATCTGGCCAGCGTTTCATTCCCCGCCACGATCGTGGGCCACGTGGGCGACGGCAACTTCCATGTGCTTTGTGTGCTCGACCCGAACAATCCTGCGCAGCGTGAGGAGGCGAACCGATTCTCGGAACGCACAGTGCAGCGTGCCCTGCGCATGGAGGGCACATGCACCGGAGAACACGGCATCGGCTACGGCAAGATGAAATACCTGCAGGCTGAACACGGCGATGCTCTCGCGGTGATGCGTACGATCAAGAAAGCTCTGGACCCACACAACCTGATGAATCCTGGCAAGATTATCGACCTGGACGCCGAATGAGGCAGGCGAATCGCGGTTGGAAAATCCTCGCGCTGGGAATGGCGCTCGCGCTCCTCGCCTGGGTCTTCTATCGCCCGGCACGGCGTCCGGAAATCATCATCGCCACTGTGAACAACGCCGACATGATCCTGATGCAGCAACTCTCCCCCGAATTCGAAAAGCAAAGCGGGGTGAAAGTGAATTGGGTCGTGCTCGGCGAGTCTGTTTTGCGCCAGCGCTTGACCATTGACCTCGCCACCGGCAGCAATACTTTTGACGTAATAACCATCGGATCTTATGAAGCGCCGCTCTGGGGAGAGCGCGGCTGGGTCGTTCCGCTCAATGATATGGGAGCGGACTACGGCTACGATGACATCTTCAACGTGGTGCGCGAAGGGCTGTCTTATCGCGGCAAGATGTATGCCCTGCCTTCTACGGCGAAAGTTCTTTCACGTACTATCGCAAGGATCTATTTGCAAAAGCTGGCTTGGTGATGCCCACCCAGCCGAGCTACGAACAGATCCGGCAATTTGCCGGGCGGCTGCATGATCCCGAGCACAGGGTCTACGGCATCTGCTTGCGCGGCGAGCCGGGCTGGGGACAGAACGTTGCTTACATCAGCACGCTCGTGCACACCTTTGCCGGACGCTGGTTTGATCCGGATTGGAAACCGGAGCTAACAAGTCCGGCATGGACGGATGCCACAACTTTTTATGTAAATTTATTGCGCGACTACGGGCCGCCGGGCGCGACTACCGACGGCTACAACGAGAATCGCGCGCTCTTCGCCAACGGAAATTGCGCGATGTGGATCGATGCAACCTCGGACGCCGGGTATTTTCTTGATCCCGCGCAAAGCCGGGTGTCAACTAGCACTGGCTTTGCCAAGGCGCCGATCGCCAAGGTTCCAAATGGCGCGGCGTGGGTTTGGAGTTGGGGACTGGCGATTCCGGCCACTTCCAAACATATCGACAGTGCCAAACAATTCATCGAGTGGGCGACGAGCCGCCGCTACATCGCCATTGTTGGAAATCGCTTTGGCTGGCTGCGTATTCCTCCAGGCTCGCGTGCATCGACGTATGAGATCCCGGCGTACATGCAAGCCGCGCCGTTCGCTCCCCTGGTTCGGGAAGCTATCTTGAACGCAGATTACACCAAGCCGAGCGCATTGCCGGTGCCCTACGTAGGAATTCAATATGTGGGCATTCCAGAGTTCCAGGCGCTGGGCACGGAAGTCGGACAGGAGATCAGCGCGGCTCTCGCGGGGACTACGACGGTGGAGCAGGCGCTGGCAGCATCACAATCCGAAGCTGAGCGCGCGGTTATGGGACGGTCGAACTCGAAGCAGTCGAATTCAGGACGGTCCAACTCGGGACGATCGATCCAATGACCAACGCCCATGCCCCAAAGCGTCACCTTCATCGCCGAACGCTGCTTGCGCCATCGGTGGCTGTGCTTCTTCTATGGATGGTCGTGCCGCTGGCAATGACGCTTTGGTTTTCCGCTGAGCGCTATAACCTGCTCGATCCAGCGAAGAAGGCGTTTACTGGGTTTGCAAATTATAGGGATTTACTGAACCACCGCGCGCTCTGGATCGCGATGGGAAATACTTTGTTTCTCGTCGGGCTGGTACTCGCCATCACGTTGGTTTTCGGCACGTTTTTTTCGCTGCTGCTGGACCTGGAATTTCCCGGACGCAGCATTTGCCGCCTGCTGGTTATCGCTCCTTTCTTCGTGATGCCGACGGTCAGCGCGCTGATCTGGAAAAACATGCTGATGAATCCGGTGTTCGGGCTCTTCGCATGGATCACACGTTCGCTGGGCCTGGGCACGATTGAATTTTTCTCGCGCGCCCCGCTGCTCTCGATCGTTGTCATCGTCGCCAGGGAGTGGACTCCGTTTGCGGTGCTGATCCTTCTTCCGGCGCTGCAGTCGCTCAATCCAGAGCAGGTCGAGGCTGCGCGATTGGATGGGGCTGGTCCTTTTGCCCTGTTTCGCCACCTGCAGTTACCGCATCTGCTGCGACCGATGGCAGTGGTCGCCATGATCGAGATGATTTTCTTCCTCAGCCTCTTTGCGGAAATCTATGTCACGACCGGCGGCGGGCCGTGGCTTGATTCCACCAACCTGGCATATCTCATCTTTCGCGATGCGCTCCTGGGGTGGGACGTTGGGCATGCCTCGGCGGGCGGAGTCGTGGCGATTGTGCTCGCGAATCGTCTGCATTTTTCTGATGCGTATCGTCGGGCGCAATTTGGAGGATGCGAGATGAGAAGCGCCGGACAAATACGATGGGGCGCAGCGGCGGCGGGATGGGCGGTTGCTCTCGCCATGTTTTTTCCGGTCTTGTGGATGTTCTTAACCAGTTTCAAGACTGAAATTACGGCTGTAGCGACTCCACCGGCTGTGTTCTTTCACCCGACGCTACAGAACTACGCCGCTGTTCTTGATAGAGCCGACTACCTGGCGTTTGCGAAAAACAGCATCGCAGTATTACCGTAGTTGGTTCTTTCATCAACCCCTACACTCATGAGCGCGCGGTTGAACTTTTGTCGCACATGGGCTTGGAAAAAATTCCGATTGAAGGGTTTCCACTGGGCGAATTTCGTTGCGCCTTCGAGGCACAGGCTGGCTCGGCGGCGGCGAAGGTCGAATTGTTACCGCAGGTGTAAGAGTGATCCTTTATTATGTGCGGAAGCAGGGAGAAAAAATCGTGAGCAATTTCAACCGACGTGAATTTCTGAAGGATGCGCTGGTCACCTCGATTGCGGCTGGTCTTGCGCCACGAGCACTGCGGGCCGCGACGCCGCTGGCGTCCTCCCCGTCCGAGCCGGCCGATCTTTATGCGCTTGTCGATCCTGAACTGCTTCCTTTTATCAAGGGATTCCCCAAATTGGTTCTCAACAGTGAGACTTTGGCGGCAGCGCGCAAGGGATCAGCGCCGCCGCCGTTGCCGCTTCCGGCGCCTCCACCGGTCGACCGGCGGATTCCCGGTCCGAAAGGAGCGCCTGACTTAAACGTCCTCATCATCGATCCCGCGCCCGGTGGCAAAAACCGTCCGGCGCTTCTGCATATTCATGGAGGCGGGTATGTGACGGGCACGACCACACATTTTGTGGGTACGTTGCAGCGGCTCGCGCAGCGCACGGGCTCGGTGGTCGTATCGGTCGAATATCGGCTCGCCCCTGAAACCCACTTTCCCGGCTCACTAGAAGATAATTACGCGGCCCTGCGCTGGCTTCACGCGAATGCAGACGAGTTGGGCGTCGATCGCGCTCGAATTGCAGTTGGCGGCGAGAGTGCCGGCGGAGGCCACGCCGCTATGCTCGCCATCGCCGCGCGAGACAGAAAGGAATTTCCCATCGCCTTCCAGTTGCTGATCTACCCCATGCTTGACGACCGCACGGGCAGCACTCGCCCCGTGCCGCCGCACATTGGAAATTTCATCTGGACCGCGCAGTCAAACGCTTTTGGATGGACGTCGCTGCTCGGCGTTCCCGCGGGATCGAAGAATGTTCCGCCCGGCTCCGTCCCGGCGCGCGTCGAAAATCTCGCTGGACTGCCACCGGCATTCATCGTGGTGGGATCGCTCGATCTCTTCGTAGACGAAGACATCGAATACGCACGCCGCTTGATTGCCGCCGGCGTGCCCACCGAACTGCACGTCATACCCGGCGCGTATCACGGGTTCGATCTGCTGGTGCCGACGGCTACGGCGTCGCGTCACCTGACAGAATACGAGACTGAGTCTCTGCGCAGGCGGCTAAGCGGCTCCTGATGAATTTCGCGCAAGCTATGTTTTAGATCTTGCTCTATCTCTCGCTTGAGTTCCTCGACGCCAGGGGTTACTAACTGTCATCTGCCTATCTGATCCCGGCCAACTCGACATCCACCGATAAACTTCCCTCCGGCGTCAGCGATCGCACACCGCAATGGTTCCCAAAAAAAGGAGTGCCCCGCGCCGATTGGTTTATCGAGCGGGGCTTGGAGGTCAAACCGTTAGCGGATGCGGTTCGCTAGCCGGTTCGTGAGACTTATCGGCACATTCTCAGCAAAACTTTATTATCGGCGACCTTGCTAGATGGATTTATCTTGGAGTCGCTTGAGCCCCGCCTCCGATCTTCAGCCGGGAGAGCCAAAACAAGCTACCTTAAAGTTTTCCCTCGGTATTACCGATAGAGCGATACGCTTTTGCTGCCGCAAACGGATTTAAGGGCGAGGACCAATACATTGGTCTTCCTGCGAGATTGCTTTGAATCGGTGAACTTATCGAAAGAGGCCAGCAGGATCGAGGCTGAGTAAATCATAACGGCTGCCACACTCCCCAACTTGGCAGCGCAAAAGACGGCACCGAAGATCTCATCCAGTCGGCCCGGCAAACGCGCGTAAAAGAAGGGAGCAGCCATGACATCTGCAAAGTCTGCAATAAAACATCTATTCTTTCTTGTAGCAGCGTTTGCGCCGGCGGGCAGCTCGCTTTGCGCCGCACAAGTCATTCAGGGAAGTCCGGCCCGCTTGCAGAATCTCCAGCGCACCCGCCAAACGCAGCCCTATGGAAGGCTTCCCTTGGCCTTTGAGGCGAATCAGGGGCAGACAGATTCAAGGGTAAAATTTCTCTCCCGCGGTACCGGATATTCGGTGTTTCTCACTTCCGGAGGCATGGTTCTCTCTTTGCGCCCCGCTAAGTCAGTTGCTCCGCCAATGGCATCGGGCACGTCCGAAAAAGCGACGACGGCGAAAATGGCCTCGGTCGCTGAGTTGGCGAGCAAGAGGGCAATCAATAATTCCGCAACCAATACAACCATCGTCTTCAATCTGGTGGGGGCTGCTTCCAATGCGAAGGCCGTGGGCGAAGATCCTCTTCCCACCAAGGTGAACTATTTCATTGGGAATGATCCCAAGAAATGGCAGACCAATGTCAAGACCTATGCCAGGGTCCGATACCAGAATGTTTATCCGGGCATTGATCTTTTGTATTACGGAAACAACCGGCAGGTTGAATACGACTTCTTGGTTTCGCCGGGGGCCGACGCCGGCAAGATCCAATTCTCGGTTCAGGGCGCCGATGCGCTGAGCGTGGACGCAGAGGGCAACCTGGTGCTGAGCAAGGGCGGCAGCCAACTTTACTTTCAGGCTCCTGGCATCTATCAGCAAGTCAATGGATCGCACGTAAAAGTCAGCGGAAAGTATTTTGTGCAAGACAGCACGCATGTCGGATTTACGATCGCCGCACACGACCGTTCGAAGACATTGGTAATCGATCCTGTTTTAGTCTATTCGACTTTTCTTGGCGGTCGTGGCGACGACTATGGAAACGCGGTTGCCGTCGATGCGAGCGGCAATGCCTATGTTACCGGAACCACGGATTCGCCTGACTTTCCTCTGGCGACGCTGGGCAGCTTCAATCCAAATCAGCAGCGGCTCTTTGTAGCCAAGCTGGATGTCAGCGGCTCGACACTGCTGTTCGCCGACTACTTTGGCGGAACGAGTGGAAACGATCAAGCGAATTCGATAGCTGTCGATTCCACGGGCAACACATACGTCGCGGGAGCGACTTCCTCCGCGGATTTTCCGGTCTTCGGTGCATACCAGCCGGCGATGGCTGGGTACACCAACGCATTCCTGACCAAGTTCTCGAGCGATGGTTCGTCGCTCGTGTTTTCGACCTATCTCGGGGGAAGCAATTATGACTACGGCGAGGCGGTTGTGGTCGATAGCGCCGGAGAGGCGGCGATAGCGGGCAACACATCGTCCCAGAATTTTCCTCTCGCTAACCCTTATCAGTCTTCGATTTCTCCCGATGAGAATGGCGATTGGGGAACGTACGGCTTTTTCTCGAAGTTTTCAGCCGACGGATCTTCTCTGCTCTATTCCTCTTACCTCGCCGGCAATCTGGGCGCCGACGACTGGGACGCTTCAACCCTGATTACCGGCCTCGCCGATGACAGCTCCGGGAATCTCTACATTGTGGGAAGCACCGACACAACGAATTTCCCGACCACTTCGGGCGCCTACATGACGGCCTTTCCGGGCACTTATCAGAGCGTCTGCTTCATCGCCAAGTTTGATACATCCGGCGAGATGGTTTATTCCAGCTATCTCGGCGGGACGGGCTACTCGAGTCCTGCCGGCGTTGCCGTGGACGCGAGTGGCTACGCTTATGTCGCCGGTTATGACGACGGGCAAGACAATTTTCCGGTAACGACGACAAGCATCTGCGACCCGAGCTCGCAAAACTGCAATGGAACCTTCGTGGCCAAGTTTGATACTGCCGGAGCGGCTCTCGTGTATTCCACTTTCTTGGGCCCTGATAACAACAGCTCGCCATTCGGAATTCAGGTTGACGCAAGTGGCGATGCTTACGTAGTCGCGAACAGCGAATCGAGCCCCTTCACCCTGGTAAATCCGATTGAGGCTTACATGGGTGGTAGCGACCTGCTAATTGTCGAACTCGATTCCAGTGGAAGCTCGCAGCAATTCGCGACTTTCGTAGGGGCCGCGGAAGACGATTCCGCCAGCGGAATGGCGATGGATCAGACAGGGGCAATCTATGTGACGGGCAATACGGACTCTCAGTATTTTCCCGCGACCCAGTCTGCATTCCAGGGTACGTGGGGAGGGCAGTACGATGCCTTCATATTAAAGATCAGCCCAGCCAATAATTCATCGCCGGTGATCGAGCCAGCCGTACTGCAATTTTCCACGGTCGTAGTTGGAGTTTCCGGCACACCGCAATCCACAATCTTGCGCAATATGGGAACCGCGTCCCTGGATATCGCGAGCAAAAGCGTTACCGGTGATTTTGCCGAAACCGATGATTGCGGCACGAGTGTGGCTGCCGGCTCCTTCTGTACAGTCACGGTGACGTTCACGCCGACCGCGGCCGGTCCACGCTATGGAACCATCACGCTTGGCGATAACGCCGCCGGTTCTCCGCACTTCATCAGTCTGGTTGGTGAAGGTTCCTCGTCAGGAGTCAATCTCAGCTCCGCGAGTCTGAGCTTCCCGAGCACGTCTGTCGGCGAAACCAGTTCGGCACAAACGGTCACGCTGTTGAATGCCGGGAATGCAACGCTGAACATCAGCAGCATCGCGGCCAGCGCGAACTTTGCCGAAACCAATACCTGCCCTTCCGCGCTTGCCATTGGATACAGTTGCCAGATTGCGATCACCTTCACGCCGACGACGGGCGGTCCGGTGAGTGGAAGCGTGACGGTGATCGATGACGCGCCCGACAGCCCGCAAGTCATTTCATTGAGCGGATCGGCCGTTGATTTCGACATGTCATCGTCGGGTGGTTCGGCGAGCGTCAGTCCGGGAGCCAGCGCGGCGTATCCGATTTCGATCAGTCCGGTCGGCGGAAACTTCACCAGAGCTGTGTATCTCGCTTGCGCCAACCTGCCCGCTTACTCGACCTGCACGGTCGACCCGGCTTCCGTCGTGCCCGGCGCAAATCCTGCTTCCGTCACCGTCACGATCAAAACAACCGGAGCTGCTGCCCAACTCTCTACCGGCCGGCATTGGGAGCTCGCGTGGTGGAAACTGGCCCCGGGGGTGGGAATGTTCGGCATGATCTTGTTTGGCGCGGGCCGCAGAATCAGGCGCTTCAAGAGCGTGCTACTGCTGCATCTTCTGATTGCCGCGATGTTCTTGTGGGCAGGATGCGGCTCAGGCGGTTCGGGGCAGTCCAGCCAAGCGGGACGCTACACTCCCGCGGGTACCTATACCGTGTCAGTCATCGGCCAGTCGGGAAGCGTACAGCATATTACTCAACTTACCCTGACCGTGCAATAAGTCCTGAAAAGCAGCGTAAGCAAGAGCCCGGACTCGATGAGTCCGGGAGGTTTTGAGTAGTGAGTCCTGGTCACGACAGGTCGGAAGGTTACCTGCGGCGATGCAGGACTAAAGTTACGAATCGAAGTTACCGATAAGCAATTGCCAATAAGGGGTATGCATGGGTACGCAGGCTCAAGCACCGTCCATAGAAAAATCCATTCCTTGTATCGCCCGTCAGCCTATTCTGACGGCCGACGAGAAGGTGGTGGGCTACGAGCTGTTCTTTCGCGAGGGGCCGGAGCAACATCGGTTTACCTCCGATGTGGAAAGCGCCACGTCGAACACCATCGACGCGCTGAACATTGTCGGCCTTGACATTTTGTGCGACGGGCATCCGGCTTTCATCAACACCACGCGTCACATGTTGCTCACGGACTACTTTGCTCTCTTGCCTCCGAACGACGTCGTGGTTGAAATTCAGGAGAGCGTTCCGGCGGACGAAGAGGTTAAGAAAGCTTGCGAGGGGCTCAAGCAGAGCGGATATTCGATCGCGCTCGACAATTTCGTTCCTGAGGATAAAAGGGAAGCGCTGGTTGCTTATGCCGACTTCGTGAAGGTCGACCTTACCGACATTACGACGGAGGAAAGCGCCTCTCTGGTTGAACGTTATGCGGGCGAGAGCTGCCACATGCTGGCGCAGAAAGTCGAAACCCGGCAGAGCTTCACGATAGCGAAAAAGAATGGTTTTAACCGCTTTCAAGGATATTTTTTTCGTCGTCCCGAGAGCTTGCGGGCCCGGCACATTCCCGCCAATCAAGTCACCTACGTGCAGTTGCTGAGCGCCATCTCCAAGCCCGAAGTTGACTTTGACGAAATTGAAAAACTGATTAAGCGCGAGCCCTCGCTTTGCTATCGCTTACTGCGATACTTGAATTCACCACTTCTCGGGCTGGCCTCATCCGTTCTGTCTGTGCGGCATGCATTGAATCTGCTGGGAGAGCGTGAATCGACCCGGTGGATTCGCATGGCGACCACCCTGATCATGGGCCAGGAAAAATCTACCGATCTGGTCCTCTCCTCGCTGGTTCGGGCACATTTTTGTGAACTGATTGCCCCTCGCGTGGAGCATGGCAAGTCCGATCTGTTTCTGCTCGGCATGCTCTCTTTGATGGACGCTATTCTGGCTGTGCCGATTGGCATGCTGGTCGAGGAGTTGTCCCTGGATCCCTGTATCAAAGCCCAGTTGCTCTCCGCGAAGTCGGGCAACAAGACGCCGCTCTCGCCGATTTATGACCTGATGATCGCGCAAGAGTCCGGCAACTGGGAACGTGTTACTCAATTAGGAAAACAGCTTAAAGTATCCCTGTCGTTTGTCGCCGAAGCGTCGAATGAAGCGATGCGCCGCGCCCACCAGCTCACGAAATCCTGAGAGATCGGCAACCAACGCCGTTACGAATTCCGAACAGATTTCCGCCATGAAGTGCGAGGCGTCACGCTTCTGCTACATTCCGGCTATGAATCAGGATTTGCAGTCTCAGGTCATCAAGAACAATCTGGCCTTCATTTCACGGAAATGCGAAATCCTTTCCGATCGTGCTAGCGACCCGGAACTTGTCTTCTATGTGCGAATGATCCGCGATGCCACGCAAGTGATACGCGAGGAGGTTGAGAAACCTGTAAGACTCCGCGTAGCCAAGGGTGGCCGCGTCACATGAGCGGATCAGGCTTTTAATGAAACTGGCGGTGCGAAAGAACCGCCATCTCGGGATTCGACTATTTCCGTGACGCGAAGACCGTAATTGCCGTCCACAATCACTACCTGGCCGCGGGCGATCACCTTCTCGCCCAGGAGCAGATCGGCGGGCTCCTGAACCTCGCGATCGAGTTCAATGATCGCGCCAGCATTGAAGTCGAGAATTTCGCGCAGGGATAAATTGCGTTGTCCGAATCGCAGCGTAACTTCAAGATTGACTCCCAGGAGTAGATCAAAGTTTGGTTCCTGGGATGTCGGGCCACCGGTCGGGTCGGCGCTTGCAGCAGGATTTCCGGACGGAGTTGCGACCTTGGACGAGGTGGCACTGGCCAGCAGTTCCTGGCTCAGACAAACTCCCAATCTCAGCTTTCCAGTCGCGGCCTCAGAGGCCAGAAGCGCAACGTTGACTCCCTGCCACGTCGCGGGCTCGACAACGCTTACTTCTATTTTGCTTTCACCGAACAAACTCCGGAGGGCATTCGCGGCAACATCTGCCGCTTGTTGCAACAGTTTCTGCAAAGCCGCTTTGCGGCCGTCGTTTAATCCTGCAGAGTCGCCAGCAGGTCCTGGCAAAGCTTTTTTCGCGAGGACGATCGCATCAGCAGTACTCATGTGAACGAATACATTGCCCTGCAGCCCTCCAACTATCGACAGCTGAAAACAAGGGTCCGTATTCTCGACGGGCGTGACGATCTCGCTGGAGTCGATCTCCACTGACCAATTCGCATGAAGCCTCTGGGTGAGTACTTCGCTCCAAGCCCCGCGAAGCGCGTCCAACAAAGAATACGGCGGAGTTCCCGGACTGATTGCAGCCATGCTAAGGCTTCCTTTCGTCGCTGGAGGATGGTATGGCTTGTCCGAGTTGCGCGGCGCGGAGCCGTCCGTGGCGTACCGGCGTAGCCTCAAACGCCGCGCGGCCGACAATAACCAGGGATGCGGGCTCCCGAACCGGAATACCGAGGTTGCAAACATTCTGTGAGGTGAGCCCGGCTATGGTGGTGATTGGGAGCTTGATGGCCGTGATGGCCAGATCGACCGGGAATGAACAGCCCAACATCTTTTCGCTGATCTGCTCGCGAGCACGATCGGTCGGGCGAGCTTTTTCGGACGAAGCGTCGATGGAAAGTTTGCGGAGCAGCGTGTTGGATATTGAGGCTGGGAGGATAAGGTTCAACATGCCAGTGGCTTCCGCCAGCTTGATCTCGAAGCTCGCGCACAGCGTCTTCTCCGAGGGTGGGAGAAGACGCTGCATCTGCGCGGGGAGCTGACGTCCATCCAAATTCAGTTTCACCCCCAGAACCGTCCATGCCTCTTCCAGTTCCTGGCAAATTATCTTCGGGACAACCTCCAGAATGTGTTCTTCAATTTCGCTGACCTCCCTGGTCAGGACGTTGCACTGCCCGGCGCCTCCAAGCAGGATGTCGATCAGCGGAAATATCACGGAATGATCGATCTGGAGTATAGCTGGAGCGCTCATCGGCTCCACGCGGAGGCAAATCATATAAGTGATTTCCGGCATCCGCTCCAGGACTTGTTTGTAAGCCATCTGTTCGACGGAAACCAGGTTCACTTCAAAGTTGACCCGCAAGTAAGCTGCGAGCGACTGGGAAAGGTTGCGGGCAAATCCCTCATGGAGTCTGTTGAGGGCAGCGAGTTGCTCGCCGGTGAGCTGCCCGGACTGACGGAACGTGCACGGCTTGATCGAGCGCGTGTCCTGCTTCTGGCCGCGATCTTGCTTGCGAGCGATGCGTAACATCCCGTCAATTTCGTTTTGAGTAAAAGTTCTTTTCATCGAGCAGCCGCTACCCGCGCTGACGCCAATAACGTTCAGTTAGAAAACCATGAGCACTGGGCAATATCTGCCTAGCTGAGATGCACGGGATATGCCAAAGCTGAAAAGGACCAGGAAGATGGGAGTTAGCCAGAAGAGTTTCTGCGAGCTAAGCCTTAGCGCTGCGATGAGAGGTAATCGAAAATATAACTTCGTTCTTTTTGCGAAGAGAAGATAAAAGCGAAACCGTATCCATCGTCGTTGCGGTTAGTGACGCGGGCGGCGATCCGCATGGAGGTGGGATTCCCCGGCAGCGACAATATGAGGGTGACCTTAACGCCGATTTCCAAGCCTCCCACGATCTCAGCCGCAAGCCCATCCTCGCTGAGATTTGAACAGCGGGCATCCAACAGCGCTGGGAGGCGATCGTCGGTTTGCACCAGCAGACGGAAATCTGCGGGAAAACGCGGCGTCCGATATCCATAGTCGTAGATTTTTTCTGTCATGTTCGGCTTGTTGTCTGGTTGCACTCCAATATCCAAATCCTTAGTAGCACACGAGCCCATTAAAAAACAAGCGAAGCGTCATCGTTCTCATTTTCAGCTAACAATTTCGGGGATGCTCCCTGATTCTTTTTAAGTGCGAGCGGCTTGCCTTGGCGTTAATCGGTACGTCGCAGCTTTCTCTTTACGCCCAGCGGCAAGTTTTGTTGCATTTCTCGTTACGTTCGACATTGCTCTCCGGCGCGCGATGTGTTTTGGCACAACCGTTGCATGGCAACTGGGCAGATGTTGCCTAGTTCTCACGAGAATCCAATGCACGCCTTGATGGTAGCGCCGCAAATCGCACCGGGAGAGCTCGCGAACGCGTTTAACGTGTTCATCGGAGCAGCGAACCGGCTCGAGGATTCTCACCGGCAGTTGCATGAAGAAGTGGTCGAGTTGCGCCGGCAACTCGAAGAACGCAATCGCGCTCTGGCCTCGAGCGTCGCGGAAACCGAGCGCGTGCGGGTGGTGCTGCGACAGATCCTCGATGCTTTGCCGTGCGGTGTCGCCGTGCTCGATACCGAGAACGAGGAAGTGATCCTGTTGAATCCGGAGGCTCGGCGGCTGTTTGATGTTCCGCAACGCACAGGTTGGAGCGAGCTTCCAGCGTGCGTGCAAACAGCGGTCAAGAATGTATGTGGCGAGTCATGGGAGCACCATCACGACCAGGAAATCACGGTGGAGAACGCTGGCCAGAAACTTTGTCTCGCGATTCGTTACAGCCGGATGATGAATCCGTCCAGAAAGAAGAACGCTGCCGATTCCTCCTGTCTGGTTCTGATTCTCAGCGATGTGACCGCGCACAAGAACATGGAGCGCGAGCGCGAGAACTCGCGCAACATGGTAGCGCTGGCCGAGATGGCCACGGTCCTTGCCCATGAGATTCGCAATCCGCTCGGGAGTCTCGAGTTGCTGACGGGCTGCCTGGCGGGCGATCCGGGATTGGGTGAGGATTCGAAGCGATGCGTGCAGCATCTGACCGCTGGAGTTCGTTCCCTCTCTGCCACCGTGAACAACGTGCTGTGCTTCCATAATCCCGCGGCGCAGCACATGGGGCCGTTGGAACTGAGTCCGGCGCTCCGGGTTGCGGTGGAGTTTGTCCGGCCGCTGGCGCAGCAGAAAGGTGTGAACCTGACGCTGCGAGAAAGTTTGCAGGATACGAGGATTGCCGGCAGTTCCAGCGGGTTGAGGCAGGTCATTCTGAATCTGGCGTGCAACGCGCTGCGGCATACAGCCGCCGGCGGGGACATAGAGATTACGGCGGGAGTTGAGGCGAGTGCGTCCGGCCGAGCCGCCGTCATCGAGTTTGCGGATACGGGCACCGGAATCCGGGCGAACGATCTTCCTCATATCTTCGAGGGCGGATTCACCACCACCGGGCAGACTCCCGGACTCGGCTTGACGATTTGCCAGCAAATTGTACAGCAGCAGCTCGGCACAATCTCAGTCCAGAGCGAGTGGGGCCGGGGCACGACGTTCCGCATGGAGTTTGCGGTTTTATGAGCGAGCACGAGCTGATCCATAAAAGCGTGAGCGGCCAAGCCGCGAAGTCGGTGCTCATCGTGGATGACGAGCCCGGCATGCGTATGGCGCTGCGCACTAACTTCCAGCGCGCCGGCTGGCTGGTGGAAGTGGCTGCGGGTACAAGGGAAGCTTTGCGCCACCTTGAATCCGGAAATTTTGCTCTTGTCGTGACCGATGTGCGCATGCCCGATGGCGATGGCTTGCAACTTGTGCGCTCGCTCCGCGCTACTCATCCCTCAACCGCGGTCATCGTGCTCACGGCGTTCGGCAGCGTTCCCGATGCGGTGCAGGCTATGCGGGGCGGAGCTTACGATTACCTGACCAAGCCAATTTCGTTCGAGGAGTTGCAGTCGGCGGTCGACCGGGTTATGTGCCGCGTCGGCAGCCACTCCGACGAAGCAGGGCCTTCGGGAGCAATTGTCGGCAATGCCGCGAGCTTAGAGCGGGCCTTGGAACGAGCCCGGCATGCGGCTCGCACCGATGCAGACGTGCTCATCGAGGCCGAGAGCGGCACTGGCAAAGAACTTTTTGCACGCTACATCCACGAGAACAGCGACCGGCGGGAACGACCTTTTGTCGCCGTGAATTGCGCGGCCGTGCCTGAGCACCTTCTCGAAAGCGAGCTGTTTGGCCATGTTCGCGGAGCTTTCACGGGCGCCTCGGCATCGAAGCCGGGAAAATTCGAATTGGCCGACGGTGGGACCCTGCTGCTGGATGAAATTGGTGAGATGCCCCTGCATCTGCAGCCAAAACTGTTGCGCGCTCTGCAGGAGCGCGAGTTCGAAAGGCTCGGAGAAACGCGCAGCCGGCACGTCAACATTCGCATTGTCGCCACGACCAACGTGTCGCTCGCCGCCATGGTCGAGTTGGGGAAATTTCGCGCTGATCTTTACTACCGCCTCAATGTGATTCCGCTCTCCCTGCCTCCACTTCGCGAACGGCGGGAGGATATTCCGGTGCTGGCTGATTTCTTTGCGCGAAAGTTTGCTCGCGAAGCAGGACGACAAATGCCCGTCTTGCATTCCGAGTTTGTGGCCGGACTGAGAGCGCACGGCTGGCCGGGAAATGTGCGGGAACTGGGAAATTTCATGCGCCGGGTGATCACTTTGAATGACAGTCATGAAATTGGCCCCGAATACCTGAAGACTGAACTTGCGGTCGCCAGCGCTTCGCCGATGCGGCTGCCAGTTTCTGTGGGGCTTGCGGCGCCGCTCCCCGGCGCAGGAACTTCGATGCGCGAAGTCGAACGCGCGCTGCTGGAAGCGACCCTGCAATCCACTGGCGGAAATCGTACGCGCACCGCCGAAATGCTGGGTGTGAGTTTGAGGACGATCCGCAACAAAATTCGTGAACACGGTTTACCGCCGAGGAGGTATGCATGAACGACGTGTCGACTCCCATGATGAACCTGCTCGAAAAGGTCCTGGATGTGACCTCGCAGCGCCACAAGATGGTGGTGGCGAATATGGCGAACGTCGACACCCCCGGATATCACACGAAAGATCTGGATTTTCGCAGCGAGCTGAAACGGGCTTCGGGAGAGGGAGAGAACGCGAACTTCCTGCCGGTGGCACGTTCGGTTTCGGGGCTTCTGGAACGGCCTGACGGAAATAATGTCAGCCTCGACCGTGAAGGCCTGCTGCTCGCGGAAACCCAGATGCAGTTCGGGCTCGGGATTCAGTTACTGCAGCACGAGTTTCACAGCTTGATGAGTGCAATCAAAGAGGGAGGCCAATCATGAGCATGTTTTCAACACTGGAGATCAGTGGTTCAGCATTGTCCGCTGAAAGACAAAGGGCGGAGGTCGTCGCGGCGAACATGGCGAACGCGGAAACTACGCACACGCCCGCCGGCGGTCCTTACCGCCGCAAAGAGGTCGTGTTCCAGACTTCGGGGAACCTTCCTTTTCGCATGATGCTGGCGGGTTTCCACCCCACCCTCAGCAGCGCTTTACCGGCGGTACGCGTGCAGCGCGTGGTGGACGATCCCACTCCGCCCTCGATGCGCTACGAACCCGGCCATCCTGACGCCGATAAGGACGGATACGTCGCATACCCTTCCATCAACCCGGTGCAGGAGATGGTCGACTTGATGGGAGCGGTGCGCTCCTACCAGCTCAACGCCTCGGCCATAACCGCGTCGAAGCAGATGATCCAGCAGTCGATCGAGTTGCTGAAGTAAGAATGTTTCGTAGATAAGTTTTTCAAGGACAACAGCGATGAACAACACAATTAATTCAGGACTACCCGCAGCGGGTACGCTGCCCACCAGTCCCACCCTGCCCGCCAGTTCGGGCGCGGGTGGCGGGTTTGGAGACACGCTGAAGAACGCGATCAACCAGGTCAACGACCTGAGCAGCAACTCGGATCAGAAAGTCACCGAGTTGGTGCAGGGAGACCGGCAAGACGTACACAACGTCATGATCGCCGTGGAAAAGGCAGACATCGCTTTTGAACTGATGATGCAGGTCAGAAACAAGATAGTCAGCGCGTATCAGGAAGTTTCAAAATTGCAGTTCTAGGCAAGTTAGTTCACCGAATCTGAACGTATGCCATCACTCGACCAGGTACAGAAGCAACTGAGCGATTTCGCTAGTGGGCTCACCGGCAAACAGCGTCTCTTGCTGGTGGGAGTGGCCGTGTTGACGGTTGCGGTGCTGGCGGCCTTCACCCATTTCATCTCCACGCCCGACTACGTGCCCCTCATGACCGGAATGGAACCTGCCGATGCTCAGGCGCTGGGCGCGAAGCTGGCCGCCAAGAATATCGCCTACCAGATTTCGGCGGATGGCAAGGGCGTCAACGTGGCCAGCGACAAGCTCGATTCCAGCCGCATGGAAATCGCTTCGGGCGGAATGCCGCGCAGCGGGCGTCTCGGCTTTGAGCTGTTCGACAAACTCAACTGGGGCCAGACCGAGTTTGATGAGAAGGTGAACTACCAGCGTGCTCTCGAAGGCGAGCTGGAGCGGTCCATACAAACTTTGCACGACGTGGAGAGCGCCCGCGTCCATCTCGTCATGTCCACCGACTCTGTGTTTCTGGATCGCGAGCGTCCGGCGAAGGCGTCGGTTGTTCTCAAGCTGCGATCGGGTCGCCTCTCTGAAGAAACACAACTGGGAATCGCGCGCCTGGTTTCCGGCGCGGTCGACAAACTAAGTCCTGAGAATGTGACGGTCATCGATTCGGAAACCAATCGGCCGCTCGGAATGCCGCGACGCGATGGCTTCTCTGGGGACGGAAGCATGGAGCAGGAATACACCGCCCGGCTGCTGCAGACGATCGAGCCGGTTGTTGGTCCGCAGCATGTGCGAGCCAGCGTCAATGTCGAGTATGACCCGACCAGCAGCGAGGAAAATCAGGAGACATACGATCCGAAGAGCGTGGTCGCCGTATCGACGCAAAAATCGCAGGAGCAAGTCGGCGGCAGCCTGGCGGGCGGGGTTCCGGGAACCTCCAGTAATGTTCCCGGGGCGAACGGCGGCGTAAAAGCTGCCTCGGAAAGTGGAGACGAGACGCAGCTCTCCAGCAGCGAGAGCAATACATTTGCGGTGAACAAGGTGGTTCGGCACACGGTGGAACCGGCTGGCCGCATTCGGCGAATCTCCGCGGCTTTACTGGTGGATGATGCGACCGATGTAAAACTGGAAAATGGAAAACGGTCAGAGTTGCGTAGAAAACGCACTCCCGAAGAACTGAAGCAGATTGAAGGTCTGGCCAAAGCGGCCATCGGAGTTGATGTCAGCCGTGGCGACAGCCTGACCATCGAGAATTTATCCTTTGAGCAAGTTCCGGTGGATGCACCAACCAAGCCGACGCCCACCGAGCGCGTGCGGGTCCTGCTGAATGACTGGTCGAGCATCGTGCGCTACGCCGCGCTGATCCTGTTATTCCTGCTTGCCTATGCACTGCTGCTGCGGCCGCTGAAAAAGCAATTGCTTTCCACCATCCGGGCGCTGCCAAGTCGCGTTGCCGAGCAGCGGGCCCAGGTTGCAGGCGGTGCCGCGGGCGAACTCATCCCCGGGCAAGGGCTCACATTGTCTCAGGAGCAGCAACGCGCAGCTGCAATGAAGAAGCAGTTGGTCGAAAAAGTCAAAAGTGAGCCCGCCGCAGCGGGCAAGTTAATCCAAGCCTGGTTGAATGAGGGAGCGCGATGACCAGCAATGCTCCTGCGCAGCTGAACGGGGTTCGCAAGGCTGCGATTCTAATGGCCGTCATGGGAGAAGAGGCAGCCAGCGCCGTTTTCCGGACGCTTCCGGAAAGAGAAGTCGAGGCCGTAACCAAAGAACTGGCGGAATTAGGCCGAGTACCGACGGAAGTTGTTCACGGTGTGTTGGAGGAATACTGTCAGCTTGCTCTCAGCCAGGATTCTCTGGCCGAAGGTGGGCTCGCACTGGCAAACCGCCTGCTCGTCAAGGCGTTTGGAAATGAAGCCGCGAGTAATCTTCTGCAAAAAGTGGTGCGCTTGCAGGAGCTGAGTGCCGGTCAGTTGGAATCGCTGCAAAGAGCTGACCCTCAGCAATTGGCCACGTTTCTCGAAGGCGAGCATCCTCAAACCATCGCACTGATTCTGGCGCATTTGGATGGGAAGCAGGCTTCAGCGCTGTTGATGAAACTGCCGGAAGACGTTCGTGCAGAGTCCGTCAAACGTCTCGCACAGTTGCGACAGTTTTCGCCGGAGATTGCGGAGAAAGTCACCGGAGTTTTGAACCGGCGATTGGCCTCCATGGGCGAACAAGGACGCAAGACCTATTCCGGCCTGAAAAGCGTCGCTGACGTGATGAACCGGATGGAACCGACGGCGGCAAAAACAATTCTTGAATCCATCGAACAAGACGATCCCAAGGCGGCAATCAACATCCGAAATCTGATGTTCACGTTCGAGGATCTTCTGGGAGTTGCCGACGTCTCCGTGCGCGAGTGGCAAGGGGCAATCGACAAGAAGACTCTGGCGCTGGCCCTCAAAGGCGCAAGCG
Organism: uncultured Acidobacteriaceae bacterium; assembly: GCA_963775845.1. GTDB lineage: Bacteria > Acidobacteriota > Terriglobia > Terriglobales > Acidobacteriaceae > Acidiflorens. The sequence continues at coordinate 1,675,625 of CAVZKN010000003.1, read as the reverse complement.
TCGATCTGAAAGACCATATTTTCAGAGCCATGTCTTCGCGCGCGGTGGAGATGCTCAAAGAAGACATGGAGGCGTTGGGCCCGGTGCGCGCCAAAGATGTAGCCAAGGCGCAGCAGGAATCGGTGGCCCTGTTACGCAAGCTGGAGGCTGAAGGCAAAGTGACATTGAAAGCAGAGGGTGAAGATGAGTTCATTGTATGACGACACTGCCGAAAGCTTGATTTCGTCGGTGGAAGCCTTCCCGTATCACGATACTTTTGGATCGATAGCATCTTCGGATCTGGTGCCGGCGTTCGCGGGAGATCTCTCGGAGCTGAAAGTTGCCAACGCCGGGAAACGTATGAGCGAGGAACAAATTTCTCGCCTCATAGCCGAGGCGCGCGCCGAGGGAATAACCCAGGGAGAGCGCCAGACCGCTGCTCATTTTCAAGAAGAACTGGCGCAGGAGCGCAAACGCGTTGCCGACTCCGTCCTCGAATTTCAGCGGCAGCGCGCGGATTACTACTCCAAGGTTGAGGTCGAGTTGGTCCACCTGGCGCTGGCCATTGCCGCCAAGATCCTGCATCGCGAATCGCAGGTCGACCGCATGGTCGTGGCCGGACTGGTGAAGGTAATGCTCGATAGATTCCAGCAGAATACAAAGGTATTGGTGCGAGTGCGCCCGGAAGATGTGAAAAGTTGGACACACTATTTTCGCGAGCATACAAATCTTGATGTCATTGAAGATCCTTCCCTGAATCCCAAAGGCTGTTTGCTCGAAACCGAACTGGGCGTTGCCGACCTGGCCCTGGAATCTCAATTGAAGGAAGTTGAGCAGGGATTTTTCGATCTCCTCGCACAAAGACCCGACGCGAAATGAACTCTGGACCTCTCGATCCCTACGCAAACTGGCTGAGAAGCAGTTCCACCGTCCGTTGGAAAGGACGTGTGACCGAGGTGGTCGGCAATCTGATCGAGTCGGCGGGACCTTTCTGTTCGGTGGGCGAGTCGTGCGAAATCTGCGATTCGAGCGGTTCGCGATTTCCGGGAGAGATTGTCGGATTCCGTGGTCCCACCGTGCTTTCCATGAGTTTGGATACGCCACAAGGAATTCGTTTTGGCGATCAGATAGTGACTTGGGGAGCGAGGCCGTCGCTGCGAGTTGGTCCGGAAATGCTTGGGCGCGTCATCGACGCGACGGGCCAACCCATGGATTCGGCGGGAGAATATCGGGCCGCGCGATCACGGCTGGTGGATGGAGCTGCGCCGCAGGCACTTGACCGAACGCTGATCAGCGAGCCGATCGGTTGCGGGGTCCGGGCGGTAGACGGCTTTATCACCTGCGGACGCGGGCAACGGATGGGCATTTTTGGTGGCAGTGGAGTCGGTAAGAGCACATTGATTGGCATGATGGCACGGGGCACAGCGGCTGACATGACGGTGCTCGCTCTGGTCGGCGAACGCGGCCGCGAAGTAGGGGAGTTTCTTGCCACCCTCGGCCCCGAGGGCCGCAAGCGGTCCGTGGTGATCGTGTCGACATCAGACCAATCACCCTTGCTGCGAATTCGGGCTGCCCTGGCCGCCACCGCTGTCGCCGAGTACTTTTGCGGGCTCGGGAAAAATGTCCTCCTCGTGGTGGACTCCCTCACGCGATTCGCGATGGCGCAAAGAGAAATTGGCTTGGCCGCAGGAGAACCTCCGACCGCCAAAGGCTACACGCCTTCGGTGCTATCCATGCTGGCGCGACTGGTGGAGAGAGCAGGACGTTTTTCCCAAGGCAGCATAACGGCTTTCTACACCGTCCTCATGGAGGGCGATGACCAGCAAGATCCGATTGTGGATACAGTTCGTTCTCTGCTGGATGGTCACATCGTTCTCGACCGCCGGCTCGCCTTGCGCAATCATTACCCGCCGATCTCCGTGCTCGATAGCCTGAGCCGGTTGATGCCCAGCGTTTGCTCGCAGGAGCACATGCAAAAAGCCGGAGCTCTGCGTATGCTGCTGGCCGCCTATGCGCGGGCGGAGGATCTGGTTCGGATCGGGGCTTATCAGCGGGGCACCGATGCCACTCTCGATAAAGCGCTGGCAGCGTTGCCCCATATCGAAAAATTTCTCCAGCAGAAACCCGATGAACCCGCGCCCTTGGCTGCGAACCTTGAACAACTGCTCGCTCTACCTAATTAGCCATGCCTTTCCAGTTTCCCCTGGCCACGGTCTTGCGCTACCGCGAAAGTATTGAGCAGCGCGAGCATTACGCCCTCGAAAAAATTCAGCAAGAGATCGTCCGCGTGGAGTTGAGAATTTCGCAGGCTGAGCAAGACTGTGCCCTGGCCACTCAGAACCGCATCGCAGAACTAACGCGTGGCACTCGCGCGGCCGTGGTGCAATCGGACTATGAGACCCAAAGAGCTATTGAGCAAGAGATCGATGCACTGCGAGTTTTATGGCAGGAGCTGAAGCTTAAGTGGCGCCAGCAACTGGCGTCCTACGAACTGGCCCGTCGCAACCGCGAGACCCTCGAAAACGTGCGAGAAAAGCAACTCGCCGAATACAACCAGGAACGCTCCAAGCGCGAACAGGCCGTGGTTGATGACCTTTTTCTGGCGCGCCGCGGACGAGCCCACTAGGCACAGTTTGCCGCCCCTGACTGGGCAAACGTTGCCCAGTTGAACGATTACCCGACAACTCCCGTCCAATTCTAATCGGCACAATCCCCCAAACTCTTTAATTTCTCCACGAGTTGGTACCAGGGCGGGAAAAATCTCTAATCGGGAATTTTTGGCCTCCCGGTTGCATCACCACGTACCGAGATGTCTCGGATCGCAATCTCACTCATGCCAACACTCGGAATCAACGCCAAGACTGTCGCACCCGCGCAGCCTCTCGCCGACAAGGAAACGGCAAAGTCATTCTCCGCCGTGTTGGAACAAGCCGGCCTGTCGCCGCAGGTGTCGCCTCCGACGCAGCCCACCACGTCTGACGAAAGGGAAACTAAATCTCTTGGCAAGGAACCAGCGAAGCGCGAGACCACGCCCTCTGATTCCAAGACCGGCGATTCCCAAAGCCGCGCTGATGCCTCAAGCCAGACCCTTCCGCCTGCCGCAGTCATACCAGATAAAACGGTTCCGATAATCGTGGTGCAACCGGTGCTCTTGCCGTTCTTCACGTGGAACGCAGGAACAGAGGATTGCGCGCGTAACGCAGCCAAGGGCGATTCTCAGAATGACGCGGCGACATCCTCGGCAACCTCGGAAACAAACGCGACTGGCAAGCCAGACGCAATCGGAGAATGGTTCTTAACGCGGGTTGTATCTGAGCATGTAACTCTGTCGGAAATGCAGCGAGTCTCCGCGCCCCCGAATGACGAGGCGAGCCGCTCGACCCCCTCGGAAACAACTTCAACCGGCAAACCAGACCCGATCAGAGAATGGTTCTTAATGCCGGTTGTATCGGAGCACGCAGCTCCATTGGAAGCACAGCGAATCCCCGCGCCTCAAGAACCATCGAACCTGGCGCAGGCAGTGCCTCTAACCAGCGACATACCTGGTCCAGCTAGCGTTGTTACGTCAAATCTTGACCCGCTGAACAACACCGGTCTTTCTCGACCGCACGGTCTTTCCAGTGATGCAGCACAGGCCTCCAAGCATGACAATCTGGTTCCGCCAACGACAACACTTGCAACCGACCAGAATGTAGCTGCGTGCATCATTCCGCCTCCGCCAGTCGCCGCGCCGGCTCCAACTTCCGTGAACATCAAGGCGGGACCTGCCCAAGTAAAATCGGTGAAGCCGGCGTCGGAGAAGTCGCGAGCAAGCGTTCTGCCCGAAAGCGTAGGAAACACTCAAGAAAATGCTGACGCATCCACGAGCGCAAAGGTCCAGTCTCATAAAGGCGGCTCATCTGCCTCCGAAACTGTTCAGGCGCCCGATTCGAATACGAGCAGTAACCAGCTAAGAACGAGTGAAGCTTCGCCATCCTTCTCTATGGCTGGCGCGGTGGCTGGAACTCAACCGACAACCACCGGCGATGGCAAGGCCGGAACTGCCGCCCTGACACCTGAAGGCAACGAGCAGCAATCAGGCCGGCTCAGCCCGGAACAAACCGGCGTCACGCAGGATCACCTGCCGGAAAGTTCCGCGGCCTATACACCGCTGGTGAATTCCGCGAAGCTGGTCGAACGCATGGGAGAAAGTGAACTCCGGGTCGGAATTCGAGCCGGGGAGTTTGGCAGCGTTGACATCCGGACGTCGATGGTTCGCAATCAGTTTACGGCCGAGATCTCCGTCGAAAGAAGCGAACTCGGGCGCGCCATGGCAGCGGAACTGCCGAGCTTGCACGACCGGCTCGCCGAGCAACGCGTCTCGGTAGCGAATATCGCCGTGCAGAACAGTGCCAGCGGCCATTCTTCGGCCTCGCAACACGAGAAACCGCGAAGCGAGCAACCAACGCGCGCGATGAACACGGGGACCATTCGAGACGATGCTCCGGCGCCCGCGTGGCTAGGCTTGGAAACAACCGGGCCGGAGTTAAGGCTAGACATTCACATGTAGGTTCAGTGACTTGCAGCGACACAGGCACACAGAAGGAGAATGATCATGAATATTCAAGGAATCCCGAGCATCGGAACGGCATTAGCGCCCACCGCCACTAGCTCGACCACCTCGGGCAGCTCATCTACATCCGGCACGCTAAACGCAAACAGCGCTGAACAGACGTTCATCCAATTACTGGTGACCGAACTGCAATCGCAGGATCCAACCTCGCCCATGGATCCTACGACGATGGTCGGCCAGATGTTCCAGATGAATCAACTGCAGCAGCTGATTGACATCAACCAGACACTTTCAACTGCCTTAAGCGGCCCCAGTTCGCCTTCCAGCAGCCAGGCCTCGTCGTCCACGACGGCTCAATCCAACCTCGGCACTTCGCTCGCGCAAGCCGCGGCGGCATTGCCTTCCAACGCAGCCGCTTCCTACGCGCGGCAATTACTCACAGGAGTTGTCTAATGGCATCCTTCTCGATTCCTCTTTCCGGCCTGGCCGCTAGCACGCAAGCGCTGGACATTATTTCCAACAATCTCGCCAACATGAACACAGTTGGCTACAAAGACAACACGGCGAACTTTCAGGATTTGTTCTATCAAAACTATGGTGGCGATGGCGCGGGCGATCCCATTCAGGTCGGCGCCGGAACCTCCATCAGTTCCGTGGCTACCAACTTCAGCAATGGAAGTTTGCAGAATACCGGCGTGAGCTCAAATGCTGCCATCACCGGCAACGGCTTCTTTGTCACAGAACAGGCCAATGGATCTGTGGAATACACGCGCGCCGGCAATTTCACTGTCAACTCCGCGGGAGATTTGGTGACGACCGATGGCCAAACTGTTATGGGCTTCCCAGCGGTGAGCGGTGTAGTCAATCAGGGCGCGGCGTTATCTCCCATCCAGGTGGGATCGGGGGCAACCAGTCCTCCTTCGGCCACAACTACGATGCAGCAGCAAACCAATTTGAACGCCGCGGCCCCGGTTGGCACAACCTACTCCACCTCCATGGCCGTTTATGATTCCCTCGGCGAGTCGCACGTCCTCACCTTCAACTACACGATGAGCGCTCCTAACACTTGGACTTATCAGGTCACATTGCCTGCGGCCGACACGGGCGGTACTGGCAGTCCTACCGTGCTCGCTACGGGCACAATGAACTTCAACAGCACCGGCCAACTGACATCGCCGACGGGCTCGGTTGCAGTCAATATCAGCGGCCTGGCCGACGGAGCATCCAATATGAGTATGGGCTGGAGTCTTACCGATCCGAGCGGGAACTCGCTGGTCACTCAGGTGGCATCGCCGAGCACGACTGAGACAACCAACCAAAACGGCTATGTCGCCGGTACCCTTCAGAGCTATTCCATCATGCAGGATGGGACGGTCCAGGGCCAATACACCAATGGCGAAACCAAAGCGCTCGGGCAGCTCGCCATGGCTAGTTTCGCGAACAACCAGGGCTTGCAGTTAGCCGGAGGAAACAGCTACCAGACCACATTGGCCTCAGGCGCAGCGGTGATTGGAACGGCCGGCAACGGAGGACGCGGAACCATCACCGGAGGCGCAGTGGAACTATCGAACGTGGACATTTCCACGGAGTTCACGAACCTCATTGTCGTGCAGCGTGCATTCGAAGCGGATTCTCGCGTGGTCACGACATTTGATTCCGTCAGCAGCTCGACCATCAACCTTCAGGCCAGCCCGGGGAATTAGCGCGTAATTAGAGGAGTCGAGGGCGCGGTCGCACCGGCCGCGCCGCGCCTCCGTTCTTCTATTCCATCTCTAATAGGTTCTCGCCGTGAGCGTACATGTACCCTCGTGACCGGCGCCTTCCAAGTTGTTGCCAACGCACATTCTTTCCCGACTCAGACCGCATCGCAACCATGCGGCAACCACGCGCTTGCGTGGTACGCCACTTGCACTTGCGATGCTGAGTCTCAATCTGCAGTTGTCCGACTTCACCCGATCGCAGAGAAGCAGTTATGGATGCAGCAGTACAAGTCGCCAAGGAAACGCCATCCGCTCCCCCCGTCGAGGGCGCGAAAGATCTGGCGGCCAGGTTTGGGTGGCTTCCTTGCCAGTTGTCACTGCAAATCCCGATCGTCAATTTCACGGTCGGCGATCTGCTCCGCTTGGAAAAGGGATCCATCGTGGAAACCGGCACATCTTCCACTGGTGATATCCCGCTGCGAGCGAATGGGCTTCTTATCGCCTGGAGTGAATTTGAAGTGATTGAAAACCGCTTGGCGGTACGCATCACGGAACTGGCATGAGTGAACAGGTAGAGGAGCGCAAGTTGGAATCAACAGACACATTTGGAAGCCGGTCGCCAGAACTGCATCACCCTCTGATCAGCCGATGCGAGCCCAAGTCGGGAACGCGAGCAAGTCGGAGCGGCCGAAGCAGGCGAATAAGCCGGCAGCGAGCCTGGCGCCCAGGCAGTGACCGGTTACGGCAGAGGCGACTCGTACAGACCGGCCCGTCGGCAAAGGAAATTCTCGCGGCTTGCGAGATGATTCTGAACGCAAATATTAAGAGTCAGCAGCACAGCTTACCGCAAGAAACCAGTACAGCCGCCCCATCGGCAGAGGAAATTCTCGCAGCTTGCGAGATGATCCTGAACGCAAAGGACAAAACTCAGCCCCAAATCTTACCGCAAGAAAACGTCACAGCCGCTGGCTTCGAAGCGACTCATGAATCCGATTCAGCAATAAATCGGGAGATAGTTTGCAACGCGGAAGACGTTGACCCCAGAAACCAGTGGGAAGAGATTGAGGAAGACTTTCCCCAGGACGAGGTAACGCTGCAAACAAACCCGGCGGAAAAGCTTTGCAAGCCAACGTTCTCCGTTCGAGTTGTGTTGCCGCGAGTCCCCACTTTGCGTCTGGGAAAGATCGCGCGTGGGTTAGCCGAAGCATGGGATTGGACTCGCATCCATTTGGTCTCACGCCAGCCTAAAAAGCGCCTGCGCGTGTGCGAAACCGTCTCGTTGGGAGAAAAGCGCTTTGTTTCCGTGATCCAGGTCGATGGAGAGCAGTTTCTTGTCGGCGGAGCGGCAGGCTCAGTGGCGACATTAGCTCGTCTCGAGCCTGCACAACAATTTTCCGAAGTCTTAAAGCAGCGCTGGTCCCCGGATCCAGGTAAGGCATGAAGACCTGCTTGTTTTCATTTCGACGGGCCCGGGCTTTAACGCTGCTTGTGGTCGTGATGATCGGCCCCTTGCTGGTCGCTGCCCATGCCCACGGGCCATCGACAGGCACGAGTGGCGCGCCCATCGAGCAACCAGCCGCTGCGGCGCCCGCCGCCCTGCCAAGTCCGAACATGGCAGCAGATCCGAACGAAATACGCATCACGGGAGTAGGAAAAGGATCGACTTCGTGGACGATTGTCGTTCTGCTCACGCTCCTGACTCTGATCCCTTCACTCCTGCTGTGCATGACGCCCTTCGCGCGCCTTCTGGTGGTGTTTCACTTTTTGCGCCAGGCGCTCGGACTGCAGACCACTCCCACGAACCAGACGCTGATCGGTTTGGCGCTGGTGCTCACTTTTTTTCTGATGCAGCCCGTCGGCACCACTATCTATCAGACGTCAGTTCTGCCCTTGCAGGAAGGGCACATTTCCGCCATGGAAGCCGTCGACCGCGGTTCCGTTCCGGTGCGCAAGTTCATGATGCACTACGTTCGCGAAAAAGACGTTGCTCTTTTTGTCGAACTGTCGAAGGAACCGCGGCCACGGGATCCCGAAGCACTGTCGTTGCGCGTGATCGCTCCCGCGTACGTACTGTCCGAGCTACGAATTGGATTCCAGATCGGAACCGTCTTGTTCCTGCCTTTCATGGTCATCGACATGGTCGTCGCCTCCATCTCAACCTCCGTCGGAATGTTGCAGTTGCCTCCCGTCGTGATTTCGACACCTTTGAAGTTGTTGCTGTTCGTCATGGTGGACGGCTGGAATCTTGTGATCGGATCCCTGATGAGGAGTTTTAGCTGATGCCCGTCGAACAAGCGATCGACCTTGGCCGCTTAACCATGCGCCAGGTATTCATCCTCGCCAGCCCCATTTTGGCGATCGCGGTCCTGGTGAGCTTGACGATCAACATCGTGCAGGTGCTGACCTCGCTGCAGGAAACGACGATCTCCGCGGTCCCGCGACTGCTGGCTGTGGCCTCAGGCGTATTTTTCCTGATGCCTTGGATGTGGCGGCAAATGTGCCAGTTCACGTTCCAACTTTTATCTGATTTTCACCCGTACCTGCGCTGAACGAAATGGAAATATCGCTCGCACATTTGATGGGATCAATCATGGTCGTCGGACTCCGGGTCTCGGGGCTGATGCTCTTTGCGCCTTTTTTTGGCAATGCCACGGTTCCGCCCCGTATCAAGGCGGTGCTGGTGATCGCAATTACGGCAGTTCTGTATCCCGTGTACTCCTCGCATATGCCTGTCGTGGATTTGTCCCACTGGCCGGTGCTCGTGGCCAGCGAAACCGTGGTGGGAATAGCGATGGGGCTCGCCACCAACATCGTGTTTGAAGGCGCGCAGTTGGCGGGCCAGATTTTGAGCGTGCAAATGGGATATTCGCTGGTGAATATCCTCGATCCGAATACGCAGGTAGAGAGCACCGTGATCGCATTTTTTCACCAGAGTATCGCCCTGCTCATTTTTCTTGGGCTGGATGTTCACCACTGGATTCTGCGCGCGGTCGCACATAGTTTCGAATATCTTCCTCCCGGCTCGGCAACGCTAAACCCAATGTTTATCCAGGCGGTATTGCACGAGGGAGTGGTGGTGCTGAATCTCGGAATCCAGATCGCAGCGCCGCTGTTGTCGGCAACGCTGCTCGCGGACATGGTGCTGGGCTTAATGGGAAAAGCGTCGCCCCAGATGCCTCTCATGCTTCTCGGGCCGGCGGTCAAAAGCATGCTGGGCGTGCTTCTGCTGGGAGTGACATTGCGTTTTTGGCCGCACTTGTTTGAGCGGTATTTTTCCGAATCGATTGGCTACTCAGAACACTTGTTGCACCTGGCGCACTAAAAGAGATGGCGGATTCGAGCAAAACTGAAAAAGCTACACCGCAAAGGCGAAAGAAAGCCCGCGAACAGGGGCAAGTCGCGCGCACCAGGGAACTATCGAGCGCGCTCGCCTGGGGTGGAGCGCTCTCCCTGGTGGCTTGGCAGGTTGCGGATGTGCCGCGCCAATGGCGAGGCCTGTTGCAGAGCACGTTGGATCTCTCGGTCAACGAACCGCTCAGGCCGGGCGGCCCGGCCTTGTTCTGGGCTGCCATCGGTGTCTTGCGTTGGATTGTTCCGGTGGTAGCGACCGCATGGGTGCTATCCGTTTCCGCAGGAGTGGCGCAGGGCGGGCTGGTGTTTGCGCCCGAAGCTTTAGCGCCGAAGCCGGAGCGCATGAGTCCGGCGAACAAACTGAAGCAAATGTTTTCTCTGGCCGGCCTCAGCGGACTCCTGAAGTCGTTGCTGCCATTTGCCGCGATTGCCTGGATCGGCATTTCGACCATTGGCAAGCATTGGGGGACCATAATTCATGCTTCCGAGCTCGGCGTGCGCGCTTATGCCGCGTTCCTGGTCAGCGTCATGGCCGAGTTGCTGTGGAAGTCCGGTCTGGTTCTATTGAGCTGGTCGGCGGTCGATTACTTGCTGGTGCGGCAGAAGCTTGAAGGCGACCTGAAGATGAGCCGTCAGGACCTGAAAGATGAACTCAAGCAAAGCGAAGGGAATCCCGCGACCAAAGGCCGTATTCGCCGTCTTCAGCGCAGCATGAGAAGACGCCAGATGCTACGCGATACGGAAAAGGCCAGCGTTGTCATCACAAACCCGACTCACTTTGCCGTCGCATTGCGTTATGAGATGTCGATGGAAGCTCCGATTGTGATTGCCAAGGGACGAGATTTCCTGGCGCAGGAAATTAAAGAGGTAGCCCGCTGGCATGACATTCCCGTGCTGGAGAACCCTCCTCTCGCGCAGGCATTATACAAATCGGTGGAAGTCGGTCAACCGATTCCGGGCGCACTCTATGCGGCGGTAGCCGAGATTCTTGCGTTCGTATTCCGCGCACAAGCGCAAGCTCGTCAGCAGGCAAGGACAGGTCCGGCACTATGAACCAGCGGATAAGGCGGTGGACTAAGAATGGCGACTAAACCAAAACTGGCAGGCTACGTTGCCGGCAGTGCCGGCGATTGGATCGTACCTGCGTTGGCGGTGAGCATGGTCTTCGTCATGCTGATTCCGCTGCCCGCGATGGGCGTCGATCTTCTGCTTGCCCTTAGTATCACCGCGTCAATTCTAGTGATGCTGGTCGCAATTCAGATTTTGAAGCCGGTACAGTTTTCCGTCTTCCCAAGTTTGTTGCTCTTACTGACCTTGTTCCGCTTGTCGCTGGGCTTGGCCAGCAGCCGCCGGATCCTGTTGCACGGCAGTGAAGGTGCCTCAGCGGCAGGCAAAGTCATCGAGTCCTTCGGTCAATTTGTCGTCGGCGGCAACTATGTCGTCGGCTTTGTTCTCTTCCTCGCTTTGATTGCGATTCAGTACATGGTCGTCAGCCATGGTGCGGTGCGTACGGCCGAGGTCACCGCCCGGTTCACCTTGGATGCCATGCCCGGAAAGCAAATGGCCATCGACGCCGACATGAACGCCGGGCTGATCGACGAAAAACAAGCCCGCGCCCGCCGTGAACAGATCGCCCGCGAGGCCGAGTTCTACGGCGCAATGGACGGTGCTGCCCGCTTCAGCCAGCGCGATTCTCTGGCAACCATTCTGATCACGGCTATCAACATCATCGCCGGATTCCTGATTGGCGTTTTCCAGCACGGCATACCTTTCATGGAAGCTCTCAAGACTTATACCGTGCTGACGGTCGGCGACGGGCTAGTAACAATGATCCCGTCACTCCTGGTGTCGGTGGCAGGCGCGATTGTTCTGACTCGAGCCTCTTCCGAGAGTTCGCTGGGGACGGATCTTGGCCGGCAACTCTTCCGTAAGAGCCGTCCACTGTGGATTGCCGCCGCCGTTATGGGTGGGCTGGCGATCATTCCCGGGCTGCCCAAGTTTTCCTTCATCCTCATGGCCGCAATACTTGTCTTCTTGGCGCGCCGTGTAGGCCCCGAGACGGCAGCCGATGCCGCGGCAGCGGGCACCGACGCCGCTAAACCGCAGTCCACGGTAACGCCCGCGACCGAACCACTCGATTCAGTTCTCAAGCTCGATGAGTTGATGCTCGAGGTTGGCCTCGGTCTCGTGCCCTTGGTCGACACCAAGCAAGGCGGGCAGTTACTCGGGAAAGTACGCTCTCTGCGCAAGCAATTGGCGCAGCAACTGGGATTCCTGGTCCCGTCGATCCATATCACCGACAACCTGACTCTGAAAGAACGCGAGTATGTCATCTACCTGCGTGGCGTCGAAATTGCCCGTTGGGAGATGCGTCGCGATTGCCTCCTGGCCATCAGTTCGCAATCGTCGCCCCCGGCATTGCCCGGGCAGGACACGCGCGAGCCGGCATTCAACGCGGCAGCAAAATGGATCTCACCCGAGCTACAACCCCAGGCTGTGGCCGCCGGTTATGTCGTGGTGGATCACACCTCGGCCCTCGCCACTCACTTAAGCGAAGTGGTTAAACAGAATGCGCATCTTCTTCTGACGCGCCATGAGAGCAAGCGCCTCATCGACAAGATGAGCGACTCTCATCCCAAGCTGGTTGAAGAACTGGTGCCCAAGCTCATGACCTTGGGAGAGGTCCAGAAAGTGCTCCAACAATTGCTGCGCGAGCAAGTCTCGATTCGTGATCTGGGAACGATTCTGGAAACCCTGGTCGAAAATGCGCCGATCAATAAGAATCCGGTGATTCTCGTTGAGGCAGCGCGGCAGGCTCTGGGACGTGCGTTTGTGCGTCCGCTACTCGATGAGCGCGGAGATCTCAAGGTCGTTACCGTCGATCGCACCATTGAAGAAGAATGCACGCGGAGCTTGAATCCCCAGCCCGCCACCGCCAGTCAAGGCGCCTTGCAACCGAACACGGCGCGGCGCGTATGCGATGGGTTGCGGGCGCTCTTTGGCGAACAGGTGTTGACGACACCGCCAATTTTGCTATGTCAATCTCCAGCACGTTTCCAACTGCGGCGACTGTTGGAGCCATTCATACCGAAGGTCGTTGTACTTGCGCCGGCGGAGATTCCGCCGTTTACACCGGTTCAATCGATGGGAGTTTTACGCTAAGTCACGTCAGTCGCAATATCGAAAAGTAGAGGACTCATGCTTCAAGCACAGATCGCATATAAAGAGCAGCAGACGGACGAGCAGACAGATCGCGAGCAGCTCATTCTGAGCAATCTGCCGCAGGTCTATTACATCGCCCGGAGAATCCACGAGCGCTTGCCACAACAGGTGCCCTTCGACGACTTAGTGAATGCAGGAGTAATCGGTGTCATTGAGGCCGTCCGGAGCTATGACCCGAGTAAGTCGGTCCCTCTCAAGTCGTATGCGAAGTTCCGTATTCGCGGCGCGATCCTCGACAGCATTCGCGAACTCGATTGGGGATCGCGACGCCTTCGTCACAAGGGCCGGAAGATTGAAGAGGTCATTTCCAACTTGTCGAAAAAGTTGGGGCGGCAACCTGAGGAGCAGGAGATCGCCGCCGAAATGGGCATCCCCATTGACGAACTCTATGACATCGCCCAGCGCATCGATGGAGCCATTCTCGTCGGCCAGCAGGTGAATTCGGTCTTCGACGGTTCCGGAAAACGCGATCTCATTGAGTCCGCGCCCAGCACCGATGAGAATCCCTTGGACTGTTTCATGCGCACAGAAACGAGAGAGAAGCTGGCGAAGGCCGTCGAAACGCTATCAGAAAAAGAGCAGATAGTCATTTCCTTGTATTACAAGGAAGAGCTGACCATGAAAGAAGTTGCCGCCGTGATGCAATTGGGAGAATCGCGCATCTCTCAGATCCATAGCCTGGCTCTTACCAAACTTCGCGCTTCTCTTCAAAACCCTGCCGCTAAGGAGGCCCTGTTGTGAGGAATTCCGGACAGGGAAGGGAAGCGCTTCTTACTCAGTCGAGTTCGAAGGCGCCATCGATCTTGAAAAATTGGATGTCCCAGTGCGGCAATACTGGCTGCTCGACCAGGATATTGCTGCGGGCCTTTACTCATCGTCATCGCGGCGTAACCATCGAAAATGACTGGTATTGCGGCACGGATTGTCTCGAGCAAGTAGTCGGCAGAAAAGTAAGAGAAGTGATGACTGCCCAGCACAAACCGACTCGGGCGCGCAGTTCACGCGTTCCTCTTGGGCTCTTACTTCTGTCGCGCGGAGTCCTGACTTCGGAACAGCTAAAGCTTGCGCTGGAATATCAGCGGTCGACGCAGTTGGATTTTGGCGATTCGTTGCAAAAGCTCGGCTTTGCCACCCAGCAGGACGTGACGGCTGCGGTTGCTGCACAATGGGCCTGTCCCGTGTTTCACTTGGGAGAAGGCCCCCTGGAAGTGCAGGTCCGAATTCCTCGGCCATTGCTCGAACAGTATGAAATGCTCCCCGTCCATTACTCGGAGAAGGAACGCCGGCTCTTGATTGGTTTTGTGCGGAATGTCCAGCATCAGGCTCTGTATAGCATTGGCCACATTACCTCTTGCACCGTCGCGCCATGTTTTATAAGCGCCCGGGAGTACCAGTCACAGTTAAGAGTTGCGCGTGCCTCATTTCTTCGTGATTACGAATTGGTGTTCGAGGAAGTAATCGACACCGCCGAAATGGCGCGCATTATTACCAATTACATGGTTCAGCTCTCGGCCCATCGGATGCGAGTAGGCAAGTGCCGCGATTACGTGTGGGCGCGGATCTGGGGACACAAGCAGGAAATGGATTTGCTGTTCCGAGTGCAGGGCACTTAGCGGACGCACGCAATTAAAGCTCAGACCATCGTCTGCCGATAGATAGCCGGCAGGATGGTCTCAATGTTCGCGAACCGGGCACTCCATCAAATTCGGCCAGGCGTTGCTGCTCAGCAAGCTCCGTTGCATTGCACGCCCGATTTTCCGCTGCCAGGCGAGGCGGAGTTCCCCGCTCCTCCCGCTCTCCCCGATGCTCTGCTGCAGCTGGAATTGAGTCTGTCAGCATTTGTGGTCGATCTCGGAGGTGTCACAGACATCATCAGAGGCGACATCGGTCTTACCGTCCAGTTGTTGCGTCTCGCGGCTCGCGTGCCAGAATTATCGCTGGGCAAGATCAGTGCGATCAGCGAGATTGCGTGTCAAGTGGGAGTAGACCGCTTGAAAGCGCTTGTATGTCAAACCAACCCTCTGCCCATTCATTTCAGAGATCGCGCTGGCCTCAGCGCTTGCGAGCGCTTCTGGACGCACTCCAGGCTAGCAGCCCTGATCGCGGAAGAACTTTCCGAGCCGTCTTCCGAGGTTACGCCGCAAGCTGCCTACTTAGCCGGACTGTTATACCGTGCAGGCGAGATCCCTTCTGTTCTGGGTCGTGCGCCTGTAAGCGCAGTTGATGCTCTGTGTAACGGCTATCGGATGGCAAAGGCTTGGGAACTTCCGCAGGCCCTGGCGGATGTGATGAGCGGTTACCGTGAACTCTGCTGCACTCGTGAATCGCGGGCTCTCTTCGACATAGCGACCGCGGCGGACACCTGGGCCACCCGCTTGGAGTTCCTGGCCGTTCGCGCCATACAGTCCGAGGCTTCCGCCGGATAAAACGAAATCCGTTAGAGATACCAATCGAAGGACAGAGCCCCAGACCTCGGCCGCCGCGCGGTTTAACCGTCCTCTCATCCGCCAGCCAGGCGAGCTACGAGTCTTCAATCACTTGCAGCTTTTTCTCCCGCCTCAAGATGGACATACCCGTGCATATTCTTCTCCGGGAGTCCCTATGGATAGTGGGTTTTATGCCGCATGCACGGCCTTGATGGCGCGCAGCGAGACCTTGGATCTGGTTGCGAACAATCTGGCCAACGTCAGCACCCCGGGATACCGGGCCCAGCACGATTCATTTCGATCGCTGCTGGCCACCTCTTCCGCGGCGCCCGTCTCCGGCCTGAATCGAGCCGTGAACGACTACTCAGTGTTGGGAAGCAGCCAATTCGATCTCTCGCAAGGCAATTTGGAGAGAACTGGCAACGATCTCGATCTCGGAATACAGGGTAGCGGCTTTTTTGCCATCCAGACCGCCAGCGGGCAACTGTTTACACGAGACGGCAATTTTCATGTTTCGCCCAAGGGAGAGTTGGTCACTTCTGCGGGCGACGCCGTCCTCGGCAGCGACGGCCGCCCCATACCGATCGTCGGAGCGCCGGTCTCCATCAGCCCGGATGGAACGCTTTCGGTCAATGGAGCGCTCGCCGGCCAACTGAAGATCGTCGACTTCCCCGCTGGAACCTCTTTCGAGAGCGTGGGGAAGAATTACTACTCGGCTCCTCAGAACGCCGCCGTTCCCGCCACGCAGGCGAGCATCCAGCAGGGAATGCTCGAGAGCTCCAACGTGAATGCGGTTTCCAGTTCCATCGAATTGATTACCCTGCAGCGTTATGCGGAGCTGATGCAAAGGGCTCTGACCATGTTCCACACGGAAATGAACCAGATTGCGACACAGGATTTGCCCAGAGTCACAAATAACAACTTCTAGGAGCGTCAAATGCTTCGTGCACTTTATACCGCAGCGAGTGGAATGTCGGCCCAGCAGTTAAACCTCGACAACATCGCCAACAACCTTGCCAACTCGAGCACGGCAGGATTTTATTCACGGCGGCTGCAATTTTCCGATCTCGTCTATCAAAACGTAATCATGCCCGGCGCCGCGGCGACGCAGCAAACCACGATAGCCGCCGGCCTGCAAGTTGGCTTGGGCACGATGCCCGGCGCTTCAGAAATTGTTCAGACTCAAGGGAACTTCAGTTCGACCGGCGGACCTCTGGATTTGGCGATCCAGGGTCTCGGCTTCTTCCAGGTGACAATGCCCGACGGCCAAATCGCGTACACACGTTCCGGAGCTTTTCATCTGGATTCGACTGGCAACATTGTTACTGCCAACGGAACTCCTCTTCAACCCAATATCACCATTCCCGCGAACTCGACCTCGGTCACGATTGGCTCCGACGGCACAGTCTCGGTAACTCAGTCGGGACAAACGGCAGCCTCGCAAGTGGGCAGCATTCAACTTGCGATGTTCGCGAATCCGGGCGGCTTGAACAGCGTTGGCAACAATCTTTACCTGGCCACCACGGCCTCCGGTGACCCGATCGTAGGGGCTCCCGGATCTGCCGAAGGCATGGGCACGATTCAGCAGGGCATGTTGGAACAGTCAAATGTGGATGTGGTAGCCGAATTCGTCAACATGATCGTGGCGCAACGCTCCTACGAATCGAACTCGCGTGTCGTCACCTCGGCAGACCAGATGTTGCAGGACCTTACTAGTATCGGCCGTTAGGCAGGGTGGTAATGCTAAATAGCGCGAACAGATTTCTCTGCTGCATTCTGGCGGTCGCGGTTGCGACAGCCTTCAGCCACGGCGCCGTCGATCGTACAACGATCTCGACCCAGCGCGTCGTAGAGGCAATGTCAGTGGCGGGTATCGTTGCCAGCGCAGATCAGATCGAAATTCTCTCCCGCGTTGAGAGCGCAACGCCCAATCCGGCGATACGGGTCGTGAGCGTCAGCAATGCAAGTGCTGGCACGGTCAAAGCCAAGTTGCGTTGCCGCGACAGTCACGAGTGCGTGCCCTTTTACGTTCTTGTGCACGGCTTGGGATTCGGCCAAAGAAATCTGGCAGCGCTTCGGACCCCGGCCATCAAGGCACTTTCCCTTCGCGACACGGTTCGTGATGGCGATCATGCGATTCTGATTGTCGAAACCCTCGATGCTCGCATGACCTTCCCCGTAATCTGTTTGCAAAGAGGAACGCAAGGCCAGGTTATCCGCGCGGCAAGCCTCGATCGCAAGCGACTCTACAATGCCGAAGTCGTTTCGGCCGGCGTTCTGAAGGGGAGCTTTTGACACCCCTACGACTTATGAGCACTTCGAGTAAGACCCGCAGCGTTTTGACCTTGTCAGTGGCCCTCTGGCTTCTATGTGCCGCGCCATTCATGGCAGCGCGCACGAAATCACCGCAGAATTCTGAAAAGCTGCGTTCTGAATACATTGCCCGCATGCAGCAATTGCCAACGACCCAGGAGACCGGAACCGTTGGCAGTCTCTTCCTTCCTAGCAGCCCCTATACAGATATGAGCGCAGATTACAAGGCGCGCCGTTTAGGGGACGTGGTCACCCTGCTGGTGTCGGAAACCACCGCAGCCCAGTCGACCGGTGACCTAAATAACTCCAGAACGTTCGCGGCAAACTCGGCGGTGACCGCTTTGCCGGGATGGAATACATCGAATTCGGCCAATCCGCTGCTGGGTATGACGTCGTCGAAAACGCTAAAAGGCCAGGGCGAAACTTCGGCCGGCTCCAGCGTTACAGCCACTGTCTCCGCTCGTGTGATTGCCCTCTTGCCCGGCGGAAACATGGTGGTCGAGGCAGAACGCCGCATTCTTATCAACAGCCAGCATGAAGACATGATCGTGCGAGGTGTACTGCGCCCCATCGATGTGGCTCCGAATAACTCGGCTCCCGCAACTGCCTTGTCGAGCCTGGAGATTGAACTAAAGGGAAAGGGCGTCGTCTCCGATTACATTGGTCGTCAGAATCCAATTATCCGGGGGCTGCTATGGCTGCTTACGTGGTAAGCACACGGCGAAACTCGCGCTGGTTTCGTGTGCCCCCTGCCTGGCTGTTCGTCCTCATATCTTTGGCTGTCGTGGATCTGGCCGAGAGCCATCGCGCGATGGCCGAAGACTCTCGCCACGTCCTGGTGCGAGACATTGTGACCATTGAGGGTATCCGCGACAATCCTCTCATCGGTTATGGTTTGGTCGTGGGATTGAAGAGAACCGGCGACAGCCAGCAAACGCAGTTCACCACGCAGGCTCTGGCCAATGTACTCCAGCGCTTGGGAGCGCAGATCCCCGCCGCCACGATACAGGTTCGCAACGTTGCTGCCGTCATGGTCACGGCTTCCTTGCCACCCTTTGCGCGCCCCGGAACCGCGCTTGATGTCACTGTATCTTCGCTGGGTGACGCCAAAAGTCTGGAGGGTGGCGTGCTCCTCCTTACTTCTCTGCATGCCGCCGATGGCCAGGTCTATGCGGAAGCCCAAGGCGCACTTACTTTGGGAGGCTACACGGCGGGCGCCAACGGCAACTCCAAGGAAGTGAATCATGTCACCGTAGGCAGGGTTCCCTCGGGCGGAATCGTGGAACGCGACACTTCCATCGACTTGAAAAATCTGAAAGTTCTGTCACTCGCCCTGCGTGATCCCGATTTTACCGCCGCTCGCGATGTGGCCCTCGCGATCAATCATGAGTTCGGCAAGAATCTAGCGTCGGCCTTGAATAGCCGCCGAGTCGACATCGAGGTTGGCCCCTCGGGAGTTTCCTCCGTCCCGACGCTGATTGCGCAGGTGCAGAATCTCACTGTCACCATACATCCACCGGCAAAAGTGGTGATGAACGAGCGCACCGGAACCATCGTGATGGGCGGCGATGTGAAACTTTCTCCCGTGTCGGTGCTTCACGGCGACCTCATCGTGGAAATCACGACTACCTTCACCGTCTCTCAACCTTTGCCGAATTCCAAGGGAACCACGGAAGTCGTTCCCGAAACCGATGTGCGAGCCAACTCAAAGCCCGCCCGTTCCTTCGAGCTAAAAGAAGGAGCGAGCGTGGAAGAGCTGATCAACGGCTTGCACACCATGGGAGCGACCGCCCACGACATCGTTGCCATTTTGCAGGCGATCAAAGCTGCCGGCGGCTTGCAGGCTGAGCTGGAGGTCCTCTAAATCATGGGTGACCTCCGCATCGCAAATCTCGGCACCAGCAATTCGAGCCTCGGACAGGCTCGGAGTGACCTCGCCGTGCAAGGGCTTCGCAATAAGACGACAAAAGACAATCCTTCCAGAATTGACAAGGCGGCCCACGATTTCGAAAGCATTCTGGTCGGCCAGTGGCTCGAGAAAGCCGAGAAATCATTTGCCACGGTTCCCGGTACCGATCCGGATCAAACCCAGGATTCTGGTCGTGATCAGTTCCAGAGCATTGCCTGTCAATACATGGCTCAAGGCTTGAGCAAGAGTGGTTCTTTTGGCATCGCCACGATGATCAGTAAACAGCTGAAGGCGGCGGAGGCGAACCGGCCGGCACCTGACACGCAAACAAAGTTCCAATCGGAGTCCGCTCCGACGAGTCCGAGCAATCCTAAGTTGAGTGATGGCAAGTAGTTGCACGGATTCATGCCGAAGATGGCAAGGTATTAAAGTTCTTAGCACGAAAGGCCGATAAGGGGTAGGCACCGAACCGGAGGTTCCTTTATGAGAATTGGATTAGACACAACTGACCCGCAGCTGATCTCGCCCGAGCCGGCCCAGAAGTCCCCCAAGCCTGCCATCGGCCAGCCGGAGCCTTTGCCGGTCGACGATAAGACAAGTCTGTCGGCCGATACCGTGTCCATCAGCGCGCTCGCCACGCAAGCGTTGAACCAGCCCGAGGTGCGCCAGAACTTAGTGGACAGCTTGCGCCAGAGCGTCAATAGCGGCCAGTACAAGCTCGATTCCAGCGCCATCGCGAGCGCGATTCTGGGCGAGTAACAACCCGACGTATCACTAACCAGAGGGTGGTCATCGACCGTGTTGAAATCTGACGAAACTCGCACAGCGGAGCAGCTTGAGCATCTCGCTCAAGTCCGCGCGCTTACCCAGGCGATTGCTTCCGCGATTTCGGCCATCGAGAAAAACAATCTACGCCAGTTTCAGGACCATCTGGCGATTCAGGAAACCATCTGCAACCGGCTTGGCGCCATCAAGCCGGCGTTGCCATCATCGACCACCACCAGCAAAGAATCTGTCGCAGAAAATCCGGATTCGCAGTTGCAACGAGAGATCATCGATGCTCATCTTGCTCTGGCGCAGCTGAATCGCGTCTACGCCGCATTGCTGAGAAGAACCACAAAATCAGTTGCCCTGGTTGCCGCCCTCTATCGCAGCTACGGAGCGGGTTACGTTCGCGGCCCTGCTCCCCTGCCACCACATCGTTCCTGGTCTTGCGAGGTATAGCTGCATGGGATCGTTGTCATCCTTATTATTCATGGCGTCTCAAGCTCTTGGGGCCGATCAAGGGGCGATCGACGCGACATCCAATAACATCGCCAATCAGAACACTCCCGGCTATAGTCGCGAGGTGGCTGTGCTCTCCGAAGCGGCTCCGACGGAAGAAGGAAACATCACCTTCGGCAATGGAGTCGAGCTACAGCAGATCCAAAGCATCACCGATCAGGTTCTGCAGATTCAGATTGCCGATCAGACCCAGCAACAGAGCAGCGCGCAAGCGCAGTACAGCGCGCTGCAGCAGGTGCAGACTCCTTTTTCCGATCCCACACAGGGTATCGGAGCCGACTTCAGCGCCTTTTTCAACAGCATCAGCCAGCTCTCGACCAACCCGACCAGTGTCGCGGATCGGCAGGCCGTACTCTCCGCCGCGCAAAATCTCGCCAACGATTTCCATTCGACCGAACAGAGCCTGACCACCATCCAATCTGGACTCAATCAATCGGTCACGCAAAATGTGACGCAGATCAACACTCTGACTCAGCAGATTGCCCAGCTCAACGTTCAAGTCGGAGATAAGCAAAAGCTGGGCCAAGATCCCGGAAGCCTGCTCGATCAGGAAAACCAGCTTATTCAGCAGCTCTCGCAGTTGACCAACGTGAACGAGATCCAGACCGAGAATGGGCTGACCTTGACCACCGGAAATGGAACGCCGCTAGTCGTCGCCGGCCAGAGCTTCGCTCTCCAGACCACAACCGGCCCTTCGGGCATGACCGACGTCTCTTTCCAGGGCCAGGATATAACGGGCTCTCTTCAAGGCGGCCAGTTGGGCGGCAACCTTCATGTTCGAGATACCGTAATTCCGGGCATCCTCACCCAGCTTGACAATCTGGCCAGCCAATTTGCAATCAGTTTCAATGCCGCGCAGGCCAAAGGATACGATCTGAACGGTAAGGCCGGTCAAGCTCTCTTTTCGGATACAACTGGCCCCGGCGCGGCTAGCAATTTTCAAGTTGCCACCACCGACCCCAGCCTCATCGCTGCCAGTTCGGATGGAACGCAAGGCAGCAACGGCAACGTCGCCAATCTTCTGGCCGTGCAGAGCACGGCGCTTCCGTCCGGCGATACTCCACTGGACACCTATTCGAGTCTGGTCTCTCAGACAGGAACGCTAACTGCTCAGGCACAGGCGGAAGTCACCGCCAGCACGTCCAGCCTGAATCAGCTCAAGGATCAACTGGGCTCCGTCTCCGGAGTCAATCTGGATGAAGAGACCACCAACCTCATGAACTACCAGCGGGCCTATGAGGCCGCAGCCCGTATCGTAACCACGGTGGATCAATTGACCCAGTCCGTTCTGGATATGGGATCGGGAGTAACGTCTGCACCGTAATCTTATGCGTATCAATCCAAATTACACACCGGATATTCTCAACGACCTGTGGCAGACTCAGGCGCAGGCGCAAACGTTGATTCAGGAACTCGCCACCGGAAGACGCGTCAATCTGC
Source organism: uncultured Acidobacteriaceae bacterium (assembly GCA_963775845.1). Taxonomy (GTDB): domain Bacteria; phylum Acidobacteriota; class Terriglobia; order Terriglobales; family Acidobacteriaceae; genus Acidiflorens. The sequence goes on along the minus strand of CAVZKN010000003.1, from coordinate 1,653,449 downwards.
CATCCGACGATCCTCAAGCCGCGGCCGAAGATGTGCAGAACCAGGCGGCTCAGCAGCAGAACGATCAGTACCTGCAGAATACAAGCAGCCTCGAAGGCATGTTTCAAACGGCGGATTCTTCGCTCAGTTCAGTCGTCACCGCACTCAATCAAGCCATCTCCCTTGGCGTGCAGGGTTCGAACGGCACCATGTCCGGCGGCGATTTGCAGTCGATCGCGCAGCAAGTCCAGGCCATCCAGAGCCAGGTTGTCTCGCTGGCGAACACCTCTTATCAAGGAAGCTACCTATTTGGCGGCACGGAAACCCAAACGGCTCCGTTCACGTTGGATTCGACGCAGTCTTCTGGCGTCACTTACAACGGAAATAACGGTGTGAACAGCGTCGCAATCTCGCAGGGAACAAGCATGCAGACGAACGTTCCCGGAAGCCAGATCTTCCTCGGATCCGGTGGCAACGTCATGGGATCCTTGCAGCAACTGGTCACGGCGCTGCAAAGCGGCAACGCAACCAGCATTGGCGCCGCAACGACACAAGTCAGCAATGCGCTGAATTATATGTCTCAGCAGCGCACCTTCTATGGCAGCACCGTCGATCAGCTCACTGCCAACCAATCGTCGCTCCAAAACGAGCAGGTAAGTTTGCAGACGCAAGAGACCACTCTGGTGGGCGCCAACATTGCCACCGTAGCAACCGATCTGTCTCAGGCGCAGACGGAGCAGAGCGCGACCCTGGCGGCTCTCGCCCAGATCATTCCGCAAAGCTTGCTGAATTATCTGAAGTAGATCCTCGACGCCGAGCTGGCGCAAACACGAAATTGTCCGTGCAGAAGAGCAGGTTTCAATCAGAAAAAATGAACCCGTGACCTGGACAGATCGACGGGTGTTCAATTCTCCGAATCGACAACAAGAGGGCGCGGACAACATTGTTCGCGCCCTTCTTTATCAGGCTTCGAGTGACAGAAGAGACGGGTTCAGCAGGAGGCTCGATTCGGATGCGAGGGCAGCGCTGCCAATCGCCTGCTGCAGGCTGCTATAAGCCTGCTGGATCGTAGACGAATCAGCCGCGAGATTGCTGCCCGCTTTCAGGTCCGGCGGTACAGTCACCGGCCCTTGAAACACCGGCGGACTCACCGGGTCCTGCCCCTTGCCCCCTGGCGGCGTCATGATGAGCCCGTGAATTGGCGGACCGAGCGGATCCTGACCTTTGACGACAGGCGGTGATGTGGGTGGTCCCTGAAACACGGGCGGACTTACCGGCTCTGGCCCTTTGTACACCGGAGGCATGGTGATGGGTTGGCGGAGTGGCGGACCCAGCCGCTCCGGACTTTTGAATGCGGGCGGCGACGTCGGGTCATGCTCAACAGGAGGCTCCGTAACCCGCCGGTTCGATTGGGGTGGAGTACTAACGGCGCCGAGCGAGTACGGACTGAGAGTGCTTGCTGCGATTCCGGAAATCGACATTCATGTACCTCGATTCGAATTTTGTAGCGTTCGGCGGGAGCTCTGGGCGCACATTTCGACTCTAGCGCAGAAGCTCCGAGGGAACGGAATGTAGGGTGCAAGCCCAATGCCATCAGGCGCACTCAAACGCGAAAGCATACTCCAGTGTTTTGAGATAGTTGCAGCGACCAGCCCGCTCTATCAGCGGCTGCTGGGCAAGACTTGCCCGTCCGCGCTAGGCAAGGCTTGCCGGGTGCTTAGCGAGCCGGTCTATCCGTGCGATCGAGAAGTTTGCGTCGAACCCAGCTGCATGCATTTCAAGGCCAGGTAGGGCTAACTTTTTCCGGAATATGTGCCGATAAACTTCCGAGCAGGTTTGGCCGCGCCCCCAAGCTCGTACTGAACTCTCCCTCGATATGAATATGATCTACGAAATCATAGGGGCACTCTTCGTGGCCCTCCTGGGCTTGATGGCGCTTCGCATGCATCACCTTCAGCGCGCCGCCAAGCGTCGCGAGGAACTGTTTCAGATCATCACCGAAAATGCGGCCGATATGATCGCCCTGGTCGATATGAAAGGCCGCCGCCTCTATAACAGCCCTGCCTACAAACGCATTCTCGGATACTCAGCGGCCGAACTGGGAGAGACTTCCGCTTTCGAGCAGATTCATCCCGACGATCGCTTCAAAGTGATCGAGGCGGCCCGCCAAGCCCGAGAGTCTGGCATCGGCGAACGGCTGGAATACCGCGTCCGGCACAAAGATGGGACCTGGCGAGTTCTGGAGTCGATCGCGAGCGCGATCCGTGATAAGAAAGGCGACGTTGCCAAGTTGGTAATCGTCAATCGCGACATTACCCAGCGCAAGCGCGCCGAGGAACAGCTCGAACACAACTGGTTCCACGACCCTTTGACGGGTCTGCCCAACCGGCGCGTATTTCTGGATCGTCTGCAGCAATTCTTCGCACAAGCGCAGCGGCGTCCCCAGCACCGATTCGCTGTGCTACTCATGGATATCGATCGCTTCAAGGCGTTCAACGATAGCATGGGCAACGCGGCGGGAGATGAGTTGATCAATGAGGTAGGGCGCCGGCTGTCGCTCTGTCTTCGGCAAGACGATACGCTGGCCCGTCCGGCCCGCCAACCCGGAGGAGGCGGCGAGGCCGTCTCTCGCCTGGGCGGCAATGAATTCGCAGTCCTGCTCGACGCCATCACCGATCCGAGCGACGCGGTGCGAGTGGCGCAGCGCATTCAGGCCGCGATGAGCGAGCCGTTCGTGGTGGAGGGCCACGAGGTGCGCGCATCGGCGAGTGTAGGCATCACCGTATACACGAGCGCCCACAAGCGAGTCGAAGATCTTCTGCAAGAGGCAGACGTCGCCATGCGGCGGGCCAAGTCCTTGGGAGGGGCGCGCTACGAAATATTTGACGAGGCTATGCATACCGGTGCAACGCGCCGCCTCCAGCTTGAAAGCGAACTGAAGAAGGCGGTCGAGAATCGCCAGTTCCACGTGCACTATCACCCCATCGTGAATTTGACCGACAAGAAAGTCGTGGGCTTTGAGGCCGAATTGCGATGGCAACATCCCACGCAAGGCCTTATTTCGCCCGCAAAATTCCTGGAAGCCGCCGAGGACGCCGGACTCCTGGTCTCGATTGGTCAGTGGTTGCTCTCCGAGGTTTGCCGGCAACTGCAACACTGGCAAGCGAAAAATCCGGCGGGCGATCAGCCATTTGTTGCGGTGAATCTTTCTTCCGGGCAGTTGGCGGATCGTGAACTGGTGAGCAAACTACGCTTAATCTTGCGCGAGACCGGGATTCAGCCCGCGTGTCTGCAGTTGGAGTTGAGCGAGAAGGTGGCCATGGCCGACGCGCGCCTCACCGCGAGCGCTCTTTCGCAGTTGCGGCAACTCGGTGTCGGTGTTGTTCTCGATGATTTTGCGGCGGAATCGTCGTCTTTACGGCAGTTGCGAAATTTCTCCCTCATTGCCTTGAAACTCGACCGCGGCCTGGTCGATGAACTGCTGTCGCAGCGCGGCGCGAGCGATATTGTGGAGTTGGCCTTAGCCCTCGCGCACAAACTCGGCCTCAAAACGATGGCCAAAGGGGTGGAGACATCCAAGCAGTTCGAGCGCTTGCGCGACCTGGGATGCGATCTTGGACAAGGTTTGATGTTCTCGCGTCCCCTGGAACCGGACGCGGCGCAACAACTCTTTTCGCCTCCGCAGACCTTCCAGAAACGCGCAGGAACTTACTAAGTAACGGTCCTCGGCGCAAGGTTCAATCGCACCATCAGTTTGCTGAACTGAAAATTGTTGCGCGCTAGAGGACGATATGATGCGCGCAAATTTCGCGGTCGTTGCCTAGTAGAATGCTGGCCCGTTCGATCACGTTACGCAGTTCTCGAACGTTGCCTGGCCAGCTGTGTTGCTCCAGAAGTTTGATGGCCTCCGCGTTCAGTGTCACCTGGTGGGGGCAGAATTTTCCCAGAAAGCTGTAGGCCAACGAAGCAAGATCATCCATGCGTTCGCGCAACGGCGCTATCTCAAGCGGAAAAATGGAGAGACGATAAAATAAATCCGCCCGGAACGCGCCCTCTTGAACGAGCTTCCGCAGGTTCGAGTTAGTGGCGGCGATTACCCGTACGTCCACGCGAAACGTGTCGGTGCAACCCAACCTCTGCACCTCGCCTTGCTCCAGAAAGCGCAAGAGTTTTGATTGCAAGCCCAGGGGCAAATCCCCGATTTCATCCAGAAACAATGTTCCGCCCTGGGCCGCATGGATACGCCCGATTCGAGATTGCAACGCCCCCGTAAACGCGCCTTTCGCGTACCCGAACAGCTCAGCTTCCAAGAGCGCCTCTGGAATTGCCGCGCAGTTGATGGCCACGAATGGTTTCAATCGCCTGTTGCCGAGCTGATGAAGCGCTCGGGCCACAATGTCCTTGCCAGTACCGCTCTCACCGGTTATCAGAACCGTGGTGTCTCGGGGAGCAACTAGATTGAGCATGGAGCGCAGCTGTTGTACAGAAGGAGCCGCACCAACGAAACCAGGAATATTGCCCGCCTTCGAGTTCTCGAGCTGCGAACTATGCGACGACAGAGGATTGCCCAGCCGCAACGGTGTGCACCGTTCCAGCTTCCGTACGATCTCAAAGATGATCGAATCGGGAGAAGGTGCACTGGCGATCGGCATTCCCGTGTGGGGATTGATGGGCACGATCGTTACATCGGGATATTGCAGTCGAACGAGATCCGTGAAGTCATCGACTCTGAGATCCGGTAAACCTGGGTCTAAGAGCGCCAGCGACACTGGCTCGGACTCGATTCTCTCCAGGGCTTCGGCGCCGCTGCCAGCCTCCATCATCAGCCAGCGATCGGAATCCAGATTCGAGAGCAAATCATTGCGTAACTGCGTGTTCGGACTTATGACTAAGACGCCAATTGGTTGGGCTGGGCCCGCATTCGGATTTAAATCGTGAGGATAAGCAAGAGTGCTAGACATGCATCGACCTCGCGAGGCTTCCATGCGCGGCTGTGTACGGCTCTGCTGCAGTTTTGGGCAGTGACATCACGACGTGATCAGGCGTTGAATTGCTGCAAAGTTTTCCACCCACGCTTTCGACCAGAAGTTGTGCGAACTCCAGTTGTGGGGTAAGTGTGCTGAGCCGAGGGTCGTGTTGCGCAGTCCCTTCCAGTTGAGCAAGCCGTGATGATCGAAATTTAAGGATGACGTGTGAGCTATCCCCTTCGACCGAAATCTTGATTCGATCTCCGTCGTCGGCGCAATCGGCGAGCGCCATTAGAATCACACGGACGCCCTCGTACACCCTGCTGTGAGAGGCTCTCACTACGATGTCCATCGCGTCTTGATTCGGCTGTTCATCGAAGGCAACTCCAATCCCAGCCATGTCTAGATCTTTACCGAGGGTTTGCATCACCTCTGTCACCAGCCCCGAGATAGAGAAATTCGCAATATCTCGAGCCGGGCGCTGCAGTCCAGCCAGCCTGCGGACCTCGTTAAACGAGTTCGACAGCCGGGGAATCTGTCCCCCCACTTGATGAACGAAAAACTTGCAATCCTCGCATACATTGAGCGCAGTTGCCGGTTTACCGCTCCGGTCGTGAGGGTTCTGGCATTCTCCAGCCGCGACTCGGTCTTGCATGAACCCGACCAAAGCATTCAGCAGAGCGAGCGGCTGGGCAGTTTTGTGGAGTTCGCGTGACATTGCTGCCGCAATGGTTGTATCAGAACTTGTTGCACCCTCCTTGTGTGATTCCAAGGAATTCAATCTCCTAATTATCCGTAAGAACGTATCCGATTCCGCGTATGGTACGAATCAGCTTCAGCGGGAACCCCGCATCGACCTTATCGCGCACGTACTTTGAATAAACATCCACGAGGTTCGTGCTTCCGTCGTAAGTCGACTTCCACACCTTCTCCATGATCATCTCGCGAGTAACGGGCCGCCTCGCGTTGAGCATCAGGTATTCCAGCAGCGCAAATTCCTTTGCCGTCAAGTCAATCTTCTTGCCCGCTCGTTCAACCCTGAACTCGTCGCGATTCAGCAGCAGGTCCGCAACTTGCATCGTGCCTGCCGATCCCGGGCTGGCACGCCGTAGCAGTGCCCGCATTCGCGCTGTCAATTCCTGAAACGAAAACGGCTTCAGCAGGCAATCATCCGCCCCCGTGTTGAGGGCCTCGATTCGATCGTCCAGTTGGTTTCTTGCCGTCAGCACCAGAATTGGCAGGGTTGGGAACTGCGGCCTTAAACGCTTCAAGACCATCAGCCCGTCGAGTTTTGGCAGATTCAAGTCGAGAAGCAGCAGGTCGTACTTCGACCCTGAAATTGCGCTTGCGGCTGCTTCTCCGTCGTGAACCATTTCCGCAGCATAGTTGTGCGTAAGAAATCCCCGCCGTAGAAAATTAGCCAGTGGTATGTCGTCTTCAGCAATCAGGACTCGTAATGCGTCTGCCACCTTCGCGGGTCCCGGTTGCTCGGCAACACTCTCAGTGTTGATCATGTCGTTCGTTAAGATTCCTTGTTCTTTGTGTGAAACGTCATCAGAACTTTTGCAGGTTTTCTTGTTATCTCTTTTTTGTCCGGCTATTCCTGCACTCGCTGTAGAAGTTCGAGCAGAAGATATAAGTTACAATCATTTACCAATATAGGACACTCCCTTTTCGGGATTCGCGATTACTTCCGTCATCCGATTTCTCCTAGCCGCATACGTCATCACCGTCAGTCTCCCAACTCCGTCAGCGTGCCTGAATCACGAGGCAGACGATCTTCCGGAAGATCGACATTGTCTTCCTCGGGAAAAAGTTGCTAGTTTTTTCTCTTTATTTATGTGTGGGAGGTTCGGGCGAGCGCAGAAGTTCGAACTACTTCTGCGAAGCCCCGCTGCTCTCCGGCGTTGTGGCAGGCGCCGCAGCGGCGGCTGGATTGGCTCCCGCATTATCCGTGCTCACTTCCACGTACTGAACGATCACGGTAATGCGACGGTTGGATGGATCCGTAGCATCTTTGGGAGTGCGCAGCCTCTGGTCCGCATAGCCGCGAACCTGCGATACCTGATTCTCACCAACGCCATTTTGCTGCATCAAACGTCGTGCGGCATTGGCGCGATCGGAGGACAGCTCCCAGTTACTATAGTCCCGCGTGCCGGCGTAGGGCGTCGAATCGGTGTGCCCCTCGATGGACAGTTTGTTCGGAAGTTTTCCCAATTCCCGGGCAAGTAAGATTAACAGGTCGCTGCCGTCCTTATTGGGTGAAGGGCTGCCGCTTTCAAAGAACGTCCCCGAGGCACTCTCCATCAACTCAATTCGCAAGCCCTCTCCGGTAATCGTCATCTGAATCTGATTTTTCAGCTTGTCAAAGTCAGTCAGTTTTCGGACGGCCTTCTGCAGTTGCTCCTTCAGTTTCGGCATGTCGTCCTTGGTGATCATGAAATTCTCACCTGCGCCGCGCTGGTCGGTGCCCACTTGCTTCGAAGTGCCTGACGGATCCTTGAAATATCCACCGACCGCCTCTTGCATCTGCCGGCTCGAGTTCATGAGCCAGAGAACGATGAACAGTGCCATCAACGCGGTCACAAAGTCGGCGTAGGCAACCTTCCAGGCGCCACCATGGTGTCCGCCATGACTGGCCTTTTTCTTGATAATAATGATGGGGCGGCTGTTAGCCATCGCACTTCAATCCTCTAGGCCGAAGCGGCGGCCGCTGCCTCGCTGGCACCGCCTCGACACGCCTTCTCTACTTCCTGAAATGAAGGGCGCAAATGCCCGGGAATTGCCCGCCGGGCTGCCTCCACCGCCATGATCGGAGCCGTCCCCTTCAGGAAAGTGATCATGACCACCCGCAGAACGTGAAGGTAAGCCCGCTCCTCTTCAGCGCTGCCAGCCATGTTGGCCGCAATTGGCCCCACGAACCCGTAGCAAAGAAGAATCCCAAGAAACGTGCCCACCAGTGCTGCCGCCACCTTTCGTCCAATCTCTTCCGGAGGTCCGCCCAGCGCGCTCATCGTCATGACCACTCCCAGCACCGCCGCCACGATACCCAAGCCGGGCAGTGAGTCGGCCATGGTGCTCAACGCCGCAATGGGCCGCGCGGTGTCGTGGTGGTGAACTTCCATATCCAGATCCAGGAGTTGGTCGAGATCGAACGGTTCGGCTCCGGTCACCGCCATCCGCAGCGTGTCACAGACAAAGTTGCACACATGGTGATCTTTCAGGAATTTCGGATGCTTGGAAAAAACCGGGCTCTTGCTCGGTTCTTCCACGTCCGATTCGATTCCCATTAGTCCATCTTTGCGCGCTTTGTTGAACAGTTCATACATCATCTTCAACGACTCGACATACCGCTCTTTGGTAAACTTGGATCCCCCGAACGCCCCGAGTATCCCCGCCAAGATCTTCTTGAGAATGTGAAGAGGATTGGCGATCAGCACCGTTCCAATCGCCGCTCCGCCAATGATGAGCAGTTCGGCCGGCTGCATCAGGACCCTCACATTCCCGTGCTCCAGCAGGTACCCGCCCATGATCGCTGCGACAACAACCAGAATGCCGATGATTGAAAACATACCGCTCTAATTTGCCTCCTTGCTCGGGGTCTCAACCTTAGCCAGATTCTTGCTCGCGGCACCCGTCTTCGAAACAACGACCAGGTCAACCCGCCGGTTGGTTTTTCGACCCTCTTCCGTTTCGTTGCTCGCGACAGGATGGTACTGGGAATATCCCGCCACCGACACCTGTCTGGGATCGATTCCATAGCGGTCTACGAGCAGCCAGACCACTTCGGTGGCTCGTGCTGTGGAAAGTTCCCAATTCGATTTGAACTGCGAGGTATGAATCGGTTTGTCGTCGGTGTGGCCTTCGACGCGAATCTGAAAGCCCTTCGCGTTCAAAATACCGGCGATGCGGCCGAGCGGAGCTTGCCCCTCCTGCAAGAGCACGGCGCTCCCACTGTCAAAGAATCCCAATTCGTGCAGGCTCACCACCAACCCCTCCGGAGTAACTCGCATATCGACTTCATGCCGGTTAATTTCGTCTCCCAATGCATCTTCCAGTTGGCGTTTCAAAAGCGCTACATCCACACCGTCATTGCTGGCGCCCGCCTCGTCTGCTTCCGACAAGCCCGCCAGTTGGCCCGGATCCGCCGTTGATTGGACCGCGCCCGCCGGCGCTGCTTCGACGTGAAGAGCCGATCCTTGCGCGCTGCCGGAGAACACACCCAGCTCCTGAAACGCTCCGTGAATCGCGGCCGAGACTTGAACGACTTTCTTGTTGTCCATCTGCGAAGTGGCATAAAGAACAACAAAAAAAGCGAAAAGCAACGTGATGAAGTCGGCATAAGAAACCAGCCAACGCTCGTGATTTACATGCGCTTTCCTTCTCCGTTGACGACTCATGCCGGCTGGGGCTCCTGCTGCTTTTCGTCGAACAGGTATCCGACAAGTTTCGTCTCCAGGATGCGCGGGTTCATGCCCTCCAGGATCGAGATCACTCCCTCCACGGTCATTTCCCGCAGCACCTGCTCCTCGCGCCCTTTGATTTTTAGTTTGCCGGATGAGGGAAGGAAAAACAGATTGGCGGATCCAACCCCGTAGATGGTGGCCACAAATGCCACCGCTATGCCCTTACCCACCTCATCAATGTTCGACAGATGCTGCATCACCTGAATCAAACCGAGAACAGCTCCGATAATGCCGATCGTCGGCGCAAAACCACCCGCCGATTCGAACACCTGGGCAATCTTCTCGGAGTGCTCCGCCTGGTTGTCGATCTCCAACTCCATCATCTTGCGGAGTTCCTCAGGTTCGATTCCGTCGACCGCCAGTGTAAGCGCCCTTCTTAAGAACGGGTCTTGGATGTTCGGCAATTCCTGGTCGAGAGAAACGATGCCATTCTTGCGCGCCCGGTGGGCAAAATTCACCAGTGTTTCAACCATGATCGTAGGATCGTCAGCCTTGTCAAGAAACACCCTGGCCAAACTTTTGAAAGCCTGCAGCACGGTGGCCAGTGGAAATTGCACCATCACCGCCCCGATCGTCCCGCCCAGCACAATCATCGCGGCCGTAGGCTGCAGGAGTTGACTGACCTTTCCTCCCTCCAACAGTAAGCCCGCCAGAATGCCGCCGAGCGCCAGCAATACTCCGCCGATCGTGCTCTTATCCACGAGATCTTTCCTCTGAGTTCGGAGTACTGCTGCGCTCCCAGTGCATGCCGCCCGCGGCTTTCACCGCAATTCCAGGATCGGTGCTGTTCGACAACAGTCCGGCCAGTACCGCACGTCTGAACTCGATGACCCGCGATACAACCTCTTCTGCGCTTTCATGTACCAGGACCTTGTCGCCACTAATGAGAGTGATCACCGTGTCCGGATTGCTCTCGACAATCTTGATCAAATCGGAGTTCACGGTAATCGGCTGACTGTTTAGGCGTGTTAGTCGAATCACGGCGTACTCCGGCGAAATGTCACGCGGCGGCAGACCTCCCGCCGCCGGCCACTAATCGGCACTTTTCGGTTTTTCAAGCAATGCCTTTCCCCACTCCCATTACCGCGGTAACAGCAATGCTGGTGACTCTCACAAATACAAATAAGGATGAGTACGTCCAGCACCTGACTACCTGTAAGTCCGATCCCGATTTTCCCGTTGAGTGGTTTCTTGTGCAGAATGAGCCGGGAGATCAACCAGATGCTGCAATCCGTTTGCCTCATCTCCCTCTAACCGAAGGCGTGCTTTGCCCCAGCCTGGTCGCAGGTTTGTGATCATCACTTTCCCGTATTCTTCAGATTTCTCAGTGTCCCGCCACATCCTGCCGCACCCCGCCTTGCGCTTCCGCCTTGGTCATCGACATGCATCCCAAGCCAACGAAAGAGTGCGGGCGGAAGCCATTTTCAAATCAAACATTAATGTTCCTGTGACTATGCCAACCCTGGGTCTTTCCATGATTGTGAAGAACGTGGCGGATACGATTCGCCCGTGTCTTGAGAGCATCTCCGGCATCGTCAGCCAGATCGTTATCGCTGACACTGGCTGCACCGACAACACCTGCGAGATCGCTCGCGATTTTGGCGCCACCGTCGTTTCTTTCCCATGGCAAAGCGATTTCGCCAAGGCTCGCAATGCAGCTCTAGCGCCCATGACCACGGATTGGATTCTCGTGCTGGATGCCGACGAGGAATTGGACGAGGACGCCAAAACCTACATCCCGGAGTTACTCCAGTGCCGCGAGGATGTAGGGGGATATGCAACTCCGATTCGCAACTACATGTTGACCCGGTTCAACCGGGGATGGGACCGGATCGGGGTGCCGAACGATTATCGCCATGAACGCGCCAAAAATGCGCCCTCCTACGTTGCCCACGAAAATTGCCGCCTGTTTCGCCGGCATCCGGAAATTTATTTTATTGGCCGCATTCACGAACTGGTCGAACACCAGATCAGCGCGCTTGGCCTCAAACTGCTCACGGCTCCTTTCCTGATTCATCACTTTGGACAACTCGTCGACCAGGAGTCCCGAGAGAAGAAACGTCTCTTCTACCGCGATCTGTTGCGGGCGACGGTCGAAGAGAACCCCAACGACGCCGTGGCCTGGACTCAACTCGGACTGCACGAATTCGAGTGCTTCAATCAACCCGAAGAGGCTTTACGCTGCTTCGATCGCACCCTCGCGTTGCGGCCTAACGCCCCCGAAACCTGGCTCTTCAAAGGAATGGTTTTTCTCAAGCAGGAGCGCTACCGTGAAGCCTTAGACGCTCTGACCCGTGACCGGCGCAAGGGCAGCAGCCTGGCTCTGCGTGAAGGCTGCCGCGCGGATGCTTTATATGGCGTCGGTCGATACAAAGATGCCATGGCGGCTTACCGCCGCGCCCTCAAGCTCTCAGGCGAGAATCCCGAACTTGAAAGCAAGTTGGGCTTTACGGAAGTGAAGTTAGGCCACAAGAACACCGGCCTTGAGCGGTTGCGCCGTGCCGCAAAAGCAGTTCCCAATATGCACGCAATGAATGATCGGCTCCTGAAAGGCTGCATCATGGCCGGAAGACTGCAAGAAGCCGCCGATGTGGCGGAGGACTTCACCCTCGTCATAGGCCATCCCAAGCTTTTTTTGCGTGCAGCCAGCATTCGCGCACAACTCCAGCAATGGGATCGCGCCGAAAAAATTCTGGCGCGCGGCGTGACCCTCTTTCCCGAATCCGTAGAAATGCACCAGGCGCGTCTTGAAGCGGAGAGCCGCAAGATCGAGGTTCGAACTAAGGCCGCAGTGGCCTCGCAGAGCACGTGACGAGGATGTCTTTGGGAGGACTTCAAAACACTTATGCGCATCGCCATTTTCCACACCGGCACGATCCTATCTTCATGGTCGATTTTTTCCCAGGGCCAGATGCTGCGCTCCATGGGTCACGAAGTGCTCGAAGGAACCATTCCAACCAATGCCAACGGTGCCGTGCTTCATCAATTGGGGCGCGCTGAGTATCAACGCTTCGTGGCCGGAATGCCAACCCTCGAGCACTTGAAAGAATGCGATGTCATCATCGTCTCCGGTCCCGAATACGTCGCCGTGTGGCTCAGCACGCTATACGGCAAGGAGCACTGGTGCAACCTGAAGGCGCGTCGCGTGGCTTGCTACCTTGAATCGACTCGCCGCGACGACGTGCGCTTCCGCTATGAAATCTTCGCCGATTGGTACAACCTCCATTTTTTCCCCGATGAGGCGGATGCTCAGCGTCTCGGAGGCCTTCACACGCAGGGCTGCGTCGATACTGAGATGTTCAAGCCATGTCTGATCGAGGGCCAGCCCGGCCATGCGTGCGATCAGGACTGTTATGCGCGGCGCATGCGCGAAAAGAAGTACGACGCGGCTTTCGTCGGTTCCCTTTATCCGAAGCGGATTGAATTCCTGACCCGGCTTCTGCCGCTCCTTCCCGAAGTTGATTTTCGCGCCAATGGCGTGACCGTTCGTGACTTGGGCGGCGAATGTCAACGCGAATGGGCGGAATTGCTGGCCAGGAACCTCCGCCAGATCAAGGTCCACGTTGCTCTTCCCAGCAACAACATGACGATGATCGTGGCCCGTCCCTTTGAAACCCTCGCCTGCGGCACTTTTCTGCTCACTTACGATACTCCGGACAATCCGTTTCGCGATGGCGTGCACTGCCGAATCTATGATCCCAACCAGCCGCAGGAGTTGGCCGAAATGATCCGCTACTACATCGCCCACGAAGATGAGCGAGAGGCAATAGCGAAGGCTGGTCTTGATCAGGTGCGCAAGAACCATTCCAGCCGGGAATGCCTGGCCGAGATCCTCGATCTGGCAACAGGAAATTACAAAAAAATGGTGTCAGGCGCACTCTAGAGCCCTGAAATCTGCTGCCGTTGAGCGCCCCTTGTCAGCGCTTTCGACTTCGCAGAAAGGAGTGACAACAAACTTGAGTTCTTTTTCGGATTCCGGTTTCAAGGTAACTCGAAACTGGTTACTAAGGTGACTTAGCCGGGCTGGCCTAAAACAGAAACGTGCCGATAGATGGCCCGCACTAACAAACCTCCTGCTCGAATGGCCGGTTCTCAACCTCGAGATATATGACGGGGCCGCGACCTTGACGCAGGCGGAATTCGAACAAGGAGATTTTTACAATGCTGAGCATCCTGAACAATATTTCTTCGCTGCAAGCGGAGAACGCGTTAAATAGCACGCAGATGAACCTGAACAGCACCCTGCAGCAGCTCTCCACCGGCCAGCGCATCAACAACGGCGCGGATGATCCCGCCGGCCTGGCGATTGCCAACGGCTTACAGGCGAACGTAACCGCCCTGACGCAGTCGGTACAGAATGCCAGCGACGGCATTGGCGAACTGCAGGTTGCTGATGGCGCCCTGTCGCAAGTCACCACCCTGTTGAATCAGGCCGTCACGGTGGCCACGGAAGCCGCTTCGGGTACAGTGAGCACCGCGCAGCGCACCTCGCTCGACAACGAGTTCCAATCGATCACGGCTGAAATTACCTCGATCGGCAAGAGCACCACTTACAACGGTGCGGCAGTCTTCGGATCCGGGACCCTGACCGTTTTCATGAGCGATTCAAGCGGCGCCGGCACCACATCGATTACCGCCAATATGGCGTCTCTCAGTGCGACCAGCTTGACCTTGAACAGCGACTCCTTGACCACCGCTGCCTCCGCGGTCAGCGCCCTGACCGACATCAACAACGCGATCGCTGCCGTTGCTCAACAGCGTGGCAATCTCGGAGCGAGTTCCGTTCAGCTCCAGGCAGCCACCAACGTCATGAGCGCGCAGATCAGCAACGTCCAGAACGCCGAGAGCGGAATCATGGATGCCGACATCGGGAAGACGACCGCCAATCTCTCGAAGTACAGCATTCTGCAGCAAACCGGCATCGCCGCCTTGCAACAGTCGAACCAGATGCAGCAGGGTGTGTTAAAGCTGCTCCAATAGTCAGGCGGGATGGCAGGATCACGGTCCTGCCATCCCTTGTTTCACGCAGCCGTTGAACATTGAACGGGGTGTCTGAATCTTATGGGTGGTATTTCTGGTATCGACTTAAGCTCTCTCCTGTCCGCACTGGGATCGTCCTCCTCCGGCATCAACGTCGCCTCTGCCGTCGCGGCCGCCATGAGCGCCATCTCTGCTCCCATGAACCAATGGGAGGCGCAGCAGCAAACTCTGCAGACACAGACGAGCAGCATCAACCAGTTTCAGACTGACGTATCCGCACTCGAGACGAGCCTGAATGCAATGCAGGATCCGGCCGGCGCTCTCAGTTCCATGATCGCGACCTCTTCGGATCCGACCGTGGTGGATGCATCGGCCGCTGCTGGCACAGCCACCGGCGCACATGTCGTCGTCGTCAACAATATTGCTTCCACCGCTTCCTGGTATTCGGATGCTGTCGCCTCCAGTAGCACCCAACTGGCTTCTGGCAGCTTCACTCTTCAGGTCGGCTCCGGAACCGCGACCACAATCCAGATCGGCAGCGGCGTGAACACTCTCGACCAGTTGGCCTCGTATATCAACGGACAGAGTCTCGGTGTCACCGCCAGCGTAGTCAACGACGCATCCGGATCGCGGCTGGCGATCACCAGCAACACTTCGGGCAAGGCGGCCGACTTCACCGTCAGCAATGCCTCAAGCCTCACTTTCACGAGAGCCTCCACTGGAGTGGATGCGGCCCTTACGGTTGATGGGATTCCAATTGATAGCGCTTCGAATACTGTCACTGGGGCGGTCAGCGGACTAACTTTGAATCTGGTCGGCGAGGATCCGGGGGGGCAGGTTACCATATCTGTCGCGCCGGATGTCAGCACCGCTTCCAAAGCCATCGCCACTTTTGTGGGCGCCTACAATACGGCCATCGGCGACGTCAACACTGAGTACACGGTAGGCGTGAACAATCAAGAAGGTCCACTCGCCGGTGATCCTTCTGTGCAGATGCTGCAAAACGCTTTATTGTCGTCAGCCGGCTATTCCGGCGGCGGGAACGGTGTTTCGACCCTGGCCGATCTCGGAATCACCATGAATAAAGACGGCAGTTTGACTCTCGACAGTACGACGCTTACCAATGCCGTACAAAACAATTTTTCCGCTGTCCAGAATTTCATGCAGGGCGTTTCTTCGAGCGGATTCGCTTCGAATCTCAACAACCAGCTAAGCACCCTCACCGACCCCGCGAACGGCGCTTTCACCGTGGATCTGCAAAGCATCAGCAACGAAAACAATGATCTGCAGGACCAGATTAACAATTTTAAGACTTACCTCAACACGCAACAGGCAATGCTGACGGCCGAATACAATCAGGCCGACATAGCCCTACAGGAAATTCCGCAGGAAGAGGCGCAACTCAACGCTGAACTCGGCTATCCGCCAACGAGCAAAAGCTAATGAAAAAAAGTCAATCGGAACTCACATATCTCAGGTCCGCCGCGCAAGACGCAACCCCCGCCGGTCTCGTCATCATTCTTTACGATCTTCTGGTCCACGATCTGGAACAAGCAGTGGCTGCGATTGCGGACCATAACATCGAGGCGAGAACGGCGGAAATCAAGCACGCCTTCATGGTGCTCCAGCAACTTGAAGGATCGCTCGACGCGGAAAACGGTGGCCCGGCCGCCAGCAATCTCGCTGCTTTTTACTCTTCCCTGCGGTGCAAGATTCTCGAAGCGCAGGTCAAGGCAAACTCCGAAACCCTGCGCCGGCAGATCGAGCTTGTGCTCGACGTGCGCCAGGCATGGCAGCAGGTTGATAAGCCCAACTTGGGTTCCGACACTGCGGTGGCCAGCGCCGGAACATCGAGCCAACCCGCGGGTCGATCCATGGCCGCTGCCGCTGCCGAATCCCGCTCGATGAATTGGACGGCGTGACACCGCGAAGCGCGTCTCCGCATGCCTCGAGCTCGGCTCGCGAAATTTAAGTCTTAGCGCACGTATCTGCTTGGAGTAACTCGGCCCGTTAGCCTCGGCTCATCCTCGGGCCTTAGTCCCATGCCCTCAGTCGAACTGTCAATGATCGTCAAGAACGGAGAGCCCACGCTAGCGCGCTGCCTCGAGAGTGCGCGCTCCGTCGTTGACGAGATCGTCGTCGGGGATACCGGTTCGACCGACGCAACCGTCCAGATCGCCGCCCGCTATGGAGCACGCGTTGTCAACGTTCCTTGGGAAGATGATTTCTCTAAGGCGCGCAATACCGTTCTCCGTCATGGACGCTGTGATTGGGTGTTGTTTCTCGACGCCGACGAGTTGCTCGACCCAAAAGAGGCGTCGCGGATTGCCCGGCTGCTGGAGAATCCAGAAGTGTTGGGCTACGACGTTCGGATTTGGAATTACGTGCCCACACTCGCAACCCGCATGCTAAACCAGCCTGCCCATCGTAATCCCCATTGCATCGATGCCGCGCGGGCCTTCCCTGCTTACGTCGAGCATGTGAATGTGCGGCTCTTCCGCCGTCATCCGGAAATATTCTTTGAAGGACGAGTCCATGAAGGTGTGGCCGACCGCATGAAGCGCCTCGGTCTGAAAGTGTCGCCCGCAACCTTCGTTATTCATCACCTTGGCATCGCCGAAGATGGAGCATCGCAGAGAAACCGCAAGATGGAGTACTACCAGGAATTGGGGCGAAGAAAACTGGGCGATGCACCGGAGGATGCTCGAGCCTATTACGAACTAGGTCTTGGAGAACTGGAACACTTCCGCAATCCTGGCGCAGCACTGCAATATTTCACGCAGGCCATCGAACTGAAACCGGATTCAAGCCTGCTCCACACCTACTCGGGAATATGTTTGGTGCGCCTCGGGAAAACGCAGGCGGGGCTCGAAGCCCTCGAAAGAGCGGCGCAGCTTGGCGCCCGCGATGCCGTCCACCTCGAAGCGACCGGCGATGCCTACTATCATCTGGAGAAATTTGGAGAGGCCCAGCTGAGCTACAGCGCTGCCAAGCTTGCCGGAAGCCAATCGGAAGTTCTGGATGGAAAACTTGGGGTCTGTGAAGTGCGCCTCGGTTCGCCATCATCCGGGCTGCGGCGTATCCAGGGGGCAATTGCCCGCGCGCCCGACTTCGGCGAACTGTACGATATTCTGATGGCGGCGGCCTTGTTCGCTGGCAACCGGCCCCTTGCCGCGGATACTGCCGAACGCCGGCTTGCCATAGGAACTCCGTCGGCAAACAGTTTCCTTCTGACTGCCGGAATCTGGGCGCAACTCGGAGAGTGGCAGCGCGCGTCGCGCGTCGTGCACGCTGGCCGCCAGCATTTCCCGCAAGATGCCAAGCTCCGTTCCGCCATGGCCGAGATCGATCGGCAATTGGTCACCTAGCCACGAATTTCCACTTTCCTCTGCACTCGTGTCGTGCTCTTCGGGCTACAATTCAATCACTGCGCAAGACGATTTCTGCCCATGTACATTGATCATTTGTGAGTTACCACTCGGACCTGCGCCGTCCGACAGGCTAAGGAGCGTGCCATGCCAAAACGAACCTTGGGACGTAAGAGAGCGACGCCTCGAAAGCTCACAGAGGAACAGAAATCCTCAGCCCCATCCGCTCCCCCGGCAGCAACGCAAGCGGAAACGCCGCGAAAAATCGGCGACATGTTTGCTCGCTCAAACTTGGAAAAGGGTATAGCCGAGCTCCAGGGATTGCACGACCTGTTGCTCTCGAATGAAGTAGACCCCGACGTGCTCGCCGACTTCCGCGATGCCTTGAACCGGCTCAGAAATACGGCATGGGCTGCCCACCAGTATATCGTCCGCAAAGAGACCGATCAGGACCCCACCAGCGTGCTCTCGCTCTTAGCCGGAGAACGAATTCGCGCCGCCTATCAGCTTTGCCAGGCCCTGGCCGATGATCTGAAAAGAACCGATATTCAGTTTCAACGTGGTAGTCTCGTCGAACTTCATGAGGTCACCCAAGTCCTGGCGGAGCGACTGCACAACATTATCGACAGGCTGGGTTGAATCCGCCGAGCTAAAGGGATAACTGGCCCTGATACCCAGCGAAGACTGTATTGCGCCTTCCTGCAGAAAGCCTCAGATTCGGGCTTGGGTAGAACTGTGACGAAATAGAAGTGTGAAGAAATCGAAGTGTGAAGACGTCCACCGGGGGAAAACTTAAGATGAAGAGCGTTGGTTTGATTGGCGTGGTCTTGTTGGTGCTGGGACTGCTGGCATTTGTCGTTCCCATCCCTCACAGCGAGAGCCACGGAGTAAGAATTGGAGACGCCAAAATCGGTGTTAAGACCGAACACAGCGAGAAACTTCCTCCGGCTGTAGGTATTGTTTTGCTGGTAGGAGGAGTGGTCGTCCTGGCCGCAGGGGCGCGAAAGGCTTAGCTACGCGCCGCGCTCGGTTACTTTTGAATGTCGACGCTAACCCCGTCACCTTGGCGATGCAGACGAACCGCGACCGCGTGATCCCCAACCCCGACATTCGTAAATTCGATCCAGTCGATATCCTCGGGAAGTAGCGGCGACGATAGCTCCAGTCCATTTCCCGCCGGCCGGATACTGATGCCTAGGCAGGCTTCCAGCAGCATGTACATGCTCCCCGCCGCCCATGCTTGCGGAGAACAAGCTACGGGATAAAGCGTCGGACCTTCCATCTCCGAGCGTTTGTGGAATCCGCAAAACAGTTCGGGAAGGCGGTTCAGTTCAATAAAGTTGCTGGCTTCAAACATGGCGCCTAATATCTGCAAGGCCTGCTGCTTATATCCGTAGCGTGCCAGCCCGCTCGCGATGACCGCGTTATCATGGGGCCAAACCGACCCGTTGTGATACGACATCGGGTTGTAACGGACTTCACGACTGTCCAGAGTGCGAATCCCCCATCCGCAGAAGGAACTTTCGCCCATAAGAGTATCGGCCAGCCGCTTGGCGTGTTCGTCGCTCACGATGCCAGTCCATAGACAATGCCCCGCATTCGATGAGCGTACGCGGCAAGGCTTCTTCTCTCCGTCAAGGGCGAGAGCGTAGGTGCCTAGTTCGTCGTCCCAGAACTCGCGCTCAAATTTATCCTTGAGCGCGGCTGCTTCGCGCTTGAGCCTTCGGGCAAGTTCCGCGAAGCCGAATCTTGCCGCGACTCCCGCTGCCGCTTGTTTTGCCCCGTAAACGTAGCCTTGCACCTCGCAGAGCGCAATAGGTGCAGGCGCGAGTACCCCATCGCGGTGAAACACCGAATCGTGCGAATCCTTCCAGCCCTGTTGGATGAGCCCCTTTTCCATTTTTCTGCGGTACTCGACGAAGCCATCCTTGTCCATATCGCCGTAGGTATCGATCCAGTCGAGCGCGGCCAGAACGTTGGGCCATATTTCCTTGATGAAATCCTGGTCGGCGCAACGATCGAGATAAGCTCCCGCAAGCATCACGAACAGGGGCGTCGCGTCGACGCTTCCATAGTAAAGGCCAAAAGGAACCTCTTTCAGATTCGCCATTTCTCCGTGACGCATCTCGTGCAGAATCTTGCCCGGCTCCGCCTCTTGCTCCGGGATATCGGTGGTGGCTTGTGTCTCGGCAAGATATTTCAGGACGCTTTTGGCTATCGACGGCGCGTTCCAGAGACATTCCATCGCGGTGAGGATGCCGTCCCGTCCAAACACGGTGCTGAACCAGGGCACGCCCGCGTAGGGATATGCCCCTTCCGGATTCCCTCTGATCATCATGTGAATGTCAGCTTCGGAGCGGTTCAGCCACGCGTTGAAGCGGGCATTCGAGGTCGTGATTCGGCAAGACCGGCGCCGATCCTCGTCGAGACTGGATAAAGCCTCGGTCATGGATCTATCGAACATGGATTTATCGGAGCTTGTTCCAGCGAAATTTGATCCAGCGAACGTTGATCCATCAACTTTTGCCCGGTCGAGCGTTGATCGATCGAGCGTCGCCCGGTCGAAAGCAGGCTGGCCAACAGCCACTGTCTCGTCGTTCGTACCCGGTTGCTCGCAGCTTATAACTACCGATATTGAAGTCTCTTCCTTGGGTTCCAATCTCACCGCAAACCGCACCGAGTCTTTGGAAATGCGAACGGGAAGGGGCTCGAACTGCAATCGTGTGCAGCGCAATTCTCCATCGAGACCGCGGTAAGAAAGAATGACAGAATCATCCTTGACGATGGCAGGGCGCACGTCACCCATTCTTTCCCGCTTCGCCCCGCGCACCTGAAAAATGTCGGCGTAGTCGGCGGCAAAATCGAAGCTGATGGAAGTCTCAACCAGGTGGGTCGAGAAATTGGCCAGCCTCAGCTTGTCATAACAGGAATCCCGCCACAGAAACTTTGAGCGGAACAGATGCACCGCTCCACGCGGCAACAAGAGGCTGCCATCCCGATAGACATCGGGATTCATCATATCCAAAGTCAGAAATGCATTGTCATCTTGAATCGTGGAGCGCAGAAGTTGCGGAATCTTGTCGCCCATGCGCAGAACCAGCCGCGATAGATGCCGGGTTCCCCTATGGTAGAGGCCCTGTTCTCCGAGCCCTATGGCTTCCACATCGCCGAGCCGGTTGAATACCGCGAAGGTCTCGCCGTACTTCAGCACACGCGTGCGATCGTCTGCCAGCGAAGAGGTGGCGAGGACATAGAATTGATTCTCGATTTGAACTACATCTTCCAAGATTAGGCAGCATCCTCCGCGACCGGCTCCTCTTCAGAGCCCGACGGATCCCCAATGGTCTTCTCCTCGAATTCAGAGCTCGGGTTAAGCATCTGCTCGTAAAGTTTCAGGTAGTCCCTGGCCATCCGCCGAGCTGTGAAACGCTGTTCGAAGGCCTTCCGGCATGCCGCGCGCGACATCGACTTGGCCACTTCGACAGCTTGCACCGCCTGTTCCACGTTGTCTACGATGATTCCGCTCACGCCATCGTGAACAATTTCTGGTACCGATCCGTGACGAAACGCAATCGTCGGCGTCCCGCACGCCATGGCTTCAATCATGTTCAGACCAAACGGTTCGGGCCAATCAATCGGCGCCAGACACGCCAGCGCGTTACCCAGGAAATCTCCTTTTTGTTGATCCCCAATTTCGCCGATGAACTCGACATTCGGGTCGCCCAGTAACGGTTTTATCTGGGTTTCAAAATACTCACGGTCAGAGCGGTCCACCTTCGCCGCAATCTTCAATGCCATCCCCGCAGACTTGGCTATGGCAATCGCTCGATCCGGACGTTTCTCCGGTGAAATCCGCCCGATGAATGCCAGGTAAGTCCCGGGTCCGGGATGGAACTCCAGCAAGTTGTCGGGAAGACCGTGATACACGTTCCCGACCCAATCCGCACCAGGCAATGGCCGCCGTTGCGCCCTCGAAATCGACACCACCGGAATATCGCTGAACTCCTCATAGAGCGGGACCAAATCCGGGAGGTCCAGGCGGCCATGAAGCGTGGTCAGCTGATTCAAAGACCATTCGCGGCATAGAGAATAATGCAGATAGTCGGTATGAAAGTGGATTACATCGAATTCATCGAGATGTTTGCGCAATTGCTCAAACATCAACAGGTGGTGAGCCAGCGGATCGTGGCAATCCGGGTTGGTTCGAAGGGCAGCGGCGCATCCCGGAATCAATCGGGCGCTCGTTTTCGAATCGCCGCTGGCAAAAAGCGTGACCTCGTGCCCGAGACGAACCAGTTCTTCGGTCAGCCATGAGACGACGCGTTCCGTTCCACCGTATCCGTTAGGAGGAACACTTTCATAAAGAGGCGCAACCTGAGCAATTTTCATGAAGACCACGATTTTTTCTTCTTTTGTAAGATTACGGAAACTGCGGGGGAGCGAATATCGGGGAGATGCTGTAGCGTCGCTGCTTCCGATTGCGGCTGAAGGCACTTATGTTCGAGTCGAAGCCTGATCTTTGCCAGCACGCCCGGCGGACTTGTGGCGCCTGCATCGTCGCAACCTTTTTTTATTTTGCCGTTCTCGCGTCCTTACCCTCTTTGAGGAAAGTTCCTTCCCGCAATTCGGCAAATGCTTCGCGCAGTTGCTCCTGCGTGTTCATCACGATCGGACCATACCACGCGACCGGTTCTTCCAGCGGCTTTCCCGAAATCAACAGGAAGCGGATGCCTTCATCTCCGGCTTGTACCGTGACTTCATCTCCGCGATCAAAAAGTATGAGCGAACGATTGTCCGCTTCCACCGGCGGATTCGTGTCAAGCCATTTGATCGCTTCCGTGGGCACGGTGAGCGGGCCGGAGGCGTTGCAGAATTTTCCTCCCCCGCTGAACACGTAGGCGTTAGCGTGACGCACCGTCTCAACCGGGAGCGTTTTTCTCTTGCCCGGAGAAACCGCAACGTCGAGATAAATGGGATCCGCCGCCACTCCCTCGACCGGCCCTTTTTTCCCCCAGAAATTTCCGCACACAACCCGCACGTGGGTGCCATCATCGTCGGTGATCTCGGGTATCTCGGCGGCTTTCACTTCCTGATAGCGCGGCGCCGTCATTTTGAGCGAGGAGGGAAGATTGCCCCAGAGCTGAAACCCGTGCATCCGTCCGACGTGATCGCCTTTTGGCATCTCCTGATGAATAATGCCGCTGCCCGCCGTCATCCATTGCACGTCGCCGGCGCCGATCGTCCCACTGTTGCCCATGCTGTCGCCATGGGCCACGGTCCCGGCAAGAACGTAAGTGATGGTCTCAATGCCGCGGTGCGGATGCCACGGAAATCCCGCCAGATAATCTTCGGGTACATCGTTGCGGAAATCGTCGAGCAGCAGGAACGGGTCGAAATCTTTCGTGTTGCCAAAACCGAATGCTCGGCGCAGCCGCACTCCCGCGCCCTCTACGGTCGGTTTCGATTTGATAACTCGCTTTATCGGTCGGATGGACATAGTTCAACTCCTCTGTACTTGATCGCAACGGCGGCTTGACGGCACGCCGCTGGACGACGAACCCAAGAGATTTTACTCCCCGGCGCGACACATTTTCGAACCCGCCGCAGAGTGGTAGACTCTTCCGCATGGCCGCGAAAAAGAAAGCTGAAAAGAAGAATCCCGCCAGAAAAGCTCGATCCCAAAAAGCAACTCCGAAAAAAGTGGCAAAGAAGAAGGCTGCTGCGAAAAAGAAAGTCACTGCGAAAAAGAAGACCGTGAAGCGGACCGCAAAAGCTGGTGCAGTAACGAGCAAAGCATCCATCAAAAAGGTAAGCGCGAAAAAGCGGACCTTCGATCGCGATCTGGCTTTGTCCGGTTCACGATTGGTGCGGCCGGCTTTGGGCGACTCGGACTCGCAGGGCTTGTCCGATGTAGAGAGCGCCGATTCGGAAAGCGTCGCTGAACTCGTCGACGAGGGCAATATCTTCGAGGCAGGTGTTGTCAGAGGCGTGCAACGGGCGGACGACGCCGATGAAAAAGAGGTTCGAACGCGCGAATTTCCGGAGGACGACGTGCCTCAGGAATATCTCGACGAAGATTAGGCGCGCTCATGATTCTGCCGGCGCTCCTTGGGGAGGGCGCTCGACCCCGCCACCCGCGCCGGCGAATGTCATCGAATCGATGTGCTTGAGAACTTCTGACAAACCCGCTATAAATACGAACCGTGATCCTGCAGCGTCTGGAGCGACCGACTGTAGGAACTAACACGGCACAATGTATCCGCGATCCTTCCACTATCATCGGGCCAAATCGCTGCAGGAAGCGATCACCTTACTCGGCCAACTCGGCGACAACGCCAAATTTCTCGCCGGAGGCCAAAGCCTGATCCCGCTCCTCAAACTCCGCTTTGCTAATCCCGATCACCTCGTGGACCTCAACTTCATCCCCGGCACCTCCTTTATTAAAGAAGAAGCAGGATCGGCCAATCACGGATCGCTGCGTTTCGGAGCCATGACTCGTCATGCCGAAATCGAGCACTCCGCGCTGGCGAAAAAGATTCCCGTCCTGCACGATTGCGCCGCCGGCATTGCCGACGTCCAGGTAAGGAACCGTGGCACAATCGGAGGCTCGCTCGCCGAAGCGGACCCCAGCGGCGATTGGGCCAATGCCTTGGTCACGCTCGAGACGACCGTGCACTGCCTCGGTCCAGATGGCGCGCGCGCCGTGCCTTTGCGCGACTTCATCACCGATGCATATACCACGGTGCTCGCTCCCAGCGAACTGGTAACTGAAATCGAAGTGAAGATTCCGCCCGTCGGCAGCGGGGGAGCTTATGTTGCGTTCAAGCGAAGCGCGCCCGTCTATCCGAGCGCCAGTGTCGCCGTGCAACTAACGATGGAGGGCGATACATGTCGGGAAGCTGCCATCGCCCTGGGTTGCGTCGGTCTGACCGCAATCCGCGCGAGCGAGGCGGAGCAGGCGCTCCGCGGAAAAATCGTCAACGACAATACGATTGCCGCCGCCGCCGAAGCTGCCCGCGCCGCCGCCGATCCGCAATCCGATATGCGCGGATCTGCCGGCTACAAACGCCAACTCGTCGCGGCCCTGGTGAAACGCGCCATTCAAATCGCCGCTCGCCGTGCCGCCGGAGAGCAAGTAGAAGGGTCTCCTCTTTATGCCTGAAACTGCGGCCGTTGAACAAATCGCTGTCAAGATCAATGTCAATGGCAAGCCTTATGCGCGTCAGATCGAGCCGCGACAGTTGCTGGTAGAGTTTCTGCGCGAAACCTGCGACCTCACCGGCACGCACGTCGGCTGCGACACGACTTACTGCGGAGCTTGCACCGTGTTGATGAACGGCCTCGCGGTGAAATCCTGCACCATGTTTACTGTGCAAGCCGACGGCTCAGAAATTACCACCGTCGAAGGCCTCGAAAAAGATGGCAAGCTCGATCCCGTCCAAAAAGCCTTCGGAGACGCATACGGCCTGCAATGCGGCTACTGCACCCCCGGCCTGATGCTCTCGACGCATCAATTACTCGCAAACAATCCCGACCCAAGCGAGATAGATATTCGCAAAGCCATTGCCGGCAATACCTGCCGCTGCACCGGCTACATGAACATTTTCAAAGCCATCCACCAAGCCGCCCAGAATATGAGGAGAGCCTGAGATGGCAATCAAGTTCTCCGGCGCGTTCGAGGTCAGGCAACAGCCGGAAGAAGTCTTCGATTTTCTCACCGACCCCAATCGCTTCGCCGCGCTCCTCCCCGACTTCCGCGGCCTGACCGTGCAAGACGCGACCCATTTCACGCTCAACGTAAACGTCGGCATCTCCTACATCAAGGGCAACGCGGAAGTGAAAATAGTCTTGGCCGAAGCCGATCGCCCGCGGCGCGCGCAATATAAAGGAGAAGGCGCAGTAGCCGGAGGCAACGTAACTGTAGTGGCCGCCTTCGATCTGGCGCCCAGCCCTTACGGCACCAGGGTGGATTGGCAAGGCGAAGCGCAAATCTTCGGCCGCCTCGCCTCAATAGCCGGAGGCATGTTAGAACCCCTGGGCAAGAAACAAATCCAAAAATTAATCGACTCCCTGCAGGCGGCTCTAGGCTCGTGTGGCGCGGACGTCCCCGTCCGCGAAACGCCAGCACCGTCGCCGACTATCGTGCCGGAAAATACCGAGGCTGAGAATAAGTGACCGAAGAAAAAAAGACCGGTCAACGCTGGGTGGGCGCTGCGGTCCCCAGAAAAGAGGAAGATCGTCTCCTCCGCGGCCGCGGCAAATTTGCCGACGATGTCAAGCTGCGTGAGATGACTTACCTGCGCTTTGTGCGCTGCCCCTACGCGCACGCGCGAATCGTAAAAGTTGATACCACAGCCGCCGATGCCTTGCCCGGCATAGTCTGCACAATAACGGGCAGGGAAGTGGCGGCCCAAACGCAGCCCTTCATCGAGATCGCTCCCGACCACGCCCAGAAAATTCGCGATTATCCCATGGCGGTAGAAAAAGCCCGCTACCAGGGAGAGCCCGTCGCCGCTGTGGTAGCCGAATCCG
Source organism: uncultured Acidobacteriaceae bacterium (assembly GCA_963775845.1). GTDB lineage: Bacteria > Acidobacteriota > Terriglobia > Terriglobales > Acidobacteriaceae > Acidiflorens. The sequence goes on along the minus strand of CAVZKN010000003.1, from coordinate 1,627,157 downwards.
CCAGCCTTGCCGATGATGCCGCCGAACTTATCCAGGTCGAATACGAACCGCTCGACCCGGTGATCGGCGCCGAGCAGGCCTTGCTCGATAAAAGCATTCTCCACCAAGAAGCCGGCACCAACCGCGTCTGGTCTGGCACCTGGGAGTTCGGCGAAGTTGAAAGAGCGTTTACCGAAGCCGCTTACGTCGTCAACATCGACCGCATGCACTTCCACCGCTTCTCCTCAACGCCGCTGGAAAATAACGTCGTCATCGGGCAATGGGAACCGAAAGAAGATCGCATCCATTATTGGTGCAACAATTCGTTCCCCTCCTTCGCCCTGCAATTTTTAGCCGCTCACCTCAATGTTCACTTCGATCGCATTCGGGTGCAGACCGCCGACATCGGAGGTAGCTTCGGCATCAAGATCACGAACTACCCGCAGATGTCGGTGTGCGCGCTCGCCTCGAAAAAAGCTGGAGGCCGTCCCGTGAAGTGGGTCGAAACCCGCTCCGAGCACATGACTGCGAGCGCTCACGGAAACGAGCGCACTTTCCGCGACACACGCGTTGCCCTCGACAGGAATGGAGTCATCACCGCCATCGCCTCGCGCCACATCGATGACTGCGGAGCCTATCCTCGCTACGAGCCGCTGGGCTGCGTGATTTTCTCTCAGGTCTTGTGTGGCGTCTATCGCTTCAGGAACACGCGCATCGAGTTTAACCAGGTCATGACCAACAAGTGTCCGGTCGGCCCGAATCGCGGTTACTCGCGCATGCAGCATCTCTGGTTTCTGGAGCGTATCGTCGACATCTGCGCGCACGAAATCGGAATCCCCGCCGATGAAATGCGCCTGCGCAATTACATTCGCCCCGAAGAGTTCCCTTACACCACGCCCAATGGCTGCGTCTATGATTCAGGCAATTATCCCAAGATGCTGGAAGTAGCGAAGCAATTAATCGGCTACGACGATTGGAAAAACAAACAAGCCGAGGCCCGCAACCGAGGCCGCTGGATCGGCATCGGCATCGGCACCACCCTCGACTCCGGCACGAACAATTTTGGCCAATCGCAAATCGTCAATCCCTACGCGCCCTTTTCCGGCAATTCGCAAGGCGCGAACTGCAAGCTCGACGTCTACGGAGAGGTCGTCGTATCCGTCGGCTCCTGCCCCCAAGGCCAGGGTCACGAAACTGTTTCCGCCCAGGTAGTCGCCGACGTGCTCAATATTCCTCCCGATCTGATCACCGTGCGCACCGGCTTTGACACCGAGCGCAATGTCCATACCGGATTCTCCGGAACCTACGCCAGCCAATTTGCGGTTTCAGGATTGTCAGCGGTTCACGGCGCCGCCCAGAAGTTGAAATCCGAAATGAAACGCCTGGCGGCCTTCGTGCTCGAAACCAAAGAAGACGATCTGGAATTTGGAGTCGGCCAGCAAGGGCCAGAAGTCAAAGCTAAGGCCGGCGGCAAATCCATCAACTACTGGGGCCTGGCGAATATTGTCAACGTGAACAGCGCCGTGCTCTCCGAAGAATTGCAGGATGTCACGCTCAACTGCCGCTACATCTGGCGCGCTCCCTTCAAAGTTCCAGACAAAGAAAAGAAATTCGGCAACCTGACCCTGACCTACTCCGCGCAACTGCACATCGCCGTGGTTGAGATCGATCGCGACACCTTTGTCCCGAAGATTCTCGATTACGCAGCCGTTGACGATTGCGGAGTAGCCATCAACCCCGCCATTGTCGAAGGCCAAGTCTATGGTGCAACCGCGCATGGCATCGGTGCAGCGCTCATGGAAGCCTGCGTCTACGACGAAGTCGGCAACATGCTGACCAGCACCTTCAGCGACTACACGCCCATTACCGCCGTAAATATCCCCAACATTAAATATGGATACACGTCGACTCCCTCGCCGCACACTTACAGCGGAGCCAAGGGAATGGGCGAAGGCGGGGCGGCGCCGATTCACACGATATCCGCGGCGCTGCAGGATGCTCTCTTTGCCGAAGGAATTTTCATCGACGATTCGTTCAACAACGGCGACAGCCTCTACCGCTCGCTTCGTCAAAATGGAGGCGGACAACTCCCCGAGTTAGTCAAGGTGGAGAAGCGTTGAGACGCGCGTGATTTAAATGAAGAAAGTCTGCATCGTCGGTTGCGGAGCTATCGGCAGCCTCTACGCCGCGCACCTGGCGCGGGTAGCCGAGGTTTGGGCCCTGGTCCGCCGCGAAGATCACGCCCACGCCCTCAATCGCGACGGCCTCAGAGTCACCGGCACGCACAACTTTTCCGTCGCGCTCAAGGCAACCACGCAAGTGAAAGAGTTGCCCAATTTCGATTTCGGCATCGTAGCCACCAAGGCAACTCAGGTCGCGGAGTCGCTGAAACACATTGGCCACCACTTCAAAGATGGCGCGGTTCTCTCCGCGCAAAACGGACTCGGCAGCGAGGAGATCATCGCCACCCACACCCGCGGCTATGTAATCCGCGGCACCACCTTCATGAGCGGTACCCGTCACAGCGACGTTGACGTTCAATATGAACTCGACACTCCAACATGGCTAGGCCCGTTCGAACCCACAGGCACTCCGTTTGCGCTCGCGAGAGAGATGGCCGATATGCTGGTTGTGGGAGGTCTCAAAGCGCAGGCACTTGAGGATGCCAGACCCGCGCAATGGTCCAAGCTCATCTTCAATGCGTCGGTGAACGGAGTATCCGCTCTGACTGGATTGCCGCACTCTCCCCACTTCGCCGATGAAGCAAAATTTTCCGGCCTTGGCCATCTTCTTCATGCACTGATCGAAGAAGGCAAATGCGTTGCCGCCGCAGCAGGCATCGGCCTTCACGACGATCCCTGGGAGATGAACAAACTCGGAGCGGTGACTAATCATCCTCCCTCGATGCTCTACGATGTGCGTCATCAACTCACCACCGAAGTAGATTTTCTGTCAGGCGCAATCGCCCGCGAAGCCGAACGCGCAGGAGTAAAAGCACCGCTGCATACCGCGGTCTACCGTTTGATCAAAGGTAAAGAAGCAGCCTGGAATTTTCACGACGAGAATAAACCCGCAACCGTGCATTAGGACCGCGTTCCAAAGAGCGATATGGCCTGGTCTGTAGACAAAGTAAAACTCGATCGAGTGCGCGCCCTGATGAAAGATCAGAATCTCGCGGCCCTGGTGTGCCGCGCGCCCGACAACGTTCTCTACCTCACCAATTACTGGTGCATGAAGGGATATGACGCCGTCGTCTTTCCGCTCGAAGGCGAGCCCACGCTGATCGCGCTGGAACCGCAGCAAGCCGATGCCGAGCGCAACTCGTGGACCCATGACATTCTCTATTTCAAAGGCTACGACGAGCGCGATCCGCGCCCGACCCAGTTCCGTGCCTGGGACCGCGCTTACGAAGTCCTGAAGCAGCGTGGCCTCACCGATAAAATTGCTATCGAATTAAACATGGGCACGCAGTCCGCCGATCGGATGGTGGGAGAGCCGACGACCTTTATGATGTCGTATTTCGAATCGTTCAAAACATTTTGCGGTGAGGTTGTCGACGCAACTCCGCTCCTCAACCAGGCCCGATCGATCAAGACAGATCAGGAAATCGAGCGCATGCGTCTAGCCAATGAACTGGCTGCATTGGCGATGGAGTACACTCGCGAACACATGCGTCCCGGCATGAAAGAGAGCGAAGTGGCAGCCATATACGAGGGTTTCGTGCACGGCACCGGCATCGGCTACAAAGGCAAAGTCGAAATGGCCCGCGCCTTCACGCTCGTCTGGTCGGGCACGGGTATCGCAACCTTCACCGCTACGGGCGACCGTCCCATTCAAAAGAATGAGCCCACGCTCTTTGAAATCTGGGTCTGTGCCGACGGTTATTGGACCGACCTCACCAAGAATGCCTGTCCCGGTGAATTGACACCGGAGTATCACAAGCTGCTCGATCTTCTGCTAAACGTGTTCGGCACCGCGGTCGATTTCGCGCAAGCGGGCGCCAGTTTTCCCGAACTCGATAAACTGATTCGTGCTCGCATCGCCGAAGCCGGATATCCCGGACAGCCCTCGCATCCCATCTGCCACGGAGTAGGCGCGCGCGCCCACGAATGGCCCTACGCACATCAGGCCGGCACCGGCACAATCAGAAAAGGAATGGTGCTGGCGATCGAACCCGGCATCTACTGGCCGGGCGGCGGAGGTCTGCGCCTGGAAGATAATTTCCTGATCACTCAAACCGGCAATGAAAAATTATGCACCGATCCAGACGACTTCCGTCTGGCAAAGCATCACCAAGAACGAAGATCGAAGAACTAAGAACTGAGAACTCATAAAAGTGCCACTCGCATCCACAAATCCGAAGCGCGCACTCGATCCCAAACTAGTGGACCGCATCCTCGCTGAAGTGCGCGAAGACGAAATCGTCGCCATGGCAACGGACGTGATCAACATCCCCAGCCCGACCGGCGAAGAGCTGCAGATGGCGCAGTATATGCAGTACACGCTGCAAACGCTCAAACTCGAGGTCACCTGGCAAGAAGTAGAAGAATCCCGCGCCAACGTGGTCGGCCGCTGGAAAGGCACTGGCGGCGGCAAGAACCTGATGTTCAACGGCCACATGGATACTTCCAACACCGGCCGCGAAGAATTTCTGACCGGCCCTGGGTACAAGCCGCAAGCCGTCATCAAAGACGGATTCGTCTACGGCCTCGGCATCTACAACATGAAAGGTGCGCTGGTTTGCTACACCCACGCCGTGAAAGCTTTGCAGCGTGCCGGAGTGCGACTGAAGGGCGATCTCATCATCGCCGCGGTCGCCGGCGAAATTGAAAAAACGCAGTGGGGAGAATTCCAAGGCAGAGAATATCGCGGCTACGGATGTGGCACCCATTACCTCGTCAACCACGGAGTCCTCCCCGACATGTGCATTCTCGGCGAGCCAACCGACATGCATGTCGTCCTCGAACATTTCGGTTCGATGTGGGTGCGCATCTCCTGCACCGGCATTTATGTTCATACCGCTTTCTGTGAAGGTCGCGAAGAGATGAATTCCATTCGCCGCATGATCGAACTCATGCCGCCAATTCTGAATTGGATCGAGCGATGGGAAAAGAAAGCTCGCTACGCCGGCAAAAAAGCACTGGTGAACTTAGGAGGCATTCGCGGCGGCCACGCCTGGCGCGCCAGCCGCACTCCTGAAAAGACCGACCTGTTCCTCGACGTGCGTGTTCCGCCAAGTATTCCCATGGCCGAAGCTCGACGCGACATTCAGCGGCTCTTCTGGTTGCTGGAAAAAACTCACCCCGCCTGGGGCCTCGAATTTGAAACCTACGTTTCGGTACCCGGCGCGCGCATCAGCGAGGATCACGAAATGATCCGTGCCATCGATCGCAACCACAAGCGGATCACCGGCAAAGCGGCGGAGAGGGAAGTGGTGACCTGGTGCTCCGATGCCAGCGTGCTCAGCCGTTACGGAATCGAGACGGTGAACTACGGTCCCTCTAGCGGCCCGCGCGACAAGGAGGGAGAAAAAGTTCGCATTCAAACGTTAGTGGACATCACCAAGATTTACGCTCTAACCGCCGCAGAATTGTGCGGAGTGGCCGTGTAGAGACGGGGTTTGCCCCGCCTTCGTCCGCGAAACCGATGCGCTGAACCGCTCTCTACAAGAATTTAATGGGTGGAAACCCGGTGCCAACGCAAAACGAAATCGACCGCCGCTACAAAAATATCCGCGACCGCATGCACGCCGCCGGACTCGATGCGCTCATCGTCTGCGGCAATCAATACGCCGGCTTTGAAGGTGCAGTCTTCTACGCCTCCGGCTTCGAAATCGTTCACCGTTACGTCTATGTCCTCATCCCGCTTGAGGCCGAGCCCACGCTCGTCTTCCCGCGCGAAGCGCGCTGGATCGGCGATAAGAAAAAGCCATGGATACGAGATCAAGTCTGGCCCGACATTCCTGGCCAGTGGCTGCGTGATCGCGCTGTCGAGCGCCACTGGAAGCGCATCGGCGTTTACGGCATGAATTTCGTCATGGCCGTGCGCGACTATCGCGAACTCGCGCAAGCTCCGTTCGAACTTGTCCCCTTCGACAAGGAGTTCGACATGGCCCGCGCCGTCAAGAGTGAAGAAGAACTCATCGAAGTGCGCGACGCAATGGATATCGTGGTCGATGGATTCTGGGCGCTGGTCGCCGCGTACCAGCCCGGCAAGACGGAGGCTGAAATCATGGCGCCCGCGGTCGAACGCTTCTTCGCCCGCGGAGCCGGCCCGCGCATGATGAACATTCTGCTCTCCGGAGAACATGGCGAGGCCAATGCCTATTTCAAAGTTCCGGGCCATCGCAAAGTTGCCGCCGATGATCTTCTTCTTTATTCGCTGGAGGTAACCGGAGCCGGGGGCTACTGGGTTGAATTTTCGCGCCCGCTGATTCAGGGCAAGCCCGGCGCAACCACGCAGAAAATGGCGGAGGCCTATCCACTCGCGATGGAGGCGGCGCGCCAGTTGATGCGTCACGGCGAACTGGCCTCGGCCGTCCATCGCTCGGTTGCCGAAACGTTTGCGCGGCATGGCTTCGCCCTTGGACATCTCTCGGGCCACAGCATCGGCACGACCATGCTGGAGTATCCCGCAATCGGCGCGCACAGCGACGTTCCACTCGAAGAGAACATGATCTTCTCGCTTCATCCGCAGGTAGTCGATCAGGAGGGCAAGGTCTGCCTATACACGCAAGACACCTATAGAATCGGCAAGACCGAAGGTGAATGTCTCGCCGATGTGCCGTGGAAATTTTACAACGGCGGAGAGACGCGAGACGTTCGATAGAGACGGGTCTTGCCCCGTCAGACTTTTTAGTGGGAAGCGTCAAGCGGCGCCCTTAGGAAAAGCAATTTTGCTGAAAATCTGCATCATCGGTTGCGGCGCGGTCGGCAGCCTCTTCGCCGCGCATCTCGCGCAAAGAGGCGAGGCCGAAGTCTGGGCCTTCGACGTCTGGAAAGAGCATGTCGAAGCGATTCGCGATCGGGGCCTGCAAATCTCCGGAGCTGCCAACTTCACCGTGCGACTCAATGCCACCAGCGATCCCCGCGATCTTCCCCGCTGCGACTACGGCATCGTCGCCACCAAAGCCATCCACACGCGCGGAGCCATCGCGCAAGTCGCCCACGCCTTCGACGAGTCGAGCGCGGTCTGCTCGGTGCAAAATGGAGTGGGCAACGAAGAAATTATCGCCGAGCATGTGAAGCGCGTAATCCGCGGCACTACTTTCCCCGCCGGACATTCCATCAATCCCGGCCACATCGGCTTCGACATCAAAGGCGACACTTGGATCGGCCCCTTCGAGCCAACCAGCACACCGATGTCGAAAGTAGAAGAGCTCGCCGGCTTGTTGACGCGCTCCGGCATGAACACGATCGCGCTGAGAGATGCGCGCGGAGCGCAATGGACAAAACTGATCTTCAATGCCGCCACCAATCCCGTGGGAGCCCTCACCCAGTTGCATCACGGAGCCGCCGCCAGGTTCCCCGCGACCGCACAATTGTTCAGCGACTTGATCGACGAAGGTGAAGCCGTAGCCACAGCGCTGGGCATCGAACTGGACGGAGACCCGAGAGCGTTCGTGCAAAAAGGGGCGAACGCTCCCGGAAAGCACAGGGCCTCGATGCTGCAAGACATTCAAGCCAGGCGCCCGACCGAAGTAGATTTCATGAATGGAGCAATCGTCAAAGCAGGCGAAGAGACTGGAATAACCACGCCTCTCAATAGAACAATGTGGGAGTTGATCAAAGGATTGGAGCACAGTTGGAGCGACCCAGAATGACAGTCCGCAAGGTGTCAGGTCTTTGTCGAAGAACTAAGAATTGAGAACGGCCTATGCCCATCCCCTTCAATCTCGGAGTCCTCCAGCTCAGCATGGAGCCCGTCCACGAAACGCTGGCCATGGCCAAGGCCTGCGAAGATGCCGGCTTCGATACCTTCTGGATCGCCGAAGCCTATCCTTGGTGGCGCAAGCATTCCTTCGAAGCCCGCTCTTCCACCGCCATCCTCGCCGTTATCGCCAGCCACACCAAACGTATTCAATTGGGATGGGGAATCATCTCTCCCTACACGCGCCATCCCGTCCAGATCGCCATGGAAGCCCGCGTCATGCAGGATCTGGCGGGCGATCGCTTTCTGCTGGGCTTGGGCGCTTCAAAGATTTTCATGAAAGAAATTGGCGAGGGCGAAGGAGAAAAAATCGGACCGGCTACGGTGATGCGCGAGAGCATCGAAATCGTCCGTGGCGTCCTGCAAGGCGACAAGTTCGATTATCAAGGCAAGGTTTTCAAAACCAGCGTTCCGCCGCTCAGGAGCGATGCGGATATCACGCGCAAAGTTCCTCCCATCTATGTAGCCGGAACCGGCCCCGCCATGCAGCGCCTGAGTGGCTCCCTCGGCGACGGACTGCTCACCGCCTCGATCACGACGCCCGCCTTCGTGCGCTACTCCAAGAAAAATATGGAAGAGGGCGCAGCCAAAGCTGGCAAAGATCCAGCCCCGCTGATCCTGGGCTGCGTGATCGTCGGCAGCATCGCGCGCGATTCCAAAAAAGGCAAAGAAGGAGCGCGCGAGCAAGCCGCTATGTATCTAGCCAACAAAGTGCAAAACATCAAAGGCTCCGCCGACATGTTGTTGGAATCTGCCGGCATTACCTTCGAAGAGTTGCAGCCCGTCGCCGACGCCATGGAAAAAGCCGGCTGCAAAGCCGCTGCACAAGCCGTGAGCGACGAACTGCTGCGCAAAGTCTGCCCCATAGCAGGCACGCCCGAAGAGTGCATTCAAAGAATCGAGGAATATCGCGCCGCCGGATGTACCCACCTCATGCTGGAAATCTGGGGAGACGACCGCACCGGGCAGGCAAAATTATTCGGCGACGAAGTTCTTCCGCATTTCAGGAAGTAGCGGCGAAAGTAGGCAGCCGCAATTCGACTCCCCAATGTGATAATGGGTGTCCTTCTTCCTGAGGATTACGATAGGTCGAAGCGAAGGCCTGCGTTTGCGGCCAGGAGATCGCAAAGTTAAAGTTTCAGGAGCTTGTTCATTCATGCCCGAAGTTGAAACCAAGTCTCTTCCCGACAACGCATACCTGCCGCTGAAAGACGGCGAAGTCTACATACCGCTGGTGCCTCCGAGTATCGCGCCGCCGGAAGTCACCTGGCGCGCGGTGATGTGGGGAACGTTGCTGTGTATCTTCTTCAGCGTAGCGTCGGCCTATTCCACACTCAAAGTCGGCCAGGGCATGGAGGCGGCGATCCCCATCTCGATCCTCGCCATCGGCCTGGCGCGCGTCTACCAGCGGCGTTCGACCGTGCTCGAAAACATGATCATCACCGGCCTCGGCGGAGCCTCCGCCGCCGTCGTCTCCGGTGCAGTTTTCACCTTGCCCGCGCTTTACATTCTTCACCTCGACCCGCATCCCGTTCAAACCATCTTCATCTGTCTCGCCGGAGGCTGCCTCGGCGTCCTCTTCGTCATCCCCCTGCGCCGCTACTTCGTGCGCGAAATGCACGGCAAGTTTCCCTTTCCCGAGGCCACGGCCATCACCGAAGTCCTAGTCACCGGAGAAAAAGGCGGCTCGCAAGCCAAACTGCTGTTGCAGGCCACTGTCATCGCCGCAATCCATGATTTCTTCGTGACCACTTTTCACGTCTGGAAGGAGTATCTCAACTTCCAATTCGTGCCCGTGGTGCGCTCGCTCGCCGACCGCGGACGCATGGTCTTCAACTTCGACGCCGTAGGATTCATCCTCGGCCTCGGCTACGTGATGGGCCTTCGCATCGCGCTGGTCTTTTGTGCCGGCGGCGTTCTCGTGAACTTCGTGCTCGTGCCGCTGGTCTGGTTCATCGGCAGCCACATGGGCGAGGTCGTCGTCTATCCCGCGACGATTCCCATTTCGCACATGACCGCGCTCGACATCTATCGCAATTACGTTCGCTTTATAGGAGTAGGCGCCATCGCGACCGCCGGTCTGGTCGGCATCCTCAAATCGCTGCGTATTGTCGTCGGAGCCTTCGGCATCGCGGTGCATGCCTTTCGCCACGGCGAAGCGCAGCATACGGAACGCACAGACCGCGACATTCCCATCATTACTATTCTTCTCGGCGTGGTAATCGGAGCCATCGCAGTGGCAGCCTTCTTTGGATTTCTCCACGTTTCATGGACGGTAGTGGCCGTCGGCCTGGCGCTGACGCTCCTCTTCTCGTTCTTCTTCACCACGGTGGCCGCCAACGCCATCGCCACCACTGCAAACAATCCCGCCAGTGGCATGACTCTGCTGACTGTAATCGTCTCCGCCGTAGTCTTGCTGAAGTTCGGACTCTCCGGAACCACCGGCATGTTCTTCGTGATGGCCCTCGCCGGAATGGTGTGCGTAGCTCTCTGCGCCTCAGGACAATTCATCACCGACCTGAAAGCCGGTTACTGGGTGGGCTCGACGCCCGCGGCCCAGGAAAAAGTAAAGTTCATTGGCGTCTTCGCCGCGTCCATTACCGCCGGATTAACCATCATCCTTCTCGCCAAGGCCTTCCAGTTCGGAGAGGCCGCGCCCGGCGATGTGCGCCAGGTTTTGGTGGCCCCTCAGGCCTCCGCGCTAAAAGCAATCGTGTCAGGATTCATGAGCGGACAGCCTGTCGCTTACATGCTGTTCGGCATCGGCGCCATGGTCACAGTAGTGCTCGAGATGCTGGGCCTCTCCTCCATGGTCTTCGCGCTGGGAATCTATCTCCCCCTGCAGTTGACCACGCCAATCCTGGCTGGAGGATTCCTCTCCCACCTCGTAAATAAGCGCGGCGAAAAAATTGGCGGCGAGCACGGCAAGACCATTCGCGAACGCGGCATCATCCTCGCCGGCGGCTTGATGGCCGGTGGCGCGCTAGGCGGCGTAATCGGCGCAGCGCTGCGCGTGCTCCCAAGTTTTAAGGAAGAATGGATTCAAACTCCGTTCTACGACAATATGGCAGTCTCGCAATCCGTGTCCGTATTGTTCTTTATAGGCTTGTGCCTGTACGTCTGGTTCGGTTCCCTGAAGAAAGAGAAGGAGGCGTGATGCATCAAACCGCAAAACATCCAACCGCAAAAATGGATCAAACCGCAAAATACGTTGGCGACGCAGTTCTAGGTATCGACACAATTTGGGGAGGCGACGTCATGTGTCCCTCCGGCACCGGACGTTTCATCGCCGACTCCTGGTTCTCCGATGAGCCGCTGCCCGCCGCGTATACCGTTCCCGCGGCCGCGCGCGTGCGCGAGACCGGAGGTGTCGGTGGCAAAACTATCGACCGCAAAGCCGTAGAAGAATATCTCCATCAGGTCGATATCCCACAAGCTATCGCCGGAATCAGCGATGAAGCCAAAAAGATCACCGGCATGCGCGGCCCCTACCTGCAAGGCCTCGCGGGGTGTCTGGAAACCATGTGGGACCTCGCCATGGAAATCCTGGGCAAGGGCAAGCCTGTTCCCTACGAGCGCAGCGTCGAATCCTCAACCGGCCGCCCGCCCGAGCCCTCCAAGCCGCAAGCCAAGCGCGAGCGCGTAGCAGAATTGCTCGGCCGCGCCGGATATGCAACCTCAGGTGCGTCCGGCGTTCTCGGAGCCGTCGATGCCTGGCGTAAAGACCGCGTAGTCCCCATGGCCAGCGTCCGCGCCCTGGGAGCCGCCGTAATCGCCCACTTCGACAACCTGAGCGCCAAGAATTTGCTGCCGTATCTCCCGCAAGAACTCAAGCCCGTGCCGCGCGCGAACATCGACTTTCTCCCCATCAAAGATGCCTGGTTCTCCGGCTCCATGAATTACATAGGACGGGCCCGCAACGCCGACGGCTCTCCGAAATACGAAGCCAGCTACGAGATCAACGCCTCGCTGCAAATTTCGGTGCCCGAGTTCGAGCAACTAGTGAGCCACGAAGTTGTGCCCGGCCACGTCACCACCTTCGCCTATCTGCAGGATCATTATGTCCACCACAAGGCCGGATTCGAAGCCTCGGTCCTGACCATGAACACCCGCGCCGCCACGCTCTTCGAGGGCATAGCCAACAACGCCATCCTCATCGCCCACGGAGTCACAGAAATCGACCAACTGCCCGACGAAGATCTGCAGATAGGTGTCCTTCTCGCCTTGCTGCAAGACGACGCCAAAAATCAATCCTCTTATTTAACCTGGGGAGAAAAAGTGCCCCGCGAACAAGTAGCCAAAACTCTGCGCCAGGATTTTCTGGTTACCGAAGAGCGCGCCGACAAGCTCTCCGGCGCGTGGGGCCAGCATCCGCTCCTCGGCCGAATGTATCTTCCCGCGTATCGTGCAGGCACCGACCGGGTCGCCGAATTGCGCCGCAAGTATCCGCCGAACCGCATTCTGCCGGTCCTCTACGGATGCTCTGGCTTGGTCGACATCGTGACCATCGGCCAGGTGTTAAACCACTAACACTGAAGCTGTCGAGACGGGGCTTGCCCCGTCTCCGCTGCCCTAGTCAGCAAAAGGTTGACCCAGCCCAGCCCTTCAGGGTAAAGTTCCACTGCAAGGGTTTTTGCTATTTCCCCCGCCCCGTTGTGCTCGTGATGGTTTGCATGCACCCCGTCTACTCCCAACCCGCATCCCGGAATGTGCGCCTAGCCCAACCCGCGCGACTCTTGCTCCTGCTTCTAGTCCTAGCCAGCGCAGCCTGGGCCGCCGCGCCCCAATTCTCTGGACAAAAGCGCGTAGGCCTCACTACCGGCGATCAATGGGAGCCATCCATCGCCGCCGACAACGCGGGCCACATCTACGTTCTCTATCCTCATTACGGCCAGTTGCCCGACTGCAAAAATTGCAGCGTCCCTGCCATGCTGCTGGTCGCAAGCAACGATAACGGCAAGACCTGGCAGCCTCCGCACGTCATGCTTGAAACCGGCTCCGGCCAGTTCGACGCTCAGATTGCCGTCGATCCCATCGACCACCACACCGTGTACGCCGCCTGGCTGCAAAACGCAAAGCGCGCCGTAATGCTAGCGAAGTCCGTCGACTCGGGAGCCACCTGGAATTTCACCTTAGCCGTCCGCAGCAACGTTGAACTCGACAAGCCCGCGCTAGCCGTCCACGGCCAGGGCGTCTACGTGGCCTTCAACCATGACGAAGAAGTCTGGGTAGCCGCCTCGCAGGATGCCGGCCGCAGCTTCATCCCGGCGCGCGTCAATGCCGACAGCCGTCCCGGATGGTCGCTGCTCGGTGCGGCCACGGTCGATCCCGCAGGCAACGCGTATCTCGCCTGGGCCTCGTATTCCAAGGCTGGAGGCGCGCGCGGCTCGGTCAACCTCTACATCGCGAAATCGACCGACGCCGCCAAGACTTGGACCACATCTCTGCTCGATGTCTCCGCCGCCGCTCCTGACTGCAAAGATAAAGATGAAGAATGCGGCGAGGGGTTTCTCGGAGCGCAAGTGTCGCTGACCTCCGATGCCGCTGGCACCCTCTACGCGCTCTGGAACGCCGGCAACACCCCGCTTGGCCCGCAGCGAATGTATTTCTCCTCCTCGACCAACGGAGGAGAAAACTGGCTGCCGAAAGTAAGCGTCTCCGCCGCCGCCCCCGGCGTCGAGCACGGCTTTCCCGCCGTAGCCGCAGGAGCCGCCGGCGACGTCCGCATTGCCTGGATGGATGCCCGCAACACCACCAAAAACTTTCCCTTCTGGAACACCTACTACCGCAGTTCGAGCAATGGCGGCGCCACCTGGGGAGAGGAAATAAAAATCTCGAACTACGTTCCCGGCTACAAATACATAGCTCAGCCCGGCTTCCGCTTCCCCTTCGGAGACTACTTCGGCCTAACCATCGATAACCACGGAGACTCGCACCTGGCCTGGGGCGAAGGCCTCAACTACCAGTCCCCAGGCTCAATCTGGCACGCCAGCGGACGATAGCGTGGACCAGTAGCGTTCCCGACTCAAATCAACACCGAGCGATGTGGTGAAAAAATAACTGGCTCCTATCTTTAGAATCATGGTTTTAGGAGGAAATTTCGGCACTGTCCTAATTCTGTGGCAGCCCGCCCCCCCCAATTTTGGAACTCCCGGAATAATCCGGGGACAGGAACGTTCCCACTAATTAGTCCGAATCGCACCCCAAAGAAAACCGCAGAGCGGCGCACACCTCATTCATTCGTGCAGAACTAAGTTGGGCCACTCGTCTCCCCAGGCGCTGTTGCGACACCGTCACTGCATTGTGCAGGTTCACCGCGCACGGAGGCTTCATACCGTCCTCCTCGTTCAGAACGACCTCCGAGGGCACGCCGCGAATCGTGGAAGTGACCGGCGCAACCGTGACTGTGGATAGATAGGCGATGGCGCTGTTGCGGGTGAGCACGAGGGCCGGCCGTTTTTTGTCCGGCGCCGCAAACTGGTAGAGCCGAACGTCACCTCGAGTGATCTGGCCTCGGGCTATCTTTCCGGCCACGCGGCCTCCGATTCCCAGCCCAGCGCTTCCGCGTCGGCCTGAGAATGTCGCGAGTAGCCCTGGCGGTCGCGCTCTTCACGGGCTCGCAGTTCTAACCGAAGGAGATGTTCCCGCAGCGCGTCGCGCACCAGGGCCGACCGGTTTCGCCGCGTCCGTTTCGCGGCTTGGTCGGCGGCGTGTAACAGCTTTTTATCGAGCACGATTTGAACGATTTGCATGATGTGGAATCTACTCCACAGTATACTCCACACAGCCTCAATCAATCAGCAGCCCGCCCCTCAACTCGCGAAGGCGCTCAATGCGGTGCTCGCGGCAATACTCTGTCAACTCCTCGACCAGCTTCTCCGTCGCCACGGGATCAAAAAAGCTGGCCGTTCCCACCTCGACCGCCGTCGCCCCTGCGAGCATAAATTCGACCACGTCGCTGGGAGTGGTGATTCCGCCCATCCCAATCACCGGAATCTTCACCGCCCGCGCCGCGTCATAAACCATGCGCAAGGCAATAGGCTTGATCGCCGGCCCCGACAGGCCCGCCGTAACATTCGCAATGCGAGGCCGCCGCGTCTCCGGATCGATCGCCATGGCTACAAACGTATTCACCAGCGAGATGGCATCCGCTCCCGCCTCTTGCGCTACGTAAGCCATCTGCGCGATCGACGTCACATTCGGAGACAGCTTCACGATGACAGGCCGCGCCGCCACGCGCTTCGCTGTCCGCACGACTTCGTCAAGCAGCAGCGGATCGCTGCCGAATTGAATACCTCCATGCGCCGTATTTGGGCAGGAGACATTGATTTCGTAAGCCGCGATGCCTTCGCCCTGATTCAGAATCTCAATCGTCTGCTCGTAATCGGCGCGGGTGAATCCGTAAACATTGGCGAAGACGACGACGTTCTTTTTCCCGCGCAGCGCCGGAAGCTTCTCCGCCAGAAACGCAGGCGCGCCGATATTCTGCAAGCCGATGGCGTTGAGCATTCCCGCCGCTGTTTCATAAAGCCGCGGCGGAGGATTGCCCGTCATCGGCTCTTTCGACAGCCCCTTCACAATCAGTCCGCCCAGCCGGTCGAGATGAACGATGTCTTCGAACTCGATGCCGTATCCGAAAGTGCCGGAAGCCGCGATGATCGGATTCTTGAGGTCGATGCCCGCGAAGCTGACGCTAAGATCGGGATTGCCCAACGGCGTCATTGGCTAACTCCCCTGGGCGGATTGTTAGAAGGCGCGGCGGGTTGTACCGAGGATGGCGCGGGCGATTGGGCGGGCAATGGTGCAGAAAAGCGCGGTGGCGCAAGCGCCTCGGTGAGTACTCTTCCCGTCGCCGCCGAAGGCGCGTTGATTCCGAGCAGCGAAGCGAGCGTTACCGCCAGATCGACCGGCTCCGCGTGCATGCGATAAATTCCCGGCTGAAAGGCGAGCCCGTAAAAAGCCAGCGGCACATGCGTATCGTAAGTAAAAGGCGTGGCGTGATCGGTGCCCTTAGCGACTCCAACCTGAAACGGCGCCGGAATCCCCATCACATAAAATCCGCCCTCAGGAGAGTAGCTGTGAGCGTAGCGGCGTCCCATCTCCGTCGGAGGAATGTCTCCGCGCGCCAACCCCGACTTGGTAAAGTATCCCGACCATCCTAGTTGCTTCATCGCGTCGCCCACATCGCCTTCGGCGACCGATTCGTCTTTGGCGCCCGCGGTTCCGGCAAACGCCTCCGCGTTCAGCCAAGCCATCGGATAATCGAGTTCCAGCACATAATCGGCCTTCTTGGCATATTTTTTTGCGAGCAGGGAATTGATTTGTTCGCGCAATGCCTTCGCATCAAGATTGGCCGCGGGCAGGCGAAGGGTCTTGGCAAATTCCGGCAGAGGGGCAATCCCATGATCGGCAGAGAGCGCCATCCACACGCTAGCCATCCCGATCTGATGACGAAGGAAGTCGAAGAATTCCGCCAGCTGCCGATCCATCTCCAACGCCATGCTGCGCATCTGCGGAGAATCCGGTCCAACCTGGTGTCCAAGAATGTCGTTCGCCGAAAGGCTGATCACCAGCAGATCCGTTGCCGGCCCCGCGCCCAGCTTTTCATACACCACCAATTCGCGAGCGAAATCAAATTCGTAATCGTTGGCAAAAGGAGTCGAACCGACGACCTCGTAGAAGCCGGCCGCGGTTCCATCTTTGGATTTGCGCGGCGCGGTCGATCCCAGAATTGTCCCCTCATTGTCCTTGTCCTTCCACTCGCGATTCCAATATTTCGCAGCGCGCCCTTCTGCAGGATTGCCGCCATTAAAGTTGCGCACCCACTGCGGCAGATCGGACCGGTAATAAGTAGACGTAATCCAGTCGCCGCTTTGCGGATCGACCCAGTAAGCCCCGTCTCCGGAAAATCCCGCCGGCAGCACCGCCGCGCGATCTTTCAATGAAACGGCAAACACGCGGGCCTTGCCTGCCGTAGCCAGCTTCATTTCGTCGCCGAGGGTATCGCTCATCAGGTTACGCGGAGACGCGCCCGGGCCGGCATTTTTGCTGCCGACGAGTTTTGTGGTGTCGTCTTCGACCGAAGTGACGCGCTTCTTCTTTCGTGGATCCCACCATTCGTTGGCCACGATCCCGTGTCCGCTGGTATAGCTCCCGGTAAACAAAGTAGCGTGCCCGGGAGCGGTGCGCGTATTGGCGTAATCGTAATTGCAATCGGTAAAGTAGGCGCCGCGATCCATAAACAGGCGAAACCCTCCCTCGCCGAATTGGTCGTGATAACGCTCCAGATAATCGCCGCGAAACTGATCAATCACGATAACGACCACCAACTTGGGACGCGCATTATAAGCCGAGGCGAACGAAAGCGAAGAAGAACATAGCAACGCTCCGAGCATCAGGAGCGCGACATACAAGGAGCGGGGAAGTCTCATTGCGAGTTAGTTTACAGGACAAGAGACTTTAACCGCAGAAAACGCAGGGACGATTTCCGGAGGTTGTCTCCGCGCACTCAGCGTTCTCCGCGGTTCAGGATTTTGCGCGTGGTCGTGCACGAACCGGTCCTTTTCAGCTAAAGTTAAAGCAGTCATGCTTGATCTGAATTTTGTTCGCGACCACCTGCCACTGGTGGAGGAAAAGCTGCGTCAGCGCGGTATGCATCCCGCCGAGGTTCTAAAAGACTTCAGCGCCATCGATGCCGAACGCCGTCAGGCCATCACCGCCTCTGAAACGCTGCAGGCGCGCCGCAACCGCGCCACCGAAGAGATTGCGAAACTGAAAAAGAGCGGCCAGGATGCCTCCGCGCAAATCAACGAGACTAAAGAACTGCGCGAGCAAATTGCCGAGTCAGAAAAGAAGGCCGCCGAACAGGAAGCGCGTCTGCGCGAGATTCTGGTTTCGATTCCGAATATTCAGCACGACAGCGTGCCGGTGGGAACAAGTGCGGAGAGCAACGTTGAGGCCCGCCGCTGGGGTGCTCCTCCGCAATTCGACTTCAAGCCCAAGCCGCATTGGGAATTAGGCGAGCAACTGGGAATTCTCGACCTGGAGCGCGCGGCAAAATTATCTGGCGCCCGCTTCGCCGTTTACTGGGCGCTGGGCGCGCGCCTCGAGCGCGCCCTGGCCAATTTCATGCTCGATCTTCACACCGGGGAGCATGGCTACACCGAAGTTCTGCCTCCCTACCTGGTGAATTCCGATTCCATGTACGGCACCGGCCAGTTGCCCAAATTTGCCGCCGATCTGTTTCGCGTGCCGCACGGCGAAAAAGATCTCTGGTTGATTCCAACCGCCGAGGTTCCCGTTACGAATCTATATCGCGATGAAATTCTAGACGCTGCCCGCCTGCCAATTTCGCTCACGGCCTATACTCCCTGTTTTCGCAGCGAAGCGGGATCTTACGGCAAAGACGTCCGCGGAATCATTCGCCAGCACCAATTTCAAAAAGTCGAACTGGTGAAATTTTCGCGCCCCGAAACTTCCTACGATGAACTGGAGAAACTAACCCACAACGCCGAAACCGTGCTGCAAAAACTGGGCCTGCATTATCGCGTAATGGCGCTTTCCACCGGCGATATGTCATTCACGTCGGCGAAGACTTACGATCTTGAAGTCTGGCTGCCCGGACAGAATCTCTTCCGCGAAATTTCCTCCTGCTCGAATTTCGAAAATTTCCAGGCGCGCCGCGCCAATATCCGTTATCGTCCCGAAGGCAAGGGCAAAACCGAATTCGTCCACACGTTAAACGGCAGCGCGCTCGCCGTCGGACGCACCTGGGTGGCAATCGTCGAGAATTATCAGATGGCCGACGGCAGCGTTCGCATTCCCGAGGCGCTGCAGAGTTATATGAGAACCGACGTCATTCCCGCGATCCCCGCGCCACCAAAATGATTTGGAGATTTGCTATACGATGAATTCCCCCATACACTGGCAGCAATCTGAAGCCTCGACGGTGCCCGGCGCCGTCTCCTCCATGGGCTCACTCTGGCGCACAATTCGCGGATACATTCTCTGGTCCTACGAGCGCGGCAGCCTGCATTACGACATCATGGTCACGCTCATCCTGATTTTTATCTTCGTCTCCCCGCACTTCATCAATTTCAAAGACAAACCAGTCGAGCACAATCCGCATCTCACCGGCGTGGTTGTGATTCCCGGCGAGAAGGGTGGATTCATCTACCAGATCCAGGCCTCGGCCGTGAACACCGCGCCGGGCCAGGACGTGCGCCGCCAACTGGAACAGATCATCGAGCCCATAGCCGGCGCAGTCAGCATCACTAACGTCGAGACTCTCCGTGATCCTGTGGGGCAGCCCGTCAGCTACAAGGTTTCGGTGGAAAAAGAATAGGAGAGAGTGTCAGGTTTGTTGAAATCCCCACGGGCAGGAAAATGAGAGACATTTTCAAATCGCTAGTTCTCGGAGCCGCGGTTGCCAGTGGCCTTCTCTCCAGCCCAGCCCCAGCCCAGATTGTCGGCGAGTCCCCCGAACTGGAGCACGTTCTCGCCCAGATGGATGCCACCGCCAAGAAATTCACCAGCGCCGAAGCCGACGTAGCCTGGGATCAATACGACGCGGTCATCAAGGAGGTCGACACGGAAAAAGGGAAGATTTATTTCCGGCGCGCGGGCGGCGAAATACAAATGGCAGCCGATTTCGTCGCGCCCAATCCCAAGTACGTCATTTACGGCGACGGAAAAGTGCAGGTCTTCATGCCCAAGGCCAACGAGGTCGACCAGTACGACGCCAGCAAACATCGCAGCGACGTCGAAAGTTTTCTCGTCCTGGGCTTCGGCGGCAGCGGCAAAGACCTGCAAAGCTCCTACGACGTCAGAGCCATGGGCACAGAGACCGTCAACGGCGCAGCCGCCGACAAACTGGAATTGATCCCCAAATCCGTTCGCCTGCGCAACAACATCAGCCGCATCCTTCTCTGGATCGATCCGAAGATGGGCATTTCCGTGCAGCAGCAGTTCTTTGAATCCAGCGGCAACTACCGCATGGCAAAATATTCGAACATTCACGTCAACCAGAAGCTCCCCGCCGACGCTTTTAGACTAAAGACCAATGGCAAAACGAAATTCGTGCCGCAAGGATGATCTTTTGCCGATCGAAAACTGCACGCGAACCAATAGAAACAAGCTGTAAATCGCGTTCCGTAACGATATACTGCACAAGAGTCCTTGAAAGTTGAGTGGACATGGCTAAAGTTTTTACGATTACCGTTCCTCCCGATTTGTCACGCAGGAAGCGTGAACGCACCGCCGACCCCCGTTACGTCGACGGCCAGAAGATGTTGGTGGAAGCCATGAAGTATCTGGCGAAGGCCGATCCCGTAGCTAATCGCGGAGCCATCGAACTTCTCTCCGAGCATGTCCGCACCCGTTTCCGCATGACCGACTCACCGCTATCCTAGCCAGTTGAATTAGATTTTTGAGTGGTGGGGGCTTTGCCCCACCACGGGTCGAAACCGTCCAACTCCCGCCAACCAAGCCGAAGCCAGCACGATCACCAACGGATACCCCTCCAGCGTATAACGAGGCTCCGGAGTTTCTATCGTCAGCAAAAGCGCCGACCGCATCAGCAAGAAAAGAACCAGCAATCCCATCCAGCGAATTCGCGAAGGCCGCCGAATAAGCGCCAGAAAAGCCGCTCCCACATAAGCCAGGTTGAGCAACCCCAGGCCGATGCTGGTGACCGAGTGGCGAGCTTCGTCGTTCAATTCCCACCAGCGCGGATCGCAAGGCAGCAGTTCGGTGCGCGGACGCAGCCACATATCCGCCACGCGCAGCACCGGCAGGATCAGGTAATAGCGCAGAGGATGCGCGTGAATGCGCTCCGCCGCCAACTGCTCGAAGCGAGTATCCAGCTCTGGCGTCAGATCGGCGCCGTCGTTGTAGTCTGCGATCAGCGCCAGCGTGGCGTCTCTTCTTCCTCCGTTTCCATGGCGCGTGCAGGCAGTTTCGTCGCGTCGATTTTGTCGCCGGGCATGTTCCAGTAGATTTCCTCGACCGACGCATAATCCAGAATCCAGGTCTTGGTCCAGCGGTTGAAGCCGCGGGGCACCAGTTCATCGGCATCATTGGCATATCTCGGAGCCAGCGGCTGGAATTGATGCAGCGTGCGGAAGTTGCGGAGTGTCCACGGAACCAGCGGGGCTAAAGCGAATGCCGTGACGATCACCAGGATGAGGAACGCAGCAAATGAAGTGTTCAGAAAAAAGAATTTGATCGACGGAGTTGTTGTTTCCACTTTCGCCTCAGGGTGTTGCTTGAACGACGCTGCAACTTGGCTGGAAAGGGCCACTCCTCGAGGCGCGGTCAGCGCTGCAAAAATCACGTAGACCAAAACTGCAGCCAGCACCAGCCCACCATCCGGACGCAGCAGAATGCAGCCCGCAATCGCCGCTCCCGCCGCAGCCCAGCACCCAATCACAGCGCTCGTTAGCCAGCCCGCGCGCATCCGCTCCAACGCCGCAACCGCGCAATCAAAGGCCAGCGCGGTGAAAAAAACCTCCAAAGTTTCGGTAAGCACAGCCGCCGCGTAATTGGCGAGAAAAGGACACAGCGCCGCCAGCGCCAGCGCAATTCCACCTGCCCGGTCGGAAATCATCCGGCGCGCCAGATCGCTGATAATCAGGCAGGTGCCCAGATCGACAAAAATCTGCGCCAGCAAAACCGCCTTAAAATTTCCCACCCCAAACAGCCAGAAGATCAAAGCCATGAATGCGGGATATCCGGGCAGTCGCCCGGCCGTCGGAACGATGTGCTTCTCCGCATTCTGAGCAGCAGGCGCACCCGCCGTCTGCCCGTAGATGCCGTGCCGCAGCCAGTTGGTGGCCAGGTCGGCATAAACGTGAGAGTCATCCGTGATCGCCGGAAAGCAAAAAAAGAAGAGCAGCCGCAGCGCCAGCCCAGCCGCCATGACGGCCAAAAAAAGCAAGCGATGTTGGCGGATCAAGACCAGCACCTAGGGAATATATCGCGAACCAGAGAATTTGCCGCGTGCCAGCGAAGACGCGTCGTTCGCTTTTCCCTGTTCGCTAAGTCCCGGATATCCAGCGAAGAACTTGAAAGCGAACAGCGAACTACGAATAGCGAATAGCCAACGACGGCCTCACCCGTTTGACCCCTCGCCCCTCTGACCTTAGGATGAATACACCCTAAGCAATGGCGAAACAGGTCTTTTACGATCCCTTGCAAGCCCGGTGGCGCAGGATTCGCCGCGTTTTCGACGCGGCCGCCGTCGCCTTTTCTTTTCTGCTGATCTTTTTCATCTATAGCACGCTGCGCAGCGAGCCTCTGCCGGACCTCTCGTGGCTGACCGAAAAAAAGCCCTACCACGCGCTGAAAGAAAATGAAAAGGATCGAGCCCGCGAGAAGCGCCGCCTGGCCACCATCGCGCGCGCCGGCCATCGCCATCCCGCGCTGCGCAAAGCGCCATCGCAACTGGCGCTTAACACAGAGCAGGGAATCCGCGCCGCCTTCTACGTCTCTTGGGATGCCGCCAGCTATTCCTCCCTCCGCGAGTACGCCCGCCAGATCGACCTGCTCTTTCCCACCTGGCTGCAGGTGCTCACTCCCGACGGACATCTGCAAGCCTCCGATCCCGAAACCAACTCGCTCTTCGACGTGATCCAGAATCAGAAGGCGCGTCCTGTCGACCCCAAGGTCATGCAGTTTCTGAAGGCGGAAGACACCGACATGGAGGTCTTCCCGGTAGTCCAGAATTTTGACGGCACCGACTTCGTTCCCGGGATAGCCGACTTCTTAAATGATCCCCAGGCGCGCGCCCGATTTCGCCGCGAGGTCGCCATTTTTCTGGCCTCCGATCATTACCGCGGCCTGATGATCGACTTCGAATCGTTCCCGAAGAAAGGTCAGGATGGTTACGTCGAGCTATTGAACGAACTCTCCGGCGACCTGCACGCCAAGGGCATGAAGCTCTATGTAAGCGTGCAGGTGCGCAACGAAGATTTCGACTACAAAGCGATTTCCGCCGCCGCCGACGGCGTTGTCATCATGAACTATGACGAACATTTTCCCGGCGGAACTCCCGGCCCCGTAGCCTCGCAGGATTGGTTCAGCGATAACCTCGATTCTGCCGTCAACGAGATTCCCAAAGAGAAGCTGATCTGCGCCATTGGCGCCTACGGCTACGATTGGGTCGAGAAGCCAAAAGAAGGTAAGCTGCCGCCCGGCGTGGCCGACAAAAGCGTCTCCATACAAGAAGCCTGGATCGGCGCCCGCGACTCCGAAGAGGATGTTGATTTCGATGGAGATGCGCTCAACCCCCATTTCAGCTACGAAGACGACGATCACTTCCGCCACGATGTCTGGTTTCTCGACGCCGTCACCGCGCTGAATGAAATGCGAGCCGCGCAAATGCTGGGGATCCAGACGTTCGCGTTATGGCGCCTGGGCTCAGAAGATCGCTCCCTCTGGCGCGTGTGGGACGTGCCCGGAGAAGCCAATGCCTCCGATCGCCTGAAAGACGTTCCTCCGGGCCAGGACGTCGACATGGAAGGCAGCGGCGAAATCCTGCACATCGAGGCCAAGCCCACCAACGGCCAGCGCGACCTCACCATCGACGCCAAGACTGGCTTGATCGACGGCGAAACTTTCAAGAGCCTGCCCGAGCCTTACCGCATGGCTCGCTACGGTGCCAGCAAGAACGAAGTCTCGCTGACCTTCGACGACGGCCCCGACCCGCAGTGGACTCCGAAAGTTCTCGATGTGCTGAAGCAGGAGCGCGTTCCCGGAACATTCTTCCTGATCGGCATTCAAGCCGAGAAATTCAGTGATCTGACGCAACGCATCTACCGTGAAGGCCACGAAATCGGCAACCACACTTTCACTCATCCCGACATCAGCTCGATCGGCACGCGCTACATGAAAGTCGAGCTGAACCTGACCGAGCAGCTTTTCTCCAGCCGCCTCGGCATTCGCACCAACCTCTTTCGCCCGCCCTACTCTGTCGATGCCGAGCCCGACACCGAGGATGAAGTGAAGCCGCTCGAACTCACGCAGAGCCTCGGCTACATCACGATCGGCAATAAAATCGACACCCGCGACTGGAGCGACGATCCCCCGCTGACCCCGCAGCAGATCGCCGCCCGCGTGCTCGACCATCTTCCTCCCTGCCAGCCCAATGACACGCAGTGCGGCAACATCATCCTCATGCACGATGGTGGCGGCAATCGCGCCCGCACCGTGCAGGCTCTTCCCCTGATCATCGACGGCGTGCGTGCCAAGGGATTTTCCTTCGTCCCGGTCTACCAGTTGATGGGCAAAACCAAAGCCGAAGTCATGCCGCCTCTGCCCACCGACGAATACTGGTCGGCAAAATTAAATTGGCTGGGCTTCTGGATTGCCAGCGCCCTCATGACTGCCATCACCCTGGTCTTTTTCCTGGGCGACATACTCATGACCGGCCGCCTGATTTTCGTAGGCGTGCTCGCTATCTACGATCGCATCCGCTCGCATGTCTACGGGACTCCCGAGCAAATCGCCGCCTACCATCCCCAGGTTGCCGTTCTCATTCCCGCCTACAACGAAGAGAAAGTGATCGAACGCACCATTCAAGGCGCGTTAGATTCCGATTATCCGAACCTGTGCGTCATCGTCATCGACGACGGCTCGAAAGATCGCACCCTCGAAATCGCCCGCCGCGCCTTTGCCCCCGAAGAAGCCGCCGGCAAGGTTCTCATCCTCACTAAGCCCAACGGAGGCAAAGCCGAAGCCCTCAACTATGGACTTGAGCACATCGGCGACGCCGAAATTTTCGTAGGCATCGACGCCGACACCATCATCGCTCCCGACGCCATCGCCCGCATGGTGCCGCATTTCCTCAATCCGAAAGTGGCCGCAGTGGCGGGCAATGCCAAAGTAGGCAACCGCGTCAATCTCTGGACCCGTTGGCAAGCCCTCGAATACATCACCAGCCAGAATTTCGAGCGGCGCGCGCTTAATACGATGGGAGCCGTAAGCGTAGTCCCCGGCGCAATCGGCGCGTGGAGAACCTCGCTCGTGCGCGAAGCGGGAGCCTACCATATAGACACGGTGGCAGAAGACGCCGATCTGACGATGGCGCTCCTCCGCAACGGCTACCGCGTCGAATATGAAGATCAGGCGCTGGCCTTCACCGAGGCTCCGACCAGCGCGAATGCGCTGATGCGCCAGCGCTTCCGCTGGTCATTTGGGATACTGCAGTCCATCTTCAAACACAAGGGAGTCTTCGCCCGCAAAGGCGCGCTGGGCTTCGTAGCGCTTCCCAACATTCTTATCTTTCAGATTCTGCTTCCGCTGGTCTCGCCCTTCATCGACGTGATGTTTGTCGTAGGCGTGGCCTGGTATTTCATCCAGAAATATTTCCATCCCGACACGACCGACCCCGCCAGCTTTCAGCGCCTGCTGATTTTCTTTGGGGCCTTCCTGGTCATCGACTTCATAGCTTCATCGATAGCCTTCGCTCTGGAGCGTCGTCAGCCCGAAGCCCGTGAAGATGCCTGGCTGCTCAGCCAGGTCTGGCTGCAGCGCTTCGCCTACCGGCAAGTTTTTTCGTTGGTGCTATTCCGAACGCTGAAGCGCGCCTTCCAGGGGAAACCGTTTGCCTGGGACAAACTGGACCGCACCGCCGCGGTGAAGTACGTGAAGGCCGAGCGAAGGGACTCGGTCAAAGTGTAATGACCGTGTTTTGTGTGGAGTGGGCGCCCTCGCCCGCTAAACGCCCGCGGCAGCACCCACTAAGGGGCGATTGATTGTGCGGGACTTGCGGGGTCGCTAAAGCGATACCCTGATACGAAACATGTGTTTTTCCGCAAGCTGCGGAGCGACGCCCTGATGCAAAAGCTGAGTTTTTATGCATGCGAAGTCGAATGAGCACGCCAGTGCGTGACATTAATCACTGACAACCGCCCCCAAAGCGTGTGTGTTTGAAGAGAGAGAAACTCACATGCCCCGCACCATCATTGAACCCTTCCGCATCAAGAGCGTCGAACCCATTCACTGGACCACCCGCGCCCAGCGCGAGCAACTCCTGCGCGCCGCCTTCTACAATCTTTTCCTGCTCCCCGCGGACGACGTCCTCATCGACCTGCTCACGGACTCCGGCACAGGAGCCATGTCCACGCACCAGTGGGCCGCCATGATGGAGGGCGACGAAAGCTATGCCGGCAGCCGCAGTTTCGAGCAGTTCCGCTCGTCCGTGCAGGACATCTTCGGCTACAAACACGTCATCCCCACGCACCAGGGCCGCGCCGCCGAACGCATTCTCTTCAGCGTGATGTGCAAAAAAGGGGATGTAGTCCCCAACAACACGCACTTCGACACCACTCGCGCCAACGTAGAATTTGTAGGCGCCGAGGCCGTCGACTTAGTCATCCCCGAAGGCCGCCAGCCCAGCCTGAAGCATCCCTTCAAGGGCAACCTGGATGTCGCAGCGCTCGAAAATCTGATCCAGCGCGCCGGCGAGAAAAAAGTCCGCGTCCCCCTGGTCATGCTGACTGTCACCAACAACTCCGGCGGCGGCCAGCCTGTCTCCATGGAAAACGTCAAAGCCGTCAGCGCCGTTTGCCGCAAGCACGGCATCCCGCTCTATTTCGATGCCTGCCGCTTCGCCGAAAATTCCTACTTCATCAAGCTCCGCGAAAAAGGCTACGAAAATAAGGAGCCCAAAGAAATTGCCCAGGAAATGTTCAGCTATGGCGACGGCTGCACCATGTCGGCGAAGAAAGACGGCATGGCGAACATTGGCGGATTTCTCTGCACCAACAACGACGACCTGGCCGAGCAGGAGAAAAACCTGTTGATCCTGACCGAGGGCTACACCACGTACGGAGGCCTCGCCGGCCGCGACCTCGAAGCCATCGCCGTCGGTGTGCAAGAGGCCCTGCATGAGGATTACCTCGAATACCGCATCGCCTCGACCGCGTACCTGGGCAACCACATCGCCGCCGAAGGCGTACCCATCGTGCAGCCTCCCGGAGGCCATGCCGTCTACATCGACGCCCGCGCCTTCCTGTCCCACATCGCGCCCGAGAATTTCCCCGCCGTGGCCCTGGCCAATGAAATCTATCTCGAAGGCGGCATTCGCTCGGTAGAAATCGGCACCCTGATGTTCGGCAAATCCGCGAAGATGGATTTGGTCCGTTTAGCCATCCCCCGCCGCGTCTACACCCAGAGCCATATTGACTACGCGGTAGAGATCATTCTCGAAGTCTGGAGGAAACGCGAGCAGATTCAAGGCATGAACCTGAGCTACGAAGCTCCCTTCCTGCGCCACTTCACCGCCCGGCTTGAGCCGCTGTCAGCTGGGGTTGCCGCTCTCCGCTAACCGGCAATACCGGCGGTCGATGGCATAAAAAAGGCCGCATCTCTGCGGCCCCGCTATCTGCAGTTATGTCTGCTTCAACTACTCCGTGCAGTTCACATCCTCTATCGGAGACAGCGACGTAATGATGCTTTCATCTGGATACGTGTAAGCTCCGTCAATGGCCGTCGAAGGCGACTGGAATTCAAACCACTGCAAGAGCGCCACATTCTGCGGATGATACGTCCGCCCATTCATCTTGACCGGATAGGAGGCGTGCTTCAGTCCCTCGACCACGTCTCCCACCTCCAGATTGTCCTGACAGTTGCCGTTCGGCGACAGCCACCACGGCGTGAGGTCGTGGTTGTTGTCACTGACCACAAACGGATCGTTGAAGGTCTCGGCCATTTCATGTCCGAGCGCGGTTACATCCACGAAAGCGGCCCCGAACAAGCCCGGGCTGATCCATGACGAGTAATCCATCACGTAGCGTTTCTGTTTATTTCCGTTCCCCGCATCCCCCGGCTCCTCATCGTAGCTGTGATAACCGAGCACGCAGCAATTATTGGGATCGCCGAAATACAGGTAAGTGTTGGCGAACAGGAAGGTCGAAATGTCCTTGGTGGTAATATCCCCCGCATTCTCCGCTGCTCCGATGGGCGTCGTCGTATCCGTAGAAACCGACGGGAACAGCAGGTTGCCGAACTCGAAGTAATCAATCAGCACATACTCGCAGCAACTGCCATTTTTGTTGAGCTGGTAATAGTAATAACCGTAGGGCACTGCCATGGTGCGAGCAGTCTTCAGGCTGCCGTACAGCATCGTGTGCCAGTCGGGAGCCATCACGTTCCAGAACTCCGCCCGCATGATAGCGTCGGTGATTTGCGTGGGCGTTGAACTGCTGCTGAACGTCGCGCTCTCAAACAGCGGAGACTCCAGCGTCGGCAGAACGTAGGGCGTCGGATCGTAGGTGTAAAGAATGCTCCCGTCCGCATTCAACAGCGCAACCGGCACGGGCACTACCGGAGCATTGATCGTCGTCGTACCGCCCTTTGCTGGAGGATTCCCCACCATGCTGTAGACCCATGCATTCCGGGGTTTTCCGTTGTAATCGAATCCCGGCGCTTTGAACTTACCATTCCAATTGCTCAACGAATCAACCCCCGGAGTTCCGTTGCCATCGCCGTTCCCATGGTTCACGTGTGGTGGCATCGTCATAAACCGCGGGTGCACCTTGGAAAGAAAGTTGGCTGGTAGCTGGTGGCTGTCTTCCGCGAATGTAACCGTCGCTGCAAGCAGAGCCAGCAACACGACAGGCAAAACTCGACGAACCTGCATACGCATTCTATTGTCCTCCCACATCGGCTAGGAGAAGCCGGCTCACAAAATACACCAACTGACGAATCGTTGTAAAGCCGCGCCCGATGCCCTCCTCCGCGTGCCCCATCTCGTCGCGCACTCTGCGATGAGTGGGATTCCACGGCCGCATCCGTCCTGGCAGGTGACGTAAGTTCCAAATCTTTAGTTATCCTGAAATGCCCATTTCCCCACGCCGGCCATTCTATAAATTGGTAAATTATCTATGTAGTAGCTCGCCTTAGCTTCGTGGACTATGTGACCATGAAAAAGATCGCATCGTTGTTCTTGGGATTGGCCGCAGCTCTGCTCGCCGCGCCTGTCCTGGCACAAGACAACAGCGTCTATTTCGTCAGCTACTACTCCAACGCCAATACCACGGGAGCGCCCGACGGCATCGTCCGCGCCGTCAACGACGGTTCCACCGCCGCCAACATGTGGGCCGATATCTATCTGTTCGACGATAGCCAGGAACTTCAAACCTGCTGCGGCTGTCTCATCACTCCCGACGGCCTTATTTCGGAGTCGGTGAATAACCAACTAACGCCCTACGCCTTGACCGGCAAAATCAATAAGCGAGGAGTCCTCAAGATCGTCTCCTCTTCGACACCTCCCGACCAGAATGGATTCCCAGTCTCTTTCACGCCGACGCCCGGAATCCGCGTCTGGGGCACCCACATTCAAGCCGCTGCCAACGGCACCTTCGCGGTCACCGAAACCCGCTTTGCAGACGCCGATCTAGGCGCCACCGAAGCGTCGCTCTTGACGAACCTCTGCTACTACGATGAGCTTCTAAGCGGCAACTCCTGCAACTGCACCAAGGAAGATCACGCCTTCTAGCCGGTTGTCTTTCGTGAATTCAGTGGGACGCCGGTTGCCCCACCCATCGCGTTTTATGCGATGAGTGGGATTCCACAGTCGCATAGTCTAAGGGATTTTGTTTGACCTCGCACAGAGCCTGGTGATTCTTCAACTGCAGGCCGACGGGTGTGCCTCGATTCTCACGGTTCTCGAGAAGCGAAACCTCTACCTCACGGCGCGACTATCGCCAGCGCTGGCGCTCCGCCCACTTTCAGCATGCTCGTCTCGCGCATCTTCTCCGTGTCAATCACCAGGATGCTGTGCCTCTCCGGAGCCATCGCATAGATCGTCTTGCCGTCGTTCGTAATCACCGCGCTCCAGAACGGCGCGCCGGTCTTGATCGTGCCGATCTTCCGCCAGGTGTGCGTGTCGAGCACACGAAATTCGCCCGCCGTAGCATTCTCAGGACGCAGGTTCGGAGGCCGGCCGTAATCCAGATAAAAGCGGTTGTCATAATCTTTGTCGTAATCCCGGTTATACCCAAGATAAACTTGCTGCCGTCCGGCGACGCCGGCCATGCAGCAGGAGGAACGCGATTGGGAAGATCGAAATGTCCTGCGGTTTCAGCGAGGTCGTGCGTGGCAATATTCATTTTGAAAACAGCACCGTCGCCGCGAATAATGACAATCTCCTGAGCGCCGGGCGCCTCCAGAGCCTCGGCGATGCCGACCCGTCTCTCCCACGGCATCTTCACGTCCACGTTTTGAAGTTCGCGCGAGTCAGCGTCCGCACGAATCATCCGGATGCGATTCGTCCGCGGGCACAGCATATCGAACTGCTCCGCACTCGGATAGGAAATGAATCGCCCCCGGGCCGCAATTGCCTACCTGCACGCTGCGCGTCAGAAATGCGCCCGCCTTGGTATCGAACGCGGCGAGCAGAAATAAATCCTCATCCGCCGATTTAGGCGTGTCGATCAGAATTCGCAGCGCCAAACCATCGCCCGAAACCGCCATGGTCGAAAATGCGGGCAGCGCATTGCCCACCTCGCGATCTTCAATCGAGCCGCGTTTCACCACCTTGCCGAGCGAGGTATCGATCACTGCCAGTTCGCTCGTATCGCCCTCAATAATCGACGCGACATACAGTCGGCTTCCATCCGGCGAGAGCGCAAAATCCGCATTGTCGCCGGTGCGAATGCTGCCCGCCACCTTGGCGTTCTCCGGATCGACCAACCAGACGCGCCCTCCCGCGCCGCCAGCACTGGGCTTGGGATCGAGCACATAAAGCCAGCCGGATTTTGGCTTGTTCCAGTTTTCTACTTCGATCTTCCATGCCGCGGACTTCGGCTCTTCCGGCGCGCCGTTCTGGGTAGCATTGGCTTGCGCATAACTCGGCGCCGACGACAACGAAAGGAGGCAAAGCAACGACGGCAAAAGCACTCTCATAGTCTCTCCAGCCGGCAACAAAACTGATGCCTGCAATAATCGCACGCCGTCTGCCAATTCTGGAAGTGAGCAAAAGTTCTTGGATCCCGGTGTAAAATTAAGGTTCTCGATACCGAGCAATATTCCGCCAGGAAAGGATCCCCAATGGCCACCATCGAAGCCCCGCCCCGCCCGCAAACACGTCTTCATCAGACCCCATTCAAGAATGAGGCCTTCGTAGATTTCACCAAAGAAGAGATCGTGCGCAAGATGCGCGCCGCCATCGAAAAAGTCCGAGGTCAGCTAGGCCGCGAGTACGACCTCGTCATCGGAGGCAAGCGCCTCAAGACCTCCGACAAGATTCGCTCCCTCAATCCCGCGAAGCCTTCCGAAGTGATTGGCGTCCACCAGAAAGCCGGCAAAGACCACGTCGAGCCCGCCGTGCAAGCCGCCAGCAAGGCTTTTGCTCAGTGGAGCCGCACCACGGTAGAAGAGCGCGCTTCGCTCCTGTTCCAGGTAGCCGACACGATGCGCGAGCGCAAGCTCGAATACATGGCTTGGCTCGTCTTCGAAGTCTCGAAGAACTGGCTCGAGGCCGATGCCGACATCTCCGAGACCATCGATTTCTGCGAGTTCTACGCCCGCGAAGCCCTGCGCCTCGCCAAAGCCGAGCCGCCTATCCAACTCCCCGGCGAGCGCGACACGCTGATGTACATTCCGCTGGGAGTAGGCGCCGTCATCCCGCCGTGGAATTTTGCCGCCGCCATCATGGCTGGGATGACCGTGGCCTCCATCGTCGCCGGCAACACCGTCATCCTCAAGCCCTCCAGCGACTCGCCCACCATCGCCGCCAAGTTCGTAGAACTTCTAGAAGAGTGCGGAATGCCCGACGGCGTGGTCAACTTCTGTCCCGGAGGCGGCGCTAGCTTCGGCGACGCGCTCGTGGCCCACGCCAAAGTCCGTTACATCGCCTTCACCGGATCGCGCGAAGTTGGCCTGCACATCAATCACACGGCCGCAACGCAGCAGCCCGGCCAGCTCTGGATCAAGCGCACCGTGCTCGAAATGGGAGGCAAAGACGCCATCATCGTAGACGCCGATGCCGACATCGATTCCGCCGTAGAAGGCGTCGCCCAGGCCGCGTTCGGCTTCCAGGGCCAGAAGTGTTCTGCTTGCTCGCGCGCCATCATCGACGAGCGCATCTACGACAAGTTCCTGGAGAAGCTGAAATCGCGCGTCGAGCGCATCACCGTAGGCGATCCCACCATGAACCCCGGCATGGCCGCCCTCATCAACGAAGGCTCGATGAACGACATCCTCCGCTACATCGAGATCGGCAAAAAAGAAGGACGCGTGATCACCGGCGGCGCCCGCGCCACCGATGCAGGAGAAGGCTACTTCATCCAGCCCACCGTCATCGCCGACATCAAACCCAAGTCAACGCTGGAGCAGGAAGAAATCTTTGGCCCCGTGCTCGCCGTAATCAAGTCGCGCAATTTCGACCACGCGCTCGAGATCGCCAACGACACCGAATTCGGCCTGACCGGAGCCATCTACTCCAGCTCCAGAGAAAAACTGGATCGCGCCGTGCAGGAATTCCACGTAGGCAATCTCTACCTCAACCGCAAATGCACCGGAGCCATGGTAGGAGCCCACCCCTTCGGAGGCTTCAACATGTCCGGCACCGACTCCAAAGCCGGAGGCCCCGATTATCTCTTGTTATTCACGCAAGCTAAAAGCGTAGGCGAAAAAATCATTTAAGTTATTGCCATCCCGAGCGACCCACTCAAGCCGTCTTTTGGCTTGAGTGGGCGGTTCGACCACCGGACAAGAGCAGCGAACCTAGTTCAGAATCGCAGCCAGGTCCTTCTCCGGTTCCGTGATGGCCATTAGGTTGAATTTCTCCTGCAGGACGCCGAGAACCGCGGG
Organism: uncultured Acidobacteriaceae bacterium; assembly: GCA_963775845.1. Classification (GTDB taxonomy): domain Bacteria; phylum Acidobacteriota; class Terriglobia; order Terriglobales; family Acidobacteriaceae; genus Acidiflorens. The sequence goes on along the minus strand of CAVZKN010000003.1, from coordinate 1,594,433 downwards.
CGTAATGAAGGCCGGAAGGCTCGGCCCGATGCGAATGTTGCGCACACCGAGGTGCAACAGGGTCAACAGAATCGCCACCGCTTTTTGCTCGTACCACGACAGCACAAGCGAGAGCGGCAGGTCGTTGATTCCACATTCGAACGCGCCCGCCAGCGCGGTCGCAATCTGCAACGCTGAGTAAGCGTCGTTGCATTGTCCCAGGTCAAGCAGACGTGGCAACCCGCCAATCTGCCCGAAGTCCAGTTTGTTGAAGCGGTATTTTCCGCAAGCAAGCGTCAGAATCAAGCAGTCGTTGGGCACCGCCTGTGCGAACTCCGTGTAGTAGTTTCGTCCAGGACGCGCGCCATCGCAACCGCCAATCAGGAAGAAGTGCCGGATCGCGCCCGCTTTTACCGCATCGACCACCTGTCCCGCCGCACTCAGCATGGCATTGTGGCCAAAGCCGACCATGATCTCATCGTCCGGGCCGTCCTCGGCGTAACCGGCAGCTTCAAGCGCAGCCGCAATCGCCGGCGAATAGTCGTTGTTCTCGATGTGCCGTACGCCAGGCCACGCGGTCGGACCCGTCGTGAACATCCTCGCGCCGCAGTTCTTTTCCGGCTTCTGAATGCAGTTTGAGGTCACCACGATCGCACCCGGAAATTCGGGGAACTCTTTGCCTTGATCCTGCCATCCGCCACCGTAATTTCCGGCCAGATGGTGGAACGCTTTCAGCTTGGGATAACCATGCGCGGGCAGCATCTCTCCGTGGGTATAGACCTGTATGCCCGTGCCCTCCGTCTGCTTCAGCACCTCATAAAGGTCGGCCAGGTCGTGACCCGAAACGAGGATCGCTTTTCCCTTGCGCGCATGCAGACGCACCTTCGTTGGCTGCGGATGTCCGAAAGCACCGGTGTTGGCTGTGTCCAGCAGTTGCATAATGCGGAAATTCAACTCGCCTGCCTTTAACGCCATCCCCACTAGTTGATCGAGACTCGGCGCGGGCCAGGTGAGAAAATCTAGAATTTCGAGAAGTGTGGCATTGGCCGCTGCGTCGGTCGCTCCCAATTGCTTGGCATGCGCCGCATAGGCGCCCAGGCCTTTTACTCCATAAAGAATCAACTCTTGCAGGTTTCCAACCTCGGGCCCCGCTGCGAGAAATTTCTCGGAGATGAGGTTTTTCTTCCCCTGTGCGACCAGACCCTCAACCGTGTCGGCAGGTTTCCACAACGTGGGCCCGTTCATCCGTGCGATCGCCTGACCCGAGCCGGCACATGCGCTCTCATACAATCGCTGCGCTTGATCGCGAACGCTGGCAGCCCGATAAATCAGACCCGCCAGTCGCTCCGGATCGAAATTAACGTTGGTTCCGGTAGCAAACAGTCCATCGATCACAAACGCGTCGATGGCGGCATCGGATGCGCCAGCCTGCCGCGCGCGATGCGCATACATCGCGATCCCCTTGATCGCATAGACCAGCAGATCCTGCAGCGTGGCCACGGTTTCGTCTTTGCCGCAGACTCCCAGGTCGACGCAACCCTGTCCGCGATAAGTTTGCTCACATTGATAGCAAAACATAAGTTTGATTTCATCCTCGAGGAATTAAATTGAGACACTTCAACAGCCTAGGTGTTGGCGCCAAAGGCAGCGATGACTTATGTCACGGTCGCCGCAGCCTCATCCGCCTCATACAGTTTGCGGAAAAGTCGGGCATCCCGGACTCACTCCAGTGGCGATGGATGCTCTAAGCAATGGGGCTACAAGCCCTATCTGGTTGACGGCAACGCGGTGGCAGTTAGCCTGTGGCGATTTATCAAACAAGGTTGCCCGAAAGGAATTGCTTCTTCACCTAGAACCTGCTGTGCAACGCGGAGTAGCCTCGGGTCTCGTGCGAGGTTTCGCACATCGTCATGCTGCAAACATGGCGGATGCCAGCTTTGCTTCGTGGCAGCTTCGATTGTTCGCTTAATTCTACGACGAGACAGATCGCAGTCGATTATGGCGCAAGATCCCCCTTACTCTCTCATTGACCTGGGTCAGCGGAGCGTGCGGATTACCGACAAGCATTATTCGCCGCGGGTAGCTGCGAGACACGAGCAGTTGGAGAGTGATTGCGCCGAACTTGGGACACAAATCTACCCGTTCTCGAACAAACGAAGGATACACCTGAGGTACACGGAAGAAATTGCCGTTCCAACCGCAAAAAATAAAGTAAGTTAGAGTGGTGGAGGCGGCGGGAGTCGAACCCGCGTCCGAAAATGTTACTGGCCGAGAGACTACATGCTTATTCCGGTTCATGCCCTGGGCATTACCCCAGGACGTTCGCGCCGCCTGCTCAGAACGGACAAGAAACAGTCGCCGCTAGCCTGTGATCTTAGCCTCCCGCCCCAGACGTAGACGGGAAGAGCAGCCCTCTGTGTGACGCTCGCTCACCGCCCGAGGACGAAGCGGTGGAGAGCGGCTGCCTAACTAATTAGGCTGCGTATGCCATTTGTTGATTGGCAATTATCATTTTGCACGCGATTACGGGTGTGTGCACCCCGGCATGCCTCCTGGCCGCAAGCATCTCCGTCGAAGCCGTGACGCCCCCACTGGTGGGTTTGGCCCTTAAAGAACTACTTCTATTCTCGCGGGGAAGTGTTGGGAAGTCAATCCCACTGCTATCCGCCAGTGACTCGAGATTACACGCTGTTCAAGCTGAGTTGTGTCACGGGCAGGGCTGTCCCGCTCCGCTCACTATTGTGATGGTCGCCGAGACCGACTTGGTGGGGTCGGTTATGGAGGTCGCTGTCACAGTCACCGGATTCTCGGAGGGAACATCTTCAGGTGCCAGGTAACAGGCCGGAGTAGTGCTGGCCGCTGAAGCAGGCGTAAACGTTCCGCACGCGCCGCTGGGAGTATTGGGCTTGCAGGTGAAAGCAACCCCCGCATTCTTGGCATCGTTCGAAACCGTCGCCGCGATGCCAGCATACGCTCCAGTATTGAGTGACCCAGGAGGCGTAAAACCCGGGCTGAATGCCACGCTGATGGCCGGCGCCTGGTATTGGCGATCGCCGCAGGCTACGAGTACGTCGACCACTCCTACGGCTAGAACGAGGAAAATCGATCGGCGAAAGGCCATTACAGAATACCGTTTCCAAAGGGAGTAAGAAAGGAGTCTAGCATGGGACCCGCCTTCGCCCGCAGGCCGTGCTCGGTCAGACTTCCGCCTGTTCGGAGACAAAATATTTACAAATTCATGACTCCAGGATGACAACAGCCCGGAGGTGCGATGCTAGTTCTGGGCTGTCCGATGAGCAGCGACAGCACGATGGCAAAACAATTTATGAAGCATAAGAATGTTCTTCTCGGGTGGCGAGTGGCAATGTTGGCGTTGCTTTGCGGGTTTTCACTGAGCTGGCCATTACACCTCGAAGCGCAAACCCCGGCCGGTCCGGGCAACACAATCGTTCATAGCCGTTTTGGCGGCCAGATTTTCGGATTCGACATCGACCAGAACGGCACCGAAGGAGTGTTGAGCGAGGCTCAACTCCTGCAAAGCGGCAAGGTACTGGCTGCCGTCGAGACCTTCGATCAGGCGACGGGCAAGATTCTCAAGGTAGTGACCAAGCTTCAGACCGAGGACGATTTTGTAACCTTGGGGATCGTCGGCACGAGCGTGGGATTAGTCGAGCACGAACACGTGACAGGGATCTACGTCTCGAAGCGGATCTACGAACAGATGAATCCGCTCGACTCGAATAAGTTCACGGGCTCCTGGAAAGCTCCATTAAAGTATGACGACATCATTGTGGGACTGAGCCAGAGCCAGGGTTTCGCGACGACGGCGATACTTGCCTTTGAGAATGGCGGCAATAACAACACTTTTGTATTTGGGTCGAATGTCGCTGCCAACACCTTTGGTCCGCTGATCGCGCTGACCGACCCGGTCTTCTATTTCAGCAATGGTCCAGTAATGGATTACGACACCAAGACCAATCAGGCGGTGGTGGCGTCATCCTTGGGTGAGGTTGGTGGACCGCCTCCCGTGATTGCGCTTGCCGACCTTGCAGCCGGCACGGTAACCGAGTTTACCGGCATTCCGGGACCGCCGCCGTACCGGCAGGGATCTGTGAACGGAATCGCGGTCGATTCCGACGACGGGATTGCCTGCACGACCACCGAGGTTGATGCGCGGGTCGAGTTCTACGACCTGAAGCAAAAGACGGGGTTTCCGGTTGAGTTGCCGGGAGGAGCCGGCCAGCTCCAGAGCGGCGAGAACGTGGAATACGATCCTGTCAACAAGCTGTTCCTCATTGCGCAGCCCTACTCGAGCACAGGATCGGGAAGCAGTATTCAGGTCTATGAGACCAAGGGGAATCTGGTGGAGTCGCTCAACGGCTTCAGCTTTCCAATCTCTACCAGCCCTATGTTTGCGCTGCATCCGAGCCAGCGCAGCGGATTTGTCTATGGTCCAGTCGGAGTGGCGGAGCTGCAGTCATTCACGTATTAGTCGGGATCCGGCTAATTCCAACCAATAGCCCCACTTAGCATCCCGGCCCGAATGTCTCTCCACTTGTCACCAAATTGTAAAATTGATGTCACTTTCTATCCCGAAGTGTGTGATTAACCCGATATCACGCTAGAGTTTAGGCGTATCATTCATTCCGGTTTACGGTGGGGTTGCGATGAGCAAGAATCTCTCTTCAGGAGCGCTGGCAGAGGTGGACACAATGGAAACGGTTCCGGCGAGCGCGGAGCGGATCCTGGTGATCGAAGATGACCGCGCCGTGCAGAAAGCCCTGAAGCGACTCTTCGAGGCGGAGGGCTTCGCCGTCGACATTGCCGGCAACGGCGCTGCCGGGCTGGAAATGTTTCGCGTGGCTGCTCCCTCCGTGTTGCTGCTGGACCTGAGCCTGCCTGGCACGCCGGGGCAGGACATTTGCCGGGAGATCAGCCAGGCCGCTCCGTCGTTGCCCATCATCATTCTCAGCGCGAAGTCCGAAGTAATGGACAAGGTGCTGCTGCTGGAATTGGGCGCGCACGATTATGTAACCAAGCCTTTCAGTCCCCGGGAGTTGCTGGCGCGCGTTCGAACCGCGATGCGGCGCTCGACACGCGTTCCGCTGACGGAAACTTTTAAGTTCGCCGACGTCAAGGTAGATTTCAGCAAGATGGAATTGTGGCGCGCGGGGAATCTGGTGCAGTTGACCTCGCAGGAATTCAAAGTGCTGAAGTTCATGATCCAGAACGCGGAGCGCGTGTTGTCGCGCGAAGAATTGCTGAATCACGTCTGGGGATACCGGAACTATCCGAGCACGCGGACGGTGGATAATCATATTCTGCGATTGCGGCAGAAACTGGAGAACGATCCGGCAAATCCGCTGCACTTTCGCACCGTGCATAGTTCTGGGTATAAGTTTGTGCCGTAAGTCAAGCTTGTCGAGCCACGAGCCACGAGCTGCGGGCGAATCCGAACTCTTTTGCGGCGAAAATATGGACGACGTTCGGGGCGAAGATCATGGATAGGAGTTGCATTGCGGGGAGGATGCTCCGGTTTCGAAAGCTGGCTGCGAACAACGCGATCCTATGCTTGCTCGAAGCGCGCGGCTCGAAGCTCGTAGCTTTGTACCCATGAGCGGAATTCGGTTGCGGACCAAGTTCCTGCTCTCCATGGTGGCTGTATCTGCGGCCCTGACTTTTACTACTCTCCTCGTGGTGCGCCACACGGTGCAGCAGGAGGTGCGCCTGGGCATCCAGCGCGACCTCGAAAATTCCATTTCCGCATTCCACAGTTTTCAGCAGCAGCGCGAGGTCACCCTCGAGCGCGCGGCCGCACTGCTTGCCGACTTGCCGAACGTGCGCGCCCTGATGACCACGCATCATCCCGCCACCATTCAGGATGCGTCGCGCGACCTATGGCAACTCGCAGGAAGCGATCTGCTGGTCCTCGCCGATTCTTCCGGCAAGGTGATGGCGCTGCAAGCCACTCCGAAAGAGATCACGGTAGAAGACGGCCAGGATTTTTTCCCCAAGGTAGTCTCGCGCGAAGAGACGCGGCACTGGTGGTACGTCGAAGGCCATCTCTACGAAATTTTTCTGCAGGATATTTATTTTGGTCCGGCGAGCGAGCGTAAGGTTCTCGGATACCTGCTTCTCGGTTACGAGATCGATGACCGGGTCACGCGCGACCTCAGCCGCGTCGCTGCCAGCGAAATAGCTTTTCGTTATGGAGATACAATCGTGCGCAGCACGCTGAAGCCTGCTCAGGATTCCGAGTTGCTGAAGGTGCCGCCACAAACCGCCGCAGGCGGACCTCCGCAAGGCGATCAGATTCCCCTCGGCCAAGAGCGCTTCCTCGCCACCGCCGTAAACTTGCCCACCGCCGGGGCGCCCTCGCTGAACTTGTGGGTCCTGAAATCTTTCGACCAGGCGACCGCATTCCTCCGCAGCCTCAACGAATTGCTGCTGGCGCTCGGCCTCACCGCGCTCCTGGCGGGAAGCTTTCTCGTTTACTTCATTTCGCATACTTTCACGCGGCCGCTCGAGAATCTGGTCGCCGGTGTGCGCGCGCTGGAGCAAGGCGACTATGCTTACCCGCTGCAGGCTCACGGCGGAGACGAAGTTGCCGAAGTCACCGGAACCTTCGACCGCATGCGGAAAACCTTGCAAAAAACGCATCGCGAATTGCTGGATGCGGAACGGCTCGCGACCATCGGCCGGATGGCGAGTTCCATCTCGCACGATCTGCGGCACTCGCTCGCGGCCGTAGTGGCCAACGCCGAATTCCTTTGCGAAAGCAATCTGACTCCGAACCAGCGCGAGGATTTGTATGCGGAAATCCGAATCGCGGTTGACCAGATGACCGAATTGATCGAGTCTCTGCTCGAATTCTCGCGCACCCGCGAGTCGTTGCGTCCGACCTATGGCGATGTGCGCTCAGCGGTGGATCGCGCGGTGCAGGGGGTGAAGGCGCATCCGGAATTTCAACGCATCCGCATTCGCATTTCCGGGGAAGGCTCGAGCGAGGGTTGGTTCGATTTCAAGAAGCTGGAGCGCGCTTTACTGAACTTGTTGTTGAACGCCTGCGAGGTGGTGCCGGCAGAGTCGGGCAAGATCAATATTGAATTGCGCAGGCAGGGCGAGCGCCTGGAAATTCGCATTGCGGATAATGGTCCCGGAATCGCCGAGGCCGTGCGCGACCGCTTGTTCGAGCCTTTTGTGAGTCACGGCAAGGAAAATGGGACAGGGATGGGATTAACCGTCGTCCAGAAAATTCTGCAGGACCACGGCGGCGACATCGCGGTCGACCAATCTTCGGCTGCAGGAACGACGTTCCGTGTAACCATTCCCCTGAACCCCGCAATGGAAGGCGCTTTTACGGCTCGGCAAGCTGACTGACAGGCTTTTGTTCTTGTCTTAAGTGGCAGCGGTTCGGCGCTGCGATCGATGCATTGTTTTTTCCAAATGGTTTTACAGTTTGCTGGAAAACTCGAGTTTCGTATCAGGGGATCGCTTTAGCGATACCACAGGTCCCCATAGCATAGTTTTTCAGCAAACTGTTTAGCCGCCGAGGCCGGATCAGACTCGCACGGAAAGAGTTTCAGCAAAGTGTTCAGCCGTGAGGATGCGCAGAACGCCGGGAGGACAACATGGGCTACAAGTGCTATCTCAGATGCGTACGATGGGGGCTGGTGCTGGGCGCGATGCTGCTCAATGTGATGGCCTGGACCCGATCCGGCGTGGCGCAGCAGACTTCGAACCGAACGCAACTTAGCTTGACAGGCGCGACCAAGACCTCGGCAAAAGGCGCGCAAGATGATTCGCTTCGCGACCTGCGCGAACAGGTGCGCGAGTTGCAGGAGGCGGTCGCCGGAATGCGCTCCGACTGGCAGCGCTCCCGGGCAGAATCCGCCGAACTGCGTCGCGAACTCGATGAATTGCGCGGCAACGCTCAACCGCGGAATGCGGTTTTGAGGGCGGCGGTGACAACGTCGATGAGCTTTGCGTCTCCTGTCATTGCACCTCCTGTCATTGCACCTCCAAACAATGGTTCTCAGATCAATGGTTCCCAGATCAATGCTCTGCAAGATGACCGGCCAATCCAGAAAGAAGTTCAGAAAAATACCGGGCACGCCGCGAGTGCCGAGGAGGAATACCAGTTGCTCAGCGGCAAAGTCGACGAACAATATCAGACAAAGGTTGAAAGCGCTTCGAAATACAAAGTGCGATTGTCGGGCATCGTCTTGATGAATCTTTTCAGCACCCAGGGAGTGGTCGACAACATCGATCTCCCAATGCTCGCCTACGCCCGTCCAGCGGGCGATTCGGCAGGAAGTTTCGGTGCGACGCTGCGCCAGTCGGAGATCGGCTTCGAGACCTTCGGTCCAACGCTCGCCGGCGCCAGGACGCGCGCGGATTTGCAACTAGACCTCGCCGGCGGTTTCCCCTCCGTTCCCAATGGAATCAATTCCGGCCTGGTGCGCTTGCGCACGGCGACGATGCGGATGGATTGGACAAATACCTCCGTCGTTGCCGGGCAGGACGAAATCTTTTTCTCACCGAATTCGCCCACCTCGTTTGCCTCGCTGGCGATGCCAGCACTGTCGGGCGCAGGAAATTTGTGGGGCTGGATCCCACAGATAAGAGTCGAGCATAGACTGCCGGTCGGCGAACAGTCGAATCTGATTTTTCAGGCAGGACTGCTGGATCCAGTGACCGGCGAAGCGCCAAATGGTTCTTACCGCGGTGCTGGGCCCGGTGAAGAATCGCGCCAGCCAGCTTATGCCACGCGCATCGGATGGACGCACAGCCTCGATGGTCAACCGTTACGCGTGGGCGTCGCGGGTTACTATAACCGTCAGGATTATGGCTTCGATCGCAACGTCGACGGCTGGGCCGGGATGGCCGATTTGGAATTGCCGCTCGGCCGCCAGTTTTCGTTGAGCGGCGAGTTTTATCGTGGAAAAGCTCTCGGCGGCCTCTATGGCGGGATTGGACGCAGCGTGCTGTTCAGCGGCGATCCCACCGTGGCCACAACCGAGGTGCAAGGGTTGGATTCGATTGGCGGCTGGGCGCAGTTGAAATACCGCCCGACGATTAAGTGGGAGTTCAATGCCGCGTTTGGCATGGATAATCCGTATGCCAGCGACGTGAAGTATTTCCCGTACTCGGTAGCTTACGGCGATCCCACGCTGGCGAAGAACCAGGCCGGATTTGCGAACTTTATTTATCGCCCCCGGTCCGACCTGTTGTTTTCTGCCGAGTACCGGCGCCTGACAACGTATTCGCTCATAGACGGTGGCAGCAGTGCCGGCCAGCTCAACCTGATGATGGGAGTTCTTTTTTGAGTTGCAAATACATCCTGCTGGCGGTTGCGATGTTGGGGATCGTCTCGCCCCAATCGCAACCTTGGGCGGTCGCGCAAGCCTCGGCTGAGACCCAGTCGCCGACGATAACGGTCCGCGGGCGGGTCGAAGTCACAGGCCCTCGAGCTACCCAAAAAATACATTCCGAAACGGTGCCCGCGACCGTCGTGTGGCTGACGCCGATCCCGGCGACTGCGGGCGATGCAGTGGCAACGCCGAATTCGCCAGCAAGCTCTGTCCCCGGCTTCCGCCTGGTCCAGAAGCACAAGAGTTTCGAGCCGCACATCCTCGTCGTTCCCGCCGGCTCGCTGGTCGAGTTTCCCAACCGCGATCCTTTTTTTCACAACGTCTTTTCACTTTTCGAAGGCAAGCGTTTTGACCTCGGCCTTTATGAAGCCGGCACATCAAGGGTGGTGCGTTTTGACCGTCCGGGAATCAGCTACATCTTCTGCAACATTCATCCGGAGATGAGCGCCGTCGTCATCACGCTGGCAACGCCGCTCTATGCCATTGCCACTCATGACGGCCATGTGAGCCTGACGGATGTGCCTTACGGACGTTACACGCTGCACGTCTGGAGCGAGGGCATGGGCCCGGAAAATACGCAGCCGCTCACCAGAGAAATTACAATTGGTGAGAACGCATCGTCGCTGGGAGTGATACGCGTGCCCGAAGCGAATGGCCGGAGCATGGCGCACAAAAACAAATATGGCCGCGAATACGACGATCCGACTCCGAACAGCTCTGTTTATGAGCAACAACATTAAGGTCGACGTCACCTAAATTTTATGAACATCGATAAGCTGCTGAAGCGCTACCGCATCGCCAACAATAAAAGTTTCCACCTCAAAGATCACGATCCCGCAGACACGCATGGCCTGAAGTCGGAGCTGAAGCCGAAGGCGAAGGAGCTTCTAGCCGAAGGAGTAAAGCAGCTGACTCGCCTGCAAGACATGCTCGCGGCGCAAGACCGTTGGGGTCTGCTGCTGATTTTTCAGGCGATGGACGCCGCCGGCAAGGACGGCACCATCAAGCACGTAATGTCGGGCGTCAACCCGCAGGGAGTTTTTGTCTGGTCGTTCAAGGAGCCGTCGGCCGAGGAGTTGCGGCACGGCTATCTCTGGCGGACGAATGCTCGCGTCCCCGGCAGAGGTCAAATCGGCATCTTCAATCGTTCTTATTACGAAGAGTTGCTGGTAGTGCGAGTCCATCCCCAACTCCTCGAGAATGAGAAGCTACCCAAGTCTCTGGTCACAAAACATATCTGGCAAGAGCGCTACGAAGATATCAACAACCTCGAACGCTACGCCACGCGCAACGGCATTGCGGTCGTCAAATTCTTCCTGCATCTTTCGAAGGAAGAGCAGAAGAAGCGTTTCCTGGAACGCCTCGATACCCCCGATAAGAATTGGAAATTTTCCGCCTCCGATGTGAAGGAGCGCGAATTTTGGGATGCCTATCAGGACGCCTACCAGGAGATGATTCGTCACACCGCGACCGATTACGCGCCGTGGTACGTCGTGCCCGCCGACAACAAATGGTTCACCCGCATCGTCGTCTCTCACGCGGTGGTGGATACATTGAAGGGAATGAATTTGACGTATCCAAAACTGAGCGGCGCGGAGAAGGCTGCCTTGGAGGAAGCGCGTAAGCAGCTCGAGAATGAATAAGGAGTAACTAGCGCAAGATTACCGGCAATGCCTGGTCATAAGGTTGAATCGCGACGGTGAGTGATTTTCGCTGGTCGAACGCGTCTTTACTAACTTTAAATCCGAAGATCACGGTTCCTCTCTGCACGTCTCGCGGCAGCATCTTGCTTTCCGGGGCTAGCGGCGGCTCCGAACCGGCTTTCAGCGTGGGAAAAGCCTGGTAGTAGCGATCCAGGTCCACCACCGACGCCGCTTCATCTTCGAAGGTGTTCCCATCCGCCGTGGTGAGTTGCGCCTTGATGGTGTGAATCCACAACGGCTTATCGTCTCTATTCTTTAACGTCACGGTAACTGCAACCATCGTCATACCTTGTCCCGGCACTTCTACCGCGGTCACCTGATCAATGGAGCCTGCACCCTGCGGCTTCGCACGCTCGGTGAAGGCGAGAATTCCTGCAATGACGCCAACCGCGGCAATGCAGATCAGCACAATGCCCGCAGGAGGAAGGTTGCGTTTGGCGGTCCCAAATTCGTCGCCAATGTGGAAGTCGGCCTTCGGCTTGGGAGGCGGTGGTGGAGGCGGAGATAGCGGACGCGTAGGTTCGGACATTGAATGATGAAGCAGGACCGGTAATGGTTACCCGGCAACCGGCCAGCCCAGCGCTGATTGTAGCCGACAATCTACCTTCGCCGCAGGTCATCGCCTTTCCCGGTAATGTCCCGATCTGCCTTTTTGCACCACGGAGGCACGGAGTCACGGAGGGAAAACCTGACCTGTAAGAACCAGAAGGCGTACGTCTTGCCCGCCCTTGGTTTTCTCTGTGTCTCCGTGCCTCCGTGGTGAACAGCAAATCCGCCACGCTAACGGACGAGTCTCCCCGCTGTACCGCGCAGTGACTTTGGTTACCTTGCCACTTGTGACGTCTACTGCGACGATGCGGAAGATTTCCTTTTGGAGGTACTCGGCGGTGAAACGTACAACTCTCCTCAACGCGTTGGTTTGCGCGCTTCTGGCCTTCTGCCTGGTTGGCTGTGGAGCAACCAACAAGATGCAATCCGTCCAACTTTCGCAGTCGAACCAGTCCGAGACCACCATGGGCACGCTCAACTTAGTGGGCGATACCGCCACCATCCAACTGTACGCCTGGGGTAACTACACCAACGGGAAGCCGAAGCTGCTTGGCGGTGAGAGCCTCACATACCAGATCGTTCTCGATCCGATCTATAACGTCGACGCTTTCAACAGTCCGTTGCCGCCGCCGTCACAGACCGTGCAGTTGAGCTCGACTGGTCTGCTGACCGCATTTGATGAAGCTTTCTGCACCTGGGTCGATACCGCTCAGGTGACTCCGCAGGACCAGACCCCATCTCCCGCCTGGGCTATCAGCGGCCAGTATGATGTTACCGCGAGCTATGGGGGGATGACCTCGGCTCCTGTCGCTGTCGCTTTGGCTGACACTGGCGGTGATCCCGAGTATCCGGCGGGCAACGGCAATAACGTAAATAATCCCAATGGCTTGTGCGGCCCGACGGCTCAATAATTCGAAACAATTGACTGGCAAATTCCGCGGGGACGGCTTTGCGGCCGTCCCTGAGTTGTCATTGGCTGTCGTACCGCCCTACTGCATCATGCGGTTTGAGTGTCCCGCCCCCTCCTTATATAATCCAGAGTTTGTTCAGCGAGCCTGGTTATTTACCTATGCTCTTCTCCATTAACTTTCTAGAAGTCGTGATCGCATGAAGGTTCGTACCGGGATTGAAGTATCGAGCCTCTCCGACATCGGGTGTGTGCGCGGCAATAACGAGGATTCCTTCGGCTACTGGGAGCCGGAGGATGACAAGCAGTTTCTGCGTAAGGGCCGGCTGGCCGTCGTAGCCGACGGCATGGGCGGTTACGAAGGTGGCCAGGAGGCCAGCCGCCTGGCGGTCGAAACCATGGTCTCGGTCTATCGCGATTTTGGCGGAGACGATCCGCAAGCCGCGCTGGTCGAAGCTCTGCAAGCTGCCCACGAACAAATCCGCAACTACAGCTTTGCGCATCCGGAACTGCGAGGCATGGGAACGACCTGCACCGCAGCGGCCATAGTTAGAAATGAAGCCAGAAGCGACGGCAGAAGCGAAGGCAAGGCCTCGGCCGGCAAATCCGGAGACTATGACGCGCTTTACTACGTGCACGTCGGCGACACGCGCCTCTACCTGATTCGCGACGGCCACATCCATCGCGTCACCCGCGACCACTCGTATGTCGGTCGTCTCGTCGAGTCGGGAATGATCAGCGCCGAGGAGGCCGAGCATCATCCGCAACGAAATATTTTGACCGCCGCCCTGGGTTCCAATCCCGACCTCATCATGGACGCGCCCGACCAACCCGAGCCTCTTCGCCCTGACGATGTGTTGCTGATCTGCAGCGACGGTTTGTGGGGACAGGTGCGCGATCCGGAAATTCTCGAAACCGTGGAGAACAACAGCGCCGAGCAGGCGGGCCGCGAATTGATCGAACTGGCCCGCGAACGCGGTGGACCGGACAACATCACCGTCGAGATTTTGCGCCTGCGCTGAAGCCACGGTGAGCGCACAACCCTCTTTCGCTTTCTCCGGATTTCATTTCTAATGCTTCGCTATGATCAGGAAGCTTTCGTCGCTCATGGTTAGTCTTGTTTTTCTTACCGTTTTTCCCTCATTGTCTCCCGCTGCCGCTGCTGATGCAGATCACGCCATCGCCGACCGTTTGATCGCCGAGACGCTCAAGCCGTCGCCGCTCGAATCGAATCTCCGTCGCTTGACGGATGAAATTGGGGGACGCGTACCTGGCACTCCAGCCTTTCAGCGCGCGGTGGATTGGGGCATGTCTGCATTCAACGAGGCAGGCGCGGACAGCGTGCACACCGAGGAATTCACCATCCAGAACTCGTGGGCGGAGGGTGCAACCTCGATGACTGCGTCGCTCTACTCCGGAACCAGCTTCCCTGTGCATGTGGTATCGGTGGCGTGGGCGCCTGCGCTTCCACCCACGAAGCACGTGCCGATCGTGGATGTCGGCGAAGGAACGGCCGCCGAATTTGCCAAGGTGGGAGACATTGCCGGCCGCGTGCTCCTCGTGCACACCAAAGTGCTGGGCAATTGGGACGATCTGTTCGCGGAGTACGAACGTGCTCCCGCCATCATCGCGCTCGCTGTCAAAGGTAAGGCCAAAGCAATCGCGTTTATGGCCACGCGCCACCAGGAAATTCTCTACCGCCATACGAACGCCAACGCCGGAGAGATTGATCTCATTCCTCAACTGATCATCGCCCGCGAGGACGGAGAGCGCATCGCCCGCTTGCTCGCCTCAGCGCATCCCGTATGGGCCGATATCGCCATTCCCAACAAGATCGGCGCTGCCTTCAAATCGTGGAATGTAGTGGCGGAACTGCGCGGCAGCGAAAAGCCGGACGAATTTGTTGTGCTGGGCGCGCATCTGGATTCATGGGAACTGGGAACGGGCGCGCTCGATAACGGATGCAACGCCGCCCTCGTAATCGATGCGCTCCGCGCGATCAAGGCCTCAGGCCTGAGGGCTCGGCGTTCGCTCCGTTTCATTCTGTTTTCAGGCGAGGAACAAGGGCTGATCGGCTCCCGCGCCTATGCCACCGCCCATCGCAGCGAACTCGACAAGGCGGCGGGCGTCGTCATCTTTGATGCCGGCACTGGGAAGACGACCGCCTTCGAAACCGGCGGCCGCAAAGATGTGATTCCTGCGATCCAAGCCATGTTGGCTCCCTTGCAGCAGCTTGGAGTTTTGCAGGCGGTCGCGACCGCAGAGTATGGCACCGATCATTTCGACTTCATGCTCGAAGGTGTTCCTACGTTTGTTGCCGACCAGGAAGAAGCGAACTATCTGGAAAATTATCACGCGACGACCGACACCTTTGACAAAGTCGATTTTGCTCAACTCAAGAAACACGTAGCCGAAGCAGCCACGCTCAGCTTTGGTCTGGCGAATGCCGTCGATCATGTTGGCCCACGCCTGACGCGCGCCGAGATCGAGCAGACCTTGCACGATACCCACCTCGACCAGGAGTTAAAAGACATGGGCGTGTGGGACGATTGGGCCAGCGGCAAGCGCGGCAGACAGCAGTAGCCCTGTCGTAAGATTTCCTGTGCTCCTCTTTTGGATACTGTTCAATCTGTTCGTTCTGGCGATGCTGGCGCTCGATCTGGGAGTGCTGAATCGCCGCCCGCACGCCGTCACCTTTCGCGGCGCGCTGGCAAGGTCGGCCTGGTGGGTCGTGCTCGCGGCTGCGTTTGCCGTGCTCCTTTTGTTCTGGCACGGTCGCGTTGAGGCGCTTCAGTTCGTAACCGGGTATGTCATCGAACTCTCGCTCAGCATCGACAACCTGTTTCTGTTCCTGCTCATCTTCCGCTATTTCAAAGTGCCGGACGGGCATCAGCCCAAAGTGCTTTTCTGGGGAGTGCTGGGCGCGCTTCTGATTCGAGGCGTTTTTATCTTCGCCGGAGTCGGCCTGCTCAGCCGCTTCACCTGGATTAACTACGCTTTCGGTACTTTGCTTGTTTATTCGGGCCTGAAACTTCTTCGCCATGGGCAAGCGGAAATCCATCCCGAGAAGAACCCGGTGCTTCGCCTGTTTCGCCGCGTCCTTCCAGTAACAGAAGAATATGTTGGAGGGCATTTCTTCACACGGCGAAACGTACTTTACGCCACGCCGCTGCTGATTGTGCTGGTGGTGATCGAGACCACCGACATTTTGCTGGCCGTCGATTCGATTCCTGCAGTGTTAGCCATCACCCTGAACGCCTTTGTCGTCTACACCTCGAATGTGTTCGCTATCCTGGGTCTGCGCTCCATGTACTTCGCTCTGGCGGGAATGTTGAACCGGTTTCAGTATCTGCATTACGGGCTGGCGCTGGTACTGATCCTGGTCGGCATCAAGATGCTGTGCTCGCACTATGTCAACCTCTCCACCGAATGGATGTTGGCCATGGTGCTGACCGTTCTGGGCATATCCATGATCTCCTCGCTGCTCGCGCCGCCCAGGAATTCATCGGACTAACGATCTACCCCGAGTTCCGCCGAAGAGGCTGCGGCCATACGCTATGATGAATGTTCATGATCAGCGTTCCTGTCGCCACGCCCTCGCGCTCCTATGAAGTGTTGATCGGCAGCGGCCTGCTCACCCGCGCCGGCGAATGCCTCGGTAAATTTCTGGAAAATAAGCGCGCCTTAGTTGTCACCGTTTCTCCCGTACGGCGGCGCTGGGCAAAGGTTCTGCTGCAATCGCTCGCGGCTGCTGGGATCGAGACCGATCTGCTGGAAATGCCCGACGGAGAGCGCGCCAAGCGTCTCTCGACGCTCGAGAAACTGGCCGAGAAACTGGTGAAACAAGGCGCCGATCGTGGCGTTACGTTGATCGCCCTGGGCGGCGGCGTGGTCGGGGATGTCACCGGATTTCTTGCCTCCATCTATATGCGTGGCGTTGACGTCATCCAGGTGCCGACGACGGTGCTGGCGCAAGTCGATGCCGCCATCGGCGGCAAGACCGGCGTCAATCTCGTATCGGGGAAGAATCTGCTCGGCACCTTCCACCAGCCACGCGCGGTTCTGGTCGATCCCGCGGTGCTCGAGACTCTGCCTCCGCGGCAGTATCGCGCTGGTCTCTACGAGTCGCTGAAGTGCGGCATCATCGGAGATCCCGGACTGTTCAAGTTGTTTGAAGACCGCCACCGCGAGCTTCTCGATCGCGATCCAGCGGTGATTGAGAAAGTCATAGGCGATTCGGTGCGGCTCAAGGCCTCGGTCGTAAGTGCCGACGAGCGCGAAGGCGGCTTGCGGCAGGTGCTTAATCTCGGTCACACCATCGGCCACGCCATCGAAGCCGAGACGCTATACACGCAACTGCTTCACGGAGAGGCTGTCGCATGGGGGATGATGGCGGCGACTCACATTGCGCTTTCCACTGGCAAACTCGACAGCGTGACCGCGGGACGAATTTCGAATTCCATTCTCGGTCTCGGCAAACTGCCTCGCATGAAGTGGCAGACGGCAAACATCATGAAGCGGCTGCGTTCCGACAAAAAGACGCGGCGCGGAGTCGTGCATTTTATTCTGCCGCGGGAAATTGGCAAGGTTGAGATTACCAGCGACGTGCCCGAGACCGTCGTTCGCTCGGCGGTCGATGAAATCAGGAAACTGGCTCGAGACTAAGGATGGAGTGACGAGGGATAGAGTGACGGCCGTCTCGCCCGTCCGGCGCTCCGTTAGCAAACTTTATATGGATGAAGAGATCATGGATGAAGAGATCATGCATGAACAGATCGATGAGCGGATCGTTGGCGCGGCTCCTGCAGGAGCACACGACCGCGAAACGGCGGCGCAGGCCGTCCGCGAGATGTTCACGTCGATTGCTCCCCGCTATGATCTGCTGAATCATGTTCTCTCGTGCAACATCGACCGCTTGTGGTGGTGGCGCACGGCGCGTAAGTTTGACGGAATCCTCCTAAGCCCGGAGGCTCGCGTCCTCGATCTCTGTTGCGGCACGGGAGACATGACCTTCGCCCTCCGCCGCCGCACTCGATCCCAGTCCACAGAAATTCTGGGTGTGGATTTTTCCCACGCCATGCTGCAGCGCGCCACCATAAAAGGACGAGGCACCACTCTGCGCTGGATCGAAGCCGATGCGCTGCGCCTGCCATTTCCTGATGCGCATTTCAATCTGGTGACCTCTGCCTTCGGCTTTCGCAACCTCGCCGACTACGATGCCGGCCTCCGCGAAATTGCCCGAGTGCTCGCTCCCGGAGGAGAATGCGGCATTCTAGATTTCGGCGAGCCAGGAGGGTTGATCGGCCGCGCCTATCGCATCTACTTCAAGAAAGTTCTGCCCAAAATTGGCACGATGATCTCGGGAGTGCGCGGCCCTTACGCCTATCTGCCCGCGTCGGTCGAACGCTTTCCGCCGCCCGATGAAATGCTCGGC
Source organism: uncultured Acidobacteriaceae bacterium (assembly GCA_963775845.1). Lineage (GTDB taxonomy): Bacteria > Acidobacteriota > Terriglobia > Terriglobales > Acidobacteriaceae > Acidiflorens. The sequence continues at coordinate 1,576,487 of CAVZKN010000003.1, read as the reverse complement.
CGCATGCGTCAGGCCGGATTCGCCACAGCATCGTGGACTCCGTATACGTTCGGCATCGCAGGCTTGTACCGTGGAGTGAAGAGCGCCTGAAGGCGAGGACGCTATGGCTATGCTTGAGACGGTACTGAAGCGCTTTGAAGAGCCCGATGAAGTTCGCACCTTCGAAAAAGGCAAGTTCGAACTCGTTCGCATCGGAGGCATGACCATAGGCCGCGCCACCTATGAACCGGGATGGAAGTGGTCGCTCCACGTTGGCCCGGGCGTTGGCGCGCCGCGTTGCAATGTTGAGCATGTTGGACTGGTGCTCTCCGGATGCGCCACGGCTGCGATGGAGGATGGCACGATTCATGAACTCAGGGCCGGCTCGCTCTTCTACATCCCTCCCGGACCTCCCGGTCACGATAGTTGGGTAGTCGGTGATGAGCCCTACGTCTCGCTGCACTTTCTAGGCGCTGACAGCTACGCTAGCGAGTAAGTGCTGGCGCCTGGGGGCTTGATTTTGTTTCCGTCGCAGTTGGGGCAGGTCGCTTATCGTCATTGAACCATCCCGCGGACGCTGGCAAGTGCGGCTTCCATGAGGCCGCAAACCTGATCGGCTTCCCTCGGCGAACCGATCAGGTCCCCCACGCGATGGTTCCTTGTTTCATCTAGTTTCTCGATTGCATCGCGTAATGGCTGTGAATCGAGTGCGCTTGGACATTTGCCGTAGAGGATGGCCAGGCCTGCTCGTAAGTCGTCCACTTGCTTGCAAATCATCTGGGCCGTAACCCGTTTGCCGGGCTTGTTGAGGAGCGACCATTCCAAATCTGCAACTCTGACCATCTGCCTCAAATAATCATTAAATTCAATGGTTGTTGCGTGCCCTATAGCGTGCGCGGCGATTTCGCCTACCTGCGACCCAAGGTTAAGGTTGGCGACATTGCTGTTTTGAATATGGATGGTGGGCTGATTAGTGCCTTGTAGCTTTGCTTCTGCCTCCTTCTTCTCCAACGCAGCCATCGCGGCGCTAAAAAATCGGTGCGGACTTGGAAACTGTTCGATAAACCAGCGAAGCCTTACCTCAGATAGGCTTTCAAAATCTGGCATGTCGTCCATTTGGCAAACTCCCGTTGGGACGAATCAGAAACCAAAATGGGCCTTGATCATTGGGCCGAACTTCTCCCACAGTGCCGTTAGATGTGCCGCCGTGGCGATAGCCTCCGGCATCCATGCCATGATGGCCTTCAGTGTTCCTTTTGATCGTTCGTCAGGTTTCTTAGTTGCCTCTTCGGCAATTGTTGACAACGCGCCAACCACTTCCTGTTTTTCGCTATCCGATAGCTGCGCGGCAACAACTGCCTTCGTGAACTCGTCCAGGGCGCGTGCAAATTCTTTCTGTGATTCATCCCCAGTAGAAATCTGTTGCAGCGCTACGTTGATGTGCCCTATTTGCGTTCCGAGATTGATGCTGCCCACGTTGCTGTTGTGAATATGGATAGCATGGCCACTGCTCCGCAAGTCTTGATCGACCTCGGGCACTGGCTGTATATCGCACCCGAAGACGCGCAGCTCCTCGCGATTATCATCGAACTCCACGACGTGAGCATACTCACCCATTTCACTCGGCTTATCGTCGAAACCCTTCACTACGGCTGGTCGTCGACCCATTCCCACCAGGACGTGGCGACCAACCGAGTACCGCCTCTTGGGAACGTCTGCCATGGACTTGCCCTCCTGACGCTTTGCTGGAAAAGCCTCGTGCTCCCGCGCCATGATTTCTAGATCGCGGCGAACGCCAGCGGACACGGCATACATGCGCTGGCTAGCCTCCTGCGTCATTAGGTGAAGGACAGCCCCGCCGTGCCGGGTGGACGCCATTCTTATATGTGCGGGTTGCGCATTAGCGAACTGCTCGACCTACTTCGCAATGAAATCGATATCCGCTCGGGCAATGTGGCCGTTCCGTTGCACGATCAGGTCGACCCAAATTTGAAACAATGTCCGAGCGATACGTTCCGCCCCATCTATGGGCAATCGGATCAGCGAAGCCTCGTGCTGTCCGCTGCGAATGCCGGGGGCCGTCGAAGCTGCGAATCTATTTGCAGTGTCTCGAACGTTTTGCCGAGTCTCCGCTGCAATGTCCTCCATCGCTTTGCCAAATTTCAACCTCGCGATTTGCTCAAGGTCTTCGTACACAAGCTCTAGTATCCGTTTTTCGCGCTAAACCGTCCAATTCTCAATCACCAACCTGGAAACCCGTCCAAACTCTCGCGTGTTGTTGGTCACCAGCGTCAAGCCTAGGCTGCGGGCGTGGGCCGCGATAAACAGGTCGTTCGCCCCAATCATGGTGCCTAGCTTTCTCAGGTCAGCGCGAATGCGGGCATAGTGCAGAGACGCTTCGTCCGGAAAATCCAGGACCTCGATGTAATGCAGAAAGGCGTGGAGCGCCGCAGCATCCTGCCGCCGCCGGGGAGACACCTCCACTCCGAATAAGAGTTCCGACTTCGTGATGACCGAGATGCACACATCGCTGACGGGAAGAGTACTCAAGCGCTTGAGCACCGCATCATTCGAGCGCTTCATGATGTAGGAGCAGGTGTCCGTGTCCAGCATGTAGCGCGGCATTACGGCTCACGTTCCTGCACTGGGAGGTCTTCGACACCTTCCATGAAACTCGCCGAAGCAACCGGACCCTCAGTCAGGTAAGCAGTCCAATCAAACGGTCGCGGAGACAGGACCACCTCGCTTCCTTCTTTTCGTATAAACACTTCCTGCGTGCCGAACTGAAACTCCTTGGGCAAGCGCACGGCCTGACTACGGTTGTTCATGAAGATTCTTGCTTTGCGTTGCATGCGCCCTCCAGACTGCGCTCGTGGCATATACATGTGTATATGCCATTCTACCGATATCGGTCGATCTTCGCAAGGCTGGGATTCCACACTGCCAAGAGCCACCGCGTTCCTCCCAACTTTTTCATCACATTTTTCTCGTACGCTCATCACAGACATGCACCCCAATCGGTGCGATCATACCTCGACAGTGCACCATCGAGAACTGCGCCCGTTCTCCAGAGAAAAGGCTCCTCTCCTGGCGTTGCTTTTGTCAAGCTTGACTTTTCGATCGGGACGAAATGGTGGTCCAACGTCGGCGGGAAGTAAAAGCGCCCATCCCTGAGCCCGAACCGCCGACGGAACGCCTCTAAGTGAAAGAAGAATAAAGACTTTACCTCTAAGTCCTTATTCCTCATAGACCTGGCAGTAGAACCTTGGCTAAAGTATTGATTTCAATATACCGGCCATGGGAGGGGGGTACCACCGTTACCGATCAGTAAACAACAAAAGCAGAAAAAAATGTCTTCCCGAGCAATCACTAAGAAGATTTATTTTTTGGCGAACAGACGGAGAACAAATGCGCTGGCGAATGGCACCCGCGTTTCTATATTTCGGGGGAGTTTTTCTGGAACGAATCCGCGAAAGCCTCTTGATTGGTTTTCTCCATCACCCGCTCATAATCGTCGCCCAGAAATTTCTGCAACCGGTCCGTGTTCATGATGTATTGCCCGGTCATGTAAGGGACGGCGTCGGGCGGGATGGAGGAGATGTTCCAGTCCCACAAAAATTGCAGCACGCGGCGCATGGCCCACGGGCCGGGGACGCGCAGCAATTTTGCTCCAGCCATTTCGATGCACTGCGCGAAGGTCAAAGGATCGCCGCGTCCGGCTACGTTCAGGATCGTCAGGCGCTGGGCTTCGGGCTCGCGTTTCAGGATCCAGGCGATCAAGCGCGCCATGTCGTCCACGTGGACGAACTGGATTTTGTGGTCAAGATATTTCTGGCCGAAGGGCAGCATGCAGGGCAGGCGCTTGCCGGACTGGCGCATGTGCTCGGCGCGCTGGCCTTTGCCATTGGGCGTTCCGCGGAAGGCTCCCATCAGATAATTTTGGATTGTGGCTCCGGCGAGAATGTGCGGGCGCAGGATGAAGACGCCGCATCCGCGCAGGGATGGGGCGCGCTGCTGCACGACCAGGTCACTCTCCCTTTTGTGAATAGCGTAGGGTAGCGTGTGTCCGCCTAGAGGCGCGTCTTCGGTTACGGGAGCGGGCAGGTCGGAGCCGTAGGCGGACACGCTGCTTAGAAAAATAAATTGCTGCACCTTGCTTTCGGGATTGCGGTTAGCTTCGCTGATCGCTTCCATCACGCGGGCGGTGCCGGCCACATTGATTCGCCACATGCGGTCTACGTCGAGCACTCCTGAACGCTGGGGATCGATGACGAAGGCGAGGTGCACCAGCGACTGGGGCTGCACTTCGCGCATCAGAAGGAGCAAATCGCGGGTGGATTCTTCTTTGCCCAGATCGAGCGGGACAAAACGGTCAACCGGGGCGTGCAGCGGAGGCGTGATGTCCACGCCCACCACTTTGTAATCCGCGAGCTGCGGTAGAAGCCGCTGGCCGAGATTACCCGAGACCCCGGTGACGATGATCGTTGGTTTGACAGTTTCCATTGCGCCCGAAACTTTTAGTCGGGTCTCTCTGGTCCGGTTCTCGTTAGTCTCGATCGTCCTTATCTGGGTCCTGGGATTGCCCGGCAGGAGGCCTTCCAGCGCGTGGGAGGGGGGGCAGACTGGGGCCGCGAGGGGCGCCGCCGAAGTAAGCATCGTTCAGGTCAACGTCCTTCTGGAAAGCTTGCATGCTGTCGCGATAGCGCTGGCTGGAAAGCGTTCTCTTGATTTCCGGCGCGGCCTTATCCAGAGGCATCGTCTCTTTGCTGACCATGATGTAGATGTAGTGTCCGCTGTTGGGATCGGAGATGACTGCGGAGACTTCGCCCACCTTCAAATCCATGACCGACTGTTGATTGGCGGGCAGGGTGTTGTGGCGGACGTTCTCTATTTTTGTGTTCGGCGCATTGCCTTTTAGACCGGCGGCGGCATAGGCCTCTTTTTGCAGCTTGTCGGGATCCTCGCCTTTGGCGGCGCGCTCGCGCAAGGTGGCGGCGAGTTTGCTCATGGCTTCTTCAGCAGCCTTTTTTTGCGCTTCAGTTGGCTGCGCAGGTGGAGTGGGCGCGGTCTTCTTCTCGCCCGGCTTTGTGCTTGCTGCCGGTGTAGGAGGAGGAATCTGTTTGCTCTTGGGAACGATGATGCGCGAGAAAGTCGCGGTCTCGTAAGAGGGCAGGTTCTTCTTGTAATAGTCTTCGACTTCGGCGTCGGAGATTTTATTGGAGTCTGCCTGGAGCGCGGTGCCCAGTTCCTGCGACAGAATCTGCAGGCGCGCAAACTGCATTTTTTCTTCGAAGGTTGCGTCCTTGTCCAGACCGCGTTTTTCTGCTTCGGTGCCCATGCGCAGGATCATCGAGTAGCGGTTGGCGAGCTGGCGGCGGATGGCGGGCGACATATTGGGTTGCAGCGCGTCGGCCAGTTTTTCGAATTGGGCGCGCGTCATGGTGGTTTTGCAGGCATCACCCGTCTGCTTGGTGTTGGGGCAAAAGTCCTTAATGGTGAGGACTACATCGTCAGGGGCAACTTTTACTTCGGGAGCTTTGGCGGGGGCGGGAGGGGCATCATCGGCCTTGGCTCCGGCGGCAGGTGAAGCAGCGGGCGGCGGCGTTGGGGGCGCAGTTTGCGCGAAAGTGAGGCTGGCGAGCAACAGACACACTAAACACAGGTAACGCATGAAACATGTCCTCCTAGGGAATATAGCGGCGAACAGTAATCGTAGCATGTCCCACGGTGAGGCGGGCAAGCGGAAGGAAGCAGTTGGCGGCGGGTGAAGGGGAGGCGATAATGGCGGTCATGCCAGATCTTCAGGCGAGTTTCAGTTCGGGATCGATGCGCCGCGAGAAACGGACGGTGGCGGGGAACTCCGTGTTGGCGGCGCTGGTGATTACGACGCTGAAAATCGTGGTGGGAATCGCGACCGGCTCGCTGGGAATTTTGTCGGAGGCGGCGCACTCGGGACTGGACCTGATCGCCGCGCTCGTCACTTTCTTTTCCGTTCGTGTTTCAGACAAGCCGGCGGATGCGGACCATCAGTATGGACATGGCAAGTTCGAAAATTTTTCGGCGTTCATTGAAACGGGGCTGTTGCTGCTGACGTGCGTCTGGATCGTGTATGAAGCGATCGAACGGCTGTTCTTTCGCAGCGTGGAAATTGAGCCGACGGTGGCCGCGTTCGTGGTGATGTTCCTGTCGATTGCGGTGGACTACTGGCGGTCGCGATCGCTGGCGCGGATTGCCGTGAAGTACGATAGCCAGGCGCTGGAGGCGGATGCGCTCCATTTCTCGACCGACATCTGGTCGAGCGGAGTGGTCATCGCGGGACTGGCGCTGGTCTGGATGGGACGCATCTATCGGGTGGAATGGCTGCGCCGAGCCGATCCGGTCGCGGCGCTGTTTGTGGCGGGAGTAGTGATTTCGGTGAGCTGGCGGCTGGCGCGCAAAACGATCGACGCCTTGCTCGACGCTGCGCCGGCGGGTGTGCGCAGCCAGATTTTCGATCGTATCAGCACGGTGGACGGCGTGCTTGAGGTGGATCGGATTCGCTTCCGCAAGGCCGGGAACCGTTTTTTTGCCGACGTTTCGGTGGGGCTGGAGCGCAATTTCACCTTCCAGCGATCGGAGCAGGTTTCGGACGCGGTGCGTTCGAGTGTGCGGGAAATTTTGCCGGATGCGGACGTGATTGTGCACTCGGCCCCGCGGGCGCGACACAGCGAAAATATTTTTGACCGCATTCGCGCCGTTGCAACGCGCCACAACTTCAACGTGCACGACGTCAGCGTGCAGGATTTAGACGGGAAGCTGCACGTGGAGCAACATCTTGAACTGGAGGAGCGGCTGAGCATGAAGCAGGCGCACGATGAAGTCACTCGCCTGGAAAACGAGATGCGGGGGGAGATTCCGGAGATCGCGACGATATTGACACATATTGAGAGCGAGCCGGCGACGATTGAAACGGGGGAGCAGATCGTGCGCGAGCCGGAGCTGGAGCAACGACTGAAAAATATTGTGAAGGAATTTCCCGAGGTCATGGACGTGCACGAATTTCAGTTCAAGAAAGTGCGCGCGCGGCTTTATGTTTCGTGTCATTGCACGCTGCCCGACAATATGCCGCTGTCGCGCGTGCACGATGTACAGACCTCGCTGGAAATACGCTTCAAGCAGGACGCGCCCGAGTTGTTTCGCGTGTTGATTCATCCCGAGCCGATGACGGATAACCGGCGATAGGGCGGGGCCGCTTGGAATTCCTTCAAAGAAAGGCGAACATGATTGAAGCCTCGGTGAATTGGGCAGACAAAGAACGGTACCTGGGAATTTCAAGCTCGCGACATTCGATGGTGATGGATGCGGGGGCGGAGAAGACCGCCAACTCGCCGATGGAGTTAGTCTTGATCGCGCTTTGTGGATGCACGGCGTCGGACGTGGTCGGAATTCTGCGTAAAAAACGCGAGGCGTTCACAGGGCTCGAAGTGCGGGCGGCGGCCGCGAGAGCGGAGGGTTATCCAGCGGTTTATACGTCGATTCATCTGACTTATCGAGTGCAGGGGCAGGTATCGCAGAAGGCTATGGAAGACGCAGTCAAACTTTCGAAGGATAAGTACTGCTCGGTGTCGGCGATGCTGCAGAAGACGGCGAAGATTACGTACTCGATTGAGCACATTACGTGAGGGCGACGGCTCATCCGCTGCGCGGCTACCTGTATATCGGCGGGGCGGCGCTGCTCTGGGGAATTTCGGCGACCCTGGGACGCGCGGCTTTTACCGGGCATCCTCTGCTTGGCATTTCGCTGTCTGCGTCACTGAAGAAGATCGACCCGCTGATTTTGTCGCAGAGCAGGTCGACACTGTCGCTAGCAATGCTGTTGCCAGTGCTTCTGGTGCGGCGAGGAGTGCCGGCTTTGCGGGTTCCAGCGAGCGATCTGCTGCGCTTTGTGCTGCTCGGGATCCTGGGAGTGGCGGGATCGAATTACCTTTACTACCTGGCGATTCAGCGTACGAATGTCGCCACGGCGATTATTTTGCAATATACGGCGCCGGTGTGGGTGCTGCTGTATACGGCGGTGCGCTGCGCGAAAGCGCCATCCCTGCGTCGAAGCGGAGCGGTGGCGCTGGCCGTGGTTGGATGCGCTCTGGCAGTGGGCTTTGTCGGATCGGGCGGGCTGCGGCTGGATGCGATCGGAGTTATCGCCGCGTTGCTGGCAGCATTTTCTTTCGCCTTCTACAACGTGGGTGGGCACAAAGTGCTGGCGCGCTATGACCGCTGGAAGGTGCTGCTCTGGGTGCTCGCGGCAACTTCGGCGTTTTGGATTTTTGTGAATCCTCCCTGGAAGATCGTGGCCGCACATTACGACCGGCAGCAGTGGGAATTCATGCTGGTGTTCTCGATACTTTCGGTGCTCGGGCCGTTCTCTTGTTACTTTGCGGGATTGCAGTATCTGGAGCCGACGCGCGCCATCGTAGCGAGTTGTCTGGAGCCGGTATTCAGCATTGTGATTGCGGCGGTCTTACTGGGTGAGCTGGTGCGGCCGGTGCAGAGCGTGGGAATTGTGCTGGTGTTGGTGGCCATTGTTTTGATTCAGTTGCCGGAACGGACGGCTGCGGACTTGATCGTAGAGCCAATGGAATAGATAGGACGGGCCACCCTTTGCTATTCTGCTCGCCCCAATCGCCGCAAATATTTCTGCGCCTTCTGCACATCGCGGCCAATCTGCTCTTTGAGCGCTTCGACCGACGGGAACTTTATCTCGTCGCGCAGACGATCCAGAAAATGAATTTCTACTTCGGTTTGTGCGGAAAGTTCGATGGGATGGAAATTCAGCAGATGGGTTTCAATGGCAAAGGAATCGGCTCCAAAGGTGGGACGATTGCCGACATTGGTGACCGAGTCGAAGCACTCAGCTTTATCCCCGCTGCCGACGCGCGTGCGAGTTATATAGACACCGTGTTTCGGAATGAGTTCTTCGTAGTGGGCTAGATTGATAGTGGGGACGGTATATTTTGCGCCGTATCCGCGGCCGCGGCCGGCCGTGGAAAGAATGCTGAACGGGCGGGCCAGCAGATGGCGGGCGCGGCTGACGCGGCCTTCGGAGAGAAGCTTGCGGATGTGGCTGCTGGAGACGCGCTCTCCGCGCAGACGCATCTCCGAATAATCGTGCACCACGAATCCCATTTCTCCGCCTAGTTCGCGGAGCAGGTCAATGTTTCCTGCCGCTTTGTGGCCGAAATGAAAGTTATAGCCCTCGTGGACTTCACGGGCATGGAGACGGCGCTTCAGAATTTCGTGGGCGAACTGGTGTGGGGTCATGAGCGAGAGATCGCGCGAGAAGGGAAGCAGGAGGACGGCGTCGATGCCCGTAGCTTCGAGGAGACGGAGTTTTTCGGGCAGCGGGCTGATCAGCTTGAGATTTTGATCAGGACGCAGGATGCGCGCCGGATGCGGCTCGAAGGTCACAACCACCGACTTTGCGTTTTCGGCCTGAGCGCGGCGCACGATCTTGTCGAGCACGGAACGGTGTGCGCGATGCACGCCATCGAAATTGCCGACGCTGACCAGAGTCGGTCCGAAGTCGTGGGGGACAGCTTCGAGTTTGTGAAATGTAAGCATCGAACAAATCGCTACCGCCGAGACGTCGAGGACGCCGAGAAATCTTTACTAAGAAAAAACTCAGCGCGCTCCGCGTCTCGGCGGCGAACTAAATTTCAAATTCCAGTTTCATGCCATCAAAGGCCAGGCGCACATTCGGTGGCAAGCTGGCGTTGGTGGCCTCATGCGGCAGATCGTGACAGATGTGGGTGAAGAAGGCGCGCCTGGGCTTTACCTCTTCGACGACACGCAGCGATTGCTCGACGGTTGAATGCGTGGGATGCGGCGTGTAGCGTAACGCGTCGAGAAACAGGATGTCTAAACCGCGCAGGCGCTCCAGCGTTTCGGGCGGAACGTCGCTATGGTCGGTGAGATAGGCGGCCGATCCGAAGCGAAAGCCGAGGATCGGAACGTCACCGTGGATTACGGTTAAGGGCTCGAAAAGGGCTCCGAATAAGGCAACGGGACCTTCGATCGGATGCAGCTCAACTTGCGGCAAACCGCCAAATTTGTACTCCGCATCGAAAATGTAGCGAAACATGCTGCGCAAAAAATCGCAGGCCTTAGGCGTGGCGTACAGCGGCAGCTTGCCAGGTCTATGTTGGAAAGTCAGCGGCCGCAGATCGTCGATGCCAAGAATATGGTCGGCGTGAGTGTGCGTGTAGAGGACGGCATCGAGGCGGGTGATCTTTTCGCGCAACGCCTGCTCGCGAAAGTCAGGAGTGCTGTCGATCATGACATGAGATTTGTTGTAGCTGAGCATGACGGAAGGGCGAGTGCGGCGGTCGTGCGGGTCCGAAGAATGGCAGACGGCGCAATCGCATCCGATGGTGGGAACGCCCATCGAGGTGCCGCTGCCTAATACCGTCAGAGTCGCCTGCATCAGCCGTTGGTGCCTGTTTGCGGTCCGGGCGCTTGTGGAGGATGCGCCAGGGCGTTGGTCACTTCGACGTAGGCCATGCGGAGTTCGTAGAGGCAATTCTGCAGGAACCCCTGCTCTTTCGGGGTGAGATTACCTTTGGTTTTTTCGGTCAGCATGCCGAGCGTGTCGATGGTTTGGCGTGCGCCGATCAGGTCTACTCCGGGCTGCCCGCCACGCTCGTGCATCAGGCCAAGCTGCATCATGGCGGTCATGTAGAGCGAAGCCATGAAGCGCTCAAAAGTTACTTCCAATTCTTTGGCCGAATGCCCGCTCAGCTCGACGCGTGTATCGAGATCGCGCGAAGACTGTTTATAGGCGTCGTGCTGCGCCTGCTGCTCAGAGGCAGTGGGAGGCTCAGGAATGTCGGACGCGGCGGCAGGTGCGGGTGCGGATGCAGGCTGCTCGGACATTGAAGGTGCCGCGGGCGAAGGCGCCGGAGAATTCCCAGTTATAGTGGCCACGGACGGAGCGGAGGCAGCCTCGACGGGCGCTGCCGATGGTTCTTCGTCGGAGTCGATGCGAAGATCGCCGTCCGGGGTGAACAATCGGCGGTCGCTAACCTTGAATTCGCTTTCTTCTTTTCTTTTTTGAGCCATATTGTTTATCCGTTTTTGCTGATCCCTGTCGTGATGCTGAAGTAAAAATTATGCGATCGGCAGCGCGGCCGTTTTGAGCGTCGCCGTCTCGGCACGCAAGTTTTTCCCAGCGGCGTCGCGCCGCAGATAACCCATAACCACGGGACGATCTCCGCTGGGCAAGGGAAGTACCGCGCTGCTGGTAATCTCGCCTACTTCTTTTTGGTCGGCGACAATTTTCGCGCCCGGTGCAGGCAACTCACCTTCGACCGTGAATGCGGTGAGCTGGCGATGAACCGCGCCACGCGAGCGAATACGTTCGACGATCTCTTGCCCTAGATAACATCCCTTGGTGAAATTCAGGGCGCGGGTCTGGCCGGTCTCCTGCGGCAGGTCGCGTTCGCGGATGTCGATGCCGAATTGCGGAATGCCGCGCGAGATGCGAAAAAGATTCAGCGCGGTCGTGCCGACGGGACGGGCGCCAGCTTTCAGTAATGCAGCCCGAAGCTCATCTACATCGGCTGGAGCAATCCAGAGTTGCCAGGACTCGCGCGCTTCTTCACCGGCGCGGAAGACTGAAATTTTCTTCGCTTGACCACCGTGCTGCCAGGTTGTGTCCGCGAATTGCAAGTGCACGAGGTCAGGAACGGTGATGCCAGCGCTTTCGAGGACACGGCGCGAATCCGGGCCCGTCAGACCGATCGCGGTTAGCTTGTCGCTGGCGTCGGCGATCTCAACATCGTCGGCAATGATGTAATGATCAAAGAGTTGCAGTATCTTGACGCGTTGCGCGCCTTCGGCATCTACCAAGAGCGAGTCTCCGCGTTGAAAGACGTAGAGGTCGGCCTGCACGTGGCCCTGCGCATTCAGCATAAAGGCGTAGACGCCGTGACCGGGCGTAAGGTCGCGCACATTATTGGAGACCATGCCGTTCATCCAGCGGACGCGGTCGCCTCCCGCGACGGTAATTTTGGCTCGCGTGCTGAGATCGTAAAGTCCGCAAGTGGCGAGCAGGGCCTGGAACTCGGGGCGGGGATCACCGAAATCGGCGGCTGTGCTTTGGGGAACCGCGTTAACTGTCGTCGAAGTCATAAGTTCAACCTCTGATTATAACGAACGGAACAGTCATGGCGGGAAACAACCGCCCTACTGTAGAAACAGTTCGCGGCGTCTCCGCCGGCGAGTTTATAAACCGCTGGCCCGTGTGCTAACGTTGCGGGCGTGAACGCGAAGAAAAGGATAGCTGTAATTGCCGGCGACGGAATCGGAAAGGATGTCATCCCGCACGCCGTCAATGTGATTAAGGCCTCCGGGGCGGAAGTCGAGTTCACCTCGTTTGATTGGGGAGCCGACGGCTATCTGGCCGACAAAGTCACCGTACCGCCCGACGGTTTCGCCATGCTGGGGCGCGATTTCGATGCAATCCTGGTCGGAGCCTTTGGCGATCCGCGCGTGCCTTCCAACATTCATGCCAAAGAAATTCTGCTCGGCATGCGCAGCCAGATGGACCTTTATGCGAATGTCCGGCCGGTGCGGTTGCTGGATGCTTCGCTCTGTCCGCTGAAGGGGATTGAACCCAAAGATGTCGATTTCGTGGTGATCCGGGAAAATACCGAGGGCGTTTACGGCGATCTGGGCGGCGTCTTCAAAAAGGGAACGGCAGATGAAGTGGCCATTCAGGAGGACATCAACACGCGCAAGGGAGTGGAGCGGATCATTCGCTTCGCGTTCGAGTATTGTGCAACGCATACGAAATTGGATGGCTCGCCGCGAAGCCGGGTGCTGATGTGCGACAAGTCGAATGCCATGACACACGCGGGCGGCTTGTGGCAACGCGTGTTTAAGGAAGTTGCGGCGGAGTATCCAAAAATAGAAAAGCACCACATGTATGTCGACGCGCTCTGCATGCAGATGGTGCATGATCCGCGAGGGTTCGACGTGGTCGTGACCAACAACATGTTTGGCGACATCATCACCGACCTGGCGGCTGGACTGCAGGGAGGATTGGGCATGGCCGCCAGCGGCAATCTGCATCCGGGGAAGACGTCGATGTTCGAGCCGGTGCATGGTTCAGCACCGCCGATTGCGGGAAAGAATATTGCGAATCCTATTGGGGCGATTTTGACGGCGGCCATGATGCTGGCGCACCTGGGGATGAAAAGCGAGGCGAGGAGAATCGAAGCGGCTGTAATGGAGGCGGTGCCGCAGAAAAAAACTACTTCCGATATTGGCGGCACGCTAGGGACGCGTGAGGCGGGGGAATGGATCGCGGAGAAAGTATCTCTTTTAGCGGCATGACGGCGCCAAGCCCCACACGTTCGCAGCAAACTCGAATGTGCGGGGCATCCACGGTGCCTTGGACGTGCTGCCTATCTGGGACGGTATAAACTCGATCTCAATGGATAAGTTCAAGTTTGCTCAAAAGTTTCGGGCATGTATTGCCCGGCTCGCCCTGCTCATGCTTCTGGTGGGCGCATTGTGGGGACAAGGAGCGGGTGCGGCATCGCAGGATCAGACGTCTCCGGCGCAGACATCTCCAGCGCAGACTTCTTCGGCGCAATCATCCGAGCCGCAGACATCCGCGGGCGAGGGCGCCCGCGCCACACAAACTGAACCCGCCACACAAACTGCGCCTGAAACCACGATCTCTTCCAAAGAAGGTAAAGAACTTTTTCGGTCCGTCGACGATATATTGCAGTTTGCGAGCCAGGACACCGACCTTCCCATCAAGCACAAAGTAAAACGGCGCTTGACCCAGCGCGACGAGGTGCAGGCTTACATCGAAAAGAGCATGAAGGACGACAAGGACGCCAAGCGCCTGGAAAGGTCAGCCGAGGTGCTCAAGAAATTTGGCCTGCTGCCGCGCGACTTCGACCTTGGCGGCTTTCTGGTGGTGATGCTGCGCGAGCAAGTTGCCGGATATTACGACGTGAAGACGAAAACCGTGAATCTGCTCAACTGGGTTGACGCAGAGCAGCAGAAGCCGGTGCTGGCGCACGAATTGACGCATGCGCTGCAGGATCAATCGTTCGGCATCGAGAAATGGATGAAGGAAAGCGAGACGAACGGGGACAAAAAAGGCGATCCCACTCCCGCCGATATTGAAAATGATGAAGAGAGTTCAGCGCGCCAGGCGGTGGTCGAGGGGCAGGCCATGGTGGTGCTGCTTGACTATTCTCTGCAGCCGACCGGAAAAACCGTGCTTACATCACCGCAGGTGGTCGAGGCGCTCAAACAGGGAATGCTGGTGGGAACCGCTGACACGCCCGCCTTTCGCGACGCTCCTATTTTTTTGAAAGAGGAGCTGACCTTTCCTTATCGCTACGGGCTCGACTTCACCGCTGCGCTGTTGGAGGCGGGCGGGAAGGAACTTGCTTACGCGGGCGCGTTCAAGAATCCACCAAAAACCACGCGTGAAATTATGCAGCCCGAGACTTACCTGAAGCATGAAAAGCTCGAACCGCTCAAACTGATCGACATGGATAAAGATTTCAGAGACTACGACGCGTTCGATGTCGGCGCCATGGGGGAGTTTGACGTTGACGTGCTGGTCGAGCAGTATGCGGGCGCAAAGGAAGCGGGGGCGCTGTATCCGGCATGGCGCGGAGGTTACTACTACGCGGGAAAGCCGAAGACGGACAAGAAGGCGCCGATTGGCGTGTTATACGTTTCGCGGTGGTCGAACGCGGCGAAGGCATCGGAGTTTGCGGCGGTGTATGCGAAATCGCTGACCGCGCGCTATCAGAAGCACCAAGCGCTCCGAGCGGACGGGCAGGTTGCGGCCGACGCGCCGCCGGTTGATTCCTGGCGAACTCTGCGCGGACGGCACGCCTGGTTAACCGAAGAGGGAGTCGTGCTGATCGAAGTGCGTGGCGACGAAGTATTGGTCAGCGAAAGTCTGGACGATAAAACTACTGAACGCGCGGAAACGGATTTCTGGCCGCCCCAAGCACCAAGCGAACAGGGCGCGCCCGCCAAGCCTTGAGTATCACTCTTGTATAATCAGCAGTCTTCGAACATTTCAACAGAACGCTGGGAGCTTCATTGCAGCAAGCAGAGATAGGCATTATCGGCGGCAGCGGCCTTTACCACATGCCGGGGTTTATGGACGCGCGCGAGATGCAGTTGCGGACTCCGTTTGGAGATCCTTCGGATGCCTATATTCTGGGCACGCTCGAGGGGCGCAAAATGGCATTCCTGGCGCGGCACGCGCGCGGGCATAAGCTGCTGCCGAACGAACTGAATTTCCGCGCCAATATTTATGGCTTCAAGCACCTGGGAGTGGAGCGCATTCTGTCCGTCTCCGCCGTGGGGTCGTTGAAAGAGGAGCACAGGCCGCTGGATTTTGTGATTCCCGATCAATTTGTCGATCGCACCCGACATCGCGTTGATACTTTTTTTGGCGACGGTATTGTGGCGCACGTGGGGTTTGGCGATCCGGTGTGCGGCGAAACCGCGAAGGTGGTGCACCAGGCGGCGCAGTCAGCCGGAATCACTGCGAAACTGGGCGGCACTTATGTCTGCATGGAAGGACCGCAATTTTCCACCAAAGCTGAGTCCAATATCTACCGCAGCTGGGGAGCGGATGTTATTGGCATGACTAACCTTCAGGAGGCGAAGCTGGCGCGTGAGGCCGAGATTTGCTATGTCACCGTCGCCATGGTGACGGATTACGATTGCTGGCATCCGCATCATGATTCGGTGACGGTGGAGCAGATTATCTCGGTGCTGGTGAAGAACGCTGAGAACGCCGCGAAGCTGGTGAAGGCCACGGTGGCTGCGCTGCCGCATACGCGCTCTTGTAAGTGCGGAGGGGCGCTGGCTCATGCCATTCTTACAGATCCCGCGAAGATTCCGGCCAGTACGAAAGAGAAGCTGCATTTGATTTTGGGGAAGTATCTGAAATAGTCGATAGTCGTCAGCGACCATTCCATAAATAGGCCTGCTGTTGTTCGCTAACGACTAACGACTAGCGACTGATGACTAACTTCACGGAGACGCATGAGCATTCTGGTAGTAGGTTCGGTTGCGTTTGACACCATTGCTACGCCATCAGGGCGGGTCAACGACATTCTTGGGGGAGCGGCCACTTATTTCTCACTGGCGGCGAGTTACTTTACTGAAGTGCGCATGGTGGCGGTGGTCGGCGATGATTTTCACGCAGAACACGAAGCTGTCCTGAAAAAGCGCGGAGTCGACACGCGCGGGATTGAACGCACTGCGGGTAAAACTTTTCGCTGGGGCGGCCAGTATCTCGATAACTTGAACGAAGCCAAAACCGACTTCACCGAACTGAACGTCTTCGAAAAATTTCATCCCCGCATTCCTAAGGAATATGCGGATACACAGTTTCTCTTCCTGGCGAATATCCACCCCACGCTGCAAACCGCGGTGCGCGAGGAGATGAATGGTGTGCGCCTGACCGGCGGCGACACCATGAATTTCTGGATTCAGGGCACGCCCAAGGAACTGGCGGAGACTCTGATGTTGGTCAACATTCTGCTGATCAATGACACGGAAACGAAGATGCTGGCGCACGAAAAGAATTTGCTGCGCGCGGCTAACAAAGTTCTGGCCATGGGACCCAGCGCCCTGGTGGTGAAGCACGGCGAATACGGCGCGACTATCTTTTTTCGCGAGGGAGCTTTCGGGATCGGGTCGCATCCTTTTCGCGCGCCCGCGCTGCCCATCGACGAGGTCAAAGATCCTACCGGAGCCGGCGATTCTTTTGCTGGAGGCTTCATGGGTTACATAGCGTCGCAGGGAGAGATTAATCGCGAGGTGCTGAAGCGCGCGCTTTTTTATGGCGGAGTGATGGGATCGTTTGCGGTGGAACGCTTCGGAACCGAACGTCTGCAAAATCTGACGCGCGAAGAGATTGACGTGCGATTTCAGATTTTCCGCGAACTGACGCATTTGGAATAATGTCGCGCTTCGACAATCAGCGTCCGACCTCTCCGGTTAACGTCCCAAAGACCGGGCGCGAACCCTCCGACAAGATCAGGGCAGGCTCTGGAGCACCTTCGATTATTCCTCCGGCTGTGCCGGGAATCGCTGCCCTGGTATCGATGCTGTCGTTTTTTTACTTCTTCCAGCATCGCGACCTGCTGCTTTACGGCGATGCCGTCGCTCACATCAATATCGCCCGGCGCGTCTTCGACTCGCAGACTCCCGGGCTGCTGCAATTGGGCACAGTGTGGCTTCCACTGCCGCATCTGTTGATGATTCCGTTCATTGTGGCGAAGTCGCTATGGCAAAACGGGGCGGGCGGTTCCATGCCTTCGATGGCCGCCTACATTCTGGGAGTCATTGGAATCTTTCGGCTGATGTATGGCGTGCTCGATGCCGACGGCCGCACGAAGCCT
Organism: uncultured Acidobacteriaceae bacterium; assembly: GCA_963775845.1. Lineage (GTDB taxonomy): Bacteria > Acidobacteriota > Terriglobia > Terriglobales > Acidobacteriaceae > Acidiflorens. The sequence continues at coordinate 1,559,070 of CAVZKN010000003.1, read as the reverse complement.
GCGGCAACGGTGGGCGCGGCGGCGGCCGCTTTCGTCTATGGAGCGAATCCCAACCTGATTTATCTGCAGGCGACGGCCATGACGGAGTCGATTTATCTCGCGTTCTTTATCTGGGCTGCAGTTTTTTTTGCGGAATACCTCCGGAGCGTAGCGAACAATAAGCCGTTGGGGGCGATGCCTGCAAAAACCATCTCGGCAGATCGTCAACCGCCGGTGCAGACGTCTCTGTTGCGCTGCGCGTGCTGTCTCGCCGGCGCTGAACTGACCCGCTATGACGGATGGATCCTAGCCGCAGCCATCGGAGTGGCAGTTGCGGTCGTTGCTCTATACCACTGGCAGGACCGAGCCGTCCGCGGCGTTGCGATTCAATTTCTCTTCGCGATTTCGGTAGTCCCGATCCTCTGGTTTGCTTATAACCTCGCTATCTACGGAAATGCGCTTGCCTTCGCCAATGGCCCCTATTCGGCGAAGGCGATTGAAGAGCGCGTGGGGGCCCCGAACCCGGCGTTGCATAATGCGACGGTTGCTGCTCTCTACTTTCTGAAGTCGGCGCAGTTAAACATGGCGGAGGGCGACTGGGGGCGCTTCTGGCTTGCGGGCGCCATCATCGCGTTCGTCATTGCTGTTTGGAAACTGCGCCCGCATGCGCCGCAATTGTTTTTATTGCTCGGGATTCCGCTGCCCTTTTATGCGCTCTCGATTGCGTATGGATCGGTGCCGCTGCATGTGCATACCTGGTGGCCGTTTGCGACCTTCAATCAACGTTACGGGCTCCAGTTGCTGCCGCTGTTTGCGGTTTCGGCGGGAGTTCTGGCGGCCTTTGTGTTTGTGCTGGGCAAATCGCGGCATTCGGGCAAGTTGGTGGCGCTGATCTTTGCGCTCTTAATCGGCAGCTATGCGGTGGTCTGGAAGGCAGAGCCACAATGTTTGCAAGAGGCCCACAGGAATTGGGACATTCGCAATCCGCTGAATGCCGGGGTCAGACGTATTGTCTCGGCGTTGCCAGCGAATTCGCGTTATCTCATGGATCTGAGCGAACACGTTGGCATCATGGAAGAGGCAGGCATTCCTTTGCGGCAAGTGATCAACAGCGAGAATCGCCGGCAGTGGAAGCGTCCGAGCGACCCTGACGGCTTGTGGGAGCGCGCGCTTGCTGATCCATCTGGATACGTCGATTTTGTGATTGCCTTCGAGGGCGACCTGGTGGACCAGTCGGTCAATCGGACGAACCTGGTCGAACTGACGGAACTGCACGTCATGGGTCAGCCACATGCGCGCATCTACGCTACGCGCGCTGCCCTGAATCAATCGCGTTAACCCTCTGCGGTCCGCCGCCGCGAAAGCCGAGGGATGCGGTGATAGAATCCGCTCGAAGAACCGGCCAAACCATGACGCCCATCCAACACATAGTCGAGTTGTTGCGCAACGAACTCGGCGTGGTGCTGAGTTCGACGCTGGCGCGCTTGCTGCTCGCGGCATTGCTTGGCGGCCTGATCGGGCTGGAACGGCAATTGCGGCACCGTCCGGCGGGGCTGCGCACGAATATGTTCATCTGCTTCGGTGCGGCCATGTTTACGGTGTTGTCGCGGCAACTCTCTGGGTCGGATACGGATTACACGCGGATTGCGTCGCAAATCATTCCGGGCATTGGCTTCATCGGCGCGGGGTCGATTCTGCATGCGCGCGCGTCAGTGCAGGGATTGACCACGGCGGCAACGCTGTTCGTAGTGGCGGGAATTGGAATGGCGGCCGGCGGCGGTCTCTATCTGACGGCGTGCTTTGCCACGGCGATCATCCTGTTAGCGCTGGTGGTGCTGGGACGCATGGAAGTCGCGTTCTCTCTGAAAATGTTCGCGACCACTTATGAGGTTATCGGCCGCAACGCCGAGGGCATGTTGCGGGAAGTGAATCGCATCCTTGACGTCGAGCAACTCACCATGCAGAGCGTGCAGATCGTGGACTCTGCGCCCGATTTCCGGCTGGTCATTTCGGTGAATGGTGAAACCGAAGAGCAGCGCAAGCTTTCCATTCGACTGCACGAATCGACCGCGTTCTCCAGCGTGACCACGCTCGGCACCGTGGAACACGAATGAACACTCTGCCGCTGGAGGATGCGACGGAGAAAAGGATTCCGTTCACCAAGGCGTCCGCGTGCGGCAATGATTTTCTGCTGGTGGAAGGCGCGCATGCGGCCGGCGACTTAAGCGCGCTCACGCGCCGGATGTGCGATCGTCACATGGGAGTGGGCGCGGACGGCGTGGAGTGGCTCTTTCCTGATGAGGGAGCCGATGTACGAGCGCGTCTGATCAATGCGGATGGCTCGGAAGCGGAAATTTCCGGCAATGGCACGCGTTGCGTAGCGGCAGAAATTTGCTCGCGTCAAGGCAAGTCGGAAATTGTCGTGCGCACGGGCGCGGGTCTGAAAACTTGCAGGCTCACGGACCGGCCCAACCGCGGGCATGGTCCGACGTTTGAGTTTGAAGTCGACATGGGCAAGCCTGAAGTCGGTTCGCAGTTCGCGATTGAAAACATGTGGGTGCGCGCGGTGGGCACACGAGTTTCGATGGGGAATCCGCATTTTGTGATCTTCGTCGATAATTTTCAGGATGGATGGCAGCGCCAGGCCGCGTTGATCGGAACGCAGCCGCAGTTCCCGCAGGGCACAAACGTCGAGTATGTGGTGGTGCGCGGCGCGAATAAAATCGAGATTCGCCTCTTTGAGCGCGGGGCAGGCGAAACTCAATCTTCAGGCACCGGGTCGTGTGCGGCTGCGGTGGCCGCGATTGCCAGCGGGCGTGTCGCCTCCCCGGTGAACGTTAACGCGCCGGGAGGAGCGCAGACAGTGCGCTGGGAGAATGAGGTTTATTTGCGCGGGCCGGCGACCCTGATCTGCGAGGGAGAATTTTTCCTATAGGATCGAGATAGCAGTTCGATCGCTGCGAAAAAAACGAGATGCCTTCCCCTTTCCATAATCCGCGCATCAAGCCCCGCGCGCTGCGTTCGGGCGACAAGGTGGGAATTGTTGCGCCCGCCTCGAATATAAAGCGTGATCTGCTGGAGGCAGGGTGCGATGGTCTACGCCACCTCGGGTACGAGCCGTTTTATTTTGATTCGATCGTCGATCGTGATCTGTACTTTGCCGGCTCGGTGGAACGGCGGGCCCAGGAATTGGAAGACATGTTCACGCGCGACGATATCCGCGCGGTGATTTGCGCCCGCGGCGGATACGGATCGAACTACTTGCCGCAGGCGCTGAATCCCGTGAAAATCGTTTCGCACCCCAAAGTGCTGGTTGGTTACAGCGACATTACAACGCTGCTCTGCTGTATTGCGGATTCGGCGAATTTTGTGACGTTTCATGGTCCGATGGCGACCAAGGACTTCGCGGTGGCGGATGGCTTGGATCTCGAATCATGGCAGAACGCGGTCGGCGGCGTTTCGAGTTGGGAGATTGGAAACGATTCGGGCGCGAAGCCGCTACGGGCCGGTGTCGCGGAAGGAATCCTCTATGGCGGATGCTTGTCGATGCTGGTAGCCTCGATCGGCACCGAGCACGACATTCGAACCGCGGGTACTATTCTCTTCATCGAAGACATTGCAACCAAGCCCTATCAGATCGACCGCATGTTGATGCAGTTGCAACTGGCAGGCAAGTTGAAAGATGTGCGCGGAATAATCTTCGGCGAAATGCTGGACTGCCGGCAGAGTCCTGACCAGGATTACACACTGGAGGAAGTGATCATGCGAGTTGTTGGCGATCTGGGCATCCCTATCGCCTACGGTCTGCGCTCAGGACACGTTTCGCGCGCGAATATCACGCTTCCTATCGGGGTTCAGGCGAGGCTCGAGGTTGGGGATGCGGTGAAGTTGACAATGCTGGAGCCGGCGACGATCGCATGAGCAAGCCCAGACACATTCACCTGATCGGCATCTGCGGGACGGCGATGGCTTCGCTGGCCGGCATGTTGCAGCAACGCGGCTTTCGCGTTACCGGTTCGGATGTGGCGTCTTATCCGCCGATGTCTACGTTTCTCGAGTCGCTGGGGATTGTCGTTGCGCAGCCCTTCGCCGAGAAGAATCTCGATCCGCGCCCCGATCTGGTGGTCGTCGGCAACGCGCTTTCGCGCGGGAACGTTGAACTGGAGCGCGTTCTCGACGAGCGCATTCGATTCTGCTCTCTGCCGCAGATTCTGCATGATGAATTCCTCGTGGGCAAAGAAGTTCTGGTGGTCGCCGGAACCCACGGCAAAACGACCACCACCTCGATGCTGGCGTGGATCTTCGAAACCGCAGGCCTTGAGCCCTCATTTCTGATCGGAGGCATCGCCGAGAATTTCGGCCGTAGCTTCGGACTCGGTAACGGCCAGCATTTTATTCTGGAGGGCGACGAATACGATACGGCGTTCTTCGATAAGGGACCGAAGTTTCTCCACTATTTTCCCGATGCCGTGATTCTTACCTCGGTCGAGTTTGATCATGCCGACATCTACAAAGATCTCGACGCCGTCGAAACTTCCTTCCGGCGCCTGGTGAATCTCGTTCCACAACGCGGACGAATTCTCGGCTTTGATACAGGCGACAGCGTCGACCTCTGCCTGCGGAAAGCTTTCTGCCCGGTCGAGCGTTATGGCACTTCACAGCGCGCGAATTGGAGAATTGAAAATCTGACATTAGGCGAAGACAAGACTTCATGGTCTGTCGTGCGCGACGGCAAGCTTTGGCATGACTTCGAATTTTCTCTGGGTGGCGAATATAACGTCTGGAATGCGACCGCCGCCGCCGCGCTGGCGGCGCACTACGGCATCGAGAGAAAAGTACTTGCCGAGGCGCTTAGCAGTTTTCGCAGCGTCAAGCGCCGGCTGGAACTGAAGGCGCGGGTCCACGGAATTACAATAATCGACGATTTCGCCCATCATCCTACGGCTATTGAGCAGACCATCCGTGCCCTGCGCGCACGCTATCCGCAATCGCGTTTATGGGCTGTGCTGGAGCCTCGCTCGAATACGATGCGCCGCAACGTCTTGCAGGATGCGCTGGCCCGCAGCCTTGCCGAAGCCGATCAGGTAGTCATCGCGGCCATTTTTAAGTCTGAGGCGATACCTGCGGGCGAACGTCTGGACCTGAATCGAGTGGTGGAAGAAATCCATAAGCGCGGAAAGCCGGCGCGCGTCCTGGCCGATGCCGATGCCATCGTAAGCGTCATCGCCCCCGAACTACGCGAGGGGGATGTGGTAGCGATTCTCTCGAATGGGGGATTCGGCAGCATCTATGAGAAGCTACCGAAACGGTTGCTCGAACTGAGCAAAAATTCACCTGTAGCGACGGGGATGGCCTCGTCCTAGAGCGTTGACCTGACGAGCGCAGAACTGACGAGCGGAACGAGGCTCGTGTCGCGTGTACAAATTCAAGGTTCATCGGACTCATCATTGTTTCGCACCATCCTAATGCTTCTGTTCTGGACGGCGGCGCTACCCTTCGCCGCGCTGGTCGGGATTCCGTGGACTTATCTGACCAAAAACATCAACTTGCTTTATCGCAGTTGCATGTGGGCAGCATTCACGGGAGTTCGGATTGCGGGAGTGAAAGTCCGGATCCTGGGCCGCGAGAAGATCGATACATCGCGCAACTACATTTTCATGTCGAATCACATCTCCAACCTTGACCCGCCAATCACGCTGCCGTTGATCCCGCGACGCACCTCGGTGATGGTTAAAAAAGAGCTTTTCAAAGTTCCCATCCTCGGGCAGATCATGCTCATCGGATCGCTGGTTCCGGTGGACCGGGGCAACCGCGATGCTGGAATTGCCGCCGTGCGCGATGCGGTAAGGGCCATCGACCAGGGATTGAATATGACTATCTACGTCGAAGGGCACCGCTCGTTCGATGGCAAGCTGCTGCCGTTTAAGAAGGGGCCTTTCTATTTAGCTGAAGAATGCAAAGTGCCGATCATACCCATCACCATCTCGGGCACGGAAGATGTCATGCCTAAAGCACGCTTTGCGATTCGTCCAGGAACGGTGACAGTGGAATTTCACGAAGCCATTGAGCCCTCTAACTTCGGAGAGCGTGAAGACCTGATCGCCAAAGTCCGCGCCGCGATCAACAGCGGGCTTCCGGCGGATTTGCGCGAGTAGTCATCGGGTGGTCCGTCCTATCGCGAAGCGAAGGGCGGGGCCTTTAACCTTGTTTTTGACTTTCGCCACGTCCGCCCGCCACCTAAATTGTCATCCTGAGCAAAGCGAAGGACCTGCTTTTTAGCCGAACCTCACCACGAGCGTGGCTGCCCCATCCTTGCGCGTTCTTTTGCGCAAGGGTGGGATTCCACATCCGCCTGCCGCCTAAATTATCATCCATCGCAAAGCGATGCACTTACTCCCGTTCCGCCAATTTCCGAACTGTCTTGGCTAATTCAGGGAGCTTGGCATAGACTGCGCAGCACTTCAGCCATAGTTTGTGATCGATGGCAGGAGCGCCGCTCACCATGGCTCCCGCGGGAACGTCATGCGGAATGCCGCTCTGGGCAATGGCTATGACTCCGTCTCCTATTTTTACGTGGCCGCTTACTCCTACTTGCCCGGCGAGGATGGCGTTATTCCCAACCTCGGTAGTTCCGGCGAGGCCAACCTGCGCGCAGAGGAGTGTGTCGTGACCTATCGTGCAGCTATGGCCAACGTGGACCAGGTTATCCAGCTTCGCTCCGCGGCCTATGCGGGTTTCGCCGATGCTGGCGCGATCAATGCAGGTATTCGCCTGCAGCTCCGCCCCGCTCTCGATAACTACATTGCCGGATTGAACTATCTTGTGCCAGTGGTTCGAATCGTCCTTGGCGAAGCCGAATCCATCGCAACCTATCACTACTCCGTTCTGGAGTAGGACGTTGTCGCCGAGTTGGCAGAACTCTCTTACTACGGCGTGCGCGTGGGCGAAGAAGTTGTTGCCGATTGTTACTCCTCTATAAACCACTACGTGGGCGAGAAGAACGGCGTTGTCTCCTATAAGTACGTCGTCGTCGATTACTACGTAGGGACCGATGTGCGAGCTCTTGCCCAGCCTGGCTTTCGGACTTACTACGGCGGTGGGATGAATTCCCGGAGTATAAGTTGGAGGCTGGTAGAAAAGTTCGATGGCCTTGGCCCAGGCTAGATACGGGTTCTTGCTGCGCAGCATTCCGGTGGCAATGGCGGGAAAGGTTTCGGCCACGATTACAGCGGAGGCTTGCGTGGTCTTCGCGGAGTTGTTGTACTTGGGATTCGATACAAAGGTCAGTTGTCCCGCGACAGCTTGTTCTATACCCGCAACTCCGCTGATCTCAGTGTGAGGCGAGACGTTTTCGATAGTGGCATTCAGGGCGATGGCGATATCGGATAATTTCATGGCAGTGTCCGGGAGAATTGTAGCGGATGCCGCCGACCTGCTAACCTTGATTTTGCAGTGGCCCCGTCGTTCAACGGATAGGACTTCAGTTTCCTAAACTGACTATGCAGGTTCGATTCCTGCCGGGGCTACCACTTCGCCGCACTTCTGCCCCCTGGAAGTCAATGCGAGAGAAGCGCCTGATTGCCGTATAATTAAAAATACTGTGCTCAAATATTCAATTGTAGTTCCGCTCCACAACGAGCAGGAGAACGTCACGGACCTTTACGCGCGGCTGAAGGCCGTAATGGAGGCGAACGGCGAGACGTTTGAGATGGTGCTGGTCGACGATGGATCGATCGACGGCACGTTCTCGCTGCTGAAAGAGATTGCGGCGGTTGACAGCCGCGTGACGGTCGTCAAGCTGCGGCGGAATTTTGGACAGACTGCCGGCCTCGCCGCCGGATTCGATCATGCGCGCGGCGAGTACATCATCGCTATGGATGGCGACCTGCAGCATGATCCCGCGGACATTCCTCTGTTTCTCGAAAAGATTGCCGAGGGGTATGACATTGTCAGCGGATGGCGGAAGAATCGCGTTGATAATTTCTGGCTGCGGCGCATTCCTTCGCGCTGCGCCAACTGGCTGATGGCGAAGTTGAGTGGCGTCGATATTCACGACTTTGGCACGACTTTCAAGGCTTACCGGCGCGAGATTCTCGGGCAGGTTCCGCTTTATGGAGAGCTGCATCGCTTCATTCCGGCGCTGGCATCGTGGTATGGAGCGTCGATTATTGAAGTGCCGATCAAGAACATCAACCGCGAGCGCGGCGCCTCGCATTATGGAATTTCGCGGACCTTCCGCGTCTTCTTCGATCTCATCACGATCCGCTTTCTGCTGAAATATCTTTCGCGGCCGCTGCACTTGTTTGGCACCTTGGGAATGTTCAGCATCCTGGCGGGTTGTGGAATTTCGAGCTGGCTGATTTTCGACAAGTTCGTCTACCACACAGACGTCATGACTCAACACGGGCCGCTGATGATGTTCTCGGCCGTCCTGCTGCTGGCGGGATTGAATATGCTGGCCGTGGGTCTGCTGGGAGAGATGCAGGTGCGCCACGCCCACGAGCCTACCCAGCGCGCTCCATATTCGGTGGACCGCGTGTTGCGGGCGCAGAGCGAAGAGAGCACGATCTCGGAGTAGAGTTCCTCTCAGGAGACTGCTCATGAGTGCGCCAGGTAATTTACGCTCGTGGTCGTGGCCGGATTCTCTGGATGCACTCGTTGCTGCTCCCGCGCATCACCGGCTGATGATGGAAGACGATCGGGTTCGAGTGATTCACACACGGGTTCCTGCCGGAGATACTGTTCCGCTTCACACCCATCGCTGGCCGAGCGTCCTCATCGTTCTCAGTACCAGTCATTTCATTAGGCGCGACGATCAAGGAAACGTGCTGCATGACTCTCGGCAGGGCGAGATGGATGCGCCCGATTCCGCGTTCTGGTATCCCGCTTTGCCTCCTCACTCTTTGGAGAATGTAGGGCAGGCAGAGATCAGCGTGATCAACGTGGAGATGAAGGATCTGTAGGATTCTCCTTACGTTTTTTGGTGCTTCCTGCGATTGATCGAGAGTGCCTTGCAGAGAGACAATGGAATCGAAGAGGAAGGCTGAACCGGCCTTCGAGGCGCTATAATGCAAACCGCTATTATGCCAACTACTCAGTACGAATTGCGTCTGGCCAGTCGGATGTCGCGGCTGGGCACGGAAACTGCTTTTGAAGTTCTCAACCGCGCACGGGCGCTCGAAAAACAGGGCAAAGAAATTATCCATCTCGAAATCGGCGAGCCTGATTTCGACACTCCGGCCAACGTGGTGCAGGCCGGGGTTGACGCCCTGCACATGGGATGGACCCACTACGGGCCGGCGGCGGGGCTTCCCGACCTGCGCCAGGCTATTGCCGAGTATGTCAGCCGCACCCGCAACGTGCCGGTGTCCAGCGACGAGGTTGTTGTCGTTCCGGGCGGCAAGCCAATTATTTTCTTTTCGATCCTGGCGCTGATTGATGCGGGAGATGAAGTGATATATCCCAACCCCGGCTTCCCGATTTACGAGTCGATGATCAACTACTCGCTGGGGAAGGCGATTCCGATTCCGCTGCGCGAGGAGCGCGATTTCTCGGTCGACGTGCGGGAACTGGCCTCGCTGATTACGGATCGCACGAAGCTGATCATTTTGAACTCGCCGCATAATCCTACGGGCGGCGTGCTGACCAAGAAAGACATTCTTGAGATTGCCGACGCCATCGGCGACCGCAACATCCTTATTCTGTCGGACGAAATTTACAGCCGGCTGATTTTCGAAGGCGAAGACTTTTCCATCATGAGCGTGCCCGGCTTCAAGGAGCGCACGATTCTCCTCGACGGCTTCTCGAAGACTTACGCTATGACGGGATGGCGCATGGGGTATGGGGTGATGCGTCCCGACTTGGCGGTGCATATTTCGCGGCTGATGACGAACTCGAACTCTTGCACCGCGAGCTTCACGCAGGTTGCGGGGATTGAGGCGCTGCGCGGAGATCAGTCTTCCGTCGATAAGATGAATGCGGAGTTCAAGCACCGGCGCGACGTTTTCGTGGCGGGGCTGAATAAGATCAAGGGCTTCTCTTGCCGGTTGCCTAAGGGCGCGTTTTATGCTTTCCCTAACATCACCAAGACGGGATGGACTTCGAAAAAACTGGCTGACGCTTTGCTGGAGCAGGCTGGGGTCGCTTGTTTATCGGGAACCGCGTTTGGCGAATATGGAGAAGGCTATCTGCGGTTCAGCGTAGCCAATTCTTTGGAGAACCTGGTTGGGGCGCTGCTGAAGATTGAGGATTGGGTGGGGAAGAATTTGCGGTAACGGATGGAGCAACGGCGTCTCGGCCGTTCGACTGGACGGGCACCGGGCTCTCCAATTTTAGCTTGTTTCATCTCCCGTTGACAAACTGACGTCGCACTTGGTGTACACTTTTGCGGCTATGACAAACATCGATCAGCACCCTGCCGGTTCCTTTTGCTGGATTGAACTTCACACTTCTGACCAGAACGCAGCCAAGAGTTTTTACAGCGCCTTGTTTGGCTGGGAGGCCATCGATAGTCCGATGGGGCCTAACGATTTTTATACCGAGTTCAAGTTGCAGGCGAGGGAAGCGGCGGCGGGATGCACTTTGCGTCCCGAGGAGCGGGCGGCGGGAGTGCCTCCGCACTGGATGATTTACATCGCGGTCGAGAACGCCGATGCGGCTGTCGCTAAGGCGCAGGGACTGGGCGGGAAGATTCTGGCTCCGGCTTTTGACGTGATGGATTTTGGGCGCATGGCGGTGATTCAGGATCCTACCGGGGCGACCTTCTGCGTGTGGCAGGCCAAGAAGAACTCCGGCATCCGAGTCGCGGGCGTTCATGGGACGCTTTGCTGGGGCGATTTGTGCACTACCGGCGTTAAGCGCGCTTCCGATTTTTACACGGGCCTTTTTGGATGGCAGATTTCCGCTGACCCTAAGGATACTTCCGGCTATCTGCATATCAAGAACGGCGAGCATTTCATTGGAGGCGTACCGCCGTCAAAGTATCTTCCGGCGGGAGTGCCGCCGCATTGGCTGGCTTACTTTGCGTCCGATGACATCGATGCGACGGCGGCGAAGGCCAAGGAGATGGGCGCTAATTTTCATGTTCCTCCGATGACGATGGAGGGAGTGGGGCGAATGTCGGTGATTGCCGATCCGCAGGGCGCGGTGTTCGCGATTTTCAAGTCGGCTCGCTAAAGTCACGCGTCGCGGCATTAAAGCTTCTCATCCTGAGCGTAGCGAAGGACCTGCTGTTTGCCGGCAGCAGTGGAAAGCAGTTCCTTCGCGTTGCAGGATGACAATGCCATCTAACCGATAATTGAATCGTCATTGCGCACCCGGCATCACTCCCGCCTGTGACCCTGCTCACTGAAGACGGCGACCGGGCTGATTAGGCTCATTCTGTAAGCTTATGCGCCGTTTCCCGGCCGGCCCGGATGATCGTCTAACGCCCGGCGCTCGCGAAGGAGCCACTCCATGTCTATTCAGAATTCAGTCACCGGCGAAGTTCTGCGTTCTTACACGATTGATGAACTGAAAGAGCAGGCTGCGTTGATGCGCGGCTACGATCTTGCGGCTTTGTGCGCGGCCACGTCGGGACATGCCGGCGGCACGCTCTCCATCATGGATATCACGGCCGCGCTTTATTTAAGCGTCGCCAATCATGATCCTAAAAACCCGAACTGGCCGGATCGCGACCGCATTGTGTGGTCTACGGGACATAAGGCCCCCTGCCTTTATCTGGGGCTGGCGTTTGCTGGATTCTGTCCTAAAGAAGATGTCGCGTTGCTGCGCAAACTGTATTCGCCTTATCAGGGGCATCCGCATTGGCTCAAGTTGCCAGGAGTTGAAGTCTCGACTGGATCGCTGGGGCAGGGATTGAGCATTGCCGTCGGGATCGCGCTTGCCGCCAAGCTCGATAAAAAAGATCACCATGTATTTTGCATCATGGGCGACGGCGAGCAGCAGGAAGGCCAGATTTGGGAAGCAGCGATGGAGGCGGGGCATTTCAAACTCGACAACCTGGTAGGCATCGTCGATCGCAATCGTCTGCAGATCGACGGCTGGGTGAAGGATGTGATGAACGTCGAGCCCCTGGAAGACAAATATCGCAGCTTTGGATGGGAAGTGGTCACCATCGATGGGCACGATATGAAGCAGGTGGTCGAAGCGCTGGAGAATGCGAAGGCAAAGAGGAGCTCCGGCAAGCCGACGGTCATTATTGCGGACACAGTCAAAGGCAAGGGCGTCAGCTTCATGGAGAATGTCGCGGGATGGCACGGTAAGGCTCCGAATGTTGAAGAGCTGAATAAGGGGTTGAAAGAACTCGGCGTCGAAGGTCAGATCCCGGTGGAGGCGCTGTTTGCGCATGCGCGGCAATACCAGGCCGAGGTCGAGCGCAAACTCGACGCGAAGATGCCGAAGTTTCATCGCAACTACTGGTGGAATGTCGCCGAGAAAATGAAAGTTCAGATGAAGCCAACCCGACTTGGCTTTGGGCAGTCGCTCGCCGCCAATGGCGATGATCCGCGCGTAGTTTGCTTTGGGCTGGATATCTCGGGATCGATTACCATCAGTGAATTTTATGCGGGCAAGCCCGAGCGCAAGGCGCGCTGGGTCAGCATGGGCATCGCGGAGCAGTCGGCTACCTCGGCTGCGGCCGGACTCGCAAAAGAAGGGAAGCTGCCTGTTTTCGGAACCTACGCGACCTTCGCCGCGGCGCGCAATCTGGACCAGATTCGGACTTCAATTTGTTATGGCAACTTCAACGTGCTGATTGCGGGAGCGCATGGCGGCGTCAGCGTCGGGCCCGATGGAGCCACGCACCAGGCTTTGGAAGACTGCTTTGCCATGTGCGGACTGCCCAACATGAACGTGGTTGTCCCGTGCGATATGATCGAAACGCGCAAGGCTACCGATTATCTGCTGCTGAAGCATGTTGGTCCGAAGTACATTCGCTTTGCGCGCGAGGCCACGCCGATAGTTACGGACGAGAAAACGCCATTCGTGTTCGGCAAGGCCAATGTGATTCGCCTGCGTGGCGAGGCGGCGAATTTCATCGAGGCGTTTGAGACCAGGCTGGAATCGGAATACAGCGACGAATGCGAAGACCTCACCATCGTGGCTTGCGGGCCGATGGTGCCGGAAGCCATGCGGGCGGCGTGGATCCTGAAGTCTGATTTCGGGTACGAGACTCGCATCCTGAATATGCATACGCTCAAACCGCTCGACCAGGGGGCCATCGTGCGGGCGGCGCGCGATACTGGCGTGGTGCTGACGGCGGAGGAGCATCAGATCGGCGCGCTGGCTTGGCCGGTGTCTAGCGCCATTACGCAGTCGGTGGAGCTTTATGGCACACCGGTGATTACCGGGGCGATCGGAGTGAAAGACCGGTTTGGAGATTCCGGGGCTCCCTGGGAGTTGATCAAGGAGTTTGAAGTTTCCGCCGAGCACATTGCCGCCAAGGCGGTGGAACTGATCGGAGTGAAGAAGGCGCGCTCTGGAGAGCCGGTTGCCGAAGTGCACCTGGTGGGTTAGCAAATAGTATCGGACAATTTGCCGGAGTGACGAGGCGAATGGTAAAACCCTCACGAGGGCTTTCCTCGTGAAGAAATTTGCTTTTGTCGTCGTTCTGGCGGTTGGCTCAGTTCTTGTTGTCTTCGTGATGGCGCGCGCGGCGGACCGTTCGTGGCGCATCAATCTTCCTTCCAGCAAGACGCTGACCCTGCCCGTGCCGGGATATATTGCGCGCACTAATAGCTTTCCGGCGACCATGGCTGTGAGTCCCGACGGACGTTACGCGGCGCTGCTTAATCAGGGATATGGCACGCAGGAGTCGGGCGGATGCCAGTCTATCGGCATTCTCGATCTCAGCAATAATCAGTTGCACGATTTTCCTGATGAGCGGTTGAGCGACGAGTACTCGACGCGGCAAAGCTATTTTATTGGGCTTGCCTTCTCTAGCGATGGCAGACATGTTTATGCTTCGATGGGATCGGTCACCGACCCTACCGGCGAGAAGCCGAAGAGCACAGGCAACGGGATTGCCGTTTACAAGTTTACGGATGGGAGGGTCGCTCCTGAGCGGTTTATCAAGATCGGGCCGCAGTCTATTGCTGAGGGAAAAGAAGTTGCGATCGAGTTGCGAAAAACGCCTCCTGGGACTGCGATTCCTTACCCAGCGGGCTTCGCGGTGTTGCCCGGGGCGGAGGGCGACCGGCTGCTGATTGCTAATAATCTTTCTGACAACGTAGTGCTTCTCGACGTTGCCTCGGGGAAGATTGAAAAGTCGTTTGATGTGAGCCGCAGCCGCTATGTTCCCTGCGCTTATCCGTATACGGTCATTGCCAATAAGGCCGGAACCAAAGCGTGGGTGAGCTTGTGGAACGCGTCAGAGGTTGCCGAGTTAAATCTTGAAACTGGGAAAGTCGCGCGGACGTTCGTTGAGAACAAGGCGACCGATAAGGTTGGCCCCGGCAGCCATCCCACCACGATGCTCTTGAGTTCCGACGAGGAGTGGCTCTACATTGCGCTCAGTAATTCCTTCATGGTCGAGTCACTTTATGTGAAAGGGCTCAACGCGAAAAATGGGCATATAGTTCCGATCACGAACCGGCCTGGTATGGAAATGGAAATGGAGCAGGGGGCTGGCTATCATATAGAGCTTGGTGATCTCAATGACGCGGGTTCAGTACCGACGGCGATCGCACTTACGCCGGACCGCAGGTTCCTCTTCGCAGCTAGTGCCTCGCTAGATGCCATCGCTGTTTTTGATAGTCATGCCGAGGGGCAAAGTAGGAAGCCGATCGGCTTCATCCCAACTGAGTGGTATCCAACCGCGCTAGCCATCGTAGGCAACGACCTATTGATCGCCACTGGTAAAGGAGACGGCAGCGGCCCCAACAACATGCGCGGTACGCTAACGGGCGAGCGCAGAAGAAAAGTTCATCCCTACATTCCGACTCTGATCGGTGGCTCGATCCAGCGGCTCAGCCTGGCGGATATCGACAAGAATCTTGCCGCTTACACGCGTCAGGTCGAAGAGGACAACCTTCTGCACGCCGATGCCGGCAAGCTGACTTTTACGGGCGGGACGAATCCCATTCGTCATGTGATCTACGTATTGAAAGAGAATCGCACCTACGATCAGATTCTCGGCGACCTTTCCTTCGGCACCCAGCCGGTGGGCGATGGAGATTCGTCGCTCACTATGTATGGCAAAGACGTGACACCCAACGAGCACAAACTGGCACTGCAGTTTGGAGTGCTCGACAATTTTTACGATAGCGGAGAAGTCTCGGGCGACGGCCATCTCTGGTCGACTGCGGCTGCCAGCAGCGATTACAACGAGAAGACCTGGCCGATTGCTTATCGCGGCAAAGAGCGTACTTATGATTTCGGCGGCACGGTGGCGGGAACATTTCCTCTCGAGGAAGGCATTCCCGATGTCGACGATCCGGGTACTGGGTTTCTCTGGGACAATCTCGCCCGCAACCACGTCTCCTATCGCGTCTATGGAGAATTCATTGCTGCGGTTTGGTGCAAGAATCTGAAAGCGAATTCTCCTGTGGAAGGGACGCCGTCGTCTATATCCACGGGCTGTCCGATCGCCGAAATCAAGAAGGGCGAGTCATTGCCGCCGAACGTCGGCAATGCGGCAGGCGGGCCGAGTCCCTGGCCGTGGCCTGTCCCGCAATTCAAGCGCACCATTGCAACGAAAGCGGCGCTGCGCGATCACTTCGATCCGCTCTTTCCTGATTTTGAAACGGATTATCCGGACCAGCTTCGAGCCGACGAATTTCTGCGCGAATTTTCTGATTTCGTGAAGGCTAAGGGGACGGCGAAGGAACTTCCGCAATTCACGCTGCTTTATTTGCCCGACGATCACACGGGCGGGACGCGACCGGGAAAGCCGACTCCGCAGGCGTCGGTGGCCGATAATGATTTAGCTTTGGGGCGCGTGGTGGATGCCGTCTCGCATAGCGCTTACTGGGACGACACGGCCATCTTCGTGCTCGAAGACGATGCGCAGGATGGCGCTGATCATGTGGATGCGCATCGCTCAATTGCTCTGGTCATCAGCAAATATGCGCCGCGGACGCCGCAGCCGTTGATCGATCATCACTTCTATACGACAGTCAGTGCAATTCATACGATGGAGTCTTTGCTCGGGCTGCCGCCGATGAACCTGTTTGACGCGCATGCTCCGCTGATGACGCCACTGTTTGCGGGACCGGGAGAGCAGCCTGCTTATCAGGTTGATGATAGTAATCTGCGCGGCGGTCTCATCTACAAGGTGAACGATAGGCGCGCGCCAGGAGCAAAGGAATCGGCGCGCATGAATTTCTCGCGTCCGGATGCAGTTAACGCTCGCGAGCTGAATGCGATACTCTGGCGCGACGCTAGGGGCGATGCGCCCATGCCGATGGCTTCGGGTTCCCATTCACAACCGTGATTTAGAATGCCTTGGTGGGATCTCCGATCGAGTGCACCAATCTGCGCAAGACGTACGACGGAAGGGTCGAAGCCGTGCGGGGCGTTAGCCTGCGCATCGACGCGGGGCAATGCTTCGGGCTGCTTGGTCCTAACGGAGCTGGGAAGACCACTATCATTGAAATTCTTGAAGGGCTGCTTGCGCCTACTTCCGGCGAGGTTCGCATCTTCGGGCATGGGTGGAACGAAAATCCTCGGCAGTTGCGGGAGTGGATCGGCATTTCGTTGCAGGAAACGCGGCTTTCGGAAAAACTTACCGTGCGCGAGACCATCGAACTTTTTGCCAGCTTCTACAGCGAGCCGTGCTCGGCTGACAAAGTTCTCGATGAACTGGAACTGGCCGAAAAAGCCGATGCGTGGGTGGGCAAACTTTCTGGCGGACAGAAGCAGCGGCTGGCGGTGGCGACGGCGCTGGTGGGCAATCCGCGAATTCTGTTTCTGGACGAGCCCACGACCGGACTTGATCCGCAGAGCCGGCGGCAGCTGTGGGAGATCGTGCGCGCCTTTCAGAAAAAAGGCGGGACGGTTCTGCTCACTACTCATTACATGGATGAGGCCGAGCGCCTCTGCGACCGGCTGGCGATCGTCGATCACGGTGTGATTATTGCGGAGGGCACGCCTGCCGATCTGATTGACCGCCTGGGCGGACACCATGTGGTTGAGTTCCGGGTGAACGGCTCGCCAAGCACGGACGGCAACGCGTGGCGGGCGCTGCCAGGAGTTGAATCGGTGCGGCATGACGACGACATGGTGTGCCTGAATGTGCGCGAGCCGCATCTCACGATTCCGGCGCTGCTCGTGGCGATCAACCAGCAAGGTCATCGATTGGAACATTTGAGCACGCGGCAAGCCAGCCTGGAAGATGTTTTTGTGCAACTCACCGGACGCCACCTGAGAGAAGACTGAATGGCGACTACGGAGACAAATCCGCCGATGCTTGAGGAAGAGATGAGCCCGCCGCCCGTGGGGAAACTGCGCAACAGCCGATGGGCGGGGTACTGGCATCTGCTGTGGGCGCGCATTCTGGAATTGAAGCGCGAGCCGGAGGTGGTTTTCTGGGTGTTCATTTTTCCGTTGCTGCTGGCGGCGGGGCTGGGCATCGCCTTTCGCAACAAGCCAGGGGACGTGTCCTCGGTGGTGGTGATCGACGGACCCGGCGCGGCGAAGACAGTGAGTATGCTGCAGGGTTCCTCCGATAAGCGCTCGTCCGATAACCTTGCGGCCAATAACCATGTAGATGACAAGAAATCTGCGATTCGAGTTGGGGTGCTGGATCGCGGGGCCGCGCTCAAGGCGTTCCACTTCGGCAAGTATGATCTGGCGATCGAGGCGAATTCGGATGGCAGCTACGTTTACTACTACGATCCGGGGCGGCCGGAGAGTGTGGTGGCTCGGTCCGAAGTCGACTCCGCGCTGCAATCGGCTGCTGGACGGGCGGACGCGCTGGTTACATCGGCGCAATCTTCCAGCGAACCTGGGTCGCGCTACATCGACTTCCTGATTCCAGGACTGCTGGGGATGAACCTGATGAACTCCGGGATGTGGGGAGTGGGATTCGCGCTGGTCGAGATGCGGCAGCGCAAGCTGCTGAAGCGCTTCGTTGGGACGCCGATGCGGCGCAGCGATTTTCTGTTGGCCCTGCTTAGCAGCCGGCTCGTGCTGATGGTTGTCGAGATCGGATTGCTGCTCGGTTTCGGCGTGCTTGTGTTTCACATGCGCGTGCAGGGCTCGATCTTGTCCGTCATTCTGCTGGGTTCGCTGGGCGCGGTCGCGTTTGGCGGAGTTGGATTGTTGACGGCTTGCCGCGCGCAGAAAATCGAGAGCGTTTCCGGGTTGATTAACGTGGTGATGATGCCGATGTGGATTTTTTCTGGCGTGTTTTTTTCTTACCAGAGATTTCCGGCGATCGCGCATCCGTTTATCAAGGCGCTTCCGCTGACGGCGCTCAACGACGCTTTACGGGCCACGATTCTTGAAGGGGCCTCGCTAGGGTCGCAGACGGGACGACTAGCGGTGCTGGCGGTTTGGGGTGGCGTGTCGTTTGTGCTGGCGCTGCGCTGGTTTCGGTGGACGTAGACAGCTCTTAGCCGTCAGCCATCAGCTTTCAGTTAAACCGGCCTACTTGTTATCCCAGGGGATTCTCCTCCCTGCAGAGCGTACGGGACACCCGGTTGTCTGATCGTGCCCCGTTCGGCTTGGACGGGCGAGGTCGCCGTCCCTGGACTAGAGCGGAATTTCGGAAAGTATGTCCGGTTCGTTCTCAATGTGTACTCGGCGCGCCTCCGTGTGTACGAAATGATTTCGCGAACCGCGAACCCACCCTAACTGATTGAATTTAAAATACCTTACAGTCAAGTCCTTATTCCTCAAAGATCTGGAGGGAATCGCCCTCTAAGTCTTTGATTTCAAAAGATCGTGCCAGGGGGAGTCAAACGCAAGGGTACCGAAAAGCCGGACACAACTTTCCTCGAATCTGCGACAGCTAGTCGGGAGGAATGAGAAATTGCTTGCGGAGTTCTTGGCAGTAGGCGTCTTCATTTTGGGCAAAAAGGGAAGGGGCGGAGAGTTTGGAGGGCAGTTGCGCCCAGAGACTCTTGCTTGAGCCCAGGCTTGCGCTGATGGCGAGAGTGGAAGCTAAGGATGACGAGGGGAAATTACGGCGGTTTAACATTTTGCTTCCCCTTAAAATTCGGGTCATGGTACACCGGGGATGGAGTGAAAGGGAAATGGGGATTGCAGGGGGTTGAGGCTCAGTGTGAAAATGGCCGTGCCTCGGCGCTAGAGCCGCTCTTCGAAGCATCGCACTTATCGCAGCGGTCAACCGCTGCGCCACCCAAACGCAATTTTCGAACTACGCCGCTATCTGGCTGGAAGTTCGAGTGGGGTCTAAATTGATGGCTTAGCGGCACTTTCTGCAAAATCGCGAGTAACTTTCGGGCTTGCGGCTGCGTCCAAGTAGTAGGCTTGGTCGGTCGCCCTCGACTTGCTACCAGGGGTATAATTGGGTTACTTGACCGGTTCGCGGGGTGTCCCCATGAGTTTCCGTACATCGCTCTTCCGTAGATCGCTGATATCTCTCAGTTTGTTTGCGTTGCTGGCATTGCCGGTTCTGGCGCAGGATCAAAATGCTCAGGCTCCGGCGGCGCAGCCGCAAGCTTCGCAATCGCAGACTTCACAGCCAACGCAGTCGACAACGCCGGCAGCAAAAGATATGGCGGCGCAGGCTCCGAATATGCAGGCTCCTGCGGGGACGGCGGATTCGTCGACTTCTGCGTCGACGCCGGGATCGACAACGGCGTCTCCGTCAAGTGCGGGTACGATGCCGGCGCCTCCGCCGGATGCGACGCAGGATTCGACTGCCAGCGCTAATGGCGATCCAGCGGCGGCTAGCGGGCCGGCCCCTATTCAGGAGCCTCCTGACAGCAAGGTCAAGCATGATGGCGGCGAGGCCGATGTTGACGCGATCGGAAACCGCAAGATCGGCGGGCGTGGATTGGGCAACTGGTATTCGCTCGAGACCGAAATTCGCATGGGCAAGCAATATGCGATGCAAGTCGAGCAGAGCGTCAAGCTGGTGCAGGACCCCGTGGTCAACGAGTATGTGAACCGCATTGGGCAGAACCTGGTGCGCAATTCGGATGCGCAGGTTCCGTTCACGATCAAGGTCATTGACTCGGATGAGATCAACGCGTTCGCGCTGCCGGGCGGATTTTTTTATGTGAACTCGGGGCTGATTCTGGCGGCGGATGAAGAGGCCGAACTGGCGGGCGTCATGGCGCACGAGATTTCGCACGTGGCGGCGCGGCATGGGACGCGGCAGATGACGCGAGCGCAGTGGGCGAACATCGGCACGCTGCCTCTGATTTTTGTGGGCGGAGGCATCGGCTATGGAATTTACGAAGCGGCCGGGCTGGGCTTGCCGCTGACGTTCATGAAGTTCCAGCGGAATTTTGAGGCGGAAGCGGATTACCTCGGGCTGCAGTACATGTACAAGACGGGATATGATCCGCAGGCTTTTATCAGCTTCTTTGAAAAGATCCAGGCCAAGGACAAGAAGAAGCCGGGCACAATTGCGAAGGCCTTTGCTTCGCATCCACAAACGCCAGACCGCATTGCGGCTTCGCAGAAGGAGATTGCGACGATTCTTCCGGCGCGCACGCAGTATATCGTTACCACCTCGGAGTTCGATGACGTCAAGTCACGGCTGGCGACCATCGAGAACCGGCATAAGGTGCTGGAGGAGAAAGAAGGAAACAAGCCCAGCCTGCGGCGGACTTCGACTTCGAGTTCGAGTAGTGACAAGACGAGCGGTTCGGATAAGAGTGGCGACGATGACGATCGTCCGACGCTGAAGCGGCGGGATGATAGCCAGCAGAATCAATAATTGCGGGAAGTTTGAGCGGACAGGACCGGCGAGTCTCTCGCCGGTTTTTTATTGGGAGTGTCTCTGGTTGTTAATACGGAGCGTGCACGACCAGCATCACGGCCGCCTGTTGCAGAGATACAGGAGGCCCTTCGCTTGCTCGGGATGACAATGTCCGCAGTATGACAACGTCTATATGATGACAGACGGCCGCTGCTTCCGCAGGACTGGACGGGCGAGACGCCCGTCTCTCCACTTACTTCTACGAAGCGGCGGCTACTGATTTTACGGTGATGGTGGTGCCTTCTACTTCTCCAGTTACTTTGGCTTTGGTTCCGGCGAGGTCGTTGAGCTTGTCGAGAGCGGATTTGTCTGAGGTCTCGAGGGTGTAGACCTTGTCGCCTACTACCAGCGCAAATTTCGATCCGTGTTTGACGCAGGCTCGGGTGCAGTTCGCGGCGGACCCGGGCATTTCGTGCTTCGCTCCGCACATGGCGTCGCTGACTTCTCCGGTCAGGGTTTGGCTCTTGCCGGCTGCGAGCGCGGGCATGGAAGCTAGCCCGACGAGCATCTGTACCGTTAGAACGACCGCTGCAACGCGAGTCAATCTCATTTTTCTTTTCTCCCTTGAAATGTTTGGAAGTGCTCAGGCTCAGAGTCCCACGAAGGTGGGTTGTTTGGCAAGTTGTCCGGGGTCGTGGGACGCTATTGCTGTTTGAAGCGGATCTCGACGTCTACCGTTTTGTCTTTTTTGTCGAGGGTTTCGTGGACGGTGACGCTCCACTGCACGTCCTTGGGAAGAAGGCGATTGGTGTCTTTCAGAAATTTTGCGGGATAGTCGGCATTGTAGGGCTGGGCTTCGGCGAGCGTCCAGGCTTCCACCATGCGGGCCTTGGCTTGTGTGTCGAGGCCATTGATTTCTAGTTCTCCCATCTTGTAGAGATCGCCTTCGGCCACGGTGAGGGTGTAATGAACGGTGGCTTTTTCGTCGTCGAAGTCGGCGTCGGGCTTGATTTGAGCCAGCATGTATCCGCGACTGCGATAGAGTCTGGCTACATTTTCTAGGTCGTGGCCTAGTTGGACTCCATCGACGGCATGGCCGGAAGTTAGATGAATGAGCGGCTTGACTTCGCCGGTGGCGAGGGCGGAGTTGCCCTTCCAGTCGACGGCGGATGCGGCATAGATTTTGCCGGGCGCTACGGGCAATAAGACATCCACCTGAATATCGCTGGGATCTGGCGGCTGCTCACCGGTGGAAGATGGCGGCACGACGCGCGCTCCAGACAGTCCGAAAGAAGCTTTCAAAAATCCTCGCTGCAGGTAGATTGGGAGCAAGTCAAATTTTGCCACTTGCGCTATGCCGTAGCGGGCGTAGCTTCCTCCGACGGCGCGACGTGCGGCGTTGGCTAGCAGGGCGGATTGTTCGGGCGAGGCTCCGGGAAATTCAAAGCCGTGGATGTAGATGTTGATTTCCTCTACGCGGTAGGCGATGGAGACCAGTGGGCCTCCACTTTGATCTAGCGCTTCGCGGAGATAATCGACGCGGCCGGGTAGGTGATGCTCAGAGAGAATAGCTTGCAGGGATTGGGCAACATGGTCGGTCAGAGTGCCGGCTATGGGCACGAATTGCTTGAACAACGGAACACTATGCTGCACGGCTGAGAGGAGTTTGGCGTCGGTGAACCACACAAAATTTTCGAAATGCGCGGGGACCAGCTTGCTGTCGTCGATATCGGTCAGCTGCAGGTCGAGCTTTACTCCGGCGCTTGATGACGCGTAGGAGTAAACCACGTCGGTGAAAAGGCCGGAATCTCCCAGGCGGCGGGCTGCCTCTTTGAAGTCGCCGTCGGCGGCGCTCTGGCCCAGTTGCAATCCGCTGGCGGCCAGGATCTCTTTGTCGGTGTAGCGCCTGGTTCCGGTCGCGGTGACAGCTATCAGTTTGTCGGGAGTGGATGCGGGGGATTTGTGGGCGGGGGGCTTTTGCAAGGCGAATGCGGACAGAGACAACGACAAGCACAGCGCGATAGCTGGGACTCTCGTCATCCTTTCATCTTTCGTCTTCCGGTCAGACTGCTTTCATCTTACCGTCAACCGATTTCGGACGCTTGCCGGCGCGGAGATAGGGAGTGACTCCCGCGGGAAAATTCTTCTGCTTCACGGCGATTTCCATGAAGGCCCGGGCGGCGCGGCTGTGCGATTTATCTTTGCGGAAGACGATGGCCAGGTCGCGGCGGATTTGCGCGTCGGCCAGGGTTAGCGCTACCAGGGTTTTGGCGCGAATGTCGTCTTTGATATTCGAGTGCGCGATGAATCCTACGCCTACGCCGGCGGCCACGAAGCGCTTGAGGAGTTCGCTGGAATCGAGTTCCATGGCTAGTTTTGGCTTGAGGTGGTGGTCGTAGAAGAGTGCATCGAGCGCGTCGCGGGTGTGGCCTAGTTTCGGCACTACCAGCGGAAAAGCCGCAACCTCGGTTGCGGTCACGCTTTTCTTTCCGGCGAGCGGATGGCGCGGGGCGGTGATGACGACCAGCTCGTCGCGATGAATCATCTGAGCTTCGAGGCGGTTGTCGTTTACGGGGAGCGAGACGACTCCGAAGTCGACTGCGTTTTCTAGGATTGCGTCGAGAATACGGGCGTAGTCGGAGCGCTTGATGCTGACCGAGACGTTGGGATAGTCGCGCTTAAATTGCGCGAAGACCTCGGGGAGGATGTGGAGGCAGGTGCCTTCGTTCGCGCCTACTACGATTTCTCCGCGAGGAACGCGCTCGGTTTCGGCAATGTCGGTAAGGATCGTCTTGCGGCGCTCCAGCGTCTCTTCGGCGTATTTGAAAAACAGTTTGCCGGAAGCGGTGAGCGAGACGCGGCCTCCGGAGCGGTCGAGGAGGCGTGCGCCTACTTCTTCTTCGAGGGCGCGAATCTGGGAGGAGATGGCGGGCTGAGTGCGGAAACGCTTCTCCGCGGCGCGGGAGAAGCTGGAGAGGCGCGCTACTTCGAGGAATATTTCTAGCTGATCGAAGTCCATGCTTGCTGGCTTCTGAGGCTGGCCTCAGACACTATAGCGGGACTGTGGCTGGGACGGAAGGGAAATCAGGTGTAGGGTGACGGGGCTATGCCCGCCACCGCACAGGCCAACCCGCTTTAGACGTTGATCACCGCGATCAGTTCCTTGACGGCAGCCGCGCTCTTATCCAGGGCTGCTTTTTCTTCTGGCGTCAGCTTGATCTCGATGATCTGCTCGATGCCTTTGGCGCCTAGTTTTACTGGGACGCCTACGTAGAGGCCGTGAATGCCGTACTCTCCGTTGAGGTAGGCGGCGCAGGGGAGAATTTTCTTCTTATCTTTGAGGATGGCTTCTACCATTTCGGTGGCGGCGGCTGAGGGGGCGTAGTAGGCCGATCCGGTTTTGAGATATTTGACGATTTCGGCGCCGCCGTCACGGGTGCGCTGCACGATGGCGTCGAGGCGGTCTTTCGCGATCAACTCGGTGATGGGAATGCCCGCGACCGTCGAGTAGCGGGGAAGCGGAACCATGGTGTCGCCGTGTCCGCCGAGGACGAAGGCGGTTACGTTCTCCACGCTGACTTTGAGTTCTTGCGCGATGAAGGCGCGGAAGCGGGCGGAGTCGAGGACTCCGGCCATGCCGATGACGCGCTCGCGCGGGAAACCGCTGAGTTTGTAGGCGGCCTGGGCCATGGCATCGAGCGGGTTGGAGACGATGATGAGGATGCAGTTTGGCGAGTTCTGAACGACCTTGCCGACGACATCGCTCATGATTTTGTAGTTGGTGTTGAGCAGATCGTCGCGGCTCATTCCGGGCTTGCGGGGGATTCCGGCGGTGATGACGACGATGTCGGAGTTGGCGGAGTCGGCGTAGTCGTTGGTGCCGAGGATGTGCGAATCGCGCTTCTCGATGGGCATGGCTTCTAGGAGGTCGAGGCCTTTGCCTTGGGGAACGCCTTCAATGATGTCGATGAGGACGACGTCGGCTAGTTCTTTGGAGGCAATCCAGTGAGCGGCGGTCGCGCCTACGTTTCCGGAACCTACTACAGTTACTTTATTGCGCATGAAGTTATTCCTCAGGGGCTAAAGCCCGCGGTATTTTGTGGTCGAACGGCGCGACTGAAGCCGCACCCTTTCAAACTGTTTCTTTCGCCCCGTTGGGGCTGGCTTATTGCGATTCCTACCCACGGCTCGCGCCGTGGGCTGCATTCTTGTGCCGCTTCGCGGCTATTAGTAGGCGGCTACCGTCAGTCAGCGGCTACCGCTACTTGCATGTTTTCGATCATGGCCGTGCCGAATTCGCTGGTTTTCAGCTTCTTTGCGCCTTCCATGAGGCGCTCGAAGTCGTAGGTGACTTTTTTCTGTTCGATGGTGCGTTCGAGGCTCTGCTCGATCAGATCGGCAGCTTCCGTCCATCCGAGGAAGCGGAACATCATTACGCCCGACAGAATTACGGACCCGGGGTTGATGACGTCTTTGTCGGCATACTTGGGAGCGGTGCCGTGGGTGGCTTCGAAGATGGCGTAGCCGTCGCCGACGTTGGCTCCGGGAGCTATGCCGAGGCCTCCTACCTGCGCGGCGCATGCGTCAGAAATGTAGTCGCCGTTGAGATTTGGCGTGGCTAGGACGCTATATTCATCGGCGCGCGTTACGACTTGCTGGAAGATGGAGTCGGCGATGCGGTCGTTGATCATCAGCTTTCTCTTCCACAGGCCTTTGCCGTGGGTGGCATAGATGGTGTCGAGGCAACTCTTTACTTCTTTGTAGAGGGCCTGGCGGAAATCGTCGGTCGCGAATTCGAGGCCGGGCTCGATGAGAAGCGCGTTCTGCTCGACGGTCAGGTTGGGATTCTTGTCTTTGTTGTCGATGATCCAGCTCTCGCGTTCGGTGACTACCTGATCGCGGAATTCTTCGGTGGCGAGATCGTATCCCCACTGGCGGAACGCGCCTTCGGTGAATTTCTGAATGTTGCCTTTGTGGACCAGGGTGACCGTTTTCAGCTTGTTCTCGAGCGCGTGCTTGATGGCCATGCGGACGAGGCGCTTCGTTCCGAACACGGAGATAGGCTTGATGCCCACGCCGGAGTCGAGGCGGATTTGCTTCTTGCCGCCCTTCAGCATGTCTTTGTTGAGGAACTCGATGAGGCGGGCGCAATCGGCGGTGCCTTGTTCCCACTCGACGCCCATGTAAACGTCTTCGGTGTTTTCGCGGAAGATGACGATGTTCATGCGCTCGGGATGCTTCACGGGCGACGGGACTCCAGAATAATATTTCACGGGGCGGACGCAACCGTAGAGATCGAGGATCTGGCGCAGGGCCACGTTGAGGGAGCGGATGCCGCCTCCTACGGGCGTGGTCAGCGGGCCTTTGATGGCTACGCGAAATTCGCGCATGGCGCTGACGGTGTCATCGGGGAGCCAGTTCTGAAATTTAGCTTTGGCTTTCTCTCCGGCGAAGACTTCGTACCAGGCCACGGAGCGCTTGCCTTCATAGGCTTTTTCTACCGCGGCGTCGAACACACGCACGGAGGCTTTCCAGATATCGCGGCCGGTGCCGTCGCCCTCGATGAAAGGAATGATGGGGTGGTTGGGCACGGTGTACTTGCCATTGTTGTATTCGATTTTTTGACCGTTGGGCGGAAGAGGGACTCCGTTGAATGATGCCATGCACTAGCCTCCAGATGCGTTTGAGGGACCATGACATTATAAAGAAAATGGGGAGAGGAAGAGGAAGGCTGGCGGTCACAGGTTTGTGTGACGTAGCGCACAGGGGGCGGAGCGGAGTTGGCGCTGCCAACAATCGCCGGAACGGTGCGCTGATCTGGGATTCCCACGTCTCAAACTCGAGGCGTGGGGCACTGGGGGTTGCTTTAGCTGACGACTGACGGCTGATGGCTTATTTAGCGTTCGATTTTTACTGACTTCAGGAGCACATCTTTGTTGGGACGGTCTTGACGATTTCGGGCCGCTTTCGAGATTTTTTCTACTACGTCGTAGCCTTCTACTACCTCGCCGAAGATGGTGTGCTTGCCGGTGAGCCAGTCGGTGTTGGCGACGGTGATGAAAAACTGCGAGCCGTTGGTGTTGGGGCCGGAGTTGGCCATGGCCAGCTTTCCGCCCTTTTCGAAACGATGCGGCGAGCCTTTGGTTTCGTCCTCGAACTGGTAGCCGGGACCGCCGAAACCGGTGCCCATCGGGTCTCCGCCCTGGATCATGAAGTCGGGGATGACGCGATGAAAAACGGTTCCGTGATAGAGAGGGTCTTTCGTTTTCTTACGGGTGGTGGGATGCGTCCACTCGCGCTGGCCTTCGGCTAGCTCGATGAAGTTGGCGACTGTCTTCGGAGCTTCTTTTTCAAACAGGAGGCAGACGATGTTGCCCTCGCTGGTCTCAAATACGGCGTAGGTTCCGGGTGTTCTGGTCATAATTTCCTCGAATTGTAAGATTACTCTTCTTGCAGTCTGCGGCTTACGGAGATGTCGTTCCTGAGCAAGAACTGTATCCTCAGCGGCTAAAGCCATCATCCAAATATTCAATTATCGCAGCGGTGAACCGCTGCGCCACCCAAAAGCAAGGTCAACATCTGTTGACTACTGAGAGCGGGCCGGAGGCTTCGCTCATTCGCTCGCGCCTGCTTTATGAATCTCGATGTGCGTGATCTTGACGGGATGGACAGGAGATTCCCCGGCGGTAGGCATGCGGGCAATTTTCTTGACCAGTTCTACGGCCGCGTCATCGCACTGGCCAAAGATTGTGTAATGGCCGTTGAGGCTGGGATAGGGAACTTCGGTGATGAAGAACTGCGAGCCATTGGTGTCGGGCCCGGAGTTGGCATAGGCCAGGCGTCCGGGGCGATCGAAGGTGACGCTGGGAGAAGTTTCGTTCTTGAATTTATAGCCGGGGTCGCCGGTGCCGTTGCCGGCGGGATCTCCACCTTGAATCATGAACTGGGCGATTACGCGATGGAAGATGGTGCCGTCATAGAGGGGA
Source organism: uncultured Acidobacteriaceae bacterium (assembly GCA_963775845.1). GTDB lineage: Bacteria > Acidobacteriota > Terriglobia > Terriglobales > Acidobacteriaceae > Acidiflorens. The sequence goes on along the minus strand of CAVZKN010000003.1, from coordinate 1,531,269 downwards.
ACGCCGTGCTTCTTGGCGTGCGAGATGGGACTGGTCCAATCTTTGGTGCCGTCGGCCAGGCCGATGAAGTTGGCCACTCCGATGGGAGCGACGGTGGAAAACAAGGTGCAGTGAAGGTCTCCAGCCGTGGTGTGAATGATGGCGGTGGGCTGGGCGCTGTCGGGCTTGCGAGTGGGTGGACCTGCCTGGCGCGAGGCCGGGGCGACTTGTGCGATGGCGAGCAGGGAGGTGGCGACTATCAGGACAAGCGTATGCAGTAAAGTGCGCATGGATGCTCCTATGTGGGATTTGGCAATCTTTTATTGTACGACAGTGAGTGAACGAGGCGGCGGCTCGCCCGACCCAATGCGTGGTGTGGACGGGCGGGGATGCCTGTCGCTCCATTCCATGGAATTGACAGCCGTCGGTTATCATGCCGAATTTAGGGTCGCCAGAGCCTGGGCGATGCAATCGTCTGGCGGTCGGTCGGTGTTGATTGTCGTTTTTGGATAGGTGATTGGTTCGAATCGGGACCTCACTTCGAGGTAGAGCGCGAACGTTCGATTGTGCGCGGGATGCATGGGATCGGGATCGACGTCGAGACGTCTCCGCGCGGATTCATCGGAACAGATGCACTCGATGATCGCGACTGGCTGAGCGAGTTCTCGCGCGAACTCGAGAACGCGATCGATCTGGTAGCGGCGTGAGAAAGGGCGTCCGTCGAGAAAGACTTTTCTAGCGGGAATTTTTTGCAGCAGGAAGCGGGCGGCTTTTAGCATTAACTCCATCACAAAGTCGTCTTGCTCGACGGAATATTCGATATCTTCGGGCGCGAATAAGGCTGCCCTGATCTCATCTTTGCCTAGCAGAGCGCCTTGCGTATGGCGGACGAGTTCGCGAGCCAGCGTGGTCTTGCCAGTTCCGGGAAGGCCGGCCATGAGAACAATCATTGTTTGAGATTGTAGAGGAGGTCGAGTTCCGGTGAATTAATTGGCGGCGCCCAGGGCTGCAACCGGCGCTGTGGCGGGTGCTAGCAGTGGCGCTGCGGGAGGCTCTTCCGTTGGCGGAATCTGGAAGATGGTTTGCGTCTGGCGCCAATCGGTATAGCGGTCGGAGACCATGATGTGGAAGACCCACTGGTGACGCTCTTCTTCGGGTTCGACCAGACCGAGCGCGTTCAGATAAAACAGGTAGCGCTCGACGAAGCGGATCTGCTCTTTGGTCATGCCGCGGCGCTGAAGGTCGACGGTGATTCCGGCCAGATGCGACGAGGCCGTGTCGCCATCCGCGGGGGCGGCGTTGCGATTGTGGCGGCGAAGCTTTTGCTGCACCTTGACGGTGCGCACGGCGGAGTTCAGCTGAATCTGGTCGTGGAATCGGCCGTAGTAAATTTCGGAAAGATCGGTGACGAAGTCGCGGGTCCAGGGACGGCAGTAGCGGCGCGATGGATCGAGGCGATGATCGATACGGAGCGTCTGGCCCTCTGCGATGGGAACAAGTTCGTGCGAGAGTTTTAGTTGTTCGAGTTCGTCGTCATCCTGAATACGTGGCAGTTCGAGGCGGTCGATCTCCTCGTTCTGGCGGAGCAGGGAATCGTGGGACGGTCGGAACATGGGGTTCCAGAGAATGCCGCGCGGCGCGCGAAAACGGAAGGCATGCAGAAGACGATGGCGATGATGTGGGACGACGCGATGCAGGGCCGAGGCACTTTGAGGCGCGGCCAGAAGGATCATGGTGACGATGGCCAGTGTGGTGAGCGCGGTTATTGACGCGCTCAGCAGCGTGGGCTGCGGTGCGCTCTTCGAATTCTTAGACGTCAGGTTATCGATCATGCAACGTGGCGTAGTCAGATGGCAGGAATGGCGCTGCCGGAAACGAATCCCGAAGGTTTGGAAAATCCTATTTTCCTGCGGGATGGGCAATTGTAAACCACGAGTCAATATTCTTGGGAAGCAATTCGGTGTAAGCTGCGTTACTTAAGGAAGTTGGACGGATTACTAAAGGGTAACTACCTCATTCTTGGTGCAAAATCGCGGAAAATCGGCGTTTTTCGAGGTTGGCGGCAGAGACGGGGCAAGCCCGTCTCTACAGGATGGGCGGTTATTTTCGCAGGAGGTCGGCTAGGGCTTGTTTAGTTACCTGGCCGCCTACTTCGGCTATCGATGTTGTCAGCGGGATGCTCTTCGGGCAAATCTCTACGCAGTTTTGGGCGTATCCGCATTCCTGGATGCCGCCGTCTCCCATTAATGCGGAGAGGCGCTCGCGCTTCAGGGCTGCTCCCGTAGGATGCGTGTTGAACAGACGGACCTGCGAGATGGTGGCTGCGCCTACGAATCCCGTGTCTTCGTTGAATTGCGGACAGGCTTCCATGCAGCAGCAGCACGAAATGCAATTGGATAGAGGATAGGCCTTTTCCTGGTCCTCCATGGTCATGCGGGGACCGGGGCCGAGGTCGTAGGTGCCATCGACCGGGACCCAGGCTTTAACCTTCTTCAGGTTCTCGAAGAGCACTTTGCGGTCAACCGCCAAATCGCGCACTATGGGAAATTTCGTTAGCGGCTCGAGCTTGATCGGCTGCTCGAAGTGGTCGATCAGGGAGGAGCAGGCCATGCGGGCCCTGCCGTTAATGATCATGGCGCAGGAGCCGCAGATCTCCTCAAGACAATTCGAGTCATAGGTGACGGGCGTAGTCTGCTTGCCGTCACGGGTGACGGGGTTTGCCGCGATCTCCATGAGCGCCGAGGTGACGTTCATGTTCGGCTTGTAGGGGATTTCGAATTCTTCCCAGGACGGCTTGGCGTCGGGAGTTTGTTGGCGTTTGATCTTTATGATGACGGTTTTTGTGTTTGCCATTTTAGCTCTTAGCCCTTTTCTCTAATCCCATGTGGGCACATTGAGGAGCGATTCGATAGCGCTCATATACGTCCCAACATCGATCCAGTATCGTTCCTCGGAATCTTCCGCCGTCCTGACAAGACAAACGCTCACAGCGAAACGATGAGGCTGTGAATATTGCGGTTCGGGACCTTTTGCCCATTTCAGCAGCTCGGCCGGAGGCTGATTAGGGTCGAGGGTCGAATACCAAAAGGCCGACATCATACCGACTTTTTCCGGCGGACCGATCCCTGTACTTTGCCCCGAGGACTTATCCCCCTTCTTCGCGCGGTAACATGCATCTTGCCACAGACGGTGATCGGAAATCCGTCTCAGTTTTGGAAGCCCACTCTCCGTACGCGCATTTTCCACGAGCTTCGCGACTGCGCTGGCTGCCACCTTTTCCTTGACGGAGAGTGGTTGCTGCGCAAGTCCGGTCTGCGACGCGAGCAGCAGCGATACTGCTAAACCCGCTTTCCCAAAACGAAAAACCGCCATAAGAAAAATAACCGGGAAGGGCACGAGTTCCACTCGTGCCGATTTAGGCTGAAAGAGAACTGTGGCTTCCAGCCGCTGAGGTTGCTCTTGAGGCCCTCACGACTCTTTTCTCCTCCCGGAACTTACTTCTTAACTTTCACGACGTGGCGCTGGCGTCAACTTTTCGTCGTTGAAAACTATGCCCGATTATTTCTCAAGACTCTCTATCATTACCGTCGTGAAGGACGCTACACGGTGCACGCCTTCGTTGTTATGCCCGACCACGTTCATCTTTTGCTCACGCCGGCTCAGGACGTAACCATCGAGCGCGCCGCCCAGTTAATCAAGGGCGCATACTCTCACGAACTCGGCACCCTCATCGGACGCAATTCCGAAATCTGGCAGCGCGGGTTTACCGATCATCGGATTCGCGATGCCCGGGATTTCGTTCATCATCGAAACTATATTCATCAGAATCCTGTGGTCGCCCGGCTAGTTCTTAATGCTTGCGAGTATCGGTATTGCTCCGCGTTTCCCGGATTCAAGCTGGACTCGTGGCCCCCAGCGGCTAAAGCCGTAGTCATTGCGGGTCCTTCAACCGGCACGAGTGGAACTCGTGCCCTTCCCGGTTCGCAAGTCCGTTCACGATGATGACACCTAGGATGCATCAGTACTTCCTTGGGCGCGGCGGAATCAGCGACGCGTCTACTGGCTCAAACTCGAATTTCGGCTCATCCAGATCGGGCGCGAAAGATGCTTTTGTGGTCTTCATCCAGTTCTTATCGTCGCGGTCGGGGAAGTCGGGCTTATAGTGCGAGCCCCGGGACTCGTCACGCATGGCGGCTCCCTGCGCTATTACCCGTGACAACTGCAGCATGTTGTACAGCTGACGCGCGAAGGTGATAGTTGTGTTGGCCCACTGCGAACGGTCGCTCAGGTTGATCTTCTGGAAGCGATGCAGCAGGTCGACTACCTTGGCGTCCGCTTCCTGACACTTTTTGCTATAGCGGATCACGGTGCAATTCTCGGTCATCAACGCGCCCAGTTCTCGCCAGAGCAGGAAAGGATTTTCGTTGCCGTCGGCTTTCATCAGGCCGGAGTTGATCTCTTCCTGGCGTTTACGCTCTGCTTCGAAGTGGCCGTTGCTGGGCGCGGCTTGCAGGCTCTTTGCGTATTGCACGGCGTTCGGGCCGGAGACGAAGCCTCCGTAGATGCAGGAGACCAGCGAGTTCGCGCCGAGGCGGTTGGCGCCGTGGTATTGGTATTCGGCCTCGCCGGCGGCGAAGATTCCAGGGATGTTCGTCGACTGTTTGTAATCGATCCAGAGGCCGCCCATGGTGTAGTGCATGCCGGGAAAAATCTTCATGGGGGTGACGCGGGGATCGTCGCCGACAAACTTTTCGTAGATTTCGAGGATGCCTTCGAGCTTGCGGTCGAGAGTTTTGGCGTCGATGTGGGTGAGATCGAGGTAGACCATCGGCTGGCCGTCGATGCCGAGCTTGTTCTCGAAGACCACTTTGAAAATGGCGCGCGTAGCCACGTCGCGCGGCACAAGATTGCCGTATTTCGGATACCACTCTTCGAGGAAGTACCAGCGTTCTTTTTCGGGGATGGATTTTGGATCGCGCTTGTCGCCCGGCGTTCTGGGAACCCAGACCCGTCCTCCTTCGCCGCGCGCCGATTCCGACATCAGGCGCAGTTTGTCTTCTCCGGGAATGCAGGTGGGATGGACCTGAATAAATTCGCCGTTGGCGTAATAGCAACCTTGCTGATAGAGCGCGGACTGGGCCGATCCCGTGCATACAACTGAGTTCGTGGACTTGCCGAAGATCGCGCCGCAGCCGCCGGTGGCTACGATGATGGCGTCGGCGGGGAAGGTGCGGACTTCCATGGTGCGCAAATCCATCGCGCAGATGCCTCGGCAGACGTGCTGGCCGTCGAGGACAGCGGAGAGAAATTCCCAATGCTCGTACTTCTTTACTTTACCTTCGGATTCGTAGCGGCGAACTTGTTCATCTAGTGCGTAGAGAAGTTGCTGTCCGGTGGTGGCTCCGGCGAAGGCGGTGCGGTTGTAGAGCGTGCCGCCAAAGCGGCGAAAATCGAGGAGGCCTTCGGGAGTGCGGTTGAAGGGAACGCCCATGCGGTCGAGCAAATCGATGATGCCGGGAGCGGCTTCGCACATGGCCTTGACGGGCGGCTGATTGGCCAGGAAGTCGCCACCGTAGATGGTGTCGTCGAAGTGGATCCAGGTCGAATCGCCTTCGCCCTTGAGGTTCTTGGCGGCGTTAATTCCTCCCTGGGCGCAGACGGAGTGCGAGCGCTTTACGGGGACGATTGAGAAGAGGTCGACCTCGCCGCCCATCTCGGCGATTTTGATGACGGCGGCGAGACCTGCCAAGCCGCCTCCTACCACGATAATTTTCGGAGCTGCCATGCTGTATTAGTCCGATCTGCCGGGCCGGGCCCGGGCTCTCGTACCTCAGCGGCTAAAGCCGCAATTCATGAACTGCCTGTACCGCAGCGCTGAAGCGCTGCGCCACCCAAAACCGAATTCAAAACTCCTATAGCGCGGCGCTACCCGAGCACTAACGCATGACTATATTTTCCGACGCGTTTGAATCCAGGGGCTGCGGCGGAGTTTTGATGAATCCGTACATGCTTACTGCGCCGATGGAAACCAAGCCCAGCGCCAGGAGCAGGCAGATGTAGCCGAAGCGGCGGCGGGCGTTTTCTCCGGTGGTGATGCCCCACTTGGCGGCGAAGAGCCACAGACCGTAGCTGAAATGCCAACTGGCGGCGATGATGCCTACCGCGTAAAACGCGATCATCCAGGAATTCTGAAACTCTCCTTGGACCTTGGCGAACGACTGCATCGGATGCGTTGGCAGATGCACTCCGGTGAAGCGCAGGAAATAGGTGTGCTGCACCATGAAGATAAGCGCGATGATGCCGGTCCAGCGCTGCGAGAAGTAGAGCCAGTTGCCGGTCCAGGGATAATCGGCGACGTTGGTCTCGCCCTGATACCAGATATAGATGCCGTAGATGCCGTGATAAAGGATAGGAATCCAGATGAAGAAGAGCTCCAGCAGAAAAACGCCGGGCAGGCTGTTGAGAAATTCGACTTGCTTGCCATAGGCAATCGGGCCTTTGAAGGCCTCGAAGTTGGAGATGAAATGTTCGAGGAGGAAGGCGCCGATGGGAACGACGCCACTGAGCGAGTGGAGACGGCGCAACAGGAACGATGTGCCCTCGCCGGCACGCAGAGGCGCCACGCCGGGTTTAATTCTAGGGACTGCGGGATTGGCAGTTGATGCCACGATGACTGCTCCTTGCGTGGTCCGATGTCAAAACTGGTTATTATCGTTTTGTGGAGGAGTGGAAGTCAAGGAAGAAGGCCGGGTTGCACGGCTTGCTCCGTGATCAGGCTGAGCGCCGGCAATTCCATCGGCACGCAATCCACGCTGGGAGACGACAACTCCACGGTAACGCCCAGAGTAGGTTTGCGTCGAATGCTTGTCTGTGTTGGCCATCACACGGGTACGTGACCGCGATGGATTCGCGCACTTATAAAGTTTTTTCGAGAGCCTGGCGGTGCCACTCGAGGAAGGCGCGAAAGGCGGCGCCACGATGGCTGTAGCGGGCTTTTTCTTCGGCACTGAGTTGGGCGAAGGTCTTGCCGATTTGCGGGAAATAAAAAAGGGGATCGTATCCGAATCCGTTTTCGCCTTGAGGAGAATCGAGGATAAAACCTTCGGCAGTGCCGCGGAAAGTTTGCAGGGTTTTTCCGTCGCGGGCCGCGGCTAGCACGCAGACGAAACGCGCGGTGCGTTTGTCTTGCGGAGTTTCTTTTAGTTCGCGCAGTACGCGGGCATTGTTGGCTTCGTCATCGGCGTTGCATTCGGCGGCGTGCGGAGAGTCGGAGGCGTAACGTGCGGAATGGACGCCGGGCGCTCCGCCCAACGCATCGATCTCTAGGCCGGAATCGTCGGCTAGAATCACGGCTCCGGGAACGGACAGGCTGTAAGACTCGGCCTTCTTGCGCGCGTTCTCTTCGAAGGTAGCTCCGTCTTCGAGTACCTGTGGCAGCGAAGAAAAGTTCGGGATGTTAGCGATGGCGATGCCTAGGGGCGCGGCGGCTCCGGCGAAGTCGCGGAGCTTGCCAGGATTTGAGGTTGCGAGCAAGATGCGATCGGGCTGAGCGCGGGGCGTGCGCGGTTTGATCCAGAAGGCGGTCAGGAGGGCCAGGCTTACCAGCGAGATTATTTTGCCGACGGCGCGGTCAGTCGTCTGGCGAAAATAAATGTGTACGTCGCTGTCGCCGGCCGGAACCTGAACCACGATCAGCCCAGTGTCGTCTGTTTTGTTGATGGCGACGGGACGTCCGTTGACCTCGGCGTGCCATGCGGGATAGGCGAAGAGGCGCAGGGTGAGATCTTGTGCGGCGGTGGAGTGCAGCGAGAAATGCTTCTCGGCCGGGCTCCACGACAGAATACTGCCAGGAACGGCAAGGCCTGCCTCATCGCTGACCGGCGACAGATTTTTGTTCAGGTCGGAGGCGTCGGCTCCGGCAGGGACGTATTCGTCAACGCCCTCGTATCCGGTGCCGTCCTCGATGGCATCGGACATCTCGCTAAAGTCGCCGGGCTCAACCCACCAGGGTGGCTGGGTGTGATAGGCGGCGATGATCAGCGTGGCTAGCAGGATCGCGTAGACCAGCAGGCGGGCGGGCCAGCGCTTGATGGCCATGGTCAGAAGCAGGGCGAGAGCGGCGTTCATGCATAGCAGCCAGCGGAAGGGAAGCTGCACGTAGCGAAGCTCCAGCAGATGCTGCCAGAGGATGTTGCTTAGGGAAGTCATTACCAGGACGCTGGCAACTCCCCATACGGACAGGAGTAGCCATCGCCTCAGAGCACGTGCGGCCGAAGTTATGTTGTCAGAAGCCGCAGAATCGAAGTTGGAGCTTTCTCTCCACCCCTTGTGGGCAAGCCAGATGGCGACGGCGAGAACGAGAATCTCCGCCAGGGCTATGGTCGAGAGAAGAAGATTGAAATGATTGTGATCGGGATCGTTGAGACGAGTGAAGAGAAAATTATCCTGCGGGCGAACTCCTGGCGATAGAACTTGTTGCAGATTGATCCAGCCCTGCTCTGAAATTGCGGGAAGCAGGTAGAAGGATGCCAGACCGGCTCCCAACAATGTCGCTAGCGCGGTGCGCAGCAACGGACGCCGGAGGCGCAGCGTATGGTCGCGCGCGTTGTCTTTTTCTTGCTCTCTTTCTTTACGCTGGCGCGCGTGCTCTAGGGCCACTAACAACAAGGCAAGTCCTACGGTTGAATATTGGATCATTACGGCTGCGGGAATGTTGGTCAACCAGCCGGCGGCCAGGATCAGGCTCAGACATAAAGTTGGGTGCGGACCGGGTTCTTGAAGCCGCGAGATGCATAGCAATAGCAATGGAATAAGAGCGGCGGCCAGGAGTTCGGCGTAGGCGCTCCGCCAGTAGACGATCAGCAGATGATAAGGGTTGAGGGCATAGAAGATGGCGGCGAAGAGCGCGTCCGATGGGGCAAGCCAGCGGCGGGCTAAACGATACATGGCAGCGGCGGCGAGGACTAGCGCTAACCAACAGTACGCGCCGGGGACGAGTTTCCAGGGCAGGATCGAGCCTAGCGCGGCCCCCAGAGCCCATGAGGCGGGTGGGTAGAAGAGGAAGCGGGGCTCTCCGTAGCCCCAGTGAGCCAGGGCTGCCCAGTGGGGGAAGGCGATTCCGGTTTTCCATTGGCTGAGAACTTCCATCCAGGAGTAGAGATGAAATTCGAAATCGTGGCCGGAGGGCGTGCCCCAGCGGAAAAAAGGAGCGATGGCGAGCAAAGGAGCGGCGGCCAGGATTACGGCGCGGGAGATGGGACTTCTTAGCAATTTACTTTGATCCTGGCTTTATCGCGGCGGATTGCCGCCTTCTACGCGGCATCTCGGGCGCTATCCGCTAGACGAGGCGAGCCCCGTCTCTACGACAGAGTCATTCTATTAGACGGAGACGTGCTCTTGGGTTCTTTGCGCGTGTAGTTCGGCCAGGAATGCTTCTTCGTCCAGGGCTTGCCCGGTTCGCAGTAATTCGAGCAAGGGATCGTCGGCTTCGCTTTGCGGGTCGGAGGCGCGGTTCAGGTCGGCGGCATTGGCGATCAGCGCGCGCGGAGAAGTCTCGAGCTCTGGCGCCGCATCGGGCTGCTCCATGAGGCAGGCTATGAAGTTGGCTACGCTTTTCTGCTGATCGCCGGTGCGGGCGAGAAACTCGACGCCCATGCCGTGGCCGGGGTGCATCACTCGCACCAAGCCTTCGGCCTTGATTTCTATTCCAGCAGCGCGCAGGCGCAATTCGACGGCTGAGGAGCGGGGGAATGGAGATTCGGTTTGCACGTAGCATCCACCCAGGCTGAGGTCGGTCAGCTTGCATTGGGTGATCACGTCGGGTTCCTGGGGCCGATCTTCTTGCGAATGGGCGGCGAGCCATACGTCCATTTGATGACGCAGGGTTGGATCGAGGTCGAGAAAGCGAAGTCCAGTTTGGCCGTTGGCCATGCTCCAGGCGACCTCTGCCGCGCTGACAATAACAGCGCCGTCGGGAGGAAGCTTGAAGGAGGCTTGAACCAAGGCGGCGGGCTCAAAGGGCTTGGCCGTGAGGACGCCCATGCCGCCGGCGCTCAGGTCAAGAAGGATGCCTTCCACGGTGGGAGCTGCGGTCGTGCTGTTTTCCGAGGTACGAATCGAAATTTCTGCCTGGACGGCGACGCGCCGGGATTGCTGGCGCTCGTGTTTAAGAAGTGCGGTGGCGGCGCGAAGTGTATTTTGGGCTTGTTCGGGATTGACTGGCTTGGTGAGGATGAAATGGGCGCTCGGAATGGAAGCGATCTGCGCGCGGTCTTGTAAGAGGGCAACCGTGACGGCAGGGTTATGTCCGGGGCCAAAGAGCTGGCGGCAGGCTTCGAGCAGGCGGGCAGCGGAGGGCGGATCGTCGAAATCGACGATGACCTGATCAAAACGCTGGTCGGCCAGCTTGTCCATGGCGGTATCGATGTTTTCGGCGCGATACACAACCACTCCGAACTGGAGCAGCACCTCGATCAACGTTTCCGCAGTCGGGTCATCCTTCGTCAGCAAAAGGGATTGCAAGATCATGGAAACCCGAGCCTTCCACCTTGCTCCACCGGCGGGCCGTTAGGGCCAGCGGGGAGTGAGGCTGCGCCCGGGCTTGGGAGCGGGCTGCACAGTTTGAGCGCTGGCCTTGGCGGCCATCGCGTTGGAGTTGTCCTCGTCCACTTCGGTCAGGACGGCAGTGTCGTCTTCGGTCTCGGTTTCGGCGAGCAAGGGCGCGACCTCGCGTAGCTTGTCGGCAGCCTGCTGGAGCAACTCGATCTGCTTACCCAGCAGCACGTACTGACTCTGCTTGCGGCGCAAGACCTCATCGATATCCTTCATACTTCCCCCTGCGCCTGACTGTAGGTTTGGAGGCAGGTTATTTCAACCGTAAAGGCATGACCCACGATTACCAGAGTAATAATTTTGCGCAATCAAAAGCCCCGCCTTGCGGCGGGGCCATGAGTGAGTGTTCTGGCGACCAAGAACGTTGAGTTAGGAACGGGTCAGCTTGCGGCGAACCATGCCAGCGATGCCGATCAGTCCCGTTCCGAGAAGGCCGAGAGTGCCCGGCTCGGGGGTGCTGAGGCCGGTAGAGCCCATGCTAATGTGGCCGGTGCCCTGGTTGAGTTGCTGACCGTTAAGGACCACGATGGTCTGGGTGGTGCTACCGCTGACCATGCGGCCAGTGTAGAGCTGACCGAAAAGATTACCGCTCAGATCGTAGGTAGCCTTCGGCCCGACTTTGCTGACCAGGGTCCAGTCGATGCTGCCGACGAAGCTGCCGCTGAAGATGGTTCCCTTGGGTTCGCCGTAGTTGCCCTTACCGACAACCACAAAAGAGGAGCCCACGCTGGAGAAAACGCCGCCACCGGAGACGGTGCCGCTCTCGAGAACGCCGGTCGAGTAGCTGACCGAGCCCAGAGCGTGTCCCGGAGGTGCAACAATGCCGTTATAAGCAGTCAGCTCGGATCCCTTGGAAGTGATGGTCGATACGCCGATCGTCCCCGCCCCGCCGGTTCCAGTCATACCCGTGATTGCTATGGTGCCATATTGGTTGGTCAAGGTGATGGTGTCAGCCCATGCTGCCATCGGTAACGCCATTGCTAGTAATGCCAAAACCAGAAGTACTCGCCTCATGTGAATCCCCTCCCAAATTTTTTTTAGTTTCTGAACATCTACCTCTGCCTGTTGACAACCAGGTAGCAGGTCGCCCGCTGTTATCTATCGCACTTGCCATTCCAGAATGGGCCGTGGATGATATTCTTTGCTGGTCAACGACTTACAGGGATAGACGGGAATTTTCCCAAGCGCCTGAATGCAACCATTTGCATACCATGGCACCCTTAGGGTTCCCTAGGAGCTGGAACGGGGTGAGGGAGTACGAAAACAAGCCGCGGAAGAATGTTGAAATTGGGGGGCAGGGGGCTTATACGGACACTTTTCGTAACATATTGCAAATAAAAGACATAAAAATGCAAAAGCCCCGCCTTGCGGCGGGGCCATGAGTGAGTGTTATGGGCGACAGTTAAAGCTTTAAACTAGGAACCCATTAGCTTACGGCGGAACATTGCTGCCATACCGACGAGACCCGTTCCGAGCAGGCCAAGAGTACCGGGCTCAGGCGTGGGGAAACTGGTGTTGCCCAAGCTGATGTGCCCGATGCCTTGGTTGAGTTGCTGCCCGTTAAGGATCACGATCGTCTGATTCGTGGTGCCAGTGACCATGCGGCCGGTGTAAAGCTGACCGGAAAGAGTTCCGCTCAGATCATAGGTAGACTTCGGGCCGACCTTGGAGACGAGGGTCCAGTCGATATTGCCGACGAAGCTGCCGCTAAAGATGGTTCCCTTGGGTTCGCCATAGTTGCCCTTACCGACGACCACAAAAGAAGAGCCCACGCTGGAGAAAACGCCGCCGCCAGAGACGGTGCCGCTCTGCAGAACACCGGTCGCGAAGCTGACCGAGCCCAGTGCGTGTCCCGGGGGTGCAACGATTCCATTGAACGAAGTTAGCTCAGATCCCTTAGAAGTGACGGTGGACACGCCAATTGTCCCCGCCCCGCCGGTTCCAGCCATACCTGAGATCGCAATCGTGCCATACTGGTTGGTTAAAGTAATTGTGTCAGCCCACGCGGCCATCGGCAACGCCAGTGCCAACAAAGCTAGAATCACTACCACTCGCCTCATGTGAATCCCTCCCAATTTTTTCTATAACCCCAAAATTACCGTGAGTCAGAGCCCAAGGTATAGGTCGCCTCTTGTCTTAGGTGCACTTGTTCTTCCAAAATGCTAAAGAACACTTTTTCTTTTGTAATCAATAACTTAATTGTAAATTCCCTAGCGCCAGTGAAACACGAGATGCAAAGTGCTGCACACTAGCAACACTCGCTTTCCCTGATCACTTCCAACCGTGACAGCAGCACCGCTCCAGGACCAAAGCCGGTAACTCGGACTTGGCTGGGAACTTTCCCCGAAAAGGAAGCTCCGACGTGGGGAGATTGGCTCCCACGGCCTCGATGCAAACGAAAGTAACTCGCTTCGAGGTTACCAATGCTACCACGGGACGCGAGTTTGGCAAGTGGCCCCTTGGTGCTATTAACAAGGCTCCAAAGTGGCGTTCCGCAGGACACGCTTTTTGCTGTAGATTGCGCTTGAGCAGTTCTGGGGAGGGCTGTTCGGGCGTCCCTGATCCTCTGGATCAGGGGCGCTTCTTATTTTTGGGCCGAACCCTCAACCCTTCAACGCAGAGTTCCCGCGAAGATGCGAAAAGTGCGCGGGAGCAGGAAGCCGATGCACACAGTGGGCCTTTAGCGCTGGCGCAACTCGGCAAGCAGGGCGGGATCGATGTTCCCACCGCTGATAACGGCGACGGTGACCTTGGCGTCGGGCAACTGGTGAGCGCGGAAAAGGAATGCCGCGGGAGCGACCGCGCCACTCGGTTCCGCTGTCGTTTGCGGGTCAGCGCAAAGCAGCCGCGTGGCTTCGCGAATCTCATCTTCTGTCACAGTCACAACGTCGTCCACATAAGCGCGGATGTGCTCAAAATTGATGGCGCCGACACTCTGCGTGCGCAGGCCGTCGGCCAGAGTCTGCGAAACCTTTTCTGCAGGAAAAGAAACGATACGGCCGGCCCGGAAACTGGCTTGGGCGTCGCCGGCGAGCTCGGGCTCCACGCCGATGACTTTCACCTTGGGCCGGCCCGGTTCCGCATGGCTCAGTTTAATAGCAGCCGAGACACCGCTGATCAGCCCCCCTCCGCCGACAGGAACGAGAACGGTGTCGAGGGCGGACAGTTCTGCGTTGAGGAGGGCCTCAAGGATTTCGAGGCCAACTGTGCCCTGGCCGGCGATGATCTTTTCGTCGTTGTAGGGAGGCACGATGATGTATCCGCGGTCGGCGGCGAGTTGCTCGGCGCGCAGGCGGCGCTCTTCGCTGCCGGGGCCGACCAGGACGATCTCCGCTCCCAGGGCGGCGGTGGCTTCGAGTTTGTTCCGCGGAGCATTGCCGGGCATCACGATCACTGCTTTCACACTCAGGGCTCGCGCCGCATAGGCCACGCCTTGCGCGTGATTGCCGCTGGAGTAGGAGATCACGCCGCGGCGGCGTTCGTCATCGGTGAGAGAAGCGACCTTGTTATAGGCGCCACGCAATTTGAAAGCGCCTATGGGCTGCTTATTTTCCAGCTTCAGGTAGAGCCTGCGGGGATCGGTTGGAGCCGTCCATTCGAACAGGGGAGTGCGGAGGGCGACGCCGGAGAGGATCGTTTGGGCTTGCTGAATGTCGTGAAGGGAGACCATCGGTTTTTCGGCCGCTTAAGCCTGCCTTGTCGGCGCGAGTTTTGCAAGTGCAAGTGGATCGCATCAAGATGTTATTGTTATTGACATCATGATGATAGGCGATTTAGCATCGCAATATGCGGACTACACTTTCGCTCGATGACGACGTGGCGCAACTCTTGAATAAGGAAGTTCGCCGGACTGGCGGTTCCTTCAAGGAAGTGGTGAATCACTTCTTGCGCGCCGGACTTATGGCTTCCAAACGGCCTGCGCGGAAGCCTTTTGTGGTTAAGCCGTGGGACCTGGGTCCGCCGTCGGGTCTCAACTTCGATAATGTCGAGGAACTGCTCGACACACTGGAAGGGCCGGAGCGCCGGTGATCGTTGTCGATGCGAATCTTCTTCTGTACGCGTACGGCGCCCGTTCTCCACACCATAAAGAAGCGCGGGCTTGGCTGGGAAGAGTATTTTCGGGCGCCGAGCCTGTGGGCCTGCCGTGGCAATCTTTAGCTGCCTTGATTCGCATCGCAACCAACCCACGACTGCCCGGATTTCGCCGCTCGATCGAAGAGGTAACGCGGACCGTGGACGAGTGGCTGGAGCAGCCTAACGTCCGAGTGCTCACGCCGGGCGACGACCATTGGTTGTTGTTTCGGAGGATGGTGGTTGAAGGGCAGGCTACCGGACCGCTGGTTAGCGATGCGCAACTGGCTGCCCTGACGATTGAATATGGAGGGGTGCTGCACACGACCGACCGGGACTTTGCGCGCTTTCCGGGCCTGCGGTGGAAGAACCCGCTGAGCTAGCAAGTCAGGACGCTGATGCGCTGCCTAGGTTTTGAATTCATCGAAGAACGATTCATCAATTTCGTAGGTCTTTACAGGTTTGAGACCTAACTCAAGCTCCTTGAACATTCCGACGAGCTTCTCTCCATCAATAAGCTCGATAGGCGGCGCGCCATCTCTAGACGCTTCGCGGCGTGCCTCAGCGGTGAAGGTTCCGGTCGAGATGATGATGCCCTTGTCAGCTCGGCCTGACATTGCCCCCCTAAAGTCGCGTACTTGCGAAGGCGAAACGGAGCCGGTGTAGCGTTTGCACTGGAATAAAACCTTAAAGGAGACGAGGGGGTTAACTTGGAGGGTGCCGTATCCGTCTATGCCGCCGTCTCCTGCTCTGCCCGTCACCACGACTTGGATGAAGCCAGCCTCACGGAGCAGGCGTTGGGACAAACGCTCGAAGCCTGCAGGGGGTAGCTTGAGAAGAAGTTCGATGAGTTCGCCATCAATATTTGCGACTGTGTCTTCTTCGAGGTGCACACTGTCCGGTTCCGGGGCGCCTGCTTTTCTTTGCCTCTGCTCCTGAAAAAAGCGAACCCATTTGCTTCTGATTTCTCGGGCTTGCTCCAACGAGAGCTTTGTGGCGCGGCCGCGCTCAGTTAGACTCCAGACCCCACGCCTCGATGAGTCGATGAGCCCTTCTCGTACGAGATAGAATCTTGCCCAAGCAACTTGATTTCTAAAGCGTGATTCCCCTGAAGGAAGAGGATCGTCCTGAGCTTCATCCGAAAGGCCGAGGTCTATGGCGATTCGTTCAACCACCTCGTCGGGCGTCCCGGAGCCGCCGAGAGCCCGCAGCGCGTCCAACAAGGGCCCGAAGTACCGAAGGAATTGTGCGCCTTCAGCTCTCTTCAATTTCACGCTGCCTTTCTCCATGGCGGGACAATTGTACTAGCTAACGAGACTGAGTAATGAGGTGAGGCTTCAGCCGACGCAACTCAAATCTCCAGTATCACCGGCATAATCAGCGGACGTCGCTGCGTCTGGCGCGAGATGTAGCGCTTCAGGTCGGTGCGGATTTTTTCTTTAATTACGCCATAGTCGGCTTTCTCTTCGGCGCTGGAGGCGTCGAGCGTCTCCATGACGATCTCACGGGCACGCTCGATTACGCCGTTGTCGCCTGGATTAAAGCCGCGCGTCACAATCTCGGGCGAAGTTTCTACGCGGCCGGTGTGCTTATTGATGGCTATGATTGGCATGACGAAGCCGTCTTCGCTGAGGTGACGCCGGTCTTTGACGATAAGGTCTTCGACCACGTCGGTGCGCGAGCCGGAATCGATGCAGACTCGGCCTACGTTGACGCGTCCGGCCTTGCGGGCGCCTTGTTCGTCGATTTCGAGGACATCTCCACTTTCGATCAGCATGACGTTGCCGACCGCGCCTCGCATCGATCCCGCCAGTTCGGCGTGGAGCTTGAGCTGGCGGTATTCGCCGTGGATGGGAACGAAATGCTTAGGCCGCACCAGGTTGATGATGAGCTTCAACTCTTCCTGGCTGGCGTGTCCGCTCACGTGGATGGGCGGATAGGAACCGTCGTCGTAGATGACGAATGCCTCGCGGCGGAACAGGTGGTCGACCATCCGGTAAATGGCTTTTTCGTTGCCGGGAATGATGCGGGAGGAGAGAACTACCGTGTCTCCTTTTTCTATTTTTGCGTGCTTGTGATTATCGACCGCGGCGCGCGACAGCGCTGACATCGGTTCGCCCTGCGTGCCGCTGATGAGCACGCACATTTTTTCCGGAGCGAAGTTTTTCATCTCTCCGGGATGGACGAGCATGCCCTCGGGAATCTGGATGTAGCCGAGGTCCTCAGCGATCTCCGAGGAGTTGTTCATGGAGCGGCCGATGAAGCAGATCTTGCGGCCGTGCTCGCGCGCCATGTCGACGGTCAGCTTGATGCGATGAATCGAAGATGAAAAGCAGGAGATGAACAGGCGCCTTTTGGTGCGGACAAATACTTCTTCGAACTTGCGGCGCACGGCGCGCTCGCTCGGCGTGTAGCCTTTGCGCTCGACGTTGGTGGAGTCCTGTAAGAGCACGAGCACGCCTTCTTTGCCGTATTCGGCGAATCCGTGAAGATCGAAGAGGCGGTTGTCGGTCGGCGTGGGATCGACTTTGAAGTCTCCGGTGTGGAGCACTACGCCCAGCGGAGTGTGGATAGCCAGCGCGACGCAATCGACCAGGCTGTGTGTTACCTGCAGCGGGTGAATGGTGAATGGGCCGACCTTGAAGCGCTCTCCGGGACGAATTTCGCGCAAGTCGGCGTTGTCTAGAAGCTGGTGCTCGTCGAGCTTATCTTCGACGTAAGCCAGGGTGAATTCGGTGCCCCAAACGGGCACATTCAGTTCGCCTAGAATCCAGGGGAGGGCACCGATGTGATCTTCGTGTCCGTGGGTGAGGACGATGCCGCGTACGTGCTTGCGATTTTCTAGCAGGTACGAAATGTCGGGAACGACGATGTCGACGCCCAGCAACTCGGCCTCGGGGAACATGAGCCCGGCGTCAACGACCACGATGTCATCGCCATAGCGGATGGCCATGCAGTTCATACCGAACTCGCCCATCCCGCCTAGCGGAACTATATGCAGTTTTGCTATGGACATTCGATGAGTCGATGCTAGCACACGGCGGGTTGCCACTGCCGAACTGCAGGTCCCTCACTTCGTTCGGGATGACAAACCGAAAAGTTGGAATAAACTTTGGCTGCTAAACTTGAAGCTGAAGATGACTGACGAGAAAAAATCCTGGATGCGGCGGCGGATTGAGGGCGCGATCCGCGGTGGGCTGACTCGCACCTATGACAAGATCAAGGTCGATCCCGGGCGCTTCCTGATGCAGTTGCGGGTGGCTCACAGTCTGCCTCTGGCTACGTTTCAGGGTGTTTACACGCTTCCCGTAGAACGTCTCGACGATGTGGCGGAATCGGTCATCCGCGCGGGAATGAAGCTGGCGGCGGCTGAGGGAGCGGGCTTTGGACTCGGCGGACTTTTTACGATTATTCCCGACCTCGGGATTCTGTCTGCGATTACGATGCGAACGATTCAGAAGCTCAGCCTGATTTATGGTTTCGAATTGAACACCGATGCCGAGGTTGCGGAGCTTTGGATAGCGGCGGCCAGCGCGGCTGGCGTCGATATCAGCCGCGAGTTGCTGGAGAAAGAAGTGGTCAACCGCTTCGTGCCGCGCGTGATCCAGCGGATTGCCGTGAAGGCGGGCACCGAGGTGGCGGAGAAGTGGGCGGGACGGCTGATTCCGCTGACTAGCTCGGCGATTGGATGCGCTCTAAATTACTACTTTGTGCGGGCCTGGGGAGAACGGGCGCGGACGCATTTTCGCGGCAAGCATCTCGAGGCGCGGCGCAAGTTTGCGGAAGAGCAGATACAGCTTTCGGGAGCGGGAGCGACGTCGACGTTTTTGCCATCGTAGGCTGCCGTTCCGACCACTGTATCGCCTCAGAGGAAACTTTCTAAAACCACTGTTTCGAGGTCCTCAACTCGTTCGAAGATGGCGTCGTTGGTAATCAGGCACGTCGCGTGCATGTGTATGGCAGTTGCGGCTTGTAGAGCGTCGGGTGTCCGCAGTCGATGAAGCGCTCGAATCCGCGCCGCCAGATCGGCAATTTCCAGGTCCGGTGCAATCCAATCCAGGTTGGGGTGAGTGGAAAGCAAGCCATAGAAGTCATTTGCCAGTTGTTCGTCGTTTTCGCGATAAGGTAGCACCAGGAGTTCTACCATGGTTATTGTGGATGTGATTGCATTGGACTCTGGCCGCTCGAGCCAAGAAAAAATGGGGTCGGTGTAGGGGAGATACTTTGGATTGAATTGCAGATGATAAATGAAAATACTGCTGTCCAGAGCGATTCGCCGGTGGCGCTGGAGAAAGGACCGGAGCCGCTCTACTCCCAACTGCCGCGTTCCTTTTGCAGATAGTTTTTGCCATACCTACCGCGGGCTAAGCCACGGATCGCGGCATGATAAGACTTCGGTTTTTGAAGGACCAGGACTTTTCCGCCCCGAACGACCACAAGAATCTTGTCGCCGGGTTTCAGTCCAAGCGCTTCGCGAGCTTCACGCGGGATCACGATCTGGTTTTTCGCAGAAAGAGTCGCTTCCGTCATCGCTTTACATCATAGCATAAAGTAAAGCGCCTATTCTCAGAGGAGCAATGGGCGCGACAAGCAGACTGAGCTTGCTATCGCAGCCAATCCTCCAACTCGATGCTGCGATCGGTTTTTTCATCGCGATATTTGACAATCACTGGGGTATAGAGAGAGAGATTCCACTCGTCAGACGCGCCCTTGCCTTTTCTGACGGCGCGCGAGCCGGGAACGACAACGGCATTTTCCGGAACCACGAGCGGACGATCGGCTGAAGCGCGATAGATTTCTCCGCGCACGAGATCGTAGAGGGGCGTGGAGCGCGTGAGGATCGTGCCCGCTCCTAGAACGGCGCGGGCGCTGACCAGCGTGCCTTCGTAGACTCCGCAGTTGCCGCCGATAAGCACATCGTCTTCGACAATGACGGGGGAGGCGTTGATGGGTTCGAGCACGCCTCCTATTTGCGAAGCGGCACTGAGATGAACACGTTTGCCGACCTGTGCGCAGGAACCCACGAGGGCGTGCGAGTCGATCATTGAGCCTTCGTCGACATACGCGCCGACGTTGATGAACATAGGAGGCATGCAGATCACGGAGGGGGCGACGTAGGCGCCTTCGCGAATGGAGGAACCTCCAGGCACGAGGCGAACCTGATCGTCGAGAGTGAGACGGCGGGCGGGGAAGGTGTCTTTGTCGATGAAGGTGAGACCGCCGCCGTCCGACATTTGCTTTAGCTCGCCCAGCCGGAAGCCGAGCAAAATCCCTTGCTTGACCCAGGCGTTAACAACCCAGCCGCTGACGGTTTTTTCGGCGGCACGAATTTCACCGCGGGTGAGAGCGGAGCGGAAGCGGAAGAAGGTGAGCCGCGCGTCGTCGAGAGCGTCGCTGTTTGCTCCGGAAGACAAACGCTCAATGGAGGCTTGCAGAGTGGAGAACGAGTCTGACATAGGATCTTTGAACATTGTCACCGAAGCTTGCATTTGTGAACCACCGCGCCTGAAGGGCGTCGTCTTACCTCAGCGGCTGAAGCCGATACTGGACACTAGATACTTATCGCAGCGGTGAACCGTTGCGCCACCCAGATTCACTACCCCCACGCAAACCCGCTTGGCGACCCAAAATGACGTTACCCCACGCATTTGCACTCGCTGCGGATCAGAACTCCGGGCATCTGATGGGTGGCTTCGCGGGCCTCGGTCAGATTGCTGTAGGATCCGTGCCATTTGGAATGATTCGGATCGTGGCCGGAGGGACGTCCTTTGCCGGAGTTGCATTGCGCGCATGATGAGCGATGCAGCATGGCTTTGTGGGGTCCGGCGGCCCAATTCTCATAAATATAAAATTCAGCGGCGGCTGGAGGGGGCGCGGGTTTGGCAATCAATCCGGTGTCGGTGGCGATTTTCTGCAGTTTCGAGCGCGTGTCGCGGCGCATCGGCAGCAGGGGCAGGCGATAGATTTCTTCGATCTTGCCCATCATCGCGAGCACAGCCTTCACCGGCAGGGGGCTCGACTCGATGAAGTTGGCCAGCATCAGCGGAAGATATTTGCGGTGAAGGGTGCGCGCGGTTTGCCAGTCGTTATTTAACGCGGCGCGAGTCATCTCCGCCATCTCGCGCGGAATTTCGTTGGATGCTACCGAGATCACGCCTACTCCGCCGAGCGCCATTACGGGCAGAGTGACGGCGTCGTCGCCGGACAAAACGATGAAGTGCTCGGGGACCACGTTTAACACCTCGGCGATCTGCGTCATGTTGCCGCTGGCTTCTTTGACTCCGGCAATGTTTGGAACCTCGCACAGGCGCGCCAGCGTCGCGGGTTCGAGATTGGCCGAGGTGCGGCCGGGGACGTTGTAGAGGATCAGTGGTTTGTCGACGGCTTCGGCGATTGCTCGAAAGTGGCGATACTGGCCCTCTTGCGTCGGCTTGTTGTAGTACGGTGAAGCGGTGAGGATGGCGTCGACGCCGGGGCGCGCAGCCACTTCTTTGGCTTTGGCCACGGCGTCTTGTGTGGAGTTGGATGTTGCGCCGGCGACGATGGGCACGCGTCCGGCAACTACTTCGATGGTCACGTCGATCACATGCAGCCACTCGTCGTGAGTGAGGGTGGGAGTTTCTCCCGTGGTGCCGCAGGGGATCAGGAAGTCGATGCCCGATTCGACCTGCCATGCGACCAGATTGCGAAGAGCATTTTCGTCGATCGCACCGTCCTGGGAGAACGGTGTGACGAGTGCTGTACCACAGCCCCGGAGTTGCATGGGTTAAGAATAACTCTTCTGGCGAGGGAGTGCATGGGAACTGAAGCTAAAGGTTGCGCCAGATGTTACGAAATTCGTAGAAGCCAGTTTTGCCCACTAACCACTCGGCGGCGCGTACTGCGCCTTCGGCGAATCCGCGGCGCGACTTGGCGTCGTGGCACAGATAGATGCGATCATTCAGAGAATCGAAGGTGATCTCGTGCATGCCGACTACGTCGCCCTCGCGAAAGGAGACGATTTCGAGTTCTTCGTTCTTACCTCCGGCCTCGCGAACAATTTTCTGGAGGGTAATGGCGGTGCCTGAGGGAGCGTCTTTCTTCTGCTCGTGATGACGCTCGAAGATCTGGCCCGAGTAATCGAAGTTGAGCGCTGTTCCGGCGATGGCGGCAATCTCGAAAAAGAGGTTGACGCCGATGGAGAAATTCGAGCCGTAGAGAAATCCAGTACTTGCGGATAGGACCAATTCGCGGAGGCGAGGCGCCTCGGCGTACCAACCGGTGGTGCCGACGACGATGTTTTTTCTGGCGCGGATACAGGCTTCGGCGTTGGCCACGACCGCCTCGGGCGCGGTGAAATCTATGGCTACATCAAAGGGGGCCAGGAAGGCGGCAGTGAGGGCGCAGGCGCTGGCGTTTTCGTCGACGTCCAGGGTGTGGACGTGGTGGCGGCGCTCGCGGGCTACTTCGGCCACCAGGGATCCGGTCTTGCCTCGGCCTAGGATTAGCAGATTCATGCTGAAACCTTACACCGCCGAGAGGCCGAGAAAAACAAAAACTGCAGATCCCTCACTTCGTTCGGGATGACAAAACTAAAAACGGTTTTCTCTGCGTGCTCGGTGTCTCGGCGGTGAATTGATTTTAGGCAAACACTTCCGGGTCCACTTCAGCAAAGAATGCGTTGTGCAGGCGGCGAACCACTTCGGCTGCGTCGTCTTCTTCAATCACGAAAGTCAAATTAATTTCGGAAGCGCCTTGCGAAATCATGCGAATCTTCACGTCCTCGAGGATGCCGAAAACTTTGGCGGCGATGCCGGGAGTGTGGCGCAGATTCTCTCCTACTAAACAGACGATCGCCTTGCGACCCTCATACTTCACGTCGGCAAGTTTCGCGAGATCGGCGGCCAGGGCGGGGATGCTTTCGTTGGTCTCGGCGGTCACCGAGACGCTGACTTCGGAGGTCGAGACCACGTCCACGGCTATGTTGTGGTGGTCGAAGGCCTCGAAGATCGATTTCAGATATCCGTGGACGAGCAAGCGGCGGGGCGCAGCGACTTCGACCAGGGTAATTTTTTTCTTGAGGGCGATTGCTTTGAAAATATTGGCGCAGCGCGGCGCGCGGGCCGTGACCTTGGTCCCTTCGCAGGTCGGGTTCAGCGAATTCAGGACGTAGACGGGAATATTTTGCTGAATGGCGGGCAGCACTGTTGCCGGATGCAGAACCTTGGCGCCGAAATAAGCGAGTTCGGCGGCTTCATCGAAGCTAATGACCTTGATGCGGCGGGCGTCGTGACAGAGGCGCGGATCGGTTGTCATCATGCCATCGACATCGGTCCAGATTTCGATGCGCTCGGCGTGAAGGCCAGCGCCGAAGATGGCGGCGGAAAAATCGGAGCCTCCGCGGCCGATAGTGGTGGTGATGCCCGCGCGATTCGAGCCGATGAATCCGCCCATCACCGGAACTTTGCCGGAGTCGAGCAAGGGCTGGACTCGCTTGCGCAAGCGCTCGTTGGTTTCATCGAACTGCGGGACGGCCTTGGTGTAGCTACCGTCGGTGAGCAGGCATTGGCGCGAATCGACGTGTGCGCCGGGTAATCCATGGGCTACGAAGGCGGCGGCCACGATTTTGCTGGAGAGCACTTCGCCGAAGGAAGCGACGTAGTCGTAGGTGCGGGGAGTGATTTCTCCTACAGCGCCGATGCCGCGCAGCAACTCGTCCAGATCTTCGAAGTCGGCGCCGAGATCGCCGTGAAATTCGGTGAAGAGAGCGGTGCCGAGGAGTTCTCCGGCGGTATCGTAGTGGCGTTCGCGGAGGGCGCGCGCCATTTTTAGGGCAGTTTTGCGATCGCCTCCGCCGGCGGCTTTGCCCATGGCCAGCAGGGAATCGGTGACCTTCGCCATGGCGCTGACTACGACGACGGGGCGATCGGCCAAGCGGCCTTGGACGATCTGCGCTACCCGGTCGATTGCCTTGGCGTCTTGTACGGAGGTGCCGCCGAACTTCATCACGATCATGGGCGGAGATTCTCCTGGCGAACAAATGCGGAATCACCACGGAGCCACGGAGGCACAGAGAGAACCTGAATTAAATGTCGAAGAGCAAAAAGACAATTTCGCTTTTCTCCGTGTCCTCGTGCCTCCGTGGTGGATTTCGCTTTCACCCTAGGTATCCCTTCGCCTTTAGCAGTTCGGCGTTGAGTAGGGCTGCGCCGGCTGCGCCTCGAATCGTGTTGTGCGACAGGACCGTAAATTTCCAGTCGAGCACGTTGCATTTACGCAAGCGTCCAACCGCCGTGGTCATGCCTGCTCCGAGGTCAACGTCGAAACGGGGCTGCGGGCGGTCGGGCGCGGTCATATAGACGACGGGCTGATCGGGAGCGCTGGGCAGGCGCAATTTCTGCGGCTCGGCGGAAAAATCATTCCACGCTGCAATGATTTCTTCCGGCGTCGCTTTCCTCTTCAAACGAACGAAGACCGACTCGGTGTGTCCATCTTCGACGGCCACGCGATTGCACTGCGCGCTCATGGCGAAGGCAGCGGGATCGACTCGCGAGCCACTTACTACGCCCAGCAATTTTTGCGTCTCCTCCTCCATTTTTTCTTCTTCGTTTTTGATGTAGGGGATGACGTTGCCAAGAATGTCGAGCGAGGCCACGCCGGGATACCCGGCTCCGCTAACGGCTTGCATGGTGACGGCCATGACCGTCTCGAGGGTGAAGGCGCGATGCAGGGGAGCGAGCGCAAGCACCAGTCCGATGGCCGAGCAGTTGGGGTTGGTGACGACGTAGCCTCCCGAGTTAGTGCGCCATGATTGCTTATCGATCAACCTGATGTGATCGCCGTTGACCTCGGGAATTACCAGTGGAACGTCGGATTGCATGCGCAGGGCGCTGGAATTGGAAACGACGGCGCAACCGGCGGCGGCGAACTGCGGCTCGAGTTCGCGGGCGATTCCGGCATCGAGCGCGGCGAAGATAATTTTGGGAGCGCCTTCGGGCTTGGCGGGAGCGACCGTCATGTTGGCTACGTCGGCTGGGATCGCTGTTTTTAAACGCCAGCGCGCGGCTTCGGCATAGGGACGGCCTTCCGAACGATCGGAGGCGGCCAGCCAGGCCACTTCAAACCAGGGATGATGCTCCAGCATTTGAATAAAGCGCTGGCCGACGATGCCGGTGGCACCGAGAATTCCTACAGAAAGTTTGTCCGACATATTTTGAGGACGCTTTTGATAATTAGGGTTAAGTTGTGATTTTATACCAGTGAAATTTTCTAAGGAATGTTGGCGATGATTCGCGCTAGCTGGTGCCCCGGCCTAATTCCTGGGGGAAGGAATATTCGTTAAGCGGGCCGAACTTGCGTTTTTCGGCGAAGATGCGCCACCTGCGCCAGACTATGCGCAGGCTGGCCATCACGGGGATGGACAGATAGACGCCGAGGACGCCGGCGATTTCGCCGCCTGCGAGAATGCCGAAGAGTGCGGCCAGGGGATGCAACTCGACGCTCGCTCCCATAACACGGGGATTGATTACGTAATCCAAAATCAAGCGCCACCCGCACAGGAACAAAAGCAGCAGCCCCCAATGCGGATATCCGGCGAGGATCGCGACAATCATCATGGAGACGCCGGCGATCGCCGGTCCAGCCAAGGGAACAAATTCGAGCGCGCCTCCGGCGGTGCCGAGCATCAGGGCGAAGGGAACACGCATGGCTCCCAGGATGGACGTGTAGGCGAGAAAGGAGAGCGCGGCCAGGGTCAGCTGTGCGCGGATGAACTGGGCGAGCATCTGGTTCAGGTCCTGAAACACATCCTGGAGAAACTCGCGCTGGCTGCGCGATTGCACCAGCGAAACCAGAACTTCGTGAAAGTTGCCGCTATCGCGCAGGAAAAAAATTGCCAGGATGGGCACGAGGAATACTACCCAAACTTCCTGAGCAGCCTCGGCAGCGCGCACTCCGATGTGCTGTGCGAGGCCAGCCAAGTCGTCACGGCGGCTGACCAGGAAACTCTCAATCCGTTTCTGGGTGGCGGTGCTCCAGCCGTGTTCGTTTCCGATCCTGGTGGCGATCTGGTCAATCTGACCGGAGAGCTGGCCGGTACTCGCTTTATCGATCAGGCCGGGTAGAGAGCCAGTGAGTCGGGCGCTTTGCCGGGCGATTCTTGGACCAACTAAAAAGCCGAATATCGCCAGAGCGGCGACCAGCAAAAGATAAATGATGGAAATCGCCACGCCCCGCCGGTGGACAATTTTCTCCAGCCGGGCCACGGCTGGATTAATCAGGTAGGCAAAGAAAATCGCGAAGAGGAAGAGGATCAGCGTGCGCCGGGCCGCGTAAAGAAAGCCCAGACCGAGGGCGAACAGCAACGCTGTGAGCAGGACGCGCGACGTGCGTGAATCGAGAAAGGTCAAGAGTTATCCCAAAATCGGGTCGTCGGGCGATCGGGTCATCGGTTGATCTGAAGTCAAAGGCTTTTAACTTTCGATCACCCGACCACCCGATGGCCCGATCGCCCGATCCTAATCGCGATCTACTTCCGTATTCTCTCCCACCACGACCATTCGCAGCACTTTGAACTGATCGTCGAGCCAGAGGTGCCAGGTTGCGGCTTCAGTCTTGAGTTCCAATTTGATCAGATCCTGCTGGCCATTCTTGAGGTTCAACTTTTCGCGGCCCAGGAACTCCATCGCTAAAGCGGCGGAGGAATGTTCGTGCGGGTTGAGGGTGGCAAACTGCGCGCGCTGCTTTACCGGACACTCGACCAATCCCTTGTTCTGTTTGCAGGAGGTCCCGAGAAACTTCCAGGCCAGCACTTCGCGATGGATGAAGAAATAATCATCGAGGATGGTGGACGAAATCTGCATCAGGTAAGGCTGCTCGTGTTCTTTTTCCTGCGGGGAGGCGCGCCACTTCTGGTTCAGGAATTCGTCGTTCGGAATTATCTCCGATTGCGCCTGGTCGGGACTTATTTCCTTCCACTCGTAGCGGCGGATGTCGCCATTGGCGGCCAGTAGCATTTCGGAGGTTTGATCGTCGGGAGGAGTATTTTCCGTTTTGAACTCAGACTTGATGATCGAGCCGTCGCTGGTCTCGTAGATGGCAAATGTCTCGGTGCCGACGCGGCGCCCGCCCTGATAGACACCGAAGGAACCAGAGTCGACGCTCTTGCCCTCGGGTGCCTTTTTATCCGCGGCGAAGACCGGCACGCACCATGCCATGGCCAGCAAGATTGCCAGGATGCGGCAAGATACATTCAATTCGAACTTCGACTTCACGGTAGTCCTCCTCTTCCAGAAGAATCGTCGATACTGGGTGAAGAGACGGAGCCTTCCCGGCCGCCTGACGGCGTGGTCCGGCGGCCGATTTCGTCCCAAGAAAGCAAGCTACGCTCGATTTCGGCGCAAAGGGAGGCTTGATTGTTACCTGAGGTTACGATCGTCACCGATGCCTGGCGATAAAAAGGCAGCCGCTGCTCGTAGAGACGGGTAAATTCCGTTCGATCCTTGCGCAAGGGGCGGTTGTTGGCCTGCTCCTGAGCACGGCGCCAGAGTTCATCGAGCGGAGCCTCCAGGAAAATAGTGGGCCAGCGTCGCAGCAACTCTCGGTTGGTGGAGTGTTCGAAGGTTCCTCCTCCTAGCGCGACCACGGTGTTGCGCGTGAGATTTCCGCCTTCCAGTGCTTGTATCAAATTGCGCAGGGCGTTCGCTTCAGCCAGCCGAAAGCCATGTTCCTCGCGCTCGGCAAAAATCTCGGGGATGGTTCGATTCTCTTGCGCTTCGATCTGGGCATCGAGATCGATAAAATCCCAATCGAGCCGGCGCGCCAGTAGTTGCCCGATGCAAGTCTTGCCGCAAGCCATGTATCCCACCAGAAATACCGCGCGCACTGCCATGGCGCTCCCCGGCACGAAAAAGGGACGACGCCTGCGTCCCCGAACCCGTGCCCAGTTGCTTTAATCTGCTTTTCTGTTCAGCGCTGCTTGAGGCGGATTTTACCACTGAAGGAACGCAGCACTACCTCGGACGATGCCTGCCCGGTGGTACCTACAAAGGAACGTCCCACTTCTTCGGAGAAGCGGGAGTGCCTGGGCTTAAGGGGGAAGTCGTGCTGGACACGGCCGAGCACTGAATGGGCTCTGAAGTCGGCGGAGACATCTTGCGGGACCAGAGCTTCGATATCGCCCGAGTGTGTGATAAAGCGATAGTCGCCGCCGGAGCTGAAATCGCCGTCGTAGAAAATCTTTCCGCTGCCTGTGCTCGCCTGCACGAGGGGGCCAGTGACTGATTTCAGGTGAACGTCGCCGCTGATGGAGGCGATCTCAACGTGACCGTTGCGGACATCGATGAGCGTGACCGGTCCATGCATGGTGCGAATATGCACGTGGCCATTTTCGACGTTGCGAATATTGACCACAGCCTCGGCGCCTTCGAGAGTCAGATCGCCGTGCAGGCGCTCAACCGACAGGGGACCTGTGGAAGAATGGAGATTCACATTCGCGTCGGGGGGAACCGTAAGTTCATAATCGACCAGGCCGGTTTGCTGGTCGTTACCTCGTAACTGGTGAGAGGCAACGTCGATACGGTTGCCGTTCTGTTGCTGATCGACTTCCACGTTATCGGATTTGTAGACTGCCGTCACCACCACCAGATTGTCGCTTCCAGGCCGGACCGAAATCGATCCGAACTGCGTGTCGACGGAAATATTGGCATGAGGACCGACCGTGTAGCGGTATTCCTTCGTGGCGGCGAAGGCTGCAACCGTGAAAGAAGAAGCTAGACAGGACGCCAGCACCACGGTTACAAGCGCTGTGTAATCCACCCGAGACTGGCGAAAACTCGCCTTTAGTAAACGTGACATACGCTGCCCCTGCGGCCGGATCGACCGGTCCGCCCTTCTGTTATGAACTATGACCCGTACTATAAACTGCGAACGCTACTGTCTTCACTACTGAATACGATCGAGCGCAATCTGATAAAGCAATGATTTCTGCTGATACGCGTCCATGAGATGCTGCCGGGCCTCGGCATCCCCAGGGTTGCGGTCGACGTAGGCCTGGGTCTCGCGGATGTCGGCGTTTACCGCCTGCAAATGATTCTCGTAGCTTGCCCGCATCGACGGGGCGCGAGTGGAGACGACTTGTAGAAACTGCTGATCTTCCGGACTGGGCGCGGAAGCTATCTGCGCTCGCGAGACATCGGACTTCTGCGATGGCTGGCCGGTTGGAGCAGCCCGCGAGGCCGGGGTGCTCTCGGGAGCCTTAGCTGATGTAGTGCCGACTGGAGTTTCAGAACCGGCGACGGGAGCAATGGCTGGCGATGGGGAAACGCTTTGCTGTGCGATCTGGGGTGCGGGTTTGTGATTGATCACATACGAGCCCGCAGCCACGAGCGCGGCCGCTACGGGAGCAATGAGCCATGCGCTCCAGCGGCGTCTCGGCAATGCCGGCACCAGACGGGGACGGCCAGGAACGGGGTTTGGAGCCGGATCGCGAATCAGCCCCTCGGCCTTTAATTGCGCCGCAACGTTTACCCACACTCGGGGCGCCGGTTCGTCGGTGGCCGCCAGGAACTGGGCTTCGTTCGTGATCGATTTCAGATCCGAGATCAGATCCGAACAATCCCGGCACGACTTCACATGAATATCAAACGCAGCCTGCGAGGCGCTACTCGGAGCGCCGTCGAGGATCTCCGGCAGCAGCTTTTCTACATCGGAACACGTCATAGCAACCTCTCCCAAAACTACCCTTGCCTCATCCAGTCTTGGCCTTTTCGGCTCTCATGAACTTCAAATAGTCCCGCAGCTTCAAACGTGCCTTGTGCAACTGCGACTTGCTGTTACCAATCGAGCATCCGACAATCTCGGCAATTTCGTTGTGCTCGAAACCCTCAACATCGTGCAACACAAATACCGTTCTATAGCCCGGCGGCAGCTTATCGATGGCACGCTGCAATTGCAAGCGGTCGATGGAACCGGCCAGCTTGACATCCTTGGCGCCAAACTCTTTTCTCGGAGCCTCGTCCTCGGCCTCGAGAGTCTCTTCGAGCGAAACCACCGGCAATCCCTTCTTGCGCAGTTGCATGAGGACGACATTCACCGTCATGCGGTGCAGCCAAGTCGAGAAGGCAGATTCTCCGCGAAAGGTGCCAATCTTGCGAAAGAGCTGGAGAAAGGCTTCCTGGGCCAGATCTTCGGCCTGCGCGGGATTTGAAACCATGCGCAAACATAGCGAGTACACGCGGCGTTTGTGCAGGTGATACAAGGTTTCGAAGGCTGCCTCGTGACCTTGTTTCGCCTGCTCGATTGCCTCTGCTTCGGTGATGCGTTGCTTCTGGTCGGTCAAGTCGCCTTTTCCGGCCGCTAATCGTTCAGATGCGGCTTCGAACCCTTTTTGTTGTATAAATTTGCCGAGGAGTTGAGGACGCGCTCGTCGACCCTTAGCCAACCGTCAGAATACCAAAAACCGTAGTTTTCAGAACAACCTATGCGAGGCAAAGTCACTATTAATCGCCTTTAGTAACTTTTGAAGCTAGCTCTTAGCCGTGATTGTTTCCAAACCGTGGCCATGCGGACCTAACTCCCGCCGCCGGAGCAAGAAGGCGAACAACACTCCCAGGAATCCGAGGATCGAAAATATCCACATTCCCGTTCTGTATCCCGCCGGATTGTCGGCGCTGGCTTGGCTGTGGTCGTTCGCCCAGCCGATCAGCAGGTTAAAGCCAGCCAGTCCGATGTTCTGGATCATGGTCATCAAGCCGTAGGCTGTCCCCAGCTTCGACTGGTCGACGATATAGGCGACGGAGGGCCACATGACCGCCGGGATGAGCGAAAAGGCGACGCCCATCATGGCCATGGTCAAGAGAAGAATGGGAGGGAGGTGGTGGGCGATGAAGGCGAAGTGTCCGTCGGAGGAGGTGGAAGGGAAGTAGACGGTGACATAAGTGGAAGAGTGCATGTACGCCATCATCAGATAGACGGGAATCAGGAGCACCGAGCCAATCATCATCAGGAGGGCGCGCTTGCCGATACGGTCGGCGAACTTGCCGAAGAATGGCGTGCCGAACATGGTGAAGATGGTCAGCATGCCGACAAGATCGCCGCCGGCTTCGCGAGTGGTGTGATGAACATCCATGAAGAACTTGTAGGCGAAGGTTTCAAAAGGAAAGATTGCCGAATAGAAAACGATGCATAGGGCGACGATGTACCAGTAAGACAGTCCAAAGGTGGTCAGGTCGCGAAAAACCACCTTATCGGTCGATCCAGCCTGGCCGACCTGATAACGCTTCTCGGCGTGGACCTCCATGACCCAATAGAGCAAGGCTCCGGTAACGCAAAAAGTGGCGAAAACCACGGAAATCAAGAGGGGACCGCGCCACTGTGAGTAAGCGAATCCTGCCCACGACGGAGACCATTGGGCGAGCAGCGATCCGGCGCGAGACATCATCAAGTTGATGCCAAAGGCAAAGCTAAGCTCTTTGCCGCGAAACCATTTCGCCAGCGCCGTGGTTACAGCGACGATCAGGGATTCAGCTCCCATCCCAAACACTAAACGCCCGGCGGACATGCCGGCGACCAGGGCGCCATGGGTTGTCGAAATCGTTTCGACTGAGGCCAGATCGTGCACAAAGCCAATTCGCGACAGCAAGGGGATGTGGCCGACCAGTCGTACGATCGGCACTGCCAGGTTCACTACCCCGACGACCACACTGCGTAGAACCGAATTATCGGGATAAGCCGTAATCACAGCCCCCGTCAGGCAGATCACGCCAAAGATGAAAATCGCCTTGCGGGCTCCGATACGATCGACGATATAGCCGCCGATCAGTACCATGATCACGTTTGGAATGCTGTAAATAGCCTGCAGCAGGCCGATGTTCGAGTCGCTGAAGCCGAGTTGCTTCGACAGCAGGTCGGCGATGGGTGCGATGCAGTCGTAGACATAGTAGTTTCCAAACATCGCGAGGCTGACAAAAACCAAAACTATCCAGCGGTAAAGGCGGGAAGGTTCAGGGCGGGGAGTCTCTGGCATGAAGGAACTCATCCTCGGGGACGCGATAGCGCCTGCCGTTTATTTTGGTTGCATTCTGGTCTGAACAAGAGCAACCGCACGAAGATAACAGATTGGCGGCGGGAAATTTCACTCCTGAAAGCAAAAAGCTCTTGGCTTCCACAAAAATCGTGGTTGCCAAGAGCCGAAGAATTCAGAGGTGACGGGCTTAGAGTTGAAAGCTGATTCTACATCTTCTCCGTCTTGCCGTCGTACTTCACCATGCCATTCTTTTCGTTCTGGCGGGTGACGTCGTCGTTGCCATACACCTTGGCGGCTTTCTTGAAGCTGTTTGCCGTCGTTGCACCTTCGCCCGTCACCGGGCCGACGAAATAGGTCCAGTCTCCGCGAGCTTCCTCGGCATGACGCGAGGCGTGTTCTTCCATGCGACCTTCTCCGGGATGACCTGGGTGCGGACGACCCTCAGCGAAGGCATGAGGTCCTTCTTCGCGACGTTCCTGGTTCATGAACATTGCTTCGCGCAAGCCTTCGTGCATCGGATGTCCTTCGCGACCTACTGTTTCTGGCCAGAGGTGAACGTCCGGCGTCATCATCGGCGCGCCTCCCTGATACCAGACAGCCACGGAATAAACGGAACTGGTCTCTCCCTCAAGTTGCGAAAGCGTCGAATTGGTGGCGCCGGCGATCAGGCCAGCGGTGGCGTTGGTCGCTCCCACCGGGCTGGGCGAAAACTGTTGCAACGAAATTTCCGGCGTGGTGAGAAGCGGGATGAACGGGCCGCATCCATAGAAGCATGTGCCGTAGGGCCGGGGAACCGGTTGCTGAGAAAAAGCTCCAACCGGCAGGAGAAGTGCTACCGCAAGAACTACCGCTGTCAAAAGCAAAAAGGGTCGCATACTGCCTCCACGTGTACTGCTACGCAGTAAGAGTGCAGTTTGCTGGCCAGTTGTTGCTTGCGGCCTAAAGAACAAATAGCGGGGGAATCTTCGGAGATTCAGTGCGTTTTCGGTTTAGAAACTGCTTCGCCTGCGCGGGCCCGAAGCTGGGTGTGTGAAATTCGCTGCGCTAAACTTGCAATCCCCGGTCGCAAGCGAGGTTTTCAACTTCCCACAAAACGCGCATACAAACTGCGCGCCATGGCTGGATCGGTCGTGCCCTTAATGATGGCGCGGCCGTCGGGGAAGAGCGTCATCTCATAAGGATCGCGCGAGAATTTCAGCACATATTCATTATGGCGGACGTTGCCATGCGGCTGCAGGCGGAGGCTGAGTTCGGCAAAGTCGACCGGTCGCTGGCGCTCATGAATCTGCACCGAATTCCTTCCGCACAAAGTGATATGTGGACGCCCTTCTCCAGCCAGGTAGACAAAATCGCCGGAGCAGGTCGGGCATCCCGCTCGTGGAGGAATGACCGACAGCTCGGCGCGCTCGTTGGACCAGACGTCCCAGGAGAGCAAAGTCCGGCGCATTTTTGATCGCGCGCCGACGAGAAACTTCATGGCTTCTGTAGCCGCGATTGAGGCAACCAGATTGACGGCGGAATTCAGAATGCCAGCCGTCTCGCAAGTTTCGACCATGCCGCGGGGTGACTGAGGAAAGATGCAGCCGAGGCACGCCGTTTCTCCGGGCAGGATATTCATGGTCACGCCGTAGCTGCCGACAGCGGCGGAATAGATCCATGGCAGGGAATGTTTCACCGCATAGTCATTGATCAGGTAGCGGGTTTCAAAATTGTCGGTGCCATCGAGAATCAGGTCGCAGGCGGAGAGCAGGAAATCGACGTTCGCCGGAACCAGGTCGGCAACGTGCGGCTCGACGATAATCCCGGAATTAAAGCGCGCAATCTGGCGAGCAGCGGCAATGGCCTTGGGCACCGATTCCCGAGCGTCTTCTTCGCTGAAGAGGGTTTGCCGCTGCAGATTGCTGGGCTCGACGTAATCGCGGTCGAGAATGCGCAAAGTGCCCACTCCGGAACGTGCCAGTAAAGAGGACAGCGCGGAGCCGGTGGCGCCGCAGCCCACGATCACGACGCGTGAGGAGGCGAGTTTTTGTTGCCCGGACGCGCCAATCTCCTTGAACAACAACTGGCGTGAGTAGCGTTCTTCAGGCGACAGGTCCAACCCTGGGATGTCCGATGTATGCATTTTGGCGACGCGCCTGCATTGGCAATCTTTCCAAGGCGTTTCACCCAGTATTATAGGGGCCGGTCATAAAACTGACTTTGTGAAACGAAGTTCGTGAAACTGAATTCGTGAAACTCGATTGGTTAACTCGATCTCGCGAGCAACGCGTGCCGTCCTCCGCTTCATCGAACTCGAAAGGACCGACGGCCAAGTTGAGTTGTCACGACCCGGGGCGGGCGGAAGGGAAGTTGCGTCTGTACAGGTCGAAACCGAATCTCCGCCACCGGTCTGTGTGCCACGCCGTCGCAATATCTGCTGTCGTGATGGCGCTGGTTTGCGGCACGAGCTGGGCACAGACTGCTCCACAAAACGGAGAAGCGCAAGCGCAGACGCAACCTCCCGGCGAGTCGAAGGCCGAATCCCAGTCTGAAACCGCATTCGGCACCATCAATCCCTACCTCGGACTGCCCATCGACCAAATTGAACTGCCGGGTGTTCCTCCGGATGATGCGGCCTCTCTGCTCGCGGGCACCCCGCTAAAAATTGGAGAGCCCCTGACGCGGGACGGCCTCCACGATGCCATGCAAGCGCTTTTTGCCACCGGGCGCTTTGCCGATATTCAAGCTGAAGCGGATCGCACCGAAACCACTGGAGTCCGCTTACGCTTCATCACCGTCGCTAATTTTTTTGTAGGGATAGTGGCCATTGAAGGCGTGTCGAACAATCCTTCTCCGAATCAACTAGCCAGCGCCACTCGCCTGCAACTCGGAGAGCTGTACACGCAGGAAAAAGTCGACCGCGCGCTGGCCGGGATCCGGAGGGTGATGGAAGAAAACGGATTTCACCAGTCGAAGGCGACATACTCGGATAAGCGCGACGAGCAGCAACACCAGGTGAACATGACGTTTCATGTTGTGCCTGGGCGCCGAGCCTTGGTGGGAGAGATTACGATTGAAGGGGATGCCGGCTATTCTACGGCGGAGATCGAAGAGATTGCCAAACTGCATCCCGGCGTGCCGGCCTTTTCGAATCGCATCACGCGCGCACTACAACGCATACGCAGCCGCTATCAGAAACAGAACCGGCTGCTGGCCCAGGTCGAGGTGGTGAGCCGCACCTATCATCCCGAGCGCAACTCAGTGTCCTACGTTTTCAAGGCCGACCGCGGACCGGTTGTCCAGATTGCCGCCGAAGGGTTCAAGATCAGCCAGCGCGTGTTGAAAAAGCTGGTTCCGATTTATGAAGAGGGCGCCGTCGACGACGATTTGCTGAACGAAGGCCGGCGCAATATTCAGAATCATCTCCAGACACTTGGCTACTTTGAAGCCAGTGTGACAGTGAGCCAGCGCAGCACCGAGGGTGGCAAGAATCTGCAAGTGCTCTATGCCGTGAATCCCGGAGATCGCCACAAGCTGGCCGCCATCCGCGTAACGGGCAATCGTTTTTTTTCGGACGAGCAGATTCGCTCCCGCATGCAGGACCAGGCCGCGGGTCGCATTTTCAGCCACGGGCGCTACAGCGAGGCACTGCTGGAAGAAGACGTGCGCGGCATCCAAAATCTTTATCGAGCGAGCGGCTTCCGGCAGGTGGAGGTAGCGAGCAAACTGGTCGACAAGTACCAGGGCAACGACTCGGAGCTGGCAATCGACATCACGGTTAAGGAAGGGCCGCAAACGCGCGTCGCGTGGGTGCGAGTCGAAGGCAACTATATGTTGCCGGAGGAGCAACTCCCGGAAATCTCGACCGCCGAGCGCCAGGGTTTTGATGAATCGAGCCTGGCCGATGACCGCGACACGATCCTGGGAAGGTATTTCGACAATGGCTTTCCGAATGCCACCGTTGAGGTTGCTTATACGACCGTTCCGTCGCCAGACAACCTGCCGCGCGTGGGCGTGACCTTCACGATTCACGAAGGCGAGCAGTTTTTTGTCAATCAACTTTATTTGGATGGGCTGCAACACACGCGCCCGGGAGTAGCGCGGCGGGAGATGCGCATCCAACCCGGTGCGCCCCTGAGCCAGCAGGGAATCCTGGAGAGCGAGCGCCGCCTTTACGATGTCGGCTTGTTCAAACAAGTTGACGCGGCCATCCAGAATCCGGACGGCACCGAATCGCGCAAGAACGTGCTGGTGACGCTACGGGAGGCGGAGCGCTACACCTTCGATTATGGCGGCGGTTTCGAATTTCAAACTGGACAGCCGTCTTTTGGCACCAACCAGCCCTTAGGGGCAAGCGGCGTCAGCCCGATGGTGTCGCTCGGAATCAGTCGCATCAATGTGGGCGGGCGTCACCAAACCCTGACTTTCAGAGGCAATCTCGGGCGCCTGCAACAAAGGGCGCTGCTCAGTTATGACATGCCGAAGTTGCTGAACCTAGATAATTTTCGCTTCACCGCGACCGGGCTTTACGACAATACGGTGGATGTTTCGACCTTCACGTCGAGGCGTCTGGAAGCGACGTTCCAAGTGCGGCAAGTATTGAAGAGAGCGCAGGAGCGGGAGCTGGATACCTTCGCGTATCGCTTTAGCTATCGGCAGGTGGAAGCAAGTAATATTCAAGTTACGGCGAATCTCATTCCGCTTCTGTCAACTCCGACCCGGGTCGGGACGCCCAATTTCATCTACAGTCGCAACCGTCGCGATAACGATCTGGAAAGCACGCGGGGCAGCTACACCACGTTTGAGGGTGGAGTAGCTTCCAGCTATTTCGGGTCGGAAGCCGACTTCAGCAGGTCGCTGGCCAAGAACTCCACGTACCACACGTTTTTTCGCGATCGCAGCACGGGACAAGGCTACGTGTTCGCGCGTTCCACCACGGTTGGGATTGAAAATCGGTTCGGCAACACGGTTTTGCTCGACCCCGGTCAGACCCCGGTTTCCGGCGAAACCCTGGTGCCGCTGCCCGAGAGATTTTATAGCGGTGGGGGCAACTCCAATCGCGGATTCGGGTTAAATCAAGCAGGGCCGCGCGATCCCTTCACCGGCTTCCCGGTTGGAGGCAGTGCGGTGTTTCTAAATAATCTGGAGTTGCGGTTTCCGAACGTGAGGGTGCCCTGGCTTAACGACAATATCGGGTTCACGATCTTCGAAGATATGGGGAACGTTTTCGCGCGCCCGCAGGAGATGCTGCAGAGCCTGGGACGCTTTCACCAGCCCCAGAGGGATCTGTGCTTTCAGGATATTACCCACCTGCAATGCAACTATAACTACGTGTCGCACGCGGTGGGCACAGGGGTCCGGTATCAGACGCCGATTGGTCCATTGCGCTTTGATTTCGGATACAATTTAAATCCGCCCTACTTTCCAAGCTTTACCAACATTACGACCCAGACCGGCGCTGGGCAGGTGGGGCAGTTCGGCTATCAACGCGTCGGACACTTTAATTTCTCGTTCAGCGTAGGACAGAGCTTTTGAGGATTCTTAGCGAGGCGGTTGGGTATCAGGGCATCGCTTCGGCGATGTCGAAGCTTCTAAGTAAAATGCCCCTCCATAGCGGCGAGACAAAGACCCTCCCCATGAGCGGCTTGGCAAAACATTGCGCGATGATCTTGATTGCAGCGCTGGTGCTGGCCGTCTCGGCGCGTGCGGGCCAGATTGTCGATCGCGTAGTTACTAACGTGAACGGTCACGTGGTCCTGCAAAGCGATTGGGAACAGGAAATTGCCTACGAGGCTTTCAGCAACGGACGTGATCCGGACTCGTTTACCTCGGCCGAGCGGAAGGCAGCTCTGGATCGACTGATCGATCAGGAATTGTTGCGCGAACAGGTGCGGCCGACGCAGCCGGCTCCCGCCGATCAGGTGACGGCGCAACTTGCGGAGATGCGCAAAGAGGTGAGCAAGCTTTATGCAGAATCGGTTACCTCGGCCACCGGTTCCGCGGCTGCTGCGACCAACCCGGTCAATGAGGAGGACCGCTGGCACACCATTCTGCGCCGCTACGGTTTGACGCAAAGCGCGCTGGAGAAGCGCGTCAGCGACCAGATCCAACTGATGAAGCTAGTGGAGGACCGTCTGCGGCCGTCGATCCAGATTGATCAGCACGCGGTCGAGAGCTATTACCACGATCAACTGCTCCCGGAGATGAAAAAGGCCGGTGCTACGGCGAAGCCACTCACCGAGGTTTTCGGGCGCATTAAAGATCTGCTCGCCGAGCAGAAAATGAACGAACTTCTATCCGGATGGTTGGCGAATCTGCGGGCCGGCAGCCACATCATGGCTCCCGCAGCAAGTGGCGGAGAGCAGAATCGTTGAGCGAATCAACGCCTTCGCCCGAACCAACCTCCGAGCGGCAAAGCGATTCATCTCTGCGCTCAACATCCGGGCCCTCTTCCGGCCAGTCTCACGAGCCGCCGCCGCAGGTTCGCCGCCGCATCCTGCTGACACTATTTCTCGGGTTCTGCGTTTTCACGCTAGTGGCTTTCGCTCTGTTGAGCTGGTATGTCACCACCGATTCTTTTCAGCGCTGGGTCCGCCATCGGATCATCGCATCGGCGGAGAAAATAACGGGGGGACGCGTCGAACTCGGCGAGCTTCACACGATCCCTTTCCGGCTGCGCGTGGACATTCGCGACCTGACCATCCATGGCCACGAAGCGGCTGCGCAAACACCATTTTTTCACGTTGACCGGCTGCAGGCGGAGATGAAAATTATCTCGCTGCTGAGCACCACCGTTGGACTGCATTCTCTTGTTCTCGAACATCCGGTCGTGCACATCATCGATTATCCCGATGGCTCGACCAACGCGCCCGTGCCTGAGGCGAGCCTCACCCAGAAGCAGGGGCCGGTGGAACATCTCATCTCGCTTTCGGTTTCGCACATTGCGGTGCATGAAGGTGAGCTGTTGTGGGAAGACAAGAAAGTTCCGTTTGAATTTGCCGCGCGCGACCTGGCGCTGCTGCTGAATTACTCCCTGCTGCGTCGCCAGTACGAAGCGCATGTGGTAGCGGGAGGCGTTGCAACCCGAGTGCAAGATTATCCGCAGTTTGTCTGGCGAGCCGATGCTGCGCTGGTCTTGGCCCGCGCTCACACCGACATCAAGGGCCTGACCGTAACCTCCGGAAAATCGGAGCTGCACTTTGCCGGACGTTTACAGGATTATCACAATCCGCAACTCAGCGGCGACTATCGCGGCACTGTCGATCTGGGAGAAGTGGCAGCGCTGCTAAGGCAGCCACAAGTTCGCCAGGGCACCGCCCAATTCAACGGCAAAGCTTCGTGGGGCCTGCAGAATTTCTCTACCGAAGGGACGTTGCAGAGCGCAAACATCGAGTGGTCGAACGGCAAGGTGCTGATGCGGAATGGCCGCTTCAACGCCTCCTACGTCGTCACTCCGGAACGCTTTCGTCTCTCCTCGATCAAAGCTAACCTGCTGGGTGGAGACCTGATTGGCGATGCCGATGTTACGAACTGGCAGAATTCTCTTGAGCCTGAGCCGGCTCCACGCCAGCGACATGTGATCGGGCGCATCCCGCCGCCAAACCTGCAGCGCGGCTCGGTGCATCTGCAGCTGGCGGGATTTCCGTTGCTGCCGGCGATGGAAATGCTGAGTTCGAAAAAAATGCCGCTTGATCGCCTCACCCTTTCCGGGAGCACCAGCGGACTAGTCGACATGCTCTGGGTGGGCTCAATCCATGATGCGGAGACGCGCCTGAAGCTTGGCATCGTACCTTCGCCGAAGCCAGTGCCGGGCGAAATCCCGGTGCTTGGCCAGATTGATGGTGTCTATCGCGGCTCGCGCGACGAGTTGGAGATGTCTCAGCTTCATCTCACCACGCCCGGGTCCGAAATTACCGCGAGTGGTAACCTCGCGGCGAGCTCATTGTTGCGATTCACATTCACGAGTCACAATCTGAAAGAATGGACGCCGCTGCTCGAAGCCGCCTATGGATCACAGAATTTGCCCTTCGCCGTCCACGGCTGGGCGGGTTTTAATGGTAACGCGACGGGCAAACTTACAGCGCTTTCGGTCAATGGCAATCTGGAGGTCTACGATTTCGATACGATCCTACCGGCGA
Organism: uncultured Acidobacteriaceae bacterium; assembly: GCA_963775845.1. Lineage (GTDB taxonomy): Bacteria > Acidobacteriota > Terriglobia > Terriglobales > Acidobacteriaceae > Acidiflorens. The sequence continues at coordinate 1,491,489 of CAVZKN010000003.1, read as the reverse complement.
CGGCAACGGTTGCTGCCAGATCTGTGCATTGGGACGCAGTCTCGACCGCTGTGCAATATTCGAGCAATCATTTCGCAGTGCGTAATGGCTCTATCATTCATGGACACGCCACCGCGCATTTCGACGCCAGCACGGCGCTGACCAATGGCGAATTTCTGGAGAACGATCCTTTTACCCTGCACCTCGACTCTCGCAATGCCGAGATAGGCGAGCTTGCCGGATGGGCTGGTTCGGCACATTTCGTGGCGGGGCAACCCGTCTCGGGCGCTCTTAACCTGACTGTGAGCCTTGCGGGCACGCGCGCGAATCCCCATGGCGACGGACACTTCGACTTGCACAATGCAATCGTCTACGGCGTAGGCGTGCCGGTTTTGAAAAGCGATCTTCGTCTCTCTGGCGGCGAACTGCAGTTCAACAATATTGAAGCCAGCGTTTTTAACGCACCCATTTCTGGAAGCGCTACCCTAGGCTTGGCAAATTTCGACATCTCCAACCTCGACTTCTGGAAGAGTGAAGTCCGCTTAAACCTTTCGGGACGCAATCTAAATCTGGCCAGGCTGCCCTACTCGCGGACCACGCGCTTTTCCGCCGATGGCGCAGCCGAATTCAAGGTGCAGCTCAGCGGGACCCCCGAGCAGCCGGCGCTGGAAGCGCACGTTCACCTCAAGGATTTAACACTGGACAAGGAGCGCGCCGGCGATTTCTACCTCGATGCCGTCACTCACGGCCGCACTCTCGAACTGAACGCAAGGTCTGACTTTGAAAAGGGCAACCTGACCATTGCCGGCAATATAGGGCTGCAGCACGATTTCCCCGCCGACCTGAATCTTGCGTTTCACCAAGTCGATGTGGCCTCGCTCTTACGAATTTATTTGCAGGGTCCAATCACCGGTCAATCGCTGCTGGAAGGAACACTGCACCTGAGCGGCCCGCTGCGCACTCCACGAGATCTGAAAGCAGTTGCCGAGCTGCAGTCTTTCGGCATTGAGGTGGCGCGCGTGCAGGTGCAGAGTGTAGGACCGTTCCGCTTTGAGGTCTCCGATCAGGTTCTGCAAATCGAAAATTTTCACCTTGCTGGAAGTGGAACCGATTTTACAGCGCGTGGCCGTGCGCACTTGAGTGGAGCGAAAGAACTCGACATCCGGCTGGACGGTTCGGTGAATATGACGCTTCTGCAGTCGCTCAATCCAAAAATTCTGGCGCGAGGCACTGTGGGAGTGAGCCTGAACGCCACCGGCTCTCTGACGCAACCGGTATTGCAAGGCCGCCTGGAAGTAAAGAACACTTTCGTCAGCCACAACGATTTTCCGAGCGGGCTGAGCGATCTGAACGGGGTGCTGCTGTTCGATCGCAACCGCATCCAGATCGAGAGCTTGAACGGCACCACGGGAGGCGGCGCCATATCGCTGACCGGCTCGTCAACCTACCAGAACGGCGTCTTGTTGCTCGATTTTGGGGCGACGGCGCACGATGTGCGGCTGCGTTATCCGCCGGGAGTGAGTTCAACCGCGAATGCCGACGTGCGTCTGACCGGGAGCACGAACTCCGCGCTGCTGACGGGAGACGTTGTCGTCACGAAGCTGGCGGTCACCCCGGGCTTTGACTTCGGAGCCTACATCGAGAAGAGCAAGCAGGCGGTGGTTCTGACCCACGCCGACAATCTCCAAAGCCGGCTGAAACTCGATGTTCACGTGCTGACCACGCCCGAACTGCAGATGCAGACGGCGATCGCGCGACTCTCGGGCAACGCCGACCTGCGAGTGCGAGGCACGGCGGACCGCCCGGCAATCCTGGGTCGCGTCGAAGTTCTGGAAGGCGAAGTCACCTTCAACGGCACGAAATACAAGCTCGAGCGGGGCGATGTCACCTTTGCCAATCCTGCCAGAACGCAGCCGATCATCGATCTGCAGGCCACGACGCGGGTGCGCGACTACGACATCACCGTGCAGTTCCGCGGAGACGCCAGCGTTCCCAATGGGCTGAAAGTTACATGGCAATCCGAACCGCAACTTCCAGAAGCCGACGTGATCGCGCTATTGGCCCTCGGTCGCACGCAGGAAGAGTCAGCCGCGGTGAATTCCGCCGGCAGCTTTGGCTTCGGCGGAGAAGCTTCGAACCTGCTGATCAATCAGGCGCTCAACAGCACTGTCAATAGCCGCTTGCAAAGGCTTTTCGGAGCGAGCCGGGTCAAGATCGATCCGCAAGGATTGGCTAGCGACACCGCCGTGGTGCGAGGACCGCAGGTCACGGTTGAACAGCAAGTGGCCAACAACCTGACTTTGACCTACAGCACCAACGTCGAGGTCTCCAACCAGCAGATCATTCAGGTGGAATACAACATAACCCGCAACATTTCTTTGGTAGCCTTGCGCGACTGGAACGGAGTGGTGAGTTTCGACTTCAAGCTGAGGCGGAGAAAGAAGTGAGAACCAGAAATTCCCGCTTCTGAAATTTCCCACTGTGGTGTGTGGGTTCGCACGGCCGCTGTTACTCTGGAGGGCGAAGTGCAACTTCTCCCCTTGACATAAGTCTCCAAACCAGCAACCCTAATTGTTTTTCACCATCAGTCTAAAGAAACGGGTAGGAACCCAATTTGCGAGTGCGAGTCTTTTATCACGACAAGTGTTTCGACGGAGCCTGCTCGGCCGCTTTGTTCTCTCGTTTCTACCGGGAACGAATTCGCGGGGATGTGGAGTTCGTGTATTCCGGCCTGCTGCATCGAGCTGGTTCTTTGTTCGACGAATCTCAATTCGACGGCGACGAAAACGCCATCGTGGATTTCAAGTACTCGAGCTCGCCCAAAATTACCTGGTGGTTCGATCATCACGAGAGCGCATTTTTGTCGCCGGCTGACGCCGCGCACTTTGAGCAGGACCAAAGCAATCGCAAGTTCTACGATCCCGACTTCAAATCCTGCACGAGCTTTATCGCGCTGATTGCCAAGGAGCGTTTCGGATTCGATCCCAGGCCGGTCGCCGAACTGGTGCGCTGGACCGATATCGTCGACGGGGCCATGTACGAAGACGCGAAGTCAGCGGTCGAGATGCAAGCTCCCGCCATGAAGTTGACGATGGCGATCGAGGCGTCGACGGATCGCACCTTTGTCAAAAAGATGATTCCGCTTCTGGCCTACCAACCGCTGGCTGAAATTCTCGAGCAGCCGTTTGTGGCTGAAATTCTGCCGCCGCTGCTCGATCGCCACCGCCGTTCGATAGAAATCCTGCGCCAGCGCACGGAAGAAAAAGACGGCACGATCTATTTCGACATTACCGACCTGGAACTCGAAGGCTATAACAAATTTATTCCCTACTATCTGCATCCAGATTCGACTTACAGTGTAGGCCTGAGCAAGAGTTCGTTCCGGGTAAAGGTTTCGGTAGGCTCGAATCCGTGGGCGAAGCGCCCGCCTGCCATTAACCTGGCGAGAATTTGCGAGCGCTACGGAGGCGGAGGCCATGCGCGCGTGGGGGCCATCTCGTTCGAGGTCACACAGAATGAAGAAGCCCATCAGGCCGCAACGGAAATCGTAGAAGAGTTGCGCGCCGGTATCCGCAACCAGCCATAATCATTCGATTGGAGCGCCGCGCGTCTTCGCGGGATCAATTGAAAAATGGCGCACTCTCCGGATGAATGAAGAGAGCCGGCGCCTCTCACCCCAACCGTCTTTTACAATCCTTTACAATGATCCCGCGACCCGGCGCCGGTCCGAGATCAATTTCGCTCATGCACCCGAAACTCCCGCATCCCCACATTCCGCATCCCCAACTCGGCGATCCCAAACACATCAAGGGAGTGCGCACGGTAGCCAGCTTCGAATTCTCAAAAGGAATCGTGGTACTGCTGGCGGGCTTGGGCGTTTTCTCCATGCGCCACAAAGATATCTGGGGAGTCGCAGAAAGCTTTCTGGAATTTTTTCGCGTTAACCCTTACCGGCACTACGTTGGAGTCTTCATCGACCTGGTCTCGCGCCTGAGCGACGTGCGGCTGTGGAAGATCGCGGTGGTCGCGAGCATTTATGTAATTCTCCGGTTCATCGAGGCGTACGGACTGTGGTACATCCGCCCGTGGGCGGAATGGCTGGCCATAGCCTCGGGCTCCATCTACATCCCATTCGAGATCGCCGATCTGCTCCACAAGCCCGACGCCATTCGCCTGCTGATCATCGTGGTCAATGTGGGGATCGTGCTCTACATGGCAATGCTGCGCATAGAAGCGGCGAAGAAACGGCATGCCGCGCGGACGAACTCGTAACGGCTCCGTTTTCCTCTGCTACTCGGTCAGCGCACAGCCGCAATCCGCGGGCGGAACATGCGCTTTGAGAAAATCGGCCACCCGCTTGTAGGCATCAATCTGATTTTCGACCTTGGCGAAGCCGTGGCCTTCGTTCTCGTAGACTTTGTATTCGACCACGCCGCCGCGTTTCTTGACTGCATCGACCACCTGCTGCGATTCTTCCTTGGGGCAGCGGGGATCGTTGCCTCCCGCCAGCAGATACAGCGGAGCCTTGATACGGTCCACAAAATTAATCGGCGAGCGATCTTCATAGAGCGCCTTGTTCTTCACCAGGTCGCCCATGGTGGCAAGGTCCGACTGCTGCAGCACGGGATCTTCGTTTTGAATCTCAGTGAACCAGTTTACGAAAGGCACGATCGGAACTCCGGCAGCCCACACTTCCGGAGCCTTAGTAACTCCCATCATGGTCAGATAGCCGCCGTAACTGCCCCCCATCAGAATAAGTTTTTTGGGATCGACGTAATCGGTGCGCTTGATCCAGTCGGCAGCCGAGAGAACATCCTGCAAATCGCCGCCGCCCATATCGAAAAGATTTGCCTGCTGGAACTCTTTGCCGTAGCCAGTCGATCCGCGGTAGTTGGGCGCGATCACGATGTAGCCCTGATTCACCATGTATTGCACGAAGCGAATGAAAGTGTTGATCGTCTGCGCCGTAGGTCCGCCATGCACGTAAACGATGGCCGGATGCTCCGCCTGACGAGGTAAGTTATAAGGCACATAGACCAAGGCAGAAATCATCCACTTACCGTCCTTACTCGGATAGTGAACCAGGTACGGCTCAACCATGTCGGAAGATTGCACGCCTCCGACCAACGAGAAAGTCAGTTGATGTTCGTGGGGCGCAGACGCCGCTGCCCGCGTACTCTCAGCCGTGGTGTGTTCTGCGAAGCGATAGACCCACAGGTCGCCGGGCGCGGTAGGGCCAGTGTGGTTATAAAGCAGCCGCGACCCGTCGCGAGTAAATGCCGAAGGCCGCCCTGCGGGCTGGTTCACGCCCGCGGGCAAGGGAAGCGCGTGGGCTTTTCCCGAGGCAATGTCATACAAGTAGATGTCGATGTTGCCATCGACATTCGCCGTATAAGTCAGAAGCTTGCCGTCAGGAGAAAAGTTTTCGCCCGATGACTCCCATTTATCCTGAGTAATCCAGCGGATACGCTTGGACGTAGTGTCAAGCAGGCCAACATTGTCATAGCCGTTGCTGGCATTGGAAGTAAGCAACACGCTCTTCCCATCAGGAGACACATCGTTCGCCGAGTAAGCCCGCTCGCTGTCATGCGGAGTCAGCAGCACGCTTTGCGCGTTCTCGACATCCACCAGAAAGATATTCGAGTCGGTGCCCTTCGACTGCTCTTGCGTGTAGACAAGAAACTTGCCGTCCGCCGACCAGATGGGAGCAACATTCATGCGGTCTTTTGCCGTTCCGGAGGTCACGTGCTTCACCTCGCGCATGAGCGTGTCGTAAACGTCGATCTCGAATACGGACGAAGTCTTCAGCTTGACCATGTAGGCGAGATACCGTCCATCGGGCGACCACGCCGGATTTTCCTCGGAGATTTCGCGGGAGTTGGTCAGATTCACAACCTGCCCTGTCTTGGGCGAGGCGAGAAAAATATCCCATTGCTCATCACCGTCGTAGTCGGAGATATAGGCGATCCATTTTCCGTCGGGAGACCATGTGGGCTGCGCCTGGCGCTCATCGCTGATCGTGAGCTGGGTTGGCCATCCGCCGTCGGCCGCAACCAGCCAAATATTGTTGCGCCCGCTCATGTTGCTGATGAAGGCGACCGTCTTGCCGTCGGGCGACCAGGTGGAACCGCCAATCTGGCGCGTGATGTACAGCTTTTCGATGGAAAGATTCTTCTCCACGCGGGCATCGGGCTTCGACGAAATCTGCTTCGGGTCAGTGATCACCTGCGGTGCGGTTGGCGCTTGAGGTGTAGCAAGAGTGCTCATAAGTACGACGATAACAAATAGGACGAGAAGGCGCATGATTCCTCAACGGGTGTGGAGTGAAATCGCGATTCAAAGTTTAGCAGCGTAGCGGCTTGTTTAGACGCGAACCCCGAAGCGACTGAGCATTTCGCGTCGTCCGAGACCGGTGACGGAGAGGGCGCGGGTGTCCAGTTCTTGCAGCAGCCATTTTCTGTTGAGGGCCACTTTCAGGATGGCCGCTGCGAGCGCGCCGCCCAGATGAGGACGCCGCTCGCTCCAATCAAGACAGGCGCCGGCGAAACGACGGCGCAGTTTGCAGGTGGCCTCGAGGTCGATGCCGAGAGCCGCAAAACCATTGGTACCGGCTGTCGTCAGATCGTACCCGGCGTGTTTGTTCTTTTCCATCGCTCGTAGCCATCCGAGGGCTTGCCAACGATCGTGCAGGGCTACACTAAGGGTTCCAGCCAAGTGGTCGTAGCAAGTTCGCGCCTCGCGGAGACCGCTGGGCGTGTTGGGCACAAATTTGTCGCGGCGACTGCCGGCGAGAACGGTGAGCCCTTCAAGGGCGCGCGCGACGTGCGGGCCTTCGAGAGTGTGATAGCGATGCTTGCCCTGGGCGATAACTTTCACCAGGTGTTCTGCCTTCAGTCGATTCAGATGAACGCTTGCGGTTGAGGGGCCAACGTCAGCAATCGTTGCCAGTTCGGTGCTGGTGCGCGCGCGGCCGTCCATCAGGCAGAAGAGGATTTTCGCCCTAGCCGGCTCGCCAATCGCGGCAGCGATTCGACAGACCGCGATGTCGGGAGCTTCCGGATGCTGCGGAGGTGCATTCATAGTGTGATGGTAAACGAAGTGTTGATGTCAGGCAACTGGCATATTTAATCCCGAGAAGCGCAACTCGCCGGCCGTAGGGCCCAGGAGAATGTCTATGACAATCACTTGTATCATCCGCTACCAGATCGACCCGTTCCAACGCGACGCTTTCAAGAAGTACGCCGAAAACTGGGGACGAATCATCCCTCGCTGCGGCGGCCAGCTGGTCGGATATTTTCTTCCCCATGAAGGCACCAATGACGTGGCGTGGGGATTGGTTGCGTTCGACAGCCTTGCTTCTTATGAGGCTTACAAAGTTCGTATAAATTCAGATCCGGAGGCCCGCGAGAATTTCGGCATGGCCCGAGACAATCGGCTTATTCTGCGTGAAGAGAGAAACTTCGTGGAAGTCGTCGACGGAACGTTCGGGATTCCCTCGACACTCGCAGGAGCGTGATTGCGCGCCACGGTGCAGCCCACTCATGCGCACAGAACGCGAGTGAGTGGGCATCCCTTTCTAAATTTTCTTCAGGCGAATCAGCTTACTCAACCGTCACCTGGTAATCTTGTCCCTCCCATTGGCCGCTTTTCTTCCAGTAGAACGTGAAAACAATCCGGCGGCCGGCTGCGAGTTTCTCGGTGGGCAGATCGACGTGCTGCAGGTTCCAGCCACTTTCTTTGGATTCGCTGTCGGCCGTGGTTTGCCAGTTATCGAAACTCCAGTGCACCATCGCTTCTTCCAGCAGCAGGAGCCGCAGTTTTTTGCCGCAGGGCATGGTTCTGGCTTTGTTATTGAAGCGCCAGTTGAAATATTGGCTCGAGGTTTTCTTCTCCAAATAGCGCTCGACAGTTTGTGAAGGCTGGTCGAAGATCTTTCCGTCAAGCAGCGAACGGCGCAACTTGATGTATTCGGAGTGGGCCCACACCAGGGGGCAGGCCGACCCGGTGCCTTTTCCAGCAAACAACTCGCGCTCGGGAATGTCGGTTGTGTCCCACACCTGTTCGGGAATCAGCCGAGTAAAGCCAGTGGAATTTTCCAACACTCCCAGCAAGGCCTCGGCGGTATCGGCGTGGCCCGCGGCAAGTTCACAATGCGCCCGCTCTCCCGCCAGCAGCGGCCATGGCCGGCCAATGCCGGTGCCGTCGAAGGGAGAACCGTCTTCATGTTCGCCGTAGCCGTCGCCGTTATAGCGATACCACGCCGGACCCTGAGGCAGCTTCACGCGCAGCAGTTCGTCGATGACTTTGAGGGTATTTAGAATCCGCGGATCGTCGGGAGCGCGCAACCCAAAGCGCACGAGTGCCAAGGCATCGGGACTGACGACCTCGACGGCCCGCGCACTCGAACCGGCGACAGCCCGATTCTTGATGGGCACGAAACCCTGAAGCGGCGAGGCCGCGCCGTCCGAATCGGAAGGAGCGATGCGCACGTAGTAGCCTTCGACGCCGAGCTGCCGGGCGAGATCGCTGTTCACCGCATAGCACCAGCGTTCGATGTTGTCGTTCCAGGTGTCGGCATTCTGCCGGAGAAATTCAGCGTCATCCGATTGGCCGATCGCCTGCGCCAGGTCGGCGGCGATGAGCAAGGCGGAAATTTCAGCGGCCAGAGTAAATGGCGAATAGCCTCCATCCTCTTCCCAGCGATCCTGCTGGGTGACCGGGCCATTGGCCACGATGAAGGACGCAGCTTTCCGCACCATCGGCCACCAGCGGCCATAATCCCTAAAGCAGCGGGGAGATTCGCGGCGCAACAGATCGACCAGCAGAATGGGGAATGCGGTCTCATCCATTTGCAGGCCGTTCCAGTATGGACGCCCATCCAGCCACATGTTCTGCGCCCAGTGTCCGTCGGCTTCCTGCGTGGCCTCGAGGTAATGCAAGACGCGGAGAGCATCGTCGTGAGCGCCGGCCGCCAGCAATCCGCCGGCGCTTTCGACCAGATCACGCGGCCAGATCAGGTGGTAGCCGCCGAGATCTTCGTCGCCTTTGTTGAAGCCCCAGGGGATGGAGAGGCTGGCGATGATTCCGCCGAGGAAGTCCTTCGATTCGTGGGTGCGCAAGACGGCGGCGCTGACGCGATACAGATCTTTTTGTCGCGGCTTGGCGTCGAGCACTTTCAGGCTGCGCTGCCACTCGCGCCAGGCCGAGACGTAATCGTCACGAGTTGTGTCGTAGGAGGTGAGCAGGGAAGAGGCAGCCTGCTGGCCCGCCTCGGCCCAAATGCCACCGAAGCCGAGGGCGAGAATAAATTCACCATTGCAGGCAGCGAGGTCGATCTCGCCGGTGAGGGCGATGTTGCCACTTTCGGCGACGTCGTATTCCCAAGTCATCTGGAAATGCTGCGAGAGGTCTTGCCAGCTGTCAGAGACACCAACGAATCCGACCGAACGCTTCAGCCAGGGGGCGGATGAGGCGAGCGCGAGGGCACAGGAATCGCGCTCGGCAAAGAGCATGGGTCTTCCCTTGTAATCCCCCACCCAGCCGGAGTTACCATATCCCATGTTAGCCAAGTGGGAAGCCAGCAGGGCATACAGACGGTAGTCGGTGAGTTTTCCCTGCAGCGGCACAAATTTTATTTTCTGCAATACGACGTTGCGCCAGGGATCGGTGAGGATTTCTTTTTCGATTCGGTAGCGGTTCTGCACGTGGGTATTGGTGAGTTCGTAGACGGGTACTCCCGGTTCAATGGGGATATTTTCGAAGGTACAATGACGCTTTTCTTCGGAGAAAAACTGGCGGCCGTCGGTGACTATGAATCCGAAGTCACGAGTACAAGCCTGGTCGACTCGGGGAAAATAGATTTCATTGAGAATGCCATGGCTGAGCGTAAACCAAATCCGACTGTGAAGGCTGAGCGAGGTTCCAATGCCCGACTTGGCGCTCGAAGTCCATCGCGGTTCGATTCCGGGATGGCCCGGCGCGTAGCGAATCTCCTTGTTCACAGGGTCTCTTCCTCGTTCTCAAGCAGTTTGCCAGAAGATGCGGCATCGCGCTCGAAGTTTCAACGACGCTTGGGATATCGGCATCTAATTTTTCGATATGTGGCGCACTTAGACAACCTTTTGCCGCGCCTCTACGCAGAAGTCCTTGAAATGCCATAGGCGTTGAAATTCATGCGGCTGTAACCTTCCTGTAATACTCTGCTCATACAACAAACTTGCATTATTAAATTTCAGCATGAAGAGGAGTCATCTGGTGACAGGACGACTGATACGACACATTGCGCTGCTGTTGACTGGTCTCGCGCTGGCCCTGCCTGTGATGGGCCAGACCACATTGAACGGGGCGGGAGCGACCTTTCCGTATCCCATGTATTCGAAATGGTTCAGTGAATATAACAAGCTGCATTCTGACGTTCAGATCAACTACCAATCGATTGGCAGCGGAGGCGGAATCCGCCAGGTGTTGAACGGCACCGTCGATTTCGGAGCCAGTGACGGCCCCATGTCGGATGAGCAACTAAAGGAAGCGAAGTTCAAGATCCTGCACATTCCGACCGTGATGGGAGCGGTTGTGCCAGCCTACAACGTGCCGGGAGTGAGCGGCGAAATAAAATTCACGCCCGAGGCGCTCGCAGGAATTTTTCTGGGCAAGATCCAGAAGTGGAATGATGCTGCCATCACGCAGGCGAATCCCGGCGTGAAGTTCCCCGACCAGTCGATCATCGTAGTGCACCGCTCGGACGGCAGCGGCACCACCTACATTTTTACCGACTACCTGTCGAAGGTCAGCAAAGAGTGGGAATCAACAGTGGGCAAAGGGACCTCGCCAAAATGGCCCGTCGGGCTGGGCGGCAAGGGCAATGAAGGCGTTGCCGGACAAATTCGTCAGTTGGCGGGTTCGGTCGGCTACATCGAATTGATCTACGCGGTCGAGAACAAAATTACCTATGGCTCGGTGAAGAATGCCGCCGGGAATTTTATCAAGGCTTCGCTAGACAGCGTCACCGAAGCGGCCGCCTCCGCGCCGAAGATGCCTGCCGATTTTCGCGTCTCCATCACGAATGCGCCGGGAAAAAACGCCTATCCGATCTCCAGCTTCACCTGGCTGTTGATTCCAGCGCAGTCGAAGGATGCCAACAAGGGAAAGATCCTCGCCGACTTTCTCAACTGGATGGTCAGCGATGGACAGAAGATGACCAACCAGCTCAGCTACGCTCCGCTACCGGCGAGCGTCGTGGAGAAGGTTAAGGTAGCGATTCAACAGGTTCACTAGAACACAGCCGCGAAAATAGCCACCTCTCTCAGATGTGAGAAAGTGTGGAAGCACCCTTCTCGAAAAGCGCGAGAAGGGTGCTTCCACTCAAGCATCAATAGCGAAAAATAACACCACCGGCCCGGGGAAGGAGAGCAACCAATCCAGGCCGGCGGCGCTTCTGAAGGGGAGATGAAGTCCTTCAGAAAGGTGAGGAAGCTTGCCGTGCTTTGTGGAAGCACTGCAGTCCCGCGTTCGAGTGAACGCGGGACTGATCGCGCTTAAGGCAGGTAGTAGCGGAATGAGGTGAAGACCATGCTGTTCAACCCCTCTGGCGACAACGCTCCCGGTGCTACCGACGATGCGCCTGCCCAGGTTTGCTTGGTCACGTAGGAATACTGCGTGCCGAAGCGGAAGCGACCCTTCGGTCCGTTGTAGAGGCTGTACCAGAAGCCGGCCGTGCCTTCGATTACGGCGCGCGCGTCGCCCGTGCAGTTAGCGAGGGTTCCGGGCGTAAATCCGGCGACCGTCGTGCCCGGAGCTGTTTCTGTGTAGCAACCGGAATTGCTGAAGAACGGCGATCCGTAGCCGACCCACTTCTTCAGGATCGGATCATATTCCGTCGTCCGCTCGGCATATTCCGATCCGGCATAGGTGTAGACGTCGAGTTTCTTGCCGTGCCACTCCAGCGTGGCGAGGCCCTGCAGACTCTTGATCAGGTGAACCGTGCCGTCGGCGTTGATGGCAAGATCGGAAAGTTGCGCTGCGCCGTAGCGGCCGATTCCGCTCCCGCCAAAGCCATGCAGTCCAAAAACAATATGTTTGTGGTCAAAGTTCCAGCGTGCGTTCACGCCAAAGCCGCCGCCTTCTTTAGAGGAGTTGTAAGCGCCCGTGGCAGAAGTTGCGCCCTTAGCCGTGCACAGCGGCGAGCCGGCAACGTATTCCACGCACGGGAAGACGCGGTCGGCGAAGCGGTCGACCAGGCCGAAAATCTCGTAGTGCCCAAAGCCGGGATCGAACGCGATCTTGGCGATAATGTCGGGAGAAGGATTGGCCGTGTACGTGCCATTCGTGGCGTTGTTGTAGCTCTTGCCGTCGCCCGGCTCACCAAGCAGGTAATTGGCTACGTTGTTATGTGTGGTGAGCGTTCCTTGAGCGTTTTCCATTGCGACAGCCACCGACACCTTAGTGCCGAAGTCTCTGGTCACGCGGAGGCCATACTGGCGAGCGAAGCTGAACCCGACGTTGTACGCCGCGTCGATAGTCGACGGCCTGGCATCATTGACTCTGCCCGTGTCGTCGCTGGGGGCGATTCCTACCCTGCCCTCGGTCACCAGACTCCACATCTGTCCACCGGCGACCTTCCAGCCATTGTCAAACTTGGCTTGTCCCCACGCTTGCCGCAGACGCAGTGTGTAGCTGTTGGTCTGGGCGGAAGTAGAAGTGTCACCCGAGGAGAGAAAGTCGGCCGATACATAACTGGATAGTTCGACATTCTTCAAACGTCCCGCGACGTAAACGGTAGGGCGTGACTGACGGGCGGAGCCGAAGAATTCCGACAGATTGCTCTGCGAAGCGCCCGGCATGGTGAGGTTATTAAAAGGGGTGGAAACGTCGGCTCCCAGTTCTCGCGAGCGCCGCACAAATTCGGCGGCCGCAAAGCCGCCGGGAGTGATGTTGATGCCCTTGATATGAAGCGTCGAGGGGCTTTCAAAGGCTGAGATAGTCTTTTCCGCCTGTTGCTGTGCAACGAGCGCGTTGGCGGCGCTCGTTTTGATGTCAGTCACATCATTCTTGAGCGCAACCACGGCTTGCTGCTGCTGGCTCGCCTGCGTCTCTACCGCAGCCGCCTTACTGGCGGCGTCGGCAGCCGCGGCTTGCGCCCGTTGCGCGTTCTGCTGAAACTGTTGCGCGCTTTGCTGCATTTGTTGCAGTTGCTGCGTCAGTTGTTGAATCTGCTGCTGCTGGGCAGCCAACGCGTCTTTCAACGACTGGACATCGGCAGCAGTGACGGCTGGCGTTGCCGTTGTCGCCGCGCGGGGGTGCTTCCTCGGGGCGGGGGGCGGCGCTGAATCCGAGGTTTGGGCCCAGGCGGTTGCAGCCATGGCCGCCACTACCAGGACGCTGACAAACTTTTGCTGAATGGAGTTCATAAAATGGAATCCTCTCTCCTTGTTGAATTGCAGTTTTCCGATGAGTCCGTATTCCATAAAGTCGATTGTAGTGATCGACATTATGTACATTATTGGCATAGCATGCTTTTCGCCATCCTAGCTACTGACGCCAGATTATGCTAAGTCTTGTGTTTGCATGACATTACGAAAGATTGTGGAGAAATAGACGTAGCCGGACGTGCGCATCGGGTTGCACTTCTGCACCGGGAATGTTCTCAAGACAAAGTAACTTTCGCTTTCGGAATCGCATTCCCCGCGGCCATAGGGTGCATCCCGCATCCCGCTCCCGCTTGATATACTGGGTAAGCCGGTTACCGCACCACGTTATCCCGCGTAAACCAGACGTCCACCTTAACGAATATGGTCCGACAATCACCGAGCAGCCGCGCTACCCTCTTGAACCGCGAAGCTTCGTGGCTCAAATTCAACTGGCGCGTTCTTGAAGAAGCCAGCGACTTGCGCAATCCGCTGCTCGAGCGCGTAAAATTTCTCGCCATCACTGCCAGTAATCTCGACGAGTTCTTCGAGATCCGCGTTGGGGGCTTGCTGCAACAACTCGAAGACGGCCACAACTCCGTGACCGCTGACGGCATCACCATGATGGAAGAGCGCGACCTGATCAAGGACGCGACGCATGAATTTGTCGAAGAGCAATATTCGTGCTGGAACGAGCGTCTGCGGCCTGGACTGGCCGATCAGGGAATTCGCGTTCTCGGTATCGACCAACTGGACGAAGAGGCGCTGGCCTTTGTGAACGACTATTGTCAGTCCGAGCTCGATCCGCTGCTCACCCCGGTCACTGTGGACCCGTCGCATCCTTTTCCGCGGGTCATCAACAAGGCGCAGTGCGTGGCGTTGTTGCTGCGCCGCCGCCGGCGTTCTTCGCTGACCTATACAGGAGTTGTGACTGTACCGCGGGCTCTTCCGCGGCTCGTGCGGCTGCCGTCGCAAGGAACCATTGACTTTATCTTCCTCGCCGATGTGGTCGTTCATCATGCGACGCGAATGTATAAGGGATACGACATCGTCTCTTCCGCAGCCTTCCGTGTCACGCGCAACAGCAATCTCTATCTGCAGGAGGAAGAGTCGCGCAGCCTGCTGGATTCGGTGCGCACGGAGCTGCACAACCGCCGCAAAGGCGACGCCGTGCGAATGGAAATCGATTCGGAGGCCGATCCCGAGATCATCGAGCGCCTCGGAACTGTCTTTGAACTGGAACCCTGGCAGATTTTTCCCGTCAATGGTCCGGTGAATCTCTCCCGCCTGTTTAATATTTACGACTCGGCGGAGCGGGCCGATCTGAAATTTCACAGCTACGTGCCGCGCGAGCTGCGTTTGACCGCCAAGTCGCACGATCTGTTCGAAGAGATACGTCGACACGACATCCTGCTGCACCATCCTTACGATTCTTACGATGCTGTCTTATCGTTCATTCAGTCGGCGGCCGAGGATGAGCGGGTGCTATCGATCAAGCAGACGCTGTACCGGACCAGCGAGCATTCGACGATTGTGCCTTCACTAATGGCTGCCGCCGCGCATAAAGAAGTCACGGCCGTTGTGGAATTAAAAGCCAGGTTCGATGAGGCGTCAAACATCCGCTGGGCGCGGGATCTGGAGGATGCAGGGGTGCAGGTCTTCCACGGGCTGGTCGGCCTGAAGACGCACTGTAAACTCTGCCTGCTGGTACGGCGCGACCCCGACGGCGTTACGCGTCAATATGCGCATTTGGGCACGGGAAACTACAACGCGACTACGGCTCGCATTTATACCGACCTCAGCCTGCTCACCGCGGACCCGGAAATTACCAGCGCGGTGCATGATGTTTTCAGTTTTCTGACGGCCTACGCCGAACATCCCAGTTACGGGCCGCTGCTCGTGGCACCTTTGGACCTGGCAGAAAAATGTATCGGTCTGGTCGAGCGCGAGGCGGAGCACGCGCGCATGGGCCGTCCGGCGCGTATCATCGCCAAGATGAATGCTCTGCTCGAGGTTAACGTCATCCAGGCTCTGTATCGAGCATCGCAGGCGGGTGTCGACATTGAGCTGATCGTTCGGGGCATGTGCGCCTTGCGGCCGGGCATTCGCGGGCTGAGCGATCGCATCCGCGTGCGCAGCATTGTAGGCCGCTTTCTCGAGCACAGCCGCATCTTCTATTTTGAAAATGGCGGCGAGCCGGATATTTATGTAGGCAGCGCCGATTGGATGAACCGCAACCTGCACGAGCGCGTGGAAGTCCTGTTTCCGCTGAAGAGTCCGCTGCTGCGCGACCGCGTGCGCCATGAGATTCTGGCAGCGCAACTGGCCGACAACGTGAAGTCGAGATTTCTGCAACCGGACGGTCGTTATCTGCGTCCCTGGCAATCGCCGCGCGGACGAAGCGGCAGTCCGCCGCGGGGTGCGGCCGCGTTCAGTTCTCAGGATTTTCTGATTGGTGTGGCGGAAGGAACGAAGACGCCCGAAGATATCCCTCCTGCCATCCCGCAACGGTCGGCACGGGCAGGCGCCGGGCGCGTTTCGGTCAGTCGAGCGGTCACGGGGCGAACGTTAGCTGGAAAGGAATAGCCACCCGCAATGTTTCTCTACTTTCTACGTCACGCCAGCGCCGGGCAGAGTTTGATCTCCCCGAAAAAGGACGAAAAGCGCGGACTCGATAAAGACGGCATCGAGCAATGCGGGTACATCGGGCGCGGGCTGGTTGCTATGGGCGTGCAGGTGGATATTATCCTCTCGAGCCCGCTCAAACGCGCCGCGCAAACTGCGGCCCTGGTGGGCAACGAGATGGGCCACGAAGGCAAGTTGGTGATGGAAAACGCGCTGCGTCCGCAAGCCAGTTTTGCGGATTTTCAGAAGATGCTGGAAAAATACGCGCGTCAGGATTCGCTGATGGTCGTAGGGCATAATCCCAACATGAGCGACTTTCTCGGGCACGTGATCAGCGATAACGGTGGCGAAGCGGTCATCGAGCTTAAAAAAGGAGCCGTGGCCAAAGTCGAGATGCGGCGCAACGCAGGCTCGCTGAGTTGGTGCATCACGCCGCGAATCCTGCGCGCTCTCTACGCCGCCGCGACAGAAAGTTCGCGTCCGAAAACTTCGCGGAAATAAGCCCGGTCTTTTTCGATCGACCACACTTCCAAATCCACGCTCACTTTGCCGCGCGGAGTGAGTTTCATGGCAACGCGGCCATTGCGCGACGAGACTCCCAATTTTTCCACATTCTGGCTGCGGCCCATGTTCAGAGCGCGTGCGATGCGCAGCAGGACCGACGCCTTCTCGACGTTCTCCTGCTCCTGCGGAGTCAACCCGCTCATGGGGCCGTCTCCTGGCGTCGGACGCGACTTTCCCAGATAGCGCGCGATCGCACCGATAACCTTGCGTTGCTGGATGGTGTAGCCGAGAATTTCAGAGTTCGCGATGATGTAGTAGGTGTGCCGGTGATGTCCATTGCGGTTCACGTAGTCGCCCACCTCATAGAGCATGGCAGCGGCGGAAAGCCATTCCCGGTATTCGGGCGGGAGCTGGTGCACGGATTTGAGCGCGGAAAACAGCAGCAAGGCGGCGTCGCGGACGTGCAAGGCATGGTTGAGGTCGACGCGATAATGCTGGACCGCGCGCTTGATCGATTCCCAGCGCTCGGATTCGATGGCCCGGCCGGAGCGGGTGCTGCGATCGTAGTCGGCGGCCATCTGGGCAAGAATGCCATCGCGCAACCCGAGCGCCGAATAACGAAATCCGGGCAGATGACAGCGCTCGAGCAATTCTGCATATACCCAAGCGCCAGCACAGATAATCTCGGCGCGGCGTGGTCCAATCCCAGGAACCTTCTTGCGTTGCTCGAGCGAAAGGCGCGAGATTTGTTTGGCGATGCGACGAATCATCTCGCGGGTCGCGGACGTGGCGGGCCGGCCTTTTCCTGCCAGGTGGCCGGCGACGCCCACCAAAGCGGCCGCGGTGCCGGAGGTCGCAATGACCGCGCCAACGCTTGCTGGGCGAATGCGATCCTGCACGCGCATAACCTCGCGCGCCACAAACTCGCTGAGACGCTTCAATTCGCTCTTGCGGGGCGGATCATGTTGCAGAAATTCACCGGTCAGACGCACCGCCCCCAGCGGCAAGCTGAGCGTATCGCGGAGCTGGCCGTTGCGGGACAGCGTGACCTCACAACTGCCACCGCCGAGATCGACCAGAAGCACGCTTTGCAACCCGAGTCGTCCCACCGAAACAAGGCCGAGGTGAATGAGGCGCGCCTCTTCAAGGCCGGAGATAATTTCAATCGTCCAGCCAGTGGTGGCGCGCACCCATTCGAGAAATGTGCGCGAATTACGCGCGTCGCGCATGGCAGCGGTCGCGATCACGCGCACCGAATCGGTACCGGTTTCCTGCATGGCGCGATTGAAACGGCGCAGCACGCGCACCGTTTGCGTCATGGCTTCAGGAGACAGCAATCCACTTTTGAACACTCCTTCACCCAAACGCGTAACTTCGCGGTCCTCGTGGATCTCCTTAAGCCGTCCAGCCTGGAGACGCGAGATTTTGAGGCGAACTGAATTGGATCCGATATCGATGGCGGCAAAGGTGGGCATAGAGGTGACGATCGGTGTCGTTGAACAGTATTCTCACAAGCGGGCCACGTGATGCAACTCTCGATAGCGATAAAGTGACAGGCTATCGTCGACCAAGAAGCAGCATCAGGCAGGCGTGATTTCTATGTAGGTATCCGTGTTTCGCCACAGAAACGGAAGACGGGCCAGCCAGTATTTCGCCTTAATTGCCTGACGGACACGGGCCTGCTCTACCGGTGGCACAATGCGGGCGGTTGCTGAAAATTCGGTGCCGGTGATTTTCCCCCGCATGGTGCAGGGAGCAATCTTGACTTGCGGATTATTGCGGATGCGCTTGACCTTGCCCAGTTTGCTGTTAGTCATGAAATAAAGTTTGTCGTCATATTCGGCGAACCAAATCGGGGTGTAAACGGGTACGCCGGTTTTACGGAACGTCGCCAGGCTGAGGTAGCGCTGATTGTGAATCTCCGCGGGGATAGTTGGCATGCAGAATATTGTAGAACGTCGTCGCAGCCAAATGAGCGGCCGGAAAAGCTCTACGACAGGATATACAGAGGGAACCAAGGACGATGCCGAGGAAACATCCGGGATTGGTGGCCAGTTAGAATTTATTTCCGCCGGTCATTTCGCGCCGGACTTCTTCGCAGGCTTGCTGCGGGTCGCGTCCCGTGACTTGCTTGTACCATGCGGGGTGGAAAGTCCAGGCCCATGCTTCACTGACCGCGCCTCGGACCATGGCCTGAAAGGTACCGGGCTCGCCGATCGTGCTTTGATACACGTGGATGAAAATTCCGCCCAGCATGATCAGGGCGGAGATGTCGTGGAGGACGTAACTGATCGCGACTGTAATTCGTCCGAAAGTCTTGGCGCCCGCCCACATCACTATGCCGGTGATGAGGAAAACGACGCAGCCGCCGACGATCTCCCAGAACTGAAGTTTTTGTCCGGCATTGAAGAAGCCGGTGTCGGGCGGATCCATTTTTTCTTCGCCGCTGATGATCTCTTTGATCTTGCGCATCCAGCGTGAATCGGCCGGGGTCCACGTCATGGGCTCAAGCCAGTTGAGAGCTTGCAGGGCGAAGCAGAAGACGAATCCTACGCCGAAGTAGGGATGCAAGATGCGGCTGAGTTGTCCACCACCGAAGATGGGAGTGAACCAGCGGAAGAGCCATGGCAGATAAATGCCGAAGCCGGTGAAGAGCGCGAGGAAGAAGAAGAGCGCTACTGACCAGTGCAATACACGCGTATAGACGGGATGGCGCAGCAATTCTCCGCGATAGATGGTGGTTTTGCCGAGTTGATCGACGGTTTCACGCGCCTTGTCATCAAAGCGATGGATCGCGCCGCTAGCCATTCGTGCCATCCTTTCGTGGAGGTTCCGGTTGAGCCAGGCGCGGGCCGTGGGTGATGTGATGCGCGAGAACGCCTAACAGTCCGAAGAGGGCGAAGGTTCCGAGAACTGGCTTGGCGAGCCATTTCCACCACGTATAGCTCCACGGGATCGTGGGGTTCTTGGGCAGGTTGCCGTAGCGCTCAGGATCGGTGGCGTCATGAAGCACATAGATCACGTGCGTTCCGCCCACCGATTGCGGATCATAGACGCCGGCATTTTGCCAGCCGAAATTGTCGCGCAGTTGCTTCGCGCGCTCCTCGGCGATGAACTTCATGTCATCTTTGGAACCGAATTTCAGGCAACCGGTTGGACAGGCCTTGATACAGGCGGGTTCCAGGCCTTCGCCTACGCGGTCGGAGCAGAGGGTGCACTTATACACGCGCTTGGTGACGGGATTGAAGCGCGGAATGTTGAAGGGGCATCCCGAGACGCAATACTCGCAACCGATGCAGTTTTCCTGATTGAAATCGACGATTCCGTTGGAGTACTTGACAATGGCGCCGTCGGCAGGGCAGGCATGCAGGCAGCCTGGATCGGCACAGTGCATGCACTGATCTTTGCGCATCAGCCATTGGATCGTGCCGTCGGGATTCTGATGCTCATTGAACTTGATGAGGTTCCAGAAATGCGGCGCTGTCTCCGGCATTGTCTGGTAAGTGTTGTCGAAGGTGGTCGGAGTGAAGGGCATGTCGTTCCACTCGACGCACGCCACCTCGCACGCTTTGCAGCCGATGCAAGTAGTGGTGTCGACTAGTTTGCAGACTTCAAGGTCGCGTTGCATGCTGAGCCCGGGCGAGGGAGTAGTGTGGCCCGAGATCATCTCGGCTTGTAGTGCTTTGCGGTCCGCCATTCCCTCTCCTTGCTTTGTGGTAGCGGGGCCTTGCCCCGCCCGGACGGGGCCGCGCCCCGTCACCACACTTGCCTAAACTTTCTCGATCTTCACTAAGAAACCCTTAAATTCCGGAGTGAAAGCGTTTGGATCGATTACCGTAGGCGTCAGCTGATTCGCCAGCGTTTTTGCTGTTTTACCTTCATCCTCGACGATGCCTCGGAAGCCCCAATGGATGGGGATTCCGATCTGGAATGTTTCTTTGCCGTCGATCTTCATCGGCTTGATGCGGCGCGTCACCATTGCTTTCGCGATGTAGGTTGCGCGAATGCTCGAGACTTTAATTTTTTCGCCGCCGTGGATGCCCATGCGGTCGGCCAGTTCCGCGGGGACTTCGACGAACGGTTCGGGCACGAGCTCGACATTCATGGGATTATTTTTTGTCCAGTAGTGATAGTGCTCGGTCAGGCGATAAGTGGTGCAGATGACGTTGTATTCGCCGCCGGTGGGCGCGTACTTATCCATGTCAGTCTTATATTTCTTCACCACCGGATTGTTGGACTGCTTGGGATGCAAGAGATTCGCGAGCGGACTCTCGATGGGCTCGTAGAATTCGGGGAATGGGCCGTCAGCCATGGCGCCGAGGGGGACGAAGAGACGGCCGATACCTTCGGGATTCATGATGAATGGACCCATGTGATCTTTGGGCGCGGAATCGGGCTTGAAGTCGGGGACATCGACCCCGACCCAGCTTTGTTTGGCTTCATCCCACCAAACCTGGCGGCGCGACGGATCCCAGGGCTTGCCCTGGAGATCACAGGAAGCGCGGTTGTAGAGCACGCGGCGATTTGCGGGCCATGACCATCCCCAGTTGGGATAAATGCCGAGGCCGGACGGGTCTTCGGTTCCGCGGCGCTGCATCATGGCGCCGGCTTCCGTCCATGATCCGCAGTAGAGCCAGTTTCCAGAAGTGGTTGTGCCGTCGTCTTTGAGCCAGGCAAAACCGGGAAGTTGTTGGCCGGCCTTAATGGTGATGTTCGTTTTCGGGTCGGTAATGTCGGCGACCGCTTTGCCATTGATTTCTTTCGCGACTTCCACCAGCGACGGGTTGTACGGGTTCGTGTACGCGAAACTCGCGTTCAGAACGGGATCGGGGAATTTGCCCCCTTCTTTTTTATAGAGCTCGCGAACTTTCAAAAAGATGGTGGCGAGGATTTCCTGGTCGAGGCGCGCTTGCCCGGGTGGGGGAAGGGCGACGTTCTTCCATTGCAGCCAGCGGGCGGAGTTGACGAAAGTTCCGTCTTTTTCCGCGAAGCCCGCCCCTGGCAAACGGTACACGGTGGTATTGATCTTCTTCTGGTCGTCGGCGGTGATGCCCGGGGCGCGCCAGAATTCACTGGTTTCGTCGGGGTAGATTTCGCACACGACGAGCCAGTCGGCTTTTTTCAGGGCGTCGATGTTCTTGTTCGAGTCGGGGCCGATCATGACACCGTTCATACCAAAGGCGAAGAGACCTTTGACCTTGCCCTCGTACATGTCATTCCAGATATTCACCCACGAATAGTTACGGTCGATCTTAGGGAGATAGTTGAAGGCAAAATCGTTTTCTTTGGTGGCCGCCGGTCCGTAAAACGCTTTCAAGAGAGAGACGGTGAACTTTGAAGTATTCGACCAGTAATTAAATGACTCCCACGGATCGGGCTTGGACGGAGTTGGAGTCGTGCGTTTCACAAATGTGGCCAAGTCGACGTCGGCGGGATTCGGCATCTTCAAGTAACCGGGAAGGATGTCGAAGATTCCGGCCATGTCGGTAGCGCCCTGAATATTGGAGTGGCCGCGCAGCGCGTTAACTCCGCCGCCTGCGCGTCCAACGTTGCCCAACAACAACTGCACCATGGCCGCGGTGCGGATAATCTGGGTGCCGAAGCTGTGCTGAGTCCAGCCAACCGCATAGATGATGGTCGCGACCTTTTTCATATCGCCATCTTTGCGGATGGAGGTGAAGAGGTCGGCAGCATTCAGGAATTTATCCTGAGGAATTCCGGTGATGCGCTCCACCATTTCCGGCGTGTAGCGCGAGTACTGCTGCTTGAGCAACTGAAAGACGCAGCGTGGATGTTGAAGCGACAGATCGTAAGCGATCTTGGGCGGCAGTGATGGGGACGGGATGGGAGCGGCGGCATTGGTAGCTTTGGCGCCGGCCGGGCCTTGCGCCGCATAGCCGAGACCTTCCAATTTATGCACGTTGGCCGCGGCGGTCTGTTTCGCCTGCGAAGGCGCATTCTGACCGCTTGTGGAATGCAGCGCGGCCGCGCCGCCGCCCGCGGTGGCGGCCGTCCATTTGTCCTCGAGGTTGCCACCCTCTTCGTAATTCCAAGTAGCCTTATCGTAAGTATGTTTCTCGGTGTCGAAGCCGGAATAGAGTCCGTCGTCGGGAAGCTGGAAGCCTTCTTTGATAATGAAGGCGGCATTGGTGTAGTTGACGAGGTAATCTTTGGCGATGCGATCGTTGGCGAGGGCGTAGTTGATCAGCCCGCCGAGGAAGGCGATGTCGGCGCCGGCGCGAATTTGTAGATACATGTCTGCGTTCGCGGCGGTGCGGGTCAGGCGCGGATCGACGACGATGGTTTTCGCGTTGCGGTGAATCTTCGCTTCAATCGCCCACTTGAAGCCACAAGGATGATTCTCGGCGGGATTGCCGCCCATGATCAACATCATGTCGGTGTTCTTGATGTCGATCCAGCCATTGGTCATTGCGCCGCGTCCGAAGGTGGGCCCCAAACTGGAGACCGTGGGGCCGTGTCAAACGCGGGCCTGGTTTTCCAGGTAGCAGACCCCCAGGCTGCGCATACTTTTGACGGCAAGATAATTGAATTCGTTGGTGTCGGTGCAGCCGCCGGTGAAGGCCATGCCTTCGCAGCGGTTGACGGTTTTTCCGTTCGCGTCGGTTGTCACGAACGTGTCGTCGCGCGTCTTTTTTACCTTCTGCGCAATCTCGGCGTAGGCCTGATCCCAGGAGATATCTTCCCAGTCAGTCGCTCCCGGCCGCCGCACTTGCGGCTTCAGCAGGCGACGCTCGTTGAGAATGTCCTGCTGGAGGGACGATCCTTTGGGGCAAAGCGTGCCGCGGTTGATGGGATGGTCGGGGTCGCCCTCGACGTGCACCACCTGTGGAATCGCGTTCTTTGCTTTGTCGCCGATCGTGTAGATGATTACGCCGCAGCTCACCGCACAATAAGGACAGGTGCTGCGGGTTTCGCTGGCGCGCGAAATCTTCAGGGATTGCGTCTGCGCGTAAACGGGAGTGAGGTCAAAGCCGAGGGCGGAAAAAGCGGCTCCGCCGAGCACGGTGCCCTTGAGAAAAGTTCTGCGAGAGAACTCCATATTCTTGTTGCCCCAGTACTGCAGTTTCCAGATACGGAGGTAAACTTCTGCGGACGCCACGACAGCGTCCAATGGTTTCTTGTTTAACGCGAAGAACTATAACGCTACTCGGGCGGAAACGTCAATCGGGGAAAATATGGTGAGGTCGAAATGCTTGTGTAAGTTAGGTTGAGGGTGCGGGATGTCCATCCTGGTGCGATACCGCGGCTGCTTCGCCTCCCTCCGTCATACCGGACCCAGCCCGTAAAGCGTCCCGCTGCCGCTGCGACTCCAGTTCCAGAAAGAATTATTGACCGCTACGGAAGGTTGGACTATGCTGTCGGCTACTTAATGCGCGGTGGGACTGAGGGGCCCCACACAATCGATCCCAAGTTGCAGCGTGACTGCCTTCCGCCACGCCAGCGGCTCAGACTGCGCGTCCCATGCCGGGTTTCTCAAATAATTTTTTGAGCGTCCGTAAAAACGTGTGCATTGTTGTCTTTATTTAAAACAGTATCTCCGAACGTCACGGTCTGTGAAGTCCCGAGATCGGATCGTGCGAGTGGGCTCCGAAATGGCGAGTGACATTAGAAGTATTGGAAGCAGTACTCCGGTCGATGGAAGTTTGGCTTTAAGCGCGTCCGTGCCGGCGTTTTCAGCCTCCCAACCGGCCTGTTTATCCCTGCAGGCGCATGTCTTGGAACTTTATGATCAGCTGCGCGGGCCGGTTTTTCGTTACCTCGTTTGTCTTGGAGCCGGCCCCGATGACGCGGACGAGATTGTGCAGGAGACTTTCCTGCGCGCCTACAAACATCTGCGGCAAGGCGGTGAGACGCTCAATCTCCGCGGCTGGCTCTTTCGGGTTGCCCACAACATCGCTATCAATCAACTCAAAAAGCAACGGCGGCTCAACACCGGTACAACGGAAATGGTCGACGTAGCATTTACCATAGCGGATCCATCTCCGGACGCCGAGGCGGTGCTACTTAGCGGAGAGAGGTTGCGTCACATCTGTGCGGCATTGAAGACCCTTTCTCCGCAGGAACGGCAATGCGTGAATCTTCGCTCGGAGGGTTTGCGCTATCGGGAGATTGCAGACGTGATGGGCATTGGAGTTTCCACAGTGGCTGATTCTTTGCGGCGCGCGATCACGAAGCTCGTGGGAGAGAATCATGAGTAAATCTGGAAAAACGGCAAAGGTTTCACTTGTTTTCGATCACGTCAGCGACGAGATCTTAATCTCCGCTGCGGACGGCGAATTGACCAGTGCAGAGACGGCAATCGTCAAGGCGCACCTTGAGGCCTGTTGGCATTGCAGGGTTCGGATGGAGAAGATCGAGCGTGCTATTGAAGATTTGATCGATTATCGTGCGTCACTGGCAATTCCGTATTCGGGCCCGAGAGACGGATCTCGGGCTATTTTTTTTGCCCGCCTGTGCCAATTTGAGTCTGAGTTCATGCCCCAACCCGCCTGGCGGAGAGTGCTGGAGCGTTTATTCAACTTCGCCGGCGCGCTTGCGGCCCCACGAATCGCATGGGCTGGCGCGCTGCTGGTTCTCTCTCTAGCGATTTTCCTGGCCAGGGTAGCGGTATCGCCGACCGTCTCTGCAAATGCTGTTTTACAGCGCGCACGCATTTCCGAGAAGACGAATCGGGCTTCCGTTCAACATCCGGTTGTATACCAGAAGCTGCGTATTCATTCGCAGGAAGGTACTCTCACCAGGACGATTTATCACGATTTGCTTTCCGGGAGAAAATCCGAAAGCAGCGACGCCAGCCTCGTGAGGTTAACCGACCTTCAGACAAAGATGCAGGCGGCGAACTTCGATTGGCAGGATCCTTTGTCGATTGCGAGTTTTATGGCGTGGCATGAGGGCCCTTTCGAAAAGACCGACGAGGTCACGCGTACGATCGATGGCTTGGTGGTCGTTCACACGAAGGTTCTCAACGGTCCTCTCTCCGAGGTTGACCTCACATTGCGCGACAGCGACTATCATGCGATCGCCGAGACGCTGCGCTTCCAGGACGAGAACATTGAAATGAGCGAGGTCGATTTCAGTGTTCTCGCCTTCGAATCTGTTAACCGGGGTATTTTCGATCCGCCGTCGTTGTCCAGGCCCGTCGCTCTTCCCTTAAGACCCGTTGCCGCCCCGCCTTCCGTGAGCGAGTTAGTGCACGCCGAAGCCGAGGCCAGAGTGGCTTTGCATATTCTCGGCGCCGATCTGGGAGAACCCATCGACATTTCCAGCGACGGCAAAGAAGTGCTCATATCTGGGTTGGTTGACACATCGGCACGAAAACAAAGCTTACTGCAAGCGCTGCAGATGATTCCGCATCTACAAATCAATTTAACGTCTGTGGCGGAGGCGGGCGACAAAGCAGATCGCTTAGCTCTAAAAGATGACAATCCTGTCATCGTAGTGGAATCCGCGCCGCTCCTCGACGACGAACTTCACGCCACATTCCCCGAGCCTGAGGCTCGAACAAAATTTGTGAACGATGTGCTCGAAACCACCATGAACGCGATCAACCGAGCATGGTCGCTGCGTAGATTGTCGGACCGGTACACAAATGATGTCAGTTCAAGGCTGGACACCGTATCCGGACGAAAGGTGGAGCTACTCATACGCGACGATGCCGGATTGCTGCAGCAGGAACTCGACAAAGTGCAGCTTTTGCTCACGCAGTTGAGGATGACCAGATCACCTGAGCGCGCAAAAAGCGGTGAAGCAGGAAGTGAGCGCACGGAACCTGCGGATTGGCATTGGGGCGTAGATTCAGCATTTTCC
This sequence comes from uncultured Acidobacteriaceae bacterium, assembly GCA_963775845.1. Taxonomy (GTDB): domain Bacteria; phylum Acidobacteriota; class Terriglobia; order Terriglobales; family Acidobacteriaceae; genus Acidiflorens. The sequence goes on along the minus strand of CAVZKN010000003.1, from coordinate 1,465,150 downwards.
GAGAGCCAGAGAATTCAAAATGACATTTCGGTGCTTTTCTCCGGCCTCGACAATCACAACGCCGACAAGCAAGCGATTCTGGACGACCTCATGCTTTCAATCGGACGCATGGACAAAAGGCTGCCGGTTCTGTGCCAGGAGGTAAGTGGTAACTTCCTTACCGCTGCCAATCGCAATGTTGGCATGCAGGACCTGGGAGACAACCGATGAGGAGTGGCTCACGCATTCCTCTCCTTCTTGCGGCTGGGTTGACGGTGACTTTTTTCATGGCGCCAGTGTCGCTGAGAGGCGCAGAAAAGAAAGCGCAGCCTTCAACGACTTCATTGATCAGTGTCGGCCCGAATATTGAAGTCAGCCAGGCTGACGGCACGAATAGTCACGATGAAGTGTTGATCGCAGCTCATCCCACCGATCCCAAACAATTGGTGGCCTGTTCTGTAGCCAACTTCAACCGCTTGTCCGAAAGAAAGATGCACACCGCCGTCTATAGTTCGACCGACGGTGGACGGACGTGGACCTTGGGGCCTCAAATTCCGGAGTCGGGCGACCCCGTCTGTGCGTTTGGACCGGATGGTGCTGCTTACTTTGGGGCGATCGGCGATTCACCTTGGCGCGACCCTGCGATCGATTGGCATCTTAAATTGTATCGATCAACGGATCAGCTCAAGAACTGGGAGCAGGTCTCTGACATCCTTACAGGAGATCGTCCGTGGTTGACGTTTGACCATACGAATGGGCCCAACCGCGGGTGGGGCTTTATCACTTATCAATCGCGGGCTGGAATCCTGGATGCTCAGGAAAAAGAGCTGGCGGTTTCGTTGGATGTTACCCACTCCAGCGATAAGGGAACAACGTGGAGCCTGCCGCGCGCGTATGGTGTGATTAATGCGCACCGCCTCTCTCATTCACTCCCCACGAGCATGGCGCTTCTGTCGGATGGAACGGTTGTAATTTCGAACTGGCAGAGCCTCAAGAAGAGTGCACGAGATTCTCAAGACCGGGCTGCGGCGGAATGGCCAGGCGATCCAGGGCCTCCCACCTGTGAGATCTCAGTGGTTCTGATTCCTCCGGACGGTTGGCAGCGGCCAAAAAACATAAAGGCGGCCGACAAGTATTGTTCCGAAGGTTCGACCACCCGCACCGTCGACTCTCTTGCGGTGGATGGATCTTCAGGTGTGTTCAAAGACCGGATCTATGTAGCCTGGACCGATGCCAGGTCGGCACACTCGCGAATCATGTTTACCTACTCGGCTGACAAGGGAGAGACTTGGTCGAAGCCTCGCATCGTGGATGAGATGCCGCGAAATCTTACCCACACTCCGGACAGTTTTATGCCCACCTTGGCTGTCAACAAAGATGGAGTCGTTGGACTGTCATGGAATGACCGCCGGGAAAATCCGGACAATGTCGGTTACTTCACGCGATTTACGGCTTCTCTGGATGGCGGGGAGTCCTGGCTGCCCAGCGTTCGGTTGGCCGAGCGCCCGGCTCGTTTTCGGCAAGCAGAAGAAGGAGAAACCATCTCCTCTTATGCAACCGATGATGGCCCAAATCCACCTACTGTCCGCATCGTTCGCGACCCCGAATTTCACGGCGGTGACACGGCTGGTCTTTGTGCCGATGCGAATGGCGTGTTTCACGCGCTCTGGGTAGACAATCGCGATGGGCGCGACCAGGCTTACACTGCAGTCGTCACGGTACAGGGAAGTGCGGTGAAGAATGGCGATGCCGGGCTTTCCGCCTTGAAGGAGGTGGCCAATTTAGTTGCGTTCGACATCAAGAACGTCGATTACGATACAAAGCATCAAACCCTGTCGCTGCAGGCGAGTCTGCGTAATAAATCGAAAGACAACGTGCGTGGGCGACTGATGCTTCGAATCCTGTCGCTCACTTCGCAAGCCGGAACGGTAACGATCACGAACGCTGAAAATGGGGCGGACGGTCCCGGCGCTACGTTTGACTTTACAAAACTTGTTTCCGCCGAGGGGTTGAAGCCCAATGCATCGACGGAAGCGAAAACAATCAACTTCGAACTGCATGATGTCCGCCTTCCTGCCATGGACGAGAAGGACGTCATGAAGGCACTGAGCCTTGAATTCGTCAGCATGGACGTCGCAATCCTGGGCGAAGGCCCGGATGAGCGTGCTTCTGCTACCGACAATAAAAAGTGAGGTGCGTGGTGACGAGTCCTTAAGTCCAGCGCGTTGTGCTTGTTTCCACCCGGGTATGGCCGGTGATCGTTCCTGGGATCATCAGCTACAGCTTTCCGTCCGAGCTGAAATTGTTCCACCAGCTTGCGCGGTCGTGCGTTCATCGCGCGACTCCGAAAATTACACGCCGCCTCATTTCCTGGCGGACGCTCTCTTTCATGGAGCGTCATCCTCGCGCTGCTGAACTTTCGTCCCGCGCTCTCCGCAAACATTTCATAAAGACAAAACATTTTTTTTCGTCTCGCCCGAAAAAATGGCGGCTGAAATGTCTTATATGCAATTGCGACCGCTTGGGTACGTAAATCACGACGCAGAAAGCTCAAGTTTGATCGATCGAAAGACCGCAAATAAGAGCCGAGCGAATTGGACGCCGAGTTCGGTAGGAGGGAACCTATGAAAACCGTCAGCATTCTGTTCGCCGTCATCCTGGGGCTAACATCCTTCGTATTCGCTCAGACCGATACGAGCGGCGAAATCGCAGGTCTGGTGACCGATGCGACCGGGGCCCGCGTTAATCACGCTTCCGTCACCGTCCTCAACCGGGACAACGGGACGCATCGCGCGACCACCACGAACAGCGAGGGAATATACCGGGTTCCGCTTTTGGCCCCTGGAACCTACACCGTGACGGTGACGGCTCCTTCATTCCAGACTGTTGCGCACGACAACGTAACCGTCGACATTGGCCATGCGGTGCACCTCGACTTCAACCTGCAAGTCGGCAGCGTCTCCACCAAGATCGAGGTGAAAAACGAGGCGCCCCTGTTGGAGCCGACGAATCCGAATACGACCACGAGTTATTCCGAAAGAGACCTTACGGAAATCCCCAATCCTGGCAGCGATATGTCGCACGTGGCCGTGATCGCCCCGGGAGCGATCATGAACGTCGGCGCTTCGAACACCTATGCCGGCGGCAACGTGGAATTCAATGGATTATCGTCGGTGGCGAATGATTTCAGGGTCGATGGTTTGGATGCCAACGATTCGTGGGAGAACCTCAATAAAAGCGGCGCCACCGGGCTGCAACTCGGTCTTGCCTCAATCCAGGAAGCATCCGTTAATACAGAGGGGTATGGCGCCGACCAGAGCAGCTATGGCGCGTCGCAGATCAACTTCATAACCAAGTCTGGCACGAACTCTTTTCATGGCAGTCTCACCTATAACTGGAATGGCTCCGTCCTCAATACGACGAATTACTTCACCAAGCTTTACGACGACACATTGCCCGCGGGGGCAACACCGGAAAAGAAGCCACGCTCGAATGTCAACCAGTTTGCGGGCTCGGTCGGTGGTCCGATCATCAAGAACACATTGTTCTTCTTCGGATCGATCGAGGGTACCCGAATCGTGCTGCCGGCACTCGAGAACAACACCCTGCCGACTCCAGCCTATGAGGCTTACGTGCTCGCCCAACTTCCGCTCGGTGGCGCGGACCCGGCGCTCGGGGGCATTATCCTGCCGCCGCAGCCGGGCGAAGTGGCGGATTACCAGAATTTGTTTACGACGCTCGGCGACACTAGCGGCGGAACTCCCATTGTGGAACTGGGATGCCCTTTAACCGTGCAGACGGCCGGAGATGGTTGTGCGGCTCAGCACCACTACACGGCCTCGCCGCCCTCCAGCGAAACGCTCTACACGGGAAAGGTCGACTACAACATCACTCCCAAGGACGTCACCTTCTATCGCATGCAATGGGATGACGGTAAGGTCCTGCTTCCGAGCGCCACCAATCCGATTTGGAATCTTGGAGCCACATGGCCGCAGAGGTCAGTGGTTGCTCGATGGGCGCACACCTTCAGCCCGAACCTTCTGAACGAATTTAACCCCGGCTTCAATTACTGGTCGCGGGTACACAAGACGGTCAATCCCCAAGGGACCGCTTTCCCCATCATGCTGTCGGCGACCCCTTTTTCGCTGTTCGGTTCGGGACAGAACGAATACGGAAATTCCACCCGGGCCTGGCAGATTTCCGACAATGTGACATGGGCCCATGGCCGGCACTCGTTCCGGTTTGGGACCAATACGAGACACTCCAGATTCGGCTCGTTTGAGTCGGTTGGCTATGCGGTAATTCCTTTTGTCTACACTTGTTCGCTCTACGAGTTTACCTATGGTGCTGCGTGCCAGACCTATCAGGCTTTCCCGACTTACGGAATTGACCACATCTCGAACGTTGCCATGGATAACTATGCGATGGACACGATCCGTGTGACTCCGACGTTTACTTTGACTGTGGGTCTTCGCCTCGGGTACGAATCGAATCCCATTAGTCAGGAACACGTTATCGCGCGTCTAACAAATACCTTTGAAGGCATTTCCCACGATCCCAACCAGCCTCTCAACCAGGTCATTGTTCCGAATCAATCTCACTTATTCGCCGGCACCCACCCACTGAAGTGGCAGCCACGCGCAGCCATCGCGTACCAACTGACGCCGAAAACTATATTGCGCGCCGGCGGCGGTGTTTTTGCCAATCCACTCCTCGGGTTCCTACCGTCATATGCCGATGAAAACCCGCCATCCGACGTATTTGTGGAGGGTGGCATCTTTGGTCCCGCTGGCGGCATCGGTATGTTCCCGGGTGTCCCCGGAAGCGCGATCGATGCGGACGTTGCGGCGAACCAGGCCTTCCAGCAGGGATTTTCGAGTGGGGTGGTATCCTGCGCAGCCAGCTCGGCGCCACTGAATTGCATCCCGCCGGTTAACTTTACGATCTTCGATTCGCAAAAGCAGGCGTTTCCCGACATCTATCAATGGAGCCTGGGCGTCGAGCAGCAATTCGGCAACAACTGGGGCTTAACCGTCAAGTACGTGGGCACGCGGTCGACGCACGGCTTCTACTCCGATACTCCGAATGGATATCAACTTTTCTGTAACGGCTGCTTTGCCGGCTACCCGTATGCGGCGCCCGTCGACGCAAGGTTTGGGGACATCTTCCCGTTCAAGACCGGAACAAACAGTGGTTATAACGGCTTGCAGGTCAGTACGGTGAAGCGGTTGAGCCGCGGGCTCAGTTTGCAGATGAACTACACCTATAGCCATTGCATTGACGAGATCACGAACGGAGGCGTGATCATCTTTAATGCCAACGAGAATTTCGGATCTTACAACGGACATCTGAAACGCCTGTACGGAAATTGCGACTTCGATTTCCGGCACTCGCTGAATGGTTCCTACATCTATCAACTGCCATTTCGCTCCGGCCAAGCCTGGCTCAATCAAATCGTCGGTAACTGGCAAGTCTCTGGCACAATTTTTGCCCGGGACGGACTACCCTTCTCAGTATTCAGTCCGAATGTCGGAGGATTTGTAAATGCCAGCCCACCCTTGTTTGCCAACGTAGTGCCGGGGCAGAAGGTGTACAGCAATCAACCCGTACAGAATATAACTACGCCTGGTTCCATCCAGTATATAAATCCCTTTGCTTTCCAGTCGGTTATGGATCCGACTACCGGCGGTTGCTACCTCGGCAACACACCGGCCAATTGCCAGCAGGGGGATTCCGGGCGAAATGCCTATCGCTCGCCGAAGTTCGTCTGGTCGGACTTCTCGATCACCAAACGCTTTCCGATCACCGAAGCGATCAAGTTGCGCATGGACCTGCAAGCATACAACGTGTTCAACCACCCAAACTTCGGCCTGCCGAGTGGTGCCGGTGGTTATCCCGGCAATGCCAACAATGCAGGAATTCCGAGCGAGCCTGCCACGCTGACTGGATTTGGAACCATCAACAACACCGTCGGACCCGCCACCAGCCTCCTTGGAGGCCAAATCGGCGGGGATAGTTCGGTGCGCATGGTGGCCTTGCGCGTTGGACTCGACTTCTAGTTACGCAGGACGTCGGCGAACCTTAACTCTTACTCGTGAACCGCTGGCTGCCGTGCCAGCCAGCGGGTCGCCTGATCATCTCAGGGAGACAGCGGATGTTTGCTTTCGTCAGGTTATGTCTGATCGCGTTGCTCGGTGTGGCGGCTTGCCCGATTGGCTACGCGCAAATCAAGGTGGGTCCAACCACGACGATTTCGGCCGATGCCCCAACCGATCCACATGGCGAGTCTTTTTTCGCGATCAACCTAAAAGATTCAAACGACCAGATCGCCGCTTCCTGCCGAATCAATGACCAGGGCCCCGGCGTCAGCGGTTACGTCACCCATGACGGCGGGCACAAGTGGACGCGTATCGCACTTCCAAAGGAGGTAGCCGAGGGTTGGGACGTTATCACCTACTTCGACACGCAGGGCAACGCATATTTTGCCTCGAACGACCGCGATGGGCTCTGGATCATCCGATCGTCGGATGCGGGTCGCACGTGGTCTCCGGTCACGCTCTTGCAGGGCATCAAGGGTTTTGACCGCCAGCACATGGCATTTGATCGCGGAGGACGGTTCGCCGGACGCATTTATGCCGGTGCGACCGGGGAAGCAGGCGGGCTGGACGGTAAGGAACACGGCATTCAAGCAATCGCGTTCTCGACCGATGGAGGAAAAACTTACAGCCAGCCTCACCTGATCAGCGACTCGGACAAGGAACAGATGTTCGCGATGTCGAACATCCTCGTCGCCGCTGACGGAACGGTAATCGTTCCTTTCTGGACCTTCGGCAAACCGAGCACGGAGATGCCGTCGCTGTTCGATCCCAAAAGCTGGGACAAGCAAATCGAAATGAGTAGGTACTTGCGCGTTGCCGTCTCGGGAGACGGGGGCAGCACATATTCCGTTTCGCCGGCAATCGTGACTTCCAGTTGGTCGTTTTCCGGGGCCTCGGGATACAAGCTCGACAAGATACAGGGGAACGGCTTCGCGGCGGTTGATTTTTCGAATGCCCAATACCGCGGCCGAACGTATGTCGTGTGGGTAGAAAGCGCGGGAGACCGGCACGACATTCGAGTTGTCCACTCGGCCGACAACGGCAAGACCTGGTCGAAGCCAGTAATCGTGAATGACACCACCGGCCCGATCGAGGACGCGAATCCAACAATCGCGGTCAATAATCGCGGAGTTGTAGGCGTCACCTGGAACGATCGGCGGAATCATAAGGATGACTGCTACGACCTGTATTTCTCCGCCTCGCTCGATGGTGGAGAAACTTTCCTGCCCAGCGTCACCACCGGACGCAAGCCAACCTGCCCGCTCGCTCCTGGAAATTGGAAGCCCAGCGCCAAGATCAGTCCGTATCCGAAAACCGAAGAAGGTGTTTCGGTCGAAGGCCAGGGATTGAACGTACTCATGATTTCAACCAGGTTTCCCGGCGGAGGGGACACGCAAGGACTCGACAGCGACGCAGACGGCGTCTTTCACGCGGCTTGGATCGACGGCTCTTCGGGCGTCATGCAACTGGCAGGAACTTCCTTCAGTGTTGCGGGTGCAGTCCACGAGCCCGAGCGCTCCGGTCAGGATGTCAGCACGCAGGTCAAGCTCGTGGCAAACGATTGCGGCTTTGATTGGAAGACCAACGACTTTTCCTGCCGCATGCACCTCGAAAACAAGTCGCCGCTCGCCGTGGCTGGTCCGTTTACCGTCGAACTGCAGGCGGTGCGCGTCAACCTCACCGATTTTCGAGTGGAAAACGCTGACAACCACAAGCCTGCTGACGGCGCACGTTGGGCTTTCCAGTCCTCCGATCTGGCGCCGAACGCGAGCTCGGAAGAACGGCCGTTTCGCTGGCACTTCACCAGCTTGCCCAAGGAGCCCGAATATCCATTCATGATGTTCAAGGTCGTTTCGACACGCGTGGATGGAGCGCAAGGCGCAACTAAGGCAGGCGGGAACTGAAACCGATATTGAGGGATGAAACCATGGCACGTTCGCAGCCTGTTTTGATCATTGTTTGCCTACTCACACTGCTGGCAGGGAATTGGCTGTTCGTCCTTCATATGTCAGTGAGTGCCGCCGGTGCGGCTGACGCGTCCCCGCAAGAGTCGCCCAGGATCACGGTCGGCCCAAACATGCTGGTATCGCGCGACGGAGATTTTTCCCACGCGGAAATCGGCGTGGCCGTGAATCCACGCAATTCCAAGAACATCCTCGGCGCAGCCATCACCGCCTCCCGCGGTGAGGGCGGGTACGTCTGCAAGACTTACGCCTCTACCGATGGTGGCGGCTCCTGGTTCGATTCATCATTCCCCGAGCAAATGGAGTTTGGCGGCGGTGATCCGCAAGTGGGTTTCGGTCTGCACGGCACTGCATATTTCACCGCTCTGGCCTTCGTGAAAGATGACATCGGCAACGTTCGCGGAGGCTTGTTCTTCTACCGTTCGGAGGATGGCGGGAAGCATTGGCTGACAGCGGCAAATCTCGGTTATTCCTACGACCATGAAGTTATGACCGTCGACCACTCCGTTGGCAAGTACGCCGGCCGCGTCTACGTGTCAGTCCTGTACGGAAAATACCCCGAATACACAGTTGGAATCTTCCGGTCGGACGATGATGGCCGCACATTCACAGGGCCGGTCGATGCAGCGAGCGGCAAGAGCGTCATTGGTATTAATACCGCGAAGAACATAGTCCTTCTCAGCGACGGAACGCTCGTCCTTCCCTATGTTGATTTCGAATTCGACGAGGCAAGAGCGAAGAAGGCGCACTCTGGCAGCCTCTGGATTGTCACATCCTCGGACGGCGGCGTGACCTTCAGCCAACCGATCAAGGTTGCCTCTGAAGAGTACAAAATGGATCGTAAAGGGCCGGGATTTCAGACCATGGCCGCCATGGCGGTGGATTCAGAGGGTGCGTTCAAAGATCGGCTGTACACGGTGTGGACGGACTATCGTGCTGGCTCCTACCGACTGGTGTTCTCTTATTCGAAGGACCGCGGCCAGACCTGGTCTACTCCACATCCGATTGTCGATGATGTGCCAGCTTCCGTAAGCCAATATCAGGCCGAGCTTGCGGTGAACAAGGATGGAGTGCTTGGACTGACGTGGTTTGATACGCGCAATTCCGCCAATCACGACAACAAGGAATATGACGAGTACTTCGCAGCCTCCGTCGATGGCGGCGAGACCTTCACCGCACCCGTGCGTGTTTCTGACGCGACTTCCGTGCGCATGGGAAAAGGAAACATGGCACTGCAGGGAAGCGAGTTTGATATGAAGCTGCCGTCTGGCGAGGAAGAGACGAGGGTGTCTTTTATCTCCGGCGGTTCGCGCTGGCCGGCGGGCGGAGACTATATGCAAATGGCCGTCGACGATCACGGCGTCTTCCACCCCATTTGGGCCGACGCCAGGACTGGAACCTTCCAACTGCAAACCGCGACGATACAGGTGATCCTGCCGGAGAAAAACGGAGCGAACAAAACGGCTGGAGCTGCCGCCCATCCTGCGCCAGAAAAAGTTCAGAGCTCTTTAGCCAAGAAGGTAGAACTCGTATTCGATACGACATCGTATGACCCGGCCACCGGAATCCTCGATGCACCCACCCGGCTAAGAAATATTTCGTCAGCACCGATCTATGGGCCGATAACCCTGCAAGTGACCAAGTTTGGCAGTGGCCTGGGCGACATGCTTAAAGAACTCTCGCCCACGATACTCAACGCTACCAATCATAAGGAAGGGGACGGCGCGGTCTTCGACTATTCGCCGGCATTAGGAACCGAACAGGTGCTTGAGCCCGGCGCCCTATCTGGACAAATCGTCTGGCACCTCAAGCTGCAAGATCCCTTGCGCATCCCCGACATTCACATTGCCATGACCGGGATGCTGCCGCAGGTGAAGTGAATTTTCTCGACTCGGACTGATAGACCGGCAGGAGGAACTATGAACCAGCGACGCAAGTGGGCACTTTTTGCCGCGACCATCATTCTGATCGGTACGCAACTCGCAATCGGAGCGACCAAGCCCGCCACACCTTCGGCGGAACGCAAGCTCTTCAAGAACCATCGCCTGCTGATGGCCCTGGCAGCGGCGCGCGGGGACAAGGATTTGGTTGTCCTGATCGCCTCCCGCCCGGGTGAAAACGCTCGTGTCGTCGAGGAAGTGCAAAAGCTCGGCGGCGAAGTTCACTTTCGCGAAGATTCCGTCGATTACCTGCGCGCCCGCGTCCCCTTGGCCATGATGGAGAAGTTGGCCGCATTCGAGGGTACGCAGAGTCTTGATATCGATCTCGACACCGATAGGTGGAATCCCAGCCTCGATGAGATTTTTGCGCCAGAGAAAGAAGAGCCGTCGAATAACCCTCCTGATCCTGACACTCCGCTGAGTCATCCCTACCTTCCCACCAAAGACATGGATATCGAAAGGTTCCGCGAGGAGAACCTTAACTATGACGGCCGAGGGACCGGGGTCGCAATTCTGGACGCGACCCCGGATTTTCTGCTGCCCGAGCTGCAGTCAGCCACCTCGATTGACGGCCGGCCGGAACGCAAGATTGCCGAGGCCTTGGCTGTCAGCGATCCCCGTGATGACAACGACCCCATGTGGGTAAAGATGGATACGGTCGTCAAGGCCGAGAACGGCAAGTTCACTTATAAAGATCAGACTTACACCGCGCCTGCCGATGGCGAGTATCGCTTGGGATTCTTCAACGAGCGCGCCCTCCATCAACCTGCCTATCTGTATCAGGACGTGAACTTCGATGGCAACCCGCCGGGCAGCAGCGGCCTCTTTGCCGTTCTCTGGAACGAGCAGAACAACATCGTCTGGGTGGATACAAACCAGAACCAGAGCTTCGCCGACGAGAAGCCGATGATGGATTACGCCCGGCACATGGATCTGGGAATCTTTGGCTCGAATATTCCCGCGGGCCGGCGGCGGAAAAGCGTTGCCTTTGCCGTCCAGACCGATCCGAAGAAGAAGTACGTTCGCCTCACCTTAGGTGTGTGGCAGCACGTGAGCGAGGTCTCGGGCGCTTCAATCGGAAAAGGTTTCTACGGCGGTAGCTACGACGGCGTAGCTCCCGGAGCGCAGCTGATTTCCATCTACGACGGCGCTACCAGCGTGTTTCGCCTGGTCGAGGGAGCCATCACCGCCGCCAAGTTGCCCGATGTCGACGTCATCTGCGTCGAGCCGAGCATCGTCGACGAGACCATCAACCCTCTGCACGACGGCCGTCTCGTTGCCGGAGTCATTTTTGACCGGCTGTTTGACAAGTACAAGAAGCCGATTCTATCGCCGGCCAACAATGAGCCCGGCATGAACACCGTTGTCGATGAAGTTTCGTCAAACAAGATCATTGCTGTCGGAGCTTATCAGGCCGGAGAAGCATATCGCATCAACAATGGCGCCGAGGTCAAGAACCACGACAATCTGCATATCGTAGGTTCCTATGGCCCCGCCGGAGACGGAGGTTTGAAACCTGAGATCCTCAGCCCCTCGGAGTTGATCAGCACCGATGCGGGCTACAAGCCGCCCGAGAAGAGAAAAGGAGTCTACGAACTTCCTCCGGGATATTCGGTTGCCGGTGGCACTTCCACAGCAGGACCGACGGCGAGCGCGGCTGCAGCCCTCCTCATCAGCGCGGCCAAGCAGTCGGGCATCAACTATGACGCGGCGCGCATCCGCACCGCTATGTTATCCAGCGCCCGCTACATTCCCGCGATTCCCGCTTACAAACAAGGCAACGGCTTGGTGCAAGTGGAAGCCGCCTGGAAAATGCTGCAGGCGATGGACAAGAAGTTCGATCCGGTGACCATCGAGAGCCATGCTCCAGTCAAGACGGCCGTCTCTGACTTTCTTGCCACGCCCGACGAAGGGCGCGGAATTTACGAGCGCGAAGGCTGGGCAGCCGGACAAAAGGGCACGCGCACCATCACTTTCGTCCGCACCTCGGGACCACCCGAGCCCATGAACTTTCGCCTGGAATGGGTCGGCAACGATGGCAGCTTCACGTCTGCAGACTCGCTCACTCTACCTCTGAAGACGCCCGTAAAGCTGCCAGTCTCGATCGCAATCGGCGCGTCGGGACCGCATAGCGCGATTTTGAACCTCAAGCGACCGGATGAGCCATGGATTGCCTACCAGGTCTTGAGTACGATCGTCGCCGCCGATGACTTCACAGCCGCAAACCACTACCGGGTTGTGCACAATGAACCGGTGGATCGCCCGGGCAGTTCGTGTTATTTCGTCCGCGTTCCTCCGAAGACGACCGCTCTTCAGATCGAAGTTGACACTCCTGACGCCAAACCGACGCTTCGAGGGTCGGTCATCGCTCCCGATCATAGCGACAACGTTCCCTTCGGCATCCTGGGCATGACCAAGAAGGGTCACCTGAGCAGCACGATCAAGAATCCTGTTGCCGGCGTTTGGGAAATCGTCCTCTACGGAAACAACTTCGTCTTCTTCCCCGAACAGCTTGACTCGAAGCCGCTGTCGGCGGTGCCCACGAAACTTACCGCATCCTTAGTCAGCGTGGCAGCTGGCGAAGCGTACTGCCAACTCGGCCGGAACGGGGTGCAAGGATGCCCGGCCGAAGTTTCCTTCACGAACCGGCAAGCCGCATTCCGCGGTGGGGCCGTGACCGCGTCGCTCGGCAGCGGTCGCCGCCTTTCGGGCACACTCGTGTCCGGCGAGCGAAAGGTGTACGAGATCAATATTCCACCTGGCACAGAAGAGATCAGCGCGGAGATCAGCCAGGTGACGGATCCCGAAGCCGACATCGATCTCTACCTGTATCAAGATGTGAAGGGCGTAGCGGTGCAGCGTGGCAGCAGCACGGGCAGTGGCGGCACGAAAAGCGTCTCGGCCTTCTCGCCCGCCCCTGGACCATGGAAAGTTGTGGTCGACGCATACAACCTTCCTGCTGGCTCAACGAAGTATTCGTACGTTGATACTTTCGATCATCCGGTTTTCGGCACGATTTCTGTTGATGACAAGCCCATTCTGCATGAATCCGGTTCGGAGTGGCGAGTCCATCCTCAGATCGCGCTTGGAGCAGTGCCCTCGGGAGGCCGCGTCCTGGTAGGACACGTGCCGGTTCGCGTTTTGGAAGACGAAGGCCCCGAGACGGCTACGCTGAGCGCGTGGGAAAAGAACCTCCGCGACAGTCAGGCAGGCATTTCGGTTGGCTATGCAAGCTTTGGATTCAAGTAGCTGTCTGTCAGAACGCGGTGTCAACTCCGCGTTCTGAACATTTGAGGTGGAAGTATGGAAAGCTGGCTTGAACAGAACGCAGGTTTGCTGGCAGAGATGATGCTACTTGCCTTGTTGATTGCGGTGGGGATCTCGTTCGTATTCGTACTTGCCTATGCCGAAGTAGAACTGGGAGGACTGCGGATTGCGTGGCGCCGCTTCCAGGAAGGCGGCCGTTCAGCATTTCGGGGCCGCAGGGAAACGTCAGTCGCCGTCAGGAGGATCCCATGAAACTCGCTCTTATTGTATTTGCCATTTTTCTCTGCTGTGTGGTTCCAGCAAGTGCGACGGAACAAAGCAGCACTGACCAGGCAGTTCCGCAGATTGATATGAGTGCGGCGGCCAACGCCGGCCATGCCATGCATCCGATCACTTTGGATGAAATCGTCTCCTTCCGCGAAGTGAAAGAACCGCGCCGCTCTCCGGATGGCTCCCGCGTCGCCTTCCTGGTAACGCAAGCTTTTCTTGACTGCGACTGCTACCGCACCGCGCTCTATGTGGTGGCGACCTCGCCGGGAAGTGTTCCGGCCAAAGTTGTTGAAGAAAGCTCGCTCTCGACGATCCGTTGGACACCCGATGGGAAAAACATCACCTACTTGTCGTCCAAGAGTGGTTCGCAGCAGTTGTGGCGTTTTGATCTGGACCGCCAACTCGCCGAGCAGATTTTCACACACGTCCCGGGTGAGGACCAGACGATCCGGCGAATCGGGTATCACCCCAGCGATACGACTCCTGTTGGCGTATTCACGTATGAGTGGTCTCCCGATGGAAGCCAAATCGCATTTACCAGTTCTCCCGCCATTGACAAGAGCGAGTTGCAGCGATTGAACAAGGAGGGGGTGCTGTTCGACGATGATATGGACACATTTACCATCCTGACCGAGCAGTGGGTCCGAGTTCCCACCGATCTCTGGATCTATAAGCTGGGAGAAAAGACAGAAGAAAAAATCTGGGAAAATCCCGAGGAGATATCCTCGATTTCATGGTCGCCCGATTCCACCCGGATCGCCGTTGCCTACGCAGCGCCTCCCAAGCTCAAAAATTCGATGGTTTACTTCAATCAAGACGTGGGATATATCACCGTCGCCAGCAGGAGCTTCAAGATAGTCGCGGATAGCGAAGCTGCCGAAACTTCTCCGCAGTGGTCGCCGGACGGGCGCTATCTGGCCTACATGTCGTGGATGGACTATGCCGACTCCCCCTTGTCCGTCTACGATCTCGCGAGTGGCAAGAAACGCAACCTGATCCGCGATGCCAATGCGCGCGAGTACTGGTGGTCTGACAATAGCCGCGAATTGGTCTACGAAGCGGCGGGCAGAGGGAAACGACGCACACGGAATGAACTCTACTCCGTTTCTTTTGACGGGCAGCTTCATCGCCTGACTCCGGAATCCGATCACATTGACGATTGCGATGGAGTTCGCCGAAACGAAGCGGTGTGCGTGTGGCAGTCTTCGAACGTGCCCCCGAACCCTTCCATCGTCGATCTCTCAACCGCCAAGATCCGGGCTCTTGCGGATGTCAATCCGCAATTGCAAAACATCGCTGTCGGCCATGTCACGGAAATGCGCTGGAATAACAAATATGGCGCTGAAACAACCGGCTATCTTCTCAAGCCCTTTAACTACGAAGAAGGCAAGAAATACCCGTTGCTGATCATTCTTTACGGATTTGAGGGGAAATTCATAACCCAGGCGGAATGGCTGTCCAGCTATCCCGCGCAGGCGTTTGCGCGCGATGGTTTTGCCGTGTTGATGACGAACTATCCCCCGTCCGATGGATGGAAGGGGAAAAACTTTGCTCGCGGTTCGGTGGCCGAAGGATATAGCCCCCTTGCCAGTATCGAATCCGCAGTCCACTTGCTCGTGCAGCAGGGAGTCGCCGATCCTCACCGGGTCGGCATCATGGGTATCAGCTACGGTGGCTTCTTAACTGAGTTTTCCATCACGCACTCCCGGATGTTCCAGGTCGCATCTCTGGTCGACGGTGGTGGATATGGTCCGGCTGGGTACGCTCTGAGCCGGCAGAAATCGCGCGAAAATGACGAGCGAGTGCTCGGTGGACCACCGTACCGCAGCACCTTTCAGAATTGGCTCAGCTTCTCTCCTCCTCTCAACGCTGACAGGGTTGTGGGTCCGGTCCTCATGGGGTTCAACAACCATGAGGCTTTTTACGGCATGGAAATGCGCACCGCACTGCAGCGGGCCGGAGTGCCAGTTGAATTCTGGGTCTATCCCGGCGAAGGGCACATCTTCACCGGGCCCGAGCATCGTCTACTTTCCATGGAGCGAAATCTTGACTGGTTCAACTTCTGGCTGCAAGACAAGGAGGATCCTTCTCCTGCAAAAACCGCTCAATACGTCCGCTGGCGCGAGTTGCGCAAGAAAGAAGAAGCGAGAACCGAGATGCTGCGGGAACAGAAATCCGAAATTGCCAGTTCGAGCAACAAGGGCGCTCTTCATACCACCGGCAAGGAGCAGCGATGAGCCGCGAACGGCAGCATTCTAAAAAAGCCGGAGGTCAAACGGAGAAGGGAAGCGCCGTGAGTTGCCTGGGATTGATGCGCGCCATCGTGCTGCGAATGGCGATGCCTATCTTTATTATTGGCGCCGTTTTCTTGTCGAATTCAGCGGCCGGTGCTCCTCTTAGCCCAGAAGCTCTGGTCAAAGAGGTGGAACTCTTCCCTTATGAAGGGATCATACCTTCACCGGACGGAAGATGGATAGCTTATGAGACGAACGACCCCACCAAAGCGATTCGATTTGACTATGAAAGCCAGCGCTTTTCGAAAACCGGATATCCCATGCTCGCCAGTGCCAGCGCAAGCTGCGTTTGGGTCACAGAACTGGCTACGGGCAAGTCCGTTCAACTGAATTCAGCCCAGGGGTTCAGTTGGAGTCCCAGTTGGTCCCCGGATAGCACCCGGTTGGCTTTCTATTCCGACCGCGGAGGTCAGGCTGCCGTTTGGACGTGGGATCGGCAAACAGGCGCCACCCGGCAGGTTTCAACCGTGGAAGTCTTCTTCTCCTGGTGGAAGGAGCGCCCAGTTTGGAGTTCTGACGGGAAGACCATTTTGACCAAAGTCTTACCCGAAGGTATGACGCTTAACGACGTGTTGTCGCTGAGTCCTTATTACGCGGGATTGCTGAACAAGGATAAGAAGCAAGAGACGCAGACCAACGCTCCCACCGTGCATGCCTACAGCTTTCATCCGAAACAGGCGGCGCAAGCCAAGGCTCCCGACAATTCGACTGAGGCGGACCTCACATCGTTTTACGATGCCATGTACCTCTCCGACCTGGTTCGTATTGACCTCGCTACCGGCAAGGTCACCCGCCTGATCAGACGTGTTCGTCCAATGTGGTTCGCGTATTCGCCGGACCAGAAATTCATCGAATACATGTCGCTGGAAGGTGTAGTCCCGAAAACGCAGCAGAGCAAGTTCACCGTTAGGACGTATTCGGTTGCCAGTGGGAAGACAACGGAACTCGCAACTGGATTCATGGATCCCAACAATCTCAATGCGGGAGTAAGTTCATCGCCGGATGGATCTCATATTGCCTATTGCGACACAGGGAAAACAGCGGAGCGAGCCGCTTACGTCGTCGAGGTGAATACGGGGAATAAAGTGAAGGTTTCTGATGCGATTGACAAGACTTCGCGGACCTTCACCTGGGGACCTCCTCTCTGGAGTCGCGATGGGTCACGCGTTTACCTGCTGGATCCAGAAGCAGGACGGCTCTGGGAGGTAACAGCCGATGGCAGCAAGGGGCGCGAGGTCGTCAAGATTCCCGGCGCGTTGATCAAAGACATCGCCGCCGCAGAGGCAGGCAGTTATTGGTCTCCCGATGACAGCAGGACCATCTACATTCGTGCCCACGACAGCAACTTGAAGAACGACGCCATCTATGCCGTCGATGTGCAGAGTGGCAAAGCAAGAAAGTTGTACGAAGGCGATGAAGCGATGGCGATGCGCGAGATGGGAGCGATGACCGGCATGCCGCACGGTACCGATCTCGTATATTCCTCCGAGTCGGCATCGCGCGCTTCTGACGTCTGGGCGTTGGATGTTAAGACCGGTGCCACGCGCCGGATTTCAAACCTCAATCCACAGTATGAGTCGGCCAGCATGGGCCGGGTCCGCACCATTGATTGGCTTTCGCTGCGCGGCGAGCCGCTGCATGGCGCTCTACTTCTTCCGGGCGATTATCAGGAAGGAAAACGCTATCCCATGGTGGTGTGGGTTTATGGAGGCGACAACGGCTCCGATAAGGTAAATCGCTTTGGTTTCGGATGGGGCGATGCTTTCAATTTCCAGATGTATGCGTCGCGCGGATATGCGGTCCTTTATCCAGATATTCCTCTGCACCCCGGCACACCCGTCGACGACCTTGTCTCGGCGGTGATCCCAGGCGTGAATAAGGTGGTCGAGTTAGGAATCGCCGATTCGCAGCGTCTCGCCCTCATGGGCCAGAGTTTCGGCGGGTACAACACCATCGCCCTTTTGACCCGCACTTCAATATTCAAAGCTGCGGTTGCGACGAGCGCTGCTCCGACCGAGCTGTTTTTTGGCTATTCAAATTTCCTCAACGGCGGAGCTCCCTCGGAAGGATATTACGAGGAAGGACAAGGCGGGATGAAGGGATCGCCCTGGGAGATCAAGACTCGCTATTGGGAGAACTCTCCATTTTTCTTTCTGGAGAAAGTCGACACGCCCCTGATGCTCGAAGGTGGGCTGGCGGACTTGATCTCCGCCCAGAACGGAAATGTTTATAACGGCTTGCGCCGCCTCGGCAAAGACGTTGAACTCCTCGAATACGAATATGAGGGGCACGTGGTGCAACAACCGGTAAATGTCATCGATTTCTGGAACCGGCGTATCGCATGGCTGGAACGGTATCTCGGACCCGACAACACATCTCGAACATCCGGAGCGGGTCAATAGACGGGCTGACGTCCCTCGGGTCGAAACAAAAGCTGCCACACGGGAGCAAGTTAATGAGGCACTTCTGCGGAATCGTTGCGATTGTCTTCTTTGCCGCCTCCCTGGCGATGGCCGGGGAGGCGCACTCCAACATCACGGTTGGACCGAACGTGAGAATCAGCGCCGCCAACAGCGATCGCGCGCATTGGGAAACACGCGTGGCGGCTGATCCGGAACACGCGGGAAGTCTCCTCGCCTGCTCCTTTCTCCATTCCTCGCAAAACAACAATTTTCACACCGTGGTCTATCGCTCCGACGACGGCGGGACAAGTTGGCAAACTTCGCTGGAGAGCGAGGATGCCGATTACATCGGAGACCCGGATTGCATCTTCGGTCCCGACGGCATGGCCTTCTTTGCGACGCTGCCATTGCACTACGAGGCTGACATGCCGCATGAGACTCGCGTCTACCGATCCATGGACCGAGGACAGCATTGGCAGAAGCCCGTCTCTCTGCCATTTTTCGACCGCGAATATCTGGCAATCGATCGCACCGCTGGCCCGCGCCGCGGGCAGATCTACATGCAGGGGAATCGCTTCCGTAAGACCGTAGATGGCGATGAGCGCCTTGTCTTCAGCCTCTTCCGCTCCACCGATCAGGGCGCTAGTTTCAAGGAACCTGTCGAGCTGTTGTCGGATGGCGAGCACATGCCATTTGGAAATGGCAGCTCTGAAGTGCTTTCTGACGGCACCTATGTTGCAATTTTTCCGGAATGGGATGACCGCAAGAAAATCGGGGAGATGCATTCGACGCCACAATCAGTCGGAAACATCAAGGTCGTCCGTTCGACCGACGGCGGCGAGAAGTTCGACAAGGCAGACGTTGTGTCGCCTTGGTACGAGTGCCTGTACGCGATGACCATCGGCATTCCGATGCTGGCCGCGGACCACAGCAACGGTCCTTTCAAGGATCGCCTGTATGCCGTGTGGGGCGACGCCAAAAGCGGGCGCTGCGACATTCGCTCCTCTTATTCTTCGGACAAAGGGAAGACGTGGTCACCCTCCATTGTCATTAACGACGATCCCGATCCGGCCGACCCCAAGCACAGCAGCAATCAATCGATGCCGGTTCTGGCAGTGAACAAGAATGGAGCGGTTGGTGTGGCGTGGTACGACCGGCGCGAAACGCGGGACGACGTTGGATGGTATGTCAGGTTCAGTGCTTCACTCGATGGCGGCGAAACCTTCCTGCCAAGTGTGCGCGTGTCGAGCGCTCCAGAAGTTCACAAACGCGACGCCGCGCTGCCCATCTGGGTGTACGCCGAGGGCGGTGGAGGATTTCCCATTCGTCGACGGGATTCGAAAATCATGATCAACGTAAGCACCGATCAGGGCGAAGCGGCGGGCGGAGACACCGCTGGCATGGCTGCGGATGCCGATGGCAACTTCCATCCCGTCTGGGTTGACAACCGCACCGGCGTGCTGCAACTGTGGACTTCCAGCATCGCCGTCTCCGGCACCGCCGCAGTCAATGGTAGCGTGGATCTCTCCGCGATGGATAACGTCACGCGTGACGTAATGCTGCGCGTTACAAATACGAAATACGACCAGAAAAATGGCTTGATCTCTTTCGACGCGCTGCTGATGAATACCTCAGAGGAGGCCATTCACGTACCCGTCAAAATGCGCGTTGTAAGTCTGCGCGCGGGAACCGGGACCATCAACATTGCCCATGCTGATAACGACGGGACTGGCGCCGGTTCGATCTGGGACTTCAGTTCCTCGATCGCAGAGGGTGTCCTCAAGCCAGGTCAAAAAACCGGCAGCAAGCGCTTCGAGTTCCACATCAGCGACATCGATCCCTTCCGCCTGGGCGCACAGGGTTTCATTGATCCTTATCTGATCAACGCCGATTGCATCGTGCTGGGCAAGAAGATGTCTGCGCCGAAAGGCGCTGCCGCGCAATGAAAATGATTTGTCGACATTATCGGCGACACAGTCGCTGGCTGTCTTTCTCATTACCACCAGGAGGTAACCCATGATCGGGCTAAACTTCGACTCCGCAAACATTGCAAAGTCCAGGAACAAAGTGGCTTTAATGTGGGCAATTGTCTTCCTTCTAATCGCGCCTGCCGCCGCCGCAAACGCTCAGGGCTCCAATCAGCAATCCGGCCGGATCGTCATCGGCCCGAACATCCTCGTCAGTCGGGATGGCGACATCGCACATTGCGAAACCATGGTGGCGGATAATCCACGCGATGCGAAGAACCTTATAGGCGGCTCCATCGTGATGGTCGGTGGCGATGCCAGTTTCGCCACCAAGCCCTACGTGTCTTTTGACGGTGGCGCGAACTGGACCGACATCAATCTATCCACCGGGTCCAGCGGCGATCCGCAAGTCGGTTTTGGCATCACTGGCACCGCCTACTTCATTGGACTCAACATGGACGGCATGACCTTTTACCGTTCAGAGGACGGCGGAAAAACCTGGAACAAAGGACTGAATCTCGGAAGGCACCACGACCACGAAATGCTGGCCACCGACCTCACCTACGGCCCCTATGCCGGGCGCTTATACCTGACGGATGAGACCGACGTTCCCGGATCCAACGAACTCGAAGACCTGCAGATGCGGCGGCGCGTGGTCATGTTCCGCTCGTCCGACGACGGCCGATCGTTCCTGGGGCCGATCGAGGTGGCCCGTGCCGACAACAATGGCATGGCTGCGGAGAACCTGCTCATTCTCTCCGATGGCACGGTGTTCATTCCCATCCTCGAATATCCCAACTACGCCACCGACAAGACGGCCGATACATGGAAAGCGATGTTTACTTTGTCGCAGGACGGAGGTGTGACCTTTTCTCCTTTACAGCTAATCAGCACGATCAGGTTTGGAGGAGTGGGGGCGATGCGGGCGGCACAAAAAAGTGGCCAGGTCGACCAGATGGGCGGCCCGGTTTTTGCCGTCGATCGCCAAGGTAAATTTCGCGACCGGATTTACGCCGCGTGGACCGATTTCGACGGCCACCGTTACCGGCTCATGCTGACCTGGTCCAGCGATCGCGGCAAGACCTGGACCAAGCCCAAGCTGGTCGATCCCAATGCCCCTGCCTACGCCTCCGAGTTCCAGCCCATGCTTGCTGTCGATCCCACCGGCAACCTCGGAATCATGTACTACAATACTGACGGCTTCCCGAAGCGCGATCAGTTTGTCGTCTCCTTTAGCGCTTCGACCGACGGTGGAGAGACTCTTCTCGCAAAGAAGCGACTGTCGAGCGAAGTGTCGACTCCGTTCGGTTCAGGCAATCTGCGGCCCGGTCCATTCATCGAATCAGAGCGGGGCCTCGCTGTCGTCGACTTTGTTTCCGGCGTTTCCCGGTGGGTCGATGGTGGTGACTACATCGGTCTTACGGCCGGGCAAGATGGAGTCTTCCATACTTTCTGGGCGGATGCCAGAAGCGGGACGTATCAGTTGTACACCGCGCCCGTTCACATCGAAGCACCCTCCGCCAGCAATGCACCGGCAAGCATCATGCCGACCCCGGCGAAGGAAGCGGTCTCAATCTCTGATAAAGTCACGCTCGTCCTCGATCCGATCAGCTACGACCAGCAAACCAGGGAAGCGGTCGTGCCGATTCGCCTGAGGAACACATCTAAAGAAACGCTCTACCCGCCTTTTCTGGTGGAAGTGAAAGAAGTAGCGCATCCCTACACAATCAAGTCCCATGAGGCGTTCGATCCGCCTGCCATTCTGAATTCCTCCAACGGTAAGCCGGGGATCGGTGCGGTCTTCGATTATTCGACAACTCTGGGAGACTTGCCCGCGCTCGAACCCGGCGCCGTGACCAATGCCATTTCATGGCGATTGCAGGCGGCATCCGCGGTGAAAACTAATTTTCACCTCGGAGTCGAGATCACCGGCCATGCGGCAAAACAACCTTCCGGCGGTGAAGCTAAGTCCGGTGGTCAATAGATCGTGCGAGCTGCGTTAGCCTCGCTGGCTGTAGAGATATCTTTCTGAGCTTCGTGACCCCGATGAACAGGAGGCGGTGTGCGCATTCCAGGATGCACCCGAATCGGATTTGATTTGATCTTGATTTCCGTTCTTTTCACTCTTTCGGCGTCGGCCCAAATCTCAGTCGGGCCGAACGTTCAGGTCAGCAAAGCAAATTCGACGCGCAGTCACGCCCAGGTATTAGTAGCGGCCGATCCTCAGAACGCAAAGAATCTGCTCGGTTGCTCGATGATCGAACCCAAAGAGCCGAGCGCGCAGCTCTTTAACACTTTGGCTTACATGTCGACCGACGGCGGAGCCACGTGGCAGCCCAGTTTGGAAGTGGATCGTGGCCTGCTGGGATCGGCCGATCCCGCCTGCGCATTCGGAGCAAAGGGCGAAGCCTACTTCTCGACCATAGTGGGCGAGAAAGGCGGGCGACTGTCGGAGGACTACAAAAGCCGGCTGGCATTTTATCGCTCGCTCGACGCAGGGAAGAGCTGGTCCAAGCCGGTCGACATGCTGAGCCTGGATCGCGAATTCATTACCGTCGACACTCGCAGCGATAAGTACAAAGGGCGAATCTACGTGCACGCGAACGGCTGCTCTCGCAGCGTGGTGGAAGGCGAAGAGCCAATCGATGGCTTTCTGTATTTCCATTCCAGCGACGGCGGCGAATCCTTCTCCACGCCCACATTATTGTCGCTGCCGCGGCCCCGGATGTCGGTGGGACATTCCATCGGCGCCATCCTTTCGGATGGAACTTACGTCGCCCTCTTTTGGGATCTGAGGAATCCGGATGACAATCGCGGGAATCTGCGTCCAACCGAAAAGTCGAATGCGACCCTGGAGTGCATTAGCTCAAGTGATGGAGGCGAAACTTTCTCCCGTGCGGTCACCGCTGCCGCCCTCAATGTTGGCTACAGCGCGGCCGGTAGCCTCGTTCCATCTGTCGCCGTCGACAGCAGCAACGGACCGTTCAAGGACAAGATTTATATTGCCTGGCCAGACTGGCGCTCGGGCCGGAGCGAGATCCTGCTGATCAGTTCCTCGGATAAAGGAAAGACTTGGTCCAAGCCAATTGTGGTTAATGATGATTTCGCGCGTCCTACCCAGGGGCCGGACGATTTCATGCCGGCGATTGCCGTCAATTCAAGCGGAGTAGTCGGAGTGATATGGTACGACCGCCGCGACAACCCCGACGATCTGGGCTATTTTGTTCGATTCAGCGCTTCCCTGGATGGTGGCGAGACCTTTCAGCCGAGCGTGAGAGTGTCGGAGGCCCCGGCTTCATTTGCCGAATCGAATTGGCGGCTTTCGCAATATATAACTGGCGGAGGCCACCCCGACCCTGATACTGCCAGTAGTATTTTCAGGGGTAGTTTGATGGTTGATACTTGGCCCGGCCACACAGTGGGCATGACGGCAGCAGCGGATGGAAAATTCTTTCCGTTCTGGGTCGACAATCGCACGGGAGTGGGGCAGATCTGGACGGCTCCGGTCAGCGTAGCCGGCCGCGCCTACCGCAATGGCTCCGCGGAGTTGGATAGCTGGACCGATGTGACCGCAAAATTATCTCTGCAATTTGCAAACAGGAATTTCGATTCCAAGACCAAGACTGTGGCCGTAGATGCATACCTGTTGAATACCTCGAATGAGGCGCTCCAGGGTCCGTTTCGACTTCGGTTTGTTTCGCTGCGGTCGCGAACCGGCGCAGTGACGATGGGTGACGGGCGAGACAACGGCTCTGGCAGTGGCGTTGTGATTGCGTGGCCGGCGCTTCCTGCCGAGGGGTTGAAGCCTCACTCCTCCTCCGGTCCGGAGCATTTGGAATTTCACGTTCCCGGTCTCAGCGAACTGAAAGGACCTACGATCGATACCAATCCTCCGGTGCTGATGCAATTCGAAGCTAAAGTGCTTATGCCAGCGGTGAAATCGGCAGCCAAGTAACGAAGGATTCGCACGGCAACCCGAATTGATCCGACTCGGTGACCGGCTGGCCGAGGCCGACCACCACGCAGGCACAGCGGCGATCTCGGATTCCCTTGACACGATAACCCAACAGTGCTAAAAAGCCGTAACGCCTACTAAATCGCTTTACTGGCGTTCGCGCGGGAATAATTGTTTTCCGCTCTCTTGCTAATCTGTGCGTTGCGGAATCGTGATTTACAAAGTTCCGTTCCGGAGCCTGCCATGAGTCATCGCCGCACTGTGTTGATCTTGTCACTCCTGGTATCGCTAACCACTCTCGTGACCGCTCCCGCGCTAACAATTTCCTGAGGATCTTCTTTGTGCGACGCTGCCCAAAATTCGCTATTTTTGCCATCTTTGTATTTGCAGCGTTGGCAACGCCAATCTCGGCACTCGCCAACAGCGAACAGAACCCTGATATTGTAGTCATTGATGACTCGGCTCCCGCGCATCCTCTTCCTCATTTTTGGGAGCAGATGTTCGGCTCCGGACGCGCGGTCCTCAGTTTGCGCGAAAGTTATCGCGACGACCTGCGCCAAGTGAAACAGGTAACGGATTTCAGGTACGTGCGCTTTCACTCAATCTTGGCCGACGAGGTAGGCCTGTACGAGGAGGATGCCGAAGGCCATCCCGTTTACAACTTCTCCTACATCGATCAGATTTACGACGGGCTGTTAGCCAATGGCGTCCGTCCTTTTGTTGAACTGAGTTTCATGCCGAAGAAACTCGCCGCCGATAAGAACGCGCTGCATGCGTTCTGGTACAAGCCCAACGTCTCCCCGCCCAGGAATTACGACGAATGGGACAAGATGATCAGCGCATTTGCGCGGCATCTCGTCGATCGCTACGGTATCGGGGAAGTTTCGCAATGGTACTTCGAGGTCTGGAACGAGCCGAACCTTGATTTCTGGACGGGAAATCCCAAGCAGTCGACTTACTTCGAACTCTACGACCACACGGCACGCGCGGTTAAGTCGGTAGACTCGCGCTTGCGCGTGGGTGGTCCGGCGACGGCGCAGGCGGCATGGGCCGATGTCTTCATCCAGCATTGCACGGACAAGAATGTCCCGGTCGACTTCGTCTCCTCGCATGTCTATGCCAACGACACGGGGCAGGATGTTTTTGGCGCCAGCGAAGATGTGCCCCGCGACCGGATGGTTTGCCGGGCGGTCAAGAAAGTCCACGATCAAATTCACGCTTCGGCGAAACCCGATCTTCCGCTGATATGGAGCGAGTTCAACGCCAGCTATAAGAATGAAACATCCGTGACCGATGCCATCTACATGGGGCCGTGGCTTGCCGACACGATTCGCCAGTGCGACGGAGTGGTCGACATGATGTCCTACTGGACGTTTTCCGACGTCTTCGAAGAGCAGGGGGTAGTGCAGCAGCCTTTCTACGGCGGCTTCGGACTGCTGGCCGAGGACGGCATCCCCAAGCCCGCCTTTGCCGCGTTTGCCGTGCTGCACAAACTGGGCGACGAGCGCATTACTCTTGACGCTGGCTCCGATTGGGTTCTGGCCACGCGGCGCAAGGATGGCACCCGAGTCGTGGCCGTCTGGAACTATTCTGCGCCCGACCAGGCCGGCGCTCCGCGGCAGGTTACGCTGAAGTTCAAGGGCGGGCGGGCGAAGCGGGCCATCATCTGGCGTGTGGATGGCGAACACGGCGACATGCATGCAGCATATGAGAAGATGGGATCGCCACGCACTCCGACTCAAGCCGAGATTGATACCCTGCGCAAAGCCGCGCAGCTCCCCGCTGCCGAGAAGCAAGGCTTGCAGCACGGGGAATTGACGCTCACTCTGCCGTCCCACGGTTTGGCCGTGATTGAAGTGAGATAGCAGAAAGGTGAAGTAGCCGAATGGGCGTCGGGCCCGTCCCCAACCAGAAACTTAGCCGCCGCGATGCGCTTACATTGCTGGGCAAGGGCGCGATCGCGGTCCCGCTGCTGAACTTGCTGAACCTCTCCTGTGGAGGGTCGAAAAGCAGTGCGGCAACGCAACCAGCGCTCTCGGATGACCAGTTTCTCGATCAGATGGAACAAGCTGCGTTCCTATTTTTCTGGGAGCGCGCTGGCGCCTCGTCAGGACAGGTCCTCGATCGCGCTTATGCCTCTGGCGCGGCTGATTCGCGCACGGTTTCAAGCATCGCCGCGACCGGCTTTGGACTGACCGCTTTGTGCATCGCAGCGCAACGCGGATACATGCCCAGTTCCCAGATCCAGGCTCGCGTTCTCACCACGCTGAGTTTCGTCTGGAGCGAACTGCAGCAGCAGAATGGTTTCTTCTATCACTTCGTGGACATGAATTCGGGCCAAAGAGCCGGGCAGTCCGAAGTCTCATGCATCGATACCTCAATTCTGCTGTGCGGCGTGCTTACCTGCCGGCAATACTTTCAGGATGCGCAGATCCAAAGCCTGGCGACCCAAATCTACCAGCGAGTGGATTGGCCGTGGATGCTGAACGGCGGCACCACCTTCTCCACCGGATGGACGCCGGAAGGCGGCTTTTTCGCCAGCCGCTATGACACCTACTGCGAACTCATGATGCTTTACCTGCTGGCGATCGGGTCGACGACGTATCCGGTGCCGGCCAGTTCGTGGAATGCCTTCAGCCGTCCGATCATCACATTTGACGGGTACACCTACATCAGCGGAGCGTCTCCGCTGTACACCCACCAGTATTCGCATGCCTGGTTCGACTTTCGCAACCGGCAGGATGCGTACGCGAATTATTTCAACAACTCGATCACCGCGACCGAAGCGCACAAAGCGTTCTGCCTGTCGCTGGCCGGACAGTTCTCGGATTTTTCAGAAAACCTCTGGGGGATCACGTCCTCGGATTCAAAGAGTGGCTATGTCGCCTGGGGCGGACCGCCCGCGCTGGGACCGATCGACGGGACAGTTGTGCCGTGCGCGACCGGAGGATCGGTCGCCTTCGACCCCACCGACTGCATCGCAGTGCTGCGCAGCATTCGGACCGCTTATCCGGCAGCGTGGCAGCGCTACAGCTTCGTGGACGCCTTCAATCCACTGACCGGCTGGTATGACACCGACGCGCTGGGCATTGACCTCGGAATCGCGACGCTGATGGCGGAGAACTATCGAACCAACTTCGTGTGGAATGTCTTCATGGAAAACCCAGAGGTGCAGGCGGCGATGACGGCGGTGTTCGGGTGAGGTCTACAATCGCTAGAAACACTCCTCTTTTGACAAGTTGCAAAGTCGGTCGCTGACACTAATCGCTTCACAATCACAATGAAGGCAGGAGCCGAACTGCGCTGGGGTGGTCGGGCGGGACACCCGTCACTTCACGAGCGTCCCGGTCCAGGAAAGAGGTTAGAAAATGAAGCGACCTTGTAGTTCGACTACGCGACCAGCCAATCCGGCGGTTGCCGTGCCGAAGAGCGGGTTGGCGGCTGGTGTGGTTCCGCAACAGTAGCTGACCACCGTCGAATTGCTGCCAAAGGAGAACGGTGCCAGGTTGAGTTTGTTAAAAACGTTATAGGCTGTCATGCGCAGTTGGATCTTGGCCGCCTCTCCGATGGCTCTCATCGAGGGCAGACCGAATTCTTTCATTATGGTCATATCGATGTCCTGATAGCGAGGACCGCGGAAGGTGTTTCGCCCGATGCCGGGGGGTAATGGGTTGCTACCTGACGTTTGCAGCGTGAAGTACGGGTTCGTGCCGCTGGCCGTAGCTGGGAAGTTGCTGGAGGTGGGTGGCAGGAACGCGGACGTCTCATGATTATTCCCCGCCCCTCCGTTATAAGCGATGGGCCGAACTGGACAGTTGCTGATCGCTCCAAAGGTTGGGCAGTTATCGTCCGACACTGGAGTCCAAGGGAAGCCGGAGTGGAACTGGTAAATTCCGTTAATCTCCCAGCCGCCCAGGACCTTACCTGCAAAATCGTTTCGGGCGCGGAAGATCGGCAAATCCCAAACTCCGTATGCGCGGAAATTGTGGGTAGCATCATAATCCGAAGGGCCACGCTCGGTATGATCGTCGATCGGATAGGTTTGGTTGGTGACGAATCCGGGGCCTTCCGCGGATATCTGGTCGATGGACTTGCTGTAGGTATAGAGGATGTTGGCGGAAACACCGTGGTGGAAACGGTGTTCCAACTGGGCGGTGAGAGCATTGAAGTCAGTGTTGGTGTCCGGCTTGAAGGTAAAGATATCGTTGACGCTGGGGTTCAGAACGGGATAAAACTCAGCCAGATTCACGATACGTGTGAGGTGGTGGCCGGCGCTGCCCTGGTAACCCATCGTAAATACCCAATCTTTTGGGAAGCTGTACTGCATTTGCATTGAGTAGAGGTAAACGTAGGGAACCGGCATGTTGGTAGGAGTCGAATAAATATTAGGGGGTGTATATGCCGCCCCGACTATCGGCAGACCGTTCGCGCCAAGGCCGGTTGCTAACACCGAGTTAGCGGGATAGCTGAGGGGGTTATTGCTCGTGCCCAGGTTAAAGAGAATCTGGCCATGGACGAAGGGACTGCCGAATGCGCCAACCTCAGTTCCGCAGCAAATGCCATAACTCGCCACAAACGGCGGATTATTTCGGGTCTGGTCCACGATGTTGGTGTCGAAGCGGTCATAAGCGATGCCGAAACCGCCGCGAAATACGAGCTTGTTATCGTACATCGTGGGACTCCAGGCAAAGCCGAGGCGCGGTCCAAAGTTGCGCCAGGTTTTGTTCCACTGTTGGCTGGGATTCGTTTCGATCCCATGCAATAGTCCATTCACAGGGTCGTTGGCGGGCACAAAATCTGTAAGGTGTCCTTTCGCTTCGGTCGGCGGGGCATAGTATTCCCAGCGTAATCCGAGGTTCACGGTAAGGTTGGGCCGAAGTTTCCAGTCGTTTTGGGCGAATAGACTGTAGATCGTAGACCGGTAGTATTGTCCGCGAGTGGTAGGCGCGCCACCGGTAATGGGATTGACTTCGATGCCTTCGTAAATCGGCGTTCCGTTGGCCCAGTTCCACAGACCTTGGAAGACCTGAATAGGACGCGCTCCTCCAATCAGGCCGTCGTTGTCTTGCTCGTGACTGTACTCGAAGCCGAACTTCATCGCCTTATTGCCGAAAACTTTCGAAAGCACGTCGCGAAATGCGAATGTATTTTGGGCTAAGATCCCAGGGTTGCCGTCTCCCTGTTGAACTCCGTAATTTATCTGCTGGCCTATCGTGGGGATGGCATTCTGAATCTCAACCCTAGGCAGACCGAAATTGGCCTGCGGATTGTCACTGATGCCGTTGTAAGCGTAACGGGTGAAGTTAAAACGTGCTTCGTTCAGCGTGGTTGGGTTGATGGTACGCACCCAAGCCAGAAATCCGCTGGGGCTTAAGTTCTTGATGTAGTATCCGACGTCCGGTCTCGATTGCGCATCTCCACTTTGGTCGGCGCTGTAGCCAGTGGAGCGAGTAATGAACGTATTCGCGGAGAACAGGTCCTTGCCACGGTTATAGTCAACGCGGGCGTTGTATTGATCGCCGGTATTGCTGGCGGGTATACCGATCTGGGCAAATTCCAGGTCAGGGATTCCGTCGAGCCCTCCTCCGGCGAACTGCGCGGGGTTGCCTCCAGTGAAGCTGGGGTTGTAAGTGCCGTAACTGGCGTAGGGCGAGCCGACGTCAATACCGCCGTTAACGACGGCGCAAGGTTGATTTCCATTGACCCAAAGAGTGCAGGTGGTCGGCAACAGTTTGTTGATTCGCGGAGCGATACCACCCGATTGCAAGATCGTGGCTACCGGCGTACCTGGTCGATCGGCAATCAGAAGAGCATCGTATTGGGGGGTTTCCGTCCACTCATTCTGAAAGGTCGTGGTTTTGGATCGCAACCCTTCATAGTTAAAGAAGAAGAAGAGCCTATTCTTGAGGACCGGCCCTCCGAGTGTGCCGGCGAATTGTCGAAAATTATCTTCGTCGCGTACGGGAGGGGTGTCGCCTACTCCCGGCTCGTAACCGCTGAATTTATTGAAGGAATTGAGATTCGGATCGTGGTAGAGAAAAACTCCCCCGCCGTGAAGTGCATTTGCTCCACTCTTGGTAATCGTCTTGATATGAGCGCCGGAACTGCGTCCGTCGGCAGCATCGTAGTCGTTGGAAAGAACGTCGAATTCTTGGACGGATTCAATGCTGGGAGTTACAACTGCGGCCCCGCCCCATTCAAGGCTGTTGACGCTCACACCGTCAACGAGATAGTCGTTCGAGGTCACGCGCTGGCCCATGGCGCTGATGGGTGGCTGATTTTCGATCTGGAAGATGGCCGTGTTCGAGCCGCCAGGTCCGGAGGAGCCGCTTACTGCTCCAGCGCCGTTGGGAAAACCGGCGGCGCGGCCATCGCTGAAGCGAGCGCCGTCGCCGAAAATTCCGGGAGCCAGACGAATCAACTCATAAGGATCACGTTCCAGAGCTGGAAGATTCTGCACTTCAGTGGCGGTCATCACTCCCTGGATGGTGGCGTCCTCGGTCTGGAGCGCCTCCTGGTTGGCGGTGACGGTGACCGTTTCGGTGGTTGAACCGGAGTTCATGACGATGCTGACGGGAGTGGGGCGTTCGGCGCTGACCACGATGTCGGACTGGGAGCTTCTCTTGAAGCTGGAAGCTTCCACATCGACCCGGTAGGTGCCCGGAGGAAGTTCGTTGATGCGATAAAAGCCGGAGGCGTCGGTGACCGAGCTATGGGTCACGTTCGTCGCCTGATCCGTGGCTGTGACCGTGGCTCCGGAAACCACGGCGCCGCTTTTGTCGGTGACCGTTCCTTCAATGCTCGCCTCAAACTGGGCGTGGGCGAGCGCGGTCAATGCAACCAAGCTGACTACCAGCACTGCGACGTGAGCTAACAACTTGAAACGCTTCATAGGTCTCCTCAGATCAAAAAGTGCCTACCGCGAACGTCATTGCGATCGAAATTGAATTGCCAAACCATCCCCACGTTACAGCTGGTTGCGCTTTTTCACGGCTGCGAATCACAGCACCACAAGCACGCTAGTCTCGCTATCAGGGGGTGTCTGATCAAAATTGCTCACCAGCGATGCGCTGTGCAATTCGCCCCCCAAAATTGTTTTACTAAATCACAGGAAAAGCGATTTAGTAAAAGATTCGCCGCATGCTTATAGCACGGGTCAAATTCGCACGTCAAGTCCCAGACTAAGGGACGCATCCGCGGCGATATATCCTGCGAGCTATCTATGAGAATTAAGAGCCCGGGTATGAAAAACGATAGGTTCAGCGCCGCACCTTTCTCGGAGATGGCTTAGGCTTCCGCGCCGGGCCGGTGGTCTCACGGATAACCAACTCCGGTTCCACGACGTGTTTGTCGCGATGCTCCGACCCCGGCCGGTTAATGCGCTTTACTAAAATTTCGGCGGCCGCCCGGCCCATCTCACGGAGAGGTTGACGCACGGTCGTCAGGCCGGGATTCTGGAAGGCGGCGCTTTGAATGTCGTCGAAGCCTACGACCGAAACATCCTTGGGAACCTGCCGGCCGGACTCGCGCAAGGCGCGAATCGCGCCCATGGCGGAGACATCGTTGAAGGTGAAGAGGGCGGAAAAGGGTTCTCCGGAGGCCAATAACATTCTGGTTGCCATATATCCCAGTTGAGGGGAAGGCGAGTTGCCTTCGAGTTGGGTGACGAGGCCGGGATGGATGGTGAGGCCCAGGCGTCCGGCAGCCTGTTCGATGCTGGACCAACGCTCCGCCGTGTCAGAACTGAACTCCTGGCCTTTGATAAAAGCGATCTGGCGATGACCGAGGTGGAAAAGATGCTTCAATGCTAACTCCGCTGCCCGCAAGTGGTTAAGCACGATGTTAGCTACGCCTTTGACTTCGTTGTGTCCGGAGACGGTGACGACGGGGAGAGACAGATTGAGCCGCCAGGGAGTGTCGACCGCGATCAGGCCGTCGACGGACCTTTCCTGGAACATTCTGGGATATTCGTCGATGAGATCGGCGCGATGCCGATGGCTGGCCACAAAGTAGAAGTAGCCTTCCTGCATCAGGTAATCTTCGACTCCGCTCATGACCGAGGCGGAGTAGCCATCACTGACTTCGGGGACGATGACGCCGATGGTGAAGCTGCGCTGCGTGCGCAGAGAGCGGGCGAGGAAATTGGCTCGATACCTGAACTTGCGGGCAGCGGCAAAGATACGCTCTTTCGTTTCCTCGGGAATGGAGTCGGCGACGCTCGAACGGTTGATAACGAGGGAGACCGTGGCCGGGGAGAGGTCAAGGTACTCGGCCAGCGCTTTCAGACTGGTAGGTTTTCGGGTGAGGTGGTCGCCTTCCTCGCTGCTCGATCTCGGATTGCGAGTGGACACGGAGCGCAGTCTCGCACAACCGGACTGCAGCGAGCAAGACGAAAGATCGCCTCTCGTTCACCTCGTCTTATCCGGTGTTTTCGTTGCGAGGGAGCCGGAAGCGGTTTTCTACCCCCGCGGTCGGCGTCCTACTAAGTCGATTTAGTCGGTAGATTCTGTTCAAAGTGCTCCTGTTCTCGATGGATGTTCGCCGCGGGTAGGATAGACTGCTCGGATTGCAGCCCGGTGGTCGGCTCTCAGAGTTCTGTTTCAGCGCACTGGATCAAGGGAGATTTATGAGAAATCTGACGAGACGGGAAGCGTTGAAGACGGCGTCCACAACCGTGCTGGCCGCCATGCTGAATCCGATATTGGGGAGCAAGCAAAGCGAGAAGGAGAGTGATCACTTGAGCAAGCCCGAGCCGACCCAGACGTCGCACGACGAAATCTGTTTCATGGAAGCGACCACGCTGGTGGAACTGCTCCAAGCGAAGAAAATTTCTTCCGTCGAAATCATGAAAGCCCATCTGGCCCAGATCGCGCGAGTGAACTCCAAAGTGAATGCAATCGTAACCCTCGTGGACGAGGAACAATTACTGGCCGAGGCGCAGGCAGCCGACGATGCGCTCGCCAGGGGAAACTGGCTTGGGCCCTTGCATGGCCTGCCGATCGGCGTGAAAGACCTGCATGCCACCAAAGGAATTCGAACAACATGGGGGTCGCCGCTGCACAGAAATGACGTCCCCAAGGCAGATTGCCTGCTGGTGGAGCGGGAAAAGAAGGCGGGCGGGATCGTCATCGGAAAGACGAACGTGCCCGAGTTCGGCCTCGGCTCACAAACCTTCAATTCCGTATTCGGAGTGACGCGCAATCCGCACGACCTCACGAAGACCTGTGGAGGAAGTACGGGAGGAGGCGCGGTGGCAGCAGCATGCGGTATGGTGCCGCTGGCTGATGGCAGCGATTACGGCGGATCGTTGCGCAATCCCCCGAACTTCTGTGGCGTGGTCGGATTGCGCCCCTCGCCGGGACGAGTGCCCAATACCCCCGCTGATCTGGCTTGGCAACCGTTTTCAGTTGTGGGTGGCGTGGCGCGTAACGTTAAGGACCTCGCATATTTTCTGAGCGTGCTGGCCGGGCCGGACGAGCGCATCCCGATTTCCCTCGAGCAGCCGGGAAGCCAGTTCGCCCAGCCGCTGGATGGGCGAAGCTTCAAGGGAGTGCGCGTCGCGATGTTCCACGAGATGGGACTGCCTTGGGAGCCGGAGGTCCGCGAGTCGGTGCGCGCTCAATCCAAGGTCTTCGAATCGCTAGGCTGCGTCGTGGAAGAAGCCGAGCCCGATTTTCGCGATGCCAACGAATGTTTCCTCGCCTGGCGCCATTGGACGATGGAATCGAGATTTGGCGATCTCATCGCCACGAAAGGCGATCAGTTGAACGAGTACGTCCACTGGCACGTGGAGGAAGGGCGAAAATTGACGGGGCCGTATCTATCGCGCGTGGAGATCAAGCGCTCGGCCCTGTACCAACGAGTGCGCGAATTCATGGATAGGGACAAAGATAAATATGAATTTTTCCTGCTGCCCGTGAATCAGGTCCTTCCCTTCGATGTGACCCAGCATTATCCGACAGAAATTAACGGCGTGAAGATGGAGAACTATCTCGCCTGGATGAAGTCGGCCTGCTACATCACCGCAACCGGGAATCCGGCAGCCTCGGTGCCATGCGCTTACTCGAAAAGCGGATTGCCGATAGGCATTCAGATCGTGGGACGCAATCACGAAGATTGGGGCGTGTTGCAGATGGCGTCTGCCTTTGAGCAGGCGAGAAATTTGCAGAAGAGAAAGCCCGTGGCCGTGGGCTGAAAGACTTCGCTCGAGCAAAACGCGTCCGCGCAGAAGCGTCTCGCCCAGCGGAAAAGCCCGCAACGAAGCGGGGCAAGCGATCTATATCGCCTCCCCTGTTCCGAATGATGCACTCGCGGCTTCCTACGCAAAAGTTTTCGTCTTAGCCCTCACCCTCCGACCCGCCCGTTGCAGACTCGTGCCTGTAGGGGTACGATCACCGCATTCATTCTGTCTTTGAACGGCTGGGTTTTCCGGGGGTTCCGTATGAAGGCAAGCCATATTGAGACGGCGGGCGTGCAGCAACGCGAAGGACTGAAAGCTTTTCTAGCTGCGCGCGATTTCCTCTTGAAGCATCGCGAAGACTACGAGACCGCCTATCGCGATTTCCGCTGGCCTCAGCTCGATAAGTTCAACTGGGCCCTCGATTACTTCGACACCATGGCACGCGATAACAATAAGTTGGCGCTCTGGATTGTTGATGAAAATGGACCCGAGATAAAACTGACCTTCGTCGAGATGTTGCGCCGCTCCAACCAGGTTGCAAACTTCCTGCGCCAGCATGGAGTCCGCCGCGGTGATCGCCTCATCGTGCAACTCCCCAATGTGGTCGCAATTTGGGAGATTATGCTCGCGGCCCTCAAGCTGGGTGCCATCGTTATCCCTGCGGCGACGCTGCTTACGGTCGAGGATTTGCGCGACCGTCTCGATCGCGGCAAAGCCCGCCACGTCATTACGATCCCTGGACTGACCGAGAAGTTTGCCAGCCTCGGCGGCGACTACACTCGCATTCTTGTCGGCGGATCGGAAGATGGCTGGACCTCCTATGCGCTGGCCTACGAACAAAGCCCCGACTTCACTCCCGATGGCGAGACCAACGCGACCGACCCCTTCATGCTGTATTTCACTTCTGGCACTACCGCGCTGCCCAAGCTCGTGCTGCACACTCACCAAAGCTATCCCGTCGGCCACCTCGCAACCATGTACTGGGTCGGCATCCGCCCCGACGATCTCCACCTGAACATCAGCACTCCAGGATGGGCCAAGCACGCCTGGAGCAGCATCTTCGCGCCCTGGAACGCAGGCGCGACCATCTTTGTGCACAACTACGAGCGCTTTAGCGCGAAACGCACGCTCGAGGTTGTCGCCCGCTGCGGCGTTACCACCATGTGCGCGCCCCCAACCGTCTGGCGGTTGTTCATCCTCGAAGATCTGAAGTCATTCCCGGTGAAAATCAAAGAGCTGGCCAGCGCCGGAGAGCCGCTCAATCCCGAAGTGATCGAGCGGGTGCGAGCCGCCTGGAACATCACCATCCGCGACGGTTTTGGCCAGACTGAAAACGTTTTGCTGCTCGGCAATTTCCCCGGCCAAACCGTAAAGCTCGGCGCAGTCGGTAAGCCTTCGCCTGGCCACCGCGTCGTTCTGCTCGATACCGACGGCCACGAATCCGATGATGGAGAAATCTCTGTCGTCTCCGACCCCAAACCTGTCAGCCTGATGGTCGGCTACATGGATGACGACGAGCGCACCACACGATCCTTTGCCGGAGGTTATTACCGCACCGGCGACGTGGCTCACCGTGAGCCCGACGGATACTTCACGTACATCGGCCGCGCCGACGACGTCTTCAAGAGTTCCGACTATCGCTTGAGTCCCTTCGAACTGGAGAGCGCGCTGATCGAGCATGACTGTGTCGCCGAAGCGGCGGTCGTGCCGAGCCCAGACGCGATCCGCTGGAACGTGCCCAAGGCGTTTATCACCTTGAAACCCGGCTTTCGACCGTCGCCGGATCTGGCGCGGGAGCTTTTCAATTTTATCCGCGGGCGTCTCGGTCCCTACAAGCGAATTCGACGCATCGAATTTTCCGAGCTGCCCAAAACTATTTCCGGCAAGATTCGGCGCGTGCAGTTGCGCGGTATCGGATTGCATCCCGGCGAAGGCCGGCGACCCAACGAATATTGGGAAGAAGATTTCGCCGATATAAAGGGCGCGTAAGTGTTTTGGGTGGCGCAGCGGTTCACCGCTGCGATTAACTGCTTTCCCGTAACAACGGCGTAGCCGCTGCGGGAATTCAAATGGACCAACCGCGCTCGTTTCGTTGACTTGCGCATTCCACAAAAGTATTCTGCGCTAGTGATTGGCCAGATCATCTCGCATTACCGTATCGTCGAGAAACTCGGCGGCGGCGGAATGGGTGTGGTCTACAAGGCCGAAGACACGCGGCTGCACCGTTTCGTTGCCCTGAAATTCCTTCCCAACGACGTTGCCCGTGACCCGAAGGTGCTGGCCCGTTTTCAACGAGAGGCGCAGGCCGCCTCCGCGCTCAACCATCCCAACATCTGCACCATCCACGACATTGGCGAGCAGGACGGAAAAGCTTTCATCGCCATGGAGTTTCTCGACGGCACAACGCTGAAGTATCGCATCGCCGGAAAGCCGCTGGAGACCGAAGTCCTCCTCAGCCTCGCGATTGAGATCGCCGACGCGCTCGATGCCGCTCACTCTGAGGGCATCGTTCATCGTGACATCAAGCCGGCCAACATCTTCGTGACCAAGCGCGGGCGTGCCAAAATTCTCGACTTCGGTCTGGCCATGGTGGCCATCGATAACCAGTCTGCGAGGGAGGCCGATGCCAGAGCAGAAGCGACCGCAACCGGAAGCGATGATCACCTTACGAGTCCGGGAGCCGCGCTCGGCACAGTCGCCTACATGTCGCCCGAGCAGGTGCGGGCCAGGGAATTGGATGCACGCACCGATTTATTCTCCTTCGGTGCCGTACTCTACGAAATGGCAACCGGCTCGTTGCCCTTCCGCGGTGAGAGTTCGGGCGTAATTTTCCATGCAATTTTGGATCGCGATCCGCTCCCGCCGGTGCGGCTGAATCCAGATTTGCCGCCGAAACTCGAAGACGTAATCACGAAAGCTCTGGAGAAGGATCGCAACCTTCGCTACCAGAGCGCGGCAGAAATGCGGGCCGACTTGCAACGATTGAAGCGCGACACCGAATCGGGCAGGAGGTTCCACTCCGATTCCGGTGCAGCCTCCGGGAGTTCTCCTCAGCTCGGTGTTGAAAGTTCGGCCGCGCATATCAGCAGAAAAAGTGAAGCAGCGAGCGGGGTATCGGCTCATGTCGCGACCGGAGAAACCCCCATAGCAACTAGCGCTGAGGGGCAGCAACTGGAACGAGAAGAAAGTTCTTCGGCTCCGTCGGCAAAGCGCGTGCATCGGTGGAAACTACTTCTTCCTCTTTCGCTGGTCATGTGTGCGCTGGTCGTCGGAGGTCTGTATTGGCGTGCGCGGTCGGCCGCGAAGCTCACACAAAAAGACACGATTGTCCTCGCCGATTTTGCTAATTCCACCGGCGATACCGTCTTCGACGACACTCTTAAACAAGCTCTAGCCGTTGCCCTGCGCCAGTCGGCATTACTCAATGTCCTGTCCGATGATAAAGTCAGCTCCGCGCTGAAACTGATGACCAGGGCGCCGAACACTTTGCTCACGCCGGAGATCACTCGCGAAGTTTGCCTGCGCTCCGGCAGCAGAGCTTACATTTCGGCCGCGATTGCAGCTCTCGGCAGCGAATATGTGCTGGGGCTAAAGGCGGTGAACTGCCAGAACGGAGACACGCTGGCCCAGGAACAGGCCACTGCTCCGTCGAAAGAGAAAGTCCTCGCCACGCTCGGCACCGCCGTGGCCAAGCTCCGTCGGGAACTAGGCGAGTCTCTGACGACGGTAGAGAAATTTGATGTTCCCTTGCAACAGGCCACCACCTCTTCGCTTGAAGCCTTGAAACAATACAGCTTGGGAATGAAGGCGGTACGCGAAAAAGGTCCGGCTGCGGCTTTGCCTTACGGACTCCGCGCCATCGAACTCGATCCGCAGTTTGCCACCGCCTACGAAGCGGTCGGCCTCGAATACACCGACCTCGGAGAGCTGGGAAGGTCCACCGAATACCTCACCAAGGCTTTCGAACTACGAGACCACGCCAGCGAGCGCGAAAAATTAGAGATCGCATCCTCCTACTATCGGTCCGTGACCGGAGAACTGGACAAGGCGGTGCAGACGTACCAGCAGGAAATTGAGGCCTATCCCGCTGACGGCCTTGTCTACAACGAACTGGCCGGCATCTACGGCATTCAGGGAGAGTACGAAAAAGCGGTTGACGAGGAACTGAATAGCCTCCGCCTCGCGCCCGACGACGTGGCGGCCTACTCCAATCTCGCCAGTTGGCAGATTGCATTGCAGCGCTACCCAGACGCGCAGCAGACGATCCAGTCGGCGCTAGCTAGAAAATTAGACTCCGATGCGCTCCACCTCAGCCTCTACGGTATAGCGTTCGCAACCGGCGACAGCAAGGCGATGGATGAGCAAGCCACCTGGCTCGAAAGCAAATCGGAGTTCGAAAACGAAGGCTTGGGCTTAGAATCCGATACCGAGGCATATCATGGCCGCCTTCTTAAAGCGCAGGAACTGACCCGGCGAGCCACAGACTCAGCCATACATAATGACAACAAGGAGGGCGGCGCGTTGTGGGAAGGGTTCGCCGCCGCACGCGAAGCGATGGTCGGCAACGGCGCCGAGGCTCGGCAAAATGCAGCCGACGCCCTGAAATTGGCCCCCGCCAGCCGTGGCGTTCAGATTGAAGCGGCCTTGGCACTCGCTCTGATGGGCGATGCGCCGCAAGCCAGCGCGATAACCGAAGACTTGGCAAGGCGTTTTCCGCTGGATACGCAAGTTCAGTCGATCTGGCTCCCGGTGCTTCGTGCGCAACTGGCGCTGGATAAGCGCAATTCGGCAGAAGCGCTTGCTCTTCTGCCATCCGGCGCGCGCGCCTCGCGCATAGAATTGGCTGCGATCCCGTTTCTTCCGAATGTCTCCTGCATGTACTCGGCTTACGTTCGCGGCCAGGCGTATCTATCGGCCGGACAAGGCAACGCCGCCGCCGGCGAATTTCAGAAGATTTTCGAGCACAAGGGAATCGTGTGGAATTGCGCTACCGGCGCGCTGGCTCACTTAGGTTTGGCGCGCGCTTTGGTGCTGACAGGAGACAAAGAAAGAGCTATGCGCGCCTACTCAGATTTCTTCACGCTCTGGAAAGATGCCGACCCCGACATCCCCGTTCTGAAAGAAGCCAAGGCAGAATATGCGAAGCTCCAATGAGGCTGCCGAGCGCAGCGAACAATTTCCTCGCCATCGTTGACACAGCCGGAACTGGCCTTCCGGCCCATCCCATCCATCTCGCCGTCATCATCTCATTCTTTGTGGCCGTGAGCTTTGATCTGCTGAACCAGCGTGTCGATTTCTTCTGGCGTCAGTTTGCCAGCGTACTTGGGCATGCGGCCTTTTCCACCTGCAACGATTTTCTGGAGGTCAGCGGCGGGCGCCGCCGCGGTTTTGTCGGAGACCAGCGATGGTCCTCCAAAGTGTCGGCCCATCGCTGTCTTGCCGTGACACTTGGCGCAATTCGCCTGAAAGACTGGGTTTGAAGTCAGGATCGTTGCCGCCGGAGGAGTTTGGCCGAAGGCTGCCGTCAGTACAAAGAACAAAGAAGGGTGAAGGATGATCATCCGGATTATGCGCAAGTCACACCTCGTCGAGATAGATTCGGTGAAAAACCTAGGTGCAAAAAATAAAACTCTGAATCGTCCGTCATGCCATTTCGTCGAGCGCCCTGAGTAGATCCTCTTTCAGATCGCTCACATCCTCCAGTCCAATATTCAATCGAACAATGCGGTGCCCATAGTCGGCCCGACCGCGGGTGCCCTGAAAATCATAAGCGACCGCGAGGCTGGTGACCCCGGCCCAGCTGTATCCGATCTTGAACAATTCGAGCCTGTTTACGAATTGCTGCACTTGCATTTGGCTGAAGCGTGGCTGAAAGACAACTGAGAACACACCCGTCGATCCGATGAAATCGCGCTTCCAGAAGTCGTGTCCGGGGCAAGAGGGAAGCGCCGGATGCAGCACACGTTCAATCTCCGGACGCCCGTTCAGCCACCGCGCCAACGTCAGCGCCGCATCTTCAATCGCCTTCAGCCGGACGGCTAGGGTCTTCAATCCGCGCAGCGCGAGACTGCAATCATCGGGAGAAGGCGCACATCCGACCAATTGGTGTGCCGCCCCCAATTGCTTCCACAATTTATCTTCGCGCGTTGTGATCGATCCGAGCAGCAAGTCACTATGGCCGCCCGCGTACTTGGTGAGGGCCTGCATGGTCACGTCCACGCCGTGAGCGAATGCGTCAAAATAGACGCCCGCCGCCCAGGTGTTATCGAGAACGATCATCGCTCCAGCCCGATGCGCCGCGTCCGCGATCGCCGGTATGTCTTGCACTTCCATCGTGATCGACCCCGGACTTTCGCACCACACCATCCGCGTGTTCTTTTGCAATAAGGTCCGAATTTCCGCGCCGGCTTCAGGAGCATAGAAGCCAACCTCTACCCCGAACTTCTTCAAGATATGCACCGCAAATTTGCGATTCGGCGTGTACACACTTTCCGGAATTAAGACGTGATCTCCCGCCTTCAGAAACGCGAGATTGATCAGAGAAATCGCGCACTGCCCGCCCGGAGTAATCAGCGTCCTGAATCCGCCCTCTAACTCGCATATACGTGCCGCCAGCTCCAGCGTCGTCGGAGTGCCATAAAGCCCATAGGTGTAGCCCGATTCGTACTGGTCCCAGTTGTCCTTGACCGACGCGGCATCCGAAAACAACACCGTCGACGCGCGTTGCACTCCCACCGACAACGAGCGGAATCCCTCCGGAATCTTCGCGTCCGAGTGGATCAGTTTCGTCTTCCAGTTCTTGGCCATGCCCAAGAGTTTAAATGAGTACGCAGCCAGCGAAGAGCCTCTGACTCTGGCGCATGCGGCGAATCGTCCGCCTGCGTTTGGCGGAACCTGCGCTCCCCCAGTATCATGTTGGCGACCCCCGGTGGTGCGGTAGCATCCTAACCACACGCTGAACCGCATGTTGCAGAAGCGCATCGACGATCAGTTGAACATTTCGCGGGAGAACATCCGCGAAGCTGAAGACATTTTTCTGCGGCATCTGCGCCGCGTCGGCCTCAAGCAAACGGCACAGCGCAGCGCCATCCTGCGAACCTTTCTCGAAACTCGAGAACATCTCTCCATCGACGAATTACACCGCCTCGTCAAAAAGACCGATCCGCGCATCGGATTCACCACCGTCTACCGGACGCTGAAACTCCTCGCCGGATGCGGCCTGGCCAGTGAAGTTGCCTTTCACGACGGCATCGCACGCTACGAGCATCAGTACAATCGCCGCAGCCATCACCACATGGTCTGCACCGAGTGCGGCGCCTCGGTGGAATTTTTCTCCGAGAAGGTGGGAGAGGTCGAACAGGAAGTTGGCCGCAAGCACCACTACCTGACGACGCGCCACACCTTCCAGATCTATGGCGTTTGCGAAGAATGCCGCAATTCGAAGAAATCGAATGGACGACGACTTGTCTAACGAACAAACGTCTAACGAACAGACATCTGGCGAAAACGTGTCCCGTTCCTTGAACGATCCAGCGAATCGAGCGCAAGCTTCCGTCGAATGCCCGCACTGCGCCGCTGCCATGCCGGGGAGCGCGGAATTCTGTCCCGGCTGCGGATGGTCAATGACGCCTCTTCCTGCTAACGAGCGCGCGGCCGCCGCTGTCGCTTATTTCGTCTTCGTTCCGGCCGTCGTGCTCCTGCTGATGCCGTCATATCGCGGCAGCCGTTTCGTCCGTTTCCATGCCTGGCAGAGCATCTTGCTGTGGGGAGTCTTCTTCGTTCTGACCAGCGGCGCGCTTTTGCTATCCAATGTAACTGCCGCTATGTTGCTTCTCCTGTTTGGAATCCTGTCATCGCTCGCCATGCTGTTCTTGTGGATTGTCCTGTCGATCAAAGCCTGGGAAGGCGAACGCTTTGAATTGCCGCTGTTCGGAGAACTGGCAGCGAGAATGAAATAGGTGCCCCCTGACGCCTTGTTTTGTCTCTTCACATCCTTCACAATAATCAATTCGCTTTGCAGCACACTTTTATAAGGCGCTATTCCAGGAGACCTCATTGACCCAGCTTCAGCGCGTTAAGATCAGCGCTCTCGGTACCTATGTTCCGCCCCGCCTTCTAACCAACGCTGACCTCGAAAAATTAGTCGACACGAACGACCAGTGGATCATGGAGCGTGTCGGAATCCGCGAACGCCATCTCGTGGACAAAGGTGTGGCGACCAGCGATCTCGCGGTCGAAGCGGCAAGGAAAGCGCTCGCCGAGCGCGGTATAGAGGCTTCTGACCTCGACGCGATTATTGTCGGCACGGTTACACCTGACATGTTTTTCCCCTCGACGGCCTGTCTCGTTCAGCACAAGCTTGGAGCGAAAAATGTCTGGGGCTTCGATCTGTCCGGCGCCTGCTCGGCCTTTGTTTATGCATTGCAAACGGGCGCGCAGTTCATTGCCTCGGGCGCGCACAAGAAAGTAATGGTCATCGGAGCCGACGTGATGTCGTCGATTATCGACTACACCGACCGCGCCACCTGCGTAATCTTCGGCGACGGCGCCGGCGCAGTCCTGCTCGAACCTGCGGAAGACGACTCCGTGGGACTCATCGATTTTATTCACGAGGTCGATGGCTCCGGCGGATGCTCACTATACATGCCCGGAGGCGGAAGCCTGAATCCCTCGACTCACGAAACGGTCGACAAAAAGATGCACTTCGTGCACCAGGATGGCGCGGCGGTCTTCAAGTTCGCGGTGCGAAAGATGGCAACACTCTGCGAAGAAATTCTCAAGCGCAACAACATCCAGGGCAGCGAGATCGACGCTTTCATTCCGCATCAGGCGAACAAGCGCATCATCACCGCAACCGCCGATCGTCTCAGCATGCGTCCCGAAGCGGTCATCGTAAACATAGAGCAATTCGGAAACACGACCGCGGGGACGATTCCTCTGGCGATGGAAACCGCGCGCCAGGAAGGCAGACTGAAGAAGGGAAGTCTGGTCCTGCTCGCCTCGGTAGGTGCTGGCTTCACGAGCGGAGCAACGCTTCTGCGCTGGGCGTTCTAGAACACTTCTTAATTGTTTCGAGCCGCCGCGAACGCGAGTGCATAGGCCAAGTTCACGGGCAAGGCCCATGAAAGCCCGACGGGTGACCGCCATAAGCGCCGGCCTATGCTTCTCCATGAATAGAAGCGCCGGTTGGCATACTGATATCCTGCCAGGAGCTCGGCTGGACTCATTTGTTTAGGTTGGAAGATTACGTCTGCGCGGCCGTTGTACTTGCTCCAATCGCGCGTCAGAATACGGCCCTCTGTTTCCAGACGTTGGAACAACCGCGTTCCTGGAAAGGGAGTCAGAATGTTGAAGGTCGCATTCTGTACTCCTGCCGCCTCCAGGAAGTCCAGCGTTTCGCTGAAGACTGCGGTCTCATCGCTATCAAAACCGAACACAATACCTGCCTGCACTGCTATGCCGTGCGCATGGATTCGCGCAATCGCGCTGGCGTAGTCAGAAACCCGATTGAAGCGCTTCCGCACCTCATTCAAGCTCCCTTGCGAGATTGACTCAAGTCCGACGAATAGTTGCTTGCAGCCGCTTCTCGCAGCCAACTCAAGAAACTCGTCGTCCTGAGCGGCATGAATGCTGGCCTGGCTGCTCCACCACTTGCCATAGGGAGTCAGCGCCCGGAACAACTTCTTGGCGTACTCCATGTCGCTCGCTATGTTGTCATCCCACAGGATGATGACCTTGCCGGAAAAGGAGGCATACTCTTGCGCGACAGCTTCCACGGGCCGCTGGCGCACTTGACTCTTATACATAACAACAAGAGTGCAGAAATCGCAAACGTGCGGGCAACCACGCGTGGCAAACAGAACTCCACTGGTGTGATCGCGCCGGTGAAACAGGTCTTTGCGAGACATCGGCGCATGTTCCAGTGACGGGGCGATAGAGGCAGAGTACCTGCGGCGATGGCGTCCCACTTCAAAGTCGCAGAGAAATTGTGGCCAGTTGGATTCAACCTCGCCGACGAAAATTACATCCGCGTGCGCCTGCGCTTCATCCGGCATCAGCGTGACATGAGGTCCGCCCAACACCACCGGAATTCGCCGCTGCCGAAACCGGTCGGCCATGGCGTAGACGTGCGGCGCGCTCGGAGTATGAAAGGTAATCGCGACCAGATCGGCATGCACTCCCAAATCGACCGGACTCACGGCCTCATCGACATGGGACACAGTCCAATGCGGCGGAACAAAAGCGGCCAGATACGGCATGGTGATCTGCTGGAAGTTGAGGACACGAGAACGCCTTACTTTCTGGATCTCGGGGGAAGAGGCGGTGATCAGAAGCAAGGTTGGCACAATACCCTTGGACCACGACTACTTCACTGCCATCACTCCGGCCAGCGACTCGAAAATCTTGCACCCATCCGTCCCGCCGAGTTCGGGTTCCGCGGCCCGTTCGGGATGGGGCATCATGCCGAGCACGTTGCGTCCCGGGCTGCAGATGCCGGCGATATTTTCCAGCGATCCATTAGGATTCGCTTCCGGCGTAATTTCACCCTGCGCATTCGCGTAGCGAAAGACGATGCGGTTCTCACGCTTCAATTCCGCGAGCGTCGGCTCATCGCAGAAATAATTGCCTTCCATGTGGCCGATC
The DNA here is from genome assembly GCA_963775845.1 of uncultured Acidobacteriaceae bacterium. Taxonomy (GTDB): domain Bacteria; phylum Acidobacteriota; class Terriglobia; order Terriglobales; family Acidobacteriaceae; genus Acidiflorens. The sequence continues at coordinate 1,420,190 of CAVZKN010000003.1, read as the reverse complement.
GGAATGGTGAGCACTTCGCCCGTGCGGCAAGCACTGGTAAACGGAGTCTCGTTATTCTCGACCCGCACATGCACGGGCTTGCAAACATACTTCAGGCCGACGTTGCGCATCAACGCGCCGGGCAGCAATCCTGCCTCGCACAGAATCTGAAAGCCGTTGCAGATGCCGAGCACCAGTCCACCACCGTCGGCGAACTTGCGCACCGATTCCATTACGGGAGAGAACTTGGCGATCGCGCCAGTGCGCAGATAGTCGCCAAAAGCGAACCCACCCGGAACGATGATGGCGTCGCAGTTTTGCAGATCATGCGAGTCGTGCCACAGAAAAGTTACTGGCTGTTTGGCCACCTGCTGAATGGTCCAAAAGGCATCGTGATCGCAGTTCGAGCCGGGAAAGATAATGACGCCAAATTTCATGGTTGCCCCTCGACCTAGAATTTTATCAGCCGCGTCATCGGAATCGAAATGATCTCCCCGGCCGTCTCCTTCCTTTCTGAATCTGCTATCATCCCCGCGTCATCTGAAACCTCATCCTATGCACTGGTGGGCCTCGATTGGCGGAATCCTTCTCATCTTCGTCATCCTCATGGATGCCTTTGAAACCGTCGTCCTGCCGCGGCGCATCAAGCGCAATTTCTTTCGCATCTCGATTCTGTTCTACAGGAAAACCTGGCGCCTCTGGACCGCAGTATCTCGCCACATCAAGTCTCCGAACCGCCGCGAGGGTTTTCTCGCCTACTATGGCCCGGTGTCGCTGTTTCCACTCCTCGGCTTTTGGGCGCTCGGACTGATCTTCGGTTTCGCCTGCGTGCAGTATGGCTTCGGCGAGCACGTGTCGCTCGGCAACGAAACCATCTCCTTCGGCAAACTCATTTATCTAAGTGGAGAGACCTTTTTCACCCTCGGTTATGGCGACATCACTCCCAATAACGCCGCTGCTCGCACACTCGCGGTGATGGAAGCGGGCATGGGCTTCGCTTTCCTGGGAGTTGTTATAGGATACCTGCCGGTTATCTACAACTCTTTCGCCGCGCGCGAGATTGAAATTTCGTTGCTCGATGCCCGCGCTGGATCGCCGCCTTCCGCCTCCGAATTTCTCGGCCGCCTCGGCTGCTGTCCTGATCAAACCGTGATCGACCATATTTTTCGCGATTGGGAGCGCTGGTCCGCCGACCTCCTGTCTAGCCACATTTCCTACCCGGTGTTGCTTTTTTTCCGGTCGCAGCATGTAAATCAATCCTGGTTGAGCGCGTTGACGACGATGCTCGACGTTACCTCCCTCGTTATCACCGGCGTAGGTGGCATTCATCCCGACCAGGCAAAGTTGACGTTTGCCATGGCGCGGCACGCCGCCGTCGACTTGGCACAGGTCGCGAACGCCGAATACAGTCCGCATGATGCCGCGAGGCTCGACGGAGAAGGCCTGGCAAGCCTGCGCTCCACTCTCCTTGCGCACGGGGTAACTTTAGCCGCCGGCCCCTCCGATCCCGGCGCCGTCGCGAAGCTGTCGGAGCTTCGACTCCTCTATGAACCCTATTTATACTCGCTCAGCCGACGTCTTATGATGACCCTGCCGCTATGGCTTGCCACCGAGCAAAAGAAGGATGACTGGCAAGGGGGACCATGGGATCGCGCCATTCAAGCCCGCGCCTTGGAACATTCCGGCCGGCCCGTGGAGGACCACTTCTGAGGCCAAAAGTACCCTGACCAAAGTATTGTCACAATGAATATTGCAGTTGTGAGTTCCAGCGAACCTCGGTACAGTGAAGCAATACGTAGGGGACGAGTGGGACAATGTTCATGCCGCATCCCAATCTCGGGGACGAGGTTAACGGCAATATCGTCCAGTCCGAAATTGAGGGAGGCGTGTCCCTCGAAGCCTTACCCCCAGATACGATCCTGCAGATTCAGACTCAACATCATTCTTATACGGCGCTGCTTTTAGGCGAAGGAGTAGCGCTCATCTCCGGCCATCCCGAGTATTGTCCGCAACCCGTGCAGGTGATTATCGCTGGTTCGACATGGGGAGGCTCCATGCTGAAGGTTCGCTTCATCGGTCGCGGCATGCACCTCGAATTCCACCATCCCGCGTACAGCGCGCCAATTATCACATCCCGCATCCAGGAAATCCGTGAGCCGCTGCGATCCGGCAGCAAGCGCCGCGTTGCCCAAGTCAAAGCCGCAGACTAAGTTTCCGGAGTCAACTGCTGATCAATCAACACAATTCGTACCAAGGCACGCCTTTCGGCGTGCCGCATAGGTACTTTTAGAGAAGCGCCTTCGGTCCCTGACGAGTCTAGGTCGAACCTGTAACGCTAACGTCCATCCCAGGATTCAGATCGCCCTGTCCCCCATCATCCTCCGCACTCGGACTCAAGCCAAAGTTCGGGCTAAGGTTCGCATTCGGGTCGCTCGATGATTGCGAGTCGCTAGGACGATACGGCGGAGGATTGTTACCCCAGTCGTAGCTGTAATCCGGATAGTAGGAGTAGGCCCCATACCAGTACGGGTTATACCACCACGGATCCCATCCCCAAGCCCAGTAAGGCCCCCAGAACCCGAATCCCAAGCCGCCCCAGCCCCAACCCCAACCGCCGCCCCAGCCCCTACGGCCCCAACCCCAGCCCCCATAGCCGCCCCAACCGCCTCTTCCGCCGTATCCACCAATGCCGCGGCCAAAGCTTGCTCCACGCGAGTTACCTGCAAAGGAACCAGTTGTTCCTCTCGATGAGGCAAAAGAATGCCAATTGCCATTGCTGGCACCCTCGTTGCGAGCAGTGAGATTGCCGCCGGCACCACGAGCTTCACCTGAATGCGCGGAACTGCCAGCGTTTCCGAAGGAGTGCCATTGCCCATCAGTGATTGCCGGACGAATATTCGAGGATCGACTTCCCATCGATCCTGATTCACGGCCGCCTTCGGGCCCGCGTCCCGCCATTCCACGCGACGCCGACTCACCGCCATAACCCCGGCCCTCACCGCGATACCCACCCGCACTGCCACGATAGCCTTCGCCCTCGCGTCCTCCGTAAGCAGACCGGCCACTGTAGGATCCGCCTGATCGCCCGCCACCCGAAAATCCTCCACCAGAAAAACCGCCCCCGCCTCCGCCATGGGAGCCTCCACCCCCGCCCCCACTGTGTCCACCACCCCCGCCTCCGTGCTGGGCGAATCCCGAAACCGGGATCAGAGCCATGGCAATACAAGCCGCAAACAACAATGCAGATTTTCTAACCAGGTCGGATGTGCTCATACAAACCTTCTTTCCAAAAGCGAGCCCACTTTCGGGAGCCGATCGTCCAGAGCCAACTCTCTCACCGGCCGGTGCGGATTCGGCGGACACTTCTACCTAATCAGATTCTAAGCTCGCTTCGGGGGGTTGTACCACTCGCTATTCAGGACCGATATGTCGACTGGACCCGCGGCGGCAAGATGCGGAATCTACTGGCCGACAAAGAATTCCGTCATATCAGGCGCCGTGGCAGCCGCACCCGGGAAGCTGTCCACTCCCAGGCCTGCGAGCGTTAGCCTCATGGCGCTTTGGTGCTGGTAGAGGGCTTGTGACTGGTACCCCTTCTTCGCCGCCGAACTGATGATGAGCGTTGCGATCTGTCCTCCGCCGTTCCTGACGTCGCTTTGATCTCCCTCATCCCACGTAATAATCAGCAGACCACTTTTTTGGAACGCAGGGTTGGCCAGGAGCGGCGCAATATTGCTGGCAAGCCACGCATCGGCCTGCGCCAGCGTGCCATTATGCGCATCGTCCATGATATCGGGGACAACAAAAGAATATTGAGGCAGCGCGTCATTCGCCAGATCCACCGCAAATTGCGTAAATGGCACGATATTTGCCATCTGTGCGCTATCGTTTTGCACGTCCGAGAAATAAGTAAACGGGTTGTGATGCCGCAGGTAAAGCCCGGTATCGCTACCCAGATACGCCGCCGAAGGGAGAGACTCGGCATACGACTTCCAGGTCTTGCCAGCATTCGCGAGTTCACGAACCACGTTGTCGTCGCTGATCACGCCCGAGAAATTGTCATCGAAGGTCTCTGTTTCGCCGGTCGTAAGCATGAAATAGTTTGGAATCGACGGGTGCCCGTTGGCGAAATACTGCGTTGCCAGCCCGTATTCCGAGGCCAACCTGTTGAAGTACGGCATGGAAGAATTGCCGATGACCTCCGAGAAGCTATGATTCTCCTCCACCACCAGCACCACGTGGTTAAACACAGGCTGGCCCGCGGGAACAGGCGTCTGGTTCTTAGATTGAACCCCCTGGCACGCGATTTGCCATCCCGCGATGGCACACACACTGAGCCAGGCGAGGATGATCTTCGGAAGATGCAGCAATTGCGCTCGCAAGGGATTGCACTCCTCTTGGCAATTTTGGATGTCGGTGCTCAATGGAAGGTTTGCCAGCCCTCGAGTCCTCCCGCCGCTCGTTTGGGCCAGAATCTGACCGCAGTCACAGGTGACGGAATCAATTGGTTTGAGCTCTCTGACAGGAATCGCGGACGATCTGCACGCAAGCGTAAGATATTTGTAGATAGGATTTACAGTTGTTAGAGGAGGGTTCTTCATGGCGGCTCGGCCATCCTCTAAGGTCACGAGTCCACTCGAGGCTGTCCCATGAGAGTGAGAGCGTTTCTCACGACAGTGATGAGTCTTCTCAGCATTTTTGTCTTTGGCCTGGGATGGAAAGAGAAAAGCGTGCTCTGGTCGTGGCTGGGATTTATCTGCGCCCTGATTTCAGGAGTCTTCGTTCAGCTATTTCTAGATCGCAAGAAAATGAACGATGCTGTCGGTCGCAAGTGACGGTCCACCACTGCTTGCGCGGGCCCGAGTCCTAAGCCGCTCGAGTTCTTGTCTCGTGGGCTTCTTCAACTCACTGACGCTGGAGTGCCTTACGAATCGCGCTCAACACGCGATCTTCCGAACCCATCATCTGCTGGTGCCGCGAAGATTTGGCCCACCAGGTGATGTGCAACTTGACGGTGTCAGAATCCGGTGCGCCAAGGTCGATGACCAGGGCTTCCGGAGGCGGATCCGCCAGAACCCCTTCGACCTTATTGACCGTGTCGACAATAAGAGACTTGAGCGCGATCAATTCGGCCGTGGCCGGGACTTTCGCCGAGAGGTCATACTCCCACCGTCTGCTCTCGAACGCCGTGTTAACCGTCACCAGTTCGTGAACAGCGACGCATTGGGAATGACAACCCGCTTTCCATCGTAGGTCCTGATCGTGGTGGCTCGGGCTTGAATCGCCTCCACAGTGCCTTCGAATGCGTCCTGCTTGATTTGGTCTCGGACGCGAAACGGCTCCGCCCACAGCAATCGCAAGCCAGCAAGAAAATTCTGCAATATATTCTGAAACGCGAATCCTATGGCGACGCTGCCGATCCCGAGAACCTTGATCAGATCGCCGGCCTGAAACGAAGGAGCGACGATGGAGAACGCCACCAGGAAGCCCAACAGGATAATAGCGGCGCCGGCCAGGCGGGCGAAAACCATGCCAAGGTTCTGCCGCCGCGTCTGGGTTGCACGTCGAATTAGCCGGCTGGCCAGAATACTGACGCAGTAGAACATTATGAAAACAATGGCCGCGAGAACGAGCGAGGGCAGTCGATCGAAAAACGTATCGCCCATGCGCTGAGCGGATAGCAAAATGCTTCGGAAATGTGGGTGCGTGTTCATTTGAAGGTAGTTGGTATTGTTTAGTCCTGTCGCTTAGATCAACTCTTGCGCGCCGTGGTTGCGCGCTACAGCACTCGCTGTAGGCTCTGCCCGGATTTTGCTCGATAGCAATTGCCTTGCAATAAGTCCATCGTAGGGCCGTGACCTTGGCCGAATATAAGAACGCGGCCGCACGCACCGGACACGGCTTGCTGGAGAATACGACATTCCGTTCCGCGGCGGCCCTGTCTTATTACACCATCTTCGGTATTTTTCCCGCTCTCATCCTTCTCTCCGCGGTCATGTCTTATATTCCCGTGCCCAACTTTTTTTCCGATGCGCTGGTCGCCATGGCCCGAGTCGTCCCTCACGGCACGATGTCACTCGTCTACTCCGTTCTCATTGGACTGCTCGGCGCCAACCTCCGCGCATGGCTCTCGCTCGGAACCATCGGCACTCTGTGGGTGTTGTCTTCTGCTTTCGACGAAATGATCGACTCCCTCGATATTGCCTACGATGTCCCCGACAGTCGCCCTTTTTGGAAGACGCGCTTGCTGGCCCTCGGCCTGGCGACGATCACCGGTATGTTCCTGATAATAGCCATCGCGGCGATGGTTGTAGGACCGCGGGCAGGTGAGTGGATCGGCAGCCAGTTGTCGCTGGCGTCGCTCTTCGTAATGTTGTGGCCGTTCATCCACTGGACGATCGGCGTGTTCTTTATTTTGCTTGCCGTACAGACAATTTATTATCTGGCACCCAACCTGAAACAACACTTTCGGGCGACTCTTCCCGGAGCCGTTTTGGCCGTTGCCGCATGGATAGGATTGTCCTACCTGTTAGGACTCTACTTTCGCTACTTTGCCAACTACAACCGCATCTATGGAACCTTAGCCGGTTTGATGGCCCTGATGACCTGGCTCTATTGGGCTTATTTCATCTTCCTGGCCGGAGCGGAGCTTAACGCGGAATTGGCCCGGCAACGCGCCCGACGACCCGAGCAACCACTCGCCGAGCCGGCCCACGCGCCGAATCCGCGCGCCGCATAATCTTCAGGGTCACCAAGTACAGCTTCAGAACTTCTGATGAAATTTGCCATCCACTGAAACCCCTCCCAGTTCGTCGCGCGTCAAACTGACTGACCATCGCTTGCTGATCTGGTAATCACCCTGCACCAACTCCGTTCCCGGTTGCGAAAGATCAGTGGAAAAGGTAAATAGAAAGTTCTTAGTCACCCGCTGTTGCAGCGCAACCCGAGCCGATGGGTTCTGATTATTCCCGCCCAGCAGCGGATCGATCTGCAGGCTCGACAATCCGGCAAGGTGTTGAATGCCGCCCGCAACCTGACCCGTCACCTGCGAGGCGATGATTGAATCCGTGCTCTGGCCGCCTCCAATCTGCTCCTGCGTGGTATGCCCCTGCGCAATCAGGTTAATGACGTCCGCCGTGGCCAGCGGAGGATCCGAGGTGTAGGAGGTCATCAACTTATCCAGCGTGCCCCGCATAGTCAATGTAAGGTTGTACTGTTCAATCGTCGTCGTCGCCGAGATATTTAATACCGGCTCGGTCTCATTCGGGTTGTCGAACGTGATAATGCCGCGTTGTAACTGGTAGCGTATATTGCGAAAGAAAACTTCGCCCGAAGTAAGATTTGTTCGCCCGATAACCACTGGATTCGCCACGGTACCGCTAACTTGCAGATTAGCCTGTCCTTCCAGAGTAAGTTGAGAGCTGGAAGCGCTCAAGTTACCCTTCGACTGTACGTCTACCGCCAGCTTGATGTTATCTTCGATGCCCGGCTGCGAAGGAATTGAATTGCCACTGAACTGGTCGCTGAATTTCGAGAGATCGAAGTCGGGTGTAAATGAGAGGCCGTCGATCAGCACTCGGCCGCTCACGACCGAAGCATCTTTAGTGCCATTGAGTACCAGGCTCGCATCGAGCACACTGCGGAGCCCGTCGGGATAAAGGAGCCGGACCGAGTTACTCTGCATCGTGAGATAAAATTGCAAATTAGGCCGGTATGAGATCGATCCTCCGAGAGACATCCTGCCGCCACCGACTTGACCGGCCACATCCACAAGTTGCACCGAGTTATTGTTGATGGCGAGGGTTCCATTAAAGTCCTGTACACCCAGTGGAACGGTGGGAGTAGAAAAGCTGACCTTCTGAAGTTGCACCTTACCCTCGACCGCTGGGTCGGTCGCCGTTCCTGAGGCATGAACGTCGAGCGAAAGAGTGCCACCGCTCTGGATATCCGGAGCAAACATTCGAGCGATCCGGACATCGATCGAACCGGTCGCACTGAGGTTGACAGTCGTCGGGCCCCCGAAGGGCATGTTCCCCTGCACCCGCAGAGAAGTATCGGTGCCTCGAATCTCTGCCGGTTGCAAGGTAATCACGGAATGCGAGTAATCGACCCGAATCGGCCTTGCAGCTCCGATCTCGAGCGCTTGGTTTCCGGGAGCCTGACTTTGAGAAAATTGATAGCTAGCTTTAAGAATGGGGATGGTAAGGTGCGCTTCGATTTGCGACTTATCCTTCAGCGGCCCCTTCAACGTAGCATGCAACTCCGTCTCGCCCTGAAAACCTTGCGGCAAATCGCTGACAACCATAGCCAGCAGCGGATTGAGAGGCGCTACCGTTGTATCAATCGACGCCTCCGTATAATAGTCGCCGCTCAGGCTGACGGTAGCGTGGGAGCGCACAGACGCCTCTGCGATATTCGAATCGACGGTAAGGTCGGCGCGCTGGTTTGCCACTCTGACATCGGCTTTTAGCTGTGAAATCGACTTGCCGCGCGCCTGTAATCGAGGTATCGACAATGAAGCCGTAAGCTGTGGATTGTCTAAAGTCCCGTCGCCGCTGGCCTCAATCGTCAATGAGCCGGTTGCTCCCAGGTTCTTTTCCCCAACAACCTGGAGCTTCTTGAGGTCAAGAGACGGAGCATTCAGTCGCACTGCATACGCCTTGGTCTTGGGAGTGTAAGCGATCGAGGCCTTCGCGGTTCCTGCGGCGATGCTGGCATCGAGCGTCGAGCTGATAGAGGTTTTATCTGCGCGAAACGTGGTGGCCAGATGCTGGAACTGTTCCCCATACACGCGAGCGTTATCGATTCGTGCCGTGCCATTGCCCGCCGGACTAAGTTCCGATCCGCGAAACGACAAGTCTGCCGACAAATCCCCAGACACTGGATAGTGTAGATTCGCCAGCTGTTGTAAGTCGGCGATTGCGAGTCGTTGCACAGATAGGTTAACTGTAATCAAGTCTGTGGATAGGTAATTCCAGTTGTGTAAGGCTGACGTGCCACTGAACGACGCCTTGCCCTGGTGCGCGTTCATCAGCACCGCGTTTTGTATGGCCAGCCTGGATGGATTAGCGTTGAAGTGAAAAGCTGCGCTCTTCCACTGGCTGCTGTGGACCGTCAGATGTTCGGCGCTCAACTGCCCCTCAAGCATGGGTCGCCGCAAAGACCCTCGCACGTTGGCCTGCAACGATGCCGCGCCCGTGATCTCCATGGCTGCCGTTTGGCCGCTCCCGAAACCGGCGAGCAAAGTGGCCAGTTGGTGCAAGTCCTCGACCCGCAATTGCACGAGTAAGTTCGAATGATCGCTGACCTGGCCCTGCGCACTGACAGTTGCCGCGGGAATACGCAAGGTGGTCTGCCGCAGTGCCAAGCCGCCGCTAGCCCCGTCGTAAGAAGCGTGGATCGATCCAGTAACCGGAACAATCGTCGCTGGCTGCGTACCGGTGGGCGCAACTAAGTTCAGATCGACGCGGGCTAGAAGATGGCTGAGGTTGCCGCTCCAAGAGGCTTCCGCACTTCCGTCCAGCCTTCCCGCAACTCTTACGCCTTGGCGGTTGAGATCACGCGATGCGCGTTGAGCTTCTTCCAGAGAAAGTCTCCGCACGGTGGCGCGCACGCGTGCTACGGCGGTGGCATCGATATTGTTAATATCCGCTTCGGAGATGACCATTCCGCCAAGCACGCTGAAACCGAAATCGCGAATCTGTAAGCCTCCGTTCGCGAGTTGGTAGCGACCCTCCAGCTTACGCAAATCAAGTCGTCCTTGCGCGGCGGATACCGCGAATTGCTCGCTTGCCATCCGCCCGCTAATGGTGAGGCGACGCAGCAGTGGTTGGTTAGTCAGATTCCAATACCCGATGGTGCCTGACAGAAAAACATCGCCGGCCGTCCGGGCGGCGTGCATCATCGCGTTAAAGTCCTGAGCGTGAATCCGAATGTCGTATTGCCCCGTGACGACAGGGTTACTGAAATTGGTCACGTCCGCATTCAGCGATAGAGCCGATGAACCTACATTCAATACGGCCGACTTCAGCGAAAAGCGCGAGGGCGTGGCATCAAAGGCGGCGTTGAGGTTGTGGGGCATAACTGCCTGTCCCGCGTAGCGCAACCGTCCATCACTGTACGAAAACACCCCGCTATACTGCCGCGCCAGCCGGTCGAAATGTATCTCTGTGCGCGCACCGTACAACTCCGCCTCAAGCGGAGTAACAGTATCCTTATAAGTGACACCCCCGCCAGCGAGAAGCACATGCCCCACAGCCATATCAAAAATGCGGGTGTGGTTGTGGCCCGCCTCAGGCGGAGCATTGGGAATATTATTTCTGCCCTCGCGATCGACACAAACATAGGCCGACGGATGTGTGATCAAAAGTTCGCTCAACGTGACCTCGCGCCGAAACAGCGATTCGATCTTCAGGCCTACAGTAAGTGCGTCGACATGTAACAGGGGCGGCTGGGAGGGTCCCTCGGTACCGTGTAACGTGATGTTATAAAGATGCGCAGTGAGCGTCGACGGCTGAAAGTCAAATCCTCCAATCTCCATGCGACCGCCCGTTGCCTGGTTCGCTTTCTGGATGATCGTGCCGAGAGCCAGCCGCTGAAAAGTTGCAGTTTTCAGAAATAGATATCCGGCCACCGACGCAACCAGCAGCAGCACGATCAGGGCCGTCAATGTCCATAAAATGATTCGCCGCCATCGCATAGTTAGAATGCCTGACCTAGAGTTATAAAATATTGTGTCGCGTTGATACCCGGAACAGGGTTAAGGTTCCGTCCTAAGTCGACCCGAATCGGACCAATCGGTGTCGCATATCGTAGTCCTACGCCCACGGTATTAGAGTAGTTGTTGAGAAAGTTGTTGAAGTTAATAGCGCTGTACACATTCCCACCGTCATAAAACGCAACTCCTCCCAGCTGTTTCATGATTCTGATCGGAAAGCGAACCTCGGAGTTCAAAATAAAGAGCTGCCTGCCGCCAACGGGCAACGTGACATTTACACATCCGGCTTGATTCTTAAGCACATTGCAGAATGGAACGAGGCGCTGCGGCCCCGCTTGATCTATGGGGAAGCCGCGTAAAGACGTTCCGCCGCCAGAAAAATAGAGCTGGCTGGTCGGCACGAAACTCGCCTCAAACGCTTTCGCCAATCCGAGACGCACGCTGTTGGCAAAGACCAGCGAATGAAATGGTTTGTAATGCGAGTACTGCCCGAAGAGCTTGGTAAACGTCGCGCTCGAGCCGAGAGTCACCGGCGTCATTCGCAGATCCAGCGTTGAAAACACGCCGTGATGCGCGTCCAACGGCTTGTCACGGCTGTCGCGAATCAGTGTGCCCGAGATTGTGGAAAGATGGACGTTCCGGTCTTGCGGCAGTACCAATTCCGCCACCAGCAAATGCGACAGCGAGGTTCTGTTGAAATCGTAGCGCAGTTGCAGCCGGGTATTGCTCTTCCGATCGAGGAGCTTCTCCACCTGAAATGACATATCACCCAACCCGGCCGCAAACAGCGGGTTTTCCGTCGTTCGCTCGATGGAAAAACTGCTCAGCGAACTCCATCCCGAGCCGAGAAAGTGAGGCTGCAGGTAAGTCGTGAGCACACGCTGATCCAGACGCGAAAGCAGAATCGACGCGCTCACCGTTTCCGCCAAACCCCGCATGTTTCGCCGTGTGAAGTCCACCGAACCGAGCGGACTGGCAAACGCAGACTGGCTGGGCGCGATCTGATTGCTGCCCAGTCCGACCGCCGGCAATCCTGGCACGGCCACGGTTCCCGTCGGAATATTTCCGCCGCGATGCGACACCTCGAATCCGAAACCGTAGGTGATTTCGTTGCGCTTGGCTTCATGAACTTTCACCAGCGCATCTTCATCGGTCTGGTCGGTGATCGGCTTTCTCGGCCCCACACTGGACCAATCGAACACATTCAAGTCATAAAGTCTGCTCTCCGCCACCAGCAGTTTGCCCCTCTCCATCGGAGCTTCTGTCCGCAGGTTCGCTGTTTTTGCGATCAACGATGCGCGTGTCCGTTTTTGCCCCAAATAGACGATGTCGCTGATGCGGACGATCTGTCGTTCCGTTATTGCGTAACTGACATCGACACGCTGAGGATCATGAGGACGGCGAGTTACGGTAGCCTTTACCTCGGCATTAAGATAGCCGCGCTCAAAATAAGTGGCCGAAATGCGGTTGCGGTCGTCGGTCATTTTCCGAGGAGAAAAAGCGCCGCCTGTTTTGAGTTCAAACCCTTTGGGCGCAGTTAATTGATTCTGGGGGATGCTATGATTGCCGGTGATCTGGATAGCATCTACCAGCGTCTGCTTACCTTCGTCAATTTCAAAGGTAACGTCGATCTTGGGTTCGTGTTCTGCGACCAGCGAGCTGACTTTTGTGTCCTCATAGCCCTTGTCGCGATAAAAGGTTTGCAGGTTGGCAACGCTTTGCTTCAGCAGCTTCTGGCTGATGCTTCCGTGTGACCAGATGTGAGACGGCTGGATCGCAAGTGTTGGCATCAACTCCTTGGCAGCAATCTGGTAGTTGCCGTGAAATGCAATGCGCCCGACCTTATGCTTCTTGCCGGGATCGATCTTGTATAACAGAGAGAGCTGGTCGCCTTGTCTTTGAAAATCGGCGTCGACCTTGACATCGTAGAAACCCTTCTTCTGAAAATAGTCAATGAGATTCTGTTGTCCCTCCTGCACCAGGTCGTTGTCAATCGCATGTTCGGAATAGACCGGAATCAATTTCTTCATCAGCCGGCCCGACATAAAAGGGATGCGCGAAAGCCGTGCGCCCGTCGCTCGAATTAGCACGACCGGTCCAACATCAACTTTGAACGCGACGTCTACTCGGTTCGTGTCGGCATGGTATTGCGGAGGTACCTCGTTGACCTTGCTGGCCAGCCGGTGCTGACTGGCGAGCGACGACTTGATCAATTTGGTTGCGGAAGCGATGCGCTCTGGGCTGTACGGTTTGCCCGGCTTCAGCAATCCGCCAGTGAATCGTGCGCGCAGCGAGCGAGTTCTGTCGAGGAGCCAGGCCTCCTCGGTTCCGGAAGTCCCTTCGAGCGCCACCGTCCCGATTCTTGCCTGCTTTCCCATCGCCACCGAGAAAGTAACATTCACGATGTGGTGAGCGTCGTCGATCTGCGGAGTCACCTCCGCTTTCGCCTCAAAGTATCCATTGTGTTGCAGAAATTTAACTAATGCGGCATGGGCGACGGGAATCCGCGACTGGTCGTAAGGGTCCTCGTCTTGCAGGTTCACGGTCTGGAGCAGTCGGGTGTAGGAAAGGGATTTCGTCACTCCCTGAAAATCGATCACGCCCAGATAGTAAGCCGGTTCAAGAATGAAGTTCAGTCGCAACCCGTCGACGTCGGGAACGACGTTGACCGTGACTTTTTCGAAGCCACCCTTTTCCTGCAGCGTTGAAATGCTGTCGAGCACCTTATCCTGGGAGTAGGGCTCTCCCGATTCTTGCGCGACCCAGCCCCGCAGAACTTCCACATCGCGATGCGGACTGGCAATCAGATCGACGGCGGTTACAGTTTGCCCGTCATAAAGTGCTTGCGGACCCGTCGTAGACACCTGTGCGCTGCCAGCCAGCGCGCTGAACATAAGAACAAGGCATACGGATAAATGCATAGGCGCCGATTGACCCGGTTTCCAAAATAGCGCCCGCGCCTCTTCTGCTGGCGAGCGAAAAAGCGCCTGCGCGAAAATCCGTCTCGCTCGGCGTAGGTATGGGATGCTCCGGAAAAGCAATCAGTTGGTGGGATGGAGAACAATCGGCCGCAGTGAAATTGTCATCATCGGCGCTCTCCCCCCCGACAATTTTGGAGATGTTGTCGCTCCACGGCCGACTTCTTTATAATGAATCGACTCAAGGGCCGGACCTGCACGCGGCCCGTTGAGTTGTTGTGCCCTCGCGGATAAACGCCGCCACACCGGCTAGAGACGAAACAGATAAGCAAACTGGAAACACGAAATTATGGAGGCCTGCGTATTGCCGGCGGAATACAGAAATTCCTGTATGGATACGATGAATTTGCGGGTTCATCTTATCGCACGAACTGAACCTATGAGTTTGGACCGCACCGGATTGTCCAGACAATTTCCCGATCCGTGTTTGTATTCGGACGTGAGTCGACTTCGTCTCCGCGCGACCTCTATCCTCCCATTCGCGACAACGCCAGTCGCGCCGCATGATAGCCGCACATTCCGTGCACTCCTCCACCAGGCGGTGTCGAAGACGAACACAGATAGATGTCCGGCGCCGACGTCGCATAATGCCGCCACGTAGGTCGAAACCAAAGCTGTCGCAAATCCATCGCTCCACCGCCAACGTCGCCACCCACAAGATTCGCGTCCATCTCCTCCAGCGCCGCTGGAGAAAATACTCTCCGCGCCAGAACGCACTCGCGGAACCCCGGCGCAAAACGTTCGATCTGCCCTTCAAGCCGCGGTAGCATGTCGAAAGTAGATCCGTTCGGAACATGGCAGTAGGCCCATGCCGTATGTCTGCCCGCGGGCGCGCGTGTAGAGTCGAAAAGGCTGGGCTGCGCGAGAAGAACAAAAGGCCGATGCGCATGTTCTCCATTCCTCATGGCCGCTTCAGACGCCGCGATTTCCTCAAAGCTGCCGCCCAGATGCACCGTGGCCGCCCGCAAACATTCTGCCGCTTTCCATGGGATCGCCTCGCGCAGCGCGTAGTCCACTTTGAATACTCCTGGCCCGTATCTGTATCGGGACAACTGTTTCCTATACGACCCAGACAGCTTCTCGGCCGCCAGTCGCAGCAACTGACGCGGGGTGACATCCCAAAGCGTGACGTCATACTTCGCAGTCGAATTCGGCAGCGCTGCAAAATCTTCAATTCGCGTCGAGGTCGTGACGCTCGTCCCCAAAGTCGCAAGGTAGCTGCACAACGATTCCGTGATCGATTGCGCTCCTCCGCGCGGAATCGGCCATCCCACCGAATGCAGCGCCGCTCCCAGCAACACTCCCGCTGCGGCGCTAGAAACTTTATCCAGGCTGAGCACCGAATGTGCGGCAATCCCCGCAAACACAGCCCTGGCCCGCTCCTGACGAAAAACATCGCGCGCCAGCGTCCGCGCCGAACGTAACGCCCAAAACCCAAACTTCGCCAGCAACAGTGGATGCCGTGGCAGCCCCAGCCGCAATGGCCCCAGCACATCGTCAGCCAGTTCCCACCAGTGCTCGGCAAACGGACGCATCAGCTCACACCAAGCCTTGCCATCCGCTCCCAGTTCTGCCTCCGCCTGGCCCAGATCGCGTTCGAGAATAACCGCTGTTCCGTCATCCAACGGATGCGCCAAAGCCGCGGGAGAGTGGATCCACTCCAGCCCATGGTTCTCCAGCGACAGCGAAGAAAAAAACGGCGACCCCGCGCCCAGCGGATACACAGCTGATCCAAAGTCGTGCAGATATCCCGGGAGCGTCAATCGTAAGGTCCGAGCCGCTCCGCCCGCCTGCGGCTCGGCCTCAAACACGTCAACATGCATTCCCGCCTGCGCCAACGTAATCGCCGACGCCAGGCCGTTAGGCCCCGCGCCAATCACGCATCCGCTCCGACTCTTGTCAGGAATTGACTTCATTCTCGCGCACCCGCCTCCGGCAACTCAATCTCCCGCAGAGCGCCATCATCTTCGCGTTCGATCGTCGGTGCGTACAGTCCCAGGGATTGACGACGCCACCATAAACCTTGCTCCCGCTTTTCAGACATGCTGGTAAACCAATATTGCCAGAGGACGGCGCGAATCTGCCGAGGCGGTTGCCCAGGAAACGGATTTTTCGCAAACAAGGCAAGAACATCCTGATCGTTCGTGAGTAGACGTACTTCGGTCTTGAGCACAAGCGGATAATCCTGCCATGAGCCTAACGAAGCAAACCAGAGATTCCAATCGAATCGTGGCTGATAAGGCGCATAAATTCCCGGCGGCTTACGCAAATCCTGCGGCTTGTAGCGAAACGGATAGGCCACCCAGCTGTGCCCATCATCAGATCCTTGCAATTCGATCTCATACCGCCCTCGCGTCATGATGCCAAATAGCCCGTAACGATTGGCGATACGAAACGGTTCCAGTGCGGCCACGGGCTCGGTCGGCAGCGGTGCGGGGAAGAACATCCAGATCAGTTGCGTTGTGGTGGCATAGAAAATCCAGCCCAGAGTGACTGCCACCAACCACAACCGTATAGGTCTGAGCCTCTGCCTAAAGCTGCGGGAGTCTTTCAGTCGAATCGATTCCAATCGCGATTCTTCGCCCCGCGTATCAGTCGGCCGAGACTCGGCACTCATTGCAGCCCTGTCAGCTTTTAGACTCTTGCATACTGCGGGCAAGAATCTGCGCGGGATCCACCGCAGCAGAAACCCGTCATCCAATAAAAGAATTCCCAAGCTAAGCACCAGGTAGTTGAGAAATGCATAATTCGCGGTAAGAATAACGCCCAGCTCCCAAGGAGTCACAATGAAGAAGCACACAATGCGCCAGTTCCGCGGCAGGAACAACATGCAAACCAACCCCACCTCGAGCGCCAGCGTTGCAAAAACCGTGGACGCATGAAACCAGTGTGGCAGATGCTGCATGTACCACCCGATCCACGTCGGCAGCGGACCATTCTGGTAGTACTCGTCCATCGCCGTGAAGTTGCGCCATTCGATGTCTCCGCCCGCAATCTTCGCCACTCCCGATTCGAAGTAAATACGAAACCATTCCCACTGCAGCAGAAATAAACTGGCGCGTATCGGCGATGACTTCAGCCCCAGCGCCGGTCGCACCCCGCGCGGCGCAAAGAACAAAGAAATAAATCCAGCCTCCAGTAGCATCCCATCCGACTGGTAACTGGAAAAATCCTGCGCAGCGCTAACGAATGAAAGAAAGCAAATGAAACAGATTGCCAGCATTCCGCGCGGCCAGAAATTCAAAATCAGCAGGACTGACGCGCCCATGCCCACCCAGCACAAGGCCAGCAGCATGTGCGAACCGCTCGACCACCAAAGTAAGCTGGGAGCAAACCAGAGCCCCCGCATGTGCCCCAGTGATTGCGCAACGGCTTTCAGGTATTCGCCAGCCGGCAGAATTCCCTCCGGCCCAATCAGCCCGCGGATCTGAAAGACAAGTGAGTAGAAAGCGGAAAAGTAAATGCACCCCAGAGCCCGCAAAAAGAGCCAGCGAGGAATCAGGCGCTCCGACGCCCCTTGTTCTGAATCAAACAGCCAACCGAAGGCGGCCGGAACCGAGGACATAAAGCTGAGGCTTCATCCTGACACGCATTTTCGGCTTACCCGCCGACGCCCACAATCACCGGCGTTCCACGAGGAGCCTCGTGCGAGCCGCTCTCCGGCTCCAGCGTCACCGCAAAGTTCTTAGCCTCGACGCCAGCCGGCAGCGGAGGGTTCACCACCGTAGCGCTGCCGCGAGCATCCGGCCGGAACAATCCGGCCGCAATAGGCGCGCCACCGTTGGCAGGGAAGAGCCACAACTCATAAATCTTTTCCGCCGGAAGAGCCGGCAAATTGCTGGCCAGAAAAATCAGGCTGTGGTTGCGACGCTCATAAATAGCCTTACCGCGCGGTTGCGGCTTGCTACCGACCGCCACCAGTTCGATCTTGAGCGCCTCCGGATCCAGCAGCGTGGCCACCACTTCGTTGGCCTGCGTGAGCTTGATTTCCTCATCGCCCAACTGCGCCCGGTACTGTGCCAGCATTCGAGCGCTGTCCCGTTGCAGGGCCGAATTCTGATACAAGAGCCCGACACACAAAAGTGCCAGCGCCGCCGCCGCAACCCATCCCAAGGTCGGCCACCATGAACGCTGCCCCTGAGGCGTGGGCAAACTCACAACCGAGGGAAGCCGCGGCTCGGCGGCAATCGCCGTCATCAACCGCGCCCGCGCCCGCGACGGCGGCTTCGGCCCCGCCGCCGTCAGCGCGATAAAGCTGAGGTCCCCACGCAGAAGTTCCAATTCGCGCCGGCACGAAGCACACTCATCCAAATGCCTTTCCAGCGCTTCCCGCTCGCCCCCTTCCAGCGAGCCGAGCGCATGCAGCGCCAGGTCGTCCGCGAATCGTTCGTGCACGCTCATGCGGCTAACACTTTCCTCAACGAGAGCAATCCGGCGCGAATCCGCGTTTTGATGGTCCCCAGCGGCTCGCCGGTTCTCTCCGCAATCTCGGAATGCGTTAACCCCTCAAAGTATGCCAGTTCGAGCGCCGAGCGTTGCGTAGGAGCCATCGTCTCCAAAGCCCCGCGCACCTTGTCCATGGCGCGAGAGGTGTCGGCTTCCGTGGCCAGGTCTGGCTCGACCGAGATGATCACATCCGCAATATCGTTTTCGGGTTTCCGTCGTCGCAGCGCGTCGATGGCTCGATGCCGCGCAATCACCGCCAGCCATGCAGCCATGTTTCCGCGGCTGGCGTCGAACGCTCCCGGTTTGCGCCAAAGCTGCATGAAGATATCCTGTAGCACGTCCTCAGCCGCACCCGTATCCTGCAAAACCCGCAACGCCACCGCATACACGATCGACGAATAGCGATCGTAAAGCGTCGCCATGGCGCTCTGGTCGCCCGACCGGATCGCCGTCACCAGCGCCAGGTCCGTTGCCATCGCTTTGGGGTCAGCACCCGGCACGCCGATCTTCACCCTCCTGAAGTACGTCTCAAACTGACCTTTGGATTGTCACTCGAGGGGGGCAATCCCCCCGTTCCGGCTCCCTGAAAATAGCAGCCTAAGCAGGAGAGAGCAAGAGCAGGTGACTGCATCTAGAAAAGTCAAACCGGCCTCGCTCTGAATTCGCCCTACGTCAGGATCAGAGAATGTCTTGTCACCCGTGACCCGTCACCTAAGCATGAACCTACTCCGCCCGTGCCGCCCGCGTCATCAATTCCTCAATCGCCTTCTCCGGCGACTTGCCATTTTCAAGGATGGCAAACATCTGCTCCGTAATCGGCATCTCTATGCTCTTCTTGCGCGCCAGACCCACCGCGGCTTTCGTCGTAAATACGCCCTCCGCCACCGCTCCCTGCATCCCCGCGATAATGTCCGAAAGCCTGCGCCCTTTTCCGAGTTCAACGCCCACGCTGCGGTTGCGTGAGAGATCGCCGGTACAAGTCAAAACCAGATCGCCCAGCCCCGCTAGTCCCGCCATCGTATCTAGCCGTCCGCCGCACGCCACCACCAGCCGCGCAATTTCCGCGAGACCGCGCGTGATCAACGCCGCCACCGAATTATGTCCCAATCCCAATCCATCGCATACGCCCGCCGCGATGGCAATAATATTCTTGAGCGCGCCGCCCAACTCGACGCCGATCACGTCATCATTCGTGTAAACGCGAAAGCGTGAATCATTGAAAGCCTGTTGCACCGCCCGCATCACTTCACCATCGGCAGATGCTACCGTCACCGCCGTAGGATCGCCGCGCGCAACCTCCTTGGCAAACGATGGTCCGCTAAGGGCCGACACCTTAGCCGTAAATCCGCGTCTGCTCATGACGTCCTCAATCACCTCCGTCATGCGCATCAACGTTCCGTCTTCCAGCCCCTTGGTGCAGCTGACAAAAATTGTTTCTCGTGGAATCGCCGTCGCCATCTGTTCAAACAGTTTCCGGCAATGCTGCGAGGGCATGACGCTGACGACGATCTCCGCGCCCTCCAGCGCAACATTCAAATCGCTCGTCGCTGCAATCGATTCTGGCAGCGTGAACCCAGGCAAGAATCGTTCATTGATCCGGCAACGCGCGATACTCTCAACGACTTCTGTCTCTCTTGCCCACAAACGTACCTCGTGTCCCGACGAATTGCCTTTACGTCCAAGAACCATGGCCAGAGCTGTGCCCCAGGCGCCGGCGCCAATAACAGCTATCCGTCTCCTCTCTGTTGTCATTGCCCGCCTGCCCCCGATTTCCCCAACTCATCCCCCGCCTCAAGCGTCGACTTTCTTCCCAACTTCGACTCACTCCCCGAAGCGATTCGCCCGATGTTCTGCCGATGCCTCCAGATGACCAATGCAGAAACCAGTGCAATCAGCCCTATCTGCCGCGGGTCGACATACTCATGAAACGCCCACACCAGTAAAGGAAAAGCTGCCGCGACAGAAATCGATCCCAACGAGACATAGCGAAAGGCAACGGCGACAAGCAGGAACAACCCCACCATGCACAAAATAGATTTAGGCGTGAGCAGAACAAAAGCTCCCAGGCTCGTAGCCACGCCCTTGCCGCCGCGAAACCTAAGCCACACCGGGAAGAGATGCCCAAGCACTGCAAAAAAAGCGGCCCAGGTCATGATGAGTCGCTGATGCTCACCTCCAAAAAGCGTCTGCGCGATCAACACTGCCGCTAACCCTTTAGCCGCATCCAGCAGCAGAGTCGCAACTCCCAACAGAGGAGACTGGCGGGCCACGTTCGTAGCCCCGATGTTCCCGCTGCCACTGGCGCGCACATCCGATCCCTTGAAAATCCGTACCAGGAGATAGCCAAAAGGAATGGACCCCAGCAGGTAGCTAACCACAGCGGCAATCAAGTAAGAATTCATGGAGAACAATCAGCCCAAGTGATTGGAGCGCCGGGCGTCCCCGCCCGACCCGAAGACGGCTATAGCTAAGAAATTTGCCGCAGCGGAAACCTCTGCAGTTTCGTATACTTCGATCCCCCCGAAGAAAGCTGACTCTGATAAAGAACAAACTCGCGGGCCGTCATCGTACCGAGCTCAAGCTCTCCCATATCGCTGACCCGCTTCTCAAGCTTCGCAAACACAATGTTTGTCCCGTCGCTCTTGCGCCATCGAGGAGAACCCGACCCTCGACCTGCGCGAGCCAGCGTCAGATGCGGACTGTAAGCCCGCTCCTCGCATTCGATCCCCAACTCCGCCGCAACCGCATCCACGCTCTTCGCCAACGCCGCAAGTTCAGGCCCGGTATGCACTCCGATCCAGAATACGCGCGCCGCCTTGGCCGTAGGAAAGAATCCATATCCTCCACAACGAATTTCAAAGGCGGAGCTCTCAACCCGCCGCAGCGCCAAGCCCAAGGCCTCCACCTGCTCCAAAGTCTGTTCGCCAACGAACTTCAGAGTAATGTGCAGCGACTCCGCGCGCACCCAGCGCGCATCCGGAGCGAAGCCTTGAACGCCTTCAATGAACCGCGCAATGCGCGTGCGCAATTCCGAGGCAAGATCGATGCCGACAAAGATTCGCATTGTTCTGTTTGTGTGGTGACGGGCCCCTGGCCGTCCGCGTTCTACAAGAGCGCCCGGCGAATCATCTCCAACGCCTGCTGCGAAGCGAACTGGCGAATGCGTGTCCGATCTCCCGGAAAATTCCGCTCCACCACCTGCGTCCCTTCCTCACCAGCCAGCGCGATGTAGACCAACCCCACCGGCTTCACTTCGCTTCCGCCGCCAGGACCGGCCACCCCCGTGATCCCAACTCCATAGCTCGACAAGCAGCGTTTGCGAATGCCTTCCGCCATCGCCGCCGCCACTTCGCGGCTGACCGCTCCATGCTGATCGATCAAAGCCTTGGGGACATTCGCAAATTGCGTCTTCAATTCGTTCGAATAAACCACCGCCCCGCCAAGAAAATAGCGCGAGCTCCCTCCGAGCGAAGTGATGCGCTCCGCCAGCAGCCCGCCCGTACACGATTCCGCCACCGCCAAAGTCATGCCGCGCATTTGCAGCAGGTAGCTGATGATCTGCTCCATGCTTTCGCCTTTGCGCGAAAAAATCGCATCGCCCAATTCGTCTTCAATTCTCTCTGCCAGCTCTTCAACCCGAGCCTCTGCTTCCGCCTGCGAATCCTTCCGGCAGCGCAAGTGGAGTTGAATCTCGCCCCCGCCCGCCAGAATCGTAGTTTCGATATCCGCAAAAGTCTTATAGATCGGCGAAACCCGCGCATCCACCTGCGACTCCGCCATCAGAGCAATCTTGAGCGTACGCGTAGCAATGTGCTGCACCGGAATCCGGGCCCGCAGTCGCGCAATGCACTCCGCCTCAAACATCGCCTTCAATTCATACGGAGGCCCCGGCAACAACACCAAAATTCGTTCCCGTCCGTCATACTTTCCCGCAAGCCATTGCCCCGGAGCCGACCCCAGCGGATTCGGAAGCACCGTAGCGCTAGTCAGAACGTCGGCCTGCTTCGCATTGTTAGCCGCCATCTTCATCCCGCGCTTGGCAAAGCGCTCCTCGATCTTCGCCATGATCTGCGGATCGCGCTGCAGTTTCAAACCAAGCGCCTCAGCCACCGATTCGCGCGTCAGATCGTCTTCGGTCGGCCCCAGCCCGCCAGTAAAAATAATGATGTCCGACCGCCGCACGGCCAGCTTCGCCGCCGCGGTCAGCCCCTCGGTATCGTCGCCGACAATGCACTTGAAGCGCACTTCAACGCCCAGGTCATTCAGCTTTTCAGTAAGGTAAAGCGAGTTGGTATCTTGGCGATGGGGAGTGAGCAGCTCCGACCCCACCGCGATAATCTCAGCATTCACGGCTAGAAGTGTAAATGATGAGCCGTCTCCAGGATGAGCGCCTTTTCATAAGTTGTCATCTTTTGTATGTTGTCATCCTGAGCGAAGCGAAGGACCTATGCAACGGCAAGCTGAGACGCGCAATGTTTCGCTTAACACAAATGTTGCCAGGCCAAATCAGTCGCAGCTTCCACCGACGAACCGAGCTGGTTGCTGCTGCGTCATGCAGTGCAGCGCGCCGAATCCCCAGATCAAGTCGCCGCAATAGATCGGCACGACGTCGCGGGCAGGGAAGAGTGTAGCGAACGTATTCAGCGCAATACGATCGTTAGGATCGTTAAACACCGGCACCAGCACCAGCTCATTAGCAAGATAAAAATTGGCGTAACTGGCCGGCACCAGCCGTCCTTCGAACACAATGGGACGCGGCATAGGAATCTCAGCAATCCTGAGCCTCTGCCCATCGCCTGTGCGCGCGTTTCGCAGCCGGCCCAGATTCGCCTGGAGAGCTCCGTAATTTTCGCTGCTCTCGTTCGGCTCGACCATCGTCACCACCGTATCCGGAGCCACGAAGCGCGTGATGTCATCGACATGCCCATGCGTATCGTCGCCGGCGATCCCCGAGTCGAGCCAGATAACACACTGCACGCCCAGATAGTCGGCAAAAACCTGCTCATAGCCCGCCCGGTCCAAAGCCGGATTCCGCTGCTGCGCGGGCGACAGCAGGCATTCCTCGGTCGTTAAAAGCGTCCCGCAGCCATTCACGTCAATCGATCCGCCTTCGAGCACGACGCGCTGCTTTTCTTTGGACGAATCAACCACAAACGGCTGCAAAACGCGAACGCCGGCAGCCTTCGCCATGCGCTCGCCGTTTTTTTCGTCGAGCTTGTAATTTGGATACTTTGCCCAGGCGTTGAATCGAAAATGCAAAGCCAGCAATCCCGAATCGGAGTGCTCCCCCGGCGGCGTCAGAAAGATGCAACCCGAGTCGCGAGTCCAAACACGATCAGTCCGCCACCGATGAAACGAGACATTTTCCGAGAGCGCGTCCGCCTTTTCCAGCACAGCGATCGCCTTCTTTTCCCAACTCGTGTCGTTGACGATCACATCCACCCGTTCGCGCCGCGCCAGGTTTCGAACAATCTCCGCATAGACCCAAGGAATCGGCTCAAACTTTCCTGGCCAGTCGCTACGCAAATGCGGCCATGCCAGCCAGGTAGATTCGTGAGGCTCCCACTCCGCCGGCATGCGATAACCCTGCGCCGCAGGGAGAAGCTTCGAGTTCGCACCCGCCGTTTTTCGTATGGCCATTGGTCTTTTATCTTTTATAGATCCGTTAGATCCGTTATTTTCCGTCAAGCATGCGGTTGGTGATGGGAGCATAGGCATCAATGCGCCGGTCCCGTAGAAACGGCCAGTTGCGGCGGACATCCTCCAGATGCCGCAAATCAACCTCGCCCAGCAAAATTTCTTCTTTGTCGTGCGACCCTTCCGCCAGCACTCGCCCAAAAGGATCGCAGAAAAAAGACCCTCCCCAGAATTCCAGCCCCTTGCCCGGCACCGAATTACCGCGAATGTCTCCCGTCTCGAAGCCCACGCGATTTACCACGCCCACATAGACGCCGTTCGCAATCGCGTGTGCCCGCTGAATTGTGCGCCAAGCGTCGTGTTGCGCCTCGCCAAACTCAGCCTTCTCCGCCGGATGCCATCCAATCGCAGTTGGGTAAAAGAGAATGCTGGCTCCCTGCAATGCGGTCAAACGCGCTCCCTCGGGATACCACTGGTCCCAACAAACCAGCGTTCCAAGTTTTCCCGCCGAAGTATCGAAGGCCTTGAACCCTAAATCTCCGGGTGTGAAATAAAATTTTTCGTAGTACAGAGGATCATCCGGAATATGCATCTTGCGATAAATTCCGGCGAGTGTGCCGTCTCGGTCAAAGACCGCAGCCGTGTTGTGATAAACGCCCGGCGCGCGCTTCTCGAAGAGCGACGCGATGACCACCACTTTATTCTTCGCCGCCGCGTCCGCGATCCTGGCCGAAGTCGCGCCAGGTATCGGTTCAGCCAGATCGAACAACGCCGCATCTTCGCGCTGGCAGAAATATTGCGTCTGGAAAAGCTCCGGCAGACAAACCACGTTCGCTCCCTTGCCAGCCGCCTCCGCAATTCGATCCAGTGCCTTGGCCATGTTGTCCTCCGGTTCCGGCCCGCAAGACATTTGGATCAGCGCAACGGTGAATTTGTCAGGCACTACGCCTCCCGCCATTTTGCAAAGTTTGTCATCGCAATTACAACGTTTGTCATCCCGAGCAAAGCGAGGGATCTGCAGCTTGCTGCGAACTGATGGCTTAGTTTTTAAGTGGCTTGGTGGTACCGAAAAACATTATAAGCTGAGCAACGCAGCAACTAAGAAAGGAGGTTTAACGCGCACCAGTTGCTCTCATGACGCCGCCAGCTAAGGTGTCCCATAAAGCTGCCGGTAGACGCTGGCATTCCGCAGAATGGCCTGCACATACTCGCGCGTTTCGGTGAAGGGAATCGACTCGACAAACTCCTGCGGATCGCGATAGTGCCCTTGTCCCAGCCAGTCGCCGACGCGATCGCTGCCCGCATTATAGGCAGCCAGCGCGTATTCGAACTGCCCGTTGTATTTGTCGACCATGTCTTTGAAATACCGCGTCCCTAGCTGCAAGTTGACCGCCGGAGTGTAAAGCTGCGGCGCGCTGAATCCCTTGAGCTTCACCTGCTTCGCCACCGTCTTGCCAGTCTTCGGCAGAAGCTGCATCAGCCCCACCGCATTGGCCCGCGACAGCGCCAGCGCATTGAATTCAGACTCCTGCCGGATCAGCGATGCCACCAGGTAAGGATCAAGCCCGTTCTGCTCAGAATATTTGCGCAGGTCGCTCCAATACGCCTTCGGAAAAAGCGCCTCCCAATAAGGACGAGGCAGATCCGGAAGGTCGACGGCGAAATAGTTCGGCGTCATTCGCTTCATGATCTCAATACCGCGATCGTACCGCCCGCCATCCTGATAAACGCGAGCCATCTCTGGAGGCGCCCAAGTCCCACCCTCTTGCAGAGCCGCCGCTTGTAGTTCGCGCACCGCCAAGTCGGCCAGTCCGCCATTCGAAAGTAGACGCGCCCGCGCCACCCGCAAATTGTCTTCAGGAGGGTCGGCCGCCGCAATCTTCGCCGCCGTCGAAAGCGCCGACACGTGATCCAGCAGAGCATAGTGCAGCGCTTCATCCGGCGACGTGTTGCTTTTTGCCGTCTGGCCGCCCGACAGGACTTGCAGTCGCTGCCGCCCCAGTTCCGCATAATAATAATTACAGAAGCGGTCTGAGAGCTTCTGATAAAACGCCCGCGCCATCGCCGGGTTGCCATCTTCTTCCGCGATACGCGCCCGCCAGTAAAGTGCCGCCGGAACCTCCGCCGAATCCGGATAAAGCGCAATCTGGTCTTCGAAATCTTTTCGTGCCTCCACCGTTCGACCTTGCCGGAAGCTTAACCACGCCGCCTTCCAGTGCGCATACGACGATCGCGTTCCATTCGGAAAGCGCTGCTGCAACTCGCGGAAATTATCGATAGCGCGATCGTAGTCCCGTTTCAGCAGATACATGTTGCCCGCCGAAAGCAGCGCCTGCTCCAGCCATGGGCTGGTCGGTCCAAATTGACGAAGCTCGTTCAGAGTTCGCAGCACCGCGTCTTCGTCGCTCGTCGATCGCGCCGTCTCACTCAACAGGTAGAGCCGTTCTGCCTCCGCATCTCCCGTCTGCGCTCCAAGACCGGTCAGGATCTTCCGAGCATCATGACTGCTCCCGCTCTTTTCGAGCGCTCGGGCCAGCGCCAGCTCCAGTAGCGGACGCTCCGCCGGGCCCGCCTGCTCCGCCAAATCGTGGTATTCACGCGCGGCCTCACCGTAGTGTTTGCCATTAAAGAGCAGATCAGCTCGCGTTCGCCGCTCAGCCACGCTCCCCGAAATTCCCAATCTGCGCAACTCTGTCCCCGCCGCATCCGCCTCGGAACTGGCGGGAAGTTTAAAGTAAAGGTTGCGGAATGCGCTGGCCGCCTTCTCGTTCTCCCCCGCAGCCTCATAGGCGCGTCCCACCGCCAGTTCAATGTCGCCGCGCACCGGAGACCGATCCTTTTCCAGCAAGGCCGCCGCTTCCCGCGACCGCCCTTCCTGCAGCAACGCGCTGGCATACACCAGGTGAGCATCGCGAATCAAAAGCGAGTCGGGAAAATTCCTGTCAAAACTGGCAAGCGTCGAAAGCCCTTCAGCATTCCGCCCGGTATTCAGATATGCGTCGCCCAGATAATAAGCAACGTAGTCTCCCAGTTCGCTCGCTCCCGCCTTGGCGCGGTTCAACGGATCAATCGCCTTGGCATATTCGTGATCGAGCGTCCGCGCATATCCGAGCACTAACCAGGCCAGCGCTCCCGCGTCTTCTTTCGGATGTCGCCGAGCATAGCTTTCCACCCCCGCATACGCTGTCGGAGTACGGTCCTGCAGTAGTTGCTGCGCCATCGGACGCAGGCTGGCCGATGCAACAAAGGCCCGCCGCACGCGCCTCACCCGCGGAGAAACGGTCTTATGTTTCTTTCGCGCGCTGGCCGAAGACGCGCTCTTTTTCTTAGCTGAAGTTTTTGGGGAAGTCTTGGCCGCCGGATGTTTCAGGGCCGAGCCACTGGCCGGCTGCTCCGAAGAACTAGAAGCTGCTTGAGATTGAGCGGCTGCGGGCGACAAGAAGCCAAGGCACAGCCAGGAGAAAATTCCGGCGAGAACTGCAACTGCGAAGCGGCGCACTCTTATCCTACTTCCCCTGCCTACAACTGAAAATGAGGACCCATGACCGAAGCATCGTCTTCTGCGAGACTCCTTATTATTTCATGTCCAAAGTAATTCGCGGAGGCCGCAACCGTGCTGCCGTAACGCTTCTGGTACATCACCCGGCTCTTCTCGATCACCTCTTGCAGGCGATCATAAAGATCCCTGTTTCTCCGGCCCTCCGTCACCTTTGCCTGGTTATAGAGTTTGACCTCGTCAACCAGCAGGCGGGCAAACCGCTGCGCCTTCCGATGAATGTCCTGGTCCTCCACCGAAAGTGGAGTAGCCTCGGCAGGTGCCGCTGCAGTTTCCACACTGGATTTCAACGCAGGCGCTGTCTCGAACTCTGCCTGAGAGATTGGATGCAACTCTGGAGGCTCGGCGACTACCTCTTCCACGGCGGATTGCACTTCGGTCGTCGAAGTCATAGCCTGCTCGGCTGCCACCGTCGCGGTGCTCGATGCCGTCCCTGCAGCCGCCGCCATGCTCTGTTCAACCACGTTTCTCCCAACCGCATAAACCGGCGTGTGCGCGGCAAAAGGATCGTGCCCAGCCGCCGCCGCATTCATCCCAGCTTCGATCCTCTGGGTTGGCTGTGACGGAGCAGGGAAGTCCCGCCCCTCCGCCGGAGTCGCCGCTGTCTCCTTATGCGCTTGCTTGCGCAGCGAATTGACTTCCAGCCACGCGCTCGTCGCCAGCACCAGCAGTTCGAGCGCTCCCGCGTCAAAAACGCCCTCCAACTCAGTCCCGCCATCGGCATAAACCAGCGCCGCAACCTTGTCCTTCAGCATCAACGAAAAGAATCGTCCTTCTTTGCTCGCCGGTGTTCCAATCTCCTCCAGAAAGCGCGGGTCCTGCTCGCCCACTGTCGCGATGCTCACCAGGGAATCGCTGCCCCTCCGCCCGATCGCCCGGGCCACAGCCGCCGCGCTGCCATCCAGCGCAAAATCTTTCAACCGATCGTTGCTGGTAAAACCGCGCCCCTGCCATCCCGTAGCGTGGCTCCCTTTGACCACAAAAAGCGCGATCCGCGCCGCATAGCGCGACCCCGCATCGAGGAACGCCCGCAGAATCTCTCGTTGCGACGTGCCCAGCTGAATCTCCGCCACCGCACGCGCCAGGTCGGACGAGCCGCAACTGCCTCCGCCGGCCAAACTCGATCCGCCTGCGACCTCCTGCATCACTCCACGCACAATCTCCGAGCGCAGTTGCACGGCATGGCTCTCCAGAACCTCGCCCACCACTCGCCCCACGATCAGCTCAATAGAACTGCGGTCCGTCATGCGCACTCCGGCGTAATTCAACTTTAGGATTGGAATTACATGGCAAAGATTTCGCTTCGGGGAGTAGGCTTAGCCCTATAAAACCAGCCTTCTGACTCGATTATAGGACTGCCAGATTCCGTTCCCCGCACACCGTGGTACGTGTCCTACCGGGTCCAAGCTTTGCGGGTCTGATCCCAGCCAGCGAAAATCCCAGCTACCAAGTACAATAGCAGCGAGGTATCGGAAAGCCGTTCAGAAAAATCTGCATCAAGTTACGAATGAGTACCATCCAACCCAACATAGAGCAACCGGTCAGCGAAGAAATGCAGCTGGTCCGGCGTGCCAAACGCGGCGACGATCACGCGTTTGAAGAACTGGTACGGCGCTATGACCGCAATGTTTTCCGCATTGCGCAGCACATTACGCAGAATCGCGAGGACGCCGAAGATGTAGTTCAGGAAGCATTCCTCAAGGCGTATAGCAATCTGGAAAAGTTCCAGGAGCAGTCCAAGTTTTATACCTGGCTGGTCCGCATCGCGGTCAACGAAGCGCTGATGAAGTTGCGCCGGAGGAAGCCGGAACGCACGGTTTCTCTGGACGAAGATGTAAAGACGGAAGATGACTCTCTGCCTCGCGAGGTTGCGGATTGGAGTCCCAATCCCGAGCAGATGTACAACCAGGCGGAGTTGCGCGACATCCTGACGCGCACCATTCAAGGTTTGCCGGCCGGTTTTCGGACGGTGTTCGTGCTCCGTGACGTGGAAGGCCTCTCGACGGAGGAGACGGCGGACGCGCTGGATCTGAGTATTCCAGCGGTGAAGTCGCGGCTACTGCGTGCGCGCCTGCAATTGCGCGATCGCCTCAGCCGCTTCTTTCAGAAAAAAGCAAGTGGAGAAGTAATTAGTGGAGATGGCGACCAGTGAAGTGTTCTGAGTTTCTCAACGAGCTGACCAACTACCTCGACGGCGCGCTGGACGCCCGCACCAAGGTTGAACTTGACGAGCATTTGGCCTGGTGCCACAACTGCTACGTCGTCTGCGACACCACCCGCAAAACCATCGAAATTTACCGCGACTCCGAACTCTACGAGTTGCCCGACGATCTCCGCACCCGTCTCCGCTCCGCCATCATGAGCAAGTGCGCCGAGCACAAGAAGTGCGATCCCCCCACCAGCTAATCGTCCTGTGAAATGCTCTCGTTGTAGAGACGGGTCTTTTGCCCCGTCTTGGATCTCATCGCAATCCGTCCCCCGTTATTTTTTCGCAATCCTCTTGGCGACAAATTCAACATAGGTTGCGAACTGGTCGGGCTTGCCGGGAGGAGCGAGTTCGAACTTCTCGCTTACCGAATCCTCGCCAATCCTGCTGTACGTCATGCGTGCCCGGGTGCCGGAGGGTGCGGCATCGCTCAAAAACTGAATCGAGTCACCGCCCGCGGCCACGCTGACGGAATAGGGAATGACGTGGCTTTCACTGTCGAAGAAGATGGCCCGCACAGAGTCGTCCGCAGGGTCGTGATACACGTACAAGAGATCGTCATGGCAGAAAGCCGCGCGCTCTTTGCTGGCCGGATAATCCAGGTGGACTTTACGCAGTAATACCGTGCCGTTGAGGTCGGGTGCAAAAGTAGATGTGCCCTTGCCCTGGCCCGGGTCGGCCTCCACCGGACCAACTCCACTCGCCCAGCAGAAAATCGAAGTCTTTCCACCGGTTCGATTGAGGTTGCTGGGCCGGCAGCGAAGACACCGCCAACAGTCGAAACAGTATGAGCCCCGTCTTCCAACTCATGTCGGCACCCTCCAGGACGTGAAAACTCGATCAGAGATTCAGCTCATTTCTTTTCTGTCAGCGCTTCCACTCCCGGCAGTTTCTTGCCTTCCAGAAATTCCAGCGATGCTCCGCCGCCGGTTGAAATGTGCGTGATCTTGTCCGCCACTCCGGCCGCCTTAATGGCCGCCACCGAGTCGCCCCCGCCCACGATAGAAATCGCTCCCGGATTCTCCGCCACGGCGTGCGCGATCTTGAAGGTTCCTCTAGCAAAGGGCGGCATTTCAAAGACGCCCATGGGTCCGTTCCACACAATCGTCCGCGCCCGCGCCACTTCGTCTGAAAACGCATCGATAGTCTGGGGCCCAATATCGAGCGCCATCATATTTGCCGGAATCGTCTCCCCCGCTCCGACGATCTTGGTCAGAGCATTAGCTTCAACGCGATCCGCAATCACGTGATCCGTAGGCAGCAAAAACTTCACCTTGCGCTCCTGCGCCTGCTGCAAAAGTTCGCGTGCCAGTTCGATCTTGTCCTCTTCCACTAGGCTCTTGCCGACCGATTCGCCCTTCGCCTTAAGGAATGTATAAGCCATCCCGCCGCCCACGATCAGCGAATCGACCTTGCCCAGCAGGTTTTGGATCACTCCAATTTTGTCGCTGACCTTAGCCCCGCCCAGAATCGCCACGAACGGATGCTCAGGATCCTGCAGAACGCGCCCCAGGTACTGCAGTTCCTTCTCCATCAGCAACCCGGCCGCGGATTTCTGCAAGTGCTGCGTAATGCCAACCGTAGAAGCATGCGCCCGATGAGCCGTGCCAAACGCGTCATTCACATAAAATTCCGCAAGCTTGGCCAGTTGCTTCGAAAAAGTCTCGTCATTCTTTTCTTCTTCCGCATGAAAGCGCAGATTTTCCAGCAGCAGCGCCTGCCCTTTTTCCAGCTTGAGCGCCATTTCTTCGGCCTCTTCGCCCACGCATTCCGGGCAAAAGCCAACATTTTCTCCGCGCGACAATTCTTTATCCAGCAACATGCGGAGCCGCTCGGCCACCGGTTTAAGGCTCAGCTTGGGATTCACCTTTCCCTTCGGCCGTCCAAGGTGCGAAGCTAGAATCAGACGCGCCCCGTGCCGCAGCGCATACTCGATGCTCGGCAAAGTTTCGCGGATGCGCGTGTCATCCATTACGCGCCCATCGTCCAGCGGAACATTGAAGTCCACGCGCATAAAAATGCGGTGGTCGTTGAGAGGAAGATCGCGTATCGAAAGCTTGGACATGAAAAATTCTCCGAAGTTCGACGTTAGGTAATGGAGAGCCGGGCGTCCCCGCCCGGCAATTTGTCGTGGAAGCGCCGTTCGTCGTCGGGAGTTCGCAGTTCCCTGTGCGATATAGGTTGAGCGGCCGCTCCAGAGCGGTCCGCAAACGACCAGCGACGAACGACCAGCCACCAGCGACGATTTTTTGTCTACAGCCCCTTGGCCGCCATCAGATTAATCAGATCGTGCACGCGGCAGGAATATC
Organism: uncultured Acidobacteriaceae bacterium; assembly: GCA_963775845.1. GTDB lineage: Bacteria > Acidobacteriota > Terriglobia > Terriglobales > Acidobacteriaceae > Acidiflorens. Next base: position 1,388,362 of record CAVZKN010000003.1, on the reverse strand, counting down.
CCCACTCATTGTCATACCAGGAGATCACCTTGACGCAGTTGCCGCCCACCACCAGTGTCATGTGCGCATCGACGATCGAAGAGCGCGAGTCGCCTTTGAAATCCGAAGAGACCAGTTCGTTCTCCTCAAACCCGAGGTAGCCCTTCAGCGGTCCCGATTCCGAAGCTTTCTTCAACGCGGCGTTGACTTCTTCCTTGCTCGTCTTTTTCTCCACCCACACCACTAGGTCAACGACCGAGACGTTAGGAGTAGGCACCCGCATAGCGAAGCCATCAAGTTTCCCGGCCAGATCGGGGATGACAAGTTTCACCGCCTTGGCCGCGCCCGTCGTAGTCGGAATCATGTTGATCGCCGCCGCCCGAGCCCGCCGCAAGTCCTTATGCGGAAAGTCGAGGATCACCTGATCGTTCGTATAAGAGTGAATCGTAGTCATCGTGCCGCAGACGATTTTGAAAGTGTCATTGATGACTTTGGCGACCGGTGCCAGGCAATTCGTAGTGCACGACGCGTTCGAAACAATGTGGTGCTTGACCGGATCATACTTCTCTTCATTCACGCCCAGCACAACCGTGAGGTCTTCATTCTTGGCCGGCGCCGTGATGATGACTTTCTTCACCGTTCCGCGCAGATGTTTCTTGGCCTCATTAGCGTCGGTAAATTTTCCCGTCGATTCAATCACGATCTGCGCTCCCACCGATTCCCAGGGCAGCGCTGCCGGGTCTTTTTCCTTGAAGACTTTAATCGTCTTGCCATCGATCGAAATGCTGTCCGCACCCGCGGTAATAGTGTTAGGCAAATTACCCAGAATCGAGTCGTATTTGAGCAGGTGAGCCAGAGTTTTAGGATCCGTGAGATCGTTAACCGCGACGAAGTCCAGATTCTTGTCGGTGAGAGCAGTGCGAAGAACGTTGCGTCCAATGCGTCCAAATCCATTAATGCCAACTTTTACGGCCATGAAGCCTCCAAAGAGAAAGATGTCTGCAAGTAAGAATACGCAGGGATGTTCTGGATAACCTTCGATGGTAGCAGGATGCAGTAGTCAACGTAAACGTGATACGTCCCTTCGGAAAGTTCCCATGGTCCCGTTTTGGTTCAAATCAGCTTCTTAATTCAAATTTGCCGGGTAATCACCACGGAGGCACGGAGAAAGTCACTGGTGCGGCGAGACATTCGCCACTTTTGGTTTTTACAGATCAAGTTTTTCTCCGTGACTCCGTGTCTCCGTGGTGCAAAAGGCCAGCCCCCATTTTTAACGCGTTTGTAACAACCCTCTGTTACCCTCAACACCGATGTCGAACCAAGCTCTGCCCCGGCCGCGCTTTGACGCTCCCGAACCGGAGCGGGGAACAAGGGCCGCCCTGAAACTCGAAACCAGAACCGCGCCGCTCTTACAGGGGAAGGTCAGCGAAATCCCCGACGCGGCGTTTGGCTGGGCAATGCGTCTCTGCGGCCTCGCCGTAGTCGCGCTCCTCGGCCTCATCGTTTACCAGTTGGTGATCGGCTCAGCACTCTCCTGGCATGCCTTCGGCTGGAAATTCTTCGGCCACTCCGACTGGAATCCAGTCGAAGACCAGTACGGCGCCCTCCCCTTTATCTACGGAACCATCGTCTCCTCCCTGCTCGCGTTGGTAATCGCCGTCCCCTTATCCATCGGCGTAGCCGTTTTCATCACCGAGATGTGCCCCATAAAACTGCGCGGCATCCTCTCCTTCACCACCGAACTTCTCGCCGCCATCCCCAGCGTAGTCTACGGACTCTGGGCCATCTTCGTCCTGGTGCCTCTCATTCGCGAATATGCGGAGCCTTTTCTTGCACGCACGCTCGGTTGGACCGGACTCTTCAGCGGCCCTCCCTACGGCATCGGCATGTTAGCAGCCGGCGTAATTCTGGCGATCATGGTCATCCCCATCATCTCGTCGATCACCCGCGAGGTGCTCACCGTAGTTCCGCAGCATCAGCGCGAAGCCGTTCTGGCTCTCGGCGCAACCCGCTGGGAGATGATCCGCCTCGGCGTCCTGCGCAACGCACGCGCTGGCATTGTAGGCGGAATCATTCTGGGTCTCGGCCGCGCCCTCGGAGAAACCATGGCCGTCACCATGGTCATCGGCAATCGACCCGAGATAGCCAAGTCGCTGTTTGCTCCCGGATACACCATGGCCAGCGTGCTGGCCAACGAATTCACCGAAGCCACCGGAGATCTCTATCTGTCAGCGTTAATCGAGATCGGCCTGGCATTATTTTTCGTCACCATAATCGTCAACGCCTTGGCTCGTCTCATGGTCTGGAGCGTCACCCGGGGCCAGCCGGCAAGAAGCGTTGCATAACATCGAAGCCGTCGGGGAGCCTGAAGTGGTGCAGTTGCAGTGGTCTGATTGCGAAAGTAGTGATTTTGGGTGGCGCAGCGGTTTACCGCTGCGATAAGTCCTCGCTTCAACAACGGCTTTTTAGCCGCTGAGATAGGGAGGCGAGTTTCAGCAAACTGTTAAGGCGCTGTAGCGCAAAATCGAATGCCCGACAACAAACTCAATCCGCCCGCCGAGAGCGTAATCCCGCAGATCACCCTCCCTCCCATCAGCCTGCGTCGCCGCATCACCGACCACGCTATGACTGCCGTCTCCGTCCTCACCGTCCTCCTCGTGCTTCTCCCGCTGGCCGCCATCTTCGGATATCTGATTTACAAAGGCATCGGCTCCATCAACCTCGCCTTCCTGACTCAGACTCCCAAGCCTGTAGGCGAACCCGGAGGCGGCATGGCCAACGCCATCGCTGGCTCCGTCGTCATACTGGGCATCGCCAGTCTGCTGGGAGTGCCCCTCGGCATCGGCGCCGGCATCTTCCTCTCCGAATACGGCCGCAACCGCTATGGCGACGCAGTTCGCTTCATCTCCGATGTCCTGAATGGAGTGCCCTCGATCGTAGTCGGCATCGTCGCTTATGGCCTCGTGGTCATGCGGCAGAAACATTTCTCCGCCTTGGCCGGAGGCGTAGCCCTGGCCATCATGATGATTCCGACCATCGCCCGTACCACCGAGCAGATGCTGCTGCTCGTGCCGCAAGCCATCCGCGAAGCGGCTTATGGACTAGGCGCCTCCCGCTGGCGCACCACGCTCTCCATCACGCTGCGCACCGCGACCTCGGGAGTCATCACCGGAGTCATGCTGGCCTTCGCCCGAGTAGCGGGAGAAACTGCCCCGCTCCTCTTCACGGCCTTCGGTAATCAATACTGGAACTGGAAGCCCGATCAGCCGACCGCAGCCCTGTCGCTGCAGATTTTCACCTATGCCATCTCTCCGTTCGACGAGTGGCATCGCCAGGCATGGGCAGGAGCCCTGGTTTTAATTATCCTGATAGTAGGAGCAGTAGCGGCCGTCCGAATAGCAGTAAAGCACGGCACATTAGCCGGAGCCTGATACAGCAAGAAGATGATATAGAGCAGGAGCCTGAAACGAGCAGTTTTATAATCTGTCATCATGAGCGGAGCCGGAGCGTCACGAAGTGAAGCTCCAGCGAAGTCGAAGGACCTCTACTTCACAACGAACTGTGATCCGGAATAAGAGCGGAAAAAAGGCAGGAGCACAACCAGCATGGGCGTAGGCATCAACGTCGAACACCTGAATGCCTTCTACGGCAAAACTCAGGCCCTGTTCGACGTCAACATCATCGTGGCCGCCAATCACGCAACCGCGCTCATCGGCCCGTCCGGCTGCGGAAAATCCACCTTCATTCGCTGCCTCAATCGCATGCACGAAACCATCCCCGACGCCCGCGTCGAAGGTGCCGTCCGCATCGGCGACTTCAGCGTTTACAACGGAACCTCCGCCACCCAGCTCCGCCGCCGCGTAGGCATGGTCTTCCAGAAGCCGAATCCCTTTCCCACCATGTCAATCTACGATAACGTAGCCGCCGGACTGAAGCTCAACGGTTACCGCAACCGCAAAAAGCTCGATGAGGTCGTCCATAAGTCCCTGCATAGCGCCGCCCTCTGGGATGAAGTAAAAGACCATCTCCACAAAAAGTCCGGAGCCAGCCTCTCCGGCGGCCAGCAGCAGCGTCTCTGTATAGCCCGCGCGTTGGCCGTCCAGCCCGAAGTTCTGCTCATGGACGAGCCCTGCTCCGCCCTCGATCCCATCTCCACCGGCAAGATCGAAGAGCTGATTTTTCAGCTGAAAGAGCAATACACCATCGTGATTGTGACGCATAATATGCAGCAGGCAGCGCGCGTCGCGGAGTTCACCGGATTTTTCCTGTTAGGCAAGATGATCGAGTTCGACAAGACAGAAAAAATCTTTACGAACCCTTCCGACAAACGCACCGAAGATTACGTCACCGGCAGATTCGGCTAGGCAGAATCAAACTCGCCGGTGTTGCACTTGATTTTGGGTGGCGCAGCGCCGGGGTCCCCAGCACACCCGGTTTTGGCGTGATGGGGTGGAGCGGTTCACCGCTGCGGTAGGTGTATTGTTTTGAATCTGGCTTTAGCCGCTGGGGGACAGCAAGTTTCAAACTGCACCACTAGCCGGAATAGAGAGAGGATAAAGAGACTCGAATGATGCGCACCCGCTTTCAGCAGCAGATGGAGGAACTTCGCGAGAAACTGCTCCGCATGGGCGGACTCGCGGAACTGGCGGTCGACCGCTCCACCCAGGCCTATCTCGAACGCGATCTGACCCGCTGCCAACTGGTCCTCGAAAACGAAAGCCTCATCAACGCCGCCGAGCGCGAGATCGACGAACTGGCCTTCGACATTCTAGCCACCCAGCAGCCCGCCGCCACCGATCTGCGCTTTATCCTCGCCGTCACCAAAATCAACGCCGACCTCGAGCGCGTAGGCGATCAAGCCGTCAACATAGCCGAACGCGTCATGGACCTCATCGAACTTCCTGCCGTTGATCTTCCCGTCGATATAGCGCGCATGGCAACCGCTGTAAGCGCCATGGTTCGCCGCGCTCTCGAATCCTTCGTGGAAGGCAAAGCCGAGCTGGCCCAGGCCGTCCTGGAAATGGATCACGTAGTCGACCGCATGCGCGACGAGGCTTTCATCGTGTTAGTGCGAAAGATGAATGAAGAGCCGCAAGTTACTCAACAGGCGCTAGATGCGCTCCTGGTAGCCCGCAATCTGGAGCGCGTAGCCGACCACGCCACTAACATCTCCGAAGACGTAATTTTCTGGGTGCTAGGAGCCGACGTCCGCCACCACGCCCAAGCCGCCTCCGTAGCTCCCCGTCCCGAAAGACGCGAACAATAAATAGATAGTAGGGCGGCGCTGATAAGACGGTTCTTTCCGCGAAGCCCGTTTCTGCGGAAGTTGGCGCGATGCCTGTCCAAGACACGACATCGAATTCCACACCAAGGCCCTTCAAAAATCGCCGCCAGCGCCTCCGCCTCCCGTTTGTCCCCCACCGAAGCGGAAGTCCGACGTGCCTGTTTGCGGGGCTGGCGTTTGGGGCGATAACAGGCCGGCCACGGACGACCCGACTTCCATCCACTGTTTATCTTTTCCCGTTAGGCGCGCAGCGGTAAAGCCGTGCCGAATTTCGCCCGGGCCACGGGCAAGCCAGCGTCGGAGGAAGACTGCCACACCGGTTAGCACGATGCCCAGAAGCATCGGGTCCCAGCTATGACGCGGCCAGCCGAGATAAGGCTTATTCGAGACGAAAGTCAGGATGGCGACGATCGCGCCCACGGCGATGACGGAGCGATCCTTTTGGCGAAGACCGCGCGCAAGTACGATAGGCGGCAGGCACCAGATCAGCACCCACGTGGTCCAGTAGAACGGCCCTGCAAATTCAGCGGCTATCCCGAGTGCCGCCCCACCACTGCGCGAGCAGGCTCAGCGACGAAAGCTGGAGATTGATGGCCAAGTAGATGCCGAGCCAGAGGAACGCTTCGGCGAGTGAATAATTCTCGTCGAGGTACTCCAGGCGATGACGCGAGCGTGACGCAGCAACCGCTACCAGCCCGGTTGCATAGAACACGGCGACGATCACATGCTGCGCCGAGTGGGACGATGTCCAGTAGCCTGGCAGAAAAATGACGAAGTTCATCGCGGCGGGAAACGCATAGGAGAGTCCGAAGCGGCGCCATATCCAGAGCGAAAAGACAGCGCCGGCGGCGGGAACCAGGAACTGGACCGGCGCATAAGGGCGGCCCATGAAAAATGCGTCCTGCATTCCCGCCCACAGAAAGCCAACCGAGCAAACGGCAAGCGCTTCCTCGATACCGTAGCGATAGAGCCCGGCTTGAAAAACGGCAAATTCGGCAGCCCCGTAGGAGAGCGCAGCAAATATCAGGAAGACAACGCCGCTGGGTTGCCCCGATGGCCGAAAAACGGCGAAGAACAGGCCCGCAGCCGCAGCCACGATTATCATGGTGAACAAGAACAAAACCAGCCGCAGAAAAACATTAGTGGTGCGCAGTTCAGAGACAGTCTCCTGTTCCAGAAGTTGATACTGCTGCCTGGTGAGGAAGCCCTCGCCGACCCAGTCCTTCAGCAGTCTGCGGCCGCGCAAAGTCTCTTCGCTGGATGCACTGTAAATTTTCACGCAGACCTCCCGAAGCGGCGCCCGATGTAAACCAGCAACACGAGCATGGCGACCCCGCTGACGACGAAATAGCCAAAGATAGCGGTTCCGTCATTGACGCCACGGAGGAACAGCGAGCTGACACCCACGTATCCGTACACGGCGGCATAAGCAACGAAGGCAAACTGCCGTCGCGTCAGGCCCCAGACGAGAGACGCGCCACAGGCGATCAGCAGAGCGAGGAACCACACGCCGTAGCCCAGCCGTTCGAACACGCCCGAGAGCACTGCCCAAAATAGAACGTTGGCCACGACGTTTAGATATGTGCCGAAGAACTGCGGCTTCAGTCCGCGGCGCTGAAGAAGTACTCCGGAGACGCCGACCAGCAGGCAGTATAGAAGGGCACATTCGCGATACGCAGCGTCCGGAGTGGCTGACCAGTTCGAGACTTTGAGCCCGAACCATCCGGCGAGCGAGGACAAAGCGAGCGACAGCACGAACCGATTGTCGAAACGATAAGCGAGAAAGAAGAAGAGTCCGGCGGTCGCGAGGAGATAGAGATCCCATTGCCCCGAGAGCACGTGGAAACGGTTCTCCAGGTAACCGAGTTCTATTAACCAGACGAGGCTGCCGAGGTAAAGCACATAGTCGCGGATCCAACTAGGAACGCCCGGACTCGGTGCAGTTGTCTCGGCGGGTGACCAGGCGGGCGCGCGCGAAAAGCAGTACCAAAAACTGCCGGCGAGGATGGCGGACAGGCCAGTCAGGACGAGGACGTCACCGAGTTGCTGCGACCATGTGCTGACCGTCCAGCCCAGCCCGCCAATGAAAGCCACCACACCAGCGTAGAGGAGAACGTTCAGCTCGAGAAAAAGGGAGAACGGTTCTCCACGCGAGAGACCTGCCAAATGGGCGTATTGCTCCGGCGATATTTTGCCCTGCTCTTTCCATTGCTCCAATCGGGTGAGGATGGTCATGAACCCCTCGTTCTCCGGACCTGAGACAACGTGTGCATAACCCGGCATCGGATCCCGATGCCGCGTGTTCGGCACAGAGTTTACTCATCGTACATTCCAAGCGGCTCGCCGCGCTGAAAAAACGCACCGCCCTGGAATCGGCGCTGCAATACTTCAACCGGGTGCCAAATGCCTCATCCTGAATGTCGCGCTGTCGCGCTTTTTTCATCACAAATTCGATGTACCCCCATCACATACACCGCGGCATAATCATGCAATGATCCTCACAGTATGCAAGGATCGAGAATTGTGTCCGTCTCCAGAGACGGTACCAATCGCCGGAACCGAGCGGCGGCCATCTTTGATAACTTAGGGCTTTTGCAGACCCGGCCAGGGTCGCCCCGTTTCCCGCAAATCAACACCTTATGTGTTCTGAACAGATCGCCCCATTCGTTCCACAACGAACATAGGGATGTTAATAAGAACGATACTAGGCTGTTAATCAGAACGATACCTGGGGGGTAGGGGGGGGTGGGGGGGGGTACTGCAGGGTACAGACCGGGAGCATCCCTGACAAAACAGACCGGGCGGATTCCTGACACTGCATAGCAGTGGCGAGCGCTGGTACAACCGGTAAAAAGTTGGGCAGAGTGAGCTTAGCAAAGCGCTGCGGTACACTGATCCCGCATGAAGGTCCCCGCACGAAAGACTCCCGCATGAAACTCACACGAGTCTTCGCCACCTGTGACATCGGAGACGCCCTCACGATCCTCGACAAGAAAGGATACGCCCTCGAAGTCTACCCCCGACCCGAGGCTCCCCCGAAAAGTTTGATCATAGAAAAGGTGAAGTCGGGCATCGACGGCCTGATCACGACCATCCGCGATCCCATCGACGCCGAAATCTTCGCCGCCGGAAAAAGCACGCTCAAGGTAGTAGCGCAATTCGCCGTAGGCTTCGACAACATCAATCGCGCCGATGCCAACCACTACAAAATTCCCTTCACCAACACCGCCGACGTCCTCACCGAAGCGACCGCCGAATTCGCCTTCTTCCTCATGGGAGCGCTGGCCCGCCAACTCTGGTCCGCCGAGCGCCTCACCCGCGAAAACCGCTGGGGATACTGGCATCCCTATCTCCCCTTCCTAGGCGACGAAGTCACCGGCAAAACCGTAGCCGTAATCGGCACCGGCCGCATAGGCCTGGCCTTCATAAAAAAATGCGCCGGCTTCGACATGAACATCCTCTGCTTCGATCCCGCCTACGAGAACCACGACTACATCAAGGCCATCCAGGAAGTAAAAGACCTGCGCTTCGAGCGAGGCATCAGCCGCGAGCGCGCCACGATTCGCTACACCCCGCTGCACGAAGCGCTAAGCAGCGCCGATTTCATCAGCCTGCACGTGCCATTGCTGCGCGACGGAGAGAGCACGACCCCAACCTATCATCTGATCAACGAAGCCACGCTGCGCATGATGAAGCCGACCGCCATGATCATCAACACTTCTCGCGGCCCCGTGGTCGACGAAAATGCCCTGGCCCAAGCCCTCCGCGAGAACTGGATCGCCGGCGCCGCGCTCGATGTCTACGAAGCCGAGCCGCTCCTGGAAGATTCGCCGCTGCGCGATCCAGCTATAGCCGACCGTTGCCGCCTGCTCCCGCATTTCGCCAGCGCCGCCAGAATCACGCGCCTGTCCCCCGACCCAGATAAAGGCATGGCAGGACGCTGCATTCAAGGACTGATCGACGTCCTGGAAGGCAACTACGGCGGCGATGTTACGAAGATGCCGTACGTGGTGAATAAAGAAGCGTTTGGAAAGTAGGGAAGTAGCTCTTGTCCGAAAGCATGTTCTCCGATCGCACAAATTGGCACCTCACTCCGAACGCTCTAACGCAAGCAATCGCCGAAGCGCGCGCCGCCGGCCACAAGATCCTGGACCTGACCATCTCGAACCCCACCGAAGCTGGCATCCGACCCGATCCCGAAATCATCCTCCCCGCGCTCGCGAATCCAGAAGCTATACACTACGATCCCCAGCCCCGAGGACTGCTCCAGGCGCGCCAAGCCGTCTGCCGCTACTATCGCGAGGAGCACGAAGTCTTCGACCTAGATCCCGACCGCCTGATCCTGACCACCAGCACCAGCGAAGCCTACACGTATGTCTTTCGCCTGCTGTGCAATCCCGGAGACGAAGTCCTCGTCCCCAAGCCAAGCTATCCGCTCTTCGAGTTCCTGGCCGATCTGGCCGACGTCAAACTTGTCCCCTATCCGCTGCTCTACGATCACGGATGGCAGATCGACTTCAATTCGCTCTACAAAGCCGCGACAGACCGCTCCCGCGCCGTAATCCTGGTCCATCCCAACAACCCAACCGGTTCCTACGTTTCGCCGACAGAGACCGCCGCGCTCAACACGTTCTGCGCCGACTACAATCTGGCGCTGATCGTAGACGAGGTCTTCCTCGACTATGCGCACGACGGCGCCAAGCGAAGCAGCTTCGTCAGCAATTCCGGCGCGCTAACCTTCACGCTAAGCGGAGTCTCCAAGATTTCCGCCCTCCCGCAGATGAAGCTGGCTTGGCTGGCGACCAGCGGGCCCGAAGCGCCAGTGACCAAAGCGGGATCTCGCCTGGAAATCATCGCCGACACCTATCTCTCGATGAACTCTCCCATACAGCTCGCCGCTCCCGTACTGCTCGATCAGCGCAAGCAGATTCAGCCCATCCTCCTCGATCGTGTACGCGCCAACCTGGCCGAACTCGATCTGCAAGTGTCGAGACATTCCTCCAACACCCGCCTGCAAGTCGAGGGCGGATGGTATGCGGTGCTGCGTGTGCCCGTCCACGGAACGGACGAAGAACTGGCAATCCACCTACTGCGCGAAGCAAGAGTGAGCGTGCATCCCGGCCACTTCTATGATTTTTCGACGGAAGGATATTTAGTGCTAAGCCTGATCACCGAACCCGCCGATTTCTGCGAAGGAGTAGCAAAGCTCTTTCAGATCGTAGACTGACCATACCCAAGTCGTCGTTAGCCACTCCGTTCTCGCGGACGGCCAACGACCAATGACTGGCCACGAACGAGCAACGACGAACGACCAATGACTAGCGACCTACGACCAACCGCCGCTCTCCCGTGTTATCCTTCTCGCCGTTTCCCAACCACGGAGCATTCATGTCCATAAGCCGTCGCGGATTCATAGGTTCGGCAATCGCTGCCTCGGTAGCCAGCACCCTCAACGCGCAGGAATCACAACCGAAAACCGACTCTCCTAAGACAGACGCCTCCCACCCCGGCGGATACTTCGGCACCGGCAAGCGTCCTATAATCATCTGCGCCAACAACGGCCGCAATTATCTGGACGACGCCTTCACCTTCCTTAAATCCGGCGGAGACACGCTAGACGCCGCCCTGCGCGTGGTGAAGGGCCCCGAAGACGATCCCAACGACGACAGCGTTGGCCTCGGCGGCCTTCCGAACGAAGAAGGCGTGGTCGAACTCGACGCCTGCTGCATGCACGGACCCACCCGCCGCGCCGGCTCCGTGGGCGGCGTGCGCAACATCAAGAATGTCTCGCTCGTCTCCAAAGCCGTCATGGAGCGCACCGGTCATGTCATGCTGGTCGGCGAAGGCGCCGAACGATTCGCGGTAGCTGTCGGCTACCCGCGCGAAAATCTGCTGACCGAACGCTCGCGCAAAGTCTGGCTGCTCTGGAAGGAGTATCACTCGTCGGGTGACTGGTGGGGGCCCGGCCTGGCCGATCCGCACTGGCAGCCACCCGCAACGCCTGGAGGTCCGCAGTCCGAACCTCACTCCGAAATGTGGGAGGATCGCATTCACCGCCTCGAAGAGCGCGCGGCCAGCCTCGGTATCGAGCCGGGATTTCGCGTGGCTGCGATCCGCCGTGTTCTCTCTCCGCCCACCGGCACAATTCACTGCTCCGCGCTTAACGACAAAGGAGAAATCTCCGGCTGCACCACCACCAGCGGCCTGGCCTTCAAACTTCCGGGACGCGTTGGCGACTCGCCAATCATCGGCGCCGGCTGCTACACCGATCAAGACATAGGCTCCGCCGGAGCAACCGGCAGTGGTGAAGAAAACATAAAAGTAGCAGGCGCTCACACCATAGTCGAGAACATGCGCCACGGCATGTCGCCCCTCGACGCCGGCATGGACGCCCTGCAGCGCATTGTCCGCAATTACAACCACGACATGAGCAAGCTCAAGTTTGTCGACATGTGCTACTACATCCTGCGCAAAGACGGAGCCTACGCCGGAGTTTCCCTGTGGGAAGGTTATCCCGACAGTCCGCATAAGATAGCGGTCCATGACGGTACCAGGCGCTCCGAAGCAACCGTAGCGCTGTTTAAGGGCAGATCGCAGGGGTTCCCACCGTTCCCGGTCAACATGCCCAAAGAACTGACCGAGGATTCGGTCTACATAAAATAAGAACGGCAGTCGCCCCATTCCTGCGCGTTCTTTGCGCAGGAGTGGGAAAGCAAAGTCGCTGACAGCGTAAGCCTCTCACCCGCCCAATAATGCGCCTTATTACCCCTCTTCCCGCCGGGTGTACAATTATTTCAGTAAGGACCGCAGCTTCACGGGATCACATCCCGCGTTCGAGGCTCGAAGATGAACGTTCAAGTCAGTTATAAGGTCCACAAAACTCCCGACATTGAAAAAGAAATCAGCCACCAGATCGAGAAGGTCCAGAAGCGTCTCCACGTCTTCCGCCCCGACCTGGTTCACCTGAAAGCTGTCATCGATGAGAGCACCGCGCGCGAGGGCGAGAGGATGATCGTCTCCCTGAATCTGCGCTTGCCCTCCGGTCAACTGACTGCCCAGGCCAAAGCGTCCAGCCCAACCTCGGCTATCAAGGCGGCTTTCGACGAGCTAACGCAGCAAGTCGGCCGCCATAAGGAATTGCTGCGCTCCAGCCACAAATGGCGTCGCTGGCGCGCAGGCTCGACGGACGGTCGCGAGCCTGGCGTTCCCTTCGAGAAAACCCTGGCAGCGGTTCTGCCGCCCACGATTTCAGCTGATGACATCGGCTCCTATGTGAATGTCAATCTAGCAAGGCTAGAGCGCTTCGTGGACCGAGAACTCTACTTCCGTCGCGCCGACGATGAAATTCCCGAGGACGGTCTCTCCACCACTGAAGTCGTCGACGAAGTCATTGCGCGCGCGCTAGGCGACCAGGATCGGCCGGAGAAAATGACGCTTGAGCCCTGGCTCTACCACCTGGCGCTGCAAGCCCTGAACGAGATGATCTCGCGTCTGCAGGAACTGGAATCTTCGATTCACCTCGAAGACAGCAGCCGCCCGCAAAATGTTGAGGCGTCCGACGAGCCCGGCCTCCAGTTCCATCAGCCCGACGAGGGGTGGACTCACGAAAGTTCTATCGCCGATCGCCGCGTCTCCACGCCCGAACAAACTGCCTATTCCGACGAAATGGTTGCCCTGGTGCAGGCAGCCCTCCAAGGCGTCGACCGCACCGACCGCGAAGCTTTTCTCCTCTATGGCATCGAGGGCTTCTCCCTCAACGAAATTGCCGCCATCACCGGCCGGCATCCGGAGGCCGTGCGCGAGTCCGTCCAGCGGGCGCGCGACTGCGTTCGCAACGCGCCGGCTGTCGCCAGCGAGTTCCAGCAGGAACTCGCGTCCAAAAATCACGCTTAACTGAAAATTAAAGTTGGACTGGAACATCAGCTTCTGCACCAGCATCTCAAATTATCGAAGGAGCTTCGAGATGATGACCCGGGACGAAATCCGTGAACTAGCCACTTTTCAAGCCGACGAATCCAAAGGTGCCAGCGCTCTCAGTTTTTATTTTCAGCCCGATCCTCCGCAGGATCGTTCTCATCGCCGCGAGGCCATCATAGCGAAAGACGTCGTAAAGCAAGCCCTGAAAAGCGCCGCCGCACAAGGCAAAAATGGATCTCTCCATGCCGACCTCGATCGCGTCCTCGACCTGGCTACGAACCTCCGTGGCAATACCCGGGGAAAAGCAGTCTTCGCCTGCTCGGCACAAAATTTCTGGAAAGAGTTCGAACTTCCGCCCCAACTGGGAGGCACACAGATTTTCCTGCAGCCGCGCTTTCAGTTAAAGCCGTTGGCGGCCCTGCTCGGAGCGCAGCCTGTGCTCTCGGTAGCCATGGTCGATCGCCAGCGCGCCCGTTTCTTCGATCTCCGCCTCGACGATCTGCGCGAACGCGGAGCCATCGTCCACATGCTCTCGCGTAGCGCCTCAAACTACGGTTTCAACGGATACGAAGCCGGTCACGCCGAGCGCAGGGTCGCCGAGGAAGCTCTGCAGCACTTCAAAGCCGTAGCCGAACGCCTGCGTACCGATCTCGAAAGAGGTATCTGGGAGCGGCTCATCGTTGGATGCCACGATGTCAACTGGCCCGAGTTCGAGCCGCACCTGCATCCTTACGTCAAACAGCGCCTGATCGGACGGTTCTCGGCCGATGTGGCCAGCGTCTCCAACGAAGAGATTCGTGATCGCTCCGCCGTTCTTCTTAATCATTGGATCACGCAACGCGCCTCAACCAAGCTGGCAGAAACGTTGGATCACGCCAAATCCAACGGTCTCGGAGTCACCGGCCTCAAACGCGTGTTGCAAGCCCTCGAAACCGGCGAAGTGCAGTCCATCTTCCTCGACGAAAATTATTCTGCGCGAGCCGTGCAGTGCACGAACTGCGGCCACATCGACGCCCACCTGATCACATCCTGCGTGGCCTGCGGGCATCCCACCTATGAACTAGCCGACGTCTGCGACGCCATCATTCCAACCGCCATTAGCCGAGACATCGAACTGTTTTACGTTAAGGAGAACACAGATTTGGATAACGCCGGCAACATAGCCGCGCTGCTCCGCTTCCGCTCGGATCGAAGTACAGGGCAGATCGCAGCCGCTTCGTAAGATACATGGTCGTGTAGAAAGGGAAAAGTTGTGAATGCGAGACGCCTGATTGGAGTCGGTTTGTTTACCGGGTTTGGGATAGGACAAACGGTTGCCTGGCTCATGCTACGCGGGGGCTGTCAGAATGCTGCGGGCATGATTGCCCTCTCGACCTTTGGCCCAGGGATGACGGTGATCGGTGCGCTCTGGATTATTTACCTGTTGGGCCGGAGAATTTCTACGGACTGACGATTCTGAGCCAGTAGCTTCAGAAGGGTGGTGAATTATTTCCCCTTGAGCGAAAATTAGCTCATGATCCACAAGATCCTCCCGGTAGGCCCGCTGCAGTGCAACTGCTCCATCATCGGAGACGAGACCACGCACGAAGCCATGGTCATCGACCCCGGCGATGACATCGAAGATATCGTCGCCGTAATCCGCGAGCACAAGTTGCAGGTAAAGCAGATCGTAATCACCCACGCCCACATCGACCACGTAGGCGGAGCCATGAAGCTGCGCGCCCTGACAGGCGCTCCAATCCTGCTCAATCAAAACGATTACGCGCTGCTCAAAATGCTGGACGTGCAGGCTTCTTGGCTGGGCATGGCTGCTCCAGAAAATGTCGCCATCGAAGCGAGCATCGGGAATGGCGACTCCGTGGAGGCAGGGAATCTGAAGGCGAATGTGATGCACACTCCCGGCCACACCGAAGGCAGCGTGTGCCTTTATTTTCCAGTGGAAAAATTACTGATAGCCGGCGACACGCTGTTCGCGCGCAGCATAGGACGCACCGACCTCCCTGGAGGTTCGTTTGAGAAAATCATGCGCTCGCTGCACGAACGCGTCCTGACCCTGCCTGACGACACGGTAGTAATTCCCGGCCATGGCCCCCGAACAACCATAGGCGAGGAAAGGGAAGAGAATCCCTTCCTCGTATCCTGATTTCAAGAATGGAGCGACGGGCGTAGTCGCCCGTCCAGCACGAACTGAAGCGTGGCCGGGCGGGATGCCCGCTTCTCCACGAGCAGATTTACTTCTGTGTAGGCGCCTGGTTCTGCGGAACCGTAGGCGGCGCCGTAGGATTCACCTTAATCGGCTGCGTCTTCTGCTGCGTCTGTTTCACGCCCGAAAACACCGAGGTAGGTCCGGCTCGCCGCGCCGCAAAAATCGAAAGCGTAATCGAGGTGACCATGAAAATAATCGCCGACCAGGTCGTCGCCCGCGAAAGCACTGAAGCTGCTCCCCGCGGACCAAACGCCGTCTGGCTGCCTTGTCCGCCAAATGCCGCAGCCAGGTCGCCGCTCTTACCGCTCTGCAGCAGCACCACGGCAATCAGGAAAAAACAAACGATGACATGAATCACGGTGATCAGAACTGTTACCCACATGCACAAAACTCCAATAGAGCCGAAGCTCAGAGTCGACAGTAAACGATCTGTCGCGATAACTGTGCGCGCGATACCCCGGCGCAAGACAATCAACTATGGTCGACAACTATGGTGCGGAAGGGGGGATTTGAACCCCCACGCCTTTCGGCGCCACCCCCTCAAGATGGTGTGTCTGCCAATTCCACCACTTCCGCTTGAAATCAAGTAGTTACCGGCATTTGAGGGCCTTCCCAGCCGGCGGGCGCGGTCTTGCGTCCTTACTCTTTATACACGGTCAAACGAGCCGGTTCAAGTTCGCTAAGCCGCCGAAAAACCCGGTCACCGTCTCCAATCGCCTATGCATTTGCGTCACATTGCTGATCCGTTTATCGTGGGATGCTCATCATTGACCGCCCCGAATCCATGATCGACGCTTCACGCTCGACGACCGACCACCCTATGAACGCTCGGATCTTCTTCTGGTCCCTCACCTCCGCGCTGGCCGGATTTCTCTTCGGCTTCGACACGGTCGTCATCTCCGGCGCCGAGAAAACCATTCAGTCGCTCTGGGCGCTCAGCCCCAGCCTCCACGGAATCGCCATGGCTTCTGCCCTCTACGGCACCGTTGTAGGAGCGCTCGTCGGAGGCTGGCCCGCCGACCGCTTCGGCCGCAAAGCCACGCTGCTCTGGATCGGCGTGCTCTACTTGATCGGTGCGGTCGGCTCCGGACTCGCACCCAACGTGACTTTGTTTATCATCGCCCGCGTCATCGGTGGACTCGGTATCGGCATCTCCACCGTGGTCGCCCCGCTCTATATCTCCGAAATTGCCCCGCCCAAATATCGCGGCCGGCTCGCCGGCATGTTCCAGTTCAATATCGTCTTCGGAATCCTGATCGCCTTCGTTTCGAACGCGCTACTCGCGGGTACGGGCGACAATGCCTGGCGCTGGATGCTCGGCATAGCCGCCTTTCCATCGCTGCTCTACACCATCTTCTGCTTCGGACTTCCCGAGAGTCCGCGCTGGCTTCTATGTCGGAAAGGCGACCGCGAAACCGGCCTCAAAGTGCTGCAGCGCATTGAGCCCCAAGCCTCGAAAGCCGAGATCGAAGCCCAAGCCAACGACATTAACGCAGACGAAATCGCCTCTGCTTCATCGGAAAAAACAACGTCGCCACATTTCTGGACAAGCCGGCTCCGCAAGCCCATCCTCCTGGCCATCCTGATCGCTTTCTTCAATCAACTTTCCGGCATCAATGCCGTGTTGTATTTCGCGCCGCGCATCTTTGAGCTTACCGGACTAGCTGCCAAAGCCGCGTTATTGCAGTCCATCGGCATCGGCATCACCAACCTCATCTTCACTTTCGCCGGCCTCTGGCTGATCGACCGTCTCGGCCGCCGCACGCTTCTCATCATCGGATCGATTGGTTACATCGCGTCGCTGGGTCTCGTTGCCTGGGCCTTCTTCACGGAACACTACGCCATCGTCCCGGCGTGCATCTTTGCCTTTATCGCTTCCCACGCAGTGGGTCAGGGCGCAGTCATCTGGGTCTTCATCTCCGAAATTTTTCCGAATCGCCAGCGCGCAGAAGGTCAGGCACTCGGCTGCTTCACCCACTGGGTCTTCGCCGCCCTGATCACAACCTTCTTCCCGCGGATGGTTACCGCTTTTGCGCCCGGCTATATCTTTACGTTTTTCGCGGGCATGATGGTGCTCCAGCTGATTTGGGTAAAGACGATGGTTCCGGAAACAAAAGGCGTGCCGTTGGAACAAATTCAGAGACAGCTAGGCATAAAAGAGGCCTAGATCGAGCATGAACCTGCATGTCATCGGCGTAGGTGAAGTGTTGTGGGATTTGCTCCCCGCAGGTCCGCAACTCGGCGGAGCTCCAGCCAACTTCGCCTACCACACTCGCGCGCTGGGAACGCAAGCGCAGGTGATCACACGCGTCGGCAATGACAATCGCGGGCGCGAGATTATTCGCCGCTTTCGTGCCATGGGTTTGCCTGCAAACTCCATACAGGTGGACGACAGCGCGCCGACAGGTACAGCCCACGTCGATGTCTCTAGCAACGGGCTCGCGCATTTTACGATTCAAGATAACGTGGCCTGGGACCATCTCGCGGCGACCGAAGAGGCGATAACAGCCGCGGCATCGGCGGACGCAATCTGTTTCGGCTCGCTGGCCCAGCGCAGCGAACCTTCGCGCCAGGCCATCCAGAGGCTGGTCGCCGCCACGCCAACGCGTGCGCTACGCGTGTTTGACATCAACCTGCGCCAGCGATTCTATTCGCGCGACGTGATCGATCACTCATTGCGATTCGCCAACGTCCTGAAGGTAAATGACGACGAACTCCCGATTCTCGCCGAAATGTTCCACCTCGAAGCATCCCCCGAACATCAGATGGAGAGCCTGGCACGAACCTACGACCTTCATCTCGTCGCTTTAACTCGCGGAGCGAAGGGTAGCCTGCTCTTTCAGAAGCATCCGCAGGAGCGCTGGTCCGCTTGCGAGCCAACTCAGGTGAAGGTCGTCGACACGGTGGGGGCTGGCGATTCCTTCACGGCTGCGTTGGCGATGGGCTTGTTGCGAAAAATGGACTTGGACGAGATCAATCGCATCGCGAATGCAGTCGCCCAATTTGTTTGCACCCAGGCGGGCGCCACTCCGACCTTGCCCGACAGCTTAGCTGCAGAATTTTCGGTATCAGATCGATGACCGCCCTCGACCACTTCCATATCACCACCTCCGCTCTCAAGCGCTGGGCGATTGCCCAATTGCAGGATTCACTCGCCGTCGGCTTGCTATGGTTGATCGGTCTTTGGATCATCAAGGTTCCGTGGTTTCCGCTGTGGGCGCTACTGGCCGCAGTTCTGCAGATCATTCCGCACTTCGGACCCATCCTCGGAATGCTCGGCCCCGTGCTGGCAGCCGTGCTGCGTTGGCATGACTGGCAACATCCCCTCTACGTTTTGATCATGTACGCGTTGATTGTGCTCACCGACGGCCTTCTCTTGCAGCCCTACATTATGCGGCGCGTTGCCAAGGTGCCGATGTGGGCGTCCATCGTAATTCCGCTTGTGCTTGGCTTCCTGATTCCGTTCTGGGGATTTCTCCTCGCGCCGCCGCTGTTGGCGGTGGTCTACACCTACAAGACGCGAGCAGCGAACTCGACTCCTGAGCGATGAGTGGCACACCTCACGCTCGATCTATGATCCTAGTTTGAGCAGAGCCTCGCGCAATCTCCCGTGCCGCTGCGTCAGGTGAAGATAAGTCATCTCGTCGGCTTTCGACTTGCTGCGGAGGATTCGCACGAGCGCCTCTTTTTCTTCTTGTCCCCAGGATTGCAGGCGAGGAACCGAAGACAGAAGCAAAGCGAAATTTTCGAAATTGCTCCGTTCGGCGGGCGCCCACGAAGACGTATTGATGCCAAGTATGCGCGCGACGGAATAGGCTGAATCCTTGCGCATGCGATCGACGTCTCCGCGAAAGTCCCGGCCCATCCGCTGGTTGACGCGCAACCCGATATTGCGCGTGCTGAATGAATCCCATGCGCCCACCTCGCTCCCCGGCAACTCGTAGAAGACGTGCCCGGCCGCCAGTCGACGCAAGGTTCGCGCCGGTGTGCGATAGGATGCGTCGGCCGCTATCCTGCTTTCTTCGCGTTCAGCGAACTCGCGCAGATCGCGCCGCCCCGGCCTGAATCCCAGCTTCCGGTAGAACCAGAACGCTCCCGACTCAATCGCCTCTTCGTTATCGTCGCCCAATTGATACGGATAGACCGACACGCAGGTCGTTCCCATCAAATGACACAGGCAGCGCAGAATCTGCGCATAGACCCATCCTGCTTCTCCGCCGCGAAAAGTATAAAAAGTGTTGAAGCCGACTTCCATCCACTCGCACAGTCCGATAGCTTCGATGTAATTGATCGGCACGCCATTCTTCAGCGTCAATCCCGCAACATAGGCGCGCAGAGGTAGACGCCGCTCGGGCGGCAGGTTCCAGAGATAGATGGATACGCCGCGGCCCACATCCGCTCGCACCACCGACCGCGGATCGCCGAGAGTCGTACCGTAGAGCTCGCGATACCGTACCAGCATGACCTCGCGGATCATTTCGATGACTTGCTCACCCTGCTTGCGCGAAAGCTTCTTCAGTTGCGGAGGACGCCGCGCCAACTCTTCCGCCAGAGAGACCTGGCTCCGGCTGATGAGCGGCTCCGCGTGATAGAAAACTTTACGAACCGGATTCCAGTTTCGCGTCCGTGTAATGGAAGAATTCTCAAGTTTCCAGCGCAACGGCACGCGCAGCGATTCGTACAGTTCAGCCTTGTGCGTCGGCGCCAACGGCAGCTTGGCGAAGCGTTGAACCAGCCAGGCGGGAAGGGAATCACCTCGATCCGCGCCGCGCTCGCCGGACGCAGCTTCCAGCCATTTCCGCCATGGCGTGTCGGCCTCAACATACGCATCGTCTTCCAGCAACGGAATAAATCGCGGCCCCGTATTGCCCAACTGCCTTCCCGGATCATAATTATCCCAGGCGATTTCGAGCTTGCCCGGCAGGCACTCAACCAGCCAGCGCGCCACATCGAAGCTAAGAGTGTCTTCCATTTGCGTGCCCGCGATGCCGGAGAACTCGAAAGTATCGAAGTAATCCATATCGGCTCCGGTTTTTCGCAGCGCTGCCACTTTTTTGTGAAAGGTGTTGAGGATGCGTTCGGCGGCGTGCAACACAGCCGGTGTTTGCGGAAAAGCGCGCACAAAAAGCAGCGCCTCATGAAAGCGGACCAGGGAAGCAGGATCGGAAAATCGCGCGGCGTTCAGGCGGTTGAGAATTTTCAGCACGCCCGCGGCTTCGCGCCGACCAAAGCGATAGCGGCAGGCTTCAATTTCTGACAACAGGCGATCGAGGATATCGGCAGACATGTTCGGAGCCAACTAAGCCTACCGCATGTTGTCCATTTCAGGGATGATTACAGCGCAGCAAGCGTTCGCGCCGCTAACTCCCCATCGGCACTTTCACGCCGTTCTGCCTGGCGAATTCTTTCGCCGCATCATACCCCGCGTCGACGTGGCGAATCACGCCCATTCCCGGATCGGTCGTCAGCACGCGCTCAATACGCTTGGCCATCATTTCCGTGCCATCGGCGACGGTGACTTGTCCGGCGTGAAGCGAGTAGCCGATTCCGACTCCTCCGCCGTTGTGGATGGAAACCCAACTTGCTCCTGCGGCCGTGTTGACCAAGGCGTTCAGCAGAGGCCAGTCTGCGACGGCGTCCGAGCCGTCTTTCATGCTCTCGGTTTCTCGGAAGGGAGATGCTACTGAACCGCAGTCTAAGTGATCGCGTCCAATCACGATGGGAGCTTTGATCGTTCCTTTCCCCACCAGTTCATTAATAGCCAGGCCAAAGCGCGCCCGCTCGCCATATCCCAGCCAGCAGATGCGAGCCGGCAGTCCCTGAAACTTGATGCGCTTGCGAGCCAGTTCAATCCAGCGTCGTAAGCTGCGGTTCTCCGGAAAAAGTTCGAGCACCAGATCATCGGTGACGGCGATGTCGGACGTTTCGCCGGAAAGCGCTGCCCAGCGGAACGGGCCGCGTCCTTCACAGAAGAGCGGACGGATATAGGCAGGAACAAACCCGGGAAAGTCGTAGGCATTCTTGACTCCGCGTTGGTAGGCAAAGGTGCGAATGTTATTGCCATAGTCGAAGGTGACTGATCCCATCTTCTGCAGTTGCAGCATGCCTTCGACGTGCGTCGCCATCGAGTCGAGCGACCGCTCCTGATAAGTCTTTGGGTCGTTCTTTCTTAACTCGACAGCCGCCTCGAACGTCATGCCATTCGGCACGTATCCGTTCAGTGGATCGTGCGCCGAAGTCTGGTCGGTAAGAATGTCGGGAACGACTCCGCGCTCGGCGAGTTCCGGAATGATGTCCGCGCAATTGCCGACGAGTCCGACCGAAACGTTCTCTTTCTTGCGCAAAGCGTTCTTCAGGATGCGCAGAGCCTCATCGAGCGTCGTCACCATGAAGTCGCAATAGCCAGTCTTCAAGCGCTTCTTGATGCGGTCGGGATCGACATCAATGCCGAGAAACGCAGCGCCTGTCATCGTCGCCGCGAGCGGCTGCGCTCCTCCCATTCCTCCCATTCCGCCGGAGACGATCAGTTTGCCGCTCAGATCGCCATCAAAATGCTTGTCGCCCGCGGCGTTGAAGGTTTCGTACGTGCCTTGCACGATGCCTTGCGAGCCGATGTAAATCCACGAACCAGCGGTCATTTGTCCGTACATCATCAGGCCCGCGCGTTCGAGTTCGTTGAACTTCTCCCAGTTGGAAAAGTGGCCCACAAGATTCGAGTTGGCAATCAGCACGCGCGGAGCGTATTCGTGCGTCTTGAAAACGCCCACTGGTTTGCCCGATTGCACCAGCAAAGTCTCGTCGTTTTCCAAGGCTTTTAACGCCCGGACAATCGCGTGATAGCAATCCCAATTGCGAGCGGCTTTTCCAGTTCCTCCGTAGACGACGAGATCTTGCGGACGTTCGGCAACGTCGTCGTCGAGATTATTCATGAGCATGCGCATCGCAGCTTCTTGCTGCCAACCTTTGCAGGAAAGAACGGTTCCGCGAGGGGCGCGAATGTGGGTTGAAACGGGAGGTTCGATTGCAATTGGCATGAACTCATGGTAGTGATTCGCGTTCGCGTGCGCAATTCGGGGACTGTGCAAATACGACGACTGCTTTCGACCCCCTCTAGAGCGATCTTTTAGATTCAAAGATTTAGAGCGTGTTTTTAGCTAGATCTTTGAATAATAAGGAGTTACCCGTAAGGTATTTTTGAGTCAAAGACTTAGCGGGAAAGTGCTATTCTGGTACACATAAACATCTGTACCATACACATTGAGTTGAGCGGTGGGAGGGCAGCCTATGAGGACGAATATTGAGATTGACGACGCGCTGATGAAGGAGGCCATGGACGCTGCGGGGACGACGACAAAGAAAGCAACGGTAGAGGCTGGGTTGCGGATGCTGATTGCGGCTGGGGCTCAGGCTGGCTTGCGACAGCTTCGGGGGCGGGCGAAGTGGGAAGGGGATTTGGATGTGTCGAGGCGGGGACGGGTTTCGGAGTGAGTATGGTGATCATCTTATGGTGATCGTCGATACGACAGTTTGGGTCGATTATTTAGGCGAGGTTGAGAACCCGGAGACGGAGTGGCTGGAGCAGGAACTGACGCGGCAGAGGCTCGGGTTGACAGACATGATTCTGAGCGAGGTGCTGCTCGGGATCCGGGATGAGGGAGAGTTCGGGCGGGTGCGCGATGAACTTCTGAGGTTCGCGGTGTTCGCCGGGGAAGGTTGCGGAGTCGCGGTGGCGGAGAATTACCGGGCGTTGCGGCAGCGCGGCTACACGGTGCGGAAGATGACGAACTGTTGGATTGCTACGTTTTGCCTGTTGCACGGACATCGTTTGCTGCATCGGGATCGGGATTTCTATCCGTTTGAGAAAGTGTTGGGGCTGCAGGTGGTGAAGGCGTAAATCCAAGGGGTGTGCAATCGTGGAATCCCACTCATCGCAAAGTGCGCGATGAATGGGTTTCATCTTGTTAGTGCTTCCCAAGCGAACAATCTGGCGGTCTGATGGACGGGATGAACCAGCCCTTCAGAGGACTTTTCGACGCGCGGGCCAAGTGTTATACCAGCAACGCATGTTGCGATAGTTTCAAAGGACTTGATGAGGGGAGTGAGGTCTATTTTCGCGGGCGCATGCTCATATCCAATGACAAGAACTGCTTTTCGCTCAGGCGTCGTCAAGCCCAAGAGCTTGTAGCAGTCACCGATCGAACTCGTGTGTCCCCGATAAGGGTGCAGGAGGCTTACCGACCAGTTCTCCGCTTCTTTGCCGTTGTCTCCGTACGGTCTTGCGATTTTGCTCTCAATCGCCCATTCTTCTGGGATTAGTAGGTCCGGACATCTTTTCGTACGCACTGATTTACCGTACTTCTTCAAGGTGTTAAGGTGAGCGGCTATCTGCTTCACAAGTTGAGGCTCTCCGAAAGGTCCAATCCCGGGCTGAAATTCGTGGAATCGGATTCCTGCGCCGTCAAGAGGGGATAGCCCCGTCGCGATATCAGTTACGACTTCTTGTCGCTCCATGCTCACGATTTTTCGGACTTCCTGAAACCTCAGACCGAGACCTGCCTTCTCACTCCCACTCAATCGTTCCAGGAGGCTTCGAAGTGATGTCGTAGACGACGCGGTTCACGCCGCGCACCTCATTCACGATCCGATTAGAAATCGTCTTCAGTACCTCATAGGGCAGCGGAACCCAATCGGCGGTCATGCCGTCTTCGGAGTGCACGGCGCGGATGGCGCAGGTGTAGGCGTAGGTGCGCTGGTCGCCCATCACGCCGACCGACATCACCGGCAAAAGCACCGCAAACGACTGCCAGATTTTCTGATAGAGGCCAGCTTTCTTGATCTCGCCAACGACAATGTCATCGCACTCGCGCAACAAGTCGGCGCGCTCTTTCGTCACTTCGCCCAGTATGCGCACTGCGAGGCCTGGACCGGGAAAAGGCTGGCGCTGCAGGATATCTTCGGGCATTCCGAGATCGCGTCCAATGCGCCGCACCTCATCTTTGAACAGATCTCTTAGCGGCTCGATGAGCTTGAGCTTCATCGTTTCCGGCAATCCACCGACGTTGTGGTGCGACTTGATGACCTGCGACGGGCCGCGCACGGAGCGCGATTCGATCACGTCGGGATAAAGCGTACCTTGCACCAGCCATTCGACGTGGCCTTCGGTCTGAAGGATGCGATGCGCTTCATCGTCGAACACATCGATAAACTCTTTGCCGATGATCTTGCGCTTCGTTTCGGGATCGATTACTCCCGCCAGTTTTTGCATGAAGCGATCGGTAGCGTCGACGGCAACCAGGTGCAGGCCAAGTTTGTCGCGCAGATTTTGCTGCACTTTTTCAAATTCGTTCTTGCGCAGAACGCCATTGTTGACAAATACGCAGGTGAGCCGTGAGCGGCCCGAGTTGTCGCCCGAGTTGTCGCGGAGGGCTTTATCGACGAGCACCGCAGCGACGGAGGAGTCCACGCCGCCGGAAAGCGCGCAGATGGCGCGTCCATTACCCACCTGCTGTTTTACCTGGGCAACGGTCGCGTCGATGAAATGCTGTGGCGTCCAGGTAGGAGTAGCGCCGCAAATATTGAGCGCAAAGTTGCGCAGAATGTCGGAGCCGAGGGGCGTGTGATGCACCTCGGGATGAAACTGCACCGCCCACATTTTGCGTTCGACATTTTCGATGGCAGCGATGGCATTCGCAGTTTTGGCCGTCAGACGGAAGCCCGGAGGCAACGCTTCGGCCTCGTCGCCGTGCGACATCCAGACAGCCAGCAGGTGAGGCAGTCCCTGAAAAAGTTGCGAGTCAGGTTCCTGTATCTCGACCTTGGCATGGCCATATTCGCGCTTCGCAGCCGAACGCACTTTGCCGCCGAGGGCGTAGACCATGAATTGCAATCCATAGCAGATGCCAAGCACGGGCACGCCGAGATCGAAGACGCGCTTGTCGGCCAGCGGCGCGTCGTTGTCGTAAACCGACGAGGGCCCGCCCGAGAGAATGATGCCGACCGGAGAGTAGCTGCGAATCTCTTCGAGGCTGGCGTTGAAGGGCAGAACGACGGAAAAAATCTTCAGTTCGCGGATGCGGCGCGCGATGAGCTGCGAATATTGTGCGCCGAAGTCGAGGACTACGATGGATTGGGTTTCCACGGAAGAGTTTCTCAGATCGGCGCCGCGGTTGCAATCAAAACAAAAATCTTCACCACAGGGGACACAGAGTATCACAGGGGAGACTGTGGGATCCGCTGTACCCCCAGTGGTATCGCCGCTTATCGCACCACAATGTTGACCAGCTTTTTCGGCACGACAATCACTTTGACAATCTGCTTGCCGGCAATCGCTGCGCGCACTTTTTCATCCGCGAGCGCGGCCTGCTTGATTTGATCTTCGCTGGCAGCGGCCGCAACAACGACGAGTCCGCGCAGCTTTCCATTCACCTGCACGGGAATTTCGATCTCGTCCTCGGCCGCCAGCGCTGGGTCAGATTTTGGCCACGGAGCTTTCAGCAGATTGCTCGTTTCGCCAGCAATCTCCCACAATTCGTGTGCGAGATAGGGAGCCATCGGAGCCAGGAGCAAGGCAATCGTACGCTGCACTTCTGCGATCAGCGAAGCAGGAATTCCGCCCACAGCGCGCGTCTCCTCGGCGCCATAGATTTCGTTCACCAGTTCCATGATGGCGGCGATGCAGGTGTTGAAATGCCAGCGGCCCTGGAAGTCATTCGACACGCGCTTGATCGTCTGATGCAACTTGCGTTGGATCGATCGCGCCTGAGGCGACAACGGCTCCGTCTGCCCCTGTTTTGTTTCCGGTGTTGTCTTGGGATTGCGAAGATAGAACTTGTAAACGCGGCTCAGGAAGCGCTGAATGCCTTCGATCCCCGTTTCCTGCCAGTCGAGATCGCGATCGGGAGGGGCGGCGAAGAGGCTGTACATGCGCGTGGCATCGGCGCCGTAACGCGCCACCATCTCATCCGGAGATACGACGTTCCCCAAATTCTTCGACATCTTTGCGCCATCTTTGATGACCATGCCTTGGGTGAACAGACGCGTGACCGGTTCGTCATTTTTCACCAGTCCCATGTCGCGCATGAACTTTGTCCAGAAGCGCGAGTAGATCAGATGAAGAATGGCGTGCTCGACGCCGCCTATGTACTGATCGATGGGGAACCAATAAGCAATCGTCGCGGAGTCGAATGGCGCCTTATCGTTCTGCGCGTCGGCGTAGCGATAGAAGTACCAGGACGAGTCGACGAAGGTGTCCATCGTATCGGTCTCGCGACGGGCGGGGCCACCGCACTGGGGACAGATGGTATTCAGGAATGACGGCACGTTCATCAGCGGCGATCCGCCGGCCAGCGTTATGGGCACGTTGTCCGGCAAAATTACGGGAAGATCTTTTTCGGGCACGGGGACGAGTCCGTCGCGATCGCAATACACCATGGGAATGGGCGTGCCCCAGTAGCGTTGCCGCGAGATGCCCCAATCTTTCAAGCGAAAAGTGACGGTCGCCTTGCCGAAGCCTTTTTCTTCGGCGAGCGCCGACATTTTCTTGATTGCCTCTTCACAACCGAGGCCGCTGAATTCACCGGAGTTCACTAACATCCCGTCCATGGTGGTAAAGGGCAAAGGCGGTTCCACCATGGTTTCTTCGGGGTCGGTGCTGGCGGGCAGAATCACGAGGCGAATTGCAAGTTTGTACTTCTTGGCGAATTCGTAATCGCGCTCATCGTGAGCGGGCACGCTCATGATCGCGCCCGTGCCGTAGTCCATCAGAATGTAATTCGCCACCCAGACCGGAACGGCTTCGCCGTTGTAGGGATTTTTGGCGTAACGTCCGGTAAAAACTCCATGCTTTTCGATTTCGCCGATGTCGCCCGCTTCTTTGGCGCGGCGTTGCTCGGAGATCAATCCTTCCACCTGCGAGCGCAAGGCGGCATCGCGCTGAATCATGTCGCGGACGATGGGATGCTCGGGCGCCAACTGCACCGAGGTCGCACCATAGATCGTGTCCACGCGGGTGGTGAACACGGTGATGGTCGAGCCGGCGGGGCCAACCGTTCCGCCGAGATCGAAATCCACCAGCGTACCCTTGCTGCGGCCGATCCAGTTCTGCTGCATGATGCGGACTTTTTCCGGCCAGCCCGAGAGTTTCTCCAGATCGCGCAACAACTCATCCGCATATTTGGTGATGCGCAGGAACCACTGTTCAAGTTCGCGTTGCTCAACGGGAGTATCTTCGTGCCGCCAGCACATCCCTCCCACGACTTGCTCGTTGGCAAGAACCGTGCGGCATTGCGGACACCAGTTCACTTTGCTCTTCTTGCGATAGGCCAGACCCGCTTCGTAGAGTTTGAGAAAGAACCACTGGTTCCAGCGGTAATAATCCGGAAGACAGGTCGTAACCTCGCGCGACCAGTCGTACGCGAAGCCGAGGCGCATCATCTGCGCTTTCATGGCCGCAATGTTGGCGAGAGTCCACTCCTTGGGCGGAGTATTGTTCTTGATCGCCGCGTTTTCCGCGGGCAGGCCGAAGGAATCCCAACCCATGGGATGCAGCACGTTGTAGCCGTTCATCCACATGTAGCGAGCGAGCGCGTCGCCGATCGAATAGTTGCGGACGTGCCCCATGTGCAGGGCGCCGGAAGGGTAGGGAAGCATCTCCAAGACGTAGAACTTGGGCTTGGTCGAGTGCGCCTCGGCGGCGTAGAGCGAGGGATCGCTCTGCCAGCGCGCATTCCATTTCTGCTCGATGCGCTGCGCGTCATAGCGCTCGTCGTGATCAGAGGGGGCGGCGCTGATAGATTGTTCTTCCTGTGGCATAAGTTAAGGATAAGCCAGTGCGAGTAATTCTAGATTTTACAACGTCGCGTTTTGTTTGTTCATCGATACACATCCTTGCGGTGCCCGACCCTGATCACCAAGACTGTGACGCGTTCATCCTGAATCTCGCAAATCAGCCGATAGTCACCCACCCGGTAACGCCATAATCCGCGCTTCTCCCCCTGCAGCGGTTTGCCCCATTGACGAGGGTTGTCGCCAGACTGCAGTCGCTCCCTTAGAAACCGGATGATCAATGCTTGCGCGGTGCGGTTTAATCTCAGGATCTGCTTTTCGGCCGTGCGGCTGATTTCAACTTGCCAGCTTGCCGCCGATGGAGGCTTATTTGGAGAAGCCAAGCCGACGCTCCAACTCTTCGAGCGTGATGGTAGGTTCGCGCCGTTCCAGCGCCGCGATGCCTTTCAAATAATCTTCGCGATCTTCCAGGAACTGACGAATAGCCTCGCGCGCATAGTAGCTCTTGCTGCGACCGGTCTCTTTCGCGAGCGACTCCAGTTTCTTTTCGAGTTCAGGCTCAAGTCTGATGCCGAGCATGGTTTTCTAGTTCGATGTTTAACATGTTTAACATGTTTAACATAACATATCCGTACTGCCGAACGCAACTGGACCCTGAGGCTTCAAACATTGGAGCTATAGGTGTTTCTTTACGCATTTAGCCATGACCAATCCCTTCAGCGCCTCCACGTTGCGCAAGTCGTCGCCGGGATCGTCAATCGGAGTTTCGGCGATAAAAGCCGCATGCCGCAAACGGCGGTCATTGAGCAGCGCCCGAAATACATCTAGGCCTAGCTTTCCGCGACCGATGTGTTCATGCCGGTCGAGGCGAGATCCGCGCTCCGCCCTCGCGTCATTGCAATGCCATACGCGCACATTCTTGAAGCCGACGGTCTGATCGAGATGCCGGAGCGAGATCCGCCGCCCCTCCTCGCTGACGATGTCATAGCCCGCGACGTGCGTGTGGCAAGTGTCGATGCACGCGCCGACTGAGACACTTGGTCGCAACAACTCCAGCAATTCAGCCACCTGCTCGAAAGTGCCGCCCAGTGAATACTCTGCGCCGGCGGTATTTTCAATCAGAATCGTCAGGCCGCCCTTGGCTAGATCCAGATCGTGGCAAGCTTCAGCGATCGAGGAGGCAGTCCGCAACAGTCCTTCCTCGCGGCTCGCCCCGCGAAACGATCCTGGATGCAGGACGAGATAGTCGGCGCACAGCGCCAACCCGCGCTCCAGTTCTCCGCGAAACGCCGCAATCGATTTCTTCAGAAATGGAGGATTCGTTCCCGCCAGGTTGATCAGATAGTTCGAATGAATCACCAGCGGCTTCAGATCATATTTCTGCCGCAGCTGATTCATCACATCGCATTGCCCGCGTCCCAGCGAATACGGCTGCCACTGCCGCGGACTGGTCGAAAAGATCTGAAACGTATTGCAGCCTAATCGATAGGCGCGCTCGGCGGCATTCTCGACGCCACCAGCGATCGAAGTATGGATGCCGATTCGCCGCGAGGTCGTAGCAGGCCTGTTCCGAGGCGGCGGCCACTTCAGCGGATCTTTTTCAATAGGGCGAAATTCAGGCATGCCGAGATTTTGGGTTGGCTGAGACAAAGCCGGTTAGCGCACTTTTGCGGGAACGTTTTACATTAGACTTAAATCTAATCCTAATAGCATCGCCATGGATCTTCCCCAGAAAATTCGCAGTCTGCCTACGGGCGCCGGCGTGTACCTGTACAAGAACGCCGAGGGCGAGGTTATCTACGTAGGCAAGGCAAAAAACCTGCGCTCGCGCGTCTCGTCCTATTTCCATGAAGGGCGGTGGGAGGATGCAAAAACCGGCACGCTGGTACGCGAGGCGGTCGATGTCGATTACATCGTCGTGGCCAACAACCGGGAAGCTCTGGCGCTGGAGAACCACCTCATCAAACAGAAAAAGCCGCGCTTCAATATTTTGTTGCGCGACGACAAGACTTATCCCTACGTCAAACTGACATTAGCCGAGCGCTATCCGCGAGTGTACGTAACGCGCCGCTTGCGGAAGGATGGCAGCGTTTATTACGGACCGTATTTTCCCACCAATCTTGCCTATCGAATTGTGGATTTGATTCATCGGCACTTCCTTATTCCATCATGCAAGGTAGATCTAACGCGCAATCATCCGCGGCCTTGCCTGCAGTTTTACATCAAGCGATGCCTGGGGCCGTGTGTGATGAATTTGACCACGCCTGAGATCTATGCCGAAGCCGTGCGTGACGTGAAATTGTTTTTGGAGGGCCGCCAGACCGACCTGGTCAGATCTCTGCGAGAGCGCATGAGCGAAGCTGCTGAGGCGCAGGAGTTCGAGCGCGCCGCACGTTATCGCGATTTGATCTCCACCGTCGAGCAGTTGCAGGAGAAGCAGCGCATAGCTTCAGTGGAGGGCGATGACGCCGATGTCTTCGGATATCACTACGAGAATCAGATGCTGGCGGTAAACCTGTTTCACATGCGCGGCGGAAAGGTGTTGGATCGCCGCGAGTTCTTTTGGGAGGATTTGCCGGAATTCGGGCCGGCGTCGGGCTCTGGTCAGGAGCAGCCGGGGGACAGCCCCGGCACCATACAGGAATTCGTTCCGGGAGAATTCTTCTCAGCGCTGGTCAAGCAACTGTATCTGGGTCAGCCCTATGTTCCGCGGAATATTTATGTCCCCATCGAGTTCGAAGACCGCGAAGAACTGGAAGATGTTCTCAGTGAGCAACTCGCGGGCGAGGGCGCCCGCGCCACACGGGTTCATATCAGCGTTCCGCAGCGCGGCGACAAGCGCGAACTGATCGACCTCGCCGGAACGAACGCCAAGCAATCGTACGATCAGCGTTTTCGAGTGATGAAGCCCAACGCGCGAGCCATTCAGGAAGCGCTGCAAGACGCGCTCGCCCTGCCCGAACTTCCGAAGCGCATCGAGTGCTTTGACATCAGCCACATTCAGGGAGCCGAGACCGTGGCTTCAATGGTGGTCTGGGAAGACGGCAAGATGAAAAAGTCCGATTATCGGAAGTTCATCATCAAGACGGTCGCGGGAGTCGACGATTTCGCCAGCATGCGAGAGGTGGTGACACGGCGCTACAAGCGGCTTTGCGAAGAGAACAAACCGATGCCGAGCCTAGTCCTGATCGATGGCGGCCTGGGCCAGCTTCACGCCGCCGCCGGGGCGCTCGACGCTCTAGAAATCATCAATCAGCCCCTGGCGGCGATCGCCAAGCGCGAAGAAATCATCTACGTTCATGGACAGGAGGATGACCCCGTAGTTCTCGATCATCATTCTCCCGTGTTGCATCTGGTACAGCAGATTCGCGACGAAGCCCATCGCTTTGCCGTCACTTTTCATCGCAAGCGCCGGCAGATACGGGACCGGGCCACCGAACTAAGAGAGATCCCTGGAGTGGGCGAATCCACCACCCGCCGTTTGCTGGAACATTTCGGCAGTCTGCAATCGGTGAAGCAAGCCGATGTCGCGGCGCTCTCGGCCGTGGTAACGAAATCGCAAGCGGAGGCAATCCTCGAACACTTCAGGAAAATTCCGACTGCGCCGGTGTCCTCATAGGTGTCAAACATCTACCTTCCGGCGGCGACTTTCTATAAAAGAGATTTGAAAAGTGAGGTTTCGGATGATACGCTTCGGCGTCCCTATCAGTGCCGTTTCCAAACATTCCGCAAAAGCCCAGGAGGCAAGATGAGAAAAGCTGTCTGGATAGCTCTCTTTGTCGTCACGCTGCTAACCGCGCTGCCCGCGCTTGGGCAGAATCCGAATTACAATTACGGACCGGTGTGGCGCGTCACCTACTACGAAATCAAACCCGGTCAGACAGAACCTTTCTGGAAAGATTTTCGCGAGAACCTGAAGCCTTCGTATGAAACGCTGAAGAAGGAAGGATTGATTAGCGATTACAAAGTCTGGTACAACGTGACCACCGATAGCCCTCATGACTGGGACATCGCGGTCGGTCTGATGATTGCCAACTGGGCGGCCATCGACCAACTCGACAACCGAGCGGCCACCATCCTGGCCAAGCATTATGGATCACGCGAGGCCATGATCGAAGCGGGGAAAAAGCGCAACGAAATCCGCGAAGTGGTGGCGAGTAAGCTGGCGCGAGAAGTGATGCCGAAATAAGAATTGAATCTTGAGCACAATCACTCGAAAGGGCCTCGAATTGTTTTCCGCAAGCGTTCGGGGCCTGCCGTTCCAGAGCGCGCCACAAGCATTCCAAATGCACGGAATTAACTCACGGACAAACGGCAGCGTTAGGGCTACAATTCCCGCATAAGCTCGTGATCGCAATCGAGCGGGAGGTCTGTATGCCCGTGTACGACTACGTTTGCCACGATTGTCAGAAAACCTTCGAACTCATTCTCACATTAAAAGAACACGAAGCCGACGCGAAGTGTCCCAAGTGCGGCAGCAAGAACGTGGAGCAGGAAGCCACCGCATTCTTCGCAGTCACCGGCAAGAAGAGTTAAGAAAAAATTGGCAGGAAGCTGGACGGCTAATCGGGCGAAGGCTGGGCGAAATGCCACGGCGGTCCTGACGGGAGGCGATCTGCAGGAGAGTTGTGCCGCCAACCGCGCTCATAGAGCCGTTGACTCCAGACTTAGAGGCGAGGTGTAGCCAGGATCGAAAGGTAAACTTCAGAACCTCTCGGGGAGGAACAAAGTTATGAGTTCATATCGTCTTACATTGGCGACGGGTTTGATCGCCATCGGAATTCTGACCGCCTGCAACTCAACCGGCGATCAACCGAAAGAGAGCGTCGCCGAAAAGCCAGCCGCGCCGCCGGTGACCAAGCAGTCCGTCCTTTACACCGGCGAAGAGGCTTTTAATCGAATGATGGGTCTGGCCAACAAGTGGTCGCCCGATGCGCAGCCCGCGCGATTGGAGTCGGTGATCACGACCGAGACCACCGGGCAGAATGGAAAATCCACCATTTGGCGAGGCTACTTTGTCTCGCCCATTCGCCACTCGACCAAGACCATTGTCTGCTCGGGGAGCCGGCAGCCGGATGCTCCGCCTTTCGGAGTTTCAGCCGAGGGAAATGAAGGATCCTACAACGCCGCATCCGCGAATCTCGCGTTCATGCCGTTATTGCTCAAGGCCGATACGGACAAGGCATTTGATCTCGCGCAGCAGCACGGCGGAGATGCCTTGCTCAAGAAGAACGTAAACCAGTCGGTGATGTACGTCCTGCTCAAAGACAAAAAACAGAACGTGCCCGTCTGGTACGTCATTTACGGCACCAGCGAAAAAGACAGGAAGGGCATCGCCATCGTGAATGCGACCACCGGCGATTTCGTCTCTGCCGGCAAGTGAGAATTCGATCCGGTGGCAAGCTGATCTAGCGGCTATCAAGCATCCTGGTCGCTCGAAATGACTTGACCACGATCTGATTCGGCTGCATGCCTACCGGGATGATGGTCAGCAAGGAATATTCCGACGGCTCGAATTTCTTCCTGGGCGTGCGTTTCTGAATCACCGCCAGGTCTCCGGAGCCGGAGTCGAGCACGAGCAGATAGTTCTGGCTCTGTGACAGTGCCAATCCGTCGGGATGCGTCGCGACCGGCAAGTAAGCGATAACCTTGCCGAGATCGATGTCATAGACGGCGATGTTATTCGATCCGAAGTTTGAGATATACAAGCGCGAATTATCGAGCGAGATGACTCCGCGTGTGGGCTCGTCGCCTACGAGATAACTACCTGCGACCTCATTGGCCGAAGTTTCGATGATCGAGATGCTGCCTGCCTCGAAATTGAAAGCGACCAGCTCTCCACCATCGGGCTTGAGCGCGAGACTGACGGGGGACTTCCCCACATCGAGAAGCGCGAGCAATTTGTCAGTCTGCGGTTCATTTGGCCGCTGGAGTTCAGGCGCCTTCGGCTGTTCATGCTGGAGCGCAATGCTGGCGACCTGTCCCGACCCGGAACACGAGACGAACGCTTTGCTGGAATCGGGCAGCATAGCGACGTCTTCGGGATGAATGCAGATGTTGATGGCGGAGCGCACGGCCAGTCGCGCCGTGTCGATGATCGAGACGCTGTTGGCCGCACGATTTGTGACCACCACGGTCGACCCGTCAGGCGAGACTCGAGCCAGGCCTGGGTTTGCTCCCACGGGCAGGGTTGCGACCACTTTGCGGCTGTCGAGATCGATCACGGAAACATTGTTTGAGCCGGAGTTGGCGACGTAGGCGCGGTGTCCGTCGGGAGAGACGTCGATGAAGAAGGGGCGTCCCTGCACGCCAATGGTGGCGACAACTTTATTTTCCTCCGCGTCGATGACGCTGATGTTCGACGAGCCGGTGTTGACAACATAAATTTCATTGCGCTTGGGATTGGCCGTGATTCCGGTGGGATCAATTCCAACCTGCAGCGTGCGCACGGGGCGAAAGATGCGCAGATCGATGACGGTGACTGTATTGCTCTTGCCGTTGCTGACGTAAGCGTATTCTCGGTAAAGCGGGCCGTAGCCGGGGAGATCGCGCTGGTGGTAGTAATACCAGCCGGCGGCGAGGAGGAGCGGGACGACGACGGCGATGAAAAGAATTTTTCGCAAGAACGACGAAGCCTCACCGAGGCAGATACGGGATCAGAGAATACAAAAATGTCATGTAGTTTCGGCGTGAACCTGATTCGATGCTGGAACTGTCCTTCCCAGCACCACCGCGATCTGCCGAACTTGCGCCATCAGCGCGTCGAACTGATCGGGGAATAGCGACTGCATCCCGTCGGACAGCGCGCGGTCGGGATCGTGATGCACTTCGACGATAAGGCCATCGGCTCCAACAGCCACTGCGGCTCGCGACAGCGGAGTCACTTTGTTGCGCTTGCCGGTACCGTGGCTGGGATCGACGATGATGGGCAGGTGACTGAGGCGCTGGACCGCGGGCACGATGCTGAGGTCGAGTGTGTTGCGGGTGTGATCGGCAAAAGTGCGCACTCCACGCTCGCACAAGACGATGTTGTAGTTGCCCTCGCTCATAATGTATTCGGCGGCCATGAGAAATTCTTCCAGCGTCGCCGAAATACCGCGCTTCAGCAAAACGGGCTTCCGGGCGCGTCCGGCGCGCTTGAGCAGAGAAAAATTCTGCATGTTGCGGGCGCCGATCTGGATCATGTCAGCATACTGATCGACGAGGTCGAGCGATTCGTAATCGACAGCTTCGGTCACGATGAGCAGGCCAAAGCGGTCGCGAATCTCCGCCATGATCTTCAAGCCCTCTTCGCCGAGTCCCTGAAAAGAATAAGGAGACGTACGCGGCTTGTAAGCGCCGCCGCGAAAGAACTGGGCTCCAGCGCGGGCCACGCGCTCGGCAATGGTGAAGGCCTGCTCGCGGCTTTCGATGCCGCAGGGGCCGGCGATCACGGCGAGCTCAGGACCTCCGATAGTCACGATGGCACCGTTGGTTTGAGAGCCAGCTCTCGGAAATTTGACGACGGTATTGTCGGGCTTGGTGTCACGGCTGACCAGTTTGTAAGGCTTGGAGACGCGGATAACTTCCTGCACTCCCGGCATCTCTTCGAGCGAGCCGGGTTCGACCTCACCCTTGTTGCCGGTGATGCCGATGGCGGTGCGCTGCGCACCGGGCATAGCGTGGGGGCGGTATCCAAGCGCCTCGATTTTTTCGCAGACGGCGCGCACCTGCTCCGGCGTGGCCTGCGCTTGCATGACGACTAACATGGGACTACCTCGAATCCATAAGTCTAGCGTTGGACGCGGCGTTGGGCAACGGCATTGCGCGCAGGGATCGTAGAAATCCTAAGACTCAAGTCTCGCCTTATAAACTGCATATTGCGGCGATCCCGCCACCTTCTCGAATATGCCGGCTTCGGTCAGCACACTATCCAGCAAAGGATTGTGATACAAAACCCACGCCGGACGCGGAGCCCGTTGCAGCGATTTCTGCAATCGTCGCAGGACCCACGAGAGTGCGCTCTCCGGAAGCGGATTGAAAAGATAGAGCACCAGCGGCTCTTCCGGCAATTCAAACTCGCGAGCGTCTGCGTGCAGAGATTCGATCTGCCGGCAGCGCTGCGTGGAACTTTGATAGGCGCGGAGGTTTCCGAGCGCCGCATCGTTCAATTCTGCGATCAACTCGACTCCGATGATTCTGCGAAAGGGATACTCCGATGCCATCAGCAGGGTTCGGCCTTTTCCAGAACCTAGATCGATGAAGGTGAAAGTATCGAAGGCGATGGGCAGGGTCGCCAGCATCTGGTGAAAGAGCGCCGGCTCCGTCGGCTGATAGGGGGAAGAAAAAGTTCCCAGCAGCCTTGCCCGCCACCCAGTCGTGCCGCTGGTGGTGTTGACGCGATGTTCCCAGTCGTAGTCCATGTCTCCGAAGCGCCGCCGGCGTTGCCCGGGCGTTGATTCGCGCACAAACGTCCATAAATTGAGGACGAAGTGGGAGACCGTGCTGAGAGAGCCTTTTGTGCACCTTTGCCCACGCCACCATTCGCGCAAAGTTTCCCAGAGCTGGAGGGAAAATGTTGAAGTCACGCAACGATGCTAACAAATGCGGGAGGGAGTGGGACGTCTCACGACCGTTTGACTTCAGCAAGAAAACAGCGACGCGCCAAGATTTACACTCTCACTTCTTTTCCGACTTGGCAGGAGTTGCGGACGGGGGTTGCGGAGGGCTGGCGCCGGGCGGCAATCCCTTGGTGATGAAGTAGATTTCTTTTGCGTCTTGCACTTCGATTCGTCCGTCCGCCACGAGCTTATAGGGATGGCCTTTGGGATCGGTGGGTGTACCGCGAATGAAACCGGCGCGCTCCAGATCGTTCATGCTTTCAGGCATCCGGCTTTTAAGATTTCGATACTTTTGCACAACCTGTTCGAGCTGCGTTACTTCTTCGTCAACTTGCAGAGCACGCAGATGTTCGACCGCATTTTGCCGGATACTCGTATCCTTGGTGCTCTGATAAGTAGTGACCCATAACAGCCGCGCAGTATCGAACTCGCCGGCATGTTGCGCCATGCGCGCTGCCAGGATGGGCATGAATTCATTGGTCACGGGAAGCGCCGCTCCCTGTTTAAACGCTTCGGCGGCCTTGGGATAATCTTTGAACTCCATGTAATAAAGAAATCCCAGGTTGTAATAGAGCTTCCACTGATCGGGATTATGCGCGATGCCAAAGTTGGTGAGGCGCAGCGCGGCTTCGGGCAAGCCGGCGCCCGCGGGCGGTTTGGGAGCAAGAAAGTTCGCTCCAAACTGGTAAGCGGGTAAGAGTTTTGGGTCGAGTTCCGTGGCTATTTCGAGGAGTGGGGCCAGCAGACGATAGTCGCCAGAGTTGGCGTGGTGCTGGTCGCCAAAATACTGCACCGCGCGCGTCCAGTAAATATCGGCGAGCAAGCCTGTATAACCAAGGCTCAAGCGCCGCAGCGCCTGAGGAGAGCGCAGATAAAGCGCCTCCTGTGCGGACACTTTCTGTCGCTGTTCATCGACGGCATGGAGCGTGGCCATTGCGCCGCCCAGGGAGAGCGCAAGCACAGCCAGCGCAACAAGGTTCACCCGTCGCGTCGTACTCATTTCAGATTCCGGCGCTGAAAGATGAGGACCGCTGCCGAGATGGCCATAGCGGAGTAGAGCAACGCGTACGCTGTGTTGTAGAAGATCAGGCGTCCGGCCACCGGATCGCCGTGCGCAACCTGGTTGATGACGTTCAAAGCGGAAAAATTCGGCACCAGATAAACCAGGGCTGTAGCCAGCGCACCACCAGCACCGTGGGTAATGCGGGCGAAGCCGCGAAGATCGTCGGACAAACTTCCAATTACAAATAATGCAAAACTGAAGACGGCGGACATGAGCGGCGTCGAAAAAGATGAGAAAAATAACGCCAGCGCACACACAATCAGAAACTGCAACACGATAAAGTAAAGCGCAACCAGCACCCAGAGATCCATTTTCTGGAATTTATGTGCCACGTAGAGCAACGCCAGAAATACGCCGAGCGCCATGAAGAATGTATTGACGACCAGCGTTCCGGTGAGTCCAAAGAACTTGCCGACGACAAACTCCCAGCGGCGCACAGGACGCGAGAGCACGGTGTACAGCGTGCGTTTATCGATCTCTTTCGACACCAGGCCGATGCCGATGAAGATAGCGATCACCGCGCCGAAGAGGGATACGGCCGTCAGGCCCAAATTGACGACGACCAGGCGCTCGATATCGATAGAAATCTCGCCGACCAGAATTGCGGCTCCGGAAAGCAGCAAAGCAAACGCGATCAGGTTGTACAACACACGATCGCGTACCGCCTCGCGAAAAGTGTTGAAGGCGATGTAACCGACACGCGTGTTCATACCCCCACTCCTTTCCGGTTGGCTTCCTGATGACGATTCTGTTCGGCAAACTGGGTGGGCTGCAGCTTCTGGACGTAATATTCCTCGAGCGAACTGCGCACCGGCGTCAGCGAAATCAATTTCAGCCGCTCCCGCCGCAGCACATCGAGAGCCGCTTCCTGCTGCTCTTCCGGCAGCACAGCGTTGACCATGTCGCCGCTGATGCGCGACTCCGCGCCCAGAGCGGCCAAAGCGGCAGGCACTCTTTGTCCATGGGAGTAGAACACAATTTCCACCTTGCCCTGCTGTTCCGAGGTCAAATCCGCAACCGCGCCGACTCCGCGCAACTCCCCCTGGTGGATGACCCCGACGCGGTCGCAGAGCGCTTCCGCATCCGAGAGAATGTGCGTCGAGAAGAAAACCGTTTTGCCCTCCGAACGCAACTGCTGGATCAGATCCCGCACGTCGCGACGTCCCATCGGGTCCAGGCCGGACATCGGTTCATCCAAAAACACCAGCTTCGGATCGTGCAGTATCGCCTGTGCCAAACCCACGCGCTGCAGCATGCCTTTCGAGAACTTTCGCAGTTGAACTCCGGCCGAATCGCTCAATCCCACCCGCGCGAGAATATGCTCGACACGCGCCCTCCGCCCTTTGGCAAGAATGCCGGAAAGCTGCGCGTAATAATTAAGCAGTTCCCGTGCGGTGAGATGATCGTAGAAGTAGGGCTGCTCGGGCAGGAATCCGATCTGCGCCCGCACGCGCGGATCGTCCATGGCCATGCCCAAAAGCCGCGCCGTTCCCGCGGTGGGGAAGACGAGGCCCATCAGTAATTTCAAAGTTGTTGTTTTGCCCGCGCCGTTCGGCCCCAGAAACCCGAAGACCTCTCCGTCTTTAATCTGCAGCTGTAGCGGACGCAGGGCGAGTTTCGGACGCTTGCGCCAAAATCCCACTAAATAAGTTTTCTCTAAACCGAGAATTTCAATCGCTGCCATGGCTATGCGATCAATCTCCCGCTCACCGCGTCGAGTTTTCCAGGGAAGTTGATGAGCCGATTATAAGCAATGGGTCGAGCCCCACGCCGCAGTCGGTCGAGTTGGAAGGTTACGAAGGTAAATGCCTTGTCGAAGCCAAATCGAAGGTCGCGACAATAGTGTGCGCCGCTGGTAGAGTTACGGCGCAGGACTGACCGTGTCGTCGCAGGTTGAAATCGAGGTCATGCTTGCGCGGATCACCGCGTCGGAATATGAGCAAAAATATCTAATCCCAGAGTAGTTCAAAGTACTTGGACTGGCGATGAAGTTATAGGTCGAATTTGGTGAACTGCCGCCACCGCCCCCGCCGGCGGAAACATTAGTCAGCACGAAACTATACCCGCTCCTCAAGCCCGAAGCCAGAGCCGTGTCAATCAGGCAGGCCGCCGTTGCATCCGGTGGATTGCAGGTAGTGCCGCTCAACGCCGTCAGCGTGCTGGCATATCCTACCGACGGATACGACGAATTGTAGGAGACCTGGGCCGAGTTGAGCGTTCGAAGCGCAGACACAGCCGCCGATTCATTTGCGATCA
This sequence comes from uncultured Acidobacteriaceae bacterium, assembly GCA_963775845.1. Lineage (GTDB taxonomy): Bacteria > Acidobacteriota > Terriglobia > Terriglobales > Acidobacteriaceae > Acidiflorens. Next base: position 1,348,274 of record CAVZKN010000003.1, on the reverse strand, counting down.
TGCGGGAGCGCAAAAAGCTGGGCACCGCGATGGCCGCAATCAGCAGGATGATAGCGACCACTATCAACAGTTCAATGAGCGAAAATCCTTTGCTCCTGCGCATTGAGGTCTCCCTGATTCGGAAAGCGGTTGCGAATCAATTTCTACTAAACTACTTGCAATTCTCGTGCCGTATGCCGGCTGATAGAAGCATTGTTAAGTGCAAGCAAAAGAGGCGCAAGTGAATTCGTCATCGGACTAAACAAGATGCTTTTCTTATTCTCCCGTTACCGGAATGACATTTTGTGTCACAAGTAGCGGGGCCCGAAGCTGGCCTTTGATCAGTTCTACTGCAATGGCGAAACGCTGTAGTTACACGTGGCGATCGACGATGTATTGAAGCGAACGACAGCATCGGCGAACGAACAGAAATACCGAACGCCCGTCTGATTAGGATTCAACGGCGACACCAGGAATTGATAGGTAGCATTGGGAGAACCTGCCGTTCCCGCTAAAACGAACGAATAGCCGCTCTTGGTGCCTGATGCCAGCTGCGTGTCGATGAGGCAGGCGCTGCTGCTTCCCGGAGGCGCACAGTTGACCCCGGCCAGGGAACCGAGCACTGTGGCAAAGCCCACAGTTGGATAGCTGGATTCGTAGGAAATCTGAGCCGTATTCAAAGACCGCAGCGAGCCGACGGCCGAGGCCTCATTCGCGGCAATTCTCGCCCGCAACAGGTTCGGGATGGCAACGGCTGCGATTATCAAAATGATCGCAACCACAATCAGTAGCTCGATCAGCGAAAAACCTTTTTTCTTGTTCATTCTTCAAAAGCTCCGTCCCGCGCGAGGTTCTTGATAACGCTGGCACATTGCAGTTGGGGAGCCATTCGGGGACGGATAACAAAATGAGATTTCCACATTGGCAAGCCGTGCGGTTTGTGAGAAAAGCGGGCTTTGCAGATTACTTCACCGAGGTCTCGTGACGACGATGGGCGGCGCGAGTGACAATTTCGGGCACGTTCCCAGAGATTCGACAAAGTTTGTCAGTCGCGCGGATGAAAGTGTTGTACCGAAGAGGCCGATCCCGCTCAGAGCCGAGGGAAGAATATAGACAATAAAAAAAGCAGAGGCTTTTTGGCCTCTGCTTCTCTCCGGCTCATACCCTCCCCAAGGTACTTTGCCAAACTCAAACTTACTGCAACGGGCTTGATGTCGTGTCGCAGGTCGTGATGGCGGCGGCATTGTAGCGAACCACGCCATCCTCAAATGAACAGAAATAGCGCACACCGGTTTGATTCGGGGTCAATGGCGCAGCGAGACTCTGATAGCTGCCGGCTGGCGGGCCGCCCGCGGAGGTCAAGCTGAACGTGTAACCGCTCTTGGTGCCGGATGCCAGCTGTGTATCGATCAGGCAGGCGCCGCTCGAACTTGGCGGAGTGCAGCTCGTGCCCGCCAGGTTTCCCAGGCTGGCGGAGTAACCCACGGATGGGTAGGCAGAGTTATAGGAAACCTGCGCCGTGTTGATGGTGCGAACCGATGCCACCGCCGACGACTCATTCGCTGAAATACGAGCGCGCAGCAAATTAGGAATTGCGATCGCGGCAATGATCAGGATGATTGCCACGACGATCAGCAATTCGATGAGTGAAAAGCCTTTTTGTCTTCGCATCTATTTTTCCCTCGTCCCCTTGATTAAACTTGTTTTGGACAGCTCGTTTGTACTGTCGCATTCGAGGGGCCAGAGTCCAAGTGACCAAAGGCCAATATCGTCTTCGAAAAAGTCTAGTGTTATCAGTGCGTGTTAGCAGCCGAGGCCGACTGCATGGAAGCTGGTCTGTTTCCGCTGACACTTTTGGAGAATGAGATCGACAAATTTTGTCGTCCGACGCGATTTTGAAATATTGTCCGTATATCCCAGCATTGGCGATCCGCGCGCAGGGAATCCTTCAAGGAAACGGAGGCCAATAAAAAAGCAGAGGCTTTTGGCCTCTGCTTTCCTCGGCTGGTACCCTCCCCCAGGTACTTTGCCAAACTCGAGAGCTTACTGCAGCGGGTTCGAGGTGGTGTCGCAGGTGCTGATCGAACCCGCGTTGTAGCGGACGACAGCATCAGCGAAAGAGCAGAAGTAGCGCACACCGGTCTGGTTCGCCGTCAACGGGCTGGCCACGATCGAATAGGTCTCGACCGGGGCGGTGCCGGTGTTGTTCGACAGAACGAACGTGTAGCCGCTCTTGGTGCCCGAAGAGAGCTGCGTATCGATCAAGCAAGCGCCGGTCGAGGAAGGCGGAGTGCAACTCGTGCCCGCGAGCGCGCCAAGCGATCCAGCGAAGCCGACCGTCGGGTAGGACGAGTTGTAAGAAATCATGGCCGTGTTAATGGTGCGCACCGATGCCACCGCGGACGATTCATTCGCCGCAATACGCGCACGCAGAAGGTTCGGAATAGCAATGGCCGCGATGATCAGAATAATCGCTACCACAATCAGCAGTTCGATCAGTGAGAAGCCCTTTTGTTTCCGCATTTATTTTCCTCGTCTCCGTTTGACTGGTTTGGTTGGATGACCAACTCGCCTGTACTATCGCACTCCGCGTGCCACACCCCAAGTAACGGAAGACGGATGTCCTACTGGGTTTAAAGCCAGCGTTTTGAGTACAATTCGACAGCATCATCACTATCGGCCCGGCCTCGGCGCGTTCGCTGTGACATTTTTGGATACCCGGCTTGACATATTTTGACATTCCCCAGAAATGAACCTTGCCTCGCAAGCCGCCCTGCACGCCGCATTTCGCATGAGAATGTTCTTTAGTTGGTGGTGACGGTTGGTTGTAGACGAGTCGGTGGTTGGCATAGAAACGAGTCCGCCGGTCGCATTCGCGACTTATTGCGCCGCTGCGGCTCGCGCTTTGAGAACGCTCACCACATCGACCGGTTCCGGGACGGTCGTTTCCGCAATCATCAGGCAATGCGCCATCCAGCACGATACAGAAACCGTGGCCGCAGCCATGACCCAGGGAATGATTGGAGAGATCCAGAAAAGGGGCGTGGCAAAGCTCACTAAAGCCATCCAGACGAGGCTGGCAAAGCTGCTAAATAAGAAGCTCATGCGCCGCGGTCCAGCCTGAAAAGATACGGGATAGCGGCACAACGACTGAACCATGAGGGCAAAAGGAAACGCCACGACCAGATCCACAAAATAGTGCTCGCCGGTACCGAGGGTCGCGAGAATGGTGAAGGTTACAAAGGCGAGCGCGACTACCCGTATCCAGCGAGCGAGACCTTGGGAATTCCACCAGACCAGCAGCACCCAGGCCATGTGCAAAGACGGAATAGCGTTGCGGGCGCCTTTGACCGGCAGTGTGGCCAGCGCCAGATATCGGATTTGCGACGTCAACATCGGGTACCACGGAAAGTTGCGTCCGAAGATATGGACGGGGCCGGTCGCGGGCACCATGTTGTAGAACAAGACCCCGAGAGGCCCGGTCACGAGAAAGGCCAGCATCACGGGCCAGGCAAATTTGCTTCGCTGGCGAAGATGGGCGGCATAAACCAATGCCAGAGGCAGCGGCAGTGCAATATAGAAAAGCAGCGCGGCAAACCTGAACCACAAGTGACGGGAGAAGATTTGTCCGACCAGGAAACTGAACTGCACGCGCAAGCTGCAATCAAAGGAATACAAATAAAGGTCGAAAGTCTTGGGATGCAGAGCCTCGGTGAAATCCAGCAGGGTCGAGGCCATATACTCCGAAGCGACGAACAAAACCGAGGGCAGAAAGGCATAGAGAAAGAGCGTACGATCCTGAGCGCCTTCCCCATCGCTACTCTGGACGTTATCGAGCGCCAGCGGGTAATAACTCCATATCGCCCGCGTGCCCAGCACTGCGAGCGCGCTCAATCCGGCAAATGAAAATGCGGCCATGAGCCTGGGCTCAAGTCCCAGCACTCGATAGTCGAGGCCTGCAAGCAAGATGCCGCCTGCGACGATGCCCGCAAGGTTGCGCCACGACGGTTGGACGACCAGCAACGTGACGACGGCGCCGCCCAAAGCCATCGCCAGAAAAGCGTCCACCAGCGAAGAGGTGTAGAAATCGGCGCTCGACGAAAGCGCAAGCACGGATGCGAGAAGCGCCACCGTGAGAGCGATTCTGATAGAGCGAACGCGATTCATGGGCCTCCAACTTCCGTGGGTGTTTGGCCAACTCGCAGCGGGCGTCGGGTGTTCCTGCGTCCTGGAGGGACTCGGTGCAAGCGTATCAGCGGACGACAGGGTCTGAGCAGTCAGTCTGAGCTCTCGTGGGCACGAAAGTAATAGCGGGCGGGAGCTGAATTTGTTTGAGGGTTTAAGACTGACAACTGACAGCAGGTCTTTTCAGTTGCGCTTCAGAAGCAGACAGGTCATATCATCGTGCTGCGGAGTGTTGCCGACAAAGTAATCCAACTCGACCAGCATCCTGCGTAGCATTTCTGGAGGAGTTGAAGCCGCTTCGCGATCCACTAGCCGGATCAACTCCGGCTCGCCGTATTCTTGTGCTTTTGCATTTTCCGCTTCGACAATTCCGTCGGTGAAAATTATCAGCCAGTCTCCACCCTCCAGCCGAGTCGTTCCCATCTCGTAAGCCGACTGCGAAAAGATTCCGATGGGAATGCCTCCCTTTTCCAGTCGTTCGACCAGCCCCGACTTCTTGCGCAGAATGGGCACGTTATGCCCGGCATTGACATAATCAATGCTTCCCGTCGCCGGATCGAGTTCGGCCAAAAAGGCTGTGGTGAAGCGCACTCCTCCCTGGCTGTTCGAGCACGAATAGCGATTTACGCCGGCCACCATCTCGGGCAGCGAGACGCCGCTCGTCGATAAGGTTCGCAGGCTGGCCTGAAAAGTGGCCATCACCATGGCCGCCGGAATACTCTTGCCCGCCACATCGGCCACCACGAACAACACACGGTCAGCACCCGGCTCCCGGCCCGGCCGCAGTATCACATCGTAGTAGTCGCCCGCCACCGTGTTCGCGGGGCGTGTAGCATAAGCAATCTGATATCCCGGAAGCTGCAGCGGAGCGCCCGGCAGCATCCAGGCTTGAATGTCCTTGGCAATTTCCAGATCGTGCTTCATTACTACGCGATCGGCCAGCTCCAGCAGCAGCACGATGAAGATCAACACGCCGCCCCAGAAATGCAAGTCCGGTCCACCGATCTCGATATGTTTGTTGCCGCTGTCGTAAGAGAATCCGCCGGAGGGCATGATCATCAAGATCAGCGCCAGCAGCAGCAGCACGCGCCGGGCGGGAGTCAACTTTTCCAGAATCGACCAAAACACCGCCTTGACGATGTGCCACGCTCGCCGCAGCACGGAAGGCTCCTCCGACAGATTCTCCATCCCCGCCGAGTACAACCGGTAGCTGGTGCGCGCATCCTTTTCAAACTGCGACCAGAGCTGGTTAAGAGCCATGCCCTCGCTGACGCGCATCCAAAAACGGTGCGCGTTCGTTTTCATTCCGGTGGTGGGAGGAACGGTCTGGTTAGAAGCGGCCATGGGGAATTCAATATTATAGGCCGGGTCCCAGCTGGCGAGGAGTCTAAAACAAATCCATTTGCGCCACCTGTTCGTGGGTTCGTTGAGTGCTTAGTAAGCGGTTGTCGCGAAAGCCGTACTTCTTGCGCAATGCCGTCATCAATTGCGACAGCCGTTCCCCGTATCCTTTCGGCAAAAATGCGCGCTCAGAATATCGCTTGCGGTAATGCTCGACCAGGGCAGGGAAGTGTTGCTCAAGAAACGGCATGAACACCGCCGCCGAGCACGGCTTCAGAAACAGCGGATTGGCATAGATGTATTTTGCACCCGCCTCGCTGGCGGCTTTGACCAAAGCCTCAAGATCACGCGGATGATCCGTAATCTCCGGCAGCACAGGCGCGCAGATGACGCCCGCATCTACCCCAGCCAGATTCAGCTGGCGAACTGCCTCCAACCGGAGATCGGGACGAGGGGCGCGGGGCTCCAGTTTCCGCGCCAGTTCCACATTCACCGTCGTCACGGTCACGTTCACGAAGATTTTGTTGTGCTCGCCCACCCGCCGCAGAATTTCGGCATCGCGCGTCACCAGGTTCGACTTGGTGACAATTCCAATCTCCAGTCCGGAGTGCAGCGCCAGTTCCTCCAGAATCGCCCGCGTCAGTTCAAAACGCCGCTCTGCCGGCTGATAAGGATCGGTCGCAGTCCCAATCGCAATTTCCTCTCCCTGCTTGACTTTCTTCAACTCTGATTGCAAGAACGCGGCAGCTTGTTGCTTCACGAAAATCTTGCGTTCGAAATCCACCCCGTCGCGCAATTCCATGAATTCGTGGGTGTAGCGGGCGTAGCAATATTTGCAGGCAAACTCGCATCCCCGATACGGATTGATCGCCCAGGTAAAGGGAAGATTGCGTTCGCTCACCACCCGGCTGAGCAGTGAGCGCGTGGCGAGGGTGAAGTATTCCACATTGTGCCCTTCGCGCAGCGACTCGGCATCGGCAGCGATGCGCGCAATACCCACCAGCTTTGGACTTGAATCGATCTCGTGAAATAGCGGAAGGGAAGCCATGATTTTCGCCTTTTGTTCTCCTTCGTACATTAATCGGAGAAGGCGTTACTGTCAAGCCCATGGCGCTCGTTTCAGGACGCGCTAGAGAAGCTATCACTCAAGTATGTAGGAGGCGTTGACTGAAATCGCGGCGCCGTAACTCTTCTTATCGCGCAACGAATTGTTTCCTGAAATTAAGGATGCGCTCCCTGCTCCGGCATCAGCCCCGGAGGCGGCGCCGGAATGGCTATGTCCAGCTTCGTAACCGCGCCGAGCGTCGACAGCGGCTTGTCGAAATCGCAGGCATTGCCCAACACCAGCACCGCCATCTGGTCCGGGTGAATGTACTTGGCCGCGACTTTGGCTACATCCTGCTGCGTAACTTTCTGAATTTCTTTCTGGAAGGTCTCAAGGAAATCAAGCGGATAGCCATAAAATTCGTAGGCCATTTTTTCCTGCAAGACTTTCTCCGGGGAATCGAAGCGGAACACAAACGAATTCAGAATCGAATCCTTGGCACGCTGAATTTCCTTGTCGTCGATGGGATGCTTTGCCAGATCGGCCATCTCGTCATCGAGCGCCTTGATCGCTTCGACCGTGGTGCTGCTCTTGGTCATCACCATCATCCGCGACATGCCGGGATGGTCCCAGCCGGAGCCGATACCACCGCCCACGGCATAGGCGAGTCCCTTGGTCGTCCGAATGTCGTTGAACAGGCGCGACGAAAATCCTCCGCCGAAAGCTTCGTTGAATACAGCGAGCGCATAATAATCGGGATTTCTGCGCTCGATGCCGGGCGCCACCATCAAGACATGGCTTTGGTTAACGTCCGTTTTATCGACCTCGTACACTCCAGGCTTCGCCGGCTCCGGCTGATTTTTCGGATCATTTGCTTTCAGATCGTCCGCCGCTGGTCCTTTCGGCCACGAAGCGAAGGCTTCGCGCAGACGTGCTTCCATCTTCGCCGAATCAAAGTCGCCGACCACGCCGAGAATAATATTGTTCGGATGCACGTACCTGCCATGCCACTCGATCAAATCCTGACGCGCGATCGCCGCCACCGTCGCATACTCGGGCTCACGCGCATACGGACTCTTCGCCCCATACACCAGTTTTGCCGCTTCCCGCGAAGTGATTTGCGAAGGATCGTCGTTGCGCCGCGAGATGCTGTCGTACATCCCCTTCTGCGCGATGGAAATTTTGTCGGCGCGAAATTCCGGATTCTTCAGCACATCCTCAAACACGCGGAAGACGTCGTCGAAATCTTCTTTCAGGCACGACCAGCTCACGCTCGTAGCATCGATGCTTCCGCCGGTCTCTACTTTCGCGGCGCGCTGCTCCAGATAATCGTCCAGTTGATCGCCAGTCTGCGACTTTGTGCCGCCCGTGCGCCAGACTTCGCCATAAATATCCATCAGCCCGGCTTTGCCGGCTGGAACCAGCCGCTCGCCGCCGCGAATGCGAGCCCTGCCTGCGATGAGCGGCAGTTCATGGTCTTCCTGAAGAAAAATCACCATGCCGTTCGGCAATTCAACGCGCTTGGGTTGCGGCGGTTTAAACTCGGGCAGTTTCGGAATCGGAATCTGCTGCCATGCCGGTTGAGACTGCGCCCGAAGTTGGACAGTGCCGACAAAGCTGCCGACAAAGCCGATGGCAATCACAAGTAGCAGGCAAAATAAAGAGACGTTTGTTCGCTTCATTGTCCACCCCCCTGCGCCGCTGCGGCCGCATCCGGAGGCCCGCCCGCAAACTCGATGATCCCCACCGTGCGGTTATCGGGAGTGAACGTCTTGTTCGCGACCCGCCGTATATCCGCCTTGGTCACTTTTTCGATGCGCTCGACCGAACGGAACAGTTCACGCCAGTCGTCATAACGCGCCTGATTCATTCCCAGCGCGGACGCCAGCCCCTCATTCGAACCGAGCGAGCGAATCAAGTCAGCCTTGGCGCGCGTTTTGATCATCTTCAACTCATCGTCAGAAACATCTTCTGTTTTCAGCCGGTCAATCTCCGCATGAATCGCGTTGGCCACTTCCAGCGGCGTGTGCCCGGGAAGGGGAGTGGCATAAAAAGCGAACAGCTGCGGATACTTGTTTCCCGGAAAGCCGGTAAATCCCTCCGCGTCAGAAGCGATCTGCTTGTCGCGCACCAGCGCGCGATAGAGACGCGAGGTCCGTCCATTCGACATCAGATCGGCGATCGCGTCATATACCTGATCATCCGGGCTGCGGTAATCGGGCCGGTGATAGCCTTCGAGATAAAGCGGTTGCGACTGCTCGTGCAACACCACGGTTCGTTCAGAATTCTGCGGCGGCTCAACCGTAGTCGCTGTATCTGGCTTGGGCCGCGCCGGAATGCGCGAAAAATATTTCTCGATAACCGGCATTGCCTCGGCAGTCTTCAGGTCGCCGACCACAGTAACCACCATGTTGGAAGGCACATAATACTTGTCAAAAAAATTCTGTGCGTCGGTCGCCGAAAACGAATTCAGGTCAGAGATCCAGCCAATTGTTGGCCGATGATAAGGATGCGCCGCGAACGCCTCCTCCGAAAATTGTTCGAGCAACCGCCCCATGGGATCGCTGTCAACCCGCATGCGCCTTTCTTCGATCACCACATTGCGCTCTTTATAAAACTGCCGCATCACCGGATGCAGAAAACGCTCCGACTCGAGATACGCCCACAATTCCAGCCGGTTGACCGGGAAGGAATAGTGGTAAGCGGTCTCATCGTAGTCGGTGAAGGCATTCATGCCCTCGCCGCCTTCGCCCTCGACGATCTTGCCAAACTCGTTGTTGTAGGGCGCGGAATATTTGTCGGCCGCGGCGATCGCATCTTTCCACGCTTTTTCAAGCTGCTTCAGTTTCGCCTCGTCGCGGTCGACCGGTTTGTCACGCTCGGCGATGTAAGCTGCATAAGCAACCTCGACTTTGGCGAGCGCAACTTTCTCGTCCGCATAGTCGCGCGTGCCGATGGTGTCGGTACCCTTGAACGCCATGTGTTCGAACATGTGCGCAAGTCCCGTCTTGTTCATCGGATCCTGCACCGACCCCGCGTCAACGTGCGTAAAGAACGAAAAGACGGGAGCCTCGGGCCGTTCGCAAATGATGACGGTGAGGCCATTGGCAAGCTTTTTAACCGTGGTGCGTTTTTCGAACGAAGCCAGGTCCTGCCCCAACGAGAGCGAGCATAAGACTAGAGAGATGACAATGGTTAGTAGGCCGCGGGTAGAAGATAAGCGGAAATTCATCCTGCCTCCACAAAATTAACCTGAAAATCGAAGTTACGTGGAGGCAGGGAACGTTGTCAAACCTCAGCGCGAGAATTGACGGGCGTTTCCGCCCGCCCCCAATCACTGTGCGATGGCTACCAGACGCGGCAAGCGTTCGCCGACACCATCGGCTGCCCCGCCTTGCATCCGAATGCCTTCTCGAACCCGGCGGAGTTCTGCACCGCTCCATTCACCCGCCACTGCCCGGGAGAATGTGGATCGATCAGCGCCAGCTTTCGCGCCTGCTGATCGGTGACGTTCTGGCACCAGATTTGCCCGAAAGCAAGAAAGTACCGTTGCTCGGGCGTGTACCCATCGATTGGTTTGACCGGGCTGTCGTCGATGATCGACTTCAGCGCCATATAAGCCAGCTTCAGTCCGCCGTTGTCGGCGGTATTCTCGCCCAGCGTTAATCGCCCGTTGAGCTTGACCTCGCCCTGATCGTCTTTCACCGAAACAAAGTTCGAATACTCGTTGGCGGTGCAACTGGCGCGCTCCTCGAATTCCTTGGCATCGTCCGCCGTCCACCAGTCGCGGAGATTTCCCTCCGCATCGTACTTGCGGCCCTGATCGTCGAAGCCGTGCGTAAGCTCATGACCAATGACCACGCCGATGGCGCCATAGTTCACCGCGTCATCCATAAGCTTGCCGTAAAACGGAGGCTGCAAAATTCCCGCGGGGAAATTGATGTCGTTCATCGGAGGCCGGTAATAAGCATTGACCGTCGGCGGACTCATCCCCCACTCCTTGCGGTCGGTCGGCTTGTCGATCTTGTTGTAATCGCGCTGCACCTCGAAAGCCGAGGCGCGCACCGTGTTTCCCGCATAATCGTCAGCTTTGATCACCACACTGCTGTAGTCACGCCACGTGTCGGGATAGCCAATGTTATTTACGATAGTGTTGAGCTTCTCATAAGCTTTTTTCTTGGTCGTATCCGACATCCAGGTGATCTGCCCGATATCCTCGCGCATTGCGTTTTCGATCGCCTTGACCATCTTCAGAGTGCGCTCTTTGCCGTCCGCCCCAAAAGTGCGATCAACATAGAGCTTGCCCAAGGCCTCACCCAGGTTATTGTCGGTAGCCCGTACACAGCGCTTCCAGCGCGGCTCCAGCTCTTTTTGTCCCGACAGATACTTGCCGTTGAAATCAAAATTCTCCGCTACGAAAGCACTCGACAAGGTAGGAGCGTAGTCGTTGATCGTCTTCCAGCGCAGGTAAACTTTCCAGTCCTCCAGCGGCACGCTGTTGAGCTGTTCATTTACCTGCTTGAAGAAGTCGGGATTGCCGACGTTCAAGGAGTTGAACTTGGGCGCGCCGGTATCGGCAAAGTACATCGTGAGATCGAAATTCGGAGCCGCCGCCGCGACCTCCGCCACCGTCATCTTATGGTCGCGGTTCTTGGGATCGCGCCGTGCCGTCCGGTCCATCGAAGCCTGCGCCAGCCCGGTCTCAACTTTCAACACCGTCTTGGCCTCCGCCGCGGCCATACCAGGGTTATCGCCGGCGAGAGCAAACATTTTCTGCACGTGAATCACGTACTTCTCGCGCGTCTCCACCGACTTCGGATCGTCCTTGATGTAGTAGTCGCGGTCAGGCAGCGTCATTCCGCCCTGATCCACGGTCGCCACGGTCGCCATCGAATCGTGCAGGTCGGGCTGCGAGTAAAAAGCAAACAGCGCCGGCGTGGAGTCGCGGTGCATGTACGCGATCTGCCGAATGAGCTCTTCCTTCGTTTTGATGGCATCAATCCGTTCCAGTTGCGGTTTCAGAGGAGCCGCGCCCTTCTTATCGATCGTGCTCTCATCCATGCACGAGCCATAAAAAGTGCCAACCTCGGTCTCGATGGCCGAATGTTTCCCGGGTTGTTGCACTTCCGTCAAAATGTCGCGCAGGATATACATGTTGCGTTCGAAGAGTTCATCAAACCGCCCCCACCGCGCCTTATCCGCGGGGATCGGGTTGTTCTTCATCCAGGTTCCGCAAGCATATTGATAGAAGTTCACGCACGGATCCACCGTCTTATCGATGGCATCGATGTCAAAGGTGGGGATTTCGCGAGGCACATTGGAGGCTTGCGGACGGGAGGGAGAAGAAGGCGTGGTTTGAGCGAAAGCGACAACAGCCGTTAACAGCAGGAAAAAAACCAGAATACGGATTCGCATATTTCCTCGAGTTTGAAGTTGTCAGGCGCGACTAAATGCAACCCGCGTCAACAAAATACGCAGAGGGTTGATAACACCTGCAACCAGCCGCGGTCCAACACACTAGTCTAAAGCAACCATCCCATTCAAGCGCGGGAGCAACTATACTGGAAGCCGCTTTATCGTCGAAACGATTGCGTCCACCATGCCGCCGCCCACGATTGTTGAAGTAGAAAATCGCAAGCTCACGCTCACCAACCTCGACAAGGTTCTGTATCCTGCCACCGGTTTTACCAAAGGCCAGGTGGTGGATTACTACGTCCGCATTGCGCCCGTGCTGGTGCCGCACCTGGCCGGACGCCCCCTTACCATGAAGCGCTATCCCGGAGGGGTTGGCGAAGACCAGGAATTCTTCTTCGAGAAGAACGCGCCCAAGCATCGCCCCGACTGGATAAAAACCGCGCCCGTCTGGAGTGAAGGCAACCAACGCACCATCAACTTTCTCCTGGCGAACGACCTGCCGACGCTGGTCTGGATCGCGAACCTGGCCTCCATCGAACTGCACCCATCGCTCTCCAAGGCGCCCGACATCGCGACCCCAACCATGATCGTTTTCGATCTCGATCCCGGACCTCCCGCCAACATCGTGCAATGCGCCCAGGTCGCGCTCTGGGTGCGCGAGATTTTCGACCACTTCGGCCTGCAGAGTTTTCCCAAAACGTCCGGGTCAAAAGGCATGCAACTCTACATTCCGCTGAACACAAAAACGAGTTACGAACAGACGAAATCGTTCGCTCACGCCGTAGCCCGCCTGCTAGAGAACGAGCACCGAGACCTCGTAGTCTCTGACATGAAAAAAGCAGTCCGCACCAACAAGGTCTTCGTCGATTGGAGCCAGAACGACGAGCATAAAACGACGATCTCTGTATATTCCTTGCGCGCTCGCGAGCATCCGACCGTCTCAACGCCAATCAGCTGGGACGAAGTGGAACACGCTCTGAAAAAGAAAGACGCCGCCAGCCTAGTATTCGTGGCCAAGGATGTATTAGCGCGTGTAGAAAAAATGGGAGACCTCTTCGCCCCCGTCCAGAAACTGAAGCAGCAATTGCCGCAACTGGAAGGTCTGGCCGCCACAGAAGACATAGACGCGCCAAAAGAAGAAAAGAAAGCAGGGAAAAGCGTCAGTCTGCCTGCCCAGGCCAAAGCGTCCTTGCGTCCGAAGCACGCGAGGAAATCGCCAGCAGCGAAGCCAAAGGTGAAATCACTCGCGGCCAAGCGCCGCAAGATATAATCGTCGGCGAATAAGGCTGATATGGCGCACCTCTACGTCGGCACCTCCGGATGGGCCTATCCAACATGGAAGCCCGCTTTTTATCCCGAGAAACTAGCCCAGAAGAAATTTCTCAATTTCTACGCTACGAAGTTGAACGCCGTCGAGGTCAACTACACCTTCCGCCAGTTGGTGAAAGAGACGACCATCCAGAACTGGATCGCCGACACGCCCGAGCATTTCCGCTTCACCATCAAGGCCCACCAGGTCCTCACGCACATTAAGCGCCTGAAGAACGCGGAAGAGTTCCTGCAACGGTTCTTATCCCCGCTCGAAGGTCTCGAGCGCGCTGGACGCCTCGGCCCGCTGCTCTTCCAACTCCCGCCAAATTTCAAGGCCGATCAAACCGTCCTTGCCGAGTTTTTAAAATGCCTGCCGAGAACGGTCCGCGCCGCCTTCGAGTTCCGCCACGAATCCTGGTTCACCGACGCGACCTGGACCACCCTCAGCGACCGCAACATTGCGCTCTGCGTGGCCGAAACCGAGGAGCGCGACACTCCCGACGTAGTCACCGCCAGCTACGCCTATTACCGGTATCGCAAGCCGACTTACACCAGCGAAGAGCGGCAGAAAATGGTCAGCCGCATGCGAGAGCATCTCGCCGCAAACCGCGACGTCTTTGCCTATTTCAAGCACGAAGAAACGCCGGAGGGCGCGCTCTATGCTGTCGATGTGCGGCAAGCAACCGAAGAAGCCAATTGTTGATCTGCGCTGGCAGGCAACAAAACCGTGGCCAGTCACATCTACTCGGTTAGAAGAGTCCCACGGAAAATAATTTAGAGACAACCATGAGCAGCGCGAAGAGACAAATGATCGCCGTCAGGTGCATCGGCTTCATTGTCACGGTTGCCGTGACCGCGTTTCTGGGCCAGACAATTCCTAACCAGACCGATCCTAATGCATCCAATCCCGCACCAGCCAGGCCCGCAGGTGCCGTCGCGCAGGAATTCCCCTTAATCCTGCAGCAAAGTGTGACTGCGGGCAAAACTCCGGTAGGCACCAAGATCAAGGCCAAACTGACCATAGCCACGCTCGCGCAAGGCGTGGTCATCCCGCAAGACGCCGTCTTTTCCGGAGAAGTTTTCGAGTCCACGCCGAAGTCCGCAAGCGAGCCGTCCCGCTTGGCGATCAGCGTAGACTCCGTGCAATGGAAAAGCGGCGCCGCGCCGACCGTTCTTCCACTGGCCACCAAGCTCTACGCGACCGCTTGGTACTATCCCTTCACTATGCAGTCGAATCAGAATGGATCCAGTCCAATGTCCGGCGGCAGCGCCAGTCGCAGCATGGGAGGTCCTGCCACTAACCCCGGCCAGAATCCCGGGCAGAGAGGCTCGGGGGCGCCTTTTCCGGCACCCGATCAGGCTGCTACGAATAGTCCGTTTCCCACGTCATCCGGAGAAATTTCCCCGCACCGCGTGCTGATGAAAAACGTGGAGTCCACCATAACCACCGATGGAGCCGTGGTCCTGACCTCCACCCACGCGAACATCAGGCTGGATAAAGCTACGACCTACGTATTCGCCGCGAGCGATTTGCGGCGGGCAAAGTAAACGCTGGCCGGGGCGGGTCTCCCCCGCAAAATAAAAAGAGGCGCGGGTTTTATCCGCGCCCCAATCCAAAAAATTAGCCAGTCCGTTACTGCACGGTCAGCGCAATAGTCGAAGTGGAATTTGTTGTCGATCCCTCGGTTGCCGTCGCCGTGATGTTGTAGGTTCCGGGGACGGTCGCGGGGGTCAGCGTTTCCGTCGCCGTGCCCGTCTTTGTAGTATCGGCTGCCGAAGTCGCCGTGATGGTTACATGTGCCGGCAGACCCGCGGCAACCATGGGAGCGGTATAAGTCGCCGTGTCGTTTCCGGTCGATGCAATGGTGCCGCTCGAGGCTGTCCAGGTCACAGCTGTATTCGTAGTGTTCGCGACGGTCGCCGTAAACGCGGCGGTTTGAGACTGCCACATATCGTTTCCATTGGAATAGTTCGGGTACAGGCTTGAAGGCGTCCCCTGACTTACGGAAACAGATACTGCCGGCGGCGGGCTGCTGCTACTATTGCCGCCTCCGCAAGCAACCAGAAGCCCTAAAAGGATCAGCGAGACGCCCAGGGCGGCAGCCGCTGAGTGCTTCGACATTTTCCGTCCCGCGAAGCCTGCTATCACGATGCCCGCGAGCGGCAGCGCCAGTGGGAGCCAGGGTGAACGATTATCCGCCTTGCGCTGCGTTCCCGCTGCGCCGGTGTTCGGACCGCTGGTTTTGATGGTCAAGGTTTCTGTTGTGGCCATCGCGCCCGCAGGAATCGGATTCGTGCTGAATTGGCAAGTCACCGTGGCATCCGGAAGTCCGTTGCAGGACAAGGTTACGTTAGCTCCAAACAATGTCACTCCGCTGCCAGTCGGCGTCACCGTAAAGGTGGAGGTTGTCGTTTGTCCGGCGAGTGCTGGCGCCGGTGTAGTGGGAGTTGACACGTTGAAGGCGGGAGCATCGATCACCTGGCTCAGCGGCGTCGATGTGCTGGCGGCGTTATTTGGGTCGCCGCCATAAACCGCCGTAATCGAATCTGTGCCAGCCGGGAGCGAAGCGGTGGCGAGGCCCACCCCAGTAGCACCACCGGTCAAGGTGACCGGAGTTCCAATAACTGTGGTGCCATTGTAGAAGGTCAAAGTGCCAATGAGAGGATCTGTGCCTACGGTGCTGACGTTCGCCGTCAGGTTAACCGTTGCTCCGAATGCCGCTGGGTTGAGGTCGGAGATCAGCGAGGTTGTGGTCGCGCTTATCCCTGTGGCCACCCACGCGGCGGCAAGATGGCTGGCGTTAACGGAGCCCAGACCAGTAACCAGGTTGTAGTGGGTGGTCGCATCGAAATCGTACGTATTGAAGCCTACGAGATTCGTGCCAGAACTCGGGCACTGCATCGCGGCAGGCCAAGGGTCGCCAGTGATTCCTGATATGGGCTGGCCCGGGTCGCAAAATGCGCCACTGGAGTAGATGCCGCTGGAAGCGGTGTTTACAGGGTTAAAGGCGCCGTTGGTCGCATTCGCCGCCGCGAGCGTGTAAAGGGTCGGATTGATGTTGCCGAGACCCGGCGTAGTTTGAATACCCGCGGCGACCACATCCTGGTTGAGTAGAGCCACCATGCCAGCGAAAATCGGAGACGAAACCGAAGTGCCACCGTAGATGGTGCACGGTCCGTTGCCGGTAACAAGGCAGCCCTTGAGCATATCCGCGATACCTGTGGTAGGTGAATCGCAACTGCTGCCGCCGCCGGTCGTGCTCAGTTGCGTGCAAACAAGATAGCCGGGCCAGTTTGCTGAGGCCATCAAAGATACATCGGGCGAGAGCCGGGCCGGAGTGGAGTTTACCTGGCCCAGTCCGCCAGGGTTGATGGCGCTGAGATTGAGGCCTGCCTGCCAAGACGGTTGTGGAAACCCGCTCTGGCAAACGCCATTGGCATCAAGCGCAACGCAGTTGCTGACTCCGCCTCCTCCGGCGGAAATGCCAAGAACATTTTCCTGCATGTTCGCCCAGTCGGTATTCAGCGGGCCGCCGCCAACTCCGTAGTTGGTGCAGAAACCGTCGGTCTTATTAGCCTCGCAGAAATAAGCAAACTCCAGCGAGTCGTTCCAAGCCTGCTCGGGGATGTATTGAAGTGCGGAGCCCCCATCGGAGCCGCTGTTGGAATTACCGAAGTAAGTTTGGGTGTACTCGGTATAAGGGAGTAACGTGCCGCCCACGCCGGTGACGTATTGGCTGCTGGCGGGATAGGCAACGGCGTAGCCATATTCCGCATAACCCGACTGAAAGTCGCACTCGGCGGCTCCGGTATCGCCAGAGGAGTTCAGGAAGGTGATGCCTTCGGCGTTAGCTTTAGCGAGCTCCGCTTCATCGCCTGCAATCGTGGATACGCCCGTTCCCGAATTTTGAGCTTCGGCAATTTCGCACGGAGCGGTGTAGCTCATCGTCATTACCGGTGCAATATCGTTATCGACCGCGTAATACCAGGAGTCCCAGACATTAGTCTGATTGGAAGTGACAAAGATGATCTGCGCATTGCGCGCGGTGGCGCCAGACCATTCGATATCAATGTCCGCCTCGGGCAGATCGCGATAGACGCTGGTTGCGGTACCGTTCACGAGAACATACTTAAAGTTCGAAGTGTTACAAGCGGTGATGATGTCATTATTGTTGACCGTACAATGGATCGGGGAAAGCCCGAAGTTCTGGCGAAAATTCGTCAGATCGGATTGGAAAATCCCCGTCTCGCCGATGACGGCCAATGTTTGGCCGGTTCCATCGATGCCGTTCTGATAGAGAGTATTGATGTCATAAATAGTCTTGACGTCGCCGGGTGCGATGAAGAGATAGGATCCCCCGTTAGCGGGATAGGTATAGCCGGGCTGGATGTGTTGCAACTGGGATTTGGGACGGAAATCATTGAGCCCGCGTACATTGGCCACGATGCCGGAGAAGGCCGCCGGAACAGTCGGTGCGCTCGTGTTCGAGAAGTGGCTCTCGCCATTCATCTCAAACTTGTGAATCTCAGTCTGGAACGTCTTTTCTACCTGAGCGGCCGTTCCGGCGAACACGATCCAGTTGCGCCCGCGCGCCGTGCGCACAATGGCAAAGCCCTGGGATTGAAGCCAAAGCGTGAGCTTTCGAATGTCGGTAGGACTGAGTCCAAAACGATCGGCATACTGCTCGGGGGTGAGCCACTTGCGATACTGAGGCGAGTGGGGATCCTGCTGCTGGGCCAGCAAGCGGCTGAGGGCTTTCTGCTGGCTCGCGCTGGGCACTGTAACCAGCGTCATGTAGCTGAGATTTAGTGACGGATCGACCGGTCCTCGATCATATTGTGCCAGCGCCTCCCTGGGAGCGGTGCCGGAAAGCCTGATCGATTGCTGCGAGATAATAGGTGCCGTGATGCGATCCGGCGCGGCCGCGAAGCCGAGACTCGATAACAACACAATGCACAAAGCAAAAGCCAAAAATGGCGTGAACGTGAAAAGGATAGACGAAGGCGGCAGCGCCGTACGCAGTGGTCGCATGGTTACTCCGTGGAGCAAAATAGGTTTTTGAGGAGACTGGAAGCATTATGAACGCTTCCTACTATTCAGATCAAGTAATTCCTCGCGGGGTTGTATGACACAGAAGGGCAAATCGCCTTTGTGACCAGGGTCACTCTAGTAAGTGCCGTTTTCAGGCCGCAAGCGCCCGCCAACCTTAGACTTCCGCCAGTTCCTCTTCCAGCAACTGCTTGTTATAGAGGTCGGTGTAATAACCGTTGTGGGCGATAAGTTGGTCGTGCGTACCGAGTTCAACAATGCGGCCCTGGTGCAGGACGGCAATAAGGTCGGCGTTTCTGACGGTTGAGACGCGATGAGAAATGAAGATCGTGGTGCGGCCGCGCATGATCTCGCGCAGGTGGTTGAGAATCTTATCCTCGGTGTGGGTGTCGACGCTCGAAAGCGCATCGTCGAGAATAAGAATGCGTGGGCAGCGCAGAATGGCGCGGGCGATAGCAGTGCGCTGCTTCTGGCCTCCGGAAAGCGTGATGCCGCGCTCGCCAACGGTCGTGTTGTAGCCCTCGGGGAAGTCTTCAATGTCCTGCGCAATATTAGCCGCTTCGGCCGCCGCTTTGATCTGGTCGAGCGAGGGGTCGGCATCTTGTTTTTCGGATACTTCGCTCGATACGCCGTAGGCGATATTTTCGCGGATCGTGTCGCTGAATAGAAACGTCTCCTGTGGAACGAAGCCAATCTGCCGGCGCAGCGAATCCAGCGGAATCTGGCGAATCGGAAGGCCGTCAATCAGCACCATGCCGGGCGCCGCGTCATAAATGCGCGGAATCAGATTAACCAGCGTAGTCTTGCCCGAGCCGGTAGGCCCAACAATCGCCAGGCTGGAGCCAGCCGCGATCCGCAGGTTGATGTCTTTAAGCACTGGAACGCCGTCATAGCCAAAGTTGAGATTGCGAAATTCAATTTCGCCAACTAATTGGGTGATCGGGCGATCGGGTGATCGGGTGATCTGAAGCGTATTAGCGGTGGCCGCAGAGAGCTGGATTTTCGATGGCCCGATGACGCGATGGCCCGATGACCCGATCTTGTCCGGACCGCTCTCGTCGGCGATCTCGGGCTGCTGCGCAAAAATCTCTTCGATCCGCGCCATCGATGCTGTCCCGCGCTGAAAAATATTGATGACCCACCCCAGCGCAATGACGGGCCAGGTTAACTGCACCATGTAAGTGTTGAAGGCGACGAAATCGCCAACGGACATCTTTCCCATTAAGACCTGACGTCCCCCAAGCCAGAGCACAATGACCACAGCCGCACCCAGCATGAATTCCAGTGTCGGCCAGAGCATGCCCATCAGCCGAACCAGGCCCAAGCTGCGGCGGATGTACTCCTGGTTGGCGCCCTCGAAAGCGGCGATCTCAGCCTGCTCCTGCACGTAGGCTCGGATGACGCGAGCGCCAGAGAAATTTTCCTGCGCCCGGGCCGAAATATCCGAGAACATCGCCTGAATGCGCTCGAAGCGCTCATGAATTCGCCGCCCAAAATACTGGATGACTACGCTCGCAATCGGCAGCGGCAAAAACGCAAACACGGTGAGCTTAGGGCTGATCGCCAGCATGAAAGCCAGCGCCCCGGCCGTGAAGACGATCGTGTTCGCCGAATACATGATGGCCGGTCCCAGGAGCATCCGCACCGCGTTGAGATCGTTGGTGGCGCGGGCCATGATGTCGCCGGTTCGATTGCGCTGGTAGTAAGAGTAGGAAAGGCGTTCGAGGTGGGCGAACAAGTCATTACGCAGATCGAATTCGATGTCGCGGGAGATGCCGATGACCACCCAGCGCGTCAGAAACTGAAAGACTCCCTTAGTCAGAGCGATGGCTACGATGAGCAGCGAATAAGTGAGGAGCTTCTGCCGGGTGACTCCGGTGTGAAGGTCGTTAACGGCGCGGCGCAGGACTTGCGGGAAAAGAATCCAGATGCCGTTATTGAATAATACGCAGAGCCCGCCCCAGACGAGACCGCCACGGTAGCGTTTGAGATAGGGAACCAGGGGGCGTAGCTTTTTCGGCATCATAATACTTCAGACCAGGATGTTGCAGACCGATATCGGTCGAACCGCTCCGCTTCAGGTCCGCACTTCCTGCAGATGAAATTGTAGCAGCGGAGGGAGCGGCTTTTCGTAGCGACGGGGCGAGCACGATGAATGTGAAGGTCAACAGCAGCGCGGTCCACAGCGATAGCATGCCGGCGGCGAACATCAATCCCGAATAAAGCAGGTCGGCGTGTTCCATGTATCCCACCTCGAAAAAGAAGCGGAAACCTGAAAAAGCCGGGCAAGGAAGGAGCTTGGCAGTTCCTGATCCTCGCCCGGTATGGAGAGAGACCGTAATGAAACGTGCTTACCGCGTCCCCGGAGACGAGACTAGTCTCGCCTCGACCACGGCAAGTTACTCCTCAGGCGGAGGCGCCTGCCGGCCCGCATGGGCCTGATGATTGGCCTCAATCTGGGCAAGCTTCGCCTTCTGCTCAGCGGTGAGAACCTGCATAATCTCTGACTTGATGCGCTGATGCGCAACTTCCAGTTCGATCATGGCCTGCGAATTTTGTGTGGCCAGGGCGCGGGTCTTGGCTTCATCGTACGGACCGCTCGCCTGCAGCGCTTGCATGGCCTGATGGTTCTGCCGCATCTGCTCCATCAGCGGCCGCATCGCGGGCTTCTCTTTCTGCCAAATAGCCTTGACCTGGGCCTGCTGATCGCTGGTCAGATCAAGCTGCTTGAGCATGTGATGGAAGCTTCCCATCGGCCCGCCAAAACCATGGCCCTCCGCGACCGCGACCGCCGCCACCAGAACCAAGGCGGCTCCGATAATGAGAATTCGGTTACGAGTAGATTTCATTGAAACTCCTTTTGGATTTCTCCAGAACTTGTGGCGTCCGGGAGGCAGCCCGAACTTCTCACACTCATAAGAACACCATTCCAGAAAACATGCGGTAAAGAGTCGGTCAATCGCGGTAAAGTTTTGTAAAGGCGCTTTTGGGCTCTTAGCCATTGGCTGTTAGCTGACAACCAAGAGCTAGGGCTAAGAGCGTATTTCGCTACAAATCACAAATCTTTACCCCCTTAATCTCCGCAATGGTGTTAGATGATGATGAAGACCATGGATCACATACTGGTGGTAGACGACGACGTCGAACTGTGCAGTCTGGTGCAGGAATACCTGACCGCCGAGGGCTTCAGCCTGAAGGCTGTCCATGATGGCGAAGAAGGATTGCAACAAGCGCTCACCAACGAATTTGCTTTGGTGGTGCTCGACGTCATGCTGCCCGGAATCAATGGCTTTGAAGTGCTGCGCCGCATTCGCAGTGTCTCCAAGATTCCGGTTCTGCTTCTGACCGCCCGCGGCGAAGACGTTGACCGCATTGTCGGCCTCGAAATCGGCGCCGACGATTATCTTCCCAAGCCCTTTAATCCGCGCGAACTGGTCGCTCGAATTCGCGCTGTTCTGCGGCGCGCCAACCCTGTGCGCGATGTTGTGCCGGAAGTGCTGAGTGTCGGCGACGTCGAACTCGATCCCGCGACCCGCAGCGTTCTACGCGCTGGCCAGTCGGTCGAACTGACGTCGGTCGAATTCAATCTCTTGGAGGTTCTGCTTCGCGAAGCGGGACGCGTGGTAACCCGCGAGCGCTTAGTCAATGCCGTGCTCAGCCGAAAATTCATGCCCTTCGATCGCAGCATCGACATGCACGTCAGCAAGGTGCGCCGCAAACTGGGTGATTCCGAAGAAAACGGCGACCATATCAAGACGATTCGAGGCGTAGGCTACATGTTCACGCGTCCCGCGAAAGAAAAGAAATGAGAATTGGGTAAACCCTAGCTCGTAGCCATTGGCATTTAGCGAGGAGCAACGAGTTAACGGCTGACAGCGACGAATCGATGAAAAGTCTCTTCCTCAAAATCTTTCTGACGTTCTGGGCCGCGCAAGCGCTCTTTGTCGTCCTGGCGATCCTGGCCACCATCGCCCTCAGCCCCGGCCGCCATGGTATCGAGAGCGAGGGCCCGCAGATCTTAGCCGAGATAGTGAACGCCTATGAGAGTGGCGGCGAGCACGCGGCGCATGAATATGTCGAAGAACTATGGCGCACGCAGCACGTCTGGGCAACGGTTTTCGATCCCACGGGCCATGAAATTTCGGGACGTCATCCGCGGATGGAAGATCTTCGTCCCGGTGGTCCGCCATCGGACAGCCCGATGCGTGGAGGGCCTCCTCGTCGTCGCGGTTGGATTGACAGCCTGCTGCCCGATCGGGTCATGCGGCAAGGGCTGACCTTGGATGGCAAACGCTACACGCTGGTGCTAGTGCTTCCTCCCGGCCCCCGAGTCTTCTTCGGCCCGCATGATATTCCCGGTCTGGGCATCGCGATTGCCATCATTACCTCCGGCCTGATGTGCTATCTCCTGGCCTGGTCCATGACCAGCCCGGTAACGCGTCTTCGGAAAGCTGCGCAGAGCCTGGCCGCCGGCGACCTGAGCGCTCGCACCGGAGCGCCCCAGAGCGGCCGCCGCGACGAACTGACGGGATTGATGCGCGATTTCGATCGCATGGCCGAGCGCATCGAAGGCCTGGTCGAATCCCAATCTCGCCTGCTCAAAGATGTTTCGCACGAATTGCGATCTCCCCTCGCCCGCCTGAGCGTCGCACTCGGACTGGCCCGGCAAAAAGCCACGCCGGATTCCGCTCCGCAACTCCAGGACTCGCTCAACCGCATCGAACTGGAGGCCGATCGCCTGAATCAACTGATCCAGCGCCTGCTCACCATTTCACGCCTTGAATCAGGCGCCGATTCCTTACAAAAAACGCGATTCTCCCTGCGCGAGTTGGTCGAGCAGGTGGCGCACGATGCCGAATACGAAAATCACGGTCGCGGCTGCCGCATTGAAGCCGATCCTAACGACGAGTTCATGGTCGCAGCGGACCGCGACCTGCTGCGCAGTGCGATAGAGAACGTGGTGAGAAACGCGACCCGTTACACGGCTGAAGGCACAACCGTGGATGTCCGCCTGGAACGACAGCCGGCCGTGAATGCCCCGCCTGACTCGAGCGACGAACAGATTATCGTTCGCGTGCTCGATCGCGGGCCTGGTGTTCCCAGCGACGCGCTGCAAAAGATATTCGAGCCCTTCTATCGTCTGGATAACGCCCGCACCCCCCAAACCGGAGGCGCGGGTTTGGGATTGTCCATCGCCGATCGCGCCATTCGCCTGCACGGCGGGCAGCTTCTTGCATCCAACCGCAAAGAGGGTGGGCTGGAGGTTGAGATCAGGATACCCGCGGTTGCCGGGGATAGCAGCGCAGTTTGAAATTGTTTTGAAAGGGTGCGGCTTGGCCACTCCGAGCCGCTGAAGCGCGGCAATTTTCAACCCGAACTGCTACCTGCGCGGTTCCCGGGTTTGCTCTTCCCGCCCATTCCTGATAAAAAAATTGATTCAGCTAAATGCTTCAGTCTCCGTGATAGCTGGCAGGGAATCGCCGCGGGCCGGAAGCGGTTTGACCACCCCAGCCGGCCAGGGAGCCGCGATTGGGAATCCCAAGGGAGAATGGATGTTGAAGAAAATAGGTTTAGTCTTTGCGCTTCTGGGCCTGTGCGCCCTCAGCATATTTCTTGTTAATTGCGGCAATTCTTCTTCGCGCCCGACCGGACTTCTCTATGTGCTGACGCAGGGGAACAACGATCAGGGAAACAGTGTCAGCTCCTTTAACATTAATCTCTACACCGGAAACTTGTCGCTCATCAATTTTAATACCTCGGTTCAAGGCGGACTTCCGGTGAGCATTCTCCTCGACCCGCCCGGCGACGTAGTTTTTGTGCTGAGCCAGTCCAACCTTGCCGCTTACCCCATAAATTCAGACGGCAGTTTGGGGGGAGCGATGGGTAACCTTGCCCCCGGAGTCGGGACCCCAATCGCCATGACGCGCGATGCGGCCGGAAAATTCCTGTTCGTGATTGACAGGGGATCCGCTCCCGACGCGACAAATTGCCAAACCGTGCCCCCGGATTTCCCCAACTTGCAGTGTGCGTCGATCGCGGTCTTCGCTACCAACCCCGGTTCCACCTCTTTCTCGCCGGTGCCGGGCAGCCCCTTTCCCGTAAACCGTGTGCCGAGCGCGCTCTCGGTGATTCCTTTCACGCCGCCCGCTGGCGCGGTGCTGCCCTGTGCCTCGACCCAGGATCTTCTTTACGTAACCTATAACTACGATCCCGTGCTTCAGAATGACAATACGCTCAGCACCTACTGTGTGGACTCCTCCGGCACGGTCATGGATCTGTCTCCCAACGTGCCCTACGTTACGCAATCCAACCCCATCTCGGTGGTGGCGGTCAACACGAATCCGGCCGGTCAGAGTTCAGGCGGCGTTTTCGCTTACGTGGGCAACCAGGGGACGGCGTCGGGCGCTATCAGCGGCTTTCAGGTCTGCACCGGATCCAATCAACCGCAAGCCTGCCAGCCCTTAAGTCCCGGCCAGTTGGTTCCGGTCCCAGGAGTTCCGGTCAACGCCGGACAGAATCCTGTCGCCATGATTGTCGATCCCACCAACACTTTCCTCTACGCGGTGAGTGAGTTGACTAATCAGGTTTATGAGTTCCGCATCACCACGTCGTCCGGCGCGATTTTATCGATAGGCCAGCAACCCTACCAACCCACCGGATCGCAACCGGTTTCGCTGGCCATACAACCGACCCGCAACCTCGGCGGCAACAACAACTTCAGCGGCGAATATCTGTACGTAGCGAACACCAATTCCGACAACATCACGGGCTTTTCCGTGAGCACAACCTCGGGCCTCTTGAGCAATGCGATCTCGGTGATCACTCCGCCCGGACCTACCGGAATTGCAGTGAAGTAAAACATCGGTGATCGGGTCATCTGGTCATCGGGCGATCGAAAATCAAATGCCTTCTGTCTCTGACGTTGCTTTTGATTTCAGATCACCCGATGCCCCGATCAGCCGATGACCCGATGATTTTTCAGGTTGGCATCCGCAAGATGAGATAGCCTCCGATACATCCAAACAGCAGATCAGGAGACCACGCCGCAACCGTCGGCGGAAGTTGGCTCAAATTGCCCATGGCCTCAAACAGGCCCGAGACGGTCCAATAAACCACGCCAATTCCGATAGCGGTCGCCACTCCCGCCACGGCTGACCGCTTGCCGGCAGACAATGCAAAGGGAATTGCAAGCACCGCCATCACCATCGTGATCAGCGGATAAGCAATCTTCTTCTGCAACTGCACTCGCAACCGCACCACGTCGAATCCGCTCTGCTCCAGATCGTGAATGTACCGGCGTAACTCCTCATAATTCATCTCCGAAGACTGCTTGACTTCTTTCTTGAAATAGCCCGGAACCTCCGCCAGTTCGGGATAGGTAGCAACATCGAAGCGCCGGTAATTTTCGATAGCCGAGCCCTGCAGGCTGCGCTCCCAACCCTGCTCATAAATCCAGCGGCCCATCGCGCCCGACCAGTGCGCCCGCTCGGCCGTGATGCGATGCGTGATCTGAAACGTATGCGGATCAAATTGGAATACCGACACCCCGCCAAAAACATCGCGGTCGGGATCAAAAAATTGATAGTAGTAAATGTCCGAGTGTTGCCCGAAAATCCACTTGCGATCCGGCCGCAGGTAGGTTTGCGCCGGTTTCCCCTTGATGCGGTTGCGCAATGCGTCCTGCCGCTTGTTGGTGTAGGGAAGATAGAATTGGTCGGAAAGAAAGAGCACAGCGGCGACCAGTATCGACGCAATCAGTACAGGAACGACGATGCGATAAAGACTGATGCCCGTAGCTTTGATGGCCGTGATTTCGTTCGACCGCTGCAGCAATCCAAAAGTGATCAGCACCGCCAGCAGCATGCTGAGAGGAGCGATAGGATAGTAAAGAAAGTAAGGCGTGACATTCAGCAAATACTCGCCCACGGTGAGCGGCGAAACCTGGTTGCGCAAAATATCGCTCAGCAGTTCAAATAAAGTAAAGACGAGGAGCAGCGTAACGAACGCGCCCGCAACCAGCGCAAGATAGAACGTGAACCCGCGCAGCACATAATCGTCAAGAATCGTTGGGAAGCGAAGATTAAATAGCCGCCGTGGTAGAGATACCCTGCGCCTCAAAATGTCCCGAGGCGCTGCACGGCGTTCTTTTCCATTGCGTTCGAGCGCAGGTATGCCGTTTATCGAAGACTCAGGAGTCGCGTCTCCGGCCATGCCGCCACTGAACATCGCTGCCAGCCGCGAACTCCTGAACCATCCGCGAAATCCGGCGAACTCGATCGGCCTGCGCTCCGAACGCCAGAGAAGAAAAATTCCTCCCAGCAGAAACACGAAATCGGCAAGCCATACGCCCGCGCCAGGAGAGAGCCGTCCCTGCCGAGCGAACGACACCCCAATCAAAGAAATCGAATAATAGAGAAACACCAGCAGAATCGTGAGCACAAATCCGCTGGACTTGCCGCCCTTCTTCGACGAAAGCCCCAGCGGAATGCCCACTAGCGCCAGCACCAGACAAGCCGTAGGGAGCGCCAGACGCCGGTGAAATTCAATCAGATTCCACCGCCGCACAACCGGATCGCCAGACCGCGCATTGCGCAGAAGATCAGAAATCTTGATCTCTGCAAACGAAGTCGGTTCGTGCTCCTGACCGCCTTGTGCCGCGGGCACTTGAATCGGAATGTCGGTGGTCTGAAACGTGTCGATCGTGTACTGGTCGGGATTCTTGGGATCGGTCTCATGCGTAGAGCCGTTGGTCAGGTGCAAGTCCAGAGTCTCCGGCCCCTGGCTGACCAGCAATCCCTCGCGGGCTAAGCTGATTCGCGGCGCCGAAGGATCCGTGAGGTCCGCAAGGAACACGCCCTTCCACACCGCTCCACCAGCCATCGCCTTGACGTCCTGCACGTAGAGAATGCTTTTCGGAAATCCTTCATAAAACACGCGGGGCTGCACTTCGAAAGAAGCCTGCGAAGACTTCAGCTTGTCCTGCAGTTGCCCCAGCGCGGCCAGGGAGCGCGGAGCCACATAAACGCTATTACCAAGCGCCAGCAGCCAGCTCAGGATCACAAAAATCGAGATGACCCGCAGGAAAGTCCACACGCCCAGGCCGCTAGCCCGCATGGCGGTAATTTCGCTGTCCGCCGCCAACCGGCTGAGGCCGATGAGAATGCCCACCAGCACGCCCATGGGAATGGTGTAAGTGAGCGCGACCGGCACGGTGAAGAAAAAGATTTCGGCGATGCTAGGCAGGGGCGCGCTGTTGCGCACCACCAGTTCGAGGATGCGTCCCAAATCGCGAGTGAATAGGACAAAGGTGAAAACCGCCGCGCCGATCAAGGCGTGGGAGACGACTTCTCCCAGGATGTAGCGCGTAAGGATGCGCATCCGCAAAGTGGTTGACTCATTGCGAGTCTAGCATGGAGGACCAAGGCGTGAGACTAAACGGCTGGTCTGGAAAGCGTGTATCCGCTCTGATCGGCCCAAAATACTCTTCACAACCCCAAAGCACCTTCTTCTAGAAGAGCCTTCCGTACAGCGACAAGTTCAGGGTCGTTAATGAGCAGCAGCAAGATGGTTACTTGGCCAATCTGGGTCAGAGCTTTCAATTCCGGACCATCCCAGACAAAGTGTTCCGTCCAGATATCGCGCCGAGGATGAAAGAGGCGAACGATTTCGCCGCTATGAGGGTCAACGCTGGCAATGTTTGGACCCTTGAAGCGGTTGCAATGGATGCAAGCCAGGGCGAGGTTATCAACATTGGAGGCTCCGCCATGCTGGCGAGCGATGATGTGATCGATCTGGAAGGGCGCCGGGTGAAACCGTGCTGGCAGTTGGCAATACTCACATTGCGCTCGTGCTCGCTGCCAAACTTGGCGTATGAGATCTTCGTTCAAGTTTCTGATTATTGCGCCCGACTTTGCAGCGCGCGCCGCCCCCTGGACTGCATAACAGCGATAAGATTCCCAACGTGGATGTAGCTGTCAAGTTCGGCCTGATCCTCGGCGGTGAGATTACCCTGACGGGCTAACTCGGATAACTCATTCATCCGAGCAACGTCTCGATCGCCGAAGCGAATCGACAGCAGGTATTCAGCCGCACCGCGCGACAATTCCTGCTGCTCAATCTGGATAAGCCGCGCCAGGATCGCCGCTTCGGTATTTTGGCTGGTGGTGTGGGAACTCATTCTGCTTTCACCTGATCAATTGTGACACGACCCCTACGATGGTGTCATCAGATCATCGCTTGCGACGATGAAATCCCTTTGCGCGTAGATGATGGGCAAAAAAGTGAAAACCGCCGCGCCGATCAAGGCGTGAGAGACGACTTCTCCCAGGATGTAGCGCGTAAGGATGCGCATCCGCAAAGTGGTTGACTCATTGCGAGTCTAGCATGGAGGAGGGTTAGGAGCTAAAGAGTGGCTTTGAGTGTAATCGCTGCTTAGGCCAATTATCCTCATCATTATGATTGGCTCCTGATTGGATGTTGGCTCTTCTCCGTCAAGGGATGGCGCAACTGATGGCGACGTGCTTTTAGATAAACGTGTACGTGGCCCCCCCCACCCCCCCTACCCCCCCCCAGGTATCGTTGTGATTAACATCGTTAATATCACTCTGATTAACATGCCCTTTATTAACTATGGGGTGAATGGAGCGATTTATTCAGAACACGGAAGGTCGTTAATTTGCGGGAAACGGGGCTGCCCTGGCCGAGTCTGCGAAAGCGTTCAGTTATCAAAGATGGCCGCGGATCGGTTTCGGCAGTTTATACCGTCTCTGGAGACGGACACAATTCTCGATCTTGCATACTCGAAGGATTGTTGCATGGCTACGGCGCAAGTGTATGTGATGGGCCGTACATTGAATTTGTGATGAAAAAAGTGAAAGGGTTAGGTCGGGGTAATTAACCAGTAACCAAACGGTTACAAGTACAAACGCCTGTTTTCGCCAGCTATAATCGCCACCTGACTCTTTTCAGCGATTCTGCGACAGGAACCTACGAACGTGGAAAATGAAAACGACTTAGGAAAGTGCATTTTGACCTGTCTGGACCAGACATGGGGATAGGCGGCGAATCACTGTGGGCTGCTCCTGTCGGGGTGACTCTACGAGTTGCGAAATTCTCCTTGGCACGTCCGAAGCGTGAACTGGCTGGATGTCGTCGAGGCATTCCCACGGAACGAGAATGAGTGGCCAGAGTTTGTCAGAGTTCATAAGAGGAGCGGTCACCGGACCATTCACGTCTACATCCTCGGTGCCGGAGGGAGACGCACGCAGGAGGTTTTGGACAACTGCAACCGACTCGGTTCGACGTATGAGGGCATGAACGACAGGATGTATGCTCTCGATTTCAAACCGGGAGTCGACGTCACGCCAACAATCGAGTATCTCGAATCGCTAAAGGCTCTGGACGTGGCCGATTGGCGAATCAACGAGCACGAATAGCACTCTCGGCTGGATAGTTGTTACAAAATCCCAGGTAACACTCACAATGCAAGGGGTACCAGCCTGTCTGAGACATTCCGAGGACTAGCTTCTCTTCAGAAACAGCGCCCCCAGCGGAGGCAGCGTCAGCCGCAGAGAATAAGGGCGCCCGTGGGTTTGGTAAGGCAGAGCCTCGGTCCCACCCATGTTTCCCATCCCAGTCCCGCCATATTCGCGGCCGTCGCTATTGAGAAGCTCTCTCCAATACCCGCCAGGAGGCACGCCCACCATGTATCCCAGCCGAGGCACAGGCGTGAAGTTGCACGCCACAAGAATCGGACTTTCGCCGCCTGCGTCGCCGGGCTTGCCCTTGCGCAGCAGCGAGACGACGCAGAGAGGTTCCGGCCGAAGCCGGAACCTCCCTGTGAATTGAGTTATGCGGTGGTAAGGACGGGGACTTTCCCTATGATTTCAGGGCGGCCACCCTCATCGCCCCACTTCTCCAGCATGGTTACCGTGACCGACTTGGGACGTTCCAGGGCATAGCCGAGAGCGCGGTCCCAGGTAATATTCGCCATGCAGCCAAGGGAGCGACCGACGCCGAAGAGGACGGTGTAGAAGTCCCACTCGCGCAGGCCGTAGTACCACTGAATGACACCGGATTGAGCATCGACGTTCGGCCACGGATTCTTGGCCTTGCCGTGCTCCGTCAAGACGCCGGGAGCCACCTCAAAGATCATGGAAACAAGCTTGAACAAGGGATCGTCCTTGAGGCCCGGAGTAGCGAGACAGAACTCACGCTGCGACATGTAGCGCGGGTCGGTCTTACGCAGAACGGCGTGACCGTAGCCCGGAACCACCTGACCGGCCTTGAGCGTGTCCCACAGAGCCATGGTGACCAAATCCTTGGTCGGCTCAGTATTCCCGCAGTATTTCTCCTTGAACTTGATGGTCCAGTCCAGGACTTCCTGGTTAGCCAGTCCGTGCAGAGGGCCAGCCAGGCCATTGAGCCCTGCGGAGTAAGCGTAATAGGGATCGGACAACGCCGAGTTCACCAAGTGCGTAGTGTGGGCGGAAACGTTACCGGACTCGTGGTCGGAGTGGAGGATGAAGTACATGCGGGCTACATCTTTGTAATCCTCGCACTGGCCAATCATCTCGGCAAAGTTCGCTCCCATGTCGAGTGTTCCGATGCGGTTCTGGAAATCACTGCGATACTTCAGGTTGTAAATAAAAGCGGCGATGATCGGGATACGAGCAATGATGTCGGAGGCGTCCTCGTAGGTGTATTCCCACGCGTTCGTCTTGTTGAACTTGCCGGAACTATAGTAGTGGGCGAACTTGGAGTCCTTCTGCATGGCGAGCAGGCCGACGGAGAGCATGGCCATGGGGTGGCTGTCCCTCGGCATGCCGCGGATGACATCCCAAACGTAGGAAGGAACGTACTGGCGGACCTTCCACTCAGCCAGAACTTCGTCGACGTCCTTCTGGGTGGGCACGTCGCCGGTAAGAATGAAATACCAGAACGACTCCACGGTCGGATATTTGGAGCCGGGAGCTTTGGGAAGAGCCGCGAACGTCTCGGGAATGGTTTTGCCGCGGAAGCGGATCCCTTCCTGAGGATCGAGGTAGGAAATGTCGGTAACCAGGCAGTGGACGTCGCGAGCGCCACCGATGGCCTGGTCGATGGTCACCTGATCGATCACGACCTTGCCGTGTTCTTTGATCAGGTGGGCGATGTGAGGACGGAATTCCTCAATTTTCTGTTTAAGTGTTTCTTTCAGTGCCATATGGTGAACTCCATTTCCTAATAGAAGTTTGGGTATCCTCAAAATTGCATTACCAAGAACCAATTCTGTGAGGGGGTTTCGACCGGAGCCAAACGACCTTCCCCTCCACGACCTTTCTGACGGAAATGCGTTGCCCGAACGTCTGGTCATTTGCCTCGGAGGCTGTGCGTCTCAAAGACAACTGGCTCTTCGGAGAGGTGAACATGGACGAGATAGTGCTGTCTGTGAAATGGGTCACACGGTGATGTGATGGCCAGGAACCGCAGCGCAGGGCGAGAGTGTCAGTTGGCGAAAAATCTCTCGATAGCGCTAAATCGAGCTTCAAGAAAGGCGAACAGACGGCGCAAGCTTGTGCAAACGCCAGCCTGCTTTCGACTGTTTTGCCACACTTGACTGAATCTCGCGTGGATTCCTGGCTCGACACGAAGGGCGGCGGCGCCGCCGCCCTCTTCGATGCTACCCGAAACCTTGGATTGGGAGAACCTCTTAGGCGGCCTTCTCGGCAGCGACTTTGTGCGCGGTTGAGATATCGCGGCGCTAATGGGAATCTGCCGCGTGGCCCGCACCGAAAGTCGAAGATGACGGGAGGAGCGCCTTCGATTCGTGTCCGGCATCGCCGGGCGGACTCATGGGAATAACTGCCGACTTTGCCCATTCGAGCCGCCCATCGCTATTTGCGACTTCCTCTACGATTTTCGTGAACAACTGATCTTTCATAGCGGTTCGTTTCGTGTAGTCGACCACGTAGCTGACGGTAAATTCCAGCGATCCGGCATTTACGACGAGTGCGAGGGTAGGTTCCAACGGAGGATTTGCGCTCTGATAATTGTCACTCATCACTTTCCATGAGCTCTGCGCCTCGACCAGGTACTCGCCAATCGCCTCGTGGGCTGCTCGCAAAAGCGTCGCTTTGGCAAGCTGGCAATCGCTGGTGATTTTAAACAGCACGTGAATCTCGTCCCAAACAAACCGGAATCCTTGCGAGTAGTTAAAAACGGACCCGCGCAAGACGGTGCTGTTGGGGATGCGAGCGATGCGGCCGTTGTACAAGTCCCGGCTGACCCAGTTTCCCGTTTCCATCAAGGTGGTGCGCAGCAGCCCGATGTCGATCACGTCCCCTTGAGTGTCGCCGATCTGCACTCTGTCTCCCACGGCATAAAGCTTTGAAAAACCGATGGAGAAAGCGCCGGCAACGCTGGCCACCACGCCCTGCAGGGCGACTGCCACACCCGCGCCGACGACACCAATGGCAAAGCTGAGGCGGCCCAGGCGATCTTCAAAGAGGATGGCGAGGAAAAGGAGAATCGAAAGGTACCCGGAAAAGACGAGGAACTTGCGAACCTTATAGCGCGCATCGGCCCGTCCAAAGCGCCGGGGCAGGGTTTGTTCGAGCACGCGAAACGTGCCTTGAATAAAAAGGATTCCGACAACCGCGGCAACGCACTTCCAGAGGAGCGTAAGCGAAACAGCGTGTTTGAAGAGATCATTCATCCAGCCACCATCGCTCCCAGCTTGCTGCAACCGGGCGAAGCAGGACTGCCCGACATTCTATCTGCGATCATCGGTTCTACGGAGCGGTCCCCCAAACTTAAACGATTGGCCCCTGAGGGGCTAATCAGAATGTTCCCGTTGACGCCGGTTCTATCGGTGGTGGAGTTCCGCCGGACGTGGATGGCCCATGCGCGCCGAGTGCCGTTCTTCTTCGCTGCGCGGGATCAACCTGTGCCCTTCCACGCGGCGTGCGGGCTCCCACCGGTGCACTTCGCCGTAGTGATGCACATAGACGCCGCGGTTGGCCCAGATACGTCCCCAAGGCGCGTTGTTGATGAACACCACGTGTGCACCCCAGTCAAAGCGGCACAAACCCCATCCCCACGGATTAAATGCCGCGGTAATGGTGACACCGAAGCCAAAACTGATAGCGGCGCCCACGACGATTCCCGGCCGCGGCGGGAAAAAAACCACCAGCGGATCGTAGGCAGGCACACAGATGAATGCCGGATCCACAGGCAGAATCTCAATGTACGGACCGCCGCTTACGACGATTCGATCGTTGCTCCGCAGATAGCCAAAATCTTTTGCCTTTTGCCGCATTCGCTGTATCGCGTCCATCACGTCTTGATGTTGCGCGAGAAAAGCATCGCCCATATCCCTGGTCCATTTCATATCCGAAGCCATCATCTCCAGGACAGACGGGAAAGGAAGCAACGCCAGCACGCTTGGGTCCCACGACAGATGGTCCTCGGAAATGGCCTTGGCGAGTTCGTCCCCGGTCAAATAGTGGTGTTCATCGGCCCACTTGGCAGCGTCGGGGATCTGGTCGGAAAAAGTTGCGGCGGCAAGGACCTGCGCCAGAAGCGGGTCGGGATACAGCGCGATCCGAGACACCAGCCGGTCCAGTTGTTCTGGCGAATACGAAGGCGGAGCCTGGGCCAGCGCGGGACTGGCTGACCATCCGACCAGGAGCGCCAATGCTAAAAAGGTCGTCGTGATGTTCGTCTTTCGTTTTGAATGTCGCATCGCTTCCTCCTTTACGCTTGTCTCTCGACAGGCGACAATTCGAGGCTGCCGGTCGAAGCTGGCCTGACTGCAGGGGTGGGTCCCGTGGGGTGGAGTCGGTCTTGCGACCAACTGCTTGACCACCGTGTATTCGGGTCTTTCAACTGCCCGAATGTCCTCCTGGGTGAGGGCCGTTGATGGGCCGCCGAGTAAGAGTTGTGCGGCGGAGTTTAGCTGTGGCCAATGGAGACATCTCGACGCTAAGCCCCTGGGGGCGCCCTCTCAATGACCACTTTCGATGCAGTGCCTGGGAGCCTAGTTGTCAGGCGCTCTTCTTGGAAGTGATGGGGGAGAACACGGACCAACGCTGTTCGACGTTATCGCTGCTGCAATGCGGACAGAACGTTAACACTCAAAATCTCCCAGCCCCGGCGAACAAACTGCGCAAGCTTGTCGCAAAATCCCGATAATGCTCAGAACGCAAGGGATACCAACTGCCCGTCAGAGCCATTCCAAAAAACTAGCTTTTCTTCAAGAACAGCGCGCCCAGCGGAGGCAGCGTCAGCCGCAGCGAATAAGGGCGCCCATGAGTCTCATGAGGGAGGGCCTCGGTTCCACCCATATTCCCGATCCCAGTCCCGCCATACTCATGCCCGTCGCTATTGAGAAGCTCTCTCCAATAACCGCCAGAAGGCACGCCTACCATGTAGCCCAGCCGAGGCACCGGAGTGAAATTACATGCGACGAGAATCGGACTGTCGCCGCCTCCGTCGCTGCCCTTGCCCTTGCGCAGCAGCGAGACGACGCTCAAAGGCGCGTCATTGCAATCCACCCATTCAAAGCCAGCCGGATCATTGTCGAAATAATGGAGCGAAGGTTCGTTGTGATAGAGATGGTTGAGGTGCTCGACCCAAGTCATCAGCCCGCGATGCACCGGATACTGCAGCACGTCCCAGTCGAGGCTGCGATCATGCGACCACTCGCTGACCTGCCCAAACTCGTCGCCCATGAAAAGTAGTTTCTTGCCCGGCTGCGCGAACATGTAAGCAAACAGCAATCGCAAATTAGCAAATTTCTGCCATTCATCG
The DNA here is from genome assembly GCA_963775845.1 of uncultured Acidobacteriaceae bacterium. GTDB lineage: Bacteria > Acidobacteriota > Terriglobia > Terriglobales > Acidobacteriaceae > Acidiflorens. The sequence continues at coordinate 1,313,157 of CAVZKN010000003.1, read as the reverse complement.
CCCGGCATTTTGCCGATCAGAGACCCTTTTCCATGCACCACCTCATCGTGGCTGAGCGGCAGCACAAAGTTTTCCTGGAACGAATACAACATGCGGAAAGTTAACTTATTGTGGTGATACTGCCGGTGGATCGGGTCCTGGTTGAAATATTTGAGCGTGTCGTGCATCCAGCCCATGTCCCACTTCATGCCGAATCCCAGACCGCCCAGATAAACCGGCCGCGAGACCATCGGATACGAAGTCGACTCCTCGGCAAAGGTTTGAATATCAGGATGCTCTTTATAAGCCTCGAGATTGAAGCGCCGCAAAAATTCGATCGCCTCCAGGTTCTCGCGCCCGCCAAATTTGTTGGGAATCCACTCGCCCTGCTTGCGCGAGTAATCGAGATAGAGCATGGAGGCGACCGCATCCACGCGCAGCCCGTCAATATGATATTTATCCAGCCAGAACATCGCGCTCGACATCAAAAAGCTGCACACCTCGGTGCGGCCATAGTTAAAGATGAACGTCTTCCAATCAGGATGGAATCCCTGCCGCGCATCCGCGTGTTCAAATAAATGTGTCCCGTCGAAAAACGCCAGCCCATGTCCGTCAGAAGGGAAGTGCGATGGCACCCAATCCAGAATCACCGCAATCCCCTGCTGGTGCAGGTAATCCACCAAGTACATGAAATCCTGCGGCGTGCCGTAACGTGACGTAGGCGCGAAGTAGCCCGTCGTCTGATATCCCCACGACCCATAAAAAGGATGCTCCATGATGGGTAGCAGTTCGACGTGGGTGAACCCAAGCTTCTTGACGTGGTCGGCCAGACGCGGCGCAATCTCGCGATAGCTGAGCGACCGGTTGCCCTCCTCGGGCACGCGCATCCACGAGCCGAGGTGCACTTCATAAATCGACATCGGCGCATGCAGCGAGTTGGCCGCCCCCCGCGTTTCCAGAAACGCAGCATCGTTCCACGCATAGTCGAGGTCCCAGACTACCGAGGCCGTTCGCGGTGGCTTTTCCGTGTAAATCCCGATCGGGTCGGTCTTGTCAATCTGATAGGCCAGTTGGGTGGAGTGGATATGGAATTTGTACAACGTCCCCTTGTCGAGGCCTGGGATAAACCCCTCCCAGATTCCCGACGCCCCCCGATGCTGCAGTGGATGCGATAGCGGGGCCCATCCATTGAAGTCGCCAACCACCGAGACCTCGCGCGCATTCGGAGCCCAGACGCTGAACACCGTCCCCTTGGTCCCGTTCGCTTCCACCACGTGCGCGCCCATCTTCTCGTAAATGCGGTAGTGGCTGCCCTGGTTGAATAAATAAAAATCTTCGGGGGTCAGCAAAGAAACGTCGTAGCGAACCGGAGATGTTTTCTGGGTTAGCGATGTTGGAGTCATAGTTGATCTCGGATCAGTTCTGGATGTGAGCGTTCGTTCAAACGCCCGATTGCTTTGCCTTCCGTTTTTCCCGCTTCTCCCGGGCCCATCCTTCTTTTACGCTCTGCCGCGCCCGTCCCAGCGCCAGCGCATCTTCCGGAACATCCTCTGTGATGCAACTAGCCGCCGCCACGTACGCTCCGCGCCCAATTTTTACCGGAGCCACCAGCGTGGAATCGCTCCCCACAAACACTCCATCTTCGATGACCGTCCGATGCTTGTTGACGCCGTCGTAATTGCAGGTGATGGTTCCCGCGCCGATGTTGACGTCCTCCCCAATCTCCGCGTCGCCCAGGTAGCTCAGATGATTCGCCTTCGATCCCTTACCGAGCTTGATTTTCTTGGTTTCAACAAAATTTCCAACATGTGCGTCCTCGCCGATCTCGCTGCCCGGACGCAGGTGAGAATAAGGTCCGAGAATAGCTCCTGCATCGACGCGAGAGTCTTCGACCAGCGTGCCGGTTCGGACCGTGACGCGGTCGCGAATGACAGAATTTTCGATAACGCTATAAGACCGGATGAGGCAATCCGCGCCCACCTTGGTTGATCCCAGCAACTGCACAAACGGCTCAATCACCGTGTCAGTCCCAACCTCCACATCGCTGTCAATCACGCAGGTATGCGGATAGAAAATCGTAACTCCTGCATCCAGAAGCTCGCGGCACTTCGCCAGCCGCAAGCGTGCATCCAGCATCATCATCTCGGCGCGCGTGTTGCTCCCCAGGATTTCGCCCGCATCCGCAGTTTTGATCGCGACGACCTTCTTTCGCGCCTTCTGAAATATGGCCGCCATATCGGTGAGGTAATACTCCCCATGCGGATTGGTAGTGGAAAGGCGGTCAATGAATTCATACAACGCCCGTCCATCAAACGCGTAAAATCCGGAGTTAATCTCGCGGATATTCTTCTGCCGCGGGCTCGCGGATTTCTCCTCCACAATCGCCTGCACCTCGTCGCCACGCGCGCCCTTGCGAATCACCCGCCCATATCCATAAGGATTCTCAAGTTCGGCGCTTAGCAAAGTCATCGCAGCCCTCTGAGCGCCGTGAAAGTCGCTGAGTTGACGAATCGTTGCGGCCGTAATCAGAGGAGCATCTCCGGACAGAACAATAACCTGGCCATATCCAGCCAGCGCTTCCCGAGCCACCATGAGGGCATGTCCGGTGCCGCGCTGTTCGCCTTGGAGCACGAAGTTGACGCCGGTGGCACCAACCGCCTCCCGCACCCGCTCCGCCTCATGTCCGATGATCACAAAAATGTCGCGTGGGGGTACGACCTTGGCCGCAGTGGCAATCACGTGCGCCAGAATTGCCTTGCCGCCGATTTCGTGCAGAACCTTGGGATGTTTTGATTTAAGCCGCGTCCCCTTACCGGCCGCCATAATGGCGACTGCAATGCGCGGACTCTTCGGACTGGATGGAGAAGATTTACTTTTGCTCTTGGAGGTTGTTGCCATGCACCAACACTATATCGCGAAATGCCGATGCAGAATCCGCCCAAGGGAGCGCGGGGCGTCCTCATCCGGGCGACGATTATCCAAAGGATAAAGGGGCCGTAACTCCGCAGCTAGCGATGCAGCGAGTGCCGGTCTGGAGACTGCGCCATCAGCGCCATCAGGTCGTGCGCCACGTGGTCGGTAGCGTGTCGCGCCACCGCACCCTCCTCCAGATAATCTCCCAGCACTGGACAAACGCCAAGCGCCTCGATCGCCTCCAGATCGACGACAATCTGTGAAGCGCCCTCCAGCGCGTACTTAGCCTTCATCTCCGGCGAGGCGGCCTTGCGATTGATCAGCGCGTAGTCAAAAAGCTGCACTCCAGCGTGCTGGTTAAGCGCCCGAATGTGGTCTGCCGCAGTCAATCTAAGACTTTCATTAACCTGAGTCATGAGATTGCAAACAAATACTTTGATAGCAGGAGATGAAAGTATAGCTTCAGGGATTCCCCGCACCAGCAAATTAGGAATCAAACTCGTAAAAAGAGACCCTGGACCGATGGTAATCAGATCGGCGCTGGCAATTGCCTCCAGCGTCTGCGGCAGCGGTTCGACGTCATGCGGCACCAGGGCCAGCTCTCGAATCTTCCCCTTGCTCGCGGTGATCCGCGTCTCGCCCAGCACTCGGGTTCCATCTTCAAACAACGCTTCCAGCTCCACGCTCGACATGGTTGCCGGATAGATGTGCCCGCGCGTCAGCAGAATTTCCGAAGAAAGCCGCACCGCCTCGGCAAAGTCCCCGGTGATCGAGGTCAAAGCCGCGAGAAAAAGATTGCCGAAGCTGTGCCCCTCGAGCCCCGAACCCTTCTCAAATCGATGCTGAAAAAGCCGCGCCAGCAATGCTTCATCCTCAGACAGCGCAACAATGCAATTGCGCACGTCTCCCGGCGGAAGCATATTGAATTCTTTGCGCAGGCGGCCGCTGGATCCGCCATCGTCACTGACGGTTACGACGCCATATAATTCGCGAATGGTCGGTTGGCCCGAAGCAGCCAGCGCCGGCGTCATGACATAACGCTTCAGCCCCTTCAGCAAAGTGGAGAGGCCGGTGCCTCCTCCAATCGCGACCACGCGCAATTCGGGGCCCGGCTTGCCAACATCGGAGGAATCAGGTCGTGAGGGATATTGAGTCATTGAATCATTGAAGTATTGAGTCATTGAAAACCTAAGTCACGCACGCTTTACCTAATGATTCAATGACTAAGTGATTCAATGCCTCAATTTTCGTAAAGCTGGCGAGCGCGGACTCAGTAGGCTCCCGCTTCCTCTTCCTCCGGCTCAATTTCCACGCCCGGATCGGGATACAGCAGTTCGGTGAAGCGAGGATCTTCCGCCAGATTCTGGAAATCGATGTCATTCCGAGCCTGAAAACGAATCCCGGGATTAATCTGAATCGCCTCACTGAGCGTCTTCAGCGATTCTTCAATATGCCCCGTCAAGCAATGCAATGCCGCCAAACCGTAAAGCACAAACTCGGCCTTGGGATTCTGCTTCAGCAGTTTCTCCAGTTGCTCGCTCGCCGTCACGTAGTCGCCCGCATTGATCAGCGACACCGCATAGTCATAATGTTCTTCCGCGGTCTTGAACTGCAGCGAGCTCGAATCGAGATGCTTCTCGCAGGTGAGGATATGCACCTGCGCCCGATCCACCAAAGACTTGTTAGGCCCGCTTAACACTTTCTGCAGGAGCGTTTTGGCCTTATCAAACTTGTGCTCCTGCAGGGCGCGCAGCCCCGCCTCGTAGTTCTGCACCGCCTGGGTATGTTTGGGATCTTCCGCCGCTTGCTTTTTGGGAGCTACCTTCAATGCCATCAAACCGCCTCTAAGTCAGAATTAGAATCGAAACTTCATCACTGCCAGGACTTGGAAAAACCAGCTACTCGATGCTGGCCGCCGTAGTCAGGTCAACCGCCTTCCACTCGCCCTTCATAATGCCGGCGCGAATCTCCCGGGCAGTTTTGTGCTGCTTGTTCATGGTGTAAGTGTAATAGAGCTCTTTGAGGCAGGTGCCGCACTCCGCGCCGTGTGTGCTGGCAAAACAACTGTGCAGGCTGTTGTGTCCCATACCCCGGTCGCAGTAGCAATAACAAGGTTGCTGGTAAAGGACCTTGGGAATTTTAGCCGCCAGCTCATAAGCATGCGTCTGATAAGGATACCGGGCATTTGCTCCCGTAAGCTGCTCCTGCGTAAGAATCGGCGGAAGAACGTCTCCGGCCGCAGGAGGCCCATCATTAAAGTGCGGAGTCTGTTCCGACTCCGACTGCAGCCAAGGCGCCGAAACCATCGTGACCATCAAAAACAGCACTACCGAAGCGAAAACGCGTGTCCGCATGCCCCTTAACCTCAATGCTACATTTTACCTGAAGACGCGGGATTGGCTAGTACCGGGCGGGTTCGGGTGCAGGACCCTACTCACGTTCCAGAACTGTTTAAAAAGAATATTGTCATCCCGAGAGAAGCGAGGGATCTGCATATTGCCGCAAACTGCAGATCCCTCGCTTCGCTCGGGATGACAACTCATGAAAAGTTGATCGACAACCCCGAATCTTATCCGAGCTTCTCAAAGAACAGGCAGATCGTCTCAATCCCGTGATGAAAATTCGGAATATGAAACTTCTCATTCGGAGCATGCAAATTATCATCCGGCAGCCCAAAGCCCATCATCACCGAAGGAATCTTCAGCACATCCTGAAAGTCGGTCACAATAGGAATCGACCCGCCCGAGCGAATAAACACAGTCTCTTTCTTGAACGTGTCGTGCAAAGCCTCGGTGGCCGCCTTGATGAAGCGGTTGTCCGTCCCGACCACGCACGCCGGGCCCTTACTATGCACTTTGATTTTGGTCTCGATCCCCTTCGGCGTATGCTTTTTAACGAACGCCTCGTAGCGCTTGAGAATGTCCTCCGGGTCCTGACTCGGCACCAGCCGCATCGAAACCTTGGCCGAAGCCCGGGCCGGAATCACAGTCTTCGCGCCCGGAGCCACAAATCCTCCCGGCATCCCATGCACCTCCAGCGTAGGACGCGCCCAGGTCCGATAAAGCACCGAATATCCCGGCTCTCCCGTCAGCACCTTCGACCCAACTTCCGTCTTGCGATAATGTTCTTCCTTAAAGGGCAGCCGCTTCCACGCCTTCAACTCATCTTTGCTGGGAGCCTTCACCTTGCTGTAAAAGCCCGGAATCAGCACCTTGCCCTTCGCGTCCTTCATCTTGCTGATGATCTCGACTAAGGCAAACAGAGGATTGGGCGCCGCTCCTCCGTAGATCCCCGAATGCAGATCCGTCTTGGCTCCCACCGCCTCGATCTCCGTATAGACCAGTCCGCGCAGTCCAACACAAAGAGTAGGAAGGTTTGGCGCGAACAGTTCCGTATCGCAGACCAGCGCAAAATCCGCCTTCAACTTCGCCTTCTGCTTGCGGACATACGCGGCAATCGCCTCGCCGCCCACTTCTTCTTCGCCTTCAAATATCACCTTGACGTTGATCGGAAGTTTGCCGTCATGCGCCTGCATCAACGACTCGAGCGCCTTCACCTCCATCCACAGCTGCCCTTTGTCGTCGACCGCGCCGCGCGCATAAATATTGTTGTTGCGCTCGGTAGGCTCAAACGGAGGCGTGTGCCATTCATCCACCGGATCAGGCGGCTGCACATCGTAATGCGCATACATCAAAACCGTAGGCTTGCCCGGAGCGTGCAGCCAATCGGCATAGAGCAGCGGATGCCCCTGCGTTGGAATGATCTCGACATTCTCCATCCCAATGCGGCGCAACTCCTCGGCCACAAATTCCGCCGCCTTCTGCACATCATCTTTATGTTCGTCGAGCGTGCTGATGCTGGGGATGCGGAGAAGAGTTTTAAGTTCATCCAGAAAACGTGCCTGATTGCTGCGAGCAAAACCAACTGCCGGGGAAGCCATAGGAGTGTGCCTTTCTGGCGCGCTGGCGCGCGTACTCAAAGAAATGATCGCTGAAAACGTCTCAGTATATACCCGGAGGGCGGCGGAAAGGTCCTCGTGTGCCGACGCAGGGTTGAGCATTAATGGTGAGATGGGGATATGCGCCAGCCAAGTTCAGTTGGGTGAAATCAGGGAGCTTGCCCCTAGCAGTACCATAAGCATGTTGCTACCGCCCATCGACCATTTCTCATTCTGTTCAGCGAACAGACTCAAGACAAGTAGAGCCAGCGAGCCGACTAGTGCAATCAAGGGCGCAGCGATAGCCAAGCCAACGAGCGCATCAAACAATCTCGGAGCAACTGGGATTCCCCGGATACGGCTTAGCAGCACTACCAGCGTCAGCCAGACGCAGTACGCGCTAACGTTCGCCCGACTTCTGGAGTAAAGGTTCCTGCTGAAGATGCCAACACGCCTCCACCACAGCAGAGAAGCCGCGGCAGGTATCACGAGCACGGCGAACCTGAGAAGATGGGCGTGCACCAAGCCTCCTGCTCAGCGTTTTATACCCTCGTTAAGATTGGTCGAGATTACCGCCGTAAACAAGGCGATTTCACCAACAATCCTAATGCATCAGAGATTCCCTGGTCGCCGCAAAGGGCTCGAGATCGAATTCTGATTTCTCCCCGGCCACCACCTGTCCCATGGCCCGCGCCGTTACCGGGGCCAGCAGAATCCCATCCCGAAAATGCCCGGTTGCCACAAAATATCCCGGCGTAGGAGTAGCGCCTAGAATCGGCAGCGAGTCCGGCGTTCCCGGACGCAGCCCGGCCCAAGCCTCAATCGTGCGCGCCTGAGCCAGCTCCGGAACCAGATCAATCGCCGCCTGCCGCAACTTCTGAATCGTCTCCGGCACGGTCTGCTTATCGAAGCCCGCCTCTTCTTGCGTCGCTCCAATCGCCATGCGCCCATCGCTGCGCGGAATCAAGTACACCTCCGAACTCCGCACCACATGCCGCACCAGTTCTTTCCGAGGCATGACCACGCAAAGCATCTGGCCTTTCACTGGCCGGGTGGGAAACGCGTGCGGTCCAATCTGTCCCGCCCAAGCTCCAGCGCAATTCACGACCAGACCTGCCGCAAATCCTGTCTTGTTAGTGCGCACGCCACAAGCCTTGCCCTCCGCCACTTCCACCGCCAGCACATGATCGCCAGACGAAAAATTGATGCTCCGATGCCGTCGCGCAGCCGCAATCGCGGCCGTCGTCAGATCCCGAGGATCCACACAGCGCTCCTCTACAAACAGAGCCATCGAATCGCGGCTAGTAAGCGCAGGCTCCAGTTCCGTCAGGGGAATCGGCAGATCCCCAGGATGTGTCTGCGCACGGTTCAGGACGATAGTTCCAGCCCCCCGCAGATCAATCCTCAGCCCCGACTCATCCTCAAGCTCGCGCACAAACTCGGGATACATCGCCGCGCTGGCCCGCGCCAGTTCCCGCAACTCAGGCCGCGTTTCCGCCGGGCAATCGACCAGCATCCCGCCCGCCGCCCACGAAGCTTCGCGTCCCGGCTCGCCTTTCTCCACCACCAGCACACGCATTCCGCGCTTGTGCAGTTCAATGGCGAGCGAGACTCCAATAATGCCGGCCCCAATAACAATCGCATCCCAGCTCTTCACGGCTACATTCTAGCGGGTGCCGCAGACATTCGCGTTCTTTGCCGACGTGTGGGTTTTGGCGTCCAAGTACCTGCAACGCAATTGACAGGAGCCGGCATCTCACAAACAATAAGTTCTACAGTCCACTACAACGGAACCGGAGAGCCCCCTTATGTCCGAAGGCGAGCAACCAGTTATCTACCATTCCGAGCCCAGCAGTGTTGGGAAATGGATCCTCACCATCCTGGCCATTGCCTTTGTCGGAGCGTCGGCCTTCTTCCTCTACGACCATCACGACAAGCTGGGAAAGCTCGCGCAGGATGAAGCCGCCAGCCAGAAACAGATTGCCGACCTGACCAAGCGCATGCAGTCTGCCGAAGCCGACTCCGAAACTCTGGCGCATCAACTGGGCATGACCAAGAAAGAACTGGCGACGCGAGCCGCCGAGTTGCAGCGCGAGCAGCAAGCCGCCTCGGCACGCATTGCCCAGCAGGCCGAAGAAGAGAAAAAAGACGTCAGCGCCGTCTCTGGAGAAGTGGGCTCGGTGAAAAACGATGTAGGCGGCGTGAAGACGGACGTAGCTGCGACGAAAGCATCGCTGGATGCGACCATCGCCAAACTGCAGACCACAGTTGGCGACCTGGGCCAGCAGAGCGGGCTGATTGCCAATACGCGAGCCGATCTGGAAGCCCTCAAACACAGGGGCGACCGCCAATACTACGAGTTCACGCTAATGCAAGGAGCCAAGCCGCAAGCTTTCTCGACGGTAGCCCTGCAACTGAAGAAGACCGATCCGAAACGCGGCAAGTATTCGTTGAACGTAACCGCCGACGACAAGACCATCGAAAAAAAAGACAAGAACCAGAACGAACCGGTGCAGTTCTATACCGGACGCGATCACATGCTTTACGAACTTGTGGTGTGGACGGTAGACAAAAAGAAAGTTACCGGCTACCTGAGCACGCCGAAAAATGCGCCCACGCCGATCACCGCAACGCCCAGTACCTAAAGCTCTGGTGAGCGAACGACAGCCATGCTGCCAGCGCACGCGCACACGCTCTTAGAAATCGCACTCCGCACCGGAGTCATCTACCTTTTGGTCCTGATCGGAATCCGCATCAGCGGCAAAAGGGAAGTCGGGCAGATGACTCCCTTCGACCTAACCCTTCTGCTGCTGCTCTCGAACTCGGTGCAAAACGCGATGACCGGCCCCGACACCTCGCTGGCCGGAGGCGCCATCGCCGCCACTACGCTCCTAGTCCTGAATTATCTGGTCGCCGAACTCTCCGGAGGCAACCGCCGCTTCCGCAAATACATCCAGGGGCAGCCGAGCCTCCTCGTGCACGATGGCGAGGTCATCGAAGCGCACATGGCGAGCGAGCACGTCAGCATGGACGAACTGCAACGCGCTCTGCGTGAACACGGCGTAGCTACTTACAAACAAGCAGCGCTAGCGGTGCTGGAATGTGACGGTTCCATCAGCGTTCTGAAATACGACGACATCGAGCCTACCGCTACGACGCACCTGAACCGGCGGCGATTTTTGAAGAAGAACTGAGTCAACGGCGGTTGATCTTTTGTTGATTTTGTCATCCCGAGCGAAGCGAGGGATCTGCACTTCGCGGCAAAATGCAGATCCCTCGCTTCGCTCGGGATGACAATTGACAAAGAAAACTTCGTGGCCGACTACGGATGCGTCATCTTCTCGGGCTTAACCAGCGCATCGAACTCCCCGCCGGTCAGATGCCCTAGCTTCACTGCCGCCTCGCGCAGGCTCGAGTGCTCGACATGCGCTGTGTGCGCAATCTTCGCCGCGTTGTCGTATCCAACCTTCGGAGCCAGGGCCGTGACCAGCATCAGCGAATTCTTCACATACCAATCCACCTTCGCCCGATCGACTTCGATCCCCTTGACCATGTACTCGACATATCCATGGCAAGCGTCGGCGATCAGAGTGACCGAGTGCAAGAAGTTATAAATGATCACTGGCTTGAAAACGTTCAGTTCAAAGTTTCCCTGCGATCCCGCGAATCCGACCGCCGCCGTCGCGCCATGCACTTGCACGCAGACCATCGTCATCGCTTCGCATTGCGTCGGATTCACTTTCCCCGGCATGATCGACGATCCCGGCTCGTTCTCCGGAATCACCAACTCTCCCAACCCGCAGCGCGGCCCTGAAGCGAGCCAGCGGATGTCATTCGAAATCTTCATAAACGAAGCCGCCAAAGTTTCCATCGCCCCTTGCGCAAAGACAATTTCGTCGTGCGCCGAAAGCGCGGCAAATTTATTTGGATGCGACCGGAACGGAAGGCCCGTAAGCTCCGCAACCTTGGCCGCCGCTCGCTCCGCAAATTCCGGATGCGTATTCAGCCCCGTCCCCACCGCCGTGCCTCCAATCGCCAGATCGTAGAGCCCATTGAGAGTCAGCTCCAGCCGGGCAATATCGCGCTCCAGTAAACTTGCCCATCCGCCAAACTCCTGCCCAATCGTCAGAGGCACAGCGTCTTGCAGGTGCGTGCGCCCAATCTTCACCACTGAATCAAACTCGCGAGCCTTGGCCGCAATCGCATCGCGCACCGTCTTAACCGCGGGAATCAGATCATTCTTCACCCGCGATGCGGCCGCGATATGCATCGCCGCCGGAAACGTATCGTTCGACGACTGCGACATATTGACGTGATCATTCGGATGCACGGGCTTCTTCGACCCCATTTGGCCACCAGCGATTTCGATGGCGCGATTCGAGATGACCTCATTCACATTCATGTTGGTCTGCGTGCCCGATCCCGTCTGCCAGATGCGCAGAGGAAACTGGTCATTCAGCTTCCCCGCAATCACCTCGTCGGCCGCAGCCACGATGAGCTTGGCGATATCCGCCGGAAGCTTGCCCAGATCCTGATTCACCAAAGCGCAAGCCTTCTTGAGAATCCCAAACGCCCGAATTAACTCGGGAGGCATCACGTCGCGACCAATATCGAAATGCAAGAGCGAACGCTGCGTCTGAGCTCCCCAATAAACATTCGAGGGAACTTCAATCTTCCCCATGCTGTCAGATTCGGTGCGCATCTTCATCTTTATGTTGGTAGCGGGTTCAGCCGAGGTATGTTCAGTAAGAGTAGTAGACATGACGATCTCCTAAGCGTCGGGCATCGGACTCGAAGCGAGAGCACCCAGGCCGGACGGCGGCAATGAGGAACCGTTAATTATACGGCGGGAATTTCGGACAAGCACGTCGAATAGACCGTGAGTTGGTTGACAATGTAAACTATATGATTTACACTGAACGGCGTGATCCGCAGCTTCCGGCATAAAGGGCTTGAGGAGCTTTATCTCACGGGCAAGACTCGCCGCATTGGCGTCGACCAGATCGGGAAGTGTGGGCGCATCTTGCAGTTGTTGTACCTGGCGTCGCGTCCCGAAGACCTGAACATCGCGGGTTTTCGGTTTCATGGATTACAGGGCAAGCCGAAACGCTGGTCGGTGGGTCTGACCGGAAACTACCGCATTATTTTTGGCTGGTCGGGTGAGAACGCGTTGGAGGTTGACTTTGAAGACTACCACTCGTAGCGAAGTTACCAGCAGTAAAGTTATAAAGAGGAACGCATTGCCTCCGATCCATCCCGGCGAGATCATCCGGGAAGACATTCTGCCGTCGGTCGGCCTGTCGGTGACTGCCGCAGCCAAAGCGCTCAGTGTCTCCCGCCAAATGCTGCACGGAATTTTGGCTGGGCGCAAACCACTGTCCGCTGTCATGTGCCTGAAAGTCGCCCGCCTGTTTGGCGGTTCACCGGAAGTTTGGATGCGATTGCAGGCCGCCTACGACCTGAAAAAGTCCGCGCAAGACAAAAAAGTCATGGAGCGCGTCGCGCGGATTGTGCCTCTCCATTCCACTGAAGAAGTCCGGGTCTGAGCCCGCTGGCGGAACAATGAAGAAAAAGAAACCCTTTCCCTCATCCCACCTCCCGCGGGGTCGGAATGTTGGAAAGGTGGGCCAGCCTCCCTTGTACTCCAAGCGGGAGCAGTCGGTCCGTCGACGGTCGTGAGGAACCACATTCTATATAATTCCGGGTTCGACAATCCGATTCTACGATGGGAGCCGCTAGGGCATCGTTCAAAATCATGGGCCCTCTTGACATCCCGTACGAAAAACGGAGAGGCGGCAGAACGTTGGTTTTCGATAGGTTCTGGGCTAGGGATGCTCCTGCAAGTCAGTTTGCCGACGAGTGCGGCTGCTACGTGTTCGCCGTTAAGACAGGACGTGGACTAACCCCCATTTATGTGGGGAAGGCTGCCAAAACCTTCAAGCAAGAGGCGTTTAATGGAACCAATAAATACAAGTATCACGACGGATTTTCAGAGTACGGACGGGGCAAGCCTGTAATCTTCTTCGTTGTACACCCAGGCACGAGAGGCCGGCGAAACGAGAAACACATCGGAGCGATAGAAGATTTCCTAATTCAGACTGGAGTCGCTAAGAATCCAAAACTTCAGAATGTGCGTGGAGCGCAAACTCCCGAATGGAGCATTCAGGGCGTTATCCGCAGCAGGAAAGGTAGACGCAGTGGGCCTGAGGCAGCATTTCGCCGACTGTTTGATCTAACCGAAGAGTAGTTTAGGACGGTGGCTGGGGGCGGCCCACTCGACTCAAGACTCCTTAATTACTCGCCACGCAGGATCTCCTCACATGCAAATTCTAACAATCCTGGTCGGTGTCCCACCCAAGCCGGCTTGAGTGGGGCAGTAGCCACCGTTCCCATCACTTGCTCGTCAGCCCGTCGCGCCAGGCCATCACTTCCAGTTCGGCTTATCTTTCTCAATCGGATTTCTTAATAATCTTTCTTAAATAAACGATGGAATCGCCGCATGTTATCGCTCAGATCGACTTGACGGGAATGGTCATGACGTCATCCACCAGTCCGACTTCTTTCTGTACGAACGGCTCGGCATAGGTGACGCCGCCGAGCAAGCCGTAGTAGCGAGCCATCGATTCGATCCGCGCCCGAATCTCCGCCTGCGCCGGAAAGATGTCACTGCCCGCCTGCTGGTCGCTGAACTGCGATTTGTAAGCCATCAACGATGCGAAGCGGGTTTCGAATTGCTCGGAGATGTCGACGACAAAGGTAGGCCGCACGTCGCGGTAGAGGCTGGCATAAATGATCTTAAAGGGACGATGCGCCGAGCCCTCCACCGGCAACTTGGCCAGTCCGGAGCTAAACGCCGCCTCGTAGCCGAGCACCGATGCCGTGTAGTGATCGGGATGCCGTCCCTCCCAATAGGGAAGAATCAGCACTCGCGGCCGCTGCTCGCGAAGCACGCGAACGATCTTCAGGCGATTGTCCCAGGTATTTTCGACGCGGCCGTCAGGAATATCGAGAGCGTGGCGCCAGGAAACTTTGAGAAGGCGTGCCGCTTCCGCCGCTTCGCGCGCGCGGTCTTCGGCGGTGCCGCGGGTTCCCATCTCGCCTTGCGTCAGATCGAGGATGCCGGTGCGGTATCCGCGCTCGGCCATCTTGAGCAGAGTTCCGCCACAGGTCTGTTCTACATCGTCGCGGTGAGCGGCCAGGGCGAGAAGGTCTAGGGGCATTTGTAATTTTGTAATCGGGTAATTTTGTAATCTTAACGACTCATTTTGCGTCTCGAGCGAAACAACGGGTGTACATTGTGCGGCGGACTGCAGATCCCTCACTGCGTTCGGGATGACAATCTAAGGGAAGAAATCCCTTATGCCATCGGTTTGGTCGTACGTCGGTTTGCCAAGACGAATGCCAGACCGAACATGAAGAGCGCGAAGAGTAGCAGCGTCAAGATCGATGCCATCAGGGGAAACGCACTGGGTGCTTCGGGATACATCAGCGTGCGCAATGCCTCGACTCCGTGGGTCAGGGGGTTGGCATACATGAGCCAGCGAATCCATCCCGAGGCTCCCGAGAGTGGGAACAGAGCGCCGGACAATAGCCATAGCGGGATCAGGAATAAGTTAATGATGGCGTGAAAGGCGGCGGTGGAATCCATCGGCCAGGCGATGGCAAAGCCGAGTGCGGTTAAAGCGAATGAGGTCAAGAACACGGTGAGGACAATCAGTCCGAACGAGGCCAGCGTCATGTGCACGCCAACCAAGGGCGCGAACAGAAGAAAAATCAGTCCCTGGCCCGCAGCGAGCGTGGTGCCGCCAAGAACTTTACCCAGGACAATGGCCGCGCGCGGGACCGGAGCGACCAGTACCGAAAGCAGAAAGCCTTCGTTGCGGTCCTCGATGACCGACATCATGGTGAAGATGGCGGTGAAAAGCACAATCATCACCAGCGTTCCGGGATAAAAATAATTCAGATAATGCTGCTGGCCAGCCGCCTGCCCCGAGCGAAACGAGGTTCCGAAGCCGGAGCCGAGGACGATCCAGAACACAAGCGGCGAGGCGATGACGCCCACGACGCGCGCGCGCTGGCGGTAAAAGCGGACGACTTCGCGCCACCACAGCGTGAAAGCGGGCAACAGGACTCCGGCTGACGCCGGCGCGCTGGTAGTGGTGGGAAAGGTTGCAGCTTGCGTAGACATGGCTCTAGTTTAGCAGTCGGCAGGTGCGGGTAGGTTTGAGATCGAAGATGTCGCGGAAAGGAATTTGCAGTTCCATGAGTGCCTTCGGCTCCGCAAGAGTTACAATGTCCCACTCTTGTTGTTCAGCAAAATCAGGGTATGTCAACGATCAAGGTATCGGCGGCCACGGAGAAGCGTCTGCTCAATGCGGCGCGCAAAGCCATGAAGAACGCGTATGCGCCGTTCTCGAAGTTCCACGTGGGCGCGGCCATCCTCACGGCAAAGGGCAAGGTATTCGCGGGCTGCAATGTCGAGAACTCTTCGTACGGAATGACAAACTGCGCTGAGCGCACTGCAATATTTTCTGCCATCGCCGCGGATGGACCCGACCTCGAAATTCAAGCGGTCGCGGTGGTCAACGGCCAGGGAGTTGCATGCTCCCCTTGCGGCGCCTGCCGGCAGGTGATTTATGAGTTCGGGCCGCGAGCCATTATCTTTTATCAGGGCGACAAGGGCGCGAAGCGCAGTCTCATCAGCGAACTTCTGCCGGAGGGCTTTCGTTTAAAGTGAGCCAGCCTCATGTGTCACCATTTCGCGCGATCGATTTAATTCGCAAAAAGCGCGACGGCGGCGCGCTATCCTCCGGCGAGATCGAATTTCTTGTTGCCGGCAGCACCGACGGCAGCATTCCCGATTACCAGATGGCCGCGTGGTTGATGGCTGTGGTTCTGCGGGGAATGACGCGCGAAGAAACGGCCGCTTTGACCAACGCCATGCTGCACTCGGGCGAAGTTCTGGACTTGAATTTTCTGAGCGCGAGAAAGGTGGACAAGCATTCGACCGGAGGCGTCGGCGACAAGACTTCGCTCGTACTGGCTCCGCTGGTCGCGGCTGGAGGGCTCTTCGTCCCGATGATTAGCGGACGCGGATTAGGCCACACCGGTGGCACGCTCGACAAACTGGAATCGATTCCGGGCTTTCGCGTCGGTCTATCGGTTTCGGAATTCCATCGCGTTCTCAAGGCCTGCGGATGCTGCATGATTGGGCAGACCGACAAAATCGCTCCCGCCGACCGAAAGTTATACGCGTTGCGCGATGTGACCGGCACGGTCGAGAGTCCCTATCTGATCTGCGCGTCGATCATGAGCAAAAAACTCGCTGAAGGTACGGATGCGCTACTGCTCGACGTGAAGACCGGCTCGGGCGCGTTCATGAAAAAAGAAGAAGATGCGGTTTTGCTCGCCGAACTGATGGTCGAAACCGGCGAGCGCATGGGCAAGCAGATGGCGGCGCTGATTACCGACATGAATCAGCCGCTCGGCCGCATGGTCGGCAACGCGCTTGAGGTGCAGGAGTGCATTGACATTCTTCACGGTGGCGGCCCGCAGGACCTGCGCGAACTCTGCCTGGAATTAGCGGCGTGGATGTTTCTTCTTGGCGGTAGGGTGAAAACAGCGGCGGAAGGGAAGCAGCTGTCGGCGGAAATCATCGCGTCGGGCAAAGCGTTTGAGACATTTCGCCACATGGTTGAACTGCAGGGAGGCGATATCAGCACCATCGACGATCCTTCCCGTCTTCCGGGCACGGACCATCACGTCGAAGTTCCAAGCCGCGAGGCGGGCTATGTAGCGTCGATCGATTGTGAGCAAGTCGGCACCGCGTGCGTGATTCTTGGCGGAGGGCGCGAGCGCAAAGAAGATTCGGTCGATCCGGCGGTGGGCATTGTGGTTCATAAAAAAATTGGAGATTCGGTGGCTGCGGGCGAGCCGCTGTGCACGATTCATTGCCGCTCCGACGCACAGGCAGAGCGCGCAAAGCGTCTGCTCGAACGGAGCTACCACATCGCGGCCGCGCCGCCCACGCACAAGACGGCGTTGATTCATCGCGTCATTTACAAAGGCAGATATTGAAGCTGGATCGGTAGCGGATTTGCGAGGAGAACGCACAAGGAGAAATATGGGACGTTTCACCGGCATACTGGGGCTGCTCACCATGTTGGGTTTCGCCTACGCTTTCTCGACCAATCGACGCGCGATCAACAAAAAAACTGTGGTGTGGGGCCTGGGACTGCAGATTGTGTTTGCTGTCTTCGTTTTGAAAATTGAATTGGGCCGGATTCTCTTCCAGAAAGCCGGAGACGCGGTGAACCGTTTGCTGAGCTATGCCTTCGTAGGATCAAAGTTTGTTTTCGGGGAACTGGGCGCGCAAGGCTCGTCGATGGGATTTTTCTTCGCCTTTCAAGTTCTGCCAACGGTGATTTTCATCGCCGCATTTTTTGCCGTGCTTTATCACTACGGAATCATGCAGCTCATCATCAAGGTAGCCGCGAAAATAATGACGCGATTCATGGGAGCAAGCGGAGCGGAGTCGCTGAATGTGGCCGCCAGCATTTTCATGGGCCAGACGGAAGCTCCGCTCACCATCCGGCCATTTCTGCCCGATCTGACGCGTTCCGAATTGATGACGGTGATGACGAGCGGCATGGCGCACGTTTCGGGAGGGATCATGGCCGCGTACATCGCCTTCGGCATCGAACCGAAACATTTGTTAAGCGCAGTCATCATGACCGCTCCGGGAACGATTCTGATGTCGAAGATGCTGGTGCCGGAGACGGAGGTTCCAAAGACGGCGGGACGGGTGGTGATGAGCGAAGAAGAAGTGGGCGCGGAAAAAACGGAAAATCTGCTGGGCGCGATCGCGCGCGGTACGACCGACGGCTTGGGCCTCGCGCTCAACATCGCGGCGATGCTGATTTCATTTCTGGCGTTGATTGCACTCGCCAACGGCATTCTCGGAGGCATCCATAATCATCTTGGAATCGGCTGGTTTCCTTCCAGCCTGCAGCAGATTTTCGGGACGCTCTTCGCTCCGATCGCGTGGGTCATTGGAGTTCCGTGGCGAGATTGCGGAGCGATTGGCAGCCTGCTGGGCACTCGCATGGTGTTGAACGAACTGGTTGCATTTTCCATGTTGGGACCGCAGAAGGCCATGCTGGACCCGCGCTCATTTACGATCGCAACCTTCGCGCTATGCGGTTTTGCGAATCTGAGTTCGATAGGAATTCAGTTGGGTGGCATCGGGGCGCTGGCTCCTAACAAGCGCGGAGAACTTGCACGCCTCGGCATTCGCGCCATGCTGGCCGGAACAATGGCAAACCTGATGTCGGCTTCAATCGCCGGCATGCTGTTGTGAGTCAGCTTGCGGATGATTCTAATTCACGCAGAATCTCATCTGTCGTCACAATCCTTGCACCCATATCTTGCAGTGTGGCTAGCGTTTTCGTCCCAGCTTCCGGGGCAAGCGTTTCGATTGCATCACGGACCACGGCGACTCGCCGTTTCCGCTGCAACAAACCTTTGACCGCGTAGCTGACGCAGTATTCCGTCACTACGCCAAATACTACGAACTCGGCAGAGCTACCCAAACATTCAACCAGTTCTTCGGCGTGGCGGCTTTCGAAGATGTCGAGAGTCTGCTTCTCTAGAATAATCTGCTGATACTTCGAAAGATCTGCCGGCAAGCGAGCCATGGCGGTGTTTTCTACGCGGATGAAATTATCGGTCAGCGCCTCCGAAACCAGTTCCGCGCCGGGCGTGCCTTTAACACAGTGCGGAGGGAACTGCTTGAACTCAGGATCGTTGGCCGAATGAAAGCAGCCGTGTGAAACCAGAAAGACGGAGCCGCGTCGAGCCGCGCCGGTGAGTTTGCGGATGTTAGGCAGAAGTTTCTCGGCGCCGGGGACGTAGAGCTTGCCGCCCGGCAGCATGAAATCAGCCTGAACGTCCACTTCCCAAAAGATGAAGTCGCGAGATGGCATGCCAGTCTCCCTGTCTTGCTTGTAACATATTCGTTTTGCCACCGCAAAACCCGGCTGGTGAAGATGTAGGAGGCGGGCTTGGCAAAGATCGCTGCCGAAAACTAGATTTGCTCCGTCTATAGCGGCTGTGTAATGCTGTTCGACGACAAGAGGAATGGATGGGACGCTACTCCAGCAAGATCGTATTAGCACTCTGGCTCTGCAGCTGTTTCGTGATCGCACAGCCCAGCCAGATCGCTCCCGAAAAACGCAAGGAGCTAGAGACGGCCGTCGCCCGCTTCATGGCCGCGAATAGTACTCCTGGGATATCGGTGGCCGTTGTCGAAAACGGGGTCGCCGAATGGTCGGCGGGATTCGGCACCGCGGATCTGGAGAATTTTGTTCCGGCAACTTCTCATACGCTGTATCGCCTGGGATCGATTTCGAAGTCGCTCACCGCTACCGCGGCCATGCTTCTTTGGCAACAAGGCAAACTCGATCTGGATGTTCCCGTTCAGAAATACTGTTCGGCATTTCCCGAGAAAGACACGCCCATCACGACCCGTGAATTGCTTGGCCATGTGGGTGGAATTCGGCATTACAAATCCGGCTCGCAGGAGGATGCGGAGATCGGCAACACGCGGCACTTTCTGAATCCTATTCAGGGTGGCCTCGACTTTTTCAAGAACGATCCGCTGGTCGCCAAACCAGGAACAGAATTCCACTATTCGACCCAGGGATTCACCGTCGTCGGTTGCGCGATTGAGGGCGCTTCGGGAGAGAGGTATGCCGACTACGTTCGCGAGAATGTTCTCTCGCCCGCGGGTATGGCGCACACCGTGGTCGACGACCGGTTTGCGATCATCCCGTACCGTACTCGCTTCTACAGCAAGGATGAGTCAGGAGCAATAACGAATGCCGATTTTCTTGACTCCAGCTACAAGATTCCGGGCGGCGGATGGCTGTCGTCGGCGGACGACATGGCGCGGTTTGAAGTGGCCATGCTTGACGATCGTTTGGTTGCGCGTGCGACTCGTGAGGTGATGTGGACTCCGCTGATACCTTCCAACGATAAGAAGGGCGAGGATCGCTACGGACTGGGCTGGGGCACCGGGCACGATCTCGGTCTGCTGGACGTCGGTCATGGTGGTGGCCAGCAGGGGACCAGCACCTCCTTTATGATCGTCCCCGAGCGTCGCGCGGGAGTGGTGGTGTTAATCAACCTCGATGGTGCCGACGCGTCCAAGCTGGCAACCGAACTGATGAAGATATTGCTGGCAACGCCGCCGCCGCCGGCCGCAAAGTAGCTCCGAAAAAAAAGGCCCCCGCCGAAAGCGGGGGTTGGGAGTGTTGCTTGAAATGTTTAGGCTGAACCCCTGGTGTCGTGCCTTAATTCGGCATGAGCACTGAATCGACGACCTGAATGACTCCATTCGACTGGAACACATTGGCAATCGTGACCATCGCAGTCCCGCCTTTTTCGTCTTTCAGTTCAAGGTGCTTGCCATCGTGCAGCATGACCCACAGCTTGCCGCCTTCGACGGTGGTCAACTCTGCCTTGCCATTGCCTTCTTTGACTTTTTCCATCAAGTCGTGCGAGGAGAGTCGTCCCGCCACCACGTGATACGTGAGCACCTTGGTGAGGGTCGCTTTGTTCTCGGGTTTTAAGAGGGTATCGACGGTGCCCGCCGGCAGTTTGTTGAATGCCTCGTTGGTTGGAGCAAATACGGTAAACGGCCCGGGGCCCTCCAGCGTATCGACGAGCCCGGCAGCTTTGACGGCTGCTACGAGCGTGGTGTGATCGGCGGAATTCACCGCGTTTTCAATGATGTTCTTGGTCGGATACATCTTCTGTCCGCCCACCATCGGATCTTTCTCTCCGGCGACAGCTGCCACCGTTGCCATAGCAAGGATGGTGAGGGCAAGTAAGAGGTTGCGCTTCATAGATTTGAAAATCCTTTCAGCGAAATTAAGTCTTCACATCAGGTACGGCCGCCGTACTAACTTGGATTGTCAGATTGGCAAAAAAAAAGCGCAGCCCGAAGGCTGCGCTAAGTTAAGTTAAGTTACTGGTTGGAGGTTATCGACCTGCAGTCGCGGCCATTGATAATGGACGCGCTGGTTCTGCTCCGCCTACATACGCTTTGTAAGACTGATATACCGCGAACAACACCGCGATCAAGGCTGCCATGGTTACCACTCCGCTCACGGTGGTGAAGGCGGACACGATCGCCGTTAATCCCGCACCGATTACGTAGTTCGGGAAAGACCACAAAAAGACCTTGTGCCAGAGAGCAAAAGGATTGCCGCCTTCGGTCAGACCGATGATGCTGGCTACCGGCGCCGTGTTGGCCACGAAGTAGGTGACGGCGGCTGTAACCAGAGATGCGGTGTGCGCTGCTGCCAGGTTCGCAAAGATCCGGCTGTGATAGGCCAGGTAGGCGAGCCCGGTAGCATTCAGGAGCGTGCATGCGTTGAACAGGAACTGAACCGGTTTGATTTTATTGGTGACGGAATAGGTCTGCGCGACTCCTGCGGTGACTGCTACCACCAGGCTGGCGAACAATCCCATCTGCGTGACTGCCAGAAGAATTACCGGCAGACTTCCCGCCATGGAGCTCGTCATCCCGGGTAGTTTCACCTTGAGGCGCGAACTGACTGCGGCTGCCGCTGACAGAAGAACCAATTGTGGCCAGGCTTGCGTCTGCGATCTGACGATGCCGAGCGACAGGGCACACAGACTAGCGACGGCCCCTATTCCGATCATGACTTGAGCTTTAATTGGAAGAGTATTTGTCATATTGATCTCCGAATATGGTTCGTCGGTTGTCTACTCGTCTCCTAAGGCGGAGCTGTTGAGCGATCCCACCGAGGTGCTGATCCAATCCTTGGCGCCCCAGACCACGCTGAAGCCGGTAAGAGACTTGGCACCCCAAACCACGCTGGTGGCTCCCCACACTTCCGAGGTTCCTTCGATTGCCTTAGCGCCCCAAACCACTGAAGTTGCAAAGACGGATTTGGAACCCCAAACCACACTGCTCCCGGCGAAAGTTGAGTCGGGGGTAGTATTCCCAATCGTGACAGTGTTGTCGCTCGAATTGAAGACCGCGGTCGGCGAAAGGGCGATTCCGGTCGCGAGGTCGGTATTGCCAAGAGCGGCGTCGGTATCCAGATAACCCGCGCCATAAGTAAAGGCGTCGTACTCGTTGGCGTAAGCGACTGCGGTGGCGGCAGCGGTAGACTGGGTGTATTGAGTGAAGCCCTTGTATGCCGTCTCCATCAAGCGCGCTTTCACTTGATCGGGAGTTAACGAGGGAGTCTGCTGCAACATCAGCGCCACCGCGCCGCTTACCACCGGTGTTGCCATGCTGGTTCCACTCAACTGAAAGTACCTTGCGGCACCGCTGCTCGGGGCAACTTCAAGTGATTTATAGGCGTTGTCCAGTGTGCTGCCCCCAGCAAGCAATGAGACCTGGTGGTTCCCCGGAGCGACCAGGTCAGGTTTTACGATGTGATCGAGCAAGGTCGGACCTTTGGAGCTGTAGCTGGCAATCGTATCGTCGACCCGCGTCGCCGTGTAGAGAGTTAGTGTCGCTCCTACCGTGATGACGGAAGGATCGTTGCCCGGAACGTCGATCGTGGCGAAACCGTCCGTGCCCATCGAGTCGTCTTCCCCATCGTTGCCCGCAGCCACCACCACCACAATACCGGCCTTCCAGGCGGCTTCCACTGCCTGGTCGACCGGATCGAGGGTGTAGCTCTCGAAAATCGGACGTCCCAGTGACATGTTGATGACGCGGATGTTATAGGTGTTCTTCAGGGCGATCGCCTGCTGAATGGCAGCGATGACCAAGCTGTCCGTGCCGTTTCCGTTCTGGTCGAGCACGCGCAGGTTAATGAGATTGACGTTCGGAGCCATGCCGGCAAACTTGGTTGCGTAATGTGTGGCCGCGTTACTACTGAAGCCATTGCCACCGATCAAGCCGGCCACGTGAGTTCCGTGCCCGTACTGGTCGTTCGGGCCGCCCGAGGCAAAGCTCTGGTTGTACACCACGCGGCTCGGACCGTTTCCAGCGGGGGTGTGCAGATCGGGGTGATCGGAGATTCCGCTGTCAATGACAGCCACGCCGATGCCGGTGCCATTCAGCGCATACTGCGATGCCGCGATATCCGCCGTCACCGCAGTCGCAAACTCCTCGTTGTTCGTAGGGCCCGTAGCGGACATCTTGATCTCACGGTCGGGCGTGATGTAAGCAACGTTCGGATCGTTCGCCAGTTCAGTCAGCATGCTGACCGGCACTCGCATTGCCACCGCACGGATCGTGTGCAACTGCGACTTGATGGTTGCGCCACGGTCACTCATGTCCTTTAAGTGCGCGCTGGTAGGCATCTGGCGATGTTGAACGATGACATCGACCATTTCGCTCGTCGCAACCCGCTGTTGGAGGTCCGCGGAAAACTTGGTTGGGACTGCTTCACCGTTAAGCAGTGGGCGGTCGATGGCCGGGGAAGAAACTGTTGCAAGCGCCAGAATTGCCATTCCGGCAACTCGACCCCATGCGGCGCTGAAGGTTGCGTACAGCGGACAACCTTGTCGTCCCTGTCTGCTCTCCGATTTATCGTTTTTGTTCATAAATTTCATGGCGGCAATTTCGAGGGAGGCGTCAAACAGTGCGCCCTCGTGCCTGACCTTGTAAGGGCAATCACCCAGCCAAATTGCGGCGCACTAAATGGCTTAGTTACAATCACTTGACTCTGGATTTCGAGTGGCTATGAAGGGACAATTTGGCCGCTGAAACGGCGCGCGGGAGGCTTTTGGCTTGTAATCCATTAGAAACAAAGAAGGGGCAGAAGAATGGCTGGTTTTGAGACAAATTGGCCCGGTTCGACGAACTGGAGGGGCCGGGAGAGTACGGTATTTCGCGGAAAAAACAAAAGCCGCGATGATCGCGGCTTGGCGTGGAAACAAATCAACGGCTATGAATCAAAATCTAATCAATGCGGGACGCTCTTCATCGCACTCAAAAAAAGGCATTTGGCGACCCCGGTTCCGCGCGAGAAACCCCGCTTGCAAAAAGCGGCGAAACGACAATGTGGCGTGCGTACTGCTACTGCACAGCGCTGGCTACATTGGAGAACACGTTGTTGGCGTTGGTGCCGATGAGGCGCACCGTGCCGATCACCAATACCAGGATGACAGCGAGCATCACGGCATATTCAGCAATATCCTGCCCTTGCTCGTCGCTCCAAATATTGTGCAGGAACTGATGCATACAACCTCCGGTCGCAGGAAAAAAACGGGTCTGCGGACTTGTGTAGCTAATAATGCCGACTCAGGCGGCGATTGTCAACCGCGGCTGGAGCCTCTTTTTCCAGTGTGTTGATGCCTATGGCACTGGTGCGACAGATCCTGCAGCGAGCGCCGGAGCCGGCTTGTCGCCAATGAGTTGGTGGGCGGAAACCATGGTGTAATCGAGCACCCGTCCCGGTAGTACGCCGAGGAAAAGTGTCGCTACCACGCAAATCGCAATGGCTAGCGCCGCAGGCACCGACACGGGAGGGGCCGTGGTCTCACCCCGCGGTTCGCGCATATACATCATCACAATGATGCGCAGATAGTAATAAGCTCCGAGCGCGCTGTTCAGCACCAGGATAATTGCCAGGCCCACCAGGTTCGAATTCAACGCGGCATTCAGCACGTAGAACTTGGCAAAAAAGCCGCCAGTGATCGGGATGCCAATCAGAGACATAAGGAAGAAAGTTAAGGTTGCGGCCATGGCGGGCGAACGCCTGCCTAGCCCGGCATAATCCTCGAGCGTGACATTCGTTTCGCGCGCGGTGGCAAGGTGGCTGACCACGGCGAAGGCTCCCACATTCATGGCGGCATAAGCGGCGGAGTAGAACATGGCCGCCGAGGCGCCCAATTCCGGTTGTGCCGCAAAAGCGGCCAGCAGGTAGCCCGCGTGTGCGATCGACGAATAGGCGAGCAAGCGCTTGATGTTGTCCTGCACCAGCGCTCCCAGGTTGCCCAGCGTCATGGAGAGCGCGGCCGAGACCCAGAGAAGCCAGAAGCGTCCCGGAACATTCGCTTCGAACATAATGCGCAACAACACGGCAAAGGCGGCTGCCTTCGGTCCGGTCGACATGAGTCCGACAATCGGCGCGGGTGCACCTTCGTAGACGTCGGGAGTCCAAACATGGAAGGGTGCGGAAGCGACTTTAAAGCCCAATCCTACGAACATCAGCGCCGTGGCGACATAGGCCAGGACGGGAATGCCTCCGCTGCCGGAGTGCAGCGCCTGATTGATGGCATCCACATTGGTGGATCCGGTAGCGCCGAAGATGAGCGCAACTCCATAGAGGAAGAAGGCGGTGGCGAACGAGCCCAGCAGAAAGTATTTGAGCGAAGACTCGCTGCTGGCGGCATCGTTGCGGCGAAATCCGGCCAGAATATAGGTGGAGATGGACGAGATTTCCAGAGCAATAAAGATGAGTACAAGTTCGATGGCCGACGACATCAGGCACATTCCGACGGTGCCCAACAGAATCAGCCCGTAATATTCGCCGGCGCGGATGCGCTGCACGCGTAGATATTCGAAGGAACTGAGGATCGTAACCGCCGCGATGGCAATGATGAGGACGTGGAAAAAAATGCTGAAGTCTTCTACCCGGACGGTGTTCCAGAAAGCGGTGCCGGGATATTGGGCCATCCAGAAAGTGGAGGCCAGCGCCGCAAGAGCGCCGATCAGGGCAATCGCGCCGAGCGATCGATGACTCTTGTCGGGGTTGAGGAGCGGGTCAACCACCATGATCAACATGCCGAAGATCGAAAGAATCAACTCGGGCAGGATGCGCATGTAATCAGCGATGGGGGGAAGGGAGGTCTGAAATTGCGCTAGAAGAGCCGGCAGTGAAGAGCCAATATTCAGGTGCGCCGCCATAAGATGGATCATTGGCCCACCATCCTGCTGGCCAACTGGGTAAAGGGTGCGAGGGCCGCTTGCACCGCCGGATCGATGGCGCTGAGCCAGAACAGCGGAGCAACTCCCATCACCAGCGCGGCGGCCGCAATGGGGGCAAGCGCCGTCTTCTCGCGCAGATTCAGGTCGGGCAGAGTCTTGTTGATTTCGTGTGTCACCTGGCCGAAGAAAACTCGCTGATACATCCACAGCAGATAGCAGGCGCTCCAGATCACGCCCGTTGCCGCGAGGATTCCATAGATGGGGCGAGCCTGAAAGGCTCCACTGAGAACGAGGAACTCGCCGATGAAGCCGTTCAGCAAAGGCAGTCCGACCGACGCGAGCACGGTGATGAGAAAGAAAGTTGCGTACTTCGGCATCGGTGTTGCAAGGCCGCCAAATTCTGCGATCTCGTAGGTGTGTCGCCGTTCGTAGAGGATGCCCGCCAGCATGAAGAGGCCGCCGGTGGCGACGCCATGCGCGAGCATGACGAAGACGGCGCCATTCAGTCCGGCAGTAGTGAAGCTGAAAATTCCGAGGACGACGAATCCGAGATGGCTGACCGAGGAATATGCGATCAGCTTTTTCATATTCGGCTGCACGAGCGAAACGAGCGCGCCATAGATGATTCCGATGAGCGCCAGAACCATGATCCACGGAGCATTGCGGTGAGCCTGGTCGGGAAAGAGGCCAACGTCAAAACGCAACAGACCGTAGGTACCCATCTTCAGCAAAACGCCAGCCAGCAGGACCGAGCCAGCGGTAGGCGCCTCAACGTGCGCGTCGGGCAGCCAGGTATGAAGAGGGAAGAGCGGAACCTTGACGGCAAAGGCAATGAAGAATCCGAGGAAGAGCCAAAGCGACGCGTGCTCAAAGCCGGGAACGCTGCCGTTGCGAATCGCATTTTGAATGATGGTGAAATCAAAGCTTCCGACCTTTGCATAGAGCCACAGAATCGCAGCCAGCATGAACATCGATCCGATCATGGTGAAGAGGAAATACTTCACCGCGGCGTAGACTTTGCGCCCATGGCCGTACATGCCGATCAAGAGGGCCATCGGAATGAGCGTTGCTTCCCAGAAGAAATAGAAGAGGAACAAATCCAGCGAGGTGAAGACGCCGATCAGGGCTGACTCGAGGATCAGTAGCAGGATAAAGAATTCTTTTACTCGCGCGTGAATCGATGTCCAGGAGATGAGAACGCATAGCGGAGTAAGGAAGGTGGTCAGCACCACTAGCCAGACGGAGATTCCGTCAATGCCCATGTGGTAATGAATGTTCGGAGAGGCGATCCAGACTTTATCGATCTCGAACTTGAATGCGCCGGCGCCACGGTGCAGGTGAACGGGCAAGTGCAGCGAAGCCACGAACGTGAGGGTGGAGATGACCAAGGCGAAAAGCTTGATATCGCGGTCGCGGCGCGGAATCAGCAGAATGAGCAACCCGCCCGCTGCGGGAATGAACGTGACCAGCGAAAGAATGATGGGACTGAGGCTTTCCATGTTGAGCGGATGCATCACCGCACCCCCATCCAGACCATGTATGCAATGACGGCGGCACCGCCCGCGGCGATCCATCCGGCATAAGAGCGCAGATTGCCCGACTGCATGTGGCGCACCCTGTCAGAAACATGGCGAGCGGCGTCGGCAGAATCGTTGACAGCGGCGTCGATGCCTCCCTGGTCAATGCCGTGCCAGAGAATCGTGGTCGAGCCATCGATCAGCGGCTTGACGAAGACGGCAGCATAGAGTTCATCGATCCAATACTTGTGAGCCACGGCCTCGTAGAGCCCGCCGAGGCTGGCGGCAATGCGGGCCGGAAGTTCCGGGCGCCGGCTGTAAAGCAGATACGCTAGAAACCATCCCAACGCAGCCACACTCACCGATACAGCCATCAGCAAATACTCAAGAGCGCTTTTGCCGGCTTCGGGAGCTTCGCGCGCAACTTCGCTCGCTCCCTGAAAAACGGGAGCGAGAAAATGTTCGAAGTGATTTCCGTAGCCGACGAAACCTCCGACGACGGACAACAAGGCAAGAACCACCAGTGGACCGAGCATCACCCATGGGCTCTCATGCGGCTGTCCATGGCCGTGGCCATGCCCGTGTGCGTGTTCGTCGTGACCATGCGCTTGATCGATGACGCCACGATATTCGCCACCAAACGTCATGTACATCAGCCGGAACATATAGAAGGATGTGATGAAAGCGGTGATCACGCCGATCAGCCAGTAGACAGGGCTCGCGCCGTACGCTTTCCAGAGAATCTCGTCTTTCGACCAAAAGCCAGCCAGCGGCGGAATGCCCGCGATGGCGAGCGTGGCAATCCCCATCGTCACAAACGTCCACGGCATGTAGACGCGAAGGCCGCCCATCTTGCGCATGTCCTGCTCGCCGCCGATGCCATGAATGACCGAACCTGCCGCAAGAAAGAGCAGACCCTTGAAGAACGCGTGCGTCATCAGGTGGAAGATGCCGGCCGAGAACGCTCCTACGCCGCAAGCCATGAACATGTAGCCGAGTTGGGAAACGGTTGAGTAGGCGAGTACCTTCTTGATATCGGTCTGGGCGATACCGATGGTTGCGGCGAACAAAGCGGTGAGCGTTCCGATGATGGCGACCACCATCATCGCCGTCGGCGCGCGATCGAAGATGGAGGACGAACGCGCCACCATATAAACGCCGGCGGTGACCATGGTGGCGGCGTGGATCAACGCCGAGACGGGAGTGGGGCCTTCCATCGCGTCCGGAAGCCAGACATAAAGAGGAATCTGCGCCGACTTGCCGGCCGCGCCAACCATTAAGAGAAGACCGATGGCAGTGAGCAGTCCGGTACCCGCGGCCTCGGACGGTAGCGATTGCACCGCGCTAAAGACGTGCGTAAAGTCCAGCGATCCGAAATGCTTGATCATCAGGAAAAGCGCAATCAAAAATCCGAAGTCGCCAATTCGATTGACGATGAATGCTTTTTTTCCGGCTGCAGCGGCTGAGTCTTTTGTAAACCAGAAGCCGATCAGCAAATATGACGCCAGGCCGACGCCCTCCCAGCCGATGAACATGACGAGATAATTTTTGGCCAGCACCAGTGTCAGCATGAAAAACATGAACAGGTTCAGGTAGGACATGAAGCGGTAGTAGCCGTCGTCGTCCCACATGTAGCCAACCGAATAAATATGAATGAGGAAGCCGACGCCGGTGACCACGAGGATCATCACGAGCGATAACTGATCGAGATAGAAGCTGAAGTCAACCTGGAAGTTGCCGGAGCGGATCCAATGGGCGAGATCGAAATAATAAGGAGCCGATGCGGAAGAAAAGCGGACCGCCAGAAACAGCGCCAAGGCAAAGGCCGCGCCGCAAAACACGAGCGCAATCGCTGTAATCGCTTTCTTCGACGACCTCCGGCCAAAGTAGCCGTTGATCGCCGCTCCGGCGAGCGGCAGCACCGGAAGGAGCCAGAGATAAGGGTTTAACGTCATAGCTTGAGCAGGTTCACCTGGTCCACATTCAAAGTTTCACGCGTGCGATAAACGGCAATGATGATCGCGAGGCCAACGGCGGCTTCTGCTGCGGCCACGACCATGACGAAGAAGACGAAGACCTGTCCGTTGAGCGAGTGCCAGTGCGCGGCGAAGGCGACGAAAGAAAGATTGACGCCATTCAGCATCAGCTCGATCGACATGAAAATCGTGATGATGTTGCGCTTGATGAGGAAGCCGAGGACTCCGCAGACGAACAGGATCCCGCTCAACATCAGGTAGTAATCAAGAGGGATCATTGTCCGTCCTTTCTGGGGCCGCGCGCCACGGCTTCGGGCCGGCTGGCCAGCACGACCGCGCCCATGATGGCGATCAGGATGAGCACCGAGGTGACTTCGAAGGGCAGCAGGAAATCGTGAAAGAGGAGCCGCGCAATATCCTGTGCACTGCCGCGCAAGGCGCCGATGGGAATCATCCCCTGCATGCCGGAGCGATGGAGAAGCGTCCAGGCAACGAGGACCGCTCCGATCATTACCGCGGGAACGCCTAAAACGGTTGCGACACGGCTGCCCTTGGTCTGTTCTTCCTTGCCGGCGTTCAGCAGCATGATGGTGATCAAGAACAAGACCATGATGGCGCCGGCGTAGACGATGACTTGCACGGCGGCCACAAATTCGGCGCCGAGAAGAAGATATTCGGCGGCCAGCGAGGCCATCACCATGACCAGCGACAGAGCGCTGTTGATGGGATGGCTCTGCACCAGCAGGTTGATGGCTCCTGCCACGCAGATCGCTCCGAAGAATAGAAATAAGATTAGATGAAACATTTGAATCAGCTTTCAGCCATCAGCTTTCAGCCATCAGCAACCCCAGATTTGAATGGGGAACTGAACCAAAATCTGAGCACTGCTACGAAGCTCGCAGCGCCACTACCAGCGCCGTATAAACAATGTTGGCTACCGCCAGGGGCAGCAGCACCTTCCATCCGAAAGCCATGAGCTGGTCATAGCGAAAGCGGGGCAAGGTCCAGCGCACCCAGACGTACAGAAACATGAAAAAGAAAACCTTGAGGCAGAACCAGAAAACGGGCATCACCGCTTGCAATAGCGGAGGACCAAAGATAGGCCCATGCCATCCGCCGAGAAAGAGCAGTGTGGCAATGCACGCTACCGTGATCATATTCGCGTACTCGGCCATGAAAAACATGGCAAACTTCATGGCGCTGTATTCGGTGTGGTATCCCGCCACGAGTTCCGACTCCGCTTCCGGCAGATCAAATGGCGTGCGGTTGGTTTCGGCGTAGGCGGAAATCAGATAGATAAAGAACGCCAGCGTCTGCCCGTGAAAAATGTTCCAGCGCGGGATGAAATGCCAGAACACGCCGCCCTGTGCATCGACGATATCGCGCAAGCTCAGGCTGCCGGCCATGATCAGGACGCCCACCAGCGATAGGCCGAGCGAGACTTCGTAGCTGATCATCTGCGCGCTGGCGCGCAGCCCGCCGAGCAGCGAGTACTTGCTGTTTGAAGACCATCCCGCGAGAGCGACGCCGTACACGCCCATCGACGTAATTCCGAGGACGACCAGCAGACCGATGTTGAGATCGGTGATCTGCAGGTAGGTGCCCCAGGGCCCCACGTTCACCCAGTTGCCAAAGGGAATCACCGATATCGACGTAATGGCAAACACGACGGCAATGATGGGCGCCGCAATGTAGAGCGGCTTATAAACATGCGGCTGAGTCAAATCTTCCTTGAAAATAAATTTGACGCCGTCGGCCAGAGGTTGCAGTAGCCCGAATGGGCCAACCCGCGTGGGGCCCCAGCGGTTCTGGATGTGCGCCGACACCTTGCGCTCCAGCCAGACACTGTAAGCCACCGCAGTCAGAAGGATGCCAACCACGGCCACAGATTTAATAATCGAAATGATGATGAACGTCGTTATGCTCAAAGTGATCTTGTGTGGCGCGGACACTCTTGTCCGCGGCCTTTGATATTGCTATTGATCTTGATAGTCACGTGTCTAGTCCGCCGCAACTTCTGGCGCAGCGGACTTGTTCTCATAAACTGAATTCAAAGTCTTCGAATAACGTCCCAGAGTACCCGAACTGAACAGATTGTCATGGGCGGGCACGATTAATTCCGGATTCTGCAGCACACCGGCTCCGCTTTCCGCGATCTCAAGATGCTGATCGTTTCCGGCCAGCAGATTCACCCGCGAAACATCGTAGCCCGCAACCACGCGCTGCACCTCGTCAAGAATGGCCATGGGATCGAAGGGGGTCATCTTCGGCTCCAGATTGTGCGCCTCAAGCCACACCGCATGACGATCGGCCTCGCCCGATTGCGCGCCCCGGGTCTGGCCCATATCGGAGTGCGTGCCCCCTCCGAAGGGCACGAGGTGGTGCACATCAAAGCCCATGGCATCGGCGATGCGAACCATCATCTCGAAGTCGGGCTTGGTGTCGGTAACTTCTCCAGCTTTTTTGATCAGTTGCAGATCGCCGCAGGTATTGGTGTAGGTTCCTGTTTTTTCGTAGGCGTTGGCCGCCGGCAAGACCACGTCGGCGATGCTGGCGGTTTCGGTGAGGAACATGTCCTGCACCACGACAAAACTCTTCGAGAGAACGAAGGGATCAATACCTAAACGTCCAATTGGATTCGAGCCGACGACGTAAAGCGCTTTCAGCTTGCCGGCCGTGGCGGCTTCTACCATCTCCGGCAAAGTCAGACCTTTTTCGGACGGCAGCTTGCCCCATTCCTGCTCGAACTTCTGCGCTCCGGCTAGCGGTTCGTATCCCGGCAGAAGATCGGGGTAGAGGCCCATCTCGCTGGCTCCGCGAGAATTGGCGTAGTCGCCGAGGCAGATCAGCTTCGCTCCGGATAAAGTCGCGGCAAAGGCTACCAGTTTTTCAAGGTCAGGCCCGCGCAATTCGGAACCGAAGGCGATGACCAGATTCTCTTCCGCGCGAACCCGCTCGCGCAAGTCGATCCAGGCATTGCGGCTGGTGCCATCGGTTACGAGCGCATCAGCGTGAGAGTCGTCGCCGGCAAGAAAAGCAACCGCCTTCGCTTCGGAGCCCGCCGGAAGCAACCCGAACGCCGTCGCCTGCCGCCGCAGCTTGATGGGGAGCGAATTGATCGCATAAAGCTTGGCATGGCGCAAGCGCACGTTGGTGCGAATCTGCCAGGCCAGCAGCGGGTGCTGGTCGGTGGGATCGTTGCCAATCAAAAGGATTGCCGGCGCATTCAGCACGTCGCGCATGGAAGCTGTTTTTCCCGGCTTGCCATGCAGCGCAGCGGCCAGAGCAGGGTAGTCGGCGGTGCGACGATGATCAACGTTGTTGGTCCGGAGAACAACGCGTGCGAACTTAGAAAGAAGATAGTTTTCTTCGTTGGTTGTACGATTCGAGCCGATTACCCCGATCGCGCTGCCCCCATCCTGATCGCGAACTTCGCGAAAGCGCCGGCCAATCAACTCGAAAGCTTGTTCCCAGGTCGCAGGCGTGAGCTTGCCGTTCTTGCGGATCAGAGGTGTTGCGAGGCGCTCTTCATGATGCGCGAAATCGAAAGCGTAGCGTCCCTTGATGCAAAGGAAATCACCGTTAATCCCGCTCTTGTCGCGGTTGTCGCCGCGGACGATCTCGATGCCTGTATCGCAGCGGCGCACACCCAGCGTAGTTTTGCAGCCGTCTCCGCAGTGGGTGCAGATGGTGCCGACGTGGTTCATCTCCCAGGGACGCGTCTTGTAGCGGTAAGCGCCGGAGGTGAGCGCACCGACCGGACAGATGTCGATGCACATGCCGCACTCTTCGCAATCAAGGTGAGAGTCCTGATCGGGAGCGCTGATATTCGGAGCAATGATCGAACTGACGCCGCGGTTCTGCACGCCGAGAGCCCAAACGTCCATGCCTTCGCCGCAAACGCGCACGCAACGGTAGCACAGGATGCAACGCGGGCGATCGAAGTACACGACCGGAGACCACTGCTGCTCCTCGCGATGGTTCTTCGCCTCCGTGTATTTCGATTCGGAGGCGCCGTAGGAGAATGCCATGTCCTGCAGTTCGCACTCGCCGCCGGCATCACAAACCGGGCAATCCAGGGGATGATTGCCGAGCAGCATTTCAACCATGGCCTTGCGCGCCTGGCGGACCTCATCGCTGTCGGTGGAGACCACCATGCCTTCGGTCACCGCCGTAGTGCAGGCGGTCTGCAGCTTGGGCATCTTCTCGACTTTCACGATGCACATGCGGCAAGCGCCCTGGAGCGAGAGCCCGGGGTAATAGCAGAAAGAGGGCACTTCGATGCCCGCGTTCTTGCAAGCCTCGATCAGCAGCGAGCCGGCGGGAGCCGCGATCTTCTTTCCGTCGACAGTTAGGGTTACGTCAGCCATGAATTTGTAATTGGTAATTTGCAATTGAGAACCGTCCACAATTACAAATTACAAATCGCAAATCACAGATTTTCCTAGGCCAGCACCGGCTCCTCTGCCTTCTCAAACGGGCACGGTTTCCCATCCAGATGATCTTCAAACTCCTTTCTGAACTTTTTGACAAATGCCATCGTGGGCATCGCGGCCGCATCTCCCAGCGGACAGAAAGTCTTGCCCAGCATGTTCTCGGAGAGATAGTAAATATTGTCGATATCTTTCTGAACTCCACCGCCCGCATGAAAGCGGGTGAGAGTCTTCTTAAGCCAGTCGGTGCCTTCGCGGCACGGGATGCACCAGCCGCAACTTTCATGTTGATAAAACTTCATAGTGCGCAGCGCAAACTTCACAATGCATGTCGTATCGTCAAGCACCACCACGCCACCGGAGCCGAGCATCGATCCAGTTTTTGCGACCGAATCAAAATCCATGGCGACGTCGATTTCTTCAGGCAGGAGCACCGGAGTCGATGATCCTCCCGGCACCACCGCTTTCAACTCGCGACCGTTCGGAATCCCTCCGCCGACCTCGTAAATCATTTTCTTGAGGTTATAGCCCATGGGCAGTTCGTAGACGCCGGGCTTGTTCAGATGTCCAGCCAGGCAGAACAACCGCGTGCCGCCATTTTTTGGAGTGCCCAGTGCCGCGTACCACTCCGCGCCGCCCAGAATAATGGGTGGCACGGCGGCCAGCGTCTCCGCATTATTAATGACCGTAGGACCACCCCAAAGTCCAACCACAGCAGGGAAGGGCGGCCGGATACGCGGAATACCGCGCTTGCCCTCGAGCGATTCCATCAGTGCCGACTCTTCGCCCACTTCGTAGGCGCCCGCTCCACCATGCCAGTAAATGTCGAGATCGTATCCGCTGCCGAAGATATTCTTGCCGAGGAAACCCTTGGCATAGGCGTCTTTGATCGCCTTCTGCATGATCACGGACAGGTAGCGATACTCGCCGCGGATGTAGATGTATCCGGTGTGCGAGCCGACCGCAAGCGCGGCAATCATCACGCCTTCGATGACCGCGTGCGGGTCGTGCTCAAAAATCAGGCGATCTTTGCAGGTGCCGGGCTCGCTTTCATCTCCATTGCAGAGAACATATTTGGGCTTGGCCGATTGCTTCGGGACAAACGACCACTTCATGCCCGTGCTGAAGCCAGCGCCGCCACGTCCGCGCAAGCCGGAATTCTTCACCTCATTAATAATCTCGTCCGGCTTCATGGCGAGCGCCTTCTGTACGGCCTTATAGCCGTCCAGTTGGAGATAGCGGTCGATGTCCAGAGCGCCCTTGCCAAAGCGCCTGGAGATCACGCGGACTTCGTCGGGATGAGAAACTAGAGAAGCCATTTGTTCATTTAGTCATTGAGACATTGAATCATTTCGATCCGATTTCCAATGATTCAATGTCTCAATCACTCAATGATTGAATTGTTCTACTGCGTTCCCTTCTTCTTATACTCGTCCAAGATCTCGTCCATCTTGGCCGTGGTCAGGTTCTCGTGAAAGTCGTAATTCACCTGGACGGCTGGAGCCCAGCTGCAAGCACCGATGCACTCAACCTCTTCGAGCGAGAACAGACCATCCTGGGTTGTGCCTTTGTGACCGATTCCTAGTTTCTTTTTGCAATGATCGAGCAATTCTTCGCCCCCACGGAGCATGCAAGCGATGTTGGTGCACACCTGCACGTTGTACTTGCCGCGCGGCTTTGTGGTGAGCATCGAGTAGTAGCTGATCACGTTGCGGACTTCGAGTTCGGTCAGATCCAACCGCTGGGCGAGTTCGGCGATGACTTCATCGGTGAGCCAGCCCGTCTCATCCTGCGCGTATAGCAGCGTCGGCACGAGCGCGGAACGCTTCGTCGGATAATGCGTCAGCATCTCGGCAAAGCGAGTTTCGAATTCGGGCGAAAATTTCATAGATGAAACAATTTGGTAGTTTTGTAATCGGGTAATTTTGTAATTTAAAAGCCGCTTCGATTTTAGTTTTCAAATTACAAAATTACCCGATTACAAAATTACAAACTCCCTACCGGTCGATATCTCCCAGCACCACATCAATGCTTCCAATCGCCGCCACCACATCGGCGATCAACTGTCCTTCGCACATTTTTTCCAGCGCTTGCAGATTCGCATACGATGGGCCGCGCATGTGCACGCGATACGGTTTGGCGGTTCCGTCGCTGACGATGTAGTATCCCATCTCGCCGCGCGGCGATTCGATGGCCGAGTAAACTTCTCCCGCCGGAACCGAAAAGCCTTCAGTGATGATCTTGAAGTGATAGATGAGGGCTTCCATCTGCGTCTTCATCTTCTCGCGGTCGGGCAGCACCACCTTCGGAGCATCAGCTTTAATCGGCCCTTCCGGCATTCCTGCCAGCGCCTGTTGCACCATGCCAATCGACTCGCGCAACTCCTGCACCCGGCAAAGATATCGCGCGAATACATCGCCCTCGGTGCGCACGGGCACATTGAATTTGAAATTTTCGTAGCCCGTGTACGGAGCATCGCGCCGCAGGTCGATATCGACTCCGCTGCCGCGAAGGGTTGGACCGCATGCGCCCAGTGCAATCGCATCTTCCGCGCTGATGCGCGCAACGCCCTTCGTCCGCATCATGAAAATCGGATTCCCAGTCAGCAGGCCTTCATATTCATCAACGTTCCCCGGAAAGCGGTCGGCGAACTTCTTCACCTTCTCAAAGAATCCGAGCGGCGGCTCCAAAGCTAAGCCGCCAATGCGGAAATATGAGGTCATCATGCGCTGCCCGCTGACCATCTCGAAAAACCGCAGCACATCTTCGCGTTCGCGGAAGCAATAGAGGAAGACCGTCATCGCCCCGAGATCCATCGCGTGCGTGCCCAGCCAGACGAGGTGCGAATTGATGCGCGTCAACTCGTTCATCAGAACCCTCATCCACTGCGCCTTCGGAGGGATTTCTATCCCCAACAACTTCTCGACGGCCAGGCAGTAGGCAAGATTGTTGGTCAGGGGACACAAGTAATCGATGCGGTCGGTGAGCGGAACAACTTGTTGATAGAACTTGGCTTCGCAGGTCTTCTCGATGCCGGTGTGCAGGTAGCCGATCTCCGGCTTCAGACGAATCACTGTCTCGCCGTCAATCTCGAGCACCAGCCGGAGCACCCCGTGCGTTGAAGGATGCTGCGGGCCCATGTTGAGAACCATGGTCCGGTCGCCGCCGGGGATGTCCTCCTGTCGCGGCTCGGCATCAATTGCGGTAGGGAATTGCGTCATGATCTACCGGTAGCCCTCCACCGGATAGTCCTTCCGCAGCGGATGGCCTTCCCAGTCATCGGGCATAAGAATGCGTTTCAGGTTCGGATGTCCGCCAAAGCGCACTCCAAACAGGTCGAATACTTCACGTTCGTAGAAATTGGCCGAAGGCCAGACCGAGGTGACCGATTCGACCGCCGGAGCCGAACCGCCCAATCGGACCTTCAAACGCACTCGTTCTTTCGTCGGAATCGAGAGCAGATGATAAACAACTTCGAAGCGCGGCTCCGAGGGATACCAATCCAGGCAAGTCAGGTCGGCCAAATAATTAAAAGGACAGTCGGGCGAGTCGCGCAAAATGGCGCAAACTTCCCGAAGCGCTTCGGGCGCGATCCAGATGGTGAGCTCGTCGCGATCGAACTTCACCGACTGCACGACGGAAGCGTTCCACTCCACCAGGCGGCCTAATGCAGGATGCGACTTCAGTTGCTCGATATCGGTGATGGGAGGAGCGAGCGGCATCAGAAATCGCCTCGCTTCATCGCCGCCAGGCTCCAGTCAAGCACGCCTTTTTTCCACACATAAAAGAGCCCGACCAGCACGATGGCGATATAAATCATCATCTCCCAGAATCCGAACATCTTCAGTTCCCGTAAGATGACGGCCCAGGGATAAAGGAAGACGGCTTCCACGTCGAACAAGATAAAGAGCATGGCCACAAGATAAAATTTGACCGAGAAGCGGCCCTGAGCGTCGCCGATCGGCTGCACTCCGCATTCATAAGGAGAGACCTTGGCGCGGGTTGGCTTATGCTGGCCGACGAAATAAGAGAGGGTGACGATTATGCTGGCGAGCGCGGTCGCGATGCCGAAGTGCATCAGGAGGGGCAGGTAACGAGCGAAATAATTGTCCGGCATAGGGAAGCTATATATAATTTGCGCCAACGACAACTAGTAAACTGTTTAGACTAATTTTGACAGACGGAAGTGTCAAGCTAAGTACAGTCTTAAGAGCACTTTTCATGCTCGAAAGTTGTCTAGTCTTGGTCGAGGAAGGCGTGCATCCGTGATATTTGGCTTTAATACTGACATTCGGCACCAGGACACGGTCTACCACGTTCAAAGCGAAGCCCGCGAAGCCGAGCGTCTTCTGCAAACGCAGGTTTTTGTTCGCGGACGCTGCATCGGGAAGCGCGCGGTTCCCTACACGTTCGGCGCGCCGGACGTGATGACCGCCGGCGCTGGATTGGATAGCGATCAGGATAAGGAGAAGCGTCTGCGGGAACTGCATCGCGAGGTGGTCGACGCGATTCGCGAAGGCAAGCTCGATGCGATCCTCGACAAGCGCGACACGCCGGAGACTTTGGCGGCGGTAAAAGAGTTGGATCTCGAATGGGTGAATGCGGGTTCCGTGCACTCGCCATCCGGATTAACCATGCAAATTCGCGTGACTGACGGCGGCGCCATCGTGTCGGGCGCTCGCCTCACCCTGCGCTTCGTCCGGCCCGAGGCGCCTCCTTATTATGCCCAGGTTCTCACTGACGCCAAGGGCAGAGCCGAGATGAATCTCCAGGTGGATGAGAAGTCGCTGGCTGAGTCATCGGTGGTGGTGCAAGCAAGTTTCGACGGACGGACCGCCACCCGCAAATTTCAACTGCGCCAGGCGCAGTAGGGCGGAAATTTTACCGTCGCTTCGAGAGTGCGATAATTCTTGCGATGAATCTCACGATCAACGGAGAAAGCCAAATTTCGTCAGCCGAAACGCTGGGCGCGCTTGTCGAGGGACTCAGCATGAAGCCAGATCGCGTGGCCATCGAACTCAACCGGGAGATAGTACCGCGCAATCAATGGGCGGGAACGCCTTTGCATGACGGAGATCGCCTGGAGATCGTCCATTTTGTAGGAGGAGGAACGGAAGTGGTTTTCCCCTTGGCTACGATTCGAACAACGTAACCTGGCGCGTGTCGGGCGCTCCTCCGCGCCGCCGCCGATTAGCGGCTCCGATCACGGCAAGCACAGTCACCGAGGTCAAAGCATCGCGAGGCACGAATACCCGCTGTGTATTTGAGCGCAGGTCGGGAGGATTCATCAAAAATCCCTCGGCCGGATTTTGCGTGAGGTCGTTCGGCAGGATTCCTTCGATCACGTCGCTGTCTTTGAATCGGAGGCGCACCCAAAGGCCTTCGGTTCGAGGCCGGGTGGTGAAGGTCTTGCGAACCATCAGGTCGGTGTCGGAAAATTCCCGCACGAAATAAACCGTCTTGATGTCGCGCAAGTCGATGGCGACCACGTTGCCGGAGGTGTTCAGCAATTCGAGCTTGCCATCGACTACAAAATTGGCGGGCGCGACGAAGCCGTTGACCGAGTCGCGGTCATTTTTCCGCACGATCACCTTTTTATGCGTCGAAGACATGGATGAGGAACGGTTGCGTCGAACTCCCTGCGCAGCCGAGCGTAGCGCCCGCGCGGGAAGACGCTCCCAGATGCGATTCTCGCACTTTCGCACGGAATTCGAACAGTTTGTGCCTTCCCAGTAGCCAAACCGTTAACCTTGTGTTATTTTCTCTAGTTTACTTCGATTGCTAGTTTGCGATATAAGTCTAATGTCTAGAGTGAGTTAGATTCCGCTTCGTGCGGAGTGACGAAACTCTGGCTGGCTCCCTGTGTAAAACCTGTGAAAAACGCCCTGCCCGAACCCACGACGGGCCAACGCAGGGCGACTAGGAAGGCATGGCCGACTACATATATACGCTGGAAACCCGGCTCTCCCCGGACCAACAAAAAGCGGTAGAGCTCGTGCAGGATGTTGCCAAAGCGGCGGGGATGAACCTCTACCTCACCGGCGGCGCCATGCGCGACATCATTACTGGATTCCCCATCCGCGACCTCGATTTCACCGTCCAGGGGAATGCGCTGAAGCTGCAAAAAGACCTGGAGCGGGCCGGAGCGGTCATCGGTGACGCAGATAACGAGACCCGCACCTTGCTGTTGACGCTGCCCGGCGGCGTCCGCGCTGAGATTGCCATGGCGCGCTCTGAACGCTACGACAAACCGGGCAAGCCGCCGACCATGGCTCCGGCGACCATTATCGAAGATCTGCGCCGGCGCGATTTCACCATCAACGCGATGGCCCTGTCGCTGAATGAAGGATCGCGCGGCCTGCTGATGGATCCCTTCAATGGCGTCGCCGATATTGAAGCCAAAGTAATTCGTGTTCTCCACAACTACGCGTTTCTGGAAGAGCCGTCGCGCATGATTCGCGCCACGCGCTTCACTACCCGCTTCCACTGGCCGCTCGAGGAACGCACCCAGGCTCGTTTCGAATCTGGCAAAGAAAATAACTACATCGAGCACATCCGCAGTTC
This sequence comes from uncultured Acidobacteriaceae bacterium, assembly GCA_963775845.1. GTDB lineage: Bacteria > Acidobacteriota > Terriglobia > Terriglobales > Acidobacteriaceae > Acidiflorens. Next base: position 1,272,913 of record CAVZKN010000003.1, on the reverse strand, counting down.
AGCCATCGGCTACGAGATCGAACAGCTGGCCTACGAGGATGATCCGCTGGCCATTCTGAAAGCTTACGAAAAAGAGGGATGGCTGAAGGTGCTGAATCCGCGCTGGAGTCCGGCCAAGGTAGACACGGCGGGCCTGGGCGCGCTAATGAAGACGCGCCAGCAGATGAATGAGCTTGGCTACACGCCCGAGGTAGCGCCGGCGGTGTTGTACTTCCTGACATCGAGGCTGGGCGATAAGGATGTTTCCGATTTGCGTCGCGCGATTCCCCGCAAGGATCTGGTTGAGGCCTGGAAGGATCTCGAAGACAACGCTCATAGCCTGGCCAAAAGACTGATGGGCAAGGAAGCGGCGACGCCCTCGCGCACCTGGCAACTGCTCTCGTCGGCTCGTCCGGAGATGATTTTGTTTTTGGCCATCACGGCGCGGCAGCAGTCTGTATCACAGAAGATCAAGAATTTCTTCACCAAGTGGCGGCAGGTGCAGCAGAAGGTTCCGCTTCCGGAGATGACCGAACTGCACATCACGCCGCAGATGCCGGAATACCCGAAGATCGCGAACGACGTCTTCTTATTATTGCTGGACGGCAAGCTGCGCTCGCGGACGGAGACCCTGAAATATCTCAAGCCGCTGGCGCCACCGCCCCCACCGCCCCCACCGCCTCCACCGGCGAAGCGGGGACGAGGTGCGAAAGCTGCCGCCGCCGCCGCCAGTGCTGCTGGCCCAGTCGAAACGGGCAAGCCGGTTAAGGGGAAAAAAGGCAAGGGAAAAGCTGAAGGTGTTACGGCAGCGGCGCCAGCGCCGTTGCCTGCCCAGCCTGTCGCTGCGGCGAAGCCCACTCCCGCTAAGCTAACTTCGGCAAAGCCAGCTCCGGCTCAGCCGACTCCGGCTAAGTCCGTCAGTCCCGCAAAAGCAGCGGCACCAGCCAAAGCGGGCAAGCCGACAAAGCCGTCGGCGGTCAAGAAAGCAGGGAAGCCAGCTAAACCTGCAAAGCCGGCCACCACGCCGAAGTCAAAGCCGAAAACTAAACCAGGGAAAAAGCACAAGTAAATCGGCGTCGACCAAGGGTTTCGGGCGTGAATTGGTGGCTCTTGGTCGGCAAATTTTCTCCCGCCAAAGGGATTTGAAACCGCGCTATAATGTGGTCATGCGGCGCTGGGTGCCCATTGCGGCGTTGAGCCTGATTTTGCTCGCGCTGCCCGTCTGGGCTCAGCGTGGTGGTGGTGGCCATGCGAGTGGTGGCGGCCATTTCGGCGGCGGTGGTTCCCATGCCGTCTCGCATAGCAGTTTCGCAGGGCATTCCTCTGGATCATTCCACAGCGGTAGTTTCAACCACAGTGGCGGCGGTTATGGCTACCACGGCGGCGGCGTGCGCATTCGCGTCGGCGGCGGTTACGGTCGCGGCTTTTACGGAAGGCGTGGCTACTACCCATGGGGCTATCCCTACTGGGGCCTGTACGGCGATCCGTTCTTCTATGACGACGACAATCAGAGTGACGATCAGGATTCATATTCCGGCGCCTCGTATTACCAGCCTCCGTACGATCCTCCTCCCGAGAATGGTCGTTTGCGGAGCGATCTGGACACTCTGAACGGAAAGATCGATCAGTTGCAAGCCACCGTCGAAGCGCGACAAAAGCCCGCTCAGGAACCGGAAACAGCGCTCGTCTTTCGCGACCAGCATGTAGAACAAGTGCGGAATTATGCGATCTCGGGCGGGACCCTCTGGGTGCTCAACGACCACCAAACGGGGAAGAAGATTCCGCTCGCTCAGCTCGATATTCCCGCCACCATCAAGATGAATGACGATCGCGGCGTGGACTTCCAGGTGCCAGGACCGTCGCTCCAACTGCAGATCATGCGTTAGGCAGTCGCGCTGATCGACTGCACCACTTTCTGTCATTGCGCGAATCTCTCCAGCCAGTAGAATAAATTCGATCCGCTAAGCGAAAAGCCAAGCGCTGAGAGCCAAGCCTTTCATGACCCAAAATCAATTCGTCCATTTGCATCTGCATAGCGACTACTCCTTGCTCGACGGCGCGTGCGATGTCGAAAAGCTCGTCGAGCGCGTGCACCAGTTGGGCATGCCCGCTGTCGCCATGACTGATCATGGCAATATTTTTGGCGCGGTGCATTTCGTGAACGCCGCGCATAAGGTCGGCGTAAAACCGATTGTCGGATGCGAACTCTACATCTGCAAAAAGGACGATCACGTCATCAGCCGCACGCCGCCCGACGGAGACACGTATAACCACCTGCTGGTGTTGGCCGAAAATGAAGAAGGTTATCGCAACCTGGTGAAGATCACCTCCGAAGCCTCGCTGCACGGCTTCTATTACAAGCCCCGCGTGAGCAAGAAATTCCTGGCAGAGCACTCCAAGGGGTTGATCGGCCTTTCCGGCTGTTTGAAAGGCGAAGTCGCCGAACGGCTCATGGAAGGGAAGTACGATGCGGCGCGCTCGGCCGCCGCATTCTACAGCGACCTTTTCGGCAAAGAAAATTTCTTTCTCGAGATCCAGGACCAGGGTCTGGAAATGGAGCACCGTATCCGTTCCGGGTTATTTCAGCTGGAGAAGGATCTCGGCCTGCCGATGGTCGCGACCAACGACAGCCACTATCTCTGCGAGGACGACGCCCACGCGCAGGACGTGATGCTCTGCATCCAGACCGGCAAGTCGATTCTGGAGACGAACCGGATGAAGTTCGAAGGCACGCAGTTTTTCGTCAAGAATGGCGACGAGATGCTGCGCGTCTTCAAGGATTCTCCCGAGGTGCTCTCGCGCACTCTCGATATTGCCGAGCGCTGCAACCTCAAACTGGAAAAAGTTCCCAGCCCATTTCCGCATTTCGATGTGCCTGACGGCTTTACGCTCGACAGCTATTTCGAGCACATCACCAGACAGGGTTTTGCGCGCCGCATGGACAACCTGCGCGGCGCCGCTTCCAGCGGGCGACTCAAGCACTCGCTCGCCGAATACGAACAGAGGTTAGCGCGCGAAATCGCCATCATCCAGCAGATGAAGTTCTCGGGATACTTCCTCATCGTTTGGGATTTCATACGTTACGCGCGCGAACGCGGCATTCCTGTGGGTCCGGGGCGTGGATCGGCAGCGGGCGCGGTGGTGGCGTATTCGCTTGGCATCACCGATATCGATCCGCTGCAGCACGAACTTCTGTTTGAGCGCTTCCTCAACCCCGAGCGAATTTCCATGCCGGATATCGACATCGATTTCTGCATGAACCGCCGCGGCGAGGTGATTGAATACGTCACCCATAAATATGGACGCGAGAATGTGGCCCAGATCATCACTTTCGGCACCATGGCCGCGAAAGCCGCCATCAAAGACGTCGGCCGCGCCATGGATATGCCATATAGCGATGTGGACCGCATTGCGAAGATGGTGCCAACAACGCTGAATATCAAACTCGACGACGCACTGACGGAATCCGCCGCGCTGCAGGAGGCATATCAGAAAGATCCGCAGGTGCGGCAGTTGCTCGACACGGCGCGGAAATTGGAGGGCCTGGTGCGAAACTCCGGCGTGCACGCGGCTGGAGTCGTAATTTCGCCGCGCCCGCTGATTGACCTGGTTCCGCTGCACAGAACGAAGAACGACGAAATCGTCACCGCTTTCGACATGATTGCCATCGAGAAGATGGGCCTGCTCAAGATGGATTTTCTGGGCCTGACCACGCTCACCATTCTCGACGACACGCGGAAACTCCTTGCGCAACGAGGCCAGCAACTCGCCCTTGATGACATCCCTCTCGAGGACGAAGAAACTTATCAAAAAGTGTTCCATCGCGGATTGACTTCAGGCGTGTTTCAGTTTGAATCGCATGGCATGCGCGATGTTCTGCGGCGCTACCAGCCCAACTCCATCGAACACTTGACCGCGCTCAACGCGCTCTATCGTCCCGGCCCGATGGCCATGATTGACGATTTCATCGAGCGCAAGCATGGCCGCCGCAAAATCGAATACGATTTGCCGGAGCTTAAAGAAATTTTGCAGGAGACGCTGGGCGTTTTCGTTTATCAGGAACAGGTGATGCAGGCTGCGAACAAACTCGCCGGCTACTCCTTGGGGCAAGCGGACCTGTTGCGACGCGCGATGGGCAAAAAAGATGAGAAGGAGATGGCGAAGCAGCGCGACGTTTTTGTGCAGGGCGCAACGAAGAACGGCTTCCCTCAAAAAAAGATCGAGAAGATTTTCGACCTGATGGCGCAGTTTGCGGGATACGGCTTCAATAAATCGCACTCGGCAGCATACGCGCTGCTGGCGTATCACACAGCATATTTAAAGACGCACCATCCGATCGAGTTCATGGCGGCGTTGCTGACCTCGATCACGGGCGACACGGATAGCGTGGTCAAGTACATCAACGAATGCCGCGAGATGGGAATCGCGGTTGAGCCTCCCGACATTAATGTCAGCGATGCCAACTTTACGCCGCATGGGACGGCGATCCGCTTCGGTTTGGCGGCAGTGAAGAACGTTGGCGGCAACGCGATCGAATCGATCGTCGCGGCGCGCAAGAAGCTGGAACGAAATTTCAAATCATTCTACGAATTCTGCGAAGAAGTTGACCTTCGCCTGTTGAACAAACGCGTGTTGGAGTCGTTGATTAAAAGCGGCGCCATGGATTGTTTCGGTCGACGCGCGCAACTCATGCAGGCTCTTGATACAGCCATCGAGCAAGCCCAGAAAGCTCAGCGCGACGCGGAGTCGGGGCAGCATGGACTTTTCGGCGTGTTTGACGACGAAACGGCAGAGCAGGCAAATGACGCGCTCCCGAACGTGCCTGACTGGGATGAGCACACGCGCTTGTCGGCCGAGAAAGAAATTCTTGGCTTTTTCATCACCGGACATCCTCTGGAGAAGTACAAAGAGAAGCTTGCCGATCTAAACGCGCTCTCCACGGAAGACATTGCCGCTATGAAAAAATCTACCGCCAAGGATGAAAACATTACGACTGCGGGGTTGATTTCGGGCTTGCGCGTGGCCAAGTCGCGGCGCGGAGAGTTGTGGGCACAAGCTGCACTCGAGGACATGTCGGGAAAAGTGGAGTTGCTGGTTTTTCCCGAGGCCTACAGAAAGCTGGCGGAGAAGGTGAAGCTGGAAGTTCCGGTGCTGATTCGCGGGGGTGTGCGCATCGAGGAAGGCGCCAATCCCAAAGTCACGGCGAACGAAATTATCCCGCTCGATGAGGCGCAGGTGCCATTGCCTAAAGCGCTGCGCATAAGGATTCCTCTGGGCAGCGCGACCGATGGTACAGTCGATGCACTGCATGCGCTCTTCAACGAGCGCAAAGGTGCGGCCAAAGTGCTCTTCGACGTGGAGCGCGACGGCGATTTCATGGTGGTGATGGAAGCCGAAGGCTATAATGTGATGCCAGATCGCAGCTTTCTGGGGAGAGTGGAAGAGTTGTGCGGACGCGGCAGCGTGCGCGTTATCGTTTGATCGGTATGTCGCGATCGTGAGTTGCGATGCATGAGACGATCGAGAACAAGTCGAGCAGAGAAGCGCGAGCGGAGTGCGAGTCCCGCCGAGACTGCCTCAACCGCAGGCGTCGAGTTTCTGCTTTCTTTGGTAGAAACTCATCGCGCGAGAAAGAGCGGCAACGTCATAAAAATGGATCCTAAAGCGCAGCAAGAGTTAGCCACGATCGAAGAGCAGATTACGCGTCTGCAGGCGCGGGAGGGGCAGAACGCGGAGACGCTTCGCCAGATCCAGCAACTGCATGACCGTGTCGATAACCTGCGCCGCGCGATATCGTCGAATCTGAATGCCTGGGAGCACACCGAACTGGCGCGTCATCCGCAACGGCCTTACACGCTTGATTACGTGGAGCGCCTGTTTACTGACTGGAGCGAGATTCGGGGCGATCGCGGCTTTCGCGACGATCCGGCGATTGTTTGCGGCATGGCTCGCTTTCACGGCGAAGAAGTCATCGTAATTGGCCAGCAGAAAGCACGCGATGCGAAGCAGCGCGTCTATCGCAATTTCGGCATGCCGCATCCGGAGGGCTATCGCAAGGCTCTGCGCGTGATGAAGATTGCCGAAAAATTCAAGCGCCCGATCTTTACGTTCGTCGATACCGATGGCGCTTATCCTGGACTGCACGCCGAAGAACGCGGCCAAGGAGAGGCCATTGCCCGCAACTTGCTGGAGATGGCGCGTCTGGAAACGCCCATCGTCACGACCGTGATCGGCGTTGGCGGCAGCGGTGGAGCGCTGGCCATTGCTGTGGCCGACCGCGTATTGATGATGGAGAATTCGGTTTATTCCGTGATTTCGCCGGAGGGATGCGCCTCCATCATGTGGCGCGATGCCTCGAAAAAAGATCTGGCGGCGGAAGCGATGAAGATTACCGCCAAGGACCTGAGCGAACTTGGCTGCATCGATGCAATTATTCCCGAACCCGCTGGCGGCGCGCACACGGATCATGCTCAGGCAGCGCAGTTACTCGACGCCGCGCTGCGTGAGAACCTCGACGCAATCAAGAAACTTCCCATCCCAGAACTGCTCGAAACCCGCTACCAAAAATTCCGCAACATGGCGCAATTCTTCCAAGTGGAAGCGTAGGTTCGACTCGGCCGCGCTTTTCGATGTAGCAGCCCCGGCCCAGGCAGTGATATCATGATATCAACAGGGGGAGGGAGAGTAATGGCACAGTTTGTTGTGCGCAAAATCGAGAACGCGGTCAAGGAGCGATTGCAGCGGCGCGCGCGGCGGAACGGGCACAGCATGGAAGAGGAGATCCGGGATATTCTCCGCCACGCCGCGGTTGAAGAGTCTACGCCGGCGGGCGGGTTGGGGCGGGAAATCGCGGCTTTATTCAGTAAACAGGGCTTTGCCGGCGACATTCCCGAATTGCGTGGACACACGATTCCGCCCTTCGAGTTCGAACCGTGATCATTCTCGATACGAACGTGCTGTCGGCGCTGATGCGGCAGGCGCCCGACGAAACAGTTGTTGTTTGGCTCGACCATCAGGCCCGAACGTCGATTTGGACGACCTCCGTCACGGTTCTCGAAATCCAGTTTGGCTTGCAAATTCTGGTGGCCGGACGACGCCGCACATTCTTGAGCCGCGCGTTTGCAGATCTTCTTTCCACGCTCGAACAGCGGGTCGCCACGTTCGACGTAGCTGCCGCCGGACATGCCAGTGATTTGATGGCAGCGCGGTACAAAAAGGGTCTCCCAGGCGATCTTCGCGATACGATGATTGCCGGGATTGCGCTCGCGCAACACGCTACGCTCGCTACTCGCAACACTTCTCATTTTCGGGACGCCGCGATTCCGCTGGTCAATCCCTGGGCCGTGTGAGGCTGAGTCGCCGCGGCTAAAATAACAATTCGTTGAAGGCAAGAAAATCCTACAAAATCGGCAGATGCAGGCAGGGCTGCACCAGGAATTCCAGCGCGTTAATCTCTTGCAAGGCCTGTTCTACTAAGGACGTCTTGCATTCCTCCAGCGTAATCAAGAAGGGCAAATGCGACTTGGGGCAGCCGGGTTTTTGCAGGACGGAATCGATGTTGATGCCGCACTGGGAAAGAATTGTTGCCAGAGTTGCGATGATGCCGGGACGGTCTTTTACGAGAAAGCGCAGATAGTGCTTGGTGGCGAAGTCGTTCGAGACCGGAACCGTTTTCTCGACCGGTTGCGCGGCGTGATCGACGCTGGATTGGCGCGAGCGCGCGATGGCGATGATGTCGGAGACGACGGCTACCGCAGTTGGATGGCCGCCGGCGCCATGGCCTCCGAAGACGGTTTCCCCGCCGTAGATGCCGGTGGCTACGACCAGGTTTTGACTGCCTTCCACACGCGCCAGCGGAGACGAGAGTTCGACCAAGGACGGCTGGACTGCGGCAAAAAGCTTGTCAGTTTTTGCGGCTGTCTTTTTTCCTTGCTCGTTTCCTTCCTCAGTTTTGAGTTCGGCTCGCGAAATCTGGCGAATGGTGCAGCCGAGCTGGTGGGCATACTCGAAATCCACGGTATCGATTGGCGAAATCGAACCGGTCGCGATGCTTTCGGGCCGGACGTAGCAGCGCAGACCAACGCGCGCCAGGATCGCCAGCTTCGCCCGCGCATCCAGTCCATCGATGTCGTCGGTGGGGTCGGCTTCGGCGAAGCCCAGTTTTTGCGCCTCGCGCAACGCGGTTGCGAAGGGAATGCCGTTGGTCTCGATCTGGCTGAGAATGTAATTGCAGGTGCCGTTGAGAATGCCGCGGATCTTGAACAGTTCATCGCCGGCCAATCCCTCTTGCAGGCCGGAAATCACGGGCACGCCGCCGGCTACGGAGGCTCCGAAATGAATCTGCTGATTCCCGGCCTGCGCCAGGGCGAGCAACTCAGGGCCGCAATGCGCGATCAATTGCTTGTTGGCCGTGACCACGGATTTGCCGGCTGAGAGGGCGCGCCGGATCCAATCTCCGGTGGGCTCGAGGCCGCCCATGACCTCGACAACGACGTCTGCGTTGGAGGTGAGAACGTCCTCGATGTTTTCTGTCCAACGGACTGAAGCGGGGAGCCAGTCCACTTTTTTTCTGGCCACGTTGCGGTTGAGGACGTGGGTGAGGCGGAGGTGCGTGTTCGAGCGCTCGCAGAGAATTCTGGCCACGGAACTGCCGACCGTGCCGAAGCCTAGCAGGGCCACGTTGATAGAAGGGGCGTTGGTCGCGGGCTTCATGGTCGCGGGAAGTTGGGGGGTACCCCCCTCCTCCGTCGGTATATTAGAATCATGGACTTGGCGGGGCTCCTATCGTAAAGTATTCAAAAATAGGGGCTTGCCTGCAAAGTATTCAATAATAGCCACTTAACTCAAGATGACTGCCAATACTTGATTTGAGGCTCAGGGTACGGATTCCGATTGTACTCCCAGGGTTTGGATTTTTTTTATTTGCTTCGATCTTTAGAATCATTGATTTAGGAGGAAAATCCCGCCAAATCTTTGTGTTTATAGGACTTATATGCAAAATATTCCGGATTATGGACTTAGCTCATTAGGAGGCTCCGAAAACGGTTTTGGGGCAGCTTCGAGGTGTGTCCTTGACATCCCTCGAAGTTGCCCCAAGTTCCATCTTTTAGCGTTTCACATGGCAGGGTGGAAGTCAAGAAATTTGATTTTGGGGTAGTGGCTCAGTTTGAAATTTTCTTTTTATAAGGGCCGCGCTTCGCCGGTTTCAAACTGAGCCACTACCGATTTTGGGATGGGTTCGCAATACTCCCGTTGTTTCGGCAGGGTATTGAAGCCTTTCGCAAAACGCCCATGGACGTTGCACCTTGCGCTTTGCCCCAGCGGCTAAAGGCCGCAGTGAGGGGCGAGGCACTTGTCGCAGCGGGGAACCGCTGCGCCACCCAGATAGAAGACCGAAGTCCGATGGATTTCGGCGATCGTGGAATCCCACCCTAACGTCGAAAGGCACGACGTTAGGATGGGGCGGCCGACACCTCGATGCGCGGCTGCTTGGAGAGCCTTGGGGAGGATGCCTTGCGGGGGATCCGGAGGTCGGCAAGGGCGTAGGGGTCCCTTCGGCTTCGCTCAGGGCAGGCTTTTCGACTCCGCCAAGCCATTCGCTTCGCGCATGGCTTGACTCCGCTCAAGATGACAAGTGTGCTGATAGCTGAGAGGCTGAGAGCTGATGGCTGAGAGGCTGTTGCTGTCCTGATTAACCGGCTTCGAAAAATTGCTTGTTTATCGCAGCAGTGAACTGCTCCGCCCCATCACGCCAAAATCGGGCGTGTTGGGACTCCGGCGCTGTGACGCCCAAAGACCAGGGCAAAATCCAGTTGTTTTGGCGGGGGTGGAATCCCACTCATCGCAAAGAACGCGATGAGTGGGGCATCGGACTTGTCGTACTCCTTTAGAAGGTGGAGCACTGGCCTTGCTTGGTGCCTTTCACCACCGTGTTGCCGCCTCCGGTGATGGAGGTGTTGCCCTGGCATTGCAGGTTGTTGGTGATGTGATTGGTGAAGACCTGTGTGGCGGCGGTGTTGTTCTGGTCGATGAGGTTGCCGCCGACGGTGTTGCCGTCGATGGTGGTGGCGGCGGTGTTGCTCTGGACGGTGAAGTCTCCGCCGGTGGTGTTGCCGGCGCAGCCATTTCCTGAACCCATTTGCACCGGGTTCCCGCTACTTTGGAGGGTGAGGTTGCCTTTTATTGTGGTACCGCAGACCGAATCGGCAGCGGAACCAGGGCTCAGCGCTTGAATTTGCAAGTTGCCGCCGACGCTGGCTCCGGGACCGATGTTGAAGCTGGGGGGAGTGGCGCCGATCTGGAGAGCTTTGCCGGGACCGTTGATCTGAAGATCGTTGCCTACGCTGCTGTTGGTGATGGAGACGCTGCCGCCGCTCATCTGGTAGTTGCCGTCGACGAAGGCGTTGTTTTCCATTATGACCTCGCCACCGCTCTGCGTCAGATTTCCGGTGACGCCGCCACCGGAGAAGATGCAAATCTCTCCCTTGGTGACGGTCAGGTTGCCTTTGTAGATTCCTGTGTAGATGCCGTTACAGAGGCTTCCGCCGCCTACGGTGAAGCTTTGCTGGACGGGCGGAGCCGCGTTGTAGTTGCCGTCGCCGGACTGGTTGGCTTGCACGATTACGGTTCCGCTGCCGGTGGTGGTCACTATGTTGCCGACGACCGAGGCTGGGCCGGAGACGATGTTATAGGTGACCGTCAAGCCGGAGCTGGCGGTTGCGGTTAGGGTGACCGTCCCGGGGCCACTCTGGTTGGGGATGGCCGGGAAGGTGATGGTCTGACTGGCCGGGTTGACGACCTGGTTGAAGGAGCCACTGCTGCCGGAGTGGTTGCTGTCGCCGTTGTAGAGCGCGGTGACTGGATCGGTTCCTCCGGGCAGCGTGGAGGTGGTGCAGGTTGCTGTTCCGGGATTGCCCGATTGTACTGGGGTGGTGCCGCATCCGGTGTTGGCGCTCCAGGTCACGGTGCCGCTTACGTCTTGCGGCCTTCCTCGCCTACGCTGGCTGATGAGGCCATTCTGGCCGCTGATGGTTGCGGTGAACGTCACCGACTGGTTGTAGGTTGACGGGCTAAGGCTGGAGGTGACGGTTGTGGTTGTGGATGCTGCGCCGACTATCTGGCCGCCGCTTAAGGTGGCGGTCGCGCCCAGGAAGTTGCCGTCGCCGGAGTAGGTAGCGGTGACGGAGTGCGTTCCTTCGGTCAGCGTGGAGATGCTGGCTGAGGTGGCGGAGCCTCCGGAGAGCGGGACGGCCGCGCCGAAGTTGCTGCCATCGACTACGAACTGCACGGTGCCGGTGGGAGAGCCTGCTCCTGGAGAGACTGGCGCGACGGCGGCGGTGAAGCTGACGGCCTGACCATAGGTTGAGGAATCGGCGCTGGAGCTGACCACTGCAGCCGTGCTGGCCTGGTTGACTTGCTGGTTCAGCGTGCCGGAGCTCGCGCCGTGATTACTGTCGCCCGAGTAGGCCGCCGTGATCAGAGCGGTGCCGACGGGCAAGTTAGAGGTGGTACAGGTTGCTGTTCCCGGATTGCCCGTGGTCACCGGAGTCGTGCCGCATCCTGTGTTCGCGCTCCAGGCGACGGTACCGCTGACGTCTTGCGGTCCCTTCTTTCCTTTGTGCTGTGCGATCAGACCGTGCTGGCCGCTGATGGTTGCGGTGAAGGTGACGGACTGTCCGAAGACGGAAGGACTTTGGCTGGAGCTAACAGTTGTGGTCGCGGTTGCCTGCTGGACTACCTGGCCGCCGCTCAGCGCGGCAGTGGCGCCCTGGAAGTTAGAGTCGCCGGAGTAGGTAGCGGTGACGGAGTGCGTTCCTTCGGTGAGCGTGGAAGTGTTTCCGGAAGTGGCCGAACCTCCGGAGAGAGTGACGGGCGAACCAAAGTTAGTGCCGTCGATGGCGAACTGCACGGATCCGGTCGGAGAGCCTGCTCCTGGTGCTGCAGGTGCCACGGCGGCGGTGAAGCTAACCGGCTGGCCGTACGTCGAGGGATCGAGGCTGGAGCCGACCACTGCAGCCGTGCTGGCCTGGTTGACTTGCTGACCGCCGCTGAGCGTGCCGGTACTGGTTTGGTGGTTGGGGTCAGGAACATAGGTTGCGGTAATCACGTCATTGCCGACCGCGAGGCCGGTGGTGGTACACGTTGCTACTCCTGGGTAGCCCGGCGTTACCGGCGTGGTGCCGCAGCCGGTGTTGGCGCTCCACGCGACCGACCCGTTCACGATCTGCGGTTTGTTCTTTCCCTTGTGCTGACTGATAAGCCCATACTGGCCGGTGATGTTGGCGGTGAAGGTCACCGATTGTCCCCAGACGCTAGGATTCGTGCCTGACGACACCGCGGTGGTAGTGCTCGCAGGGCTCACGAGCTGGTTGTAGATCGGGCTGGTGCTGGCGGTGAAATTCCCGTCCCCGGTGTACGTCGCAATGAGGCTGTTTTGGCCGGCGGGTTCCGTGCTGGTGGTGCAGCTTGCGCTGCCGGCGGAGAGCGGACTGGTGGTGCATCCGAACAGGTTCGTCCAGGTGATGGAGCCGGTGGGAGTGCCGGCGCCGGGGGCATTGGCGGCGACCGTTACGGTGCAGGTGATCGACTGGCCGTAGGTAGACGGGAACGGTGTGCAGCCAGCGATGGTTGTGGTGGTTGAGTCCTGATTGACTGTTTGGTTGACGCTGCCGTTGCTGCCCAGGTGATCGACATCGCCGCCATAGGTAGCAGTTACCGGCTGGCTACTGCCCGTCGGCAACTGGGTAGTGGTGCACGTGGCCACTCCGGGATTGCCCGTCAGAGAGCTAGTGTTGCAACCCGGGGCTCCGCTCCACGTCACCATTCCGCCTGGGTCTTGCGGTTTCTTCTTTCCCTTGTGCTGACTAATGAGGCCATTCTGTCCGGTGACGGTGGCGGTGAAGGTCACGGATTGTCCGTATACCGAGGGATCGGTGCCCGACGTTACTGCGGTGGTGGTCGTCGCGACGTTGACGGTCTGGAGGTAACCGGCGCTGGCGCTGGCGGCGTCATTGGTATCGCCGCTGTAATTTGCGGAAATGGGGTTTGCGCCGGCTGGTTCTGTAATCGTGGTGCAACTGGCGCTGCCGGCGGTGAGTGTGCTGGTGGTGCATCCCGACAGACCTGTCCAGGTGATGTTGCCGGTGGGCGTACCCGCGCCGGGCGCGTTGGCCGATACCGTCACGGTGCAGGTGAGGGACTGGCCGTAGCTGGACGGATTCGGCGTGCAGCCGGTAACCGAGGTGGTGGTGCTGTCCTGGCTGACTTGCTGGGGCAATGAGCCCGCACTGGCTTGGTGGTTGGGGTCAGGGTTGTAGTTTGCGGTAATCGCCTCAGTGCCTACAGCGAGGCTGGAGGTGGTGCAGGTCGCTACTCCGGGATTGCCGGTCAGAGAGCTAGTGGTGCAACCCGGGGCTCCGCTCCACGTCACCATTCCGGTTGGATCCAGCGGTTTCCTCTTTCCCTTGCGCTGTGCGATCATCCCGAACTCGCCGGTGACGGTTGCAGTGAAAGTTACTGACTGGCCGAAGACGGACGGATTCTGACTGGAAGTGACGGCCGTGGTAGTGGTCGCCGGGCTGATGGTGAAGTTGGCGGATTGCGGGCTGGTTGCTGTGGTGAAGTTGGTGTCGCCAGCGTAAGTGGCGGTGATGTTGTAGGTGGCGGCAGGGTCCGCGGCGGCGGGCGTAAAGGTAGCGTGGCAGGTCATGAGCGTGCCTGCACTCGAACATGAGGCGGCCCCGAATGGGTCGCCGGTGGTCGACGAGAAGGTAAGTGGCTGGGACGGGCCGGTCGCACCGGTCCAGGCGAAAGTGGCGGTGACGTTGACAGGCGTTCCGGCGCCGTAGTCCTCCGAGGACGGATTCACGACGGTCACGTTGACTGAGGGCGTTTCCTGATTGACCGCGAAAGTTTGCGAGACCGGGGTTGCAGCGCCGTATTGGCTGTTTCCCGCCTGGCTGGCTTGTACGGTTACGTTGCCGGCACCGGTGAGGGTCAGCATATTTCCGGAGAGCATCGCGGGGCCGCTGATCAAGCTGTAGGTCACCGGCAGATTTGAACTCGCGGTCGCGTTGAGAGTGACCGGGCCTCCGCCGTAAGTTTGTGTGGGGATGGTGGGGAAGGTGATGGTCTGACTCTGCAAGACGGGAATGGTGTCTGTGCCGGTTACGTTGGCGGTGAGGTTTCCTCCGGCAGCGGTAGCGGAAACTGTTTCCGAGGACGGAGCGTTGGCTGCGACGGACACGGTTAGAGTGATGGCATCGCTGGTGCTGGCACTTAGGCCGGTGGTGCGGGTGCACTCCAACGTGCCGGTATTGCAGGTCCAACCGGAGGTGGGAGTCGAGCCCACCATGCTAGCGACCGTCAGGCCGGCGGGAAGCGGCGCGACCGTGAGCGTGAGAGTTGCGTTGGTGGGGCTGGTCGTGCTCGTATTGGTGACGTTGATGGTGATGGTGTCGGCGGAATCGCCTTGCACAAAGGAAGCCGGACTGTTGGAAAGGACGACAGTCACCATGGGAGCGGGCTCGGCCGAAACGACGGTCGATAGACCGACCAGGCTGTAGGCTAGCAGTTGTTCCTGCGGCGTAATTGCGCCGGTAGAGCAGGCCGCCGGAAATACCTCTCCATTGTCGTTGTTTTCCTCAAATACGTGATACTCGTTGAACAACACCTGACCGCATTGATTTGCGGGCTGCGCACTTAATGGCGTGTTAAATGTCAACTGCATCACGGTGGGGTTGGCTGCCGAAGGGTAATGGATGGTCAGCACGGACTGGGTCGAGCCGAGTACTCCGTTCTGGTCCTTACGAAGGGTATTGAGCGAGATCTGGCCGAGCGTGGTGGAGGCTCCGACGTCTTGAAGCCATTGTGCAAGCTGCGCTCCTGCCGGGTACCCGGTATTGACGTACCCGGTTTGGGGGTCAGGGGTCGGGGTTGTCTGCCCGACCGCCCAATCGACTGTGTTCGGGAATTGCCCGCTATTGTAGATCCACTCGTAACTGTAGTGAGTGGCATAGACGTGTCCGCCGGCATTCGCGTAAGTCGCCAGGTATCCCTGGTTGGTTGCGCTCTCGGCAACCGGATCCGTTGCGGAGCCCTGACAGGGGAACATGAGAAGGTCGTAGGCGTTCACGGATGCCTGGGTGGCAAAGAGCGCAGCTTCAGTGGGGGTGCTTGAGTTAATGATTTGCCCACCGCCCCCACCACCCTCGGCGTCGCCGCTATAAAAGTTGATACGGCCGTTATTGGGTGCGGAGTAGCCCGGAGGGTTGGTGAACTCCGAATTGTCGACGCCCAGTTTCATCAGCACGCATTCCGCGGCATCGACCGACCCGGTCACGACGGCAATCTGGGGAATGTCTCCCTTGGTGCAGGCGACGGTGACACCATTTCCATTCTTGCAGGAGGACACGGAAGATCCGGTATGGACTTGGGGAAGATTGGTGTGGGTGCCGGTCGACAATGAGACCGGCGTGTTTACACACGCGGGTACATCGCTGATGGTGGTCTGGGTTCGCCACTTGCCCGCCTGGATCACGAGCGGAATGTTTGTGCCTACCGGCATGTTGGTCAGTGTGAAAGTGCCGTTGGTGGCAGTCACTGCGCTGACCAGTGGGCAACCGGAGGCGGTGACTCCGCAAGCTACTCCCGGAGGGAACGATGCCAATGGCGCGTTCGGAACGTAGACGAGGACGTTCGGCAGCGGAGTCGTGCCATTCGGGGCGTAGACCGTGCCAGTGATGGACGTCGTAGCGCTGCCCGAACAAGTTGTCTGCTGCAGGCACAGACCTGTACAACTGGTCGAACAAGTCTGGGAGAACGCCTGTGGACTCAGCGCCAGAAGAAGCATGAGCATAGCTGCTATTGCTGCCAGCATCCGTAATCTGCTGTTGATTCTGCGTGAGGAAAGTTGAGAGGCGATGATTTGGGCGGAATACACGCAGGGCGAGGCAACGGCAGACGAAGCGGTCATGGACAATTCTCCTGGAAGTTTGCGCTGCCGTTGAATGGTGCGGCAGTTGCGACAGCCAAAGACGACTAGGTGTCCGGACGAACCATGCTCGGGATCCCGGGATGCATTGCACATCCGGAAGCCAGGCCCCACTAGCTCCATTCAGAGAGTCGTTCGGAAAACTGGCGGCAACAGTACATCTGGTAATGTGTGCTGTCAAGATAAATGATGGAATTTTAACTTTGGCGAAACCTGCTGTGCCCAGGATGGGAACCGCATGCAGCCAGACCCGATGATGTTGTGCATCATCTCGTGCATCATCATCGGCATCTTCTTCGCCGGCGAAGGGCGCGTATAATCAAGTCAGTTTTCTTGTGCTACTCCACGAAAGCGCTGGGCGACGGGGTTTTGCCTGGTCCAACAAATTTTTTGAGTTCTGAGCAGAAAGGTAGAGGGATGGCCACTATTGATGTCGTGCCTCAGGAAGCGGCGGGGCAACTGGGGCAGAGACGCGTTGTGAATGACATGAGCATTCAGGTTGCGACGGTGAATGGCTCGGGGTCGCAGAGTTCCAACACAGTTTTGCTGCGCAGCATTTTTCAGATGGGCGTACCCATTTCGGGGAAGAACCTTTTTCCTTCGAACATTGCGGGGCTGCCTACGTGGTTCACGATTCGCGCCAATAAAGATGGATACATCGCGCGCAAAAAAGAGATCGACCTGCTGATCGCGATGAATGCGGAGACGGCGCAGGATGACGTGAAGACGCTGGCTCCGGGGGCGGCCGTGTTATATGACGAGCCGCTGGCGCTCGATAAGATGCGCGACGATCTTATTTATTATGCGGTGCCTTTCGACAAGCTCGCGGCGACGGTGGGCGCGGATGCCAAGCTGCGCAAGCTGATCAAGAACATGATCTATGTGGGCGTGGCGGCGCGGCTTTTGGAGATCGATTATGCGGAAGTAGAGAAGGCGATCCGGAAACAGTTTGCCACGAAGGCGAAGGCGGCTGCGTTGAACCTGGCGGCGGCCAAGGCGGGGCACGATTATGCGGTGGCGAATCTGACCAAGCGCGATCCTTTTTATATTGCGCGCATGAATAAGACGGCGGGGAAGATCATTGTTGATGGCAATTCGGCGGCGGCCATGGGGTGCATGTTTGCCGGATGCACAGTGGTGACGTGGTATCCGATTACGCCGTCGTCGTCGCTGGTGGAGACGATGATCGATTACATGAAGGAGCATCGCATCGGGCCGGATGGCAAGGCTACGTTTGCTATCGTGCAGGCGGAGGATGAACTGGCCGCAGTGGGCATGGTGATTGGAGCGGCCTGGGCTGGAGCTCGGGCCATGACGGCTACAGCTGGTCCGGGAATTTCGCTCATGGCGGAGTTCACTGGGCTGGCATATTACGTCGAAATTCCGGCGGTGATCTGGGATATTCAGCGCGTTGGGCCTTCGACTGGACTGCCTACTCGGACTTCGCAGGGCGATGTGCTATCGACGGCATTTCTCAGCCATGGCGATACGAAGCACATCATGCTGTTTCCGGATTCGGTGAGCGAGTGCTTCACCATGGCTTCGGAGGCGTTTGATCTGGCCGACCATTTTCAGACGCCTGTGTTCGTGATGTCGGACCTTGACCTGGGGATGAATAACTGGATGTCCGATCCGTTTCCTTATCCCGAGAAGCCGATCAATCGCGGCAAGATACTGACTAAGGAAGACCTGGAAAAGATGGGCGGCTTTGCGCGCTATAAAGATGTGGATGGTGACGGCATTGGCTATCGCACATTGCCGGGGACGGAGCATCCGGCGGCGGCCTATTTTGCGCGCGGCAGCGGGCACAATGAGAAGGCGCAGTACAGCGAGCGTCCCGATGATTTTGAGCGCAACATGGAGCGCATCAATAAGAAGTTCGAGACGGCGCGGTCGTTTGTGCCGCGTCCGGAGATGGCGGGTACGGGACGGGCTAAGGTCGGCATCATCGCTTACGGCACTTCGCACTGGGCGATTATCGAAGCGCGCGATCAGTTAGCTGGCGAGCATAACCTGGAGACAGACTATCTACGTATCCTGTCGTATCCATTTACTCGCGAGGTGCACGACTTCATTGAGAAGCACGAGCGTACTTATGTGGTCGAGCAGAATCGAGACGGGCAGATGGCTACGCTGCTTAAGCTCGATATCAAGCCGGAGTTGACTCCGCGGCTGCGGTCGATCTGCCATATTCACGGGCTGCCGATGGATGCGCGCTCGGTAACTGACGAGTTAATGATGATGGAGGGCAAGTAAGATGGGATCTTTACCTACTAATTCGCCTACTAATCCGCCAACGAATCCGACTGCAAACACGCCACCTAAGCCGGCGGCTCCCAAGATTAATCGCATCGGGCTGCAGGTGGTTGACTATCGCGGCGGGAAGACTACGCTCTGCGCCGGTTGCGGGCACAATGCGATATCGGAGCGCATCATCGATGCAATGTACGAGATGGGCGTGCCGCCGGAGCGCGTGGCGAAGTTCAGTGGGATTGGCTGCTCGTCGAAGAGCCCGGCATATTTCATGAACCGGTCGCACAGCTTTAACTCGGTTCATGGACGCATGCCTTCGGTGGCTACGGGCGCTATGCTGGCGAATAAGAATCTGATCGCTTTGGGCGTTACCGGCGATGGAGATACGGTTTCAATCGGCGCAGGGCAGTTTATTCACCTGATGCGGCGCAATCTGCCGATCATTTACATCATCGAAGACAACGGTTGTTACGGACTTACCAAGGGCCAGTTCTCGGCAACGGCCGATCTGGGATCGACTTTGAAGAGCGGCATCGCGAATGACCTGCCTCCCGTAGATACGTGCGCCATGGCTATTTCGCTGGGAGCTACGTTTGTTGGGCGGTCGTTCTCGGGCGATAAGAAGCAGCTTCACACTATGCTGAAGGCTGCGATCGCGCACAAGGGAACGGTGATGCTGGACGTGGTTTCTCCTTGTGTTACGTTCAACGATCATGAAGGTTCGACTAAGTCGTATAAGTACATGCAGGCGCATGAAGAGCCGTTGCATGAAGTTAGTTTTGTGCCGGCGTTTGAGGAGATCAACGTTGAGTACGATCCGGGGACAACATTCGAAGTGACGATGCATGACGGGTCGAGTCTGCGGCTGCGGAAGCTGGAGGAGGAGTACGATCCTACGGATAAGATCCACGCGGTGACGCGGTTGATGGAATCGCACCGGAAGGGCGAGGTGTTGACGGGCGTGTTTTATATCAATGCGAAGGCTCCCAGTTTTATTGACATGCTGAATGTCATGGATCAGCCGCTGGCGACACTGCCGGAATCGCTGACGCGTCCCAGTAGGGAAGTGCTGGCGCAGTGCATGGAAGAGTTGCGATAAGCGCCTTGAGCAAGCCCTGATGCTACAAATAGTCGCCGTTCTCGGCGCGCTCCTGTCTACTAGCTATGCGCAGGTCCAGTGGAAGCGAGTGGAAACGCTGCACTTTGATTGGGCGGGTCCGGGCCAGACCGCAACTTTGATGCTTGAGGTTCCAGAGCACTCAAACAGTCAGGGAGTTTTTACCCGCCTTCGCATTCGTACTCCCGGACACCGCGACTTCCTGCTCGTCGACGACGACGGCCTTGTGAATTACCGCAAGGATGTCTGCTCATTCGATGCGGATGTTTGCAAGAAACGAAATCTCGTTGCTTCGGATCACGTGCTTATTCTCCCGGTCGCCGGAAGGGATATTCTTTTCGTCTTCGGCGGGGCTTATGCAAGTTCTCCTGGCAGTCTCCATGTGCTTGCCTTAGACGGAAGCGGGGTGCCATTTGAACTTCTTTCCTTGAAGGAATTTGACTTTGTGGATTTGATGGAGTCGGACAACGATAGGAGCTCGGTGATCGTCGGAAAGAAATGTCTGAGTCAAGAGTGGGGGCACGATTTCCTCACCTATGATCCTTTTTCGGTGTATCGCTTGCCGAAGTCGCTATCAAGTAAGGCAACGTATTCGTTAGAGCTCTCCAAGCAGTACAACCTCACGCACTACTACGGGTGGGCGGGCCCAGACTGTAGCGAGGACTACGCGGTGGTGCTTCATCCGCCGGGTCAGAAGAAGCCGATTATCATGAAGTCGAAAGAAGCGGAGAAGATGTTCGAAAAAAGGTGACGCGCGTTTTTCTGTTCGCAAGCCCCCGACGATACCAGAGACTCACATGGCTTGGCGAGGGGGCAGGATGGTGAAACGTTTCCTTCCGCCGATACGGTAAGTTTCAAAATCGTCGTGATCCACCGTCAAGATCGTGCTTAGGGACTCGCGGGCTGCGAGATGGACCAGCGTCGCGTCGGCGAAGTCCATGGGGCGATCTTTGTATTCGTCCATCAGAGATCGAATGTCGGGAAGTTCGTCATGCTCGATCGAAGCCGTGCGAATTGCGCCGGAGCGCAAGAGGGTCCAAACCCCTTGCACGTCGCGAAGGTTGCGGTAGGTGAGGTGGAAAGTTTCGGTGAGCACCGCATCTGTCGTCAGAAGCGGAAGCAACGCGCGGTTGTAGATCTCGACACAGGGTCTATGCCATTTGTCGCTACGGTCGAGCAATGCGAGAATGACGCCGGTGTGAACGAGAGCGCTAGCGGCCATAGCGCTTTCTGAGAATTTCTTTCACTAACTGCGATGCCTTTGAAGATCGCATGGGGTCACCGCCCCGGATAGAACCGATGGCGGCAGCGGCGCGGCGACGGATGGCGGCTTGTTCGGCTTCCTCCCCATTGCGGGAGTTGCGACGCTCCTGCAGCCAGTCGGAGGTAATCTTCTCCAGAAGTTCGGCGACGGATGTGCCTTCGCGGCGTGCCTCGCTCTCCAAGTCGGCCTTTCTTGCGGCGGAAACGCGCCAGCTGTAGACTTCGGTCTTCATGCACTACAGTATCGTGCATTTGGCAATACCCTGGCAAGCTCAAAGCGGAAAGCAGAATTGGACGGGCGAGACGCCCGTCCCCACACAACCTTTACCCACCGGCTACATCGTCAGCACTACGCGGAATCTTACTCGGCCGCTGATCATCTGGTCGTAGGCTTCGGCGGCCTTCTCCAGCGGATACTTTTCGATCATGGGACGAACTCCGGTGAGCGCGCTGAAATTCATGGTGTCTTCGGAGTCGGGAGCGATGCCGGAGGCCCATCCCTGGATGGAGATGCGTCCCCGGATGTATTGAATGGGCGAGATCGCGATCGGGTCGGCGCTGGCGCCTACCACCATGAACTTGCCATTGGGGGCGAGGCCGTCGACTATCTCCGCCATCGATTTGCCGCTGGGCGCAGTGGCTAGAATGACGCGTGCGCCGCCGAACTTCTGCAGTTCGGCTGCGGGATCGCCGGCGGAAGTATCGATGTAGTGAGTGGCTCCGAGTTTGCGCGCCAGCGCTTCTTTGTCTTGGCCGCGCCCGATGGCGAAGGTGCGGAAGCCCATTTGCTTTGCATATTGCACTCCAAGATGGCCGAGGCCTCCGATGCCTTGAACGGCGACCAAATCGCCGGGACGGGCTCCCGAGTTGCGGAGGGCATTGAAAACGGTGATGCCGGCGCAGAGGAGGGGAGCGGCGTCGGCGGCGGCTAGATCGTCGGGGATTGCGGCTACCGCTTCGGCGGGGGTGATCATGTATTCCTGGTAGCCGCCATCGTGACTGATGCCAGTAATCCGCTCGTTCTTGCAGCTGATGAAATCGCCGCGACGGCAGAGTTCACAGGTGAAATCGTGGCCGCCGTGCCAGCCTACGCCTACACGCTGGCCGGGCTTCCAGTTGGTGACGTCGGCGCCTACGGCATCGATGCGGCCGGCGATTTCGTGTCCGGGAACGCGCGGGTATTGGATGCCGGGCCACATGCCTTCTTTCACGAGCGCGTCGCTGTGGCAGATGCCGCAGGCTTCGACTTTAATCCTGACTTGGGAGCGGCCGGGCTCGGGAATATTTCTTTCGACCAGTTCGAAATTGCCGCCGGGCTTGCTGACTTGGACTACCTTCATTTTCGGCATGGTTCGTTCCTCACTTTTCTATATGAATTTCAGGGATGGGACGACGGGCGGCATATACGAACAGAGAAATAGATGTGCGCTGCGACAATAAGGACTCACGGAGGTTCGTGATGGATCCGGCGATTGCACTTCACCACGGAGGGCACAGGGTTCCACGGGGGGAAATACCACAGGGCAAAGCCCGAATTAGACAGAATTCCTATCCGTCTTTTTTTTCTTCAGCTCGCCCTCGAAGGAGTGCTCGGGACTGTGGCCAGGTTCGGGGAAATCGCTGTCGGCGCCATCTTGCATGGGATCGGGATTACGGTGCCCGAGTTGGCCGGCCATGGAGTTGTTGCCGCTCTGGTTGGGATCGTCGGGTTCCTTCGAACCTTTGCCGCGGTCAGAATCGTTGAGAAGATGATCACTGGTGCTGGTTGTCATGGCAGGCCTTTCGATGCGCTTGCGGTCGTCAAGGTCTATGCGCAAATCAAATCGCGAACAGATCGCATTAACAAATGATGAAGACCAAGTCAGTGAAAGTAACTCATGGGCAAGGGTACGCCGATTCGTGGCGGCGGGCAATCGCGCGCCAAAGTTGCGCTTGCAAGTTGTTGTGATCGTTACGATTGGTAAATTTCATCGTCCATTCATGGGGAGGGGAATCTAAACTATCCATATGAACAGCAAATATCGTAGACATTATTTATTCGCCAGCGACTTCGATAAGACGCTGACTTTTAATGACACCGGTTATGTGCTGAGCGAGATGCTCGGCATTTCGGTGGAAGAGTTTGAGCGCAAGGCCAAAGGGATGGCGAAGCTCAACCTGGTGCAGCAGGGGGCGGAGCTTTCTTATCTGCTGCTGCATGATCCCGAGTTCAGTTCGCGGGTTCGGCGCGACGATCTGATTGAGGCGGGCAAGCGCATTCGCCTCAAAGACAATATCAAGCAGTTCTACGAGATTCTCGATCGGCGGATCGACGGGTTCCACTTTGATTTCTACGTGTTATCGGCGGCTCCGGTCGAGGTGGTGCAGTCGGCGCTCGAGGGGATCGTTCCGCAGGAACACATCTTCGGCACAGAATTCAAATATAAGCCTTCGGGCGAGATCGATTGCCTGGTGCGGGCTACGGCCGGTTATGGAAAAGTTACGCGTCTGGATCAACTGGAGGAGAAGCTGGGCATTCCGGCGGACCATGTGGTGTATGTGGGCGACGGCAGCTCGGACATTCACGTCATGCTGCAGGTGAACCGGCGCGATGGATTTACGATTGCGGTTTCAGAATCGAAGCTGGTGGCACAGATCGCGAAGCGCACGGTGCTGAGCGACAATGCGCTGGCCACGCTGGTTCCGATACTGGAGGAGATTGCAGGATGGCAGCGGACGCAGATTCGACAGTTGTTTGATTCGTACGGATTTTTGATTCAGGGATGGGACCGGGTGCAGACCGATTGGGTGACGCTGCGTCCTAGTGGCGCGGGGATGGAGAAGGCTGCGGCGGCGGATGTTGTGAGCTAAACCAAATTGAGGCATTGAATCATTGAGGCATTGAGTGATTTGAACTCGGCCGAGTTTCAATGATTCGATGACAAATGATTCAATGTCTCAATGCTTTAACGCTTCGCTGGAGGCGCTACTTTTCTTAGCTTGTCGCGGGCCTGGGTGGCTTCGTTGGTGCGCGGATAGCGTTGGATCACGTGCTTCAGTTCCTGGATGCCTTCGTCCTGTTTGCCTAATTCAATCAGAGCGAATCCTTTTTTAAGTTGGGCTGAGGCGGCTTTGTTTCCGCTGGGAAAATTCTGTAGAACAAGATCGTAGTTCGTGACGGCTTTCTGATAGTCGGCCGCCTTGAATTGGATCTCGGCCAAATAGAAATACGCGTTTCCGGCGAGATCGGTGTTGGGATAAAACTTGATGTAGTCGTTGAATTCCTGCGTGGCCAGGTCGTTGTTGCCGCCGTTGTAATCGCGCAAGCCGTTGTTGTAGAGGACGTCAGGCGCGGGAGCCTGGGCGATCGCCTGCTGTTGCTGCTGAGCTTGGGTCTGTTGCGCGGCCATGGATTGCTGCTGCGCCGCCAGGTCTTCGAGTTGCTTGCTCAGCTTGGTCAGGCGAACTTTGAGTTCGTCCATAGTATCGGTGAGGGCTTGAATCTGGCCGGAGAGTTGATCGGCTTGACCTCCGCGCTCCTGCTGCTGCTTGTTGATGGAGGCTTGCAATTCGGTGATGGCCTCGCTCACCTTGTTGTTGATGACGGCATTCTGGTCGAGCAGGTTCTTCATCACGCCCATGCGCTCGTCGAACGACTGCTTCATGGCTGTCATCTGCTGCTGCAGTTGGGTCACCTGCGTTTGCAGTTCGATGATGTCTTTGTTGGCGGCGTGAGCGGGGGGGATGGAGAGAATCAGGAATAATGCCAGAGCCAGCGTGATGCGATTGAGTTTCATAATTATGCAACCTCAGCGGCTGAAGCCGCGTTCATGAGCATTGTAGTATCGCAGCGCTGAAGCGCTGCGCCACCCCAAAGCTGCTACTTCCAAAGGTGCGCCAGTCAAATCTACTTGGTTCAAAAGCTATTGCGGTGCCGAGCAGCGGATTGAAAAAGAAGGACGGGCGAGACGCCCGTCCCTCCATAGCCTATTTATTTTTCGTAGACCAAGTGGCCGCGGCGATTTTGTTGCCAGCAACTTTCGTTCGACTCGGTGCAGAACGGTTTCTCTTTGCCGTAGCTGATGGTCTTGATGCGATCGCCAGTGACTCCAGCCTGGATCAATGCATTCTTCACCGCATCGGCGCGATTGGTGCCGAGCGCCAGGTTATATTCGGTCGAGCCGCGCTCATCGCAGTGGCCTTCGACGGTGATGTGAATGTTGGGATGCTGCTGCAGGAAGCGCGCATCCGACTGAATGGTGCCCTGGTCGGCGGCGCGAAGGTCGTACTTGTCGTAGTCGAAGTAGATATCCTTCACGTTCTGCGCGAAGAGTTCTTCTTCGGTGGCATTGGAGACGGGCGCAGGCGGGGGAGGGGGCGGGGCATTGACGGTGACGCGAGCGCTGGCATCCTGGGTTCCTCCGGTGCCTTTGGCGACGAGATGATAGGTCGTCGATTGGATCGGAGTAAGCTGGCGCGAGCCGCTGACATCGACCGGGCCGATGCCGTCAATGCTGACGTCGGTGGCGTTGGTGGTTTGCCAGGTCAGGGTGGTGGATTGTCCCGGGTCGAGCGTGTTGGGATTCGCCGACAGCGAGGCCGTGGGAGCGGTCGGGGATGGCGGCGGCGGAGGTGGAGGCGGGGCCACTTTCTTGTGGCATGCGCCCAAGAACAGGATTGCGGCCAGAGCAAATACCAGCAGGACACATCGCGTCGTTGCCTTGGTTACGGGTGCGTGGTTCACTGATTCCTCTTTTCTGTGCGCCCACATCGTGGCGTGTAATTTTGATCTCGACGGTTTGCAGGCTGACGACTGGGCGCACTTTCAGTCAGCTGCGAGAATCATCGTCATTTGTTAAAGATCTCAAAACGAATCCTTACCACGGGGTCCACAGAGGAAACCCGGTGCTTCGCCGCTGTTCTCCGCGTCGTAATGATTCTGCATTTGTTCGTACCAAGTTACTTCCAACTCCAGTTGGGCTGTGTGTTGCTGCCCTTGAAGGTCAACTGCTTTACGTTCGTGCCGTCGGCCAGCATGCTAAAAATCTGATCGCTGCCGGTGCGGTGCGACTGAAATACGATGTGTCTACCGTCAGGAGACCAGCAGGGGAAATCGTTTCGCCCCGAGTCGTGGGTCAGTTGCACCCACTGCTTGCTGGCGGCATCCATTAAATAAATGTCGTTCGAGCCGGGCTCACCGGCGCCATATTTGCGCATCCACGAAAATGTTAGAAACTGCCCGTTCGGCGACCAATTGGGAGAGACCGCGTAACCTTGATCGGTGATGCGGGTCAGGTTGGTGCCATCGGATTCCATGGTGTAGATCTGGGGCAGGCCGGTGCGTCCGCTGACGAAGGCAATCTGGCTGCCGGTTTTGCGATTCCAGGTGGGAGAAACGTCGGGGCCTTTGTCGTTGGTGATGCGGCGCGAATTTCCTCCGGACTGATCGACGACGAAAATGTTGGGGTAGCCGTTGCGCGAAGAGGAGAAGGCAATTTTGCCGTCGGGCGACCAGGAGGGAGAAAGGTTCATGCCTCCGAAGCGCGGGAAGCTGACGACGCGGTTGAGATCGAAGGAGTACATCATGATCTCCCAGCCGCCTTTGTTGACCGAACTGAAGGCGAGACGCGAGCCGTCGGGCGAGATGCGCGGCGAGAGCGAGATGCTACCGAGGTGGGTGACCTGCTGCTGATTGGCGCCGTCGTAATCCATCATCCAGATTTCTTTGTTGCCGGAGCGCGTGCTGACAAAATAGATTTTCGTTTCGGCGATGCCGTTCACGCCTCCGCCTAGACGGAAGATGATTTCGTCGGCGAAACGATGCGCAATTGTGCGGACGGCGTCGGGTGTGGCGTTGTCGTTGTATTGCTTGCCGAGCACCTGCGGCGAGGCTTCATTCTTGACGTCATAGAGCCATCCCTGGACGGTAACTTTGCCGGCGTTTACGCCGAGGTTGCCGAAGGCCAGCATGGCGGTGTTGGGCGGCGGCGCATTCCACGCGCTGAAATTAACTTCGGAGGGTTGGCCTGGCTCCTGCAGCGGATAAAAACTTTTTGAGACTAGATCGAAGATGCCGGCGTTTTCCAGGTCGTTCCATAAGACTTCATTGAAAGTTTTCTGCAGGGCGGCATTGGCGGTATCGCTGGTCGAGGGTTTGAAATCGGACGCGGCCAGGCGAATGCGCTGGCCGGAAAGGCCGGTACCTCCGCGAACCCAATCCTGGGCTGACGCTGAAATCAAAAGAATGAAAGGAAGAACGATATGAGCAAAACGCTTCATTGAGCCTCTATTTTTTGTCCGGATCGAAATACCACTCTGCCGACAACCTGCTGCCTGAATAATCGGAGGGCAGCGGGCCGAATGTGTCGATGCGCTGCAAGGTGCGAACCGCCGATTGATCGACGGCGGGAACTCCGCTCGACTGCTCGATCTCGATATGTGACGGGCGGCCGTCGCGCGTAATCTCGAAGGTCAGATAGACGCGCTTGGCATCGGTAATTCGCGGATCGAAGCTCTGCCAGTTTTCGGTGATCTTCCGGCCCATGGCTTGCACGTACCAGGGGTAGCGGCTGCCGAAATCTCCGCTGCCATTGAATCCGAAGCCACCTTTGCCTCCGGCGGCGCTCATGGTGTAGGGGCCGCTGGCGGGACCTCCCTCGCCATAGGGAATTTGATTGGTGTCGGGCGACGGCGGTTCGCCTTTGCGCTGCGTGGCAGTCTTGATCGGCGTTGGCTTCAATTTCGTTTTCGCATTCTTATCGGGAATCGGAATTGCTTCCGGCTCTTTTTCTTCCACCTTCGGCTCCGATTTCGACAATCCTTTGGATTCCGTTGCCACGACATTCGTTGCGTTGGGATTTGCAGGCAAGGGAATTGCGTTCACCAGAGTCGCTCCCATGGCTTCGCCGCCGCCACCGCTGCCCCATCCCGAACCGTTGACGCTGTGAATCAAAGTGGCGTAGAGAACGATAAACAGCGTGAAGGCGAGATGCAGGCCGAACGACCAGACCAGCGGCCTGCGCAAGTTGCTGGGTTCGGAATAGATGTCGATATCGTTATAGTGCATGTCGATATCAGTTAGTGACGGCCTGCATGCGAATCCATGGGCTGGGTCACGATGCTTACATTGCTGATGCCCGCCTGCTTGATGGCGTCCATAACGGTGGCGAAGGCTCCAAAGGGAACGTCTTCGTCGGAGCGCAAGAAAATCGACTGGTTGCGCGGATCGCGAATCTTCTGCTTGAGACGCGCTCCAATCTGGTTGATGTTGATGGGATCGTTGCCGAGATAAACTCTTTGCGATTTGTCGATGCTGATGACGAGTCGCTCTTCGGTGATCTCTTTCACCGTGCGCGTATGGGGCACGTTGACTTCGATGCCGGATTGCAAGATCGGCGCCGTCACCATAAAGATGATTAAGAGCACGAGCACGACATCGACCAGCGGCGTGATGTTGATGTCGGCGAGCGCACTCTGAGTGCGTCCGTTGGGGGCGGTGAAGGCCATCAGCGGCGGGCCTCGGCTACGGGTGTCGCCTGCTGACGGTCGACGGCCTGGCCGTCGATGCTCTGGCGTTCTACCATGTTCAGCATCTCCAAAGTGAAGTCGTCGTTGCGCGACGCCATTTCGCGGATCGAACCGATGATCAGGTTATAGGCGATGACGGCCGGAATTGCGGCGGCCAGGCCGGCGGCAGTGGTGATCAGCGCTTCGGAAATTCCGGGTGCAACGGCGCGCAAGGTTGCGGCCCCGGCGGTGCCGAGGCCGTGGAAGGCGTCGATGATCCCCCAGACCGTGCCGAAGAGTCCGATGAAGGGCGTGACCGCTCCGGTGATTGCCAGGTAAGGAACGCTGCGTTCGAGGCGGGTAATCTCTTCGGAGGAGGCGATCTGCATGGCGCGTTGAATGGCGACTGGATTGTGAATGCTGCCGGTCGTTCCCATCTGGCGCTTGAACTCGGCCACCGCGCCTTCGAACATGCCGACCAGCGGGCTGGGACGAAACTGCTCGACATAGGGAGCGACATCCTGCAAGCGCTGGGCTTTGCGGAAGGCGCGCACGAAGCGACCGCTCTGATAGCGAGCGCGGCTGATCAGCCTCCACTTGGCAAGAATGACCGCCCAGGAGAGAACACTGAAGGCGAGCAGCAAGAGTAGAACAGCTTTGGCGACCGGACCGGTCTGAAGGACGAGATCAACGATTTCGCCGCCGACAAACAACAGCAGGACGGAAGAAAAGTGCATCGGTTTCGGAAGGACCCCTGCTAACAATTATAGATCACGGTGAGGGCCTGGATGGCGAGGGTATCGGGTCGGTCAATGCGGATCGGGTGATCTAACCATCGGGTCATCGGGCCATCGAAAATCAAAAGCCGTTGATTCTAGATCACCCGATGACCCGATCGCCCGATCACCCGATGCATGTGCTATGCTGCGCGTAAATTTGTTGATGGTACTTACAAAGGTCAAAGGCAGCGGACAAGCTTGCCCTGAGCGAAGTCGAAGGGAGTGTCCGCTCCACACACTACACAATGCTGGCCGAACTTCGACTGGAAAATTACGCGGTGATTGACAATGTCGTGATCGAGTTCGCGGCTGGGTTGAACCTTTTGACGGGCGAGACCGGGGCGGGGAAGTCGATTCTGATTGATGCTTTGGGACTGCTGCTGGGCGACAAAGCTTCCTCCGAAGTCATTCGCGGCGGCGCTGAACGGGCTGTTGTGGTCGCCGTCTTTGAGAGCGAGGAAAAGGTTGCGCGTGCCATCGAACGGATTCTTGAGACGAATGGGTTGGACTCCGATAACGGTTCGCTGATATTGCGCCGTGAGATTGCCGCGGGCGGCAAGGGACGGGTCTTTGTTAATAATCAACCGGCCACGGTGGCTGTGTTGAAACAGATTGCGCCGCATTTGGCGATCATCCACGCGCAGAATGAATCCATCGCAAATTTTGATGCCGCAGCGCGGCAGGAACTGCTCGACGCTTATGCCGGAGTTGAATTGGCCGGGATAGCGGACGCGTTTGTGCGGTGGAGGCAAATTCGCGATCGCATTGCCGAACTCGAGCGCGACGAACAGGACCGCATACGGCTACTCGACCTGTGGAATTTTCAGTGCCGCGAAATCGAGGAGGCGCGGCTGCGCGCGGGCGATACGACAGAGGCAAGTCCGTCAGAAGACGGGCAACTGGAGGCCGAGAAGCGCGTTCTCTCGAATGCAGAAAAGATTTACGGCGCGGCGATCAATGCCTTTGACCTCCTCTATGAAGGGAACGCGTCGACCTCGTCGACTCTGCGGGCCGCACAGAAACATTTAGAAGAATTGGCGAAGTACGAGCCGAAATTTCAGGAAGCGTTGACGGCGCTGGAATCGGCGCGCATCAGCGTGGAGGATGTGGGCGCAAGCTTGCGCGATTATGCGGGAGGGATTCAGGCCTCGCCCGAGCGGTTGGCTGAAATTGAAGATCGGCTGGCAGTGCTCGATCGGCTGAAGCGCAAGTATGGTCCGACGCTGGCGGAGGTTGTGGCTTTTGGCAAGGACATCCGCAACAAAGTTTCGGAGATGGAGAATAAAGATCAAGTTTTGCTGGAACTGCGGGCGAAGCTGGGTGCGGCTGCTGAGGCGTATGTGAAAGCTGCTTTTGTGGTCTCGCGCAAAAGGCACGATGCTGCGCGCAAATTGGAAAAGCTGGTCGAAGCCGAGATCAACGACCTCGCCATGCGGGCCAGCTTTCGCATTGCGGTGGAAGAGAACAACGACGATCGGCACTGGACGCCGTCGGGCATGAACCAGGTGGTCTATCGCATCTCGACGAATGCGGGAGAGACGATGCGTCCGCTGGAGCAGATTGCTTCGGGCGGTGAACTGTCGCGCGTCATGCTGGCGCTGAAGGCCAGCGTGGAAGCGGGAGCGAATGTGGCGGGAAATGCGAAGAAAAAGTCGGGCGCGCAGAGGACGTTGGTCTTCGATGAAATCGATACGGGTATTGGAGGCCGCGCCGCCGAAGCGGTGGGCAAGAAATTAAAAGCGCTCGCCAAAGGCAATCAGGTGCTCTGCGTCACGCATCTTCCGCAGATCGCGACCTTTGCCGATCATCATTATCTGATCGAGAAGCGCGAAGCTACGGGGCGCGCTAAGACCACCGTCCGGCAGATCAGCGGGGAAGAGCGGACGGAGGAAGTGGCGCGCATGTTGTCGGGTGCGAAGTTGACCGAGACTTCGCGGAAACATGCGGAGCAGATGATTCGGGCGAATGGGTAAACAGGTTGACGACAGAGATGGCTTCGCTAGGAAGAGGAGGATGGTCAGGCAGGCTTCACGATAAGGCCGCCTGAGTGTTTCCAATCACGGCTTCCAAAGCGGTTTCGACAGGTCGTGCCATTCGTTCGGGCCGCCTTTTAATGTCATGTGACTGTCCATGAAATCGTCGAGCAGTGTCTCCACCCTTTTCCATTCCGCCAGAGCGGATGAGTCAATTACAGTTCGAGCATCTGGGAAAGCGATTCCGAACGCCCTGATGAATCCGAGAAGTAACATCATTACTTCGTTGAAGCAACAGCTACACCAATCTTGTTTGAAGACAACACCTGGATCGCCGAGAGCGACACCGGTGTGGGCGTCTCGAGTGATCTTGAAAATATGTGCACCCATGCCAGCATGGGCGAACTCGGAAGAGAACTTGTACCACACGCCATAGAAGCCTGGAGCGATCTTCTCGCACATAGTCCTGATCTGGATCTGACGCTTATTGTTCGCCGTGATCTTGACTTAGCTAACTATACTTAGCTAACATATAATCCATGGAAACCGTCACCATCCATAAGGCCAAGACCGAGCTTTCGCGGTTGATTAGGAAGGCTTGCAGGGGCGAAGAGGTCGTCATTGCGCGCGGCAAAACGCCGGTTGCCAAACTTGTCCCTTTGCCTAAAGCGCCGACACAAGAACGGGTGCCAGGTCTCTGGAAAGGACTGGTCAGTTACACACCCGACGCATTCGATCCGTTAACCGATCAGGAACTGAAAGATCTGGGCTTCGAATAGATTCTAGAAGTTTCGTTTCATGCGATGGAAGTTCTGCTCGACACTCACACGCTGATCTGGTGGATGGTTGATCCTGCTCGATTATCAAAAGAGGCGGCGGCTACTCTCGCGGACATTGACAATCGAATTCTGGTTTCGGCAGTCGTCGCTTGGGAAATGGCCATTAAGATTAATGCTGGTAAGATCCAACCCTCATCGTTACTTCTAGGTTTGGACGGCGCGTTTGCCAAGCAGACTTTCGCGGAGTTGCCCATCAGTTTGGAACATGCAGTTAAGGCTGGCCTGTTGCCATTGCACCATCGGGATCCGTTCGACCGCTTGTTGGTTTCACAAGCTCTTGTGTTGGGGCTGCCAGTCGTAAGCGCCGATCGAACACTCGATGCGTATGGCGTGCGACGGATTTGGTGAAGACTTACAGGTTTAATGCTCCCCCATTCACCCGCCAAAACTCCCCGTCCGGTGCTAATCCCCTCAACCTCAAAGGCTTACATTGACCTTGGGGTGCATCCTTCGATAACCTCATAGCATCTCTTCCTATGAGAAAATGTAGGGAACGGGTGGGGAAAACAACTTTTCTGAGGCCAGGAATTTGCAGACTAAAAAGCTATTGCTGTTGAAGCCGCGGGGCTTTTGCGCCGGGGTGGTGCGGGCGATCGACATTGTTCGAATCGCGCTCGAAGCCTTCGGTCCGCCGATTTATGTGCGGAAAGAGATCGTCCATAACCGGTTCGTGGTCGAGGAATTGCAGCAGAAGGGCGCGATTTTTGTGGATAACGTCCACGAGGTGCCCGAGGGCGAGCGCGTGATTTACAGCGCGCATGGGGTTTCTCCCGAGGTGCGCGAGGCGAGCAAGTTGCGGAATTTGCGGGTGATCGACGCCACCTGCCCGTTGGTCACGAAGGTGCACGTCGAAGCGGTGAAGTTTGCGAAGGAAGGTTATTCGCTGATCCTGATTGGCCACCGCGACCATGATGAAGTCATCGGGACGCTGGGCGAGGCGCCTGCGGTCACACAGGTGGTGGGATCGCCGGAAGAAGTGGCGTCGGTTACTTTGCCGGATCCAAGCCGCGTGGCTTATCTGACGCAGACAACTCTGAGCCTGGATGAAACGCGCGATATTATCTCAGCCCTGCGCAAGCGGTTTCCCGACATTAAAGGTCCGGCCGCGCAAGACAT
The DNA here is from genome assembly GCA_963775845.1 of uncultured Acidobacteriaceae bacterium. Taxonomy (GTDB): domain Bacteria; phylum Acidobacteriota; class Terriglobia; order Terriglobales; family Acidobacteriaceae; genus Acidiflorens. The sequence goes on along the minus strand of CAVZKN010000003.1, from coordinate 1,240,118 downwards.
TTGCTATGCCACGGAAAATCGGCAGGTGGCGGTGAAGCACGTTGCCTCCGATGCCGACTTGCTGCTGGTGGTTGGCTCGGATAACAGCTCGAATTCGAAGCGCCTGGTGGAAGTGGCCCGGAGTCTGGGCACCGAGGCGCATCTAATCGATGACTGCCGCAATATTCAGCCACCGTGGCTGCATGGCGTGAAGACGGTGGCGCTGACTGCGGGGGCATCCGCTCCTGAGCACCTGGTGCAGGAAGTGGTGGAGTATCTGGCGGGGCAGGGATTTGGCGACGTGCAGGAGTTGGAGATCATGCCGGAAAATGTTCGTTTTGGATTGCCCCCGGAAATTGTGGCGACCATCGCGGCGGCGCCGGCAGCCATGACCGTGGAAACGTAATGACGGAGATGCGGAGTTATTGATGGAAGATTTTTCCCCGATGAGTTCGGCCTCAGCGCCGCAAATGCGGTTTGGAAAGATTGACGACCTCGCCAGCCGGGTCGCGGTGGCAGTCGATGCGGCGCGCAATTACCTTTTTTCGCAACAGCACGAAGAAGGCTACTGGTGCGGAGAGCTCGAAGCCGATACCACCCTGGAGTCCGATTACATCCTGCTGCATACGTTGCTCGGCACGGGCAACCAGCAGCGCTTCGACAAGGCCGCGCGTTACATTCTGAATCATCAAAACGATGATGGAGGCTGGGGCATTTATGCTGCCGGGCCTTCGAACATCAGCGCGTCGGTGAAGGCGTACTTCGGCCTGAAGCTGGCCGGATTCACCGCCGACCATCCAGCGCTGGTACGCGCGCGCAAAAAAATTCTGGAGATGGGCGGCGTCACCGAAGTCAATACGTTTACCAAGATCTATCTCTGTTTCTTTGGACAGTACGATTACGACGCGGTGCCCGCGATTCCACCGGAAATTGTGCTCTTTCCCAACTGGTTCTGGTTCAATATTTACGAAATTTCATCGTGGTCGCGCGCCATCCTGGTGCCGCTTTCGATCTGCTACGCGAAGAAGCCCTTCAAGAAGATTCCCGACGAAATGGGAGTGGAAGAACTTTTTGTCTGCGGGCGTGACAAGTCGCGCATGCATCTGCACTGGTCGAAGAAGCGCATCTCCTGGCGCAATTTCTTTCTCGTGCTCGACCGGCTTACGCACTGGGCCGAGCGGGTGCATATTCGTCCGCTGCGTTCACTGGCTTTGAAGAAAGCCGAAAAGTGGATGCTGGCGCGCTTTGAGATGAGCGACGGGCTGGGTGCAATCTATCCGTCGATGATGAATGCGATTATCGCGCTGCGCTGTTTGGGATACTCGGTGGACGATCCGCAATTTATTCGTGCCTTCGACGAGTTCGAGAAGTTGGGGATTGAAGAAGCCGACACGTTCCGCATGCAGCCGTGCATGTCTCCGGTGTGGGACACAGCGTACGCTATTTTTACGCTCGGCGAGGCGGGAGTTTCGGCGACCGATGCGCGAATGGTGAAGTGTGCCGAATGGATTTTGCAGAAGCAGGTGCGCAAGCCGGGAGACTGGAAGATCAAGAATCCCAAGGGCGAGCCGGGCGGTTGGTACTTCGAGTTCAACAATGAGTTTTATCCCGATGTGGATGACAGCGCGATGGTTTGCCTCGGGCTGAGCCGAGTCGAGCATCCCAATGGACGCTATCAGGCTGAATCGGTGCAGCGGGCGATTGACTGGGTCTTGTCGATGCAGTGCAAGAATGGCGGCTGGGCCTCGTTTGACAAAGACAACGATCGCATGGTCTTCCAGTATGTTCCGTTCGCCGATCACAATGCCATGCTTGATCCGGCGACCGTTGATATCACGGGACGCATTCTCGAGTGCCTGGCGACTTACGGATACGACCAGAGTCATCCGGCGGTGCAGCGCGCCCTCAAATTTATCCGCAAAGAACAGGAGCCCGACGGCAGTTGGTTCGGACGCTGGGGCGTGAATTACATTTACGGAACGATGCAGGTGTTGCGCGGCCTGGAAGCGATGGCTGTCGATCGCAACGACCCAATGGTGCAGCAGGCGGCAGAGTGGATAAGGTCGGTGCAAAATCCCGATGGCGGGTGGGGAGAGACGGTGGGTTCTTATGACGATCCCAGACTGCGCGGACAAGGCGACAGCACGGCGTCGCAGACGGCATGGGCGATCATGGGATTGCTGGCCGTCGCCGATACGCGCAGCGAATGCGTAACGCGGGGCATGGCGTACCTGCTGCGCACGCAAAATAAGAACGGCTCATGGGACGAGCCATTTTTCACCGGCACGGGATTTCCACGCGTGTTCTATCTGAAATATCACCTGTATCGTCAATATTTCCCGCTGCTGGCGCTGACGACCTATTCGAAGGTGATGGCGGAGAAGAGCAGCAGTTAGCCATCAGCCGTCAGCTATCAGCTATCAGCAAACCGTATCTGGCGGGTGGTCCGGAAAACTGAGGGCTGACAGCTGAGAGCTGAATGCTGGCTTTTGTCACCGGCGCCACCGGATTTCTGGGCAGTCATGTTGCGCGCGTTCTGGCCGAACAGGGGGCGGAGTTGCGGCTCCTGGTGCGGCCTTCGAGCGATCTGCGCAACCTTCAGGATTTGCGGGCCGAGCGGGCGGTCGGCGATTTGCGCGATCCCGCTTCGTATGAGAAGGCGCTTTCCGGTTGCGGAGTTGTATTTCACGTCGCTGCCGATTACCGGCTCTGGGTGCGCGATCCGGCGGAGATGTACCGCTCGAATGTCGAGGGCACGCGGTCTTTGCTGGCAGCGGCGCAGAGGCAGGGCGTACGGCGCGTGGTCTACACGTCGAGCGTGGCCACCATGGGCTTTAGGTCGGAAGCGAACCACGGCAACGTCGCCGACGAGGAGAGTCCGGTTTCGCTCAGCGACATGATCGGCCACTACAAGCGGTCGAAGTTCATGGCGGAGCAAGTCGCGGTCGAAGCGGCGAAGTCGGGAGTCGATGTGGTGATCGTGAATCCCTCGACGCCGATCGGAGAGCGCGATATCAAGCCGACTCCTACGGGAAGAATCGTTGTCGATTTCCTGAGGCGAAAATTTCCGGCGTACGTGGAAACGGGCTTGAACCTGGTGGATGCGACGGAATGCGCTCGCGGCCATGTGCAGGCGCTGGAAAAGGGAAGGTCGGGCGAGCGCTATATTTTAGGTGGAGAAAACCTGACGCTGAAGCAAATTCTCGACCGGCTCGCTGCGATTACCGGCTTGCCTTCGCCGACGGTGAAGCTGCCTTATATTTTTGCGCTGGCTACGGGAGTAGTGGACGAGATGGTGACGGGCCGGCTTCTGGGCCGCGAACCGCGCGCGACGATTGACGCGGTGCGCATGGGAAGCAAGATGATGTTTGTGAGTTCGGCGAAAGCGGAGAGGGAACTGGGCTGGAAGATGGTACCGGTGGATGGCGCGATGCGCCGATCGGTGGAGTGGTTCCGCGCGAACGCCTATGCCTGACTCCATTTCGACCGAGCTAAAGCAGCAAGCGCGAATAGCGTTGGTTTCGGCCATCAAGGAAGAGATTGCTCCTCTGGTCCGCGGCTGGAAGGCGCGGGAGATATGGTTCGACGGACGCCGGTATCCGCTGTTCGAGACGGTGAATGGCGCCGGCGGCAGGGTGGTTGCGATTTGCAGTGGGATTGGCGCCGAGCAAGGACGGCGCGCGACAGAAGCGGTGATTCAGGAAGCGCATCCGTCGAAGATCATCTCGGTTGGATTTGCGGGAGCTTTGAATTCATCACTGAAGGTGGCCGACATAGTCGAGCCGCGCGTAGTGGTGAACGGCGCCGACGGTTCGCGCACCGACATCGGATCGGGAAACGGAACGGTCGTGAGCGCGATGGCGGTCGTTGATCGCGATGAGAAGCGGCGTCTGGCTGACGCTTATGGCGCTCTCGCGGTAGACATGGAAGGGGCGCATGTGGCGAGAGGAGCAGAGGCGCGCGGGATCGGGTTTGCCGCGTTGAAGGCGATTTCCGATGAGCTCGAGTTCGCGATGCCGCCGGTGAATGAGTTTGTTTCCGCGCAAGGGCAGTTTCGCTATGCGGGCTTTGCGATGCACGTTGCGCTACGTCCGTGGCTCTGGCGACGGACGATTGCTTTAGAGCGGAACAGCAGGAAAGCAAGCCGCACTCTTTGCCGGGCGCTGGCAAAATATATTGCCCGCGAGAATCAAAGTCAGCGGTCTGGTCAGCCCTCAATCTCTGGTGAATCACTCGATGCCTGATCTGAATCCAAGAAGGTTGCATCCAATAGAGACAAAGTGCGCTGGCGCACATACGCACGGCGGTTTCGAAGTTCATACTCGGGCCACGGGGAAGCAATAGGGAAACGCAAAACAATTTATGGCAATAGCTCCAATCACGACAGCATCCGTGGAAAAGACTGCTGAAGACCCGAGGCAGAATACTTCCTCCCCAAAAAGTAAGGCGGTGCCTTCAACCATGGCGGCCGCGGTGTATCGCGGCGTGAATGACGTCCGCCTGGAAAAGGTGCCGGTGCCGGAGATCGGCGCGGGCGAGATGCTGGTTCGGGTGCACACCTGCGGCATCTGTGGGACGGATCTCAAAAAGATCGCGACGGGCTCACACTCCGCGCCGCGCATCTTTGGACATGAGACCGCGGGCGTGATCGCAAGACTTGGCAAAGGCGTTACCACATTCAGCGAAGGCGAACGGATCGTGGTATTTCACCACGTTCCCTGCCGGGAATGTTATTACTGCCGCCATAAAACGTTTGCGCAGTGCGCGACCTACAAGAAAGTCGGCTGTACCGCGGGCTTCGAACCCTCCGGCGGAGGCTTTGCCGAATACGTGCGGGTGATGGCTTGGATCGTCGAAAAAGGTACCGTGCGCATCCCGGATGGCATCAGTTTCGAGCAGGCCTGCTTTGTCGAACCGGTCAATACCTGCATCAAAGGTATTGAGACCCTTCGTTTGGAAAAGGGTGAGACCGTGCTTGTGATTGGGCAGGGTCCGATCGGTCTGATTCTGGCCACTCTGGCCAAGCGCACGGGCGCAAGGGTGATCACTTCCGATTTGTATGCTGCGAGGCTTACAATGGCCAGTGGCTTCGGCCTCAATCTTACAATCGACGCTTCGAAGGCCGATGTTGGGAAAACCGTGCGTGAAATGACGGAGGAACGCGGCGCAGACGCCGTGATTCTGGCCGTCGGCGGTAACAACCTGATTCGGCCCGCCATGGATGCGGCGCGTGCAGGTGGCCGAGTGTTGCTGTTTGCGCAAACGGCGCGCGGCGAAGCGACGATTGATCCAGCGGCGGTATGCGTCGATGAAAAAGCATTGCTTGGGTCCTACAGTGCGTCGGTTGATTTGCAGGAGGAGTCAGTGCGGTTTGTGATGAACCGTGAGATGGATCTGAAACGGCTTATCAGCCACCGTTTCCCGCTTGAACGCGGTGTGGAAGCGCTGAATCTGGCCGCCCATCCTCGACCGGACTCGATGAAGATCGTGATCCAGCCGGGCAGGCCGGAGTCGTGGGAAGGACATCAATTGTGAATGGCAAGATGACAGCGGCCGTTCTCTACGGCAAAGAAGATATCAAGATCGAGAAAGTGCCGATTCCCCGCTTGGGCGAAGGCGAAGTTCTGGTCAAGGTGCATGTCGCGCTGACCTGTGGCACGGATTTGAAGGTGTATCAGCGCGGTTATCACGCGCGCATGATTGTGCCGCCGGCGCTCTTCGGGCATGAACTGGCGGGCACGATCGAAGAAGTTGGGGACGGCGTGCGCGGCTTCAAAAAAGGCAGCCGGGTGGTAGCGCTGAACTCCGCGCCTTGCGGCATGTGCTTTTATTGTTCAAAGCACCAGTTAAATCTCTGTGAAGACCTGCTCTTCAACAACGGCGCCTATGCCGAGTACATCCGGATTCCGAGGCGCATTGTTGAAACCAATATGCTCACCGTGCCCGCGAATGTCAGCTTCGAGGACGCGGCCATGACCGAGCCGCTAGCCTGCGTTCTGCGCGGTCTGCACGAGACGGGAGTGGAGATCGGCGACACGGTCGCGGTGATCGGCGGCGGTCCCATTGGCCTGATGTTTGTGCAGGTGGCGAAAGCTATCGGATGCAATGTGATTGCGGTGGTGAAGCGCGATTCGCAGGTGACGCTGGCGCGCAAAAAAGGCGCGCACGAGGTGGTGCAGATTACAAAGGTGAAAGATCCGGTGGAAGCCGTGCGCGAGCTGAGTCCGGAGCGGCGAGGAGCGGATGTGGCCATCGAAGCGGTGGGCCGTCCCGAGGCGTGGGAGTGGGCGGTGAACATGGTGCGCAAAGGCGGCACGGTGAATTTCTTTGGCGGCTGCGCGGCGGGAAGCAAGGTGCAATTGGATACTAACCGCTTGCATTATTCAGAGGTTACGTTGAAAGCGACTTTCCACCATACGCCCGAAACGGTGCGCCGGGCTTTTAATCTGATTGCGGAGAGAAAAGTTCTGGGCAACGACTACATCACCGGCGAAGCGCCGTTGTCGCGTTTGCAGGACGTTCTGCGCCACATGCTGAACCGCAACGGGGATATCAAGACCGCGATCATTCCGGGGCACTGAACGCTGGCTATTTAAAATTTTGGCTTTAGGATTGTCATCCTTCGCTCCCCCCCATCCCGCCAAAAGCGGGCGCGCTGGGGACCCCGGTCGCTCAGGATGACAACATGATTTCAGCAAATTTTCATGACCACAGTCACACCCCACCCTACGATGACGCCGCCGGCTTCCGCATGGAGCGCGCTGCCGCCGGAGTATGCCATCCCTGAGCATCCGCCCACACTCGTTGAGGCGCAACAATATTGCCGGCGTCTGGCGCGGTCGCATTACGAAAATTTTTCGGTTGCCTCCTGGTTTCTTCCCCAACACCTGCGGCAGCATTTTTTCAATGTCTATGCCTATTGCCGCATCTCCGACGACCTCGGCGACGAAACCGGCGACCCCATGGCATCTTTACAACTGCTCGATCAATGGGAGGCGGAGTTGAATGCCTGCTACGACAGCAGTCCGCGGCATCCTGTATTTGTCGCGCTGGCTGAGACCGTGCGTCGGTTTGAAATTCCGAAGCATGAGTTTGCCGATCTCCTGACCGCATTCCGGCAGGATCAACGCACCGCACGCTACGAATCTTTCGACGATCTGCTCGGCTATTGCAGATATTCGGCAAATCCCGTCGGCCATCTTGTGCTTTATCTCTGCGGATACCACGATGCCGAACGTCAGAAGTTGTGCGACTATACCTGCACTGCGTTGCAGCTGGCAAATTTTTGGCAAGATGTGAGCGCGGATTTTTCCAAAGGGCGGATCTACCTTCCGCTGGAAGACCTGCGGCGCTTCGGTGTGAGCGAGGATGGCATCGCGGCTGGCGATAACTCGGTCGCCTTCCGCGAGATGATGAAGTTTGAACTTGATCGTGCTCGGGAATGGTTCGCGCAAGGCCTGCCGCTGGTGGGCAAGGTCGATCGCGCGTTGGCCATCGACATCGCACTGTTCAGCCGCGGCGGACAAGAAATTCTGAATGCCATCGAGCGCCAGCATTATGCTGTTCTGGGGCGTCGGCCGGCAATCTCCAAAGCCCGTAAGCTGGCCCTGGTAGCGGGCGCGGCGCTGGGCAAGGTGCTGCCCCGGCGATTGGGAAAGCAAGCATCACGATGAGCGCCGCCGTGGAAAATCCGCCGGTCCAGTTTGCCCCGACTGCTTCTCAACTTGAGGTGGCGTACTCCGTCTGCCGCAGCATCGCGCGCGCGGCGGCGAAGAATTTCTATTACGGATTCATGGTGCTGCCCAAGCGCAAGCGCAATGCCTTGAGTGCGGTGTACGCCTTCATGCGGCGCTGCGACGACATCGCCGACGACAACACGCTGAGCCCCGATGATCGCCAGGACAAACTCGCCGACTGGCTGAACAAAGTCCATCGCGCGCTGGCAGCGCAGCCCACGGATGATCCCGTTCTGCTGGCGCTGACGGATGCGCAGCGCACTTTTCAGATTCCGATTGGCTTGCTCGACCAGCTCGCTTTTGGAACCGCTGCCGATCTCGAACCGCTCGATCCGGAAGCCGCGCCTGCAGCCACGCTGGCTGCCCGCTACCAGACTTTTGAAGAGCTGCGCCAGTACTGCTACGGCGTGGCTTCGGTGGTTGGACTGGTGTGCATCAAAATTTTCGGCTATCGCGATCCCGCGGCTGAGTCGCTGGCGGAGCGCTGCGGGCTGGCGTTTCAGCTGACCAATATCATCCGCGACGTGAAAGAAGATGTCGGCGTGCGGCGGATATATTTTCCGCAGGAAGATATGCAGCAGTTCGGACTCACCGCCGCCGACCTGGCCGCGCCACAAGTCGATATGGCTCGCATTCGCCCGCTGCTGGCGCTGGAAGCGGACCGTGCCCGGGATGGTTATCGCGCCGGAGAAGAGTTGGTCCCGCTGGTGAATGAAGACAGCCAGCCAGCGCTGTGGGTGCTGATCACCATTTATCGCCGCTTGCTGGAGAAGATCGCGGCCAACCAATACGACGTCTTCGGCGAGCGCGTACGATTGACGGTTCTGGAAAAGGTCACGATCCTGGGAAAGGGAATCGTGAAACGCCTGTTCTGATGCCGTCGCCCATCGCTGCCAGTTTGCCGTCGCCTGCCCCGCGCCAGACGGCTCAGTCATCTCACCTCGCTACGGTCGCAATTGCGGGAGGCGGCTTGGCCGGCCTCGCTGCCGGATGCGCCCTGGCCGAAGCCGGATTTCGCGTCTCGCTCTTTGAACGACGTCCGTACCTGGGCGGACGCGCTTCCTCTTACCAACATCCGGGCACCGGCGAGATTGTTGACAATTGCCAGCATGTTTTGCTCGGATGCTGCACCAACCTGGTCGATTTCTACCGCCGCGCTGGAGTCGAGAACAAGATTCGCTGGTACGAGGAACTGACCTTCATCGAGCCGGGTGGACGCGCCTCGGTGATAAAGCCCTCGGCCCTCCCCGCGCCACTGCATACAGCGCCGGCGTTCTTGCGTGCGCAATGCCTGAGTTTCATGGACAAACTGTCGGTCAGCCGCGCCATGGCCGCGCTTGCTCCAGGCATGCCCGAGGACCGGGGCGAATCGTTTCTCGCATGGTTGCAGCGCCATGGACAAACCCGGCAAGCCATTGAGCGCTTCTGGAAGACGATCCTGGTCAGCGCGTTGAATGAAGAACTCGATCAGGTGTCTGTGCCTTATGCGGCGCAGGTCGTGCGCGAATCGTTTCTCAAATCAGCTGCCGCAGGGCGCATGGGAATTCCGATCGTCCCGCTTACCGAGCTATACAACACGGCTGGAGACTACATTCGCACGCGTGGCGGAGAGGTTCAATTGCGGGCTGGCGTGGAATCATTTCAGGCTGGCTCTTCGCGGGTAAGTGTGATCGCGAATGGAGTGGAGCGGGAATTCGACTATCTTGTTTTGGCTGTACCTTTTGATGGGCTCGGCCGGATGCTGCCCGAAACTCCGCCATCCGCACCCCTAGCCGCTGCATTGCGAGAATTCTCGCCATCGCCGATTACGGGAATCCATCTCTGGTTCGATCGCCAGATCAGCGAACTCGACCACGCTGTTCTGCTCGATCGCACGATCCAGTGGATGTTTCACAAATCGCGGCTCATTGCTGCGCGCGATACTAAGGATGGGGATGGAAGCTACATCGAACTGGTGGTCAGTTGTTCGCGTAGCCTGGTGGAAAAACCGAAGTCGGAGATCGTGGAGATGGCGGTGCAAGAGGCCCAGGAGTTTTTCCCGCGTGTGCGCGAAGCGAAGCTGCTGAAATCCACCGTGATCAAAGAAGTGCATGCCACGTATTCGCCGCGTCCGGGAATCGACCAGTATCGTCCTCGGCCCGAAACGGACTGGCCGCGGCTTTTTCTGGCGGGGGACTGGATCGCTACGGGGTGGCCCGCCACCATGGAGAGCGCGGTGCGGAGCGGCTACCTGGCCGCCGAAGCTCTGGTGCAATCCACCGGCAACAAGAGCGCCCGCTTCCTCGTCGCTGACCTGCCGGCGAGTGGCCTCATGAAGCTCTTGGGGTAGCCTCGCTCTACGCGTGAGATTACTTCAGTTTGCGACCTGATGTTACCCGCGCGGCAAATCCTCAAGAATTCCGGCATGATGAACGATCTTAGTGATATGCCGGAGCGCGCCAAGGCAATCGAGGATCTTTCCAACAACGATGTGTTGAGTAACGAACGCGCCGGGGAAAACCGGCGGCGCACGCCGCGATTCAGTTGCGGTGGCCGCGCTGAGATCAATTGCCTGCCTGCTACCGGCATTCTGGTTCCAGGGTCCATTCGGGATCTCGGGCTCGGTGGATGTTCGATAGAGACGCCAAGGCCCATGAATCGTGGGGAACTCGCCGAATTTGTGTTACGGGTGAATGCCGCATCCTTCCGCGCCACCGGGGCGGTGAAAACAATTCGCGGACGGTCGATTGCAGGGGTAGAGTTCGTCCACTTGAGCGCCGGGGGCAAAGACCTGCTCGAGGAATTGCTCATGGAATTGGCGCGACTCCAGGCGCTGATGACCAAACTGAAAGCGCATCGCCGGGAGGAAGACGACGAGGCGCTGCGATCAGAATTAGAGCAGCGAACGCTGCGGTCGTCGCTGTTGAGCCAGCGATTTTCGCTGTTGCAACCCGCGAGTCCGGCGAGCAGCAAATGCGCAGAGCGGAAGGCGTCCGGCCCGGCTCGGAATGAAGAAGAAAGATTGATCGTGCCGGTGAATTTATTCGGCTAGGTAGAGAAAATCACACACTCTGGTTTTCATATGGCCATCAGGACGACGCCGCCGGCGACCAGCAGGGCCGCAATCCAGCGCCGGTGGCCGACGCGTTCATGCAGAAAGATGCGCGCCGCCACCGCATTCGCCACAAAAGTCAGCGAGGCCGAGGCGGGAACGACGAGGCTGAGATTCCCCCAGGAGAGGGCGAAGAGCAGGCTGTAGAAGGCGACTCCCATGGCGAAGACTCCCGGAAAAAACGTGGGGGTTGCCAAAATGCGGACTACCACTGCTAGCAGTCCGCGGCGTTTCCACAGTTGGCCAACGTCGCCGACGCTCTTCATCGAGTAGGAAAGAAGAACGTCGCCGGTCGTGGAGGCAAGAATGATCAGTCCAATCGCCGCCCAGGCGTAGAGTTCTCTCATGACTTCATCTCCTGAGAAACGCCGGTCTCGGCAAGAGATTCAGATTGCCGGCGCGACGTAAGCGAGGGACCGGCAGCCACGATTCCCACGCCAGCGGCGATCAAAGCGATGCCTAGCCAGCGCGTCACCGAAATCTCTTCATGAAAACCGAAATGCCCAACGAGCGCGACCAGAACGTAGCCGAGCGATGTGGCGGGCAGAACATAAGTCAGATCGGCCCAGGAGAGAGCGGACATGTAACAGGCAAAGAATGTCAGCAACAACACGATTCCAGCAGTCACCCAGGGATTGAGAATCGCCAGCAGAAGGCCAGAAATATTGTGGAGGGAAGCGCCACCAAGTTCCTTCATGCCGCGAGACAACAAGGAATCACCAATGGTGCTGAAGATGGTAATTCCCGCCAGAACGAGGTATTTGCGAAAGTTCAAGTGAGAAAACCCATTGAATCATTGAGTGATTGAGGCATTGAATCATTGAAAGTCAAAGTCTCTGGATTTTCAATGATTCAATGCCTCAATGATTCAATGTCTTAATCGCCTCAGGCCTTCGCCGGTTCTGGAGCAGGCGCTTCATTCTTGCCGTTGCGGTTCTGCTCCTTGACCCACTTGTGGCGCTGCGCCCGCAATTTCAGAAAGCTCCGCGCCTCTTTGTAGAGCCGCTTGCGCTCGGAGTTGTCAAACATTGCTTTTCTCAAGATGCGGTAAGCAGCCTTCGGACGGAAATAATACGCGTCGTAGAAGTCATGGACTGCCTCCATAATCTCCGTCGCGGGCAGACCCGGATACTCGATCTGCACCATCTGATGTCCAAGTTCGTCCGCCATCTTCGTCTCGGCTTTGATGAAGCCATTTTTTAGAGCGGCCTCGTGCAATTCGGTTCCCGGGAAGGCGTGGGCGACTGAAACTTGAATCGTTTCGACGTCGAGTTCCTTGGCGAAGTTGATGGTGTTCTTGATGGTCTCGCGCGTTTCTCCGGGCAGGCCGAGAATAAAATCTCCGTGCACGACGAGCCCGAGCTTGTGGCAATCCTTGGTAAATTGCCGGGCGCGCTCAACGGTTGCGCCTTTCTTGATGTTCTTCAGAATCTGCGGATCGCCGGATTCGTAGCCGACAATAAGCAGCCGGCATCCAGCCTCCTTCATGGCCTTCAGGGTTTCATAGCTGGTGGTGACGCGCGAGGTGCAAGACCAGGTCAGACCCAGCGGCTTGAGCTTGGCGCATAATTCCTCGGTGCGAGCAGCTTGCAGGTTGAAGGTATCGTCGTCGAAGAAAAATTCCTTGACGTAGGGCCAATATTCTTTGGCCTTGGCCATCTCGCGCGCCACGTCATCGGTGGAGCGTTTGCGCCACGGGTGTCCGCTCAAGGTTTGCGGCCACAGGCAGAAGGTGCACTGGGCGGGGCATCCGCGCGTGGTATAAAGCGAGACAAAAGGATGCAGCAGAAAGGGCACGTTGTAGCGGCGGACGTCGAGATCGCGCCGGTAAACATCGGTTACGTGCGGCAGCGAATCGAGGTCCTGAATTGTAGGCCGGTCGGCATTGTGCACGGCCTTGCCGTTCTTGCGATAAGAAATGCCGAGGATGTCTTCGAGCGGCTTGCCCTGGGCATATTCGACAATCGAATAATCGAATTCCTTGCGGCAGATCACGTCGATGACCGGGTTATCCATCAGGCATTTTTCGGGCATCACGCTGACGTGCGGTCCGACAAAGGCGATCTTGATGTGGGGATTGCTGTCTTTAATGGCTTCGGCAATGCGAATGTCGCCGGCGAATCCGGGAGTGCTGGTGAAGAGCACCAGCAGTTCGTAATCCTTGCAGGTGCGGATGGTCTCTTCTGCCGTGATGTGGTGTGGAGGAGCATCGAGCAGGCGTGCGCCCTCGAGCATTCCGGTCGGATAGGCGAGCCAGACCGGGTACCAGTACGATTCAATCTCGCGCGTGGCAGGCCAGCGCGAGCCGGCGCCTCCATCAAAGTTTTCAAAGGAAGGCGGATTCAGAAACAGTGTTTTCAATGGCATATTGGGAGTCTCTATTTTATCACCTTAAATTGCGCCCCACACCCCGCGTGACGCTACCAACCAGGTACGCAGCGGCGGTGCCCGGAAACCTCGGAACTCATTGTCCAAGTGTGCCTTAGGCCGCTTCAAAAGGGCAAAGGAAGCGGGCCGAACGTCGCTTTCGCGCATTGAGCCGCAGTAATCGGGCACTCGCTGGCTAAAGGGTTGGATGCGTTATTTTGCCGCAGGAGTCGCGCTCGTTGTCGCGGCTGGCAGCGCCCAACTTTCGAGGTCGCCGGTCGCGCGCAGCAGGCTCACGCGGGCGCGCTGGTATTCAAAATCCGCATCCTGAAATAGCAGGAAACGTTCGGCTGCCTGCACCCGCGCATCTGCCAACTCATGGAGAGTGCCGGTCTTGGCATCAACCCGGGTCTGCACGGCTTCGAGGTTCGATTGCGCGAGTTGGTACTCCAACTCGGCCACCTCGCGCGCCGCGCCGGATTGTTCGGCGGCATGGCGAAGGCGCAGCGTTTCTTCTTCTACCTGGTCGCGCGCCGCGTCGGCTTGCTTCTTTGCCTTGATGGCTTCCGCCTTCGCCGCCGCCGCTTTGGCCTTCTGCGCGGCGTTGAATATCGGAATCTTGAGAGCGAAGCCTACGGTGGCGTTATCCGGCTGAAACTTCCGGTAATAGAGATTGTAGTTATTGATGGTAGAAAGGCGCGCATACTGTGCGGAAAAATCGATAGTCGGATAGAGCGCACGACGCTCGGCCACGGCCCGCATCGATTCCGCCAGCGAATGTTCTTCGGCAAACTTGATGGCCGGGCTGGAGGCAACCGCCTTTTCGGTGGTATTGGTATCGTCCGCCATTGGCGGCAGCGCCGGAATCGTGTCGGTCGCGACTTCGATGGTGGAGACGGGCAAGCCGGTCAGAATCGACAGATGATGGCGAAGCGCGTCCGCCGAGCCCCGCGCCCGAGCTTGATGAAGACGCACGTGCGCGCTGGTCAGTTTCGCTTTGTTGACGTCCACAGTGCTATCCACACCGGCCTGCTGGCGGTCGATGACCGCCTGTTCCATTTGCCGAGCCTGCGTCTCGTACTCCTGCAAACGCAGAAGTCGCGCCTCCCACTTCACCAGTTCGGCATAGGTCAGGGCCACATCCTGAATGATGGTGTTGCGCTGATCCTTATTCTGAAATTCGGAAGCGCGCCAGTCGGTCTTCGCCGCATTCGTAAATTGCCGCTGCGAGAAATTCAGGATTGTGCTTTGCGACGTCGCGTTCACGATCGCCGGCGCGGAGCCTTCGATGGTCAGCGGAAATCCGTAGGACCAGCCGAGCCCCGATCCGACCGTGAGCTGGGGTACATAGCCGTCGCGAAGCTCGCGATAGGTGGCGAACGCCTTCTGCACATCGGCATCTGCAATCGCTGAGACCGTGCTGTGGGCCAACGCCAACCGAATCGCGCGCTCTAGCGGCAAGGGTTCAGCGTGCGCGCGCATTGCCACCGTCAACATGGCCGCCAGAAATGCCAGCAGATGAAGGAAGCGCAAGCGCCTCTGCAATCGAAGTATCATCTCGTCCCCTTATTTCGTCTCTTGTCTATTGTCGCTGAGGCATCTCTGGATTTCGGTTACTACCTGGGAGCGCCTGGGAGTCAAGTCTGACGCCTCACTTTCGATGCACAGACGCAGACGCATGATCCGTCGGCGGATGATTCAAGACGCAGGTCCGCCGGTGGCAGAGATTGTAGTGCGCCTCCAAGCCAGCTGGACAGTGTCAATATTTTGAAGTTGGCAGGAAGCGGCCAGAAACAGCCGAAGATGGGGACAGGCGCCTCGCAGAAGGGAACCTGCGGCGGCAACTCAGCGCGCGACGCGGCTGAGCGCCTGCTGCGCGAGGCCAAAATTCCGGACCAGCGACAAGGACGTGCGGTATTGCTGCGCCGCGCCCGCCTTGTCTCCTTGCAGTTCCAACAACTCTCCCAGCACGTAGTGCGCCTTGAAAGCGGGAGCCGCTTCCACCGGACCCGAGTTCAGATAACGCCGCAGGAGCTCCGTTGCGAGCGGATAGTTGCGGCCGGCATGGTACAGAATTTCGGCAGCCTCCACCAGCGTATCGGGTTTCGTCATGGGAGCATGACTGAGTTGAACGATGGCTTTCTCCACTTCGTCGAAGCGTTTTTGACGGCGGAGAAAAAGAGCCAGATTGAGCCACGCCTCAGAGTCGCCCTGGCTCAAATCCACATATTGACGATATTCGCGCTCCGCGGTGACCAGGTCTTTGTTTTTTTCAGCAATATGAGCGTAAACCCAATGCTCGCGGCCCGGACTCAGCGTGGCCAGCGCTTTTGCCTGGGCGAGTGCTTTCTGCTGTCCGCCCCCGACAATGCCCGGTGCTTCGGCGTAAAATTCCGCCAGGTCGACTCGGGCTTCGACATCTTGCGGATTCAGTTGAACGGCGCGCTCCAATTCAGCCCGCACCTTACCCGCGAAGCCCACCGCGCTCAGAAAATTCGAGCGGTCCGCCTTTTCGCCATACATCCGCCCCAGCCATAAGTGATAACGGCCGTTATTCGGGTCCAGGGACACCGCAGTCTTGCAGGCGGAAACGGCGCCATCCCAATCACCAATCGCAAAATATGCCCGGCAAAGCAGGTTCGAGGAGGCTGCATCAGGCGCCGAAGCCAGGCGCGTGTTCAACTCGGCGATCGCTTCATCAATCCGGCCCGCTTCCAGCATGTCTTTGGCGGAATCCGCGAGGCTAATGGCCGCGGAAGCAAGCAGCACTATCAGAACAAAAAAGACGTTAAGAATCCTGGTCATCATCTGCGGTTCAAATCCTGAAAAAGGTCAGCTCCTGAAAATTATCGTGTTTCAAATTTTACCTGGGTGCGATCGCCAATCGTTTTGCCGTTCAACGAATTGATCGCCACCACATCCCCGGCGGAAAGGCCGCTGGCCACTTCGACCTGGGTGAGACTGGATAGCGTGGTTTCCACATTCCGGCGTTTCAGTTCGTGGCCCGAAACCTGCAGAACGTAAGGCTTGGAATCATCCATGCGCACCGCTTCCCGCGGCAATATCAGCACATTGTCGTGCTCGGCGACCACGATGGTGACGCCAACGTTGGTGTTGGGCAGAAGTTTTAAATCCTGATTGTCGACGATGCTGGTCGTTTCGCCGACGTTGCGCGTGCCGCGCAACTTGACCGTCGAGGGAACGGAAGTTACTGCGGCGCGCCACACGCGCCCCGGCACTGCGTCCCAGGTGATTTCGATGGAGTCTCCCGCAGCCAGTCTGCCCACGTCCGGTTCATCGACAAAAGCGCGCACCAGCACCTTGCGCAGGTCGGACATCTGCAGCAGCAGATCGCCGCCGTTGACAAAGCCGCCCTGCTTAACCGGCAGCGAGTAGACGATTCCGTCAAACGGAGCACGCACGTTGGTTTGCGCGAGCACGTCGACCTCGGCACTGTACCCGGCCTGAGCGCCGGCCTCCTGCGCCTGCAGGCGCGCTAACTCCGCGCTGGAATAACGCTTCGTCTGTTTTTGCTGCAGAAATTTCAGCTGCGCCTCGGCCGTCGCCAGGGTGTCTTCGGCGGAGCGAACTTCACCGGCGGTGGCTGCTCCCTGCTGCTGCAGTTTTTTCAACGCGTCCAGATTGTGCTGCGCGGAGTCGCGTTCGGTGTGCGCTTTTACGAGTTGAGCTTCGAGGCTCAGGACTTCTTCCTGGATCCCGCCGCGCTGCGCTGCGCTCAGGTCCGCCTCGGCGGTTTTGAGTTGGGTTTGCGCCTGCGCCGCATGGGCGCGAATGTTGGCATCGTCGAGGACGATGAGTAACTGGCCTTTCTTGACCGCATCGCCTTCCTTGATGAACACGCGATTGATTTTGGCGGGGATGGGAGAGTGCGCTTCGAAATTATCGACGGGCTCAATTTTGCCGTTAGTGGCGATCACGCTGCGGATCTTGCCCTTCTCAACCACGGCAGTGCGCACGGCGATCGACTCGTCACGATGCGTGATGAAGGCCGCCAGCACGACGACGGCCGCGAAGATGGCGAGCGCAGTCACCCACCAACGCCGCGGCTGGCGTCCCGAACTGTTCCCATTCAATGGCATGCAAGGAAAAGCGTAACCTTCAATCTATATTATCTACCTGCTTCTGAGGCAGATAAATCCGGGTTAGAGAATTACATTAGTTAGATGCAACGGGCCGCCGGTTGGCCGCAGAGGCGCGGACAGATTTCGCTCTAGGTACAATAGACCGATGCCGAAGGCTTCCTCTCACCGCAATCCATCTTCTCGCAATCCATCGCCGCATTACACGGCGGAGCATGCCAGCGCAGGGCTCAATCACGCCTTCCCCGAGATTGAAACCTGGCCCAACCAGTTTCCTGGTTCTGGAAAATCAGGATATGAAATCGTAGTGGACGACCCCGAGTTTACTTCTGTCTGCCCAAAGACCGGGTTGCCCGATTTCGGCAACATCATGATCCGCTATGAGCCCGATCGCCTGTGTCTCGAGTTGAAGTCGCTGAAAGAATATCTGCAAACCTACCGCAATCTCGGCATCTTTCAGGAGAACGTGGTGAACCAGGTGCTCGAAGACGTAGTGCGCTGGGCCAAGCCCGTGTGGGCGGAGGTGAAAGGGGAGTTCCGTCCGCGGGGAGGGATTTCGACGGTGGTGATTGCGCGCTGGCTGCGGGAGAAGAAGAAGCGGAAGCGATAATTTTTCATGAGACACATCGGCTTCCGCAATCTCGTCATCCCCATGCTATATTCGCTCGACCTGTGACGGCGGCGAAACTCTATCCTCGGACGGCGCTGGCGCTTTTGACGGCGCTGAACCTGCTCAATTACATCGATCGCTCGGTGCTGTTTGCTGTGCAGGACCTGGTCAAAGCGGAATTCCATCGCAGCGATCTGGCCTTCGGCCTCCTCACCAGCGTCTTCTTCATTTTTTACATGTGTGCGGCGCCTTTCATGGGGCCCCTTTCGCTGCGTTTCTCGCGGAAGGCCGTCATCGTAGCTGGGGCTTTGGTGTGGAGCGGGGCGACTCTGCTCACTGCCATTACTTCGAACTTCAATGGACTGCTGATTCGTCACACCCTGGTCGGCATTGGCGAAGCCAGCTTCGTCATTCTGTCTCCCACGTTTGTCGCGGACATGTTTCCAGTCGAAAAACGCGGGCGAGTCATGGGGATTTTTTATCTCGCGCTTCCGGTTGGGACTGCGCTCGGATATCTTCTGGGCGGGATCATGGGCCCGAAGTACGGCTGGCGTGCGCCTTTTTATGTTGGGGCCGCGCCCGGCATTTTGTTGGCGTTGCTATTGTTGTTGATTCCGGAGCCGACGCTGGGCCAGTTCGACACGCCCGAAAGCAAGCTTCCGGAGCGGGACACGCTCAAGAGCTTGCTCCACAATCGCGCCTTCCTCACGGCCACTCTGGGCATGGCGATGATGACGTTCGCGCTGGGAGGGCTTCAGGTATGGGAGCCGACATTCTTGCAACGGGCGCGCGGCTACAGCGTGCTGGGAGCGAACCTTATCTTTGCGTCAAGCACTATCGTCAATGGCCTGGCAGCGTCGCTCGCCGGAGGATGGCTCGCGGATCGGTTGTTGCGACGAAATAAATCTGCACATTACCTGGTGTCGGCAGTGAGTCTAGGGTTGGGGATTCCGGCCATGTGCGTGGCGTTGTTTGCGAGCGGCCGGCCCATGGTCGTTGGCATCTTTGTGGCCGAGTTTTTGCTGCTCTTCAACACCGGTCCGCTGAATGCTGCGGTGATCGATTCGGTGGGCCCGCATGTGCGCGCCACTGCTTTGGCCGTCAACATTTTTATTTTCCACCTGCTGGGCGATGTGCCGTCGGCGGCGCTGATCGGATACGTATCCGACAAGTATTCGCTGCAACTTGCTTTTCTCGGGCCGGTCGTTGCGATCGCACTCTCCTCTGCCATACTGTTCTACGGCATGCGATTTGCCCCACCCATCAAAATCGGCAAAGAACCAGCGGCATCGTAAATCCCTTCAGGAGCATCTTCCACAGCAGAATGCATTGGCAAATTTTGATTTGGATAGCAGGCGGCATCCTCGCCCTGGCCTGGGTCTCCCGCATCGTCGAGGCCGCGCTTGGGATGCCGCAGGTGGCTGACATTGCGCGGCCAGAGTGGGACCGCACCCCGGCAGCCCCGGACGGAGAGGTGCCGCGAGTCAGCATCATCGTTCCGGCGCGTAATGAGGAAGCAGATATTCGCGCGACCATGACGCACTTGCTCGCTCTCGATTACCCCAACTACGAAATCATCGCCGTCGACGACCGCTCCACCGATCGCACCGGCGAAATCATGGATGAACTGGCGGCAGAGATCCCGGGT
Source organism: uncultured Acidobacteriaceae bacterium (assembly GCA_963775845.1). Taxonomy (GTDB): domain Bacteria; phylum Acidobacteriota; class Terriglobia; order Terriglobales; family Acidobacteriaceae; genus Acidiflorens. Next base: position 1,220,587 of record CAVZKN010000003.1, on the reverse strand, counting down.
GGTGCGGGCGCGGACAAGCCCGCCCTGAGCGAAGTCGAAGGGAGTGTCCGCGATACACGCTTGAAGGTGATCCACATCTCGGAACTCCCCAAGGGCTGGATGGGCAAAACTCACGCCATGTGGAGCGCCACTCAACAAGCCAGTGGAGACTGGCTGCTCTTTACTGACGCCGACGTCCTGTTTCGGCCCGATGGCGTGCGTCGCGCCATCGCCTACGCGGAATCCGAGCGCGCCGATCACGTCGTCTTGTTCCCGCGGATGATCATGAAGCGCCCGAGCGAGAGAATGATGATCGCTTTCTTCCAAGCGCTCTTCGTCTTCGGGCACCGTCCTTGGAAGGTGGCCGATCCCAAAGCGCGCGACCACATGGGCGTGGGCGCTTTCAACCTTGTGCGGCGCTCGGTGTATGAAGCGGTCGGCACCTACAAAGCGCTGCGCATGGAGGTGGTCGACGACATGAAACTCGGCAAGGTGATCAAAAATGCCGGCTTCGCGCAGCGCAACGTTTTCGGCGAGGATCTGATCTCGCTGCACTGGGCGAAGGGCGCGTTCGGCATGGTGGATAATTTGACGAAGAACTTTTTCGCCGTGCTTTCTTTTCAATGGCCGCGAACGGTCATCACAATTATTGGCCTGGGTTTTCTGAACCTCGGGCCATTCCTGGGAGTGTGGCTGGCCCATGGATGGGCAAGGCTTCCATACGCCATCGCGCTGATTTCGCTGTTTGGTATTTATTACGGGATGTCGGGGATGTCGGCTGTCCCCGCCTACTATTTTTTTCTACATCCCATCAGCACAAGTCTCTTCATGTACACTCTGCTGCGCTCGATGGTTCAAACGCTAGCAAACGACGGCATCGTCTGGCGGGGAACAAAGTATCCGCTGGAGGAGTTGCGCAAAGGAATGGTGTGAAGCCGGTGGACTGCCACTCCTGAAAAAATGGGTTCCGCTACTACGGCTCTCCCGGATCTTCGACTGGCACCGGCTCGCCTTGCTTAACTACCGTCTTCCTGGCGGCTTTCGGGCGCTTGGGTTTTCCCGCACTGTTGTGCCCCGGTCGCTCGACGTCGTACTCGGTGGGCACTTGCGGAAATAAAAGGAAGGCTCCTTCGCCCAACTGGTTCGAGCGCCGCAAAACAATCTCGGCGCGTCCTTCATAATCCTGGATCGTTCCCTTGATCTCGACTTGCTTGCCCTCAAGTTGGTGAACATCGCCCATTTTTTTGAGATCGGCAGGGAACACTACGACAGTGAAAGGGCAGTTCTTGTCTTTGCAGAAGTTGAGAATCTTGGATCCGTTGCGCCCGTCTTCGACATGCAGGACGGTTCCGCGAACGCAACCGTTCGGGCCTATATGCTTGCCCGCCTCGGCGAGAGAAACGCAGTCACTCAAGGAGGCGTTGCGCGCCGAGCAAACTCCGCTGAGCGCCACAAGGGTAATCACAATGGCGGTCGCAGCCACAGAGAACAGAGTAGGAATTCGCATGATGGTAGAGGCAGCGAGAAAGTGCGTCCTCAATGTGATTGTAGGGGGCACGGTACGATCATGAAGAGAAACTACGAGGAGAAAGACAGAAATTATCGCAGGCGGCTTCCCAAAAAGGAACTTGAGGTTCCGCCGTTACGCGCACTCTCGCCGCGATGAGGTGGCAACGCCGGGGATGGTACCCCGGCCGCCAGAGTTGCTTCGGGTGCAAACGCCGCGCTCACCTACGACGCAAAAGCCTTGACTGCGGCTGCTTCGTCTTCCTTCACATCGAATACGGTGTAAAGCTTGGTGATCTGGAGCAGGTCGTGCACTTTTTTGGTGAGGTTGAGCAGCTTCAGTTCGCCGCCCTGATTTTTGGCGGTGGTGAAGGCGCTCACGAGTTCGCCGATGCCTGAGCTGTCGATGTAGTTCACTTCGCCGAGGTTCAGCAGAATTTTCTTCTGTCCCTTGGAAAGTAAATCGCGCACCGTATCGCGCAGCACTACGCTGCCTTCGCCGAGGGTGATCCGGCCGCTGAGATCGACAATTGTGACGCCATCCACCTGACGAGTACTGGACTTCATGCTCACTGGGGAGCCTCCTTGGAGTCCGCGGCATTGCCGGGGACGTGCTTAATCATTCTAAATTCGGTGCCCGTTTGGGAGGGGTGGATTTCCACCACATCCATGAACGAGCGCATCAAAAAAATTCCGCGCCCTGAGGTCTTCATCAGATTATCAGGCGCCAGCGGATCGGGAATCTTGCTGGCATCGAGCCCCTTGCCCTGATCGCGGATCACGATGACCAGATCTGCAGGCGTGCGTTCAAAGGCGAGTGTAACCTTTTTGTTCGGGTCGTAGGCATTGCCATGCAAAACCGCATTCACCGCCGCCTCGCGCACGGCCATAGAGATCTTCATAACCTCTTCATCGTCAAAACCGGCCTCGGTCGCCATGCGCGTGGCGGTCTCTTCGGCGCTGTTCACTGTGTCGAGCGTCGAATCGAGCGTGTAGGAGACCCGGTTTGAAGACATGGTCGAACGTTTCCCTGAATCAGCCCCCGCCGCGGTGGCTACGTCAAATCCGGGCTGATCCCACTGCCCATTTTACGTTTGCCGGGCGAATTGTGAGTTTGCCTGTAGGGCTCAGAAAAGTCAACGAGCGAAGCGGCAGCGTCAAGCCACCGTAGAACTCGCTGGTCTTCCGGTGTGGACCGCTGCAAAGAACTGCTTGAGCTTCGATTCGTCCAGCTTGTCCTCGGTTCTGACGCCCGAGCAGACATCGAGCGCGAACGGACCCACCTCTTCGATCGCTTGAGCCACGTTCTGCGGCGTGAGGCCGCCTGCCAGAAATATCGGAATATCGACGCGTTCGCGAATGGCGCGGCTCAGAGTCCAATCATGAGTCCGCCCGGTGCCGCCCAGTTCCTTGACCGCCAGCTTCTGATTGCCGGAATCGAGCAGGATCGCATCCACCTCCGGCGCCACCCGCTCAGCTTCTCCGATGGACTCGGGGCCGGTAACGTGGATGACCTGAACCACGGAGATTCCCGGCAAGAGATCTTTCAAGTCGCGATGCGTACCGCGCGTCAAGTGATCGCAGATCTGAATCGTGTTCGTGCGGCAGAAATGCTGCTGTTCCACGATCTCCGCGATATTTTGCCGTGACGTCAGAAGGAACGTGCCGATGCCAGGCGGGACCGACGCGGCAATTGTTGCGATTTGCGCATCGCTGATGACGCCCGGCCCGCTCGGCATGTGCGAGACTAAGCCGAGCGCCGAGGCTCCGCATGCGATGGCGAGGGCCGCTTCTTCGACGCTTGCGATGCAGCAGATTTTTACTCGAGGCCTGCTATTGAGACATTGAACCATTTAGTCATTGAATCATTGAAGATCGTGAGGAAAAGGGATTTTCAATGATTCAATGACAAAATGCCTCAATGCCTCAATAGCACTACTCGCCATACGGAACCCAGATATTCTTGACCTGGGTAGCATGTTCAAGAAACCAGCGCCCTTCAGCCAGCTTGGGATCGAACCAGTCGATGGCGCGGCCTTCGTTCGTCCAAACCTGTTTCAGATTCCCTACCGACATCGCTTTGGTCGCGGCAGCCTCCGGCTCGCTGCCGAAGCACCAGATGGCATCGACGTCATCATGTTCGGCTAGCGGCTTTAGAAGTTGGGAAACATACCCGGTCACAATATTTAGCGCGCCGCCCGGCAGATCGCTGGTGTCGAAAAGTTGGTAGAGATCGCCGGTAATTAAAGGATACGTCTCGCTTGGAATGGCGATGACCGTGTTCCCCATCGCCAAAGCGGGCATCACCAGCGAGAGAAATCCAAGCAGCGGAGTTTCTCGCGGACACACGACTCCAACCGTACCCACAGCCTCATTCATGGCGATCGCCACATTCCGAAATGGAGGATTATGCACCGCTCCATCAAACTTGTCGGCCCAGGCGGCGTAGGAAAAAATGCGCTCGACGCTGAGATTGATTTCCGCCAGAGCCTGCTTTTCGCCCACGGCATCGGCTAAACGATGCGCAATTTCAGAGCGCCGCTGCGATAAATTCTCCGCGCAGTAATAAAGAACCTGGGCGCGATTGTGCGCGGTAGCCTTCGCCCACGAAGTTGCCTTGCGCGCCGCCTCGACCGCGTTGCGTATATCTTTTCGATTGCCTAGTGGCGCTTCTCCGAGCAAGCGCCCGTCCGCCGCATGGACTTCCATGCTGTAGCCCGAATCGGGGCGCGCCTGTTTGCCGCCGATGTACAGCTTCACGGTGCGGTCGATGGCAGGAGTCATAGCGGAAGGATCCGAGCTATCATTGTCGTTTTCCAAGTGCACAGCGCTAGATGCCTTTCCTGACACCTGCCTCCCGTCACCCGCGACCTTTTCCTCCAGTTTCGGCGCCTGCTTGAACCAGCGCGGCTCCATATACTCGAGCAGCCCTTCGCGTCCGCCCTCGCGGCCGTAACCGCTTTCGCGATATCCGCCAAAGCCGCACGACGCGTCGAAAAGATTTGTGCAGTTGACCCAGACCACTCCCGCCTTGATCTGCGCCGCGACCTGCAAAGCCACGTTGATGCTCTCGCTCCAAACGCATGCCGCTAGGCCGTAGACCGTGTTGTTAGCCAGTTCTACAGCCTCCGCCGGAGTGCGAAACGTCATCGCCGCCAGCACCGGGCCAAAAATTTCCTGCTGCGCCACAACCGAGGTCGGATGCACATTGCTCAGCAAAGTCGGCGGATAATAGAATCCCCGCCCCGGCAACGTAACCTGCGGCTGCCAGCAGGTCGCGCCATCCGATACTCCCTGGTCGACCAGTTTGCGAATGCGGTCGAGTTGCACCTTGGCGACAATGGCGCCGATGTCTATTGCTTTATCGAGCGGGGCGCCGATGCGCAGGGTGCTCATGCGCTCCTGAATCTTCGCCAGCAGCACTTCGGCGATACTCTCCTGCATCAGCAGACGCGATCCCGCGCAACAGACCTGCCCCTGGTTGAACCAGATTCCGTCGACCAGGCCTTCGACCGCGTCGTCGAGGTCCGCATCTTCAAAAACAATAAAGGGAGACTTGCCACCAAGCTCGAGCGACAGCTTTTTGTGGCTGGTCGCCGTGGCAGCGCGGATCGCGCGTCCCACCTCGGTCGACCCGGTGAAGGCGATCTTATCCACATCAGGATGTTTGACCAGAGCCTCGCCGGTCGCACCGTCGCCGGTGACGATGTTGACCACGCCCGGCGGCAAGCCAGCTTCCTGGCAGATGCCGGCAAATACCAACGCCGTCAGGGGAGTGAATTCAGCCGGTTTCAACACGACCGTGTTGCCGGTCGCAAGAGCCGGAGCAATCTTCCAAGCCAGCATCAGCAGTGGAAAATTCCAGGGAATGATCTGTCCCACAACTCCGCAGGGCACGTATTCGGGAAATTCCTGATCCAACAGCTGCGCCCAGCCCGCGTGGTAGTAAAAATGGCGCGCGACGAGAGGAATATCGATATCGCGGCTCTCGCGGATGGGCTTGCCGTTATCCATGGTCTCGAGGACCGCCAGGAGGCGCGAATGCTTCTGCACCAGCCGCGCAATCGCATACAGGTATCGCGCCCGAGCATGAGGAGTGAGCGCCTGCCATCCGGAAGCCGCGGCGCGCGCAGCTTTAACCGCGGCGTCGATATCGGCGGCCGATCCCTGTGCGACTGAGGCAAGTTTCTCGCCGTTCGACGGATCGACGGTATCGAAGTATTCTCCCGCCGCCGGCGCGCGCCACTCTCCGCCGATGAAGTGCTGGAAGCGGTGGCCATGACGTGCCAGCCACGCTACTGCTTCTTTCGAATCTTCAGGAGCCGGCCCGTATTCCATGCTTACGAATTTTTCGGCAATGCTCATTGATTACTCACCTGGGTTCGCTCGCTTGCGCCCGCAACTCACCGGTAGAAACAAACGGCCCCCGCTTAAACCTCACGATTGTCAAACGCAAGTATGAGTGGAGGATCAGTTGTGAACTTCTGCACGTCGGCCGCTGCCGCCTGGCCCTCCGCGCTGGCAAAGGCTTTCTGGATGGCCGCCATATCGTCAAAGTACAAGGTTGCGACCAAATGACAATCGGATGGTCCCATGGGCGCCCCAACCGGCCCGTAGCTGACCTCATACTTCCGAAGCCCGGGAATTTTCTTCGCGATGGGCACGTGAGTGCTGAAGTAATGCTTGTCAAAAGCCGCCGGATCTTTTGGATTTCTGTAAATCACTACCAGTCGAGCCATTCACTTCTCCCATTCTTTGAGTTTGTCATCCCGAGCAACGCGAGGGATCCGCAGTTTGCTGGTGCCGAGGAAACTGCAGATTCCTCGTCGTATTCGCTCCTCGGAATGACAATAGAAATATTTTCTTTTATAAGTCCGTCAGAAAGTTCCTGCCCGCGATTTTACGCCAGCGGATGGCGGTAATCCGCCGAATAACGCCCCGTCGCATGATGTTCCAATTGCCGCTCGATGTCGCCCAGCAGGCCGCTCGCGCCGAGGCGAAACATCTCCGCGCGAAGCCACGAGTCGCCCAGTTCTTCTTTCATCATGGCCAGCCAGTCGATCGACTGCTTCGCCGTGCGAATTCCGCCCGCCGGCTTGAAGCCCACCGCCATCCCGGTCTGCTGCGCATATTCGCGGATCGCGCGCACCATCACCAGGCCCACCGGCAGAGTCGCGTTCGTGGGTTCTTTGCCCGTGGAAGTTTTGATAAAGTCCGCTCCGGCCATCATCGCGACCAGGCTCGCGCGCGCCACATTGCGCAGCGTCAGCAGGTCCCCGGTGCCAAGAATCACCTTCATGTGCCTTGATCCAGAAGCCTGCCTGAAGGCTGCGACTTCATCGTAGAGCGCCTGCCAGCGTCCTCCGAAAACGTGGCCGCGAGTGATGACCACGTCGATCTCATGCGCGCCCGCCTCAACCGAACGGCGAATCTCGTTGACTCGTTCGGCCAGCGGCGACAATCCAGCAGGGAAGCCGGTGGACACGGCCGCGACATGCACTCCGCTGCCTTCGAGCGCGTGCAGCGCCGTTTCGACAAACGTGTGATAGACGCAGATAGCCGCGACCTTGATATGCAGATCCTCAATGCCCAGTTTCTGTTCCAGTTCCGGCTGGATGGGATGGCGTCCCTTGGCGCACAATCGCCGGACGCGCTCGTCGGTGTCGTCGCCAGAAAGAGTGGTTAAATCCATGCAGGTGATGGCCCGCAGTAGCCATGCCGCCTGCCATTCTTTCTTCACCGTGCGCCGCGCCACCTGCGATAGCGCGCGCCGCTCGACGGCGCTGGTGTTGACTCGAACCTCCCGCACCCAGTCTAGATTCAGAGGGATGCCGGTATTCGGCAGAAGCGGGCGTCCGGAAAGAATGGCAATCGCCTCGCTGTCCTTTGCAGGATGGCTCGTCAAGCTTCGAAACTCGTTGCGATCGACCGGCATAAAATGTGCACCTCGTGGCCCCAGACGTCAGAATTGTCATACCGAGCGCAGCGAGGGATCTGTATTTTGTTGCCGAGTAATTGTACGGCAGCCGGCGCAAAAAAATGAATGCCGCTTTCGCCTTGACACTCGCTGCTCCCAACCGCTACGCTACGGCGCGATTCCGACTCGGCCATCGCTTTACTCGGCCATAACACAAGGAGAAGCAATGTACGCGCCCCATAGTCTCGGAGTAGCGCTGTTCATGATGATTACCAGCGCCATCTGCTGGGGTTCCTGGGCCAACACCTACAAAGGCGTCAAGAATTATCGCTTCGAGCTTTTCTACTGGGACTACGCGCTTGGCATTTTTTTGATCTCGGTCATCCTCGGACACACCATGGGCACGACCACTCATGATGCCTCGAATCTGATCGCTAACGTGCACTCCGCCGATCCCGGCGACATTACCCTCGCCATGGTCGGCGGAGCCATTTTCAATCTGGCAAACCTGCTGCTGGTCGCAGCCATTGATATGGCGGGCCTGGCAACCGCCTTTCCCGTTTCCATCGGAATCGCGCTCGTGGTCGGCGTGATCACGAGCTATGTGCAGCAACCGAAAGGCAATGCCGGATTGCTGGGCGCGGGAGTGCTCTGCGCCCTCATCGCCGTGATTCTTGACGGCCGAGCCTATAGCAGCCTGGCCGCGGCAGTTCGTTCGCGGTCGAGCGCGAATTCGAATTCTACTTCGGCAGCCACTTCAAGAAAGAGCATCACCACCTCCATAGTCTCCGGCGTGCTGATGGGGCTCTGGGCTCCGTTTATGACCCGGGCCATGCCTCATGAAGTCAATGGCATCATGCGGGGCACGCTCGGACCCTACGCGGCTGCGATCTTCCTGACGCTGGGGGCGCTGCTGTCGTGCTTCATCTGGAACATTTATTTCATGAAGCATCCACTGGTTGGCGAGCCGGTCAAGTTCAGCGGCTTCTTCAGCGCGCCCGCTTCGAGCCACGCCCTCGGCCTGCTCGGCGGCTTCATCTGGGGCATCGGCATGGTCTTCAACCTGGTGGCAGCCAGTTATACCGGAGTGGCAATTTCCTACGCCATCGGACAATCCGCTCCCATGGTCGCCGCGCTCTGGGGGATCCTTGCCTGGAAGGAGTTTGATGGCGCTCCCGGCAAGGCCAAAATGTATCTGGCCTTGATGTTCGTCTTCTATTGTCTCGGGATCGTGCTGGTGGCGAAAGCCAATGGCTGATACCCCCAGCACCTTGCCGAGTCACCATGTGTGATCTGTAACCTTGACGCCGATGCTATGCTAGCTACTTATGGAATTCACGGCCATCTTACGCAAAGTCTTCTTGGTCGACCTGATGCAAGGTCTGGGCGTTACCTTTCGTTATCAAGATCCCAAGGAAATTTATACCGAGCAGTATCCACTGGAGCGGCCGCAGATCGCCGAACGCTATCGCGGAGCGCCGCGGCTGAATGTCAATCCCGACACCGACGAGTCTCTCTGCATTTCCTGTGATCTGTGCGCGCTCGCCTGTCCGGAGAATCTGATCGTTGTGACCAGCGAGCGCAATGAGAAAACGCGCCGCAAAGAACTCGTCAATTTTACCTATGATCTGAGCCGCTGCATGTTCTGCGGCCTGTGCGAAGATGCTTGTCCGACAGACGCGCTCGAACTCACGCAGGATTTCGAACTCGCATCGTTTACCCGCGACAATATGATCTGGGATCGTCCCACGCTGGAAAAGGGCCCGCAGCCCACCGTCTATCAAAAGTAACGCTCCCTTAAGTTGCTCTCCTGTTCACGTCCTTATTCGACGTTCACTTCTCTGATGATCCGTCCACGCCGTACCCCGTACGTCCACTTGTCCATGCCCCGATAGTCGATTCGCGGTGTGTTCTCTTTCCACAGAAGAATTGTCTTTAGGTCATCAAGCCCGTTTGGGTGGCGCCGATAGGCATGTCTAGGAAGGGATTTTGGAACACAAGCCGCCGCCGCGCCTGTGTGTTTAGCGGCGGTCAACATGGGTTGGTTTCGCACTGTAACAAGTAACGATGACGGCAGAAGCACTGCCGATCATCTTCCTGCCCGTCATCATGATACGCAAGCCACACGACGAGAGGGGGAATCGGCGGTGATTAGATCATTACGAGTCCTTCTCGTGGACGACAACCCGGCCGATGTCGATCTGGCGCAAGAGGCATTGGCCGGGGGGAAACATCAGAGCTGCATCAGCAGCGTGGAAGATGGCGAGGAGGCCATGGCCTTTCTGCACCGGCTGGGACGGCATGCCAATGCGGTGCGGCCCGACCTCGTCATTCTCGATTTGAATCTGCCGAAGAAGCATGGGCGCGAGGTTCTGGCCGAGGTCAAGAAAGACGATCGTCTGCATAGCATTCCGATCGTCGTCTTCAGCACCTCGCGCGCCATGGCGGATATTAGGAGTTGCTACGAACTGGGCGCTAACACCTACGTGAGCAAGCCCGTCGATCTGAAAAGTTATTTATCGACGGTGCAGTCGATTGAGGATTTCTGGTTCGGCTGCGCGAGCACGCCACGAGAGGACGAATGAGTAGTGAAGACGGTGCTTGCCCCGTCTTAGAGGCGGAGAGGCAAAAAGGTGCGGAACTATGGGGAGGAAAGTGATGGACCACGAACCGGCACACGTTCTACTGATTGAAGATAATCCGGGAGATGCCGACCTGGTGCGCCTCCGGCTGGTGGAGAGCAAGTCCGACGTCCAGGTAAATTGTGTTCCGCGGCTTTCCGACGGGCTGGCTTGTCTCGAGGCCGAAACGCCTGCCCTCGTCCTGCTCGATCTCAATCTTCCCGACAGCCATGGCGCGGAAACTTTTCGCCGCATCATGCAGAAAGCCCCCAATGTGCCCGTCGTGGTGCTCTCCGGCATGGACGATCAAGCGCTGGCCACGAAAGCCGTCCACCAGGGCGTGCAGGATTATCTGGTGAAGGGCGACATCACGGGCAAGCAACTGGAGCGGGCCTTGCGCTATGCGGTCGAGCGGCAAAGCCTGTTGCACTCCCTCGAAGTCAGCCGCAAGCAGCAGATCGAATTCAAGAATCAATTCCTGTCGCACGTTTCCCACGAATTGCGCACGCCGCTGACCTGTATCCATCAGTACGTCACGCTCCTCCTCGACGGTCTTGCTGGGCCGGTGGCCCCCGACCAGACGGACCATCTCAAGACCATCTTGAAGAGCGTGAATCAATTACATGCGATGATTCGCGATCTGCTCGAAGCAACGCGTGCCGACAGCGGCAAGCTGCGTATCGAACTGCGTTGTGTCGACATCGACGAACTGATTAGTCAGGCGGTCGCCATGATGCGGCCCGGCGCTGCGGAAAAGAAGATCGATCTGGAGTGCGCGCCCGAGCAGGCGATCCCGCTGGTCCATGCCGATCCCGATCGTGTTCTCGAAGTTCTGATCAACCTCATCGATAACGGAATCAAGTTCACTCCCGCCGGTGGCAAGGTAGTCGTCAAAGCATCGATGGTCGAAACCGATCCCACTTCCGTCTATATGTCGGTCAAAGATACGGGCCGCGGGATTCCGAACGATTCGCTGCCACAAGTGTTTGAGCGTCTCTTTCAAGATCCATTCGCGGTAGACGGAAACCGTACCGGCCTCGGCCTGGGCCTGTTCATAGCCAAAGAAATCGTTACCCTCCATGGCGGCAGGATCTGGGTGGCGAGCGATCTCGGAGCGGGCAGCACTTTTTCTTTTACCTTGCCGCTTTATTCCCTGGCCAAGCTGCTCGCGCCGGTGATCACGCACCAGGGCCGCCTGCGCGACGACCTGGTCCTGGTTCGCGTCGACCTGTCTCCGCACTCGGAATCGTTGCGCGGCAGCTGGAAGGAAACCTGCCAGCAGTGTCTCGACCGCCTGCGCCAATGCGTCTACGTGGACAAAGACCTGGTCCTTCCACCCATGGGAACCAGCGGCCCTGTGGAAACATTTTTTGTAGTTGCGAGCACCGACATGCAGCGCGTCGGCATCATGATCGATCGCATCTGCGGCCACATCGGCTCGCTGCCCAAGTTGGCGACGACGGGCACTTTTCGCGTGGTTGCGGAATCGATTCCATCTCCGCCCGCCAATGATTCGCGAACTCTGGAGCAGCAAATCTGGGGCATTGCCGATCACGTCAGCGAAATGATCCAGCATCGCCTGGGAAGCAAAAACAACCTCAACCAAACGGAGAATTAGACCATGCGCCCCGAAACGAAGAGTGCACCTACGGAAGGTCCGCCCCTGAACCGAGCCAAGATCATGATCGTCGATGATGATCCCGATCTGCGCCAGGCGCTCAGTCTGCGCCTGCGCGCCAATCATTTCGACACTTTCAACGTGTGCGATGGCTATTCCGCCATAGCCATGGCGCAGAAAGAAAAACCGCATCTCATCATTCTGGATCTGGGCCTGCCCGCCGGCGACGGATTCGCCGTGCTGAAAAATCTCCACCAGTATCCGGCGCTGGCCGGCATTCCCGTTATCGTGCTCACGGCGCGCGATCCCGAGGGCAACGAAAAACGCACCCTTGCCTCGGGCGCCGTCGCCTTTTTCCAGAAGCCGGCCGATAACGAAGAATTGCTGGGAGTGATCCGCGCCAGCCTGCAAGCCGGATGGGGCTGGGGCGGTCCGTTGCCGTCGTAGAGCAGCTTCGAGCTTCTGGCTGCCAGCTGCGAGCAATCAGAGTTGAGTCTGGCTCGAAGCTCGAAGCTAAGGGGCGTGCAATGTATTTCGACAACCGGGGGACATTGTTACGAACCGAGACGTACAATGTCCACCGGCGGGATGCCCGCTATGTCTTGAGCGTAGGAGTCTCGGTGCAGCGCTTTCTGCGCTTCGGCCCGTTCCAGACGAGAGGCGTAACCTTAGACGTCAGCCAGCACGGCATGTCGGCCCTGGTGTGCGGTGCGCCGCGGACAGGCGAAACAGTTGTGATCGAACTCGCGCTGCCCGACGCGCTCCTCGAATTGCTGGCGACCGTCCGCCACAGCTCCAACGCCAAGTCTGGATTCGAGTTCTATCCCATGTCGCGCAAAGCCCAGCAAGACATTGCCCACTGGATCGAACAACTGAACGAGCAGGAGGAATTGCTATTCCCTTATCCCTACTCGGCGGCGATTCTGAGCACAAACGCTAATAACAAGATTTGACTTCAGGTTTACCCCTTATTCGGGTGGAATTGTCGAGCGTTTCCACCTTTCCTTTCAGTCTCTTGCCTATTTATATTAACTGTGGTTAACTACAAGTAATAATCATCGGTTAATAGATTACAAACAGTCTTGGGGCAAATGAGTGGGGTATTCATGACGCGGGCAGTTCACTTCGCTCTGTTTATGTTGACCGTGACCTGCCTTCTTCCGGAGGAAGCGCTGGCACAAGGCGAAACCACTAGCGCCATCGTTGGCGAAGTAAGGGATGCAACCAAGGCAGTTGTGCCGAGTGCCACGGTGACGATCACAAATCACGAGACCGGTCTGAAGCGGAGTGCCAGGACCGATGACGCAGGCCGGTTCAACTTTCCTCAGTTAAAGCCGGGTACGTATTCGGTCATAGTGGAAGCACGAGGCTTCGATCCGGGGCGCAATGACAACGTCGTTTCGGGTCTGGGCGAGAAGCAGACCGCGGATTTCACGCTTAAAGTGGCACGATCCAAGGAAGAGGTTGAGGTCAGCAGTGAAGCCCCGCTCATCAACTTGGAAAACGCAAACACGTCCACGACCCTGAGTGCACCGGCACTGGAGGACCTGCCGAATCCCGGCGGCGACCTAACTTATCCTCTGCAGTTTGCGCCTGGAGCCCTGATCAATACCGCCGGCAGCGGCAACGATTTTGTTGGCGGCACCAACGGGTACGGCAACGTAGAGTTCAACGGGCTTCCCGCCCTCTCCAACGGCTACATCGTCGACGGACTGGAAACGAACGACCCGCTCACGAATCTCAATAGCGGCCTCTCAACCAATCTTGTCCTTGGATTGAATTCGATCTCGGAAGTGACCATCAACACTCTTTCCTATTCCGTGGATCAGGGACGGTATGGAGCATCCCAGGTCAACTACGTCACCAAGTCTGGCGCGAATCATTTTCACGGAAATCTCTATGAACTGTGGAATGGTTCGCTGCTGAATGCTGCGGACTACTTTACTAACGCTACGCCGGGAAACCACAAGCCGGGAGCGACCGTGAACCATTTTGGAGGCAGTGTCGGCGGGCCGATCGCGCACGACAAACTTTTCTTCTTCTTTGATAGTGAATGGGTGCGGATAGCACTGCCCATCGTCACGCCGACCATCGTTCCCAGTGCGGCGTTCCAACAATACGTGCTGCAGCAACTTCCTTTTCCCTCGGTGCCGTTCTATCAGCAGATGTTTTTGCTGTATGGAAACACCAACGGCACACCGACGGCGATACTTGGCTGCCCGCTGGGCGCTGCCGGGGATGGGTGCGCCAATCGGCAGAGCATCTCGCACTCCAGCGACGACCACGAGCAGGTCCAGACCGTCCGTCTCGACTACAACGTCAACCAGAAAGATACGGCATGGTTTCGTTTCCAATCGGACACCGGGCTGCAAGCCGCGTACACGGACCCCATCAACCCGGTGTTCAATGCGCTTTCGCCGCAACCTCTTTATTCGTTCGCCGCAGGACACACGCACGTTTTCTCGCAGAACCTGGTGAACTACTTCAACCCGGCGTTCTCTTGGTATGAAAGCTTGTTTGGGCCAAGCAACCTCCAGAAGACCCTTTCGGCTTTCCCAATCGTATTGCAGGGTAGCGGCGCGAACGCCTTCACGCCCGAGGGGGGGCTTGACAACACTTGGGTGCAAGGCAGGCGAGCCTCCCGGTTCTTCATCAATGACAACCTCGCCTGGAGCTGCGGTGCTCACGAACTACGGTTCGGAACGAATATCCGCATCTTCCGCCTGAATGACTACGACTTCGCGGAAGGCACCGTTCCTACCGTGACCTATGCGAACTTGCAGCAATTTATGGATGGGGTGGCAAACACCGCGTCCGAGACGTTCCCTTCGCACTTTAACGAACCCTTCAACTTTCTCAATCTCGATGTCTATGCGCAAGACACCTGGAAAGTGACTCCTACTCTGACATGGACTTTCGGTGTGCGCGACACCTTCAATTCCAATCCCCTCAATCCTCATTATGAGGTCGGCCGTCTTCGCGGCTCATTCAGTTCCATTCCCCATGACAATCAACCGTTGAACACCGTTATTCAGACTCATCTTGGCCATCTGTTCTCGTCCACACCGGTGGCCATTCTGCAGCCGAGGACCGCGATTGCATGGCAGTTCGAGCCGAAATCCGTGCTCCGCACCGGCTTCGGAATCTTCAGCGATATCTTGCCGGGCACGGTGGCCGACCTGATCGGCACCAATCCTCCCTACGATAAGTCGTTCCAGGGAGGAGCGCTTGGCAGTGTGGGCGGTATAGGCATCGCGCCAGGGGCGACTAACAGCGCAGTCGGCGCACTCGTTGCCGCGAATCAGACTTTTACCTCGGGGTTTCCCCAGGGTCTATCTTCTCTTCCGCCACCTGCGATCACGGCTATTCCAGATGGCAAACTGCACGCGCCCTACTTCATGGAGTGGAGCCTGGGAATGGAACATCAATTTGGAACGACGGCCAGTTTGCTAGTGCAGTACGTTGGCACGCGCGCCTTAAACCAGCCGTACTCAACACAAGTGAACGGTTACCAGACCGTATGCCAGGGCTGTTTTGCGCCGTTCCCCTACCTGCAATCAACCGATCCACGATTCGGGGCGGTGACGCAGTTCTCCACCGGCGCAAACAGCCACTACAACGGTCTTCAATTGACTGCGATGAAACGGCTCGGCCATGGCCTGCAAGGACAAATCAACTACACTTGGAGCCGTTGCATGGATACCGTCTCAAACGGAGGGTTCCTTCCGTTTTCCGCGGGAGGGATTCTCTCGCCTCTGCCAGGAGACCTGGCCCGCGATTACGGGCCTTGCGACTATGACATCCGGCACAATCTCAACGCGCAGTATGTCTATCAGTTGCCGATCAAAGTGCGCAGTCATTCTCTGGGCTACGCGCTGAACGGCTGGCAGATCTCCGGAACAGCGTTTTGGCACAGTGGAGTTCCGTTCTCGGTGCTGAGCACGCCCTACTCAGCGATTAATCCGATCACCATGCAGGCGGAGGGAATTGTGCAGGGCA
The DNA here is from genome assembly GCA_963775845.1 of uncultured Acidobacteriaceae bacterium. Taxonomy (GTDB): domain Bacteria; phylum Acidobacteriota; class Terriglobia; order Terriglobales; family Acidobacteriaceae; genus Acidiflorens. Next base: position 1,204,947 of record CAVZKN010000003.1, on the reverse strand, counting down.
GCGGGCCGCAGTTCGCAAGTCTTGTGCCCGGAGTGAATCCCTACTGCCGTCATTGCAGCCTCCCCACTACCCCACAGGGCACGATTCAGTGGCTCAATCCAGATGCGTTCATCTCGGCGGTTGACCCGAGCGAGCAACTCATCAACGGGCAACCCGTGCCCGCCGGGTCCTGCTATGGCGGAGACAGCCCGCAGAATTGCCAATTCGGAACCCTCGGCCGCAACGCCCTGCGCGGTCCCGATTTCCTCTGGAGTGACTTCTATCTGACAAAATGGTTTTCCTTGACCGAGCATGTAAAGCTGCGGTTTGATGGTCAGTTCTTTAATGTCTTCAACCACCCGAACTTTGGGCTGCCAAGCATGGTGCTGGCTGGCATTCCGGGAAAGCCTTCCACGCAAACTGGCCTTGGAGCGCTCACGTATACAACCGCTCCGCCGACCGGCTTGCTGGGCGTCGGCTTGGGTGGCGACAGCAGCCCACGTATGATCGCCTTTCAGGCGCGGGTGGAGTTCTGAGGGTGCCCCGCGACTTCTGGACGAATAGTTGGCTAACAGGAAGCTATCCGAGCCAGCCACCCTGAAGGAATCTCCTCAATTGGCGATGAATCGCGATATCGCGCATTAACCCTCAAGGCTTGCGGTCTTGCGGCAGGGCGCCTGCCAGAAGAAGAACGGTGCCGCCGAACATCAGCGTATCTGCCAGGTAATTCAGGCTTTCGAGGCTAGAGAATCCCACGATTGCAATCGGCACGTAGACCACTAGCACGACGAAGAAAACGGTCAAGCCCACCCACGTCGCTGCCGCGCGGGTTTTCTTGCCGATCAGCAACATCGTTCCCGCGATTGCGTACACCACGGCGACGAGGTACGTCCAAATGCCGTGTGCGATGACCCAGGTGGGAGTCACCATCTCCAGCGGAACGCCGGGTACGTGATCGGCGTGCAGGAATTGCTCGAAGCTGTAAACCAGCACGGCAACTGCGATGAAGTATCGCGCAATCGTCAGCACGATGTGGCGGCCGCGCTCGGGCCCGTCGTCACTAGTGCTATTGCTATTGCCGAGGCTGGCCGCCAGCGCAAGGGGGCCACCGCAGAACGATAATTCGCGCAGCGCCCGCGCCAGGGAAAAGCGGTCTCGCGGATTCTGCAGCCAGCCCGGGACATCCATGAGCACGACGAAAAGGAAAAACGTCAAGGCCAGCAAACTTGCCGCCAGACGCGCCTCAATCTTCGTCACCAGGCTCAGCGCGGCGGCAATAAAGCAGGCGCCCAGGAAGTATGCCCAGAACAGATGCCACGGAATCCACGCCGGTACCATCGACGCGATGATCGTGGCCAGTGTGAAATGCTCGGTGCCGAAGCACGCCAGCGGGGCCGCGTAGAACATCGGCCCGAACAGAATCAGCTTGTCGAGGCCGCGCGCCTTTTGCCAATCGCCGCGAAGAAAAATCGTCGCCAGCCCGATCGCCAGAACCACTGCAAAAGAGAAGTAAGACCAAGTCACCTGGCTGGGAATGACGAACAGAGCCATGACTGCCGACGAATTTACCAAGCCTGCGTTCACCATGATTCCTTTCGCCCTCGCCGCCGCGGCTCGACAATGCGCGCATTGATTCGTCCTCGGCATCCGGTTCGCTGCCCGGAACGATCCATAGGACGTGCTAAGGAGCGCGGAGTGAGCAGGATACAACAGAGTTTTTTGGGGCGCAAAACCAGCAGGAGAAAAATCGGAGATGGAATCTCAGAAGCAAGCAGCAGCATTTTGAAGTCAGGCAACCGCCAGTGCCAGCTGTCCGCTACGTTCAGGATGACAATTTTGGGAGCGAGCGCATAAGAAATGACAATCTTGATGGGGTTAACTGACGGCTGATGGCTGAGAGCTGACGGCTGCAGTTGCGAGCTATTCCGGCAGCAGCGGCAATCCCTGAATGTTCCACGAGATGTGATGGACCGCTCCGTTGGTGGCGAGGATGGCGGATTTGCCGGGAGCGAAGGCTAGTCCTACCAGCCCTTGTCCCGAGACTTCCAGATTCGCTTTGCCTTGCGGAGTAATCTTCACCATGCCGCGCTTTCCGCCGAGCGATGCGGCGACGTAGATATTTCCTTCGATGTCGAGAGCGAGACCTTGCGGACGCCCCAATCCTCGGTAGAAGACAGAAACGGTTCCGTGCGGATCGACCTTGTAGACGCTGTCAAAGCTTGATGTGCTTGGACCTGTTACGAACATGTCTCCGGCAGGGCCAAAGGCGATGTGGTAGGCGGAGACGCTCGGCTCCAGCGTGGCAAAGACGAAGATCTGGCGGTCGCGGGCAATCTTGAAGATCGTGCCGCTTCGGTCGCCTACATAGAGATTTTCCTCGCGGTCGAAGGCGATTCCGGTCGCAATGCCCATGCCTTCGGCGTACGTCGACATGGTTCCGTTGGGCGCAACTTTGTAGACAGCTTCGTCGTGGCGTGAGGAGACATACATCTCGCCCTCGCGGTCGAAGGCAATCGCCGTGGCATTCATCATGTCGCTGAGAAATGGCTTGACCGCGTAATTGGTGTCGATCTTGTAGATGGAAACAGGAGTCTTCTGCCCGCGCGATCCGGAGAAGGTCACGAAGATGTTGCCCTCGCGGTCGAGGGCGGGATTCGTAACCGGATGAAGATTATCGGCCACGGGCACGGCGATGCTGATGGAATGAGGATTGCTGACCTGCCCGTTGGCACTGACCACGACCGGCCCGGAAGCGGCGGTTTCGGGCACACGCGCCACCACGAAGTCGTCGGAACTGATCAGCACCGGGGCCTCCAGTTCGCCGAAGCGGACGCTCGGCCGTTGCAGTTCGTGCGGCCGCAGGCTCTTGCCGATGATGCGGACCTCGCCTCCAGGCAGGGCGAAACTCGGCGCCACGGCCTCGATGTGCGGCTTGCCGTTGACGTTCTTCTTACCCAGCAGGCGATCGGAAATGCTCATGAAGTCAGCTGTCAGCTCTCGGTTATCGGCACCGACCATTGGCGAGAGGAGCGAATGTGTCGGCACCCAATTCTACTACCTCATTAGAAGATTAAAGTGGAGCAAGAGATGCATGACGGCGAAGGCGTAAACGCCGGCTCCGAGGTCGTCGACGACAATGCCGGTCCCTGCGGGAAGACGCTCCAGTTGCCGAACCGGAAACGGCTTCCAGATATCGAAGACACGAAAGAGTATAAGGGCAGCGAGAAAGGATTTCCATGCCAATGGAACGGCGATGAGTGCAACGAGCTGTCCTGCAACTTCGTCGATGACCACAAATTGCGGATCTCTGGAGGCATCGGTGCGCGCGACTTTGGTGGCGGCGGGAATGCCAAGTAATGTTACGAGCGCGGCGGCGGCGATGGTCGCCGCGGTGCGACTCGCTGCGGGGATAAGCGAACTGGCTCCCGCCCACAGAATCACCGTGGCTAGAGATGCCCACGTGCCCGGGCCGGGCTTCAGGTAGCCGATGCCGAAGAAGGTCGCGACCATCTTCGCCGCGAGCGGAGCATCCGGACTTTGGGATGTAGCTGCCCGAACTCCGGGAGAATTCATCAGTCTCCGTCCTCTTCGCCGGGAGTGTCCTGGCGGATCGACTCTTCGGCGTCGGGAACTGGGGATGAGATGACGTACCCGCCGCTGGCCCACTTGCCCAGATCGATGAGGCGGCAGCGGTCGCTGCAGAAAGGGAAGTCGGGGTCGGCGGCCTTGGTTGGCTTCTTGCAGATGGGGCAGCGGAGTTTGATGCGCTTGCTCGGCATAAATCAATATTCAATCAGATTGTTTGGGCGCGTCGGGCGAATTGCATAGGCCTTCGCTTCGCTCAGAATGACAAACTTAATTTGTCTCAGACAATCTCTGCCACTAAATCGTAATCGTGGGCTGCGGTTATTCGGCAGCGGTAGAATTCTCCCTCTCTCGGAGCGTTGCCTTCGGGATAGTCGTTGACGAAGACTTTGCCGTCGATTTCGGGCGCGTGCATGGCGGTGCGGCCTTCCAGAAGAAGATCGGATTCCGTCGACGGGCCTTCGAGTAACAAGTCGAATTCTTTTCCGACCAGGGATTTCTTCCTGGCTTTGCTGATTTTCTTCTGGATCGACATCAGCGTTTTGCGGCGGCTTTCAATCTCGCGGAGGGACAGTTTCTTATCATGAGCGAAGGCGTTAGCACCTTCTTCGTCGGAATAACCGAACGCTCCCATCCAGTCGAAGCGCGCTTCTTTGGTGAAGGCGCAAAGTTCTTCGAATTCTTTTTCGGTCTCGCCAGGGAATCCGACGATGAACGATGTTCTCAGGGTCACGCCCGGGATGGCTCGGCGCATTTTTTCTATCGAGCGCAGAAAAATGTCGGAGCCTCCTCCGCGTTTCATCCGCTTTAACACCGTTGGCGACGCGTGCTGCAACGGAACATCGATGTAGGAGCAGATGTTGTCGTGCGCGGCGATCGTATCCAGCAGGCGTCCGGTGATTTTGTTGGGATAGGCGTACAGGAAGCGGATCCAGCGCAGGCCTTCTACTCCCGCGAGTTTTTCCAGCAACATTGGGAGACCATCTTTCAGGCCGAGATCTTCGCCGTAGCAGGTGGTGTCTTGTCCGATCAGGGTGATTTCGCGGACTCCGGATTGGGCCAGTTTCTCGGCTTCGGCAATCACCGATTCGAATCGGCGGGAGCGGAATTGTCCGCGAAGCTGGGGAATAATGCAAAAGCTGCAAGGGTGATCGCAGCCCTCGGCGATCTTGATGTAGGCGGAATGGCGCGGCGTGGCCAGGATGCGCGGCGTGTGATCATCGTAGAGATAGTTGGGGAGATCGGCTACGGCTCCATCCCATGTGTCGCGGGCGAAGCGGCCTTGCGCGCGGCGACGATCGCCTTCGGGGCGCGAGGTCGTGCCATTCGCCGGTTGCGGCGTGCTCGAGGTCAGAATGTGGAACGGGCTGGGCGCAGGCTTGGTTTGGTGAACCCCTGCGGCGGCCAGAATGTTTTCCAATTCTCCCGTGCCCACCACGGCGTCTACTTCAGGGATATTCTTGCGAATCTCGTCGTGGAAGCGCTCGACGAGGCATCCGGCAACGACTAGCCTCTTCGCCTTGCCATCGGTTTTGTGGCGGGCCATTTCGAGGATCGTGTCGATTGATTCCTGCTGGGCCGTGGCAATGAACGAGCAGGTGTTCACCACGATGACGTCGGCGTTTTCCGCGTTGGGGGTAAGTTCGGCTCCGGCTTCGGCGAGCAGGCCCATCATCACTTCGCTATCGACGAGGTTCTTGGGGCAGCCGAGACTGATGAAGCCGATTTTGGCCGGGGTTGGGGCAGCGGTCGGGCCGATCGCGGAAATCGTGTTCTTTTGAGGCATCTTTTCAGGCGCTTATTCAGGCAGAATCAGAGTGGAAAAGGTCCCTTTGATTCTAGCATTGCCATGGGTTCGATCGCCTCGTCAGGCCTGACGAGAGCGCCCGGTGCTCCACAAAGCAAGTGAGCGTTTGGCGATCTTGAAAGCTCGGTGCGGGGCATCACGAAGTACAACCTGCATGTGGGGCGCACGCGGTTGACACATGCTAATCTATTGGAACCAAAAAGCATCCTCAACACTCCGGAGGAGAGATGTCGGCCCAACGCTTTGTCGTTTTGGTTTCGCTTCCATTGCTTCTTGTATGCAGCGCCTGGGCGCAGGACTTCACTAGTTCGCGGCCGGTCAACCAGGTTTCTGTGACGGCGGGACGAAGTTTTGTGAGCACGCAGACGGTCCCGAGCACCGGCCTGAATATTCATTTCGGAAATCCCGCCAGCATTGCGTTTAATTATGGTCGGCTGCTTAAGACCGCGAGCATCTTCGGTGTGTTCGTCGAAGTGCCCGTCGCCCTGTATCCGCGAATGAATCTCAATTATCCCGCGAACCAGATCCCGAAGGATGTTGGGGCGCTCTTTGCGACTCCTTCGGTGCGGCTGAATATTTTTTCCAGTGACTCGGTTACGCCCTGGGTCAGCGTGGGCGGAGGGTATGGGCGATTTCGGGAAGCTCCAAAGCTGAATTTTTATGGAGACAACCCGGGACCTACGAGCAACAATACCGGGGTCGTGCAGTTTGGCGCCGGGCTGGATGTCTGGTTCTGGCATCGATGGGGAGCGCGGTTTGAGGCGCGCGATTTTTATTCGGGAACTCCCGATTTGAATGTGGATACGGGGCGAAGCCGGCAGCATAACTATTATGTGGGAGCGGGCGTAGCGCACCGGTTCTAGGGATCGAACCGCAATCTTTTTGGCGCCACATCTTTCCTGGCCGGTGGCGAGGACGCCGGCGGTTCATAGCTCAGCGGGCGACTAGATCTTCGGCTTCTTTGGGCGCCGACTCGGTCGCGGCAATTTCTTCAAAAAGCTTGGGAAGCTTTTCAGCCTCTTCCTGCGACTGGCCAAAGCGCGCCGATTCGTAGGCGCGGGTGAATTGGCCTACTCTCATCTGCAGTAACTCTTCCTGAATAGCGGCTACAAAGTCCAGCGGCGTCTGCGAGGGCAATTTGCGCCAGCCTCGTTTTGCCAGGCGGGCCACCATGCGCTCGTACCAGAGCGTGGCGGCTGCGCTGGGGGCGCGAGCGGGATGCGCGCGCAAACGGTAGGCGCGAATTCCGTGGATAATTCGCCGCAGGTTGAAGAGCGCCAGAAGCAGGGCGGCGAAGGCTGCCGCTCCGCCCAGCCACTGCGCGGGAAAATCAGTGATGTGTCGATGGGCATGGCGGGCCGAGTGCAGCAAGTTGCGATGTTGCTGCCCGAGCCAGCGGCGGGCGTTGTCGAGAAACTGGCGGCTGTTGGTAACTGCATTTTTGCCCAGGGTGCGCTGGTGGCTGACATCGTAGTTGATGATCCACTCGCGCCAGAAAGATGCAGCGGCGTCAATGTAGAGTTGCATGCGCGACCAGCCAGTTCGAGTGGGGACGCTGCCCGCAGGAGTCGGATCGAAACTGACCCAACCCGAGCCGGGAAAGTACGCTTCGACCCAGGAATGGGCATCACTCGCCCGGACCACATACTGGCCAGTCAGGTCATTGAATTCGCCGCCTCGGAATCCAGTCACAATTCGGGAGGGAATACGCAGCGAGCGCAGCATCACCGCCATCGAACTGGCGAAATATTCGCAGTGCCCTTTTTTTCTTTCAAAGAGGAAGTTGGCGAGTGGGTTTTCGGGCGGGGTGCGCGGGAGTTCGAGAGTGTATCCGAAGTGCGTGGAGAGGTAGCGCTCCACGGCAACCGCCTTGTCGTAGTTGCTGGTGGCATTGACTGTGATGTCTTCGGCCAGCTTGGGAATGCGTGGGTCGAGCGGTTGCGCGTCCGGCAGTTTCAGATACGGCTCCATCGTTCTGGGGACGAGGTTCGAGGCCAGGCGGAGTTCGTCGCTATCGGGCTCGGACAATTGCGCCTCAGCCTCGTAGCGGTTGATGGGATGCTCGGAGTCGAGATTGTAGATGGCGCCGCCGGAATCTCTGGTGACCACGTGATAGTTTCCAATCAGGCTCTGCGGCATATCCGCCAGAAAGAAGACGTTCGTGCCCAGCGGTTCCATCAGCACGCGATAGCGAATGGAATGTCCTGCTGGCGCGTTCGGGGAACGCAGCGGAGACAGGTGATACTTGCCGTCGGGGGAAGGGCGGATCTGCATTTGGTCGAAGGCGTTCGACCAGACGCGGCCGTCAAAGCTGCTGAGCGCGATGCCTCGCCACTTGAGATCGTATCCGCCCTGTAGATCGTTTTCGATCTCAACGTGCATGACAACGGCGTTGGATTGCTGGATCTGGCCGATACGCCCAAGTTGCACACGATCGCTGAATCCGGTCGAAACGTCGCTGTTCGGCGTGTAGGCGCTCAGGTAGCGCGACGAGACGCGGGGGATCATGAAGAAGATCAGGAAACTGCCGGCCAGGATCATCAGCATGAGTGCGGGCGCGATGGCGAGAAGTCCGTAGGCCATGCGGCGGTAGGGAGCGGGTTGTCCACTATTGGTTTCGCGCGGATCCTGTGCGTGCGCGGTTTCGGCGCTGACGGAATGACGCATCTCCATCAGCACAAAAGTGACGACCGCGACTAGGAGGAAGCCGGCGAACGAAAGCAGGAAGATGCTGCCGACGGTGAGGACGGCGGCGGCCAGGATCATCAGAAAAGAGAGCGCGGCGAGCATGTAGTGGTCGCGCGTTTTCTGCAGAGAGAAGAGGCGGACGACGATCAGGAAGAGCGCCAGGTGAACGGTCGTTGCCAGAAAGCTGCGGGAGAGGAAGAAGTAGTCAGCGAGTCCGACAAAGACGTAGATCAGTGTCAGAACGGTGGTCCAGCGCTCGGTGATGACGAACTCGAAACGGGTCAGAAGCTGGTACCCGCGCAGGGCGAGCGCAAGGCCGACCAGGATGACCGTGGGAAAGTCCAAGCCTCCGGTAGAGGCTAGCGCACCGAAGCCGGTCAGCACTAATAGATAGAGCGAGACGTTAAAGTAACGCTCTATGGCCTTCTCCATGGTCATTCGCGTCGCGGGGCTCGTAGGCGCGGTTCTTTGGGCCGGATTGATGGGGGCGCTCTTCACGGGAAGCTTTCATTGTCGGCTAAGAGTGGCGTGGAAGGGAAGTGCCTGGGGTAACAGGTGGATGTGAGTTCCCCGCGCGGTTTTCGCCCTAATTGCCTCAGTCGTGTTGGATGAGTTTGGGCGTTAGCACGCAGAACCGGGTCGGTCAGCGATATCGCGATATTTCAACAGCTGAGGTTGATGGTCTGGTCTGTTTTCGACTGGTTCGACGAACGGCTCTCCTAGCTTCAGCTTCAGCTTCAGTTCTTGCAGTTGTGGACGAGGTGAGCCACATTTGGGACCGTGCTTGCTGTTGGCACAGCTTAGGGTCAGGCCGCTTTTCCCAGAGCGGAAGACGTACAGCGGAACGCAAATGCTCTTGTCCGTTACTGTGATTTTGCTCTTTCCCACACACGTCTGACACCTCACTGACTGCCAGGGGCACCCGCTGCCAAAGAAGCCGCCGACTCCTTCTTTTTGAGTGAGTGGTAGGCGAACGTCCCTCTAACGCTGCCGAATACTGCCAAGGCTAAAAGCGCCCTCAGGTAAGCTGCGCCAGGAGATACATGGGGACTCGATTCGACCACGTACACCGTCTCGAAGATGAATAGGACGAGTGCTAAGACAGCCCAGACTCTCGATAATTGCCATATTCTCCACCCCGCTATTGCAAAGATTCCTGCGTCAACGAAGACCCCAGCGTCCATTCCCAGAACAGGCTCATGCAGCGAAACGCTTACTCCAGCGACGATGGCCGTGACACTAGCTACAAGAAAGCAAGCACCAGCACCCTGATGCGCAGCTTGATCAGATTCTTTCAGGTCGGTCAATCTGGGCCAATACCAACTCATTGATTGCCTTGACAGAAGCTTCCCAACTTCCTGCGGATCGACGCACGATAGCCTATCAGAGATTGAGTTAAAAATGGTTTGGGGATTTGCGGGAGATTGATATCCTCGCTTCGTGGCTCCTAATTCACATTCCGAAGGCTCGCCCAAAAGCAGCGATTCTCCCGTAGGCCCGCCCAAAAGCAGTGATTCTCGCTGGTGGGAGTATTACGCAATGCGCTACGCTTTGGGCGTCGGCATCGGTACTCCGATAGTAGCGTTCTTGTGGAGTTCATACAGAGACACACTAACCCAGAAAATACCTATACCCTCTCCTTTTTCAGGAACCGTTGCCGCTATTTTCTGGGCTGCCGCGGGCACAGCCTATTGCTACGTGGCGAGTGTACCAATGCTGACGCTACACTCAACGAGAAGGGTTCTCCTCAGAACAATGCGGTGGGTGAACATTTGCTTCGGCTCCATAATAGTCGCACTCATCGTAGCCGGGGTATGGGACCTTTTTCTAATCAGTCACCCGTTGGTACTCCGATCTACTGGCGTCGTTGCCCTCTTAGTTATCGCTGGCTCTCAGTTCGTGCTCCTCTGGAAGGTCTTGCGAAACCCTAACGAGACACATCAGTTCTACGATCAATTGAGTAAGCAGCGAAGGGATCGCTCCGATTTCGTCGAATCTTACCGACATATGAGGGAGCATGGTAATTCTGTATCCATCGTAGTGTTTGAATTACTCCTGGCTTTCATCTTTTGGTCTCTTAGACCAATATGCCCAGTCGGAGGAAACGCGGTACTAGTGGGAAGGGTCGGCCTAATCCTAGCTGTATGGCTCGCCCCATCCACCCTAGTCTGGCTGATTGGTTCGTCCCTTGAGCGCTATCTCTCCCGTTCGAACTCATAGATCAGACGAGTGGGTAATGGGAAGTCGGCTTCTCGGAAGCAACTGTTGTTGTCAGGGTGATTACACTTGTAACCGTTTGGTTACGAGTTAACTGCCCTGAACTCTCCTTCTCGCTTTTTTCATCACAAATTCGATGTACCGCCATCACATACAGCCGCTCCGCAATCGTGCAACAATCCTTCGAGTATGCAAGATCGAGAATTGTGCCCGTCTCCAGAGACGGTATAAACTGCCGAAACCGATCGGCGGCACTCTTTGACAACCTGACGCTTTTGCAGACTCGGCCAGGGCAGGCCCGTTTCCCGCAAATTAACTACCTTACCTGTTATGAATAAATCGCCACCTTCACCTGACGGTAAATAAAGAACATGTTAATCAGAATGATACTAAGGGTGTTAATCACAACGATACCTGGGGGGGGGGTAGGGGGGGTGGGGGGTACATTGGCGGTGCAGGCCGGGCGGATCCATGGAACCTCTAAGCCGAGAGATGCCCTCGGCAGCAGGGCTAGCGGGATGCCGCGCTACTTTATGGCCGTCAATATTTCCGTCAATGGTGCGATGCGTCCTGAGAATTGCGAAAGTCGAAGCCTGGTCGATGCAGCCGGATGCGCCGAGAAAAGTCAGCGCTGTCATCGAGCGTGACCGCGACAGAATTAATGAGCGCCTGCCGCTCCAGTTCGGGGAAGGGCAGGTTGCCGGCGAAGTTTCCGCCGCGGTAGAGCATCTCGGGCGCGCGGCCATTCAAAAAAATCCACCAGGAGTAGCGCGAACTTCCCGCCGGCAGATGACCTGTCCTCGCCATCTGCTCGAAGATGTTGGTGGTGCAATTGTCGGTGACGGCGTTGAACCAGCGCGGGTGGTCGTGAAGTTGATTCGCCTGCTGCAAGTACTGCAAAAAGAGTTGGCGGGACCATTCCGGGCTCGCGACCATGTGGTAGAGGTAAACATTCTCTCCCGAGCGATAGTTGGTGCGGAGGCGGATCAGGTCGCGTTCGTTGGCCAGCACGTAAACAAGTGTGAATTGGCGGAAGAAAGAGCGAATCGGCGAATAGCTCTGGCCGACCTGGTAACGCGCCTCGATCGACGCCGCCACGTAATCGTCGTCTTCGGTATTGTTGTTGGCGAAGTGGAAGCTGACGATGGGATGCTCGATCCAGATAGAACCCCAGTAGTCCACAAACAGATCAATTCCGCGAAGCTGCGGCAGGAAGACGGTCTTGGTCAGCCACTCGCAGGTGAAGTCGTCAACATGGCGATAGTAACAATTGCGGAAATTATGGATGGTGACGCGATCGCCGTCGATTTCGGCCCAAGGTGTTTGAGAAAGGTTTGCTTGCCACGGTCGATTGTTGGAAGGTGTGAGCGTCAGCCAACTCGCCAGAACAATGAGAAAGCCGGCGAGGCAGACTGTCATCTTCGCGCGTCGGCCTTTCACCACGTAGAGCAGCACTGCAATAACCGCCAGGTAAACAATAGGAGTGAGAAGCGGGAGCCGCGAGAGGGAAAGATCGAAATACAGAGCGGCTGCGGCCCAGAGGGTCATGGCGGCCAGCAACAGGCAGATGAATCCGAAGCCAAGCGCGCGAAGCCAACGAAACCGGGTTTTACTCAAGGATACTGGGTGGCTGCTCATCACTCAGCCGACATCGTAGTGGGTCGCGGGTAATTTAGTCACGGAAGTGTTCTTTTTCTGTTTAGAATACCAGCCCATGGACTACCTTCTGAAAACTGAGCCGACTGTCTATTCGTTTGCCGACTTGCAGCGAGAGAAGACCACGATCTGGGATGGCGTGACCAATCCGGCGGCGGTCAAGCATCTGCGCGAGATGAAGCCGGGAGAGCGGCTGGTGATTTATCACACGGGCGATGAGAAGAGCGCGGTAGGAACCGCTTCGGTAGTGTCGGTAGACGCGAGCGATCCGAAAGTTCCGTTGGTGAAGATCAAAGTAGGCAAGGCGCTCGCTCATCCCAGGACGCTAGCCGAAATCAAGGACCGAGCCGCATTTGCAGAGTCTCCTCTGGTGCGGCAGGGCCGGTTGAGCGTGGTGCCGCTTACGGCGGCGCAGTATGCGTGGCTGGCGGACTGAAGCATTGAGACATTTAGACATTGATTCATTGAGTCATTGAATACCGGCCAAGGGGTTTAATGTCTCAGTGAACCAAAGAATCAATGGTTCAATGCTTCAGCCGATGTGGCGGAGGGCATCGACGATGCCCAGGTGCGCGGCGCGGTAGGAGGGAATCAGGCCGCTGGCAATCCCCACCAGCATTGCCACTAACATGACGACGGCTGCGGTAGCCGCGGTCATGTGCATTGCGACCGGCATGCCCATTCCGGGACGGGCGATGAAGACAATAGCGCCGGTTCCGAGTGCGACACCGATCAATCCTCCGATTAAAGAAATGGCGATGGATTCACTCAAGAGCAATTTGAGGACGCTTCCGCGCGTGAAGCCGAGCGTGCGCAGGAGGGCGACTTCGCGAGTGCGTTCGCGAATCGACATGGCCATGGTGTTCGCGCAAACCAGAAGCGTGGTGAACAGTACGGCTCCGCAGATGCTAAGAATGAATGTCTTGACGCTGCCCAGCCTGGCGATGAAATCGGCTTTAAAAGCCTGCTCACTCTCGCTTCTGGTGGGAACCGGACTGCCGTGAAACATGTCGTCAATAGCGTGGGCCACTCGTGGCATGTCTTCAGGGGTATCCACACGAGTGAAAAAGAAAAAAGTGTTGTCTTTGAACCAGCTAACGGATTCTTCCAGGTATTTGGTGTGGAAGTAGAGGTTGCTGGACGGTGGGTCGATGGTGTAAATGCCACGCAATGTGAGGTCGAGATTTGCACCGAAAGTCGTGCCCTGCAGGATGATATGGTCGCCGATCTTCCAATGATGTCTTCTGGCAAGGTCAGCATCGACGACACAGCCCGCGCGGTCGCGCTTCCAGGCGGCGAGTTGGTCGGCGGGCATGATTTTGTCGGCTGCAACGTCGAAATATTCGTCGGGATCGGTGGCGAGCTGCGCGAAATAGTTTTCCGGCTTCGAGTCTTTGTAAGTACCTCCGAACCACGACATGGGGACGACATGGACGACGCCGGGAATGGCGCGAATCTTGTCACGATAGTAGATGGGAAGGGGATTGGCGATCGAGACCTTGTGACGGGTCATGATACGGAGGGCGGAGTCGGGGGCTCCCTTATCGATGTAGAAGCTGCGCCACAGGCAGAGCATGATGCAGAGCAGAAGCAGCGAGAAGGCGATGCTGGCGACCGTCAGCAGGCTGCGCCGCTTGTTGCGGAAGGCGGACTTGGCGACGAAAGTGGGGAAGGTCATGGGGAGCATCTACATTCTAAGTTAGTACCCAGGTCTAGCGCCCGGAAGACCGGAGCGAACCCTTCGACAGGCTCAGGGCAGGCCCTGGGGCACACACGCACGCCTCTAGTTTTTATGGGGTCCCGTTCAATGCATGGTTTCGCCATGTGATGGAAATCACAGCGGTCCGTGACACCGTGCGTTGACCTTGGCGCTCTCCAAACCGTATCCTATTAATATTGAAATTGAATTTCATTTTCAATTAGAAAGCGGTGTTTTCTAGCATGTTGCAGGCATTCATCATTACCCTCCGCGAAGGGGTGGAAGCCGCGCTGATTGTCGGCATCACCCTGGCTTATCTTGCCAAGATCGGCCGCAACGATCTGCGAAAATCGGTTTATGCGGCTCTGGGCGCTGCTTTTGCCGGATCGATTGGCGTGGCTGTTATCGTTGCGCGCTTCAAATTGAATGAAGACATCTTTGAAGGCTGGGTGATGCTGGTGGCCGCGGTGTTCGTCGTCACCATGATCATCTTCATGATGAAGACGGGCCGGAAACTAAAAGGTGACATTGAATCGAAGGTCGGGCTGTTTGCCCGCGGCGATGCCTGGATCGGGCTTTTTCTTTTTGTCTTTCTCATGGTGATGCGCGAAGGCGTTGAGACTGTGCTGATTCTTTCGGCCGTGACGCTGAATTCGAGCGAACTGCTTAGCTTTATCGGAACGCTTTCCGGCGTGATCGTCGCCATCCTGTTTGGCGTGATGTTTGTGAAGGGCAGCGTCAAGATTAATCTGCAGAAATTCTTCAAGGTCACTACCGCGATTCTTTTTCTAGTGGCTGGCCAACTTGTGATTTCGGGGCTGCATGAACTCTCGGAGAATGGCGTGCTGCCTTCCTCGCGAGAGGAAATGGCGATCATTGGACCGATCGTGCGCAATGATTTCTTCTTTTTTATTACGATTCTGGCATTAGCCGCGTTGATGGTGCTGTTTGAGATGAAGAGCCGGCAGCCGGTAGCGTTGCCGGAAACCGCTGCGGCGCGACGCAAGGTGCAATGGACGGCGCGGCGGGAGCGGCTTTGGATGGCCTCGGTCTACATCTTCTCTTTTGCTTTTATTGTGATGGTCACGGCGAGTTTTATCTATGAGAAGAGCGCCAGCGCGCTTTCTCCCGCGACTGAGGTGACGTTTGTCGAGGGCAAGGTTTCGATCCCGCTGAAACAGGTTTACGATGGCGACCTGCACCGCTTCGAAGCCAAAGAGGGCGGCGTGGAAGTGCGCTTCTGGCTGTATCAGAAGCCGGATGGAAAGATTGCAACTCTGTTTGATGCCTGCGAGATCTGCGGCGCGGTTGGCTTTTATAAAGGAGCGCAGGGAGTGGTTTGCAAGAACTGCGCGGCACCGATTAATCCGCAGTCGGTGGGAATGCCAGGCGGGTGCAATCCGATTCCGCTGAAAGTACAGGTCACGGAGGACGCGGTGATTGTCTCCGAGGCCGACGTGGCGGCGGGGCGGCACTACTTCGAGTCGAAATAATAATGTTTCCTCGTATCGTCTACGAATCGTTTCGCCGACAGGCCCGCCGCAAACTGCTGGCGGGGATCGCGATCACACTGGGTGTTGCCGTGGCGACAGCGATGATTGCGGTGGCTACCGATATCGGAGACAAGATCAACCGCGAGCTGCGCAGCTACGGCGCCAACCTCGTGGTCACTCCGCAGGAAGACACGCTCGACGTGGTAGTGGGCGGCGTGAATCTTAAGCCGCCGAGCGATGGGGCGTTTCTTAACGAAGCGGATCTTCCGAAAATTCGCGGAACATTCTGGCACCACAACATCGTGGGCTTCTCGCCCATGCTCCCGGTCACGGTGAGAGTCGGAGCCGCGGGCAGCGAAGACAAGAAAGATGTGACGCTGCTGGGAACGTACTTCAACAAGGCTTTGCGATTCGGCAAAGAGGATTTCGCGACGGGCGTCAAAATCACGAATCCGTGGTGGAAGGTATCGGGGGAATGGCCAGACGACAACACCGAGAATGTTCTGGTGGGCGACCGACTGGCGGCGAAATTGGGCAAGAGGGCGGGCGATGCGGTGGAGGTTGACGGGCGTTCGCTCCGCATCTCGGGCGTGCTTTCTGCTGGCGGGGCTGAAGACGATCAGATCGTCGCTCCCCTTGCCTTGGCGCAGCAGATTCTGGGCAAGCCCGGAGCGGTGCGGCGGGTGTATGTCAGCGCCATGACGAAGCCTCCCGATGCACTGTCGGCGCGCGATCCGAAGACGATGACGCCGGAAGTTTATGACCGCTGGTATTGCTCTCCTTATGTGGAGTCGATTGCGTACCAGTTGCAGGAGGTCATTCCGCATTCGCATGCCGAGCAGATTCGGCAGGTCGCACAGAATGAAGGCACAGTTTTGTCGCGTATTAAGGGACTGATGTTGCTGATTACTTTCGCGGCGCTGTTTGCGTCGTCGCTGGCGGTTTCGGCGGCAATGGCGACGGCAATTTACGAGCGGCGGGTTGAAGTGGGACTGATGAAAGCGCTGGGCGCAGGGAATTGGTCGGTGTCCGCATTTTTCTTTGCCGAGGCGCTGCTGTTGGCTATCGGCGGCGGCATTGCAGGATTTTCGGCGGGAGCGTTGCTGGCGCGCCAGATTGGGCGCTCGATTTTCAACTCACAGATTTCGATTGAGCCGGTATTGTTTCCGATCATTCTGGCGCTGGCTGTTTTTGTGACGTTTGCGGGAAGCGCGGCGGCGATACGGCGGGCAGTGAAGTTCGATCCGGTGTTCGCGCTACGGGGTGACGGATGACGACCGCGAGGACGACAATCAGTGCTGCCGACGCGCTCCTTAGTCCGAAGCAGGTGGCTGAGCGGCGAGCCTCTGCGCCGCATACATCGATGTTCTTACGCATGCTGCTGCGGGCGGCTGTGCTGCGTCGACGGCGGGCGGCGTCGGCGCTGCTGGCCATGATTGTCGCAGCTGCGGTCGCCACGGCGATGATGAATCTTTACGTCGACGTGCAGGCCAAGCTGCGAACGGAATTTCGGAATTACGGGGCGAATGTCGTTATCGTCGCGAAGGAAGGGCAGGCTCTACCAGTCGATGCGCTGGCCCGAGTCGAATCGGTGCTGGGTGCAAAGACATTGGCTGTTCCTTTCTCCTATGCGGTTGCGCGCACGAAAGACGGGCAATCGGTGGTTGTCGTCGGCACCGACTTCGCTCGCGCGAAGCAGTTGAACCACTGGTGGAAAGTGAGCCATTGGCCTGCCACAGAAATTCTCGCCTACTTGGTGAACGATTCCACCGAAGATCTTGATATTCCCCGTTCGGCCCTCGTTGGAGTTCGCGCGGCTGCGGTGGTTTCGCCAAACCGCCGACCGTTCGACTTAACATTCCAGGGCAAGACCATTCATCTCAACGAAACCGGTCTGCTGCAGACTGGGGCCGGGGAGGACAGCCGCATTTATCTCGATCAAGGTGTGTTTCAGAACTGGACGGGCGTTGCTCCCTCGACTATCGAAATAGCCGCTAATGGAACGGCGGCCGATGTGGACGCGTCAATCCAACGCTTGACGCAGGTGCTGCCGGGTGCCGAGGTTCGGCCGGTCCGGCAGATTATGGAGGGCGAGGCCAACGTGCTGAATAAAACGCGCGCCACGCTGTACGCTTCGGCTACGCTCGTGGTGCTGACCTCCGCGTTGTGCGTGCTGGCTACGCTGATTGGATGGGTGTTCGACCGGCGGCGCGATTTCGCGATCATGAAGGCGCTGGGCGCTCCTGAACGCTTGGTCAGCGCATTTTTCGCGGCGGAAGCGGCGGCGCTGGGCGTGGTCGGGGCGATCGTCGGCTTTTTTATCGGCATCGGCGTGGCAGCGTGGATTGGGCGGGTTAATTTTCACTCGCCTGTGGTGCCGCGGTTCAGCGTCTTTCCTTATGTGCTAGCTGGCAGTGTTGCGGTGGCTCTGGTTTCGGCGATTCTTCCGATTGAGCTTTTGCGGCGAGTGCAGCCAGCTATTATTTTGAGGGGAGAGTAGGAAAAGACTTAGCCATTGAATCATTGAGACATTGAATCATTGCAGACGTACCGGCGAATGCAGCAATGACTCAATGTTCTAATGCTTCACAGAAGAGGGAAGATTAGCGATGATTCGTCTTAACAACGTCACCAAAAGTTATCCCGCGCGCGCGGAAGAAAATAATGGCGGCAGCGGCTTAATCAAAGCATTGGACGATATTTCTATTTCCATCGCGCCGGGAGAATGGGTGGCGATGATGGGGCCGTCCGGGTCGGGCAAGAGCACGATGGTGAATCTGATCGGATGCCTGGATCGCCCTACCAGCGGCGAGATCTGGCTGGATGGCCAAAATGTCGCCAGCCTCAGTGCCTCAGAGCTTAACCACGTTCGCGCGGAGACGATCGGCTTTGTCTTCCAGCAGTTTCACATGATCCCGTATCTCACGGCGGTCGAGAACGTGATGCTGGCCCAATATTTTCACAGCATGACCGACGAAAAGGAAGCGCTCGAAGCATTAGATCGTGTCGGATTGCGGGACCGCGCCGGGCATTTACCTTCGCAGCTTTCGGGTGGTGAGCAGCAGCGGGTTTGTATCGCTCGCGCGTTGATCAACGATCCGAAAATTGTTTTGGCGGATGAGCCTACCGGGAACCTTGACGCTGCCAATGAGGAAATCGTTTTGCGGCTGCTGCGCGAACTGCACCAGCAGGGGCGAACGATCATCATGGTGACCCACGATCCCGTGGTGGCGCGGTTGGCGGACAGGCGAATCGAACTGCATCATGGAAAAATTGCTGCGCAGGAAGTTTTTTCCATGGCGGATGATGAGCAGTTTGACGAAGTGCTGGAAGAATTATTTGCGTTGGAAGAGAACGGCCAGATTGCAGAGATCGGCCGCATGGAAGTACACGGCGCTCTGCCGGTATCGATTGCGGTGGAAAAGATGGCGGCGATGGGACTGGTGGCTACGCGGCCGCATCCCCCGGAACCGCACGATCACAAGCCGTTCATTAATCCTTGCCATGACGCGTTGAAGCCTGCGGGATTTTCTACTGGCGATGGCTCGTTGATTGTCGAGCTGACTGCGCGTGGACATCAGCGCGCGGCCGACATTATTCGCCGGCACCGGCTGGCGGAACGGCTGTTCACCGATTCGCTGGCCATGGATAGCGAGACGGAAATCGAGCAGCAGGCCTGCAAGTTCGAGCACATACTTTCGCCGGAAGCCACCGATAAGATCTGCACGTTTCTCAATCATCCGCGGACGTGCCCGCACGGGGCGGCGATTCCGCCGGGGCCTTGCTGCGGGCGGCGAGCCGAACCGCGGCAGATCGCGGCGGCATTGTCGGAGCAACGTTAAAACTTGAAGTGCGTCGTGCGGACTAACCCTGCACCCGTTTGCGGGGCATGGCCCCGCCACCGCACAACTTCTGCAATACCAGCTCTGCCACACAAAACGTGACTTTATTTCTTATTGAAGAACTTCCCGAATCCTACGCGCACCTGCACTGTATTCAGGCCGGGGTTCGGCACGGTCAATCCGGCATTCGAGATGTGCATGTAGCGGACATCGAGCGACCAGGCGTGGTCGCGCAGGAAGTACATTCCGAAGGCGGCGCCGGTGGTGAAGTTTATGGTCGAGGTTCCGGCGGGAACCTCGTGAGTGGTGAAGAGCGTGCCTCCGTTGAGTTCGAGGTAGGGAGCAACGTGCCCGCGGGTAGCGAAGATCCATTTGAAACCTATTGGATTGACTCCTCCTCCGAAGGCGGTGTTGGAGCGCTGGAAGACGGCGAAGGCGGGGACGGCGTCTACGGCGAGTTCGAAGCGTCCGCTGAGAAAGCCGGGGAGGTGCGGCTCGGTGAGGATCCATCCGTAGCGGATGCCGGCGTTCCACACGCCCGTATCTTTGGTGCCGCCGGGGACGGAATAGCCGCCGCCGGTCCAGACCTGAAGTTCGCGGCCTCCATCTTCGGGGCGGTTCTGGGCCACGGCTGGCGCAGGGGAAAGGACGAGGGTCAGAAAAAATACGCAGGCAAGGAAAAGTTCAGGTCGAGAAATTCGTGCCATAGGATGTGCTTAGAGTCGAAAAAAGAAAGATACGCGCAATGCGGCCGAGAAACAAATTGTGGGAGCATGACTCGACTCGGCGCATGCGTACATTACAGGCCGAGGCCGCCGTCGACGGCCAGGATCTGGCCGGTGATGAAGTGCGGCGCGGTGGCGAAGAACATTACGGCGGCAGCTATATCTTCCCCGGTCCCGTTGCGCAGCATCGGAGTTTGTTTTGCCATTTTTTTCATGAAAGCTGCCGCCGCTTTTTCTCCCAGGTCGATCATTCCCGGAGCGACGGCGTTCACTGCAATCTCGGGCGCGAGCGCCTTGGCCATGACCTTGGTGAGCATGTGCACGGCGGCCTTGGACGAGCAATAATGCGCGTGTGTGGGCCAGGGTCGCAAGCCGCCCAGGGAGCCCATATTAATGATGCGTCCTCTGTGCCGTGTCAAGTAAGGCAAGGCCTCCCGCGATACCAAGAATGGGCCTCGCGTGTTAGTGGCAAAGATCGCGTCCCATTGCGCGACGGTCAAGCTCTCAAATTCCACCGACTCATAATTGGCGGCATTATTGACGAGAACGTCGATTCCTCCCAGTTCGCCCGCTACCTCTTTGACCATTTCGCTGATGTTTTGTTCGTGGGTGATATCGCAGCGGACGGCGAGCGCCTCGACGCCCAGCCGCGCCAGTTGTGTTATTAGCGCATGCGCCTCGCGGGCCGAGTTGCGATACGTAATGGCCACGTTCGCGCCCTTCCCGGCGGCGGCCAGGGCGATAGCGCGGCCGAGACGTTTGGCGGCTCCGGTCACCAGAAACGTCTTGCCAGAAAGTTGCCGATTTTTTGCTCCGATCTGTTCTGCCATTTCGAGATTCTACGCTCCCTTTTGCTGGATGATCTTCGCGCCCGAAACTGGTAAACTCCCACGCATGAATCCGCCTCGGGAAGTCATTGTTTATTCCCGTAAGGGATGCCATCTCTGCGAAATCGTCAAGGAGAGCATTGCCAAGCTGCACAAGCGCGGGGGTTTTACCTGGCGCGAGATCGATGTCGATTCCGATGCCGCGATCCGGCACCTCTATAACGATGAGGTTCCGGTGGTCTTCATCGACGGGCGCAAAGCATTCAAATATCGCATGGACGAACAGGAATTTTTGCGCAAATTGAGCGCGTGAGCGCGCTCTAACTTCAAACTCTCCGAGGATGCATTTACAATCACGACGATGCTTCGCACTCAACTCTATGCCGATCCTAGCGGACGATTCGTTCACGATGTTGTTCTCGAAAGCTGCCGGAAAAACGGCGGCAAAACGGCGCTGTTTGATACTTCCTGCGACCGGCGGCTGAGTTTTGCGGAATATGGCGATCTGGTGGAATCCCTTGCCCGTGGCCTCATTTCGGCTGGATTGGCACCGGGAGACGCAGTCGCGATCTTCCTGCCCAACTCCTGGGAATTCGCCATCACTTATCACGCGGCCACGCTTGCGGGCGGATTCCCTACGCTGCTGAATCCGGCTTATCGCGAGCGCGAGATCCGTTACCAGCTCGAAAATTCGGGCGCGGCCATACTGATCAGCGATGCTCCGCTGCTCGAAAACGTGAACCTTGCGGGGCTGCCCGCTTTGCGCCGGGTGTTTACTACGCGGCACGAACATGCGGGATGCGAAAAGTTCGCGAGTTTGCTGCAGCCGGTATCGGCGAAATTTCCGCAGCCCGTTGCCGGCCCGCAAGAGACGATTGCGGCGCTCCCTTATTCCAGCGGCACTACGGGATTACCCAAAGGCGTCATGCTGTCGCACTACAACCTGGTGGCCAATGTCTATCAGATTCTCGGGCCCAATGCCGCGCTGCTTACTGCCGACGACGTGATGCTATGCTTCCTTCCTCTCTACCACATTTACGGGCTTACGGTGGCGCTCACCTTGTCGCTAACGCTCAGAAACACGCTGGTCCTGATGCCGCGGTTTGATGTGCAAAAGCTATGCGCGCGGCTGACGGGCGAAGGGGTAACCATGATGCCTCTGGTTCCGCCGGCGATCAACGCGATGTGCCAGGCTGCGGAGGCAGGTATCTTTCCCAGGAATCATTCGGTGCGTTGGGTGAAATGCGGAGCGGCGCCGCTGGCTCCGGAGCTGTCGCGGCGTATGACCGACCTTACGGGTATTCCGGTCGTTCAGGGATACGGCATGACCGAGGCTTCTCCGGTGACACACGTTGGTTATATCGCTCCCCCGGAGATGAATCGTCCCGCTTCCATCGGCCAGCCGTTGGCATTGACCGAGTGCCGCATTGTCGATCTTGAACGAAATGACGTTGCGCTGGGCGAACAGGGCGAACTGGCGATGCGCGGACCGCAGATCATGATGGGGTATTGGAAGGAACCACAGGCGACGACCGCGGTGCTGCGCGATGGCTGGTATTTTTCGGGAGACATCGTGCGCCGCGATGCGGATGACTTTTATTACGTGCTCGACCGCAGCAAGGAGATGATCAAGTACAAAGGATTTCCCGTGGCTCCGGCGGAGGTTGAGGCGGTGCTGCTGGAACATCCAGCGGTGCGCGATTGCGGCGTGGTCGCAAAAGTTGACGCTGCCTGCGGAGAAATTCCGTGCGCCTTTGTCGTGCTGCGGGAAGGCTTTGCGTCTTCGGATGCATTGGCGTCGGAACTCTGCGGTTTTGTGGCTGACCGGCTGGCGCATCACAAGCAGCCGCGCGAGATTCATTTTGTAGAGGCGGTTCCGCGAACGCCGTCGGGGAAGATTCTGCGGCGGGAATTGCGCAAGGTGGTAGCCGGAAATCCTGTGGCTTGACGCCCGAGCGAAGAAGACAACGGCTAACTCCGTTTCTACCGTGAAAACTAGTTGCGCGGCGGACTTAGACAATCCGCAGAAATTTCTTTGCCCGCTCTAACTCCGGAAACGATCTCTCCTCCGCCAGAAATTCTTGCGAATGGACGCATCTGCGGCTTCCGCGCAATTTGACCGGATGCTTCAGGTGCAGCATCTCGTGAAACACGATGTATTCGACGGCGTAGCGGGGCACGCGAGGATGGTCGAAGACGCGGCTGATGACGATGGCATTGTGTGCGGGATCGTAGTGGCCGAGGCTGCGGCGGGCGTGATTCTGGCTCCAGGTGAGTTGCGGTCGCCCGAGAAGGCCGTGAAAGAAACGGCGGTTGAGATCCTCGAAAAGTTCCTCAAGGTGATAATGATGGCCCTGGGCGGAGACTATGTGTTTGCGGCCACGCATTTGGCGAACCAGGCGCGCTTTCGCAGAGAGATCGTGGCCGCCGACATAGCGGCGATAACGGGCGCTGTGCGTACGATCGATCGGCTTGCGATAAAGCTTGGCGAGCAGGATGTGAAGGATGGAGTGAAGAACGGAGTCGGGAGCGCCTTCCAGCAAGTCTGAGAGGCGCACGTAAATCTCCCCCTGGCGCAGCCTGATGGTGTTGTTGAGCGATACAAAAGGATAAAAACGGATGTGAAACGGCGGTGCGGGCGTGCGCGAGCGAAGTTCTCCGAAAGCGTCGTTGAAAATTTCCTGGAGTTTGGGAGTCACGTTTACAGAAGATTAGCAGACGCTGCGCATCTTCTTACACTGCGGCCGGAAATCTCTACCACAGAGCACACACAGGGAAGCACGGAGAAAGGCCTTCCACTTCGCCCACGTTGGAGCGATGCCGCGCTACGAACTAGACATTTCCAGAGCAAATGCGGATGCACCGGCATCTCGGCCGGTTACGTTTCAGTTTCGACTCTTTGCAAGGGATTGCACCTGTCGCGGAAGACGCGCCGGAAAATCGCACTAAGTGATTGAAGGGAAAGACTCGCCGGTGGTGGAAAGGCTGGAAGCCAAATTGCCCGGGCATTCGGATGCGGTGGTTCACGAATTGGCGGAATGCGGGGTCGAGCAGCCGAAAAGCTTTTGCCAGCGCGCTTTTGGCGTTGCTCAGCGGCGTTCTGGTTCTGTGCGCGTTGGGCCCAATACCGAACCTGATTCCGCATAAGCCGTCGCTCGACGAGCTGGAAAAAAATCTGCATCGTGTGCCGCGGCATATCTCCGAGTTCTCTCCTGTGTCAGAGCCGCTCGCTTTGCCGAAATGCGGAGACGTGCGGCAGCCCGAAGCATTGCTCACTCCCGACCCGGCATTGCACGGGGATGACGACAATCTGAATGTGCGAGTCAGCTTCATTATTGGATCCGATGGACACGTGCATAGTGCGTTCATCATGGATAGCGCCGGTTTCGATGACGATCAGGCTGTGCTGCGTACGGTGCGCATGTGGCGCTACCGTCCGGCGCTCTGCAATGGAGTTCCCACCGACTCGGAAGCACGTGTGCGATTCACGGTCCGTTGAGACGCGACTTCTCCTACAATGTGAGCGAAGAGGTGGCTGTGGCGAACGAAAAGGCGAATCCGCGACTAGGGCAAGACGGTCCCAAGGCCGATTCTCAGAGCGAACCCAAGAACGATCAGGCGGCCGCGGGCAAAGAAATTGATGAGTTCTTCCAACGGCTGCCGGGGAACTTCCGCTGGCCGAAGCCGAATGCCGATGCCATGGCTGCGGCGGTTGAGGCGGTGCAGCGTCTATCCGGCAGCGCCGCGGCGCAGACCGTGGCGGCTGCGGGCGGAGGCGAGAACAACTGCGGCGCCTGCGGCGGTTCGATGCCTGATGGCGCGAGCTTTTGCCTGTGGTGCGGAACATCCAAAGCGGCGCTCGCCGGCAATCAGGCTGCTCCGTCGCAGGCGTCCGGTGGACAGCATCATTTTCATCATCACTATCACCATTTCGTCTCTAACCCGGGTGCGATTTCGGGTGCGCCCAGCGCCGAGGTCGAGGCTTCATCGCCTCGCGGGCGGGCTGCGGGTTCCGGGGGTACTGCACCGGGCGGACGCGCCGAAGCGGCCGCACGGCAGGTTGTGCAAGACTGGGCGCAGGCCTGCAACACCAAGCATATTGACGATTTGCTTGAACTCTATTCCGCTGACGCTACTCTGATTCGCTCCAGTGTTCCGCCCGTGCGAAGCCTGCCCGCGATTCGCGAATTTCTGGTCTCACTTCTGGAGGCTGGGCTGGGAGACGTAGAGATGGATTCGCTTCGTCTGGACGTTATGGGAGATATTGCAGTCGATCTGGGACGCTGCAAAATGCTGGTGCCGGTGGCCATGGGAAAGCGCCGCGAGGAGCGCGGTAAATACGTGATCGTCCTGGTGAAGCAGCCGGTGGGGACGTGGAAAATCCTGGTCGATTGCTGGTCTTCGGATTTGCCGGTGAGCGCTGTAGCGTCTCCGGGGCCTGCCCCACGACGGTGAAAGGGAACTCAGTCGTTGGTCGTTAGTCGTGGGTCGCTCGCGCTTAGAGCAGGGGACCAATGACGAACGGCCGCCGACAATTTCCTAGTTCTTACTCCAGCTGAAGGCGACTGGAGAGAAACCGCTGCCTCCCATGGGGAACGCGCTTTGCAGCGCGCTGTCGTAGTGAATGGCAGAACCGCCGCTGTCATTGAAGTTGTTAGCGATCACGGCGCCGTACCAGGCTCCGCCACCAGAGATGTTGACGTAGGCATTGGGTGCGTAAACCACACCGGCACTGTACGAGCCTCCCGACAGATTGACCTCGGGGGAATAGTTACCACCACTTTTTCCGATGGTAGTGTCGGGAGGGGCCTGGCTGCAGCAGATAATTTCAAAGTTGGCGGGGGCGCCGGTTTGATTGGCAATGCTGGTGCCACTCAGGTCAACCGCCGTATCCAGGAATTGGGTCGGATTGGTTGCCGGATAAGGGTGTCCGCTATTCAGCGTTTTGATGCCCTGAACGTTAAGAATGACGGGTCCGGAAGAAACGACTATCGAACCGCCGCCGCTGACATTGATGCTGTTGATATTGTAGGTGCCGGCGGTCAGGTAGATGTTCGTGCCACCCGAGGCATTCAGATCGCCGTAAACGCATGGGGAACCCGAACAGGACGATCCTGCCGACGTCGGGGTAAGCTGAATGCTGTTGGCCGGACTGGCCAGATTGGTGCAGCCCGAATTCGAAGTGGACCAGCAACTGTGAGACATGTTCTGAGTTGTCCCAATGGGTGGGGTGGGGGTCAGGGTGGACGGAGTCGAGTAACTGGGCGGGGTTGGAGACGAGATCGTGCCGGTGACGTAGGACGCTGTTTCACCCGAGAGCACGTCCGGACATGAGCCCACGTTTACGTTGGGCCCATACAGGTTTCCGTGGACATAGGAACCTCCGCTCATAGTCAAATTACCCAGAGTGCCGATGCTGCCGTTGCTGCCCCGGTTTGTAGTAACCGGGGATGGTGTATAGGCTCCCGAGCCGGAGTTGTAGGAATCGGTGTAGGAGCCGCCGGAAAAATTTATGGCTTGGCATGCGGTGGAGGTAGCGAAGATGCTATCCGCAAAGGTCGGCGTCGTGCTTGATTGTACGGTCTCAATTACTTGGGTTGTCGCGTTTTTCACATTCGCGATGCTGCCGGTCGAGGTGATCTGCCAGGTTTGTTGAGTTGCCCCTGACATGGCCAGCAATTCAGCCTTGACGGAATAAGTGGCGTTGGCCATTCCCGGCACCGACTGGTTGTAAAACGCCGAGTTGAACGCGCTCTGCACGGCAGCGCTCGGAGTAGCAGGATAGTTGCCCGTGGCGGAGGAACTGGAAGCATCAAGCATGACGGCGGAGCCGGCAGTGGTGCAGGTCCCTCCCACACACTGCACCGGCATCGTGGTCATGTTAAAGAGAGCGGTGTTGGTGGGTGCGGGGTAGGTGTTCTCAAAATAGTTCAGGGCGGCTTGTGCTCCGGCTTCGGCCGCGTAGCGTGACTCCGACATTAAGCGATAGTTGGAGCTCGACCACATCTCCGATTGCGTTACAAAGATCATCGAAACTGCCAGCGCCGATAGGAGAAACAGGACCACAAGAGCGATAATCAGCGCCACGCCTTTCTGCTTTCCGAATTTTGTGCGTTCAGGATTTGTCATCATGGCGCTCCCCAAGAAACCACTTAATTAGGGTTCACAACCTCGGCGGCTAAGGAATTGGCGGGTTCGTCGTTTGCAAAATGCCGTACGAACCCGACTTAGCCTGGTTGTAGGCATAGAGAATGTTGCGCGGAGTAAGGTTCAGGAAGGAATTGGTTACGATGGCCAGGCAATTTTTATTGGTCGAAGCAGCCGCGCAATTTTTCTGCGGATCCATTTGCGTCGAGTATGTCGTCAATGTCAATCCAACGGAGGTGGTGAAGGTGCAACCGGCAGAACAAACCGTCGAAGCAGCGGTTACCGTCTGCGTGGTGGAGGTGAAGCAATTGCTCCCATCGGGATTGGTGGTGACACCCTGGACCAGAGTATCGGTCGTGCTCAACGAGCCCGCGGAAACTGGCGTGATGGTGCGGGTCAGCGTTCCATAATTCGGCGCGGTCGACGATTGGGTGCAGACATATTGCACGTAGTACATATTTCCATCGGAGTTGATGTCGCCGAAAAGGGTCAGGGTGTTGCCGCCGGTGACAGATGCGCCTTGGTAGATGACGCCGGATGCCGTCACAGTGGCCCCGATGGCATGGGCCTGCTGAAACCCCGGAGCCGGTATCGATATGGTGGTGCTCGTAACCGCCCCAAGGGTAACTGTTTCTTGGGTCCCCGTGCCATAATCGATTACCACACTTTCGCCCTGGTACAGGCCGACGGTCGTGGAGGTTGTGCAATTTGATCCGAGGCACAAGGTGACAGCCGATATTGAGTTCTTGGCTACAGCGGTGTGCAGCGCCGGAGGAGTGGTAAATGCCACGCCCGAAACCGAGCCGGCTTGCCCGATCTCCTGCTGCAACAGTTCACTCGCGCTGCGGATGCTGGACTCCATGCCTTGGTGCATCGAAGTGCCGACATAATTTTTCTGGTAGACGACCAGGCCATAGAGAGCGGCGGCCGAGATGACGAGCAGAATCGCCATCGCGCAGGTCAACTCAAGTATGGAGAAGCCTCGAAGACGCTTTATTTGCTCTTGTAACATACGAGTGTGCTCGAGGGCTTTGCTCCCCCGCCTCCCTGCGTTAACCCCGTCGTCACTACCGTGATGACATCCATGGTGGATGAGCCCGGGGAACTCTGCGAGATGCTCCACATCCGGGTGTAGAAAGCGTTCGTTGCACTGCTCAGCGGCTTGCCGGTCGAATCCAGGTAATCGGCATAACCTGACTGCGCCGAGGTGGTACTGCCGCCGGCAGTGAGGCCTAGAGCCGTTCCCGCGCCATTCGTCGTATCCGTGGTGGTGTCGGTAAACTGGAGGCCTATCAGTTGTTCCATCTTGTCCTGCGAATATTCGGTTGTGCGGGTGAAGGTTTCTCCCGCGCCCTCGCTCATGGTTACGGCGACGGTCATCAATCCCATCACGCCCACGATGCCGACCAGCAAAACGACTGCGGCAATCATGGTTTCGAGGATGGTTACGCCGCTCTCGGATACGAATTTTGTTCTCTTCGCCTTCATGGTTGTTCTCAGTAAAACTGGCTCCAGGTCGAACCCGTGCCGTGCGTCTGCCAAATCTGGATGTTGCCGCTTGGCGATACTGTCACCGCGTAATACGTGCTATTACCGTCGTTTATGTAAACAGCGCTGTTGCCGGTGGCCACCAAGCCTGAAGTAACCGGAATGCCACGAGAGTTGAACTCAATCGTGCCCGAATTGCTGATCGGACTTTGCGTACCCGCCGGGGTGGAGACCGTGCCATAGCCGTAGAGCGTGTTGTTCGAAAGGTTCTGCACGCCCGTGTTGGTCGAACCCGTCTGGTCGATGGCCCAGGCGGACGTCGATTGGTTGTAGATTTCCACCTGATACTGATAGGTCGAAGTAGTGCTGTTTTTAGCAAAGGAGTTGAAGTTTACCCGGGCATCGGTGAACTCAGCCGCGGCGCGCATTTTCGCCAGCGAAATTTGCGCCGCGATGGCCCGCGCGTCGCCAGCCGTACGGTATGAATTCAAATACGTTTGCATATTGGGCAGGGCAATCACCATGATGACCATCATCAAGGCCACCACGATCGCGAGCTCGATCAAGGTGAAGCCGCCAGCCGACCGCGTTTTTTGATCTCTCTTCAATTCGTCCCCGTTCAATTCTTCCCCGTTATAACTGCGGTAAGCGACATACGCGTCAGGATAAGAGGCGATCCCGCCATAATCAAATTACAGAGGTGCTCAGGCACAGGTTACTTTCCGTGTAACTGCACAGGGTTCAACCAATTGATTGTCTCGTTTCATTACGCGGATACCTCGATGGTAGGGAGTGTCATAAGTGCCGTCAAAGTACCGCGGTACAGCGGCCCTTCGTACAATCGGTGCCTGTAATTCGTTACCGGAGAATAAGTTGACCTGCGTTCGGCTGGTGACAGCAGTAACTTGTAGAGTTACGATCCGGCTTCTACCATGCAGGCATCATGGATCTACGTGCCCTCGTCGTGTGTCCAGATCAGGATTCGGCGAGTTTGCTGAGTCAGATTCTGTTAGAACTCGGGATGAAGGTGGAGCACACGCCTTCGATCGCTCGCGGCTTGGAACTGATGGAGAGCCAGCAATATGACGCCCTCGTTTTCGATTATCGAGCGGACGCGAGTTCCGAGGAATTTCTGGCTCGCCTGCGGCACTCGGCGAAGAATCGCGCCAGCATGCTGATTGCGGTAGTCGACAGTGAGTTCAACGCCCGCCCTGTGTTCGGGCTGGGCGCCAACTTTGTTCTCTACCGGCCGCTTTCCGTGGAGCGCGCACGCATCAGCTTGCGCGCGGCGCGCAGCCTGCTGCGCCGCGAACGGCGCCGCTCTCGACGGATCAGTATCAGTTCCAAGGCCAGCATCGGCTATCCGGGAGCGCCTGAACTGAGCGCCGACCTTGCCAACCTCAGCGATGGGGGAACGCTGCTGCACACGGCTAACCAGCTTCCGTATACCTGCAAGGTTTATTTCGAGTTTGCGCTTCCGGGCCAGCGGCAACTGGTGCGCTTGTCGGGCGAAGTGGCGTGGCGGGATGCGAGCGGACGCACGGGAATCCGCTTTCTCGACGTGCCGCAAGCTTCGCGCCGGCTGATGCAAACGTGGCTGCAACAGAATTATAAGGAGCCGGGAGAGGTTTCGCTTCCGGGCGCGCTCTCGTCCGCTGAGTTGCGCGCGGGCGATTCGGATGCGACGGTGGGCGCGGTGAATCTCACGCCCACGCTGATTGCTCAAGCTGGAAACCGGCGCGGAGAACGCCGCGTGGCGTGCAAACTGGGAGCCGAAGTCTATCGCCTCGGCAATGGTGTGCCCAATTACTGCAATCTGTCGGATATCAGCGAAGGCGGATGCTACGTCGAGATGCCGACCCCGCTCCTCGGGCAATCGGGAGTGGAGATTGTGGTGCGTACGGCGGACACGAAATTAAGAATTAGCGGGCAGGTAATCACGACGCATCCTGGATTTGGGATGGGGGTGCGGTTTATGTTTCACGACGCGGCGGAGAGAGAAGAGGTCCTGCGCCTGCTCGCACTGCTAGCTTGCGGTCCGACCATGGATGAACCAGTTCGCTAGTCCGCGCGAAAGCTCGGCGGCGGCTACGCGGGCTGTTCTTTTTCCGCAACGGCCTGACGAAAATATTCCAGCGAAAGCTCAAGCCCGGCGCGTAATTCAACCTTCGGTTCCCATGCGAGCAAGCGCTTCGCCTTGGAGATGTCGGGACGCCGCTGTTTCGGATCGTCCTGGGGAAGCGCTTCGAATTGAATCTCGCTCCGCGATCCCGTGACGGAAATTACCTGCCGAGCGCAATCGAGGATCGTGAACTCGGTGGGATTTCCAATGTTGACTGGCTCATGCTCCGTCGCCCGTGCCAGACGCAGGATTCCATCGACTTCGTCGCTCACGTAGCAGAAACTTCTGGTCTGGCCGCCGTCTCCGTAGACGGTAAGATTTTTCCCGCGTAGGGCCTGCCACATGAAATTTGGGATCACGCGGCCATCGTTGATCTGCATGCGCGGGCCGTAGGTGTTGAAGATGCGCAGAATGCGCGTGTCGACGCGATGATAGCGGTGATAGGCCATGGTCACGGCTTCGGAGAAGCGCTTCGCCTCGTCGTACACCGAGCGCGGACCGATGGGATTGACGTTTCCCCAGTAGCTCTCGGTCTGCGGGTGGACGAGCGGATCGCCGTAACATTCGGAGGTTGAGGCCATCATGAATTTTGCGCCAGATTGCTTTGCGGCTTCGAGCGCTTCGAAGGTGCCGTAGGAGCCTACGCGCAGCGTTTCGATTCCGTGCGCGGCATAGTCGACGGGACTGGCGGGACTGGCGAAGTGAAAGACATAATCGAGCGCGCCCCAGGCAGCGGGCTGGCAGACGTCTTTATTGACGAACTCGAAGCGCGACTCGTTGCGCAGATGTTCGATGTTGGCGAGCCGACCGGTGAGCAGATTATCGGCTGCGATCACCGAATAGCCCTCGGCCAATAGTCCGTCGCACAGATGCGATCCGAGAAAACCAGCCCCTCCGGTAACGAGCGCGCGTTTGGTCATTGATTCGGGCGCATCAATCAGGCGCGCTCCTTATTCCTCGCCAAGATGTTCTTCGCCAGGACGCCAGCGGGCAGGTCTTCTGTCATGGCTGCCGGGCGGCCCACACTGTAATAGGAGAATCCGTGCTCTACCATCGTTGCGGGATCGTAAAGATTTCGGCCGTCGAGCACGATGGGATATTTCACCAAACCCCGCAGACGCTCCAGGTCGAGGGCGGCGAACTCCTCCCACTCGGTCAAAATGAGCACGGCGTCTGCACCCGTGGCCGCTGCATAGGCGTCGGACGCGAAGTCAACGCCGGACTTTAGAACTTCTTTGGCGCGGTCCATGGCGGCAGGATCATACGCGCAGACACGGCAGCCTTCGCGCAGCAACTCCTGCACCAGCAGCAGCGCGGGAGATTCGCGAATGTCATCGGTGCCACCCTTGAATGCCAGGCCCAGCACGGCGAGGCGCTTGCCGCGAAAAGTCCATAAGACGCTGCGCACCTTGCGTAGAAAACGATGGCGCTGCTCTTCGTTGATGCGGATCACTTCTTCGAGCAAGCGGAAGTCGTAACCGTTTTCTTTGGCAACGGCGCGAAATGCCATCAGGTCTTTCGGGAAGCACGAACCTCCGTAGCCGATGCCGGGATTGAGAAAGCGCGGGCCGATACGCGAATCGGTTCCGATGCCATCGCAGACCTGCTGCACGTTGGCGCCGACCGATTCGCAGATCGATGCCACCGCGTTAATGAAAGAAATTTTCATGGCCAGAAATGCGTTGGAGGCGTGCTTGATCAGTTCGGCGCTCTTGGTGCTGGTAATGATCAGGCGCGGCGGAACCTTGGCTGCCTCGGGACGTGGAATCGCATCGCCACGGCCGTAATACCATCCGCTGGTTAATGGCCCGTAAAGCTCGCGCATCACCTCGGCGGCGCGTTCGTTTTCGACGCCGACCACGATGCGATCAGGATAGAGAAAATCTGTGACCGCTGTGCCCTCGCGCAGGAATTCAGGGTTGGATGCGACGTCAAAGTTGGACGGATCGGCGCCATTGCGCATGATGATGGTGCGAATCCACTGGCTGGTGTAAACCGGGACCGTGCTCTTCTCGACGACGACTTTATAGCCTTCGACTCCGCCGGATATTTCCCTTGCCACTGATTCAACGTACGAGAGATCGGCGTCGCCGCTTTCGGTGGGAGGCGTTCCGACCGCAATGAAGACCGCTTCGCTGGCGCGGGTGGCGGCTTGAAGGTCGCCGGAAAAGCGGATGCGGCCTCCGCGGTGCCGGGCCAGCAGTTCAGGAAGAAAGTTTTCGTGGATCGGGACCTCGCCGCTGTTCAAAGCAGAGAGCTTCTGCTCGTCGTTATCGACCAGCACGACTTCGTGACCCAGATCGGCGAAGCACGCGCCTGTCACCAAGCCAACATATCCGGAACCGACCACCGCAATACGCATAGCGAGCCTTCTCTCCTTGTATGAACGAGTGCAACGCCGGCTCGTCGGCGGGCCTCTTGCCTGGTCTGAACCATCCGGTTCGACTAGCTAGTCTAACAGGCTACTGTAGCAGCCTTTGGCACCGTGAGCGCCTCATCATCGTAATCGAGGTGCGCGCCAGACCGGGATCGGGAATTGAATTCTCACATAAAAGAGTGATTGGCCTCACTGCGTCGGGAGGGGAAGTTGGGCTTCGGAATCGCGCTCGAAAGTCGTAGCGCTCCTGCCCGACTAGCCTGCCTCGCGCCACTGTAAACTATTAGGGAATCGTCCCCGATAATCGGAGAACCCTCTGCCTCGTGCGATAGCCCAAACCGCGATCATTTTTGTTAAGGCCTTTATTAGTGTTGCCGCGTTGCTGCTGTGTGTGGCGTTGGCCAGCGCGCAGGATCGTTCGGGAGAACTTCGGTTTTCTGTTGTCGACGCGGACGGGGCGGCGTTGGCGGCGCATGGGGTCCTGATCAGCCAGGCGACTCACTTCGAGTTGGTGTTTGACACCTCGCCCGAGGGCGAATACATCGCCAAGAAGTTGCCGCCTGGCACCTACCACCTGACAGTTGAGTATGCTGGATTCGCTCCGTACAATTCGCTGGTCGAAGTTCGCTCGCAGTTGCCACAGAGCATTTCCGTGGTGCTATCGGTCGCAACCGTAACGCAAAAAGTTGAAGTGAAAGACTCTGATACGCTCCTCGATACAACCAATGCCGGCACTACCTACCAATTGGGGGCTCCGGCCTTGCGTGACTGGCCTGCTACTACTCCGGGACGCCAGGCGATTGACGTGGTGCAATCGCAGCCCGGTTGGGTGCTCGAGGCCAACGGGATCTTGCATCCTCGGGGCTCAGAGTACGACACGCAGTATGTTGTCGATGGATTGCCGATTCTCAACAATCGCTCTCCGGCCTTGTCGCCCTCCGACGATTTGGACGACGTGCAATCGGTAAAAACTTACACTTCCGGCATTCCTCCCGAATTTGGCCGCAAGGTTGGAGGCGTTGTCGAAACTACGACCGACCGCAATCCGGCGCGCGGTTTGCACGGCACGGCTATTTTTGGCGGAGGAAGTTTCGATACGGCGAATGCATACATTGGCACGAGTTATTTCGACGGACGCAACGTGTTCGGTCTGTCGATGGACGCGGCGCAGACCGACCGCTTTCTTGATCCTCCAGTGCAGGATAATTTCACCAACAGCGCCACTTTGGCCGGGATCAAGGGGAGTTTCGAGCGTGACTTGAATAGTCAGGACCGGCTGCGCCTTTCGCTGGATTTCAATCGCGCCGGGTTTGAGGTTCCGAACGAACTGGTGCAGGAACAGATGCTGCAGCGGCAGGATCGCGGCAACCGGGAAGTGTCGGGACAAGTTTCGTACCAGCATTCGTTTTCTTCGAGGCTGCTAGGGACCGTGCAGGGACGGGTGCGCGATGACGAAGTGGAGCTTAGTTCGAATTCGAACTCCTGGCCGATGCTCGCATTTCAGGACCGCGGTTTTCGCGAAGGATATCTCAGCGCAACCGTCGCTGCTAACGTTGGGCATCATGAGTTGAAAGCCGGGGCAGACGCCATCTACAGCCTTATTCACGAACAGTTTTCTTATCAGATCACTGCCTATCAACTTTGTCAGCCTGGGCCGCCGCCAAGCTGCGACCCACTGTTCGATCCTTCTACCCCGCCGAATTTTTTCTTTTATCAAACCGGGGACGATCGCGAGCAGGCCTTCTTTTTGCAGGACAACGCGCACTTCGGGAACCTCAATCTCACTGGCGGAATTCGCTTCGACCACTACAGCGTTCGCGTCGATCAATCCGCCTGGAGCCCGCGCTTTGGGATTGCCTGGTATCTTCCCAAACTCGGCATCGTTTTTCGCGGCTCATATGATCGCGTGTTCGGAACACCGGCCATTGAAAACCTGCTGTTGAGCACTTCGGCGCAAACTCGCACTCTCAATATGGAAGCGGCGCAAGTGCCGGTTTTTCCCTCGCGCGGAAATTATTACGAACTCGGAGCTATCAAAGAAATCGCGAAGAAGGCTCACATCTCGGCTAATCTTTACCGGCGCGATATCCGCGACATTGCCGACGACAATCCGCTGCTCGACACTGGAGTCAGTTTTCCCATCGCCGATAGCTCCGCGCATATTTATGGCGTAGAGAGCCAACTTGCGCTTCCGCAGTGGGGACCGTGGTCGGCCTGGTTCAACGAATCCTACATGGTGGCCTCGGTGCGGCTACCCGTGGTGGGAGGATTATTCCTGGGCGATGACACGCAGTTGCTCAACACCAATGCCCGCATCTGGAGTTCGC
The DNA here is from genome assembly GCA_963775845.1 of uncultured Acidobacteriaceae bacterium. Taxonomy (GTDB): domain Bacteria; phylum Acidobacteriota; class Terriglobia; order Terriglobales; family Acidobacteriaceae; genus Acidiflorens. The sequence goes on along the minus strand of CAVZKN010000003.1, from coordinate 1,169,968 downwards.
AGGACCAGCGGCATACCGCGCACGGGCAGATCCGCTATCAGCCATGGTCGCGTTTCTGGAGTTCGGTCGGGGCATCTTACGGCACCGGGCTTCCGGTCGATCTAAATGGCGAATCGACGCAAACCCTGATCGCGGAGTTTGGGCAGGCTGTCGTCAATCGGGTCAACCTTTCTGCGGGACGCGTGCGTCAATCTTTTTCGCTGGATTTCTCGGCGGCGGTAGATTTGTACAAAAGGGAAGGACGCGCGGTCCGCCTCCAGGCGGATCTTCGCAACCTCAACGACCGTTTGAATGTCATCAACTTTGCCAGCCTTTTCTCGGGGACCGCGATCGGGGCGCCGCGGAGCGCTGCGGTGCGCCTGCGGGTCGACTTCTAAGGCAGCCGTGCCGCATCCAATCACAGCGGTTATCTGTATGAAAACACGCGCGTATTTTGCCTTAGTGGGCCATTGACTTCTGGGGTATTTCGCGGGAAACTTGCTAGTAGGCCTGCGCACTCCCTCCCTCGCAGGCTGCGGAACAATTATGGTCCCGCAACCTATGTCGAGGCCCGAGTTACGTCCTGACGATTCGCCGCCCGACTCGATTCGAATTCTCGAGCAGAATTTTGCCGCCGGCTTTGCGCCGGATCTCGCTCTGGACCTGGTCCTCAACGATCTCGTAGTGCGCGCCGCCGAAGCTACTCATGCCAGCGCGGCCGCGCTCGCCCTGCTGCGCAATAACGAAATGGTTTGCCGCGCCGCCACCGGACACCCGGCGCCGAACCTTGGCGCCCCGCTAAAGGGCCGCGACGGTCTCTCGGGCGCTTGTCTCGAAACTCGCCTGCCGCAGCTTTCTGTCGACACCGAATTCGATCCGCGGGTGGATCCGGATGTCTCGCGACGGCTGGGCATTCGTTCGATTCTCATCGTGCCCGTCTTCGATAGAAATAACCGCGGCAAGTTCGCGGGAGTGCTGGAGGTGTTCTCCACGTCTGCTGCCGCCTTTTCGAGCGCCGATCAAAATCTGCTGGAAGACTTTGCCGAGGAGTGTGCGCGCATCCGCCAAGCCGCGCTTGATCTTGGCAAGCGCAAGCCGAGCGCGGCTATTCTGCCGCTCACGTTGTCGACCGTGCATGCTCCGGAATTAGTTCTGGAACCGCTTCCAAAAAATGAAGAGCACGTTGCCAGCGCTGGGGTGGAGAATCGTCCGTACGAAGTCTGGACATTGGCTCTCGGAGCGCTCACCATCCTCGCTGCTGTCGCCATCAGTTTGCTGATTGGCTCGCGCATGGGGTTGTTTGATGGACCTCATCCGCAAAGCGTGCCGGCCCAAATAGCACAGACAGTCGCGCCCGCGGGGCAGGATGCTGCAACTGGCATGGCGACTAACCAGGCGTCTCCACCATCTTCGGAATCGCGTTCGGAGAAGAAAGTCGCGGCGAAGACGCCAGCCCCCGCGAAAAAATCGACAGTGGAGAGAACAGCAAAACAGGAATCGCAGACTGCATCCGAAGGCGACCTGGTGATCTATGAGAAGGGTAAAGAGATCTTCCGCATGAAGCCCGATTCGGCGGGTACGCCAACTAAGACCGTGAAGAGCAACGACACTATCATTCAGGCGGCCTCAACTGCCCGCATTGCGGACAAGGCCCCGAAGGCGACCGTGTGGCTCGCCCCGGGCGAGGCGGAAACACGCCTGGTGAGCCGCACCGAGCCGCACTATCCGCCCGCAGCGATTGCAGCTCATCGCTCAGGCGATGTAATCCTTGAAGTGCAGGTGGCCGAGGATGGCTCGGTCGCCAAGGTGCAAACGAAAAGTGGAGACCCCATTCTTGCCACCGCCGCCGCCGAGGCAGTCCGCAGTTGGCACTACCAGCCCTATAGCCAACACGATCGACCCTCGCGGTTTCAGACAGACGTGACTTTGAGCTTTAACCTTCCCAACTGATTCGATCGCATCGTTGAGTGTACTGACGGCGCGGCCGTCCTCTCTCCAATCCCAGCCGACAATTTCATTGACACCGCAAACGACGCTGGAGTAGCTTGAGGTCGCTTTCGAAACGCTTCCAACAAAATTTCAGGAGAGAGAAAAATGCGTAATTCGCTTGCGCTTTCTGCTGTTGTGCTGTCTATTTGCTTGGCGCCAATCCTCTTGGCTCAGGACGCGGCCAAGGTCGACTCCAAGCATTACACCGTTGTGACCGACAACGCCCGGGTGCGCGTGCTGAAAGTCCATTACGGCCCCCACGAAAAATCGGTCATGCACAGCCATCCCGCGGGAGTTGCCGTATTCCTCACCGACGCCAAGGTGCACTTCACATTGCCGGGAGGGAAGACGATGGACTCCACGGTCAAAGCGGGAGAGACTGCCTATACGCCGGCGCAGGTTCACCTGCCGGAGAATGTGGGCGACACGCCGATGGATCTGATCCTGGTGGAATTGAAAGGCAAGGCTGCGCCTGCGGCGAAAACGGAGATGAAGTAACAGGCAACGAGGCTTGAAGAATTGAACGACGATTCGCCGTGGCTAATTTGAGGAACTGTCCCACGTCTCGACCTGGAGACGTGGGACTCAGGTCCTAAGAAAATGCCAATTCCTTGGCGCGCTGCACGGCCTTCACTACGGCTTTGATCAGGGTCACTCGCAGCTTACCTTCTTCCAGTTCCATGATTCCGTCAATCGTGCATCCCGCGGGCGTGGTTACCGCATCTTTCAGCAGCGCCGGATGATCTCCGGTTTCGAGCACCACGCGGGCCGCGCCCATTGTGGTCTGGGCCGCCAGGAGCGTGGCTATGTCGCGCGGCAATCCTACCTTCACCCCGGCTTCGGCCAGAGATTCCAAGATGATGTAGATATAAGCCGGACCGCTGGCGGACAAGCCCGTGACCGCGTCCATATGTTTTTCATCAACGATTACGGTACGGCCCACAGCGTCGAAAAATTTCGTAGCGGTTTCAAGATGCTGCCGGCTGGCGAATTTGCCCTTGCAGAGAGCCGTCATGCCGGCGCCGAGGACGCAAGGCGTATTGGGCATGGCACGCACCACCGGAATCTCTTTTTCCAGCGCGCGCTCAATCATCTCGGTCGGTACCGAGGCGGCTACCGAAACGATCATTTGTTTTTCGTTCAGTTGGGAGCGAATTTCGCGCGCGACCTCGGCCACCACCTGCGGCTTGACACAGAGAAAAATAATGTCCGCGTCCTTCACCGCTTCGGAGTTATCGGTGCCGGCGCGAACCTTCAATTTGTCTTTGAGCATGCGGGCGCGCTCGGGATGGGCGACGGTGATGCAGGTCTGGGCCGGTGAGAGCAATCCATCTCGCAAAAAGGACTGCAGCAAGATCGAGCCCATTTTGCCGGCGCCGAGGATGGCTACTTTCTTCTTCGAGGGTAAAGTTTGTGCCATAAGGACTCTCCGGAAATAATTGTTTGGCAGGAACGCGGGTCACTTCCTTGCCGCGGTCGAAGACGAAGTATGCCTCGCCTCTACTGGAAGGCTACACTATTCGTCGAAATCGACGCGTTGCAACATCGTTAGCTTAATATCTCGGCGGGCACCATCTTCAAGATCTCGCGCCCGATTGGCAAGGAGGCCGTGGCTGCGGGAGATGGAACGTTGAGAACGTGCAAGAATCGATCGCGCCCCGCAAATCGAAAATCATCGACCAGCGTGCCATCGCTGGCGACTGCCTGGGCCCTGACGCCGGAACCTCCCGGAGTCATATCTTCCATGCGCACCTCGGGAACCAGGCGCTGGCACGAACGCACAAACTCGCGCTTGATTAGCGATCTTCGAAACTCTCCCAAGCCATTCTTCCAGTGCTGCCGCGCCATGGCCCGAAAACCGGCGTTTTTGAAAACTTCGAGAGTCTCGCCCAGATCGAAGTCCGTCCAGGCATATCCCTCGCGGCGAAAGGCCAGCACGGCGTTGGGACCGGCATCGACGTTGCCCCGAATCCTTCGCGTGAAATGCACGCCGAGGAATGGATAGCGCGGGTCAGGCACAGGATAGATCAGAGCGCGCACCAGCGTCTGTCGCGCCGGAGCCAGATCGTAGTATTCGCCGCGAAAGGGAACCAGGAGCATTCCAGGATCGTCGCCCGCCAGGCGCGCCACATGATCGCTGTGGAGTCCGGCACAATTCACTACGTAGCGAGCGGAAAAATCTCCGGCGCGTGTTTGCACCACGATCACGCCGCCTGCCGAATTACTGGAACGCACAAATCCAATAACGGCCGCTTGCGCTCGCACCTCGGCGCCGCGGCTTGCGGCAATCTCCAGATACTTGGCGGTGACGGCCGAATAGTCAGTGATTCCCGTAGACGGTATATGGAGAGCGCGTACTCCGCCGATGTGCGGCTCGATTTCTAACATTGCCTCGCGATCGAGTAACCGCAAATTCTCGAGACCATTCGCAACGCCGCGCGCCAGGAGATCATCGAGTCGAGCGGACTCTTCGGGATTCGTGGCAACGATTATTTTGCCGCACACTTCGTGTGGAATGCCGTGGCGGGCGCAGAACTCGACCATTTCCCGGGCTCCAGCCACGCAAAGGCGAGCTTTCAGCGATCCGGCCTTGTAATAAACTCCGCTGTGGATGACGCCGCTGTTGTGCCCGGTCTGGTGCTGCGCCACTCCAGGCTCTTTTTCCAGCACCACGACCCGCAGGCCTGGATATTGCTCAGTCACCTGCATGGCGAAAGAAAGGCCGACGATTCCTCCGCCAATTACGGCTATGTCGTACGTCATGATATGTGCCGGCGTGTAAAACGAGATCGCCGAACAAGATGATCGTACCGCAATCGAACGGCGTTCACTGTGACAGAAGAACAGAAAGATGTGATGTTTGACGCGACCAAGACTGGGCCGTTTTTATTGCACCGTAAGATTCACGGAATCGGAATGTGCCGGTCCGCTCGCGGCCGTGGCTGTCACCGTGATTTGCGATGTGCCCAGCGTTGTGGGCTGCAGAAGGGTCACAGTGGCCGATCCGGCGGTCCCGCTGGGCGGTGTCGCGACGACCGAAACCGTGGCCGGAGTTGGCACCAGTGACGGAGTGGAATAGAGCCCAGTTGCAGTGATGGTGCCGTTCGCGCTTCCTCCCGTAACGCTCCAGATCACACTTTGGCTGGCTGTGAATTGCTGCTGCGTCACCCCTGCCGGCCACGAATTCTTCACTTCAGCAGCGAACAAACTGGCCGACGCCGGGCTCACCGTGGTGATGCTCCCCACGGTCAGCGTCTCCGAGGGCGTAGCGTGCGTTTTGGTTCCATCGGTGCCCTGGATCGCAAAACTGAACGTTCCGGCGGTATCGCTGCCCAGGGTCACAGTGAACGCAGAGCCGGCCGCGGTCGGAACCACCGTCGGTGGCGTCATAAAACAAGTCGGCGGAGCGTTGGCGGTGCAACTGACAGCCACGCCCTCGGTATATCCATTTTGCGCAGCCAGAGATGCATTCCAGGTTACCTGCTGATTCAGTTGCGCCGTGCCTGGCGTTGGGCTCACCGTGATGCTGAAGTCGGGTGTGCCTCCTCCTCCGCCGCTGTTTGCGCCAGCCACTCCGCCGCAGGACGTCTCTACGATGACCCCGACTCCCAATCCGATGACTGCGAACGCAACATAAAAATAAGGCGGGCAGCGCTTCTTGCTCCCAAGGCTGACAATCGTCAGCATTACGAGTAATGCGAATGCGTAGGGGGCGGCATTTACGTCAGCCCATGCCTCGGGCACTATGCCCGACGTTCGAACCCCCGCCTGTTTACCCGGGTTCGGGCCGGTTGTCGAAATGGTCAGAGTAATCTGGGTGCTCGCCGCCCCGACCGCGATCGATGCTGGGCTGAAACCACAACTGGTCAGGGCGGGATTATTCGTGCACGCGAAACCGATTGCCGAAGTGAATGCACTTCCGACCATCGGAGCAACCTGAAAAGTATAAGTTGCGCTTTGTCCAGCCAGAACCGTCGCCGAAGTATTTCCCGTGTCAGTCCAGGTAAAGTCACCCGCGGCCTGCGCCACCGTCAACTGGAATGTCTGGGGCTTGGCCGCCGGAGCGCCGGGGGTCGTCGCCGAAATGGTTATTGTTACCGGCCCAATGAGCGCAGTATTCGCGAGAGCGGATACCGTCAACGTGATTTTTACCGCGGTAGAAGAGGTCGGATTCGCCGAATCTGGAGAGAAATTGCATGTTACTCCTGACGGAAGACCCGCGGTGCAGGCCAGCGTGACCGTTCCGGCGAAGCTTCCTGAGGCCGTAACCTGAAAAATGCTGGCTCCCGAGATTCCGCCGGGCGCGACGGTCAAAGAGTCTGGATTCGGCTTCGTCAGATTGAAGTCCACAATATGAAGAGTGAGAGGAGCGTCTTTGGTAATCTGGGCGGGGTCGGTGCCTACCGCGTGCGCGTTGAAGGTGTAGTCGCCGATGTCTCCTCCGGTGGTGAGCGTGTAACTGGCGGTCGAACTCTCAGAAAAAATTGCCTGCGTGGGATTCAGTGTGCACGGCGACGGAAACGCGCCTGAACAACTCAAGTTGACCGGGCTCGAGTATCCATCCTGCGGGGTCAGCAGGCCGTTGAACTTCGCCGTTTGCGATGGGAATACGGTCAGCGGCGAATTCAAAATCACGTTGGTGAAGCCGGCCGATAACGCATACTCCCAAATGCCGCGACCGTAGGTCGAAGCAAGCAGAGTCTTCGTGCTTGCATTCGGAGTGAACAGTTGCAAAGCTGTTACGGGCGCGTTGGGCAGGAATCCGGTTGCATTCGGCCCGGGCGCTGGACCCACTTCATTCCAGCCGGGCGCGCTTGTCGAACTGACGAAAACTCCAACATCAGTTCCTGCGTAGACTTGTCCGGCTTGCGCGTCGACCAGGAGCACGTTTACGGGATTGTCGGGCAGTTCCGCGCTGCCGGTCCCGGTCCAATCGGTCCACGTCGTTCCCGCGTTCGCCGTCTTCCAGACATGCGACGTGGAATAGTTGGGCGGGACGCTGAACCCCATAATTCCCACGTAGGCCGTGCTGCCGGTTGCATCCGATGAATCCATCGCCACGGTGGAAATTGCATATCCCTGTGGATTTATATTCTGAGTTTCATTCTGCGTAACATTCTGCATCAAGGAAACTCCGGCGCTGGTCGTGACCCAGACTTCGCCACCCGGCAAACCGCTGAGCGGGCCGTCGCCATTGGTCACGGCGTATACCACCGACGAATTGCCGTTCGCGATCTGCCCTCCCGCCGCGATTGCGTCGACCAGGTTGACTTCATCGCCGGAGCAGACTCCGGTGCCCAGCGTGTCGAAGTCATTACTCAATTGGATGGAAGATGTTCCGTCGGTGCTCACGCTCCAAACGCGACAGGTTCCTACTAACATCGCAGTCAGATTCTGCGGGTCGAGAATGTACGGAGTGTAATAAGCGCCCACGTCTCCGCCGAGATTGTTCGAGCCGATGACCTGCTCGAAGGAATAGTCGTTACAAGCGACCCCGGCCTCGCACTTGTTGATGACCGTGTACGGGTTCTCGGCGAACCACTCCCGCGCTTGCGGCTTGGGATTGGTGGAATTGATGGCGGTAAATCCGCCGTCGCCGCCCAAGGCATTCTGCCAGATGCTGCTGCTGGTTGCTGTGCTGGTCTTGGGCGAGCCATTACCCTGCGTTCCACCCAACAAGATATCGGCATCGCTGGGATCGGCTGAGAAGGACACGAACTCAGTCATCGATCCCAGGCTCTGGCTCAAGCTGTCGAATTGATTGCTGCCCGAGCAACTGCCAGTTGTCAGTCCTGCATAGCCGTCCAGAGTGCGGCTGATCCCGCCGTCGTGGGCGAAATAGCCGGGCGACTGGTTGCCCACCACCATGAACGCGATTCCATGCTGATCGGGATGTACATGCGCGGGCCCGGCCAGCGGGCTGGGATTGCATCCGTAAACATGCGTCAGGTTGATCCAGTCGCTTTGGATGCAAGTCGTGCTTCCGGGAATCAAAGTGCATTTATAAAGGTTGATGGCGCCGGCATAAACATCGGTCGAGGTTTCGTCGGGAATGGCCGCCAGTTCCAGGTTGTACCAGCCTTGTTCGACGCCGCAGCCGCTGCCCAGCCCGAACGCATCATCGCCGCAGTTGGTGATGCCATTGTCGGGAATCGCAGTCCACGTAGCTCCACCGTTGAGCGATTGCCAGATACCCTCATCCGCCGGTTGCGGATTGCCGTAAGTGTCAGGCTGAACATCGACGATCCACACATACATCTCGTTGCGGCCGGGTACCACGGCAAATTCTCCGCGATAGATCAAACAGCCAGAGGAGTTCAGGGCAGGAGGACAATTCGCGGATGCCAGTCCCGAAAAAGGTTGAGTGGCTAGCCGCGTAAAATGCTGGCCGTCGGTCGAGGAGTACAGGCCGTGGCGGCGAATAAAAGCGTAGAAAGTTCCGGTCGTTCCTTGAAAGGGGTTGTAGATAACCGACGTGGCTGACGAGGGCACGGCGCCATCACTGAGGATGACACGGTTCCACGACAGTCCTGCGTCAGCGGAAAAGTAGAGACCGCGGGCGGTGGAGTTCCCGTCTTCCTCGAGACCGAAGTAAAGGCCGTTGTCTCCGCCGGTGCCAGCTACTGCCAGATTCGGATTCGTGGTACTGAACGCGATCTGGCTGAATCCTACGCCGATAAAAGACTGGCCCGTGCCTGCGCTCTGAATGGGAGGGTCGGTCCAGGTTGCGCCACCGTCGGCTGACCGCAGAATCCCGAGCCCATAGTACGAATCGCCCGAGCTGTTGGTCTCGCCCGTGCCCACGAGGATCACGTTGCTGTTGCCGGGCTGCAGCGCAATCGCGCCCACGGCCAGCGTGGGCTGATCATCGATCAGCGGCAGCCAAATCACCGAACCGGGTGTCGAGGCGCTGAAACTTCCCGCATTCGTCGATTTCCAGAGGCCACCATAGGCGCCGCCCAGAAGGACTGTGTTTCCGCTGATGTCGGTAGAATCGATCAGTACCGACGTGGCTCGGCCGGAGACCCAGTTGTAATCCTGCATGCCATCGCCGGTCGCGTCGGAGGCCAGGGGAGCAGGCCCCAAGGGAAGCCAACCGGACTGCCCGGAGGAGGCTGGTGCTCCCTTCGTGGGTCGTTTGAGCGCCACTGCGGCAGAAGTCGAAGTTTTGTACTGATCACGCGCGCGCGCGTCGCGCATCGAAATTTTCTGCCGGTAAGCCCGAAAGCGCAGAGCCGCCGCGGATTGGCCCGGAGGAACAGTGCGTCCCTTTTGATTCCAATTCCAACTCAAATCGTCGCGCATGTAAGGACGATTCTCGCGGCTGGTTTGCCGCTGATTGCTCTTCGGATCCCGCGACGAGACGGAGCGCGCTGCCTCTTGACCCCAGGCAGCAGGTCGGAAAATCGCGCAAGAGAGCAAAATGAAAATAATTAAAGTGAAACCTGAAGGGTGAAGATCGCGCCGAACCATAAAGTGAAACCCCAAGGGTGCGCCGCATCTCTACGCACGCCTAAAGTCTCAAGCATCCCCTGAAGATTTCCACGTCCTCGAAAGTCCACCCATCCTTGGTGGCCAGCGCCTGAGAATCGAGCCGCGCCGTGACCACTCGCAAATTGCGGTAGACTTCGGGTGTTATGCGCATAATTATTACCGTACTGATAAGTTTGCTCGCGGCGGTTGTCTCGTCATGCCACACTGCTCAACCAACCCAACCTCGAACTGCTGCTTCAAGCGTGGCCAGTCCATCTGCCGGGCTTTCGCGAACGGCGATTTCTTCGGATCTCGATTCCTACGTTAAGAACTACGATTATGCGCGACTCACCGAAGCATTGGACGGGATGCCTGCGTCGGCGGATCGCAACTATTTTCGCGGGTTGCTCGCGAATCGGGCCGGGCATATTGCCGAATCGATCGCGCTGTTGACCACAGTGCTGCCTGAGCTTGAATTAGCCCAACCGGAGCGGGCCGCTATCGCGCTTCATTCGCTGGCGGACGATTACGTCAAGACGTATCGCTATATCGACGCGGTCGGGGCCTACGAAGAGCTGCTGAATAAATTTGCGGCAAAGATGGAGAAGGTCGAGAAGCAGAGCGCCGAAGACGACTATCACACGGTGCTCCTTTTTCGAAGCGCGCCGCCGCAGACGATCTCGTTCGCCGGTGACATCGATCTGCCGACTCATCGCAATAAGGTATTAAACACCATCGATGCCGATCTCACCGTGAATGGTGTGGAGCAGTCATGGATCCTGGACACCGGGGCGAATTTCTCCACCGTATCGGCGGGATTTGCTTCGAACTTGGGAGTGACGATATCGCACGACGCGGCACAGACCCAGGGCATTACCGGCGCTGAAAACACTCTGCGCGTAGCACTTTTGCCGGAGATGAAACTGGGCGGAGCGACCGTCCACAATGTCGTGCTGCTGGTGCTCGACGACGATAATCTGAACGTCTACGCAGGCAAAACTCGATACCAGATCAATGCAGTGCTCGGATATCCGGTGCTGCAGGCTCTCGAACGCAATACCTTCGCTCATAATGGGCACTTCCTCGCCGGGCCTGGTTCGCCTTCGGGCGCGGGCGGCGCTCGCTTGTATATGGATCAATTAACTCCATTGCTCGAATGTGAGGTGGAGAAACGGAAAGCGATATTTTCGTTCGATACGGGAGCGGGCGAAAGTATCTTGTCCGATCGGTTTCATCGCGACTTCGCCGACCTTTTTCGCGGGCTGAAGCCACATCCTTATGGCATGGCCGGCGCGGGCGGAATGATGAAAGGGACCGCGTACTATCTGCCCAAAGTCGAACTCGGAGTGGGGCAGGCGCAGGCTGTGCTCCACAAAGTGCCGGTCGTGCCCGCCATTGGCGCAGAACTGGATCGGCGCTACGGCAACCTGGGGCGCGACCTGGTGGATCCGTATTCGAGCTTTACTATCGACTGGGAAAATATGCGCTTCCTGCTTGGGGAAAAGCGCACTGGATCTGAAGTGCATCACCGATAAAGTTTTTGCCTGGCTTTAGCGATTCGCCGCTGTCGTCTTGAATTCGGATCTGTTCGCCGTCATCGCGCGCAGCACGTCGGCGAACTGGGCGGCCACTACCGACCAGTCAAACTGCGCCGCCAGTTGGACCGCGGCTTGCTCAAATCTTCTCCTGACTTGGTCGTCGCGCAGCAGAAGAAGAATGGCGTCCGCAAATGACGAGGCATCATCGGCCAAGAGCAGGTCGCGGCCATTCTGGAAGGTAAGCCCCTCGGCTCCGATGGAGGTCGACACCAGCGCCTTGCCCATGGCCATGGCTTCGTAGATCTTGAGCCGCGTTCCGCCGCCGATGCGTAAGGGCACGATGACTACCGTGGCGTCGCGAAGATAATCCGTTACCGAGGGAACTGTCCCTGTTACCTGCACGGATTTTGAAGCGAGCCGTTGCACTCTTGCGAAGGGATTGCGGCCCACGATTTGAAAGATGGCCTCGGGGAACTCGGCCAGAATTTTTGGCCAGATCTGCGTGCAGAAATATTCCATGGCATCGATATTCGGTTCCCAATCCATCGAGCCGGTAAAGACGATGCGCGGCGGTTTGGCTGACGATGGCGGCGCAAGCTGAAATTGATGAGTATCCACGCCGGTGGGCACTACCGTGATCTCGACCGCGGGATCCGGCTGCTTCGACAACATCTGTAGCATCTGGTCGCGGTCGTTGTCTGAGACCGCGATGACGTGATGAAAGCGCGACAGGGTTTGGCGCTCATAGCGCGCCATGCGCGCAGCTTCAAGCGTGTAAGAAAGTTTGCGCAGGGGATGCGTTTCGGTGGATGCCATGCGCTGCCAGAGGGCGCTCTCCACATTGTGTTGAAAGAGCACACAAGGTATGGGTAGCTTTTGCGGAAAATTTAGAGATGGCGCCAGGAAGTCGCAGACCGCAACATCAAATTGTCCGCTGCAGAGCTGGCGAGCCACCAGATTGCTCACCGCAGTGTGCGTAAACTTCGTGACTGAATAGGGCGCGAGGCGCGGCAAACGGTAAAGGTAGTCCAGGATTCCGCGGAGTCCGTCCGACTCGGGTGCGGCGGTGTGGACAATCTGAGCTCCGGGGAACTGCTGCGGCAGCGCTGCTTCGTAGTTTGCGTCCCGCTGACCGCCGTAGTAAGAAAGCAAAGTGACGGAGTGCTCTTTCACGAGCCGCCGGAGAATGTTAAAGGAGCGGATTTTGCCGCCGGTATCTACGGGGAGAAGTTTGCCTCCCTTGACCCACAACAGTTTCACGCTAGCGTTCCTTGCCTGGTGAATTTTGCTGAGAGATGCTTTCACCCTCAGCGGCTAAAGCCGTTGCTGAAGGCGGGCGCTTATCGCAGCGGTGAACCGCTGCGCCGCCCAAAATCAAATGCAACCGCCAGTTCTTCAGCCACGTTTCAAACACTGAATTTTTGGGGGCTTGAAGTAGGGTACCACTTGGCTACTGGCCGGTCTCGGAGAATGATGCGGGGGTGGTTACTCCCGAGGCCGAAGCATAGATGGTGACCGCACCCGAGTTGGGAGGCAGCGTATACATTTCCGTGGCGATGCCCGAGTTGTTGGTGGCTACGGGGTTCGGATTCGAGAAGGTGCCTCCCGCGCCTCCATCGCTAAAGGTGACGCTCAGGGCGGAACTGGGATTGCCGTTCTGATCCGTCGCCAGCACAGTCAAAGTCTGCGGTAGTTGAGTTCCAGCGGGGGCGGATTGGCCGTTGCCGCTAGTAACCAGAATGTAGAATGCTGGTCCGCTGACCGAGTTTTCGGTAAAGATGGCTGGGTTGCCGTTGGCGGAAGCCGAGATGGTGACTGCCCCTGGGTTGGCAGGAAGAGTGTAGGTCTGCGTGGCCGTTCCGGTGCCGTCGGCGATGACCGGATTGGGGTTGGAGAAGACGCCTCCAGCGCCGCCGTCGCTAAAAGTGACGCTCGCGCCGGGTGCCGGATTGCCGAACTGGTCGGTGACGACCACCGTGAGCGTTTGCGGCAACTGCGTTCCGGCAGCAGCGAACTGATCGTTGCCGGTTGTGGCGTAAGTGTAGCCCATCGGTCCATTGCCCGAGTTCTCCCGGAATAGAGTCTGACCTGTTCCCGTGGCGGAGGCATTGATGTAAACCGTCTCGGTAGCGGGAGGCAGCGTGTACATTTCGGTGGCGATTCCGGAGCTGTTGGTAACCGGATTCGGATTGGAGAAGACGCCTCCGGCGCCGCTGTCGTTGAAGCTGACATTGACGCCGGAGACAGGATTGCCGTACTGGTCGGTGACGAGCGCGCTGAGCGTCTGCAGCAATTGAGTCTGGTCAGGCCCGGATTGATTATCGCCGCCAGTGACAAAGATCTGGCCCACGGGTCCGGCAACTGCAGTCTCGCTGAAGGCAGCGGGGCTGCTGACGCCGCTGGCAGTGGCGTAAATGGTGATTGAAGCCGGTTCTAGAGGAAGAGTGTATTGCTGCGTCGCTATGCCGGAGCTATTCGTGGCGACCGGATTCGCATAGGCAAAGGTTCCGCCCGCACCGTTGTCGGTAAAGCTGACATTGACGCCAGAGACAGGATTGCCGTACTGATCTGTCACCTGCGTGGTCAGCGCTTGCGTCAACAGGGTGCCGACAGGACCGGACTGATTATTGCCACCCCTGACATAGATGACAGCCGGCGGCCCGCTCACTGCAGTCTCAAAAAACGTAGCCGGGTTGTTCACGCCGGTCGCGGCCGCGGCGATGTGGACAGTGCCGAGGAACGTGGGCAGGGTATACGACACGCTGGCGATTCCAGACCCGTTGGTGACGGCGGGATTGGGATTGGAGAACGTGCCTCCGGCGCCGTCATCGTTGAAGTACACGCCGACTCCCGGAACACCGTTCCCATAGTTGTCCATGACGACGACGGACAAGAGTTGAGACAGGGTTGACCCGACGCTGCCGGTCTGGTTGTTGCCGCCGCTCACGGTCACGGATGCCGGCGCGCCCGCGCCGCTTACTTCCTCGGCAATGTGCGTTTTTAGGGCGTTGACGGCAGCAGTTATCGTTAGCGGACCAGGCACGGGTCCGGTCATAAATTGCACGGAGGCTTCTCCGTTGGCGCCGGTCGCCACCGGATTCGCGCTGAAGGTTCCGGACGGCGCCGAAAAAGTGACGGCAACGCCGGCAATCGGGTTTCCGACTTGGTCAGTGACCTGAACGACGACAGGTTGCGGCAAGGCGGTATTGATCGGCTCTGCCTGATTACTGCCGGAAACCACTCCGATGCTAGCCGGCGCATAACCGCTGGCATATTCGAGGAACTGTGCTGAGCCATTCAGTCCTGCGGTACCGGCGAGAATCTTGTAAGTTCCGTCGGCATTGGGCAGTTGATAGCTAACCGTTACCTGTCCGCTGCTATTCGACACGCCGCCATTGGGCGTGAGCGTGCCGGATCCGGATGAGTCCGAGAAAGTGATCGTATGGCCGGGGATACCGTTGCCGTAGGCATCGCGGATCTGGGCCCGCAGTTGAAGCGGCAGGATCGATCCCGCTTGCCCTGTTTGCTTGTTCCCAGAATAGACGACCAGCGTTTTCGCGGGGCCAGGGACAGCGGTTTCCGTGAAAGACACCTTTACGGTACTCGGCAGGGTCGCGGTGAGCGTGTAGGTGGCGGCGATCTTGGGCAAAGTATAGACGGTGGATACGTAGCCGTTGCTGTCGGAAACAGCGCTCGGTGGGTTAAAAACGCCCTTTTTGCCGCCATCGCTGAAGGTTACCGTGACGCCCGCAACCCCAACTCCGCTGTAGGGTTCATAGACCTGAAGCTGAATGGGCGAAGGCAGCGCGGTGAACGCCTGACCGCTCTGACTGCCGCCGCTGATTATTCCCACAGTGGGCAACAGTCCATAGGCATGCAAAGTGGTTTGCGTGGCTATGTAAACCTTGCCATTGGCCACCGTTTGGGTCGCAAAGTGAGCTATGGGAGGCAGGTCGTCGCGCGTCTTGACCTGGGTACTGCTGTAAATCTCCTGCATGGTGGTGGCATTGAAGGCATCGAGGTTGCCGCCGCTCATGACCCATAAAACTCCATTGGTGTTGCCATTGGCGGATATGGACGGCGAGTGCGCGCCCACCAGCTTTTGCGTGGTAGTGAGAGGCGTGCCAAGCGGTACCGAGCCGTTGGATACGGGATAAGCCAACACCGGGGAAGCATTGGGAGCGAAGTAGACGGTGTTATTCCAGTAGACCGGGGAACTGAACAAGACGTCTCTGGCCTTGGTCGGCAGTTCGCCCGGAATTACTCCGAATTCCTCAAGAACATTGTCGCATGTCGGGCCGCTGGTACACGTGGCTCCGTTGTAGCTTCCCATGTCGTCGCGATTGAGAACGTAGACAAAGCCCTGCTTACCGCCCGCGACCAGTTCATGCGGCGTAGTTCCGCCCTGAATATCTGGAAGGACAAGAACACCGGTGGAACTCAAATCCTCGTCATTCTTGTTGAGGAATGCCACATCGTAGGGGGTGAAGAACTGGGTGACATCAAGAGTGTTGGGATCCAGTTCCACGATACTATTGGCGTAGGTTGCGCCGCCGACGTTTACGTCATAGCAAGTGACGCACGATTCGCCGGTTTCTACGAAGATGTTGCCGCTTTCGTCGGCGGCGATGCCGTTGCCGCTTTGCCAGATCGAAACCAGTCCATGCTGGGGCGAGGTGTTGAAAACAGCCATCTGCGACAAGCTAGCGGCGTTGTAGGAAAGGACCCAGCCTGTGTTGCCGTCGTTGCAGGAGTTCGAGCCAAAGGCAATGTAGACCGTACCGTTTTGCAGCAGCAGACCAGGACGGTTCAATTGATGCAGACTGTTAAAGGTCGTGGTGTAGGTCTTGCCAGTCAGTGGAGACAAATATGTGGTGCTGGCATTAATGAGGACGGGTCCACCGAATTTTTCCGCGCCGCTGGTGATATCGAGCGCGTGGAGGCGATGATGAACTGTGCCATTGTCAACCGTCTTCGCAACAAGGTAGAGCGTACCAGTCGTAGTGTCGATAGCGGGAGTCCCGGCAATTCCTTCCTGCGTAAATCCAACTCCTGTGCCGGAGCAGGGCAGGGTTGCGCCGGTGGCGAGGGTGATTCCATTGGCGGGATTGGTGAAATTCACCGACCACAGTGGCTGCGCGTTTCCTCCCGTATTGCTGTCGGCATCGAAGGCGTAGACGGAATCGGCCATGGTCGCGACGAACACGACGTTGTGGGAAACTCCGTTGATGGTCACGTTCGGAACGTACAAGGGCTGCGCCAGCGCCTGGTAGTCGATCGCGTAATTAAACAGATAGCCGAACTGGTTCGAATTCACATTGGCGGGCGTGAGTATGGTCTCATTGGTGTTGGCGCCGGACCGCTGATTGTCGGAGCGTCCGGTGGCAATCGTAACTTGCCCGGAACAAACGGAAATGAATGCGCATATTGCGCATATAAGGACAGCAACCGGCAACAAACGGGAGAAGGGAATCAATCCCCTTCGGCCTCTACTAGACGGCATACGGTTGACCATAAGATGGTTACTCCTCTTGATTGAAACCGGGCCGCTAAGCCCGCTTACCCTTGAGAACTGCATTCATCAGGCCAGGGAAGTCGCAGAAACGGGGATCGCAAGCCCTGCTTTACAAAGCTCTTAGGAGCCTCCGAACGGCATTGTGATTATCTTTGTTCCTGAAGCAGAAAAACTTTGCATGTATTTGGCACACAGTCTATCCAATTGGCATTCCTTGAGTAACCCCACTGAAGTGGGGGTTCGATCACCGAAGTGACAGTGATGGAAGAAAGTTGCATCGGCCTCGGCGCGATCCCGGGAATGGTAGCGAACGGAACCCGAAGGAGAAAGTGCTCCACAATCGGGGCAAATCCGGTAGCGAATCAGGTCCAAGTGGTGAAGTCGAATCTTGCCGGCTTCAGAAGCACTGCGAGCGAACTCGGCTACAAGGTGAGCTGAGGCCATAGCGGCCTTTCTCAGGGAAAAAGCCTTTCAATTGCCGAGAAGTATGCCGCTCGATTTGCGCGCTGTCAATACTGAAGACAGGAATTTTTTGCTGGAGGCGCGAGCGTTCGCTCGGCTTGAGTTGCTACGCAGTTTTTTTCGCCAGAGGCCACAGCGTTGTGACGACCAGCGCGACGGCAATTCCTAAGGAAAACCTCGAGAAACCTGTGCCAGGCAACGATCCATGGAGCGTGGTCGCGGTGAATCAGCAGAATAATGCTGAGCGTGATGGCGGCGAAGCGATAAGCAGCGCCTACACGCAACGACCAGGCCAGCAGTCCGCAGAGAAGAATTCCGAAGGCGTAGACGTAGAGCACGCGAATGGAAGCGGGAAAGCTTGCCAGAAGCGCGCCTAGAACGGCGCCTAGAGCGGTGCCTACGAAACGCTGCCAGCCGAGCGTTTTTGGCGGGATGGTGGATTGCACGATGACAATGGTGGAGATCGGCGCCCAATAATATTCCGGCATCTGCAGCAAACGCGCCAGGAGCATGGCGATTACCGCGGCAACGGTAGTGCGCAGCGAGTCGACGACAGCGTTCCAACCGATTCCTGAAAACCAGCGCTTGCGTGCCATGATCCTCTCGGCTGTCTTGGTGAAGTCGCCATTTTACGGCATTGGGGAAACGCCTTCGTGGACCGCGGCTGGAGGGATCGCGGAGAGGAGTGTCCGCGCTACACGGACCGAGGCGGGAGTGCTTCTCCGATAGTCGGGCTGATAGCACGCTTGAATTGTTCCCAGGGGAGGGGTCTCGTCGTTCTGGTTCGGCTCATCGTCTGTTTGTGCTGGCGGAATTTCGCGGGCGGCTTCTCCTTCGAGCGGGGCGGCGATGGGAATAGCTCGTTTTGTTTTCTGTTCGACATCGGTGACAAGCTGCTCTGGTTGCGGCTTTTCGTGGTCCATGCGCTTGAGATTCGAAGAGGCGATCTGGAGCGCGTAGAGCACGAGGTTGGCGGTTTTTTCGCCGAGTCGCTTTTGCAGGACCATCTGCACGGTCTGTCGAATGACGGACTGGATGGAGTGCGCATCTTCAAAATATGGCAGGATGATTTCGCCGGTCGGATACTCGTCCGGCTTGTAGTAACACTCGATCCTGTTGGGACGATCCTCCTGATGGTAGAAACAGAAATTTTTCTTGCAGAGAGCGGGCGAGCCGCATTGGGTTCCGTTAACCTTGATGTGGCGGCAACGTGGTGCTGCGTAAGTCGGCATAAGTGCTCCTGGAATAAGTTAGTTAGGGTACCCCCCTGGGGTATCCGGTATATTGGAATCATGGACTTAGCCTGCGCCGTGGGGGCAAAGTCTTGAAAGGAATATAGTTATAGGTAAAGTCTTGATTGCGGGGCGGTTAGAGTTAGTTACTTCCTTCTCTGCCGGATTACGTCACGGCTGGCGCGGGAGTTAGTAAGTGGTCGACCGGCGCTGGTTACTTTATCTTGTTTTGCTATTGCCATTATATAGGGTGGTGTCAAGTTTTATTTGGTAGAGTGGTCTAGGGTAGATGGTACCCACGGCTTGCGCCGTGGGCTGTATTCTTGCGCCGCTTCGCGGCTTTCGTGCAGGGATTCCGGAAATCCGACCCGATGGGCTGTGACTGCTATCACCGCCTCCACATTACCTCATAGTTGAGAATCGATTAGCCGCGAAGCGGCGTCAGAATGCAGCCCATGGCGCAAGCCATGGGAGTGGAAGCGCGGGAAGGTCAGCTCCAAAGGAGCGGAAGAAACGTGCCTCACACCGGCGGCAATATTGTTCTTCATCTCATCTTCAGCACGAAGGGTCGGCGAGCTTTTATCACAGCCGAAATTCGCCAGCATCTGTTCGCATATTTAGGCGGCATCATCCGCGAAATGCGCAATACAGCATTGATCGTCAACGGAACAGCTGACCATGTTCACATGCTGGTGCGGATTCGACCGGCGCATTCCACGGCAGAGGTTATGCGGGTTGTGAAGGCGAATTCGTGCCGTTGGGTGCATGAGAAATGGAAGATGAAGTTTGCATGGCAGACGGGATACGGGGTGTTCAGCGTCAGCGAGTCCAATGTGCCGGCGGTCTCACGGTATATTGCCAGCCAGGAAGAACATCACAAGACGAGAACGTTTCAGGAAGAGTATGTGGCGTTTCTGAAAAAGAATCACGTTGCGTATGACGAGCGGTATTTGTGGGATTGATGACGTTTCTTTCGCCCCTTCGGGGCTTGAGTGGTTTTCGCCCGTTTACCCACGGCTTGCGCCGTGGGCTGCATTCTGGCGCCGCTTCGCGGCTGAAAAGCGGCGGCAGGTGGAGTAGTTCAGCAACTGAGGCCGTCGCGACCGAGCGGTGGGCTGGTCCCGAGGCGGTCCCTTAATACGAATAACACATCGGTTTCGCTGTCTCGATTGACCAATCGTTTACCCACGGCTTGCGCCGTGGGCCGCATTCTGGCGCCGCTTCGCGGCTGAAAGCGGCGGCAGGTGGAGTAGTTCAGCAGCTGAGGCCGTCGCGACCGAGCGGTGGGCTGGTCCCGAGGCGGTCCCTTAATACGAATAACACATCGGTTTCGCTGTCTCGATTGACCAATCGTTTACCCACGGCTTGCGCCGTGGGCTGCATTCTGGCGCCGCTTCGCGGCTGAAAGCGGCGGCAGGTGGAGTAGTTCAGCAGCTGAGGCCGTCGCGACCGAGGGGTGGGCTGGTCCCGAGGCGGTCCCTTAATACGAATAACACATCGGTTTCGCTGTCTCAATTGACCAATCGTTTACCCACGGCTTGCGCCGTGGGCTGCATTCTGGCGCCGCTTCGCGGCTGCACCTTCTGGGCTTCTACAGGAGGAAAACTTTTGGGACAGGAAAAAACCCCGCTCTTCAGAATGTCGAGCGGGGCTTTTGATTTTACTGACGGCTGAAAGCTGATGGCTGACGGCTAGTCCTAGTACATGCCGTCCATGCCGCCGCCGTGGCCGCCGCCACCCATGGGAGCGTTCTTCTTCTCTTCTGGGATTTCGGCTACCAGGGCTTCGGTGGTTAGCATCAACGCGGCGATCGAACCGGCGTTGGTTAGCGCGGTGCGCACTACCTTCGTGGGATCGAGGACGCCGGCCTTGACCAGATCTTCGTACTCTCCGGTAAGGGCGTTGTAGCCGTAGTTGTTGTCTTTGGAGTCGTGGACCTTGCCGATTACGATTGCACCTTCTTCGCCGGCGTTCTCGGCGATCTGGCGCAGGGGCTCGGTGATGGCGCGCTTCACGATGTTGACACCGATCTGCTCGTCACCTTCCAGCTTCAGCTTGTCGAGAGCGTTGACGCAACGCGCTAGCGCTACGCCGCCGCCGGGGACAATGCCTTCCTCGACTGCTGCGCGGGTGGCGTGCATGGCGTCTTCGACACGGGCCTTGGTCTCTTTCATTTCGGTTTCGGTTGCGGCGCCGACTTTGATTACGGCTACGCCACCGACCAACTTCGCCAACCGCTCCTGCAATTTCTCGCGGTCGTAGTCGCTGGTGGTTTTTTCGATCTGTCCGCGAATTTCTTTTACGCGGCCCTGCACTTCTCCCGGCTTGCCTTTGCCTTCGACAATCGTCGTGTTGTCTTTGTCGATGGTGACTTTCTTGGCTTGTCCGAGGTCGGCGATGGTGACGTTCTCGAGCTTGATGCCGAGATCTTCGGTGATGGCTTTGCCGCCGGTCAGGGTTGCGATGTCCTGCAACATGGCCTTGCGACGATCGCCGAAGCCCGGAGCCTTGACGGCCGAGACTTGCAGCGTGCCACGGAGTTTGTTGACTACGAGTGTCGCCAGCGCTTCGCCTTCCACGTCTTCAGCGATGATGAGGAGCGGCTTGCTGCTCTTGGCGATCTGCTCTAACAAGGGGAGCAGGTCTTTCATCGAAGAGATTTTCTTTTCGTGGATGAGGATGTAGGCGTTCTCTTGCACGGACTCCATGCGCTCGGGATCGGTGACGAAGTAGGGAGAGAGATAGCCGCGATCGAACTGCATGCCTTCGACAACGTCGAGCTGAGTTTCTAGCGTCTTCGACTCTTCGACGGTGATGACGCCGTCTTTGCCGACTTTCTTCATGGCCTCGGCAATGATCTTGCCGATGGTCTCGTCGTTGTTCGCCGAGATCGTGCCGACCTGGGCAATCATGTCGCCGGTGACGGGCTTCGACAGCTTGTCGAGCTCGCCTTTTTCGCGATTGCCTTCCTTGTCGAGGCGGCCATTGATGACCAGGATCGCCTTCTCGATGCCGCGCTTGATGGCCATGGGATTGGCTCCGGCGGCTACGGTTTTGACGCCTTCGCGGTAGATCGCCTGGGCGAGGACGGTGGCGGTGGTGGTGCCGTCTCCGGCGATGTCTGACGTCTTCGACGCCACTTCGCGGACCATCTGGGCGCCCATGTTCTCGAGCACGTCTTTCAATTCAATTTCCTTGGCAACGGTGACGCCGTCTTTGGTGATGGTGGGCGCACCGAATTTCTTTTCAATAACCACGTTGCGGCCCTTGGGGCCGAGAGTAACCTTCACAGCGTCAGCCAGTATGTTGACGCCGCGGAGAATGGCCTGTCGGGACTCTTCTCCGTGAACAATTTGCTTTGCCATTGTATTTATCTCCTCTGTTTCGGTTGCAGGACTGGCCTGCGGGATGTCTGTTTGGTTAGCTGTCAGCCATCAGCCTTCAGCCATCAGTGAAATCTCATGGCGCCGACTGTTGGTTGCTGACTGCTGACCGGTTCTTCTGATCCTGCTGCGGCAGGGGAGGACGAGGTCCTTCGCTTCGCTCAGGATGACAATTTGTTTTTCTGCCACAATCGCTTCTTACTAGCGGCGCGAACCGGCCGTTTCTTTCTTGGCGGCGCCGGTGAGGATGCCCAGGACTTCTTCTTCGCGCATGATGATGAAGTCTTCTCCATCGATCTTGATTTCGGTGCCGGAATATTTGCCGAAGAGAATGCGGTCGCCGTCTTTTACGTCGAGGGGACGAACCTTGCCTTCTTCGCTGATCTTGCCTTTGCCGACGGAGATGACTTCGCCCTCCTGCGGTTTGTCTTTGGCGGAGTCGGGGATGATGATGCCGCCGCGAGTGGTGTCGGCTTCTTCTACCCGCCGGACCAGGATGCGGTCATGGAGCGGGGTGAATTTAGTAGCCATAGTTACGTACTCCTTTCAAGAGTGGTTTTTTGAATCGGTAGCATTCAAATATCTGAAGTTGGTGTTGGGGAACCCAGGTTATTAGCACTTGATTGCCACGAGTGCTAATTATAGGAATGTGAGTGGGGAATTGTCAAGTGTGACTCACGGTTATTTATAAGATCCTTAGCGATCAATGGGTTGCCGTCAACATAGGTTTGCGAGTGCTTCCCTAATGTGCGCTAGCGGATAGACTCGACGGCGGGGAGCGGTGTTAGAGTGGCGCAACTTGGGTCGCAAAACATTTCTTTTTTCTTTGCAAAAAAGTGCTTGTTTCTAGTTTCTTGTTTTGAAAAGAAAATTCTTTTTTGAGGAGAGCCACGAAATGCCTACTTCTCCTGGTCCGGATGGCGCCAGCCACAGCTCGCAGTGGAGGCGACTCTACGAATGCGCAGTTCTGGAGCTCAGTCCACAGAGGTTGCCACGGGCGATCGCACTTGCCCGCAGCGCAATTTTTGACCGTGCGGAAGAGATCATGACGAAGCCGGCCAGCGATGAGCATAGTGCGTTGAATTCGGCGCTGCGGACTCTGCGTTTGCTCGAGGAAATCGGGGCCAGGGAAGCGGCAGGACATGACGCGGCGTAGGCGAGCGAGCATCCTGCACTCGATTATCCCCACAACCCTAGCTGACGCAGCAACTCCTGAACATCTTTCTGCGCCCGTTGGACGGCAGCTTTGCCAGCCCGCCGTCCAGTCTTAGAGGAGAGGACGGCGCGTGGATGCAGTAAATGCTAGTGAGTAAGGCCTTGCTGGCCACTTTCGATGTGGCCATGCGCGTGCCTGTCTGTTTTGTTCCCTCCGCGCTACAGACGGCCTCGTCCGGCGTCAGGTTCAGATACAGATTCCAGAACTAGATCTCGTCATTGATTGCTGGCAAACCGTGGTGGAGTTCTTCCAAGGGATATAGAAGGAGTGTTTATGAAATCCGGGCTGAACTGCGTGGAGAGTTGCGTAGACTGCCATTTGCGCCATCGCGGTTTTTTCTGTGATTTGTCGCCGGAGTCGATTGCGGCGTTCAACCATATCAAACATGCGGCGGTCTTTCCGGAGCACTCGGTAGTGCTGGTGGAGGGACAGAGTCCTTGTGGGATCTTCGTGCTGTGCCAGGGGCGCGTCAAACTTTCGACGACTTCGCGCGATGGCAAGACCTTAATTGTGCGGATCGTGGAACCGGGCGAGGTGCTGGGGTTGCACGCGGTGATGACTGGCGGCAAGTATGAATTGACGGCCGAAACCATGCAGCCATGCCAGTTGGACTATGCGGGGCGGGAAGATATGTTGCGTTTCCTGAGGGAGCATTCGGATGCTGCTTTTCACGCGCTTGAGCATCTGGCGCGCGATTGTTCGGATTCGTATGGGGTGGCGCGAACGATGGGCTTGTCGCACTCGGTGTCGGAGCGGTTTGCCCGATTTCTGCTGGAGAGTACGGCCGCGGGAGAGGGAAACGATGGCCGGGTGCGGGTGCGGCTGGCGATGACGCATGAAGAGATTTCACAGCTGGTGGGAACGAGCCGGGAGACGATTACGCGGCTGTTGTCAGAATTCAGGCGGAATCAGCTGGCGGAGTTGAAAGGGTCGATGCTGATTATTCATAATCGCCCGGCGCTGCGGAATTTGGTGAGGGCTTAGGGTGGAGCAGCTTCCGGGGTTACTCCTTCGGAGAGCGCGGTCCGGTGGTGAAACGCAGAAGGCCGGGTTGCGGGTGAGAAAAATCGGTTGATGCCATCGTCCGTGGTGCTCACCCTTCGAAAAGCGCGAAGGGTGAGGCAGCCTACGTTGGGGTGGTGCAACGCATCCTTGGGGGTACTTTCCGGCTTCTGGCCAGGGTCTCATACTTGGGGCGTGGCTTCTTCGAACAATGCGCGGACGCTGGCCTCGTTTCTTGACTACCTGCGAGTGGAGCGGGGATCGGCTCGGCTGACCATTGAGGCTTATGCCACCGATCTGGCGCAGTTTGCCTTGTTTCTGGAGAAGCGGCGCGTGACGCTGCAGGCGGCGACGCGCGAGAATGTCCGCGAATACATGCAGGAGATGTTCTCGCATCAGCTTGACGGGCGGTCGGTGGGTCGAAAGCTTTCGGCGATCCGGCATCTTTACCGGCATTTGCTGCTCGACGGCAAGATCAAGAAGGACCCTACGCTCAATATTGATTTGCCGAAGCAATGGAAGGTGCTGCCGAAGGCGCTGAGCCGGGATGAGGTTGGAAAGATGCTGGGCGGGGCTGAGCCGAAGCAGGCCGGAGTGAACGGTTCTGATCTCCCGGAAAACAAGATTAAAAATGAAACGGTGCGGCGGCGGGCGTTAGAGTTGCGCGATCGGGCCATGCTGGAGTTGCTCTATGCGGGAGGAGTGCGCGTGTCGGAGGTTGCGGATGCGCGGCGGGAAGATTTGAAGTTGGAGATGGGATACATACTGGTGCGGGGCAAGGGCGACAAGGAGCGAATGGTTCCGCTAGGAGTGCCCGCGCAAGAAGCGCTGCAGCGATATCTGCGCGGCGGCAGGGAAGTGATTGCCGGGCGAGACGGACGGTCGGGGAATTCGCCGCTGCTGTTTGTGGGGGTGGGAGGGCGGCGGCTGTCGCGGCAGCGGCTTTGGCAGTTGGTGCGCGCGGCGGGAGTGGCATCGGGACTCGCGGATGGACGACACGCCAGTCCGCACATGCTTCGTCATTCTTGTGCAACCCACATGGTGGAGAGCGGCGCCGACCTGCGCACGGTGCAGACTATTCTCGGACACGCGGATATTTCAACCACGCAGATTTATACGCATGTGGCGCTGGACCGGCTGAAGAGCGTGTATTCGAGGCATCATCCGCGGGCGAAAGCGAGAGGCAATTTGTAATCTGGCAATTTTGTAATTTTGTAAATTAAAGGCTGAGATCAAGGGCCGAGGGCAGCCTGACGGATTGATTTTTCAATTTACCGATTTACAAAATCACCAACCTACCGATGAACGCATCCTCGAACTCTCGCAGCATCGTCGAACGCGCTACCGATGACTTTCTGCGGCACTTGCGGGAACGAAATGCTTCGGCGCATACGATCAAGGCTTACACGGGAGATCTCGACGTATTTGCTTCTTATATTGGGCCGCTGGGCTGGAAGTCGATCGACCATATTGCCATTCGCGGGTTTCTTTCGCATTTGTATGACAAGGGGCTGAGCAAGGCTTCGGTGGCCCGGGCTCTGGCGGCGGTGCGATCGCTTTATCGATGGCTGGCGCAGGAGGGCGTGGTGGAGCAGAATCCTGCCAAGCTGGTTTCGACGCCGCGACTGCCGAAGAAACTGCCGCGGGTTCCCACGATTGAAGAGATGAATGCGGTGCTCGACGGCAAAATGCCGGAGGTGGCGTCGTTTCCGGAACGCGACCGGCTGATGCTGGAATTGCTATATGGCTGCGGCATCCGTAATTCGGAACTGGTAGGCATCAACCTCGACGACATCAGCACCAGCAATGAAGCGATCCTGATTCGGGGCAAAGGCAAGAAGGAACGCTACGTTCCATTTGGCGGGTCGGTGGTGGCGGCGCTGGCCGCTTATCTTCCGTGGCGGCAACAACTGCTGGCTACTCTGAAAAGAACGAGGCCTCAATCCCACGTCTCGAAAGGCGCGAGACGTGGGGCACCCGCCGGAAACTCCCTGACGAACGCGCTGCTGCTCAACCAGCGCGGCGGACGGCTTACGACGCGCAGCGTGGGACGGATTGTTAAGCGCATCGCCATCGCCAAAGGATTATCGCCGGAAGTTCATCCGCACACGCTTCGTCACGCCTTCGGAACCCACATGCTGGAGGAGGGAGCAGACTTGCGGGCGATCCAGGAATTGCTCGGCCACGAGCGTCTCGCGACGACCGAACGCTACACCCAGCTTTCGGTCAATCACGTGCTGAGGGTCTACGATGAAACCCACCCGCGAGCCAAGTGAAGGCTGAAAATCCTCGAAAAAGGCCGTCCGGCAGGGTTTTGGCGTTGGGGCGAGAAACAAAGAAGTAATGAAAGATGAAAATTATTGCATATTGACGGTAGACAGAATTGAGGGCAGAATGTCAGACGCTTCGATTCCAAACACGTCAATTTCAGGTTTTGCAATGCTCGTAGAGCTACGGCCGGCAATGAACTTCTGCAGAAAACTGCAATTCGGTCGAGTGTTTCACTTCTTCCAGGAGAGCTTCCAATGATTAAGAAATACGTCTCGAGCCTGTGGATCATCCTCGCGGTGATCGCCATGTTGGCGGTTCCGGCGAGCGCGAACGAAGTGCAGAGCGCATCGGCCACGGCCAACTGCCAAGGCTACTCGCTGTCCGTAGTTGTGGTTGGCTTGGGTAAAGGTCAAACCTATACGGTCAACTACAACTTTGCGGTGACCTGTAATGGCGGTTCCACGGTGAACTATCCCGGCACCATTACTTTTGTCGCCACAGCACACACGCAAACCGTGACTGCTTCGGGGACGTTTGGATCGGGCCTCGTGGGCAGTTGCTCGGTTACGGGTACAGCGGTGCTGGTGGAACCGAAGGAATATCCCAAGAACATCATTATTAACGGCGTGAAAGTTGCGCCGCTGAGCTGCAGCATACCGGTCGTTAACTGCGTAAATATTGTTGCGGATCAAGGCGTGCCGATAACGCCGGTGCAACTGACGGCGAGCGGCGGTGCGGGAGCTCCTTATACGTTTTCGGCCACCGGCCTGCCTCCTGGGCTGACGATCTCGCCGAGCGGCCTGATCAGCGGTACACCAACCGCGAGCGGGACGTTCCCGTATACAGTCACGGTCACGGACTCGGCCGGCAACAAAGGCACGAGCAATTGCACAGTCACAGTCAATCCGCCGCCCCAAATGACCTGCTCGTTGGTCAGTATGGGCGAAGTGGGAGTACCGTTCAACAGCGGACCGCCGACCGTCACGGGCGGAACGCCTCCTTATACGTTCTCGGTGGGAAGCGGAACGATACCGCCGGGACTGACGCTGAATACGATGACCGGCGCGGTTACGGGAACGCCGACGGCTCCGGGGACGTTCACTATTAAGGTTACGGACTCTCTCGGCGACACGGCCTCGCAGGGTTGCACGATCACGATTGTTGGTCCGCCGCAGATCAATTGCTCGGCGACGAACAGTCAGGGCGAAGTGGGTGTACCGTTCAACAGCGGCACGATCACGGTGACGGGCGGAACGCCTCCTTACACGTACTCGATCGTCGGCACGCTGCCGGCGGGCTTGACGTTCAACGCTTCGACGGGAGTAGTTTCGGGCACACCGACGGCGGCTGGGTCGTTCTCAATTCAAGCGACGGATGCGGACGGCGTGTCGGCCGGAAGCTGTCCGTTCACGATTGTCGGTGCGCCGCAGATCAATTGCTCGGCTACGAATAGTCAGGGCGAGGTGGGCGCACCATTTAACAGCGGTCCGATCACGGTGACGGGCGGAACGCCTCCGTATACGTTCGCAGTGGTGGGGACGTTGCCGGCGGGCTTGACGTTCAATGCATCGACGGGAGTGGTTTCGGGCACACCGACGGCGGCTGGATCGTTCTCGATTCAGGCGACGGATTCGAAGGGTGTGGTGGCCGGAAACTGTCCATTCACGATTATTGGCCCGCCGCAGATCAATTGCTCGGCTACGAATAGTCAGGGCGAGGTGGGCGCACCATTTAACAGCGGTCCGATCACGGTGACGGGCGGAACGCCTCCGTATACGTTTGCAGTGGTGGGCACGTTGCCGGCGGGCTTGACGTTCAACGCTTCGACGGGAGTGGTTTCGGGCACACCGACGGCGGCTGGATCGTTCTCGATCCAGGCGACGGATGCGAAGGGCGTGGTGGCGGGAAGCTGTCCGTTCACCATCATCCCCGGGCCGCAGGTAAGCTGCTCGGCGACGAACAGCACGGGCGAAGTGGGCGTGGCGTTTAACAGCGGCACGATCACGGTGACGGGCGGAACGCCTCCTTACACGTACTCGATCGTCGGCACGCTGCCGGCGGGCTTGACGTTCAACGCTTCGACGGGCGTGGTTTCGGGCACACCGACGGCGGCTGGATCGTTCTCGATCCAGGTAACGGATGCGCTGGGAGTGGTGGCGGGAAGCTGTCCGTTCACCATCAATCCGGCGCTGACAGTGACTTGCTACGCGACCAACGTGGGCACGGTAGGCGTACCGTTTGACAGCGGACCGATGACGGTGACGGGCGGAACGCCGCCTTACACGTTCTCGGTGGGCAGCGGGACGTTGCCTCCGGGCTTGACGCTCAATCCAACGAACGGTGATGTCAGCGGCACGCCGACGGCGCCTGGGACGTTCACGATTATCGTGACCGACTCGGTGGGCAACGTGGGTACGGGCTGCACGATCACGATCAATAGCGCGGTCTGTCTGGCTTCGCAATTTGGAGCAGCGTCGGGCTTCTCGGTGCTC
Organism: uncultured Acidobacteriaceae bacterium; assembly: GCA_963775845.1. Lineage (GTDB taxonomy): Bacteria > Acidobacteriota > Terriglobia > Terriglobales > Acidobacteriaceae > Acidiflorens. The sequence goes on along the minus strand of CAVZKN010000003.1, from coordinate 1,141,416 downwards.
GGGCTGCAAGGCGCGAACCTTAACTTCAGCAGCGGTGGCACGATGGTCACCGGAAATGTTGGAGTGGGGGTTAACGGACAACTGAACTTCTCGGGCGGCGGCACTGTGTACGGAACTCTGTATGCGGATCCGACAGCTCAGATCCAGTTGAGCGGCGGCAGCCAATTTACGGGCGGCGAGCACACCCAGTCGATGGCTGCGATTCAGAGTGCGGCAGCGGCTGAGGCGACTACGCTGAACGGTCTGACTCCGACGCAAACCTTCGGCTCCATCACCAGTTCCACTACCTTCACCGGAAATGGCGGGCAGAACGTCATCCAGATCAACGGGCAGGTGAACCTGGGCGGCGCGTCGACTCTGACTATCGTCGGTGGACCGAACGACACGTTCGTCTTTGACATCTCCAACCAGTTCCAATTGAGTGGAGGTTCGAACATCGTGCTTAACGGGGTTTCGCCGAACCAGGTGATCTGGTATTTGCCTGGAAACGGGAACCAGGTTCAGACGACTGGAAACTCGAACACCGCAGGCATATTCTTCGTGCCGAGCGGACAGATCCAGATCAGCGGCGGAGTCCACGTCAGCGAGTTCATCGCGGGACAGGGCATTACGCTGCATTCGGCTCCGGTGGTCAAGGCGTTCCCGGCCTGCGGTCCGGGCCAGCTTGCGCTGACCTGCCCGGCAAGCACGGGTGTCGTCAATGAACCTTACAACTCGGCGCTGGTGGCGACGGGCGGCGAGCCTCCGTACACGTTCTCGATTACGATGGGAGCGCTGCCTCCAGTGTTGACGCTGGCACCGAGCACTGGCGACATCACGGGCACTCCGACCACGGCGGGCACGTTTAACTTCACCGCACAAGTGGTGGATTCGTCAGGTCAGGCAGCTGGCACGGTCAGCCAGAATTGCTCGATCAACGTGACCACTACACAGTATGTGTGCGTGATTCCGCCATCGGGCACGGCGATTGGCGGCTCTGGAACCTCGTGGAATAAGTTCACCGCGACTTCCGGCGACGTAGTTTGGATCAACATGCATATCGGAACGCCGAGCGGCGTGCCGACCAACACGGTCACGACGGTGCAGTTCACCGGCATGAACTTTGTGTTGAATGGCGTGAAATACGGGCTGCCGGATGGGTTCCTGATCTTCGATCCGTCAGCTCCGGCGACTCCAACGACGACGTACAACTCAGCGTATTCGCCGAATGGAGCGTGGACGACAACCATCAACCCAAGCGATCTCAGCGATGAGATTTTCTTCGACGGCCAGGCTGTGCCGGTGGATTCGAACATCACCAGCGGCGGGCAGGCGAACCTGACTTACACGACTGAATCCACGGACAATGCCTTGTCCTTCAGCTGGCAGTGGAGCGCGGCGGTTTACACTTATTGGCCCGACAACAACACGGCCAATATTCTGCCGTACCACGCGGGGGGATTGCATGCTGGCACACCGCAGAACACGCAGGTGCAGCAGTCGCTGATCCAGGGTCCGCGCGGTGGAGGCGGGTCGAACTTCACGGGATCGTGGAGCGCGACGGGGAATGGAGCTTGCCCGGGAGCTACGCACGCTCCGCATCTGCTTGGAGGGAACAACTAACAGGTCAGTCAGTTACTGCAAGCGGCAATAGAATGGCGCGTTTCCGATTTATCGGGAACGCGCTTTTTTTGTGGTGCATCGCTTGTTTTCGCTGTGCAACCTGCAGAGTTACTTCTCACCGTAGATAGCGACGGCGGTGGATTCTCCGGCGGGCGTGTTGGAGGCGCCCCAGACGATGCTTGAACCCCACACTACGCTATAACCCTGCACCGTACTGCTTCCCCAGCAAACTGAGCTTCCCCAGAGGACGGAATTTCCGGCAAGGTCAGTGCCCCATACAACGGAGGTACCCCAGACGACCGAGGTGCCCCAGACGATCGAACTTCCCCAAACTTCCGAGGAAGCGGCCGACAACACCATATTTCCACTGGAATCTCTGGTTACAGTGGGCGACATGGCGCTGCCCGTCTTGCTGGAGGCGACATCTGTGTTGGAAAGAGCAGCCTGAATATCCAGATAACCGGCGCCCACGGTGAAGATGTCGGACTGGCTGTTGTAGGTTTGGCCGGTGGTGGGAGCGGTGACGGAGGAGTAAGCAATAAGATTCTTAAACGCCGTCTTCATCAGCCGCGCTTTTACCTGGTCAGGTGTCAGAGCCGGGTATTTTTGCAGCAACAGGGCCGCAGCACCGCTCACCACCGGTGTCGCCATGCTGGTGCCACTCAGAATGTAGTAGGTATCGGACGCCTCGCTGTTGCCATTGAACTGATACAGCGAATTGGGAATCTCGTTGCCGGGATAGAGAGTATCCATCGTCAAGCCGGACTGGTACAGGGAGACGACGCGGTTGCCCGGGGCGACCAGATCGGGCTTAACCACGTGGTCGTAAAGCGTCGGCCCTTTGGAACTGTAGCTGGAGATCTGATCATCGGCCCGGTTGGGCGTGCCCTGCGTATCCATGGACCCGACGGTGATCACGTAAGGATCGTTGCCGGGAGCGGTGATGGTGCCATAACCATTCGTGTTTTCGGAGTTGTCGCGGCCGTCATTGCCTGCCGCCACTACTACTACGATGCCAGCCTTCCAGGCCTGTTCAACGGCTTGGCAGAGCGGATCTTTGGTATAGCTTTCATACACGGGGCGTCCCAGGGACAGGTTGATGATACGGATGTTGTAAGTGCTCTTGAGTTGGATGGCCATCTGAATGGCGGCGATGACTTGGCTGTCGGTGCCCACACCATTCTGGTCGAGCACACGCAGGTTGATCAGGCTTGCTCCCTGGGCGATGCCCTGGAAGGTATAGAAGTATTGGTTGCCGATGGACTTATTGCCAGTTCCGGCGATGATGCCTGCGACGTGGCTGCCGTGGCCATACTGGTCGCCGGCGCTGCCCGAGGTTCCACCTACAAAATTCTGATTGAAAACGACTACGTAATCGGGAATGTCGATCATTCCGCTGTCGATCACGGCGATGCCGATGCCTCGGCCGTTCCAACCCTGCGCCCAAGCCTGCGGGGCGTTGACGGTTTCGTTGTGATAGTCGAGGGTGGCAGACGAGGAAGCAGTGTTGGTGCTGTGCAGCGGGCGATCGGGCGAGATGTAGGCGACATCGGGATCGTTGGCCAGATCCTTCAGTGCGGATGCCGAAATGTGAACCGCAGCGCCTTTGACCAGATTGAGCTGCCGATGCAGCAGACCGCCGTGGGCCTGCACTCTTGCGAAGTGCGCCGCGGTCGGCGCCACGCGATACTGCACGATGACGTCAACTTTCTCGGAAGAACTTTTTCCTTCGAGGTCTTGCGCCAGCTTTGCAGACTCAGCGAACGTCAAGGCTGAAGTAAGGATCACAGTGCACAGCATGAGGAGCTTTCTACCCCAGGCTGCGCCGTGGCATTGTTTTCGTGTCATCTGATACTCCTATCGTGCGTCTCAGCGGAACTGGCTGTGACGAGCCTTAAGAAGCACGCGGAGCTCCAGACGATTCGGGGCGTAAGCGATTGATTAATCGAGGCTTGCAGGGTCGGGCCGTGCGGCGGATGGGGACAAGCTGTCCCGCTGTCAGGGTCGTGGGACAGATTGTCTCAAAAGCGGGGGCGAGAATTTAAGACCGCCGCCGCCAAAGACCTGATGATGGAAGCGGCTCCCGCCAATCCGCACAGTTAAGAAACGGAGCTACAGGGATGCGAGATGAGCTTCTTCCTTATTTCCACTTACTGGCAAGTACCAAGGTAATTTGACCGTACCGAAAGGACATGGGGATACTGGAATCTCTGAGTCCAGCCTTTCATCGTTCGGGGGTACCTTCGTGAACAACCAAGAGGCCAAATTCAAAAAGCAGAAGGGCGTGGCGCTGATCATTACGCTGGTAGTGCTTTTCCTGCTATCCGCACTGGCGGCGTCGCTGATCTTTGCGACGCAGTCGGAGATGTGGGCCAGCGCCAACTACCGCTTAATGACGCAATCGCGTTACGCGGCCGAGGCTGGAGCACAAGCCGCCCTGAACTATTTTGAAAATACCTATCCCGCGCCTACCAATACGGCGCTCTTTAACATGACAACCATGCCGGTGCAGTGTGTGGGAGGGACCTGCACTACTGCCGGGTCCGCTGTCACGCTCGACGCTACCAGTTCCTCCGCAACGGGCAACTATCCACATACCCCGTCTGCCACCGTGCAGAGCGCCTTCAATTCGGCGTTTTATAACCAGTCAATCCCAGGGATGGCGAACGCGACTTATTCCGTGAAGGCCGAATTGCTGGCGATGTCAGGGCCAAGTCAACAAACCTGGCAGATCACCTCAATAGGCAGCATCTCGAATGTGAAAAATGCCACCACGCAGGTGATCGAGACGGTCCAATCAAACTCGACGCCGACCTTTCAATACGGCCTCTACGCTACCGGCGCGTTCTGCAAGTCGGTCATTATCGATGGCGGCTCCTTGACCGACGGTTATAACTCCAATCTTGGAGCCTATGGCGGAGCCAACGTAAACACCTCCGGCGGGAGCGTCGGCAGCGCGGGGAACGTGTATATCAGTGGCGGATCGCATCTGGATGGAAATGTCTACACGCCATATTACACTAGTTCTGGAAACTGTAGCGGCAGCGTGACCGGGCTCTGGAATAATGGCGGCACTGTGACTGGGACGGAACAAAATATAACCCCACCCAACTATCAGAATCCGGGCTTTACATCACCATACACCTACACTCTCGCTGGCAGCGGCTATACGAGCTACACCTCCGCTCAGACACTTACTCAGGGCACCTACAACGGAATTGCCACAAGCGGCGGCGGAAGCCTCCTCACTTTTAGCGGCGGGACTTACATACTCGGAGATGTGATGATCGATGGCGTGGGTATAGTCCTGAACGCGGGCACCTACTACGTCAATAGCTTCACGGCATCGGGCGGGGCCAACGTGACCATCGCATCCGGCCCAGTTATCCTCGTTATTAATCCCAATTACAACCCCACCATCCCCAACGGCGCCTGGCCCAATGATAAGAATCCTAACTGTTCTAATAATATCGGTAACCCCCCCTTCTGCCCCTTCGATGTCCAAGGGGGCAGCAGCATAGTAAACAATCTGAGTCCCGCAATGTTTGAGATTGAGTATGGTGGCACCAGTAACATCGTGCTCTCGGGCGGCTCGCACGCCGCAGGAGTTGTCTATGCGCCCAGCGCGGCAGTCACTATAACGGGCGGTTCTCCGTGGTCAGGCGGCATCATCGGAAAAACCATCGACAATGAGGGCGGGTCGGCGATTCACTACGATACGGCCTTGCAGAGTCTGTTTCCCCTGGCTGGCGGCGGTTTCGCTCCGGTTGCCTTCAGTTGGAGTAAGAACTGAACACAGTCGGTGGTGGTGCCCTAATTTAGATTCCTCTACCACGGAGTCACGGAGACACCGAGAAAACAACTGCTCGGCAAAACCTTCCCTTTTTGTTTCTTACAGCTTCGTGGTTCTCTCCGTGACTCTGTGACTCCGTGGTGAAAAAGGGCAAATCAGGACACTACCTTTTTATTCTCCTGGTTGACAGGAGCTACGACTTCCGCGGGATTCGCTGCGGCGGCAGCTCGTGGCTTCGCGACGGTGGCGAGGCGGGCACGACGTGTGCGGAGGCGGGCACCGCAGCTTTTATTTCTTTACGACGCCAATCCCCAGCTCGCGCAGTTGCGCGTCGGCTACGGGCGTGGGCGCTTCCATCATGAGGTCTTTGGCAGCGGCGGTCTTGGGGAAGGGAATTACTTCGCGGAGGCTGTCGGCTCCGGCGAGGATCATCACAATGCGGTCGAGGCCCAGAGCGATGCCGCCGTGCGGCGGAGTGCCGTACTCCAACGCTTCGAGGAAGAAGCCGAAGCGGGAACGGGCTTCTTCGTCGGTCATGCCCAGGGCAGCGAAAATTCGGCTTTGAATGTCCTGGCGATGAATACGGATGGAGCCGGAGCCTAACTCGGTTCCGTTGAGCACCACGTCGTAGGCGAGGGCGCGAACCATGGCGGGATCGGATTCGAGCTTGTCCATGTCTTCGGTGTGGGGCGAGGTAAAGGGATGGTGGGCGGCCATCCAGCGTTTGTCGGTCTCGTCGTATTCAAACATGGGAAAGTTTGTGACCCAGAGGAAACGATAGTCTCCTTTTTGGAAGAGCTTGTGGCGATCGGAATATTTCTGCGCCAAGGCTACGCGCAAGAGGCCGGCTGAGGCGTAGATGGCCATCTCCGCGGGAGTTACTTTGCGCTTGCTGGCGGGATGCTCGTCTTTGGCGGCCTCTGACTTTGAGCCGACCACCAGTACTATGAGATCGTCGGGCGCGGCATTCGCCTTGGCGCGGATTTTGGCTGCGGCTCCGGGATGCTTGTTTTCTATGCGCTTGAAATCTTCGAAGGCGCGGGCTCCGCCTTTGGAGACGAAGAGGGGCTTGATGTCGTCGCGCTCCTTGCGGGAAAGCTCTCCTACGTGGGGAATGCGGACGGCGATTACGGGCAGGTCTTTATTTATGGCTAACCCTTGAAGCTCTTCGGGCTGGAAACAATCTCCGACCTCGGTGAAGGCGGGTAGGCGAAGGTCGGGCTTGTCGATGCCGTACTGGCGGATGGCGTCGTCGAAGTCCATGCGTGGGAAGGGCGTTTTGATATCGTGGCCAGCGGCTTTGAAGGCAGCGGTGAGGAAACTTTCCACAACCTCCCAGACGCGCTCGGGCTGGGGGTACGACATTTCCAAGTCGATCTGAGTGAATTCAGGCTGGCGGTCAGCGCGGAGATCTTCGTCGCGGAAGCAGCGGACGATCTGAAAGTATTTGTCGAAGCCGGAGATCATTAATATTTGCTTGAACAGTTGCGGCGATTGCGGCAGGGCATAGAAGGAGCCGGGCTGCACGCGGCTGGGGACCAGGTAATCCCTTGCGCCCTCGGGAGTGGAGCGCGTCATGAAGGGCGTCTCGATTTCGAAGAAGCCTTGCGAGGCGAGGTCCTGGCGGATGGCTAGCGCCACTTTGTGCCGCATTTCGATGTTGAACTGCATGGCGTCGCGGCGCAGATCGATGTAGCGATATTTCAGGCGCATTTCTTCGTTGGCTAAAACCGTGTCGGAGGGCAGGAAGGGGAGCGGCTTGGAGACGTTGAGAATGCGCAGCTCGTCGGCTACGAGTTCGACTTCGCCGGTGGGGATGTTGGGATTGATGGTGTCGGCATCGCGGCGTTTGACGGTTCCGATGGCGGCGATGACGAACTCGTTGCGCAGTGTCTCCGCCTTCTGATGCACGGCCGCGTTCAGTTCGTTGTTGAAGACGACCTGGGTTATGCCGCTGCGGTCACGCAGGTCGACGAAAATAATCTGGCCGAGATCGCGGCGGCGGTTGACCCATCCCATGAGAACAACTTTTTTGCCGGCATCGGAGAGCCGAAGCGCTCCGCACATATGAGTTCGTCTGAGGTCGCCTAAGAAATCGAGCACGTTTTTGCCTTGTCCCGCTGAATTTGTGGAGCTGCAAAAAATGGTGTTTGATGAACCAGCGATTATAAATGGAGGAGGTTCGAGACTTGGGGCGAGGGGTGGCAATCCGTGTTTCTTGATCAGCCAGAAGTCGCCCACGGCGCGGGCGGCGGAAGATTTCTGCCTAAAATCATGTCCGAAAATTTTCCCACAGGAGTGTTGTTGGCCCGAGGCGGGCTGGTCGGGACGTGAGTGGGCGTCTGGTAGGTCAATCCTTGCAGCAGTTTAGGCACTACTTTTAGGTTGTGGGAACAAGGGGGCGGGATGCAATGGTTTGCACACTCCGACCAACATCTTTCATGTTGACACCCCTATAGCTTTGCGCCAAACTTGGCCTTCAATCTGGCCTCCCCCCATTTTGTACAAGAGGAAACTTATATGCTGAAGAACCGCGCCGCTGTTCTGTGGATTCTCCTCGCACTCCTGACATTTTCTGCGCTGCCTGCGAGCGCTAACGAAGTGTACAGCGCTACTGCTACCGCGAACTGCCAGGGCTACTCGCTGTCAGTGGTAGTGGAAGGATTGGGAAAAGGCCAGACCTATACGGTCGACTACAACTTTGCGGTGACGTGTAATGGCGGTTCAACGGTGAACTATCCCGGCGTCATTACTTTTGTAGCGACAGCACACACGCAAACCGTGACTGCTTCAGGAACGTTTGGCGGAGGACTCGCCGGCAGTTGCTCGGTTACGGGTACAGCAGTGGTGGTGGAAAAGAAGGAATATCCGAAGCCGATCATCATCAACGGACTGAAAGTTGCGCCGCTGAGCTGCAGCTTGCCGACGGCGAACTGCGCCATGATCGTGGCAGAGCAGGGCGTGCCGATCACGCCGGTGACGCTGATGGCCAGCGGCGGGTCTGGACCTCCTTATACGTTTACCGCAACGGGCTTGCCTCCGGGGCTGACGATCTCGCCGAGCGGCACGATTTCTGGAACTCCGACGGTGAGTGGAACATTCAGCTACACGGTAACCATCACCGATTCGATGGGCGACAAGGGAACGATCAACTGCACGGTTACTGTTGCTCCGCCGCCGATGGTGACCTGTTACGCGGTCAACATGGGCGAAGTGGGCGTGCCATTCAACAGCGGGCCGATGATGGTGACGGGCGGCGTGCCGCCTTATACATTCTCGGTGGGAAGCGGAACGATACCGCCGGGACTGACGCTGAATACTTCAACGGGCGCGGTCACGGGAACGCCGACGGCACCGGGAACATTCACAATCAAGGTGACGGATTCGTTGGGCGCGGTGGGGACGGGTTGCACGATCACGATTATCCCCGGACCGCAGATCAACTGCTCGGCGACGAATAGCCAGGGCGAAGTGGGCGTACCGTTCAACAGCGGTCCGATCACGGTGACGGGCGGAACACCTCCCTACACGTACGCGATCGTCGGCACGCTGCCGGCGGGCTTGACGTTCAACGCTTCGACGGGAGTAGTTTCGGGCACACCGACGGCGGCTGGGTCGTTCTCAATTCAAGCGACGGATGCCGACGGCGTATCGGCCGGAAGCTGTCCGTTCACGATCATCCCTGGACCGCAGATCAACTGCTCGGCGACTAACAGCACGGGCGAAGTGGGCGCACCGTTTAACAGCGGTCCGATCACAGTGACGGGCGGGACACCTCCGTATACGTATGCGGTTGTCGGAACGCTGCCGGCTGGCTTGACGTTCAACGCGTCGACGGGAGTAGTTTCGGGTACACCGACGGCGGCTGGGACATTCTCGATTCAGGCGACGGACTCGAAGGGTGTGGTGGCGGGAAGCTGTCCGTTCACGATTATTACTGGACCGCAGATCAACTGCTCGGCGACGAACAGCACGGGCGAAGTGGGCGCACCGTTTAACAGCGGTCCGATCACGGTGACGGGCGGAACGGCTCCGTATACGTTTGCGGTGGTCGGGACGCTGCCGGCGGGCTTGACGTTCAATGCTTCGACGGGCGTAGTTTCGGGCACACCGACGGCGGCTGGATCGTTCTCGATTCAGGCGACGGATGCGAAGGGCGTGGTGGCGGGAAGCTGTCCATTCACAATCGTTCCGGGACCGCAAGTGAGCTGCTCGGCGACGAACAGCCAGGGCGAAGTGGGAGCGCCGTTCAACAGCGGCACGATCACAGTGACGGGCGGAACGCCTCCTTACACGTACGCGATTGTGGGCACGTTGCCGGCGGGCTTGACGTTCAATGCGTCGACAGGCGTAGTTTCCGGCACACCGACGGCATCTGGTTCGTTCGCGATCCAGGTGACCGATGCGCTCGGCGTGGTGGCGGGAACGACTTGTCCGTTCACGATCATCCCCGGACCGCAGGTGAGCTGCTCGGCAACCAACAGCACCGGCGAAGTGGGTGCGGCGTTTAACAGCGGCACGATCACGGTGACGGGCGGAACGGCTCCTTACACGTACGCGATTGTGGGCACGCTGCCGGCGGGCTTGACGTTCAACGCGTCGACAGGCGTAGTTTCCGGCACACCGACGGCATCTGGTTCGTTCTCGATTCAGGTGACGGATGCTAAAGGCGTGGTGGCGGGAACGACTTGTCCGTTTACGATCATCCCCGGACCGCAGGTGAGCTGCTCGGCGACGAACAGCACCGGCGAAGTGGGTGCACCGTTTAATAGCGGCACGATCACGGTGACGGGCGGAACCGCTCCCTACACGTACGCCATTGTCGGCACGTTGCCAGCGGGCTTGACGTTCAACGCTTCAACGGGTGTGGTTACAGGCACACCGACGGCATCTGGATCGTTTGCGATCCAGGTGACGGATGCTAAGGGCGTAGTAGCGGGAACGACCTGTCCGTTTACGATCATCCCCGGACCGCAGGTGAGCTGCTCGGCGACGAACAGCACCGGCGAAGTGGGCGTGGCGTTTAACAGCGGCACGATCACGGTGACGGGCGGAACCGCTCCTTACACATACGCGATCGTCGGCACGCTGCCGGCAGGACTTACGTTTGATGCGTCAACTGGTGTGGTTTCAGGCACACCGACGGCGGCCGGAGCTTTCTCGATCCAAGTCACGGATGCCGACGGTGTAGTGGCAGGCACGACTTGTCCGTTCACCATCAATCCGCCGCTGATGGTCACCTGTCAGGCGACCAACGTCGGCGAAGTGGGCGTGCCGTTTAACAGCGGGCCGATGACGGTCACGGGCGGCGTCCCACCCTACATGTTCTCGATTGTCGGCGTGTTGCCTCCGGGGCTGACTTTGAACACTTCGACGGGTGCGGTTACGGGCACACCGACGGCGGCGGGCACGTTCACGGTGAAAGTGACGGACTCTGCCGGCAACTCCAGCACGAATTGCATGATCACCATCAATGGACCGCTGACGGTGATGTGCGCGGCGGTGAACACAGGCGATGTGGGCGTGCCGTTCAACAGCGGGCCGATGACGGTCACGGGCGGCGTCCCACCCTACACGTTCTCGATTGTCGGCACCTTGCCTCCGGGGCTGACTTTGAACACTTCGACGGGTGCGGTTACGGGCACACCGACGGCGGCGGGCACGTTCACGGTGGAGGTGACGGACGCAATCGGCAACTCCAGCACGAGCTGCATGATCACTATTAATGGGCCGCTGCAGGTCACTTGCCAGGCGATCAACACGGGCGATGTGGGCGTGCCGTTCAACAGCGGGCCGATGACGGTCACGGGCGGAACTCCGCCGTACACGTTCTCGATCATCGGTGTTTTGCCTCCGGGCCTGACTTTGAACACCTCAACCGGCGCGGTTACGGGTACACCGACGGCGGCGGGCACGTTCACGGTGGAGGTGACGGACGCAGTCGGCAACTCCAGCACGAATTGTATGATCACCATCAATGGACCTCTTCAGGTCACTTGCCAGGCGGTCGACACGGGCGAGGTGGGAGTGCCGTTTAACAGCGGGCCGATGACGGTCACGGGTGGAACTCCGCCTTACACGTTCTCGATTGTGGGCACTCTACCGGCGGGGCTCACGCTGAACACTTCGACAGGTGCGGTCACAGGTACGCCCACGGCGGCGGGCACGTTCACGGTGGAAGTGACAGACGCTGTCGGCAACTCCAGCACGAACTGCATGATCACCATCACGCCCCCGCCGCAGCTCTCGGTGACGAAGACGGCAGACAGTCCGACCGTTACGGCTGGGAGCCTCGCGGGTTTCACGGTGACCATCAGCAATGGCGGAGCGGTTGCGGACACCGGTGTGACACTGAGTGACCCGCTTCCCGCGGGCGCCGGCAACGACATCGACTGGACGATCGACACGACGACGGGTAATCCGACCGACTTCAAAATCACCGGCGCGGTGGGCAGCCAAGTGCTGACTTTGAACCCTTCCGCCAATACTCTTGATCCTGGCGCTAGCCTCCTGGTGCACATCACCGGGTTAACCAGCGTCAACGATGCACAGCCCGGCAACGGTGGGGGCGGCGCTTCACTCAACCTGGGCACCGACAACGAATATATATTCATCGACACCGGAGCCACTCATCTCGGTTGGAATGCTTACCAACTCGACGGGAACGTCCTTTTCGGCCAGGGCCTGACCGTCCAGTTGTCTGGCGGGAACGATGGAGGGCTGGGTGCCGGTTATTCGGTCTACCTGGACTCGACGGTCAACGTTAGCGGAAAACTGCAAAATCCGCTTACGTTTGTGAGCGTTCCAACGAGCCAGACGGCAGCCGCGGCGGCCACTGCGCTGAGCGTCTCCAATTACGCAAAAGGGCTCACCGCTACTCAGACGTTCAGCTCGATTAATAACAATTTGACCATCAACGGCAACGGCGGCTTGAACGTCATCGATGTGGGAAGCATACAAAACGCCAACCTCACGATCAACGGCTCCGCCAACGATTACTTCGTCTTTAACGTCTCTGGCGGGATTCAAACCAACCGCGTGATGACGCTGACTGGCGGAGTAACAGCCTCTCACATCCTGTGGAATCTGACTGGCACAGGAACGGTACTACAGACTTCAGGCGGCGATGTCCTCGTTGGCACCTTCCTTGCGACCAACGGCGGGGCGTTCCAGTTCTCGGAACTCCAGCTCACCGGGGAGTTAATTAACACGGACGGGAATATCCAGTTGGTATCGGGTAACCATACCTTGACCCAAGCTGGATTCACGCCGCCGCCAACCATGGGGCAGATATCGAACACGGCCACGGTCAACGCCACGAATGTAACGGCCGTCAGCGCGACGGCCACCATTACGATCGACTAGGCCGGTTAGGTGAACGATTAACGATGTAGCAGGCACATTAAGATGGCGCGCTTTCGAGAAATCGAGAGCGCGCCTTTTTTATTGGCTAACTGGGTTGGCTAACCAGGTCTGAGACGAATGAAGCCGATTACTCCCGTAACTTTGCGCACGTCTGCAGATGCCCGAACATGGCAGAAGGCGTTTCTCGGCGTGCGAACCTTTTGGATCAAGAAGATGGGGAGCGCCGTTCGCAATTTGTCCGCGCAACTTAAAAACGGATTTACGGGAATGGAAGATGAATAAGATCGGCAAGGAAAGTGTTCTACTGCTTTCGCTGTTTCTGATTGCGGCGCTGGTGCAGTTCTATGCCGAGTCGTTGCCCATGGCGTTGTGCTTTTATTTTCTGCCGACCTTGTATTCGGCCTATTATTTTGGGCGCCGGCATGCGACGCTGACGGCGTTTGCGTCCGTATTCCTTGTTGTTCTGCTCGACTTCATGAATAACCTGCTGCCTGCACATCGCGTGCTGACGCTGCCGGGCGAACGGCTGTTTAACTTCGCCATCTGGGCGGGAGTCTTGACGGTAGTGGGTTACGTGATGGGCACGCTGTACGAGCGCAAAGAGGCGATGACGGCGGATATCCGCGAAAGCTTCAGCGGGCTGCTGCTGGTGTTGCAGCATGTTATGGAGAACGAGAAACTGGGCACGAGCGACAACCAGCGGGTGGTGCAGGCGGCGACGCGCATGGCAGAGGTGATGGGGCTGACATCGGATCGGGTTGAATTGCTGCGGTCGGCGGTGCTGCTGCGCGATCTGAGCAAGTTGGGGATCAGCAACGACATCCTTTATAAGGCGGCGGATATGAGCCGGGACGAGGTGGTGGCCAGTTTCCGCAAGCCGCGCAAAGCCAATGCGCGAGCGCAGGCGGTGGGGAACTCGCTGCGGCGGGTAATCCCGATTATTATTGCGCAGCAGATTGTGCGGGAGCAGGGAGCGCGTTCGGTGAATGTTCCGATCGAGGCGCACATTCTGGCGGTCGCGGATGCTTATCAGAAATTGATCAGCGGGACCGAGGGAAGGGCGATGTCTCCAGCGCAGGCGGAGCAAGAGATTGTGGCGGGCGCGGGGCAGAAGTTTGACGGCGGCGTGGTCGAGGCTCTGACAACCGTGTTAGGCGGGCGGGCGGAAGGCGCGGGAGCGTAACCTCAGCGGCTGAAGCCGATCTTGAGAACAAGCAAGTTATCGCAGCGGTGAACCGCTGCGCCACCCAAAACCGACTTTGGCTTGGCCCGTGAACCGCTGCGCCATCCAAAAGCAAAGGCCAAGCCAACGTTTTCACCATCCTGCCAGACGTTGCTGCGGTGCTAATGTTTGCTGGCGACTAGGAACGCCTGTGGCTCGGCGGATTTCTCATCTGCATCCGGCAATTCTTCTTTTCTCAGTTCCTGCCACATTGCCACTACTCGGGATTTGATTTCATCCGTCAACTGTTCGTAGGCGTGCTCGCTTGCTTCTTGCATCGGCGGAGGCTGTATTGGTTTGCCGAAGACGATTTGCAGCTCGGTAAATTTGGGGAACTTTTTGTGGCGGGGCCAGGCTTCGTAGAAACCCTCGATGGCGATGGGAATGATCGGAGCCTGGGTGTGAATGGAGAGAATCGCGGCTCCCTTGCGGAAGATTCTTGGAAGGCCATCGTTGGTGCGTTCGCCTTCGGGGTAGAGGACGAGAATGCGGCCGTGGTTCAGGCCGAAGGCTGCAGCGCGTATGGCGGGGACGAGATTGGCGTCGGGATCGACGACGATGACGCGCAACCATCGGGCGAGTCTCCGCAAAAAACCCTGGCCGAAGATTTCGCTGGTGCCGACGGCAAAGGCTAGACGAAATAGGCGCCAGGGCAGGGCTCCGGCCATGATCAGCGGATCGATGTAGCTTTGGTGATTGGAGCAGAGGAGGTAGGGGCCGTTTTCGGGAAGATTTTCCATTCCGCGAGTTTTGAGGTGGAAGCGGTCGAGCGCGAAAAGATAAATGAGCTTGCCGAGGGTGAAGAAGAAGACCTCGGCAAGAATATTATGGCGAGCTAAGGCTAGAACTTCAGGATCGGTGACCGGTTCGTTCAGGATGGTGGACCAGGCGGGCGCGGCCTCTCCGGCTATTCGTTCTCCGCGGCTGGCACTGGCGAGGACAGCATCGACCAGGTCGCGCACGGAATAGATTTCCGCCAGACGCGACTCGGGGATTTCGCCACCCAGTTGCTGCTCGAGCGCGGTCAGGAGTTCGATGCGCTGCATGGAATCGAGGCCGAGGTCGAGTTCGAGGTTGTGATTCGGACGGAGCGGGCCACGCTGATTGGCGGAGCGGTGGGTGGACTCGTCAATCACAGCGAGGGCGCGCTTGACATCTTCTTGTTCCAGCCACGATTGTTCATCGGCGGTCAGCGGGCTGGAGGCTGGCTCTTTGCCGGTGTCTTTGGCCTTGCCCAAGTCAGAGCCGTCGCCGCGTGTTTGCTGCAGCTCGCGAACTTTGTTTTCTATCTGAAAGCGTTTGAGTTTGCGCGTGGTCGTGCGGGGCAGTTCATCCTGCCAAATGTCGTAGCTGCCGAGGCGCTTGGTGGAGGCGATCTTGTGGGAGAGTGCTTCGATATCGATGCGGATCGCCTCTTTTAGGTTGACGATCTTGCGCTCGCGCAGCAATTCGAAGTTGGGCACAACGACGGCGTGCAGACGCTCGGAGGTTGGATCTCCGGGGCGTGACTCGTAAGCCATTACGCAGATTTCCTTGATGGACTGGCCCTGGAGGTAATGCGCTTCGATCTCTTCGGGGTAAACATTTTTGCCATTGGCGAGGACGATGAGTTCCTTGCGGCGGCCGGTGATGAAGAGATTGCCCGCGGGATCGAAGTATCCGAGGTCGCCGGTGTAGAGCCAGCCGTCGCGCAGGACCTCGGCGGTGGCTTCGGGACGATTCCAGTAGCCTTTCATAACGATGGCGCCGCGGATGGCGATTTCGCTGGCGTGCGGCGTGCCGGCTTCATCGGACTGCTGGTCTGCTGGTTTGTCTTCGACGATTCTGGCTTCGACAATTCTAGCTTCAACCCCGGGGAAGGGCTTGCCTACGGAGCCGAAGACGATCTGGCCGGGGGGATTGAGGAATGCGCCTCCGGTGGTCTCGGTTAAGCCGTAGGCGTTGAGTACGTCGATGCCGAAGGAGTAGAAATCGCGGGCTATGGCAGGATCGAAGCGGGAGCCTCCGGTGACCAGGTAGCGCATGCGATGGCCGAAGGTGGCGTGAATTTTTCCGAAGAAAAGTTTGCCGGCATTGAGGCCGACGCGTCTTAGTCCACGATTGAGGGCCATGAGCGAACGCACCACACGCAGGGTCACCTTGCCGCGCTTGTTCAGCTCTTTGAAAATCTTTTCGTGAATCAGATAGAAAAACTGGGGCACTACGCAGAAGGCGGTGATGTCGCGCTCCTGCAGGGCGCGGAGCAATTCGGTCGTGTTCAGGGTCTCGAGATAAACCACGCGCGCGCCGTTGAAGAGGGGGAGGAAGAGATTCGCCATCTGCGCGAGGACGTGAAACATGGGAAGGATGCCGAGGAGGGCGTCTTCGGGGCCGATTTTGACGACTCCGAAGACGGCATTGGCCTCGCCTACGAGGTTGGCGTGGGTGAGCATGACTCCCTTGGGGTCGGCGGTGGTGCCGGAGGTGTAGAGGAGAGCGGCGAGATCAGTCTCGGCGGGCACTACAGGCTGAAAACCGGCGGGACCGGCGGCGAAGATGCTGTCGAGATCGGCGGGGTGGTGGTCTAGAGGACGAAGCCAACTCATTGCAGAAGGCGCGAGGAGTGGAGCACCCGGTTTTGAAAGAGCTGTTTTTTGCTCCTCCGCTGCGGAGATCATTACCAGACCTACGTTGAGTCCCTTGACTGCTTCCATCGCCACTGGCAGATGTTTGACATCGCAGAAAAGGAGGGACGTGCCGCTGTCCAGCAGCAATTTCTTCACCTGCTCGGCATGGAAGGCAGTGTCCAGGGGAACGGCTGTTCTGCCAGCGGCGATGATTCCGAGATAGGCCGCTACCCAACGGGGATGATTCGCTGCCAGGATGGCTACGCGGGCGTCGCGGGGGATGCGCGTCGAGAGCCAGTTCGCTACGCTCTCCGACATTTGTGTGAGTTCGGCAAAAGTAACGCGTTCGACCGTCTGCTGGCGCTGAATCTCGAGAGCGACGTTGTTGGGGAACTTCTGGGCGGATTCCTGGATTCGCTGGTAGAAGGTGGGCATGTCCGAGGTGAATATACTAAAGACGGCTGGGGAAAACTAGGAAGTGGCCGATCTTATGTTGAGGGCAATACCGATGGCGATGCAGAAGATCACATTTAGCGCGGATGAGGAACTACTTGATCGGGCTGAGCAGATCGCTAAAGAAAAAGGAACTACTCTGGAGGAAGAAGTCCGGCGATGGTTGAGCGACTTTGGCTCGGGAAAATGGAAACTTTCAAAGAAGGCCGAAGAAAGCCCCAAGCCGAGGGAAGAGTGAAACGCAGTCTATTAGGGGATATCACCGTGCGTTAGTGCTCGCCAACTGGACAGCTTCTGTTCAAATCGCGTTGTATTGGCCGGACTGGTGGAAGGCAGCACACGTCGCGGGATTTGATGCATGTCAACAAAGAGGTTTGATAGAACTTTGCGTTCGTATATCTCAGCTGCCATGCCGCCGTTAAAGCAGATCAGTTCGAGGTGCTTATGTGCGTTGAAGAATGTTCTGAAATCGTTCGGGACAGCAGTCGAAAGCTTGATCCGCGAGTCGAGGCTACCTACACGGTCCCCCGAAGCAAGAACGTCCCAGAGCGCAATGCGATTTTCGATAAGCTGCTGCTTTCGGAGTTCGTAAGATAGCTCGGCGACGGGTCCAAGAAGTTCTGCCACGATGCGCCAGAAAGCGTTCCTAGGCTGCGCATAGTACTCTTCCGTCTCCAGAGATAATCTACCTGGCAGTGTGCCTAGAACTAGTACGCGAGCATCCACGCTAGAAATTGGTGCAAACCCGCCAGAGGCCACTGTGACAATCTCCATTCGTGATCTGGTTATCCTAGCCCGGCGGGAGAGAAAACGAAACTGGTGCCACGCCATCCCTGTCGCATCTAATGTGCTAGGCTTTTAGTGAGCTTAGGACGCGTGTCCTCCGAAGGATTTCCCTTTGATTAATACTCTGTTGGGCAAGGTTTTTGGGACTAAGAACGAACGGGAGGTTAAACGCTTGCAGCCTCGCGTGGCGGCTATTAACGCCTTGGAGCCGGAGATGCAGAAGCTCTCCGATGATGAACTGCGGGGCAAGACGGCGGAATTTCGCGCGCGGATCCAGGAACGGCTGAACTCGATTTCCGAAGAACCGGCCATTGATTCGGAGCAAGCTGAAGTTGATTCTCCTGACATCGATCAGTTGAAGGAAGTCGAGAAGCGGCGCCGCGAAGTTCTGAATCAAGTTCTGGATGAAATGCTTGACGAGGCGTTTGCGGTTTGCCGCGAAGCTGGCAAGCGTGTGCTCAACATGCGGCACTTCGATGTGCAGTTGATTGGCGGCATGGTCCTGCACGAAGGCACGATTGCCGAGATGAAGACGGGCGAGGGCAAGACGCTGGTGGCTACTCTGCCAGTGTATTTGAACGCGCTCAGCGGCCTGGGAGTACATGTCGTCACCGTTAACGACTACCTGGCCAAGCGCGACTCGGAATGGATGGGCAAGCTGTACAGCTTTCTCGGGCTGACAGTGGGGGTCATTGTTCACGATTTGGACGATGCGGAACGGCGTGCTGCTTATGCGGCGGATGTGACTTACGGGACTAATAATGAATTTGGGTTCGACTACCTCCGCGACAACATGAAGTTCGATCTGCGCGACTGCGTGCAGCGCGTGCACAACTTTGCCATCGTCGACGAAGTCGATTCGATCCTGATTGATGAGGCGCGAACTCCGCTGATTATTTCGGGTGCCAGTGAGGAGTCGACCGACAAGTATTACAAGGTAAATCGAATCATTCCGAAGCTGGAAGTGGGAGAAGAAGTCGACACGCAGCCGGGCGAGCCGAAGATTTTGACTGGCGATTACGTGGTGGACGAAAAGCATCGCAACATCACAGTTACGGAAGACGGCTGGGAGAAGGTGGAAAAGTTGCTGGGGATTGGCAACATTGCCGATCCGGAGAACTGGGCGATCAAGCATCACGTGGAAACTGCGGTCAAGGCGCATGCGCTCTATAAGCGCGACGTCGAGTACGTGGTGAAAGACGGCGAAGTGCTGATCGTCGATGAATTCACGGGGCGTTTGATGCCGGGACGGCGCTGGTCGGACGGGCTGCACCAGGCGATTGAAGCCAAAGAGAATGTAAAGATCGAGCGCGAGAACCAGACGCTCGCCACGATTACGTTCCAGAACTATTTCCGCATGTACAAGAAACTGGCGGGGATGACAGGTACGGCGGAGACTGAGGCTCCCGAATTCGACAAGATCTACCGGCTGGAAGTGGTAGTGATTCCTACCAATCGGGTGCTGCTGCGCAAAGAAAATCCCGACATCGTTTATCGCACGGAGAAAGAAAAATATTTTGCGGCAGCAGATGAAATTCAAAGACTGCATGAGAGTGGGCAGCCGGTGCTGGTGGGCACGACGTCGATTGAAAAGTCGGAGAAGATCGACGAGTTGCTGAAGAAGAAGGGAATCAAGAGCCACGTCGTTTTGAATGCCAAGCATCACGAGCGCGAGGCTGAGATCGTGGCGCAGGCGGGACGCAGGGGCGCGATCACGATTGCTACGAACATGGCGGGGCGCGGCACCGACATTCTGCTGGGCGGCAATGCGGAATTCATGGCCAAGCAGGAGTGTGTGAAGAAGGGAATTGCGCAGCCGATCCGCGCGGCGCAGGGGAAAGTCGCAGCCGAGATCGACGACGCGAACCGCACCGTGTGGTATTACGCCGGGAATGAATTCGCGGTCCCAACCGATCAGTGGAACGAGGTTTTTGCCCGGCACAAAGCCGATACCGATCGCGAGCACAAGGAAGTAATCGAAGCGGGCGGCTTGCACATCTTCGGCACGGAACGGCACGAGGCGCGGCGTATAGATAATCAGCTGCGCGGACGCGCCGGCCGTCAGGGCGATCCTGGGTCATCGCGTTTTTACCTATCGCTGGAAGACGACTTGATGCGGATCTTCGCCAAGGAGTGGATTTCGAATCTGCTGCAACGGTTGGGCATGGAGGAAGGCGTTCCCATTGAGTCGGGGATGATCACGCGGCGAATTGAAGCGGCGCAGAAGGCGGTGGAAGGGCAGAACTTTGAAGCGCGTAAACATTTGCTTGAGTATGACGATGTCATGAACAAGCAGCGCGAAGCCGTGTATGGCTTGCGCCGGCGGCTACTCGAAGGACTCGATCAGAAAGACCTGATCATTGAAGATTACGTTTCGGGGATTCTAGGCGATATGTTGGAGCGGCACTGTCCTCCGAAGGAGCATGTTGACAACTGGGACCTCAAGGCGCTGAAAGATGCAATCTTTACCCGTTTTGGCGTGGACATTTACGCTGAAGGTCTGAAGCCGGAGCACATGAATCGCCAGGAATTGGGCGATGCGATCTTCGAGAAACTCAAAGAACGCTACGACGCGAAAGAGAAGCTCATTGGCTCCGAGGCCATGCGCTATCACGAGCGCATGATCATGCTGAGCGTGATCGATGGGCAGTGGAAAGATCACCTGCTATCAATGGACCACCTGAAGGAGGGCATCGGACTGCGCGGGTATGGGCAGCATGATCCGCTGGTGGAATATAAGCGCGAGTCGTTCGATATGTTCGAAGAGATGATGCAGCGCTTTCAGGAAGAGACGGTCCGCTATCTTTACCTGATGCAGATTATGGAGCGTCCGCCGGATGCGGCGCCGAGGGCGCAGGTCGACGGCGGCGTGTCGAGTGATTTGCCAGGAGAGGGACTAGAGGCTGGTATGCCTCCCGTTATTACCGGCGGTCGGGGAGGGAATGGACGGCCAGCGCGCAAAGTTGCTACTTCTGTCGATGAAATCGAAGAGGCTTTCCAGCGCAAGAAACGGAAGGAACTGGAACAGGCTCGCATGGCGGGCGCGGGCGACCAGCAGGTGACACAGATCGTGCGCTCGGGAGATAAGATCGGGCGGAACGATCCTTGCCCCTGCGGCAGTGGGAAGAAATATAAGAAGTGTTGCGGGGCGAATTAAAAGGGGCTTTTACCGCCGAGACGCGGAGTGCGCCGAGAAATGCCTAATTAGATATTTCGAGTCTCTGCTGCACTTCATGTTTCCTCCGCGTTCTCGGCGCCTCTGCGGTTAGGTACTTTTTGATTTCTTGCCTAGCGCGCGAAAAGTCATCTCGGTCGCCTTGCTGTGGGTGCGGCGCTTCCACTCAAAAAACATTGGTGCGTAGGTTTGGGTGATGTAATCGCTGGGCGCAATGCCTAACGCACGCGCGGTGCGGTCGATCCAGCGCGGAGTTCCTTCAATCTCGCCAAAATTGCCGATAGGCGTTTCGTCGAGAACGACGTGGCCTTTGCCGTCGCTCCACTGGGCGCGATATTTTTCATAGCGGAAAGTGGGCGCGTAGCCGAGGACGCGGAGAATGGCGTCCATCTGCCGGCCGTCTTCTACTGGCGTTTCCAGTTCTACTCTTGTTTTGTGGCGGCCGGCTTTGCTCTTGGCCTTGTGGGTCAGGGTCCAGGTGTCGCCGTACTTGCGCAATCGCAGCATTTCATCTCGCTTACGCAATGTTTGTCCGGGCAGATCGTAGAGGGAATTCATCTCGTGAGTGGCGCGGGTGATCTGCTTGAATCCGGCTTGCTTCAGGGCACGGCGCAGGGCGGAGAGATCGTCGATGCGAAACTTGATTTCAATTTCTTTCGGCATTCAGAAATCATAACCGCAAATCATCACCGCCGAGACGCAGAGGACGCCGAGAAAAGCGTTGGCAAAAAACATTGCCAGATGCTCATACCTTTGCCATCCTCGATTGTCCCGCCTGTTTAAATTTCAGGTTTTAGTTTCTCTCGGCGTCCTCTCCGTCTCGGCGGTGAAATCTTAAGGCTTCGGCTCGGGCTCTCGCTCGTGGCGAAGGAACCAGCTCATGTGGGGCAGGTCACGCTCGACTTTTCTTTTTCTGGCGATTAACTCGGCTGTGATGGATACGGCGATCTCCTCGGGAGTGATGGCGCCGATGTCGAGGCCGATGGGAGCATGGACGCGGTCGAACAGTTGCGGCGACAGTCCCTCCTGCTGCAGTTCTTTGAAGATGGCGATGGTCTTGCGCTTGGAGCCGATCATGCCTACGTAGCGCGCAGGCGTTTGCACAGCCCAGCGCAACACGCGCATGTCATCATGGTGCCCGCGAGTGACGATCACTATGTAGGATGACTCGTTGGGCGAAAGTTGCGCGGCGGCCTTGTCGAAATCCTCGGCGATCACTTGCTGTGCTTCGGGAAAGCGTTCACGGTTGGCATAGGCTTCGCGGTCGTCGATCACGGTGATGTCGAATCCGGCGATGCGGGCAATTTTGGAGAGGCTCGCGGCCACGTGACCGGCGCCGAAAATATAAAGATCGGCGGGAGGCAGAATCGGTTCGACAAAAATTTCGAGAGTGCCGCCGCAGACCAGGCCGGTGTCGTATTTCGGATCCTGATTGAGATCGAAGGTCAAGGTGCGCGGCTTCTCCGACTCCATCACCTCGCGGGCCGCCTGCCAGACTTCGGCTTCGACGCAGCCGCCGCCGATGGTGCCGACGATCGAGCCATCGTCGCGCACCAGCATCTTAGCGGTCTTGAACGAAGGAATGGACCCGCGGACGTTGACTATGGTCGCGACCGCTCCGCGGCGCCCTTCTTTGCGCAGGCGGACGATTTCTTCGTACAGATCCATGTGCTGATTATGGGTTGGAGAACGGGGAAGGTCAACGCTGGATTTTCAATCCAGTGGCTACCGCACTCCCAAGAGCAGTATAGAAAGCGAGCTCGTAGAGAATCACCGCAAAACAGATAGCCACGACAATCGGCTCGGAGCCGGGAGGAAGCTTTCCCTCGAGCATCAAGACCAAAAATAGGGGAACGAGAATAAACGAAAGACCTGTTAACACAGGCACGACAAAATAGAGTCGTGAGCGGACTATCTTCACCACGATTGGATGGATATCGATCGTTACTCTCATTACTGTGCTCCTGCCGTGCCTGACATACGCAAAGTGTACGATGAACCTTGACAAAGCTGGTGACAAAATAGTGGCTGGAATCACCAGTTTTGATTTCACCGAAGTCAGGGATTCTAACCGGAGTTTGTGCTAATTTGTAAGGTTCAAATTTGCCTCTGAAGTAGCAGGAGCCCCATGAAGGCCGTTCGCATTCATCAGTTCGGTGGGCCGGAAGTTCTCAAGTACGAAGATGTGCCCGATCCCAAGCCGCGCAAGGACCAAGTGCTGGTGCGTGTGCGCGCGTGCGCTCTGAATCATCTTGACGTCTGGGTGCGCAAAGGACTGCCGGGCATCAACCTGCCGCACATTCTTGGCACCGATACGGCCGGTGAAATTGCCGAGGTGGGCGAATACATTACCGACTTCAAGCCGGGACAGCGCGTGCTGATTGCGCCGATGTCCTTCTGCAATCATTGCGCGAAGTGTGTTGCCGGACTGCAGAACCAGTGCCGGCAGTTCACTGTGCTCGGGAATGGAGTCGATGGCGGGAACTGCGAACTGATTGCGGTGCCTGCGGTCAACGTCATTCTTATTCCTGACTGGCTCGACTTCAATGAGGCGGCGAGTGTTCCGCTGGTGTTTGTGACGGCATGGCACATGCTTACAGGACGCGCCGCGATCCGTCCTGGACAGACCGTGCTGGTGCTGGGCGCAAATTCTGGCGTGGGGATTGCTGCGATCCAGATTGCACGGATGTTTCACGCGCGGGTGATTGCGACTGCCGGAGACGAGCGGAAGATGGAACGGGCGCGGGATTTAGGCGCTGATTTCGTCATCAACCATTACCAGCAGAAGATTTCGCAGGAGGTACGCAAGATTACAAACTCCGAGGGGGTGGACATCGTCGTGGAGCATGTCGGGTTGGCTACGTGGGATGAGAGCGTGCGGTCGCTGAAGGCGGGGGGAACGCTCGTGACCTGCGGTGCTACTACGGGTCCGAAGGTCGAGCTCGATTTGCGGTTTCTCTTTTCGAGGCAGCTAGGGTTGCTGGGATCGTATATGGGCACGATGAGCGAGTTGCACGAAGTGCTGGGGCATGTGTTTGCCAAGCGACTGAAGCCGGTGGTCGACCGTGCTTTTCCATTGAGCGAAATTCGTGCTGCGCATGAGTATCTGGAGAAGAGCCAGATGTTTGGGAAGGTTGTGCTGAACCCGTAAAAGCATTTAACCGCAGAGACGCAGAGTGCGCCGAGTTTAGATCAAATGAGTCGCGCTAATTTCTTCTAGTTTTACTTTTCTTGCGAGCGGTTTTTTCCCGGGATGTTTGAAGCGGAGTTTCCTTGCGCCGCGCGTCTTGAGCAGTTGCCCGCAGCTCTCCAGTTACCCCGGTCGTGACCGTATTTTTCACGAGGTCAATCCTGAAAGTGTCAACGACTCTTGCTGCGGGCGTGCCGCCAGCGACATAAGGGGCGGAAAGATAAGTGGCGACGATCTGGCTTTTGCTTACTTCCAGACGTAAGAATCCGAAATTGGTCTGGTCGTAGTGCTCCAGGGTCAGGCCGTTTTCGAGTGGCAAGGGACTTGGAGGAGGCGCGCCATTCACCGTGTGAAGCGTGCCGAGATTTGTGTATCCACCGGCGCCAGCCACTATGTAGGGCAACTGAAGTTGTCCTTTGGGAGCCGTCACGACCTGCGTGAAGCGCTGATAGTTGTGCACATGGCCGGACAAGATCAGGTTGGGATAGCGCTTGACGGCCTGAAAGCTCGCAGAGAGTACTTTGTCAACGGCGGTGCTGCCGGAGTGTTCTGTGTCTCCGGAAAATGGCGGGTGATGGACTGCGACAATCAACGCCTTCCTGGGATCAGCGGCAGTTAGTTCGCCCTGGAACCAATCGATCTGATCCTGATGAATCTCACCCTCGACTTCGCCTACGTTCGAAAATAGTCCGAGAATGGTCGCGAACGGAGTCGTGAAAGTCCAATAAACATTTGGCAAATCCAGTTGGGTCCTTGCCGCTCCGGTCTTGAGAGAGCCTTGTTGGCCGGGCGTTTTCGACATGAAGTTCTGAATCCATCCGTCGAGAGGGAACTTGTTGGGGTCGACGGGGCCGTCTTGCGGATCGTCGGGCTGGCAATCGTGATTGCCGGGGATGGAAACGATGAAGCCGGGATAGTTCTTGTAAGTTTGATAAAAGTTGTCGCCATACTTGTCGATGTCGCCTGCGAAGTAGATCACGTCGCCGAGATGGTAATAGAATGCCGGCTTTTGAGTGGCAGGCAGATTCTGCGCGTCCTGGGTCATCATTTCGGCGACGAAGTCTTGCTGCTGTCCGCGGTAGTCGCCGGTGTCGCCAACGGTGTGAAAAACCATGATGCCCGCGTTCGTAATCTGTTGAATGTCACCGGCGGATAGCAACTGCGAGAGGTCAAAACGATAAGGGGCGGGGCCGTTGGGCGGCGGCAGAGGTTGGAAGGGGTAGCTCGGAATCTGAATGGCGGTCGCTTGCACGGGAAATTTCGCAGCGGGGATGGGAGGGATGTGGCTTTGACGCTTTCCAACTCCTTTGCCGGTGAGGAAAGAATGCAATGTCATAAGGTCTCCTGCTTAGACACAATATTAGGTGGTGAGGTCGACTGCCGATCCGCCGCGACTCGATGAGCTGACGTTAGTCGATACTGGTGAAGCTGGCAAGTCTGCGACAGGTTTATGGCCGACGAGATAGCCTGGGTTGGCTGCCAGTGCGCACACCGCATCGTCTGCGGTTAAAATATATCCATGGCGCAAGAACTGAGTTTTGGCCCCTATGTAGACGTCGAGAAGGGCAAGCGAGTGGTCAAGGAGTTGGTGTATGGAGACGGTGTGCCGGAAGGCATCGTCATGACCACGCTGGATTCGACGGTGAACTGGATGCGCAAGAATTCTATCTGGCCGATGACGTTTGGCTTGGCTTGCTGCGCGATTGAGATGATGTCGATGGGTGCGTCGCGGTTTGATATTGCGCGCTTTGGAGCGGAGGTGTTCCGGCCGTCGCCCCGGCAGTCGGACTTGATGATTATCGCGGGGCGGGTTTCGAACAAAATGGCTCCGGTGATTCGGCAACTGTGGGAGCAGATGCCGGAGCCGAAGTGGGTGATTTCGATGGGGGCTTGCGCGACTTCCGGCGGGGTCTTCAATAACTATGCGCTGGTGCAGAGCGTGAATCAGGTGATTCCGGTGGATATTTATGTGCCGGGGTGTCCGCCGCGTCCGGAGCAGCTGATTTATGCGATTACTCTGCTGCAGCAGAAGATTATGACGGAACGGGGAACGGTGAAGAAGGCTTTGAATCTGACGGGTAAGGAATAAGGTCTACTTCGTTCGCCGAAAACTGCAGATCCCTCGCGCCGCTCGGGATGACAATTCCTAGTGAAGCCTGCCTAGTCTCGTTGAAATCCTACTGTTTCATTCTTGTGGCTTGCTGCCGTTCTGGCGGCGTCATCTGATTCCAGACTGCGTTTAAGTCTTTTTCCAGGATTTGATTGTTCGGGTCTGCGCGCAGAGCCATGGCGAACCATAAATAGGATGTCGGCAGGTCGCGGGGAACGCAGTGGCCGGTGGCATACATGGTTCCGAAGGCGCTTTTTGCCTTGGCGCTCGATGCGGCGGAGGCGGCCTTGAGATTCTTTATGGCCTCGGCACAATTTTCGGGGACACCGCGTCCATAAAGATAAGCCTCGCCTCGGCGGAAGTCTGCGTCGCCGGTGGGAGCAGGCGCAGGCTCTGCCGATTTTTGAATCCTCGCAGCAGCCTCGCGCTTTTCGGCCAGCTTTGCCGCTCGCGTCGGTTTCGGTTTTGCGGGAACGGGTTTCGGTGTCGGCCTCGCTGCTGGCGCGGCCGGTTTCTGGGTTGTGTCGGGGATGGGAGAGGCATTCTCTGACGGGCCTTCGGGAACCGCCGTCCCGGGCGATTGGGCCGAACCGGCAGCAGGCGCGGGAGTTGTAGACTGATCGGTCGGCTGGTTCGTGCCCGATGACTTGTTGACCGAGTTGTCGCTTGAACTGTCGCCAACTTCGGGCGTTGCGGCAGTGGTTGGGGTCTGCGATTTTCGGCTCTCCGCCGCCCTCAGGTAGCTGAAGGTCCACCATCCGGCCGCACCCAAGGCGACCAGCAGGACGGCTAGAAGAAGAACTCGTCGCCCGCCACTTGGCTGCTCGGGTTCCAGAAACGAATCGAGGCCCGAGAATGATTGATTGGGAAGTGGGTCCTCGTAGGATTGATTTGGACGCGCAGTGGTGGCGGGTTGAGGCGGGTAAGCTTGACTCGCGCCTGGCTGACTCAGTCCGAGCATGGACGGACCGCTGATGGGAGGAACGGACTGCGGAGCGCTTCGGGGCACATCGTCGACTACGAGAGAGCGGGGCGACGCTGGCACGGGTTTGGCTGTGGGAGGGGTGCGGGGAGCGTCGGGTGAAGGCATAGTCGACGCAACAATATTCGAGGAAGCGGTGTCGATCGGCCGACCGGCCTCAAGCAATTTGCCGCACATTCCGCAAAAGCGAAAATTGTCGGGATTGTTCTCACCACATTTTGGACAGATCATATTCTCCGCTTAATCTCTAAAACAGTTTAACTCCCGGCATGCCATGCAAGCGTCATCGCCTTGGTTCTCCGGGTCGAGATTCTCCGTATTAAGATTGGCAGTCGGTGGTTATGCCGAAAGCCTCCAAAACGGACCGGATGCCTGGGGTAAAGCGCTTTGAGGCCAGGCTGGAGCGGATGCGCTCACGCCTGAATTGGGTGATTATTCATGTACCGTTCGATGCAGCCAAGATCTGGGGGTTGCGCGGGAAGATTAAAGTAAAGGGTGAGATCAATGGCTTTGCGTTCCGCACATCGCTGTTTCCTACTGGAACAGGCGGGCATATTCTGCTGGTCAATAAGGGGATGCAAAAGGGCGCGGGAGCGGTCGCGGGAAGCGTCGCTCGTTTTCAGATGGAACTGGATCTGGAGGAGCGAGTCGTAGCTGTTCCCGAGGAACTTAGGGGAATTCTGCGGCAGGATCGGCTCCTTCGGCGCTGGTACGACACTCTGAATCCCTCTACGCGCCGCGATATTGATAAGTGGATCAGCGAGCCGAAGAGCGCTCAGGCCCGAGTGCGCCGCAGCGAGCAGATTGCGGAGCGTCTGCTCGCGGTGATGGAGGCGGAGAGGGAACTGCCTCCTGTGCTGCAAGTGGCTTTTGCGCGGCAGCCTCGCGCGCGCGATGGTTGGGAGAAGATGTCGGTTGCGCGGCGGCGCGGACATCTGCTGGGGATCTTTTACTACCGGAATCCAGAAGCCCAGGCGAAGCGCATTGAGAAGATGGTCGAGGATGCAATGGCCGTTGCCGAAAAAACGAGGGGCAAGAAAGACTGACCGCGAACAGCTTGCTTGCGACCTTGATCTGTCACGGCATCACTATCACGGCGGTCGATACCCCCTCCCATGTCGATCTTTTGGAATCAATAACTTAGCGGTTAATTCCCCCTAGATCTTTGAGGAATAAGGACTTAGCTAAGGTCTTTATTCTTCAAAGATTTAGGTGTTTGATCAATAAGTAACTGACATATTTGTGAAAACTGTGAGAGAGTGAATTCATGAGAGGGAAGCGGGCGGTTCGGCGAAACTTTTCTGAGCTGGAGCGGCGGCGGATGGAGGCGGCTCGGCTGCTTCGGGAGGGCGTTTGGCAGGCGGAGGTGGCGCGGCGGCTGGGGGTGCGGCGGCAGTCGGTGGGCGAGTGGGCGAAGAAGATTCGGCGGGGAGGGGTATGGTCGCTGAAGGCGGGGCGGCTGGGGAGGCCGCGGAAGCTGCATCAAGAACAGTTGAAGCGGGTGGAGAAACAGTTGGAGCGTGGTCCGCAGGTGATGCGGCGGAGGAAGTGGACGGTGCGGCGGGTGGGCGAGTTGATTGAACGGGAGTGCCGAGTGCGGTATTGCGCGGCTGGAGCTTGGGGAGTGTTGCGCGGGATGGGGTGGAGATGGAAGGGCGGCGGTCGGGGATGGAGGCGGGAGGGCGGAGGTTAGAGGTTCTTCGGCTTCGCCCCGCGAAAACCCAGAGCTTCAGGCAGCAGTGGAATCCCACCTAACGTCTTAAAACCCGCGACGTTAGTATGGGGCAGCCGGTCGCTCGCCTTACCTAGAAGAAAATAGAAGCGGTCTATCCCCGACTCGAGGCGACTTTACCGACATTTCGGCAGGAGCGTCCGCCGGTAGGGGTCCTTCGACTCCGTTGCTGCTTCGCTTCGCGAAGCGGCTACTCCGCTCAGGATGACACCTAAATACAAGGGTTCCTCCACTCCGCGGATCATTGTTCTTGCGATGATCTCCTCGGGTCGGGATGACGGAGTGGGGATGTCGAAGAGTTGATCTAGCGGCGCCACTTCCAGAGCTGTTTCCAGACCTGCACCAGCGTCTGCATTTTGCGCGGGCTGGGGATCCGGGTGTAAATCAGGCGGCACTCTTCGAAGGCGTGATCGTAGAATTGGCGGACACCATCCGGGCTCAGGTGGGCGAGATTCTGGCGAAGGGCTTTGAGTTCCTCGGCACTGAGAATGTCGGGAGGTTGGTCGCGATCGCGCCGCCGGGACATAGGGAGCGATCGTAGCATATTCTCCGTTTGTTCGCCCATAGGACCAGGGGGCGGCACGCCCTTACGCCTTGATGAGAAGGAGAAGTGCGTGGGTGGAATGATGGCCTCGGCAGAATTCCCACCCTTGCCAAGAACGCAAGGGTGGGGCAGCCTCGGTCTCCAAGGGTGGGCCAGCTTCCCACCCGAGAAGCGCAGGTATCTTATTTGTTAATACTTTGCGCGCGATAAACCGAAGTAACCGCGCTTCGCGGGTTCTTCTGCTATACTGCTGTTAACGCTTTTGCTACGGTTTGCTCGTTAAGCGGGGATCCTGTTGGATCCGCTCCACCTCCGCATTTCCTGCCCGCCTGGTTCCAGCGCCAATTTAATGCGAGCGGCATTGCGACCTCTAAAGAGTTCTCAGTTCCCGGTTCTTCGTTCCCAGTGGAATCCGGATGAGTGGTGGTTTCTGAGAACGGAAGACTGGGAACTTAGAACTGCATCAGGCCTCTCCAGAAAGAAAACAATCGAATGAACACATTTACGGAACTGCCCCTGTCTGCTGTATTGCAGCAGAAGCTGGCGGCGGCTCAATTTATTACACTTACTCCTATCCAGGCGAAAGCCATTGCTCCTGCGCTTGAAGGCAAGGACGTAATCGGAACGGCGCAGACAGGGACGGGCAAGACGCTTGCCTTTCTGATTCCGATCGTTGAGATGCTGCGCTCGGAGGCGACCAAGGCAGAGGCTTCGAAGAGCGTGCGCGCTCTGGTGCTTTTGCCGACGCGCGAACTTGCCATGCAAGTTCACGAGCAGTACGAACAACTGCGCGACAAGAAGATGCCTAAGGCTGCGCTCGTTATCGGCGGCGTGGCTGAGAAGGCGCAGATCAATAGCCTGCGGGCGGGTTGCGAGTTTGTGATCGCGACCCCCGGGCGCTTGCAGGATTTCATCACCCGCCGGTTTGCCGACTTGCGTCACGTGAAAATTCTCGTGCTGGATGAAGCCGACCGCATGCTCGATATGGGGTTTCTGCCGGCTATCCGGCGCATCCTGCAGATTTTGCCGCAGCGGCGGCAGACGCTTTGCTACTCGGCCACGATGGAGCAATCGGTGGCGTCGCTGGTGAACGATTACACGCGCGAACCGGTGCGCATTGCGCTGGGTTCGACTTTGAAGCCGGCGGAAAGCGTGCAACTGGAAGCCTATGAAGTACGTCCGTCGGAGAAACTGGATGTGCTGCGGCAGTTGCTGTACGAAGAGAAGGGACAGACGCTGATCTTCACGCGCACCAAGCGGGGGGCGCAGAGACTGGCCAAGGAATTGGAGCGCGACGGTTTCTCGGCGGCGATGATTCACGGCGATCGCACACAATCGCAGCGCAACGCGGCGTTGAGCGGATTCCAGGAAGGGCGCCACCAGGTGCTGGTTGCGACCGACATTGCGTCGCGCGGGTTGCATTGCGATGACATCGCGCACGTCATCAACTACGATTTGCCGAAGATGGCGGAGGATTTTATCCACCGGGTTGGGCGAACGGGACGGGCGGGGTTGCAGGGGCGCGCATCGACGCTGGTGACGGGGGCGGAGGTTCTTGATTTGCGGAATATCGAGAGAGCGCTGAAGCTGCGCATCGAGCGTAAGCAGATTAATCCATCGAACGGCGATCGGCCGAAGCGGATTGTCGTTAATACGTTGGCGTCGCGGACGCTGATGGCCTTGCCGGGTGAAGTTTTCGTTTAGTTGGCGAGCGCCGGGTTGGGACGGGCGAGGACTCCCGTCCCTCCAGGCTAATGATCGACAGCTTTGGCGCTATGGGGAAGCGGCAGATCCAGGGAATTGGGTTCGTCGTCGTTATCCTCAACACCGATGCGGAAGAGCGCGGCTTGAGCTTCGGCTAATTCGCGCATCTCGCGCAATTCCTGGGCCTCATCTACGACTACGCCTTCCGGACGCTCATCTTTCCGTTGGGTCTTGCGTTCGTTCTTATCACGCTGTTTTTGCTGGCGCGCCTGCTCTTTTTGACGTTTGCTGAAAGTCGATCGGCCTCGTGGCATACACAATCTCCCCGTAATTTATCTTTTTTTATAATGACGGCTTGTCAGCCCCGGAACTCTAGAGTGGCCCAGAAGCAGATGGTGGGGAACCACCCTGATGATTCCCCATCCTCGTATCGTTATCAAGTCGTGATTACAGTATAACCGCGAATTGCGACTGGTGAGAGCACGGGTGGTACACATGGGTTCGAGAATTCGGAATGTTTCTGCGCGAAGTCGTTGAAAACATATGTTTGACGCTTGAGCTGGGCAGAAATATTTCGATCGATTTGCGGCCGGACTATGCGCGATTCATCACGGTTCTATTGTTGTTCCCAACCCCGCATATAAATAGTTATCTCCGTATGCCTTCTTCAAGCGCGCAAACGCGGGTTCGCCGGTGCAATGTCCGGGGGCGATTCTCTGTACCTTCCATTTCGTTTTTAAATTCGCTACCAGTGTGTCGATTTCTTCTACGGGCGTGGTGACCAGGTGCAATCCGCCAAATACAATCTCCGTCTTCGGATCCACGGCGCTGGCGGCCTCAAGAATGGCTTCGATGCCGGCGTGGGAGCAGCCGTCCACGAGCAGCAAGCCGTTGGGCCGTTTGATGGCCAGCGTCAATTCGGGTAGCTCCAGCGTTCCTTTCTTCTCGGAAACTGTGCGCACCAGGAAAATTCCGGGCGACACTTCCGTCAACTGATTCACCAGGACAAAATTTCCCGTATCGTAAAGCTTGCCGGAGATGAGATGGTGGGGCTGCGATCCGCCGAAATAGCGCATGTTGGCGGGCAAGGTGTCGTCCGGCCGCAAAAACGTTGGCGGGATCGGCGCTCCCCCAAATCCATTGGCTCCATCGGCGGGCACATACACGGTGACGTTCGGATTTACCTTCAGCACATATCTCAGGCCGGTGGTGTGGTCTGCGTGGCGATGAGAGATCACCACAAAATCCAGTTTCGTGAGGTCTACGTTCAGCACCTTCACGTTGTGCTCAAAAATCGCAGCATTATTGCCAGTGTCGAACAAGATTCGCTTTCCGTTATGCTCGACCAGGGCGGACAATCCCCAATCCTTCGTCAGTTGTTTGGATTCGCCGAAGGCATCATAGAGGATGGTGACTTTGTCTTTATTCTGATCTTGTGCCGAGCTGGGAAGGGCCGCTGCACACGCCAGGAAGAACGCGAGGATCGGCAGAATGTGGGTTCGCATATAACGCCTCCAAGCGAAATTTCAGAGCGCCAGTATAGCAAGCTGGATGCAGAAGAAGCTGAGGACAGCATTTCGGGTAGTGTCCGAATCTCATTTCTCTACCACGGAGACACGGCGGCACGGAGAACCCCAACTGCTTGGCAAAACCTCTTTCCTTGTAGTTTTTACGGCTTCAAGTTTTTCTCCGTGGCTCTGTGTCTCCGTGGTTAAGAAAGGCAACTAAGGACACTACGAAATTTCGAAGGCAGTTTGCCACGCGCGAGGGCAGCGTGTTACCATCGAACACGTTACGAAAACGAGAAGAGACAGGAGTGCAACAGGTTAGTGTTAGCCAGAGAGCAAAAACAGACCGTCGTTGACACGTATCGCACGCATCCGACCGATACTGGCAGCCCCGAAGTTCAAATCGCGCTGTTGAGCGAACGCATTGGTCAGCTGACGGAACACTTCAAAACGCATCAGAAAGATCACGGCTCGCGCCGCGGACTTCTCATGATGGTAAGCAGGCGGCGTAGCCTGCTCGATTATCTGAAGAAGTACGACTCGGAACGGTATAAGACCGTTATTTCGAAGCTCGGAATCCGCAAATAACAGCGCGACCGGCCCTGTGTGGGGCCGGTTCCTGGTTTCCAGACCACGGGTTGCATATTACGGGTTGCAGACGATAGTTTCCCGGCCCGGAGTTCAAACCTCGAAAGCCTGAAGAGAGTGCGTTTCCCAATCGCCCACGCTGGCATACGCCCGTTCAAGCTGACTCCGTACCTTGGCGCACACACCTTGCCTACTTCCGCTCGATGCAAAGATGAACCATCAAAGGACGAATCATGAAACCTGAAGCCACAAAAGTTTCCGTCGAAATCGCGGGCGGGAAGTCCCTCTCTATTGAAACAGGAAAACTTGCCAAGCAGGCCGGCGGCGCGGCGCTCGTGCGTTTTGGCGATAACGTTGTTTTGGCCACAGCTACCGCGAATCCTGAGCCTCGGGAGGGAATCGATTTCTTTCCACTAACGGTTGACTACCGTGAGTACACCTATGCCGGCGGGCGCATCCCCGGCGGTTTTATCAAGCGCGAAGGTCGCATGAGCGAGCGGGAAGTGCTCACCAGTCGCCAGATTGACCGGCCGGTGCGTCCCATGTTCGCGGAAGGCTTCAAGTGCGAGACGCAGGTGATTGCGTTCGTGCTTTCGGCGGACACGGAGAACGATCCCGACGTTTGCGGCATCAACGCCGCTTCGGCCGCGCTGACGATTTCCGATATTCCGTTTCTTGGGCCGCTGGGCGCGGTGCGCGTCGGCTTGATCGACGGGCGCTTTATTGCCAATCCCACTTACACCGAAATGCGCGATGGGCTGCTGAACATCATGGTTGTGGGCACTGCCGATGCGATCGTGATGATCGAGTCGGGTGCGAAAGAAGTGAAGGAAGAGACGGTGGTGGACGCGATTGAATTCGCGCACACCGAAATCAAAAAGATTTGCGGAGCGATCAACGAGCTGCGCAGCAAGGTCGGCAAAGCGAAGCGGCAGGTGACGCCTCCGGAATTTGACGAGGCTTATTTCAAGGGCCTGGAATCGAAGATCGGAGCGCGACTGGGCGATGCTCTGGATACGGCG
Source organism: uncultured Acidobacteriaceae bacterium (assembly GCA_963775845.1). Taxonomy (GTDB): domain Bacteria; phylum Acidobacteriota; class Terriglobia; order Terriglobales; family Acidobacteriaceae; genus Acidiflorens. The sequence goes on along the minus strand of CAVZKN010000003.1, from coordinate 1,107,034 downwards.
AAGCATCCGAAATCGGAGAGCTACGAACTGGTTCGCGTGCTGGAAAAAGAACTGCTGGCGGCAGTGCCGGAAGACGACGACGCTGCGAAGGCGAAGGTCAAGAAATACTACGAAATTCTGCGGGAGCGAATTTTCCGCAACCAGGTGATTGATAACAAACGGCGTCCTGATGGGCGCGCGTTCGATCAGATCCGCGAGATCTGGATTGAAGCGGGAGTTTTGCCGCGCGCGCACGGGAGCGCAGTTTTTACTCGTGGCGAAACGCAGGCGCTGGTCACGACCACGCTTGGCACCAGCGACGACATGCAGCGACTCGAAGGTTTCGAAGGCGAGGCCAAGAAGCGCTTCATGCTGCACTATAATTTTCCGCCTTTTTCGGTGGGAGAAGTTGGGTTTATGCGTGGGGCAGGACGGCGCGAGATTGGCCACGGAGCGCTAGCTGAGCGCGCGGTTTCGTCCGTGCTTCCAACCGAAGATAACTGGCCTTATGCGATGCGTGTCGTCTCCGACATTCTGGAGTCGAACGGATCGTCGTCGATGGCTACGATCTGCGGCGCATCGCTTTCGCTCATGGATGCGGGCGTGCCATTGAAAGCTCCGGTAGCCGGGGTCGCGATGGGGCTGGTGAAGGAAGGCGAGCAGTATGCCATCCTGACCGATATCGCGGGCGCTGAAGATCATTACGGCGACATGGATTTCAAGGTTGCCGGAACGAAAGATGGCATCACCGCGCTGCAGATGGATATCAAGGTGGCTGGCATTACTTCGCAGATCATGCGCGAAGCGCTGGCGCAGGCGCAGCGTGGACGACTATTCATTCTCGGCAAGATGGAAGAAGTCATCACCGAGGGTCGGGGTAAGGTTTCGGCATTTGCGCCTCGTATTTACACGCTGCAGATTCCGGTTGACAAGATTCGCGACGTGATTGGGCCCGGCGGCAAGATGATTCGCAGCATCATCGAGCAGACAGGCGTGAAGATCGACGTGGAAGATTCCGGCAAAGTCAACGTTGCGTCGAACGATGAGGTCTCGGCCAATAAGGCTCTGCAGATTATTCGCGACCTGACGGCGTCGGCGGAGGTAGGGAAAACTTATCTCGGTAAAGTCAGCCGGTTGGCCGATTTTGGAGCGTTTGTCGAAATTCTGCCGGGCCTTGATGGGCTGCTGCACATCAGCGAAGTCGCGGAACACCGGATTAAGGATGTTCGCGACGAACTGAAGGAAGGCGACCAGGTGCTGGTGAAAGTGCTGGCGGTCGAAGGCAACCGCATCAAACTGTCGCGCAAGGCGATCTTGAAAGAACAGCGCGCCAAGATGGGCGGAGCGCCGCCACCTCCGGATGGGGATGAGGCTGAGGGGTCGACTCCTGCAGCGCCTGCAGTTTCGCAGGGATCGTCGCAAGGGACGTTCCAAGGAACAGCGCAAGGGACAGCGCAGGGAACACCGACGGCCGTGATCGAAGGCGGGGCCGATTTTGACGCTGACGACGAGCCGAACTTTAACCGCGTGGATGGAGTGGTAGCGTCGGTGGAGGCGGGTGCGGCGCGTCCTGAAGGTGGGCGCGAGGGACGTCCGAGCGGCGGAGGCGATCGTGATCGGAATCGGCGGCGTCGAGGGCGCGGCGGGCCGGGTCGCGGTCCGGGCGGAGGTCACGGTGGTGGACACTCCGGCGGCGGTGGCGGACGCGGAAGAAGGTAGCAGAAAACGAGTTGCCAGTAACCAGTTGCCAGTAACACAGAGGGCCGCAGCCATGCGGCCTTTTTTATTGCTCGCCGTGTTGGCTTAGATTTGTTGAGTGTCGCTGATAGCGTTCCTTAGAACGACAAACGCTTGAAGAGGCCTTCGGGAATTTGCTGCACGGCAGCCATCACATAGCGCCAGACTTTCGGGGTGTACAGGATGTCAGGCGAACTGGCGTCAAGGGCGCGGACGATGTCGCGGGCGACTTGCTCAGGGTCGGCAAAACGGGCGGCATTCGGCATGTGATCGGTCATCGCGGTTTGAACCGGGCCTGGCTTGATGGTGAGGACGCGCACGCCGGCGGGATGGAGGCGGCTGCGCAGGCCTTGGAGGAACAGCGAGAGCGCACCCTTGGCGGAACCGTAGACGTAATTGGAGCGGCGTCCCCGGTCTCCGGCGACGGAGGTGATGGCGGCCAGGCATCCGGTGCGGCGGCGCTCCAGATCGGCGGCGAAGAGGCTGAGGATTGCGGTGGCGCTGACAAAATTTACGTGCAACTCTTCCAGTAACACGTCAACCGAGGCTTCGGAATCTTTCTGCTCGTGCATGGAACCGTAGGCGAGCAGTACGGTATCGAAATCGGGAAGATTGCGCCGCGCAAAGTCAAAGACGCCGGCGTGCTGCTGAATCGACGCCAAGTCGGCGGGGTAAGTCAACACAGTTCGGGCGCCGCGCAGATGCAAGTCAGACTGCAGCGCAGCCAAACGTTGCGGGGAGCGCGCCACGAGAAGCAACTCGCGACCCTGGCGAGCGAGCCGGCGCTGGACTTCGAGGGCGATACCGGAGGTGGCGCCGAGAACGACGATTTTCTTGGCGTACTTTTTTTCTACACTCATGTTTTCTGCAGTCATGTTGGTTGCAGTCATCGTCATAGCGCCTCCGTAACGCGCCGCCAAAATGAGGATGACATCTTCGGATCAACGTAAGGTAAAAAGCTGCGCCAACGCGGGAATGATGCTTCGAACAAAGCGGGGCTCATGCGCGCATCTTTGGCGGGGTAGATCGCACCTCCGCTTTGCAGGACGACCTCATCGAGTGAACGCATGAGTTTCAGGGTGCGCTCGCCACGCATGGCGAAGTCCAGGGCAAGAGTGAGCCCCGGGCGAGGGAAAGACAGCATGCCTGCAGGCGGAGTTGAACCGAATTGCTTCAGCACACCGAGGAAAGAACCCATCCCGGAGCGCGCAATCAGATCGAGTAATTCTTCGAAGGCTGCGAGATTTGCCTCGGGGATTACGCATTGATATTGCAGAAACCCTTGCCGGCCGTAGAGCAGGTTCCACTGGCGAATGGAATCGAGGGGATAGAAGAACGAATCGTAGGGAATTCTTTTCGTGCTCCGGGCGAAGGAGTGCGAGAGGTAATAAGCCGTGTTGAAAGCTTTGATGGAATAACGATTGAGGGCGCATGCGGGCATGGCGAACGGCAGTTTGGGTCCGCGCTTCGGATGACACTTGTTTTCGCGCGCGGTGGAATGGTTTCCGCGAAAGAAGATGCCGCGAAGATTTTTGCCGGCGAAGCAGTCGAGCCACGCCACCGTATATTCAAAGCGATCGTTGCTCTCGCGGCTCAGATCGAGAAAAGCATTCAACGATTGAAAAGGAATTGAGGCAGAGTCAATCCACGGGCCGGCGACGGGTCTCAGTTGAATGTCAGCCCACGCGATAATGCCTGTAAGTCCGAGGCCCCCGATGGTGGCTTGCAACATGTCGAAATTCCGATCGGCATTGCAAATCACCAGGCCGTCATTCGAGCGATGGAGGGCAATCTGCCGGACATGAGCGCCGAAAGTCCCGGATTGATGGTGGTTTTTTCCATGAACATCGTTGGCGATGGCTCCGCCGATGGTGACAAAACGAGTGCCGGGTGTGACGGGAAGAAACCATCCACGGGGAAGGAAGGTATCGATGATTTCGGAAAGGCTCACGCCTGCTTCGCAGCGCAGAATTCCGGTTGATTCGTCGAAGCCGAGAAAGCGATTGAGGCGACGGCAGTCGATCAGTTCGCGGCCTGCGTTGAGACAGGAGTCGCCGTAGCTGCGGCCAAGTCCGTAGGGAAGCAGGGACCCGGGTGCAGCAGACTTCAGAATTTCAGGCACCTCATCGTTCCATGCGGGTTTGTGGACATACTGGTGCGCAACTTTCGGGTATCGTCCCCAGGAGAGAACCTGCGTTGCGGGCGAGGCGGCAACGGTGCGTTTACGGGCTACGGCTGCGGTTTCAGTCGACATATGAATCTGGATTGCACAACTTACTTATCAACGTGCTCATTTATCGACGTTGACTAAGGCACGGGTAACATACTCATGACGATGACAACCATGGAAGCGAGCGCTGCTCCATAACTCACGGGATCGCGGATGGCGAGTATCACCGGATCTTCTTTTAGTTCGCCACGGTGCGCCAGCAGCCAGTTTCGGCTGAGCCAATAAAGAACGATGGGGCAGAGCAAGAAAAGAAATTCCGGGGAGCGGTAAAGCAAGCGTACTTCCGGGCTGTGGACGTAAAGGCTGAAAATGACGACCGCGGCAAAGCTGCTTCCAGTTCCGAGGGCGAGAAGGACTTCGCGATCGCCGGTATGATACCCGCGGCCTGAGTTACCCCTGGCAACCAAGTCGGCGGCGTGGAGTAACTCGGAGTAGCGCTTCGCCATGGCAAGGCTGAGAAAGAAGAACATGGAGAAGGCCAGAAACCATTGCGACAAGGGCGTTGCCGAGAGCGAGGCGCCGGCGAGGATGCGAACACTGTAGAAGCTCGACAGAACGAACACGTCGAGCAGTTCGATCTTCTTGAAGTAAAGGGAATACATCAGTGTGAGGGCGGAGTATCCGAGCAAAGCGACGCCGAAGCGCGCGGCCAGCATGAAGCCCAGTCCGACTGAGGTTGAGAGCAACAGCGCGGAGGCGAGCAGCCCTTCGGGAATGGAAATATCACCCGCGGCGAAAGGCCGCTTGTTCTTCCAGGGGTGCTCGCGGTCGGAATGAAGATCGAGCAGGTCGTTGAGAATATAAAGCCCGGAAGCGCAGAGTCCATAAAGCGCGAAGCCGGCAAGGGTACGAAGAGCGGGCGCCGGTGCGAGATTGTGGGATAGAGCGAGGGGCAGGAAGAGTAATAAATTCTTTGCCCAGTGATGGCCGCGCAGTGCGCTTATCCAGGTGCGGCAGGAAGTTTGCCACGACGGAGCGGGATCGAGAATGGTTGCTTTGAGGGTGGTGACGACTGCAGCTTGTTCAGCGCGAGCTTCGGTGCCAACCACATAGGCGGCGCGCGCTTTTTGCCAAACTTCCACATCGGCGGCAGCGTCTCCGACATAGTCAAAACCTGTTTCAGCGAAGTGCTGCTCCAGAAATGCCGCTTTGTGGGCTCCCTTTAAGTTCACGTCGCCATCGCTGGCGTGGACTTCATCGAAAAAGCCAAGATAGGCAGCAACTGATTCGGCGAGCTTGCGGTCGGCGGCGGTAGTGAGGGCGATGCGACGCCCGACGGCTTTTTCGGTTTGGATGAGTGCGAGAACCTCCGGCCGATAAGGGAGGCGGGCAGGGTTCAGATGAACGCGGAGGGAAAGCTGGCGCTTTAGAGACGCTCGTCCAGATAGCAGCCAGATGGGAAGCAGCAGAAGGGTTATGGGATGCGTTTTGAGGAGGATCAGGACACATTCCCAGAGGACGTTACTGCGAATCAGCGTGCCATCAAGATCGACGCACAGTACCGGAGACACGACCTTGGCAGTCTTGGCTCCGGTAGCGTGCACCATGGAATGATCGTCGCACAGAGAGGCAGATCGACTGACGGTCTAAGTGGCGCACGCAGGTAACCTGAGTAACATGCGACGAGTGCGAAGGGAGGGGTAGTATGGGCTGACGCGCGACGACCAGCGGCCTCGAATATCAAGTATATGGATGCGAAGCACACACATCCCGAACCCGGAGCGGTAGAGTTACTTGCCAAGTATCTGGAGCGTCCTGCGGTGCTGCTGCCATTACTGGGCCTGGTTACTTTCGTAATCTACAGCGGGTCACTCTCTTTCACATTTGTATGGGATGACTGGCCGCAGATTGCCAATAACCCGATCATCCGATCATGGAGTAATCTGCCGCGGGCATTTGGCAGCGACCTGTGGTATCACGTGGCCCGACATCAGGTGTACTACCGACCGCTGTTTGTGGCCTGGTCGATGCTGAACTACGCCTTGTTTGGTTTACGGCCGTGGGGCTGGCATCTGGGAGCGGTTCTATTGCATATTGGCGCGGTTGCGTCGGTGTTCTGGCTGGCGCGGCGGTTGGGCCTTGAATACTGGACGGCGGCGCTGGCGGCGCTTATCTTTGCGCTGCATCCAGTTCACATCGAGCCCGTGACGTGGATTTCAGCAGCATCGGACAGTATGGTTACGATGTTTGCGGCACTGGCGTTCGCTGCGTTTCTCAAAGGGCGGGATACGGACAAAAATCCCGATGCAGCAGTTCATAAGAGCGCGAGTATCGGCTGGCGATTGGCCTCTCTGGGATTGCTTGGGTGCGCGCTGCTTACGAAGGAAATGGCGGTCGTCTTTTCGCTGCTGGTGGGAGTCTATGCGTGGCTCAATCCGATAGACAGAAGGGTATCTCGCGGTAAGAAGTTCTTAGCCGCCGCGATCGAGGCGTTTCCTTACGCGATGGTGACGCTGGCTTATGTGTTGCTGAGAAAGCACGCGCTGGCGCATGCTACGGGACAATTCGATCCTAATCATGGAATGCTGGACGTGGCGCGGACTCTGCCGTTAGTGCTGTGGGTCTATGTGCGACAGTTGGTGCTGCCTATAGGCATTACCGGGCTCTATTACACTCCCTATGTTACGACCCACGTGATTAGCCAACTAGCGATCCCGCTTCTGTTGCTTGCAGGCGTAGTGGCGGGAGTGTGGCTGTGGAATCGACGCGAGGGCAACTCCACGGTGGCATTTGCCGGCTGGTGGTTGGTGATTGGGCTGGGGCCCGCGCTATATCTGCGAAACTTCGGCAACGGCGACTTCGTGCGTGATCGCTACATGTATTTGCCGTCCATCGGATTTGCGATTCTGCTGGCGATGGGCCTGCGGCGGCTGCCTGGGCTTGCTCAATGGAATGCACCGACAGTGCAGGCTTGCGCGGTCATCCTGGTGTGTGGCGGATACGTTTGTGCTTCGGTTGCGCAACAAGTCTACTGGAGCAACGATCTGTTGCTACTGGTGCGGGGACAATCGCTTTATCCGGGGAATCCTTACACGACGGCGGGTCTGGCGAAAGAGTACAGCCAGCGGGGCGCGCACGAGAAAGCGATTGCGCTGGCGGAAGCGACGGTGCGCGATCATCCCGAGTATGGCTACGGCCCACTGGCCCTGGCGGAGGCTTACATTCATGCCGGCCGATTCGCGGAAGGGCGACGGTGGCTGGATCGCGTCGATCCGGAATACGCGCAGTCGGAGATGGGGATGGCGGGGCTGGCCGGATTGTATGGGCAGATGGGGGACTACGAGCGAGCGTTCGCGCTCTGCTCGGAGGTTTTGCAGAAGGAGCCCGATCTTTACTCGGCGCTTTATAACTGCGGCAATGCGCATTTGATGGATGGCCAGTATAAGGATGCGGAACAGTTGCTGGCACGCGCGATTGAGTTAGAGCCGGAGCAGGCAGCTCCAAAACATTTTCTGGGACGGGCGCTTTTGCAGGAGGGGCGGAATGCGGAAGCGCAGCCTTATCTGCTGCGGGCGGTTGCGATGGATAGTACGGTTTGGGACTACCACTACTGGCTGGCCGTGTCGTTGGAGGATGGCGGGAATATTCCGGCGGCGCGGGGGGAATATCAGCGGGCGTTGCAGCTGAATCAGGACAGCAAAGAAGCGAAGTTGCGGCTTACGTCGCTGGAGGCCCGGTGAGCAATGGAATGATTCAGTCTCCGGGAAGAACGAAGATCGAGGATGCTGCGACGCTGAGTAAGACGCTTGAGATGGAAATCAGAGTTGACGCGGCGGAGGCCGGTGCGGGGCAGGCGGCACCGGCGACTGAAGGCCGGAGTTGGAAGACTCATGTACTGGTGCTGGGCGCGCTTTTGGCGATCGCCGGCGCTTATGCGGGTATGCATATTGGCAGCGGCTGGGTTCCGGCGGATGATGGCGCTCTCAGCCAGAGTGCGTTGCGAGTTCTGCAGGGAGAGCTTCCACATCGGGATTTTGTCGAGATCTACACCGGCGGCTTAAGCGTGATTCATGCAGCGGCGTTTCGCGTTTTTGGTGTCAACCTGATGGCGCTGCGGTGGTGCGCATTTCTTTTTTTTCTGGCGTGGATTCCGGCCGTTTACTACATTGCGACGCGCTTTGCATCCGCCTTGGCTGCAGGGCTGATCACCCTCGTGGCGGTGGCGTGGAGTTATCCGAATTACCCGGCGTCGATGCCGTCCTGGTACAACCTGTTCTTCGCCACGTTTGGAGCGGCGGCGCTGCTGCGTTATTTGGAGGTGCGCAAGACACGGTGGTTATTGGTGGCGGGGGTATGTGGAGGCATATCGATCCTGATCAAAGTGATCGGGGCCTATTACATCGCTGGAGTGCTGCTGTTTCTGGTGTTTCTGGAGCAGAGCGAATTGCTGGGTGACCCGAGAAGTGAGCGCGATGCGCAGAGGGCTGGGAAAAGCGCGGTTCCGTTTCGTGTATTCAGCGCCGGTGCGTTGCTTTTGTTCCTGGCCACTGTGATTTATGAATTCCATGCGCGACTCGGACTGAGTGAGTTTTGCCATTTCGTGCTGCCTGCGGGTGCTCTGGTGGCGCTGATTTTACTTGGGGAACGGAATGTTCGGGGTGTGACCACGGCGGAACGATTCAGCACGCTGGTGCGGCTCGTGTCTCCCTTTGTGCTGGGCGTCTTGAGCCCGGTAATTATTTTTCTGTTGCCTTATGCGAGATCGGGAGCGCTCGGCCAGTTCTTTGCGGGTGTAACTTCGAGTGCGATCTCACGCTCGGTCGGGCTGGGAGTGCTTCGTCCGGTTTCGATCGACAAAGTTATTTACGCCCTGGCGTTAGCGGTGCTGGTTGCCGCGGCGATGTACTGGCGCGAGTTTCAGAGTAAGTTGGTGGGCCTGGCAGTCGGCCTGGCGCTGATGGTGATGTTGGTGAAGGCAGCGACTTCAGCCGGGATTGTTTCGGGAGTGTGGTACTCGGTCGCGACGCTGACTCCGTTGGTGGTATTGCTGGGCGCAGCATTGCTGTTGGCGGGGAAACGAGGCGGCCAGAACAAACTACAGCAGCAGCGGGTGATGGTGCTGATCTCGCTGGCAGCGATGTGCGGACTGGTGCAGTATCCCTTTGCCGCGCCCATTTATCTTTGCTATGCGTTGCCCCTGACTTTGCTGGCTGCGGTCGCGATGGTGATGACGACCAAGAAGCAAGCGGGGACCTATGTGCTGGCGGCCGTTGCGGGATTTTATCTACTCTTTGGCGTGGTCAGGCTGGTTCCTGATTACATTTACGAACTGACCCACAAAGTAGGGCAGATGGATGAGTTGCGGCTGGAGCGGGCAGGCGGATTAAGGATCGAGTATGCCGCCAATTTTGCCGATCTCGCTGAGTTTCTGCGGCAGCATTCGCCCAACGGATTGATGTATGCGGGCAATAATTGTCCGGAACTGTTCTTTCTTTCCGGGCTGAAGAGCGTGACGCGCGACGATGATGGTGGGGCCGAAGAAGACGTGTTGAAGGCACTGCAGTCCGACGACCTGAAGCTGGCGGTAATTAATGAGGCGCCCTTCTTTCCCGGCGCCAGAATGAGCTCGAGGGTGAGGGCAGAGGTCGAACGCAGATTTCCCGAGAGCCGGCTGGTCGGATTATTCCACATTTATTGGCGGCCCTAGCAGAGGACCAGGCGGGCGCCGCGAGCGTCATTCCTGGTCTGTTTCTGCGGAAGTCCGATCAGGGCTGCGCTGAGCAAGCAGCCTTGGGAGCCGTTACTTCATAGAGTTGTGCTTCTTCCGTGGTTCCCTGATAAGTGCCGATGATCTTCAGATCGGCACCGTCCCTGTCCAACTTTTTGAGCAGCCAACCTTGCGAATGGTTGTACGCGCCCAGGACGAGAAAGCGAGGATGAGCGGAGACAAAATCGCAGTAGGGCTCGACTCGTCCGCGGATGGGAAAGAACTTCTTGAGGCGGTCGTAATTCTCAAACACTGTGTCGTGGGCAATAGCGACCGCCGCTTGCTGGTTATTAAGAAGGAAGAGGCGGGCGGTAAGTTCCGCATCTCCGCGCTGATCGATTTCGAGGAAGGTCAAACCGGTGTTGGCGACAAGAGGAAGATCAGGAGAGACGGTATCGAGATTAGTGACGGTGCGAGATGCTTCGAACGCCCGCCGCAAATGAGGGGGGACGCGCTGAGTTATCGGGTCGACCAGAATTTGCGGTAGAGCCGTGGCGTGGAGCACATATCTGGTGACTCTCGGGGAAGCAAAGTTTCCCAACTGTTCAATCAGCCATATTCTGCCAGAAGTGTTAAGGAAGAGAAGAACGCTCAACAGGAACACCATTACCGCGCCGGCGATCTCGTTCCGCTGCGTCCGAAAACCGAGAAAAAGGACGGGAGCCAGCGCGATGGGAATTAAGATGACGATCCCATAGCGGTCGAAGAAAGCAGTGCCGGTGCGGGCAAAAAGAATGCCGACGGCGATGGGAACGAGACAAAAACAAGAAAGAAGGCAATACAGCGGGCGTAGAGTGGTGGTCGAGGGGATTGGCAGAGGCGCCGATCGACGATCCGGCAAAGGGTTCCACTTCTGCATCGACCTTCGAACCAGAGGCCAGATGGCGGCGAGAAGTACGACCACAACCAAGGGAATCGTGAGGAAGCGCACGCATTCCAGGTAGAAGGCCATCATCCGCAGCGGCGTGGGACGGTAGTCTTCAGTGAATATGATGCCTGAGTGGATGCTCAACAGCGGCAAGTAGGTCAGTCCGCAGACGGCGGGCGCGAGCAGCGCAGCCCAAAGCTTCCAGTCAGGCTTGCGACGGATGGAGAGGCGGACCAGTTCTGCGGCGAAGAAGGCAGCGTAGGGGAGAACAGCTAAAACGTGAGAGAGGAGCAGTGCGAATCCGCCCACAGTAAGGGTAAAGAGCGCGAAACGGGGGTCCTGTGGGCGGCCGACATCCTCGGGGTGGATGTCGATGGCGCAGTAATAGCTCACCAGCATCACGCTGGTGAAGCAAAGCACCAGGGCATAGGGACGGGCTTCGTCCGCCAGGTAGATGAGGGGGACGCTCCACAAAAAGAGAAGGGAAACGAGGGCGTACAGAGGAGAGAAGATGCGTTTTACCAGCCAGAAGAGCAGAGCTGCGGCGCCGAAGAAAGCGAGTACGGAGGGCAGGCGGCACGACCAGGCACTGACTCCGAAAACGGCGAAGGAAGCTCGGATGAGCAGATACGAGAGTGGAGGATGGAGATCGACGGTACGAGTCAGCACCAGTAACTGCTTCAGTGTGGGGGCTTGCGCAATATAGTAAGTGTATAACTCGTCATGGTCGAGAGGCCGGGTGAAAAGGGTGTAAAGGCGCTGCCTCCCGCAGAGCAGCGAGACGATGCTGAAGGCGATCCAACTATGAGCTTCGATGAAGCGCGAGATTGCTTTGAGCAGACGAATGGTGACGAGCGGGCTCGAGACCGACTGGGACATGGCTCGGGCGCTGATCAACCTTGTCTGTGAAAGCGAACTCATAGGCTCTTAGCAGGCATCTCCTCCGTAAAGTTTCTTCGGGTCCAAGGCCGCTGCCGGCCAGATCTGCGTTACCTAAGCTGCGGTCGTCTGCTCTAATGCCCAACTGCTAGTGTCCAACTGCCGCACCCGAAACTAGAGCCGGAGCGGGGAGCGGCTCTCCGGGCTCATATTGGAAATTCAGCCTTTCGCGTTCGACTACGAGCGGACGGTTGTGCACCTGGGTGTGAATGTTTCCGATGTACTCGCCAATGATGCCCATGAAGAGCAACTGCAGGGATCCCAGGAAGAACATTCCGATGACGATGGGCGCGATGCCCACCGTGAAGCGCTGCCAGAACAATAGTTTGTAGGCAAAGTACGCTGTGCCGCCGAGCAGCGAGAACAAGGATCCAGCAAATCCCGAGAACGTGACCAGGCGCAGAGGAACCTTGGAGAGCTTGGTGATGCCGAGCATGGCAAGATCGTAAAGCGTGTAGAAGTTGTTTTTGGTCTTGCCACTCTTGCGATGCTGCTGCTCGTAAAGAACTTCAGTGTGGGGCAATCCGATTTCGGCGATCATGCCTCGGAAGTAAGGATAGGGGTCGCCAAACTGGCGGACCAGGTCGATGACCTGACGATCGTACAATCCAAAGCCAGTGAAGTTTTCATAAGTGTCAATGTTGTCGGCGAGGCGGTTGACGAGCCTATAGAAAAGCTTTCTCACCAGGAACATGGCTGCTGCTTCGCGGCTGCGGTGCTTGACCGCAATAACGATAGGAACTCCGTTTTCCCATTGTTCGAGCAGTTGAGAGAGAACTTCAGGGGGATCCTGGAGATCGGACATGAGGACGATGATGGCGTCGCCGCGCGCTTGCAGGATGGCGTGCATGGGCGAGCGTATGTGTCCGAAATTGCGCGCGTTGCGGATGACTTTGACATTCGAGTCGGAGGCGGCGATTTCTCTGAGCACAGAGAAGGTGGTGTCGCCGGATGCGTTGTCGATGAAAATATGCTCGTAGCGGTACTTATCCAGGCGGAGCATCAGGTTCCGCACGCGTTCGTAGACTTCGCGTACATTACCTTCCTCGTTGTAACAAGGCGTGACCACGCTGATGGTTTTTATTTTGTCTTGCGGAGCGCTCATTTCGCACCGCCCGCGGTTGCGGCCTGGGCAGCCGCTTTGGGCGCAAGTCCGCGGTGATAGATCAGTTCGGTCAGCGAAGGAATGTTGGCATAGGGGCTGTCAATGGCGTCGATCATGACGGGTTGGTCTTTCGGCACTGCTTTGCGAATAACTTCGCCGCGCATCAGCTCACGGCAGGAGATTTGCCCTTGCTGGAGCGGGATCGCGAGATAGATGTCGGAGTCTTGCAGCAGGTGGCCGACGGGAAGATCCCGCTTAGCGTAGACACCGCGGACGAGCGAGTCGAGATAGGAGATTTCCTTCTGCGGTGGCAGGCGCTTTTGGGTGCCGGGCGCGCCACACATTCTTTTGGCACGATGAAAGGCTTTGAACCAGGTATCGACCTGCTCGGGCAGCGAGCAGTAGGGCGAGACGGTCATACCTTCGGTCTGGATGTCGACGTGACGTTCGAAAGTTCTCGCGCCCTTGGCATAAGCCATGAGCATCGACGAAGTCCAATCATGGTATTCATGCGTGGAGAAGCCGATGATGTGCTTGGGATAGCGGGCACGGAGAAAGTCGATCTGATTCAATTCGATGTCGCAATCCTCGGAGGGATAGAGCGAGACGCAATGGTTGATGGCCAGCGGAATATGACGATTTTCGAAGAACGTGACAAGGTCGTCGATGTCTTTGAGCGAAGAGCCGCCGGTGGAAACGATAACCGGCTTTTTCGTCTTCGCTATCTTCTCGATAAGAACCCAATCGTTGTAGTCGGAGCTGGCAATCTTGAGGATGGGGATGCCGAGTTCGCAGCAGAAGTCGACAGAAGATTCGTCGAAGGGAGTTGCCATCGGAATGCAACTTGCCTCGCGAATGGCTTTCACCATGGTGACAAAGTCTTCGGGCCTCAGGCGCGTGTCGAGCGTCTTCTTGATGTAGCGGATGTCGTCGCGCTGGCGGAAGTCCTGGTGGATGAAGCTGTCGACGTCACGCAGCTGCAATTTGATGGCGGCACGCACGTTGTTGAAGCGCACAACCTGAGTGTAGTTACCGATGATCTTCAGGCCGCGCTGGAGATCGCCCAGGTGATTATTCGCCATTTCCAGGACGAATAACTCGTCGAATATATCATTGCCAGTCATGATGTTAGTTGCCTGTTCCGTAGTTGTAAGTTCCAGATCTCGACCACTTATTGACTAATATGGTAATGTCCTTATTCCCTGATTACATTGTCCATTAGTTCAGTGTCATCCAGGAATGGGTACATGTCCTCTAGATTGGGTGAAATGATGCGCCCATCGGCTAGCTGCTTTGATTTTGATCTCGGCTCAAACTCCTGAGTGGGGTCGAGCACCACGTCGACCAGGGCGGGACCGTCAGCGGCGAGCGCGCGATCGATCTGGCCAAGCTGCGATTCCCGGTCGATGCGAAGCGACGGAATTCCATAGGCGCACGCCACCTTGACCATGTCGGGAAGGGAAGCACCGCTGGCCCGGCTTTCACCAATAAGACGGCCGAAGAATCCGGATTGTGTCATTCGCATGGAAAGATAGCCCGAGTTATTCAGGATGAAGATTTTCAGCGGGAGACGATGATGAACGACGGTTTGCAATTCCTGAATGTTCATCTGGATGCTGCCGTCCCCAGCAAGGCAAATGACGCGCTTGCCGCCACGGGCAACGGCCGCGCCAATGGCGGCCGGCAGGTCGTAGCCCATGGAGGCGGAGCCGGAGTTGGAGAAAAGGCGCTGGTGTTTGCGCAACTGCAGGGTCTGGAAGGTCGCGATGCACGATGTGGCATTGCCGCAGACGATGACATCGTCGTCGCCTAGTCTCGACGAAAGTTGCTCGATGAAGTAGTAGGGATTCAACGGCGGACCGGGTTGGCGCTGGCGGTCGTGCACCACGGGGTAGCGGCGCAGGCGCTCCTTGCACCAGGCGAGCCATGAGGCGTGAACTTCAGGCTGGTAGTTGCAAGTGTCGGTCTCGCTCAGTAGTTCCTGCAAGAATCGCTGGAGGTCGCAGTGGACGGCAAGGTCGGGCTGGACGGTCGGTTTGCGAAACTCGGCGTCATCGATATCGACTTGGATGGTGACGGCGTTTCGTGCGAACGACTGCCAGTTATAGCTGGTCTGCCTGATGTTGAGACGGGACCCGAGGACCAGAAGAAGGTCGGCGTTCTGTACCGTGAAGTTTCCGGCGCGGTCGCCGATTGTGCCCTGGCGTCCGCAGAAGAGCGGATCATCGGAGGCGATCAGATCATGAGTCCAGGCGGTGGTTACGGGCACACCAAGGCGATGGATGAGTTGGTCAAATTCCGTGGTGGCGTGGGCGGCGCGAATGCCGGTTCCTGCTAGAATCACGGGTCTTTTGGCATGGCTGATGCGTTCGAGAACTTCGCGGCAAAGCGACTTGAGGCGCGACGGATGAGTATCGATTCGGCTGGTTGATGGCTCGTCATCATTCTGCGCGGGATTATAACCGCGGAGGGCCAAGGGATCGATGGACGCTGCCTGCACATCGACGGGAATGTCAAGCCAGCAGGGGCCGGGGCGCCCACTTTGCGCCAGGTGCCAGGCGCGTTCGAGGTGGTAACGGACGGAAAGCGGATCGTCGATCATGACCGCGTACTTGGTGATTGTTTCCGCGAGGGCAACGATGTCGGCTTCCTGGTCTCCGAGCTGGCGAAGGCCGGTGATGCCCTGGGAGCGCATGCAGGTCTCGCGCTTGACCTGGCCAGATATGACGAGCATGGGGATGGAGTCGGTCCATGCACCGAAAACTCCGTTGAGTGCATTGATGCCGCCCGGGCCGGTGGTGACATTGACCACGCCGGGCTGGCCACTGATGCGGGCGTAACCTTCGGCGGCCATCGCCGAAGCCTGTTCGTGATGGTTGCAGATGTATTGCAGGCGCGATTCTTTAGCGATGGAGTCATTGAGGTGCATGGCGCCGCCGCCGGTGACGAGGAAGATATGGCGCACACCCCAATCTGCCAGCTGGCCGACGATGTAATCGGAAAGCTTCATGCGTGGGCCTCTGAGTACTGCGCTGGCTGCAGCGGGAGAATCAAGTTGCCGAGCCGGAGGCGGCGGATTTGAGCGCTGATTTCCTCGGCGTGCAACAGGGTGGCAATGATGATCGGCTCCTTCGTGTTTGCGATTTCGTGCGGGGCCACGATGGGCGCGCCCGCCAGTGTCTTGCCCCTGAGGATGGGATTGTTATCGACTACGGCGCGAATTCGAGTTTGCGCGAAACAGGGAAGGTCGAGCAGCTTCATGGCGAGTTGCCCCGCACCCCATAGAATGACTTGCTGGTGATTGACTAGCTGTGGGGCCAGGTGGTGATTAATGCGATCCATTTGTTCAGCGGAACGCCGGATATAGGCATCGATACGTGACGGTAACTCGCGATCGCAAACGACTGTGCGCTCGTCCGCGTGATGACGGTCGCCATCATCTCTGAAAACGCCAAAAACGGCGGGATACAGCGTGTCTTGCCCGGTCTGGATCACTTTGCTTTCGACGAGCACGGGCTGGAAGCCAAACCGGCGAGCGGAATTATCGAGAGAACGCGCCGAAAAATGATTGATGTGCTCGGTGTTGAATTCCTGGAAAGGCGCGTAAAGATAGTCGACGTAGCGGGTGGCATCGGGAGTTTCGAGATAGAGGCATCCTCCCGGCGTGAGAATGTGGCGGGCGGCGGCGAAGAATGCAGGAATGTCGTAGACGTGCTCGAGGACGTGACTGAAGACGACACAATCAAATTTGGGCATGTGCGCCGGGGCGGAAGCGACCGAGCCCAGATAGGCGTCAAAGCCGCGGTCACGGCAGGCAGCGGCGCAGCGCGGGGATGGATCGAGCCCGGCGACGGCGGTGAATCCGTGGTCACGGAGGGCGGTGAGCAGGCCGCCGGTGGCACATCCGGCATCGAGGATGCTGGCTGCTCGCGACGGCAAGGCGCGCGCGATGTCGGCAGCGGTGGTGGCTAGCCGGGCCGCGTCGTATGGGGAAAGGCCGCTGCCCGTTGCCGTAGCGGAGTCATCATACTTCGACCACTCGCAATAGAAGCGATCATAGTCGCGCTGGGTGGCGGCCGGATCGGCATAGACAAAACCGCAGGTGCCGCAGACCACGACGTTGTAATGGTCGGACAGCGGATAGCCGTCCGGTACGACGAAGCGCTGACGATGGCAGACTGTAGTCGCGGTTGCGCCGCAGGCACCGCATGCGCGATGGGGCTGAGAGCTGGGAGTGGCGGCACTATGCATGGGCGCCTCGGGCGATGAGGTTCGGACTGGCAGATGCTTGTTCTGAGAATGTGTTTCCGGAAAACCAGGCATACGTGCGGCAGATGGCTTCTTGCAACGGAACTTCGGCGCGCAGGCCGAGTTCCTCGGTCGCTCGAGCCGTACTGGGCACATAGCGGTGAATGGGAGCGCCCGGTGTTGGCGCGGAAGCTATGTGGACGTCAGGCCCGGGAGGCAGGGCGGCTGCGACTTCACGCGCAATGGCGGCGATATTCAGGGCTTGCTCGGAACCTACGTTGTAGGCGCGACGCGGCTGTCCTTTGAAGAGAATGGTCCAGAGCCACACCATTAAGTCGCTGGCGTAAAGATAAGAACGCACGGCGGTGCCGTCACCTTGAACGCGAATTGGTCGATGGTGCAGACGGTCGTTGATGAAGTTGCCGATGGCGAAGTGAGCATCGAGCTTCATATAAGGGCCGACGAAGGCAAAGCAGCGCGCAACGGGTGCAGCAAGAGTGGATGAGGCTGCCAGCGCGCACAACATCTCGGCGGCGCGCTTGCCTTCGGCGTAGGCGCTGGCGAGGCTGAGAGGATCGGGGCCACCGTCGAAGGATTCACTGACATGGGTGAGTTGCGGCGGCTGGGTTCCGTAAACGGCGCCCGAACTGACAAGCAGAAATCGAGTGACGGAACGGGCGATCGAAAATTGCAGGGCCCGGCGTGTGCCCTCGACCACTGTGTCGAACATCTCCTGAGGCGCTTCGTGGTTGAGCTTGGCGCTGGCGTCGGTGGCGGCGTGGATGAGGTGGGAAAATTCGCCGGCGGGAAAATCAGCGCGGCGGACATCGGCGGCGTGGAAGGTGATGGCCGGATCTTTGGTCAGATGTGGCGCTTTCTGCGCCAGAGAATGCGGATGCCGGGAAAGCCCGACTGCACGCGCGTTGAGGTTCAGGCGCTGGTTGGCCCAGGCAAAACTTTCCAGCAGCCAGCATCCGAAAAAACCGGTGGCGCCGGTGATCAGGATGCGCTGGCCGCGCAGGTCCTGCCACAGGGGCTCGGTTCGTTCGAGAATGTTGTCGAGATCGCGGGCCAGGGGATTCGGCATTTGAGTTACCTGACGGCACTGGCGGCACGAGCCGACTGTTTTGCGAACACCGCGGTGATGGACTCGATCATGTAATCGATCATCTCGTCGGTGAGGCCTGGATAAACGCCGACGAAAAACGTATCGCGCATGATGCGGTCGGATTCGGCGAGCGACCCGTGAACCCGGTGCTCGATGTGCTGGAAGCCGGGCTGACGCAGGATGTTGCCGCCGAAGACGAGCCGGGTTTCAATGTTGGCTGCCTCCAGTTGCTCAGTGACGGCCTTGCGGTCGACACCATCGCGCACGGTGATGGGGAAGCCGAAGGGGGATGGATTGGCGCGCGGGTCGATCACGGGGAGAGTAATCATCCCGGCGAGCGGCTTCAACCCCTCGTACAGACGGCGGAAATTGTGGCGCCGGGTATCTACGAACTGCGGCACCTTGGCGATCTGGATGAGGCCGATAGCCGCCTGCAGGTCGGTGGGCTTCAGGTTGTAACCCAGGTTCGAGTAGATGTATTTGTGGTCGTAGCCAGAGGGCAGGTCGCCCAGTTTCCAGCAGAAGCGCTTTCCACAGGTATTGTTCTTGCCGGGATCGCACCAGCAGTCGCGTCCCCAGTCGCGGATTGATCGGGCAGTTTTCTTCAGGCGCGGGTGATTGATGACGACGCCGCCGCCTTCGCCCATGGTCATCTGGTGGGCGGGGTAGAAGCTCAACGAAGCCATGTCGCCGAAGGTGCCGGCGAGTTTGCCGTCGAAGGTCGCGCCCAGGGCATCGCAGGTATCTTCGAGCAGCCAGAGGTTGTGACGCTGCGCGATGTCCGTGATAACGTCCATGGCTCCGGGATTGCCCAGAGTGTGCGGAAGCATGATGGCGCGGGTGCGCGGGCCTATGGCGCCTTCGAGGAGGCGCGGGTTGAGGTTGTAGGTTCCGACTTCACAATCAACAAAGACCGGGACCAACCGGTTTTGCACGATTGGAGTTAGCGTGGTGGGGAAGGTTACGGCCGGAGTGATGACTTCATCGCCCGGGCGAAGCCTCGGCTTGCCGGCGTCGCCTACGAGTTGATCGACCTCGGGCGAGCAGAGGGTCGCGATCATCAGGAGATTGGCGGAGGACCCGGAATTGACCAGAACGAAATCGCGGGAGCTGAAGAAGTCCTGCATCGCGCATTCGAGTTGGTCGCCGTAGGGCCCGAGGGTCAGCCAGAAATCGAGTGCGGACGCGACCAGGCTTACCATTTCCTGGTCATTGAAAACGCGGCCGGAATAGTTGACCCGACTTTTGCCGGGCACGAATGGCTTTTGTTGATGCGCCAGGGTGTAATACTCCCTCACCAGGCTGAGAATGCGGGCGCGCAGTTCAGGGGCAGAGTTAGAGCTAGTTGGCATGAGCCGCTTTTCCTTTTGCGAAGTGTTTACCGATAGCGACGCGCGTGACGCTCTTCGGAGTGGATACGGCGCGAAGCGCGTTTCGGCCGTCGATGAGAACGGGATCACGCATGACCAGCGAGAGTGCGGACCAATCTAGATTGGCGAATTCGGGCCAAGCCGTGACGAGGATAGCGGCATCGGCACCGGTGAGCGCCTCCTTGACCGAGCCGCAAATGGGAACGCCAGCCAATGAGGTAATCATCGGGTCATAGGCGCGGATTTGCGCGTCTTTGCGCTGCAACTCGGCGATGATAGCGAGTGCGGGCGAATCTCTCAGATCGTCAGTGCCGGGTTTGAAGGCCAGGCCCAGCACGGCTATGGACTTGCCGCCGAGCGAACCCACGGCGTCCTCTGCCAAGGCCACCAGTTGCGCGGGCCGCGCCACGTTGACGGCGGACACGGCATCAAGTAACGGCGAGCCTACGCCGTGCTCGCGGGCGAAGTGGCGTAACGCGGATACATCTTTGGGCAAGCAACTGCCACCAAATCCGCAGCCGGCGCGGAGATAGGTAAGGATGCCCGGCGTGACGCGCTCGCCAGCGTGCAGAGGCGAGAGGCGGCGGTCGAGGTGCAGGCCGTTCAGCACTTCTTCCACGTCGGTGCCGGGAGTCGCTTCGCACAACGCCGCGAACTCGTTGCTGAAAGACACGAGAGTCGCAAGCAGGGCGTTGGAGGCATACTTTGTCATCTCCGCATTGCGCAGCGTGGTGAACAGCTTCTGGCAAGCAAAAGCGTCGTAGACCTCGGCGAGCCTGCGGCCGCTGGCCTCATCCCACTGGCCGATCACGATGCGGTCGGGCTCCATGAAGTCTTTTACCGCAGAGCCTTCGCGAAGGAATTCCGGATTCATGGCCAGGCCGAAGTCGCCGGCGCGGCGGCCCGAGGTGCGCTCTAGAATGGTGCGGACGAGGGTGTCGGTGGTTCCGGGGACTACGGTGCTTTTGACCACGACCACGTGATAGCCCTTAGCGCTGCGCAAACCCTGACCCACATCGGCTGCGGCGCTCGAGAGATAGGAAAGATCGATCTCGCCATCTCGGCAAGGCGTGCCCACCGCCAGAAATGTCATGTGGCTCGAAGCCACCGCATCAGCGGTTGCGTCCGTAGCTCGCAGGCGACCCGCATAAATAACGCTAGTCAACAATTCATCGAGTTCCGATTCGTAGAAAAGCGGCTTGCCTTCATTTACGGCGGCGACGCGCTCGGGCTGATTATCCACGCAAATGACGTCGTGACCTATGTGTGCCAGACATGTGGCCGTTACCAGGCCGACGTAGCCGGTGCCTATTACCGCGATACGCATGATTCCTCCTGAATTTCTTGCAGCAGATAGGGAGCGAGGCGCGCGGAACACTCGCGCTGGCATCCCGCGCAGTGCACTTTTTCGGCGCTCGATGGGACTTTGATGGCTACAGTGCGAAGCGGCGTGTGGACCTGACGTTTGACACACGCACCGGGAGGAATGACGATCAGATCGCCGGCGCCAAACCGGTGAGTCTGCCCAGTCGCCACTTCGAGAATTTCGGATTCGCCTTTGATGACGATTTCGTACTCGGTTACTTCGCGATGCCAGTGCGGCAGGCCATCGTCGCCGGGCTTGTAGCAGCAGAGAATCAGCTCCAGGCGCGGGTCGCGGACGAATGGGTGCGGGGTCTCGCGCTGGAGATCTCCTACCAGGAACAAGTGTTGCAAGGCGGCGAAGGGCTCGTACTCGGATCGATCGATGCGCTGAACGGAGCCGGTCGTTTTTCGTTCCATCTGGCGCTCCGTCTTTCGTTCCGTCTTTTGCTCCGGCGGACGCTTCATCGCGCGGGCTCCTGGCGACCGGACGGCTGCGAGGGCTGGTATGAGAGCAAGGTGCGCCGCAATCCCTCAGTCAAGCCAACTTTCGGCTGCCATGGGAAAAAGGTGCGCAGCTTGGTGAGGTTCGGGCAACGGCGCTGAGGATTATCGGTGAGGTACTGCGGATCTTTGCTGGTCTCGTGGATGACTTCTAACGACAGGGGTCCGGCTACGCGAGAGAGTTCGCGGGCGAAATCCGACATTGAAATTTCGCGCTCATCGTTGCCCACATTGAAGGCTTCGCCGTCCGCGCTGGAAAGGAGAATGAAGAACATAGCCCGAATGAAGTCGCTCACGTAACAAAAAGACCGGGTGGCGCAGCCGTCGCTGTAAAGAACCAGAGGACGGCGCTCGAGTGCGGCTGAAATCAGGTCAGGCACTATGCGGCGGTCATCGAGGCGCTGTCCGGGACCGTAGACATTGAAAGGGCGTATGACCTTGACGGGAGTGGCGTAGAGGTTGCGATAGATGGAGCAAAGAGTTTCGGCCAGGCGCTTGGATTCGTCATAACAGGCGCGCGGGCCAGTGCAGGAGACGCTGCCGCGGTAATCCTCGGAAGTGGGTATAAAGCGCGGTTCGGGATCGCCGTAAATCTCGCTGGTACTGATGTAGACAATGCTGCGGACGCCTGTATGCCGGGAATTGGTTCGGCGGTAATCGGTGCGACGAGTGAGTTCCAGCATGCGGCGTGTGCCGGAGACGTTGACATCTACGGTCTCGAGGGGATATTTGCGGTAGAAAGTGGGAGACGCGATGCCGGCGCCGTGGATGATCCAATCGACAGGTTCGCCGAGGTCGAGCGGTTCGGAGATGTCGTGGTGGACGAAGCGGAATTCCGGGCGCTCGGCGAGATGCGCGACGCGCTGCGCAATGCCGCTGCGGAGATTATCCACGCTGATCAGACGGCAAGGTTCAGTCCACGCGTTGTCGTTCAGGTAGGCGATGGCGTCGAGGAGATAGCTGCAAAGAAAGCCGCTGCCTCCAGTCACCAGCAAGGTCGTGCCGGCAAGTGGAGCTAATACCTTGCCCAGTTCCTCGGCGATGCTTTGAACGTCTTCGCGAATGATTGGATTGGCTGCTGCTTTGACTGCGATGGGGACTGCGCCTGTCATATTGAATTAACTCCGTTGAACTAACTCCCTGCCTTAGCCGTGAGGCTCAACTCCGTGCCATCGTTCCAGATTTTCCAGGGCGCTTGCCCGGAACTCCAGAGCTGGTTCAGCACCTGGTATTCGCGGAAGGTGTCCATGGCGTAAAAGAAGCCGTCGTGGCGATAGGCCATGAGTTGGCCGTCGGCGGCCAGCCGTTCGAGCGCGTCGCGTTCGAAGACGCAACTATCGCCGCTGATGTAATCGAGGACCTTCGGCTCTAACACGAAGAAGCCGGCATTGGCCCATTCCTTGGACTGGGGCTTTTCGGTGAACTGGACGACCTCGTTGTTGGAATTAATGTCGACGATACCGAAACGGGAGATGGGCGGGATGGTGGTGACGGTCGCCAGGCGCCCATGGCTCTTGTGCATTTTGAGCAAACTGGGAATATCGACGTTCGCCAAGCCGTCGCCGTAAGTAAGCATGAAGGTATCGCCGTCGAGGTATTTGGCCACACGCTTGAGTCGCCCGCCCGTCATGGTGTCCTGGCCTGTGTCGGCGAGGGTTACCTGAAAGTGCTGCTCTTCATGGCGGCCGTTATAGTGGACATGGAATTTCTGGCCGAGGCAGATGGTGAAGTCGTTGCTCATCGCCTCATAGTTCAGGAAATAATCTTTGATTACGTTGCCGCGATAACCCAGGCAGAGAACGAACTCACGGAAGCCATAGTGAGCGTAAGTCTTCATGATGTGCCATAAGATCGGGCGGCCGCCGATCTCAACCATAGGCTTGGGCCGGAATTCGGTTTCTTCTCGCAGGCGGGTACCGAGTCCGCCGCACAGCACAACTACTTTCATACTGGGCGCCTCCCAGATTTATCCGAGGGGAATGAGGGCCTCGAAAAAGCTCTTGCCTTGTCCGCGTTGCGGAGCTTGCGATTCAGTTATCCCACACAATCGGGCTGGGCACAGGATTACGGAAGTCACCTTTGGTTTCGATTTGAACGTGAAGAGCCTGGTTGGTTAATGCGCGCTTTCAGGAGTCTTGGTCGAGACGCCAAAAGAGATATGGCGGTGGCCGAAGAAGCTAAGGGCGACAGAGAAAGCGAGCACGATGGCGCCGGCGAGGTAGGGTGCGGTCTTGGCGTTGCCGGTTTGGTGGCGGACGACGGGCACGAGCAAAGGCAGGGCAGTTACGCTCAAGGCCATGTTGCCGCTATAGACGCCGACGCAGCGAATCCATTCCTTGAAGTAATTGCCGTGGGTTTTGAAGACAAACCACTTATAACCAAGAAAAGAGAATGTGATGGCAAAGAGATTGGCGAAAAGAACCGCGAGAATATAGCCATAGGCAAGAAAGGGAGTGAGCAGCATGGTGAAGAATGCAAAGCAGCCGTAGCCAAAGGCGGTGTTGAAGGCCCCGACTGTCAGGTAGCGGATTACGGTCCCAGGAGTTCCCCGGAATTTGGAAAAACTTGGCAGGCCCACGAATCAATCCATCGGCGCTCAGAGGCGCACGGTTCGCAGCAGATTCTAAGGAGCGCAGTTGCGATCTTAGTCGGAGGGAACGCTTTTTAGGAAGGTTACTGTCGTTACCAGGCGGGTATGGGTTGGGGTCGTCAGGCGTGGTCAGGGGAAGATGTTGCCGAGCCGGCGGATTTCGGCGCCTACGGCCTTAAGTTTTTCTTCGATGCGCTCATAGCCGCGGTCGATGTGGTAGACGCGGTCAATGATGGTTTCGCCGTCAGCGACGAGAGCGGCAAGCACCAGGGACGCTGAGGCGCGCAAGTCGGAGGCTAGAACGGCGGCAGCGCTGAGCCGAGTGCCACCGCGAATGACGGCGCGTCGCCCCTCAATTTTGATGTCGGCGCCCATGCGGACCAGTTCCTGGGCGTGCATGAAGCGATTCTCGAAAATATTTTCCGTGACAATCGAGGTGCCCTCGGCCTGTGTTGCGAGCGCCATGTATTGCGCTTGCATATCGGTGGGAAAGCCGGGATATTCTTCGGTGTTGAGATCGGCGGCGGAGAGCGGTTGATCGCCCATGACGCGGACGGAGTCGGCTTTGATGGCGGTTTTCACGCCGGTTTCCGCCAGCTTTTGCAGGATGGCGGTGAGGTGAGCGGGATCGCATCCGGCGACGTTGAGGTCGCCGCCGGTCAGGGCCGCGGCGATGAGAAAAGTGCCGGCTTCGATACGATCGGGGATGATGCGGTGTCGCGCTCCGTGGAGCTTCAACACGCCTTGTACGGTGATGGTGGACGTGCCCGCTCCGTGGATTTTCGCGCCCATGGCATTGAGCAAGGCGGCGAGGTCGGCGACTTCGGGCTCGCGGGCGCAGTTCTGCATGACGGTTTCGCCCTCAGCCAGGGCGGCGGCCATCAGCAGATCCTCGGTGCCGGTAACGGTGATCTTGTCGAAGACAATTTCGGCGCCGTGCAGGCGATTGCCTTTCTGCGGATCGGTGACGGCCTCGACATAACCATGTTCCTGTGTGATGGTGGCGCCCAGGCGCTCCAGACCTTTGATGTGGAGGTCGATAGGACGCGCACCAATGGCGCATCCGCCGGGCAGCGAGACTCGCGCACGGCCGCAGCGTGCAAGAAGCGGGCCAAGAACTAACGTGGAGGCCCGCATGGTCTTGACCAGTTCATACGACGCTTCGGGAGCATTCAGCGTGCGAGCGCAGATGGTGGTGCGGTGATGGGCGCGTCCATAGCCGAGTTCGACCTCGGCACCCATGGCGACGAGCAACTTGCGCGTGGTTTCTATGTCGCGAACCTGCGGGATGTTTTCGAGAATGACCGGTTCGTCGGTGAGCAGGGCGGCAGCCATGCAGGGAAGCGCAGCGTTCTTGGCTCCGCTGATTCGAATTGTCCCTAAGAGGGGATTACCACCGCGAACTACGAACTTATCCATAATCGGTGAATCTTTCTACTGCGCTTTCTGCCGCACTCTCTACTGCACAAAGCCCTGGCGTATGGCGTGGATGAAATCGGTGGAAGCGGGAACGAATCCGGCGGCGCGCATCTGCAGGGCGATTTGTCCCCGATGATAGGCGGAGTGGAAAAGGACGTGGGTCAGAACGTCCTCGACGGTGCTCGACCAGGGTTCACCCTTGCTGTTTTGGTAGGTAACCTTTTCGTTGAGCGGTTGCTGCCCGGCCAGATAACTCTTCCATGCAGAGGACATTTCATCCAGCAGCGCGACACATTGCTCAGCAGTCAACTTCGGCCACACCGCAACACTTTGCGGACGGTTCTGAAGGCGTTCAAGCCATAATTTCTGCGCCGAGAGGATGTGAGCCATGCGCCCTAGCGTATCTGCCGAGTCGGACTGACCGGCGGCTTGTATCGCGTTGAGGCACTCGCGATTGGCCCAATGATCGTAGGCAAACATCCGCAGAAAGTCTTTGGTCTGCAAGCGCGATCCTTCAAAAATAAAACCGACTTCATTGTAACCGCGATGCGGATCGATACGGGCCGCAGCACGGTGTTGGGGCCTGTGTACAGAATTGTTTTTCGGGCCGCAGTCTTACCCCGGCGGCTGAAGCCGGCATTGAAAGAAGAATACTTATCGCAGCGGTGAACCGCTGCGCCACCCAAACAAAACGCAAAATCGAATTTTTTCGCAAGCTGGTTACACGTGAGTTTTGCCTGCTCCGATTGCTTTGCGAACCCGGCCTTGGGCGTGGTTCAGCGCCGTTTGCGCCTGAGCGCGACTGATGCCAGCTTTGGCCATCACCAAAGCTACCGAGACACGCCCCCCGGCGGCGGCGAGGATCGTGCCCGCGGTTTCTCTATCGAGGCCGGCGGCTTTTTCGAGGATGGCCACTCCACGACTGGACAGCTTCTGGTTCCTAGGGCGGACATTGATCATGAGGTTGCCATAGACATAGCCGAGACGAGCCATGGCTCCGGTTGAAATCATGTTAAGAATCATTTTTTGCGCGGTGCCGGCTTTCATGCGAGTGGACCCGGCGACCACTTCGGCTCCGACATTCGCGACAATCGCCAAGTGTGCGGCTTTGGCGAGCGGCGATTTCGAGTTGCAGACAATGGCAACCGTTTTTGCTCCTCGCGCGCGGGCATAGTTGAGGGCACCGATGGTGAAGGGAGTGCGTCCGCTGGCGGCGATGCCTATCACGATGTCTTTGCTGGCCGGTTTTCTTTCGGCCATCGACTGGGCGCCAAGATTGGTGGAGTCTTCGTCCGCTTCAACGGCGGCGGCGAGCGCTTTGGTTCCACCGGCAATAATGAATTGGACGCGGCTGGGATCGAGATCGAAGGTGGGTGCACATTCCACCGCGTCGAGCGCGGCGATGCGTCCGCTGGTGCCCGTGCCCACGTAGATGAGACGGCCTCCTTTTGCCAGTGCGGCCGCGACCCAGTCGATAGCTCTGGCGATTTGCGGGAGCGCTTTTTTTACTGCGGCCGCAACCTTGGCGTCTTCGCGGTTGATGATGCGGGCGATGGCCAATGCGGATTTCTGATCGAGACCGGCGGAAGCGGAATTTGTCTTTTCGGTACCGAGTTGGCGGAGATCGATGGATGGATATTTGCCGGTTGGAGCGACGCTTTTTGACGGTTTGCGATTCACCTGGGTGCGCTTCACGCTCGCAGCCCCAAGGCTTCTATTACCGCGTCGTGAATTGCGGGACGTAACTGTTTTATCGCTTGATTCTGGGAATCGGGCCAGGTGCGGTTGGTGAGCAGAGTGATCGAGAGTTGGCGCGCGGGGTCGATCCACAGGGACGTGCCGGTGTAACCGAGGTGTCCGAAGGAATGAGGGGAGAAATATTTTCCGGACTGGGATGGCGCTGACGGCGTATCCCAGCCGAGGGCGCGAGAAGTGCCTTCCGGCGCGGCTTCATGGCGCGTAAAGAGCGCGATGGTTGCGGGGCGGAGGATGGGATATCCGCCGCTGAGCAGGGCGTGAGCAAAGACGGCTAAGTCTTCGGCGGTGGAGAAAAGGCCGGCGTGTCCGGCGACGCCGCCGAGGATGCTTGCGTTTTCGTCCTGTACTTCGCCCTGGATGATGCGGTGGCGGAAGGTGCGGTCGTCGGCAGTGGGCGGGATTTGCTCTTTTAAAGAGTGGGCAGGGTTAAAGGTCGTATGCGTCATTCCTAGCGGACCGAAAATCTCACGCTGGCAGAAAGTGTCGAGCGATTCATCGGCCAGGCGTTCGAGGGCGGCTGCAAGAAGGATGAAGCCGATGTCGCTGTATTCGGCATGAGCGCCGGGAGCGTGGGAGAGTGGCGTGGTAAAAGCGGCGCGGAGAAGTTCGGGGCGCGTCTTAGCCCGCAGGAAGAGCTTCTCGTACGCAGGCAGTCCTGAACTGTGCGCTAGCACCATGCGCAGAGTGACTTCGCAGCGCGATGGGTCATCGTTCGATGTGTCGGCGAATTCGGGAACGATGGCGGTTACGGGCGCTTCGAGATCGAGCAGGCCGCGTTCGTAGAGGATCATGGCCATGGTGGTCGTGGCGACAACTTTGGTCAGCGATGCGATATCGAAGAGCGTCGCCATGCTGACTTCGGGTGCTGCGGGGTCGTAGGTAAAGCGGCCGAGAGCCTTGTGGGCGACTAGTTCTCCGCGGAGAGTGACGGCTAGGGCGCAGGCGGGGAAACCCCGAGTAACGACGGCCTTTCCCAGGATGCCGAAGGCGACGCGGAAGCGGTCGTCCTGCTGGGCGAGGTTTCGCGCCAAGAAGGAAAAATCGGATTCTCGATAAGGGCGGGTCTGGTTCAAGTTTTTCAGGGACTGATGGGGTTATAGCAAAGGCGGCGGGTCGAGGCAAACGGGGAGTTACTTCGAGAGCATCCTTAGTACCCTTGAGTCTTGAGCCGCGTCTCTGCCGTCATGTAGAGTCACAGCAGACGTGAAGATCGCAGCAACAATACTGATAATTTCGACTCTTCTGCTTTGTGGCGTTGCGCTTGCCGAGACGTCGCTAGATGCGCGGCTGGCCATCCTCGATCCCATCATCAAGGATGCCATCGCTCATCGTGAAATTCCTGGCGCGGTGATTATCGTTGGCCACGACGGACAAGTGATCTATCGCAAGGCTTACGGTAGCCGGGCGATTGAACCTCATCGGGAGGCGATGACGCTGGATACCGTGTTCGATTGTGCTTCGCTGACCAAGGTGGTCGTGACTACGACGGCGATCATGCAGCTTTGGGAGCAAGGAAAGCTTCGCATGAACGATCCGGTGGCCAAGTATCTGCCGGAGTTTGGGCAGAATGGGAAGTCGGAGATTACGATCCGGGAGTTGCTGGTGCATTATTCCGGCCTTGCTCCCGATCTGGATTTGGCAAAACGATGGGAGGGGAAGGAGACGGCTTATCGCATAGCGTTTGAAGTGGCGCCGGAACATCCTCCAGGTGCTTCGTTCGGTTACAGCGATATCAACTTTATCGTGCTGGGAGCGCTGGTGGAGCGGCTGTCGGGCGAGGCTTTGGATCAGTACGCAGCGAAGCATATTTTTGCTGGGCTGGGGATGAAAGACACGCGGTTCCTGCCGCCTGCGTCATGGCAACCGCGCATTGCTCCTACTGAGGAGGATGAAAACCATCATTTGTTGCGGGGAGTGGTGCATGATCCTACGGCGCGGCGGATGGGCGGAGTCGCGGGCGATGCGGGAGTATTTTCTACCGCGGACGATCTGGCAATTTTTGCTCAGGCTCTGCTCGATGGCGGGCGCGGCGTGTTGACACCGGCGACGGTTGCGAAGATGACTGCGCCGCAGCAACCGGTGAATGGGACGGCGGTGCGCGGGTTTGGATGGGATATTGATTCCCCGCTGTCGAGCAACCGGGGGGAATTGCTGCCGGTTGGGGGCTACGGGCACACGGGATTCACGGGGACTTCGTTGTGGATCGATCCGGCGACGAAGACTTACATCGTGCTGCTGACAAATGCGGTGCATATGAATGTCGTTCCGCCGAAGGAGAAAGGAAGCGCGGTTGCATTGCGGAGCAAGGTGGCAACGGCGGTGGGGGCGGCGCTGGCGCTGGATCCGGCGTTGGCGGAGAAGATGCGCGCGTCAGCAATTACCGGTTACAACGAAATGCAGGGTGCGGCACGCAAAGTGGCGGCGCGGAACGGAGCCGTGAGAACGGGAATTGACGTGCTCGAGGAGACGAGGTTCGCGGCGCTGCATCCCGGCAAAGGTGGGGCGCGGCGGAGCATTGGACTGCTGACGAATCAGACGGGCGTGGACTCCGAAGGACGGCGGACGATTGACGTGCTGGCGACTGTGCCGGGGATTTCACTGGATGCGATCTTCAGTCCTGAACATGGCGTAACGGGAGCGCTCGACACGACCGACATTCAGAATACGAAGGATGCGGCGACCGGAGTTGCCGTTTACAGCGTGTATGGGGCGGGCGATGCGGCGCGGCGTCCACCGATGGACGTGCTGAAGCGGCTGGATGCGGTGGTGATCGATCTGGCGGATGCGGGCGCGCGCTTTTATACGTATCAGGCTACGGTTGGGTATTTTCTGGAAGCTGCGGCGAAAGCTGGCATCGGGATCGTCCTTCTTGACCGGCCGAATCCGATTACGGGGTCGTTTGTGCAGGGGCCGGTCTCGGATGCGGGCCAGGAAAAGTTTACGAATTATTTTCCGGAGCCGGTGCGCCACGGCATGACACTCGGGGAACTGGCGAAAATGTTGAATGCCGAACGGCATATTGGAGCGCGACTCGAGGTCGTTGCGATGGAAGGATGGCAGCGCGGCGATTGGTTCGATTCGACTGGGCTCGGTTGGGTGAATGCTTCTCCTAATCTTCGTGACCTGAACGAGGCTACTCTTTATCCGGGCGTGGCCATGATTGAAGGGACGAACGTTTCGGTGGGACGAGGCACGGACACTCCGTTTGAGGTGGTGGGCGCGCCCTGGGTGAAGGGTAGGGAGTTGGCTGCTTACTTGAACGCCCGCGAAATTCAGAGCGTGCGCTTCGTGCCGGTAACCTTTAGGCCCACATCCAGTAACTTTGCCGGACAAAAATGTGAAGGAGTCAACCTGATCGTTCTTGACCGCAATACTCTGGACTCGCCGGAAATGGGGATAGAGTTGGCCTCGGCACTGCACAAGGTTTATCCCCGGGATTTCGAGCTGGAGAAGATGGCGGAACTGCTGGTGAACCAACGAGTGTTCGAGGCCCTGGCAGCGGGTGAGGATCCGAAACGGATTGCGGAAGACTGGCAGGATCGGCTTACTGAATTTCTGCGCCTGCGGGAGAAGTACCTGCTCTACAAGTAAACCTCTGTAGAGTCAAACGCACAGCCATGGCCAGTTTTGAATAAGCCTGGGCCAAAGTCCTCCGCTACAATATCTGCATCGACAGTTTGCTATGCCTGAGACTATTCCTTTCATTCCAAGTCCGTTCTACCGCTGCGCCGGCCCTAATTGTGGAGTGATGAAAGGGGGCAGCGATCGCTGGTGGATTATGTGGACCTCGCTCAATGATGACGGGGTTCCGGTGATGCATGTGGCTCCGTGGGACGAAAAGCTGGCGGCGGAGGAAGGCGCGATGCATGTTTGCGGCGAGGGTTGTGCGCAGAAACTGCAGTCGCAGTTCATGGGAAACGTGCTGGAAGGCCGGGCTCGGCGAAACAGCGGTTAAGTCAAGCCCCGTTGTTAACTGTCCTTAAAAGGTGCTGCCATGAAGCTTGCTTTGGTTTGCATTTGTGCGCTGCTGCTGTATGGGATTGTGTTTGCGCAGTCGGATCAGGCCAGGGACGCGGCTCCTGCTGCATCGCCGGCGCCTGCTGCGAAGAACACTCTCACAATTCCTACGGGAACACGAATCCCGCTCTCGCTGAAGCAGGCGATTTCGACGAAGACTGCGAAGACGGGCGATCCGGTTTATGCCGAAACTGCTTTTCCGTTTGTGATCGACGAAAAGGTCTTAATTCCGGCGGGCACGTATATTCAGGGAAAGATCGAGCGGGCGGCGCGTGGCGGACATGTCAAAGGACGGGCGGAGTTGTTGATCCACTTTACTTCGATGATTTATCCCAGTGGATATACGGTAATGCTCGGCGGTTCGATCGAGAATACTCCGGGAGCGGAAACCACTGCGATGAAGGACTCGGAAGGCACGATCCGACAGGACAGCGATGCCGGAAGAAAAGCGAAGAGCGCGGCGGAAGGCGCAACCACGGGCGCAGTGATCGGCGCGGTGACGAACGGTGGGAAGGGCGCGGGGATTGGGGCTGGAGTCGGAGGAGCGGCGGGACTGGCGGTGGCCATGCTCTCGCGCGGAGCGGATGTCCGGCTGGAGCCGGGAACTTCGATCGAGATGGAGATTCAGAGGGAGGTTACGGTGGATGCGAGCCGGATTTCGTCGCGACGCCAAGTTATTGAGCGCACCGATTAGTCTCGTCCCGAACCGCATATCGGTGCCCAACTCTCGCGGCCGAGTTTGAAAATTGCTGTACCTCAGCGGCTAAAGCCAGTCCTGAAAGCGAAACACTTATCGCAGCGATGAACCGCTGCGCCATCCAAAATCAAGTGCCACATGGAGCTTTTCCCGCTGTGAGATGGTGTCCTTTCAAAACAACTTCAAACTGAACCGCTACTATTTCAGGGCAAACATTGCGTTCACGTGAGCAGTCACTGTGATGTTCTGGGGCGAGAACTCTTCGGTTGGCGCGGGAGTTGGAACGGCCGCCATGGCCATAGCGCGACGCGGCACGGGAGCGACCACGCGAATATTCTCGGAGACGTCGACCGAGGCATAGGAAAGTTCTCCCAACGTGCGGCCGCTAGCGTTGGCCAGCGACTGGGCTGAGGCGCGCGCGCGGCGATAGGCATCGGCTACGGCTTTACCTTTGGCCTCCTCAGTCGATTCGAGGGTGTAGCTGAGCGACTGGCTTTCACCGACACTTCCGTCCGCTAGTTGCTGAGTGACGGGCGGAATTTTGGAGAAGTCTTTGAGCTTCAGACTGACGCTGGTGGTTACCTGGTAGCCGATGACTTTGTGCTTGGGATTCTTCCAGTCGTACTGCGGGTTTACGGAGAAGAATCCGATTTCCGCCGACTTGGGGTCGATGCCATTGGCGCGCAGCACCTGGCGAGTGGCCTCGGCTTGCTTGGCCGCTTGCTCGTAAGCATCTTTGGCGGTGTCGGCCTGGGCCGAAATGTTGAACTGGATGAGAGCGGTGTCGGGCGCGGTTTCAAATTTACCGTCGGCGCCCACGTAAATCGTGTTCGGCTGCGCGCTGAGCGTGGGAGTTTGCGCGACCGCGAGGGACGTCAAAACCAGAGCGGCGAAAATCGTTAGGATGGCAGTCTTCATCGAGTCTCTCCTAAGCAGGCTGAAATTACTTTATACGCCTCTATGGTAAGAACGCGGTCAGAGGGTTAAGTTGCAATTTGAAAGAACTAGAACGGGAACCTTCCCGGGAGTTACGATGTGAAATGGGGAATCCGGCACCGTCGCCGGCTGCGCGCTGGACGGGCGAGACGCCCGTCGCTCGATCACATCCACGCTCGATCGGCGCTGAGCTAGATTTTTTGTAAGGGGTTGGTGGCTGCGTTAATATCCGCGCGCAGGTCTTCCCAGATATTGTCTGGCATTTCTAAGAACACTTTGACGATGCGGGGATCGAACTGGCGTCCCGACCAGCGTTCAATTTCTTTGCGGGCGGCCTGGACGGGTTGGGCAGCGCGATAGGGACGATCGGAGCGCATGGCATCGAGAGTATCGGCAATGGCGAAGATTCTCGCACCGAGCGGAATTTCGTCACCCTTCAGGCCGCGTGGGTAGCCGCTTCCGTCGTAAAACTCCTGGTGGGCATAGACGATTTCCGCGGCCTCCACCAGAAACGGGATGCGGGAGATGATCTTGTAGCCGCGATAACAGTGCTCCTTCATGATGTCCATTTCTTTCGGAGTCAGCTTGCCGGGCTTGCGCAGGATGTCATCGGGAATGGCCATCTTGCCGATATCGTGCAGGAACGCGCCACGGGCAATTACATTGATGGTTTCTTTCGGCAGGCCCATTTTGCGGGCGATAGCGATGGAGTATGCGGTTACACGGCGGGAGTGCCCTTCAGTCTCAGCGTCTTTGAGATCGAGAGCGTCGCCGAGAGCTGCGAGCGTGATGTCGTAGGACTTTTCCAGGTTGGAAAGGGCCGATTTCCACTGCTGCGTGCGGGCGGCAACGAGAGCTTCGAGGTTGGTGCGATAAGCATCGTTTTCGCGCTTGAGGCGGCGATTCTCCAGAGCGCGGCGAACCGTAGCCAGAAGTTGTTCGCGCTCGAAGGGCTTGAGCAGGTAGTCGTAGGCCCCATTGCGCAGAGCCTGAAGCGCGACCTGAATGTCATGGACTGCCGTGACCATCACGACGGGCATGTCAGGATAGCGCTCCTTGGAGCGCTCTAAAAGGGCAATGCCATCCATTTCGGCCATCATCAGATCGGAAAGAACGAGATCGAACTGATCGCCGGACTCAAGAATGGAGAGCGCTTCGATTCCACTGGAAGCCTGACGAGTTTGGAAATGGGCGCCGTCCAGCATAGAAGAGACAATCTCGCGAATTGTTTCCTCATCATCCACCACGAGAATGCGATCGTTCGGCATGAGTATGTATTGCTCATTTTAGGGCAGGATTCCACGTTCCGAAAGTAACCAAAGGGGAGCGTAATCAGGTAACCGGGTGCGGCTGAGCGTGTTATTCAGAAAGCACGTGTCCGTGCGCCTGATTCGCGTTCCGGTCTCTGTCTGCTGAGCTATGAGTTTACCCTTTGGGCTTTCGGTTGGTATTCCCGGCGTAGTGTTCACGGTTCCGCGGTTGACGGCGCGAGAAACAGCCGCGCTGATCCTGGTGGTAGTCAGCCTGGTCTTCTTTCGAGTTTTTCGGGAACGATGCCTGCTCTTGTGGGGGGCGGGATGGCTCGCTTATGGGGCGTTTCTCTGGTTTGGCGAGGCGAACCACCTCCTGATCTCACCGCCGTGGACGGAAGCTGGGATACAAGCCGGTTTCGTGATGGCGATGGGGCTGTTCGGTGGAGCGGCGCTGTTATCAGTCGATTCAAGACGGGCGCTCACGGCTTCGCTGGCCACCTCGTGGACCATGATGGTGTGCGCCGCCATGCAGGCGTTGTATTTTCCGGATTTGCGAATCTTTGGGCCGGGCCTGGAAGTGGCAAGTTGTGTGATGGCAGCGGCGGCGGCCCTCGAACTGTTTCGCCGGCGCATGGGACGCATCGGAGCCGGGCCTTTTCTGTTCAGCGCCGGTTTGCTGAGCCTAAATCTCAATTGGGCTCCTTATACGAGCTATATCCCGAGCGAAGGTTATCTGCTGGCCGAGGTGCTGTTCGGCTGCAGCCTGCTGATCGTAGTGCTGGATGATTCACGGCTGCGCAAGCGGCGACTGGCGGTGCTGAACGATTTGACGGCGGTCATCGCACGCGCCCAGAACCATGCTCCCATGATGCAAATGGCGCTGGAGAAGCTGAAAGTGGCGCTCGGATCGAAGGGGGCGTGGTTTGAGCTGATGGAAGGCAACCGTCTGATGCCCACTCAACATGCCGGGCTATCGGCAGAGTTTCTGCGCGCTTTCGGGCCGACGGCGATGGAGGAAGGGCAATCGGGCGATCTTGAGGAAACTGAGGCGGCGGTAATGAAGTTGCCTCAGATGCCTGAAGGGAAGCGGTGGAGTTCGAAGAAGCACGGTATCCATCACATCGTGCGTTTGCCGGTGCAAGGCAAGAAACTCATGGCCGGAATGATGTCGCTGGCCTATTCAGACCATCGGTGGCACTCGCGCGAAGAGGTGGAGTTCCTGGAGACGGTGGCCCAGCGCCTTGGATTTGCCATCGAGAATCTGCGCTTGCGCGAGCATGTGCAGCGCTCGCAGCAGCAATGGGCGGATACTTTCGATTCCATTCTGGATCCGATTTTTGCGCATGACCGGGACTTCCGCATCGTGAAGGTGAATCAAGCGCTTGTGCACCGGTTGGAACAAACGCCGGCCGAGGTGGTGGGGCACTTGTGCGAGGAAGTTCTGCCGCGCGCCATTCCGTGGCGGGATTGTCCGTATTGCGACCGGGGCGAAGGTGTTCTGGAGGCGACGGATGCATGTTTCGGCGGACAGTCGGTGGTTTCTACTTCGTCGTTCATGGAGCAGGGAAGCCAGAAGCAAGCGACTGTGCACGTGGTGCAGGACACGACGGCGCGGCAAAAGGCGGAAGAGAAATACCGCATGCTGTTTGAGCAGGCGCAGGAAGGCGTATTCGTTTCGACGCCGGAGGGCGATCTGCTGGATTGCAATGACGCGTTTGTCACCATGCTTGGTTACGGCAGCCGGGATGAGTTGATGGCGCTGGATATGGGCAGCGTGCTGCACGCGGTAGCGGAAGAACGAGAGGCTTTTGAAAAGGCGATCGGAGCCCATAATTACGTTCGAAATTTCGAAACCACCGTGCGCCGCAAAGACGGCACGCTGCTGACGGTGGCGCAGAGCTGCTTCGCTACGCGGGGCGCGACGGGGGTCGTCGAGCGGTATCAGGGTTTCGTGCTCGATATAACGGAGAAGAAGCGCTCGGAAGACGAAATGCGCCGCCGCAATCGCGAGTTGAATGCGCTGAACGCGATGGCGGTGATCGCGACGCAATCGTTCGATCTGGATGAAATTCTTAATCTGACGCTGCGCCAGGTAATCTCACTGTTCGGAGCGGAGACAGGTTCCGTCTATCTGGCGACCTCGCCGGATGGGACTTACCGGCGGCGTGCGGGATGCGGGCCGCGCAGTGAGGCGCGGGCGCGCATGTCAGAAGTCGTGTTTGTGGAGGGTTTGGGTGACCTGGTGATGCGCTCGCGGGCGGAAGTTGTGACCCAGGATTTCCTGCCTCATCTGCCGGCGGGGGTGGTGGAATTTGCGTGCGCTGACCGCTTGCCGCACTGGATCTGGGTTGTGCTCTGGAGCAAGGACAAGCCACTGGGAATCATGGGCATTGCCGGGAAGGAAGAACGGCACTATTCGAGCAGCGATGAGAACCTGCTGGTCGCGATCAGCCGGCAACTGGCGACGACGATTGAGAAAGTGGAACTCTACGAGGAGACCTGCCGCGCCTATGAGGATCTGCGACGGACGCAGGAACAGTTGCTGCAGAGCGAAAAGATGTCGGCCGTGGGGCAGTTGATTGCTGGCGTGGCCCATGAATTGAATAATCCGCTGACCGCGATCCTGGGTTACGCGCAGTTGCTGGAGAGCGCGGAACTGGATCCGCGCTCGGGCGACTTTGTGCGCAAGTTGTTCCGGCAGGCGCAACGCACTCACCGGGTGGTGCAGAACCTGCTTTCGTTTGCACGGCAGCACAAGCCGCAGAAGCAGCAGGTGGACGTTCGCCAGGCGCTGGAAGAATCGCTTGCCCTGCGGGAAAACGATCTGAAGGCCAATAACGTCACGCTGCAATGCGAGATGGCAGAAGACCTGCCTTCCGTTGTGGCCGACCCGCACCAGTTGGAGCAGATCTTTTTGAATATTGTGAACAACGCGCTTGACGCCATGGTGGAGAGTAATGGAAGCGGGTTGCTCAAGGTGCGCGCCTTCAAGAAGGATTCGTATGTGTGCCTGGAGTTTTCGGACAACGGACCGGGGATGAAGGACGCCAACCGGATTTTCGATCCTTTCTACACCACGAAGTCGGTGGGAAAGGGCACGGGGCTGGGGCTCAGCATATGCTACGGGCTGGTGAAGGAACATGGCGGGGAAATATTGGCGCGTAACCAGGAAGAGGGCGGGGCGACAATCGAAATCCGGCTTCCAGCAAGCGATAAAGCTACGCGAACGGAGAAGGTGGCTCCAGCGCGGCGCGAATCAGCCCTGGCTGGGCGGGTGTTGCTGGTTGAGGACGAGGAAGCGGTGCTTGAATTTGAGCGCGATGTGCTGGTGGGCGCAGGAGCCAAAGTTATTATTTCCACTTGCCTGAAGGATGTGCGACATCGCCTCCAACGTGACCGGTTCGAGGCCGTAGTGATGAGCGGTCACATGGCGGGCGACAGCAGCGTTAACGAAATCTATCAGTGGATGGGGAAGAACTGCCCGGGCCAGGAGAAAAGGCTGCTGCTGACATTTTCGACTGTGATTGATGGCGAGACGCGAAGCTTTCTTGAGGAGCACAACGTGGCATGGCTCGCGAAACCTTTTGAAGTGGCGGATTTGATCTCACAGGTGCGCGCGCTGATTCACAAGGATGGGAAGCCGGTGGTGACCACGGCGAACAACCTGGTTGCAATAATCGACGAGCACGCAGAAAAGGCCGGCGCCTAGCCGGTCGAAAGTCTAGAAACTCCCAACCTCCATTTATTTTTTTACAATTGGATTGTAGCCATCGCCGATGAGATGCGTTCGCATCGTCTCGGCTTCTTTGATATCGGCGTAAGGCCCGACCTGCACGTGGAAGAACTTGTCGGTGGCGGGATTGTTGGCGGAGAAGGCTGGATATTGCTTTTTCTTCAACGCCTCGACCAAGGCCTCGGCATCTTCCTGGCGGCTGACAGCGGCCACCTGCACGTAGTACCCGCCGCTTATCGGCGTCAGCGCAGGCGTGTCGGAGGGCGGCTTGGGCGCGTCTGGGCTGGGCGTTGCGGGTGAAGCGGCGGCGGTTGCTGTCGTCGAGGAAAGTTTCGCATCTTGCGGCTTCAGGGCGGTATCAGCATTCTTCTCGCCTACTGCTTTGAAAAAGCTGAAGTCGCCGGACTGGGGCGCTTGCTCTGCCGGCTCGTTTTTGGCGGCTGAGGGGCGAACGATGACTGCGGGAGACTGAGAGCGAAGGTCGATCGGACTGGTAATGCCTGCCAGGGCGGTTTTTCTGCCGAGCGAAAAGCCAATCGAAAAGAAAACGGCGCAGACCAGCACGAACGCGAAGAATATGATCAGCATGCGGCCGATGCCGAGAGTGATTTCTGTATCCTGTTGCGCCTTGGACATGAAAATCCTTGACCTCTAGCTTCTAGCTTTTGACAGGTGCGGGTTGTGTCTTTCCTCCGCCCAGCAACTGTTGCATGCCCGAAAAGAAATCGATGGGGACGGGGAACACGACCGTTGTGTTTTTCTCAACACCGATTTCAGTGAGCGTCTGCAGATAACGTAACTGGATGCTGGCCGGCTCTGACGATAACAAGTGCGCTGCATCGACCAGGCGCTGGGCAGCAGAGAATTCGCCTTCGGCGTGGATGATCTTCGAACGCTTTTCGCGTTCTGCCTCAGCCTGTTTGGCCATGGCACGCAACATCGACTCGGGCATATCCACCTGCTTGACTTCAACGTTAGCCACTTTTACACCCCAAGGCGCGGTGTGCGTGTCGAGGATGCTTTGCAGGCGCAAGTTAATCTTGTCGCGGTGGGCGAGCAATTCGTCGAGCTCCTGCTCGCCCAACACGGATCGCAACGTGGTCTGTGCGAACTGCGATGTCTGGTAGGCGTAGTTCGAAACTTCAACTACGGCTTTATTGGGATCGATCACGCGCAGAAAAATGACTGCGTTCACCTTGAGGGTGACGTTGTCGCGGGTGATGATGTCCTGTGGCGGAACTTCGAGCGCCTCCTGGCGCAGGGAAATGCGCACCATGCGGTCGATGGGGGCGAAGACCAGAATTACTCCGGGCCCCTTGGAGGCAATCAGGCGGCCGAGCCGGAAGATGACGCCGCGCTCATATTCAGCCAATATTTTGATGGAACTCAGCAGGTAGATAACGACGATGATGACGGCGATGGTCACAACCGGGAAACCGAGATCCATAATGCCTCCAGGCAACTGCGATTCAGGGTATGAGCGGATTGTAGCGCACGGGAGCAGGCGGCGGCTGTGAGGAAGGGACGAGCAGGGGTGCTGAGAAGGATTCGCGCGTCCGTCCCTTATTTTGACCCTCTTTCAGGCCATTGACTTCTATAGTGATATCCCTATATTTAAAACTGCACGGAAGTGCGGAAGCTCTTCGAGGAGAGTCAATCCATGAGCAAGAAGGGATACGAAAGCGACGGCCGAAGTGTATTCCCGGAGCTCGATGTGAAGCCGGTTGACGAGCATTTCGTCAAATCGCAGCTGGTTTGCAAGATCGACATGCTGATCAAAGAGCGCGGCCTGAAACAGGTGGAGGCGGCTGCTCTTTTTGGCATCCGGCAGCCGGATGTTTCGAAGATGTTGTGCGGGGAGTTCAGACAATTCTCGGTGGAACGGTTGCTGCGCTTTCTCGTCGCGCTCGACCAGGATGTGGAAATCCTGGTGAAGCCGCATCGTGATTCCAAGAATGCGCCAGCTTTGCATGTGTTTTAAATATGTATACCAAGAACAAAAAAAGCGCTGTCATGGAGATTGAGGCCGCTCCGGAACCGATCCTGCAGTGGCCCGAAGCGCCGCGCCTGCTGGTGGAGTGGTCGTCTCCGTGGGAGGAGTTTAAGTCGGCGGTGCGGCCGGCGCTAACGCGGTCGCCGAAGCGGCTGGCGGGAGAAGCGCCGGTGGGAATGTTCCCGTATCGCGGGCTACTTCTGGCCTGGCTGCTGGAATGTCTGCTGCTGATAGCGGTCATCGTGCTACCTGATCGTTTTGTGAGTTTGGAATTGCCGCTTCCTCCGACACAACCCCAGCGGGATGTCGTCTATTACTCGGGGGACGAACTGCCGCAGACGCAGGACCGGGGCGGCGCGCAGGCTGGCAAGTCTGGACGTGCCGGCGGTCAGCAGGCACATCATCGCACGCAGACGATTCGCGTGGCGCGCGGCGACAGGCCCGCCGAGAGAGTGGTGGACGCGCCTAAGGTGAATCTGCCGCATTCGGATTCGGCGGTGGCGAATCTGCTGGCGTTCAAGGCGAATCCGGGACCGCCTCCGGCGGAAGGGTTGCGTTCTGCGCTGGTCGCGCCAGCGCTGCCGGCTATGAGCGTGGTGCCACCTTCTCCAGACATTGCTGTGGCTCCTGGCCGCAACGCTAATAGTCTGGCTACGAACATCGTGCCTCCTACACCAGAGGTTGCGCACGCTGACACGCGCAAGGCTTCTTCGTTGACGGCGTTGACTGCCGAAATTGTGCCGCCATCGCCAAATGTTTCGCGCGACAAGCTGAAAGCGGCGAACGGGCTTGCGCCGAGCGTTGTCGCGCCAGCTCCGCAGGATGCACAGCGCGATCTGGCGAGTTCTCGTGTGCCTTTGACGCAAACGGTCGATGTGGTTGCGCCTCCGGTATCTGCTCCGAGCCGGGACACGACCTCGAAGGCCAAGCTGACGCTGCCGGCTCCGGCGGTCGTCGCGCCGCCGCCCTCGCAGGTCAGCCGTGATTTGAACAGCTGGGGAGGCTCAGCGACGGGCGACTTGCAATCGAAACCGGTGCCACCTCCACCGTCGGCATTGGGCGGTGGATCGTTGTCTCGCTCTGGGGCTCGATCTGGAACTGGAGGGCTGGCGTCGCAGGCTGTGCCGCCTCCGGCAAGCATTGGCGGTGGCTCGGGACGGGGAAGCGATGGGCGCGCGACAGGCCGGGCCGCAGGGGCGCTGGTGGGCTCCGCCGACGTGGTGCCGCCTCCTCCGGGTTTAGGAGGAGGTAGAGCTTTAACCGGCAGCGGACGCGGCAGCAAGGGAACTGGAACGGGAGGGCCGCTGGATTTGGGGTCGTCCGTAGCTCCTCCCAGCAATGCGGGAGGAAACGCGGCGGGCAATGGGGTGGTGGTCTCTAGCCAGCCGGGAACGGCCGTCGGGCTGCCGAATTCCAGTGGCAACGGCGCTCTAGCCATGTCGCCGGGAGGGACGGCCAAGAGCGGACTCGGCGGCAGCGGCGGCGGAGCAGGCATTGGAAAAGGGAACGGACCGGGCAGCGGGTTGCAGGGGGAAGGTTCGGGCGCGGGCAAAGAGGGTTTGGGACGCGGGTCGGATCCTAATGCTCAGGGCGGGATTTCGCCTTATCCGGGCACGGGGGGGGCGGGCAACGGCACGAGCGGTCAACCGGCGATGCCGGGAGTCTCGGTGCAGGGCGGCACAACCACGGTTACGCTGCCCAGCTTTGGAGCGCCGGGGGGCGACACGCCAGGATCGGGGCCGGGACATTCTTCGGTGAACGATCACAAGCGATCGGGGGTTACGGTAATTGCCACGTCGCGCTCGGGTGGAGTGCTGCCGTACTACGGTCTATTGAAAGGTGACAACTATTCGATTTACATCGAAACGTCGCTGGGAACGGCCGTGATGCAATACTCCGATCCGGCCTCGGCTGCGCATCCGTCGCGCGAGGCGTTGAGCGAGCCTGAACCTTTGCGCAAGGACCTGCCCAGCGGCATCCGGCCGACGCGGGTCATCTTTGCCTGCATTGTTGACCAGTCGGGCGAACTGAAGGACTTGAAGGTGCTGGAGCCGGGAGCCGCGGAAGCGACCTCCAAAATTCTGGTGGCTCTGCGCAGCTGGAAATTCCGTCCGGCATTTCGCGGGAATGAGCCGGTGGAAGTTAGCGCGATTGTGGGGTTTGGGATTGATACGCGCTGACCAAGCTTGGCGAGAATGAAGTAGCAAGCGGAATTTGATTCTTTGATCGTCCTGATCCGGTGACTTTGGATACCTAGCCTCAGCCTCACAACCATCCCGACGCAGGTCGATGCTTGTAGTCTGAAACTGGCTGTGTCTGATCATTCATAGTTTGCAGCCATGGTTTGGAGCTCGCAAGCACCGATGGAAATGCTAACCAGATATGCCCTGGTGTTCCTGGTCAGCCTGGGGCTTCTCTTGCTCGGACTGACTAGAGCGCCGTCGACGTTTGACGAGCCGGCGTACGTCAACGCGGCGCGCGCGTTTAATGCTGCGACGCCTTCCAGCAACCCTGAGCACCCGCCCTTGGCTAAATATTTCATTGCCGTATCGATGAAAATCTTTGGAGGTGACGCCTTTGGATGGCGCTTTCCGTCGGCTCTCGCGGGGGCGCTGCTGGCGCTTTCGTTATTTGGATTGACGTTTCGGATGACCGGCAATCTGCATACTTCGTACGTGGCCTGGCTGCTTCTGCTCGGCAACGGATTCTGGTTTGTGATGAGCCGGGTGGCGATGCTGCCAATCTTCGAGCTGGCATTTGAAGCGGCTGGCGTATGGGTATTCGTCGCGGCGGTGCAAGAGAACAATTTGCGTTGGCTGGCATGGGGCGGCGTCCTCTTTGGTCTGTCGATTGGATGCCGGTGGAGTGGCGTGTTCGGACTAGCTGTGTGTCTGGGGTACCTGGTGATTCATTGCCGGCCATTTATCAAGAGAGTGGCCATGATGTCCGGAGCCGCGATCGCAGCCTACGCGGGCAGTTGGGTCCCGCTTATGATTCGGGAGCACCGGCCGGCGTCTTATCTTTACACGGCGAATGTTTTTATATTTCAGTTCCAGCGGCATGCGAAAGGCGATGCCCGCGTGAGCCAGATGTGGTGGTCGTGGCTCGTCCGAATACAGCCCCAACCCAGCCTGTCGTATCTTGTCGGGAATCCGGTCATCGGAGTGCTGGGCCTGATGGCCATCATTGTCTTGCTGTGGCGTCGAAAAGGCTTGTTGCCGGCACTGTATCTGGCGAATGTATTGCCCTGGGCAATCGCTGTGAGGCCTGTGACTTATTACTATTACTATCTCGAAGGCTTTTGCTGGCTGACCGTGGCCCTAGCGGTGGCATTGCAGGGAGTGGCCGTCCGGCGAGTGCGCCTGGATGTGGTGGCGACTGCCTGCGCGGCGGCGGCCTTCGCTTACTCTTTTCCTGCTTGACCGCTTGTGGTTAATGCTTTGCTCTCAGTAACCCTTCCGTTTATCTACGACTGCCAGCAGCGTCTCACCATGCAAATAGCGTCGCAGATTTTCTGAGAACAGAGCGTAGTGGCGCTCCCATAACTTGTCGGTCAGAGCGGCGGTGTGGGGAGTGATGAGGAGATTGGGCAGGTCCCAGAGGGGAGAGTCAGCGGCCAGCGGCTCTTTTGGAAAGACATCGAGAGCGGCGCCGCCAATCTTGCTGGCACGCAAGGCGTCGGCCAGTGCGGGTTCATCGACCAATGGGCCTCGTCCGACATTAATGAGGCAGGCATCGCGCTTCATCATCGCCAGACGCTCGGCGTTGGCAATTGCCTTGGTATTTTCGGTGACTGGCGCTGCCAGCAAAATGTAATCGGCTTGCTGAAAAACGTAATCAATTTTTGCTGGACCGAGAATTTCATCCGCGCCTTCGGCACCTTTTTCCGGATGCTCGCGCACCGCAATTACGTGCATGCCCAGCGCTTTGGCGTTTTTAGCGACCGCACGGCCGATACTCCCGAGGCCAATGAGTCCAACCGTGGCGTTCGCTACTTCACGCACACGCGGCACTTCATCCCACAAAATCTGTTGTCCCCAAATGTGCTTCTGCTGCAGGATTACCGAGCCGGGAATCTTCTTGGCCAACGCGAAGATTAGAGCGATGACGTGCTCGGCCACAACCGGGCCGTGGACCTCTCTGGCGTTGGTCAGAATGATGTTGCTGTTGATCAGCTCAGGAAACATCAGTTGATGAACGGCGGCGGCGGGAGAGTGAATCCAGCGCAATTGTTTCGCCGACTTGATTTGTTCGGGGCGGATGGACCAGGCGATGGCGATGTCAGAGTCGATAATTTCTTCATCTACATGTTTGTAGTCGGGAAGATTGACAACTTTGACTTGGGGAAACGCCTGCTGCAGGCGCTCGGCGAACCAGGCGGGGGCGTTCCACTGGTCGAAGGGGTGGTGAACGAAGATCAGCAGCTTGCACATCGGGTCACCAGGCGATTGGGTCATCGGGAGATCGGAACATCTTCGCAGCGTCCTCACCTCAGGCTCAGGGAGCTTCGCTCGCCCGCGACTGTGGTGAGTGCGTTCTTAGTCAAGGGAGAGCAGATAGCCGGGCGTCTTCATAGCCCCTCCGAAGACTAACTCGTCGAGCGTACGCATGTCCCATGCATACCAGCCTGTGGGGGTCAGCCTCAGAGTGATGTCGTCCATCGCCGCCATCGTGCCGCCGGCGCGAGGGTCGGCCAATGCGGCCTCGCTCATGTAGCGAGCGTGGATGCGAGCATTGATTGCTTTTGAGCTTTCGCCCGCGATAACGTCCACGGTGCAAACGGCCACCAAACCTCGCTCCGATGCGGGTTTTCTGACGTCCACCATGAGAGAAGCTTTCGGCCGGGCCGCTACATTGCGAGCTTTGCGGCTTCGTGAAGAAGTCGCCAGACAAAAACAGCCTCCCTCGAACAGGTACCAGACCGCAGTAAGGTGTATTGAGCCGTCTTGATTTTGAGTGCCCAAGCTGGCGATGAGGCGTGCCGCGAGAATTTCTTCAGACCCGGATGGTGCCGTGCTCTGCATAGGTATCGGGATCTCCCAACGCGCAAATCATACATTACGCCTGCCTCGTTCGTTAGAGTATCTGTATCTCGAAGAAACCCAGCTTCTAAGTTTTCAGCGGCGTCCGCAAGTCGACTCCAGTCATCTCCTTCGGTTCGCCGAGGCCTAACATGGCTAGAATGGTCGGAGAAATGTCACGCAGAGAGCCGTTGGGCTTGAGTGAATATTGTTTTGCGCCTTCTGCCATCACGATAAATGGCACTGGATTTGTGGTGTGGGCGGTGTGCGGGCCTCCGGTTACTGGATCGATCATCATCTCGGCGTTACCGTGGTCGGCGGTGATCAGCATGGCTCCACCTTTGGCGCGGACCGCTTTTTCTATTTCTCC
Source organism: uncultured Acidobacteriaceae bacterium (assembly GCA_963775845.1). GTDB lineage: Bacteria > Acidobacteriota > Terriglobia > Terriglobales > Acidobacteriaceae > Acidiflorens. The sequence continues at coordinate 1,062,090 of CAVZKN010000003.1, read as the reverse complement.
CAGACAGGCATCGACGACTTCCACTGCTTTGATGGTGGGCTCGATTTTGCCTGAGTGACCGACCATGTCGGCGTTGGCGAAGTTGGCGATGATCACATCGAAGGTGCTGTCGTTGGTGGCTTTGATGACCGCGTCGGCCACGCCTTGAGCACTCATCTCCGGCTTGAGATCGTAGGTCGCGACCTTCGGCGACTGGATCATTATGCGATCTTCCCCCGGAAAAGGCTGCTCGACGCCGCCGTTAAAAAAGTAGGTCACGTGCGCATATTTTTCGGTTTCGGCGACGCGCAGGTTGCGCATGTTTTGTGCGCCCATCACGTTGGCCAGGATGTTGGCCATCGACTCGGGCGGAATCACGACGGGCAGATTGAAATTCTTGTCGTACTGCGTCATGCAGACGTATTTCAGATTCTTGGGGACGCGGTCGCGCGGTATGGCTGCGTCGAGATCGGAGGCCCCGGGCAGATCGCTTCCGCCTTGATCGTTCAGGCCGCTGTTGCGGCAAAGGGCGCGGGTAATCTCGCGAACGCGGTCGGCGCGAAAATTGAAGCAGATGCAGGAATCGTCGTCGGTTATCGTCGCGAGCGCCTGACCGCGATTGTCGGTACAGACGAATGGGATCACGAATTCGTCGGTCACTCCTTTGTTGTAAGACTCTTTCATGCCCTGGACGGCGTCGGCGTAGGTGCCACCTTCGGCTTTGCCGTCGACCATCGCGGTGTAGGCTTTGGCGATGCGCTCCCAGCGGCGGTCGCGATCCATGGCGAAGTAGCGGCCGTTGACGGTGGCAATCTTGCCGGAGTTATACTCGCGCATCTTCTGCTGCAGTTGCTCGACGTAGCCGGCGCCATTGGTTGGCAGCGTGTCACGGCCATCCATGAAGGCGTGTACGAAGACGCGATCGACTCCCTGCTGCTTGGCCATCTTGAGGAGGGCGTAGAGGTGCTCTTGCCGCGAGTGCACGCCGCCATCGGACAACAATCCGAAGAGGTGAAGTTTGCGGCCGGCGGTGCGGGCATTTTTCATCGCTTCGACGAGCACGGGATGCTGGAAGAATTCTCCGTTCTGAATCAGCAGGTCGATGCGGGTGATGTCCATGTGCACAATTCGGCCAGCTCCAATATTCAGGTGGCCGACTTCGCTGTTGCCCATCTGGCCCTCGGGGAGCCCGACAAATGGGCCGCTGGTGTGAATCAGAGTGTTGGGATAGTCGCGCAGTAAATGGTCGTAAGTTGGCTTGCGAGCGAGCGCGATGGCATTGGCCTTGGTTTCGGCGCGGTATCCCCAGCCGTCGAGGATAATGAGGACTAGAGGCTTCGGGCGCGGCATAAAATGGCTTTTGGCTCCTGGCTATTAGCTGTCACAAAAGTTGTCTTCCACCGGGAAGTTGATTTTGATTTGCTCGTTAGATCCCCCGATCACGATTCGAATAACTCGCGCATCAATTGCTCCCCGTCTTTCTCGATGTACGTTGCTACCGCGGAGACAATTGCGTTGAGCGTTCCCAGTTTCAGAGTTTTGTGGTCAGGCACGGTTACCTGGTGGTCGGTACCGCGAACGGTTGACTTGAGACGAATGTGGCTTCCTGTCTGCCTAATCACTGCATATCCGTAACGGCGCAGCAACTTTGCCAACTCGTGACCGGAGAGATCACGGGGCAACCTCAAGCGGGGATGACCTCATCCTTCACGGTGTGCAACCTTATCACCGGGGGAACTGAACCTTCGTCAAAATGGCAACGCACCGCGTCGCGAACCATTTCTCGAAGTTCTTGCATGCTCTCAGCTTGGGTAAAAATGTCATAGCCCAGAGCGCGAGCTTCATAGCCGCCCTCGGGTGACTCCTGCACGGAGAAAATGATCTCGGTTTCGGTCATAACTCTCCAGATTATACCCTGCACTCATCTTCCACGGATGAGCATGAGTCTCACTGATTCGCGGAATGCCTTATAATTTCCATCTCGGAGAAATCGATGCCTATCAACGAACTACTGCTCACTGAATTCGATGAAGAAATCAAGAAGACGCGCACCATGCTGGAGCGCGTTCCGGAAGACAAGAAGGACTTTACTCCGCATCCCAAGTCGATGCCGCTGAATAAACTTGCTCCTCATGTGGCGCAGTTGGCAGGCTTTGGCCTCATCATTCTTACGACGCCGGAACTTGATTTTGGGAAAACGAAATTTCCGCCAGTGCCGTTTGATTCCGCGGCGCAGCTGGTGAAGACGTTTGATGACGGAGCGGCGCAGGCTCGCGCCGCGCTCAAGAACACTCCGGATGATGCCTGGACACAGCCCTGGAAGCTGGTTTTCGGCGATAAGACAATCTTCAGCGGAACGCGCTTTCTGGCTTACCGGCAGATGTTTCTCAATCACCTAGTGCATCACCGCGCGCAACTGGGAGTCTATCTGCGGCTGAATGAGAAGCCGGTGCCGGCAACTTACGGGCCTTCGGCGGATGACAGGATGGGGTTCTAAGTTTTTGGCTTTTAGCTGCCAGAGAACCAATTCACCACGGAGACACAGAGACACGGAGAAAACAAAAGCGTAATTACCAGATCACTTCGACGGGATAGCGTGCGAACCAGGGGTCGGCGGTAATGATTGGCCACCCCTCTTCGATACTCTGGGCGATGAGCAGGCGGTCGAAGGGGTCGCGATGATGCATGGGCAGAGATTCTGTCCTGAGCACATGATCCAAGGTGATGGGCAGAACTTCGATCCGGTCGTTGGCCAACTTCTTCGTCAGATAAGATCCTGCGGGCTCGGGAAAAGGGAGTTTGCCAGCTTGCACTTTAATGAGGATCTCCCAAACGCTCGCGACACTGAGCCAGAGATCAGTCGAACCCGTATAGATTTGTCGAGCCCGTCTGGAGAGTTTCGCCTCTTCTGCAATCGCCCACAAGAATGTGTGCGTATCGAGAAGGGCCTTCATTCGTAGAAGAGATCCTCGATCTCTTTGGGCAGCGGATCGTTGAAATCGTCGGGCACGGTGAACTCGCCCTTCGCCGATCCGAGTATGCGCTTCTTCGAGCGATTCTTTACCGGCACTAGCTTGGCTACGGGGGTTCCGGCCTTGGCGATGATGACCTCTTCGCCCATGGCGACGCGCTCCAGCAGGCGGGAGAGGTGGGTTTTGGCCTCGTGGATGTTGACTTCCATTTTTGGATCATAGACTAAGTTCTTAGCTAAGTCAATCAAACGTAGTCAATGACTTGAATCGTTCACTTGCTCTTTTCCGCCTCGGCATCAACCATCTCTTGAAGACGTTGAGTTAGGTTCTTCATCATTTCGTCGATTTGTGGCTGAAGGCGCATATTGGAAACTCGAATCAATTGGGCAGACATCGCGGGCATTTCCTTAAGAACCTTCTGCCCGACGGAAGAAGAATAGAAGGCAACGATTTGGTTCAATTCCGATTCGCTGAAGTGATTTTGGTAGATCGGAATCATGTCCCTTAGCACATCATCGAATGGATAATTGCTGAACATCTCGCTTAAGGCACCGGCAATGATGTTCTCCATCTTTGTTTTCTCCTCCGGCGTCGCATTCGGGAGCGCCTTGTGGAACATGTTGTGAACGTTTATGGCGATGTCTTCTCTTTGCGCCTGCACCGAACTCTCAAGGCGCGACCGAGTTTGCATCGCTTCCATAAACTTCATGACCTGAGTGCTAGTCGGGCGGGCAGGTGAAGGATCTGGCGCCTTCGCAGACTGTTGCTGTCCAAGCAGCGTAAAGGCTAAAAGTGTGCCCAATAAAGCTAAACCTGCGAACCGTTTCATGATCGTCCTCTGAGGCAAATCCGCTACCCTTTATAGTTCAGCGCCTTCACGCCCAAGAACCGCGCCGCGCCGCCCAGTTCTTCTTCGATGCGCAGCAACTGGTTGTATTTGGCGATTCGGTCGGTGCGTGAGGCCGAGCCGGTTTTTATCTGGCCCGCGCCGGTTGCCACGGCTAGATCGGCTATGAAAGTGTCTTCGGTTTCGCCGGAGCGATGCGAAATCACGGAGGTGTATCCGTTGCGGCGGGCCAGGTCGATGGCGTCTAGGGTTTCGCTGACCGTGCCGATCTGGTTCAGTTTGATCAGGATGGAATTGGCGATTCCTTTTTCGATGCCCTCGGCAAAGATCTCTATGTTGGTGACGAAGATGTCGTCGCCTACCAACTGAATCTTGCCGCCCAATTCTTTGGTTAGCATGGCCCAGCCGTCCCAGTCATTTTCGGAGAGTCCGTCTTCCAGCGAGACGATGGGATAATCGTTCACCCACTTCGCCCAGTAACGCACCATGTCTTCGGAACTCTTCGCGGATTTGTCGGATTTCTTGAAGACATATTTGCCGTCCTGATAGAACTCGCTGGCGGCGGGATCGAGGGCGATGGCGATTTCTTCGCCCGGTTTGTAGCCGGCCTGCTGAATGGCCTCGAGCACGACTTCGATAGCTTCGACATTCGACTTGACCGAGGGAGCAAAGCCGCCTTCGTCGCCTACCGCGGTGTTGTAACCGCGTTTTTTCAGCACGCCTTTCAGCGTGTGGAAGACCTCTACGCCCCAGCGCAACGCTTCGGAGAACGAAGGCGCGCCTACGGGCATCACCATGAACTCCTGGAAGTCGACGTTGTTGTCGGCGTGCGCGCCGCCGTTGAGGATATTCATCATGGGCACGGGCAAAGTGTTGGCGGCGGCGCCGCCGAGATAGCGATAGAGAGGAAGCCCATAGTCGTTGGCGGCGGCTCGCGCTACGGCCATCGATACGGCGAGAATCGCATTGGCTCCCAGTCGCTCTTTGTTGAGAGTGCCATCGAGTTCGATCATCTTGGCGTCGACTCCCCGTTGATCGGAGGCATCGAAGTTGCCGAGCGTATCGGCGATCTCGCCATTGACGTTTTCCACCGCTTTGAGCACACCTTTGCCCAGGAAGCGCTGCGCATCTCCATCGCGAAGTTCGACAGCCTCGTGCTCGCCGGTGGATGCGCCGCTCGGAACGATCGCTCGCCCGACTGCTCCACTCACAAGCTGTACTTCTGCTTCTACCGTGGGATTGCCGCGCGAGTCCAACACCTCGCGCCCGATGATTGCTCCAATGTTTGTCATGTGGTGCGTACCATCCTTATCTAAAGTCTGAATATCTCACCCATGAGTCGTCATCTACCCTGACGGCACTGATGGGAAGAGCCGAATTGAAAGTCAGGCGTCGTCCTGTTAGATGGCCGACGCCAGAATAGGTTCTTGCCACGCTGCTTGGTGGAAAGCGCGATTATAGCGGACGCGGGAGAACGGGGTCAGTGCATTGGGACATATCCTTGTGAATGGCAGCCGATTGTTCCCGAATCGGGCACGTTATTGTTGCTTTCTGCCGGCGTCGCTTAAGTTGAATACACCATGATGAACCGCACCGATACTTTGGAAATTGGAGGGCGCGCGCCGGAATTTTCTCTGCCGGCGGCGAATCGCGAAGGGACATTTTCTCTTGCAGGACTGTTGGCGAACGGGGCGTTGATTGTCGAATTTCTGCGCGGGACCTGGTGACCGAACTGCGTCAAGCGCATGACTCAGTTCGAGTCACGGTTGAAGGAAATTCAAGCAGCGGATGGACAACCGGTATTCATTGCGGCTGAAAAACGGAACGGCGTATGGAATCCGGGTAAATTTCTACAGAAGCATCCGATGGCGAGCGTTTTTCTGCTGGATGAAGATCGAACGGTTACGAAAGCGTATGGGCTCCATCACGCGCTGGGAACGGATGCGATCAATATTGCCCGTCCGGCCACTCTGGTCATCGACCGAGGGGGCACGGTTCGTTACATCTATCGGGGGGATAACCAGGCAGATCGTGCGCCGATCGAGGAAGTTATTGGGGCTCTGGGTAGTGGTGCAGTTTGAAATCGTGGTACCTCGGCGGCTAAAGCCGACTCTGAAAATGTAGCGCTAATCGCAGCGGTGAACCGCTGCGCCACCCAAAATCTACGCCACCCAAAATCTGCGCCCCAAAATCAAAGGCCCACACCGTATTTTTCCGCGAGCTGTGAAGCCGTACCCTTTCAAAGCAGATTCAAATTGCACCACTAGCGGACTCTACAGGCCATGCAATTTCGGAGTTGAGATCGGAGCAGCTAGCCGCTTAGAGCCATGAGATCTTCTTCCGCCAGCAATTCCAGTTCGATCCAACCTTCGACGGGAAGAGCATCGATGGGCAAACGGTTCTGCCAGACACTGAAGCGCAGGCGCAGACGGGTGGTGAGCAGATCAGACTTTTTTGCCTCTCGCACGTGGGTCATCTCCAGCGGGGCAGCGAGCAGCCATTTCAGAGGCAGCCGAAACTCAAAATTGCGGCCGAGGGCGAGGCGAGCCTCTTTTGTACCTATCGATTCGGCGGGGTCGGCCAGGATTGTCTCCTTACCCTGCGTCACCTGCCATGACTTGATGAAGCTTCCATCGGCGGACGCGTCGAGTCGCAATTCGCGCCGCGGCTTGGTTGCATGGTTGGCCCACGACTCAAGATTCACCACCACCTGGAAAGCATCTTCCGGGACCTGGCCGGCGAAGTCGAGCCGTCCGTAGACGTAGTACTCGTCGATTCCGGCAAAGACTTCGTCCATCAAAAAGCGCTTGCCATGCATGGCGCTGGAACGCTGGTCCGAGGTATAGCATGCCGCACCCATCCACTCGAAGTAACGCACCATGTCGCCGGCGATCCTGGGATGGATATAAGCGCTCTGCGGTGTGAATAAAGGCCGGGCGGCTTCGCCACTAATCGGTTGCGCCAGGTAATCGGGTGGATTGCCGCCCAGCGCCTGGTAAACATTCGACAGGTGCTTGCGGTAAAGTTCGTCGAAGTCGCGATCATTGGCCGAGTGATGTTCGGGGCCATACCACCAGTTCCAGTCACTGCCTTCAGCGATAAGAAGCTCTTCGAAGGCGAGCTTGCGCTGCGCCTCGCTTGCGCTGGGAGCGGCCTGAGCATAGAAATTGCGCGCATGGTACAGATAGTCCCAGGCTTTGTTATCTTCGGGCGCTCCAATCCACACATTGAAGTTGGCGTTGATCCACGAGCCGGGCACCAGGGTGGTGAAGGAGCTAACGTTCTTGTGCCGCGCAATGGCCTCGGTGACAGTCACCGCTTCCATCGCCGGTTCCCGCTGCAGAGCATCGTAAAACCTGCGCAGGAACTCACGGCCGGATTGCGGATAGTATTCCCAGGCATTTTCACCGTCGAGAATGATCGGAACCATGGCATCTTGCCCGTTGGCAAGGATTGGCTGGGCCGATTCCTTAATTTTGTGGATGAGATTATTGGCAGCATCTTGCGGCGGCATGCCGGAATAAACAAATCCGATCAGATCGGAGAGGGTGTGATCGCGGAAGATCATATTCATCCGCGTATCGTTCTTCTCGAAGCGATAGATGGTGTACAAGCGATGGGCCAGATCGGAATTCAGATGCCCGTATCCGTCGCGGGAAAAGTTGATTCCCATGCTTCGTCCCAACACGCCCTCATCGGTGGCCATCCACTTCACGCCGAGCTGGTGGGCGATGGCCAGGACCTCCTCGGAAACGCTGCCTTCCGAGGGCCAGACGCCTTGCGGACGAATGCCGAATACTTGTTCATGAAGATCCAGTCCGCGCTGCAGTTGCTCGCGGGCATCCTCGGGATGGCGATAACGCTGCTGGGGCAAGGGCAATCCCGCAGTGGAAGCCGCGCCTGCCTGCGTGTCACACACCAACGGCAGAATGGGATGATAAAAAGGCGACGTTGAGAGCTCGATGGAACCATTCTTTGCGGCCTCGGCATGTGCGGGCAGGACGCGCGCGAGGAATTCGGCTTCCCGCGCAATAATTACCTGCTGATCGTCGAGCGTGTAGTTCCGGCCTTTGCGAATCAGTCCGGCGATGTCTTTCTCGGCGAGAAAGTATTCGTCGAACCAGCCCATCTGCGAGAGCACTTGCAGGTCGGTAAAATCCTGCGCCTGAAAGTACTTTTCGGCGCGCTCCGCAGAACTGCCGGCATCGCGAAACTTCTCCCACAACTCGCGATAGCGTGGATAGCGGCCAATCACGTTCCCGGGATGCGCCTGAAACAGATATTGCAGCGCGAAACGCCGCTCTTGCTCGGTCAGATCCTTGGCAGGCTTCGCAGCGACTTGGAGGAAGGGGTCTTGCGCCTCGCCGGAAACATAATCCTGAATTTGCGTGATTAGCGAAGGCACAAGGTTGAAGGTCTGGTGCACCTGAGGAAACTCATCCAGCAGTTTCACCATGCCGTAGTAATCTTTCAAGGCATGGAGGCGCGTCCAGGGCAGGCGATACTGGCCGGTCACCAGGTCTTTATAAAACGGTTGATGCTGGTGCCAGAGAATGACGACGCGCAGTTGGGCCATGATTTCTTCTTTACTCAATCCATCGGCAATTTGCCAGTTTAATGCATCGGGTAAGCGTTACCTTGGGAATCCGCGAGTGGGGATGATAATTAAAGAGTGACCAACCATGGACGCAAGAATTAAAGTCATCTTCTTCGACGTCGGCAACACGCTGCTATTTCCCAATCGGGAGCGCATCCACGCGCCGCTGGAAGAGCGCGGAATCAGGGCTGATGCCGAACACCTGCGTGATCTTGAGTGCCGCACCAAGAACAAGTTTGATGGAATGATGACTGGAGTGATTGAGAAGAACGGCAGCATCGACCATGGCTTCTGGGGGATGTTCTACTCCCAGTTTCTTTCCGAGATTGGAGTGGAAGATGACGGGCTACGCGACGAGTTGGTGGCGGGCATTCGTAACTCGGCGAACTGGGACATGATTCGGCCGGGCACGGGCGAACAACTGCAGGCGATATCCGCAGACTATCGCATCGCGGTTATTTCCAATGCTGACGGCAGAATCGAAGATGTGTTGAGCCGCTGCGGCATTGCCCGCTGTTTTGACACGATTACCGACTCTGGACTTGTGGGGTACGAAAAGCCGCATCCTGAGATTTTCCGGCAAGCGCTGCGAAGCATGAAGGCAGCGCCCGAAGAGAGCCTGTACGTGGGCGATGTTTATTGCGTCGATTATCTCGGGGCGCAAGGGGCTGGAATGCACGCGCTGCTGATGGATGTTGCCGGAGCCTACCGCGACCGGGGAGTGCCGCGGGTGGAGTCGCTGGAAGAGTTGCGGGGCGTGCTGCGCGAAGGTTGATCGCCAAATTCGGACAACGGAGGGAGACGGGGCAAGCCCGATCTCTACAAAGAAATCAGCTGGTGGTCGTGACAATCCGGATTGATCAACGGATAGAGACTGGCCAGCAGATCGGCGCCATAGCGCGCTACAAAGCTGACTCCGGCAATTTCGCGCTCCTGGAGAGCCTTCTGCGGAAAGAGCGCGTTGCTCAGGGCATCGGCGTGGCGGGTGATGACTTCGTTGCGTAGCAGTTCGGCGCGGGACGCCCGCCGATGCAGTTGATTGACCTGATACCACATGCGCACGCGGGCGCGGTCCGCAGCCTCGATGAGAGTGGAGTCGAGCTTCCCGATCGATTCGCGAACCGCGGCCATCGACTTCTCAACATTCGCGTATGCTTCGGAAAAGCGGGCTTGCAGGTCTGAGGGCAACGAACGGGCGGCGATGGTTTCGCGAATTTTCTCTGGACCCTGCAGTACTTCGGGCAGGGTGAGGCCGTAGCGTCTCAGAATGCGCTCGGGCTTCGCTTCCAGCAGAGTGGCCGAAAAGCGCGGCAGAATCGGGGTGACGCGTCCGAGCAGCGCTTCGTAGACAACGGCAACCTGCGCGAAGTAGGCGACCTCGGCCGCTCCTCCGGTATAGACGAGCGTCGGTAGCAAGTAGTCCTGGATTACGGGGCGAAGCAGCACATTCGGATTGAAGGTCTCGGGCGTGGCTTCAATTCGCTCCAGCAGTTGTGCGCGGGAGGCATGGTCAGCGCCGACCGCGAACTCATCGCCGGTGCTGCGGACGCCGTTACTCTTGCGGCGCACGACCGTGCGGGCTCCATTCTTGACTTCAAAAAGAAGGGTGGTCGCCGAGGTGACCTTGACCTGCTGGTGAAATCCGGCGGCTTCGATCGCCTTGCCGCGTGCCAATAGCGCTTCATCAAGTTCAGGAGCGCGCTCGATCGCCGCGCGAAACAAAGGTTTGGCAAGAGTATGAAATTCTTTGTCGGCGGGATCGAGAAGGATGACGCCAAAATCCGCAAATAGGCGGGCGAACAACAGGGCGAATGCGCTGCCGAAAGTTTCGCCGGGACGGTACGACTCGCGCAGCCACGTCGTAACCTCGGAATCTCCCAGCAACGCGCTTGCTCGTTGGAGTAACGGATCGATCTCAGGACCGAACTTAATGGTGCCTACGGGAGCATCGGCGAGGGCGTGAATCTCCGCTGTGAATAGTTCCGCAATGCCGCTCTCGGAAAAGAGCGAGACGTGGTTGACCTCGGCCAGATCGTGGTCCTCGGTGGCCAGCCAGAAGACGGGGACGCAATCTACGCCAGAGGCGGTTGCCTGTTGGGCCAGTTTGACTGCGGTCAACGCTTTGAAAATCGAAAATAGCGGTCCGCCGAAAAGACCAACTTGCTGTCCGGTAACGGCTGCCAGGGCTCCCTGCCGGAGCCGGTCGACATTCGCCAGCGTTTTCGGAGAGCATCCCCAGGCGCGGTTCTGGCGCTCTAGAATCTCGCTGACTTTACTCCGGCGAGTGGCGTCGTAGGCGACGCGCTGGGCTTCGTCTTTGGCCCACTCGGAAAAAAGCGGGGAGCGTGGGTAGAGCGCGCGAACGGAAGGAGTGTAGGAAAGATAATCCAGGAAGAGACGGCTGGTGTGGGGAATCTGCGTGAACGGCAAACACTGCGCCTTCATCGACAGGTCTCCGGACAACTGGCAACAGATAAACCTGTTCTCGTAATCTGCGTCATAGTGTCGTTCACTTGGAAATCGCGCCCCCGGGTTGCTGCGCGCGGCGGCTCGATACAGCCTAACACCGTCAAATCTAACTACATCAGATGATGCAGAAGCGCTCAGGGTGCAGGGAGTTGGAGTAAATTCGAGCAGGCGATCAGAGCGCAACACTTAACGCCTCTCAAACACCACCGCAAGCTTGTCTTCGTAGACCACGCGCCAATCCTGAGGTAGTTCACGAAGCAGGTTGGCCAGCGTCGAGTCGGTTGGCAAGAGGGTCGATCGAATGTGCCAATCTTTCAGAACACCCTGCCAGCCTGGTTCTCCCTGAGTCAGAATCAGGTACTGGCGAACGCGATCTGAGCCATAGAGGTCGTGACGGTCGTCCATTACGACCTTCCGCTGGGGATACATGCGATAGATGAGATAGCCTCCCCAGGCGTCGGTGGAGAACACCGGCTCGGTAGCCGGCGGTTCATAGACGCTCTCTTTCTGCAGGAAAGTGACCGCTGCGGCCGGCACTTTTTGCGGATCGAACTCGGCGTGAAACAGTTGACGCCGTCCCAGCCTTCCACCGTGAAGACAGATCGCAAAGGCCAGGATGACAGAGAGCACCGGCCAGAGGTGTTCGCGAAGAGCCAACTCTTGAGCGCCCATACGGTCAGAGAAATCCACGATTCGGGCCGTGGCCTTGCGCAGCCATCGCCAGGCGCCGGGCTTACCCGCGATCGCAGCAAAATTTTGCCAAAGGATCGGGCCAGCAATTAAAACCAGCAACATCGACGAAATCGGAAGGTTGCGGGACGAGTAGAATCCGGCGTAAACCGACAGGAGTGCGACTAGCAGGAGGCTGAGGCGGAGTCTTTCAGGATTCGAATGGCGGCTTTCTGCGAAACGATTTGAAGGACGAGCCGACGAGCGATTCCCTGCAAATGCTGCCATCGTGAGCACCACGATGATGACGAAGGCGCGCTGCGACCATCCATGAAAATCGGGCGAGCGAAACTCGTCGATGTGGTTCATGAGGTAGGAATCGCTTAAATAGCGGTAAATGTGGGCGTGCAGATGCCATCCAAAGGGATTCGCAAATGTTGCTGCTGCCGAAGTCGCCATTACCACAGCCATGGCGCGAACTCTTTGCGCTGCACGAACCCTGGCAAAGGCATCTTTTTCGCGGACATAATCTACGGCGGCGGCGAACGTGTAGATTCCGAGCAGCGCGAATCCGAAGAGCCAACCGCCATGCAGGTTGACCCAGAAAATCATCGAGACAGGAAAGAACCAGAGCAACCAGCGCGGAGGGTGGGTGGGACCCGAAGCTTCCCATCGATCCAGGGCGACAAACCAGAGCAAGGAAAAAAGCCAGCTGACGACGTGCGGGCGCGCGTATAGATGGATCATGGCAGCAGCCTCGGCCAGCAGCATGAGCACGACGGCCAAGAGCAGACCGGTTCCGCGGCGGAGGAGTTGCGATAGCAGGAGCGCGAAAATTGCGGCTGCCAGCAAAGCGCAGAGCCAAACCACTCCATTCAGTCCACACGTTCGGTGCAGAATTCCAAGCGCCAGGTCGTAGAGCCACTCCCAGGCGAACCAGGGTTGACCCTGCATGGTGGAAGAAAAGGGATCGGTGCGGGGAAGGGAATGCGTGGCCAGAATCAGTTCGCCGGTTCGAATGTGCCATCCGATATCGGCATCGGCCAGCGGGCGATTCGACAAAGGTCCCGCCAACAACGACCAGAAAAGAAGAATAAAAATGATGTCGCGAACGGATGGGATGAGATATCGCTGGACTGACGAAGCGGGTTGGGCCTGGGTCATCAAGTTCAAGAAGCAGTGTATAAGGTTTCAAAGTCTGGGAGTTTCGAAAACGGCGTGGGAACAAAACAAGGCGGCAGAAGGTCGCAGAGCGCTCCACCCATCGACTTTGTCCGGGCACAAAAAATTTCGTCTGAATTGCCCTTTCGTTCATCTCTATAGCAGGGATGCGAGCGAAGACATCTGGGGCAAAGCATGGCAACGAATGACCGTCCCAAACCGCGGGTAGTGATCATTGGCTCCGGCTTTGGAGGGCTGACCGCGGCCCGCCGCGTGGCGCGACTCCCGGTGCAGGTCACGCTGATCGACCGTCGCAACCACCACACCTTTCAACCCCTGCTTTACCAGGTTGCGACTGCCGGGCTGTCCCCGGGCGAGATTGCCATGCCCATCCGCTGGATTCTGCGCGGACGCTCCAATCTTGAAGTGCTGCTTGAGGAAGTCGTGGATTTCAATTTGCAGCAAAAGCAAATTATTACCAGGCAGCAAGCGATCGATTATGACTTCCTGATCCTCGCCTCGGGCGCTACTCATGCTTACTTTGGGCACGAGGAGTGGGAGCCGCTGGCTCCCGGGCTGAAGACGATTGAAGATGCGCTGGAGATCCGGCGCCGCGTTTTGCTGGCCTTCGAATTGGCGGAACGGCAAAATGCTGAACTGGAGAAGAGCAATCAGCCGCACATCCAGAACCCGCTGCAGTTTGTCGTGGTTGGAGGTGGTCCAACGGGGGTCGAACTTGCAGGCACACTGGCCGAGATTGCACACCATGCGTTGAATCATGAGTTTCGTAATTTCGATCCGCGGCAATCGCGAATTTTGCTGATTGAGGGCGGGCCTCGCGTCCTGGCTGCTTATTCTGAAGAGCTATCCCGCAAAGCTGAGCAGCAACTGCAACGCCTGGGGGTTGAGGTCTGGACATCGAAGATGGTCACACAGATCGAACCGGGCGCGGTGTGGGTCGGCGAGCAAAAGATCCTCGCGCAGGTGGTGTTATGGGCGGCGGGGGTTGCGGCTTCGCCACTTGGCCGGAAACTCGGTGCGCCGGTCGATCGCGCGGGGCGCGTGCTGGTGCAGGGAGACCTGAGCGTTCCCGGTCATCCGGAGGTATTCGTGATCGGCGACCTGGCGGCGCTGAACGACGAAAACGGCAAGCTGCTTCCGGGAGTTGCCCAAGTCGCGATTCAAGAGGGCGCTTGGGCCGCAGAGACCATTGCGCGCGACCTGGAACATCAGCCGCGGCGCAATTTTCATTACCACGATAAGGGAAGCCTGGCCACCATTGGGCGTGCTGCAGCCGTCGCCCAGATTGGCAGATTTGAACTGTCCGGGTATTTCGCGTGGCTGGCCTGGTTGTTTATCCACATTTTTTTCCTGATTGGCTTTCGCAACCGTTTGATGGTCATGATTCAGTGGGCTTGGTCTTATTTCACCTATGAGCGGGGAGCACGGCTCATCACCGGCAGCGACGACCTGCCGGGATGGACCGAATCGCACGCTGATGCCTCGGGGAAATCCCGGTCGTTGGGCGAAGAGCGTATCGTCACAGAAGGCTCGGTTTCAGCAAGCCGGCGGCGGGCGTGACGGTGTTCATCGACGCTGCCGATATAATTGGATTGTCGTGAAACGCGCCGCTGTTTTCGCCTTTCTTATCTCGCTGTTGATCCTTCCGCGCATCCATGCCCAGAGTTCTTCCGTGACCGACCCTTCTGTGGCAGGCCATGGCACGCCAGTCCAAAGCATGGCTGTTCATAGCATTGTCGGCCACACAATGGTCGTGATTCCATTCGAGAATGGTTCTCCCACGCCGGGCCTGGAGTGGGTCGGCGAATCGTTTCCCGAAACATTCCATGAGCAGCTCAACTCGCCTGCTCTGTACGTTGCCAGCCGCGAGGAACGGCTGCGGGCCTATGATCGGCAGGGGGTTCCAGCCGGAGTGCACGCGTCGAGGGCGACGCTCTATCGTCTCGCGGAGCAGATGGATGTCGATTACGTTGTGCTCGGTTCTTACCGCTACGATGGGGAACGGCTAAGCGTGAGCGCGCAGTTGCTGGACATGCGAGGGCAAAGGCTGTTGCCCGCCGTTTCCGAATCGGCATCCCTGGCCGAGTTGGGCACGCTGCAGTCGGCGCTGGCTTGGGATTTGCTGCGCGTGATGCGAACCGACTTTTCCGAACCCAAGGACAAGTATCTTGGTAGTGTCGCTACCGTACGCCTCGACGCGCAGGAAAATTACGTTCGCGGTTTGCTGGCGACGACGGTAGAGGACCGCGTGCAGCACTATCGCGAAGCGACCCGCATCGAGCCAGATTACGCGCCGGCCTGGCTGGAACTGGGCAAGACATACTATGCTCAGCGCTCCTATGAGTCCGCCATCGTTGCCTTAAGCCAGGTGCAACATTCTCCGCTCATGTCGGGAGCGGTGGCGCGCGAAGCGAATTTCTATCTCGGGCTGGCGGCCTACGCGCACGGCGATTACGCCAGATCGGAAAACGCTTTTGAATTCGTGGCGGCGCAAGTACCGTTGGCTGAGGTTTACAACAATTTGGGAGTCGTTGTTGTCCACCGCGGACAAAAGAGGGCGGCGGAGTACTTCGAGCGCGCGATTCAAAATGATCCGAGCGATGCCGACTATCACTTCAACCTGGCGGCAACGCTGGCGCAGAATGGCGATCGCGCGGGCGCCATTCGGGAACTGCACACGGCACTGGATCATCGTCCCAATGACGGGGAAGCGAAGTCCATGCTGGACTCTCTGGCGTCAACGGCGGTCGGAACGGCAACGATGGCCGCGGCGATGAAGATCCCGGCCGATCGCATCAAGCACAACTATGAAGAAGACACTTTCCGGCAGATGACAATGCAGATCGGCAGTTGGGCTGAGGAACGTTTTGCCCGCTCCGATCCGCGGGCGCACGCGCGCTTTCATGTAGAGCTCGGGAGGGAATTGCTGGCCCACGGATTCACGGAAGAAGCTGAAGCGGAGTTTCGCCACGCCGCGGTGGTCGATCCTTCGAGCACGGCTCCGCTCAACGCCCTCGCCGAAGATTACGAGGCTCGGGGAGAGGGCGTGGAGGCTCGCACTCAGGCTGAGGCATCGCTGCGGGTCCGCGAGTCGGCCGAGGCCTACCTGATTCTGGGGAAGCTCGATTTGAGGGAAAACAAAATGGACGCAGCCGCTCAGAACATCAACCGTGCCCTGCAACTCGAGCCTGGAAACGTCTCCGGCCAGGAAATGAAGCGTGTTCTAGCAGCCAAGCTTGCGGAGAAAGGTCCGGCGCAATGAACGCTTGCAAAGCAGTTCTCAGTTCTCGGTTCTCAGTTACCGGTCGATCGACTGCGCGATTCCTTTTTGCCGCTGCTACCTATTTTTTGGTGCTGGCGGCATGCGGTTATGGCGAGGTGCTGAAGATCACAGTTGACGATGCCATCCAACCGGTGACGGTGGAATATATCGGCCGAGCTTTGGATTCGGCAGCCGCGAATCACGATCAGGCGGTTCTGATTGAAATGAACACGCCGGGAGGCCTGGTGGATTCGACGCGCGAAATCATCGACAAGATTGTCGCCTCGCCGGTTCCGGTGATTGTCTATGTAACCCCTGCAGGGAGCCGGGCGGGTTCGGCGGGCATTTTCATTCTTGAAGCGGCGGACGTGGCTGCCATGGCGCCGGGAACCAACGCCGGAGCGGCACACCCGGTGACGCTCTTCGGCAAGCCCGACGAAACCATGATGAAGAAGATCGAAAATGACGCGGCGGCGCTGATGCGCTCCGTGGCATCGAAGCGCGGACGCAACGTCGAACTCGCTGAAAGCGCGGTGCGTGAATCGAAGTCATTCACTGAACAGGAGGCCCTCGACAAAAAGCTGATCGAATACGTCGCGCCGAGCGAACAGGATTTGTTCCGGCAGATGAATGGAAAGAGTTTTAAGCGCTTCGACGGCTCCACGGTGACGCTCAACCTGGCCGGACAGGCCGTGCGCAACTACCGGATGACACTCAAGGAGCAGATCCTTTCCTACATTATGGATCCGAATATCACGTTGATCATTCTGCTGGTGGGCGCATTGTGTCTGTATGTGGAATTCAACCATCCAGGAGCGGTCGTGCCGGGCACTATTGGAGTGATCTTTATTGTTCTCGCGGCGTTCGCCATGCACCTTTTGCCGATTCGTTTCGCGGCGCTGGCGATGATTCTGGTGGCGTTCGCCCTCTTCGTCGCGGAAGCGAAGTTTCCCAGTCACGGCATTCTGACGTCGGGCGGAATATTGCTTCTCACCCTGGGCGGCTTGCTGCTCGTCGATGCGCCCATCCCCGAAATGCGCGTGCACTTGTTGACAGCGCTTGCGGTCGCCATTCCATTTGGAATTATTACCGCATTTCTGATGAGCATCGCAGTGCACGCCCGGCGCAACAAGATTGTCACCGGCAGACAGGGCTTGATTGGAGAAATCGGAATCGCGCAAACTGCGCTCGCTCCGACGGGTAAGATTTTCGTGCACGGCGAGTTGTGGGACGCAGTGTCGACCGTCGCGGTTCCGGCGGGCGAACGCATTGTGGTGCGGCAGGTAGAAGGCCTCAAGCTGCAGGTCGACCCGATCGAAGTTCCGGTAGGCCGCTAAACAATTCTTCAGGCAGCCTCTGAGATTGGGTGCTCGACGACAATATCTATCTGATCGCCGACGGCGGTGAGGGACGCGCGGATGACGCCGGTTGGAAGTTCCAGCACCGAAGCTGCGCGCCTGCGAATGGCGGCCATACGCCATGGCTTCAAGTCTTCTTCCAAATGAACAACAATTCTCTCGTGGTCGAGATACACGGCATCGATGGGGAAGCGCATGGCGAAGGTGTGGATGCCATGAGAGGGGTTGATCCACAGCCCCTGGCCATGGGAAAAGCGCGACGAGTCGGTGGCCATTAGTCCACGAAAGCGGGACCAGTGTGTGCGCGCAATCGCCAGATCGGTGGCGAGATAGGTGGTGCGAGTCCGATTGAAAGCGTAGGTCTTGGGCCCGCGCGTGGACATGATCACTTCCTAATAATTTGTGATTGGTGATATTGGTGATTTGTAATTTGTAATTGGAATCGGGAAAGGGTCCGGCGGGTGAAATTACAGATTACAAATTGCCAATTACAAATCAGGTTCACTGGTTCACCGTTTGCCGCCGGCGACTGGGAGGAAGATGTGCATCAACTGAATTACGGCTGGCCCTACGGTGACGAAGATTAGAGAGGGCATGACGAAGAGGACCAGGGGAATGATCATTTTGACCGTGGTCTTGGCGGCTTGCTCTTCGGCGCGCTGGCGGCGTTCGGTGCGCAGAGAATCGGAATGGACGCGCAGAGCCTGGGCCACGCTGGTTCCGAAACGGTCGGTTTGAATCAGGGTTCCAACGAGCGAGCGAATATCTTCGACGCCGGTGCGCTCAGAGAGATTGCGCAGGGCTTCGACGCGCGGCTTTCCAGCTCGCGTTTCGAGGTCGAACAGATGGAACTCACCGCTCAATTCAGGATGCGCGTGGCTAAGATCCTGACCGACCCGCATCATGGCCTGATCGAGTGACAAGCCGGCCTCCACGCAGATGACGGTTAAGTCCAGGGCATCGGGAAGACCAAGGCGAATGCGGAGCTGCCGTTCTTTGAGTTTCCTTTTCAGCAAGAAGCGCGGAACAAAAAAGCCGAAGGCGGTTATGCCCAAAAGCAGCAGAGGCGATCCGAAGCCGGTGACCGCGAAGACAGAGAGGAAACCGACGGCCGCAAACAAGACGCGCAGACCGCGGTAGATGGTCACGTGCTGCGGACTGCGGTATCCCGCTTGAATCAGCCAGGCGCGAGTTTGAGAAACATTCGTGGGAGAGAGGGGCAGAGCTCGGCTGAGCGGGTCGAGCGCCTGCTGCATGCGCTCGCGGATGGCAGGTTTTGCCTGGGCGGCCGGCCTCTGCCAGCCGATTTCGCGCAGGCGGGAACCGAGCACGGAGGAGGGCGTGACCACAGCCGCTCCGAAGGCGAACACGATCACTGCGATCGTCAGAAAAATAAAAATTGAGAGTGCCAGCAGCAACATGCGTTAAACCTTTACTTCAGTCGTTCGTCGTTCGTCGTTGGTCATTGGTCGTTGGCAAAACCTCCGAACAGCTAACGACCACCGACTAACGACCGATTCATCACACTTGAATCCTTATAATTCTGCGAATGAAAAAGTAACCCAGCGTTTGCAAAGTGATGCCGCCTACGATCAGAGCGTGTCCTATCGGGTCTGTAAAAAGTGGCCTAATAAATCCCGGGTTTATGATTTGCATGATGACGACGATCACGGGTGGAAGTGCCATCAGCAGGACCATGGTGAGTCGTCCCTGGGCGGTGTGTACTCGCACCTGGCGCAGGATTTTGAAGCGCTCTCGGATGACATAGGACAGATTGTCGAGAATCTCGGCCAGATTGCCGCCGGTTTCGCGCTGCAGCATCACAGCCGTGACGAAAAATTTTACGTCGACGAGAGGAATACGGTCGGCCAGGTTGAGCAGAGCGTCGCGTACGGGCAGGCCGAATTTTTGCTCTTCGTAAAGCTGACGGAATTCTCCGGCAACCGGCTCGGAAACTTCGTTGGCGATCATTTCCAGAGCGGTGGTGAATGCGTGGCCAGCGCGAACAGCGCGGGCGAGGGTGTCGATCGCCTCAGGAAATTTTTCTTCGAATTTCGAAAAGCGCTTCTTCCGCATATTCGATGCGTACGCGTAGGGAATGAAAAAGCCGAGCATCAGGCCGGCCCAGCCGAAGAGGACGTTGCCGCCGGCCACGTAACCCATCAAGCCGAAGAGCAATCCGAAAACGACGCACAGCATGAGGAAGTTTCCCGCGCGCACATCGACGTTGCCCTGGGCCAGCATCTTTTGCAGAAGGGAGACGCGCTCGGAACGGCGCAGCATGGTGTCAAAGGCAGGGATGCGGCTGAGCAGTTCATCGCGCAGAAAAGCGACATCCTGCACCGATTGTTCGTCGGTCTTCTGAACCGTGGAAAGCCGGTCGCGGAGAATGCGGGCCTGCGCCTCGCGCTGATCGAGCAAGGTCATCCCAACAAAGACAGCCACGGAAACCACGACGAAAATTATCGCAGCGACAAGGAGGGGCATTTCTATACCTCCATCCGCGACTCGAAGAGCGAGGGATTGAGCCGGCAGCCGGCGGTGGCGAGGCGCTCGGCAAAATGGGGCGGGTTGCCCGTGCCCCGGAAGAGGCCGCGGACCTTGCCGCTCTCGTCGATGCCGCTGCGATCGAAGACAAAAATATCCTGCAGCGTGATCATGTCTCCGTCCATGCCGGTAACTTCCGAGATTGTGATCAGCTTGCGCGATCCGTCAGAAAGACGCGCAACCTGGACGACAGCGTGAACGGCATTGGCGATCTGGTGGCGAATGGCACGCTCGGGGATATTGAGATTGGCCATTGAAACCATGTTTTCAATACGCGCCAGCGCGTCGCGCGGCGAGTTGGCGTGGACGGTGGTAAGCGAACCCTCGTGACCGGTATTCATGGCCTGGAGCATGTCGAAAGCTTCTTCACCGCGCACCTCGCCGACCACGATGCGATCGGGCCGCATACGCAGGCTGTTGATGACGAGTTGCCGCATGCGGACGGAACCTTTGCCTTCGATGTTGGGCGGTCGAGTTTCTAGACGGACGATGTGCTCCTGCTTGAGCTGTAATTCGGCCGCGTCTTCGATGGTGACAATGCGCTCGGAGTTCGGGATGTATCCAGAAAGTACATTAAGGACGGTAGTCTTGCCGGCGCCGGTTCCTCCGGAGATGATCACATTGAGGCGACCCTTGACGACGGCCGAGAGCAGTTCGAGCATGGGGCCGGTCAGAGTCTTGTTGTCGAGCATGTTGCGCGCGGTGATGGGATCGCGGCCGAAGCGGCGAATCGAGAGGCAGGCTCCATCGAGCGCCAGCGGCGGAATGATGGCGTTGACGCGGGAGCCATCCTGCAGGCGGGCGTCGACCATCGGAGACGACTCGTCGACGCGGCGTCCAATGCGGGAGACGATGCGGTCGATAATCTGCATCAAGTGCTGATTATCTTTAAACGACAGGCCGGTGATTTCCAGTTTGCCGGCACGCTCGACGTAAACGCGATCGAAGCGGTTGACGAGAATGTCGGAAATGGTCGGATCCTTGAGCAGTGGCTCGAGCGGGCCGAGGCCGAAGATTTCGTCGAGAATCTCGCGCGACAACTGTTCGCGCTCGGCGAAGCTGAGAGGAACGGCTTCGCTGTTGACCGAGTTGCGGATCAGGATGAGAACTTCTTCGCGAGCCGAGTCTCCCGTGGTGCGGCCGAGTTTCTCGAGATCGAGGCGGTCGAGGATCTTGCGATGCAGGTCGGCTTTGACCTGCTGGTACTCGCTCCGTTCGAAGGCTTGCAGATTGGCCATAATGCTATTGAATCATTTAGTCATTGAATCATTTCGCCAGGGAATCATTTCTTCATCAGCTCATTATGTAATGAATTAATGGCTCAATGATTCAATGGCTCAATGTCTACACTGTCTTGAACAACGACCACGCCGTGCGTTTCAATTCCAGATCATCTTCGGTCAAGTGTTCGGCGAGGCCAAAAATGGAACGTGAAATGTCGGTTGTGGCCTGGTGCATCAAGGGAACGCCGCGATCGATGGCGGTCGAAACGGCAAAATATTGGTTGGGAATTCGCCACAAAACGGGCGCCCCTATGGCGGCTTCCGTTTCCGTCTCGTTGAAGCCGGTCACCTTGCGATAACGGTTCAGCACCAGCGCAAAGCGGTCGCGCGAACCGCTCTCTCCGAGATACTGAGCGACCCTTCCGGCGCTCCATAACGAGGCAACATCGGCATGGGCGATGAGTAAAACTTTCTCGGAGAGGTTGCTGACGAGGCGAGTCGCGCTATCGAGCCGCGAGGACGCGTCGACCACGACGTAGTGAAAGTGGCCGACGATGGTGTCAAACAGACGGGCAAAATCGGAAGCGGATGGCTCGACGAGCTGGGGAGTTGCGGACCCAGTCAGCACATGCAATCCGCGATCGTGAACGGCCATAAAGCTTTCGAGCAGAGCCCAATCCAAGCGGTGGAGGTTAGCGAGTGCGTCAGAGACGGTGAAGGCGGGCTTGAGATTGAGATGCAAGGCGCAATGGCCGAGCGGAGCTAAGTCCACCAGGGCCGTGCTGTGATGGAGCGATTGCAAGGCCAGGGCGAGATTCACGGCTACGGTGGTGGCGCCGCTGCCGCCCTTGGCGTTCACGATGGTGAAAACCTTGCCCCTGGAACCTTCGCGGCCGGGTTTACGGCGGGTGGTGGTCAAGCGGACGAAGGCCTCCAGCAGATCGGTGGTACTGGTGGGGCGCTCTATGTATTCGCGCACGCCGGCCCGCATGGCGTTGACGATTAATTGCGGCTGAGTCATGGGGCCGATGCCGAAGACGGCGGCGTCGGGGAGTTCCTGATGAAGCAATTCGATGGCTCGCAGAGCCGCCGGGATGCCGTCGCTGGCGATATCGACCAGCAGCACCTCAGGCGCAAAGGCTTGCGTTTTGCGGATCACCGGATCGCTGGCGGCTTGGGGCAGGGTCGCGTTACTACAGACGGTTCGGGCGACACTAGTGCCATCCACCAGAACCTGCAGAACCGCGCGCTGGTCATTGTCCGTGGCGAAAATGGCTACTGACAATCCCGGCATGACTCGCCCCCACTGCTATGAAATCATTCAGCCAAGTGAAGCATTGAGGCATTGAATCATTGAAAAGCGTTGTGAGCGCAAACGTCAATGGTTCAACACCTTAAATTGGTTTTTTGCCGTCGAACTTGCCCTTGTTCAAAATCGGCTCCGGACCCGTCGGAACCTGCGGCGCCTGAGTGCTCGGTGAAATCCGCCGAACCGTGCACAAAACCATTAATTCGGAATTGCTCTTCTGATCGCTCTTGCTCTTGAAAAAAGTGCCGATGATCGGGATATCGCCGAGCCAGGGAAGCTTATTCGCGATATTCGTGACCCGGTTATCCATGAGGCCGGCGATGACAAAGCTCTGGCCATCCTGCAGTTCGAATTCGGTATCCGCTTTGCGCGTGCTGATGGCGGGAATCGTGGTTCCGGAGACGGTGACGGCATCCGCGAAGTCCAGGGTACTTACCTCGGGAACAACATGCAGATGAATGTTGCCATTCGGCTGAATCACTGGGGTAAATTTCAAGCGGACGCCAAACTCACGAAACTGAACGGTCACGGTGGCGATACCGCCAGCGCCAGGCTGGACGACGGGAAAGGGAAATTCTCCGCCCGCGAGAAAACTGGCTTCCTTGCCATTGACGGCGACCAGATTCGGCTCGGCGAGAATCTGGAGCAGATTCTTCTGCTGGAGAGCCTGAATTACTGCTCCCAGATGGACTTGAGGGTTGAAGAAAAACAGGTTGAGCAGGTTTGATACCGTCGTGGTAGTTGAGGTGGTGCCGGTGCCGTTACTATTGGTCCCATTGGAGATAGGGGATGTGGTAAGTGAACCGAACTGTCCTGTTGTCGTGGTACCGATTGTGTTTCCAGCGCCCGTGGAGAACAGGTTAAAGCCAACCTGGGTTAGTGCGGTGCGGTCCACTTCGGCGAACTTGACTTCCAGCAGCACTTCTTCTGCGCCCACGGGTCCAAAGGTAAGCACATTGACCACGTTCTTGGAGTATGCCGAAGCGAGCGAGCCGGCATGCTTGGCGACATCCTCGGTGGTGACGTGCCCCGAAAGAACGATGGCCGAACGAGAGGGCGTCACGTTAATTTGCTCATCGGGAAAAAGGCGATGCATCTCTTCCGAAGCGGCGCTGATATCGACGTCGACGCGAAGATCGAAGCTGCGAGAGCGCTCCAGTTCATCCCATATCAAGAGCGAGACCTCGCCGGGGGCAAGGCCGTTTACCAAAACCTGCGTGGGGGTCACGACGAGCGCGTCGGCAACAGCGGGGTCGGTGACAGAGATGCGCTTGAGCCGCTCCGTGGTATTGATGAGCAGCGATTTCCCAACCATCACGCGCAAAGGAGCCGCGCCTTCGGTCACGCTTTGTGGCGTGGTCGTATTGGAAGTAGCGGTCTGTCCGGGGGAAGCAGCGGTTTGTGGAGAAGAAGGAGAGGAAGATGCCGGGCCAGCCGGCGCTCCGTCAGGTTTGTCATCGAGCGGCAGCTTGCTTGCGAACAGACAAGTCGATGCCAGCACCAGAATGGCCGCAACCGCCAGAGGCGCCCGAGTAAACCTACTCCCCGGAATGAACGGACTAACTAACCTATCTATAGGCATGAAGGAACGTGAGGCGTTGCTGTCAGGCAGTCTACTTATCTTCAAACTTGGTTTCATCCCGTTTACTGCCACGAATCATTTCCACCTGGTAGGGCGACGGAGTCGGCGGCGCAACTTTCGCCGCCACCTTTTGGGCCCTTGGTCTTGCTTCCGTGGCCACCGGTTTCTCGCCCATATATAACGAAGCCATCCGCGTGGCGCCGATGCCTTCCTTTTTCGTGTCAAGCGGATTGCGCAAGGCTAGCTGAATTCTTCCCTCCTGGGAAGCGAGCGCCAACTTCTGCGCGTCGTCGGGAGATACCAGGAGAGTAATGACCGGAGCCGACTGCTCTCCGGCACTTAGGCGTTCCAGCAGGCTGCCGCCGACAGCGATCACGGCCACGTTCTGCAGCACGGTGATGGTCTGCTTGTCGCCGCCGCCATTTCCGGTGGAAAGAACATCCACGCGAGTGCCCGGCTGCACGAAGCCAGCGACGGAGACAACGTCGTTCACACGCACGGAAACGGCTCGCATCCCTTGCGGAATCATCGAAGGCAGCCCAGCGCCCGCATCAAGCGCAGCCAGTTTGCCCGGCAGAATGAAGTCACCTTTATTGATCGGCAAAACCGCGCCGCGGCCGAGAACCTTGGAGGGGGAAGAAAAAGCGCCGGGAGGGATCGCCGACGGAGGCAGCGAGACCACGCGCAGGTCGTTGGCCGTCAACTTGGCTCCAACCTCGATGTCATTGGCCGCCACCACCACCGGCGCTCCAATTGCTGCGTTATTTATTCCAACCGAGGCGCGCAGACGGGTATAAACGGAATAGCTGACGAGCAGGCCGATCGCCAGCGCCAAACCGCCGATCATCAACAAACGACTACGGTTCATTGCACTCCTTGCAGTTGCAGCGCCTCATTGGATCGAACTGGCGACTGACGAGAAGACATTATTCGCGTTGGTGCCAATCAGCCGGATCGTTCCAATAACTATGACCAGAATCACGGCCAGCATCACGGCATATTCTGCAATATCCTGTCCTTCCTCGTTGCACCACAAGAGCTTAGCTAGATCAGGCATTACCGGGCTCCTTGATAAGCGTTCAAGCTCATCGGTTGATGAGCTTAAGTTTTCCGTATGTATCAGTTTCGCAGATTCCGGACGCTGTGGGAACCATTTTTTCATTTTGCAGCAGTGAAGGCACTGCTAAGACCCGTTTTTGGAGCCAGAGGGTACCTCCGTAATAGAACAACCGCCTGCGAATCAGTGAAAACGGGATACCAATTGGGATCGAGTCGCAGCGCCTGAGCCAGCGCGCAGGATGGAGGGATGAGAACGGTCTGTATATTCCAATTGTCCAGCACATCGCGCCAGCCAGTTCTAAGCTCCACGGCCGTCGTAATCGCCTGTCGCAGAAGGTCGTCGCCGTAGAGGTCGGAGCGTCCGTCAACGAATACGCGATATTCGGGATAAAGCTTCCAGATGGTATAGCCTCCCCAGTCGTAATTTACGAAAAGGTCCTGAGGATATTTTCCGGAATGCAGGAATGCCACCGAGGATCGAGGGAACTGCGCCGCCTCAGCGGCATCCTGGGTTCGGGCCAGGCTAACCCATCTCGCCAGCGCGAATGCGACCATCAGTAGGATCGCCGCCACATTGACACCACGCTGGAACCGGGAAAACACATGCGTTGCGTGCCATTCTCCTTTACCCGCCGGAATCGCGGCGGCGATCACCGGCATCGCTATCAAAATGAAAATCGGTACATGGCGGGCGGCGTCGAGCGCCGCGACCATCGCAAAAAGCAGGAGGACGATCACTCGTCCGCGTGGGCGCGAACGGGAGGACGCTAGTGCGACCACAAGCAGCAACGATACCAGCAGGAATGGCCGGTAAAGGCTGCGATGGAAGTCCGGCGAGCGCCATTCGCCGATTAGTGAGCGGAGTTCTTGCGAACGGAGCGTGTCGAACGGATAACGGTAAAGTTCTGTTCCGTTGGGGTTCAGCGGGATCAACAACAGGCAGACCCCGAACAGCAACAGGGTCCGCAAAAGAATAGGCCGGGCCTCGGTCCAGGCAGTGTGTCCGAAGGCGGTTTCTAGAAGACCGCCGAGTCCATAGGCGGCTAAGAGAGCTGGGGCGAGAGCGAATCCAGCGTGCAGGTTCAGCCACACAACAAAAATTGGAGGTATCCACAATAGAAGCCTGGGATGAAACTCACCTGCTTCGAGTAGATAGAGAAGCAGGCTAGCCAGCAAAAATGTGAACATCTGTGGGCGCACTCCCCAGGCGGGAGCGGCAGCCAGAGCGCCAAGAGCGGTTGCGGCGGCAGCCCAGTGCGGTTCTTGGCCCCGGGAAAGACAGCGGCGGTAGAGCAGCATGAAGCCAGCAGTCGTAACGAGAGCGGAGAAAACAATGAGAGCGGCAGTACCACCGTGCTTCCAGAGTTCGTAGAATACGACCTCCGACAGCCACTCATGCGCTACCCAGGCGTGCCCGGCGCGGGTGAAGGAGAACGGGTCGACGTGCGGTACGTGGCCTGTTTCCACAATCCACTGGCCGGTACGAAGATGCCACCAGAGGTCGGAATCGGTGGCGGGGCGTGCCGTCAGGGCCAGGAGTCCGAAGAAGAGAATCGCAGCAAACGTCGCACGGGTGCCCCTTGTCGATATTGCGCGCGTAAGCATCTGCCGGGATTATAGAATCATAGGTCGCCACAATTGGACATGATCACTGCTACTTCCGCCCGGAAAAGAAATCTCCAACTCACGGTCTTTCTAGTTGCAATGGCCATTTGTGACCTGACACCGTTACTTTGGGTGGTGCCGCGTCTTCGAAAGGGTTATCAGGACTTCGCCATCTACTATGTCAGCGGGCGGCTTCTTCAGGAACGGCGTGCGCACGTGCTTTATGACCTCGATGTTCAATACAAAGAACAGCTAAAATTTGCTCCCGATGTTCCGATCCGGCTAGGAGCCTTGCCTTTTAATCATCCACCCTTTGAGGCGCTGCTGTTCGTTCCATTCACGTTCCTAGGATTCTGGCCAGCCTATTTGGTCTGGACTACGCTGAACGTGGCCCTGCTGGCGGCCAGTGTATTTCTGCTGAGGCGGTTCTCTCCGATTCGAGACGTGCACCCGGCTCTGCTCGGGCTCGGCGTGTTGGCTTTTTTCCCATTGATGAACGGCCTGCTTCAGGGACAAGACGCGATTTTGTTAATGTTCCTGGCGGTGGTGGCATTGACGAAGCTGGATCAGGGTGCAGATACAGTCGCTGGGGCGTGGCTGGGGATGGGTCTGTTTCGGCCCCACATCGTCGTCCCTTTGGCGCTGTTGCTAGCTGGCAGACGCTGGCGCGTCCTGTTGGGCTTCGTCGTTGTCGGACTGGTTCTGATGGGAGTCGGAGTGGCGATCATGGGATGGGGATGGCCGCTGGAGTACGTCCGGTTCGTTTCGTTTGTAGAGCGGGCCGGCTCGATCGAGCCTGAGGTTGTGCCGAATCTTCGTGGCCTGTTTGGAACCCTGGTAGGGCATTTCTCTAAATTGGCCGGGTGGCTATTGACTTCGGCATCGTCGATCGCAGTCTTCGTGCTGGCGTGGCGCAGAATCCGTGAAGGCAAGGATTCGATAAGCCATAATTTCTGCCTCGCATGCGTTACCACCATTCTCGTGAGCTTTCACGCTCTCTCCTATGAACTGACGCTGCTGCTGCCCCTGGTTCTATTTCTGCTCAGCGCTGCCCTTACGAGTGCAGCGCACGAATACGAAAAGGGACGCCTCTTACTGCTGTCGCTCCTGTTTCTCACGCCGCTCTATGTTTTCTTGCTGTGGGACGTCAAACTGTTTTTCATCTTTGGCGTGGTGATTGTGGCGCTCTTTTTCAGGCTGCTGCGAGGGGCCGCGCCGGCGATGGAGCCTGCCTGAGCATGCAGGACATGTCAATCGACCGATGGAGAACCTGGCTGGTGATAGGAGCCATGGTTTGCGCGGTGGGAACATGGCTCTACGCCAGCCGCGTTCTGTTTCGATACCAGTACGGCGATCCGGCTTTTCACAGCCGTGCGCGGGGAAATTTTTCCGACTTATATCCACGATGGGTGGGAGCCAGAGAATTGCTTTGGCACGGCCGCGATCCCTACACGATGGAGGTCACGCACGAGATTCAGTTGGGATTTTACGGTCGGGTGCTTGGTCCCGATTCGCCGGGTGTGGGCCAGGATTATCAACAGGGATTCTATTACCCCGTTTACATCGCCTTCGGCCTTGCGCCGACCCTCCATCTTCCGTTTGCGCGCGTGCAGGAGGGATTCTATTGGCTGTTGCTCGCGCTCATGGTCCTGATGGTTCCGTTGTGGCTCAGGGTACTTCACTGGCCGGTGCCGTGGTGGGGACAGGCGGCCCTGATCGCCCTAAGCCTCGGCACCCTGCCGGTTCTGCAGGGGCTAAAACTGCAGCAGATTACACTGCTTGTTTTTCCGCTGCTGGCGATTGCAATAGCGCTGTTGACTACCGATCATCACGTGCCCGCCGGCATTTTTCTGGCATTGGCCACGATCAAGCCGCAACTGGTGTGGCTGATGCTGCTCTGGTTGACCCTATGGATGCTAACTGACTGGCGTCGCCGCTACCGATGGGCCCTGTCATTTCTGTTGACCATGGTTATCCTGTGTGCTGCTTCGGAGTGGTATCTGCCACATTGGATTTTCCGCTTCTTGCATTCGGTTCGCGAATATCGCGCCTATACCGGAGAAATGTCGGTGATGGATATAGAACTGGGCAGGCCCTGGGGTCGGCTCATTGAACTCACGGCGCTGGCGGGCATGATTGCGGTTTGCTGGAAAGAGCGGCGACAGGCGGCGAATAGCGAGGTCTTCGCTTTCACGGTCTGCCTGGTGCTGGCCATAACGGATCTCGTCGTCCCAAGCTTCGGGCCGTACAATCAAGTGCTCTTGCTTCCAGCGTTGCTAGTCATGCTGAAAAAACGGCGGATGATTTGGCGTGGAAGCCTCGGAACTAGGACGCTGTTTATAGTCGTGGTCGGCATGCTCGGTTGGCAATGGTTCTGGTGCGGCGTCCTGGCGGGACTTTCGTTCATTTTGCCGGTGGCCACCGTCGAGCGAGTCCATACAATCCCGCTGTACACGGTGCTCGTGACACCCTTCGTTGTTGCAGTTGCGATGCTGATTCTGGGAAGGCGGCGGATTTTTGACACGTCGCTAGAGCCGCGCTCGTCGTAGAATGCATTGGGCGGATGCCGGCGGTAGACTTTTTTCACCGTCCCAACCGCGGTAGCCGCAGCGTGAGGGCCGCAGCACGACGGCCGCGCAGGAGAATCAGGATTCCATGCCGATTTCGACGCATTCGGGGATATCCAGTATTTTTCCGGTCGCGATCTTTGTGCAGGGAAGCGATCAGCAGACGCTTTCGCTGAATCACACTCCTTACACGGTGGGCCGCAAGGTCGACCGCGACCTGGTGATCGCCGATCCGCGGGTGTCGCGCGAGCATGCTTCGATCGTCGCTGAAAACGGAGAGTTCTTTGTTGTCGACAACGGTAGCAAGCATGGCACCTTCGTCAACGGCCAGCGCGTGGAACGCCAAAAACTGCAGCGCAATGACCGGCTGGAATTTGGTGCGCGCGATATTGCCTACCTGATCTTTCACCCGCTGCACGCGACTTCAAATACGGCGCGAGAGTTTCTCAGCCAGATCTCGGGCATTCAGATCGCTCCCGAAGCCAGCGATCTCGAAAAGCTCACGCTCTTCATGGAAGCGGCGCGCAAGCTGAACACCATCGGTGTGCTCGACGAGATTCTGGTCACGTTGCTCGACGCCACGTTAAAGTTGACCCGCGCCGAACGCGGCTATATCTTCCTGCGCGACATCGAAGGCAATCTGTCGCTGGCCGCCGGAAGGACCTCGAAGGGCGAGCCGCTGCTTGACGACAAGACAATCTCCCGTTCGGTGCTCGAAGGCGCTTTGACCTCGAACTCCGAATACCTGGTCACCGACACCAGCCAGATGCTCGATGTGCAGCAGCGGCAGAGCATCGTCGCTTTCGATCTCCGCACCGTGATCTGCATGCCGCTGCGCCGGCCGCTGGTGCAAACCACGCGCGCCGAGCAACCGGCTGGTACGGAGGTAATCGGCGCGCTCTATGTCGACTCGCGTTTTGCCTCGCGCGATATCACGAGCGTCAGCCACGACATTCTGCGGGCGATCGCCACCGAAGCTGCGCAGTTGATCGAGAATGCGCGCCTGGTGCAGGCCGAAGAGGCAGGTCGCCGCTACCAGCAGGAACTTGGGATCGCAGCCTCGATTCAGCAACGGTTGCTGGCGGTTACTCTTCCCGAAGTTCCGTTTGCACGCGTCAACGGACGAAACATGTCCTGCAAGGAAATCGGAGGCGACTTCTTTGAGGCTGTGAATACTCCTCAAGGCCTGGCCGTTGTTCTCGCCGACGTCAGTGGTAAGGGAGTTTCGGCCGCGCTGCTGGCCTCGATTCTGCAAGGCATGGTTTATTCGCAACTGATTTCGGGCATGCCTCTGGTGGAGATCGTCGATGCGGTCAATCGCTTCTTCACCTACAAACACATAGGCGAGAAGTACGCGACCATGATCATTACTCGCCTGCGCCATGACGGCGATCTCGAATATGTCAACTGCGGCCACGTTCCTCCGGTGTGGATCTGCGGCAACGATGTGCTGCGTCCAGCGCACGGCAATCTGCCGGTCGGACTGTTGGCCGATGCAACCTATGCGAGCGACCGCTGCCAGATGCGGCCGGGAGATCGGCTGATCCTCGTGACCGACGGTGTCACCGAAGCGGAGAACGCGCGCGGCGACATGTTTGATAGCGAACGGCTCGAACAGGTGGCAGGGAAGAGCACGTCGTTGGAAGATGTCTTCAGCGCGGTCGCCGATTTCTGCGGAGGGACTCCGCTTAACGACGATTGCACCGTGGTCGAACTTTCCTACACGGGCAACTGAAGTCTCGGCGCTCCACGCTAGGGCTTAGCGGCCGGGTGAATCTCGACGGTGGACCAGGTCTTGTCGGCGGCGTGACAGAGTCTCTCGAGCGCGCAATCGGCGCACTTTGGAGAGCGCGCCACGCACAGCTTCCGCCCGTGCCAGATCACTTCGTGCGAAAAATCAGTCCAGCGGGCGCGAGGAATAATTCGCATCAAATCTTCTTCAATCTTGCGGGCGTCATCGTGCTTTGTCAGCTCGAGGCGGCGTGAGATTCGCGTGACGTGCGTGTCTACGACGACGCCTTCATTTTTTTTGAACCACGTTCCGAGCACAACATTTGCCGTCTTGCGGGCCACTCCTGGCAGGCTTAGAAGTTCGTCCATCGTCTGCGGGACCTTGCCGCCGAAATCGGCGACTATCTTGCGCGCTGCTCCTACCACTGATTTCGACTTGTTGCGAAAGAAGCCGGTCGAGCGAATGTCCGGCTCCAGTTGTTCGGGCTGGAGGGCGGCAAAATCCTGCACGGTCGGATACTTTTCAAACAGGATCGGCGTGACCATGTTGACCCGAACGTCGGTGCATTGGGCGGAAAGAATCGTCGCGACCAGCAACTCCCAGGCGGTGCGGTGGGTTAGGGCGCACGTCGCCTTCGGATAAAGTTGATCGAGACCGGCGATGATCTGGCTTACGCGTGCTGGGGCGACGGGATTGTACGCTGGGGCGCGGCTGGCGGAGCGTGCGGCTGGCGATACGGATTTTTTTTTCACGGAGTTCTTTTTCAGATCAGAAACCTTTGCCGGCCGCGGCGCGCTCCTCGGCGGAGAAGCCTGCAATTTCGCGAGCACCGATCGGCGCGCGCCTTCTTGCCGGCCGCTGCGGCTGGGTTGGCGGGGCATGTTTCCGCGCGCCATCAGTTTCCTCCTGAATAGTGGTTCATGGTAACAAACGCGGCTGCTCGAAATTGCGAGTCATGCCAGAAAAGTAACGCCGACGACAATTGACGGCTCGGCGGCTGGGTGAGTACTCTGAGGAACAGGGAACACCGCGTGGCCGTTAAGAGCATCAAACTCGGGCAGGTCTGGCGTCAGGATGGAACTGGACAGGACCATCTTGTCACCAAGGTCTATAGCGAGGTATTCACGCAATATGCAGTTCTGCGGCCCGCGCAAATGAGCGCTCCCAACGCTCCAGCCGTTAAAGTAAAGGTCGCGAAATCGACCGAGGGCGTCACGTTGCCCGGCTTCTCTTTCACCCAGGAAGGGGCTTTCTGAGGGCATCGGGTGATCGGGTCATCGGGTCATCGGGCGATTGAAAAACCAAAGCCTCGATAGAGCGATTGTGCCGCGATTGTAATATGACCCGATCATCAACTACCTGATTGCAATAGCGAATGACTGAAAAAATTCTTACCGTAATCTTCGTCTTCATCAGTTCGCTGGTGGCGGCTACCGGCTACCTTGGCATCACTTTGCTGATGGCGATTGAATCGGCTTGTATTCCTTTGCCTTCGGAGCTGATCATGCCGTTCGCGGGATACCTCGTCTATACGGGCGCGATGAAACTGGTGTGGGCCGCGACGGCTGGAGCTATCGGCTGCAACCTGGGCTCGCTGATGGCTTACGAGATTGGATGCTACGGCGGGCGTCCGCTGGTTGAGCGCTATGGGCGCTGGATCCTGATGGGACGGCGCGAACTCGACTGGGCTGACCGATTTTTTCAGCGCTGGGGACAGATGGCCGTTTTCATAGCGCGCCTGCTGCCCGTGGTCCGGACCTTTATCGCGCTGCCTGCCGGAATCGCTCGCATGCCGCGCGTGAAGTTTCACGTCTATACCTTTCTCGGATCCTGGCCCTGGTGCTTCGCGCTGGCTTACTTTGGCATGAACCTGGGCGAGAACTGGCGCTCCATGGGCAAGTACTTCCACAAGTTCGACGCCGTTATTGGAGTGCTGCTGATCGGGTCGATTGCCTGGTTCCTCTGGTCGCACTGGCAGAATCGGCTGCGGGCGGTGGAGTAGAAACTAGTAACTTTCCGATCTAACAACATTGAATTGGCACCTTCGACCAATTAGCATGTACCCCCCCCACCCCCCCTACCCCCAGGTATCGTTGTGATTAACAGCGTTAGTATCATTCTGATTAACATGTTTATTGCTTATTGCGGGGTGAATGGGACGGATTGTTCAGAACACGTTAAAGTCGTGGATTTGCGGGAAACGGGCCTGCCCTGGCTGAGTCTGCAGAAGTCTTAAATTATCAAAGATGGCCGCCGGTCGGTTTCGGCGGTTTGTACCGTCTCTGGAGACGGACACAGTTCTCGATCTTGCATACTGAGAGGATCATTGCATGATTACGGCGCGGGTGTATGTGATGGAGGCACATCGAATTTGTGATGAAAGTTAGCGGCCAGTATTCAATACTCGCGCGAGTTGTAATTCAATTGCAGTACAATCAGGATTAAGGAGTCCTGCTCATGCCGGCAAACGCGTTGGTGCAAACTCGGATCGATCCTCAGGTAAAAGAGCGCGCGGCGGTGGTGCTGGAAAAGTT
Organism: uncultured Acidobacteriaceae bacterium; assembly: GCA_963775845.1. Taxonomy (GTDB): domain Bacteria; phylum Acidobacteriota; class Terriglobia; order Terriglobales; family Acidobacteriaceae; genus Acidiflorens. Next base: position 1,028,597 of record CAVZKN010000003.1, on the reverse strand, counting down.
GGGGATCACTATATCGGATGCGGTCCGCATTCTGTTGACGCGGACCGCCAATGAGGGCGAACTCCCCTTCGCGTTAACCGGTAACGCTGCCGAATACGATGCGTGGTTCCGCGCCAAGGTGCAGGAAGCGCTGAACGATCCGCGTCCGGGCATCTCGCAAAAGGGAGTTGAAACGTACCTTTCGAAGCGGCGGGCGGCGGCGCGGCGCAAGGTGCGATAGGCACAATGTGAGTGTGTCTGGAACGGGAGCTTTTGTGAAGATTGAAGTTGACATGACTCTTTATGGAATCTAAGTTGTTGCGAGAACTTGTTTTGACGGCTCACGTCGGTGCAACGGGCATGATCGATGTTGTATGCATGGAGGATGAATGTCAGTAGTCCCATTGGCTCCTGGCAAAAGTGTTGCGAAAACAGAAGAGGAATTTGAGGCCAGGGGAGCCCGACGTGGGAGTACTCTGCTCATACGCAACTTCGATAACACTCAACTGTCGCTTGGTGCGCCTAATCTCAGTTACGACCTCAGGGTAGGTTCGGTGTACAAAGATCATAGGGATGGTTTGCGCAGGGAATTACCGGACGATAAGAGTATCAGGCTGCTTCCCGGTGGCGCGGTTGTCATCGAAACTGAGGAATCACTACACATGCCGGCTGGATTGTTCGGCTACATTGTCCCTAGGGTAAAATGGTTGCAGCAGGGCGTCTCCAACACTCTCTCCAAAGTGGATTCAGGGTACAACGGAAAGCTTCTCGTCACGCTTTTCAATCTGGGGCAGAATACGGTCCCCGTCGATCGTAAGGAGAGATTTTGTTCCCTTGTTGTACACGATGTCGGTGAAGGTTGCTGTCTGTATGAAGGTAACGCTAAGACAATCGCCGGAGAAGGGGAAGCCGAGCCGCTATGGATCCGAAGTTGGAACGCGTTAAAAACGAGGTGGCAGGCGGTTCGAGACACATTGGACTCTAATCGCGCATTCGTTGACCTGATACTTATCGTAGCAACCGGCGCACTGGCTATCGTGGAGGCTCTACGGCTATTCGGGGTTGACCTGACCGGAGTTTTTGGGGCCAGACGCTGATGACGATTTTCAAATGCCAGCGGGGACCAGCTTAAATGGGAGCATCGGAAGAGGCTTGTCTGCTCGAATTGTGGGACCAGAATATCTGTCCCAATTGCGGCAAGACCATCCCGCAAGGTACCAGGGTGGGCAGTGGACGCAAGAGCGAAGGTGGCTTCTGTAGTCTTGATTGCTATGCCAGCTTTTACCAACTCGAATTAGCGGAGCGCGCGAGGCGCGTCGCTGAGAGAATGAAACGCGAGGAGTCGTAAAACCAAAATGGCACTCGAAGCCCGTACTTCAGAACTAGGTCTTTTTCCAGAGCTCGGCGCCTCGACTCGTGGCGTGAGGGCGGGCGTGCTCCCTTCCCAGGACATTCAGGATCTGATTTCCACGGGCAAGATAATGGCCCGGAGCCCGATATTGGATCAACAGATCCAGCCAGCGAGCTTGGATCTCAGGGTTGGCGATATGGCTCACCGCGTTCAGGCGAGCTTCTTGCCTGGACAGCACGCTACTGTGGAGCAACGGATCAACGAGCTAAGAATGAGCCGCGTCGATCTGACCAGTGCAACCGTTCTCGAGAAGGGCTGCGTCTATATCGTGCCCCTGCTTGAAGAAGTGCATCTTCCAGACAACATGTCAGGCAAGGCCAACCCCAAGAGCACGACCGGCCGGCTCGACGTGTTCACCCGGCTGATCACTGACTACGGAGTTGAGTTTGAGCACGTGCCGCCCGGCTACAAGGGCAAGCTGTACGCTGAGATCGTTCCTGGCACTTTCTCAATTCGATTGCCAGCGGGAACGCGGCTTAATCAGCTCCGATTTTTTCGTGGTAACCCCCTGGCCTCAGACACCTTGATCACCGAATTGGATGGGCGCGAGGCCTTAGTGTATTCGCGCGAGGACAATCCAGTGAAGGCACAGGTGGATAGGGGCCTCAGAATTTCGGTGAATTTACATTCGGTTGCTCCGTCCGAGATCATCGCGTACAAAGCCAAGAAGAATGCGCCAGTGATCGACCTCAGCAAAGTGAACCATTACGCGCCAGAAGAGTTTTGGGATCCCAAGTACCACCTTGGCGACAAGGGGCTCATATTGGATCCAGGAGATTTCTATATTCTTGCATCCAAGGAACAGATTCGAGTGCCTCCTGATTACGCGGCAGAGATGGTTCCGTTTGATTCGTCAATCGGCGAGCTCCGGATACACTATGCCGGCTTCTTCGACCCAGGTTTTGGTTATGGAATGAGCGACCTCACGGGCACCCGCGCAGTGCTAGAAGTCCGGGCGCATGAAGTACCGTTTCTGATCGAGCACGGCCAGATTGTCGCGCGTCTCGCCTACATGCGGCTGTTGAAGGCTCCTGAGAAGATTTACGGCGTCGGCATAGGGTCGTCCTATCAAAGGCAGAGTCTGACATTGAGCAAACAGTTTAAGAAGATTCTCTGATAGCGACTTAGGGGCAGCCGGCCTTGGCGACCCGCTATCGCAGACTCTTGACAGTCGGGGCGATGCTCAGTTCTCCCATTGTATTTTCCCCTCCGCCATAGCGCACGCCTATGCCGGTTTAGCTGGTTTATACTGACACCATGCCGGAGGCTGCTTCCAAGACTTTTTACCTGGAAACATTTGGGTGCCAGATGAATGCGCACGACTCGGAGAAGGTCGTGGGGACGCTTTTGGCGCAGGGGTATCGGCAGGTTCCTACCGTCGAAGAGGCGGGGCTGGTGCTTTATAACACTTGCTCGATTCGCGATAAGGCGGAGCAGAAGGTGTTTAACCGGCTGGCGGATTATAAGAAGCTCCGCGCCGAGGGGAAGCAGTTTGGGGTGCTGGGGTGCGTGGCGCAGCAGGAGGGCGAGAAGATTTTCGAGCGGGCTCCTTATGTGTCGCTGGTGTGCGGGTCGGCTTCTTACCGGAATCTGCCTTCGATGCTGGTGCAATTAGAGACTGGATCGACTCGCGTGACCGGGCTTGACGATCGGATGACGGATGAGTGCTTTGAGACGGAGTTTACGGCTCGCACGAATCCGCATCGCGGGTACATCACGATTATTGAGGGATGCGACAAGTTTTGCGCGTACTGCGTAGTGCCTTATACGCGGGGCAAGGAGCGGTCACGCACTTCCGCCTCTGTTCTTGAAGAAGCCCGGCAGTTGGTGGATATGGGGTATACGGAGATTCAGCTGTTGGGGCAGAACGTTAACTCTTATCGGGACCCCTCTGGATTGAAAAGCTTTGCCGAACTCTTGGCGGCCGTGGCTTCGGTTGCGGGGATTCGGCGGGTGCGATTTACTACTTCGCATCCTCGGGATTTTGGGCGGGATATTGTGGATGTTATCGATGCAACTCCGGCGCTTTGCGATCACGTGCATCTGCCGGTACAGAGCGGGTCTACTCGGGTGCTCGATGCGATGTCTCGGCTTTATGATCGCGACTCTTATCTGGAGCGGATTTCGTGGATTCAGTCGGCTCGGCGGGATATTTCTCTTACTTCGGATTTGATTGTTGGGTTTCCGGGCGAGACCGAGGCTGAGTTTGAAGAGACTTTGTCTTTGATGGACCTAGTCGGATACGACTCGGTGTTTACGTTCAAGTATTCGCCGCGACCGAATACTCCGGCGCTGAAGCTGGAGGATGCAATTCCGGATGCGGAGAAGGCTCGGCGGCTGGCGGTCTTGAATGATCGGCAGAAGGGAATTGGGGCGCGGCGGAATTCGCGGCATGTGGGGCAGGTGCTTGAAGTGATGGTGGAAGCGAAGAACGCGGCCCGAGGACAGTGGGTGGGACGGACTTCGCAAATTAAGGTTCTGAATTTCACGGTTCCGGCGGGGGTTGAGCTTCGGCCCGGAAGTTACGTTGACGTGCGGGTTACGGGATGCTTTCCTAATAGCTTGGTGGGAGAATTTGCGGGATAGTGGGTTAGATCAGAGGGCAACTGCAGGTCCCTCACTTCGTTCGGGATGACAATATCTCGGGGTGACACGACGTTCGGGATGACAATAGTGCTTTAGCAGGTTTGAGGGCTTATGGAAGTTGAGATGAAAATTCGTGGGCTGATGATGGATCCGGTATCGAATATGCCCATTGTGCTACTTAAGGATGTGGGGAGCGATACGGTGCTCCCGATCTGGGTGGGGGTTTACGAGGCGAATGCCATTGCCCTGGAGATTGAGAAGGTGAGCACGCCTCGTCCCATGACGCACGATCTGATTAAGAACGTGCTTACCGGACTTGAAGCTTTGGTTCACAAAGTTGTGGTTACAGAGTTGAAAGACGACACGTTTTACGCGGTGATCTGGCTGGAGCGGGAGGGACATGTGATCAGCATCGACTCGCGTCCTTCGGATGCTTTGGCTTTGGCGTTGCGGGTGGATTGTCCAATCTTTGTCGAGGACGAGGTGCTGAAGAACTCGAAGCAGGCGGCGAATCCGGTTCCGGCTGTGTCGAGCGAGGAGCTGCGCAAGTGGCTCGAAGACCTTGGCGACGACGATCTGGGCAAGTACAAGATGTAGTTTTTAGCCGTCAGGTTTCAGCCATCAGCCATCAGGTAAAGCAAGAACCTTCAAAGCCTAACCTTCCGGTCTTGGCGGTTAGCGCGATTGCAATTCTCCAGAGTTCTCATGCCTGATTCTGCCGAACAACTGCAGCGGCTCTACGTTGCGGGATTCGAACTCCAGACCTTCGACCGTTACCCTAAGTGCATCGGCGTCATACGCGATGGATGCGTCGCTGTGCTGGTGCCGGGCGTGGACGGATTGCAGGTGCTGGGCACTCCCGGATGGCGGATGGGCGAGGTGATGGGGGTGCTCACCGAAATTGAGGGGCGGAAAGTATTTCAGGCGAAGAGCGAGGTTATTGATGCCACTCCAGAGAGGCTGGCGACGCTGAAGAGGTTCCGGGACACGCTAACCGAAGTACTCGGTGAAAAACTCAGTTGACGCTGAACATACTACTCGTATATACGTAATGTAGATATAATGCAGGGAGGATGAATCATGATGGTGATCAGCCCGACTGAAACTCCGTTCGGAACCTTCCGCGGGCAGCGAGCGTTAATTGTGTCCTACCTCTCGAAAGCGCCGGCGCCGGTAACCCTGGAGCAGATGGTAAAGGACCTCGCCCCGACCTACGAACCGTTGATTAACGAATGGGCGAAGACCAAGGGCGGTGGCGTGAATGGCTCGATCCGCTACCACATCCGGGAACTCAAAAAGCTTGGCCAAGTGAAAGTTATGACAGGAGCCAAAACACAACTCGTGCAGTGGGGAAATAGCCATGCAGTCCGCATTCCCAAGAGTATTCTCGATCAGGCAAACCTGAGGGAAGGTGAGGAATTGGAGATCCGCGTAGAGGATGGCCAGATTTGGCTGGAACCGTTGAGCCAAAAACCAACGTTGGACGCTTTAGTTAGAAGGGTCACAACCAAGAATCGCCACGGCGAGGAGGACTGGGGCACACCGGTTGGTAAGGAGGCATGGTAGCTGCAGCGTATATTCCCGACAAAGCTCATATCATCAAAATTAATTTCGATCTCCGAACTGGACACAAGCAAGCGGGCTGGCGGCCAGCGCTAGTTTTGTCTCCCGCGGCCTATAACAAGATTGGCTTGGCCATTGTGGTGCCGATTACAAACCAAGTGAAGGGTTATCCTTTCGAGGTTCCGGTACCGGCAGGGTTGACGACGACTGGTGTGATTCTCTCCGACGCCATTAGAAACTTGGACTGGAGAGCGAGGAAAGGCCGGTTCATTGAGATCATTCCGGCTGGCGCCTTGCGATCTGTTCTGGGACATCTGCGGATGTTGCTCGGCCAACCGGAACTCTGATCGCGAGGCCGGAGTTTATTGTATTTACATAATACCTGTTATCGGACATCACCTATAAGGGTGACTTTGGGCTGGGAGTTTCCGTGGTCGCAGCGACACGAGTCACTACAGCGTGTGCTGTATCGAACACTAGCTACTCTTTCTTGTACAATTCCGCGAGCTTCTAAATCCCACACTAAGGAGACCAGGACTTGAATCCAAAACCAGGAAGAACCGCGGTTGTTGGACTGATCATCGGCGCGCTTTTGTTATTTGTGTCAATGACGGCACCTCCGGTGCGCGCCGACGACCGCGCCAAGTGTCAGCACGCGATCGAAAAAGCTGAAGCGAGACTGGATAAGGCGATCCGTAATCGGGGTGAGCACAGCCGCGAGGCTGAGGACCGGCGACGCGATTTGAATGCCGAGCGGGAGCGCTGCTGGGGCCACTATCACCAGTGGTGGAACGGACATGACCATCGGTGGGAGACTGAGCACAACTGGGAAAATCACTGAAGTTGATGCGATAGAGCGGCCCTGACAGCGGTGGTAAAGGATTATCAGCGTCCCAAGCCTCGAAGAGCCTGGGACGTTTTTATTTGCGGCCAGTAGCTATCAGCTTGCCGGCTGGCCCTAAGCGCGGTCAATCTCCGGTGGCGTTGAAGACGATGCCCGGGTGGAACAGGGTTCCGGCGATTCTGGTGCCGATCGCGATCAGGTCATGTTGACCATAGAAGACCTTTACTTGCGGAGCGCGCGACATCTCGGGGAGATTGACGGAGCGGCCGCTGCGGATGAGGGCGGCGTTTTCTTCGGTAGTGGTGACACAGGGGAACTGGGGCACGAGCTTTCTGGGATGGACGAGCAAAGAGGCAGCGATTCCCTGCTGCGCCGCGGTTTCTAATGTCTGCAGCGAGTGGGCATCCTCGATCTGGAACTCGGCCACGGCGGTGCGGCGCAGACTGGCGAGATGAGCTCCGCAGCCCAATTTTTGGCCCATCTCGTGGGCGATGGAGCGAATGTAGGTGCCGGCGGAAACCTGCGCTCGAAAGGTCGCTTGATCCTGGCCCGTTTCCACAATCTCAAATTGCTTTACTTCGATCGGGACCGGGCTGAGCGCGACCTCCTGCTTTTTGCGGGCCAGTTTGTAAGCGGGAACTCCGGCAATTTTCTTGGCTGAAAATGGTGGCGGCATTTGCTGGATGCAGCCTTGAAACTGGGAGGCCAGGGCGCGCAGGACGTCTTGTTTCAGGTTGACCTCTTGCGGCGGCGTGGTAGGCTCGCCGTCGGCATCATAGGTGTCGGTGGCGAAACCGAAGCGGATCACTCCTTCGTAGGTCTTGCCGCAATGCGCGTAGAACTGGGCCAAGCGGGTGAGATTGCCTAGCACCATGGGGAGAACTCCGGTGGCAGCGGGATCGAGAGTTCCGAGATGACCAACCGACCGCTGACCCAAAATTCGGCGCACACGGTTGACGACATCGTGCGAAGTGAGACCGGCCGGTTTATCGATGACTACGACACCATTCATGAAATTTGTAATTTGGTAATTTGTAATTTGGCAATTTGCGGGCCCTCGCTGGGAACGTCGTCGTGGTAGCCTCTCAAATTAACAAATTACAAATTACAAAATCACCAATTCCCAATGATTCCTCTTCGTGACGATCAGCCGACTTTTTCCATTCCGTTCGTCAATTACTTCCTGATCGTCCTGAACGTTACGGTCTTCGTTTGGGAGCTTTCCGTCAGCCACCGGGCGCTGAATTTGTTCATGGTTGAGTTTGGAGTGGTTCCGCATCACACGCTGGCGGTGCTGACGGGGCACTCCTACGCGAGTTTGACCTCGGCTTTTTTGCCATTGCTCACCTCGATGTTTCTGCACGCTTCATTCTTACACGTTGCGGGCAACATGCTCTTCTTGTGGATCTTCGGAGACAACGTAGAGGACTACCTGGGGCACTTCCGCTACCTGGTATTTTATCTAGCCAGCGGAGTGGCGGCGGGATGTACGCACATTCTGCTGAACCAGAGTTCGCGGATTCCGAGCGTGGGTGCGAGCGGCGCGATTGCGGGCGTGATGGGCGCGTACTTTATTTTGTATCCACGGGCTCGGGTGCTGATCTGGTTTCCTCCGATATTTTTCTTTCATGTTCCCGCTTGGCTGATGCTGGGTTATTGGTTTGTCATGAACTTCTTGAGCGGCACGGCTACATCGATTGCCGAAACCCACCAGACTTCGGGCGGGGTTGCGTTCTGGGCGCACGTCGGCGGTTTTGTTGCGGGGATACTTATGATCAATATTTTCAGTGAACGGCCGCAACGATACCGGTATGGGACATGGTAACCCAGCTATCAGCTTTCAGCCTTCAGTTTCCAGACGCTCATCTCAGTGGCGGGGTTCTGGCGCGGGACCGGGCGGAAGAATTTCTACTTCGCCTACCTTGGGTTGCGTTATCTCGGTTTCTGAGGGACCGGGATGCAATCTCTCTCGGGTCGCGAACCATACGGCGGCCGTCCACGTGGGAAAAAGATCGGCGCCCGGAATCAGCTTTGCGGCGGCGGATGGCAGGAAAGCCCAATGCCATCCGAGAAGACGAAACATGATGATAGCAACCACGAGATCGAGGACGGAGTCGGCGGGAGACAGAGCTCCTTCGGCGAACAGAGGGAAGGCGATGATCTGCAGGGCATCGGCTGCGATGGCTACGGCCCAGGCAAGACGCTGCTCTGGCTCTTTCAGCGAGCGAAAATAATCGAGGAAGGACATGGTGTTCGTCTACAGTCGTTGGTCGTCAGTCGTTGGTCGTTAGCGAGCAACGGCAGCTAGCCACAGCTTGACACTCTTACTTGGATGCTCGACTTGTGCTTCGCGTCGCCAACCCTGCGCCAGCATCCTACAGCGTTCCGGCGGAGGGTCTTACTACTATTTTTTCTACAGTCGTGTTGTCGGGCAGGGACAGCGCGTCCACTACTATCCGGGCGATGGATTGTGCGGACATCATTTTGCGCCGGGGTGCGTTGGGCCAGAGCGTGTCCCAGATGGCGGTGTCGGTTGCGCCCGGGAGCAGGGCGATCACGCGAATTCCTTTCTGGCGCAGTTCTTCGCGCAAGGTGTTGGTGAACCCCAGAGCGCCATGCTTCGACGCATTGTAGGCGGCCGAGCCTGGGAAGACTTGCTCGGCGGCTACGGACAGGTTGTTTACTATGGCTGCTCCGCGCTTCATTACGGCGAGGGCAGCTTGGGTTACGAGAAAAAGGCCGTTGAGGTTGGTGTCGATTACTTCCATCCACTGCGGATAGGGCAAATCGCTGATGGTGGCATGGGGATGCCCGATGCCGGCGTTGTTGACCAGGATATCGAGCGGCTTGCGCAAACTGCGGACCGCAGCAAGGAGTTCGTCAACCGAGTCGGGGCTGCGCACATCACAGGGCTGCGCGATCACTTGCAGGTTTAGCTTCGGCGGCTGAAGTTTTTGGATCTCCGAGCGCGCTTTTGCCAGCGTGCGCTGGTCGCGGCCGGTGAGGATCAGGTTGCATCCTTCACGCGCGAGGGCGCGGGCGATGGCTAGTCCTATGCCGCGATTGGCTCCGGTGACTAGTGCGAGACGGCCAGCCAGGTTCGATTCGCGCCGCATGATTTCCCGCAATGTTGACTTCCCTCTCGTCGTCATGAGATGGACAGCCGAGGGCGGCTGTCGCTACGTTCACACAGCATTGGCGCGCTGGCGAATCAGCGACAGGAATTCGGAGCGCGTTTCTTCTTCGTTGCGGAAGCAGCCCAGCATGGAAGAGGTCACGGCCGCGGAATGCTGCTTTTCCACGCCGCGCATCATCATGCACAGGTGACGGGCTTCGATCACTACGCCGACTCCCTGGGGTTCGACGGCGCTTTGAATCGCCTCGGCGATTTGCGTAGTCAGGCGCTCCTGGATTTGAAGGCGCCGCGAGAAGGCTTCAATCAAGCGCGGGATCTTGCTCAGGCCGATTACTTTTCCGTTAGGGATGTAGGCAACGTGCACTTTGCCGAAGAATGGCAGCAGATGGTGCTCGCAGAGACTGAACATCTCGACGTCTTTCACAATCACCATCTCGTCATAAGTGACGGTGAAGAGCGCGTTGCGCAGCAGGGCCTCGGGATCCTCTTTATAGCCCTTGGTGAGGAAGTGCATGGCTTTGGCGACTCGCTCGGGGGTGCGGGCAAGGCCTTCGCGCTCGGGATCTTCCCCTAGGCGGATGAGCATCTCATGAACGAGTTCTTCGTAGGTTGCGCTGGTCAGCGTAGAAGGAAGCACCGCGGGTGTCTTCATAGTTTCGAGTCGTTGGTCGCTGGTCGTTCGTCGTTAGCAAGCTGGATCCGCGGGCGACTGACGACCACCGACTAACGACTGGGTTCTCCAGAATATTCAAACGAATTCATCATGGTTTCTTCGATTCGCACCTTCTCTAGATGCGCCTGGGTGAAGCCTTGTTTCAGAATATTGTAGATCGCTATACATAGGTTTTCGGTGGTGGGAATGTGTTTGCCGAATTCCGGTAGTGTGTTGAGATTCTGATGGTCGAAGCGTTCGAGAATCTCGGCCCGCACAATGCCATCCAGATCGACCAGATTGCAGACCATTCCGGTGTCATCGTCGACCGGGCCGCTGACCGTGACCTCGAGCAGGTAGTTATGGCCGTGGCCATAGGGATTATTGCACTTGCCGTAGACGGCGGAATTTTCCGCCTCCGACATTTCGTCGCTGTGCAGTCGGTGCGAGGCGGAGAACATGTAGCGGCGGGTGAGGTGCGCCTTCATGCGCCTCCGTAAAAATCGACGAACAGGTCGGGAGTTTCGTACACGCGTACGCGGTGTAATTCGGCAGCGATAAGTTTCGAAGCCAAGCGCCGCCAGATGGCGATGGCTATGTTCTCGGTGGTGGGAATTCTGGTCAAGAACTCGGGCACTTCCTTGTTGAGAAAGCGATGGTCGAGCGCGTCGAGCACTTCCCTGCTCATGACCTCTTTCAGTTGTTTAAGGTCGACGACAAATCCTGACTTCGGATCGACTTCGCCTTTCACGGTGACTTCGAGCGTGTAGTTGTGTCCGTGGCCGTTGGGGTTGTTGCACTTGCCGAAGAGGCGCGCGTTCTCTTCGGGGGTAAATTTCGGGTTGTGATAGTAGTGGGAGGCGGAAAATTCCGCTTTGCGGGTGAGATAGACCATTGGAAATCAGTTCTCGGTTGTCAATTCTCGGTTCTCGGTAATTCGCTCTTCAGATTCAGAATGGTCTTTTCAGACTGCCTTGGCCGTGGTTTCACTCCTCATTGGCGCGCTAACATCATACTCCCGGCCCTTCCATGATACTCGGCCCCGGGCATGCGCTTGTCTGGAGCGCAGCAGCAAATAGGCGAACAGCGGCAGACCAAAAGCCATGGCGATCAGGTTATTGATTGGCGAAAAATTGGCGGCGCTGATTCGGCGATAAACCAATAGCCAAAAAATAAGGAAGCCGGTTGCGAGCCAATGGTGCGTCGTGAGGCCGTAAGCAGCTACGGCTAACGACGACCATGCCAGACACCACAGCAACACACTTTGGAGGGCGAGTCGGCCCGTCCGGGGAAAAAGCAGCGTCAGATTTTTTGTCCAGCCTGCGCGAAGCTGCGCCCAGTTGCAATACATGCGGGTGCGTACGGCGTCCGCGCCATAACGAAAGTAGACCCGCTTTCCGGCGCTGCGGAAGAGGCGGGCCAGAGCTACATCCTCGAGTATTTCAGTGGCTATGGCGGCGTGTCCGCCTACGGCATCGTACGCGTCGCGGCGGACGAGGATGTATTGTCCGTTGGCGGCGGTTATTTGCGAATTTCGCGCGCGAACTTTGTGGGGCGGATACAGCGCTGCCAGTTCAGCAAAGACAACCGGCATGACGGCCCGCTCGGTGAAGGTCACTACCACTTGCGCGGGTGAGTACGACAGCAGATGGACCGGGCCATCGGGTCGGGACTTGGCCTCATGCAAGGCGCGCGCCAGCGACCCGGGAGTGTGCATGGTGTCGGCGTCAGTGAACAACAGCCACTCCCCTTTTGCCACTTTCGCGCCGGCTACGAGCGCGTTGTTTTTGCCGGTCCAGCGATAAGAAAGAGGCGGAGGAGAAATTACTTTCACTCCGGCGAAGCATTGTGCGATTTGCCGGGTGCCATCCGTCGAACCGTCGTCGACCACTATGATTTCGAAAGTCACGGCAGTCTGGGTGTTCAGCGATTGCAGACAGGCACACAGGTTTGCCGCCTCGTTGCGGGCGGGGATTATTACGGACACATCCGGTCGGGGAGAAGCAGGAGCGGGTGTGCGAATGGCGGTGCGGGGGCTCACAATCCTGCGCAGCGGAAGTTGAAGGGGCGGGACCGGAAGTGAAGGATGCATTGGTTTTCGCTATTATAGCGATGTGAACAGAAAGAATAATGCTGCTATCTCAGCGGCTGAAGCCGGCGCTGAAGGAAGGGCGCTTATCGCAGCGGTAAACTGCTGCGCCACCCAAAAGCAGGGACAACAGCCGCAGGAACAACAGCCAATGACATCCTTGGTTTTTGCTGGCTGCTTGACTATTGGATTACTGGCGGCGCTGACCGGATGCTATAGCGGCAGTCATCCTGCGCGCATTGGGTCGAATGCTCCCGACTTTAGCTTGCAGGACTCCGACCATAAGATCACGCTCAGCGAATTTCGCGGGAAGGTGGTGGTGCTGAATTTCTGGGCGACGTGGTGTCCGCCATGTATCGCGGAGACGCCTTCGCTGGTGCAGATGCAGGCGCGCATGAAAGATAAGGGCGTGGTGGTGGTCGCGGTGAGTATCGATGCGGATGACGCGGCTTACCACAAATTTCTCAAGGAATATAACGTGAATATGGTGACGGTGCGCGACGAGGCGAAGAAGGCTCCCACGCTGTATGGGACGTTTGGCTGGCCGGAGACTTATATCATCGACCGGAGTGGGGTGATTCGGCGGAAGTTTATCGGGCCGGTGGATTGGACCAGTCCGGAGATTACGGATTATTTGAGCAAGCTCTAGCTTGGCGACTGGCAGCGAAACTGCGGATCCCTCGCTCCGCTCGGGATGACAAGTTCGAGGGGGGATTTCTTCGAGCTACAACTTCACATTCCGCAGACGCAGCGAATTCGTAATTACCGAGACCGAACTGAAGCTCATGGCGGCGGCGGCGAGGATTGGGCTTAAGAGCACTCCGAACAGCGGGTAGAGGATGCCGGCGGCGATTGGCACTCCTATTGAGTTGTAGAGGAATGCGAAGAAAAGGTTCTGGCGGATGTTGCGCATGGTCGCCTGGCTGAGTTTGCGGGCTCGCAGGATTCCTTCAAGGTCTCCTTTAAGCAGGGTGATGCCGCCGCTTTCCATGGCGATGTCGGTGCCGGTGCCCATGGCAATTCCTACGTCGGCTTGCGCCAAGGCGGGGGCGTCGTTGATGCCGTCTCCGGCCATGGCTACGATTCTTCCCTCACTTTGCAGATTTTTCACGATCTCTGCTTTCTGCGCCGGTAGTACCTCGGCCTTGAAGTCTTCGATTCCCAGTTCCCCTGCAATCGTGCGAGCGGTCTCCTGATTGTCCCCCGTGAGCATGACCAGCTTAATGCCCCGCGCCTTCAGTTCGCGAAGCGCGTTCGGAGTGGATGCCTTCACTGGATCGGCTACCGCAACATCCCCTGCGTACTTTCCATCTACCGCGACAAAGATAATGGTGGAATCAGGGCTGCCGCCTGCTAAGACTCCGGTGCTATTCACGAGGGATCCGACGGTTCGCATTAGAGCAGCGTTTCCAACCGCTACGCTCTTCCCTTCTACCGTACCGCGCACTCCCTGACCCGGCACGGATTGAAAATTGGCGGGCTCGCTCAAAGTTAGCTTCAGGGCAATTGCCTGAGCGACAATCGCTGCGCCTAGCGGATGTTCGCTGACTCGTTCCAGACTTGCGGCCAATCGCAGGAGTTCGTCACTTGAAATCTCCGGCGGGTTGCCTTGCGGAGAAATCGCGACCACCTTCGGCTTGCCCTCGGTCAGCGTTCCTGTCTTGTCGAAGACAATGGTGTTTACCTTTTCCAGCGTCTCCAGCGCCTCGGCATTCTTGATGAGGACACCTGCTCGTGCTCCGCGACCCGTGCCTACCATGATCGCCATCGGCGTGGCCAGGCCTAACGCGCAGGGACACGCGATGATCAGCACGGCTACGGCATTCACGATGGCGTGGGCAAAGCGGGGCTGCGGTCCGATCGTGGCCCATGCGATGAAGGTCACTGCGGCGATGGCGATCACCGCTGGAACAAACCATCCGGCTACTTTATCGGCCAGCCGCTGAATGGGAGCGCGCGTGCGCTGCGCCTGGCTGACCAGTTGGACGATCTGCGCCAGCATCGTTTCGCTGCCGACATGCTCGGCGCGCATGATCAGCGCTCCGTTACCGTTGACCGTGGCGCCGATTACGTGCGAAGACGCCGTCTTCTCTATAGGGACGGATTCGCCGGTGATCATGGATTCGTCCACTACGCTGGTGCCCTCGAGAACGATGCCGTCGACGGGAATTTTTTCTCCAGGGCGGACTCGGAGGCGATCTCCGGGCTTCACCTGGTCGAGAGGGATGTCGCGCTCTAAGCCATCATCCGACAAGAGGCGGGCCATCTTAGGGCTCAGGTCGAGCAAGGTGCGGATCGCGCTGGAGGTCTGGCTGCGGGCGCGGAGCTCCAGCACCTGACCTAGCAATACGAGGGTCACGATGGCGGCGGCGGCTTCGAAGTAGACATCCGGATAAAAGTCGGGCCGATCGTTCATGCTGCGGAACGATGCGGGAAATATCCTTGGGAACAGCGTCGCTATCAGGCTGTAGACGTAGGCGACGCCGGTGCCCATCGCAATCAGCGTGAACATGTTCATGCTGCGATTTATGAGCGAGGCCCATCCGCGCTGGAAGAAGGGCCAGCCGCACCACAGAACGATGGGAGTGGCCAGCAAAAGTTCGAGCCAAGGAAGCATTGAACTCCAGGACGTTAGCTGGATGTATTGGCCTCGATGGATGTCGATACCGCTCCCCATGAACCACTTTGGCCACAACATGCTGCCCATGGCGACCGCCAGCAATGGGATCGTGAGGACAAGGCTGATCCAGAAGCGGCGAGACATGTCGCGCAACTCGGGATTTTCTTCTTCGGCGGATACGGTGAGCGGGTCGAGAGCCATGCCGCAAATTGGACAGGCGCCGGGCTCCGACCGCACGATCTCGGGATGCATCGGACAGGTGTACTCGGTTTTGCTAGCAGCCAGCGTGGGCGACTCCGGATCGAGGGCCATGCCGCACTTAGGGCACGGACCTGGCCCGATCTGGCGCACTTCAGGGCACATCGGACAGACGTAGTACCGGGCCTCTTTCCTGGACGCGTCGGTGCCCGATGTGGGCCGACCGGCGTCCCCGCCCGTCGCTGGAACGCCCAAGGCCGGCGTCTTTGGCGCGCCGGCAGCACCTCCTAGAGACACCAGGCCGGATGACATCGCCATGGGCTTGGGCGGCGATGCGAGAATCTTTTCGGGATTGGCCTGAAACTTTGCCTGGCATCCAGCGCAGCAGAAAAAATATTCTTTGCCGTCGTGCAGCGCCCGATAGCGGGCGGTTTGCGGATTCACATCCATACCGCAGACGGGATCTTTGGCTGTCGCGGGAGATCGCGCCGCGTTCGAATTATCGACGGGGTCCAGGCTATCCATGAGTCTTGCCAGAAGTGTATCGTGCCCACACAAACCGAGCGCGCTTGGCGGATCGGCCCTCTTATTAGATACTCAGAGAGTCAACCTAGAATCTTTTCAACCCGGAGAGATGAAATGACCTACCTCGAAATCGCGTATCGCTACCAGACTCCGCCGGGAGAAGCGGAGTTACGGGCAATTGACAGCGTGCGCGAGGTTTATGGCATCCAGCGGATTTCTTTCAAAGAGGCGGAGAAGACGGTGCGAGTGCTGTTCGATGCATCGCGCCTGAAATCGGATGCTGTGGCCAAGATGCTGCGCCAAGCTGGCATCGATCTGCAGGAACAACTGGTACTAGCCTGACTGGCTTCTTCTGGAGAAAAAAGGGGATTGGGGGAGGGTGCCAACGCCTTGGCACTCCGTCGGCTTCCCTAGCTTAATCCTCGGTTGGGAGGGGAGGATTTCTCGGGGGGAGGCCGGGAAACTGACGGAGTGCAACTTTGCGTCCATCAAAACGGAGTTGCAAAGGGGCATCCGGAAGAACCTCTGGCCGAAGTTTTCTCCGAAATGCCCCGTTGCGCGCCACTTCGTCTTGCCCTAATGGGTGCACGCGCGTTGCCAATTGCTAAGACATTGGTAACAGGCGGTGCAGTGCCTGCAATCGACTGCGCAGATGGGTAGGTTTTTCTAGGGGCGGGAAAGTTTTACTCTGGCGACAGAATTTACAGAAGCAGGGGCCGAGTCGGCATATTCCGCCACTGGCGTGGCATTTGGCTCGGTTTATCAACAATCCCTAGTGCAAAAAGCCAGAAATTGTTTGAGAGGTTCACGAGTGGGCCGGGGCGTGAGTCTGGCTGAAAGGATTTTTTTTCCGTTATAATCGAACGAGCAATTCTGATGCGCCCGTAGCTCAATTGGATAGAGCGCTTGGCTACGAACCAAGAGGTTGGGAGTTCGATTCTCTCCGGGCGCACCACTTCTTGCCGTGCATCATCAGATACCGGTCGAGCATATCTGCACTGGGCTTGTCGGAATTGGTGTATTGCTCCCACCTGCCGAGCACTGCCATGCCAAAGTCTCGCACGAGCAAGAGATCCTCGAATTGACTCGGCTTTTTCTTCGTCTCTCTGAAACCGGGGCGGACCTTAGCTAGGTGTTGGTTCACGGACGAGAAGTTGTTCTTATCAAGAATCGGTAGTCGATCCGGCTGAACAAGATGAAGCAGAAAACAAACAGTGATGAAGCTCGTCTTTCCCAGGAGCTCACGCCACCTACAAAAATCATCCTTCGGATTTTGCGCGGGTCGCATTGCATTTTCCGGCCACAGCCTCGCGATTCGAGCTGCCAGTTCCCGTTGCGCCGCGGGGTAGTTCCGTTTTTCCGTATCGCTGTACTTCCCATACTTCCACACAAGAGCGGCTTCGATGTCCGATTCAGAGACTGAGTCGGGCATCGCGAAGGCGGCACGGAGGCGATCCAGTTCTCCTGGCGGGCATTTCCGCTCGTCATACTGGCGGGCGTACCGCAACAACTGCGCCGCAATGCACTGCACTATTTTCTCGGTTTCGAACTCTGTTAGATGAGTAAAGGAATGGTCGGTCCGCATGGTTTGTCGGTTCTCAGGTTAGCCCAGCAAGCCTTGAGTTAAATAGTGGCAAATCTGCCCCAATCGCACTGAACCGAATCGTTCTGAAATCGTCTCTTAGGGCGCACGCTCCTACGCACTAAACGGGTTTTCTATACGGATGCCTGCGATCATTTGGCCCGCGTTCAAATCCTCCGACAAAATACGGCTCGCTCCGGACCGCACGGCCGAAGCCACAATGAGCGCGTCCCAGAATCCGATCCGGAAATCGTCTTCAATTCGAAACGCCGATGAAATTTCAGCTGGAGTGATTTCTCGACACCAGATCGCGTAGGCCGTCACTACGCTGCGCGCCGCTGCTTTGGGAAGCGGAAGGGCGAGTTTGCGGGTTACATTCACATAGAATTCCTGGAGCACCTGTGTGCTGAGAACGCCCGCGCGCTGGCTCCAGAGTGCTGCGAGGACGCTCCTGGCCACGTCATGCTTTGATTTTGCGTCGGCGTCGTGAGCGTAAATCAGGATGTTGGAGTCGACGAATGTCTTATCGCTCATGCAATTGGTTTCGTGTGGCGCGAATCACACCGCCCATATGAAAGCCTTGATCGAGCAACATCTGGGCTTGTCGGTGGGCGGACTGGTAGGCTTCCTCCTCCCCCACAAGAATCTCAATTTGCTCGGCCAGGAGACGACTAATGGATGTAGCGCGGCGGGCAGCCAGAATTTTTGCCTTCCGGAGGGTCTGCCGAGTCAGGCTTATCGTCAGGTTTTGCCTAGTCATTTGTGCTCCGTGAAACCGGAAGGCTCACGTATATTACGTGTAGCACGTAATTTACGTGTTGTCAACGCGCTGACCTGACCTAGCCCGCCACCGCCAACAGCACCGTGCTCTTGACTTGTGCAAAGGCTGCGGAGGCGGGGTCGATCAGGTCGAAGTGGCCGGCGCGGGGAATCTCCAGCAATTCGACAAATTCGCCCGCCTTCTTTTTCTGCGCAACATAATCGCGACTCAACTCGGGCGGTACCGTGTCGTCCGCGGCGCCGTGGAGCAACCACTGCCGGGCGCGCGGAATTTTGAGCTCCATCGGATCAGCCTCGCGATAATGTTCGGTGACGGCGTCGGGCTTGCCTCCCAGGAATTCCACGACGGCATCTCCGCTCAAATGCAGGGCAAAGGCTTTTTTCAGGTCGGCGACTCCAGCCAGAGAAATCACGCGGTGAACCGAGCTTTCGTGGGCGGCGAGACAAAGGGCTAGCTGGCCTCCCGCCGAGTGTCCCATGATTACGGCTCGATCCAACTCGAGTTGAAAGCGGGAATGCTCCTGTTGCAGAAAACGGTAGGCGGAACGGATGTCTTCGAAGGTTCCGGGCCATCCGCCGCCGGGATTGCCTACGCGGCGATACTCTGTGTTCAAGGTTGCCACGCCGACCGCCCGCAGCGCCTCGCAGAGATGGCCGGCATGGGCAAGACCGTACTTCGCCCGCCAGTAGCCGCCGTGGATGTTCAGTAGAACCGGGTGCGGAGGGCGCGTGTGCGGCAGGCGCACTTCAAAAAACTGGTTCGGGTCGGCGCCATAGGGCACACGCTCGTCGGGTGGAGGCTGCGGGCGAGTTAAAACATCTTCGGCAGACACCAGATACCTCGGGGAATTATGGCGAAGATTCGGCGACGCTGATCCCGTCGCAGGCACGCAAAGGCTCTTATCCCGAAAACAAGAACCCTCGCCCTAGCCTTCTTTCAGCTTCAATTTGCTTTTATTTTCTTCGATGAAGGCTTTCAGGTCCGGGACTGCATTCAGCAGCTTGGTCCACTGTTCGTAATAAAGGGTCACCGGGAATCGGCCTAGTCCGTAGACACTCACTCCGCCTTTTTCGCTGACTCTAAACTCGACGGCGCCGCTTCGTTTCTTTGTGTCGACCTGCTTCTCCAGTTCAGCCAGGCGAGCTTTCAATTCGTCGTAACTTGGTTCTGTCATCGATTGCACCTCAATAATTTCTTTTATCATAGGGTGACTGAGTGATTTCGTCGAGGCACAAGCCATCCAGTTTAGGCATATCCGGGGCCTCGAGGCGAGGAAGGCAGCCCTTGCTCAGTCCCAGGTAGCGCGACAGTTACAGTACTTCGGTAAGCTGGCGCTGAAATGGCGAATGCTAAAATAAAAAGAGCAACCTTCGTGAAGAATCCTTGTGGAGGCACAGAATGGCGAAGTCGGGGAAGAAATCATTTTTGGAGAGCATCCCGCTGCTGGTATTGTTGGGGCTGCTGGCCGGCGCAATCGGAGGCTTGGGAGTAGGCCTCGTGCAGTTGCGGGCGTTGAACTCCGCGGCATCGAGTAGCGCTGCAAAATAGTTGAAGCCCTGCGGGAGCGATCGGTTGAACTGGGGCGACTCCCGCACGATTTGGCAATCCGCTATCTCACCACCCTTCTAGATGACCGCAATCCACCGATCCGCATTCAAGGGTTTAACCATCCATCCTGTTGCGCCCGGCACGCCTCGTGCACTTCTTCTGAGCTTGAGATTCCGTCGTCAACATAAGGATGGAGTGAAGATTGAAATGGAGCGGGAGACGGGGATCGAACCCGTGACATCCAGCTTGGGAAGCTGGCGTTCTACCGCTGAACTACTCCCGCTCGACTTCGCTAGACTACCATTCTGCCCTCTTCGAAGACAACGCTGAGCAGAAGTTTCCCGGTTACGTTTGATGCGACCTCCGTGCGTTTGCCTTTCGGCTGCGCTCTCCGTAAGATTCCGGGGCGGGAGTTGCATTCGCGGTGAGATCTCTTTTTGCGGGAGCTTCAATGTCCAAGGCTTCAAAGTCCAAAGTTTCGGCCGTCAAAACTTCGATTTCCATTTCCAATTCCAAAGGTCAGTGCGCTCAGAATATTTCCCGGCGTAACTTCCTTCGCGTTAGTATGGCCGCAACTCTGGCAACAGGCGCATATCCCGCTTTCGGTGCGGCCCGCGCCACGGGCATCGCGTCCACCCCCCAAGCCGCACCCGCTCCGCCCTCATCCGTTGCCAAGGTCAAAGACTTCGAACTGGACGAAGTCACGATTGACGAGATGCAAAAGGCGTTCAAGCTCGGTCATTACACTTCGCAAGCCTTGACGCACAGATATTTGCAACGCATCGACGAAATCGATAAGGCTGGACCGATGGTGAACTCCATCATCGAGGCGAACCCGGACGCCATTCAGATAGCGAGCGAACTCGATGTGGAACGCAAGGCTAAGGGAGTACGAGGGCCGCTGCATGGCATCCCGATTCTCATCAAGGACAACATCGACACGGCCGACAACATGAGTACGACGGCGGGCTCGCTGGCGCTAGTTGGTTCGCACGTGGCGAGTGACGCGTTTGTCGTGGCGCAGCTACGCAAGGCGGGCGCGGTGATCATGGGCAAGACGAATCTCAGCGAGTGGGCGAACATCCGCTGCAGTCACTCCACCAGCGGTTGGAGCGGGCGTGGCGGGCTGACTCGTAATCCCTATGCCCTTGATCGCAATCCATGTGGATCGAGCTCTGGGACAGGCGCCGGTGTATCGGCGAACCTTGCAGTTGCCGGGGTGGGTACGGAGACGGATGGGTCGGTCGTCTGTCCATCCTCTGCCAACGGGCTGGCGGGGCTTAAACCAACGGTGGGGCTGATCAGCCGCTCGGGAATTATTCCCATCTCGCACAGTCAGGATACGGCGGGGCCGATGGCGCGCACAGTGCGCGATGTTGCCATTCTGCTCGGAGCGATGGCGGGAGCGGATACGACGGATGCGGGGACAGCTGATCCGCAGCGCAAGGCATTTCCCGACTACACGAAATTTCTCGATCCCGCGGGACTCAAAGGAGCGCGCGTAGGAGTCGTGCGCAAGTACTTCGGTTTTAACGATGCCGTCGACGCGTTGATGGAAACGCTTCTCGGGGAGATGAAGCAGGCAGGCGCTGAGATTATCGATCCCGCCGACATTCCGACAATCGGCAAGTTCGATGACACCGAGTTGACGGTGATGCTCTACGAACTCAAGGCTGACCTTGAGGCTTATCTGGCGCGGCGTTCCGACTGCCCGGTTAAGAACTTGAAAGGCGTAATTGAGTTCAACGAGCACCATCGCGACCGCGAGATGCCTTACTTCGGACAGGATCTTTTTGTGAAGGCGCAAGAGAAGGGGCCGCTCAGCTCGAAAGAGTACGTCGACGCTCTGGCTTCGAATCACCGACTCAGCCGGACGGAAGGCATCGACTTCGTGATGGACAAATTCAAACTCGACGCGCTCGTCGCGCCCACTGGAGGCCCAGCCTGGCTCACCGACCTGATTAACGGCGACCACGTTGCGGGAGGCAGTTCGAGCGCGGCCGCGGTCGCCGGCTATCCCAATATCAACGTAACAGCCGGATATATTTCTGGATTGCCGGTCGGCATCTCTTTTTTCGGACGCGCCTGGAGCGAGCCGACTTTGCTTAAGATCGCCTATTCATTCGAGCAGCTAACTAAGGCTCGCAAGAAGCCGCGCTTTTTGCCGACTATTGACATCTCAATGAAGTGATGGGTGTAGCGAACGAGTTTTACCGCGGTGAATTGGATGCCGGCTGCGCTTGCGAAGTTCGGATTCCTTTAGCGGCTACGATTGACCATCGCCAATCTTCATCGGGAGCAGGAGTGATGCCAATGTTCTCGCGAAATGCGGTGGTGCTGAAAGGTTTGGCCGATGCTTTCAGATGATAAAGAAGAGTTACGTCCGATCGCCGCTCTACGGTGGCGGCAGCGTTCGTTTGGGCCGCGGGAATCACCCTTGCATTGGCGGCGACTTTCGCATCGTTTCCCGGCGAGCGTTCCAGCGTCAGGCCAACGGTGATCTCGCGCAGCTCCCAGTCCGTGCCGTTGAAAACCTCGAGTTGAAGCTTCTCATCCTGAATCGATGCGGGTCCGTCGAGCTTCACTAGTTCGGTCAGCGGCAGGTCTTCGACCAGAACCGGTTTGACGAGCAACGAAGTGGCCTGCGAGTTAAAGGAAAGGCTGCAGGTTACGTCGGGAGACGACACCTTGATCGTATTGCCCGCCGGGTCGATGGAAAAAACGGTCTTGTCCGCCGGGACTAACTTGGCTTTGTGGACATCCTCCATGACCTGGCTGAGATTTTCGTTGTCGATGACGGTGCGGACCGGTTGCTGCGAAGGGGGCTGCTGCGCTTTGCTTTTGCGAAGGGTGCGAGCGACGTCGCCCAGCGGAGGAGGATTGTCCGGCGCCGCGGGAGCTTCATCCTGCGCCGCGACTATGCCCCCGAGAAGAAGGCACAGTGCAACTACAGGCAAAATGGGGAGTCTGCAACGCATGGTTTCGGTGGCCGAGCAGAGTTTGCCCGCTCAGCGGGTCCACAATTAAAGTTTAGGCGAGATAGAACGGAAAAGTAGTTACCGGAGGGACACGAAAGTAATAGCACTTCCGAAGAGGAACCTGTTTAGCTAGCCGGGCGTCACTAGTTGCGCGTCAGATGACCAGAGCCGGACGCACAAAGAGTAGGACGGGCATGGACGCGCACGTTACTAAGTGCGAAGTGCGCGCAACGGGGCGCATCCATGCCCTTTCACAACCTCTTTCTTACAGCAGGCCAGAAGCACGAAGACGAGCGATCGGATCGGTTACCGTCATGGGTTGACGCTTAAACACCCAGCGCGCCACCGCAATGCCCAATGCCGCATAACACAGATGCCAGATTTTCATAGAAAGCTCCCCACGTCGGACCTTGCCGGGGAGAAGCTACGAAGGTCCCGTCGTGAACACACATTAACCTTGCTCTATCGGCAGGTCTAGTCCACGAAGGTGCTATTAATTGGGGCAAAGGTAATGGGCGTAAGAATTCCGGTAACCCAGGGGCCTCAAACAGGGTAGCCAACGCGGCGGTCGAGTGACCGGCATCTCGCCCATCCAGGTGGGACGACGCGCCCTTCATTGAACCAGCGTTAGTGGTTTGAATCCGCGATCCAACCGCCGCCGACGACGATGTCTCCATCGTAGAAGACAGCAGCCTGGCCGGGCGTTATGGCTCGCTGCGGCTCGTCAAACGTGACCAGAACCTCATCCTGGCTGCAGGATTCGAGTACGGCGGGTGCGGGCTGGTGCTTGTGCCGGATCTTCACGGCGACGCGCATGGGCTCGATCAGCTCGGCGGTTGAGATCAGGTTGACGCGGCGCGCTCGAAGGGTGCGCGAATAAAGCTCCTCATCCCTGCCGACGACCACTTGACGAGTGTCGTTCTTAATCTGGATTACAAAGAGCGGCGACCCGGTGGCTACGCCCAGGCCCTTGCGCTGGCCG
This sequence comes from uncultured Acidobacteriaceae bacterium, assembly GCA_963775845.1. Lineage (GTDB taxonomy): Bacteria > Acidobacteriota > Terriglobia > Terriglobales > Acidobacteriaceae > Acidiflorens. The sequence continues at coordinate 1,005,123 of CAVZKN010000003.1, read as the reverse complement.
ACGGTGAAGTTGTGAACTCCGGCGTGCTCGCCGATTACCTTGCCCTCGGTGGTCACCATTTCGCCGGCCGTCGTCTGCCGGAAAGTCTGGCTGGAAATGCCTGCGGGTTGCTCGCCCTGCTCGGTGAGGTAGGCCTCGAGAAAGCGCTTATAGTCGCCACCGGGAACAAAGCAGATTTCCTGCGAGTCGGGCTTTTCGGCGATTACGAGCTTGTGCTTGCGGGCAAGTTCACGTACCTCGGGCTTGGTCATGCCGCCGAGCGGAAACAAAGTGCGGCTCAGTTGCTCTTGCGTTAGACCAAAAAGGAAGTAAGTCTGGTCCTTCGACTTGTCAGTTGGACGCTTGAGCAGCCAGCGCCCGTTCGCCTTGTCAAAGGCCACGTGCGCATAGTGCCCTGTTGCAATTTGCTCGGCTCCAATCTGGCGCGCCACAATCAGAAGCTGATCAAACTTCAAGTGATTGTTGCACAGGCTGCAGGGGATTGGCGTGCGCCCGGCAAGATACTCTTCCACAAACGGACGCACCACATCGCGCTCGAAGCGCTCTTCGTGGTTGACGACGTAATAGGGAATGCCAAGGGTCTCGGCCACGCGGCGGGCATCGTAAACATCGTCGATCGAACAGCAGCGGCCCTGGACGGATTCGGGCATGCCTGCATATCCCGCGAGGCGGCGCTGGTTCCAGAGCTGCATGGTGAGGCCGATGACACTCCGCCCTTCGGCGCGAAGCATGGCTGCGACGGCGGAGGAGTCGACTCCTCCCGACATGGCTACGGCGATGGTTTCAGAAGCGGGCATTGAGTAATTTCCAGCACTTATCATACTGGCATTTGGCGCGCAAACGAAGATCGGATGGCTTCTGCGACCGGGGTACAGAGGTCCTTCGCTTCGCTCAGGATGACAACTTAAAACCAGCAAATTTACGGGAGATGCCCCCATCGCCGCTCCACGTCGGCGACAATTCACGCAACCTTGCGACTGTCTCGGGAACGATTCTGAGCGCGAACTCTATATCGTCCTCAGTATTCTGTTTCCCCAGACTGAAGCGAATACTCGCCTTCGCGCGCTCGTGCGTCAGACCCATTGCGGTCAGCACATGGGAGGGCTCAATTGCACCTGACGAACACGCTGCGCCGGTCGAGACCGCCAGCCCCTTCAAGTCGAGCGCAATGACCAGCGCCTCGCCTTCGATGCCATCGAAATAAATGTTCGTCGTATTCGGCACGCGCGGCGCACCTTCGCCGTTCAGGCCTGTGGCTTCGATGGCGAGCAGTTCCCTTTCCAGGCGATCGCGAGCGGCCGCCATTTTTCTATCTTCAGTTCTACCTTCGCCGCATGACAGCCCTGCTCTCGCCAACTCGGCGGCTTTGCCTAAACCCACGATGCCGGGAACATTCTCGGTTCCGGCGCGGCGTGAGCGCTCGTGGCTTCCTCCGTAGAGCATGGGATCGAGCTGGGTTCCCTTACGAACGTAGAGGGCGCCGACACCTTGCGGGCCGTGAATTTTGTGCCCGGAAATCGTTAGCAGATCGCATCCGATCTGGTTGACATCGACCGGAATCTTCCCGGCCGCCTGCACCGCATCGGTGTGAAAGTAAACGTCGGCTTCGGCGGCAATTTTTCCGATCTCCGCCACCGGCTGCAGGACTCCGGTCTCGTTGTTCGCGAACATGATGGTGATCAGCTTCGTGTTGGGCTTTATCGCACGCTTCACATCGTCTGGATCGACCAAACCGCGGCCATCCACCGGAAGAAATGTCACTTCGCATCCCAGGGCCTTCAGACGCTTGCAGGAGTTGAGCACGGCGTGGTGCTCGATGGTCGAAGTGTTCACATGGTCGCCCGGCTGCAGCACGCCAAATATCGCGAGATTGTCAGCCTCGGTACCGCCGCTCGAAAACACCATCTCGGAGGCGCGAGCTCCCAGCAACGCCGCCACCGATTCACGCGCGCGTTCGACCGCACCTCGCGTTTCCTGCCCGTGGTGATGGATGGAGGACGCATTGCCAAAGTGCTCGCTGAAGTAAGGCCGCATGGCCTCGAATACTTCCGGGAGCACCGGGGTGGTCGCGTTGTTATCCAGATAAACCCGGCGAGTCATGTTCCTTTCTATTGTACCGAGGTTACAAGTCGGGGTTTACCTTCTGAGGCGATCTGGCATCGAAGGTGACGGACAAACCTGAGTCGCTGCAAGGAGGCGCTTCCCCAATGCCGAACCCGTCAGAGCACCTAGCCACCGTTCATAACCTCAAAGAGGAAATTGACCGCCTGACCGAAGAACAAACGGAAGCCATGAAATCGGCAACCTTCATAGGATTAACGACGGACGAAGCCAAGGAGTATGAGGACCGTCGCTCGAAGATTTTGCAACTGGTCGATCAGCTGCGAATGCTGGAAGAAGCCGCCTAGCCTAGGAACATGCACGGCAGCGACTTTCGGTGAATCGGCGACGAAGTTATTCCGGCCAGAGCGCAGCGGCCGTCGCGCTCAAAATTTGCTCTCCCGTTTTTTCGCTAAGCGGCAGAGCCTTGAATTCCTCGAGATTGCGTTTCACATCGGGCACTCCGGGGCCCGGCCAGTCTGTGCCGAACAAAGTCTTGTGAGCGATCTCATCCAGACGCGGAAAATAGGTCAATAAAGCCTTTGGAGGAATGCCGCTGATATCGAGGTACACGTTCTGGTGCCTTCGGATCAGGAAAAATGCGGTGTCCATCCAGAGAGGCCGGCCGCCATGAGCGAGCAGAATTTTCAGCCTGGGAAAATCGACGGCCACGTCGTCGAGGTGCATAGGGTCGCCATACTTATTGCGCGCTCCGGGGAAGATTGACGTCCCCGTATGAAACATGACGGGGATGCCGTTGGCCTCGGCCGCGCGGTAGATGATCTCCAACTCCTTCACCCCGTGCAGATAATCGTTGGGATAAAGCAGTTGATGCGGAGGATGAATTTTAATCATGCGCAAGCCGAGGCGCAGGATGTGTTCGACATCCTCCATGATATTGGCGCTGTGCCGCGGGTGCAGGCTGCCGCAGGAGATCAAGCGCTTCGGGTCGTGCTTCGTGTAGTCGGCCACGAACTGGTTGACTGCGGAGGTGAATCCGATGATCTCGGGCGCAACGTAGTTGATCAGCGCAGCACGGTCGACGCCGCAACGATCGAGATATTTGAGGAAGGCTCGGGGAGAGCGGCAGTATTCGACAATCTCGTCGAAGTTGGAGCGCTTCTGTTTCATCAGCGCCAGCGCCTCGGGCTTGAATTGTTCGAGCGGCGCGATGTGGATATGGCAGTCGGTGATCAAGCGACTCCTGGCTTCTAGCGGCTAGCTCCTAGGTCCCAGGCTCTCGCTGGCCAGAAGCTAGCGGCCAGAAGCCAGCAGCGTCCTTAGTACAACGGCACCTTCGGATCCACGGTTCGCGCCCAGCCGTCGATGCCGCCGCGCATGGATTGCGCTTTTTCGTATCCCTGCTGACGAAGCCAATTGGTCACCGTCAATGAGCGCACGCCATGGTGGCACATCACAATAATGTGATCGTCGGGGTCGAGTTCCTGATGAGCGCGGGTCGGGATATCGCCCATGGGAATGTGCTTGCCGCCTTCAATGCGCGACGCTTCGTATTCCCAGGGCTCGCGAACATCGATGAGTGTAAATTTCTCGCCGCGCTGCTGCAGCGCCTTGATCTGGCCGGGAGAGATTTCGAAGTCCATATTCACAATGATAGCGTGACTTTATACGACCGGACGCAGCTCCGCAAAAATCAAGCGTGTTCGCGCCGCACATCCGAGGGATTTCTCCACGTGGTCAAGCTGATCAGAGCAGCCAGCGCCCACAACACTCCGGTTCCGATGCGAGCCACTCGCACGTCGGCAGACGGAACACTCTTCCACAGGGTCAGCCCGCACCCCACCAGAAAATTGAGGCCGAGCACTCCGAAAAAGATGCGCTCGCGGAAGCATCTTGTGTCGAATGCCAATCCCGCCAGGAGCACGATCCACACCACGTAGGTGGCTGCGGTCCAATAGTCGTGAGGCCATTCATACTCGCCGCGGGTGACGCGGGAAAACGAAATCCAAGCAAAGTAAGCGCAGCCCAGAAAGCCCGCGATGCCCCATAAGGGCGTGCGGCACATCAGGTGTGCGGAGTCATCGGTGTGCTTCGCGGCAGCACGTTCGAGATTGGCCTTTTCTATTTGCCGGTCCATTTCGGTTGACGTTTGTCGAGGAAAGCTATGATACCCTCGCGCGCGTCCGCGGTCGAGACAAGTTCTTCGAGATAAATCTTCTCGGCGCGGGCCAGGCCCTTGTCGAAGTGCATCGCATCCCAGTGATACAGCGCCTTTTTGGCGTGGAGGAGCGCGGCCGGGCTCAGTTGGCTGAGCGTATCGAGCGTCTCCTGCAGCACCGTATCGAGCTCTTCAGCGCGTGCCGACCGAGTGGCTAGGCCGATGGCGACTGCTTCGTCCCCCGAAAACTGGCGGCCGGTCAGAATGAGTTCCGAGGCTCGTTTTTGTCCAACCAACGCGGCGAGCGCGACGGCGGCTACCGGCGGATAGCAGGCGAGCTTGATTTCAGGAAATCCCCAGGTTGCGTCGCGTGCCGTGTAAACCATATCGCAGACGGCAGCCAGTTCCGCGCCTCCACCCAGACAGGCGCCGCGTACGGCGGCAATTGTAACTTTGCGCGATGTGACGATGGCACGAATCACCGCATGAAAGCTGGTCAGCATTTCGTGAATCTGCTCGGGCAGATGGGCTTTGATATCTACTCCGGCGGAAAATGCGCGGGCGTCACCCTGGAAAACAAGCACAGAAATATCGGGCTGCGCCTCAATCTCTGCGATCGTTTTTTTTAGCTCCTGCGCCATTTGAAGATCGATGACGTTGAGCGGTGAATTCATCAGCGTGACGAGGGCGACGGGTGCCTGCACGGAAACTTTGACTCGACCTGTGGCGACTTCAGCCATCCTCGCTGTGTTTCCTGAAAACTTTTATTACTCGCGCAATTCGTGCCTGGTTCAGCGCGGGTGGACAAGAGGGTCCGTCCCACACATTCTAGATATCCCCACGCGGGTTAGATGTTGATGGCTGACTTGCGCGGCTCGCCAATTGTCGACAACGGATCGCGCGCGCCCGCCTTTTCTTTGATCCACTTCTTTTCGTTACGGATGATGTCCAGCAGCAGCGCTTTATCTTTCGCGCTCGGCAAATGTTCTTCACAATGCTGCTCGTAGCTGCGATCATCCAGCGGCTCACCAGTCTCGCAGTGAAATTTCTGCCCTGCCCATTTCCCGATGTTGCGATTGAAGTGGATGTCCGGCGTGTAAAACTTCTTTTCACCGGGCTTGAGGAAGCCGTTCAGCCGCTCCACCAGGCCGGAAACCTCCTGCCGATATAAGTAGCGGCCGTAGTCATTGAGATCGTCGAGGTCGGCGGCCTTGTCGTTTTGCAATTCGTCGTAGCGGCCCTTGATCCCCCACACGTAGGCCCAGTGCGCCGAAGACGAATGATCGGTGCCAAAGAGATCGAACGAGCTTGATATCCATTTGTTCAGATATTTCTGCAGCAGCCATTGCGGGATCACGCCTGCTTCGACCACGCGGCGCAATCCATCGTTGCCGGTGCCCATGTGGAAGGCCTCTTCGCGCAGCATGTATGAGGTGGAGCGTCCGAGAGGAGCGAACGCCGAATACTTCAGCATCTGAAGCTGAAACTTGCCGTCGCGGTCGACGAAATCGGTGTAGGTGAAGAAGTCGAGCCAGTTATCGACATCGACGTTGAAAGTGCCGAGCAGGCGGGCGTTTTCAAAGGCCCGGCGCTCCAGCATTTTCTGCGCTTCCACTTTGCCGGACGATCCGAAGAAATCAATCAGCAGCGCGCACATCTGCCAGCCGTGCCGCATCTCTTCGATCATGACGCGAGTGAGGGCTCGGCGATCGTATTCCGTGGGCGCGGTTTCAAACAGGTTGCGTTGCTGCTCCACGCTGGCGAATTCGGTGTCGCCCTGATAGATGATCATGTTCATCAGAGCGTCGCGCATCTGCTGCGTCGGCACCTGGCGCAGGTTCTGCCATTTGTTGCGGCCTTTGTAGGCGCCGAATTGAATCTCTTCGGTCTCGATGGCTCCATACAGCGTATCGAAATGGAAGGCCTCGACATCGTCTTTATTCACGCCGACTTCTTTGCGCCACTCGTTGAAGAGACCAACCCAATCGCTGAAGCTTCCGATTTTTGCTACTTTGCCTGGCATAGATTCAAACCCTTTCACCGCAGAGACGCAGAGCGCGCCGAGAAAGCTTCTTTCTGCGGCTCGCGAACGCTTTGGCTGAGTGAGTGTTCGGCCGGACGGGCGAGTCGCCAGTCCCCACAAAACTATTTCGCTTTAAACACAGCTGGACGCTTCTCCACGTAGGCAGCCAGCCCTTCTTTGGCATCTTCGCTCTGAAACAATATCTGCTGGTTCTCGCGCTCGACGGCCAACGCAGATTCCATAGGAATCTCCCAGCCTGTCTGCACTGCACGCTTGATGCGTCCCACCGCTTTGGCCGCTTTGTTGGGCGGCGTGAACTGGCGCGCGTATTCCATGATGTTCTCCATGAAACCTTCGCGCTCGAAAATATCGTTGATGATGCCAAACTCCTGCGCCTCTTCGAACGAGAAGGTGTTGCCGGTGATCATCAGCTCGATGGCCTTGCTCTTCCCCACCATGCGCGACAGGCGCTGCGTTCCGCCAGTGCCAGGAAGGACGCCTAGATTGACCTCGGGCAGTCCTATCTTGCCCGCGTCTTTGCGGGCGATACGTAGATCAGCAGCCATGGCGATTTCGAGGCCTCCACCGACGCAGTGGCCGTTGATGGCGGCGATTACTAGCTTTGGAGTATGCTCCAGCCGCAGCAGCGTTTCGTTGGCGTGCAGGCAGAAGTAATATTTGAAGGTGGGATCGACCGAGGCCAGCATCTTGATGTTCGCACCGGCGGAGAAAAACTTGTCCCCCACGCCCGTCATTACGATCACGTGCACGTCGTTATCCATGCGCGCCTTCAGGATGGCGTCATCGAGCTGCCGGTTCATCTCGTAGGTGTAAGTGTTCGCGGGAGGATCGTTCATCTGGATTACGGCGACGCCGGCATCGGTGCGATAGTTGATGAGCTGTTTGGTGGTTTCGCCGGTGGCCGGCTGCGTTGTGGTCAGAGTCGCCATAAGTTGCTCCTTGTCGTTTACGCGTAACTTTTCGCCTTACTAGGATTCGTATCAGGACATCGCTTCAGCGATGCCGCAAAGTCTTCGCTCTCAGATGCCCCTTCAGGGGCTTGCCGCCGTTAACAATTCCGTTAAGGAAAATATCACTCATCTGTCCGGCGAGTGCTTCAGCGGTCCCATCGACGCGCGGGTTGTACCAAGTGTAAATCCAGTTGATCATGCCGAACAGACTCATCACAGCGGTGCGCGCATTAAAATCGAGGGCCTGCTCGCGCCCCAGATCTTCCATGAAGCCGAGGCAGATCCGGTAATACTCTCGCTTGATACCTGCAATTTCGGAATTCAGGCCGTTCTTTAGAGACTCGTCCTCGTGCGAAAGCACCTTCAGGCCGCTCTGATTGCTCACAAAGTATTCGAGGTGATTGAGGATGAAGATGCGGATCCTCGCTTCGGGATCGGTAACCTGATTGAGCCGCTCTTTCAGTTTTTCCAGGATCGTCGTGAACGTGTGTTTTTGAATGAGGAAGAGCAAGCGCTCTTTGGATTCGAAGTAGTAGTAAAGTCCGGCCAGCGACATGCCCGTCGCGCGGGAGAGGTCGCGCATGGATGCGCCCTCGTATCCCTTGAGGCAGAAGACCTCGGTGGCGTGATCGAGAATGTGTTCTAGACGGCGGTCGAAACGGGTCACAGGCGTTCGCTTCGGCGCCATGCTGGAAGTGCCGCTGCGACGGTGGAGAACGGCGCGGCTTGCTGGGAGAGTTGCCATAGTTCGAACGTTCGTTCTAATTATAGCTAAGAGTGATCAATGTCACAAGGTCGTGTGATGTCACCAAAATGAGGCGTTTCGCAATCCGATCAGCTCTTGATGCCCGCCATCAACTTCTCGATCTCCATCTTCTGTTCGCCCGAGAGCGGCAAAAATGGCAACCGCGACGGGCCTCCGTAATAGCCGTTGAGATCCATGGCGTGCTTCACGCCGGGAACACCGAGGTCGCCGACCACGCGCTGGACTGCCAGTTTCACGCGCTCCTGTTTTTCGCGGGCCAAGGCGGTGTCTCCGTCTTTGAGAGCGGCATAGATTTCGTAGCAGGCCATGGGCGCGGGACAGGCGAAGGCGAGGATGGCGCCGACTGCTCCGAGAGCGAGCGAGGGCTCGAGTTGGTGAGCAGCTCCGACCATGACCTGGAAGCCTACCTCTTTCTGGCGAGTCTTCAATTTGCCTACAACAGTTACCGCGGACGATGAAGGTTTCGTCGCCGCAGCATCGTGGAAGGAAGCGGGTTGAGCATTACCCGCCAGCGACGCTACGCTCACCAGTTCCCTGCTCTGCTTCTCGCTTTCAGCGACAGCCGCTTTGATCATTCGCGGAGTCACGGCCTCAAACGTTTCGGTCACGGTTGCTTGTCTCTTCACGTGACGCGTGCCCTCGACCATGGCTTTCACTTTGTCGAGATTGCCGCTCGATTCCTTAATGGCCATGACATTGGGGTGATTGGCGAGTTCGATGACGACCTCGGCCGGGATGTCATATCCCGTGGCCTGCGGGAAGTTATAAATAATAACCGGCAGCGCGGAGCGGTCGGCCACCGTGCGATAAAACGCGAGCAGGTTCGCGGCCAGCATCTGCTTTTTGTAATAGTGCGGCGTGCGCACCATGGCGGCATCGTAGCCAAGTCCGGCCGCGTATTCGGTGAGGCGCAGAGTTTCATGCGCCGATTCGATGCCCGTGCCCGCGATCATCACTTTGTTGGGAGCGGCGGCGCCGAGCGCAGTCTTGAGCACGTCACGGCGTTCCTGGTCCGAGAGCAGGATCGCCTCTCCCGTTGAGCCCTGCACAACGATGCCCGCAACCGGCGTGCGCGAGTAACGCTCAACGTTGGATTCAAGTTTCTTGTAATACACTTCGCCGCCCGGATAGAACGGGGTGGTGATAGGCGGGAAAATTCCGGATAAGAGCATGTAAGTCTCCAGTAAGTGATCCGAATACAGGTTACCGCGGCGTAGCTACAGGTGTCATCCTGGTTTCGATAACGATGCGATGAACAGCAGCAGGGCAAGACATCCATCCACGATGACGACTGTCGATCCGAGCCAGACCAGCGCGATGATCCGCGTCAGTTCCGGAGGGGGCGTGGTGATGCCAATCGATTTGTGCACGTAGCCAAGCGCATTGCTGACCAGTTGCACGGGCACAACCCGGCCAATAATGCCGGCACCAAGCAGCAGCATCACGACGTGAAACACGATCAGGCCAACCATGGCTCGCTCCGAGGAAATTTATTTCGTCGCGACACGCTCGGCATGAAGTGTCTGCAGCGCTTGCACGCGGATCTCTCCGCGCTGTAGAGCGGAGATGCCTTCGGCCGCTGCCCGCGCCGCGGAAAGCGTGGTGATCGTCGTGATGCGCCCGGTGACCGCGGCGCGGCGGATGGCTTTTTCGTCGAAGTAAGGATCGGGCCCGTGAGGTGTGTTCACGATCAATTGAATGCGGTCGGCTTTGATCAAATCCACGGCGTTGGGGCGTCCCTCTTTTACTTTGTAGACGCGGTCAACCGCCAGGCCAGCTTCTTCGAGCGTGTCGGCGGTGCCATGGGTGGCGACAAGTTTGAATCCCATGTCGACAAATCGGCGCGCGACTTCGACCACGTGCGGCTTGTCGTGATCGGTGACGCTGATAAAAACCGTCCCGTGGGTCGGGAGTTTTTGGCCGGCGGCAATCTGCGCTTTGGCAAAGGCTTCACCGAAATTATCGGCGATACCCATTACTTCTCCCGTGGACCGCATCTCGGGGCCGAGAACGGTATCGACCCCCGGAAATTTCGACCACGGAAAGACGGGGGACTTCACGTAGAAGCATCGGCCGGTATCGAGGTCGGCTCCGCGCTCGATATATTCGGGAAGAAACTCGCGGAGCTTGCGGCCGGTCATCAGGCGGGCGGCAATCTTCGCCATGGGCACTCCTGTTGCTTTGGAGACGAAGGGCACGGTGCGCGAGGCGCGCGGATTCACTTCTAGAACGTAGACCTTCGCCTGATGATGGCCGTTGCCTGTCGGGCCGTGACCGCGTGGAATCGCAAACTGCACGTTCATCAGTCCAATCACTTTGAGAGCGCGGGCAAGCTTGAACGTGTACTCACGCATGCGCGCGAGCAGCGAGTCGGGAATATCAACCGCAGGCAACACACAGGAGGAGTCGCCGGAGTGAATGCCGGCCTCTTCGATGTGCTGCATGATGCCGCCGATCACGACATCCTCGCCATCGGAGAGCGCGTCAACGTCGACTTCGATTGCGTCTTCCAGAAATTTGTCGATGAGAACGGGGCGGTCCTGCGAATACTCGACCGCTTGCTTCATGTACTGCTGAATCGTGTCTTCATCGTAGGCGATAACCATGGCTCGGCCTCCGAGAACATAAGAAGGACGGACTAACACTGGAAATCCGATTCGCTTCGCGGCCTCGACGGCCTCTTCGACCGAGGCGACCATGGCTCCGGGAGCTTGGGGGATGTCGAGTTCATCGAGCAGTTTCCCAAAGCGCTTGCGGTCTTCGGCGAGATCAATCGATTCGGGCGTGGTGCCGATGATGTTCACGCCAGCCGCTGTTAGCGGCAGCGATAGATTCAGCGGAGTCTGCCCTCCGAACTGAACGATCACACCAACGGGCGCGCCCGCCGACGCCTCGTGTTCGCACACGGCGAAGACGTCTTCGAGCGTGAGCGGCTCGAAGTAAAGGCGGTCGCTGGTGTCGTAATCGGTCGAGACCGTCTCGGGATTGCAATTGATCATGATGGTCTCGTAGCCGTCTTCGCGCAGGGCGTAGGCGGCATGGCAGCAGCAGTAATCGAATTCAATTCCCTGCCCGATGCGGTTGGGGCCAGAACCGAGAATCACGACTTTCTTCTTCGTGGTGGGCGCGGCTTCGTCTTCTTCTTCGTAAGTTGAGTAGAGATACGGAGTGTAGCTTTCGAACTCCGCGGCGCATGTGTCGACCCGCTTGTAGACCGGCTTCAGGCCGTGCTTCTTGCGGAAGTGACGGACTTTTTCCTGGCCGCCTTTGCCGTCCAGACGCCAGGTGCCGGCGAGCCGGCCATCGGAAAAGCCCATGCGCTTGGCCTCGCGCAGCACATCGACGGGTATCGATTCCATGGGATGTTTTTCCAGCTCCAGCTGCATATCGTTAATTTCTTTGAGCTGGTAAAGGAACCAGGGATCAATCGAGGTCATCTTGGCAATCTGCTTGATGGGATGCCCCTGGCGCAGCGCGTAGCGCACATAACTGAGGCGCTCGGGATGCGGAGTGACCAATCGCTGCGTAAGAATCTTCGGTTCGATTTTTTCCGAGCCAACTTTCCTGCCGGTATCGAGCGCGCGCACACCTTTCAGCAGCGCTTCCTTGAAGGTACGGCCGATGGCCATTACTTCGCCGACCGACTTCATCTGCGGGCCCAGCGATTCGTCAGCGCCGGGAAACTTTTCGAATTGCCACTTCGGAATTTTGACGACCACGTAATCGAGCGTAGGTTCGAAGCACGCGGGAGTCTTGCGCGTGATATCGTTCGGAATTTCGTCGAGCGTGTATCCAACGGCCAGCTTGGCGGCAATTTTTGCAATGGGAAAGCCGGTGGCTTTCGAGGCCAGCGCGGACGACCGCGAAACGCGCGGGTTCATCTCGATCACGACCATTCGTCCGGTCGCAGGGTTGACGCCAAACTGAATATTCGATCCGCCGGTCTCGACGCCAATCTCGCGGATCACCGCAATCGCCGCATCGCGCATCATCTGATACTCACGGTCGGTGAGCGTCTGCGCCGGTGCGACGGTGATCGAATCGCCAGTATGCACGCCCATGGGATCGAAGTTTTCAATCGAGCAGATGATGATGACGTTGTCTTTCGTGTCACGCATCACCTCGAGTTCGTACTCTTTCCATCCGAGAACGGATTCTTCTATCAGGCATTCGTGCACGGGCGAGAGGTCGAGGCCGCGGGCCAGGACTTCCATCAACTCCTCACGGTTGTAGGCGATGCCACCGCCGGTGCCCCCGAGCGTAAAGCTTGGGCGAATAATTACTGGGAAGCCGATCTTGCCGGCGAATTCGATACCGTCTTTCAGGTTGTTGACCAGCGCCGATTTCGGAACGTCGAGTCCGATTCGCTGCATGGCGTCTTTGAAAAACAGACGGTCTTCGGCCTTTTTGATGGCGCTGATCTGCGCGCCAATCAGTTGCACGTTATATTTTTCCAGCACGCCGCCGTCAGCGAGTTCGATGGCGAGGTTGAGCGCAGTCTGTCCGCCGACGGTTGGCAGAATGGCAAAGCCCGCGCCAGGCGACATCTCGCGCTCAACGCGGATGATCTCTTCAAGATATTCGCGCGTCAACGGCTCGATGTAAGTGCGGTCGGCCGATTCAGGATCGGTCATGATGGTGGCCGGATTCGAGTTCGCCAGGACAACTTCAAAGCCCTCGGACTTGAGCGCCTTGCAGGCTTGCGTGCCGGAGTAGTCGAACTCGGCCGATTGGCCGATGACGATGGGGCCAGAGCCGAGGATCAGGATTTTCGAGATGTCAGTTCGTTTTGGCATTATGCGTTTTGGCCTTGGTTTTGGAGGGAGCGGATTCGGATTTACTTGGAAGGGGAACGGATATAGGCGCGCCGGGTCTGCTCTCCTCTATTTTAAGTTTGTGTACATTATTATTTTCAGTATTGTCATCCCGAGCGAAGCGAGGGACCTGCAGTTTCGTCAGCTCGCCCCAGCCCTCAGCCAAGTCCTGCCAGGCCGGGTTCATGGTCTTGATCAGTGCAAGTCGCTTCGCCCGCGTCCATGCTTTGACTTGTTTTTCGCGGGGAATCGCTTTGTCGACATACTTGAATGTCTCGTAGTAGACGAGACGATTGATTCGGTATTTCCTGGTGAAACCTTCGATTTCGCTGGCCTTGTGTTGCAGGGCGCGATTGTAAATGTCTCTAGTCACGCCGGTGTACAAGGTGAGGGAGCGGCTGGCCATGATGTAGACGTAGTATCGCTTTTCTTCTCGCATCGCTTTCAATCTTCACCTTGAGCGGTGTGCTCGACGCTTACATCGCTTCGCTGCTGGCTTACTCCAGATCCCTCACTTCGTTCGGGATGACAATTCTTGTAAAGCCGTCTCACCGCTTGCACTCCTCCATCATCTTCACAAAATCTTTGAACAGGTAGTGTGAATCGTGCGGCCCCGGCGCCGCCTCCGGATGGTACTGCACCGTGAACAGCGGTAAGTTTCTATGCCGCATGCCTTCGAGCGTAGAGTCGTTCAGGTCCATGTGTGTCAATTCAACTTCGCTTTGCGGGAGCGAATCGGGATCGACGGCGAAGTTGTGGTTATGGGCGGTGATCTCGATTTTGCCACTCATCAACTGCTTTACCGGATGATTTCCGCCGTGGTGGCCGAATTTCAGCTTGAAGGTCTTGCCTCCGAGCGCTATGCCGGTGAGTTGATGGCCGAGGCAGATTCCGAAAATCGGCTGGCGTCCCATGAGGCGTCTGATGTTATCGACTGCGTAGGTACAGGGTTCGGGATCGCCGGGGCCGTTCGACAGGAAAACGCCGTCGGGCTTCAGGGCCAGCACATCCTCGGCTGTGGTCTGCGCCGGGACTACCGTTACCTTGCAGCCTTCTCCGCGGAGCTTGCGCAGGATGTTTTGCTTGATGCCGAAGTCGTAGGCGACTACGTGGAAACGCGCCGGATCGTCTTTTACTCCTACAACTTCGTCGGGGAGGTGCGAGCGCTCGCCGGTCTCCCAAACATAAGTGTGGTTGGTCGAGACGACCTTCGCCAGGTCCTGACCGTCCATCTTCGGGATGGCGCGCGCCTTCGCCACCAGCTTGTCGGTGTCGGCTTCGAGCGTTGAGATCACGCCACGCATCACTCCGTAGGTACGCAGGTGGCGCACCAGGGCGCGCGTGTCGATGTCGGCCAGGACAGGAATTCTGAACTGCTCCATGAATTCGTCGGTGACCTGCTGCGAGCGCCAGTTTGAGCTGACTTTCGAGAATTCGCGCACGATCAGGCCCTCGATATAGGGACGCACCGCCTCGTTGTCTTCGGGATTGGTGCCGTAGTTTCCGATTTCAGGGTTAGTCAGAACGACGATCTGGCCTGCATAGGATGGGTCGGTGAAAATTTCCTGATAGCCGGTGATGGAAGTATTAAAAACGACTTCGCCGTAGCACTCGCCTTTAGCGCCGTAGCCTTTGCCTCGGAAGACGCGTCCGTCTTCGAGCGCAAGGATCGCTTGCATTAGAACTCCTGGGAGTGGATTTTAGAGATTCTAGCAGGAGAGGCTGTGGATTTCAGCAGGCAAAAAGCCGTCAGCCCTCATCCGTCAGGCAAAACAGCAACGCCAGGCAGCGAGCCGCTGCATTCGTGGTGTAGAGTTCGCTCTTGATTTTCCTGCCGGCTGATGGCTGACGGCTAGCGTAAGCGCCCCAGTCCTTCCATCGGCCAAGATCCGAGGACGCCTTTACCCTAGCTGTAACGTCACCGCGCCAAAATCGAGGCAGTACGCGTCCCGGCATTTAATACACGCTTGACGCGCTCGGGATCGCGCGCGATAACCTTCAAATAGGCTTGCGTCGCCTGGTCCGGCTCCGCGCGGCCTTGCTCCCAGTCTCGCAGAGTACCAAGAGGGATATGATAGCGGGTGGCAAATTCCTCTTGCGTCAACGCTAAGGCGCGACGAATAATCTTTGCCTGCGGCGTTCGCTTCATCCGCTTGAGATCGTCGAGCGTCAGCGGTTGCGCATCGCGGTCGGCACGAGCCGCCGCCTCGACAGCCTCGGGCGTCATAGGCCTAAGCGTTTTGCTGGAAGTAGTTGTCTTGCTCATCTTGCGTTGCCCTTCGAGCTGAAATAATCCGGATTCGTTCCTCGCGTTCGGTATAGGCCACAACCAACAAGAGATTTCCCTCAGCCATGCCGATCATGACAAAACGCTCTTCGCTGTAGTCCTCACGGTCATCGAGACGCTCGATCGCAAAAGGGTCTCTAAACGCCGACTTCGCCAAGTCAAAGCTCACACCATGTGTCGAGAAATTAGACCCGGCCTTGGCGTTGTGCCATTCAAATTTCAGTTTCATTGTACTACGGGAAGTCAGTAGTTTGTCAACGAGATCATGACATCAGCTTAGACCTGAAAGACCGCTCGCTCACCGCAGCCGCCCCATCTTCTCCATCGGCCAATACCCAAACACGGCCTTCCCGTAAATGAAGCGTTCGTTCACCGGTCCGAAATCGCGGCTGTCGTTCGACATGCTGCGATGGTCTCCGAGAACGAAGAAGCTGTCGGGCGGAACGGCCACCTCGGCATAGGAGCGCGTGTCTGAATAATCGCTCGGCACATAGTCTTCGTCGATCGCATTGCCGTTGACATAGACTTGGCCGCTCTCGATACGGATGCGGTCGCCGGCGACTCCGATCACCCGCTTGATATAGCTTTTCGAGGTGTCGCGCGGATAGCGAAAGACTACGATGTCGCCGCGCTGGATGGGCTCCCAGCGATAGACGAACTTGTTGACGAAGATGCGTTCCTGATCTTCAAGGCCGGGCATCATGCTCGTTCCTTCGACCTTGACCGGCTGGTACAGAAAAATGATGATGAACGCAGAAATGGCCAGCGAGACGAGGAGGTCGCGCGCCCAGACGGCCACCACCGGCAGCGGGTGCGAACCAGATTGCTTTTTAGCCATCGGAGACGGCAGCTGAGGACTGCCCACACTGGACATCGTGTTGCCATTCTATCGTAAGAGTGTGTGCAGACGAGAGCGCGGATTTTCAGTCCGGATTTGTGAACCGATGAGGATTCTGATTATCTCTTTTTAGCAACAACTGGAATTGCTTTCTTCACAAAAGATATTCGGGCAGGCCGCATGTGCCTCGATCGGCAGAACGGTTGGCAACGAAGTCCAGTTCGCATCCACTCCAGCGTATTGCCAAATCAGCCATTTCCCCGTAAAAGTGGAGTTGCCCCATAACCAAAACACGACTACCGAGACACGATTACTGACACAATGACCGACTACTCCATCTTCCCGAAGATTAATGCCACGCTCAACGGATGCAGCGCCATACTGCTGATCATCGGACGGACTTTCATCGCTCGCGGAAAGGTGGCTGCGCATCGCGCCACAATGCTTACAGCGCTCGCGACCTCGACGCTCTTCCTCATCTCCTACGTCTATTATCATTGGCCGCACCATGGCGGCATCGTTTATTTCCATGGCACGGGATGGCTGCGCGCGCTCTATTTCACGATCCTCACCTCGCACACGATTCTGGCTATCGTTATTGTTCCCCTGGTTCTGATTACGCTGACTCGGGCTTTGCGCGGGCAGTTCGACCGGCATCGCGCCATCGCCCGCTGGACGTTTCCCATCTGGCTCTACGTATCAGTGACGGGCGTGATCATTTACTGGATGCTCTTCCACATATTTATTTAGCGGGGGACTATGCCAAAGGTTAGGGTCGCTTCCAATGGCATCGACAAGTACATCGCGGCGTTTTCACCGGAGGTGCAGGCTATCCTCGAAAAAATGCGCGTGGCGATCAGGAATGCCGCACCGGACGCACAGGAGACGATCAGCTACAGAATGCCAACTTTCGCCCTTAACGGTCGTGTTCTCGTGCACTTTGCCGCGTTCAAGAAGCACATCGGCTTCTACCCACCAGTGCGCGGCGATGCCAGCTTAGCAAAAGCGGCCTCAATCTATGCAGGAGAGAAAGGCAATCTGCGATTTCCACTCGACCAGCCAATGCCTTACGACCTGATCAAAAGACTGGTGAAGTGCAGAGTGAAACAGAGCCTGTTGAAGGCTCGTGCGTCGCGCAAAGGGTAAGAACCGAGGAAGTCCCATGGCGAGCCTGTCGCCCGATTCATCACAATTTTGATGTACGTACCGCACTGACTTTGCACAGGCCGGTTCTGCTATAGTGAGCGTCTCGAACGTCTGCTTCTCGAAGGAGCGTGTACTCATGAGCGGAAGAAGTGTCAATAAAGTTACCTTGATCGGAAACCTGGGCAAGGATCCCGAAGTGAAGTTCACGCCGCAAGGCACGCCGGTCGCGAAGATCACACTGGCGACCAACGAGCGCTTCAAAGGCAAAGACGGCCAGTGGCAGGACCGCACCGAGTGGCACAATGTCGTGCTCTGGCAGCGACTGGCAGAAATTGCCGGAGAATATCTGAAGAAGGGCGGTAAAGTGTATATCGAAGGCCGTCTGCAGACGCGCTCCTGGGATGACAAGCAAACTGGCCAGAAGAAGTATATGACTGAGGTTGTTGCCAGCGACATGGTATTGCTGGGCGGGCGCGGCGAAGGCGGTGGCGACTACGCCGGCAGTTCGCGCGGCGCTTCGGCCGGAGCGTCAACGGGTGGCAACAACAATACCTTTGATCAGAGCGCGCCCGAAGCCGAGCATGCGCCCGTGGGCGGTTCTCCGATTACGGATGAGGATATTCCGTTCTAGGAGAGCCCATGCTTGCTGATCGGAATTGCGTTCCCTGCCGCGGTGGAGTGCCTCCGCTGAAGGGCGAAAAGCTGGCGGAGTTGCATCGTCAATTGGCCGAGTCCGCGCAGTGGATGGTGGTTGACGAGCACCATCTGTCGCGTGCTTACAAATTTCCCGACTTCAAATCAGCGCTCGCATTCGTCAATCGGGTGGGCGCGCTGGCTGAAGAGCAGGGTCATCATCCTGACATCCTGCTGGGGTGGGGCAAGGTCGAAATCACTACCTGGACGCACGCCGTCGACGGGCTGACCGAATCCGATTTCATTCTGGCCGCGAAGATCGATCGGCTGCTTTAGATCGGGCCTTTAGATCGGGCGATCTGGCCATCGGGCGATCGAAAGTCAAAATCCAGGGCTTTTGAATTCAGATGATCCGATGGCCCGATCACCCGATTATCTTCCCTACCAGGTCCAGAAAATATTGGTGGATGCGCGGATCGTCGCTCAACTCGGGATGGAACGTTGCTGCTAGCGTCTTTCCACTGCGCACCAGCACTGGATCTTTACCTTCGGTGGCAATCACCTCGACGCTGTTGCCTACGCGTTCGATCTTGGGAGCGCGGATGAAAACCATTTCTACCGGCTCGCTGAGAAAGCGCCCTTCGCGGATCGAGCTGTCGATCTGTCGACCGTAGGCATTGCGGCGCACGGTGATATCGAGCGCGCCCAGCCCGGCCTGCTTCGGGTTCTCTACTTCGGTTGCCAGCAGGATGCATCCGGCGCAAGTGCCGAAGGTCGGCTTCAAGCGGACAAAATCTTTCAGTTGGCGAAATCCATCTTCGCCCAGCAGCTTGAGGAACGTGCCGGATTCGCCTCCGGGAATGATCAGGCCGTCGATCTCGTTCAGCTGTTCGGGCTTTTTGACCAGGACAACTTCCGCGCCCAGCTCTTCGAGACGGCGGCGATGCGCGTCGAAATCTCCCTGGAGTGCTAGGACGCCGATTTTCATTGCAGCGACGGTTGAAGGGGTGCCAGTTTCACCAGCAATCGTTCGATCGAACTGCCCGGTTCCATCACAAGCACGGAAGCCTCGGGAGTCATCTGCGTATTTTAGCACTGGGAGTCGACGGCAGAATTCTGCCTAATCGAAACCAGGACGGGCCACCATTTTCGTGCTCATGAACATCCATACTACTGTGTACGATGGTTTTAATTCCCAGGAGGCATCCATGAACCAGAAGATGGCCAAGATGATCGCGGTAGGAGCTTTTGCGCTGCTTATCGTTCTCTGCGGGTGCTGGCCTGCGCTAGCGGAGGACGCAAAAACGCCGTATGCGAGCATAGCTCCGCTGGACCAATATCTCATGGCGGATCGAAACGCTGAGATTGCCTTGGCGCGAAGCGCGGCCCCGGAGGCCATCTCACGCGACGCCGACATACTCGTGCTTGGAAGGCATGGATATGAAACGGCCGTCAAAGGCAAGAATGGTTTCGTGTGCGTGGTGGAGCGAGGCTGGATGGGCCCATTCGAGGGCGAGAACGCCGCCAATTTTTGGAACCCCAAAGTTCGAGGCCCGGTCTGCTACAACCCGCCGGCTGCCCGCTCCATCCTGCCATTGACGTATAAGAGGACGGAGATGATCCTGGCCGGTCAATCCAAAGCTCAGATCATCGACGGCATCAAGACATTCATGAAGCAAGAACTGCCGCCGCTGGAGCCTGGATCCATGAGCTACATGATGTCGAAAGATCAGTACCTCACCGATGGCGTCCATCCCAACTGGATCGCGCATCTGATGTTTTACACGCCACTCATGGACGGTGCCATATGGGGCGCAGACCTTTCCAACTCTCCCGTAATGCTCAATCCACAGTTCAACGGCGCTCCGGAACCGATCGACGTATTCATGGTTCCCGCGGGCAGATGGTCGGATGGAACCCCAGATCCGGTCATGTAGGGACGGCGCGCAAGCGGGAGTGGGTTGGGGTTTAGCGTGGGCAAGTCTTACTTGTGATACAATGTAAGCATGCTCCGACAGATAACTTCAGTAAGCACCAAAGGGCAGTTTGTAATTCCGGCGGAGATGAGAACATCTCTGGGGATCGGGCCCGGTACCCGCATTGCCGTAACGCAGGATGGATCACGGATTGTCCTCGAACCGGTATCGGAAGAATTGGTAGACAAGACCCGCGGAATATTTCGCGGCAAGCCTTCCCTCTCCGCGGAACTGAAGCGCCAGCGGCGGCAGAAGGATAAATGGTAAGGTACGTCCTCGATGCGAGCGCGATTCTGCGCTACCTGGACGATGAAGCCGGGGCGGCGCGCGTGGCGGAAATCATCAAGTCTCATTTGGCGGGAGGGTGCGAGGCCGTCGTTACAGCACTGCATTGGGGCGAGGTGGCCGGCATCACCTGCAAGTTGCATGGCAGGCCCGCGATGGAACTGGTGCTCTCGCGCTTGAGTTCCTTTGGGCTTCCGATTATTGCTGCGGATGCCGATCGGGCGGTTCGGTCGTCATTGATCAAACTCAAGAGAAAAATCCCCTACGTGGACGCCTTCGGAATAGAACTGGCATCCGACACACGAGAGCACGTTTTTGTGACAGCAGACTTCGATTTCAAACCTGCGAGCCGCGACGTGACGATTGAGTTCTTGCCGGCGAAGTAGGGCGGAAGCCGACGGTGCCCCCTGCGGCATTGCGCGAAAACCCAAGAATGATGAGCCGGTGGAATCCCACGTTTCGAAAACCGCGAAACGTGGGGCACCCCTCATTTAGGTGATGTCGAAAAAAGAATCGTCCCGCAGATGTGGGCCACCGACCCACCCGCCAGCTACATGCTCCCGGCTTCGGTTTCCTGGTGGAAGGGCGACAACCATTTGCCGCCTTTCTTCTGCCAAATGGACGTGGCGAAAACCTTCCCTGCCTGCTTCTTGCCTTCGCAAGTTGCGTCCTGTGTCCCCGTGTAAGTCATAACGACCGTGTCTTTATCGAGCCACATATAGGAGAAATCGGAGAGCGAGAAGCTTTTGACCACACATCTCGCGTCAGTCATACTTTTCAAAACCTGCTCCTTGCCCTTGAATACCCCTCCATCGGCTACGCTTATGGCGTTGTCTGGAGTAAATGCTTCCACCGGTTTGACATTGTGGTCTTTCCACGCCTGCCATCCTGCTTTTTCGTTGCTTTCGAGCGTCTTCTCTACGGTTGCGTTCATCTGCGAGAACAATGGGACCGCGGATAACAACAGAGCGAAACCAAGTGCGGTTAGAGCGATTCGACGCATACTCCTCCTTCGGTCTTAACGTGATGACGAAGTAATATAGATCGGGCAAGAAAGCGTGTCAATCACCGCGGGGATTGTTCGTCAGATGCCGTGTGCCCCACACATGTGTGGGTTTCTCCGCCACCGGAGTGCCTCCGAGATCGCAATCAGATTTCTAGCGGGTGGTTCTCTGCCGGTTGCTTAGGAGAGATTAGTCTGGCCCATCGGGGAATTGACGCACGCAGCGCCCACACATTCGCAGAGTGGGCGAATGTGTAGGGCACCCGGCAAACTCGGGGCGCCATAGCTCCGGGAGTTGAGACCGGCAGGCTGAGTCTGATCCCAAGCGCGCTCCCTGGTTATGTAGAGGTAGAGGCAGAAGTAGGTCACTCCCGACACGACCTCATGAGCCAGCCACCACGGCACTCCCCTGGTCAGGGCGATAAAACCCAGTTCCAGACGGACGATGTTCAAGGCGAACGCCGCTCCGAAGACCACACCTAACCGCAGAAGGTTCTGCGACCATGAAACGGTAGTCCGCCAAAGCAAAGGGATGGCGCCAAAGAAGGCATCGATCATAGTGCACGATACGACAAACTGCGCGCTGATACCGGCGACCCTGATCATATCGGGGGCTAAGCGCTGCATCGATACTCCGAGCAGCGCCGAAATCTGCACCAGCGTGACGGTAGTCAAGTCCCGCAGCCATGTCCAACCGTAGAGGTGGCACACAACTACGAAGACCGGGACGAGCAGCACACGCGCCGTCAGCCTGTGCTCGAGCAGTTTGATCGTTCTTTCCTTAACCTTCATCGACGCCATCCCTTAACGTCCTATATGAACGTTTCTTACAAACAGCGGCTTTGCGCTCGTTGCTGGCGGCGACGTAGCCAGTAAGCGCCGACCGCCAGGCTCAGTAGAACGACGAGCGAGATCAGGGACGGTCCCGCATTAAAGAATCCGGGGCCAAAGGGACTGTCCTGGGTCGTTGCACTGGGACTCGAATACCCCTGATTGGAAGAGTTCGAATTGAAGTCAGGTTGCCCGAGCTCCAGAGACGCGTTCTCTCCATTGCTGAAGGGTGGAGTAAATTGCAGGGTGCGGCAATTAAAAGAATCACCCACCCACGGCGTCGAACCAGCGTTGGTAATGATCCCCCAAGGTGACCACATGGTGGCGGCGCTTACCCCGCCTGAGTTTTCGGTCGATCCCGTAAAGTTGGTTTGCCCCAGCACCACGATGGCGGCCGTGCCATTCTTGTTAACGGTACGCTTGAAGATGAGGACACGGTTGTTCTGCGTATCGGCTACCCACAGCTCGTTGCTCGAGTCAAAGGCGATCCCGGTAGGATCGTAGAGCGAGGTTGCAGAAACACCTCCGTTATTGGCAGTGTTGGACGTGAAGGCCGTGGCGGCCGGCTGCCCATACTCGGCGGAGGCGCTCCTGGTGGTCGCCGGCCTGTATCCCAACACCCGGTTATTGGACGAGTCAGCTATCCAAAGAACACCCTCAGAGTCAAACGCCACTCCGGTTGGAGAGCACAAACTGGCGGCGGAGGGAGGGTTGGGACAGGCGTTGGAGACATAATCTGGCTGACCGATGACCCCTTTCGCCGCCATTCCAGTCTTCAAGGGCACGTCGAATTTCAGCACGCGATTGTTGCCTCGAGTCAGCCACCCAGAAATTTCCGTGGGGGCCGAAGGCGATGCCGCCGGTAGTACCAACCGTGCTGGCACTGGCTGCGGCGCCGCAACCGGTGGTGAAATCGGGCTGGCCGATTACCAGAGATGCGTCTTGTCCGGTGGCGAAGGGTGGAGCAAACATCAGCACGCGGCAATTCCCGCTATCGCTCACGTAAAGGTTGCCGCTGGAATCGAAGGTGAAGGCGGTGGGGGCACTCATGGCGCTGGACGACGTGCCAGAGGCGCCGGTGGTAAAGCTGCTCTGGCCAAGTACCACGTCGGCGGGCGCGCCATTCCCAGATGGAGAGTAATAGATCAGAACACGGTTATTACCGGTGTCAGGCACAACCACCGGGATTCCGACAGCCAGCGCAAAACCGGATAAGAACAATGCGGCAACGCATAGTACCGCTCCCCCACGAAAGCTGGTTTTAAACATATACATCCCTTTCTATTTGTATTTGATTTGGTGAACTCCAGGAGACTTCAGGTGGAGGGAGTATACAACGCAATTTACCGGAGAAACAATGTGAAAGAATTTGCAGCAGAAGGCGCGTCCGGCGGGCGAATCGGACTTTAAGAGCTTGCGCAGCAGGAAGGAGTGGGGATGGCTTGAGTGTCACCTGCGGGCAGTCGAGTCATCCCATCTTGATGTTGTGCTGGCCGACGGTTTCGAGAATGGACAGGAGATGGGTGATGCCGAGCAAGTTGCGGATGGATGCTCCCATGTGATCGACCTCCAGTTTGCAACCGGAGGATTTGGCGTGAACGTACAGGCGGACGAGCGTTCCGAGGCCGCTGCTATCCATGTGCGTGACATCCTCGAAGTCAAGCACAATGCACGTGGGACCGGGCAGCAACCGGCTAACTTCGGAATAGAGCATCTGGTTCAGGCCGGAAACTACGCGTCCGCGGCACTGTACCACGGTGCAGTTTTCGTAGCATTGAACAGAGAACGTGAGAGTGGTCGGAGCTTGGCTCGACATTTCAGCGGCCTCGGGTGCGTGAGATTGCCGGAGGCGAGATTGTTACATACCGTGACGCCAAGAGGAAGGGGTTGTGACTTCTAGCCAAGGATGATTGGGCCATAGGCGCCCGGATTCCCCTTTTGGAGCGGCTACTTCGTGGGATTGCGAATCGCTAAGGCGAAGCGAATATTGAGTTAGACAGGTTGCGTCTGGAGGACGTTTCCAGTGGGTACTGGACGCCGCCTGCGAAGCGGTCGAGTGGCCTAGTCAGCCATTGGGTCCCTCGTCTGCGCTCGGGGTTTCGGCTCGCGGCTCAAACGCCGCGAGAACGCCTCAAGTTCGAGTCCGTCGTCCTCCGCACGGCCCTCGACCCTTTGTACCTGCCAGTCGAGTTGCGGCGGGTGCTACAACAGTTGTGTTTCGCAGGTGGCGTACCACACTGGCAACGTTACGAGCCCCGGATGACTACCGGGGCTTTTGAATTTCTGGGAGCGTACGAGTGGAAGCAGAAGCCGCGGATTGTGCCGTGGCCACCCTTCGGCTGTCGCTCAGGGCAGGCTTTCTCAAAAAGCGTGAAAAGTGGCGCACCCCAGTTCATTGAAATCAGCGTCAAAGACAGACGAAATAATATCGTGCACTCGGATGTGGGCCAAGCCATTGGTAGAATCCCACGTTTCGAAAACCGCGAAACGCTTCGACAGGCTCAGGGGCTGTGGGGTACCGGGCTACTCCTGCTCTTCGAATATTGCCTCGATATCTCGCGAGCCGTGGAGAACGCGAACGATCTCGACGCACCGATAAATCGCCCGATAGAAGATCACGTAACGGCCAACCGCAATGCTATGTAGGTCCTCGGCTAATTCAGGCCTGAGGCGACCCATCCCGGGCAGGCGAGCGAACGCTTCAAATTTGGCCGTCAGGAGATCGGCGAAGGTGTCGGCTCGTGTCGGACTGCCTTCTGCGACGTATGCCCATATCTCTGCGAGATCAGTCAGGGCACGCGGACGCACGACCAGACTGGGCATCTACTTGGCGGCGGCGGAGCGGTCTCTGAGAATTTTGCGACCTTCGCGTTTCATTTCCGAGGCGCTAAACGGGCGGGCGGGACCGCTTTCCAGGCCTTCGCGGATGTCGCGGCGCAGCTGCTCCAGTTTCAAAGAGCGCAACTCGTCCTGGGTTTCCATGAGGCGCAATGCCTCGCGCACGACTTCGCTGGCGGAGTTGTAGCGTCCGGAGGAGACTTTCTGGCGGACTAGCTTTTCGAGTTGCGGGGTGAGGTTAATGTTGAGGGGCATGAGGTGGTCCGGTCGGTTCGAAGTCAGAATTGCATGGATGGCAAGGATTGTCAATGATTGGCAAGACGTTCGAGCGGAGTCGCGGAGACAACTTTCTTGGACTGTGTTCCGAATTGGATGCGTTTATTAGGGAGGTGCATTTAATACGGGTGCGAAGTAAACTTCATGCGCTATGATCGGGATGCTTGACAGGTAGCGTACCTACTGGCAATTGTTTGAGCCCCGCTTGACTAAGCGGGGCTTTTGAATTTCTGGGGAGCGTACCAGTGGAAGCAGAAGCTGCGGATTGTGCCGTGGCCACTTCTCAAAAAGCGTGAGAAGTGGCGCACCCCCAGTTCATTTGATGTCAGCGTCAAAGGCGAACAGAATAATATCGCGCACTCAGATGTTGGCCACCCGCCGTGCACAAACCATTTTATTGAAGAAAAGTCATCGCCAGTTATTGTTCCCTTAAGGGACGTGAGAGAAGAACTTAAAAGCTTAATCACTATTTCGCTGCCAGCGATGGTGATATGACCCGGCACCGCAAGACAGAGCAGGCAAGGATCGTGTAGGTTTTCATCAATTTACCGTTTTAGATCGACGTCAGTGTAGTCTTCGAGGGTCCAGTAGCCGGCGGTATACTTTTGAGGTCCCCTCCAGTGAATGTGAGAACCGGCTTTATCGATGGTCACTGTAACCGGATAGTCCGGAAGCTTTGAGCCAAGGCCAGTGTTGTCCTCCACGGACCAACTTATTGAAGAAAGTTCGTCGCCAGCTATTGTTCCTTTGAGCGAAGTGTAACCGAAGTCAGGCCTCACGAGTATTTCCTTGCCGATTATGGTGATGTAAGCCTTGCCGTTTCCATGACCTGAGGCAAAACCTGAACTAGCCACAGCGGAATTAAAACTTGAATAGTTCCACTCCCCTTGTAAGAAGCGCACCATTTCCTGGTACGCCGCGGCATGGGTTGCCACGTTTTGTTCAGCGGCCTGTTTTTTCCCTTTCGCGCCGGCCTTCGCTTCCAGCGCATAAATCTTGTCCTGCGCTATGCGCGCTTCATTCTCGGAGAGCTTGAACTTCTGGTAAAGTTTCAAGTCCTCCATCGCGCCGGAATAATCGCCTGCCGCTTCCTTGGCCAATGCCAAGTTGTAGCGGGCATCCGGCCATTGCGGTGCAAGATCGACGGCCTGCTTGAATTGGCTCTCAACCTGCTCATAATCGTCAGGAGTCTTGGCGTCTTTGAAGAGAGTTGTTCCCATAACAAAATGCTTTCGCGCTTCTTCGGGAATCGGCGGAGGCGACGTCTGGCTTGTCTGGCTGAGAAGAAACGGCGTGGCTGCAAAAAGCAGCACCAGGTTCAAGAGCAAAAGCTTTTTCATCCTTCACCTCGTGGGGTTGATGAGTTCTGTTTGTAATCCGGAGACGCCATGAACATGAATTCCACCCCTCATCTCGGCGCAGTGCCAATTGCATTGCAGGGAAGGGGCGGCTCCGGGAGGTCGTCCTGGCCGTGAAGCCTTGTCCCCGGTACAGTATTCCCAGAAGACTTGCCGGTGCAATTCACCGTCGACCTGTACATCGACATCACGTGACAACCACCGGTGCTCATGGCGAGATTGCAGGGGAAACTCTGCACCAGAAGGCGCGGGCTGGTCTCGTTGATGGTGCGCTTGAGCGATTGGATTTGGAAGAGCCCCGTATCCGAGGCAACGACAGCACCGGCTTTCGCCCCACGCAAGACGGCATTATCGACAGATGGATACGATTTGAGGCTCACTCCCGAAGCATGCTGGCTTTTCTTTAAGTCCGCATAAGCGATAGCCGCGCCAGGAACGGGGTCATTCTCGTTAAGATAAACCTTGACGGATTTGACCCGTGCGTCCTGCACGAGTTTGTTCCACATCTCCAGGCTCTCCCGCGTGACCTCCGGACCATAGAGCACGACATGATCCGCCCGGATGTCTTGATTCTCGAGCGCGGCGAGGCAGAGCATGGCCCCATTGCTGTGGCATCCCAACTCATCGAATTGTTTGCCGCGAAGCTTTTCATAGAGCAGTTGCTCCTGGGCAGAAAAGCGGCCATTGGTGAGGTCATCGAATGCAACGCGGTTTGTGAGGTCCGTGAATAAATCGAGGGAACTGGCCATGCCCAGAACGAAGTTATAGCGGCTGCAATCGACTCCCGCGCTGTAGTCCTTGTGTGAGACCCGGGCTTGCTGCTTGAGGGCCTCGCACATGCGTTGCTCAGGCTCGCCCGCTTCGCGGTGCGCGTAGACTATCGCGCCCAATCCCAGGATGAGACCCTTGCCGACAGGTTTGTATTGGCGCTCCGTCAGCGTTTTCAAGCCGGAATCGTCGGAGATTGTGGCATCTTTCAAGCCTGAATCAGGTCGGCCAACACCTTTCAAGCCGGTCGACGAATCTATGTCATTCCCGCTCGCAATTCCTTTGAGTTCGCCAAGTGCCTCCCCTTTGTCATGATCGAACTTGGCCTGTCTTTCAGCCTCTGCTCTGCGGCGTTCATTTTCGGCATCGATTCGCTGTTGCTCAATTTCAGCATCTCTCTGCCGTTTTGCCGCAGCTTCAGCTTCCGCAGTCGCTGCCCGTGCGGCGGCGCCATTGTCGCTGTTTGCGCTTCGACTATCTCTGGCGGGACAAGGAGAGCCTTGTTGAGCCCAAGTTTGATAATCCAGATTTGAGGCTAGCCCGCAGGCCCGTTTCTGGTCGGTCCACCATTGAGGCTCGGCCTTCGCCAATTGGCACCCGAAGGCAAGCAAGAGACCGAAAGTCGTCGCGCACAAGCGAGTATGGTGGCGCAGGGAATTCTCCACAATCCCCACCCTTCCTAGAGGCATTAGGCTAATCAGTGCTTTCAAGACCCTAAGCGTGAAGGGAGAGCCTGTCAATCACACGAAAGTAACGTCTGCCGGGTGGCACTTCTCGCGTGGCTATTCTAAAAAGTGAGTACAACTCTGGTTGTCTTGCGCCTTGATACCAACTGACTTCGGAGCTGGGGTCAGCCATACGAGCATTGCCTTTTCAGATAGCTTGCCTGCTTTCGCAGGATTCTACCAACCCCGCGTCTGCAGCATCTGCGATTCGTCGAGGGTGGAGACGGCCAGCCCCTTCATGGCTCCCGCCAGATCTTCGCTGACTTCTAGTAACACTTTCGGGTCTTTGAAGTGTGTGGCTGCTTGCACTATTGCTTTGGCGCGCTTCTCGGCCTCCACCGGATCAGCGAATTCGGTGGAGTTTTTCATGAAGATGCCGGAGCCTACGAAGACGGCTTCGGCTCCTAGCTGCATTACCAGGCTCGCGTCGGCTGGAGTGGCTATGCCTCCGGCTGAGAAATTGGGGACGGGGAGCTTGCCTTCTTTGGCTACCATTCTTATCAGCTCGTAGGGAGCTCCGTGGTCTTTGGATTTGGCGTAGAGTTCTTCTTCGCCCAGGACGGTTAGGATTTTCATCTCCATCACGATCTGGCGGATGTGGCGGACGGCGTGGACTACGTCTCCGGTGCCGGCTTCGCCTTTGGTGCGAATCATGGCGGCGCCTTCGGCGATGCGGCGGAGAGCTTCGCCTAAGTTGCGGGCTCCGCAGACGAAGGGGACGGTGAAGGCGTGCTTGTCGACGTGATGGGCTTCGTCGGCGGGAGTTAGGACTTCGGACTCGTCGATGTAGTCGACGCCGAGTTCCTGCAGGATTTGCGCTTCGGCGAAATGGCCTATGCGGCACTTGGCCATGACGGGAATGTCGACCACGGCCATGATATCGCGGATGATTTTTGGCGAGGCCATGCGGGCGACTCCGCCTTCGGCGCGGATTTGGGCGGGGACGCGCTCGAGGGCCATGACGGCTACGGCTCCGGCTCGCTGGGCGATCTCGGCTTGGGCGGCGGTGGTGACGTCCATGATCACTCCGCCCTTGAGCATTTCGGCTAGGCCGGTTTTCAGGCGGAGGCTGGTGGCGTTGTGTCCGTTATTTTGCGACATGGGGGTTACTACCTTTCGCGATCGCGAAGGATGGGCGCATTGCGCCTGCTCTTCTTATTTTACAGGAGTTGAACCTCAGCGGCCAAAGCCGAGCTGAGTCGGGTCGCGAATCGCAGCGCTGAAGCGCTGCACCACCCTAAAGCACTGATGCAATAGTCATTTGCTCAGGACGGGGCAGAGCTCCGTCAGCACACGGGCACCCACACTTGACGGGCATCGACACCTGCATCAGCGCTCCACAAATTTGGCGAACATCTTGTGCGGATCAATGGCTATAAAGAGGCCTTGGCTGCGGGCCAGCACTTCGCCCTTGGCGTTGAGAATCTCGGCCATATTGATGTGCTTGCGGCCTTTGACTTTTACTTCGCGCGATTCTACCGTCAGGGGCTGGCGGAGCGGCACAGGCTTCAGATAATTCACGGTCATCTCGGAGGTCACGGCTATCACGTGACGCAACTTGTTCACTTTGCCCATGGCTTCGTCGAGGATGGTGGCGATGATGCCGCCGTGGCAGTGTCCCGGAGGGCCGGTGTAGCGCTTGCCCAGGCGGAAACGGCAGACGAAGCAGTCGCGATCTTCATCGTAGGTAAAACGCAGGCGCATGCTGTCGGGGTTGTCTTTGCCGCAGGCGAAGCAGTAGTTCTTTTGCAGTTGGATGTAGCGGGTGTCGTGTCCAGCTTCGTGCTTCTTTGCCTTGTGGGAATTTCTTGTTTTCGAATTTCCGGCCATGTTGGAATTCTATCGCGAGCTGGCGTTGAAGCTGTGTATCATGGCGGGCGAATCACTTTGTTCCCTTGGAGGTCAGAATGTCTCCCGCTGCCAAAACACAAAGCCTGTATTCCGTGCATCCCGGCGTCGCCCAGATTCAGAAGTGGGTGTCGGAGTTGCCGGAGAAGACCGGGCGCTCGCTTGAGCAGTGGCTTGCGCTTACTCGGAAGTCTGTACCATCGACGGAGAAAGAGCGGCGGGAGTGGCTTAAGAAAGAACATAACTTCGGCACGATTTCTGCGGCTTGGATCGCGGGGCGCCTGGAGGGCAAGAACACCGAAGAAGATTCTCCAGAAGCTTATTTGAAGACGGCTGCTGAGTGGGTGGAGGCGCAGTATGCGGGGGCGCGGGCGGCGTTGCGTCCGCTGTATGAGCAGCTATTGGGGCTGGGACTTTCGCTGGGCGAGGATGTGAAGGCTTGCCCGTGCAAGACGATGGTTCCCTTCTACCGCAAGCATGTGTTTGCGCAGATCAAGCCGTCTACGAATACACGGATTGATCTTGGATTTGCTTTAGGAAATATAAAGACGCCTAAGCGGCTGATCGATACTGGCGGATATGAGAAGAAGGATCGGATTACTCGGCGGATTGAGATCAAGACAAACGGCGATATCGACGACGAGTTAAAGCGGTGGTTGAGGAAGGCGTATGATTTGGGCGCATAAAGCAAGAAGAACTCTATGCGCGGCCTGATTGCCTCTTTCAGCGCAAGTGTCTGCGTCGCCGTCACCGTCGTTGTGCTTGCGATGCCGGCTCACGGGCAGACGGCCGAGGTGGTTTCGGGCGCAAAGCAGATAGACAGCCGCGCCATGCAACAGGTTTGTGAGAGCAGTGCCGCGGTAAACATGGGTCCACAGGGATCTTTTCAATGTACCGTGTGCCCTTCGTATACGGATTTCTACGGCCTTCGTCAATCATTCGATCTCCGCGGTGTATATCAGGGACACTTTTCTACGACGAACGCTGAGCAGCTTTTGCTGGTGATGGATGGATGTGAGTCACATGCCTCTGGTCTTGGAGGGTCCATTCTATTTAACCGCGAGGAGACGACTTGGAAAAGGTCGGGTTATTTCAAGGGGACCAGACCATCGAGGTGTTTATCTTTCAAGACCCGTGACGGTCTCGACCGCCTGGTCTGCCTCTCCGGCGATATGCACTTCGGGACTTTTACTTCCTGGATCAGCGCACTGTCATACAAGGACAATTCCTTACGCGAGGAACGCCTGCTTGAAGGCGTCGGCGGGAACACGGCGGGTGGTTCCCCGGAAGCAGGTTATTGTTATGAGCAAAACATCGCCAGGTTTGACAAATTGCCATCAGACACCGGCTTCATGGCCGTGGTTACACAGGCCAGAGGTTTAGGGCCGCCCGGCGAGCAATCATGCGGAGATACGGAAATCCGCATGGAGCCGGCGCAGACCGTGAATTTAAATTTTCAATTTGACGGCGAGCATTTTGCCCTGGCTCCAGAAAGCCACGCCGGC
This sequence comes from uncultured Acidobacteriaceae bacterium, assembly GCA_963775845.1. Classification (GTDB taxonomy): domain Bacteria; phylum Acidobacteriota; class Terriglobia; order Terriglobales; family Acidobacteriaceae; genus Acidiflorens. The sequence goes on along the minus strand of CAVZKN010000003.1, from coordinate 974,013 downwards.
ATGCAAGAGATCGAGAATTTTGTGCCGCATCGATAAATGGGTCACCTCGATATGACCATGTATATTACAATCTGTCCATGAAGAGAATCGGAGCAGCAGAATTCAAGGCACGCTGCCTCACGCTCATGGAAGACGTGCGCTCTACTCGAGAGCCGCTGATCATCACTAAGCGGGGTAAGCCGGTGGCCAAGCTGGTACCGGTCGACAACAAGAAAGACAATTGGATCGGCAGGTTGAATGGCAAGTTCAAGATCACCGGAGACATCGTGTCGCCCATCGTGCCACTCGAGGATTGGGAAGCGCTGAAGTGATCTTGCTCGACACGCACGTTTTGTTCTGGTCCGGAGGCCAGTCACACCAGCTTTCGAAGGATGCGGCGTCGGCGATCCGGCGGGCGCGACGTGGTGACGGGGTAGCCATTTCCGCGATCAGCATTTGGGAAATAGCTTTGCTTTTTGATCGCGGGAAGATTCATGGTTCGGGAACGATTGAAGCATCGATCCGGGATCTTGTGGAGGGTGTAACGGTATTACCCATTACACCCGAGATTGCAGCTCTGACAACGCAGTTTCCGGATGATTATCCGCGCGACCCGGCTGACCGGTTGATTGGGGCCACGGCGCGGGCGGAGGGGATGACGCTGGTTACGCGCGATGAGCGGATACGGCGGAGTCCGCTGATTCGGACGGTGTGGTGACCTTCTAACGATATACTGGCGGAGAGGTGAACGCGTGGGATTGGGCTCTCCTCGTCATCTTCGTTCTTGGCTCATTGATTCTCAGCGTGCGAGCGTGGAGGGGCTACGATTCCATACCCCCGCAGGAATCTGACCGCCCGACTGACAGGCCTGTGCTCATAATCGGTCTCGTTGCCATCGCAATTTGTTCTCTCTTGCCCGAACTGCTGGCGCACTACACGAAGCTATCGTTTATCGCACGCGTAGGAATGGCAGGTGCGGCGACTGTACTGTTTCAATTTCTTGCCTTTCGAGTGCTCGACAGAGTCCGTCAAAAAGCGTAGGACGGGCGAGTCGCCCGCCCCCACACATGCAACCACACAAGCACTTCCTAGTCGTAATATTCCAGCCCTAAATGCGTAATCAACTCCTCGCCCTTCAAATGCCGCAGAGTGTTCTTCAACTTCATCAGCTGGATGAACAGGTCGTGCTCGGGATAGAGGCCGGGCTTGGTCATCGGCGACTTGAAGTAGAAGCTTAGCCACTCCTGGATGCCTAGACGGCGCAGTTCTGGTGACCGCTGCGCCAAGTCCAAAAAGAGAACTAAGTCTAAGACGATGGGCGCGGCCAGGATCGAGTCCCGGCACAGGAAGTCGACTTTGATCTGCATGGGATAACCGAGCCATCCGAAGATGTCGATGTTGTCCCAACCTTCTTTGTTGTCGCCGCGCGGCGGGTAATAGTTGATGCGGACTTTGTGGAAAATATTTCCGTAAAGCTCGGGATAAAGCGCGGGTTGCAGGATGTGCTCCAGGGCTCCGAGCTTGGATTCTTCCTTGGTTTTGAACGACCCAGGATCGTCGAGGACCTCGCCGTCGCGGTTGCCCAGGATGTTGGTCGAATACCATCCGCTCAGGCCCAGGAGGCGCGCTTTGAATGCGGGGGCGAGCACGGTCTTCATCAAGGTCTGGCCGGTTTTGAAATCTTTGCCACAGATGGGAATTTCACGCTCGTGCGCTAGTTCGTGCATCGCCGGGATATCGACCGTCAGGTTTGGGGCGCCATTGGCAAAGGGCACGCCTTCCATCAGCGAGGCGTAGGCATAGACCATCGAGGGCGCGATGTTTTCGTCATTCTCTTTCATGCCTTTTTCGAGGGCTTGCACACTTTGGTGCGCGGCGCTTTGCTCGATGAAGGTCTCGGTTGAGGCGCACCAGATGGTGATCAGGCGAGAGGCTCCACTCGACTTTTTGAAATCGCGGATGTCTTGCCTTAGCTGCTCGGCGAGGTCGAGCTTGTTCTTCCCTTTTTTTACGTTGGGGCCGTCGATCTTCTTGACGTAGTTGTGATCGAACACGGCTTTCATCGGCTTGATCGAGCTGAGCTTGCCTTTCACCTTGTCGAGCAGGTCGCGCTCAAGAACGCCGGCGTTGCGAGCAGCGGCATACATGTTGTCTTCGAAAATGTCCCAGCCGGTGAAGATCAGATCGTCGAGTCCAGCCAGGGGGACGAATTCTTTGATCTTGGGAGAGCGGCCGTCGGTGCGCTTGCCCAGGCGGACCGTTCCCATCTGAGTCAGCGAACCGATGGGATGGGCAATTCCCTTCTTCACTGCCTCAACGCCGGCTACGAACGTGGTTGCGACCGCGCCCATGCCGGGGATCATCACTCCCAGCTTGCCTTTGGCGGGTGCGATCGCGCCTTCGGGGCCGGGGTGCGCTTTGTCTGAAACTCTTTCGCTGGATTGAACCTCGACGGTTGCCCTGGTCAATTTTTTGGCAGGAGATGTTTTCAGCTTCGCCATATCTTGGCTGCTTCCTTCCAGGAACTGTGGGATGTATGCAAACCTTGTATGTTCTCGTATCCGGAGAGCTTTTTGCAAACGCGAGCTCCCGAACCGCTGGGAACATCAGTTCAACGGCAGCGGCAGCGCATTGGTTGGTACGCGCCCAGGCTTCGCGCAACAAGGAATTGAGCAAGAGGAATGTTTTGGTCTCCATGAAAGTTCGAGCCGGTCCCTCGCGGGGCCGGCTCGATTTGTATAGTGGACTGCCGGGCATCCTCGCCGCCTGACGGGTCGGAGGCCCAAACACCACACCGTCCATCTTTATTGCACGGCAAAGATCAGGTCGTCATGATCATTGTACGAGCCCGTCGTGCATGAGGACGCTCTTCCCTGATAGCGGAATTGCGCCCGGACCGCCTGCAGACTGCCGGTCGGAAGCGTGAACGTTGCCGACAAGCTCTGCGCTCCAGCTTTCGTGGGCTTAATCGTCCCGATCAAAGTCCACGAAGGGCTGTTGGCGTTGGCCGCATAGTAAAGGTCGAGAGCGTCGGAGGTGTATCCGGCATAGGCCCAAACGGTTGCGGTCACCTTTGCCGTAGTACCATGCGTCAAATTGCCGCCGTTGGTGGATGCCACCACGATGCGGTCGTTCGACTCGTCCGAGTGGAAGGTCCCACTGGTTCCATCAGCGCAGGAATTGTTGATGGTGTTTGGTTGGTTGGGCTCCGCGCCACCCGACATGTGATCGCGTCCCAGCAGTAACGATGGACCTGAGTCACACGAGGTGCCGACGGTTGAGCATCCTGGAGCTTTCAGCGTCGCGTTGTAGACCGCGGTTTGCGCGCCTCCACCAGAAGTGTTGACCGTAAGAGAAATGGTCGTGCTGTGGTTGAGCGAGCCGGAAGTTCCGGTTACGGTCACGGTCGCGGTACCCGTTGTGGCCGTGGCCGACGCGGTGAAGGTGAGGGTTGAGTTCACGCTGCCGTTGGCCGGCGGAGTCACTGGGTTGGGCGAGAACGCCGCGGTTACGCCGCTCGGCAAGCCGGTAGCGGTCAGGGTGGTGGCGGAACTGAAACTGTTCTGGCTGGTGATGGTGACCGTGCTCGTTGCGTTAGCGCCCTGGACCACGGTCACAGAAGTCGGCGAGGCGCTGATGGTGAAGTTGGGACTCTGCGCCGCGTTCACTGTAAGGGTCAGCGTGGTGGTTGCCTGAAGGCTGCCGGAGGTGCCGGTAATCGTCACCGTGACGGTTCCGGTAGTGGCTGTGCCGCTAGCCGTCAGCGTCAAGGTGCTGGTTGTGGCTGTGGGATTCGGACTGAAGGCTGCCGTGACGCCGCTGGGCAGTCCCGATGCGGCGAGAGTCACGTTGCCGGAGAATCCGTTAACGTCGGTGACGGTGATCGTGCTGGTGCCGTTGCCGCCTTGGGTGACGGTCAGGCTACTTGGCGAAGCCGAGAGCGTGAAGCTTTGCGTCGCACTTCCAGCCAGAAGATTGATCAGGCCGGTCGTATTCGGACTGCCCCACCCGGTGCACAAATCGTAGCCGGTGACTGCCGAATAGGTGCCGCAACTGCCGCTGGTGGTGTCGTGGAAAAGCGTGCCATAGCTTGCGCCAAGAGCAGCCGGGTAAATGATCGGATTAATAAATCCGATTGATTGGCCGCCTGTCTTTGCCTGCTGATTGGCAAGAGCCAGGTAGCCGGCCCACATGGGGGCGGCAAAGCTGGTCCCGCCGTATTCGTTGGCCGTACACGTGGTTTGGTCGGCGCAAACGTAAAACGTAAAGTTCGCGTTTGCCGCCACGTCAGGGCCATTCCTTAAGGTCGTCGATCCCTTGTTGGACGAATTAATCACGCCCGAGAGCTTCTGCCAGGACGGGATCGGAATTGAATCGGGCGAGATGCCGCCGCCACTGTCTGTCCAAGCGGTTTCCGATGCCCACGGGCCGGCTGCTTTGGTGGTGGTCAAATCCGTGCCGCCCACGGAAACAATATTGGCATCGTCCGCCGGCCACGCCTCATTCGATGAAGACCAGGCGTGATTGTCGCCAGCCGCGGCAAAGAAGTTCTGGCCTTGCGACGCCATTTTTTCAAAGTAGGGATCGAGCGTGCCGGGATCGGCCGGCGTCCATCCCCAGGAACAGCCGATCTGCATCGACAACGGAGCATCGGTAGTGACCGTCATGGCACTGATCATGGCGGTGTCGGTGCTTCCCACGTAGACGTACAGCCCGGTAATGCCCGGAGCCATGCCGAGCGCCTGCGTCATGTCGAGCGTCTGTTCCGTGTCATCGCAACTCGGATAGACGCAGCTCAAGCTGGTTCCATCGGTGGAAATGCCAGTCACGGTTGCGGTTCGCGTTTGTCCAACGTTGCTGTAGTAGGTGTTCAGGTCGGCGATATCGTATCCGTAGTACTCCAGCAAACCAATATTCTGGCCGGAGCCTGTAAGGGACGTTCCTTGATAGTAGGCCGCGCGCATATCGCTGCCCAGAAACGATGCGCTGGGACCGGAGCCGGTGGTGGCGTAAGGCACGACTTGGTCGGGATCGATCCCGTGGGCCTGCGCGTAGTCGCTCTTCTTGACGAACATCGGATGCGGTTTGGAATAGTTATCTAAACCGGAGATGTGCCAGAGCGGGAACGGCAGGCTGGTTGTGGGCTCGCGGTCAAGCGAATAAAAGGTACGGGCCTCGGTGGGATGCTGATAGACATTCATGGTTACATGGAAGGCTTGCTCGATGTTGGCTACCGTGCCGGTGAGCCTTAGATCCATGGCATCGCGGGAGCCGCCGACCACCGCAAAGCCGTTCGACTTGGCGAACGCAACCAAGGCATCCCAATCTTCCTGGCTGGGACCGAACCTCGTGGTAAATTCCTGCGGCGTCAGGAACTGGCTGTAGAAGGGAGTTGAAGGATCGTAGGCCGCCTGCAAGAAGCTTTGCAACCCTGCGCGATCGCGCAGCGGGAGAACAATATCGAAATGCATGGACTGCGTTGCGGGTAGCCGCCCGACGAGGTGTGCCTGCCCGTCGGAAACCACGTCGCGCACATGACGCGTCAAGGCGGGCTGGGTCTGTGCCTGTCCGGTAATGGTGAACAGCAACAATGTGGCCGCACAAACGGCAGCCAGTCCTGGCAGCGAGTGTTTACCATTCGTCATTTTCGTATCCTCCAATTTGAGTTGGTGGAACCAGGCGGGGACCGTCGACAAGAAGCCGCGATGACCCACCCGCGGCCAGAGTTTCTACAGTTTACTCCCAGTGAGTGTTTTGTTGGAAGATTTGGATATTCCTCCCCTGGCGCTTACTTACGATCCAGGTCAACGTTCTTGACCGGCAGGTCCCAATGCGCGTCGAGGATTTCAAAGCGGCGCTGCTCTTCTTTCGTGTAAGTGGACTGGTCGGGCCAAAGCTGCTTCTTCAATGCATCTTCGTCGAAGGGCTCGTTGGCGGCTGCCGAATTCTTGAAGACGATGGTTACGCGATAGTCCCAGCGGCCGTCTTCGGTGGTGTGATAGCGCGGCTGGTCCATCCAGACCTTGAGCAGGCGGCCCGTTTCTACTTGCTTCTGCAGCAGCGGATAGTGGTTCTTTTTGAAGAGCTGAAGAAACTCGTCGGCGTGTCCCCATTTGGTTTTGTAGTAATACTCGATGACGAAGGGCTTGCCGGTTTCGGGCGGCGGCTGGGCTGGGAGGGATATGGGGAGCAGGGTCAGGAGCAATAAAAGGAATCTCAGTTTCATGGATGGTCTCCGTGGGGAGCGATTGTCGCATAGTGTGGGGACGGGCGTCTCGACCGTCGGGCCGGGAGGGGACGCTCGGCGCTCCATTAACCGGCCAGTGCTAAAATTGACTGTGCCTGCCGATTCGCTACGCCTGATTGCCATCGATATTGATGGCACCCTGCTGAACCAGGAATTTCAGATTTCCGCCACCGATCTGGAAACCCTGCGTCGCGCCCATGCTGACGGCATCGAGGTCATCCTGGTCACCGGACGCCGCTACCATTTTGCCCTGCCCATTGCCCAGCAACTGGGATTCGATCTGTGGCTGATCAGTTCGAATGGCGCGGTGACCCGCTCGCTCGGCGGAGAGACTTTTCATCGCGACCTGCTGCCCGAGGCCACTTGCCGGCAACTGGTCAACTTAATGCAAGAATTCCGCGGGCAGACCGTTCTTACTTTTGACAGCAATGGGCCGGGGACGATTGTGCTCGAGCGGCCCGACCTGCTCGAAGCCAGCATCCAGCGCTGGCTAGAGAAGAACCGGCAGTACATAGAATTCGTCGTGCCGATCGAGAAGGCGCTGACCACCGATCCGGTGCAAGCGATGTTTTGCGGACCGGTGGGCGACATGAAGCGGGTGTTGCAGGCTCTCGGCTCGTGCGGCCTGCCCATCACGGTTCTGCGCACGGAGTATCCGGGGCGCGATCTGTCGATTGTCGATGTGCTCAATACTGGCTGTTCTAAAGGACATGCGCTGGAGCGCTGGGCTAACTACCGGCAAATCAAGCGCTCGCAGGTCATGGCCGTTGGTGACAACTACAACGATATTGAGATGCTGGCTTTTGCCGGCCATCCGTTTATCATGGGAAATGCATCGGAAGAGTTGCGGGGACGGGGCTGGAAGCTCACCCGGACGAACGCGGCGAGCGGCGTTTCTGCGGCCATCGAGCATATGATTTATGGAAAACCGCTCGAGATTCCTGATGAAGTTGGCGGGACAGTAAACAACAGTTCGGTGATTGTGAGCAGCTTGTGATGAGTTCTAGAAGAACATCGACGGCGAGCGAGGACGGTGCGAGCACCCGCGGAAAAGTCGCGGCGCTCTTTTGCGGCTGCGCCGTCTCCATCCTGATGATGGCTCTTCCTGCGACTGCGGCCGAGTTGGCATTTTTGCGCAACGGGTTCAGTATCCGGCACGATCATCACATGGTGATGGGAGCGACCACTCGGCTGTACCTCGAGGGCGACGACTTAAACTTTACTGACGTGCCTACGGAAGACATTACCGGCTTCGAAAAAGATTTATCCTTGCCCGTTCCGACGCCGGCGGTATCGCCAATCCAGATTGCCGGCCCGGTAGCCACGCCCAAATCCACATTGCCAAAAACCGAGCTGCCCCTGCCCGAAGTGGTCGCTTCGGCCAGCGCCGCTTATCATCTTGATCCTGATCTGGTGAATAGCGTTATCCACGCGGAAAGCGGATTCAATGTGCATGCCGTGTCTCCCAAGGGCGCGCGCGGGTTGATGCAACTGATGCCGAACACGGCGCACCAGCTCGGCGTCACTGATGCTTTCGACCCTCAAGCCAACGTCACGGGCGGCAGCCGCTATCTGCGCGAGCTTTTGGAGCGGTACAACTTTGATCTGGTCAAGGCGCTGGCGGCTTACAACGCTGGGCCGGAGCGCGTCGAGCAATATAACGGAGTGCCGCCGTTTCGCGAGACTCGCGTCTATGTAGCCAAGATCGTCCACGAATACAACAAGAAGAAGACGGCGCGGGAAAAAGCGGCCAAGCAGAAACAAGCTTCCGCGAAAGTGCCGGCTCCGACCTCTGATATTTCGAAATCTGTTGCGAAGCCTGGGCCCGCCAGCACGATTGCGGAATCACAGCGTTGACCCTTCTCTCTTCCTCATTTACCTTCACTGATGGGGCGGCGCTCGTGTTTAGGTTTTATCTTTAGTCATTGCCGTTGCCTCTCTGCAAATTAGCTCTGCATGAAAAATAGACAATATCTGGCTTACGCGGTGATCTTCGTCATATTGGCCGCGCTGGTTTACTTCCAGTTCCGGACCTGGAAGAATTTTGATTGGGCCACTTTTCTCAGCCAGACAAGCCACGTCAACAAACTTCATGTTCTATTCGGCGTGGGGTGGATTTATCTGGCGTACTTGATGCGCGCGGTGCGCTGGAACATTTTCCTTCGCCCAGTGCGCCGGGCTTCCGCGATGCGCCTGTTGACGCCGACCATTGTGGGTTTCACCGGGCTGGCGCTGCTGGGACGCGCGGGAGAGATGATTCGTCCGTATCTCATCGCGCGCAAGGAGAACCTGAGTTTTTCCTCGCAACTGGCGGTCTGGGCGGTAGAAAGAGTGTTTGACATGGGCGCGTTCGCGCTTTTGCTCTTGTCGGCGATTGCAGTGGCGCCGGCCACCCGGGCATTGCTTCATTATTACCGCATCGGAGACGTTGGTACCATCGCGCTCGCCGTGGTAGCGCTCGCCTTTGGACTTTTCATGATCTGGAAAGGCGACCACCTCATTATTCTCATCACAAGCCGTCTTTCACCGAGCCTTTCGGCCATGGGCCTGCGGATCGCCTTGCTGATTCGCGAATTTCGCAGCGGGCTCAACGCCATTCGCGACTTCGGATCGCTGGCCTACGCAATTTTTGTCTCGGTCGCCATGTGGATCATGATCGCGCTCTCCTATCGTGAGGTGCTGCAATCTTACGGCGCTGGGCCTGCCGATATTCCGCTCTTGCAGGTGCCGTTGCTCATGCTGTCGAGCATGCTGGGTTCGCTGGTCGCGCTGCCGGGCGTCGGTGGCGGCACACAGTTGGCAACGATCTTCACCTTGCGCAAAGTCTTTGGTGCTCCGCAGGAATTGGCAGCGAGTTGCGGAATTTTATTGTGGCTGGTTACGTTCGCCTCGGTGGTTCCCGCAGGATTACTGCTGGCGCATCGCGAGCGGCTGTCGCTGCGGAAACTTTCCGAAGAGTCTGAACAAGCAGAGGACGTCGCTGCCGTGGAAGAAACGTCATAAACCGCTCAGCGCTGTGAGTTGGCCGGGCAGGTTATAATCGCAGCCCTGTGCGCGTGAAGAAACCATCGGTCGCGGCCCTGCTGCTTTGCTTCATCCCCTTTGTGGCCGTCTGCTTCTCGGTCTCGCTCTGGGACCGGGTTTATCCCATGATCTTCGGACTGCCCTTCAATCTTTTCTGGCTCATCGCCTGGACCGTGCTCAGCAGCCTGTGTATGTGGGCAGCCTACCGCATTGAAGTAAGACGCGATGCCGACGCCCGACAAGACTCGCGGAAGGACGATCTCAACGGATGAGTCCGCGCACCGTTTCTCTCGCCGTAATTTTCCTCATCGTTGGCCTCGGCGCTGCCATCGGCTTTCTCGCCGGTGTTCGCCGCAAGATGGACCTGGAACAGTGGACGGTGGGTGGACGCGGCTTTGGCGTGGTGTTGATCTACCTGCTGATGGCGGGCGAGGTTTACACCACGTTCGCCTTTCTCGGAGCCAGCGGCTGGGCGTATTCGCGCGGCGGCCCAACCCTCTACATCCTCGCCTATTCGCCCCTGGCCTATGTCATCTCGTTGTTTCTGCTTCCGCAAATCTGGGAGGTCGGGCGGAAGTACGGCTTGCAAACCCAGTCTGATTTTTTTCTAAAACGCTATGGCAGCAAATACCTGGCCGGATTTGTTTGCGTGATCGGCATCGCCTCTTTCATTCCTTACTTGCAGCTGCAGTTGACCGGATTGGGCATCATCGTCTCGATCGCCAGCTTCGATGGCATCAGCCGCACGCTGGCCATGACGGTTTCCGTGATTCTGCTGGCCGCTTTCGTTTTTGCCAGCGGAGTTCGCGCGGTGGCTTGGGTCAGCATTCTGAAAGATGCGTTGATGCTGATCGCGGCGGTTACGATCGGCATTGGCATTCCTTATATCCACTTTGGCGGAATTGGCCCGATGTTCGCCGCGCTGGCGCGCAGCCATCCGGGGCACCTTACCATGCCGGGAGCTACCACCAACCTCGGCCACCAGTGGTATATCTCCACCGTGCTTTTGACCTCACTTGGTTTTTATATGTGGCCGCACGGATTTGGCTCGGCGTTCACGGCGAAGAGCAGCGACACTTTGCGGCGTAACGCGATCGTCATGCCGCTCTACACGCTTACTCTTGCCTTTATATTTTTTGTCGGCTTTACCGCGGTGATGGTTTTGCCGAAATTACCCAACGGCGATCTCTCGCTGCTGACGATGGTTCGTCAAAGTTTTCCGCCGTGGTTTCTAGGCGTGGTGGGCGGGGCGGGGGCACTCACGGCGATCGTTCCGGCATCTATTTTCCTGCTGACCGCGGCGACGCTCTTCGCCAAGAATCTTTATCGGCCGCTCTTTGCTCCGGCGATGACGGACGACCAGGTGGCGAAACTGGCGCGCGTTATGGTGGTGGCGCTCGGCGTGACCAGCCTGTTGCTGGCGATTTATAGATCGGCGTCGCTGGTAGGACTGCTTTTGACCGGTTACGCGGGCGTCACGCAATTCTTTCCGGGCGTCGTCCTTGGACTTTATTGGAGCCGCGTCACTATGCGCGGAGTGTTTATGGGCTTGGTGTGTGGAGTGGCCACTGTCGCCTTCCTAATGCTTACGCACCGCGACCCGGTGCTCGGATGGAGCGCTGGCTTTGTTGCACTGTGTCTTAATTTTGTGATCACGGTGCTGGTAAGCAAGGTGACGCCCGCCGTGGCACTTGCGGAGTAAGACTTCCCCAGCGCTAAAGTGCTGGGCTAATTTCGGTCGCCCCTCCGATCGCCTGCTACAATTGTGGTTACTGAAATCGTAGCCAGCGCATGAAATGCCCCTTTTGCGGGTTTGAAAATGACAAAGTCGTGGATTCGCGCGAGAGCAAGGAAGCGGACTCCATCCGGCGGCGCCGCGAATGCCTGAAGTGCGAGAAGCGCTTTACTACCTACGAGCGCATCGACGAAATTCCTTACATGGTGGTCAAGAAAGACGGACGCCGCGAGCGTTTCGACCGTCAGAAAGTGCTGAATGGCCTGATGCGCGCCTGTGAGAAGCGGCCGGTGCCAATCAGCAAACTGGAACAGATCGTCAATGAGGCGGAGACCTTCGTGATCGAGTCGGCCGAGCGCGAGCGCAAAACCAGCGAGATCGGCGAGTTGATCATGAACCGGCTGCGCCGTCACGACAAGGTCGCGTATGTCAGATTTGCCTCGGTTTATTTGGATTTCAAAGATGTGCAGGAATTCATGACGGAACTGAAAGATCTGCTGAAGACGAAAGATGTTCCCGAGACGAAGGGAAAGGTGAAGGCCTGATTGAGACCTGAAGCATTGAGACATTGAATCATTGAAATGCGACTCGACGACTCGATAGTCAATGACTAAATGATTCAATGACTCAATCATTCAATAAATCCATGAGCTCTCTTGACAAAGCCGCGGAGTTGAAGCGACGCACGAAGACTTTCGCAATCCGCATTGTCAATCTCTTTCGGTCTCTGCCGTACTCGCCAGACGCGCAAACTCTCGGAAAGCAACTCTTGCGCTCAGGCACTTCGGTGGGCGCGAACTATCGCGCAGTCTGCCGCGCGCGCTCCCAAGCCGAGTTCATAGCCAGAATGGGTGTAGTAATGGAAGAGGCGGACGAAGCAGTCTTCTGGCTAGAACTTCTGGCAGAGACAGGAGTCGTCAGTCCTGCAAGGACAGAAGATCTACTGAAAGAAGCAAATGAACTGGTGAAGATCTTCGGAGCGTCCCTGCGCACGTCAAAGCAAGCCGTTAAATGATTCAATGACTCAATGGCCCCTCATAAAGTAACTCTCATCCCCGGCGACGGCATTGGCCCCGAAGTGATCGCGGCCACCGTTCGCATGATTGAAGCTACCGGCGTCAAATTCGAATGGGAAACCTTCGCGGCCGGCGCCGAAGCTTACGAAAAATTCCACGAATACATTCCCAAGGAGCTCAGCGAATCGATCGAGCGCACCCGGGTTGGCCTGAAAGGTCCGGTGACTACGCCCATTGGCGGCGGGTTTTCCAGCATCAACGTCGAGCTGCGCAAACGCTTTGAGCTGTTCGCCAACTTCCGGCCCATTCGCAATCTGCCGCATATTCCCACGCGGTATCCAGGCATCGATCTGATTGTCGTGCGCGAAAATACGGAAGGACTTTATTCGGGCATCGAACATGAGGTCGTCCCCGGTGTGGTCGAGAGCATCAAGGTGATCAGCGAAAAGGCTTCGACCCGCATCTCGCGGTTTGCCTTCGAGCATGCCCGCAAGAGCAAGCGCAAGAAAATTCATACTATCCACAAAGCCAACATCATGAAGATGTCGGACGGATTGTTTCTGCGCTGCTCGCGGAAGGTGGCGAAGGAATATCCCGAGATTACGTACGGCGAGCACATTGTCGATAACACCTGCATGCAACTGGTGATGAATCCTTACCAGTACGACATGCTGTTGCTGGAGAATTTTTACGGCGACATTATTTCCGATCTGTGCGCCGGGCTGGTCGGAGGACTGGGCCTAGTTCCGGGGGCAAATTTTGGACATGAGTGCGCGATCTTTGAGGCCGTCCATGGTTCGGCGCCCGATATTGCGGGAAAAAATATTGCCAATCCCACGGCCGTGTTGCGATCGGCGTTGCTCATGCTGCGGCATCTGGGCGAGTCGGCAGCCGCCTGGAGGATTCGCAACGCGATCGATGATGTGTACCGCGACCGCACCAAGCTGACACGGGATGTGGGCGGGAGTGCGGGAACTTCCGAGTTTGCCGATGCCATCATTCAGGCCTTGGAAAATCCGAGTCCTGATGCTCCCAAGGAACCGCAAGCGTAGCTGCTGGAAGTTCGGTTATGATGACGGCGATGAAGAACCTGACTATCAATAATGCGTTTGCGCGTGTTCGCAGAAGTGCAAGCCGTTTCATCAAGGTGCTTAGGCGACTAATCCGGAAGTTACAAGGGCGTCCTGACGCGGATGCAGAGCGCTGGATAGAGGAATTCGAGCGGTTGTCCGGCGGTGGACACTCGGGCGGTCGGCGTTTTGATCGTGACGAAGCCCATCAGCGCCGATGATCACCTTGCAAGCTGTGGTCTGTTAAACTAATGCGTTTCGGGAAAGATGCCGGGCTTTGCTGTGATGCTCGGTTATGAATTGGGGGCCATCCTGAAGGGCATCGAAATTCCATATCATCGCGGCCTGCATCGGTTCGCTATTTTTACCGCTTGTGCCACTCTGGTGCTTATCGTTGCCGGCGCACTGGTGACCAGCAACGATGCCGGGTTATCTGTGCCGGACTGGCCTACCTCTTTCGGTTCCTTCTACAAAATGCCGGCCATGGTCGGCGGCGTCAAATACGAGCATGGGCATCGCATGATCGCTGAGTTCGTGGGGCTCCTCACCATCATCATGGCGGTCTGGACCTGGCGGGTCGAAAAGCGGCGCTGGCTGCGGCTTTTGGGAGTAGCCGCCATTGCGCTGGTGATCGCGCAAGGCGTTCTCGGGGGATTGACGGTTTTATTCTTTCTGCCCGCGCCTATTTCCAGCGCGCATGCCGCCGTTGCCCAGACTTTTTTCTGCATTGCTGTCGCCATTGCGGTGTTCACCGGACGCCGCTGGGTGGAAGAGCATCCGCGGACGGAAGTCGACCAGCGCCGGCCTGCGCTTTTCACGCTGACGCTGCTGTCGATATTTGTGTTGTATGTGCAGCTTATTCTGGGCGCGATGTTCCGTCATCATGGCATGAGTTGGTGGCCGCATGTGGCGAACGCAGCCATTGCAGCGATCGTTCTTTCTTGGACGGCGGTTCGCGCCATCTCCGTTTACCCGCACGTGGAGGCGGTCCGGCGTCCGGCCATTACCATGCTTGGCCTGATGGTCTCGCAACTTTGCCTTGGCTTCATGGCGTTCGTTACGCGCGTGATGTGGGGAAAAGATGCGGCCCAGCCCGAATTCCCCATGGTGGTCGCGACTGTGGTGCACGTTGCTGTCGGAGCGCTGCTGCTGGCTACCACCGTCATCCTGGCGATCCAGGTTTGGCGGCATGTTCCGGTGGCTTTCGAAGAGCGCGTGCCGGGGCAGAACCCGGTGGCGGCCTAGAATCGGGTCATCAGGTGATCGGGCCATCGGGTCATCTAACACCCGCAGAGATTCGGGTTCTTCGATCGCCCGATGGGGCTGGATGATAATCCCCTGCTCCGGGGCGTAGAATGACCTGTGACCTCGAACCCTAGCGCCATCGATTTCGCGCCTCCCGCTCCAGTTGCCGAGTCCCACGCACAGCCCATGATTGCGGTTCGCGATCTGGTGCATCGCTACCAGGACCGCACTGCCCTCAACGGCGTCTCGTTCGACGTCATGCCCGCCGAACTCTTCGGGCTGCTCGGCCCGAACGGCAGCGGCAAAACTACTCTCTTCCGCATTCTTTCTACGCTGATGGTGCCAACTTCAGGCACCGCCACTATCGCCGGAATCGACGCCGTGCGCCAGCCGGGAGCGCTTCGACGCCACATTGGCGTGGTCTTTCAGGCTCCCAGCGTTGACCTGAAGCTCACGGCTTACGAAAACCTGTGGCATCAGGGGCATCTCTACGGCCTGCGCGGGTCAGACTTGAAAGCTCGCATTAACGAAATTCTTGCCCGCGTGGGGCTGCTCGACCGCGCCTCCGATCTGGTAGAGACTTTTTCGGGAGGCATGCAGCGCCGCATCGAACTGGCCAAGGGTCTGCTGCATCATCCCGAAGTTCTGCTGCTGGATGAGCCTACGACCGGGCTTGATCCCGGTGCGCGGCGTGACCTTTGGCAGTATCTCGCGATGCTCCGCGATCAGGAGCGCGTCTCCGTGATCGTTACTACGCACTTGATGGAAGAGGCCGAACGCTGCGATCGGCTGGCCATTTTGAATGAGGGAAATTTGGTGGCTTTGGGCACGCCGGAGGCTCTGACCCGCGAGATCGGCGGCGATGTGATTCTGCTCGAAGCGCGCGATCCGCAATCGATGGCCGACCGCATTCGCAATAAGTTTCAAGTCGATGCCACGGTGATGGACAACCGCGTGCGCCTCGAAATTGAAAATGGACATCGCTTCGTTCCTGACGTGGTGGAAGCTTTTCCCGGAGAGATTCAGTCGCTCAGCGTGAGTAAGCCGGCTTTGGAAGATGTGTTCATTCACCGCACAGGGCACCGCTTCTGGAGCGAAGACGCCGACGCAACTCCGGAGGCTGGCAAGAAGAAAAAGAAGAAAAAGGCTTCCCGAAAATAATACGAAAAACTTTCAGCCCAGGGAACAAGCAGCGTCCATCACTTAAACGTCGGACTCTTCCCTGCCCCGGGCGTCGGTGCGCTCAACAAGTCCACAAACATCTTGTAAAACTTTTCCGTATCCAGATCAAACTGCACTTCAACGGACCGCACATCGCGCTGCGGCTTGTCCTGATCGGACCAGGTGAGCGTATTGCCATAGCCCGCACCGCGATCGAGGTCCACGTCCAGGTAGCGACTCTCTGTCTTCGTTATCAGACTGGGATCGAGCCACGCTGCCGCCGCCAATTCATCCCACAGATAGTTGTAAGAGCCGCGCAGGTGTTCGTATTTGCCGATATATTGCGCGGCGGGCGAGTTACTGAGCTTGACCTTGTCGACCAGTTCGTTGGTCATTCTCGTCTTGACGGAGATATCGACCGGCGTGCAAATGATCTTCTTCCACGGAGCGCGCAGCACGATGTGCGCGGCCTCGGGATCGAACCACAGGTTGAATTCGTGGCGCGGATTGTTGGCAAACTCGGGATCGGTCGTCTGCGGACTCAGGCTGGCCCCCATAAACACCAGCTCTTTGGCCAGGCTCGGAAATTCGGGGTCGAGTGAGATCGCCAGCGCCAGGTTGGTCATCGGCCCGCCCTCATAAATCGTCACTTCATACGGATACTTGCGGACCATGCGGATGAGAAAGTGGGCGGCGTCTTCAGCGGCGGCCTTGGTGGTCGGTTTGCCTTCGGGCATCGCGCCGAGTTCGCGCGGCGGATGATATCGGCTCGGAGTCCACGCGCCGAGCCACGCTACGGAGCCAAAGCGTTTCTCCCATTGCTCGGTGTGCTCCTTCGTTCGGACCAGCGGATATTCGGCGCCCGGAACGACGGGGATGTCGGTGCGTCCGATGATTTCGAGCATGCGCAGCGTATGCGCGACCTCTTCGGTGAGCCAGGCGTCTCCCGTGACGACGGTGATGCCAAGCACTTCTGTCTGCGGCGACTGGATGAGCAGCAGGATGGCTTGCTGGTCGGTTCCGGCGGGGCCGGCGGCATCCTGATCGATGATGACCTTGCGCTTGGCCTGAGGATCGGCTCGGGAGAATGCAGATGCTAAGAGAAGCGTGGCGATCAGGAGCAGATTCCGGATTCGACCCCACTTCATCTTCTGCACCTCAAAAAGCAGCGGCGGTTGTTCACCGCCGCCGCAACACCTCGACAATAATCTTGCATTTCGCTAGAAAGTGAGTTTGAGCGCCAATTGCACCAGACGTGGGTTGTTGACTGTCGAATTCACCGAGCCAAACCCAGAAGCGTTGATATCGTTCACCGGCAATCCGAACTGCGCGTGATTAAAGAGGTTGAAGAACTCGGCCCGGAAATTCAAGCCCATGCCTTCCCGGGGCAGCGCGAATTGCTTGATGACCGAGAAATCGGTGTTGACGAAGTCCGGGCCAACCACCGGGACGCGGTTCGCGTTCCCCAACTCGTTTACTGCTGCCGGTTTAAAGCAAGCTACATTAATCCACTGCGGGTTCGGCCCGCCATGGTTGGCCGCGTATGGATTGCAACCTGCCACCTGGTCAGGCCGGTTAAAGTTGTTGCCGTTTCCGCCGCTATTGAAGCCGGCCCCAAAGAAGCCGACCCCTGACTGGTCAAAGCTATCGATCAGCGGGTCAGGGAATCCGGAAGAAATATGTTCGATCAGCGTCACCTGCCAGTTCCCCAGAGCTGAATTGGTCGCGTTATTCCAGTTGCCTCCGAACCTCTTTCCCCTCCCGAAGGGCAAGTCGTAAAGGACGCTGGCCGTGAAGTTGTTATCGAGGTTGATTTGCGACAAAGCCCAATCCAGCTTCTGCCAGTTCGGCAGCGGGAAATAGGGGGCGCTCAGCAACGAACCCAAACCGTCGGTGAGGCCGTTATCGTACGTGCGCGAATAGGTATAGCTGAACAGAGCGTAGAGGCCATGCTTTGGCGTCTTGGTCTCAGCTTTGATCTGCAGCGAATTGTAGGTGGTCTTACCCAGATCGCCAAATTCCAGGATGGCGTTCCCGTTCCCTACCGTGTCTACCGGGTAAGAAGGTATGAACTGGGAGCCGTCCGGGTTGCATCCGATGGTATAGCCGGTTATGGTGCCGCATCCTGGAGGGCCGGGGGTATTGATGTCGTTACCCGAGACCAGGATGTGGTGGCCGCGCGCACCCGCATAACCAGCGGTGAGAACGACGTTCCAAGGGAGTTGCCGTTCAATATTGATATTGAACTGCCGGACGTTGCCGAGCTTAAAGTTCGTGGGCTGGGTAAAGAGCGTTCCGGTAAATGACGAGAGACTGGGAGGGGTGGGATAAGAATAAAACGCGTCGGACATGCTGACGCCACTAGGTGTTTGACCGAGCGTGACAGCGCAGTACGAAGTGGCAAAGGCGCACCCGGCAGGGCCAAACTTATCGGACTCGGCGAAGAAGGGTGGATTGGTCCAGAGTCCTTGAGCGCCCTGGCTCCAGGCGGAGTCGTGGAAGATGCCGTAGCCGGCGCGGAGTACGGTCTTGTCGCTTCCCAACACCTTCCAGGCCAGACCGACGCGTGGCTCGAAGGCCGTCCAATTCATCTTGATGCCTGCCGATGAACTCACTCCGTTCTGACCGGCGACCAGAAGCTGATTCGTCGAAGGGATGTAATCGGCCATGCGATTGTGTTGCTCAGAGATGGGAGTCGTCATATCCCAACCGAGGCCAAGATTGAGGGTCAGGTCTTTGCTGAATCTCCAATCATCCTGCACGAATGGGCGATAGGTTTTCCAGCGGCGCCCGGTGACCGAACCGTCGTAGGACTGATCGTGCTCGGAAAGACCCAGGACCCCAACATAGACGTCCGCAACATAATTCCCGGTAAAAGCGCCGGCAACACCAGGGATCCAGAAACCATCCTGGAACTCTTCGGTACCCACATTCATCTGATTGTCGCGGAATGTAAGGCCGAAGTGGATGTCATGCTTACCGTGATTCCAGTTGAGGGAATCGCTGAACGAGTAGATATTGGTTCCACCCTGGAATGGAGAGTAGCCGCGATCGCCAATTGACCAGAAGCCGCCAAACATGAGCACGCTGACCAGCCCGCAGCTGAAGGCGCCGGGCTCGCACGTGTCGCCCCCGTTCGGGCAGCCAAGGTTGGCTCCCGGGATGCCGCCAGGGACGAGCGTATTGGAGGCGCATGTCCCATTACCCTGCGATTTGATGTAGTCGAAAATGCGGTTGTATCCAAAGGTCGCCGAGTTGACCATGTTGGAGGAGAACGTATGGGTCTCGCCAATGGCCACCTGGCGCGCGTGGTTGACGATGAATTGATTACTGCCGAATGCTCCCGCCTCGACTAGAGCGCCGGGCCCGCCCCCGCCGGGCACATAGGAATTCGCTTGATCATAGCTAAAACGGCCAAAGACGATATCGGAGGCCGAAAAGTTATGATCGAGACGAAAGTCGAACTTGGTTTCATCCAGGCTGCGTACCGGCTGACTTACGAAGTTGAAAGAACAGTTAGAGCAACCGAAGTTGGCGTTGGGCGGCGTGGCCTTGTAGAGGCCGACGAGCGCCTGCCCAATGGAACTGGCGGCGCCATCCAGGCCGGCCGGTATTTTGTTACAGTCCGTTCCCGCCGGCTGGCTGCCATCGGGGTTGGCGGGCAAAGGATTGCCAGACCCGTCGCACTGGAAAGCAGTATCGGCGGCCCCAATTACATTCGGATTGGTGAGGAGGGGAGCAGGATTGCCAAACGGATCGTCGGTGAAATCGCCATTGCGCATCGCGTTCGAGGGAACCAATCCAGCAAATGCAATGCCGTGGCGCTGGTCCTTCTGCTCGCCATCGAGGAAAAAGAAGGTCTTATTCTTTTGGATCGGCCCACCAATCGATCCGCCGTATTGGTTCAGATTGAACTTCTCCACCGAGGTGGCAAAGTAGCTTCTGGCGTCGAGGTCGGTATTACGCAGAAACTCGTATAGCGATCCGTGCAATTTGTTCGTGCCTGATTTCGTTGTCACCAGCACGGTGGGTCCTGCGCGCGTTCCGAATTCGGCGGTGTAGTTATAGGTCAAAACTTTGAATTCTTCTATGTCGTCGATGGAGGAAAAAATCCCAATGCCTCCGGCGGTCAATTCGTTGTTGTCTACTCCGTCGAGGAGCCAGTCGGTGCTGTTCGGGCGAGAACCTCCGACCGACAAGGAGAACGAGCCACGTGCGGCCACTTCGCTATCGGCGCCGCTGGTGAAGAAGCTGCCAGGATTCGTCTCTTGCGTGGCGCCGGCCGTCAAGCTTGCTAATTGCACGAAGTCGCGTCCGTTTAGAGGCAGTTGGGCCACTTGCTGCTCGGTGATGACCTGACCAAGGGACGGGTTCGTCGTTTCGACGGCAACCTGATCCGCGCTGACTTCAACCGTCGAAGTCACGGAGGCGGGGCTCAGCGTGAAATCGATCTCGCGCTGCTCGTCAGTCTGCAGACGGACGTCTTTTTGCTCGACGGTCTGGAAACCCTGGAACTCCACGTGGATTATGTAATGCGCCACGGGCAGCAGCGGAATGAGGTAGTGCCCTGTATCGTCAGTCTTCGCTTGGCGCGTGAAACCCGTCTCCGGCGCGGTGACTTTCACCGCCGCTCCCGAGATGACCGAACCGCTCTTGTCGGTAACGGTTCCGGAGAAACTGCCGTTGGCCTGGCTGTACAGAAGTGGACAGAGGGAAAATACGGAACACAGAACTGCTAGCAGCAGGGCTCTTTTATTCAGCATCGATTCCACCTTTGCCATCACTCTGTCATGAGAGTGCAGCTTGTAGTTTGCACGTGGACACGTCGTCGCGAGACGAAAGTATCCCCTTTTCAGCGTGCGGCCATATAAATTGATTGGAAAAGTAAAGTCAAGAGTTTTGTGACGAGTTAGCACGGGTTACGAGCAAAAATTAAATTCAATTTTTCATAGCGTCTATAGGTTTGGCGTTTTTTTTGCTCAACGTCGATGGTTGGAATAAAGTTTTGACTGCGCCAAATTGAAAGTTTTATTTTCAGAAAGAGCTGAGTAATTGAAAACTGAAAACGAGCAAGCGGCAATCGAATCTGCCTCCGACGAACTGTGGATGGAGGAAGCTCTGCGCTGCGCCCAGCGCGCGCTGGACGCCGAAGAAGTGCCCGTGGGAGCGGTAGTCGTATGCGGCGGGCGCATCGTGGGGCGGGGATGGAATCGCAATCTGACCGATCACGATCCAACCGCACACGCTGAGATGGTGGCGCTGCGCGAAGCGGGACGAAACGTCGGTAATCATCGGCTCGGCGGCTGCGATCTGTTTGCTACAATTGAACCGTGCGCCATGTGCGCGGGAGCGGCGGTTCATGCCCGGCTTCGACGCCTGGTGTATGGCGCCGACGATCCGAAGGCTGGAGCCGTCCATTCGATTTTGCGGGTGGTGAATCATCCCGCTTTGAATCATCAGATGGAAATTCGCGGCGGCATTCTGGCAGGACGCTCGGCAGAAATGCTGCAAGAGTTTTTCAGAAGACGTAGGTAGTCGCTGGTCGCTAGTCGTTGGTTGTTGCGAGTCGTTAGTCGTTGGTGATTAATTTTTCGCCCGAAACGCCGCGCTTGGATTTTGCTGAGGGCTGAGAGCTGATAGCTGTTCTTCGGAGAGGTGCGTGAGCGGTTGAAACGATCCGCCTCGAAAGCGGACATACCTTAACGGGTATCGTGGGTTCAAATCCCACCCTCTCCGCCATATTTTCTGGTTGTGCTAAGCTGCTGATTAATTGTGAGCGATATTCTCCAGACTCCGTTTGACAGTGTTGAAAATGCGCAGCAATACGTTCGCCTCTTAGTCGAGGCCATCGCCGAAGCCAAGGGCGAAATCGCCGCCGATCTGGCTAGTTCTCCTCAAAGCTCGGGTTCGGAGCGGGCCGCGCGGCGTTTGCAAGCGCTGCAAATCGTGCAATTCAAGTTGGACAAACTGGAACAACACCTAAAGACCAGCGGCCGACTGCTGAACGATCTTCGCACCTTGCGGCGGCTTTTGCTGGAGGAGCGCCTTGAAGCGGCCGCCACGGCCGGGCAGACTCCGGCCGCTTAACTCCGCGTCAGAAACCGGAATACGGACAATCCGGGTCGCCGCTTCACGCCCTCAGTTTTTCGGCGAATTTCTTTTCGAGCTTGGCCAGCTTGGGCGAGATCACAAACATGCAGTAAGGCTGACGCGAATTTTCGTTGTAATAATTCTGATGATAGTTTTCGGCGGGATGAAATTCCTGCGCCGGTTCCACGGCGGTCACGATCGGCTCGGGAAACACTTTCGCCGCCGTCATCTCGGCGATCACGTCCTCGGCAATCCGCTGCTGCTCTTCATCGCTGTAGAAAATCACCGAGCGGTACTGCTCACCCGCATCGTTTCCCTGCCGGTTGAGCGTGGTCGGATCGTGCATCGTGAAGAATACATCCAGCAGTTCGCGATAGTTGATTTGATCGGGATCGAAGGTCACGCGCACAACCTCAACGTGGCCCGTGTCTCCATCGCACACCTGTTTGTAGGTAGCCTGATCGGCGCTTCCGCCCATGTAGCCAGACTCCACGTGGCTAACGCCGGTTAGGCGCTGGAAAACAGCCTCAATGCACCAGAAACAACCGCCGCCGAAAACTGCTGTCTGCTCTTTTGCCATGGTGATTGGATGTGCCAGTGCGCCCGAAGTTTCGCCGGCAGCCTCGACTTGGGTTACCTGATGGCTGACGGCTGATACCTGACGGCTGCTACACCGAAACAGTAAACGAAGTCTCCGTCCGCGTAACCGGCCGGTAAAGCGTGTCGCGCTCGATCGGTTCACGGCCAGCTTCCGTAATCAGGCGCACCAGATCGTGCCGCCGTAAACCCTGCGGAGTGGTCGCTCCGGCATCGTGATAGATCTTTTCTTCGACTACTGTCCCGTCGATATCGTCAGCTCCAAAACGCAGGGAAATCTGCGCGATCTTCGGCGTCATCATCTGCCAGTACGACTTGATGTGCGGAAAATTATCGAGCACCAGTCGGCTCACGGCAATCTGCTTGATATCGTCCATTCCGGTGGTCGTAAAAAGATGCTGCAATGGCGTGTTCGCCGGGTGAAAGGCCAGCGGAATGAAAGTCTGGAAGCCGCCGGTCTCATCCTGCAAGGCGCGCAGCTTGCGCAGGTGATCGACGCGGTCTTCATCGTTCTCAATGTGGCCGTAAAGCATGGTGGCATTCGATTTCAAGCCGATCTGGTGGGCCAGGCGCGCGGTGTCGAGCCACTGGTCGCCGTCGATCTTGTGATCGCAAATAATGTGCCGCACCCGATCGGAAAAAATCTCCGCGCCGCCTCCCGGCAGCGAGTCGACGCCAGCCTCTTTCATCTTTTCCAGCGTCTCGCGAATCGTCAGTTTCGCCCGCTTCGCCAGGTAAGCAACTTCCACCATGGTGAAGGCCTTCATGTGCACTTGCGGGAAGCGCTCTTTCAATCCGGAAACCAGGTCAAGAAAATATTGAAACGGCAAATCAGGATGCAGTCCGCCAACGATGTGGAATTCAGTGATCGCCTCGGTATAGCCCGTAGCCGCTGTCGAGAACGCTTCTTCAAGCGCCATGGTGTAAGCGCCGGGAGTATCTTTCTTGCGTCCAAAGGCGCACAAACGGCAAGCCGCCACACAAACATTCGTGGGATTGATATGGCGATTGACGTTGAAGTAAGCTGTGTCGCCGTGCATCCGCTCCCGCACCCAGTTGGCGAGCCATCCCACGGCAAGGATGTCGCCGGTTCCGTAAAGAGCGAGCGCATCGGCTTCGTTCAGGCGTTCTCCCGCGAGGACTTTATCTTTAATCGGGAGGAGGCGGGCGTCGTCGGTCTGGAATGGGTGCGAAGCAGGCATCGCTATTGATGATACCGCAGGAGTGCGATCAACGTCGCAGGGCCAGAGTATTCGGGAGCTGAATTCGAAATTGTGCGCCTCGGGTAGCCAAACAATCTCACAAGGCCCGGACTGGCATCCTTGCTTTTCCTATTTGACCACCACAACTGTACGTTGCCCACTAAAGATCGGCCAATCTATTTCGTTTGGCGTACCACAGGCGGAACACGTGAAGCCGTCTGACTGTTCTTTTTTGCTTTGTACGGGTCCTTCAAGTTTTAACCGGACCTTACAGTTCGTGCAATTCGTTTCCTTCACCATGACGCAATTCTCTCGCCACTTTTGTCAACATGCAATCCCAAATTCAGCCACCACCGAATAGCTGGCAGCGGGCCAGTTTCGTTTTTCATAGATGGCGGCGTATGATCCCGGTGGGACAATGCCCTCGTTCCATGCGCTTCGTTCTCGCTACATTCGTCGCACTCCTGCTGCCCTTCGCCGTGGCCTGCGTCCAGGGGCAAGAATGGGATTGCCAAACTCCAGAGTGTGAGGGGCACAAGGCTGGTTACAACTGGGCTCTTAACCATGACGTTACGGGGCTAGACTGTGATACGGCTGCTCAAAAGACAAACTCACCTTCCTTTGGCGATGGATGTAAAGTTGGCGTGCAGGTGAGGGAACGGATCGCGGCGCAACGATTTGCCGAGGCACGCGAGCAGATCATCCCTTTGGTTCAGGAATACATGCTGGGGAAGCAACTGGCGAAAGAGCTACGAGTTCTCCCCTCTGAATGCGAAGAAGCGTACAAGTCGGTTGCGGAATCCAAGGGTGATCTACTCGCCGCCCCATTTAGGACGGGCTGTCTGGAAGTCGCAAAGAAGCAGGCTAACAAAGTTCTCAAAGAGCGAGCGAAGCGGGCGAAAGAAGCCACGAAGCAAGCCAAGAGGCAAACTCTAGAGGAAAACAGAAGTGCATCGAAGCCTGGGGCCACGGCAGGGGGCGACGCCCCCGTTGATACACAAGCGATCGCAGACGCTATAGCAGGTGCGAAAGCAGGCGATGTTGTTGCGCAATATAACCTCGGCTACGACTACTACCTTGGCCAAGGAGTAACGCAGGACTACTCGCTGGCAGCAGTTTGGTGGCGTAAAGTTGCTGAGCAAGGGAACTCAAGCGCACAAGGCAACTTGGGTTTGCTCTACTTCGAAGGCCAAGGCGTTGAGCAGGACGATACCCAAGCCGCGGCTTGGTACCGTAAGGCTGCGGAACAAGGGAATCCCGAAGCACAAAGCAACCTTGCCATTCTTTACGTGAGCGGCAAAGGTGTGTCGCAAGACTTTCAACAGGCTGCACAGTGGTCACTCAAATCAGCGAATCAGAACAATGCCGTTGGACAATGCACCCTCGGCAGCCTCTACTACTTTGGCCAGGGCGTTCCCCAGAGCTATGCGGAAGCCTATTTCTGGCTAGACCTTTCCGTAGCCAGGCTCAATGGACCCGACAACGAGAAGTGCGAAAAGAATCGCAATGAGTCCGCCTCGCAGCTATCACCCGCCGAGTTATCAAAAGTGCAAGAAAGGGCAGCAGGATGGTTTACCGAGCATCGGGTGCTTCCGTAGGAGGGTGGGCCACTTCAACCGTGGAAGTATAGCCCGGCCGGGTTGGTCTTTTGACATTGACCGAAATAGCTGGGGATGCGCCACTTCTCGCGCACTTTGCGAAGGGTGGAATTCCAGAGCGTTCCTCCCAACTTTTTTCATCACATTTTTCTCGTACGCTCATCACAGACTTGCTCCCCAATCAGTGCGAAGATACGTCGACAGTGCACCATCGAGGACTGCGCCAGTCTCCAGAGACGAACGCATTTCCGGCAGCAAGCTTTTCACTTGCTCTTTGACAACAAATGCCCGACAAATGGCCCCGGTCAGCACACCCGCAAGTGCACGCCAAACAGTAAAATTCAACGCTAAGTACCGTATTTTGAATACTTTGCCTCTAACCATTTTACTATCATCAACTTAACTCAATTTAGGGGGGTACCCCCCACAAATTTCTGAATTCTCGCTCGCCGGTTGGCCCAAATCGTTGAGCGCGGAGACGGAAAGTTCAACCGCGCCGCAGCAGCAAATCTCCAGCCACAAAGAAAAAGAACACCACCGAAATCACTCCGTTCATGGTGAAGAACGCCGCATTCAGCTTGCTCAAGTCATCGTGACCAATCAGCGAGTGTTCGTAGAACAACAGCGCAGCCACAACAATCACTCCCGCGACTGCCAGTTCGCCCAAGCCGAAAGCAACAACCAGCGCAACCAGCAGGCCCAGCATCACGAGGTGAAACAATCGGGCAATGATAAGCGCATTCCTTATTCCGAGATAGCGCGGCAATGAATGCAAGCCGTGGCTGCGGTCGTAAGCATGGTCCTGGCAGGCGTAGATCACGTCGAATCCTCCGACCCAAAAAGTGACCGCCGCAGTGAGCAGCAGAATGCGCGGATCGAGCGCGCCGCGAACGGCAATCCACGCAGCCGCCGGAGCGATGCCAAGGGCAAATCCCAGAAAAAGATGCGACCAGCGCGTAAAGCGCTTGGTGTAGGAGTAGAGAAGGATCACGGCCAGCGCTACCGGAGACAGCATCAGCGTGAGGCGGTTCAACTGCGAAGCAGCGAGCACAAAAACCGCACACGCGACAAGCACAAAGGTACTGACGAAAGCGGGGGTCAGGTGTCCGACGGGGAGAGCGCGAGTTGCGGTACGCGGATTCGCCGCGTCAATCGAAGCGTCGGCCATGCGATTGAAGGCCATGGCTGCCGAGCGCGCTGAGATCATGGCGACTACGATCCATGTAAGTTGGCGCCACGCGGGCCATCCTCCAGCAGCCAGCATCGCACCGCAGAGCGCAAATGGAAGCGCAAAGATCGAGTGCTCCCATTTGATCATCTCGAGGGTGATTTTCAGATTTCGGAGTGCGCCCACAGGATAATTGTAAAGCAGTGAAGTAGATCTATGGTGAAGGTCGCTTCATCGAGTAACATCTTTCATAAGTTGTCATCCCGAGCGAAGCAAGGTATCTGCAGTCCGCCGCAAAATGCAGATCCCTCGCGTTGCTCGGGATGACAAAATCTAAAAAATCGAGCGTTGAGGTGCGGCGATTCCACTAGTCACTGTCCCCTGCTCCTTCGACCAAAGGGACAAAGCGGCAGCCTTCCAGATAAGTTATCTCGGGACGTCCATCGATTTTGATAATCAACTGCAACTGCTGGCTGCTGTAGGAGCCGACCGGGACCATCATGCGTCCGCCCTCGCGCAGTTGCGCAAAAAGCATGGGAGGTATTTCAGGCGTGGCGGCGGAAACCAGGATGGAGTCGAAGGGCGCGTACTCCGCCCAACCGTCGCGACCGTCGCCGACTTTAAGGTGCACATTCGCATGTTGCAACCGCCGCAGCGTACTTTCTGCAGCTGCGGCCAGTGGCGCGTGGCGCTCGATTGAAAATACTTCGGCGCAGAGCACTGAGAGCAATGCGGTCACGTAGCCGGAACCAGTGCCGATTTCGAGTACGCGATCTTCATTTTTGGGCTGGAGCGCCAGGTGCTCCAGCATGGCGGCCACGATATAGGGCTGCGAAATGGTCTGACCCTCGCCGATTGGCAGCGGATGATCTTCGTAAGCATCCTGCCAGAAATTTTTGGGGAGAAATTCATGGCGAGGGACTTGCCGCATGGCATTGAGGACGCGAGGGTCTCGAATTCCGCGCTCGGCTAGTTGCTTGCGGACCATTGCATCGCGTGGTGCCTCGAAGCGGTCGCGCTGCCCAGTGAAATCCATGAGGCTCGAGTCAAACTCTTCACCACAGAGTACACAGAGAAACACGGGGGAAATCAAGATCGGGCTAGTATGGGCCGATGATTCCGCCAATAGCTCGCGCAGCAGGAGGTTCGGGCCGCGACTTTTTTTCTTGTGCTGCGATCAAGTCTAGATACTTGTAGGCCGATCCGGTATTGAAGAGCACGACCACTTCGTCGGCGCGGAAGAATCCATTCGCGCGCAGTTTTTCGTACGCTACGAGCGACGCCGCTCCTTCGGGAGCGGCAAAGATGCCTTCGATGCTGGCCCAGCGCCGCATCGCCCGGAGAATTTCGTCGTCGGTCGCGGCTATTGCAGTCCCATGACTTTTTTTCAGGATGTCGAGAATCAGATAATCTCCATAGGCCTTGGGCACGCGAAGGCCAGCGGCGAAGGTGGAAGCCGATGGCCACATTTCTGAACTGAGCTTCCCTGCCTCCCACGCTTTGACAATCGGCGCGCAACCAGCAGCTTGCACGGAAATCATTTTCGGACGTTCGGAACCAATCCAGCCAAGTTCTTCCATTTCGTCGAAGGCCTTCCACATGCCGATCAGGCCAACGCCTCCTCCAGTGGGATAGATAATGCCTTGAGGAAGCTTCCAGTTGAGCTGTTCGGCGACCTCGTAGCCCATGGTCTTCTTGCCTTCAACGCGGAACGGTTCTTTGAGTGTCGAGACATCAAACCATCCTTCGGTGGATTTACGTTCGGCGACCATGCGGCCGCAATCGCTGATCAGGCCATCGACGAGCGTGACGTGCGCGCCGTAATAGCCGCATTCCATCCGATTCGCGAGCGGGACATCTTTGGGCATGAAGATATGCGCTTCGATGCCGGCCGCTGCCGCATACGCGGCAAGCGCTCCACCGGCATTGCCTGCCGAGGGCGCGGCCAACTTCTTCAGGCCGTAATGTCTGGCCATGGTGACGGCGGCTGACATGCCGCGGGCTTTGAACGATCCGGTGGGATTCAGGCCTTCATCTTTTATGAGAACTTCCGAATGCTCGCGGCTGGGAACCATGGGCGTGAAGCCCTCGCCCAGCGTCACCAGCTTTTCATTTCCGGGAAGTTCGGGCAGAACCTCAGCGTAGCGCCACATGCTGGCTACGCGGCCCGATAAGTGTCCGCGCCGCAACTTTCCTTTCAAGCTGGCAAGATCGTAGCGAACGAGGAGCACGCCGCCGTCTTTCGGGCATACATTTTGCGGGCGATCGGCGGAGAGATGGTCTCCACAGCGCGTGCATTCAAGGTAGGAAATCTGCATCGAGTGAAGGATAGCACTTCGATGTTGGGCTCTTGCCGGCTGCGTTCAGCCGATCAATCAGTGCTCGGTCCGGAGTCTTCTGTGCAGCGCTATCCCTTTACCTTTCCCGTTTCCGCGAATTGTTTCAGGCTCTCGACCACACCCGGCCAACCGCCGCTGTAATCCTGGCAAGCCTGCGCATCGAGACCGCTGTGGGTCACTTTGACGCGCGTGCCCGATGCGGTGGGTGCGAGTTCCCACCGCACTGTAGTTTTCTTCTGCGGATCGCTGTGCCAGTTGCCGAACCACGTGTAAGCGAGCAGCCTCGGCGGATCGAACTCGGTGATCTCGCCATGACATTCGAACTTGCTGACGCCATTGACCACCATTTCGCCCTTTTCGGTGGCATAGCTGAACCTGCCGCCGAGACGTGGATCGATATTCCAGAATTTCACCGGACAGACGGGATTGGTGAACCACTGCATCAATTGCTCGGGAGCGATGAGGGCTTCAAAGACGCGGGCGGCCGGAGCGGCAATATCGATCTCGGCAACTACGGCGTCCAGCGCGAGCGTGATGGTGGCTTTCGTCATGAAAAATCTCCAGGTGCTCGTGCTCGTTGATCAGTTCGGGTGGTTCGTTACTTCGTACGTTCCAGCGTGAAGACTTCTTTCATCTCCTTGCCATGATCGAGGAAGACCCATTCTTCAATGTGATGATTGGCGTCAGGCGCGGTGAAGGTCGCGTGCTGCATGTGTCCTTCGCCGGGGCCGATGTTGGTGCCGTCGAAAAATTCGAAGCTCACTGACTTCGGGTCTGACGCAATGACCTTCATGCGCGGCTGGTTGCCGGCTCCGCAGTAGTGGGTCATCAGGAGGCGGTCGCCATCCATGTGAAACATGGTGATCATGTTTTCCGGACCGTGGCCGTGAATCTCGCTCATGAGGGCCGACCCGCCGGCAGTCATCCGGAAAGTCACTTCGATAGGCTGACCTTGCTGGTTCCTCCCGGCCCAGTTCCCTTCCATTCCTTTCAGCAGGTCGAAAGACTTGTGCGCGTCGGATTCGGCCATCACCACGGTGGCAGCGAAGAGGACGATGAGGGCTGTAGCTGCGATTGCGAATTTACTTAGCTTCATGGTTTCCTCCTGGAATTACGTTTCCTGGCATTACGTCTCCTGGCGTTCTTGGGCGATGCTTTGCCGAACTCGCGAGCGTACTCCTGTTCGACGAACGATTTCAAACTGCCGAGACTCATCTGCCAGAAGCTGCGATATTGTTCGACCCAGGCGTTCACCGCTTTGAGCGGCTTGGCGTTGAGCTGATAGAGGCGATGGCGCCCGCGGCGGGATTCGACCACGAGCTTCGCTTTCCGCAGCTGGCGCAAGTGCTTGGAGATGGCCGGGCGTGAAATGGGAAAGGCTTCGGCGATCTGCCCGGCGGGCTGGGCTCCCGCGCGCAACATATCTAATACAGCTCTGCGGGTGGGGTCGGCGAGCGCGTGGAAGGTGATGTCGGGTAAATACGTAACCGTACGATTCCGCATAATGCGTAACTATACGGTTACAGACTAAGTGGCGTCAAGAGGAAAATTCGGGTTGCCTCCGCCGAGCTTTTCGCTGAGATGATTGGCGATGAGTTTGCCATGGAAGCGTCCGTTCTCGATGAAAATTTCGTTGGTGCGCGAACCTGCAACGATCACGCCAGCAACGTAAATTCCGGGCACATTCGATTCCAGGCTCTCCGGATCGCAGACGGGACGAAGCTGCTCGGGAGACAGTTCGATGCCGGCGCTGCGCAGAAAGTCATAGTCGGGATGGTAGCCGGTGAGAGCAAACACAAAATCATTTTTCAGACGAACTGTACCGGAGGGCGTTCGCACCACCAGGCAATCGGCGTTGATCTCCTGCACCCGGCTGTTGAAGCAGGCGGTGATTTCTCCGGCCTTGATGCGATTCTCAATGTCGGGGCGCACCCAGTACTTGACATGGCTGTGCATCTGCGGCCCGCGATGGACCAGTGTTACGCGCGCACCGTGCCGCCACAAATCGAGGGCCGCTTCGGCCGCTGAATTCTTTCCTCCAATCACCACAACATCGGTGTCGTAATAGGGATGCGGCTCGCGATAGTAATGAAAGACCTTGTCGAGGTCTTCGCCAGGGATGCCGATACGATTGGCCAGATCGTAATATCCGGTGGCGAGTACGATCTTGCGCGCGCGATAGTCGCTGATAACGTCGTGCCGGTTGGTCGTTGTGACCCGAAAATTGTTGTCTTCACCCGTGATCGTCTTTACCCACTCGTATTGCCGAATATTGAGGTGATAATGCTGCGCCACACGCCGGTAATATTCGAGCGCTTCGAGCCGCGTCGGCTTAGCCAGCGCGGTGGTGAAAGGAACGTCGCCGATCTCGAGCAATTCAGGCGTGGTGAAAAAAACCATGTTCAAGGGATAGTGGTAGATGGAATTGACCAGGCATCCCTTGTCGACGATCAAAGATCTGAAGCCCGCCTTCTGCACCTCGATGGCACAGGCCATGCCGGTGGGACCGGCGCCTACGACGAGCATGTCGGTGGCGGAATTGGGCTGCGACAGGGCTTGCGGGCGAGGCAGAGTTTCGGGAATCTGTTCTGCCTGCAGGAGCGTCTCGGAGAGGGTGGGAGTCTTCATCGGGGGCTGGGAAAACGATAATTTTAGCACTGCGCGCTGAATGGTGGAGGGAGATAACCGCACAGAAGTTGCAGGGTAGATAGCGCCGGCATCATTGCCATCTATAGCGAGCAACTCCTCGCCTCGGTTCGGCCGCGTGATCGCGGGCGAATAGATCCCAGGCTAGCGCCCAAAGGACGGGCGCGAACTTGGGGCACCAACGCGGGACGGCGGCGGCGCTGCGGTCGCGACTTACTTCTTAACGCAAACTGCGACTCCATCGCGGATCGGGAGGATGGTAGTAAACAGATCTGGCGACTCCGAGATCAGTTTGTCGAATTCGAGAATCGCCTTGGTCGAGGCATCGGGATTGGGCTTGGCCACTTTGCCGCTCCAGAGAACGTTATCGGCGACGAAGAGTCCTCCACTTTTCACACGCGGTAGCGCCATGCGAAAAACTCGCGGGTAGTCGGTTTTATCGACATCGCAGAAGATGATGTCGTATTGCTCTTTCTCTTCGGAAAGAAATTCGAGAGCATCGCCTACACGAAGCGTGATGCGCTGGCTGACGCCGGCACGCTCGAAATAGCGGCGCGCTTCTGCGGCGCGCTTGTGATCGCCATCGGTGTAGATGACGCGGCCTCCGTCGCCTACGGCGCGCGCCCACCAGATGGTGGAATAGCCGATGGCCGAGCCCATCTCGAAGATCTTTTTCGCTCTGGTGATGACGGCCAGTTGATAGAGCACTCGACCGACGGCCGGGCCGACGATGGCATAGTCGTTCTTTAGAGCCTCAGCTTCCATCCCGGCGAGGACCTCATCGCGGGGCGGCAAGAGAGAATAGAGATAGTCCTCAATTATGGGAACGGTGATCCCGTCCCTGCGCCAAGCGGTTTTTGTGAGTTGATCGGTCATGTTGCTCCTGACTAGAACTACGAAATCGTCTGGCCGGGTTTCATCTCCAGCACTTTCACATCCGGGACCAGTTTCTGCAACTCAGCCGGCGTTCCCGTCAGCATCGGGAAGGTGCCGAAGTGCATGGGGATGACCGTTTCGGGCCGGAGCAGTTTGCAGGCGTAGGCAGCCTCGCGCGGAGACATGGTGAAATGATCGCCGATAGGCAGCATGACAATCTTCGGTGCGTAGAGATCGCGAATGATCGCCATATCGCTAAAGACGTTGGTGTCGCCCGCGTGATAAAGCTTGACTCCGTTCGAGAACTCGAGCACGTAGCCGCAGGCCTCGCCACCATAGATAATCTGGTCGCCATCCTGAATGCCGCACGAGTGCACGGCATGCACCATGGTGACCTTCACTCCGGCGACGGCCTGCGTGCCGCCTTTATTCATGGGCGAAATGTGCTTGACGCCTTTTTTCTGCAGCCACATGCACAGTTCAAAAATGCCCACCGCCATCGGATTCAGTTTCTTGCCTATGTCGACGGCGTCTCCGATGTGATCGCCGTGTCCGTGAGTGCAGAGCAGCACATCGGCCTTCTTAACCTTCTTTTCACTCTCGGGACACATGGGATTACCGGCGATCCACGGATCGATGATGAGGATCTTCCCTTCCGGCGTCTGCACCCGGAAGGTGGCATGGCCGAGCCATGTGAGCTGGATTCCTTGAAGATTCACGAAACACTCCCCGATTAGAATGCGCTAAGCTGCGCAAATTAATTTGCGAATTAGCATTTTATAGCGGATGCGCGGGCGCCGTCATCAAGTGTGCACGATCTCGCGGCGGCATGTTCGGCAGGTTCAGTGCGCTTTTGCAAACCACTCTTCGAACCACTGCAGAGTGCGCAAATTATAGTCGTAAGCATCGGCCGCCCTGACGAACAAGTGTCCTTCATTCGGATAGACGACGAGGCTCGTCGACACGTGCAGCGTCTTGAGAGCGTGCCACCATTCGATGGATTGCTCCATGGGCACCTCGCCATCGCGATCGCCGACCAGAATGAGCGTAGGGGTCTTGACCGCTTTTACGAAGTGGATCGGGTCGCTCTTGGCATAGACCGCGGGATCGTCATAGACCGATGCGCCGAAAAACGGAATCATCCACTCGTCAATATCATTCAAGCCGTAGTAGCTGAGCCAGTCGGAGAGCCCGGCGCCCGCAACGGCAGCGGCAAAGCGCCGCGTCTGCGTTTCAGCCCACATGGTCATATAGCCGCCGTAGCTGTGGCCGCGAATACCGATGCGCTTGCTGTCGATCGGATATTCTTTCGCCACAGCGTCGATGCCCGCCATGATGTCGCGGTAATCACCGCCGCCGAAATCCTTGATATTGCCCTGGGTGAAAGCCTCGCCTTGTCCGTAACTGCCGCGCGGGTTGGGACAGAGAACGAAATAGCCCATCGCCGAGGCGGCTCCGGCAATGCCTTCATCCCAGCGGGAGATGCAGGCCCATGACGGCCCACCATGGACGCTAACAACAAGCGGATACGGTTTGCCAAACTCGTAATCTTTCGGAAGCAGCAACCAGCCTTGCACGCGCGTGTCTCCACTCTGCCAGTGAATGTTGCGCGCCGTGCCCCATACCGGCTCGATGCCGCGATTGAGGCTAGTGATCTGCTTCCATTTGCCGATTACCCCCGCCCAGACTTCATTCGGAGCGCTCGCCGATTGCCGAATGACCGCCGTCGCCGATCCATCGCGAGAGAAAGATCCGCCCGGCACCCAAGCGTCGGCGATTGCGGAGGTCAACTCTTCGCCCTTCCAGGCTATCTGGGCCTCTCCTGCATCGGCGTTCACGCTGCCGAAAGCAGAATTGCCATCGAGGTTCGCCGCAAAAAGAATTCGGTCGGCGGATGCCCATGCAATTGAAGAAGGTGTTGCCTTGAGATTTGCTGTGAGATTCCGCGCTTTGCCGCCTTCGATCGGGACGACCACGATATCGCCACCGGTGATGCCTGCATCGCTCATGAGACCTTCGAGGATGGCTACGTTCTTGCCGTCGGGCGAGACGTGCGGGTCCTCCATTTGCCACTTGGGCGCGTAGATCTCGCGCGTCTTGCCGGTTTGAGAGTTAATGCGATAGAGTCGCGCAACCCACCAGTTCGCGTCGCCGGAGCCATGTGCGGCTGTCGCGACCCACTCTGCGCTGTCGGGGGTCCAATCGTATTCGTAGATGTAAATGTCGGCCGGGGTGACTTGCGCCAGTTTGTTGGTGGCCAGGTCGATAGTGGTGAGGCGCTCCTCGTAGATTTGTTCGTCGATGACGCCCGCAAGCGGAATCATGGGCTGCAGCGGGCCAGCAACGCGCGGCAGGCCTTCGATGAAGAGAAACGCCAACCGGGAGCCGTCGGGAGAGAAGCG
The DNA here is from genome assembly GCA_963775845.1 of uncultured Acidobacteriaceae bacterium. Lineage (GTDB taxonomy): Bacteria > Acidobacteriota > Terriglobia > Terriglobales > Acidobacteriaceae > Acidiflorens. Next base: position 939,618 of record CAVZKN010000003.1, on the reverse strand, counting down.
AGGCGTCTGCACATATCCCTTTAGCTCTGCCCGTTTTATGGGAGCGCCGCCGCCGGCCGGGGACGTCCAGATTTGAGAGACAGGAACGTCGGCGGGTACATCGGCGAGAAAGGCTATCTGTTTGCTATCCGCCGACCAGGTGACGTCGCGGAGCCAAAGATTATGATCGGGAGAGATAGCCCGCGGTGATTCACCCGTGACCGCAGCCAGGGTGAGCTGTCCGCCGACGATGTAGGCGACCTGGGTGCCATCCGGCGAGACCGCGACCTGAGCGATTTTACTGGTGCGTGGCATGGAAGCGAGCGCAGTTGCGGCGCGAGAACGCGATAAATCCCTATGCTGAGCCGTGAGCGGGACAGAGCCGCATCCAGACAGGACGGCGCAGAGCAGTGCAAAATTCCTGCAAAACTTGACCCCTGATCTCATGGTCGCTGAGTATAGCGAATTAAATCCGTTTTCGTGGTGCGAAACTCGCGTATAAGATGGTGACTCCATGGCCGAACTGAAAATATTAATCACACGCGAAAGGATTGCGCAGCGGGTTGCCGAACTCGGACAGGAAATTGCGCGTGACTTCGCGGGGCAATCGATCATCCTGGTTGGCGTTCTCAAAGGCGCAGCGATTTTCTTGAGTGACCTGGCGCGCCATATTCCGCTCGACGCCACCTTCGACTTCATCGGCGTTTCGAGTTATGGCAACCGTCCCACCGTCCAGGAAGATCCAGCCGGGCACGCGGCTTGGGATTCGCTCGGCGAAGTGCGCCTGACCAAAGATATGGATAGCCCGATGACCGACCGCAACGTGATTCTGGTGGAGGACATCCTCGACACCGGGCTGACGCTGAACTATATAACGAAGCTGGTGCGGGCGCACCGGCCCAAGGCGCTACGCATTGCGGCGTTGCTCGACAAGCCTTCGCGGCGCAAGCAGCCGATCGATGCGCAATACATCGGCTTCAGCATTCCCGATGCCTACGTCGTCGGCTACGGTCTGGACTACGCAGAGCGTTACCGCAATCTTCCGGATATTTGTGTGCTGGAGAATTTGTGATTGGTGATTTGTAATTTGTAATTGCAAACAATGCGTCGCCGGTTTTCAAATTACCAATTACAAATATTACCAATCGCAAATTAATCGGCTGCTATCATGAACGTTGTGAAAACGACCGCCTCGCATACTGGATGCGCTCCCGAGGTGGAACCCCTCCTGCTCGAAGTCGCCGACGTGGTGAACACCACGCTCGACCTGGAAACCACGCTGCGCCGCGTAGCTGAACTCGTGCGCAAGGTAATCGATTACGAAATCTTTGCCATTCTCTTGCTCAACGAGCAGCGACAGGAATTGTATGTGCGCTTCCATGTAGGGTATCCGCCGGCTGTCGCCGAGCGTGTGCGCGTCAAGGTAGGTCAGGGCGTGAGCGGCCGCGCCGCCGAGATTCGAGAAGCCGTGCTGGTCGCCGACACGACGCAGGAGCCGTCGTATCTGGCGGCCGTGCCCAACGTGCACTCCGAGTTGGCCATCCCGTTGATTGTGAAGAACCGTCTGATCGGCGTGATTGACATTGAGGCCAGCGAGAAGAATTACTTTACCGAGGAGCACAAACGGCTTCTGACCTTGATCGGATCGCGCATGGCGGTCGGCATCGAAAATGCGCGGCTGCACACGCGCACGACGCGGCAGGCGCGCACACTGCTTCTGCTCAATGAAATTGCGCGCGAACTCACTTCGATCCTGAATCTCGACGAATTACTACAACGCGTCGCCGAGTTGCTCAACCGGTTGATCGACTATCAGATGTTCAGCATTCTGTTGCTCGATCCGAGCGGCGAAAAGCTGCAGCATCGATTCGCGCAGCGGTTGGAAGAAAGATTGCATCTCAAGCACGATATCCCGGTCGGCCTCGGCGTGGTAGGTCACGCGGCAAAGACCAAGGAAGCCGTACTGGTTCCGGATGTCGCCAAGAGTTCTATTTATATTGCCGGTAATCCTGACACGCGCTCTGAACTGGCGGTTCCTCTGATTTATCAGGACAAAGTGATTGGCGTGCTCGATCTCGAACACATTCGCCGCGGATACTACACGGACGATCACAAGCGTACACTCACCACGCTGGCGGCGCAGTTGGCGATTGCGATAGAAAATGCTCGTCTCTACGAACAAATAGCGCGGCAGGAGCAGCGCCTGGAGCGCGATCTGGCGCTGGCGCGGGAGTTGCAATTCCGCCTGCTTCCGCATTCGCTCCCGCAGATGCCGCATCTCGAAGTGGAGGCAAAATTTCTTCCGGCACGCGCCATTGGCGGCGATCTCTACGATTTCGTTCCTTATTCATTGTCTCGCCTGGGAATCGCGGTCGGAGACGTCAGCGGCAAAGGCGCACCGGCGGCGATTTACGCGGCGCTGGTCAGCGGCATTCTGCGCTCGCACGCGCCGATTGAACCCGGTCCGGCCGAGATGCTTTCGGCGGTGAATCTGTCGCTCGCGGAGCGCCGGATTGCGGCGCAATTTGTCTCCATCATCTACGCCGTGTGGGACGACGACAGCCGCACTTTGCTGGTGGCGAATTCCGGCCTGCCGAAGCCGATCTATTGTCACGACGGCAAGATTCAGTTGGTGGAGGCGATCGGGTTGCCGCTGGGACTGTTTGACGAAACGGATTATGAAGAGATCAGTTTCAAAGCCAAAGCGGGCGACCTGTTTGTGTTCATCAGCGATGGCATTCTCGACGCGCGCAACCGGCACGGCCAATCTTTTGGACAAGAACGCGTGGAAGCGATCGTAGCCGGATGCTCGGCCAAATCGGCGGATTGCGTGGTGAACGAGATCTTCAAAGCGGTCACGGATTTCGCTGCCGGCGTTGAGGCATTCGACGATCAGACGGTAGTGGCCATCAAAGTTAAGGATCAAGTGAAGAGCGGTCAGGGTTCCGGCAGGCGCAAGTGAAGGATCGGCGAACACTGAAAGCTGTGCGCCCGCCAGCGTTTCGCTATCAAAGCGCGAGCGCCGGCCCCGGCCTCTTCTGCGAAGAGGTTTCTCTGGAAAAACTTGCCGCACGCGATGGAACCCCGCTCTATGTCTATTCAGCGGCGATGATCCGGGCGCGACTGCGGGCATTTGCCAATGCCTTTCATGCCATCCCTCATACCTTGTGCTACTCGGTCAAAGCGAACTCGACGCTGGCCATTCTGAAATTGATCGCTGCCGAAGGTGCCGGCTTCGACGTAGTTTCCGGCGGCGAGTTGCAGCGCGTTCTGCGCGCAAGCCCTAAAGCTGCGAGCAAAGTCGTGTTTTCAGGCGTGGGCAAGACAGCCGCCGAGATGGAACTAGCCTTGCGCTCGGGCATATTACTGTTCAACATTGAAAGCGCCTCGGAACTGAAATTGCTTTCTGCCACCGCGACGCGATTGAAAAAACGCGCTTCGGTCGCAGTGCGCGTAAATCCCGATGTGTCGGCAAAAACTCATCCGTACATTTCGACTGGATTGCATCAACACAAATTTGGCGAACCGATTCCCGAGGCTAAAGCTCTTTACGCGGAGGCAGCCAGGCAACCGTGGCTGGATGTCGCCGGTGTGAGCGTTCACATAGGATCGCAGATTACCGATGTGAGTAGTTTTCGGGAAGCGCTCACTCTGGTCGCTGACCTGGTCGTTACCCTCCGCCGGGAGGGCTACGACATCCGATACATCGATGCGGGCGGTGGCCTGGGTATTTCCTACGACGGAGCACAGGACAAGTTTGAAAAGCAAATTTCTGCCTATGCGAAGGCCGTATTGGCTCCGTTGCGCGGCCTGAAGCTGCATTTGCTGCTCGAACCAGGGCGTTCCGTTGTGGCCGCTGCCGGTGTATTGCTGACGCGAGTGATCTACCGCAAGACGAATTATCGCAAGCGCTTTTTGATCGTCGATGCGGCAATGAACGACCTCTTGCGCCCGTCGCTTTACAACGCTTATCACGAGATCGTGCCGGTAAGCCCCAATCGCAGCGAGACCGAGGTCATCGATGTGGTCGGCCCCATCTGCGAGACCGGCGATTTTCTTGCGCGCGACCGAAAACTCCCTGTCGTCGGAGAAAGAGATCTGCTCGCGGTTCTCGATGCGGGCGCCTATGGCTCCGTGCTTGGATCGAACTACAACACGCGCGGCCGGGCGGCGGAAGTGCTGGTGGATGGAGCAAGAGGGAAAGTGATTCGGCGACGAGAGAGCTTTCAGGACCAAATCGCAACAGAGAAATTCCAGTCAGGAAGCGGCTAGGATCCACCGCACTCGCATTCCGGCAAAAGGGCAGCTAGCGTGTCGATGGCCAGATGGCTGGCATGTTCGGAAGCCGAAGGCAGGCCGCCGAGTTTGCTGACCAAGTCTTCCCTGCTCAACACCCGCGCCTCTTGAACGGTCTTTCCCTTCGCCAATTCGGTGATCGCCGATGCGCAAGCGATGGTTGCGACGCAACCCTTGGCGCGAAAGCGGATATCGGCTATCCGGTTCTCATTCAACTTGAGGGTCAGTTCCAGAACGTCTCCGCAGGCAGGGTTTTCGAGGCGCGCGGTGCGGTCGGGAGCATCGAGAGCGCCGGGATTTCGCGGATTCTGAAAGTGGTCAAGCAGTTCGGCGGAATACACACGCTGATTGTAATGTGTCAGCCGGACAGTCTTCGCCGCGCCGTATCCCCTACAATTAATAGCGTGACCGACTCGCATTATCCGCGGCGAATCGCCTGCCTGCAACCTAGCGCCACCGTCATACTGGACGGCGTCAGTGAACTGGAACGAGTCGTGGCCTGCACCAAATATTGTGCACATGTGGTTCCGGAGTTGCGCAATGAGTGGCAGAGAAAGCTGCTGATCGTCGCCGACTCCTGGAGTTCGAAGGCCGATGAGATCTTGGCCGCGCGGCCGGACCTGGTGATTGCGGCGGTTCCCTACCAGCAAGAAGCAGTCACGGAGATTCTTAAGGCTGGAATACGGTTTCTGGGGCTGGCTCCTCGCACCTTGGCCGATATCTACACCGACATTGCTTTGATTTCAGGCTCGGTTGGAGCCGGTGATAGAGGAGAGAAACTGATTTCCGATATGCGGGCGGCCATTGAAGACGTGCGAACGCGCTCCGCGCAACTCCCGCGGAAGCGCGTCTTCTGCGAGGAGTGGGGCAAGCCGATCATTGCGTCGCAACCCTGGGTGGCCGAACTGGTGGGAGCAGCCGGAGGCGAGTTCCTGGGCACTCCTGGCGCTCGGTGCTCTGCGGAAGAAATCGCTCGACTCGACCCAGAAGTGATCGTCGCCGCATGGTGTGGCGCGGGAGACCGCGTGCCGCTCGCGAAGATCGCCTCCGAAAGAGGATGGGCGGAAACTGCCGCAGTGCGGACTGCACAGGTCTATTGCATCTCCGACGAGCTTTTAAATACGCCTGCGCCTACGCTGGTTTCGGGATTGCGCGCACTTGCCGGCGCCATACATCCATCATCTTTTGCTGCGCCGCAAACTGGACTGCGCTCTCTCACCACGCCGCGTGAGCAGGCACGTCTGCGCTGAACTTTCCCCGGCGCAATCTCGGATTAGAGGTAGGATTGAAATATGGCCGCAGCAAATCCCAGCAAGACCAGTGAAGTCCGGCAGGGCATCGAACGCTGGAATGCCGAGGCTCGCTCCGCCGGTCAACTCATGGAGGGTATCTGCGTGCTGCTCAACCAGCAGATGCTGAAGTACAACTGGGTTGGCTTTTACATGCTGGAAGCGGGCGCGAATCCTCCCGTGCTGGTTTTGGGCCATTACCGGGGAGCGATGACTCCGCATACCCGCATCCCGTTAAACCAGGGAATCTGTGGCGCGGCCGCATCCTCGGGAAAAACGGTTGTGGTCGATGATGTCAGTACAGATCCGCGCTATCTGGCATGCTCACTCGAAACCAAGTCGGAAATCGTGGTACCGGTTTTTGTCCGCGGCGCGATCGCTGGAGAGCTCGATATTGATAGTCACTTTCCTGCGGCGTTTGGCTCCGGGGATCGTGAACTGGTCGAATACTGCGCCCGACTAGTGGGAAAACGGCTGGAGAACGGATAGATCACGAGGCTCGTTAGGTCTACATTTCGGTTAGCTCCACACTACTAAAAGCTCATGAAACGAGTCGTCGCCGCACTGATTCTGAAAGATAACCTGATCCTCGCCTGCCAGAGGACGCGGCACCAGCCCATGCCGCTGAAGTGGGAATTTCCTGGCGGCAAGATCGAAGACGGCGAACAGCCGCGCGACGCCATGCGCCGCGAACTCGAAGAGGAGTTAGGTATCGTGGCGGAGATAGGAGTGGAGGTCGAACGCATCGTGCACGAATACCCGAGCGGAGGTTCCGTGGAGCTGCGTTTCTTCGAGGTTCGCAAGTACCAGGGCGAAATTGAGAACCGAATTTTTCGCGAGATTCGCTGGGTGACGCGGCAGGAACTGCCGGACTTAGATTTCCTGGAAGCCGATTTGGGATTGGTGAGAAATCTGGCAGCCGGAAAATTACTTTAGAGTTAGAAACGTTGAACCGTAGGAATGGCGGAGCGCGCAGAGAGTAGCGGTTTTTATTCTTAATTCCTGCGAACTCAGCGTTCTCCGCGGTTAGCGCTTTCGGGCTACCCACTGCCCCCGTGCAACTGTCCATATACCAGCATCACTGTCAAGATGACCATGATCACCGTCGTTGCCCACGCAATGATGTTGAAGGTTGGCTTATTCACGTATTCGCCCATGAGTTCTTTTTTGTTGATCAGCAACAACATGAAGATCAGCACGAAGGGCAACACCGCGCCGTTGACGACCTGCGAAAACACAATGATCTTCACCAGCGGAAATCGGGGGATCAAAACGATGGCTCCGCCTGCGACGATCAGGGCTGTGTAAAGCCAGTAAAAGGCTGGAGCTTCCGAGAACTTGCGTCCTACTCCCGATTCGAAGCCTAGCCCTTCGCAAACTGTGTAGGCGGTGGAAAGGGGCAGAATCGAGGCGGCAAACAGTGAGGCATTGAACAGGCCGAGGGCGAAAAGGATGTAGGCCCAATCTCCCGCCAAGGGGCGGAGAGACTGAGCGGCATCGGCGGCGTCGCGAATGTCTCGATTGCCATGCAGAAAAAGCGTGGCCGCACAAGCCACGATGATGAACCAGGCCACCACGTCGGTGAAGATGCAGCCGACAATTACGTCGAGCTGCGAGGCTTTGTACTGGCGCCGCGACACACCTTTTTCGACAATCGACGACTGAAGATAGAACTGCATCCAGGGCGCGATGGTGGTTCCAACCACTCCGATGACCATATAGAGGTAAGCGCTCTGGCCGAAAACCGCGAGTTGCGGAGGCTTCACGGTGGCCTTCATTGCCTCAATCCATGCGGGTTTGGCGAGCACGCCGGCAAATATGTAGGTGATATAAAAAAATGACGCGGCGAGAAAAACCTTCTCGACACTCTTGTATTGCCCTTTGACTACAATCAGCCAGACGATCACGGCGCACACCGGCACCGAGTAATATTTCGAAACCCCGAACAGCTCCATGCTTCCCGCGATGCCGGCAAACTCGGCGATGACGTTGCCGAAGTTTGTTATGAGAATGCCGAGCATCATCAGAAAGGTAATTCGGAGCCCGAATTCTTCGCGAATCAGATCGCTCAGGCCCTTGCCCGTGACCGCGCCCATGCGGGCGCACATCTCCTGCACTACGATCAGGGCGATGGTGATCGGGATCATCGTCCACAGCAAGTTGTAGCCGAACTGCGCCCCCGCCGCGGAATAGGTAAAAATTCCGCCGGAATCGTTGTCGACATTCGCGGTAATGAAGCCCGGCCCTACAACGGCAAAGAACAACAGCAGCCGGACTTTCCAACTTCTGAAAAATTTCATGCGAACAAGCTACAAGGACGTTCAAATTGGCAAAACAGAACGATCAGAATAAATGCTGAAAGCGGCGGTTGGATAGGCGAATCTGCGATTCGTGGAGATTTATTGTAGCGACGCGGGCTTGAGGGATCTTGGCTCGCCGACGAGACGGGCAAGCCCGTCTCTACGGTGAAAGCGGTATTTACAGTTTGGCGCGCAGCATGGCAATAACGTCATCGGGCGTGATCACGCCGGTCAGATGACTTTGATCGTCAATCACGGGCAAGGTGAGCAGGTTGTATTTGTCGAAGAGTTCCGCGAACTCATGCTCCTTCGTGTCTTCATGGCAGGAAATCAGCGGCTCCTGGCCCAAAGCGAGCAGTGGCGTCGTCGAAGGCGACAGAACGATTTTCACCAGCGGCACCGAGCCCGCTAGCGTTCCATGAGAATCGGTCAGGTAGATTGTGCTCATGTTTTCCATACGTCCTTCGAAACTCCGCATGGCTTCGATGGCATCGGAAGCAGTGGCTGTTACCGGCAGCGCAATGTATTCGGTGGTCATGCGGCCGGCGGCGCTATTCTCTTTGAATTCGAGCAGATCGGTGACTTCCTGGCGCTCTGCCGGTTGCATCTGCACCAGAATTTCTTCGGTCCGCTCATCGGGCAAATCGGCCAGCAGATCGGCGGCCGCGTCCGGTTCCATCTCTTCAACAATGTCGGCGGCGCGATCGGAATCTAACGATTCGAGCACCGCTTTCTGTACCTTGGGCTCCAGTTCCTCTAGCGCGCCAGCGGCGACACCTTCATCCAAGGTCTCGAATACCGCCTCGCGCTCGTCGGGGGCGAGCTCTTCCAGAATGTCGGCGATGTCGGCGGGATGAAGTTTGCCCAGACGTTCGTTGGAAATCTTCAGCCTGACACGACGGGCGGGATCGGTCTCGACCAGATCGACAAAGTCCCAGGGAATATCGCGCGCGGGTATGCGCACGAGCAGCGCCTTGAGAGCGACCGCGGGGATCACTCCTTTGAGCAGGCGGCGTATCGCGCCGCGCGCGCCAACATCCACGCCCTCTACGCGCAGCAGCGAGCGGTTCTGCGCGCTGTCGTGCTGAAAATCGATGTCGTTGACGCGCACGACCTTGCGGCCGTGAACGTCGATCACCTGCTGATCGAGAAGATCGCGGCTGAGTAAAAGCAACCCTTCAGAGCCATCCGCCGCGGTCCATTCGGCAGCCGCAGTTGAAGCGCGCACGCCGCCATTGATCGCTGAAACGGCGGTCAAGGGCAACAACCGGTTCCCCACGGAGGTCTTGACGATGAGCAGCGAAACACGCGACCGGTCTTCTTGTGGAGCGAGCGCAACCTCGCGCACCCGGCCGCTGGCGGCGCCAGAGACGTCGTAGACGGGTGAGCCCAACAACTCGCTCAAGGAGACGGTTGTCATCTCCAAGAGAATACCCAAGAGGGCGCGTGGATGCCAGATGAAAGCGCGTGAGCTGCGTCACAGCTTGTTATGGGTTTTTCTCTGAGTCTCGGGGAAGCCTGTCTGAGGTTTTGTTGGTGGCTGATTGACATGCAATCGGTCCCTGACTACACTCTGCCTTCCTGACGCGCAGTAGCACCGCGTTGAAAGACGTGCCCGAACCAGCGAGAAAATTATGGCTAAGCGACCTCGTATCGCCGTTGTCGGCAGTGCCAATGTTGACCTAACCACGTTTTCCGACCGGTTTCCCAAGCCGGGCGAAACGATCTTCGGCCAGAAATTCGATCTGGGATTCGGAGGAAAGGGCGCGAACCAGGCGGTCGCTGCGCGACTTTGCGGAGCCGAAGTCTTCATGGTGGCCCGCGTCGGAGACGATCTCTTCGGTCCATCGACCATCAGGAATTTTGAGAAGCTCGGCATCGATGCCACCCACGTGCGGCAGGTCAACGGCATTTCGAGCGGAGTAGCGCCAATCTTCGTCGACCTCTCGGGGCAGAACCGCATCATCGTGGTGAAAGGCGCCAACGATGCCCTGAAGCCGGCCGACGTTGAAGCGGCCTCCAACATGTTGAAGAGCGCCGACTGCATCGTTCTTCAGTTCGAGATACCGCTGGAAACCGTCTATTACACGGTTGGGTTTGCACGACGGAACGGCATTCGCTGCATCTTGAATCCCGCTCCAGCACAGCCCATCGACCTTAAAGCTATAGCCGGTCTCGACTATTTTGTACCGAACGAGAGCGAGGCCGAGGCCATTTCGGGCAAGGCTGTGCGCACAGTCGAAGATGCCCGGTGGTGTGCGGACGGGTTTCTGGCCAGCGGAATTCGGCGAGTGATTATCACGCTCGGCGCAAATGGAGCGCTGTTGGCTGGAAGTGAGGGCAAAACGCACGTGCCCGCCTACGCCGTGGAAAACATTGATAGCACCGGCGCGGGCGACGCCTTCATTGGCAGCTTCGCAACTTTTCTGGGTGAAGGTCAGCCCGAGCGTGAAGCTCTGAAACGCGCCAACCTCTATGCGGCATTGTCAACAACGGGGGTGGGAACGCAGAAATCTTTTTATGAGCGGGCCCGCTTTGACGCGGAGTGGGAGCGTCGTGCAACTTAAACTTTATTCAGATTGCTATCGTGAAAAAAGCGACGGGCCGGTACAAGCGTTGGCGGTTGTTACATAGGTCCTTCGCTTCGCTCAGGATGACAACTCATTTATGGCAGTCAGCGCTCCATCAGGAGCACCTTCTCCGCCTCGTCGATCTCCGTTAATTTAACTTCGATCACTTCGCTCGGAGTGGTCTGCACGTTACGGCCGATAAACGTGGCTTCCACCGGCAGCTCGCGATGGCCGCGATCGATCAGGACCAGCAACTGCACCAGACTCGGCCGGCCATGCGAAAAAAGGGCGTCGAGGGCGGCGCGCGTCGTGCGCCCCGTATAAAGGACGTCATCGACCAGCACGATCTTCTTGCCTTCAATGGAAAAACCTATTTCCATCTCTTGCACGACGGGCTTCGGTCCTAGCGTCGAAAGATCATCGCGATAGAAGGTGATATCGAGCGTTCCCACCGGAACTTTTTTCTTCTCCACCTGCTGGATCATCTTGCCCAATCGCTCGGCAATGGGAACTCCCCGCCGGCGAATACCCACGAGGCCCAGGCCTTCGACTCCACCATTTTTTTCGAGAATTTCGTGGGCCAGACGCACCAGCGTGCGCTCAATTTCCGACCCGGACATCAATTGCGCTTTCTGTCTCAGTGTCGTCTTACGAACCGCGTTCTTTTTAATCGTCATGCTATGAGCCCCCGGAAAAAATCAGTTTGAATGCGGAAGATGTTGTGCGGATCGGAATGATCCCAGCCCTCGAATGTATGGGAGCGTCGGTGGAACGTCAAGGATTACTGGATCCACACCGTCTTGATGTTCACAAATTCGCGAATTCCGAACTCGGCCAACTCGCGCCCATGGCCCGAGAACTTTACCCCTCCAAAAGGCAGGCGCGCATCGGATACGACCATTTTGTTGATGTAGACCATGCCGGCCTCGAGTTCGTTGATAAATTTTTCGGACTCCGCCGGATCGTGAGTCCAGGCGCTGGCGCCGAGCCCGAAGCGGCTGTCATTGGCGATTCGGATTGCATCGTCCACATCTTTTGCGCGAAAAATCGAGGCCACAGGGCCGAACAGTTCTTCCGCGTAGGCCGGAGACTCCTTGGGAATATTGGACAGCACCGTCGGAGCGTAGAAGTTGCCCGGACGGGGTAAAGGATGGCCGCCGGTCAGCAGCTGCGCACCCGCCGCCACAGTTTTTTTCACATCGGCATCCAGCGACCGAACTGCATCCGCGCTGGCGAGAGGGCCTAATTGCGTGCTCTCGTCGAAGGGGTCGCCGATACGTAAAGCCTGCATGCGTTGCACAAACTTGCGCTCGAACTCGTCAGCGATCTCCTCCGCCACAATAAAACGCTTGGCGGCAATGCACGACTGGCCGTTGTTTTGCACTCGCGCGTCAACCGCGGTGGCGACGGCGGCTTCCAGATCGGCGCTGGGCATGACGATGAAGGGATCGCTGCCACCCAGTTCCAGAACAACTTTTTTGACGCGGCGCGCGGCGGAGACTCCCACCTGGATGCCCGCCTGCTCGCTACCTGTCAGGGTCGCGGCAACCACGCGGGGATCGTTGAGAATGCCGTCGACCGGTCCCGAGCCGATGAGGAGGGTTTGAAAAACGCCTTCTTCAAACCCCGCACGACGAAAAATATCTTCGATCTTCAACGCGCACTGCGGCACATTCGAGGCATGTTTTAGCAGTCCCACATTGCCGGCCATCAATGCCGGCGCGGCAAAACGAAACACCTGCCAGAAAGGGAAATTCCACGGCATGATAGCCAGGATGGGCCCGAGCGGCAGATATCGAATGAAGCTGCGTTTCGCTCCTGTCTCTACAACTTCGTCGGCGAGAAATCTCTCTGCGTTCTCGGCGTAATAGCGGCAGCCAGTTGCGCACTTCACAGCCTCGGCCACGGCGGCCTTCAAGGGCTTGCCCATCTCCAAAGTCATCAAATGAGCGCACTCGTCTTTTTCTTGCTCCAGGATTTCGGCGGCGCGCATCATCTTGCCAGCCCGCGTGCGAAACGTTGTCTCCCGATGTTTTCGAAACATGGACGCGGCCAACTGCAGCTTCGTCTCGATCTGGTCCGCGGTTAATGCATCGAAGGTTCTGACCGTCTGGCCTGTGGCCGGATCTACCGTGGCGATTGCCATGCCGATTTTCCTCCTGCCTTGGTCATCGAATTGCCTCAGCTGAGTCGATTGTAAACGCTGCGCTGCAGGGATTGCGCTGAACTCGCCTCATCGGCAGCTTTTTTCCAGACCGTTCGTTTTTCTGGCAACTCCGGCGGCGGCACCTATATCTAAAGTCATCGCACCTAAGTCCAAAATTCGATGCTGTGAAAGGCGACCTGCGAGGCCTGCGATGAACCGAACCCTCCTTCTGCGAATTGCCCTGCCCTCGGCGGCGATCCTGGCTATTGGTCTTCTACTGTTGCTCACTTTACGTCGCGAGGTGATGGCTGGAGCATCGCCAACCTTCAAGGGAGTGTTGACCTACCACACTAACAACCTGCGCACGGGCTGGTACTCCACCGAGACGGCGCTCACGCTGAAGAACGTGAACTCGACTTCGTTCGGCAAATTGTTCGAGATCAGCGTGGACGGCCTTGTAGACGCGCAAACTCTTTATGTCCCTAATGTAACTGTCGCAGGAGGCGGGACGTATAACGTTTTATTTGTGGCGAGCGAACATGACACTGTATTTGGATTCGACGCCGACGACGGCTCAACTCTATGGCAAGTTACTATGCTTGGGGCAGGCGAAGTTCCTTCTGACGATCGCGGTTGCGAGCAGGTTACTCCTGAGATCGGAGTCACCGCTACTCCCGTGATCGATCTTAGCGCCGGCGCACATGGGACCATCTATGTCGTGGCCATGAGCAAGGATTCCAACGGCAACTACCACCAACGCCTGCATGCGCTCGATATCACCAGTGGCGCCGAAGAGTTCAATGGGCCGGTGGACATCTCTGCGAAATATCCCGGCACCGGCGACAACAGCCACAATGGTTACGTTATTTTCGACCCGAAGCAGTACAAAGATCGCGCCGGCTTGTTACTCCTGAACCATACGATCTATACTTCCTGGGCTTCGCATTGCGACGACCGCCCCTACACGGGCTGGATCATCAGCTATAACGACAGAACTCTGGCGCAGCAGTCGGTGCTCAACGTAACTCCTAATGGCAATGAAGGCGCAATTTGGGGGTCAGGAGCAGGGCTGGCGGCCGACAACCTCGACAACATTTATTTTCTCGATGCCAATGGAACCTTCGACACAACTTTGAATGCCAACGGATTCCCCGTGAATGGCGACTATGGCAACGCCATCATCAAATTGTCTACCAAGAACGGTCGTTTGTCAGTGTCGGACTACTTCAACATGTACAACACGGTGAGCGAGTCAGAAGCGGATGAAGACCTTGGATCCGGCGGCGCGATGGTCATTCCCGATTTCAGGGATTCTAACGGCAACATGCATAAGTTGGTCGTTGGAGCGGGGAAGGACCGAAATATTTACCTGGCGAACGAGACGAACATGGGAAAATTCAATCCTAACAATAATAACCAGATTTACCAGGAAGTAACTGGCGCGCTGGCTGGACCCGTCTTTTCAGCGCCCGCATTCGCGCGCGGAAAGATCTATTACGGCGCGGTTGGCGACGCCATTAAGGCATTTTCGTTCACCGCCCAGGGCCTGCTGAACTCGACGCCGGTATCCGCAACGAATACGACTTTCGCCTATCCCGGCGCCTCGCCTGCGGTTTCAGGAAGCTCAGCCAGCAACTTGATTTTGTGGGCCGTGGAAAATACCGATCCTATCGTCCTTCACGCTTATAACGCCAACAATCTGGGTGTGGAGTTATATAACTCAAACCAGGCTCCGGGAGGCCGCGACTACTTTGGCGACGGCAACAAATACATTACTCCGATGATTGCGAATGGAAAGGTCTATGTGGGGACAACCGACGGGGTGGGCGTCTTAGGACTCTTACCCTAAGTTCCTTTCGGCAATAGGCTAGATGTGACTTTCTTCAAACGTGACTTTTGTTGTGATTCTCCGTGGAAGCCTCCGCCAACGGCAGCAACACCACGAAGCGCGTGTCTCCAGGTGTAGAAGTGACCTGAATACTGCCCCGGTGCTTCTTCACAATCCGCTGTACCGTGTCCAGTCCCAACCCAGTTCCTTCGCCGACATCCTTGGTGGTAAAGAACGGTTCGAAAATGTGCGTTCTAACGTCGGGTGCGATCCCAGGACCGTCATCTCCGATCTCGACCGCGACACAACCATCATCGCGATAGGTTCGAACTCGAAGCTCGCCCTTGCCGCCCATTGCGTCAATCGCGTTGTCGATAAGATTGGTCCAAACCTGGTTCAACTCGCTGCCGAATGAATTCACCAGAAGCGGGATGCGCTGGTAGTCGCGTTGCACCGCGACTCCGCGCTTGAGCTTGTGATTCATGATGGTGAGCGTGGTCTCCAGGCTCTTCACAATGTCGACATTCTGCACCGGCGCCTGATCCATGTAGGTGTATTCCTTGATAGCCCGGACCAGATCGGAAATGCGGGAAGTGGCGCTCTCGATCTCATTCAGCAGGTTGGAAATTTCTATGGAGGCAGCAATCCGCACCAGAGCAGCGCGAGCCGTACCGGCGTCGAGCGCGGCAAAGAGGGATTCGAGCACCGCAGGCTTGACGTTCTTACGCGCCAAATCACCGGCCAGTTGCCATAAGTCGTTCTGCCCGTGACTGCGCAACAGAGAATCAAGCTGCTCCTCCAGATCGCTCATGGTGAGCGGATCGGGTGGAGGCTCGTCTTTCTGGATGAGCGACGTCTCTAATTTGTCAATTTCAGATTTCTGTGCCACCGTAAGATCGAGCCGTCCCAATTCATGACTGGCGTCTTTGATTCGTTTCAAGGTCGAGCGCAGCTGGCTCGCCGCACGTTGCGCCGCGGAAGCGGGATTATTCAACTCATGCGCCAGTCCGGCCGACAGCTTACCTAGACCGGCGAGACGATCCTGTTGTTGTTCGATGCGAGTGACCTCGCGGATCCGATCGGACATGAGGCCGACCAGACGCTTCGCAAGTTCAGGCATCTTCTGAACCAGTTCCGGAAAAAGGGAAGACGGAAAGCGCAACAGGCGGGCAGCGGTAAGCGCACGACCCGTCACTGTATAGTTCTTCATTCTGGAAAAAGGAAGGAGCCCGATGACGTTCCCCTCGTTCATGGGAAAGACGACGGTTTCGCCCCCGAAGTCACCGCGGGCCTCAAGTTGCCCTTGCAGCACGACACCCATGGCATCGGCCGGATCGCCCTGGCGCACGTACACCTCGCCCGGTTTGAGGGTGAGTTCTGGCGCCTGGCTGAGAAACCATTCGATCTGGTCGTCGGGCAAACCTTCAAATGCGGGGACGCGCAGTAATTCCAATTTGTCGGCCATTTATACCTTGCTCAAATACTGATGAATAAACTGCACCGCAACCGATCCTTCTCCGACGCCCGAGGCGACGCGCTTCACCGAACCATGCCGCACATCGCCCACGGCGAAGACGCCGGGGACATTCGTTTCCAGCAAGAACGGATCGCGTTCGGGCGCCCAGCCCTTCGCGCGTTTTCCATCTCGAAGAAGATCCGGTCCGGTGAGCAGAAATCCACGATCGTCGCGCTCGACCAGATCGCCCAGCCAGTCGGTGCGGGGCAGCGCTCCAATAAAAATGAACATCGAGGCGGCAGGCACCCGCTCGACTTTATCGGAATCCGAACAGAGCACTGAAACCTCTTCCAGCCGGTTTTCGCCGTGGGCCTCCGCCACGCTGGCGTTCGGCCATATCTGAATGTTGGGCGTCTCTTTGATCTGATCGATCAGATATTGCGACATAGTGGCGGCGAGAGAACTGCCTCTGACCAGCATGACCACGCGCTCGGCGTACTTGGCAAAATTCATCGCGGCTTGGCCCGCGGAATTTGCGCCGCCCACCACGTAAATGATCTCGCCCTTGCACGACAAGGCTTCGGTCGCTCCGCCGCCATAGTAGACGCCGGCACCCTGCAGCCTGTCGATGCCGGGCGCTTCCAGCTTCCTCCATTGCACGCCGCTGGCAATCATCAAGGCGTGGCATGAGATTTCGCTGTTGTCGGCCAACTTGATGAAGCGGTACGAACCCTCAAGGCGCACTGCGACCGCTTCCTGAGGAGCCAGGATTTCGACGCCAAAACGCTGCGCCTGGGTCACCGCTCGCCGCGCCAGATCGTTGCCGCTGAGTCCGGAGGGAAATCCGAGATAATTCTCGATCCGCGAACTCATGCCCGCCTGGCCGCCCGGAGCTTCACGCTCAATCATCACTGTATGCAGACCTTCGGAGGCGCCGTAAACCGCAGCCGCCAGACCGGCCGGCCCGCCTCCTACAATCGCCAGATCATAAAAGTCGGTTTGAGCGCGTGTTCGCAAGCCAACTTTCTGCGCAACGTCAGACGGCACGCTCTCGAGAAGTTTTGTTCCATCTGGAAAGAGAACCACCGGGAGGCTGGCTGCTTCCGGCCCCAAAGCCTCCATCAGACGCTTGGTCTCCTCGTCGTTGGCAGTGATTTCTACGTCGATCCACTGATAAGGAACACGATTGCGCGCCAGGAAATCCCGCAATTCGTAAGATCGCGGAGACCACCGCGTGCCGAGCACCCTGATGCCTTCGAACGACGGGCGGTATGACGCCTGCCAGTCATCCAGCAGGTCGTTTAGTTGCGGATACAGATGCTCAGCGGGCGGATCCCACGGTTTCAGGAAGAAATAGTTGATATTCGCCTGGTTGATGGCGCTGATGGCTGCGCTCGTATCGGCATACGCTGTGAGCAGCGCCCGTTTGGCGTCCGGAAACATGTCCTGCGCTTTTTGCAGGAAGGTGACGCCGTCCATCTTGGGCATGCGCTGGTCGGCCAGCAGTAGGGCGACGCTATCGTTGCGGACCTTCAACTGCTTCAACAGATCGAGCGCGCCTTCGGGAGAATCGCTGCCAATGATGCGGTATTGCGCTCCGTACTGCGAACGCAAGTCGCGCTCGATCGCACGCAAGACGTCCGCATCATCGTCGATGCTCAGCAAAATGGGTTTCGGCATGATCGGCTCTCAGTTTTGGCACCGCAGCCTGCAAGCTCTGAAGAGCGAGTATCCTCAGGCCGCGAGTTGTCCAGCTTCAATCTCATCCACATAACACCAGACCCACGACTCGCCCGGTTCGATCGACCGCATGAGCGGATGTTTGGTGTGATGGAAGTGTTTGGTAGCGTGCTTGTTCTTCGACGAATCGCAACAGGCGGCATGCCCGCAGATCAGGCACATCCGAAGATGCACCCATGTATCCCCTGTTTTTATGCAGTCTTCGCAAACGTCCTTGGTTGTTTCCGTTACTTTGATCTCGTCAAGGTGTGTGCATTGTTGCGCCATAAAGCTCCTCCGTCCGATTCGTTAGCTTTCAAATCTTCTTGCTCCCGCAGATAGTTAGCGTTTGTCCAACGCCGCGTGACTTTGGTCACGCCGCAATGGTTCCAAATCACAGAAAAACGCGACCTTCTCGATAACAATAATTTCGTGGAGGAATTTCATTCGTGTTAAGGCTCGACTACCTTTCTTGTGTGTTGACGATTGCTTCTACCATTCTTGTAGGACGCCGCTGCTGGGAAGGCTGGCTGCTGGCGACGATTAATAGCGTAATCATTTGCATAATCGGCATTAAGACTGACCAACTCGGCTTCATTCCAGCTAACGTTTTCTGTATTGCGATGAGTGTGATTAATCTGCGGACCTGGCGGAAAGCCGCCGCGCCCTCAGCCCCCGTTTCCGGTTAGACCGCAAAGCACGTTGACTCAGCGGCCGCTACTCGGCGATCATTACTCGGCGATCAGGAGATTTTCCGCGAAAGGCCACTGCTCGTCAATCCACTGCGTTTGGCAGCAGAAGCCGGCGTTGCGCGCCATCTCGAAAACTTCCTCCGCCGCGTATTTGTGGCTGCTCTCGGTCCAGATGGTCTCGCCTTCGGCAAATTCCACGCACAAATCGGCCGCCGGAATTCGCACCATCTGCCGCTGCTTCGATTCAAGATGCATCTCCACGCTGCGCGCTTCGGAATTGATGCGCGCCACGTGAGCAAATTGACTGAGATCAAAATCGGCGTCGAGTTCGCGATTGATGCGCGCCAGCAGGTTAAGATTGAAGGCCGCCGTCACGCCGATCTCGTCGTCGTAAGCCTTGATCAGTTGCGCCGCAGGCTTTTCCAGGTCGGTGCCCAGAAGCAGAGAATCTCCCGGCTTCAGAATGCGCCGGACTTCGGCCAGAAACTTAATTCCGGCGGCGCGATCGAAGTTGCCGATCGTGCTTCCCAGGAACAATACAAAAAGACGCTGGTTGCGCTGGCGATGCGCCGCGACTTCGAGCAAACCATCCAGATACTCACGCTCAAAGCCGACGATGCTGAGCGAATCGATATCGCTCAATTCGCGCTGGCACATGAGCAACGCCGAGCGTGATATCTCCACTGGATAGTAAAAAGTCCGCTGCCAGCGTCCAAGCGCCTCCAGGATCCAGCGCGTCTTTTTGCCGCTGCCGCTGCCCAGTTCGGCGACGGCCACGGGCGCGTCCAGAAGTTCCACAATCTCACTTGCATGGCGCTGCAGCAGACGCTCGTCCGCCCGCGTTAATCCGTATTCAGGCAGATGGCTGATCACTTCAAACAGCGCCGACCCTACTTCGTCGTAAAGATATTTGGAGGGGAGTTCTTTCTGTCCTGGCCGGGTCAGGCCGGCGCGAACATCGGAGGCAAATTCGTAAGGAACATTATTGATCGCGGGGTTGATTGCCTGAATCGCCATTCCGAAGTCTCCTTACGACGCTTAGATTTCATGAAGCAGTGAGCACGGGCGCCTTAGCTCATCGCACTTTGCGATGAATCGACTTCCCTGCTTTTCAACCCTTCAAACATCATGCTTCACACATCGAAAACCCGCATAAACATATTGGTAATGCCCCTGGAACCAATTGCGGAACGACGGGCGCAACATGCACGCTGCGGTGCGCGCCGATCCGCCCTTCATCACGAAATGCTTACCATCAAAAAAATCAGCCGAATAGCCGCGATAAAAAGGAAAAGGCTCAAACCCGGCAAAGGGCGCGAAAGTCGTCGAAGTCCACTCCCATCCATTGCCCACCAAATCGTGCACACCAAAGGCGCTTTGGCCTTCGGGAAACGCGTTCACTGGCGTAGGATCCCAACGGTAAAAGTCAAAGTTGCCGCGCTCTGTATTGGGCGCTTGATCGCCCCAGGGATAATGACGGGTGAGCTCCTCGACGGATCCGTAGGCCGCGCGCTGCCATTCCGCTTCCGTGGGCAATGACTTCCCTGCCCAGCGCGCGAAGGCCGACGCTTCGGCCTGGCTTACATAAACGGGCCAGTCCAGCGTCGTCGGATCGAAAAGCAGTTCCTGAAACATGCCGCGCCATACCCACTCCGAATCTTTCTTTTCCCAAAACGCGGGATGCGAAATGGTACGGGCTTCTTTCCAGTTCCAGTCGTCGTCCGTCCAGAACTGGCGCGTCTCGTAGCCTCCGGCTGCGATAAATTGGAGGAACTCCCGGTTGGTTACCTTGTAGCGATCGATCTCGAACGCAGGAACCTCGATCGAATGAGCTTCAAATTCATTGTCCCAGCCGAAACTTTCATTGTTCCGCGCAAGACCAAGCGTCGTGGCACCCGGGGGAATGCGCACCATCGCGGGCATGGTCGGGGACGAGGCGATCACCCGCGATTCCGCCTGTTGCATCTTCCGATCGAACGGCAACCGGTGCAGCATGTAGGCGAGCGTTTCTACATGCATCAAACGATGCTCGACCGCGACATTCAGCAGAGTGCGCAAAGGAAATCCGTCGCGCGTGCGATCAAGATCCGCGCTGGCGAGCGCCAGGTCGAGGCTATCGCGGACCCGATTGACGTATTCGTGAACAGCGGGCTGGGAGGGCCAGTCTGAAGGCTGATCGGTGGGAAGCCCTCCGCCGACAGGATCGATGCCGAAGGCAAACAGGCGGTCCATTTGGGGATGACTGCTGGTAAGCCCGAGGGCTGGGCTCAGCAGGTTCCAGTCAAATGCCTCCAAGTGTCCTACATAAAAGATGATGCGGTGGCGCTCCGGGATCGGGCGTTCATGGAAGGCTTCGCTGCGCAACAGACTGAAGAGAGAGTCGCTGCGCCGGCGAGCGTCGCCCACCCGCTGAACTAAACTTTGAACTAGACTTCCGGTTGCCGCCAGTTCCTTTTCCGCAACCTGCATTGCCGCTCCTCGAATTGGACTCGAAGACTTTCTAGCGTCGCCTGAATATTGGACTGGCGAATGCTCGACCGGGGGTCGCTCGAAAACTGCGATCACGCCGAACGGGCATTCGCCAGCGTTTGTTTGGATGACGATTCCCCGGGTTCGGGTGCAGAGGAAATACTTTTATTTATTCTCTTGGGGTGGCGGAGGGTTTCTCCGTGGAACGCTGTAGGCACCCGGCAAGAGTCCTAAGGTATAAAGTAGAAATGATTCAAGGGAGAGCGTGATGAAATTGATCTTCGCGTTGCTTTACACTTTAGCGGTCATGTCGACGTCGGCCTATGCTGCAGCGGTTCCGCAAACATTCCAAACTTCGGCTGGACCTGTCAAAATCACCCCGCTTTATCACGCCAGCACGATGATCGAAGCCGGAGGCAAAGTTATCTACGTCGATCCGGCCAAGCCGGCAAAGCTTGCCGGCTTACCGAAAGCCGACCTCATCCTGATCACGCATATTCATTCCGACCACATGGATCCTTCGTCTATCGCCGAAACCAGCAAGACTAGTACAGAGCTCATCGCGTCGCCAAGCGTGGTGGAGACGGTGAAAAATGCCGAGCCTATAACGAATGGTGAGACGAAAACCTGGCAGGGCTGGACCATCGCGGCCGTTCCCGCCTACAACCTCACCCGCGGCCCAGCGCCCGGACAACTCTTCCATCCCAAAGGACGCGACAACGGATACGTCCTCACCTACGGCGGCATGCGCTTCTACTTTTCGGGTGACACGGAAGGGACTCCTGAAATGCGCGCGCTGAAAAATATCGATGTGGCGTTCGTGTGCATGAATCTTCCCTACACCATGCCGCCGGAAGAAGCGGCTGACGCGGTAAGAGCATTCCACCCAAAGATTGTCATTCCCTACCACTACAAGGGCTCCGACCTGAGCATTTTTCAAAAGCACCTGGAGGGAACGGGAATCGAAGTACGATTGGTCGACTGGTACCCGCATTAAGCCTGGCGAGGTCAAGCTAAGCCGATGGCATGCTGGCGCGCTTTCATGAGTCATTTCACAAATCCATCCTGCCATCGATGGACAGATCGTGGAGATGCGGGCGTTCCGCGAAAAGACCTGATGATTCCTGAGCAAAGCTGCAAAAAGTTAATAAAACCGTGGCGGAAACTACCGCTGGTCTGGCCTGCCTTAGTTCTCGCCCTAACCTTATCAGCGAGCACTGCGTCGCCGCAGACGCCAACCTCAACAACCCATCAAGTGACCGTCGCTGAGACTACGCTGACGGTCGATCCGGCCAGATCGCAAGTTCATTGGACAGTCGATAGCGCGCTGCACACGGTTCATGGCACCTTCGCGCTGAAGAGCGGCGTTGTCCATTTCAATCCTGAAAACGGCGCGGCGGGCGGCGAGATTGTCGTCTACGGACCGAGTGGTCAGAGCGGTAACGGATCGCGCGACAAGCGCATGCACCAGGAAATTCTGGAGACGGCAAAATATCCCGATGTCAGTTTTCGCCCGACCCACGTGGAGGGTAGGGTGAATGCCTCGGGTGCTTCCGATGTGAAGATCACCGGGATTTTTTCCCTCCACGGCGCCGACCACGATCTCACCGCGCAGGTGCACGCCGAACTAACGGGAGATCATTGGACAGGAACCAGCAAATTCTCCGTCCCCTACGTGCAGTGGGGGATTAAGGATCCAAGCAAATTTCTGTTGAAGGTACAGCCGGTGGTGAACGTGGAGTTGGAAATGTCAGGACAAGTCAGAGCGAGGAAATAATCCGCGGAAACCACTGCTCTCAATATCAGCCTACAAAAGAACAGCGGTGGAGGGCCGGGCGAGCCGCCTTTCCCTCCACCGCATATTTCAGGCTAGTTTCTACTCTTCGGTCCCGAATCTCTTCAGGTCCTCAGGTCCATCGGTCAATGCCACCACTTCCTTACCCTGAACCAGTTCGCGGATACTTTCCACTACATCCGGATTGGCCAAGGTTGTGATGTCTCCCGTGTTCATGTTGTTGGAGAGCGCGGCAAGAACGCGGCGCATCAGTTTGCCCGAGCGGGTCTTCGGCATATCCGGAACGATGTGGATATGCTTCGGACGGGCAATCTTGCCAATCATGGTTTCAATGACCTTGTTGACCTTGTCCAGAATCTCCTGACTTGCCTGGACACCCGGCTTGAGGGCGATATAGACCTCGGGCACGCGGCCCTTGATCTCGTCCGCCACCGGAACCACGGCAGCTTCCGCGACTTCGGGAACAGTTAGACATGCCGACTCGATTTCCTTGGTGCCCAGGCGATGCCCAGCCACATTGATAACATCGTCGACTCTGCCCAAAATGCGGAAATAGCCATCGGCGGCCAGCACCGCTCCGTCTGCCGCAAAGTACGGCCAATCACGCCAGTCTTTGCTGTTGCGATTCTTGCAATACTTAGCAAAGTACTGGGTAACAAAGCGGTCGCGATCGCCCCAGATCGTCTGCATGATGCCGGGCCACGGATTGCGGATACAGATATTCCCTGCTTTCCCGGATCCGGCCACGACCTCCTGCCCGTTCTCGTCGATGATGATCGGATAGATTCCCGGCATGCCCGGGCCCGCGCTTCCCGGCTTCATGGGATCGATCGCCGGCTTGGTGCTGCAGAGGAATCCTCCATTTTCAGTTTGCCACCAGGTGTCGACAATAGCAGCCTCGCCCTTGCCTACAACTTCGTGATACCAGCGCCAGACCTCGGGCTCAATCGGCTCTCCTACCGTGGTCATGTGCTTGAAGTGGTAGTTGTACTTCATGGGTTCGTCGTGACCCGACTTGCGCAACATGCGAATGGCCGTCGGTGACGTGTGGAAGATGTTGACGTCCAGGCGCTCGGCGATTCTCCAGACTCTGCCCGCGTCCGGATAAGTTGGAACACCCTCATACAGCACACTCGTTGCCGCCAGCGCGAGGGGACCATAAACAATATACGAATGGCCCGTGATCCAGCCGATGTCGGCCATACACCAGTAGACATCCGTAGGATGAATGTCCTGAATGTACTTGGAGGTTCCCGTCACATAGGCCATGTAACCGCCGGTGCGATGCTGGCAGCCTTTCGGCTTGCCGGTGCTGCCGCTCGTGTACATAAGAAACAGCGGCGCTTCCGCATCCATCGGAATGGGTGCGACGATCTCGCCCTTGAATTTCGGAAGCAATTCGTCGACCCAGAAATCGCGGCCTTTCACGAAGGGCGAAGCGGTGGCACTCTGCCCCTGGTGCCGCCTCCAGACGAGGACTTTGTCGACCGTCTGGCCTTCTTTTTTGGCATAGTCCAGAGCGATGTCGGCGGATGCCTTGTGGTCGAGCATTTTGCCGTTGCGATAGTAGCCGTCCATCGTGATCAAGACGCGGCTTTGCGAATCGGCGGCACGGGTTCCGCAAGCCTCGCCGCTGAATCCACCAAACACAACCGAGTGGATAATGCCCAGGCGGGCGCAGGCCAGCATGGTAATCGGCAACTCGGGAAGCATCGGCATGTGGATGGTGACGCGATCTCCTGTCTTCAGACCGCAATGATCGCGCAGCAGGGCCGCGAATTCGTTCACTCTCACATAGAGTTCGCGGTAGGTAACGGATACGGGCGCTTCACCTTCCGGCTCGGGAACAAAAATCAGCGCAGCTTTGTTCTTGTACTGGGCGAGGTGCCGGTCAACGCAATTGTAGGAAGCATTGAGTTTACCGCCCACGAACCATTTCCAGAATGGCGGATCGCTGGTGTCGAGCGTTTTATCCCAGTACTTGTCCCAGGTCAGCAGATCAGCATATTCCCGGAAGCACTCCGGGTAATTCTTCTCGCTGAAGCGTTCGATGATGGAAGGATCGGTCAGATTAGCCTGGCCGACAAATTTCGCGGATGGATAGTAGTATTCTTCCTCCCGCCAGTGAACTGCTATCTGTGCTTCGGTGGCCTCGCTCGGCACCTGTGGTTTGGTTCGGATTTCCGCCATAGTTGTTACCCCTTATATCGCTAAATTTTGATTTCCCAAATCCTAGCCGCCAGCGTTATCTCTGTTGGCGGCGTCAATCACTTTGCAAGCCCGTTGCCGGGCTTGGGGCGCCGGGTTTACGGCGCCCCCGCTCTGGTTGCGATTCCCATATCCGGGGCGTGATTAGCATCAACCGGGCCCCTATGAAGCTAAGCGACAGCCGGCACTTTCTTAGCCGCCGCTGCTGCTGGCAGTTCTGGCCGTTTGGCTGCGAGTTCACAGAGCAGCGCTACCGCAGCCAGAGCCGCTGCCGTGTAGAACGCCATCTGGTAATTCTTGTACTTGTCGTAGAGCAGGCCGCCGATACGGCCTCCCAATAGGCCGGCCACACCCCAAGCGGTGAATAGCATTCCGTAGTTGATGCCCACGTTCTTGGTGCCCCAGAAGTCGGCAGCGGTGGCTCCGTTCACCGAAAGCTGTGTGCCGTAACACCAGTAAACGATGAACAGCATCACGAACAAGCCCACTACGTGGCCACCCACAAAATATAGAATAGGCATGGCAACCATGGAAATGCCGATCATCAGGCGCAAGACGTTAATGCGGCCCAGGTGGTCCGACATCCAACCGGAAAGAATGCGGCCTGCGGCATTGCCGACTGCACCCACCACCAAGCCATATGCGGCCAAGGTCGTGCTGGGGATGCCCACGCTCTTGGCGAAAGGCACTAATTGGCTAATGACCATCAACCCAGCCGCGCACCCACACGCATACGCCACCCACATAAAATAGAATGTTGGAGTGCGCAGCACCTCGCCAGGCGTGAAGTCATAAGTACTCGCCGCTGACTTCGAAGCCGGCGCCGGTGTCCAGCCAGCCGGTTTGTAGCCCGCTGGTGGATTTCTGAGCAGGAACGCCCCAAACACCGTCATCACAAAGAAGATCCCGCCCAGGATCTGAAAGGTGGTGCGCCAGCCATAGGTTGGAATCAGCCAGTTTGCCGCCAGCGGTCCAAAGATTGCCGACCCTGCTCCGTATCCGCCCACGGCCAGTCCTACCGCCAATCCCCGCTTGTCGGGAAACCATTTCGACATGACAGGAATCGGAGTCGCGTAGCCAAATCCGTTTCCCAATCCTCCAAGGACGCCAAAGAAGATGAAAAATTTAGTCAGGCTATCGGCCTGCGAACAGAGGAAGAATCCCAGACTCACCAAAACAGCACCGATCAGCGAAATCTTAAAAGGTCCGAACTTATCCTGCAGCCGGCCAGCGACAATGAACGTCAGCGCGAAGACGACCACCGCGATGATGAACACGTTAGAGGTATCCGCCCGCTTCCAATGGAATTCTTTTTCCAGGGGCGCCACAAACACGCTCCAGCCGTAGAGTGAGCCCAGTGCGAGGTTCATGGAAACACCGCCGACCACGTGCCACCATCGATTGAGATGGGTCTGAGATCCAGATGTATCTTGAGTAGCCACAGTTTTCTCCTTTGCGAGAATGAAATGAGAACCGGGAGCCGCTTTTCTTGGCAACCACTGCGGCACCCGCACGGCACGTGCGTACTGACCGATCTAACTACACTTTCGCGCGACATCATACAGCCGTCCGATGTCGGGAGAAAGCCTGAACTGGTTGACGACGCAATCCGTCTAAGGCTGCGTCTTTTGCAGGTTCGCGGTCACATTCACCGCTGAATCCGGGGCTACCGTTAGATCTCGCTGCCACGCATCGAAGCCCACTTTCGCAATCTGAACGACATGCCGGCCAATGGTGAGACCGATTTCGGACGGCGTGTTTCCGACGTAGCTGCCGTCAACCGTGATGTCCGCGCCACCGGGTGTCGAAGAAAAATTGCACCTTACTTTCTGCGAACTCCTGGCCTCCGCAGATACCGGCGCACTTGTAACCGCCACCGATGAACTCTGCGACGGGACCCTCGGCGCCAGTGTGCTTTGCACCTGTGCAGACGTGGGCGTTACGGTTGCAGACGAGGCATGCTTGGTGGGGGCAGGAACGGCTGCCGCTCCCGACTGGTCGCCTTGTCCCGCCACTAGTTGATAGAGCTGTTTCTTTTCTTTTCCTTTTGCGTCCAGGTAAAACACCGTGATCCCATGTTTTTCCCTTCGCGCCTCAAACGTATTTCCAGTCGGGAGCGCGGCGCAGTTGGACCATCGTGAATCCAGCGTGCAGGCAATGCTGTACGATTTCCCTTCATCGTCCCGCACCTTCATCACGTTCTGCACGGTGGGGTTCTTACTCTCATTGCAGTACGCCGAGTAATTTTGCAGATCGCAATCTTTCGGCACCGGCGTCCCCGAGTCCAACGAGTAGGATTCTGTCTTTAAAACCGTAATTTGAATATTGATTTTGGACGTAGCCGCGAACATGGTCCCGAGCATCAACACTGGCAACAGTCTGACAAGAGAACGACACACCGTCATAGCGCCTCTCCAGTTTTGGAACAGGGGACAGAATTGCTCCTCATTTCAATCAGCAGAGGAACAATCCCGTCCCCACGTTCCTGGTTGCCAAACATTGTAGCTCTTGGCGTTTCCAGTCTCGTACTGAGGCTAGAAGGTGAACACCGGGCCAAACTCGGTCCGATGATCCTGCCACTCCCTGCTCTGGACGCCGGCAATCGTATACCAATCTGCCGAACCCAGGAACGGGGACAGCTTCGCGGCATAGACCGACTGCTCGAAGGCGAAGGTGCAATAGGGGTTTAGTTTGTAATACAGGGTGCCGGCAAATATCTTGCCCATCGAAAGCCGGTTTTGCCCTGAAAAGTTGAATGTATCCGCACCTGGAGCCGTTGCGTGCGCGGGAGAGTTCAGCGTGTCGCGGCTTACCAGTTGGTCTTTTCCGGCGTGCAAGAAGAGCTGCCAGCCAGCGTTGTGACCCTTAGGATCCGCGTTAAACCAGCGCGAAATTGGCAGTCCCAGATTGATGAATCCGCCAAAGGCGCGAATCGGACGCTCCGGTGCAACCACAGCCGAACCGGTGCATTGATGGCCAGTGCCGCCGTTCCCCAACACGACCGCTACGACCGGGGTGCTACAAGCCACAGCTGCGTTGCCGAGACCGTCAACGGTGTCGAACTTGATAGCGCCCGACAAGCCTGCCATGTCTGTTACGAAGGAGTTGGCTTGGCCTCCGAACATGAAGCGCAAGTCGCCGCCACGATATCCGCTCACGACCAGCGTCGCCCACCGAGTTGGCAATTGCAAGGCCAGCTGGTTGCCATACTCCTTACTGGAACCTTGGTAGCCGTTCGGCAACGCAGTTGCGTAGAAGGTGCAGAGCGGGTTTACCAGGGCTGGGCCGCCCGCCGGCACAGACGCCACAAAACAAGTGGACGGCAGCGCGGCCGTCGCATAGGCGCTGTTCGTGACGATCGAATTTCGCTTGGAGTAGAAACCGCTCCAGAAGAATTGCGCGGGCGCAACCCCCGGGGCTTTGTCGAGTTGGAACTGGAACCCTATTTTCCCTTCGTACTCGGGGCGGTTGGCGTCGGCGCCCTCGCGCTCGCCCTGCCCCAGTTGATCGGCTAAGCCATTGACAGCGCCGGTCTGGTTCCCGGGGGTATCATAATTGAACCCGTTGCCGGCGGACTTCTCGACTTGACCTGTGCTCGGCATCATGATGGCAAACGCCGTGTTCAGTTTGAGCGAACTGGCCAGCCGCTGGTTGAAGCCGACCATCATCTGCGGAGAACGTTCGTAGACGTTACCGTAGTAAGCTCCCAGGAAGGTGGTTTCGAGAAGGTTGGGCAGGGCGGCCGATCCGAAGAGGGTCCAATCCTGTCCGCCTTCAAAATAGAAGTCCGTGTTCTCGCTCGCCGCGTAATCCATACGCACATAGGCGAGGCGCAATTGGGGCGCGTTACTTCGAATCGACGACACATTGCGGTTATCGACGGCGCTGAAGTTGCCTTCAAAGTCCGCTTCGATGCGGCCGGTTAAGGTCAGCTTCGAGGAGATGTCGGGCCACTCGATGTTGGTACCGAAACGCGTGGCGCGCGCCTTGATGTGGAATTCAGGATCTTCCGTGGGGCCGGTATTGTAAGTGGCGCTGGAGGAGGTGAAGAGACCGATAAAGGGGAAGTCATCACCGTTCGGGGAGCTGGAATCATGCGCCGCGGTGGCTTTGATGAAGCCGTAGGGCGTCATCTTAACCGGGCCCATCTTGAAGGCCGGGACGAGACCATCTTTCTTGGGCGCGTCGAGTGCGAGTACGCGCACCGGAGCAATAGCCGGTACCACGGCCGGGGCCGCGGGCTTCATGGGCGCTTGTGCTCCAGCGCTGGCTTGCGAACTAGAACCAGGGTCGGGGCTGAGGGACGTTGAGACTGCATCCGAAGCTGCCGCTGAAACCGCAGTCGAAGGGGTGGGATTCATGGCTGCTGATAAATCGGCAGCGCTCAATACGCCTTTGCGGCTGAGCGCTTCCACCAGAAGTTGAAATTCGGTTCCGGGGACCGCCGCCTTGATAGCATTCGCTTCTGACGGTGCTAGAACTCCTTTTTGTACCAGGACACCCAGCAAGGCCGCGACATTGGCGTCGCTCGTGGCCGCAGCCAGGCTGACACTCGGACTGGGACTCGGATTGGGACTGGGGCTGGCCTCGTTGGTGGTGTTGGCCGCATTGTCACTGGCGGGTTTTGCATCGTTATTGGCTGCCATCACGGGCACTGCCATGATGGCTAAGACTATGAGGCTCGACAACCAACTTCTTAACGCAAACATAGGTTTCACTTTCGACATAGATGGTGTCTCCTTCCGGTCGCGCACTGTATCAGTACATGGTCGCCCATCCTGATTTGTTTTCGATGGGCGAGCCATGATGCTGGTCACACATGGTTGTGATCCGCGGCAAATTCTCTTCCTTTTCAAACACACATTGCTGTGATCCACGTCACTGACGTTGGTTTCTGCGCATAGCAAACTCCACCCCGACCTGTTACTTGCCGTGCGCACTCCCAGGCGGTCTGCGTGAGCACCCCTGTCGTCTGTAAGAAACCATCCTGGTGGGTTGCGAGGGCAAGAATGTAGCTGCGGGTTCTAGCTGCGTAACCTAGCTGCGTAACGAGGAGGAATAATAATTATGAGCCTGATCAATCCGGTCGTGCAGAAGTGGATCGACGAAGGAAAGCAAGACCCCGAGGCTTTCTGGGGACGAGCCGCCGACCAGCTACCCTGGTTTCGCAAGTGGGATCAGGTGCTGCAATGGACTCCTCCTACCTTCAAGTGGTTTGTCGGAGCTAAAACCAACCTGGCCTACAACGCCCTCGATTATCACGTGAAGCGCGGCTGGGGCGGCCATACTGCTCTTATCTATTTCAACGAACGCGGCGAGCGACGCATCTTTACTTACGCCCAGCTTCTTTATGAAGTGGAGCGAGTGGCAGCGGCCCTGCGCGGACTTGGAATCAACAAAGGCGATCGCCTCACCGTTTATATGCCGACCTGCCCCGAAGCCATCATTCTGATGCTGGCAACGGTTCGCATCGGAGCCATCCACTCCGTCGTTTTCGCCGGTTTCGGCGCAAAAGCGCTGGGCGATCGTGTGCGGGCCAGCGGCTCTCGCCTGATTTTCACCGCCGATGTCACTTATCGCAAGGGCAAGAACACCGACCTCAAGTTGATTGTCGACGAAGCTCTGCAGGGCGGAAGCGACGTGGAGCACGTCATTGTGCTGAAGCGAACCGGGACAGAAATTCCGTGGACGCCGAAGCGCGACGTGTCCTGGGAAGACTTCCTGGGCAACGCCGCCGGCCACAGCGGCAACTACGTCGAGATGGAATCCAATGAACCCGCCTTCATCCTCGCCACCTCTGGCACTACGGCTACTCCGAAGCTCGCCGTCCACACCCATGGCGGCTATCAGGTTCATATCGCCAGCATGGGTAAGTGGGTGTTTGGTCTGAAGCCGACCGATGTGTGGTGGTCAACCTCCGACATCGGCTGGATCGTCGGACATAGCTACATCATTTATGCCCCGCTCATCGCCGGCGCCACCACGGTAGCCTTCGAGGGCGCGCTCGATTATCCCGCCGCCGAGTCAAATTGGCGGACGGCGATCGAAGAGTTCCGCGTCACCGGCATCTTCACGTCACCAACCGCGGTTCGGATGCTGATGAAGTATGGGGATGCTCCACTGCTCAAGACCGACCATACTTATCTGGAACGCGTCTTCTGCGCCGGTGAAGTTCTCAACGCCCCGGCGTGGGAATGGCTGCAGAGGAAGATATTCAAAGACCGCATTCCGGTGATCGATCACATGTGGCAGACCGAAACCAGCGGCCCTGTCTTCGGCAATCCCTATGGACTCGGCCTGCTGCCTATCAAACCCGGATCGTCAACTGTTCCCTTGCCCGGAATCGACGCTGCCGTCGTTCAAATAGACGGCACGCCCTGCGGCCCGAACGAGAAAGGCATCATGGTGATCCGGCGTCCCTTCCCCGGCCTGACCCCTGAACTTTGGGGAGAGACCGAGCGTTACGGGCGCGACTACTGGCAGATCATCAAGAACGTCTATTACAGCGGAGACTCGGCCCACATCGACGATGACGGTTACGTCTGGTTCGCCGGACGCGCCGACGAGATCATCAAGATTGCCGGCCACCGCATCGGCACCATCGAGGTGGAGACCGCGCTGCTCACCCATCCTGCCGTGGCCGAATCGGGAGTAGTCGGACGCGCCGACGATCTCCGCGGCGAGGTCATTTCAGCCTTCGTGGTGCTCAAGCAAGGCAACGCGCCGAGCGAAGAACTGAAGAAAGCGCTGCTCGAACAAGTGCGACATGAACTCGGGCCAATCGCCGTAATCGGCGATTTGAACTTCGTCGAGATGCTGCCCAAAACGCGCAGCGGCAAGATCATGCGTCGCGTTCTGAAAGCGGTCACGCAGGATCGCGCCGCCGGAGACATCACGACCATTGAAGATGAGGGCTCGGTGGAAGAGGCGAAGCATGCGTGGCATCAGATGAAAGAAGCTCTGGAGAAAGCACCAGCAACAGTCAAGTAACAAACGCTTCTGGTGCACGCGAAACGCGCATCAGAGGCGGCGTTGAACTAACGGCACGGCGGGATCTCCGGATCCCGCCGTTTTTCATGGCCGCTTCACAAGAAGTGAGAAGAAGCCGTGACTTCATCACTTTTTATTTTTATGTACTTTCATGCGAGTACCCGCAGGTGCTTTCTTCTTCAATTTGGCCTGATTGTAATCAATGGCGGCACGGACGAGATTTCCTAGAGCACGGTCGTTGATCTTGTCGCCCTCGAAAAGATCGATCGCTCGCCACGCGTTGCCTCCGAGACCCGCGTTGAAAAGGTTGTCAGGATCTGGAAGGCTCGCGCCGTGGGCAAAGGTAAGTTTCACTTTATCTTTGTGGGCGTTGCCGACGGCGATGATTCCGTCGCGAGACCACACTGGGCTTCCCATCCACTTCCATTCTTCGACGATCGCGGGGTCGGCTGCAAGGATCGTCTTGCGGACGCCGGCCAACGTTTTGCCGCGCCAGTCTGTGAGCTTAGCGATCAATTGATCGATTAATGCAGAGGCAGATTCCGCCGGAATGGATTTTTTCACGCGCACCTCACACTCTCGCAACCTAATTTAGCTGTGCTCAGCGAAAGCTGCAACCAATTCGGGTGTCGACGATGGAAGGCCTCTTCTCGAAAAAGCGAGAGAAGTGGCGCACCCCCGGCTGTCAGGTCGATCTTTTCGAAATCAGTCGTCGAACGACATGGCCTTTCCACATCCACAATCCCGAAAGGGCCATTACAGGGACGAAGACAAACCGGGTTTTCGGGGTGTAGGCTGGAAGTTTTTCAAACGGACTATAGATATAGCCGAGGATCGGAATGCTAAGAACGAGGTGAATCCAGCGAATGATCGAACGTTTGGTCGCTTCTTTCATGACAGTTTGTGACTCCTTTCATCGGCGATGAAGCGTCGGTATTCACCGGAGAATTCCACTAAGAGCCTGCCATCGATAGGGTCGTGGGGGGCCTTCGACTCGTTCTGCTCGCTTCGCTCACCTCAGTTCGCTCCGGATGCCAGGGATGGTGCAGTACATCAAAAACTAAACTGCGATGGTTCGTGCTAGACCCTTACCCAGCCCCGGAAGGCCCGCGCGGCATAGTAAGATTCCGCACCGTTGTGATACACGAAAACGGTGTTGAAGCGGCGATCACAAAAGAGGGCGCCACCGAGTTTTCTGACCTCAGCAGGAGTTTTCACCCAGCTCGACGTTTTCGTATCGAACGTTCCCAGTGTCTGCAACTCTCGATATTGTTCTTCCGTCAAGAGTTCGACGCCCATGGCTGCTGCCATATCGAGAGCGTTACCTTTTGGTTTATTTTCTTTCCTTGAGTCCAGCGCTTCACGGTCGTAGCAGAGACTTCTGCGGTCTTTCGGGCTTTCGGCGGAACAATCATAAAAAATGTATTCGCTCGTCTTTTTGTCGTGACCAACAATGTCCGGTTCGCCGCCCGTTCTTTCCATTTCGTGGAGTGACCAGAGCTTTTCAGGATTCCCTTCCAGCTTTGCTTCTGCTTCAGCCCACTCGAGACCTTTATGGCGGTCCATGTTTTTCTCAAAACGAGCTTTCAATTCTCTGAGTAGTTGTTCACGTTGTTGTAGTGACAACTCTTTTTTGTTGCTCTTAGATTGCATAGTCGTGCGATCTCCCTCGATTTACTCTTGAGCCGCCTGAGGCGGCCAGACGGGCGTTTCGATACCGAACTGCTTGGCGTATTCCGCGTGCAGCCGCTGCCAGCCGCCGAACTTGATCGCATCGGGCCCGACCATGCGGCCGAGGGGAGTTCCGCTGAGCAGGTGATCCAGAACATCGAAACAAATGTGCCATCCGGCAGCACCCATGGCGATGAAGCGGCGCCCGATGTTGGTCCACAGCGTGAGGCGCGTGCCGTCAACTAAGGCTTCGAGTTGCCACCGCATATTGAAGTCACCCCACTTGTACTCCAGCAGCTCGGGTTCGTCGGCGCGCGTCACGGTTGTTTCGGTGATGCGCAGCGCGGGCGCACCCACCGTGGTGAGCTTTACCTTGGCGCCCACCACGCCCAGGTTGCCATCGGCGTCAAAGGGCGCCCACTCGCGCAGATGCGCCGGGTCGGTGATCGCCTGCCAGACTTTTTCCGGAGAGTGGCGCAGCTCGCGGACGAGAACGAGCGTCCACTTCTCTTCCCCGTTTTGTCCCCGATCCTTTTGTATCCGCGCCACGTTGGCCGGACCCGGCGTGTAATGCTGGAGGTCGCTCATCTTCTTCTCCTTGGTTTCACTCGTGCTGAAACGGCGGCGCTACCAGCGCTTTAGCTGGGTGAGCTGAATCAGGTTGCCGCAGGTGTCATTCAGCCGGGCGATGGTCGAGCCAGGTACGTCGGTGGGCGGCATCGTGAACTCGGCGCCGCGAGCCTTGATCCGCTCGTAGTCGCCCTTGACGTCGTCGGTGAAGAATAGGGCCGCTGGTTGGCTCTGTTCAAACATCGCCTGCTGATACGCCTTGGCTGCAGGATCGTTATTCAGCGCGAGCTGGAGTTCGGTGCCGTCCGGCTCTTCGGGCGAGGCTACAGTCAGCCAGCGATAGGGGCCGTTGCTGAAATCGGACTTCTTGGCGAAGCCCAATACCTCCGTATAGAAGCGCAGGGCCTTGTCCTGGTCGTCCACGTAGAGGGTGGTCACTTTAATTTTCATTTCGTTTCTCCTTTATCGCGTTCGCGGTTTGGGCCGCGCCGTCTTCTCCTTTGTTTTCTTTTTCGTTGGGGTTAATGATCCATGCGGGTGACGATCCTGGCGGTCGTTATCCATTCGATCGAGGTGGCGTTCGAGAGCATCCACGTGCGCGCTCCAGAAACGCCGGAACTGGGCCAGCCAGGCATCCACCTCGTGAAATGGTTCGGGTTTCAGCCGGTAGAGCCGGCGCTGCGCGTCCACCGTGGATTCCACGAACCCGGCGTCGCGCAGCACACGCAGGTGCTTGGACACGGCCGGCTGCGTCATCGAAAGTTGCCGCTCGATCTCTCCCACCGACTGTTGCGACGAGACCAGGAGGCTCAAGATCGCCCGCCGGTTAGGCTCCGCAATGATTTCGAAGGCGGATTCCATGGCTCTTTATATACTCCATTGAGTATATACGTGTCAAAGCATATATTGGCAAAAACTCTCGGCGTGGTAGGTAGCCATATTGGTTTCGGAGATCAACGCAACGAATTCAAACTGCGCTCTGATTGGGTCCGACTGGCTTGGTAATTTTACCTAACTCTTTGAAAAGAATTGGCGGGGACGACGGGACTCGAACCCGCGGCCTCTGCCGTGACAGGGCAGCGTTCTAACCAACTGAACTACGTCCCCCAACTTATCTTCGCGCCTGCCGTGGCGGTCATGCGCTCTTCGCTTCCGCGCCGCTTTAACTTCCGGAACGTGTCACCCATTCCGCTACCACCGGCACGCTTCCGCGAAACTTTGATTCTAACATCGTTTCCACACCCCGGCTACCGCCGACATCACCGTGCGCCTTTTTTAATTTGCCGTCTTGGATACTCCAGTCACCGACTCCACAAAGTCCGACACAACATGATCAAAGCGCTCGGCGTCATCGACGAACATCGCATGGCCTGCGTCTTTGAAAACTTCAACGCGCGCCTTCGCGACGTTGCTCACAACAATTTTGCCCTGCGACTCCAGCCGCGCTCCGCAAATATAAAGCACCGGCTTGTCGACCTTCGCCAGGATGGGAGTGAAATCTCCCTTGCTGACGACATTGAAGATCTCAACCACCGCTGTGTTCGTCGGCGTCTTCAGCGATTGTTTCTCGACCCGTAAAATATATTCTTCCGGCTGCTTGCTCGCGTACATGCTGCGCACGAAGCCATCGGTAAATTTGTGACGGTCGGCTTGAAAGGACTTCAGCATTCCAAACATCGCCTTCTGCATCTGCGGATCGCTGACATTCACAAAGCCGTCGACCAGCACGAGGCCGCGCAGTTTTGCCGTGCCGTTCTGATCAACGAACGTCAAGGCGTCCGGCACTCCATTGGACCATCCGAGGAGCACGGCGTCGTGAAGATCGAGATGTTCAAGAAGTTCGCTGATGTCTTGCGCGTGGCGCTCCAACGTGTTTCCGTCGGCGGTCTTCTCCGAATCTCCCTGGGAACGCGGATCCAGCGCAACCACGCGAAATCGCTGGGAAAGTTCATTGATCTGCGGTTCGAAGATATCGGCCGCCATGGTCCAGCCCGGGATCAGCACGAGAGCCGGGCCGGATCCCGCGTCGAAGTAATGGAGCGACACGCCGTCGCTGGTGCGGAAGGTCGCGCTCGTGGCTCGAACCTCCGCCTGCGCGATCGAGGCAATGGCGGCGAAAGACAGGATGCAGGCGAGGTCGCGCAATCGAGAGTTTGTCATTGTTGAAGAATTTATTGGCGCGAACGGAGAGACTCGGACCCAACGGTTTTGCGCGTTTTCGATTCCAAGTTCAACTCGAACCAAGAATCACAGTTTAGCGCAGTTCGAATCTGCGGATGTCACATCGTGGTGGCCGCGCTTCGGAGCCATTTCATTCGAAACGTAGCAACCGATGAAAACAGGTTAGTCGACCGCAGCACTCGCCGCTGCCCGCTGCCACTCTGCGACGGCCGCGGGCGGCGTTTCGGCGTCGAATTTCTCGCGCCACCAAGGCGGCGAAATACTGAGCGTTCTGCGGAACCTCGATCAGGTCTTCCGGGCGCGCGATTTCGCGATCTGCTAGCGAACCAGCTTCTGGACCACGGCAATCAACTGATCGGCGTTAAATGGTTTTACGATCCAGCCGGTCGCACCGGCCTTGCGGCCCGCATCTTTCTTTTCGAGTTGAGATTCCGTCGTCAGCATGAGGATGGGAGTGAAGGTATAGCCGGTCAGCTTACGGATGGCGGTAATCATCTCGATACCGTCCATATTAGGCATGTTTAAATCGGTCACGATCAAATCGAACTTTGTCGCGCCTGCTTTGCTCAGGCCATCTTTGCCGTCGACGGCCTCGCTTATTTCATAACCAGCG
This sequence comes from uncultured Acidobacteriaceae bacterium, assembly GCA_963775845.1. Lineage (GTDB taxonomy): Bacteria > Acidobacteriota > Terriglobia > Terriglobales > Acidobacteriaceae > Acidiflorens. The sequence goes on along the minus strand of CAVZKN010000003.1, from coordinate 902,846 downwards.
CCGCGCAAAGTGAAACTGACCATCTGCCGGACGCTTGCGGAGTCATCTACCGTTAAGACGCGTTTCATAGCCTGATCCTTTTACCGATATTGCTTGCGGCCAGTTCCCTCAAAACAGTTCGACGCTGTTGCCGGCAAAGCTCTGTTGCGCCACCGGCAGCGGCGCTCCGCGCAGCGCGGCTCGCAAAACATCGCGCTCGATCTGCGTGGTATAAAAAGCCGCAAATATTTTTTCCGCCGAGGCATCATCGTAACGGTGCTTCAAATCCGGCTGCTGGTCGTCCAACCCGCGTTGCACACCTTCCACTTCGGATAACACGGCATCAATCTGGCCAAAGCAAGCGTGGAAAAGATCGCCGGCATCGCCAACCTCGGCGATCTTGCTGTGCATTCTGTCGGTAGCGGCGGTCATCGCCTGAGCTTCGGCGCTCGCGGCGGCAGCAGCACTCCGCAAGGTGCCAAGACCGGCGCTGGTTTGAGCCTGCGCCTCCCGCAATCGCTCTTTGCCCGCCTCGCAGAAAACCCTCGTCGCCTCGCTCGTCTGCTGGACAACCCTGGCCATCTCATTCATTGCCCGCGCGGACTGCTCGGTAATCTGGTTCCAATCCGCGGCTACTTCCTTGATACAGGTCGCGATCGCGAGGATGACATTGGCCTGGGATCCTAAACGGCTGGCCTCAATGATCGAATTGAAGGTGAGTAAACGAAGACGATCTCGAATCGATTGTGATCGTTGCACCTGTTCGCTCACCAATTGCATAAGGTTCGAGAGTCCTCCCAGATTCGCTTCGATTCTCGCGCTGTAAGCCTCGCTTTCCCGCTCGAGGAGTTCGATTCGGTTCAATTGCGATGACACCTCGTTCTCCTGTTCCAGAACGGCGGGGGCGATACCCGTCACCTTGGAGGTGCTGACCGTGAGGATTCCGTTCATGCAAGTCCGGATCTGCGAGGCCCAACTGGCGATGGTGTCCTTGATCGTTCTGAGCTGATAAACCTGGATGGTCAGGCCGGCATAGGCCTCCGGCAGGTCAGTCTCAATGGCAGTGTCGCCGCTCTCGGCGTTCTGCATTCTGGAAGCGATGACGGCCAGGGCATCCTGCACATGCGCGATCTGCTGACGAGTGATGTCGTGGGCCTGAATAGCGGCGACCACGCCCGAAATCTGCCGGGCAACATCCTCTACGCAGGCTCTGAATTGGTTTGGCGCGCGGGAGAGTTCCGTCAGATTGGAATCGATGACCGCTAAAGCGCTGCCAAGATCGGCCTCGATGCGAGATAACTCCTCGCGCTGGCGCGGCAATTCGGCGGAGAGCACGCGTCTCGTTTCTTCGATGGCGTGTTTGCGATCCTCGGCCCGGCTGGCCAATTCCTGGGTATCGCTGACCACCGATTTGGAAAAATCAGCCAGTTCGTTGGCGAGATATTGAAAGCCCGCGCCCATGTCACCGAGATGTGCAACCTCAATGTTGGTGAGGACGCTGAGGGCCTTGATCTGGACGGCAATCGCGCCCTGTCCATGACTCACCTGAGAAAGTTGCTGCAGCAAGTCCACTTCGGTGGTCACGGTCTCGAGGACGCCAGTAGTCGCCTGCAGGCGATCTCCAATAAAACTGCGGGTGGCGTCCACGAGGTTCTGTACCTGGGGCAGGACCGAACCGATATGCTCCTTTTCCACACAGCCGACAATGGCGCCGGCAGTCTTCAAGATCGTGTCCGTATGGGCAGCCAGGTCCTCGAAAACTCTGGCCACGGAACGTATCTGGCTCTCCGTGTTGCTGGCCAGCGAGCGCAGTTGGGACGCGGCATGGTCCAGCGCCGCTATGGCGTCGCCCGTGCTTGGCGCCAGCCCCGCTCTGGCCTTGTCATCGCGCATTTTGGAGAATGGCTCCCGAGACCGATTCCAAGGGCAGAACCTGGTCGACGGCATCGCGCTTGATGGCTTCGTTCGGCATGCCGAAGACAACGCAGGTGGCTTCATTTTGGGCGATCGTAGCGGCGCCGGCCTGCTTCATTTCGAGCATGCCGCGGGCGCCATCGTCCCCCATGCCGGTGAGGATGACGCCGACGGCATTCTGCCCGGCGTAGCGCGCGGCCGAACGAAAGAGCACGTCGACCGACGGACGATGACGGCACACCAGCGGCCCCTCTTTGACGTCGACATAATAGCGGGCGCCGCTGCGCTTGAGCAGCATGTGATGGTTGCCGGGCGCGATCAGGGCGTGTCCGCGAAGAACGGTGTCATTCGACTCCGCTTCTTTGACCGTAATCTGGCAGAGCCCGTTGAGGCGATTGGCGAAAGCCCGGGTGAAGGTCTCCGGCATGTGCTGGACGATGACAATGCCCGGACTGTCGGGCGGCAATGTTTCGAGCACTGTTTTCAGCGCCTCGGTTCCTCCGGTGGAAGCGCCGATGGCCACCACTTTTTCCGTGGTCTCGGCCATGGCGTGAGTGCCGGGAGAGAGAATGGCGTCGGCGGTGAGCTTCGGCTCGACGGTGCGAGGAGGATGGATTGGCTGTAAACGGGCTCCGGCTGCGGCTTTGACTGCCTGGCAAAGCATGATGCGCGATTCTTCGAGAAATCGTTTGCTGCCCACGCGTGGCTTGGCAATGATGTCGACAGCTCCGTATTCGAGCGCTCGCAGCGTGCTTTGCGCGCCCTCCTCGGCCAGACTGGAGCAGATCACGACCGGGATGGGATGCTGGGACATGATTTTTTGCAGGAAGGTGAGGCCATCCATGCGGGGCATTTCGATGTCGAGGGTAATGACGTCGGGTACCTGGTCGCTGATGCGTTCGGCGGCGACGTAGGGATCGGCTGCCGTCCCTAGAACTTCGATTTCGGGATCATCGGACAGCACCTCGCTGAGCGTCTGGCGCACAACCGCGGAATCATCGACGATCAAGACTCGGACTCTTGGCTTAGTCACTCTTGATTCGATCACTCTTGACTCAATCATGGATCCATACTCCCAGCGCTATTTCCTGCGGCGCTCGCAGGTTCAGCCGAGACGGCGGAGCCGCACCTCGCCACTCCGTGTATCGAACCGGATGTTGAGACCCGAAGTGCCTCCCATGCTGGATGCTTTCACCAGCAAGCCTTCCGCTTCGACGACTTCCAGGGCAGCTTCGCAATTGAGTCGGCCGACGGTGCGCCTGGCGTAGGACTCATCGCCTACAAGGAGTACATCGGCACCGCCGAACAATTTGACCTCGATTTCCGAACGGCGAGCGCCCAATTGGTCAAACTGGCGGGTCAGGTCGCGAATGGCAAAATCCACGTAACGGCGGCCGATGGCCGGATTCAGGTTGGTCCCGAGGTGAGCCGGGCAGCGCGGCAACTGGCAGTGAGTCAGTGCGCCCATGCCGAGGCGGGCGCTCCAGAAAGTGACGCCAACGCAGGAGCCGAGTATCGTCCGAATGATGGCCGGTTTGCGCGCCAGATAGGACTCGCCCGGATTGAGATAAATTTCCGACAATTCGCTTGCGATTTCCAGCATGGCTTGCCTGCAAAATACAGTGCTCTTATCAGTTCTTCGGCCGGCCCGGCGCCGTCCGGGTTTTCCGGTAGAGCGCGGGCGCAACGGGGCGCAGTGGCAGATTCATGTCGTGCAGCGTCTCCGAATGTCCCACGAAGAGATAGCCGTCCGGCTCGAGGTGGGCGGCCAGCTTTTGCATAATTTGTTCTTGCGTCGCGCGATCGAAGTAGATGATGACGTTGCGGCAAAAGATGACATCAACTTTTCCGGGAAGGCCGTAATCCGCATCCATGAAATTGAGGCGGCGAAATTCGATCAGCCGGCGTAATTCCGGAACCACGCGCAACAGGTTCGAGTTGCGATCGCGGCTGCGCATGAAATATTTGCGGCACAGGTCGGAAGCAACCGGGCGCACCACTTCCTCGGTGAATACTCCGCGACTGGCCTTGTTCAATACGGTGGTGGAGAGATCGGTCGCGAGAATGCGAAAACGCAGGCCGCCGTGCGCCTCCCCCCACTCATTCGCCACGATGGCAAGAGTGTAAGGCTCTTCGCCCGTGGAGCAACCGGCGCTCCAGAGGCAGAACGGCCGGGCGCTGTCTCTGTCATTCTCCCTGCGCGCGACCAGTTCGGGGATCACACTTTGCGCGAGAAACCTGAAATGTTCGGGCTCGCGAAAGAAGTCGGTCTTGTTGGTCGAGACCACATCGAGCAGATGGACAATCTCTTCTTTCTGCCCGTGCGGGCCGAAGAGATAGTCGCAATATTCCGTGGACGAGCCCAGATGGAGACTGCGCAACCGCCGCTTGATGCGCATCTCGAGGATGGTTTTCTTGTCCGCATTGAGACTGATGCCCGACTGCGCGTAGATCAGGTCGCGCAGGCGGGCAAATTCCGTTTTGGAAAGACTTTCGTCGTGATCGATCATGGCTCGCACGGACATGCCTGGCCCGGGCCGGTTGCGCTCCTCAATCACCCCGCCGCCTCCGCCAACGCCTTGCCGCTATCCGCGGTGCGCACGGCGGCAAGTTCTTCCGCCGAAAACACGCGGTCGATATCGAGAATCATCACGAATTGCGTATCGCGTTTGCCCATACCCTTGATGAAGTCGGTGCGGATGTGGGTGCCGATGCGCGGCGGCGGCTGAATCTGATCGGGTTCGAGATCGATGACCTCTTCGACCGAATCGGCCAGCGCTCCGATCACGGTGGATTCGTTTTCGAGCAAGACCTCGACCACGACAATGCAGGTGTTGCGTGTTTTCTCCGTCTTCGACATTTCCAGACACAGCCGCAGGTCGACCACCGGCACGACACTGCCGCGCAGGTTGATGACTCCGCTCATGAAATCAGGCGTGCGCGGGATGGCAGTGATGGTGGTGAAATCGAGCACCTCCCTGACCTGGGCAACGTCGGTGGCGAACACCTCGTTGCCCAGCTTGAAGGTGAGGTACTGCCGGGTATCGGTAATTTCAGTGACACTCATATGGAGATCCTTTCGTCAGCTTAATTGCGGGCTGCGGGCTCGAGCGCGGGGCGAAGAACGCGCGCGCAAGGATGCGCCGGTTAGAAACGCTCGAATTCCTTGTCCAAGTCATCAGCCTTCTCCTTGTCGTTGTCGCGGTGGTCCTTCAGGCGGAGACTGACTCCGGCCTTGGCCGCCATGGTTTTTTGAGGAGCACCCGCATGAACAGCCGGCTTGTTGCCCCGTGCCGGCGCTGACTCGGCATGGGAGCGAGCGGGCTTGGGGACAGCAGTTCTGACGCTCATGCTGTGCCCCTCGTCACCGGTGTGGAAGAAGGCGAGCGCGCTGACCAGTTGATCGGACTGGCTCGACAATTCTTCCGTGGTCGAAGCCATTTCTTCCGAGGCGGAGGCGTTCTGCTGAATGACCTTCTCCAGTTGCACGAGGGCTTTGTTGATCTGTTCGGCTCCTGTGTCTTGTTCTTTGCTGGCAGCCGCAATTTCCTGAACCAGTTCGGCCGTGCGCTGGATGTCGGGAACAAGTTTCTGCAGCATCTCGCCGGCTCTTTCGGAAACTTTCACAGTGGTGCCGGAAAGCTGGTTAATTTCACCGGCCGCCTTCTGGCTGCGTTCGGCGAGCTTGCGAACTTCGGCAGCGACCACGGCAAAGCCTTTGCCATGCTCACCGGCACGGGCCGCCTCGATGGCTGCGTTCAAGGCGAGAAGGTTGGTCTGGCGGGCAATCTCTTCGATGATAGAGACCCGGCTGGCGATTTCTTTCATCGCGGCGACGGCCTCGACGACGGACTTGCCGCTCTCCTGCGCGTCGGCCGCCGACTTGTTGGCGATCTTGTCGGTCTGCTGCGCGCTGTCGGAATTCTGCTTGATGTTGGAGACCATTTCTTCCATCGAGGAAGAAGCTTCTTCCGCCGAGGCGGCCTGCGAACTGGCGCCTTTTGAGACTTCGACCGACGTCGTGCTGATGGCCTGGCTGGCCGAGGCCACTTCGCCGGCAATCGAGCGGATGTCGGAGACCACACGGGTGATGCCGCTCACCATGGCGCCGAGCGCCTGCATGAGCTTGTCCTGCGGCGAACGTTCGCGGAGGGCTACGGTGAGATTGCCGTTGGCCATCTCGTCGGCAGCTTGGGTGATCTCGTTCATGGCGAGAATCAGCGCGTTGAGGTTGTCTTTGATGAGGTTGAAATCGCCATGATAGGTGTCGGTAATCTGCGCCGGAATGTCGCCTTTGCTGATGCGGTCGATGTATCCGGCGGTAAATTTCAGAGGAGTGATGACAGCGTCGAGGGTCGAATTCACGCCGCGCACGATGTCGCTGTAAGCGCCGCGAAACTGGTCATGCTTGCCACGCTCCGTGAGTTGTCCCGCATTGGAGGCGTCGGTGAGACGGGCCAGTTCTTTTTGCAGGCCTTGGAGCACGACAGCGATATTGTTGACCGCGAGCTTCATCTTTTCGTGATCGCCCTTGTAGGTCTGGGCAATTAGTTCGTCGATCTTGCCCTGCGAAATCTGGGCGAGAATGCGATTGCCTTCCCCGATTGGAAGGAGAATGGCGTCGAGCATGGTGTTGACTCCACGAACGATTTCGGCGTAAGCACCCTGGAACTGCTCCGGCTTGCCCCGATCAGAGAGTTGGCCGTCTTTGGAGGCGTCGGTCAACCGGCCCATTTCTTTTTGCAGGGTCTGCACCACGATGCCGATATTGTTGACCGCCTGCTTCATCTTTTCGTGGTCGCCCTTATAGGCCTGGGCGATCAGTTCATCGATCTTGCCGCTTGAAATCTGGGCAAGAATGCGATTACCCTCCCCGATGGGCAGCAGAATGGCATCGAGCATAGTGTTGACGCCGCGGACAATCTCGGCATAGGCCCCCTGAAACTGTTCGGGCTTGCCGCGATCGGAAAGTTGGCCCTCCCTTGAGGCGTCGGTCAGGCGCGCCAATTCTTTTTGCAAACTCTGCACCACGATGGCGACGTTGTTGACTGCCAGCTTCATCTTCTCGTGGTCACCCTTATAGGTCTGGGCAATCAGTTCGTCGATCTTGCCACTTGAAATTTGAGCGAGAATGCGGTTCCCTTCCCCGATGGGCAGCAGGATTGCATCGAGCATCTCGTTGATGCCCTCAACCATCTCGCGGTAGACTCCGTCAAATTGATCGGGCCGTCCGCGATCGCTGAGCCGTCCGTCGCGCGAGGCGTCTACCAGACGCATGATCTCCTGCGAGACGAGCAGTAACTTGGTATCGCCTGCCTTTCCGGTGCTCGTTCCCCGGCCCTCTCCCTGTCCGCTACCGCTTCGGCTTTCCTGCACTACTTTGGTCGCCATACTTTTTCGCTCCTTTAAAATTGAATTCGTGGACTGCCTGCGTGCTTTCCGAGCCACCGGACATATTGGCGCGGATCGTTCTTGCCTACATCGTTGATGGAGTGGCGCCAGCGCTCTCTGCCGCACCTGCCGCAATTTCATTTCGTGAGCAAGCTTTCGTCGGACGGGCCGGCCCGAACCTTGGCGCCGGCGCGGAGTGCGGCCCTGGACCGATTTGCCCCCGACAATCCTCTCCCGGTAGACAGCGTCCGAATCGCCTCCCGCACCAGCCGCTGCGGATCGATGATTAGAGCCACCGTGCCGTTGCCGAGAATGGTGGCGCCGGAGACAAGTTCGACGTGACGATAAAAACGGCCGAGATTCTTGATGACCGTCTGATGGTCGCCGAGCACCTGGTCGACGACGAAGCCGTAACGTCCCTCTTCCGTCTCGGCCACCATGATCTGCTCACGCTCCACCTGTTCTTCTGGCAAGTGGAAGTATTCGCGCAGCCGGATATAAGGAATGATCTCGCCGCGCACGACGGCGACATGCTTGCCGTTGACCTGCTCGATATCTTGCCGCGTCAACTGGGTGCATTCGAGGATGGCCGCAACCGGCAGCACAAAATAAGACTGTCCTACCCGCACCAGCAGCCCGTCGATGATTGCCAGGGTAAGTGGGAGGCATAAGGTGACCGTCGTGCCCACGCCGGGCTTGCTGGCAATGTCGATGGAGCCGCGCAGGGCATCGACGCTGCGGCGCACCACATCCATGCCCACGCCACGGCCGGAAACATCCGTGATCTGCCGGGCCGTGGAAAAGCCGGGCGCCAGGATGAAGGAGAAGATTTGCGATTCGGTGAGTTGGGCGTCGGCGGCAACGAGGTTTTTCTCAATGGCGCGCTCGCGGACGGCGGCGGCATCGATTCCGGCTCCATCGTCCGAAACACCGATCAGCACGCTTGCGCCCGAATGACGCGCGGAGAGATGAATCACGGCGCCCCGGCGTTTCGAGGCTGCCAGACGCTTCTCCCGCGGCTCAATGCCATGATCCATGCTGTTGCGGATCAGGTGCATGAGCGGATCGTTCAGCTGATCGAGCACGCTTTTGTCGAGTTCGGTATCGGCGCCCTCGACGGTGAGTTCAACCTCCTTGTTCAGATCGCGCGCCAGATCGAAGACCAGGCGGCGAAAGCGCTCGAAGGTCGCACGAATGGGCAGCATGCGGATGCCAATCGAGTTTTCGCGCAAGGCGGAAGTCAGGCGCTCGATCTCTTCCGACACGGCGGCTACCTCGGCATCATCGCGGCGCGCGGCGATCTCGACCAACCGGGCTTGCACCGTCACCAGTTCGCCGACCAGATTGACGAACTGGTCGAGCTTGGCGGCGGGCACGCGCAGGCTCGACGCGTTGTCGGGTGTATCGGAGGCGCGGCGTCCCCAGGGAGGGTATTTTGCGGGCTCGGTCTTCAAGGTCGTTCCGCGTGAGTCCTTGTCAACACGATTGTTGCTGGCCGGTTCGGGGGCGCGGTTTTCATCTCGCGACCGTCTTTCTTCGGCTATCGGCGGAGAGGGCGGTTCGAGAGTGCTTTGGCTCTCGGCTTCACTCGCGGCTGCCGCCGCTTCTTCTTTCACGGGTTCGATGGCGAGCTCGCAACAGTCGGCCACGAAGATGAACACATCGGCAATCGCCTCGCGCGATGCCTCCGTCGTCAGGAGCATGTCCCAACGGATGTAACAGCGCTCGGGATCGAGTTCGGCGAGCGGTGGAATCTCTGCCACGTTCGCCTGGAGTTGCAGCGTCCCCATCCGCCGCAGTTCGCGCAGGAGGAGCAGGGGATTCGTGCCCGTTCGCAGCAGATCGGCTCCGGGGCTGAAGCGGATCCGCCAAGAGCGCGTTGGACCTTGGGTCGCGCTGTTTTCGACGGCCGAACTGGGCGGAGCTGGCCGTTCGGTCTTGTCAGGATGGTCCGGCTTTCCCGTCAACTGGCGCAGTTTTGCCAGAATCTCGGCAACCGCGGCGGAGTTCGCCTGCGAAGAACCTGCCGCCCCATCGAGCATGGCTTTGATCTGATCGAGGGCTGCCAGGGAAAGATTGATGAGTTCGGCGGTAACCTCCAGCCGGCCGTTGCGAACTTCGTCAAAGGCGTTTTCCAGGTTGTGCGTGAACGCCGCGAGTTCATCGAAGCCAAACATCGCTCCCGAACCCTTAATCGTGTGCAGCGCTCGGAAGGTGCGCCCGACCAGATCGGTGTCGCCGCGGTTCTCGTTCAACGCCAGCAGGCAAGACTCGAGTTCGGCGACTATGTCGCGCGCCTCTTCGAGGAAGGCCAGCTTGAACTTGTCTTGCTTACCGTCGATGTCGACCATGGCCACTTTCGAGAGCCGCATCGGGAACTTGCGACGCGTGCTTAGTTCGAAGCCGTCTTCTCTGCAACCGGGCTCGTATAAAAGTCCGGGAAATTATCAAACCCTGCATCGCGGGCGCTGGCCGCGATCTCCCCCGCCACGCGACCTTGCACGGTGAATCGCCGTCCTGAGGCATGGGCCGCGCGCGCCGCAGCCCACAGCAACTGTAGGACGGTCACATCCAGTTCGCTGGCGTGTTCGAGGTCAACCTGCAGTTCGGGCTCCGCTGCCAGACCCTCGAGCAGAAGCTTCTTCATTTCCGCGCTGCAGGCGACATTGATTTCGCCCGCGAGACGGAGCAGGTACATCCCTGCGCTTTGTGTTGCGGTCAATGCCACAATGCTGTCATCGGCTTTGCAAAAGAGAACTTTAAGGACGCCTTTGTCCAATGGGCTCGTTCCACAAGCTGAGTGCAGTTACTCTTCCGCTTTTTATGAGGGTTTACTTATCTCGTGGTGGGTGGCTGGAGGAAAACATAGGAGCGGAAAACAGGAGACTGCCCGCAACTCCGCCGCCTAAAAAGTGGGCGCGGGTAACCCATGCCGTACACAAAATGGGATACAACAGAACGGGCTTAATTCAGATTGGCCGAAAACTATTTGGTGCGAAAGGGGGGACTCGAACCCCCACGGTTTTACCCGCCAGATCCTAAGTCTGGTGCGTCTGCCAATTCCGCCACTCTCGCATTCCCGCCCGCAGCAGTTCCGGGGATATCACTGTGACGATCTCACAGCCACAATCTCAAGTCTAGATGCAAACGCCGTCCGGCTGCAACGTGGCGCCGGAGATGCTCATACATCGCGCGGCAATCGGCGCAGAGTTCAAATTTCCTTCTCGCCACGAGTTCAGCAGTCGCTCTGGCCTTTACCTCCTCGCGATAATGCAACATATGCAACGCACCCGCTAAATCAAGGAGTTCTCCCGGTTGCAGCAAGTGATCCCGGTTCTTCGGACCCTCCGGCAATGTGGCCTGCGACGCGGTGTACGTCTTATAGATAAGCAATCCGCCGGGCCTAATCGTCCGCACAATTTCTGGAAAAATCGACCGCTCCAGATAAAAGAACCCCAGCACCAGTTCGAACCGCGACTCCAGTCCGGTTTGCGAAGCCTTGAAGCGGGTGAGATCATCTACTACAAAGTGAATGTGGGACGCGACCGGCCCGGCACTCCGCCGTGCCTGTTCGATGCCAACTTCGGAAATATCGATGAGCGTAACTTCCCAGCCCCGTTTCGCGAGCCAGAGCGCATGCCGTCCGGCTCCCCCGGCCAGGTCGAGCGCGCGACCGCCCTTCGGATACGCGGGTAGAACATATTCGAAAAATGCCTGCACCAGAAAGGAATCAGGTTGGTCTTTTCTCCCCAGCCCTCTGCTCGCCGCGGCACGATATTTCTCATTCCACCGCTTGCGTTCCGCGTTCCCGTCATCCAACGAAGCAAAGGACATGCGCTGCGAATCCAAACCCCTGGATCTTATTCTCCGCGAGAGCACTGAGTATAGGCCATGCCACGACTGACGCCGAGCTCCACCCGCTCCGGCTTCAACGGCGCTTCGTTCCCGCCCAGCACCGGCGGAGGCGGCGACGGGCGCGGACGCGATGATGGCGACAACCGGCCGAATTCTCCGCCCGACTTTATACCGAACTACGGCGAACGCCTGCGCCGCGCGCGCATGGGCTTGGCCATCGCCCTCACCCCCGTCATCATGCTGTTCACGTCGTTTACGGCGGTCTACGTCGTTCGGCGCAACTTTCTTAATTTCGACGTGAACGAGGTCTCTTACACCCAAACCTGGATTCCGGTTCACTTGCCGTGGACTTTATTGCTGTTGAACACCATGATCCTGATCGCCAGCAGCGTGACTATGGAATTAGCCCGCCGGAAAATCACGCGCGAAGCTGCATTGGCCCCGGTGCAATCGATCCCCGGCATCTCATTAGGCGACGAACGACACTACCCTTGGCTGGCGCTGACGACGACTCTGGGCGTCCTCTTTTTAGCCGGACAGCTTCTAGCCTGGAGACAACTTTCCTCCGCCGGCTTCCATCTCGCGGGAGGTACCAGCAGTTCTTTCATCTACCTCCTCACCGCCATGCACGGTCTGCACCTCGCCGGAGGCATATTGGCTCTACTCTTCGCCAGCATCGCATCGCTGCTGCATCGTCCCGTAGAGTCCCGCCGTGTAATTGTCGATGTCACCTCCTGGTACTGGCATTGCATGACCGGGCTGTGGATTTATATCCTCGTATTGTTCTCGTTAGTGGCGCAGTAAGCGAGCCTTCTGTCGGCTAAGCTCCCTCGAAATCATCCCTGTTGCTCTCAGATGCGATTCGGCGAGGATTTTCAAAAAGGCGAGCTGTGACCGCTCCGAAGATGAAGCCACCGATGTGTGCCAGGTACGCCACCCCTCCCGTCTGCACTTGGGCTACCGACCCCGCACTGAAGAGCTGGGTGAGGAACCAGAAACCGATTAAGAGTGCGGCGGGGATGAAAGTAACCCGGAAAAACACAAAGAGAAATAAAACCGCGCGGATTCGGTCGCGAGGATATGTGACCAGAAACGCGCCCATCACCGCAGCAATTGCACCGCTGGCCCCCAGATTTGGAACCGTGGAATGCGGATCGGCGGCAACCTGCGCCAGCATAGCCACCAACCCGCCGACAAGATAGAAAAGAAGATACCGCCCTCGGCCCATCGCATCTTCAATCTCAGGAGCAAAGGCCCACAAGAAAATCATGTTGCCGATAATGTGCGACCAACTGGCATGCATGAACATCGCGGTCAGGAGCGTCATCCACTGATGTCCGGAGGTAATTTGAGCGGGAATTACCGACCACGCATTCACGAACGTTTCGCCACCCACCAGTTCGCGTACAAAAATAAAACAATTTACGAGGACGATGAGGATTGTGACAACGGGCATGCGTACGGGACGCCGCGATACATCCCCTAACGGAATCAAGCCTCCCATTCCGTCCACCTCCCTTCATAAGGCCAGCTTTAACTGGCGCGGCTCTTCCACTCGGCGTACAACCCTTCGCCGCCTCGACAAGGCAGCTCTAACTCAGACAGGACTATGCCGCTAACGACCTTATCTCAGTCGTCGCCTTGCGCACTGTCAGAGACAGCATTACCCGCGTGACGCCGCTGATGATCATGCTTACACCCACCAGTGTGCCAATTGCCCAGGCGGCGCTGGACGGCCATTGCATGTAGATCAGCAGCCCCAGCAGCAGGGTGATGATTCCATCAACCAGCACCCAGCTTGATCCTTCCAGGGACCGCATCCGGAAAAACAGAATGATATCCAGGATGCCTTCAATCAGGAAAAGCGATGCCAGAATTAACGTAAGCGATGCCACACCCGCCACCGGATGCATGATCAGGTATCCACCGAAGAAGAGATAGGCGAGCCCAACCATGAGCTTCCAGATCATGCTGCCGGCTCCATGCGCGCGAAAAGCGAGCATCAGGTGGACTACGCCTGCCAGAACAATGAGCCAGGCGATAGCCACGTTAACCGCCACGGCAGCGAGAAATGGCGAACCGATGGCTACAATGCCTAAGATAATCAGCATCACGCCCCAAACGATTGCCAGCGTCGAGGACTGACGTACGACGTCGACCGATGTATTCTGTGCCATATGGCCTCCTGAACAAGCGGCATAATCCTACCTCAAAAAGCCGATTTGCTGAAACTAACGCTGCGCAACTTTGAAATTATCGTCCAATAATTAGTCCCGCGGCTCAATCCGAATTCTCCAACCGAAGCAGCATTTATAATAGAAAGATTCGCACCCAGTTTTGATCCATCTGTAGCGCCAGGGAGAGATGTCAACCGATAGCATTGTGGTTCGCGGGGCCCGAGTTCACAACCTCAAGAACATTGATTTCGAAATCGAGCACAACACCCTCACCGTGGTTACGGGTGTCTCCGGTTCGGGCAAATCGTCGCTCGCCTTCGATACGATTTACGCCGAAGGCCAACGCCGTTACGTGGAGTCCCTCTCTGCCTACGCCCGCCAGTTCCTTGAGCGCATCGAAAAGCCCGACGTCGATCTGATCGATGGGATCGCGCCCGCCGTGGCCATCAAGCAGAAGAATTCCACGCGCAATCCGCGCTCGACCGTAGCCACGGCCACCGAAATCTTCGACTACCTGCGCCTGCTCTTCGCCCGCGTTGGGCGCACCTATTGCCTGCTCTGCGGCCAGGAAGTAAAACGAGATACGGTGGATGAAGCAGCCGACCGGCTGCTGGCATTGGGCGAAGGCACGCGCCTCAATGTCTTCTTCCCTGTTCAAATGCACGCCGCAGCGGTAGACAAGTCCGAACCAGCGCAAGAGAAGACCGCCAAAAAGCCGCGCGCGAAAAAGTCCGCCAAGGCCGCAGATTCCGATCTGCCCACCGATGCCATCAAGGCGCGGCTCTTCGACCTGCGCAAACGCGGCTTCAACCGCCTCTTTCAGAATGGACAGGTCTTCGAGTTCTCGACTCCCGAATCCCTCCTCGACCTCAATTTCTCAGAACCCGTCTTTGGATTAATCGATCGCCTGGTCGTCTCCCCTGATCAGCGCTCCCGCATCGTCGATGCTATTGAAATCGGCTACCGCGAAGCGGGCGAGGTTATTTTCGAAACCGCGCCAAGATCTGCGACAGCCGACGGCGACTCCAACGCCCCGCTCGAGACTCCGCAGCGTCTCCGCTTTTCTCATCGCTTCGAATGCAAAAATGACGGCACACGCTACGAGGAGCCCGAGCCGCGACTCTTCTCCTTTAATAACCCTTACGGAGCCTGCCCGCGCTGCCAGGGTTTCGGCAACACCATCGACTTTGACCTTGATCTCGTAATCCCCGACAAAGGGAAAACATTGAATGAAGGGGCCATCGAGCCCTGGACCAAGCCAAAATATCGGACGCTCTTCACCGAGTTGAAACGCTTCGCCCGCCAAGCCGGTATTCCGCTCGATGTCCCCTGGTACCACCTTGACCCCGAACAGCAGAAACTCGTCGTTTATGGTGAAGAGGGCGCGCGCGGCTACGGGGGCGTCCGCGGATTTTTTCAGTATCTAGAGCGCAAAAAATACAAGCTTCACGTCCGCGTGTTTCTAAGCCGCTATCGCGGATACTCGCAATGTTCGGAATGCGGCGGAACACGCCTACGCGTCGAAGCTCGCCAGGTGAAGATCGACGGCAAGAATATCTGTCAGGTCTGCAGCATGACCGTCGAAGAAGCCGCTCGCTTCTTCCATCAACTCACGCTCTCTCCGCAGCAAGCCGCCATCGCCGAAAAACTTCTCGTCGAACTTCAGGAGCGCCTGCGTTTCCTCAACGAAGTCGGCCTTGAATACCTGACGCTCGATCGCCTGGCCTCCACTCTCTCCGGAGGCGAAGCCCAACGCATTCAGCTGGCGACTTCGCTGGGTTCGCGCCTCGTCGGAACTTTATATGTGCTGGACGAGCCGTCCATCGGCCTGCACAGCCGCGACACTCATCGCCTGATCAAAATTCTGCATGACCTCCGCGACTTGGGAAACACGATCCTCGTGGTCGAGCATGATCCCGACATCATGCGCGCCGCCGACCGCATCCTCGACCTCGGCCCCGGCGCTGGAGAAAATGGCGGAAAGGTAGTAGGCGCAGGCACCTTCAACGAAATCCTGAAAATGCCACACTCGCTCACCGGCCGTTATCTGGCCGACGAACTTCACATTCAGATTCCGCCGCGCCGCCGCCAACCCGGGTCGCACAAGTTAATTATCAAAGGCGCGCGCGCCCACAACCTGAAGCACATCGATCTTGAAATCCCGCTGAACATGCTCGTGGCCATCACCGGCGTTTCGGGATCGGGGAAATCCTCCCTGCTGCACGATGTACTCTATCAATCTCTGGCCATCGAAAAGCGCCAGCTCAGCAGCGGTGTCGTGCCCAAATTGTGGGACGAGATCGAAGGCGACGACTATCTCGATGAAGTAGTGCTGGTCGACCAATCGCCCATAGGACGCACCCCGCGCTCAAATCCTGTCACCTACATCAAGGCCTTCGACATCATTCGCGAGCTTTTTGCCTCGCTGCCCGAGTCGAAGAAGCGCGGCTTCCCGGCTGGACATTTTTCCTTCAACGTCCCCGGAGGCCGCTGCGAAAATTGCCAGGGCGATGGCACCGTGACCGTGGAAATGCAGTTTCTCGCCGACGTCGAACTGATCTGCGACGAATGTAAAGGCACGCGCTACAAACCGTCGGTGCTGGAAATCCGCTACAGGGGCAAAAACATTCACGAGGTTCTGAATCTCACCATTCGCGAAGCTCTCAAATTCTTTGCGGAGGTGCCGAGACTCACCGACAAATTGCGAGTCCTCGATGAAGTCGGCTTGGGCTACCTGCGTCTGGGCCAGTCGGCCACCACGCTCTCCGGAGGCGAAGCCCAGCGCATGAAACTGGCCGCGCACCTTCAGCCCGGTACTCGTCAGGTGAGCAAACTCGGTGAAGGCGGAGATGCGCCCAAGCGCAAGCGTCGTGTGCTTTATATTTTCGACGAGCCTACCACCGGCCTGCATTTTGACGATGTCAGCAAGTTGCTCTCCGCGTTTCGCCGTCTGATCGATGCCGGAGGCTCTATCGTAGTTATCGAACACAATCTCGAAGTCATCAAAACGGCCGACTGGGTCATCGATCTGGGACCCGAAGGCGGCGACCGCGGCGGCAACCTAGTCGGCTCCGGACCGCCCGAGGCCATCGCCGAATTGAAAAACTCCTACACCGGGCAATACTTAAAGCATGTCTTAAACGGAAACGGCGCGCATCGTCCGACCAGTAGAATAGAAGATAATCGTCGAGCGCCGGACGTCACGCCCGGATTACCCACGCCTTCGGCGGCCACATGAACCACATCCTGGCAAATTCAGTCCTACTCATCGGGCTAGCCGCCTTCTCCTGCGCCCAAACCCATACCACCGTCCGCCATTACAAAGAACGAATCGACGACACGCCGCCAGAAATCGCGCAGGCCGAAGACGCGATCCAGAAAAGCGATTTCGCGGCCGCGGAAACGCTGCTGAAAAAGGCCCTCGACAAAGATCCCGGCAATACTCTGCCCTGGTCCTACCAGGCATGGTTCGACATGGGATTCGTCCTCAATCGCCTGAACCGCGCCGACGAATCGATCGCAGCCTATCGCAAGTCAGTTGCCGCCAAGCCCGACGTCTTCGAATCGAATCTCAATCTAGGGCTGATGCTGGTCCGCGCCAATAATCCCGACGCCGAACAGTTCCTGCGCGCTGCGACGAACCTGAAACCCACCGACCACATCGAGGAAGGTCAGGCCCGCGCCTGGCTCGCGTTGGCGCATTTGCTCAAAGACAAAAAGCCGGAGGAGGCGCTGAACGCCTACCACAAAGCTTCCGAGCTAACGCCCACGGATCCGGAACCTCATCTCTCCGCCGGCCTCTTGCATGAGAACCGAAAAGAATTTTTCGATGCCGAGGCCGAATATAAACAAGCGCTTGCCCTAGATCCGCAGAGCACCGAAGCCGTCATCGCCCTGACCAATGCTTACATGAAATCCGGCCGCCTCGCCGATGCCGAACCCCTCCTGCGCCGCCTGGCGGCCGCCCGTCCCGACAACTCCGCCATCCACCTTCAGCTAGGGCGTTTGCTGGAGGCGCAAGGCAAGAAAGACGACGCGCTCGTAGAAATACAAACTGCGTTGAAGCTCGCCCGGTCCGACTCCGAAGCCCAGCGCGAACTGGCCGACCTCTACTCCAGCGCGGGAAAGAACGATCTGGCCGAAGCCGCCTATCGGGCGGCGCTCACCACGCACCCCAACGATCCCGACTTACACCGTGGTCTGGGTCATGCCCTGCTGCTGCAGAAGAAGTTTCCCGAGGCGCAGCAGGAATTTCTGGTGGCGCTCAGGCTGAAACGCGACTCGCCCGACATCTATATCGACCTCGCCTTTGCCGCCAACGAAAACAAGAATTACGATCTCACCGTTCGAGCCCTCAATGGCCGCGCCGCCCTGAACGCCGGGATGCCCCCACTCTCTTTTTTTCTGCGCGCTTCCGCCTACGATCACCTGCATGACTACAAACAGGCGGCCATCGATTATCATCAGTTTTTAGAGGTTGCTAACGGCAAGTATCCCGATCAGGAGTGGCAAGCTCGCCATCGCCTGGTTGCGATCGAGCCGCAGATAAAGAAGCGTTGATCATGCGCCGCCATAGCATTTCGATAATCCTCATCGCTTTCAGCCTCGTTGTGTGCGCAATCGCCAGAGACGAAACACTCGAACAGATGAAAGCGCGCTTTGAGAAGACGCACACCGCAGACCGCCCCCCACTCGGCATCAAGATCGCCGAGCAACAGCTTCACAATGCGGGCAAGCTGTATTACGAGGGTAAGGTCGATGAAGGTCGCGCCGCCATCGACGATGTGGTTCTCTATTCTGAAAAAGCCCGCGACGCCGCCACCCAGACCAACAAGCACGTTAAGAATATTGAAATCGATGCCCGCAAGATGGCCGAACGGCTACGCGATCTCAAACGCACCCTGGCGTATGAAGATCAGCCTCCCGTCGAGCAAGCCATTCGGCGAATGGAAGATATCCGCACTTCCTTGCTCGATGAGATGTTTAAAGGCGAGAAGAAAGACGAGAAGGAGAAACAATAGAAGTGCAGCAGCATACCTACCGCCGTCGTCGAGCGCTTAGCCTGGCATTGTTGTTTGCGTTCGCAATCGGCTTGGCCGTCTCGGCTCCTGCGCAAGGCCGCCGCGATCCGCTCAATCCACTGGAGATCGAGCAGCTCCGCGATAATATGATGTTCCCTGCCGACCGTCTGAAACTCTACGTAAAGTTCTCCCGCGATCGCATGACGAAGCTAGAAGAAATGCGCAGCGACCCCAAGGCCACCGAGCGCGGCCGTCAGACCCACGACATGCTCGAGGATTTTCTCGCCGTTTACGAGGAACTCAACAACAACATCGACATGTATGTAGGCCGCAAAGATGATATTCGGAAGCCGCTGAAACTTATCCTCGAAGCCGATAACGAATTCCAGTCCAGGCTGCGTGCCCTCAAGAATTCCGCGAGCGCCAATGCTGCCGAAGCCAGTCAGTACGAGTTCATTCTCACTGACGCTCTCGACACCGTCGATTCCAGCGCCGAAGACCACCGTAAAACCGTGACCGAGGTGGACGAATACTTGAAACACAAAAAAAAGTAGGACCGCCACAGCTTCTCGTCAGCCGGATTTCCGATTCTCGACCGCCTGTGGAACAATGAAAGATTCCGGGGCCCGACCCTCATTCATGACTGCCACACCAAACACCCTGCAACTCGCTCTCGTATCCGCGGCCATCCTTGGCTTTCGTCACGGATTCGATTACGACCACATCGCCGCCATCTCCGACATTACCAGCGTGCAAACCGATCGCTGGCGCGGCATGAGGCTGGGTTTGCTCTACGCCCTGGGTCACGCCGCCACCGTCGCGGCCCTGGGTAGCGCAGTCATTGTCTTTCAGCTGTCCCTGCCCCATGGCATCGACCGTATTGCCGAGCGCCTCGTGGGACTTACCCTGCTGATCCTGGGCGTCTATGTACTGGGATCGTTATTTTCAGGAAAGCCCGCGCCGCGCAGCCGCTTTCACCTTATTGCCGGAGCTCTGCGCTGGCTTCATTGGAAATCGATGAGCTATTGGCACGACCATCACATTCCGCGCCCGGAAGAAAAGAACTGGAATTACAGTTCGAAATCCGTTGTCATGATCGGAGTTGTCCATGGTCTCGGCGCTGAAACTCCCAGCCAACTCATGATCTTCTTATTGGCCGCCAATCTCGGCGGCATCGGCAAGGGCTTTCTCGGCCTGACCATGTTTATCGCCGGCCTGCTCATCATGAACACCATCATGACCGCGTCAGCCGTAGGGTTTTTTGGCCTCAGCACACGGCTCCCGCGCTTCCAATTCGTAGTCACCGCGCTCACCGCAATCTATAGTCTTGCGGTAGGCGCGTTGTTCCTTTTCGGATCATCGACTCTCCTCCCACCGCTCGGATAGGCTATTTCTTTTGGGTTAGTAACTAACCAGTGGCCATTATTTTGTCTGCCGGTTATTCCTCGGGTAATCGAACTTGCATCGCGTATTGTCTTAATTTTCAAACGACTGTTAATATTTCATGACAGAAGGGGGAAGTTAGTAATACAATGGCGGGGACTTACCCGAGGGGGGTGCGATGAGAAACATTAGTCAAACGATTGACCGGCTCCGCGAGGAACGCCGGGACGCCCAAAACCAGGTCCAAAAGCTTGGGGAGGCTATTGCCGTTCTCGAAAAGCTAACCCGTAGCTCAGGCTCAAACATGCACGCAGTAGCCAACCATCGCGGAAAGCGTGTGCTCTCCGCGGCCGGCCGCCGGAGAATTTCTCTGGCCCAGAAAGCACGCTGGGCGAAGATCCGGCAGAGCAAAAAAGCCGCATAAATGCGAGCGGGCCGCAGTCCGCATCGAATTCGTGCGAACTGAGCCCGCCGGATTTCACCCGCCGCTTTTGTCCTGAAGTTTTTCTAATTCCCGCCGATTGCCCGGATCAGCCGTGTCCTCCGCCTAGTTCGCGCACGATGCTGCCGACAAACGCCTTGGCATCCCCGAACAACATCAGGTTGTTATCGAGATAGTAGAGCGGGTTGTCAATACCAGCGAAGCCCGGATTCATACTCCGCTTGATCACCATCACGGTGTGAGCTTTGTCCACGTCAAGAATGGGCATGCCATAGATAGGGCTGGAAGCATCCGACCGCGCCGCCGGGTTCGTCACATCGTTGGCGCCGATCACCAGCGCCACGTCCGTCTGCGGAAAGTCCCCGTTGATCTCGTCCATCTCAATCAGCCGGTCATACGGAATATCAGCCTCGGCCAAAAGCACATTCATGTGCCCAGGCATGCGTCCGGCGACAGGATGAATCGCAAAGCGCACGTCCACGCCGCGCTTCGTCAAAGCGTCATATAATTCGCGAACTTTGTGCTGCGCCTGTGCCACCGCCATGCCATATCCCGGAACCACAATGACGCGGTTCGCGCCCGAAAGTATGGCCGCCGCTTCCTCCGGAGTCGCGCTCCGCACCGGCTTGGCTTCTTCTCCGGCTGCGGCCGAAGTTTGCACCTGCCCAAACGCCCCGAACAATACGTTGGTAAAAGATCGATTCATCGCCTTCGACATGATGATCGAAAGAATCAGGCCCGACGAGCCATCCAGCGCGCCCGCAATAATCAGCAGCTTGCTATTGAGCACAAAACCCATAGCCGCAGCCGACAAACCCGCATATCCGTTCAACAGGGAAATAACGGTAGGCATATCCGCGCCGCCGATGGGAATAATCAGCAGCACGCCAAACGCCAGCGCAATCAGAACCATGAAAGGAAAGAGCCGCGTATTTTCCGGATGCAAAACCAGAGTTACAGCAATCACCAGCGCAGCGCCGAGCAACAGAAAGTTGACGAGATTCTGTCCTTTATAAGTCAGCGGCCGCTGCGGCAAAATCTCCTGCAATTTTCCGGCGGCCATCAAACTGCCTGTCACCGTCAGGCCGCCGAGAATAACCTCCAGCGACAGCACCGCCATCATGAAACGCGAAATGCCGGGAGTCCGCAGATAAAATTCGGCCGAACCGACCAGGGTTACGCAGAGTGCACCAAAGGCGTGACTGAGCGCGGTTCGCTGCGGAACCGCCGTCATTGCGACTCGCCCCAGCGGAACGCCGATGATCGTGCCCAGCACCAGCCCGATGGCGATCAGATGGTAGCTGATCCCATGGTTCAACAGCGTCCCGCCTATCGCGAGCACCATGCCGATTTCGCCCGCCCAGATACCATGGCGTGCAGTGGTCGGCGAACTCATCCACTTCAGCGAGAGAATGAACAGCACGCTCGCGACGAGATAAAGAACTTCGATGACGATCTGGGCGCTTCCGATTTCGCCTGTCATTATTTAGCCGCCGGTTTTGCCGCGGGACGGCTGGATTTGAACATCTTCAACATGCGATCCGTAATCAAAAAGCCGCCAACAATGTTGCTGGTGGCGGCGACAACCGCAATGAATCCAAAAACGGTGGAGAGCGTGCTCTTATGCTCTCCTACAAGCACAATCGCGCCCACCACGGCAATCGCGTCCAGGGCGTTGGTGAGCGACATCAACGGAGTATGCAGCAGCGGCGACACCCGCCGGATCACTTCAAATCCGATAAAGCCCGCCAGCACAAAAATAAAAAGTGCGTTAATCAAGGTAGAACTACTGTTCATGATTCCTCCCCATTTAATAGTGGAGCGCCGGGAGTCCCCGCCCCGAGAACCTCAAATGCCGCCCGGGGCAAGTGTGTCCGCCGCGCGTCGCTCTGCAGCTAGGAGGCCAGCGGCGGCAGTTGAAAATATTCCCGCACTCGGGCCTGCACGATCTCCCCACCCCGCGTGAGCAGAGTCTCGCGCACAATTTCATCTTGCAAATTCAAATTCAATTTTTGATCCTTAATCAAGTGCGTCAAAAAGGAAGTGACGTTGCGCGCATACATCATGCTCGCATGATAAGGCACGCCCGCTGCCAGGTTGATCGCCCCCATAATGGACACGCCGTGTTTGACAACCGTCTTCCCGGCCTCGGTGATCTCGCAGTTGCCCCCGCGTTCGGCGGCCAGATCGACAATCACCGACCCTGGCGCCATTCCCTTCACCATTTCTTCCGTCACCAGCACCGGCGACTTCTTTCCCGGAATCACCGCCGCCGTGATCACCACATCGCTTTCCTGCACGGCCTTGCCCAGCAACTCCCGCTGACGGCGATAGAAATCCTCATCCTGCGCTCGCGCATAGCCGCGAGCGTCCTGCGCGTCCTTCGCCTCAATCGGCAATTCCACAAAACGTCCGCCCAGGCTCTGCACCTGCTCCTTAGCCGCCGGGCGCAAATCGTAAGCGGAGATCACAGCTCCCAAGCGCCGCGCTGTGGCGATCGCCTGCAATCCAGCAACGCCGCATCCAATCACGAATACACGCGCGGGCGTGACCGTTCCCGCCGCCGTAGTGAGCATGGGAAAGATTCGTGGAAGGAAATCCGCGGCCAGCAGCACCGCCTTGTATCCGCCGCAAGTTCCCATCGAAGAGAGCGCGTCCATGCTTTGCGCGCGCGTAGTTCGCGGCATCAATTCGACCGCAAACGAAGTAACACCGGCGTTCGCGACCTCTTGGACGACATCCCGTTCGCCAAAGGGACGCAAAAATCCCACTAGAATCTGATCGCGCCGGTACATCGCCACATCCTGTTTCCCGGCGATGTCATTAGAGCCATAGCAAAGAACCTGCACCACGATATCCGCCGCGCCAAACACTGCCGCCCGGTCGCCAACGATCTTCGCGCCCTTGTCGACATATTGAGAATCGGGGTAGCCGGCCTCAGCGCCCGCCCCAGACTGAATGTTCACCTCGAATCCAGCCTTCGTGAGCATCGGCACAACCACGGGCACGATCGCGACCCGCCGATCTCCAGGATAACTTTCTTTCGGAACACCGATGATCAAGAACACCTGCCTGTGTTACTCGAAATTACGCCTGTAGAATGTTAAAAAACCGTTCTGCAACCGTGAACTGTATTCACGCTGCTGCCTGCAAGAACCTTGGATTCTATTTGACGCCATCAGCGCGCGCAAATGCCCTTGGCAATAATTCAAATGGAAAGCTCCAACTCCAGCCCCTCGCCAACCTCCGCGACACGAATGTCGCCGCAATTCCGCACGATCCAATCCGCCCCGCCAGCTTCAAGTTCGCGCTGCGACACAGTCGTGAGCACCGCAATCACTCGAGCCCCAGCCGCCTTGCCCGCGCGAACTCCCGCCGGCGCGTCTTCCACCACCACACAGTCGGAAGCAGCGAATCCCAGCGCCGCCGCCGCTTTCAGATAAGGCTCAGGATCAGGCTTACCAGCTTTCACATCGCTTGAGGTAATCATCTTCTCAGGAACAGGCAGCCCCGCCGCACGAAGACGCACCTGCGCCAGCGGACGTGTGCACGACGTCGCAATCGTCCAGCGCTCCGCAGGCAGAGCCGCCAAAAGTCGCTGCGTGCCCGGCAGCAATACAATGCCGTCCACATCGCTCATCTCGCGCCGTTCGACCTCTCGATCCTCCAGGTCAATATCGGCGTCAGGCAGTAATTCCCCGAGGGTGGTGCGACTGGGCCGCCCGTGCGCCTTATGAACGACGAGATCCGGATCAAATCCACGTTCCACCGCCCACTGTCGCCATACCCTGCTAACCGCCGGAGTGGAATCAATGAGCACTCCATCCAGATCAAACAGCAGAGCACTACAACCAATCACTATCATGAATCCAATCTACAATGTTGAAGATGTTACCCGAGGCGACAGAGGTGTCCGGTCGGTTCACCGAGGCCGTTGCAAGTTTGAAGAAAGAAAAAGAAATGGTGAGCGCGGCAGGAATCGAACCTGCGACCCACGCCTTAAAAGGGCGTTGCTCTACCAACTGAGCTACGCGCCCTCACCGTGTTTTACGCACATCGTTCTACTCACATCTACGCAGATCTCACCCGACCCTGAGCAACAAGACCCGCATCCACTCGTAGCTACTCTCGCTTTCTTTTTTACCATAGTTCCACTCTTTCGTCTGCTACAGCCGCCTCAGCGCAAGTCAATCAGGAAGCCCGCTGCGAAACTGAATGATCCTGCGCCGGTCTCGCTTCGAAGGCCGACCCGCCGGCAACTGTTCATACTGCCGCAAAGCCTTGCGCTCCGCCGCCACCTTCAGCCGCAACTCCCGGCTCTCTTCTGTCTCGCGATAAAGCGTAGCTGCAACCGGCGCCGGCCCCCGCACCTCGCTGAGCTGCAACACCTCAAGCAGAAACTCGCCGCCCTCATTGGTCACCCGTAGCCTGTCTCCTGCTCGGACCTCGCGCGCCGGCTTGGCTGCCAGCCCATTGCACTGAATCCGGCCCAGTTCACAAGCTCGCGCCGCCAACGACCGCGTCTTGAAAAAGCGCGCCGCCCAAAGCCATTTATCGATTCTCACGCTCGTCATGATTTACCTGGTATAGATGTGGGATGAGCACAGCCTGATTCCTCCAACTTTATCGCGTCGCCCCGCGCGTTATACTCGCATGAATGCTGCGTTGTAATTCACTCGGCCTCAGGTTTGCATTCGCACTTGGCGCTGTTCTCTGCGGCGCATTTCCCCCCCCCGTCCCGAGCCATGCCGCCAGGAAAAAAGATCTGCCCACCATCCGCTGGACCGCCAACGCCCCCGGTTGCACTTTCGTGCGCGGCGACGATGGCAAATACCGCTGGACCATGACCGGCAACGATCTCTCCATTACCGTGCTGATGGATTCCCAGGAACTCCCGCAAAGCCGCCACCGCTTCTATCATCTGCTGGGGTCGTACATAAGTGTGACCTACACTGGCCATGCGAAATACGACTTTCCCGCCGATGTGAGCATCGATTTCGTTCGCCATCACAACGTAACCGAGCCCTATGAGGATCCGTCAGAACTAGCCAACAAATTACAAAGCGATGTAGACACGAAAGTCTTCGACACCGAACGTCAAATCAAAAAGCATCCGGAAACAGCCGGCGAAAAAACCAAGCTCTTGCGCGAATACCAAAAAGAGGCAGCCGAGTTCATCGAGTTTCTGAGCACGCAAACTTTGCCATCCGAAACCGTGACCCTCACTCCAGGCAATCCCGAAAGCCACGGCTGGGTCCTGTTCTCAACTCGCAACAAATGGATCGGCCCCTGGAAAGATCGCGAAGATTTTATCGTGAGCCTCTGGATGAACGATAAAGTCTGGCAATTTCCGATCTCTCTACCTCCAACCGAAGGCGATCTGATTCTCAGAAAGCAGCGCGACTAACATCCCGCGTCATGGCGAAACTATGCTACAGTTCCCTGCTTAATCGGATTCGCGCACAGGACCCATTTCGATGAAACAGGAGAACGAATCGCCAGCCGCGCGCGCAGCAGCCAATCGCACCGCACCCTTCTATTGCCCAATCTGCGCCGTCGAAGTAACCGATCCCCTGACCTGCGGAGACTGCTCCGCCGTAATCTGCCGCCGCTGCGGAACGCCCTTGGAATCCTCCGACGAGCTAGGCATGGGATAAAAATAAAGATAAGCCCAAACTCCCCATGAACCCCGTCTCCATTTCCTCGCCCCGCGAACCTGAAACCGCCGCTCAGAAGCCAAGTCTGGTTCGTGGACTCAGTCTGCTCGATTCGGTTCTGCTCCTCGCCAGCGGCATCATAGGTTCTTCCATTTTTCTAACCGCCAAAGACATAGCCCAACCGCTGCCCAATCCCGCATTGTTTTTTCTGGTCTGGGTGCTAGGCGGAGTCATCTCTCTCTGCGCCTGCGTAGCCTTCGCCGAACTGGGCTCCATGTTCCCCGACTCCGGAGGACAATACATCTACCTCCGCGAAGCCTACGGCGACCTCGTAGCCTTCCTCTACGGCTGGATGTTATTCGCCGTAGCCAATGGCGGCACAATTGCCGCTCTTTCCGTGGCCTCGGCCGCCTACATGGGCAACATCGTTCCCTGGATGTCGCAGCAGAACATAATCGCCAACATCAATCTCCCCTATCCATCGCTCTCCAGCGGCCACATCGTCGAAGCTATTTTCACCATCGTTTTCACCCGCGCCCACGCCGTCGGACTTCTTCTCATCGCCGTCCTCACTCTCGTCAACGTCTACGGATTGCGCTGGGGCGCGCGCCTTCAGAACATCTCCACCTGGACAAAATTCATCGCCATGGCCGCCTTCATTCTTCTAGGCTTCACCATCGGCAAAGGTCACTGGTCGAACTTCACCGCGCCATCGCCCGGTGGACTAACCATGGGCCTGAGTCCCGCCCAACTCATCTCCGCTCTAGGCATAGGCCTGATCGCTGTCTTCTGGGCCTACGACGGATGGGTCTACATCACATGGGTAGCCGGAGAAGTCAAAGATCCCCGTCGCAATGTGCCTCTAGCGATGGTGCTGGGCGTGTTAGTGGTAGGCGTAATTTACATCGCCATGAACATGACCTATGTCTACGCCCTGCCGCTAAAAGAAATTGCCAAACATGAAACCATAGTCCACGACGCCGCAGCCGTTCTGTTCTCGCCCGGCGCCGCCGTCTGG
Source organism: uncultured Acidobacteriaceae bacterium (assembly GCA_963775845.1). Taxonomy (GTDB): domain Bacteria; phylum Acidobacteriota; class Terriglobia; order Terriglobales; family Acidobacteriaceae; genus Acidiflorens. Next base: position 876,009 of record CAVZKN010000003.1, on the reverse strand, counting down.
CTTTCCGCCATGATCGCCGTCTCCTGCTTCAGCGCCGCCGCCACCTGCACACTCTCAGGAGCCCGCGTCTACATGGCCATGGCGCAAGACGGAGTCTTCTTCCGCCGCATGGCCGAAATTCATCCCCGCTGGCGCACGCCCGCCTTCAGCCTGATTGGCCAAGGCATCTGGGCCGCAATCCTCACCCTAAGCGGACGCTACGACCAGCTTTACACCTACGTCATCTTCGGAATGGTGCTTTCCTATACCCTCACCGTAATCGGCCTTTTCATCCTCCGCTGGAAACGGCCAGACATTCCCAGACCTTATCGTTGCACCGGCTACCCCTGGCTTCCCGCAATCTACGTCTTAGTAGGCGTAGCCTGGACGCTCAACACCATAATCCAGCGCCCCGGCGAAGCCTTTTGGGGAGCGTTAATAGTGCTGCTGGGAGTGCCCGGCTATCTTTACTGGAAACGCAGCAGCCAGAAGAACGCCATCTAAGTCCGTCTGCCCGATTTTCGCGTTGACAACTCCCTCGATCTCCCCCAAACTTCCAAGCATTCGTTTCCGCAAGATTCACGCTGAACGCAGCGTGGGAAAAGCCTTTTCACTCACCAGGAGAAACCGCCATGCCCGCCATTTCAAAATTGACCCGACCGTCCGCCTTGGCCTGTATTCTTATCGCCGTCCTCTGCGCTAGCGTCGCCGCCCAGCAGCACATCACCGGCACCTTAGCCGACGGCGCCACCTACGTGATCGATGTCCCGCCCGTCTGGACCGGCGCTCTCCTCCTTTACAGCCATGGATACGTCTCGCCCGGATCGCCCAACCCCGCGCTGGATGTGAGCGACCCCTACACCGGCGCCTATATGCTGACGGCCGGATACGCTCTGGCAGGCTCCTCCTATGCGTCGACGGGTTGGGCGGTTCACGAAGCGATTCCCGATCAGATTGCGACGCTCGATGCATTTGAAAGCCTGGTAGGAACTCCCACCCAGACCATCGCCTGGGGACATTCCATGGGTGGCGAGGTCACTGCCGCACTTGTGCAGCAGTACCCGAGTCGTTTCGCTGCGGCGCAGCCCATGTGTGGAGTCCTCTCCGGCAGTGTGGGCTTTTGGAACCAATCGCTGGACGAAATATTCGCCTTTAACACGCTATTGGCAGGCGGGTCTTTGGAGATGGTCCACATCACCAACCCGGCACAGGATTACGGAATTGCTGCAGAGGTTCTCGGTGCGGCCCAAAGTACCGCGCAAGGGCAGGCCCGAATTGCCTTGGTCTCGGCGCTCGCAGATACACCCGGCTGGTACGACCCCACTACGATGGAACCGGCGCCCACCGACTATGCGACCCAGGAGGCCAACCAGTATTTGTGGGCGCAAGCGATTCCCACCTCTTTTTTCGGGCGCGCGGAATTGGAAGCTCGGGCCGGGGGAAATCCTTCGTTCAACACCGGAGTCAACTACGCCTACAAACTACAGCACTCGCGCGACTATGCTGAAGTGCAAGCCTTGTACGCCGCTGCCGGCCTGAGCCTGGACGCCGACCTCGCGGCACTGAAGAGCACTCCGCGAATTTCGGCCGATCCCGGCGCTTTGACCTACCTGGCCGATAACGTAATCTTCAATGGCCAAATAACCGTCCCCGTGCTGTCGCTTCACACCACCGGCGACGGCGTTGTTGATGTGGAACAAGAGAGAGCCTATGCGAAGGCCGTGCACGAGGCGGGTAACGGCGCCCTATTGCGCCAGAAATTCATTCACCGCGCCGGCCACTGCGAATTCAGCCCCGCGGAAATGATCGTCGCCGAGCAAACGCTGGAACTGCGCCTGATAACTGGAAAATGGCAGGACCTCGCAATTCCGCTGCTGAACAATGAGGCGATTTCTCTGGGCCCCGAATTCAACGTCATCGCCGTCGACAATGAACCCTATCCCGCGGGCCCGGAATTCATGCAGTTTGACCCCTTACAGTTTCTGCGGATTTACGACGCATTTACGCAGTAGCACTCGAGGATGACTTTGCCTATGGGTGGCGCAGCGCTTCAGCGCTGCGATGAATGCTTTGAATTTAACGAAGGCTTTAGCCGCTGAGGTAAGACGACGATGCAGATAACATATTCTCCGTTAAAGCTCACCATCCTCTGCTTACTACCCGCCCTACTGCTAGTCGCGTCTGCCGCCGCCCAGCAGCACCTGACCGGCACTTTGCAAGATGGCGCAACCTACGTCATCGACGTTCCCGCCAACTGGAACGGTACTCTCCTTCTCTACAGTCACGGCTACGTAGTTCCCGGAGGGCAAAATCCTGCCTACGACTATCCCGACGGCGACACCGCCTACTATGTGTTTTCCGAGGGCTACGCTCTGGCCGGTTCGTCGTATGCCACTACCGGTTGGGCCGTGCAGCAAGCGCTCCCAGATCAGATAGCCACTTTAGACGTTTTTCAAAGTCTCGTCGGCACACCCACACAAACCATCGCCTGGGGAGCATCCATGGGTGGCCTCATCACCGCCGCCCTCGTGCAGCAATACCCCACTCGCTTCAACGCCGCGCTCCCCATGTGCGGAGTCGTCGCCGGAGGTGTAGGCTTCTGGAACGAGGCGCTTGACGCCGCCTTTGCCTTCAACACGCTGATCGCAGGCAACACGCTGCAAGTAGTCCACATCGCCAACCCGCTGCAGAATTACGACAACGCTGAAGCCTATTTAGGCGCGGCCCAGGGCACTCCGCAAGGCCAGGCAAGAATTGCGCTCGTAGCGGCCCTCGCCGACATCCCCGGATGGTTCGATCCCTCTTCTCACGAGCCGGCGCCTACCGACTACACCACACAGGAACTAAATCAGTTTTACTGGATGGCGAACGCAGACTTTCTATTTCCGTTCTATCTGCGCACCGAGCTGGAGAGCCGCGCCGGCGGCAATCCCTCCTTCAACACCGGAGTAAACTACGCCACCCAACTGAAGCACTCCCGCGATTATGCCGAGGTGCAAGCCTTATATGCCGCCGCAGGCCTGAGCCTGAGCGCCGATCTCGAAACGCTAAGCAAGGCGCAACGCATAGCCGCCGATCCCGGAGCCTTGACTTACCTGACCGATAACATCATCTTCAACGGCCAGCTGACCGTGCCAGTCCTGACCATGCACACCACGGGCGACGGATTGGTTCCAGTAGAAGACGAGAGCGCCTACTCATCGGTAGTGAGTAAGGCAAGAGACAGCGCGCTCCTGAAAGAAATTTTCGTACATCGCGCCGGCCACTGTGTATTCACACCCGCCGAAACGATTACCGCCTTCAAAACCCTGACCCAACGCCTGAAGACCGGACAATGGAAGAATTTCGGATCAGGCCAACTGAACACCGAAGCAGATGACCTGGGCCCCACCTACAACGTTCTCGACATCAACAATATGTTGGTCTACACGTCGCCCGAATTTCTAACCTACCATCCGCTGCAATTCCTGCGACCGTATGACGCGTTCACAAAATAGGGATGTTTAACTTAAATCTGCAGGGTCCTCGGTGCCCCCCGTGTACCCGTGGTTGATGCTCTTCGCCGGTCCCAGAGCGCGCCTACACCGGCACCGCCGTCTTTCTCTTAGGATTAAAGAACGGCAGCGCCACCACCGTAGCCGTGGTCTTCCGCCGTTGCGCTTCAATCGTCAATTCCATCTGCAACTCCGTCCCCACCTTGGAAAACTCCGTGCTCACGCTAGCCAAAGCAATCAGCTTCTTCAGCAGCGGAGAGAACGCCGTAGTAGTGGCTTTCCCCACCTGCTTGTCCCCGCTATACACCGGCACGGCAACCCGCGAAGCCTGGCTGGGCGCCGCTGGAGAAAGCCCAAACTTATCGAACTGCTCCTCAACTTCCAACCAGTCCACCTCCAGTCCCACTAACTGTCGAGCCACGCCCAGCTTGTTGTCCCGCGCCAGCGCGCGCTTGCCAATAAAATTTCCCTTCTCCAGATGCACCATCTTCCCAAAGCCCAACTCATAAGGAGAATACTTCTGCGAAGCGATCAAAGCCTTCTTCGAACTTGTGTAATCCACTTCGATCAACAGCAGTCCTGCTTCCACCCGAGCCACATCCAGCGCCAGCATTCCAGCCGCATGAATATCAAACTGCTTCCCCGCCTCCATCAGCGCATCCCAAACCGTGACCGCCCGGTCCCACGGAATCCATATCTCATACCCGAGATCCCCCGTATACCCCGTGCGCGAAATATCCACCGGAACCCCGCCAATCTTCCCGCTGGTCTTGCGAAAATATTTCAGATTCGAAATATCCGCTTCCGCTACCGTCTTCAAAAGCCTCGCTGAAGCCGGTCCCTGTAAAGCCAAAGCCGCCGTCTGCTCCGAGATGTCCTCGATCTGCACCTCCATGTTCAGCCCATTCTGCCGGAACCATCTGAGGCTAGGATCAGCCGCCGTCCACCGGTATTTATTTTCTTCCAGCCGAGTAATCGTGCCGTCGTCAATAACCTTGCCTTCCTCATCGCACCAGCAAGCGTAGATCACCTGCCCCACCGCAACCTTATGAATGTCGCGCGTAATCACGCGGTTCACGAGCTTAGTCGCGTCCTTCCCCGTAACCAGGTACTTATAAAGCGGAGAAATATCGATCAAAGCGCAGGCATTGCGGATCGCGTTGTACTCGTGCTCGTGATGCACCTCATACACGCTGACCGTGTAATAGCCCGACCACTCGCGATAATTCAAACTGTGGCAAAGTGCCAAAGTTCGTTCGTGAAACGCAGTCCCAATAGGCACAAGAATTCCTCAGCGACAGATTAACCGTCGGATTATATTGCATCACGCTTCCCGCAATGCAAGAAACCGCGCATTGAGACAGTCGCTCGAGCGCAATTGCAGAGACAATCCCGCTCCCATCGAATAGAATGAAACGCTACCATGCACCGGCTCATACAATGGAGCGTTCTCCCCAGCGGACTCTGATCCAGTCCCACGCGCATTCCTTTCTTCGCCTGTAAAGCTACAAGCAAGCTACAAGTAGGAGCAGCAGCCAGTGGCTCATTCACAAAAATACGACGTAATCGTGATCGGCGGAGGCCACAATGGCCTAACCCACGCCGCCTACCTGGCCAAAGCCGGAAAGAAAGTCCTGGTCCTCGAGCGCCGCCACGTCCTCGGCGGAGCCGCCTGCACTGAAGAAGTTTTTCCCGGCTTCAAATTTTCCGTTTGCTCCTACGTAGTCTCGCTCCTCCGTCCCGAAATTATCCGCGACCTCGATCTTCCCCGCCACGGCCTCGAAATTCTCCCGCTCGATGGCACCTTCACCCCCATGCCCAGCGGAGATTATCTCTGGCGCGTCAACGATCATGGCAAGACGCATCGTGAAATCGCCCGCCACTCCCGAGTAGACGCCGAAGCCTACGACGAATTCGGCAAGGCCATGCAGGCCATGTGCCGCTTCGTGAAACCAATTCTCAGCATGATCCCGCCCGATCCCGCCACGCTCAATCCCAGAGAATTGATGAAGCTCCTCTTCATCGGCCGCCGCTTCCAGGGCATGACCAGCGACGACAAATACAATCAGGTCCAGCTCATGACCATGAGCGCCATCGACTTCCTCGATCAGTGGTTCGAGACAGACGTGCTCAAGGCGACCATGTCAGCCTCCGGCATCATCGGAACTTTTCTCGGCGTGAGATCGCCAGGCACCGCCTACGTTCTCCTTCATCACTACATGGGAGAAATCGACGGAGCCTTTCGGGCCTGGGGATTCGCGCGCGGGGGTACCGGCGCCATCTCTAACGCCATAGCCGACGCCGCCCGCGAGGCCGGAGCCGAGATCCGGACCGAAGCTCCCATCGCGAAAATTATCGTCAACAACGGACGCGCCACCGGCGTAGTCCTGGCCAACGGAGACGAACTCCACGCCGCCGTCATTTCCTCCAGCGTCGATCCGCGCCTGACCTTCACCAAAATGATCGAGCCCGGCCATCTGCCCGACGAATTCATGGAAGGCGTCAATCGTTATAAATTCCGCGGCTCCTCCGGCAAGGTAAACATGGCGCTAGACGCCTTGCCGAATTTCAAATCCCTCCCTGGAGCAGGCGCGCATCTCCGCGGAGCCATGTCCATCTCGCCCAGCGTCGACTACATGGAAAAAGCCTACGACGAAGCCAAGTATGGACACTGGTCTTCTCATCCCTACATCGACATGGTGATTCCCACCCTGACCGACACGTCGCTCGCCCCGCCCGGCAAACACATCCTCTCCTGCTTCGTGCAGTACGCCCCCTACAAGTTGGCGTCGGGCCTCGATTGGGATACCGAAAAAGAAAAGTTCGGCGACAATGTAGTCAACACCATCGCCGAATACGCGCCCAACATAAGAGACATCATCCTGCACCGCCAGGTAGTAACGCCGCTGGATCTCGAACGCGAATGGGGACTAAGCGAAGGCAACATTTTTCAGGGAGAACTCTCGCTAGAACAATTATTTTTCCTCCGCCCCGTTGCCGGATGGGCGCAATTCCGCTCCCCCATAAAAAATCTATACATGTGCGGATCCGCCACCCACCCCGGCGGCGGCATCATGGGCGCACCCGGCCGTCTCGCAGCGTTAGAGATCCTGAAAGACGGTGCTGCCTAATGACGATGACAACCCGTGACGTGATCATCGTCGGCGGCGGACATAACGGCCTTGTCGCCGCTTTCTACCTGGCTAAAGCCGGCTTCAAACCGCTAATCCTCGAACGCCGCGCCCATGTAGGCGGAGCCGCCATCACCGAAGAATTCCATCCCGGCTTCCGCTGCTCGACGTTAGCGCACAACTCCGGCCCCCTCCGCCCCGACATCGTGCGCGATATGCAGCTAGAGAAGCACGGCCTGAAGTTTTCGACTCGGGATGGGAGTACGGAAGTCAACACAGTCTCGCTGCTGCCCGACGGCCGCGCGTTAGTCGTCTACTCCGATCTCCGCAAAGCCCAACAGGAAATCGCGCAGTGGTCAAAGAAAGATGCCGCTTCCTACGCTGACTTCAGCGCCGCGCTGGCAAAAATCAGCAAGGTAATCGCCGAGGCGCTAACGCTGACGCCGCCCAACATCGACAACCCGACCAGCGGCGACCTCTGGGGAATGTTAAAAACGGGCCGCTCGATCCGCAATCTAGGAAAGAAAGATCTATATCGCGTCCTGCGCTGGGGACCCATGCCTGTCGCCGACCTGGTGGCCGAGTTCTTCGACACCGAACCCTTGCGCGCCATCATCGCCGCCCGCGGCATCTTCGGAACCTTTCTCGGCCCATGGTCCGCCGGCAGCGCCCTCGTCCTATTACTACGCGCCGCCGCCGACCCCCATCCCCCCGGCACCATTCACTTCCCCGTCGGAGGCATCGGCGCAATCACCCAAGCCATGGCCGCCGCCGCTCAACAAGCCGGGGCGGAAATCCGCACCAACGCCGAAGTAGCCGAGATTCGCGTAAAAGATGGAGTAGCCACCGGAGTAATCCTCGCCACCGGCGAGGAAATTCCAGCGCGCGCCGTAATTTCCAACGCCGATCCCAAACGTACCTTGACGCGCCTGGTCAATCCCGAGCATCTCTCCCCGGATTTCGTCCAGAAAATCAAGAACTACCGCTGCACAGGCACGGTAGCCAAAATCAATCTGGCCCTCTCAGCTCTGCCCGATTTCAACGCCCTGAAGCAAAATGCGAACAGCAATCTCCTGAAAGGCCGCATCCAGATCTCTCCCGAGATCGACTATCTGGAGCGCGCTTTCGACGAATCAAAGTACGGAAACTTTTCGCGCAAACCGTACCTCGAAATTACGTTCCCATCTCTGTCTGATCCCTCGCTAGCCCCCTCCGGCCAGCATGTCATGTCAATCTACATGCAGTACGCCCCCTACAACCTGAAAAACAGCACTTGGGACGCGCAGCGGGAAGCGCTGGGCGAGACCGTGGTCAAGACCATCGCCCAATACGCACCAAACCTCCCGCAGTTGATCCTGCACCACCAGATCATCACCCCCAAAGACCTGGAAGAAACCTACGGGCTAACGGGGGGACACATCTTCCACGGCGAGTTAGCTCTCGATCAATTTTTCACCATGCGCCCACTACTCGACTGGTCGCGCTACACGACCCCGATCGAACGCCTCTATCTATGCGGCAGCGGAACCCATCCTGGCACCGGCCTGACCGGAGCTTCCGGCGCCAACGCCGCTAGAGAGATCGCAAAATCGTTGAAAAAGTAATACCGCTCTCCCCCGTGAACCTCTGTGTCCGCTGTGGTAATGAGTTTGTAGAACCGCAGTCTGAGAATCGCCAAGATCCCGCAAAGTCGTATCCAAGCCTGCGGATGGTATCGCCACCTCCGTAACCAGCTATACAATTGCGCGCCGCTCACGTTTCGGATTAACTAAAAGTGTCGAACTGAAACGTGTCGTGCCGCAAACTCCGGAGCGTTCACATTGGTTGAGGATCCCAGATGGGAACTGGCGCTACTAGCGACCGTACAGGCCTTCTACCAGCGTTTGCTAAGCGATCAACTCCGCGGAGAGCTTCCCACCCCCGCTGGCCTTGCCCCTGACCTGCTCGCTCAAACCTCCGACATCCACTCCACCTTAAATCAAATGCACCTCTGGATTGAGGTGCTCGACATGGCCATCACTCCCGCCAGGTTGCGACGGGCACTGCAACCCGATCTCGATCCCGAGATTGCCGAAGCCCTGCTGCGCTACCTGGTGCGCCATCGCGACGATTCCGCTTCCAGTCGCGACAAGACCGATCTCGTGGCAACTTTCCTCTTTCGCTATCCCCGCGTTCCCGGACAATGGGATCGGCGCGGCGTAGGCCTCGACGGCTCCATACCGCTTGCGCCCTTCGAAATTGCGCTGCTGGAAATCCTCTCCGAGTCCGATATCCCCGTTCTTGTGGAAGCCGATGCGGAACTGCTGCGGGAATTTGGCCCGCTGCTCGACCAGGCGAATCTATTTCAGGATTTCGCCGCGCTCATGGACTCCGGCATTATCCAACGCGTCCGCGAACTGAAAGCCACGCTGGGAGATTCGATCTTCCACCCGGGAGTTCTAGCCACCCTGGCTCCCTACAATGCAGCCTTCGGCGTTCAGTTCAGCGCTCTATTCGCCGCCGCCGCGCAGGAAATCAAAACATTTGCCCTCGGTGTCGAAAAACTCGGGGGCAATATTCTAAGCACCGTCGATGGCGTCGAAGTAACGGTAGAACATATCGCCGCCCTGAATCAGCAAGCCTTGCTGACCGTCGACTATGCCGAGGCGCTTGAGAAATTTCAGCGCGTAGCCCGTCTGAAAAAAGACCTGAGCAAGAGGCCGGCAATCCGCCGGGCATCGTCCGACTGCACGCCTGTTACCGCGCCGGTTCGTGCAACGGCCGCTCCGGCTGGCGCTTCAAAATCCGCGTTGCCGCCCCGCTATACTCCGCCCGCCCTTACGCCTCACGTAGTCTTGATCGAAGAAGCCAAGCTGCGCCGGGTCGAGGAATCCATCCGCGTTTTCGTCAGAGTAGCCGATCCCAAGTTCCGCCAGATCGTGCCCATGCGATATTTCAATCTCACGCTCACCCCGGCCGAAATCGAAGCCTGCACTGCCGACTATCTGGAACAACCCGGCTCCCGCGCCGATGCCGCCCGCACTCTGCTCCGAGGAGTCGCGGTCAAGGCACGCATCTCCACCGAAATCGAAGAGCTCAGGCGCGTACAAAACTCCAGCTCCCTCTGGAAACTCCACGCCGATTCCCTAGCCGTTCTCATCGACCTGGCCCAGCGCCTCACCGAAGGCCTTAACCTGCACAACCGGGCAATAGCCCAGCGTGCGGAAAAGCAGTCCAATAATGAACTGCTCCGCAACTCGCTCGACACATTGCGCGAGCGCACCTACGAGGCCGCCCAACTCCTCAGGGAAGCCTAAGACCCAACCAGCGCCCACTACTGTCCGCGCTTACGGAGTTCGCACTTTTTCTGCTATCTGGCGGCCGAGCCTCCAAAATTCGCAACGTCCCAGGTATAGATTCCGGTAGCGTGGGCTTTTAAGGCGCACCAACCCAACAAAGCGTCGTAAATTGTGCCCCCAGCTTCTGCCGAAAGCAAAGCAAAAAGGGACAGGCATTTCGCCCGTCCCCTTCTGAATCATAACCGCAAAACCATCTAATGAATGTCGAATTGCTCCTGATGCAGCGCCGGATCCGACTTAACGATAATCGTCTTCTTCGTCAGCTCTTCCATCTCGTTCAGCAGTTTAGCGTTGTTAGATTTCAGCGCCTTCGCCACCTCCGGATTCACCCGCAACAACACATCGCTGTGCTCCAGATGGTTGGAGATCTTGCGCATCTCGACATACACTTCATTGCAGATGGTGTTCACTGACTTCACAAACCCCGTCGACTGGCAATAAGGACAAGGCGATCCAATCGTCCGCTCGAGCGACTGTTTGACGCGCTTGCGCGTAATCGCCACCAGTCCGAAATCATTGAACTGCAGCACTTTCGACGGCGCCCGATCCAGCCGCAACGCCTCCTCCAGCGCCTGCATAACCTTCTGGCGGTTGCGCCGTTCGTCCATGTCGATGAAGTCGATGATGATGATCCCGCCCAGATCGCGCAGCCGCACCTGCCGCACGATTTCCTTGATCGCATCCACGTTCGTCTTAACGATCGTGTCCTCCAGACGAGCCGTCTTGCCGACATACTTGCCAGTGTTGACGTCGATTGCCACCAGCGCCTCGGTCTGATTGATCACGATATACCCGCCGCTCTTCAACCAGACTTTCGACTTCAAGGCCTTGTTAATCTCTTCGTTGAGCCCAAACTGATCGTAAAGCGGAGTCTCTTTCGTGTAGAGCTTTACCCGTCTCACCAGCCCCGGCTGAAAGCGATTGGCAAAGCGCAGAATACGCTCGTACTCCTGCTCCGTATCGACCCAGATCGCAGAGAATTCGGAACTCACCTGATCGCGCAGCACGCGCTCCACCACATTCAGATCGTGATAGATCAGCGCCGGAGCCTTGCTGTTGTCGGAACGCGTCTTGATCTCGCTCCAAAGGTTTTTCAAGAAGCGAATATCCGCTCGCAACTCTTCGTCCGTAGCGCCCGCTGCCGCTGTCCGCACAATAAAGCCGCCGCCCCCGTTTTCCCGCTCGCTCTGGATGATCCGCTTCAGCCGTTGCCGTTCTTCTTCCGAAGAAATCTTCCGCGACACGCCCGTATGGTTCACCGTAGGCATGAACACCAGAAACCGCCCCGGCAAAGCAATATGGCTCGTGATGCGCGCGCCCTTCTTGGCAATCGGCTCCTTGGCAATCTGGATCAGCACCTCCTGCCCTTCTTTGAGCAGTTCGCTGATCTGCGGCACTACCGTGTTTTCGCGGCTCCGGAAGCGCCGTCCACCACCCCGCCGTCCACGCCCGCGATCAAACCCCCGCTCCGGCCCACGCCGCTGCGTACGCTGCAACAGTCGAGCCTCCGGCGCCGGACTTCGTACCGCCGCGCTCGCATCCACTGTCCCATCGCCAATCGCCTCAGCCTCCAGCAACGCCTCTGCTTCGGCCTGCGCCTCTTCCAGTTCCAGTTCCTCCGCTTCGCGCTCTTCCGCTTCAACTTCGGCTTCCAGCGCCTCCGGAACCGCTTCGCCGCCAGACGCCGGTTCGCCCGCCGCTGTGACCTCGCCAGCTCCAACCATCATTCCCGACCCGGGTGCCTCGTCTCCCGCAGCTCGCGTCTCTTCTTCTACTTCTTCGAAACCCTCGTCATCCCCCGGCTCTTCACCGTAGGAAGTAAGCTCGACTTCCTCTTCCTCAATTTCCTGCTCCTCCAGCGCCCCGTGCGCAAGGTGCGGTTCAACCGCCGCAGGAAAAGAGGATGGCTCTTCCCTGTGCGTTTCGGGTTGAGGCTCGGCCACAAAGTCATGAGCGACCTGCGGAGCCGCAGCAGAACCCGCCTCCCGCGCCGTCTCCACTCCCGCTCCGTTCTCTGACGGTCGATAAGTTTCGGAACCCGCCCAAGCCCGGCCTTCGTCCACTTCTCGATCCGCTTCCGCCGCTTCCCCGCGAACCCTCAAGTCGGCTTTATCGTATTCCTCAACTTCTGCCTGCAGCCTGTGCTCATGCTGTTCCTGCAGCGGTTCCTCTACGCTAGTAGCGAAGACAGGCTCGTCCTCAGGAAACCTACCAATGATTGACGTAGCAGCAATCGCCGCTTCCTCAGCCGCAGTTTCTGTCGGCAAGAAGGAAGACGGAGAGGAAGAGGAAGTTTCCGTTTGCGCCGGGCTCGCGCCGATCCCCTGCCGCTGATACTTCGATATTGACTCCCCAGGCAGAATGATCGGCTGATATCCCGGAGGCGGTCCGTAATCATAATCGCGGCCAACCCGAGCGCCCGCCGCCGGACGCTGATATCGCGAGTCACGTCCGCCGCGGTCACCGCGCCCAAAGCGATCGTTCCGGGGTTCGTTCCGCGCTTCGCTCCGCGGTTCAATCCTCGATTCCCCTCGCGGTTCCACCCGCGCTTCGCCGCGCGTCTCGCTCGTCGGCTCGCTCCGTGATTCATCGCCAGCCTCACCGCCAACTTCGTTCCGAGCATCGCTGCGCAATTCGGGACGTTCTCCGCGCCCGCCGCGCTCTCCCACTTCTCCCCGGCGGCCACGACGGCGTCGGCGTCCGCGAAAGTCGCGACCCGCACCACCGGTGTTTCCCTGTGCCTCCCCTGAAGAAACTTGGGGGCCTTCTACTTCGTTCGTACCACTTTCGAACTCTGCGGCCTGTGCGTCGCTATCCGTTGCCCCGCTCGCCTCCGAGCCATTCCGAGGACGCGCCTCCACCACCGGACGATTCGCCGGAATAGCTTCATCCAGATCCTCATCCGTCTGTTCCAGATCCATGAAATCGGAGACGTACAGAAAGGCGTCGCGTTCCAATCCAATGTCGACAAATGCCGACTGCATGCCTGGCAGCACGCGTGTAACTCGGCCCTTATAAATCGAGCCTGCTAAGGTGTATTCGTTTTCTCGTTCGAGATAAATTTCTGCGAGTTGGTCATCTTCCGTGATCCCCACTTTGGTCTCGTGGGGCGTGGCTGAGACATACAATTCCTTGTTCATTTCTACTCCGGTTTTCTACCGGACCAGAAGCGCAAGGCGGACCATGAGATCGATAGCGTTCAGCGCCGTTCCGGGTAGAAACGGGCGCAGTCGCCAGAAAGTAGCACTTCCCGGGACCTACACTGCAGTGATTTGTTAATCCTAGTCTGCACTGATCGCTTTAAGCCTTTCGCCAGGCTTGTGGCCACTCCCCGCGTTCTCGCTGAGGGGGCCGTTCCCCGCCTGACCGGCTTCAATCCTGTCCGGCTTCGACTTCTGCCGGCGTTCTGCCCTCCTTTTTCGCGAGGGCCTTCGTTTTCTTCGATGCCGAATCTTGTTACTGCTGAATCTTGTTTCACAGCGCGCCTTCGCAAAAGACGCCTCACTTCTGCCGAACCGTCTCAGTTCACAAACCGGCGCATCCTGACATTCATAACGATGCCCAGCGCCAAAAACATGAACAGTACCGATGACCCACCGTAACTCATGAGCGGCAGAGGTATTCCGGTGACAGGCATAAAGCCCACCACCATGCCAACGTTGACCAGAATGTGAAAGCTAAGCACAGCCACCACACCCATCACCAGAAATGCTCCAGCGCGGTCGGGCGCCGTTTGTGCATTCTGGGTCAACCGCATCAGCACTATAAAGTATAACAGCAGTACCGCCAGAGCTCCTACAAACCCATGTTCCTCCGCAAACGCCGCGAAAATAAAGTCTGTCTGCGGCACCGGAAGAAACGCCAGATGCGTCTGCGACCCCTGGCTGCTTCCCCAGATCCCCCCCGATCCGACCGCAATTAGAGATTGCGTAACCTGGTATCCCGCCCCTTTGGGGTCAGCATCCGGTTCGCGGAAGCTCAGCAGTCGCTGCTTCTGATAGTCCTTCATATGGTGCCAGGCCAGAGGCATGCAGAGCGCCCCCAACAACAGCACCACTCCCGCCTGTTTCCAGCGCAATCCGCCGAGAAACAGTCCCATTACCGCCACCGGAAGATACGTCAGCGCCGTGCCCAGGTCCGGTTGCGCCAGCACCAGCAACATAGGAAAGCCAACCGTCAATCCCGCCTTCATAAAGTCCGGCCACGACAGTTCCCGCTCATGCAACTCGGCAAAGTACTTGGCCACCGCCAGGATCAGGATCAGCTTCACCCATTCCGATGGCTGAAAATGCCCACCTGCGGGCATCTTGATCCACCGCCGAGCCCCCAGATATTTCTGCCCAAACAGCAGCACTCCAATCAGCGAAGCCAACGATGCAATGTACATCCAGTGGATTTTTTCCAGCAGCGCCTGATAGTTGACAAGGCTCACCATGAACATGGAACCGACGCCCGCCAGTATCCAGTAAATTTGCTTGATGTGGGCCCCGGCAAACTTCGTGTGCTCGGTAGCGCTATGAATCTGCACCACGCCCAGCGCGCAGATCACCAGCACGAACACCAGCAGAACCCAGTCGAAATCTCGATAGGAAACGTAGCGCGACATAATTTCAGTCGCCTACCCCAGAAAGGTTTGATCGATACTCAGGAGAAGAATTCAAAACGATACCAACAACAGCACGGTTTGCCCTAGCCTTTGGGTGGCGCAGCGGTTAACCGCTGCGATCAAACTCACCTTTAATAACGGCTTTAGCCGCTGAGGGTAGCTTTTCCCGTGTCCTCTGTGGCCAACCCGGGACACTACTCAGTAAACAGCAAAATCAGTTGCACGGATTCGACGGGCAGTCTGGGCTCACCGGAGACCCCGAGCGCGTCACCACCCACACCGTAACTCCGCCCACAATCGCCAGCCCGGTAATGATCGCCGGGGTAGAACTCATAATGCCTCCCACTCCAGCTGCCGGCGCTCCTTGTCCCTTGCGGTGCTTTTTCTTCTTATTGTCCGTGTTTGAGGTGTCATCGCGCGTAGTCTGCTGCCCCTGGCTGACGGTCGTTGTTCCCTTGTCATCCTGCACCGTCACGTCGCCCTTGTTGGCGGCAATCTGCACGCGCCCATCCACATCCGTAACCTGAAACTCGGTCCAGGCATCGGCTGCCGGCTTGACCGTAACATCCCCAACCCGCGCCTCAAGCCCGCGCGATGTCGTAACCCGCAGCGCGCCGTGCTCGAGTTCCACCGCCGAACCCTGATATTTCACCAGCGAATCCGCCATCACCATCACGTTCGATCCGTTTGCCTGCAAACTGGCCGTAGAATCCGACCGAGTCTGCAACAGATCTCCCGAGAAAACGGCCGCCGACTTGGGCACGTCGGTCCCGTTCACCCAGGCCGCGCCATTCGTGTACAACATCGCCGATGCCGACTCATCCGCCAGCATCATCTGCGCCGGAAACACGATCGCCAGCATACAGCATATCGCCGATCGAACCGCTGACTGTGACATGGGTAAGGATCGCTCCCGCACTGTAAGATTTTTCGCTATAGTATGCCGCCCCAGCCTTCGAGGTCAATTCGTTTGTTCAGCCTGTGCACTCCTGAGTCACTAGCAGCGGCGCCGCTCGCTTAAGCAATTTCCAGTTCCACGTCACCAACACACTGCCCCACCAGCATCTCCCCATCCAGACCCTCGACCTGCACATCCATCCACCGATTCGCCTCATGCCGGCCGCAAACTTTCATCTTCAAATAATTCTCCGTAAGCGCCTCGGTGAACTCCGCCCCGCCCGTCTGCAAAGTGATCGCTTCAACCATAGTTCCGGCCAGTGATCGCATAAACGCCGCCTTCTTAACCGACGCCAACTCCCGCAGCACCCGATTTCGCTCCCGCGCCACCCCCACCGGAACCTGTCCCATCTGCTCCGCCGCTCGCGTTCCCGGACGCGCCGAATAAGTAAACACATGTAGATAAGTAAACGGCAGCTCTTCAATTATGCGCCGCGTCTCTTCAAACTCCGCATCCGTCTCGCCCGGAAACCCCACCATCACATCCGCGCCAATCGCCGCCGTAGGCATAGCCCGTCGAATCTTGAGAATCTTCTCCCGATAATGCCAGGGCCGGTATTTACGATGCATCCGCCGCAAAACCGCGTCGCTCCCCGACTGCATCGGCACGTGCGCATGTTTGGCGATCCGTGCCGACGAAGCCACCAGCCCAATCAACTCATCGCTCCAATCCATAGGCTCAACAGAACTGATCCGTAATTTAGCCAGCGAAGTCGAGCCCAAGATGGCGCTAATCAGATCCACAAGTCGTTGGTCGTTGGTCGTCAGTTGTTCGCGGCTCAGTTCAAGCTGCTGGTCTAAAGGGATATCCGAGATCGAAGGCGTTTGCTCGCCAACAACCACCGACTGACGACCAACGACTGAAAGCTGAGAGCTCACAGCTGAGAGCTGACAGCTGGCCTCCAGATCCCGTCCCCACCGCCCCAGATTAATCCCCGAAATCACAACCTCCCGATAACCCGCCGCCACCAGCGTCCGCACCTCCGTAATCACCTGCTCCATTGGCAGCGAACGGCTCTGCCCGCGCACATAAGGAATCACGCAAAACGAGCACCGGTTATCGCACCCATCCTGCACCTTCAGGTTAGGACGCGTCCGCTCGTTAGCCGCCTCAAACACCGGAGCCGACAGTAATTCCGTATGCGCAAAAATATCGCCGACGAAAACATTGCTCATGTCAGAAAAAGAATCCGCCTGCCCCAGTCTTTCGCCTTCTCTGTGAAAGAGCGGGTTCTTTCCATCTCCCGAAAGTTGCGCGAGTGAGACAAATCCAGAAGAGGAGGACGTAGAACAAGAAGGCGTAGTAGCTATCTCCGCCGCCCGGTGTTTATGCGAGTTACCTACCACCCAGGTGACACCCGGCAACGCCGCCAATTCTTCCGGAGCCCGCTGCGCATAACATCCCGTCACCAGGATGCGACACTCCGGGTTCACCCTCTGCAGCCGCCGTATCGCCGCGCGCGCATCCTTGTCCGCGCCCTCGGTGACCGTGCACGTATTCAGTACGACAATCGCTGCGTCGCGGGCCGCGCCCGCCCGCTCCATTCCCCGCTCCAGGAATTGCCGTTCCAGCGCCGCTCCGTCCGCTTGAGTGGCGCGGCAGCCAAAATTCTCTATGTAGAAACCAGCCACGTTCCTATACTAAACGAAGTACTAAACGAAGGAATGCTGCGGCTGATAAGCTCTACGCAGACCGATAACTCGGCTTTCAATACTGTCTGTGGAGGAAAGGCTGCAGGTTTTGTTCTGAAGAGCTGTAAGCATCCCTGGCTTTTGGGGTGGCCACCATGAAACGCCGCATCCTCCTCGTCGACGACGACCTCGCCATTCTGCTGACTCTGAAAGCAGTACTTGAACTCCACGGCTTCGAAGTCGAAACCGCCAATAGCTCCGCCGAAGCGACGGCGCGTCTCGAGTCCGGCATCTATCACATGGTGATCAGCGACTTGAACATGGAAACCCGAGAGGCAGGTCTGGAGGTAATCCGCACGGCGCATCGCCAGCATTACGATCCAGCGACGGCCCTGTTCACCGCCTATCCTCCGGCCGATGAACCGTGGAACGCCGAGCACTGGAACAACTCACAAGCGCTTGAAAAAAACGCGGATGAAAATCTTCAGAATGGCGAAGCCCGCGCCGCAGCTAAGCCCGATTCCCTGCTCATCAAGCCGCTAGGCACTGCCGATCTCTTGCGCCAGGTTGAAGCCCTGCTGGTTGCGCAAGCCGACAAACAACAGCGCAACGCCGCCTCCCAGGCGCACCAATCCGCTCGCCGCGCCGGTTAGACCTCCGCTGGCCTCACCGCTCTTGTTTCAGAGATTATTCAGGCGCTGATCTCTCGCGCTTGCTGAAAGCATTCCCGGCACAGCACCGGACGTCCTTGCGTCGGCCGGAACGGCACCGTGGTCTCCTTGCCGCACCGCGAGCAGTTGGTGCGAGTCTCCGTCCTCGCATACGAGTGCCCGCGCGCTGCTCCCTGCGATCCAGCCTCCAGCACCGCCATTCGCTTGCCCTTACAGTTCTTGCACCGTTTCGGTTCGTTCTTGAATTGCTTGTCGTGGAAAAACAACTGTTCACCTGCGGTGAACACGAAATCTGTTCCACAGTCCACACACTTCAGAATCTTGTCCTGGTATTCCATTGAAGAGGCGCTCCCATCCCGGATAACCTGCTCAGCACGGGAGACCCGAATAGGGAAGGATCCGGTTCACAACGTGGGCAGGAGATTTGTATCCCCCTCATGCTTTCCCCTTGGACTCGGCCCGCCATGCAGTGTGCACCGCATGGTTTACTACTTTACTGACTCATTACTACGGCCTGTAAGACGAGAATTATTGGAGATGTCAGAAAGCTTTACCCATCGCTGTCTGCAGACACGCTACTTGTCACGTTTCTCTCAACCCCCAATGCCAGGAGCGGGCCGTCCCGACCAGTCGAACGGCCCGCTCCTGTTTTTAGTTCCAGTTCTGCTCGCTTAGTCCTACTCTTTGCGCGCCTTCTTGCGGCTACGCTTGTGTGCCAGCGCTTCTTTTACTCGCTTTCTCTCGCCCGGCTTGAGATAGAACGAGTGACGTTTTACTTCCTTAATAATGTCCTCGGTCTGTACCTTCCGCTTGAACCGGCGAAGCGCGTTTTCGAGGGATTCTCCCTCTTGAAGTCGTACCTCTGCCAACGGACAACACCCCCCTGCTCGTCCTGAACGGACTTTTAGTTATTGCAAGCAACCTGCCCCTAAGTCAAGTGGAATTCGTGAGTGTTTGACTTATACAACACTCAGCCTCCGGCCAGAGGAATTTAATTTCGTCTCGCAGTCAAAAGTTAAGCCGCATCGAAAATTGCAACTGCCGCGGCGCAAATGAAGTAGAAGGTTTCATCAAACTCGCAGGTTGCTGATAATAAGCTGGATAACTAGTCCCTCCCAACGTCTGCGTATATTTCACAAATTGTCCCGCCGAATTATAAAATCCCTCATCGTTGACGGTGAACATGCGGTTGTCACGATTGAATAGATTGAAAGAGTCGGCGGTTAACTCCAAATGATACCGTGTTCCCACGTTCATTTTCCGCGCCATCCGCAAATCCATGGTCGCATAATCGGGGCCAATGAACGCATTCCTTCCATATCCCGATAGCCGGTCATTACTCGTGTTTCCATCCTGATTCGGATCGCCCGAGACCGTCGCATTTGCCGGGCGACCGCTGCCATAAGTCATGATTCCAGAAGCCTTCCACTGATTGAACACGGCCCCCAGAATCTTCTTGCCCGGGCCGAACAAAGTCGGCTCCTCAATCGCCGAAACCGTCAGCCGTTGCCGCTGATCGGTCACGCTCGAGGCCTTCTCGCTGCTCGTAGAATATGCGTTCTGCACGGTCGGTGGAGTTCCCGCCACCAGCGCATCCTGCCCATTGTCGATGGCGTGCGCCCATGTGTATGCCAGCCGGAAATACAGCCCTCCCGTCATCCGCTTGTGCAATGACACGGTCAAACCGTTATAGATGCTCGACGCCGCGCTCTGGAATTCGTCAATCGCTCCCAGTTGCGAAATCGGGCGATCTACCGTATTGATGCACGGCGGATAAGGGCAACTAATGCTGTAAGTGGTCTGCCAGGTCGCGAATGAGTCCACGCTATATAACGCATTCGGGATCATTGCCCCGGCCGAGTTGACAATCGGATAACTGTAGTAAGTCGGTGGCGGCAGATTTACATCCACCGCCCGGATCATATCCACACCATGCACATACAAGTAAGACAAGGTTCCGGTAAACCCATTCCCCATTTCGCGCTCCAGGCTCAGGCTAGCCTGCTGTACCCGCGGAGTCCGGAAGTTCGGCGCAAAAGCCGAAATCTCCGCCGTGGCATATTGCTGTAATGAGGCGGGCAGCGCACACGCCATCGGCCCTCGCGGACAACTGAATGCCGCGTTTGGATAAACAGGAAAGACCATGTTCTGGTAGTAATCTGAGTTATCAAGAGATAGAAAGTTATTGCTCAGCCCGTTCTGGTTGATTACGGACGACTGATAAATCTGCGGTATTCTCGTATAGAAAATTCCGAATCCCGCCCGTATCATGAGCGGCCGCTCACTCCCCAGCGAATATCCAATTCCTACCCTGGGCGCAAAGTTTTTCTCCAGCAATGGCATCGTACCTGACTCCGGCCAAAGCGGATTGCTCACCATCCCCGTCCGGGAAAAAGTCTGCAGATCGTAGCGTGCTCCCAGACTCACGCTGAAATGCGGCGTCACTCGCGCCGTGTCCTGCACAAACCCCGAATAGTCATTGCTATTCGGATGCGACACCGGATTGCCGAAGCTCTGCACGTAATAGCGCGGAACATTGTGCGCCCAGGCTCGCAGCGGCGTGAGCTTCAGCCCGTCATATTGCGGCGCAAAGGTAAACTGATTCACCGAAATGTCGTCATACAAATACTCGCCTCCATACAGCGATGGAAAGTAGTTATCGTCCCAGGTCATCATCCCGTCGCCGCCAAACTTCCACTGGTTGCGACCCCGGCTGAAACTGAAAGTCTCCGCCAGATGCAGCCGGTGCTCCCGCGTTTGCCGAGGCAATATCGACGATTGCCCGAAATCGTCCATCCAGTTGTAGATACTCGTACGCACCGAGTTCGTATTCGGAAACGACTGCTCCAGATCGCGCGAAAACTGCAGTCGCAGATGGCTCGTCATCCGAGGCGTGATTCCGCTGATCAAACTCAGCGACGCGCTCTCCGTCGACACCTTCTCTTCCCCATTAGCGCTGATCGCATAATTCGTAACCGGATTCCCCGGATTCGAAAACACATTATTCGTCCCGTAATACCGCGCAGTGCTGAGCCGCGCCGTCAGGTACTGATGCGGAGAGAGCGTCCGATCCAGTTTCACGAACCCGGTGTTCCCCAGCGATTGCCCGGGAAACGTCCCGCCCATACTGGAAAGTTGCGCCGCCGAGGCAAACACCAGCGTCTCATCGCAAGCCTGCCCGCCCACTGCCGGATTGCAAACCTCATAATCCCCCGGCGTTGGATATACTCCCAGTTGCGGCACCACCACCGATGATCCATTCAGGAACTGCACCACCGCCGGCACATAGAAAATGTGCTGGTCATATCCCCCGAACAAGAAAGTCTTGTTGCGCTGAATCGGCCCTCCGAAGGTCCCGCCAAACTGGTGCTGCACGTCATCCGGCCTGAATCCCACGAATGCCGGACTCGCCCCTCCCAGCGCACTGTCGCGCAAATAATAAAAGGTGCTTCCGTGCCACTGGTTCGTTCCCGACTTCGTCACCACATTTACTACCGCGCCCCCAGCCCGTCCCGACTCCGCGCCGTATCCGCTCGACTGCACCCGAAACTCCTGCACCATTTCGTTCGAAAACTGGTAAGGAGCGCGATACCGCCCCGCCGCCTGCGCAAAAAATCCGTTATTATCATCGCCTCCATCGACCAGAAAGCTGGTGTTATAGCCGCGAATCCCACCATAAGAGAGATCTCCATTCGATTCCGACATTAGCCCCCGCGGATCCTGCGTCACCCCCGGCATCAGCAACAACAGGTCAGTGAATCGCCGTCCGCTCAGCGGCAAATCCTTGATCGCCTTTTCGTCCACCACCGCCGACACCGAACTGGGATTTCCATCCATCACCCGCGGAGCCTCCGACACCGTGATCGACTCCCGCGGCCCCGCCACCGCGAGCCTAAAGGTCAGCACCGTTGCCTCTCCGACTTCCACCCGAGTCGTCGGAGAAATCTGCGGCGACATTCCCTCTGCCTCGGCCCGCGCCGAATACTGCCCCGGAGGCAGTAGGTCCACCACAAATCGCCCGGCCGAATCCGTTCCCGCGTGGTATCGCACCCCCGTTTCCACGCGGATCGCAACAATGTCGGCGTTAGTGATGGCCGCACCCTGCGCGTCCAGCACCACTCCGCGCAAAGCTCCGGTTGACGCGTCCTGTGCCCATACGACGCAACCGATAAGAACAATGATGAACTGAAGCAGAAACAGACGGAAGACGGCGATGAGAAGCCCATCGCGCGAAGAGGTTTTCCTGAAACCTGAGAGCCCACAACTAAGACCTGAAAACATACCATCCCCTCGTGTCCGAGACTTCGGAATCGGAGGGGATTCCAGAGACCGTACGTTTTATATACCAAAGTGCAAAGGGCCCGAATGTGACGCCCGCACAACAAATATGTTCAGTTTCTCTAGCCGAATGTGGAGACGGCATCAGGCGTGGCTGCCCCATCCTTGCGCGTTCTCGCGCAAGGGTGGGATTCTCAGCGTTCACCGCCCCTTAGACTTTTGACTATGTAGAATTCAATGTGCCGGAGTCGGCGCAGGCGTAGCCGGAGCCGCCGGCGTGGTCCCAAAGTTCACCTTAGGAGCCTCGCGCGAGCCTTCCGAAGCCTGGAAGTACGCCGTATTCTGCTTGTACCCCGCAAATCCTGCGTAAATATTATTCGGAAACTGCAGCAGATAAGTGTTGTAATCCTGCAGCGTATCGTTATAGCGCTTGCGCTCGACCGCAATCCGGTTCTCGGTCCCCGCCAACTCATCCTGCAAGCGCAAGAAATTCTCATTCGACTTCAGCTGCGGATAATTCTCCACAATCAGCAGCAGTCGCCCTAGGGCCCCGTCCAACTGCCCGTTCGCGGCAATTTTGTCCGAAGGAGTCTGCGCCGAAAGTAGCGCCGACCGTGCTTTCGCGATATCTCCAAACACAGTCACTTCCTGTTGCGCATATCCCTTCACCGTCTCCACCAGGTTAGGAATCAAATCGGCCCGCCGCTGCAGCACGATATCCACCTGCGACCAAGCCGCCTTCACCGCCTGGTCCTTCGCCACCAGTTGATTGCGCACGCCAACATACTGTCCAAACACAGCAATCACAATCACCACCAGCACCGCCAAAACAATCAAGCCCTTGCTCATATTGTTCTCCGTGAACCGCTGTGTATTTGTCGAAACTAAAGCTTTGCCGCTGATTGAGGTTGATACGTCAACAGAACATTACCCGAACGGAATACTCGACTATCCAGCAGTTTCATCGCAAGCCGGGTTTCAATCCGCGGAAACAGCGGTCGCCCGCTGCCCAAAACAACTGGATTCACCATGACCCGATATTCGTTAATCAGCCCACCTCGTGTAAACGTAGCCGCAAGATTGGCGCTGCCAAAGATAATCATATCTTTCCCCGGCTGCCGTTTCACCCGAGCAACTTCTTCGGTCGCCGCATCCTTCACCAATCTGGAGTTCGTCCATTCCACTCTCTCCAGGGTCCGTGAAAACACCATCTTGTCCGTCCGATTCATTTTTCGAGAAATGATCGGATCGTTCTTGATCGCCTCCTCGCTCGTCCAATGCTTGACCATCATCTGATAGGTCACCCGTCCAAACACGAGAGTATCTACCGAATCCAGTTGCTCAACGGCGAACGAAAAGAACTCGTCATCGACCCTATGCCAATCCAGTTCACCCGCCGGACCCGCAAAGAATCCATCCAGCGTCATAAAGTTAAAGAAAATCAGCTTTCTCATCTCACGTTTCACCGACAACTCTACGCCGCCGGATCCAGCATCGTATCCACCGCCGCCGTTACCTGCTCAACCAAACGCAAATAGCGCGTAAAGATTTGATCCACATCGGCCGACTTCCGATCCTTCTTCCGCTCCCGGATATCGAGCAACTCGCCAAACACGCCGGTATCGATTCCCAACTTTCCCCCGAGCGCGGCCGCCACTTCCCTCTTCGATCCCGCTCCCGCATCGCCCAAGGCAATCAGCGTATGACGAAAGAGCGTTCCAAACGCTGGCAGCGACTGCAGCAGCAAATCCCACTTCGCATCCGCCTTGCCCGCCACGAGCAGCCGCTGCCGCAGCAGAATCGTCTTCTCTTCCAACTCATACTCAACCTGCGCCCGATGCAGCCGCATCGGAATCTCCAGTGTCTTCAATACGTCTTCGCCAAAGAGCACGCGGTAATGCCGCCGCATGTCGAGAAATTCAATGGAGAACAGATCCGCCGACCGTCGTACCTCTTCCGCGCTCATCACCAGCGGAGCCCGATGCTTCAGCTTCTCCCACCATTCGACCGCCGGAGCCAGCGCCTCAATCGCCGCGAAGGACGTCTCCCCCAGAACGCAAAACAGGTTGACATTCGAATGTTCGGCCACAAAATCTCCCGCCGCCGCCGACCCATAAAGAACAACCGACTTGAGATTTGTACCCGCCGCCCCGCGCAACCGCTCAACAAACTCCCCAATCAATTTTTCCGGAACCATTCCGCGCCTCTCAATCTCTCCGCAGATTCGCAAGCTGATTTTTAGCTTGTCATCCTGAGCGAAGCGAAGGACCTATGCACTCCCCGGCGCCCTGCAAACTGCCAGGCACCAGCTCACTTCGGAGTCGCCAACAGCTGAAGCACTCAGCAAACTACCAACTCCCCCCCGCTCCGCCACCGCCCGTGCTTCCGCCGCCAAACCCGCCAAATCCACCGCCGCCGAACCCTCCGCCGCCCCCACCGCCAAAGCCTCCAAACCCACCACCGCCAAAGCCGCCTCGTCCGCCACCCATGTTGCTGAACAGCATTCCCCACAACAGTCCCGACCAGAATCCCGACCCGCCTCCGGGCCGGCCACCACCGCCTCGAAATATCGCGCGCAAAATAGGAATGATAATAAAGATAATGAGGATGAAAACGATCGGAATCCAGCCTGCCCCATTCGGCCTCGGTTGCGGCCGGGGCATCGCCAGTTGCGGAGCATTGTCCAACGTCACGCCCGCGTCCTGCGCAATCACCTGCGCCACGCGCGTCGTCATCAGCGTCACCGCCCCCGCATAATCCCCGTTGCGTAGCAGAGGCACCGCCTCCCGCCCAAACCCGCCCACCTTCCCGTCCGGAAGGATTGGCTCCAGCCCGTATCCGACGGTCGTCCAATATTTGTGATCTCGCGTAGCCAGCAGGATCAGCACCCCGCGATCCGTCTTCTTCGCTCCTATCCCCCACTTCTGATAAAGCGCGACCGCATAACTTACCGAATCCTGCCCGTCCAGCGACTTCACCATCACCACAGCTATCTGCGCGTGCGCCTTCTCGTCCACCTGCCGGCAAAGATCGTTCAACCGCGCCTGCGTAGCCGCATCCAGCACGCCCGCAAAATCATTGACGTAATTCGTGGGCTGCAGCGAAGCAATCGGCTCGCCCACAGCCAACACCGCCATCCCTGCCAAAACGAAGAGCAGCGCGAAAATTCGAGCCCATTTCATTTCGGGAAAATTGTACAGGAAAGTGTTCCGACGAATATTCCGCCTGCCAGCTCTATCTCCAGAAATGCATCGTCAACGAAGTTCGCCTCGACTTTTTTCCACCACGCGCCCCACAAATCGTGTACGATTCTCGCGTTCTTGCACTCACTTTAGGCAACCACAAGAGCAGCCACGTGACAGCAAAAGGTGCCGAAGCGGAGACTTGTCCGACTAATGACGATCGATCCCGAACGAACGATCCATAACTATCAACCTGAATACGAAAAGGGGGAATCCATGAAACAGAAACAACTGTTGTCCGCGATTGCCGTCGTGTTATTTGCCGCCTGCTCACTATTTGCCCAGGAACCAGGAACGCTCGCCGGCCTCGAATTCCAGAAGCCCAAGAACGGAATGGTCCCGCAATACGAGGCTGGACGTAAACAGAAAGCAGCCTGGCACAAACAGCAGAACGATCCTAATGCCCTGATGGTCTGGGAAACTCTCAGCGGCGAAAGCACCGGAACCTATATCGTCGGCCGCTTCGGCATGCATTGGGCCGATATGGATAAGCCTCCGGTTTCCGACGAGGCCGACCTGGCCGAGTTCCAGAAAGTTGTCGGCAACTATGTCGACTCCGTTGTCGCCCGCTACTACGAATTCCTCCCGAAAGTCAGCCGAGAGCCCACCGGGGAAATGGGTCCGGCCAAATTCTCGGAGATCTACATCTTCCACGTCCGTTATGGCAAAGGCTCCGATTTCCGCTCCGCCATCGACCGCATCCACGAAGCCGCGGAAAAGACCAAGTGGTCGGAGCACTTCTACTGGTACGTGCTGGCCAACGGCGGCCAAACCGGAGAATACGTGCTCTCCATTCCCCACAAGAGCTGGGCCGACTTCGAAGACAAGCCCGACACCAAACCCTTCCGCGACATGCTCAAAGAAGCCTTTGGACAGTCTGAAGCCGACTCCATCGTCGATCGCATCGACCGCTCGGTGGAGAAGGAAACCAGCGAGATCATCCAGTTCCGTCCCGATCTAAGCCATATGCCAAGCAAATAACTGGACCAACCGTAGAGACGCGGCTCGCCGCCTCTCTCGGCATCGGACTCAACTCTCAAAAAAAATGCCCTTCCGTTGGAAATCAAGCGGAGGGGCATTTCTATCGCTCGCGCACTTCGCGAAGCATTCTCCTACTGCTTGTCGTACACCGCCGTATATGACATTTTCTTGCCCTTGGCATCGGTGGCGTGGACAGTCACGGTCCGCGTCTTGCCGTCTGCCGACACCACGATCTTTCCCGTGGCTGTGACCTTGCCGTCTTTCTTGTTGGTTAACTCCATCGTGTTGCCATTGACCTTCTTGTACGACCGCATGTCGGCGTTCCTATCGCCCACCAGCGGATAGTCCTTGCCGTCGAACATCCCGGTCCACTCGTTGTGCGTCGGCTTGCCCTCGCCGTTGACGCCATCCACCGTGACCTTCACCTTGTCGCCCATGGCTTCATACACGACCATAGTGTTCTTAGGCGACATCGGAGGAAACTTCGACTTCGCCTCATTCAGCTTCCAAGTCCCCATATTCGGATTGTCGGCGGCGAAACTCATCGCCGCCGCCACCAGACACACAGCCATTCCTATCAATACAGTTCGTGTTCTCATCTCTCTCCTCATTCTGGTTGTTCAATCGACGACCAAATTAAACAGATTGAAGCGGAAGTCATTCTAGTGGCGCAACGCACATTCAGCAAGCATGGTGCCCAGGTTCGCGCCCGTTCTTTGGGCGCTAACCCGTGTCCCGAAAGAAGAGAAGGCTAAGGTGTGGCGCGGACAGCGCATTTCCCTGCCTGCTACAATCGCGCCATGCAAGGACTCACCATCACCAATACGCTCATCGCCGCCGCCCTGATCCTGGGATCTCTGGTCACTCCCGCCGCCCAGGCGCAAAAAGTCGCGCCGCCAAAGGTCCCCGACGCAATCCAGTCCCGCCCCGGAGAAGAAGTCGTCCTGCTAGCCCACGCCTCGGGATCGCAGATCTACACCTGCCGCGCCGGAGCCGACGGCAAATTCACCTGGATTCTCAAAGCCCCCGACGCCGAACTGAAAGATGACCAAGGCAAGCTGATCGGAACCCACTTCGCCGGCCCCGCCTGGAAACTAACCGACGGCAGCCAAGTCACCGGCAAAGCTGCCGCCCGTGCAGACTCCGACGATCCCAACTCCATCCCCTGGCTGTTGGTCGATGTCGTAAGCCACTCCGGAAACGGCCTGCTAACCAAGGTGACCACGATTCAAAGAGCCCACACTCATGGAGGCAAGGCACCCGCCGAAGGCTGCGACGAGTCGCATCGTGACGCCGAAATCAAGAGCAGTTACACAGCGGACTATTATTTCTACGCGCCAGTGAAGTGAAAGCCGTGTTTTAGCACGGACGTCTAAGGGCAGTTAGTGAAATCGTGGTACGCCAATATACGTGGTACCCCCCCCCTACCCACCCCCCAGATATCGTTGTGATTAACATCCTTAGTATCATTCTGATTAACATGCTTTTTATTTACTGCGGGGTAAATGGGGCGATTTATTCGGAACAGGTACGGTAGTTCATTTGCGGGAAACGGGCCTGCCCTGGCCGGGTCTGCAGGAACTCTAAGTTATCAAAGATGGACGCCGATCGGTTTCGGCGGTTGGTGCCGTCTCTGGAGACGGACACAATTCTCGATATTGCACTGTTGCACGATCATTGCATGATTACGGGGCAGGTGTATGTGACGGGGGTACATCCAATTTGTGATGAAAAACCTGGCGTACGCCCGCAGCGTTCGTGGAATCCCACCCTTCGCAAAGTGCGCGAAGGATGGGGCACCCTTGCGGTGATAATGCCGGCGAAATCCGAGGCTCGGCTGGTCCCCTCATTGAGCTGGCGATTTTCCCAGTTTCACGGCGCGGGGCTCTGAATCATTCGATAGGTTTGCACGTCGAGCCGATGCTCCCCCTTTTCCTCACTGCTACTTAATTGCCCCTCACCAAGGTACCGCTGACAACCGTGTCCGGGTCCGTCTCAAGGGCTAGCATTTCGTTCCCGCCATCCACAATCACGAGGCTGAAGTGCATTTCCGGGAGCCCCCTCGGCGTTATGGTAGCCCTGCCCCGGCAGTCCGTGCCGACCCTGTAAGAACCAGTGACGGGCACGAACGTCAGAAACGTGCCATCCTCGCTAGCCGCTACGCGTCCGCTTATCACTCCTTCTCCAGAAGGGTTGACCGTTAACTTCAACTCACCGATGAAAGCCACGGATGTGGCGGGCGTCCCTGCGAGGAAGACCCCGGTTGTTTCAAAGCCATAACTACCCTTGAACCCTGCATTGGTGCAGGCCGGAGAGCCCTGCGCCACGGCAAATCCTTCCGAAAAAAGGTGAAGGGCCAGAAACCCTGTTGGCGTGACCACTAGGGAGAAGGGGCTGCCTCCCGTGGGCTTCCCGATGCCGGTGCAGTTGGAGTTAACTACGTATGTTCCGGTGAGAGACAGCTTGACAATCATGCCGCCATGGGATGCTGTGGTCTCTCCGGTAAACGTGCCTGTGGTTGAGTCAAACGTGAGCTGGCTCACCGCGGCGGTGGCAGGGGCGCCGTTGCTATCTGTGCCGTCGTGCAGAAACCCGTAGGTGCCACTCAGAGAGGCGTTTGAACAAGTCGCCGCCCAGGCAGCGGAACTGAACACAAAGATAGCAAGAACAATCATTCGAGCGATGCGAAACGTTTTGGAAATCATGGTGCTCTCCTCTCACCTGATAACGCTCATTAAGCTTGCCGATTCTCCCAAGTTCACCTATGCTTCACCACCCGCTTCTTCTTCGTCCCCGCATTCTTCTCGACCCGAAGCTTCCAAGCGGCCCGCAGCACCCCGGCCAACACATCTTCACTTGCCTCAGCCAGCCGGATATGCGTCGCTCCCATCCTCCCCCATCCGCCATGAATCGGCAGGAAAACCTCCGGCAATTCGCCGACAAATTCTGCCTGCAGCTCCGGAGTCAGCATCAGATTCCCATAGCCTTGCTTCTCTGACGCGAGCGTAGCGAAGATCCTTCCGGCCACGCGGAAGTCCGCCGCTCCCATGTGCGAGCCTTCCTCCGCCCCGTCGAGGCTCAAAGCAATCCTGCGAAAATCGGATGCCGTCATATCGATAACCCATGCTACGAGCTTCGAGCTTCGAGCTTGGAACTTCACTAGCTCGTAGCTCGTAGCTCAGTGCTCCAGCTTCGCCGCAATCCTCTCCAGCAAATGCGCCGCCGCGTCCCCCGCATCCCGCGTAGAAAACTCGCCCCCCAACTCAATCACTGGAAGCTTGGCGCAAGCCTCCCGAAAAGACGACGGTGAGCTATCCGAAGGCATTAAATCCGGCCCGGCCAGCAGCAGATCGAAGCGCGTAACCCTCATCAAGATCAGCGCATCGCTAACCCGCCCGCTCGTCTGGACGTCATATCCCGCCCTACGCAATAACTCGCGCAAATAGGCCAGCACATCCGCACTCGAATCCAGACACAGCACGCTGCGCCCAACCGCCGCCGGCGCCTCCACCCGCGCTCCCGGACGATAGAAAGCCGCCACCGCCTTCTCCTCCGAGTCATGCGATTCCAGAATGCCGGTAAGCCGCGACATCTCCAGCACCCGGCGCACCTTGTCCGGCACATTGCAGAGCTTCAAATCGCCCCGCGCCTGCCGCGTCGTAGTCAACGAGCGCACTACCGTGCCCAACCCGCTGCTGTCAATGAATTCCACGTCGCCCATATGCAGCACAATCGAGCGCCGGTCGCGCAACAGCCAGGCAACGTGCGCCCGCAGGGATTCGCTTTCTTTCCCACTGACGATGCGTCCGTTGCAGCGCACAATCGTGACTCGCCCCACCTCGCGTGTATTCAGTGACAAAGGCATTGGACCCTCCCCCGTGAACCCCTACACCTTTAATCCGTACCAGCTTGCCAGCCAGCCATCAGCCGCAAATCGGATTATTATAGTGCCGGAAGCGGCCCGCACATAGCCAAATCAGGCCTCAAGCCTTCTCCGCGAGCTCTGTGGAATTTCTTTGCGCCCTCGGCGTTAGAGCTTCGAGCCGCTAGCCACTCATGATACCGTTGTGTCCAAAATATCGCGCAGAGCATCCAAGAAACCCATGATCCGATCCTACAAAGGTGTTACCCCGCAGTTTCCCGAAACCGCCTACATCGACGACTCCGCCCAGCTCATCGGGGACGTCATCATCGGCGAACATTCCAGCATCTGGATGAACGCCGTCCTCCGCGGCGACGTCCACCAGATCCGCGTTGGCCACTACTCGAACATTCAAGACAACTGCGTCCTCCACGGCATGAAAGAACAATACGGCGTCTACCTGGGAGACTACGTCACCGTTGGCCACAGCGCCATCCTCCACGGATGCACCATCGAAGCCCGCTGCCTGATCGGCATGGGCGTCATCATTCTCAACGGAGCGGTGATCGGCTCCGGCTCCATCATCGCCGCCGGAACCCTGATCCCCGAAAAAACCATTGTCGAGCCCAATTCTCTCTGGATGGGCTCTCCCGGGAAATTTCGCCGCCATCTCGACAAGCAAGAGGAGGAGACCATCCTCCGCTACGCCGACAACTACGTGGGCTACAAAAAGTCCTATCTCTTCGAAAGAAACAACAAGTAGAAATAGAGACGAGGCTTGCCCCGTCTGAGCGAAGCTCCACAAAATATCGCTCCACCCAAGCTGATTGCGTGTATATTTGGTGGCGCGGCGAGGCGAGCAGAGATCCCACAACGTTGCATTACAAAGCCAGTTAAGTGCTGATTGCATTCATTCCTGTACAGGCTTTTTCCATGAAGTATCGCACCCTTTAGCGACCTGTATTTCCAGGCGCTGTAGCGGAAGCCACTACCCCGTCCCGTCTCGTCAAGTGGCGGACGTGCGCAACACCAGGGGATTTGCCACTTCCATCAATCAAGGCCCAAGGAGCCAAACACCTATGAAGAACCTGTTACGCTTAGTTGCCCTAGCCGTATTCGCCGCCATGCTGATGCCAGCCCTCACCCAAGCCCAAACCCCGGCCCGACCGTTTCACGATGGTCCTGTCTGGGACATTTCGTTCATCAAAGTGAAACCAGGCGTCGGCCTCAAATACATGAACTGGCTCTCGACCGAGTGGAAGACCGAACAGGAAGCGCTGAAGAGCGCTGGTCTTATCCTCGACTACAAAGTCATCGAAACCGAGGCCCATGCCACCACCGATTGGGACATGATGCTGATGACCGAGTACAAAGACCTGGCTACCATGGAAGCTCAGGAAGACAAACGCGAAGATGTAGCCAACAAAGCCACCCACAGCGACGACAAGAAAATGATCGCAGGCTATGAGGAGCGCACCAGTTGGCGCGAAATCGTAGGTGGTCGCCTGGCGCGCGAAATCGTCCTCGAACCCAAAAAATAACTCCGCGAACGCGAGAGCTGTCTGGGAAATAGGAAGAACTCGGTGCTCGGTGCGCCGGAGCCTGCCCTGAGCTTGACGAAGGGTTCGCGCCCGTTCTCAGGGTGTTAGCCTGCACGCAGCAAAATACGCACATTAATTGCTGCGAATCGGCCGGTCGCGTCCGTTATTTCTGCCCGTTTTTCCAGAGTTTTTGATTGCCCGGCCTGCCGCTTGGGTGGCGGCTATGTGGGGTCGTGGGGTTTAGGCCGGGCAATTTTTTGTTTCCAGGATTGCAATTGATAACTTTATAGCGCAACCCGCAGGAACTTTCCTGTGACGGCGATCACTCATCCTCGTGACCAAAACACATAGTGCTGTGACAAACATCACCGCCAGCACGGACATTCCAACCCTAAGATAACTCCGTAATCTACTCCAGGATGTCTTACTAAGAGGAGAACCAAAATGGCATACGTAATCACCGACAACTGCATCAAGGACGAGCTTTGCGTTGAAGTCTGCCCGACCGACTGCATTCATCCCAAGAAAGACGAGCCCGAGTTCGAAGCCGCGACCCAGATGTATGTCGATCCCGAAGGCTGCATCGATTGCGGAGCCTGCGTCCCCGCGTGCACTTCTGACGCCCTCTTCGTCGCCGACGAAGTTCCCGAAGACAAGAAAGAGTTCATCGAGAAGAACGCCGCTCACTACCAGAAGTAGTCAGCGGCCGCAGCACGGCGACCAAAGGTTGCAGCTGCTAAAAATAAAGAGCGCCCCACGTTTTGACTGCGAAACGTGGGTTGCTGCTCGCCTGCGAATTCAGGCTCTCCTCAAACCCCCGGCTCTCCGCCGGGCACGAACTATCCCATTTTTTCCAACCCTTACGTAGTTTTTTCATCACAAATCCAACGTAAGGGCTGTCACAGACTCCCCGAGCGCTATCCCGCACAATCACGTCTCCACATCCAAATCAATGGCTCTGAGCTACAGACAGCCAAGACGGAGGTGTAACCACAGGCACGAACAAACGTCTCACGCAATTTCACCGGCTGGAAATTGAAATGCATAATTTGGAACTGAACCTTGCCTTCTGAAAGGAGCAAGAAGCAATGAAGATACTCTCACTCGTCTCGCTGCTGGTTTTCGCCACCGTCCTCGCCGCCGCGCAGGCTCCGGAAGGCAAGCAAGAATACGTTGGCGGTTTTGTCGAGTCCAGCATCTACCCGCTGTTCAATGAGTCTGGACAAATCATCCAATGGAACGCGAACACCTTCAGCGGGTGGCTGATTGCCGGCACCCGCGACCATTGGACTCCCTGCAACCGTTATTGCTACGGCTCGAACGGCAAGGGAGAATGGCACTTTAATCTCACCGGCTCCAAGTTTTGCCTGAAGACCTGCACCTACGTGGCCAGCGGCGAGCTGGTTGTCAGTGAGCCCATCCGCTTGCCGGATGGCTCGACCACGCTCCAGGCAAGCGCGGTGCTGAATGGTACCTTTACCGGACCCGACGGTGACGTCCATAAAGACGCCGTGGGATACTACAACACCTTCACCAGTCCGGCGAAAAACGGCGTCACCGTTCCCGCTGCTGGTGGCCTGGTCATTGTTCTAGGCGACAATTGATCGCTCGCGCAGGGGAATTAAGAAAAACTTCTTTGAAAGTTTCGGTGCCCCACGTTTCGGCTTCGAAACGTGGGATACCGGCCCGCCGCGACCTTAGCCATAGCACTCGCAGCGAAGATGCCAGCCTCGCGCCAGCGCGAGTACTCTCGCCTTCCTTTCAAACCGTCCCATAAATCGCCCCTTGCCCCGACAAGAACTCCTACCCTGCGCCGCGCTTGTCTATAATCAGAGGTTCACTCTGCATCGCAAGGACGCTCATTGGCACTCGACGAAAATATCTACGAAATCCGGCGCGAGAAGCTGAAGAAGATTGAGGCTCTCGGCCATCCCCCTTATCCCCGCAAGTTCAACTACAGCCACACCGTACCCCAGATTCTCGCCGAGTATGGAGGCCAGACCGCCGAGGAACTCGAATCTCCGCGCGTCACCGTCCGTGTTGCCGGACGCATCATGGCCATCCGCCTCATGGGCAAGGCCGGATTCGCCCACCTGCAGCAGAACGGCCAGCGCCTCCAGATCTACGTCAAAAAGGATGCCATCGGCGATGCCGGCTACGAACTCTGGAAGCTCCTCGACCTGGGCGATCACATCGGAGTCCGCGGCTACCTCTTTCGCACCCGCACCGGCGAACTCAGCATTCACGCCGAGGAATTGACCTTCCTCTCCAAGGATCTGCTGCCGCTGCCCGAAAAATTTCACGGCCTAACCGATGTGGAACTCCGCTACCGCCAGCGCTACGTCGATCTGGTGATGAATCCCGAGGTCCGCGAAGTGTTTTTAAAGCGCAGCAAGCTCGTCCGATCGCTGCGCCACTATTTCGATTCGCAAAACTTCATCGAAGTCGAAACTCCCATGATGCATCCGATCGCGGGCGGTGCGGTCGCGCGCCCCTTCAAGACGCATCACAACACCCTCGACATGGATCTGTTCCTGCGCATCGCGCCCGAACTCTATCTAAAGCGCCTCACCGTAGGCGGCTTCGATCGCGTCTACGAAATCAATCGCAACTTCCGCAATGAAGGCCTGGGCTGGCGCTGGAATCCCGAGTTCACCATGCTCGAGGCCTACCAGGCCTATACCGACTACCTCGGCATAATGGAGACGACCCAGGGCTCGATCGAGCAGGCCGTAAGAGACGTCACCGGCGGCATGAAAACGAAGTGGGGAGACAACGAGATTGACTGGTCGCACGCCAACTGGCGCCGCATGACCATGCGCGAGGCCATCTCCCGGTTCTGGCCCGAAAAGGCAGGAGCGAAGCCCGGAGTCAGCGATTTCGCCAGCCACGAATCGGTCAAAGCGCTGGTCGACCGCGTGCGCGATGCCGGCATCAGCCTGACCTACGACGCCACCGAACCGGTAGGCAAGACCATCGCGAATCTTTTTGAGGCCATTGCCGAAGAGCACCTCGTGCAGCCCACCATCATCTACGAGTTCCCTACCGCCGTCTCGCCACTATCCAAGCAAAAACCCGACGAGCCCGATTGGACCGAGCGCTTTGAAATGTTTGCCGGCCAGATGGAAATCGCCAACGGCTTCAGCGAACTCAACGACCCCGAAGATCAGCGTGAGCGCTTCGAATCGCAGCTAAAAGAGCGCGAGCGCGGAGACGATGAAGCTCACCAGATGGACGAAAATTACATCAACGCCCTCAGCTATGGCATGCCTCCCGCCGGAGGCGTGGGAGTAGGCATCGATCGTCTGGCCATGCTCTTCACCGACTCGCACAACATCCGCGATGTGATTCTCTTCCCGCTGCTGCGTCCAGAAAAACACGCATCCTCGGCGAGCGAGGAAAAGCCAGAGCAGAAGTCAGAAGAGGCAAAATAAATTGGGGGAGCCGAGGTTTTCCCCTGTGTGCCTCTGTGTACCGCGTGGTCAAGAATTTCTCCGCGAGTGGAGCGTACCTAAACAAGCACTTGAACTCAGCCGCTAAACCACGCATCCTCACGCTAGTTCAAAACAGGGCGGCGCTGTCGTAATGGCCCGAGCGGCCGTTGGGTCGGCAGCGCTTTGCCTAGATGTTGTGAGCGGTCCGCAAGCCCGCTAATAGGATCCATTTCCAGGCTGCTTAACCGCCGCTTTGGCTGCACCTTTTTTCGGACCAAAGTTCCGCGCCAGATATTGCAGCATCGGCTTCCGCTGCTCGTCAGGTATCGAAGCTCCCAGCCCTTCCATCTTTTCCAGTTCCTTCGACCATTGCGCCAGGGTCATGTGCTGCTCGGTGATGCGCCCGGTATTATGACACTGCGTGCAAGCGGCCTTAACCTTGGCCTGCATCGCCCCCGGCGGAAGCGGCTTCCCCGGCGCGCTAGACTGCTGCGCCGCCGCAAGCCCTAGGGATGTAATTAAAAAAGCCGCCAGATAGACTCTTTGGAACAAGCGATCCTCCAATTCAAAAGAAATTGGATGTTCTTCATAGGCCAGTGTGATTATTTTTTTACGTCCGTCGATGCGAAACAATCCGCTACACGCAATTCGACGTTACACTAATGAAGCACATACTGACGGAAATGCTGTGCCTATAGGAACCTAGCGAACAGCGAACAACGACCAGCGAATAGCGCACATGATCAAATCTCCCCGCGGAACCCGCGACCTTCTCCCGCCCGACACCGCGCTCTGGAACTTCGTCGAAACCACCGTGCGCGACGTCTTCCGCGCCTACAACTTCCACGAAATCCGCACGCCCATCTTCGAGTCCACCGAACTCTTCGCCCGCGGAGTAGGCGAAGAGACCGATATCGTCTCCAAAGAAATGTTTACCTGGGAGGATCGCGGCCGCGCCGAGAGCGACAAGGGCCAATCCCTCACCCTCCGCCCGGAGAACACTGCCGGCATCGTGCGCGCCTACATCGAGCACAATCTCTGGGATCGTGGCCTGAACAAAGTTTTCTCCATCGGCCCCATGTTCCGGCGCGAGCGCCCGCAAAAAGGACGCTACCGCCAGTTCTACCAGATCGACGCCGAGATCATCGGCCCCTCGACTGCCGGCAGCCAGTCCCCTGCCAGAGACGCCGAGGTCCTCGAACTGGTAGCCACGCTGTTAGACCGCGTCGGCATCACCAACTGGACCCTCGAACTCAACTCCGTCGGCTGCCCTGCCGACCGCGCAAAATTCAATGACGCTCTGCGCCACGCTCTTGCTCCCGTGGTCGACAAAATGTGCGCCGACTGCCAGCGCCGCGCCGTCACCAATCCCCTGCGCGTCTTCGACTGCAAAGTTCCCGAGGATCAGCCGATCATCGCCACTCTGCCCACCATCAGCCAGTTTCTCGACGAAGACTGCCGCAAGCACTACGAGCAGGTCAAAGACATTCTCAATGCGATCTCCATCCCCTACGTCGAAAACCCACGCCTGGTGCGGGGCTTGGACTACTATCAAAAAACTGCCTTTGAGTTTACCCACGGCGCGCTGGGAGCCCAGAACGCAATCCTCGGCGGCGGCCGTTACGACGGCTTGTCGGAAGCGCTGGGCGGCCCGCCCGCTCCCGGCATCGGCTTCGCCATCGGAGAAGATCGTCTCGTCCTATCGCTCATGGAGTCCACGACCGCCGAGTCCGTCTTCCGCAACCCCGACGTCTACATCGCTCCACTAGGCGCCGGAATGAATCGCGAAGCCGCCCGCCTCGCCCGCGAACTTCGCCGCGGTACCGACTCTCCCGATCTCGTTGTCGAACTCGGCGACGAATCATTTCGCATGAAAAAGTCCATCGAGACCGCCGACAAGCTAGGAGCCCGCTATGTCCTTATCGTCGGCGAAAACGAGGTAGCCGCCAACGCGTTTGCACTCAAGAATCTCGCAACGGGCGAACAAGTCACCGTTCCCCGTGCGGAACTGGCGCGGCGAATTC
The DNA here is from genome assembly GCA_963775845.1 of uncultured Acidobacteriaceae bacterium. GTDB lineage: Bacteria > Acidobacteriota > Terriglobia > Terriglobales > Acidobacteriaceae > Acidiflorens. Next base: position 838,839 of record CAVZKN010000003.1, on the reverse strand, counting down.
TGCAAAAATAGCTGCTCAACGCGCGCCTTGATCATGACGAGATCACGTCGCCATCGTTGGTCTTTCCTGCGAGCGCGCGAGCCGCTACCGGCTGCGGATCCCCGCCATCCGTTCCTCCACCAACTCCCCAATCCGCCGCAGCACCTCATCCTCGCTCATATGCGTCGAGTCGAGCACCACCGCATCCTCGGCCGCCACCAGCGGAGAAGCCGCCCGCGTCCGGTCCCGCCGGTCCCGCTCGCGCAACTCCGCCGCCATACTCTCCGCCATGCTCCCCGGCATGTTCCCGGCCAATGCCCCCTTTGCCTTCTGCTGATCCAGCCGCCGCTGCTCTCGAATCACCGGATCGGCATCCAGAAAAATCTTCAAGTCGGCATCCGGAAAAACCTTCGTCCCAATATCCCGCCCTTCCATCACCACCCCGCCGCCCACGCCCATCTCGCGCTGCCGCTCCACCATCCACTCCCGCACCCGTGGATGCACCGACACACGCGACGCTCCCTCCGTCACATCGCGCTCGCGGATGCGCGACGAAACATCGATGCCATTCAGCAACACGCGATTGCCGCCAATCGTGCGGTCCAGCGTAATGCGCGCAGCCTGCGCCAGCTTGACCAGCGCCTCTTCATCGTCAAACGAAGCGTCTCCCTGGATCGCCCTCAGCGCCAGCGCCCGATACATCGCCCCGCTCTCCAGATTCACGTAGCCCAGCTTGCGCGCCAGCCGCGAGGCAATCGTGCTCTTCCCCGCTCCCGCGGGCCCATCGATGGCAATGATCAGTTTGCGTTCCGAAGGATTCGTCATCTTCCCGCCGCTCTTGGCGAAGGTCACCAGGCGAAGCAAGAATTGTACACGCAGCGCAGAAGCCCGCAGTGACAGGGACTTGTCGCCTGAAAAGAAAGTCGAATCCTGCGCAGGCGAGACAAGCCAAGCCAACGGGAGCAAAGGAAGTTACGGGTGCTACGAAGCATCCTGTCGAGGATTCGCTAATCCGCAATGACGATGACGACGCCGAACAACTTGCACGATCGAGGGCGCCTGAGTTTTTCAGTGACGTTACGTCGGTTACCAGGCGTAATTGTCCTTAGGGGACCTGGCCAAATTCCCACGTTCTCGTAGAATTTGGACATGGCAAGCAATGTACTTTCGTTCCCGGTACAAACGGAATGCCCGACCAGCGGCCGTTCCTCTTCAGACGAAGACTCGTCAGAAGCGCATACCGGTGTCCGAAGGTCCAACGCCGCCACTCTACTAATCAAAACATTAAGGAGAATAATATGACGCAACTCATCACCCTCTACTTAGCGCTACCCGCGGTCTTTGTGGCAGCCGTGACTGTACGCAACGTTATCTTCGGGGATGTCGTCTAATCGGCGACGCGCGCCGGGCCTGAATTCTCAGGAGCGAAATCGCCTGGTTGCAGAAGTTAGCGGTGCGGCCACTTCCGCAGGATGCAAAAAGTCGCCCAAACATCGGGCGGCACGGAGTTTTGGTTGCGATTTGGGATAGTCTCCACGGAATCGAAAACTTACCGCTGCAGGGTAGCGGTGACAACAGTGTCTGCGTCCGTCTCAATAGCAAGCATTTCTTTCCCCCGATCGACAATCACGAAGCTGAAATTCAATGCGGACTCGCCTTTCGGCGTTATTGTAAGTGTGCCCTTGCAGTTCGCATCGACCGAGTAAGACCCTGTGACTGGTTCCTCAGCGAACGTGAGAATCGTGCCGTTCTCGCTACCCGCTATGTGTCCGCGTATCACTCCATCCCCAGAAGCGTTAACCCTTAATGCTAACTCGCCGACGAGGATCACTGGACCCGTGAACGGCGCCCCTGCGAGGAAACTCCCCCTCACTGCCAACCCAAAACTACCCATAACTCCGGCATTGGTGCAGGTGGGGGAACCTTGTGCCACCCAGAAACCTCCATTGGTAGCGCCTGGGTTTCCGCTAACCGATTGCAACCCGGCGGAAGTGACCACAGCAGAGAAAGGGTGAGTGCTTCCGCCTTTCATGGTCGTACCCTTGACGGTGCAGTTTGAAGCGACTTTGTATGTTCCACCAACAGAAGCCCCGGTTTCATCCGTTCCTGTAAACGTGCCTGTGGATAGGTCAAGCTTGAACTGGAAGAGGTTGGCTTCGGGCTGACCCTCAAGGTTCGTGCCCTCGCCCAAAGACCCGTAGATGCCCCTCAGAGATGCGTTTGAGCAGGTCGCCGCCCAGGCAGCGGAACTAAACGCAAAGCTGGCTAGAACAATCGTTAAAGCGATGCGAAACATTTTGGAAATCATGGTTGTAATCATGGTGCTCTCCTCGCGTTCGTCAATCTACCCCGGAATTTCCTTCCTGACCCCAAAAACGGCTGCCATTGTCCGCTCAATCGCCGTTCGCGTCAATGTGAAACAACTTGCAACGCCGGCGAGAACATTGCTGTGATGGATGGTTGGCGTCACCTGGGATTCCCTCGCAGGCCGACGAAAATCTGGCTTCCAGCTCTTTCACTGCCCAAAAGTCATGACGCAGGAACCGATGACGCAGGAACAACGATCAGCCCCCTCTCGCGGCCTCGCCTTTGTCAAGCTTGACTTTTTGATTGGGGCGAAACGGTGGTCCGGCGCCCCGAGGCAGCGACTGCGCCTGCCCACCGAGCCCGAAACGTCCCTAAGTCAAAGAAGAATAAAGACTTTACCTCTAAGTCCTTATTCCTCAAAGACCTGGCTGCAGAACACCGGCCAAAGTATTGATTCCAATAGACCGGCTATTGGGGGGGGGCCCTGTTACCAATCAGTAAACACCAAACCCGGAAAACCCTATTCTCTCTTTAACTAACTCAAGAAAATTATTTTTCGGCGAACAAACGGAGAATCGCCGCCTGGAGATTTTACCGAGAACCGAAAGACTGAAGCTGCCGTTGAAGCTCAGCTCACCCGCTGCGGACGTGCTTTAGCCACATAGACTTGCTTGGGAGGAGTCACCTGCAGCAGCGACTTGCTGCCAACGTGCACGAAGCTCAACTCGCGCGCGGCCAGCAAGGCATGGATCGCTTCTTTCACCCGCGTGCGCGGAACGAAATTGGCCAGGAAGTTTTCCGCGTCCCCTTCGTCGACCGCAACCACGCAATCCAGATATTTCGAAACCAGCGCCGAGAGCGCTTCGGGAACCGAGATTCCAACACCCTCGCGGACCACATCGGGAGCCCAGCGCGACAACTCATCCCACACCGAGCCTTCTTCGACCGAGTAGTCGACGCGCGTGATGCGCAGCTTGGCCCAGAGCTCTCCGAGCCCGCGATCGAGGCCAGCGCTGGAAACCGATCCGCCAAGCAGTTCGCCAAGCTTCGACTTCGAAATCGGGCCGCTGCGCCGGATGATCTCAAAAGCATCGCAGGCCAGCGGAGAATAGGGCGAGCGCGGGCCGGAATCCGGTGCCTGGCGCGGATTGCGCTCGCCCATCAGCGCGTAGAAATAAGGAAAGACCGAAGCGGCCAGCAGGAAAGCATTATTCTCGTCGAACAGCGGAGCCTCAAAGGCGGCGCGATCGCGCAGCGCGCGCACCATCAACTCGGTCGCATCTTTAGCACGCTGGTCGGCATAAGCATGCTGCTGCGTGGGAAGTTTGTCATCAGCTCCGACCCAGGCTCCAATAAAAGTCGGAACCAGAACCGGCGGGCGCATGGGATACATCAGGCAGAATCCTACCGATTCGAGGAAGATGCGCGCTTCGTCGAGCGTGCGGATCGGCTGGCCGTCGAGGTGCCACTTTTGCGCGCGAGCTTGATGGAGCTCCATCTCGGTCATGATGTTGATTAGAACACAGGTTCAGCCGTCAGCCGTCAGCCATCAGGTAAGTCAAAAACTTAACCCTTCGTTTACGCTCGCGGTGAAATAATCATTCCCATTGAAAAGGTTTACCTGATGGCTGATGGCTAGAGTCTCTTGAATGCCTTCTGAATATCCTGCATGGAATAGCGCAGCACCACCGGGCGTCCATGCGGACAGGACATGGGATGTTCGGTCTTGGCTAACTCGGACAGGAGCCATTCCATTTTCTGTTGTTCGAGCGGCATGTTGACCTTGATCGCCGCGTGGCAGGCGATGGAAGCGGCTATGCGCGTTCGCACCGCTTCCAGGCTGATCGCCCGATCTTCGCGGGCTAGTTGCTCGAAGATTTCGTTGAGCAGGCGCTCGATTTGGGCTGGCTCGATTCCCGCGGGAGCCATTCTTACAGAGACGCTGCGCGCGCCGAAAGGCTCAGCCTCAAAACCGTTGCGGGCCAGCTCCTCGGCTATGTCGCTGAAGATGGCTTGCTGGGCGGGAGTCAACTCGATGAGCAAGGGCATCAGCAAGCGCTGGCTTTCCACGCGCTGGGCGTTGCGCTCGCGCAGAACTTTTTCGAAGAGCACGCGTTCATGCGCTACATGCTGGTCGATGATCCAAAGACCCTCTTCGTTGATGGCGAGAATGAAGGAATTGCGAATCTGACCGAGTGGGCGCAACGTTCGCAGCGACTCGAGAGTCGCCGCAGATTGTGGCTCTTGTGCGATCGGAGGAGCGCAACCGTGATCGGGTACGGGCTGAACGTCTATTGACTGCAAATCGGCATGTTCTTGAACGGTTGCTTCAGGATCGCGTGCCAGCGAAACGGCCGCATTGGCCTCCACCGCGATGCCTCCTGTGAAGTCAAAGCGCGCGGTCGCTGCGGGAAGCGGAGGCGCCTGCAATGCGAATCCGCCGGCAGTTGCAGGATCGCTGAAGTCGTGCCAGGGCGCAGGGTGCAGACTTCCTGCTCCGAGTTCGGCCTCCGAGAAATGCGTACTACCCATGCTGGGACTGCTGAGCCCCGGAGTCGCCGAAGGCTGCGCTCCTATTTCCTTAAGGAATTGCGGCACGGGACGCGCTTTCATCAATGCGGCTCGCACCGACTCGCGCACAAAATCGTGGATCACGGTTTGCTGGCGGAAGCGCACCTCGGTTTTCGAGGGATGCACATTGACATCCACCTCGGCGGTCGGCATCTCGAGGAAAAGCAGGACCACCGGAAAAACCGTTGGCGGCAGAATATTGCGATAGGCCTCGATCACAGCATGCTGAATGAGACGGTCACGAATCAGGCGTCCGTTGACAAAGATGAAAATCGAATTGCGATTCAACTTTTGAATTTCGGGCTTGGAAACGAAGCCATGCAAGCGGACTTCTCCGAAATCCTGCTCGCGTGGCGCGGAGATATCTTGCGAAGGGCTTGGGGCAGGCTCTTGTTGCGAATCTGCTGGACTGGGCGAGCTTGCGTCCTGTGACTTGGAGGGCAAAGTTTCGCGGGCGGGAGCGCCCGCGCCATACGGGTCTACACGGCGCCACGGCGGAGGCTGCGGAAGGCCCACTCGTTCCAACTGCTGCACCGCGGCTAGAGGGATCAGCTGATCGAGAGTCTCGCGTCCGAAGACTTGATAAACGCGCTCCCGATGATCAGCCACCGGCGGCGCTACGAGCAAGGCATTCGTCGACGAGTGCAGTTCGAAATGTTTGTCAGGATGCGCGAGTGCGTAGTGAGTGACGAGCGAGGCGATATGAGAAAGTTCGGTCGATTCGGAGCGCAAAAATTTCTTGCGCGCCGGCGTATTGAAGAAAAGGTCTCGAATGGTGATCGAAGTTCCGAGCGGCAGGCCGGCTTCTTCTACGCGGATTATCTTGCCACCGTTAATTTCCAGGACGGTTCCGGCCGCTTCTTCATCGGCGCGCGTTTCCAGATGCAAGCGGGCAACGGAGGCGATCGACGGCAGCGCTTCGCCACGGAATCCCAGGGTCGAAATGCTCAGCAGATCTTCGGTATCGCGAATCTTGGAGGTGGCATGGCGTTCGAAGGCCAGCATGGCGTCGTCGCGCACCATGCCGCAGCCATTATCGGTGATCTGGATCAACTTCTTTCCGCCGGCTTCGACCTGTATGCGAATGCGCGTAGAACCGGCGTCGAGCGCGTTCTCGAGCAACTCTTTCACCACCGACGCGGGGCGCTCGACCACCTCGCCGGCGGCGATCTGGTTGGCAACTCTTTCGGCGAGAACGTGAATCTTGCCCATGAGAATCAGTGGTCAGTGGACGGTGGCCAGTGGTCAGTGTGACAGATTCGACGGGACAGCGTAAAGGCGAGTCGAAGGAGGTAGAGGCTGCATCCAGGAGCGATTTCTGCTATATACGTTGAAACTAATCATCAGGAGCTGAGATGAAACATGCGATTTTAGGAGCGGGAGCGATTGGCGGCTTGATCGGCGCAGCGTTGTCGTCACTGGGCGAAGACGTCACGATGATCGTGCGCCCGGAGAGGCTGGCAGCTTATCCTGCAAACTTGACGCTCGACCGACCGATGGGCCCAATCGTCGCGCCCGCCAAGGCTGTCGCGACCTTGACGCAGCCAGTGGATGTGCTGTGGATCGCCACCAAAACTTATCAGCTCGAGCCGGCGCTGGAAGCGGTGAAGACTGCGCCGGGCTGCGTGATTCCTTTGCTGAATGGAGTGGATCACGTCGCCGTCCTGCGGCAACGATTTGGCCAGGAGGACGTGGTTCCGGGCACGATCGCGGTAGAAGCGGAGCGGACGGCCCCGGGCCAATTTGTTCAGCGCTCACCGTTCGTCATTCTCAACCTCGCCTCGAGCGGAGAGGCGCTCCTGGGCGAAATCGTCAAACAACTGGGCAAGCTTGGATTCACCTGCCAGTTCATGGCGAACGAGCGGACTTTGCTGTGGAGCAAGATGTCGTTTTTGGCACCGTTTGCGCTGACTACTTCTGCATCGGGATTGAATCTAGGGGAGGTTGGCGCCAACGCGGAGTGGAAAGGGAAATTGCACTCCGCGATCGTCGAGACTTGCGCGGTGGGCAATGCCAGCGGAGCCGAGCTTGACGCAGCGCTGGTGCAGACGCGCTTCGAAAGCGCTCCTGCTACCATGCGCAGTTCCATGCAGAAGGACGTCGCTGCCGGGCGACAACTGGAACTCGATGCAATTGGCGGTCCGATCGTGCGCGGCGGGGAACAGTATGGCATCGACGTCTCCACCACCCAAGCGTTGATGGAGGAGATTCGCCAGAAAGCACATTAGGTTGATCAGCACACAAGAAATGCGGGTGGAGGCGCCGGCGCCACACTATGCCTGCTACACTCTTCCTCCGATGAAGACTTCAAGATTGCTTCTAGGGTTGTTGGTGCTTGGCGGCTTGGCCGCAGGACGCTTGGGTCTTGCTCAGAGCAGCGTAAACTCTCTGGCAACTCCCGAGGAAAAGCATCTTCGCAACATTCGACAACTTACTTTTGGCGGGTCGAACGCGGAGGCTTATTTTTCGGCGGACGGCAAGCGGCTGATTTTTCAATCGACGCGCGACAGCCTGCAGTGTGACCAGATCTTTGTTATGAATTCCGACGGCAGCGATCAGAAGATGGTCTCGACGGGCAGGGGACGCACGACTTGCAGCTACATTTTTCCCAGCAATGACAGAATCCTTTATTCGTCGACGCACCTCGCCGACGCCTCTTGCCCGCCGCGTCCCGATTACTCGAAGGGCTATGTTTGGGCGGTCTATCCGGCGTTCGACATTTTCACAGCGAAACTGGATGGATCGGATTTGAAACAGCTCACCACGACGCCTGGGTACGATGCCGAGGCGACGATTTCCGAGGACGGCAAGAAGATTGTCTTCACTTCCCTGCGCAACGGCGACCTCGACATTTATTCGATGGACGCGAATGGCAAGCGCGTGAAGCAACTCACCCATGAACTCGGATATGATGGCGGACCGTTCTATTCGAAGGACAGGAAGTGGATCGTGTATCGCGCCTACCATCCCAAGACGGAAAAGGAAATTGCTGAGTACAAAGAGCTGCTGGGGCAGAATCTGATACGTCCGACAACGCTTGAAATCTGGATCATGAAGGCGGACGGCAGCGGGAAGCGGCAGCTGACGAATCTGAATGCGGCCAGTTTTGCGCCGTCGTTTTTTCCCGATGGAAAAAGAATTATTTTCGCCACCAATGTTGGGTCGACGGGCGGGATGGGGAATTTTGAGCTGTACGCAATCAATGTCGACGGCACGGGCCTTGAGCGGATCACTTACTACGACGGCTTTGACGGGTTCCCTATGTTCAGCCCGGATGGAAAAACGCTGGTATGGATTTCGCACCGCAACGGAAAAGCGCAGCGGGAGACGAATGTGTTTATCGCGGACTGGGTTCCGTAGTCTCGCGCCTTCTCTGCCATAATTTTCTTGATCGCAGGCGGGGAGCCGGGGCCAGCCCCGTCTCTACAGACGCCTTGCTCGGGCCAGGGCGCCTTCTACGGGTTCGGCTAGATCCTGATGCACCTCAATGCCGGGGAAATCCTTGCGCAGCGCGGTTTCGAACACCTGGCGCACTAGCGGAGATTGACGAAATACGCTGCCGGTCATGGCGACTGGCAAAGTGGCTGATAGACGCCGGACAACTATCGCCGCGAGGCTGGCTAAGGCCGCTCCAGCCTCGGACAAGAGCCCATGAGCCAGGCTGTCGTCTTCGGCTGCAGCGTGCTGCACCACGCGAAACAGGCGGGGGAAATCGGGCGCGGGGGTTGCGTTGGCCTGTTGCACCAGTTGGTCAATGCCGGTGAGTTTCCAGGCGTGGAGGATCATGGCAGTGAGCGAGGTGTCGAGCGCCTGATCGTGAGCGCTCACAACAGCGGAGATGGCGCGGCGGCCGATCCAGTGACCGGAACCTTCGTCGGAGATGGCGAAGCCCCAGCCTCCGGCGCGCGCGGTGTGGCCACCGGCATCGCGTCCATAAACGATGGAGCCTGTCCCGGCAATCGCGATGACGCCGGGGCCGTCAGCGAAAGCGGATTCGAGCGCGACAAGGGCATCGCCGACGACCTCAATTTTGGCTTGCGCCGAGACCGACTGCGCGCCATGGAGCGGAACGAGTACTTCCTTCACAATGCCGGCAATTTTGTCCGCAATCTCGGGCCGCGCGGCGCCGGCGGCGCCAATGCACACGGCGCGAATCTGGTGGGGAGCAATCCTTGCTGTGGTGCAGACCTGGCGGATTACGGTGTGCAGGGCTTCCCTCGCCTGCTGCTCGCCAAGTCGAACGATGTTGCTGCCGCCCGCCATGGCTTGGGCAAGCACCACGGTTTCGTCGCCCAGAACGCAACGCGTCTTGGTGCCGCCACCGTCAACTCCCAGGTAATAGGCCATCGCGCTAGTTCTAACACAGCATGGCTGAAAATTGATCGCGGCGAAGGCTAGACGGAGCAGGCTCCGTCTCCATACGGGCGTGATCTACAATGCTGCGAACACTTACTCGCCGCGGAGAACTCCGCGAGCCGCGCTAACGCGGGAAGGAACGTTTGGGACTAAACCGTCTTGACCTCCTGATCGTTGCCGTTTACCTGGCCGGGATCACCTTGTTCGGACTGCGCTTTCGCAAAGGGCAGCGAACGATGCGTGACTACTTTTTGGCCGACCGTGAGATTCCATGGTGGGCGATTTCACTGTCGATCGTCGCAGCGGAGACGAGCACACTAACCATTATCAGCATTCCGGGGCTGGCTTACGATTCCAATTTCACTTTTCTGCAACTGGTGATGGGTTACGTGGTGGGACGAGTCATTATCAGTTTTGTGCTGCTGCCACAGTATTTTCGCGGCGAACTCTACACGGCTTATCAGTTGATTGAGCGCCGGTTTGGGCCGCATCTGAGGACGGTTACTGCCGGCCTTTTTCTCTTGACCCGGGCGGCGGCGGAAGGCGTGCGGGTTTATGCCGTCTCCATTGTGGTCTCGATTGCACTGGGTACGGGCGAGGTGACGTCTATTGCGATCATCACTTTGTTGACCTTGATCTACACCTTTGAAGGCGGGCTCGCGGCGGTCATCTGGACCGATGTGGTGCAGACCTTTATCTACGTGGGGGGAACTTTCGTCGGCCTGATGACGATTCTGCATCTTGTTCCTGGAGGATGGGGAACGGTGCAGTCGATAGCGGGCAGCCTGCACAAATTCCAGGTAGTCGATGCGTCGATTTCCGGGCGCTGGCCGTTTGTGAATTTTACCTGGCCTTATACGCTGTGGGCGGGGATCATCGGGGGAGCTTTCCTGACCACGGCCAGCCATGGGACGGACCAACTTATCGTGCAGAGATTGTTGGCGGCCCGGAATCAACGGCAGTCGGTGCTGGCGCTGCTGTCGAGCGGAGTCGCCGTTTTCTTGCAGTTTGCCTTGTTTCTTTTTGTCGGGGTCATGCTGTTCGCGTATTATCGCGTGCCGTCGGCATCGTTCGGACGGGCGGACCGGATCTATCCTACGTTTATCGTCAGCCGCATGCCGCACGGGATCGCTGGGTTGCTGATCGCGGCGATTCTTGCGGCGGCCATGTCGAACCTGAGTGCGGCTTTGAATTCGCTGTCTTCGAGTTCGATGATAGATTTCTATCTGCGCTTTCGTCCCAATGTTAGTGAAGCGGCTCGCTTGCGTCTGGCGCGACTGGCAACGGTTCTGTGGGCGCTGGTCTTATTTGTGCTGGCAGTGCTGGCACTGCGCCGGGTGGGGCGCGTGGTGGAAGTAGGTTTGCAGATCGCTTCGATCGCTTACGGAGCTTTGCTCGGAGTCTTCCTGCTTGGAGTATTGACTCGGCGCGCGAACCAGGCGGGCGCGATCCTGGGCATGGTCTGCGGATTGGCGATGGAAGTTTATCTCTGGCGGTGGTCGCAGGTGGCATTCACCTGGTGGGTCGCGATTGGAACTTGCGTGACTTTTGCGGTGGGATATGCGGCCAGCAGTTTGTGGAAGCTTCCATCGAAGACTTGAACCGCGGAGATCGCCGAGGACGCAGAGGGAAGAATTATCCTCAAAGAAACTCGAGCAAGATTCTCCGCGCGCTCGGCGAACTCTGCGGTTAGAATCGTGCCCTCAATATGGATGAAGTGGCAAGCAGTCCTAATCGGCCTGAACTCGCCCGCGACCTGAGCCTCTCGCACGCCGGGGCGGTCGTGGTCGGCACCATTATCGGCAGCGGGATTTTTCTTGTGCCCGCCGAAATGATGCGGGCGGTTGGGTCGGCGCGACTCGTTTATCTCGCCTGGATCGTCGGCGGGTTGCTCTCTTTTTTCGGGGCCATCACTTATGCCGAACTGGGAGCCATGAAACCGCAGGCCGGCGGCGAGTATGTTTATGTTCGCGATGCTTACGGGCCGCTGGCTGGATTTCTTTATTCATGGACGACGTTTCTGATCTCGAAGCCGGCGTCGATCGCGACGATTACCACCGGCTTTGTGCGCATCCTGGGAACGTTTCCGGTCTTTTCATTCTTTTCGCAGCCATTTTTTTCGGAGCGGTGGCTCTCTCACCCCTTCGTGGTCAACTACGGGCAGTTGGTCGCCATCGCGGCAGCGATTCTGATCTCGTGGCTGAACTATATCGGCGTACGCCGCGCGGGAGAATTTCAATTTCTTTTTACCCTGCTGAAAGTCGGGATCATCGTCGGCATTGCCGCGATTGGCTTTTCGTACTCCGGGGGAACGTGGGCGAATTTCGCCACCGAATTTGCCGGCGCGAAGGGCGGCGTTACGGGATTCTTTGCGGCGCTCGTGGCCGCGCTTTGGGCTTATGACGGCTGGAACGATCTGAACATGGTGGCGGGCGAAATACGGAATCCGCAACGCAATGTTCCGCTCGCTCTGGTCTGGGGCGTGGCCACCGTCGGCGCGCTTTACATCCTGGTGAACGCCGCCGTGCAGTATGTGCTGCCGGCGGCTGCTGTTGCCGCTTCGGAGCGTCCGGCGTCCGACGCGGTGGCACTGGTTCTCGGGCACGCGGGTGCGGGGTTGGTGTCAGGGGGCATGGCGATCTCCATGCTGGTGACGCTTAACGGTTCGACTATGAGCGGGGCGCGAGTTCCGTTCGCCATGGCGCGCGACGGATATTTTTTTCAATCCATCGCCAGGGTCCATCCACGCTTTCATACTCCGTCGGTGGCAATCATCGCGCAATGCGCGCTGGCGGTGGTTCTGCTGCTGCTTGGAGGCACCTTCCGGCAATTTTTCTCTCTTGCTATTTTTGCGGAATGGCTCTTCTACATGATCACCGGCAGTACGGTGTTCGCTTTTCGACGCCGGGAACCAAACGCGGTGCGACCTTATCGCGTGCTTGGATATCCCGTCGTCCCGGCGCTCTTCATACTAGCTTCGACTGCGGTTCTTTACTACACGTTCACGGATAATCTAAAGAGTTCGGCGAGCGGATGCCTGGTCATTCTGGCAGGAATTCCGGTTTTCTATTTCTTTGCGCAACGCCGGCCAGTAGCCGCGAAGTAAGTTCCTGTCTGTTCTCAGCTCTGGTCCAATCCCAGAAGTTTGTTACCAAAGGACAGGCGCAGGCGACACGTTTACCCCCTGCCCAAACTCTCTTAAGGTGAAGACTCCAGTCCCGAGCGATCTCCCCCGTTTGGGTCCCCTTTTGGAGTCATTGATGCCGACGGCAGATCGCAATTTTCAACTTGGCTTATTGCCAGAAAAACGCTGGGATTGGCGGACCTTTGCCACCAGCTATGGCATGGTCACGGCCCTGGTTCTGTTTTTGATCTCGTTCGGAATCATCATGCCCGAAACGCTGGTCATGACCCACATCTACCACGTCACCGCGCTAGTGCCGCTTCCTTCGTTGCGTCCGGAACAACATGAGATTCCGCATCCGGTGCAGCACGCCAAATTATTGCCCCCGGACCCAGTATTCCAGGCTCCAAAGCTCGTCGTGCCGCGCCAGGTTCGTGTGCCCAAACCACAACCACAGGAGATCGAACCTCCTAAAGTAACCATGACCAGTTTCACGCCGGTGGTGTTGAAGGTATCGGGAGCCCGTCCGGTGCTGATTCACACGGGCGAATTCCAGGGAAGTTCGGCGGCGCCGACGTTGAATGCACCGATCGCCAGAGTGCAGACGGGCGGATTTGGCGATCCCAATGGTCTGAAGCCCAGTAATAGTGGCAAGTCGAACGGCAGGTTGATCGCCGCCACGGCGGGCTCATTCGACATGCCGGTCGGCGCGGGGCAAGGAAATGGTTCCGGGGGAGCTAAAGGCCTCAAGGGAACAGTCGCGAGCGCTGATTTTGGCAATGGAGTGGCGACGCCGGGATACGGCGATGGCCGCGGCAATGGTCGCGGGGCGGTGGCGAGCTCCGGATTTGGACAGCAGGTGGTCGCGCAGAACACGATTCATGTGCAACGTGAAGAGCGCGGGCCAGCGACATCGACGGTCGAGATCACTTACAAACCCAACCCAATTTATACCGACGAAGCTCGCAACCTGAAGCTGGAAGGTGAAGTTCTGCTCGAAGTGGAGTTCGCGGCAAATGGACAGCTGCATGTGAATCGCGTGGTCCGCGGTCTAGGCCACGGTCTCGATGAAGCTGCTGTAGCCGCGGCGAACAAGATGCGTTTCAAACCTGCCTCGCGAGACGGGCAGGCGATGGACTCAACCGCGATTGTGCACGTCGTATTTCAAATGGCGTACTGACACTTTGGAGATAAGAGTTATGCGGACGTTGATGAACAAGGTTACAAGCAAGCCTTCGAGCACGATGAACTGGATGATTTTGCCTCTGCTGATATTGTCGATGGTAGTGACGGCAGCGGCCCAACCGCAGGCGGCCGCGCCGCAGAACGGACAGCCGGTGGCGGCGACGCAGCCACAATCCGGCAACAATCAGGCACAGAACAATCTCGCGCCGCCCACCACGATGGACCAGGTGGTGGACCGCGTGGTGCTGCGCGAGAATGCGCTGATCAAATTCCTGGCGCCACACACGCCGGTGGTCGAGACTTATCTGCAGAATCTCACGCAGGATCCGCAACTGGGGCCAATTCCGCAGGACGATCACTACTTCCTCGGGCGCATGGATTTCAGCGAATCGATCGACCGCAGCGACTATCTTGACGGCAAGGGCAAGAATAAAGGCAAGAACAAAGACAAAGACAGCGACATTGGTATGGAGAAGCGGCTGCTTGGCGGTTTCTCGAACAAATTCAAGTTCCAGTACCAGCCGCTGGGCTTCTCGTGGATGGTGTTTGCCGACCGCAGCGACTTCGATCGCCAGCACTACGACTTTCATTATGCGCGCCGCGAATTTCTGGGCGACGTGCGTTGCCTCGTATTCGACCTGACGCCAAAGAAAGATTCGGGCAAGGGACGCTTCCTCGGACGCATCTGGGTTGAGGATGAAGATTTCAGCATCGTGCGGCTCAATGGCACCTACCTTCGGCCGAACCGCAATAACTACTACTTCCACATGGACAGCTGGCGTTTGAACCTGGTTCCGGGTTATTGGGTGCCCGCTTACATCTACAGCGAAGAAGGCGACTTTACCGCGGGAGCGCGGAACCAGATTGCCTTTAAAGCGCAAACTCGCCTCTGGGGATATAACCTGAAGGCCACAACGGCGAACGATGAACTTACTAACATCCGCGTCGACAGCGTGAAGGACGATACGCCGGCTGCGCAGGATGCGACTCCGCTGGCCGCTGAGCGCGAATGGCAGCAGCAGGCGGAAGACAACGTAATTGAACGGCTGGAACGAGCCGGACTGCTGGCGCCAGAAGGCGACGTGGACAAAATCCTGCAAACCGTGGTCAACAATATTCAGATCACCAACAATATTGAGTTGCCGCGTCCGGTTCGCACCCGGGTGCTGACCACTTCGCCGCTCGAAACGTTCAGCGTGGGCAACACGATCGTTGTCAGCCGTGGATTGATTGACGTGCTTCCGGATGAGGGCAGCCTCGCCATGGTGCTCTCGCACGAACTCGCTCATATCGTGCTGGGACATAACCTGGGGAGCCAGTACGCGTTCAACGACCGCATGCTGTTCTCCGATGACGCGACGTACAGCAATCTGGGATTCAAACACATTCCTGAAGAGGAAACGGCGGCCGACAAGAAAGCCATGGAAATGCTGAAGGCGTCGCCCTACGCTCAGAAACTGGAGACGGCCGGGCTGTTTATCAAGGCACTGCAGGAGCGCGCTCCGCGACTGAGCGCGTTGTTGCAGGCACACCTCGGAAATAACATGACGGAAAATGGCACGGTGACACGGATGGCGCAATTGGCCACCACCTCTCCGGCGCTCGATTGGAACAAGCTTGACCAGATTGCGGCTCTGCCTCTCGGAGGGCGCGTCCGGCTGAATGCGTGGGATGACAAGGTGGAAATGGTGAAGGCGCAACCGGTCGCGATAACGTCCGCGCGCGACAAGATGCCGTTTGAAGTAACACCGTTCTATCCGCGGCTATCGCGCTACGGCACGGCGAGCACACCAGCACCGACCACCGCTGCGGCGCCGTCGCCAGCCTCAACGGCTACCACCGCTAACGCTGATTCGACTCCCAACAACTGAGTCGTCGGACAAGTTGAAAGAAGCGCAGGCCGGGACCGGATACAAATCCGGGCTCCCCGGCCTGTGTCTTTAAGGGCCTCCTGTGTCCCTACCCAAAGCCTCCTGCTTTTGCTAACATTAGTTCCCCGCGTTTTCTTCTCGTCCTAGGAGGGTCGTAAATGATTGTCCGACCAACTCTAGGGAATAGTTCCGTCCGGCTGCTCGCGGGAGTTTTTCAAGAAAGGTCGTGTCCATTGTTCAAGAAGCCCATTCTCCTGGTGTTTGCCGCGCTGCTGCTGGTGTCTGGCGCCTTGCTGGCTCAGACCCTAACTGCACTCAAGAATCAGCCACCCGATGGAATCATCTACACTTTTCAATTGACCGACGGAACGGTGATGGCGCAAGGCAACAACTGCTCTGACTGGTGGAAGCTCACACCCGACAATACCGGCAGTTACGTCAATGGAACCTGGACGCAACTCGCCAGCCTGCCTGCTGGGTATGCACCCTACGCTACGGCGTCGGCGGTTTTGGCCGATGGACGCTTGCTCATAGAGGGCGGTGAGTATTCGAACTGCGGCAGCGATTTCACGCTTACCAATCAGGGGGCCATCTACGATCCGGTCAAGAACACGTGGACCACGGTAGCGCCGCCTACGAACTGGAGCTATATCGGAGATTCTCCTTCATTAGTGCTGCCGAACGGCAACTATGTGATCGGCAACAAACTTACCAAGCAAATGAGAGAACTCAACCCCGCGACCATGAAGTGGACGAGCATTAGTTCGACGGGAAAAAAAGATTTCGATGCCGAGGAGGGCTGGACCCTGCTGCCGGATGGTTCCATTCTCACGGAGGATGTCAAGAGCGCGCCCAACTCCGAAATCTATTCGCCTTCCGCTAAAAACTGGATAACGGCCGGCAGCACCATCGTCGATCTGCATTCGCCCTCTCCCGATGGCTGCATCAATTATGGTCCAGGGGGGAAGCTCTGTTACTACCCGCCTGGCGAGATTGGACCCGCTATTCTGCGCCCGGATGGCACCGTGTTTGTCACGGGATCGTACAGCAAGAACAACGGCCCAGGGCATACATCCATCTATGACAGCCTTACGGGCACGTGGACGGTTGGCCCGAATTTTCCGAACAACGACAATGCGGGTGACTCTTTTGCCGTTCTCCTGACCAATGGCGACGTGCTCGTCGAAGGCGATTCAGGGACTTCCTATTTGTATAACGGCTCGACCCTTACTCCCGGTCTATTTACTCCCGGCAGCCTGATGATATTGCCGAACGGCCAAGTGCTGGTCGGTGGAGGAACGACGGAGGTTTACACTTCTACCGGAACTTATCAGACTTCGTGGCAGCCGGCGATTACGTCTTATACGTCTACGGTAACTCGTGGATCGACTTATAAGATCTCGGGGACACAATTCAATGGATTGTCGCAGGCGAATTCGTTCGGCGACGAGTTCCAGACTGCAACCAATTATCCTCTGGTACAAATTACGAATAACTCTACACACCACGTGTTTTACGCCAGAACACATAACCACAGCAGCATGGGCGTAGCCACAGGCACGGCAACGGTTTCGACGAATTTCGATGTGCCGGCGGCGATGGAAACGGGAGCCAGCTCGTTAGTTGTGATTGCTAATGGAATACCGTCTGTGCCAGTCACTGTTACGGTTCAGTAAGGCTGGATTTACTTTACATATGGCCCTTGTATTTTGCTGCGGATGGCGATACAAGGGCTTTTTGTTTGCAATAACTTTCAGCCTAAGATTTGCCGCTAAAAGTGTTGTCGCAGATCGCAGAAGCGCTCGACCACCAGCAGTCGTTGGGCTCCGGGCGCGGCCGCAACCTCCTCATCCTCGAGAATCCACGTGTTGTCATGCGGTACGAAGACGGCATTCAAGCCAGCCGCCAGCGCAGGGTTGATATCGGACTTGGGACTGTTGCCGACCATCCACGTCGTCTCTGTGGGGAGCGCGTACTTGGAGACGGCGGAGCGATAGGTAGATTCATCTTTCTCGGCCACGATTTCTACGGCGGAGAAATATTCCTTCAATCCCGAGCGCTCGACCTTCCCGGACTGCTCGGCGGGATTTCCCTTAGTCATCAGGATGAGGTGGTGACGTTCGCCTAGATATTGCAGGGTTTCGGCGACTCCGGGAAGGATTTCGATGGGATGATCGGCGATCTGGTGGGCAAAGCTACGAATGCGCTCGTGCAACTCGGGCGTGACGGGATCGACCGAGAGCTTTTCGAAGGTTTCCACCAGAGAGTGCGCGAAGCTGTGCAGGCCATAGCCGTGCTTGACGATAGAATCGCGCTCCACGTCGTTTAGCACCAGGCGAACGGCCTCGGGCGAGTGCTCGCGATGGTCGAGGAAGGAGATGAAGTTTGCAATCGCGCGTTCGAAATAAATGTTGTTTTCCCAGAGCGTGTCATCGGCATCGATGAGAAGGGTCTGGGCGCCGTTGGCTGCTGGCATTTTTCTATGATAACGGCTGGGAGCTTCGCGCTACGAGCAAGCACGATTGGTTTCTTCTACCTCAGTGGTAGTTGAACTGGAATGTCGCATGCTTCTTGAAGCCGTCGTAGAAGATCTCGTATCCGCCTCGATTGTCGTCGTCAATCGAAAATACAAGTTCAGATCGACCGTCGTTGCCGTAGTCTCCTGCATCGACTAGCCAGATTCCATCACCAAGGTAGTTAACCAACCCCTGCGGATCGACGGCAAACCACTTGTCACTGATCTCGAATCCTGCTTCCTCGTCTTGGCAGTCGATGGCTTCTTCGAGATGTAGCCGCGCCACCGTCCAACCTTTTGTCGAGGCATAGGCTTTTACCAACTTTACATCTTCGTCGCGGTACAAGAGTGCTTCCAACTTGCTCTCATCTTGCTTGCTGGTCTTGCAGAACTTCGGAAACCGCTGTCGAAATTGCTCGCGCAGCAACCTGATCAAGTCGGGAGATGGCTTAGCTGGCTTCCACGATTCAGAGTCCTTGAAATACGGCTGGGAGTTCGCAATCAACGGTCGATAAACTGGGGCGCCAGTAAAACCGCCGTACTCCGTCGATTTCTTCCCGATTGTGGGGACGGGATTCCCTTCTTTGATCTGCTGCAACCCTACTTGCGAATAAAATTTAAACTCTTTCGGAGTTTGCCCCGCCACTTGTCCCAATTTTCGCCCGTCGAAGGAAATCGTCCACACAACTTCGCTCGGGTACTGTGCAGATATTGTCTTAAGGCAAGATTGATCGGGGCAGTTGCTGGGAAAAGCCTCCCACTCTTTCCCGACTTTTCGAAATACCACCCGCACTTGACGGGAATCGGGCTCGCCAAAGTAAGCGCCGGGAACATCTTCCAGAACTCCCAAAAGAACAGTTTGTCCTGTCGCCGATACGGCGATGGTGAGCAGCGCAAGACATATCAGACTAAAATGAGTGAACGAGTGGCGCCGCATAGCTCAAGAGTACTCTCCGTTTGCAGGCAAACTGCGGATCCCTCGCTTCGCTCGGGATGACAGACCATTAAGAGTTGGGCATGAAACCACTGCGCGAAGCTCGCGGCTCGAAGCCAGCAGTTCCTTACACCCACTCCACACGCGGCGTTTGCGGAATGATGCCGGCTTTGTGGCCCATGTCGAGCAGGCGGCGTACTGCTTCCCTGCCGTCGTCTCCGTAATCTAGCGTGCGCTCGTTAACGTACATGCCGACAAATTTGTCGGCCATCTGCGAGTCAAGATCGCGGGCGAACTGCATGGCGTAGGCTAGCGCTTCCTCGCGGTGATCGATGGCGTACTGTATGCTCTCGCGCAGAGCGTTCGTTACACTGGCGATGGTTTCGGGGCCGAGGGCGCGCCTGATGGCGTTTCCGCCTAGCGGGAGCGGGAGGCCGGTAACCTTCTGCCACCACCGGCCGAGATCGACCACGCGGTGCAGTCCTGACTTGTCGTAGGTGAGCTGGCCTTCATGGATGATGAGACCGGCTTCGTGCTTGCCTTCGAGAATTTGCGGGATGATCTGATCGAAGGGAACAACCTCTACTTCAATGCCGGGTGCGAACAGTTCGAGGGCCAGATAGGCCGTGGTGAGCTTGCCGGGGACGGCGATTTTCTTGTGCTTGATCTCGTCCGCCGTAAAAGGACGGGTTGAAACCAGCATCGGTCCGTACCCGTCGCCGACGCTGCCGCCGCACGACATGAGCGCGTAATTTTCCTGAATGTAGGGGAAGGCATGGAACGAGATTGCGGTCACATCGTAGACGCCATCCTGCGCCTGGCGGTTCAGAGTCTCGATATCACAAAGCGTGTGGCTGAATTTCAATCCCGGCACGCGAATTTTGTTCGTGGCCAAGCCATAAAACATGAAGGCGTCGTCGGAGTCGGGGCTGTGCGCCACGGTTATTTCGCGAACTGGAGATGAGACTGTACTCATAAGATTCCGTAATCCAATCTTGATTCATGAAAAACAGGTTTGCCATGGACCGCCCCCGAAAGGACGATTTAGTTGTAGCACTCACAATGCCACTAGCTGAGATTACCGTTGTGAAGAAATCATACGGTGCCAGCGAGTGGCGACGCCAGCAGCCATAAACACCTTGATTACTTCTGCAAAAAGAAACCAGTAGAGCCCAAACTTGAGCGCGAGCGAGACGGAATGGGTGAGCACCGCCAACCATCCGAGTCCGCCGGTAAACAGCAGGATTTCAGCAGCGGACGCCGAGAGCGCCGCCCAGCCAAAACGGCGGGAGCTTTGCTGAGGGATATGTTCGTAAAGATAGCCTGCAACGAATGCCACCAGCGGATAGGCCAGCAAAAATCCGCCAGTGGGGCCGAGCAAACGTGCGACTCCGAAGCCTAGAGTAAGGGAGGGGCTGAACACAGGCAGGCCCACTGCGCCCTCGAAGAGATACAGGGCCAGGGCTGCGAAGCCTCGCCGCGAGCCGAGGAGCAAGCCAACGGCAAGCACGCCAAAGTTCGCCAGCGTCAGCGGAACCGGGGTGGGCAGCGGCACGGTTACGCGAGCGCACAGCGCTACGAAAAGGCTGGCCGTGATTACGATCGCAGCTTGTTTCGAATATTCGCGCGCGCGACTTTTTTCAGGACTGCCGGTCAGACTCCGTCGGCCAAGAACCTGCGTCGATGCTCTCAACATGATTTTCCTTTCCTTCGGGACGGATGGGGCGGAATTATGGTTCTGGGGCCGAATGATCGACGCCGTCGGATTCAGTTCTATGCACAGCTGAGCGGTTCATTTGCCGCCGCACCCGCATATATATCGTAAGGGCAACCGACACGACCACGGCAAGACTGACTCCCAGAATGAGATACCACCAGAGCATCCGCACAACGCACTAGGATAGCAGATGAGTGGTGCAGCAAAGTGTGTCGGGAATCACAGAAATAAAGAAGCGTTGTACGGTCAACCCTTCTTCGCTGGCTTGGCTTGCGCTTTGCGGCGTTGCTCGAACATCATCATCATGTGTTCGAGGCGCTTGCGCGCCGTCTTCGATCCCGTGGCTACCTTTTCGATATTCATAAAGGCGTCGGGATTGTTGGTCTTCTCGCGAAATTCTTTAAGGAACGGATAGATCTTTCCAAAAACAAAAAACATCTCGCCGCTGCAACCCGGCTCCAGGAAAAGATCTTCGTTCAATGCGCCATGTAGGACAAGAGCGGCGGCCATATCCCAATAACCGCCGACTTGGCGAAGCCAGGTATTTTCCTGACTGGGAAAGGAAGTGGCGACTTTGATGAAATCGGCGGCGTTTTGCGGCCAGAACTCGGCCCCAAACCATTGGCGCGCTTTGCGCATTTCAGCTTCGCGGCGAAGATCATAGAGTTTTAAAATTAGTTCTCCGTCGTGCGGGGACGCTTTTTTTGCCATACTTGTTGCCTCGTAATCAATGAATCTTCGTTCTTAAATTTTCAATTATCGAATCGCGCATCAGGCCGTGGAAGCACTACCGCTGGCCCCTTCCAGAGCACGCTCGTAATCGCATTCTTTGTTGGGACAGGCCATTACAACTCCATCTTTGCGAATTCTTTCCACCATGTACTCGCTGCCGCAATCGGGACATTTTTCGGCCACGGGCTTCGCCGCCGAGGTGAACTTGCATTTGGGATAATTTCCGCATCCGTAAAATGTGTTGCCCTTGCGTGCGCGTTTTTCTACGAGTTCGCCTTCTTTGCACTCCGGGCATTTCACCCCGATGAAATTCTGCTTCACATACTTGCACTCAGGATAGCCGCTGCAGGAGGTGAACTCGCCGTAACGGCCATGGCGCAGGATCATGTTGCGGCCACATTGCGGACACTTCTCGTCGAGCGGAATGTCGGGAACCTTCTTGCCCTGATCGAGCCGGCGCGTGGTCTTGCAGTCGGGATAGCCGGTGCAAGCCATGAACTGGCCGAAGCGTCCGCGCTTGAGGACCATGACGCGGCCGCAATTCTCGCAGTACTCCTCTTGCGCCGTCTCTTGAATGTCGGCTGAGTCGAGGTCGGGCAGATTGATGGGATTCTCTTTGGTGAACTTGCAGCTCTCGGGGTTTTCCTTGTCGTAGGTGCTGCAAGCGTAGAACGAGCCGTGCTTGCCCCACTTGATGACGAGCGGAGCGCCGCAAAGCTCGCACTTTTCGTCGGTCGGCTTCTCCATACGCTTGATGTTTTCCATGTGCTTCTCGGCGTAGCGGAGATCCTTGGAAAACTTCTTATAGAACTCACCGAGTGCGTCGTTGCCGGTCTGCTTGCCCTCTTCGATCTCGTCTAGTTCTTCTTCCAAACGGGCGGTGTATTGGAAGTCGAAAATATCCTTGAAGTTTTCAACCAGTAGATCGGTGACGACCAGGCCGATCTCGGTAGGCACAAACTTGCCGCCGATTTTCTGCGCGTACATGCGCTCCTGAATGGTGCTGAGGATCGTGGCGTAGGTCGAAGGTCGGCCAATGCCGCGCTCTTCGAGTTCCTTTACCAGCGAAGCCTCGTTGAAGCGAGGAGGCGGCTCGGTGAAATGTTGCTCGGGAAGCAGCGACTTGAGCGTCAGCTTCTGCCCCGCTTCGAGCGGCGGGAGCTTGTGCTTCAGTTCTTCGTCTTCTTCGTCCTTGCTGTCTTTCGATTCTTCGTAAACTTTGAGGAAGCCGTCGAACTTCATGACCGACCCTGTGACACGGAACCAGAAAACATCGTTGCCTGATTTGGCGTCGATGTCGACCGATGTCTGGTCGAAGACGGCGGGGTTCATCTGAGAAGCAATGAAGCGCTGCCAGATCAGTTTGTAGACCTTGAATTCATCCTCCTGCAGATATTGTTTTACCTGGTCAGGATGGCGCATCGCAGCCGTCGGGCGAATGGCTTCGTGCGCCGCTTGCGCTTCTTTCTTCTCTTTATATGTGTTGGGTGAATCGGGCAAGTACGGTGCTCCGTACTGTTCGGAAATGTATTCGCGAACCTCGGTAATCGCCTCCGGGGCTACCCGCGTGGAATCGGTTCGCATGTATGTGATCAGACCGACCAAACCCTCGTCGCCGAGTTCAATGCCTTCGTAAAGACGCTGCGCGATCATCATGGTGCGCTTCACGCTGAAGCGGAGCTTGCGCGAGGAATCCTGTTGCAGCTTGCTGGTGGTGAATGGCGGAGTGGCATTGCGGCGGCGCTCTTTCTTTTCCGCGGAACGGACCACCCACTCGGCTTTTTCTAATGCTGAACGGATTTTTTCTGCGTCCTCGCCATTTGTGATTTCGATTTTCTCTTCGCCTTTGCCGAGGAAACGGGCGTCGAATGCCGGAGGCTTAGCGGCGGCGAGGTTGGCGTCAATCGTCCAGTATTCTTTTTTCTCAAAGGCTTTGATCTCGCGTTCGCGATCGACGATCAGGCGCAAAGCAACGGTCTGGACGCGTCCGGCAGAAAGGCCACGGCGCACCTTGTCCCAGAGAAGAGGAGAGACCTGGTAACCGACGAGGCGATCGAGCACACGGCGGGTCTGCTGCGCGTCGACGAGGTTGCGGTCGATGTCGCGCGGATGTTCAAAGGCCGCCTTCACGGCGCGTTGCGTGATTTCGTTGAAGGTGACGCGGCGAATGCGGGCGCCGTCTCCGATGTCGTCAATCTTCGGCTTAGCGCCTTTTTTGCCCTTCCTTTTCTTGCTGGAATCTTCGCCGAGTTCGTCGGCGAGATGCGCGGCGATGGCCTCGCCTTCACGATCGGGATCGGGAGCCAGGTAAATATGGTCGGCGGTGCTGGCCAACTTTTTCAACTTTGCCAGGACCTTTTCTTTTCCCGGGATGACAACATATTCGGTTTCGAAATGGTTATCGAGATCGACCCCGAGGCTGCTTTTGGGCAGGTCTTTCACATGGCCGTAAGAGGCGTCCACGGAAAACCCCTTACCCAAATACTTCTGGATAGTTTTCGCCTTCGCCGGCGATTCGACAATAACTAGACCTTTGGACAATGGTTCCTCAATCTGTCGGTAATGGAATTGAAGCTAGCACGAATGGCAACAAGCTGTCAGCTGTCAGCTATCAGCTCTCAGTTCAACACCTTCACTTTTTGCATCAGGGATGACAACATCTTCTGCACCTCGACAACCTGCACAATCAAGCGTTCGTACAGTGGATCGTTCAAGTATTCCAGGTCATGCGCGAGTAGAAATTGGTATTCGAGTTCGCTGGCCGACCCCATCGCAATGTGCAGGAATCTACCCATTTCTGCATCGCCTTTGCGACAGCAGCCTTCAGCGATATTCATTCCGATTGAGGCTGAACTGCGCCGCATCTGGCTTGTCAAACCGAAGATCTCATATCGAGGAAAATCCTTGGTAGCAGCATAAACGTCGAGCGTCATTCGGTGTGACTTCTCCCAAACACTAAGATTGCGAAAGCTCTGCACGGATCCTCCGGTTTGACTGAAAGCTGATAGCTGAGAGCTGACAGCTGCTCTTAGAAGCTCTTCACAAAATTCTTCCCTGGCAACTGGCGCACCTTTCCGCTCAGCTCCAGTTCGAAGAGCGCGGCGAAAATTTCGGAGGCTGACATTTCGTCTTCCAGCAATTCAACCAGCTGATCAATGTGCGTCGATTCATCGGGCTTCAGCAACCGGAGGATCTTTTTTTGATCGGGCGACCTGACTTCGTCCGGGAATAGAGATGCGGTTTCGGGTTCGGCGGATTCATTTCGCGCGGATCCGAGGGCCAATTGCACGTCGGTGGGCAGATCCTCCCAAACGTCTTCCCATGTGGCTACCAGCTTGGCGCCCTGCTTGATCAGCATATTTGGGCCCCATGAACTTTTGTTGGTCACGTTGCCGGGCACGGCGTAAACATCGCGATTCTGCTCGAGCGCAAGGCGCGAAGTAATGCGCGTGCCGCTGTATTCGGCGGCTTCGACCACCAGGACGCCAATCGATATGCCGCTGATGATGCGGTTGCGGATGGGAAAATTTTGGGGCGCGGGAGAAGTTCCGACCGGAAACTCGGTGATCAGCGCTCCGCCCAGAGCGATCATCTGTTCGGCGAGCCGCGTATTTTCCTTGGGGTACATGATGTCAATTCCAGTGCCGAGGATTGCGATTGACTTTCCTTTGGCAGCGACGGCCCCACGATGCGACGCGCTGTCAATGCCGCGGGCCAAGCCGCTAACGATCACGAGTCTGCGTGAAGCCAGATCGATCGAGAGACGTTCCGCCATCCCGCTGCCGTAAGGCGTGGGATGCCTGGTTCCAACCATGGCGATACCGGGCTGGGATAGAACTTCGACGCTTCCCCTGACGAACAAAATGACAGGAGGATCGTAGATTTCTTTCAAGCGCGACGGATACTCGGGGTCGCTGAGCGAAATAATTCTGGCGCGGGCCTCGACCGCCTTCGAACACTCCTGCTGCGCCAGTTCGAGCGACTTGCCGGTGGCAATCGATTGCGCGGAAACGGCGCGAATGCCAGTCGCTTCTAGCTCGGTTAAGCTGGCCTCGAAGACGCGCTCGGCCGTGCCAAAGTGTTCGATCAGCTTCTTGATGCGCGCCGGGCCCAAGCCGTCGGTCAGCGAGAGCGCCAGCCAGCAGAGTCCCTGGCGGGAAACAGGAGTCAACGGCGTGCCGGCGGACTGAGGAAACGGTTCTGCGATATTGGGAATGGTGGACATACGGCGTGACCCTAGACTCAGCCGGAGACGCTGTCAAGGATGGCGCGCACATCACTTTTGGTAGAATTCAGGTCTTGACGAGCCGGTTAAAGATTTCGGCCATTTCCTACCTGAATACGGCTCCTCTCATGTGGGATTTCGAGCGCGGGCAGGCGACGGCAGCGGTCGATTTTGACATCTCCTACACTACGCCTTCGGCTTGCGCCGATGATCTACGTGCCGCCAGAGCGGATATAGGCATTATTCCTGCCGCCGCTTATACGACGGTTGCGAATCTCGTAATCATTCCCGATGTGGCGATCGCGGCGAAACGCGCAGTGCGATCTATTCTGTTGGTCAGCAAACGGAACGACGCTCTACAGTCAGTTCCGAAAACCGGCTCGGCATCCCATGATTGTTGGACGAACGTCAATTCAGTTGCGCTCGATACATCCTCTATGACATCGGTGGCGCTGACCAAAATATTGTTTGCAAAGTGGCTGGGAGGCGAGCGCCACTACAAACCGATGGCGCCGAATCTCGATGCCATGCTGGCGGAATGCGACGCTGCGTTGCTTATAGGAGATCCGGCGCTGCAGGTCGATCGCCAGCGTTACCTTACTCTCGATCTGGCGGAGGAATGGAAGGCGCGCACGGGAAAATCCTTCGTCTTCGCCTTTTGGGCGATCCGGAAAGAAGCGCTGGCGGGACGAAACACCCACGAAATTGCCGAGGTGTTCAGGAAGTCCCGGGACCACGGCCTCGCGCCGAAAAATCTCGAAGTGATCGCCCAGGAGTGGGCGCCGCGCCTCGGGCTGGCCCTAGAGACAGTGCGGGTCTACCTCACCCAACACATCCATTATTACTTGGATCCGCCGTGCCTTGAAGGGTTGGCTCTCTACTACCGAATGGCCGCCGAAATCGGCGCGTTGCCGCCCGCGCCGGAAATGCGATTCATCTAGCGCTCTGCTCGGTACAAGCACCCAGGCATTCTCCCGCCCAGCCATTAGCGGTTGCGAGAGCGCCCTAACCTCGCAGGTCTTCAGTACCACTTCAGCAGCGAGGTATTGAGGCGAACCCAGCCGCTGTCGACCAGCATCGACATAGACATGACTCCGTCCTGCTGCAGACCCTTCACCCCGAAGTAATGGAAAACGCGGCCTGTAGATTCGGTGGTCGTTGCCGTGTACGTGCAGTCTGAATTCACGACCTCGGTTCCCGTATTTGTTCCGGTGTATACGTCTCCGCTGAAATTCGCCACCCACGATCCGGTATATGTTCCCTTGGATGTAATTGTCTCTTGCGCGATGGAGAGTTCGGGGCCATACGGGGTGAGCGGAGTCTGGACCTGCTGGACAACGCTTCCAGAGGTCGGGCCGGCGCAGGCGGTCTTGCGCTGCTTATAGGCTGTAAACTGCAGTGCGGTACCGGCGCTCGTGGAAAGCCCGATGATTACCGCTCCGTTGCCAGTGACATTGCCGGCTGTACTTACCGTATTGCCTAAACTGTCGGTGGCAGTCGTGGTGAACGAGCAATCGATATTGACGAAATAAGTTCCGGCGGTCGTGACGCCGGTCGACGGGATGCCATTGTTGTTTTCGGCTCCGTGGCCGGAAAGGTTGCCGAAACCGTCGAAGTTGACCAGAAAAAGCGTCACTCCTGGATTTCCGGCTGTCTGACCGAGAGTGGCAACGGCGTAGCTTCCTGTGAGTGTATTCAGGGTGCAGAATCCTGCATGCGCGGGTGGAACGAGCGCGAGCAACAGAAGTATTAAGACGCTAAGACAAAAGTGGCGTTTCATGGGAGTTCCTCCTCAAATTGAACTTGAAACTGAAATTGGATTTTCTTTTTGAATCGGGCCCAGTCGTGGATAACTGGTATGTTGGCATGGCACCAGAAAACCCAAAGTGTTGGTAGGGTTCTACACCTTTATTCTACTCCGCATGGGTTGTAGCCAGCGGCAGAAAACTACGATTAGTAGCGAGCTTGGCACCGCGCAGGGCACGCGTGGACTGCCCGAAACAAGTAAGCATTGCCTGGGAAAGGTGGATTACTTTTAAGATTGCATCCTCTCAGGGTCAATTCTCCTCCAATACTCAACATGAAGATAGGCCTGTTGTCCGCGGTCTTGCTCGCGGCAAAAAAGACGTCGAAAAGGAGCGCGATGGGCTGGATGATCCATCTCGGCGGTCCGGGCCTCATTCTCCTTGGCGTTGTCGACAACTCGGTCATTCCTCTGCCCGGAAGCACGGATATCGCCACCATCATTCTCGCTGCCCACCATCGCGAGCCCTGGATTTACTACGCCATTATGGCAACTACAGGGTCCATTCTCGGCGGATATATGACCTACCGCATGGCGCGCAAAGGTGGAAAAGAGACGCTGGAGAAAAAGCTCTCCCCGAAGAAAGCTAAGAAGGTCTATGCCATCTTTGAGCGCTGGGGATTTGCGGCGGTGGCGATTCCCGCTATCCTGCCACCGCCGTTTCCGATCGTTCCGATGCTTTTGGCTGCAGGAGCTATGCAGTACCCGACGAAAAAGTTTCTGGCTGCGCTGGCTGCGGGGCGTGGCATTCGCTATACGATCCTCGCCTATGTGGGATATCACTACGGGCGAAGTATCGTGAAATTGTTTGGCGAGTACTATTGGCCGGTCCTGATCACGCTGATCGTATTTTCGGCTGTGGCCGGACTGTGGGGCTGGTGGGAATACAAGCGGCGGAAAGGCGCAGAAACTGGCAGTCCCCAGCCTCAAGTGCGCCGACGAATTGCGTAAGGCAGGTAACCCCTAACAAACTTGCTCCTCCTTCAATTTCAGGGTTAGACATTTCGCCGCTCCGCCGGCTTTCATGAATTCGGAGAGCGGCGTGATGACTGGCGTAAATCCAGTCTCGCGCAGCCGGTGCTGCAAAGATTCGGAGGCTCCATTCATAAACACCTGGCGGTTCAGGTCGACCGCATTGCAGCAGAACTGCTCGGCGTCGGGAGCATCGACCTCGATCAGCTTTTCAGAGGGCACGAGATCGGCGATGGCCCTTTGTCCGGCGGCGTCGAATGCGGCTGGGAAATACATCAGATATCCGCCTTCTAACGGGCAGAGGCAGGTGTCGAGATGATAGAAGCGCGGGTCGATGAGTCGCAGTCCGATCACTTGGCGGTTGAAGGTTTTTTCCAGCAAGCTGGGCATGGTGTTGTGGGAGCGGAAACCGTATCCAGCCCATAGGATCCGCTGGCCGCGATCGAGCAGCGCGTCTCCTGCGCCTTCAAATGAGACATCGTGGGGCCAGGCGGCGATGTCGAAATCGTGCCGGGCGAACCATTCGTGGAAGAAGGGCTCTTCACCCTGACGCTCCGGATCTTTGAAGCGGCTGACCACGACCTTTTCCTCCAGAACCACTCCGGCATTGGCGGTAAAGACCTGGTCGGGCAGGCCCGGTTGCGGAGGAATCAGGACCACGTCCGTCTGCGTCTCGAGAGCTCGTCTCAAGCCCGACCATTGCTCGACGGCCAAAGCGTGATCGGCCTTGCCGCAGTTGCCCTCCATCCAGGGATTGATGACGTAATCGATGCCGAAATAATCGGGCGCGCACATCAGGATGGTCTGCTCGGGGAAGCTTGCCTGGGACTCCGGCTGGGACTGCTCTGGGTGAGACACGACTGGCTCCGGTGTACGCGGGTTCTGGTTCCTACGTTCCAGTATAGGTGACTGCTCTGGCTTTGGTCAGGTGTCGAAAGCCGCTAGACCTGCGACGTACGGCTTTTCAGCAACTGCAGGTAACTCGTTTACAATTAAATACTTACCTGGACTTCCTAATCCCATGACACCAAAGGTCAGGGGGAACCGGAGAGCCCTCACGAAAAACGGTGGACGGGGACTTTAGGGGACAAGCTCATTGCGCTCGCTGACAGGTTCTGAGCGCTAACACCTGCTTCGGCCAATTATCGCCATCATCATGATCGGCTCCTGATTGGAATGTTGGCTCTTCTCAATCAACGGACGGCGCAACTGATGGCGCAACGAATGGCGCAACGGAGGGCGCAAATGATGACGACGTGCATTTGGTCAATGTGCAGGGGTACCCCCCCACCCCCCCCTACCCCCCAGGTATCGTTGTGATTACCATCCTTAGTATCATTCTGATTAACATGCTTTTTACTTACTGAGTGGTGAGTGGGGGCGATCTATTCGGAACAGGCAAGGTGGTTAATTTGCTGGAAACGGGCCTGCCCTGGCCGAGTCTGCGAAAGCGTTCAGTTATCAAAGATGGCCGATGGTCGGTTTCGGCGGTTTATACCGTCTCTGGAGACGGACACAATTCTCGATCTTGCATACTGAGAGGATCATTGCATGATTACGGCGCGGCTGTCTGTGACGAGGGTACATCCAATTGTGATGAATAAAAGGAAAAGGGACAGCTCAGGGCAGTTAACTCGTAACCGAATGGTTACAAGTGCGAACGCCTGATAGCAGAAGTTACCGCGCAACCCTCGGTTGGCGTGAGTGTAAAAACGGGTAAAAAATCCTGAGTTGATGGGGCACCCGACAGTTGGGGGAAGACGCTGTCGAGCCGGCGCGGTGGAGAGCCACTTCTCAAAAAGCGTGAGAGTGGCGCACCCGGCCGATCACTGGCGCGAATCTTACTTCCGTGAAACGGGCAAGTCAACGAAGCCCGCAGAGTTGGCAGTATCACGAAGGAGTGGCTGTTGAAACGCGCGATAGCGCTCGTCGAAGGGTTGCGAGCGCTATTGGTGCCATTACACTAACAGCCCAAAACTGCGGCGCTCTCACAAACTTTCTCTTCCCACACACTCGTATCCAACCCCTGCGACCAGCTAAAATAGCCTGACTGCGGGAGTAACCAAGGAAATGTCCCTGACTAAACAGCAAGCGCTTGAGATGTTCCGATCCGATGACCTGATTGGGATTGGCATGGAGGCGGACGCGCTTCGGCGCAGGCTGCATCCTGAAGGAACCGTCACTTACATCATCGACCGGAATATTAATTACACGAACTTCTGCACGGAATATTGCACCTTCTGCGCGTTTTATCGGCCGCTGAAGGGGCCGGCGGCGGCGGAAGGGTACATCCTCGACTTCGACACCATTTACGAGAAGATTCGCGAGACGGTCGAACTGGGGGGCACGGGGGTGCTGATGCAGGGAGGGCTGCATCCCGATCTGAAGATCGACTGGCACGAGAAGATGCTGAGCGGGATCAAGGAGCGGTTTCCTAAGATTCACCTGCACTGCTATTCGGCGTCGGAGATTCTGGCGATTGCCGAATACAGCAATCTCAGCGTGCGCGACACGATAGCGCGACTGCGGGATGCGGGGCTTGATTCTATTCCTGGAGGCGGCGCGGAGATTCTTGACGATGAAGTCCGCTACAAGATTGCGCGGCTTAAATGCCTGACGGCCGATTGGCTGCTGGTGCATCGCACGGCGCACCAGTTGGGCATGCGCACGACCGCTACCATGATGTTCGGCGTGGGCGAGTCGATCGAGCATCGCATCAATCATTTTCAGGTTCTTTACGATTTGCAACAGGAGACAGGGGGCTTCACCGCCTTCATCCCCTGGAGTTTTCAGCCGGCGCACACCGCGCTTGGAGGACGGCACTGGGATGAGGCTACGGCGGTTGAGTATCTGAAAGTGCTGGCTATTTCGCGGCTCTATCTTTCGAACTTTCTGAACGTGCAGTCGAGCTGGGTGACGCAGGGGCTGAAAGTCTGCCAGATGGGGCTGCGCTTTGGCGGGAACGACGTGGGGTCGGTGATGCTGGAGGAGAATGTGGTTCGCGCGGCGGGTGTGACCAACTGCACAACCGAAGAAGAATTGCGGCGCATCATACGGGATGCGGGGTTCCGTCCGGCGCAGCGGGATACTTTGTACCGGCAATGTTTTTTGAATTGATCCGAACCGATTGAGACATTGAATCATTGAGGCATTGAATCATTGAAGCAACGGCTCTCTGAATTACGGCCCTCCGAATCGATGATTCAATCTACGATCCAGCGTTCACTTATCCTCGCCTGTTTTGTTCTTAGCGTCTCATTGTTCGCGAGCACGCAGGGAACCCCGACTGTAACAAAGACATCCTCGATTGCGGGAATGGTGGTTAAGGAACCGGGAAGCGAGCCGCTCAAAAAAGTGCTGGTGCAGGTTGTCGCTGAGGAGCAGGGTGAAAGCTACTCCGCGTCGACCGACGGCGACGGCCATTTTCGCGTCGATAACATTGTGCCCGGGCGTTACCGGATTTTCATCGAGCGCGCCGGATTTGCGGCGGTCGATGGAGACGGGGCCAAATCTGATGCCAAGGTGCTTACCGTGCAAGCGGGGCAGGCAGAAGAGGACCTTCTGTTTCGCATGTTGCCGACTGCGGTGATCAACGGGCGCATCACCGATGAGGATGGCGACCCGATTTCCGGGGTGAGAGTCTTCGCGCTGAGAAAAAAAACAGGCAAGGGAGGCCGGGAGGGCGCGGGGACAGTGGGGACGAACGACCTAGGCGAATACCGCCTGGCGGGCCTGTTTCCGGGCCAGTACTGGATTCTGGCCATGCCGCCTCCGGACTATCGTGATTATGAGCGGCAACAGAAATCGCAGGCAGAAGATGGCTCGACCGATACCCGATACATCAATACTTACTATCCGGGGACCTCTGATGTCGCGCAGGCGTCGGCGATCAAGCTAAGAGCGGGCGATGAAATGCCGGTCGATCTTACGCTCGTGCCGGCGCGGACCTATCGCGTACGCGGCATGGTTACGGGCCTGGCCGCCAATCAGAAGGCGACGGTGGAGCTAATCGCGAAGACGGGCGATTCCTACCGGGTGAATGCGAACGATATTGGGGCGGACGGCCAGTTCGAGGTGCGCGGGGTCGCTCCCGGATCGTATGTGGTGAGCGCGTCGGCCGGCACAGAGACGCGGTCTTTGACGGCACAGCAGGAGATCAATGTTGTCGCAGCCGACGTCGAGGGCGTGAAACTGGCGCCCGTTGCATCATTCGCAATCTCCGGTCATTTTCGGGTGGATGGCGCGGCCAACGCCGATGTTACGCGGTATGTCGTCAATCTGCGGTTGGCAG
Source organism: uncultured Acidobacteriaceae bacterium (assembly GCA_963775845.1). Classification (GTDB taxonomy): domain Bacteria; phylum Acidobacteriota; class Terriglobia; order Terriglobales; family Acidobacteriaceae; genus Acidiflorens. The sequence goes on along the minus strand of CAVZKN010000003.1, from coordinate 806,256 downwards.
AGTTGCCGGAGGATCCGGGTTTGTTCATGTCCCAGGATTTTTTTGGCATGAACGCGAGTGTTGACCGGCAGGGCAACTTCGAGTGGAAGAATCTGAAGCCGGGCAACTACATCGTGCAGGTGTATGGGGCGGACGCGCAGAGCAATTTCTTCCTGAAGTCCGTCACGCTTGGCGGGCGAGACGCAACCACCGGATTCAGCGCGAGCGGTCCGGCGATGGTGAATGTGCTGGTCAGCGCGGGCGCGGGGACGATCGAGGGCACGGTGGTCGCAAAGGAGAATGCGGACACAGATCACGGAAACACTGGTCGAACGACCGATCAGACGACGAGCGGGCAGCCGAATAGCGACCAGTTCGTGCCGAACACCCTGGTCGTCGCGGTGCCGGAGGAGAAGTTTCGCAACATTCCCGGACGCTTTGCTAATGGAACGACGGATCAGCACGGACACTTTGTCATTCACGGCGTGGCTCCCGGCATCTACACACTCTATGCCTGGCAGAATCTGGAAGAGGGCACCTGGTACGACCGCGACTTCCTGAAATCTGAGGAGGGAGGAGGCACGAAGGTGAAAGTGGAAGAAAACTCTCATCAGCAAGTGGAGTTGACAGTGAGTCCGGTGGTTGCGGAGTGGCGGTAAGACTATTGAGACATTGAATCATTGAGTGATCGAGTCATTTTTTCGGTACGCCTTAAGTGTTTCAAATGATTCAATGTCTCAATGCTTCAATGCCTCAATGAGGCCGATCCTGTACAATTCTTAGTCTGCACGTTCTCGCTCTTGTACATGGCTCGGCTGACTTCATGCATCTGACGCTCACTCTCAGGCCCGCTATCGCGCTTCTTTTGGCCCAAAAGGGCTTGGGACACTATTTTCGGCAGCATTTTCTGGACAAGACTTTTCAAGGGCTCTACCAGGCCAACGGTTTTGACCTGGCGTTGCTGATTCCCTACTTCATCGTGCTCATTATTCTGGCGGCGTATGGCGGGCATCGCTACTGGATGGTCTATCTTTATTACAAGAATAAAAAGAACAAGACGACGGACCCTCCTGGGCGTTTTGCCGACCTGCCGCGCGTAACCGTGCAACTTCCGATATTTAACGAACAATATGTCGTGGATCGGTTGCTTGATGCCGTTTGCCGGCTGGATTATCCGCGTGAAAAACTCGACATCCAGTTGCTGGACGACTCGACCGACGAAACGGTGGAGGTGGCGCGGCTTCTGGTCGAGCGCTACGCGGCACTGGGACATCCCGTGAGCTACCTGCACCGCGATAATCGGGAAGGCTTCAAGGCGGGCGCACTGGCGGAGGGGCTTAAGACGGCCCAGGGGGAGTTTGTCGCCATCTTCGACGCAGACTTTGTGCCGCCGGCGGACTTTCTGCTGAATTGCATCCATCACTTCGCCGATCCTAAGATCGGTATGGTGCAGACGCGCTGGACCCACATCAACCGCCATTATTCATTTCTGACCGAGGTTGAGGCGATCCTGCTCGACGGACATTTCGTGCTGGAACACTCGGGCCGCGCCCGCAGCGGCGTTTATTTCAACTTTAACGGGACGGCGGGAATGTGGCGGCGCGTGGCCATTGACGAAGCGGGCGGCTGGGAGCATGACACGCTTACGGAGGATACCGATCTTTCGTATCGTGCTCAGCTCAAGGGATGGAAATTTGTTTATCTGCAGGATGTGGAGTGTCCCGCTGAATTGCCGGTGGAGATGACGGCGTTCAAGACGCAGCAGGCGCGCTGGGCGAAAGGACTGATTCAAGTATCAAAGAAAATTCTGCCGCGGGTGTTGAAGAGCGACGCCTCGCGGCACCAGAAGATCGAAGCCTGGTATCACCTGACCGCGAACCTGAGCTATCCATTGATGATTGTGCTCTCGGTGCTGCTGATGCCGGCCATGATCATCCGCTCCTATCAGGGATGGTTTCAGATGCTCTACATCGACCTTCCCCTATTCATGGCTTCGACGTTCTCGATTTCCAGCTTTTACCTGGTTTCGCAAAAAGAACTATTTCCTCGAAGCTGGCCGCGCTCGCTGCTTTATCTGCCTTTGCTGATGGCGCTTGGAATCGGCCTAACCATTACCAACACACGCGCCGTGCTCGAAGCGCTGGCCGGGAAACAGACTTCGTTCGTGCGCACGCCCAAGTATCGCGTGGCGTCGAAGAAGGATAGGGTTCTCGGAGCGAAATATCGCAAACGTTTGGGATGGGTTCCGTGGATAGAACTTCTGATCGGAACTTATTTCGCGTTCGCCATTTATTACGCTATCGACAATGAGAACTACTTTACGGTTCCCTTCCTCATTTTGTTCGTGATGGGCTATTGGGTCACCGGGCTGATGTCGCTGCTGCAGGGGCGCTTCGCGGGGCTTTCGGTGGGCTCAGAAACACACACCAAGCCCTTCCCGGTTGGCGTATAGCAAGCAAAAGGGCTGGATCAAAATTTGAAATCGACTCTAATCTTCGTCTGGTTTTTTATCGGCTTTCCGTTCAGTTCGTACGGCTTGTAGCGCCACTTCTTCACGGCATCTACTGCGGCCGCAGAGAGCACTTCGGGGCCTCCTACTACTTTGATATCGCGCACGGTTCCATCTTCCATGATCAAGGCGGAAAGGATGACGGTGCCTTCGATATGCAGCGTGCGCGCGAGAGTGGGGTAGACGGGCGGAACGGTTTGCACCAGTTCGCCTCCCGAAACTCCCTGGGAAGAAACTAGCGGGGTAATGGTGGGCAAGGACGCTCTTCTGGAGAGTGCAACGGCGATTGTCGGTTGACTCGCCAAATCCGCCCGGAGCGTGGGCTGATCTGCGGCGGGGCTCTGCGTTGGAGGTTGACTGGTGAGTACACTCGTCCGGTCAGATGCGGTCGCTTGAGGAGTCGCTGGCGCTTGGCTCGTCTTCGCCGGGTGATCAGTGGCCGATTTGATTTTGGCCGATTTCTTTTCCGGGCTAATGTCGACCTTGGCTGCCAAAGTTACAGGCTGTTCACCGGCGTGACGTTTTCCGGTTGGAAGTTTCGATTCCCGGCTGGGACTGGGCTTGTCGACTTGAATATTGCCCTCAGCAGTCTCCGCCGGATTCTCCGTTGCGGCAGTGACAGGGGCCACCGCGCTGCCCGCGCTTGCCGCTTTATCTGCGACGTTCGCGACAGCGCCGCGCGTTGCCGCACGCTTCACGTTCCAGGCGGTCACTCCTCTCCAACCCATCCACATCACCAGGGCCAGCAACGCTACTGTGGCCAGGCCGATCGCTCCCCGAGTAAGAAGGCGGGGACGTATGCTCGCCGCAGCGGCCCCTGCCTCTGTGGCCGGAGCTGGCGCGGGCTCTTGATCAGTCGGGATCTCACTCTCGTGGACATCCGCAACGAGAGGCACGGTGGCTACCAAGACCTCTTCCGGATGCGCTGCCCTCGCCAACTCCGCAAGGGCCGCGAGTTGTTGCAAAAGAGCTATGTCTTGCCCGGTAAAGAAATCGGGCTCGGTCGAAAAAACCTCGAGAATGCCGTTAATCCCGGGTCCCTCTCCTATGGGCAGGACGGCAATGGATCGCAACCCCTGGCTGCGGCAAACGACGAGATCGACGCGCGGATCATTTTCCGTGTCGCGGCAAAGTTGAGCTTTACGTTTGCGCAGACACTCACCCGAGATGCCAGTTTCGCGGCTCAGCTGCGCACCTAGTGGCGGAGCTTTCTCTCCGCTGCGCGCACGGCAGACGATGGCGCTTTCTTTTCGCATGGCGAGCGCGGCTCCGCAGGCTCCGGTCCACTCGAGGGCAAAGTCGGTAATGGTCTGGAGGATCGAATCCAAGGGGTCGTTGCCAGCCAGGATTTGCTGGTTCAGCAGGGTGAGCGCGAGACTCTGACCCGGCAGGTCGGAGAGACCCGCCGCAGAGTTGTCTGGAGGGCTGGCAGAAACTTCCGGCGGCGAAAAATGACGGTCAGACCGGGTGGTCTTAGTGTGTGAGCGAAGCGATTTGGAGTGAGGCACGGCCACAGGTCCCTCTCGAAAAGCAAAAAATGCCGTAGCTAACAGGTGGAATGGAGCGTGGCTGGCTTGATTGGGCAGAAGTATGAGACAAAGCGGCGCGGCTGTCAAGGGAAGTGATGCGGTGGGGGCGGCTGGCTATGCGAAACACTTAACCACGAAGCCACAATCCCCATCTTTCTGCCCCGGTTTATGGAACCCAGAGCGGTGCCCGCGCGTGACAACCTTGGCAGTTATTGAGCGGAAAAGCGACCTTTCCGTGACAAGCGCCGCAGTAGTGACCTTCGACATTGGAGAACATCGAGAAGCGGATCGTGCCTTTGTGAGCAGTGGGGAATATCTCGGGGTGGCACAGTTCGCAGCCGTTCCAGATGGAATGCATCTTGTGAGAGAACTCAATCGGTTCGACCCAGGGGTATGCGGTTTCCACGGAAAAATCCTTCCGGTTCTCCATCTTCGCCGTCTGAACCGATATACCCTCAACAAAATCGACGGGTTTGATGGCTCCAGATTTCTCCGCCGCCTCCCAATTCACACCATAAATGCCCTTCGGAAATCTCGCGGTAAATTCCCTATACTCATATTTCCTTACGCCGTTCTTGCCCACGGAATGGCAGCGGTCGCACCGCTGGTCATGGGAATTAGCGGTATCGGCGCAGGCGGCGAAGATGGTCTTGCCCTCGAACACCCTTTTGCCATCATGACAGGCTCCGCAATGAAAGCCTTCGCGATTCGTCTTTGCATTGATGCCTGTGGCCTTCGCCTGCATGGCAAAGCCGATATCGACATGGCAGACGCGGCAGGTGAATTTCGACCGGTGCAGCCAATGATCAAACACCACGGCGCCGGGTTCCGCCGCCGAGTAATTGTCAAGAATCACCTTGCCAAATTCGGACGGCTCCGGCGCATGTTGCGGCAAATAGATTTGGGAAGACGCGATAACGGCTAAGAACAAGATTCCGCAGAGCAACACGGGCCGGGAAATCCCATGCTTATTTCTTTTCGTTCTTTTTTGTATCGAGGACGTAGGCATAAAGACCTCGGCACTTTCGTAGTCGTTCGAGGTAGATTTTCTTGCGCGATTCGTCGAGCTTTTCGATCTGCGGCTGGAGAGCGTCGCACCTCCGAATCAAATCCGTGAGTTCCTCCTGCGAGAAAGTCATGGCGTCGTCGGTCTTGGCGCAAACGTTATCGAACTCCTTCCGCCATGATTCCTGCGCCGCTTCCGACTGCGCAGCGGATGCAGAGCGCGCGCCGACAGCAAAGGCGCCGCAGAAGCCGGCGAACCCCACGAAAAGCAGTAGGGTGCTGACCGGCGCGCGAAACTTTGTTCGGAAATGCCCCGACAAGTTTGGCTTGACGGACTCCGCCTTAACGGGCTTCGCCTGGAATACCATGAGCCTCTCTCCTCAAGGTTGCTGTACGGGCTTGGAATGGCAGCGCTGGCAATCGGTCAGGGGAAATGCGACGGTGGTGTGGCACGCGCCGCAGGACTTGCCTTGCGATATGTCGACCATCGTGTACTTGGCCGTCCCTCTTTTCACGCCCATAAATATGTCGGGATGGCAGAGTTCGCATCCGTTCCAGACCGTATGTTTCTTGTGCGAGAAGATGATGTCGGGCATGCCCTCAACCTTGGGGTTGAGCGCGAAGTCTTTCTGCACGACGAGAGAATTTTTCTTGGTGGAAAAGCCGGGAAGTATAGTTGCCGGTTTGATCAATCCCATCTCTTCCGATTTTTCCCAATCCAACCCGTTTCCGAAACGTTCTTTAGGAAGGGGCTGGCTGAACTGGAAGAAGTCGAAATCGGATGCCACTTTCTTGCCGTAGGAGTGGCAACGCTCACACCTCTCCTCGTCTTCGAGATTGACCTTTCTGGAGCAGGCCTGGAAAACGGTTTTTCCGTCGGCGGCCTTCTTGCCGTTATGACAGGCGCCGCAATAGTAGCCGCGAGCATTGTCGGCCGCCTTGATGTCTGTGGCGCCAGCCTTCATGGCAAAACCAATGTCTACGTGGCAGACCCGGCAGGTGAACATGGAACGGTGGATCCAATGTTCAAAGACGACGGGTGCAAGGTTTGCGTTCGTGGAGTAGTTGTCGATGAGGACCCGGCCGTATTCGTAAGGAAGCGGCCGCTTTTTCTTGATACCGGTTTGAGAGAGCGCCAGACCGCAAAAAAGACCGCAAGAAACTAGTATGAGTACCACTACACTGAATATTTTCTTTGTGTTCATCGAGATCCTCCTCCCGATTGAACTGCCTAATCGTGTTTCCGAGGTGCCGGAGCCTTCTGCTGTTGCTTATCGAAAGCTCCTGTGCCGGAAACGGCTCCTGACGCCGCTCGACACTTACTCATCTTCCTTGTTACTACTCGAAGGCAAGGCAAGGCAGTGACTAGAATCACGGTTCGCGGTGAGGAGAACGCATTCGGGGCATTGGTAACAGGGGTTGCGAGCCCGCATTGCCCGGCAAATGCGGTGATCTCGCGTTCTACTGCACCAAACTAACCAATAAGCGGGCCGCGCGGGCGATGCTACGCTGAAACTGCTCTGGTTTCTCGCATGCCCTCCGCAAGAGGCATTGCAGGCAGAAGATCTCAAAAGAATTGCCCAAACCTTTGCAGCGTTGACGGATCTGGGTCCCGAACTTACTGCGGACCGCGACTTCCGCCAAACTGCTCGAAGCGTGCTCACGGCCGCGATGGAAGCGGCGGGCGCGCATCAGGCGGTTTTGTTTTCGTTCCACGAACGTAAATCCTCTCTCAGTTCCATCGAAGCTCTGGGGTTTACGCTGCTTCCCGACCCCGCGGTGATTCATCTGTTTCCGCATCAGATCCAAAGCCTGCTTGCAACTCCTGGTCCAGTGTCGGTGAACAATTCCACCTCCGATTCTTATCTCAGTTCGCGTGGAAACGTGGCTCCCGAACTCTTCAAGTGCCTTTGCCCGTTGAAGGTCCGAGAAAAGCTTGTGGGCTTGATTGCCCTCGGACGGCGTCATGGCGATGCACCCTATGACGACGATGCGCTGGTGGCTTTTCGCCTATTGAGCCATTACGTAGCGCTGTCCATCCAGAATTACACGCTCAGTCAGACTCTGGCCGAGCGCGTTTCCGAGAACATGCGGCTGCTGGCCTCGATGCACAAGTTTTCGGACGCCGCGCTGGAGGCTTTTGCCATCACGATTGACATCAAGCACGTCAGCGTTCATGGCCATTCGCTGCGCGTGGGCCGTTATGCCGCGGCGATTGGGGAAGTGCTCGGAAAGGACGCGGCTGCCCTGGCTTCGCTGCGCTCGGCCGGCTATCTGCATGACATTGGCATGGTGGCGATCGACAAGGGTCTGCTGAGTAAGAATTCCAGGCTCGATGTGGAGGAGTTCCGTGAAATGCGCCAGCACACCATCATTGGGCATGAAATCGTCAGCCAGGTGCAATTTCCGTGGGAGCAGATTCCGGAGATCGTACGCTGGCATCATGAGCGCGCCGATGGCTCGGGGTACCCCGACGGCCTGCATGGAGAAGAAATCCCGCAAGCCGTGCGCATCGTCGCGCTGGCCGACACCTTCGACGCCATGATCTCGGAGCGGCCTTACCGCGAACGCTTGCCGGTCGGAGTCGCACTTCAGGAATTGATCCGGCTAACCCCGCAAAAATACGATCCTCAGGTGCTGCAGGCGCTGTTGATTCAGGTGCGGCGAGACGCCATTGGAACCAACCATCTTCCCGTCTTCGAGCGGGAGGCCATCGAACTTTCCGCGGTCGAGGTGGACCGGATGGCGTCGGTTCTGCAAAACCGGATCAGCGAAAAGCGGATTTATCTGACGTAGGTCGATCGCACTCACGAAGATCAAACTCGCCTTGAAAACATCCCCGCGGGAAAAGAGCCTACGCCCTTCGGGCCTCGTCGCAACTCCTTATCGCGAGGTACACTAACCGTCAGCGCGCATGTATCCATTTGGCGTCAAACTCATCTAAGCGTTGAGTGGGAAAGGCATGCCGATTTTGAAGGAGTGATTCGATGGCCGTTAGTGATCAGTCCGTCGCCACCACTGGTACGCAGCTCGACCAGCTCTGTATTAACACCATCCGCACCCTGTCGATCGATGCGGTGCAAAAGGCAAACTCAGGCCATCCGGGCGCGCCCATGGCGTTGGCGCCGGTCGCCTACACCCTCTGGCAAAATTTCCTCCGCTACGATCCTGAAGACCCCCTGTGGCCTAATCGCGACCGCTTCGTGCTCTCGAACGGACACGCGTCCATGCTGCTCTATTCGCTCCTGCATCTGACGGGCGTGCGCGAGGTAACTTCCGATGGCAAGATTCTTTCGACACCGGCCGTCTCGCTCGATGAGATCAAGAACTTTCGTCAACTGGGCAGCAAAACGCCCGGCCATCCCGAATATGGTTTGACCACTGGCGTCGAGACCACAACCGGCCCGCTTGGCCAGGGTGTGGCCAATAGCGTAGGAATGGCAATTGCCGAGCGCTGGCTGGCCTCGTATTTCAATCGCCCCGGATTCGAACTCTTCAAGTACAACATGTGGGTGTTCTGCGGCGACGGGGACATGATGGAGGGAATCTCGTCGGAAGCTGCCTCGATTGCGGGACACTTAAGACTTTCCAATCTGTGCTGGATCTATGATTCGAATCACATCACGATTGAAGGCAACACCGATCTCGCCTATGACGAGGATGTGGCGGCAAGATTTGTCGCCTATGGCTGGGATGTTACGCACGTTTACGACGCCAACGATTTGCCGGCGTTGAATGACGCCTACAACCACGCGTTGCTCATCACGGACCGTCCCAAGCTGATTATTGTGAACAGCCACATCGGTTATGGCTCTCCTCACCGGCAGGACTCCAAAGAAGCGCACGGCGAGGCGTTGGGTGAAGAAGAGGTAAAGCTGACGAAACGCTTCTACGGCTGGCCGGAAGATGCCAAGTTCCTGGTGCCCGATGGAGTGCGCGAGAACTTCCGCGACGTGATGGGCAAGCGCGGCAAGCATCTCAGCGGCGAATGGAAAGCGCTTTATGCGAAATACAGCGCGCAGTATCCCGAGTTGGCGGCGCAGTACGAACGCATGCTGCGGTTCCAGGCTTCGGATGGATGGGACAAGGACCTGCCTACCTTTGCGGCCGACCCCAAGGGAATGGCGACGCGCGAATCCTCCTCCAAAGTGCTGAACGCGATTGCCAAGAATGATCCGTGGCTGATGGGCGGCTCGGCCGACCTTTATCCGTCCACCAAGACGCGCCTCACCTTCGATGGCGCGGGCGACTTTGAGGTCAATCATTACAACGCGCGCAACTTTCATTTCGGGATTCGCGAGCACTCCATGGGCGCGATCGTCAACGGCATGGTGCTGTCGAAGATCCGCGCCTACGGCTCGACCTTCCTCATCTTCAGCGACTATATGAAGATGCCGATCCGTCTCTCAGCCGTCATGGAGATTCCGTCGATCTGGATTTTTACTCACGATTCCATCGGCGTTGGGGAAGATGGCCCCACGCATCAGCCCATCGAGCAACTGGTCACGCTGCGGGCTGTTCCGGGGCTGATTACGCTGCGTCCTGCCGATGCCAACGAAGTGGTGGAGGCCTGGAAAGTCATTATGTCTCTGACCAAGGAGCCGGTAGCCATGGCCCTCACCCGACAAGCTGTGCCCACGTTCGATCGCACGAAATATGCGCCGGCCACGGGTTTGGCTCGCGGCGCTTACATCATGGCGGACTCCGAAGGCGCGCACCCGCAGGTCATTCTGATGGCGACCAGCAGCGAGGTGTACCTCTGCATCGACGCCTACGAAAAGCTGAAGGCCGAGGGCATTCGGGCGCGCGTCGTGAGCATGCCGTCGTGGGAACTGTTTGAGCATCAGGACCAGAATTATCGCGACCATGTGCTTCCGCCGGATATCACGGCGCGCGTCGCGGTCGAGCAAGCCTCCTGGATGGGCTGGGCGCGATACGCGGGGGGCAAGGGCAGCATCATAGCAATGCACACTTTTGGGGCTTCGGCGCCGCTCAAGGATCTGCAGAAGAAATTTGGCTTCACTTCCGACGCGATCGTGAAGGCAGCGCACGAGCAATTGGGCAAGTAGTACAAGTTATCGGAGCGCAGTAACGTTTCATTAATGTCAGGCACTTATGCTGATGCCTGCGTTTCGTCAAGGAGATTGAATATGAATCCCGTAGGCACTTTAGAAACCGCCAAAGCCGCCAACCCTCTCATGCAGCTTCAGACTTTTGGCCAGTCGATCTGGCTCGACTACATTCGGCGCGACCTGATGGAAACGGGCGAACTGCAGCGCCTGATCGCGGAAGACGGTCTGCGCGGCATGACTTCGAATCCTTCGATCTTCGAGAAGGCGATCGCCGGCGGCCAGTATCAGGGCTTTCTGGACTCGCTGAGTAACCGCTCCGACCTCGATGCCAAGGGGCGCTACGAACTGCTGGCCATCCGCGATATTCAGGCCGCGGCCGACATTCTGGCGCAGGTCTACAAGAGCACCAAAAAGCGCGATGGCTATGTGAGCCTCGAAGTCTCTCCTTATCTTGCCAACGATACGCAGGGGACGATGGAGGAAGCGCGCCGTCTGTGGAAGAGCGTCGCCCGCGACAACGTGATGATCAAAGTGCCGGGCACGCCGGAGGGGATTCCGGCAATCCGCCAGCTGATCAGCGAGGGGATCAACATCAACGTCACGCTCCTGTTCGCGCAGCCCGTGTATGAAGAAGTCGCGGCGGCGTTCATCGATGGTCTGGAAAAATTCGCTGCCTCGGGAGGCGATGTGAATAAAGTTGCCAGCGTGGCCAGCTTTTTTATCAGCCGCATCGATTCGCTGGTCGACAAACTGGTCGATGAGAAACTTGCGAAAGAAAGCGACCCCGCGCGCAAGGCGAAGCTGGAGTCGATCCATGGGAAGATCGCCATCGCCAACGGCAAGCTGACCTACGAAGCTTATGAGCGCATCTTTTCTTCTCCGGGCTGGAAGGCGCTGGCCGCCAAGGGGGCGCAGACCCAACGCGTGCTGTGGGCCAGCACGAGCACGAAGAATCCGAAGTATCGCGACGTGCTTTACGTCGAGGAATTGATCGGACGAGACACCGTCAATACCGTGCCTCCGGCAACACTCGAGGCCTTCCGTGATCATGGCAAGCCTCGGCAGAGTCTGACCGAAAATGTGGAAGGCGCGCGCAAAACCATGGCCGATCTCGCCGCGGTCGGTATCAGCATGAAAGAAGTGACGGACAAGCTCACAGTGGACGGCGTCAAATTGTTTGCCGATGCCTTCGACGCTCTCCTCGCGGAGGTTGAGAAACACACCTCGAGGTGAGCAAATCGCGAGCCGGCGGCATTGCCGATTTGGTTGCCACTTGCGGCGAACAGCAGGTCCTTCGCTTCGCTCAGGATGACAATTTACTAGGGTTTAGGGAGCGTGCATGCAACTTGGAATGGTCGGCCTTGGGCGCATGGGCGCCAACATGACGCGGCGCCTGATGCGGGGCGGTCATACCATGGTCGTCTCCGACCTGAGCTCCGATGCCGTCAAGGGCCTCGCAGGCGAAGGCGCCGTCGGCTCATCTTCGCTGCTAGACCTGGTCGGCAAACTGGGTGCGCCGCGCGCTGCGTGGGTGATGGTGCCGGCGGGCGATGCGACGGAAAAAACCGTGCAGACACTGCTGGGAGCGATGCAGGCGGGCGATACCATCATTGATGGCGGCAACTCCTATTTCAAGGATGACGTTCGCCGCTCCAAACTTTGCGCCGCTAAGGGCGTGCACTACGTCGACGTCGGCACGAGCGGCGGCGTGTGGGGACTCGAGCGTGGATATTGCATGATGATTGGCGGCCCGAACGAGGCCGTGCAACGCCTCGATCCAATCTTCAAGACTCTGGCGCCGGGGCGCGGCGATATCCTTCGCACTCCGGGTCGAGAAAAAATTACTGATGCAGTTGCGGGCACATCCGCCGCCACTGCGGAAAATGGATACATTCACTGCGGTCCCTCCGGCGCCGGACATTTCGTCAAGATGGTCCACAACGGCATTGAATATGGCATCATGCAGGCTTATGCGGAAGGCTTCGACATTTTCAAGAATGCCACCAGCCAGGAACTTCCCGAGGACATTCGCTACGAGCTCAACCTGCCGGATATCGCCGAGGTGTGGCGGCGCGGAAGCGTGATCAGTTCATGGCTGCTCGATTTGACGGCGATGGCGCTGCTGGAGAACCCGACGCTCTCGGAATACAGCGGCTTTGTACAGGATTCGGGCGAGGGCCGTTGGACGATTCAGGCCGCGATCGAAGAAGCCGTCCCGGCGGAGGTGCTGACAGCGTCCCTGTATGCGCGCTTCCGCTCGCGGCAGGAGCACACGTTTGCGGAAAAGATGCTCTCGGCCATGCGGCAGAAATTCGGCGGACACGTAGAACCGAAAAAGCATTGAGACATTGAAGCATTGAGCGATTGAATCATTGAATCACTTACCGGATTTTCTAAAGATTCAATGGCCAAATGCCTCAATGACTCGATAACAAGAGGTAGTCATGGTTTCGACAGAAACTCTCCCAGCATCCAGCAAGCCGCGCGTCGGACGCACTGCCGATCCTTGCGTCATGGTGATTTTCGGCTTCACCGGCGACCTGACGCGGCGCAAGCTGATTCCCGCGCTTTATAACCTGGCAAGCCAGCAATTGCTGTCGCGCGAATTTGCCATCATCGGGGTGGGCCGCAGTCCCATGAGCGACGAGGATGCGCGCAAGAAAATTACGGAAGAGTTCAAGAAATTTGCCACCGGCTCCGTCGATCCCGATTTGTGGGAATGGTTCGTGCGCCGCATCAGTTATATAAACGGAAATTTCGACGACCCGGCAACGTATGACAAGTTGAAAGATACGCTGGAGAAGGTCAACCAGGAACATAACTCGCACGGCAATTATTTCTTCTACATGGCGACTGCGCCTAAATATTTCGGCGACGTGGTTGAGCGCCTTTCTAAAGTCGGGCTGATGGCGGAAGAAAATGGCCACTGGCGGCGGGTGATAATCGAGAAGCCTTTTGGCCACGATCTCGATTCCGCCAAGGCATTAAACCAGCAACTTCTGAAAGTCGCCGCCGAACACCAGATTTACCGCATCGATCACTATCTCGGAAAAGAGACGGTGCAAAACATTTTGGCGCTGCGTTTCGCCAATGGAATTTTCGAACCCATCTGGAATCGCCGCTACATCGACCACGTGCAGATCTCGGTTGCTGAAACCGTGGGCGTGGAGAGCCGCGGCGACTACTACGATGGAGCGGGCGCTCTCCGCGACATGGTGCCGAACCACATCATGCAGCTCATCACGCTGACCGCGATGGAACCGCCGATATCGTTCGAGGCCAATGCCGTGCGCGACGAGCAAGCGAAGATTCTGCACGCCATCCAGCCTTACAGCAACGAGGACGTGCTCAGCAAGACGGTGCGCGGGCAATATGGAGAGGGCGTTATGGACGGGCAGCCGGTCCCAGCGTATCGCTCGGAAGAAGGCGTGCCTCCCGACTCTCGCACTGAGACTTTCGTCGCCATGCGGCTGCTGATCGACAACTGGCGCTGGGCGGGAGTTCCATTCTATCTGCGCACGGGCAAGCGGCTGCCCGGCCGCAATACGCATGTCGTTATTCAGTTCCGGCGCGCGCCTTTCATGCTCTTCCGCGATACCAACGTCGACAACATGATGCCGAACCAGATGGTGTTGCATATCCAGCCGGAGGAAGGTATCTCGCTGCGCTTCGCTGCCAAAACTCCCGGGCCGGCGATGCAACTGGGCGAAGTCAATATGGATTTCAACTATGCCGACTATTTCGGAGCCAATTCGGCGACCGGCTACGAGCGACTGCTGCATGACTGCATGATCGGCGATGCGACGCTCTTCCAGCGCGCCGACATGGTCGAGGCGGGGTGGAGCATCGTCAATCCGGTGCTTGACGTATGGAAAGCGCTACCTCCGCGTAACTTCCCAAATTATCCCGCGGGAACCTGGGGGCCGAAAGAATCCGACGAACTGATGGAACGCGACGGCCGCCGCTGGAGAAATTTTGAAAAATGATTCTGGCCGGCGATATTGGAGGTACGCACGCACGCCTCAGCTACTACGAGCAGACGGCGGACGACCAGCACTTTGTCGCGGTGCATGAAAAGGTCTATGCCAGCCGGGAATTTCGCGGGCTGAATGAGATTGTTCTGCAGTTCATCTCCGAAACCGGCGCTCGTCCTGGCGCTGCAACTTTTGGCGTTGCCGGGCCGGTGCGCAACGGACGAGTCGAAACTTCGAATCTGCCCTGGGTCGTTGAATCCTCGCGCCTGGCGCGAGACCTGCATCTCGACTCAGTCAATCTAATCAATGATCTTGAAGCGCAGGCGTGGGGCATTCAATGTCTTGGACCCTCCGACATGGTCGCACTCAACCAGATTTCAGCCGAGGCTCCTGTGGGCAATCAGGCTGTGGTCGCAGCCGGAACGGGACTGGGCGAGGCGGGACTGATCTGGGTCAGCGCGCGACAAGAATACGATATTTTTGCCTGCGAAGGCGGACATACCGACTTCGCTCCGCGCAATGAACTGGAAATCGATCTTCTGCGCTACCTGCTCGCGCGCTTTGGACACGTCAGCTACGAACGCATCGTCTCCGGTCCGGGCCTGGTCAACGTTTATCTGTTTCTGAAAGACTCGCATCGCGGTAATGAGAAAGAGCCGCAGTGGTTGCGCGACGAAATCGCAGCGGGAGACCCGGCGGCGGCGATCTCTCGGGCTGCAGTGTCAGCCAAGGCTCCGCTGGCCGAGCAGGCGCTCGACCTGTGGATTTCCGTCTACGGCGCAGAAGCGGGCAACATGGCGCTCAAGATTCTTGCGCTAGGCGGCGTGTTTTTAGCGGGAGGCATCGCGCCTAGAATTTTGCCGAAACTGTCGGGACCGCTGTTCATGCAGGCCTTTCTCAGTAAAGGACGCATGCAGGCTGTGCTGGAAACGATACCCGTCCGCGTAATTACGAATGACAAAAGCGGATTGCTCGGCGCGGCCCGCTACAGTGCACATGTGGCGACGGGACCACGCCCGGTCCTGGCGGGGCAGGGCCCCGCCACCACACGAACGGGGTGATACACATCATGTCTACGACACGCGCCATCGAAGTCTTACCCAGCACCACCGACCTCTTTCACGCCGCCGCCGAAGAATTCATCCGCGTCGCGCGGGCCGCGATCGGCGCGCAGGGACGATTTGCTGTCGCGCTGTCGGGAGGTTCGACTCCCAAAGCCCTTTATTCGCTGCTCGCGGCGCAATATGCCGATTTCGCCTGGAACCGCGTTTTTCTTTTTTTCGGAGACGAGCGGCACGTTCCACCCACCGATCCCGAGAGCAACTACCGGATGGTAAATGAATCGCTGCTGACGAAGATTTCAATTCCGGCCGAGAACGTTTTTCGCGTACCTGCTGAGAATTCCGACGCTGATGCTGCGGCTGCCGGTTATGAAGCGCAGGTGCGGCGCTTTTTCGCGCTGAAGGCCGGAGAATTCCCGCGGTTTGACCTGATTCTTCTAGGCATGGGACCCGAGGGCCACACGGCCTCGCTGTTCCCCGACTCGAAGGCGCTTGAGGAAACGTCGCGCCTGGTGGTCGCCAACTGGGTCGCCAAGTTTAATACGCATCGCATCACGTTCACCTTCCCCGTGCTCAATCACGCCGCCGAAGTAATGTTTTTGGCGAGCGGAGCCGACAAAGCCAACGTGGTGCATGAGGTTCTTGAAGGCAAGAATGCGCCTCCCCTTCCCTCGCAAAGAGTGCAACCCGCGGATGGAAAACTGTTGTGGATGCTCGACGAAGCGGCCGCCAGCAAACTGACACGCTAGTCCGACCTCAGCCCGAATGTGGCTCTGCGCGCCGGTTTTCGCTTGCCGGTTAAGAACAAGATGCTATAATCGCCCACCTTCCGTTTGAGGAAAAGCAAGCCCAGCTGTTCCGTCAGACGTTTCGTAAGCTGCTGTCGCAAACAATTTCAAACGATTTTCCAGGAGGCTCGATGAAGAAGCTCACTCTACTACTGGCCGGGTGCCTGCTCTTTGCGCCCGCGCTATTCGCTCAACACAACAACGAACTGAAGGGCAACTTTCCCTTCAACGAAACCATTCACGTCATCCAGCAGCCTGCTGTTAACGGAGCCTGCGGGACCTCGCTCTCCGGGCCGGTCAGCGAGTCGATCATTACCGACACTGGCATCTGGTCGTTCGACGGCAAAGGCAACGTCTCTATCAAAGACTCGGGAATCTTCATTCTGGTGAATCCACCAACCGACGCCTCGCAGGTCGTGCCTGAGGCCGCGCAGTGTGTCGGAACCTACAACGTGCTGAGCAAAACGGTTGTCGATTTTCACTACAAGTGCTCGACCGATAACTTCAACAGTTACTTTCAGGTCCACACCACGGGTGTGATTACAAAGACCAACATTCTCGTGGAAGCCTGGGACAATCCCGATGGCTCACTGCCGGTTACACCCTATGTCTATGGGAACACGATCGTGGGATGCAGCTACATTGGGGAGAATACAGTCGTCAGTAGAACCGACGACTAAGAAGGTTGTGATTTCACGGGCTGGAATCCCAGGTCTCGAAAAGGACGGGACCTGGGACCGCCGTCCGGATTCTGTTTTACGATTGTCAGACGTTGGCTGACTGCACAGCCGGGGCGGCTGTCGCTCCGTGACTGTTGCCTGACTCCAGAAGCCGGCAATGAATGGCAAGATCAAAATCAAAGGCAGCGGACCAGAGTGTCCGCTCTCCGCAGTCAGGCTGCGAAGTTGCGCCAATCGCAAATTTCTTTCAGGCCCTCTCCGCGGGCATGTTCGAAAAGCCTGACTTTGTGGCGAGTGTTCTCGAACTCGTGGATGTCGGCCCAAACTTCTGCCAGCCACGGTTGATCGTGGGCCGCAGCTTCTCCGCAACTGGCGCATCGGGTGTGGAAGGTTACTCCCGGCCGCGTGCCATTTTGTCTGACGGCAAGCGGCTCGTAGTGTGACCCGTTGGCCTGCTCTGCACTGTCCGGCAATTCTTTGTCTTGCGACTCACTGTCCGGCAACTCAATGTCTGGCAATTCGATAAATACGCAATGCACTTCTTGGATCTCGTCTTCGTTCTCTGGATTCAGAATGTGCTCGTAGCGCAACAGATATCCGAAGCGCATTCTGCGGGCTTCCGCCTCCGCCTCTTCCCGGGTATGGAACGGCCCATATTCCGCCCGGAGCGCTTCGGTCGAATCACACGCCATCCAGAAAACGTCTTTGCGAACCATCCCCACCTCAAGTTCCGGTATGAACTATGCGAAACATTTAACGAAGAACGCTTCGCAGCAAGGCAACCATTCAATCTCGCGGGGGAAGGTAAGCGATAACGAAGAGCGGACGTGCGGGGAGGAACCCGTAACAGAGGGGGCCCGGCAGTTACGGAGCAATTTGATGGCCGGACGGGTTGTCGGCAACGAACCGGGCAGCTTGTTCTTCAAGATGAAAGAAACACAACTATCTCCCTGAAACTATTACTCTTAGCCGCAAGCTGCCAGAGGGGTGGTCGGGCTGCGGAGCGAGGTGCGAAATTGCCCGGGGGTGAAAACTGTTTCGTTTGCGTGCTTCAAGGGGAATTAATCCGGCAACAACGGAAGAGGCCGGAGGGCAGAGCCGAATATGTGAAGTGGGAATAAGCCCTCCAACCCTAGCTACAAAAGCCCTCCGCCCGCAGAGAGCTTTTGTTTATTGGCGGTTCCGGAAAGTTGAGGTTCCTCGGCCACGGCGGCGGCGCCCCATGCTTCGGTGGAACCGAGTCCGTTCCCTATTTGGGAGTACCAGTTCGCGCCCCCGTGGCCCGCTACATACAGCGCGAGCTCCAGCCGCGTCCAGACGCCCAGTTTGTCGAAAGCGGTGCGCAGGTAATTTTTCACGACCTGCTCGCTGGTGATCAAAACGCGGGCAATGTCCTTATTGGTCAGACCCTGCCAGACGAGGGTCGCAACTTGAATTTCCTTGGCGGTTAGCCGATCACGCGGTTGCATGGTTGCACCTGCTCCTTAATAAACATGGCGGTGGCGAGTTTCACCCGCTTCCGGCCTTCTTTAATGCCCGCGCGCAAGAACAGTGTGCGCAGGTGTTGTTTTACCGTCCGCGGGCTGATGTTCAAGTGGCCCGCGATCTCTTTGTTGCTGCATCCCTGGACGAGCAGCCGCAGCACTTGCTGGTCTCGAGGGGTAATTTTGATTTCATTCAAGTTGATCATTGGCTTTTTGTCGGCTCCTCACCGTTCAGTCTTGGGGTCGCGACCCACTATCAGACCCTAGCAAGTCATTCGCCAAATATTCGCCTTGAGGAAAGGCATTGAAAACTCTAGGCTTCGGCCTCACAGCCGGGCTTCGGTGAGCATTTCTCAGAAGACTTTCATGTGGCTTTCCCCACTCGGAGCCCGCAAACAGGAATCTGTCCCAAAAAGAACTACCCCCACTTTCTTCCGCTTTTCTTCCCCCGGATTTGCATTACAATGAGTCCAACTGGATATTCTCCCCTCCGATGCCATGCCATCGAATCGGCCCAATCTGACTCTGGATGAGCAATCCTTTCAGGATTTGTTAATGGCCGCCTATACCATTCAGGAACATAGCGATTGGCTGAAACAAATGGGCAGGGCACGAGGCAAGTCGGATCTCTCCCCTGATGACTTGGAGACGGTTTGCCGCCATTGTGGCGCTTTGAAGCTGGCGGACGAAGTACGCTGCCTCCATTGCGGACTTGACCAGTTTCGTCCGGGGGAACGGATGCAGCAGCAACTGGCTTCCATGTGGCGCATGAGCCGCGAGCACGATTTGCACGAAGAAGCAACATCCCAGGACAAACCGGAATTGGATTCGAAATCAGCTCCGGGTGGAGATTCGGACTTACCTTCGGACTTGACGTCGGATTCCGTTGTGGAGAATTTCGAGGTAGCGAAGCGCGGCCGTTCCTCTCCGCTTGAAACACCGATTGATGCGAATACTAATTTGGCCGAAGCCGAAGCAACAGCGGTCGATACCTTGACAACTCACAAACCAATGTCCAACATGCCAACCACCGAAACCATAGCAACTGACGCCTCGAACCGTATCCAACCGGTGCCACTGCGGAAGCGCTTGTCCGACGTGCGTGGCGCTCTGCGCGGTTATCGCGCCAATGTTTACCTTGCGGCAGCCGTCGTGCTTGCCTTAGCGGCCCTGATGTGGCCGACCACGAGTTCGGCGCGACGCGACGCGCTCAGTCCGATGGAAAGAATGCTGATCGCCCTGGGAATCGCCGAGGCGCCTGCGCCGGTCGTTCATTCTGAGGGCAATCCGTCGATTGACGTATGGGTCGATCCGCACACCGCTCTTTACTATTGTCCGGGCGAAGAGTTGTACGGAAAGACCGCGGACGGCCGCATTGCCAGCCAGCACGACGCGCAGGTGGATCGCTTCCAGCCCGCCGGCCGCGCCGTCTGCGAGTAAACTGGCGCGTCGGGGGCGGCCACTTCTCTAGCACCATCTTCTGCAGCCCAAAAGCGGAAGAACAGACCAGTTCGTAGCGTACAATATCGACCGATAGAAAAATCGCGTTGCCGAACATAAACCCAAGAAGGTGACAATCGATGCGAGCAAGGTTCACACTCTCCCGGCTGGTTTGCTTTTCCCTCGCTGCCCTGTTGGCACTGGCGCTCTGCCTCCGCAGAGGGACGCCGGTTTCCGCTCAGAATAGTATGTCGCCGAGCGACAAGTCTGCCACGAACGCGGCGCAGCGTCACGGCGACAACGCCGGAGGGTCGCCGGAGGTAGCGCGAGGAAAGTACATCGTCGAAAACCTAGCCATGTGCGGAACCTGCCACTCGCCCACCGACAGCCGCGGAAATCCCGACCGCTCGCGATGGCTGCAAGGGAGGGCTGTTCCTTATATGCCATCCAGACCCGACTCCGATTGGCCGGTACTGTGTCCGAGGATTGGCGGCACTCCCCCCGCCGCCGACGCCGATATGGTCAAGTTGCTCATGACCGGCATTTGGACCACCGGCAATCGCCTGCGCCTGCCCATGCCGCAGTTCCGCATGGATAAGAGCGATGCCGAGGCGGTCGTGGCTTATCTGAAATCGATCAAGCCGCAGCAGTAGCCCGGGATCGTGCGATGAAGCACGTGTGGTGACTGGCGTCTGGGCCTTTCATTGGAATTAAGCGATCTAAGTGTCCGCCTTCGCCGACGTTGCCGCAGCTTTTACTTCCACTCCCGCCCATTTTTCCAGCAAAGTGAGGGTGGCGGCGTAGTCCAGATCCTGCTGGCCTTCTTCGGCGGCTACGTCGTAGACCTCTTCGACGGCTTCCAATCCCGGCAGGCGCACGCGCGACTCTCTGGCCGCTTCGAGTGCCAGGCGAATATCTTTCAGCATCAGCCGCAGCGGAAAATTCGGCGAAAAATCACGTTGCAGAATAAATGGAGCTTTATACTCCACCACTCCCGATCGCACCATGGACGCCTGAATCAACGGCAGCAGCTTTTCGACGTCCACACCGAGCTTCGCGCCCAGCGTCAGCGCCTCGGCGAAGCCTTCGAAGATGAGCGCGATCTGGAGATTCATGACGAGCTTCGTGGCTTGCCCCTTGCCGGTCTCGCCCATGTGAAAGACTTGCTTGCCCATGGCTTGAAAGAGCGGCTGCAGGCGCGCCAGAGCAGCGTCGCTGCCACCCACCATAAAAATCAGGCTTCCGCCGGCGGCGGCAATTTTCGAGCCGGTCATGGGAGCGTCCACGTAGTCGACGCCGTTCGCCTTCATCCGCTGGGCGAAGTGCACCGTTGCCGAGGGCGAGATGGTGCTGGAGTCGGCGATGATCGAACCCGCGGCGAGGACGTGCGCCGCACCGCTTGGACCAAACAATACTTCTTCCACGGCCTTCGTGTCGGAGACGCACATCCATATCACTTCTACTCCCTGAGCCGCATCTGCCGGAGTGTCGGCGCGGCGCGCGCCTTCGACGTCCTTGCCTGCGCTTCGATTCCACACGGAGACCTCATGGCCGGCCTTAACCAGGTTCGCAGCCATCGAATGTCCCATAATTCCCAAACCCAAAAATGCGACGCGCATGGCGTTAATCCTCCTTATAAGTCTCTTAATCTCAGTCCTTTGGAAATCGACCGCGTGAAGCCACAGGAGTGAGGATCAAAAATCGCAAAGCTACCGCGGAAGGTTGTCATAGAACTCTTTCCTTTTTCTGCGTAGTTCTACACCGGTGATCGCTAATCTTTTTCTCAACTCGGCAGATCGAGCAAAGAAAATCCAATTCCAAACCAGGTAGCAAGCCGCATAAGACGTCACGAAGATTATGCACAGCACGGCCCGGGAGGACAGCACACCACCTCCCACATGACCGAATACGGCCGTCACTATTGTCGCCAGCGGCAAAGCCACAACACCCACCCCAATCCGCTGGAGCACTGCCGGTCCTGTGTCCTGCTTTACATCCGGCATGTTTGTGAGCTTACGTGCGGAAATGTGCGGTCGATCCAAGCTTGCCTTTCCAAGGCTCTGAGCAACAACTCGAGATCAACTTTGGATTAGAAATGACCTGCAAAGGACTGGTCAAGTAAATCGCGGCGAGCAGAATCAGATTCGCGCGGTTATAAAACTGGGACGGTTTGCCAAAGGACGATGCGATCTCATCCTTTGGCAATCATCACTGCTGCGCAGCATTCCGCTAGCGCATCCCCTTCGGCGGAAAATCTTTTAGCATTTTATCCACCGCTTTATCAAGTTTTTTCTCATTCTTCTCCGGCTTGTCGGAGAGCGTGTCGCTGGATACACCACGCCAGATCAGTTGCTTGTTATGCGCATCGTACATGTCGAGAACCAGACTCCCTATACGATAATTCTCGGTCGTCGTGGTGGTTTCGCCGAACCCTCCCCAGCGCCATCCACCCAGGCCGTTGTAGAAGGTCTCGTATTCCTGCTGGTTATGAGTCGAACCGACAGCCATGAGCGCGACGTCTCCGCCAGCTTGCTTTTGCCAGCCCTTGGCCTGCAGATCGCGATCGACCGCCTCTTTGATCCGCGACTCCCAGAGCGGATCGGAGGTTTGCACCTTCTCCCAGTAGTAGGTGTGATAATTCTCGAACGAGGCATGCTTGTCATAGTCCGTGCGGACATCCTGACTCGCAGCCAGGGTTGCAAATGCCATCAAAATACTGAGCACCGACCCAATCTTCAGCAAGTTTTTCACAGTGTTCCTCCAATTGGCCGCACTCGGCAGCGCTCTTAGGATGTCGCTCGAGATGGATCGGTTGCAGTTCGGAAAATTAACCTACTAGAGAAAACTGCCTTCTTCAAACCTAAGAAAATAATGTCTTTGGTTAGCGACGGCTCGCCGCCGCGTCGATATTTCGCCGCGCGCATCAAAATACACTGGAGACTTCCACCGGTGACGCCGATAATCAACCTCGGGTGCTATACATTGGGAAATTCAGGAGTTGCACAGCTAGATCGCAGATGATTCTATTCGAAATTATTCTCCAAGCCGACGCTGCTGATTCCTACGGACTCCATCGATGTTGAAGTCCTCTTTGAAAAATCCTGCGCTGCGCAAACGCGCCGGACAGTTCACGCGGCTGGTGCGGCATTCCGTGGTAACGCCGCGCACGGGCACGACTCACAAGCCGAGCCTGGTGTCGAACGGCCAGCTGGGCGTCACGTTTATCGGGCACTCCAGTTTCTTTCTGCAAATCGGGGGACAGAATGTCGTCATCGATCCCAACTTTGCACGCTGGCTCTTCGTTCTCAAGCGCCTGCGTCAACCGGGATTGAATCTGCGCGACCTTCCCCCGACGGATGTGGTGCTGGTGACGCACGCGCATTTCGATCACCTGCATCGGCAGTCCTTGCGCACCATTGCGCGGCAGACGCGCCGCCAACGCGGAACCGCGCCCACGCTGGTTGTCCCGCATCACCTTTTTGATCTGGTCTCCGATCTCGGTTTCAGCCAGATCGTCGAACTGGAGTGGTGGAACACCTACCGGCACGGCACCCTCGACATCACTCACGTGCCCTCGCGGCACTGGGGAGCGCGCATCATTAAAGACTCGCACCGCGGCTATGGCGGGTATGTTCTGCGCAGCGGCAGGCACTCCGTGTACCACGCGGGAGACACGGCGTATTTCAATGGCTTCCGCGAAATTGGACGCCGACTGTCGCCCGAGGTCGCACTTCTTCCCATCGGCGCCTACAATCCGGAATCGTTTCGCAACGTGCACACGAGCCCCGCCGACGCCACGCGGGCTTTCCTCGATCTGAAATCCAGCTGGATGATCCCGATGCACTATGGAACCTTCCGCCTGTCGCACGAGCCCATCGAAGAGCCACTCCAATTATTGGAGCGCGAAGCGAAGGCCGCGGGAGTCAAAGACAAAGTGGTGGTGCTAGAAGAAGGGGTAGCGCGCTTCTTCTAGTTTGGCTTTTCGGATTGAACGAAATTAAACCCGGGCAGAAAGATTCTCATTCATGGACAAGAAACAGATCAACTCCCCAAAAATGACGCTGAATTTCCTTATCTGGGTTTGTGGAGTAGGCGGTCTGCTTCTTGCCTACCTCTTCGCTCATTTTGTCTACCACGTCGTATAGAAGACCTTAGTTCACGTTCTCCGTTAGGGGCGCGCTGGCCGCCCACGAATAATCTGCATTCCCCGCAAAGGATGCCGTGACTTGATAACTGCCCTCGGCGGAGAATTTAGTGGACAACTTCGCTATCCCTGTCTTGCTGATGACGGCAGTCCCCAAGGTTGAACCGTTTACGGTGAAGGTCACGATCTGGCCTGCGGGTAAGCCTCCGTTACTCGACAAGGTTCCGGTGAAGGTGACCGCTACGTTTACGGTCGCGGGATTCCGCGACGACACCAGCGACTGAAAATTGATCTGCGCCTGATTCACGGTTTGAGAAAGCGGCTGCGAGGTGCTGCCAGAATCGTCCGCATCGCCTTTATAGACTGCGGTCAACGAGTCCGTGCCCACAGGCAAAGTGGTGATCGACAAGGTTGCGGTCCCGTTCGATAACGTTCCCGTGCCCAATTTCAGGGTGCCGTTGTAAAAAGTCACAGTTCCGGTGGGCGTGCCTCCGCTTGTGACTTGCGCAGTCAGCAAGACGGCCTGCCCATAATTCGATGGATTAATATTCGAAGTCAGCGTGGTAGTCGTCACGTAGGGGCTCACGGTCTGCTTGACCGTGCCGGAACTGGACGCGAAGGTTGCGTCTCCAGCGTAGAGAGCTTTAATCGTGAGCTTGCCGGCGGGCAATGAAGAAGTTGTGAATGACGCCACTCCGCTCGCCGTTGTTCCGGTTCCAATTTGAGCGGTGCCATTGTAGAACGTCACCGTTTCGTTGTCGGGAATCGGGCCGTGCTTCGAGATGGCCGTTGACGTGAAGGTGACGGCCTGGCCGAGATTGGATACCGGTAACGACGAGGTCACTTTGGTCGTGCTGGCAAAAAGAATATCTTCCGTCACAATCGAAGAAATCTGGCTGAGCTGATTCAGCACATATTGAGCCGTAATCGAATGCAAACCTCCAACCGAATAACTTGCGGTGAAACTGGAACGCCCGGAGGTCAGTGCTACGGTTCCTAGAACTGTCTGCCCATCGCGGAACACAACGTTGCCGGTAGGTGTTGCCCCGTCGCCGTTGCTGACGGTGGCCGTGTAAGTGACCTTCTGGGCAATGATGGCTGGATTCAGCGACGAGGCGAGCGTGGTCTGAAGTTCGTTCGTCGAATTTAGAAGGACGGCGACGTTGCCGAAACATAAATCGTCGATGTTCCCGCTATCACAGGTATTCGGCACCACCAGATCGGGATTGCCGGTACCCTGCAGGTTCATCACTCCGAGACCGATCGATTCGACCTGTTGACCGCCGGTGTCGTAGGTCAACGGCGCATTGAAATTGCCGGCGCCGGTTCCGAGCAGCACGGTCACACCGCTGTCATTCCCCTGGTCGCACTGCAAGCAGTATCCGAGGCCAGCCAGCACATCGGGGATACCGTCTCCATTGACGTCTTGAACCGTAACGGAAAGAACCTGTCCCGCGACCCCTAAAGATTGATACGAGCCGATCGATCCGCCGCCCTGGCCGGGAAAGTAAGCTACCCCTTCGGTTTCGCAGGCCACGATGATGTCAGGTATGCCGTCGTCGTTGACATCTCCTACAGCAACCGACACGGTTGGTCCTGGCGTTACGCTCGTCCCCGACAGGGTAAAGTTCCCAGTGCCATCGGCATTGTTGAAATAGACGGTAACTCCGCCCTGCTGTTGCGGGCAGTTATTAACCGCGAAGCAGTAATTCGCCACCACGATGTCTGGATAACCATCTCCATTGAGATCAGCCAGGGTAACTGCAGTTGCATTGTTACCGTCTGAATCGTAGGTGACAGCGGGACTGAAGCTGCCCGGGACGCCGTCCGCATTATTGAGTAACACGCCGACCGAGCCGTCTTTATTCGTTGGGCCCTGATTCGCGACGACGATATCGGGCAGGCCGTCGCCGTTCACGTCAACGACAAAAACGGAGCTCGCCGAAACACCTCCGGAATCATAGGTGGCGGCCAGTTGAAAAGTACCTGGTGGATTGCTATTGAGGCCATTGAGCAACACACTGACCGAGCCGTTACTACCGTTCCCGCCACTCTGATTCGCCACGACGATGTCGGGCAGGCCATCGCCATTTACATCAATCACGAAAACCGAATCCGCGCCGGCTCCACCAGTGTCATAATTTACTGGCGACTGTAGCGTTCCATCGCCATTCCCGAAAAATACGCTTACCGAGCCTTTGCCGTTGCTCTGATCCTGACCTTCAACCACCACGTCGAGATTGCCATCGCCGTCCACATCGGCCACAGCGATCGAGGAAGGCTCGACGTAGCCCAGTTGCATCTGGAAATTCATGGCCTGCGAAAAGAAAAACGCGCCGTCTGCAGGAGCGAGCTCACGGGTCGCCGACCGGGCATTGCGTACACTCACATCGCTGCCGGGCTTGATGTCGAGGCGTCCCGGCGAAGAGAAGACGACATGACTCGCCACGCTGGGCGCGGTAGTTGCTGTAATCGACAGCTGTTGGCTTTGCGCTGGCAAAAACGAAGCGCCTGCCAGTTGAAAGAAAATGCAAAGTACAATTGCCAGCAGTCCGCGATGGGAGAGGTTCATATCCGGATGTCTCATACTTTCAAGAGATGTTGGGGGGAGCCTACGAACAAAGAGACCTTAGTTTACACGGCCTCCCTCGTTTTCCCGACACGAAAATGAATGTTTCATGAGGATTTATTGGAGCCGTTCTCGCCGTCCGCTTGCAGCATGTATGCAATTTTATTCATCAATAAACCTGTTTTACTCTTATCGCAATCTGAGCGCCCATTGCCGAGTCTGGCCATTGACACCTCTCCGACCGTCCATTAGTATGGGCCGTCAACGCGGTTCCTCCCCCCGCATAGAGTCAGCAAGCATCGGCCCAATCACGGCCCTAATAGCAAGCTCATAACACTATAAAATTTTCAAACTTGGAGAATGTCATGAAGATCCCCATCGGCCGCTTGTGTTCTCTTACACTGATCTTGCTACTGTCATTCGTCGCATTCGCCGCTGCCGCGGGCGCGGAGGAGCACAACCTCGGCCGATCGAACCATTCGCTCCAGGCGCGATCGAGAGCGAACAAAGGCCACAAAGCGATTGCGGAGTCTGGCGCTTTGAGCACTCTCTACAGCTTCTGCTCCGAAGCCAATTGCGCCGATGGCGCGAACTCCACGGCGGGTCTGATCCGCGACGCGGCGGGCAATCTCTACGGCACCACGTCGCAAGGCGGCGCCAACTCTGCCGCTAACGGCGGCACCGGCGGCGGCACGGTTTTCGAGGTAAGCGGCACGGGGCAGGAAACGGTGCTCTATAGTTTCTGCTCACAAAGCAACTGCACGGATGGAGTGAGCCCCGCAGCGGCCCTGATTCAAGACTCTGCTGGCAATCTGTATGGCACCACGACATCTGGAGGCAGCGGCGTCCTTACCGGCGGCGGAGGAACGGTCTTCAAGCTTGAACCTCCCGCACAACAGGGTGGCGCGTGGACCGAAGTAGTGCTCTACAGCTTTTGCGCAAAATCAAAGGCGTGTACCGACGGGCAGTACCCGGAGGGTGGCCTGATTCAAGATAGCTCCGGCAATTTCTATGGCACCACTCCTCTGGGCGGCACGCATGGTTATGGCACGGTGTTTGAGCTAACGGCCGGGGGTAAAGAGACCGTACTGTACAGCTTTAAGCTGCCGGGTAGTGGAGACGGGAACAGCCCGCTGGCTGGGCTCATTCAGGACTCCTCCGGCAACCTTTATGGCACAACATTTCAGGGCGGCGCCAACAGCGGCGGCGCAGTATTTAAGATCACAAAGAGCGGCACCGAAACGGTGTTGTATAGCTTTTGCGCGGTCGGTGGTTCGAGTTGCACGGACGGCGAGTTTCCACAGGCCGATCTGATCCAAGACGCCAATAGCAACCTCTACGGCACCACCAATTCAGGTGGTGCACATGGCTTTGGGACAGTATTCGAGCTGAGTTCGACGGGCACGGAGAGCGTGCTCTACAACTTCTGTTCCGCGGGCGGTGACACCAGTTGCACCGATGGCGCATACCCGGTGGCGGGTCTGCTGCAGGATGGTGCCGGCAACCTCTATGGCACAACCGAAGCAGGCGGGACAGGGAGCGCGGGGTGCAATTCCAATGGCGTGCTGACCTGCGGCACGTTGTTCGAACTCTCGCCGCCAGCCCAACAAGGTGGAGCGTGGACGGAGTCGGTGCTCTACAGCTTCTGCTCGGCCGGCGGCACGAATTGCACGGATGGAGAGTATCCGCAAGGCGGTCTGATCGAAGACTCAAGCGGAAACCTGTACGGCACGACCTCATCGGGCGGCGCGAATACGGCCAATGGCGGGGGCACCGTGTTCGCGTTGGTAAAGGGCTCGCAGCTCACCCCCACGGTCACCATTAGTTCGAATCCGAATCCGTCGAACGTAGGCCAATCCGTAACTTTGTCGGTGGTTGTGTCGGGCAGCGGCGGAACTCCGACCGGCACCGTGACTTTTGAAGAAGGATCGACCTCGCTGGGCTTGGTAAGGCTGGCCAGCGGACAAGGCAGCATTACGACAAGCTTCAGCTCAGCCGGAAGCTTTTCAATCACTGCCGACTATTCCGGTGACCAGAACTACAAAGCCGCGGATTCGAGCCCATTAACCCAGAACGTGGCGCTCAACACGACCACGACGGCGCTGGCCTCAAGTCCGAATCCATCAAACTATGGCCAGAACGTCACGTTTACCGCGACCGTAAGCTCGGCGGGACCGACGCCAACCGGAACCGTGACCTTCCTGAACGGCGGCACTTCCTTCGGCAGCGCATCGCTCAGCGGAGGCGTGGCGACGCTGATGACCAATGCTCTTCCCGCCGGGACACTATCCATCACGGCAAGCTACAGCGGAGACGGATCAAACGCAGGCAGCACCTCATCGCCACTGTCGCAGGTCGTGAAGCAAGACTCGACCACCACGGCTCTGGCTTCGAATCTGAATCCGTCGACCTACGGGCAGTCCGTCACGCTTACAGCCACCGTCAGCTCTTCGGGACCGACTCCGACTGGAACGGTGACCTTTAAGAACGGCACGAAGTCGCTGGGCACCGGAACCCTGACAAATGGTGTTGCTCAACTCACAACCTCGGCTCTCCTCGCAGGCACCTTGAAGATCACTGCATCCTATGGCGGAGACACCGGTCACGCGGCAAGCAAATCGCCAATCTTAAACCAGGTGGTGAATAAGACAACTTCGTCGACGACGATTGCCTCTTCGGTGAATCCCTCCATCGTGGGACAAAAGGTGACATTCACCGCAACCGTGACCTCACCGACGACCACTCCGACCGGAACCGTCAAATTCATGGATGGCAGCACGGAACTGGGAACGGGCACGCTGAAGAGCGGCAAGGCGACCTATGCCACGAAGACGCTAAGCCAAGGTTCTCATAACATCACAGCCGTCTACACAGGGACAGCCAATATCGGCGGAAGCACTTCGCCGACGCTGGTTCAAACTGTGAACTAAACAAATCGAGAAAACGCGGCGACGACACCCCAGGTCTCAATTGCGAGACCTGGGGACACCTCAGGTCAGTTCGTTGCGTCGCCAAACCGCGCAAACTGCGTCCACACCGACGAAAGATGACGCACGAATGTAACCTCCAGGCGTCATTTGCATCCAACTAAACAGGCGCTTTTGCGTGGTATACTGCGTCAAATGTGGCTGGGTGCCTCCACGTCCCTGCCCGAGGTTTTCTACAAATGGCTGGTAGTTCTCGTCGTTCCAACTTCCATTCCCTGTTCCTGATACTTTTTGTACTGGCGCTGTTCGGACTGCTGGGCATGCTCTTCGCCCAAAAGATCAGCCCGGCGTCAACGCCCAGTAGCGACTCCGATGTTCGCGAAAGCCTGAAGCAGTTCACCGAGGTCTATGAGACGGTCGAGCAGAATTATGCCGACCCGGTGAATCCCGATAAGGCGATCTACAACGGCGCGATCCCCAGCATGTTGCACCAGCTCGATCCGCACTCGAATTTCTTCGACCCGAAGTCCTACTCCGCTCTGCGTGAAGAGCAGCGCGGCAAGTACTACGGCGTAGGCATGACCGTCGGACCTCGTAATAATAAGGTCATCGTCATCGCTCCCTTTGTCGGAACGCCTGCCTATCGCGCCGGAATCCGCCCCGGCGACATTATCGCGGCCATCGACGGCAAGCCCACCGACAACATGAGCACCTCCGACGTAGCCGATTTGCTCAAGGGACCGAAAGGCACCACCGTTCGCATTACCATGCTGCGCGAAGGCTCGGATCACCCGCTCGAATTTGCCGTAATCCGCGACGAGATTCCGCGCTACAGCGTCGATCTGCACTTCATGATCAAGCCCGGCATCGGATACATGCACATCTCCGGCTTCCAGGAAACCACCGAGCATGAAGTGGCGGAAGCGCTCGACCAGATGGGCGATTTGAAGGGGCTGGTTCTGGATCTCCGGCAAAACCCCGGAGGCTTGCTCAGCGAAGGCGTGGGCGTAGCCGACAAATTCCTCAAGAAGGGACAGCTGATCGTCTCGCATCACGGGCGGTCGTCACCGGAAAAGCGTTACGTAGCGGCCCACGGCAATGGAGGCAAAGATTATCCTCTGGTTGTGCTGGTCAACAGAGGGACGGCCTCGGCGGCTGAAATCCTCGCCGGAGCGATTCAAGACCACGACCGTGGCCTGATCGCTGGTGAGGTGACCTTCGGCAAAGGCCTGGTGCAGACCGTTTATCCGCTGGCCGAAAATACCGGTTTGGCGCTGACCACGGCGAAGTACTACACGCCCAGCGGACGCCTCATTCAACGCGATTACTCGAACCTCTCTCTCTACGACTACTACTACAATCGCGAGGGCGAAGAGAACAACGCGAATCACGAGGTCAAGCTGACCGATGGCGGACGCACGGTTTACGGCGGCGGCGGCATCACTCCCGACGTCAAGCTTGCGCCTTTCAAGTCCAACAAATTTCAGGAGACGTTGCTGCAGCACTACGCGTTATTCAACTTCGCCAAGCATTATGCGTTGACGCACAAAATTACGCAGAGCTTTGAAGTCGACGATGCGCTGCTGCTCGACTTCCGCAAATTCCTCGACTCGGAAAAAATTGCTTATACGGAAGGCGAATTCATCGAGAACAATGACTGGCTGCGCGCGAACATTAAGAGCGAACTCTTCGTCGATGCTTTCGGACAGGAAGAAGGCCTGAAGGTGCGGGCGGAGACGGATCCGGATGTAATGAAGGCTCTGGAGTTGATGCCGCAGGCGCGCGCTTTGGCCGACAATGCCAAGAAGGTCGTAGCGGAGCGGAATTCAGCCCCGCCCGTTACCCGATAGTCGACAATCAGATAGGTATTCCAACTAAAAGGCCCGGACTGTCCGGGCCTGAACTTTTATTTCTGTTTTTCTTTCTCGCGACTCCGCAAACCTGCCTTTACTTTGCGCACGGCATCTAACACTCGTTCTTCCTTTATGCTCAAAACCTCTCGCCGGCTTTGCGTGTTTGCAATCCTGCTGTGTTTGACGATCTCGGGGGGAGTGGCGGAGTCGCACCCTTCAGCAACTTCCGCACCGACATCCTCGCGAGCATCCGGCTCGCGGCGGAAGATACCGGGCGTCAGCAACTTCGGCGAAGTCACACCGCTGCTGTTTCGCGGAGGCCAGCCTACCCGTCGAGGTTTTTCGGCCTTGGCCAAAGACGGAATCGCTATCGTCGTCGACACGCGCGGCAACCGTAGCCACACCGAAGGCAAAGTGGTACGGCGCCTGGGGATGCGCTATGTGGCCATTCCGTGGCATTGTCCCTTCCCCCACGACGAGGCGTTTGCTCGCTTCTTAAAGCTGGTGCGGGACAATCCCGGAAAGAAAATATTCGTACACTGCCGCCTGGGCGACGATCGCACGGGCATGATGATTGCCAGCTATCGCATGGCCGTCGAAGGATGGTCGGCGGACCGGGCCCAGGAAGAGATGAAGCGCTACGGATTTACCGGCGTACACCACGTGATTTGTCCGACGCTGGCCGAATATGAACGAAAATTTCCCGAGCACCTGAAGAGTAACCCCGCGTTCCGCGATCTGCATTAGTTTCTTGGCTTGTTCGTTGGTCGTTTCGGGCTCTGGCGGCTGTTTCTTACTGAAAACGGAGAGCCTTGGAGTGCGAACTTCCTCTTGAGCGCCCGCGCAAAAAGCCCTACAGTACTGGTAGAGAGATGATTACGGCTCCGTGGATTCCCGCGTTGGCGGTAGCCGTGGTCGCAGGCGTGCTGGACTGGCGTTACCGGCGAATTCCAAACTGGCTGACGGTGACGGGCCTGGTGGCCGGGCTGGCCGCCAACACGATTCTCGGGCGCTGGCAGGGTTTGAAATTTGCCTTACTCGGCGTGTTGCTAGGCCTTGGCCTGTTGCTGCCCTTCGTTCTGCTACGCAGCCTCGGCGCCGGAGATTGGAAGCTGGCGGGCGCTTTGGGAGCCTGTCTGGGGCCAAGGCAACTGCTGTCTGTGCTGATCGGCACTATTTTCGTAGCAGGAGCCATGGCGCTCGGCCTTGTGATCTGGAAGGGACGGCTGAAGCGGACGTTGGTCAACATCGCACACTTGCTGGGAGCGCTGTTCAGCCTGCGGATGCCGGGCTCGGAAGTATCGCTCGATGACCCGCAAGCGACCAGGATTCCGTTCGGCGTAGCCATGGCCCTTACCGTGGTGTTCTACGGAATCGGCAGAATAATTGGTAAATTGTAATTGGTAATTTGTGATCGAAAAGCTCGCCGGACTTAAAGTACTTCAATTACAAATTACGAATCATCCATTACAAATTGTCCCGAGGTCCGCAGTTTGCTGAACGTCAACCGAATCGCCAGCCAGCTCCGCAGCACTGACGCCGCCGAGATCGCCGAGGCCGCCCTGGTGCTGCCGCTGGTGTTCATGATGCTGCTGGGCATCGTCTGGTTTGGGCGTGCTTTCAACATCTACTCGACCATCCAGCAGGCAGCGCAGCAAGGCGCGCTAGCCGCTGCAAGAGAAAACTGCGCCACGTGTGGAAGCCCGGCCTTGCCCAACGTCGTCAACGTCGAAAACGCGGTATCCTCGGTGCTCAACGCCTCGAGTCTTCCTACCGGTCAGATCAAGCAGGCACCGAATCCGGGACTAAAAGCCTGCCCAGCCCCGGCCCCAACCGCAGGAGGATGTTCAGTCTCACCGAGCTACCATCTTTATGTTTGCAGTTCCGTGCTGCTGAATTCTGCGAGCCAGCCGGCGCAGTGCGGATCCATGGTCACTTTTGAATATCCATTCCAGTTCTACCTTCCTTTCACCTCGCTCAACATGTCGAAGGTCATCATGACAGCCGAAGCGCAAAGCAGGATGGAGAACTAAATGGCAGGCGCGAACAGACTGTCGGGTGCCCCACTCTTGCGCGTTCTTTGCCCAAGGGTGGGATTCCCCTGCTGCCGCGTATCATCTGCAGTTGACTTGCTGAGAAATGACCGCGGTTCCGCCCTGCTGGAGTTTGCCATCTCGTTGCCGCTGCTGGTTGTGTTCGTGGTGGGAATCTACGATTTCAGCGGCGCTTTCAACCAGAAACAGAAGATCGCTCAAGCAGCGCAGGAGGCGGCGATCATTGCCGGATCGCAGCCGACGAGTGACATTCAGCCCGGCACCACGAATCCGCCATCTCTTCTGGCCGTAGCCACCGCCGCGGCGAACTCGCTGACGGGCAGTAGAGTTGCGACGGGTACGTGCGGCACACCGACGCCGTTGGCACCTCCATCGGGCCTGATCTGGTCATATCAGGTCGCAGGCTGTAACAGCGTCTATACGAGTGACGTCTTGTACGTCACCATCAACCGTGGAGTGGTAACTACTTCCACCACCACAGGCGGTACGCAGGCCGTCTGCACCTTAGTGAAAGTGCAGTATCCGTATCATTGGCAATTCTATCGCGTCATTGGACTCCTCGTCCCAGGGGCAACTTATTCGAACTACACCCTTTTGGGCGAGAGTGCTACAGTCCACAATCAGCTCTGACCTATGCTTTCAATCCAATCCACATCGAGACACGAGTACCAGAAAGGAGTCGTCATCACCCTGGTGGCCGTCTTCACCCTGTTCGTGATCGGGGCTATGGCCGCGCTATCGATCGATGTAGTCACCCTCTACACCGCGCGCAGCGAAGCACAACTGGTGGCCGATAGCGCAGCTTTGGCCGCCGCGCGGGTGCTGGCCAACTCGGGCGCAACCTCGGACCAGACGGGTAACCTGAGGGTGCCTGCGCAGACCGTGGCGCAGGCCGTGGCGACCCAGGTCGCGCTCCAGAATCAGGTCGCGGGCGTGACCTTGACCTCCGCCAATGTCACCTTCGCTTTTAGCATGACAACCCTCAACTCCAACCCAACCGTCGCCGTCACCGTAAGCAACATCAACGTGCCAACATTCTTTGCTCGCATCTGGGGAACGACGATCGTGACGGTCGGCGCATCGTCGAAAGCGGAGGCCTACAACCCTTCGACTTCCCCTCCCGTGATCGGTGCGACGCCAGTCCAAGTCGCGCCGCTTTGCGTGAAACCATGGCTGCTGCCAAATATGGATCCGAGCAATGGCAGTAATCCAATCTTCGATCCGACCTCGGGCGCTGTCGTGACGACAACTCTGCTGGGTTGGTCGTTTAACGCCTCGACGGGGACGCAATTGGTTCTGCGCTGCTCTCTCCCTGCCGGAGACTGCACCGGCCCTCCTTTGCCCGCTCTGGCTTGGCAGTTCTATCCTGGCGATGACGTAACATTTCCCCACCCCACTGGCTCCGTCCCGACTTGTAGCCTGATTGGTACTCTCACGAATTATCAGGCCAGCGTTGCCGGCTGCATTCAGACTCCTATCGCTTGTAACAGCCAGGTAAACATTGACAGCACCGTTGACGCGACCCGGATGCAAGAAACCGACGATGCGGTGAATTGCCTGACCAACTGTAACAACAGCCTTGGTGACCAGCTTCCAACGCCGTCAGTTCCGCCGAAAGTGCCTTTTCAGTTCATCGCGGGAACCGATGATCCCCTCGTCCAAACGGGAACAGCCAAAGCTGGCGCCGGAATAATGACGAGCAACTCGTTAGTGACGGTACCGGTCTTCGACATCACCGGCTTTGTCTCGGGGACCTACACGGTAACGATCATCGGCTTTGTCCAGCTTTTTCTGAATCCCGACGGCAACATGGCAACCTACCCCCCCGGCATAAAAACTACGGTCGTGAACCTGGCAGGATGCGGAAGCAGCGCGGTCGGCCCGCCTATCATCGGTAACGGGGCCTCTCCCGTTGCAGTTCGGCTCATCGCAGGCCCCTAGCGACTTCCGCAACGTCAGAGCGAGGCAGAATTTGTTAGTTGGGTTCGCGGCGGGTGAGGATCACCCGTTCCAGCCGGGCTTCATCGCCGACAAAAATGAAGTTGTAATGGGAGCCGTTGAGCAGCGCTCCCAGCACATCGCGCGCCGGAGCGGGGCCAATATCTGCGGCGACTTCTTCCTGCTCGGCGCCGGCCGGGATGGCGATGTCGGCCTGTGTCTCGCGCTGCACTTCGAACAATACCTGCGCTAGCGTCGCGCGATCGACGCGAATGTGGAGCAATCCGTTGGCGTAGACGACTGACAATAGCGGCTTGGGTCGCAGAGCCTCATCGATCGGAGCGGAAGGCGCTGGCTCCATGGGAGAAAGCACCGGCGACCTTGCCACTGCAATCTGCGCCTGCCTCGTGCTGACCGCGGCAACTTGGGCGGGCGCGATGCGCGCGACGGTTGTCAGCGAGGCGCTATTGAGTTTGGCGACAGGCATGGATCCGGACATTGATCCGGCCGACGATCCGGCCGCGGATCCGGCCGTCGGATTCTGGATGCGGGCGGGAATGAGGGCCGCGCGGTTCGCCGGACTTTTTGTGGATGATTCGGCTTTAGCGACGCTCAGCTGCGCTCCGTTGAGAGTGACGCGAATCGCATTGCCGGCCGTGGAAATGCGGTAGGCCTGCGGTTCCGCCAGATCGAGCACCACGCGCGTAATGGGAGGATTGCTGAAAAACAGTCCGGCGCGAACGCGTTTGAGCGGGCCAAGATTCACCTGCAGAGCGCGCAGATCGGCCGCGGGAAGCGCTCCAGGAAAATCGACGACGATGCGGTCCGGGCCGACGATGGCCTGGGTATCGGGCGCAACGGGGGCTCCTGAAGTTTGTATCTCGACCGACAATGCGCCGCCATCCTCGTGCACAACCACGTGCTCAATCCGAGCGGGAGCGGTTTTGGCCGCCGGACTGCCTGATGTCTGGGCCACTAGTTGTGCCCAACCCGGCGCCGACAACACAATCGCCGCGCTGAGAATGGCTGCGAGATACAGAGGGCGTGTCATGGAGCTTGAAAAAAGTTTATCAGCACCGCTGACAGTGAACTTGACCCCGAAGTCGTAGCACTAATGACTGCGCAGATGCCAGTTCGGTAACCTGGCGAACTCGCGCAGGGATCTATTCCGCGAGGAACGTTACTCGATTTTGATCGAGGCAGGAGCGGGCTGGTACACGGTTTTGTGACTTCCATCGCAGAAAGGACGGTTCGCCGAAGCTCCACAGCGGCACAGCGAAAACGCAGTCTTGCCCGTCAGATCGTACTTGTTGCCCTCGGCGTCAACCATCTCAACCACGCCGTTGGGATCCTCAATGCGCAGCGGACCGTCCTTGCGCACCGTAATTTTAACTTGCGACATTCATCCTCCAGGATAGGAGCTCTTTCCAAAGTAACGCAGTAACGAGAACTTTGCCAGCGGCCAGATAAATCATTGAGTCATTGAATCATTGAGTCATTGAATCATTGAACTGCTCATGCTGACTCGATAACGGTTTTCAATGATTCAATGTCTAAATGTCTCAATGATTCAATGGTCTGTCTACCTCCAGCGATCCACTAGTTGCCACCAAACCATCTTCTGCCACTCGTCAAAGGTCACTTTGGCCCATTCGCGGCTCGTCCACCAGTTGATGCTGAATTGCTGGGGGTTGGCGGCGCCGGCTACGCTGAAATGGTATTGCGGCAGATGATGGCGAAAGATCATCAACGCACGCCGTGTGTGATAGTCGGAGGTCACGATCAATACGCGGTGTGCTGCGATCGCCTGCAGGCAGCGGGCGACGTCGTCCACTTCGCCGAAGGTCGACAGACCATAAACCGGGCACACGGACACTCGGTTTGCCTCGGGAAGCCGGTTCGCATAATTCTGCGCAATGTCGATGAGTTGCGTATCGTAGATGCGAAAACGCATCTCGGCATCCAAAAATACGTGCGGCGCAAATCCCTGGCGAAGCAGTTCGACGGCGTACTCGGGACGGACGGTGGTTTCTCCCGCCAGCACCACGATGGCATCGGACTTCTCGGGAGCGCCCACTACCAGGAAACGGCCAGCCTGGCGGGCGAATCCCACCACAATGGCAATCACGGCCAGGAAAATTAGAACGGGGCGTATCAATCGCATCGGAAATCGTATCTCAATAGGCATGGTACTAGAGCTTGAGCGGAAAATGCTCATCGACACCAGCGACAAATAATCTGGTTACGCCAGTAATCTGGATGGCAATCACACGTGCAAATGGGGCGACGATTCGGGCGAAAATGATAGAGAGCGCGTTACGGAGGTCTGTGCTGGCGCGGCACACGTAAACTGCGATGTTAAGATTACATTTACTCTTATGAATACCCAACTTACTGCTTCCTCCCTTTTTCTGGATCTTAAGAGCCGCATCGAAACGCGCGAAGCTCGCGTTGGAATTATCGGCCTCGGTTACGTCGGCCTTCCCCTTGCCCTGCTTTACAGCGAGCAGAAATTTGCGGTCACCGGGTTCGACATCGATCAACGCAAGATCGATATCATGGAGAATGGCGGCACCTACATCTTTCGGATCACGCCGGAAGAAATCGCGGCCGCTAAAGCAAATGGCTTCAAGGCCACGTCCGACTACTCGCAGATCTCCGCCATGGATGCGATCATTATCTGCGTCCCCACCCCGCTGAACGAGTATCACGAGCCCGACCTCAGCTTTATTACCGATACGGCCCATGCCGTTGCTCCGCATCTCCGCGCCGGACAAATCGTGATCCTCGAGAGCACAACTTATCCCGGCACCACTGAAGAAGTGCTCGTCCCGATTCTTGAAAAGGAAAACAAGGCCGGTTTGACGGCTTCGCGAAAAGGCGCTTCCACGGATAACGATTTCTGGGTGGTGTTCTCGCCCGAGCGCGAAGATCCAGGGAACACGGAGGTGGCCCGTCACGACATTCCAAAAGTGATCGGAGGACTGGATTCGCAGGCCAGCGAAATTGCATCCGCGCTTTACGGCTCCATCTTCCGGCGTACGGTTCCTGTATCATCTCCCGCTGCCGCCGAGATGACGAAGTTGCTGGAAAATATCTATCGCTGCGTCAACATCGCGCTGGTGAATGAATTGAAGATGCTCTGCCTGCGCATGGACCTCAACATCTGGGAGATCATCGATGCGGCCGCCACCAAGCCGTTCGGCTTCCATCCGTTCTATCCCGGCCCCGGCCTTGGCGGACACTGCATTCCAGTTGACCCCTTTTATCTTTCATGGAAGGCGAAAGAGTTCGATTTCCGCACTCGCTTTATCGAGTTGGCGGGCGAGATTAACGTGGCCATGCCTTACAACGTGATCGCTTCCACAATCTCCGCGCTCAACCGGCAGAAGAAACCGATCAACGGATCGAAGGTCCTGGTGCTGGGTGTTGCTTACAAGAAAGACATCGACGACCTGCGCGAATCGCCGGCGCTCACCATTATTGAACTTCTGCAAAAAGAGGGAGCGCTCGTCAGTTACAACGATCCCTATTTCCCCTTCGTAGGACGGGGCCGCAAGTACGATCTGCAGATGAAATGCACTCCGCTCGATAATCTCGGCCAGTACGACTGCGTGCTCATCGTCACCGATCATAGCAATTACGATTACAAACAGATCGTCAATGAAGCCAACCTCGTGGTCGACTCAAGAAACGCCACCCGCGGCATCAAGAGCGACAAGATCGTACACTGCTAGTGCCGGAGTGGGCCACTCAGTGGCCCCTTAAATTAAGAGCTTTCGGGTGCGGCCGGAGTGGCGCCCTTTGCATGGCGTAATGCTCTTGTTCGGAGTATACTGCGGGCGATTCGCTCCCCCGGCCAAAATCACCGAACGCTGCTTAGGAGAACAGCCATGGCCTCAAGACTTTCGCGCCTGTGTCTCTGTTGGACGAAGGGAATCGTTCTCTCCGCAATCGCCGGTTGCGTGCTTTCTCACACAGCATTTTGTCAGTCTCTGTTCAACCTGGTCGTAATACCCGGCGCACCTGCCGACGCAGCGGTCTCGATCAACAATAGCGGGCAGGTCGCCAGTACCGTTATTGTCGACCCCAACTCCGGCGAAACCCAGGTGTTGCTCTGGAGCCGTACGGCTGGAGCGCAGACCGTCACGATTGGAGATAACAGCTCTGCGTCGGGCATTAATGACTCCGGGCAGGTCGTGGGTGCAACGACCAGTGGTGGCGGTCCGTATCAAGCTTTCCTCTGGCAGGCCGGTGTTGGCACGCAGATCATCAGCGTTCCGGGAGCGGAGTTCAGTGCCGCAAGTGCTATTAACGACTCCGGCGTAGTCGTCGGCCAGAGCTATATACCACCGAATTATGAAGCTTTTATCTGGAGCTCATCGCAGGGGGCGCAACCTTTGCTTTCGCAGTATCCGAACACTCAGGCTGTTGCCATCAACACCGCGTCGCAAGTCACGGGTTTTTACTATCCGGTACCGGGGGGAGCCAACTATGCTTTTCTCTGGAGCCAGGCCGATGGATTGCAAGATTTGGGTTCCCTTAACGGCCAATCCTGGGGCCATGCCATCAATGATCAGGGCGCAGTCGTAGGCTCTACGCAGGTTTCCTGCGATGCTGACCACGGTTTCCTCTGGACCCAAACATCAGGCATGCAGGATCTTTCCAGCGGGTGCGGATTCAGCACAGCCTGGGGCATCAACCATGCTGGATGGATTGTCGGCAATTCGAATGGAATCGCTGTATGGTCACCCACGGGGGTAAAGACTAATCCTAAGGGTGCGCCGTTCTCTCACAAGTACGCGCTTTATTCCGGGGCCATTAACGATTTCGGCGTGGCTGCGATTGTCACATCCAAGGGTCTCTACGTGATCAGCCCCAAAATGAGCGCGACGATCACTTCGTCGCCAAATCCATCGCTGGTTGGGCAAGCAGTCACCTTCACAGCCTCTGTCAACTCGCTTGTCGGGCCGCCTCCCGACGGAGAGTCAGTGCAGTTCATGATGGGCAACAAAGCCTTGGGGACGGGGACTTTGGTCAAAGGAATCGCGCAGTTTACCACCTCCACTCTGAAGGCGGGCAGCCACACGGTGGGCGCGCACTACGGAGGCGATCTCAACTACGCTCCCTCGCTGCTGAACCAGGCCGCTCACGTAAAGCAGGTCGTAAATTAGTAACGCACGTCCAGTCTTAGAAATCGGTGGCATTGGAAGAAACGGCGGCATGTTCCGGCATGCCGCCGTTTTTCGTGTCCTGCGCGTCTGTGCAGAGTCGTTGTGCTAGTATTTCGCGTTGGCCCAAAGCAGCGTCCGGGTGTCACGCTGCATCTTTAAGGGGTGCCAATGACGGTGTGCCAGAAATGAAAGATACGCTTGGAATCTTACTAGCCGGAGGCGCAGGAGAACGCCTGTACCCGCTCACCCGCGACCGCGCCAAACCAGCCGTCACCTTCGGCGGCATCTATCGCATCATCGATATCACGCTCTCGAACTGCGTGAACTCTGGCCTGCGCCGCGTTTACATTCTGACGCAATACAAGGCGCTCTCGCTCAACCGCCAGATTCGCGAAGGCTGGAACATTTTTGGCCGCGAGATCGGTGAGTTCATCGAAATTCTGCCTCCCATGAAGCGGGTGAGCGAGAACTGGTACATGGGGACGGCCGACGCCGTCTATCAGAACATTTATTCCATCGGCTCCGAGCAGCCGAAGTACGTGATCATTCTCTCCGGCGACCACATCTACAAGATGAATTACGGGCGCATGCTAAGGCAGCATTTGGATGCCGGCGCTGACGTCACCGTTGCGACCTTGACCACTGATCCTTCCGAGTCCCGCCATTTCGGCGTAGTCGACATCGATGGCGACCATCGCATCACGGGTTTTCTGGAAAAGCCGCAGCAGACCGATCTGCGTTCGCCCTACGATCCCACGAAAATTTCGGCCTCGATGGGCATCTACATTTTCAACACGGATGTACTGATTCCGGTGCTGTTGAAAGACGCCGAGGACCCAGATTCCAGCCACGATTTCGGCAAGAATATTTTACCGAAGATGCTGGGCGACTATCGCGTCTTCGCCTTCAACTTCGTCGATGAAAACAAGAAGGAAGCGCTCTACTGGCGCGACGTGGGAACGTTAGAAGCCTACTACGAAGCCAACATGGACCTGGTTTCGGTCTCGCCCGTATTCAACCTCTACGATGAAGCCTGGCCGATCCGCACGCATCAGCGGCAGTATCCTCCGGCCAAATTTGTATTTTCGGAGAGCGGCCGCACCGGCCATGCTCTGGACTCGCTCGTTTCTTCGGGCTGCATCCTCTCCGGAGGTTCGGTGCAAAATTGCGTTTTGTCTCCGGACGTTCGCGTGAACTCCTTCTCGGAAATTGAAACCAGCATTCTCTTTTCGCATGTCAACGTGGGCCGCAGTTGCCGCATTCGCAAAGCCATCATCGACCGCGACGTGCACATTCCTGAAGGCACCACCATTGGCTACGACATTGAAGCCGATCGCGAGCGTTACTTCGTCACCGACAGCGGAATCACAGTCGTAACGCGAGATTATTCCCTGTTTGAAAATCCTGTCACAGTGGATTACTTCACCAGCGAATAGCGAAGTCAGCTAAGATCGAGGCTCGCAGAGCTAATTTATAGTTGTCTGGGCTTTTTCCGGAGCCGTGCGACCTGTCACTTGTTCTAATTCACCTTCAGGTGCAAACTTCTGGCAAGCTTTCTCTGCCGCTGGTCGAAGGTGTAGAGATAATCGGCGCCGAATTCAAGCGCCGCAGCCACGTGCAGCAAGTCTACGGCGCGCGTTCCTGATTTCGCCGTCGTCTCTTGAGACAGCCGACGTGCTCGCGCGAACAGCGAATCCGACAAACCTTGGACCCGGATAATCCCTTGCTGCAAATCGTTCTCGAAGTCGATCATGGCGGCACAGGCCTGCGCTTCCGAAATTTCTTTTCGAAATACGCGCAATTGGAAGGCGTTCATCACTTCCAGTTCCCCCAATGCAGTAATGAAGCATCCTCTTTCAGAGGCCTGCATTGTCCGCGCCGCCGTGGCATGATTCACGTCCAGACTGTAGAGTGAAACGAGAAAGCTGGAGTCGGCGTAGATCTTCAATAGCGATCCCGATCCCTGGCTATGAGCTCGGCGCCACTGACAGCGAGCACCTTGTCGCCGAAGATCTTGCGCACGCGAGCCGCAAAGTCCGGCATTTCTTTCTTGACTCCCTCAGTTTCGGGCACCAAGCGGGCGATTACGCGCTTGCGCT
The DNA here is from genome assembly GCA_963775845.1 of uncultured Acidobacteriaceae bacterium. Lineage (GTDB taxonomy): Bacteria > Acidobacteriota > Terriglobia > Terriglobales > Acidobacteriaceae > Acidiflorens. The sequence continues at coordinate 763,977 of CAVZKN010000003.1, read as the reverse complement.
TGGTGATCTGGACTTCTTCGCCGCGCAGCAGGAGGCGCTCAATCTTCTTGAAGTCGTAGCGAAGATCCCGAACCGAGGCCTTGGTCATGTGATACATTATAGCATCACAAATTAACCTCGCCCGATTCTTTAATGCGATGGCTGCTTAACTAGATCGTCCGCCAGCAGATGTGCCTTCTCCGCCAGCGTGTTCGCCCGGTGCACATCGCCGTCCTGTAAGGCCGTACGCGCACCGCCCATATAGTTGCGAATCTGGCTCACGCCTTCCTGCTGCTGCGAATTGAGTTGGCGATCCGCCAGTCGTTTCAGTTGAGACTCACTCGAACTCAGCCATTGCTCCGCATCCTGGCGTAAGCGGGCGGCTTCAGCCGGAGTGACGCCGGGGACAATCTGCTCGGCGGGTTCGTTGGCTCCGCCCTGACGCACAATAACTTTGCGCGGAGCGCTTGAAGAAGGCGGCTGCGGATGCGGTCGCCGCTTCGTATGCGCCGACGATGGCAATGATGCTGGAGAAGTGCTTCCCTTCTCTGGCTTGTCGCTTTGCGGAGCAGCCTGCGGCTCAGGCTGCGTTGCGGCGTTAGCAGGCACCGTTGGAGCGGCCTGACTGGCTTGAGGCGACTCCGGCGCTGTCTGTTGCCAGCCTGCGGCCAGCGCGGTCCAACTCAGCGCCAACGCAATCGAGAGTGCAGCCACGGTTCGCATAAGAGCGAAGGAGATTATCTTTCCATTATCTCTCATGCCAAAGGAAAAACCCCGCCCAAGCTAAGCTTGGACGGGGCGTCTAGTCAAATTAGAAGTAACCCCTATTCGGTGCTGCCCGCGTCGGCGGCAGCGCTGATCGATTCGTTGTCCGGCTGCAAAATCACGCCGTCGAAGGGAGTCGCGGCCACGAAGCGTCCACCAAACACGGAAACCCGGCGCAGCGGGAAGCCGCTATCCGGGCCACGCTTCCACGTGCGTCCGCCGTCGCTGCTCTCGAATATAACGCCGGTGAGATCGCTGGTGGCTAGCAAACGCGAGTGCGCGGCATCGAAATTGACGGACGTGATGTTCTTGTCGGGCAGACCGTTGACCGCGTGGTCCCATGTGGCCCCTTGATCCGAGCTAAGGAAAGCGCCTTCTCGCGCAGCGATTACAATTTCGCTGTTTGAGGTAAGAGCCACGCCCCGAATGCTGGCAACGTAAGACGGCAGCGCCGCCAGTTGCCACGTGGTGGCGCGGTCACTGGAAACGAGCACGCTGGAGCGCGTTGCGGCTACGACGGTAGAACCTTCGGCTCGTACCGAGACGAAATCCGCTTGCCCTAGAACCGGACCGCCCTTCCAGATTTTTCCTCCATCGATGCTGGTGTAAACGCCGCTCGTAGTCGCTGCCAGCCAGCGCTCTGCATTTTTCTTCTGCTCATGTTTCTGGCTGTTGTGTTCGGGGACATTGTTTTCCAGAACGGTCAGTTCCAGATCATTGACGCGCGCGTCGAGTTGCCCCTTCTTGTACGTCGTTATCGTAGTTTCCTTGCGCGAACCCTTGCGCGGCGTCTTCACCGTGTGTTCGACCGCAACGACGTTCATGGAATGCCATTCGCTGGCATTCGGCTCGAGCGAGTAGACACCGTGGTTAGTACCTGCGAGCAGCATTCCGTTCGGCGCCTGCTTCAGCGCGAAAACATCCTTTCCGCCCAGGCCAGTTGCCTTCTGCGACCAGTGTTGGCCAGCGTCATGCGAATAGAAAACGCCGCCATATTCTCGATCATTCACCACGCCCACGTACAGGGTGTGCGGGTCCTTATTATCTGGCAGCACAGTTGAGACATAGCGATGGGCATAGCCTTTATTCGATACAGCCCAGTTCGCAGCTCCATCGGTCGACACCATGACTCCGCTGCGGTCGGTCGCGAGCAGAACGCGGCTGGAATCGCGTGGATCGACCAGCACATCATTGACAACCACATCGGGACTGCTGACGCGCTTCCACATCTTGCCTAGATCGGTTGTCTTCCACAGGCCTTCGGTGGTTCCGGCATAGACGATATTTTCGTTGGTCGGGTCTTGCTTCAGGACGCGCGTCCGGCGCGCTGAAAACGGAATGCCCTGAATCTTCGAAAAGAGATTGCCCGCCGTCTCGCTCTTATAGATTCCCGAGCAGGCGCTGGCAAAAACTACGGACGGATTGTCATGGTCGACGATCACCGAGAAGACGTCGGAGTCGTCGATCATCCCTTTATTAATGTGTTGCCAGCTAGCCCCGGCATCGGAGGTCTTCCAAGCCAGATGCCAGGTTCCAGCATAAATTGTGTCGGGGTTCTTAGGATCCACCGCGATGGATTCAATATTCTTGATATCGTCGGAGTTGGCAGGAGAGAGCCGCTGCCAAGTATCTCCGCCATCGTGGCTGCGGTAGACGCCATCGAGGGCTCCGGCGACGAGCACGCGGGAATCGCCCTTGTACATGGCCAGCGCGCGAATCGATTTGCCGTGCATCTCGGGCAGAGTCTGCCAAGTGGCGCCACCATCCACGGTGCGGAAAATCTCACCCAGGCGCTGGCTCGACCCGCTCCACGCCGAGACGTAAATCCGATTGGGATTCTGCGGATCGATGGAGATATGGTCGAGCACGTAATCGTCGCCGCCGAGCTTCGCCAGTCGCGACCAGCTGTGCCCCGCATCGTTCGAGCTGAACAGCTGACCGCTGCTGGTGCCGAGCAGAATGTGATCGGGATTGCGCGCTTCGTAAGCGAGGCTGCGCGCATCTCCGCCATCGGGACCCAGCACTTGCCACGGCCCTGAAGCCAGCAGCGCGGTGCTGAAAAGACTAACTGCCAATACCAACAAACCGGTCCGGAAAACAGCCCTTTGCCCTGTGAAATTCATGCGCGTAGTTGACCCCTGTGCGAATGGTATTCGCCTGCGCTCACAATAGACAGCCTAGCATGGTTGGAACAAGGTTACTGAAGAACAAAGCAAAAGAAGAGGCCGGTGAGTAAACTCGACCGGCCTTTCGTGCGAGCTCAGTTGATTAAGGAGCGCCGGGCGTTCCCGCCCGGCCAGACGGGCTAGACGCCCGTCCCTCCCCATTTATTGCTACATCGCCTTTTTGGCTTTCTTCTTGGCCATGGGCTTCGGGTGATCGGGAACTGCCTTCACCTTCGTCTCATCGACCGGAGTTGTGCTGCCTGCCCCGGGGAAGGTCGCGCCGGCCGGAACGATCCATTGTTCCGTCGTCATGGTGCCTTCGTTGCCGGTGCGAACCTCGATGCGGCTGGCGTCGATGTTCTGCTTCGCCTCGCCGCCCGAGATGTAAGCCTTCACGTTGAGAGCGCGCTCAGCCGCCAGGTTCTTACGCTTCTCCTTAGGATCGGCGTTCCCGACGACCACCAGCTTGGCGTCCGGATCCTGCTGCAGTTTCAATGCAACATCGTCCAGTTCGGCCTTGCAGGTGTTATCCACACGCCACGGTTTCTTGACGTTCGGATACTGGCACTCGTTGACCTTGCTGGCCTGCGGTGGGGCCGGTGGTGGCGGAGCCGCGAGCGTCACTGATGCCGAGGACGAAGCGGTCAAGCCGCGTGAATCCGTGCAAGTTGCGCTGATGTTGATGGGACCTGGCGACGCGCCCGTGGTGCTGAGCGTTGCCGTGTTCCCGCTGCCCGCAATGCTGCCTCCGCTCGCCGTCCATCCACCCACCGTGACCGGAACATTATCGGGGCTGGTGCAGGTGCAGGTGATGGTGGCCGTACCACCCGTCTGAACCATCGACGGGCTCGCCGAGCAAGACATCTGCGGCGGATTCTTGGGCGGTTCCTTTACTGCGAAGTTAGCTACGCAACTGGCCGTGTTATTGGCCTTGGCCTTGGGATCGTTCACCGTGGCGGTCACGGTATAACTTCCGCCGGCCATGCCGTTGGTGTCGATCGTGGCCGCAGTGTCTTTGCCTTCAACCTTGCCGCCGGTGCTGGTCCAACTGTAACTCAGTGGATGCTTCGGATTGAAGTTGCTGGCGGTCACGCTCGCATGTACCGGCTCGCCGACCATCACCTCGTTATGATCAACCGAACAAGCGGCGGTCACCGGAGCTTCTGGCGCTCCGCCAAAGTTGAGTACCAGACCGGTGCGCAACACGGCGCCTTCATATTGCGGACGGCGCAACGAAGCATCCTGGAGCGGCACGACGCCGGCATAGTTCTGGTGCGACCATTGATAGTCAGCTTCGAACACGCGCCACGAAACCCGCTTCGTGATGGCGAGATCCATGCCGCCACCGAGAAGGATGTCGGGGCCGATGCTTCGTGGGTCGCCTTTATATTGCAGGCGTTCGACTCCAATCAGCGAATGGGCGAAGAAGTTCACATTATCGCCACGCCAAGTTACCTTCGGCCCGCCGCTGATGATGTTGTTGACGCTTGCCTGGTCGCTCCAGTTGCCGCCGTAACTGGCTTCGAGCGAAAAATACCTGGTGAAATTGTAGGAAAGGCTGGCGCCGATACCCTTGTCCAAGGACTTCAATTGGATGGCCAGCGGCCCCGCGGGTGGCGGCGTCTGATCGGGGACGTTGCCGCCCGGATTCAACCACTGGTAGCCCACGAAGACTTCCCACTTGGGCACTACCTGTTCCGTTGACATACTTGACGTTTTCGGGGCGGGCGCAGTCTGTGCGTGCAGCATTGCCGGCAGCGCCGTTAGAACGATGGCCAGGACGAGCGCGACGGTCGCGCATCTCCGGTAAGCTTGGTGAGAAGGTGACATTAGATTTCCTCCAAAATCGAATCTACTGCAAACCGATGTAAGAGAACCTGAATTAAATCCTTACAGCACTCATGGATAGAAGGGTTCTTTTAGGAACAACGAATTCTACAGCAAGCGGCCCATTTTGCAAAAGTGTAACAATCGGAACGCGACATTATTTCGTCTGATACCGGACGGCAATAGCGCATCTTTACAGTGGAGTGGAGGCATTCTCAAATTGATATTCATCGCATGCGTGCGGTTGCGGCCCGAGGCTCTTCCCTGAATAATGCTGGTGGAGCTTGTACAACGTAGTATTGAAATCAAAATATGACTCAGGAACGAGTACTCATCGTAGAAGACGAAGAGAACGAGCGCACCGGACTCGCCGAACTGGTTTCGGGATGGGGCTATCGCACCGATACGGCCGCTGACGGCGTGGAAGCCTTGGAAAAGATTCCGATCTTCGGTCCCTCGATTGTCATCACCGATGTCAAGATGCCGCGGATGGGCGGCATGGAATTGGTCGAACGCCTAGCCGAGCTCGCGCAGTCGGTCGCGGTGGTGATGGTCACCGCCCAAAAGGCCACGGAGACCGCATTCCATGCCGGCCGACTCGGGGTGCAGGACTACATCGAAAAACCCATCGATTTCCGGCGGCTGCGCTCCATTCTCACTAACATCGGCGAGATCGTGGAGGCGCGCACGGAAAACGAAGCTCTTCGCCGCCGCCTGCGTGATAAAGGAGCGCTCGGACGATTGGTCGGTGCTTCTTCCGCTATGCAGGAGATCTTTCACCTTATTGAGCAAGTGGCTCCGAGCACGGCTTCGGTGTTGATCACGGGATCGAGCGGTACCGGAAAAGAACTGGTGGCGCGCACCATCCACGATCTGAGCCCGCGGCGCAACAAACCTTTTGTCCCGATCAATTGCGCCGCCATCCCCGAGACTTTGATCGAGAGCGAAATCTTTGGCCATGAAAAGGGGGCCTTCACCGGCGCTGTTGAACGCCGCACCGGCTGCTTCGAACTGGCCGAAGGCGGAACTCTGTTGCTAGACGAGATTGGCGAAATGCCGATCGGCACGCAGGCAAAATTGCTGCGCGTCCTCGAAGACCACAAACTGCGGCGCCTGGGCAGCAAGGTAGAAACCTCGGTGGATGTACGCGTGCTGGCTGCCACCAACAAAATTCCCGATGAAGCCGTAGCCGACGGACATCTGCGCGAAGACCTGTATTACCGGCTCAACGTCTTTAACATCAACATGCCTTCTCTGCGCGAGCATAAAGAGGACATCCGCGAACTGGTGAAGAGCCTGGTGGCCGACATGAACGAGAAGCACGGCCGCAAGGTGGCCGACGTAAGCGAAGCGGTGCTCAATATTTTTCAGGCTTACTCGTGGCCTGGCAATGTGCGCGAATTGCGCAACACTTTGGAGCGCGCCGTGATCGTCTGTGAAGGCGGACTGATCGAGAGCAAACATCTCCCCCCAGGCTTCGGTCAAAGCGTTAAGCCGGTAGTCAACGATCCCGATGCGGTGCATCTGGAAGTCGGCACGACGGTGGAAGAAGCGGAGAAATTGCTGATCCTGAAAACGCTTCATTCGACCAACAACAACAAAACCCGAGCCGCCGAAATTCTAGGCATCAGCCTGAAGACTCTGCATAACAAGCTGAAGGAATACGGCCGGGTGCAAGATGCGGATTCGTCGCCAGAGGAGCAATAAAAGTCCTCAGCTCCCAGTTTCAGTTCTCAGAATTATTGGGCGCACTCACCGAGAACTGAGAACCGGGAACTGAGAACTGCTTTCTAATGAGTCGTAAATTCATCATCGTCCTCGCTATCACCACGCTCTTCACCGCGCTGGTCGTCGGCTTTTCCTGGATCTACCTTGCGCAACTTTTGCGCCAGCGCCTGGTCTGGGCCGATGAAACCGCCTCCCAACTTACCAATCAACTCGAGTACGCCGCCTCCAAAGCTGTGCCCGACCTGACCAGCACCCGGGTCAACACCGAAGATCCTCGCGCCATGCGCACCGCCATCACGAATTATCTGCAGACCGATCCCAACCTGAATGACATGCTGGAATCGGTCGTAGGCAACTCGCGCATTATCTACGATGCCGCCATCGTTGAACCGAATGGCGTCGCCATCCTCGACACAAATCCGGCGCTAAACAGCAAGCCTGTTCCCGACCGTCCTCCGCTGACCCAGTTGCGCGATGCCGGATTCCGCCGCCAGTTGCGCCTGCTCTACGGACCGGCCACGGTATACAACGTAAGCATCGGCCTCGATCTTGATAAGCACGAATTCGGCAGCGTCCGCGTCGGTGTTTCGACCGTTTTTCTGCGTAACGAACTGACGCCAAAACTGCAGCAAGCCGCTTTCTTTTCCGCGTTGGCAATTTTCTGTTCCCTTGTCCTCGCGGCCGTCGTTTCGAATCTCGCGCTAGGCCCGCTAAAGGCCATCGCCCGCAACCTCGACAGCGCCAGCGCCGGAGACATTTTGCCCGAAGAAGAGGCCGACTCTGAGGACGAAGTTGGACTCGTGTCGCTAAAGATCGCGCACCTGGGTAGGCAGATTCGCGACACCAACCAGATTTTTTCTGCCCTGCGCGACAACGTCGAGCAGGTCATGACCAAGTTGCAGGATGGACTGATGCTGTTCACGCGGGACTCGCGCGTGGTGCTGGTCAGCGCCTCGGCTGAAAAATTTCTAGGGCGCCCGCGCCGCGAAATCTTAGGCCGTACCGCCGAAGAAATCTTTTCCGATGGAACCGTCCTCGGCGCAGTGGTGCTGCCAGCGTTCCAGCAGCAGCGCCCCCTGGTGCAATACGAATTCGACGCCGCCGATCGACGCCGCGTTCAAGTATCGCTCGATTTCATTCAGGAAAAAGGCACGCCGATCGGGGCGCTGCTCACCATTCGTGATGCCGAATCCGTCCGCCGCATCGAAGACGAGATCGAAATTTCCCGCCGTCTCTCCGCTAGCGGCCGCCTCACACGAGGGGTGGCCCACGAAGTAAAAAATCCCATCAATGCCATCGTTTTGCATTTGCAATTACTGCAAAACAAGCTGCAGCAGGACGATCCCGACACACGCCGCCACATGGACGTGATCGGCAACGAGATCCATCGTCTCGACCGCGTAGTGCAAATTCTGGTGGATTTCACCCGCCCGCGCGATTTGCGGCTCGAAGATCAGGATCTGCGGAAACTCATGGAAAATGTGGCCACGCTAGCGGCCCCCGATGCCGCGCGCCATGGAGTGCATGTGCAACTCGATCTGCCGGCGAACGATCTGCCCGGCGAAGGCAACGCGCTTCCAGCTGACACTCTTATGGTGCGCGTCGATTCCGATCTGATGAAGCAGGCGATCCTCAACCTGGTGCTGAACGGCGTGCAGTCGATGACCGCGGGAGGAACCCTAACCCTGGCCGCGCGCCGCGATGAAGAAATGATTCTCGCTGAAGTGCGCGACCAAGGCTGCGGTATTCCCCCCGAAGCCCAGGAGAAAATTTTCGAACTCTACTACACGACGAAAAGCGACAAAGGAGGCAGCGGAATCGGCCTGGCGCAAACCTACCAGATTATGCAATGGCACTACGGCTCGGTCGATTTTAATTCGATCGTAGGAGCAGGCACCACCTTTCGGCTGCGCCTGCCGCCCGCTACTGCCAAACCAGATCGCCGCGAGGATGACGAAATACCTGCGGAGTAGTGGAAGCAGGTGACAGGTGGCAGAGACTACCGCAGCGCAGGATTTTCCTGTCCTGTGGCCCGTCACCCGTCAGTTGATTTTCAAGTCGAGTCCGCCCACCGCGTCATCTCTCTTGCACCGGCGCGATGATGCTCCATGCTGACGACCTTCGGCTCAGCCAGTATTCGCATCGTCCACAGCAGGTCGTCGAGCGCCGTGCCAAATCCGAAGTGCGCATCCACAAACAGCAGTTCGTCCGCGGGCAGACTCCTGCGCCCCGAAATCAAAACCACCGGCACTTCCGGCAGCAGGCACTTGAGCTCTTGCGCCAAATGCGCTCCTGACATGGCCGGCATCTCATAATCCAGCAGCGCCAGATCGAAATTAGTTCGGCGACAAAGCCCGAGCGCCTCCACCGGATCATTCTGCGTGATCATTCGGAATCCGCATTCTTCAAGAACGCTGGCCAGCAACCGGCTGGATTTTGGATTGTCGTCAACGTACAGCACCGTTGTTCTGTGATCCATTACAAACCTCCGTTCCTTTCCCAGAAGAACGTTGACCGCTCAACCCTCTTGCGCTGGAAATGCGTAGAAATTTGTAATCAGAAGTTCATTTTACGAACCCATGTGCCGCATTAAAATCTCTGTTGAGCTTTCCCCGTGTTCCCCTGTGTACTCTGTGGTAAAGATTTGTCTGACGACGGAAGGAGGAGCAGATGATCATCGAAATGCGCACCTACAAGACCAAGCCCGGCAAGCGTGCAGAGTTTCTGCATATCTTCCGCACAAAATCGACTCCCGCGCACGCAGAGATAGGAATGAAAGTCCTCGGCCCCTTTCTGTCTCTGGAAGATGCTGACACCTTCTTCTTCATGCGCGGCTTCCCTGACCTGCCCTCACGCGAACCGATGAAGGCAAAATTTTATGAAGGCGAATTGTGGAAGAGCGAACTGGAAAACGTTCTCATGCCGATGTTAGAAAAATATGAAGTGGTGCTGGTCGACGATCCCGAAAATCTGGTTCGCTGGTAGGAGCGAAGCACGACCTCAACACAATGCACGAAGACGCCACACGGCCCATCCGCGAAAGCTATGACAAGCTGGCCGATGAATACGCGCGACGGCTTTTCGGGGAACTCCGGCAAAAGCCCCTGGATCAAAAACTGCTCCGTCGTTTTGCCGCAGACGTCGCGGGCCGCGGCGAGGTTTGCGATATCGGCTGCGGCCCAGGCCAGGTCGCTCGCTTCCTGTGCGATGCCGGCGTCAGCGTCTTCGGTCTCGACCTATCTCCTAAAATGCTGGAGGAAGCTCGCCGCCTGAATCCCGACATAAACTTCTTGCAGGGAGACATGTTGGCCCTCGATCTACGCGATTCAGTGCTTGCTGGAATTGCCGCCTTTTATGCCGTCGTCAACATTCCCGGGGCCTCTCTACCGACGGTGTTTCGAGAGATGCACAGAGTTCTCCAGCCTGGTGGTTTGCTACTGCTCGCATTCCACGTCGGCCAGGAAACTCTTCACGAAGAGGAACTGTGGGGCCATTCGATCTGCATGGATTTTTTTCTATTTGAGCCAGACGCACTTCAGACCTGCTTAGAGGATGCGGGCTTGGCGGTGGAAGAGATTATCGAAAGAGAACCATACGCTGCCGACGTGGAATACCAGAGTCGGAGAGCTTATATTTTCGCGCGCAAGAAACCTTCTCCTGGAGCCAGATCGTGACCGCTAGTAAGCAACGACCTTACTTTTACAAAATAAAAGCGATGAGTTGCCTCGTCGCAAATCTATTGTTGTTAGCAGCCTTCTTTCCGTCCCTCCCGCCAGTCCGCGCACAAGCGGCTTCCCCTACCGGATACTTTGGCTTCGACCGTAACGACTATCCCGGCGATTCGAATCTCAAACTTCTCCGCCAAACCTTCTCTTACTCCGGCTTCTGGCTGAACATTCCGCCGGGGGCAAGAGTGAATTCGTGGGTTGGAAAGCGAAAAACCATTCAGGATGCGGGCTTCGGTTTCCTGGTCCTCTTTAACGGCCGTACCTACGCTGAGATCAAGAAAGCGGGAGACGCGTCCAGACTGGGCAATTCCGATGCAAGGGCGGCAATACGCGCAGCACAAGCCGAAGGATTTTCGCCGCACACCATCATTTTTCTAGACCAGGAACAAGGCGGTCGCCTGCTTCCCGAACAACGCGCCTACCTTCACGCCTGGATCGACGCCGTAACCGCTGCACACTTCGAAGCAGGAGTCTATTGCTCAGGCATCGCCGCGCAGGAGGGTTCCGGCGCATCGATAGTAACCGCGGACGACATCCGCAAAAATGCCGGTGGAAGAAAAATAAGTTATTGGGTGGTCAACGATTCCTGTCCGCCATCGCCCGGATGCACAGTCACGTACAAGAATCTTTCTCCCAAATCGAGCGCTATATCTTTCGCGGACGTCTGGCAATTCGCGCAATCGCCGTGGCGTCCCGATTTCGCCCGAGGCTGCACTGCGACTTACAGCAAAGATGGAAATTGCTACCCGCCTGGAGTCGATTCTTCCGAACACTTGCACCTGGATCTTAATGTCGCAACTTCCAGCGACCCGTCCCACGGGCGGGCGGGCCACTAACTATTGCAAATCAACCGCCTGCGCCAGGCGGAAGTCAAGGCGCCGGTTGACGGCGAAGGAAATGTCTCGATTCCTAACCTTGTCTTTTTTCTGCGCGCCCGCACTGCCCGGAGCAGGGGAGTTCCGTTTCTCGCGCGTTCCGCCTTTGGCAAAGATGCTCGAGGTTTCAATGGCCGCCGCTTTGCCACCGATTTGCAGGCTCACCAGCACAATCCGCAAATACCCCGGCTCCAGCGGCTTTTTCGATGGTCCGGCGGCTTTAGCTTCGAGCACACGCCCCGTCACCGGAGTTCCACTCGGAACGCGCGTCTGCCCATCGACGACAACCGGCTCATCGATGACACCGTAGAAGGTGTCTCCGGCATGCGCCGAAACGGTGGAGAGCGCGCTTTGCAAGCGGATCGGGATAGGCGTCCCTTCGGGCAATTTTGTGGTCGAGGGAATCAGCGACTGGCTGGGAGAAATTCCGGTCGTCCGCGGCTGGCGGTCAAAGGGCAAATTCTGTGAACTGGAGGAAGCCGGCGCGTTGTCCTCTGGAGGGCGGCCGCAGCTACTCAAAAAACACAGAGCCAATAGGACAAAACTGAACGTAACAATTCTGCGTGGGAGAAATGCGCCGCGGCTGACGGGAAACGGCATGCAGGCCCGTGACTGACACCGTCAGTATAGTCCGTGGCCGCGGGTCGCATATGGACCCCTGTCAAACACCCTTGCGGGACGGTATTGCGATAGCTACAATTCCTCCGCTCGGGCACCGCGCGAGTCAGTCGGTTGGCAAACAAATCTCGCCGGGCAGTCCACAGCAGGCAATCCACGGCAGGCGCACTCCCGTACCTCCATTCGAGTGGCGACTCTGCCCCACTTCACTTCAGGAGAGAGACAAACATGAAAAAGCTCACGACGTTGTTATACTGCACCCTCGCGGCCATGGCTGCGATCGCACCTTTTTATGTCCAACCGCCACAGGCTTTCGCCCAACAGCCGGCATCGCTCTACCACCGACTCGGCGGCTATGACGCCCTGGCCGCCGTCACCGACGACTTCCTCGGCCGCCTCGCCACCGACACGCAGCTCAAGCGCTTCTTCGTGGGGCACAATAAAGAAGGTATTACACGAATCCGCCAGCACGTGATCGACTTCCTCTGCGTCGCCACCGGCGGCCCTTGCGCATATATCGGACAAGACATGAAGACTGCGCATACCGGCCTCGGCATCACCGAAGACGACTGGAATGCTTCGGTGAAAGACCTGGTCGCAACTCTCGACAAGTTCAAGGTGCCGGACAAGGAAAAGAACGAAGTGCTCGGCGCGATCTCGGGTCTGAAAGGAGATATCGTAGGCCGCTAGAACGCATGTGGAGCCTTGGTCGCCCCAATAGTTAGCAAAAGACGTCTCGATTTCAAACGTGATGAATCAAGCGCGCTATGAGTCGGCGCGGAAGAAGGAGTCCCTGATCACAATGAGCGGACAAACACACAGCGTCTTCATCACCGGAGGAACAGGCTATATTGGCCGGCAATTAGTAGCGCGCCTGCTCGAACGCGGACATCAGGTGCGGGTGCTGGTGCGGCCCGGATCGGAAAAAAAAATGCCGCCGGGATGCATTGCCGTCCTTGGCGACGCGCTCGATGGAGCAACCTACGCTGGCCAGGTTGCTCCGAGCGATACATTCGTGCAGTTGGTAGGAGTCGCCCATCCCAGTCCTGCGAAGGCGTCGCAATTCCGAAAAATTGACCTCGTTTCGGGCTTGGCAGCGGTAGCCGCGGCAAAAGCCGCGGGCATCCGTCACTTTGTCTACCTCAGCGTGGCCCAGCCTGCGCCCATGATGAAAGCGTATATCGAGGTACGGGCGGAGTGCGAGGCGGCGATTCGCGCCGCAGCTTTCAATGCAACCATCTTGCGGCCCTGGTACGTGCTGGGACCGGGACATTTGTGGCCGTATCTACTGTTGCCAGCTTATAAGGTGGCAGAACTTCTGCCGCCAACGCGAGACGGTGCGCAACGCATGGGCCTCGTCACTCTGGAGCAAATGACACTCGCATTGCTGTCGGCGGTTGAGCATCCCGCGCAAGGAATTCGCATCGTGAGCGTGCCTGAAATCCGTAAGAGCGCTTCAGACGTGCAGGGTCTTTTGCAGTCAGCACGATTTTTGAAGAGCGGCCCGGCCACGCGCCTGCCGGGCCCCATTTTCGCAAGGTGCTCCGAGAGCCCGATCACGCCGCCGGACGTTGCCGGACGCCTCTGCTGCCAAAAAGCTTGATCATCTCCCGGTTAAACGCCGGAATATCATTCGGCTTGCGGCTGGACACGAGATTTCCGTCGACCACAACTTCTTCGTCCACCCACCTTGCGCCCGCATTGCGCAGGTCGGTCTTCAGCGACGGCCACGAAGTCATTCGCATCCCGCTGGCCGCGCCCGCCTCAATCACTGTCCATGGGCCATGGCAGATCGCCGCCACGGGTTTGCCTTCGTCGAAGAATGCTTTCACGAAGGCGACGGCTTTCGGCTCCATACGCAATTTATCGGGATTCATCACACCGCCGGGCAGCAACAGCGCATCGAACTCCCGCGGTTGAGCCTCGTCCAGAGCAAGATCGACTTTATATTCCTTGCTCCAGTCGGTCGAGTTCCAAGCGCGAACCGTTCCATCTTTCGGTGACACGATCCGGGTTTCAGCGCCAGCATCCTCAAGCGCCTGCCGCGGCTTCACCAACTCCGGTTCCTCGAAGCCATCGGTGACAAGAATTGCTACTCTCAGTCCTTTAAGGTTATCCATTGTGCCCTCCTGCTTATTGAGTACGTGCGTTGCTTGGATGCAATTCGTGGAGGGGAAGTTAGCATTCGAGTCAGGGTTGTTCAGATCGCGTTACGAAGGCTCGTTTGCAGGCTGATTCATCACAAAGTAGATGTGACGAGTCGCACTTCGCTGCGCGCGGTTTCGCTCTAGACTTTCCCCAATCAGACTGAGCTTGGTTCATTCGCGGAAAGCTGGGCTCGATTTTCCCAAGTTGGAATCAGTCGGGTTGTGAGAATGAAAGTCGCCACCCAATTTTCAGCAGTCGCCAGCCACGATGACGAACTGCGCTTCCGCGCGACGTTCGAAGGGGCGGCGATTGGAATCGCGATTTGCGATCTGGATGGCCGCATCCGCGAAGCCAACCCGGCACTCGCCAGGTTGTTGGGCTATAACCCTTGGGAAGTCGTGGGCGGCGAGGCGTGCGTCCTCGATCTTAAAGTGCCGGTCGAATCCGGCGACACTAAAGACGACAGCCACTCGTGGATAGCCGAACTGATACGCGGTGAGCGTGAACCCCTGGAAATCGAGAAGTGCTACCGGCGAAACGACGGATCGAGCCTGCAAGCGCATCTCACGGTTTCTCTGGGGCGCAATGCTGGCGGTCAGCCTTCTTTCCTGATCGTTTTGCTCACCGACGCGGGCCGACCCGAGCGCGCAGAAGAACTGGGGCGCGAGGCCGAGAAAATGCAGGCGATCGGCCGGATGGCGGGAGGAATCGCACACGACTTCAACAATCTGCTCACTGGAATCCTTCTCTACTGCGACCTGCTGAGTTCGGGTCTGGAAAGCGGCGGATTTGGAAGCGCCGAACTGGCCGCAGCCGGGTTGACCGAGGCGGCCCTGGCCAGCGTCGCCGTGCAGCGGAGCGGCCTATGCCAGGAGGTCGATGAGGTCCGAATGGCGAGTGAGCACGGAGCCGCCATGACCCGGCAGTTGCTGGCGATTGCACGCAAACAAGAAGCAATTGTCCGCCCCATCGCCATCAACGAGATCGTGCAGTCGACGCAAGCCTTCTTGCGCCGGCTGCTGGGCGAAAAAGTCGAACTGGTGGTGACGCTGGATGCGCGGCTTGATTCCGCGGACGATGCCACCGGCGACGGCGCCAAACGCGTGCTGGCCGATCCTTCGCAGTTGCAGCAAATCCTGTTGAACCTGCTGCTCAATGCGCGCGACGCCATGCCGCATGGAGGAAAGATCCATTTGAATACGCGCGTTTCGGAAATGCCGCGCACAAAAGTGAATGGCCAGGTTGAGCCCGCTCGGACGCGTCCAGCCGTCGTTCTGGCAGTGAAGGATGAGGGTCACGGCATGGATTCCGGAACACTCGCCCGCGTTTTCGAACTCTACTTCACCACCAAGCACGAAGGAGCGGGCACCGGCCTCGGATTGTGCACCGTGAAACGCATCGTCACCGAAATCGGAGGCGTGATCGAGATCGAGAGCGAGCCTGGACGGGGCACTTCCATCGAAGTATTTCTTCCGGCTGTCGAGCACGCGGCCGGGTAATGATTTTTCGTAGAGACGCGGCTCGCCGCCTCTCACTTTCGCGGCGGGCGGAGGAGCATCGGCTGCTCGACGCGCTTTTTGCCAAGGAGACCAGAATGTTTACAGCCACCGCCGCCCTCAGCCCGAGCCATCCCCTGCAGATCGCGGGAGCGAACCTGCTCAATCTCCTGATCGTGGACGACGATCGCACCGTGCGCGAGGCCTGCCGCGAGGTGGCGCAATCGCTCGGCTTCAACGCGCAAGTGTCGGAGTCCGCCGAACACGCCTATCGCCTGCTCGATGCGACGCACGCCGACGTTGTACTGCTCGACTGGCGCCTTCCTGGAACGGGCGGCCTCGAAGCGCTGCATGCCATCAAGAAACGTCGCGCCGAAGCGCTGGTGATTGTGGTCACCGGCTCCGGAACCGTTGAATCGGCCGTGCAGGCGATGAAAGATGGCGCCTTCGACTACGTCACCAAGCCCTTCAGCATGGAGGAACTCCGCCAGCTTCTCGAACGCGTGGCCAAGCACTTGCGCCTGAAGACAGAAAATCGTTTGCTGCGCGAAACCATCAAATCGCGCCAGGGATTCGGCAACATCATCGGCCGCTCTCCAGAAATGGAGAAGCTCTATCGCATCATCGCCAAGGCCGGACAAAGCGTGCATCCGGTGCTGATCTTGGGCGAGAGCGGCACGGGCAAAGAGCTGGTTGCCAAGTCGATTCACTTTGCCGGTATTTTCCGCAACAAGCCTTTCATCCCCGTCGACTGCGGATCGCTTGTGCCGACGCTAATCGAAAGCGAACTCTTCGGCCACGTCCGCGGAGCCTTCACCGGCGCCACCAATCCCAAGGATGGATTGCTTGCCATGGCGGAAGGTGGCTCCGTGTTTCTCGACGAGATCGGCGAGCTGCCCGTCGACCTGCAGGCGAAACTGCTCCGTGCCGTGCAGGAAAAGGAAATTCGTCCCGTAGGCAGCGTCAAACGGGTTCCCATCAATGTAAGGATTCTCGCCGCAACCAATCGCGACCTGGAGAAGGCCGTAGCCGATGGCACCTTCCGCCGCGATCTTTATTTCCGTCTGAATGTCCTGACCTTGCGGATCCCTCCGTTGCGTGAGCGCCGCCAGGATCTGCCGCTGCTCGTGGCCCATATTCTCGAGCGCATCGGCCGCGACGCGGGCAACGAAAAAACCATCTCCGACGAGGCGCTCAAGACTCTGCTCGGTTACGACTGGCCCGGCAACGTGCGCGAACTGGAGAACTCGCTCGAACGGGCCTGCGCTCTCAGTAGCGCGCACGAGATCCAGCTCCGCGATCTGCCCACGCAGATCCACAGCGCCCCCATCGATCTGATGTCGGCTACGCAGCCTCCCAATGGCATCGTCCCCATGGCTGAACTGGAGAAGCAGACCATTCTCAACGCCCTCGCCCAGGTCAATGGAGACAAGATACTCGCAGCGCGCCTGCTCGGCATCGGCAAGACCACTCTCTACCGCAAGCTGAAGGACTATCAGTCCCAAAACTGAGTGCCGGCACCAACCTCGTGCCAGAACGGGAGGTCCAACTCAAAACCTCGCGCTTAAGTGATTCATTCCGTGCGAGAGCAAACGGCCCGCAGTTTGCTTAAGCATTCACATGATTCTTCTTGTGACGCCGAGCGACCGGGCCACCGAGTGCGCGGCCGCACTGCACGAAGCCACCGACGACACGGTAGCCGTGGCCGAGGACCTCTCTCGCGCCGCCACGCTTTTGCGCACCGATGGTTACCAAACAGTCGTACTCGACCAGCACCTGCTCGAAACGGAACCCCTCGAACTCGATACCACCCTCGCACATCTTGGCACCGCCATCCTCGTGCAAGTCAATCTGGCCGTCAGCGGAATGGATCGCCTGGTGCGCGAAGTGCGTTGGGCGCTCGAGCGCCGCCAACAGGACCGCGTGAGGGCCCAGATGTCCGCGCTCCGAACCATGCACAGCGAATTAAGCGGAACCGTGACGGCACTGCTCTTGTCGAGCGATCTCGCCCTCCAGACTCCGAACTTGCCCGCCACAGTCGTCGAACGCCTGCAGTCGCTCCACGAAATAGTGACCAGGCTCCGCTGGCAGTTAGAGAATGCGACCGCCACTCACGACGTAAAAAAACCCGCCAGCGTTTAACGTCTGCTCGCAGGTAGTCGTCCATCCCGGGCGCGAACAAGCGCCCCTTCACCCCATCTATTGCTGATCGACCGTTCGCTATATCTCGCTCGACCTTTAGTAACCAGCCCCTCGTAACCACTGGTCCTGATCCTGCCGATGATTCACACGAGGTGGCGCCGCATCCATGACCCCGAACGAAAACCTCACCACCATCGAAGCCGCGCTGAAAGAACTTGCCGACCAGAAATTCGCTATCGATCAACACGCCATAGTTGCCATCACCGATGTCCAAGGCATCATCACCTACGTCAACCAGAAGTTCTGCGCCATCAGTCAATATTCCAAGGGGGAACTACTAGGCCAGAACCACCGCATCCTCAACTCCGGACACCACTCCAAAGAGTTTTTCCAGGACATGTATCGCAATATAGCCAACGGACAAGTCTGGCACGGCGAAATCAGGAACCGCGCCAAAGACGGCTCGATTTACTGGGTGGATACGACCGTCGTTCCTTTCTGCGACGCTGGCAAGCCGCGCCAATACGTGGCGATTGGCGCCAACATTACCGAGTTCAAGCGAATGGAGGAAGTCCGCGAACGCCTGGCGAATCTGGTCGAGACTTCCGACGATGCCATCATCAGCAAAACCCTCGAAGGCATCATCATCTCGTGGAATCTAGGAGCCGAAAAAGTTTTCGGCTATACCGCCGCCGAGGCCGTTGGCCAATCCATGTTGATGCTGATGCCCCCGGAACGCGCCAGCGAGGAACGCGACATTCTGGCGCGCATCGCGCGCGGCGAAAGCGTGCGCCATTTCGAAACAGTCCGCGTGAGAAAAGACGGCAGCCGCATCCACATTTCGACGACGATTTCGGCGATCAAGGACGGAAACCGCGCCATCGTCGGCGCTTCCACCATCGCCCGCGATATCTCGGACCGCAAACGGGCCGAGCAAGCCCTCAGCGAAAGTGAGCGGCGCTATCGTCTCCTCTTCAACGAGATGGTCGAGGGCTTTGCCCTGCTCAAGGTCATTTACAATCCCCAAGGCGCGCCCTGCGACTTCCGCTACCTCGAAGTCAATCCCGGCTTCGAAATTCACTGCGGCTTATCCCGCGAAGCCGTGCTCGGGAAAACACTGCTTGAGGTTCTTCCCAACCTGGAGCCAGTCTGGATGGAGATCTACGGCCAGGTCGCCATCACCGGAAAATCAATTCACTTCGAGAACTATGCCGCACCTTTGCAGAGATGGCTGGAACTGACGGCTTTCCGCACTCATCAGGGCCAGCTTGCGGTCACGTTCAGTGATGTCACCAAGCGCAAAGAAGCCGCCGAACTACTCGCCCGCCAGGCCGGGGACCTCGCTTGCTCGCGCCAGGCCTTGGAAGTTCTCAATGCCGAACTCGAAACCAGAGTCGTCGAGCGAACTGCCCAACTGGAAGCCGCTAACCGCGAACTCGAAGCCTTTACCTACTCCGTCTCCCACGATCTGCGCGCGCCCCTTCGCCACATCAGCGGCTTCTCCAAAATCCTCAGCGAGGAATTCGGCGCCCACTTGCCGCCCGATGCTCAACACCATCTTCAGCGCATTCAGCAAGGCACTCACCGCATGGGCCTTCTGGTGGACGACCTCCTCAACCTCGGCCGCATCGGGCGTCATCAAGTGCGCCGCCAGCCTGCCAGCCTGAATACGATGGCGCAGGAGATCATGGCCGAACTGCAGCCGGAATGCAATGGCCGTGAAATTGAATGGAAGATTGCCGACCTCCCCTTATTGGACTGCGATCCCGGATTGATCAAGCAGGTCTTTCAAAACCTGCTTGCAAATGCGGTCAAGTTCACCCGTCCGCGAGCGCAGGCCGTCATTGAAATCGGACTGCAAGGCGATTCCGGCGATTCGGTCGTTTTTGTCCGCGATAACGGTGTCGGCTTCAACATGAAGTACGCCGACAAGCTCTTCGGCATCTTTCAGCGCCTGCACCGTGCCGACGAATTCGAAGGCACGGGCGTCGGCCTGGCCACTGTCCAGCGCATTATTCAAAAGCACGGCGGCCGCATCTGGGCGGAAGCCGAACTGGACAAGGGCGCAACTTTCTATTTCACCCTCGGAACATCCGTGCTAGTCAGACCCGAAACTGAAACCAAAGCCGCAATGGCAGGAGACACCGCATGACTCATCGGCAAATCGAGATTCTACTGGTGGAAGACAACCCCGATGACGTGGAACTCACTCTCCACTCTTTGCAAAAAGAAAACCTCGCCAATCACATTCACGTGGCGCGCGATGGTGAAGAAGCCCTGGAGTTTCTCTTCTGCAACCGCTTTCACAGCGACCGATCCCGGGAGCTCCCCCCGCGCCTCGTTTTGCTCGACCTGAAACTGCCCAAAATCGACGGCATGGAAGTCCTCAGGAGAATCAAGTCTGACCCGCGCACCAAAACCATCCCCGTAGTGATTCTGACCTCCTCGAGGGAGGATCGTGACCTCGTAAACACTTACGACCTCGGCGCCAACAGCTATATTCAGAAACCCGTCGACTTCGACCAGTTCCGCACAACCGTCAAAAACGTCGGACTCTACTGGCTGCTCATTAACCAGCCACCCGTGGCGGAACCTTCCCAGCATTCGGCCAAGGCTGGCTTATGATCCTGGCCCATGATCTCGAACCACCATCCGGCGAACTGCGCGTGCTGCACGTCGAAGACAGCGAACCCGATGCTGAGCTCGTAGCCCAGGCTTTGCGAATCGGCGGCTTCTCGGCTTCCGTGATCGTAGTGCAGGACGAAGCCGAGTTTTCCCGGGAGCTCCAAGCGCATCCTCCCGACATCGTGCTCGCCGACTACAACCTGCCCCAGTGGACGGGCATGGACGCGATCGAAGTTCTCCAGCGCGAAAAACTCGACATTCCCCTCATCTTGGTCTCGGGAGCATTGGGCGACATGAAAGCGGTCGAGTGCATCAAGCGGGGTGCGACCGATTATGTTCTCAAGGACGGCCTCGCGCGCTTGCCGCAAGCCATCCACCGGGCGCTGCGCGAAAAAGGTTTGCTTCATTTACGCCAGCAGGCGGAAGCGGATTTGGCCCGGAAGGTCGCGGAACTCGCCGACCAGAAGTTCGCGCTCGACCAGCACGCCATCGTGGCCATCACCGACGTGCAGGGCAAAATCACCTACGTCAATGAGAAGTTCTGCGCCATCAGCAAGTATTCCCGGGAGGAACTGATCGGGCAGACTCACCGCATCGTCAACTCCGGCTATCATTCACCCGAGTTTTTCCAGCAGATGTATCAAACTATCGCCAGTGGACAGGTGTGGCACGGCGAGATGCGGAACCGGGCCAAGGATGGTTCGTTCTACTGGCTGGACGCCACCATTGTTCCCTTCATGGGCGCGGAGGGCAAGCCGCGGCAGTATGTTGCCATCCGCGCGGATATCACGGAACGCAAGCGGGCCGAGGAGGAGATCCAGCAGCTCAATGACAAACTGCAGCGGCGAGTGGCGGAACTGGCGCGCTCCAATGCCGACCTCGAGCAGTTCGCCTACGTAGCCTCGCACGATTTGCAGGAACCGCTGCGCATGGTGGCGGCGTACACGCAACTGCTGGCCGAGCGTTACCGTGGCAAGCTCGACGAGAATGCCGACAAATATATCGGTTACGCCAGCGAGGGCGCGCTACGCATGCAGACCCTGATCCAGGATTTGCTCGCCTTTTCGCGCCTGGGGCGAAACGGCGCGGAGCGTGTCCAGGTCGATTGCAACGCGGCGCTCGACGAGGTTCTCCTCATTCTCGGTTCGGCAATTCGCGAGACTGGGGCGGTGATCGAGCGCTCCACCTTACCCGTGGTGTGGGCCGACAGCTCGCAAATCAAGCAGGTCCTACAGAATCTGATTGGAAACGCAATCAAGTTTCGCGGACAGGAAGCACCCGTGATCTCCGTAAAAGCGGAATTGGTGCAAGCGGAATCGGCACACGCAGAAAAGGAGGACTGGCTTTTCAGCGTGAGCGATAACGGTATCGGGATTCCTCCCGAGCAGGCGGAGCACGTTTTCGTGGTTTTTCAGCGGCTGCACCGCCGCACCGAATATCCCGGCAACGGAATCGGCTTAGCCATCTGCAAGAAAATCGTAGAACGAAGCGGCGGAAAGATCTGGGTCGAACCCGGGGCCGAACACGGCTCCGTCTTTAAGTTCACGTTGCCCTGCCACGCTGAGTCGGAACCGGAGTCGCGCGCGCTCGCGGCAGCCGCGGCTGGAATCTGAGGAACAGTGATGTAGATTACGGGGCTTGCCCCGTCTCAGAAGACCACGCCAGCGAAACGCTCAAGCTTTCTTGGCCCGGCTCGTTCCGCTCGAACCTTTGCCGAAATTAAATCCCCAGGGCCCGCCGCCAAATGAAAGCAGTGTCAATGAAATGGCGACCAGCGCCAGCGGAAACTCGTAGCCGCCATTGCCCGTCAGGCCATTCTTGAAATGCACTTTCCAGATGGCGATGCCCATCTCGATGGCAAAAGCGAGCGAAAAGAAACGCGTAAACACTCCCAGGATGATGCCGATACCGCCAAAAAATTCCGTTCCCGCCGAGAGATACGCCATCCAGCGCGGGAGGCCGAGCGAGCCCACCATCTCGGCATGGTGATGAAAGCCGCCAAACACTTTGTGGTAGCCGTGCGCGATCATGATCGCGCCCAAAACAAGCCGCAGCACCAGCAGCGCCACCGGCTGCAACCGGTTGAGAGAATCCAAGCTAACCTCCCAGGGGACAGCCATCAGCCGTCAGCCATCAGGAAAATCAATTCGATTTGAATCCTAGCACCATACCAGCTATTGACTGGTTGATTGGGATGATTCCAGCCTTGGCTGATGGCTGATGGCTGATGGCTGATGGCTGATGGCTGATGGCTGATGGCTGATGGCTGATGGCTGATGGCTGACGGCTGACGGCTGATGGCTGATCTACCAACTCGAGTAAGCCGTCCCGTCGGCTGCGGTTGCGCTCGAACCGCTGTGCACGCCGATGATGCCCGTAGCGTCAGTCTGATCCGTCGAAAAGATCGCGCCGTCGGCATCCTCGGTCACCCAGGTGTTGCTCCCGGTGATGTCATCGGGAATCTTATCGAGGTAATGCGCTGACTTCAAGTCTTCCAGCGATTGCGGAAACTTCTGCTTGTCGAGCGTGTACTGAAAGATCATCTGGTTCAGGGTATTGAGGTTTTTGCGGAGATTCTCTTCTTTGGCGTGGGTGATGCTATGGCTATAGATGGGCATGGCCACGCTCAAAAGAATCAGGATGATGCTGATCACCACCATCATCTCGATCACCGTGAACCCGCGGCCCGATCTTGTTCCCACACTGCTCATCTTTTTAAGTTTGAGGCGCTATTAAGTTTGACGCGGTCAACCAGCGCTTTAGTGGTCCCACGACGAATACGGCGTTCCCTGACTCGACGCTTCGTCCGACCCGCTATGCACACTGGCGATTCCAGTCTGGTTCGGATCCCAGGCATTCTGCGAATCTTCCGCATCCGTCTTCCAGCTATCGCTGCGGCCAGTGATGTCCTCGGGGATGAACTTGATGTAGCCCGCCTGCACCAGGTCGTCCAGCGACTGCGGCGCATGCCCCTTGTCGAGCGAATATTTTTCGATGACTTCATTCAGCGTCGACAGATTCTGATGAAGTTTGGCTTCCTTGGAGCGGACGATGCTCTGGTTGTACATGGGCAGCGCGATCGAGAGCAGCACCAGGATCATGCTGATCACCACCACCAACTCAATCAGCGTAAAGCCGTGCTGCTGACGGCCGGACCGCCGGATCTTGAGATCCCGCGCACTCGTTTTGCAAAGAGAATTGTGGGCTAAATTTTCGGACTTGGACCCGACTCTCATTTACCAGTCCTTATACTTTGTTCCGTCCAAAGCGATGAGGTCCGACTTTGTGTAGACATCGAAAACGTTCTGCCCACCCCACGAAGTCGAATCTTTATCGTCCTGCGACGAGCGCAGTCCCCATTCCTGCTTGGTCATAGGGTCAACCGGAATCCGCCGCAGAAATTTCAGTTTTTTGCCGGCAACATCCACGCCCGTCACCAGCGTGTCAAGATCGGGAGGATACCCGTCGCTGCCGAGCTTGATCTGAAATGTCCCCAGATCTGCCGCAGCCTTGTAGCGATCGATTGCATCGCGCAGCGTCCACAAGTCCTGCCGAAGCTCGCGTTCGCGCTCGCGCGCCACGGCATTCTTGGCTAGTGGAAATGCCGCCCCCAGCAGAATCACCATGATCGTCGTAGCCACAATCAACTCGATCAGGGTGAACCCGCGCTGTGAGCGAGATTTTATGGGCTGGGCCGTTGGCGAATTCCTGCACTGCTTCATCAATCAATTCCAACTAATTATTGTCATCGCTAATCACTGTCACCATTGTTTATTGTCATCCTGAGCGAAGCGAAGGACCTATGCATATTGCGGGCGCTGGCAGAGTACATAGGTCCTTTGCTTCGCTCAGGATGACAAGCCATGCTCGGGTTCTCTACTGAATCGTAATCGCCGCCTGCGCCCCGCTCATCGCAATCGGCTGCATTGCCGGATCCCTGGCCCCGCCGCGCGTAATGGTCAGAGCCGACTGGCCCGGGGATTTCGCCATGAACGTAAGAGTTACCACGGTTCCCTGCCCCGAAACGCCTCCGGAGCCCGGTGGCCGCGTGGCCGTGACCTGCAGCGTCCCAGAGATTGGATCGTCGCGATGCACCAAAGCCACCGCCTGCCCGTCCTGCGACAGGAATCCGCCATTCGAGACATTCACCACCGCCAACTCATTCGGATCGTAGCTCAGTTGCACTGGCACCGAGTACACGTTCTGCCCGCCGGTGAGCGTGACATTCACCGTAAAAGTTGAGCCCTTGGCCGGCGTCAAAGTAGCCGGTTCAAACTGGAATGATCCCCCGCTCGCCGCCGCAGACGTATTCGGCGCTGGCGTACCGGGCGTCACAGCCATGGCTTGTGCTCCTCCCGGCGGCGGCGGAGTAGCGCCACCCGCCGGCGCTCCCTGCGGCGTCGAGGGCGCTGGACGAGGCGCAGCCGTACCCTGCGCAGCCGGCGCTGGAGAAGCAGCGGGCCCGGGTGCCGCAATCTTGCTGCTCGAAGTTCTCAACTGAATGGCGTTCGCTGTTCCGACTTCAAGTTCATCGGCGTTTTCATGACTGAAGTCGATCCCTCGAATAATGTGCGGGATGATTATGAAGACAATCTCATTGGTCGAGTGGTCCGAAGTGTCCTGCGCAAAAAGATATTTGAGGATCGGAATCGACGCCAAGCCGGGGATGCCAGTCAGGGCTTTGGTCTTCGAATCTTCCATCATTCCGCCGAGCAAGCTGACTTCGCCTTCCTTCAGCCGAATTTCGTTTTCGATCTTGCGCTGTCCGATCACCGGCTGGCTGATGCCGCCAATGCTCACGTAGGAGTCCACGTCCGAGACGTCCATCGACATCTTCAACGAAACTTCGTGGCCCGACTGCACGCGCGGCGTGATCTCTATGTTGACGCCGACATCGAGGTATTGAAACTGCGTATTCACCAGCGGGTTGATGCCAACGCCACCGATGCCCGGCTGAAACGACCCAGTCGCGACCGGAACGCGATCGCCGATCTTCAAGGTAGCTTTCTGCCCGTCCA
Source organism: uncultured Acidobacteriaceae bacterium (assembly GCA_963775845.1). Classification (GTDB taxonomy): domain Bacteria; phylum Acidobacteriota; class Terriglobia; order Terriglobales; family Acidobacteriaceae; genus Acidiflorens. The sequence goes on along the minus strand of CAVZKN010000003.1, from coordinate 738,863 downwards.
AAGCGCGAATCTGCGGATTCTGAATAACCTTGGTGTTGGTGTCGCTCATCAGGGCCGTAGCCGTAGCCTGCGGAATCGTGACCTGGAAGTCGGTGGCATTCAAATTGGCGATCTGGTTCAGACTCAGGCCACCGCTCGAGGTTGAGGAAGTGGTCGTGGTGGTACCGGTCGTCGATGTGGGCGTCGTGGTGTTGATGTTGTTCTGCAATTGCACGGTGAGACTGGTCGGAGGATTAATGCCCAGCGTGTGCGATTTGTCGCGGCTCACCTGCATGACCGCGACTTCGATCAGCACCTCGGGGCGCGCTCGATCGAGATCGTCGACGAGTTTCTGCGCCAGTGCCACCTGATCGGGCGTGCCGCGGACGACAATCGCCCCCTGCGAAGGCAGTTGCTGAATACGGCTGACTTCGAGAATTGTGCGCATCGCGTTGACCACATCCTGCAATTCGGTCGGCTGCGAAAGATTTGAAAGATAGAAAGTTTTGATGACGTTTTGTTCCAGCTCTTTCCGCTTTGCAGGATTGTCTTGCGCGACAAAAATCGTGTTCGGAGTTACCGGACGCCAGAAAGTTTTCGTTTCAAACGAAATGATGCCCAGCGCGTCTTCGAGAGTGACGCCGTTCAATTCGATCCGCACCTGCTTCGGCGTGTAGTCGGGATCGAACAGGACGTTGATGCCTGCCAACTTGCCGACCGTCTCGTAGATCACATTCGCCTTTTCCGTGACTTTCAGAGTGATGGGCACGTTCGAGATGGCGGCCAGTTCGACTGGGCCCTGTGCCGACTCCAATCGCCGGCGCAGCTGCGAGGGAGAGGAGGTCGAAGCTTGCGGCTGCGGATTCTGCGCGTCCTTGATCATCTGCTGCGTCCGCCGCAGTTCCTGCAGCGCAATGAACGAAGAGGGATCGGCATCCACTGCCTTCTGGAACAGCGCGACGGCCTCGTCGAGCTTGCCCGCCTCGCGCAGTTGCTGGCCGCGATGCACTTCCGCGGCTCCCGCCAGAAAACGGGTACGCTCGAACGCCGCCCGATAGGAGAGGTCCTTCGGCTTCAGGTTGTAAGCCTGCTTGAAATAATCGAAGGCGAGTTCGTAGTTTTGCCGCGCCTCCGCGTCCTGACCCTTCTCGTAGAGAGCCTTGGCGGAATCCTTGCTTCGGGCAATCCCAGCAGGGGTGAGAGAGAGCAGCAGCACAAACAATAGGGCCGGAAAAATCGAGCGTCTCATCAAACAGTCCTCATGAAATTCTCTCCTGCCCGAGCGGGCACCGTCCATGACCCGACCGGGCTATGCCAAAGCCTGCCACCCAAAAAGCCCAATCCGTAGGGCATTTCAGGCCACTGACCCCGCAAAAAGTACCGGAAATTCGGATTATAGCATTGCCAAACTTCCGCCCCAAGTGATTGCTGCACCGACGTTTACACTCTTTGGTACCTGGACTTCAGTTCCCATCTGCCAGTTGCCCGTTCTCAGTAAATTTGTAGCCTTCCGGTAGGCTGGTCTCACCGGGAACGGCAACTGGGAACTGCTCTCTGTGTTACTTTCTTTTCAGTATCATGGCCAAGCAGACGACGCACCAGACCCAGCCCAACCGCGAGAAAAACCCGCGCCGCCAGCCCACCGCTTCGGGGGAGAAGGATGCTGCCGTCAATAGGAACGCAAGTCACAACTACTTCTTGCTGGAAAAATTCGAAACCGGAATCGTCCTCACCGGCACCGAGGTCAAATCCGTGCGCGCCGGCTCGGCCAATCTCAAAGACTCCTACGGCATCATCAAAGACGGAGAACTCTGGCTCCTCAACTGCCACATCGGCCCTTACGATCATGGCAACTTCGCCAACCACGCCGCCCTGCGCACCCGCAAGCTTCTAGTCCACAAGGAAGAGATCCGCAAGCTGATCGGCAAGGCCCAGCAAAAAGGACAAACCATGGTCCCCACCCGCATGTATTTCAAAAACGGAAAAATCAAAGTAGAACTAGCCCTGGCCAAAGGCAAACAACTCTGGGATAAACGCGAAACCGAGCGCCGCCGCACCGCCGACAAAGAAGCCAGAGAAGCCATCTCGCGAAGTAGGAAGTAAAGATTATCTTACCTTGTGAGCTTGCCGACGGAGCATCCTCGAACTTCCTCCCAGTGCACTGTTCGCGTGATGACGAGGCTTCGTTTGGTCCTGGCGGGGCAGAGCCCCGCCACCACACGGTGTTAGGAGTTGCGCGTTCCCCCACTCACCGTGGATACTGAACATATTCCATCATGAAAACAAACTTCTCTTCCACCTCTCCGTCTGAACTGGAAACCGATTGCCTGGTCGTAGTCACGCTGGATCGCGCCGAGAAAGATAAAGGCGACAAGGACAACCCCGCTCCCTCCGTCGAGTCCACCGATGCCGCCGTGCGCGAAGCCGCGAAAGACGTAATCGCCAGCGGCGAAGCCACCGGCAAGAGTTTCGAAACTACGCTTCTGCACAACCCTTCAGGGCTCAAAGCGAAACGCCTGCTTCTCCTCGGCGGCGGCAAAGCGAAAGACTTCTCCTCCACCGATCTGCGCAAACTGGCGGGAGCCGCGGTGCGCACTCTGAAAGGCAAAGGCGTCCGCAGCTTCGCCATTGTGCTGCCGGAGACTTCGTTCCCCGCTCCCGAGGCCGTCCGCGCCATCGTCGAAGGCGCCCTCATTGGAGAGTTCGATCCCGGCTATTACAAGAGCGACAAAAAGGACGACAAGAAGATCGAAGCCGTCACTATCCTCGCGCAAACCGGCCCCGCTCCGAACGACAAGCAGAAGGCGCTCGAAGCAGCCCTCGAAACCGGACGCATCATCGCCGAATCGCAGAACTTCACCCGCGACCTGGTCAACGAACCGTCCAATCTGATGACGCCCAAAATTCTCGCCGAGCGCGCCAAGAAGATGGCGTCCGAGGTCGGCCTGGTCTGCGAAACGTATGGGCCCGACAAGATCAAGGAACTGAAGATGGGAGCGTTCTGGGGAGTTGCTCAAGGCTCGGATGAACCGCCTGCATTGATCGTGCTCCGCTACGATCCGGTCGGCGCAGTGAAAGACGTCCATCTCGGCCTGGTCGGCAAGGGAGTCACTTTCGATACCGGAGGCATCTCAATTAAACCCGCTGACGGCATGGAGAAGATGAAATACGATATGGCGGGCGCAGCCACCATGATCGGCACCATGCGAGCGATCGCCCTGCTCAAGCCCAAAGTGAAGGTCACAGCCGTCGTTTGCGCCACCGAGAACATGCCCTCCGGCAAGGCGCAAAAGCCGGGTGACGTGCAGATCGCGATGTCCGGAAAGTCGATTGAGATTATCAATACGGACGCCGAAGGCCGCCTGATTCTGGCCGACGGCCTTAGCTATGCCAGACAACTGGGCTGCACTCACCTTGTCGACGCGGCCACGCTCACTGGCGCAGTGGTAGTCGCGCTCGGCTACGTGAATGCCGGAATCTTCGCCAGCGACGACCAGATGTATGACCGTTTCACCAAGGCCAACCAGCAAGCGGGAGAAAAGATGTGGCGCCTGCCGCTGGACGACGAATACAAGGAGTTAATCAAGTCGAACATCGCCGACATGGTCAACGCCGGGAGCCGCTGGGGAGGCGCCATCTTCGCCGCCATGTTCCTTAAGGAGTTTGCCGAAGATACTCCATGGATTCACCTCGATATAGCCGGCACGGCGTGGATGGAAGAAAACAAACCTTGGATCGCCAAAGGCCCCTCCGGAATCGCCTTGCGCAGCCTGGTGGAATTCGTCAAAGGCTGGGCCGCGTAATCGGGATCCAGTGCATGAAATTCGGGGCATGAAAATCCGGTTCCACGGTTGGCCGCTCCTTTGTTGTCTCGTGGCGGCGACTGCCATGTCGGCATTCGCTGGCGACGTTCGCTCCACCGATGTCCATCAGCTTGCGCATGCGGTCGATGAGCATTACAACCACCTGCGCAGCCTGCAGTCTGACTTCACGGAGATTTACCGCGGGGATGGGCCGGAGCGGGTGGAGTCGGGCATTTTGTGGCTGAAAAAGCCGCGCAAGATGCGCTGGGAGTATCGTTCTCCGAGTGAGAAGCTGTTTGTCAGCGACGGCCAGGTTGTGTGGTTTTACCTGCCAGCAGAACGGCAGCTCCGAAAAACGTCACTCCGCAAGCTGGATGATTTGCGGTCCCCCTTGGCGTTCTTACTCGGCAAGACCAAGCTTGAGAGTGAATTGCAAGGATTATCCAAAGCGGTGGATCACTCACCACTGATCGCTGGCGACACGGTGTTGCGGGGGGTTCCGACGGCCATGGCGGGGCAGGTGAACGAAGTGCAACTGGAGGTCACGCCTGCCCATCAAATCGTCCGCATTGTATTAATGGAGGCGGACGGCGCGACCACGGAGTTCCGCTTTTCGGGTTGGAAGGAGAACGTGGCCATGGACGACGGCTTCTTCAGGTTTACGCCGCCCCCGGGCGTGGAGACGGTCGAAGGAGAACTGGGACCGTAGTCCGGCTAGGCTTTTTGCGTCCATGCTGGACGGGCGAGACGCCTGTCGCTCCATTTTTATGATTGGTTACTTGCGTACCGCGCGCGTACGCACCTTACGGTAAGAGCTTTGGGAACAGAATGTTACACTTAACCAAGATACCCAGCACCGCTCACCATCGGATACTGGAAAGACAATAGCGAATGGCAGAATTCCTGGTCAAAGTCGCCGACGAACAGGGCAATCTCCGGCAGCAGGTGGAGAACGGCTACTCCGAGGCTGAGGTGCATGACCGCTTCGTGCAACAGGGATATCTAGTCTATTGGGTTAAGCCGCGGACCATCCTCAGCGCCGGAGGCCGAAAGTTCGGCCGGCAAGGCAAGCTGAAGCAATCCACATTTCTGATTTTCAACCAGCAATTTCTGACGTTGATCAAAGCTGGTTTGCCCATTCTGACCTCGCTCGATCTGTTGATCAAACGGCAACGCGATAAATCTCTGCTGCGGCAACTCGAGAACGTACGCGAGCGGGTCAAGGGTGGAGAGTTGCTTTCTGACGCTTTCGCAGCCCAGCAGGTTTTTCCAAAGATGTACACGACCACGTTGCTGGCCGGCGAGAAGAGCGGCAACATGGAAGAAGTTCTGGGGCGCTACATCATTTATCAGCGGATGGTGCAGACCTTCCGCAAGAAGCTTCTAGTGTCACTGGTCTACCCGGCGCTGCTGGTCTCCGTGGTCACGTTGATGCTGATTTTTCTGATCACCTACGTGGTGCCGAAATTCGCCGACCTGTTCAACAACCTGGGCGCGGATCTTCCTGCGATCACCGTGTTCATGCTCACGTTGGGTGTGAACGCGCAAAAGTACGGATGGATGGTGCTGCTGGCAGTGGCGATCGCGGGGGTGCTGTTGTGGCGCTGGAAATCGAGCGATCGCGGGGCCGAGCGCATCGACCGATTCTTGCTGTCGCTGCCGTTGGTTGGGGAAATCCGGCTGAAGTACCAGGTGGCAAATTTCTCCCGCATACTGGGGACGCTGCTGCAAGGCGGCTTGCCGCTCGTGCCGGCGATGGAGACAGCGGCGGAATCGCTGAGCAGCCGGCAGATGCTGCTCGGGGTCAACACCGCCGCCGATCGCGTGAAAGAAGGACAAAGTCTGGCGCACGCGCTCGAGGCGCAGAAACTTTTCCCTGACCTGGCGGTGGAGATGCTCGAGGTGGGAGAGTCGACGGGCGCGCTGCCGGCGATGCTTGCCTCGGTGGCAGAATTTTACGAAGAAGACGTGCAGACGGCTCTGGGCGCGGCCATGGCACTGATCGAGCCGCTGATTCTGATCGTCATGGCGGTGTTTGTCGGCGGGATATTGATCTCTCTTTATATGCCGATCTTTACTCTAGGCGCGAACGTGCATTAGCCGCGTAATGGTTATGGAAGGGTTGTAAACTGCAATGGCAATCGTGGATAAAAAAACAGTAGTTGCCGGCGGCGCGAACGGCGGAAAGCTGGTGCCGGAAGCGGCGGTTCCGGATGAACTGGCGCGAGCGCGGGATATCGCGCGGCGCTATCGCTGCGAATTCGTCGATCTGAGCGACTTCCAATTGCACCACGATCTTTTCGAGAAGATCCCCGTGCACCTGATGTTCCGCTATAAATTCATCCCGCTCGACGAAACGCCAGACGGACGCCTGGCAATTGCCATTGCCGATCCCAGCCAGTTGATGATGATCGACGAGATCAGCCTGCTGCTGGGCAAGCGCATCCTGACCAAAGTTGCTACCGACAAGCAGATCTCCGACATTCTGCAGAAGACCGAGCAGTCGAAGCGCGTGCTCGAAGACGCGAGCGAAGGCTTCACGCTCGACGTGATCCGCGAGGACGAAGCGGGGAACGACGAAACCATCTCCATCGACAAGTTGACGGCGACGGCGGGCCAGGACATGAGCCCGATTATCCGTCTCGTCGACACTACGATTTTTACGGCGCTGCAACGGCGGGCGAGCGACATCCACATCGAGACGCGGGACGATTCGGTAGTCATCAAGTTTCGTATTGACGGCGTGCTGACCAACGCCATGCCGCCCATCGGCAAAGAACATCATTCGACCATCATCTCGCGTATCAAGGTTATGAGCGAGCTCGACATTTCCGAGCGCCGCGTGCCGCAGGACGGACGCTTCCGCGTGAAATACAGCGGGCGCGCCATCGACTTCCGCGTCTCGATCATGCCTTCGATTCACGGCGAAGACGCTGTCCTCCGCGTCCTCGATAAAGAGTCGATGAGTGAGAAGTTCAAGAAGCTCACGCTCGATGTAGTTGGATTTGCCGAAGACGATCTGCGGCGCTTCCGCCGCTACATTAAGGAACCTTACGGCATGGTGCTGGTGACCGGGCCGACGGGCAGCGGTAAAACAACAACGCTTTACGCCGCGGTCAATGAGATCAAGACTGACGAAGACAAGATCATCACCATCGAAGATCCGGTGGAATACCAGTTGCGCGGCATCACGCAGATACCGGTCAACGAAAAGAAGGGATTGACCTTCGCCCGCGGCCTGCGGTCGATTTTGCGTCACGACCCGGACAAGATCATGGTCGGCGAAATCCGCGACAACGAAACGGCGCAGATCGCCATCCAGTCCGCGCTGACGGGGCATCTTGTGTTTACGACCGTCCACGCCAATAACGTGGTCGACGTACTGGGACGCTTCCTGAACATGGGCGTCGAGCCTTACAACTTTGTTTCGGCGCTGAACTGCATTCTGGCGCAGCGGCTGGTGAGGATAATCTGCGATTCTTGCCGCACAGCGGTGCATTATCCGAATGATGTGCTCGAAGCGAGCGGCCTCGACCCGGCGCAATGGTCGCAGGTTCCACTGTATGAAGGACAGGGCTGCATCGAATGCGCGGGTACGGGGTTCCGCGGCAGAACCGCGATTCACGAACTTCTGGATTTGACCGATCGCATCCGGGAGATGATTCTCGACCGCAAATCGACATCGGAGATCCGCAAAGCTGCCCGCGAAGAGGGCATGCGCTTCCTGCGCGAGTCGGCGCTCGACAAAGTGCGTGGAGGATTCACCACTCTGAAGGAGATCAACAAGGTTACGTTTATCGAAACCATGCGCTGAGGACAGCTACTTCTGCAAGGACCGAGGTTCGCTTCGGTATCCCCAGAGGTAACTACTCTCGCCGTGAAGGCGCGGGCTATTATCAAATTACTTCTATGAGTTCTAGTTCCAAACACGTTCGCCGTCCCGCCTTGGCCTGTGAAATTGCGGCCGACCGCGTGCTCGCTGGCCGCGCCTCCGACGCCGGCCGGATGGTGGAAGTTGCATCGGCGCGCGAATTGGCTCCCGGCATCGTAGTACCCGATTTGATGGAACCGAATCTGCGCGATGGCGCGGCGGTACGAGAAGCGATTGAGAGCGCGCTCGGCAGCGTGGGCGCGCGCGGACGTGACGTAATCGCCATTTTGCCTGACACCTCGGTGCGCGTCGTGCTGCTCGATTTCGAAACACTTCCCGACAAAATGGAGGAAGCCGAAGCGGTGGTCCGCTTCCGCTTGAAAAAATCGTTGCCCTTCGATCCTGCCGATGCCCGCATCTCTTATCACGCGCAATCGTCTGGTAAAGGAGTGCGGGCGGTCGCCGCGGTGGTGTTGAATACCGTGCTGGAGGAATATGAGTCGGCGTTTCGCGATGCGGGCTATAACCCAGGCATGGTAATGCCATCGATGCTGGCAGCGCTTGGAGCGGCGGACGCCGATCATCCCACGCTGGTCGTTAAAGTGGATGCGCGCACCATCAGCATTGCAATTCTCGACCAGGAGCATCTTTTGCTGTTTCGGACGCTCGAGAATGTTCGTGGCGTGACCATCACGGGCGATCAACTGGCGGAAGAGGTTTATCCCTCGGTGGTGTTTTTTCAGGACACCTACAACCTCAACATTGAGCGCGTGTACGTGGCCGGCCTGCCGGAAACGGATGGAGCCGAGTCAGCCTTGAAGAATCAATCCGGCGCGCACGTGGAAGACCTGATCACAGCGTCGCAGATCGCATCAACTACGGGTACGGTGCCGCGTTGGAGAATGGCAGGTGTGGTGGGAGCGCTAATTTCGTGAAATAGCCATCAGCTCTCAGCCGTCAGCTACCAGTTAAGGATCAAAGACTGATGGCTGATGGCTGATAGCTGATGGCTGATGGCTACTATGCGACTTGATATCAATCTCGCGACCCGGCCTTACGAGGATGCCCGGGAATTCTGGGTGCGCTGGGGACTCGCGGTCGGAGTGCTGGCCGTGCTGACCTTGGCGCTGTTGGGCTGGACCTTCCGCAACTGGACCAATGCCGGCCGAGATCGTCAGAACATCGCAAAGCTTGAGGCACAGATTGGAGAACGCGACAAGGAACGGGCGCAAGCGCAATCGTTTCTGAACATGCCCGCCAATCGCAGCACGCGCGATCAATCGCAGTTCTTGAATGGACTGATTCAGCGCAAGGCTTTTTCCTGGACGCAGGTGTTTGAGGACCTGGAGCAGGTGATGCCAACGAATCTGCACGTCGTTTCGCTGCGTCCGGAGTTGAACGATCAGAACCAGATGGTGCTCGGGATGAAGGTAGCCGGCGAAAATCGGTCGGCGGCCGTCGATTTGGTCCATCGCATGGAAGGCTCGAAGCATTTCCAGGGCGCGCAACTCGAGTCAGAGAATAGTTCGGAGAATGGAGCGAGCGTGACGGCTTCGGTAACCTCCATCTATGTGCCCGACATGACCGAAGGGAGCGGGAAGTAATGCCCGATCTCGGAAACTCGCGGCGCAAGTTGAAGATCGCCATTGGTACGATGCTGGCCATCGATGTGATTGCTGCCGGAGTTCTATTCTCGCCTCTGGTGGGTTCGGCGGAGTCGCGGCGGGAACAGATTTATACACTCCGCGCCGAACTTACGCAGAAAAATCATGACGTAATGCCGCTGCGCGGCATGCCGGAAAAAATTGTGCTGGCTAAAACTGAGATTGGCGACTTTTACAAAGACCGTTTTGCCGCCAAGGATTCCGACTTGGCCACGGAACTCGGGAAAATTGTGGCGGAAAACGGAGTCAAGATGCAGACGGCCCACTACAAAGAAGAAGAACCGGAAACTTCTGGAGTGGTTCCCGTCGCGATCGAGGGAAGTTTTTCCGGGGACTACCTGCAACTGGTGCGCTTCATCAATGCGCTCGAACGCTCCAAAGTCTTTTTTGAAGTGGATAGCGTGGGCCTTGCCGGCGGAAGCGCTGGACCGGTCAAACTTGAAATCAGCATGCACAGTTACCTGCGGTCGGGTGCCTGAGTGAAACTGGGAATTGAAAATCGGAAGCAGGTGATCTGGCTGGCGGTACTGGGCGCGATCGGGCTGTTCACATTCGGCCGCGCGTTCTGGACTCCATCGCCAACGCCAGCGCCGGCGTCGACATCCACAGTTGCCACGACCGCGAAGCCTGCCACACGGCGTACCGCCTCCGGCAAAGTCGTGCCCGTGGTTGAGCCGCGCCTGGATCCTACGCTCGACTTGAGTCTGCTCAGCAAAAGCGAAGAGATTAAATATGCGGGCAACGGTAGAAACATTTTTGTCGAAGGGTCGGTAGCGGTGATTGAGCCGCCCAAGGGACACGGCACCAACGATCACGAAGCCCAAAACACCGTTTACGTGCCGCCGCCCCCTCCTCCACCGCCGCCGATTAACCTGAAGTTCTTTGGCTTCGCGAACAAGACTGGAGAAGCGAAGAAGGTTTTTCTGTCGCAGGGCGAAGATATTTTTATCGCCGGGGAAGGCGACATCGTCGACCGGCGTTATCGCGTCCTGCACATTTCGCCCACTGCCGTGGATGTGGAAGATGTGCTCAACAATCACCGGCAGAGTTTGCCTCTTACTCAGGGATAACTTGATTTCGTAATTTTGTAATCTGTAATTTGGTAATTTGAAGGCGAGCGGCGGCTATGCAGGAAGATTTGAAATTACAAAATTACAAAATTACGAGATTGCAAAATTCCCAGCGCGGCTACATGATGATCACGCTCATGCTGGCACTGGCGCTGATGACCATTGCCCTGCTCGCCGTGCTTCCCGATATTAAGACGCAGGTTACTCGCGATCGCGAAGATGAGATGCGGCATCGCGGGACCGCCTATATGCGGGCGATCCAGCACTTCTACAAAAAGTTTGGACGGTTTCCAACCAAAGTTGAGGAACTGGAAAATACCAACAACATGCGCTTCCTGCGCAAGCGTTATACCGACCCGGTGAACCGGGACCCAGTCACGGGCAAAGAACGAAATTTCAAGTACCTGACTCAGATGGACATCAGCTTGAATAATGGGCCCGTTTTACCGGGGCAGACGCCTGGCCAGGGTCCGGGAGGCACACAAAGTCCCTTTGGCGGAGCACCGGGCGGTCTTGGGGGACAGAGCCCGTTCGGAGGGGCGCAGGGTGGGCCGGGCGGCTTGGGCGGACAAACCGGGGCGGTGCAGCAGACTGGCCCGACTTCGGATAATTCGGCGAACGGCGATTCTGGCAACGCTGGTTCGGGCGCAACCGCGGGTAATTCACCCACCGGCAATGCCGGAGGTGCTTCGGGAAACTCCAATGCTCCCGGATCGACTTCTACCGGCCCCGGAGGAACCTCGGCTTCGGGCTCAGGTTTGAATGGACAGACGTTTGGCGGCGGACCGATCATGGGCGTGGCCAGCACCAGCAAGGCGAAGTCGATTCACATCTTCTATACCAAAGATCATTACAATGACTGGCTGTTTATTTACTCGCCGCAGTTTGACCGAGGCGGATTGCTCGTCGGTCCGATCAACCCTGGCATGCCGAGCGGAAACCTGGGCGGACTTACTCCAGGACAGATGGCGGGCGGCGCAGGCGGCACCACGGGGCAGGGCGGGGTCGGCCAAGGTGGTTTTGGACAGAGTGGTTTTGGACAAAGCGGCTTTGGCCAGAGCGGTTTCGGTCAGGGCGGCCTGAACGGCGGTCAAGGGGTCCAGCCACAAACTCCGCAGAACCAGGCACCGGCACCCCAACAATAAGTTCGCAGTGCTTCACTACACTTCAACAACAGAAAAGCTCCGCAATCAATGCGGAGCTTTGTGACAATCCACGATCCTAAACAGCAGACGCTGAGCTTAGACGTTGAACGACGAGCCGCAGCCGCAGGTGCTCTTCACGTTCGGGTTCTCGAACTTGAAGCCCGCGCCTTCGAGTGTCTCGACATAATCGACATGCGCTCCGCCTAGATACATCAGCGAGGTCGCATCCACATAGACCTTTAAGCCGTCGAAGTCGAAAACTTTATCCATCATGCCAGCGCCATTTTCGAAGGCCATGGAATACTGGAAGCCGGAACAGCCTCCGCCCACCACGGACAACCGCAATCCCGACGGAACGGGCGATTGCGTAGCCATGATTTCTTTTACCTTGGCAATCGCGGAGGGGGTCAGGACAGGCGCGCCGGCTTTGGGCTGCGACTGCACATTCGGTTGAGTCTCGGGTACGGAGGTGGTGGCCATTCGGTTTAATCTCCTTGTAAAAATTTATTATAGCGCAGGCTGCAACTGGCTCAGCAAGGCTTTTTGCAGGCTTTTGCGTATTCCTGTATCTTATTCGATGCCCTTGGCATTAAGAAGTCGCTATTCTTGCCAATAGAGCTATAATCGTGCGCAGTAGGGGCCTCGACCCGAACGCCAGGGATGGACGTGCAATCATCGCCGGCGCTTATGACGGCAGCTTCGGGAGATGGCTCGATCTCAGCTTCGAGGTGGCGTATGACTCCGATGTTCATGCTGCTGGTCGCGTGGGGTATCCTGACAGGAATTCTCATCATTCTCCTGATCTACAAAAGTACCCTCACCATGCACGAAGACGATTCCATCTTCCTCAATGAATCCGAATCCCAGATGCACAAAGACCAGGTGGAAGTTCTGGCCAAGATGAAGAAGATCACTCCCATCGTCAAAGTGCTGGGCGCATTATCGGGAGCCATGATTCTGGTCATCGCCGGTTTGTTTATTTACCAGGGGCTCAACAACGCCACCAAGCTGCAATAGCCGGTAATCGCAGGCTGCTCTTTGCAAAAGACTCGCCAGCTCGTGCCCGACCGAGGGCCAAGCTGGCGAGCCTTTTCTTTATGCTGCCATCTTGTTTTATGCTGACGTCGATTATGCTGCGATCATGTGCGCAATGATTATGCAATTGCCTGTTGCCATTGTCGGAGGCGGTCCGGCGGGGGCTCTGGCCGCGGCACAACTGGCAGCGGGAGGCAGGAAAGTCCTTCTTTTCGACGAGAGGCTCGCCTGGGAAAAACCGTGCGGCGGGGGGATTACGCACAAGGCTCTGCTGCGCTATCCCTTTCTGGCTGATGCTGGCCAAAGACCTGGCTCTGCGGACAATCGGGTCGCTCACAATTTTGTGGACGACTGCGAGTTAATCAGTCCATCGGGCAAGCGGGCGCGCTTCCACATGCAGCACCCGGTCGCCGTGTTCTCCCGCCTGGCGTTGAATGGGTTGCTGCTGGAGCGGGCTCGAGGCTGCGCGGGAGTTGAGATTCGGCAGGAGCGCGTCACGCGTATTGAACGCGCCGGCAGCGGCAATTCCCGTGACTGGAAGCTTTCCACTCCCCAGCATTCCTATCACGCCAGTTACGTGATTCTGGCGGCAGGCGCGCGCAATTCGTTCCGTAGCCAGTTTCTCGCGCCTTTTGCGCCAACTGACCTGATGGTCACTGCTGGCTACTTCATTCCGGTACGCAGTCCGCTGATGCAGATTCAGTTTCTGCGGGGTGTGACTGGCTATATATGGGTCTTCCCCCGCGCGGACCATGTTTCGGCGGGAATCGCGGCCAAGATGGGCGAAATACCGGCCGGCGAACTGCGGCGCGTGCTGGAGCTTTGGCTGCAAGACAATGGCTTCAAATTGCAGGGCGGCCAATTCTATTCACACATACTTCCCTCGTTGCGCGCAGAGAGTTTCGAGTCGCTGGAGGTGTGCGGCGCGGGTTGGGCGATGATTGGCGACAGCGCCGGCTTGGTCGATCCCATCACGGGAGAAGGCCTTTATTATGCGCTGCTCTCCGCGGAACTATGCGCGGAGGCGCTGCTCTCTGAACAACCCGAACTCTACCAGACGCTACTTCAAATCGACGAACTCCCGGAATTGAACTTGGCGGCGCGACTCTCCGAGCGGTTCTATCGAGGACAGATTTTCGGCCAGAGCATTCTTGAGCGCATGGTGTCACTCGCGGCGCGCAGCGTGAGCATTCGCGATCTGCTCGGCGACCTTTTTGCCGGGACACAAGGCTATCGCGATCTACGTGCGCGGCTTTACCAAATCCTGCCCACGGTGATGGGCCAGGAATTTGCTGGGATGTTTCGCCGGTCGCAGGTTGCAGTGCCTATAGCAGGTCCTTCGCTTCGCTCAGGATGACAACTTATTTCTAGGTCTCTTTCCTAATCAGGCGGCTTTCGCTTTCATGCCCTTGATGTCGTCTAACAGCACCTTCTCGTGACCTTCCGGGTTCACCTTTTCGTAGACCTTGCGGATGATCCCGTGCGGGTCGATCACGAAGCTGGTGCGGTCCCAATACTTCTCTCCCTTCCATTCCGACTGGCCGATGCCGAGCGCCTTCATCAAGGTCGAGTTGGTGTCGGAGAGCAGGTCGATGGTAAAGGCGAACTTGTGGGAAAAATTTCTGTGCGAGGTAACGTCGTCAGCGCTGACGCCAACCACCGTGATTCCGGCGGCGTCGAAATCGGCTTTGCTCGCCGTAAACGACTTGCCCTGCGTGGTGCAGCCAGGCGTGTCATCTTTGGGATAGAAGTAGACGACCAGCCAGCTTCCGGCAAAGTCGGAGAGTTTAACGGTCTCGCCATTCTGGTTGGGAAGCGAGAAATCGGGGAAGGGATTGCCTGCGGAGAGCATCAGTAGTTTTCCTTTCTAATTATCTATGCTTTTACTTTCCCTGTGAACCTCGGTGTTCTTACGGTCGAAAATCAAAATCTTTACCATTGCGGACACAGAGGTAGACAGGGAGACGTCTTTGTTTATTCTTTCAGCTCAGCGCCGAGGAAAGCTTCTCCTCAAGCGGCCTGCATCACTTTCTTCATGCGTTCTTTCATCTCTTCGGCCGACACATCTTCCTTGTGGGTCGCGACCCCCCAGAGATGCCCGAAGGGATCCTGGATAAAGCCCGAGCGATCGCCGTAAAACTGATCCTCGACCGGCTTCAAGATTTTCGCACCTTCCGCAGCCGCTTTGGCAACGACCTTATCGGCATCCGGAAGGTACACGTACAGGCTGACGGGCGATGCGCCAATGCTTTCCGCGCTGCGATTGCCCATCTGCGGGTTTTCGTCGGCCAGCATGATGCGGGAATCGCCGATCTGCAGTTCGGCGTGGCCGACGCGACCGTCCGGACCATCCATGCGCTCGACTATGGTCGCGCCGAAAACGTTCTTGTAATATTCGATTGCCTTGGCTGCACCCTTGATCACTAGGTAAGGAGTGATGGTGTTGTATCCCTTGGGAATGTAGTTGACTTTTTTCATGATTCTTCTCCTCTGTTGTTCCGCTATGTTCGTTGAGAACGAGGTTGACGGTTGGAGATAATCGGCGCGCAGACGGCCCCAAAGGTCCGCTTCTTAATATGAAAGCACAAGTTGGCCGGAGGCTCAAGTCTTGGGAGAACGGCTGCCATTTGCCCTTCCTTCACAATCATTTGCAGGGATCGGTAACCTCCTTCCGGGCTGGCGGGTATACGATAATCCGCGGAACCGATTCTTGCCTGTGCCTGAACTGCCCGACATTGTCGTCTACATCGAAGCGCTGGAAAAACGAATTCTCGGTGAGCGCCTGGAACAGGTGCGGATTGTTAGTCCTTTTCTGTTGCGCACTGCGGCTCCGCCAATCGGAGAGGCGGAGGGCAAGACCGTAACCCGGCTGCGGCGATTGGGCAAGCGCATCTGCATTGGGCTGAATGGTGAAGGCGACATTTGGCTCGTTCTGCACCTTATGATTGCAGGACGATTGCATTGGCGTAAGCGCGATGCCAAGGTTTCGCCGCCTCGCGGTCTGGCGGCCTTCGACTTCTCGAATGGAACTCTGCTGTGGACCGAAGCTGGCTCGCAAAAGCGCGCGTCGCTGCACGTGGTGTCTGGTGAAAACGGGCTGGCAGCGCTCGATCCGGGCGGGCTTGAAGTTCTGGACTCGAATCTTGAGAAATTTTCGGCGGTCCTCACTTCGGAAAACCACACGCTGAAACGAGCGCTCAGCGATCCGCGATTATTCAGCGGCATTGGCAATGCTTACTCCGATGAAATTCTTTTTCAAGCGCGACTGTCTCCGCTGGCCTTGACGCAGAAGCTTAAGGCGGAGGAAATCTCGCGGTTGTTTGCGGCAGCGCGCGACAGCCTGGTCGAGTGGACGGAGCGGCTGCGGCGCGAAACGGGCGACGAGTTTCCCGAGAAAGTTACGGCGTTTCGCCCGGGAATGGCTGTACACGGGCGCTATAAAGAATCTTGCCTTCGCTGCGGAGAAAAGATTCAGCGCATACGCTACGCGGCTAACGAAACAAATTATTGTCCCCAGTGCCAGACGGGCGGGAAGCTGCTGGCCGACCGTGCGCTTTCGCGATTGCTGCGAGAGGACTGGCCTAAAACGCCAGAGGGATTCGAAATCTTAACTCGGGAGCGACGATAGGCGCCAGCTTGTCTACTATTCTACCTACGTGGCATCGGCGAACCGGGTCAAACACCCGCGCCCGCGGCATTGCTGCGTTGCGGGCGGGCCGTCTGGCCCTCCGGCATCTTGGTTTCGGGTACGTCATCCCAAAAAAGTGCATTGGGATCGACTGGAGCCACGCCTACCTGGCCTTCGGCGGCAGTGCCTTTTGCGCCGACCCACGCGACACGAAAGTGTTCCTTCTTATTCAGTCGAGCAAGACAGATTTTGTCGCCCGGGCGCAGCACACCTCGTATGCCGGCCAAGGCCGCGCCGCGACGGCTGACATTGAGGGTCGTGATCTCCTGATCAAGAGAGCGACCGTTGGCGTCGGCACCGCTGAGACGGACCGGCAAGGCCACAGCGATTCGGGCATCGCGGCGTCCTATCTTGAATTGCTCGATCTGGCCGCGCAGCTGGGCAAATGTCTGAACCAGGTTCTGTGAAGCTTTTTGGGCATCGGTGGCGCCACGCGCCGTACTGTGTGCCGCCTCTGCTACTCCGTCAATATTGCTGTTGATTTCGCCGCTGCTCTGCGCCGCTTCGTTCACGTTGCGCGACATCTCGTTGGTGGTCGCGTCCTGCTCTTCCACGGCGGTCGCGATAGTGCTGGAGATATCATTAATCTGGTGGATAACGGCGGTAATGGTGCCGATGGCAGCGATGGCCTCTTTGGTATTGGTCTGAATAGCTCCGATTTTGCGGCTGATGTCTTCGGTAGCCCGGGCCGTGTCCTTCGCCAGTTCTTTCACCTCATTCGCCACCACGGCGAAGCCTTTGCCGCCTTCTCCGGCGCGGGCGGCTTCGATGGTGGCATTCAAGGCCAGCAGGTTGCTTTGCTGGGCAATGGAGGCGATGACTTTAATGACCTGGCCAATCTCGATCGAGGATTCTCCCATCCGGGAAACGGCGGCGGTCGTGGTCTCGGCGACCTGGACGGCGGACGTTGCGACCTGGGCAGCTTGAGCGGCGTGCAGCGCGATATCCTTGATGCTGGCGCCCATTTCGCCCGCGCCGGTGGCGACAGTCTGAAGGTTCTGGCTGACTTGCTTCGCCGCATGCGAAACCACATCGGCTTGGGCCGAGGTTTCCTCGGAATTGGCTGCAATCTGCTGACTAATAAGATTCAGTTCTTCGCTCGCGCTGGCCACTTGCAGCGCGTCCTGCGAGATCGCCTGGATCATCTCATCGAGGCGGGCAATGAATACGTTAAACCACTTCATCAAATCGCCGATCTCGTCGTCGCAAGTCACGTCGATTCTGCTGGTAAGATCCCACTCTCCCTCGGTCACGCGCTTGAAGCGGTCGACCATGTCACGCAAACGTAGAACGACAGAACGCGAAGTGGCGATCGACACCACGAGGAGAGGAATCAGACAAGCCAGGGCAAGCCCGCCCGCCTTGAAGGCGCTGTTGCGCCAGGCCAGATTCACATCGTCGATGTAGATGCCCGTGCCTATCACCCAGCCCCACGGGGCGAAGCGCTTAGCGTAGGAAACCTTGGCTACAGGCTCTTCGTGACCGGGCTTGGGCCACTGGTAATAGACGGCACCGCCATCTGGGTCCTGCGCCGCGCGGACCAACTCAAGGAAGACGGCTTTTCCGGAAGGATCTTTGAACGAAGCAAGATCGGTGCCGTTCAGTTCGGGCTTTATGGGATGCATGATCATGGTCGGATGTTCGTCGTTAATCCAGAAATAGTTGTCTCCGGCGTAGCGCATGGCGCGAATGGTCTCAATTGCCCGCCGTTGCGCCTCGGTCCGGCTGATCTTCCCCTCCTTCTCTAGTTGGTATTGCTGCTCGCTAATGGCGTAGGGCACGCCTACTAGATTGCGTGTTTGTTCGATTTTTCCGGAGAGCAAAGTTGAGCGTTCATCTTGAATCCATAGAAAAGTGACCGCCAACAGCCCGGCGGCGGAGACGGCAACCATGACCAGAAATCTTGTTTTTAAAGTCATTCTATTTTTCGGAGGCGAGGCGAGTCCTCAGCAATATCTTCGGCTTGATGAGGGGCGGACTTGAGGCCTTACAAAGAACCTTGCCCTAGCTGCTAAGAAAAGATTCGGCGAATGGGGGCGCAACCGGCAAGTGTGAGTGGGATAAAAGATCACAGGCCCCACGAAATTGGAGTTACATCGCGCTCGCTCAAAGTGCCGAAACGCGATTCCGACTACTTCGAGGAATAGCTCCCTCGCTTGTTTTATCTCCGCCTAGCGTTTGCCGGGGAAATCGGTTGGCCCAGTCTGTCCGCGAGCCAGAGCTTGATCAAGGATTGCCTGGTCACGCCCAGCCGGCGGGCTTCGCGGTCCAGGGAAGCGACCATCCAGGCGGGGAAATCCACATTGACGCGCTTGGGATCGGTATTCATGCGGCGCGCTTTGGCCAGATCCAGATGGTCCACGACATTCTGGCCGGAGTCGAACTTGCGATCAAATGTCTTCGCTTTCATAGATGGCTACCTCTTCGTCGCGTGAACGCCTGACTGAAATCAGAAGAATATTTTCCTCTCGCCGAGTGATCACCGCCGACCAATGCCTGGCGCCGATCTTTCCGATCAGGAGCCATCGGGGTTCATCGCCGGTGCGAGCCGGAATCTCCACCAACTCAGTGTCCAACCACAGTGCCTGAGCTTCTTCAAAATCGATGCCGTGCTTTAGCTTGTTCTGAGCGCTCTTGCCGGGATCGTACTCGAACTCCATCGCCACCAGCTTACGGTATAGTAAAGGTATATTTACTATACCATCTATTCCGTTGCCTTAACCATCCCCAAATCTCAACCGAGCTGGCAGGAATCCCTGGGAGCAGCATGAAGTCGTCGAGTGCGTAGGCGACCTTACTCGATCCCCAACTCTTTCGCCAGCGCCTTCCATTTGCCGTCTACGAGCGCCCGGGTCTTGCCATCCATCACGATCTCATCGGGCCACGGGCGGCTGAAGCCTTCGGTTGACCACTTGCGCGTTGCGTCTATGCCCATCTTTGATCCGTAGTTGGCGAGGCGGGCAGCGTGGTCGAGCGAATCTACCGGACCTAGCGTGAATTGGATGTCGCGCTCCGGGTCGATATTGTTCAGCACTTTCAAGGTGACGTCGGCTATGTCCTGCACGTCCACGTCTTCATCGACCACGAGGATGCACTTGGTGAACATGGCCTGGCCGAGGCTCCAGATAGCGTTCATCACTTTGCGGGCCTGTCCGGGATAGGACTTGCGGATGGAGGCCAGCATCAGGTTATGGAAGACGCCTTCAATCGGCAGGTTGATGTCTACCAGTTCGGGGATGGTTAGTTTCATCAGCGGGAGAAAGATACGTTCTACGGATTTGCCCATCCAGGCATCTTCTTGCGGAGGTTTGCCGACTACGGTGGTTGCGTAGATGGGATCTTTTCTGTGAGTGATGCAGGTGACGTGGAACACAGGGTACTGATCTTCGAGCGAGTAGAAGCCAGTGTGGTCTCCAAAGGGGCCTTCGGTGCGGAGTTCGTCGAGGTTAACGTAGCCTTCGAGAATGATCTCGGCGTTGGCGGGAACTTCCAAGTCTACGGTCTCGCATTTGACAAGCTCCACCGGCTTCTGTCGCAGGAAGCCGGCGATGATGAATTCCTCGACGTCGGGCGGGGCGGGGACTATGGCGGAGAATGTGAGGACGGGGTCGGTGCCGATGGCGACGGCTACTTCCATTTTGCCGGCGGGGTTCGCACCTTCGGTACGTATTGACCCTCCCGAGGAGCGGGCCATGATGTCTACCGCGGCACTGGTCCCACCTTTCGCAAAAGGCGCGAAGGATGGGGCACCCAGCTTCACAGCCTCAGCCTGCAATGCGGCATTCCGCAGGTGGTCGCGGTAATGCTCGGCGGCTACTTTCTGGCGTTGCCAGTGCATGCCCGTCGTTCGCTCGTCATACACCTGCATGCGATACATGCCTACGTTGCGCTTGCCGGTCTTGGGATCGCGGGTGATTACGCAAGGGAGGGTGATGAAGCGTCCCGCATCTTTTGGCCAGCATTGGAGGATGGGGAAGTCGAGCAGAGAAAAATTGTCGCGTTTGATTATTTCTTTGCAGGGGCCAGTGGCGACGGTCTTAGGGAAGAACTTGCCCATTTCGGCCAGCATGGGCAGCATTTTTACTTTGTCTAGGAAGCCTTGTGGGGATTTAACGTCCATGAACGCCCGGATGCGGTCGGCTACTTCGTCGAGATTGTCGACTTCCAGGGCCAAGCGCATGCGGCTGGCAGAGCCGAACTGATTAATCAGAAGCTGGCGTCCGGGATAGCCTTTTACGTTCTCGAAGAGAAGAGCTTTGCCGCCGACGGTTCCCTGCTGGTCTTTATTCTTGCTCTTGGAAACGCGATCGGCTATTTCGGTAATCTCTAGAATCGGATCGGCTTCGGTGCGGATGCGCTTCAGTTCTCCGGCGCGGTCAAGGGCTTTGATCCAATCGCGCAGATCGTCGTAGGCCAAAATTCCTCCTGGAGTGACAGACGATTATATGATGGGGGCACTCGGCGGGGGCAAGCCTGCGCATCCCGCGTTGCAGCACTCGGGATGACAAACCTTGTTCATGGGACGCTTTCACATTTCTGGTTGTACGACTACGATATGGAAATCAATTTTGACGTAACTCACAAAACTGTCGGGTTCACGAGGCATCAATGATCCTTTTCAAGATCAATGGGAAAGAGCAGCAGTTTGACGGCGATCCAGAAATGCCGCTGCTGTGGTATTTGCGAGACGTAGCTCAGCTGACGGGAACGAAATTTGGCTGCGGAGTGGCGCTCTGCGGGGCTTGCACCGTGCATCAGAATGGTGCGGCGATTCGCTCGTGCAGTACTGCAATGAAAGAAATAAGCGGAGCGGAGATCACCACGATTGAAGGGATTGCGCCGCTGCATCCGGTGCAAATGGCGTGGATAGAGATTCGTGTGCCGCAATGCGGATACTGCCAGACGGGACAGATCATGCAGGCGATCGCGCTGCTGAAAGAAAATAAAAATCCGAGCGACCAGGATATTGACACGGCGATGGCGGGCAATCTCTGTCGCTGCGGAACCTATCAGCGGATTCGGGCGGCCATCCACCAGGCGGCGAAGGAGTTGGCATGAAGCTGATTCAGAATCCCGGTCGTAGCGTCAGCCGGCGCGGATTTCTGCAGGCGTCTCTGGTGAGCGGCGCTTTTGTGCTCAGCGCGCGGTTCATTCCGGAGAAGCTTTGGGCGGCGGAGGGAGAAGCGGCTGTTCCTCTGTTTGAACCCAGCGTATGGTTGTCAATCGCTTCGGATGGCACTGTAACGATCGTCGCGCACCGATCAGAGATGGGATGCGGCAGCCGCACGGCTTTGCCTCTGATTGTCGCCGACGAACTCGACGCCGACTGGGCGAAGGTCAGGATTGAGCAGGCGATTGGCGATCCTAAGTATGGCGAGCAGGATACGGATGGTTCGCACTCGGTTCGCAGCAACTTCGATTTGATGCGGCAGGTGGGAGCGACGGGCCGGGTAATGCTGATCACTGCGGCGGCGGCGCAGTGGGGAGTTCCGCAGAAAGAATGTTCTACCGAGCCGCACTTTGTTGTGCATCGCGCCAGCGGGCGCAAGCTCGGCTATGGCGAACTGGCGCCTGCAGCGGCCAGGCTGCCGGTTCCTAAGAAGGAGGATCTACCGCTGCCGCTCAAGAAACGCTCGGAGTGGCGCTACATTGGCAAGGAGAGCAATTCCCTGTTCGACCTTCGCGACATCGTCACCGGCACGGCGATCTTTGGTATGGATGCGCAGATGCCGGGGATGGTGTTTGCTTCGATTGAACACCCTCCGGTGCTGGGGCAGCACATCAAATCTTACGACGACAAGGCGGCGCTGCAAGTTCCCGGAGTGCAGAAGACGCTGACCATTCCGCCATTCAAACCTCCGCATCTGTTTCAGCCTTTAGGTGGAGTTGCCGTGATTGCCGACAATACCTATGCGGCTTTCAAGGGACGCAAGCAGCTGAAGATCGAGTGGGGGAGCAGTCCGCATTCGGTGTATAACTCGGGGCTGTATCGGAAGACGCTGGAGGCGACTTCGCGGCAACCGGGGAAAGTTGCGCGCAATGTCGGCGATGTAGATGCGGCGTTTGCCGCCGCCAAGAAAAATGGCGGGAAGATTATCGAGGCGGAGTATTATGCTCCGCACCTGGCGCATGCTTCGATGGAACCTCCCGTCGCGGTGGCTGAGTATCGCGACGGAAAGGTGCTGACGTGGGCTCCGACGCAAAATCCGCAGGCGGTACAGGAAACGGTGGCGGGAGTGCTGGGCATCAAGAAAGAAGATGTGACTTGCCACGTCACGCTGCTCGGCGGCGGCTTTGGGCGCAAGTCGAAACCCGACCAGGTGGCGGAGGCGGCTTTGCTATCGAAGCAACTGGGCAGGCCGGTGAAAGTTGTTTGGAGCCGGGAAGATGATATTCAGTTCGACTACTTCCACTCGGTTGCGGCGATGTACATGAAAGCAGCCGTTGGGCAGGACGGGAGGCCTACGGCCTGGTTGCAGCGGACGGTATATCCGCCGATTGGGTCGACTTTTGACGCCAAGGCGACCTACGCGCTCGATGAGATGGGGTTGGGATGGAACAATCTTCCGTTCGATATTCCCAATCATCGCGCGGAGAACGGACCTGCTGATTTCCACGTGCGCATTGGATGGCTGCGCAGCGTGGCCAATATTTATCATGCTTTTGCCATTCACTCGTTTGCCGATGAACTGGCGCACAATGCTAATCGAGATTCGGTTGAGTATCTGCTGGACTTGATCGGGCCAGCTCGCATTGTCGATCTCGGTCTCAAGGGGGACGAGGCGGCCGAGGCGAAGAATTATCCGCTGGATACGGCACGTCTGCGGCGGGTGGTGGAGATTGCGGCGGAGAAATCGGGATGGGGCAAGCAATCAACAAAACTGGGCAAGGGCCGCGGCATGGGCATTGCCGCGCACCGCAGTTTTCTCACTTATGTAGCAACGGTGGTTGAGATCGAGGTGGACAGCCGCGGACAGGTGCACATTCCGAATGTTTGGACGGCGGTGGATGCGGGGACGGTGGTGAGTCCCGATAATGTCCGCAATCAATTCGAGGGAGCAGCAGTGTTTGGGACGAGTCTTGCTTTGTTCAGCGAGATTACGGCGACGAACGGCGTCATCGATCAGAGCAACTTCAATAATTATCAGATCACGCGGATGAACCGGGCTCCGCGGCACGTTGAGGTGCATATTGTGGAGAGCGAAGCGCCCCCGGCGGGAGTGGGCGAACCGGGGGTCCCTCCGTTTGCTCCAGCGCTTTATAACGCAGTGTTTGCGGCCACGGGAAAAAGAGTGCGCGAGATGCCTATGTCGAAAACGAAATTGGTTTAGGCGGAGATCCGGGCGCCCTGATCCTCAGTTTCAAATAAGACGGCCGAGACGCCCGTCGCTCCACTGACAAGGATGGTTACTTTGAGACATTTGCTGCTCGCACTTCTTTTGCTCGCCGGAGCTTTCGCGATGGCACAGGAGATCACCGTGGCGGCTGCGGCCGATATGAGCGCTGCGCTTCCACAACTGGTCGACGCCTACACGAAGAAGACAGAAAAGACGGTAAAACTTTCCTTCGGCGCTTCCGGCAATCTGACCAACCAGATACGTAACGGCGCTCCCTTCGATGTGTTCTTTTCGGCCGATGAAGACTATCCGCGGCAACTCATCGGTGAAGGACTGGCGTTGCAAGATACGCTCTACCGTTATGCCGTCGGCCGGGTAGTGCTGTGGGTACCGAACGATTCGCCGCTGGATTTGTCGAAACTTGGCATCAAGGCGTTGCTCGAACCTTCGGTCAAGAAGATTGCGATGGCGAATCCGGCACATGCTCCATACGGGCGCGCCGCCGAGGCCGCGCTGCGGCACTTTGAAATCTACGATCAGGTTTCCGGCCGGCTTGTGCTCGGAGAAAACGTGTCGCAGGCGGCGCAGTTTGTCGAATCGGGCAATGCGCAAGCGGGATTGATCGCGCTCTCGCATGCGCTGGCTCCTGCCATAAAAGATAAGGGTCGCTATTGGGCGGTCCCGCTCGATGCGTATCCGACGCTGAACCAGGCCGCGGTCGTGCTTTCGCGATCGAAGCAACAGGCGGCGGCGCGGAAATTCCTGGAATACTTGAGCGGCCCCGAAGCCACTTCCCTTCTCTCCAATTATGGTTTCAGCGCGGCTGCGGAGAATCATTGACTGGAGAAACATTGACCGGAGAAGCATGAGATGAACTGGGAGGCATTCTGGCTGACGGTCCGTCTCGCGACTCTGGTCGCGGCGCTGCTGATCGTCATCGGGATTCCGATTGCTTATTGGCTGACTTATTCGCGCTGGCGCTGGAAATTTCTGGTCGAGGCTGCGGTGGCGCTTCCCATTGTTCTGCCTCCGACGGTACTTGGTTTCTATGTTCTGGTGGGGCTTGGGTCGCGCAGCCCGCTGGGACGGTGGTGGGAATCGCTTACTGGCCACACTCTCGCTTTTACTTTTGAAGGGCTGGTGGCCGGATCGTTGCTGTATAGCCTTCCTTTTGCGGTGCAGCCGTTCGCGGCTTCGTTCGGCACTGTCGACCGCACGCTATTGCAGGCATCGGCATCGCTGGGACATTCTCCGTTGCAAACGTTTTGGCGCATCGTGCTTCCACTGTCGAAGGCCGGGCTGGTCACCGGCTTTGCTCTCAGTTTCGCGCACACTCTCGGCGAATTTGGCGTGGTGCTGATGGTGGGAGGAAATATTCCTGGGGCGACGCGCACAACCTCCATCGATATTTACGATCAGGTGGAGATGGGAAATTATGTGAGTGCGAACCAGACCGCGCTGGTGCTGCTGATCATATCTTTTCTTGTGTTGTCGGTGGTGTATGGCGTGAACCGGCGCGTTTGGATGGTGGGACCTTGGCGGTAAAGTTGATTATTCCCGCGCAAATCTCCCCGGCGACCCTCGCTGATCCGATTTCTGCGGACCTGGAAGTCCGCATCCGCAAACGCTTTCTGAATCCTGAGGGCAGCTTTCATCTCAATATCCATTTCCGCGCTCTGGCTGGATTCACGGTTCTTTTCGGCGCGTCCGGTGCGGGCAAAACCACTTTGCTGGACTGCGTTTCTGGGCTGACCGATCCGGATGAAGGGCGCATTGCGGTTGGCGGCGAGGTTTTTTACGACGCCGAAAATAAGACGAACGTCGCGGCCTGGAAACGGCGCATCGGCTACGTGCATCAGGACCTGGCACTCTTCCCTCACCTGACGGCGGAGGAGAACGTGGCTTACGGGTTGCGGGGACTGAGCGCAGCCGAACGGGAAAAACGCAGCCGCGAAATGCTGGCTTCGTTCCGCATCGAGCATTTGCGCGACCGGCGACCGGCGCAAATTTCAGGCGGGGAACGGCAACGCGTTGCCTTGGCCCGCGCGCTGGTGACGGAACCGCGTGCGCTGCTGCTCGATGAACCTCTGGCGGCGCTGGATCATCCCACAAAATCGGCGTTGATCGCCGATCTGCGCAGGTGGAACCATGATCATCGTGTCCCGATATTATTCGTTACGCACAACGGCGAAGAGGTATTTGCGCTCGGCAACGAGGTGATTGTGCTCGATGCCGGAAAGATCGTGGCGCAGGGTGCGCCGCATGAGGTGATGCGGGCTCCGAGGGTGGAGACGGTGGCAAGTCTGTCAGGGTTCGAGAACGTTTTCGACGCCAGCGTGGTCACGCTGCACGAGGCACGCGGCACCATGACTTGCCATATAAGAAGCGGTACGGTGGAGCTGGAAACGCCGCTGGTGCGGGCAGAAACAGGATCGCTTTTGCGGGTTGGCATTCGGGCCGGCGATTTGTTGCTGGCGACGGAAAAGCCGCGCGGACTGAGCGCACGCAACATTTTGCCGGGAACGGTTCGGCGGGTCGAACAGAGAGACGTCATCGTAGCCGTGATGGTGGATTGCGGAGGCACGGAGTTCGAAGTGCATGTGACGCTCGCAGCGCGCGACGCGCTTGAACTGAAATCGGGTAAGCCGGTTTGGGTTGTGGTCAAGACACATTCGTGTCATTTGATGGGAAGCTGATGGCGACGTGCTTTTAGATAACGTGTACGGGATACCCCCCACCCCCCCCCACCCCCCAGGTATCGTTGTGATTAACATTCTTAGTATCATTCTGATTAACATGCTTTTTATTTACCGTGGGTGAATGGGGCGAATTATTCAGAACACGTAAGATCGTGGATTTGGGGGAAACGGGCCTGCCCGGGCCGGGTCTGCAAAAACTTAAGTTGTCAAAGATGGCCGCCGATCGGTTTCGGCGGTTTGTACCGTCTCTGGAGACGGACACAATTCTTGATGTTGCACTATTGAACAATCATTGCATGATTACGGAGCGGGTGTATGTGACGGGGGTACATCCAATTTGTGATGAAAAAAGGGGTAATGGTCGATTGTGAACTTCCCTGTCACTCAAAACTTGGTTGTGTGTCAAATAGCTTGATTTCGCCCGTTGATGAGATGATTGATCGATGGTCGGCTGGTACTTTGATGTTGTTGTCGGGTTCCTAATTCGTACTGTCATTCGCTTCGTCAAGCTACGGAGCAGCGAAGCGTGGCCTGTCGAGAAGGGAACAATTTTAACGGCGACATGTCCCGTAGCAGTGTATGGGGGACCAGTTGCCGAATTGGTGTATACGTACACCCACAAGGGGGAATACTACTCTGGCCTCTACCGAAAAGCATTCATGTTGAAGAGTTCAGCTGAAAATTATGTTTCTAAGATTGTTATCGGGTCGCAGATCGCGGTGCGCGTCAAACCAACCCACCCCGAAACGTCGCTTGTCGCTGTTGATAAGTGAAATCGCCTCGATTGCACTCTCTGCGTCGGCTCAGCGCATCACTGCAATTACCGCGACCCACTGCTCGTTCCGTTCTTTGCGATAGGCAATCGTTCCTCCGAGGCGCTGGGCAATATCTTCGGGCAACAAGTCGCGATGGTAGCCGAAGAACTGTTCCTTAAGGCGCTGCCACGTTTCCCAATTCCCTAACAGAGGATGCGGCGGCTGGTATTTCGTGGAGAAGACCAGCGCCACGTCAAACTGGTCGCGCAATCTCGCAGCGGCGTCGACCTGGGAGTTGGAAAAATCTTCTATACGAAGGACGCGGAACGGCGAATTGGCATTCGCGTTGGCGTCGATATAGCCTAGCCAGGGCCGCGATAGTTCGTCCGACGCGGGCCATGCGGTAAGAATTCTTTTGCCGGGATATTGCGTGGCGAGAAAGCGGCTGGCCTCGGCATGAAGCAAGATGTAATCGCGATAGGCGAGATTATCTTCCAAGGAGAATCCGTAGGGCGGATTGCTGAAGAGGCCGGCGGCAAAGGCAATCGCGACCGCGGTCACAATCAACTTCCAATAGCGCAGGCGGCGCCAGAGCGTTGCGATCCACGCCAGAATCACCAGAGGCACGACCGGCAACATGTAGCGGGCTAGGACGGCTCCTCCTACTACGGACATGAAGGCGAGATAGGCTAGCAACACGGAGAGAAAAGCGGCCTGAATCCAGAATGGAATGCGCGGACGGGGCTGAGCGTTATCGTGCTCGAGCTTCTCAGCTTGCGCTGGTCGAAGCATTGCCAGCAGCTCCGCGCAAGTCAGCAGATAGAGACCAAAATATCCCAAGACCTGCCAAAGCCTCAGTGCGAAAGCCAGAGGGATGCGCAGAGGGTTGAGCGTGGCGGCGACGTTGTAGCGAAAAAATTCAGGGTTGCCGAGGAGGAAGCCCGTCTTTTCGAAGTGGTAGGCGTACCACGCCGCCAGCGGCACAATCGGAAGCAAAAAATGGAAAAGATGCGTACGCCGGTTTGGCGGCGGGAGAATTTCTTGCCAGCGAGATTGTCGCAGGGAGGGTCGAATGAAATACGCAAAGAGTTCCCAGGCAAACAGAGCTGCGGGAGCCAGGATTGCAGTCTCCTTGGCCAGGGCTGCGAGCGAAAACCACAACACTTGCTTCCATGGACGGTCTTCTATATAGGCGGCCAGCGCCCAGAAGGTGAATCCGGCGGCGGGCAAGTCAACTTGCGCCATGGAACTTTGCGTGAAATAGACGGGGTAGATAACTAGCAATGCCGCGGCCGCGGATGCGACGTAGAGATTGGAAGCGGCGCGCGCCATCCGAAAAAAACCTAGCAGAGTGAATGCGCTGACGGCCAGCATGGCGGTGCGCGTGACTAGCGGACTATATCCCGCGATGCGCCAGGCTAGCGCCAGCCATGCCATGATCAGCGGAGGATGCGCGTTCGAGGGTGTCGACTGGGGAATCAAAGTTCCGCTCAAAAATAAATCGCGGGCGGCGGGGATGTAATAGCCGGCCTCATCCCAAAAGTAAGGGAGACGCAGAAGCGGCGCGTGGAGGAGCATCAATCCCGCAAAGAAGAAGGCGAACAGGAGGAATTGCTGCGCCCATGGGACGGGCGCTGCAAGCTTTATTTTTAGATCGGGCTGCAACGTCAGTGGACGGGGCCGGTGGGGGCGCGGGGATCCAGTTTAATCTCGCCGAATGCGCTCTCGTAGTTGGCGACGTTCTGCTGGAGAAGCGCCATCAGTGCCTTGGCCTGCTGCGGGCTGAGATAAATTCCCTGAAAGTTTTTCAGTTCGACCTGGGTCTCGGAGCTTTGTTGCATGGTTCCGAAGACGAGGAAAAAGTCCCAGACGTTGACCCGGATCTGCACACTATTGGAGTACGCTTCGCGGTAATCGGGAGTCTGCACGAACTTTACGTTCGGTTGGTTCGTCGTGTTCATATCTGGCAGTGTAACGCGTGCGCTCGGAATTTTGTAACTCGGCAGGCGGGTCCGAAGATTGTGAATCCTCAGCGGCTAAAGCCGGGATTGAAAAAAGGATAGCTATCGCAGCGGTGAACCGCTGCGCCACCCAAAAGCAACGGCAAAATCGAATTTTTTCGCGAGCTGTAAAGCCGTACTCTTTCAGCAGTTTCAGACTGCGCCATTGCCGAGCGGGTACTTGGGAGCCAACTCATTACGCTACTTGCGTTGTTCGAGCTTGACTGACGCGGTCAGGGGTTTTCCGTCGCGCAGGACTTTGACCTCAACCACATCGCCGACCTTGCTGCGGCGGAGGGCGTCGGTAAAGTCATACAGGTTCTTGATCGGTTTGTCTCCGAACTGAACCAGGATGTCGCCGGCTTTCAGTCCGGCCTTGGCCGCCGGCGATCCCGGTTTTACATCCGAGAACTTCACTCCGGTTTCGACCTGGCCGAAATCAGGGATCGATCCGAAGTAGGGACCATAGCCGGCGCCTCCTCCGAGGGAGCCTGCGTGTTTGTCTTCCTCGACCACGATGAAGGCGGGACGCTGCTCCGCACCGGCCAGCAACTCAGCAGTTTTTCCTACTACATTCAGGAGGCGGGTGGCGGCTACGGGATCGATTTTCTCCCACGTGTCCGACGGCTTGTGATAATCGGAGTGCAGTCCGGAGAAAAAGAAGAGCACAGGAATTTTCTTGGAGACGAATGAGGTATGGTCGCTCGAGGAATATCCTCCCGGGGAGTATTCAATTTTGAATCCGGAGTTCGCCTGCGCTTCTTCGACCACAGCCTTCAGCGTGGAACCAGTACCTATGCCGCCGATGTAGACTCTGTCGTCCTTAATGCGGCCGATCATGTCCATGTTGAGCATGGCGACAGCTTTGTCGAGCGGACGGGTTGGATCGTTCACCCACGCGGCGGAGCCAAGCAAACCCAGTTCTTCGCCGGCGAACGACATGAATAGAATTCCGCGCCGTAGCTGACCTTTATATGGCGCGAGCAGTCGCGCCAGTTCGAGAACGCCTGCGGTGCCGGAGGCGTTGTCATCGGCTCCGGGATGAATCTGGCCGATCTGCGAGGGAGCCAGCGAATCGAAATTGCCGCGTCCCAGGTGATCGTAGTGGGCGCCGATGATGACGTATTCGTCGGTCTTGCCGGGAAGGTAGGCCAGCACGTTGTTCACCGTGGCGCGCGTGGTGCGGATGCTGACGGTCAGCGCCGCGGTTTCATTCTCGGGGAGCACGAATGATGCCGGCTTCGAGGAGGCGTTGATCTGCTCCTGCAATTCGGCGAGCGACTTATTGCCGGACTTGAGCCAGTTCGCGGCAACGTTATTCTTGACCTGCAAAAAAATGATGCCAACATTCTCGGGGCCGCTCACGCTGCCGAATCGGGTCAGCAAGTCTTCTTCGCCGTCTCCCAGCTTACCGTTCACCAGCACAAGAGCTTTGGCGCCGTGATTGCGCGCGTTAATGGCTTTCGTGACCAGTTGAGAATGCTGCGTCATGCCATTGTTGCCGCTTCTTACGGCGAATGAGGGAGGCTCGTAACGCAACACAATCACGATCTTGTCTTTCACGTCTAGACTGGCATAATCGTCGTATTGAAATTCGCCGGCGGTAATGCCGTAGCCCGCAAATACGAGCGCGCCACGTGCCGAACCCGAAGCGGAGAAGCTGTAAGGAACGAAATCTTCTTTCGCTTTGAACTCGGCCTTGCGCTCCGCGGTCAGCAGTGCGAGATCGTTCTTCCCTTTTAACTGCGCGCCGGTAATCAGCGTGAAGGGTTGCAGGTAGGAATTCGAGCCGGCAGGGTCGAGCCCGAGACTTTTGTAACGTTTCTCAATCATGCGCTCGGCTCGCGTCAGTCCTTTCGATCCGGCGCCGCGTCCTTCCATGGCCGGAGTAGTCAGCGCCTTGATGTCGTCGAGATAGAGGACCGGGTCGGCATGTGGAAGTGACGGTGGAGTCGCCTGGGAGAGAACGCTTAGTGAGGTGAGGAGAAGGACCAGGCAGGTCCAGGTGACGATGTTTCTGAATCTGTTCGCCGTTTGGCGATAAACAGAATTTGAAGTGGGCATGGTCAGGCAAATCGTAGGGTCCGGCACGGGTTGTGTCAAATGTGAGATTCCGCGACGCACGAGACGTCAGGCTCTGAGGCATATCCTTTCGCCCTACCTAGCCGTCCATTCAAGCGCGTCCTACGACCTTTCGCGCGATGTGAGACAACAGGAAAATGTCACGGCGCTATATCTTTTGTCGATAGATACAATAATGGCGTCTTTTTGTTGAGCCGAGGAGGGGCGTGCGAATGCCTATGTTCTCAAAGTGCAAGACTGCCCGAATGCTTCGACCCGAAGTTCTCTGTCTTTTCGTCGCCGGGGTCGCAGCCCTTGCCTCGGGTCAGGCGCAACCGCCGGCGGCTGGCGCTGGCGCGCAACCTTCCCACACGATGACTACTTCTGCCAATTCCTCCGACGCCTCGAAGTATGTCGGATCGGACACTTGCAAGACCTGTCACGAGGAAATTTATAACTCGTGGGAAAAGACGCCGCACTGGAAAACCTCGCTCGACAAGCGCGGCGGTGCCTCACATCAGGGCTGCGAGGGCTGCCATGGTCCGGGCGCGGAGCACGTGGCGGGTGGCGGAGACAAGAGCAAGATCTTCACGTTCAAGGATGCATCGCGGCAGGAGACGAGCGCTCGTTGTCTGACTTGTCACGGCGAGGGGCAGGGAAAGTCGCATTTTTCCCAGTCATCTCATGCCAGCAATGACGTCGGCTGCCTGGATTGCCATTCTCCGCATCACGCCAAGGAAAGCCAGCACCTGCTGGTGGCCAGCTCGCCGCAATTGTGTTACGGCTGTCATACCGCGGCCAAGGCGGATTTCGCCAAACCTTATCACCACCGTGTCAATGAGGGACTCGTGCAGTGCAGCGACTGCCATAACCCTCATGGCACAGCTACCGTACGGCAGATGCGGACACTCGCGAGCGGAGATGCGGTTTGCTACAAGTGTCACGCCGACAAGCAGGGGCCATTCGTCTACGAGCATGTCCCGGTGAAGACCGAGGGCTGCACGAGCTGCCATACACCGCATGGTTCGACGAATCCGCGGCTGCTTAAGGTGATGCCGGTCAACATGCTCTGTTTGCAGTGCCATACCTTCCCGACGATTGGGCCGATCGGTCCTGGGCACAACCAGTCGGCGAAGTACCAGGCCTGCACCATGTGTCACACCCAGATTCATGGCTCCAATTTCAGCGCTGTTTTTTTCAAGTGAGGGAGAACCGATGCCGTCGCCAAGAAAGTTCATCCTGCTAACACCGCTCTTATGTTCCGGCTTAATGCTGTTTGCCTCGGGATTACTCTTCGCCCAGGCATCAGAGAAACAGAATCGGCCGGCTGGGCCGGACAACGCTGGCATTACTAGCGGCGGATACGTGATTCACTCATCGGCGGAGATAGGCTACCGCGCGAACGACATCACGGGCAGCGGCAATATGTACGACACGCTGGTGAATCTGCAGCAGGGTCCGCGTTTCCTCGACCAGACGCTATCGATGCAATCCGTCGATCACCAGGGAGTGCTGTTCGACAATCTTTATGTCAGCAGCTTTGGCTGGGGCGGCGATCCAAATAACGCCCTGCGGATTCGGGCGGACAAAAATAAGTGGTACAACTTTACCGGAAGTTTTCGGCGCGACCAGAATTTCTCTGACTTCAACCTGCTAGCGAACCCGCTGAATCCTCCCACATCCAATCCCTCGATTCCGGCGCTGAACTCTCCGCACCTGTTCGATACGACGCGGCGCATGAGTGATGTCGATCTGACTCTGCTGCCACAGTCGCTGGTCAGTTTTCGCGTCGGATATTCGCGTAATAACATGACCGGGCCGTCTTTCAGCAGCGTCCACGAAGGCACCGAAGCCCTGCTCTTGCAGAACTGGAACACTACCCTGAACTCTTTCCGCTTTGGAGTGGACTGGAAAGCTGCGCCGCGCACCGTGCTCAGCTATGACCAGTTCTTCAATTACTACAAGGGAGACACGGATTACAGCCTGGCGCCTTTCGCGTCAGCCTCCCTGGAAGCGGCGCCGGGAACGCCTCCCATCCTGGGCACCGTGAACCTGGGCTTGTCGATTGATACGGCGAACAGCGAACCGTGTGCTCCGCCCAAAGGGAAGACGGCTCTGGTTGTGGGCGGAGTTTTGCAAAACAATACCTGCAGCGCGTACTACAGTTATCTGCGCAACCAGAGGATTCGCACTTCGACGCCGACTGAAAGAATTGGCCTGCGCAGTAATAACATCCAGCGGCTGGAACTGGTCGCTTCTTATTCCTACAGTGCTGCCGACATGACGACACCTCTGGACGAGGCTTTCAGCGGCCTGCTCACGCGCACCCACACTCTCGCTTTTGCCGGAAGCGGGACAGTTCACGCGAACCGGATCTCCAACGTACTGGATGCCGAGGCTACGTATCATCTGACCGACCATCTGCGCTTCATCGAAAAATTCTATTATTGGGCTTACCGCATTCCGCAAGCCGCGAACTTCACCGAGGTCGACAGCGATTGCACGAATCCCGCTGCCTGCAATCTACTGACTTCGCTGAGCGCGACCACGCCTACAACCAGCAGTACGCTGGCCGCGTCGTCTTTCAACCAGACGTGGAAGCGAAACGAGGCCGACCTGGTCTGGGATATTTCGAAAAAAACGGGGGCACGGATCGGCTTCCGTTATGGCGATCAGGTCTTTGTGCTGTTCAATAGCTTCACCGGGCCGGAAACCTTTAACAGCTACTCAACGGCGGGCGAGGACCACTTTCTGGTCAATGAATACACGGGCCTGCTCGGACTGTGGGCGCGGCCGATCCACTCTTTGCGCCTGAATTTTGACATGGAGCACACGAACTACAACAACGTCATTGTGCGCATGGCTCCGCGCAAGGAATCGCGTTATCGCTTCCAGACGACTTACACACCGAAGTCATGGGCCGTCATTGGCGGATCCATTAACGCCTTGCAGGATTCGAACGACGGCTTCCTGACACATTATGTTGGACACAATCAGAATTATGGCCTGACGGGATCGCTTGCGCCGCGCGAACGCTTCGGGCTCGACCTGGCCTACAACTACAACAGCGTGATTCAGAACGCACAAATCTGTTTCAATGACACGATACCGGCCGGAGTTAGTCTTCCCTTCGTCAGCGGCGCAGCCTCATGTGCGGCGTACGAATCCTCCAATCCTTTGCTCGGAAATTCGTATTACACCAACCACACTAATTTCGGCATGACCACAATCCGATTCAGGCTCGAGAAGCGCGTAACGGCCAACGTCGGCTACAGCGTCACCAATGTCGATGGATCGGTGCCGCAATTCAATTATCTGCAGCCGTTAGCTTCGTTGCAGTACAGGTATCAGCAGCCTGTGGCCAATGTCAGCGTGGATATCGGCCACAGAGTAGCGTGGAACATGGGCTGGAATTATTACCAGTACAACGAAGATTCTTTTGTCGGGCCGACGGCTCCCCGGTATTTTCACGCCAACCTGGTGACGGAATCGCTGCGCTACGCGTTCTGATTTTGCTTTCGTTCAAGGGACAGCCGCCTGGCTGTCCTTTTTCGGCTTCGCCTCCTGCTATCCTAGAAATCTCCTGCAAACGTTATGAAAAGCAAGGTATCGGTTTTATTGAGCGCGTTCGTGCTTGCCGGCATCTCCGTGCTGCTGGCTGCTCAGCAAACAAACAGCCTCGCTTCCGTCGCGGTCGTGGTGAGTGATGTGACCGGCGCGCGTGTGTTAGGGGCGCAGATCAAGCTATCCCGATCGACGACTACCTTTCAAGACGCTACGGCTGGCACAGACGGCATGATGTTGATATGTATCGAGCCCGGGAGCTACGACTTAACTGTCACGGCAGCCGGCTTTAGAAAGTGGAGCCAGCCCGTTGAAGTGGGATATCCCGGCCCTCAAACGATCAACGTCATGCTGCAAATAGGCAGCTGCCCTCCCGACTGGTGCGTAGAAGTAGAGCAACCGGCTCCAGTTCCTACGATCGTTCGCCTGAATGCTGTCATTGAGTCGGGCCCCGACCAATCAATGCACGCACCGGCTCATTTCGACGGCCAGTCCTGGTGGAACCACATCAAGGTTCTTGCCGACGACAAACTTGAAGGCCGCGACACCGGCAGCCGAGGCGAGCGCAAGGCGCAGAAATATGCCGTCAAGCAACTCAAGGACGCGGGCACCGAGCCGGCCGGAATAAAAGGCTACTACCAGCCAATCAATTTCGTGTCTCGCCAGCTCATCGAAAAAGATTGCAGTCTGGCGCTCATCCGCGATGGCAAGCGCGAACCATTGTTGCTTGGTGAGGACGCCATCATCAGCACGCGGGTTATGCCCGCTCCCGCCGTGGAAGCGGCGCTGGTTTTTGCCGGCTATGGTCTCAAGGTTCCAGAGAAAAATTACGACGACTTTGCCGGCCTCGACCTGCACGGCAAGATCGTCGTGATCCTCTCGGGATCGCCTTCTGAAATTACGGGCGCGCTGGCCGCGCATTATCAAACGGCGGCCGAGCGCTGGAAGGTGCTGCGCGCGGCGGGCGCGGTCGGCGTAGTTAGTTTGAATAATCCCGTCTCGATGGACATCCCTTGGTCGCGCATCGCGCTTAACCGCAACCACATTACGATGGATCTCGATTACCCCGAGTTTAACGAGACCGAGGGAGAGCAGATTGCAGTGACCGTCAATCCCGCCAGCGCGGATAGATTGTTTGCCGGCTCGGGCCACAGCTTCGAAGAAATTACCGCGCTCGGCAAAGATCGGAAGCCATTGTCGCATTTTCCCTTGATGGTTTCGCTCGCGGCGAAAACGAAAGTTAAAGTGAAGAAAGTCAGGTCGGCGAATCTGGTTGCCAGAATTCCGGGCAGCGATCCGGCTTTGAAAGACGAATATGTGGTTCTCTCAGCGCACCTTGATCATATCGGCATCGGCGAGCCGATCAACGGCGACCGCATCTACAACGGCGCGATGGATAATGGCTCCGGCAGCGCGCTCGTGCTCGATATGGCCGCGAGCTTTAAGAAGAATCCGGAGAAGCTGCATCGTCCGCTTCGCCGCTCAGTTTTGCTTTTGCTGGTGACGGGCGAGGAGAAGGGTCTGCTCGGCTCGAAGTACTTCGCGGCTCATCCTACGGTTCCGGCGCAATCCATTGTTGCCGACATCAACACGGACATGTTTCTACCGATCGTGCCACTGAAGTTGCTTACGGTGTACGGCTTGGACGAATCCGATCTAGGCGAACGCGCGCGCGAGGTGGCGCAATCGTTCGGAGTCAAGGTGCAAGCCGATCCTGAGCCTCTGCGCAATGTTTTTGTACGCAGCGATCAGTATAGCTTCATACGCCACGGCATCCCTTCGCTGATGATGGGCGTTGCCCCTGAGCCGGGCACGCCCGAGGTCAAGGTTTTCAAGGATTGGCTCACCCAGCGCTATCACGCGCCCTCGGACGACGTGATGCAGCCTGTCGATCTTGCGGCCGCCGCGAAATATGAGGAGATTATCCGCGGTCTGCTCACCAACATCGCCAATGACGATCACCGACCCGAGTGGAAGCCAGATAGTTTCTTCCGGCGATACCAGGAACCTGTCAAAATGAACCCGTAACTTTTGGTGGAGAAGGAACTGCCCATCTCGGCACGAGCTGGCTAGCAGGGTCTCCGCGTTAATCGTGAGGAGAGTTCTTGAACGACTATCTGTTGTCCGTCATCTTGGGAATCGTCGAAGGACTTACCGAGTTCTTGCCCGTGAGCTCGACTGCGCATCTTCGACTGTCAGAAAGATTGCTCCAGCCGTTCGTAGCCGGCTTGTCGCTGGATAGCGGTTATTGGAAGATGTACTCGATCGTCATTCAACTGGGCGCAATCCTGGTGCTTCCAATTTATTTTCGCCACCATATTGCGAAGTTGATCTCAACCTTCCCGGAGGGCGAAAAGCGGGACTGCGATTACCTGACGCATCCTTTGAGCCTGGTGATGATCGCTTTCGTGGTCACTGCGATTCCGTCCTTCTTGCTGACAAAAGTGATCGGCAAGAACCTGGAAAGTCTTTACGTGATGGGCGCAGCACTGCTCATAGGCGGCATCGTGATGTGGATTATCGACGCGATGAAGGCCCCGTGGGAAAAGGCCGGGCCGGAAGCGCCGGGAACTCCTATTCACACATGGAAAATGGATGACATTAACGGCGGACAAGCTCTTTGGATTGGCGCCTGCCAGATACTCTCCGCTGTCTTTCCCGGAACGTCACGCTCCATGTCAACCATCGCGGCCGGACAACTGGTGGGAATGTCGCGCGCCGCGGCGCTCGAATTTTCTTTCTTTCTTTCCATGCCAACCATGGCGGTGGCGACGCTCTATACTCTTTTCAAATCAATACACGGCGGCAAAGATGAGAATCCCATCGGCGTCGCGCAGATCACATCTCACCAGTGGGTGATACTCGCTATTGGTTTTATCGTCTCGTTCATCGTGGCCTACGGAGCGGTGGCATGGTTCATGGCGTGGGTGCGAAAGCGCGGCTTTGCTCCGTTTGCTCTATATCGCATTGTCCTGGGAATCGCGGTGCTGGCTTGGGCGATGCGAGCGATCGCACGTTAATAACTTTTGTGAACAGGTGAGATGGAGACAGCGCGGGCAAACTATTGGAACCTTGACAGCCGGAAAACGCGCATCCAACCTATATGAACGGTTAAACCGGCACGGGCTCCGCGGGTTCGGGCCGTCCGTCGTTTGTAAAACTAATGTTGCTTCGACTCAAGCCTGAAGGCGTTGTTCTTGCATTAGTGATTGTCCTGAGTTGCACGCCGAGATGCTTGGGACAGACCGCTCAAGCGCCTGCTGCGGCTCCGGTTCATCCCAGTTCGGGCGGCGAACAGAGGTTGGACTATCAAACTTCGGGAAGCATTAGCGGAACGGTTGTCGACGCATCCGGGGCGGTCGTCGAGGGAGCACGGATAAAGCTTACGCGCGGAAGCCAATCGTCCAGTCAAGAGACGCGATCGGACGGTAATGGCGCATTCTCTTTTACCAATCTTGCTCCGGGACCGTTCCAGTTCACGACTACGTCGGCCGGATTCGCTGCGAACACATACTCTGGAATGTTGAATCCCGGCGAAATTAAGAACGACGCACAGATCACATTGACGGTTGCCACCTCGGTCACCGATGTGGAAGTCGGCCTGTCAGCGACAGAGGTGGCGCAAGAACAGGTGAAGATTGAAGAGAAGCAGCGGGTACTTGGCGTCATTCCAAATTTCTACGTCACTTATGTCCCCAATGCGGCTCCATTGAATACGCGGCAAAAGTTCAACCTGGCATGGAAGACGCTGATTGACCCGTTCACGGTTGTCATAGTTGCGGGAGCAGCGGGAGTTGAACAGGCGCAAAATCACTTCAGCGGATACGGCCAAGGCGCGGAGGCTTTCGGCAAGCGCTTTGGTGCCGGCTACGCCGACGCGGCTACCGGAACTTTGATCGGAGCGGCCATCTTGCCATCGCTCCTGAAACAGGATCCGCGATATTTTTACAAAGGAACAGGTAGCGTACCGTCACGAGCTGCGTATGCTATAGCCAATTCATTTATTTGCAAGGGCGACAATGGACACTGGCAAGCTAATTATTCGAATATTCTAGGAAGCCTGGCGGCTGGCGGCATCTCCAATCTCTACTATCCGAAACAGGATCGAAATGGAGCGGGCTTAACTTTCGAAAATGGGGCGATCGGTATTGGCGCAACCGCTATCGCCAATCTATTTCAGGAATTTCTTGTTAGGAAACTGTCACGCGGGGTTCCCAGGTAAGATTCCTCTAAACCCTCTTCGATCTCCCTTCTTTGCGGACCATGGCGGTGGCAACGCTTTACACGCTGCGGAAAGTAAGGACAAGAGTTCAGGAAAGAGCAGGCTAGTCAGGAAGAAAGAGGAAAGAAAGAAACCTTACTGTTCTGTTTCTCTTTTGTCCTCGGTAATTTGACCAGTCCTCTGCTTTCATTTCACCGTTTGCGTCATGCTGGCCGATGCCGCATTGAAGCCGTAGTTGCCGGATTCCACCGCAGTGACCGTATCGGAACCCTCCGGCAGTTTCGGGTAGGTGCAGGACGCCTCGCCATTTTTGTTGGATTCACCGAAACAAATCTGCGTGCTGCCGTAGTAGAAGACTACCGACAGCCCGGACGGTCGGGCACCATTGCTCTCCATGAAAGCGTGGAAGGCAACTTTCTCCTTAAACTGCGACGGGTTTGGAGTAGCACTCGCTTGGATACTGATGTTCGCCGGAACGACCTGCTGAACATACACAGACGAAGCGCTTCCTTCGTAATCCCTGTTGGTTTCGAATTCGGCGGTGAGTGAGTTGGCGCCCACGGCAAGCTTGCCGGTGCTAATCCAGCCAATGCCACTGTTGAGCGTTGCTGTTCCAATGGCTGCGCCGTTGAGGTAGAACCTCACATGGCCGGTTGGCGTGGAAAAGCATCCACACGCGACCTGGGCAAAGACTTGTACCGGGCCATAGGGTGAGGGATTCGTGTTGGTCCATATGGTTGTGGTCGTTCCTGGCCGGGACTCGGTTGGAACCATAGCATTGCCGCTGTTGACTTTTGCGATTGATTCCAAGCCGAGCCTCTGGCCTCCTCCGGCACTCACGGCTGGCAAGAACGGGCTCGGAGCAGCGAATCCAGCCACTAGCACGATCAGAACTGCTGCGATCAGAATTACCGACCTTGGCACTTGATTACTCTTGATCTTGCGCGACATAGAAGACCTCCTTCAGGAGTTGTCGTTCTGTTGGCCGTTATGCGCTGCCGGCACCACTTCCGTTGGCCATTTTCACAATCGCTGGAGCCGCATTCGTTGCCCACTACCAGATCAAGTTTTCCGTCGCCGTTCAGATCGGCCAGAGCAATCGAGGTTTTGTAGCGAGATGTGTAGCCGCCTGAGTCGTAGACGCCGCCGGAAAAGTTAATGTGGGTTGCGACCGGCACCCGATGTCTGCGCCAGCACGAGGGCTGCGATCAACAGAATCAGTGCGGCGATGAAAGGAGCAATGACCTGGTGAGAATAGTTACGACTGCCCTTGCCCATACGAGAGCCTCCTTTACAAACAGAACCGGACTCCTCGGGGAGACGGGACGTCTTTATTTCAACATCTTGAAAGCCGTCTCGTCGGTGAAGTAGGTCACATCTGGATGTGAGGCGCTGGCCAAGGGGCTCCGCCCGTCCGCTGGGGAATGTGATCGACACCTCTGGATCGCCAAGCCCAATTCCGCCCGTATCCAACTCGCCACCCCATCCCTTTTCCCGCATTGTAGGAAGAGCCGCTTCTTGACATAATAGTCAAGCTCTGGCCATGTAACGGCGCTGGTGGTGGATTTTGCCTCGCTGACG
The DNA here is from genome assembly GCA_963775845.1 of uncultured Acidobacteriaceae bacterium. Classification (GTDB taxonomy): domain Bacteria; phylum Acidobacteriota; class Terriglobia; order Terriglobales; family Acidobacteriaceae; genus Acidiflorens. The sequence continues at coordinate 698,389 of CAVZKN010000003.1, read as the reverse complement.
CCGTCGCTGCCACATGACATCCTTAACGAAGATTTTTGCGCCAACCAGCAACCGGCGTCTGAACGAGCTCGTCGGTTTTCTGTTGTGCGTCTCCGCGCTTCTTCTTTTCCTCGCGCTGGCGTCCTATTCGCCGCTTGACCCTTCGTTCAACAGTGCTTCGATCCTTACCGGATCGCATGGGGCTCGTAACTGGATCGGCATTTTAGGCGCTTATCTTTCCGACATCATCCTGCAATTCTGGGGAGTTGGCGCTTTTCTGCTGCCTGTGTTCATGGCGATGCTGGGAGCACGCTGGTTCCGCTCGCGGGCCGTGCAATCTCCCATCGCGAAGATTCTCGGCGGAGTGTGGCTGCTGATGTTTGTGCCCGCGCTGCTGGCAATTTTGCCGGGACATTTTCGCTGGATGGGCGCGATCCCTATCGAAGGACTACTCGGGCGCATCGTGGGCGATTTCTTGATCCGTTACCTTAACGTAGCGGGCGCATACATTGTGTGCACGACGGTTCTGGCGGTGGCGCTGTATCTCACGACGGCCTTCTCCTTCTCGGCAATTGAGTTATGGGCTCCTACGCGCTTCGCTTTCGTTGTGGCGCTTCGGGAGCGGCTCAAAGACTGGCAAGAGACGCGCGAACGCAAGCTGCAGCAGAGAGAACTGGAAAAGCGGCGGGCGGATAAACCGACGGTTACTGCACAGCTCGTGCCGGCGCGCGCCAATCCGGCGCGTTCGGAGGCCGTGCATGAGGAAGTCTCGGATCGTGCTCAGAACATCGGGCAGCAGATTCCGGTGCCGCAACTTGCGGCCACAGCTCCGCGCACAGGAATCGAGCGCATGATGGCCGACGAGGAAGACGACGCTGGCGTTGCGTCTTCTCCGGCGCATTCGAACGCTGCTGCTATGCAGGTCGAAGTCACAGACCGCGCCGACGCGGAGCGCAAGCCGAAGACTACTCTGCCCAAGATCGCCGGTAGCTATAAATTGCCGCCATCGAGCCTGCTGCATCGTCCTGACGAACAGCAGGCTGTACATGAAGAAGAACTCAAGCTTGTCGCTCAAGTTCTGACCGCAAAATATGCGGAGTTTGAGGTTCATGGGCAAGTCACGCAGATTAATCCTGGGCCGGTTGTCACCACGTTTGAGTTCAAACCTGAGGCTGGCATCAAATATAGCCGCATCATCGGGCTCACCGACGATCTTTGTTTAGCGCTGCGCGCCGAGAGCATTCTGGTTGAGCGCATGCCGGGCAAAAGCACGGTTGGAATTCAGGTTCCGAACCGCGAGCGAGAGATTATCTGGCTGCGAGAGAACATCGAGTCGCAGGAGTTCCTCAGTTCGAAGTCGAAGCTCACGCTGGCGATGGGCAAAGACATCAACGGACGCATCGCCACTGCCGATCTTGCTGGAATGCCTCACTTGCTGATTGCGGGCTCGACGGGAACGGGCAAGAGCGTGGCTATCAACGCCATGATCATGTCGATTCTTTATAAGTCGACTCCGGATGAAGTGCGGCTGGTGCTGGTCGATCCGAAGCGGCTGGAATTGGGCAATTACGAAGGCGTGCCTCATCTTTATACGCCGATTATTACCGAGCCTAAGCTTGCGGCGAATGCATTGCGCAACGCTGTGCGCGAGATGGAGCGGCGGCTGAAACTGCTGGCTGCGAAGGGCGTCCGCAACATCGACAGCTACAACCGGCTGTTCGACGACACTCCGAGTTTATTCAGCGAACAATCTGCGGATGAAGGGCCGATTCCTAAGATCGTGATCATCATTGACGAGTTGGCTGACCTGATGATGCTTGACGGCCACAACGTCGAAGAATCGATTACGCGGCTGGCGCAGATGGCTCGCGCTGTGGGCATCCATCTGGTGCTGGCGACGCAGCGTCCTTCGGTCGATGTTATTACCGGACTGATCAAGGCGAATTTCCCGGCGCGCGTTTCGTTTCGGGTGGCTACCAAGGTCGACTCGCGAACTATTCTTGACGCGAATGGCGCAGAATCGCTGCTGGGCAAGGGCGACATGCTTTATCTGCCGTCAGGCTCGGCGCGCGTGCATCGGCTGCATGCGGCTTATGTCACCGAAAAAGAAATCGCGGGCGTGGTCGAATTCTGGAAGGCGCAGGGACAGGCGCAGTATCAGGAGAAGTTTTTGGAAACTCCTAAAGAAGATCGCGAAGGCGCCAGCGATGACGGTGGCGACTCAGGAGAGATTTCTGCGGACGATAATGATCCGCTATTTAACGATGCGGTGCGGCTGGTGATCGAGTTCGGGAAAGCTTCCACTTCCCTGCTGCAACGGCGGCTGCGCATTGGTTACGGACGCGCTGCTCATCTGATTGATTTGATGGAACGTGATGGGATTGTGGGAGCGGCAGATGGCCCCAAGCCGCGCGAAGTGCTGAAGAGGCCGGACTGGATCTCGGAGATTGAGGAGTCGATGCGGTAGATTTCCAGTCCCCGAAATCGTCCAACTGCTAGCATCTGCACAGGGAGTCGCTAATGCGCGGTGATCTTTTCCAATTCATATCGCGAGACCCCTGACACACCCAAGGCGGAAAATTTCCAAACCTCTCCCGCCTTGAGATTGTTTCGGTTTGCAAGTGCAGTGCCCACCGCGTTTCCTGCGCGATCATAAAGCATATAGGTGATTTCAACGTAGCCTAGATCTCGTCCGCAGTTGTTGGTGAGAAGCCCATTGATTTTAGTCGATGAGTCATCTTGTGTAACGCTGACGCCTTCATCCCCCTCATGCGCTAGCTTCAAACAGCCAGTAGCTGCCGGCGTTTGGCCAAATTTAGCATGGTGATCCCCTGAATCGGATTGAGCTGATGCTTCCCTTTCGGTCTTGTTATTAGCCGCAGCCTCTTGCATTTTATCCCGCTGCTGTTCTTGAACTTCTTTCTGCATATCGGTAAGCACTGACTCCGCTTCCCCTTCTGTCATAAGCGTCGTCCCGCCGGTCATGGAGTCATTCAATCCCTTGGCTACGAGAGCCGAATCAAACTCCACTGATTGCTTTTTCAAGTTCGTCCCTAAGCCGCTGCCGATGTTCATTCCGAGCGCGTAACTGAACTTTTTGGTTTTCGTCGTAAGCGGCAGCATCTTTAAGAACACCTTGCCCGTGTCTTGGTTGTAGACCCAAATCCCCGACATCCGCAGATTTAAGTACCGCATTTGTTCGAATATGCTAGTTGGACTTTCTATTGTGGCTTCCGTCAACAAGTTGCCCTTGGTCGCTGGAGTGTCGTCCAACACGCCGATCACCAAGGCTTTTGCTGTTTTCTTTAACCGGCGCGCTTCGTCTGGCCCCATTCTTAGGTCACCGTAGAACTCGTCAGGCTCGTCTGTATCCCGTGTGTCCCGGAGATCAAACTCGTTTGAATTTGCGATCCCCAGTTCGATCGACTTGCGGTAAGTTTCCTTCACACGAGCTGTCGCGCCAAATGTGTTCGAGCCCAGGTATTGACGAACCGATGTGTTTGCCTTCACCAAAAGCGCCAGTGTGCCAGACGTAAGCTGCTGTGCCTCGTTCCAAGCTCCTTCTGTCAGTACATAAAACTTCATGATCCCTGCGTCCGCATCGTAGTGACAATCAAGCTGATCGATCTTGAAAGCAAGGACGCTATCGAGTTTCAGGGATCCGAGAAGAGGCCGATCATTTTCACGCTCGATCCGCGCATTGTAGCTTTCAGACGTTTCGAATTCACCTTTGACTTGAGACTTGCTGCGGGCCTCAATGACTCGCAAGAGTCCCTCGGCATCATTCCCGATATAGCCGGGAGGGAGACGATCCACGCCCGGATCCAAAGCCTTCTCCGAGTAGCGTGGCGTCGGCCCGGTGCTTGTTTTGTGAGTATTGGACTCTGGCTGCCCGTACGCCGCCGCTGCGAGACAGAAACAGATGAAGAGCAATTGTGCACATTGTCTATTCATTCTCCCTCTCCTAGCTGGTCTAGGATCGCCTCGATTACTCCGGGCCGAACCTGTCGATGATCTTCCGCAGGGCGTTTCCTGTGAACAACTTCTCATCCGCTTTGGGCCTGACTTTGTTGTACTTCGGAAGCTCAAAGTATTTCGTTCGGAAAACATCGAGCAAGGAGGATTCAAGACGCTTCCAAGTCGGCACGCGCTTGCGCCGCCCGCAGGTGACGATATGAACTTCGATTGCCTTAATCCCATGCAGTTTGTAAAAAATTAGGCTAGCCTTGTTCACCGCTGAGGCGGCCGGCCTGAGCGGCCCCTTTTTTGTCGTACCAATATAAAGAATCTTCGAACGACCATTTTTGTACCGGAGGGGCTTGTTGGCTGTGAGAATGTAGACCATCTGAGGGTTCCACTGACGGCTACGAGTCAGGGTAAGCAGCGAAGTCTTGGAAGACCTTACCTTTAGCTTGCGCATAGGGATATTGGCAGACCTCCGCAGCGGATTCTAGCACCGACCACAGACGAAATCGCGTCCACCGCACCCCGCGAGCCGCGGAGCACTTTTGACGATCAAACTGGGGGACAGTCAGGGTATTTCTCGACTGCTTCTTCAAATTCTCTAAGCCAGCCCGGCGTGAATGCCGAGCCCTTCTGCGGCCTTGCGGAGGTGTTTATCTTCTGTCCATAGGAGCGTGGGCGGATTGAGAAAGACTGCGGCTATCAGGTAGGCGTCGGTTAGTCCTATGCCCAGGCTGTAGAGGCGACGGGCCTCGATCATTCTCCTCACTTCGGTTAGTTGGGCGGGTTGCAACTGGGGTAAGAGATCGAGCAGGGCTAGGGTTTTGGTGCGATCCCGCAGAGAGCCCAACGCAAGTTCCGCGATGATGTGCGGATGGATTACGATTTGGCCTTCGTTCAGGAGCTTACGCAAGTCTTTATTCGCTGAGCGGAAATGGTCGATCCAGATCGAAGTGTCGGCTAGAATCAATTCTTGCGCGGCCTGCGGCGCGGGATGTTTTTTAAATTCGGCATCGTGCCTTCCAGGGATGCCAGGCGGCGGGCGCTCTCGCGCTCGATCAGGGCTTTGAGGGCTTCGCGAATCAGCGCTGCTTTTTCTTCTACTCCAGTAAACTCCTGGGCTATGCGTATTAGATCGTCATCTAATGCGATGGTGGTTCTCATGGCACTTATTTTAGCATCAGATGATGCTGTTTTATGTGCCTGTCTTTTTGTGTACCCACTCATTGCATAGTTCGAGTCCGTTACCAAACTCGGCCGTCCCTCCGGGACTTGGATCATTCTTCCCACTTTTCCCAGCGCCGAGGCGCTGGGCTAATTTTATTTCGCCCCTCCGGGGCTGGGATTGTGAAGATGCTTACCACTGGCGCGAACGAAAAGTGGGTTTCGTAACAGCCTCATAGTTCGCATGAGTGGGCACCCTCGTCGGTTATGCTGCACACGCCCAAACATCAACGGCAACATCAACCTCAACGGCAGCGGACGGGGGCGTCCGCTCTACGGTTACAATCTGGGGGATGAAAATCCATACCGAGTACATCACGCTGCATACGAAAACCAAGCGGGCTTACGTTCACCTGACTCCGCAGGTGGAGGGTGCGCTGAAAAAGTCTGGAATACAGGATGGGATGATTCTGGTTTCGGCCATGCATATTACGGCTGGGGTTTATGTGAATGACAACGAGAGTGGGCTGATCAAGGACATCGATCAGTGGCTGGAGACGCTGGCGCCTTTTAATCCTGACTACAAGCATCATCAGACGGGCGAAGATAATGGGGATGCACACCTCAAGTCTTTGATTATTCATCACGAGGTGATTGTGCCGGTGACCGCTGGAAAGCTGGACTTCGGGCCGTGGCAGCAGATTTTTTATGCGGAGTTCGATGGGCAGCGGGATAAACGAGTCATCATTAAGGTGATGGGGGAGTAGAGATCAGTTCCCAGTTGCCAGTTCTCAGTTCTCAGAACAAAGCAGACTTGGCGGGGGGTGCTTTAGAATGTGTTTCACATTTAAAAGCCAGATTCGAAGATGTACTCACAGGAGCCCGACAACATGAGCGAAGAACTGCACGAGTTGCACGAGCACGCCGAACATGCGCGGGAGCATCCCGATATGGCTCCGGTGACGCTGACCATGGCGGTGCTGGCGGTACTGGTGGCGATTGCGTCGCTGCTGGGGCATCGCGCGCATACGGAAGAGATCATCCTGCAGAATCAGGTCACCGACCAGTGGGCGTTCTATCAGGCAAAGAACATCCGGCGGCACAATGACGAAATGTTCGCCGACCTGGCGGCGATGGTTCCAGCTAAGGATGCGCAGGCCTCCGCTAAACTGCAGGAAAAGTACCGGGGCGAAGCCGACCGCTATAAAGAGGAGCAGAAGGAACTGGAGAAGAAGGCGCACGAGACCGAAGGTGAGAACAAAGTAACGCGGGGTAAGGCGGATCGTTTCGACATGGGAGAAGTCTTCCTGGAGATTGCTCTGGTTGTAACTTCGATTACTTTGCTCTCGGGCCGGCGCATATTCTGGTACTTTGGGCTGCTGACGGGCGCTGCGGGAGTGTTGGTCTCCGCTTCGGCTTGGATTGTGCATTAAGGCGAAGGGCGCTGATATCTGGGAGCGCAGCAGTTCCGGCTTGAATTCGACGGCGCAATGAAGTCGTTCCATCCGCTCACCGTGCGCTCGACCCGTGTTGGCATCATTTGTTCACCTGACCAGTTCCAATGTGACGCCTATCACTTAGATAATGTTTTTATTATGTGGCGACCCGCCGTCCGCGACGGCCATTCTCCGTCGAGATTGCGAAGGGTGCGCGAAGGAAGAAACGTTGGCAGCCGATAACTCTGTCTAACTAAGACTAAATACTTTCTAATGCAGGTTCAAACCATTCGGCCACGCGCGTGCAGTGGGATTAGAGCTCTCTGGCGAAAAAACCTGATCGAAGAAGATGGACCCAGCTCATGCTGCATAAGTGCGCGAATCCCTCCTGCTCCGTTCCCTTCCGTTCATTACGCGAAGGCAAGTTATTCCTGGCCGAAACGTTACCGACCGACCCTCATTCCAATAGTGATGGAAGTCGGCGCAAGCTGCGCCGGCGCGAGCACTTCTGGCTCTGCAACTCCTGCTCCGTTCACTTCACGCTCCGGTTTGATCCCACACTGGGAATGTTGACCGTTCCGCGCAGCCATCCGGCGGGCGCTCGCTTTCTCAACACTGCGGTTGCGGCGGCGACGATATGAGCTTTCCGAAGATGGCAAGTTACCGGGGAGGCAATCCGTGGCATGCGCAGAAGCCGCTCTGGCCAGCGCAAAAGGTACCCACATGCTCAGTGTGTGGTCTGGACACGTTCCGCCACAAGGGATGGTTCCTGGTGATGGAGAATCGGTGGCTGGACCGGCTCAAGATTCTGTCGTGGCACGCATCGCTGGCGAGGCAGAAGGACATGCGCAGCGTCTGTTGCCGGGAACATTTGAAGGCTCTGATTGGCCACTGGCTGACCCAAGCGAGCCTGCGGCTGCCCTCAATACGATCTGAATCGCCAGAGTTTGCGCAGCATTATCGCCCGCTGCCCATTGGCAGTGATCCATCGTTGCTTGATGTTGATCTCGGGCCGGACGCAGTGGGGCAGATGCTAGGGGAATTGGCGGTCCATCGCGAGTCTTTTTCGCGGGTATGGTCTGGTTCGGCTGCCGAACTGGAATGCATTCTCGACGCACTGATTTCGAACGAAACCAAAGACAAAGCGCCTGAACCGGGATACCGGCTCTTCGATCTTCGTCCTGAGCCCTCGCACGGCCTCTCCCTGCAGTAAAAAGCGCTGGCGGGGTCTAACTCTGCCAGCGCTCTTTCCACACTTTCCAATCTTTTTCCGTGGCGGCGGCCATGTCTTGAGCGGCTTCGATAAGCCAGTTGCTTTTTCGCGCGCGCAGGTCCTTCAGGATGGCGCGTCTTTTTTCTATCGTTCCCAGATGCACGTTGGCCGTTTCTTTTCCCATGGCCTCAAGCAGGCGGCACTCGCCTCGGTTGGTGCCAAGGGCTTCCAGTTCGATGCGCGAGCAGTGGGGCGAGAGACGGCGCACGATCCAGTGACCGCGCAATTGCACGTAAGGATCGGGAGAGCGAACGGCGCGGCCGAGGATGGCGGCGTACAAAATTTCGGACGGAGTCTGCTTGGGATGTTCCCAATGCAATGCGGATGCAGTCAGGGCCTTGGCTTCGCGCGCGATGCGGGCTCCTCTCCATTCGGCGATGGCGACCAGGCGTATGCGGCCGAGGCTTCCCATTCCGGCCCTGCGACTTACCAAGGTGTAGCTGAGTCCGTGTTCGGGCAGCAGATGTTCGATAGCCTCGCGTGCGCTTTCGGGGATTTCCCCTTTAGCGGGTGGCAGACGATCCATCTTTCCCCAGAAGACGACGGGATCGCGCAGCTTGCTTTCGGCGATGGCCCTCAGCCATTCGTGGCATTCGCCGAGGACAAAGGGACGGCCGCCGTCTTCCATTCCCTGGAGGTAGCCCGCCAAAATCGCATCGGTAGCATCTTTGGGTTTCATGGCGAGATGATCGGCGCGCGCGGCCAGCAAGGCGCTGGTGGCGAGGCGCACCAAGTCGAGGGTGTAGGGAAAAGGTGAGGCTTCATCAAAGTCGTTGATGCCCCACACCAGGCGGCCATCGGTGTCGCGCCAGGTGCCGAAGTTTTCTACGTGCAGATCGCCTACGGACAAGAGGCGCGGCGCGCGGTCGTGCGCGGAGCAGATCTCGGGCCAGAGTTGCGTCCAACGATAGAACGTGGCACGGAAAAAAGGGAAAACGGCGGCGGCCATCTGCTCATGTTTGAACCGCAGGTCGGGCTCAACGATGTGGAGGTGAAGCCGCAGCCAATCTTCATACTTCTTAGTAGCTTTGACTATGTTCATGGCAAGTAAGAAATGACGGTTAGCAACGATAAGAAGATCGGCGGGATTGTGTCAAGGATGTTGAAGGCGGGAGGCGAGCGGAGTGAACAGGGAAACCAGGAATTGCGCGATCCTGTGTGCCCGGTTACCAGCGTTACTTTTGAAGATGACCCTCGGACGGTAGGCTGATGCCAAGGACTATCTATCGATGCGACCCTGCGTAAAAGCGGCCTTGCTGGCCCTGTGCCTCGCGATGACAGCGGTGGCTGGGCCGTGTTCGATGGCTCAAGAAGGGGCAGGGATGCGGAAAATCGTCAGCAAAGTGCAGGCGGTCTATCCGGAGTTGGCGCGAAAGATGCAAATCACGGGAAAAGTCAGGGTCGAAGTCGTGGTTGCGCCCAGCGGAAAACTGAAATCGACGCAAGTAGTGGGGGGCAATCCCTTGCTGGCAAAGGCGGCGGTGGAAGCCATTGAGAAATGGAAATGGGTCGCGGCGCCGCAGGAGACAAAAGAGCTGGTGGAGTTGAATTTTCATCCCTGAGAGTTGCTGAAAGACTTGTCGTGGACGCCTTGGCCCCTCAGCGGCTGAAGCCTCTGGCGAGAAGCTGGAATTATCGCAGCGGTAAACCGCTGCGCCACCCAAAGGCGCTCGACACTCCGCATTCCGCAACACCGCGATGCCTGGGTTCGACAAAACCGGCTTTGAGGTCGGCCGCGAGCAAGCGATGAAAGAGGTGCTCCCCGGCTTCGCGGCGAACCGACAGGCGGCCCGCACCGTACGCGCGTGATTTCAAACCGCGCTGCACTGCCTCGCAGATTGCCAGATCTTCCGCCTGCACGCGATTCCCTACCGCTACACTCTGATCGTTGTACGCGCGTTCTGATTCGCTGACATCGCTAAAGTAGAAATCGAAAACCACGCGGCAGTGGTCCGTATCAAGGGGAATTACGAGGTTGGTATCGAGATAGCCCTCATAGCAATTGAACATGAAGTTCGGATAGAGCCAGAAGTAGTTTGCCCGGTCGCCGCGGCGCGTACTTCCCGTGGCTGAATCGTGTTCTGAGGGCACCATCGGGCTCGACTGCAGGCAATAGCGGTCTTCATTCTCAATCGTGTATTGCTTGTAGTCCAAGACGGAATTTAATCCTTTATGGAGATGCGGAACGTGGTAACCGCCGTCCAGATAGTTATCGATAAATACTTTCCAGTTGCAGTTGATTTCATAAGTGGCGCTTGTGTAGTAATGAAGGTTGCTTAAGTGCAGCGGCTTCACCTTGTTGACGAGACCGCCGAGAAATTCTGCCAGCGGAGCCGCTTCCGGATCAAGGTTCACAAAAACAAACTGCTCCCAAGTTTCAACTCTCACGGGAACCAGGCCGTGATCGGCGCGGTTAAAGTTCTTCACCCCATCGAATTCGGGCATCCCTTTCAGCGTTCCATCCAAGCCATAGCTCCAACCGTGATAGGGACAACGCAAGACTGAAGCCTGCCCGCATGGCTCTGTCATCACTGCAGCCGCGTGATGGCGGCACACGTTATAGAACGCACGCAGGACTCCGTCCGGACCGCGGACCGCCAACAATGGCTCGCCGGCTACTGTTGCCGTCACAAACTGGCCTGGCTTGTCGACTTGATCCAAGCGCCCGAGGAATTGCCACGTTTTCGAGAAAACTGTTTGCATTTCGAGTGCGGCCACTCTTGCATCCACATACCACGGCGAGGGAATGGTGGACGCTTCCGCCAAGGGCGCATCGGCAGCATAACTCGACACAATTTGCTCCAGGCTTATTTCAGTCATGCTTTCGTGCTTTGCTCCGACTCAGGCTTTCTCGGCGCCGATTGCCCGGCGGAGAAGCTCTACAAACTGCTCGATTCGCTTCTCTTTTTCTTCCGGTACCGGCCCTGATTTACGGAACAGTCCGGGGTCCAACTCCTCGGTTAGCAGGGCGTCCTGAAAGCGGTCCATCGTCCACTCGAGGATGGAGCCGATCATATCTACATCCAGATCGCTTCGCAGCTCTCCGCGCTTTACTCCGAAGGTGACGAATTCACGCCATCCATAAGGATCCTCCAGCACCAGGAAGCGGTTGATCTCTCTGCGCAAGGCCAAATCGGTTCCATAGTTACCGACCAGATAAATGCGATAGGACGACCAGTTATCGCGCACCATATCTTCGGTTCGCGCCAGCCAGTAGCGCAGCATTTCGAATAATCCCGACGCCCGGACTTCGGCGGGTGCTTCCATATACTTCGGAAATGATTGCACAGCTTTTTTATAGGCTTCGAAAAATAATCCGTCCTTGCTTTTGAAGTGCTGAAACACCGACCCCTTGGCGATACCCAACTGCGCGGCAATATCTTCGACGCGCGCCGCGTTGTAGCCGCGCTCGGCAAAATGGCGGATGGCAACCTCGACGATACGCGCGCGCTTGGCCTCCGAGCGCGGCCGTGGCTTTGCGTCCCGCCTCAACTGCGCTGGCTTCGCCAGACTTGTAGCAATTCCTTCCATGGCGCTACTCCTCCCAGGTTCTGACCTACGGTCAACAAAAGTTATATCACTTCGACACGAATCTTGAACTGTTTATTCAAGGGCTTGATCGGATTTCGTGCGCCCGGTGGCGAAGTTTTTTGACCGCTGGTCAAAGGAACGTTCGCAGGCAATCATGCATTCGGTTTATCATTTGGCTCAAGAATATAAGGGAGTTCAAGATGCCGGAAACAGCGCAACAGTACACGCAGCGGATCGTCGCCCACACTGCCGGGAAAGACCCTCTCAAAGTGCAATCGTCAACGCCGAAGAAATTGGCCAGCTTGATTAAGAAAGCGTCGCCGTCCAAACTCCGCAAACGGCCTGCGCCTGATAAATGGTCGGTCGCAGAAATCCTGGCTCATCTTGCGGATGTGGAAATTGTCATCGGGTGGCGCATGCGCTCGATTCTTGGCGCGCCCGGCACACCGGTACAAGCTTACGATCAGAATGCGTGGGTGATATCGGGACACTACGAAAAACGCCATGCGCGCAAATCGGTTGAAGTACAGCGCGTGCTGCGTGAAGCCAACCTGGCGCTCCTCAAATCACTTTCGCGCGAGCAATGGAAGTTATTCGGCCAGCATGCCGAGCGTGGCCAGGAGTCGATCGAGCACATCGTCCGCATGGTTGCCGGACACGATCTGAATCATATTCAGCAAATCGAGCGCATTTTAAGCCCCTCCAAATGAGCGGAGCCCATCTGTTTGCTCCGCTGGCATTGCGAGGAATTACGCTGCCGCGGCGGATCGTGGTTTCGCCGATGTGCCAGTATTCGTCGCGCGACGGATTTGCGTCAGATTGGCATCTGGTGCATCTGGGGAGCCGTGCGGTTGGGGGCGCGGCGCTCGTCATGACGGAGGCCTCTGCCGTGACGCCTGAAGGACGCATCTCTCCTCAGGATCTTGGCATCTGGAGCGATGCACATATCGAGGGGTTGAAATGAATCACCGATTTTTTGCACGCGCGGGGCGCTTATGCGGGCATGCAACTTGCGCATGCGGGAAGAAAGGGGAGCATGGCTCCTCCGTGGGAAGCGGCGCGGGTTATTCCGCCGGTGGAAGGGGGATGGACTGAGGTGCTGGCGCCGAGCGCTGCGCCTTTCGCGGACAATTATCCCCGGCCGCATGCGTTGGACCATGAGGGTATGCGGCGCATTCGGTCGGCATTCGCCGATGCAGCCCGCCGGGCGCTGGCTTGCGGGTTCGATGTGATTGAGTTGCACGCAGCGCATGGGTACCTGCTGCACGAATTTCTCTCTCCCCTCAGCAACCGGCGGACGGATGAATATGGCGGAAGCTTCGCCAACCGAATCCGCTTTGCGATTGAAGTGGTCGATGCTATCCGTGAAGTGTGGCCTGAAAATCTGCCGCTCTTTGTTCGTATTTCGGCGACCGATTGGCTGGAGGATCCGGCAACCGGGAAGGCGGCGGCGGGCGTCGATTGGGGAGCGGACCCGGGATGGACTTTGGAGCAGTCGATCGAACTCGCCAAGCATTTGCGGGAACATGGTGTCGACCTGATCGATGTGTCGTCGGGCGGCAATGTGCAGCGGGCGAAGATTCCGCTGGGGCCTGGATATCAAACGGGTTTAGCGGCGAGGATTCGACGGGAGGCGCGGGTAGCTACAGGGGCAGTGGGGATGATCACGGATTCCGCGCAAGCCGATCACATCATTCGCACGGGGCAGGCGGATGTGGTGCTGCTGGCGCGGGAGATGTTGCGCGATCCTTATTGGCCGTTGCGCGCGGCGCGCGAATTGAAGCAGGCGATTCCGTGGCCAGTCCAGTATGCGCGGGCGGCCGAGGGGCAAGTGCCGCCGCGTGCGGCGATCCTGCCACTATCTCACCGCCGCGGCTGAAGCCGGCTTGGAAAGGGAGCTTTATCGCAGCGGTGAACCGCTGCGCCATCCAAAAGCAGACGTCGGGTAAATGAGGGGACCGTAAACCTGCCGGGTGCTAGGGTTCCACGACTTGCTGGATGGGCTTTCGTACAGACACTGCGGGCTTGCTGGACGGGGTGGTGGTAATGACGATGACACTGACTAGCACGAGGAAGGCTCCGAGCAAGGTTCTTGGACCTACGGCTTCGCCTCCCAGAAAATAGCCTGTGATTACGGCTACTACCGGGTTGACATAGGCGTAGGTGCCAACCCTGGTGGGCGATTCGTGATGAATCAGCCAGACGTAGGCGGTGAAACCTACGATGGAGCCGGCCACGATCAGGTAGGCGAGTGCGAACCAAGCGCCGTGGGAGACGGACTGGATGTGGAATCCGCGGAATTCGCCGAAGAAGATGGAGGCTAGAGCAAGCATGATTCCGCCGGAGAGCATCTGGGCTCCGGAGCTCATGACTTTGGATGAGGGCAACGGCAGTTTGCGGGTTAAGGCCGAGGCGATCGACCAACTCATGGCGGCGATGATGAGGGCGATGGCTCCGGCGCGATTGATGGGAGCTTCGCCTATGGCCTGGCTTAGCGTGCGGCTGACTAGAACCGATACGCCACCGATGCCTACCAGCAGCGCGAGTGCCAGCCGGATCGTTAGCTGCTGGGTGCGCAGAAAGATGATCTCCGAGAGCGTCATGAAGACCGGGATGGTCGCGAGCATTACGGCGGCGATTCCTGAGGGGACGCGTTGTTCGGCCCAGAACAAAAGGCCGTAATCGACGACGAAGATGCAGACCGCTAGCAGCGTGGCCGCTAGCCATTCGCGATGGGTCGGCGAAGGCGTGCCTTTCAGGCGCATCCAGGCGTAGAGGATGGCTCCGGCAATTAAGAAGCGCATGCTGGCCAGAAGAAGCGGAGGGACTTCGCGGACGCCTACACGAATAGCTAAAAATGTTGAGCCCCAGACGAAATAGATGATGGCGAAGGCCAGGAGGGTCTTCCATGTGGGGGGACGGAGGGCGGCATCCATGGGGAATAGATCAACGACGGGGGCGGGAGGTCGCAGAGATTTCTTCGGACGATACCCACACTAACGTGTCAAGAACTGCCTATCCATATTCCGACCGCGAACACCAGCACGCCTCCTACGACGACCTGGAAGGCCGCTGACAGCAACGGGGTATCCATATAGCGATTGCGGATCCATGCTATGGTCGCCAGTTCCAGGGCTACGACGATTACTGCGGCGATAAATGCCACGTGAAAATCTTTGATCAGGAATGGGAGCGTATGGCCGATGCCGCCGGCGGCGGTCATCAATCCAGTGACCGCACCGCGCAGCACGGGACGGCCGCGGCCGGTCATCGATCCGTCATCGGAAAGAGCCTCGGCAAAGGCCATGGAGATTCCTGCTCCAATCGATGCGGCCAGGCCCACTAGAAATGCGTCGTTGCTGCTTTTGGTAGCGAAGGCGGCGGCGAAGACCGGAGCTAGCGTGGAGACGGAGCCATCCATGAGGCCCGCCAGGCCGGGTTGGACGATCTGAAGAACGAAGAGGCGGCGCTGGGCGACTTCCTCAGCGTGCTTATCAGTGGGCGAGATGCTCTCGGACATGGCCTCGGCGGCCACTTGATGCTTGCGCTCGATTTCTTCGAGGTCGCCGAGAAGTTTGCGGATACCGGCATCGGTCACCTGGCGCATCGCCTTTTGGTAGAAGCGGCGAGTCTCCAGTTCCATGAGTTCGGCTTGCTTGCGGGCGTCGGAGATTTTCAGGGGACGCGAGAGCCAGAGGGGGCGGCGCTGGACGAATCCTTTTACATCCTGACGGCGGATCAGCGGAACGTGTTCACCGAAGCGGGCGCGGTAGGTTTCGAACAACGAGGTCCGGTGCTCGGACTCCTCGATGGCCATGTCGTCAAACAACTTGGCGGTTGCCGGAAACGTGGCGCGCAGGCCGTCGGCGAAATCGGAATAGACGCGACCGTCTTCTTCTTCCAGTGAAATGGCCAGGGCCAGAATTTCGCGCTCTGACAAATCCTTGAACTTTCTTGCCATGGCAAGAAGTTTACTGTTTTTGGGATGAGTTGCAAGATTTGGCAGGGATAAATTCCTAGCTGTCTCGATACCTTCGTGATCTCCTCAGCCGCGCCCGGAATCGGTTCTAATCACCTACATCTCAGGGAGGAGATCGAAAAACATGAAGCGAACCGCGATGCTTGTGCTGCTTTGCGCATCCCTTACTTATGCCCGTGAACACCAGGCCCCGCAGTCGGGCACCTTGTTGCGGATGGATTCGGTACAGTGCGGCACGGACCAGAAAAGCGACAAGAGCTTTGCCGGCGAAATCATCGGAACCGACAACGCTCATCAGAAGATGCATACTCTGCTGTGCCAGGAATATCTCTTGCAGACGGATCGGCTGACTTACCGCATTCGCCCCAAGGATGACAAGCATCCCGCCATTCTGCCGGTCGGCGAGAAGGCGCAATTCCGCATTGAAAAGGATTACATGAAGCTGCGGGTCGAAGACCTTGACGGCAAAGAACGCGATTACCTGGTCATCTCCATGACGCCGCGAGGAGAAGAACAATCGGCGGACAACCACCGATAATTAACTACCAATAGGCTAGCTGTGGCCGGACGGATATTTGACTCCGTCCGGCATTTTGTGCTCGGCACAAACTGCAGGCTTTGCCCATCTTCGCGTCATCGCGCCCCTGCCGGTGCTCCTGACTTCCCATAACTCGCACAAAACGCACCCTGCTCGAGTGCGGAGAACCGCGCCCGCTTATGGAAGCAACCGTGCTCTTAATTGAGTCAGCTTCACTTGGAATTTGGTTTGCGGCGCGGTGCGGTCTATTGCGACTGCGAAGCGGAGTTTCGCGTGGATGCTCACCAAATTGTGTTTCGAGGTATATTCATGTCCATATCCGGGATTTCGAGCAACCTTTACAACCAATACCACACCAATCCGATTCAGCAGCAATTTCAGCAACTGGGGACAGCGCTACAATCGGGCAATCTGTCGGCGGCGCAATCCGATTTTGCCAGCTTGCAGGCGGCTTTTTCGCAGCCCGCGACTACGACGGGCAGCGCTTCGCCGGCAACCAACAGCCCAACCAATAATCCAACCAGCCAGGCCTTCCACCAACTCGCCTCCGATTTGCAATCCGGCAACTTATCCGGTGCCCAAAAGGACTTCTCCACCATTCAACAGGGTATCCAGAGCACGGCCGGCACGATATCGGGTCATCGCCTCCACCATTCTCATCACGGAGGTGGCGGAGTTTCCAATGAGGAGCAGTCCCTCCTCCAGGACCTTGGCCAGCCGAGCCCGAGTGCGACCGGCCAAAATGCTACGTCGAGCACCATTTCGGGAGTGCAACAAGCATACGGAACGCTGGCGCAGGAACTGCAACAATTCGCGCTGAGCGGCTCGGCGCTCACCTCGGAGTCACCCATCTCGTTCGATGCGTGATGGGTTTTCAGTAGGAATCAAAAAGGCCATCCGCCGCTGTAGCTTGCCAACGGTGGATGGCCGGATTTCGCTCTAGATTCGAAGCTCCTACCGCTCTGCCCGAATTGCTTCGACCGCTTCGTGGAGTTCACGTTCGGCGGCGTGAAGGTGCTCTTCCGCCTTTACTCCATGACCGGCCATGTCGTAATGGTTGGCAGCACGGGCGCGATCCATCTCCTGGATGGCTTCGTTTACGTGTTTGTGGGCCGCTTCCAGGTCATGCCAGTCACGAACCCGGTCGGCAACGGCGATTCCGGCAACAAAGGACAGACAGGCAGCAAATACGGCAATGACAATCGCTTTAGTCATAATTTTCCTCTCCAAATTGTAAGTTCCCCGGCACGCGCGGATTTCGTTATTCTCCTGAACCCAATCGCTACTGTCAAAGAGAAATAAGGACAATAGGGTGCATGGCGAGGTTTGTTAGGAGCTACGTTCCATCGGGCTGCTTACACCACCTTTGGCGAAGCGGCATCCTCTGAAATCTTAGAGCTGAGTAGTGGGCAGTTTTGCAGTAGCGGGCAGTTTTGCTTTCGAAGACGGCGTCGTTTGCTCCCCTTACGCGCTGCGGTGTAGCGGGACCCAAGGCCCCTCCGACCTGGCAGTCGCCGCAGCGCGTCATCGGCCGTCCGGGTTGAGTTCAGGCAGCGGCTTCTCCGGCCAGCAGGGCGCTAACCTTTTTTACAAGCAGGTCTGAGGAGAAAGGTTTTTCCAGAAAATCACAGCCTTCCAGTGTTCCGCGATGCTGCTCCACAATCAGCTCTGCGCCAGACATAAAAAGAAATTTGACGTCCGGCCGCAAGGCAGTGATTTGTCGCCTCAGCTCGAAACCACCCATGCGAGGCATCATGAGATCGGCGACCACTAGCCGAATCTGAGAGGAGTACTGCCGGAATGTGTCGATTGCCTCGACACCATCCGCCGCAGCCAGAACGTTATAGTTTCGTTTCTCCAAGGCGAAGCAAATCAAATCTCGCAGTGCGCTGTCGTCCTCCGCCACTAAGATGGTGGGACCGGTTTGCACGACCGGAATCGAAGGAACAGCATCATCCCCGCTCGCGCCCTGCTCTCGAGGAGGACAGATGCGCAGGTTCGTCGCTTTGTCCTCATTGTTTGCTGCACTGAGACATCCGCCGCCATGCTTGATGATTTCAATCCTGCTGCAGCGGGCCCGGGGTTTGAGGAGCTTCAGAGGTGCAATGTCGGTGCACCAGGGGGAGGGTGAGTTCATGGGCGGCATTCTGCAGCAATTAGGTTACTAATCGAAAGTTACTAAAGTACATGTACCGCGGTCACCGCGGAGCGAACGCGGTGACGACTTCGCGTACTGCGCGTATTTAGGGACAGGAAGATAGGGAGGGGTTGCAGCTAATGCTGAGATTGGTGGGCAGTGCAGGACTCGAACCTGCGACCTCCTGCTTGTAAGGCAGGCGCTCTAACCAGCTGAGCTAACCGCCCGCTCGTGGCGGAGCCTGGGTGCTTCGCCGCTCGCAGAATAACTTTGCTGAGAATACTGGACGGTTTGGTTCGGGTCAATCTGCGGCTGGCAATGCTGCTTGCAGTTGCCCGAAATTTTTCGCGCTCCCGACCTTGAACTGCAGAACTCTCCTTTGCGGCTGCTACACTTTCTGGGTGCGACAACTGATTGTCAATGCCGACGACTTTGGTCTGACTGTAGGGGTGAATCGAGGCATCCTGGAAGCGCACCGGGACGGAATTGTGTCGTCGACTACGTTGATGGCCAATGGTCCAGCCTTTGCGGATGCGGTGGCGGGGGCGCGATCGGCACCGGATCTGTCCGTGGGATGCCACGTGGTGCTGGTGGATGGAATGCCCGTGGCTCCGCCTGAGAATGTGGAGACTCTGCGCGCGATTCGCTCGGCCGAGCCTGGCAGATTTTATTCGAGCCTGTCGGCCTTTGCGGCTCGCGCCATGCTGGGAGGCTTCGACAGCGATCAAGTGGTCGCGGAGATTACTGCGCAAATACGGAAGATTCAGGCCACCGGCCTGCGGGTGACGCATCTCGACACGCACAAACATGCTCATATTTTTCCCGAGATCCTGACGGCGCTGCTGCGCGCTGCACGGATCTGCGGCGTTCCGGCTATCCGCAATCCTATTGTTCCGGTGAAAGCGATCTCGCGGCGGCTGTTCAAACAAAAACGCGAACTTTGGAAACGATATGGCCAGGTGCGGATATTGCATACTTTTGAAGGACAATTTCGGCAGCGAACGCGACGGGCTGGATTGTTGACGCCCGACGGAGTGGTGGGAGTGATTGAGACCGGGTCCGCCGCGAGTCCGGGGTATAGCTCCCTGCTCCGCGAGACGCTAGCGAGTTTGCCGGAGGGAACGTGGGAACTGGTTTGTCATCCCGGGTACAATGATGCGGACTTGCGCGTGGCCGGCACCCGATTGCTCGACTCGCGCGATGAGGAACGGCGCATGCTGACCTCGCCAGAGCTGCGGCAATTCCTGGATAAGGAAGAGATTCGGGTTATCAGCTATCGGGAGTTTGTGGAGCAAAGGCTGGCAAGCAGCCGTTCGTGAACGCAGTGGTGGGTGACCAAGGGGAAGCCTCCGTGGTTACCATCTGAAGAACCTTTGTAACGTCGCACTACGCCCTGTTGGGCGCTATCATCGCATTAACCGTAGAGTTCGAATACGAGGATGAGGCATGGCTGAATATCAAACCGAACCACGCCTGAGTGTGGATCTTCCGGTGCGCATATGGGGTATGAGCGCGGACGGACGGCCTTTTTCGCAGGCGGCTCGCGCTCAGAACATCAGCTCTGAGGGAGCGCTGATTTCAGAGGTCGAGAACCAGTTGAAGGTGGGCGACGTGATTGGGTTGCAGTGCGAAGAAAAGAAAACGCGCTGCTCCGTGATCTGGGTAATGAACGCGGGCGCGCCCAAAAAGAATCAAGTGGGCGTGAAGATTGTCGCCAAGGAATGTCCGTGGAAGGACTATCTGCCGCTCGACGGCGCTATGGTCACCATTGCCGATTCCAACCGCCGCCGCTGGCAACGGCACAAGATTTCGCTTCCGCTGGAATTGCGTGACGAGCGCGTCAATGCGCCGCTGCGCATCAATGCCAGCGATGTCAGCGGAAACGGGTGCTACATCGAGAGCATGCAGCCACTGCCGCTCGGCACGGTGCTGCGAGTTAACTTTTGGCTGGACTCCGACCACATCAAGATTACTGCGGTGGTGCGGACGTGCGACCCGGGAGTGGGCAATGGCATCGAGTTCACGGGCATGCCGCCCGAGACGAAAGAGCGCATGCAAGCGTATCTGGATACGGTTGACCCGCCAATGGGAATCGCCGTAGCGAAAAAGTAAACCGGCCGTTTTTCTATTTTGCCAACTAAGACGGGGCAAGCCCCGTCTCTACACCAAGGCCCGTTAGACAAGGGGTTCGGCATAGCGAGCCAGGACGATGGCGCGAATCAGGCCGCCCATCGTAAACTCGCGGGCTTCGACCGCAACCGGCAAATGCAACTCGCGCATCGTCGCTGAAGTCACCGGACCAATCGAAGCCAATTGAACCTGCTTCAGCCAATTGACATCGCGCGATCCTTCCGTGAAATTGCCCAGCAGTTCGGCAAAATTCCTAGCGGTCGACGAACTGGTAAAGGTCACGACGTGCGGCCGGCGGGAGGGACTTTTCATTAATGCCCGCAGACGCGTGCGCGACTTTTCCGGGACAACGGTTTCATACGCCTCGACTACATCCACGTGTGCCCCGGCCGAGCGCAATTCTTCTGGGATGACGTCGCGAGCAACTTTGGCGCGTACCAGCAGTACGCGTTTTCCCGGAACCTGATCGCGCAAACCTTTCACTACGGATTCGGCGACGTACTCTTCCGGGACCATCTTGACCTTGAGGCCATGTTTCACAATCGCCTTCTTGGTAGCAGGCCCGATGGCGGCGATTTTGAGATTTTTCAGAGCGGTCTTGGCGATGCGGAGTTTCTTCACCCGCTTCCACAGGGCTTCGACGCCGTTGGCACTAGTGAGGATGAGCCAGTCGTAAGTCTTAATGCTCTTCAAAGCATGGTCCAGCGGTTGATACGATTGCGGCTTGCGAACCTCAATGAACGGGATCTCGACGATGGACGCGCCCAGGCTGCGCAGGCTCTTCGAAAGACTGCTGGCCTGGTGACGAGCGCGTCCGACAAGGATGCGGGTTCCGGCGAGAGGGCGATTTTCGTTGGGCTTGCGCATGCGGTGGTTATTTGGCGGTCAGCTCTTGGCTCTTGGATTCTTATTCCTGCTGCACTTGATACGGCAATTAGCAGCAGGTCCTTCGCTTCGCTCAGGATGACAAACCTTGAACAGATGAAAACTTTGAACGGATGACAATCCTGATTTAACGAGCTTCACGGTTGTTGCGGTAAGGCGAAGCCTTCTCCATAAACTTCTTCGAGAATAACATCGCCACCTCTTTCCAGAAGCGTCTCGCCGACCTCTTCGCCCAAGCGCACGGGATCGTCGCCTTCTCTTGATTCGCGCAAAACTTTCGTTCCGTCGGGATGAGCGACCAGCGCGTTCAAACGAATGCGGCCTGCATTGACTTCGGCTAAAGCCCCTATCGGCACCTGGCAACCGCCGCCGAGTTTGTTGAGCAGCGCACGCTCGCAAGTGGTAGAAGCGCGCGCGGCGTCGTCGTCCAGAAACGCTAAAAGCGCGCGGGTTGCCGCGTCGCCGTTTCTGATTTCTATGCCCAGGGCGCCTTGTCCGGCGGCGGGGGTCATTATTTCAGAGGGAATTACCTGGCGCACAAGCTGCGTTTTGCCGAGGCGGTTGAGGCCGGCGGCGGCCAGAATGATGGCATCGTAGTCGCCGGACTCGAGCTTGCGAAGACGCGTATCGACATTTCCTCGCAGGGGGTGAATTTGCAGGTCTGGGCGAAGGGCCTTCAATTGCGCCTGACGTCTGAGGCTGCTGGTGCCGACGTTGGCGCGCTGCGGGAGGGCCTGAATCTCCGCAAAGTTGACCGAACAAAAAACGTCGCGGGGATTTTCGCGGGTGGTGATGGCGGCAATCTCAAAGTCCGCAGCCAGTTCCGTGGGCAAGTCTTTCAAGCTGTGCACGGCCAAGTCGACTCGATTTTCAAGCAGGGCTTCTTCGATCTCCTTGGTGAACATGCCTTTCGTGCCGACTTTCGCCAGCGCCACGTCGGTGATTTTATCGCCCGTCGTTTTAATGATCTCGAGTTCGACCGTGTGGCCTTGCGCGCGCAGCAGGTTAGAGATGTGATGGGCCTGCCAGAGAGCGAGCTGCGAGCCGCGGGAACCAATGCGAAGGCGTGCCATCAGTTTCGCAATCCTTTATCTGAATTCTGTGCGCGGCCGGATTTCGCAGCGGCAACAGCTTTGCCGTCCTCATCGTGGTGCAGGTTGAAGAGGCGGCGCACGAGTTCGATGACGGTGGTGGATTCGGGATCGCGGGCAGCGGTTTTCAGGGTACTGATGGGAGTATGCATGATCTTATTGACGATTCCTCGCGTCAGCGCTTCGACGGCCAGCTCCTGGTCGGCACTCATGGCGCCAAGGCGCCCGCGAACGCGATCGATTTCAGCCTGGCGAATGGTCTCAAGGTGGTCCTGCAGGCTGACGATGGTTGGAACCACATCGAGCGTTTGCAGGCGCGCGTGGAATTTTCCCACCTCGTCGTCAACGATGGCCTCGGCACGTTCCGCTTCTTTCTTGCGATCGGAGACGTGGGAGCTGACAGCCTGCTGCAAATCGTCGATGTCATAGACAAAGATGCCGTCGATGTCGTTCATCTTCGGATCGACGTCGCGGGGGACGGCGATGTCGATAAAGAACATGGGCTTGTTCTTACGCAGCGCCATAAGCTTTTCGCCGTGTTCGGGTCTGAAGATGAAGTTGGGAGAACCAGTGCCAGTGATTACGATGTCGGCCCGATCGCAGGTTTCGTAGAGACGGCTGAATTCGATCGCTTGACCATTAAATTTTTGCGCTAGGCGAATCGCCCGGTCGTAGGTGCGATTGGCGACGAAGAGAGAGCCTGCTCCGTGCGCGAGGAGATGGCGGGCGGCCAATTCGCTCATCTTCCCTGCTCCTACGAGATAAACACTCTTGCCGTTCAGGCTGCCGAAGATTTTCTTGGCCAGTTCGACGGCTACGGATGCAATCGAGACCGATGAAGATCCCACCGCAGTTTCGGTGCGGACGCGCTTGGCCACTGCAAAAGCGCGGGTCAGCAACTGATCGAGTTGTGCGCGCACGGCGCCTACGGCGCGGGCGGTGGCGTAGGCTTCCTTTACTTGGCCTAAGATTTGCGGTTCGCCAACCACCATCGAATCGAGGCTGGCGGCTACGCGAAAGATGTGACGGACAGCTTCGTCTTCTTTGAATTCGTAAAGATGACTTTCAACCTGGCTGAGATCGGTCTCGAAATAATCGCGCAAGAATTCACGCAGATCCCCGGTGCCGTTCTTCATGTTGGCGATAAACTCGACGCGATTGCAGGTCGAAACAATCATGCCCTCGGCGACCGCCGGATGCTCGGACAATCTCTTGCAGGCCTCAGGCAAGCGCGATTCGGGAATGGCCAGGCGTTCGCGCACCTCGACGGGTGCGGTCTTGTGATTCACGCCGATGAGCTGGAATCTCATGACTGGATGAACCTGTGCATTCCGCTGAAGTAGTTGGAAATCCAGGCTACGATGGCGGCGACAAAGGCCACGCTGGCCAGGAGAGCGGCACGGCGTCCGCGCCAGCCGGCGCTGAGGCGCGTGAACACCATCAGCAGGTAGACGAACCACATCAAGACGGATAGCAGAATCTTGGGATCGAAGTAATCAACATGGCCGTAGGTTGATTCGGCGACCACCGAGCCGGCAATCAGGCCGAGAGTCATAAAGGGGAAACCAAGCATGAGCGAGCGGTAGCCGATATCGTCAATCACCTGGAGCGCGGGCAGGCGCGAGAACATTCCACTGGGGCTCTTGGATTTCAAAGCGCGTTCCTGGATGAGGTAGAGGATGCTGGCTCCAAAGCTTAGAAAGAGCGCTGCGTATCCGGTAAAGATCATCAGGACGTGCACCGCCAGCCAACCATGCCTCACGGCCAGCGAAGTGAAGACAAGCGGTTGCTGGCCGGTGGCAGCGACGAAGGTCAGAAGGAAAACCAACGGGAAGACTACGATGCCCGGCGTGGTCGTCTTGTAGACGAGATACGCGATCATGAAGACGACCATGATCAGGAATGCCAGCAGCGACTCCGAGTTATGCACTGAGGCCGAAGCCAGTTGGCCGGTTTGCACAACGGCTTCGGTCAGTGATACGAAGTGGAAGACCATTCCGAGGTACGAGGCGTGGAGCGCGATCTTGCTGAGGATCTCCGAGGTGCGCGTCAGCGCCACCAGAGCGTAGAGTAATCCCGCGGCATAAAAAACCAGCGCCACGCGCAGCCAAGTCAGGGTCATCATTATTTTTTATCTTTGAGTGCTACCAAGTCGGGTTTCGTTCCCCACCCCGCCTGGGTGATTATAGTTTGCCGGGAGCAGCGTGGGAGGGGAAACGGAGGCTGTCACAGGGGTTTGTGATTTGCGTCACAGGGGGATGGGGCTTGGCGAGTCCGCCTATGCAGGGTCACGATACTCCGAGGGAGGTTAGTGATTCCTCCAGAAACGGCGAGTCGATCCACAATTGGCGGCCGTGCGCCTGCATCTCCTCGAGTTCGTCGAAGGCGCGGAATAAGCGCATTTTGACCGCCGCGTACTGTTCGGAATCGGAGAGCGAGCGTCCGTGTGCTTCGGCCCATGCGGCGGCCACCTGCTGCGGCAGAACGATACCGACCGGGTAAGTCAGCTTGCGATCGGAGGTCACGTCGAAAATGTACTCATTGCCTTCGGACGGATGCGGCTCGGCGGCCGGAGCCGGACGCTTCCCGACAAAGTAGTACTGATAAACGTAGCCTTGCGAGCCGGCGTAAGTTTTCAGGCGACGAATGGTCATGGCTGTTCGCTATTGGCTGTTCGTCGTTCGCCGTTCCCTGTTGATTGGTGCGACAAGGCGCGAACAGCGAACAGCCAACGACTGCCTCTAAATCTTCGCCTCGCGCAGGCGCTTGACTGCGGTCTCGGAAGTCACGGGCGAATAATAAATCTCTTTGAACGTGTAGGACCTCGCCTTGGCTTCGACTACCGGCAGAATTTCTATGTGC
Organism: uncultured Acidobacteriaceae bacterium; assembly: GCA_963775845.1. Classification (GTDB taxonomy): domain Bacteria; phylum Acidobacteriota; class Terriglobia; order Terriglobales; family Acidobacteriaceae; genus Acidiflorens. The sequence continues at coordinate 673,421 of CAVZKN010000003.1, read as the reverse complement.
CAATGGTAATCCTCATCGAGCGTCTTCCAGTATCCGAGGGTCGACGACGGATGCTGGCTGTTGGGCGAGGTGTGCAGCACGAGATGAAAGCTCTCCGTTACGGTACGAATGCGCTGCAAGGTGCGCCGCAGTAGGGCGGCCAGGTCAGTAACACTGCCGACGCGCGAGGACCCGCTACGCTCAAAGGAGGATTCGTGGCTGCGAGGCAGAATCCAAGTCTCATAGGGAACGCGGGGAGCATAGGGACAGAAGGCGAGGTAGTCGCCACGAACTTCGAGGACGCGCAGGTTTTGCCGCTCCTCCTGCGCCAGGATGTCGCAAAAGACGCAGCGCTCTTTCGATTGGTAATAGTCGCGTCCTGCGCGCAGTTCGTAGAGAACGCGGCGCGGGACGAAGGTGGTCGCGGTCAACTGCGACGTGGGGTGCTCGAATTCTTGTCCGGCGCCGGGGCCGTGGTTTTTGAAAATACTGATGTATTTCAAGCGGCTGTCACGCTTTAAATCCTGAATGCGCAGCGCGGCCAGACGCAGGAACTGCTCCACTTCAACGTCTTTGGCACTCCATAAATGGCCATCATGGCGAGGATTTTCCAGCAGCACTTCGTGTGCGCCGACCGAGCCCATGCGATCGTAGAGCCCGTCCCCGCGCCGCGCAGGCTCGCCTTCAATGTGGTAAAGGGCATGCGGATGGACCACGGAACGAGCCGACCAGGCGCTTCCATCCACGCCGGGTAAATTGGCGATAACCTGGGCCGGTTCCGCCGCGGCGCCACAAAATCGGCAGGTCTGCGAACTAGTAGCGGTCTCGATTACATCGTCGCCAGTAATTACCCAGGAACGGGTGATGGGATCTTTGCGAAGTTCCATGAGCTAAGAAGAACAAAAGAATTTGCAATTTGCAATTGGTGATTTATAAATTGCAGCTTTTCGCGAATCGACTTTCCCGAATCTTTCGGCCTTCCCAGCATAGAATTGCAAAATACGCGATTACAAATTACAAATTACCCATCACAAGTTCCTCTATGTCTGAGCCCTCGACGCCTTTGATGCGGCAGTATGCCGCCATCAAGAAAGAGCATCCCAATGCTCTGCTGTTTTTCCGGCTGGGGGATTTCTACGAACTTTTTTTTGAGGATGCAGTGCTCGCCGCCCGCGAATTGCAGATCACGCTTACGTCGCGCAACAAAGAAAAAGGCGTGGACATTCCCATGTGTGGCGTGCCCTATCACGCGGCCGAAGGATACATCACCAAGCTGATTCGCCGTGGGTTCAAGGTTGCAGTCTGCGAGCAGGTAGAGGATCCGCGGCTGGCAAAAAAGCTGGTCAGGCGCGAGGTCACGCGCGTGGTCACGCCTGGCACGGTCGCGGATTCGTCGTTGAATGCGGAAGAAAATAATTTCCTGGCGGCAGTGGCGACGGTGGGAGAAAGCGTCGGTTTTGCGGCGCTCGATCTTTCGACTGGAGAATTTCGCGCCACCGAATTTATCGGCGAGTCGGCTGGACGCCGCATTCAAGAAGAACTTGAACAGTTGCGGCCAAAGGAGATGTTGTATGGGTCCTCGGCGCCATTGCTGGAGCGATTTTCGGGATCGTCTTCGCAGATGATGAGCCTGGACCCTTCGACTGCGCTCGGGGCAAGCTTGCCAGAGGCCCGTCACCACGCGAGATTCTCGGGCTCGGGCTGGGTCGAAACCCCGTTAGATGACTGGATCTTCGCGCCCGATCATGCCATCCCTCTTCTTGAGAATCAATTCGGCGTGCTGTCACTGGAAGGTTTCGGGCTGGCGGGCAAGCGAGCTGCGGCTTCGGCGGCGGGCGCAATTCTTTATTACATCCGCTCGACGCAACGCGGCCGGCTTGACCACGTGGACCGCATCGGCTTCTACGAGCGGCAGAATTGCCTCGTGCTGGATGCGGTCACGGTGCGTAATCTGGAATTGATTGAACCGCTCTTCGCGGGAACGGATTCCGGCGTAACGCTTTTTCGCTGTCTCGATGCAACCGCTACTCCGATGGGAAAGCGACTGCTGCGGACGTGGATGCTGCGTCCGTCTCTCGACAGGGGCGAGATTGAAGGCCGGCTGGACTCAGTTGAAGCGCAGGTGAAAGACACAGTGCGGCGCGAGGAACTGCGGCGCTCGCTTGAAGGGATTCTCGATCTGGAACGCCTGCTGAGCCGGGTCACGCTGGAGACAGCGAACCCTAGAGACGTGCTGGCGCTGGCCGCGTCGCTTCGCAAGGTACCTCAGGTGCGAACTGTTCTGGCGGGTTTGCGTTCGTCGCGGCTGGATGCGTTGCATGGCGTGATTGACGAACTGAGCGATCTGCGCGTGAAGATCGAATGCACGCTGGTTGCCGAGCCTCCGCTCACCCTGAGCGACGGCGGAGTAATCGCGCCTGGCGTCGACAAAGACCTCGACGAACTGCGCGACCTGAGCCGCAACTCGAAACAGTATCTGGCGCAGGTCGAGACCCGCGAGCGCGAGCGCACGGGAATCGGATCGCTGAAGGTAAAGTTCAATTCGATTTTTGGATACTACATTGAAATATCGAAAGCAAACCTCCACCTCTCGCCTGCCGACTACGAGCGCAAGCAGACGCTGGTAAATGCGGAGCGCTTTACGACTCCTGAGCTGAAAGAATATGAATCGAAAATTCTGGACGCGCAGGAGAAGATCGTCGAAATCGAGCGGCGGCTGTTTGCCGAGTTACGCTCCGCGATTGCTGGCGAGGCGAAGCGCATCCGGCAAACCGCGCTGGCGCTGGCCGAAGTGGATGTGCTCGGATGCCTGGCCCACATTGCGGCGCTGCGAAATTACTGCCGGCCGAAATTCGAACAAAAACCTGACGGAGCAGAAAAAGCCGGGAACGTTCTCGATCTCGAAATCGTCGAAGGCCGCCATCCGGTGATTGAACTGCAGGAACTGGCGGCGGGAAGCGAGCGCTTCGTCCCCAACGATCTGTTTCTCGATGCCTCAGCTCACAACATCATCGTGCTGACGGGGCCGAACATGGGCGGCAAGAGCACCTATCTGCGGCAAGCTGCGTTGATCGTGATCATGGCGCAGATGGGATCGTTTGTTCCGGCACGCGCCGTGCGCATGGGCGTTGTCGACCGCGTGTTCACCCGCATTGGCGCAAGCGACAACGTGGCCCGCGGCCGATCAACATTTATGGTGGAGATGACGGAGACGGCGGCCATCTTGCACACTGCTACGGCGCGATCGTTGATTCTGTTGGACGAAGTTGGGCGCGGCACGTCGACCTTTGACGGCCTGGCGATTGCATGGGCCGCCGTGGAGTATCTCCATGCCCGCGTTCATGCCAAGACTTTATTTGCCACGCACTATTTCGAACTCACTGAATTGGCAGAGCAGTTGAGCGGGGTAAAAAATTATCACGTCTCCGTCAAAGAGGCAGGCGGAGGCGTAGTTTTTCTGCGCCGCGTCGAACCGGGTGCGGCCGACCGTAGCTATGGCATCGAGGTTGCGAAACTCGCTGGATTGCCAAACGAAGTCGTGGTGCGCGCGCGCGGGGTGCTGGCCGAGCATGAGTCTTCCGAGCGCAGGCTTTCGGAGCATCTGACTCCGGGGGCGGCCATGGAGGCGGAGCGTCCAACGCAGTTAACCATCTTCACGCCGCTGTCGCAGCCCGTGCTGGAGAAACTCCGCGAAGTGGATTTGAACCGGCTGACGCCGCTCGAGGCGCTAAACTTGCTGGCGGAACTGAAGAAGGAAATCTAACCGCCGAGACGCCAGGTGCACCGTGTACGTGGGCAGATCGCTATGTTGACAGTGCTAGCAAACCTTCCTAGACTGTGACTATGGCGAAGCTAGTCATCCACATCTCGGAAGCGGAAGCCGCCAACGACTTCGCGGCCGTGCTGGCGCGGGTGCGCGCCGGGGCCGAGATCGTCATCGAGGGGCGCGAACCCGTCGTTGTCGTGCGTGCCGAAGAAGCCCACGCCGAGCCGGTTCGTGGCCGTCTGCTCTCCGAATCCATAGCGCTGGCCAAAGCGCACGAGGAAGAAACCGGGAACGCCCCCGTCCTCGATCCCGACTTCGCCGCCGACGTAGAAGAGATTGTTAAAAACCGCAAACCGTGGAACCCGCCCGCGTGGGAATAATCCTCGATTCCAGCATCATCATCGCCGCCGAACGCAGCGGCCACAGCGTCCGGCAAATTCTCGAACAGGTGTATGCCAGCCAGGGCGAAACCGAGGTCGGCCTGTCGGTGGTAACGGTCGCCGAACTTATGCACGGGGCTTACCGCGCCAAAACGCAAGCACAAGAGCGGCGGTTGGAGTTCATCGAGCGGTTGTGCCGGGATGTGTCCGTACATCCGGTGACGCTCGCCATTGCGCGGCTGCTGGGCCGCATCGAAGGCCAGCAAGAAGCCAAGGGCATTCAGTTCGCATTCGAGGACCTGGCAATCGGCGTGACCGCGCTGCATCTTGGCTACTCTGTAATGACGCTGAACGCCCGCCACTTCCAGCGCATTCCTGGTCTCTCCGTCTTATAACCTTGCTCCTCAACCAAGCAGCCCGGAAGAAACTCGCGCGAAGTGGATTTGAACCGGCTGACGCCGCTGGAGGCGCTAAACTTGGTGGCGGAACTGAAGAAGGAAATCTAACCGCCGAGACGCGAAGAGCGCCGGGAAAAGCGAGCGGAATGGATTTTGGCGCGACTCAATCGGGAACAATGCGCAAATCGATTCAGGATATCGGCCAACTCCTCATTATCGGCTTCGACGGGACCGAGATGTCGCCGCGGCTCGCTTCTCTGCTCAAAAGGATTCAGCCGGCGGGGTTGATTCTGTTTGGCCGCAACATCACCAGTCCTGAGCAGACGCATACTCTTCTGCGCGAATGCCAGAAGTGCGTTGGGACGGCGCTTTTCGCTTGCGTGGATCTTGAGGGTGGGACGGTGGACCGTTTCCGCGACGTGCTCGGATCGTCGCCGTCAGCGGCAGAGGTCTTTGCCACGGGCCGACGCCCGCTTTTTCGCAAGCATGGCCGCGTGATCGGCGAAAATTGCCGGGCGCTTGGCTTTAACGTGGATTTTGCTCCGGTGCTCGATTTGGCTTTTCCGGCTTCGCGAAAAGTGATGAGTTCGCGGGCGGTCTCGGACGATCCGAAACAGGTGGTTATCTATGCTCGCGAGTTTCTGCGTGGACTGGGCGATGCGGGCGTCCTCGGCTGCGGCAAACATTTCCCCGGACTGGGAGAGGCGACGCTCGATACGCATCACGAACTGCCGAGCGTTGAAAAACCGCTGTCCAAGTTGTGGGAGGCGGATCTCGTACCTTATCGTCTGCTGCGCCGCGAATTGCCCATGGTTATGGTTTCGCATGCCGCCTACCCCAGGGTGACCCGGAAACGAATTCCAGCATCGCAGTCGAAGAAATGGATTGCCGACATTTTGCGGCGGAAAATCGGTTACAACCGGCTCATTATTTCTGACGATCTGGAGATGGGGGCTGTTCTGGAATTTGCTCCGATCGAGCAGACGGTCGTGCAGCACATTGCTGCCGGCGGGAACCTGGGCCTGATTTGTCATCAGGAAGAAATGGTCGTGCGCGGTTATGAGGCCCTGATACAAGAAGCAGAACGGGATGCTCTGTTTCGGCGGCGAATACGCGAATCTGCGCGGCGCGTACTCGCGGTCAAGAAAAAACATTTTGGTAATACATGGAGGTCCCAGGAACGCCGTAACGCGCCGACTTCCAAGAGAACCGAAAAGCTGACAAGACAACTTTGGGAGTTTGGCGAAGAAGTGCGGATGGCTACACTCGCTCGCGCTGACAACCAAGCACACGATAAGAAGGGCCGGCGATGAGCATGATTGTTGCCGGCGTGATGAGTGGCACTTCGGCCGATGGAATCAATGTAGCGTTGGTGCGCTTCAGTTTGGACGCAAAAGCACGGGCTAGAGGTCCGTCACCACGTGAGTCGATGCGACACAAACACCGCGGCCCGGGCTTCACTCTGCTGGCTCACGAAGAATATCCGTTCCCGGCTCCGGTGCGCCGTGCCATCCTCGAGATGATGAATGCTGAGTCGGCTCGCGTGGCTGATCTGGCGCGACTTAACTTTTTATTGGGCGAATTGTATGCCGAGGCGATTGCGGAAACCGCACACCGACATCGCCAACAAATATCGTTGGTCGGCTGCCATGGACAGACTCTCTATCATCAAGGCGAGGCGAGGAAATTTCTCGGGCGAAGGTTAGCTGCGACCTGGCAGACGGGGGAAGGCTCGGTCATCGCGGCGCAACTGGGAGTGCCGGTGGTTTCCGATTTTCGCCCGGCGGACATCGCGGCTGGTGGCAAGGGCGCTCCGCTGGTTCCGTTTTTCGATTACGCGTTTTATGGCAACGCGAAAGTTGGGCGTATTGCACAAAATATTGGAGGGATAGCCAATCTGACAGCGATCCCCGCAAACGCGTCGCTCGGTCAGGTGATTGCCTTTGACACCGGCCCGGGAAACATGGTGATCGATGCGCTGATGGAACGATTTTTTCGCAAGCGCTACGACCGCGACGGCAAGGTAGCCGCGTCGGGACGCGTGCTGGACGATGCGGTGACGCGGGTGCTGCAAGCGTCTTTTTTCAGGCAAGCGCCTCCGCGGACGGCGGGTCGCGAGGAGTTTGGGCGCGAATTTGTGAGCCACTTTCTGCAGCTTTGCCGCGGCGCGAACAAAGCTGATCTTGTGGCTACGGCGACGGCGCTGACGGCGCGCTCGATTGCTGATGCGGTTGGACGATTCGTGGTGCCGCACTTTGCAGATCAAAGGCGGCGTGTGCGCCGGCCGGGTAATCATCACCCGCGTAATCAGATGATCGTGTCAGGTGGCGGGACGAACAATCCGACGCTCATGGCCATGCTGCGCAACGAAATCGCTCCCCTGGGAATCGATCTACATTTTTCGGACGAATTCGGCATTCCCTCGGCAGCGAAAGAGGCGGTCGCCTTTGCCCTGCTGGCACATGAAACCTGGCATCGCCGGCCAAGCAACGTTCCGTCGGCGACGGGAGCTCGGCATCCGGCGATTCTCGGGAAAATTTCGTATGCGTGACCCGGCAGAGCGGGAGTACATAAACAGGAGGTGCTTCGCTCCCCCACCCCAGCAAGCAAGAACGGCTTGCCGGAGGCCCCGGTCGCTCCGCGTGAGAATTTTCGTTTTACTCCTTGGCGGAGCGCTCTGGCCGCTGCTCTCATGCTCGCAGCCTCCTGATCAGAATACCCTGGTCATGCTTATCGAGAGCAGTCCCACCAACCTCGACCCGCGGGTCGGAATTGACGGGCAATCGGAGCGCATTGACGAACTGCTTTTCGACGCGCTGTTGACCCGCGATGAGCACTTCAATGTTCAGCCAGGACTGGCGGAAAGTTGGGAGATTCCCGATCCGCTTACCTATGTCTTCCATTTGCATTCAGGAGTGAAGTTTCATGATGGGCGGCCGCTCACCTCGCGCGATGTGAAGTGGACGCTCGATTCCCTGCTGCAGGGAAAGATTCGCAGCACCAAGACCTCTACCTACCGTTTTGTGGATCGAATCGATATACCGGATGATTTGACGGTGGTGTTCCATCTCAAAGAACCGTTTGGGGCGCTGCTCTGGAATCTCTCCGAAGGAGCGCTGGGGATCGTGCCTTACGGGACGCTCGATGAGATCACGCGCCAACCGATCGGGACCGGGCCCTTCAAGTTTGTCAGCGCTGAGACGGACAAGGAAGTGATTCTGATTCGCAATGACGCGTACTGGGGCGAAAGGCCACGCCTGGCTCGGGTGCGCTTTGCCGTAGTGCCCGACGCCACGACCGAGGCGCTGGAATTGCGCAAAGGAAGCGCCGACCTCGCCATTAACTCTCCCATGTCGCCCGACACCGTCGCTACCCTTGAACGTAATCCATCCCTTGTTGTTGAACACGGGCCGGGGACCAGGCTCGCTTACCTGGCATTCAATCTGCGCGATCCTATCCTGAAAGATGTGCGGGTTCGGCAAGCCATCGCCTACGCGCTGAATCGCGGCCCCATGATGCAGTATCTGTGGCGCGGTGAGGTGCAGGCTGCATACAGCGTCCTGCCTCCGCAGAGCTGGGCCTGTAACGAGGGCGTGCCCCACTACGACTATGATCCCGGCAAGGCTCGTCAACTGCTCGACGCTGCCGGATACCCGGCCGTAAACCATGTCCGTTTTCACCTGGTGATGAAAACCTCGACCGATGAAAACACTCGTCTGATGGTCGCCGTGATGCAACAACAATTGCGCGATGTAGGCATCGCGCTCGATATTCGCACGTTTGAGTTTGCTACTTTTTTTGCCGACGTCACCAGCGGTGCTTTCCAACTCTATTCATTGCGCTGGATCGGGGGCAACGAAGACCCTGATATTTTCGACATGGCATTTCACGCGCGAAACTTTCCTCCGGCCGGCAGGAACCGCAGTTTTTATTCCAATCTGCGTGTCGATACTCTGATCGACGAAGCGCGGCGTGAAACGGACCAGAATGTCCGCAAGAGGCTCTACTTTGAAGTGCAAGAAATTCTCGCTACCGATGTTCCGGCGATCAACTTGTGGTACTTCGATAATGTGCTGGTACGCACGAAGCGGGTGCGCGATGTTTCGCTGAACCCTTCGGGAAACTACAATTTCCTGAAGACGGCTGAAATCAGCGGCCAGTAACCAGTTGCCTGACAGTCCCGTCGCCGAATGGCAATTTTCAGCGTGATACCATCGAATCTTGAAAATTCTTTTTATCGGTGACATTTTTGGGCGCCCCGGACGGATCATCGTAAGAGATCGTCTGCCCGAACTCCGGCGGCAATACGCGGTCGATCTGGTCATTGCGAATTGCGAAAATGCAGCGGCTGGCTTTGGCATCACGCCGGGACTGGCAGAGGAACTTTTTGATCTGGGCATCGACGTGATGACCACCGGAAATCACGTCTGGGACAAGCGCGAGATCGTCGAATACTTCCAGATGGCGGACGGCAATCCGCATAGCCCAGCGCGCCGTCTGTTGCGTCCGGCCAATCTTGCACAGGGCTTGCCGGGATGGGGCGTCTACGAGGGCGAGAAAAATGGCGTGACCTACGCCGTCGTCAATCTTCAGGGACGTGTTTTTATGGGGTCGTCCGACGATCCCTTCCGCTACGCCGACCGCCTTCTCGAGGAGATCAAGCCGAAGATCGTGTTCGTGGATTTCCATGCGGAGGCCACTTCCGAAAAAGTCGCTTTCGGATGGTATCTCGACGGCCGGGTGACAGCGGTCGTCGGCACACACACGCACATTCCTACTGCCGACGAGAACGTCCTACCGAAAGGGACTGCCTATATTACCGATGTCGGCATGACTGGGCCGTATGACAGCGTGATCGGCGTGAAAAAAGAGTTAGTGATTGACAAATTCCTCAGTGGAATGCCGGCGCGCTTCGAGCCTGCGGTTGGAGATGTTCGCCTGTGCGCGGTGGTCGTAGATTGCGACGACCAGACCGGCCGCGCTACCCGGATGGAACGCATCATGCTCCGGTGAACTCGTGCCAGTCCGTCGCAGCCGGAGACGCGGCCAGCCGCGTCTTTACCGTAGATTTGCCAGAAACGCGCAAATCGCTCCCCCCACTCGGTTACGACGGTAGCTTGAAATGCCGCTTTCCGCTTGCAAGACGGCAAGATCGTGGCATTCTATTGAGTGGCTATTATGCGAGGGCTGCCAGCAGCGATTTTGACCTTGGTTGCCGGGCTGTGTTTCGCCGCGGATACTCCGCCGGCGACTGCCCCAGCGCCAGAGCTTTGCTCGAACACGGGAGGCGCGCCCGCCTGCCATGGCGATCGCAAGGATTTGAAGGAGGCGCGGCAGGCTTTCGCGCGCGGCCTCAAGCTGCAAAAGGCGAATAATTTTGACCAGGCATTTTACGAATTTGAGGCAGCTTCTACCCTGGTTCCGCAGAATGTCGAGTACCTGACGGCGCGCGAAATGACGCGCCAGCACCTGGCGGGGCAGTATCTGGAAAAAGGAAATAGCGACCTGCTGGGCGGTCACCCTGTCGAGGCGATGGCTGAGTTCCGCACCGCGGCCAGCCTCGATCCGCAGAATGAATTTGTGCAGCAGCGGTTGCGCGATGCTCTGGGACCGTTGCCGGTACACACCGCCGAACCTCCGCAAGTCGTCGCCAGCGCTGACTCGATAACCGCCCAACCTTCCGATGTCCGTCATGACATCCACTTTCGCGGCGATTCGCGTGGACTGCTGACCGCCATCGCTACCAGTTATGGACTGACGGTTGTTTTCGATGACAGTTTCACCAGTCGCCGCGTGCGCTTCGATGTGGAGAACGCCGATTTCACAACGGCGGTACAGACAGCGTCCGCGATCACGAAAAGTTTCGTTGTTCCCCTCTCAGAAACTGAGCTTTTCGCCGTCGCTGACACGGCAGAGAATCATCGTCAATTCGATCGCATGGGCATGCGCTCGTTTTATATTCCGGGAAGCACCTCGGCACAGGATTTGAACGAACTGATGAACTCTTTGCGTACTTTATTTGAGTTCAAGTTTGCCAGCCTCAACGCGGCGACGAGCACCATCACGCTACGCGGGCCGCAGGCGACGCTGGCTGCGGCGACTACGTTTCTGAATCAATTGAATAATCCGCGGCCGGAAGTAATGTTCGATATCAAGGTGTTTCAGATAAGTCATACCTACACGCGAAATATTGGACTGCATGTTCCGGATAATTTCAATCTATTCAACATTCCGGCCTCGGCACTGGCTGCGCTTGGCGGGCAGAACGTGCAGCAGTTGATCAACCAGTTGATTGCCTCGGGCGGCATCAATCAGGCTGGCAATTCTACCATCGCCGCGCTGATCGCGCAGTTGCAAAGCCAGGCGAATTCCATCTTCAGCCAGCCCGTCGCGACCTTTGGCGGAGGGCTTACGTTTTTCGGGCTTAGCCTCGATATGCTGTCGCCCGTGCTTTCGATGAACGAGAGTTCGGTGAAACAACTCAATCACGTCCAGATGCGCGCTTCACAGCAGAAAGAAGCCACTTTCAAGCTGGGAGAGCGTTACCCGATTCTCAATGCCAGCTTTGCACCGCTCTCTAACAGCCCAGCGATTGCGGGGGTGGTGGGAAATCAGTCGTATGTTCCTCCCTTCCCTTCCGTCAACTACGAGGATATTGGCCTGACGCTCAAGGCGAAGCCGCTCATCCACAATAATTCCGACGTTGCGCTCGATCTGGATATCGAACTTCGCAGCTTGGGCACCACCGTCACGAACGGCATTCCTGACATATTGAATCGAGAATACAAAGGCGGCATTCTCCTCAAAGACGGAGAACAAGCGGTGGTTGCGGGCGTGCTGACTCAGTCCGACGCGAGAAGCATCAGTGGATTGCCTGCCTTTTCGATGGTGCCTGGCTTCGGCCTGCTTACTTCGCAGCACAACAAGCATGAAGAGGACGACGAACTTCTCATCCTGATCACTCCTTATGTGCTGGTCAGTCCTGAACGGGCGGAAGCGCCCGAAATCTGGATGGGAAAGTAAGGATTATTGAGTCATTCAATCATTGCGTCATTAAATCATTGAAAAACTTGACCTTGGTCTTAATGATTCAATGACTAATTGACCCAATGATTCAATGTTTTTCCTGGCTTGCCTTGAAATCTACAATCTTCTTCAGCACATCGACGGGAGCGCCGCCAGGTATGCTTTGTCCGTTGATGAATAGCGTGGGTGTGGCCGTCACTCCTACCGACTTGCCCAACGCAACTGATGCTTCGATTTTGGCTTTTGTACCCGGCTTGGTGGCGCAGGCGGCTATTTCGTCCGCATTCCCGCCCGAGGCGGTGGTGATCGCTTTCAGCTTCTCGTCGGCATTGGCCAAAGTGATGTTGGCCTGCTCGTCAAATGTCTTTTGAAGAAATTTCCAGATAGCGTCGTTCGCAGTTCCCGTCGGCGCCTCCCCGAGACACTGCACGTAGCCGGCTGCTTTCTCCGCCCAGTTGTGCATGGGCAGGGGAAAATTCTGGAATACGAAGTGTACGTCAGGCTCTTGTGCGAGCAACTGATCAACCGCAGGAGCGACCTTCGCGCAATGCGGACACTGCATATCGCTGAACTCTACAATCGTCACCGCGGCCTTTGCCGGTCCTTTGGTGGGGCCATTGACGCCCTTTTCCAGCTTGGCTCGGGCTTCGTCGAAGGGCTTTGCGCCAAAGGGAAGAATCTCGCCAGTTACGAAATGTTTGCCATCGGAACTCACCAGCAACTTGTTCACGTTGGAGCCCTGTGGATCGCTGATCAGCACCGTGACCTCGGCCAACCCCGCGACTTCGGAGGGGCGGATCGAGGTCACCTTCCACGTCTTCGAAGCATCGTAGCCTAGCATCTGGAACAGGAAAGAGTTGACGGTTTCTTCGGTCGGCAGGGTCGTCTTGACCTCGGTGGAGGCTGGCCTCGTCTGGAGAGTCGGTTGAGTTTGCGCGGCGATGATGCCGGTGAAGAGCAGAACAGCTAGCGACGTGCGGAGCAGGCTTGTCATAATTTTCCGATCGAAGACGATTGTTACAAAAACTCGTGATGTTGTCATTTTTTGCTCGACGACGCTCCGAAGTCGCGGGTTGCGCTCGCTGGACAGCCGAGGGCGGTGTGCCTACGTTCAGTCATTAGATCTCTGACTTAGCGGCTATGGGAAATCTTCGTCCGTAGCCGAACGCCTTCGCGGAGATTTTGATTCCGGGAGCTGCTTGCTGGCGCTTATATTCGCTGCGCTCGACCATTCGGATCACGCGGCGCACCAGGTTGGGATCGAAGTTGTGGTCGCGAACAATCTCTTCGGCGGAATGCGACTCTTCCACGTAAGCCTCGAGAATTACATCGAGCACTTCGTAGGGTGGAAGCGAATCGGAATCTTTCTGCTCGGCTCGCAATTCGGCGGAAGGCGGCTTTTCGATGGTCGTTTCCGGAATCACTTTGCGGCACGAATTCACATAGGCGCTCAGACGATAAACTAACGTCTTCGGCACATCGGAGATGACAGCTAAGCCTCCCACCATATCGCCGTACAGGGTGCAGTAGCCGACAGCCAGTTCGCTCTTGTTGCCGGTCGAGAGCACGAGAGCTCCAAACTTGTTAGACATTGACATGAGCAGCAATCCGCGGGCGCGCGACTGAATATTTTCTTCGGTGACGTCGGAGGGCAGGCCGGCGAACACTGGCGCCAGGGTTCGGCAGACGGATTCGTAGATATCGTTAATCGAAAGCAGGTCGAAACGGATCTTCAGGTTCGCGGCCAGTTCGCGGGCATCGTCGATCGATCCCTGGGACGAGTAGGGGCCGGGCATGCCGACGCCAGTCACATTTTCAGCGCCCAGTGCATCGACCGCGATCGATGCAGTCAACGCGGAGTCGATGCCTCCGCTGAGTCCGATGATGGCTCGTTGAAAGCCGCATTTGCGCACGTAATCTCTGGTTCCCAGAACCAAACCCTGGTAGACGCTGGCCTCTTCGCCCGCGATCTGTTCGTGCATATCTCCGGTCAGCTTCTCGGAGTCGAAATAAATGAGGTCTTCTTCGAACGATTTCGCTTGCGCGATCACTTGGCCGTTGGGCGCTATCACCAGGCTTGATCCGTCGAAGAGCAGGCTGTCATTGCCGCCTACCTGATTCACCATGGCAACGGGAACCTTTTGATTGCTCGCGATGGCTGTCAACATATCGCGGCGGAGTTCACGCTTGCCCATCCAGAAAGGCGATGCCGAGATGTTGAGGACGAAGTTGCCTCCAGCCCGGACTAGCTCTTCCACGGGGTCGATGCCGTAGAGGCGGCGATTCCAAAAGCGCTTGTCGTTCCAGGCATCTTCGCAGATAGTCAGCGCCATCTGCTTGCCATGGAAGCCGAAGAGTTGCTGGCTCCTGGCGGGAGCGAAGTTGCGCATCTCGTCGAAGACGTCGTAGGTGGGCAGGAGCATCTTCGACTGAATGAACTCGATGCTGCCATCGCGCAGAAGAGCGGCAGAGTTCATTACTTTCTTGCCAGAGTCGGCGTGGGCCGCAGTGACTAAGCCGCAGATCACCGCAATTCCCTCTGTTTCGGCGGCGATCTTCTCTACCGTCGCTTGATTGCGGGCCACAAACGAGGGCCGCTCGACCAAATCGCGCGGTGGGTATCCGCAGACGGAGAGCTCGGGAAACAAAATCAGGCTGGCACCGGCGGCGTGCGCCTTTTGTGCGAACTGAACGATCCGGGCTGCGTTGCCGGAAAAATCTCCTACGGTAGGATTGATCTGGCCAAGGGCGATCTTCACTTCTCTAGTTTAGGAGGTGATCGGGTGATCGAGCCAGCGCAGCGCTGTTTACTTTTGAGGTAGTAACCCCTTTATAGACCGCGGCCATCCAGAATCAAAGCGAGCCTCCAGCGAAGGCCGAGGTCCAGTTGAGGTCGGGGCCGTTGGTGCCTCCTGGGCTACCTCCGGGAGTACTTCCGGGACCGGCGGGCGGGCCAGGATTGCTGCCGGGAACGCCGCCCGGAGAGCCACCGGGGCTACCAGGTAGCGGCGCGCCAAGAGAGGGTACACGGTTGGCGCTGGCCGCGGGATCGGCATCGGGCATCTCTTCTCCCGGACGGCGCAGGGTGGGCGCGTTGGCCGGGTGCTCGTCCTGCTTCTTGGCCACGGTGGCGGTGCCGAGGTCAATCTCTTTGGCTGCCCGAATAATTTTCTGGCCATCCACTTTCATCGTCTCGACGCGGATCACTTCGTCGCCTATGAAGCGGACGAAATCTACATCCTGCGGAGGCTCACCGTAGATCCATTCTTCGTACTCGATGGGGCCGTCGGGGCCACTCATATTCTCGCGTACTTTTTTCGGGGGGCGACCTTTGGAGTAGATGACCATCTCATGGTTCATGCCGACCAGCACGCGATGGTCGCTGATGGCGTCCTTAACCTGTGGAGGGACGGTTTCCAGATAAGCGTCGCGGCCGGATTTGGCGTCGAAATCAAAGACGGGGCGCAGCAAGTCTTTTAGTTCCGGTCCGGTGATCTCGGGGACGTACTGGTCAAAGTAGAGATCGACGAAGCTGCCGTGGGAGTTGAGTTTCGAAGGGTCGGTCGGGGCAATCGGGCCGCCGCCTACCGCACCTCCAACCTCTAAACGCTGATACCATTTCTGGCCTCTTAACGGACCGCCATTGATCTCGAAGCGAATATAGTCGTCTTTGATGAAGATGGCGCTAATGCGCGCGCGCTCGCCGGGTTTGGCGGCCGGACCCCACAGGGACATCAGTCGTTGCAATTCAGGGCCGCTCGGAGTGATGGCCCCGTTCTTGAGCTTCAGTCCAGTCTTTCCTTGAGGAAAATTCGTCCGAATATAGATCAACTCGTCATTGAAGGCGTGGATGATCTGTTCGCGGGTCAGGCGCGAGATTCTTGGCGGGGGCGTGCCGCCGGCGAATGTTAACTGGGAAAGAACGCACAAGATCGCGAGCGAGGAACAGCAACACCGTTGAAAGTTGAAGGACGGCATACAGCACCCCAGGGCCGACAGGCCTTAATTATAGACCGAGAACTGCCTACCTTAGATGCCCATAATTTAGATGCCGATAATTCAGAAGGGGGAAGCGCGCAACGGCCGCGGAAGGGCGGGTCGCCCGTCCCCCTACGAGCACCGTCCCCCATACCACGGTGACCAGCGTTGGGGTACCTCGGTAATGGTGAACTGTACCATAAGCACCTTAGATCGGCCCCGCAGAGCCAATTAGAATTGAGTGACTACGGGCCCATCCCTTCCCCGCGCTTGGGCCGACAGGACTGCCTTTTGACGGTTAAGGTTTCCATTCCCGCGCGGGTGCCTCTGCTCTACGTCATTCTTGGCGTGCTGCTGGCGATCAGCGTTCTGCCCATGTATTTCTACTCGGCGCAGATCGAGACCATGAATCGGGAGCGCCTTCGAACCAACGAAATGTTGTTGCAGAATACGGTCACGCGGTCGCTGGCCGACGACATTTCACAGCACCAGGAAGCGCTGCGCATGATGCTGACGAATTTGTCGTCCTCCATTCAGGTGATGATGCTGGCGAATCCCGGCGGAAAAGATCTGGCAGCCGAGAAGGCGGCGCAGAAACTGCTTACGCCGGAACTGCGCGCCATGCTGGGCAATTTTGTTTCCTCGTCCAATGACATCGCTTACGCAACCTTGCTGAATACGGATGCCAAGGGGATTTCGGCGGGGCGCATTGAGCCGGATGCATTCTTACGGCGCGAACTGGAGCGAGCCTACCAGGCGGCGAGCGAAGGGCGCGTCTTCAGCGGGCAGCCGTTGACGGTGGGAAGCGGGAAGTCGGCGCGAACGGTAATGCTGGTGAGCTCACCGATTATGTACGACGGACATTTCCTCGGCATGATTGGAACCGTGGTCGATCTCGAGTACTTGATTCTTCGCCTGGAGCAGGTCAGCCGGAGTGGCTTGATACCGTATGTGGTCGACAGCCAGGGGCGACTGGTGGCGGCAGCGACGGGGCAGTACGCCACCGGGCAAGACATGAGCCACTTCGAGATTGTACGGAGTTTCGTCGGCGAGGGAGCGAAGGCACAACTGGTAGCAACGCGGGAGTTCAGTGTTCACGATGGGCCAAAAAATATTGACATGCTGGGAACCTACAGTCCGGTGACCTCGCTGGACTGGGCGGTAGTGGTGCAAAAACCGCGGCTGGAAGCCTACCGCGGAATTTACGAGATGCAGCGCACGGGGCGTCTGCTGGCCTGGCTGGCGGTGTTTCTGAGCGTGGGCGTGAGCATTCTGTCGGCACGGCGGATCACCAGTCCATTGCAGGTTCTGGCGCAATCCAGCCGAGCGATTGCCCGGGGCGATTTTTCGCAGCGCGTGCACGTGAAAACACGGACGGAGATTGGCGAACTGGCAACGACATTCAACAAAATGTCGGAAGAACTGGAACAGTTCGTCGAGGATCTGCGGCGAGCGGCCGACGAAAATAAAGCGCTGTTCATGGGGTCGATCCAGATGCTGGCCGGCGCAGTCGATGAAAAGGACCCGTACACGCGCGGCCATTCTGACCGGGTGACCCGATACTCGATGCTGATCGCGAAAGAGATGGGATTGGATGAAAACTTTATCGAGATTCTGCGCGTGTCGGCACAGCTGCACGATGTGGGCAAGATTGGCATTGAAGATCGCATCCTGAAGAAGCCGGGCGCTCTGACACCGGAAGAATTCGAGATCATGAAGACGCATACCACCAAGGGTGCGAACATTCTGCGTCCGGTGCCGCAATTGCGGGAGATGCTGCCGGGAATCGAACTGCATCATGAAGCCCTCAACGGACGCGGATACCCTTATGGACTGAAGGGCGATGAGATACCGCTGCTGGCGCGCATTATCGCGGTCGCGGATACTTTTGATGCGCTGACCACCAATCGTCCTTACCAGCAGGCATTCGATATAGCCGAGACTATTCGGATTATTCAAAATCTTTCCGGACAGCGGCTGGATCCGACTGCCGTGGCTGCCTTGCTGGCGGTGTTTGCGCGGGGAGAGATACGGCTGGCGAAATCCGCGGCGCCGAAGGTTGCGACGCAAGCAGCAATCGCAATCGCAGCACCGGTGCCAGTGCCGGATGATCCTATCGTGGTCGAAACTACCCGCACTTAAAATTGGTAATTGACAATTTGTAATTGCTAATTTTCCGACCCAAAACAATTTGGGCTTCCAATTACAAATCACAAATTACCAATCCTCGCCGGTCGCTTCTCCTATAATCATTGCTGGACGATCATTGTTGGACGATCATTGCCGGACACCTCATGATTCAAACTCTTTTTGGCAGCCTGGACGAAGAAAAGAAACCCAGTTTTATAGAGCGCATGAAGCAGGCAGTCTCGCGGACCCGCGAGAATCTGGCTGAGCGCATTGAAGAAGTTGTTTCCATCGGCAAAGAGATTGACCGCTCCACGCTCGACGACCTCGAAGCCACGCTCATCGGCGCCGACCTTGGCACCACCACTACGCACGAAGTGCTGGAGAAGCTGCGCGATAAAGCTGACCGCAAACAGATCAAGGACGTCGAGGAACTGAAGCGGCTGCTGAAAGAGGAATTGCTGACAATTCTGACGGCGACCAGTTCGCAGCCGGTCACCAGGGTGAACGGGACTCCGGAGGTGATCGTGGTGGTTGGCGTGAACGGCACCGGCAAGACTACAACGATCGGGAAATTGGCGAACGTACTGCGGGGGCAGGGCAAGACAGTGCTTCTGTGCGCCGCCGATACTTTTCGCGCAGCGGCTATCGAGCAACTGGAAATTTGGGGACAGCGGACGGGGACGGAAGTGATCAAGACGAAGACGGGGGGCGATCCGTCGGCGGTGCTGTTTGACGCGCTGCAAGCGGCCACGGCCCGCAAAACCGATTATGTGATCGTCGACACTGCGGGACGACTGCATACCAAGCAAAATCTAATGTTGGAACTGGAAAAGATGAAACGCACGGCGCAAAGGATTGTTCCGGGGGCTCCGCATGAGACTTTGCTGGTGATGGATGCGACGACCGGGCAGAACGGATTGCAACAGGCACGGCAGTTCACGCAGTCATCGGGCGTCACCGGAATTGTCTTAACCAAGTTGGATGGGACGGCCAAAGGCGGCGTGGTGGTGGCCATTTCGCGCGAGCTAGGACTGCCGGTGCGGTATGTGGGCGTGGGAGAAAAGGCGGGGGATTTGCTGCCGTTCGATCCTAAGGAATTTGTGGAGTCGCTGTTCGCGTGAGAATTCACCACGGAGACACGGAGGCACGGAGGAAGGTTTTTGATGAGCGTCTGGTGGCAACTGGGAATTGGCGTCGTGGCCCTGTGGTTGGTTCTGCGCTTCGTGCTGAGCCGGTTCAGTCCCCGCGCGCCCTCCGAGGCCTTGGGGATCCGCATGTTGATCCTTTGGCGGGTGTGCCGTCGCCCAAGAAACGCGGTCCGCAAGATCGATCTGGCGCGGTAGCATTGGCAGAGCCCGATGAGGAAGACGAAAATTCTAATGTGCCCCCTCGCAATTTGTGAATTGCTTTTCTCCGTGTCTCTGTGTCTCCGTGGTGCCGTGGCTCTTACATGACCATCGACGAACAATATATGCGACGGGCGCTGGAACTGGCGCGTGCGGGCGTTGCACTGGTGTCGCCGAATCCCGCGGTGGGCGCGGTGGTGGTGGACTCGTCGGGACGCGAAGTCGGAGCCGGGACGCATACTTATGATGGCGTCAAACACGCTGAGGTCCTTGCGCTGGAGCGGGCTGGCAGCGCGGCACGGGGCGGAACTCTTTACCTGAATCTGGAGCCTTGCTCGCATCAGGGGCGCACGGGGCCTTGCGCGGAGGCGGTGCTTGCGGCTGGAATTTCGCGGGTGGTGTGCTCGATGCAGGATCCGAACCCGCAAGTGGCTGGGCGGGGATTTTCCAGGTTGCGAAGTGCGGGAATCAAAGTAGAAATTGGCCTGTGCGAGGCGGAAGCGAAGAGACTGAATGAGAGTTTTGCCAAGTACATACGGTTTCGCAAGCCGCTGGTTACACTGAAATCAGCAATGACGCTGGATGGAAAGATTGCCGACGTCAAGAAACCAGTCACGACGAAAGCGGGTTCGGCTCAACCGGGAACCGGAACTGGCGCTTCCGCAGCGGCGTCTGAGGGCGCGCCTCGGGGGTATCATTGGATCACGGGCGAGGCGGCTCGCGCGCACGTGCAGCAACTACGCCATCAGAGTGACGCGATTCTGGCGGGAGTGGGCACGGTGATGGCGGATGATCCGCTGCTGACGGATCGCAGCGAGCGACCGAGGCGGCGCAAGTTGTGGCGGGTGATTCTTGATTCTTATTTGCGGATACCGCCGGAATCGCGCGTGATCGCGACCGCCGATAACGATGTTCTGGTGTTTTGTTCGAGCCCGGATGAGCCGTTGCGCCGAGCGCTCGAAGCGAAAGGAATCCGGGTGCAACAAGTGTCGGCTACGCCCGATGGGCGGCCCGATTTCTCCGCCATTCTCAAGACTCTTGCCGAGATGGAAATCACCAGCCTGTTGATCGAAGGCGGAGCGCTGGTGAACGGAGCAGCGCTGGCATCGGGCGAAGTCGACAAGTTGTTCTTGTATTATGCTCCGAAGATTTTTGGCGACCGCGCGGTCTCGTTTGTTGCCAGTGAAGATTTGCATGGGAAGCGGCTCTGCTTGCAGGCGATCGAGCTGCATCGGTTTGGCGAAGATTTTGCCGTGGAGGGATATTTGCGCGATCCGTATGCGAGTTAAGAGTTCGCGGTAAACAGCAGGTCCTTCGCTCAGGATGACAAGATTTTAGTAATGATGACAAGTTTTTGGTAATGAGGAGTTTAATTAGGGCAATCAAACAAAGGAGAACGGCACTTATGTTTACTGGAATTGTTGAAGAGGTAGGAAAAGTTGTGAAGATCGAAGAGCGGGGAGAAAACCGGCGGATCACCATTCAGGCGTCTAGCACTCCTAAAGAATTGAAGGAGGGGCACAGCATTTCGGTGAGCGGTGTTTGCCTGACCGCGCTGGACATCAAGCCGAAATCGTTTTGCGCCGACCTGGCGCCCGAAACCTGGGTGCGAACTTCGTTCTCGCGCATGCACGAAGGCGCGCTCGTAAACCTTGAACTGCCGATGAAGGCCGATGGACGTTTTGATGGGCACATCGTGCAAGGGCACGTCGATGGCGTCGGCAAGCTGATCGAGTTCGAGCGCATCGCGGACTCCGAAAACTGGTGGCTGCATATTGAACTGCCTTCGGACATCGAGAAGTACACGGTGTTCAAGGGATCGATTTCGATCGAGGGCATCAGCTTGACCGTGGCCAAGCTTGAAGGGAACCGCTGCACCATCGCCATCATTCCACATACGGTTGATTTGACCAACCTGGGCTCGTTGCAGCCGGGCGATCCGATCAATCTCGAGGCTGACGTCATTGCCAAGTATGTCGAGAAGATGATGCGCGGCACTCCGGCGCAGAGTTCGCTGTCGGTCGAAGAGCTGGTGCAACAAGGATTCTAGGGGCCGTTGCCGGTTGCCAGTAATCGGTTCTCAGTAAAACCTGGGGGCCGTTACTGGGAACTGACCACTGCTTTTAGGCTTCCAACTTCAGTTCGTCCAGTTCCAGGAATTCCTGGATAATCGGCTCGGTTGATTTTTCCATTTCTTTGTAAGGACCGAAAAAGATTGCTTGGCCTTCGTGCAGGAAGACGAGGCGGTCGGCCAGTTTTTTGGCCAGACGCATGTCGTGGGTGACTACTACCGAGGTCAGGTGGAGTTGCAGTTTTAGCCTCGCGATCAGATCGCCTAGAAGATTTCCCATCAGCGGATCGACCATGGTGGTGGGCTCGTCGTAGAGCACGCACTCGGGCTGGGCGGCGAGCGCTCGGGCTATGGCCACCGAACGTTTCATTCCGGTGGAAAGGTCGGACGGCAGCAGGTCGCGCATCTCCTTCACGCCTACCATTTCTAACAGTCCATCGACTACCTGGTAGATCTGGTCTTCTGAAAGTTCTTTTCTTTCGCGCAGCGGGAAGGCTACGTTTTCGCCCACGGTCAGGGAATCGAAAAGGGCTCCATTCTGAAATACCATCGTGACCTTTTTGTGAATCAGTTCGAGTTGAACCTGGTTGTAGTCGGTAATGTCCTGGCCGGCGACGATGACGCGTCCGGAATCCGGCTTCAGAAATCCCATGATGTTGTGAAGGGCTACGGATTTCCCTACCCCGCTGCGGCCTAGAATGCAGACCATCTCGCCGGGGAGGACGTCAAAACTGACGTTCTTGAGGACAACTCGGTCTCCAAAGGCTTTGGAGACGTCTTTGAACTGGATGTAGGGAGCCAGGGTTTCGCCTGCGGCCATGGGTATCAGCATGGCATGAGATCGAGCGCGGCTCAAGTGTTACGTGCAGCCGGGCCGTGCTAGCATCTCGGGATGCGAAAAATCCTGCTGGTTCTGCTGCTAGTCCTCACAGCCGTTCTCATTTGTTCTGCTCAATCTTCTGAAGCTCGCAACCTGTTTCCCATTCAAGCGGGGTTCGTAGAGAGCCATGGAGCTTTGATTTACTACGAGGCTGTGGGACGAGGCGCGCCTTTGATGATTATTCACGGCGGCCCGGGCGCGTCGCACGATTATTTCTTGCCACACTTGTTGCCGCTGATGCGCACCAACCGGCTGGTGTTCATCGACGAGCGCGGTTCGGGCAAGTCGTCCAAGTTCGAGGACGCCGGGCAATACACGGTCGCGAACATGGTCGAAGATATTGAAGCCGTGCGGCAGGCGCTGAACCTGGGCAAGATCAGCCTGCTGGGCCATTCTTTCGGCGGCGTGCTGGTGCAGGCTTATGCGCTCAAGTATCAGAAGAATCTTTCTCATCTCATTCTCGGCAGCACCTTCTCGAGCACGAAAGAGATCAATGAGGCGCTGGCTAAAATGAAGGGCGAGATGGATGCAAAAGATCGCGATCGCCTCATCGCACTTGAGACCGCGGGGCTGTTCGGCAAGGGCCAGGTCTGGGAGCATGGGCGCTATTCCGAGGAGTACGCAAAGCTGGCGTGGGGCAAGGGATATTTTCCTTATCTCTACCAGAACCGGCCTGATCCGAATTACGACCCTGTCAATGACAATACGGGCACAGCTTGGGATGTTTATCGCGAGATGTGGGGCTCGGATGGGGAGTTCGTGATCGACGGTAATTTGAAGGAGGTCGAGTATGTCGACCGGCTTTCCGGGATCAAGGTGCCTACGCTGATCATCGTGGGCGATCACGATGAGAGCGATCCGAAAATGTCGAAGGAGATGCACGAAAAGATCGCCGGATCGCAACTCGCTATCGTGCCGAAGAGCGGGCACATGACGTTTGTGGACCAGCCGGAACTGTTTTTGAAGACCGTGCGCGAGTTCGTGGCGCACTAATCGGCTTGCGGCAAGCTCGTCGCTCAGCCGCCAGTCGATCCTGAGGTAGTGTCCTGATTTGCCTTTTTGCACCATGGAGTCACGGAGACACAGAGAAAGCCAACGCCGCGGCAAAACGATCGCCTTCTGGTTCTTACAGGTCAAGTTTTTTTCTGTGTCTCCGTGGTGAAAAAACTACTTTAGGACACTACCCGATCCTGCGGGGTATTGACGTTGAAGAAATTCTGTTCGGCGAAGCCAGACTTCGCCAGTTCGGCCTCGTCGATGATGTGCGTGGATATATCGGAAAAGGCGGCGTCGATCTTGTACTTCCCTGCCCTTAGCGCCAGCTCCGCAACCGATTGGAACTCGCGCCGGTAAATTGCGCAGAGCGGCTGCAAGCCCTGAGTAGTACGGGGCACAGTGACCACGGCGTTGTTCTTTTCCGCCGCTGCAAAAAGAAACTTCAGAAGTTCGGCTGTCACGTGCGGCATATCCACGGCCAGCATCAGGTTCAACTCTGCCGATGAGTGCGTAAGCGCGGCGTGGATGCCGGCTAGCGGGCCGCATCCCGGAAAAATGTCACTTACGACCGCCAGCTTCTTCGCCTCTGCATATTCGGCAAATTTGGCGGGATCGCCGACGATGGTCACCGTTTCGCAAGCTTCGGACATTACCTTTGTCGCGCGATCAAGAAGCGTTTGGCCGCCAAACTCAACAAAGGCTTTGTCCGATCCCATGCGGGTGCTTTTGCCACCGGCCAGAATGAAGCCCGTTCGTGAGTGTACGGTTGCATCCATCCGAAAGAGCATAAGTCATACGCGCTCGGCCCGAAAGTAACCTGTTCAGAACCTTTGGGGCAGCGGAAGATGGAGATGTCCATTGGATGGGGACATTTGTCATCATGCCGCAAAACCTCATGGATGTTTTGATGCTGGGGCGGTGTTCGCATGAGTTTTCCTGGCCCCGGCGGTCTCCGAATGGAGAGTATTACCAGGTCTGCGTGCTGTGCGCGACGGCTTATCAGTACGATTGGAAGACGATGCGCCGCGGCCACCAAGTCGATGAACCGCTGGCGGAGACGACGGCGGTGCGGCGGCGCTCGGGCCAAAAGAAGCCTACCTGGATGCCACGGGCGCGGCGGCTGAAATTGAATATTCCAGTGCGCTACCGGGGGAAGAATCTCAGTGTCTGGTATGAGGCCGAAATTCAGAATATTAGCCAGTCGGGCGTTTTACTGCATGGACCGCAGCCGATGCCGGTCAATGCGCTGCTGGAACTTATCTTCGAGATGCCGGAAGAGATTTCCGGGCAGAAGAACAGCAATGTACTTTGCCAGGCGCGGCTGATTCGGGTCAAGGACGCGGTAGCGAACACCGATGGCGCCGACGCTTTTGGGTTGGCGGTGTCGATTCTGGATTACAAGTTTCTTCGCTCCGAGTAGCTTATAGCTGAAGCCTCAGAAGTGCCGTGACCTTCGTACTTAGAAAGCCTCACGGGAGCGGCTTATAATCGGAGCAAGTCCTAGCCTAACGGGCACTTAGACACCGTGGAATCTCTGGTTGGCATTGCCATCTTCGCTTACGGGCTGCTCTTTGGCAGCTTCCTGAACGTGTGCATTTACCGGCTGCCGCGTGGGAAGTCCGTGGTGAGTCCGCGATCGGCTTGCCCGCACTGCGGGAAGATGATTCCGCTTTATCACAATGTGCCGGTCTTCAGCTGGCTGATTCTTGGCGGCAGGTGCCGCGAGTGTAAAGAGCCGATCTCGCCTCGCTACATGGTGGTGGAGCTGCTAACGGGGCTGTTGTTTCTTGGCTGTTACCTGCATTTTGGATTGTCGCTGGCAATGCTGAAGTGCGCGGTGCTGGGCTTCCTGCTGCTGGGGTTGATCTTTACCGACGCGGAGACCAAGTTGCTGCCCGACGCTATGACTTTGCCGGGGCTGGCCATCGGGATCTTGTTCAGCCTGGTGGTTCCGGTGGATGACCTGGCTTCGCGCATCATGCCAGGGGTAGTATCGCCGGCGATCAGAGGCGAGATTTCGTGGCGATTCTGGTCGCTCTCGGATTCGCTGCTGGGCGCGGCGGTGGGAGCGTCGTTTCTCTATGGCGCGGCAGCTATTTATTTGCGGGCGCGCGGCGTCGAAGGAATGGGATTCGGCGACGTCAAGCTGATGGCGATGATCGGGGCGTTTCTTGGAACGAAGCTGACGGTGCTGACGATTTTTGCCGCATCGCTGGCGGGATCGCTGTTTGGACTGGGCACGGTGCTGGCGATCTGGATGAAACGGGTTCGGCGGATCGAGGCGCGCGGCACCCCTCCCGGGCAGGCGCGGCGGCGGGCGTGGCAATCGGCGCGGCTTGCCCTGCGCTACTACGAGATGCCGTTTGGCGTATTTCTGGGCGCGATGGGACTGCTGTCGTTCGCCTTTGGCAATCGCATCCTGCACTGGTATTGGAGGGCGCTGTGAGGTTGCTGGTCAATCCCCTCGTGCTGCGCATGGCGATGCTTCTTTTCGCAGCCATGGCCAGTTTCGGGCTTGGGTGGTTCGTGATCCGGCATCTGCGGAAGAGTCTGGCGGAGGAACCTGAATCGCTGAATCACTCTCCATTGGCGGCGGAGGGATTGCCGATCCACGCCTACCATTCGGTCATTCAGCAACTGAAGCAGCAGAAGCACGAACTGGCCGCGCAGCATCTTTCGGAGCGGCGCAAGGCTAAGGCCTCCGATTCCCTCAGTTCGACGATTCTCGCCAATCTTTCTTGCGGCGTTTTGTTCTTGAATACCACCGGACTGGTACGGCAAACGAACCAGGTGGCGCGGCAGTTGCTCGGATTCGCGTCGCCTTCCGGGCTGCGTGTGATTGATTTATTTCGCACGTCTACGGTGCGTCCTGCAAAGGAAGTTGGAGCGGCCGCTTTGACGGTGGAGGAGGCTCTTGCTCCGGCCCTGGCCGGGAAGGCGGCAGTGCGTGGGCTCCTGCTCAACTATGTGACGCGCAGTGGTGACACGCAAGTGCTCGAAGTGAACGCTTCGCCTGTTCTGGCCGAAGACGCAAGCTTGATGGGGACGGCGCTGGTCGTCACTGACAAGACGGACATAGAGCGGGTGCGGCACGATCACAGGAAGAACCGGGAGATCTCGACGGAACTTGTGCTCGACCTGCTGGCATCGATGACGACCATCGCCCAGCAGACACAGAAATTGGATTGCCACCGCGATCCGGAATTGGCCCGCCTGGCGACAACCATTGCCAGCGAAGCGGCGAGGATCGACCAGCGGATCGGATCTTTTCTCGAGGGCGCGGGGAAATTGTCGACGAACTCCGAAGAGGAAATTTTGACATTAGCAACGGCAGCCGCGAATGGATCGCAAGCTGCGAAAGGATAGAGACATATGAAGCGCACAGTTCTCTTCACATTTGGCCGTTATTTTATTTCGGGCGTCATCTTGGGGACCACTCTGGGCGTCGTCTTAGGCAATACAGGCGCGTCCGCTCAATCGCTGGGCGACGCCGCGCGGGCGGCCCGGAAGAATAAGGGCGACTCTGACACGACGATCAGGCATTTTGATAACGACAATCTTCCGTCCGATGACGGGATCAGCGTGGTCGGGCCGCCGCCGGCTCCCGAGGATGTGAAGACGACGCTGGCCACGACGGCAGTGGCTAACGATCCCGCGGCTGCTGCCGAAAGCCAGAAGACAGCGACCGAATTGCAAAAAAAGGTGGACAAGCAGAAAGAGAAAGTCGACTTCCTGAGCCACGAACTTGACCTTGAGCAGCGGGAATATCGTTTGAAAGTGGCGGAGATGTATGCCAACGCCGCCAACCGCGTGCGCAATCCGTCGCAGTGGGACCAGGAAGACGCGCAATACAAGAAAGATATTGAGACCAAGCAGCGGGTGGTCGATACCGCCCGGCAAGATCTGGAGAACATGCAGGACCAGCTTCACAAGATGGGAACGCCGCCGAACGACAAAGATAAGAACAAAGACAAGGAACAGGTGAAAGAGCCGGAAAAGATCGGCGACAATAAACCTGCTATCACTAAGAACGACGGCGACACAACCAAGTAGTCGAGCCGCTTCCCGATCTTGAGCGCACAGCCGATCTCAGGACTTTCCCAGGCGGTGGCGAATCTGGCGCGCGTGATGTCTTCCGTGGACCCAATGGAATTTTCGCCACTCGTCTGCCGTGAGCGGGCCGATGATCGGGTGGTCCAGAATTTTCGTCTTCGCGCCGAAGCGGCGCTCGCATTCATCAAAACCAATCACCATCTGCTGCAACTCGGGCGTGAAGGCTGTCTGTAGCGCGTCGGGCGACATGCCTTGCGGGACCGTGCGTTCCGGAGCTTTGCGGCCTTCGGGCAGGTATCCTAAATTCACCACCATTGCTGTCGCCAACCGATCTTTCAGCGTCGGCTTCGTGGCCAGGGGACGGCCTTGCTCCATACATTTCGCCAGACCGCGGTTGGTATTTTTATAGGTGAGGAGAAGGTGTTCGAGGATTTGTGCTGTGCTCCACTTTTCGGCGGGAGCGCGAGCCAGATCGCTGGCGCTGGCATTTCCGATTGCATCTTCGAGTTCCCGCCGCAAGCGTTCCAGATAGGAATTCATGGCTTTAGTTCAATACTTGAGTTCAGTACAATGATTCGCGAATGGTTCCGCACAAATCGCGAATGAAAGAAGAGTCAGGATACCGTTAATGAAAAAACTTGGCGTTGCCGTAGCAATTCTAGCAGCAGGATTGATGTCCGCATGTTCTTCGACGCCGACCCAGCCTACGGCAACGGAAGCTCCCAAACCGAAAGCTCCGGAGGCAATCACCGGGAGCAGCGCGTTATTCAAATGCTATGTCGCCGCGCGGGGATGGGCGCCGGATGTGCAGCCCTTTCGGGCCGAGTCGGCGCCGGGAGACTCGAAAGGCCGCGACGGCAAGGGAACGGAGTGGCGGGTTGGGTTCGCGTCCGTGGCGACGCACTCCACCAAGACCTATACCTGGGCCAACGGCGATATTTCTCACGGCGTCGACGATACTTACAGCCCGACGAATTCGAGCACGCAGGTGTTTAACGTGCAGTTTCTAAAAGTCGATACGGATAAGGCCTTCTCGATTGCGCAGGAGCACGGCGGAGATAAGTTGCTGCAGAAGGAAGGCGACACGCCGGTTTTTTATGTTCTCGATTGGAACCGGCAATCGAATGAACTCTTGTGGCACGTTATCTATGGGACGGACCGGGAGACGGCCAAGCTGCGCGTGGCGGTGAATGCCAGCACGGGAGAGTTTTCGAGGGTGGAGAAATAAGTTTCGGGTGCGAGCCTTTGACGATTCGGAAAGTGCGCGAATTCTCGTCTGAATTGTCATCCCGAGCGAAGCGAGGGATCTGTAGTTTGCGGCAAACTGCAGATTCCCTCGCTTCGCTCGGGATGACAAACTTTTTGGGAGTAAGTAAGAGCGAGTTGGACGGGCAAGTCGCCCGTCACCACAAAAACCTATTGCGCTTTCGCTAATCTATCCAGCGAGGCGTGAGCATCTTTGGCGAACGGGCCCTCGGGGAGAATCTTCAGATACTGCTCGTAGAACTTTCTGGCTTCAGCTTTATTGCCTAACTTCTCCTGACATTCCGCGATGCGGAAGCTCGCTACGGCATCGCCATCTTTGTAGTAGAGCGCCTCTTTGTAGCGTTCCAGCGCCGCTTTGTAGTTCTTGCGCTTGAAATAAAAATCTCCTACTTCGTCGTCTTTGATTGCCTTCATCGGATTCCAGGGGTGAAATTCCTGGATGCCGGAGTCGTCGGGAGTTTCGCTCGGTTCGAGGCCCGCGACCGCCGCTTTGCTGGTGGGATGCAGCTTGTCGTCATCTTTGGGCGGGGTGATATCGATTCTCGTATCGTGGCTGGAGCTGGTTTCGGTGTCGGGCGTGGAAGCGGAGGGCTTATCGGAAGCGGCTTTGTTTTGGGTAGCTGGGCCGGGAGCCGGCTTGCTGGGCGAGTTCTGAGCCAGCGAAATCGCCGTCAGCAAGGCAAAGAACAATATTAGGGACCGGATACGCACGCCTCTATTGTATCGCCCTGGAGCGGGGCAGGCAGGAAAAGTCGGCAGAACGTTAGGGACCGCTACGGCCTGCTTGCGCCAATGATCCATTGAACACGTAACCAAACGGTTACAAGCATAAACACCCCGATTTCGTCAACCCTGGCCGTCATGGCTTGGCGTTGCCAGTTTTTTGGTGCTGTATTTGCAAAATCCCGTCCGGTCGAGCATTAACCGAGAGTTACCCGTAAGTGAGGTCGGTGCTCTGTCCGACTTCGATAATGTAGCCATCAGGATCGCGGATGTAGCAGCGGATCTCGCCGTACTTGGGGATCGGTGGCGTGATGAACTCGGCTCCTCGACTTTTCCATAATTCATAGCAAGCTTGAATATCCGCGACCCGGAAATTCATAAAGCTGTTGATGTGATTCGGGTCGGGGACGCTGAGCGTGACCGTCGGCTTATCCGGGGTCGGCCCGCCCCCAACGTTCAGAATCATCCAGATATTCGCCAGTTGAAGGTACGGAGGCGCGTTGCCGTCACCCATAGTCAGAATACGAGCGCCGAAGACCTTTTCGTAGTAGCGAGCCGAGCGCTCGAGGTCGGCGACGGTGAGAAAACACGCGACGCTGATCCCCTCTCGCGGGGGCATCTCAAAGCTCTTCTGTCCAATTTCTACGGCGTTCGTTACTGCGCTCGCGGATGTCTCGGTCATGAGTGACTCCAATTTCCATTCAGTGTCCGCCGAATGTTATGTGAGAGGTGCGGCGATTGCGATGCTCACAGTTGCTCGTATCAGCGGCACTTCGATTAAGCCAGAAGCTCGGCGGCGAGTCTATTGGACGAACGTATCGATCAATACCAAAGTAGGGATTGGAAACATGGGCAACTAGGGGGCTGGCCCACCTCTACATCACCAAGGCTGAGGCTGCCCCACCCTTCGCGGTTTTCGAAGGGTGGGTGCCACGGACGACGGTATCAGAATCGGTGGAAGATGCCTCAGCTTTCACGGGGACTCAAGGCGGTGGTGACGAAAGAAGGAGAAGTCGAGGCCGGTGGCACCTCGATCGGGCCAGTGGTGGGAAATCTCGGCTTCTCAGTTTTCGGCTCTTAGCTCGAAGTTGAATCGGAAACTTATAAGTCCTTATTCCTCAAAGACTTGAGAAAAATAACCCCCTAAGTCATTGACTCTAAAAGATCGCTCCCAGGGGGATCCCGGTACTGACCGGTAAACATCCGTTACATCACGCAGAAATCTTGTCAAGAGGCAAAAGACGGCTGCATTGGCGCAAGTGCCTGAAACCAGGGGCGATATAGTTTCGCTCCAAGTGTCCACTTACCCCCTTGAAAAATGAAATAATAGATATAGAGATGAAATAATAAATATAGATAGGGAAAAAACAGCGCGGCCCCGTGGCCGCGCTTTTTATTGGGAGCGAGAAATGGGCGAAAGAATAGAGATTCGGCGCTGTCAGCACATCAAGGTCAACGGAACGCAGTGCGGTTCGCCCGCGCGGCGCAAGGAGCGCTTCTGCCACTTTCACCGCGAAAATCAGCCGGAGCGGGTCAAGGTCGGTGGCAAGGGCGGGGTCGAAGTTTTGATGCCCGTCCTCGAGGACGCGCAGTCCATCCAATCGGTGGTGAGGCAGGTGGCCATGCTGGTGCTCGGCGGAAAGATCGACAACAAGCAAGCGGGTGTGCTGCTCTATGCGTTGCAGATCGCGTCCACCAACCTGAAGCGCATCGAGGCCGAGAAGCCGCGTCCGTCGCAGGTAGTCGTGGATCCGGAGAAAGTGGCGGAGACGCGGATCGGCATCACGCCCTGGACAGCAAGGGAACGAGGGTGGGAGCTGGAGGACGAGGCGGTCGGCTTTCAGGGAGACATCGCGCAAAACCTGAAGCGCCAGGCAAGGGCCACGAGAGAACGACTGGTAATGCAGGTCCGCGCGGCGCGCAACCTGGTCAAATACGCGCGAGCCGAGTTGGATCACGAGCCCAAGCTGGATTCCGACCAGATAAGAAGAACACTAGACACATTCGCAGTAAACGTAGAGGAGCAGCTGGGACAGTATTGAGCAGCATTTTCGGGCTTATAAAGCAAATGACCCCGGATATCCGGGGTCATTAAGAACGTGGCGCACCTCTCTGTCATCTTCAGTGTTCGCGGTGGTGGAGACAGTGTCAAGTTCCTGGGGGAGATTATCTCTGCGTCCTTTCCCTCGACCGTTGCACCACGGGCCCTTTTCGCCTTGTAGCGGCACGGGACGGCCGACGCTTTCTAGCAGCCCTGACGCGGGCTGTGGCGGGTTTGGAGGAGCCGACCGCTGTAGCAAACGCAGCAGGATTGAGCGCGGTGAGCACTGCAGTGGGATTCCTGTCGATCACGGTGAGCAGGGTTCGAGCTGGCGCTTCGGGAGTTCTTCGCCCACCTTCCCAGTGCTTGATCGCGTCAAGGCTGAAGCCAAACGTGTCAGAAAATCTGGCTTGCGTCATGCCCAGTCGATTGCGGATGGCCTTCACGTCAACATCATGGGGCACGTGTGCCTTGAATCCTTCTTGCTCTCCGGCAAGAAAAGCCTCAACGTCGTTAAGGCCGTTCATCATCTGCTCGAACTGCGTTTTCATGCTATCCCCCATTGGTCTCGAAAATGCCATCGAAAATACTGTCGGCCCGTTTCTTTAGCGCGTTCCGCTCTGCCATCGACAGGTTTTCTTTTTCATTCTTCGGGAAAACCGTGATCAGAAAAACCGGAAATTTCCCGTTGCGCCAGATATACACGACCCGCGCCCCGCCACTTTTTCCCATTCCCTTGCGGGCAACCCGGACCTTTCGAAACCCGCCCGTTCCACGAATCAGATCTCCACATTCCGGGTCTGCCGCAACGAGCGCCACGATGTCCGCCCGCTCCTCCTCGCTAAAGAGCTTGTTGGCAATTGCGAGATAAGTGGGCGTCTCGACAACCGTCTGCACATCTTTGTTTGTACTCCATTGGACACCTTAGAGTCAAGGTAAAGTTCGGTACCAGTGGACACCAATAGTTTCTTCCGGTTCTTAAACAATTAGGCCAAGGTATCGGGGGCTGGCCCACCTTTGATTTTGATGAGAGGGCTACCACCAAGCGTCGGCTGCCTGACCCTTCGCGCTTTTCGAAGGGTGAGCACCACGAACGATTCGTATTAAAATCGGGGCTGGCCCATCTTTGCACCGCCAAGACTGGGGCTGCCCCACCCTTCGCGGTTTTCGAAGGGTGGGTACTACGGAGTATGCTATCAGGGCTTGGTGGAGTGCCTCAGCTTTCACGGCGACTGCAGGCAGTGTGAAGAAAGAACGGGAAGTCGAGGCCGGTGGTGCCCACCTTTCGAAAATCGAGGTTGTTACGAAACTACTAGCGGCGTGGCGAAGTGAGTGGCAAGATGCAGGGCTATGGGATTCATTGCGGGTGAGGCGCGAGGGCAAGCGGCCGGGTGCCGGGTGCCCCACTCATTCGCGGTTTTTGCGAATGAGTGGGCGCGGCCTGCGGCTCTCGTCATTAAATTTCTCCACTGGACGGCGTTCGATTGCCAGCGGCCACTCCTGATAATTCACCCGCACTGCTCCCACTTCTCCATAAAGATACGCGCGAAAGCTGCTCCACTTCCATTGTTCCGGACGTTCCACCAACCCACGCTTTACCGGATTACGGTGCATGTAACGCAGCTTCTCGATGTGTTTGCGCTCGCTCCACACATTGAAATCGTAGAAACGCTTTTGCCAGACCCGATCCAAGACCGAATCCCAGAGTTCCATCTGCGCCGCTAGCGGCCGCCGCCGCGTTCGGTTGAAGCGCCGCGCAAAGCGCTGCTTGACCACCTTCATCACCACCGAGGGATCGCCCAGTTCGGGCTCGGTGATTAGCCAGTGAAAATGCTCCGGCATCAGGACATACCCGTGAACCACGAACCGGTATTTGCGGCGCGCTTCTTCCAGTATCTTCAGAAACAGATCGCGGCGTTGGGCCGTATTCAGAAAGGCCTGACGACGATAGCAACTGCAGGTTATGAAGTGCAGGTGCTTGGCTCCATAATAGCGGTGCAGGCCTTTGGTCATTCTCACAGAGTAACCACAAGAGTTTGAACTTGACTGTGATCCCGCGAACCGTCAGATTGTGACAATGCGCCCACTCATTCGCAAAAACCGCGAATGAGTGGGGCACCCGGCCGCCGGCAATATGATTGGCAACGGTTCAACCTCGTACTTGTACGACGATGAGAATCGCCTCATCTGGACAAGTTCCGGCTACCGCTACATCTACGACGCCGATGGCGAGCGGGTGGAGAAATGTGCAGCCGCAACGGTCACTACTGCGTGTCCAACCAGCGGCACAAACGGTACCCTGTACTGGAGGGGCCTCGGAAGCGATCCGCTATCAGAAACGGACCTCTCGGGCAAGGTGTTAAACAATTATGTTTTCTTCAATGGTCAACGGGTGGCGCGGAGCGACAGCGCGGGAGCGCTCCATTACTATTTCTCTGACCATATAGGGTCGCATGGCGTGGTGGAGAATGCTCTGGGCACCGTGTGCGAACAAGATATCGACTACTACCCGTACGGTGGCGTGGAGCGCGACTATTGCCCAAATGTGGCGCAGAACTACAAGTTTACCGGCAAAGAACGCGATACGGAGAGCGGCTTAGATAACTTTGACTTTAGGTACTACAGCTCGTCGCTCGGACGCTTCATGAAGCCCGATGAGGCCTTGTTGTGGGACAGAGGCGATCCCCAGAGCTTGAACCTGTACAGCTACGTTGAGAACAACCCTGTAAGCAACACTGATCCCGATGGCCATGACTGCGTGTACCTGAACAACTCTGGCAGTGGAGTGGAGAGAGTGGACCAAAGCAGCAGTTCCGGCGAGTGTGGAAACAGCGGCGGGTACTGGGTCAACGGGGCCGTGACGAACGCACAGATAGATTCCAATTCCGTGACCCTGACCGGAACGACAAACGGGGTGGACAACAACACGCACTCCAGCTACCTGACCAATGGCGATGTACCACTGAACTCCTTTGCTCAGGGTGTGTTCTCGCAGCCAGTCATCGGATACGCGAGAGGCACGGTCAACAACTACATTGCGCCGCCGCTGATGACCTTCCTGAGCTTTGCTGTTCCGGGTGCTCTCGTGGCTGGGGGTCCAGAAATAACCAGCCTTGGTATCGCAGGAGGCACGGCACCGGTGGTCATTGGCAAGGTGGCCGATCTTAAAGAGGGCGTCCAGCCCGGTGAGCGCACCTTGGATTTACCAGACCAGGGCAATCCACAATCGAACTGGGCACAGAACTCTGGCAGGTTACGTGAGGCGATGAATGAAGGAAGGCCAATCCGGGATGCCTCTGCTGGAAACCCTGGGAGCAACACGGGCTTCTTAAGAGCAGAGAGAAACTTGCTTCAAGATCACGGATGGACACTTCAGGGTGAGTACTGGGTTCCGCCGAGTCACTGAGTAGGGGGAGATCATGCTAAACAAAGAGCCGAGTCCAGAACGTGCAACGTTGGAATTTAGGGAAGCCGTGCTGTCCAGTTTTAAGTTTCTCAATGATGTTGGCCTGCGCCCGGTCAAGGAGGAGATGACGCTCGTTCGCTATGAGTCTTCTGAAGTGTTCGTGAACGTCTATCATGGCCGGGCTTCGTTCGAGCTGGGCGTGGAAATCGGCAGGTTGCAGGAACCCGCCGAAAAACTGACTCTCTATGACATCATCGCTTGGGCCGGTGCCGAGAAAGCAGAGGGTTTCGGGCAGCACGTGACATTCCAGGTCAGTTCCCGCGAGGGTGTCCAAGAGTTCGTGCCGAAACTCGCCCATCTAGTTCAAAAGTATGGGGCTCCTTTCCTGAAGGCGAATGCTACTGCTTACTGCGCGGTCCATGAAGCCAGGTCACGAGGCGCTGTTGAATACGAGAAGCAGGTGAATCTCAGGGACGTACGCAAGAGGGCGGAGACTGCATGGCACGCCAAGGACTACACACAGATCGTTGAACTCTACGGCCCGGTGCGTGAAGAACTCACCGAAGTCGAGGCCGAGAAGCTTGCCTATGCCGAGAAGCAGGTTCTGTCTGCCGAGGGTGTTAGTTCCCGATCCTCTATCCGAAAGTAGGGGCTGAGGGCCGGGGATGGAGTTTTTTCTTTAGCTGCGGGTTCCAACGCTGAGGGCCGCGCCGATCTGTGGCGCGGCCTTCCCGTCTTGTCGCTCCGATCCCTGCCCTGAGTCCGGGGTGTTCCGTGCCGCCGATCCGCGCTGTGATCCGGGTCTGATTGGCCATGCTTTCCGGGTCCGATCCTGCCGCCGATTCCTGAACCGGCAGTGTGGCGATTCCGGCACGGATGGGGAATATGGGGACAGACGGGACGCACCCCAGTTTTCTGAACCAATTTGGGAAACTAGTTCGATGTCCAGTTCGGACTCCTATCCCATTAAGTGTCCACACGCTCGCTGGCTGGGCCGTTCTTTATGCGGGGGGCTGGCCCACCTTTTGATTGTTGTCGGCACCATAGATAACTGAGGCTGCCCCACCTTTCGTGATTTTCGAAAGGTGGGCACCACCGGCCTCGACTTCCCGTTCTTTCTTCACACCCCTGCAGTCGCCGTGAAAGCTGAGGCACTCCACCAAGCCCTGATAGCATACTCCGTAGTACCCACCCTTCGAAAACCGCGAAGGGTGGACTGCTTACAGTTCATCCATTTCGTACAAAGCGCCAGATCAACTGCGACCGAGAAAGGTCGCCTGATGTCGGTGTCCGTGGCGCTCACCCTTCGAAAAGCGCGAAGGGTGAGGCAGCCAAAGTTGTGGAGGCGCAAAGGTGGGCCACCCCCCTGGATATCCACCCGACCGCCCTCGCAGAACTGAAGTCTGCCGTGAGCTGGTACGACGAGCGCAGTGCAAGCGCCGGTTAACCAACTAGTTGATCGACTAGTCTGTTCCATGAGATAATGCACTCATGAAAACCGTAGGTGCGTTCGACGCCAAAACTCACCTCAATGAGCTGCTCCAGAGAGCCTCGAAAGGCGAGACCATTCAGATCACGAGGCGCGGAATCCCGGTTGCCAAGCTTTCTCCACCCGACTCCGGCCAGAAAGAAGACGCTCACAATTTGGCCGCCTCCATCCGCCAGTTGCGCCGCGGGGCCACTCTGGGGAAGCTTTCCATACGCGAGCTCATCGATGAAGGCCGCCGCTACTAAACGCTTCGTGCTCGATGCGTCCATAGCCGTCGCCTGGTGCTTTGAGGACGAAGCAACCAAGTTCACGGAGGCCGCTCTCGACTTGCTTTCGGCCGGCGCCGAAGCCCTGGTTCCTGCGATTTGGCCGGTGGAAGTCGCCAACGCTTTGCTGATCGCAGAGCGCCGTAACCGCATTGCGCTGGCGCAGGTCACGGCCCTTCTTCAGAGAATCGCCGCCCTGCCCATCGCGGTCTTCCCCATCGATCCGCCCCGCGCCTTCGACCACATCCTGCCGGTTGCGCGTCAACAGTCTTTATCCGGATACGACGCGGCCTACCTGGACCTCGCCCTGCGGCAAGGACTCCCGCTGGCCACGCTGGATGAGCAATTGCGCCGCGCGGCGAAAACCACGGGCGTCGTCCTGCTGTCGTAGTGAATACAGGAACTCGGCCTTCCTTAAGCGGCTCGCTCCTTCCTCCCCTCGAGTGCCGGTAGAAGAAGTTTCAGAAGCGCTTCATCCGAGAACGGGTTCTGACCTGAGATCAGCTCGCGATCTTGAACGACGTAGCTGCCCCAAGGCTCGACCACACTTACGTCACCGCCCGCCGTACGCAAGGCGAAGTCTGGGTAGAACAGCACCTTGCCACCAATCTCAAGCGGTTCCCGCTGCTGCTCCTCCGCTGTCGAAAAGATAGTCATCTTATATCCGGAATATATCCAACCTTGAGCCTTTGCGTGTGCTCCGGCGGCATCGCCCGCCGCCAGCGCGGCGACAAACTCCTTCGAATTCGGAAGAGCCGAAAGCAGCGAAATCGGGCCATGGCAGAGCACGGCCGTAGGCTTGGATGTTTCATGAAAGTGCCTCATCACTATGCCGGCATTGGGGTCATCGAGAAGATCGATCATCGGGCCATGGCCGCCGGGAACGAAAACAGCGTCATACTGATCCAGGCCCGAGGCGATGACGTCCGAGATACGAGTTGGATCTCTGAGCCCAGCCAGGCCGTCGCGGAATAGCATATAGTCCTGAAGCTTGGCCGCGTCCCCGCCGAAGAAATCGGCGACCTCTGAATGCACATCCACTTGCGGCGCGTTACCTTTTGGGTTGGCGAAGGTGATTTCGTAGCCCTCCTTCATCAGAGCGCGAACCGGAACCGTCAGTTCGTTAAGGTAGTAGCCAGCGCCGGCGTAAACCTTGCCATCCTTCAAGGGCAAACCGCGACCGCTCGATACTAGTACCAAGACTTTTCCTTTTGTTGTCATTTTGCTCTCCTTTTTGAAATCGAATCTCTTCCTTCCGCCCGTCCCCACCGCTTCCCCTGCTGCCGATTAAGCCTGACAAGGAGGGGAAAAACAATTGGACGAAGGTATTGGGGGCCGGCCTTATGGTAGCCCAAACACCGATCGACTCGAGCAGTAGACAGAATGAGCGCACTGGTAGACAACATTCCGATTGTAGGAAGATAGAGCGGGAAGCTGATTCGTTACCAATTTCACCTGCGCCATCTTTGGCTGCTTCTTGAAGTCGTCGATGACACGCGGAGGGACGGTGCCTCCCGCAAGCTGCGCGACATCGGTGAAGGCGTACAGGATGAATGCATTCGAGCAGAGATTAAAACTAAAAGCGAGCGTCTCCGACCCTCGGCTCGGGTTGCAATACCCTCGGTCCGAGAGCAGACATCGCTTGCCCGCATGTTCATCAACGTATCGGCAGATCATCACGTTTGTCTGATGTGATGGATTCTCAAAGAGTCCCTTGATCACATCCTCCATCAAATTTATTTCACCGGGACGCGGGCGGAAGAGCGCCATAAAGAGGGCTGCAAGCCACCTCTGATATTCATCAGCATGAATTCCGAGCTGGCGACACAAATACTCTTGCTGCGGTTTCTTTCCCGCCAGAACGGCACGATAATCAGCCAGCAGACCGGGGTCGGTCGGATGAAACCGAAGCATCCCTCCGATGCTGTTCAGAACTTTCTTGACGGAGTACGGATTCCGAAAAAAGTTCATCAGCTTTGCCGCGAAGATTTCCAGAATCTCTTTCTTGATGTCAGAGTCGCCAATTCGTAGCTTTTCGAGGAGGTTGATCGTATTCGCCTTCAGCGAAACCTCGTACTGACCGAAGAGATGTTCGAAGTTGAGGCGGTTCCTCTTGTTGATGACGGAGAAGCTGAATAAATCCGGGAGTGCCAGGTTCCGTGAAATGCTTCTTCCTCTAGCATCGTCGAGCCGGATTTGGTGTTTCTCGCGATCAACGAGGGAGAAGGAATATATGCGCAGATTCCTGGGGTGCTGCGCGGTGGGATTATGTGCGTTAAGTTCCTGTTCTGTCCGAGACAGGAAGTGCTGATTTGCGGTGGTATTTGGCTGGAGCATATCCCATCCCTAGCTTTTCTGCTGACTCACCTACTACAATCCTAGCCGCAAAGGAACGGCCATGACCAGGCTTGCCTTTGGGCTGCTAGTGGTTTTCCCTGCACCCGATCGAAGTCCTGGAGCTAGCGCTTTTTCTGGTATAATGTAGGTACGTTGCTACATTGATGGGACTGAAGACCATGAACATCACAAAACTGTCGAGTCGAGACTTTAATCAGGATACAAGCAGGGCAATGAGAGCCGCTAAGCGAGGTCCCGTTTTCATTACGGATCGAGGTCGTCCGTCCCATGTGCTGCTCACGGTGGAGGAGTATCAAAGGATTACTGGAGGGCAGAAGAGCATTATGGACTTATTGGCGATGCCAGCAGCCGCTGAGATTGAATTTGAGCCGCCTCGTCTGCGGGGAAACCTGCACTAGCCGGCGGACCTGACCTGATGTACATTCTGGATACCAACGTAATTTCAGAATTAAGAAAAGCGAAGAAGACGCATCCGAACGTCAGGAAATGGGCCGAACGCGTACCCTCGGCGAGTCTCTACATCTCGGTCATTTCAGTGCTGGAACTGGAGATCGGGATTCTTCTCGTCGACCGTCGCGACCACCAGCAAGGCGCGATCCTTCGTGCCTGGATGGATCGTCACGTGTTGCCCGCATTCTCAGGCCGTACTCTTGCGATTGACACCGATGTCGCCCGGCGATGCGCGACGCTTCACGTACCGAACCCTCGCTCCGATCGTGACGCCCTCATCGCAGCCACAGCCCTGGTGCACGGTCTGACTGTCGCGACCAGGAATGTCGCCGACTTCGAGCGTATGGGAGTCGGTGTCCTCAACCCTTGGGAAGCTTGAGCAGATCTCCGTGTCAGTCGTCTCTCCCCATTTCTTATTTTTCCACGGAGAATTTCTCTGGCGAACACAAGGCGAAGTGTGTATACTAGAGTGTCCGTTCGGGAGGAAGTTTCTCTATGGCCGACGAAAAAAAAGCTATTATTTGCCACGTCAATGACAGTCTGACAGTCACGCACATGAGCGATGTCATGCAGAAATCGCTGACTACGGCTCACTTCCAACAAAAGCTCGAAACTCCTGTTCCTGTCCAAACTGACAACTCTGGCAATACGGGCGGGTCTGGCGGCTCATCAGGGCAAACAGGCGACAGCGAGAAGTAAAACACCGTGACTACTTCCGACTGGTTAGCGGCGGCGTCTCTGTCAGTGGCGGTCGTGGCACTCGTATTATCGGTCTACGCCATCCTCCGAGCAAACAAGACAACATCTGCTGCGACGCTTGTCACTTTGCATGAGGCCTTGCGTCAGGCATGGTCTGAATGCTTTGCGGCACGTGAACGCGGAAACTTTGACTACGAACTTGGAAACTTGCTGAATCTGCTCGAAATCGCCTGCGCGATATACCTTGAAAAATCGCTCACCGGAAATTCCAGGGTGCTCGGCAGCGAGTTCTTGAGCGACACGTTAAAGCTGCTGACCAACAATGAAATCATCAGCGAGAAAACAGTCAAACTACTGCAAGGGCAGAACACCTTCATTTTTATCAAGCGGTTTCTCAAGGAAAACAGAGTGGGGCCGGGAGTCGTTCTCCCTGTGGAATGGCATCAACTGCGCTAGGGCGAGAATCCTAAGACGAACAAGAACGCCCCGATTGAAAAAGTAATCAACTGCCCGCAGAAGAGCTCCCGCGTTATCCATCCCCAACAGTCTATTTTCTTCTGGTGACCATCTCGCCCGTTCGCCTGCGGTGCTTCCTTCTCTGACGGTTTCTTTCCTGCCGCAAGAGGTTATGCCCCCGGGAATCCGAACATCAACCACGACTGATTGGCTACCCAATCCGGATACAACTCCGTCATCTGATCGAACAGCTCTTGATCAGACTTCGCAGTTTTCTGTAAGCGATCGAAGTCCTCGATATAACGCTTGGTGTCCTGGATCGTCGAGGGAGAGTCGGGCGCACCAGTCTTCTTGTGTCCGGCCACAACCGTCTTTGGATTGAGCGCCGCTAACCGGTCCAGCGCCGCGATCCAATTCTTTCGGCTCTCGGGGGTGGTGTCGCCGACGTACATGCGGCATTGGTTGTAGACAACGTCGCCGGCGACGATCAGGCCGATCGAGGGGACATATAAAGACGTCGAATCGGGACTATCGGTGCGACCCTGCTCGATGATGCGCAATTCCTGGCCCTCGAGGGTGAACGTCTCGTGCTCATAGGGCTCCGGTGGAACCAACTTCGTCGGCACTTGCCCAGGAAACAACTGGCGGGCTAGCCGCTCCACTGCGGGAGTGAAAGACATCTGCATGGCGTTGACCGTCTTGGGCGTTGCTATCGCGCGAGCGCCCGGGAAACGGTCGAGCAGAACGCTCAGACCGTAGAAGTGGTCGAAATGGGCGTGCGTTATATAGATGGTCTCCAGGTTGCGGTTGTGCAGAGCAATCCAATCTGCGAGAGCCTCGGCCTCAGCCACGGTCGTCATGGCGTCTACCAGCACCGCGCCGTACTCGCCGAAAATTAAAGTCGACGTGATCGGGTCAAAGCCGAGCGGCTCGCCGAAGGGCTTTGGCCGCTCGCCGACCATAGGCTTTCCCGGGGCGGTAACAACGTTCACGCTTAGCGGGTTCGACGCAGGCGTGTTCGAGGCGACGGGCGCGGGCACGCGCGCGGTCTGTTTCAGTTCGTTTGTGCCGCCCATTGGGCACTCCTTCTGATGTCAGAGCGAGTGATTGTTCGAGACAAGATAGCGGAAGCGCGACGATGAATCTATTGGACGAAGGTATCGCTTGTTGCGCCACAAAACTTGCAGAAATCAAGCCGCGGAACATGGGAGATTGTGGATAAATCCCGATGACTCGCGTTCTCGGGCTGTAGACGGTTCTCCTACGAGCTTCGAAGTCACAAAAAACAGGCCGCCCACGATGGGACGGCCTGGTTTGGCAAAATCCTCCGGGGAGGAGGGAAACTTAGCAGCAAGAATCTAGAGCGACGGATTCGTGCTGGTGGTCGGCGAGGTCGAACCGTTGGATCCTTGCGCCGGAGTCGC
This sequence comes from uncultured Acidobacteriaceae bacterium, assembly GCA_963775845.1. GTDB lineage: Bacteria > Acidobacteriota > Terriglobia > Terriglobales > Acidobacteriaceae > Acidiflorens. The sequence goes on along the minus strand of CAVZKN010000003.1, from coordinate 631,840 downwards.
GTCGCTTCCGGTATTAGTCATGAGGCGGATATCGACGCGGCGGTTCTTGGCGCGGCCAGCGGCGGTTTTGTTCGATTCCACTGGCTTATCTTTGCCGAGGCCGATCAGATAAATCTTGTACGCGGGAACGCCCTTCTCGGAGGCCAGGTATTGAATGACGGCATCCGCGCGACGCTGGCTTAGATCATAGTTGTAGTCAGCGCTGCCAACAGAATCGGTCGCGCCTTCGACGGTGATGATGTATCCCTTGGTTGTCGCAACGCTGGCGGCGAGCTGGTCGATAGCTTCGCGGGCGTCTTTGGTCAGATTGTCGCGGTTAAAGCCGAAGTGCACGGCAGTCTCGATTACGGGATGATAATTGTCGAGGTTAAGGACAGCCTTGGTCAGGTTGTCAACGCGCCCGGAGGCGCCGTTGGCTGCCATCTGCGCCTTGTCGGCATCGGCACCTGCGGCCTGGGCTTTCTGATCGGCGGCTGCGGCTTGTTCCTGGACGTGCTGAATACCGGCTTGCGCGCGCTGGTCAACGTCCTTGATGTCCTTGGAATTCTTCGCGGTCATGTCGTCGAGTTCGTTCGTCTTGTTGATCAGCGGCGTGGTCTGCTGACGGACGTAGTTCTTGGTTGTGCATCCGATCGATGCGGCTAAGGTCGCGGCCAGCATTAGGGTCAACTTCAGTGACGTGCTATTCATATCTTTTGGGCTCCTCGCCATAAAAGTGCTCGGTCGTTTTGCGATCATTATTTTTGCGATCATCTATTTGGGATGATTAGATGATCCATTTCAAGATTTCGGCAAAGCTGTTTGCAAACTGGACCCGCTCTAGCTAAAGCACGGGGAATGCCATTTCCAGTTAGTGTTTGGTGACGACTTAAAGTATTTACTATCAATGATATCCAAAACAACATAGATAAGCCGCGCCGGTTATCGCCGTGATTGAGAGACAAATCGTAAAAAATTTATACAGTTTGGCTCTGTCACGGATTATAGGTGTTGACTGCGGTTGACACTATGGACAAGTCTGATACTCCGTGCCGCCCCTAGATCACTATGAACCTGAGATCACATGAATCTGAGATATCTGAGATCACATGACGGGTGGAACGGTGATTCCCATGACCGCGAGAACGCGGATCAACTCGCGGCGGACGACGGCTGCGGTCAGGAGCAGGAAATTTCTGCGGCTTTCATCGGTTTCGCTGAGGATGGGATAGCGATGATAGAAGGTGTTGAAAAGCTGGGCTAGCTGGAAGGTGTGCTTGGCGAGATAGGCGGGCTCGGTGGTGGCGATGCACTGGCCGATCACGTAGGACGTCTGCGCCGAGGCCAGCCAAAGTTCCCAGATGGCGTTGCCGGATTCTCCGTTTAGAAAATTGGCGAAATGCTCGGGAGAGCTGCGGGTCGCTGCGTCTTTCACGAAATTGTCGGGGTCGATTCCACCTTTGCGAAAAATGTTGGAGGCGCGCACGACCGCATACTGTGCGTAGGGGCCGGTGTCGCCCTCAAAACTCAAGGCCTCTTTGAAGTCGAAGGCAATCACCGAAGTTTTGGTGAACTTGAGCATGAAGTAGCGGAGAGCTCCGATGGCGATCTGCCGCGCTATGCCGGCGCGCTCGGTTTCGCTTAGGTCGGGATGACGCGTGTCGACCTCTTGACGGGCGGAGGCGATGAGCGCGTCGAGCAGGTCGTCGGCTTTGACGCCAAAGCCTTTGCGGCCGGAGACTTCGATCCACGGGCGTCCTTTATCTTCTTCGCTCAGCGTGTAGCCAAGTTCGGCGGCGCAGCGTGGGGTGAGGGCGACCATTTCGTAGGAGAAATGCGTGTAGCGATCGGCGGCTTCGTCATGGCCAAGCCCGCGCAGGGCTTCGATCACCGTGTTTTGCGCCTCGGATTGGCGCGTGTCGATCACGTTGTAGATTTCGGCAACATCGCCAAAGTGGGGATGATCCTTTTCGCCGTGGGTGGTTGAGATCCAGCAATCGTGATTATTGGGATAGCGGAAGAATTTGCGATAGCCGAAATCGCGGCCCAGCAGGCCGAACTTCCACATGTGATAGGCGATGTCTTTGCCGACGTAGCCTACGGTGCCGTTGGAGCGGACGATGACTTTCTGGTCTTCCTCGGAAATCCCTGACGGACGAAAATCGACACCCGGTATCGGCTCAATCAGCACGAGCAAGTCGTCGGTATCGTCGCCGGTTTCCGAGCCATTCGTTGGTTTGGCGTCGGCGTTCGCGGGCAGGAGTGCCCGCGCTACACTTACGGTGCCAGCGCGGCGCATCACCCAGCATCCTTTATTCTTGCCTTCGTTTTCGTAGGTGAGCACGCCCGCTTCCTTTAATTTGGTGAAGGCGGCATCCCAGAAGTGGAGGTGGAGGATTTCGCTTTCGCGCGGGAGGAAGTCGTATGCGATGTCGAGGCGCTCCATGGTTTCGAGATGGCGCTTGAGCACCGCAATGGAAATCAAGTCGGCGATGGCCGCCGATTCGTTATTTCCTTCCTCAATGGAGTGCAGCATCGCGGCACGAGCCTGAAGATTGGCCTTGTCCTCTTCATACCAGTGGGAGACGCGGGCGTAGACGTCCCAGCAGACGTAATCGAATCGGGGCGCGGCGGCCAGGGCTTCGATTTCCGCTCGCGACTTCTGCTCTATGTGCAGGAATCCTACAACCACGTCGGCGACCTGGACTCCGGTGTTGTCGATATAGTTCTGAACGTCGACTTCCCTGCTTGCGAACCGCAGCAGACGGACGAAGGTGTCGCCAAGGATGGCATTGCGCAGGTGTCCGATGTGCGCGGCCTTGTTGGGGTTGATGCTGGAATGCTCGACCAGCACTTTGCCGGGGGGAGCATCGACGAGGGGCTGGCGGTCGGCGGCTAGAGAGACGGCTAGCTCGATGCGGTTGACGCGAACGTTGATGTATCCGGCACCGGCTACTTCAAACTTTTCGATGCCGGGAATTGGACCGATTCCGGCGACGATCTCGTCGGCAATTTTGCGCGGAGCTTTGCGCAGTTTGCGGGCCAGTTCGAAGGCGATGGGCAGCGCGAACTCTCCAAATTCGATTTTGGGCGGCTGCTCGACGACTATGTTAACGGATTCCAGACCGTAGGTGCGGCGCAGGAATTCACGCAAGTGTTCGACTAGCCGGGTTTCGAGATATCGATACAAAGTGTCCTCAAAGTATTCTTGCTGACTTATTTTAAGGAACTGCGATTCTAACAAACTCGCGGTGAGCGGGCGGGTTTGACGCAGTGAATAGCGTTCCCTATGATGAAAGATCGGTCGTTGGTCGTCAGTCATAAGTGTGCCACGCCAGTTCGCCTATCCGGCTTTCCCAACGACGAACCTAACGATAAACGGCGATTTTTCCATGCGCATAGCCTACCTCGATTGTTTTTCCGGCATCAGTGGCGACATGTTTCTTGGAGCGCTGTTGGACGCGGGAGTGCCTTTAGCACTCCTGCAAGAGACGGCCTGCGCGCTCGATATCGGGGCGCGGCTAGAGAGTTCGCGCGTGGCGCGGTCGGGTATTTCCGCGGTCAAGGTGGACGTGTTTGCGAATGAAGAGAAAGATCTTCCGCGCGAAGTTTTCTGGAAGCAGCACGTGCATGCTCACGCTCATCAACACGGCCACCAACATGAGGCCCAGACGTCGGATGATGTGATAGCCGTCGCACATCGTCATGGGCGCGGGCTGACGGAGATTCGCAAGATCATCGAGAGTGCGCCGATCAGCGGCGCTGCCAAAGTGACTGCGACTCGGATCTTTCAGGTGCTGGGCGAGGCCGAGGCGCGGATTCACGATACTTCCATCGAAGAAGTTCACTTTCATGAGGTGGGCGCGGTCGATGCCATCGTGGACATCGTCTGCGCGGCGGTGGGAGCGGAGGCCCTTGGCGTCGACGAGTGGGTGTGTTCTCCGCTGAATGTGGGTGGAGGAACGGTTCGGTGCGCACATGGCACGCTTCCCGTGCCGGCCCCGGCCACTCTGGAATTGCTGCGCGATGCGCCGGTATATTCTTCGGGGCCACGGGTTGAACTCGTTACTCCGACGGGTGCGGCGATCGTGAAGACACTGGCTGCGCGGTTCGCATCTTTCCCTTCGATGAAAGTTGAGAAGACGGGCTATGGCGCGGGGAGCCGCGAATTTTCAGAACATCCTAATGTTTTGCGGCTGACGGTTGGAGAATCGGCGCGGGTTGAAACAGCGGAGTCTGGTACTGATACCTCAGCCGGCGCGTCGCAGGGCGCTACGCTGGAGACGATTGCAGTGCTGGAGGCAAATCTGGACGACCTTAGTCCGCAGATTTTGGCTTATACGATGGAACGTTTGCTGGCCGAAGGCGCGCTCGATGTATTCAGCAGCCCTGTACAGATGAAGAAGAGCCGGCCGGGAGCACTGCTCACGGTTCTGGTCAAAATGGAAGATACCGAGCGCCTAACGAAACTTATTTTTGCCGAAACTTCGACTCTGGGCGTGCGCCGCCGCGAAGAACGGCGGCAGGTTTTATCGCGGCGTTGGGAGACGGTGACGACAAGCTGGGGGCCGGTGCGAATCAAGATTGCGAATATGAATGGAAGCGTCTCAAACTACGCGCCCGAATACGAAGACTGCCGCGTGCTGGCGGAGAGGCATCACGTGCCGCTGAAGAATGTGCTGCAGGAAGCGCTGCAGGCTTACGCCAACGACTGGAAATAACGGCTTCGAAATTCTAATTCGCAAGAAAAAGGCCAACGAATATGATTACTTCTTTCCGCCAACTTTTACAGCGCGTGCCGGAACGGCTCGCCAAGCTTTCTCCCGATGCGACCGGAAGAAAGCCCACGGCATCCAATTGGTCTCCCAAGGAAGAACTGGGGCATCTGCTGGATTCGGCCGCCAACAATCATCAGCGGATTGTGCGTGCCCAGTTGGAGGACTCTCCGGCAATGCCGGGCTACGAGCAGAACGGGTGGGTGGCTGTTCATTCTTACCAGCAGCGCGATTGGAAAGAGCTGATCAACCTTTGGCAGGCTTTCAACCGGCAATTGCTGGCGGCCGCCGAGGCGGTGCCGGAATCCGCGTGGTCACGAACGCTGACGGTTGCCGGATCGGAGCCTTTGACGCTGCGATTTGTCTTTGACGATTATGTCGCGCACATGTTGCATCATCTACAACACATCGGAATCGATGTTTCTGACCTGGGAGCGAAGGCGGGAAGCGCTGCCTGATCGATATTCCGCCGCTCCCTTGAGATTGCCGTACCTCAGCGGCTAAAGCCGATATTGGAAACAAGCAACTTATCGCAGCGGTGAACCGCTGCGCCACCCAAAATCGAGTTTTCAGCACAGCCTGTGTAGCCGTGCTCTTGCAAAACAATTTCAAACTGTGCCATTACCAGATATTCTTTAAGTTCTCCGTGGCAGGATAGAAGCTAAGGACAGCGATGAACCGGAAGTTCTACATCACGACGCCGATTTATTACGTCAATGCGCACCCGCACATTGGGCACGCGTATACCACGATTGCTTGCGACACGATTGCGCGGCGGCATCGCATGTTGCGGCACGATACCTGGTTTCTTACGGGAACCGACGAACATGGGCAGAAGATCGAGCGCGCCGCCCAGGCTGCGGGCAAAACGCCGCAGCAGTTCACGGATGAGATCTCCGCCGAGTTTCGCGCGCTGTGGGACAGGATGGGCCTGACTTACGACGATTTTATCCGCACGACCTCGGAGCGGCACAAAGTCGGTGTGCAAGCCTTGTGGCGCAAGATTCGCGATAACGGTTACATCTACAAGGGGGTGTACACCGGACAGTATTGCGTTTCGTGCGAACTCTACGTTGACGGGATTGGAGCCGGCGAACCTTGCCCGGATTGCGGGCGGCCGACGGAGACTGTCCACGAAGAAAATTATTACTTCAAGCTTTCGGCGTTTCAGGACCAACTGATTCGCCTTTACGAGCAGCCGGACTTTGTCCGGCCTGAGACGCGGCGCAATGAGGTGCTGTCATTTGTGCGCGGAGGCCTGCGCGATCTCTCGATCAGCCGCTCGACTTTTTCCTGGGGCATTCCAGTGCCGGACGATCCCAAGCATGTCGTTTATGTGTGGCTCGACGCGCTGGCGAATTACATTACCGCACTGGGCTATGGATCGAACGACACGACGAAGTTCGATCAATATTGGCCGGCTGACGTGCACATGATCGGCAAGGAAATTGTGCGCTTCCACTGCGTTTACTGGCCGGCATTTCTGCTGGCTGCGGGATTGCCGCTGCCGAAAAGCATTACCGCGCACGGCTGGCTGCTGTTTGAAGAAAGCAAGATGTCAAAGTCGCGCGGCAATATTGTGCGCGCCGAAACGATTGTGGATGTGCTGGGCACCGACGCGCTCCGATATTTTCTCTTGCGTGAGGTTGTGTTTGGGAGCGATGGGTCATTCAGTTTCGATGCGCTGGCGCAGCGCTATAACTCCGATCTGGCGAACGGGCTCGGCAACCTTGCCAGCCGCACGCTTACGATGATCAATCGCTATTTCAAGGGAGAAATACCTGAAGCGTCGGGCGCTTCGCACACCGCTGCGGATGATGTCGTGGTCAACGTGGCCAAGAACGCGATCGCGGAATTCGGAACGTTGTTTGATCAGTTCCAGTTCTCAAAGGCGCTGGAGGTGGCCTGGGGATTAGTCGGAACCATCGATAAATATATTGTCGAAAATCAACCCTGGGCTCTGGACGAAAAGAAGGACGATGTGAGCCGCGCGCGGCTGGCCACCGTTCTCTACACAAGCGCGGAGGCTTTGCGAATTGTCACGGCGCTGGCGCATCCGGTGATGCCCGACGCGACGGCAAAGATCTGGGCCCAGATTGGACTGGGAGACATCAAGGAATTCGATCTCAACCAATTGCAGTGGGGACAGTTGCGACAGGGCACAAAGTTGGGCGAGGTGCAGGCGGTGTTTCCGCGGGCCGACAAATCGGTGATTGGGAGGATGCAGCAAATGGAAGAACAGAAGAGTGGCGGGGCAACAGAAGTCTCGACTGTTCCGCAACCCAGCGCCGCGCCTGCCGTTGCGAGTTCGCTGCCGAAGGCTGAGGGGGCAACGGCGAAAACGGCAACTGCCGTTCCGGATGGAAAGATCACCATCGATGACTTCGCCAAGGTGGAGTTGCGTGTTGCTCAGGTGAAGGCGGCCGAGCGCGTAAAGGGCGCTGACAAGCTGCTGCGATTGGAGGTCGATCTCGGGAATGAAATCCGCCAACTGGTGGCTGGGATTGCCGAGACGTATGCTCCGGAAACTCTTATCGGGCGGAAGGTCGTGATTGTCGCCAATCTGGTTCCCCGCAAACTGCGCGGACTGGAATCGAACGGCATGATTGTGGCCGCTTCGCCGGAGGATGGAAAGCCGGTGCTGGCAGGCTTTCTGGAGGATGTGCCTCTGGGGACCCGGCTGAAATAACGCTGCCGAGCTTCGCTCGGCTGGACGGGCGAGGGCGCCCGTCCCCACACGATCTTCCCAACGACTAACGACGAGCGACCAACGACTGTGTTCATCGACTCTCACGCCCATCTTGAAGGCAAACGTTACGACACGGATCGTGACGAGGTGCTGGCGCGCGCTAAGCAGAATGGGATCGAAGCCTATCTCGCCATTGGCAATGGCGACGGACCTGACACTGCAGATTGCAGCATTCGTCTGGTAGAGCAATATGACGGTAAGGCGGAATATCCGCGAATCTGGGCGAGCGTGGGAGTGCATCCGCACGAAGCGAGCCTTGCTAATGAGACGGCCGACGCGCGCATGCTGGAATGGGCGCGGCATCCGCGGGTGATCGCCTGGGGAGAGATTGGGCTGGACTATTTTTATGACCACTCTCCGCGGGAGATGCAGAAGGTGGTCTTTCTCCGGCAGATGGAGTTGGCGCGGGCGGCGCAGTTGCCCATCATTATTCACTGCCGGCCGTCGGACAATAGCGAGAATGCCTGGGATGACTGCCTGACGATGATCGATGAGCACTGGAAGGCGAGCGGGCGCGGGGGCATTCTGCATTGCTTTACCGGCAGCGTTGAACATGCGCGGCGCGCGCTTGATATGGGCTTCATGATTTCGTTTGCGGGCAACGTTACTTTCCCCAAGGCGCAGACGATTCGCGATGCGGCCCAGATGGTTCCGCTGGATCGGATGCTGATTGAGACCGATTCGCCTTATCTCGCGCCCATTCCCTATCGCGGAAAGCGCAACGAGCCAGCGTTTGTGCGGGAGGTGGGGCGGCAGATCGGAGAACTGCGCAATTTGCCGGCGGAAGAAGTCGGCTCGCACACCACTAGTAATTTCTACAGGTTCTTTGGGCTTACGCCAGCATCTGAAGATGGCTGCTCTTAATCAAGTGAGATGATTGAGCGATGTCTATCTGTGGCGGCGAACTGCAGATCCCTCGCTTTGCTCGGGATGACAAGTTATATCTGCAGATCCCTCGCTTCGCTCGGGATGACAAGTTATAAAACGGAATGACAATTCATAAAAATGTGGGTGAGAGCGGAAGGTCCAGCCTTCGCAGATAATGGCTCTTCTGTTACCCTCAGGAGTGCAGATTTGGGGCGGTCTTCGTTGTGAACGATAAAATCCCATGCCCGACAATAGTTTCGATATCGTAAGCAAAATCGATTTGGCGGAAGTGGCGAACGCCATCCAGCAGGCGATGAAAGAGGTCAGCACGCGCTTTGACCTGAAAGACTCGAAGTCGCAGATTGCGATGGAGGGTAACGATGCGATCATGCTGCACTCCGCCGACGAATTCAAAATGAAAGCGGTGAACGACGTCTTCCAGCAAAAGTTGGTGAAACGCGGCGTGCCGTTGAAAGGGCTGACGTACGGGCCTCTTGAGCCCTCGGCCGGGGGCACGGTGAAGCAGAAGATTTCCTTGCAGCAGGGTATTCCAATCGAAAAGGCGCGGGAGATTGTTAAGCTGGTCAAGAATTCGAAGAAGAAGGCGCAAGCTTCGATTCAGGGCGACGTGGTGCGGATCAGCGGCAAGGATCGGGATACGCTGCAGGAAATTATCGCTCAGGTGAAGCAGCAGGATTTTGGCATCGATCTGCAGTTCACAAATTATCGCAGCAATTGAGAACCTTTAACCGCAGAGGACGCAGAGGACGCTGAGAAACACGGGTAAGAACAAAGACATTAGAAACAAATTTCTCTGCGTGCTCCGCGATCTCTGCGGTTAAAGTTTATATAGAAGGATCGGATCAAGGTTGAGTACAACGACGTCCATCAACGGCAAGGAGATTTTCGATCTGCTGCGCGATGACATCGCCGCGATCGAGGACCAGTTCGGACGCGACACGGTCTCGAACGTCGCCGCCATCACGGAGATCGGCGAATATCTCCGCGCCGGTGGCGGAAAACGGATTCGTCCCGCGCTGCTGCTGCTCTCCGCAAAATTGCTCGGCTACCAGGGGAATGGCGCGGTAAAGCTCGCATCGGTGGTTGAGATCATCCACACGGCAACGCTCGTCCACGACGACATTATTGACGAGGCGCAGATTCGGCGTGGGCGGCCGGCGGCCAACACGCAGTGGGGCAATTCGATGTGCGTTCTCGCTGGCGACTGGCTCTACATGCAGGCTTTCAAGATTGCGGTGCAGGAGCGTAATTTCCGCATTCTGGATGTGATGGTCGAACTGACGCAGCAACTGGTCGAAGGCGAACTGCTGCAGATGGAAAAACTGGGCAAGCTGATCTCGCTGCAGGAGCACCTTGATCTGATTTATCGCAAGACGGCTTGTCTGTTTTCTGTATGCATGAGGGTTGGTGGAATTCTGGGAGGCGCCACGGCCGCGCAGGAAGAACGCCTCGGCCAGTACGGACGGGACCTCGGCATTGCCTTTCAGATCGTGGATGATGTGCTCGACCTGACCGCGTCAGAGAGCGTGCTGGGCAAGCCGGTGGCCAGCGACCTGCGCGAGGGCAAGGCTACGATGGCCGTCATCCATGCGCTGGAAAATTGCACTGCTGAGGAACGGCGGCAGATTGAAACCGTATTGCGAGATCGCGCGTTCAACGGCGTCACCCACGCCGACATCCTGGCGATTCTCAGTCGCTATGGATCGCTGGAATATGCCTCCAAAGAAGCGGCTCGCTATGCCGATTCGGCGAGGAATGCGATCAGCATTTTTCCGGACTCGGAGATCAAACGGGCGCTGCTGTGGGCGCCGGAGTTTGTGGTGGTCAGAGAGAAATAGGCCGCTGGCTCCTTGCTACTGGCTTCTCGCAACTGCACTTTTCCGAACGCACACGTTCTTAGCCAGAAGCTAGCGGCGAGCAGCTAGGAGCGATCCTTTCACCGCAATCCCCATCGTTTCGAATCGCCCATTCATCAGCAGCGCACCTGAGCCCAGGAATGCCCGCGCCGGAGATTCGCGCGTGAATAATTTCACGTAAGCAGAAACGGTGAATGTCGGTGCGCGGCTGAACAGCAACACGATGTTAGTCCCGGCGTCTATCTCTGCGACAATCAAGAACTACGCCTCAGATCGGGTGCGCGGGATTGCTATACTAGCGCAGACCCGTTCCCTGCTATGAGCGACTTGCTCACATCTATTTCGCACCACGGTTATGTGTTTCTAGCGCTGGTGTGTTTTGCGGAGGCTATCGGGCTTCCCTTGCCGGCTGCGCTCGCCATTCTTACGGCCGGCGCGGTCGCGGCCTATGGCGATCTGCATTTTTATCTGGTCCTGGGCGTCGGCGTCGTGGCCATGATCGGTGGCGATGTTCTTCTCTATTTCATGGGGCGGGTCAGCGGATGGGCTTTGCTGGGAATTCTGTGCCGGCTTTCCGCAAATCCGGAAACCTGCATTCTGCGGTCAGCGGAATATTTTTACCGCCGCGGCAAGCAGACTCTGCTGTTTGCCAAGTTTATTCCGGGCATCAACACCATGTCGCCGCCGCTGGCGGGCAGCATGAAAATGCGCGTGGGGGATTTTCTGCAGTTCGATAGCCTGGGGGCGATTTTTTACGTTGGCGCCTATGCCACTGTCGGATATCTCTTCAGCGATGCGTTGCGCGCGATTACGCGCGGACTGCGCTCTGCGGGCTTTGCCGCCGAGGTTGTGCTGGGGATCGGCGTTGCCGCCTATATCGGGTATCGCATCTGGCTCTATCGCAAGTATCGCCTTCTGGATGTGATCCCACGTATTCAGGCGGAGGAACTCGCCAAGAGACTGACCTCCGACGCGGCCGCGAATATGCTCATCGCCGACGTTCGCAGCCACGGCTACTACGATGCGGACTCAGAACGCATTGCCGGGTCTATTCGTATTGAACCGAACAATCTGATCGAAGAAGTGAAGAACCTTCCCAAGGATCGCGAGATTTATCTCTACTGCACCTGACAGCGCGAAGCCACTAGCGCCCGGGTGGCGCGGCAACTGCAAGACTTGGGATTCAAGGTGTACGTCATCGCGGGTGGGCTGCGCGCCTGGCGCAAGGCCGGACATGCGGTGGAGCGGGTTCCGAATGATGATCTGGTTAAGCTGCCGACGTTCAACTGACGCTACAGAAGACGGGGCAAGCCCCGTCTCTACAGCGAAAGCATGGGCGGGCGCAAAGTCAGTTGCGTGAATGCGCTGGCGCGTGAATACGCACGTGCGTGATGCACGTCCTTGGCATAGTTGTGGCAGTTTGTTATTGTGCCTTCATGTGGCAAGGTCCGGCATTTTGCGCGCTGATTCTGGCGGCGGGCGAGTCGTCGCGCATGGGAAGTGACAAGGCGCTGCTGCCCTGGCCTCCCGCACCCGGGACGGCGCCGGGCGAGACTTTTCTCTCCGCTGCCATTCGGCTTTTTTCTTCGCATGTCGATGAGGTGCTGGTCGTGGTGGGCAAGAATGAATCGACTTTGGCTCCCATCGTCTATGCCAACGGCGCATCCCTGGTCGTGAATCCTGAGCCGGAGCGCGGACAGTTCAGTTCGCTGCGAGTCGGTCTGCAAGAGGTACTGAATCGCGGACGGGATGCTGCCATGATCACGCTCGTTGATCGTCCGCCGGTACAAACTGCAACGGTCGCTATGCTGAAAGCCGCTTTTGAGCGAGCCACAGCTCATCGCAAGTGGGCGGTGATCCCCGAATACCATGGGCAGCATGGGCATCCGATTCTCGCGGGGCGAGAGTTGCTGGCGGAGTTCCTCAAGGCTTCGGAGACATCGAATGCGCGCGAGGTCGAGCACGCCCATCAAAGCGAGATCGAGTATGTTCCTGTCGATGATCCACTCGTCGCTATTAACATTGATACTCCTGAGCAATACGCCGCTCTGCGTTTGCCGTCGCCGCTGCTGCCGTCGAGTTGAAATTTTGAAAGCCTGATATTGATGACTCCTCTTACATCTACCCAAATTGATTTCGTCGAAAGTGTGCTCGGGCTCAAACCGCGCATCGCTACCTTTGACTGCGATGGAACGCTGTGGTCGGGCGATGCGGGAGAAGGATTTTTTTCCTGGGAACTGGAGAACGGCTTCGTCTCGCCTGAGATCGCACGCTGGGCACGCGAGCGCTATGCCAACTATAAGGCAGGTCGGGTCGCCGAAGAGGTCATGTGCGGAGAAATGGTCACCATGCACCGTGGAATGCGCGAAGAGGCGGTGCAGAAGGCTTGTGACCTCTATTTTACGCAAAGTGTTGCTCCGAATATTTTTCCGGAGATGCGTGAACTGATCGAGCGCCTGCGCTTTTTCAAGTGTGACGTGTGGGCGGTGTCTTCATCGAACCAGTGGATCATCCGTTCGGCGATGCGGTTTTTTGGCGTGCCGCGAGATCGCATTCTGGCGGCCGAGGTTGCGGTGGATAACGGCGTAATCACCGACCGCCGGATCAGGGTTCCAAGCGGGCCGGGCAAGCCGGAGGCAATTCGCGCCGCGCTGCAATCATCCGAAGAGAGCGGGCTCGATTGCGCTTTCGGCAACGCAATTTGGGATCGCGAAATGCTTGCCATGTCCAAGCATGCTTTTGCCATCAATCCCAACCCGGATCTGAGGCAGGTTGCTACGGCGAAGGGTTGGAGTGTTTATCAACCGGCGCTAGGTTCATAGATTGCGGCGAAAGTTTTTTCCCCAGTCACCGTCTCACCTCAGCGGCTAAAGCCGTTGTTGAAGGGTCGGCAGTGATCGCAGCGGTGAACCGCTGCGCCATCCTAAACCGAAGTTGGTTTGACGGTGAACCGCTGCGGCCCAAACCATGCCAAGATCGGATTTTGTGGCGAGGTGCCTCACCGCGTGCAACTACGTCAGCGCTCTCCCCACTTGAGCTTGTTGCCCAGCACCTCGAAGAAAGTTTTCTGGAAACGCAACAGACGCGCTGGATGCTCCGCTTTGACGCAGCGCACGATATCGCCGTCACGCGCCGGCATGCCGACTTGGCCGTCGTAGCTGAGATAGGCTTTTTCCTTGCCCGTTTTAACGTGCATGTCGATGGTCGCCGTGTCGCACACCACCACCGGACGATGGGTCAAGCCGTGGGGACAAACCGGAGTGATGACGAAGGCATCGACATCGGGATTCAGAATGGGACCGCCCGCGCCTAAAGAATATGCAGTGGAACCGGTCGGGCTGGCGATGATTAACGCATCGGCCCGGTAACTGGAGACGAATTCGGAGTCCACGAACAGCTCGAAGTGGTTCAACCGGGCGATGGCGCTCTTGCTGATTACAACCTCGTTCAGAGCGGCGTGAGTTGCGATAGTTTTGCCGTTCCGGATTAGCGATCCACGCAGCATGGAGCGGTTGTCGACGATGTAGTTTCCTTTTTCGATCGCTTCAAGCGAGGGATAAAGGTCGCTCATTGCCAACTCGGTCATGAATCCCAAGGTACCGAGGTTGACGCCGAGAATGAGAGTGCCGGCCTTGGCGACCGCGCGCGTCGCCGAGAGCAGCGTGCCATCACCGCCGAGCACGAGCGCGAGACAGGGAGAGCATTGGGCCAGATCCTTGCGCGGCATCACGCTGGCGGCTGCGCGAAAATATTTCGCACTTTCCTGGTCCATCACCACCGCGTAATTCCGCTTCTGCAGCCATTTTTCCAGTTCCGGCAACAATTGGCGCAGCTCGGGACGTCCGGGCTTCGATATGACGGCAACGGTTTTCTGGCGGGTAGAACTTTGGCGAGATTTTGTCATGTCGTATTTCTAACTTCTTAATTTCTTTTATTGACTTTTATTTTTGCCACTCTCGGCAGATTTGCTGTGGCATCGAACGATTGTACAGAATCAGCCCAGCGGAGGTGCGGGAAGCTCGCCGTGGAGTAAAAATTCGCGGTTGCCTTCGCCACCGAGGATGGGAGACTCGATCCACTGGGGACGTTGACATCCGAGTTGTGTGAGCGCGGCCTCAACCTTCGCCACGGCAACAAACTGGGCGGCTTCGTCGCGCACGATTCCGCCTTTACCCACCACTTCCCTGCCCACCTCGAACTGTGGTTTCACCAGCACGACAATCTGGCGGGCATCGCTCGGCGGGGTGCGGCTGTAGAACGATATGGCACGAATCACTGCGGGGAGCACAAGCGTGGCTGAAATGAACGACACATCCATGGCAATGAAGTCGACGGGTTCACCAATGTCGGAGGGTCCAATGTAACGCGCGTTGGTCTTTTCGAGGAGGCGGAGTCGCGGGTGGTTGCGGAGCGCAAAATCCATCTGACCATAGCCGGTGTCGATGGCGATCACCCTGGCCGCGCCGTGCTGCAACATGCAATCGCTGAAGCCTCCGGTGGAGGCGCCGATGTCGAGACAGGTCTTGCCTTGCAGACTGATTTGCCAGTGCTCCAGAGCCTTCTCTAACTTCAGGCCGCCGCGGCTCACATAACGAAGGTTTTCACCGAGCAGGCGCAGGGTCGAAGCGGGATCGATCGCCGCGCCCGCCTTTTCTATTTTTTGTTCGTTGACTAGAACTTTTCCGGCGAGGATCAGAGCCTGAGCGCGCTCACGGGAGGACGTCAGGCCTCGCTCCACCAGCAATTTATCGAGGCGCGACTTCACTTGCAGCGAACTCTCGGGGATGAGTCAATACAGCAAGCACCCGATGCAGTGCAGAATGCTGAAGACATTGCTTAACAGGAGGTTACAGGAGTGAGGGCCCAGTTTTCCACAAACTTTTCCACGATCGTGTTGAAAAGTAAGAAGAACATCGGGTCATTTGGTGATCGGGTCATCTGGCGATCGAAAGTTAATAACGAAATTCAAAAGCAGCGCAGTGTCGCTTTGCAGATGAGCCGATGGCTCGATCACCCGATGGCCCGATGTCTTATCCCGCAACTTCTTCTAGAAGTTTCTGGTCGATGTCGAAGTTGGCGTGGACGTTCTGCACGTCTTCATTATCTTCGAGCGCTTCCATCAGACGAATCATCTGCGTCGCCTGTTGCCCTTCCAACTTGATGTAGGTATCCGGAACCATACTCACGCTCGCCGCGGCCGGCGTGATGCCCGCCTTCTTCACCGCCTCCAGCACGCCTTCATAAGCGGAGGTCTCGGTCAGGATCTCCCAATTCTCGCCATCGTCCTTCAAATCCTCGCCACCCGCTTCGAGGATGATGTTCATCAAATCGTCTTCCTTAGCCGCCGACTTGGGAATAATAATGTCGCCCTTCTTGTGGAACATATACGACACCGAGCCCGCCGCCGCCATGTTGCCATTGTTCTTCCCAAACACGTGGCGGATTTCGCTCACGGTGCGATTGCGGTTGTCGGTGGAAATCTCGGCGAGAAGAGCCACGCCGCCGGGGCCGTAACCTTCGAGCACAAATTCTTCGTAAGTCAAGCCCGGCAGTTCGCCGGTGCCGCGCTGGATGGCGCGCTTGATGTTGTCGGCGGGCATGTTCTCCGCTTTGGCCGCCAGGATGGCGGTGCGCAGGCGCGGGTTCATGTCGGGATCGCCGCCGGACTTCGCCGCCATCGCGATTTCCTTGATGAGACGAGTAAAGATTTTACCGCGCTTGGCGTCGAGCGCGCCCTTCTTGTGCTTAATTGTTGCCCACTTAGAATGTCCGGACATAGGTCGACCTCATCTCTTCTACTCTCTGTAAAACGAGAACTTGAATGGCGCTGATTCTCGGAATTATGGATCCGCCCGCGGAGGAAATCACAGGATCAGCCTCGACGTTAACACGTTCAGGCGAATAGACATTATAGCATGGAGGCGGGCTGTCCGCGTGGCCTGGCGCGTCTTGGGGTGCTCAACCAGACTGCGGTCTTATTAAGCATTCCGGCCATGCGGCGGAATGTCAATACATCGTCACCTTCGATCGGAGTGCGCTTGGCGCCGCCGTGATGAAGTTGCTTCGCTGAACGTTGGCACTCTCACCCTGGAGGAGATTTCCCGGCCCGATTCGCCCGTTGTCTCAGGTATTCTCGAGGGAGAAGAATGGCAATACCCTCCACCTTCTTCCCGAAATAGTGGCCAAAATGGCGGATATCCCCGGTCAACAAGTGAGTAGCTCGTGCTTCGATGGCCGCTAGCATGATGGGGCGATCTTTTTCCGGTAGAAGAAACCATCGTGGTAGTTTTCGCTGGCCCGCCTCGAAATAATGCACGGCTTCCGCCAACTTGTTGAGCTGGGTTCGCTGTATTTCGTCCTCCAGGTTGATCCTTGCCTCTTCGAGCGCATAACGGGAACTGCACAGCACAGCGTCACTAATTTTCCAAAGTTGAAGAAGTCCAGCAGCCGGCCGGTAAGATGCGGAAAACAGAATATTGGCGTCGAGAAAGAGCCGATCCATATCTCGGGCTGCTACTCGGGCTGCCGATGGGGAATTGAATCTGGATCGAGGCCGAGTTGCCGCACCGCTTTTCGCGCTCGCCGGTAATCGGCATCCGTGGTGGCAGTGGAGAGGATAAACTCCGCCTTCCTCTCGGGACTGTATTTCTCCACCGGCACCAGTACTGCGGGACGAATCAGGATGCCGTCGTCTCGCTCCTCGGCAGTCACCAGCGTGCCCTCCTCGATGCCAAATCGCTTGCGCAACCTTGCTGGTACTACGATAGCGCCGCGCTTTCCCACTCGGGCCGATTCCATAAACACACTCCGATTGTCTGATTATACTGTATGCCTGATATTCAGGCACGTGGGCGTTGCCAGACCTTGCTAAACTGCACTCGTGCCTTCAGCCGCGAAATTGCAAGGACAAATCTACCGCCCACTGCTGCTGGTTAATATCGCCCAGTTGGTGACGGTGCGCTCTGCGGGGCGCGGGCCAAGACGGGGCGCTTCCCTTTCCGAACTCGGCATTCTCGAAGATGCGGCGGTGCTGTGCCAGGGCGGAAAGATCGTATCCGTCGGCCCCACCCAGGACGCCCTGCGCGATCCCTGGCTCAAGAAGAATCGCAAGAGGATCGCAGAGATCGATTGCCAGGGACGCGTGGTCTTGCCTGGATTTGTCGACTCTCACACGCATCCGGTATTCACCCGTCCGAGGCTGGTGGATTTTGAGAGTCGAATTTCAGGCGCCAGCTATGAAGAGATCGCGGCGGCGGGCGGAGGAATTCAGTCGAGTCTCGATGGGGTGCGGAAGGCGAGCAAGACCACGTTAGTCCAGAAAATTTCTGCCGCTCTCGAAGATTTTGCGCGTCATGGAACCACCACCGTCGAGGCTAAATCGGGTTACGGCCTCACGGCGGAATCGGAATGGAAATCGCTGGAAGCCATTCGCGCCGCCGCGCGCGAGTGGCCGGGAACGGTGGTGCCAACTTTTCTCGGCGCTCACGTGGTCCCGCCGGAATATCGGGGGCGCTCGCAGGAATATGTTGAACTCGTCTGCAACGAGATGCTGCCGGCGATTGCCAAGCGCAAACTGGCGCGCTTCGTGGACGTTTTCTGCGATCGGGGAGCCTTCAATGTCGACGAAACCGCGACAATCTTTTCCGCCGCTGCAGCCAGCGGTCTGGGCGGGCGAGCGCATGTGGGGCAACTGAGCGAAACGCGACTGGGCACTCTCCTCCGTTATCAACCCGCCTCGTTGGATCACATGGATTATGTGAACGATGCCGACCTGAACGCGTTGGCTGAAACGGACACGGTGGCAACGTTGGTCCCCGGCGCAAATTATTTTCTGGGCTTATCGAGGTATCCGGATGCGCGGCGATTGATCGAATCTGGAGTGGCAGTCGCGCTGGCCACGGATTACAACCCCGGCTCTTCGCCCACGCTCAGCATGCCGATGGCGATGTCGCTGGCGTGCACGCACATGAAGATGTCGCCGGCCGAGGCAGTCGCCGCCGCGACGATCAACGGAGCGTGGGCGCTTCGCGTGGCCGACCGTAAAGGCAGCGTTGAACCTGGGAAAGACGCCGACCTGGCCATCTTTGATGCGAGCGATTATCGGGAAATTCCTTACTGGTTCGGAAGCAATCGCTGCGTCCTGACGATCATCAGCGGCGTGGCGACCGGCGAGATCCAACTGACCAAAAAGGGCACTTAGAAATGGCGAAGGCGGAAAGGTTGGACGCATTGATTTGATGACTAAAAGAACAGAAGTGTCAAAAAAAAAGATAACGACCGGAATGGGCGGCGAGAAATTATCTGCGGCAGTTTGGAGTGAAGGGCGGGGGGTTGTTATAATGCGAAGGTTCCGCAGAATCGTAGCGCATCGGCTGTTGTGTTTTGCCGCATCCGACCTTGTAATTGTAAACGAGCATGGTGCGCGGCCAGTTCGGACTCCAGTCATCATGGGCAGATGCGCGGAAGTGGCCAGGTAGCTCAGGTGGTAGAGCGCAGCCCTGAAAAGGCTGGCGTCGGGGGTTCAACTCCCTCCCTGGCCACCATCATTCCAAAGGACTTAGCAACTTAGAAACGGAATCTTCAACTCACATTTTGCCGAGGCGCGGGGGAACCACCGTGTCTGTATCGTTACCCAGGCCATCCACAGTGAAGCAACAAAGGGGGGCGCACTCCGTCGAACCCGCTACGAATGCACTCCGCATGTGAGAGGAGAAAGAGTATTTAAAAGGACTTGCCACTTCCAGCGGGCAATTTACTCGCTCACGATGATGCCCGCGATTCAATGTTGCAGCGCGTCCTGTTCCAACTCACCTTTGAGGCGAGACGAAGGAAGCACATCGTAGAGCGGCTGCACTGGTTTCACTTCGGGGTTTGCGTCGGCTACGGATATGGCTAGAATCCGGACCTGCTTGTTGTCCGGCAGTTGTATGGTTTTGGCACCGGTAGGAAGGTCGGTCGTATACGCGAAAAGATAAGAGTAGCTATACGGAACATTTTCTCCGGCGGCATTGTGGTGATGCGAGCAGTACCAGGCCAGATCCGCCCGCTTGATGTATCCGGGCTTGATTCCCATCATTTCCGCATATTCGTCATGCTGAGTTTTGCCGGGTAGGCCCGGGATAGGGATGTCTTTGGCGAGCCACTGGCGATCATCCCACTGACCGATAAATCCGCTCCAGTTCTGAATCGTGAGGTCAACATTCTTGCTTCCCACGTTGACGCCGACTTTCTGATCACCTTCGGCTGACGCCGCCAGCAGATAGAGTCGGCTGTAGGAGCCGGCGGGCAGGTTGATCGTCTGACCCTCGGGCGCGACCGCATCGAGCGCGGTTTTCTCCGGCGCGAGTCGAAACTCGACACCGTTAAACATGATTTGCCCGGGGAGCATTTCCCGGGGCAGCGAATTGCCTTTGCCGTCGAATCCAGCGTTGGAAGTGGTGCCATTATTGCTCGCAACCGCGACATCGTAGGGCAATGCCACGGGTACAGAACGCCCCGCTGCGAGTTTGGCGGATGGCGGCGTCAGTTTTATGGCAAAAGTTCGCGGCTGATACGCGGTGAAAGAAGTGACCAACTTGCCGCCAGAAACCTTGGCAGGTGCGAGCGGCTGCTCTTGTCCGTTGACTTCGCGCGCGGAGGCAATCGGGGCCGCGAATGAAATCTTGATATCCGGTTGCGGCTTGCCGTCGAGTTCGACGAGGCGGACGATGATTTCGTCACTTTGCTCGGCCTTCTTCAACGCCAAGAGGCGAATTCTCGAACTGCTGATCTTCAACAAAGAAAACTCTCGGCCGAGCGCGCCGGCGTGATGTGAGGTTTGGAAGGCGATGAGCGGATCATTGAGGCGCTGCCCCTGCCAGTCAGTTTCTTCCTGCCTCCAGTTGCCGCCGTGCCCCACTAGACCGTAAACGAATTCGTGATGTCCGAGGTCCTGCGTGCCCTGGTCGGAGTATCCGCCGCGCGTGCCTGGGGTGCGGAGCAGGGTGAGGCGGATGGTGTTGTCAGTTGGCTTGTCGGAGCCGTTTTTGCAGTCGGTCAGAATGGTCGCGCCGAACGCGCCGCTGATGTCGGTTAAGTCGATCCACTGAAGCGACGGAACCTCAAATTTCTTCGGCTCGGCGGTCGGGCGATCGATGGTTCCGATATCCGAGTTGTAGGTCGCCGTGCGTTTCGAAGCGGTCAAAGGGAAGGTCGCTTTCAGGTTCGACTCGCGGGTGTTCCAGTCTATGGCATTGGCGAACTCTATTCGTCGGCCAGCATCTCCAGTTGCGAGGCGGATGGTCTGCAGGAATTTCGAGCCCGCGGTTTCGCGCGTAACTTCCACCGCAACACGTATCGGCCCATTTTCGACGACTCGTATTTTCGCCGGCCCATCGACATAAGATTTCGGCGCTGCCTGCGCCTGGTCCCAATCCATGTTCCAGGCGGGCCATTGCTCGGGATTGTCGTAGGAGATGGCGAGACGCGCCGGCGCAGCGAGCAGTTCGCGGTTGAGCGATTTATCGAAAATGCCGGAAACGTCTCCGTCGCGATTCAATTGCACGCGGTAATACTGATTCTCCAGCGAGTTCTCGGACGCGTGCAAAGCGGAGGACGGTTCTTTCATACCTCCCATCTGCACACCGTAAACCGCGTAGCCGACCGAGGGCACTTGGGCTACAAATAGCAGCTTACCGTTAGAGATTTGCGCGGGAGTTTCTTTGCCGTCTGGTCCAACTACGCGAACCGCAGTCGGCATACCATTTGGGAATTCGATGTTGGCGTCGATCACTTCTTCTCGCGCAATATTCAAGGGATTGTAGACGACGATCGGAATGCCTTCGGTGTTTGTATCAAGCGCGGCTGCAACTGCTTCGGTGGCATCGGTCAGCACGCCGGCGAACTGGTTCATGGCGATGACATCGTCGTTCCAGGCAAATTCGTATGCCTTGGGAGTGGCTGTCCCGGCTGCGATGTCGTGGAATTGGCCGCCCATCACGAGCGTCCATGCATCGTTCAGCCGCTGCCGCGGATAGGTCCGCGCACCGAGCCATTCAGCGGTCACCGAGGCTTTCTCCGCGGCGTCGGCCAATAACTCTTCTTTTCGCAGCCAGCGTTTCTGATAGGCCTGGGAAGTCAGCGAGCCGGCCGAATGATTGGTCAACTCCATTTCGCCGGAGTAGCGCGGAAGGCCGGCTCCTTGGGAGGGCGTGATGTCGACAAACATCTGCTCCGCATTTGCCGAGATCACATGGACCGGGCCGTCACCCACTTTGGCCGCAGGCCACTCCGGATGCTTTTGCCCGTCTCCTATATACGGTGCGTACGATCCGTTGTTCTGCGGCGGGAAACTTGCCGAGCCTTTGGTGATGATCGCTTCAAGCCGCTTTACGGAATCCTCATCTGGAGCCCCGCCGATATCGCCGGTGCCGTAATAATGATAATCGGCGAAGACGCCACTCATTTGACCGTTCCGTTCCACGCGACTGGCCCAATCATTCTGGTAACGGTCCAAGTCCCGGTCGGACTGGATGTTGGCCAGGCTTTTTTCTTGCGCGCGCAACGCATAATAATCTCGCAGATCCGCGGGATCGAGCGGCAGATCGGCGTTTTCGAGCTGGCGTATTTTTTGGCGGAGCGGGTTGAGCTTTTGCCGAACTTCTTCGAGCGCGGCGTTCGGGGCGGCCGGAGGAAACGGCTGGCTCAGATCGGTTTCGATGCCCGCATCATAGGCGCCTGGATTCAGAGCGGCGAGCACGCTCTCTCCATCCGGCCCAACCCAAACGCCTACGTTGAAGGGCGTGCCTTCCGGCGTCTTCTCGCGCGATTGCGGACCGCCGCCATCGGCCGAGGATCCCCACACCAGCTTTTGCGTAGAGAACCCTTTGATGCCGGAGTGCGCGAGAATGGTCGGCAATGACGAGGGAAAGCCAAAGCAGTCGGGTAGCATGTACTCGGCGCTAGCTTTGCCGAACTCCTGGCGAAACCAGTTATTGCCGTAAAGAATTTGCCGGATCAGAGTCTCGGCGCTGGGCGTGTTCACATCGCCCTCTTCCATGGAAGAGCCGGCGGGAAACCATCGGCCCGCATCGACATAATGCTTTAGCCTGGCGAAGTCCGCCGGATAATATTCCTTCATTAAACGGTAGCGGTTAGCCCCGCTGAAGTTGAAAACATAGTGGGGATATTTGTCGAAGAGAGCGAGGTTGTCCTGCATGGTCTTGCGCAGGTATTCGTTGATTACCTGTGGGTACTCCCAGCGCCACTCGGTGTCGAGGTGAGCATAGCCAACTACGTAAAGAGTGGGCTGCTTGGCTAAGTCAGGCGGAGTTGCGGTTTGTGCGTGCGTCCGGCTCGACAGCATCAAGAACCCAACGAAGATCGGCAGAAAACGTGGGGAGCGTTTTAGCATCGTAGTTTCCAAATGTGCCGCGAGCTAGATCATGCACTGCCTTTCGGTCCGCGCTTGCGGGGATTCAGTTTATGCAGAACAGACCATGCGCTGGCGGGCAGATTGGCGCGGAGCCACTCCTTGCTGTCGCGGGCCTGGTTGGTGAGGGTGAGGTAGAGGCTGCCGCGGGTGCGCGGCTTGGCGAAGTGGATGTCCTGATAATGTTGCAGCTGCGGAACCCAGGTGCTCTTGCCTTCGCTCTCTCCAAAGAGAAAATCGTAATGGCGAACCCCTTGCGCAACCAGTTGCTCGAGCACGTGTCCGCGAAGAACAAAGCCTACGCGGTCGGCGGCGTGATCGGGATCGAAGCCCTCCTGCAACAGGAAAACCGTATCCCGGTAGCGAAAGCAAAATTGCGCGGCCGCTGTTTTGCCATCGAGACTGATTAACCAAAATTCCAAATGTCCATGCGCCAGCAGGGCGCGGCTGAGCTCGTGGTAAAAGGCTCGGCGAGCGGCGCCGGCGAAGGTGCCCGGCTCTCCCCGCAACAGCCAACGCTTTTGGTGCAAGCGGAAGAGGTCGTCAAGACAGCGGTCGAGGTCGGCTTCTTCGGTGCATTTATAAATCTGCACCGGATAGTGTTTGCCGAGGCGCCGCGTGTAGCGCTTGAGATTGTTTCGGCTCTCGCTGGTGAGTTGGGCCAGGTAGGCCTCCCAGTCGGGAGGAAGGTGGGTCACTAGCTGCGGCCGCTGCGAGGTGAAGACGGGCCATCCGCGTTCTTTGAGCCGAGTCAAAAGCGCCGCCGCCGCTGGAGAATTGTCAGGCAGCGTACTGAGCTGGCAGAAATCCCAGGCGATGTCGCCGCGAGTAAGAAAGTCGAGCAAAGCATTGACGAAGGCCGATTCGTATCCGGGCCGCACCGGGAGATCGAGGTTATCGGAATCGCCGCTGCCGTCGCCCATCAGGCGCAGTAGCTTGAGCTTCACCCCGGGAGCGGGATGCATCGTCAGACCGAGCGGAGCGAGGGCAACCAGCCGTCCGGAATCGAAGAACGCGAGGACCTTGAGCTGCTGGCTTCCGCCAAAAGCATGCCACCAGGGCACAAGCCAGTCGAGGGTCGAAAAAGTGGTGGCGTGCGGGAATTCCGCGAGCAGTTCATCCCATTCGGGTTGAAGATTAGAGAGCGACTCGACCGTGTCGTAGACACGAACGTTCAATGCGGGCTGCGTCATTCCGTGTGGCGGGGCGTTTTCGATACCGTTATATAATTCAATGGTCGTCATCATATCATCCTGTGTAAGTGGCGCGACTTGGCGAGTAATGTTCAATGGCGCTCGGATCTAAGCCCAAAAACTGGATCAAAAAAGCCCTGTTGCAAACAGGATCGCTGCAACTTGCCGCGCGGGTAGCCGAACCCGGCGCGGTGATGCTGATGTACCACTCCGTGGTAGAAAATCCGCAACTTACCGAAAACTCCATAGGTACTTCGAAATCGAGCGCCGTTTTTGAAGCGCATATGCGCACGCTGGCAGCGCGCTACGCGCCTGTCTCGTTAGACCAGGTTGTCGACTTTGCCAATGGCGGAAAAAAGTTGCCTGCGCGCGCTGTCGCGGTAACGTTCGACGACGGGTTTCTCGACAATCTCGAAGTTGCAATGCCCATTCTGCAGCGCTATGACATACCGGCGACGATCTACGTCATGGTCGATGCGGTTGAGACCGGAATTACTCCGTGGTACATCCGCGTCAATTACGCTCTGCGCACGACCCGAAAGCCGCAATGGACGAATCCAGAGAATGGTCAGGGTTACAAACTCGAGACGCCGCAGGACCGCAAGACGGCGCTCACGGCCGCGTGGGAGGCTGGCGCGCGCAAGACGGGTTCGGTGCAAGCGGAGTTCGTTAGGCACGTCGAGGAGTCGCTGGCCGTGGAACCGAAGCCGGGCCGGGTGATGATGACCTGGGACCAGGTGCGAGAGGTCAAGAAGGCCGGACACATCATCGGCGCGCATACGCTGTCGCATCCTAATCTTGCTCACGTCAGCGATGAGGAAGCCCGCGCGGAAATTGTGGGGTGCAAGCGGAGGCTGGAAGAAGAATTGGGCGCGCCGGTCGATCATTTTTCTTATCCTCACCCGGCCCTGGATCCTCAATGCACCGACACGACCGTGGAGATCACGCGCGCCGCCGGTTACAGATCGGCGGTGCTGACGAAATGCGGCCCTGTCCGAAGAGGCGACGAACCGTTTCGTCTGAAACGAATCTACGCGGCGAACGATATCGATCAATGGCAGTGGAATCTGAATCTCACGTTTCTGGGGCGATCGATTTAGGAAACGGTCGTTGGTCGTTGGTCGTTCGTCGTTCGCGGTTCTCGTTAGCCGTCAAGGTCCACCGTCTGGCGTCAGCAAGACGGGCCGTCAATCGTTAACAAAAACCGCGGACGACCAACAACTGGCGACCAACGACCGATCTACACATCCGCCTGATACGCTTCTGGGCCGGAACCCACGCTCCTGCCGGCAAGCGCGGAGCTTTCCAGCGACGCCAACTCGCCGATGCGCAACGCCTGGTTGGTCAAAACCACCCAAACCAGGCCTAGTCCGTAAACGATCATTCCAATCAAGAGCTGAATGCCCAACTGGCGGTAGTTATGCGGGACGAACCAACGTTGCATCAGCAAAAGCGCGGCGACCAGCGGCACACACAAGAGGGCGGGTAAAGTATAGGCCTCGCGGACGAAAGTCCGCATCCGGATGTCGAGCTGCCTGCACAGATGCACAGGCATGAAGAACAGCATGGTGCAAGTGAGCGGGATGGCGGTGCCGAGCGCGTCTCCGATGATTCCGTAATGGCGGACGAGAACGACGCTGAGGATCACGTTGACAATGCCTTCGCCGAGCGTCACGAAAGCCCACGTGCGATGCTTGCTGATGCCGAATAAGACCCGCCCGCTGGCCGCCTGCGCCCACATCAGGGTTGCGGGGAGGATAAGGATCACGAGCACCGCGTAACTGGTGGCGACGTAACGCTTGCCGACCCACACTTCAATCACCGATTTGCCGAGAATCAGCAGCGTCGCTGTAATCGGGAAAGCGGTAAAAGCGCAGACGCGGTTGCCGGCCAAAAAGACTTTGCGAAGCCGATCCATATTTCCGGTGGCCTCGGACTGGCTAGCCAGCGGCAGAAAATTCTGCGCCAGCGCCATCACCACCTGTTGCGCGTAGCTTACAATGCGCGCTCCAATGCTGAAGTAGGTGACTGCGGCGGCCGAGATCATGGTGCCGATCACGATGTTGTCGGTTTTAAACTTGAGCTGCGTCGCCAGCATAATGATCAACGTGACGCCGCTGTAATTGGCCATGGTGCGAAAGGTCGCACGATCCACGTACTTTAGGCCAAAGGGAACCGGCAGGATGCGGTAGGCAATCACGCCGCGGATGGCTGAGAGCAGCAGGGGCAGCAGGACGGTAATTGCGGCTACGGTGAGCAATCCTCGTCCGTGGCGAACGGCGACGATGATCAGAACAAGGCGCGCGATGTCGCCAGCAATATTGGCCCAGTTGTTAACATAGAAGCGCTGCAAGCCGTCAAGGTACCCACCCACGACGCCCAGCGGAAAGCCGAGCCCTACCGAAGCACCCACCATCAGAAGCAGCCAGCGCGCGGTGGAATGGAATTCCGGCGGAATCTTGAAAATGTGGTCTACGTAAACCGAGAGGACCGCGGTGACCAGCAAGCTCAACGCGCCAATGGAGCTGTAGGTAAAAAGGCTGGTATTGACCAGCTTGGCGAGGTCTTCGATGTCGTCGGTCGCAGTGAACTTGGAAACGTAACGCACCACCGAGGAGCGGATTCCGAGGTCGAACAGGCCGTAGTAGCCGGTGATGGAAAAAATCAGGACCCAGATGCCGAACGCGGCGTCGCCCAGCCAGTGCAGAAGAAAGGGAGATAAAAACAGGCCGACCAGAACATCAAATCCCAGCGAGAACCAACTGGAGCCGACGTTCTTGACGATTTGACGCTTGTTGATCTTAGTCATTCACCGGCAGCTTCTTTGCTTCTTTTTCTTTCTTCGGGTGGATTCGCGTGCGATGCCAGAGTGCTTACAGTGGCTGACCGGTTTTCACCCAGGCAGGCATGGTCGTCGAAACCAGTTGCCGGCTCTGCAACTCGTAGCCGAGAAAATTCAACAGCGGGGCCCATGCGACTTCGATAGCCTCGACCGAATGCGGAGGTAGAGTTTCCTTCCAACTGCCGGACTTGGCGGCGCGAACGAACGGAATCTCCTTGCGCGTATTTTTGGTTCCGGTCCACTGGTCGGCCTGCTGTTTTTCGAGCTTGCGCATGCGGTCGGCGGAACTACGTTCGACCGCCGCTTCCAATCGTTCAGAGCTTGCTTCAATGCCGAGAAATTCGGCGATCTTGCCGGTTTCGCCAATCGGATCGGAGAGCAGGTCTTCGTAGCGTACGAGTAGGAATGCGGGGTTGCCATTCCGCGCTGCAATCCATCCGGCAGTATGCTCCCACCACGAGCCGTAGGAGGAAGTTTCTCCGGCAATAAAGCGTTTGACGAATTGTTCGAGAGTTACGTCGGGCTCGATGTAACGCTTCTTCAGATCGAAGTGATATTCAGAGACGGCAACGTCGCGCGGATCTCGAACCAGGTAGATAACTTTGCGGAAGCGCGGGTCGAAAGTCTCATGACTCTTCAGGATTCGCGGCCGTGGCAGACTCCGCAGGAAGCGCTTGGACAAGACGCCGGGAGCCGGGAGCAGCCGATTGATGTTGGCAAAGCCCACTGACTCGTTCGGATAAATCAGATTTGCCAGCAGAAAGCGGACCCAGGTGTTGCCGGACTTCGGATAAGACACCAGAAAAGTGTCGTCGGGATAGACGGTGTAATGGCGTCCGGCCCGGTCGAGTCCGAGAACATATTTCACCGCGTATTGGAGTTGAGCAAACATAACGAATCGATAATTTGTGATTTGTAATTGGTAATTTGAACCGCTTAGTCTTAGGTTTCAAATTACCAATTGCAAATTGCCAATTACAAATTCCGAACGCTGCCGCTGAGCAATCCCAAGCTCTCCTGATATTCGCGGGAGTCCGCCGGAGGCTCGTTAGTTAACTCATATCCCAGATGCCGCATCAACGGTCCCCATGCCGCCTCGACCTTCGTCACCATGGGAGCGGGCAGGCCGGTGCGCCATCCTCCGGAGCCGGCCGCGCGAACGAACGACATGTCTGTGCGCGACCCTTTCATCAGTCCATTCTTGTCTCGTTGGGCCTGTTCGAGTTTTCGCATGTTATCGGCGGAGCTGCGCTCGACCGCCTGGGCAATTTCGGCTGGCCCGGCCGAGAGTTGGAGAAAGTCGACCACCTTCACCAGTTCGCGCGCAGTATCCGCAACCAGATCTTCGTAGCGCAACAGCAGGAAGCTCGGATCGCCCTCGCTCGTGCACAGCCAGGTTGCGATGTTCTGTCCCCATGAACCGTGGGGGCAAGTTTCCCCCGCCATGAAGCGGGCAACAAATTTCTCAATGGGAGAATCGTCTTCGATCCTCCGGATCTTGCGGTGATAGTGATATTGCGAGACGACCACGTCGCGCGGATCTCGAACGATATAGATGACGCGCGGGTAGCGGGGGTCGAAGCATTCGTGGCTCTTGATAATGCGCGGCCGCGTCATACGGTCGAAAATCTTCTTGGGCGTGCCCGTGGGATCGGGGATCAGGCGATCGATGTTTGCCCAGGTCGCCGGCTGATCGGGAAATCTTAGATTGGCGAGCAGAAAGCGAGTCCATGTATTACCGGACTTCGGAAACGAAACGAGAAAAACATCGTCGGGAAGAATGAGCAGGCTGCGGCCCGGACGATGCCGTCCCAGTCCACGATTGATTCCGGCGATCAAGTGCTTAATCATTTTTCGAAATGCCTTATGAATCTAATTGCCGATGGAGCGCCGGTTCCGGCCCGGACAAAACGCCCCACCTCTCGATTATCCTCTTTCAGAACCTGCATGAACCAACCCATCCTGAAGCGGAGTGGACGCGGCCAATTCGTAACCAATCTCCCGCATCAGGCCGCCCCAGGCCGATTCAATTTCGGCGATGCCGGCCGCCGGCAATTCCGCCTTCCAGCCTCCGGCCTTGGCGGAACGCACGAACGGCTTGTCCTGCCGCGTCTCTTTGGTTGACGACCACAAGTGGCCCTGCTTCTTTTCCAGTTCGCGCATGCGGTCGGCAGAGCTTTGCTTGATGGTGAAGGCCAGCCGTTCCGCATCCGGCGCAATTCCCATAAAGCCGGCAATCCGTTCCATCTCGTCCATGGGCTGCGTCTGCAAGGATTCGTATTTCACCAGCAAAAAGCGCGGATCACGCTGGCGCGTATAGAACCAGCTGGCCACGTTTTCTCCCCAAGTCCCATAAGGATGATTCAATTCGCCGCGGACAAAACGCGACACGAATTGCGGCAGCGGATAGTCGTCAGGAATGGCGCGCCGCTTGATATCAAAGTGGTATTCCGAGAGCACTACGTCGCGCGGATCGCGAACAATGTAGATCACCTTGGGATAACGGGGATCGAAATATTGATGGCTCTTGAGGACACGCGGCCGCGCAGCACGTTCGAGGTCGCGCTTGTACATTCCTTCAATGTCGGGAATCAGATCGTTGATGTTGGAAAAATCCGGATTCTTCTCCGGATAGACGAGATTGGCAATGAGGAAGCGCGTCCAGGTATTGCCCGACTTCGGATAGGAAATCAAAAACAGATCGTCAGGAAGAATTCCCACCCGCCGGCCCGGAGGATAGTAGCCGAAAAAATACTTAACGCCGGCGATCAGACGCTTCATCATGAAAATGCCAAACTCCAATTCTTGCGCGCGACTCTTTCTCTTTTCAAGCTCACGCGGTGGCTGCGCTTCGTACCTTTCTTCGAAAATGCATCAGCCTGGCGGTAACGTGGGGCGCCACATTTAAACCAAATATCGCCAGACTTAGAAGCGATTTGTGAAAATAGCTGTTGGCCTCGGAAATCAGCCGGCGCGCTTCTTCGAACTGGCTGGCATCAATTTTACATTTGCCTTCTTCGAGAAGATATCGGGCCCTGATCTCGGCGGCGCGCTTCTCGACGATGACGCGATCGGCGTCGGTCAGCGGCAGAGTGCGTTTGCATTTCTCAAGAATATTCGAGTAAGCCTCGACCATGCGCGCTCTTGACTGGCTCAAGGCGCCGGGACGGTCGGCAGCCAGACGGGCGCCCACTTTGCGGCTATAGGCGATTTTCGCGCCGCTGAAGGCGGTCCGAACCCACATCTCATAATCGTCGCAGCGCGGAAGTTTTTCATCGAACAATCCGGCGTCAAGCAGCGCCTGCCGGCGGACCACGACGGTGGAGATCGGGATCTGACAGCGCTCTACGATCAGCGCGTCGAAGGTCGCGGTCCCGTTCGAAGTGTTCTTTTCCATGAAGCTGCGTTCGGGCGCATCCTGATAGACCAACATGGCGTCGCAGTAGGCGAGATCAAGCGACGGATCCTCGGCGAACATCCGCATCTGCGACGAGAGGTGATCGGGCATCCAGGCGTCATCACTGTCCAAAAAAGCCACAAATTCGCTGGGAGACTGCCGGATCGCGTTGTTGCGGGCACCTGCGGCGCGCTTGTTTTCCTGCTTGATGTAAACGATCCGATCCAGGTAAGGCGCGAGAACTTTTTCCAGTTCAGGCGTATCGGGAGAGCCATCGTTGACGACCATCGCCTGAAAGTCGGCATAGGTTTGTGCGAAGACGGAGTCGAGACAGGCCGCGATCAAGTGCGCGGTCTTGTAGGCCGGAATGATGACGCTGACCTTGGGCGCCGAATTGGTTAGAGATGATGGCATTTTCAAATCACTTTAGAACTTAGTTCTTGGTCGTCAGTCGTTGGTCGTTAGTCGTCGGTCGTTCGTGGTCCCGATTCGCTGACGACCATCGACTAACGACCATCGACTGCCTATTTAAGCGCTGTGAAAGACTTTTTCTTCTTCTCCGGCGACGGCATGATTGACGGCTTCCACGCCCATCATCACGGAGTGATCCATATTTCCAATTTCATAGCGCCAGGCGCCAAAACGCCCGCGCGAATAAATTCCCTTTTCCAGCAACGCTGGCTGCAAGACCTCCAGCGCCTGGTCACGGCCGAGCGTCGGAATGGGATACGAGTAATTAATGAGGCGGTGATAGCGCGAGACGACGCGCGCGCGGTCGGAATCCTCGAGCATCTTGGCGCGGACCAAACCGTCCGTGACCCGATCGAGAAGTTTTTCGGGATCGGGCGTCTCGCCTACGCGGAATGACATTTCGCACATCAACGAACTATAGGTTTCCGTGTCTCCGTTCGGAACGTTGTTGGGCGAATAGTGAGAAAAGTAAGTGGCGCGGTAGCAGGGCATCTCCGAATCGGTGAAGTAGATCCAGCAGCGCCCCGTCTCGATCTTCTTCTTGATTCCCAGGCCGACCACGAGCAGATTGTTGTGTTCGAGTCCCTGGGCGGCATCGCGGAGGCGGTTGTCTAGCGGCTTGATCATGTGCGCCAGCAAGTCCAGAGGCGCGGTCGAGATCAGGACATCATAGGAATCGCCAGTGCCGTCGGCGAAAGAAACCCGCTTCTGAGCCAAGTCCACCTCGGCCAGCTTTTTGCCAGGCTTAACCTTCTCCGGAAAATAGGAAGCCATGCGGCGGTAAATTTCGCCGGTTCCACCGTGCAGCGGGAACTTGAACTTGCTGTTCGGCCCCCAGCCCACATCATCGCGCTCGTAGAGAACATTTTCGAGCAGACGCTTGAAGTCGACGACCGCGACGCGTTCTCCCATCCACGATTTGGACATCTGTTCGAGCGGCGTCGTCCAGACCTTGGAGTTGTAGGGAAACATGAAAGCTTCGGCGATGCCTTCGCCGAAGGTGCCGAGAATCCAGTCGCGAAAATTTCTGGCGTCATGGCCGCCGCCATTGGAAGACGCTTTGGCGGCTCCCACCAGGCATTTGACCTGAATCTCTTTCGGCAGATAACGCAGATTGCTTTGGAAAGGATACGGCACCCAGGAATCGTCGCCCTGCACGATCCAGCTTTCGCGGATGCGCTCGTGAACCTCTTTGCCGAGCGTCTTGTCGATCAGTTTGTCGAAATAGGGGTAGTGCGAAAAGATGACGTGACCACCCTCGTCCCAGACGAAGCCGTGCTGATCGACGTGAGAGGTCGAATGGCCGCCGATCTCATCGGTTTTTTCGTACAAGACCCAGTTGTCGTAGCCCAGTTCATGCAGACGGTAGGCCGCACCCAGGCCGGTCGGTCCTGCTCCGATGATGACAATCTTCTTGCTCGGCATAGAGTTAGTCGTGGGATGAAGGTGCGCTAATTCACCAGTAAATGCTAGAGAAGTAACTAAATTCTAGCATAGGGATTTCGCCGGTTTGAGGTGCCTGAAGTAACCAAATTGTTTACCGATTTGGCATTCTTTACCACGGAGACACGGAGACACGGAGAAAACCCAAAAGCTTGGCTAGCCCTTTCCCTTTTGGCTCTTGCTAATGGATCGGCGGATGATTGCCGAGCCGATCCAATTCGATTCGCGATGGAATTGCCCGGCCGTGACGCAGCGCCTGATAGAGCCAGGCAAAGAGCGCTGAATTGATCATGCAGAAGTAATAGGGTAGCCGCAGCACCTTAGGCTTGAGGCTGACCATGGCGCCGAGCACGGCGAGTCCATAGAAAACCACTTGCCCGAGCAGCAGCCAGTTGTAGGGAAACTGCGATCGCAAGGCGATGTTCGCCGCGAGAGTAATGAGCATAAACACGGGCACCAGCAGGCGTCCAGTCTTATGCGAGAGCAGACAAAACAGAACGAATGGCCGCGGCGGCGAGATGAGTCCTTTGATCTCGCGCAATTGCTCGATGTTGCCCGCGGTGATGCGCACGCGGCGCGAGAAGCCTTCCATCTCGTGCGCCTCTTCGTAAGCAACGGCTGCGGGCTCGTAAGCCACGCGGTAGCCTTGCTCGAGGATGCGCATGGGGATGGTGAAATCGTCGTTGATGGTCGCCACCGGAGGAAAAGGATACAGCTTGCGGCGGATGGCGTAGAGAGAGCCATGCGCGCCGGTGAAGGCTCCAAGTTTTGCCTCCTGCACCTTCAGGAAAGTTTCATACTTCCAGTACAGGTCTTCCTGCGCGCCGAGTTGCGCCTGATCTTTCTTCAGAAGGCGGTAAACGCCGCTGGCCGCACCGACTCGGGGATCGGCAAAACTCTGAACGAGAACGCCCACCGAGTCAGCCGCTAACATGCTGGAGGCGTCGGAGAAGGCAACAATGTCTCCGCGCAACTCGCCGATGGCATCGTTCAGCACTGCCATCTTGCCGCGGTTTTGCTGATAGTTCAGGAGGCGGACTCTTCCACCGGTCTCGCCTTCGGAAAAAGACTGGACAATCTCGGCCGTGGCGTCGGCGGAGCCATCCGAAGCGACGACGACTTCCAGTTTGTCAGCCGGGTACTCGAGCGCCAGGCTGTTGCGGATTTTGTCCGCGATGACCGCCGCTTCGTTGTACGCTGC
This sequence comes from uncultured Acidobacteriaceae bacterium, assembly GCA_963775845.1. Classification (GTDB taxonomy): domain Bacteria; phylum Acidobacteriota; class Terriglobia; order Terriglobales; family Acidobacteriaceae; genus Acidiflorens. The sequence goes on along the minus strand of CAVZKN010000003.1, from coordinate 598,637 downwards.
CACCAGCAACGAGACAGAGGGCTCGACCTGCTGCTGCTTTATTGGAGCAGGAGAGATCGCCTGCAGCGCCCACAAGAGGATCGGGTAACCGAAATACACATAGACTGTGAATCCGGCTGAGATCCAAAACAGGAGCGCGGCCATCGCCTTAGACTGCTACCGACGAACGGACGCAGTGCAATTGCCCGAGGATTTCATTGGACTCGACGCGAAACCCGGCGCGCTGCAGATAATCCTTCACCTGATCGAGATGGAAAAAGTAAACCGGGCAGCCATCAGCTTTCAGACGCACCTTGCGAATGGCGGCGCGCATGGTTGCGGCACGAGGCCAGGCGGATAGAAACGTTGTTTTGGTGAGGCCGCGAATTACCTGCAAACGCGGCAACGGATCGGCGACATAATCCCAGAATCCGATGGCGATCACCAGATCGAATTGCTCAGTCGTCTTCCAGTCGAGGACATCGCTCAAGACGAATTTGCAGCGATCCGCCACTCCTTCTTTTTCGGCAAGCTGAGCGCCGAGTTTCAGCATCTCGGGCGCAAAGTCGACGCCGGTGACCTGGGCGCCGCGTTTGGCGAGGCTAGCGACAAAGCGGCCCGAGCCGCAGCCGATGTCGCAGATCTTCATGCCGCGAAGGTCGGCGGGGCCGGCCTCACGCATGACCCACTCAAAGCGCTGGTAGATGTCGCGGCGCAGCCAGCGATCTAAACTGCGCGACAACGGGTTCTTGTTGCCGGTGTAGATGGCATCGAAGTCGTAGGCGATGTCATTCCAGTATTTGGCTATCTGCTCGGTTTCGTCAGTTTTTGTTTTTGTGGCTGTTCCATTCATAGAAGTCGAATTCCTTGGCCGTAGCGGCGAGCCCGCTTTCGCGGAAGCTGGTGTAATTTCCGTCCTGCAAAACCTTCTTGAAGCGTTCAAAGGTACGCGAGAGATTGCTGTAGTGGCGAAGATTCGAGAGGCGGCCGAGCGGCAGACGCGGCTGCTCGGGGTCGACCTCCCAGGGATGGATGTAGATGACGATGGGGATGCCTTCGTTCTGCACGCGCTTCAGTCCCATCCGCGTGTACATGGATGGCAAGAGACGAAGATAGCCGCCGCCACCGACTGGCATGTTGTGCCCGGCTAGTTTGAAAGTCGTGATGGGAAACTCGGTCAATGGTCCTGATGGCGTTTGAAAACGGAAGGGCGAGCGGGGCGCGCCCGGCATTCCATAGCGATCATGATGGATGGGATAAATGCTGGAGTCGTACGTAAAACCAAGCTCGGCCAGAATTTCGAGCGCCCAGACGGAACTGTCTACCACGGAGTAGGTTGGAGCGCGGTATCCGGTGACGGGCTGGCCGGCGATCTGCTCGATGATGTCCTTGGCGCGACGAGTGTCTTCCTTGAATTCGGCAGGGTCGAGTTTGTAAATCAGGCGGTGCCAGTACGAATGGCAAGCTACTTCATGGCCGCCCGCGGCAATTTCGCGCACCAGCGCCGGATAGCGTTCGGCAACCCATCCGAGGACGAAGAAGGTGCCATGGACATTGAGGGCGGAGAGCAACTCGAGCAGGCGACGGGTGTTGGCTTCGACCCGGCTGGCGCAGCTCTCCCAGCGGGCTCGACCTACAACGTCGGAGAAGATTTCGGCGTGGAAATAATCCTCCACGTCGACCGACACCACATTCTTAGCGATTTTCTCTGCCATTCCCCGATGAGTTTCCCAATGGATCCGGCGTGACCGGCTCTCTTGCCAGTATCGCCCAGCCAGCGCGCTTTTGAAAACCTTTTGTGCTTCTTAAGCGCATTGCAGGTGTTACAAAAGTAAGCAATTAAATATTTCTTTGACAAGTTCGGATGACACGATAGAATTGCCCTCCCATCGCTATGTCTGGTCCTGGTCCAAACAACGCAACCAGCGAGTCTTTTGAGTCGGTGCGCTATGCCCTCCGGGCGCTGTGGCGCGAAATCTTTTCCTTCCGCTTCGATTATCCGCTCGACATTGATCTGGCAGCTGGTCCGAAAGAATCTCTCCACTACTACCTTTACAGCGAGAAGCTTACGTGGAGCGTGATGAGAATGGATCCGACCGGCGTTCCCCGGGCTCGGAACCGGCTCACCGGCGTCGTCTATAAGCCTGCGTACATTGCCTGGTGGGGGCTGGTCAACCTCGGGCACTTCCTGCGTCATCAGGACGAGAAAAGCAAGGTCGCTTTTCTCAGGCAGATTGACTGGCTCGAGGCGAATGCGGTAGTGCGGGCCGACGGTGGCGTGGTCTGGCCGAATAATTACGATTGCCTGCAGGCCAAGACGTTTCTGAAGGCTCCGTGGATCTCGGCCTACGATCAGGGCCTGGTGATCAGCGCGCTGGTGCGGGGTTACCGCATCACCCAGCGGCCGCGGCTTCTTGAACTGCTGCAAGGAGCGAGTCGAATCTTCGAGCTCGATGTAGCCGAAGGTGGCGTGCGTGAGCCGCTGGCTACCGGCGCTCTCTACAGCGAGCTTCCGGGCCAATCCATTCCCGGAATTCTCGACGGTTTTATGAGCGCTCTGCTTGGTTTGTATGACTTGTATGTGCAGACGGGCGATCCCGCAGTCGGAAAGCTATTTGCCGACGGAATCACGGGCCTGAAGACCATGCTCCCCGCGTGGGACTATCGCAAGCGCTGGAGTTGGTATGCGTCGCGGGAGTATCTGTGTCCATCTGCGTATCACTGGCTGAACCGCGTACTGCTGGAAACCTTGGGCAGATTAACCGCTGAGCCGCTGCTAGCCGAGTATGCCGAGGCCTGGAAGCCGGAGCACCTGACTTTCGCCCGACGAGCGGAGATTTACCTGGCATTTCTCGTCACCAAGAACGCTTGCCGGGTACGCAATCGAACCTGGCGTCTGAATCGTGCCAAACTGAAGAGCTTTGCCGCGGGCGCGGCGGATGCTGCCTGGCAGGATGAGGTTGCGAATCCCAATCCCTCGGCTAAGAATCTCAGCGCTTCCGAAGACGGAATCGCCGCCTAGGAAGGCCAAACGGCGTTCCGCTGCAAATGTTTTCACTTCCGGCGAAAAAGCCCTAAAGAGTTTGACCAACTCAGGCCTGCAAGTTATCCTTTTTTGAGGCTTGTGCCACGCGTGTGACAGTCGCCCCCCACCGGCACGCGGATTCGACCCCGGTAGCAATAACACCAACGTTTTTGCTCCTGTGGAGGTTTTCACGATGATTTCATTTTTGCGCGCTGCGGCTTTTGGTCTTTTGATTTCTCTCGGCATAACTGCCGGCTGGGCGCAAGTGCCGGTCACGACCTGGCATTATGACAACTCCCGCTCTGGCGCTAATTCGTCGGAGACCATTCTGACTCCGCAGAATGTCAACCAGAAGAATTTTGGATCACTGTTCACCCAGCCAGTCGATGGGCAGATTATTGGGCAGGCACTTTATCTTCCGAAGATCACAATGCAAGGCGCGGTGCATAACGTCGTGTACGTGGCGACGATGAATGACAGCGTGTATGCGTTTGACGCGGACAGCACGACGGGAAATAACGCGAAACCGCTGTGGCATACCACTTTCCTTGTGAATGGCGCGACTCCGGTCCCCATCCTCTTGCAAAGATGCGGGGGAGTGACGCTTTGGAAGGAAGTGGGCATCGTTTCGACGCCGGTGATCGACCCGGTGGCGGGAACGCTTTATGTGGTGGCCAAGACCTACGAGAATTCGAAATTTGTGCATCGTCTGCACGCACTCGACGTTACGACCGGCCTGGAGAAAAAGTACAGCCCAGTGGTGATCACCGCGAGTTACCAGAGCGGCGGCCGGAACTACGTTTTTGCGGATGAGATGCAGGTCAACCGTCCTGCCCTGCTGTTGGAGAAAGGTTACGTATATATCGCTTTTGGCTCGAATGGATGCCGCGGCGGACAGGAACAGGGATGGGTGATGTCCTACAACGCCAAAACGCTGCAACCGGAAGGTGTATTTGATGATGAGCCGGGCGAATCGGCGGCAGCCGTGTGGATGCGCGGCGGAGGGCTTTCCGCCGACAGCTCCGGCAATATTTACGGAGCAACCGCCGATGGGCCATTCGCGGCCGGCATGAATTTCGGGCAGTCGGTATTCAAGCTGTCGCAATCAAAAAATCAGCTGAAGCTGGCTGACTGGTTTACTCCCTTCAACGAACTCCTGCTGGATGATAGCGATCTGGATTTGAGCGAGCCGGTGTTGGTGCTGCCGACGCAATCGGGAGAATATCCGAATCTATTGGCTGCGGTCGGCAAGGAAGGCACCATCTACATTCTGAATCAGCAGAATCTTGGGCATTTCTGTTCTACCTGCACCGGGAAGGATACGCAGATCGTGCAGGAACTGACGGCACTTGCTCCAGAAGGAGGAGCGCTGATTTATTGGAATAACACCATCTACACTTCTGGCACTGGGCAGCCCATTAGCGCCTTCGCCCTTACGAATGGAGTAGTGTCGGAGACTCCGTATGCCCATTCGAAGATCGTGGACTCGGGCCATTCGCCGGTGCTTTCGGCCAACGGAAATTCCGCCGGAGTTCTTTGGCAGATCACGGGTGGAAGCCTCTCCGTGTTTAATGCAACAACGCTGGAGAGAATCTACGTCGCCAAGCTTCCGGCGGTTCCGCACTTCGCGAACCTGGTGGTGGCGAACGGCAAAGTTTATGTTGGAACCAACAATAGTTTCGCGGCCTACGGCTTGCTTCCGTAAGCAGCTGAAACTGCCATTCTTTCTTTGAATTTTCAGTTCACTGCCCCTGAGCTTTTTCGCACGATTTCACTTGACTGTGATTGCGAAACTAACCGCATTAAGGCCGGTCACATCGGCTGTGACGGTCACGGGGCCATCCTTCAACGGAGTCGTGTAGTGTGCTGCAGCGATTCCATCCCCTTTGGTGGAGACGGGATTGATCGAGAAGCTGCCTCCGGCACCGCCATCGTTGTAGGTCACTGAAATCTGATGAACGGGATTGCTGTATTGATCCCGAACAACCACCTCGAGCGCTTTGGGTGCGAGAGCTCCCGGCTCGACGGTCTGGTTGTTGCCCGACAAAATATTGAGGCTGGCTGCGGGGCCGGCCAGCACGGTTTCGGTGAAAACTACCTGATTCAAACCTGTGACTGACGCGGTAATCCCAATCAAACCCGCTTTCTTGCCGGTGACGTAGGTAGTACTAGCGATGCCAGAGGAATTGGTGGTTGCAGTGGGCGATGACAAGGCTCCGCCCGCTCCGCCATCGGAAAAGCTCACCTGAATTCCGGCAACACCGTTGCCGCTGCCATCCGCAACTTTCACGTTCAGGGGAGCGCTAAGGGGCGAGACTACTGGCGCCTTTTGCGAATTTCCCGAGGATATCGACAGAGTTTTCGCTACCCCCGCGGTGGCCGTTTCCGTGAAGATTGCGCTGGCATATCCCGGGCTGGCTGCGGTGATGGTGTAGGTCCCGGCTTTGTCGGGCAGAGTGAACATCGTCGTAGCGATGCCGGAACTGTCCGTCACCGCATTAGGGTCCGAGAACACACCATCCTTGCTGCTGTTGCTGAAAGTCACTGGAATACCCGGTGTTCGAATCGGCTTGCGCGAGTAGGGATCCCAAAGAGCGGCTTCGAGAGCTACAGGCAGCAGCGTGCTTGCGACCCCGCTTTGATTGTTACCCGCCGCGGCGGTGATGGCCGGAAGCTGTCCGAAAACTGCTAGCTGGGTTTGTCCGTTAACGTAGACCCTGCCCTCGGCCACGATCGGCATCTCGAAGTGGACCGCCGGACCGAATTCATCTCGCTTCCCTTTCCTTCCGCTGTTGTAGAGCTCGTTGGCAAGATTGGTCGCATCGAAGGCAAAAAGCTTGCTGGTCGGAACCGAGACAAACCAGTAAATCCCATTGCTTGTGCCGTTCGAAGAGACCATTCCTCCCTGCGGATTCGCCGTCACCTTCGGGGCTTGCGAAGTCGGCGTCGCAGAGAGCTCGCCGTTCAAAAACGAATAGGCCATGACGGGCGTTGCATAGGCCGACACGTAAACATTGTTATTCCAATAGGCCAATCCAGCGTGAACCTCGCCTAGCGTGGGGACATCCACTTCCTGGGGGATCTGCGTGTCGCCGATGGGATTGTACTGACCGAGATCGTTCTGGTTCAGCAGATACATCGTTCCGTTTTTGTCAATCGTAATGGCGAAGTCGACCTGCCCCACGGGGGGTAAAAGCATAATGCCGCCGGCACTCAGATCGAGATCGTTCACTTGCAGATAATGCTGGTTCCACGGAGTGAAGTAGTCCACCAGATTCAGGATGCCATCGCCCTGATTGAGTTTGAGAAGAGTGTCGCCGTAGTGACTTCCGCCAGTGTTCGCATCGAACAGACCGTCGCCGGTGTTGGCATACACGTTTCCGGCGCCGTCTCCCGGAAGACCAGCGCCTGACAGCCAGATCGCCGATGCCATGACACCAGGAGATGCGTCGAACACCCCCACCTGCTGCAGCGTTCCGGCGTCGTAGGCCATGATCCAGCCGTTCTCGGTCTTGACGTTGCAACCAGGACTGCCAAAACCGATATAGACAACGCCGTTTTGCAGCAGCAGTCCAGGACGCTGCTGTTGATACTTGTCCACGAAAGAGTAAACCTGGCCATCAATGGTTACCGAGGCCGCGACGACGATAGGACCGCCGAATAACTCCACTCCCGTGCCCAGATTCAGGGCGTGGAGACGGTGCACATAATTCCCATTCTCGATCGTCATCGCCAGTACATAAATAGCATTTCGTGTCTTGTCGATAACCGGCGTGCCCTGGATGCCGAACTCGCTGTAGTCGGTGGTTCCCGCGCATGCATAACCCGCTACCGGAACGGTGGTAACTCCATCGGCCGGATTGAGAAAATTTACGTACCAGAGAGGCGATGCATTGCGTCCCTGATTATTGTCGGCATCAAAGGCATAAACGCTGTCGTGCTGGGTGGCCACGTAAACCACGTTATGGGTTGAATGCAGCGCTGGAATACGCACCTTAGGTACATAAAGTGGCTGGGCCGCTTCCTGTCCATCCAGGGGCTGGGTGAAGAGCTTTCCGAATTGCGCCGGATTGACATTGGCCGGCGTCAGGATGTACTCCGTCGTGTCTTGACCGTCGCGGGCGTTGTCGTAGTGCTGGGTCAAGACTGGAGTTTGTCCAAAAGCCGTAGCGATGCCAAGAAGAACAATAAGAATGGAAATTTTGCTGAGAGCGTCCCTGGACATATTAATCTCCAAGCTGGATGTGGGCTTAATCCGGCGGCCACCGGGGGAGAATCGATGTAAAGCCACCGTAACATGCTAATGTAGCACGAGATTACCGGGGTAAGAATGGCCGTTTCGAGTATAAGAATGGCCGTTTCGAGTATAGGTTGATTCCCCGTTCGCAACCCTGTTGTGGCGGGGAAATCTATCTTGCGTGTTACTATTTTGGCGAGTTTCATGGCAATCTATTAACCGCTTTCCGTCATCCTCATGGGGCGTGCGGTCAGGAGAAGCTGAACGTGTCTTTATATTCTGGTCGCCGCGATTTCGCGCAGACGCTTCTTTTCGATTCGCTAAATTCACGAGCGCTGCTAGCCGTAATTCTTTTTCTCGCTCTGATCGGCCCGTGCCAGTTGTTTGCCGGCAGCGCCCCTCCGCTTGGCGAAAATGCTTATTGCGGCAAGGGCGACGCACCAAAGTTCGGCGACAAAGATGGGCCGGCGCAACTTCCGAAGTCTTGCTACTACACAGGACTCGATGGCACACCGTCTCCTGGAAAACAGATCAGGGTAGCCGCCGGCTCGGACCTGCACGGCGCGCTGGAGTCGGCCAAATGCGGAGACACTCTCTTACTGGCTGCCGGCACCGCGTTCGACGTGAAGGAGTTTCCGGCGAAGAAATGCGATGACCAGCACTACATCACCGTTCGCACCGACACGCCCGATGCAAAGCTGCCTCCCGAAGGAAGGCGCATTTCGCCGGCATGGGCTGGCGTCGCCAGCCTGCCAGGCAGACCGGCGTATGCTCAACCGCCCGGAGGCCCGGCAAAGTTGATGGCGACGCTGGTGGTCAAATCTCCCGCGGGAGTCTCGTTCGGAGACCACTATCGTCTGATCGGCCTGGAATGGGTAACCGCGGGCGATCGCGCGACCCGCATGGCTTCGACCGAGGGCGGAGACCACATCATCTTCGACCGCAACTGGCTGCATCCCGCCGAGGGCATCGAAATGCGGAATGGGATTCGCATGCTTCACGGCACGCGCTTCATCGCGATCATCAACTCTTACCTCGACGGATTTTATTGCGTTGCGCGCTCGGGGGCCTGCACCGATGCTTCCGCGCTGGGCGGCGGAAATGGCGACCTCCCGGTCAGCACGCTCAAGATTTACAACAACTACATCGAGGCCTCGGGCGAGAACATTTTGTTTGGAGGCACCGCCTCCGAAGTCAATCCCACCGACATCGAGATTCGCCGCAATCATCTTTTCAAGCCGATGCTCTGGAAAGAAGGCGAACCGGGATACGCGCCCGTCAAGGACGGTAACCCGGTGATCGTCAAGAATCACTTCGAGTTGAAGAGCGGAGTGCGCGTGCTCTTCGAAGCAAATTTGATGGAGAACAGCTGGGGCGGCTTCTCACAGACGGGTTTTTCCATCCTGCTCACGCCGAAGAGCCAGGGCAACATGTGCCCGAAGTGCGAGGTCACGGATGTCACCGTCCGTTATAACCGGATACGCAACGTGGGAGGCGTGATGCAGGTCGGCAACGGCGTCTCGAAGCTCGGCGGCACGACTGCCGACGGCGGGCGGCACAGCATCCACGATCTCGTAGCCGATGGCATCCATGGCCAGGAGTGGAAAGGCCTGGGCGCGTTTGCGGTGGTAGGCTCGAATGCTCCGGTGCTGCACGATGTTTCTTTTGATCACGTTACTTCGTTTGACTCGGGCCCTATTCTCTACATTGGAAATCGCAACGAAAAGGCTCAAAACTTCAGCGTGACGAATAGCATTTTGATGGCCGAGGGAAGGCAGCCGGAATTTTCCTCCAGCGGCGGCGGCGACGCGAATTGCGCCCACCGGGTGCAGCACGTGGGTCCCCAGGCGGTGCTCGACCAATGCTTCAGCAACTACAAGTTCGAAAAAAATATCATCATCGGCGGCGGCAAAGGGGGATGGCCCAAGGGAACCGTGGTCGTCTCCTCGCCTGAAGCGGCGGGAGTGCGCGATTTCAAGGATGGAATTGCACGCGACGCGCGCCTCTGTCACGCCAAGGAATCCGGCTGCAGCAAAGTTTCGCCGGGTGCGGGCGCAGGCACCGACGGCAAGGATATCGGGGCCGACGTGGATGCCATTGACGCGGCCTTAGCCGGGGTGGAGTGAAAACCGAGAGTTGAGCAATCCGCGTTTACCTAAGTAACACCGCGACCTTCATCGGAACGTAACGTCTGCCTCTGCCAGAGTGATAAACTTTTTGTAGTTGGCAACCCTGAATCCAAGCAATCGCAACGGTCGATCTCCGCAAGCGACTGAAGAGACGGTCAGTCCGGCTTTGGAAACCCGTTCACTGGAGAGCCTTGAGCTATCTTCCACGCCGGCGAAGACGGAATCTCCCGCAGCTCGAAAACTAGCCAAAACAATCATCAAGAGCTTGTTACCGGAGCGCGTCATCGCTGAACTGAACCGCTATCGGAAATACAAGAAAGCGGAGCGGCCGATTTATTTGAAGATCAGAATGCTGGACGGACTCGGCATAAACAAGCCAGCGGCGCCAAAAAATCTGCCGAATGCCCGCTCCTTCGTGTTTGTCTGCTTCGGGAACATCATGCGAAGCCCGATGTGCGAAGCTCTAATGCACTTGGAATTAGTGGATTTCCCTCAAGTTAAACTTGAAGTAATTTCGGCCGGCTTGAATGCTACCCCGGGCAGAGAAGCGCATCCTTGGGCACTGGCGGCAGCCGAGCACTTTGGCGTCTCTCTTAAGAGTCACGGAGCCCGGCTTCTGACCGCTGAGATGGTCGCCAAAGCCGATGTCATCTTTGCTATGGATTACCAGAATGAGGTTGAACTGTTGTGCCGGTTCCCCGACGCCCGCGAGAAAGTATGCATGTTGAGCGCTTTCGCGGGGCCCGATTATCGGTTGGTGGAAATCCGCGATCCTTATTATGGGGACGAGGAGGAAACCCGGCGTTGCTACGGCATTCTCCAGAAGTGCATTCACAATCTGGTTTCGAGTCTTACGCTGACACCGCAGAACCGCGAGGCTGCGCCGCGCCCGACGCCTGAAGTTTCGGATTCACAATAGACACTTCACGATCATGGAACCCCAAAAACAACCCGTCTTCATTCTCGGAGTGGAGCCGCGCATCACGGTTCCTGTGGCGCGCTCGCTGCAGCGACTGGGGATTCCGGCTGGAGTGGGGAGCTTATCGCCGCACGATCCTACGCTTCATTCGAACGCCATCTTTAAATTCGTGCGGCTGCCCGATTACGAGAATTCCTCCGTCGAGTTTGTGTCCGTTTTTTCGGACCTGGTGCGCAAACACGGGTTCGACATGCTCATGCCCGCGACCGACGGCGCGCTGAGTGCGATCTCAAGGCATTACGACACCATGAGCCGTTTGTTGCATGTCGGCTCTCCGCCGGCGCGGGTCATTGACAGCATTCTCAACAAGGAAGCTACGCTCGCCATCGCTTCGCAGTGCGGAATCAGGGTGCCGAAAGAATTCATGGTTTCGGCGACCACCGGCATCGGTGATCTGTCGGGCCTGACATTCCCCGTTGTGGCCAAGCCGCGCAAAAAGAGTTCAGGAGAGACCTTCAAGGTGCGCTATTTCCACTCGGAGGAGGAACTCGCCAAGGCTCTCAAGAGCGGCGCTTTGGATGAGGCGATCCTGCAGGAGTATTGCCCGGGCGAAGGAGTCGGCGTCGAGATGCTGATTCACCAGGGAGAGTGCATCGCAAGCTTTCAGCACCGGCGCCTGAAAGAAGTTCCGCACACGGGCGGGGCAGCTGCGATGGCCATTGCCGAGGTGGTCGATCCCGGATTGAAGGAATTGGCAGTCAAGCTCTTGCGCGGCCTGGAGTGGGAAGGCGTAGCCATGGTTGAATTTCGGCATGATCGCAACTCAGGCTCTGCCACTTTGATGGAGGTCAATGGCCGCTACTGGGGAACGGTAGCGTTGGCGATCCAGGCAGGAGTCGACTTCCCTGCCTACGAATGGAAACTGGCGCATGGCGAAATGCCGCACGTGCCCTCCGAATATAGAGTGGGACTGTGTTGGCGCTGGAAGGCTGGCCTCCTGAAACGCTGGCACGGGGTGGTGAAGAGTTCAAGAAGCGCTATCTCGGCTGAGAGTTCATCATCGAACCCTTCTCCCATAGCGCACGGTTCAGGGGCAGATCGAAATGGCCAGGCATTGAGCTGCGATGCGCTGTGGTCGGCCGAGGATCCCCTGCCAGCCATTCTTGAAATGCTAAAGACCGGGAAAAATCTCGCCGTCATGGATGGTAAGGCAGTCCTGAAGAAGGTTTTTCCGCAGTGGAGCCGATAGAAGTGTTGAGATGGAATCAACGGGACGTGAGGAACGGTTACCTAAGATTGAATTTCGCCCACGGTGGGCTGCGTCCATGATTCCGTAGCTGCTAGAATCATGTACTTACGGGTATGGAAGCAGGTGGAGTTGCGAATTAGCATTCGTGCAAGGGTCAAAGAGTTTAGCGGAGAATTTCCCCAAAACTAGCCGTAAGATCGCAAACTTTTTCACTTTTGATTGGGCTGCTCGACCCGGAAAGCATGATTTTTCTTTGTCTTAGCGTGAAAAACGCGATGCAATTCGGAAGCGGAATTGCACGTTGGTGAGGCTACACCCAGATTTTAGTTTTACGCACTAATTTCTCAGAGATGCACTTCTCAGAAATTTTTTACTCAACTTAACGTAATTGCCTCTCGGACCGTCTCCCCCCAACGGACCCGGGGCAAGAAGGGATACTGGAATGAAGTCCAGCGATACCACGACAAAACATACATTTGATGTGAAACTTGGGAGGATTAAGGACTTGACCGCTACTATGAGCCATCTGATTACGCCCCATGGGGGAGAACTTGTCCAACTGCAAGTGCCGGCCGCGCGAGCAGCGGAATTAAAAGCGCATTCCAAAGATTGGCCATCCTGGGACCTGACCGCCCGGCAGCTTTGCGATCTGGAACTTCTGATGAGTGGCGGCTTTTCTCCGCTGCGCGGCTTCATGAACCGCGCCGATTACGAGGGCGTTTGCCACAACATGCGATTGGCGAACGGCACCCTTTGGCCGATGCCGATCACGCTCGATGTCACCGAAGAGTTTGCCAAGAAACTGACGCCAGGAACGAGCAAGATCGCGCTGCGCGATCCGGAAGGCGTGATGCTTGGCGTGCTCAGCGTCGAAGACGTCTGGCAGCCCGACCGTAAGGCCGAAGCCCAGGCGGTTTTTGGTTCCACCAGCGCCGCTCATCCCGGTGCCGACTACGCCATCAACAAAGCGAATCCGTGGTACGTAGGCGGGACAATCGAAGAATTCCAGCCGCCATCGCACTATGATTTCCGCGCGCTGCGCCTGACGCCCGCGGAACTGCGAGCCGAATTCTCGCGCCTCGGCTGGACGACGATTGTCGCCTTCCAGACCCGCAATCCCATGCATCGCGCGCACGTTGAACTCACCATGCGTGCCGCCAAGCAGGTCGAAGCGAATCTGCTGATTCATCCTTCGGTCGGCATGACCAAACCCGGCGACGTGGATTATTTTGTTCGCACCCGCTGCTACGAATTGTTGCTGTCGAAATATCCGCACGGCACCGTAACGCTCGCCATGCTGCCACTCGCCATGCGCATGGGCGGCCCGCGCGAGGCGCTCTGGCACGGCCTGATTCGCAAGAATCATGGCTGCACCCACTTCATTGTGGGACGCGACCATGCCGGTCCCGGCAAAGACACCGACGGCAAGCCATTCTACGGCCCCTATGACGCGCAGGAACTCTTCAAGAAGCACCAGGCCGAAATGGAAGTCACCATGGTCCCGTTCCAGATGATGGTCTACCTACAGAACGAAGACCGCTACGTTCCCGCTGATGAGGTTCCGCAGGGAGCGAAAGTCCTCGACGTTTCCGGCACGGAACTGCGCCAGCGCCTGAACGAGGGCCGCGACATTCCGGCATGGTTTACCTATCCCGAAGTTGTGCAGGAACTGCGCCGCAGCTATCCTCCACGCCACAAACAGGGAGTCACCATTTTCTTCACCGGGCTTTCGGGATCGGGCAAATCGACCATCGCCAATGCCTTGATCACGAAATTTCTGGAGATGGGCGGACGCCCCGTAACCCTGCTCGATGGCGACCTGGTGCGCAAGAATCTTTCGAGCGAACTTGGCTTCTCCAAGGAGCATCGCGACATCAACATCCGGCGCATCGGCTACGTCGCTTCGGAGATTACGAAGAATGGCGGCATCGCAATCTGCGCCCCCATCGCTCCGTATGAAGCGACCCGTAAAGCCGTGCGGCAAATGATCGAGCCCCTCGGAGGATTCATTCTCGTGCACGCGGCTACCTCAATCGAGGTCTGCGAACAGCGCGACCGCAAGGGCTTGTACGCCAAGGCGCGCGCCGGCATCGTCAAGGAGTTCACCGGTATCTCCGATCCTTACGAGGCGCCCACCGATGCCGAAGTGGTCATCGACACTGCCAAGCTAAGCCCGGAGGAGGCGGCGCAGGCCATCATTCTGCACCTGGAGCGGGAGGGCTTTGTCGGCACGAATGGCAACAGTTAATAATGTCAATAAAGTCGATTACTACAGTTGACTTTATGGCATAATGATTCTCCGTTCTGCCCGGATTCTCGGTGCTCAAACACGCTTGGGCTTACTGGGAACCGATATCCGGGAACTGAGAACTGTACTAAGACAGCATGGAATTCTTGCTGCTAAAAGTGCTGATCGGCTTCACCGTCGGAACGCTGATCGGAATGACGGGTTTGGGCGGCGGCGTCCTGCTGCTGCCCATGCTCATCTTCGGCCTGCATGTTCCTCCCATCATTGCCGTCGGCAGCGACGCCATGTGTAACTTCTTCACCAAGATTCCGGCCACCATCATTCATCTGATGAAAGGCACGGTGAAGAGAAAAGTCGTACTCGCCATGGCGGTCGGCAGCGTTCCCGGCTCCTTTCTCGGAGTACGGCTCCTGGTGCACCTGCGTGAACTTCATGGCGCGGGAGTCAATGACTTCATCAAATCCGCAGTGGGACTGTTGCTGGTGGTGATTCCCGCGCTGCTCATGTTCCAAAGAAGGATTGAAGACCGGCTGGCCGGGCGCGCACCCACGATGAAGTCTTTCGCCTTCATGAGTGTCATTGGATTAGTCGGCGGCTTTCTGGTCGGCATCACTTCGGTCGGTTCGGGCAGCATCATCATGATGCTGCTCCTATTGTTCTATTCGTTCCCCCCAAAGATCATGGTCGGGACCGATATTGCCCACGCCGTCATCTTGACCGGCGTCACCGGCCTGCTCCATTTACTGGCACACAATGTTGACGGACACCTGGTTGCAGCGATATTGGTCGGCTCCATTCCCGGCGGGATCCTCGGTTCTTACCTAGCCACCCGCGTTCCCGTCATGTGGCTGCGAAGAATATTGTGTACGGTCTTATTAATGACGGGCGCAAGAATGCTATGGGCCTGATCTATTGATTCATTGACGCATTGAGACATTGAATCATTAAGAGCAATGTCTCAATGGCTGAATGACCAAATGATTCAATGCCTCAATGATTCAATGATTCAATGACCAAATATTTCGACGGAGCACAATGACTTCATCCTCGACGAAAGACACTCTCGAACGCATTCATGCCGCCCTCGAGGCCGCGCGCACCGTCCTGAAAGGGTTTACACCGGGAGCTATCGAGGCCAAGTTCAAAGTTGGCGATGATCCCATCACGGCGGCTGACCGAGCCGTCGACGATGTGTTACGCAAGACTCTGCTTCGTTCCGGCGAGGGCTGGCTCTCGGAAGAGACGGTCGACGATTTCACGCGCCTCGACAAACAGCGCGTCTGGGTGGTCGATCCGCTCGACGGCACGCGCGAGTTCGTGCAAGGCATTCCGGAATTCTGCGTTTCGATTGCCATGGTGGAGAACGGAATTCCCGTGGCTGGCGGAATTTGCAATCCGGCGACCGACGAACTGATTCTGGGCTCGCGAGAAACTGGAGTGACCTACAATGGCCAGCCCGCGCAGCCTAGCCAGCGCAAGGATCTCCACGGCGCTCTCGTTCTGGCCAGCCGCAGCGAAGTCAAGCGTGGAGAATGGAAGCAGTTCGAAACGGCCGAATTCAATATCCGGCCCATGGGTTCTGTCGCCTACAAACTAGGCCTGGTCGCCGCTGGACGCGCCGATCTTACTTTCACCCTGGTTCCCAAGAACGAATGGGATGTTGCCGCCGGCGCCGCGCTGGTTGAAAGCGCGGGAGGCTGGACGTTGAAGCTGGACAATTCTCCCCTGCGCTGCAATCAGAAAAATCCCCTGATTTCAGGACTGCTTGCCGGAGGACCTTTTCTGAAGAATCCTCTACTCCAGTTGCTGGAGCAGCATTCGCAAACCGCCGGCGCCGAAACCGAAGCCTGACAGTATTCTCTTCTCCGATCCCGGCGACGGATACCCGCGGCCCGAGGCATAGGGTTGCACGCAACTCTGCCGCGGACATTCCCTCCGTAACCTTGCCCTGGTTATCTTGGTTTCGACCTTTGTCCATCGCATTTTTTGGCTGTTTTTTCTTCGGGCGGGACCCATGTCGTGGCCGGTGCTGCCCTCCAAATGCCTTGTCCAGAGCCTGTTTTCATCAGTTTCGCAAGGTGAATCTGACGGTCAGTGCCGGCCGCGAATCGGTACAACCCGCGCGCACGTGTACTTATGCGTCGCGAATGCACTTCTGATATCTGGGAACCCACCTCGCACCTCGATAAATTCAGCGTGAGGACAATCGACTAGTCCCCTATTTCAGGATGTCGAGGCTCACGATGTTTAATCATAAAAATGCAATCTTAGAAAGCTTCTCCAGAATTTCTCCGGCGCTGCTGGTGCAGCGCTATGGCGTTTTAACCCTGTTAGTAGTCGCATTGTTGACCACTTCCTGCGGTACGGTCGCGCGGGCCGCGCAGAGTGGGGGAGGCAGTCTGCAGGTGTCGGGCAATTTCCCCGTCGCCACCGTGGGGCAGTCTTACATGGCGGATGTGACGGTTGGCGGCGGAAAAGCACCGTACCAGTTTGCCGTGTCCTCGGGGTCGCTGCCTCCGGGCACTAGTCTGAACACGGTCACTGGCGTCGCTACCGGCACGCCTTCAAGTGCCGGCACCTTCTCATTCACAGTAATCGTAACCGATACGGCCCGTGATATGGGCATGCAGTCGGTCCAAGTGACTGTCAACGCCAAGGGTGGAAATGGAAACGGAGGCGGAGGTGGAGGCGGAAACGGAGGCGGACAGATCAAGGTCAGTGTGTCTCCGACGAGTGCAACTTTGCAATCGGGAGGCACGCAGCAGTTCACAGCAACGGTCAGCGGAACGACCCAGACAGGCGTGACCTGGACGACGAGCGCAGGCTCGGTGAACTCAAACGGCCTTTACACGGCTCCAACAGTGACCTCGCAAACCGGCGTAGTTGTCACCGCGACCAGCAATGCCGATTCCTCGCAATCGGCCAGTGCCAGCGTGACCGTGAACCCGGCGGCCCAAGCACTGCAAATCACGACCGGAGGTTTACCTTCGGGCGTGCAGGGCAGTCCGTATAGCGAAGACTTCTCCGCCACCGGGGGATCGACGCCTTACACCTGGAGCATTTCTTCCGGCACACCGCCACCCGGACTGACCATGAATCCGAACGGCGATTTCGGCGGAACGCCAACCGCGACGGGAACGTATTCCTTCTCGGTCACGGTCACGGACGCTACCAATAAAACCGCCAGCGGGACCTTCAGCACGACCATAGCAGCCGGCGGCGGATATGACGGGCCGGCGCAACTGCCGATCGCCACGGTTTCTAGCTCCATGGCAGAAACTCCGGCGCAAGGCTCAGTGATCAGCGTGCCGTCTGGTGGCGATGTACAAGCGGCCTTGAACAGCGCGCAATGTGGCAACGTCATTGAACTGCAAGCTGGCGCTACCTTCACGGGGACTTTCCAGTTCCCCAACAAGAGTTGCGACAACAATCACTGGATCATCGTCCGCACCAGCTCCCCGGACAGCGCACTGCCTGCCGAAGGACAGCGGCTTACGCCCTGTTACGCGGGAGTCGCCTCACTGCAGGGACGTCCGCAATATAGCTGCAATAATCCGCAGAATGTGCTGGCCAAGCTCGTGGCCAAAACCTCTGGGCCAATACAATTTGTGTCGGGAGCCGCTTACTACCGGTTTATCGGATTAGAAGTGACCCGGCCGGCAGGAGTCAAAGGCGACATTATCCTGGCGGCGACACAGCATGGAGGCACATCCAGTAACATCGTTATCGATCGAAGCTGGTTCCACGGCACGGCGCAAGACGAAACGTCGGAGGGTGTCGACCTCTCCGGCACCTCGAATGTAGCCGTCGTGGATTCTTACTTTAGCGACTTCCACTGCACGTCCATCACCGGCTCATGCACCGACTCGCATGCCATCGGTGGAGGATTGGGGAATCATCAGGACGGTCCTTACCTGATCAACGACAACTTCCTGGAGGCCTCGGGAGAGTCGATCCTGTTTGGTGGAGGCGCGGCTACTCTCACCCCCACCGACATCACCATCACGAACAATCATTTCTGGAAGCCCTGGCAATGGATGCCCGGCAATACCCCGTTCGTGGGTGGTATCGGTGGCAATGCTTTCATCGTGAAGAACCATCTCGAACTGAAGAACGCCGTCCGCGTTCTGATTGATTCCAATCTGATGGAAAACAGCTGGGGCGGCTTCAGCCAAACTGGCTTTGGCATCGTAATCACTCCGAAGAACCAGCACACTCCAAGCGGCGGCAATGTCTGTTCGCTCTGCCAGGTGACGGACATCACCGTCCGCTACGTTCATGTTTCGCATGCCGGCGGCGGATTCCAGCTGGGCACCTCGCTCTCTGGAAACGGCAGCGGCGGCGCGGCCGCACTCGCGGGCACTCGCTGGAGCATCCACGACGTGGTGCTTGATGACCTGAGCACGAAGTATGTGGGGCCGGGCGTCGCTCTGCAGATCGGCAACGAGTGGCCGAAAAATCCGGTCAACACCGTTACCGTAAGCCACGTTACCGCCTTCCCGGATCCTGGCGCCCACCTGATGTTCGTGGGAGACAAGGTCGCGCAGGCGCCAATGTACGGACTGGTGTTCACCAACAACCTAATGATTACCGGTCGATATCCGGTTTGGAATTCAGGCGGCGGTGATGCCAACTGCGCTTTCAAAGACGTACCGGTTACCACCATCAACAATTGCTTTACTACTTACACGTTCGCCAACAATGGTCTGATTGCCAGCCCTCCGCAGTTTCCTCCTTCAAGCTGGCCTTCGAACAACATGTTCCCGTCAACGGTCGATGAGGTTCAGTTCGTCAACTATAACAACGGCAATGGCGGTAACTACGAACTCCAGCCGAGCAGCCCCTATAAGAATATGGGCACCGACGGCAAGGATCTAGGAGCCGATATCGTTACTCTCAACCAAGCGCTGGCGAGCGTCGAATGATGTTTTGACCTGCGACGTTTTTCAGTCTTGACAACCGAGGTCCGCGGTTCGCCGCGGACCTTGTTTTCTTGCACTAGCTCGAACGAACTAGCGACAATGTCTGCTCCCAAAGTATTCCGATCCAAAACGCAAATCCTGGGTTAATATGGACGCCAAGAAAAATGGAGAACCCCACCTTGGTTTTTGGCGTCGCAGGGGAGGGCGCCCAGAGGAAGTTTCCATAGCCTTCATATGCTGAAAGGTCAACTCAAGCGCAGGATCTTGAAGCAGTACTTTCGCCTGCCCGGTTCGCGCCTGCTTGAATCCAGGATGTCCCTGACGTCGTTGGACACGCGCGTCGCGTTCGGGCTTGGTCCCAAGCCGATGTATCAGTTCGGCATCTATTCGGCCGCGGTATTGGCCAAGGGGCTGGGTCTCTCCGGGATCTCTGTCATCGAGTTCGGCGTTGCCGGCGGCCGGGGTCTTCTAGCGATGGAGAAATCCGCCGAAGACGTGGAAAAGCGCTTTGGTATTCCAGTCGACGTCTACGGTTTTGATACCGGCAAGGGCTTGCCGCCAGCGACCGATTACCGCGATCTTCCCTACAAATGGGCCCAGGGCCATTTCGAGATGGACTTCGATCGCCTCAAGACCAGGCTGAAGCGGGCGCGACTAGTTCTGGGCGATGTAGGAAATACGTTGGCAGAATTCTGGCCGCTGCTCAAACATCCGATCGGCTACGTCTCTTACGACATGGATTATTACAGTTCGACCATGCGGGCATTTCGCATGTGGGACGCGCCACCCGATACTCGTTTGCCCAGGGTGATGTGCTACTTCGACGATGTTTGTGGATACAACGAATACATCGGCGAACTGGGAGCCATCCGCGATTTCAATCTGAGTCATCCGGAAATGAAGCTCTGCCGCATGCACCTGCTCCGGCATACGCAACCCAATCCAGCCGCATGGCAGGACCAGACCTACATGCTCCACGATTTTCGCCACCCTCTGTATTGCGTCAACGCCAGGCTGGCGCCGCCCGATCCCGCGAAATTCCAGCTCGAAGCGGCATAGACGCTACTTGGCTGCCTTTTCGGCTAGAGCTTTTCCCTGCGTCTTTGTGGTGAAACGTTTGCTGGCGCTGGTGTCCTTACAACGGCAATTGAGTCGAGGCAGAATTCCCCTGCCTGATATTGACGCAGTACAGTGGATGCCGGAAATCATGCAGCATATAAATCTGATCGTGCCAGGGCGCAGGATGCTGTTGTGTATGCCGTAAACCGTACATCGGCCCGATTTTCATTTCTGGATGACTCTGATTGAACTCGCGAATCGCGCACAGCTCGCCAATATACTCGTTGTAGCAAAAAATATCGTCGAAGTAACACATCACCCGCGGCAATCGCGTATCGTGCGACCCTTCCCAGATGCGGAAGGCGCTCATGGTCGAACTGTAGTAGTCCAGATCAAACGAAACAAAGCCGATGGGATGCTTGATCTCCGGCAAGAAAGCCGCGAGCGTTTCCTCGACATTGCCGAGCATAAGCCGCGCCCGCTTCAACTTCGCCTGCAGCCGCTCCACGTCCATCTTGTAGAATCCCTCGGCCCAGGCGTAAGGCAGATCGCGATAGTCGGTCGGCGCAGGCATCCCCTCGCCGGTGTCGAAGCCATAAACATCGATGGGAAGATTGAAATGCCGCTCGACGGCCTCGGCAGCCTTCTCCATGGAGACAAGGCCTCGGCCTCCAGCCACGCCAAACTCGATGACCGAGACTCCCGAGAGGCCCAGCGTTTTTGCCAGCGATGCCGCCGAAAAGACGCCGAAACCGTACATCGGCTTGTTGCCAAGGCCCAGGGAGACGCGCGTCTCCACGTTGCCCAGCGGCATCTTAGATTCCAGCGAACGCGCGCCCGGCAGGCGGAAAAGTTGCCGCAAAACCTTCCGTTTCAACCGTTGCAGACTCTCTGGCATACGGCTAGCCTATCACGCGATAGTAAGGATGAAAGCGAAACGATGCGTACGACCCGGAGACAGAGTAACTTTCGTAATCGCCTTGGTTTCATAGTCTTGTAACCCCCGCTGTTTGCATGGTGATAAACTTTTCTTAGTTGGCCACCGCGACTCCATCCCATCGGCAAACCAGTCCTGTCTTCGTGATGGGGTGCCATCGTTCGGGCACAAATCTCCTGTATGACATGCTTTTGTCCGCTGGAGGTTTTGCGATTTACCGCGCTTCCCTGCCCATTTTTGAGACCCTGATCCCCCGCTTCGGTTCGATGCAGAATCGCGGCAACCGTGAGAGGCTCCTCGAAACGTGGTTGCGCAGCAAGGGCTTTCGCCGCTCCGGACTCGATGCCGGCGAGTTATCGGCGCGTGTCCTCGACCGCTGCCGCAGCGGAGGGGACTTCATCCGCGAGGTCATGGACGCCGTCGCCACGAGCCAGGGAGCTCAGCGCTGGGCCGCCTACGATCCTGACAATGTTCTTCACGTTGAGCAGATCAAAACCAGTATTCCCAACGCACTATTTCTGCACATCATTCGCGACGGACGCGACATTGCTCTGTCGCTTAAAAAAATGGGCGGGTTCCAACCCCTGCCCTGGGACCGCGAGAGCGAAACCAGAAGCCTGGTAGCAACCGCCCTATACTGGGAGTGGATGGTCCGCAATGGACAGCATCATGGAAGCCGGTTTCCAGCCGATTACATGGAAATCCACTACGAAGATCTGATAACCAATCCGGACGAGGTATTGCGAGGCGTGGGCCGCTTCCTCGATCACGATATGGATTATGATCGCATCCGGAGTGCGGGTCTCGGCCGGCTCACCGAAACCAATTCTTCATTCCGCGAAGAAGCAGGAACCGATGCCGAACCAAAGAAGATCAATCCGCTTGGCCGATGGAAAGAGCGCCTTTCGCGTGACTCCGTAGCCGCCATCGAGGCTACGGTCGGAAACTGTCTCGAAGACGTGGGATATGCGTTGTCGCTTCCCCAAGCAGAACGGGCGCCGGGAGTGCGAGAATGGTCGAACCGGGCTTTGTATCGGAGTTATCTGGACACGAAGATGTGGCTGAAGATGAATACTCCCGCCGGACGGCAGGCGAATCTGTCGGTGCTGGAACTGAAGGACGAACCGGTGGCCCTGGCTCACTCGGCAAGGCTGTGAGCGTATCCGATCCGATCGGTTATTTTTGAAACAGATTTGACGTCATGGACCCGACCGTACTACTCGACAAGCAACCGCCCGGCGTGATGCCCTCGCGTGGCGCGCGCTCGAAGGCGCCAGTCTTCGTGCTGGGCTGCGGACGCTCCGGCACCAAGCTTCTCTATCACACGCTTCTGTCGGCGGGAGGCTTCGCCGTCTACCACGCCGAGAGCAATGCCTTCAACCTGATCGGCCTCCGCTTCGGCAGCCTCTCCAAAATGAAAAACCGGCGCGCCTTGCTCGACCACTGGCTGAACAGCAAATTGTTTTACCGCTCGGCCCTGACGCGCGAAGAGATCGAACCACAGATTCTGACCGACTGCCACAGCACCGCCGATTTCCTGCGCATCCTGATGGAAACCATCGCCCGCAAGCAAGGCGTGGAGCGCTGGGCCGAATCGACGCCGCTGCATCTTCTCTATCTTCCGCTGATCAAGAAACTTTTCCCCGATGCGCTGATTGTCCACATCATCCGCGACGGCCGCGACGTGACCGTCTCGCTCAACCGCATCGGCTGGATCAAGCCGCTTCCCTGGGATAGAAAGCGCGGCGTGCTGGCCGCGGCAATTTTCTGGCGCTGGATCGTAGAAAGAGGCCGGAAATACGGACGCAACATGCCCGGAGATTACCTGGAAGTCCACTTCGAGGATGTAGTGCAGAAGCCACGTGAGACGCTGCTCCGCATCGGCGAGTTCATCGACCACGACCTCGACTACGACCGCATCCAGCAGAACGCCCAGGGCACGCTACGCGATCCCAACTCCTCGTTCCGAGGCGACGGCGCTGAAAAAGAAGCGAATCCCATTGGCCGTTGGAAACACTTGTTGTCAGCGAACGACACGGCGCAGGTTGAGAGTGTGATCGGCGACCTGCTGCGCGAAACCGGATATGAACTGGCAAGCACTGACAAAGAACGCCAGCGCACCTGGCCGGTCAGCCTGATGAGTTTTCTCTATCCCATCTATTTCGACGTAAAACTCTGGCTGAAAACCTACACTCCTCTGGCCCGTATGGGAGAGATTCGACGTATGGGTATCGCCGAACCACCCACGAAGGTTAGTGGAGAGCCAGGCGTCCCCGCCCGCCCGCCGTCCAAGACGGCCTCTTCATCGAATCACTAATCTTCTGTTGTCGCAGCCCTTATTCGTAACTCATCAGTCCCCGATACACCTTCAGCCACTTCTCCCGCACAACTTCCCAGGTGT
The DNA here is from genome assembly GCA_963775845.1 of uncultured Acidobacteriaceae bacterium. GTDB lineage: Bacteria > Acidobacteriota > Terriglobia > Terriglobales > Acidobacteriaceae > Acidiflorens. The sequence goes on along the minus strand of CAVZKN010000003.1, from coordinate 575,532 downwards.
ACTTCTGCGATTCGCGATAAGCGTTCTGCGCGAGCCGGCGCGCCAGTTCCGGTTCGCGCAGCACTCGCATAACATTCGCGGCCAGCGCCTTCTCATCCCCTACCGGCGAAAGCAACCCGGTTCGCTCATGTTCCACAAGGTAAGGCATGCATTCTGGCGAGGTGGTCACTACCGGTGTTCCCGCTCCGAACGCTTCAATCACCGAAACCGGCATGTTATCCAGCCACGACGCATTGATAAAAATGTCGGCCGAATCGTAGTACTTGCCAATCTCTTCGCGAGAAGCGACGCCAGTAAAATTGACGTCCTCCAGTTTGAGATCTTCCACCAGTTTGCGAATCTCCGCTTCGAGCGGCCCGCTTCCAACCAGATCTAGCCGCGCTTCCGGATACTCTTTGCGCACCTCGGCGAAGGCCCTCACCACCACATCCACACTGTAGTAGCGCGAAAATCCGCGGGTGCACACCAGGTGCGGACGAAGCCTCTCACGCGGACGGTAGCGGAACTGCGACAGGTCGACGAGATTAGAAACTGCGACCGCCTCCAGCTCAAACTCGCGGAAAACGTCCACCAGATAGCCGGAAGGAACGACAATTTCATCAACCCGCGATAACACAAAAGACGCCGAACGAAAACGCTTCAGGTGATCCCGCGCTTCTCCGCTATGGTAATGAACGAGCGCTTTCTTCCCGCCGAGCTTGGCAAAGAATGCAGCGGGAGCAGGAGCCAGCAGGAATGACCAATAGGAAGCGGAAAAAATGTGGGCAACATCGATACCGGCCAATCCGCGCGCCAGATCGCGAAAGTAGAGAGGCTCGCGCAGCATCGTGCGCAGGCCTCGAACCGGCTCAGCCAAGGCCAACCCCGCAGGAAGCGGAGGATCCACGGCAATGAAGCTCATCTCTACTTCGGGATCATTTCGCCAGAAGCGCAGCAACAGGTCGGCCTGGACCGATTGTCCGCCGACGTAATTCAAACTCGGCCCGACGATGGCGACCTTCAGCCGTTTCATTGAAGTTCGCTGGACGTCCTGGCCGCCGCTCGCCATGCCCCGAGTGAGACCTTCACGCCCTTCTTTTCGAGCAGCGATTGATAACAGGCTGTGTACTGCGCACGAACGCTCTCGAGAGCGAAATTTTCGTGAGTGAATTGGCGCGCGTTGCTGCCGAGTTGAGCCCGCAACGTGGTTGACGATAGCAACCGCACAACCGCGGCCGCGAAGGCTTCTTCGTTGCCAGCGGAAATCAGTTCTCCGCGCTGCTCGTGGACCAGTTCGGCATTGCCGCCAACGCGATAAGCGACGACTGGCAAGCCTGCCGCCATGGCCTCCAAAAGTACGTTGGAGAGGCTTTCGGAGTCGGAGGTGAGAACGGCAACATCGAGCGAAGCCATCACGGCTGGAATATCGCGGCGATCTCCCAGGAAAATCACGTGATCGCCAAGGCCCGCAGTTTGCGCTTCGCGCTCCAGTTCCGCGCGCAGCGGGCCGTCTCCCGCCAGCACGAATTCCACTCCCGGCAATTGTTCCTGGATTCGCTTGGCAATGCGCAAAAATCCGGAGTGATTTTTGTAGCGCGCATTCATGCGCGCCACCATACCGACGCGCAAGATGCCGGGCCTTCGCGGCAACGCTGCCGGGACAGACGCGAAAGCCTCGGTCGAAAGCGCATTGCCGATCACCACGAGCTTTTCGTCTGACATGCCGTCCTCCGACAAACGATCCGCAGCCGCTCGCGAGTTGCAAATGACGGCATCGCACCAGCGAAACGCGGCGGCCTGTGCGCGAAATTGGCGCGGCGTCAGAAGGTCTCCCAGTTGGCGCTGGCTGCCGATCACGACCGGCGTCCGCGCCAGGCGCGCCGCCGGTATCAGCGCGAGGTTAGTATAGAAATCGAAGGCGTGCGCAATCTGGATGTGCTGCTCCTGCAGATGCCGGCTCAAACGCCAGCGCGTGCGCCAGGATTGCCATCCGTACAAACTGCGACCGAGCCAGAACTCGGGAACATCTCCGAAAGCGTTGGCAAAAGGACCCGTTCTCTGGATGCAACCCAGGTGAACATTGAATTCTTCGGGCGCCAGGTTTTGCGCCAGCACGGAAAACTGGCGCTCCGACCCGCCGGTCTCGAAGCTGTTGGTCATGAGAAAGAGATTGATTTGCGATAGGGGAGACGCAGATCTTGGCGTCTCGACGGTCGGCGAATCGGAGAGCGGCGGCGCGGAGAGCTTTCGGGCGCTCGGTTTGGCCACATTATTCTCCGGCTGGAGCAGCGGCCAGCGTCGGCACTGCGCCGCTTGTTCGGGAGTCGACCACCAGCGGTTTGGAGAAGAGTCCAGCGGGCTTCGCGAATTTTTCCAGAAAATTTCTGTGCCACAGTTCGAACATCAGCAGGCGCCAGATGCGTCCGGTAAAAACCTTTCCTCCATAGAGGTGATCATTCATCAGTTTGCGAATTCCGTCGGCCTCGAAATATCCACGCTGCAAAGTGCGCGGTTCGAGCAGGATCACAAGCGTGTCTTTCAATTCGTGCCGCATCCAGTGCACAAGCGGCAACTGGAATCCTTGCTTCGGCCGGTTCAGCGCCTCCAGCGGAACGCCCACGCGCTCCGCCAGTTTTCGCAGAATATATTTCTGTGTATTGCCACGCAGCTTCCATTCCGGAGGCAATCCGGTCACCCACTCGACAAATTCGTGGTCAAGGATAGGCACGCGCACCTCCAGCGAATTCAACATGCTCATGCGATCGACCTTGGTAAGAATGTCGCCGACCATATAACTCTTGGTGTCAACATAAAGCAGTTCGCTGACCGGGTCGGCCGCTGGAGCCTTGGCAAAGTATCGCAGCATCACGTTTTGCGGATCGTCGCTCTGGCGCAGCACCTGGCGGAAATCGTCGGTCAGCAGCGGCATGTCGCGTTCGAAAGCAGGCACAAACGACAACCCATCGACGTAGCGTTCCCGCCATGGCAGGGTGACGTTATAGCTGAACTTGCGGCCGCTCATCGAACGCGGCAGCAGACGAAATAACTGATCGCGATAAAAGCGCCGCGCCCACTCCGGAACCAGTTCAAAGAAACGCCGGTTCGAGTGAATACGGTAACGATCATATCCGGCAAAGATCTCATCGCCGCCGTCGCCGGAGAGCGCCACAGTCACATGCCGGCGCGCCATCTGTGAAACGTAGTAGGTCGGAAGCATGGAAGAATCGCCGAACGGCTCTTCCAGCGAACTGGTCAGATGTTCGACCGTTTCGACCACGTTCGGCTCGAGAATCATCTCGTGATGATCGGTGCCAAACTTGCGCGCCACGATGCGGGCGTATTCCGCTTCGTTGAAGTCGTCTTTTGTGAAGCCGATTGAGAAAGTCTTCACCGGCCCCGAACTGGCGCGCGCCATCAGCGCCACGATCGTCGAAGAATCAGTGCCGCCGCTCAGAAATGCTCCGAGCGGCACATCGGAAATCAGACGGATGCGCGTCGCTTCGAGCAGACGATGCTCGAGTTGCTCCAGACACTCTTCCTCGCTCTTCGGACGGTGCGTGTTGTATTGCGGCAGATCCCAATACTGCCGGACTTGAATCTTGCCGTTCTCAAATTCGAGCAGGTGTCCCGGCGGCAGCTTCTGAATGCCGGTAAAAGCCGTAATCGGATCGGGAACGTAGCCGTAGTAAAGATATTCGAGGAGTCCCTGAGCGTTAACTTCGGCAAGCTCAGGCGCAACCGCCAGGATCGACTTGATCTCGGATGCGAAGTACAACTTACCCTTGAGTAGCGCGTAGTGCAGCGGCTTCTTCCCTAGCCGATCGCGAGCCAACGTTAACTTGCGTTTTGTCTTGTCATAGATGGCAAGAGCGAACATGCCCCGCAATTTCGTGACACAATCGGCTCCCATCTCCTCGTAGAGATGGATGATGACTTCGGTATCAGACTTGGTGTAGAAGCGATGGCCACGCTTCTCGAGTTCGGGGCGAAGTTCAGGAAAGTTATAAATCTCGCCGTTGAAGACGATCCAGGCGCTGCGATCTTCGTTGAACACGGGCTGGTGTCCGCCGGAAAGGTCGATGATGCTGAGGCGGCGCATGCCCAGGCCCGCGCCATCGGCCACGTAGAGACCCTCGTCGTCCGGACCGCGGTAGACGATCTGCTGGCACATGTGGTGCACGAGCGCTTCCGAGATGTCACTCTCGCGAGTTGTGCTCACAACTCCGGCAATTCCACACATGCTGCTGTTGCCCTTTCACGCTGACACCAGTTTCACGCCAGCTTGATTTTATGCCGGTTCGATTTCACGCCGGTACTGATCCCGAAACACTGACCGGAAGAGCATGTGGCTTTTCCACGCCAGCCGGCATGTCCCGCAACCGCTTGAAGCGGTAGTCGCGATAATCGCCCGGGTTGCCATCTTTGCCGTCACATGCCGCGAGGATAATGTTTGCCATTTCCCGGGCGGTCACAAAATGCAACGCTTCTCTTCGCCCGGCGGCTCCTGTGACCAGTTGCTGTAGGAAACTTTCAAACATCCCGCCTATTACCGCATTTTTCTGCGTCGGATTCATGCTGTGGCAGTGCAGTTTGATGAACAGCCAATCGGGACGCCCGGCAACATGAATGCGCGCCTTCTTCCAGAGCGCGAGACGGTCAAGGCTCATCGGGCTCGCCTGCGTGATCGCTCCCGTCTCAAACACCGGACGCAAGGCATGCATGCTGCCGCCAAAGTCCACGAGCAGCGGCCCTTGCACCATCAGCGGAAAAATTCTCGGCGGGCGGCCCGCGCACAGATCATTTCCCTGGCGATGTGGCGCAACTTTGTCCAGCGGCAAGGCACACTCGTAAAGTGAATTCATCTTGGCGGTCTGCGCCGGGTGATAGGGGCCGGTGGGCAGCGTGAAATCGGCATAACAGCCCGTTTCTGCCAGGATTTTCATCTCCGAATCTACGCCGCACCAGACGGGTATGCCAGCAGAGTTAGCCAGTGCAAAATTCCCGTGCACGAAAGCGTAACGGGGATGGGTCGAGCCTTGCTCCGCCGCCAGGCACCGATGCCGAAACGCCAGACGGTCACGGAATTCGGTCAGGATTTGCCGCGTATTCTCCGCCGTATCAGGAGTGGGCATGCCGTGATGCAGATGAACCTCAAGCTCGCCCCAGCCTGCGTGGCAATGCTCGGCGATCATCTCCACCAAGCCTTCGTCGTATTGCTCGGCGGGATAGAAATAAGTGTGGACGAACGGGCGGCCGTCGGCATCGCGCCAGCGGTCTACCGATTTCGGATACTCGCGCGCCCACCATTCGATGCGCTGCTCCTGTTCGGAGCGGGCCACGCGCTTGAAGCCGTCTTCAGGAACGATTGCCGGCTCGAAATGATCAGCCACGGCAATCATGAGGTGCACCGGCTCGCGCACGGATGCGCTCAGCGCTCGTAACGTCGCGCCGGGCAACACTTTTTTGCCGTAGGCAATTTTCTTTCCGAGACTCATGATTATGGATTCCGCGCAACCGGTCAGCGGCTAAAGCCAGCGATCAAGATAGGGTGTTATCGCAGCGGTAAACCGCTGCGCCACCCAAACTCAGGCGCTACCTGGCAACTCGCTAACCCCGCCGCACTGGCTTGCGTCCGCGCACGGCAATGGAATTCTCTCCCACGCTCATATCTTCCATGCCCATCGCTTCATACCAGCGAAAGACCTGTTCGTAGGTATGTTTCGATTGATACTTGGGTGAATACCAGTCGAACGTATCCAGCACGCGCGCTTCGGGATCCTTTTGCCGGTTCACAGGAAACACGTGGTGAACCGCGCCCGCCAGCGGCTTCCCGACCAGGGGCACGCGCCGAAATCCGCGCTCCATGTGATAAAAGATGGGGACGGCCACCTTGAGGATGCCATGCAGCGTCTCGGGCTTCATCTTGTGCGTGAACTGGCGCCAGAAATCGCTGAAGCGATACCACTTGTTGTATCCACTGTAGAGCCACACCGCTAATACGCCACCCGGCTTCAGGTATTGATCGAGCGTCTTCACTGCGGCTTCGCAATCGGGCGTGTGATGCAGCACGCCGATGCTGTAAATAATGTCAAAGCTCTCCGGCGCAAAGGGCAAGGCAAAAACGTCGGCCTGGAAGGCGACGAAATCACGGTCGGGAAGATTCTTGGCCGCGACTTCCGCAGCCGCGCTCAGATCGATGCCAACGACGCGCGCGCCCCAGCGCGTGGCCACTTCGGCGAAGCGCCCCATGCCGCAACCTACGTCGAGCACCAGTTTGCCTTGCAACTCCTCGGGACGCAGCCCGGTCTTGACGCGAAAATTCCAATCGGCCATCCGCACTTCGTCGTGATCGAGTTGAGTCTTCTGATAGCGGTGCCACTGAAAGCCGAAGCTCGCGGCATAATGCTGCGTATCCACAAAACGCGCAATCCCGTTAAAGTTCGGATACTCGCGTTTACACGCGGCACACACGTAGCCCCCGGATGGCTCCGCATCCAGATTGCCGCCGCAACTCAGGCAGCGCAAAATTGCCCGCAGGTCAGCGGACAGGGGTGACTGCACCCGTTCTTCCGTAATCGGCATACACCTCCAGAAAATGTCGCGGCTTCCTGGGGCCGGGAAGCGGCGTGTTGAGTTCCAGTTGATCTCGTTCTTTCAACGTCTGTAACAAAGTCGAGGTAAAAGCCACGGCAAAGTAAGGAAAAAACTGGTAGGCCTCAGGTGCGAAACAGGCGCCCACAACAAAGCCGACGAGCGTACTGTGCAGCGCCCCCACAAAGAGCACGGTATGCGTGTCCAGCCCCGAAGCCTTTCGCATTATTTTCAGGTTCTTGAAGCCGCAGCGAAAGAACATCAGGTAGACGATCAGCGCCGGAATCCCGCCTTCCACGCCCACCTGCAGATAGGTCATGTGCACTTCATGCCAGATCAAGGAGTAGGTGAGGAAGTTATTCGCGCCCAGCCCAAAGAGCGGGTAATGGATCATGCCATCCACGGCGCGCTCCATCAGATACATGCGGTCAACGTACGATCCGTAGGCCGACTCGTCGGTGGTGCTGTCGCCGCCGAGCGCTTGAAAACGGTCATAGAGTTTTCCGCCTGCCAAGCCGAGCAGCAACGCGCCCGAGAGCACTACGCCCGCAATCAGCATGGGGCGCTTGCCTTTAATGCCAAAGTGCCAGAGGGTCACTGTGCCCGTGATCAGCAGGTTGAGAAAGCCGGCCCGCGAAGCGGTCAGGAACATCGCCGCCATCATGACGAGAATTGAGAGCGACCACAGAATTCTTCTGACAATGCCTTTGCTCGTCAGCAGGAAGGCGAGCGCAAAGGGGATGGTCAGCACCATGGCGAAGGCCAAGTCGTTGGGGTTCGAATAGACGCCGCCGATCACGCCCGCCAGCCGCGGCTGGCTATGGCCCTTGATGATCGAAACCGTGGCAATCACGGCGACCGACGCGGCTTGAATCTGAATAATCTGGCGTAAGCGGCTGAAATCGGTAATCAGCAGGAAGGTCAGCATCCAGGCGATCCACACCTTGGAGAAATCGATGGTGTGGTTGATAGCGCCGCCCCTCCAGATGGGCGAGAGTGCGCCTGCGACAAAGAAGAGGCCAATCAAAATCAGGAGCAGCCTGCCTTCCTTCGGGACATCCTTGAAGGTTCGTTTCGTCTTACCGAGCGCGGTAAACAAACCCCACATCGCCAAGATGGCGGTGACCTTGGCGCAGGGAATGTACTTGAGCAGGGGAAACCAGTCTTCCGGGCGGGCGCAATAGACAAAGAAGAAGGCGCTCAGCCAGAAGAACCCCATCTTTGTCGGATCGGCGAGCTTGACCAGCGTGCGCCTGCCAGTCGCCGAAGCCGCGGCTATATTGTCGCTGATGGCCACCCTATCCTCTTTCTCGCAAACTACCCGGAACGCCGGTCAAACCTGATGTTCGAAACGTCATTGCGCGCCCCGGCCCAGCAGAACTGTCTTCACGGTCTGAAACACGATCAGCAGATCGAAGCCGATGGAAACGTTTTTTATGTAGTACAAGTCGTATTGCAATTTTTCGCGAGCATGCTCGATGGTGCTGCCGTACCGGTAGCGAACCTGCGCCCACCCGGTCAGGCCGGGACGCACCAGGTGCCGCACGCCATAATAAGGAATCTCTTTCGTAAGCCACTCTACAAATTCAGGACGCTCGGGCCTCGGCCCGACGAGCGCCATGTCTCCTTTAAGCACACACCACAACTGTGGAATCTCATCCAGCCGCGAAGTGCGGAGAAACCTGCCGACGCGGGTCACCCGCGGATCCTGATCGCCCGCCCACTGCGGGCCCGTGCCCGCCTCGGCATCCTGCCGCATAGTACGAAACTTGATCACCTTGAAGACGCGTTTATTTCTGCCGACCCGATCCTGCGCGTAAAAGATCGGCCCCTTCGAATCGAGTTTGATGGCCAACATGACCAGCGGAATAATCGGGGCGGCGAGAATCAAACCCACCGCGGAAATGCTCATCGAGAGCACGCGGCGCAGAAAAAGAAGCATCGAGTTGCGACGGAAGCCTTCATTGAAGACCAGCCAGCTGGGATTGAGATTCTCCACCTCGATCTTGCCGGAGATTTTTTCCAGCCACGACGTAGCTTCTTCGATCTTGACCCCCTGCATGCGCAGGTCCAGCAGTTCCTTCATGGGAATAGTGCCGCGCCGGTCGGCCATGGCTACGATCACGCGATGCACCTTCTGCCGCTTGACCACTTCCATCAGATGTTCGGCCACGGCTTCGCGCGTGACCTCGCCTTCGAGTTTGCCCGTCCAACTCGCAATTTCAACCCCGATTTCAGGAGTCTTGCGCAACCCCTGCACCAGCCGCTGGGCGCGGTCCGCGGTGCCGAGTACATAGACGCGCTCGACCAGCATCGGCAACTGCACCAGCCACCCGTAACCGAGCCGCCAGCCAAAGAGCGCGACGGTCAGAATGACCAGCCCAAGTACCGCAGAATTGCCCCCCAAGAGGAAGTCAGGACGAAAATAACTGATGCCCGCCGTCACAAAAGCGAGCACTCCCAAAACCATGAGCAGCCGGAAATAAAGCTCTCCCTTGGTGTTTAGACGGGCAGTGTCATAGAGATCGAACCAGTGCGAGCAGAGCAACACCACGGCGGTGAATATGAAGAGCTTGAGATATCCGTTCTCATAGTTCAGAACCAGGTAGCTATCTTCCCGAAGCTGCAGCACCGCCGCTACCAGGAGCGAGGTCCAAACGATCAGGGCCTCTCCTAATAGCAGGATGAGCGTGCGAATCGGGTAATAGACATGGAACAGCCGAATCAATGGGACCTCGGTTCAATCTCAAGCGGGGCTGCTGACAGTCTCGCCGTAGTAATACTTCGATCGCGCCAGTTTGCTGCTGGAGGCGCCATTCAAAACCACGCCCAGCAGGAGTTTGTCGGGGAATTCTTCCCGCGCTTTCCGCGCCAGATCGGCAGGCGTGACTTCGGAGCGCACGACCATGAGAATTCCATCGCAGACGCCGGCCATGAGAGTGGCATCCGATACCGGAATTACCGGCGACGAATCCATGATGATCCAGTCAAACAAGGGCTCCACGCGCTGCAGCAGAAGCTTCAAACGGCCGTTGGCCAGCAATTCCGGCGCACTCGAAACCGCCCGGCCCGCGGGAAGAAAGAACAGGTTGTCCATGGGCCCGCGCTGCATTACGGAGAACTCATCGCATTCACCCATCAGGTATTCAGACAAGCCAGGCGATTGGGTCACGCCCAGATGGCGATGCATGCCGGGATTGCGCAAGTCCCCGTCGATCAGGAGCGCGCGGCGGCCATGCTGGCGCACCAGTACCTGGGCCAGATTGGCGGCCACGAACGACTTCCCTTCTTTCGGAAGCGCGCTGGTAATGAGCAGGCGTTTCAGCGTCATCTTCTCGCGGATCTGGTAGAGACGCGAGCGCAGGGTGCGAAACTCCTCCGCGCCGGTGCGGCCATCGTCGGCCTGAAAGAAAAGCATGGTCGTCGGATCGGGTGTCCATTGCGTCTTGGGGCAGCGCGCGAGCAGCGTCTCGTAGTTGAACGTACCGATGCCGGAAGCCATCGACGGCATGGCGGCCGCAGCGCCTGCGGCGCTCCTCGTCTGCGGCGAGGGCAGGGGCTGAGCCTGCACATCCCTCTGCGCCTCCCTCTCCACTTCGGCCGGAACTTCGGCCGGAAAGTCAGTCCGAAAATCAGGCTGAAATTGCGGCTCGAAGGCGGGCTCGACGTGCGTCCCCGTGGAGGTTGCTCGTTCCTGCTCGGCGCGTTTCAAAGCGTCATGGATGCGGCTCATAGTTTCCTTTCCTGCGGAATTTCCTGTGGTTCATTTTGGCGCAGCCGATCGGCCAGCTTCGCCAGCGTGCGTAGGGCTTCGACCAGATCAAATTTCTCGGAGGATGGGACCGGCGCGGTCATGGCGGCGGAGGCATAGTTATCGGACAAATCAAAATCCCGGGCGACCGAATCCACGATCTCCGACGAGACCATCTTCTTCTGATCGACAAAGGCGCTGACCAGGCAATGTTCCGAGAGCAGGTTGATGACGCGGGGAATGCCTTGCGAATAGCGGAAGAGTGCGACGGTAGCCTGATCATCGAAAATCGGTTGCCCGTTCGATCCGGCAACCCGCAAACGTTGCGCGATGTAAGACTTGGTCTCTTCGAGATTAAAGGGATGTGTCTTGGCACGCAGCGACAAACGCTGGCGCAACTGCCGCAACTGCGGCTGCTTCAGGCGCTGTTCCAGTTCCGGCTGCCCCACGAGAACAATTTGGAGCAGCTTCTCCGTGAACGTCTCAAGGTTGGTGAGCATGCGAATCTCTTCCAGAACTTCGTCGGAGAGATTCTGCGCCTCATCTACGATCAACACCGCTGTTTCCCCGGCGCGATAACGGTCGAGCAGCCAGTTATAGAGGCGCTGCAGCAGGTGGCTTTTGCCGCTGCTTTCGCAGGGAATGCCAAAGTCGGCCATCATGAAGTCAAGCAACTGAGGCACATCCATGCGGGAGTTGAAGATGAAGGCAGTGGCCACCTGTTGCATGCGCAGCCACTCCAGCAATTTATTGATCAGCGTCGTCTTGCCCGTGCCCACCTCGCCCGTCAGCAACACGAAACCCTTGCGGCTTTGTATGCCATAGGTAAGACAGGCCAGCGCCTCCTCGGTGTGCCGCGTCAGATACAGGTAGCGCGGGTCCGGATTGACGTTGAACGGGTTGGCGCGAAGTCCAAAAAATTCTTTATACATGGCTAGCGTTCGTCCTCAGGCCTAGACCTGAACGTGCTCCTGATCTTTCGTGTCTGCCGAATCGCGTCGGCCCCAGAAACTGCGCTTCCCTCCGCCATTGCCGTTGGCCGCGCTCTCTTCCTCAGATCCCAGCCAGGGCACCGAAATCAGCAGGGGCAGATCCATGATCGCGGCTGCATCTTTTTCGGTGCGAATGGACTTGTCGCTGAATTCGAGGAAGATCGCGATCAGGGCGCCAAGCACCAGGCCCACGCCCAAGCCACCAGCCGCCAGAACCGGACGATTGGGGAAACTCGGAGCATCGGGCAGGCTGGCCGTAGCCACGATGTGCATCTGCTCGCCCTCTTGCGCGTTCTCCATGTTGACGCCCACTCCCGCGGAACTTCGTTTAGCCAGCAACCCCTGGTAGAAAGACTGGGCGTTGTCGTTGTCGCGCGTGAGCAGCTTGTATTGTTCTTCAATGGCGGGACTCATGGAAGTCCGGGCCTGGTACAGGTTGATCTGGCTCTGCAGCTTTTTCTGGTCAAGCGTCGCCTGGTTGATGACGTCCTGGTACTGGTGAATCTGCAGACGTAACTGGCGAATCTCCGGCGGTTCGGGAGCGTTGGCCTTCGTGGGGTCGGCGGCACTCTCCGTGGTGGACGGGGTGTTCACCTCTTTCAGCCTCTTCTCCACCTTAGCAATATCGGCCTTGGTCTTGACCACATCCGGATAGTCGTCGGTATAGCGCGACTGCAGTTGCAGCAACTGCGCCTGCAGCGTGGTAAGTTCCTGTTCCAGTGTCTGGGGATTGGTAGTGGTGGACTGCGAAGTCTTCCAGGACGCCAACTGCTGCGCCAGCATACTTTCGGCGTACGTCTTATCCTGCTGAGCGCGGCTCAAGGTCTGCGTGGTGGCATCGAGCTGTGAATTCGCCGCCATCAGCAAGCGCATGTTGCTGTCGACGTCGGTCGGCAACTCACCCATATGTTGTTTCTTGAACTCGGCAAGTTTTTTATCCTGATCGTCCAGCGCGCGCTTCGCATCGTCGACCTGGCGGCTGAGAAAATCCTGGGTGTCCGTCGCCACTTTCGACCTGGATCGCAAGTTTTCATCCACGATTAGCGAGGTCAAAGCGTTGCAGATTTTTTGCGCGCGCTCGGCATCCCTGTCCGTGTAGATCACGTTGATTCCCGGCAGCGGCTCATTGCTGGCGGATGGTTTCTTCTTGGCTGTAGGCGACGCAGCTACCGCCGCGCTCATGGTGGTGTACATCGGCGTCACCTGCATATTCTGCTGAATCTCGCCGATCAGCCTGTTCTGTTCCTGAGTATTGTTGTACCCGAGGGTCTGCAGCATGGGACGCAGACGGCTGGGGCTCAACACCTCCTGGTTGAGCGTTTGTACGCGCTGCGCAAAATCGGAGGTGATCACCGGCGTCACTAAGTTGTCCGGGACGGTCTGACCTTCAACCAAAACTGTCGACTGCGTCTGGTAACGAGGCGCTAGCTCGTAAGAGACCAGAAAACCCGTCAGCGGAGCCACCAGCGTCGGGATCAAAATAACTTTCAGGCGACGCTTCACCATCGCCAGATAGTCGTCCATTGTCAGTTCGCGATCACTCATAGATTTCACCAATCCGGCCGCACTCGGCGGCCAAAAGTTATTCGATCCGGGTCGGCCGCGGATGCCACTCCAACCCTACCGTGCCTACCTGCCGCGACTCGATGCGGCCTGTAGAACCAAGGAACGTAACTTCATTGCTGAAGCCCAACTCGGCAAAGCGATAAGCGCCAAACACATCGTAGTTGCGTCCCAGGTGTTTTCTGAGGACAAATCCCGCGGAGCCTTCGTCATAGGTGTTGGCGCCCACCACGCCGTAACCGCTCACACTCTGGATTTGCGCGTTGTGGGAGTAACCGAGATCGCCGTATAACGTCCACGTGCGGCCTACCGGACGTGTATATCCAACCCGCGCCTCTTGCACGTTGGCGCCGGCGAAGAAACCCGATCCGGGCGAAGTAAATTTTTCATAAGACGCCAGCAACTCAGAGTGGCTGAATTTGTATCGCAGCTGCACCCGCGCGCTGAGCGACCAACGGGAAGAATATCCGCCTTGTTCCAGTTCGGTGTATTGCGGACCGGCTCCGGCCACCACGCTCAATCTTCCGGTGATGGTGTGGCTATAACGAATGTTAATAATGTGGATATAAATCTGGCCGCCCGACAGTTGCGGAAACTGGAAGAGCTGAAACGCGTAGATAGCGCCGATCTGATCGTGACGATTTAACAGGTGGGCATATCCACCCTCGACGGTGAGTTGGTCGCTGTCGATCAGAGGATCGGGATTGGTAACGGCGTTGTAGCTGTCAAAGAAGTGTGCGTTGCTGAAGCCTCCCGCCACGGTCACGGCAGAAATGGGATTGATGGCTTGCACGGCCTCGAGTATGGCCGTGTTAGTGAGTCGCGGAATGTTGCCCACCGCGCCCTCCTGGCCTCCGCCAAAGGCATGAATTCCTGCCACTCCCGTGCCCAGGCCGCCGCCGGTCGCAAGACCGAGACCAGGGTTGCCGCCGAAGCCAATTTGAAAAGCGCCATCCGGCAGGTAGCTGAATGAATCGCGCAACGTTGCCTGGCCGGTGCGCCAGCGCGTCACTCCCTCCAGGCCTGCGGCCTGAAGCTGTCTCGCCTCGTAAGGCCGGGTGTAAAAAGCTCCACCTCCGAGGTATTCGAGGAAGAGATCGCTCTTGGGCCAGAATTGCTGCAGATCGAAGGCTCCAATGACCCGGCTCACGGATTGCAACTGGTTGCCGCCGAGCGTGTTCGCGCCGTTCGTGTCACCCGACTCGCTGACCTGTAAAGCGGGCGAGATGAAGCTTCGCGTGGCAGTGCGGAGATCGAGCGCGGGCTCGTCGAGTCCTGTAACCGGCGGCATTTCCGGGCTCAGAATCGGCGCGGTCTGGCCAAACGCCGGAGCAGGTTCAGGCGGCGCGGAGTTGGTCTGAGCAGCCACACCGATGCTCAGCCCAAGAACCAGCAGTCCCAGCCGCACTTGTTGCACTCTTCTCATGCTTTCCAACTCACATTTCTAAACCGCAACAATCCTCAGCGAAACAACGACTACGGGACCACGATTGTATCGCCGGCCTGCAGAACATAATTCTGCTCAATATCCTGCCCCTTCACCAGCTTGCGATAGTTCACCGGAAGTTTTTCCTGCTTGCCATTGACCGTGCGCAGAACATAAATACCCTTGGTCTTGGCGAACTGGTTCATTCCCGCACTCGACAATGCCTGCAGAACCGTCATATTCGGCAACATCGGCGTGGCCCCTGCCTTCGTCACCTCTCCAACCAGGTAAATCCGCTTGCTGTTGATGGCTGTCACCACGACCGTGACGTGCGGATCGGCAATATACTTCTTGAGCTTTTCGGTGACCGAGTCGGCCAGTTGTTGTGGCGTCAAACCCGAGGCCTGCACGTCGTTGAGCAAGGGCAAAGAAATCTTGCCGTCAGGCCGCACCGGCAAAGTCGCCGTCAGATCGTTTTCTTTCCACACCGCAATGTGGAGTACATCCTCGGGTCCGATAACGTATTCGGGTCCGCCCTGGCTCGCCGCAGCCGTATTTTTGTCGGGAATCGTTCCACCCGCCGCCACTTTGTCTGAAGCGCCGGCGGTCGGCTGGGCGGGTGCGTTCTGCGCCCAGGCAATACAGCCAATCAGAACTAACGCCGCTACCACCGCTTTCCATATCGATTTCATATCTTCTATTTCCTCTCAGATCGCCCTGTTTTGAATCTTCAAAACTTTGCGACCTTGAAAACCTTGCCCCATCTACTCATCACGCGCCGTACTCTTCATATCCAATCTGTTTCAGTTTGTAGAGCAGCGCCTTATAACTGATCTGCAGTTCTTGCGCAGCCCGGCGCCGGTTCCAGCGCGTCCGCGTCAGCACCTGCAGAATAATTTCTCTCTCTGCCTCACGGGAGGCGGCTCGTGCCGCATCTTTCAGGGAAATTTTTTCGCCATTCCCTCCAGCGCGCCGCATCAGCGACCGCAGTCCACCCATGGCTAGCGTTTCATCGCCCAGGGCGACAATCGCCCGCGCCGCATCCTTTAGTTCGCGGATGTTTCCCGGCCAGTTGTAGTCCAGGAAAAAGCTCTGTGTTTCCGCACTCAGAACCGGTACCGGCCGGCAGAAGTCGCGCGCCGCGACCGAGAGGAACCAATCCCGCAGCAACGGCACATCTTCTTTTCGCTGCCGCAAAGGAGGCAGCCGCAGACACACGCCGCTGATCCCGTAATAAAGGTCTTCGCGAAACTTGCCCGCCTTGACCTCCGGCTCCAGTTCGCGCGAGGTTCCGCAAACGAAGCGAGGGACGCGATGCGCCAGGCTGGAATGCGCGCTGCCATTGCCTCCTAGACCGATCTGCCGGATCAATTCTTTCTGCGCCGCCGGCGTGAGATCCCCCACTTCCTGCAGGTAGATGATTCCACTCTGATCTTCACAAGCCGCGAGCATCTCTTCGCTCAAATCACGAGCCTGATAAACCTGGAAGGGCTCGTCCGCGCGGGCGGAGAGTGCATGAATACGAGCCGCAGCCGCCGCCTTTCCCGAACCACGCTCGGCCACAACCAGCACCGGAACGTCGTTCTGCGACAACTCCCGGATCACCGCTTCCACCGTGCGCATGCCGGAACTCACGCTCTCGACCCAAACGCGAGCGCTTCCATTAGCCGAAGTAGCAGCACTTGACAGGAGTTCAGTGTTTTCCAGATTCATTCTGTTCTTTTCCCACTTCGCGGTGTCGAGACCAAGACTGCGGGGGGAGACGTCTTGGGCAAAGGACTCGTACCGTTTAAAGCACACTTACTGCCAATCC
Source organism: uncultured Acidobacteriaceae bacterium (assembly GCA_963775845.1). Lineage (GTDB taxonomy): Bacteria > Acidobacteriota > Terriglobia > Terriglobales > Acidobacteriaceae > Acidiflorens. Next base: position 559,417 of record CAVZKN010000003.1, on the reverse strand, counting down.
GGCAGAAACTATGGTCCGTTCTTTGCAACTCTTAGGTGCCTATGTTTCAACAACTTGTGCTTGATTCTCTGGCTAACCGACTGCCTATCACGTTATCACATTGCGGACTAATGGGAAAACAATTGCCCACATCTTTGGTAATGTTCTGGGATTACTTTCCGCTTGCCATAAGAGACAAAGTTCCAACTCTTTGTAAGCACTCGACAATTGGCAGTTCCGCCCGGGGAGAAATGCCGGTAGCCGACGACCGCGAGATGGGAAATTATTTTCCATTTCCAGCTATGGTCATTTTTGCCAAATCCGGGTTGAGGAAAGCCACCCTTAATTTCTCATCCGGCAAACTTCTCTCCAAGTTCCAGAAAGCCCTGTCCCCAGACTGACCTGAAGTGCTGACTTCGATTACTAGTTTCACTTGGCGCTGAAGCGCAATTTCGCATATCCTGAAGAGAACCGCTTCCCCCGGGCAGTAAACAAATATGAGTGAGTCAGCACAGGTGGCTCCGTTCCTATCGAGCCGGGAAAGTCGCTTTTCGTCCCGCCTGCCCACGTGGCAAGGCGTGGCCCTGCTGTTGCTCACCGGTTGGCTTTATGCCGCGATTCTGACTCGCCTCGTGCTGCAGTGGGTCGGGCCTGCGCGCGATCCCAACTTCGAGCACGGAATTTTTGTCCCCCTGTTCGCTCTTTTTGTGCTTTGGCAGGACCGCAAGCGCCTGCAGACGATCCCGCCCGCTCCCTCATGGAGCGGCCTTCCGCTGATCGCGCTCGCGCTGGTGATGCTGGTTCTCGGAGTGCTCGGCGCGGAACTATTTTTCTCCCGCATATCCTTGCTCGTCCTGCTTGCGGGACTGATCATCCTGTTTCGCGGATGGCCTTTCTTTCGCGCCGTTCTGTTCCCCTGGGCTTTCCTGATTCTGATGATCCCGATCCCCGCGCTTCTGCTGCAGCAAGTGACCTTTCCCTTGCAGCAACTGGCGGCGAAACTCGCCGCGGGGTTGCTCGAACTGGTGCAGGTTCCCGTTTTGCGGCAGGGAAACATCATTACCCTCGCCGCGATGCCGCTCGACGTGGCCGAAGCCTGCAGCGGGATCCGTTCGCTCCTGACGCTCTTGACGCTTTCGATCATCTACGGGTATCTCATGGAGACGCGGATCTGGGTGCGAGTGGTGCTCGCCTGCGGGTCGGTGCCCATCGCAGTGGCCGCCAACAGCTTTCGCATCTTCGGAACCGGCTTGCTCGTCCAATACTGGGACCCGGAGAAGGCGGAAGGTTTCTTCCACACGTTTTCGGGATGGCTGATTTTCGTGGTGGCGCTGATCATGCTCTTCGCAGTACACCGGATCATTCTGGCGATCTGGAAGAATGGCGTGAAGGCACAACCCACGCAGGCTTGAACTACCGCTGAATCAAGGCTCGCTATGAATCAAAGTTCGGTGCGCTTCGCGATTGTGGCTCTGCTCATGCTGGGGACAGCGTTCGTGCTGCAAGCTCATTCGCGGGGAGAGATTTTTCCGCCGCGTACACCTCTCGCTTCCCTGCCTTCGCAGATCGACGACTGGAAAGGAACCGACGAAACGCTCGATCAGCAGACGCTCGACATCCTGGGACCCGGCGAATTTCTGCTGCGCGATTACGAGAAGACGACGCAGAGCGAACTTCCGTCGGAACCCTGGATCAATCTCTACATCGCCTACTTTCCGTCACAGAAGGCGGGCGATACGATTCACTCCCCCAATCATTGCCTGCCCGGCGCAGGCTGGGTGCCCACATCTCGCGAGCGCATCGAATTAACGCGTCCTGACGGTACGACCTTTCCCGCCAACCGTTACGTGATCTCGAAGTCGGGCGAGCGCAACCTGGTGCTGTACTGGTTTCAGGCGCATGGCCGTGAGGTCGCCAGCGAATACTGGGCGAAGTATTATCTCGTCTCCGATTCGATCCGCATGAGCCGCAGCGACGGCGGACTGGTGCGCCTGATGACCCCGATGCTCGACGGCGAGTCTCCCGATCAAGCGCAAGCGCGCGTGATGAAGCTGGGAGCGAAGTTCGTTCCGCTGCTTGATAATTACATTCCTCGGTAATTAGGCACTGCAGTTGGGAGGACTCCCTCCCCCTCCCCCTGGCCGGTCTATTCGAATCAATACTTTAGCGAATCTTTCCCGCCAAAGTCTTCATTCCAAGGGACTTAAGCATCAAAGTCTTGATAAATAAGGGGTTAGCCTATCGAGCTGGACCGCGTCGCCTCTTGCTCGTCTTGCGCGCCTGCGAAATTTTTATTTCTTGATAATTAGAATCATTGGTTTAGGAGAAAATTCATTCCAAATCTTTGATTTTAAACGGGTAATCCGCATAATCTTCTGGAATAAGGACTTAACTCGAAAAGCGTACCCGAAATAGTTTTGGGGCCGATTCGAGGCGCGTCAGCCTCTGCGGACGCGTGTCGAACCTGCCCCAATCAGCTTTTAGCGTGAAGCATTGCTATATGGGAAGTCAACCCTTCTTTTGTAGTGTCTTAGTTTGGAGACTAGACGAGGTAGACGCTTCCACGATTGCCGGCGGGACGCCGGCGCTACCTGATCAGGCGTGAATTTGAATCTCCTCGGACCGGCGGTCGCGGACGACCGCGAAGGCTTGCGGCAGAAAGCGGACCAGATCGGTCGCAACCAGAGAGTTTTCGCCTAGAGCCTTGCTCGCCAAATCTCCGGCGAGACCGTGAAGGTAGACGGCGAGAGCGGTGGCTTCAAGAGGCTGCTTAGGGTGTTGCGCTATCAGGCCAGCTACGATTCCGGTGAGAATGTCTCCGGTGCCTCCGGTAGCCATGCCTGGATTGCCGGTTGGATTGACCCAGACTTCGCCGTCCGGCGCGGCAGTCGTCGCTCCTACGATCAGCGTGCGGTGTCCTTTAAGGACAACGATCAACTCGTGCTCGCGCGAAAAGTTGCGTGCCAGTTCGAGCCGGTTCGCTTGGATTTCTGCAATCGACAAGCCGGTGAGGCGCGACATTTCTCCGGGATGCGGAGTGATGACAACGCTTCGTCCGCGGCCGCTTAGCTTGTCGGCCACGCCTTCGAAAGCGTTGAGGCCGTCGGCATCGATGACCATAGCGGGCGTTGCGTGGTCGGCGCTGGCCACGATCTGGAGCACGAATTCTGCAGTTTCGGCATTGCGCGAAATGCCGGGACCAATGGCGAGCGTCTTGCGTTCGATCAGGGCGCCAAGAGTTGAATTTTTCTCCAGCGCTTGCAGCGAGATTGTTCCCTGCCCGGTTTCGGGGAGCGGTTCGGTCATCAGTTCGGGATGAAAGCCGGCAACGTTGGCGAGCACGGATTCAGCGGTCGCAACCGTGGACAGTCCAGCGCCGGCGCGAAGCGCGGAAAATCCGGCCATGGCCGCCGCGCCCGCTTTGCCGCGCGATCCGCCGATGACGAGGACGTGCCCGTAGCTGCCTTTGTTGCCTTCGCGTTCGCGGGGCGCGAGCAGGGACGCGAAGTCCGCAGGAGTGCTGAGATGAAGTCCGAGCTGCGAGACGACGGCTTCCGGCGGCGAACCGATGGGAGCAATCACCGTCTTTCCGGCGGTCAACACCGCGAAGACATGGGCTGGACGCGGCGCGGTGAAAGTGACGACGGCATCGGCGCGAGCCTGGATGTGGGCTGGATCGCTCGATGCTTCTCTGGAGTTTGTGGAGGGTCGCATGGAATCGGCGTCCGCTCCGGACGGAATATCGACGGCGATGACGGGAACCGCGGATGCGTTCATTTTGGCAATCGCGGCCGCATAGAGTGCACTGACTGGAGGGCGAAAGCCGGTGCCCAGGATTGCATCCACGATCAGGTCTGAGGCTAATATTTCGGCTGCTTCGTCGGAATTGAGTTCGCGAGTCTCGCGCACGATCGTTACCGCAACATGCGAAACAATAGCGGATGAATGAAGCGACGGCGTCAGGCTCTGAAACATTGCTGCCGCATCGCCGCGAAGTTCCGCGGGATCAGTCAGGAGGAGGACGCGAACCGCGCGGCCCGCTTCGGCAAGTTTGCGGGCCACTACGAATCCATCGCCGCCGTTGTTACCTTTGCCACAGACAACGCCGATGCGTTCGGCTTGCGGATAGTCGGAGAGAATGAAGCGAGCAACGGCCGAGCCGGCGTTTTCCATCAGGGTGAGGGATGGAACTCCGAAGCGCTCCGACGTCAAGCGATCGATCTCGCGCATCTCGGCTGCGGTTACGATTTTCATGACCGCGACCCAGATGCCTGCGCCCCCGCCGTCTGTTCGAGTTCGCGCAGTTGTTGCGGCTCGCCCATGGCGATCAGGAAATCGCCGGCTTCGATGCGGTCGTCGGGAGCGGGATTGAAGCGCATGCCGCTCTCGCGCTTGATGGCGAGGATGATGACGCCGCTATCCTGGCGAATGCGCGAGCTTTCGATGGTCTTGCCGGCAAAGGGACTGCGCGCGGCAATGGGCACTTCATCGATCTCTAGATCCATGCCTAGATGCGTGGTAGCCGTGTCGAGAAAGCTGACCACATGCGGACGCAGGAACGAATGCGCGATGCGCTGTCCGGCAAAAACGTAAGGGCAGACGACGGCATCGGCTCCGGCGCTGCGCAGATGCTTCTCGGCCATCTCTTCGCTGGCGCGCGCGATGATGCGCAGGCCTGGATTCAGGCTGCGCGCCGTGAGCACAATATAAAGATTGGTAGCATCGGTGGTAGTCGCGGCGACGAGTCCTTCGGCGTGCTCGATCTGGGCCTCACGCAGGATCTGCTCTTGCGTGGCGTCGCCGATGAGCATGAGCCAGTTTTCGCTGGCAAACTGCTGCGCCTTGGTCTCGTTATTTTCGATGATCACGAACTGCGCCGGACGGCGCGCCAGTTCGCGGGCGGCGCTGCGGCCTACGCGTCCCGCGCCGCAAATGATGTAGTGACCGGAGAGACGGCCTATATTGCGCTCCATGCGGCGCCTTCCAAAGAAGCTTTTCAGCTCGAATTCTAGCAAAGCCTGGGTGAGAGATCCGATGACCAGAAACAGCAGGGAAACTCCGGCCAGAATAATGACGATGTTGAAGACGCGCCCGGCGTGCGACAGGGGATGAACTTCCTGGTAGCCGATGGTGGTCAGCGTGGTGATGACCATGTAGAAGCCGTCGAACCAAGGCCATCCTTCGATGTAATGAAAACCGACGGTGCCGCAACCGACCACGAAGGCGAGCGCGCCGCCGAGGAACTTGAGATTGCGGGAGGTCTTCATGCTTATTGTTGCTTGTCGAATCGTTGCTTGCCGAGCGGGATCCGATCGATCTCGACACGACAGGCGAGTATAGCGCCGGGAGTTGGGAAGCGCAGTGATGACCGTAAGAGCCTGGCCAGCATGAACTTTCGAGGGGTGAATGGCACTCACCGTGCTACATCTGGCTGAATTTAGAGCCCAACGTAAACCTTCTCCGCAACATCTAATCGATATTCGGGTTATTCCCTAAGAGCTTTCAGGATCCCCGCAAACTGGAGTTATTGCACTTGAAAGTCACCAAGCTGGCCATCACGCTGACGCTGTGCCTATGCGTCATTCCGCGCGCTCGGGCGGAGGCAACTCTGCTGCTCGGCGAGCCCTATAGTTACGATGGGGCGCTGGCGGGGACGGGCCATGCAGCGGTTTATCTGAGCGGCATTTGCGCGGAAACTCCTGTGAAACTACGGCCCTGCGCTGCGGATGAAAATGGAGTTGTCATCAGCCGGTATCACCGGGTCGCGGGATATGACTGGATCGCAATTCCTCTTATCCCCTACCTCTACGCAGTCGAAAAAGAAGAAGACATTCCGCTCTACGCCGACAAGAGGCTGGTCGCATTTCTGCGTGACCGCTACCGGCGCGAACATCTTGAGTCGCTCATTCCCGATCTGGCGGACGGCGGAACGCCGGATGGGGACTGGTACGAACTGGTTGGGGCTTCGTACCTGCGCACTTTTTATGCTTATCAGATTGATACCACTCCGGAGCAGGATGCGGCGCTGATCCGCCGGCTCAACAGCGGGCCGAATCGCGACCGCTTTAACCTGGTCACAGCGAACTGCTCGGACTTTGTGCGGGGAATCATCGATTCCTACCATCCGCATGCGGTGCATCGCAGCATCGTGGGCGATCTGGGGGTGACGACTCCCAAGCAACTGGCGAGGACGCTTGCGAAATACAGCCGCCATCATCCTGAATTTGAGCCTTCGAACTACATCATTCCGCAAGTGCCCGGAGAGTTGGCGCGCTCGAAGCCGGTGCATGGCGTTTTGGAATGCGCGGTTACAGCGAAGAAATACATGCTGCCGTTGTTCGCGCTGCATCCGTACCTGGCGGCCAGTTTGATCGCCGGATATTGGGGACACTGGCGCTTCGATCCGTCAAAGAACGCGCTGGTTCTCGATGCCAGCGATGACTTGGGCTCCTCCCTGACGCGCGAGGACCGGCGCAGATTTGAAAGCCGGTTGCAGGAACTCCTGCAAAGCGAGCCTGCCGCAGACATGGCTTGGTTGCAAACGACAGCCGAGCCGATCGTAGATTCTGCTGGGCGGCCCGCACTCCAACTGCAGGTGAATGGCGAGATCAGGGATGTGGGCGTGGTGCGCGACAGCATTCTCAGCGGTGTGGAGAATCACGAATTCGCTGCGGCGATCGTGGTGGCGCGCTTGCGCGAGGAATTAAAATCTGGGGCCGCGAAAAAGACGGCGCGCGCCGATCTGGAAGACGATCTGCAGCTTCTGCAACGACTGCTGGGGCAGGATAAGAGGAAATTGGCGAGCGCGGGAAATTCTGGCATTGACGCTCCGGCCGGTTCCAACTCGTCAGAAAAATACCAAACACCGCTCCTGCCTTAGTAGCGGGTCCACCGCCGCTGGCGTTGAGGCTCAGCATCTTGACCCAGCGTTATTATTTCCACTCGCGAGCGCTCCGTTTACAATCGAAGGGAATCCAGACCAGGCAGGCCATGAAACTTTCAGTAGTAATGCCGGTGTATAACGAGCGCGTCACGCTTCAGGAAGTTGTCTTGAAGGTGCTCGCTGTGCCACTGGAGATCGAACTCATTTGCGTCGATGACGGATCGCAAGATGGTTCGCGCGAGATCCTGGCACAATTGCAGGCTGAGTATCCGCAGATCCGGGTCGTTCTGCAGCCGCAAAACATGGGCAAGGGAGCGGCGCTGCGCCGCGGTATTCAGGAAGCGAGCGGCGACTTCGTCATTATTCAAGACGCCGATCTTGAGTATGATCCGGCAGAGTATCCGCTGATGCTCGAGCCTCTGGTTCAGGGCAAGGCCGATGTGGTTTATGGCTCGCGTTTTATGGGAGGCGCACCGCACCGGGTATTGTACTTCTGGCATTCGGTCGCCAATCACCTGCTTACGCTGCTCTCCAATTGCCTGACCAACATCAATCTTTCCGACATGGAAACCTGCTACAAGGTTTTCCGGCGCGAGGTGATACAGGCAATTCCGATCGAAGAGAATCGCTTCGGATTCGAGCCCGAGATCACGGTGAAAGTGGCGCGGCGAAACCTGCGCATTTACGAGGTGGGCATCAGCTACTGGGGCCGCACCTACGAAGAAGGCAAGAAGATCGGGTGGAAAGATGGCCTGCGCGCTTTGTACTGCCTGTTGAAATACTCTTTCAAAGAGCCCAAGACAAACGCTGTAGCGCAGGCGGCTCCGGAGTCGAAGCGATCGACCGTTGCCCGATGACCTTTGCTCGGAGATGAAGAAGAGTAGCGTGCGCGCGGGGGATGCCGCTCCGGTAAAGTTGTTCGGACTGCGCGATGGTTTCCTTAATTGTGCGCGTGCTTTTGTCTTACCCGCGACTGGTAGGAGTTCGTATTTTTGTTCGAGATTGAAGAACCCTTGGCTCCGCCGCTGGCGCCAAAATTAATGGGCGTATTGGGCTTGCTCTTTACGGGCTTCAACGCCGGGGCCGGCTTCTTAGCGGCAGTGTGAGGCGGTGCGGAGGCTTTGGCATTTTCACGCTCTATGGCTTGCAATTGCTTCGAGTTGGCAGATGCCGCAGATGCGGAGCCGGCGCTCTTAGGAAGGGGTACAGCGGCGCTCTTTTTTTGCTTCTCGTCGCTGGAATGCTTAACCTTGAACTCGTTCTGCTGCGCGAGTCCGCATACACTAAGACCGAGCACCATGACTGCTATTGCCCCAAGAAACTTCATTCGTGACTCCTGCCGAATACGGCTCCCAACATGCCCTTGTAATCAGATGCACGCACACGACCGTTGAGCGCATTTCTTTCTGCTATGTTAAACCCGGCCTCTCGAAAAAGCACTCGATTAAAGACAAAGAAAGGTAACGAGTTAGCGGGTTACGATGGTGCTCTTGCAATCGGCACGAAGATGCTTTGCAGCGAAGATGTGAAGTTTCTTGCACACTTGTGCGGCGTTCCGCTGGCGCCCCGCACGTGTTGTAGAATCGGCCCCAAGCGATCCTGATTTCGAATTCATGGCGAGTCCCCGTTCAAATCCAGACGCTGCTGAGCGCAATGCGAAGGTGCGCGCAGAAGTCGACGCCTTGATTGCCAGCCGTTCATTCGACGGGGCCAGACTGCGGCTGGCGGAACTGTGGCGGCGCGATCCGTCGTCTGCGACGGCAAGCTTCGTCGCTTCGCGGCTCGATCAATGGCGAGACAAAGATTTACGGCAGAGGGACGAGCGCGATTCCGAGAGTGGCGGTCAGACGCCCGCTCGCTTTGTTACGACAAAATTCAAGCTGGCGATCCTGCGCTCGTTCACGGTCGAACCGATTGTGCCTTTGCTGCGGGCAGAAGCTTTTGGATATGGCATCGACCTCGAAGTCCAGGTGGGCGATTTCAATACTTATGCGCAAGACTTGCTCGACAATGGCAGTGCGCTGTATCAGTTCGCGGCGGATGCGGTCGTGCTGGCGGTCCGCACAGAGCAAGCCGCTCCCGAACTGTGGAGTAATTTCGCCGATCTGACTCGCGAGGAGGCGGAACAGGCGGCTGAGCGCGCCGTCCGCAATTATGAACAGTGGATCGCCGCCTTCCGAAAAAATAGCCCGGCGGCGTTGATCATTCATTCCCTGGAACGGCCAGCATCGCCCAGCCTGGGGATTCTCGACGACCAATCGGAGACCGGACAGTCGGGACTTATCCGTCATATCAACCGTGAATTACGGCGCATCGCCTCGGGATACCGCGGAGTTTATGTTCTTGACTATGATGCGCTGATTGCGCGCAACGGCAGCGAGCATTGGTACGACGAACGAAAATGGCTGACCGCGCGGCTCCCGATTTCGGCTGGGCATCTTCTTTCGATGGCGCGCGAGTGGATGCGTTTTATTGTGCCCCTGAGTGGCCGCATCGCCAAAGTTCTTGCTGTGGATCTCGATAACACTTTGTGGGGCGGCGTGATCGGCGAAGATGGGATGGCCGGTATTCAGGTTGGCCTAGAATATCCGGGAGCGGCCTATCAGTTATTGCAGCGCGCGCTGCTCGATCTGTCGCGCAAGGGAATTCTGCTGGCCGTGTGCAGCAAGAACAATGTTGACGATGCGATGGAGGCGATTGAGCGGCATCCCGGAATGTTATTACGCGCGAAAGATTTCGCGGCGATGCGCATCAACTGGACCGACAAGGCCCAAAATCTTCGCGAGATCGCGCAGGAACTGAATGTCGGGCTCGATGCTGTCGCTTTCCTTGACGACAATCGCTTCGAGCGCGAGCAGGTTCGCGCTGCACTTCCCGAGGTAACCGTGATCGAGCTGTCGCCGGATGATCAGCAGAAAAATCCTCTGCAATATGCGGCTGCGGTCAGAAATTGCGCGGTTTTCGAGCGGCTCGCGCTTTCAGGCGAGGACGAGCGGCGCACCGAAATGTATCGCGCGCAAAAGGAACGCGCGCACGTCGAACAAAGTTTTCAGTCAAAAGAAGATTTCTTTCGCTATCTCGAGCAAGAAGCCGAGATTGAAGCTGTAACCGACTTAACACTGGCGCGAATCGCGCAACTGACGCAAAAAACCAACCAATTCAACTTGACCACCAAACGCTGCTCCGAGACGCAGATCGCCGAAATGGCGAAACAGCGGGATTGGCACATTGTTTCGATCCGGGTGCGCGACCGTTTCGGCGATCACGGACTGGTGGGAGTGGCCATCGCACATGATGTTGGCGAGCAATGCGAAATTGATACGTTCCTGCTCAGCTGCCGGGTGATCGGAAGAACGATTGAAACCGCGCTGCTGGCCCATCTCGCCGAAGGTGCCGGCCAACGCGGGCGCAAGCGCTTAGCCGGCTGGTTTGTGCCGACGCGGAAGAACGCCCCCGCGCGCGATTTCTACGAGCAACACGGATTTGAATTGCAGATGACCAGCTGCGAGGGTTCACTGTGGACGCTGGATCTGGCGAGTTCGACTTTGCAATGCCCGGAGTGGATCAAGCTTAAGGTCAACGAGGCGGTGGAAGCGGGAAGAAAAAGTTGAGTACGTTCGACCATGTGCGTGATGTGGCCAGCGATATCTTCGCGGTCCCAGCGGCGGAGATCACGCCGGAATCCTCGCCCAAGACCATCGAGAATTGGGACTCCATGACGCATCTGAGTCTGGTTCTTGCGATCGAAGAAAAATTTGGCGTGCAGTTTGATCCGGAAGATATGGAGCAAATGACGAGCATTGGCGCGGCCGTGGCACTGATCGATACAATGCAATCGGCTTCGCGCTAAGAGGTAATGAAGCGATGGCCTTCAATTCCGTTGATATAGGTGGCACATGAGTAAAGCTGCAAAATCCGGCGGCTGGATAATGCTTGGCGGAGTACTTTGCGTTGTTGCCGGCATGGCCGGGGGATTTGGCCCCTGTGGTCCTAGTTCCGTTTTAGGCGCTGTGTTGTTTTTTGGCGGAATGCTGGGCGCGGTGATCGGCTTCCTGACACTAGTTATCGCGGCCGGATATAAGGCAATCCGCAAAGATTGGATTTCCCAAAGCTAGCTGCGTGTCTTCTCAAGTCTTACCAGTCAAGTCTTACCAGCAAATTCCTTCGTACGAGCCAGCCCCTTCGGGACGCCGCGTTTTATCCAGATGAATGAGGTCGATCACAATCTGATCAGGTCGAAGATGCCTGGCGAGCCGATCTTTGTTTGCCGATTTATTGCCGAGGATGACGATTTCGGCTCCGCTTAAGACGGCTTCGAGATTGGCCGAGAGCACCGACCCGATGTGCGGGATCACCTCTTCGATGTACTGACGGTTGGACCCGGCGAGGCGTCCGAGAGAAACGTCTTCATCCCAGATTTTGACTTCGAGCCCCTCGCCCATCAGGCGCTTGATCAGTTGCACCTGCGGGCTTTCGCGAAGATCGTCCGTACCGGCTTTGAAACTCAGTCCGAGTTGCGCGATTTTCTTTTTACCGCTGCTTAAGACCATTTCCACGGCGCGATCCACGTGTTCGCTGTTGCTCGGCATGATCGATTCGAGCAAGGGCAGGTTCAGGTCGAGTTCCTTGGCCTTGTAGGTGATGGCGCGCAGATCTTTCGGAAGACACGAGCCTCCAAAGGCAAAGCCCGGGGAAAGATAGACGGGAGAAATATTCAGCTTATTATCGGAAACAAAAATCTTTGTGACCGCATCCGCGTCGACGCCGAGGTGCTTGCACATGGTGCCCATTTCGTTGGCGAAGCCGACTTTCAGCGCGTGATAGCAGTTGGAAAAATACTTGACCATTTCTGCGACTGGAATCGTCGTCTCATAAAGCGTACCCGGAGTGTTTTTATAAAGCTCACGCAGCGGGGCGAGATGATTGGTGTCGCTCGCTCCGAGGATGGTGTACGGAGGGTTGAGAAAATCGGCTACGGCGCTGCCTTCACGCATGAATTCCGGGTTATAGCAAACGGTGAAACCGTCGCCGCACTTCTTGCCGCTTTCTTTTTCCAGGATCGGCAGCACAATTTTTTCGGTTGTGCCGGCCAGCACCGTACTGCGCAGAACAAAAACATGAGGCGACTTTTTCTGGCGGATGGCGGCGCCGATCTCGCGCGAAACGTGTTCGATATGACTGAGATCGAGCTTGCCATTTTTCAAGCTGGGGGTGCCGACGCAGACGAACGAGACTGCGGAGTTCAGCACCGCAGCCGTGGCATCGGTGGTCGCATGCAGCATTCCGGCGCGCTGCGCCTCGGCCACCATCTCGCTCATGCGCGCTTCGATGATCGGAGTGCGACCTGAATCCATCATCTCAACTTTGGCCCGGCTTACGTCGACCCCGATTACATTGTGACCCATGGAGGCGAAGCAGGCGGCGGATACCGATCCGACGTATCCCAATCCGAAAACACTTACCGACAGTCCCAAGTGAGTTCTCCTTGCCCTCGAACGTGGCGCAATTTAAGTGGAACTATGCACTATATCAACCTGAAGTCAGGTGGATGTAATCCACACGGCTGAAATGAGACGCTTGAGTAACAAAAATGTCGTTCTTCACAGTGTTGTTGCAAATGTTGCCAGGAATGTTCCACTGCCGGCGAATCCGGTTGGGCAAAATTGGATAACCGATTTCCAGTGCCCTTGCAGAGTCTGTCGGACGAAACTAGCCGCAACCTCAATCGTATCGTGGCAGGCCATGGGCTTGATTGCGGGTCAACTTTGCTGGGTTACCGGAGTAACCGCTGCCTGGAGAGCGGCGTTTTCAACAATGTAAGATAAATAAACCTGTGGCTTCCGAATGGCAAAGCAAGCTGACGCGAGTCTCCCGCATGGAGTGGGCGGAGGTGCGCACGCGAGCGGCACAGGAATTCGACAAGCGACGCGATCTTCTGCTCCACCAGATAGGAGTGCGCGCGGGCACGCTTCGCCTCAGCACGGATTCGGGCCTTCGATCCGGTGAATTTTTCTTCTCCGGCAATGAGCGAGCAGGGCGAGTGGATCTACTGCGCCGGCATCTGCCTGGCGAGGCAGCGGCAATTTTGCGCGAAGCCGACGAAATCTGCGATCACCGTTTTCGGCTGCTGGGTTACGAAAATCTTAACTTCTCTCTGAACGGGAACGCCGAGATCGACTGGCATCTGGATCCTGTGCATGCGAAGCGGGCGCCGATCGATGCGTGGTTCAGAATTCCTTTTCTGGATTTCGACGCGGTAGGCGACCACAAAGTAATTTGGGAATTGAACCGTCACCAGCACCTGGTAACGCTGGCCAAAGCGCGGCTGCTGAGCGGAGACGAGAAGTACGTTCTCGAAATCGCGGCGCAGTGGCGAAGTTGGATGGAGGCAAATCCGTATCCCCTGGGAATCAATTGGGCGAGCACGCTCGAGGTTGCGTTCCGTAGCTTGTCGTGGATATGGGTCGATCACTTGCTGGCGGGGACGGCCGAGTACGAGCGCTCGCGGGCAGAAATTCTGGGCGCACTCGCATTTCATGGGCGTTACATCGAGCGATATTTATCGACTTATTTTTCTCCGAACACGCACTTGCTGGGAGAAGCGGTGGCGCTCTTTTTTCTGGGGACACATTATCCGCAGTTTCCAAACGCGGAGCGCTGGAGAAAATCGTCCTGGAAGATCGTGCTCCACGAGGCCGAGCGGCAAGTGCTTGCTGACGGCGTTTACTTTGAGCAATCGCTCTATTACCACGTTTATGCGTTGGACTTTTTTTTGTACGCACGCTGGTCGGCGGGCCGCAATGGGCTGGCGATACCCCCGTCGTATGATGCAATGCTGCTGCGAATGCTCGATGTGATCGCGGCACTCGCGCAGGCAGGACCGGCAGAAGGCTTTGGCGATGATGATGGAGGACGCGTGTTCAATGCGCGGCGCAACCGGACCGAGCACATGACCGACCCTCTGGCGCTGGGCGCGGTGATGTACTCGCGTACATTTCCGGCGGCGCGTCTGACTGAGGAAGCAATATGGCTCTTCGGGAAGCAGGCAGTCGAAAAATTTGCCGATCCCGTAAGTGGCGCAACGGCGCGGCCCGCTCCGGCGCGTTCGGTAGCTTTTGCCGACGGCGGAATCTACGTGCTGGCAGATTCCGAGTCCTGCTCGTCTGCGTTGATGGTCGATGCGGGACCGCAGGGCGCGGGGCGCTCCGGGCACGGTCATGCGGACGCTCTCAGCCTTCGCCTCACGATGGATGGACAGCGCTGGCTGGTGGATTCCGGGACCGGCGTCTATGTTTCGAACGATCCCAATGACCGTTACGAATTTCGCGGAACGCGTGCTCACAACACACTTTGCGTGGATGGAGCGGACCAGGCGGTGGCGGACGGCCCGTTCGCATGGACGAACATTCCGATTGCTCAGGCAGAGAAATGGATCGCCGGCAAAACTTTTACTTATTTCGCGGGCAGCCACAACGGGTATGCACGGCTGGAGGATCCCGTCGTCCATCGGCGGCAGATTCTGAGGCTGGCGGGCGGGCTGACGCTGGTGCGCGATCTCGCGCTTGGCCGCTCGGAACATGATCTGGAGATTCGATGGCACTTCGAGCCTGATCTCAAGATGCAAAAGAAGAGCGGCGGAGTTATAGAAGTGTCGACGGAAGCCGGACAGGAAACAGGGGCATCTCGCTTGACCCTTGTCGTGCCGGAGACGCCGGCTTGGCAGATGCTGACAGAAGTTACGAAGCTGTCGCCCTGCTATGGGGCGCTGCAGACCGCTTCCTCGGTGCGGTGCTATGGCCGCCTGTTGCTTCCGGCCGAAACAGCGACTGTCTTGATTCCTGCGGTTGACGCAGCAGGTCAGCGAGGGGCGACGTTGCGCGATGAGTCTTCCGTCGAACCACGCTTATCCAGCGCGAGGATTGCGGCGGTCCAGACGTACGAACTCAAGTATCATGATCAAAACGAAAGCCACGGATTCTTCTTTACGCTGGGCGATGAAGAGTGGAGTTGCGGTCCATGGTCTTCGGATGCAACGTTGCTCTACTGCCGTATTCAGAATGAGAAACTCAGGCAATTCGTCGTGGTCGGCGGGAGCTTTGTCAGGTGGCAAGGACAGCTGTTGCTGAAGGCAGGCAAGCCAGCTGAATTCTTCGAGTGGCGCGCGCAAGACGCAACAACGAGCTTATCGGCGGGCGAGTTTCGGGCAACAGATTTGTTCAAGGAATTAGAGGTTGGCTCACATTCTTTCTCGTCAAACCAAACTGCATCAGAGCAACGTACATCGCCGTACGCGGAGAAACGCTAGTGTGCGGAATCGCTGGAATATTTGAATTTGGACGCGACACCCGGGCCAGCGCGGCGGCTCTGCGCGAAATGTGCGGAGCGATCAGCCATCGTGGTCCCGATGATGAAGGCTTCTACACCGACGGTGCAGCCGGCATCGGCATGCGGCGGCTCAGCATTGTCGATGTGGCGGGCGGACATCAGCCAATTTCGAACGAAGACGGCAGCCTCTGGATCGTATTCAACGGCGAGATATATAACCATCTAGCGCTGCGCGAGCAACTGATCGCGGCAGGTCATCGCTATCGCACGCTCAGCGATACCGAAACAGTCATCCACCTCTTCGAGCAATACGGTGCCGATTGCGTGCAGCACCTGCGCGGCATGTTTGCGTTCGCCATCTGGAATCGCAACACGAGAACCTTGTTTATCGCGCGCGACCGGCTCGGCATCAAGCCGCTCTATTACCGGTTGACGCCGGAGCGCCTGCTCTTTGGATCAGAGATCAAGGCGATTCTGGCGCACGGCGGAGTTCGTCCCGAGTTCAATCGTTCAGTACTGCCCGAATATCTGGCCTTTGGCTATTTGTCGGGCGAAGAGACCTTCTACAACGGAATTCGCAAACTCTTGCCGGGACACACGATGACGGTAACGCCCGACGGGCGGGCGGAGATCCGGCAATACTGGGATCTTGATGCGTCGACTCCGCACTCATCGCGAGATGAAAAATATTATGTTGAGAGCTACCGCGAATTGTTGGAGGGCGCGGTCCAGAGCCATCTGATGAGCGACGTGCCGCTGGGTGTGTTTCTGAGCGGCGGCGTGGATTCGAGCGCCGTAGCGGCGCTGATGACGAAGTTGCGGCGCGAACCTGTCGAGACCTTTTCCGTAGGCTACCCGGAGCAGACTTATAGTGAACTTCCGTTCGCTCGGGTCGTATCGGATCACATTCACTCGCGCCATCATGAAGTGCTGGTCAGCGAAACGGATTTCTTCGGCGCTTTGCCGCACCTGATCTGGCACGAAGATGAGCCGATCGTGTGGCCGTCAAGCGTCTCGCTTTATTTTGTCGCCCGCCTGGCTCGCGAGCGAGTGACGGTCGTGCTCACCGGAGAAGGCGCGGATGAGACCCTCGCCGGCTATACCCGCTATGCCTTCACGTTGAAAAATGCGGTCATGGATCGCGCCTATCGCAGCGTGGTTCCGGGCGCTGTGCGCCGCGGACTACGCGACGCGGTCGCAACCTCCTCGCTGCTGGGGGCAAAACTACGCCGCAAACTGGAGCATACGTTTGTTGCCAAAGACGGCGCTTCCTGGGCTTCTTTCTACTTCGACAATTTCTTTTCCGCCTTTGCCGAGGCGGAGCAGTGCAAATTGCTCACAAAAGAGTTCGTGCAAGAAGCCGCGCCCAACTCGGCGTATAAGCATGTGCTCGATTATTGGGACCATTCTTCGGGCGAGACTCTGCAGCGGCTCCTCTACACCGACATAAAAACTTATCTCGTGGAGTTGCTCATGAAGCAGGACAACATGAGCATGGCCGCCTCCATCGAAAGCCGGGTGCCGTTTCTCGACCATGTGCTGGTGGAGTTCGCAACGCGAATCCCGCGCGAGGTGCAGATTCAGGGACTGGCCGGCAAAGGCATTCTGAAAAAGGCGGTGCAGGATCTGCTTCCGCATTCGATTCTTTACCGGCAGAAACTGGGATTTCCGACGCCGTGGTCAGGTTGGTTGTCGGGGGCGCGGCAGCAATCGATTCGACAGATGCTGCTCGAACCGCGCAGTTTGAATCGTGGGTACTTCGAGCGCGAAGCGATCGAGAAGCTATTCGACGAACACGGCACGCAGCGCGATAATTACGATCGCATCTGGCGCTTGCTCAACCTGGAACTGTGGCACCGCGTTTGCCTGGAAGGCGAACCGCATGGCGAAGTCGGCGAGCCGGCCATGAGGATGGCTTCCACGCACTGAGGAGGATACTAATTTGAAAATTTCGCAAAAGGGTCTTTATGCACTGCAGGCGATCATGACGCTCGGGCGACGCTATGGCACGGAGACGATCAAGATTCGCGACATCGCCCTCGACAGCGATCTGCCGGAAAAGTTTCTTGAACTGATTCTGCTGGAACTGAAGAACGCGCGCATCGTGGAAAGCGTTCGCGGCGCTAAGGGCGGCTACCGGCTGCGGCGCCCTCCCGAAGAGATCAAACTTAGCGAAATCATCCGCCTGGTCGATGGCCCGCTCGCGCCCTTTGGCGATGCCGATCAGTTGCGCGGCCTGATCACAACCGATCCCGATCATCGCGCCCTTTACAGCGTTTTTTTGGAGGTGCGCGACGCGGCCGCCCGAATTCTGGAAAGTACCTCGGTGGCTGACCTTCTCGGAGAAGGCTCGCAGCCACACAAAAAGTCGGAGCCCAAGAGAAAGTCGAAGAAAGTTGCGGCTCTCGCGGTTATCAACAAGGCCGCGGAGTAGAGCTGTTCCGCAGACTTGATAAATAAAGAGGTCCTTCGCTTCGCTCAGGATGACAACTTCTTGTGACTGAGGTGATGCTACGCGAGAACAGCCTCGTACTCGCTGTAGGCGCCTTTGAAATCGGTGATCTCATGGCTGCCTTCGAAATGCCAGATGCGGGTTGCGACTTCGTCGATCAAATCTTCGTCGTGGGTCACCAGCAAGACTGTACCCTGGTAGCGCTGCAATGAAATGTTGAGAGCGTTGATCGATTCGAGATCGAGATGGTTGGTCGGCTCGTCGAGCACTAATACGTTTGGCTTTTGCAGCATCAGTTTGCAGAAGAGCAAACGCGCCGCTTCTCCACCGGAGAGCACGTCGGTTCGCTTCTCGGCATCATCTCGAGGGAACAGCATCTGGCCTAGAATGCCGCGAATCTCTTCGGTCGATGCCGACGGGTCCCACTGATGGAGCCATTCCAGCACTTTGACGCCGGGTTCGATAAGCGCTTTGTGATCTTGCGCAAAATATCCGACGGATGCCTCGTGACCCCAGATAACTTTTCCGCCGTCGATGAAGGCGCCATCGTAGCCGCTGGTCTTGCGCAGTTCCGACTCGGAAGTGGTCGGGGAATTCGCCAGCAGTGCATTGACTAAAGTCGTTTTGCCGGAACCGTTGCGGCCCATCAGCGCGATTTTTTCTCCGCGCAGCACGCTCGCCGTGAAGCCGGAAATTACTTTTGCGTCCCCGTAGGACTTGGCGACGCCCTCAATCTCAAGAATGTGCTTGCCCGAGGGCCGCTTCTGCTCGAATTTCAGATAAGGCCGCTGAATGTTCGACTTCGCCAGCTCCGTAACCTGCAGACGCTCGACTTCCTTGCGCCGCGACTGTACCTGGCTCGAACGGGTTCCCGCCGCGAAGCGGGCGATGAATTCATTCAACTGGGCAATTTTCTTTTCGCGCTGTGCGTTCTGCCCTTCAATCTGCGAGCGCACCTGCGTCTTGGCGATCACCATGTCGTCGTAAGTGCCCGTGTAGGTGATGATGGTCTCGTAATCGATATCGGCAATATGCGTGCAAATGCCGTTCAGGAAATGGCGATCGTGCGAAATCACGATGAGCACGCCCTCATATTGATTGAGAAAATTCTTCAGCCAGTGGATCGAGTCGAGATCGAGGTGGTTCGTAGGTTCGTCGAGCAAGAGCGCCTGCGGATGTCCAAATAGTGCTTGCGCGAGCAGCACGCGCATCTTTTGCCCGCCGGGAATTTCCGACATTTTGCGCTCGTGCATCTCGTCGGGAATGTCGAGGCCCTGGAGCAGAATCGCGGCGTCGGTTTCGGCGGTGTAGCCGTCCTCCTCGCCGACAATGCCTTCAAGTTCGCCGAGCTTCATGCCGTCGGCGTCGGTCATCTCATGCTTCGCGTAGATAAGTTCGCGCTCTTCCAGCGCGGCCCACAAGCGCCGGTTGCCCATGATGACCGCATCGATCACGCGATACTTGTCAAAGGCAAATTGATCCTGGCTCAAAACGCCCAGCTTGCGCGGACGGACAACTGTTCCCTTCTGCGGCTCCAGTTCGCCGGTCAGAAGTTTCATGAATGTAGATTTGCCGGCGCCGTTCGGGCCAGTCAAGCCGTAGCGCTTGCCCGGGACAAATCCGGTGGATACTTCGTCAAACAGAACTTTAGCGCCGTAGCGCATGGACACATTGCCGACTGAAATCATGATATTTGGGAACTGCGGGAATCGGTCCAAATCCTATCGGAAGAAAAACGCAGCTGCTCCTACTTAGAATAACATGAGACCTTCCACGACTCAGATTTTTGGGGTGTGTGGTGGTGACTTTAGTAGCGATGGATTTCCCGTCTGCACTCTCTGTCTTCTTTGCTAAGCGTTCGTCGTTAACTCGCGAGCTCTGACATGGCAGCCATGTTGCTCAATCCGCATTCATGTTAGCCTTCTGAGCACATGAACGATCCCAAGCCTTCCTTCAATCTTCAGGCCATTGCCCGGCAAGTCATGATGGCGCGCGGCTTCGAGCCGAATTTTCCTCCCGAGACGCAGGCGCAACTCGCGGCCATCGCCGCGCATCCGCCGCAACTGACGCCCTCGGACAAAGTGCGTGATTTGCGCGGGCTTCTGTGGTCATCGATTGACAACGATACTTCGAAAGATCTTGATCAGATCGAGGTGGCGGAGCGCTTGCCGGATGGCGGTATCAAAGTGATGGTTGGTATCGCCGACGTCGACGCCTTCGTGGCCAAAGATACGCCCATCGATCAGCATGCGGCCCAAGAGACGACCAGCGTTTATACCGGCGTGACAATTTTCCCCATGTTGCCGGAACAGCTTTCTACCGGAGCATCGTCATTGCTGCCCGACGGCGACCGCCCAGCCGTGGTCACGGAGTTCGTGGTCGATAGCAGGGGCGCGGTAGGTGCAAGCAACGTCTATCGCGCCATCGTCCGCAATAAAGCGCAACTCACCTATAACGCCGTGGGAGCGTGGCTCGAAGGCTCGGCCGCCGCTCCGCCGAAAGTGGCGGCATCGGCTGACTTGCAGGCCCAGCTCAAGCTGCAGGACGAAGCCGCGCAGGCGCTGCGCAAATTGCGCTATGCGAACGGTGCGCTCAACATTGACACCGCCGAAGTAATGCCACTGCTGCTCAACCAGCAAGTGACGGGCATAGCAACGATAGAAAAGAACCGGGCAACGGAACTGATCGAAGACTTCATGATCGCAGCAAATGGCGTGGTGGCACGGCTGTTGGAGAAAGTCTCCTCCCTGCGCCGCATCGTCAGAACTCCCGAGCACTGGGATGGCATTGTGCGGCTGGCCGCGGCACAGGATCACAGCGTGAAGCTGCCTGCGACGCCGGACTCCAAGGCGCTGAACGATTTTCTGGTGAAGCGCAAGGCCGCCGACCCCGATCACTTTGCCGATCTGTCGCTGGCGGTCATCAAGCTGATCGGCCCCGGCGAGTATGTACTGGAGCGTCCGGGCGATCCCGAGCAGGGCCACTTCGGGCTGGCCGTGCAGGATTACACCCACTCGACGGCGCCCAACCGGCGCTTTGCCGACATTGTCACGCAGCGCATCATTAAAGCATTACTCGACGGGAAGCCCAATCCCTGCTCCGACAGCGAACTCGACGAGATTGCCGCGAACTGCACGGAAAAGGGCGACGCGGCGCGCAAGGTGGAGCGCGAAATGTCGAAGCGCCTCTCGGCCGTGGCCATGAGCCATCGCATCGGCGAGACGTTTGATGCCGTCGTGACCGGAGTCATTCCCAAGGGGACGTTTGTTCGCGTGCTCCAACCGCATATCGAAGGACTGCTGGCGCAGGGCGCGCAAGGCTTGCACGTAGGGGATAAGATTCGGGCGAAACTTATCCGAACCGATGTGCAGCACGGCTTCATCGATTTCGCTCGAGCATAGAGCATTGGCAGCGACGTTTCTTGGAGCGAGGACAAATCGAAGTAATAACGCGGGCCGGGATGAATTTAGCGGGCCTGGCACTTGCGTAATCCGTCCTCAATTACCACCAAGACAATAAGATTCCCAACCCGGAACGAAATGTGAAAGTTCTTGCACTGCAGAACTCCGAATCGGTGCATTTCGCAAATAACGGGTCTATTATGATCAAGATAGGGCTCCTTCCCGTGGCACCCTAGCTGCATCGTCAGGGTTGTATGCTTCTGGACAGGCTACAATCTGGCTTCTTGCTGTTCGAAACTCCGCAGGGATTGGTGCGGGCCGATCTTTCTCCACGACAAAGAATCTACCTGCTGTGGACCTTTCGCAATTTCCGGCAGCTCTCATTGCCACTCTTGAATGCGCGCCAACGCGAATTGGTCAACACACTCTTTCGCCACAACGCGGGCGTGGTGCCGTCGATGGACACCCGGTACGTACCCGTGATCGGCGTCGTGGAGAATTTTGTGCCGCCAGCAGAGGTCACGGTTTCTCCGGCCGAGCTGCCCGTTCAAACCAAGAGACAGCAAGAGCATGTCGCGCCGAAGCCTGCTCCGGTTGAGGCCAAAGTTGTTTCTAGTCCGAAGCCCGCTCCGGTTGAAGTTAAAGCTGTTTCCATTCCGCAGCCCGAACCAGTTGAGGTTAAAGTTGCTTCCATTCCGCGGCCTGCTCCAGTTGAAGTTAAAGTTGTTTCTATACTGAAGCGAGTGCCCGCGGTCGATTGGTCAAAGTTTGTTGCTTCCGGTCTGGCAAATGTCAAACTGGCTACTTCGGGGCTGAGAAAATTCAAGTTTGCCACTGCGGTCACGGCTCTCACCCTCTGCGTCTTTTCCGTTCTGGCCTGGCACCAAACGGAAGTGATTTCAGCTTCGGAGGCCCAGCCCCGACACGAGCAGCCGTCGCAGTTGTCGGACATTAATACTCCTCAAGCGGCGAGCCCTGCTGTGGTTGCGGAAAACTCCGCGAACGCGGTTCCGGTCGCGGCTTCGACTGCGCCAATGGCCGCAGCTCCGCGCGAGAACATCATCCAGGCATCAATCGACACCGTTGCCCCCGTCCGCATCCCGGCTCACATCCGCAATGCGGCTCCAGCCAAGACACACGAGATGACACACGAGGTCGGTCGACACAAACCGGCTGCAAGTCCCAAGCTGCCGCTCGATGGCCTCCACAGCGCGATTCAGGCTTCGAGGCCGCCGCAGCGTTGGGCGTATCCGGCTACACCTGAAGGCGGCGCTCGCGGCAAGGTCGCTCTGACCGCAGTGGTTGGAGCCGACGGCAGCGTACAAAGCGTAAGGGTAATTTCGGGGAACCGAGGGCTGGCAGCAGCCGCGGTCCGCGCGGTTCGGCAGTGGCGATATCGACCCTATATCAAGGACGGCCAGCCGATCGCCACCGAGACCAACATCGTTTTTTCTTTTTTCTCGGACGACGCGATTTCGATGAGCTTTCCTCCGGGGATTGCTGCCGCTCGCTAGGGCTGGGAATTGTGAAACCTCGGATTCGGCCCTTTGCGGGGCATACCCCCGATACCACACAAGGCAGTGCTGACGATCAGTGCTGCTTTTCTTCCAGCTCAGCCCAGCGCGTGTAGAGCGCATCTAGCGCCTGCTGCGCTGCATCCAACGCCGCCTGAGCAGTGACCAACCGCGTGGCGTCCATGGCGTTGGCAGGATCTTCGAACTCGGCGCGTCGCGCCTTTACGATTTCCTCAGCTTCTTCGACGCGCTGCTCGATGGTTGCGTACTCGCGGGCTTCCAGGTAGGGGAGTTTCTTTCGGAGCGGGGAGGACGCTGACTGCGTCTGCGAAGGTGCGAATCTCGTGGCTTCGGGCGCCTTTTCCGATTTCGAGCTTTGAATCTGCCGCGCCTCCCACTGGGCGTAGTCAGCGAAAGTTTCCGCGCCGCCTTTGCCATTCAAGCCGAGAACGATGCTGGAGACGCGATCGAGCATGTAGCGGTCGTGGGTGACGAGGACGAGCGAGCCGGGAAAATCGATGAGGCTTTCTTCGAGAATTTCGAGCGTGGGAATATCGAGGTCATTCGTTGGCTCATCGAGCAGCAAAATGTCCGCGGGCTGAAGCATAAGCTGCGCGATCAGGACACGCGCGCGTTCGCCTCCGGAAAGACGGCCGATAGGCTGGCTGAGTTGCTCTCCGGTGAAGAGAAAGCGGGCCGCCCATCCGGCGACGTGAATGACACGATCACGATAGATGACAGAGTCGCCGTCGGGAGCGAGGGCGCGGCGCAGCGTTACGTTGGGATCAAGCGTGCGCGTCTGATCGAAGTACACGATGCGCAACCAATCAGCACGCCGAATCTCCCCGCTGGTTGTCGTGAGGTCGCCCTGCAGCAGTCGGAGCAGCGTGGTCTTGCCGCTGCCATTCGGGCCGACGAGGCCTACACGCATTCCGGCAGTAAGGATGAAATTCAGATTTTCGAATAACGCCCTCCCTCCGAGCTCGCAGCTCACGTCTTGTAGTTCGATCAGGCGCTTGGTCTTGCGGTCGGTGGCAGAAAAATCGATTTGCGTCGTAGTGCTGCGCGTTCGCGAGTTGAGATCGGCCAGCTCTCCCATCAGATCGCCCGCTTTGCTGATGCGCGCTTTCGATTTGCGGGTGCGTGCTTTTGCGCCGCGGCGCAGCCACTCGATCTCTCCGTGCACCAGATTTTCCAGCGCTTCCTGCCGCTTCGATTGCGCGTGCAGAAACTCTTCTTTCTTCTCCAGAAACGCGCTGTAGTTGCCTTGAACGCGTAGAGAACCCTCGGGGTAAATGCGATTGAGTTCGACCATGTCGGTAGTGACATTCTCTAGAAAATAGCGGTCATGGCTGACGATGACGCTGGCGAACGAAGCTTGCTCGAGGAGATTTTCGAGCCAGTCGATCCCGAGAAGATCGAGATGGTTGGTGGGCTCATCGAGAAGAAGAATGTCGGGATGCTGCACGAGAGCTTCGACGATGGCGAGCCGCTTCTGCCAGCCGCCGGACAATTCGGAGGCATGCGCCTCCACGTCTTCGAAACCGGCGCGGCCCAGGGTTTCGGCGAAGTGGGCGCCGCGCTCGGTTCCGGAGACGCCCGCGCGGTCGAGAGCGGCTTCGACTACGGATCGAACCGTAGCGCCGTCGGGAAAGCGCGAATCTTGTTCGACACTGGCCAGGCGAGTGCGCTTGCGGAAAGAAACCTCTCCACGGTCGGGCACAACCTCGCCGGCAAGAATTTTCAGCAGCGTCGATTTGCCGGAGCCGTTGGGGCCGATCAGGCCGATGCGGTCGCCATCGGAGATGATGAACGAAACATTCTGGAAGAGCGGATTAGCCCCGAAGGCTTTGGTGATTTGCTGGGCGTTGACGATAGGCGAAGATTGGGGCGGCAAGGAAGTGCGGTCTCCAAGAATGGGATGACTTGAGAGTAACAGGCGGAGGGCAACAGCCAGCCGCGTCTAGCCGATCGATTGAACGCCACCTCAACGGCTGAAGCCGATTATCAGGTAAGCGGACTCATCGCAGCGGTGAACCGCTGCGCCACCCAAGAACAAATGGCAAAGCTCATCGCTCTAGTCGGAAGACATTCTGCTTAATATCATGGGAGGCCCGCGCCAGATTTTCCGGACGTCCAAGATCGCGCCAGTAGTAGCCGTCGGCGGGGAAGGCTTGGATACTCTCTCTGACGGAAGCGAGACGGAGATAGGCGTCGATGATAGAGAAGATTCCATCTTCGGTGAGCAATGAGAAGATGCGCGGCGAGAGGATGTGAATGCCGGAAAACGCTCTCGCCTCCACGTGCTGCGCTGGGCGAACCATTTGAGGGGGGTGATCGCGGCCAGCGCGCCGTCCGCAAAGGTGGTGCTTTTCGTCAAAGAGAAGATAGCGAGAAGTCTCGCGGTCTTGCACGGCCAGGGTCGCCAACGCTTGAGTTTCGAGGTGAAGTTGCCGCATGCGGCCGAGATCAATCGTGCTGAGGACATCGACATTATGCAGAACGAAGGGTTCATCTGTGCCGCCGGCGCCAGACGAATCCCGAAAAAACCACGCCGCCTTTTTCAGACCGCCGCCGGTGTCGAGCAATACCTCTTCGCGCGAGATTTCAATACGCAGGCCAAAATTATTATTCTTCTTCAGATAGTCGAACACCATGCCGTCGAAGTGATGGACGTTGATGATCACCTCTTGGACTCCAGCATTGCGTAAGCGAGAAAGAGTGATCTCGAGCAGGCTGCGCCCATCGATTTCAACCAGAGCTTTCGGACGATTGTCGGTGAGTGGGCGCAAGCGCGTACCAAGACCAGCGGCCAGGATCATCGCCTTCATCGGTTGGTCACCCATTTGCCGGGCATTTGTCACTTAAGGTTGCCAGTCACGGAGCCAGGGCTTGCATGCTCGCGCTTCTATCGTGAACCGGCTCGCGGTTCAGTTGCGGCTGCTCGCGATGATGCACGAGTACCTCTATTCCGGCATGGGCGCGTAAATGCTTCGCCAACTGCTCCGCCAAATAAACGGAGCGATGCTGGCCGCCGGTGCAGCCGAACGACACCATCAAATGCTTGAAGCCGCGCCTTTGGTAGACGTTCACGCTGGCGTCGACCAACGAAGTAACATTGGCGAGAAACTGGTGGACGCTCTCCTGCTGCTCGAGGTACTCGACCACCGGCGCATCTTTGCCCGTCAGCGCTTTGAATCGTTCCTCGCGTCCGGGATTGGGCAGGCTTCGGCCGTCGAAGACAAATCCGCCGCCATTACCAGTCTCGTCCTGGGGCAGGCCACGATGAAAAGAAAAACTGAAAATCCGGACGGTCAACTTGTCCGATTCTCCGGCTTCCGCGGCGAGGCCTTGCAATTTCTCCGAAGCCACCATGCTCTTGAACGCTTCCATCAGAGAGGGTAAGGCTATGGGCAACTCAACGTTGTGCAGCAGCCAACGCAGATTTTTGAGAGCGTAAGGCACGCTCTGCAGGAAGTGCTCCTTGCGTTCGTAAAATCCGCGAAAGCCATAAGCGCCCAGCGCCTGCATGATGCGGACGTAAACATACGCATAGTAGAACTGCATGAACACGGCGCGATCAAGATCGATAAAGCCGGCCAGGTTGTTGAGATAATGGTCGAGCAACTGCTGGCGGAGATCGGGCGGCAGATCAGCCTTGGCATCGTATAAGAGAGAAGCAATATCGTATTGCAGGGCGCCTCTTCGGCCTCCCTGGTAATCGAGAAAAATTGGCTGGACTTCGTTTGCGCCGTTGCTCGCATCCCCGGGCACTGCCGGTCGCATCATGATGTTGCGCGATTGGAAATCACGATACAGAAAGTAGTCGCGCGTGGCGCTCAGCAGAAATCTTGTCAGCCGGCTGAAGTCATGTTCGAGCGCCTGCTCGTTGAAAGCAATGCCGGCGAGCCTCAGGAAGTAGTATTTGAAGTAATTCAGATCCCACGCAATCGACTGCCGGTCGAAGCTCGCGCGCGGATAGCAGACTTTGTAATTCAGGTCGCGTCCTGCCTCGACCTGAAAGCGCGGAAGCACTTCGACCGCCTTGCGATAGGCCGCTACCGCTTCAGGAAAAATGGTCGCCCCCTCGCGATGCTCCGAGAGAAATTCAAAGAGGGTCGTGTCGCCCAGGTCTTGCTCGAGATAAGCGCCGTGGTTCAGGTCTTCGGCAAAGATTTCCGGAACCGGCAGCCCGTGGCGGCGAAAGTGCCGGGAAAATTCGAGGAAGGCAACGTTCTCTTCGCGCACGTCATAAAGAACGCCTATAGCGCTCACAGTTCCGCTCGCCAAGCGGATAATCTTCCGTCCTGAACCGCCGAGCTGACCCTGCAGCGGTTCGAATCGTTCGACCGGCGTCCGAAAATGTCGCTCAAACAGGCTCTTGAGGACTTCCATAAACGATGAGGGCAGCGCCGCCACTTCCGGGCGGTGACACTCAGCTTAAAGATAACATCGAGCGCCGGAGGACGAGACGGCGGAGACATGTCTTTTGGGGACCGCTGCATCGATTCGGGATTTCGGGATGATAGCGTCGGGCGGCTCAGCATTTAGGAAGACATCGCCGATGTAAATGCCGTGTCGGAAGCCGGTAGAGGGTGGGATCACAAGATGGTGTGCGCCACGTCACACGGGGGGTGCGCGTCCTTGATTGACAATGGATTGTCTCGTCGGGACAGGTTTGAGAGGCATCTCCAGGTTTGTCCCGGAAAGACTTCCAGCAATCCTAAAACCGAGGAGGCCTGCCATGGCCGCGAGTCCGATTGCTCCCCCCGAACCGGTTACGGAGCCTAAGAAAATGACGATTGACGACAAAGTTGCGGAACTGCAGCGCAAGCGAACCAAGATCACGCAGGGCGGAGGCAAACAGCGCATTGACAAGCAACATGCGGACGGCAAGCTGACGGCGCGCGAGCGAATAGAGAAACTCGTCGACCGGGACAGCTTCCAGGAGATTGCGGCTTTCGCAAAACACCGCTCCACCTACTTCGGCATGGCGGAAAAAGATCTTCCGGCGGATGGAGTAGTGACGGGATGCGCGAGCGTCGACGGCCGGCTGGTTCATCTCGCAAGCCAGGACTTTACTGTTGCCGGGGGCGCGGCCGGCGAAGTGCACTGCGCCAAGATCACCGACATGATGCAGCTTTCGCTCAAGACGGGCAGCCCGTTCGTATTCATCAACGATTCTGGCGGGGCACGCGTTCAGGAAGGGATCGATAGCCTGGCCGGGTACGCTTCTGTTTTTTACAACAACACCTTGCTCTCGGGCACGGTGCCGCAAATTGCCATTATCTGTGGGCCTTGCGCTGGTGGAGCAGCCTACAGCCCCGCGCTTACGGATTTCATCATCCAGACCAAGGCTGGCCGGATGTTCATCACCGGGCCTTCGGTCATCAAGCAGGTGACGGGAGAGGTGGTTTCGTCCGAAGATTTGGGCGGGCCCGCGGCGCAGATGAACCGGTCAGGCGTCGTGCACCTGATCGCCGAGGATGATCAGGACGCGCTGGCCCTGTGCCGCCGCCTGTTAAGCTTTTTGCCTTCGAATAACCTGGAAGAAGCTCCCCGCCTGCCTTACACCGTGGGGCATGAATGCGATCCGGAAATGAATCACATCGTACCGGTAGACCCGAAAATCGCCTATGACGTGCGTGCGGTGATTACGCGCGTTCTCGATCATCGGGACTTCTTCGAAATCCAGCCGGGATTCGCGGCCAATGTAGTCGTCGGATTCGGCAGAATACAGGGACGCGCTATAGGCATCGTCGCGAGTCAGCCCAAGGTGCTGGCTGGAGTGCTGGATATCGACGCCTCCGACAAGGTGGCACGCTTCGTACGATTCTGTAACGCCTTCAACACGCCGTTGGTGACGTTCGTCGACACGCCGGGATTTCTGCCCGGAGTGGAACAAGAATATGGCGGCATCATTCGCCATGGGGCTAAGATTCTTTTCTCCTATTCGGCCGCGACGGTTCCAAAACTGACCGTGGTGTTGCGCAAGGCGTATGGCGGAGCGTACATCGCGATGTGCTGCAAGGATCTGGGAGCCGACCGGGTGGTCGCGTGGCCGACCGCTGAAATCGCGGTCATGGGCGCGGAGGGCGCAGCCGAAATCGTATTCCGTCATGAGATTGACGCCGCGGAAGACAAGGAACTACGTCGCAAGGAGCTTATCGAAAGCTATCGTTCGACCTTCGCCAATCCTTATGTGTCGGCGGGACGCAGACTGGTGGATGATGTCATCGAGCCTTCCGAGACCAGAAAATTTCTGGCGCAGTCGCTGGCGGCGGTGAACTCCAAGCGCGAATTCCGGCCACCCAAGAAGCACGGCCTGATTCCACTCTAGGAAAGATTGATGACGCCTGTCTACATTCTGATCGCATTGCTCGTTGTCGGCGGGGCGGCGTTGCATTTCAGTTCTCGCCGCGGTTTGAAGAGCGCGTGCGAACAAAGGGGTGCCGATCTTCGACTGGAATTGCAGCGGCAGATCGATGCGCTGACAGCCAATGTCAGGTCTCTTGAGCAGAAGAGTGAAGGCCCGTTAGCTGCTGGCCCGACAGACCTGGAACCCGCTTCCGAGGCGACCGCATCGGAGGTGGAGGAGATCACTCCGGAAATTTTGCGCAGCCTTACGGAAACCATCACCGCATTACTGGGCAGGAGAGTCAGAATTCGCGCGGTGAAGATATTGCAAACGCCGGAATCGAGCGCCAATTCATGGGTGCAGCAAGGACGGGCTGTGATTCAGGCTTCGCGTAATTTCCAGCAGCGGGAGCGCGAATGATATCCCTGCAAGGAGCAGCGATACCGATCAGCGACGCTTTCCTTCAAGACATCGCGCGGAGGAGCCGGCAGTGAAGATCGAGATCGTGATTGCCGGGACGGCTTATGAAGTTGAGGTCGAGGTCGAAGGCGGGGAGCATCCCACCGACCTTCACCCTGACGCAAGCCATGTGCAGTCGAAGGTGGTGGCAACGCCGCCGCGTCCCCATGCTCATCACGATGGCGACGCGGATGAGGCGAAGGTATGCCGCAGTCCGGTGGCGGGCATCGTCGTGCGCGTGTGCGTGCAGCCCGGAGAGCAATTCAAGTTAGACGATCTGCTCGTCGTCCTGGAGGCAATGAAGATGGAAACCAGGGTGACCGCGCCGCTTGCAGGCAAAGTGAAATCCGTGAAAGTCGCACCGGGAGAGGCTGTTAAGCTGCACCAGATATTGATCGACTTCGAATAATACCGACTCAACCAAAATAAAGAAGGAACAGAATTATGTTACTAAAGCCGTTTGTCGTTAATCGTTATGGCCGGATGGTGTTTCCCTGCAATTTTTTTCCGGAGTTGAATTTTTCAGTCTTTGAGACGCTCAATCAATTCAATTCCGTGATCCGCCGCGATTTCGGAGAGAAGGCGCCTTCGGAGGCGGACATCGTGGCGCGGGTAAAAGCCGGGGAATACAAGAATCGCTATGAAATTTGCCGCGACCTGGCGCTGAATCTCTTCTGGTCGCAGCGCTACGTGCTGACCATGTACGAGAAACGCCCGACGCGCTGGGGCGATCTGCCGCGCCACCGGAACGATATCTTTCTGGGTTCTTACACGCCGCGTGATTCGGTTCGCCCAACGGCGGCCATTGAAGCTGGCTACCTGAGCCTGCCGCCCGCATGGGATGAGGAGACCGAAGACAAGAGTTTTCGCATCCTGCTTGATGTATCGCGCAACAAGGTTGGATCGGGCGGAGAGTTTCGCGCGCTTCGTCCGACCGTGCAAGAAATTCTGGCGGACCCTAAGAATATTACCTATCGCCTGCTGAATTACGAACCCGATTATCCCGGCTACGATCACGACGACGTGATCGACTGCGTGCACTCGGTCCCTGAACTCGAAGCACTGATGCGGCAGTCGATGATTTTGCACAACCAGTACCGGTGGAATCCGTCCTCAAGCACGACCGTGGAGGTAGGCAAACTGCACGACGACGATTACGTTGTGGCGTTCCACCCACGCAACAGCGAGGTCACCGACTTTCTGCGGCGGATCAAGCAAAACGCAAGGCCCGAACATCACGCTGGAAATGGAAAACCACCTTCCATGCCGTTGACGCTGGCGTTGAGCGAACCGGAGAAGCCTTATCCTCCGGTGATCGTGCGCGATACCTTCAAGGTTTTGCCCCGTGTGGAGGCAATCGCGGTGTATGAAGGCGAACGGCTTTGCACCAACAAAGATCTCATCAGCAATCACGCCTATTGCTGGTCGCGCATGAGCGAAGAGGATATCTCGGGCAAGACCGGAATCGAATCGCGTGCGTACAGCGAGTTGAGTCTGGAGGAGATGTCGCTTCTGGCAATGCGCGCGGCCTTGACCAAGTCGGGCCGGAAGCCCTCCGAAATCGGAGCCGTGCTCTTCTGCAGTTGCACCAGCACCCGGCTCATTCCGTCGGTTGCGACGTGGTTGTCGGGCGAGTTGGGGTTGCGCCAGACCCACAATTCCAGCGACATCGTCGCCGCTTGCGCGGGCATGTCGTACGGATTGTCGGAAGCGATACGGCTGTTGCAGGAGGTCAAGCGCCCGATCATCGTCGTCTGCGCCGAGAAGTTCTCCGACAAGATCGGTACGGTACGGACCTCCCGCATGATCTTCGGCGATGGCGCCGCGGCCATGGTGATTGCTCCAGCACCGGAAGGAGCGGCATCCGACATCGAGATTTTCCAGACTTATGCCAGCGGACCGTGGTCGGAAGTGAATTCGATCATCTGGCCGAATCCGGAGTTCGACAACAACATCACCGTGTACGGACCCGAGGTCAAGATGCTGGCCCGGCGCTACCTGAACCAGATGATCGGCGAACTGAAAGCCCTTCCGCGTCTCGACGGCGAAAAGGGGACGATGATGGATGCGCTCGATCTGATCGTGCCGCACCAGGCCAACAAGAATATGGTGCTCGATCTGGCGCAGGCGGCAGGCGTTTCGGCCGACCATCTCTACTTCAACATTGAACGCGTAGGCAACACGTCGTCGGCAAGTATCCTGCTGGCCATTCACGATGCCGTGCGCGACAAGCGGATTGATCGTCCGATGCGCGTCTTCGCTCCTGGATTTGGCGCGGGCGCGGTAGGTGGGTACGTGGTTATGAAAGTGGATCCGGCGGTAGTGCATTTGAACTCCCAGGAGAGGAATACAAAGATGGAAAACAGCAATGGCAACAATGGAGCGGGTTCACTAAAAGGCAAAGTCGCGCTGGTGACGGGCGCATCGAAAGGCATCGGACGCGCCATCGCTCTTGAACTCGCGCATCGGGGCGCCAACGTGGCCCTTAACTACAGGTCCGACACAAGCGGCGCTGAGACGGCGGCCGGCGAAATTCGGCAATTGGGCGTGGAGTGCGTCATCGTGCAAGGCGACGTCGCCGAAAAAGGCGAGGCCCGCCGCATCGTGAACGAAGTGCTCGACAAATGGCAGCGCCTCGACATCCTGGTTAATAACGCCGGCATCACGCGCGACCGCTCGATGCGCAAGATGACCGAGGACGACTGGGCGGAGGTGATCAACGTCAACCTCAATGGCACGTTCTACTGCACCAGTGCCGCGCTGCCGGCCATGATTAATCAACGCTTCGGCCGGGTCATCAACATCAGTTCAGTCGTTGGGCAGATGGGCGCTTTCGGCCAAGCCAATTATTCGGCCAGCAAGGGCGGCATCATCGCGTTCACCAAGACGCTGGCGCTCGAAATGGCGAAGTTCAATATCACGGCCAACGCGATTGCGCCCGGATTCACCGCGACCGAGATGGTCGAGGCCATTCCGGAAGAGATCGCGGCGCAGATCAAGGCGAAAATTCCTTTGGGGCGGTTCGCCACGACCGAGGAAATCGCGAAAGCCGCCGGTTTTTTGGCGGCGGATGCCGACTATATCACCGGCCAGGAACTGAACGTCAACGGCGGATACCACATGTAAAGCGGTAGCCGGAGTGATATAACACCACAGGTAGTCTTGAGCTGTTCTTTAGGATCGAACTGTGCTGTAATTGTTGCAGTGCAGCAATGCCTATGCTGCAATGCAGCAGCGCGAAGAAAGAAAAAGGAAGTGGTGATCCTGGAATGTCCTTCACACTCGATGGCAAGACGGCTCTGGTAACTGGTTCCGGCCGCGGCATCGGCCGCGCAATCGCCGAGAAATTAGCGGGATGCGGCGCGGCCGTAATGGTCAACGATCTCGATGAAAACGCCCTGCGCGAGACCAAATATCTTCTGGGCTCGCTGGGGCAGAGGGTCGAGGTCTTTGCGGGCGATCTTACTCAGCCGGATTTTCCCGACAAGTTGGTCCAGGGCACATTAGACGCCTTCGGCTCGATCGACATCATCGTGAATAACGCCGGATATAGCTGGGACAGCGTTATCCAAAAGACCACCGACGAGCAATTCCAGGCCATGCTCGAAATTCATCTGGTCGTACCTTTTCGCATTCTGCGCGCGGCTTCTTCTTACCTACGTGAAACAGCCAAGCGCGAGATCGCGGCCGGCAAACAAGTGATGCGGAAGGTTGTCAACATCACCTCGATTGCTGGAACGGATGGCAATCCGGGGCAGGCTGGTTACTCCTCGGGAAAAGCCGGCGTTCTTGGGCTTACGCGAACGATGGCCAAGGAATGGGGCCGCTATAACGTGAACGTCAACGCGGTTGGCTTTGGACTGATCGAGACACGGCTCACCCAGGCTCTCACCAGCGGCAATGCAAACATCGAAATGCGCGGACATGCCATTCGGATTGGAGTGCAGGCGGAGATGCTGGAGTCGGTGAAAACCGCGTGCCCGCTCGGACGGCTAGGCACACCTGCGGAGGCTGCAAGCGCGGTGCTTTTCTTCTGCTCGCCGCTCTCCGATTACGTCACCGGTGAAGTGCTTATCTGCGGTGGCGGCTTCCACTTCTAGGCGAAGTGCTTAGGAAGCTGCCGCAAAGATCGCAGGGACATCCTCTGCATTGTCTGCGTCCCGCAGCATCAGCCGGAGATCGACAAGACGATCGAGACTGTACTCGTATCCCGAGTCATACGAGGTAACCGACGGCCGGGTGCCAGTCTGGCTGGAGCGAGTGGAATTCGATGCAAGTAAATAGGCCATAAGAACATTCCCTTCCTGTTTCAAATAAAGCGGTCCACCACTAAATAAATGATGCGGTAAACAATGATCAAAAGTGGACCCTGGGTTACAAGCGAGAAAAGTTTATCCCGATGAGCGGCGGAGAGGTGGTGATAATCGTCACTTTTCTCGGTGTTTCTAATCACACTGGCCGGTCGCATCACGATCACCCTCGAAAACTCTCTTCAACGCTCCATCGTGTATCGATTAATACTGCCGTAATCAAGTATTTTATCGATAGCCTCCATCTTGATTTTGCATTTCACAAATCTCCTCCTGCTGGCTACAGTGGCAGCATGGGTCTGGGTTGCCCAGTCGCAGCCGAAGGGGTTCGATATGAAGAAATCGGATGGTCGGATTGATGGGGACATCCGGCGTCTTTGCCGGGACATCCACCATCGCGCGGATGATCGGGAAAAGTTGCAAACCCTGGTGGTTCGCCTGCAAGCAGTGCTGCGGGAAGAACGATACGAAGATCGGGCGGTCAAAAGCAGCGCGCCGTCCGACGATCCTTACGACAAGATCATGATCATTTAACGAAGCATAGCGCACCCGTGAGCACGGACCGTTGACCACGGACCATTAACACTCCGCTGGTTCTTGGCACCTCTGTGCGCGCTGTCGCCCGGTTGTCTCCACAACCGGCGCCCAACTCGCCCCGTCACAGGTGTCTCGATCGGATTCATTCCTACCCGCGCTTTCCGAACCTTCGGAGCGTAAAATAGACCTGCACACCGAGGCTACAATCAGCTTCTATGAGGTGGATTATGAAGCACGCCAGCGGTCGCTCCCACGCGAAAGTCCTGAAACTTTGCCAGGATATTAACCGGCGCGCGAGCGATCATGAACAGTTGCAGACCCTTGTTTTCAGGCTACAAGAAGTGCTGAGCGAAGAACATGGAACTGTGGTCATCGAAATGAAAACGCGGCAGGTTGAAATTGAAGAGGACCCCTTCGACAAGATCCTGGCTGCATAGTGGCACGGGCGTGCCGATGCAGCGCTGATCGTTGAAACCGCTGCCCGCGCATGTTGTTCTACGAGTGTTGTTCTCTTGGCCCAGCGGGCAATGCCTGTTTCCTACGCAATTTTCTGAGATTTTCTGCTTGACTTCTCCCGGCAGTAGCTTATGATTAGCGTATGCTGCATTGCAGCATGACTTGCTATACCACGAGATTATGAAGAAGGAGCACATAATGAGCACCGCCAAGAAAGCACCCAAGACCGTCAACGGTACCGCCAAGAAAAATGAAGTGGTTGAAGCTTTCATCCCCCTTTACACGAAGAACGTTGAGCGCCTCGCCGAGCTGCAGAAGAAGACGCTCGACAACGCCGCCGAACAGAACGCCGAACTGATCGCCGCCTGCAAAAAGGCCTTCAACTACATTCCAGAGACACCGGGCCTCTTCCTATTCGACCTCGTCGGCCAGACCTTCGACCGCTTTGTCGAAACCCAGAAGGGCGCCATCGACCTCGCAGTGGAGCAGAGTCACGTCGTTGCCGGCCTGGCCACCGAGCCAACGGCCTCGGCCACCAAGGTTGCGGAAGGCTTCACCTCACTCTTCAAGCAGTCGGTGGAATTTTCTGTTGCAGCGCAGAAGAAAGCGCTTGACTATTATGCCGAGCAGCACAAGACGGCTTATGAGACCGCCAAGAAGCAGTTCCGCATCGTCAACAACCCGGCCGCGGATGCGTTTCAGTCCGGCATCGACGCTCTGATCCAGACGCAGAAGACGATGCTCGACCTCGTTTCGAAACCCTTCAAGGTCAGCGCGTAAATCAAATTGCTATACTGCGATCTGGCAGACAGCCCGCCCGCAGCCCTCTGGCTGCGGCGCGCCTTGTCAGGAATAGTTAGGGTTCCGCTGTCTGCGCTCGCGCCTGCGGGAAAGGAAGATGCATATGGGCGATGAACAACCGGCACAAAGTAAACCGTACGATCCGATGAACGCTTTCCGGGACGTCCGGGACACCTACCTCGATGCCTGGGCGAAGGCGATGGTCGAAACGGTAAACACGGAATCCTACGCCAAGACCACGGGCACGGTGCTCGACACTTATTTGTCGGCGTCGTCGCCCTTTCGCGAGGCCGTCGAGAAGGCAATGCTGCACGTGCTCGAGCAGTTGAGCATGCCCTCGCGCGCCGACTTCATTGCGCTCGCCGAACGTACCACCAACATTGAAATGCGGCTCGATGACATGGATGCTAAGCTGGATCGGATCGAAAGAGCAGTGACCCAACCTCCCGCGGCCACTCGCAGCAGAAGCCCGAGAGCTGCAGCTCGCCAGCGTCAGAGTAAGCGGACAACCAGGGAGGCGAAGTAGCATGCCAGAGGCCGCGGTGATTAACGAACCCTATACCGACCCGTTTACAGACCTTGTCGAGAAGTTGAATACGTTCAACAAAGCCGTCACCACCCGAACCACCATCGCGCAGACTCCAAAAAAATTGATCTGGGCGCTGAACAAGGCCAAGCTCTATCACTACATCCCTGTCGTTCCGAAGGAAAAGCGCCATCCCGTGCCGCTTTTGCTGGTGTTCGCGCTCATGAATCGCCCTTATATTCTCGACCTTCGCCCTGGCCATAGCTTCGTCGAGTTCATGGTTAAGAGCGGGTACGACTTGTATCTACTGGACTGGGGAACTCCCGGGCCTGAAGACAAGAATCTCAAATTTGACGACTACACGCTCGACTACATGCCGCGAGCGATCCGCAAACTGAAATCATTTGCCGGAGTCGAAGAATTCAGCATGCTGGGCTGGTGCATCGGAGCGATTCTCGCCACTATCTATGCCTCCCTGCTTCCCGACGCTGGCCTGCGCAACCTGATCCTCCTGACCGCTCCGTTGGACTTTTCGAACAAGGAAAATATCACCTTCGCGCGCTGGACCGACGAGCGTTATTTCGATGTGGACAAAGTCCTCGCCGCGTTCGGCAACATGCCTGGAGAGATGATCGACTATGGCGCCAAAGCGCTGAAACCGGTCGAGAACTATATCGTCAACTACCTCAAGCTCTGGGACAATATCGACAATCCTCACGTGATCGAAGCCTGGCAAGCCATGAATACCTGGGTGACGGATAACATCCCGTTAGCCGGCGGCGTCTTTCGGCAGCTCATCGTCGATCTCTACCGCAACGACCGCTTGATGAAGGGTGAGTTGATGATCCGCGGCGAACGCGTCGATCTGAGCCGCATTCGGGCCAACTTACTCACGGTGATTGCGGAGGGCGACCACATCACTCCCCCATGCCAGTCGAAAGCAATCATGACGAAGGTGAGCAGCACCGATAAACAACTGGTGAGCGTGCCGGGCGGCCATATCGGCATCATGGCCGGCAGCGGAGCCAACAAGCGCACCTGGCCCACCATCGACGGCTGGCTAGGGAAGCGCTCGAAGTAGGGTCTGGATCGTTTGCGGCGGCGAGTGCCGGCGCTTCCCTGCTCTGACAAAATTTCTAAGAAATCTTCCTATTCGCGGATTGGCCTGAGAATCTGCATTCCGCCGACTCTTCCCATTCGGCTGCTCGCGGAAATGCGACCCAAGGCAGTCGCGCTGCTTTTGCGCGGCGCATGGCCTCCCGCCTCTGACTATCGGCCGCAATTTTTCTAAATTCACGCACCGTGATCCAGCACCCCAACCCGAGGAGCACAAACCCTACAAAAGCGAACCCGATGGGCATAGCCAGCGAAGGAGATTTTTCACGCTCATCCAGCAATGGTGCTGGCACCGGTTCAGGCGCGGTGGCTCGGCTTTCACTCGAGTTATCCGGCGGATTTATCGCCTCGGTAACCGCCATCGCGGATGCTTGATTTAAACGCCCCAAGTTAGTTGGCGGATAATGCGTGAGGTACTCATAAACATCCGTCGCCTCGTCCTCGCTCAAATAGTCGAAGACCGGCATCCGTCCGCGATATGGCGATGCCGGCGTGCCCATCATCACCGGCGCTCCGTTAGTGACTTTACGCACTAATCGCACCTGATTCACACGTAGCGGAAGCGCGCTCAGCGGAGGAATCGCGCCATTAAGGAGATCTGTTGAAGTTGGATTTATCCCAGTCGCGTTATGGCAAGTGTGGCAGGTGGATTTCGCAATCAACTCCCCGATGCGAGCTTGTGGCTCTTGGATGGTGACCTGCTGTTTTTCCGCGCCCGGAACACCGGCAAGCCGATTCAGGTATGCGACCAGCGACCGAATTTCGGTTTCCGACAAATAATGAAATGAAGGCATATCCTGTCCGCCTTCGTGCAGGCGCTTCAGCAGAGCGCTTCGCGACTGGTTGGCCAACTCCGTCGCCTGGTGGCGGCTGATCGCCATGCCCAGCGCTTTCATGCGCTCTTCAATCATGGCGGCGGAGGTTGCGCGCACCGGATTGATCATCGACTGAATTTCAGGCGGCGCTCCAAGCCCGGATTCGCCATGGCATCCCTGGCAATTGAAGCGATACAGATCGGCCCCGCGGACAGCGACGACGCGAGTCGCCGAAGACGCCGCATCAGCGGGGGAAGATGCCGACAGCTGTGCTGGCACTGCAGCCTCGTCTGTCGCGGGTCCCAAACGCCAGGTCTTACCCATGCTGGTTTCGTCAAACGAGCGGTGGAGATGATTGAGCCAGCTCTCTCCAGTAACGGATGTAATGGCGGGACTGTCGACGGCTTGACCATACACAGCCGCCACGAATAGCAGAAGAACAATCGTGACTGACATTTTCATCTTCATAACAAAGTCCGCGGAAGGGGACTAAGAGCAAGATAGAGAGTCCTCCGCTTGACGTTGTCATGACCGTGTCAAGTGATTGTCTCAATTATTGCTGCGCGGACGCGCAGCGCGGAAATCTTCCGAGGTTAATCACTTTGCAAGTAACGTCGCACTGCGAGCGCGATTGGCAGCCCTACACAGAAGATGTGAATGACAATTCCGATGAGCATCATCTTGACGGAAAAAGGATATTTCCGGGCTTCCGAAAGCGGCAATACAATTCTCTGCATGAAAAAGTAAACAGCAACGCCATAGAGCGGACCGGCCAGCAGAGGTTTCTCACGCAGGAAAGCGACTCTGCGACTCGCTGTGAAGTAGACGGTCGCGGCGCCGAACGCGATTACAAAGTGACAGAGCAATCCGAGGAAAGCGGCCGGTAGCCCGCTTTCGAACGCTCGCAAGCCCAATAATCCAGCAGCAATCCCTTGCAGCAAACGTTCGGGCCTGAGCCCGTAGTGGCCATACACGAGAAAGGCAGCAGTAATGTCCATTACCCCGCAGATCAGCCCGCCCCATAGGATCGCAAGGCGTGCGCTGGAATTTCGCGGCGAGGATTTTGTGGCTGAATTCATATTGTCGTTCGATCACCGGTCACGATTATATTTAAATTGATGAGGCGCGACTTGTTCGCGCTATTGTCAGCCTGCGAGACCGCCCCCTACAATCGTGAGAAATGCCTGTCAGTCTTTCTTCGCCTCAACTTCCATCGACACGACCCACTCTGCGTATCGCCGGCTTGACCGTATTGGTGCTGGTAGTAGCTCTGACGGGAGCTTCCGCATGGCTTTACTGGATCGCGCGATCCCCTCTGCCGCAATTGGATGGCAGCGTCGCGGTGCCGGGGATTTCTGCCGCGGTTCGCGTCGTCCGCGACGAGCATGGAGTCCCAACGATCGAAGCGTCAACGCTCGGGGACCTGTTCTTCGCCCAAGGCTATGTGACCGCGCAAGACCGGCTCTGGCAGATGGACATCCTGCGCCGCGCCGCCGCCGGTGAGCTTTCCGAAATCCTCGGCGAAGCCACGGTGAAGATGGACCGCCAGCAGCGGATTCTAGGCTTGCGCCAGGCGGCAGAAGCCTCGGAGAAGAATATGTCGGCGCGCGACCGCACTTTTTTTGAGGCTTACGCCCGCGGCGTGAATGCGTTCATCGATTCGCATCGCGACCGGCTCTCCCTGGAATTTCGCAGCCACATTCTGGACTACCTCCCGCGTCCCTGGACGGTGACCGATTCCCTGCTGGTCGGCGCGCGCATGGTGCAGGATCTGAATCATTACGGATATGCTCGCGCCCTGGAGCGCGAAAAGATTCTGGCCAAGCTCGGGCCGGAGTTGACGGCCGATCTTTATGTCAACTCTTCATGGCGCGATCGTCCGCCAACCGAAGTGCGGCGAATGGAGGAGGAACCGGCTTCGCATACCGGCGACGATAAGAACGACGAAGATGACGATGAAGATATCGATCCCGATGGAAGCAATGGCCGTGCGATCTCTGCGGCGCCCCGAGGAGATGGCCCTGAGGGGCTAAAGCCCGAATTCATGCAGCGTTTTGACGGCGCGGGGGAAGCCATGCCCTACCTGGATCTGGAGGGGACCGATCCGTTCCGCGCTGGCTCCAATAACTGGGTAGTTTCCGGCAAGCTCACGGTCTCCGGGAAGCCTCTGCTCTCGAACGATATGCATCTCCACCACCAGATGCCGAATTTGTGGTTTGCGGCGCACCTGAAAACAAAAGACAGAGTCTTCGACGTTGCCGGCGTTACCCTGCCCGGCATTCCCTTCGTCATTGTCGGCCATAACCAGCGCATTGGCTGGGGATTCACCAACGTTGGGCCCAGCGTAGAAGACGATTTCATCGAGGAGTTCAACCCGCAAGGCCAATACAAGACTCCGTCAGGATGGATCGCGCCCGAGCACCGGCGAGAAACCATCCATGTTAAAGACGAGGCAGACATCACGCTGGATGTCGTGACCACTCGCCATGGGCCCGTTATCACCGACCTGATTCCTGGCGAGACCCGCAAGATCGCTCTGCGCTGGACGTTGCAGGACGGCGTAGGCTTGATTTTCCTGGACGTA
The DNA here is from genome assembly GCA_963775845.1 of uncultured Acidobacteriaceae bacterium. Taxonomy (GTDB): domain Bacteria; phylum Acidobacteriota; class Terriglobia; order Terriglobales; family Acidobacteriaceae; genus Acidiflorens. Next base: position 518,901 of record CAVZKN010000003.1, on the reverse strand, counting down.
GATTCTGCGCAGAACTGGAACGAATTTCGCCAAGCATTCTCGACCTTTGGAGCGCCCGGCCAAAACGTGATGTATGCCGACGTTGACGGCCACATCGGCTATCAGGCAACGGGACGCGTGCCCATCCGCGCCGCGGGCGATGGCAGCCTGCCGGTGAGCGGCGGCGACGATGCTCACGAATGGACCAGTTGGATTCCGTTCGACGAGATGCCGCATGTTTACGATCCGCCCGATGGCATTCTCGCGACCGCCAATGGCCGCATCACTCCAACCGGCTACAAATATTCGATCAGCACAGAGTGGGGCTCGCCGTGGCGCACCGATCGCATATATCGCGTGCTGGAGTCGGGTAAGAAATTTGCCCCGGCCGATATGCTCGCGCTGCAAACGGATGTCTCTTCGACCTTCGACCATTTCTGCGCCGACAAATTCGTCTATGCCATCGACCATGCTCCCCACGCAACGGAGCGCGCGAAACGCGCAGCCGACATCCTGCGCGACTGGGATGGCCGCATGTCAATCGAAGCAGCGGCTCCGACGATCGAGAGCAAAGCGAGAGAAGAGTTGGAGCGGATGCTGCTCGAGCCAAAGCTCGGTCCGGCGCCGGTTGGTCCGAGTCGTGGAGAGTTAAATTGGAAGACAAGTTGGAAGACTTATCAGTGGCAGATGTCCTCCGTCTGGCTGGAGAATGTGCTGACTCGGCAACCGGCGCGCTGGCTGCCGCCGGGATATTCGGACTACGAAACGCTTCTGACGGCTGCGCTTGAAAACGTGATCCAGTCGCCGCGAGTCGTGCTCGACAATCCCGCGATCGACCACTCGGTCGCTCCCGCCGACCTCAATCAGTGGAAGTGGGGAAAGAATTATCCGCTCGAAATCGATCATCTGGTGCTCAACCATCTTCCGCTCGTCGGGCGCTTCACCGGCCCCGGGTTGCATCCGCAGAGTGGGAGCAAGGATACGGTGAAGCAAGTGGGGCGCGCCTTCGGACCCTCCGAACGCCTCACCTGGAACTTTGCGAACTTTGATGAAAGCACGCTGAACCTGGTAACCGGCGAGAGCGGAGTCTTTCTCAGCCCGTATTACATGGACGAGTGGAAGGCCTGGTATGAGGGCACGACATTCCCGTTTGCCTTCTCGCAAGCGGCAGTCGCGCAACATCGTGTACACGATATGACCTTGATTCCGCGCTAGGGTTGGCAGTCGTTGGTCGTTGGTCGGCAGTCGTTGGTCGGCAGTCGTTGGTTGTTAGTCGTTGGTCGTTCGCAGGATGTGTTCGTGGTTTGCAAGTTCCTCGGATTCGCGGCCCTTCCCGCTACAATCGTGCTATGCGACTCGTTATGGCCGCTGTCATCCTTGTTGTTCTTGCCTCAGCCGTCCTCGCCCAGCACCCGGCCAAGTCCGCGCCCACTCCGCTACTCAAGCCAGTGACCGTTCCTATCGCCTTCGATCAGGGACGCATCGTGATTGACGTCGACCTGCCGCTAGCCAACGGTTCAGTCGAGCATGTGCGCGGGTGGGTCGACAGCGGCAATCCCGACCTTTGGATGAGCCAGCGCGTCGCGCAGCTACTCGGGATGAATCTCGCGTGCGAAGGTCCGATTTGCTCGGGTTCGCCGAAATCGTTGAGTGTTCCGCTCGAAGCCATGATTGGAGGCATGAGAATTGAGCTGCCCACCGATAAGGAAATAAGAATCCCTGCGGGCAAGTCCGCGCTAGCGCCCGGTATGAGCGCCGAGATCAATCTTCCGGCGTCCGTCTTGCGCAATTATGCCGTGCTGGTTAATCTTCCCGACCGCGAATTCACCATTGGGCCGCCGGGCAGCTTGAAATTCAATGGCATTCAGATCAAGATGCTGCTCAATGCCAGCAATGGCATGATTCAGATCGCCAGCAAGATCGACAATAAGAACTACGATCTCGGGCTTGGACTTGGATCGTCGATCAATTTTCTTTCGGAGGAGCTATTCGACAAGCTGTCGAACGCACACCCGGATTGGCCACATATGACTGGTGTCGTGGGCCCGTTCAACACAAGCGAAACAAGCGATGAACCTAATCTAAAGCTGATGCGCATCGGCCGCCTGCAATACGGTCCGCTGTTTCTAACCGATGTCGCAATCGCGAGGGTTTCGAAGGACAGAAACCTTGTTCTCGCAGACCGAGCCAGTCTGCCCAGTGCAGGCCTGCTCGGCTCCGAGGCGCTGATGAACTATCGTGTCGGCCTCGACTATTCCCACTCGCAAGTCTATTTCGACATCGGACGCACGACGGCGCTACCGGAGTTTGATGTTGTTGGCCTGGTTCTGCGCGCAGAAGACGACAACCGTTTCACCATCATCGGCGTCGCGGATTTCGATGGCAAAGCGTCGGTTCCGGAGGTGCAAGCGGGCGATCATCTGCTGGCAGTGGGCGATAGTCCGGTAGCTGATTTCACCCTGGGCCAAGTGTGGGCGCTGCTGGAAGGCTCTCCCGGCCAGGAGCGCCGTTTGACCATTGAGCGCGGAGGCCGTCAGTTCACCGTCATAGCCAAAGTTCAGAATTTTCTCGGCAGTCCTCCAGCCGCAGATGATTCGAATCGTAACGAAGGAAAGAAAAAGACAAAAAAGAATTAGCCGGCCAGGAGAGTCTGGTGTGGTGGCGGAGCTTTGCTCGCTTGAACCGGGCGGAGCCCCGTCCTCACACGAATCTAGCGCACGACCAGAACTTCGCGCATTGAGTCGCGCGCCAGAAAGAACTTGATCGACACGAAATCTCGAAACAGGTTCTCAATGTGCCGGTTGTTAAATACACGCTGCAGCCGCGGAGACTGCTTCTCCGCAGCAGGCTTCCCCGGAATGGCGAATTTCACCTCTTGCATCTCCAGCATGTCGCTGTCGGTGACGTGATAGCGATAGCAAGTCGAGTCCGGACCCGCATCGCGCGTGTGAAAAAAGGCCAGCAGCACGCCTCCCGGCTTCATCACCGACCACAACCGGTCTATGGTCGGCTTCACCAGGCTTTCTTCCATGTAGTCTGGCAGGTTCCAGCACAGCACCACATCGAAGTGGGCATTTGGATAAGCCAGGTTTTCTTCCAGAAACTTCTTGCTGTCAATGACGAAATTGCCCGCCCCGTCGGAAACTCGCAACGCCGGATCGAGTGCCGCGCGCAACAGATCATCGCTGTAATTCTTGTGGCCTTTACCGGTAAAAAAACGGATATTATTGGCGGAGGTCGAGCCGATATCGAGCACGCACAGTCCCTCCTGCGAATTCAGCAGCCGCGAAACCTCTCCCATACCGCTCGACCGCCGGCTCAACTTCTGCGGAGTGGGCGGCGCATCGGCCTGGTTGGATGAACTGCGAAAGAATCTCATTAAGTTGTCAGAAACAGATGCCATTGATCCTTGAAACCATCGCTTGAAGATTTAATCGACGCATTCCTCGTTAATTAAGATGCAGGCGCAATTAAGATGCAGGCGCGGCCGCTTTGCCGGCCTCTCTTTGCACATCAACTTTTCCTTTAAGAAAGGCGCCCTCTTCCACGGCAATGCGTTGCGTGGTGACGTCGCCGGTCACGACTGCCGACTTCCTTAACTCCACGCGTTCAGAGGCGTTCACACTGCCATCCAGCTTTCCCTGAATCACCACCGACTTGGCGCTGACGTCGGCTTTGACGGCTCCGTTCGGCCCGATGGTCAGGATGTGGTTGCGCAACTCAATTTTTCCGTCAACGTTGCCGTCGACGTACAAGTCCTCGGAGCCAGAAAGCTCCCCTTTAATGACCACCGACTTACCGATGTTGGCGCCGTCTCCGGTCCCGGAAACATCCATGCTGTGGCCTCCGTGTGCTCGCGCTCTGTTCGCCGCGAATGAACCGATTGTAAATCATTCCCACCTTTGGCCCGCGCCGACTTTGCTACACGGAAGGCGTTCTCCCTGCGAAACCTGCAGCCAGGCCAAATCTCGTCCGCCAGTCGGCGAGGGTTTGCTACCATCGTCTCAGTTCTTGTTGTGACCTTAAACATGACCACAGTCACATACTTCGCGGGGAAGTCGATAGTTGCGCTAGCTCTCGCCGCAATTCAGCTGGTTCTCGCTTCGGTGCTTACGCCGGTTGCGGCAGGGCAGGCGGCATCGGTTTCTTCCTACAGAGTAATGCGCAAGGCTGTGCAGAATGAAATCAAATCGGCCGACGATGACGCGCATTTCCTGTTTCGCAGCGTAAAGACCACTCCGCAAGGCTCCACAACGCGCCTCTATGTTGAGACGAAGGAAGCGACAGCCGGACTGGTAATCGCCTACAACGGCAAGCCTTTGACCGCCGAACAACGTCAGGCGGAGGAGGCTCGCGTCGAACGCTTCCTGAAGAACCCCGAAGAAATGAGAAAGAAGCGCGAGGAGGAACGCAACAATGCCGAGCGTACCCGGCGCATCATCCGCGCCATGCCCGATGCTTTTGTATTCGACTACGCGGGCGGAGAAGCCGGCACGAAAGATATAGGACGCCCCGGAGCACAGCTCGTGAAACTGAATTTCCGTCCGAATCCGCATTACCACCCGCCTTCGCATGTGGAAGAGGTGTTGATCGGAATGCAAGGATGGGTGCTCATTGACGCGGTTCACGATCGCATCGCCAGCATCGATGGCACGCTCTCAAGGGAAGTTGGCTTTGGCTGGGGGATCCTGGGTCATCTGGATAGCGGCGGACGCTTCGCTGTCCAACAGCAAGAGGTGGACGGCAACAGTTGGGAAATTTCCGCCATGACCTTGAAATTCACAGGAAGAATTCTGCTGGTCAAAGCTCTCAACATCAGCTCGACCGAAGTCTTCAGCGGATTCAGGCGCGTTCCTGCGGACCTGACCTTCGCGCAAGCGCTTGAATTGTTGAAGAAAGAGGAGTCGACGGTGGCGGAAAATGCCGCCGGCAATCCGGCGGGCCCATAAGTTTCCGTGGACCACGTGGTGGCGGGGGCTGCGCCCCGTCAGGACGGGAACAAAGACCCGCCACCAGGCCACCGGTGGTTATCCGCCCTTCGCCGCGCGGAAGGTTTCTTCTTGCACCGTAAACTTCCGCACCAACTCCTCGCGAACTGCATATCCCGTTCCCGGCGCGTCGCTGATAGAAATCATCCCATCGGCGCGCACCTGAACCTCGGGCTCGATGATGTCTTCCTTCCAATAGCGCTTCGACGCCGACACGTCTCCGGGCAGGCGAAAATTTTCCAGCGTCGACAAGGCGATATTGTGCGCTCGTCCGACACCTGACTCCAGCATGCCGCCGCACCATACCGGCACGCCGCGGCGCTGCGCCACATCATGGATTTTCTTCGCCTCGCTGAAACCGCCGACACGTCCAACCTTGATATTCACGATGCGGCAGGCTTCGACTTCGAGGGCAAAATCGGCATCGCGAGCGTTAAGAATCGATTCATCGAGACAGATCGCCGTGCGAATCGATTTCTGGAGGCGGGCGTGGAGATAGATTTCGTCGCTCCACAAAGGCTGCTCGATCATGAGCAAATTGAAGCCGTCGAACTTGCGCAGGTGCTCACCCTGATCGAGCGTGTAAGCGGAGTTCGCATCCACGCTGAGAACGATGTCGGTCCAGCGCGCCCGGATCTTCTCCAGCACATTCAAATCCCATCCCGGTTTTACCTTCACCTTGATTCGCCGATAGCCCGCCGCGAGTTCTGTCTCAACCTTCTGTACAAGCTGCTCGGGGCTATCCTGAATCCCGATCGAAACGCCGCAAGCAATCTCGCGCCGGGTACCTCCCAGCAACTTCCAGAGCGGAACCTGTTTCAGCCGTGCCTCCGCATCCCACACAGCATTTTCAAGCGCGGCTTTGGCCATGCGGTGTCCTCGGACCCGCGCAAACCGCGCCGCGCAATCCCGTCCCGCATCGAGTTCGCTTTGCAGGAGCAGCGGCGCCAGATACTTCTTGATTGTCGTCCACGCTGTTTCCGTATATTCCGGGCAATAATAGGGATCCTCGCCGGCAACGCACTCGCCCCAACCGCGCACGCCGTCGGCCTCGACGCTGACCAGGAGAATACGGCGGCCCGTCACGCGGCCGAAGCTCGTTTCAAAAAAATGCACCAGCGGTATTTGAATTTCGCGCAGAGTTACCGATTCGATCTTCATTTTGGTTGTTTGGGAACGCCAAGTATAGAGGCGTCATTTTGCCAGCGCAACCAATATCGGTCCGCTACGCGATCGAAATTGTGGTCAGAGACGCTTTTGGCCGCGTTGCGAGACGGAAGTAGGCAGGGTAAACAAAAAGCGCCGGGAACCTTGAGATTCGGTTCCCGGCGGTTGAGTCCTCGTGGGTGCAGCTTACGATCCTATCTTTTCGGGCTGACCTTGCGCGTGATTCTGTCGCGCAGCGGTCCCAGCGGAATGGTGCACGATGCAGCAGAACTCGTGATGGTGAACGGCACTGTCCAGTAGGTTTCTGAGGTGGTGGTATTGCCGGCCGTACCTGGGTCGGCCAGAATGCCGGCACAGTAGCCTTCAATGAACGTGTTGCCGGTCGCGGTGTTGTTGTTGCCGGTGCCCCCGCAAGCCGCGTCCAGATGGATGCCGGATTCAGCGCTGTTGACAACCGTGTTGCCGGTCACCGTATTCCCGTTCGTGCAGATATCGATGCCGTCGTAAACCGATGTGCCCGAGACGTGGTTCGTGGTAACGGAAACGCCGTCACCGTAGGTTCCGGGAGTGTCCGTCTCAATGCCGATGGGAAGGTTACTGTTCGACACCTGGTTATCGTAAACCTTGACTCCGTCATTTTCCGCCGTATCGATCAGCAGAATGTCGGACGCCACGTAATAGGGTGGATTCGCAACATTGTAGTAATTGTTGTCGGACACGGTGCTGCTGCCAACGGAGCCCGAGGCGCCGTATCCGAGTTGAACACCGTTCTGGGCCGCGACTGCGCTCAAGCCGGAACCTTGTACGTACTCTCCGGTGACGGTCAGTGCCGTGCCCGCGTCGACTCCCGTGATTCCGTTCTTGTTGTAATTGTGAACCGAACCAAACTCGACCAGCACCTTGGAGCTAGAACCCGCCGAGGTCTCTATCCAGATCGATTCTCCAGCCTGGCAGGCACTTAATACGTCTCCAGGTATCTGGCTGCGCACGGCCACTTGCACCACCGTCCCTGAAGCATTTTGAAAGAGAATGCCGATCAGGTCGGTGCCATTGCAGGTCAGCTGATTGCCCGTACCGTCTATTGTCAGATTGTTCAATTTGACACCACTGGCGACGTGCACGAGCACTTGCGCCGCAATGGGAGTGGCAGAGTCGAAATCAGTCGCGTTGGCGACGACTCCGCCCACCGGTGGCACAATCACCGCGGCATCCTGGGTGCCGCTGGCCACCCCTTCGATTGTCAGTTTCTTAGGAATCACCACCTGTTCCGGGTAGGTGCCGGGACAAACTTCGATGATGGTTCCAGCAGGAGAAGCAGTTACCGCAGCCTGGATCGTGGTATAGGTCTTCGGGAGCGCCGTGCATGTTCCGACCGCAACGGACGCGGAAAAAGCCTGACCGCTAAGCGCAACCAGCGTCAGCAACGCCAGACAAAAAAGTGCGAACCTGTGAGTAGAGAGCAATGGAGTCCTCCGTGATGAACTGTCTCGCGCCTGATGGAAGGGGGAAAGGAACAGTCGCTGCGTAACTATACCGCTGCGAGAAGGAGCAATGCAAGCAAAACCCGCCGCATTCCAGCGGATGTGCAAAGTTTTGCGAAGCCCGAAACGCCGCGCCAGAAGAGCCGTTTCAGGGGCGGTCTAGAGGAATGAATTGGCGAATCCGGCCGCGGTTGTGCGCAATTCAGTTAACTCAGCCGACCGGAAATTCGCTTCCCGGCAACTACCATCAATCTTCATGCCGTGGGGTCGCGTAATAACCGCTGCGCGCCTGAACCTTGTAGTCCCCTTGTTTCGGCTTGATTTCGACCTTGCGGAAGGACCCGTCGCGCACGCCATTGCTGGGCGTATAGCCGATGTTGTATTGGCTGCGAAGTTCCTGGGAAATCTGGTCGAAGGCCGCCCGGAGTTTTTCGATTTTATTGCCGACTTCAATCACGCGGCCGCCCGTCTCCTGCGTCAGCTTCTTCATCTCGGAGTCGCCGTGATAGCCTCCGAAGCCATAGAAGCCGCGATCGGCTATCAGCAGCACGTAGCAGATCGCATCCGCCTTCTGGGCGGCTTCAATCGCGTCTTTGATCTTGAGACGGCTGCCTTCATCCTCTCCGTCAGTGAGCAGGATCATCGCCTTGCGTCCCACTTCATGGCTGAATTCATCATGGGAGGCGAGATAGACAGCATCGTAAAGCGCGGTACCGCGCTGTCCGGTTGAAGAGCATGGAATCGGTCCCTGCGGACCCACCGGCCCTCCCGAGCAGCCAACTCCGCCGGTATTAATTTTCGCTTCGTTGAGCGCGTGCCGCAGCCGGCTGACCGAGTTGGTGAAATCCTGCAAAAGCGTAATGTCAATGTCAAAGCTGATCACAAAGGCTTCGTCCTTGGGCCGAAGCGTGCTCTCGAGGAACGAGGCACCCACTTCTTTTTCCATGTCGAGCACGCGCATCTGGCTGCCGCTCGAATCGATCAGCATTCCGAGGGTCAGCGGCAGGTCGCTTTCCGCCTTGAAATACTTGATGGTCTGCGGTTTGCCGTCCTCTGACAGGTCAAAGCTCTCCTTGTTAAGGTTGGGAATTAGCGCTCCATGCTTGTCTTTTACGTTGAAGAACAACTGGACGACCTCAACGTTCACCTTAAGTGTGGAGACGGGCTCATCGTTCGAGTTGGCCGACGGTTTAACGTTGTCGGGAGTGTGCGCAGGGTAGGGCAAGTCAGAGCTCGGGGCATTGGAAGCCGGTGCCTGGGCGTTCTGCGCCGCGGCCGGAAGGGCTATCACCGCAGCCATGACGCATAATAAGAAGAGCTCCGCGACACAGCCTGGATTGCAATATAGTTTATGCATCAGCATTATGGGTTTGAGACTTTGCTAGTCTATCCTGTAAAACGCTGTAACGGTTAGATGCACCAAACGGAGCAGGCTGGGCATCTGAATTGGCGGAAATCGGCAGGGTCGAACGGCCGGGTTAGAATGTCGTAAGAAGCGTAGAAAGAAAGATAGAGGGTTCAGGGATGGCCACGAAGATGAGAACGCTGCCGGCGAGGCTAGGGCTGAGGTGGTTGCTGGCAGGCTCGTTCGTGCTTGCAGGGTGGATGTTGCTGGCCGGGGCCGCGGCCGCGCAACAGAAGCCAGACGACATTCCCGACGCTCCGTCGGCAACGCGTCCCGTTCCGCCACCGGAACCATTCAGTCCGCGCCCCGGTGCGTCCGAAACGGATGACACAGCGTCCGATTCGTCATCGTCATCCTCCTCGACAACCGATAACTCAGCTGCTGGCGCCAACGACGGAGCGAACACCCGGTCCGACAAGATGCCAAGAAGTACTCCCGATTCAACCCAGGCTCAGCCCCCGCAGGCGATGCCGCCGGTCAAGACCGTACCCGCAGGCAGTGTTCCGGGAGAATCCGATACCGGCTTCGTCATTCCCACCGTAGTCAATTTTGTGCTGGTGCCGGTCATGGTCACCGACGCGGCCGGCCGGCTGATAACCGGCCTGCAATCCAAGGACTTCAATGTGCTGGAAAGCGGGCAGCCGCAGAGATTGCGATTTTTCACGAGCGACCCTTTTCCCCTGGCGGCAGCCGTCATCATCGACACCGGCATGCCGGATGTCGGCTTGCACAAGGTGCAAGAGACACTTTCGGCGTTGCAGGGAGCCTTCAGCCAGTTTGATGAAGTATCGGTCTATACCTACAGCACCACGGTCGGACGCGTTACCGACTTCACCCTGGGCTCAGGTAAACCGTTGACGGTCGCGTTAAATGATGTCAAAGCCTACAGCGGGGTTAACAATGGCCCGCCAGTGACGAGTGGGCCGCTGGGGCCCGGAGGACCGATGATCAACGGCCTGCCCATCGATACTCCCACCACCCCGGTGAGCACGCCGCCCAAGGTTGCTCATGTATTAAACGATGCCATTTTGTTCGCCGCCCGCGATCTCTCGAAGCGTAACTGCTCAAGCCGTTACTGCCGAAAAATCATCTTCGTCATCAGCGACGGCCGCGAGCAGGGTTCGACCGCCAGCTACTCCGATACGCTGAAAGTTTTGCTAACCCAGAACATCACCGTATATGCCGTCGGTGTGGAAGGCGCGGCGATCCCCGTCTACGACCGTCTGCAGCGGATTCACTTGCCCAAGACCACCAAGGTGCTGGGCTATAGCGACATCCTTCCCAAGTACGTGAACGCCACCGGCGGAGGCACGGTGCACGGCGGCTTAACCGAGGCCGATATCGAGAAAGCTTACTCTGCGGCCATCGGGGACGCGCGCAACCAGTACACGCTGGGCTACAACGGCAAACCTGGCATCGGAGGCTACCGCGAGATCGAAGTGCAGGTGAAGCGTCCCCACGTCAAGGTCTATGCCAAGCGCGGATATTATCCTTTGCCGGCGCCGCACGAGTTGCCAAGATCCACGGCTCCGCAAAGTCAATAAGAGTGGGTGAACTTAAGAAGTGGCTTGAACTTGGATGCGAGGTGCCGCTACCTGCCTTCTAACCTCGGTAACCTGCGCCTCCACCGTCCGTTGTGGTATAAAAACGAGCAGTAACCAAACAGTTTATTCCAATAGGTTCAGGATAAGGCGCCGGGCTTTGCAGCCGCGGCCTGCCCTTGCCGTATTTACAGGGGCATTTAAGGAAACCGCTTGAGTTTCATCAACTTCGCAGCGCGAGAGATCAACTGTAAAATCGTCTATTATGGCGCCGGATTAGGCGGCAAGACGACGAATTTGCAGGTCATCTTCCAGAAAACCGCCGAGCAGCAAAAAGGCAAGATGATCTCGCTCGCCACCGAGACCGACCGTACCCTGTTCTTCGATTTCCTGCCGCTTGATCTCGGCACCGTGCGCGGCTTCAAGACCAGAATCCACCTCTACACCGTGCCCGGCCAGGTTTTTTATGATGCCAGCCGCAAGCTGATCCTGCGCGGCGTGGACGGAGTTGTCTTCGTAGCCGATTCGCAGCAGGAACGCCAGGACGCTAATGTCGAAGCGCTCGACAACCTGCTCACCAACCTGAAAGAACACGGCTACGAGTTCAACAAGATTCCGTATGTCCTGCAACTGAACAAGCGCGACCTGCCCAACATATTGCCGGTAGAAACTCTGTCCAAAGAACTCCGCAAAAAGAACGAAGCGGTTCTGGAAGCCGTGGCCTTCCAGGGCGTAGGCGTGTTTGAAACCCTGAAAGAAATCGTCCGCCAGGTGCTGACCGAGTTGAAGCAGGGCGGGTAGGGTAGTTTTCAGCTGTCAGCTCTCAGCTATCAGGAAACCCCTAAAACAATCCTATAGAGACGCGGCTTCGCGCGTGTGCCGTTGCCGAAGCTCGTGTGGGGAACGGGCGCCCTCGCCCGTCCGGCCTTGGTTGACAATCGTTGTCATATATGACAACATCATAATGGGGGATGAAGTGGCTGACAGCCCAACCCGAAAGACGCGTCCCATTTCATGGATCAGGTCCGCTCTGAAAGAATTCGAGACGTTCCCGGAAGGGGCCAGATCGATTTGTCTGGTGGCCTTGACGATCGCTGGCGAGGGTGGAAAGGCCGATATTGCGAAGCCGATGCACGGCCTGGGCTCGGGCGTGTTCGAGATTGCACTGCCGTTCCGGGGCGATGCGTTCCGCGTGGTTTACGCTGTGCAGTTCGCCGAGGAAATCTGGGTGGTCCACGCGTTCCAAAAGAAATCGACGCAGGGTATCAAGACGCCGAAACGCGAAATTGATCTCATTAAGGACCGTTTGAAGAGGTTGAAGGAGATGTTGCGATGAAAGGCGAAAAGCTGGAAGTGGTTCGTGGAAGTGGAAATGTGTTCCGCGATCTGGGACACAAGGACGCGGACGTCGAGCAGTTCAAAGCGCTCCTCGCCGCCGAAATCATCAAGATGCTCGACCGGGAGGACCTGACCGTGCGCGCCGCCCACGGCCGCACGGGTATCGCGGCAGCCGACTTCTCGCGCATCCGCAATGCGGATCTGGGACGGTTCACTGTTGATCGCCTTATGTCAATCATCAACCGGCTGGGGTCGCGCATCGAGGTAAGAGTCCGGGTTCGGCGGGTTGAGGCGGCTGGACGCGCGGCGACAGCGTGAGGAGACTCTTCTGTGGCTGAGCCGTCAACACAAGAGCGCATTGCCATTGGCGACCTCGCAGACGACCTGCAGGTCCGCAAGCAGCGGATTTTCAAAATCCTCAAACGTCTAAACATCCGCCCTGAACAGCGCCGGGAACAGAGCAGAGGCAACCAGAATGTCGCAACCGTGAGTGCGACTGACGCTGTGGCGATTCGCACAGAAATTCTCAAGTCTTCAGGTTCGCCCGTTGTTGGAAACAACTCGCTCAATGGCGGTGCCGCAGTGTTCTACTCGGACGACGTCGGTTTCTTTTACGTAATTCAGTTAGAGCCTGCCCATGACCCCGGGCGCTTCAAGGTTGGATTTACGATGGACCTCGAAGGCCGCCTCCAGAAGCACTGCTGTTCGGCGCCGCTCTCGACGTACCTGAACACCTGGTCGTGCAAGCGCGTCTGGGAGCGGGCAGCCATCGACTGCGTCCCGAAAGGTTGCGAGAAACTTCACACTGAAGTCTATCGAACTGATTCTTTGGAACAGCTGCGCATTCGATCGGAAGCATTCTTTTCGCTCATGCCAAAACTGCGTGAAGAGGCCTCAGACGAGCAGGGCCCGGATGCATTGGATGCTGTCGGCTAACAATCAGCCGTTTCGAGCGCTACCGAAATGGCTTCCCATTCCTTCATCAGGCTCTGCAGGTCAGTCTTTCCCTGGCCCAGTTCCTGCGTCTGCCGCTGCATCTCCTCGGCGCTGACGAAGCTTTGTAGTTCGGTTTCGCACTGGACAATCGCCGCTTCCGTGCGGGCGATCTCTTCTTCAATTTCGTGCAGACGGTCCTCCATCTGTTTGCGCTTGATCGGATTCAGGCGCTTGCCCTTGGCTTCGGACACATCCGCCGCGGCGGCGCCGTCTCCGTTCGCGGGCACTGAAGAAGCCGCCGCCACAACCGGCGATGGCCTCGGTGTTTCGACAACTTCGGCGGCTCTGCCCTGCTTTCGCCAGAGAAAGTCCTCATAATTTCCGGGATAGATTTCCACCTTCCCGCCGCCGATTTCAAACACCCGTGTAGCCAGCTTGTCGATGAAATAGCGATCGTGCGAAACAAACACGACCGTGCCCGTGTACTTCATCAACGCTTCCAGCAGAACGTCTTTAGCCCGCAGATCAAGGTGATTGGTGGGCTCATCCAGCAGCAAGAAGTTGGCCGGATGGAGCAGCATCTTCAGCAGCGCGTAGCGATTGCGCTCGCCTCCGGAGAGAACGCCGATGCGTTTGAAGACATCGTCTCCCGAGAAAAGAAAGCAGCCGAGCAGACTGCGGAGCTCAGTCTGCGTCGAAGCCGGGGAGAGTTCGCCCAGATCGTCCAGAATGCGCGCTTCGGGATCAAGCTCCTTGTATTGATCCTGCGCAAAATAGTCGAGATGAACTTCGTGGCCAAGCTTGTACTGGCCGGCGCTCAATTTTTCCTGTTGCGCCAGCAGCTTGATCAGCGTCGACTTCCCTGCCCCGTTGACTCCAACTAACGCGATGCGCTCGCCGCGCTCGATCATGAAACTGACCTTGTCGAAAACCTTGTGCTCACTGTTTCCCGGCTCGCCGTAGCTCTTAGCCACGTCCCCAAATTCCGCCACAATGCGCCCGCTCGGCTTCGGCTGCGGAAAAGAAAAGTGCACCGTCTTCTCTTCTTCCGGAATTTCAATCCGTTCCATCTTCTCCAGTTCCTTGATTCGGCTCTGCACCTGCTTGGCCTTCGTAGCCGTATAGCGAAATCGATTGATGAACACCTCAAGCTGTTCGATCCGGTCGCGTTGCGTTTTATAAGCGGATTCCAACTGCTCCTTGCGCGCCGTCTTCCCGGCCAGATACTGGTCATAATTGCCCGCATAGAAATGAATCTGCTTGTTCCAGATTTCCACGATGCGCTTCACCGTAACGTCGAGAAAGAACCGATCATGCGAGATGATGACGAAGGCGTAAGGATAGGCGGTGAGAAACTCTTCCAGCCAGTTGCGCGCTTCTAGGTCAAGGTGGTTGGTGGGCTCGTCAAGCAGCAGCAGGTTCGGCTTCTGCAGCAAAAGTTTGGCCAGGGCAATCCGCATCTGCCAGCCGCCCGAAAATTCTTCCGTCTGTCGCTCCCAATCGTCGCGCCGGAACCCTAGCCCGGTCAACACTTGCCCCACCTGCGCTTCCAGCGTGTAGCCGTCTCGGGCTACGAACTCGTGTTCGAGCTTCTGATAGCGATCGGCTACGTCCGCATATTCAGAACTCTCATGATCCAGCTCCGACATGCTTCGCGTCAGCGCTTCCATCTCTTTTTCGATGGCATGAAGTTCGTCAAACACCGACATGCATTCGGCAAAGATGGTGCGGCCCGTCATGGTCAGGCCATCCTGCGGAAGGCAGCCGATCGAGATCCCTTTCGCGCGCGAGATACTACCGTAGTCCAGCGACTCGCTGCCCGCCAGGATCTTCATGATGGTCGACTTGCCCGTGCCGTTAGCTCCGACCAGACCAAGGCGCGATTCCGGCGTAATCAGCCAGTCGGCGTTCTCGAAGAGCAGTTTGTGGCCGTAGCGCTTGCCGGCGCCGGAGAGTTGAATCATGGAAGTCTCTTTCTACTATAGCGGACGGTAGAGAAAGCCCTTGAGCCCACCACAACTGGTTCAACACTTTGACACATGCCACATAATGTGGCACACTTTAGAGAATGCCGAGCGTAAATATTCGCGAGCTTCGCGACACCAAGCGCCTGAAAGCCTGGCTGCGGGCCGGCAAGACGGTGGAACTGCGTGAACGCGACCAAGTGATCGGACGCATCGTGCCGCAGGCGTCGCCAGCGCAGCCCAGCGATTGGCCCGATTTCGCGTCTTTGCGCAAGGAAATCTTTGGCGATCGCATCTTGCCCGGGGCCCATGTGGTGACTGAAGAACGCGGGCGCTATTGAGGCTTCCGTGACGATCGTCCCACCCACCGCGGCGACCATCTACGCTGACACTTCGATTTTCGTATCGCTGTATCTCCCTGATCGGCATACGGCCGAAGTCGAACGCCTGCTGCAGTCGCGACCATCCCTGTGGATGACGCCGCTGCACGTAGCCGAGTGGACCCATGCGATTGAGCAACACGTCTTCCGCAAGGCAATTACGCGGAGCGAAGCCAATCGTGCGCAACAACGATTCCATGAGTGTCGCGCGCAGAATCTTTGGCGCGAGGCGGCCCTTCCCGATCGAGCACTCGAAGTTTGTACGGAATTGGCTCACCGGCATGCCGCTCGCCTTGGAGTTCGAACGCTCGACACGTTGCACGTGGCTTCGGCGTTGGAACTGGGTGCCGAACATTTCTGGAGTTTCGACACGCGGCAAATCAAACTCGCATCAGCGGCTGGCTTGAAGACAAACTAAGCACGCATAGTCGTCAATCGCGAGCCAAAATCGCCAGCAATGTGACCGTACGCTTGCGCACAACCTCCTGTGATCCCAATCCTTGACAGCCCCTCCCTCCGGCAGCACAATGCGTAAACAATCCTGCGGAACCCTAGGAAATGCGCTTATTTTTCGGGGGAAATCTGCAAGAAAGCGGGGACGCACGTGGAACGATTGAAAGGCACCGTAAAGTGGTTCAACAATGCCAAGGGATACGGCTTCCTCGGCCGCGACGATGGACCCGATGTATTCATTCACTACAGCTCCATCACCTCCGAAGGCTACAAGAGTCTGCAGGAGGGCGACAAGGTGGAGTTCGAGATCGTCCAGGGAGCGAAAGGGCCGCAAGCGGCCAACGTAACCAAAAGTTCCTGAGCGCGGGTTTCCTGCGCGGACGCGGCTCTTATCCAGCGCCCGTCGCAGCGGACCACCCTCTGCGATCCCAGCCCAGGCTATCTGTGTCCTCATAGCCACCTACCCTGTGGGTTTCCCAACCTGAGCGTTACAATCTTTCCTCAGGTGAAATCTTTCGATGGACAACAAAGCCATCGCCACACTTCTCTACGAGACCGCCGATCTGCTCGAGATCGACGGGCAGGACTCCTTTCGCATCCGCTCCTACCGCAACGCTGCCGAAGCCATTGAAGCGCTTCCCCAGCAAATCGCCGACATTATTCAAGAGCCGAAAAAGATTCTCGCCATCCAGGGCATTGGCAAGGGGATGCTGGCCAATCTGCAAATGCTCTTCAACGAGGGCCGCATCGAAGTGCATGCCGAGCTCCTCCAAAAGTACCGCCCGTCAATGCTTGAGCTGCTCAAGATTCAGGGCCTTGGTCCGAAGACGATTGCCCTGATCTGGAGCTCCTATCAGGTCAGCGATCTCCAAGGCGTTGAAAAACTGGCTCGCGAGGGCAAGATCCGCATCCTCCCGCGCATGGGCGAAAAGCACGAGACCAAGCTGCTCAAGGCGATCGAGGATTACCGCCGCATCGGCGGGCGTTTCCTGCTCGACAAGGCCGAAGAGCTGGCGGAAAAGCTGACCGAGCATCTGTTGGCAGCTCAGCTAGGCGATTGCGGAATCGAAAAAGTTACTCCCGCCGGATCGTTGCGCCGCGGCCGCGAAACTGTAGGCGATCTCGATATCCTGGTCACCGGTCCCGGCTGCATCGAAGACGAGTCGCGCCAGAAACTTATCCAGCATCTCCTCCGCTTTCCCGGCCTGATGGAGGTCATCGCCCAGGGCGACAACAAAGTCAGCTTCCGGCATCGCAACGGCATGCAGGTGGACGTTCGCTTGCTTCCTCCCAACTCCTTTGGAGCCGCCATGCAATATTTCACCGGCTCCAAGGCACACAATGTGGCCCTGCGCCAGCGCGCTCTAAAGATGGGCTTCACGCTCAACGAATACAGCCTGGCGACGGTCGAAGATGAGAAGCCGGTCGCGGGCAAGACCGAAGAAGAAATTTACGCCAAGTTGAAGCTCGATTTCATCCCGCCCGAGATGCGCGAGAATCTCGGAGAGATCGAAGCCGCCGCTAACCACGCGTTGCCGGCACTGATCGAATTATCCGACATCCGCGGCGATGTGCACATGCACACCGTCGAGACCGACGGCCGCAACACCATCGAGGAGATGGCGGAAGCGGCGCGCGAGCGCGGCTACCAGTACATGGCGATCACCGATCACTCGAAAAATCTCGCCTTCGCCAATGGCCTCACCGACGAACGCGCCCTCGCGCACATCGACAAAATACGAGCCGCCGAAAAGAAGATGAAGGGCATCCGTATTTTCGCCGGCATCGAGGTCGACATCCTGACCGACGGCTCGCTCGATCTTTCCGACGAGGTGCTTGCGCAGATGGACATCGTCATCGCCAGCGTTCACTCCCAGTTCAATCAGGATCGCGCCACCATGACCGAGCGCATTCTGAAGGCGATCGCGAATCCCAATACGTCACTGATCGGACATCCCACCGGACGCCTGCTCCTGCGCCGCGATGCCTATCAGTTCGATGTCGATGCCATCCTCAAAGCGGCGGCCGCACACAAAGTGGCGATGGAGCTGAATTCCTACCCCGACCGGCTCGATCTTAGCGACGTTCATCTGCGCATGGCCAAACAACATGGCGTGAAAATCGTTATCAACACAGATTCCCATCACACCTCGCACATGGAGAAGATCCACTACGGCGTAACCCAGGCGCGCCGTGCCTGGCTCACGAAAGAAGATGTGCTGAACACCTTGCCAGCCGAGGCATTTGCCCGCGCCATAAAGCACGGCTGGTGATTTCCTATTCTTTTCTTGCCACGAATACTTGATGAAAACAGCGTTAGCACTGAGAACCCAGTCAATAAGCGAAATCGGGATTTATCGCCAACAACCTCAAGGCCACGGAACGGAATATACCGAGAGGATTCTATAGGGCCCCGGCTCAGACCCCTTAAACGCCCCATTCTTTAGGTTGGTTTCGGCCTCATCGAAAGAAGCGAACAAGCAGTGGGCATTTGTGTGAAGTTCGTCTGCTACAGAGTTGCACGACAGTGGGGAGTGTTCGGGCGCGTTTCTCGCGTAAAAGCTCACCACATCGAATCCTTCAAGCTGTTTGCTAGCTGGTATGACTACGTTTGTCGAAAACGAAGCCTCCGGGGCATGGGCCTTCCAGCACTCATCGTCGAACTCCAATTCATGTGCTTCGTAGTAAAACAGCGATGTTCCTTCCATTGGAATTGAGTGTTCCTTGGCAACGGTCGCTATGATTTCGGGAGAGTCGAAGAACCAGTATCCATTATGCTTCCAGTAGTTGATGTAGTCAGTGAAATCCTCAGAAAAACAACTGCTAACCGAATAGAGGTCAACGACGTTCGCCGCCTTGAGCCAGTCAGGCTTATTGACCACCCGCTTTGCCATGTAGCCAACAGGAATCATTCTCGGCTAAGTCTATCGCTGTCCCCAGGAGTTGCGAAGGGTTTAGCACATCAGGGCCGCATGGTTGCCGTAACCAGGCGATTACACGTTTTGACCCAGGTTTCGCTTTTCGCGAAACTCTGCACGAACCTTATTTTTCATCACAAATTCGATGTACCCCCATCACATACACCCGGGCCGTTATCATGCAATGATCGTTCAACAGTGCAATATCGAGAACTGTGTCCGTCTCCAGAGACGGTATAAACCGCCGCAACCGATCGGCGGCAATCTTTGATAACTGAACGCTTTCGCACACTCGGCCCGGGCAGGCCCGTTTCCCGCAAATCAACGACCTTACCTGTTCTGAAGAATTCGTTCCGTTCACCCCACGGTATATACAAAGCATGTTAATCAGAATGATACGAGGGATGTTAATCACAACGATACCTGGGGGGTAGGGGGGGTGGGGGGTACCCGTAACACGCAATCTAAGAACGCGTCGCCATCAGTTGATGGAGAAGAACCGACACCAATCACGAGCCAATCATAAGGATGGGGATAATTTGCGTAAACATTACGATTGCGAAATCCGTTTAAAATCAGTCGGCGCGGTATTAAAAGCAGTTACAATACCTTCAACCCAACCCAACCGGAGGCTTTTGTGAAACGAACTGCTCTTTTCGGAAGCATCGCACTTTCATGTGTTGCGCTTTTGGCACTTCTCCCCGGTGCGAATGCTCAAGAGACCCCCGCCCGCCCGCACATTGGATGGGTGCAAGACTGGTCGCAGCGCCAGATCGTGTTCAGCCGTGACGGGCTCGCTCAGCATCCGGAAATACTGGAGCGCGAACCGCGCGTCTTGCAACAGGCCCAGCAGCGCTGGCAGGTGCCGGAGTGGGGAGCATTTCAGGCCCTTCAACCGGCAGCCGAACCGACAAAAAAACATGGTATCAATCGCGACTGGAACGTTACGACCCTCGCGGGCCGCCTCAACGAGAATGCATTCCCTGCCAAATATTCTTTCGACCCGGGAGCTCCTCCCGACTGCACCCACGACTTTGTTGCTTTCGGCCTGAATATTGCCGGCACGGGCAGCAAAGCCAATCTCGTGGCCTACAACAATCTCTATTCCGGAACCAATCCCGCCGGGATTTGCGGCGCCAATCCCACAATATTATTTGCCTATAACGTCAGCACCGTCGGGGGCAAGATCTTGACTTCTCCGGTGCTCTCGTTGGATGGAACTCAGATCGCCTTCGTAGAAAGTGTCACGAATGGCGCCTCGGTTTTCCATGTTTTGACGTGGAAAGCAGGGGGCACGCTCACCGCTCCGCAAACGCCTGGCAGCTCGATGACTTCCGTCACCTTCTCCAGCAAGGGGGACGCCACATCGTCCCCGTGGATCGATTACGGCGCAGACAAGGCCTACGTCGGCGATGATAAGGGTGTTGTTTACCAGATAACGGGCGTGTTTAGAGCCACGCCTACGCTCTCTGGACCACCCTGGCCCGTCACTCTACGCGCTAACTATGCCGTGACTTCGCCCGTTCTTGATTCCACACGCGGTCTGCTGATGGTGGGAGGCGCCGACGGAAAGCTGTGGCAGGTCAATACGACAACCGGTCATGCCGCAAATTTGGTCATTGGCAGCGGCACTACATCCGGGGGAATCTACGCCCCACCCATTGTCGATGTCACGAATGGTACGACCTTCGCCGTCAGCGCCAACAATGGCACGTCCGCGGTTCTCGTTCAAGTGAACACCAGCAATCTTGGTGTGATAGCGACAGGTACACTCGGTGCGGGTGCCACCTTGTTGTCGAGTCTCAAACTTTATCAGCCAGCTTTCAGTAACAATTACTTCACCTCTCCCTCGAGTGGAGTAGTCAGTCTGTGCGGAACCGGCGCTGCCGATACCACTCCTTATCAGTATGCTTTCGGGTTCAACAGCAACGGGACGATGAATATTTCCAGTCCGTTTACCTACCAACTCAACACTTACTCCACCGCTGCATGCACAGGGTGGAGCGAATTTTACAACCCGAATGTGGCTGGCGGAACCGACTTCTTTTTCTTCGGCCTGACGCAAGGTTGCTCGGCGGCGCCGCCCGGGGGCGGATGCGTGGCAGAGATCGTTGCTAATTTTGCTCCCCTGTTTGACACAGCCGCTATCAGCGGCGGCCCCAGTGGGATTGTCGTGGATAACTACAGCGTTCTCTCCCAGGCTTCGAGTATTTACATGACATCCTTGACTATAAATACCGCATACAAATTGACACAAAACGGGTTGCAATAGAGTTTCAATCTCCCGTGGCGCGGGCGCCCACGCCCGCGTTGCCGTTTCCGGGACCTGACAAGATTTCTAGCCCGCGAGAACCGCCGCGATGCGCTCCCCCGCACAACCATCCCATAGCGGAGGGATCTCTCCCCTTTTCGCGTCTCCCTTGAGAACTCGCGACAACTCGGATTGCAGCCTGTCTGGATCGCTTCCGACGAGAACATTTGTTCCCAACGAAACCGTAATCGGGCGCTCCGTATTCTCGCGCAGTGTGAGACAGGGAATACCGAGATAGGTTGTCTCTTCCTGAATTCCGCCTGAATCGGTGATAACGGCAGTAGCGCTCGACAGCAACCCAAGAAATTGCAGATAAGGCAGCGGATCAAGAATTTGCAGCCGCTTCCCTATAGTTTCAAAGTCCATTCCGGCACTCGGTCCAAAATCCGCAATCCGCTTCCGCGTCCGTGGATGCGCCGGAAAAACCACACCAAGATCCTGGCTAACCTCCAGCAGAGACCGCAGGATGCGCTTCAACACAATCTCGTCGTCGACATTGGCCGGACGATGCAACGTAACCAGCGCGTAGCGTTCAGGCACTCCACTGCGATTGCACTTCTGCGCCTCTGGCAAGAGGCGCACTAAAGAATCAATCATCACGTTGCCCACGCGAAAGATTCTTTCCGCCGGAATTCCCTCGCGAAGCAAATTGATGTCCCCATCTTCAGAAGGCGTAAAGAGCACATTGGCCAGTTGATCGGTCACGAGCCGGTTGATCTCCTCCGGCATGGAACGGTCGAAAGAACGCAATCCCGCCTCCACATGCCCGACACGCACCCCCAGCTTGGCGCAGACAAGGGCCGCCGCCAGGGTCGAATTGACGTCGCCATAAACCAGCACTACGTCGGGCTTGCGCTCCAGCAGCACCGGCTCAAAACGAGTCATGATCTCCGCCGTTTGCGAGGCATGCGTGCCCGAACCGACCGCCAGGTTCACATCCGGAGCAGGAATGCCCAGTTGCTCGAGAAAAATATCCGACATATTGGCGTCGTAGTGCTGGCCGGTGTGAACCAGGCTCTGGACGACGCGCGGCCGCTCTCCAAACGCGCGCATCACAGGCGCCACCTTCATAAAATTCGGTCTCGCGCCGACGACGTGAAGTACGTTCAAAGTTTCTCCGATTGCTGGAGTAAGGTTATCTGAGATTTTAACCGGCCTGCGGAAGCAGCCAATTTTTGTGGGGCGCGGGCGCTCCCGCCCACGTGCATGCAGCCCATTGAAATACGGCGGGACGTGGCCGCACGCGCCACATGAATTTCGGTCGCCTACAACTGCATCAGATTCGCCTGCAGCTTCGTGTATCCCTGCTTCTGCGCCCACAAATCAAGCGGAATCGCAGCCAGTTCATCCACGACGGGTTCGGCGCGGCCGCTCTGCGTCATGTCGACCGTCTTTATATACGTGCGACAACTCTCGCACGCTTCCACGCGGACGTGCTTCAACTCCTCTGCCGTATAAACCGGAAGCTTCGCCGGGTCCTCTTCCCCGCATCCCGGACAAACAATCCGCCGAAACTCCCACTCCGCCAGGCAAAATGAGCAAACTAGAGAACGCAGCCCGCCCTCGCCCAAAGGACGCAGCACGCCCAACCCAGGTTTCCGCCCGCAAAATGGACACACATACGGAGTCGACCCGTTCCACTTCATTTTCGAGCGAAGCGCCGCGGCATACGGTTGAAGGAATGCCTTGGCAAAAAAGCCCTCGGCACCCCACGCCTCGGTCAATCCAGCATCACTCCAGAAACCGGTGAGCAGCCGAGCGTGGGAGTCTTCATCATTCCGCGTTAGTTCACTCGCGATCTCTCGCAGCGCATCCGGCCCATTTTGTTCAACGATCGACAGAAACCGGTTAAACGGGCGAACCACGATGGCTGGAAGGGGCCCGGCAAAAGAGTCTCGTAATGCGTCCAATCCGCTGGCTGCGGCGTTCGTCTTCGCGATTTCCTGGTAGAAATCCCCCTGGAAACGCGCAATGGCCGCATAAAAGCGCAGGACCTCCGCCGCAAAGCTGTATTGCGAGCCAAGTTCCTCGGCCCGTGCAGTTCGACGTTGCCATTCGCTTTGCGATTCAGCCTTTGTGCGTTCAGACATGGCAGCGTTGTGACATGAAGGGTTCTGACACGCAGCGATTATCATTCTCCGCGCCGGAACACGCAACCGCATCATCCGGCCGGTGACCTCCGTAACCCTTGATTTCGCGGAAAATCCGCAGCCCACTCTTATCATGACTACATAGGATTGGATGGATGATCTTCCCCGAGCACATCGAGCGTAGAGCTGCGTGGACATTATTCGCCGTCGCACTGGCCTACGCGTTCGTCGCTGGATTGCGCACCGTTGCCGATTTCGATGTGGGATGGTTGCTGTCCCTGGGCCGATATCTTATAACTCATCATCAGGTACCCAGAACCGACGTTCTCTCCTACACCGCATCTGGAGTGCATTGGATTTATCCCCCTTTCGGCGGCGCGCTGCTCTATCTTGTCTACAAAATTGGCGGATTCGCCGCCCTGTCGTGGATGAATGCGCTGGCTTGCACCGCCGTGCTTGCCATTGCCGTCGGGCGCCCACGCCTCCTGACCTGCTCGCTGGCGATTCTGGCCGTCCCATCGATTGCCTTCCGCACCGCACCCCGCGCCGAGCTTTTCACGACAATTTTCTTCGCGACATTCCTGGTGCTGTTGTGCAAGGTGCGCCGAGATGGCAAAGCTCCGCTATGGCTTCTGCCGTTGCTCATGGTCGCGTGGGTCAACGCCCATTCGGGATTTTCCGCAGGAATCGCATTGATCGGCTTTTATATAGCCATCGAACTGGTGGAGTTCTGTTACGCGTCGCGGCGTCCGGCCACCGTGGTGCGAATGAAGCACGCAGCGCCATGGCTGCTCCTCTCAGTTCTAGCGACCGCCATCAATCCCTGGGGCTTCGGAGTCTACCGGGCATTGCTGGCGCACAACAAACTAGCCGAGTTTCAGATGGGAGTGATCGGCGAGTGGTCGTCGATGCGCCTGACGGCAGCTTCGTTCGCCGATGCGCTCCAGTTGCGCGATCCAAACAGCAGCTACTGGTGGCTGCTGGCGTTTGCCGTCGTTGCCGCCGTGCTCGCTCTTTATCGCCGTCAGTTCGCCAATGCGGCCTTGCTCGGAGGCGCAGCCTACCTCTCGGTGCAGCACGTGCGCTTCCAGGCATTGTTCGCAATCGTAGTCATCGTCATCTCGGTCGAGGTTTTTTCCCGATTGCCGGTTGAGGAGCAACCGTCCTCCGCCTCTGAGGCAAGGCAGATTTCGTCTCGACAGGGATGGCTGCCCGGCGCGTCCATCGCCACGGCGACCTTAATAACGATGGTGGCGGGACTGGCCATCCTGCACATCGCCGACACGCTGAGCAATCGGTCTTATCTCGCAAATGGAGAACTCTCATCCTTCGGCACCGGATTGTCCTGGTGGTACCCGCAACGGGCGGCTGACTTCATCGAGAGCAACGGCCTTCCCCGCCAACTCTTCAACGATTACAACAGCGGCGGATACCTGACCCTCCGCCTCGGCCCGAAGTATCAGGATTTCGCCGACGGCCGCGGCATCCCCTTCTCTCTCGATCTGCTGATGATGCAAACGGCCCTGATGGAATCTCCTCCCGAGTCGCCCATCTGGAGCGAGCAAGCCGACCGCTATAACATCAACACCATCATCGTTTCGCTGGCCCGAATCGGCGGCCTCGAATATGTCCCGCTCAAGCAGTACTGCGAGAGCAGTCGCTGGAAGCCCGTCTATCTCGACGACGTTTCGATCGTGCTGGTTCGCAACCTACCCGAGAACCAGTCGTGGATCGAGCGCTTCACGATCGACTGCGCGCATTATCGGATTGCGCCGCCGCTGCCGAACTCGTGGTCGGCGAACGCGCAGAGTGCTGTCCTCTATAACTTCTACGCCAATTCAGCCTCCATCGATTACCTTTTGGGCCGCGATCACGATGCCTTCGACGCAGTCGCCCACGCCGAAGCCCTATTCAGCAATGATCCCGGGCTGCCGCTGCTCAAGGCACAGCTGTTACAGGCCAATGGAAAACCAGCGGAAGCCGAAGCCCAATACCGACACACCCTCCAAATTCATCCAACGGACATCGCCTGGTATCTCCTGGCGCAATTGTTGTTGTCCGAAAAACGCTATCCCGAAGTGGCCGCGGCCTTGCAAAACTCCGCCGACCTCGCCCTGCTTCCGGCCGGTCGTTATCAACTGCTGGGCAACGTGGATCTGGCGATGAACCGGCCACAAGAAGCACTCCTCGCCTTCGACCGAGCGGAGCACTTTGGAAAAAACCAGGCTTCACTCCCGAATTATTCGTTATTTGGCGCGCGTCTGGCAGAGGGTCGCGGCCGCGCGTGGCTGCAACTCCACGACGCCCAACGAGCCGCTTCTTCTCTCGAAAAATCCACGCAACTCGCGCCTGACCCAAAGCGCTGGAATCTTCTGGCCGATGCCTACAGTGCCGAAGGCCGCAATGCTGATGCGGATGAGGCCCGAAAGCGCGCCCAGGAGTTCCAGCTAAAATAAAAACGGCCTTCAGGGATTTCTGAAGAGTCGCCTCAGGCCGCTTGTTCGATCGCGTGCAGGATGGTCTATGGCAAAATTATCCTGCTTGGCAGATCATGTTTGGTGACAAACGCTGGTGATTCCGATGGCCACGCTACAATTTCCACGCTAGGTTCGTCATGTCCCACTCTGCAAACCCAGCCGTGCCAGAGAAAGTGGCGCCTCTGCTCGCGCTGGCAACCAAGTTTCTCCAGGCCGGGCGACCAGCCGATGCGATCGCGCCGTTGCGAGATGCAGCGCTGCTGCAACCGTCGAATGCCCTGATCCAGCACGATCTCGGGCTCGCCTGCATCGAGGTCGGCCGAGTGCCGGAAGCCATCGCGGCATTGCAGCAAGCCGTCGCCAACAACCCAGGCTATGCTGATGCATATTTCCGCCTGGGAATCGCCTTGGAGAAGCTGGGCAACACCGGCGAGGCAATCGCTGCCTACGACCGCGCCACAAAACTCTTCCCTTCCCTGACCGAGGCGTGGTTCCGCGCCGGCGCGCTCGCCTACACACTGGGTCATCGCGAGGGGGCGATTGGCCGTTTCCGCCGCGCAGCGGCTACCGGAGATCGGAACAGCTTCAGCCGTCTTGGCAAGGCGCGCGTGTTGCTCACCGAGGATCGCAATCAGGAAGCCGAACAGGTGCTGCGAGAGACGCTGGTGGCTGATCCGAAAAACGCCATGGCGTACGATCTGCTGGGCAATCTGCTCACTGAATTTGGCCGCTTCGACGAGGCCCGCGCATGCTTCGAGCGCGCGATCGCGCTGGCGCCGCTGCTGGCGGGAAGCTACTACGAACTGGTGCGGTGTCGCCCAGTCACGAGCGCCGATGATGGGTTGCTGCAAAAGATGCAAGCCGCTGTGTCGCTGCCGAAGATGGATGCGGCGCAACGCCTGCGAGTGCACCTCGCGATCGGCAAAGCGGCAGAAGATCTTGGCGACTACGCGTCGGCGATGCAACATTTCGACGCTGCGGACACCATGCGCCGCGGCTTTGCGTCGTTCGATTCGGCCCAGTTTTCGGTCGAGATCGACCGCCTGATTGCTCGCTGCACACCCGAATGGATCGCGCAGGCGCCCGAACTCGGCAACCCGGATCCGACGCCGGTGCTGATCATCGGGATGCCGCGCTCCGGCACTACTCTGGTCGAGCAGATCGTCTCCATGCATCCCGAAGTCGGAGCCGGCGGCGAGTTGCATTTCTGGAACCAGCGCGGGGCGGACTGGCACGGTTCGGTCGCGGCCAGGAACGAGGGACCGTTCGTTCCCACTGAGCATCTGGCTACGGAGTTCGTGGCCAAGGCAGCGGCGGAATATCTTGGCTTACTGCGCGCGATCGCGCCGAAGGCGGCTCGAGTCACGGACAAGATGCCGTTCAACTTCCTCTGGGCGGGGCTGATCCACGTGGCATTCCCGCGGGCAACCATTATCCATTGCCGCCGCGCGGCGATCGACACGGCGTTGTCCATTCATCAAACTCATTTCCATCCGAGCCTGGCGTTTCCGACTGGAGGCGCCGAACTGGTCGCGTATTTTCGCGACTACCAGCGGCTTATCGACCATTGGAGGAGCGTGCTGCCGGCGGATCGCCTCATCGAGGTCGATTACGAGGAGCTGACCCATGCGCCTGAACCGGTCATCCGGCGGATTATCGCGGCCTGCGGGCTGGCGTGGGACGACGCGTGTTTGCGGCCTGAAAATAATCCGCGGGCGGTAAACACTCCGAGCAAGTGGCAGGCGCGGCAACCGATCTACCGCACCTCGGTTGAGCGCTGGCGACGCTACGAACCTTGGCTCGGGCCCTTGCGCGCGCTCGTCGAAGACGCGTCAAAAATAAATTCCCGTTGACGGGTCGGGCATGATCGAAATTTGCCTTGATGTAGCAGCGCTCGCCACTGTTTGCAGTGTCAGGAATGCTCCCGGTCTGTTTTGTCAGGGATGCTCCCGGTCTGTACCCCCCCCACCCCCCCTACCCCCCAGGTATCGTTGTGATTAACATCGTTAGTATCATCATGATTAACATGTCTTTTATTGACTGAGGGATGAATGGGGCGATTTATTGGGTACAGGTACGGTGGTTAATTTGTGGGAAACGGGCCTGCCCTGGCCGGGTCTGCGAAAGCGTTCAGTTGTCAAGGATTGCCGACGATTGTTATTGTCGGTTTATGCCGTCTCTGGAGACGGACACAGTTCTCGATCTTGCATACTCGGAGGATTGTTGCATGATTACGGGGCGGGTGTATGTGACGGGGGTACATCGAATTTGTGATGAAAAAAGGGAAAAGGGTGAGCTCAAGGCCGTTAGCTCCGAGGGACTCCTGCCCCCCGAACAATTCAAATTTTTGCAAGTTCATCAATCGGTGGTCGTCCGATGGGTGACGACCCTACCATTCGCAACCAGGTAGCAGAGGCGTTTCAACGGCAGTTCCCGGGTATCCGATCAGACGAATCGGACCCGGAGATGGTGGTGTTTTTCACAATCGTTGATTACGTGCCCGGCTGCTTACCGAACTGCAAGAAGTTTAGGACCTATCGCAACTGGACGTGTGAGGTGGAGATTTTCTCTGTAGAATCAGCATCCGGGACTGACACCTTGCGTCTCGCTCGAAGAAAGATTGCCGACCGTTTTCATGCCGGTTTCACCGCCGCCCTATATGAACGGTGGCCCCGGAGACTTCCTGTCATGGGTGATCGAGTCCAAGAGCAAGGACTTCAAGCCCGAGAAGTGCGCCGAATGGCTAGAGGGTCGATTACCACAACCGGTAACCGACATCGAACAGTGGCGTATTTCTGATGAACAGTGACGCGCTCGAAAGGCGCTTTGAAGTGTTCCTTTCTGGTAACCATTGAAAAATCGCGTTAGCGCTCAGGAACCCTCAATGAGCGATATCGGGATTTACGAATAGCTTCCTGTTTGCCGAGATACAACCGGACGATTCGTTATGGCTTGAGAACTTCGGTCCGTAGTTTCCCGACGCGGCCTCTCGGGCCGACAACGAATGGAAGGGAGAGAGCGTTCCAGTTTTTGTCAGCGTCAGGAGCTTCGGCAGGGGCGGGTTTAAGGGTACGCCAGTTGAGGCCATCGTCGGTGGAAATGTCGGTGCCGTTGGGGCCGACTGTGACCCAAGTGTTGCTGGAGGCGTCATAAGCGACAGCAGAACGATAACCGTGCGGTGGGGTCACCGGCGTCGTTACCGTGAAGTACGACGATAAAGGGACATGCGCTCCATCTTTGCTTGAAAGGAAGGCGGCGTTTCCAGAGGACTCATCTGGTTTCGTGTAGTCGCCGCCAACCACCATGAGTCGGAGAGGGAAATAGGTGCTGTTTTTAGCGGCTACGGCGAATGCGCCGGCAGATGAGCTAGCGCGGGCAAGAGGGATCCTGACGGATGAGAAGGTGGTCCAACATGGCGGGCCATCAAGGTCGTGAAGGTCGGAGTACACCAGACGAGCGCCTGATCGCCCTCCGGTGACGAACAGGAAGTCACTTGAGAAAAAGTAGAAGACGGACTGGTTACTAGCGGCAAACAAAGCTTCGTCTTTCGAAGCCTTTGGTGGGCGTTCGCCACATTTACCTTTCCGGCCGAATCCGCCTCTTCCCCACCGACGCCAAGTTTCGCCGCTGTCGGACGTCAGGAAGACAGAAAAAGTTCCTGCGACTGGGTCACCAATCAAGACTCCAGTAGCTTCAGATAGTCCGGTCGGCCAAGGCTTCGAGAACCTGAGGGCATCCCAAAATCCATCCTTGTCGGGATTGGTGAAAACGAGCTTCCAGGTGCGGCAAGCGTCGGTGGTTTTGTAGAGGCGTGAAAGATCGCCTTTGCCACTGGACATGGCGATGGCAGTGTTGGCATCGAAGGCTTGGATGCCGCGGAAGTCGAGACCTTCAGCGCCAGGCGGCGTGGCGCACAGCTGCCAGTGGCCGCCGTCGTCAGTTGTGCGCAGGATGGTGCCGTGGGTGCCACTGGCCCATGCGATGCCACTGCCAATGGAGTGAATGCCGCGCAGGTCGGCGCTGGTGTGCGAGTCCTGCATATGCCACTGCGCGCTGCCGCTGCATGAAAGAGCCAATATGAGCGCACCAAGGAGAGGTAGCCGCCACATACGAAAAAGTATAGTGAAACACCCGAAAGTTAGCCGCTTGAACCTGGTTCCAATCCTGACAAATAAAACGATCCCGACCACACGCTGGACTTCGACGAGGCACGCATGGCCCGATTGCTCTCAGTCAATGTCGGCTTTCCGCGCGATGTGACATGGAACTTAAATTCGACTCAGAAACAGCGGGTTATTTCCAGACTTTTCGTATACTGTCAGAGCGCAACCATCGTCGTTGTAGGGGTATCGTTTTTCGGGCGCGAGGACTCGATGAGTTTTGGCCTTCATTCAATCGTACTGGCTGTCGCCGCCATCCCATTTATCTACTATCTGATTGCCCTATTCAGTTCGTGGCAGTTTTTTCGCCGCGCCGCCCATCCTAACCCGCCCCGCCCTGACTTCACTCCGCCCATCAGTAATCTGAAACCCGTTCGCGGGCTGGATCCCGACGCTTATGAGAACTTCGCCAGCTTTTGCCGGCAGGACTATCCCGACTATGAATTGCTCTTCTGCGTCGGCGATGAAGATGACCCCGTGGTTCCTATCCTGCAGAAGCTTGCGCTTGATTTTCCGGAGCGTCGTATTCGCATTTTATTCGGCTCGGGCGGAAGAGGTTCGAACGACAAGGTCGTCAAGTTAGCCCGCCTGGTGAGCGAAGCTCAGCACGAAATGGTGGTGATTAGTGATAGCGATGTGCGCGTCGAGCCCGATTACCTGCGCACGGTGGTTGCGCCGTTAGCCGATCCGAAGGTGGGAGCCGTGACCTGCTTTTACGTGCCCATCGAAGAGAAAACACTGGCCGAAAATCTTCATACCATCGGCATGTTTTCCGACTTCTATGCCGGCATTCTGGTCGCCCGTCAACTTGACGGAGTGAAGTTCGCCCTGGGACCGACCATCGCTACTACGCGCACGCGGCTGGCTGGATTCGGCGGGTATGGAGCCATTGACAACCGTCCTGCCGACGATCTGCTGGTGGGGCGCCTCATCGCCGAGCAGGGCTACGAGGTCCAACTCCTGCCCTACACCATTATGACGGTCGCGGATTACCAGTCTCTGCGCGACCTGCTGCACAAACGCCTGCGCTGGATCGTGGTGATGCGGCACATGCGGCCCTGGGGGCATCTCGGGCTGCTGCTCACGCAGGGACTGCCCTGGTCTCTGCTGGCGTTTGCCATTCAGCCCACGGCGGGAGTGGCGCTCGGTTATTTCGGCACCTACCTGGTCTTGCGGTTGGCAATGACATGGCTCATTGCGATTCGGGGACTGAAACAGAAGGTCGCTTGGAGGATGGCACTGATTCCCTTATGGGATGCCCTTGCTTTCCTTATTTGGCTGACCAGTTTTGCCCGCAGCAGCATCCGCTGGCGCGATGGGGAATATTACATTCGCGACGGTCAACTCGTGCCCGTAATTCCAAGTAATGCAGCACCGGGGCGCTGACGTCAGTCGTGCGCTCCGGTTTTTACCTGGTTACTCAGCTTGCTGCGTTCGCTGATCGTTCGCACGCGATTGCCATTTCCATTTCCATTGCCGTTTCCATTACTAGCGTCCGCAGGCACGCGGCCTAACTCAGCAGTGTCTTTGGCTACAGAGGCGAATTCTGCAGGAACGGTTCGCACCCGCCGCTCATTGCTAGGCTGCCGCCAGTTGACGCGCGGAAGCATGACCGATTCATCCACCTGGTCACGATATTTCAAGGCAACATTCATCAGCGAATCCAGTAACGAGTTGGAAAGCAAATGCGGCTCCAGCCCCAGTTCAATCAGCTTCGAGTGTTTTGCGTTGTAATAGTGCTCCTCGGCTTCCACTCGCGGATCGGAGATGTGATCGACTTTGACGGTCAGGCCTAGAGTTTTCCCGGCGATCTGCACCATGTGAGCCAGCTCTAACACCGAGTACTGTTCCGTAAACTGGTTGAAGACACGGCACTCACCGCGGCCTGCCGGATTCAAACATGCGATCTCGACACACCGCACCGTATCGCGGATATCCAGAAACCCGCGCGTCTGACCACCTTTGCCATATACGGTGAGAGGGTGTCCAATCGCCGCCTGCACGCAGAAACGGTTGAGCACGGTGCCAAAGACCTCGTCGTAATCGAAGCGGTTGATGAGGGCCTCGTCCATCGAGACTTCGTCGGTCATGGTTCCATACACCACGCCCTGGTTGAGATCGGTGGCGCGCAGTCCCCAGGCCTTGCAGGCGAACATGATGTTGTGGCTGTCGTGCACTTTCGACAGGTGATAGAAAGATCCGGGCTGCTTCGGGTAGGGCACGGTATCGCGCCGACCGTTGTGCTCGATGGTGATGTAGCCCTCCTCAATATCGATATTGGGAGTGCCATACTCACCCATCGTGCCGAGCTTGACGAGGTGACAATCGGGCCGAAATTCGCGCAAGGCGAAGAGCAGGTTGAGCGTCCCAACGACGTTGTTCACCTGGGTGAAAACCGCGTGTTTGCGGTCGATCATGGAATAGGGAGCGGCGCGCTGCTCGGCGAAATGGACGACCGCATCCGGTTCGAAGCCTTCTACGACCGAGGAGAGAAAATCGTACTCGGTGACATCGCCGACAAAGAGCTCTATGTTCTCTCCGCTGAGATCACGCCAGACGTTGAGACGCTCCGCCAGCGGACGAATCGGCGTGAGGGTCTGCACGCCAAGTTCGTGGTCCCACTGCCGGCGAGAAAAATTGTCGGCAATAGCAACCGTATGTCCTTTTTTCGACAGATATAAAGCGGTCGCCCAACCGCAGTAGCCATCTCCCCCAAGCACCACAACTCTCATGTCGCCTCCGCGTCGTTCCTGACGCCCCGAGTTCTTTTCAATTGTTAACGATAAAAGACATTCTAAAACATAGATGCCGATTGAGACGGTTCGTTATGCGACACCGCCCCCGGATGGTTCGTCAGAACCACCTTGCCGCCGCTCGCGGCCACCAGATTAAGCTGTTCCCTGCCTACGATGGATTCTAATCCAGGAACCGCACTCTGGGTTGCGACAATATAGCAGCGTTCCGGCTTGAGCCAAAGATTCTTGAACTGGGCATCGTCGATAAACACATTGGGAACGCCGGGAGCATAGGCTCCATATTCCAGATTATTGAATCTAGCATTCCGCAGCAGCGCGGTGCGGTTGGTATAAAAAAAGATGGAAGAAAATGTGTAGTAGTGGTGGTCCACGATCAGAGTGCCTTCGGGTGATTTCAGGATCGCCTCGGCCAGGGGCCGCGACGACAGGTATGGATCAAAAACGGCCATGGCCAGTCGCGCCGCATGGAAGAACAGGACCATCATCAACGCGGCTGACAGAAATGCGCGCTGCCCGGTCCATTTTGACAGGGCCAGCGCACCCAGGCAGAAGGCAATTGCGGCAACCAGCAGCGGCGTCCGCAGATAGGCAAAAGAGCCCAGCGTGAGATCCTGCATGTGCCCGAGCGAGAGCTTATACGCGCCGGGATGCTGGCTCAGCGCTTGCGAGATATCTCCCGGCGCGGGAAGGTTGCGAGTGAGAAAGAAGAGGGCCAACGTGAGCAGTCCCGCCGCCGCCGTAATCACAGCCAGTGCACGTGTTCCCCGCGTTATCCAGGCACCCCTTGCGGCCATCGCTGAACCCAACAGGAGCGCCAGCGCAGGATAACAAGGCATCGAATAATATTCCTGCGTGGTGGAAAAAGTAAAGAAGATCAGCACAAAACCAGCCCAGCAGAGCGCCAGAAGCCGCGTTCGCCCCGCACGATCGCTCGGTTTCGACTTAAAAGAGAGCTTGGCGACGGCCGGAAAATACACGCTCCACGGAAACAGCCACACCAGGTGGAGCAACCAGAAATACAGTCGCGGAACCGTATTGTAGTCTCGCGGATAGCGCAGGTTCAGAAAGCGGAGCAGTTGTTCATTGATGAAAAAGAACCAGAGAAAGCCATGATATTGCGCCGGCCCGCTGTGAAGTGTGAAAGCGAAATAGGGCGGATTGCGCAAGGTGGCCAGAATGTGCCAGGGCGCGGCAATGAGCAGGATGATGAGCAGTCCGGTGAAGGGATGCAGGCGTCGCCAGGCTCGGCCGGAAAAAAGCTGGCCCGTGATCCATAGATAGATGAAGCCGGCGGCGATCGGAAACAATATCCCGATCAAGCTCTTGAGCAGCAGACCGAGGCCGAGGTTCGCGGCAAGCAGGACAGCCCAGAACCGCGGATGGGGCTCGTCTTCGTCGAGGGCGCGAAGAAAAGCCCACAGGGCAAGCGCCACCGTGAAGGTAAGCATGACATCTGGAATCAAAATTCGGGTGAAGAGAAAAAGGCCAATGCAGGAAGCCATGCACAGGCCAGCGTAGAATCCTGCACGTTTGCCGAAGGCCCACGCGCCAAAAGCCATGGTCAACCAGCACAGCGCGATGGACGATAAGGCCATCGGAATCCGCGCTGCCCAGTCGTGCGCCCCGAAAAGCTTGTAGCTCGCCGCCATGATCCAGTAAATGAGCGGCGCTTTTTCCAGGTACACCACGCCATCCAGCCGCGCGGTCACCCAATCGCCTGAAGTGAGCATATTACGCGCGATCTGAGCCTGGACCGCGTCGACATCGTCCATGAGCGACGGAGGAGAGATGATGCAACCTAAATAGATGGCCCCCGCGACGAGCACAACGACTAGATATAGGTACCAGTTTTTTCCTGCATCCAAACGCTCGTCTTTTGCGACGATCCGGCCTGAATTCCCCACTTTTTCATCCACAGAAACAGCACGATCAGGCCCCATAAGTGGTATCCAACATTGATTTGTCTCTCCAAGTGCCGCTGAATGTAGGTCTCGATCGCATCCCGCCGGAAAAGGCCCGCATGATTGGACGTGTCATCCAGCAAAACGTCCATCATCAGCGGGCGCAGACAGCCCCGCAACCATTCGTGCGCCGGGATATCGAATCCGACTTTCTTTCTTCCCAGAACCGAAGCTGGGAGTTTGTCCCGCATCAGTTCCTTCAACAGAACCTTCTGGCGTGAGCCGCGAATCTTCAGCCACGCCGGCAGAGTGGCAGCAAATTCGACGATGCGGTGGTCAAGAAAGGGCGGGCGCACTTCCAGCGAATGCGCCATGCTCATGCGATCTGCCTTGTTCAGTATGTCGTCGGGAAGAAAGTATCGCTGATCAAACCACAAATAAGGTGCGAGATCATCGTGCTCCGACAATCGATTGCGCAATTCGCCGAGTACGCCATTAAGGGCGGGCGGAAGTTCCACGCGCAGGAGAACTTTCTTCTGGGCTTCGCTGAAGGTTCCGTTCCAGTAAACATGGGCGCGTTCGGGAGCCAGCAAAGACCCTTCCAGAAACCGCTTGAGCTGGTATTCGAAACTGATCTTCTCATCGGAGACGGGCCAAATTCCTAATGCGTCGAGAGCTAGCTGACGCGCCTTTCGTGGCAATCGCCGCGCCAGGCTTGCCATACGATTCGCGCGATGCGTGAGATAGCCGCCGAACAGTTCATCCGCACCTTCGCCGCTGAGGCTGACCGTGGTCCTGGTCTTGCTGAGCTTGGAAAGAAACCAGACCGGAAGCGCACCGGCGTCGGCCGAGGGCTCATCCGAGTAACCTGCGAATGCCTCAATCGCATCTCGCAAGCCCACCTCCGGATTCAGGTCCAGTTCCTCATGATCGGTGTGGTATCGCGTCGCGATCTCGCGAATATAGGGGGTCTCGTCGAAACTTCGTCCCCGGAATGAGATTGAAAAAGTCTTGAGCGGTTCGCTCGATTCCGTCGCTGCGTAGTGCAAAATCGTGGAGGAATCAATGCCGCCGCTGAGCCACATGCCGAGGGGAACATCGGCAACAAGATGCTCGCGGATGGACAGGCGGAGAAGCGCGTCTAATTCTTCGCGCGCAGAATCCAGGGTCCAATGGCGTTCGACGCCAAAGGGCAAGCGCCAGTAGGCCTGAGTAGACACCTTGCCGTCGCGCCACTCCAGCCACTGCCCCGGAGGAAGCTTCTCGATGCCCTCGACCAGCGTCCACGGACATGGGACGTAATTCAACGACAAGTAACAATCGAGGCCGTCCAGACTTAACCGGCGTTCGATTTCGGGATGAATCAGAATGGCCTTTAATTCGGAGCCGAAGAACAAATCGTCGCCGCGGCGCGCGAAGTAAAGTGGCTTGACCCCCATGCGATCGCGGGCCAGCACCAACCGCTTCGTCGATTTTGTCCAGAGCGCGATGGCGAACATGCCGCGCAGGCGGTCGAAGCAGTTAGTATCCCATTCGAGAAAGGCCCGCAGAACCGTTTCCGTGTCGCAGTGAGTGTGAAAAGCGTGGCCAAGACCTTCGAGTTCGGCCCGCACTTCGAGATGGTTGTAGATTTCTCCGTTGAAGACGATCGCGACGTCGCCATCATCCGACAGAATTGGCTGGTCGCCGGAACCGAGGTCGATGATCTTGAGGCGAGTCGCGCCCAACGAGCACAGGCTCGACTCGTAGACACCTTGTTGATCGGGCCCTCTATGGAGCAGAGTGGACGTGGCGCGACGAATGCGCTCGGAATCCGGTACCCAATGTTGGTGGGTGAATCCAACGATTCCACACAAGTGAGTTCACCTCTCCCCGTAGCAAGAAACAAATTTGCAAATCTCGCGCTAATCCGCCGTCGAGACGCAGTGTCGAGCCATCCAGCTCGCGGCGGCTGTTGAAGGCAAGAGTTTGATTCTAATAATGTCTTCGACGATTCACAACCACGGTTTCGATCAGCGCCGGCCGACGATGACCAAGGCGACGCCCATGCAAACCAGCAACACGCCCGCCCATCTTTTCGGTGTGATTTGCTCGCCGAGAAAAAATTTGCCGCCCACCGCACCGGCTCCGTAACTCAGGGCGGTGACGGGAACGACAAAGCTGACGTTTTGCCGCGACAGCAATGCCAGCAAGGAAAAAAATGCGGTCGCCATCAGCCCGAGGCCAGCCCACATCCAGGAGACGCGCAACGCTTGGAGGATGAAGTTGAGCACGGCGGCCGGACGAAAATCCTTCACCTCGCCCACTACCTTCATCGCTCGGGTGACGCACAGTTCGCCGCCAGTGCCCGCGCCAATAATCAGGAGATAGAAGATAAGGTCGAGCATTCAGCGAGGCTCCATATTTTGAGGAGTAGTTCGCGGAGAAGTATGGCCAACCATCAGAACGCCGGCGCAGATCAGCAAAACACCCATCCAGCGCACCGGCGTGATCACTTCGCGCAGCATGAAGTGGGCCAGCAGCGCCACCATGCCATAAGCCATGGCCGAGGTCGGCTGAACGTAGCTGTAATCGGCCCAGGTCAGCACGAGCATGTACGCCAGGAAAAAACCCATCAGGGAAGCGATGCCGAGCCAGATCGTGCCCGAGGTCAAAATCCGCGAGAGCACGCCCAGCGCCGCTGCCGGCGTTCCGATGCTGACCGCGCCGATGCGCTTCATTCCTTTCCCGAGCAACACATTGCCCAGGGGACCAAAAATCACCATCAACGAGATCATGAGGTAGGTTTTGAAATGAAGGCCTGCGGGGGATTTCATGCCTGGGCGGAAACCTCAGTCTGCGTGAGATCGAGCCTCTCGTAGCCGTTCGTCGCGATAACGATCGCAGCCTTGCCCATGGCATTCATAGTTTCATGTTACTTGATTTCCCGGATATGCCCCAACAATTCAAGGAGGCAGTAGTGTCCTAATTTAGATTCTTCTACCACGGAGTCACGGAGACACAGAGAAACCCAACTGCTCGGCAAACCTTCCTCTTTTGTCTCTTACAGCTTCGAGATTCTCTCCGTGACTTTGTGACTCCGTGGTGAAAAAAGGCAAATCAGGACACTACCTCAAGGAGGCTTCAGCGTGTTCAGGAGAGCTTACTCGTATCGCAAACTTTCCACGGGGTCCATTTTGGCCGCGCGGCCCGCGGGCACCGTTCCGAAGAGAATACCGATCACGGCGGAAACGACGATCGCCACTACGGCCGAAAGTCCCGAGATCGGAATACGGTAATCGGTAAGAAACCGCACCGAGTAAGGCAGCGCTAATCCAATGACCACGCCGCCCAGTCCGCCAATCAGGGAAATGAGCACCGCCTCCGACAGAAACTGGAAGCGAATCTCGCCATTGGTGGCGCCGATCGCCTTACGAATGCCGATCTCGTGAATTCGCGATGTGACCGTGGCCAGCATAATGTTCATAATGCCGATGCCGCCGACCAGCAGCGTCACGGCCGCAATCAGGAACAACACGAGGGTCAGTGCATTGGCTGTGCGTTCGGCGACGGTCAGCAACGCGGTGAGATTTTGCACGGTAAAGTTCGACTCGGGCCGGTGACGGGAGCGGACGACTTCGCG
The DNA here is from genome assembly GCA_963775845.1 of uncultured Acidobacteriaceae bacterium. Taxonomy (GTDB): domain Bacteria; phylum Acidobacteriota; class Terriglobia; order Terriglobales; family Acidobacteriaceae; genus Acidiflorens. The sequence continues at coordinate 481,034 of CAVZKN010000003.1, read as the reverse complement.
AATTTGTTCGGTCACCGGAATGACCAGCGACGGATCAGAGGCCGAGAAATAGAGTTGCTGCACATTGGGAGAATTGGTGAAATAGCGGCTCACGCTATAAGGAATCAGCATGGTGTTGTCGGTGACTTCGGACTGCCCGAACGTGTCTACCCTCTCCCGGAATGTACCCACGATGGTAAACGGCAATCCATTCAGCTTGACGTCCTTCCCGATCGCCTGCTGCACGTTTCCATAAAGCTGTTCGGCAAGTTTCTGCTGGATGACACCCACTTTATAGCGCGCCTGTTCGTCCTGTGCGTCGAAAAATCTTCCTGACAAAATTACCAGGTTGCGCACCGAACTGTATTGCGGAAGAACTCCCAGCATGCGAACATCGCGCTCTTTGCCATTGCCAATGGGAATCCGGCTGTTCAGCGGAACCACGGGAGAAGCGGCCACCACTCCCGTCACGCGTCCGAGAACGGCATACATGTCGTCTAAGGTTAAGAAGTCGGGAGTGGTATCTTGCCCGCCACCCTGGTATTCAACATCGATCATGTTGGCGCCGATCGATTGAATCTGGTTCAACACGTATTGCTTGCCCGTCATGCCGATGGTGACCACCAGAATGAGGGAAGCGGTGCCGATCACCATTCCCAAAGCGGTGAGAGAAAAGCGCACCTTGTTAGCGCAGAAAGTGTCGTAGGCGAGAGTAAGCGTTTCCGCGAAAACCAGCTTGGGTGGCGGAAGTACCTTCGTCGCCGTAGTAGGCGTCATACTTGCTCAGATGCTACAGGATGCAGGAAAGAGTCGCAATTAACGTGATTGGGTAGCGGTGCAACCCCAGGGCCATCTATCCCTGAAGCTTTCCGGAATACAAGGCCATCCCCACCACCGCGTCAATTCCCAGCGCATCGAGGCTGTCAATCTCTTGCTGTTCGGTGATTCCCCCCGCTACCACCAAGTGGTTGGACGTAGCACCGTTGATGGCGTGTATTGTCTCCATCGGAATCCCGCCCATCAGGCCTTCGGTGTCGATGTGCGTGTAGAGGAAGGTTTCGCAGAACGGCTCCAACTCGCGAATCATGTCGAAGGCAGTAACTGCGGTTTTCGTGCGCCAGCCATCAATGGCAACATGACCTGCGCGCGAGTCGATGGCAAACATCAAGGACGGCGTGGGAATCTTTTCCGCCAGCGCGCGGCCGTGCTCGCGATTGATTCGCCCCTCGGTCAATAGCGCGGAGCCGATGATCACCTTGCGCGCGCCGAGATTCAGAAGATCCTGCGCCGTTTCCACATCGCGAATGCCGCCCCCTACCTGGCATGGAAGGCGCTTCAGGATTTGACCGATAATCTCGCGGTTATCCCCAACGGCTTTGGCCGCGTCGAGGTCGATCAGTTGGACCATAGGGTATTTCGAGAAACGCTCGATCCAGTAGTCGAAGTTGTCGAACTCCAACTTTTTCTTCTCACCCTGCACCAACTGCACGATCTTGCCACCCATGAGGTCGATCGAGGGAATCAGCATGGCCACCTCATGGGGACGGCCGCCGCCTGCAGTTGGCGCTTCAATTTTCCGATGTCCTCCAGGCCAAAGTGGAAGATAGAAGCGGCCAGAGCGGCATCGGCGCGGCCAGCACCGAATACATCGATGAAGTGTTCCGGCGTGCCCGCCCCTCCCGACGCGATGACCGGAATCGAGACTGCTTCCGCCACGCGCCGCGTCAATTCACAGTCGAATCCAGCCTGCGTGCCGTCGCAGTCCATCGATGTCAGAAGAATCTCTCCCGCGCCGCACGCGGCTGCTTCCTTCGCCCATTCGATGGCGTCGCGGCCGGTGGGAGTGCGGCCTCCCGCAACATAGACCTCAAAACTTTTTCCCGCCCGCCGCGCATCGATCGCCACCACCACCGCCTGCGATCCAAAACGGGCTGCGATTTTTCCGATCAACGCAGGATCTTTCACCGCTGCCGAGTTGATCGCGATCTTGTCTGCACCAGCCTCGAAGACGGTGGACGCATCGGAGAGTTCGCGAATCCCGCCTCCCACCGTGAACGGAACAAACAATTCGCGGGCCGTGCGGGAAACCACGTCGAGCATGGTGTTGCGCTTGTCGCTGGTCGCGGTGATGTCAAGCAGAACAATCTCGTCGGCGCCATCGCCGGCGTGCGCCGCAGCGCATTCCGCCGGATCTCCGGCATCGCGCAGGTTCACAAATTGCACACCCTTCACCACGCGGCCGTTGTCCACGTCGAGGCAGGCGATGATGCGCTTGGTCAGCACTCAGGCAACCTCAGATCGATGCTCCATTCAGGTCACAGAAATTCTTGAGCAGAAGTAAGCCCACGTTCCAAGATTTTTCCGGATGAAACTGCACTCCAAAAATGTTGCCTTGTTCGACCACGGCGGAGAATTGCGTGCCATATTCGCTCGTCGCCGCTGTGCCTGTCACTACCGGAGCATGAAACGAGTGCGTGTAATAGACAAAGGATTCGGGGGCGACGTTACGCAGCAAGCGCGAGCCCTCGCGTACGGACAAGGAATTCCATCCCACATGGGGCGATTTTACCGACGCGGGAAACTGTCGGCAGCGTCCGGGAAATATTCCGGCCCCGCTCAATCCGGGAGACTCGTCGCTGCCCTCGAAGAGCCATTGCATGCCGAGGCAGATTCCGAGGAAAGGCTTACCGGCGGTCGCCGCTTGCAGCACGGCATCTCGCAGGCCAGTATTGTCGAGGGCTCCCAGGGCAGTGAAGTGGCCGACTCCGGGCAAAACAACTTTTTCGGCGGACGCAACAATTTGCGGATCCGAGGTCACAACTGAGTTCGCGCCCAGATGGTCGAACGCTTTCTTCACCGAACTCAGGTTGCCCGCGCCATAATCCACGATAGCGATCTTTATGTTTATCTTTGCGCCGGCGCCCAAAGAAGAATTCATAAAAGCCCCTTGGTGCTGGGCAGCATTCTTGCGAGTCGCCGGTCGCGCGAGCAGGCGACGCGCAGAGCGCGGGCAAACGCTTTGAAGAGCGCTTCAATTTTGTGATGGCTGGAACGCCCATACATCACGCGCACGTGGACATTGGCACGCGCTCCGCGGGCAAAGCCCTCGAAGAAATCGGCGACCAGTTCCGTCTGCAAGTCGCCGACGCGGGATGCGCGAACCTTCGTCTCCACGACGGCGACAGCGCGGCCGCCGAAATCTACCGCTGCCAGGCCCAGGGTTTCGTCCATGGGCATAAGAAAGTAGCCCGCCCGCAGAATGCCGCGCCGATTGCCGAGAGCGCGGTCGAATACCTCGCCAAGCGCGATGCCGACATCCTCCACCGTGTGGTGCTGATCGACATCGAGGTCACCATGTGCCGCAAGCTTCAAATCGAATCCGCCATGGCGCGCGAAGAGTTCCAGCATGTGGTCGAGAAAGCGAATGCTGGTTGAGACCTCATACTTTCCCCGGCCCTCGATCGTGAGCGCGATGCGAATCTCTGTCTCGGACGTCTTGCGATGAAGTGTCGCCTTCCTCACGTCCGCACCTTATTCGCCGCGGCCCTCGCACGCATGATTGCGGTCCAAAATCTCATCCCTCGCGTCGAACGCAATTCAGGCATTCGTGCTCCTCACCCGGAAAGCCTCTGCGTGTCCCACCAAGCCTTCTGCCGAGGCCAGCGTAATGCCAGCAGGGGCAATTTGTTGGATCCCGGCGCGCGAGATTTGTTGACAACCGATGATGCGAACGTAATCCAGCACGCTCAGGCCGCCGCGCACCCGCGCCATTGCGCCCGTCGGCAGCACGTGATTCGGTCCGGAAATGTAGTCTCCAGCGGCCTGCGGTGTGAATTCGTCAATAAACACCGCGCCCGCGTGCTTGACCGCCGCAACGCCTTCCGCCGGCACGGTTAGGTGTTCGGGAGCAATACGATTCGATATGTCGATCGCCTCCCGCAAAGAGGAGGTCACGAGGATCGCACCGCGCTGTGCCAGAGATCGCGCCGCGATCGGATTCGTGCGCGTTCGTATCCGCAATTCCGACTGAACTTTCTTCGCCAACGCCGCCGACGTAGTTATGAAAACGCACAACGCATCGGGATCGTGTTCCGACTGCGCTACCAGATCGGATGCGATGCATGCAGGATCGCCAGTTTCGCTGATGATGACGGCTTCCGTCGGCCCAGCCATAAATTCAATGGCGCAATCGAAGGCGACCATTTTTTTCGCGGCGGTTACGTAGCGGTTGCCGGGCCCGACAATCTTATCCACGCGCGGAATCTCCTTCGTGCCATAAGCCAGCGCGGCGACCGCCTGCGCTCCGCCGACGCGATAGAATTCGTGCACTCCGAGGAAGGCCGCAGCCGCCAACGTAGCCTGCGCCGGATGGGGAGATACAACCCGAATGGCCTCAACCCCGGCGACCTGCGCCGGAATCACGGTCATCAAAACGGTCGAGGGCAATGGATATCGGCCTCCGGGCACGTAGCATCCTACCGACTCCAAAGGGCGCACCAACTGGCCCACGCTGACCCCGGGCTCGATTTCACGCCGCCATTCTTTATTCTGCGCGAATACGGCCTCCGCCTGCCACTCAGCAAAGCGCCGGATATTGCCCGCCGCGTGTTCGATCGCCCGCTGCAACTCGGCGTCAATCTGCTCCCAAGCCTGGTGGAGATCGTCTTCGGAGACGCGCAGCGGTTCGTCTTTGGCCAATCCGTCCCAACGTGTGGCATAGCGGCGCACAGCGCGGTCGCCATTTTTGCGAACGTCAGTAAGAATGCTCCGCACCGCAGATTCGATGTCGGCGAGATCGGTTGCGCCGCGCCCGGCGAGCGCATCCACATAGCCCGCCACTGCGGCGCCTTCCAGGATACGGACGACGCCATTCTTCTTCGCGGCGACGTTCTTTTTGCGGCGCATGGCTTTCGTCGCCATTACAGGACCACCTTGTTCAACGGATATTCGACGATGCCCTGCGCGTTTGCCTGCTTGAGCTTCGGAATCAGCGTCCATGCGGTGTTCTCTTCGATGACCGTGTTAACGGCAACCCAGTCGCCGTCGGCCAGCGGCGCGACCGTTGGATTCTTGAGAGCGGTCAACAGAGTGAGCACTCCGGGCAAATCGGCCTTGCGCACGTTTAGCATCAGCCCGACTCGTCCCAGCGCAGCAATCGCTCCGCTGAGCATTACGGCCAGATTTTCAATTTTCTGCCGCCGCGCCGGATCGGCCCACGCCACCTGATTTGCTACCAGTTGCGTGTTCGACTCCAGAACCGTTTCCACGATGCGCAGATGATTGGCCCGCAGCGAACTCCCTGTCTCCGTCACTTCTACGATAGCGTCGGCGAGCAACGGTGGCTTGATCTCGGTGGCTCCCCAGGAAAATTCTACTTTCACGTCGACGCCGCGGCCGGCAAAATAATTGCGGGTGAAGCTGACCAGTTCGGTGGCAATGATTCCCCCGGCAAGATCTTCGAGCTTCTGAAACTGCGAATCTTCCGGGACGGCCAGCACCCATTTCACTTTGCCCATACTCTGTTTGGAGTAGACCAGATCGATGACCTTGACCACGTCGAGACCGCTTTCGAGCACCCAATCGTGGCCGGTTAAGCCCGCATCGAGCGCTCCGTGTTCGACGTAACGCGCCATTTCCTGGGCGCGAATCAGAAGGCATTCGATTTGAGGATCATCCGTGGCCGCGAAATAAGATCGGGCGTTCGTATACACGCGCAGCCCGGCACGCGCAAACAAGCTCAGCGTTGCCTCCTGGAGACTTCCCTTCGGAATGCCTAAGCGTAATTTCATTGTTCCGTCCTTCGGGATTCGCCAGCGGTCGACCCGAGCGGAAGGCTCTCCGTAAAGCATGATCGGGTTCCCTTGTGGCAGACAACACCCTCACCCAGGACCCTTACCCGCAGCAGCACTGTATCGTGATCGCAGTCCGTCGAAGCGAAGACCACTTGCAGACGATTCCCTGAACTTTCGCCCTTGGTCCAGAGCTTCTGCCGGGTGCGGCTGTAGAAGGTCACGAAACCCGTCGCTAATGTCATGTCGAGCGCCTCTTTATTCATGAAGCCCACCATTAGTAGTTCCCCATTCACCGCGTCTTGTATGACCGCGGGCACAAGACCTTGCATTTTATCGAAGTCGATGTTCATCGAACCGGATCCTCCAGAATAGTGAAAACGCGCAAAAAGCAAAAAACCCGCTGCGCGAGTCTAGCGCCAGCGGGCTTGGATTTCCTATAAGTGCCTGGTTATCCGTGCTCCCCCGCCGACACGCTCGTCGCATGGTGATGATGATAATGGCGATGGTTCAGCGGAGTCATTTCTATTTGATGGTAGGGAGCGGAGAGGCCGATGTCAAACTGTTTCTATCCAGGCGTGACGCAGTTTCACATCGTTTTGAAAGGGGACGGCATCACGGATTGCGGAAAAAGCATTCTTCGGATCGCCGTCTTACCTCGGCGGCTGAAGCCGATGTTAGTAACGAGGAACAGATCGCAGCGGTGAACCGCTGCGCCACCCAAAATCAGGCTCGCAGCGATTTTTTTTGTGGACTATGAAGCCGCTGAGGTTCAACGATTTCAAACCGGATCACGACCCTGCCCGCGCGACCCTCTGCATCACGGATGCCGCTCCCCAAAGCGGTAGACGAGGCCGGTCACCAGCCGAAGATTATTCTGAAACCGCATCGCCGCGCTCGAGTCGGCGAACGTCGTCCGCACATAATCTCCCCCGACTCGAATCGAAAGAGTCCCGCAGATCGGCCGTTCGACTCCTCCACCGACGGCATAAGAAAAGCGCATCACGGTGCCGCGCAGGTAGTAGGTTCCGCTCACGGGAACCGCGCTATTCACCAGGCTGGCGCCGAGGAGCGTGCGCACAAATATCCGGTTCACTCCATAGGCGGCGGGATAGAATGCAGGCCCCGCCAGCAGGCTCACAACATTGCCGCTGTGCCCCGTGCCGAGCACGTCACCAATCCGCGCATAACTCGCATCAGCCATCAAGCCCCACCGTGGATTCACGTCGAGAAAACCGTTGGCATCCAAGCCGCTCAGGCCGACGCGCTTCTGCGTGCGCGTGTCCATGGCGAAGTAGGTGTAGCCCGCGCTCATCTCGACAATGGGACTGGTCGCCGCCGCCGACGGCGCATTGGGTACCATCGTTTGCCCGCAGACCAACCATGGCGCAATCAAAGCGATGAACATGCAAGCGAAGTAGTTTTTCATATCGTTACCTGCCGTTGTTGAATCAACTCATGCACACAGATTGCATTCTTATGGCCGACCCCTTGCGGGTTTACTCCGGCCGCGAGACTTTTGCTCAAGCTCAACAAACAAAAGCAGACATAGCTTTGGCGTGACGTCGCGTTTGCAAATATAAGACGATCCTGCGTGCAGCCGAGCTCCACTTTGGGAATTGGAAGGAAATCACGGACCAGATTGGTAGAGCAGTGGCCTAGTCGCGGAGGAACGAGCGAGGAAAGCCCAGCGCTTCCGTGTCAGGAAAAGTGGCAGAAACGGTTCAAGTCACGCAGGGAGACCCTGGGCAAAACGCGAAGGAAGTGAAGGGGAGTCGAAGGCGAACAGCGACCACAGGCTGTAGGCTGCTCGTCCTCTTGTTATTCTAGTAAACAAGGGAGGCTCCTCGAGAAGGGGCCCTTTGTAGCGCCGTTAACTATGCAGATCGTGGTCGACGTTTTCTCGCAGATCTTCGGGACTTTGTGGGCGCATAAGCTCCGTTCGTTTCTCACCATGTTCGGCATCGCGTGGGGCGTCGGTTCATTGTTGCTCCTGGTCGGACTGGGTGAGGGTTTCCGCACCGGCAACCAGCGCAACCTGGCGGATCTGGGCGAAAACATCATGATGATCTTCCCCGGACGCGCCCCCGTGGTTGCGGGCAGCATCACTTCGGCGCGGCAGTATCGGCTCACCTACCAGGACTACCTCGACATCCGCAAAGAGGCGCCGCACATCAAGGCGATCGCGCCCGCACTCGCCGCCAACGACGTGCATGCCGTCAGCGAGTTCGCCACGGCCAGCGGCCAGCTTACCGGCGCCGAACCGCAGTATCGCGGTATTCGCTTTCTTCCCATCCAGCAGGGACGCTGGCTCAACGAACTCGACGAGGCTCAGAAACGCGATGTGGTCGTTCTCGGCGATGAGATGTCGCGTAATCTTTTTCCGGGACGCCCCGCCGTAGGCTCCTTCATTCTTCTGAACGGACACCGTTTTGAAGTGGTCGGCACGCTCGCGCGCGTCGGCCGCGGCGACAATAATTTCACCAATATGCGGGCCTATATTCCTTTTCAGGTGATGCGCAGCGACTTCCCGCTGGCTGGCGACGAGGCCTTCGACGCGGTTTCATTCATGAACTTTCAACCGGATACGGCTGACGATCATCTGCTGGCGCTCGAGGAGGTGCACCGTGTCATCGCCCGCAATCATCATTTCGACTATCACGATCCGGACGCCTTCGAAGGGTGGGACACGGTCACGCAGGCAAAGCTGATGGGCTCCATCTTCGATGCGATGAACAAATTTCTGGGCAGTGTGGGGCTGATCACGCTGGCGCTGGGCGCCATTGGAGTGATCAACATCATGCTGATCGCCGTGAGCGAGCGGACGCGCGAAATAGGATTGCGCAAGGCGCTCGGGGCCACGAACCGCAGCATCATGCTGCAATTTTTCGCGGAGGGCATTTTCCTGACGCTCGTCAGCGGACTCCTGGGGATGGCCGGGGCGAGTGGATTCATGGCTTTGCTGGCCCGCTACAATGGTCCAAACGGTTTCGATCCGCCACGACTGGTTGCGAAGACGGCCATCCTGGCCATTGTCAGCCTGACACTGGCGGGCGTGGCCGCCGGACTTTATCCCGCGCGCAAAGCGGCGCGCCTGGAACCGGTCGAAGCGCTGCGGAAAGAGTAGAAAGATTTTGTAATTTCTTAATTTGGTAATTTTGTAATTTTAAACCTGAGATTCAGAGAGTCCTGGAATACGAAATTACAAAATTACTAAATCACTTTCATGTTGCGCGATCTGCTCCACGAGTCTTATAATGCGATGCGCTATAACCGGCGGCGCACTGCTCTCACCATGCTGGGGATGGGGTGGGGCATCGCCACCGTGGTGATGCTGCTGGCCTATGGCGACGGATTCAGCCGCGCCTGCGACAACATTTTCGCTAACTGGGGAACCCGCCTGTTCATCATTTTTCCCGGCCGCTCGTCGATGCAGGCTGGGGGCCAAAAAGCGGGCATGCCCGTTCGCCTGACTCTCGACGATCTCGAAATCCTCACCGCAAACATCCCGCAAATCGCGCACATCACTCCCAACTGCACCAAGCAAGCCACTCTGCAGTATGACGCTCGGTCCTTTTCCATGAGCGTCAATGGAGAGTATCCCAACGCATTTGCCATTAACGCGCTGAGCCTGGCGCAAGGCCGTTTCTACAATGCTGAAGACCAGGTCGAGCACGCGCGGGTTGCGGTCATCGGCTCTGAAACCAAGGAAAAACTTTATTCGGGACGCAATGCTCTGGGCGAGCCTCTGCGCATCGATGGCATCACGTTTGAAGTGATCGGAGTGCTCACCCCCAAGATGCAGCAGGGCGACGACAATCAGAATCGCGTTGCCTACGTGCCCTTCACGACCATGGGCGATCTGAAGGACACGCACTATCTCGATTCCATCTCGTTTAACTACGAAACAAACGATTATGAGCGGATCGAGCAATCGGTACGCTACATCCTCGCGACGCAGCACCGGTTCAATCCCAGCGACCGGCGCGCCGTGTTTATCGAAAATCTCATGGTGCAAGTGCATCAGATCCAGACTCTGACCATGGGCCTCAGACTGCTCCTCGCCTTCATCGGCACGCTAACCCTGGGCATTGGCGGCGTCGGATTGATGAATATCATGCTGGTTTCGGTCACGCAGCGTACCCGCGAAATTGGAGTGGAAAAGGCCCTGGGCGCGCGCCGCCGCCACATCTTCTTCCAGTTTCTAGCCGAAGCTCTCACCATCACTTTTATCGGAGGCCTGTTCGGCATCGTGCTGGCCTATGCGGTCGCGCTATCGGTCGGACGCCTCACGCTCTACAGTGCGATGGCGAAACACGCCGAGGCTGGCGACATCCGGCTGGTGATCAACCCGCTGACCCTTATCGTGGCCGTCGCGATTCTCAGCGCGGTGGGATTGATCAGCGGCATGGTTCCGGCCATTCGCGCTTCGCGCCTGGATCCGATCGAAGCCCTGCGCTACGAATAGTGGTTATGAGTAGTATGTGAGTGAGAATCATTGCGAGGGCATTTGAAATTCGCCGGGAGAGAGACGGAAGGGAGAAACGGACCATAGGAACAGCCGCTTCGGCTGTCCAAGCTGGATTCCGTTTCTCCCCCAGACCAGCAACTTACTGCTTCTTGTCTTCGGCCTTATCCTTGCTCTTGTCGTCCTTCTTCTCTTCTTTGCCCTTGTCTGCATTTTTATCTACGATCGAGAGCAGTTCGACCTCGAAGATCAGGGTTGCATCCGGCCCGATCTCGCCGCCGGCACCGCGCTCGCCATACCCGAGAGTCGACGGAATGAAGAGTTGCCACTTCGATCCCACCGGCATTAACTGCAGCGCTTCGGTCCATCCCTTGATCACCTGGCTGACGCCGAAGGTGGCGGGCTGGCCGCGCTTGTAGGAGCTATCAAATTCCGTGCCGTCGATCAGCGTGCCCTTGTAGTTGCAGACCACCGAATCGGTCGCGGCCGGCTTGGCTCCAGTTCCCTCTTTCTCAATCTTGTACTGCAAACCGTCGGGCAAGGTGACGACACCTTCTTTACTCTTGTTCGCCGCCAGAAACGCCTCGCCTTCGGTCTTATTCTTTTCTCCGGCCGCTTTTGCCTTCGCCTGCTGCTGTTCCTGCACTGCCTTCTGCATATCGCTCAGGACGGTCTTCGCTTCCTCTTCCGTCAGCAGCGTCTTGCCCCCGGCCATCGAATCATTCAATCCCTTGGCGACGAGCGCCGGATCAAACTCCACCGATTGCTTTTTCAAGTTGGTCCCCAAGCCGTTCCCGATGTTCATGCCCAGGGCATAGCTAAACTTCTCTTTCTTGGTCTTGAGCGTAACTGGAGTGGCCGCTGTCGCCTTCTTTGCCGGGGCCTTGGCGGTGCTGGAGGTCTTCGCCGTGGTGGCCTTAGGGGCCGCAGGCGTCGTCGCCGAAGGAGTGCTTGCGGGCGGAGTCTGCTGGGCGTAGCCATCTCCGGCCAGCAAGGTCGCCGCGGCCAATAGTAGAGCAGTAGTTAGAAATCTTCGCATTTTTCTATTGTCCCATTGCCCAGCGTTCTGCGCCAGAGGGAGGCCAGACTGGTAGTGTCCTAATTTAGAGTCTTCTACCACAGAGACACGGAGACACAGAGAAACCAACTGCTTGGCAACCCTCCCCTTTTTGCTTTATACAGCTTCGAGGTTTTCTCCGTGACTCTGTGACTCCGTGGTGAAAAAAAAGCAAATCAGGACATTCCCGTCAAGCTTCTTCCCTTCCCGACTCATTAAGCGCGCCCGAAGGGTCGAGTTTCGCTATAATCCCTTGCATGAAAATCGCCGGCTTGCTCCCGCTCGCTTTGCTCGCAATGGCATGCAACTCCGCCTCCGCTGCCAACACCGTCGTTCAACTGAAGGATGCACAAGGCCAGGTCGTGGGCACCGCGATTCTCTGGGAAGCCTCTCCCGGAATTGGCATGGAACTGCGCCTCAAAAACCTGCCTCCGGGCGAACATGCGATCCACTTCCACCAGAATGCCAAGTGCGACGCTCCCGATTTCAAGTCCGCCGGCCCGCACTTTAATCCTGACAACAAGAAGCACGGGCTCGACAACCCCGAGGGCCACCACGCCGGCGACAACCCCAACTTCAAGGTCGACGCCGATGGCAAAGCGCATTTCAAGTGGGAGGACAAAGACGTCAGCCTGGGCAGCGATAGCCACTCGCTCTACAGCAACGGAGGCACGGCTCTGATCATCCACGCCAAAGCCGACGACGAGAAAACGGACCCTGCCGGAAATGCCGGCGATCGCATCGCCTGTGGCGTAGTAGTCAACCATTAAATTACCGAGCCATCCAATCGGTTGCTTCGCTCCGCGGCCAGTTTGCGATGCACGGTCGCCTGTCACTTCTCGATTGGCTGCTGAATGGCGGGCGCTGCTGGCTTTTCGCGGGCGAGGGCGCCTGCGCCACACAAGCGCGGGTGAGGCTGCGTTCAAGATGAATAGAGAAACTCCAGCGCCTCGGGAAACCGCGCTGCCCATGCCGATTCGCTGTGGTTCGCGCCTTCGTCGATCCGGACTTTGAGCCGTTGTTCGTCGAGACCCTCCTGGCGCAAAGTTGCTTCGAGTTCGCGAAAATCGGCCACAATCTTCGCGTCTTTTTCGGGATTCCCCAATTCGCGCGTCCCCATCGCCAGGTAGATACGCTGCGGCCAGTTCAGCGAATGACGGCAGGCGTCCAGAATTTTTTTCCTGGCCACCGACAGCGACGGACTTTCGACCAGCAATCGCCCGAAAACCGTGGGCGCGGCCAGATGCGTATACAACGTGATCAGGCCTCCGAGAGAGGAGCCTCCCAGCCCGGTGTTTGCCCGGCCTTTGAGCACGGCGTAGCGCCCTTCGACCAGAGGCATGACCTCTTTTTGCAGGAAGTCGGGATACAGATTTCCCCTTGGGTTCGTAATTTTCGGATCTCGCGATTTGTAGGGAATGTATTCAAGAACGCGGTCCCTGGTGTTATCGATGCCGACGATAATCAGCGGCGGAATTTTTTGCTCGGCGATCAGACGCGACGCGGTCTCGCTCACCCCCCAGTGGACTCCGGCAAAAGCGGTCGCCGGGTCGAATAGATTCTGCCCGTCATTCAGATACAACACGGGATAGCGCGACGGGTTCTTGCCGTCATAGCCTGGTGGCGTCCAAACCCGCAGCAGTCGCGTGTTTTGGAAGATCCGGCTGCGCAGTTCGTGCAACCATAACTGGCCAAACGGAACTGGCGCAGCGGCGACAGCAGGCAGCTTAGCTTTCTCTTTTCTGATTGCGAGACGGGGCATTGAAGAGAATTATCTTTCTAACGGGAATCTCCAAACGGCGTAAGTTGCTATTCGCGTGAACTCTGCCGCCAGATGATTGCCGCAACCATGGTCGTCGTCGCGATCAGCACCAGCGAACTCAGGCATAAGATGCACCACACCCCGAGGACGTGCGTCTCGATATAAGTAAGGTAGAGAGCGAACAGCAGGCCCACCACCGCGCCGCCGAAGAGCAGCGCCGGAGTTTCGGGACGATCACGATAGATAGTGGCCAAGCCCGCCAGCGCGCCGTAGCCAAGCATTCCGATCAGGGCCACTGGAATGCCGAGCAGGGTGGAATACTCACTGCGATTCACAATGTCGCAATTGAAAGTTTCTCCAATATCGCAGTAGGACGTTTTGGACCGGGCGTAGTGATGCTGCAGAGAAACGGAGGACACGGCAATTCCGCAGACCGCGAGAACCGCGACGACAATCATGAGGCGATGCGTCAGGCTTCGCTGGTTCATGCCTTGCCGATTCACGTTTTGATCGTCCGGCGCTGTCACTCGAGTGGGCACCCCGTGCGATCGCTCAACTCGGTCAAGGTAAACACACGCTCGACTCGTTCGCCGGTCGGCGGAAACTGCCAGGTAGGATAGTGATCGACATGCTCGTTGCGGCAAGCCTCGGACTGCCCCTGGGTTTTCCCCTTGATGCCGCACTCCACGTACGGAATATACTCAAACGATGCCGCAAATTTTTCCTTCTGCTCAATGCAATGCGGACACCACCAGGCCCCATACATTTTCACGCCGCGATCGGCCAGGCAGTGGGCCAGCGCATCGTGCTTATGCTCGTTGCGGTGGTCGATATAGAAGGCCACGCCCAGCACAATCACGACGACTGCCGCGACGATGGCGAGACGGGTCCAAGTCTGGCGCGAAGTCTTGATTCCCTGTCTTTCTTTTTGCCGTTCTCTGCGCTCTTGCGACATGAAGTTTTTATATCATGAGTCGAGATGGGCATTGCCAAGGGTTCAGACCACAACCCGCAAAGCCGCTGGGAGTACGTCGATGGCCTGGCATTCCAGGGTCATCACCTCGCCGTCGATCATGACGTCAACGGGCCCACCGAGTTGGAATTCCACGCGCCGCACCTCCTGTCTTTCCGCCAGCGGATGCCGCGTGTGGCTGCCATCGTAAAGTGTCGCCAGGTTGCGGATCAGCCCCAACCGCCCGATCGGCCCCCAGCGCACGTATTCAATCAATCCGTCGTCGGTAACCGCGTCGGGCGCAATCATCATGGTACCGCCGGTGAACTTGCTGTTGTTGAAGCTGAGAAATAAGCAGCGGCGCTTGTCAAATTCCTTCTGCCCATCCACGCGCAGCGGAAAGGGCCGTCGGTCGAGACGTGCCAGGCAAAGAAAAATAGACAACAAATAACCAAACTGTCCCAGCCCCTGAAACTGCCGATGCCGCAACGCAGCCACATCGGCGGCGAAGCCCACACTGGCGAGGTTGATGTAATAAATCTCTCCACCTGTGTGCGAGAGGCGCAGTACATCGCAAGCTCGCAAGCGCCGCGATGCGAGAGCGCTCATCGCGAAATCCAAATCGCTACTTCTGGAAGTCCGATCAACGAAATCGCGCAGAAAAGAATTGCCTGTGCCGAGCGGAAGAAATCCCAGCGTGGCCACGGCATCAGCATTTTCCGAAGCAGTCGCGCTTCGGGTCACCGATTCGGGGAAGAGGCCATTGACGATCTCAAAGGATGTCCCATCTCCACCGACAGCAAGAAACTTACGGAAGCCGCGCGCATAGGCCTGTCTCGCGATGGTGGTGGCTTCGCCGGCGGCGTGGGTTTCTGCAGTCTCCAGATTAAGACCCGCCGCTCGCAGTTGCTTCAGCGCGGCTCCAACGCGCTCGCCGCAACGCCCTCCGCCTGCGGCCGGATTAATAATGGCGAGAAAAGTTTCGTTCACGTTGAGTTGGAGAATCTAAAACCTGAGACCTATGTCGCAACCACTGCCGCCCGCATCGCGCCACCGCCAATTTCCGCCGCCAGTTCCGCTCGCTTGATCTTCAGAGAGGCCGTCCGCGGGAAATCCTTACTCCAGATCAAATACCCGCCGACCCGTTTGAAATCGGGCAGGCGGCGGTTGCGCGCCACAATCTGGTCACGAAGGAGATCATCGAATTGCTGATTCTGTTCGAGCCGAATCACCAGCACCAGCATCTCGCTTCCTAGAGTTTTCTCGGGCCACAGATAATTCGCCGCGAAGACACAGAATTCCTTGACCGGGAGCCCATCAAACACTGCCTCAATATCCTCGGGATAAATATTCTTTCCGCCGGCGGTGACGATCATGTTCTTCTTGCGCCCGACGAGTTGCAAGTGCCCGTGCCCGTCAAAGCGCCCCTGATCGCCCGTCAACAGCCAGCCTTCGACAATCGTCTGCGCCGTCTGTTCAGGGTCATCCAGATAATGAGACATGACGGCGCGGCTGCGGACAGCCACCTCTCCGATGCCATCGCCATCCGGATTCAGCACGCGGACCTCGGTTCCGGGTAGCGGCTTGCCCACCGTATCGGCGCGGAAAGGTTTCAAGTCGTTAAGCGTTACCGCCGTGCAAGCCTCTGTCAGTCCATAGCCGCAAGTTACGGGAATTCCCAGATCGTAGAAGAACTGCAACGTGGCGGGATCGGTAAACGCTCCGCCAACAATGAGTGCGCGCAGCTCTCCGCCAAATGCCTTGTGCACTTGCGGCAGCAGACGCCGGCTCAGCGCCGCGCGCGGACGCCCGCGCGTCAGCACCTTGTTGAGATCGATCAGGCGATGGAGCGCCCAACGCTTGCGCGGCGGCAGTTCATCGAACTTCGCGCGCAGCCCGCGTTCCAGGTTCTTTAGAACCAGGGGCACCAGGCTGACATAGGTGATGCGATAACGCACAAACGCATCGCGCACAAACTCCGGACGCAACGTGCGCAAATGGACCACGCATGCTCCGCAAACAAAAGGCCCGATGAATCCCACCATGAAATCGATGGCATGATTTGTCGGCAGAATACTCAAGTAGCGAACGCCCGGCCAGAATGGATACCACGCCGTCAGCGAAGCGCACTGCTCCAGATAGCTGTCGTGCGTGAGCACGCACCCCTTGGGACGCCCACCCGTCCCCGAGGAATAGACGATGCAAGCCGTATCCTCGCGCTGCCGCGGCACGAACTGTGGCTCACCCTTGCGCTTGAATTCTTCCCAGCGGTACGCGCCGCGCAAGTCCGCTCCCAACGGGGCTTCCGTGACGAGCACGATTTCGGCCTTAAGTTTGGCGAACTCCGGCGATTGGGTAATGGCCCGCCACAAGTAATACTCGACCACGAGAAAGCGCGCCTTCGAGTGCGCGAGCAACTGCAGATGCTCCTCGGCCGTCAATTTGTAATCGAGAGGAACCAGCACGCCGCCGCAGAAGAAAATCGAATAGGCCGAGATCAGCCACTTCGATTGGTTGGTCATGATGATCGCGGCGCGGTCGCCGGGCTTGAAATCCGCATCTTCGAGAGCGCGGCAAAGAGGGCGCGCCATCGCTTTGAAGTCGGAATAAGTCAGCCGCACTTTTTCGCGATCGCGATCGGCTTCAATCAGGCAGGTTTCATTGGGCCAGCGCTCCAAGGCATCTTTGAGGGCTGCCCCCAGGCTGGCATATTGGCGGAGATTAAGCATTCAGACCGTTATCTCACCACGGAGGCCCGAAGACACAGAGAAAAGCAAGAGCTTATCAGAACGCCACCTCATGGGAGCAGTGTTGCCGGAAGAACTGGAGCCTGAGAATAATGGCTGGCTTTCCTCCGTGCCTCCGTGTCTCCGTGGTGAAAACAATTTTCACAGACGCGCCTGAATTCGAGTCGCCAGCGTGCGAAAATCTGAAACTCCTTGCAGTTCATAATCCGGCAACTCGATACTGAAGTGATGTTCGAGGCGAGTCAATAAGTCGAGCGCCTGCAGGCTGTCGATTCCGAGCGTCTTAAAAAAGTCGACGTCGGGAGTAAGTTTTTCCCGCGGAACTTTGAAATGCGCAGCCGCCAGGTTTAGAACTTCATCGAGCGTTTGATCGAGAGTGGGCGTCGACATGAATGGATATCCTAACAAATTACAAATCAGGGCAAGTATGGCTGCGCGCTTTCATTCTCCACGAACTTGCGCAAGCCTGCTTCGACCGCGGGACGCGAATAAAGGTCGCAGAAAATGTCGATTTCGCGCTTCAACTCCTCATAAGGAATTGGCTTCACAAATTTCTTTGCCGCCGCAGCCGTTTGGCGGTCAAACTTTCCGACCTGACTGGCGGTAGCCCGAGCTACCCGCAGCGCTTCGCCTTCAGCGGCAATCTGGCTGACCAGTCCGATCTGCTGCGCTTTCATCACGTTGAAACTGCGCCCCGTCAAAAGCAGATCGCGCACGACCGCATTTCCCAAATCCCGCTTCAGGCGCGGGATCCCACCGAACCCCGGAATCAGACCCAGGCGCAGTTCAGGAAAGCAGAACCGGGCCATGCGGTCAGCAATGATAATGTCGCAGACGAGAGCAAGTTCGAATCCGCCGCCAAACGTGACTCCGTGCACGGCGGCAATCGTGGTCAGCGGAGTGGCATCGATCACATTCATCACGGCATGGATGCGCTCGAGAAATTCGCGAACACCACGCAAAGCCGCTGATTTTTCCATCTCCAACCCGCGCCGGTACAATTCCCGCAAATCAGCGCCGGCTGAAAATCCAGGTTTTTGGGTCGAATGCACAATCACGGCATGCGCGTGATGCTCGAGCGCGGGCAGGGCGGCTGCAAATTGCTCCAACTCTTCGAGCGTCAGCGATCCGATCTCGTTGCAGGCCTCGCGATGCAAGGCCAGTTCGACCGCACCATTCACGATCTGCCACGAAAGTGTCTGCCCTTTGAACTCGTTCATGCCGTTTTGGCCGCCGGCGTTTTAGCGCTCGACATCTTCGAGTCGCCATACAAGGCATCGACTTCGCGGCGGAAGCGTTCGTTGATCAAATCCCGCTTGAGTTTGCCATTGGCGGTCAGCAGGCCGCTTTCAATGGTGAAGGCTTCCTCTACCGGATGAAACGCCCGCACCTGCTTGTAGTGTGGAAGGTCGCGATTGACAATATCCAGCGCTGGTTGAATTTTTCCTGGATGCACCTTGCCCGCAATCAACGCAGAAAGAAAGCCGCGCCCATTCCCCACGAGCACCACCTGGGTTGCATCCGGCAACTCGTGCAGAATTTTCTCTTCAATGGGCTCGGGGGCGATGTTATGCCCTGACCCGAGAATAATCAGGTTCTTGATGCGTCCGACGATCTGCCAGTTTCCCGTAGCATCAACTTCACCCTGATCGCCGGTGTGGAACCAGCCATCGCGCAGCACTTTCGCCGTTTCCTCGGGACGGTTCCAGTATCCCGGAAAAATGTTGGACCCGCGCACCACGATCTCCGCGTTTTTCGCGATCTTCATCTCCGCGCCCGGAATGGCGATACCCGCGCGGCCCGGAACAACTTTTCGGCCGGGATCATCCATGGTGCAGATGGCCGTGGTTTCGGTGAGACCGTAAACCTGCAGCACGGGGATGCCGAGCATCATAAAAAACAGCTGGGTCTCGACGCTTAACGGAGCGGAGCCGCAAATCAGAGCGCGCAGATTTCCGCTAATCATTTTTTTGCGAATCGTCGGAAACACCAGCCGGTTGGCGAGCCCCAGCCAGAGCTTGTCACCCATGGTCGACTTGCGTTCCTGCCGCCGCACCCATGCGCCTTTCGCTTTCGAGTAAACCTTCAAGGGCAGTCCTCCTGTTTTCCAAAGCTGCTCGTCGACCGCTTTCCGCATGCGTTCGAGGAGCGCCGGAACATTCAGGAAGTAGTGCGGCGCAGCCAATCGCATCTCGGCCGCAATCTTGCCGAGGTCAGTGTTCAGGGTCAGCTTGCTGCCGCGCAACAAGCAGGTCAGCATCATGATCCAGGAGCCCGCGAAGCAAAGCGGCAGGTAATGAAAAACCGCGTCCTGATGGGGCTGCGACTTCGGCTGGTGAGCACGCATGAGTTGATCGAGGCGCCCGGAAGTGCAGCCCAGCATGTATCCGACATTGCCCGCGTTCAGCATCACACCCTTGGCGTCGCCCGAGGTCCCCGAGGTGTAAATGATGGTCACGACATCGTCGGGCGTAACTGAGAGCGCCGGATTTTCAGTTGCATCCGGCCGCGCTCGAAAAACATTTTCAAAACAGAAATATGGTGGAGCTTCTGGCCATGCCGCGACAACTGCGTCCGCAAGGGACTGGTCTCCACAGGCAATCACCGCCGGCGAACAATCTTTCATCATGGTGACAAGTTCTGCAGGAGCCTGCCGGGCGTAGAGAGGTACGACCGTCAGGCCTTCGGCCATGATGGCCAGGTCCATCGCAATCCATTGCATCGAGTTCGGCGCCAGGAGGGCGCATCGATCGCCTTTTTTCAAGCGCAGCCGCCGCAGGTACGCTCGCGCCAGCGCGACTTGCGAGAGCAACTGCCGAGCCGTCTGCGGAACCGGTGTCGCGCCGCGCATCTCCTGCAGCGCCACGGCATCGCCGCTGCGTTCCAGACTGACCAAGATTTGATTAAGAAAAGTCATCGGCTCTTGTTGCGAACGCGTGGATCCTAAGGGAGTAGAGGTCCTCCGCAAGATCTTCACTTTTGTGACGGTCCTGCTGCGCTCAGGATGAAAGTTGTGGGCGCGCCGCCTCTACCCGTATGCCGCCACCAATTCCTTCAACCCGTCGCCCATCGGCGGCAGGTAATCCTCCCAACTCCACTCCCCACGCCGGGTGGGAAACTCCGGATAGCGCCGCTGCACTTCTTCTTCGAAATAAACTCCCATGCGCGCCATCAACTTCAAGTTGCGGACCGTGGTGCGCGCGATTCCATCGGCGATCCGTTCTCCTTCGCGATCCAGAATTTCGAGCGACGCCAGAGTGCGTGCTTCCAGATCGGGATCGTCCACGTTCATCAGCAATTCCTGATGCCCGCGCTCATTCATCAGATTTCGGATGCGCTCGTCCATGGTGATGCCGGCCGAGGGCACCAGCGCCGGCATCGAGGTCACGATGCCGTGATAGCGCGAGGAAACCATCATGCGGCAAGCGCGCAGAATGCTGACCAGTTCGTACATGTTGTAGTCGTCGGAGGTGAGGATCGGGACGGTGTCCAACTTTTCGGAAATGCGCAGGCAAGCGCGCGCATCCATACGCTCGGTAGCCGCCAAGATGACGAAGACATTCCTCTTTTTGCGGAATGCGTCAACCGCCTTCGCAATCGAACTCAAATAATGCTCGTAGGCGCGGTCGGCCTCAGGCCCAGCGTTGTGAAAATACGGCCCGCGATAATGACTATTTTTATATGCACCGGTCAGGCTGTGCAGCGCGGCTTTCGCCACCGAAGCCTTCACCGGCCATTCAAAAGGATTAATCGGGCAGACCACCAGCACCGGCGTCTTCCCGTCCCAGCCTACGTCGCCGAGAGCCTTCTGGCTATATTCCGCACCCAGTGGCTCGAACGTCCAGGCCGTATCGGTGCCCAACTCTGTCGGTACTCCCAGTTCGCGCAGAATTTTGCGCGACTCGTCGTTGCGCGTGATCACCAACGAATTCCGGCAGTAGCGTCCGCACATCTTCGCTACGAGCGGATCCATGTGGCCCGCTTCAGCGCCGTAACCGATCGATAGCTTGTTCTCAGCCGCCGCCATGCCGAGCGAGCCAATCATCATCGTGGCCAGGGCGTTGGCGAATTTCGACTTGAACATCGACCCTTCGCACGCCACCACTCCGTGATGTTTTGGGACCTCATTCGCCAGGAAAGGAGGAAAAATGTCGGGCAGCCGCACCTGCGATGTGCCAGCGAAATATCCACGCGAGCGGTCAAAGTTAAAAGTCATCATGCTGAGGTCGACATTCTCCGGCCCGAGAATCCGCCGGATCTGCCTCAGCATCTCCTCCACCCGCACATCCGAGCCTGTGTTGCGGGTCCCGTTATAGCCGGCAAAAAGCAGCTTCAGTCGTTCGCCCGGCTGCCAAGGCTCGCCTTTACCCATCATCCACTGAGCCTTCTTGCCCTCGATTATGCTCGATACCCAGGCTTCCAAAACAAAGTCCATCATGCGGCAGACCCTCCCGCTCGTGTGCTCTCGGGCCAGGCTTGATAAGGATAGGAAAAATTATGGTCGCGGCTAAAGCGAAGTAGAGGAAAACTATATTGCGAAAATGGAGCCGGCTTCCGTTTCATCTCCGTGGTAACGCGCGTGTTGTCGAACACCGTATTCCAAGTCAGATAAGGCAGAAACACTTTCATCAGCGCCGCGCCGTGACCTACTGGACCTTTGCGGTCGGCGAGGAGATGAACGGCAGAGGTAAAAGGCTTCTCGAGCAGCGGCAAAAACACCGGCCCGCGCTTTTTCTGAGCAGCGGCGAGAGCGCGAGTCAATTCGCGAAATGTCTGCGAATCCTTGCCCGAAGACAGGTGATAAATTTCGTGCTCGGGATTCGTTTTCATGTGCAAAGTAGAAATCGCATCGGCGACGAAATCGACATTCACGATATCGATCTTGTCGTGCGGACGAAAGGGCAGCACCGGCAGTCCCGCCAGAAAAACGAACGCGCGCACCATATCAAACTGCGTGGTCTGCGGATAGCGGCTATCTCCCAGAACGATGCTGGGCCGGAAGATTGTCAACGGGACATCCGGCAGCAACTCGCGCACTATGTGCTCGCAGAATTTTTTAGTCCGCGCATAGGGATCGTAATCCGACCGCTCCCACTCAATCGATCGATCTTCGAGCACAACTTCGTTGCTGCGCTTCCCGGCCACGGCCACGGTGCTGACATTCGAAAAGCGGCGCAGCCCGTGATAATACTGCGAGCGCCGCGCCAGTTGCACGACTTCGAGCGTGCCGCGGAGATTGACATTGAGACAGCTTTTTTCCGACTTCCGATTCAGCGATGCCGCGCAGTGGATTACCGAGTCGGTCGTGTGCACGAGCCGGTCATAATCGTCCGACGCAAGTCCAAACTGCGGCGAGGTCAGATCGCCACGAAAAATGCGCACCTTCGCCTGCAGATATTCGTAAAACTCCGGAAACGGCAGATGCAGTTGCAGAGCTTGCCACAGCCGCAACTCGGCATCCCGCGGATCGCGTCCCCGCACCAGCAGATTCAGGGTCGCGTCATGCTGCTCCAGCAGATTCGCGGCGACATGCGCGCCGATGTAGCCGGTTCCACCCGTCAGGAATATCGCCACGTTGCTCCGTTCGTACCGGTCTTGACCGCATCGTCATTTTCGAGCGCCGATGAGGTCGCTGTTTCGGCGGCTGCCGGTGGCGGCATCTGCAGCACGCGCGGCGTCCGCGCTTCCAGCGGACGGCCTTCGATCAGCGGATACGTCCATTTCCGCAGTGCCGGAATATGAATGTCAATCCAATACTCCCACCAGTCCAACCCGGCCGTGTCATAACCGAAGATTTCTTTTTCTTCCGGAGTCAAAGCCTGTGACAGCTTCTCCACGTTGTCGGCAACAAAGTCGTGCTCGTTGTGCAGAATGAAGGGCTCGAACAGCTCCACCAGTTTTTCCACGCGCTCGAGATTGCGCTCGGTCTTGGCCAGCGGCTTCTTCATCGCCGAAGGCAGCGGAGCCATGACTCGCTGAATCGACCGGATAATCATTTTCTGCGCCGGCGCCGACATGCGGTTGTAGCGCTCCTTCGAAACCGGAATCGCATCCATGCGCAGCCGCAGCCAGTATTCAAGGCCCTCTTGCGCACGGTAGTGCCGCCGATGGCCGAGCGAAGTCAACTCGATCGACCGTCCCATGTCGCAGGGATTGGTCACCGAGGTTGCCAGCTGGTAGAGCGGATCATGGCGCCGTTCGACGAGGGCCGCGCCAATCAAGGTCATCCCCGCACAGACGGCATCCACCGGGATAATATCGAGCCGCTTGCGCTCGTTCGACGGCAACTGCCGGAACGCCGTTCCGAGCAGATAAGAGAGCGATGCGGATGTATTGATCCCTTCATTCCATCCACGAAAAGGCTTGGCCACAGAGGTTTCGACGATCGCCGGACGCACGATGGCGATGGGCAAAGCCGCGCTATCATTCCTGGAAAGTTGATGGGCGATCAGCGATTCCGCCAGGCTCTTGGTAAAGGTGTAAGTATTCGGCCAGCCCAACTCGTTGGCGCGGCGCGTGCCTTCTTCGGTCAGGTAATTCTTCAGCCAGCGCACGCGGTTCTTGCGGATCTGATTTTCGAGCGCCGCACCGCTCAGTCCTTTCGCCGCGTGGGCTTTGCCCAATGCCTGTTTTCTTAATTCTTCCGTGACTTCCGGACTTTCGGCGCGCGCTTCCGCCGCTTCCACGAGTTGATGCAGGCGATGCCACTCTTTTTCCGCATCGAAATCTTTCACCGCTGCGGGCGTGTAATTCGGAATCACGCGTTCACTTACGCGGCCATCGCGCTGACCGGCCACATAACAAGTCGATAGGTGGAGCAGGGCGGCGTGATCGGATGAGCGAATAAAGTCGATGAGGTGATACGTCGAATCTACATTCACCGCCAGCGCGTCGCGCAGGTCGGGATTAAAGTCCGTGAGCCCCGAACTGTTGATGATCAGGTCAAGTTCCGCGCGCAGGCGAGCGGCTGTTTCAGGGTCAAGGCCCAGGCCGGGTTGCGAGACGTCGCCTTCGACGACTTCGATTTTCTCGGCCAACAGCGGACCTAGCCGGTCTCCGTACTTCTCAAACACTAGATCGAACACCGGCGAATCTTCGACCAACTTCTCGAAGCGCTTCTGCCCCGGACTCGACTTCTGCCGCCGGATTAAGAGATAAAGTTTGCCGATCTCCGGCAAATCCATCAACGTATTGGCGAGCCACACCTTGCCAATAAATCCGGTAACGCCGATCAGCAGCACGCGTTTCCCACCTAGCGCCATGCGCACGGAAAATCTGGCTGGATAGCGCTGCTCATCGAAATAAACAATGGGACGAACGCGCGGAGTTTCAACCCGCACCGCAGGCACAATCGCCGAAGCAAGCGCTTTGGGCCCACGCAGTCCGAGTGCCCGCACCCAGCGCGCCGGACTCTGCTGTCCATCCGGACCATTTTCGCGAATACGCGCAAACAATCCCCGCGGACGAATCACCGGGCTCAACAGTCTTCCTGTGGCCACGCCATCCCGGAAATCAAGCCGGTTGGCGATGATCCAGCGCACGCCCAGATGCCGCGCCAGCGGCCGCATCACGTGATCCAATCCCTGGCTGACCAGCACCACATCAACGCCCGTAGCCTGCAAAGCTTTCAGTTGCCGCACTCCTTCTTCTTTGAGCAGCGGCTTCAACTTGTACTCGAACTCTTCTTCACCCAGCAGATCCAAGCGGTCGCGGGTGATGCCGCGCAGCACGGCATGGACAATCCGGGTGGCCGCTACCCGATTGGCGGCATATAAAAATGGCCGCAGCAAAGCCATCAAAAGCACCAGGCTGCGCCGGGCGGCCCGCGCGCTATAGGTCTGGCTATTCCAGGTAAAAAAGGCGATGGGACGGACGGTGGTCAGCTCCAGCAGGCTGCCCTCTACCCGCCAGTAAACTGGCGATGAGGGGCGACGACGACGCGGAAGTGCGGCCGTGGATGCGGGCGATGCGTCAGCCATCGCCGCGGGCGAAACCGCCATAGGAACCTGCTCTCCGAGATTATGCGTAGGCTCCATCCGTTATGATCCGGCGACCGTGCCACTGTCTTTGGCCGGGCGCCGGGAATCTTCTATTTTAACCTCTCCTTCACCCAACAAGAAGAAGAACCGCGAGACCTGCCACATGCCGTAAAGCATTCTATCTGCTAGGCTAACCTGGTCGTTCGACCCAGCAGACATCCCAGTATTGGCCGAACTTGCATCCGTTTTCGTGGAAAACGCCGACCCACTTGAATCCAAATTGGCGATGGAGCGCCTCGCTGGCCACGTTCGGCAACACGTATCCGGCCACGAAACGATGAATATCCTCGCCTTTCAAGGCCGCAAACAACTCCGTGTACAAACGTCGTCCAATGCCTCTGCCCACAGCTTCGGCTGCGCAATAAATTGAGGTCTCGACCGTTGTGTCATAAGCCGGTTTGGGACGAAAACGGGTGGTTCCGGCATAGCCCACGACGACTCCATCTTGCTCTGCGACCAAAAGGCGATGCCTGCCGGCTCGCCCAAAATGCAAAAACCAACTTTCGCGGCGCTCGACGGTATAGCTCTCCACATCGAAGGTTACGGGGGTATTCACAATGTAGTAGTTATAAATTTCTGTAAGACGGGGCAGATCGCTGCGTACAGCTGGCCGGATGCGGAAGTCAGTCATCGTTGTTTCTCACCTCTTTATTTCTCACCTCACCGTGCCGCGGAATGCGAAACGCCGCTAAAAATGGAAAAAACCTCCCACGACCGCCGCAGCGGCAATCACCCAGGCCGAATTCACGCGAAAGCGCAGCAAAGCAACCAGGCTGACGACAAAAATCAAGAGTGTCGCCCAACTGACGATCGACGCTCGTCCCAACTGCCACGCCACTACCGCCATCAATGCCAGCGAACCGGCGACCACCCCGTCAAGCGCTGCCGCTACTCCTGCCGACCGGCGCAATCGCGGAAGCAACGGGCCGCTGAGCGCCACGAGCACAAATCCCGGCAGGAAAATGCCCACCGTGGCCACCACCGCACCTCGCCAACCGGCAACTATATATCCGATAAACGTCGCCGTCGCAGAAAGCGGTCCAGGAGTGAACTGCCCCACCGCGACGGCATCGAGCAGTTGCTTCTCGGTCAGCCAGTGCAGATGCTCCACGAACTCGGTCTGAAGAAATGCCAGCAGCACGTATCCGCTGCCGAACATGACCGCCCCGATTTTCAGAAACGACAAGAAGAGACGTTCGAGGCGGGCGGGATATGCGCCGGCCAGCGCCGCAGACGCCATTACAGCAGCGATGATCTTTGGGAGCCCGACTTTGTGGAGACCGAACGTCATTGGCTTCCGCAAGCCGATGCTCAACAGGTTCGCTCCTGACAATCGATTGTTCGTCCACCAAACCGCGGCCGAAGCCAGTCCGGCAAACACCAGGACCCGGACGGGCCCCACTCCCAAAAAACTCAGCACTGCGGCCATCGCGGCAATCACGGCCAGCGGAACTGTTCGCACTCCGGTCCGTCCCAGCTTCACCAGCGCTTGAATGACAATTGCGACCACTGCGGGTTTGATGGCAGACAACACGCCTTCCACCTGCGGCAAGGCCCCAAAACGGACGTAGCTCCACGCAATCGCGAGCACGATGCTCGCCGCGGGAATAATGAAGCAGCAGCCGGCCACAATCAACCCGCGCCAACCGCGCTTGAGATGCCCAATAAAGATCGCGACTTCGGTCGAGTTTGGCCCGGGAATCAGATTCGCTGTTGCCAGGCGGTCAAGAAAGTCAGCCTCCGTAATCCATCGCCGCCGGCGAACAAATTCTTCTTCCATCATCGCCAGATGCGCGGGAGGCCCTCCAAACGCGATCGTTCCCAGCTTGAGAAACACAAGGGCGATCTCTCCGAGGGACGCTTCGCGAATTTCGTTAGAGTCAGCCATGAGCCCGTTCTGATGGCAACATTTGTGAACACGAGATTGTTACACAACCTCAGTCGCAAACGAGATTCCGCTGATTGCGCGAGCAAAGATTGCAAGGTCGATACGCGCTGAACCCGGGATATCAACGTAATAGTTTTGTAATGTAACCAGAATCACCGCGCCTCGCTCCGCCGAACTCTATTCTTCAAGTAACAATCCATGAAAACTACAATGCAGACTCATCCCAAGGGGACCGGCGCGCGCGTTTTGCTCAGCTCGGTTTTCGGACCTTATGCGCAGGACGACGAATTCGGCAGCCGCTCCATCAATCCGATGGAGCTCTATCACAATCAGGTCACGCGCGCGCAAGGCAGCTTTTCGCTGCGCATGTTTCATCGCTCGTGGGGAATCATGATGATTCAGGAGAATATCTCGGCACCGTGCAGCGTGCTCGATTTTCCCACGCGCAAAGCCTTCGCTCGTGAACTGACCAAACATCACTATGACATCGTAGGAATTTCGTCGATCATCGTGAATATTGGTAAGGTGCGCGAGATGTGCCGCATGGTGCGCGAACTGTCGCCGCAGTCCGAGATCGTGGTGGGCGGACATGTGGCAGCGATTCCCGGCATAGAAAAAATGATCGACGCCGACCAGATCGTGCGCGGCGAAGGAATCTCATGGATGCGCCGCTATCTCGGCGAGGACGAGCATGCGCCGATTCGCCATCCGGCAATTGTGTCCGGACTGGAAACGCGCATCATGGGAATGCGGCTGCCCAATCGCAAGGGTGGCACGGCGGCAACCATTATCCCATCGGTGGGCTGCCCGTTGGGCTGCAACTTCTGTACTACATCAGCCTTTTTTGGCGGCAAAGGAAAGTTTGTCAATTTTTACGAGACCGGCGACGAACTGTTCGAGGTCATGTGCCGCATCGAATCGGAGCTGAAGGTCCATTCTTTTTTTGTGATGGACGAAAACTTCCTGCTGCACCGCGAACGCGCCATGCGCTTACTGGAGCGAATGAAAGAAGCAGGCAAGAGCTGGGAGCTTTCCGTTTTCGCCTCGGCCAACGCAATAAGAAAATACACCATGCTCGAACTGGTGGAGCTGGGCGTTTCCTGGGTATGGATGGGACTGGAGTCGCCGCGATCCAATTACAGCAAGCTGCAAGGCAAAAACGTCACCGAACTGACGAATGAGCTTCGCGAACACGGAATACGGGTGCAAGGCTCGACCATCATTGGCCTGGAGCATCACACTCCCGACAACATTATCGGAGAGATCGAAGCGGCCGTTGCCTGCCAGACCGACTTCCACCAGTTCATGCTCTATACACCGGTTCCGGGTACGCCCTTGTACAAAGAGATGGCCGAGCAGGGGCGTCTGCTGACGGATATGGACCCTGCCGACATTCACGGCCAGTTCAAATTCAACTTTAAGCACGCGGCAATCTCGCGCGACGATTCGAAACGATTTCTCGATTGGGCATTCTGGCGCGACTTCGAGAGCAACGGCCCCAGTCTTTATCGCATGTGCCGCACTGTTCTCGCAGGCTGGCAACGCTATAAGAATCATCCCGATCCACGAGTGCGCGAGCGCTTCGAGCGCGAGGCCAAGAAACTGCACAGTGCTTACAATGGCGCACTCTGGGCAATGGAGCGGGAATTCAAGAAAGTCAATCGAACGGTCAGCAAAAAGATTCACGAACTGCGCCGCGAGGTCGAAAAAGAGTTTCCCGTCGTGGCCCGGCTCTCTGCTGCCGCCCTGGGACCGATCTTGCTCTGGTCAACGCGGCGCGAAGAACGCCGTCTGGCCAGCGGACACACCTACGAACCACCGACTTTCATCGAGCGCCGCAATTGGATACCAGCCTGACGAAGCCGTTGGCGTCGCCGCGCGGGCAAACGGGTGCTAGTTGGTTGCGATTCCCGCCGGTTGATTCAGCAGGCTGCGCATGGAGGTAATGAGTCGATCGGTGCCAGCGTCGGATTTGGATAGAACTTCCCTGACACCGGCAGCATAAGCCTCTTTGACCATTTGTCCCGAATTCTGCATGGTAAACATCAGAATCGGGATTGCCGGAGATATCTTAGCGATGCGGCGGGCAGCTTCCAGGCCGTCCATCACCGGCATAATTAAATCCAGGATGATCAGGTCCGGAGGATGTTCCCTCACTAGGAGAAGCGCCTCAGCGCCGTTCTTAGCCTCGCCGCAAATTTCCCACTCTGTTCGCGTCTCGACCGTGGAGCGAATCAGCCGGCGAATCATGGGGCTGTCATCGACAATGAGTATTTGCTTCGGCACGCAACCTCCGTTTCGCCTTGGGCAGGTTGCTGGCCGAGTACCATGGTGCGAAAAGCGGTCGGCTACACACGGAAGGCAGCTCCTTCGACTGTAGTCAGGGCAGCGGTTCCTACAATAGGGTAAAGACTGTACGGTAGCGTACATATTATAGTCGGATGTCATTCGGCGCGCCATTGGGCAAATAGCCTTTGATTAGAGAGAGTTGGAATCGAGATTGCACGGAGCCTCGACGAGACGAGAGCCACAAACTCAGTTGGCTGCCCAGAGCATCTGCATCTCAAGCGATGGAGGGGGTTAGCGGCAAAGGCGTCAGCACCGAGAGTGCTCATTATTAATGAATTCTTAATTTTGTTTTCGCCATCCAGAGGTAACTTCGTGGTACGGGGGAAAGGTGTTGGCTTCTTGCTCGTCGGCTATGCAGTCTAATGAATACGATCTTGTGGTGATCGGAAGCGGTCCGGCCGGTCAAAAGGGCGCGATTTGCGCGGCCAAGATGCGCAAGAAAGTCGCGATCATCGACCGCCGGCTCACCATGGGCGGGGTTTGCGTTCACACCGGAACGATTCCGAGCAAGGTGCTGCGCGAGGCCGTGCTCTACCTGAGCGGCCTGCGACAACGATCGTTTTATGGTCGCGGCTACGTGGTGAAGGACCGAATCCTCATGTCAGACCTCGTGTTGCGGGCGACGACCGTCATGACGCGTGAGGTGGATGTGATCAAGTCGCAGTTGCGCCGTAATTATGTGACTGCGCTAGAAGGCGACGCCCATTTTGTCGATCCTCACACCATCGACATCGTGAATGAAGATGGAGTGCAGCAGGTGCATGGCGAGAAGATTCTGATCGCTTGTGGCACGCGACCGGCACATATCGACGGCATTCCGGTGGACGGCAAGCGGATCTTCGATTCCGATCAGGTGCACTGCCTGGAAGAAATACCGCGCGAGTTGATTGTGGTGGGGGCCGGGATTATCGGGTTGGAATACGCCTCCATGTTTACGGCGCTGGGAGTGAAGGTCACGCTCCTGGATCAACGTCCCACGCTGTTGGATTTCGTGGATCGGGAGATCATCGAGAGCCTGTGTTTTCAGTTGCGCCAACTAGGAACTGTCTTCCGCCTGGGCGAAAAAGTGGTCTCGGTAGGCTTCGACGAAGAAAGAGACAAAGTCTTTGCCGTGCTCGAAAGCGGAAAGAAGGTTCGCGGCCAGGCGTTGCTTTACACCATCGGACGCAAAGCCAACAGCGACAAAGTGAACATTGCGGCCGCGGGACTCACGGCCGATCCGCGTGGCAAGCTTGCTGTGAACGAGCATTTTCAGACGGCCATTCCCCATATCTACGCGGCCGGGGATGTCATAGGCTTCCCCGCACTGGCCAGCACTTCGATGGAGCAAGGACGGCTGGCGGGTTGCCACATGTTCGGCAAGCCGAGCCGGCTGCTGCCGAATCTGATTCCGTATGGTATCTACACAATTCCTGAAATTTCAATGGTCGGCGCCACCGAAGAAGAATTGACGCGCCAGAAGACTCCGTACGAAAGCGGCCTGGCCCGCTATTCAGAACTGGCCAAAGGACAAATGCTGGGCGACGATCAGGGCTTGCTCAAAATTCTTTTTGATCCGGATACGTTGAAGTTGCTCGGCGTCCACATTATCGGCGATCGTGCGGCGGAAATTGTGCACATCGGCCAAGCGGTACTAGCCATGGGGGGAACCATCGAATATTTTCGCGACACGGTGTTTAACTATCCGACGCTGGCCGAAGCGTACAAAGTCGCCGCACTCGATGGCCTGAACAAACTCTAGGAAGCTTTATTGCGGCAGGGTCTCGCGCCACGCGCGATACCACCGGCGCGCGGCCACCAGCGCCCAGATCGCCTCCACCAAGCCGAAGGGCCAGGCGCCCTGGAGAAATCCATAAGCCGACCCCAGCATGCACGAGCCAGCAAACGCCAGAATGAACCACGAACTGCGTGCTTCGAGCGCGTAAGTGACCAGCATCGCGGTCACCGCAAACAATCCGAATAGCGTAAGAAGGTTCACGTTTCAATCTTATAGACTTCGCGCAGCCATGCCTCACAATTATTGGTAGTGTCCTAATTTGCCTTTTTGCACCGCGGAGACACGGAGTCACGGAGAAAAACTTGACCTGTAAAAACGAGAGGGCGAACGTCTTGCCGCGCCGTTGGCTTTCTCTGTCTCTCCGTGCTTCCGTGGTGAAAAACTAAATTAGGACACTCCCCGATTATCAAAAGTTGCCGAAAAGTTACCCCATCGCAGCGAACCCATGTTTACGAATTTTTTATGAACGTTTTATTCGAAATTTATGCCGCGGAGTATCCAATAAGTGAAGCAGTGGGGACGTTCTTGTGGGAATGCAACATTGGCTTTCAGAGACATGAAGTCCAGGAAGTGATGACCACCGTCATAGCGCTGCTGTGCGTGGCGGCGATCGCCTTCGATGTCAGGTTCGCGATCGCGTGGGGCCAGGAGCGCGCGATGGAAGCCAGGCTCCGCAAGCGCGCCAATACCAGAGACGAGTCCGTTGAGCGGCCAGAGAATGCCTTGGACACGAGGGGCTCACTCGGCTGGCTCGACAACCATGCCTAGTTAACCCGCAACCAGAAAGGATTTACAGAATGTCGATTCAGGAAGTATCACCCGAACACTTAGCGCAACTGTTCCACCACTGTCACCAGGCGCTTGCGCCGGACTTCGGCGGCGCCACCAAGCCCGCTCTTGAATCGTGGGACGAGATTTCGCAGCCAGAAAAAAATCGAATGGTGGCCGCCACTCGTCTGGCGATTCTGGAAGTGGCTTCGACCACCAGCGAAACGCAAGATTCCCGCCGTTACTTGGCCAAGCCCGGCGAAGCCGAATGGGGCTGCTAGCCGCGACTCTAGCGCATTCCCCTGCGATCTCTCTCTGCCAGTTAGTTCGTCTGCACCACGACGGGATCGGTCAGCTTCATGATCGAGCGATCGCCTACTTCGATGGCTTGGCCCGACTTCAGATAGGGTAGCAGCGCTCCCGGAACGCCCCATTCCAGGTCCCAGCCATTTTCGATCGCGACGAGAGTGTAGGAGCCTGGACTGACATCGCGCAGCGTGAAACTTCCATCGAGATTGCTTTCATCGCGCCGGAACCGGTCGAAGTCGCCTTCCGCGTTTTTGGGGACGAGAACGACCATCGCGCCGGAAAACGGTTTTCCATCGCGCTGGGCGACGCCGTCGACCGTGACCGACCCTCCCGCGAGCGACAACGCAATATTGAGCGTCGCACCGGCTGGCACATTCAAGGTATGCCCTGAACCTGCGCCCGCCTCGGTCGCGATACGCACCACGGAGTATCTTTGCGTTGCTCCGCCCGCGAGCACGTCATACGGCCCGGCCAGAACACCTGAAAAGGTGGCCTCGCCCTTGCCATCCACTTGCGCTGACTCAGTCTTGCCCTTGCTGCTGCGCAAGAGGATCTGCAGACTGTCGGGAAGACCGCTGCCCGCGATGTCCACGGCCACTTTGATTACGCTCGTCGCTTTGGCCGAGGACGTGTCGAGTTCTCCGCTGCCGCCTATGCTGACGTCAGAAGCCTCCGACATGTGACCATTCGTGTCAGGCACGCGAACCGTGTAGCGGCCCGCCGCCATTCCGCTGAGTTCATAAACCCCGGGGCCAATGTTTTGCACATCATGGCTCTCCACTTGTTCCGCCCCGTCGAAGCCCGTCTTGAAGAGCATGGGAAAAATCGCCCCTTGCGGAACATGCACCAGAAGATGAACCGAGGGAACGGGATTCAGATGGATGTCCGCTTCCAGGCGATCACCGCCGCGCACCGGAATCGGTGTAGCATCGACGGCCTCGGTAGCATCACCGTAATAAGTGATGGGATAGGCGACATCAAGCGACGAATCCACCTGCGTCGCCGCGTTGCTTGTGCCGTCGACATTCGATGTCGGATGAACCGCATACCATGGCGACCCCTTAGCCGACACAAAATACGTGCCCTCCTCGAGCGACGTAGCCTCGTAGCGTCCCTGGTCGTCAGTCGAACTGCCGCGGTAAGTAACAATGCGGCTGACTCCCAGCGAATGCTGCTCGCGATACACGGTCATCTGCGCGTTGCGGACCGGTTCTCCAAATTCGTCGAGCACGCGTCCGAAGAGCACCGCATTCGCCGCCAGCCGCAACACTAGATTCTCGCTATCAAGATCGGCGCCGGTTACGATCAGGCTGGAGAACTGATCATGCTGGTTATAGGACGAGGTGATGTATCCACGCTTCGCTCCCTCCAGCGAGTACTTTCCCGCCGGAACATGAAACTCAAAGCGCCCATCTTCCCCCGTGACCAGGGATTTCACTCGGTCGCTATTTTTCGCGTCGGTGATGGTGACGCGACAGCGCGCGAGCGCGCTCCCGGCCTTGGCGTTCACCACGGTGCCCGCAATGTGAAATGCTCCGTCAGGAATTGGTGCGGCCTCGGCGCTCGCTCGCTGCGAAAGTATTGAACCGAGGAACATTGCCCCGCTCAACGCGATCAGGCGCAGCCATCCGTGTGATCGCCATCCCGATATCTGTCTATTCAAAACGAACTTCATATTAAGCGTGGCTGTCATTACTCGCTCGGACTGCCGGTTGCGATCAGCGACACGGTCACGTTTTCCTTTTGTCCGCTCGTAATTCGAACCACGGAACCTTTCCCATCAAAAGCCAGCATTGCCTCCGGATTTCGATATTCGATGTCCGTCTGCACGCGGTCGAAGGCCACTACGCGGTACGATCCCGGAGCAAGTCCCTGATAATCGAAGCTCCCGTCCGAATGCACCCAGACTTCCGTAAATTGCCCTGGGCTATCGCCCACCGGAATGCAATAGACATGCACCCGGCTCGGTCCGGAGGAGTTAGGATTACCCGGGCCGCTGGGAGCACCCGGGCCGCCAGGCCGCGGCTGTGTGATCCCCTGCACGGTTCCGCTGATCTCCCCCGTATCGTCGCGCATCGTTATTTCTATCGGGGAAGCACTCCCGCCTGCTCCCACATTTAGGGGCTGATGTTGCAGGTCGAGATTGCCCGAGCGAATTGACGCCGGATAACCGCGGGACGACATAACCCGCACCCAATACTTGCCCGCCTGTGCCCCTTCAAGCACCAAGGCCTCATCCTGAGGGCCGGTGGGGTCGCGCAGTGAAACGCTTCTGCCCGTTCCAAAATCGTCGGCAGGATCGAGGGTCACATGCAGGTAGCGACGCGGGCCGTTCAGCACCGCAGTCTGGCCATTGCGCGAAAAAGTGAACGTTCCCGTGTGATCGGTTCCGGTAAATTCTTCTTTCACGTTCACCATGATCAAGCCGTTGGGCGCGAGCCCAATGCTGGGACCCTCAACCGGTGCGCCTTTGATGTTGATCGTCTGCACCCCGGTCGCGCCATTCGGCCGCAGACTGGTGACTTCCAGCGTATAAGTTCCATTCGGCAACATGCCTTCGACCGCGTGATGAATCGAGTTGTAGCCGAGAGAAAATCCTGGTCCCTTATGTCCGGCGTAAACCGTGACGCCAAATCCATTGGCCCAATCACCGCCCGGCACAATCACCGGTACCTTCACCCTGTAGTAGCGCTGTTTAGTTAGGGAAAGATTGACGGTCTGGGTCTGGCCCGCAGAAAGCTGAATAGGGCTGGCCGTCTCGAAATCGAGTGCGCTCTGGTAGTAAACGGGAGGATAACCAAATAGCGGTCCGCGCGCATCTTCGGCAAAAGGACCGCCGCGCGGCCCGGAGACCAGAGGGTCAAAATTCAGCGGATCGGTATCGAGCAACTCGCTGGTCAGCAACTTGTAGCTTCCAGCCTGCAGGTCCGCGAAACGAAATTGGCCATCCGACATGGAGCGGCTGACTCCAGCCGGTACCCAGCGCGCGCGGCCATCCTGAATCTGACGCCGATAAAGTTCCAGGCTAATGGTGTCGGGCGCCTCCGAAGTAGGCAGAGAGACGGTTCCCGATATAACCGCCTCAGGCGTAAGCACCAGCGTCAAATCCTGCGAACCGTTGCCCTGAAGATTATTGCCCTGCTGGTTAGGATCGCTGAGATAACCCGGCTTGCGCGCCATCAGCGAGTAAGAACGATAGGGAGGGCCAGATCGGCCCCGCCCATAGGGTGTATTTGAATCGGAATTGCTGTCGCTATCGGTGTCTTTAGCGACGGTAAATTCAAAACGCCCGTCGCTGTTGGTCAGCGCGGCCATGCGATTATCCGGAGAAGTAACCAGCGCGCGATCGATCGGCTCATGCGTCACGCTGTTGACGACAACACCATGCAGAGTGCCGCTGTCAGACTGAGCCAAGCACCAGGCGCCGCCGAGTCCGCCGAGGCTCATCACGAAAAGCAGGAGGGCCGCGCGTTTTGAACCCATCATCGGAACTGTACCCCCGTACAGATCATAATCAGACAGATGCGCAGCGCAAGCAAGCGGGGTGCCCGAGAGAGCGCGGCATACGAGACTTCCGTG
The DNA here is from genome assembly GCA_963775845.1 of uncultured Acidobacteriaceae bacterium. Taxonomy (GTDB): domain Bacteria; phylum Acidobacteriota; class Terriglobia; order Terriglobales; family Acidobacteriaceae; genus Acidiflorens. The sequence goes on along the minus strand of CAVZKN010000003.1, from coordinate 445,571 downwards.
CTGACAACGGCGATACTCGGCAACGAGGTTGGCAATGAAAAAGGCCGCTCGTTCGAAGCGGCCTTCAAGGGTTTGGCTAATGGCTAGAAGCTAATTGCTAAAAGCCGATCCTAATCTCCCGCTACCGGCTCTCCAACTTCCTCAGCGGCTTTAGCTGCGTGAGCGCCATTGCCATTCGCCAGCGCAATCGCACTGGTGAGCGCGCCGAGAGGAATGAATCCGCCTTCGTTCGAGGTCGCCGGCTTCTCCTTCAGCACAACTTCCCGATAGAGCTGCGCCATGCGGGCATCATAGGCCGCGTCGTTCTTGACCTTATTGTTCTTGGCCTTTTCGTCGCGAGCCCGCGCCTTCTCCTCACGAGCTGTTTTCGCGATACCCAGCTTGTCAAGATCGTGCTGAACTTCGTTGGTGACGATTTCATCGCGCAGATAAAGGGCGTGCGTCTCGTCCTCCATCTTGACTTTCTTGCCGCCCGCGAAAATCTCGTGCCGTCCATGCTCTTCGTACCACTTGGTAAGCGTGGAGGTCATGTGCATCTTCTCGATGATGTTGCGCCAGCCAACGCCGGTGTTATAGGCGCAGAAGCTGATCTCGCCTTCCTGCGTGGCGTAAGGAATGATGCACTGCTCGGTGCGCCGGAAGTCGTAATTGAACAGATCCTGGAACCACATCCCGGCAATAAACAGGAAATTCCAGCGATCCTGACGGCGCTTCATCACGTCGTCGATGGTGCGGTCCGGACCAACCTTGCCGTAATTCTTGCCGGTAGCATTGAAGTTCTTGTCGAACTTCTTCAGCAGATCCACCATCTTGAAGTGGGTTGGCGACTGGAACGGGTCGTAGTTCTTCATCAAACATAGCGCCATGCCGAATGCCGTCCAGAACTTCGAACGAGCCGCATCGTTGACCTTGGCGATGTCTTTGGCGAGCTGATCGCCCTTCAAGAATGCCGTCACCGGCACTGCTTCTTTCGTTTCCTTGTCGATCATCATCGCCATGCCCGTGCCGCAATTGGGATGGCATCCGCAAGAAAGCTGGCCCCAGTCGTTATTCGCATCCTGAGAGTGCAGCACATCGGCCCAGTCGCTGAACGTGCTCATGAAGCTGATGGGGAACCAATCGCGTGCCGGCACTCCAAAGCCGGTTTGATTCTTCACGTCGTGCGCCAGATGCGCCAGCGTGTAGCGCTGCGCCTGACGGCGGTCGTCCGTGATGGCCTCGTCGCGTCCAGTGAACGAAACCGGCTGGAAGCTGAGGAACCCGATCTTCTTCGGATTATCGAGCGCGAACTGAATGATGCGTCCGACTTGCTCGTTGTTGATGCCGTTAATAATCGTAACCACCGGCACGATTTCGCAGCCCGCCTTATGCAGGTTATCGATCGCCTTCAATTTCACATCGAACAGGTTGCCAACCGCGCGATGATCATTGGCGGCATTGCCTATTCCGTCAAACTGCAGGTAGGCGTAACGCATGCCCGCTTCGACAGCCTGCTGGCAGAACTCAAAACTCTTGGCGAATTCGATGCCGTTGGTCGCCGCCTGCACGCTGTTGTATCCAACTTTGCGAGCGTAACGAACCGCGTCGAGGAAATAAGGCGATAGCGTGGGCTCGCCGCCCGAGAACTGCACAGACATCTGCCGCCTCGGCTTCACCGTGATGGCGTTGTCGAGCACAGTCTTGATCTCTTCCCAGGTCAGCTCATGAACATACCCAACCTGGTTCGCGTCCATAAAGCACGGATCGCACATCATGTTGCAGCGGTTGGTGAGATCGACCGTGAGGACGGCGCCGCGTCCATACTTCACCGTGGACGACCCATGATGATGTAACTTTTCGTCGGCATGGGCGCGAATATCGCGGCCTGGGAAAACATCTTCAAGGTGCTGCGAAAATTCCGTGTCAATCGACATCAAATCTTCGAAGTGCCCGTGCTTCGGGCAATCCTTGACCATCCAGATCTTGCCGTCGCGCTCGATGATCTGGGCCTTGATCTCCCCCACTTTTTCGTTCATCAGAACGTCAACCGGAAGATGGCCGTCAAGAATCTGCTGGCGAATTTCCGGCACGCACTTGGGGCAAAGCGAGTCTGTCGAGCGCGGCCAGCCGAGCGGCGGCTTCGACTTCTCCCACGATTTCAGCAGAGGCTTCTCCGACCACTTGGGAATCGGCGACCGATTAGGAGCAATCCGGTTGAGGCGTTCAAAGACGGCCCAAGCCCCGGTGGCGGCGACGGTCACGGCTTTCTCGACATATTTGATCGGCTTATGCATTTTGCTCTCTTTCCTCCACATGGGAGTAGAAGTATCCCCGCAATCCCGCAAGCGGGAAGTCTGCAATTAACGACGTGTCCACGGTGAAACCTGGAAGCTTCGATGCGTGGAGTGTGTCAGAGTGATGCTATTGAAACCGCGTGCCTTACGCAGCAATAAGACAATGAAAGGCGTGAAATTGGGGTTGAGCAGGGAAATTGGGGATTGTTTGGATGTAAGTCATTGAAAAATCAGGGTCGCAAGCCGGTATCTCCCTGCGGATTGCGGGCCAGCCGACCGCGCTCGATTTCCAGGCTGGGGCGGGAATCGCACACAGCAACTAGGCTTCTTCTCCCTGCCAGTCATTTAACTGCCGCACCATAATCCGGTAGCATTCGCAGGACGCTTCCTCCAACTTTCGCCGGTCAACAATCTGCACATCGCCGCGACTATAAGTAATCATCCCTGCTTTCTGCAGAACCCCCGCAGCCACCGTCACACTGGAGCGGCGCGTTCCCAGCATTTGCCCCAGAAACTCCTGGGTCAACGGCACCTCATTCGATCCGATACGATCGGCGCACATCAACAACCATCGGGCCAGCCGTTCATCCACCTCGTGAAGACGGTTGCAGGCCGCAACCTGCGTAACCACCATCGCCAGGATCTGCGAGAACTGCTGCAAGCGGCGCTCCAGTTTCGGACATTCCACAAGAAACCGCGCCAGTTTGTCGCTGTCAATACGAAAGGCCGAAGCTTCAATTTGCGCGATCGCGCGCGTTGGCGCACTGCGGAAACCGGCCACCAATGGCACTCCAATGAAGCCTTCCTTGCCCACCAGTCCCACTTCTACGCTCTTGCCGTCAGGGAAGACGCTCAGAATGGAGATCATGCCACTGTTGACGAACCACCCAGACTTCAGCGTATCGCCCGGCTCATGCAGCACGTGATGGATGCGCAAACGCACGAACTCCAACTCCGGCAATACCAACTCCAGTTCATTGGAAGGGAGTCCCAATAGTATTTGGTTATGGATCTGATTACCGTCACCGTCAACCATCGGTGGCGACGAAGCAGCCTTGCTAGGCAGTCGAGTTTTATTGGTCATAAGTGGCTGGCTCCTTGCGCAGCGCGAACCGAGTCATCAGTTTTCGCAGGGAACCGTCACTACCGTGTACGGCGGAAAGATGCTAGAAGAGACAACCTCACTGTACTCTCTTTCGGGTCACAAGTATGTGCGCTATATGCGGCCAAGATGTACGACATCGAACTGTGCCCCGGAGATATATAAACTTCGCCGGAATCGATCCGCCGCGTGACCTGGATCACAGCCTCATGTCTGCCCTTTTGCTACAGTTCATAGCGATGATCGGATTCTCGATTCTCACAAATCGTAAGAGGGCCATCGTCGCTTTGGTGCATTCCATAGTATTTCTGCTGATCGCTCTCCGGCAGATGATCGCGGCCGCTCCCGCCGCGGGCCTCTGGATGCCCTCCACGGTTCAGCCCGGCACATGGATCCTCTGCGCCATCTTTGCCATCGTTTCTTCTATTCTGTTCTGGCTTCTCGTCATCTCCCGCGGATGGATGGAGAAATTCTATTTCGCCTTCTGCACCATCAGCGCCACTTCAGGCCTGCTGCGCACCGCCGCCGGCGACCAGGCCTTTCACGCCGGACTGTACATTCGAGTAATCATGCTCGTCAGTGCAGTCCTGGTCGGATTGCTGATTGTGCGATCGCACGCGCGCAGCGCCGATCGAGTCGCACCTGAGTATCAGACAGCAATGGTTTCGGATTAACCGGTCGATTCAAACTACTGACCGAGAGCCCGTCAACTTTACCGAAACCCCATCTATTTCAGCCCTGACAGCGACGGTCTGTTTGCACAAGGAGAAAATTGGAATCAATACCTTCAACTCGAGATTCAAACAAGCCAGGTACCCGAACGAATAGCGCGATCCGCGATACTACTGATGAAACAGATCGCGGAGGTGCGGCAAGGCGCCCGATGCTATTCCGCCGGGTTGTAGTTCAGGATTTGCCCGAGCCAGCGTTCGATCTCTCCCACGCTCATCTTTTTGCGTTTGCTGTAGTCGGCGACTTGATCGCGGTCGATCTTGCCGAGGCTGAAATATCGTGATTCCGGGTGGGCGAAGTAGAGTCCGCTCACGCTCGAACCGGGCCACATCGCAAACGATTCTGTGATCAGCATTCCCGTGTTTGCCTGCACATCGAGCAAACGCCAAAGTGGACCCTTCTCCGTGTGATCGGGACACGCCGGATAACCCGCTGCGGGCCTGATCCCCCGGTACTTCTCCTGAATGAGGTCAGCGATGAGATCCGCGTTGCTCAGGCCCTCGTCACAACCGTAACCCCATTCCTCGCGCACTCGCTTATGCAGGCATTCGGCAAAAGCCTCTGCCAGGCGGTCGGCAATGGCCTCCGCCATGATCGCGTTGTAGTCGTCGTTCTCAGACCTGAACCGATCGCAAAGCTCCTTCAGGCCGATTCCGCTGGTAACGGCGAAAGCGCCGATGTGATCGGGCAGGCCGGCTTCCTTTGGAGCGATGAAGTCAGCAAGAGACCGGCACGGCTCCGTACCTTCCTTATTCGATTGTTGACGGAGGAAGTGAAATCGTTCAAGCACTTTCTTGCGTGCGCCGTCGGCATACAGTTCAACATCGTCGCCCACGGCGCCCGCGGGAAACAAGCCATATACGCCTCTTGCTGTAATCAACTTCTTCTCGATGATGAGGTCGAGGAGAGCATTGGCTTCGGTGAAGATCTGACGTGCCTGCGCGCCCTGTCCCTCATGCTCAAGAATGCGGGGGTAAACACCTTTCAGTCCCCAAGTGTGGAAGAACGGGGTCCAGTCGATGAAGTCGCGCAGCGTTGCCAGCGGAAAATTGTCTAACACGCGCACGCCGGTAAACGAGGGTTCGGGAATATCTTCGGAACGCCATCGAATTGGAGTCCGCCTCGCGCGTGCGGTTTCAAGGGAGACGACAGTCAGGCGTGGCGCGGAGTGCGCCTTGCGAATCGCCTCGTAGTCGGCGCGATGCTGCACCACGAACGCCGACTTGCCCTCATCGCTCAGAAGACTGGTGGTCACGGGAACGGCCCGGCTGGCATCCAGCACATGGACCACGGGTTCGCTGTAGTGCGGCGCGATCTTGACGGCGGTGTGCGCGCGGCTCGTCGTTGCTCCGCCGATGAGCAGTGGCAACTTGAAGCCCTGACGCTCCATCTCTCGCGCCACATGAACCATCTCATCAAGAGACGGAGTGATCAGCCCACTGAGGCCGATCATGTCCGCCTTTTCCGCTTTGGCGCGTTCGAGGATCTTTTCGCAGGGGACCATTACCCCCATGTCGATCACTTCGTAGTTATTGCAGGCGAGGACGACGCCGACGATATTCTTGCCAATGTCGTGAACGTCACCTTTGACCGTCGCAAGTACGATTTTTCCTTGAGCTTTGACGACCTCGCCAGCGGCAGCCATTGCAACTTTCTCCGCCTCCATGAATGGCGTCAGGTGCGCCACCGCCTTCTTCATCACGCGGGCAGACTTGACTACTTGCGGCAAGAACATCTTTCCGGATCCGAACAGATCACCGACTACACTCATGCCAGCCATCAGAGGGCCTTCGATGACCAGAAGAGGGCGGCCAAGCTTGACGCGGGCTTCCTCGGCGTCGATTTCGATATAGGTGTCTATGCCCTTGACTAGCGCGTGAGAAAGACGCTCCTCGACCGTACCGCTGCGCCACTCCTCGGCTCGCTTTTCATTGACTGTCTGGCTGACGCCCTTCAGCTTTTCGCCGTAATCCACCAATCGCTCGGTCGCGTCGGGACGGCGGTTAAGAAGAACATCCTCGACCAATACTTTCAGCTCAGGCTCAATCTCTTCGTAGACTTCGAGCATGCCGGCATTCACGATGCCCATGTCCATACCGGCCGCAATGGCGTGATAAAGAAACGCGGAGTGCATGGCCTCGCGCACCTTGTTATTGCCTCGGAAGCTGAACGAGATGTTGGAGACGCCGCCGCTCACCTTGGCGTGTGGCAGGTTGGCCTTGATCCAACGGGTGGCGTTGATGAAGTCAACCGCGTAGTTGTTGTGCTCCTCCATGCCGGTGGCGACGGTGAGGATATTCGGGTCGAAGATGAGGTCCTCGGGCGGAAAACCGACTTGGTCGACGAGTATCTTGTATGCACGCTCGCAGACGCGGATCTTGTCTTCGTAGGTCGCGGCCTGGCCCTGCTCGTCGAAGGCCATCACTACCACCGCCGCGCCATATTTCAGAACTGTAGCGGCGTTCTTGCGAAACTTCTCTTCGCCCTCTTTTAGCGAAATCGAATTGACGATGCCTTTGCCCTGCAGGCACTTCAACCCCGCCTCAATGACCTCCCATTTCGAGGAGTCCACCATAAAGGGCACCTTGGCGACTTCGGGCTCGCTACCCAGCAACTGCAGAAAGCGGGTCATTGCCGTGACGCCGTCGATCATGCCCTCATCCATGCAGATGTCGAGAATATTCGCTCCGTTCTCAACCTGCTGGCGGGCGACACTTACCGCTTCTTCATATTTGCCCGCCTTGATCAGCCTGGCGAACTTCGGCGAACCAGCCACATTGGTCCGCTCACCGATCATGATGTAGACGCCGGGCTGCTGCGTGAAGGGTTGGGATCCCGAGAGCCGGAGTGGCTTCGCGTGCGTCGTCTCGGGCGCAGTTGTGCTGGAGGGAGTGCTCACTCTTAGTCCTTGCCCTCGCTTTGGAGCGCGTAGGATTCGGCAGGAGGATGAATCCCGTATTTTCGAGGAGGCTGGCCTTCGAGCGCTTTGGCGATCGCCGCGATGTGCTCGGGCGTGTTGCCGCAACAGCCACCGGCGATGTTAATCAATCCTCCGCGCGCGAAGTCGCCGAGATAGCGGGCCATATCTTGCGGGCCCAGATCGAACCCTGTCTCCGACAGTGGATTCGGCAAACCAGCGTTTGGGTAACACGAAATCGCCACATCCGCCTTCTCGGAGAGTTCTTCCAGGAATGGATACATCAGATCGGGACCGAGAGAGCAGTTGAGCCCCACCGACAATGGCTTCACGTGCCGCACCGCGTTCCAGAATGCCTCAGTCGTTTGCGCCGATATCATCGTTTCGCCACCGCGCCCCACCGCCGCCGAGATCATCACTGGCAATTGTTTACCATCCTCGTCGAACACCTCACGGATGGCGACAAGGGCTGCCTTCGCATTCAGGGAGTCGAAGATCGTTTCGACCAGCAGCAGATCTACCCCGCCGGCAATGAGCGCGCGCGCCTGCTGCGCATAGGCCGTCTTAACCTGATCGAAGGTGACGACTCGAAAGCCCGGATCGTCGGCATCGGGCGAATTCGAAAGTGACACAGTGAGCGGCCCGATCGCCCCCGCCACGAAGCGTTGACGCGAGGTTGCAGTACCCACCCGATCGGCCCATTCACGGCACTGCCGTGCCGATTGCTCATTGATATCCCAAGCCAGGTTGCCGAGAAACGGATCTTCGACAATCTTCTGATAGAACGCCGGATCCTTGCGTCCGCCACGCTCCCGCGGATCGTCGACAAAGAATTCGCTCTGGGTGATGCTGGTTGCACCGAAGGTATTCGTCTCGATGATATCCGCGCCTGCCTCTAGAAATCGGCGATGAATGTCGCCAATCATTTCTGGCTTGGTCAGCGAGAAGAGGTCGCCGTTATTCAGCAGGCTCTTCGTGGAGTCCCTAAAGCGGTCCCCACGGATGTCCGCTTCCGTCATTCCATAGGTGCGGATGGTCGTGCCCATCGCTCCATCGATGATGGCAATCCGACTCTCCAGGATCTTTTCCAGAGGATGTTGGTGGGCTCTCGTCATGTCTTTTTGATGACCCTAGGCAGCCTTCGATTCGGCCTTACCCAACGAACACATACAACAACGCCGGTCCCGCGGGACCGGCGTTTGGTGGAAAAATCTCGAATTCCCTATTCCTTCACGCCGCCCGATTCCAGTTCCGATTGCGCAAACACCTGATTGGCTCCCATATGCGCTGGAGCCGGCGCCAGCATCTGCTCTTTTCTATAAATCAGGCTGCTGGCATTGAAAGTGGCCAGCTCAAATCCGTGCCCGTGCGTAATCGCATCGGTCGGACAAGCCTCCACGCAATATCCACAAAATATACATCGGTTGTAATCGATGTTATAGACACGAGCGTAACGTTCGGCCCCCGAAACCCGCTTCTCCTCCGTGTTTTCAGCCGCCTCAATATAAATGCAATTGGCCGGACAAGCCGCCGCGCACAGAAAGCAGGCAACACATTTTTCCAGTCCATTTTCGTCGCGCTGCAGCACGTGCATGCCGCGAAATCTTTCCTGAAACTTCGCCCCCTTCGTGGGCCCCGGACCGTCCGGATAATTCTCGACAATCGTCGGTTGAAACATCTCCTTCAGGGTAATAGTCATGCCCTGGGCGATCGCTTCGATGTTTTTGATCACGGACATACCCGACTAGTATAACGGATGTCCAGCAGGCGGTGTCTCGCCTCAATCTTGCGTGGTGTCCTGATTTGCCTTTTTTCACCACGGAGACACGGAGTCACGGAGGAAAACTTGGCCTGTAAAACTAAAAGGCCGAACGTCTTGCCGCGCCGTTGGCCGTCTCTGTGTCTCCGTGCCTCGTGGCGAAAAACTAAATTAGGACACTACTCAACCTTGCACGATGAACAGGGTCTGAGGTAACCACAACTGCGCTTCGAACGATTGACAACCGGGATTGGCCGGGAGAGCATAAATTCACCGCGGCCAAACACGGATTTTGCTCATTCATTGTTTGCGCAGCCCTAGCTATCGATGACGACGCAACTTATAGCTTACGGAATCGGCGTAGTGGTGGTGTGGCTGCTCGCCATGCGCTTTCGTTCCGTCACAGCCAGGCAATGGCTCTACCTGATTGCCAGTTGGCTTTTTTACTTCACCTGGGGCGGCTGGCTGATCGTCATTCTGCTCTTCAGTTCGCTGATGAATTATGCGCTCGGAGAATGGCTGAAAAAGAGCATCACCGGCGGCCGACTTTGGACCGGCATCCTCCTCAACCTGGCGCTGCTCAGCACCTTTAAATATCTGCCGCTACTGGGCATGGTCGCTCCGCCCGGCTCGCCGCTGCTCCTGCTCAAACGAATCATGTTCCCAGCAGGGATCTCTTTCTGGACATTCCAGGCGATGAGCTATTTGCTAGAACTCTATCGCGAAGAAGAGTTGAATCCCACGCTGCTGGAATTCTGTCTCTACATGTCGTTCTGGCCGACGGTGCTGCAGGGGCCGATCTGTCGCATGTCCGCCATGCTGCCCCAGTTCCGCCAGGAATGGCCGGTGAGCGACGACGATTTGAAGACGGGAGTGCGAAGAGTTGCTATCGGTTTTCTGATGTTAGGTCTGGCAGCAGTCATGAGCGGCGGCCTCTACGCGGGAGCCGGCGTCGATGCAATTTTCGACCATGCAACTTTTGCGAATGCTGCCAGCCAAGCGAGCGGAATCGATGTCTGGTTTCTGATTATCGGCTACGGATTCCAGCTCTATTTCAGCTTCTGCGGATTCTGTCACATCGTGATCGGCGCCGCCCGCCTGTTCGGTATCCAGGTACAAGAAAACTTCAACCGTCCTTATTTGTCGACGACAATCTCCAACTTCTGGACGCGCTGGCACATGTCGTTGTCTTTCTGGATTCGCGACTTCCTTTTCCTACCGCTCGCGACCATGCGCCGCGAAGCCTGGTGGCGCAACCTGTCGCTCGTAATCTCCATGTTCGTCTTCGGAATCTGGCATATTACAGCCGGCGAAAAAGGCGCGGTGCTCTTGATGATGTGGGGCATCTGGCATGGCGTCTTGCTGGTCCTGCACCGCCAATGGCAGGAATTCCGCAAGCGCGCCGGCTTTGAATGGACGGGAGCGGTCGCAACTCTGATCTCGTGGTGGCTGACGTTCTCGGCCGTCTGCACCGGTTACATTTTCTTTCGCGCGGAGAGTATTCACCAGGCGGTCGGCATGCTAAAGGCAATGCTTTCGCTCGGCTCCTACCGGCGCTTCACGCTCGATCACAGTTTCTACGTGATGACGTTGCTTGCGTCGGTGGGATACTTTGCCGTGATCGGCATCGGTGAACTACTGGATCGCTTCGGCGAAACCGCCTTCGCTTCGCGGTCTGTAATCGGAGCTTTCGCTCGCGAACGCTGGGTGTGGATTGCGCCCGTAGTGGTTGTTCTCGCCCTCTACCTGAGCGTGGTGTTCACCCCGGGACGAGCCGAGACGGGGCCGGTCATGTACGCGTTGTTCTAGCCCATCCGCAGAATTACTTTAGTGATCATCGTTCCGGTGATCATGGTCTCGGTTTTGCGGGCAAAGCCGCTATGCTAGCATTCAATCAGATTTCCACCCGCAGCGAGGCTTAGCCGTTTGTGCCAGTAGCAGAGAATGACCGCATCGTCGAGAGTCCACCCGCGCGCACGGCACAGTACAAGTCCCTTCTGAAATGGTTTGCGGTGCGTTTTTGCGTTGCAGTAACGCTTGGTGTCGTCCTCCTCTGCGCGGTCGAATTTTATTCGTACGAGCGCTATCTTCCTGCCGCCCGCGATGTCATGGAGCCGGCGGTCAAGCTCGATTTATCGCAGGGAGGAAGCCCTGCCGAACGCGAATACTGGAAAGAATTCGAGCACGCGAACAAAGTTACTTATCACCAGTACGTACTCTGGCGTCGCGCTCCCTATCAAGGCGAGGTGCTGGCCATTAATCAAGATGGGGTGCGGCGCACCACGCACACCAACTGCGGTGCAGACAACAAGACCTTCACCATCTGGACGTTTGGCGATTCCGTGATGTGGGGAGCCGGCGCTCCCGACGACGAGACGATTCCCTCCTACATTGCTCGCGACTACGAAAAGGCCGGGCAGTCCGTCTGCATTGTGAACTACGGTGAAAAGGGATGGTCGAGCACGCAGGAGATGATCGGCCTCATCGATCAACTGAAGCACGCCGCTCGCAAACCTGATGCGGTGCTGTTCTACGACGGAGGCACCGAGGCCTTCGCCGCCTATCAAAGCGGCCGCGCCGACGTGCACAGCAATTACAACTCGTTCAAGAATTTTCTCGATAACTGGGGGGCCTCGCAAAAGGCGGGGTTTAACTACTTCCACGAAACCAACACCTATCGCTTTCTGGAAAAGATTGCGATACGAGCGCCCTTTCACAACATGAAAGACGCCGCGCCCAAGGCGGAGCGAGACACTGAGACGCTATCAGCCTCCGTGGTCGCAAACTACGTGCAGAATATGAACATCGTGAACTCGCTGGCCAAGCAATATAACTTCCGCCCAATTTTTGCCTGGTATCCCAACATGGCAGTCGGACACAAGCAACTGACGCCCTATGAGCAGCAGGTTCTCGACCTGGAGTATCAGAAATTTCCCGGCTTGGGCGCGATGTACGATGCGACTTACGAGCGTGGCCGCGACATAAAGAGCCCGGATTTTTATTATCTTGGCGACCTTCTTGACGATCAGAAGAGTTCGCTTTACGTAGGCATTTCGCACTTGAAACCCGAGGGCAACGCGATTGTGGCCGATCGGCTGTTCAACATTTTGCAACATCCGGCCGCCCCTTAATTGGGGTCATCATTTTGCAACACTCGGATTCTTAATTTGTTTGTCATCCTGAGCGAAGCGAAGGACCTATGCATCCCGCGCTTGAGGCAATGCACAGATTTTTCGCTGGCCTCAGGTTAACAATATAGAAACGTAAGGAGATCAATGGCTCCGCCGCCACCATCGAGAAGTCTGATCAGCGGTTTTTTTCGCTCCTTGCGGGCCAATCCCGGCAGCCCCGCGCTTGAACTGGGCGAACAATCACTGAGCTACGAGCAACTCTGGAGTTATGCCGGACGTGTCACGGCGTGCCTCCTGGACAACCTTGATCTCTCCGAAAAAGTTGTTGCCGTGCTGGCGAACCGAAGCGTTGGAGCGTACGGCGGAATCCTGGGCATCCTCGGCAGTGGACGCGGCTACGTTCCGCTCAACCCCAAATTTCCACTCGATCGAACGCTGGTCATGTTGCGGGCATCCGGATGCAAAACTTTGATCGTGGGCGAAGAGTGCGCCCCGACACTCGAGGCGATGCTTCCGCGGCTGCGCGAATATCTGGACAAATCGCTGACGCTGATCATTCCCGATGCCGGGTGGGAACCCGATCCGAAACTTACCTCTTCGCATCGAGTCATCACCTCGCGCCAGTTGACGAAAGTTGCCGATCCACTCGATCCGACGGTCGATGGAGGCGACACCGCCTACCTGCTGTTCACATCCGGCAGCACCGGTGTGCCTAAAGGCGTGGCCGTGAGCCAATCGAACGTGGTCGCGTACATGCAATATGCCGCGAAGCGCTTCGGCATGCACGACCGCGATCGTTGTTCGCAAAACTTCGATCTCACCTTTGACCTAAGCGTGCACGATCTGTTTACCTGCTGGGATGCCGGCGCAACCCTCTGCCCTTATGCCGAACTGACGCTGACTCCCGCAACTTTAATTGATGAGAAACAACTGACCTGCTGGTTCTCCGTGCCCTCGGTGGCCATGTTCGCATCGAAGTTGGGCCTGCTCGACCCCGGTGCTTTCCCCACTTTGCGCGGGAGCCTCTTCTGCGGAGAAGCTCTCTCGTCAAGCCTGGCCCAGGCGTGGCAGGCGGCAGCCAACAACTCGATTCTCGAAAATTTGTATGGCCCCACCGAAGCGACCATTGCTATTACCTACTATCGCTGGAATTCCGAGACCTCGCCCGCCGAGTGCGTGCGCGGACTCGTGCCCATCGGCTGGCCCTTTGACGGGCAACAGGTCTGCGCGGTCAACGACGATCTATCGCCGGTGCGAGCCGGCGAGAGCGGTGAACTTTGTTTAGGCGGATCGCAGGTCACACAAGGCTATTTGAACGATCCCGAAAAGACCGCGAAAAGTTTCGTCAGGCTAAAGGACACCGGAGACCAAATCTGGTATCGCACCGGAGATCTGGTCCGGCAGGACGAACGCGGATGCCTCTCCTATCTAGGTCGCCGTGACTTTCAGGTCAAGGTCAACGGCTATCGCGTGGAGTTGCAGGAAATTGATTTGGTGTTGCGAGAGGCGGCGCGCACGGAATTAGCCGTGGCGATTCCGTGGCCGCTATCCGACGGTTCGGCATCCGGCATTGTCGGAGTATTGTCAGGGGCCGATCCAGCGTATGATCAGCAAATCATCACTGCCTGTGAGACTCGCCTGCCGCGCTACATGGTTCCCAACCGCATTTATCATTTCCCGCAGATTCCACTAAACGTAAACGGCAAGATCGACCGCAGAAAAATCACCGAGATGCTGGGCAACTGGGGAAAAACAGCGGCTGGAGTACCGTAGTTCCGCGCTGCTACACACCTTCGCTCCGGCTCCCACCGACTCACGGTTTTTGTTCTCTATTGTTTCGGATGGGCCGCGAAAAAGGCCCACCGCTGCGGATTGTATTGTTGCTCGTAATTATGCTCTACACCCGGTTCCCATATAAATTGAACCTCGACATTTTGACCGGATGGGGACGCACAACTTGTCGCAATGTTGCCCGTATCGCCTGACATACCCGGAGTCGGCGAGTCGTTCGCGTTGTTCGGCGCATTATTAGCACACAGAGTTTGCTGCGTTTGCAAACTCGCACAGCTGTTCTGCGACTCCCAATAATTAAAAGTGTCATCGACAGTGTCGAGTGTGAACGTAACAGCAGAGTACACGGTCGTGCCGTAGTTACAGGGCGCCAGCTCTGTATCGAGCGTGCCGTGCCACTCCTGCACCGAGATGGGTGCGACCGCGGAACCCGGCAAGGGCAGCGGCGGCGCGACGACGCCTTGCTCATTGACGAGCTGGCCGGAAGCTGGAGCAATGGCCGCCACCAGGTCCGATATTTCCACGCCGACGCGCTCCGTCATTTGCGCGCCGGAGGAGAAGCCTGTCACATATACCCGGTTCGGATCAACATTGTACTGAACGGTCAGATTCTGGATCAAGCTCCGCAAAAAGCCCGAATCGTCAGGGCATTCTCCATCGTCTGAACCACAATTCTCGGCATAGGCAAATGCTCCTCCGTTCAAGCCATAGGGAGCACAAGTGGGTGTTGCGTCCATGCAGTAGGAGTTCCAGTTCCACTGTTTCGTCTTCGGATCATAGGTGGAGGCGGGCTTGACCACTATAAAACCGTATTGGTTAGCGACCGACGACCAACCCCAATCTATGGAGATGACGGCCTCCGGCTGAAGACCACTCGTCGTCCTGGTCCCATGGAGCATCAACACCAGGGGCGGATTCGGAGGCAGAACCGCAGGCACATAAGCCTCGTAATAACGCGTGACGTTGTTCCAAGTCATGGTGGAGTCGATCGTAGATCCTACAATCGCCGTCTGCGTCAGCACGCTCGAGGTGCTCGTGGTGAAATAGCTGCTGCCATTAAAGACAGCCGTAATCGCACTCAGTCCGGCAGGCAACGCACTCGTCGTGTAGTTTGCAATACCGGACGAAAGTGCTGCCGCGCCCAATTTCTTGCTTCCGTTGTAGAACGAAACATTGCCGGTCACCGTGCCCGCGAACTCCGGTGCCACACTGGCAGACAGTGTTATCGGCTGCTGGTAGTTCGACGGATTGAGCGATGAGGTCAATGTGGTCGTCGTCGATGCTTTGCCCACCACCTGGTCCAGCGCCTTCGAAGTGCTGGCTCCGAAGTAGCCATCGCCGGCGTACGTGGCTTTGATGGCGACGAGGCTTCCAACCGGCAGGGCCGATGTTGTAAAGCTTGCTGAACCGCCGCTCAACGTTCCCGTCCCTAACGTTTTCGAGCCTTGCAGGAAAGTAACGGTTTCTCCATCGGGCGGCTGTCCTGCGCTGGAGTTGACCGTCGCAGTAAAGGTCACGGCTTGCCCGTAAACCGATGGGTTCAGTGCAGACGTGATCGTCGTAGTAGTGACGATCAACTTGCTCGCATGCATGCTGCAAACCGCTCCCAGCAGCAGGACAATCAGGATGTTAAGGCGTTTCATGCAGTTTAGGCCTTAAACGTCGGCTTCCCTTTCCTTAAGCTTTGACCGGCTTACCAAATTTCTCCGCCGTGGCGAACATCAACCGCACCGTGTCCATGTCTTTGGTCTGCACCTTGCTCGCCGGAACCTTGCGGCCGGCAATGCGCTGCAGCTCTAGAAAAACCTCGATCAAGGCAAAAGAATCGATCAGGCCAGAAGAGACCAGTGGCGTGTCCTCGGTAATTGCAGCCTTGCCCTTCATCACCTTTTCGGCAATGTAGACGGTCAGTTCCTTCATCATCTCGCTGCTGTCTGCTACCTGCTCAACGGCCATAATTGCAGATCCCCAGAGTTCGTATTATGGGTTCAAATTGCTCATGCCTTCATCCCTATCTTGACGCCCCGACGCCCGACCGTGTCGCCTGCATCGGGTGGCTGGCAAAAAAGAGCCAGCGCTGCGTGTTGTATTGCTGCTGAAAGGAGTGCGCCACATCAGGCTCCCAAATGAATTGGACTTCGGTGTTATTGGCGCAGCCCGTAGCCTGGTTCCCGGTAAGGCCCGCCAAACCCGGCGCGGGCGCATCGTTCTGGTTGTTAGGTTCGCCGTTCGCGCACAACGTTGCGGTCGTTTGCAGCTGCGTGCAGCTATTTTGCGCCGCCCAGTAATTGAATGTGTCATCCACGGAGTCGAGCGTGAACGTGTAGCCAGAATATTTTGTCGTCCCGTAACTGCATGGCCACAAATTGCTGTCTTGTGTGCCGTGCCACTCCTGCACCGAGATTGGTGGAAACGGACTGGGAGCCGTGGGCAGCGGCAGCGGAGGCGTATCAAAACCGGGATCAGCTACCAACTGTCCCGAAGCCGGAGAGATCGCCGCTACCATCCCCGAAAGATCGACGCCAACACGCTCCGCCATTTCCGCACCCGAGGAAAAGCCGGCTACATAAACCATGTTCGGATTCACGTTGTATTGTGCGATCAGATTTGTAATCAGCTGTCCCAGAAAACCGGAATCGTCCGGCGGGGAGCTATACCCGCCATTTGCCGGAAAAGCGGTGTCGAGAAAATAAGCATTCCAGTTCCACTGGTGCGACTTTGTATCGTAAGTCGAGGCCGGCTTGACCAGGATGAACCCGTATTTGTCAGCGACGCTCGTCCAGCCCCAATTCAAACTGATGACCGCCTGGGGATCGAAAGTCGAGGTGGTTCGGGTTCCGTGGAGCATCAACACCATCGGTGCAGTTTGGGGCAGATTTGCCGGCAGATAGATCTCGTAATAGCGGGTGAGGTTGTCCCATGTCATGGTCGCATCGATGACGGTTCCCTTGGACGCAGCGGCGAGGCTGCAAGACGTTCCCAGCAGCAACGTGAGCAGAAATCTGGCGGCTTTCATGCGGTGTGGAGCCTCAATTCAGCGAGTTAGATTAGGTTTAACAATTCCTTGAAAGATTTTGTCCATGTCTAACTGCCTTTAGGAAAAATGCCGCGCCCAACCGCCTGGGATTCGAGCGATCTCGAATGGGGGAAGATTATGACTGCTTGAGCGAAGAATAGCATGATGAAAAAGGTTGTCAATACCACCCCCGTCTAAACCGAAGTGCCATATCTAACTCATTGAAAATACATGGTTAAACTTTGGAGTTCCCGAATCGGGAAGCGAAGAGGCGCGACTTTGTACGCCTTGTCCAACCATTGCAGGAACCCCACGCATCGAATTTTCAAGCATCTCCAAACAATCAGTCAGTGTGAGCTCGGGGAGACTGCTCGATTCGTGTGGCCGCCACAATCGGTCCAATCAATTACACTACGCTGTCCCGGAGAAAGGGCTCGCATGCCACGGGAGAAACTTGCGTTGCTGTCCCTAGCGGTCGTTTGGCTTGGCTCCCTCGTCGGTTGCGGGGGTGACTCGGGGGGATCTGGGTCCGGCTCCGTTGGAAATTTCACGCTTTCCGCTTCATCCGGAGTCACTGTTGCACAGAAAGGGCAATCCACAACGGTCATCACCATCACGCCCCTTAATGGATTCGACGGCGCTGTGACTCTTTCCACTTCGCAATTGCCGAGTGGTTTAACCGCTGCCTTCAATCCGGCCTCGGCCACCACGAGCAGCACCCTCACCTTCAACGCCAGCGCCTCGGCAACGACGGGCGTGACCACCGTGACCGTCACGGGGATGGCAGGAGCCTCGACCAGCAGCACGACGCTGACCCTCACCGTAATCAAGGCCGGCCAAGTCGATCACGTAGTGATCATCTTCCAGGAAAATCGCTCCGTCGATAATTTGTTCCAAGGGCTGTGCACTGCCAAGGGAAGCCCCGGTTGCGATCCGACCGGCGCCGACCCGTCGAAGTACGACATCGCCAGCCAGGGCGTGATTTCTTCGGGACAGACGATTCCGCTGACCCCAGTCACGCTGGTAGTTCCGTACGACCTTGGCCACAGTCATATTTCGTTTCTCGACGCCTGCGATTACAATCCCTCGACCAACACCTGCGCCATGGATGGAGCAAACAAGATTCCATGCGATGGATCGCAGTGCCCGGCCAACGCTTCCTACCAATACGTGCAATCGTCCGACGTGCAACCTTATCTGACAATGGCGCAAACCTATGCCTTCGGCGACCACATGTTTCAAAGTAATGAGGGGCCGAGTTTCCCCGCGCATCAGTACATCCTGTCAGGCACGTCGCGAATCGCCGCGACGAGTTCCACGACCATCGCCGATAATCCGACGGTTACCCCGCAGCTCAACGGCAGTCTGGATGCTGGATGTCTGGCGCCTCCTGGTTCCTATGTCAATGCCATCGATATCGATGAAGCCAGTCCTCTGACAAAATTGACGATCGTTGATTATCCGCTCTGCTTTGAACATCCAACCTTGACCGATCTTCTGGATAACGCCGCTCTCAGTTGGAAATATTACGCCGCCATGCCAGGCTCGATCTGGACCGCACCCGATGCGATCGAACACATGTGCCAGCCTTATTCGGCCGACGGAAAGAACGACGATACTGTGTGCAATGGACCCGACTGGACCAATGCCAATCCGAATGTGGTGATCGAAGGCTCGGGCGCGCAGATCATTACTGATATCACGAACGGGCAGCTCGCCACTGTGAATTGGGTAATTCCAACTGGCGCGAACTCAGATCATGCCGACAACTCCGTTGATAATGGACCCTCATGGGTGTCCTCCATCGTCAATGCGGTGGGCAACAGCCAGTATTGGGCAGACACTGTAATCATCGTTACCTGGGACGACTGGGGAGGGTGGTACGATCACGTTCCGCCACCCCTGATACGCGATTCCTATGAATACGGTCTGCGAGTGCCGATGATTGTGGTCTCTCCGTATGCGAAGCCTGCGTACATTTCGCACCAGGTGAATGACTTCGGCAGCGTCCTTAAATTTGTCGAGGAGATTTTTGCGCTACCAACCATCGACAACTCGAACCCGTCGACTCCCTACGCGGACTCGTACGCGTTAGGCGATTTGTCGAACTTTTTCGACTTCAATCAGACGCCGCAACCGTTCACCCCGATCGACGCTCCGTTGAAGGCAGATTACTTTCTGAACGATAAATCGCCGCCAACGCCGCCAGATAACGACTAAGGTACAGTACGGAACTCGGCCCAAGCTCGCTCAGCGGTTCGATTCTCCGGATGTATCGCTCGAGACGCCTAACATAACAATTGCACTTTGTTCAGAAAGTAGCTGAAAGGAAAGAAAATCCCGAAGTTGCAAGTGAGCGACTACGATACCAACCGCTATAATTCCGCCGACGAGGAAATCTTCTAAATCATGAAACACACGATGAGTCACCCGACCGCGCGTATGCCATTCGTCCTCATGGCTCTAACCTTGGCCATCTTTGCAGGCATAGTTCTCACCGCCAGGCACGTCGCCGCCTCGACTGCCGACTTTGGCCCGTCGAATCCCTTCTTCGCGCCCAGCACGCTGCCCTTTCAGGCTCCGCCTTTCGACAAAATCAAGGACGACGACTTCCAGCCCGCCATCGAGGCCGGCATGGCGCAGCAGCGAGCGGAGATCGAGACGATCGCCAACAATCCCGAGCCTCCCACCTTCGACAACACCATCGTCGCCCTGGAGAAGAGCGGGCAGCTCTTCGATCGCGTCATGGAGACGTTCGAGGGCGTAACTGGCGCCAATACCGACGACACTCTGCAGAAGTTTAAGTCCGTTGAAGCTCCCAAACTGGCTGCCCATCAGGACTTCATCTATCTCAATGCGAAGCTCTTCGCGCGCGTAAGAACGCTATATGACCAGCGCGCCACGTTAACCCTCGATTCCGAATCCCTTCGCCTTCTTGAGCACGACTACGATGAATTCATGCACGCCGGTGCCAACCTTTCTGAGGCCGACAAAACCGAACTCAAGAAGCTCAATGAAGAGGAGTCTTCCCTTTCCAACACGTTCACCAACAAACTTCTCGCCGCCACCAAGGCCGGCGCCTTCGTCACCACCGACAAGGCAGCGCTCGCCGGACTCTCCGACGCTCGCATAGCCGCCGCCGCGCAAGCCGCCAAAGCGCGCAAGGTCGATGGCTTCGTCATTCCCTTGCAGAACACTACCCAGCAGCCCGATCTGACCTCACTCACCGGTCGTGCCACGCGTCAAACCATCTTCGAGCATTCATGGAACCGCACCGAGCGCGGCGACGCCAACGACACGCGCGACACGATTGCCCGTCTGGCGCAACTTCGCGCGCAAAAGGCGAAGCTTCTGGGATATTCGACCTACGCTGCCTGGAAGCTCAAAAACCAGATGGCCAAAACTCCGGAAGCCGCGCTGCACTTCATGGATGCCATCGTTCCCGCCGCTACCGCCAAAGCCGCAAGCGAGGCCAAGGACAATCAAGCCATCATTGATTCGCAACGCGGCGACGCCCAAAAGGGAGGTTTCGAACTTCAGCCATACGATTGGGAGTTTTACGCCGAGCACGTCCGCAAAGCTCGCTATAATCTCGACGACGCGCAGGTGAAGCCATATTTCGAAATCAACAACGTGCTCGAAAATGGAGTCTTCTACGCCGCCAATCAGCTCTACGGACTCACCTTCAAAGAGCGACACGACATTCCCGTTTACCATCCGGATGTCCGAGTTTTCGAAGTGTTCGACGTCAATGGCAAGCACCTCGCGCTCTTCTACTGCGACTACTTCAAGCGCGACAACAAAAACGGCGGAGCCTGGATGGACAACTTTGTCGGCCAGTCTCATCTGCTGGGAACGCAGCCTGTCGTTTACAACGTTGCCAATCTGCAAAAGCCGGTCGAGGGCGAACCGGCCCTGATCACCTTCACCGACGTCATTACCATGTTCCACGAATTCGGACACGCCCTGCATGGCATGTTCGCCGATACCGAATATCCATCGCTCTCAGGAACGGCCACGGCCCGTGACTTCGTGGAATTCCCCTCGCAGTTCAATGAACATTGGGCTAGCGATCCCAGAGTATTTGCTCACTACGCAAAACACTACAAAACTGGCGCTCCCATGCCCAAAGAGCTGGCGGAGAAACTCAAGGAGTCGTCGACCGTCTTTAATAAAGGCTACGACATGACCGAACTGCTGGCCGCAGCTGAACTCGACATGCAGTGGCATACGCTGCCAGCGACTGCTCCGCTGCAAAATCCTGACGAATTCGAAAAGCAGGCGCTCGACAAAACGCACTTGAATGTCAGCTATGTTCCCCCGCGATATCGCTCGACCTATTTCGCCCACATCTGGGGAGGAGCCGGCTACAGCGCTGGATACTACGCCTACCTCTGGACACAGATGCTGGCCGACGACGCCTACCAGTGGTTTCTGGACCACGGCGGCTTGACGCGGGCGAATGGCGATCGCTTCCGCCAGATGGTCCTGTCACGAGGCAACACAGAAGAGCTGGAAAAACTCTACGACACCTGGCGAGGCGCTCCACCCAACACCAAAGCGATGTTGAAGTACCGCGGTTTGGAGGAGACCTCGGGAAAATAGCGAGCCATGGAGGCCTTAGCTGCTGAGCCTGCGAAACTCAGTGATTAGAGCCGCCCTCGGCAATCTGCAAATCAAGCGCGACGCGCTCCCCGTTGATGAGCACTGTCCCCGCATCCAGCAGTTGCTGTCCCGTGCAATCGTACTTCTCATAACATCGCAGAGAAGCCAGCGGAAAGAAAAACTCTACAGCCTCGGACGCGCTGGCAGCAGACTTGCCATCCGCCTTCCCCGCCGCCAGATGAATATTCGTGCTGAATCCAATCCCGTCAAAATCCAGAGCGTCCTTGAAGTCAGCCACCAGCGGCCGGATCAGATGCACGATGTGCTCATCAAAAGCCATGGCCGCGAGCTTATAGCGCGAGCCCGCAGCCGAAGCCGGCAAGGTCGAATTCAAAGAGAGTTCAAGATAGATTCCCGCGCGAAACGCCACAAACTTAGGAGGAGCATAAGAAACGAAATGCGCTTGCCCATCCAACTCCTTGACCATCCGATCAATCACCGGCTGATCCGAGAGTTGTACCGCCTCCAGCGCCGGAGCCGAAGTGTCACGCGCGGGAGGAGGAGGAGGAGGAGGAGGAGGTAGCTCTGCCGCCTTCGCCTGGATCGAAGAAACTGGAGCAGTGCTTCCCTTCTCTGCATTCCCACTCTCGGACCGATCCTGCTTCCGTTCGGCTTGCGAAGCAGCAGAATGACCCGTACCAGAAGTGGCCGGATCCTCGCCCTGATCGCTCACCGCCGCGGGCAGCACATCGTCGTTGAGCCAGATTGAAATCGGCCGCGCGTTAAGATACACCTCGCCCTGCAGCAACGCCGCCTGCTGGGCGGTTTCATCCTTGGCAGAAAGCAGTTTGATCGCCCCGCCCCGCGGCAGATACACCATCAGGTTTTCGGGATGCTCCATCTGCACTCCCATCACCTTGCCCATGATGTGATGGGACACTTCAATGGCGAATCCCTGCACGTGCTCGTTGTTCTGAAAAATCGGTACGGCCGACTTCAAGACAGGCATGACCACGTTAAGAAACGTGTTGCGAGCACGCTTTTCGGGACTGATCCTCTGTGCCGAGTAAGCCGCATAATAATTTCCCGTGATCGCCAGCACCGTCTTGTCGCTGAAGGTGTCAAACCGAATCGAAGTCTGATCGGCAACCTGCTGCCGAGCCTCGTCAAGATCCAGTTTGCGGCTGAGATAAAACGGATAATCAAAATGGATGGAAAGAATCTCCGCGCCCACCCGCGCCATGTCGCTCGTGTACTGCTGCTGCAGGGCCCGCAGCGCCGGGTCTTTAATCTCCACCGGCGATACAACTTGAGCGGACAATGCAGTAGCCGAGAGTCCGCCGAAAACCGCCAGACTCATCAAAAATAGAACCGGGCCGAATCGCCCTGCTCTATTTCTGCGCATACACCATTCCCGCCGCATGATAAGGAGGATCGGAGACAAGGCGAATGTAAGCAATCAGCGCCTCGATCTCACTCTTGCTGAGAGTATAGCCGTAGGGAGGCATCAAAGCAGACTTGTTGAGCGCCGGTCCGCCATGCCCGATGATAGCGGCCAGATCGGCATCGCTCATCTTGTTCAGCGTGTCGCCCTCGGTAAACGGATGCGGCTTGACCTCGAGATTATCGTAATTAGAAACTCGCTCCGCCGACGACTCCGGATTGTGGCAGCGAGCGCAATATTTGTTATCGAGCTGAAATCCCAACTCCTGCTGATAGCCCAAGGCAATTTCTTCGCTCTTCAGTTCGACCGGCTTTTGCGCTTTAGTAAAAGTACGCGCCGTCAGTTGATAGCGGCCGGCCATGCCGCCGAGAGCAACGTTCGTGCTGAGTTGTCCGCTGGAATCTGTCAGCCCGTTAGGAGGATCAAAGCTCAAGCCCGAAGGCCCGCTGAACTCGACCAGTGCCCCCGTAACCGCCGTTCCCTGCTCATCGTTTACCTGCACGATCAACGGTTGAGCCAACACCATGCCCGTCGGCCCTATTTGTTTCCCTCCGCTGGATTCGACGAGCGCCGCGCCAAATCCGGTAGGCCTCAGTGCGGCAGCGGAGCCCGGCTTTCTTGCGCACGCTCCGAACATCAACGTGAAAAAGATCACGAAGAGTGTACGCAACAAGAAGGTGGGCCGCTGTCTTTTCACTTCTTGGCCTCCTGCTTGCCGGAGCCCTTCTGCGTCATAAGAAATGCAGTCAGCGCGCGCGCGTCTTCCTCGCTCATGTTGCGGTTTGGCTCAATGGTTCCCCGACGCAAGGTCTGTGGATCCCGCATCCACTGATAAATCCAGGCTGCAGTCAGACGCGATCCCACCTGTGTCAGCGTCGGACCAACATACCCTTTGTCCACCTTGGTATCCACAATGTGGCAACCCTGGCAGGCGTACTTCGAATAGAAAAGCTGCCTTCCCTTCTCCACCTGGTCCGCGGGATACCCGCTCAAAGGCATCGAATCACGATCGAATGCCGGAGTCTGATAAACCGTCATGATGTAATCGGTCAGCTCCGTCGCATCGGCGTCCGACAAATTGAAGCGAGGCATGCGCCGGATCAGCGCCGGCCGAAGCGTTCCAGGGTTTTTCAAAAACGCCAGCAGCCACGTTCGCTGCACCGAACTGCCTTCCCACGAAAGATCGGGAGCGATGTCGCTCCCACGCCCGTTGATCGCATGGCAACTGAAGCAAGCGAGGTCCGACATAAGGCGGCCCGCCTTGCCCGCCGGCTGGTACGAAGAAGCCGGTTTCGCCGGCACCGTCAACGCCATGGGCAAGTCATGCGCGCGGTCGGTTAGCGCCAGCAGCGCAGTGGTCAACGCGTCGACCTGGGCGGGAGCGAGCGTGAATTGCGGCATCTTCAGCGCCGCTCCAAACAACCGCGGCTGGCGAATCTTGGCCGCAATGTAATCCGGAATCGCATGCGTCATTCCCGGCAGAAAAAGAACTTGCGTAAGAGGCTTGCTGCCAATATGAGTCAGCTCGGGGGCAAAATTATCCGGCTTCCTGATGCCCTTGATTTCATGGCACGCGGCGCAACCCTTTTCGTTGACCAGGAATTTGCCGTGCGCAATCTGCTCCGGCGTGGCCGCATCCAGATGAACGTTCGCGAGCAGATCAGCATCCGTCTTGTTGCCCAAAAAGCCAGACAGCAACGATACCTGCGTATCGTTGAACCGGTAGTGCGGCATCGCCGTTCCCGGATCGTAAACGCGCGGATTGCGAAACCATCCCTGCAACCATTCCGGCTTGACCTTGTTGCCGACGCGAGTCAGTTCCGGCCCCACATCGCCGCCCACCACGTTGCCCGCGGCGTTCTGCACAGCGTGACAAGACGCGCAGAATGACTCTCCGTACAAACTGGCTCCAGCCGTGGGATCTGGCGTCTTGTCTTTCGTATTGGCAGATGCGACGGCCACGGAATCTCCGTCGACCGGCGCACTATTCGAAATCAAAAATGCCGAAATATCACGCGCATCCGGATCGCTCAACTTGAAATTCGGCATGGTCGCGGTGACGGCGTATGCTTGCGGATCCTTTAACCACGCGTAAATCCATTCTCGCGTCGTCTTGTCGGCAACATGTTCCAGCGACGGAGGATCGTCCGTCGGTTTCATCGTGCTGCCGTCGGCTAGCTTGATAATGTGGCAGTGCACGCATCCATAACGCGCCAGCAGGTTGCGTCCCAAATTCAATTGCGGAGTGCCCGTCAAGGCCTCGCGATGGCATTGCCCGCAAGAGGACTGAACATAACGCGCCGGCAGAATCGGCTGCTCCCACGCCAGAGTGCTGCTATGCGCCTCTTCGACCGTGGTGGCAGGGCCTTGCCCGCGGTGACACATCGCGCATCCGTACTGGTCCAGCGTGTGCGGAATCACCGGATGCCGCCGGAACGGTTGTGCGCTGACGTCGGCCAGGCTGGCTTCTTTTAGGCCGACGTGACAAGTAATGCAGCGATCAACGACTCCAAGTTGCGGCAGCCAGATCTGCTGAATGCCATCATGCTCTCGAAAATGCCGCTGCAGCGTAATCGCGTCGCCGCGGTTTTTAATAAGCGACAGATATTTATTCTGATAATGACGCCACTCGCTGAAATGATTCTTGGCCGGAGCAATCGCAAGCAGAATCAATAGCAGCAAACTGACCGAGCCGAAAGCGCGCACCGGATCGCCAAATAAAGTTCGCCATAAGGAAAACAAGGCGTTCTTTTTTGAGGCCGACGATTCAGAGGACGATGGCACTTAACTTCTCCAGGGCAACACCCAGGACCAGCCCGGGCCGCGAAAGAAGGTGCCGACCGCCGTCAGCACCGTGAGTTCAAAAAGAAACCAGGTCATGATCCAGAAAGAAAGTGGCTTGGCGGCCAAGCCGCGCCGGAAAGCCGACTCCGATTGCGGAGAACTGTACGCTGCCACCGCCATAAATCCCGCGACAATCAAGGTCGGCACGAGCGCCACGATTACGTTGAAGAACAGCAAAAACAGGCAAAGCGTCGCCGCCGACAAATAGAAAATCAGGAGGCGGCGCTTGCGATGCTTCGCAAACAATCCCTCCGCCTCGATGTTGATGTTGAAATAAGGAATCACAATCAGCGCCATCACCACGAGTCCCGGCACCAGCACTCCTGCAACCACGGGAGGAAAGTAATGCAGCATCTCTTGCAGTCCCAGGAAGTACCAGGGCGCCTTCGCCGGATTTGGAGTGTGTGAAGGATCGGCAATGCCTTCGAGCGGGGCGTTAAACAATAACGCCATGGTCACGAGCGCGATCGCCAAAACCTCGATGGCAACCACCACACGAAACAGAACTTCGGGATAAGTCTGTACCTGGTCCTCGTCCCGAACCTTGACCTGCGCGGACGTTCGTCGCGTAACGAAAACCACGCGTGTCGGCGATTTGCGCGCATTTGAGTCCACGCCAGCAACAAAATCTTTCGGATTGTTAGTCGGATCGGCCATTTGGAATAGGAATTGAAATTGGACTTAGAGCTGAGCTTGAACCTCCTTCGCAATCACCGGAGCCGCCTTCACGGCAAGCGTTCCCGGTTCGCTCGAGTGCGCATAGAGTCCGCCATCCTTGCGAATCCGCCAGAAATGCACCGCGATAAACAGGATCGCGACCAGCGGCAGAATCATGCAGTGCAAAACGTAGAAACGCAGCAGAGCATTGGCGTTGACCATATTGCCGCCCAGCATCAGGAAGTGGATCTTGTTGCCCATCACCGGCACGGCAGAAGCAATGTTCGAGCCCACCGTAATCGCCCAGAATGCCAGTTGATCCCACGGCAGCAAGTAGCCGGTGTAACTGAGGAATAGGGTAATCAACAGCAGGACAACGCCAATCACCCAGTTAAATTCGCGCGGAGCCCGATACGCTCCCCGGTAAAACACTTTGAACATGTGCGCGAACACCAGAAACACCATGGCATGCGCCGACCACCGATGCAGGTTGCGCAGAAACAATCCCGAAGAAACGACAAACTGCAGGTCCTTGGTGTCGGCATAAGCCTGAGGCACAGACGGATGGTAATAGAACATCAGCGGAATGCCGGTGATGACAAGGATGAGAAATGTTCCGAACGTAAGCGTGCCCAGGTACCAGGTTGCACTGAACCCGAGCATCCGGGTCCGCACCTTGGTCGAAAAAAGGTGCAGAAAGACGTTCTGCTGCACGGCCAGCGCGCGCCGGAGCGTGCTCGACCCGATCCCACCACGGAATACCGAGCGCCAAACCCGCGTACCGCGCAATTCGTCGAAATAATTCGCGATCGTCTTCGCCACCCTTACACCCTCACAAACTGCATCGGACGAATCGTCATCGACCGGTCCACCATCAGATCGCCATCATCGCTGATCCACGTCCGCAGCCACGGCAGAGGCCGGGGCGCGGGCCCTTCAATTTTTTCGCCCGGCGTTTTCTTCGGATCCAGTACATAAAACTTGCTGCCATGGCACGGGCACTCGATCCTGCCTGCCTCCGGCTTCCATGCGGTCAGGCAACCCAGGTGCGTACAGATGGCACTCAGCGAAAAAAAACCTTCCTCGGCATGCACCAGATAAATTCCCGTGTTCACATCGAGCGTCACCGAATTCACCGCATAATTTCCCGGCTTGCCCGCGTTAACGATGGGAGACGGTTCGAACAGAACATTGGGCGACAGAAACTGATACGAGAACGCCGCTGTTCCGGCCGCGGCGATGCCGAGCGAACCTACCCCGAGCTTTACGAAAAATGCGCGACGATTCAGTTCGTTACCCGACTCCGTCGGCGTAATTTTTTTATCATCAGGCATGAATTCCTCGAACCCTAGCGCGGACCTCCCGCGGCCGGCGAGGCACCGCGAAGTGGCCTGTCAATCGCCTCCACCGAAATCAACCCCGTCGGCTCAGCCGAGACCAGGTTGTAAGACTCCATCGTGATCGTGCCTACGGGGCAGCGCGCCGCACACAGGCCGCACCGGATGCAACGGGTTTCGTCCTTCAACATCGCCGACCCGGTGACGATTGCCAGTTCGTCGGCCGCCACTTCATTCAACTCCACGCCGAACAATTCCTGATTATCGCGAATGTGCTGCACCGTCTCGGGCTCGAACGCAATCCGATCCAGCGAGACCAGCGACAGGCAATTCTCCGGACAGACATCCACGCACCCGCCGCACAGAATGCACATGCTTCCGTCTTCCGGAACGCCCTCGAAGACCGTGTTCACCCAGCAATGCAGGCAGCGCTGCGCCTCCTCCATCGCCGACAGAGAATCATAGCCAATCTCTACCTCCGTCATTCCGGTGCGGCGCTCCAGCGGGAGCATAGGAATCGGCGGCCGCACTAAATCCAGCAGCTCCAGTGGCATGCTGTGACGCTTCAGCACTTCAACTTCGATAATGGGCTCAGGGTGCCGCTCTTCCAGCATGAATTCGTCGATGCCGGTGGCAGCATGCCGTCCGCCCGCGACACTCTCAATGGACGCCCCGCCGCTAGACACATCCCAGCCTGCGCGCTCGTCCCCACCACCCGCTCCCGCCGCCGCTTCCCGCGCCCGATGCAGCCGCAGGTACTCGTCGATGCCCATCGCCGAACGTTTCCCATCCGACACACTGTCGATAATCAGCCGGGGTCCAAACACGCAATCGCCCCCGGCAAAAATTCCGTTCGCCGAGGTCATCAGCGTCTGCGGATTCACCGCAATCAAACCTCGCGGCGACAACTCGACGCCATCTTCGGGCTTAAGAAAATCCAGCCGCGGAGCCTGTCCGACCGCCATAATAATGGTGTCGCACTCCAACAGTGTTTCACTGCCCTCATAAAACGCCGGATTGAAGCGCCTGTTCTCATCGAAAACCCACTTCGTCTTCAGCGTCTCGAGCCCTGTCACTCGTCCATTTTTCCCAACCATGCGCTTAGGCCCGAGGCCGGGATGCATGATGATCCCTTCCGTCTCCGCCTCTTCGATTTCTTCCAGCGCCGCCGGCATCTCTTCGCGATTTTCCAGGCAGACCAGGTGCACTTCCTGCGCTCCCAGTCGCAGCGCGGAAAGTGAAACGTCAACCATTTCTTTTGTCGCGACGGCGGTTACATTTTCCTGCGAAGGCTCCAGGTCTTCCACCCCCGCCACATGCCGCCGGATCACCTCGCGCGCCGCCGATCGCGCCACGTCCATCGCCACATTGCCGCCGCCGATCACAATAACTTTTTTACCGATCGTAAACTTGTAGCCAAGATTTACGTTGAGCAAAAAGTCGATGCCCTTATAGACGCCGTCCAGGTCCACCCCAGGAATTGTGAGGTCGCGGCTGCGATGGGCACCCACCGCGATCAGCACGGAATCGAATCCTTGATAGCGCAACTCCGAAATCGTGAAATCACGCCCCGCTGCGTGATTGAGCTTGAGAGTGATGTCGCCAGTAGCAAGAATCTCGCGCACCTGCGCCTCGACCACATCGCGCGGCAATCGATATTCAGGAATGCCGAGATAAAGCATGCCGCCAGCCACTGGGGAAGCTTCAAAAATTGTGACCGAATAGCCCATGAGCGCAAGATCGTGCGCCGCCGACAATCCCACCGGGCCGCCGCCGACCACAGCAACCTTAAACGGCAACCTGGTCTGCGCCCGTCCCGCGTAAACATCGACCGGACGCTTCGATTCCGGCCCATGCCGCTCCGTCAAAAAGCGCTTCAGCGCCCGAATTGCAATCGGACGATCGATATCTCCACGCCGACAGGCGGTCTCGCAAGGATGCGCGCAAACGCGTCCGCAAATGCTCGCCAGGGGATTCGGATCGCGAGCGATCTTATAAGCATCTTCAAATCGCCCTTCGGCAATAAGCGAGACATAGCGTCCCGCATTGGTATGGGCAGGGCAAGCCATCATGCACGGGAAGTTGGTGTTCAACCACTCCCCGTCGACTCGCTTGTCTTTAAATCGTTTCAGCAATGATGGCTTCCCTATAGCTGGGCGTCTGCGACCGGCATGCCTTAGACCACGCTGATGGCACGGCAGGCGAGATTCCCGCCCTCCATGATCGACTACTTGCTGAGCGTGAAATCGGCTTTGCTGTCGCCGCTTACCGTCACCGGCTTCGTCTGGTTCTTCGCACCCTCATGCCACGCCGTCACGCTATAACTGCCGTCAGGGACGTTCTCTATCTTGTAGTCGCCCGCCTTGTCCGTCGTCGCAAAGTAAGGCGTCGGCGATACCACGACATATCCGGACATCTCCGGATGCACATTGCACAACAGCGGCACCGCCCCCGGATTATCAAACTTGAACGGACGTTTATCGCCCTTAGGCCAAGTTCCGAGGTTGTGAGTAAGCTTCTTATTGCCGCCGACGGAAGGCCAGAAAACATTGTGGGCAACGCTGTCGCTGTTCAGGAATTGCACGGTCGTTCCGACCTGCACCGCCGTGATATGGGGCTGAAACATCAGGCCCTTCTGGTCGATCACCGGTTGCTGCGTGGGAGCGGGGAAAGTCTTCCCTGCCGGCGCCTCCACATAAACCACAGACTCGCCGCTCACGCCCGAAACTTTGCCGCTGATCGTGCCCGCTTGCGAAGTCGCAATCAGGGCCATCGCCATTGCTGCCAACAAAAGACTAGCTTTCATTTTTTCTCCTCGTTCTTAAAGAAATATTTGACAAATGTCTAAGGGGAGACGCCGCTCCCCAAATCAGTACACGAATTCTAATGCGCTGTTGAAAACATTGGTCCGGAATGGAGATACCGGCTGCCCGTTATCGTTGTAGGTGAGCGCCTGTTGCGGACGGAATTGGTATTCGAACGACGCCTTGATATTGGGGTGAATCAAAAACTGTACGCCGGGTGTAAACCGGTCGCGCGTGCTCCCCACCGGCGCGTAGTAATTCGAAGAGCCTGGCCCGTTCAAAAAGTCTCCCGATGACTGGACGTGGTCCCAACGCATGATCGTCATCATCCATGGCAATGCGAGATAGTCGGCCTCAAGAAAACCGCCGTTAAACTTGGCCGCACTGCCCGGAACAAAACCGGTAATGTTGTTGTTGAACGTCTGGTCCTGATCGTGACCATACATGTAGAGACCGAACAGGTTGAACGTCCGATAGTTGAAGCTGAAGTCGCCGCCGGCACGATAGAAGGGCTCACGAGCCGTCAGCAGTGTTTCTGTCGCGGAAGCGAAGCGCTGCACCGATCGACCTTCATAATAAAAAGATCCCAAATTAAGGTATGTATGATCGTGCGGTCCCGTGGCTCCCGCCGCCTGAATATCGCGACGGCTTGCCGGATCCTTTTCAAGGTTAAAGCGATAAGAGAAGCGCGCGTAGATATCCTTGTAGTTCGAGTCTGAAAAAAAGGCTGATGGCGTGGACACATTGGACGGAGCCGCCGCCACCCCGCCGCTGGTGTTCTGATTCACAATCGCGAGCGAGTAGTGGTAGCCCCCGTACTGGTGCCCTCCGCTGAATTCAACTCCTTGCGCGGCGTCACCCATGGTGAACTGGTTATTCACGTTCTGACTACTCGATCCAATGTTCGCCTCGGTATAGATGTCGTAGGGGCTGATATTGATTGACCGAGCCTGTGTGAACGGCAGGTCAAGTTCAAACTGGCCGAACCGCAGCGTCAAGGCATCGGTTGGCAGCTTCAGAAAGCGTCCGATGTTGACGAATCGCAGATAACCGTCGCCGAGGGCGCCGTTCGCGTTTAGCCCGGCAACGCTGAGATCGTCATCTACCCAGAAGGCGATGTCGCTGCCAAAATTTCCGGCCATAAAGATGCTGAAGTAACCGTCCTCGAAATCGGTCCGTGGAATTGTGGGAGACAGCGCAGTACCAGCCGGCGTTCCAGGGGGGATCTGATAGTAGTTGTTGGCGTTCCCGCTCGTGTACTGAAAAAACTGGTTGTAGCGCAACCCGATTTGCGGCATCCCTGGGATGGTTCCCGGAAAGACAACATGCGGCCACATATCTTTCTGCGCCGGCGCTCCCAGCATCACGGGAGGAACTTTAATGAAGGTGTCGTCGTCTTTGGGAAATTTAAATCCGGCGTCTTTGAACGCCTTACCAAAATCGTTGAGCTTGGGAAAGTCATTGTGGCAGGTGGTACACGACGTGCCATACTGCCGCGCAAAAGCCGGAATAGCATGGCTCGTTCCGGTTACGAGCACGAAGGTAAGGGCGAAAACAAAAACCAGAAAAATCGAATGACGCGTCTCCATTTGATGGCCTCTTGACAATGTCAATTCTCGCCTCCTACCTGAACAGCTACCTCAAGAGGCGCATCCCTATTCATCGCGCAAATGCCGCGAAAAAATGTCAGGAGAGTGTAAATTTCAGGTCAAAGTCATGCATCCGGGCTCGGACAACATTTCTTATTCCACTCAACTTGTCGACAATCGGTCTGTGGATTATGCCTGTCCATGTAAAAGACTCGCTACGTCCGAAGTCACAGGTGCCTGTGATCCCGGTCACAGCTTCGTATTGGGAAACCAATTTCGCCCATGCTGTTGAATTGGATTAGAGAAGAGCCGGGCTTTGTGGCCCGCATGACGGTGGAAGCAACCTCCGACACTTCAGCAAAACCAGCCCGGTTTTTCCACATCTCGCAATATGTGAATTATTCTATGTACATCGGGATTTGATCCTCAGGCATAGCCGCGCGGGGTCGAAATTAACTCTAAGGGGGGTTGGGAGGAATCTTGCCGTTAACGCGCGAAGCCGAATGGTACAAAAACGCGACCATCTACCAGATCCACGTCCGCACCTTCTTCGACAGCGACGGAGACGGCATCGGCGATTTTCAGGGCCTCGCGCAAAAACTCGACTACATTCAGGAGCTAGGCGTCAATGCAATCTGGCTGATGCCCTTCTTTCCGTCTCCGCTGCGCGACGACGGATACGACATCGCCGATTACCGTTCCGTCCATCCCAGCTACGGCACCCTCGAAGACTTCAAACTGTTTCTCTCCGCCGCCCACGACCGCGGCCTCCGCGTGATCATCGAGATGGTCGCGAACCACACTTCCGATCAACATCCCTGGTTCCAGGAATCCCGCAGCTCACGTGATAATCCCAAGCGCGACTGGTATGTCTGGAGTGAGACCGATACAAAGTACAACGGCACACGCATCATCTTCCTCGACACCGAGATGTCGAACTGGGCCTGGGATCCCATCTCCAAGTCCTACTACTGGCATCGCTTCTTCAGCCATCAGCCCGATCTGAATTACGACAACCCCGCCGTCCGCGAAGAAATCTGGCAGGTAATGACCTTCTGGCTAGAGATGGGAGTCGACGGCTTCCGTCTCGATGCCGTCCCCTACCTGATCGAACGCGAAGGCACCAACTGCGAGAACCTCCCCGAGACCCATGAAATCATCCGCGAACTGCGCAAAAAAGTAGATGAACATTTTCCCGGCACTATGCTGCTAGCCGAAGCCAACCAGTGGCCCGCCGATCTTCGTCCCTACTTCGGCAACGGCGATGAATTCCACATGGCCTTCAACTTCCCCCTGATGCCAAGAATGTTCATGGGTCTGCGCCTCGAAGACCGCAAGCCCATCACTGAGATCCTGCAGCAGACGCCGGAGATCCCCTCCAATTGCCAGTGGTGTCTTTTTCTTCGTAACCATGACGAGTTGACCTTGGAAATGGTCACCGACATCGAGCGCGATTACATGTACGACATCTATGCCAGCGACAAGGCAATGCGGATTAACCTGGGCATCCGCCGCCGTCTCGCCCCGCTGCTCGATAACGACCGCCGGAGAATCGAGCTGATGAACGGTATGCTCATGTCGTTGCCCGGCACTCCCATCATTTATTACGGCGATGAAATTGGCATGGGCGACAACATTTACCTGGGAGATCGCAACGGAGTAAGAACGCCCATGCAATGGAGCGGCGGATGGAATGGAGGCTTCTCTGCGGCCGATCCCGAAAAGCTATACTCGCCCCCGATTCTCAACCCCGTCTATGGATACCAGGCCGTGAACGTCCTCTCGCAAAAGCGCACCGATCATTCCTTGCTCTCCTGGATGAAGCATCTGTTGGCTACGCGCCGTTTCAGTCCGGTCTTCGGCTCCGGCTCCATCGAATTTCTCTACCCCGCCAATCACCGCATCCTGGCGTACTTCCGGCAATTAGGGAAAGAAATGGTTCTGGTCGTCAATAATCTTTCCAGCGCCGCGCAAGCCGTCGAACTTGACCTGCGCCGCTACAAAGGAAACATCCTGATCGAAATGTTCGGCAAAAACATTTTTCCGCGCATAGGCGACGTGCCCTATCTACTAACCATGGGCCCCTACCAGTTCTACTGGTTCCGCCTGCGCCGCATTTGATGATTTGCTCTTGCGCTTTTGCTGATGATTTGCTCTCGCGGCTTTGCGTTTGGGTGGCGCAGCGGTTTACCGCTGCGATAAAGGTTTAGCTAAGATTCGGCTTTAGCCGCTGGGTTCCGGTTGCGGCGTGACAAAACGATTGGGAGAAATTCTTGGCCGAAGAAGCCCTGCTAACCGATGATTTCCTTCGCCAGCTCATCAACGTAGGCGAAGTGGATATCCTCGTCGGCCTCCCCACGCACAACAACGCCCAGACCATCGAGCCCGTCATCCAGGCGATTCAAGCCGGGATCCTGCAATGTTTCCCCCGCGAGCGGGCGGTAATCATCAACGCCGACGGAGGCTCGCAAGACGGAACCCCCGACCTCGTCCGCGGCGTTTCCATCGATGACGTTAGAAAAGACGAGCCCAACAAGAATGATCCCCACGATGCCCTGCGCAAGGGCAACAAGATTTACGCCCTTCGTACGTTGCACTGCATCACCACTCAATACGCATCGAGTCCCGATCCCGGAACCGCTCTCCGCACCATCCTCGCCGCCGCCGATCTCCTACGCGCGAAAGCCTCGGTCATCGTTTCGCCTGACTCGACCACCATGGAGTCTGACTGGCTCCAGCGCCTGGTCCGTCCCGTCTACAACAATAATTTCGATTTCGTCTCCCCTCTCTATCGTCGGCAGAAATTTGAAGGCCTGCTTATGCGGAACCTTCTCTACCCCCTGACCCGTGCCATCTACGGCTACGCCATCCGCGAGCCCTACGCCTCGGAGTTCGCCGTCTCCGCCCGTCTGGCCACCGATTTTCTGGATAAAGAGATCTGGCACGACGATTGGGGACGTAGCGGCGCCGAAATCTGTCTGACAGTGACCGCCATTACTGGAAGCTACCGCGTCTGCCAATCCTATCTCGGCCTCAAGGCTCAGGATCGCGCTCCGGCCGATCTGGTCGAGGCCATGCGCCGCACCGTGGGCGCGCTCTTCTGGTCACTCGACAGCAATTTTCCGCTCTGGAGTACCATCACAGGCTCGCAGCCAGTCCCCGCATTAGGCGTTCAACCCGAAGAAGCAGCGTCCGATACTCGCAGCGTCAATCGCGAACGACTGGCGGAGATGTTCGCCACCGGTGTCGCCCAACTCGAACCCGTCTTTCACTCCATCCTCTCGCCCTCGACGCTCGCCGAGTTACAGAAAATTGCGACTCTTCCAATCGCTAACTTCAATTACCCCGCCGCCCCTTGGGCCACTACAGTTTTCGAGTTTGCAGCCTCTTATCACAAATCGACAATCAACCGTGACCACATTCTGCAGGCCTTAGTACCTTTGTTCCGCGGAAGGACTTTGTCGTTCTTGCTTGAAAATGCAGATCGTTCTGACCAGGAAATCGAAGCCAACGTGGAATCCCTGTGCGTCGAGTTCGAACGCCTGAAGCCGCATTTGCTGGAAATTTGGAATGAGAAAAATGAGAAAAAATGACCGGATACAAACAAAGAACAAGCACGAACGACCGGTAGAGGCGCGGCTGACCGCGTCTCCGCTCGCAGCGAAATTCAAGGCAAGACAAGTCTGCTGCGCGATCACCTAAGAAAGTGAGGCGCTTATGCGCGACATCGTTGTCACCGAACTGACCAACGCCCTGCAGGATCTCGTCCGTGGATTTGCCCACTATCTGCCGCGCCTGATCGTGATGTTAATCGTTGCTTTGGCAGGATGGGCTGTTGCCTACGCGTTGAAAGTCATCGTCCGCAGCATTCTCCGCGTAACAAAATTTGCCCGACTCTCCGAGAACTCCGGAGCCACCCGCCTGCTCAACCAAGCCGCACTCCCGTCCTCCACCGAACTGCTAAGCCGCTTCGTCTTTTGGGTGGCTTGGATAGGTTTCGTCCTGCTCGGCGTGAGCGTGCTCGGCATCGTCGGTCTGCAGGAGTACAGTGCGCGCTTTTTTCTCTTCCTCCCGCGCCTGTTTGTAGGCGTGGTGATTTTCTTCTTTGGATTTCTCGCGGCTAACTTCATCTCCCGCGCCGTATTGCTGTCGGGAGTCAACGCGAACTTTCGTTCGTCTCACCTGCTGAGCGTCACCATCCGACTTATCGTCAGCATCTTCACCCTTTCCATGGTTTTCGAGGTGCTCGGCATCGCCGAACGAACCATGCTCATTGCCTTCGCCATCTCCTTTGGGGCGGTAATGCTGGGCCTAGCCATCTCCTTCGGCTTGGGAGGCCAAGACCTGGCCCGTGAATTCCTGGAGAAAAGACTAGTCACGAGTAAAAAAGAAGAAAAAGAAGACGAATTATCGCCTCTATAGATTTGGCCTTGATTGTTTGTGGCTGTCATCTGAGCGAAGCGAAGGACCTATGTACTCGACCGCTGAAACGCGCGATTTTTCACTAAGTCAAAACTGACGGCTTAGCGAGGGCGGTACTCCAGTCTCGAGTCAATGCCGGTCCCGGGCTCACACCCGCTAATTTTGCAGCCAATTCCGCGCCGATTTCCCTGTCTAGCCCGCACCATCCATGTTAGAATAAACCGCGTTGGATCGTAGCTCAGAGGCAGTAAAGAATGCAGTTCCCACGCTGTAAGTCACCTAAAATCTTATATTTATCGTTATTCCTTGCAGTCTTTCTGCTGCTCTCCCCGGCCCAGAAACTGACGGCGCAAACGACCGCATCCGACACAACTATTAATAATAAGGATGCACTGCAAGCGGCGAGCCTCTCTCCTGCCGTTCAAGCCACGCGCCAGAACGATCCCAGCCTCCAACTGGGAGTCGGAGATCTGGTCGAGATGACCGTCTACGACGTCCCTGAGCTGACAACCAAGACGCGCATCTCCAGTACCGGCGACATCTACTGCGCTCTCATCGGACCAACCCACGTAGCCGGCCTTACACTGCAAGAGGCAACTCAGCTTATTCAAAAGCGCCTTTCCGAGTTCCTCAAAGATCCCTACGTCTCCCTCTTCGTCAGCGAATACGCTTCGCAGGGAGCCAGCGTCCTCGGAGAAGTCGCCCGCCCTGGCGTTTATCCCGTTCTCGGAGAGCAGCACCTTTTCGACCTGATCTCAGCCTCCGGCGGCCTCACGGAAAAAGCTGGACACAGCATCACCGTCACCCACCGCAACGATCCCAAGAACCCCGTGGTCCTGCCCGTCTCGAGAAATCTGAGCGACAATCCGCAAAGCAACATTCCCGTCTTCCCCCGCGACACCGTCATCGTCCGTAAAGCCGATGTCGCTTACGTGGTTGGCGATGTCGCACGGCCCAGCGCCGTCCTCATGGACGCCAACGGTCTCACTGTCCTGAAGGCGGTTGCCTTAGCGGGCGGCACTTCGAGAACGGCTAAGCTGAACGGAGCAAAGATTCTGCGCAAGGGTCCCACGGGAATGACCGAAACACCGGTCGAGCTTAAAAAAATCCTGCACGCCAAAGCTCCAGATTTGCCAATGCTGGCTGACGATATTCTGGTCGTCCCTTCGAGTACCGGGAAAATTATCGCCGGACGTACTCTTGAAGCCGCGATGCAGGCCGCGACCATCGTCAGCGTAACCGCAGTTCCGTAACAGTTTTGTAACCAGCTTTGGTAACCAGTTTTCGTAATACAATAGGTCGCACCACTTAAAACACGACCGGTCGACTTCCGCGGCCTTGGGCTCAAAAAATCTAGTTTCTAAAAATTGCACGAACGTATTGGAGATTCCTATGCAACCTTCCGCCCGCGCAGTCCTAACCCGCAATCTCTTAACTCTTGTAACCGTGATCGCGCTCGCCGCCAGCGCCTTCGCAACCGCCGAAACCGTTCTCTACAGTTTTCCGGGAGGCACTGGAGGCTCGAATCCCTACGCCGGTCTGATCGCCGATAGCGGCGGCAACCTCTACGGCACCACGGGTGAGGGTGGCAACAGCACGCAGTGTAATCTTGGTTCGGGTTGCGGCACTGTTTTCGAGCTTGCCGCTTCTACGTGGGCTCCCACTGTGATTTACAGTTTCCAGGGCGGAAACGTCGGCGACGGTTCTGGCCCGCAAGGCAGCCTGATCTTCGACAAGCTGGGCAATCTCTACGGCACCACGGCCAGCGGCGGAGCCCACGGCCAAGGCACGGTTTTCAAACTCGCTCCTCCCGCCCAGCAAGGCGGCACGTGGACTGAAACCATCCTCTACAGCTTCGGGGCAGTTGCGTCCGATGGAGGCAATCCCTCTGCCGCATTGGTTTTCGACGGCGCAACGCTCTGCGGAACCACGCCTGTCGGCGGGGCATCGAATTTTGGCACTGTCTTCCAGTTGACGAAATCGGGCAAGATCTGGAAAGAAACGATCCTCTATAACTTCACCGGTCGCGCCGATGGCGGCAAACCCTACAGCGGATTGCTTCTGAAATCAGGCGCGCTCTACGGCACCACCCTCGACGGCGGCCCATCGTCACAGGGCGAAGTCTTCGAATTGGCTCCGCCAAAAGTGAAAGGCCAGCCCTGGACTGAAACCGTTCTTTACGGATTCACTGGCGGCGCCGACGGAGGCAAACCCTACGCCAGCATCATCCTCGGCAAATCAAGTGTGCTCTACGGCACCACCGGCCTCGGCGGCAAGTCTGGGTACGGAACGGTCTTCAAACTAACGCCGGGCAAACTGGGTGGCCCTTACACTGAGAGTGTCCTCTATAGCTTTACTGGAGGCCCCGACGGCGCCTACGCGCGTTACGGTGTGGTGACTGATACTGCCGGCAATCTCTACGGCACGACCGGCGTGGGTCAAGTGAACTCAGGCGTGGCCTTCAAACTCGCGCCGACCAAAACCGGCCCGTGGACCGAAACCGTTCTCTGGAGCTTCTCCGGCGGCGGCGACGGCGGCGACACAACCGCCGGTCTCCTGTTATCCGGTGGAGTTCTCTACGGAACCACCAGCCTCGGAGGCCAATACTTCGACGGCACTGTGTTCTCAGTTGCCCCGTAGCTGAGTTCGCTCTTCGCGAGCCTATTGAGCGAGTGTTTTCGACGCCAGTCCTTTCAGGCTGGCGTCGACCCTCGCAACTTCGCTGGCATAACGACTGTCGCCCAGCGTCAGCCGCTGAAAGATATCCAGAGCCTTCTGATATTCTGCTCGCGCATCCTCGATCTTGTTCTCGCTCTTATCCAGCGTTCCCATGTTGTACGCCGTTCGCGCCACATACGGCAAATATTTGTCTGGGTCTCGTAGGGCGAGTTGACCATAAACTATCGTGGACTTCTGGTAATGCTGGCGCGCATCCTCCGGCCGGTTCTGGAGTCCGTCGAGCACCTCCAGATTGCCCAAGGTTGTGGCCAGTTCTGCCATGTAGATCGCGCCATTCGGCCCGGATGCCGTTCCGGTCTTCCCCGTCTCGTCTTCGGTCAATGACGAGTAGATCCTCAGCCCCTCCTCAAAGTGTCCGCGCGCATCCGGTAATCGATTTTCGGTTCCATCCAGATTCCCCAGGTTGTTCAACATCGCAGCCAGATCCGGCAGATAGGTGTGCGGATCTTGCTCCGCGAGTTTCCGGTATAACGGCAACGCTTCTTCATAGTGGCGGCGAGCATCTTCAGCATGGTTCTGCGCTCGATCCAGGCGTCCCAAATTATTGAGCGTCGACGCCAGGTAGTACTGATACCTGTCCGGATTTTTCTGCGCCAGTTGGCGATAGATCTTCAACGCACCCTTGAAATGCTGACGGGCGTCGTCCGTGCGGTTCTGTTCTCGATCCACCGTCCCAAGATTGTTCAGCGAACCCGCCAAATAAGGCTGATACTTCTCCGGTTCCCGCTGCGCCTGTTGTTGCCGCAACTCGTAAGCTCGTTCAAAATGCCGCCGAGCCTCCTCCATCCGCTTCTGCTCAGTATCAAAATTCTCCAGGTCGAGTTGTGTCATCTCCGCAGCAGGGTTCATCAGCGCAGTCCCCATGGCGTTGTGCGCAAATGGATTTTCCGCAACCTCCAACGAATGGGCCCAGACGTCGTAGTCGCTGCCCCAATATCTCATTTGGCGAACACTGGCGAAGCCGAGCGCAACCAGTGCGCAGAACGAGGGAACTAATAGCCAAGCAGTATGGACTTTCTTCGCTTGTGCCCAATCGGCTACGCCCCACACAATCATGATGAAGATCCCGATCAGCGGCACATAAGCATAGCGGTCGGCCATGGCAGCCTCGCCCACCTGCACCAATCCCAGGACCGGAATCAGCATCCCCATGAACCAGAACCAACCCACCGGAAGGTAGCGATGAGAACGAAACATAATTACCAACGCGGTAATGCCAATCAGAACTATCGCCGATAAAATCCATTGCCAAGCCGGAAGCGCATCAACAGTATGCGGATAAAATGCCAGCCGCTCCGGCCAAAGCATCTTCCATAAATACAGCCCATAGGCCACGACAGCATTTTGCACTCGTATCGCCAATGGAAATTCTTCGAAATTCCGCACCGCTCCTCGCTGCGCCTTCATGGTGATCCAGGCGCTCGCAGCCGAAAGCACGAACACCGGAATCTTTTCCACCACCAGTCTGAGAAGTGACCGACGGGGCGCACCGAAAGAGAAAGAAGGAGAAGAAGAGGAAGACGCGGCTCCGCTCGCGTTGTCGAGCGTCATCCTCTCCAGCGGCCAATAATCCAGCAGCAGCAGAACAAACGGCAGCGTGATGACCATGGGCTTCGCCATCAGCCCCGCCGCAAACATCCCAACCACCAGCAGATATCGCCGCCAGTCAGGCCGGCACGAATACCACGCATAAGCCGCGACCGCCAAAATAAAGAAAAGCGTGCTCAGAACATTCTTGCGTTCCGCGACCCAAGCCACCGACTCGACATTGATCGGATGCACCGCAAACAATGCTGCCACCATGAAGCTCGGCCCGACGCGCCCGGTAATCCATCCCAGCACCAGAAACAGCAGCACCACATTGACCGCATGGAGCAGCACGCTATCGAAATGATGGCCGGCCGCGTTCATTCCAAACAATTGGTAGTCGAGAGCATGCGAAAGCCAGGTGAGCGGATGCCAATTCGCCGCCTCGGTCGACGTAAATGCCCATTTGACCGTGTTCCACGCCAAGCCGCCGTGCACATGCGGATTCGCGGTAATGTAGTCGTGATCATCCCAGACTAAGAAAGAGTGCGCGAGAACCGGACTGTACAGTCCGATGGTCACGCCGGCCAGCAAAATGCAGCCGAGTATTTTCAAATTCGTGGGAGTAAGGAATAAACCTTTTTCCGGAAGTATTGCCGGTCTCGTCTTGCGGCCCTGGGCATGAGCTTTCGAGACACTCTTCGCTCGGCTCATCTTGGCGCTCGACTAGAACTGGGCGTCTTCCGCAATTCTTGCAGGCTACCCTCGACTCTCGCCGCCTCGCCCGCATACCTTCCGTCCCGCTCGGACATTTTCTGCAGCAGCGTCAAGGCTTCTTGATAGTGTGCACGAGCCTCGTCGATCCGGTTCTGGCTTCTATCAACCAGGCCCAAACTGTTCAACATCCCCGCCACTTCCGGAAGATACCGGCCAGGATCTTGCTGCGCCAGCCGGCGATAAATCTCGAGAGCGCTCTCGAAGTCTTGGCGTGCCTCGTCCATCTGTCGCTGCAATCCATGCACTCTTCCGAGGTTGTTCAACACCATCGCTTCGTCAGGCAGATACACCGCCGGATCCCGCTTCGCAAGCTGCCGTTCGATCTTCAACGCTTCTTCATAGTGCTGGCGCGCGTCGTCCAGCCGGTTCTGTATTGCGTCCAGACGCCCAAAATTAATCAGCGTCATCGCCAGGTCGGACCTATACACGCCCGGACTCTGCTCCGCCAGTTGCCGGTCAATCTTCAAGGCTTGCTCATACTGTTGCCGCGCTTCGTCCATCCGGTTCTGGCTGGCATCCAACAACGC
The DNA here is from genome assembly GCA_963775845.1 of uncultured Acidobacteriaceae bacterium. Taxonomy (GTDB): domain Bacteria; phylum Acidobacteriota; class Terriglobia; order Terriglobales; family Acidobacteriaceae; genus Acidiflorens. The sequence continues at coordinate 403,578 of CAVZKN010000003.1, read as the reverse complement.
AAACTCATTCCGCGTCATGGCGACGTTCGGCAAGTACTTGTTAGGATCCTGACCTGCCAGTTGCCCGTAAATTTTCAAAGCCTCTTCATATTGCTGACGAGCTTCCTCCGTGCGATTCTGCAGCCGGTCAAGCGAGCCGAGGTTTACAAATGCGGCCGCCAGGTAGGGCAGGTACACATCCGGATTCTGCTGCGCCAACTGCCGGTAAATTTCCAGGGCCCGCTCCGAGTGCTGACGAGCTTCTTCCATCCGGTTCTGCAGTCGATCCAGGCTTCCCAAATTATTCAACGTCCGCGCCATGTCCGGCAGATATGCGCCCGCATTCTGCTGCGCCATGGGCTCTCGCATTTCCAAAGCACGTTCAAAATGCAGGCGGGCTTCCTCCATACGGCTCTGTTCAGTCGTGAAGTGCTCGAGGTCATGCCGAGTCATCTCCGTGTCAGGATGCATCAGCGCCATCGCCAACGCGTTATGAGCCAGCGGATTTTCCGCGCCTTCCAAAGTGTGCGTCCAAAGCTCGTAATCGCTCTCCCAATAACCCATCTGCCGCAAGGTGACAACGCTTAGCGCCACGAGCGCGCAGCACGCCGGAACGGCCATCCAGGCCTTGCCGACCTTCTTCGCCTCCACCAAATCGTCCAGCCCGAAAGCAATTATCACAAAAATTCCGACCAGCGGAATGTAAGCGTAGCGATCGGCCATGGCATACTCTCCCACCTGCACGAGGCCGATCACCGGAATCAAAGTTCCCAGAAACCAGAACCAACCCATCGGCAGGTAGCGAAAGCGACGAAAGACAATGACAAGAGCGGTGACACTGACTAATACCAGCGCCGCCGTAAGCCACTGCCCCGCGGGCAGAGCGCCCACGGAATGCGGATAAAACGCAAGCCGTGCCGGCCAGATCATCTTCCAAAGATAGAGTCCATAAGCCACCACCGCATTCTCGGTTCGTATGCTGAGCGGCAGTTCAGCCATGGTTCGCTCTGCAACGCGCTGCGCCCGAAGCGTGATCCAAGCGCTTCCCGCCGAAAGAAAAAGCAGCGGAATCTTCTCCAGCACCAGTCGCGAAAATCCCACCCGCGGCACGCTGGAAGAGTTGGGAGGAAGATCTGACTTCGGCCCTATTCCTCCCACCGGCATCCTATCGAGCGGCCAATAATCCAGCAGCAGCAAGACAAACGGCAACGTGATGACCATCGGCTTCGCCATCAGCCCCGCCGCGAAGAGCGCAAAGACCAGCAGGTATCGCCGCCAGTCTGGCTTCTGCCCATACCGCCCGTAAGCCCCAATTGCTAAAAAGAAAAAGAATGTGCTGAGCACATTCTTTCGCTCCGCTATCCAGGCTACCGACTCCACATTGATCGGATGCACGGCAAACAGAGCCGCCACGAGCAAACTCGGTGCCGCCCGCCGAGTAGCCCATGCCAAAAGCAGAAATAGGAGCACTGCGTTCAGAGCATGAATCAGCACGCTATCGAAATGATGTCCCGCAGGATTCAGCGCAAAGAGTTGATAGTCGAGCGCATGCGAAAGCCACGTCAGCGGATGCCAGTTCGCTGCCTCGGTAGAAGTGAAAGCCCACTTGATCGTGTTCCACGACAAGCCATCATGGACATGAGCATTCGCGACAACATAATCGCGATCATCCAACACCACGAACGAATGCCACAGCACTGGACTGTAAAGCGCAAGAGTGACGCCCGCAAGCAAAACGCATAGCACAGTGGTCAGGTTCGTGCCGGTAAGAAACGGCCCGATCCCGGGAACTGGCTTGACCTTCACCTTCCTGCGGCCTTCGGCGCGTGCTTTAGCGAGAGTTTGGGCGCGGCTCATCTCGTCCACCCTATCGGGAACGACCTTTCTTATCCAGTTCTTGCAAACTAGCGTCGACTCGAGCAACATCACCTGCATATCTATCCGCGTCGCTTTCAGCAAGCTCTCGGTAGATCGTCACGGCCTCGGTGTAGTGATCACGAGCTTCTCCGATGCGGTTTTGGCTCTCATCCACGAGCGCCAGGTTGTTCAGACTCGCGGCCACATACGACAGATATGTGTCCGGTTCTTGCTGCGCTAGTTGGCGGTAAGACTGTAGCGCTTCCTCGTAGTGGCGGCGTGCGTCGTCGGTGCGCTTTTGGATTGCATCCAGAATCCCCAAATCGTTCAGAGTCGTGGCCAGGTACGGCAGATAGCTGGCTCGGTCGTGCAGCACAAGTTGACGGCGAATCTGCAAGGCTTCTTCATAGTGCTGGCGGGCTTCTTCCAGCCGGTTTTCGTTTCGTTCTACGAACCCGAGATTATTGAGCGCCTCCGCCACCTTGGGCAAGTACGCGTCCGGATTCTGCTGCGCCGCTTGACGATAGATCGTGAGAGCTTCCTCGAAGTGCTGGCCGGCTTCTTCCACCTGCATGTTGCTTTTCTCGAGGACACCCAGGTTATTCAAGATGAGGGCCAGATCCGGCGGATAAGGTTCCAGGTTTTGCTGCGCCAGTTGACGGTGAATCGCGAAGGCTTGCTCATAATGCTGGTGGGCTTCCTCTGGCCGGTTCTGGAGTCGATCCAGATTTCCCAGGTTGTTCAATGTCGTTGCCATATCCGGCAGATACGTGGCGGGATTCTGCCCTGCCAGTTGGCGACGCAGGTCCAAAGCCTGCTCGAAATGCCAGCGAGCTTCTTCCATGCGCTGCTCTGAGTTCAATTGCTCCGGATGATTCGGCGTCATCGCGAAATCCGGATCCAAGAGAGCGGAGCCTATAGCGTCATGCGCAAAAGGATTTTGCTGGTTGACCGCCAGCGTATGCTCCCACAAGTCGTAATCGCTCTCCCAGTATTTCAGCTGGCCGGAGGTGGCGAAGGCCAGCGCCACGAGCGCACACGACACCGGAATGATCCGCCAAACCCCAGGCACTTTCCTCGCGCCCGCCAAATCGACAAGCCCCCAGGCAAGCATCACAAAGATTCCGATCAGCGGGAGATACGCATAGCGATCCGCCATGCTGGCTTCCCCGACCTGCACCAGGCCGATCACCGGAACTAACATGCCAAGAAACCAAAACCAGCCAACCGGTAGATAGCGATGGCTGCGAAAAACAATTACGAGCAATGTGACGCTTATCAAAAGCAGCGTGGATAGAACCCATTGCCACGCAGGCAGAGCAAGGGCAGGGTGGGGATACAGGGCAAGCCGCGCTGGCCAAAACGTTTTCCAAAAGTACAAGGCATAAGCTGTGACCGCATTCTCCATGCGGACGGTGAGCGGATACTGATGCAAGCTCCGCACCGCATACCCTGTCCGCTGCGCGTGTAAAGTAATTAATGCACTTCCAGCGGAAAGAAAAAGTAACGGAATTTTCTCCAGCAGCAGTGTCGAAAATCCCACCCGAGGCACTTCAAAAGAACGGGGAGAAAAATTGGTCTCGCTCTCTATTCTGCTCGCCGCCATTCGCTCCAACGGCCAGTAGTCAAGCAGCAACAACACAAACGGCAAAGTGATGACCATCGGTTTAGCCATCAGCCCCGCCGCAAAGAGCGCAAAGACCAGCACATATCGCCGCCACCCCGGTTTCTGTGCATACCACCCATAAGCGCCAATCGCCAAAAAGAAGAAGAGCGTGCTGAGCACATTCTTTCGCTCCGCCACCCAGGCTACCGACTCCACATTAATCGGATGCAAGGCGAACAGAGCCGCGACCAGCAAGCTCGGCCCGACGCGCCGAGCGATCCACGCCAGCAGCAGAAATAACAGAACAGCGTTGAGCGCATGAATCAGCACGCTGTCGAAATGATGTCCCGCTGGATTCAGCGCGAAGAGTTGATAGTCGAGAGCATGCGAAAGCCACGTCAGTGGATGCCAGTTCGCTGCTCCCGTCGACGTGAAAGCCCACCGAATCGTGTTCCACGACAAACCCTCGTGGACGTGGGTGTTGGCGACAACGTAATCGCGATCGTCCAGGACGATGAATGAATGTCCAATGACTGGACTATAGAGTGCTATGGTGACGCCCGCGAGCACAATGCAGAGGATCGAGCTCAGCTTCTTGCCCGCAAGAAATGCCCCGGGTGGAGAAACGCTCTCGGCCTTCACCTTCCGGCGGCTCTGGGCGCGGGCTTTCGCGAGAGTTTGGGCGCGACTCATTCCGTCTTCCCTATCGGGAGTTGACCTTCTTATCCAGTTCTTTAAGATTCGCTTCGACTCTGGCTGCGTCGGCAGAATATCTCCCGGGATCGACCTCGGCCAGCTTTCGGTAGATGTTCAGGGCCTCGGTGTAGTGAGCGCGGGATTCCTCAATCCGGTACTGATTTGCATCCAGGAACCCCAGGTTGTTCAGCGCTCCGGCCATAGTCGGCAGATAGGCGGCTGGGTTCTGCTCCACCAGTTGACGGTATATCTTCACAGCCTCCTCAGAGCGCGGGCGAGCTTCGTCCATCCGATCCTGGCGTCGATCCAAGTAGGCCAGGTTGGCCAGGGCCATCGCCATATCCGGAAGATAGGGCTCCAGTTTCTGTTGCAACAGTTGATGGTCAATCTTCAAGGCCTCCTCATAGTGCTGGCGCCCTTCGTCCATCCGATTCTCGAGCAGATCGAGATTGGCGAGATTAATCAGCGTCGTTGCCAGATAGGATCGGTACCTTCCCAGAGGGTCTCGCTGCTCCAATTGCCGGTCAACCTTCAAGCCCTCCTCGTAATGCTTGCGCTGGACTTCCTCTGGCCGGTTCTGGCTTCGATCCAGGAAGCCCAAGTTGTTCAGCGCTTCAGCCATATCGGGCAAGCATGATCCTGCGTCCCTCTGCGCTAGTTGCCGGCACAATTCCAAAGCCCGCTCAAAGTGGCGGCGTGCTTCCTCCAGACGCTTCTGCTCCGTATCCAGGTTCTCCAGGTCATGCTGCGTCATCGTTTGTGCCGGATCGATGAGCGCGGCCCCCACGGCGTCATGCGCGAACGGACTTTCCTCAATCGCCAGCGAGCGCGACCACAGGTCGTACTGGCTCCCCCAATAGGTCACTTGGCGGGAGGTGGCGAAACCCAGCGCCGTCAATACGCACAACGCCGGAATCACTCGCCAAACCGTACGGACTTTTCTCGCCTCCGCCCAGTCGTCAAGGCTGAAGGCGATCACTACGAAAATTCCGATCAGTGGGATGTAAGCAAAGCGATCCGCCATCGCCTGTTTCCACACCTGCACCAAACCGATTACTGGAACTAACGTGCCCAGGTACCAGAACCATCCAACCGGCAAGTAACGCTTGCGCCGAAAAACGATTACCAGTGCCGTCACCCCGACCAAAATGAGCGCGGAGTAGATCACCTGCCACGTCGGCAGCGTGTTTGCCGGATGAGGATAGAACGCTGCCAATCGCGCTGGCCATAGCATTTTCCAAAGATATAATCCGTAGGACACAACCGCATTCTCGATTCGTGCAGCGAGCGGAAGCTCGCCGAAGGTAAGCTCCACACGTTTCTGCGCAATGAGTGTGATCCGTGCACTCGCAGCCGAAAGAAAAAGCAGCGGCACTTTCTCCAACACCAACTTCCAGAATCCAACTCGATGAAGGCCGTTCATCGTTTCCGGGTCGCTGTCGCCTGTCTCAAGCGTCATTCTGTCTAGTGGCCAATAATCCAAGAGCAATAACACGAAGGGCAATGTGGTGACCATTGGCTTGGACATCAGTCCCGCAGCGAAGAGCGCCGCCACCAGCAGATAGCGCCTCCAGTCTGGCTTCTGCGTATACCGGACATACGCACCGATCGCCAGAATGAAGAACAGCGTACTCAGCACATTCTTCCGCTCCGCCACCCATGCCACGGACTCCACGTTCAGCGGATGCACAGCAAACAGCGCCGCCACCAGCAGGCTCGGCCAGACGCGCTTTGTTACCCGAGACAAGAGCAGAAACAACAACACCGCGTTCAGAGCGTGGATTAACACGCTATCCAAATGATGGCCCGCCGGGTTCAGCGCAAAGAGTTCATAGTCGAAAGCATGGGATATCCAGGTCAGTGGATGCCAATAAGCCGCGGTCTCTGTCGACGTGAAGGCCCACTTGATCGTGCTCCAGACCAGACCATTTTGAATGTGAGGATTTCCGGTAACGTATTCCTGATCGTCAAGGATGACGAATGGATACCCAATGACTGGGCTGTAGAGCGCGATGGTTACGGCTGCCAGCAGAACGCAGAGGACGATCCTCAGGTTCCTGTCCGCAAGGAATGGCCCGGTCCCCGGAGGCTCTGTGATCTTCACCTTCCGGCGGCTCTGGGCGCGGGCTTTCGCGAGTGTTTGGGCGCGGCTCATTCGTCAGGACGATTGTACACAGCCGTCGCTTGGCTCATTGACTTCGACTTTCTGCCGGCGAGCATCTTCCTCATCCCTTTCGCCGGAGAACCCAAATCACATACTGCGAGCGCGTTCGGTAGTGTGACGCTTCTTCACCCCAACGATATTCCGTGTGGTCGATGTCCTGTAGATCGGCGACACCCACCGGTTCGTAATGGTCCGGAAGGTAGCGCGCCATCCAGGTGAAAATGTCGCGATGGGACTTAGCTGAGTCCAGCCACGAAGTGGGAACGTTTACCATGACGACGAACTCCGGACGAGCCTGTTCGATCTCTGAAATCATCTCCTGTTGCATCTCGAGCGCGTAGGGCTGCTCCTCCATCAGGGCATAGGCGTAGATGTATCCCGTTGCGGAGTGCCGGTGCGCATAGAAGTAAATTTCGGGTTCGGAGCCGAGCACGGCGACGCGGGCGGCGTTGTCACTGTGGTCGCGCAAATATTCGCCAACCTTGAGCGCCTCCGGGAACGGCTGCATCCCATAGATGGCTCGCGGCGCATCGGCCGGATCGATTTGAAACAACAACTCTCGCTGTCCCACGATCGAAATCACAAACGCAATCATAAATACCAGGCTGGGGACACTCCTAAGAATCATCGACCCGTTGCGCTCCTCCAAAGCCGATGTTGCCGAACTTACTGCCCCCGAAACCAGTAAGGCCACGGCTGGCAAGAGCAGAATGAAATAGTGCGAAGTAAAACGAAATCCGACGCAAACCGCCAGAAAAGAAAAGACCAGGAAGCCCATGCAAAATGCGCTATGGCGCCGCGCCTTGGCATCCCACAAGAAAGCTGTCAGCCCCACCGCCGCCATTATCCAAACCAGGACCGCAGGTTCGACCACGTGCGGAAACACCTGGCTTAATTCCTGTAACCCACGGCCGAAGCCGAAACCATAGTGCCTCGCATAGGAGAAAGTCCAGAACCAGAACCTTCCAAATACGCCAGCTCGCCACAAAAGAGAACAAGTCAGTCCATACGGCATGACAAGACCCAGCGCGAAGAGCCCGAAGCGCGCGGAGAGATTCTTCCATTGCACCGGCTGCGTCCACTCGCCCCAGAGCAGATACAAGCCCGCAAAAATCGCGAAAAAAATCCCGGGCTGCTTCATCAGAAACGCCAGCCCCAGCAAGAAACCACTCAGAAAAAACAGCCATCCTCGTTTGCGCTCCACGGCACTCAGCAGCACCAGTAATCCGGCAACGGCCGGCAGAACCACGAAATGAGTGGCGTGCCCCTCAAGACCGCTGACTAAAAAACTGGTGGACAACAGGCCGTAACTCGCCGCAGCCACCACGCCCGCGATCCTTCCAAAAAGCAGGGCTGCCAGGAAATACATCAGCACGATCGTGCCGGCGTTGACGAGAAGCAACCCGAGGTGAATTCCACGTGGGGTCTGACCAAAAATGCTCATGATCAGTGCATACGCCGCATACGTGCCCGGAAGCTTCATGTTGTAAGCCAACCGATAAGGAGGTATGCCCTGCAGAATCAACTGGCCGGCGTAGGCATATTCGCCCTGGTCTCGTTCTAACGGCATGTCACGCAGTCGGAAACGAATGATCGCGAAGACCGCGATTACAACGATAAGAAGGGCCGCGCAGAGGTGAAGCGATGGCTGCCACGGCATCGCTTGCTTAGGTTCAGAACATTCTGCTTTCCTTGGCCGGCGTGAGGTTCGTTTCATCGAGAATTCTTTAACCCTACCTTATTGGCGCCCTTTCCTATCTAATTCCTGAAGCAGCGCTTCATCTCTGGCAACCTCGCCGGCATATCTGCTGTCACCTTGAGCTAGCTTTTGGAAAATGCTCAAGGCCTCGGTGTAGTGGGTTCTCGCTTCTTCGAGGCGGTTTTGGTTTTCATCCAGCATCCCGAGCGTGTTCAGCGTCTCCGCCGCACTTGGCAGGTACACTCCGGGATTCTGCTCCGCCAGTTGGCGGAAAGATTTCAGCGCATCCTCATAGTGCTGTCGCGCCTCTTCGGTTCGGTTCTGCAGTCGATCCAGGTTCCCGAGGTCGTTTAGAGTTGCGGCCAGGTACGGCAGATAGACGTCGGAATTCTGTTCCGCCAGTTGCCGGTAAATCTTTAGAGCGCCCTCGAAGTGCTGGCGGGCTTCCTCCATTCGGCTCTCCAGTCGATCCAGGCGCCCCAGGTTGTACTGAGTCATAGCCGACCACGGCAGATATTTGTCCGGGGCCCGCTGCGCGAGTTGACGATAAATCTCCGCAGACTCCTCATAGTGCCGACGCGCCGCTTCGATCTGGTTCTGGGTCCGGTCCTGAGTCCCAAGGTTCATCAGTGTGCTGGCTACATCCGGCAGATAATCGGCCGGGTCTTGCTGCGCCAACTTACGGAAATAACTCAGCGCATCCCCGTAGTGTCGGCGGGCATCGTCGTTTCGGTGTTGCACGCCATCGAGCATTCCCAGGTTGCTTAGCGCCAGCGCCATGGCGTAGGGCTCCTGATTCTGTTGCGGCAGTTGACGGCGCACTTCTAAAGCCCGCTCAAAGTGCCGCCGCGCTTCGTCCACCCGCTCTTGCTCGGAATCGAAATTCTCCAGATCATGCGGAGTCATCGACGTAGCGGGGTTCAGCAGCGCAGTCCCGAGCGCATCTTCCGCATAGGCGCTACGCACCGGATCCGTAACCGCCAGCGTGTGCACCAGCAAGGTGTATTGGCTCTCCCAATAACTCGTCTGGCGCCAGGTGACGAGGCTCAGCGCTATCAAAGCGCACACTGCAGGAATTACCAGCCACACCTTACGCAGCTTTTTTGCCGCCGCCCAATCCGCAAGGGTCCAAACAATCATTATGAAAATTCCGATCAGCGGGATATAGGCGTAGCGATCGGCCATGCTCGCTTCCCCGACCTGCACCAGACCGATGACCGGAACCAGCGTGCCGAGGAACCAAAACCATCCCATCGGCAAATAACGCTTTTGGCGAAACAGGATGACGAATGCAGTTACCGCAATCAAGAAGAGTGCGGATAGAATCCATTGCCACGGCGGGATAGAAATAGCGGAATGGGGATAAATCGCGAGCCGTGCCGGCCAGACCATCTTCCACAGGTAGAGCCCGTAGGCCACAACCGCATTCTCGATTCGTATGGCAAGCGGGAATTCTTGCAAGGTACGCACGGCCTGACCAGTCCGCTGCGCCTTCAGCGTGATCCAGGCACTCGCCGCCGAAAGAAAGAATAACGGGATCTTCTCCAACAGCAGCGTCGAAAATGTCACCCGCGACACGCCAAACAAAGACTGTTGCTCATCGTGCTCTGTGATTTTCAGCCCCATTCTCTCGATCGGCCAGTAATCCAGCAGCAACAAGACAAACGGCAGAGTGATGACCATCGGCTTCGCCATCAACCCTGCCGCGAAGAGCGCAAAGACCGCCAGGTATCGACACCAGCCTGGCTTCTGCGCGTACCAGAAGTAAGCCGCAATCGCCAGGAAGAAGAAGAGCGTGCTGAGCACGTTCTTCCGCTCCGCTACCCAGGCCACCGACTCGACATTGATCGGATGCAAGGCGAATAAAGCCGCCACCAGCAAACTCGGTCTCACCCGCTTCGTAACCCACGCCAGCAGCAAGAACAGCACGACCGCATTCACAGCATGAATCAAAACGCTGTCGAAATGATGCCCGGCCGGATTCAGCGCAAAGAGTTGATAGTCGAAAGCATGCGAGAGCCAGGTCAGCGGATGCCAGTTCGCCGCCTCCGTAGTAGTGAACGCCCACTTGATAGTGCTCCATGACAACCCGTCATGAACATGACCATTCGTGACCACGTAATCACGATCATCGAGGACAACAAAGGAGTGCCCAATGACCGGACTATAGAGCGCGATGGTGACGACCGCGAGCGCAACGCAGAGGATAAGGCTCAGGTTTTTGCTTGCCAGAAATGTCGCCGGCGGTTGAAAGCCTTCGGCCTTCACCTTCCGGCGGCTCTGGGCACGGGCTTTCGCAAGAGTTTGGGCGCGGCTCATTTGGCTACTTTTGCGACTGGCCCTTTCTATCGAGTTCTTCCAGATTTGCCTCGACTCTGGCCAAATCGTCGGCATATCTCGCCGGGTCGCCCTGAGCAAGCTTTTGGTAGATAGTCAGCGCCTCAACATATTCGGCGCGGGATTCTTCGACCCGGTCCTGTTTCCCATCCAGGAAGCCCACACGATTCAACATCGCGGCCACGTTGGGCAGGTATTTACCCTGGTCCTGTCGCCCCAGTTCACGATAAATCTTCAACGCCTCCTCATTGTGCTCGCGCGCTTCCTCCGTTCGGTGCAGAATTAAATCCACGGATCCGAGGTATCCCAACGTCGCGGCTACCTCCGGAACATAAGTACCTGAATTTTGCTCTGCCAGTTTTCGGCGAATCTCCAGCGCCTGCTCGAAGTGCCGGCGCGCGTCGTCCATCCGGTTCTGCAACTGATCCAGCGTCCCCAGGCTGATCAACGTCTTCGCCGTCTCCGGCCGATATACCTCTTGGTTTTGCTGACTCATTTGCTCACGGAGCTCCAAAGCCCGCTCGAAGTGTAATCGAGCTTCGTTCAAACGCTTCTGTTTCGTGCCAAAGCTCTCCAAGTCCCGCTTCGTCATGGACACCTCGGGAGCCATCAGGTCAGCCCCAAGAGCGTTATGCGCAAACGGAGTTTCCGCGACCTCCAACTGGTGCGACCATAGATCGTAATCGCTCTCCCAGTAGCTCATCTGGCGGGATGTAACCCATCCCAGCGCCGCCAAAGCGCACAAAGCCGGGACTACCAGCCAAACCCTGCGGATTTTTCTCGCCTCCGCCCAATCGTCAAGCCCCCAGGCAATCATTACGAAAATTCCAATGAGCGGGATGTAGGCATAGCGGTCGGCCATGCTGGCATCTCCCACCTGCACCAACCCGATAATTGGAATTGAAGTACCCAGAAACCAGAACCAGCCCACCGGCAAAAATCGTTTCCTGCGAAAAACTATAACCAGCACCGTGATCCCGGCCAGAATGGGCGTCGCCAAAATTACCTGCCACACCGGCAAGCTCTTTCCGGGGTGGGGATAGAACGCCAGAGGCGCGGGCCAGAACGTTTTCCACAAATATGAGCCGTAGGCCACCATGGCATTCTCGATTCGAATGGAGAGCGAAAACTCTTCGAAGGTACGTTCTGCCGGCCGCTGCGCGACCATAGTGATCCAGGCGCTGGCAGCGGAGAGAAAGAGCAGCGGAATTTTTTCCAGCACCAGCCTTGCAAACGAAACCGGCGCCTCGGCTGAGCCGTTTTCGCCGAACTGCATTCTCTCCAGCGGCCAATAGTCCAGCAGCAACAAGACAAAGGGCAGCGTGATCACCATTGGCTTTGCCATCAGCCCCGCGGCGAACAACATCGCCAGGAGCAGATAGCGCCGCCAGCCCGGCTTCTCGACGTACCACGCATAAGCTGCAATCGCCAAAAAAAAGAACAAGGTGCTCAAAACGTTCTTGCGTTCCGCGACCCAGGCCACCGACTCAACATTGATCGGATGCAAAGCAAACAAAGCCGTCACCAGGAAGCTAGGCCAAACACGCTTGGTCATCCACGCCAGCAACAAAAACAGAAGCACTGCATTGAGCGCGTGAATCAGCACGCTGTCCCAATGATGACCGGCGGCGTTCAGCCCAAACAATTGGTAGTCGAGAGCATGCGAAAGCCAGGTCAGAGGATGCCAGTTCGCCGCCTCAGTGAACGTGAATGCCCACTTGATCGTGTTCCAGCTCAGACCTTCATGGATGTGGGAATTGTTAGTGACGTAATCCTGATCGTCCCAAACGACAAACGAGTAGCCGCTGACCGGGCTATAGAGAGCGATGGTCACGCCGGCGAGCAGAACGCAAAGCAAAATATTCAGGTTCATGCCCGAAAGCGCTTGCCCGGTTCGCGGAGCCGCCTTGGCCTTCCCCTTCCTGCGGCTTTCAGCACCGGCTTTCGGAATTTGCGCTCGGCTCACGTCGTCTGCCCTACCGCGAGTTGCCCTTTCTGTCCAATTCCCGCAGCATCGCTTCGTCCCTAGCCGCGTCGCCGCCATATCTCGGATCGACCTGCGACAGTCTCCGAAGCACGTTCAACGCCTCCTGGTAGTGCTCGCGCGCATCTTGAATCCGGTTATCGTTTCTGTCCAGCAACCCAAGGTTGTTCAACATCCTTGCCACCTGTGGCAGATACTCAGCCGGATCGCGCTCCGCCAGTTGGCGGTAAGCGCCCAGCGCCGCTTCACAGTGCTGGCGTGCATCATTCGTTCGCTGCTCGGCTCGATCCAAGCTCGCAAGCTCATTCAGAGTCATCGCCACGAAGGGCAGGTATGTGCCTGAATTTTGTTGCGCCAATTGACGGTACAGCTTCAGGGCTTCCTCGTAGTCGGCGCGCGCGTCCTCGATGCGCTTCTCCGCGCCGTCCAGAAATCCCAGGTTATAGAGTGTCCTCGCCACATTCGGCAGGTAATCGTCTGGTCGTTGCTGGGCTAGTTGACGGTAACTTTTTAGAGCGTCCGCGAGTTGCTGGCGCGCGTCGTCCAGACGGTTTTGGCGTCGATCCACATCGGCCAGGTTGCTCAGTGTCGCGGCCATCGGCGGCAGATATACACTTGGGTTTTGCTCCGCTAGTTGCTGGTAATACTGCACTGCTTCCTCGTAGTGCTCACGAGCCTCACCCAACCGGTTCTGCAGTCGATCCAGATCCGCAAGATTGGCCAAGGGTCCTGCCACATGGGATCGGAATTTGTCCGGGTCTTGTTGCATCAGTTGCCGGTTGATCCTCAATGCTTCTTCATCGTGCGAGCGCGCTTCGTCCGGCCGGTTCTGCAGTTGATCCAGCGTCCCCAGGCTGGTCAGCGTATTGGCCATTTCCGGCAGATATACGCCTGGATTTCTCTCCGCCAGTTGCCGGCGCATTTCCAAAGCCCGCTCGAAGTGCCGGCGAGCTTCATCGATCCGCTTCTCCTCCGTCCCAAACGTTTCCAGGTCGTGTTGGGTCATGGCCAAATCAGGGTTCATCAGGTCGGCCGCGACAGCATTCTGCGCAAAAGAACTCTCACCAACTTCCAGCGTGTGCGACCAAAGATCGTAATCGCTTTCCCAATAGCCGATCTGGCGGGAGGTTGCAAAACCCAGCGCCGTCAAGACGCAGAATACTGGAATCACTCTCCAAGCATTACCGACTTTTCTCGCCTTCGCCCAGTCGGCAACGCCCCAGGCAATCATCATAAAGATCCCAATCAGCGGGATATAAGCGTAGCGGTCCGCCATTCTGGCTTCCCCAACCTGCACCAACCCGAGGACCGGAACCAGAGTCCCGAGAAACCAGAACCAGCCGACCGGCAAATACCGCTTGCGACGAAAAATCACGACAAGCGCGGTAACGACGACCAACACCAGCGATGACAAAATCCATTGCCATGCGGGAAGCGCAATTCCGGAATGAGGATAGAATGCCAGCCGTGCTGGCCACAACATCTTCCACAAATACAGGCCATAAGCCACAGCGGCATTCTCAACTCGCACGCCGAGCCGAAATTCTTCCAACGTACGCGCCGCAGTTCGCTGCGCGACAAGAGTGATCCATGCGCTGGCCACCGAAAGAAAAAGCAGCGGAACTTTCTCCAGCAGCAGCCTCCAGAACTCCACCCTCGGCACCCGTTCCAGGGGCCAATAATCCAGGAGGAGTAAAACAAAAGGCAGCGTGATGACCATCGGCTTGGCCATCAACCCCGCCGCAAAGAAGGCGAAGACCAGCACATAGCGGCGCCAGTCCGGCCTGCGCGCATACCACGCATAAGCGCCGATCGCTAAAAAGAAAAACAATGTGCTCAGCACGTTCTTTCGCTCCGCCACCCAAGCGACCGACTCAACGTTGATCGGATGCACGGCAAACAAAGCCGCCACCAGCCAACTAGGCCACACTCGCTGAGTGACCCACGCTAGCAACAAAAACAACAGCACAGCATTCAAAGCATGAATGAAAATGCTGTCAAAGTGATGCCCCGCGGGATTCAGAGCAAAAAGTTGATAGTCGAGAGCATGCGAGAGCCAGGTGAGCGGATGCCAATTCGACAATTCGGTTGAAGTAAAGGCCCACTTGATAGTGTTCCAGCCCAGGCCGCCATGAAGATGAGGATTTGCCGTGACGTAAGGTTGATCATCCCACTTAACGAACGAGTGCCCAATCACCGGGCTGTAAAGTGCTATCGTCGCCGCCGCCAATACGACGCAAAGAACAAGGGTCAGGTTCTTGCCGGTAAGGAATGCCCCGTTTCCCGAAGGCTCTTGGGCCTTCCCTTTCCTGCGGCTTTCACCACGGATTTTCGCGAGAGTTTGGGCGCGACTCATCTCGTATTAAGGCCCCGTCGCATTAGAACCCGTCACGCTCAACTCATAATGCTTGGCATTCCGATCGTAAATCAGCAGCCAGCTCAGATCTTCTCCCGTGGCAGCGAGCGCCTGCGCGAGCAGTTTGCGAGCGGTCACCTCCGTTCCGCCAACCACAAGCTGTGTGCTCCCACTGGTCGCAATCGCACCCACCATCACCGGAACGCCACTCTGCGAACTGACTTTCTCCGAGATTTTCCGTATCGTCTGCTCCAGGGTTCGTGGCTCCTTCGCCAGTTCGATCACCGCATCGAGAACGAACTGCTGCTCCTTCCCCCCGTCATCTCCGCTGCGTACCACTGAACCAATGACGTCATAACGAGGCTTCTCTTGATTATTCGACTTACTAGCCCCATCCTCATCGCCCGCCGCAGTCTCGTTACGCAGTTCGAATTGCGCCATCGCATTATTCTGGTTGAACGCATTAACCACCGCCGTGAGCACAGTGTTCTCATCCGGACGGCCGGCGGGTGCGGTTCCCACGTTGAACTCCACACTGAACCCTCCCATCCTGCGATTGTCGGGATGCCGGCGCGATCCAAGCGAAGCCGGATTCCCCTGCCCCGATCCCTCCAGATATTGAGGATCTTCATAGTCCACGATCCATCCATACTTCTCCCGCAGGGCCTGCAGAGCAACCAGCAACGGCCGCTCCCCGTCCGCATTGATATGGACGACATTGCCCATTTGATAAATCAGTGGCTTCTTGATCTGCGAAGTCTGCGCCTGAGATAAACTTCCGCCGCTGATGGCAATCCCGGCCGCAAGAACGAGAATTCCACAAAAGGAATAGATGGCTCTATACCGCTCATCCCCATAAACTCTCATCGAATGAACCTCCTGACGACTCGTTGAACTTCTCTTTTAGGTGTCTCGATGGCCTGTCAATCCGGCAGCACCGCGCCCGGAGCCGCAATTCGAATCCAGTGATCCGTAAAGGTGGCATGCATCGCCGCGTTCTTGAATCGAGGCATATGGCACGTCACACAAAGTTTCACCCCCACCGGACAAGCGCTCCGCTGCTCTCTGCCATGAACATTATGATGCACGCTAGAATCAGCACCCTCGCTGACACCCTTCTCCGCATCCTTTGCCGAAGCCCCGCCCGCTGCATCATGGCACTGCCGACATTTTGCATCATACGACGCCGGATCTTGCTGCAGCGCATGATGCGGATCGTGACAAGAGAGACAAGTGATCCGACCCTCCCCTTTTCCCTCTTTCCAGCAACGGCTATTCTCCAGACGATAAGGTTGAAAGCGAACGTTCAAACTTCCAATCTTCACCGGACTGTCCGCCAGCACATCCTGAACCGTGCGATGACACGCCCCGCAAAAATCCACCGAGTCCACCGGATTCAAGCGCGCAGGATTGAAGATCGCACTCAGACCCAAATCGACGTCTCCCGTCTTCATCGCTGCAACATGCTTCGCCCCCGGCCCATGACAAGCCTCGCAAGTCACTCCCGGAAACAACGTGCGTGTATTAAAACCGCTCTTCGTGGTCGAAGCCGTAGTGTGACAACCAAAACATCGACGCGTCTCCCCTACCGGCACCAGGCGCCCCAAGCCCTCCTCAAGGTTTGGCGGTTCCGTCCGTGGATGCCCGGGAGTAACATCGAGCGCCTGTGGCCCCGTATAGAAACTCACATGTCCCTCGTAGAAGTTGCCCTTCTCTTCATAAATATATGTTTGAGCGATCCTTCCCATACCAAAAGCCCAAAGCAAATTTGCTGACTCAGCGGCCGCACCCTTGCTGATACGCAACACTTTCTTCCCGTCGCGATCGCTGATTCGATAGCGATAAGCTCCAATCTGAAAATCCAAAGGAGCCTTGCGCAAACTCTCCGCCTCAGAAGCCCGCGAAGCGGCATGCGCCATTGCCGACCCTTGCATGTCGCTGACGTTCGAGTCGTGACATTCGGCGCATACCACCGAGCCGACATATTCATCGCGAGTGTGGTCACCCTTGGTCGGCCACCATCCGCGAGCCGCAGTCCGCTCAAATGTGGATTTGGAATTGCCGGTTGATGCGGCGCTCTGAGCCAGCAATTTATCGCCGCTGAAACCGCTCGCTCCGACCAACGCGGCAAAGCCGATCACCGCCCGAACAAAATAGTTTTGCCGGCGAGCGCACTTCATGAACCTTAGCTCCACTTCCAGACGGTGACTACGCCCCCGCTCCTACACAATACCAAGCAAAAAAGAGGAGCGCGGATTTTATCCGCGCTCCAATTAACAGCGGCCGCCGCCAATCGCGACAGCCGGTGGTCATGGTTTCCTCTACGGCCCGGAAACGTAGGTGTAAGCGTTGCTCTCCCACTGTCCGCCCACCAGCGAGTACAACGTGACGTAGATGGTCGAGCCATCCGCCGGCAGGTTGTAGATCGAGTACGTGAGCGTGTTGCCCAGGTTCCCCGACTGATCCAGGTCATTTCCACCCGGAGCCACGTTGCTGACGTCAACCCAGTAAGCGGTCGAGTTAGCGCCCGCGCTCCAGGTAAACGTAACTGCGTTCCCGCTCAGCGTCGAACTCGGAGGCGGAGTCTGCATGACACCCAATCCCGCGCCCACTAGATTGAACGCCGTGTAGGTGTAAGCGTTGCCCACCCAGTTCGCGCCCACCAGCGAGTACAGGGTGACGTAGATCGTGCTGCCATCTTCCGGCAGACCGTTCACCGTCGTCGTCAGCACGTTGCCGAGGTTGCCAGACTGATAGTACTGGTTCCCGCCCGGCGTGCTTCCCGCATCCAGCCAGTAAGCTGACGCTCCCGCGCCCGCCGACCAGGTGAACGTCGCGCTGCTTCCAGTCAGCGTCGAACCCGGAGTCGGCGTCTGCATCATTCCCGACGCCCCCGTCGCATTAAACGCCGTGTAAGTGTACTGGTTGTTCTGCCAGACCCCGCTGATCAACGAATACAGCGTCACGTAGACGGTGCTTCCGTCGGTCGGCAGGCTGTTGGCCGTCGCCATCAGATTGGTCGTGCTGCCGGAGTTGTAGTAATTGCTTCCGCCAGCCGTGCTTCCAATATTCAGCTCGTATGCGGTAACGTTCGTGCCAGCATTCCAGTTGAAGGTCACGCTGCTGCCGCTCAGTGGTCCGGGCGGAACAGGCGACGTGATCGCTGCCGGTGTGCCGGACGATCCAGACGCCGTATACTGCGCATCCGTGAATCCCCACACGCCGTTCACCAGCGCCCACAGCCGCGCCCACACCGCGCTCCCATTATTCGGGAACTTGTTGTTGGCGACCGATAGCGACAGAACGTTGCTCAGGTTGCCCGACTGGTAGTAATTGTTGCTGCCCTGGGTGGGACCGATATCCAGCCAGTATTGCGCAGCCGCATTCGCCCCATTCGCGAACCACTTGAAGTTCGTATTCCCGGTGGCGGCCAATGTGCTGCCCGGCAGTGGAGAGTAGATCCCCGCAGCGCTGCCGGTATTGGTCACATATACCGTCATCGAGTTCGAGACTGCGGAAAGGAAGTTCACGTCGTTGTACTGGGCCGTAATCACGTGCGTCCCAGGAGTTGTGAGTACCGCAGAGCCAGATGCCGTCCACAGGCCGTACCCACCCTGCGAGGCATAAACCTGGTTCGGCACCCCCGTGGCAATGGCAGTAGATGCGCCGCCGTTGACCGCGTCGGAGAACGTCATGACCCCCAGATTCGGCTCAAAGCCGGTGCTGCTGGGGCTCGGTGTATAAACGGCGGAGAAGGTGTAAGTGTTGCCACTGATGTCGCCCTGCTTGCCTGCCAGGACAACAGCGCCCGCTCCCTTCGTCACTCCCTGCACCAGCGGTGCGGACGTGCTGTCCATGAAGGTTGCGTTGCCGCCAAACTGCGCAACAATGTTGTGATTGCCACCGACAAACGGATAGCCGCTAGCCGGACGGAAGGTAGCCGTGTGAGCCGCGCCCACCGCGCCCGTGCCCAGCACCAGACCGTAAGTGGTGTCATAGAAGGTAACGGTGCCCGCCGTCGGGCCGGCGCCGCCTGCGATGGTCGCGGTGAAGGTTGGCCGCCCGTTGATCGTGGTCGGGTTGCCGTTCGACGTCACCGTGGTTGTGGTTGCCGTACCCGTGCCGACAGTGACCGTCACTGCGCTGGTGGTAACCGGGTTGTAGTTGGAATCGCCCGAGTAGGATGCCGTGATCGAATTGGCCCCAGTCGCGGTGATCCCCGTCGTCGACATTATTGAGTTCGACGTGTAGGTGTAACTCGGGAACGCGCTACTACCGCCGCCAACGTACGTAACCGCGGGGACAAGCGTGGCCGTTCCCACTACGGTGGAGGTAGTCGTATCCGTGAAGGTGATGGTTCCCGTCGGCCCCGACGCGCCCGGCGTGAAGGACGCGGCGGTCAGAGCGGAGACGGCTGCGAAGTTTGCCGTGAGCGTAGTGGAATCCCCCGCGGTGATCAATGTCGCACCGGTCGTGAGCGTAGGCGTCGCAGTGATCGGAGAAACCGTGATCGTAGCCGGACTGGCTGCCGATCCGGAGTTGAAGGTTGCGTCGCCCGAATACGTTGCACTGACGCTGTGCGAGCCGCCCGAGAGCATCGGAGCTTGCGCAAACAGGTAGTCGTAGAGGCACGAGTTAGATGCTGTCCCTACATTCCCCGCCACCAGGTACCCGTTGCCGTTTGGATCCAGCGTTACCGTTGTGATGGTATTCGTGGGGCCGCCGTTGATCGAGTCGGTGATGGTCACCGTCCCGGTCGGAATTCCCTGTCCCGAAACGCCCGCCACGCTAACCTGCGCCCAAACCAACTGGCCATAGTTAAACGTGTTTTGGTTGGTGATTGTGCAAGCTGTCAGGTTGATGAACTGCGGCGTGATCGTAATATTGACTGGCTCTGGACTCACGGTTACCTGCACCGGAGCCGAGAGGCTGGAGGCGTTGCTGCCGTCGCCGCCATAACGCGCGGTCACGTTGTAGGTGCCAGCCGGTAGCGCACTGACGCTGCCCGAGTAGTTACCACCGCTCAACGTTGCGAATGCCCCCGGCCCAACAAAGGCGCCTGTATCCTGGCTGATCGGAATCCCAATCTCTCCCTGGCTGACGATGAAAGCCACATCGCCCGTCGGAGTGTTCGTGCCCGACACCGTTCCGCTCAGAGTAATCGGAGTGCCGTGCGCAAACGTGGTTTGTGAGAGGTTCAGCGAGGTCGTGGTGCTGTTGAAAACTACGCTGCTCCACTGCTTCGCCATGTTATAGGCGTTGACCGAGCCCAGACCGGTAGCCAGATCGAATCCGACGGCACCCGGCCAGCCAATCTTCGTTCCCGAACTGCTCGTGCAGGTTGAAGTGCCGCAAATGTACGTGTTTCCCTGTTGAATGTCCTGGAAGGCGCAATTCGTCAGGTTTGCGCTGTTCGGCGGAACCAGAGACTGCGCCGAGCAAGTCGTGTCATTCTGCGCCGCCGCCAGCCCGTAATAAACGTAGCCGGGCATACCCTGGCGTCCGGTAGGATTACCCGGCTCTGGGTTGTTCACGGCGTTGTATTGGTTGAGCAGCGCCTGGATGCCAGCCATGCTCGGCGCGGCGACGGAGGTTCCGCCGACGAGTCCGGCATCCTGAATGGTGTTTTGGCCTTGAGAGTTCGTTGTGAACTCACAAACGCCCTCGCTGCAGAACAGCGTGGCGTCATGACCGTCCGCAGCGTTCAACGCGAAATCAGGCGTCAAACGATGCGGTACGCCCGATACGAGAGGTGGTGTCTGTGTCATCGGCCCGAGAATTGCTTGGCCGACTGCAGTTGTGCCCCCGCCCGGTGCTGCTGCGAACGTCGGCGTGGGAGCCACTGTGCAGTTGAGGCCCTGGCCAGCGGTCACTGTTCCACCCTGGGTTCCGAAGGCGTAGTTGATCCCGCTCACCGAACCGCCGGTGATGGTGGCAGTGGTCCCTGCGGCTGGAGTGGTGGTGCAGGTTCCGCCGCTCCAGGTCACAGTGATCGTGGATGCGACGTAACCGGCGCCAGCGGTGCAGCCGCCGCAGGAGAAGTTTATGCCCGTGACCCAATTGCCTCCCTGGACTGTAATGCTGCCGCCCGTGCCTGCCAAATAAGTGGCATAAGCCGGATCGTTCGCCGCCGTGAGTATCGGGGAATTGGCTCCCTGCTGCCACGAAGGCCTCAGATAGTAGGCGCTGATGCCGCCAGAGCTCGACCACAATCCGCTAAGGCTGCTGGATGCGTCCGAGTTCGAATTGGAGCCCTTCCCTTCATTCCACGGGACCTCTGGAATGTACTCCAGCGCCGAAAACAGATAATTTCCCTGGTTCGACGCGGCCCAGTACTTGGCAAAGTTAGACTGGCTGCAGCCAACCCCAAACGTCGCGCACTCACCGGCCAATTCCGTGCCGCCGACCGCCACGCTGTAAGGCGTGGAACTCTCCGCGCCCGCGGCATAACCTAAGACTCCCAGCGAGTCGTTTTGATCGTCGCAACCCACGGGGCCGTTGTCGCCGGAGGCAATGAACACGCTGATGCCCTGTGCGGCCGCCTGTTCGAACGCCTGGTTGTTGAATTCATTGCCGCCCACGCCTTCGACCGCTTCGCAAGAGCCGTAGCTGATGCTCATGATGTCGGCAAGATTATTCTCGACGATGTATTCCACCGAGTTGGTGATGCCATCCACCAGGAACGTCGGCGTGCCGATAACAAAGTCGACATGCGCATTCGGCGCCATGCCGCCAGAAATTTCCACGTCCAGATCCGATTCGCCATCGTCGCCAGGTTGCGTGCCGTTGTCCTGGCCCGCATGAATAAAGGTTGGGTCGTTCGGAGGAAGATTGAACAACTGCCGATAGCTCTCGACGTCGCTCATCAGAATGTCGGAGCGCCCCACAATCGCGATCGTCGATCCGCTTCCGTTTATGCCCGCAGCCAGCAGCGGCGCGGTGTTGTAGATGGTCGCAAAATCCGCCGGCCCAACGTAGTGGACCGAACTGCTGGAAGTGTAATGCGGATTGAACTTAGGCCCGAACTTGATCATCCTCTTGCGGTCGAAGCTGCCTTTGCGATAGAAGTTGTGCAGCGTGACGCCCGCAATCACCTTGTTGAAGGCCTCGGGCACGCTGATCTCGGTGCTGTTCGCAACGTGCATCTCACCGTGCAGGTTGTAGGTGTGCATCTCGGTCTGGAAAGCATGCTCCACCTGACCGGTCGTACCGCTGAATTTGATTATCCGCTTGCTCTTGCTGACTTCGTCCACCGTGAAGCCCTGCGATGTGAGCCAGGTCTTAATCTGCGCGATGTCGTCGTCGTGCACGCCAAAATGTTCGCCGAACTCTTCCGGCGTTACCCACTGGTGGTAGTTCACCGTCCGCTTGTCCTGCTGTTCGTCGATGACTTTGCGAATTTCTTTCTTCTGCTCTTCGCTCGACTTCAAAATCATAAGCATGCCGGGAGAAGGCGTGTGCGGATCCTGATGTCCCAAATCCGTAGCCGTCCGCGCAGCGAGCGGCACGTGCCCATAAAGAGTAGTGCGTTTCGTGGTATCGACTTTCTTTGTGATGCGCGCCTCTGGCCGCGCCGTGGTGTTGATCTTCGCAAACATCACCTGCGACAGCGAAGCCAGCAACAACGCGAAAAGGGCAAGGTAGATGAACAGAACTGGGTTAATGCGGCGAGCGTTTCTCATGACTCTCCTTCGAGATGCGAATGGGTGACAGTGTTCTCCCCTGGGAGGAATTGGACACCGTCAAAAATTGTGAATTGCAGGGACCGCGCGCGATCGGAAGGTAGGAAGCCCGCGCTTTAAGTCAGTTGCTAACCAGCAGCGCGGACGGAAGAAGGGCAAACCCGCGACGGACAGATCGACAACACGAAAATCAATTTAGAACGAAAGCTGTGCTTACGAGTATACAGCACACCGCACATCTTGAGAACCGTTTATTTTTTAACCTACTGCATTAATTTAAAACCAGAATGAATAGAAGCCGTACATGAATAGCGGCAGGGCAACCGATTAGAGTAGCGTCTCCGGTTGCCCCCTTCCGAAGGACAATACATTGAGGCCATCCTTGGTTGCCCTGCCGTGCCCGATCCCGCTTGCCACTCTCGCGGAACAGAGCAAACTCGCGTGGTCCGTATTTCCGGACCCAATATCCAATGAATTAACCCTGGGGAGGGACTCTGTGTATCCACTTGTCCCGATCAAAATTCGTAGGTTGCTACCCTGCTTGTAGTCATCGAACGCAGCGTGCACCAAGTCCCAATCGGAATCCAGCAGGAGAAGTAGACACTACTTAAAGTACTACGTCAACAAAAACCAGCGTAACCTTTGTAAAAATTTTGTAAACCTCTGCGCACCCTCTGCACTTTCTTGCGCCGGACCCCCGAAGCGGCAAAATCCGCTCCCGGAGCCACATTTGCCCCTCTGGAAACCACTCGCCTTTGGGACGATCCTCCGGCCCAAGCGACCACGATTTTTATTGAATACTCTGACCCATAGACCTTCACTGTGACCGTCATCACAGTTGATCGTGACGACTATCACTTGGCATTGTGCGTTATTTCCCGCTTTCCAGGACCTTCGCGATTCGCTCAAAAGCCCAGTCGATCTCCTGGCGATTGATAACGAGCGGCGGCGCGATGCGAATCACCCGGTCATGCGTCTCCTTGCAGAGAATTCCTTCGTCTTTAAGCGCTTCGCAGTAAGGACGCGCGGGGCGATTGAGTTCGATGGCAATCCACAGGCCTCGGCCGCGCACTTCTCTTACCAGAGAACTCCGCAGCGTTCCGAGCAGGGTCAGAAAATATGTGCCCAGCTCGGCCGAACGTTCCACCATCTTTTCTTCGCTCAGAACGCGCAACGCGGTCCGCGCAACCGCGCAACCCAGGGGATTGCCGCCGAACGTGCTGCCGTGATCGCCCGGTTTGTACACACCGAGAATCTCCCGCGACGCGAGCACCCCCGACACCGGATAGAAGCCTCCGGCCAATGCCTTGCCCACAATCAGCACGTCGGGAGTGATGCCTTCGTGCATGTACGCAAACAGCTTGCCGGTACGCCCCAGGCCCGACTGGATTTCATCCAACAGCAGCAGCACGCGATTCTGGCGGCAGATTTCCGCCGCTTCGCGTAGAAATCCCGCTGGCGGAATGACCACGCCCGCCTCGCCCTGGATCGGCTCGACCAGAAAAGCACACGTATTGGGAGTGATGGCGTTGCGAAGAGCCCCAGCGTCGCCAAACGGAATCACTTTAAATCCCGGAGTAAACGGCCCGAAGCCATCGCGATATTGTTCGTCGCTGGAGAAGCTGACGATGGTTACGGTGCGCCCATGAAAATTATTGGCGCAAACAATAATTTCGGCCTCGGCCTTGTTCTCAGGAATGCCCTTGACCTTGTAGCCCCACTTGCGCGCCGTCTTGATCGCCGTCTCGACCGCCTCGGCGCCAGAGTTCATGAGGAGCGCCTGATCGAAGCCGGTCAGATCGTGAAGCTCCTTGTAGAGCAGCGGAAGTTGCTCGTTGCGGAAAGCGCGCGAAGTGAGCGTGACCTTCCGCGCCTGCTCGGTAAGAGTTTGCAGAATTTTGGGATGACAGTGCCCCTGATTCACCGCCGAATACGCCGCCAGGCAATCGAGGTAACGTTTCCCCTCGACGTCATACACCCAAACCCCCTCCGCGCGCTCAATCACCACGTCGAGCGGGTGATAGTTGTGAGCCCCATACAGCTTTTCGAGTTCGACGAAGTAATCGGTGCGCATGGTTCTTTCTATGAGTTCGGTGGACATATGTTCCCTTTCACGAATTCAACAGTGGAGAGCCGGGCGTCCTCGACTGGCAAACAAGCGCGACGTCCCGGATAACTCGCTTGTCACCCATGCACTCCCCGCCGCCGCTTTCTAATCCAGCAGCATGGTCAGCAGCGCCATCCGCACGTAAAGCCCGTTCATGGCCTGCCGAAAATACATCGCTCTCGGATCGACATCCACCGATTTATCCAACTCGACCGTTCGCGGCAATGGATGCATTATGAGCGCGTCCGCTTTCATCCGCTGCAAGACAGTCGAATCGATGGCGTAGCGCTTGCGCCCGTCGTCTACTCCCCCGGCCGTGTCCCGCACCCGTTCCGGCCTGATCCGAGTCTGGTACACCACATCCACTTCGCCAATCACGCGATCAATATCCGACTCCAGTTCATAGCGGACGCCATGCTCATCGAGGTATTCCAGAATATCCGACTTCATCTGCAGTTGTGGCGGGCTGACGAAGTAGATCTTGACCCGCTCAAACTTGGCCAGCAGATACGCCAAGGATCGCGCCGTCCGTCCCCTGTCCAACTCTCCAATGATGGCCACGCTCAGCCCATCGAGCGGACGCTGCCTGTAGATAGTGTACAGATCGAGCAGAGCCTGCGTGGGATGCTGCCCGCCATTCCCATCGCCGGCATTGATGACTGGCACCGACGAAACTTCCGCTGCCCGCCGCGCGCCGTTCTCATCCGAGTGCCGGATCACGATCACATCCGAACAGCCGCTCAGGATGCGGATGGAATCCTCCACCTGCTCGCCTTCGATCTCCGATGAAAACGCGCCCGCGTGCTCTGTCGACAAAACGCGCCCGCCAAGACGATGCATGGCCGCCTCGAACGAGAGTCGCGTGCGGGTCGAAGGCGCATAAAACAGCGTGATCATGATGCGGTTCTGATAATCGAGCGTGCCTCCGCGCGCCACCACCCGCTCCATGCCGCGCGAGCGCTCGAACAATTCCATCAGCAGTGGAACCGTGAACTGTTGCGACTCGATGAGATGCTTCAACGGCGTCCCGGCTCCAGCTACCCGATCAGGAATTCTCGCCGACATTCCGTCCGCGATCGGCTTCACACGCCTGAAGGTGAATACATTCGATTCCGGCATCAACGTCCTCCCACTGGCAGTTCGAGTTCAGTCTGGCACTCGATCTCCCGGTGATCCTGCTCAGGAAATATGTGCGTGCCCGCGGTTCCCGCGACCGCGTCGCACAGGTGCTCACAAGAAGTAATGATGGCTTCCTTCCCGCCGCCCCGCAGAAAGCGCCCCACCGATTCGATTTTCGGCCCCATGTTTCCGGGAGGGAAATGCCCAGCCTTGCCGAACTCTTCCAACTCGGCGTCGCTAACTTGTAGCAGCGCTCTTTGTGCGGGCTTCTGATAATTCAGATAGACGTATTCCGTATCGGTCGCGATCACAAACAGGCTCACGCCCAGATGTAGCGCCAGGCACGCCGAGGCACGGTCTTTGTCAATGACCGCCTCCACCCCGCGGAACCCGCCATTGCTTCGGACAACAGGAATCCCACCGCCCCCACAGGCGATGACCAGCACGCCCTGGCAAAACAGATCGCTAATAACTTCCAATTCGACAATTTCAATGGGCTCAGGCGAAGGAACCACACGGCGATACCCGCGAGCCGCATCCTCGACGATCTCCCATCCGAGCAAACGCTTGCGCTCCGCGGCATCGGCGCGCGAATAGAAAGGACCAATCGGCTTGTCGGGATGCTGCATCGAGCGGTCGTCCGGCGACACCAGGCATTGCGTAAGAATCGTCGCCACCGGTACGTGCAAGTTGACCGACTGCAACTCCGTTTCCAGCGCTTGCTCCAGAAGGTACCCGATCTCACCCTGCGTCGAAGCGCCACATACATCCAGTGGAAGCCCAGGCACCTGGCTTGCTCCCCGCTCCGACCGCAGCAGCGCTGCTCCGACCTGCGGCCCATTGCCATGCGTAAGCACGATCCGGTAACCAGCACGGAGCAGTCCCACAATCTGCGCCGCAGTGCGCGCAGCATTAGCACGTTGCTCGGCGATAGTCCCCGTCTCTCCCGCGCGAATCAGGGAGTTTCCGCCCACGGCAAGGAGCATCGTTTTCATAGATTGCCAAAGCCGCAACTCACCGGAGTTGTCATCTTGAGCGAAGCGAAAGACCTATGCATTCCGCAGCCGAACATGGGTCCTTCGCTTCGCTCCGGAAGACAGCACCGGAGAAGCTCTCCTACACGTGTGCCATTTCCTGCAGTTCGACCAGTCCCGGCAGCTTTACGAACTCACCCTTCATCAATTCCAGCATGATCGCTTTCTGAGAGTGCAGCCGATTTTCCGCCTGCTGAAATACCAGGGACCGCGGCGAGTCGATGAGCTCATCGGTAACTTCTTCGCCGCGATGCGCCGGCAGGCAGTGCAAGAAAATGGCGTCCCGCTTGGCCTGCCGGAACAAAGTCGCATCCACCTGGTACGGAAGGAAAATATGTCTGCGCTCCTCCGCTTCCAATTCTTTCCCCATGCTGGCCCAGATATCCGTGTAAATCACATCGGCGCCCGAGGCCGCCTCATCGGGATCGTTCGTCAGCGTGCAAGTTCCCCCCGTCTCTGCGCTACGGTCGCGAGCCCATGCCACCGAGTCCGCATCAAGTTCGTATCCAGGAGGCGACGCCACCCAAACGTCCGCGCCGAGTTGAGCCCCCGTGAACATGAGCGAACGTGCGACATTGTTCCCATCGCCAAGGAACGCTATTTTCAATCCTTCGAGATGGCCCTTGGCCTCCCAAATCGTGAGATAGTCGGCCATCGCCTGGCAGGGATGGCTGTAATCGGTCAGCCCGTTAATGATGGGAATGTTGGCGTGCCGAGCCATCTGCTCGACCACTTCATGGCTGAAGGTGCGAATCATGATGCCCTGCACCATGCGCTCCAGATTTTTCGCCACGTCGTAAACCGACTCTCGCTGGCCGAGATTGATCTCGGCCGGCGAGAGATAAAGCGAGAAGCCACCCAGTTGATGGATTCCCACATCGAAAGTCACCCGCGTGCGCAGCGAGGGCTTTTCGAAAATCATGGCCAGCGTCTCGCCCCGCAGCGATGCGCCGTAGGTTCCCGGATGCGCCTTGACCTGACGTCCCAGGGTTAGCAGGTAGTGAATATCCGAGGGCGAAAAATCGCGAATCGAGAGAAAGTCTTTAAGATTGCCATTGCCATTGCCATTCATTTTCGGACCCCTTTCGGACTCCTCAAACTTCCCTTCCGGTTCCCGCCAATGCTGGCTCGCGCACGCGCACGAATTCAGCCAACAATTCCGCCAGACCGGGCTTGGTCAGCTCTTCGACTTCATAAGTAACGCGCAGATTCGGACGATCGATCTTGATCACACGCGCCAGATCAATAGGAGTAGCAATCAGCACCAGATCGCACGGAGTATGCCGAATCGTCTCCTCCAGTTCATGCCGCTGCATAGCGCTATAACCCATCGCCGGCAAAAGGTTCGTCAAGTGCCGGAAACGCTCATACGTGCCCCGGATCGATCCCACCGCGAAAGGCCGCGCATCCACCAACTCCGCCGCTTCACATTGCCGCGCCGCGACCACTCCCGCGCCGTATGGCATCTCTCCGTGAGTGAGCGTCGGCCCATCCTCCACCACCAGCACGCGCTGACCCTTGACCAGGAACGGCTCGCTTACGCTCACCCGGCAAGCCATCTCACAGACAACCGCCGCAGGATTATGCAGCTTGATGTTTTGCCGCACCGTCTCTACGTCCCGCTGGTCGGCCGTATCCACCTTATTAATGACGATCACATCCGCCCGCCGCAGATTCACCTCCCCAGGAAAATACGCCAGTTCGTGCCCCGGACGATGCGGATCCACCACCACAATCTCCAGGTCGGAGACATAGAAAGAAGTGTCGTTGTTGCCGCCGTCCCACAAAATTACGTCCGCTTCGGTTTCGGCCTGCCGCAGAATCCTCTCGTAATCCACTCCCGCATAGACCACGGTTCCCTGCCGAATATGCGGCTCGTACTCTTCGCGTTCCTCAATCGTGCACTGCTGCAGATCGAGGTCCTGCATGGTCGCGAAGCGCTGCACCGCCTGCACCGCCAGGTCTCCATAAGGCATGGGATGACGAATCACCACCGGCGTTCGCCCCTCGCGTCGCAACTCCGCCGCCACCAGCCGCGACACCGGACTCTTCCCGCATCCCGTCCGCACCGCGCACACCGAGATCACCGGCATCGACGACTTCAGCTGCGTATGCTCCGTCCCCAGCAGCCAGAAATCCGCATCCGCCGCCACCGCTCGCGAGCCCAGATGCATCAGGTTCTGGTGCGAAACATCGCTATAAGAAAAGACCACCGCGTCAATCTCGTACTCCGCGATCAGCCTCTCCATATCTTTTTCTTCGAAAATAGGAATGCCTCGCGGATACAACCCTCCCGCCAGCTCCGCCGGATAACGCCGTCCGGCGATGTCAGGAATTTGTGTGGCTGTGAATGCTGCGACGTGATACTCAGGATTATTGCGGAATAAAACGTTGAAGTTGTGGAAGTCCCTGCCTGCGGCTCCTAGAATCAAAACTCTCTTCATAGAGATTCCTCCGTTGAAGATCGTTTACTGGCTATTGTCTCGCTCGGAGCCCGCCTCGGCAGTACCGTTTGTCACAAGCAAGGGTGACTTTTCGCAGTGGCGCAGTTGTTAGTTTTTTTAAAACAGCGCGGCTTTACAGCTTGCGGAAAAAGTCGATTTTGCCCTTGCTATTGGGTGGCGCAGAGGTTCACCGCTGCGATAAGTGCTTGTTTCCAACACCGGCTTCAGCCGCCGAGGTAAGACGACGATGCGGACGATACTTTTTCCGCAACCTCTTCCGCAAAAAGAAAGAGGGCAAGGACCGAAGTCCCTGCCCTCAATTGAAACTTCCAAGAGGATACTGCCCGGGCGCGCCCACCTTCCGAGTAAGAACGCCCCGTTCAGCAGCTATTTTTTACCGACAACCTTAGTTCCCCGAACCGGCGCACCTTTCGTCGGAGGCCCTGTGCATCCCGGATAGCCACTCGATCCGTACGCGCAGTAGCCGACCTCAGGGCTTGCCACCCAGGTTCCGCCAATCAAATTCCACAGCGTCATCTGGACTGGCCCGGTCGCCGGAGGCTCGCTATACCCTGGCGGCAAGTTCTGCTCATCCCACGTCAGCACATTGCCAATGTTCCCGGACTGATCGTAGTAGTTCTCGCTCGCATCCGTACCGGCATCCAACTCATACGCCGTCACCGCTCCCGAGCATCCCGGATTGGTGCTCACCGTCCAGCTGAATGTATCGTCGTACGCCGTCAGTTCCGATCCCGGCGCCGGCGACGTGATCGTCGACACGCAACTCGATGCGCTGAACGCGTAGAAATAATAAGGATTGTTCAGCCAAGTGCCGCTCACCAGCGAATACAGAGTCACGTAGATTTCGCTGCCATCCGTCGGCAGACCGTTCACCGTGACCGAGGTAGTCGACGTCGGCAGCGCTCCCGACTGGTAGTACTGGTTCCCGCCCGCCGTGCTGCCCACATCGATCCAGTAATTAGAGATGCTGTCCGTACCCGCCGTCCAGGTAAACGTCTGGCTGCTTCCAGCCAGCATTGACCCATTCGGGCTCGGACTGGTGAGCGTAGCAATATTTCCTCCAGCCGTGCCAAACGCTGTGTACGTGTAGGAGTTGTAGCGCCACGATCCATTGAACAGAGAGTACAGCGTCACGTAGACGGTGCTGCCGTTCGCCGGCAGGCCGCTGACCGTCTTGGAGAATACGGCGCCCAGGTTGCCCGACTGGTAGTACTGATGGCCATTAGCCGTGCTGCCCACATCGATCCAGTAGGCTGTTGTGGGATACGTCCCTATCACCCAGTTAAATGTCGCGCTGGTCCCCGCAAAACTGCTGCCCGGCGTCGGAGTCGTCATCGTCGCCAATCCTCCACCGCCGCTGTAGCTGTATTCCGTGTAGGTCCAGTTTCCGCCGATCAGCTCCCACAAGGTCGCATACACCAGGCCGCTGCCCGTAAGCGTGTTGACGGTCTGCGATAGCGTGCTCGTCGAGAGGCTGCCCGATTGCCAGTAAGTGTTGCCGTATGGCACCGGCCCCACGTCCAGCCAGTAAGCCGTAGCGCTCGGATTTGTATTCCAGCAGAAAGTTGCGACCGTGCCCGAAAGCGTCGCCGTTGAAGGACTCCATATCCCCGTCTGAGACAACTGAGCCGGAGTCTCCCACTGGCACGCTCCCACCAGGCTAATGGCGTTGGGAGTGCCCAATCCGGTAGCCAGGTCATAGCCAGGTGCCGCTCCGTATGTCGGCTGATAGGACTGCGCTGCGGTTCCGGGACTCGTGTTCGCCGTGGCGACTGCGCCAGAACCTGCGCCGGTCAGCGTGATCGGAGTGTTGGGCCCGTAACCAGTGCCCGCGGTTCCTATCGTGATGCTGCTGACGTAATTCGGCCCTTGGCCGACAGTGGTGTTCGTGATGTAAACGTAGTCGGGTCCATTCTGGAAGCTCTTGCCCCAGCTCACCGTGAAGTTGCCAGCGTATCCCGCTGACTTCGCCGTGGCCGTCACCGTGCTGCTGGAGCAGGCCGCCGTAGCTAGAGTACCGGAATTAATCGACGTCGCCAGGGCCGTACATTCGGCCGTGGTGGTCGACCCGGTCAGCGTATACGTGTTCGAAACGCTACCGCTATTGTTAGAGAGAGTGATCGTTTCGCCTGCCGCCGCGACTGCGATTTGAATGGTCCAGACGGCAGTGGCGGTCCCGCTGTTAACCGCTGCCGTACAGGTCGCCTGCGTGCCGCCCGCCCAAAGCGGTGTACCGGTCGGCGTCTTGTAGGGCGAATTGTTGCTCGGTCCTGCGATGGTACACGTAGGCGCGCTGGTGTAGCCGCTGCCACCGTTGATGACCGTAACGGCGGTGACGTTGTCAGTGCTATCGACACCGCGAGTGCCGGAGGGTTTGTAGCAATGTGCTTCCTCCGTGGTACCGTTATCCTCGCAAGCAAGGTCGATGTCGCCCTGGGTAACGTCGTTGAAAACGCACCCAGAATTCGAACCCGTGCTCGAGTTACAGGCGGTTCCAGCAAATGTACCGCCAGCCGTGCCGTACTCGTTTTGCGCCATCTGGTAGTAGTAGGGGTTTGGATTGCCCCACATCTGCCCAGTCTTTTGATTGACCAGAGCTTGAATCGCCGCCATGGTCGGCGAGGCCACCGAGGTTCCTCCAAATCCAGCCCACGTGCTCGGAGCCCCGCTGCAAGAAACTGCCCCCCCGGAAGTTTGCGACGGGTCAGACCAGCACACCGTCTCGAAGTGGGTCCAAAGTCCGTTGGAGGCAAACATCGAAACGTCTGGGATATCGCGCACGCCATCGGAGGGTTGCCCATAGACGGCCAAACCACCCGTCAGCGACGAGCCAGATTGATAGCTAGGTTTCGGCCAACCCTGACACTGCGCATTAGATATTAGGTACTCGCCCTGATTAATGCCGCCAGCCCCTGTGGCGCAATTGCTCGCGCCCCCAGCACCCGCACCTGCAATCAGGTAATTACTTGTGCTGTCGCCTTTGCTGTTATTGCAAAATCCGGGGCTAGAACCATAGGTTGTAAAACTGCCGACTACGTACTCCGATATCAGCGTGCTGCCACAGGAATCATTCCAGGGGATCTCCGGAACATATTGCTTGGCAGAGCCGTAGTACGTAGAGTTTGTCGAATTCCAATATGTCCCTATCGAGGCTCCGGCAAACTTGACGTTATAGATATCCTCAAAATCGGTCCCACCCACAGATACGTTGTAGGGGGTTTCGCCCCATCCTGTAATGCCTATGCTGGCCACTTGATACCCCGGCGTATTGAAGTCGACTGAGCATTGTGACGGGCCCGCATCACCCGAGGAAACGAAAACCGAAACGCCCTGCGCGGCCGCTTGTTGATAGGTGTTGTAGAAGGTCGCATTATTCCCAGCACCGTTAAGGGCCTCACATTCGCCGTAGCTGACACTAACGATACCGGGATACGGCGAGCTTCCGTTGAGCAGGTTCAGCAGGGCAATCTGGCCGCCGAAGGTGAACGTCGTCGAAGGGCATGAGATGAGCTCAATGGCCGCGCTCGGCGCAATTGCCGTGGCTACCTCCACGTCGATGGCCGCTTCGCCGTCGTCCCCGTTCGTGCCCGGATCGGTGCAGCCGCCCGGATGCGCCATTGTGTAGCTTCCCGACGGAAACGCCGTGGCCAACCCAAAAGTCGAGCGGTAAGTGTTCCAGTCGCTGGCCCCGCTCGAGCCGGCGGTACCATAGGTGTCAGTGTCCTCGACCAGGGCGATCGTCTGTCCCTGCCCCGAGTAACCTTCGCCGTAGAGCGGAAACAGGTTGTAGATCATCTGATTGTCCTGCGGCGTGATCGCATAGCAGGTGCCTGTCTCGGTAGGTCGGGTGGTGCTGCCATTGCAACCGGAGAACGTGTAGTCCCGCGGCACCACCTCGTACATCGCGTGCGGCTTGAAGTCGTTCAGCGAAGCAAATCCCTTCACCACCGGCGCCAGCGCCACCGGAATCCGCGGATCGCTGATGTTGGCGATATGCTGCTCGCCATTGATATTCAACTGATGGATCTCAGTCCCGAACGCCTCCCGAACCTGCCCCGCCGTTCCCGAGACGTCGATCATCATCCGGTTGGCATAGACCTGGTTCACGCGAAAGCCATGCGACTGGAGCCAGTTCGTGACCTTGTCCAGATCTTCCTGCGCCACGCCAAAGCGCTCGCCGATTTCTTCCGCTGTAAGCCATTGGTGAAAATTCGGCGAGTTCTTGTCGTTCAGCGAATCGATCAGCTTGTCCAGTTCCTGTTCTTTCTCAGGAGAGCGCTGCAGCACGAGCAGCATGTGGTCGAGGTCCATGCTCTCCGAGACCGGCCCGCGATCGTTAAACGAGTTCGCCTCCGGACGCGTGTTGCCCGCCAGCCTCATCGTTTGTCTCTCATCAATCTGCTTCGTGATGCGGGCGCGCGGCGACTCCTCGGCAGAAGCAGACGTTACGAAAATTGACGTTAGGGACAACGCGATGAGCGCCAACAGCACACACCACACAGCAGGCAGGGTCCTTTTAGACATGCGTCACCTTTGACACCTCGACGAGGTGTTATGAACTTTTTGTGATTTACCACGGTGTTCGGAAGGGAACGCAGCCGCTCATCCCACGAAAATCATCCACAAATGAGCAGCCAGAACCTGGGCGCAACCCGGAAATCCCGTTCAGCACCCGACCGCAAAACTATACACTAGACAGCCATTTCAAAGCACCAACTATTTTTCCAAAAAACCCGCAAAACACGCCCCAGTAGCCCCATAGGGCCAGCCGGAGCCAGG
This sequence comes from uncultured Acidobacteriaceae bacterium, assembly GCA_963775845.1. GTDB lineage: Bacteria > Acidobacteriota > Terriglobia > Terriglobales > Acidobacteriaceae > Acidiflorens. The sequence goes on along the minus strand of CAVZKN010000003.1, from coordinate 369,714 downwards.
GCACCGCCCTCTTATTGCGCCCGAGGAGCCGCCAGCCGCTCCCCCGCCGCCCGCTCTCGCGCAGCCTCCCGCGCCCGCCCAGTCTTGGCATAAGCAGCCGCCAGCATAAGGTGCGCCTGGTCCCAGTTCGGAGCCAAAGCAACAGTCTTCTCAAACTCCGGCACCGCCGCCGCGAAATCTCCCGTCTGGAATAACGCCACGCCCAGCTCGAAATGCTCCTTCATCGAATCCGGACGCAACTCCAAAGCCTTGCGCAATACAGGCGCCGCCTTCCGAAAATCCCGCCGCAACATGTAAATCTGCCCCAGTTGCCGGTAGGCAAGGTAGATGCCGGGATCCTTGGCAATGACTTTCTCCAGCAACGCAGTCGCCTCGTCGTAGTGCAGCCCCTGCGCCAGGAGTTCCACCCGATGCAGCGTGTTGCTGATGGCGATTTTGTCCTTGGGATCAACATCCTTAGGATCGATGTTGCTGCCTCTTGCCGAACCCGAAGCGCTGTCCGCGAAATATCCCAAAGCAGCCAGTCGCGCCCGCTGCCCCTCATCCAGATTTGCCGCAGGCGCTTCTCCGGACCTGCCGGTCTTCAACCGGAAAGCATCGAGTTGCCCCTGCAGCGTATCGGCCACCGCTTTCGACGCAGACGCAAGGTTGCGCGCGGCCTTCGGATCCGCCCGCTCGTCATACAGTTCCCGCCGCGGAGCCTCGACGAACAGATACTTGTCCGTTCGCAGCGCCCGCAGCCGGCTCCAGCGAAACGAACTGTAAGCGTAATCGGATTCCGCATACATCGATCGTTCGGCAGCACTCGCCTCAGCAGAAGCCGACACCGCAGTCAGCGTCATGAGGCCCAGCAACGATTCCCCCTGCACTTCCTGCGGAATCGCAATTCCCACCACCTGCAAGATCGTCGGCAACACATCCACTAGCCCAACGCGCTCGTCGACGCGCTTTCCCGCCGAAACCTCACCTGGCAACTTGAACAACAGCGGCACGTGGATGGTTTCGTCGTACAGAAATACGCCGTGAGTATCCTCTCCATGGTCGCCCAGCGCCTCGCCATGATCGGACATCACCGAGATCACCGAATTTTCGTAGAGTCCGCGCGCACGCAATTGCCCAAGCAATTTCCCCACCGCGAAATCGGTATATGCAATCTCGCCGTCATAAGGCGCGGACTTGTACCGGCTCTTGTAAGGTTCCGGAGGATCATAAGGATCGTGCGGATCGTAAAGGTGCACCCAGATGAAGAAAGGACGATGCGAGTGCTGGTCCAACCACGCCAGAGCATGCGCCACGACCACTTCCCCACGACGCTCCGCCGTATGATAACGATCTCCCCCAGGAGGCATCTGGGTGAATCCCGCATCGTAGGTGTCAAACCCGCGCTCAAAGCCGGGAACGCTCCGCGCCTTCGGGTCAAGCACGAGCGCACCGACAAAGGCCGCAGTGTGGTATCCGTTGGCGTGCAAGATGTCGGGTGCATAGGGCAAAGTCGCCGCGAGCGGCACGCCGAAGTTATTCACCTGGTGAAACTGGGGATACGTTCCGGTCAGGATGGTCGCATGCGAAGGTGCGGTCAGCGGAACCTGCGAATATGCCCGCGTGAAAACCACGGAGTGGCGCGCCAGGGCATCGAGGTTCGGTGTCAGTCCACGCTTGGAGCCCAGAAACCCCATGCGGTCGGCGCGTGTCGTGTCGATCGTGATCAGCACGACGTTAGGCGGCACAACGCTGGGCGGCGCAGCCCCGGCAGCAAGCGCGCTCACGCCCAGCCATGCAACCCAAATCAAACGACGAAATAGCAACATCAGCAGGACTTTATCACGGAGGCGGCTTGAACAGGACCTACGAATGCTGTTGTTAAATAACTCAAACCACCGTAAGATTGTCTTACTATGCAGACCAAAGTTTCCACCAAAGGGCAGGTCGTTCTTCCAGGTCCGCTACGGCGCCGATTGGACATTCGTGCCGGAGACCCGTTGGATGTCAATATAGAGGACGGGAGAATTGTCTTGACGCCGCGCAAAAAACGGCCCCACCGAGTCAAACTCGTGACCGACCCGATTACTGGACTTCCGGCTCTAAGCGCGGGCCCAAACGCGCCGACGCTAAGCAGCAAAGAAGTTGAAGAGATCTTAGCGAACTTCCCATGATTTATCTGCTCGACGTGAATGCGCTGGTCGCTCTCGGGTTCATAAATCATGAACTCCACGCTCGCGTCGCTTCCTGGGTCCGTTCGAGTAATTCAGCGCAACTGGCGAGTTGTTCGATCACCGAACTGGGATTTGTGCGTGTGCTAGCCCAAGCGCCAGCCTACGGATTCACCGTCCCTCAAGCCCGCACATTATTGCTGCGACTTAAAGAGGCCCGCAATTCTCGTTTTATGTTTATCGCCGACGAACACGATGTGTCTCATCTTCCCGCATGGGTCAGAGGGCCTAAGCAAATTACCGATGGTCACTTGAGCAATCTTGCGAGCGCGAATGGCGCTATCTTGGCAACGCTGGATGAGAACATAGCGGGATCGTATTTGATTCCGAAATAGTGTTCTCTTTGCCGGATCGTATTCGACTGCAAATCGAGTTTAGTTTCTCGGTGCAATCGAACCGCGAAAGGCTGTTATTACGCGAGGGAAAGGGTCCACCTCTTCCCTCGCGTTCCATTTCTACGGCCCTGAGACGTAGGTATAAGCGTTGCTCAGCCACTGCCCACCGACCAACGAATAGAGAGTCGCGTAGATCGTGCTGCCGTCAGCCGGCAGACTACTGACCGTGGTGGTCAGCGCCGTGCCCAGGTTTCCAGATTGATAGTACTGGTTGCCGCCCGCACTGCTACCGATGTCCAGCCAGTAGCCGGTTGCGCTGGGGTCGGAACTCCAGGTAAACGTTGCCGCGTTCCCGCTCAGCGTCGTCCCCGGCGTTGGCGCTTGCATGGCAGCGATAGCTCCGCTGGCAGTGTAAGCGGTATAGGTGTAAGCATTGGGCACCCATTGTCCGCCAATCAGCGAATACAGAGTGACGTAAACGGTGCTGCCATCGGTCGGCAGGCTATTCACCGTCGTGCTCTGCACGTTGCCCAGGTTTCCAGACTGATAGTACTGATTGCCGCCAGCATTGCTGCCGACGTCAAGCCAGTACGAGGTCGCGCCCGCACCAGCGGTCCACGTGAAGGTCACGCTGTAGCCGGTCAGCGTCGAGCCCGGCGTCGGCGTTTGCATGACTCCACCCGCCGCAGCCGCGCTATACGCGGTGTAAGTGTAGGAGTTGCTCAGCCACGAACCGTTGACCAGCGAATAAAGGGTCACGTAAACCGTGCTGCCGTTGGATGGCAATCCACTGACCGTCTTCGTCAGCACATTGCCCATATTGCCCGATTGATAATACTGGTTGCCGCCAGCCGAGCTGCCGATGTCCAACCAGTAAGCCGTCGCCGACGATCCCGCGCTCCAGTTAAACGTCACCGTCGTGCCACTCAGAGTCGATCCCGGAGTAGGCGAAGTCATGACGCCAATGGCTGAGCCTCCGCCGAAAGCGGTGTAAGTGTAGCCCGTCGATACCCAGGCTCCGTTGAGCAAGTAATACCAGGTCGCATACACCGTGCTGCCATTCACCGGCAGCGAACTGACAGTCTGCGAATACGTCGAGCCAGAAAGACTGCCCGACTGGTAATACTGGTTGCCGCCCGCCGTCGATCCCACATCCAGCCAATACGCGGTAGCGCCCGGATAGCCGCCCCACTGGAACGTCACCGAATATCCGGTCAACGTCGAGCCGTTCGCCGGACTGTAGATTCCCGGCGAAGCGTTCACGACTTGCCCGCCGCTCAGCGTTCCGGTGCTGCCGCTGTGGTTGCTGTCACCCGAGTAAGTCGCGGTGATCGTATCCGTCCCCGCTGGCAGGCTCGAGGTCGTGCACGACGCCGTTCCCGGATTGCCCGTCACCGAGGTCGTACCGCATCCCGTATTCGTGCTCCAAGTCACGGTCGGGCCTACGGCGCCCTTCGGATGTGCGCCTTTGCGTTGAGCCAATAGCCCGTACTGGCCATTGATCGTGGCCGTGAACGTAACCGACTGGCCAAACGTTGACGGATTCTGGCTCGAAGCAACCGACGTGCTTGAGGTCGCCTGACTGACGACCTGGCCGCCGCTCAACGTACCCGTGCTGCCCGTGAAATTTGTGGTCCCCGAGTACACCGCCGTGACCGTGTGCGTTCCCGCAGTCAGCGATGAAGTGCTGCCCGAAGTGGCCGAACCCGAAGCGAGCGTCACTGGCGAGCCGAAGGCAGTGCCATCGACATTAAATTGCACAGTCCCCGTCGGAGTTCCCGATCCCGGCGCTGCCGCCGCTACGTTCGCGGTGAAGCTAACGGATTGTCCATACGTCGACGGATTCAGAGTGGATCCAACCGTCGTCGTCGAACTCGCCTGATTGACGACCTGACCGCCGCTCAACGTACCGCTGCTCCCGCCGTGGTTGCTGTCGCCCGAATACGTCGCCGTGATCGTGTCGGTTCCCACTGCGAGCGCAGACGTGATGCAAGTCGCCGTTCCCGGATTGCCGGAAACCGAGCTCGTGCTGCAGCCCGTATTCGTGCTCCAGGTCACCGACCCGGTCGGGGTCTCCGGATGTGCTTTTTTGCGTTGAGCAATTTGCCCATACTCACCGTTGATGGTGGCCGTGAATGTCACCGACTGCCCAGACACCGTCGGGTTTTGACTGGAAGCAACCGTAGTGGTTGAGGTCGCCTGAGTAACTCCCTGCCCGCCGCTCAGTGTCCCGGTGCTCGCCACAAAATCCGTGCTGCCCGAATACACTGCCGTGACCGTGTGCGTCCCTTCAGTCAACGTCGAAGTGCTGCCCGAAGTGGCCGACCCGGAACTCAGCGTGACCGCCGAGCCAAAGTTGCTGCCATCAATCGTGAACTGCACCGTCCCTGTCGGAGTTCCCGTCCCCGGCGCTACGACTGTCACGTGCGCCGTGAAGCTGACGGATTGACCATAGCCCGAAGGATTCAGGCTGGAAGAAACGCTCGTGGTCGTGTTCTCCTGGTCGACTGTCTGGGTCAGCGAGCCGGAGCTTCCGCTGAAACCAGAACCTCCCGAGTAGGTTGCCACGATTGAGTTGGAACCGAGTGAAAGTGCGCTCGTTGTACACGTCGCTTGCCCTGAACTCAGCGCCACTGCGCTGCACCCGGAGATCACGCTGCTGTTAGCCATGAACTGCACGGTTCCGGTTGGAGTTCCCGACACCGCTGTCACGGTAGCGGTAAACGTCACCGTCTGTCCAAAGACTGAGGGGTTCGCACTCGAACTCACCACGGTGGTAGTCGAAATGCTGGCGGCGGGCGCCAGCAGGTTGATCAGGCCAGTCGTATTCGGACTGCCCCATCCCGTGCACAGATCGAAACCGGTTCCGGCCGAATGGCCACAACTACCGCTGGTGACGTCGTGGAAGAGGGTGGCGTAGCTTGCACCCTCCGCAGCCGGGTAAATGATCGGATTAATGTAGCCGATCGTCTCGCCGTTAGTTGCCGCCTGTTGGTTGGCCAGAGCCAGATAGCCGGCCCACATTGGTGCCGCAAAGCTGGTCCCGCCATAAACGTTCGCCTGGCACGCCTTCTGGTCGCCGCAGGTGTAAAAAGTAAAATTCGCGTTGGCCGAAACGTCGGGGCCGTTGCGCAAGGTCTTTGAACAACCGGAGCAGCCATCCACGGGCACTTGCCAAGAGGGGATCGCGATCGAATCCACCGTCACTCCGCCGCCGCTATCTGTCCAGGCGGTTTCTGATGCCCAGGGGCCAGCCGCTTTGGTAGTGGTCAAATCCGTTCCGCCAACGGAGACAACATTCGCATCGTCCGCGGGCCAGGGATAACACGCGGAGGTCTGGGTTGAACACCAGGTCTTATCGTCGCCCGACGCCGCAAAAAAATTCTGGCCTTGCGATGCCATTTTCTGAAAGTAGGGATCCAGCGTCCCGGGATCATCCGGGTTCCAGCCCCACGAACAGCTTTCCTGCATCGACAACGGAGCATCCGTAGTCACCGTCATGGCGCTGATGATTGCGGTGTCTGTACTTCCCACATAAACGTACAGTCCGTTGATGCCCGGGGCCATGCCGAGCGCCTGTGTCATGTCAAGGATTTGTTCCCCGTCATCGCAGGCGCTGTAAACGCAGCTCAGGCTCGTTCCGTCGGTGGAAATGCCAGTCACCTTGCTGGATAAACTTGTTTGCTTGGCGCCGGTCCAATAGTTATTAAGGTCGACAATGTCGTATCCGTAGTACTCAAACAACCCGATGTTCTGTCCCGCACCGGTGAGGGCCGTTCCCTGGTAGTAGGCCGCGCGCATGTCGCTGCCGCAGAAAGATGACGAAGGACACGATCCCGTGGTCGCATCAGGCCCGAGGACTTCCTCTGGATCGATCCCATGCGCCTTCGCGTAATCGTACTTGCTCTCCATCATGCGATGCGGCTTGGAGTAGTTGTTCAATCCCGAGATGTGCCAGATTGCAAACGGCAGGTCCGCTGTAGGCTCGCGGTCAGGCGAGTAAAAAGTGCGGTCCTCCACGGGATGCTGGTAGACGCCCATGATCACGTGGAAGGCTTTCTCGATGTTCGCCACTGTCCCAATGACCCTCAAGTCCATGGCATCGCGCGATCCGCTGACGATTTCAAATCCGCTCGCTTTCGCGAAAGCGACCAACCCGTCCCAATCTTCCTGGCTAGGCCCGTACCGCGGAGTAAAATCCTCCGGCGTAATGAACTGGTGATAGAACGGCGTTGTCGGATCGTAGACTTCCTGCAGAAAATTTTCCAAACCCGCGCGATCGCGCAGCGGTAAAACAATATCGAAATGCAGGCTCTGGGTCGCGGGCAGACTGCCGACCAGCTTCGCCTCTCCCGTGGCAACCGCTTCGCGCACATGGCGCGTCAATGCAGGTTGCGCCTGCGCCAGGCACAGGATGTTGGCAAAAAATAGAATTGCGAGAATCGTGATAGTGGTGACGCCAAGTCTACGGAACATGTTCCCTCTCCAGAAAACAGTGATCTCCCTCGCGCATTTCATACCGATCCCAAAATCTTCCTGGGATTAGCGCCGCCAGTGAGGGGTGCGGCAGCGTTTTTTGCAAAGCAATCCTGTGTTAGTGAAGGGCACGGACCGAAGTCCGTGCCCCACTGACCTTACGATAAATGCCCAACGATTCGCCCGCGTTTACGGACCCGAAACGTAAGTGTAGCCGTTGCTCAACCACTGTCCTCCAACCAGCGAGTACAGGGTCACGTATACCGTCGAGCCATCCGCCGGCAGGTTGTAGATCGTGTAGGTCAGCACGTTGCCCAGGTTCCCGGACTGATCCAGATCGTTTCCACCCGGACCCACGTCGCTGACGTCCACCCAGTAAGCAGTGGCTCCGCTACCCGCGCTCCAGTTGAAGGTCACCTGGTTCCCGCTCAACGTCGATCCCGGAGTCGGAGAAGTCATTACTCCTAATCCGCCCGAAGCAGTGAACGCCGTGTAGGTGTAAGCGCTGCCCGACCACATGCCTCCCACGTACGAGTAGAGCGTGACGTAGATCGTGCTGCCATCCGTCGGCAGTCCGTTCACCGTCAGCGTCGTCACATTGCCCAGCGCTCCCGATTGCTCATACTGGTTGCCGCCAGGCGTGCTGCCCACGTCCAGCCAGTAGTTGGTTGCGCCCGCGCCTGCCGTCCACACGAACGTAGCGCTGCTGCTCGTCAGCGTCGAACCCGGAATCGGCGAGGTAATCACTCCATCCTGCGACGCCAGGTTATACGCCGTGTAAGTGTAAGCGTTGCTCAGCCACTGTCCGCTGACATACGAGTACAAGGTCACATAGACCGTGCTCCCGTCCGTCGGCAGCGTGGTTACAGTAGTTGTAAGCACGTTGCCCAGGTTGCCCGACTGATAGTACTGGTTGCCGCCCGCCGAGCTTCCCGCATCCAGCCAGTAAGCCGTCGCCGCGGAACCCGCGCTCCAGTCAAACGTTACCGTGCTCCCCGTCAGAGTCGACTGCGGAGTCGGCGACGTGATCTGGCCGAGAGTCGAGCTCCCGCCAAACGCCGTATAGGTGTAAGGATTGCTCACCCAATTTCCGCCGATGAGCCAGTACAGGGTCACATAAACCGTGCTGCCGTCCACAGGCAGATCGTTCACCGTGACCGTTTCCGTCGAAGTCGGCAGACTGCCCGACTGATAGTAAGTGTTGCCGCCCGGCGTCGAGCCGATGTCAATCCAGTACGCCGTGGCTCCCGCCGCGCCATACCAGCTGAACGTTGCGCTATACCCGGTCAGCGTTCCACCCGGCGTCGGAGTGTAAATCCCCGGCGCGTTCACCGTCACCGTAGTCGCGCTGATCGGTTCGGTGTCGTAGTTGGTATCGCCCGCATAGGTCGCCGTGATGCTATTGGCTCCCATCTGCAGCGCGCTCGCCGGCACCGACAGCGTCGCCACAGCTGCTACGCCCGGATACTCCGGCTGCCCCTTGTGGTTCTTCCGGCTCTTCGCCAGAAGCGCCTCGGTGACAATCCGGCTGTGGTTGGCTCGCTTCGCCCCGTCCGGGCAACCGCCCAGACATCCCACACCCAGCTGGGTCTCGCCAAGATAGAAGGTAACGTTCCCCGTGGGCGCAACGCCGTTCGGAGATCCCGTAACCGTAGCCGTCAGCGTGGTGCTGTCTCCAGTCCCGATATTGGCGGGATTCGCTCCCAGATTCGTGGCCGGAGAAGCCATCGCAATGTTCAGGAACGCATTCACAAACGTGAACGTGTAGTTAGTAGCCGCCAACGTCCCTTGCGTGACGAAGAGCGTGTACTGTCCCGGAGTCGAAGCCGGCCCGCTCAGTTGCGCATTCGTATTGAACGCCGGAGAGCCCGATACCACCGAGCTGTTGTCCCCATTCACATACCCAGTGATGTTGGCGCTGAAAGCCGGGAACGTCGCATCGCCATAATTCATGTTGGCGTTGTTAGCGCTCACCGTCAGAACCGCCTTTACCGCGGTCGTAGCCGGAGAGTAAGTGCTCGTCACCGGATAGTAGCTGCCGTTGCCCGCCTGGCTGGCAGTCACCGAACAGCTGTTGACGCCACTCGTCATGGTGTACGTAGCAGTCCCGTTGCCGTTGTCGACAACACTGCAACCACCCGAAGCGCTAAACGATGGAATCAACCCCGAGCTCGCCGTGGCCGCAACCGGGAAGGTGCTGCCATACGTCGCGCTCGTTGGAGGAGGTGTCGTGAACGTGATGGTTTGCGCTTGAATATACCAGGGGCTGGCATTCACCAGGTTATAGGCGTTAACGCTGCCCAATCCCGTCGCCATGTCGTAACCCGGCGCCGCTCCGTATGCCGGTTGGTACGACTGAGAGGCGGTTCCAACACTGGTGTTAGCCACAGCCATCGCGCCGGTGCCGCCCACGCCAGAAGTTAGAGTTATTGGAGTATTCGGCTGATAGCCCGTGCCCGCGGTCGTGATCGTAATGCCGCTGACATAATTCGGACCTTGCCCCTTGGTGGTGTTGGTGATGTAGACGTAGAAATTGTCGAACTCCGTCGCTGTACCGAACTCCGTGATGAAGTTGCCTGCCGCTCCTGCTGTCTTGGCAGTCAGCGTCACTGTGGCACTCGAGACGCTTTCCGATGCAACGGGGCACGCGGTTCCGATTGCCGTTCCCAGCGCCGAGGCCATTGCCGTCGTGGACGCTCCACTCAACGTATAGGGTCCGCATTCGGTAGACCCCGTAGTGGGGTTCACTAGGATGATCTGGTCCCCAACGCCACTGGTGCTGGCCATCACAACCGTCCAGACCGCCGTGGTAGTCGAGGCGTTAACCGATGCCGTGCAGGCCGCCTGCGTGCCGCCCGCCCACTCTGTTGTACCGGCCCCGGAGGCAGCATGCGCCGGCGCCTTGTAGGGCTGGTTATTCGTCGGCCCAGCGATCGCGCACGCGGGCGCGCTCGTGTACCCCGAACCGCCCCACAGCACAACAGCCGCCGTGACGTTGTCCGTGCTATCTACCCCGCGTGTGCCGCTTGGTTTATAGCAATGGGCTTCTTCCGTCGTGCCGTTGTCCTCGCACGCTACGTCGATGTCGCCTTCCGTTACGTCATTGAAGACGCATCCCGCGCCCGAGCCAGTGGTCGAGTTGCAGCCGCTGCCGAGGAAGCTCCCTCCCTGCGTCCCATACTCGCTTTGCGCTATCTGGTAGTAGATGGGATTGGGATTGCCCCACATCTCGGCGGTCTTTTGATTTACTAGCGCTTGAATACCCGCCATGGTGGGAGAGGCAACCGAGGTTCCGCCAAATCCCGTCCACGAGCTCGGAGCGCCGCTGCAGGAAGCCGCTCCGCCTGAAGTTTGCGTTGGGTCAGACCAGCAGACTACTTCGTAGTGTCCCCAAAGTCCGTTAGACGCGAACAGTGAAACGTCCGGAATATCCCGCACGCCGTCCTTGGGTACACCGTAAGCGGATTGCCATGATGGTTTCGGCCATCCTTGACACTCCAGACCAGTGATGCCGTATTCGCCCTGATTCGTTCCGCCGGCTCCCGTGGCGCAATTGCTCGCGCCTCCGCTGCCCGCGCCCGAAATCAGGTACCCTGCTGTGGTGTCCCACGGGCTTACGTTGCACGTTCCTGTGCTCCCATAGGTCGTGAAGCTCGAACGAGCGACCTCGGAGATCATAAGGTTGGCGCAGGAATCGTTCCACGGCATTTCTGGAATGTAACTTATCGCCGAACCGTAGCCCGAAGTGTTGGACGGATTCCAGTAGGTGCTAAGCGCGTTTCCGCTGTACTTCGCGTTGTATACGTCTTCGAAATCCGTTCCGCCGACGGCTACGTTATAGGGCGTATCGGTCCAGCCGCTGACTCCCAGGCTGGCAACATCATACTCCGTGCCCACCGAGAAGTCGGCCGAGCAACTCGACGGGCCTTCATCGCCCGACGCGCCGAAAACCGAGATACCCTGCGAGGCCGCCTGCTGATAAGTGTTAAAGAACGCCTGGTTGCCGCCATTACCGTTAAACGCTTCGCAAACGCCATAGCTGACGCTCACAACGCCCGGATACGGTCCGGCAGCATTGATCAGATTTTGCAAAGCGATCAGGCCGCCAAAAGTAACCGTGCCCGACGGACACGCGATGTTCTCGATGGCTGCGCTCGGCGCAACCGCGGTAGCTACCTCCACGTCGAGCGCCGCTTCGCCGTCATCCGCGTTGGTACCAGGATCGGCGCAGCCCCCCGGATGCAGCGTGGTGTAAGTCCCCGAAGGGAAGGATGCCGTCAATCCAAATGTATTGCGGTAAGTCGTCCAGTCTCCAGTGCCGTTATAGGTGTCGGTGTCCTCCACCACGGCAATCGTCTGCCCTTGCCCCGAGTATCCGGCCGAATAAAGAGGGTTCAAGTTGTAGATCGTCGCCGTGTCCTGCGGCGTGATCTCGTAGCAGGTGCCTGGAAGAGTCGGATGGTCCGCCGTAGCGGCGCAACCCGCGAAGGTGTAATCTGGCGGCGCAACCCTGTACATGGGGTGCGGCTTGAAGTCGTTGAGCGAGAAGAATCCCTTCACTACGGGCGCCAGCGCCACTGGAATCTGCGGATCGCTGATGTTGGCGATATGCTGTTCGCCATTCACATTCAACTGGTGAATCTCAGTCCCGAACGCCTCCCGCATCTGTCCCGCCGTGCCCGAGATGTCGATCACCATCCGGTTGGCATAGACCTGGTTGATGCGAAAGCCATGCGACTCGAGCCAGTTCGTGACCGTTTCGATATCCTGCTGCGCTACGCCGAACTTCTCGCCAAATTCCTCGGGCGTGAGCCACTTGTGGAAATTCGGCGACTTCCTGTCATTGAGCGAGTCAATCAGCTTCTCGAGCTGCTTCTCCTTCTGCGGAGAGCGTTGCAGCAGGAGCAACATGTGATCAATGTCCATCACGTCCGAGACCGGGCCGCGATCGTTCAGCGTGTTCGCCTCCGGCCGCGTGTTGCCGGCCAACTTCACCATTTTGCTTTCATCGATCTGCTGCTTAATCCGCGGCGCTGTCGCAGCGTAGGAAAAAGTTACAGTCATCGCAATGAGTGCCAACAGCACACACCAAATTCCAAGCGGGCTTCTCTTAGACATGGATCTCCACCTTTAACGCCTCGCAGAGGCGTAGCTCAACCGCAGACAACTTGGCCCGAAAATTTGTGAGATCACGGTGTTCGGAAGGGAACAAGCCACGTGCAGCGGGATGGCCAGAACCTGGGAGCAACCCGGAAATCCGTTCAGCTCCCAACGCGCAAAACTATACACCAAAAACATTTCAGCCGTGCAACAATTTTTTTTAATCCGCCCAATGAAAACGCGCCTCCGACAAGCACTCTCCTGTGATTCCCGTCACATTCGCCCGTGACAATCAACAAAGGTAGAAGGGTATAGTAGAAGTGCAGTTCACAGAAATCATCGGCAACCAGCCTTCCGAAAGACGGTAGACATGCTGCGAAATAGCGGAGAATTTGTTTTTGCGATACTGCTAGCCCTGGCTCTCGCGCAAGCATCCCGGGCGCAAGGCACAGTCCCTACTCCCCACGCCACCGGAAAAGTAACTCCCGGAACATGGGGTGGCACCCATGTGCAGATGATAGTAACCGCCGACGGCGCCGCCTTGGAATTCGATTGCGCCAAAGGAACTATTTCCGAGCCCCTCGCGCTCGATGCCAGTTCACGCTTTCAGGTGAAAGGCACCTTTCAGCCGCAGCATGGCGGCCCCATAAAGAAAGGCGAATCCTCGCCGACCTTCGACACCGTCTACTCAGGCGTGATCGAGGGCGATACATTGCAACTCGAATTTAAAGACAGCCAAGGTTCCCTGCAGAAATTCACGTTGACGCGCGGACAACCCGGAAAGCTGAGGAGATGCCTCTAATCATGCGCGTAGCGCTTCGCGCGCTTTTCCTTCTCGCGTGTCCCTTGCTTTGCGCATCGCCATCTAGCGCACACACCCGCACCGCCGCCGACTTTCCAGGCCCCTCGATAATCGAGCAACTCCAAGCCGCCCTCAAAGATTGTGGCAACAATCCTTGCGATATCACGATCCCCGCGGGCACTTATACCGCCAGCCCCATCTCCACCTGGAAAAATAAAGACACGACCGGCTCCGCCCTCGGCGTCCCCATCCCCTCCAACGTAGAAATCAAAGGCGCCGGCCGCGGACGCACCATCATCCAGGTAACCCGCAAAGCCACCGATCCCCCCGCCACTTTATTCGCCAATGCCAATCCATCCAATCGCAATATTCACCTAAGCGATATGAGCATAATCTGGACGGACGAAGCGAAAACCTACGACTGGGTCTCGATCTTCATCTGTCATCACTGCGATCAGCTCGAACTCGACCATCTAAGTCTGGAAGGCAATCCCAATAAGCTGGTCAATTTGCTCGATAGCACCGGCTCCAGCGTCCATGACAACCTTTTTATGATCCACTCCACTGGATACGGCAAAGGCGACAATGCCCTCAGTGTCAGCCGATTCGACGCAACGCCCCTCGGTCCCGCAGCCGGAGTAATTCGCGACAACCAGTTCAGCGTGACCGGAGACGAGCGCCTCCTCTCGATGTTAGTCATAGCTCAATCCGGTCTCGATGTTCACTCCAACGTCTTCGAAGCCCACTTTCCCCCACCTGGCAACGCAACTGCCATAGAAATGGGCCAGGACAATCTGTTGCGCCTCCCTGAAAACGTAAAAATCTCCAACAACATCTTCCACAACTGCAGCATCGCTCACGGAGGCATGAATGACTCCGAAATCACCAACAATTTCTTCGACCACGGCGACATCTATATAGCGCTGCAAGACGGAACCATCGCTTCGCTAGCCGGCTTGACCATAGCCGACAATGAAGTGCATTTTGGAGACATCGGCATCAACGGACTTGAACATACGTCCACCAGCAGACTCGTGATCACACGCAACCGCGTCTTCGATGGCGGCATCGGCACGGGAGGCTCCTCGCTCATTCAGGATGTTGAGGTGAGTTACAACCTTGTGAGATATTCCCCGAACCACTCTGGCATCGAGTGCAATGCCTGTTCCATAATCCGAGGCAATGTCGTCCGCGAAATTGGTCAGAATGCGCCGGGTAACCTTCAGGCCGGCTACGCCATAGGAGGCAAAGTACAAGACGTAAGCAACAACTTATATCTGGATGAACAACACGAATACAGCGCAGGCACCATCTGCAGCATAGCCAAACCAACTTCGAAATCATGCATGGCCCGAGGCAGCAGCCCGTGGATTCTTTTGCAAGGCGGCGACTGGGGTTTCGGCTGGACCAATCGCACTCTCTTCACCGAGCACGGCAATTTTCTGATCCACGCCTTCCTCAATAATTCCGTGCTGGAACTGGAAGAGAACGCGCCGCTAATCCCCGCCAATTCTCCCTACCATCTGTATCGCACCACTTTCAATGCCTTCGAGCTGAACGGTGCGACCATAGGAAGATTCGCCAATAACATGGCCGCAGCCACCGAGGGCCTCAAGCATGCAGCCATCCAGGAGGACGGAACGGTAACCATCCGCAACCTCTACGGAAACGTTTTCCATCCCTACAGTTGTTTCGGAAAATGTGCCGTGGACTATCGAGCCACCGTAAACGCGCCGGAATAGCTCAAGAGGAGTTCAGGAAGGGGGTGCCCCATTCTTGCGCGTTTTTTGCGCAAGGATGGGAACCACTCTGATAGCACCGTGAGCCTTTTTGGACAGCACAAGCGCACTACACTTACGCGACGCTCTCAATATCCCGAGGACGATACTCCGCCACCGCAGCTATGCCGTCCTCGGCCACGTGACTCTGTCCCGCGCGCTGCAAAGCCAAACTCAAAGCGCTGGCAAACTCTTCGGTGAGACAGTCGACATCGCTGCGCAAAGAACTCTGCGAATAAGTTCGATTGATAGAAAAGAACCCGCAGACATCTCCCCGTTCTGAAAGCAACTCCAATCGCAGTTCCCACCCTTTACCGCGCTTCCCTTCCTCGCGCCGCCACGCATACTGAAAAGGAGGTATCCCGCCAGCCGGCCCATAAAATGCCGGCAGATCCGGAGTAAACAACACCTCGAAGCCATCGTAATCATGCGCTTCAAACGTCGTCTCCAGTATCTCGACCACATCATGAAACGTCACCGCCGCCGCCAGTTCATCCGTAGCCCGATGAATCGCGAGGTTATTCGAGATGATTGTCTTCTGCCCCCAGGTCCGCCGCGCCACCCGCCTTAACTCGTCCACTTCGTGATATCCGAGATGCTGTAGCCCGAAAAACACTCCCAACCCGACCACGCTGAGCACGACAGCAATTGTCCCCGACTTGGGAGAAAGGAGCGGCAAACTAACCAGCGCAAAGCAAGCCGACACCGCGTAAAGCACGACCACTGCCTGCCGGTGACTCAACCCGCGCTGCAGTAACTTGTGGTGAATGTGCTCGTCGTCGGCGCTGAACAGGGGCTTGCCATTCAAAAACCTTCGCAGCACCGCCATCAAAGTATCGAGAATCGGCAGCCCAAACGAAACGACCGGAATCGCCACCGCCACCGCTGTAGAAGCCTTCTCCGAACTGGCCAAAGACACGGCGCTCAACACAAATCCAATGACCAGGCTGCCGCAATCCCCCAGAAAAATCGTAGCCGGATTAAAGTTGTACCGCAGAAATCCGACAATCGCTCCCGCCAAAGCAATCGTCACAATTTCCGAGATCGTATTTCCGGTAACCAGGGAAACAACGAACACAACCAGACTGGCAAACAAAGCCGATCCAGCCGCCAGCCCATCTAAACCGTCCAGCAAATTGAAAGCATTCGTGATTAGCAGCACCCAGAAGATAGTCAATCCCAGAGCGGCCACATTCCCCATCTCCCGATTACCAAAAATCAGCGGAAGATGAGTAACCCGGCAGCCATTCAGAAACAACCATCCTGCCGCCAGTATCTGCACTCCGAACTTCAAGTAAGCGCTCAGCGGACGGAAATCATCCGCCAACCCCAAAGCAAAAATAACCAGAGTAGGTCCAAGCAACCCGAGAAAAGTGCCGGAAGGAAAACAATCCAGACGAAATACGCTGCAGGTAGCAGCTGCCAGACTGACCACCAATACCACCGACCCAAGAATCGCAATCCCGCCCAGCCGCGGCACAGCCTTCAAATGCACATGGCGCGAAGAATCCGGAGCCATTGCCCACCCGCGCGCATTGGCAATATCGCGCACCAGTCGCGCCAGTACCGCCGACACCACCAGACAAGCGACGAAAACTATGAGATAGATCATGGGATAACTCGGCCCAACATAACAACAATTCTTAACCCGTAATAACTCACTGTGTCATATCCATGCGACAAATCATGCCCACTTCGCCGGAACTTCCACCGCCTCCTCCGACTGCGGACGCTTCGCCGGAACATCGGCCCGCGAAGGCTCACCAACCATCTCCTCGTACACCTGCAACATCGCCTCCGCCATCCGTGTCGAAGTAAACTGCTTTTCCACCCGTGCCCGGCCAGCATCGCCCATCTCTTCGCACAATTCCGGATTGCCCAGCAACAACTGCATGGCGCCTGCTAGCTCCCGCACGTTCCCGGGAGGCACGACAATCCCCGTCTTCCCATGCTGATTCACCCAGGGCACGCCCGTAGGCAGATCGGTCGAAATCACCGGCTTCCGGCAAGCCATCGCCTCCAACTGCACCACCCCAAACATCTCCGCATTCGTAATCGAGGGCAGAACAAACAAATCGCAGGCATGGTAGTACTGCACCAATTCCTCGCCCGAAAGCCGCCCCAGAAATTCGATTCGATCCTCCAGCCCCTTCTCGCGCGCCAGGCTCTTCAGCGATTCTTCCAGCGGACCGGAACCAATCAGCCACAATCGCGCTTTCACGTTCTCCGTAGCGCGGATCAAAAATTCAATTCCCTTGTAGGAAACCATCCGCCCTACGCAAAGCACGGCTGGCGGCCCATTTCGCAGCGCATCCACCTTCCGCGCACCTGCCGCGTCCAGTTCAAAGCGCGACAGCGGAACTCCAAACGGCACGACCCGGCATTTCTCGCGATACTTCGAAACGAAACGAGAAATGTCGATATGTCGAGGCGTAGGCACCACAATGCAATCGGCGCGCCGGTAAAAAGCGTCCAGAAATGGACCGTACAATCGCAGCAGATTGCGCTGCCGCACCACATCACTATGAAACTGCGCCACCACTGGAACATCCCGGTCCGCCAGCAAAGCCGACAGCTCCGCCAGCGGATTAGGCACATGAACATGAATGAGATCGGCGTCGAACTTCCGCGCCCAGATAGGAAAAGAAGGTGCTATGGAACAGGAAAACAATTTCCCCAGACTGGCCACACGGGTCACCGGAACCACTCTATTTTCGTGCTCGGTGCGGAAGCGCGTATTCGCCACCACTACCTGAAAATCGACTTGATCCGCCAGGCTCTCGCAAATCTCCTTGAGAACCGTTTCCATCCCGCCTACATAAGGATCGTAGAATTTCCCCAATTGCAGGACTTTCATGCCGTAACCTCCTGCGGTCGAGAGGTCATAGCATCCGCGGTCGCCCCGCCAATCGCGCTGGCCAGGATCCCTTCAAATTTTCCCGCCAGCTCCGAAGCAACTAAGTTCTGCTGAATCCATTCGTGGCCCTGTTTCCCCATGGTCTTTCGTAAACGCTCGTCCCTTCCCAACCTGAGCATGTGAGCCGCCAACTGCTCCGTGTCGAGCGGCGCAAACAACAGCCCCGATTCCTCATCCTCAATTAACTCCGCCGGCCCCCATTTGTTCACCGCAATTACCGGAACCTCGCAAGCCATAGCCTCCAGCACCGATCGCCCCAATCCCTCCGGTCCGCGATTCGGCTGTACCAGAACATCCAGCTGCGACAGAATTCCCGGCACATCATTGCGGAAACCCAAAAACTTCACCCGCTCGCGCAGCGAAGACGAATTCAAAACCCGCTCCCGCAACATCTCCTCATACCGCAGCCCAGCCTCGGTGACGTAAGAGTTATTTCCCACGATGACAAAAACCGCGTGAGGCATTTGCTGGACCGCCCGTTCCGCCGCATCCAGAAAAATGTCAAGCCCCTTCAAAGGAGTAATCGCGCCCACAACTCCAAACCACACATCACCGGCATCCTTCCGCAAATCCACCGGAGCCGCAGATCCCGGCCGGAAGCGATTCAAATCGACAATGTTGTAGATCTCACGCGCCGGAACGGACGAAGAGACATATCGCCGGAACTGCGACGCTACATATTTCGAAATGCAAATCGCCAGTTCGCAGCGTCGTGATAACAGCGCAAGCACCTTCCGCGACAGCGCGCGTTCTTCCAACCCGTCGCGCATGTACCAAACCAGAGGAACATCTTTGCGCTTGCGCACGAGCGCACCGATAACATGAGCCTTAACCGCATTCGTGATGAAAGCCTCGGGGCGAATCTCATCCAGCAGCTTCGATAATTTCCGAGTAAACGCCGGCAGACAAACCGCCGATCGCAGCAACCGCCCCACTCCCGGACGCCCAGCCGTCTCTCCCGCTCCCGCCAAAGCCTCCGGCCAATCCAGAATCCAAACGCGAGCGCCCGCCGCCTCCGCGCGTTCCTTCAGCGGCCCTTCTCCCGGAACGATCAAGTGAAACTCATAAGCCCCGCGCAGATGCCGAACCAACTCCAGCAAACTGAACTCCGCCCCGCCCATCCCCGAAAGCACGCACAGCACCGCAACCCTAGGCAGTGGCATATTCCACCCCCGCCCGCGCCCGAGGCCGGCTCTGCCACTGCAACAAAACAGAAAGCGACCACACTTCCGACCAAGACTGCAGCCGGTCGCCGCGCTCCAACCCATCCAGCAACCGCGAGCCGTAAGCCGGCTCCAGCCCCAAAGGCTCATAAAGCTGCGCGTCCCGCAAAGTAGCAGAAATCGTTTCCTTCAACTCGCGCCCCAGCCACTGCGACCAGGGAAAAGTGAATCCCATCTTCCGCCGCTGCGGAATCTCCTCGCCCAACAGCTCGCAAAGAATCCGCCACGTAATCCGCTTTCCGCGCCCGCCTTCAAAGTGAAATTCCGGAGCAATCCCCAAAGCCGCTTCCATCAATTGCAAGTCAAGAAACGGAACCCGCAGCTCCACCGAACTGGCCATGCTGAAAACATCCGCATCGCGCAGCAGTTGGTTGCGCATATAAAACTGCAGCTCCAGCGCCGCCACTTTCTGAAAATTGTTTTCCAGAGATTCAATGCTGTCCTGCAGATTTTCCTGGATCCGTCGCGCCCTCGCCGTAGACTCCGCCCGCCGCCAGCGAATACTGCGCTGCAAGAGATAAGCCTCCGCCAAATTCCGCAAAGGCCCCGCGTCCGCCACCTTCTGCCACTGAATCGGATTCCCCGTTTTCAATCGCGCCAGCACCCGAGCCGCTGGACGCAACCCCGCTCCATACCGCAGCAACCGCGGAACCTTGCTGAAAGTCGTATACCCGCCAAACAACTCATCCCCGCCCACTCCCGTCAGCAGCACTTTCAGCCCCAGCGAAGCGCCCACCCGCGAAATCACAAACGTGTTGATCCCATCGACCGTAGGCTGATCCATCGCTCCCAAAGCCAGAGGCAGCAATTCGCGCAATTGCTCCGCCGTGAGTGTCACCACTTCATGATGATGAGGAAGGTCGCGCGCCACCCGCCGCGCATAAGGCAGCTCAGAAAATTCCTGCTCCGGAAAATCCACCGTCAACAACGTGATCGGATTCTTAGCCAGCCGCGAAGCCATCAGCGCCAACAAACTCGAATCCACTCCACCCGAAAGAAACACTCCCACCGGAACATCGCTGACCAGGTGCGAATCCACCGCAGATTCCAGACGCGAGCGCACCAGGGAAACCGCATTTTCAAAAGTAGAAACCGAGGGTGCCCCACTCATTCGCGTTCTGTGCGGATGAGTGGGCTCGGCCTCTGCCTCTGCCAGAAAATCGTGAATTGACCAGTACTCTGATTCCTTAATCTCCCCGCGAATCCCAACTCGCAGCACATGTCCCGCACCCAACTCCCGCACTTCCCGAAAAATCGTTCGCGGACCAATCACCGCCCCATAAGCCAGAAACGAATCCACCGCATCCGCATCAACAGTGAAAGAACAAATGCCAGCCCGCTCCAGCACCTTCACTTCGGAAGCAAAAGCAAATCCTCCGGAGCCCACGCAGTAATAAAGAGGCTTGATCCCCATCCGGTCGCGAGCCAGCAGAAGATTCCCGCGACGCCCATCCCAAAACGCAAACGCAAACATCCCCTCAATTTTCTGCAGCGCTGAATCCCCCCACTCCACCAGCGCCCGCAGCAAAACTTCCGAATCGCCCGAAGTCTCAAATCGAACGCCCAGCCCTTCCAACTCCGCCCGCAGCCGCCGGAAGTTATAAATCTCGCCGTTAAACACCAGCCATGATCCCGAAGCCAAATCCTGCATAGGCTGCCGCGACCCATCGCTAAGATCGATAATTGAAAGCCGCGTGTGCCCCAGCGCCAGACTCCGACCTCCTCCAAACCGTGCCAGCGGAATCTCCACGCACCCCGACCCATCCGGCCCGCGATGCCCCGATGCGGCCATCATGTCGCGCACAGCCGCTCGAGTCTCTGCGGCCCGCCCGTCGCTAAGAATTCCCATGATTCCGCACATGCCCTTACACCGTCTCCTTGTCGCCAATCAAACGTTCGACATTCACCCGCGACAAGCTCTCTCCTGAAAATCCAAAATCACGCAACAACTCCCGCAGCGCTCCGCCAAGCGCCTCCTCCGAAAAAGTGTCCAAGGCCCAAGCCCGTCCCACCGCGCCCATGCGAGCCGCCAGTTCTGGATATTGCAAAATCCCCAGCATCGCCTCCGCCACTTCATCCCGCGATTCAGGATTCACCACAAATCCCGTGCGCCCGTGCAGTACCGCCTCCGCCGCTCCGCCCGCCTGGCTGCCCACCACCGGCTTGCCCGCGAAAGCCGCTTCAACATAAACGCGCCCAAATCCTTCGCCCCCAGCCACGCCCTTCCGCGACTGCCCCCGGCTGGGCAACACGAACAATGAACACTCGCGATAAGCCGCCACCAACTCGGCATCCGAAATCTCTCCGGCAAAAATCACATGAGAAGCCACGCCCAGCTCCGCAGCCAACTTCTCCAATGCCGGACGAATCTCCCCATCTCCCACCACCACGTACCGCAAATCCGGCACGGATTCCAGCACCCGCGGCAACGCCCGAATCACCGTATCCACGCCCTTAAACTCATTCCCCCGAACCAACGCGCAAACCGACAACGCAATAGGCCCGGCAGATGCTCGTGCCCCGGCAGAACTGAGGGTGCCCCACTCATTCGCGTTTTCTGCGGATGAGTGGGAATCCCCGCCCAATGCTTGAGCCAGAGATTCCGGGATCGCGTTATAAACAACCCGCACCCGCGCCGGATCGATCCCCTCCATCTTCCGCACCACATCCGCCGTGTACTCGCTCACCGGCAAAATCAAGTTCGCGCGCTTCAATGCCGCATGCTGCAACTTCGTAGCTCCCCACCAGATCTCAATGCTGTGGCACGTCACCCAATAAGGAGTTCCAAACACCTTCCTCATCAACGCCGCTACCGGAGCCAGCACCACATGATTCGCAATTACCAGGTCATAGCCGCGCACTCCAGCCCATGCCGCCCGTCCTAAAAATTTCGCCTGCGAAACTACTCCTGCATGCGGCCGCGAAGTAAACGTTCCCAACAACCCGAACTCTCTCGGCTTTACTCCCGTGTATCCCCAGTCGAAAAAGCACAGCACATCCACATTCTCCGGCCCCAGCATCCGTCCCAAAGACGAAGCCAGCGTTGATGTGTATCGCGCAATCCCGCCCCGCGTGAAAACATCGGTAGCCAGCACCAGAACCTTCATGAGCGCTCCAGTGCCGGATTGAATTCCATCGCCGTCTCCGGACTCCGCCGCCGCGCCAGCGCCACCACTCCGGCCACCACAATCAGCACCAGAAATATCTGGATGAACGCCGCCACCGAATGATCGAAGTCCCGCTCCACCGACATAGCGCAATGCGTCGCCACCAAAGCCGTGATCGCCGCCGCGCAATATCCCGGCAAGTGTCCTTTCCATCCGTCCACAAGTCCCACCAGCGCGCCCCAGATCAGCGCCCCGAGCACAATGTCCAGCACTCCGCCCGAGTCATACAAATCCCCCGGCATCGAAGGAGCAATCGCCGCCCCACCGTGATCCCGCGCCGCCGGATCGTCATAAGCCCAGATCTGCACTCCAAACTTTTCTCCCGCATCCGCCGCCGCCTTGTCCCCATAAATCATCCGCGGCACAAAGCCGCGAATAAACGGATCCACCAGCACGCTCCGTCCCGAGTAAGGCCGCATCGCCGGCACCAGATGCACGGTCAGCAAGATCGAATCGAAGGAATGAAACCGCGCCAGCCGCGCCCCCCAATCTCCGGTAAACCAATCCACCACGCTCGCGTTGCGCAACTCGCTCGCCACTTCCTCCGGACGCGCGTTCTGCCACTTGATGCTCCGGTATGCGCTGACAAATGAAGTAAGCGCGAGAAAGCACACCAGCCCCGCCGGAACCAGCACCCGCAGCTTAGGCCGTCTCCCCGCAAACACAGCCGCAAGAAGAGGAATCAGAAACACCGGGGCAATATTCTCTCGATAAGGACTCCGCCACCCATTCACCACCGCCGGCAGCAAAGTCAGCACCTGAATGCTTCCCACCCGCCACCACGGCCCCGGCCGCCGGAAGTGGTCCCACCACACCACCGTAGCCGGGATGAGATACAGAGTTGCCAGCGCGCCCAGCGGAGTAATCAACGCCAGCGGAATGCGGCTCGTGAATCCATCGATGAGATAAAAGATCACGCTCGCCATCAGCGCCGCCGGAATGGCCACCGCATACACAAGATTCAGCGATATCTCGCGCACAATCCCCAGCGGCCCCGCTCCCCGCCGCCGCACCGCCACCCCATACCCCACCGCCACCATCAGCCAGAACAGCCCGCAATAAGCGAGCGAGGTATTCACCGTATGTACGGTCTCCGCCAGCAGCCGCGAACTGCCGTTCGCCCACTCCACCGCGTTGTACGAAAGCATTACGAAGCGCAGCAGAATATCCAGCCCGAAATTCAGCCAGACAAATCCAAACAGGGATTTCAAGATGGCGCGCCATCCCTCCGTCTTCCAGCCCGGCACCAGCCGCACCGAAAAAATCCACAAGGCGGTCACGCCCGCCAGTAGGAGCCAGGAAGCGAGGTTGGTCTGTAAGCCGGCAAACGCAGGCATAGCGCTCTCTCGTACAACATCCGCAACCCAGCCACCGGCCGCGGACACACCTTGCCCTCTTTGGCCAATTTGCGATTCGCCGAGAGTTGCCGGCGACGGAAGGATCGAACTTGGCTGACTAGATTGGGGTCAGCTCGAACCTAGGAGGAGGTACTGCCCCGTACTACTCTGCAAGAGTTTACTGGCAGGGTTCCCGCCCGGTCAACAGAATATTGCCAGCCGCAATAATTTTCACACATGCGCCCATATGTGATGTCGTTCCCGTAGAGACGGGGCTTGCCCCGTCTAGGACCACCCGAGAACTAGGCTCGAGCACGAACGGGAAGGGCACGGCTTCAGCCGTGCCACCCAGAGCCAATAAACCACGAGGGCCTTAGCCCCTGAGGCTCTCACGCGCCAGCGCCACCGCCAATCAAGCGCTCTCCACCAGCTCCGTCGCCGGAGTCCCATCCCACCACCTCCATACCGCAGCAATGCATACCCCCGCTCCCAGCATAAGGATGGGATCGACCGTCGGGATCCTATAGCGGATAGTTCCAAAATAAAGACAGTAGAGCATTGTATTCGTCATTATCCACACCCAGAGCAACGATAGTTCCTTCCAACGCCGCCACGAGAGAAAAAAACCGCAAACGCCAGAAACAAGGACTGGGATGTAACTGACCGAATAGAGCACCCGATTGCGCACGCTGTGGTACTGCCCCGAAGGCACCAAGGTGTACATAGCCGCGAAGTTTCGCCACGCCATTACCGCAAGTCGACTAGGGCTGCGATCGAGAATCTCGGACCTCCAGCGATAAAACTGTCGCTCTTGCTCAGGCTCAGGGAGGGACTCCATTGCTCGACGCTGGGCCTGTGGGAGAGAATCCAGCATATGTAAGAACCCAATGTCAGAAAGCGTGGCACCCGGTTGGAGTCGGAAGTGCGCCCCTGACCAGGAGGCCGCTCCACCGCCAGTCGAAATCAGAACGACCCTATGAAATAGGCGGTAGTTGCGGTAAGTCCAAGGCAGAACGGTCAACAACACCGCAATCGCAAAAACAGCTATTCGGCGGGCCGCCTCTTTCCTGTCAGCCACAGTCAACCATATCGCGATCACCAGCGCGGGAGCGAGCATCAAGCCATTAGGACGGCACAATGCCGCTAATCCCACCAGAACCCCAAGAAAAAAAATACGGGCCGTCGAATGTTTTACCCCGGCTCCATAAAATACGAACAGCGCAGCAAGCAAGAGAAGTAAGAATAGGCTTTCAGTGCCCAGATCAGCCGCGTACATGATCAACGGTGGATAGAGAGCGAACGCTAGACCAGCAGTGAGAGCGGCCACCTCCCCGAAAAGAATGAAGCTGAGACATAGAAAAAAATAGAGCGACAATACAGCAAGACCTATCTGTAGCAACCGCAAGAAGAAAGTGTCACGCGAAAACTGGAAAGCGACCGCCAAAAATGCTGGATACAACGGAGGCCTCCAGGCTGAATACTCCACGGGTTGCGAAAACGGCTGGTACTCGTTGACCGCGTGCGCAAATCCAACCCCGGTCGCGAGGTTATGGCCAAACGACATGTAGTCGAAAGAGTCTGGATTGAACTCAAACGCCACGATCCCCCTGCTAACTGCAACCACAAACGCCAACCGTACAACGACGGCAATCAGAATAACCAGCACCGCCTTCCGCCGAAATTGATCTGTCATTGTCCTGCCCTTGTCACTGTTGGCGAATAACATAAAACACGCTGGTAAGCGTCCCCGTGACCGACACGTCGAATCGCCTTCGCAACGCTTCCGTCAGCCGCAGGTGGTTGAAGCCAAGATGACCTCCTACCCATTGCGGCTCGACACGCGATACATCGCGAAGAAATGAAGCTCTCATCAAGTCGCCGAACGCCATCTCTTCCTTCGGCATTCGGATGCCGGACTGGATCAGGTATTTCGCAAGAAACGATAGGCCAACCATCCGCGGAACCGAAGCAATCAGCCATCCCCCCGGTTCCAGCAGTGAAAGGACGCCTTCCACAAAATCGGCTCTCGACTCGTAAAAATTCGAGAGGTCCCCCAAATGTTCCAGCGTCTCCAGCACAAACGCGACGCGAAACTTGCGCCCTCCCAATTGTGCACGCAACTCGTCAAGCGTGAGCCCGTTGTTGCAAATGAGCGAAACGTTTGCCACATGCATCGCATCGAGCAAGCCCTGAGCTGTTTCAAGTCCCGGGGCGTGAGGGTCAACCCCAACCACCGAATTGAAATATTTCGCCAGCGAAGGGAGCAGAACACCGTCGGCGCATCCCATATCTAATGCATCGCCCGTATGAAATAACGGCCTCGCGATCGCAAGCGCCCGCTCGAATGGTGTCCGCCTCAACTTCGGAATCAGCCCGGGACGCAGGTAATTGTAGTGCGCATAGGAAAATCCGCCGCGCATCAACTCGGGATAAAGTTGGGACGGCGGGATCACGAATTGCGTCATCCGTCACCCCGGCTGCACTCCTGTAGCACCGACTCCCGCCGGTGCAATACCAAGGCAAACTCCGGAAACATCTCCGGAGCAATCGTCTCCCCGCCCGAAAAATCGATAATCGTCGCCTCCAGGCTCGGGGGAATGCGCCGGATCAACCTCTCTTGCAGCGTCGTCGCATCGTAGCAGCGCGCATGTTCCTGATTGGCGAATCCGCGCACCGAAATCAGTTCCGCCTCTTTGTCATACGTCCGCAACAGCGCCGCCGTAACCCCCACTGGATCGAAATAGATCCGCGGCGTGGCCGCCATATACAGCGGCAGAATCAAACACGCTCCCGTCGGACTCAAAACCCGGTCCGCCTCGCCCATGAATTCGCTGTCCGCATCTCCCATAAAGTGCTCGAAAGAATTGTGCAGCGTGATAGCGTCGAAAAAACCATCCGGCACCGCCTTCATGTTCTGCGCAAACCCGCCCAACTGAAAATGCGGCAAATCATCCTCGTAACTCAAATCCTGCACCCAGAATTCAACCTCCGGATAATGCCCCGTGAACGTCTTCTGTATCGGACTGGCGCACGAAGCCACATCGCAGTACCGCCGCACCCGGCTGAAATCCAAGAGCTCAAGCCCCAGCGCATGTTCCAGCGCCTTGCCCCGCCCCTTGTCATACTCGTAGATATCACGATGCCGCTCAAAATAAGCATTGACCCCGTCGTGGATTTTCCCCGACTCAAGAGCGATCTTCTTCCACCGCACGCGATCCGAGACCGCTTCCTTCATCCGCCGAGCCCGCTCCTCATGAGAACAACCCAGATCGATGCTTCGGGACGAGGAAACGTCAAGCCCAGCACTTCGCAGCTTGAACAGCCGGTAATAATGTCGCGCCGGATAGTAAATCGGGCGCAACACCGGGTAGACCATGGATCGCAGCACACCTTCGCCCTTCGTCGGAACTGTCATAGCTATTGGGGGGAGAACGACGATCAGGTTACTCAACCGATAATAGAATCCCGACATCCAATACTAAAGCAAATTCCGCAAAATCAGTCGCCATCCCCGCTTTTCATCACAATCGCAATGTACCGCCCATCACAGACACCAGACCCATCTTGCGTTACTAATAATAATAATAATGCGTCGAGCCCAATAGACACTGGGCCCGCGTCCAAAACAGCAACCCCACAGAGAGAGGCACCCCGTTACTAACTCGATAGGAGGGGGGTAGGGGGGGTGGGGGGGGGGAGGTACCAATTAGTACTTACCCTGGAAGTAAATAGCCGCTGGCGCAACGAGCATCACCAGAAACTTGATTCAGAAGGGAAGGTCGATCATTACTCTTTCCGCCCAATCCCCACCAGATTCAATCCCACCCGCGAAACGCGCATCAGAAAATTAGCCCCAGCCACCGCCACATGCCGAGCCACTCGCTTCGCCGTGAATCCCTCGCCCGAAATCCCTTCCTGAAAACTCTCCGCCGGACAGACCGAAACCGGCTCCAGTCCGCCCTTTCGAAACGCCGCGAACAAAGTCGCCGGACTGAACTGATTCAGATGCCCAATATTTCCCACCCAGCCGTCGCCCCGTCCCAGAGCCTTCTTCAGCCGCTCCTTCCGCAACTGCATCGGACCATTAGGAGACTTCACCACCAGCCTTCCCCCAGGTTTCAGCAGTCGAGCGCACTCCCGAACCGCTCCCACCGGATCGTACATATGCTCCAGCACATCCAGCATAGCCACCGCGTCGAACGTAGAATCCTCATAAGGAATATGAGGAATCAGCCCCACCTTCACATCCTCAATCCCCAGCACCAACCGGCAAAACTCCGGAAACGAAGGATTAATCTCCACCCCACTCATCTTCCATCCCGCATCCCGAGCATCCGCCAGAAATGTCCCTCCCCCACATCCCACATCGAGCATCCGCCGCGAGTTCCCTGCTCCCAGCAAAGAGAGGATGTGCCGATTCGACCCCTTCATCGCCTCATGCCACCAGAAGAAATTTTCCCGAGTCAGCGCATACCCTCCGCCCGCTCGCTCTTCGTAGTAAGCGTTAACATAGCTCTCGGGAAAATCCCGCTCGACATACATGAACGAGCAGTCCGAACAAATCACCAGATTGACCAGCCTCTCGGTGTATGCAGCCGACCGCGTAGGATCGGCACTGGCCGGCTCCTTCTGCACCAGCGAAAACCGCGGGCTACGACAAAGTGGACACGACATTTCGCTGGATTCTACCACCTAGCTAAATGGAAAGAATTGGTCCGAAGGTGGCAGTGCCGATCCCAGTGCAGCTCGCATCAGCGCCTAATTGTTGAGACACGATGCATCGCGGCGTGGCATGAAGCGCAAAGCGTAATCAAATTCTCCTCCGCATCTGCTCCTGAATGGCTACGGAATTCCGTATGATGAACTTCAAGATTCGACATCGAGCCGCAAATTTGGCATCTCCATCCGTCACGACGCAGGATCTGTCGGCGCAGATTTTCGTAGGACACAGGATCGAGCCGAACGGGTGCGGGTTTGGTCCGATCATTCTTACGATGCTTTTTCACAGAGGCTTTCGAGAAATGCTTGCCTTTGTTCACCGGGCAAGAACTTGTAGTAGCGTGAGATCGAACTGAGCAGAATCTCGGGGTTGCCGTTGTCCAGATGCGCTCCGGCAAGAAAATCGGCACAGATCATCTCCAGGCAGTAACCGCGTGATTTGTCCGTGCCCAGCATCAGGGCTGCTGTCTCGATCGCCTGCTCAATGATCGGGACCTGGCTCTGGTAGAGCTTGAAGTAGATGAGTTCCGACGGTTCTTCATCTCTACCCGTCAACTCCCTCTCCACTTCCCGTTTGAAGTCCTCTTTGGGCAGAGCGCGAGCTTTGTGCAACCAGGTTGCACAATCGAACTCCTGCCCGTCCCGGCGCGCGATTTTCGCCAACTCCAGTCCTTTTGTCCAGCCTACGTCTCTTAGTTCGCGTCTGGCTTGCGGCGGCAGATGCTCGTGGATGGACATCAGGTAGTACGCCTTCCTTCTCGATTCCGGAAATCGTCTCTCGAGAAAGTCGTCGAATGACGCCAATTTCTCCACTCGCCAGTACTGACCCGCTCGCACCTCGCACAAATACCTGCCAAGCTCGACAAAGCGGGTATCGCGTTCTGCTTCTTTCTGTTTTTCCCAAGCCAGGATCTCGTCGATCTTGGTAAGGACAAACAGCGCGCGCTTGCGATTGAGCTTCGGCGGCATCGGCGGATATTTAGTAAACAAGTTCGTCAAACAGACCAAGATCGACTCCCGGTTTGCGCACGAGGCTAGCTTCGACTAAATCGGGCTTATCGAGGCAGAGCCCGATGAAGGGGCAAGTAGTGCACGGATTCTGGGGAAAGCGAATGCCGCTGTGAGGCAGGAACAGTCCAGACTCGATTCGTCCTACAGTGTCTTCGACTAGCGTTGCAAACTCCTGGCGCTGCTCATCAGAGATCGTTGCGCGCAGGTACTGAACCTCAACCAGCCGCTTACGCACGAAAACGACTTGTGCGACTTCGTCTATACCCGTCATCCATGAGTAGCAGACCAGTTGCGGATCGAGCGCCGAAATGCCAGCCGGCTCTTCCGGATATCGTGCAGAGGTAGTCTTCCATTCCAAAACGCAAGGTGTACCGTCCAGTTCGCCAATGGCATCGATGTAGGAAACGAAATCGTTGCCTGATCCAAGACTCCGATTGAACTGAATCTGCTGCGTGGAACGAGGACGCCGAATGCGAACGCGGCCATCCTGAGCGAAGCGTTCCAACAATTGGACACCCTGCTGCAGCATTCGATCCCAAGTGTCATTGCCGGAGTAGGTCAGACCCATGTCCTTGCACGGGCCCCACTGTTCGAACAGCGCGGCCGCCGGGTCTTCCCGGCGAAATAGGGCGGCCACGGCCTGTTCGAAGGCTCGGCCGAAGAGCATGGGCGCCCGCGTGTCTTTTTCTTGCCAACCGTCAAGATAGCGGTGCCGGTAACGGCGCGGGCAGCTTAGGTACTGGCTGATCTGAGTGTACGAGTAGGTCATCGAGACGCCTCCTCGGCATTAGAACGAGAATCACTCGGCACCGGAGTTGCGGAAAGTTCCTCCCACTGACTGGCCGGGGCAAAGCCGTCAAGGTTCATGAGCGAAATGCCGTTGATCACACTGTGGCTAATCTTGACCACGCCACGCAGGCCGGGCAAGGCCTTCTCATCGACCTGTTCGTGGGCCAGGAGCTCCGGGTCATAGAGAAAGTCGCGCAGGAACCAACCGAGTTTCCACATTGCTTTGTGTGTGCAGTAAAGGCGACCGACGATGGGCTGACCGGAGGAAGCAGTGGGTTCAAGAATGAAGAGGCGGAGCACATAGAACGGTTTTGTGGCGTGCCAACGGAATTGGGCGCCATCGACACGCACGAGGTAAATGCCGTCGGGAATCTCCGGACGAGAATCGCGGGCAGTTTCGGCAAGGCCAGGGACTTGGCGTTTCATGCGACCACCTCCTGCTTGGAGTGCGGGTAGCTATTGAGTTGGCAGAGAAGAGCATTGCGGTCTTTCTCGGCCCAGTCGGCCAGTTGCCGGACAAAGTTCTCGACCTGCTCCCTGCTCGCCTCTCGCAGCGTCTTCGTGCCGCAGAAGTCAACGGCGTAGGCTTTCACGAGCTCGGGATCGAGCTTGTGTTGGCGGATAAGCTGACAGAGACGGTCTCGAACTTTTGGACCGGCGCCGCCATTCCCGTTCCCATTGGGGTTTTGCGGAGGGAGCTTTTCGCCCGCGTTTGAAATGGTCCCGATTTCCTCGACCGAGCAGATGCCGATTCCGTAGGCCTTGCGCAGAGCGCGATTGACTGCTCGGGTCTCGGCCACACGCATTTCGGCGCCGCGGACAAGTGAGGATACGTTGGATGGATCGGCATCGCCATAGCCGACGAAGCCCCTGCATAGTTTTGATCTATAAACCGTTGCTTTAAATGTCCAACGCTGTGAACTTAAATCACAAAACTTGTCTACAGGTGACGCCCCGATGCCGGTGCAATGTTTACGTCGGGCGAGTCGAAGCAGGCCCGCATGTGTAACGTACCAGCCCCGATTCAACAGAAGCAGGTCACCATGGCCTACGGACAGCCGATGCTCTTTGATGAGAGCCTCCAAACTCGTCAACACTTCACTAGTGAGAGGCCCCCACTTTTCTTGCGCCATTTCTAAGTCCGTCTCTACTGCCCTTGGTTTAGTTCTCATTCTGCCTCCAGTGTACATATGGATGACAAAAGGATGACATGCGCTGAGACAAATGTCAATACCGTTCCCAAAACACAAATGGTGAGGAGTGGAGGTCAGGTGCTAAGATTTCTGCGGATGAAAAAGGATACTCGACTGACTTTTAGAGTGCGCTCTGACCTAAAGAAGGAGCTTGAGACCATCGCGACCCGCGAAGCGCAAAGCGTCGCCAGAATTTGCGAAGCGTTTCTCTTGGCTGGTTCAGACGCATACAAGAAAGACGGTACTAAATTGCTGCAGCGACTAATCGGTCGGCTCAGCACAAAATCCTTAGAGTGAGACGTGGGCAACACCACGGGCAGTGCGTAGCAGGGTCATTTTGATCGAAGTAACCGCTACGAAGAACCCTTGCACAACGGCACTACGGTACTGCAGGATCGCCTCGAAAGATCATTCCCTTAGAGTGCTCCAGAGCAAATCAAGCATTACTAAAGATTTCTGACAAGCGCCGCGCTGTGTGGATTTCTCGGAAAGTCTTAACTAAACTGAGAATTGATTCTGAGCTGGGGCAATTCAGCTGAATGCGGATCATATCCCGAAACTCTCTCATTTATCCAACAAGGGGCAAATGGCCAAACCAGCCGCCTACACCGTTCCTAAGCTGTCGCAGTCTCAGAACTGTCGAAAAACCACGATTGCCAGCCTCCTGGATGCAACGGGCGTCTCCCAAGAATGTTCTCGGTCAAGCCGAGCATGAGGTTCTTGAATGAAAGATTCCAGTGAAGGAACTGATGGAGACGGACGATTAGCCGAGCCTCGCCAGCGCACCCCTGTTTCCGCACGCAAGCTGAAAGCCAATCGGGAAAACGCGAGGAAGTCGACCGGCCCGAAGACATCAAGAGGCAAGGCCTTCAGTCGGCTTAATGCTGTTAAACACGGGTTGTTCCTCAGCTCTGCCACAGACTTTGAAGGCTTGCTTGAGAATCAGCAGGAATACAAGGATCTGCTGAACGGACTCCGGGGCCAGTATCAACCAGCTGGGAGGGCCGAAGAAGTAGAAGTTGAGCGTATCGCGCAATGCTGGTGGAGGCTCAAACGCGCATCTCGCTACGAGAACGCCACAAATTTGATCGCGCGAAGCGCTTTTGGGAAGGAAGAGCTAGCGGAGCGAGAGAAGCTCTGCAAAGAACAAAGAAAAACAGACGATGCCCGTCTCCTCCAATTGCAGATCGCGAAAAAGGAGATGGAAGATAAAGGCGAAATCTCGCTGGAAGTTAAGCAGCGAATATTTGCGCTAATTCCGTGGTCTGAGCAGATGTGGTTGGACAGCGATAAGAAGGCCCGCGAACACCCAGAGGATCTATGGTGCACCGAGGACGCGGAAGGCAGAGAAGACCCAGTGGAGTTGAGGTTTTCTCGGAGTTTCGAAAAGTTAGAGCCGGAAGTGCGCTCTGGGCTCGTGGCTTACAAAAACATTGAAATTCTTATTGCCGGTATCGAGGGAGCTGGTAAACAGAGATCGGCCAACTTACTAGAAGCTGCTATCGGACAATACATGATTCCGAGTTCCGAGGCTCTGGACAGACTCGTTCGCTACGAGACAACCATCGAGCGAAGCCTTGCTCGGGCTCAAGACCGACTCTATCGCCTGCAGAAAGGCCGCGGGGGAGAGTGGATTGCTCCTCCATTGACCGGGCGCCTGACGCAATGAATGTGTTGCTGGTAGCTACGCCGCGAATCGTCACAAATCGTAGCGCACCCTTGACTTTCGCCTTGTGTTCGCATATTCCTACAACGATGCAAGTAGGGCGCCAATTCGATTTGCATTCGACCAGTGCCGGGAAGCGAGCTCCGACCAGTGCGCGCCGTGGTTGTCTGCCTGGTATTGAGTGGAAACAGGACACTGAGCCCAACGTTTGTGCAACCGGGTTGCACAGCAACAATCAGCCGAATCCAAGTCCGGAAACAATGATCTCTGGATTGATGGATTGATGCGCCACAGTTGCAGGATTAACGTTGGTTACAAACAACGAAAGCGAATTTCGACGAGTGCGTGGGCTGAAGATCCAGAACTGGGCTGTCTAGCGCACCTCGTGACCTGTTCCAAGCTGCCCATGGTCGGATAAAGTATGCGTTGTTCCTTGGCCAAACAGGCTGTGAGCGAGCAAAAAACGCACGGAACCATGCCCGGCAATTGCTCAACGATCCGCGGAAGTTTAAGCGAAAGCGAGCGTAAAGTGAGCACAAAGTGAGCGGATGGCCTTTGACATCGCCATCAATTCTGGACAGATTCGCGATCTTAGGAGTTTCGATGACGCAAGCCAAGTTTGCGCGCCGCGTCGGTGTGACGCAGAAGCTACCTCTCCGCATTGGAACCTGCAGGAAAGGAGCCAGGAGCTGCTGTACCGTTGGCTATTGGTAGAGAGTTCGGAAAGTCGGCGGATTGGCTACTCACCGGAGAGAAATCACGCATCCTCAAATCTGGCACCCTAGAATGTTCCATCTCCCCGCTTCAGAACCTGTTGACTTTCGCTTTATGTTCGTACACAATGGGTGTGGGTGTTTACATACGATGACTGCGTCTTTTAGAGATCATAATGCTCGCGACACGCATCTACTCCACTTTTCGCCCCAGCGCCATTCGACGAAGCTCAGCCCTGCGATCAGCGTCGCTTTTAAATGAGACAGCGTTCATCGCCGCAAGTTTGTGCAACCTGGTTGCACAAGCGACGATCAGCCGAATTCGAGTCGGCGAGACGCTGCCGCGCGAAGGGGCAAGGACTACAAGAAGGAAAGACCCACGTTTATGGCAGCCCGGTCGCCTAATGGCGAATTCGGGGAGCAGATCGGAAAAATTAGTCACCGTTACCAGATATCTTGAGGCGATCAAGCGATTGTACCAGGTCTGTGCTACAATAATATGGATTTTGTGCTACACACAAATGGCGATGCATCTGTTTCCGAGGAGGTAAGTCGTGAAACGTGGCACCCATTCCAGTTCCTCCCAAAGAAGGAGCCATGCACGGCGGCGGCAGGGGAGTCCCGTGCGCAATAGCAAGCTGCGCGACGTTATGGTCATTGCCGAGAAGGAAGGATTACTGCGCGGCGAACGCACCCAGGTAGTTCGGGGAAGAATGCCGGAAGCTCTCGTGGCCAGGGCAAAACAACGCACTGGAATTGATTCTGACACGGGCTTGATCGAGTTAGCGCTGGCCAATATTGCGGTTGCCGACGACTACGCGGACTGGCTGCTTTCCCGGCGCGGCGCGGTTGGTAGCGAGGTTGAGCTTGAGTTCTGAATTTCAAGGCACTCTCCGTCGACTCAAACCCGACAAACATCGAGCCCAGCTTAGACCGCGGGCCCAATCGCAGCTTGACTTCATTGAAACCATCAACCGTCGACCCGCCAAGCTGCTCTACGATACAACCGTTTACATTGATGTCCTTCAAGGCCGTTTTCCGCAGCAGGGCGAAGCGATGATGCGGGCGACCGAGGCATGGCATTCCCCAGTCACGGAAGCTGAACTGGCGGCGACCTGCGGCTTGCTCGATCCCACTCACTCTCAAACGCCCGAGATCATAGAGCAAGTTGCCGCGGTTATCGACCGGCGGCCGAGCTATCGGACGATCACTCCCGATCCCGAGGTCTGGCGGGAAGCCGGATTGCTGTCGGGCACCCTGGCCCGGACCCAGCGATACGGAACAGAGCAGCGGCGGCGCCTCTTGAACGACGCGCTCCTGTTCGCCACTGCTCGAAAATACGGATGTGCGGTATTGTCCCGCAACGTCCGCGACTTTGACTTGCTGCAACAACTAGATCCCGTCGGGAAAGTCATTTTCTATAAAATAGGTGCTCAGTGAGCGCTAAGAGGCATCACGGGAGGGGGATGGGCGCTGCGAAAACGAAGCCGATAAGCGCCGACGCTGGCTCGACAAAAAAAGTTGAGCCAGATGCCCTTCTTCGCCTTGCTCGAAGATCAGGCAAAACTATTGAGTGGTTGCTGACCGGAAAGGATAGCGCCTCCAGATCAGCGGTCCAGCGGGAGCTGAAGCCACTGTCGTTCCTTTCGCGCATGCTGGTTCTATAAAGAGAACGTCACTCAAAACATCCCGAACGAAAGAACCCGAGGGATTTAGAAACGGTCGTCCGCGATGCATGGGGTTCATCCGCAATTTTTGGATTTGCCTGGTTTTTTTGCCTGGGAGTATGCGCGTTATCTTCACAGCGCTTAGGCCCAGCTGGCTTCAGCCTTTCTGCAGGCATGGATTTTGACAAAAAGTTGTGATAGGTTACATGTAACCAGTGAGAGAGGTTAAGATGCGAGCACAAACTCATTCCAAGTCGTCTCGGGATAAGGTGAGAGCGCACCGCAAGCGGCTTCGTCAACAGGGCCTGCGGCCGATCCAGATTTGGGTTCCCGACATGCGCTCGCCTGCTTTCGCGACCGAAGCGCATCGGCAGTCCCTGGCTGTTGCCAGCAGTCCTCACGCGAAGGCGGACCAAGACTTCATCGACGCTGTCTCGGAGTGAGGTGGGATGTGAAGCGCGGTGAAATTTGGACCGTTGCGGGCGGCAAGGATTACGCTGGAAAGCCGCGTCCAGTTGTGATTCTTCAAGACGACCGTTTCGACATGACGGACTCCATTACCGTATGCGCCTTCACGACCGACCCAACCGATGCTCCTCTGTTTCGGTTGTCGGTCGAGCCCAACGAAAGCAACGGGCTTCGCGCTGTTTGCCGGCTGATGGTCGATAAGATCACGACAGTTCCGAAATCAAAGATCGGCGCGCGTGTTGGCCGCCTTGTGGACGAGGACATGGTGCGGCTGAATCGTGCGGTTCTCGTTTTCTT
Source organism: uncultured Acidobacteriaceae bacterium (assembly GCA_963775845.1). GTDB lineage: Bacteria > Acidobacteriota > Terriglobia > Terriglobales > Acidobacteriaceae > Acidiflorens. The sequence continues at coordinate 333,846 of CAVZKN010000003.1, read as the reverse complement.
GGGCATCGCCGCTCCCAGCGATAACGAGTAACTGGAGTCATAGAGATTCCACTTCGTCCAAATCGGCCGTTGACGTTTGGCGCGGTCCGGTCCTACTGAATCTCGGCGGTTAAGTTTCTCAGAGCAGGTCCGAGAAACTCGGCGGGTCGAAGGACGGCAAAATCCGGGCAGCAAAACTAACTCCGGAAGAGAGACGCGGGATTGAGCGTAACGCGGTACTCGCTCGGTGGGCCAAGGCCCGGAAAAAAGCCCACCCAGACGGACCCGCAAGACCAAACCTGATCAGCTTGAAAATTCCTTTCCCAAGATTCTCTTCGACTGCCCCGGAGCAAATCAGGCATTACTAAAGTCACCGATACCAAGGTGGTCCGTCGTTTTCTCGGAAGATGGGGCTACACTGAGAATTGATTCTGAGCTGGAAACAACTCAGCCCGAGGTGAATCTTGTCCAGAAACTTTGCCAGTCTCAGCAAACGAGTGGCCAAGCGTGAGCGGCGACAGAAACTGATCGAAGAAGCGAGGCGCGACAAGCGGGCCGATTGTATCTGCCGCAAGTCGACGGTGGTCTATACCCACAAACTTGAGGAATTCGAAGCGGAGAAGAATAAGCCATGTCCAGCCCATGGAGTTCGTCGGATGGGCCAGATAGTCCAAATCGAGTACATGGGCAGGCCAAGTACGCTGCAACAACTTTGGGCGGATTTCGAAGCAGGTAACCCCTCCGTCGGACGAATCAGTGGCAACTCAATCCGCTCGCGACCTCCGTCTTCGTCAACCTCGTCAAGCTTGCCTTGAGCGTAATCGAGTCACGGTAGCGGCGGCGAGCTGTGCCCTGCTTGAGGCCGCCCACCCCAAAAAGCCCAAGATCATCCTGGAACGAACGAAAAACACACGGTTGAACGGTTGAGGTCGCAGCGGGCGTCAATAAGTTGAGGAGAATTAGCTTTCCCACCGCCCGCGTAAAATTGCGTGAGAAACGATCCCCGAATAGATAGGCAGAATACGAAACGAAGCCAAGAAGTTCGCTGGTTTTAACGAATTCTAAGCGAATGAATACCTAATTCTCGGTTGATTTCACGTACATTGCGTGCCTTACCCGTGGACGGGGACCACTTGATGAATCCGCCGCACATGAATCTGTTTCTCAAGCTTCCGGGTCTCGGCAATGTCGTAGGAGGCTTGCATCCGCATGAGCGTGTCCATCTTCACCCCGAAGGCTTTCTCAATGCGGAGCGCCATATTCCCGGAAAGGTCGGCCTTGCCGTTGAGCAGACTGGACAGCGCGGGCCGGGAAACCTTAAGTGCGGCAGCCGCCCCCGTGACCGAAAGGCCCGCGGGCTCGATAATCTCCGTCCAAATGAAATCTCCAGGATGGGGAGGGTTCTTCATCGCCATGGCAGTAACTCCTTTTTGTCTTAGTGGTAATCTTCCAAATTCAGATCGAAGATTTCGCTCTCTACGATGTCAATACGGAACGTCAAACGGCGGTTCCGGTAACGGTAAGACTCCAAGTACCCTTTCGGTCACCGGTCAGTGTGTGCACTTTCCACGCAGGGAGGGATCGTAATTCCTCCGCGTCTTGCATGTCATCGAGGAAGGCCAGCATCTTCCGGAGCTTGTCCACCGTATCGGGCGGGACACCTTTTGCGCTGTCTTCCGCATAGAGCCTCCTCAGGCCCTTATGAACGAAGTTCCGTATTTTCACATGACTACTGTAGCCTGTAGCTTAACACTGGTCAAGCGAGTTCATACCCGCGCCTTGCAGGCTAGGCTGAGATGAAAGATTCATACTTTGGTACGGAGGCATTCCCGCTAAATAGAAACTCGGGGCAACGTTCATTCCTCCGTCGCTTCGTAGGGGATTCAGGTTCTCGTCCGAAGGCGGGAATTGAAAAAACGCAGCGCACAATCTGCGCCAGTGACGTCCATCAAAGCAGAAAACAGCAGCTAGCCGTGTTTCAGTGGAAATGTGGGGGCGTCCGGCAAGTCTTCTTAACAGCAACCGCTGGCCTCCCGGCATGGTCTGGGAACAACAAGACTGCATCGCCAACTGGATTGGAGAATCGTCTTGGCTATGCAAAAACCGGCCGCACCGAGTCAAACTGGTGACCGACCCTCCGATGATCTACCTCCTCGATGTGAATGCGCTGGTCGCCCTCGGGTTCATTAACCATGAAATCCACGCTTGCGTCGCCTCCTGAGCCCATTCGAGTATTTTCTGCGCGCGGACGCACGCGCTCGACGCATACCGAGTAAGGACAGGGCCGTCCTTTCGTAACTTGCTCCCCGCCCTTTTTAGTTCGAAAATGACAAAACAGACGAATCATGTCTCTGCTGCCAGGAAACCATCCTGCTGCTTGCACTTTCGCGAACCAGCCGATCGTGCAATTCTCGAGGACTCAAGTCTCCACCAATAAAAATGAAGGCCGGCGCTTGCGTCGACGAGTCGCATTTCAATGTGGAACAGAATCGAGAACCGAATTGCCCGACTGGAAAAGCAAGCGGCGAAGAAGAGACAAGCAGCCAAGGTTTGCAATTGCAGGATACGGACGCGCTTCCACAACGCAGAATGCCTCGAGGCGCTCTTAGAAGCAATGCCTCTGTTCTGTCCACTGCATGGCTTACGAAACTTTGGCAGATTCTGGTGGACTCCCGAACAATTCGCTCTTACGTACAGAGATCAAGGACCAATCCTTCCAAACGGGGGAGACAACGAGCTTTGTCCGTGCCCTCCACATCCCTGGAGATCGCACGTGCTGAAATGTATTCCTGGTATTGGTCCTCGTAGAAGCTCTCCCGGATGGGAGGAGCATGACGCCGCCCGCCAGGCTTGGCTCGATCTTCCGCCAGAACCGAGATTCGATCCGGAACATGGACGCCGCCGGCTTGAAGAGGACAATGGTCGAGCAGAAGCGGTTATGGAGAAATATTGGACGTGGCGCGAGGCGGAGTATCCGCCCCGGAAGCTCAGGTAGCTAAGAGATTAGTAAAGGAGTACGAGAAGGAGAACCCCTTTGTCATCCGCTAAACAAAACCATCGGTGCAAAGCCAAAACAAAGTTAGGCAAACCCTGCCAAGCCGCGGCGACCCCGGGCGGCCTGTGCTTTTTCCACGCTAACCCCGACAAAGCTTCCGTCTTGGGCCGGATCGGGGGCAGGAACAATCGCCATACCTCCGGCGAAAACGCAGATCCCCTGCCGACATTGGACAACGCGATTGCGGTGCGAGACACAAGGGCCCGATTAATTGCGGAGGTCTACGCCGAGAGAATGAACCCCAAGATCGCGGCCGGTCTAGCATCGCTCTTGAGCTTGCAGCTGCGCGCGATTCGCGCAGCGGACTTCGCAAAGCTGGAGCAGCGACTCGCAAAACTAGAAAACTCATCGGCGGAAGCGGAGACGGTAAATGACGGATCAGGCTTGGTGAACTTTCAATCCTAGGATCCAAGTAATGTTCCAATAGGATCGGGAGTGAACCCAGGGTGATGACGATCGGAAACCGGCGGCGCAGGCATACGGCTTACACGATGGCTAGAATTTCAATAGATAACTGCTTAATGTGCCTTAAGCCATCATTTTCCAGGAAGCCATATCAGCCATCTCGATAAACGAGCAGTCCGAACAAATCACCAGATTGACCAGCCTCTGAGTATAAGCAGCCGAACGCGTAGGATCGGCACTAGCCGGTTCTTTCTGCACCAGCGTAAACCGCGGGCTATCACAAAGCGGACAAGACATTTCGCTGGATTCTAACATTCAAGGCGCTTGCAATTGCCCGATGACACGGCATAATTAATAAGGATGATTCGGCGCCGCCCGACCTCCTCCGTCGTAATGCCGCTGTTTAACAAGCGCTCCGTTGCGACGGGTTGTGGATGGCATGCTGGCGTCCCGCCTGCAGTTTGAACTGCTTTGCGCCGATCGGTTTTCGGCCGACGGTCGCCGAGGCATGTCGCTTAGTCCCAATGAGGAGGTTTTGTACCATGGACGAACCAGAGATCTACGCCCGCCTCGCAAAAGTTTTTGAGGATGTTTTTGATGAAGATTCAATCAGCATAACTCCCGAACTGTCGGCCAAGGACGTGGACGGATGGGACAGCATCACTCATATCCGTCTCATGCTTACGGTCGAGAGAGCATTCAAAGTAAAGTTTTCCGCCCCAGAAATCGGCAAGCTGGAAAATGTAGGCGATCTAGTGACACTGATTAAAGCACACCAATGAACTCACTCTATTCGGAATTGCAATGGCTGCCGAGAGCTCCGCAGGATTTTCGTCAGAGGTTGAAGGATCTGTGTAGCTCGCAGGCGCACCTCGGGCGCGAACTGCAGTCGTTGGCCTTGCACTCCCTGGACTTGAATCAGCTCACCAAAGTGGCCAAGGCCATCGACCAAGCACGCGCCGCCGCCAACTCTCTGCACCCGCTCGTGCCCTTTCGTCTGGCGGTGCTCAGTAACTCAACTATAGATTTGATCGTCCCGGCGCTCGTGACCAGCGCCGCGCGCCATGGCATAGCGCTCGAGATTATCCAGCCTTCGTATGATCAGGTAGCACAAGAGGCCCTAACTCCACAATCCAAAGTCAACACTTCGAAGCCCGATGCAGTACTCCTGGCACTCGATTATCGTGCCCTGCCGTTGAAGCTCTCCCTATCAGATCGAGAGGCTTCCGCCGCCACCGTGCAAGACGCAATCGGCTATCTGCAGACGCTTCGCAACGGCATCAAGCCTAATTCGAACGCCATTTGTATCTTTCAAACCTTCGCTCCTCCAGTCGAATCGCTCTTTGGAAGCCTGGACCGAGCCCTGCCGGGAACGCTGAGAAGCCTGGTCGACAACATCAATCGTGAACTTGCCGAATATGTTCTCAGCTCAGGCGATGTCCTGTTCGATGTGGCCAGCCTCGCGGGAACCGTGGGCCTCGCCGATTGGCACAACCCTCAACTATGGAACATGGCCAAGTTCTCCTTCTCCGACGCGCTCATTCCCCTCTACGCCGATCATGTCGCTCGTACCGTCGTCGCCATTCGCGGCAAAAGCCGAAAAGTTCTGATTCTCGACCTCGACAACACAGTTTGGGGAGGAGTAATCGGAGACGACGGCCTCGAGGGCATCAAAGTCGCACAAGGCGATGCCACGGGCGAAGCGCACCTTGCCGTGCAGCGTCTCGCGCTCGACTTGCGCCAGCGAGGAATTGTGCTGGCAGTATCGTCGAAAAACACAGACGAAATCGCACGTATGCCTTTTGAGCAGCACCCCGAGATGTTGCTCAAGCTCGACCACATTGCCGTTTTTCAGGCGAACTGGAACGACAAAGCTACCAACATCCAGGCCATCGCCGACGAGTTATCACTCGGCCTCGACGCCGTGGTGTTCCTCGACGACAATCCAGTGGAACGGGGTCTCGTCCGCAAACTGCTTCCACAAGTGGCCGTGCCCGAGCTGCCGGAAGACCCCGCCTACTACGCGAGAACGCTGGCAGCGGCCGGCTACTTCGAGGCAGTAGCCTTTGCCTCCGAAGATCTTAAGCGTGCGGACTATTACCGTGACAATGCCAGACGCGCCCAGCTGCAAAATCAAGTTGGCGGTGTGGATGCCTACCTCGCATCCCTGGACATGACGATCACCTTCCAGCCCTTCGACGCGACGGGGAGGACGCGCATCGTCCAACTCATCAACAAATCCAACCAATACAATCTGACAACCCGCCGCTACACCGATCCCGAAGTCACCGCCGCCGAGAACGACCCGGCAGTGTTTACCCTCCAAGTGCGGCTGGCTGACATTTTCGGCGACAACGGCATGATCAGCGTGGTCATCTGCCGCCCCGCCGAACCCGGAGTGTGGGATATCGACACCTGGCTGATGAGCTGCCGTGTCCTCGGACGCAAGGTCGAGCACATGGTGCTGCGAGCAATCATGGAGCACGCCCGTGCCGCCGGCATCCACAAGCTGACGGGCGTGTTCCGTCCCACCGACCGAAACCAATTGGTAATCGACCATTACGCCAAGCTCGGGTTTACGAAAGTGGCGGAAGAACAGTCTGGATTGACACGCTGGGAACTGTTCATCGATAAGGTTCTACTTGAGAGCGCGCCGACGATCGCACCAATGACCGTCGTTTCGCAAGGCTTCGCCGCCAATGGGAAACCCGTAGCATGACCCAGTCCAAGGCCAGCCATCATGACAACCTGGAAGAAGCGAAGTTGCCGCGGCGTGACTGGATCCTGCTCCCCGCGCTCAGTCTGCTGACCGTAGCTGTTTGCCTCCTTGCCGCGGAAGTTACAGCACAGCACCTCTTCGTCTCCCAATGGCAAGATACCTGTCTAATCGACAGCTCGACAGTAAGCGTCTGACCAACACACTGTTCGAGGACGAGCGACTATGTTGAAGCGGCCGGACGGGGGACAGAAGGTTTCTGCACCCAAGCGACGTACGCGCGCCGAACGTCAGCTCTTGGTGGCGGAGTTTGCAAGCAGCGGTAGCCGCGGACCGAGTTTTGTCGGAGTCGGGATCTGAGCTCTGTAGAATAGGGTTAGGATCGTGGCTGGAAGTTGCAGCAGCGAAGGCCGATTGTGGCAACGGTCTGAGTGGCCGCCGTAACTGCTTGTTTGGACGAGGCCGTTCGGTTGAATCTTGGTTAGTGCGCCATTCGGTCTTCGACAGCGGAGAGTCCGGGATCGTTGGAGGAAGGAACCCTGCATGTTGATTCAGGTCGGCTATGAATTAGTCTTTAACTGTCCACAAGCGACGCCGATGATCCTCATGGTCAACGTCCATTACTCCCGTGCCTCGGATATCGTCGTTCCCGATTGCCTTACCACCGATCCGGAAACGCTAATCACGGCGTATCGGGACGGCTTCGGAAACTGGTGCACGCGGATTGTGGCGCCGAGCGGGAGGATTCGCCTGACCAGCACCGGGGTAGTTCGAGACTCGGGAAAAACCGACGTGGTGATGGCCTCCGCTCAACAACACTCTTTACAAGAATTGCCGGAGGATACTCTGGTCTTTTTGTTGGGCAGCCGGTATTGCGAGACCGATCTACTGTCATGGGCGGCATGGTCGCGATTCGGTCAGACCACGCCGGGATGGTCGCGTGTCCAGGCGATCTGCGATTTTGTCCACAACCATATCGCTTTCGATTATCAGAAAGCATCCTCCACCCGAACCGCTTGGGAAGCGTTCAACGAGGGTGTGGGCGTCTGTCGCGACTACACTCATCTGGCGATCGCGCTCTGCCGCTGCATGAATATTCCGGCGCGGTACTGCACCGGATACCTTGGCGACATGGGAACGCTGCCGCCGTACGGCGTGCCGGACTTTGCAGCCTGGTTTGAAGTCTATCTCGGGGGCACCTGGCATACCTTCGATGCTCGGAACAACGTGCCCAGGATTGGACGAGTGCTCATCGCCCGAGGCCGTGACGCGGCCGATGTGGCCATCGCGACCACGTTCGGCCAAAATACGCTGGAGAGCTTTAAAGTTTGGACGGATGAAATCGCGGAAAATCTGCAGCAGCTCGGCTAGGGCATTTCTCGATGGTGTACAGCGCGTGCCCGCAGCGGCTAAAGCCAGCCGCGCCCTTCCCCTTCTTGCCTTCCCTCCACAGCAAATCGAGATCTGTTCTAGGAATCGAGCGGCTCCATGTCAACGCCGACGTGGAGTTTGTGAGCTCCACCGCCTAGGATTAAGCCGCGCAGAGGACTCACATCGCCGTAGTCCCGGCCCCAGGCAAGCGTCACGTGGCCGTTCGAGGGTACAAGGTTGTTCGTGGGGTCCACGTCAAGCCAGCCGATTCCCGGACAATAGGCAGACACCCAGGCGTGGGATGCATCGGCACCCACCAGCCTCGGCTGCCCGGGAGGTGGATAGGTTCGAAGGTATCCGCTAACATAACGCGCCGCGAGATTCAGGGAGCGGAGGCAGGCGATTTGCAAGTGGGCGAAATCCTGGCACACGCCCCGCCGTTTCTTGAAGACCTCTTCGATTGGCGTCCGAACGCTGGTCGCTTTCGAATCGAAGCGAAAGTCCTTGTGGATGCGTGCGGTCAGGTCCAGAAGGGCCTCCGGCATTGGCCGCCCGGGCGTGAACGACTGGAGAGCATAGGAGGCAAACTCCGGCCGTACCCGGATGCGCGGCGACTCAAATCCAAACTGGTAGGCTTCGAGCCCCGCTGGGCTGTGATCGTTGGGAACCGATCGGGCTGCCTCTTCCCAAGGCAGCGGCAGTTGCGGCCAAGGCGTCGCCTTCCCCTCCATGATCACTTCACTCCGCGCCTCTACCACTAATTCCCTGTGCGGCTCGTGAATGGTGAAAAAGCAGAGACGGTTCCCAAAAAAGTCCACACGCTCGGTGCGCGTCGCCGGGCGCGGCTGGATATGCAGATCGCTCCGGGACAACTGGTGGTGCGGCAAAGCGCGCGGCTTCAGGCACGCCACGTGGGTTCCGACCGAGACCGGATGCTTGTATTTGTACGTGGTCCGGTGAACGATTTTATAGATCATTGTCCTAAGAAGATCATTGGCCTATCGTGATCGGCAAGGTGCGAGCGTGGCTAAAGTACCTGCTCGATAAGTTATTCGACCAGGAAGGCAGCAATCCTTCCAGCCCCTGGAGGAAACTCGCGAGCCGAGCAAGCCCATCGGAACCATGCTCCGCCGCGGCACCCGGCAATGGGTACCTTAACTTGCGCAAATCGAAACTGCGTAACAATGTCAGTGCGGCCCGCATCGCCTGTAAGTCCACCGGGAGGTGCCGAGGAAGTTTTTGATAGAGATCGGCGAGGTGGCTCAGTTGAAAGTCCAAAGAGCGGGGATTCGTTTCATCCGCCATGAGCACATCGAGCACCGCTAAGGGCTGAAGGGTTGTGTAGTAGCGAGCCCGGTAGGTCATGGAGCTGTCCGCAACCTCGAGCAAGCATTCTAAAAGCGGCCACTCCTGCTCGGTGAGAGGCGTGGCGATCTCGCGCAGTTGGCGGGTCAGATAGATGGCGCGCTCGAGACGCCGGCCAATGGTCATGAAGAACCAGCCCAATCCGCGGTTGATGTTTTCCCGTTCCATTCCGGAAAAGGCGGAAAGCAGTCCCAAACAATCGGTCAGCAGCGCCGGATACTCGAGAAAGGGCGTCGTCTGGCCGCTTTGAATTGAGTCGCGCAAACGAGCGATAAGGTACATCATATCGGCCGACAAACGCTCGCGAATATTGCCGCCGATCCGGAAAACCTCCGCCAGCGTGCAAGCCAGACTGTCGGGGCGCTTGGCATCGGTCAACAGTGAGGTCATATCCTGTTCAAGATCCACCGAGGTCGGCCGCCTGTGTTTAGGCTTGGGCAACTTGCTGTGCCGCGACTCCAGGCACCGGTAGAGGCGGATGAGGCAGACAAGCTCCGCTTCCTCGGCGCGCCGTACGCGCGGGACCATGGCGCGCAGGATGCGAGCCATGTTTTCGGAGCGCTCGACATAACGGCCCAACCAGAAGCAATTGTCGGCGACACGGCTGGGCACAACCCGCGAGATGCGGTGCAACTCCACCGGCTCATTCGGCGGGCGCAGCATACTGAACGTATCGACGGGGCTGTCCCACAGGACCCAAGTGTCCTTGCTGTGGCCGCCCCGCTGCATGGAGACGACCGACCCTTCCGCTTCGGCAACACGAACCAGCCCTCCCGGAATCGCAATCCACCCGCTGCCGGTATTGAGCACATACGTGCGCAGCACTACGCTGCGCGAGTTGAGACATCCGTTATCCCACACCGGCGCCGTGGACAAAGCGACCTGTTCCTGCGCGACATACTCGTGCGGGCGAGATCGCAATTGCTCGGCAAACTTGTGCTTCTCGGCTTGCGGGATTTCGGCCCCGAACACGGGTTCCATATTGCGTGAGGGAAACGCCGGTTTCACCACCACCGAGTCGAGATGGTCGAGCACCCAATCGAGCGCGTACGTCTGCCCGCACCACCAGGTCGCGACGGACGGAAGTTTGAGCTTCTCGCCCAGCAATTGGGTGCAGAGGCCGGGTAGAAAGGGCATGATCGCGGCCGTCTCAATCAGACCGCTTCCCAGTGCGTTGGCCACCTTCACATTGCCGGCGACGATAGCGTCCACGAGGCCGGGCACGCCCAGCAGAGAATCGCCCCGCAATTCGAGAGGATCGCAAAAGCTATCGTCCACGCGGCGCAGGATGACATCGACCTTCTCCAGTCCGTCCACGGTCTTGAGATACACGCGGCGTTTGCGCACGGTCAGGTCCGCTCCCTGAACTAGAGTGAACCCGAGATAGCGGGCGATATAAGAGTGTTCGAAGTAAGTCTCGTTGAGCGGTCCGGGGGTAAGCAATACGATTCGCGGATTGTCGCGCTGGGCGAGGTTGGTGAGCGCTTCGCGTTGCGCTCGAAAAAACGGGGCGAGGCGCAATACGTTCGAGGTACGAAAGAGATCGGGTAGAACGTCGGAGACGATAGTGCGATTCTCCAGCGCATAGCCGCTGCCCGAAGGCGCTTGCGTGCGATCGGCGAGCACCCACCACTGGCCGTCGGGCGAACGGGCAAGATCGACGGCGAGCATGTGCAGATAGCTGTGCGCGGGAACACGCACGCCCACGAGCGGCCGGAGAAATGCCGGGTTGGCGTAGAGAAGTGCGGCAGGAAAGTGGCCGTGCGCCACCAAGACCTGCGCCCCGTAGAGATCCTCGAGGAGCAGATTGAGCAACTGGGCCCGCTGAATGATGCCCGCTTTGATGTAGCGCCACTCGTCCGCCGGAATCAGTAGCGGAACGATATCGATTTGCCAGGCCCGACTTGCCCCGAGCGGATCGCCGTAAATGTTGTACGTGATCCCGTTCTCGCGAATGCTGCGCTCAGCACGGGCCCAGAGTCGTCCCAGTTCCTCGGGGCCGATCGCCTGCAACGACTCCATCAGGTGTGCCCAGTGCGGGCGGGGAGTTACGCCATCGGCCGATGACTCGTCGTAGGCATCTCTGTAGCGGAGCGGCGGTTGATATAAATCCACAGTCATGAAACAAGCCCCGACTTCTTGATGATGGTCTTTTGTCCGGGCGGAAACCGCAGGTCCAGAGTCATGGGAAAAATCGGATTGGTCTCTTCCTCCGGTGCCGCCATCGGCCCGGGCGCAGGGTCGGATTCCTGGAAGCGCTGCCGCCGGCGCTCTGCGGCCTCGGTTGCGTTCGCTGGGCGGCCTGCATAGGGGCGACCGTCGGGCGATCCCACATGGTAGACGCATCGACCAATCGAACGCTCTTTCCAGCAATCAATGATGTCAAAGATCAGAGGCGCATGCACGGGAATTGTTGGATGTAACATTTCCGACAACTGCCGGGCGCGATAACGTACGCCGGCGACGCTCTCTTCCGGTTCACCAGGGGACACTTGGCCCGTAGGAAAGAATGGCACCCTGCGCCGGTTACACACAACTACGTAGCGGGATTCCGTTGTGAACCCGGCCAGCCTCACCTGAATCCGCTCGAACGATGAGTCCACAGTGCGAGCGGTGCGGCCGGAAGTAGTCTCTTCCGCGAGCACGTTCCAAGGCTCGAGGGCCTGACGCAGCTCGAGTTCGACTCCCTCCGCAGCGATCGATCCGATCTTCGGGAAGCGAAACTCAAAGTGCGAAGCAAACCACTTCTCCTCGAACTTGTAGTCCGACTCGCGCAAGTAGCTGAGCACATCGGAAAAGTCGCGCCTGACAAAATGCGGCAGCATAAAACGGTCATGGAGCGCTGTGCCCCAACGGACCAAGCCGCCGTCGAATGGCCGTTTCCAAAACATGCATATCAAAGTGCGGATGAGCAGCATCTCTATAAGACTCATTCTGACATGAGGAGCCATTTCAAAGGCACGCAATTCGAGCAAGCCAAGGCGCAACCCGAGACTCTCGGGCGGATAAAGCTTGTCGACACAAAACTCGGCGCGATGCGAGTTTCCAGTAACGTCGACGAGCAGATTGCGGAATAATCCATCCACGGTGCTCGGCGGGCAGTCGCTCGCAGGCAAATTACTAAAGGCGACCTCCAGTTCATACAAGGCCTCCATGCGCGCCTCGTCCATGCGCGGAGACTGGCTCGTCGGGCCGACATACATGCCGGAAAACAGATACGAGAGCGATGGATGGTTCTGCCAGAATGCCAGCATGCTGCGCAGCAGATCCGGACGGCGCAGGAAAGGGCTGTCCAGCACGGTCGCTCCGCCGATTACGATATGGCTGCCGCCGCCGGTGGCGAGATGGCCACCGTTATACAGGAATTTTTCAGCGGTCAACCGATTGCGGCGCGCTTCCTCGAAGAGTAGTGTGTTGATCTGTTCGAGTTCGTCCCAATGGCCCGCGGGCGGCAGGTTTACTTCCAGAACGCCGGGATCGGGAGTGATGCTGAACGATCGCAACCGCGGATCGGAAGGAGGAGGGTAGCCCTCCAGCCACACCGGCATGTGCAGATGCTGGCAAGTATCCTCGACGGCGGAGACCAAATCGAGATAGTCCGCGAGCTGGGACGCATACGGCAAGAACACGTGCAGCCGGTCTTCTCGAGCCTGCACGCAGAGCGCTGGACGGATCAGCTCCGGCGCAGCTTCAGCTGTGCTCGAGAGCGCAGGCAGCGGATCGGCCGCGGGATTTTTCTGGAAGAGATCCATCCGCCGGTTCGGGCGCGAGGGGAGCTTGACCCGGGCTCCAGATGCCGCAGCGAACAGCGCGGCCTCGTACTCGTATTCCAACTCATCCGGCGCCACCCACGTCATCGACGCGGTCGGTATGCGGTAGCCGATGGGGGAATCGCCTGGCGACAGCAACAGACGTTCCGGGCGAGGGAACCACAACTGGCTCGACCAGCACAAGCGGCCCGCCGGCTGACGGCGGCGAATCGGCAAAATGTACCCGGCCAGCTCCGTGTCAGATTCGCCGTTGTAGGCGGGCAGCATGTTTTCGAAGCTCACCTGAAGGCGACGCGTGAGCGCTTCCATGAACTTGAAAGCATCGGCCGGGCCGAAGCTGTAGTCCCGATCTTCGCCAGCGATTTCGCGAGCATTTTCTCGAGCGATGAGGTCGATATTCTCCCAAACCGGAACACCGTCGACGCGCCAAGAGCAGTTCAGCGCCCAACGCGGCAGCGGCTCGCCTGGATACCATTTGCCTTGTCCGTAGTGAAGCAGCGCGCCGGGCGCCACTTTCTCGCGGAGGCATTGGATGAGAGCCAAGCCGCGGGTGCGCTTCATTGGTCCCAGAGCATCGATATTCCATTGCGGGCTCTCGGGCTCGTCGATGCCGACGAACGTCGGCTCGCCGCCCATGGTCAAGCGCACATCTTGTGCTTCCAGGTCCGCGTCGACGCGATGCGCCACCTGTTCGACCTGGAGCCAAGCCTCTTCGGTGAAGGGCTTGGACGGCCGTGGCGCGTCATTCAATCGGCGAACAGACATGGAGTAGCCGAATTCCACGTTGGCCGGCTCGACCGTGCCCTCGATGGGCGCGGCCCTGGAAGCGTTCGGGGTGCAGACGAGCGGGATGTGACCCTCGCCGGCGAACAGACCCGAAGTCGGATCCATCCCAATCCAGCCCGCACCCGGCAAAAACGCTTCTGCCCAGGCATGGAAATCCGCCGAGTCGGTCTGCGGACCGCTCGGACCTTCCGTCGACTCGTCCGCCACCAACTGAATCAAATACCCGGAGACGAAGCGTGCCGCTATTCCCAAATGTCGGAGAACCTGTATCAGCAGCCAGGCAGAGTCGCGGCAGGAACCCGTGCGCTCTTCAAGGGTCTGCTCACATGTCTGAACGCCCGGATTGAGCCGCGTCACATATTCAATTTCATTTCGTACTCTCCGATTCAAGTCAACCAAAAAGTCGATCGTTCCTCGCTTTTCGCGGGGCGGCCTCCCAAGGAAAGTCTGGAGTAGAGGCCCGGCTGGCTCGACCGAACGATAGGGTTCGAGATCCTTAGCCAGCTCCGGAGCGTACTCGAAAGGGTAGTCTTCGACTCCTGGTTCCAGAAAGAAATCGAACGGATTGAACGGGGATAGCTCCGCGACCAGGTCCACCTCAACCACAAACTCGTTAGTCTTCTCCGGGAAAAGAACGCGCGCCAGATGATTGTTGTGGAGATCGAACTGCCATTTGAGAAGGTGCCCGTTGGGAGTGACGCTAAGCGAGTAGCTGAGGATCGGCGTTCGACAGTGCGGGGCGGGACGCAACCGTATAACCTGTGGACCGACTGAGACGGCTTTCTCGTAACGGTACCGTGTCCAGTGATTGAGAGCAACCTGTATGCTCATCCACCCTCATGCGTCCCACGCCTGGAGTTTCTCGTTCGTTCTCACTTCACTACTGCTGTTGCTGAGCATCGGCCAAGTGCAATTGCTGGGTCTCGTCAAGAAATTGGGACCACTCTTCGTCCGCCGCAAACTCCTCGTCGGGAGGGAGCAGGGTTTGCGACGGCGTGACCCGAACTCGAACCTGGAGTTGCGTGTCAGCTTTTCCCTTCATCACGCCCATGGCGGGCGGAACGTGGGCATAATCGCGACCGATCGCGGTGCGAATGTGCCCCTCACCTACGAGCCGATTCATCGTCGGATCGAAACCTACCCAGCCAACGCCGGGGAGAAGGGCTTCCACCCAGGCATGCGTAGCGCCGTCCGCCGCGGGATGCGCATTTTCACTGCTGCGGTAAAGGTATCCACTGACATAGCGACACGGAATTTTGGCATTTCGAACGAGTGCGATCATGACATGAGCAAAATCCTGACATACACCCTGTCTCAACCGAAGAGCATGCTCAATCGGCGAGCGCACCGCGGTGCTCTTCTTGACGTAGCGAAAACTGCGATGCACACCGGCGGCAAGATCCTGGAGAAATGCCAAAGGGCTTCGGCCATCCCTTTCCGTCGCGCCGATCTCCTTGGCCAACTCTTCAAGCTCCGGGGATGGGCGCGCAAAATGACTCGGCATCAGCATGTTCCAGTAATCTTTTTTCTCGACGAGCTGTTCCAGATCACTCCACCCTTCGTAGTCCATGGGCTCAGGAACCGAGGGTTGAGCGTCAATATTTACCAGAGCGTCCGCGATGATGGTGAGCTGGCCATGGCGCGAAGGCAGGTCGAAGTGGTGTACCAGATTGCCATAGGAATCGCTATAGCCAAAAATGCGGGCTCGCGGATTGACCGATAGCTGAAAAGCAAAACAGCGCTGGTTCCCTTCGCTTCTGGGGTGCATGCGCACTTCCATCATGCTCTGCCAGACGGCTTGGCTGTAGCGATAGCACGTGAAATGGCGAATGGCGTAGAGCATTAGTTTTGGAAAGCACCCTCAATCGGATATTCGATATAGAGTTCGTGAACCGCCGCATGCAGTTCGCGACATTGCTCGACAATTGCCGCAAGATATTGGCGCAATTCGGCAATGATTTCGTCAACCTGTACGTAGGCGACCATCGATCGCAAACGCCCGATCAATCTTTCCACCTTTTCGGTCCTGCGGCTCAGAGAAAGATTACTGATTGCAGTCAAAGCCTCGTGCATTCGGTCCAACGAATAACGGACCGAATAAGGGAACTCGGGCTTCAGCAGGAGGAAATTCGCTATCCGTTCCGGTTTGAGTTCGGCGGTGCATGCCTTGCAATATGCTTCAAACGCAGCGCAACTGCTTAACAGGCCCACCCAATCCAAATCATCGGCATGCTTGTCGATGACAAAATAAGCGTCCAGCAGGACGCAGAGATTGCAGGCCCTCTCTATATATTTGCCGAGCTGGATAAAATGCCAGGCCTCGTCGTGATTGATAGTGGCGGCGGTAATTCCATTAAACCTGTAGGAGCCTTCGCGAACTAAGTTCACCACTCGCATTGCATCTGCATCGTCATCGGGTTGCAGCTCAAAGCCAGTGACGTCGTGGAAAAGACGATTCAGATGCTCCCACATATCCGAGCTGATCTCCTCACGAACTTGCCGGGCATTTTCGCGGGCCCCGCTGATGCATTTCACAATCGAAAAATCCCCTTCCGGATCCGCTACTAACAAAAACAGAGCACGCTGCGGGTCGACGTTGCCGGCAGCCGCACCCGGGGCTAGCGAGGAGACGGCGCGAAACCACCGCTCTTCCGTGGAAAACTTTGCGGGATTCAGAATCAGGCTGTAAGTCGCCTTCAGCACACGCGAGGCATTGTCCGCCCTCTCGAAATAGCGGCTCATCCAGTAGAGACTGTCGGCGACGCGAGAAAGCATGGCGTTGTGTCACCCAATTCTTCAAAATCTCAATTCTGCAAGACCCACGTATCTTTCGAGCCCCCACCTTGAGACGAATTGACCACCAGGGAGCCCTTGCGCAGAGCCACTCGCGTAAGGCCACCGGGAACAATGGTAATTTTTTCGCCGTAAAGCACATAAGGTCGGAGATCGACGTGACGGGGCTCGAAGGCTCCGTCCACAAAGCAGGGCGCGCTCGAAAGATTGATGGTCGGTTGCGCAATGTAGTTCCGCGGCTGGGCGTTAATCCTTTCTCGAAATTCCGTGCGCTCTTGTTCCGTGCTGTGCGGACCGATCAACATGCCGTAACCACCCGACTCGCCCACAGCTTTTACCACGTATTGATCCAACCTCTGGCAGACGTGTTCCCGTTGCGCCGGATCGGACATCAACAGGGTGTCGACGCTTTCCAGAATCGGGTCCTGGTCGAGATAGTAGCGAATGATTTTGGGCACATAGGCATAGATAGCCTTGTCGTCGGCGACTCCCGTCCCCAGCGCATTTGCGAAGGCTATGTTTCCGGCGCGATAGGCATTGAACAGACCCACAGCACCTAGCGCGGAACCGCTTTCGAATACCAGGGGGTCGAGATAATCGTCGTCGATTCGCCGGTAGATCACATCGACGCGTTGCAGGCCGAAGGTGGTTCGCATATAAACGACATTATCGTGGACCACTAGATCTCGTCCCTCGACGAGTTCAATGCCCATCCGCCGTGCCAGGTAAGTATGTTCGAAGTAAGCCGAGTTGTAGGCGCCTGGAGTCAGCAAAACGACGGTTGGCTCGGGCCGGCCTTCGGGGGCCAGGAATCGCAGAGTCGAGAGCAGCTCCTGGCTGTACTGCTCAATCGGCCGCACCCGGCATTTTTGAAACAACCCGGGAAATATCTGCTTCATCACCCTGCGGCTGGTGAGCATGTAAGAAACCCCACTGGGGACGCGGAGATTGTCCTCCAAAACCACAAAGTTTCCCTCCGGGTTTCGTATCAAGTCCGTACCCACCACCGTGATGTAGACGTCGCGAGGTACTTTGATACCGCGCATTTCCCGGCGGTAATGTTTGCAGGTGTATACAATGTTAGCGGGCACGACGCCGTCTTCAATGATTTTTCCCTCAAAATAGACATCTTTGAGGAACAGGTTCAGCGCTGTGATCCGCTGCGTCAGTCCGCGCTCGATCTTTTCCCATTCCGCCGCTGTGATAATCCTGGGCAGCAAATCGTGAGGAAAAATCCGCTCTGTGCCTTTGTCACTTCCGTAGACGGTAAAAGTGATCCCCTGGTTGAAGAACGATTGGTCAGCCTCGTGTTTGCTCCGTCGCAACTCGCCCGGACCCAGGCTCAAAAGCAAGTTGTAAAGTTGACGATATTGTTTTCGCGGATGCTCCACGGCGCGGAACATCTCGTCGTAAGCGCCATTGAGTTCGTACCGGCGGAGGGTTTCTGCACCACCCCGATCGGACGCATCCGAGTCTGTAATCATGATGGCCGCGCTGGTTTCCCCTCCCAGAATAGCGCATCAGGCGGAGAATCGATGATCGGGAAAAGCGATTCGCGTCATTGAAGAAACCGCGTGGAGCGCTCTAGTGAGCCTAGACCCTGGATCCCGGGACTTCTCTGACGCTCTACGCCGGGTTTTCGCTGGTTGCGTTGCTTCGAAAGCGCTATGCGCTATCAGCCTAAGGGGTCGCCATCGAGGCTATGCTCAATCGAGATCTTTGACTTCAGGCGTTAGAAGCCCTGGCCGTTCCTGAGTGAGGGTCTCGACCAAGAGGACAGCTTGAGTGATTTCGCGAATCGGACGGCGCAGGCGTCGGCTTTCATCGCGCATCCGTCGATACGCTTCACGCTCCGTCATTGCGAACCTCTGTTGCAAGAAACCTTTTGCGCGTTCCAGCAGTTTGCGATCTTCGAGCTGTTGTCGAATCTGGCTGGCTTCTTCCTGAAGCCGCACGCACGCATCCGACAAATGCGAGTGCGTCAAAGCGACGCCCATCTGTTCGCCCACGAAACTCAATAGCGAAATCTCGTCGGGTGTGTGCACGTGCGGGTCGCGATGATGAACATTGAGGACTCCGATCACTTCGCCACCAGAAACAAGAGGGACCGAGAGCAATGCTTCGTAGGTGTCTTCTACCAAGGCGGAAAACGTCTTGAAACGAGGGTCGCAGAATGCTTTGCTGGAGAGGGCGACGATCGACTTATGCTCGGCGACCCAGCCCGTCACTCCTTCGCCCATGCGGAGTCGCACCTGACCAATTTCCGTGTCGTGGGGCAACTGCGATGCACGCAATACCACTTCATGCGTAGCGTGGTCCGGAAGATAAACCAGACAGGCGTCACTCGCGGTCGTTTCAATGGTAATTGCGATCAGCTCCCGCAGCATCTCGTCGATGCTCAGTCCGGAGCTGACAACCCGGCTCGTTCGGTGCAGGATCGTAAGTTGCCACGAATCCGCTCGGTTCTCCCTTGATCGCTCCATACACTACACTGCTACCATTTTCTCCCACCCCCACGTCCTAACTGGTCCCACCCAATTTGCTAAGTTTAGTAAACAGCCTAGGGGGAACGACAGCGAGCGTCCAATCAAAATTTTCTATCCTGGGCATTACATGAACGGCGAGCTGCCTTGGTTGGAGTGCTGCTCAACGTCCCGCATGTGGGTCTGACCTATTTGTTCTGATGGTCAGCAACATCGGAATAATGAGTTGGACTTCCAAACAAGTTCCCCTTATCCTGACGGCGTCTGGTAAAGATTGTCGCTGTTGTTCTATTCGGAGACCGAGACCGTCACAGCGATGGGGTTTACAGGCGCCCTCCAAGGGAAGCACTGAAAATGCTTCTGTCACCTGCTCCTTGATCCGAGCAGCCGTTCACAGAAAAACAGAATCTTGTCGTAGTCGCGGCTGACCAACAGCACGCGAACCTATTTCCACACGAGGCGCGGGACGACCCGTACAGGGTTGATCCGACGACACTCGCGGAGGGGTAGTGCGCTTCAGGCGTACCCACTCGTTCCGGGACACAAATTCATTAAGGAGCAGGATTATGCGGAAGGTAGCTATTTACGGTAAGGGCGGCATTGGCAAATCGACAACTACACAGAACACAGTGGCAGCCTTGGCGGAGATGGGCAAGAAAGTGATGGTGGTGGGCTGCGATCCCAAAGCGGATTCAACCCGCCTGTTGTTAGGCGGATTGGCGCAGCGGACGGTGCTCGACACGTTGCGCGATGAGGGCGAAGAAGTG
The DNA here is from genome assembly GCA_963775845.1 of uncultured Acidobacteriaceae bacterium. Lineage (GTDB taxonomy): Bacteria > Acidobacteriota > Terriglobia > Terriglobales > Acidobacteriaceae > Acidiflorens. Next base: position 314,356 of record CAVZKN010000003.1, on the reverse strand, counting down.
GACTTGGAAGATATCCGCCGTGTCGGATTCGGCAATACCTATTGCACCGAGTCTGGCGGACCGGAACCGGGAGTGGGTTGCGCCGGCCGTGGCATCATCACCTCGATCAACCTGCTGGAGCAACTCGGCGCCTATAAGGAATCCATCGGCTTGGATTACGTTTTCTACGACGTGCTTGGCGATGTTGTGTGCGGCGGGTTTGCCATGCCGATCCGCGAAGGCAAGGCGCAGGAGATCTATATCGTTTGTTCGGGCGAGATGATGGCGATGTATGCCGCCAACAATATTTGCAAGGGCATCGTAAAGTTCGCCAATGCCGGCGGCGTGCGCCTGGGGGGCATCATCTGCAACAGCCGCAAAGTCGATAACGAACGGGAGATGATCGAGGAACTCGCCCGCCAACTTGGCACCCAAATGATCCACTTCGTACCGCGCGATAACGATGTTCAGCGCGCGGAAATCAACCGCAAGACGGTCATCCAGTGGAGGCCGACGTGTCCGCAAGCGGACGAGTATCGAAACCTCGCCAGAGCGATGGATGAGAACAAGATGTTCATCATCCCGAAGCCGCTGGAGATGGGGGCCCTCGAGAAACTCCTCATGGATTTCGGATTAGCCGAAGAGTTGGCACAAGACGCCGATGTGCCAGCGGCGGAGATTGATCTGGCGACGGCTACGCCGGCAAATTCGGTGGCCTGCGATTAGGACACCGCGCGCGGCAAGAGACCAGCGACATAGCCTGAGTTTTTGAAGGAGAGAGTCATGGCGCACGATGCCCACGAAGTAAAAAAAGAAATGGTAGCGATTTATCCGAAGAAGCTGGGGAAAAAACGGGCCGAGCAGATCGTAGTTACGGAGCTTGGCCCGGATGGCGCAGTTCCTGAGATCAAAGCCAACGTTCGCACCAGCCCCGGGATCATTACGCAACGCGGATGCGCCTATGCCGGTTGCAAAGGCGTCGTGATCGGCCCCAGCCGCGACATTCTCAGCATCACCCATGGACCGATTGGCTGTTCGTTCTACAGTTGGTTGACGCGGCGGAATCAAACGCGTCCCCCAACCGATTCGGATCCTAACTTCATCAACTACTGTCTCTCCACGGACATGTCGGAACAAGAGATCGTCTTCGGTGGGGAGAAGAAACTGAAGGCCGCGATCAAGGAAGCCTACGATGCGTTCCATCCCAAGGCAATTGCCATCTTTTCGACGTGTCCGGTCGGACTGATTGGAGACGACGTGCACGCAGTCGCCCGGCAGATGAAGGAAGAACTCGGCATCAACGTTTTCGGATTCAGTTGCGAAGGCTATCGCGGCGTCAGCCAGTCAGCCGGACATCACATCGCGAACAACCAACTCTTCAAGCACGTGGTCGGCTTGAACGAATTGACTCACGAAGAGAAGTTCAAGATCAACCTGCTGGGCGAGTACAACATCGGAGGAGACTCCTTCGTGATTGAAGACCTGTTCCAACGGTGTGGCATCAAGCTGATCGCCACTTTCAGCGGCAACTCGGACTATGACAGCATGGCAAACTCGCACACGGCGGATCTGAACCTGGTGATGTGTCATCGCTCCATCAACTATGTGGCTGAAATGATGGAGAAAAAATTTGGCATTCCATGGCTCAAGATCAATTTTATCGGCGGCGCCGCCAGCGCGAAATCGCTGCGAAAAATTGCGGCGTACTTCGACGATGCGGAGTTGAAGGCCAGGGTGGAAACGGTGATCGCCGAGGAGATGCCGAAGGTCGACGCGGTGCTGCAGGATGTGAAGCCTCGCTGTCAGGGAAAGACGGCGATGCTCTTCGTCGGCGGCTCGCGCGCCCATCACTACCAGGTGCTGTTCAACGAGATGGGGATGGAAATCGTAGCCGCGGGTTACGAGTTTGGACATCGCGACGACTACGAGGGCCGAAAAGTGTTGCCCACGATCAAGGTCGATGCGGACAGCAAGAACATAGAAGAAATTGAAGTGCGTCCGGATGAAACGCGTTACGTACCGCGCCTGAGCCCGGAGCGCAAAGCGCAACTTACCGACCCCGAACTCGAATTTCAGAATTACGTGGGCATGATGCCAGAGATGGAAGATGGCACGCTCGTGATCGACGACATCAGCCACCACGAGACCGAGCGCTTGATCGAGCTCTACAAGCCATCAATTTTCTGCGCCGGCATCAAGGAGAAATACGCGGTGCAGAAGATGGGAATCCCGTGCAAGCAGTTGCACAGCTACGATTACGGCGGACCCTATGCCGGTTTTGAAGGCGCAATCAACTTCTATCGGGAAATCGATCGCATGGTCAACATGAAGGTCTGGTCATTGTTGAAAGCTCCGTGGCAGACGTTAGAACCACGCCCAGACCCTGCACCTGTGGCCGCCGACTAGCAGTCGCTCAAAACCACCGTAGCATCGTTTTTTCACAGGAAGGGAGTTTTATGCTCTTACGACACACGACCGCTGAGGTTGCCGAACGCACGGCCCTGACCATCAACCCGGCCAAGACCTGTCAGCCGATTGGAGCAATGTACGCTGCTCTCGGCGTCCATAGCTGCTTGCCGCATAGTCACGGTTCGCAGGGCTGCTGCTCCTATCACCGCAGCACGCTCACGCGTCATTACAAGGAACCGGTGATGGCCGCCACGAGTTCATTCACGGAAGGCGCGTCGGTTTTCGGCGGCCAGGCAAACCTGCTGCAAGCTTTCGAGACGATCTTTACCGTCTACAACCCCGATATTGTCGCGGTCCACACCACCTGTCTCTCGGAGACAATAGGCGACGACATCACCCAAATCATCAGCAAAGCCAAGGCCGACGGAAAAATTCCCGAAGGCAAGTATGCCATTCATGCGAACACGCCTAGCTACGTGGGTTCGCACATCACCGGTTTCGCGAACATGGCGAAGTCGCTGGTAACAAATTTCGCGGAAGGTACAGGAAAGGATACGAAGCAGATCAACCTTCTTCCCGGATGGGTGGAACCGCCCGACATGCGCGAACTGAAATGCCTGGCGCACCGAATGGGCGTCCCCGTTGTTATGTTTCCGGACACTTCCGACGTTCTCGATGCGCCGCAGACGGGCAAACACCAGCTCTATCCCAAAGGCGGCGCAACCATCGCTCAGATTCGCAGCGCCGGGGACAGCATAGGAACCATCGGGCTCGGACCTTCCGCCTCGACGCGTGCCGCAAGCGCACTGGAAGAGAAGTGCGAAGTAGCCAACGAGATGCTGGAGCTGCCGATCGGCCTGCAGGAGACGGATCGCTTCATCGAGGCGATGCGCGTCATGGCTGGAGTGAAGGTGCCCGACATTATCACCGACGAACGCGGACGTCTACTCGATATGATCACGGACATGCATCAGTACGTCTATGGCAAGCGGGTGGCGCTGTTTGGCGATCCCGACCAGTTGGTCTCGCTCTGCGACTTCCTGGTGTCGTTGGATATGAAACCGGTGTACATCGTTACCGGCACTCCCTCGACGCGGTTTGAAAAGCGCGTGCGAGCGGTGCTCGGCGACTCGGTTCCCGAGGCAAAGATTCGCAAAGGAGCAGGAGCGGACATGTATCTGCTGCATCAGTGGATCAAACAAGAACCGGTGGATCTGCTGATCGGCAACACCTATGGCAAATACATCGCGCGCGATGAAAACATTCCCTTCGTGCGGCATGGTTTCCCGATTCTCGATCGCGTCGGGCACGCCTATTTCCCAACTGTCGGCTATCGAGGGGGGATGTATTTGCTCGAGAAGATTCTGAATGCGTTCATGGATCGTCAGGACCGCGAAGCGCTGGAAGAGAAATTCGAACTAGTGATGTAGGACTTGCGACGCGGATGGATGCAAGAGACGAGGCCGGAGAGCCGGATGACGGACATACTACAAGAGCGCGAGCGGCAAGTGCATCGAAAGGGTGAACAGCCCTTTCAGATCGACTGTGAAAAACAGAGCGCGGCCGGCTCGGTGAGCCAGCGTGCTTGCGTCTTCTGTGGCTCACGGGTCGTGCTCTATCCCATTGCCGACGCTCTGCACGTTGTCCACGGGCCCATCGGATGCGCTTCGTACACCTGGGATATCCGTGGCGCCCGTTCTTCCGGGCCGCAGTTACATCGTCTGAGCTTTTCGACCGATTTGCAAGAAATGGACGTAATTCGCGGAGGCGAAAAGAAACTGTTCGCCGCGCTCTGCGAGTTGATCGACGCGCATCAGCCTAAAGCCGCGTTCGTTTATGCCACCTGTATCGCCGGCATTATCGGCGATGACGTAAATGCGATCTGCAAACAGGCCAGCGAGGCGAAAGGCATTCCCGTGCTTCCGGTTCATTCCGAGGGGTTCAAAGGGACCAAGAAAGACGGTTATCGCGCCGCCTGCGAGGCCTTGTTTCAGCTGATTGGAACCGCTTCTACGGAAGGCATCGCTCCCACCAGCGTCAATATTCTGGGTGACTTCAACCTGGCCGGCGAGATATGGATGATCCGCGAATACTTCGGACGCATGGGCATACAAGTTGTCGCCTGCATTACCGGCGATGGACGCATTGACGATATTCGCCGTGCGCATGGGGCCACGCTGAACCTGGTGCAGTGTTCCGGTTCCATGACGTATCTGGCGAAGAGCATGAAAGAGCGGTGGGGAACTCCTTTCTTGCGCGTCTCCTACTTCGGCATCGAAGACATGGCGCAAGCGCTTTACGACACTGCCCGCTTCTTCAAAGATCCCGGAATCATGCGGCGCACTCAAGAACTAGTGCATCAGGAAATTGACAAGGTCATGCCGCAGATCAACCAGTATCGGCGGGACGTACAAGGCAAAAAGGCCGGCATCTACGTCGGCGGGGCGTTCAAAGCATTTTCCCTGGTGCGCGCTTTGCGGCTACTCGACATGAAAACCGTACTCGTCGGTTCGCAAACCGGCAGCCGCGAAGATTACGAGCAGCTGCGCGAATTGTGCGATGAAGGCACGATCATCGTAGATGATTCAAATCCGCTGGAGCTCGCGGGATTTCTCCAGGAGAAGGAAGTCGATCTGTTCATCGGCGGCGTGAAGGAGCGCCCCATCGCTTACAAACTCGGCGTGGGATTCTGCGACCACAATCACGAACGCAAAGAAGCTTTGGCGGGATTTGCCGGCATGGTCAATTTTGCGCGCGAGGTGCATTCCACGGTGATGAGCCCGGTCTGGCAATTCACGTCGCGCAGGAAGAAGGGAGTGGCAGTATGAGCGCGAACACGATCGCCGACGTAAATGCTGTTACGAGCGCAGCTGCGGATATGAACGCGGGCCTGAACATCATTCCGAAACCGAGCGCGCCGCCCACGTATGTATCCACACGGAACGCATGCAAGATGTGCGCGCCGCTGGGAGCGAGCCTGGTGTTTCGTGGAATCGAAGGGGCGGTGCCATTCCTGCACGGCTCGCAGGGCTGCGCAACGTACATGCGCCGCTACATCATCAGCCATTTCCGAGAGCCCATGGATATTGCCGCCTCAGGCTTCAGCGAGTCCAGCGCGATCTTCGGTGGTGGAGACAATCTCCGCCGCGGTTTGCAGAACGTAACCGCGCAGTACAAGCCCATCATGATCGGCGTTGCGACTACTTGCCTTTGTGAAACCATCGGCGAAGACGTTGCCTCGATGATTCGCGAATATGTGTTACACGTAAGCCAGGACGCGGAAACCGGCGGCTTCGCGCCGCAACTGGTTCACGTTTCCACGCCCAGCTACAGCGGTACGCACGTAGACGGTTTTCATGCGGCCGTGCGCTCGGTGGTGGAAGCGCTCGCCACACCGGAACCCGCGCCGGCGCATCATGTCAACGTTTTCCCGGGAATGGTTTCGGCGGCGGATATTCGTTATCTCAAGGAGATTATCGAGGACTTCGAAATTTCATCCATCGTGTTGCCGGACTACTCGGAAACACTCGATGGCCCCGCACTTGATGCCTACCAGAAGATTCCTGCCGGTGGAACCCCTATTCATGGGATTCGCTCAGCAGCCGGAGCGCGGGCCTCCATCGAATTCGGACGAACCATTCGTCAGCGCGACACGGCAGCGGCGTTCTTGGAGAGCGCATTCGACGTTCGAGCCCATCGCTTGGGTCTGCCCATCGGCATCAACGAAACGGATCGGTTTTTCTCGACGCTGAAGGAAATCGCGGATCGGCCGATGCCCCGCAAGCACGAAATGGAACGAGGACGGCTCGTCGACGCCTACGTCGATGGCCACAAATACGTTTTTGGCAAGCGCGCCATCGTCTACGGCGAAGAGGATATGGTCGTCGGTCTCGCCGCGCTCCTGGCCGAAATCGGAATCATCCCAGTTCTGTGCGCTTCAGGGGGAAAGAGCGGCGTGCTCACACAGGCCATCGCGGAAGTTGCTCCGAATTTGCCCGAGCCGCCCGAAATCTGCGATGGCGCCGATTTCATGTCCATCGCCGAGAAAGCGAAGCTGCTCAAACCCGATTTGCTGATCGGCAACAGCAAAGGCTACGGAATCGCGCGCGATCTTGGAATCCCGCTGGTGCGCGTGGGATTCCCCATTCACGACCGAATCGGAGGACAACGCATTCTGCATCTCGGTTATCGCGGAGCGCAACAGCTTTTTGATCGCATCGTCAACGCGCTGCTCGAATACAAGCAGCAAACCGCCGAAATTGGCTACAGCTATATGTGAGGAGGCCGCGATGGCACTCGACTTTACGCAACATCCCTGTTTCAACTCGGAGGTACGCCATCGCACCGGACGAATCCATCTGCCGGTCGCACCCCGGTGCAACATCCAATGCAACTATTGCGACCGTAAGTTCGACTGCGCGAATGAAAGCCGTCCGGGCGTGACCAGCAGTGTGCTCTCGCCCAGCCAGGCGCTAGCATATCTCGATCGCGCAGTCGAGAAAGCGCCCTACCTCAAGGTGGTCGGCATCGCAGGCCCGGGCGACCCGTTCGCCAATCCGGACGAAACGATGGAAACTCTGCGCCTGGTTCGCGAAAAGTATCCGGAGATGCTGCTGTGCGTGGCCACCAACGGTCTGAACGTCGAGCCCTATGTCGCGGAGCTAACGCAGTTGCAAGTAAGCCACGTCACTTTCACAGTAAACGCGGTCGATCCGGAGATTGGAGCGCAGATCTACGCCTGGGTGCGCGACGGGCGCGCAATCTATCGCAAGGAAGCCGCCGCGAGCCTGCTGTGGGAGCGCCAAAAACAAGCGATCGCGGCACTGAAGAACAATGGCGTCATTGTGAAGATAAACACGATTGTCGTGCCCGGAATCAACGACACGCACACCGAGGATGTGGCCATCGAGATGCGTGCGCTCGGAGCCGACATCATGAATTGCATCCCTCTCTATCCGGTGAAGGACACGCCGTTTGCAGATCGCGAGCAACTGGGCGCCGAACCCATGCGGCGATTGAGGAAGACGGTGCAGGACTATCTCCCACAAATGGAGCACTGCACACGTTGCCGGGCCGATGCGGTTGGATTGCTAGGAGAACCGCAGCGCGACGATCTGGTCACCCTCATGCGTGCCTGCGCCGACGGGACATTCGACTCGCAGGATCGCCCTTACGTGGCGGTCGCGAGCATGGAGGGTTTCCTGGTCAATCAGCATCTGGGAGAAGCAACCCGACTCTGGGTCTTCGGTCCCGGCGATCCCAATCCGCGCCTTATCGACACTCGTGCCACTCCGGAACCTGGAGATGGCATGGGACGCTGGCGCGAACTGGCACAAACGATTCAGGATTGCCGCGCTGTGATCGTCGGTGGCATCGGCCGAAAACCGCGCTGGGCGCTGGAAAAGGCAGGTTTGAAGGTCGTCGAAGCGTCCGGGCTGATCTCGCAGGCCGTTTCCACTCTGTATGAATCTGGCGACGTGCCGCCCTCGATGCGAAAGCCGTTTCGCGCCTGCGGGAGCGGGTCGGAATGCCAGGGATCGGGTGCGGGGTGCTCATAAAAGCTGTTCATAACATTGGAGGGTAGATCCATCATGGAAAAACCGCAGCATCACATTCTGGTTTGTGCAAGCTTTCGCGTAGCGGGTGAGGCCAAAGGCGCTTGCCATCGTAAAGAGGCTGTCTCGCTCCTGCAATATCTCGAAACGGAAATCATCGATCGCAATCTGGACGCAAGGGTTTCGAGCACGGGGTGTCTGAAGCAGTGCGAGCACGGACCGGTCATGATCGTCTATCCCGAAGGCCAGTGGTACGGCGAAGTCAACCAAGAGAAAATTGACGAAATTCTCGATGCACTGCAAGAGGGCCGGGTCGCAGAGGGCGCGCTCGCCTAGGGCGGGTTTGGGAACATGCAGCTTCAAACATCGAGAGGAAGATGAAAGCCAGCAGCAAGGTTCCGTGGATCATCGACACTACACTACGCGACGGCGAACAGGCTGCCGGAGTTGTCTTTTCGCGGGACGAAAAACTTGCGATTGCGCGCGCTCTTTGCGAGTTTGGTATTCCTGAACTGGAATGTGGCATTCCAGCCATGGGAGTGAGCGAGCGCGAGGACATTCGTGCTTTGCTGGCGCTGGGCTTGCCCCTCCGACTCACCGGTTGGTGCCGAGCGACGGGGTACGACATCGCTAGCGCTCAGGACTGCGGACTGCGTTCCGTACATATCGCATTTCCTGTCTCGCATACGCAGCTATGGACCATCGGCAAGAGGCGCGATTGGATCACGGAAGAGTTGCCGCGCATTGTATCTAAAGCGCGTGCCCGCTTCGATCACGTATCCGTCGGTGCCCAGGACGCCTCGCGCACCGAACTGAACTACCTGCACGAGTTTGTCGCGCTGGCCTGCGATAGTGGCGTCAACCGGGTGCGTTTAGCGGACACGGTGGGCAGATGGAATCCGATCGAGACCCATGAGGCGTTCCAACATCTTCGCGCAGTTGCTGGTGACTCTTGCCTGGAGTTTCATGGCCATAATGATCTTGGAATGGCGACGGCGAACACGATCAGCGCTATCCAAGGAGGAGCGGATTGCGCCAGCGTCACCGTGAACGGATTGGGAGAGCGCGCTGGCAATGCCGCACTGGAAGAGGTAGCCATGGCCCTACGCCACTCTCTCAAGCTGGATCTGCCCATGAGAACAGAGCTTCTCGACGGCCTGTGCGCCCTGGTGGCGAAGGCCTCAGGCCGCAGCATCCACAGCAACAAGCCCATCACCGGGCAAGCGGCCTTCCTTCACGAATCCGGGATCCATTGCAGCGGGCTGCTCAAAGACAGGAAAGCGTATGAACTTTTCCCCGCGCGCGAAGTGGGACGGCCTCAGCCGGACTTTGTCATCGGCAAACATTCCGGTTCCGAAGCGGTCGTGAATGCCCTGGCGCGGCAAGGGATTCTCGTGAGCCGAAAAGAAGCCTCAGAAATATTGCCTGAAATCCGCCGTCGCTGCGTAAGGGAGAAATCGCCATTGCAGGTTGCGGACTTGGTAGACTTCTTCAAGACGCCACGAAGCCAGGCATGAACTTGCGGGCGGAGCGGTAGAATCAGCTTCAGACGGTCGTTTTTAGACGTTCACTCCAAATACTCTTGCGAAAAGAGGGCGAGTACGCTCGATGATAAATTCTGTCTCCATTAACCACAAAGAACAGAAAGAGTACCCCCACCCGTGTCACATCGCCAAGTGTCCAAACCCCGGCCGCTATCAACTGTATGCGGGGATCGAGTCGGACGAACTCCCTGACTGGCAGGGCCAAGCGACTTGCTCGAAGCACCTGGTGGAAGAAGCTCGGCATCGTCCTGAGATTTTGATGTCGCTGATCGATGCTCTGATTGACGCCATGGAAGAGCATCAGATCCTTTAGAAGTAATTATCCGAAGGAGAGCTTTTGTGAAAATCAGTGCGCGTAACGTGCTTGCTGGGACCATCACAAAAGTCACCAAGGGGGCTGTCAATGCAGAGATCGACCTGACCCTCAAAGGTGGCGAGAAAGTTGTGGCCATCCTTACTATTCACAGTGTGGATTCGCTCGGCCTGAAGGAGGGAAAACCTGCGTATGCGATCGTCAAGGCCAGTTCAGTGATGATCGCGAAAGACCTTCGACCTGGCCAGCTAAGCGCTCGCAATGTTCTTGACGGGAAGGTCGCAAAAATTCAGGATGGCGCGGTAAATAGCGAAGTGATCGTAAAGCTTACCAGCGGTGCCGAGGTGGTCTCAATCATCACGAAAGAGAGTGTCAAGTCCCTAGGTCTGGAAACTGGGGATTCGGTTTCGGCCATCGTCAAAGCGTCCAATGTCTTGGTCGGTGTCGACCATTGAGTCGTTGAGCGGCTAGTACAAGACGGTAGGAGTGTTTCTCTCGTCTCCAAGTACTGTCGTCAGCGATTCGCCTAGTCAAATCGGGATTGTGCCCGGATCACTGTAGCGCTTTCGGAAACGCACCTGCGAACCAGATGCGCTGAACCTTGCCGCATGTTTCTCGCATCGATGGGCCTGTACCATCGGCTTCCGTTTCTGCTCTCTTGGTGCTGCTTTATTGTCGAAGCACCAGCGACCTGTCACTCGGAGCCGAACTCATCATCGGGAATCAATTACTTGCGAGTGGCGTCTTCAATGCGCGCCTGCGGTCGGGTTTTAAGCGTACCTGAACCCGCATGCAGTTAGGTACAGCTCGACAGCCCACAATTGGAAATGGGGTTTTCAGAATAACCGCCGAAAAAGGCGATTGACTTCAGCGAGAAAGGGCCCAGGCGTTAGGAGTAAGTTCCGGAAGGCGCTGGATTGTGACATCGGCAAATCCGGGTAGGGTCGCTGCCAGATAGTCGCGTACGGAAATTCTCAGTCGTCGGCAGCTTTCCACGACCGACAGGATCGCCGCGACCTTCGGTCCCGCCTGCGGGCTGCCGATGTGCATCCAATTCCTCCGACCGAGCGCAACCGGACGCATTGAATTCTCCGCGAGATTATTGCTCAACTCAAGTTCAGGATATTCCAGGAATATCGTAAGTTTTCTCCACAGTGTGAGCGCGTATTGGCACGCCTTGCTGAGTACGCTGGCGGGCAACGCAACAGACTGCGCCGCCTCGATCTTGGCGTGAATATCATCCAGGAGAGGCTTGGATCTCGCCTGACGCCGGTCATTGCGCAACGCCATACTCAGCCCGTTATTGCGAGCATCGGCGTCGATGGCAAACAGCTCGTCCATCCGCGCCACGATCGGAGTTGCAATAGGGTCTCGCGGATTCAACTGCACAGATTCAAAGAATTGTCTTCTCGAATGCGCCCAACAAGCAGCATGCACCATTCTCGGCCCGCCGATTTGGTCATACGCTGCATAGCCGTCGGTTTGGAGAATGCCTTCGAACTGTCCCAGGAACCGCTTCGGTCCATCGCGTCCACGGCCTAAACGGAAGTCGAACACCACGCTTCCTCCGGGGCGACTATATTGCCAGAGATACGCTTGGTGATTCTTTCCTCGGCCCTCGCGTGTCTGCACATCGACTGGCGTTTCGTCCGCTTGAATGTAACTACCGCTGATCAACTCTCGCCTCATCGCCGCGACCATCGGGATCAGCAACTCGCCGACTTTGAGAACCCAGCCGTCCAGCGTTGCTCTGCTGATTTCCAAGCCAATGTCTCGTTCCAGAATCACACTCTGCCGATGCAGGGGCGTGTGATTGCAATATTTGCTGACGACCGTGTCGATGACAATCCGGTCACTCGCCAGGCACTTCTCGATGATCCGTGCCGGCAGGGGCGCTGAGATGACGCCGAGATCCTCACACGACCGGCAAGCTCGTTTCTCTCGTTTCGTGACCAGCACGAAATACTTCGCCGGTTCCACATCCAACTGGGAACTTTCCTCGTAGCCGATCACCAAAGTTTCTCTGCCGCAGCGTTTGCACACGCGCTGGTCCGGCGTGCAAGGCAGAATCCGCTCTACGCGAGGAAGATTCGCTGGCAACTCCTGGCGACCCGGATGCTTGGTGGGTCGCTTCGTTGGGCGATGCACTGGCGCGTGCTCACTCTCCGCCTGCTCGATCATTCCACTGACGACGGGCGCAAGCTCGAACAATTGCATTTGCGCGTGGGAGAGCTTTTCGCCGGCCGTTCCATACTTCTCGATCCGCATCAACCGCAACCGCTCTTCCAGCACACGAATCCGCAGCTCCGCATACTGTAGCTTGCTCTTCAGTTGTGCGATGAGTTCCAGATCGGCTGGTGCTGAAGGAATGGAAGCTAAACTCACAATGAGTTAATGATTTACCAGAGTCGATCGAAAGGTTCAAACAGCCACGCAACTTATGCGGCAGCGTGTCCCTCGGGGGAAGCCTTCCGGTACCACCGCTTGTGCTTGGTTTTGGTCAGATCGATTCCACCCAACAACAGTGAAAGCTCTTCGTGACTCAGGATGACCTTGCCCTGCGCATCACCGGATTGCGGCCAGGTGAAACGCCCTTTCTCCAACCTCTTGGCACAGACCCAGAGTCCGGTTCCGTCCCAGACGACGACCTTCAGCCGATTGCGCTGGCCGTTGCAGAACAAGAACAGGTGCCCGCTCAGAGGCTCACACGACAATCGATCCCGAACCAGACCGTACAGCCCTTCAAACCCCTTGCGCATGTCGGTGACCCCGGCGGCCAGATATATCCGTGTAGCTGGGCCCAGTCCAAACACGGCTTACGCCCGCTCCAGGATGCCGACCAGGCGTTCGAACGTACTCGTATCAAAATCAGGATGCACCTCGATCCGGCGCCCGCCCGGCAGCACCATGGCCAGCCCACAACTCGGTTCGTGCTGCTTCGGCGATTTCCTGGCGGCCAACTCCACCGGCACCAACCGACCGGCCGAAGAACTTGGTCTACGCCTTCTCTTCCAACGCAGTTTCTTTAGATGGCGATCCAGTGTGCTGAAGCTCAAACCTCGACTCTGGCAAAACTCGCTCCGCCGCATACCGCTGCTCACAAACTCGGCCACCAACTGCTGAACTTCCGCACGGGTACGTCGCTTGGGCGCTGACAACTCTGTTTTTGCGGTCATCAGGACACTTCAACACAAACCCCGCCTGTCGAACAGGTGTGTTGGTCAGACGCTTACGCTCGACAATGGATTCCCTGCACCGCCCCAATTGCTCAACCCGCATGAAAACCGCGGAAGGTCCGTGGGTCACGAACCATTACAACGAATGCGGATACAGGACGAGGGAATCTTGCGGCCCAAAACCCGCCGGCAGCATAAGAATTGCCCTCATTGGCTCCTCGGGAAGTGAAGGACTGTATGTCGACTATGAGGAGACCTTCGCTGCACGAACCGCCAGCGATCTCACCCGCATCCTTGGACGCCCCGTTGAAGTCCAAAATCTGTCTCGGACAGCCTGCTTTCCCATTTGCGTATTTCAACAGACCGACAAGGCTCTCGCCCTCAAGCCAGACCTTCTGATCATGGCAGTCGATCCCTACGATATTGAGCATCTCGATCCTGTGCAGGTGTCCAACCGCAATCAGCCCATCCCGCCGCATCAAGCGGCCGCCGCCGTAGCACAAAATTTGAGCTTCTTGGTAAAGATCAACTCATTTATCAAGCAAAGCGTTGCCATGGTGGCCGTCGAGCATTTTGTTTTTCAAAATACTTCGACTTACGCTCGCATCTACCTCCACTATGGAGACCACGCCGATTATCTCCGTGCAGGCTTCTCGCCTGCTTGGGAAAAACGCCTCGGCGCTTTTGAAATCCTGTTGGCCGAAATGGCGAAAAAGTCGAGCGCCGCTAATGTGCCCTTTGCGCTGATTGAGATTCCGAGTTTGGCCCAGGCTTCACTTTCCAAGGAACAGCCCCTCCCGCCTGGAGTGGACCCTTACGCACTGAATCTACGGTTGAGACAGATTTCATTTCGTCACGGCGTACAGTTCATAGACGGTTTGGATGCCATTAAACAAGGGCCGGGAGCTAACGAGCTTTTCTACGTAGCAGAGGGCCACATGAACAGTGAAGGTCAAAAGCTCATAAGCCGCGCTTTGGTTGAGCAGTTAACCAACCAGCAAAGTGCCGCGCTGTTAAGCCTCAACCAGACCGACCGACACCTTGCTTCGGAGCAAGAAAAATAATTTATGGACAACGCTTCTTTTCAGTTTGTGCTCTTTGGTCTGGCTGCGGCATTAATCTCGAACTTCAGCCGCTCGCGAATCTGGCGCTCCTTCATACTCTGCCTGGCCAGCATCGCCTTCCTGGTTCTCACTGAGGACAACCCCATCGCATTCTTGCCGCTGGCGGGGTTCTTGCTTCTCGGCTACGCGAGCCTTGTCTTACTCGAACGAACCGAATCAAGATCGAAATTCAAGCCCAGCTTCATGGCCTGGAGCATTCTGGCCGTCGTCTTTGTCTATATATGGCTGAAGAAATACACCCTGCTGCCAGAAGGAATCTTCATCCATCATCCCTATTTCACCTTGGGCCTCTCCTATATCTTCTTCCGCGTGCTGCACCTGATCATCGAAACCGGCTACGGAAACGAGATGCGGCATATCGGTCTGGGCGCTTACCTTCTCTACACTCTGAATTTCACAACGCTTGTCTCCGGCCCGATTCAGCGCTACGACGATTTCGCCCGCGATCAGTTTGCTGACGACCCGATACCCCTCGGCCTGCGCACAATCGGCCTTCAACTCGAACGCATCATTCGCGGCCTCTTCAAGGTCAACGTGCTGGCGATGCTGTTGCACGTGTTACAGGAAGACGCATTGGCGCAGATGCAACCCTCATTTCCGCTATCGTTAAGGCTTTTTGCCGCTTTCAAGCTCGTCGTCGTATATCCGTTTTTTCTGTACGCGAATTTCTCGGGATACATAGACATTGTGATCGCCTTGGCGCGCCTCATGAGGGTTCGCCTGCCGGAGAACTTCGATCGGCCGTTTTCCGCGACCTCTTTTCTTGACTTCTGGAGCCGCTGGCACATCACGCTCTCCAACTGGCTGAAGACCTACGTCTACAATCCGCTCCTGCTGGCGCTGATGCGGCGCATCACATCGTTGGCGGCGGAGCCCTACCTCGGCGTGTTCTGTTTTTTCGTGACCTTCTTTCTGATCGGTATCTGGCACGGACGTACTTCGGAGTTCGTTATCTTCGGAGTGCTACAGGGCGGAGGCGTCTCGATCAACAAACTCTGGCAAGTATTGATGACTCGTTCCCTGGGCCGCGCCGGATACAAGCAGTTGGCCAAAAATCACGCCTACGAGACTTTCGGACGAGGCCTGACGTTCACCTGGTTTGCCTTCACTCTTTTCTGGTTCTGGGGTAGCTGGCAGCAGATCGGCAGGATATTCTCGGCCCTCACCACCGCGCAATGGCTAGGCGTCTGGCTGGCAATCTGGCTTTCCGCCACAACAGTATTGGAATCTTGGGAATGGCTCCGCGCCGCACTGTTGTCGATCCAATTCTCGGAAGGCGCGCTTCTCACGAGCCGTTATGCACGCGTGGTCTGGGCAACTGCGTTCGCCCTGGCTACCTTTGTCTTGGGAGTCGTGCTCCACCAACCTGCCCCAGTTATCGTGTACAAGACTTTCTAGACGGATACGATTGGTTAGATGGTCGGTATAATTCCCCGCTCCTATGGAAATTGTCCCAACATGCGACGCTTGCGGTGCGGCCCGCGACCGAGGGCATGGCATTCCCCAGTAACGGAAGCTGAACTGGCAGCGACCTGCGGCGTGCTCGATCCCAACTCACTCTCAAACGTCCGAGATCATGGAGCAAATTGCCGCGGTTATCCTGCATGTCTTGCGATGAGGTGGGTGCAAAGGTTAAGTCTCTTGCGAAACTCTGGCAAGCGGTCTTTAGTCAGACACACTCCCATGGTGTTAAACTCTAGTGCATCTCTACTAGAATGATGCAAGGTTGGCAAACAACCGAGAATAACGATTTTCGAAGAGTTCTTGCAACCAGACCCTAAAGGGTTCTGTGGAAGGGAAAACTGAGAGTGGTTAACTCAGATTGACTATGTCCACCATTCAATTACGCACGTCAATTCCAGGACCCCGTTCGCAAGCGCTGATGAAGCGCCGCGACGCCGCGGTTGTTCGCGGGGCCTACCACGCAACGCCCGTCTTCGTCGCCAAAGCAGAAGGAGCGGTGATCGAAGACGTCGACGGCAATCGACTGCTCGATTTTGCCGGCGGCATTGGCTGCCTGAACACGGGACATCGCGCTCCTGCCGTCGTTGATGCCCTTCGCCGCCAGCTCGATCGCTTCCTGCACACGAGCTTCAACGTACTTCCGTACGAAAGCTACGTCGCGGTGTGCGAGAGGCTGAATGCGCTCGTGCCTGTCCGCGGACCAAAGAAGACCCTGCTCGTGAACACGGGAGCCGAAGCAGTCGAGAACGCCATCAAAATCGCGCGCTATTACACCAAGCGACCCGCCATCCTCTGCTTTGAAGACGCTTTTCATGGCCGTACCTACATGGCGATGGCCGTCACCAGCAAGACTCATCCTTATAAAGCCGGGTTCGAGCCGTTTCCTGGCGACGTCTACCGCATTCCCTATGCGTATTGCTTCCGCTGCTCCTACTCGATGAGCTATCCATCATGTGATGTTTACTGCGCAAGACACATCGAGGACACTTTCAAGCGCGTAGTACCCGCCGAATCCGTAGCGGCCGTGATCGTGGAGCCTATCCTTGGAGAAGGCGGATTTGTTACGCCGCCGCCCGAGTTCTATCCCACTCTGGGCGCGATCTGCCGCAAGTATGGCATTCTTCTTATCGCCGACGAAGTGCAGACTGGATTTGCGCGCACCGGAGCCATGTTCGCCTGTGAGCGCCTGGGACTCGACCCCGATCTGGTCACCATGGCCAAGTCTTTGACCGGCGGCTTGCCTATGGGAGCAGTCACGGGCCGCGCTGAAATCATGGATGCCCCCGGCGTCGGGCAACTCGGCGGCACATTCTGCGGCAATCCCGCGGCCTGCGAGGCCGCATTGGCCGTCCTCGATATCATCGAGAAGGATGAACTCTGCGCCCGCGCCAACGTGCTCGGCGAGCGCTTCCGCAAGCGCGCGGTGAAGTGGCAGCGGCAGTGGGAACTCGTCGGCGAGGTCCGCGGACTCGGCGCCATGCAGGCGCTCGAACTAGTTCGCTCCCGGACAACCCAGCAGCCTGCCGACTCCGAAACTGCTCAAATCTCTCGATACTGCTATGAGCACGGCCTGGTATTGATCACCGCCGGCTCTTACAGCAACGTTCTACGTCTTCTCATGCCGATCGTCGTAACCGACGATCAGATGGACGAAGCAATGGACGTGCTCGAAGCGGCATTAGCCTCGGTGGCCGAAAGTTGTGTCGGAACCGGAGCGGGCTCAGTTCCTGTGCACCAGTCCTGAAGGTGTGTAGAGGTTTCGCTTCCACGGGGTACGCCCTGCTCTGCGCACCCCTCTAGAAGCACAGGAGGAATTGCCCTCTCTCAATAGAATCAGCCTCCAGAATCTCTTTCTTACTGCAAAGCCTTCCTGCTACGGACCCGAAACGTAAGTAGAGGCCGTGCTCAACCACTGTCCTCCGACTAACGAATACAGAGTCACATAGATGGTGCTGCCATTCGCCGGCAAACTATTGACCGTTGTAGTGAGAACGTTGCCCAAGTTGCCCGACTGATAAACGTCGTTACCTCCCGGAGCCGTGGCGCTGATGTCTACCCAGTACGCCGTGGCATTCGTGTCCGCACTCCAGGTAAACGTTGCCGTATTTCCGCTTAGCGTCGTGCCCGGAACTGGTGTCTCCATCACCGCCAGACCACCCGAAGCATTCAACGCCGTGTAGGTATATGCGTTGCCCACCCACTGACCGCCGATCAGCGAGTACAACGTCACGTAAACCGTGCTGCCATCCGTCGGCAGTCCATTGACCGTCGTAGTCAGCACGTTGCCCAGATTCCCCGACTGAGAGTACTGATTCCCGCCGGTAGTGCTACCCACGTCCAGCCAGTATGCGGTTGCGCCCGCACCCGCCGACCACGTGAACGTTTCGCTGTTGCCAGTGAACGTCGAACCCGGAATCGGTGTCTGCATCACTCCCGCCGCGGCAGCGGCGCTGAAGGCCGTGTAAGTGTAAGAGTTTTTCACCCATGGCCCGCTGCCGAACAGCGTGTAGAGCGTCGCATAAACGTTGCTACCGTCAGTAGGCAGACCATTCACTGTTGCCTGCAACGTCGTAGTCGGCAGGCTTCCCGACTGGTAGTACTGGCTGCCACTTGCGGCGCTGCCCACATCCAGCCAGTACGCCGTTGCGCCTGATCCCGCCGCCCACGCGAATGTCACCGAACTGCCCGTCAAAGGTCCCGGAGCAATCGGGGACGTCATCGTGGCCGTGCTGTCTCCACTGGGAACTCCGTTGTACGCCGTGTAGCTGTAATCGTTGAACTGCCATGCTCCATTCACCAGGTAATACCAACGCACCCAGATCGTGCTTCCATCGGTGGGCAATGTATTCACGGTCAGCGAAAGCGCCGTTCCCAAGTTGCCAGACTGGTAATACTCATTGCCTCCCTGTTCTTTCCCAATATCGATCCAATATCCAGCCGCCGGAATCGGCGCCGTAGGAGCCGTCGCCGACATATTCGCGGTGTTGTACATGTACCACTGAAAAGTCTGTTGGCTGCCCGTCAGCATCGCGCCATTCGCCGGGTAGTTAATGCCTGTCCCGCACATCGGCTTGACCAGATTGATCTGCTCGACCGCATAGGTCCAATAGGCTTCGTTGTCGTCGCTGACCAGGTAATAAACCGCATTATTGGGCAGTAGTACAACCGAAATCCCACCGTACCCGCTCATGAAGGGAACCCAGAATTGACAGGTGAATGTGGAATTGAATGGATTCGTCGGCAGGCCGCCATTTTCCGTGGCCCCGCTATTCGGTGGGAATTCCGTGGTCGTCCAATACTTGTCCCAGTAGTCGTTGTTGTAGTGGTAGGTGTTCGCAACGATCGGCGAGCCCGTATACAAGCCGGAATCGGGAACGGTCAACCCCAGGTTCGATGTTCGGACCATGGAATCGTCTTCCCGGGCCGGATCCAAAACCTGCGTGCCGTTGATTTTGCCATTGTTGTTATCGAAGAAATATCCGAACTTGGCGATGTCATCCTGGTTCATGTACATGCCATAAGCGCCGATCGGCTCGCCGGTTGCTGACAGACCGCCATCGCCACTGCTATTACTGCAGTTACTCGACGTGCTGTTGTTATTGCACGCCGTACGCATGACCTGCTGCATCCCCTGGCTCACATTGAGGTTGGAATAGACGTCGCTCCACGTTTTGGTCCAGATGTCGGTGGTTGAGCCGAGTTTTCCCTGCGCGTAGATCTGCATCGCGGCGGTCAGCAGAAAGGCGTCGTCGCTGTGGTACACCCAGAGCGTTCCGGGAGTGGTGTAGTTCGTCTTGAAGGTGGTGAAGGAGTTGTAGATTTTCGACGGGGACGTGGGATTGCCGTAATTGTAATAAGGAATTGCGTCGAGGAAATTGGTCATCGCAGTGCCGTTTTCATCGGTCTCAAAGCCGCTGCTGACATAATTCCCGCTGGCCATATCGGCCATGTTGTCGAACGTGGTGCTGGTCCAGGTGCCGCCGAGGGTATATTGCGGAATGTAATTGCTAATAATGTTGTTATAGACGCTGCTTCCAAATTGCTGGCCGAGCCGGCTCAGGGCAGTCTCCACGAAAGCAGATTTTGAGACAGAATACGAAGGCCAGCGCATCTCCGAACAGAAGGCGTAGTCGTCTGTACGCGTTTGGCAGCCGCTGACATAATTGATGCCGTTGATGTACAGCCCATACCCGGCAATGTAAGTAGGATGTAGATACTGTCCGATAAAAGCCGAAGTGCTCACGCCGGAAGTGGGATAGTCGGTGGCCAGGCTGGCGAACGGCTTCGTCGGTATCCGGTTGGTGATTTCCGCCGCCGCATTGTTCTCCAGCGTGGTGTCGCCACTGATTGTTCCCGGCGTATAAGTAGCGGTCAGGTTCCCGTAGAAATTCGCCTGCCAGTATTCGCAGACTTCCGCATCGATCTGGTAGAACACGTGCGAAATGGTCGACCCTTTGAACAGGAATGTCATCTCCCCGTTGTGCACGCAGTTCTGATCGTACTCCGCGAGCGTAAACGGAAATGATGCGCGGCTGTACCCGTTATCCGTGGTTTCATTCCAAACCCGTCCGTAGCCGATAATGAGGTTCCAATGCCACGCGGGGCTAACCGGGCTGTAACCGGTGCCAGTCTGGTTCGACGTTCCGAGGTACTGCAGGCCTTGTGTCACCGGGATGAGCCAACTGCCGTTTTGCACGAATTGCAGAGTCAGACTGGTGGAACTGCTAGTGTTTCCTGGCAGATGTTTCCAGGCTGTAACGCCCGAGTACCCGAGGGGGTCGTATATCGACCCGTAGCCCCCTGTGGTCGTCACCGATGACAGAGTCAATGTTCCTTCAAATGTATTCGTCGGCGCGGCGGCCGTGGAGGGGATTCCCCACCCGTTAGTATCGCTCACGATAGCGGATGGCTGCGAAGTGCTCGTCAGTGTGGCGTAAGTATTCACCGTCCTGTTGACCACGCCGCTGCCGGTCAGCGGATCGCCCGGCATCGGAGCGATTTGTGCAAACGCAGTTACGCATCCCAGAACTGCCCAAAGCAGGAGCGCGGCGATATTGGTAATAGTGGCCGATTTCATTGTGTAGCCTCCTCCGGTCGTTGACCGGGCCGTCTCGGATCAGCGTCTTAAGCTGGGCTACATTTCGGAGGGATATTTCCCAGCGAGCGGAAGGTTATGTGCCCGGATGATTTCCGCACACTTTATGTAGTCTCCTGTAAGGTTGTCAAGCGGAAAACGACTCAAGCGAAGATTTTCATTTGGGGTCAACGAAATTTCGAGCAGAAATTACCGCAATAGTTACTGCAAGGTTGCAAGGTTTCTAGAGAAGACACAGCAAGAAATCAGCGCTGTAATCGCTACTTCCCGGGCATGGTCAGCGGTCCCAAACCCGCCATTGCAGTGGATTCCCGATATTCGCCGTGATAGCACGGAAAATCGATCGGAGTATCGCGAAACGATTTCAAGATCTGTCCCAACCGCAAAGTGCCCGACTTTCTCACCTCTCGAAGGCGATTGAGATCGACGGTGAAAGGAATCTGCTCTCCCACTTCCCCCGCCTGGTGAACGATATCGCCCTCCGGTCCAACGATGATCGATCGTCCATTTCCCAGTTGCCCCGCACAATTCACATCCACGAAATAGACCTGGTTTGTGATGGCGTTGGCCTGGGCGATAATCAACTCCTGCGCCCGGTCGATGGTGCCGGTCATAGTCGGATGAACAATGACCTCGGCGCCCATCCACACCATCGCGCGTGTTGTCTCCGGAACCCACCCGTCATAGCAGATAGAAACTCCAAACCGTCCCACGTCGGGAACATCGAACACAACAAACTCGGTTCCCGATTTCACACCCTTTTCATATGGCAGAAACGGATACATCTTACGGTAGCGAACCACAACTTCGCCCGCCGGATTGATCACCGGCGAGGTGTTGAATATATCTTCTCCCACCTTTTCGTAGATCGATCCGGGAATCAACCATATCTTATTTTTCGCAGCCAAAGCCTGATAGCGTTCTTCGGTGGGCCCAGGCATGGCCTCGGCAAAACTCAATCCCGGCCCAAACGAACACAGCTCGGGAAAAACCACCATGCTCACCCAGGGAAATCGCGCCAGCACCCGCGCCGTCTCTTTCTCTAACCGGTCGCGATTATCCGCAAAAGGCAAATCAACCTGCAAAGCAGCAATCGAAAATAACGACATATTCAACTCCAAAAAAATCGAATAAGCGCCTGGGATTATGGAAGAGCGTGCGCGCCCTGCGCCTCTGCCAAATTCTCAACCGCCCCATGGTCCAGCACCCACGCTGGAATTGCAGAAGAAAAAGTCGCCAAAACCAGCAACCCCAGCGCCGCAGCGATCAACAGCGAGTAATTGCCCGCTCCCACAATAAATGAAAACAGCATTGGTCCCGATGCCAGTCCCATCTTGGAGGCGAAGCCTCCCCACACCGCAGTCTGTCCTGTGCGATCAAATCGTGCGCACATGCCAAGCAAGTGGGAGATCACGAAATTCCATGTAATCCCGGTGCCGATATTCGCCGCAATCCAGATCCATTTCACCGAGCTGTAGTTGAAAACGTAAGTGCCAACCAGCGTCAGCAACATGCCGCCAATAATCGGTTTGAAAATACCGAAGCGCGTGGAAACGACAATGACCAGTAACGCGCCCAGCGTGGCCACCCAGTTGGCGATGCCCAGAGTTCGGCTGATGAACTCGACATCCAAGCCATGGTTTTTCCCGAGTCCGATGATGAAGGCAAACAGTCCCATATTGGCCGCCTGAAAGAAAAACACGGCCAACAACGCCAACAGCAAGGGCCCCAACTGCAATCGATCAGGCAAGACGCCAACGGCCAGCGGCGCGCGCGGCTTAATCGGATACTCCGGCAAAAATTGCAGCATCACCAGGGTAATCAGGCTGAAAAGAATCAGCGTGGCAAACAGAACGCTGGTGCCAAACTTGGGAACCAGCAAGGGCAAGCTCATGACACCCAGCCCACCGGCGAAAACCTGCACCAGAAGCAGCACGCCAAAAGTCCGGTCAGGAGCGATTGTGCGCGCGAAAATCGAGTAGCTGATTCCCACCAGCATCCCGCCGATAAATCCATGCACGAATCGAGCCCCCATGAGCACCGATGGATCCTTGACCAGCATCGACAGCAAGTCCATGCCGATCAGGCCCAGGAGAAGGAAGTGAGCCCATGGTCTCCAGTGGATGCGCCGAACGAGAAACGCAATCAGGAACGCGCCCGTGGCGGCGCCGTAGACATTGCAGGAGCCGACCAATCCAGCCTGCTTGTTGGTGAAACCAAGTCCCACCTTCAACCCGTCAACCAGCGCCGGCATGATGTTGACGTAGAAAAATCCTGCGGTAGCCAGAAATGCCAGCAAAATGCGCGCCAGCATGCTGTTGGGATCAACTTTTGGCAAGCGTGTGGAAATTGACGTGAGCTTCTCCTCTACCACAGCGATTAGCGATTGGAGTATAGCAGCACGCCAGCGCACGCTTTAGAGCGCTGCACTTTTCTCTTGAACAGAGATGTTACGCTGATTATTCTTGCACCCTCGCCAGCGGAGAATCTTCGTGATATCGAGATCACTGAGCAGATCGCCATCGGCACCCACGACTTTGCTATTCTTACTATTCCTGTGGCCAGCACTCGCTGCATGGTGCGCCCCCACGACGCCCGTTCAAGGAGATCCCCTAACCAGTGACGGCAAAACAAATCGCACCGTTCTCACTGCCAGCCAACTTTTCGCCAATACCAGCCCGGTTGCTCCAGTGGACGACACCGCAGGTTTCGCCGTCCCCTCCAATGCTGCGCCGCCCACGCAAGCATTCGAGGGCACACTGACTCTCTCCAACCCGGGCTCAAGCGGCAGCGCGAAAATCTTGCGCGATGACTTCGGAGACGACACTGAAACCGATTCTCCCTGGCGCCATCTGCCCGCGTTCAATTTTGAGTTCGTGCAAAACGGTAGTTATCTGATCCCTGTCAAGCAGGGTCTGATCATCACCGGAAACTCCGCCTGGAATTACATCGTCGGTCCCGGAAGAGTGTGGCGGGAAAAAAACGACCAGGGCTACACCCGCGCATCCCTACCCTTCGCGTTAGTAGAAAGAAATCAAAATTGCGTGCACAACGGAGAGATGACTTTTCTCTTCAACCGCAAAAAGCGCCCGAACATTTCCAAGGTCCGTTACCAGATCACGCAGGAAACCTGCCTGTATTTTAAGTTAGACATGTGGGGGCAACTCGATGCGACTTACATTCCATCCCTCGTACCCAACGCTCAAACGATAAAAATCGCTGCCGCAGCAGAAGTAGCAAATCGCCTGCCCACCAAACCCTTCAGCGCCCTGGCGGCTGACTACCCAAAATCAGATATCGACTTGGCCAAATTCATTAACAGCTACAAGTCTCCCGCCGACATTACCACCTACGGACTCGTAATCAATAACATCAACTACGTCGGCCCGTGCCAGACGCGCTATGGCGCCTACGCATTCTGTGACAACATGCGCCTTCCCTCGTACTCGACCGCCAAAACGACCTTCGCCGGAGTCGCCACGATGTGGCTCGGTCAGAAGTACGGCGGCGACGTTTATCAGAAGAAGATTCGCGATTACCTCCCGCAATACATAGACGGCGGTGACTGGACTAACGTGACCTTCAACAACACCTCAGATATGGCCACTGGCAACTATCTCAGCACGGTGAAAGAAGCCGATGAAGCCAGCCCTCAGGAGCACGCATTTCTCGTGGCCGAGCCCTACACCGAGAAAATTGCCGACGCCTTCACCTCATTTCCCCACAAGGGGGCACCCGGCACGCAATGGATATATCAAACGAGCGCAACCTTCATCCTGACCCAGGCCCTGAACAGCTACCTGCAGCAACGCCAAGGCGGCGATGCCGACATATTCAACGCCATTCGCGACAATGTTTACAAGCCGCTGCACTTCAGCCAGGGCGGCTTAACCATGCTGCGCACCGACAACAGTCGTTCGGGAAAACCCTTCGGAGGCTACGGGCTCTTTTTCGTCCAGGATGACGTCGCCAAAATTACCCGCTTCCTGAACAGCGGAGGAAAAATCAACACCTCCCAAGTACTCGACCCTGCCCGTCTGCAGGAGTCCCTTTTCCGCACTGCCGATCCATCCACCGTGGGAGTCCTCGTGCCCGACGAAGGAACGCCGCCGGTCGCCAATACTTTCCGTTATCACAATCAGTTCTGGGGAAAGCACATGACGACAACGGAATTCCCACAATACCACTGCGATTTCTGGGTTTCTTTTATGAGCGGCTATGGAGGAAATTCCGTACTCTTGCTGCCTGACGGCGTGACTTACTATCTCTTCAGCGACGGCAACGAATTCTTCTGGTACTCCGTCATCAACGAAATCAACAAAATCGCGCCCCTCTGCCACTAAAACATTGCTTTCCTCCGTGCGCCATTGTGTCCCCCGTGGTAGAGCTTTTTCATTGAGGAGAAGAACTTCGCTCATACACCCGCCGGCCGCCCACAAAAGTCTCCAGCACCTTAACGTCTTTCAGTTCATCCGAAGCCACAGAAAGCACATCGCGATCCACCACGATAAAATCAGCGAGCTTTCCTGCTTCCAGCGTTCCCTTGCGATCTTCTTCGAAGCCGGCATAAGCCCCGTTGCGCGTGTAAAGCGTAAGCGCCTGCTCGACAGAGATACGTTCCTCCGGAGCTAGAATCTGCGAACTCTGCAGTTCCCTGCGTACCACCGCCGACCAAATTCCCCACCATGGACTCAGCGGCGTCACTGGAACATCCGACCCCGCCGCCTCAATAATTCTATTTTCAATGTAAGATTTCGCCGGATAACACCACCGCACTCGTTCTGCCCCGTATTTTGCGAACCAACTTCCAATCCAATAAACAAACGGAGGATTCCCATCCACCATCACATTCAGTTCGCGCAGCCGCTTCTGCACCGCCGGAGTAGAAATCCCGGCGTGCACAATGCGAAAGCGATGGTCCTTCAAGCCCAGTTTCTGAATCACCACCGCGTAAGAATCCAGCACCTCGTCGATCGCCCGGTCGCCAATCGCGTGCGTCTCCAATTGCCACCCCGCCGACGCGGCCAGCATGTGCGCCTTCTGCATATCTGCCGGAGCCCAGCGCAGCACGCCGAGATTGTCCGGCTCGCCAATCACGCCGGGTGGATAAATCGCAATCGTGCGCGCCCCCATGCCTCCATCGGCAAACATTTTCGCCGCGCCAAATTTCAGCACATCGTCGCCAAAGCCCGTATGGACGCCCATCTGAGCCAGTTTCTGCGCGTCCTCCATGCTGCCGATTCGCGGCGACATCTGCACCCGTATTTTCAACGACCCGCGGCGATGCGCCTCCTGATATCCGCGCATTTCTTCGGCAGTAATGTAAATGTCGTGAATGGTAGTGAGCCCAACTTCCGCCGCCTTCTCCGAGACAACCTCCGCCGCCCGCTCGTTGATATCACTTGGCTCTTTCGGAAGCAGCCCCGCCACCAGTCCCATCGCCGTGTCCTTAAGAATTCCGGTCGGTTCGCCGCTAGCGTCGCGCTCAATCACTCCGCCCTGCGGATCGCGCGTATCCTTGTTCACGCCAGCCAGTTTCAGCGCCGCGCTATTTGCCACGCCAAGATGCCCACTGACATGCTTCAGATAAACCGGATGCCCCGCCGAAGCAGCATCAAGATCTTGCCGCGTAATGTAACGCCGCTCCGCCAGCTTCGCATCATCCCACCCCCCGCCCACAACCCACTTCGCCGGCGAAATGGCGCTTGCGCGCCGCGCCACCGCCTGAGTAATCTCTGAGATCGAATGCACCGCCGGATATCCCGTATCAATCTCGCCGCTCAGCAGGCTCTTCACCCACTCCATGGCATGTGTGTGAACATCGATCAGCCCCGGCAGCACCGTCTGCCCGTGCAAATCGATCACCTGTGTGCGCGAGGTTGCACAACCCGCGAGCGAACCATCGTCTCCGACGACGAGAATTTTGCCGTCACGCACCGCCAAAGCAGACGCGACCCGATGTGCTCCATCCATAGTGACGATGTGCCCGTTGCGAACCAGAAGATCGGCATCGGCGCACATCTCGGCGGCGCCGACGGTGGAGAAAGCCGTGATGCCAAAAACCAGGCAGACTCGCGCGAGTGTCCCCAACGACGTAAACGCCTTGTCCCGTTTCATGAGTCTTCCTCGCGCTGCCGAGTTTCGTATCCCGGGCATCGCTTTACCGATGGAATCACACCATCTCAAAACGTTGCCGGAGTATTCACCCACAAGAGCAACGTCTCCTTCTCGCTCAGACTCTGCCAGCGGTGCGACTGCGTGCTCTCGAAGTACAAACTGTCTCCCGCCTCCAGCGTGTAATTCTCGACTTCATCCAGCCAGATCTCCAGCGAGCCTTGCAGTACATAGATGAACTCTTCGCCTTCGTGGCTATAGGATCCGCCACTGCCGGCGCCGGCGGCTATTCGAAACAGATGCGGCTCCATCACCTTCTTGCCAAATGCCAGCAACTCCATCTGCACTCCCGGATTCGGCTGCAGAATCTTTCGTTCCCGCGGACGCACCAACCGCCGCGTAGTATCGCTCTCCGCGAAAAACGACAGCACGCTCGTCTTGTACAAACGTGCCAGTTTCTGCAACGTGGCAATCGATGCATTGGAATATCCGCGCTCCAGCGAACTCAAGAAACTCACTGACACGCCGGTTCGCCCGGCCACTTCCGCCAGGGTCAATCCAATCTCTTGCCGGAGCTTCAACAATTGTTGTCCGATTGTCTCCCGCTTGCGCTTCTCCCCGGAAGGCGGCTCGGTTTTGGCTTTGCCCCCATCCACCAGCATGGCGATGATCCCCGCCGGATTTACATGCTTCACTGTTCGCAAATACTTTATTCGCTTCAGCTTTTCGAGCGCTCCCTGCGAGTACATGCGATACCGGCCCTGGCTCCGCGAAGGGGTCACCAGCCCCATCCGCTCCCAGTTTCGTAACGATGACGCACTTATCCCCAACATTCGTGCTGCTTCGCTGATCCGGAAATGCACTGGGAGTTTCTTCACCTTATCCTCACTTCTGGCGTGCGAGCGCTATTCTCATTGACCCGCCCATGACGGTCAAGATGAATGTGCAGGACAATGTGCAGGAATAATGTAATCCTGCCGGAACAACAACGACCACGGCAACTCGCCGCCGCCGCCAACTCGGCAAATTGCCAGCCTCCAAGATTATGCTTGACAAACCTTACAGGATGCTTGATAGAGTACGCGAAACACAAAATCGGTTTTCGCGCCGTGCCTAAGCTGCGCCAATCTGTAAATGCCAGCCGGGCGGACACTATTCGTACCTGCGAACCGCGGTTGCTCCGGTCAAATGCCGGAAGGGGATGAGGCTATGAAAAGCTTAAAGCTATGGGCAAGGTGGCCGGCACTACTGACTCTCCTATTCGTTTCCTGGGTACCCATACAAGCACAATTCACCGACGGCGACATTGCCGGAACCGTCTCCGACCAGAGTGGGGCAAATGTTGCAGGAGCCACCGTCACCGTCACCAACCTGCAAACCGGGCACGTCGATCAGACGCAAACCGATAAGATCGGCTACTATCACGTCCAGCACCTTCTCCCCGGCACCTATGAGGTTCGCATCGAGGCCTCCGGTTTCAAGACCACCGTGCTCAAAGATACGGTCGTCAACGCCAGCGCCACCACTCCCGCAAATGCCCGGCTCGAAATCGGTGCAGCTCGTGAGACGGTTGAGGTCATCGAGGGCGCCGCCCTCGTCCAGACCGAAGAGGGACGTCTCGACAGCACCATCACCAACCGCGAGGTTCAAGATCTTCCTCTCAACGGCCGTCAGGTCTACCAACTCGTAACCGAGTTACCGGGCGTCACCGCCACCAACGCTCCCGTAGTTTCCAGCGTGCCGTCGCCGACTTCCTCCGTCACCTTCAACTACGGATTCATCGCCAACGGTTCCACGCCCAGAGGCAATAACTTCGTCCTCGATGGCACTTCGAATAACAATGAGTGGCTGGGAGGAACGCCGCTCATCTATCCCTCTCTCGACGCCATCCAGGAAGTCCAGGTCCAAACGCTGAATTTTTCCGCCGAATACGGCCGCAACAACGGAGCCATCGTCAACGTCGTCACCAAATCGGGCACCAACGCCTATCACGGCGATGTGTTTTACTCCGGCCGCAACACCGCTCTCGATGCGCGAAACTATTTTGACGAATTCGCAAAAGGCCCGCTGCGCCTGAATCAGTTCGGCGGCGCGCTGGGCGGCCCGATCCGGAAAGATAAGACGTTTTTCTTCATGAATTACGAAGGCTCGCGCCAAACCGATAGCCTTCCCGCCGCCGTAATTTCCGAAACTCCTTTGACCGTGAGTCTCGCTACGCCCGGCAGCCTGGCGGCCATGTTCCTTCACGATTTTCCCGGACCCGCCTGCGTTTCGCCCATCGCAAATAATCCGTACCAGTGCAACTCTGAGTCGCCGCAAATCGAACCCAACCGCGCCGATCAGTACCTGGTCAGAGTCGATCACCACATCAAATCGGGGGACCAGATTTTTGCCCGCTGGGTCTCTGACATCGCCTCGGGCGACGTGGCCCGTTCCGAATTATTCGGCGCCGGAATCCGCGGATTCACTGCGCCCTTCAATGGCACCTTCGACGATCTGTCCACCGGCTACACGCACCAATTCACCACTAGCACACTCAACGATTTCCGCTTCTCCTACAGCCGTAACAGCAGCCATATCTCGTTCGGCATGCCCAAGAATTCCGAGACCGCGGGCATTTTAAGTGCCGCAGGCCTGCCGCAGAGCGATTTTGCCTGGCTCTACTTCGACGATGGCACGTTGCCCTTCGGCGGCGAACTGTATGTTCCCAGAGATTTCGTCTTCAACACCTTCAAGTTAGACGATACTCTGCTCCACACCGTCGGACGCCACTCCCTCAAATTTGGCTTCGAGTTTAATCGCATTCAGGAGAACAGCAACTACCGGCTCTACAGTTCTCCCTTCCTGGAGTTCAGCGGCATCGCCGCCTTCGCAGCCGGAGCCGATCCATACCTCGAAGAGGCCACCGTCAACGCCAATCCGACCAGCCCGAATTACGGCCAGTTCACCGACACGCCGCGACATTTCCGCTGGAACCGCTGGGCCCTCTTTGCTCAGGACGATTGGAAAATCCGGCCCAACCTTACCGTCAACCTCGGTTTGCGTTGGGATGTCTTCGCCAGTCCCTCCGAGACCAACAGCCAACTCAGCAACATCATCCTCGGCTCCGGTAGCAACATCTTTACCCAGCTCACAACCGCGACCGTCGGCCGCGTCAAGAATCTTTGGAATACCGACTACCACAACTTCGCCCCGCGCGCCGGTTTCGCCTGGGATCCCTTTGGCAAGGGCACATCCGCCATCCGCGGTGGCTTTAGCGTCGCCTACAACGAACCTTACTCCAACCTCTATACCAATGCGTCCCGCCTCGATCCGCCCGAAGCGAACACGGCTTTTGTCGAGCCTATCATTGGAATCGGCTCCACTTATCCCATCCCGTATTCGTTTCCCTTCGTGCCCGACCCAGACTTTGCCGGACCTCCACTGCCCAATGGCGGCATCGGACCTCTCTCCAGCGGCATTGAAACCACTCCCAATGGAGTCGCTCCTAACCTGCGCAGCGCTTACTCCATGCAATGGTTCCTCGGTATTCAGCACTCCTTCGCCCGTGACTACGGCTTCACCATCAACTATGTCGGCACTCGCGGGGTGGGAGGCTACACCCGCGAAGACTACAATCGTTTTACTGGGGACATCTGCAACCAGAGTTCCTGCTCCTACGCGTTCCATGGCTACAACCCCGGCTGGGGAGTCATCACCTACATCTCCAACGAAAGCCAATCCAACTACGAAGGAATGAATGCGCAGTTCCGCAAGAATTTCTCCCACAGCATGACCTTCACCGCCAATTACACCTTCGGCAAGGTACTCGATCAGCTCACCGAAGGAGGCTTAGGCGATTACTTCAACACCAACGGTTACGGAATTCTCTACAGCGGCGTCTCGGATATTCAACATCCCCACCAAGACTACGGCCCTTCGGAATTTGATGTTCGCCACCGCTTCACTCTAACCGGCCTCTGGAATATCCCCGGCCCCAAAAGCGGCGGAGCGATCAACAAAATTCTCGGCGGATGGGCCCTCAACACCATCGTCTCGCTGCAATCCGGCCGTCCCTTCGACGTCTTTTGCACCCAGGGCTGGTACAACGGTTGCGATTTCAACATGGACGGCCTGAACTACGATCGTCCGAACCACCCCGCGGGAACCAAGACCGCCGGCTACACCAACTCACAGTTTGTGAATGGAGTTTTCGGTAGCCCTGCGCTAACCTACTCGGCCACTGGATTCAGCCGTGGTTCGGCGGCCATCCAGGTCTTCTGCCCAGACAATTCCGCCCCCGACGCCGGGTTGAACTCAATCCTTGACTACGGTCCCGTGAATTCCGGGCCTGGGGCCCAGTGCGTTCCGGTCGGCGAAGACGGCAATCTGAGCCGCAACGCATTTCGCGGCCCGTCGTTCAAGGATGTCGATCTCTCTCTGGTTAAGACGACAGCCATTACCGAGCAGGTCAAACTCGAATTCCGGGCCGACGCATTCAACCTTTTCAATCGTCTGAATCTCTACAACCCCATTGGCGAAATGAGCAGTCCGCAATTCGGCCAGTCAGTAGCGTCGTTCGATCCACGCGAGATCCAGCTAGGTTTGAAAATTATGTTTTAAGAATTTCTCGCTGTGGAGATGGGCCGGCCCCGTCTTCACAGGGAGCGGAAGTCTTCAGCGTTACCGCCTGCGCGACAATATTGCCCGGTCTTTATTGCCTGGAAGTCAAGGCTGACCTGGTTTCAGTCTTGCGATCTCATCTCTTACCGTTGCAGGTCGCGGATCAGGACTACGTCCGAGTCGGTGTGGCCGCGAGTAAGGCCGAGCTGTTTGCCATCGAAGGACCAGTGAAAATCGCTGATATGTTCGGCGGAGAAGTCGGTGATCTGCTTTCCTTTGGAGCCATCCAGCGGCTGGGACCAGAGGTTGTCTACGCCCGCCGTGCGCACGGAATAAACAATCGCTTGGCCATCGGGTGAAAAACGAATGTGGCCGCTGCGGGGACGTTCAAAATCCATAGTCTTCAGTACCTGACCGGAATCGACGGCCAAGAGAGTGAGTGTTTCGATGTGCTCGCCAAGATGGCCGAAGGTGGCGCTAACAACAGTTTTTCCGTCCGCGGAAACGTCGAAATCGGCAGAGAGATCATCGGAAATCTTCGCGGCTGGCCCGCCATCCACTGGGACCTTCATCAGGCGGTTGCTGCTGGCACTTTCCTGGTAGACCACCCATCCATTCGAGGAGCAAACGGGATATTGATCCAGATTGCCGTTGGTGAGCTGCTTGAGATTGCCACCACCGGCGGTGTCCATCCGCCAGATATTCAGAGCGCGGCTTCCTTTCCTGAAGATGTCGAAAACGAAGTAGCGGCCGTCCGGACAGGCAGAAAACGTATCGGCAATTGTGTTGTCGGGCAACGCAATCGACGTGCTGTTGCCGGTCGCGGGATCGATAAGGGACAGCCCCGAGGAAGCGACTCGCATCAGCCGCCCGTCCTGCGTCCACCCAAACCGAGAAACCGGAGCCCCCGACGTCAGTTGATGAAGTTGAGTGCCGGGAGCGCCCGCCGGCATGGCGAAGAAGTTCCAGTGGCCTTCACTCATGACCGAGGCCACGTTCCGCCCATCGCCAGCAACACTGGGATCGGAGTAGTTGTTGGTATCGCGCGTGACGGGGACGAACTTCCCCTCCGGATACGAAACAAAAACAATTTGACCGCCGCTAAAACTGCTCAATGCGACGAGTCCTGAGCCATCTCGCATCCAGACCGGGTGCATCACAATGCGATCGTTACTCGTAAAGAAGAGCTGCTGCTTCCCGCTGGCAACGTCCATCGCAACCATCCCGCTCAAAGCAGTGCCGGGCTGAATTGCCACACAGACAATGGTTTTTCCATCCGGAGACCAGGCCGGGTCAAACAAGCCACCCGTATGGGGCCCGCTGGCGAGAATCGTTTCCTCACCTCCGTCCACCGGTTTAATCAGGAGGCGATACTTGCCCGCCTCGGGATTGTTGTACCGGAAAAAGGCGAACCGGCGTCCGTCAGGTGAAAAAGTAATGGCCGAGTCGATGTCGGTGACAAGTTTTTCCGGCGTGCCGCCCAGCAGCGGAGCGCGGTAGAGATATTCCAATTCTTCGCTGCCCGGCTCGGTACGAGTGAAATAGAGATAGTTGCCATCGGGCGAGAAACTCAAATGCTTGTAATAGACCTCGGCTGGAGCCACCACCTGGGTATTGCTATTGGTGGGAAGATTGCGCAGCCACAGGCTCTGTTTGCCGCCTTCATCCATCCCGTTGAGGACATATTTGCCATCGGGTGAAATGGCGACCTGGCTTGCCTTGCCGGAGTCGGTGACCTTGGTGATGGAAATGTTCTGGAACGGCATCGGACGGTTGCGATTCACAAAAGCATAAATGCCATAGCCAGCGGCTGCCAGAACCACGATGGCAATCACCGCAGCTGCGCCAGCGCCGAATTTGTGCTGCCGGACAGCCGCAACCGCGGCAGACCCAGAACCTGCGGCGGCGGGGAGCCCCGAAGAACTCGCGGGATGGGCGGCGACTCCCACCCCAGATCCCGCTCCGGTCCTCACTCCACTTGTGACTCCACTATCACCGGGCGTCGTCATGCGGCCGGATTCACTGTCGCGCTTCATGCGCTTGAGATCGCCGCGGAGATCAGCCGCCGATTGGTAGCGCAGGTCGCGATCTTTCTCCAACAGCTTGTCGATGCACTCTTGCAGCTTGGGAGGAAGTGCCGGGTTGAGCTGCGTGGCCGGAGTAGGGTTCCGTTCCAGAATCGAATTGAAGATGACCGCTGATGTGTTGCCGGCAAACGGCAGAACGCCGGTGGCCATCTGGTAGATAACCGTTCCGAGAGAGAACAGGTCGGTGCGGGAGTCGAGTGTTTCTCCGCGGGCCTGCTCCGGCGACATATAAGCAATCGTGCCCACCGTCGAGCCGGGACTTGTCAGGTGAGGCCGGGGATCCTGGGTCGAGCCGATGGTGTCCATGTCAACCGTGCTGGTGAGCTTGGCGAGACCAAAGTCAAGAATCTTCACCACGCCTCGTTGCGTAACAAATATGTTGGCCGGCTTGATATCGCGGTGGATGATTCCTTTTGCATGCGCGGCGTCAAGGGCGTCGGCGAGTTGAATGCCGATGTCGAGCAAACGGTTCAGCGGCAAAGGACCACTGGCAAGCTTGCCAGCCAGGCTCTCGCCTTCCAGCAGTTCCATCGAAATAAAGGATTGGTCGGCATCTTTTTCCACGGCGTAGATGGTGCAGATGTTGGGATGATTCAGAGCTGACGCGGCGCGGGCTTCGAGCAGAAAGCGCTCTAGCGCGGCGGCGTCGCGCGAAAGATCGGGAGGAAGAAACTTCAGGGCAACACGGCGCGCGAGCGTGAGATCCTGGGCTTCGTAAACTACACCCATTCCGCCGCTGCCGAGTTGGCCAGTAATTCGGTAGTGCGAGATGGTTTGGCCGATCACGAAAGAAGTGCCCCAGTCGATGGTCGTTTCATCTTACGGATCAGGGCATTCCCGAGTCAACGAAAGCCGGGGGTTGTACGCACTGAGGAAAATGCTTGGCTCGGACGCCGACATGCGACATTCTAAGAACAGCGTTGTTATGGACCCTAAGTCAGGCGCTCGGCGCTGGTTTCGACGATCGCACAGCCGAAGCCTGGACGGTCGCTTTAACAGCCGTCAATGAAGTCATGAAATCTGCCGTTCATGAAAGTGGATCGTTACCAGCATCGTCAGGCAGACCGTCATAGATGATGC
Organism: uncultured Acidobacteriaceae bacterium; assembly: GCA_963775845.1. GTDB lineage: Bacteria > Acidobacteriota > Terriglobia > Terriglobales > Acidobacteriaceae > Acidiflorens. The sequence goes on along the minus strand of CAVZKN010000003.1, from coordinate 279,814 downwards.
GATTGGAACAGCTGGACTCCGCAGACTGGGCCTTGCAGATACCCACCAGTCGCTAATGGCCGAGACCTGACCGAGGTGTACGGCATCGGCGGATTTGCGCTACACTAGGCTCCCAGTAGGTGGTTTGGCCCCCGCCCAGTTCGCGACGTTTGGGTGGGAGAGCGTCCACAGCACCACAGGGCTGCAAAGAATCTGCGCAGTAAGTTAGTTGTGTCAATGCGTCGTTCCTCGCCTTGAAAAATTCAGCGACGATGACGTTTGGATCCGAAAGCACGACCGGCACAGTCACACACAGTTGACCAGGAGAATTATGAAATCAGGAATCACGAGATTGATCATGCTCGCCGCGAGCGCAGTGGCGATCGTTGCGGGAAGTGCAACCGCCTCGGCGCAATGCCCCGTCTCTCCAAGCTATACGCCGGATTTCTCTTCCAACCAAAGTTGCCTGACGCTGACTGGTACGCAGAATGGGGCACCCGCCACGGGCTATCCGGGCCTTTACCCGGCTGTACCCCCTCCACCGCCGAATGTGTCGACAGTCCTTCGCCTTACTCCCAATCAAGCAGGTTGGGCGGGATCTGCCTTTTACACCACCCAGCAGTCGGTTGCCGGCTCCTTTTCCACCACTTTCACCTTTCAGATTAGCGAACCCAGTTCGCCTCCGGCGGACGGCTTTGCGTTCGTGATTCAAAGTTCGGCGCAGAATGCCCTGGGTCTCAGTGGTTGCGCGGTAGGATTCGCCGACGATCAGCTTGGCAGTTGCGCCCTCGCTACCGGTGGTATCCCGAGCAGTCTGGCGGTGGAGTTCAAGACCTATGACGACGGCTATCCGGATACTTACCCGAACGGTGCCAACAGCGTTTCGATTCTAAGCAATGGGACGGGCCCGAATTGCATAGACTACAGTTGCCTTATTCTTAACGCGGCTAACAACAGCCTACCGGTATACATGGCGGATGGGAGCGTCCACACGGTGACCATCAGCTATACGCTGCAGCCAACAGCGTCGAGTGCACCCAATTGCGTCGGCGAAGATGGCACCGAGCCATGCCTTGATGTGATCCTGGATGGCAACGACCTTTTTGGCGGCGGCGTTCCACTCATCCTGCCAGGTTACGACGCCTCGGTCGACCTGAGTACCTTGATCGGCAGCCCCACGGCCTGGGTCGGTTTCACGGGTGGAACCGGCGGCGCCTACGAGAATCAGGACATCCTGAGCTGGATCTATGCACCCCAACAAACCCAGATGGGGATGATTATGACCGGCTCTCAGACTACTTTCGGTTTCGATGGCGGCCTCGGGAACAATGGCTTCGATTTCACTGGCGAGCTGACCATGGGATCGCCCGTGAACGCCCAAATCACGACGCTGATGCTGCCCACGCAAGCCGCCTGCAACCAACTGGTACAGGCTAATCCGGGCTTCGGAAGCGCCGAGTGTTTTGTCTACAATTACACGAATAGCGATAACGGTGCGGTGATGAACACGCCGTTGTTGTTCGAGCTTACCTGCCCAGACTCTCCGGGTGGCACATGCGGCACGATGATCGATCCGAATTTCAATGCGTTCCTGGGTACGGATTTCAATTTCCTCTTACCCTACAATCCAAATCTGGCAATAACTCCTCCCACCGGCCCCCTTACGTCGAGCACAGGAGGCCCGCCACTGGTTGGCTGGCTCAAAGGCGCCGGGCCCAACCCTGCGCACCCGTGCCAACCGGATCCGAATGGTACGCCGCTGTTCCAGAGCAACCAGATAAGTTCGTTCGTTTTCTTTGATGACGCTCCGGGCGCTAGTCCGATTAAGGGCGGCAGCGGTGGCACAGGTTCGTGCTGGGTGGGAACCTACCTCACTCCGGGTGAGGCGCCAAGCGTCAGCGTAACGGCGCCGGCGGACGGCGGTTTCTATACGCTGGGCCAGGTGACTCACGCGAACTACGCCTGCAGCACGGTAAACAAAGGCAATGCAGCGACTGGGCCATATCTGACGCAGAGTTCCTGCACGGCGATCGATAGTCCGGGCGGGCCTGTCGCTCAGGGAGGGCAGTTTGACACCAGTACGCCGGGTGCACATACCTTTACCGCAACCGTGGTGGACTCCGCGACTAACACGGTATCCCAGACCGTCCACTACACAGTAGTCGGCCCATTGAGTGGCAAAATCTGCAATGGGGTCTTCACCGGCACGTATAAGGGCAACCTCACGGTTTCAAACGGTCAATCGTGCACCTTCACGAATGGCGGCGTCACTGGGAACCTGACACAAAACGGGGGCACCGTAGTGCTGGAGAACGGCAGCTTCGTCAATGGAAACCTGCAGGTGAGTGGTGGCAGCCTTTCACTCAGTAACAGCACCGTGGGCAACGATCTGCAGATCAACGGCGGCGGAATGTTCTCGATCGGTGCAGGAGTCAACATCGGGGGCAACCTGCAGGTGCAAAACCTTCCCGCCAGCGGGGGAACGGACCAGGTCTGCGGCGCCACGGTCAAGAACGACTTGCAGTTCCAGAATAGTGGAACCGCGGTGCTAATCGGGGGTTCTGGATGCCCTGGAAACGCCGTGGGAGGAAACCTGACGGTGCAAAACAATACTGCCGCTACGTCGGTCGATTCCAACATGGTCGGGGGCAATCTCACCGACCAGAACAACACCGCGGCCACGCAGGTCTTTACTAATGCGGTTGCCAAGAACCTGCAATGCAATGGGAACAGTTCCATCACCGGAGGAGGCAACACGGCCGCCAGTAAAAAAGGCCAGTGCGCCACGTTCTGATGAAGTTTAGGTCGGGAGAAACTGAGAGTGCCGGTAAACCCGGCACTCTTTTTTACTGTCTGATTTTTAGCTTTTCCCGGCTTGCGACCCATGGGCGGATTCTTCGTACATGAGTTTCATGTCCGCGCGCTGCAGCAACTTCTCCGCCCCCGCCTCTTTTTTTATCGTATCCAGCGTGCGGATAACGGATCGGTAATTATCCTGGGCTTCCGTGTTGTTGCCGGAATCTCGTGCGATCGTCGCTAACAGATAATGCGCATGCGCCCCCAGCGCCTGCTGACCATATTTGTCCGTAAGCAGCAAAGCACGCTGCAACTCCTGGCGGGCATGGGTATTGTCATGGCTTTGCACCATGGCTTCCGCCATGAAGATGGAACACTCGACCGAAGAGTATTTCAGACCCAACTCGTCCGCCTGCTGCATCAGCGCCCGGAGGTTCGGAATGGCCTGCCGTCCGTTTTTTTCACGAACTTCAGCTTGGGCCAACTCTATTTTGGCAAGCAGGACCCGCCGCCCTTCCTTGCTGCGCGTGGCCGCCTGCAATGCCTGGTCGTAAAGGGAATGAGCAGCCTTGAAATTTCCCTGATAGAAGAATGCATCGCCTTCGAATCCTAACGTTTCCGCTATCAGGCCATCGTTCTTCAGTTCGCGCGACAGGCTGAGCGCTTCGTCTAAAGAACTCTTGGCTTCGTCTCCGCGCCCGGCAAGGACCAGCGAATATCCGTAGCTGCCGAGAATTTCAGCCATCCAGAACGATCTGTCCTTAAGTTCGCGGAAGGTCTTGAGAGCGTCCTGTTTGGCGTTGACGGCCGCGCCGAAGCGTCCCTGATAATCGAATAAAGTGCCCAAGCCGTAGGACGCGAGGGCCGTGCCCTGTGGATCGTTCATGCTGCGACGCAAATCCAGCGCCCGCATATAGTAGGAAATCGCCTGATCGTAATGACCCATGTTAGCGAGCACCTGACCCAGGTTCTGGACTGCCTCGACGATATCCTGTGGCGCTTTTGACTTTTCGCGCAACTGCAGCACCTGCTGGAAGTAGGTGAGGGCGTCGTCGTATTGGCCTTTTTCCGAATACACACTTCCAATGTTGTTCAGACAGGTGGCTTGCAAACTTTCATTGCCGATGTCGCGTTCCAATTCCAGCGCTTCCTTGTACATCTTGAGCGCCTGCTCATGGTCGCCGCGGTCGTCCGAGAGATTGCCCAAGTCGATCAGTGAATCCCCCAGTCCGCGCTTATCGCCAATCTCACGCCGAATCTGCAAAGCCTCCTGAAAATTCGACATGGCTTCTTTGGTCTCACCGAGCGACGATTGCGCCGACGCCATTGCATTCAGGCTGAAGGCCAGTCCTCGCTTCTGACCAATGCGGCGCCAGATAGCAATCGCCTCCTGTTCGTTGCGTACAACTTCCTGGGGCTTGCTCAGATTCCTGTATGCGACAGCCATCAGGTGCAGACTGGTGGCCTTTTGTTCCTGGTTGTCCACTTGAACGGCCAGGCTATAGGCGCGGTTCAAAGGATCAAAACTACCTTGAGCATCGCCGCTCTTGATCTGAATGCGGCCCAGGTTGAGAGTTGCTTCTACATCCTTAGGATTGGCTGACAGCAGCTTCTGGTAAAAGTCGCGGGCTTTCGCGAGATCGCCAGAATCCTGGTAAAGGCCAGCCAGCGCCGATTGCACGTCAGCGTTATCCGGAGCGGCTTTAGCAAGCGTTTCGTAGGCCTTGATTGCGTCAGGATAGTTCTTGGTCGCCTGGGCGCGAATGGCAGAAATCAAATACTTCTCTGCCTCAGGAAGATCCTGGCTCAACTCAACCGCTTTGTTCGCGGATTGCTCCGCTTCATTGTCATAGCCCAGACTGCTGTAGCTCTGCGCCAGCCTCGATAATGCCAGCGCAAAAGTGGGGTCCTCTTTCGTCGCTGCCTCGAATTCCTTTTGCGCCTCCAGATTCTTGCCGTCCCGCTGCAATTCGACCCCCTGATTGTAGTCGCGCAAGGCGGCCAGAGACTTCGAAGTGGGTTGAAAAGAACTGGCCTTTAGTTCCTTGAGGACATCCTCTGGGAGTGCCAGTTTCTGGCGGATGGAATCTGCCAAACGATCAATCGCTGCCGGAATCTCCTTCTCGCTGGCCGCATCTATCTTCAGCGGAACTGTGCGGTCGTTCTTGATGTCCTGCAGCGTGGCATCAATGCGGATCTGATCGCCAAATCTGGCATACTGCCCCCAGACCACGCGATCGGCATTGCTGAAATTCGCCACGCGCTGAATCGTCGCCTGATCGAGAACCGTTGCAGGTGAGATGCGCAGGTCGCTGAAAACCTGGTGCAGACTGGCAGGGCTCACGGTTCGCAAGCGCGCCGACTGGCCCACGTCGCTGTTCAGCATGTCGGCCAAGCTTGGGCCAAGCCAATCCAAAGCCTGATCTCCCGACGCGTTGCGGAAGGGCAGTATGGCAAGAGATAGAGTGGGCCCCGCAGACGCCGCTCCCCCGGCCGGCGACGACTTGAAAAGCTGGTCGCGAAGCGTGTATCCAGCAATCGCCAGAGCCAGTGCGGTCACGATGCCGACAATGAGGGGCCAGGGCAGAGTCCGGCCCAACGGTTTGACAGCCGCGTCAAACTTAATCGTGCCCGCGGCCCGCTTGTCCTTCCAGGTATTCAGGTCCTCCAGGATGGCCGAAGCACTCTGGTACCTCTCGTTTAAATCGCGTTCCAGGCACTTGCTCACGATCCCGCTCAACGCCCCCGGAATCTGATCATCGATATCCGACACCGGAACTGCACGCTCCTGGGTTCGTTTGATCAGGCTGGCCAGAGCGCTCTCGGCGTGAAAGGGTGTTTGACCTGTCAGCATCTCGTACAAGATCAGGCCCAGTGCAAAAAGGTCGGAGCGTTGATCAAGATCCTTGCCGAGAGCCTGCTCCGGCGACATGTACTCCATGGTGCCGACGATCGCGCCGGTTTGTGTCATCCCTTCGCCTGTCAGCGTGCGGGCCAGGCCGAAGTCCATCACCAGGATTCGGCCCGAGCCGTCGCGCATGATGTTTTGCGGTTTCAGATCGCGATGAATCACGCCGACGCTGTGCGCCGCATCCAGCGCCTGACAAACCTGCTGAATGATCTCGACCGCTTCCTCCGGGGCAAATTTATTTTTCTCGCGGATGAGGGACCGCAAGTCATTGCCCTCAATGAACTCCATGGTGATGAACTTCACACCCTCGGCCTCGCCAAGATCGTAGATTCGGATCACGTTGCGGTGCGTGACCTGGTGAGCCAGCAGCAACTCTTGCTTGAAACGAACCAGGATCGAGGGATCCGAAGCCAACTGCGGCCGGATGATTTTTAATGCGACGAAGCGATCAAGCTCGCGGTCGGCTGCCTTGTACACCGCGCCCATGCCGCCCTCACCAAGTAATTGCAGAATCTCATATCGTTCGCCCAGCAGTTCCCCGATCTGCAATACGGCTGCGCTGCCGTACCCAACGTAGCTCGGGCGGGACGGCGATGGCGATGGCGGCGCCGATCTCCGGCGAATCGGTGTTCCCGGCGCGATCGTGGCGTCGCCGCCCACGAATGTTGCGTCGGGGTCGGTTCTGGGTCCGGCATCAATGATTGTGGCTTCAGGATCGATCGGTGACGTTCGGGGATCCATCGGCTCGGCATGCTTCTGCCGAGGAACAGAAATATTGCTGCCCAAACTCTCGCCGGCGAACGGGGTTCCGACACCGGGAGCGGCGGGACCTGTAGGATCAGGCTTCTTATCGGACCGTGATCTGGGATCATCCATGTTGCGCTCTCGGGACGGCCCGTGGGGCGACGATATCCAAACTCCCTCGAAAAGAACGGAGCGCGCACCTGAAGGTACTTCTTAGTGCAAAAAGTATATACGATTGTCGGGCCGCACGGAGCGGTGCTCGGCGGCTTGCTCGTCTCGCTCGCCGCAAGAATTGCGGAGGAATTCCAACGGGCCGGGATCGCCATCGTTCGCCCCAGCGAGTCAGAGCAGCGATTCATTCACGGGAAATACATCGGCGAACTTCTGAATAACCAGTTCTTGCCGGAAACCAGGACGGAGATCCTGAAAATTGCCCAAAGGATGAAGAGCGAAGAGGGCATCGAAGCGTTAGTCCTCGCCGGCACGGAACTCCCGCTACTATTGCGCGACGCCGCCAGTCCAGGCATCGAGTTCCTCGACACAACCGTTATTCACGTCGAAGCCATCGTTAACGAGTTGCTGCGGTGAACGGCTGAGTTGCGACGATCGTTTCCGCTTTGCACCAGCGAAGCCCCGGACTTCTGCAAAGCTGGACTAGACATTGCAATTGGGTTGTATTGGCGGTAAGCAAACCAGCCGGTTCCCTAGTGTGCTGACAGCCGCGCCGGATGCGCGCTTCGCCATGCCTCGACTTCATGTTCGGCTTGGGCAAGTTGCGCCGGCGTAAACGTTTTCTTCAGTTCATCCACAGTCTTCGTCGCCGCGCTCTCAGTCAAGCCATTCTCCTTCGCCGCGTCTCGCGCCAGCACCAGCCACTTGTAGGCCAAAATGAGGTTCGTTTCATTGCCGCGGTCGGAGGCCAACATCAGTCCCAGGTTATATTGCGCCTCGATTACGCCAAAGTTCGCGGCCTTTTCGTAATACTTCGCGGCCGCAGCGGGATCGACCGGCCCGCCTTCTCCCGTCTCCAGCATCTTCGCCAGAAGAAACTGCGCATAAGGATGTCCCCGGTCCGCCGCCGGCGACAGCCACCTCCGCGCTTCTGGCGCATCCTGCGGCACGCCCTGCCCAAGGTAATATCGCGCTCCCAGACCAAATTGCGCCTCGCGCTGTCCCTGGTCGGCGGCTTTTCTGTACCAGGCGACGGCTTGCGCATAATCGACGTGTCCAAGCTTCACATCGATGAAGATGTCGCCCAACTCTTCTTGCGCGGTGGCATCACCCTGCTCGGCGGCCTTTGTCAACCACGCGATGGCATCATCGACCTTGCCGCCATGCTCCGCGGATAAGTCCCACCTCGCCAGTTCCAGCATGGCCCGACGCGAGCCCTGGTCAGCAGCCTTGGTGAGCCAGACACCGGCCTGAGCTTCATCGCGCGGCACTCCCTCTCCGCGGCTGTATAACGCGGCGAGATTCAACTGCGCGGTGGCATCGCCCTTCTCTGCCGCTTGCTGAAAAAGTGTCGCAGCCTTAGCCGCGTCTTTCGGAACGCCATCGCCGGTCGAGTACATCAATGCGAGGTTGGTGGCCGAGTCGATGGATCCGTGCTGCGCCGCCTTCGTGTACCAGGCAATCGCTTGTAATTTATCCGGCGGCACGCCAAAACCAGACTGGCAGAAAATAGCCAGCGCTTCCTCCGCCGCCACAAAACCGCGATTCGCGGCTTGCCGCAGCAAGCGAATCGCTTCCGCATCATCCATCTTCAGCAAGGTGCCGAGGTGATAAGCGAGCGCCAGCGTCGTCTCAGCCTCCGTATTCCCAGCCCGCGCCTTCGCTTCCAGGGGTTCCAGTTCCTCGAGGGTCAATGCGCGCGCCCTGGCCAGAAGAATATAAGCAGTTTCCGTTGGCGGTTTGGCAGACAGCAGTTGTGCACCCGGCCTGAGTGCAGACACCGCATCCGCCGCCTTTGACGCAGAGCGATCACGAGGACGATCGGGCTCGGTGACTGCTCCCGGCGCGGCGACTCCTACACTCGGCGCGGGGGTTGCCGCTGTGTTTGGCGAACCGGCCCGCGGGCCATCTCCAGCGGAAGCAAGTTTGATGACGAGTTTGTTGCCCACATAATTTTCACTATGGTTCGGTGCCGCCGTCAGATCGATAACAACTCTCGCGATGAGCGGCGTAACGCTGAAGTGCGCAGTCCTCACCGCAACCACGGATCGCCGGTTCACCGCGACGCGTTGTCCGGCGTGAGCCAACTCGCATCCCGGGAAATCCAGTACAAGCCGTTCCGGATGCTCGACCACGCTCACTTCCGGCTGCACCGGCTTGGTCAACGTCACTTCCACCTCGACACCGTCGGCAACTTCGGAAAATGAAATGTTCGTGATGACGGCACTCGAATTATGCGCCGCCGCAAGGGCGCTATCTTGCGAGATAGGCCGAGCGACAGTTCCGCCGGCCAATGAAATTACAAGCGATACCGTTGCAATAAGGCGCATTGCGACCCACCCACTTTAGCCTGACCGGCGCACGCCGTGTAACCAAGTTCCTTTTCCGCCCACGATTCTGATCCGAGTCACACCAGCATTAGGCATTGCCTTTACAGACTTATAGCTTTGACATACATTAAATCAACTGTTTCCAGGCCTCGCTATGTCGCAACCATCCTCAGACCGCGAAACTTCGCCGACCTCCTCGTCGGTCAGCAGCCTGGCCGAGGTTCTCCTCTCTGCCGACCTGCTGGAAACGCTTCCCGACGCCATCGTGGCCGTGAATAGCGAAGGCACCATCGTCCAGATCAACTCGCAAACCCAGGCCCTATTCGGTTACAACCGTGACGAATTGGTAGGACAGAAGATCGAAATCCTCGTCCCCGACAGTTACCGTCCCGCTCACCACCAACACCGCGGCAACTACGCAAAAGCGCCCAAGACGCGCAGGATGGGCGCGGACCTCGACCTTTACGGACGACGCCGCAACGGCTCGGAATTCCCTGTAGAAATCAGTCTCAGCCCCGTCTTCACCGACAAGGGAATGTTCGTCCTAAGTGCGATCCGCGACATCAGCGACCGCAAGCGTATCGCCGAAGAATTGCGCCGTGCCAACGAAGAACTCCATCGCCGAACCGCCGAGCAATTGGGAGAATACCGCTCCAAACTGGCTTCGATCATCGACTCCTCCGAAGATGCCATCTACAGCAAAGACATGGACGGTACCGTCGCTAGTTGGAACAAGGGCGCTGAGCACATGTATGGCTACGCTCCCGAAGAGATGATCGGAAAACACGTTTCCGTTCTCGCAGCCCCCGATCGCCAGGATGAGATCCCGGAAATTTTACGCAAAATTGCCCAGGGTCAGCGCATCGAGCATTATGAATCTGAACGAATGACGAAGGACGGTCGAAAACTCGACGTCTCCCTTTCTGTCTCTCCCCTGCGCGACACCAAGGGCGACATCGCCGGAGCCTCCGTGATTGCGCGCGACATCACCGCCCAGAAAAAGGCGGAAGCCCAGCTTCACCAATCGCAAAAAATGGAGGCCATCGGCCGCCTGGCCGGCGGAGTAGCGCACGACTTCAATAATATTCTCGGCATTATCAGCGCCTGCGCCGAGTTTCTCCGCGATCGGGCTGCGCCAACTGCCGGATCCGGGCAATACATCGACAACATCAAGAAAGCAACCGAGCGCGGCTCCTCTTTGACCCGCCAGCTTCTCACCTTCAGCCGCTCCTCGGCGATCCAACCGCGCATCCTCGACTTGAACGAGCGCCTGCGCGACGTGGGCAAACTTCTTCGCCCGCTCATGGGCGAGGACGTAGAAATCCTCATCGTTTCGAAAGGGCCCTCGGCCGTGGTCGAGGCCGATCCCGGCCAACTCGATCAGATCGTTGTCAACCTCGCCGTCAACGCCCGCGATGCCATGCCCCGCGGCGGCAAATTTATTCTTGAAACGCGCTCCGAAAAATTCGAGGAAGGTCTTGCCGAACAGCATCAGCAGGTGCCTCCCGGAAAATATGTCCTGCTCGCCGTCAGCGACACCGGTACTGGCATGGACGAAGCCACCACCGCCCGCATCTTCGAGCCTTTCTTCACCACCAAAGAGATTGGCAAAGGTACCGGCTTAGGCCTCGCCACCGTCTACGGCATCGTCAAGCAGAGCGCCGGACACATCATGGTCTACAGCGAGCCCGGGCATGGCACGACCTTCAAGATCTATCTCCCCAGCGCCGACCACAAGATCGGCCTCGAATCGGAAGAAGAGGACGAGGCGGTCAGCCCCAAGCGCCACGGCACGACCATCATGCTTGTCGAAGACGATGAAATCATGCGCGGCCTGACCCGGCAGGTCCTCGAAGAACACGGTTACACGGTTCTCGAAGCGGACGACGGCAAGACGGCGCTGGAGCGCATCCAGTCGCATCCCGATCCCATCGACCTTCTGCTGACCGACGTAGTCATGAAGCGTATGAGCGGTCCTGAGTTGGTCGAGGAGTTGAGCGTTTCCCATCCCAACCTCAAGGTCGTATTCATGTCCGGCTATACTGGCGAACTCATCGCCGAACGCGAAGTCTTGAAACGCGGGGTTACGCTTCTCGAAAAGCCCTTCGCCCGCACTGCCCTGCTGAACACAATTCACACCGTTTTAGGCTGAAAGTTTGTTCTTACTGGCCGCGAATCCTCGACTTAACCGGTTTCTTTGGTCATATAACCATCGCTTTGGTGATGAGGATCACACATCGCTGCGGGAAAGCACCCACTGACCGACCGAATTTGGCCCCGCTCCAAAATATATGTTCGCTATCGCACCATTCTAATGCTACTATTTCGTTCCACTTACACAACCTCACTAGATTTTGGGCCCCAGTGTCGAGTATGGCGAGGGACTTGCCAAAGTAGATGTGCACGGAGGCAATCATGGCCACGCAAGTCGCTAGCAACGTTCAGAGGTTCGCACCCGCCGACAAGACTTTCAGCGATCTTCCCCCATCCGTAGCCGAAGCCTTGGAGCAGGAATCGATCACCACGAGTTATCCCACGGGAGCCGTATTATTCGCCGAAGGCCAGGCTCCGCGCGGCGTTTTCATCGTCCGCAAAGGCCGCGTGAAATTGTCCGTCTGCGGCAGCGATGGACGCACGCTGATCCTGCGCATCGTCGAACAAGGCTGTCCGCTGGGAGTTGCCGCCGTGGTTTCCGGCCGCACCTATGAAGCAACCGCCGAGACGCAGGAGCCCTCCGAAATAACGTTCCTCCGGCAAAGTGATCTGCTCCGGCTCATGCGCACACATGGCGAGTTGGCCCTGTGGGTAACCCAGCACATCAGTCAGGATTACGCTTCCACCTGCCGCGAAATTCGCGACCTCATTCTTTCCGATTCCGCCAGCGAAAAGCTCGCTCGCCTGATGATGGGATGGCTCGACCAGAATACGAAAGCCAAGAACCCCAGCCAGATGAAATTAGCCCTGACCCACGAAGAGATCGGACAGATGATTGGCTCCTCCAGAGAAACGGTGAGCCGCCTCTTCGCCGGCTTCAAGAAGCAGCGCATCATCCAGCAAACCGGATCGACCCTGGTGATCCCGAACCGAGTAGCCCTGGAATCCTTAATCAGCGCGTAAAGATCAGCGCTTAGTGATCACCTAAAGTTTTGTGCCCACTCATCGGGGCCGGACATCCTCCTACCGGCCCCGATTTTTTCCCTTCCAGAATTGTCATCCCGAGCAAAGCAGCGACCGCGTCGAACGACCGGTCCGTGTAGAGCGGACACTCCTGTCCGCTACCGTTGACTTCGATTTTCTCCGAACCGAGCAGGGGATTGGGTGATGGAAACGCTGGTCATTGAAGGATATGGTTGCGCAATCTACAGTTGCCTTGCACGCCACGGAACCAGTAAAAAGCTGACCGAAATCTGGGAGCGATCTCGGTCAGCGGCAATCAGTGTCAAATCGCAGATGCTATCAACTTATTTGTTATCTTCTCTTGCTTCCGCGATGTGAGCCTGGTGGCCTGCTGCGGACACGGCCGCCACAAATGCGGCTCCACTCGCGGGAGTTGCCGCATGGCCCGAAAGAATGTTGCGGAACATCATGTGCCTGCCATAAATAGCACGCGTCGAGTCGTTGTCCTGCTCTACAACCGCACCTTCCAGCGTCAAGCCGGCGAACACGCCCTTCGAGCGCGAGTACGTAAGCACTTCAGTGTTCATCAGTATGTCAGTTCCGGCGGAGGTGTGACGGCCGACCGGACCCGCTGCCACCGATCCTTCACCTGTCATTTCGAACTTGCTGGAAAGAAGATGCTGTAAACCACGATCATTCATCACCAGCATGACCAGGTCCACGTCTTCGATTCCGATCTGCAAGCCCCAACTTCCCCCACCCACCGAGATGAATGCGGGAGCGCTCCAGCCTTCCGGCGTGCGGCAAGTAGCCACTCCGCGTCCGTGCTTGGCCCCAAAAACGAAGCCGCCTTTGATCAGGTCGGGCACGATGACGATGCACTTCGCGCCGCTCAGCACTTCTTCCGGGATGCCTTTGTCGGGCGTAGACATGATCGATTGCAGAACGTCGACGGATTTTTGCATGCGGTCGACCGTGTCTTCGCGCGTCGAGCCCGCCCACGCCAGGGTTCCAACCAAGCCCATCAAACTCATCATCAGCACAGACATTATCTTTTTCATGGATTTTCCTTTGCGATCTGCGGAACAGATCTGCGGAACTAAGAGGAGACGACTTCAGATGGGCTGACTTAGCTCAGAAAACCTGAAAGAGAGAGAAGAACCACTCGTCTCAACAGCCATAATCGCATAGCGCTCAGGTAATATCTGATCTACATTGCTCACTTCTGCCCGAACTGGCCGCCCTGTTCTTAATGGCTGAGGATGCTGATTCTGGGCCGGAGTGAGCAATCTTGCTCAGCATAGCCAGTCGAGAGCTGTCATCTTTCATACGACGGAATCAAGCAAAGAGAGAAAACTGGATCACTCCATGGGCCGCACTTTTCGTGATCTCCGCAACGATGTTCGCAGACGGCTGGCGAGAATCGCTGGGTCGCTCTCGAAGCGATTTGCCTCACTAAGGCCCGTGGCACGCGGTTTTGCATCACCAAGGATGTGCCCGTTTTGCGGGCTCATCACGCCGCGGACCGAATCATCCTGTCTGGAGTGTGGCAAGTTGCTAGCTCCGGCAAAATAGAAAAACTTTTTCACGGGGCGCGTTTTCCGCGGCTCCAATATGCGCAAAGGAGATCCAACATGCTTTGGACAATTTTCGTGGTGCTTCTGATTTTGTGGCTTCTCGGCTTTAGCCTGCACGTCGCGGGCGGACTGATTCACCTGCTCCTGGTCGTGGCCCTGGTTGTGCTGGTCATTAACCTGATGAGTGGGCGGCGGGTCGCCTGAAAAGCGCCGCCAAACTAGTCGTGCAGAACGACACTGAGCAGCGAACTGTGCACTTGCAAGCCGCCCTCGGGGCCGGCTGAGTAATTGACGAAGCCCAGCTTTCGAAACCGGTTCATGAAAAAACTGACCCGCGAGCGTGTGGTTCCGACCATCTCGGCCAGGCTTTCCTGGCTGATTTTCGGCACCACCGTCTCCGGCACACCTTCCTTGCCAAAATGAGCCAGCAGAAGAAGGATTCGAGCCAGGCGCTTTTCGCTGGAGTTAAACAACTGATCGACCAGATCCTCTTCGTAGCGGACATTCCGCGCCAGTAGATAGGCGACGAACAGTTCGGAGAATGCCGGGTCGCGGTGCAGCGCCTCCATCATGGCCGTCTTGTCGATGCGCTGAATTTCACAATCGGTCATGGCCGCGGCCGATCCCATGCGCAGAGTCTGCCCGGCCAGTGCACCTTCGCCAAAAAAATATCCCGCGCCGAGCATTCCCAAGGTCGCTTCTCGACCCGTGGTGGAGACGACGGTGAGTCTTACTTTGCCTTTTTGAATATAGAAAACCGCGTCCGCGACATCCCCTTGTGCGAAGACTGCCTCCTTACCGGCGAACGTCAGGTTCTTCCTCCCCTCGCCAATGGTGTCGAGGAAGGCGTTGGGATTGAATTTACCGCTGGTCTTTGCGACCCTGGATGAAACCATTGGCTGTAATTCTAACCCACGGGCTGGCTTTCCAATGATCTGGCTACTGCGCGGCCGGTTAAGAAATAAATATTTTGATGGTTGGTTGCGAAGGGCCGTTTTTTTTGGGTTTTGCTGTTAACTGGTTAGTACTGGGGGGTACCCCCCCTCCCACCCGGTATATTAGAATCAAGACTTTAGCGCGGTCTCCGGGCCAAATCTTTGAGGAATAATGACTTAGAGGTAAAGTCTTTATTCTTCTTTCACTTAGCGCCGTCTTGCTGCCAGTTCGGGCTCCGGGATGGGCGCTCTTGCTTTCTCCTGGCGTTGGACCCCATTTCGTCCCGATCAAAAAGTCAAGCTTGACAAGAGCGAGGCCACGGGAGGGGGTCTTTTCTTCCGTCATTGCTTTCGGCTTATGAGGAGGACGGGCCCAGCTATGACCTGCCGCAGGTCAATCGTCATTGTCGCCGACTTCTGAATGGAAGTCTGTGATGGGGCGCACGGCCAGGCTAGGCCTTCTCTCAGGCCGGGAACAGCCGTTCTTGAACTCCGGTCGGGGCGTAGGTTTCAATTGTAATTTCGGGAACGGCCTCAATGATCGTGCGAGCGGATATCTGCGCGAGTTCCTTCGGCTCTACCTTATGAAGGCCTCCACCATAAACGCGACCTTCCGAGAGAAGCTGTGCGGGTGTGATGCCCCGAAGCGCTTCGAACACGCTGGCTTCAAGCTGTGGGTGGTTTGAGATCGCTTCCTGCAAGCACTTCTTTGGATAAAGCATCAGATACACATTGTGCGCCGTGGCCCGTGAGCGATTCCAAATGAAACGGAACGGATGCTTGCCGTTTCTGGACCTCCCCATGTAGGTGCAGAGGAAAGGCGCAGGCGGACGCTGCTCCTGCGAATACCAGGGAGCACGGTGACTTGAAAGATAGGCGTCATGCACATCCGTAGTGCGTCCGTGTTGCAGATATTCGTAGAAGCGCGGCCACTCCGCCTTAATCTTCTCTTCCGGTTCGTTGCAGTCGAGCAGGTAGAGCTTGGGGGACACGGCAGGAGTGCCGTCGGGAAGCGCCTCGATGATGTCAGAAGTGATATTCCTTGGCCCAGGCAGTATCGGCTTTAGGAACTGGCGCGGAATCTTCCGCTCGTCGGCCTGCTGCGAACTCATGATGAAGAAGCTGTTAGAGCCGGTCGCAAGGCCGCGCTTGATGGTGAATATGTCGCCCAGCACCAGCTGTGCCGAGCCGTGGGCGCGACCGGCTTGGACAGTGTCCGCTCCACATGGGGCTTGGGCAGGACGCCTTGATACTTCGCGGGGAGCGTTGGAGGTGTGGGGGTCGCTTCGGCCTCGCTCAGGGCAGGCTCTTCGACTGCGTAGCTGCTTCGCTTCGCGACGCGGCTTCTCCGCTCAGGATGACAATTTTATTTTGGCGGGCGGGGGCGGCGAAAGTCAAAAGCAACGTCAAGGACAACGTCAAAATCAACGTCATGGACAACGTCAAAATCAACGTCAAAAGCAGCGGGCGAGGGCGCCCGCTCCACACAAGCTACTAAGACGACTTTATTATCGCGATTGCCAGCGCCTCGGATTACGCCTGCCGTGGAAGCAGGCGATTACCACAGTCCGATGCTCCTGGACTTCGAAGAATATTCCGTAGGGGAAGCGCCGTACTCCCGCGCGGCACGCTCCCGGTAGACGACTGGAAATTGCAATGGACGTTCCGCTATGGATTCAACTGTGGCGTCAACCGCCGACGCGAAGCGCTCTCCAAGAGCGGGGCGGATGTTGTCATACCATTGTTGTCATACTATGCCCGCGCGTCTTCCAAGTCTGCATTTGCCTCGGGTAACCACGCGACCGGCAGCGTCACGATTTCTTGAACAGGCCCGCCCTGACTTGCTCCCAGGGGATAACGTCGGAGGGATTTTGCTCATGCCGCGTGATGCGGTAGTCCAGCTCTGCGCGCTGTGCGTCCGTCAACGATGCGTCGGCTTCCAGGCTTTCCCAGACCGTATCGAGTAGTTCTGCCTTCTCCGCAGCGGAGAGACTCTCGATTTGATTTCGCAAATCGCTCATAATTCTTAGCCCCGCGCTTACAACCCCAGCGCGGTTTGATGGCTGTGGCAAGCGCGCGGCGGTTTTGATGGCTCAGCGGCGCGGCCGAGTCCTTTTAAGGCAACGTCAAAATCCCATGCGGTTCGCGGATGTGGAATCCCACCCTTGCGCACAGAACGCGCAAGGATGGGGCAGCCATCGTCCGTTCGTCGTACGTCATCCTTCGTACGCTCACGCCCCGCCACTTGCTAAGCTTTCGGCGCGGTCTTGTCTACTGTTGCTTCGGCTAGTTCTTCTTCCTCCCGAAACTCGGCTAGGTCGCTGGGCTCGTCGGTCGTTATCATGTGGGCGCGTTGCAGGGCGCGGTAATATTCCGGACGCGCGTGCTGGTAGTGTTCGGCGGGAACTTTGCCGTCGATGAAGGCTGTGTCCAGCGGATAGACCAAGGGGTCGAACATCACCATGTAGCTGTGCCAGATCAAGATGGCGAAGGTGGCGAGGATGGCTTCGTAGTAGTGGACGGCGGTGGCGGCGTCCGTTACCCACTTGGGAAAATAGTGCAGGGTGAAATTGTTGAACCACAACATGACGCCGGAGACGGTCATCACCAGCGTTCCCCACATGAAGGCGAGGTATTCGAGCTTTTCGGCGTAGTTGAATTTGGCGAAGGTCGGCTCGACTTTGGTGAGTCCCAGATTGTAGGTGATGGCCTGGAGCATGTCGGTCGCGTCTTTCGGCACCGGCAGCATGGCTTTGAGGAAGACACGGTCGCGCTTGACCAGCGCGAGGTGAATTATGTGATAGAGCGTGGAAGCCACGAGGATCAAGGCCGCAGCACGATGCACTCCGCCGCGGATCCCATAGATGCTCTCCCCGAACAGAAGCGGACGCGAGAGCCATGCGTCGGGATACTTCAAGGCAAACCCAGTAACCACCAAGGTCGGGAAGCTGAAAATTACTCCCCAGTGCGCGATGCGGAAGTTGCGATTCATTCTCGTGACTTTCGCTCCGCTCAGGTGATGCGGTTTCGGATGAATCAGCTTTCTCAGGAAGTCGAGCAGGTTGTGCAGGATCATGAAGCCGAGGGTCATCGGGATCAGGGCCCAGTAGGTCCAGCGGATCCACTTGACTACGGGATGCGCGGCTCCGGTAGAGGTTTGCACGTGGATGGGACCGATGTTGAACTTGGCTTCTTTGACGCCCTGGTGACAGGCTCCGCAGGTCTTGGCGAGGTTGGCGGAATTGACGGTGGAACGCGGATCGCTGGAACGGAGGATGGAGTGGACTCCATGGCACGAGGCGCAGTTGGCGGCAGTGACTTTGCCTTCTTTCAGCGCGAGGCCGTGATAGCTGTCGGCGTAAGAGGGCAGGCGGTCGGCGGGAAGATCGTAGCGGACTGCGAGGCGCGAGTCGCCGTGGCAGCGTCCGCAGGTGGCTACGGAGACATTTTGCGCGTTTAAGGGCGAGCCGGCGCTTTTGGGGTCGACGATCTGGTGCTCGCCGTGACAGTCGATGCAGACGGGAGCGTCGCGGACTCCATCTTTGACGGCTTCGCCGTGGACGCTTTCGTTGAACTCGCGGGCGATTTCTTTGTGGCACTGGGCGCAGGTTCCTGGGACTTTCCAGTGATTGACTTTGGAGCGCTCGTCGGTCGCGGGGAAGATGTCGTGGCTGCCGTGGCAACTGGAGCACGTGGCGGCGTCCTTGCCCATGGCTACGGCGCGGGCGTGCACGCTCAGCTTGTAAGAATCGACGGGATGCGCCACGGGAATTTTGTGGCGCGAGAGGAATCCGGGATCGCTATGACACTTGGCGCAGGTGTCGGGAATATTTTTGGCGGCGATGGCGGAGTCGGGCTCGCCGGCGCTTTTGACGGCGTGGATGTCTCCGTGGCAGGAGATGCATTTGGGCGCGTCGGGGTCTCCTTTGGCAGCGGCCTGGCCGTGGATGCTGGAGGCGAGAGTTTTGGCTTCGTCGGCGTGACATTCGACGCATTTGCCGGGCATCAGCTTTTCAGCGGTGGTGAGTTCGTGCACGCTGCCGTGGCAGGTAGCGCAAGCAGTTTCTCCGAGGGCGGCGTGGGCGCTGGTGGGGAAGGCATGGGCCTCGCCGTCGTGGCAGGTGGCGCATTGCACTTTGACGCGCTTGGCGGGATGCGGGAATTCCTTGACGTCGGCGTGGCAGTCGCGGCAGCTTAGAACAGCGTGCGCGCTGGCCGAGTGTTTCGCCGGATCGATGGAGATGCTTTTTCCGGCGTCGGATTTCATTCCCGCCTGGCCGTGACAGGCCAGACATTCCTGATCTTTATTACTGCTATTTGCTTCGGTGGCGTGGGCGGCGAAAGCTACGGTTGTCGCTGACGCCATGGCGAAGAGAACATACAACAACACAACGCGAATGGCACGCATTTTATAAGTCCTTCTTTACTAACTAAAATCGGCTACTAAAAAATCAATTTATTGATAGGCGAATATGACGGCATAAATAATCCACAACACAGTGCTGAAACCTACGGCTAGCGCGGTCCAACCAAAGATTCGAATGGTGCGAGTGACGATGGAAGGATAGGCGTCTTCCATGTGCTCTTCGAGAGTGCCATTGGCGACCAGCGCTTCGTATTCGCGGGGCTTGTCGCGCTTGAGTTCTTCGAGCGGCATGCGGCCGGTGAATACGGTGATGTCCATGGGAAACTTTTCGGGACGCAGATGAGTGTTAAAGAAATGAACGGTAAATATGAAGCCGGTGGCGAGAAGCGCCTCGTCGCTATGGACGATGGTAGCTACGTTGAGAAACGATCCGGGGAGGAAGCGCGTGAAGAAAACCGGGAACCATAGGGTGAGGCCGGTGGATCCGATGACGGCGATTCCCCAGAACACAGCGAAGTAATCGAATTTTTCCCAGTAAGTCCAGCGGCCGTAGGCAGGACGCGGGCCGAAGCCTAGAAACCACTTCAGCGTGCCGATCAACTCCCTCAGGTCCTGGCGATTGGGAACCATGCTGCCGGGACCTAAGATCAGCGAAAACCAGCTGGCGTGCTCTCTCTTCTTTAAACGGAAAAGATCGACGAGGTGGGCGATGAAGACTCCGAACATTACTATGGCGGCGCTGCGGTGAATGTTGCCGGCGCTTTCGAATCCTCCGAGGAGATGGGAAACGATGGTAGCCCAGCGGGTGTAAGAGAACTTCAGGGTCAGGCCGGTGGTGGCGAGGCTGAGGAAGCTGACGATCATGCAGATGTGGAGGATGCGCTGCAGACGCGTGAAGCGGACGAACTGACGCTCGGGAACTTCGCGACTCGGCGTCGTTGCGCTTGGCGGTTCCGGCTTTTCCAAAACTTCGTTAGGCATCGGCGTCCTCTTTCTGTATGCCTTCCCCGGCGTGGGGCTTTCCATTTTCCGCGGCGGCTTCGGCGGCTCGCAACTCGCGGCGCATCTGCAGGGCACGCGGGAACCAGAGCAGGGTGTGAATGCCTCCGATCACGAAGGTTCCCAAGAGCAGGCCGGTCATGCCCCAGAAGGTATAGAAGATGAACGGATATTTCTCGGGGTCGTGGTGCGTGGCGTGAGTCAGGTAGCCGGCAAAACGTCTGGTCGCACCAGCATGACATTTCTGGCAGGTCGCTGCCACATTGGCGCGGCTTAGGTGAGAACGTGGATCGGTCACCGCGAGCACATCGTGAGCACCGTGGCAGTCATAGCACTTCGCGGCTTTGGTGTATCCCAAGCGCGATACCTTGCCGTGATAGGTTTCGAAATAGGTCTCGGCGATTTTTTCGTGGCAGCGTCCGCAGGTGGTCATCACGTTGAGGCGGAAACTATTTTCGTCGGTGCGGTGAATGGAGTGGGCGGTATGGCAATCGTTGCAGACGGGAAGCGGCTTGCCGTATCCACTGACTTTTTTGGAATGGATGCTGTTTTCGAATTGCTCCTCGATGCCGTGATGGCAACGGCCGCAGGTGGTTGGCACGTTGTTGGCGTTCACGCTCGATGCCGGATCGTTACGTGGCAGAATCTGGTGAGCGGTGTGGCAACTAGTGCAGGTCGCGGTTACGGTCAGGCCGCTCTTGAGCAAGGTTCCATGAATGCTCTCGGTGTAGTTGGAGATGATTTCGTGCTGCAATCCGGTGTAGCGCACGGCCGCTTTCTGGCCTTCGCGGTGACAACGGGCGCAAAGTTGGGGAACATTGACGGCAAAGGTCGGCGACTGCGGGTCTTGCTTGTTCAGGATTCCATGCGTGCCGTGACATTCCTTGCAGGTCGGAGCGTTGGTGTCGTTCTTGGCGTTGAGCTGTCCGTGAATGCTGGTGGCGTAGAGCTTGCCCACTTCATCGTGGCACGAGGTGCAGTCGACTCCCTTGGTGATGGTTTCGCAGGGGCGCACGCGCGAGGCGTTGACCTCGGAGTGGCACTGGCTGCAGGCAATTCCCTTCTTGCTGTGGATCGAATGGGAAACTTCATCGACGTTGACGAACATGGTTTTGCCGTCGCGCGCGCGGCGCAGTTTCTGGTCGGCATGGCAGCGCATGCAATCGGCGTTGGCCATTCCCATTTCGTAAAAGACGTTGCGGATCTTGTGCGGCTGATGGCAATCGGGGCAGGACGGGAGAACGTTGGCCTGTTTTTCCCAGAGCTCTCCGCGAATGATCTTGCGGTGCACGGTTTCGATCTGCGAGTGGCACTGGGTGCAGGTTGCGGCGATG
The DNA here is from genome assembly GCA_963775845.1 of uncultured Acidobacteriaceae bacterium. GTDB lineage: Bacteria > Acidobacteriota > Terriglobia > Terriglobales > Acidobacteriaceae > Acidiflorens. The sequence goes on along the minus strand of CAVZKN010000003.1, from coordinate 258,555 downwards.
TTCTTACGATTGATCGAGGACGCGGGATCGGTATGCGGCAGGATCGAATGAGCCGTATGGCAGGTGGCGCAGGTCGGTGCTACTGCCAGACCTTTTTTCAGCAAGGCCTCGCCGTGGATGCTCTCGGAGTAGTTGCCGAGAATGTTGTCCTGGGCGATCTGGCGATTGCGCGAAACTGGTGTGCCTTCCTGATGGCACCCGCCGCAAACGAAGGGAACTTTGAGCGGCGCGACGGCGGAGCGCGGGTCCTTGACCGGATAGATAGCGTGGTTGCCATGGCAGTTCACGCAACTTGGCGCTAGCGCATCGCCGCGGGCAACGGCTTTGCCGTGGAGCGATTTGGAGTAGAGAGTCTGTTCGTCCGCGTGGCAGGTGCCGCATTTGACCTTGGCCGGCTTACCGTGGGGAAGGTCTTTGCCTTCGAGATCGGCATGGCAGCCGGTGCATCCGAAGCTGGCGTGAACGGAAGTGGCAAACTTTTTTCCGTCGACGAAAAGCGGAATCTTGCTGCCCTCTCGCGTCGGGGCGCCGCTTTTGTCTCCGTGGCAGGCCAGGCATTCGGCTCCGGGCTGGTCGGCGGCGCGGACGGGACGCTCGGCGAGGCGCAGGGAGAGGATGGTCGCGACGAGCGCGGCCACGATTAGCCCTAGACGCCATTTCGTTCGGGTTATTGTTTGTCTCGCCATAACAAACTTAAACGGGAGGTGCGACCTCAGGGGCTAAAGCCCTATTCTTTTTCGATCTTCGGTGGCACGACTGAAGTCGTGCCCTTCCACTAAATATTTCCTGACATCCCATTTACTTCATGCCCAAACTCGAAAGCACTTTTGGGTTTTCCTCTCCTACCGCCAGCAGGTTGTGACAGGCGTTGCAATCGTTGGTTATCGTCTGGCCGTCGGCGCTGGTGTGGCTGCCGTCGTGGCAGCGGAAACAGCCGGGCGAATCGTTGTGTCCTAAATTGTTGGGGTGGGCACCCCAGGTTACGCGCATGTCGGGAAAGATATTGCGCAGGTAGATATTCGCAATCTCCTGCCCCGCCTGCTCGACCAAGGTGCGCCGGGTTTGATAGATCTCGGTGTAATTGGTGCGATAGAACTTGTTGAGTTCCTCTTTGATGGTCTGCTGCGCTATGTCACGCGCGGGGTAATTGACTTTGAGAAGCTCGACCGCTTTCTTTCGTACGTAAGGGAGCTCGGGGCTGATGTGTCCGGTCGACATCTGCTTGTCGACGGCGTTTTCGGGCAGATCGAAGGCGTGCGTGGGACGGTTGTGGCAATCGACGCAATCCATCACGCGGTGCTCGCCTTTGTCCAATTGTGCTTTGGTGGGCTTGGTGTCGGTCGAAAGAAATTCGGTGGTCTTTCCGTTTTCGTCGGTGTAGTAGACGGCGGGAATGGTCTGACGCTCGGCGTCGGTCGAGATGTAACGGATGCGGGCGTTGTCGGCGAGGTGATGGCCGTGGATTCCGACCGAGCCCTGCCAGTTACGTCCGCCGACTTTGAGGAGCAGTACGTCGGTCTGCGGGGTATTTTTTTCGTCCTCTTTGTACGAAGTGTTGACCAGGAACTTGTCGCCGGTGAAGCGTTGCGGCCAGTGGCACTGTTCACAGGTCTCTCGCGCGGGACGCAGGTACTTTACGGGCGATGGAATGGGGCGCGAATAGGTGTGGAAGGTAACGGCTACCACTTGACGCAGGCCGGAAAGCTTCGACTTCACGAACCAGCCGGCGCCGGGTCCGATATGGCACTCGACGCAGGCTACGCGCGAGTGGGGAGAATTCTGATAGGCGGAGTATTCGGGATCCATTACGGTGTGGCACGTCTTGCCGCAGAAATTCGTGGAGTCCATGTACTCGACACCGCGGTAGGAGGCGGTTCCGAGAATCATAAGATTGAGCAAAGTCGCCACCATTATGTATTCCAAGGTGCGACGAACTACGGGCAGGCTAAGGTCGACGGCGGGGAAGATTGTGGGCAAGGTTCCGCTGGCTAAGAGACTGCGGCGGCGGACCCAGATGCCGAGGGGAATCAAGAGCAGGCCAAGGACGAAGATGCCGGGTAGGATCAGATAAATCAGCAGGCCAATATAAGGATGGGGAGGGCCGGGGAGGAAAAAGTCATAGAACCAGAAAGCAATGATGGTCAGCGCCGTGCTCGTGGTGATCACGGCGCCGATTAGCGTGAGGGCGTTCTGTCCCAGGTAATAGATCGGTTGCAACCATTCTTGAAAACGTTCTTGCAGAGTCATTGAAACCGCTACCGTCCCTTTTTCTGCGCCGGTGAGTGGACACACTCCACCCACCGGCGACGGGTTATCTCCTACGCTCGACCCACTGATCTACTTAATGCGCAGCCAGACTACTTCTTCAAGGTGCGGATGTATGCCACCATGGCCTTCGTATCAACAGCGGGATACTTGGGCATCTTATTCTTTCCGTTGGTGATGGTCGCCGCGAGATCCGCGTCCGACATTTTCTGCACTTCGGCAGAGGTCCAATCATGGACGCCCATTGTCTTTCCCATCTTCGAACCCGTTCCATCAGCACCGTGGCAAGCGGCACATTTCGCTTTGAAGACGTCTTCCTGCGCGCGGGCCAAGGGGGAACTGCTGAGGACAACAGCAAGTACTGTTGCGAAAGCAAGCACGGGTAGGCCAATTCTCTTCATTATTTAGCTCCAATTAGGGTTTGGTGTTGAACATTACAACAGTATGTCAACCTGCCATAGTGAGCTTTTTGAGGGTGGAGGTTCTGTGATGGCGGTCACAGGTGGTTGTAATCCTAGTGTTCTATTGGCGTTGGGCAACGGCCGGGGCGGCGGAGTCTTCGAAATAGCATTCGATTTCCTCGAGGGTTTTGCCCTTAGTTTCGGGCAGTAGGAAAGCGGCGGTGATGAAGTAGATTACGGTGCATCCGGCAAAGGCAAAGAACATGGTCGCATAGCCATATTTGCCAACCGTGGGCAGAAAGACGGCGGCGATGGAGGTCGAAACCGCCTGGTTAATGAGCAAGGCGATGCTCATGCCGTTGGAGCGAATCCGGGTGGGCATCAGTTCCGAGAGCGCAAGCCAAACGCAGACGCCGGGACCGACGGCGTAGAAGGCTATGAAAACGAAGAGGGTAATCGCCACCAGCCATCCGACGCGAGCGGTGGGCACGGGAGTGATGAGGGCGTTGTCGATTCTCAGCGGCGCGGTGCGGGCAGCTTCGAGATCGGCGAAGGGATTGGAAAAAAATGCCACTACCTTGTTGGGAGGCACGCAACCTGCGCGGGTGATCTCGATCGGCTTGGCGGCTTCTTCGTCGGAGCGGGCGACTTTCGTGGCAGCGTGGAAGTCTCCGTAAGAATAGATGACCACTAAAGAGGTGGGACGGTGGCTGAGGGATTGGCCGGCAGCTCCAGTCGCTTGCAGGAGAGTGTCCGCGACTTCTTCGTCATAGCGCAACGTGACTTTTTCGCTGGAATCGGGCGTGGACTGGATTATCGACTGGACCTGGTCGCGCGCATCCACTCGTCGCTTCTCCGTACTGCGAAACAGGAGACCGGTGCAGAGGAGAGAGATGATGACTCCGGCGCTGCCGAGGGAGAGCAGAAACTTGCGTCCTTTGCGATCGACGAGAACGACGCCGCCGATGGTCATCAGAAAATTCACAACCGTGAAGAAAACGTAATTCCAATGCGCCTGGAGATCGGAGAGGCCGCTTTGGAGAAGAATGTTGGTGTTGTAACCGATGATGGAGTTGATTCCCGTGGCCTGGTTGCAGGCGAGTATGACGCAGGCGAGGAGGAAAGGGATGACATATTTGCGGCGAAGCAAGGACTCTTTGAGACGGGATCCGGTTGAGGTTCTGGCCAGCTCGGAGCGAGCCGTCTGCTCCATTTCCGCGAGTTCCAACGCGGCCTGTTCCTGCGAGCGCGAGCGTAGAAGGGCGGCGTGGGCGGCATCCTTTTTTCCGCGGCGGAAGAGCCAGCGGGGGGATTCCGAGACCATGAAGCTGCCGATCACGAACAGGATTCCGGGCGGCAACGATACCCAGAAGATGCTGCGCCAGGCTTTGTCTTTAAAGGCGAAGAGTTGTGCGGGATCGCCGAGCCGGGCAACCGCTTCGACGCGAAAGCTGAAATAGAGGCCGACTGCGGCGGCGGCCACGATTCCGAGAGTGAGCAGCCATTGAAAAATTGCAGTGCCGCGGCCACGATTGGTGGCGGCGAGGCATTCGGCGAGATAGAGAGGGACTACGACTCCGATGAGTCCGGCGCTGATGCCTTGCAAGAGACGGCCGAGGACAAGGAACTGGTAGCCGTGCGAGAGTGCGATGACGGGAATGCTGGCGACAAAGAGGATGCCGCTGAGAGTCATCAGCGGTTTGCGTCCCATCCAGTCGGCAAGGGCGCCGGCAAAGAGAGTAGAAATCACGCTGCCGAGGAGAACGGCGGCGACGACCGAGGAGAGTTGTCCGGCGTTCAGTCCGGAGGTGCTTTCGAGATAGGGCAAGGCGCCGGCGATGATGCCGACATCGACGCCGTAAAGCAGGCCTCCCAGACCGGCGACGAGGGGGAGAAAGCTGCTGCTGGCTGCGTTTTCATTCACCATCAATAATGCCCGGACCTTTCGCGCTTAGACCGATCTTGCCGGGCCTTCCGGTTCAAGAAAATGAATGTTAGCAGAATGGTCGATCTCGTCGTGCGAATCCGCTGGGATTTGCTCTCCCGGCGGAAAAACAGTGGCCTATTCCGGCTACGTTCCGAAAGATGGGAAGCAGTCGCACGGGAGTACGGAGTATCGATTCAGGACAAGAAATCCGAATCAGATTCCTGCGACGGGAATCGAAGCATAGCTGAGTTTCGGTCGTCTCGTAAGTGCAGGGCGTGAAGAGACAAAGGCAAATTCACACGCCGCAAAATGGTGGCAGTGGAAGTGCAGTAGAAGTATCGCCAGTGATCCTAAGATTTGAAGGCTTTAAGCCAACCTCGCTAAGCGGGGATAGCGAAGCTTCACCTGAGAGGAACACCAAGTCGTGAACGGGATTTTGAGTGAGGCAAAAGCAGTTGCGGAAGGAAGAGAAGGCCTGGTCGAAGGCTCGTCGTTCAGTGTCGAACCCGCGGCAGAGACGGACTGCCCCCGGAACTGGTTTGCAGTCTATACGAGTTCGCACCATGAAAAGCGCGTAGCCTGGTTATTTTCCGAGCGCGGAATCGAATTTTTTCTGCCGTGTTTTCAGAGCTTGCGGCGCTGGAAGAATCGTTGCCAAACGACGCTCGCGCTGCCGCTTTTTCCCAACTATGTTTTTGTGCGCATCGACCGGCGGAAGCGGGTCGGCGTGCTCGCAGTGCCGGGCGTCCTCGCACTGGTTGGCTCGGGAAAAAGCCCCGCGCCATTGCCGGATTCTGAAATCGAGGCGTTGCGCTCAAGCATAGGGGGGCAGAGGATCGAGCCTCATCCTTATCTCGTGGTCGGCGAGAGAGTTCGCATCACTGCCGGAGCGCTCGCGGGCATGGGGGGCGTTCTTGTGCGCCGCAAGAATAACTTGCGGGTGGTGCTGGCGCTCGATGTAATCCTGCGATGCGTGGCGGTAGAGGTCGACGCCTGCGATGTGGAACCGGCGGGTGAAGCGCGAAGCGTGCGCACGTTCTACCTCCCCGCCAATCTCTCCGCTCATGCGGTCGGGCAAGGACATTTGAGCCCGTCCGGTAAGCCCCGCTGTCAACCACTTTGAGAATGTGTGTGTCTTTTCTGAACCGATTCCAATCGGCCGCGTCGTTGCCTTTGGCGCTTGCAATGTTGTCGCTGGCGTGGGGACAAAGCACGCTGCGCACTCCGGTTGGGGGCGATGCGCAGTGCACGATGGTCGATTGTCCGCAGGCTCTGGACCGCCGACCAGAAAGCCCGGCTGCGACAGCTCCAAATGCCGCAGAACCCGGTCTATCGTCGAACCATCTCTCGCCCGCTCAAACTGCTTCTGAGAACGACCGAGCGGCGGAATACAGGTTGGCAGGCCATGCATTGGCGAATGACGAGCTGTCGGGAGACAAAGCCATCGCCTTCCGGCCAACGGAATTTCAGGAATTTGTTGCCGCTTCGCTGGGCCGCATGTTGCCGATTTATGGAAGCAGTTTATTCGAGCGCATGCCAAGCACGTTTGCTCCCGTGGATCGCGTGCCGGTGACGAGCGACTACGTGATCGGGCCGGGAGACGAAATCCTGATCCGGGCGTGGGGGCAGATCGATCTGGACGCGAGGCTCGTGGTCGACCGGGGGGGCGAGGTGTTTCTGACCAAGGTGGGCGGGCTCACGGTCGCCGGGCTGAAATACGAGCAGCTGCCGGAATATTTCCGCACCGCCATCGGCCGGGTCTTTCGCAACTTCGATTTGACGGTGAGCCTGGGACAGTTGCGTTCGATTCAGGTGTTTGTGGTCGGGCAGGCGCGGCGTCCGGGGAGTTACACGGTCAGCTCGCTTTCAACGCTGGTGAATGCCTTGTTTGCTTCGGGCGGGCCGTCGGGCGCGGGCTCCATGCGGCACATTCAATTGAAACGAAATAATCAGGTGGTCACGGAATTCGATTTCTACGATTTGCTTTTGCACGGGGACAAAAGTAAAGACGCAAGGCTTCTGCCGGGGGACGTCATTTACATTCCGGCAGCCACGGCATTGGTTGCCATCGCGGGCAGCGTCAATGTGCCGGCGATCTACGAGGTGAGGGATGGGACAACGCTCCGCGAAGCCATCGCCACGGCGGGCGGCCTGGCGACGACCGCCGACGGGGAAAAGGCGCTGGTCGAACGCATCGAGAACCATGGCGCGCGCCGCGTCGAGGAATTTGCGCTCGCCGGACGGGGCGGCGATCGTGGCGGGGGCGGCGCAAGCGTCGGCGAAGGCTGGGAGCGTCCCTTGCATGATGGCGACCTGGTCCGCATCTTCTCGCTTTCTCCACAGTTTCAAAATGCGGTCATGCTGCGGGGGAATGTGCGGCGGCCAGGGCGGATGGAATGGCACGACGGCATGCGGCTGCGGGATGTGATTCCCAATCAGGACGCGCTGATTACGAGCGGCTACTGGCACACGGCAAACTCGGTCAAAGATGCGGCGATCCGGCCCGACGCTCCCGACATCAACTGGGACTACGCGGTGATCGAGCGGCTGAACCGGGAAGACCTGACCACGCGCCTGATCCCCTTCAATTTGCGGAAGCTCGTGATCGAGAGCGACGAGGCAACCAATTTGCCCGTGGAGCCGGGCGACACGATCACCGTTTTTTCCGAGAACGATCTCGCAGTGCCGCTGGAGAAACAGACAAAGTTCGTGCGCCTGGAGGGGGAGTTTCAGGCGGCGGGCGTCTACCGGGCGGAAGCGGGCGAAAGCATCCGGCACCTGGTCGAGCGCGTGGGCGGATTGACCGCGAATGCCTACCTTTATGGAGCGGAATTTACGCGCGAATCGGTGCGCGACGAACAGCAGAAGGGCCTCGACCGCATGATTGCCGAGCTCGAAGAGGACATCACCCGCAACGCGCTCGCGCCAGCCGGACCAAACCCGGAAGAGGTGGCCGACCAGCACGCGAAACTGGAAGCGCAACGGGAGCTGGTCGAGAAGCTGAGAGCGGTCAAAGCCACGGGAAGGGTCGTGCTCGACCTCGCTCCGACCGCCGCTGGACCAGGCACACTGCCGGCCATTGCGCTCGAAAACGGCGATCGTCTGGCGGTCCCTTCGCGTCCCGCGACGGTTGAGATGCTGGGGGCGGTCTACAACAAGAACTCATTTCTGTACCGCCGTGAGGCGCGCGTCGCAGACTATCTGAGGCGAGCGGGCGGGCCGACGCGCGAGGCGGACACGAGCCGCATGTTTGTGATCCGGGCCGACGGCTCCGTTGTGAGCCGGCAATCGGTGAAGGAACTCTGGAATGGAGGCTTCGGCGAGCTTCGCCTGATGCCGGGCGATGCCATCGTGGTCCCCGAACGTCTCTCCCGCAGCTCGGTGCTGAAAGGGTTGAGAGACTGGAGCCAGGTCTTCGCGCAATTCGCTCTGGGCGCGGCGGCGGTGCGCATTATCCAATGAGAGTGCGGCCATGAGCAGCGCGCCCGCGATCGCACACGACCCGGGGAAGGAACCGAGATGTGAGGCGGGAGCGATCGATCTACTGATCCTCCTCATGCAACGAAAAATTGTCATTCTGGGGGCCACTCTGGCGGCAGCCGCTCTGGCCGCAGTCGTCGCTCTCGTGCTGCCCAACCGCTACCGCGCCACCGCCGACATTCTGCCACCGCAGCCGAGCCAGTCGCTGGCGACTTCGATGATCGGGCAACTGGGCGCGCTCGGGCCCGTGGCGGCAATGGCGCAGAAGGATTTCGGACTGAAGAATCCGAACGATCTCTACGTAGGCATGTTGCGCAGCCGCACCGCCGAAGAACGGTTGATCCTGCGCTTTGATTTGCAGCGCGTCTATGGCGACAAGAAGATGTCGGACGCCCGCGAGGACCTGGAAAAAGCGAGCCGCATTACCAGCGGCAAGGAAGGCTTTGTCAGCATTACGATCGAGGACCGGGATCCAAAGCGCGCTCCCGCGATCGCCAACGCCTACGTGGACGAGCTTCGCCGCCTGACGCAGGAGCTGGCGGTAACCGAAGCGGGCGAGCGGCGGATGTTTTTCGAAGGGCAATTGAAGATCGCCCAAGACGATCTGTCGGGCGCGGAGCAGTCGCTGAAAGAGACACAACAAAAGACGGGATTGATTCAGCTGGACGGCCAGGCCAAGGCGGTCATCGAGTCGGTCGTGAAACTACAGGCGGCGGTGGCCACCAAAGAAGTTGAGCTGCATGCCATGCGACTGTTTTCGACCGAGGACAACCCCGACTTGCGGCTCGCCGAAGAACAACTCTCGGGCCTGCGGGCGGAGCTCGGGCGGTTGGAAAAGCAGACCGGCGGCGCCGAGGAGAGTAAGACGAGTGCGGACGGCGCACAGGTTACGGCCGGCAGCGTGCCCGAAGCGGGACTGGAATATGTCCGCAAAGTGCGTGCTGTGAAGTATGCGGAGACACTTTTCGAGCTGCTGGCGAAGCAATATGAAGCCGCCCGTCTCGACGAGGCAAAGACCGCAGCCGTGATTCAGGTCCTCGATCCGGCCGTCGAACCGGACCGGAAGTCCGCGCCGCAGCGAACTCTGATCGTCGCGCTCGGAGCTCTGCTCGGCCTCTTCGCTTCGGTGAGCTTTGTTCTCGTGGCCGAGGCGCTGGCACGGCTCCGTCTGAATGCTGAAGTAGAGGCTCGATGGACCGTGCTGAAGTCGTGTATCCGTTCATCCACGAACCCATCTCGAGCGTAATGAAAAGGAAGATGAAGGCAGTGCCAAATGCGATGGAAGTTCCACGGTTCTCGCCTCAATTCGGTGCTGCTTTGGAGATCGTCGGATATGGGGCGTCGATCACCGCAGCCACGTTCGCCGTTCTCATGAGATGGCTGAGTTGCGAGCAGGCGGCAGTTCTCACTCTGGCTTGGCTCGTTTCGCTGGTGGTGCTGGCCTGGCGACGGTTCGACGGAGGACGGCATCCCTGCTTCTTTTTTCTGTGCGTTCTGACGCTGTTTCAGGCGGGACGGATGGCGGCGTATTGTGCCGGAGGCGCGACCGACATCTTCCAGGTCAGCCTGATGACATCACAGCCCTTCAGCGTGTCGCCGGAGGTAGAGGCCCGGGTGCTCGCCGCCGTCGCGCTCTCGGCCCTCTGTATTTATGCTCCTTGCCGGTGGAGATACCGGTTCTTTGCGCAGCCGGCCAACGGGTCTTGCGAGCGCTTTCGAGCCTACCTGTATTTTCTCTTCTGGTCGAGCGTGACGGTACAGCTTTACAAGAATTTTTGCTACTACCAGTATGCTCGCGAGCACGGAGGCTATCTCGTGTTTTTCCTCGATCATGGCGGCCTGGCGGCCAGCATTCCCTTGGCGGTTCGAGCGATTTCGCTTGTCAGCCTGCCCGCGCTCGTCGGCATCTTTATTCTCGAGCGGCGCAAGAAGCTTCTCCGCGGGGTGACGGCTGTGTATTTTCTGGCGACGGCGCCGGTGCTTCTGACCGGATCGCGCGGCGCAGTGTTCAGCCTGATTCTGGCGCTCGGCTACGTCGCCCAAATCAAATCGCCGAAGCGAATGCGCCTGCCGGCGCTCGGGGTGCTCGCAGTGGCGCTCGTCGCAGTCGCCGCACTCGTCGGCTGGCTGCGCGAAGAAGAGGGATCGAGAGTCCTCGCGGGGCCTACCGAGTTTCTCGCCAGCCAGGGCGCGTCGCTCGATGTCACAACGATTGCGATCGCTTACCGGGCAGATTTTTCTTCGCATCTCGGCTCCTATCTTGCGAGCGAGTTGCAGGCGGCCTTCGTTGCGGGCGATCAGGCCAACTACGTTGCGGGCCGGCGCTTTTCCGACGACGTGGCCATGTTTCTCAATCCGGCGGCGTATCGCCTGGGATTTGGCAGCGGGTCGTCCTATGTCGCGGAAGCTTATGTGGCGGGCGGCCTCACGGGTGTAGTGATCATTTCGCTCGTGCTGGGCACGCTTCTCCAGGATATGCACGCGCATTCGAGGCACCCTTTCGGACTTTTTCTCGTAGCCCTCATCCTGCCCGATGTGCTGTGGATGTCTCGCGGCGGCCTGCTCGACTGGGTATCGGCCGCGCTCCGGGTTGGGCTTTCGCTTGTTCTCCTGCTCGCCGGATGGTGGCTCTATCAGGCGCTGGCGCACTTCATCGGCTTGCTCGGGAGAGACGGTTACGCCCGCGCGGACGCGAAGTTTAAAACCGTGCAGCTATCCGGCCTGTCGTCCGCTGGGAAGGCATGATCTCGCTCGTCATAGCCACGATCCACCGGACGGCGGAACTGGAGCGCCTGCTAACGAGCCTCGACCAGCAGACTTGCCGCGATTTCGAAGTCATTGTCGTCGATCAGAACGGCGACGAGCGATTGGTTCCAGTGTTGGACAACCATCCGAAGCTGACGCTCTTGCATCTGCGCTCGGAGCGCGGGCTTTCACGGGCTCGTAATGCCGGATTGCGCCGGGCACAAGGCGAGATCGTGGCGATTCCGGACGACGACTGCTGGTATCCGAAGTATCTGCTCGGGTCGGTCGAGGCATGGTTCGAGGCGCATCGCCAATTCGAACTGCTGACCACCGCGCTGCAAACGGCAGAGTATTCGAGCTCCGGACCCAACCTGCCCGCCACCTCGCGGCGCTGCACGAAAGCGAATATCTGGCGCTGCGCCATATCGACGACGATGTTCCTGCGGCGTTCGGTGTGCTCGGCGGTCGGAGAATTCAATGAATACCTTGGCGTCGGCGCGCCCACGACGTACCAGTCGGGCGAAGAGACCGATTACGCTTTGCGCGCTCTCGAAGCGGGATTCCGCATGTGGTACGAGGCTGCGCTGACCGTGCATCATCCGCCGATTTTTTCGCTGGAGCGGCTGCGGAAAAATACGTATCCGTTTGCTCTTGGAGCGGGCTGCGTTCTCGGCCTGCATCGCTACCGTCTCGATCAAGTCTGCGCTCATCTTCTGCGCTCCCTCGGCGGAGCCGCCTTCAGCCTTTGCCGGGGCGACTGGAACCGCGCCGAAATTTATGCGCTGCGCGGAGCAGGTCAGCTGGTGGGCTATCTTGCGGGCCCGCGCGACCTGAGACGGCGGGCGGCGCTCGCGCGCATGCCATGAAAATATCGTTTCGCGGGGTACTCCACGACATCTTCGCCCTGGGAGCGGGCGAAGCAGTGGGCCGCGCTTGCAGCATTGCGACCGCCGTATTGCTCGGCCATAGTTACGGAGTGGTGGTGCTCGGTGTTTATGCCCTCGGGCAGACGGTCACACAATATCTGGCTCCGCTGATCGACTTCGGCCTGCGCCATATCGGAGCACGCCTGCTGGCCAGGTATCCGGCGGCGGCCCGCGACATTGTTCGACGTGTGCAGCGGAGGCGTGTGGGGATGGCGGGAGCGGTCCTGCCCGTGGTTTTGCTGTACTCCGCCGCGGTCAAGCTGCCGGCGGAGATGAAGATTTTTCTCTTCACTTTTTCGGCGGCGGGCGCGCTCTACGCGCTTTCCCTGGACTGGGCCGCCTGGGGACAGAAGAAGCTGTATCTGGTGGGCTGGGCCCGGGCCGCTCCTCCGGTAAGCATTCTGGCCATGCTCGTGGTTGCCCATCCTTCGAGAATGAGTGTTCTGGGGTGGGCTGCCGCTGGCAACGCCCTGGGGTTTCTTTTGCAGGCGGCAATGGGCTGGTTCTGGTGGAAAAGACAATCGCCAACACCGTGGACAAGCGCCGATTCACCGGCTGCTGTCGTGGCTGCGCCCAACGCGGTCGGCGAAGCGCTTGCCTGGCGCCGCTCCTGCATCATGGGCGTGGCCTGGCTTTCGAACCTCGCCTTCAACAGCGTGGATATTCTGATGCTCGGCTTGTTGTCGAACTCGGAGCAGGTGGGTCTTTACAGCGCCAGCTACCGCATTCTGAACCAGGTGCTGGCGTCTTACTACCTGCTGACCCAGGTATTGTATCCGCGGTTTGCCCGGCATGGTGGCGCCGAGCGGGTACGCATGTTACAGGCGCGAATTCTGGGCCCGCTGTTCGGCGCTGGCATACTGATCGCGGCCGTTCTGACGGTTTTCCGTCGGCCAGTGCTCGGCCTCATGTTTGGAGACCATTTTCTGGCCGCCTCGCCGCTGCTCCTCTTGCTCTCGTGGTCGATCCCGCTCGATTTCATGACCTCCTATTTGAGCAACGCTTATATCGCCTGGGGCATGGAGAAGAAAATCCTGCTCGCAACCGGGATCGCCGCCGCCAGCAACATTGCATTGAACCTCGCCTTCGTTCCCCGTCGAGGAGCCCGCGCAGCAGCTCTCAATACGCTGATTTCCTACGCCATCTTCCTGGCCAGCTTATGGATTGCCGGAAGGACGGCGAAAGAACTGGCCTCGGGAAGCCGATCTGACGATTTCCCACTGTCCGCCAAAGCCCATGCGCATTCTCTATGATCACCAGCTCTTTTCCCTGCAGGACGCCGGGGGAGCTTCGCGTTACTTCTACGAACTGATGAAGGCGCTGGCCGGCGTTGATGGGGTCGAGCCGGAACTATGGTCGGAATTATGGATGGGGTTCAACCAGACGGTGTACCCGTTCCGCCAGCTCTCGGGCGGGCGCACTCGTGTCGTCGGCTGGGAAGGATGGCTGCAGCACGGACGGTGCCGGTATCTCGCGAACGAGATGCTGGGCAACGTACTGGCATCGTGCGCCGGCAGGTTCGACGTCTACCATCCCACGCTCTACCGACAGATGCCCCTTGTACGGACACGGCGGATGGTGGTCACGCATCATGACTGCGCGGTCGAACGCTTCCCCGAACTTTTTTCGAATGCGAAAAAAATCATCGGCTTCAAGCGCCGCCAGTATGCCGAGGCGGACGCGATCATCTGCGTGTCCGAATCGAGCCGGCGGGACCTCTTGCAGTTCTATAATGTCGGCGCGAAGAAGGCGCGGGTCATCTACCACGGCCTCGAACCTCTGGCTGGCTCGGCGGCGGCAGCGGCGGAATTGCGCCGCCTGGTTCCATCGGAATTCCTGCTGTTTGTCGGCTCGCGCGCGCCGTACAAGAATTTCAATAATCTGCTGCGTGCATTTCGCGCCACCCGACTGCATGAATCGTTGCTGCTCGTCGCGGCCGGTGGCGGCTACGTGACGCCGGAAGAATGGTCGCTGGCGGAGGAACTTGAGATCGCGGACAGGGTGCTGGTGTGGCCGCAGGTCCGGGACGCGCTCCTGGCCGAAGCGTACAAAGCGGCGAAGCTGCTGGTGTATCCATCGTTTTGCGAAGGCTTCGGATTTCCTCCGCTCGAGGCCATGGCGGCGAACTGCCCGGTCCTCGTCTGCAACACATCCTGCCTGCCGGAGATTTGCCGCGACGCGGCGTTTTATTTCAATCCCGGGGATCAAGGCTCGCTCGAGGCCGCGCTTTTCCGGGCGGTGACCAGCGAAGAACCGCGACAGCGGGCGCGGGCCCGCGGCAGCAGGATCGCCGCCGGGTTCAGCTGGCAAAAATGCGCCGACGAAACGCTGGCGCTGTATCGCGCGTGTCAGTAGGCGGCTCGCCGCCACTCACCGCGCCGCTGCAAAATCGCGCAACGGAGAGCCATGAAAAATTTCAGAGTGCTGATTTCCGGAGGACTCGGATTCATCGGACTAGAACTCGCCCGGCAACTGGTGAAGCGGGGAGATCAGGTCCTGCTCTTCGACAATCTCAGCGCGCAGGTTCACGGGGCGATTCCCGATATGGCGGCACGCCCTTTGTTGCGAGATGCCGGGGTTCAGGTACTGCGCGGAGACGTCGCGAAAGCCAGCGACTGGAAGGCGGCGCTGGCCGAGGTCGATGCCGTGATTCACCTGGCGGCCGAGACGGGTACGGCACAGTCGATGTATGAGATCTCGCGTTACACGGAAACCAACGTCGGCGGCACGGCTGCGCTGCTCCATCACCTCGCGCACCATCGGCACCAGGTCCGTAAGATCGTTCTCGCCTCCTCGCGCTCGGTGTATGGAGAAGGTGCGTACCGGTGCCAGGATTGCGGCATGGTCTATCCTCCGGCGCGGTCGGCGGCGAGTCTGCGGGCGGGAGAATGGCAGCCTCGCTGTCCGCAATGCGGGAACCGGGTCGAGGCCGCGGCTACGCCGGAAGCAGCGAAGCCGGCGCCAGCGTCGATTTATGCCGCTACCAAACTGGCGCAGGAAGACCTCGTCCGCGTGGGTGGCCTCGCCTTGGGAATTCCCGCGGTGATTTTCCGATTTCAGAACGTCTATGGCGAAGGGCAGTCGCTGCGCAACCCGTACACCGGAATTCTCTCAATTTTTTCCAACCAGTTGCGGCTGGGCAAGAGGGTCCATCTTTACGAGGATGGGCAGGAGACGAGAGACTTTGTCCATGTGTCCGATGTGGCGGAGGCGGTCGGTCTGGCCCTCGTGTCGGATGGCGCCGACGGGTCCACTCTGAATCTCGGTTCCGGCCAACCTACGTCGATCGAGAGCGTCGCCCTGCTTCTCGGCGAACGGCTGGGAGCGAAGACTCCGCCTCTGGTTTCCGGCGAGTATCGTCTCGGAGACATCCGGCACGGATACGCCGACATCTCTGCGATCCGTCGCTGCCTGCCGTTCACACCCAGGATCTCGCTCGAAGAGGGCCTGAGCCGATTTACCGAGTGGGTCAGAACGCAACCTCTCGCAGCGGACCGTCTGGCGGAAGCGAGCGCGGAACTGCAAGCTCACGGACTGATGGCGAGGGCGGTTGCTGCCGATGACCTGTCCGGAGTCTCCGTCGACGGCGGCATTGACACTGACATTGACATTGAGACTTCCGATGGCAAAAACCCCCATGTCCAGCATGCCCACGCTAAAACAGCTTCTCTATAGCGACCTGGCGCGGCAGGCAGGCCTGGAGGGCAGGCCGATGCCGACGACGTGGATCCGCTTTTTTGGCCGCTTGCCGCATCCTCGCT
This sequence comes from uncultured Acidobacteriaceae bacterium, assembly GCA_963775845.1. Lineage (GTDB taxonomy): Bacteria > Acidobacteriota > Terriglobia > Terriglobales > Acidobacteriaceae > Acidiflorens. The sequence goes on along the minus strand of CAVZKN010000003.1, from coordinate 243,050 downwards.
TCTTGCCGATTGTACTGTGCCGCCTGAGCCGGGCGGCGCTCGTCGGAAAGATTCCTCTGCTGCCGCAGTTGTTCACTTATCTCAATCTTGTGCTTTTTGGGCTGGAAGTAGCGCCCGGCTGCGAGATGGGCGCGGGAATATTCTTTCCGCATCCGTCGGGAACCGTGATTGGCGCGTGGCGCATCGGGACAAACGCAACCATCTTTCAGGGAGTCACGCTCGGCGCGCGTGGGCTCGATATGCGATTTGATCGCAGCTTGCGTCCCGAACTCGGGGACAACGTCGTCATCGGCGCCGGCGCCAAGGTTCTGGGAGGCATCCGCATTGGGGACAACGCGATCGTGGGGGCGAACGCGGTGGTTCTGGATTCGGTCGCAACCCACAGCACCGTGGCCGGCATTCCGGCGCGGAACATTTCCCGAGGGGCGCCAGCGAGAGATGCAGTCGCAGGCGGCAGTTCCGCACAGTAAGCGCAGCGCGAGACGTAAGTCATAGGAAGGAAGTCGTAAGAAGAAAGTCATCCTGAGGAAGCCCATGGAAAGGGAAAACCCGCTCGACCTCACCATCATCATTCCCAGCTACAACACGCGGCAACTGCTCCACGGCTGTATTGCCTCCATTTACCAGCACACGCGCGGCCTCGGCTTCGAAATCATTTGCCTCGACGACAACTCGCCGGACGGCAGCGCCGGCATGGTGGCGGAAAATTTTCCCGAGGTCCTCCTGGTGCGAAACCGGACAAACCAGTTTTATGTCCGCAACAACAACCTCGGCCTGCGCATGTCGCGGGCGCGCTACGCCTGTCTTTTGAACAGCGACACTCTTCTCATCAGCAATGCCTTTCGGGCGCTCGTCGAATTCATGGACGCGAATCCCACGGTGGCGGCGTGTGGTCCGAAGCTCCTGAACCCCGACCGCTCGGTGCAGCACTGTATCCGGCATTTTTCCGGAGCGGGCGCCTTGGTTCTGCAGGCGCTCAACTGGCACAAGCTGTTTCCGCGAAGCCGGCTGACGGGTCGCTACTACGCCACGCGCTTCGACTACTCGAAGGCGCAGCCGGTCGACAGCATTGGCACGACCGCTTATGTGATCCGGCGCTCGACGTGGGAACAGGCGGCCATGCTCGATGAACACTTTCGCCTGTTTGTTTCCGACCTGGCCTATAACTACATGCTCAAACAAAAGGGCTATGCGGTGTACTACACGCCGTGCGCGGAGATCGTGCATTTCGGCAGTCAGAGCGTCAACCAGGCTCCACTCAGTTCGCTGCGCGAGTTGCATGAGGCGCTCGTTACCTTCAACGAGAACTACGACTACTTCGGCAAGAGCCGCACGAGCAAACTACTGGTGCGCGCCGCGGTGCGGGCGCGCGACTATCTCAAGCGGATCGAGCATGCTCTCGGCTCCGACAAGCGCGTCATCAAGGGACCGGGCGCGCCCGCGGCCGAACCTCGTTCCAAATCGCGGGCTCAACCTCAGGCCTCCTCCGAGTTCGCCGATTCCTCTCATGTTTGACACCGTCATCGTCACGACAGAAGACACATCCGAAGCGGCATCGATCGGCTCCTCCGCAGCCGCGGCCGTGGTTCCTGGCAGTCGCTTGTTCCCTTCTTATCGTCTGCCGGCATGGAAGCGGGGAATGGACCTCGGGCTGGGCGGACTTCTGCTGGCCGGGTTCGCTCCCGTATTTCTTTTGTGCTGGGCGGCGGTGCGGCTGACCTCTCCGGGGCCGGGCCTGCATTGGTCGCGGCGCATCGGACGCGACAATAGAACTTTTCTCATGCCGAAATTCCGCACCATGCGGGTGGAGACGCCGGAGGTGGCCACGCATCTACTACAGCGGCCGGAGCGCTACTTCACCCCGATTGGCGCTTTCCTGCGGAAGACAAGCCTCGACGAGTTGCCGCAACTGATCAGCGTGTGGCGGGGCGATTTGAGCCTGGTCGGTCCGCGTCCGGCGCTCTTCAACCAGCACGATCTCGTCGCGCTGCGCCGGGCGCACGGCGTCGATCGCCTGGTTCCGGGCGTTACCGGGTGGGCGCAGGTCAACGGCCGGGATGAACTGCCGATTCCGCGCAAAGTGGAACATGACGCCGCCTACATGGCAAAGCAGTCGATGGCCTGGGACCTGAAGATACTCGTCCTGACTCTGTGGCGGGTGCTCAAGGCGGAGGGCATCCAACATTAGTTCGCCGCCGCCGGCTGCACTATTCATTCATTCCTTCCCACAAAAGAGCGTTCCTGATCAGGGAGCCGCCCTCAAGCAAACGCCGAGAACTGACGATCAAACCAAAGAGTGTCCACCACCAAGCGTAGCACCCCATTTTGCTATGAGAAACATCCATAAGAATTCTCCCGCCCTGTTGGGCGTCCGTTCCCTGTTGGTGCTGGTTCTGCAGATGACGCTGATTGTCGGATCTCTCGTCTGTGCGTGGCTTTTGCGCTTTGAGTTCCGGCTGCCGGAGCCGGGCCTGCTCTGGCTGGCGGTTCCGGTGCTCGTCGTGGTTCGGCTGGCGGTCATGCCCTTGTTCAATCTGATGCACGGGTGGTGGCGCTATACCGGAATCAGCGACGCGGTGGACGTGGGGAAAGCGATTCTGACGGGGACCGCAATTTTCCTCCTGCTGTTGCGGTACGGCCTGGGGCTGGCTGGCTTTCCGTTGTCCGTTTACGCGCTGGAGGCATTGCTCACATTTACTTTCCTGATTGGCGTGCGCGTGCTGTCGCGCATGCTGGCGGAGACGGTGAGACGCGATGCAGCGTCGAAACGCCTGCTGGTGGTCGGTGCGGGACATGCCGCCCAGATGATTATTCGCGAGACGGAAGAAATGGAAAGCGGATACCAGGTGATGGCCGCGGTCGATGATAATCCCTTGAAGAGAGGTCTGCGGGTGCAGGGCGTGCCCGTGCTCGGACCCGTCGAGTGGCTGGGAAAATTGGTGCGCGAGCAGCGCATCGACGAGGTGCTGATTGCGATTCCTTCGGCTACGCCCGCCGAAATGCGGCGACTGGTGGCGATCTGCAAGGACGCGGGCGTTCCGTTCCGCACGGTTCCAGCGCTCAAGGAACTGATTGCCGGCCGCGTCACCCTGCAGCAGGTGCGGGAAGTTTCACTCACCGATCTTTTGGGGCGCGTCCCTGTGGACCTTGACCTGGAAGCTGTACGCGAACATATTCGCAACCGCGTGATCATGGTGACGGGAGCCGCGGGATCGATCGGCTCCGAGCTGTGCCGCCAGATCAAGAGTTGCCAGCCGAAACTGCTGGTGTGCCTGGACCAAAATGAAACAGCAATCTTTCACCTGCAGCATGCCCTAGCCGAAGCGGGCGGCGCGGCGAGCGGAAACAATAACAGCAGAGATGATCGAGAGGCGCGTCAGGTGTTCTGTGTCGCCGACTTCTCGCACCCCGAGCGCATGCGGAGAATTTTCCTCGCTTATAAGGTGGAAATCGTTTTCCATGCCGCCGCCTACAAGCACGTGCCGGTGATGGAAGACAACGTCGACGAAGCGGTCAGCAACAATGTTTTCGGGCTCGTCTCGCTGCTCCATGTGGCCGAAGCTTCGGACTGTTCTACTTTCGTGATGATCTCGTCCGACAAGGCCGTCAATCCCTCGAATGTCATGGGGTGCACCAAGCGGGTGGGAGAATTGGTTCTTGCGGCATGGCCGGGGAAGCGGCTGCGCTGCGTCTCGGTGCGCTTCGGCAACGTCCTCGGCTCGAATGGCAGCGTGATCCCGTTGTTCCAGGAGCAGATCCGGCAAAATCTGCCGATTACTATCACCCATCCTGACATCACGCGCTTTTTCATGACGATTGCGGAGGCCGTGAGCCTCGTGCTGCAGGCTTTTGCCATCGGGCGAAACGGCGACATCCTGGTGCTCGATATGGGCGAACCGATGCGAATTGAGCAACTGGCCAAGACCCTGGCCCGTCTCTCGGGCAAATCAAGGCAGGAATTCAGATACATCGGGTTGCGGCCCGGAGAAAAACTTTTTGAGGAACTGTTTTATCCGAACGAGCGCGTGTTCCCGAGCGCCTGCCAGAAAATTGCCTGCACGGAAAGCATGCGGCTTTCGTGGCCGGCACTGAGTCGCGCTCTCGACCAGTTGCGGATCGCGGTTGCCGTGGGAGAGCGGGAATCAATTCTCTGGCAACTCAAGCAGATCGTCCCGCAGTTTATCTATCAAGGCTCGGAGGAGAGGGCGGAAGCTTCGGCGTATGCCGGCGCAAACTTGCCGCCCAACGCTGGTGCCGGGCCAGCTGCGAAAATTCCTGCGGTTCTGTCAGGTACCCCGGAGCCACCGATTCCAGTCGATGGATCGCGATCCGGTTACCGGCCTTTTCCCGTCCCGTTGCGAGCCAGCCCGCAGGAGAACCGCGTGTTCGAACCGGTCGCGCCTCGCGACTGAAATTTACCGGTATGGCGTTACTGGTATCCATCAGGGTGGCTGCGATGCCACTGCCATGCGCTCTCGACGATGACGCGCAATTCGGCGAATTGCGGACGCCAGCCCAGTTCGCGGCGAATTTTTTCTGAGCTGGCAATGAGCGTAGTGGGATCTCCAGCGCGCCGCGGCAATTCGACGGCTGGAATGGCATGCCCTGTGATCTCACGCGCGACTTCGACCACCTCGCGCACACTGAAACCGTGTCCGCTGCCGAGGTTGTAGATAAGAGGTTGTGAGTTCTGACTGGACTTCATGGCGTCGAGCGCCAGAAGATGAGCGCGCGCGAGGTCGGTGACGTGGATGTAGTCGCGCACGCAGGTGCCGTCAGGTGTCGGGTAATCGGTGCCGAAGATGCTGACGTGTTCGGCGCGGCCGAGGGCGACCTGAAGAATACGCGGAATCAGATGGCTCTCGGGTTGGTGCGCTTCTCCTTTATCGGGGCGGGCGGCGCCGGCAGCGTTGAAGTATCGAAGGCTGGCATAATGCAGGCCGTGAATCTGGTGAAACCAGGCAAGCATGCGTTCGACGAGGAGCTTCGATTCGCCGTAGGCGTTGGTGGGATGGATGGCATCCGTCTCTTCGATCGGGGTGCGCTCGGGGTTGCCGTAAAGGGCGGCGGTGGAGGAGAAGACAAAGCGCTTGACCCCTGCGGCGAGCATGGCTTCGAGCAGGGCTAACGCATTCGCGGTGTTGTTGCGGAAAAAAGTTTCAGGAGCCTTCATCGACTCGCCCGCCTCGATGAAGGCGGCAAAGTGCATAACGGCCTCGATACCACGGGACCGGAGGAGGGGCTCAAGGACGGCGCGATCGGCCAGGTCACCCACTACCAGTTCCGCATTTTCGGGCACGGCCTGGCGATGTCCGCGGCTGAGATTGTCGAAGACGACAACTTCGTGGCCTGCCTGCAATAGCTCGTCGGCGACCACGCCGCCGATGTAGCCCGCTCCGCCGGTAACCAGAACTTTCATTCGATCTGCATCCATCTCCTCGGCGACTTTGAGCCGCTATCGAGAGCTTGCGATTTTTATCCAGGAAAAATTGTGCCGATGTGCGGCTTTGCTTCAGTGCCGGGCCGCTGGCCGGGGTGTTGGAGTTTCAGACTTCCGTGCCGCTGCTGCCCGCATTGCCGATGATCCTCGGCGCGCCAGGAGCAGCATGATCCCGCCGAACGCAATCATGACGATTCCCCACCATAAATTGATATCGATACCGAGGGAATGTCGCAAATACATTTCGCTGCCGCGAGTGGCGGCTCCGTAGCCGGCCACCAGCAATCCGAAGACGCTGAACATCAAGCCGATCGGCAATCTGATATCGAATCCCATGTGTGCTCCATTTTTGTAACTTCGCGCTTTCAATCCGCGATCCTCGCGGTAACGTCGAGGGCTTGCCTCAGCGGCTAAAGCCGGAAACCTGTAAACCGTTTGCGGCACGGCTGAAGCCGTGCCCTTCCCATTTCGATCACCAGAAAATCCAGTTGAGCAGGACGAGGACCGTGAGCACGACCACGGCCAGCACGGCTGGTTTGTGATACCAGACGATCCCTACGTCTTCGGGACGGTCGGTCAAAGCGTAGACCAATCCTTTGAGTTCCGCATCGGGGCGCGGCTTGGTCAGCAACGAGACCAATATCGTCACCGTGAAGCAGGTTGTCCAGGCAAAGATTGCGGTCCAGAAGTTCTGCGCCATTTCGCTCGGGTAGACATGAAGCACGGTGCCCAGGAACGCGCCCTTGACGCCGGGAGTCGAGCCTGCGGGCAGAGTGAGGCCATGATGCAGGGCAGCGGCGGTGGTGCCGCTCAGCAATCCGCAAAAAGCGCCGTGGCCGGTGGCGCGCTTCCAGAACATTCCCAACAGAAATGTCGCGAACAGCGGAGCGTTGACGAAGGCGAAGACCAGTTGCAGCACATCCATGATGTTATTGAACTGGCGGGCGACATAGGCGGCGAGCACGGAAACAGCCAGCCCGAAAACCGTTGCCGCGCGGCCCATCCATAAGTAGTGCTCGTCGGAGGCGGTCTTATTGATGTAGCCCTGATAAATATCGTAGGTCCAGACGGAATTGAACGCAGTAGTGTTGCCGGCCATGCCCGACATAAAGGACGCCATGAGCGCGCAGAGTCCGAGGCCGAGCAATCCTGACGGGAAGTAGCGAACCAGCATCATGGGCGTGGCGAGATCGTAGTCGAGGACAACCTGTCCATCCTTGATAAGAGGCCTGCCGCGTTCGTCGACTTTCGGGGGAATGATTCCCTTCCCGCCTTCGAGGGTGATTCCGCCATTGACTTCCTCTGGCGCGACCGCTTCTTGCGAGACCGATTCTCGCGAGACCGATTCTCGCGAGATCATGGCCGATGCAGATTGGGCGGGAACGCTGGTTGCCGGACTCCTCATGCTGTTCGCGGAGACTACGCCGGCGATCATTCCGGGAAGAATCACGAGGAACGGAAACAGCATTTTCGGGAAGGCGGCAATAAGCGGGGTGCGGCGGGCGGAGGTCATGGAGTCGGCGGCCATGGCGCGCTGTACCACGAGAAAATCTGTGCACCAGTAGCCGAACGACAGAACGAAGCCTAATCCCATAACCATGCCAAACCATTCGACGCCCATGGGGTTCGCGTTCGGGCTGCCGAGGTATTTCCAGGAGTGCACCATGGCGTCGTTGCCGATACGGGCTTTCAGGCCATCCCATCCGCCGACATCTTTCAGGCCGAGAAAGACGAGCGGGATAAAGCCGATGACGATGAGAAAGAATTGCAGGACCTCGTTGTAGATGGCCGAAGTGAGGCCGCCTAAAAACGTGTACGCGAGGACGATAAACGCCGAGACGACAATCGCAGCGTTGAAATTCCAGCCAAGAAGCAACTGCAGCAGCTTGCCCATGGCGTACATCGACACGCCCGAGGAGAAGACCGTCATCACGGCGAAGGAGATGGCGTTCAGGCCGCGGGTCTTTTCATCGAAACGCAATTTCAGATATTCGGGCACGGAGCGGGCGCGCGACCCGTAATAGAAGGGCATCATGAAGATGCCGACGAAGACCATGGCGGGAATTGCGCCCACCCAGTAAAAATGGGAGGTCATAATCCCATACTTGGCGCCGCTCGCGCCCATGCCGATGACCTCCTGGGCTCCGAGGTTGGCGGAGAGGAAGGCGAGACCGGTGATCCAGGCGGGGATGGCGCGTCCCGAGAGAAAGAAATCAGTGCTCGTCTTCATGTACTTCTTGAGAACGACACCGATGCCGAGGACGAAAAGGAAGTAGATGCCGATGATCGAATAATCAATCCAGTGAGGATGCGGGCGCATGCGAACCTAGCGACTCTCCTTAGCGCCAGAGCGCCAGACATCGGCGCCAGACATTGGCAGCGATAGGAAGGACATGCGTGTTTGTACAGTGAGCGGGAAACGGTTGTCAAGAAGGCTGGCCGCCGGGCGACTCGCCAGACGGCCTTGGTCGCGCTGACATGGATTAGCTAGACTCTTCGCAGCAATAAATAACGTCCCGGAGAACTTCCGGGACGTTTTCTTTTTGGATGGGTCGGTACGGGGCCCTTCGACTTTGCTCAGGACAGGCCACCTCGTCATCACACGAACCGCTTAATGCGAGACGGCGGCAAAGAGCGGCGAATTCATCAGCGACTGGAATTTCTGGTCGTCGCTTTTGAAGTGGAGTTGCAGGTTCGAGCTATCGGAATCGACTGTCGAGGCATCAAGAGCCGTTTTTTCAACGGGGCTGGCGCCGAGTTTCTTGTAGAGCATCACGCCTTTCAGCAGCGTTGACAAGGTGGCGGCGGTCATGGCATCGGCGGTTTGCACGGTGAGATCGAAGTTCACGCCACTCTGAAAGTTCATGGTGTAGCGCGATGCCAGGATGCGCTTTTTGAGGCTGTCATAGTCTCCAACCTTGGAAGAAGCGTCGCCCATCGCCGACATCATCATGGCTTGGGTACCTTGCTTGTCGAGAATGCTCCACAAAGGAGCGCCATCGACGGCCGACATCTGGTCGCTCATGATCTGGTTCGAATCCATCGAAGAACGCTTGCCGTCGCGAGTATCGAGGGCGCTGTGCAGGGAGGCGTCGGTACCAAAGGCCAGGGTGTTATCGTCCATGAAGGTCATAACCAGGCCGTTGCTCATCGGGTAGATCAGCGCGGTGCCGTACTTCGTGCCGGAAATCTTCTTGAGCTTCAACTTCTTGAGGACAGCCTTGGCGGAAAATGATCCCTGGGCGATGCCGATGACTTCAATGCCCTTCTTCTCGGTGCGGAAAGAAGCAAAGTTGAGCTGATCGAGGTCGCGATCGGAGTTGATGCCGATGCCCTTCAGCGCGCTCTCGAGTTCCTTCAGGTTCTCGGGCATGACTTTATCTTTGAGCGCCTGCGCGGTGGGCGAATCTTTGAGCGCGCGGTAGTCTACGCCGATAAGTTGCTGGATTTCAGAAGGCACCATGGAACGCGCTGATGACGCGATGGGCATGGCATAAGTGTTTGTTAGTGACAGCAGGCAAAGCGACGTTAGCAAAAACGCAAAACAGAATTTCTTCATGGAAGTCCTCAACATCGTAGTTCTTAAAGACAAGCTCTTAGAATGGGCCTGCCAAAGTTAGATGCATAGTGCATCTGGAAAGTTCTTGGCGGACTCGTAGATTGCTTTCGTCTCATTTTAGTCCCGGAACCACACGAAAGGGCGGTAACTACCAATAGACCGTTACTAAAGTGCGTTCTAGGGGTGGTCTTAGAACGCTCGAAAGCGGCGGGGTTGCGCCGCAAAAATTGCGGCTCAGACTCTCAGCACCATCGCACGCTTGCGCGTCTCGTTGACGAAGGCCTCGTCTTTCAGCGAATCAAGATTGATTTCGACATTGGCCAGCGCGCCTTGTAGGGCGGCTTTGGTAAGAGCGATGGCGGTCGTCAGGTCGGACTTCATATTCGGGTTGGTGATCGGCTTCAGAGTGGCGGCGATCTTGGCCACCTCGGCTGCTTTTTCGGCTACTCCTAGAGGAACGCTGGTGGCTTGTTTCAGGGCAGAGGCGATCGCTCCGTCGCCGTCCGCCGATTCTTTGGCGGACTTGTAGGCCTTCATGACCGCGTTGTAGGACTCCGCGTCGGCGTCGATGGCAGCTTTTAGTTCTTCACCGAGGCTCGCCAGCTTTGCTATCGACTCGCTGAGTTGCGACTCGTATTGGAGGTAGGCCTTTTTGCCTCGCGACATCGTGGCTACCATGGTTGCCAGGGCAGCGGCCATGGCTCCGGCGGCGGCGGCGGCGCTGCCTCCTCCCGGAGTTGCGATCGGAGCGGCGAGTTGTTCGATGAAGGGCTCGACTCCGGCGCGCAATCCTCCTATGGCCATCTTGCCACCCATGACGGCGGTCAGGCGGTTTTCGAGGATCAGAGAGGAATCGAAATTTTCTACCTGCAGGAACCATTCGGCAGCTTGCTCCAGCGCTTTCTTCGGAATCAGGCCTACGATTTCGCTGGACGTGGGAGTGACGCCGTAGCGCTCGGCTTCGCGCTTTACGAATTCAAAGACGCGGTGAATGGGAGTCTGCTCGAAGTCTGTGAGGTTCATGGAGACCTGGGCGAGGCCACGGACCAGAAATCCGGCACCTTTGACGAAGCGCAAACCACCGCTGGAGTAGCGGACGGCTTTGGCGATTTTCTTGGCGATGTCTACGTCGGGCGTATTCAGAAAAACGTTGTAGGCGATAAGAAACTTTCTGGCTCCTACGACGGTCGCGCCTGCGGTGGGATGAACGCGGCATTCTCCAAAGTCGGGCTTGCGGGCGGGATTGGTTGCAATCTCGGCACGAATGCCTTCAAACTGGCCGCGGCGAATGTTCTCCAGATTCTGGCGCTCGGGAGTGGCGGCAGCGGCTTCGTAGAGGTAGACGGGAATTTCATAACGCTTCGCGATTTCGGCTCCTACGTGGCGAGCCATGGCTACGCAGTCTTCGATCGTGACTCCATCGATCGGAATGAAAGGGATGACATCGGCCGCTCCCATGCGCGGGTGCGCGCCCTGATGCCTGGTGAGATCGAGCAACTCGGCGGCTTTGCCTACTCCCCGGATCGCGGCTTCCTGAATGGGTTCGCGTTCACCTACCAGCGTAATTACGCAACGGTTGTGGTCGGAATCCATTTCGCGGTCGAGGAGATAGACTCCGGGAATTTTCATGGCTTCGATGATGGCATCGACTTTGGCAGGATCGCGTCCTTCGGAAAAATTGGGAACACATTCAACAAGAGTGCTGGGCATGGTGGGAAGGATAACGGGCGGTGGTTGGGTGAGGCAACTGGGCTTGTCTTTTCACCACGGAGACACAGCGGCACGGAGGAAGGCCGACTGCTAAGCAGGCAGATCCGGAACCGGCATTTGACAGGGCGGCGGTTCCGCAGGCAGACTGCGAAAACGTCCGGTGTGCGTTTCCCTGGCGATTAGCGTTTTGCCGAAAATGGTCATCGTCGAATGATCTGTTGAATGATCTCGTCGAAAGGATTTGTCATGCTGCTTCGGTCTCTAGTCTCGCTGTTCCTTGTGCTGTCGTCTCTGCCCGGAATTGCCCAAACAAGTCCTGCCCAATCGGGCGCCACTGAAAACGAGCGGCACTTCACGTTTCATTATGCGTTCACGGTGAAGAATGTCGGTGCGGGCGAGCGGGTTCGGGTGTGGATTCCTCTGGCTCACTCGGACTCTTTTCAGGAAGTGAAGCTGGTTTCGAAGAGCGGCGACATCCCGCTACGGCGGGTTCAGCAAAAGGAGTACGGGAACGAAGTTCTGTATGCCGAGACTCCGAAGGCGGGCGCGTCGGAGTACAAATTTTCCTTGGAGTACGACGTGGTGCGAAGAGAACACGTTGTGCTGGTCCATGGGAAAGCGATCACTGCGACGCGTGACAAAGTCCCGCGCGTAGAACTGGCCAGGTTTCTGGAGCCCGACCGTTTGGTGCCGGTGACGGGAGTTCCAGCACAACTGGCGGCGCAGGAAACAAAAGGCGCGACCACGCAACTGGAAAAAGCGAAAGACATTTACGAATACGTTTTTCGCACTATGAAATATGACAAGACGGGTGAAGGCTGGGGACACGGCGATACGCTCTGGGCTTGCGATGCGAAGCATGGCAACTGCACCGATTTTCATTCGGTGTTTATTTCCATGGCGCGGGCGGAAAAGATTCCGGCGCGGTTCGAGATTGGCTTTCCGATCCCAGCGGACAAACACTCAGCTGAAATTCCCGGATACCACTGCTGGGCCGAGTTCTATGTGGACTCAACGGGCTGGGTTCCGGTCGACATTTCGGAGGCGTGGAAGCATCCCGAGAAGCATGACTACTTTTTCGGCGCGCACGATGTGAATCGGATGCAGTTCACGCAAGGACGCGATCTGAAGCTTAGTCCGGCGCAGGACGGAGCGCCGTTGAATTACTTTGTTTACCCGTATGTGGAGATTGGGGGGAAAGAATACCCGAATGTCTCGATTGCGTTCTCATTTGCGGATGTGAACGAGAAGGTCGCTGCCAGCAGTTCCCATCCTTAGAGCGCCGCATGGGAGGATCTGAGGTTCTGCTAAAGCGCGAAGCTGGGGGCGAGATCACCAGTGCTAGAATTCTTGGGGTTTTAAACCTCAGAATTCAACGATAGAGGAAACGCAATATGCCGAAATATGTCATCGAACGCGAGATTCCCAACGCGGGCAAGTTGACTCCGCAGGAACTGCAGGGTATCTCGCAAAAGTCTTGTGGCGTTCTGCAGAAGCTTGGCCCGCAGGTGCAGTGGGTGGAAAGCTTTGTCACCGACGACAAGATCTATTGCGTGTATATCGCGCCCAGTGAAGAGATGATCCGGGAACATGCCCGACAGGGCGGATTCCCGGCCAATCGAATCTCCGCCGTCCGTTCGATCATCAGTCCAACCACAGCGGAAGGCTGAACTCTGTCCACTAAGCCCAACTCCATCAAGTCCGACATGTTCAGTTCCAAGCCGAAGATCGGCGTCTTTGATTCCGGCGTAGGCGGCCTTACGGTTCTTCGCGCTTTGGTCGAGCGCGTCCCTGACGCCGAATACCTTTACTTTGGAGACACGGCGCGGCTTCCCTACGGATCGAAGTCGGCGGCGACCGTGGCTCATTACGCGGTGGGCGCGGTGCGCTACCTGCAGGACCATGGCGCGGAGCTGCTGGTGATAGCTTGCAATACGGCGACAGCGCTGGCGTTGGACGAAATCAAGAGCGCAGCGAGCGTGGAGGTTATCGGCGTGGTTGAGCCGGGAGCGAACGCTGCAGCCGCTGCTACGCGCAACGAACGGGTGGTAGTCATCGGCACCGAAGCGACGGTCAGCAGCCACGCTTACCGGCGGGCGCTTGAGGCACGAAAAATCTCGGTGCGGGAGAAGGCTTGTCCTTTATTTGTGCCCCTGGTCGAAGAGGGATGGGTGGAGCATCCGGTGACCGAGCAGGTCGCGGAGATTTATCTGTCGCAGGCATTTTCAGGCGAGGGTCGCGAGGCAGATGTACTGGTGCTGGGATGCACGCATTATCCGCTGATCAAGCCGCTGCTGCGGCGGGTGGCGCCGGAGCATATCGCCATCGTGGATTCGGCCGAGTCGACAGCTGAGGAGGTGGCGCGGCGACTGGGGCATTCGCAGAAGCGGGCGATGGTGACCTTGTCCGCTTCAGCGACGGGCGCGCAACGGATTCGTCCGGCGCTCAAGTTTTTTGCTACCGATTCGGCGGAGAAATTCAAAACCATGGGATCGAGATTTCTCGGGCTTCCAGTGGAGGATGTGGTGCATGTGGATTTGAAGGAGTAACAGTCACTCCATAAAAGAAAACGGCCGCTTACGCGGCCATCTCTGGGCTCCTAAACTTTCCTGCAGATTCTACCGCTGGCTCAGTACAGGCGGAAACTTACTTCTACGTTGATCGACACGGCGACGGGCTTGCCGTCTTTGTAGGCCGGCTCGAAGCGCCAATTCTTTACGGCTTCCATCGCCTTTTCGTCGAGACCGAGGCCGAGAGTTCTGGACACGCGGATCTCGCGCGGCTTGCCGTCGGGACCGACAATCAGCCAGAGCACGCAGGTTCCCTGAAACTTGGCCTTGCGCGCCTCCTCGGAATATTCGGGATCGGTTTCAAAAATCACCTTCGGGGCAGAAACACCGCCGCCGACGTGGAAAACTCCGCCGCCCGTGCCACCGCCAGAACCGGGGCCATAGCCGGGACCTGAGCCGGAACCAACGCCGCCGCCGCTGCCCGAGCCAATGCCTCCACCCGAGCCGGTTCCATTGGAGGGAATCGGCAAATGAGACAGCGGATTGCCGAGATCGGGAAGGTTCGGCTGAGCCAGCTTGATTTCAGGCGGGACGACGATCGTGGGCGCGACCGCCAACTTCGGATCGGGATTGCGTACTACCGCCATCGGCGGAGTGATCTGGTGCATCGACTGCTGCGGCAAACGTCCGGCCGAGGCTTGCAGCTTGTCGCGATCGCCGCCACCGCCTCCTCCGCCGCTGCGAGTCTTCGAAGCGGGCAGAGCGGGCATGTCATCGGGCAGGAAAACATCCACTGTTTGTTTCGGCTTTGCGACGTCGACAATTTTTCGTCCGAGGTAGGTTGCTGCGATGATGGCAATCACGGCCAGCACGTGGATGACGGTTGAGCCGGCTGCTCCTCGACCCTTGTAATTGTAAAAGCCCCAGATGTCGCGCACCGGAACTGGCTTCGAGGTCAGTACGAGGGGCGGAAGCTTCTTGGGAAAAAAGAATTCATCAACATTGCGGAAGAGGGACTTCCACAAAGGCTCGTCGAGGGTCTGATTCGTCAACAGAAGATGCAACTCGGGCTCGGGTCCGAGTGGATTCTGCGGGGTGTCAAAGGCTGCCATATTTTTTTGAACGTGACACAGCTTACAGAATAGGGAGCCGCTGTAAATTAGATGCGAGCATCATCCCCAAAGGTCGCTTGCAAAAATGAACGAGGCCTTACCGCCCAATTCCCTCACTCAGTTGGATGCAGGCAGGCTACGACCTGCTGAAAATTGTACACGTTTTCGGGAGATGCGAAAACAGTACTTTTTCAGTTCATGCCCTTCCGTGACCCCGCCGCCACAGCCCCTGCGCGCTCCCTATATAATGAAAAGATTCAATCAGTTGGGAGAAAACTACCAGTGCCGATGGACTTGAAATCCACCATCAACTTGCCAAAAACCGGCTTTCCGATGAAGGCGAATCTGCCTCAGAACGAGCCCAAGATGCTGGGACGGTGGGAGGAGATGCGGCTCTACGAGCGCATTCGGGAGGCACGCAAGAACAAAGAAAAGTACATCCTGCACGATGGGCCGCCCTATACGAGTGGACCGATTCACCTGGGCACGGCGATGAACAAGTGCCTGAAGGATTTTGTGGTCAAGTCGAAAACCATGGCTGGATTCGACGCTCCTTATGTTCCGGGGTGGGATTGCCACGGGCTGCCAATCGAAATCAAGGTTGATAAAGAGCTGGGCGGCAAGAAACTGGAGATGCATCCGACGGCGGTGCGCGCCGCGTGCCGCAAGTACGCGCAGAAATATCTCGACCTGCAGCGGCAGCAGTTCAAGCGCATCGGCGTCTTCGGGCGCTTCGACAAGCCCTATGCCACGATGAATCCGCAGTACGAGTCGGTGGTGCTCTCTACTTTTTTTTCCTTCTACGAAAACGGATTCGTCTACAAAGGCCTGCGCGCCGTTTACTGGTGCATGCACGATGAAACCGCGTTGGCTGAAGCCGAGGTCGAATACGAGAATCACACGAGCTCTACGGTTTGGGTGAAATATGCGCTGCTCGACGATCCGGCGGACATCGATGCCGCGCTCACCGGGAAAAAAGTTTTCACCATCATTTGGACGACGACTCCCTGGACGCTGCCGGCTTCGATGGCGGTGGCATTTCATCCCGATGAAGAATACGTAGCCGTCGAATCGGGCGGCGACGTTTACATTGTCGCTTCGAAGCTGGCTAAAGACGCTGCTGAAAAATGTGCCCTCGGCGAGACGCGGGAACTAGCGCACTTCCCCGGTCGCAGGCTCGAACGCCGAAACTTTCAGCATCCATTTCTTGATCGCAAAATTCTTGGTGTGCTCGCTGACTACGTCACCATGGACACCGGCACGGGCGTCGTTCACACGGCTCCGTCGCACGGCGCGGAAGATTTCATGACTGGCGTTAAGTACGGGCTCGATGCCACGAGCAACGTTGACGAGAAGGGCATCCTGCGCAACGGCCTGCCGGAATATGAGGGCAAGCGCGTCTGGGACGCCAACCAACCAATTATTGATCTGGTCAAAAGCCGCGGCGCGTTGCTGCACACGGAGAAGACCGAGCATTCGTATCCGCACTGCTGGCGCTGCCACAATCCGGTAATCTTTCGGGCCACCGAGCAATGGTTTATTTCCATGGAGACGCCGATGCCCGGCGGCAAAGGCGAAGACGATACGCTGCGCACGCGCACGCTCAGCGAGATCAAACACGTGAAATGGGATCCGGCGTGGGGCGAGGAGCGGCTCTCGAACATGATTCAGACGCGGCCTGACTGGTGCATATCGCGGCAGCGAGTCTGGGGAGTGCCGATCGCTGTCTTTCTTTGCGAGAGCTGCGGCAAGCCGCTCAACGACCCTGCCATCAATCGAAAGGTGGTGGAACTGTTTGCTCGGTTGGGTGCCGACGCGTGGTTTACCTCCGAGCCCGACAACATTGTGCCTGACGGTACAAAGTGTCCGCATTGTGGTGGGACGAAGTTTGAAAAGGAAACAGACATTTTCGATGTATGGCTCGAATCGGGAGCAAGTTATCTAGCATTGATTGCCGAAGAGCCTGACTATCCTTGGCCCTCCGATCTTTATCTGGAAGGCGGCGACCAGTATCGCGGATGGTTCCAGTCGTCTCTTCTGTGTGCTATGGGGACACACGCGACGCCTCCTTATCGCGGGGTGGTGACGCCGGGATGGACGCTCGACGAAAAAGGCCAGGCCATGTCGAAGTCGCGCGGCAACGATGTGGACCCGGTCGACATTGCCAGCCGCCTGGGTGCGGAGGTCGTGCGGTTGTGGACGGCGTCGATCGATTTCCGCGAAGACGTCGTGGGCTCGGAAGCGCTGATGCAGCGGCTGGGCGAAAACTATAAGAAAATTCGCAACACCTTCCGCTACATTTTGAGCAACCTGTATGACTTCGATCCGGCGAAGGACGCGGTGCCGTTTGAGAAGATGGAGGAACTCGACCAGTACATGCTGCGGCAGACGCGCGCATTTGCGGCCGACGTGCGCAGCGCGTACGACGAGTTTGCCTTCCACAAGATTTACCATCGCGTCAACCATTTCTGCATTGTGGACTTGAGCGCTTTTTATTTCGATGTGCTCAAGGATCGGCTCTACATTTCCGCGGCGAAATCGCATGCGCGGCGCTCGGCGCAGACGGCGATCTGGCAGATTGGTGAAGCGCTGGTGCGATTGCTCGCTCCGGTCATGACGTTTACTTGCGAAGAAATCTGGCAACACTTGCCGGCAGTGGCCGAACGCGAAGAGAGTGTGCACCTGGCCCTCTTCCCTGCTGCGGAAACGATCGCGAGGCAAGGTCAGGCGGATTCCTCCGCGTCAGATGGTGATTGGACTTCGCTGCGCTCGGTTCGCGACGATGTGCTGAAGGCGCTGGAAGAGGCGCGCAATGCGAAACTGATTGGTACCGGCCTCGAAGCTCAAGTTCATCTGAGCGCGGCTGATCCGCTGTACTCCGTTTTGCGGCGTTACGAAGATCAGTTGCGCTATTTATTTATTGTTTCGGCGGTCACTTTGACAATTGGCACGGGTAACGGAACAGGCAATGTACGCGTCGAAGTCAAGAAGGCCGATGGGCAGAAGTGCGAGCGCTGCTGGAACTATTCGACGCACGTCGGCGAGGATAAGAACTATCCCACGGTGTGCGAGCGCTGCAGCGCGGTACTGCGGGAAATCGGCGGATAATCTCATGTTCCGCTTTCCGCTACTTGAGCGAAACATGGGATCTGTGCTCTGGACGCGGATTGCATAGGTCCTTCGCTTCGCTCAGGATGACAATTTATTAAAGTTTATTAACGGGTCATGCGCAAATATCATTTATTGATCGCGTTGTTCGTCATCGCTCTTGATCGCGTGACCAAGATTACGATCGCTCGTCGCCTTTCGTTGCACGACAGCATTACGGTGATACCTGGATTTTTTCGCATCATCCACGCGGAAAATCCGGGTGCGGCGTTTGGCCTTTTTGCGGATTCTCCCGGTGAGTGGAAGGTCCGGATGCTGATCGGGTTTTCCGTGATCGCGCTGGTAATTGTCTGCGCGATGCTCTGGAAGAGCAGTCACACGCTGACTTCTACAGGAATCGGATTGTCGTTGATTCTGGGGGGGGCGGTCGGCAATTTGTGGGACCGGCTGGTCAGCCGCCACGTGGTGGATTTTCTCCTCTTTTACGTTGGCTCGCACCAGTGGCCCGCCTTCAACGTCGCCGACAGCGCCATTGTCGTCGGAGCGGGACTTTTGGTGTTTGAGATCATATTTACGAAGTCTCCCAGCCAGCAGTCGGCATAGATTCGCCGCACCGCTCTCACTTCTAGTAGATTATTTCTTCAGCCAACAATGGTTTTTTATTGCGGAGGTTTTCCTTGAAGCACAAAAGCTCAGCGAAGCACGGCAATCCAAAAATGGCTCATCACGAGGAGGGCGCGGGAATCGATCGCAAGCTGCATGATCCCGTAGCGGACCGTTTGATTCCATTGGAGCCGCTGGATGTCGCGAAGATTCGATCGATCGACGACCTGGTGCGGGCGATGGCGAAGACGGCGTTTACGGGACGTCAACTCGGCGAAGCTGCCGACGTGCTAGAGGCCATGGCGCGCGACAAAGAATGCTTTGTCGTCATGACGCTGGCGGGCGCGATGACGGTGGCCAAACAAGGATTGGTGATTGCCGAGTTGATCGACCGCGGAATCGTGAATGCGATTGTCTCCACCGGCGCGCTGATGGCGCATGGACTGGTCGAAGCGACTGGGCGTGCGCATTTCCGCCATAATCCAGAACTTAGCGATGAGGAGCTTTACGAGGCGGGATACAACCGCGTTTACGACACGCTCGAACCGGAACAGAACCTTGACGACGTGGAGCGGGTCATGCATGCCGTTTTCGGTGGCTGGGACGCCGACGAGGTGATGTGTTCGTACAAGTTGAATCGCGCGATTGGCGCGCATCTGGCGAAACGGGAGAAGGAACGCGGCATTCTGAAATCGGCTTACGAGAAAAATGTTCCGGTCTTTGTGCCGGCATTTTCGGACTCGGAACTCGGACTCGATTACGCCTTGACGAATCGTGAGCGCGACAAACAGGGTAAGCCGCGATTTCGCTTCGATCCGTTTGAAGATCTGGAATACTTTGCCGCCACTTTGCTCGCTCAGAAGCGGCTCGGAATTTTTACTATTGGCGGAGGAGTTCCGCGGAACTGGTCGCAGCAGTTTGGTCCGTTCATTGAATTGCGCCACCGGCGCGGTGGAGAAGATTTGCCGCTGAAGCGTTATCACTACGGGCTGCGCATTTGTCCAGAACCGGTGTTCTGGGGCGGTCTTTCGGGAAGTCCTTATAGCGAGGCGGTTTCGTGGGGAAAGTTTGTGCCTCTGGCGGAGGGCGGAAAGTTTGGCGAGGTCTTTGTGGATGCTACAGTAGGGCTGCCGCTGATCGTGGCGGCGGTGCTGGAGCGGTTGGAGAAGAAGCCAGCGGGGAGCAAGACGCTGGCGACGGCGGGAGAATGAAACGGTTAATTGCAGCGTTAGTGAGCGCGATAATTATCTGCACACTTTGCGTTGCGCAGGGTGAAGGCAGGGTTCGCGGAAATGTTTTCCGCGAAGAGAGCATGGGGCTGACGTACGAGTTTCCAGAGGAATTCAGCCCCAAGGTCGTCGAGAACAAGAAACTCTTCGGTAACGACGCCACTGGCCGCGAACGCATGATCTTGACCCTCTGGGATACACCACAGCGTGGTGGTGCGCTCAGAATGGCCTTTCTTTACGACGCAAAAGCAGCGGAGTAGCGACAGGACGCACGATACGATTGCCCTGGCCTATATTGGCGAGATTAGGAGGATGTGGCAGGGTGTGAAAGGCGTCAAGATGGATGCTCCAACCAAGGTTTCCGAGCCAAGCTATGACTATTGGCGGCTCGATTTCTCCGCTCCGGATCAAGTGCCCCGTTACAACTCAGCAATCGCGATCACGCTGTCCGATAGACGAATCCTCGTGATCAGAGCGGGTGCGCCGTCGCAAGGTGAGCTAGATAGCGAAGTCGACTCGCTAAAACGGATGCGCTTCGATAAGAGCCAAAAGGAGTAGCCCTTCCACTTCGCCCGGGAGGCCTCCCCGAGGCTGATTACGACGACGGACCGGCCAAACGGGCGAAGACGCCCGTCGCTCCACCATAGGCAAGAGTTAGTCAAAGATCAGCACTGCCGATGCGATCACCGTAGTCCAAAGCCCGCGCTTATCGCCCACCGCCGACTGCGTGACGTTCGCCGTGCGGACGATTTTGTTCGAGATGCGATAGATTTCTTTCTTCTCATCCCACGAGCGGTCGGAATCGAACTCCACGTTCAGCGTGGTGGCGAGCATCTCGGCGGCCAGTTCTTCAGCATAGTCTCCGGCTGAATCTTCGGTCTCGCCGAAGGAGTGGTGCTCGCTCAGGTATCCATAGGTATTGCGGTCGGCGGGAATGGCCACGCCGATCGACGAGGCGAGGAGGCGGTGCGGTTCGTGGGTGGAATTTTCGGCCACCACCGCGAATACCACTTCTCCAGGATGCAGATAGGTCAATCCCTGGGAGCGCGGAATCAGTTTGCAGTTGGGCGGAAAGATGGATGAAACTCGCACCAGATTTTGTGAGGCGATGCCAGCGTCGCGCAGCGCGAGTTCGAACGAAGTGAGACGCTCTTTGTGTTTCCCCACACCTTTGGTGAAGAAGATTTTCTTGGGGACCATGTCCTTGCCCAATTCGTTTTCCTCCAGAGCCGCTCGGGTTGATCTTGATTTTTCAGTCTGAGGGGCAAATCTAACACAGGGATTTGTGAAGATTGTATGAAAAAAACAGAAATATCCCGCTTCGTCCAGGAACCGCCTGCTGAGCGGCTACGGGCAACAGTCGATGGTCGTCAGTCGTTGGTCGTTGGCAAGCAACAAAACCTACCGACTAACGGCCATCGACCAACGACTGTTTTGCCGCAGTCTTCAGGCTGCGTGCGAGCGAACCTTTCCCACAACCAGAGCAATGATTGCCGGTTTCACCAAATCGCGGAAATCGGCAAACTTCATGCGCACCAGTTCGCGGTGCGAACCTGCGTTAAAGGCGATTTCATCGTCTTCAGCCAGAATCTGGTCGACGAAAACATCCATGCCGTAGAGATTGCCAAAGGGCGGCATGGATCCGGTTTCGCAGTCGGGGAAACGATCGCGAAATTCGTATTCGTTCGCCAGTTCTACCGAGTCTGCTCCCAAATATTTCTTAAGACGGTTAAGATCTACGCGGAACGAAGCGGGTACGACGGCCATGGCCAGTTTCCCATCGACCATTACCATGACAGTTTTCGCCAGTTCTTTCCCGGGTATGTGGGTTAGGGCGGCAATCCCCTGCGCGGTATAGGCCACGGAATGAGAGATCACCAGGTATTGAATGCGGTTCCGATCAAGAAATTCACGAAGCATGGAAAGAGGCATAGATACCTCCAGTCCGAACCGCAGGTGAGAATACTTTGGCGGGACTGCCGAAGCATTCAACGGATCGGCGCTGACTTAATTATGCGCCTCAGGAACAGTGGAGGGATAGTTATTTTAAGGAGCTCTTGCTGTCAGACAGAATTCGTAAAATGTTCCAAAATGGGAAATTTTCTGGCAAGGAACCGGAAGGAATGCCTCAGGATGTTCACTTTTAGCCGCCCCAAGCGGGGCATTTCCGAGAGGCAGCGCAAATCCTGCTATTCAAAGTCTAATTCGAAACTCGAATCTAGGCTGCCTCTTTGGTGACCAGAGAGTGAGCGAGTTCTTTGGTCTCCGATCCTACTACCCTCATTTCCTGCCAGTCGTAGCGAAATTCTTTGCCACAATCCAGACAGGCAACATAAGTACCGGGACGTTGCATAACCTGGTTACGGCGCGAACCCGCGCGTACGGTGATCGGGAAACTGTAACGGGGGTGCCGACAACCAAACACGGCATCCATTAACTTGGCTAGCATTGGGGAACCTCCACACCACTGAAGCGACTCATGGAACTCATCGGCGTCACCTTAAGGGTGATGACCAGCTCCATCTACTTAGATTCCAGTATCCAACAAAAGGTTCGCATTCGAGGTTAGCGGAGTGGGTTCACCACGATGGGTCGCATAATGAAGAACTTAGAGATCGGCCTGGCATGGAAAAAAAGTTGCGGCGCGTCTCATAATGAGCCGGACAGCTGGACAAAACTATTTTTCACTGACAGTGCGGCGACATTTCGTGAGAACTTAGGGCTCGCTTGACGCCCAATCGATCCTTCTAACTTCTATGCCCGATCTTGCAGCCCGACTGACGCTGCCGAATGGCAAGACGCTCGAACTCTACGGCCCCGCCGACATCACCAAGGAGACGACCGAAGCCATCGTCAATGCCGCCAACTCCTCGTTGCTGGGCGGCGGAGGCGTGGATGGCGCGATTCACCGCGCCGGCGGTCCGTCCATCCTGCAGGAGTGCAAGCGTATGTTGCCAACATCGGCACCCTTCCCGCAGGCAAAGCCGTCATCACCACCGGCGGACGATTGCCCGCGAAATATGTAGTGCACACCGTCGGCCCCGTCTATCGGGGAGGTGATCGACAAGAGGCGCAAACGCTGGCCAGTTCCTACCGCGAGTCGATCCGCGTTGCCGACGATCATGGCATCCGGTCGCTCGCCTTCCCTTCCATTTCGACCGGAGCCTTCGGCTACCCCGTCCACGAAGCCGCTGGCATCGCTATTCGAACCGTCGTAGACAATCTGCCGTCGTGTTCCCATGTGGAGCATGTTCGTTTCGTGCTCTTCGATGTTGCCACCTGCAAAGCGTATGTGCGGGCAGCGGAAAAAATTTCCTGCGAATCGCAGGCAATTTCCGTTATCTTCACAAAAGGCCCTCCATGAGAAAAAAGCTTATCGCCGCCAATTGGAAGATGTACAAGACTCCCGCCGAAGCCCGCGACTTCTTTCGCGATTTCCTGCCTCTGGTCCACGGACATGACCGTGACGACATTGTCGTCTGCCCGACCTACCTCGCCATCGACGCTGCCGTGACAGCGGCCAGGGGATCGAACGTGGCCATCGGCGCACAAGATGTGTACTGGCAAAAGGAAGGAGCCTTCACCGGCGAGATCTGCGCCAGCATGTTGGTCGCCGTCGGAGTCACCCACGTCATCATCGGACACTCGGAGCGCCGCCAGTACTTTGGCGAAACCGACGACACTGTCAACCTCAAGCTGAAGTCGGCCCTGGAAGCCGGGCTGACGCCCATTGTCTGCGTGGGAGAAGTTCTGGAAGAGCGCGAAGCTAACCTCACCGACGACGTGCTGCGCCGCCAATGCCTGCGCGCCTTCAATAAAGTTTCCGCCAAAAAAGCGGCGAGCCTCGTGGTCGCCTACGAACCGGTTTGGGCCATCGGCACGGGAAAAACGGCGACGCCGCAAATGGCCGCCGACGCTCACGCCATCATTCGCGCCGAAGCCGCCGATTCTTTCGGCCAGGAGTTCGCCGACAAGCTCCGCATTCTTTATGGCGGATCGGTGAAGCCCGACAATGCTCACGCCCTGATGTCACAAGAAGAAATCGACGGCGCACTGGTAGGAGGAGCTTCGCTCGACCCCAACTCTTTCGCTGCTATCGTGAAGTACTAAGTTTTTTGGCGGAAGGGCACGACGTTAGTTGGACCGCTAAATCCGTAAGGAATAGCGAGACGATGTTACGGCGAAGCGTGTTACGGCGTAGCGTGCGCCAGATCCAGCGCCTTCTTTACCGCCTGCAACTCCTTTAACAAGGCGCGCAGATTCCGCGTATCGAGCGCGTTCGCTCCATCGCTCTTCGCTTCTTTAGGATTATCGTGGACTTCCATGAACACGCCGTCCACCCCTGCCGCCACCGCCGCGCGCGATAGCACCGGAATAAACTCCGGCTGACCTCCGCTCACCGCAGGCTGATCTTCGTCGCCATGCGATGCCGAAGGCAATTGCACCGAGTGCGTCGCGTCAAACACAACAGGCGCAAATTTACGCATGATGGCGAGCGAGCGCATGTCCACGACCAGATTGTTGTAGCCAAAGCTGGATCCGCGCTCGGTCAAGAAAACCTGGCTGTTGCCGGCCTCGCGGCATTTTTCGATGGCGTGCTTCATGTCCCAGGGCGAGACAAACTGCCCTTTCTTGATGTTGACCGGACGCCCGCTCATGGCCGCCGCCACAACAAGATCGGTCTGCCGACACAGAAAGGCCGGAATCTGCAGCACGTCCACCACTTCGGCGACCGCCGCAACATCGGTCGCCTGGTGCACATCGGTCAGCACCGGAATATGCACCTCATCCTTCACTTTTTGCAGGATGCGCAAGCCTTCCTTCATCCCCGGCCCGCGATAGCTGCGGATCGACGTGCGATTCGCCTTGTCGTAAGAAGCTTTAAAGATGAAGGGGAAATTCAGCGAGCGAGCGACGCCCTTGATGATCTCCGCCATGCGCAGTGCGTGCTCTTCGCTCTCGATGACGCACGGCCCCGCAATCAGAAACAGATCGCCTGAGCCGACGCGGACATTATCGATTTGGAAAGAAAGGGTCAAAGTCGTTTACCGCCGAGACGCTGAGAGCGCCGAGAAGAACGAAAACTGCGGATCCCTCACTTCGTTCGGGATGACAATATTGAAAAGCAGTTCTCGGCGCTCTCTGCGTCTCGGCGGTAAGAATTATCTCCGTCCTACTTTTTCCGGCCTGAGGAACATTTCCACTTCGGCCGCGCCCTTCTGCTCTTTCTTCTTCTGCCCATGTTCGTAGGAAGCGCCCACGAAGGCCTTGAACAGCGGATGCGGCTCGAGAGGTTTCGATTTGAATTCAGGGTGAAACTGGCAGCCGATGAAAAACGGATGGCCGGGGATCTCTATGATCTCGACGTAGGTTCCGTCGGGAGTAGACCCGGAAATACGCAGCCCGGCCGCGACCATCGGTTCTTCATACTCACGGTTGAATTCGTAACGATGGCGGTGCCGCTCGCTGATCTCGCTCTGGCCATATACCTGGTGAGCGAGCGTTCCCATCTCGAGTTTGCAAGGCCACGCGCCCAACCGCATTGTGCCACCCAACTCTTCCACTCCCCGCAACTCGCGCAATTTGTAAATCACGCGATGCGGAGTCGCCGGATCGAACTCGCTCGAATTCGCATCCGCCAGCCCGCAAACATTGCGCGCATATTCAATGCAAGCCGTCTGCATCCCGAGGCAGATTCCGAAGTAGGGCACATGCTTCTCACGTGCGTACTGGATCGCCCGCAGCATACCTTCGATGCCGCGTTTGCCGAATCCCCCGGGCACCAGCAATCCGTCATAGTCTTCTAATTGTGCCTCGTAACTTTTGTCGGACTTGTCGGCGTTCTCCAGGCCCTCAGCCTCAATCCAATTCACCTCAAGCTTGAGGTTGTGCGCCAAAGCGCCATGCACAAGAGCCTCTTTCAGCGATTTATAGCTGTCTTCATACTCGACGTACTTTCCAACAATTCCAATCCGCACCACATCTTTCGGGTTGTAGACGCGATGCACCAGATCGTTCCACTTCGAGAGATCCCGATCTTTCGCCTCGAGTTTCAACCGCCGCAGCACCAGCGTATCCACTTCTTCGTGGGCAAAGCACACCGGCACTTCGTAAATGGAAGCAACGTCTTTCGCGGTAATCACCGCCTCTTCTTCCACGTTGCAGAACAAAGCAATCTTCGACTTGATTTCTTTTGAAAGGAAACGGTCGGTGCGGCACAAGAGAATATCCGGCTGAATTCCGACGCTCAGCAGTTCTTTCACGGAGTGCTGTGTCGGCTTCGTCTTCAGTTCCTGAGCCGCAGCAATAAACGGCACCAGTGTCACATGCACAAACAAAGTGTTGTCGCGACCCAGTTCTTGCCGCATCTGGCGGATCGCTTCGATAAACGGCAAAGATTCGATGTCGCCCACTGTCCCGCCAATCTCGATGAGCGCCACATCGACATCCTGCGCGACTTTCTTGGCCGCCGCCTTGATTTCATTCGTCACATGCGGAATGACTTGCACCGTCTTGCCCAGGTAATCGCCGCGCCGTTCCTTGGCAATAATCTGCTCGTAGAGACGCCCGGTCGTCCAGTTGTTGTCGCGAGAAAGCTTGGCGTGGGTGAAGCGTTCGTAGTGGCCGAGGTCGAGATCGGTCTCCGCGCCGTCGTCGGTAACGAAAACCTCCCCATGCTGAAACGGCGACATCGTGCCCGGATCGACGTTCAGATACGGATCGAACTTCATCAGGTTGACTTTGAGGCCGCGGCTTTCGAGCAGGCAGCCGATGGAAGCTGCCGCCAGACCTTTTCCCAATGATGAGACCACACCGCCGGTTACAAAGATGTACTTAGCCGACATCGCTTCCTCGCTCTGATTTTGGTTGGAAAATTGTGCAGGCTGGGGTGCACAATCAATTATGCCAGAACTTTTTCGGGAAAGGAATGTGGAAAAAAACTGTCAGCTATCGGCTTTCAGCCATCTGATTGAACCGAACGTTCTAGCGCATGCACTAGCGCACGCAACGAAACTCCCCGCATCTAACCTTTCAGAAGGGCCAGAAAAGACCGATAATGTTCCGCGGCATGAATCCCTTCTTTCGCAGGACGATCTTCGGCCGGTCAAATTCGCCAGCGGCGATGACCGCTCTGTTCGTCTTCTTCTTGCTGGCGCAGATCCCCGCCCTCGCTCAGTCCCAGGCGCGCCGCCTGATCCTGAAAGATGGCTCCTACCAATCCGTCACCAAGTATGAGGTTCATGGGGATCGCGTGCGCTATTACAGCGCTGAGCGTGGCGAGTGGGAAGAGGTTCCCAACTCGCTCATCGACTGGGACGCAACCGAGAAGTTCGAGAAGGGCCGGCAGGAGGGGAAAGTGTCTCCCGAGGCTGCCGAACTCGACAAGGAACTGGTGGCCGAGCGCAAGGCCGAACAGGCGCGCACTCCCGAAGTCGCGCCCGGATTACGCCTGCCCGATGAAGGCGGGCTCTTCCTCCTGGAAACTTATGAAAATCAGCCGCAGTTGGCAGAGTTGCAGCAATCTGGCGGAGACCTCGACCCGAACACGAAGTCAAACGTTCTGCGCGCCATGATCAATCCGCTGGCCGGCGGCAAGCAAAGCGTGGAACTCCCTGGAACCCACGCCAAAATTCAGTCGCACTCCAGCGTTCCTTCCATCTACATCAATATCGACTCGAATGCTGCCGCACCGGCCACCGCGCCGGCCGCCACCGGCGAACCTACTCCCGCGCCCGACCCTCGCGATCGCTACAAGATTATTCGCGTCACTGCGAAGAACGGCAAACGCATCGCGGGAGCCATCAAAATTGCTCCGACTGGCAAGACGAGCACCGACGAGCATCTGATCGCCACTACCGCAACCACTATGACCGGAGGCTGGATCAAACTGACACCCACCGAGCCTCTGGCTAACGGGGAATACGCTGTAGCCGAGATGATGGGCAAAGAAGGAATGAACATCTACGTCTGGGATTTCGGAGTGAACCCCGGCGCCCCGGCCAATCCGTTTACCTGGAAGCCAGTTGCGGCCGAAGCGCAACCGAAAAATGATGAGCCGGGCGATCTGAAGAAGCGAGAGAGGCAGTAACTCTACGGCTCCATCAATCCGCGCGAAGCCACGCCGATGTTATCGCGGGAGCTGTTCTTCACCATATACATCATCTCGTCGGCCTGGCGAATGATGTCATGCGGCGTTTGCGCATCGTGGGGAAAGGTTGCGAGGCCCATGCTGGCGCGCACATTCAAATTCAATCCCTGTTCGATGCAGAATGTGCCCGCACGCAAGGAATCTTGCAGACGTTTCGCCACAACCACAGCCTGGTCCTTGCTCGTCTGCGGCAGCAGCACCACAAACTCGTCGCCGCCATAGCGAAAGGCAAAGTCGATCAAGCGCAACTGCGCCTTGACCAGGTATCCAATTTCTGCCAGCAATCGGCTTCCGACCAGATGTCCATGGGTATCGTTCACCGCCTTGAAATGGTCAAGATCAATAAAGATCACGCTGAACTGATATCCGAAGCGCGCCGAACGGTAGACCTCGGTCTCCAGCGTTTTGTGCAGATGCCGCGCATTAAAGAGACCGGTGCAATCATCGGTGATGGTCAGTTCCTGGATCTTTTCCACCGAGCGCGCATTTTCTATCGCGATCGCGGCGTAATCGCACAACGCCTGCAGGAAGAACATCTCCTGTTCGCTCATCTCCACATTGGCATTGACCAGTTGGATGACGCCCAGGACGCGGTGTTTCGAGCGCAACGGCACGCAAATCACGGAGCGCGTACGCAACCGCGTAATCTCGTCCAGCCGCGAGGAAAAGCGCGGATCGGCCTCCACGTCAGGCACAATCAGCACCTGTCCATGCTGCGCCACCCAGCCGGCGATTCCCTCCCCGACCTTCATTCGCACTTTCGATAGAACTTCGGCCGCCGCTCCCACCGCGATGGCGAAATAAAGCTCATCTTTCTCTTCATCGACCATCAGCAAAGACCACGTGTCAGGGCGAAAATATTCCGCCATTTTTTCCATGATCGTCTGCAGAATCGAATCGAGGTTCAGCGAAGACGTCAGCGCCTTGGCGACATCGTGAAAGATGGTTAGCTCTTGCGACAGGCGAATTGGGGAAGTGCCCGCTGCGTCCGACATGAACCCTCGTTCGGAAGGTGGATAAAAAATTATAGGTTTGCCCGCGTCTCTGCGGCAACGAACGTAAGTAACTGGAGTGGTGCGGCGTCTCCGCAAAAGGTCCCCCCATGGCTCTGGGAGCCTTTCCGACAACTCCTCGACGGTCGGTGTCATCAAACCGCTGCGTTTCTATCAAATCACGTTCCCTGGAATAAATGTGAATCTCCGGACTCTTCCTCTAATTTTTACCCTTTTGATGCTGACTTTTGTTCTTCACGTTTCCGCCCATGCCATTGCCTATGAACTTTCGGTGCAGTTCTCGGGCAATGGCGGGGGTACTCGTAACCAGCGTTCCAGCCGGAATCCAATGCACTTCGTCGTGCAGTGCCCACTTTAAATCGGGCGTCACCGTCACCCTCACCCCCTCAGCCGCCACTGGAGCCTCTTTTGCCGGCTGGTCCGGAACCTGCCAGGGCGCCGGCAGTTGCACCGTGACCATGAGCGCCGCCCAGTCGGCGATTGCGACGTTCGACCTCAATCAAAGTCCTACAGTGCTCAATCACATCATCTTCCTGGCCCAGGAAAATCGCTCACTCGACTCTTATTTCGGCCAACTCCGAGCTTACTGGGGCGCTAATGGAATTCCCGACGCCTCCTTCGACGGCCTGCCGCAATTCAATCCCCACACAGGAATCGCCCCGCTCCACGGACCTGCGCCCAGCAATCATGGCTGCGATCCGGCCTATCCTCCGCCCGCCGACTGCACTATCGACGCGTCCAGCCCAAAGGTCCCGTCGTTCCATCTGATCACGCAGTGCATCGAGAATCCCAGCCCATCGTGGAACGAGAGCCACGCCGATTTCAATCTCAACGATCCGGTCTCAGGCACCCCGACGCTGGACGGCTTCGTCTGGACCAACGCCCACGATGCCCGCAATATGGATCCTCCCTATCACGACATCAAAGGCAGAAGGACGATGGGCTATTACGAAGGCAGCGACCTGAACTACTACTACTTCATGGCCTCCGACTTTGCCACTTCCGACCGCTGGTTTTCTCCCACCATGACGCGCACCCAGCCCAATCGCGAATATCTGATCGCGGCCACCTCGCAGGGTTATGCCTATCCGATCGGCTCCGATCAGGGAGATCAGTCGCTGCTCACCGCGACCACAATTTTTCAGGAATTGCAGAACGCCAGCATCACGTGGAAGATTTATGTGAACCCGCAAGACTCCGCCTGCCAGTCAAATCCCACGCCGCAATGCCTCTTGACGCTGAGCTATGTGCAGAATTTTGAATGGGGACAGTCGATCCCCTCCGACTACCCGCAAAACCTCACGACCATCACCCAATATTTCAGCGATCTAAAGAACGGAACCCTGCCGCAGGTCGCCATCATCGAGCCCGCCTCTTCCGCCGGACTCGATGAACACGGCTCTGACTCTGACCAATATCCGATCGACATTCAGCTCGGAGCCCAATATGTCTCGTCGCTAATCAATGCGCTAATGACGAGCACCTACTGGAAGGATTCCGCCCTCATTCTGACCTTCGACGAGTTTGGAGGGACGTACGATCACGTCGCGCCGCAGCCCGCCGTCAGCCCCGACGGCATCAAGCCGCAAGATCTAATGCCCGGCGACATCTGCACCCAAACGACCGGCCCCACCTGCGATTTCACCTACACCGGCTATCGCATTCCGCTGATCGTGGTCTCTCCCTATGCCAACCGGCATTACGTTTCGCACACGGTCATGGATACGACCGCAATCCTAAAGTTCATCGAAGACCGCTTTGGCCTCACGCCGCTAACCAAGCGCGATGCCGCGCAGAAAAGCATGAGCGAGTTCTTCAACTTCCAGAACCCACAATGGATGACGCCGCCTAGGCCACCCGCGCAGAGCACAAGCGGGCCGTGTTACCTGAACAAACTCCCGTGAGCTCCCATCACAACGGCGTTTCAAATCACAAATTACAAATCACCAATCACCGATCGCCAATTCCGCTATCATCTTCCCTTCGCACAGAGTAAAATCCGTTCGCCGTCCAAATAGCGAGACACCGGTTGCCTTCCTTTGGCGAAAAACTAAAAGCGGCGCGCGAGCACCGTAAGATTTCCCTGGAGGAAATCTCCGCCTCCACTAAAATTGGCACTCGCCTGTTGCAGGCGCTTGAAGAAGATAAGTTCAACCAACTCCCAGGCGGCATTTTTAATAAAGGATTTGTGCGGGCCTACTCGCACTGCGTCGGCCTCGACGAAGATCAAACCGTCGCCGAATATCTGCTGGCTTCGGGCGAAGCTCTTCCGCCTCGTACCGACATTGCCGCTCGCGAAGACGATGCGCGCGCCAATGAAGAACATCTCCGTCGCCTCGAATCCCTCGGCGATGCCCCGGGCCGTCAGTTGCCATGGGGACTCTTCGCCGCCATTCTGCTGGTCGTCGCCCTCGCCCTCTCTCTCTGGAGCCGCCACCAGCGTGAACAAGCGAGGCAGTCGCAGCATCCCGTTCCTCCTATTTCGGCTGCGACAACGCCGCCAGCGCAGTTGACGGATGCAGCGTCGACCCGACTTGCCTCGAATCCTTCTAGCGAAGGCGAGAACTCCAACACTTCTAAGTCGGCGACTGCAACTGCGTCGATGCCCGCTGCGCAAACATCCGATTCACCGTCGAAAGATTCAACCAATCTTGCCGCCACCACCAGTTTCGCCGTGACCGTCAAGGCTCGCGAAGATTCCTGGATTCTGGTCACCGCCGACGGCAAGACTTCGCCCTCCGAAACCATGAAAGCAGGCAGCGAGCGAACCTTCCGCGCCGAGAAGGATGTCACCATCAAGGCCGGAAACTCCGGCGTACTGGATTTTCAATTCAACGGAAAGAAACTCGATACCGGCGGGGCCATCGGAGAGGTCAAAACCATTACCTTCGGTCCCGGCGGAATGGTCGCGAAACCTGTCGCACCCCCGCAAACTCAATAATTTTCCGCTTTCTTTTCTTCCATTTGCCACGCGTCTTCCACCGTTCGAACGTAATTGTCACCCACTCAATGTCAGGTCCTTTCGTCACCGCTCAATTCCATTGCGTTGCACCTCGCTTCTCTGATACCGTTTTTAGGAGATTGAGCCCAATCCCGGCCAAGAGTCCCCGGCGACAAACTGATGGGTAAGAGCCATTAGTTAAGAACCATTTTGTTGGAAGCCCCTGACTCTTTAAGCCTCCCTAATTGGAAGCACAGGCTCAGAATTACCTTTAGAAGTCACCTTTGAGGAGATACCCGCTTGCCATCAACCAATCGTTTTCTGTTTACCTCGGAATCTGTAACCGAGGGACATCCCGACAAGATCGCCGACCAGATTTCCGATGCCATCCTAGACGCCTGCCTTCGTGAGGATCCGAACAGCCGCGTCGCCTGCGAAACCCTGACCTGTACCGGCCTGGTAGTGATAGCCGGCGAGATCACCACCAAAGCCTACGTGGACTTTCAAAACCTGGTTCGTGGCGTGGTGCAATCCATCGGCTACGACAACGCCGTTTACGGTTTCGACTCCAACACCTGCGCCGTGATCTCGAGCATTAACAAACAATCCGGCGATATCGCCATGGGTGTTGACACTG
Source organism: uncultured Acidobacteriaceae bacterium (assembly GCA_963775845.1). GTDB lineage: Bacteria > Acidobacteriota > Terriglobia > Terriglobales > Acidobacteriaceae > Acidiflorens. The sequence continues at coordinate 211,039 of CAVZKN010000003.1, read as the reverse complement.
GCGGAGCCGGCGACCAGGGCATGATGTTCGGCTATGCCTGCAACGAGACTCCCGAACTGATGCCCCTCCCGATTTCCCTGGCCCACAAACTCACCCTGAAGCTTTCCGAAGTTCGCAAGAATGGCACCTGCCCCTACCTGCGTCCCGATGGCAAATCGCAGGTCACGGTGGAATACGATGCGCAGAAAAAAGTGAAGCGCGTCGATGCGGTCGTCGTTTCCACTCAGCACTCCGAAAGCGTTGGCAATGACGAACTGCGCGCTGACATTCTCAAACACGTGATCCAAGCCGTCATTCCGGCTCACCTGCTCGATGAAGACACCAAATATCACATCAATCCCACTGGACGCTTCGTAATCGGCGGACCGATGGGCGATTCTGGACTGACTGGCCGCAAGATCATTGTCGACACCTACGGCGGCATGGGCCGTCACGGCGGCGGCGCCTTCAGCGGCAAAGATCCGACGAAGGTCGATCGATCGGCCGCGTACATGGCGCGTTACATTGCGAAAAACATCGTGGCCGCCGGCCTGGCTGATCGCTGCGAAGTGCAACTCGCCTACGCGATCGGTGTTGCAGATCCGGTTAGCGTTTTGGTGGATACTTTCGGAACCGAGAAGGTCGATGCGAAGCTGATCCCCGACATGGTGCGCGCCAACTTCAAACTGAAACCGCGCGAGATCATCGAGACGCTCGACTTGCGCCGTCCGATCTATCGCAAGACCGCCTCCTACGGACACTTCGGCCGAAGCGACGCCGATTTCACCTGGGAAAAGACCGACAAAGCCGCCAAGTTGGCCCAAGACGCCGGCCTAAAACAAGAACCGGCCGGAGCCAGAAAATAGAGCTGCACTTGGTAATTGGGTAATTTGTAATTGTGTAATTTGAACCGCCCGAACGGTGGGATTTTCGATTACCAAATTACCCGATTACACAATTACAAAATAAGGCACAACCAACGCAATCTTCCGGGGAATAAGGAGCTTATGGCTACAACATCAGTTACCAGCGACGTAAAAGGTTTTGAACTGGCCGATCTGGGTAAGAAGCGCATCGAGTGGGCCAACCAGTCGATGAAGGTTCTGCAGATCATCCGCAAGGAATTCATCAAGAACCAACCGCTGAAAGGCATCCGCGTCTCCGCCTGCCTGCACGTCACGGCCGAGACCGCAAACTTAATGATTGCGTTGCGCGATGGCGGAGCCGACGTGGCCCTCTGCGCCTCGAATCCGCTGTCCACTCAAGATGACGTAGCCGCAAGCCTAGTCCGCGATTACAGCATCCCCGTCTTTGCCATCAAGGGTGAGGACAACGACAGCTATTACTCGCACATCATGGCCGCCATCGATCACAAGCCGCAGATCACCATGGATGATGGCGCCGACCTGGTCGGAATTCTCCACACCAAACGCACCGCCGAGCTCGCCAACGTAATCGGAGGCACCGAAGAGACCACCACCGGAGTAATTCGCCTCCGCGCCATGGCGAAAGAAGGAGTGCTGCGCTATCCGATCGTAGCCGTCAACGACGCCGACACCAAGCACCTTTTCGACAACCGTTACGGCACCGGACAATCCACCATCGACGGCATCATCCGCGCCACGAATTTCCTGCTCGCCGGGTCGAAGTTCGTAGTAGCCGGCTACGGCTGGTGCGGTCGCGGCCTCGCCTCGCGCGCCCGCGGCGCAGGAGCCGAAGTCATCGTCACCGAAATCGATCCGACAAAGGCGCTCGAAGCCGTAATGGACGGCTTCCGCGTCATGAGCATGGAAGAAGCGGCCAAACTAGGCGACGTTTTCTGCACCGTCACTGGCAACAAAAGCGTTCTCGCCAAGCAGCACTTCGAGCTGATGAAAGACGGAGCGATCATCTCGAACTCCGGCCACTTCAATGTCGAGATCGACATTCCGTCGTTAGAGAAGCTGTCGTCCTCGAAGCGCACCACCCGCAACTTCGTAGACGAATACACCATGAAAGACGGACGCCGCATCAACCTCCTGGGCGAAGGCCGCCTGATCAATCTGGCCGCCGCCGAAGGCCATCCCGCCTCAGTCATGGATATGAGCTTCGCCGACCAGGCTCTCTGCTGTGAATACATGGTCAAGAACCACGCCACGCTCGAGAACAAGGTCTACACCGTTCCCGTAGACCTAGACAAACGCGTAGCCAAACTAAAGCTGGAGTCGCTAGGCATCAAGATCGACCGCCTAACCTCGGAGCAGGAAGAATATCTGGCCAGCTGGAACGAAGGCACGTAGCAATGTGTGGCGCGGGCGCCCTCGCCCGCGGCTGTTGACTTTAGCTCTTGATTTCCCTAAGGGGCCGGGGAGAGCCCCTTCTCGCGCTTGAGGTTGTTACGAAACTACTAGCGGCGTGGCGAAGTGAGTGGCAAGATGCAGGGCTATGGGATTCATTGCGGGTGAGGCGCGAGGGCAAGCGGCGTTGTTCCCGGCGAGTTTAGAAGAATTGATTCCGCAGGACCATTTCTGCCGGGTGGTCGACGAGTTTGTGAATCGTCTGGATATGCAGAGGCTGGGCTTCGTGCGGGCGGAAGCGGCGGGGACTGGACGACCTGGTTATGATCCACGCGATCTGTTGAAGCTGTATCTATACGGCTATCTGCAGCAGATTCGTTCTTCGCGACGGTTGGAGAATGAGTGTCGGCGCAACCTGGAACTGATGTGGCTCTTAGGGCGGCTCGATCCAGACCATAAGAGTATCGCCGAGTTTCGCCGGTTGCACCGGCACGCGGTGAGCGAGGCCGGGGCTGAGTTGGTGAAGCTGGCGCGTTCGGTGGGACTGATTCGGGGAGAGTGGGTGGCCATTGATGGCAGCAAGTTCCGCGCGGTAAGTAGTGTAAACAGCGTGCACGAACGATTGCAGTGGGAACGCTACCTGGAGGGTTTGGACACTGCCGACGGAGAAGACGAAGTTCGGGTGGACAATGGCGCGGTGACTCAGGCGCTAGAAAAACTACGCCAGCATCGGGAACCGGAAGTGGGCTTCATGAAGACATCTCAGGGCATGCTTCCTGCTTACAACGTGCAAACCGCAGTCGATGCCGAGCACGGCTTGATCGTGGCGCAAAAGGTGAGTAACGAAGCTGCCGACAATCGCAGTTTGCTGCCCATGGCCGAGGCTGCGCAAGCTGCCCTGGGCGGAACGGGTTCACCGTTGCATGTGGTCGCCGATGCAGGCTATTCCAACGGAGAGCAGGCGGCGAGCTGCGAAAGCCAGGGCATGGTGCCGCACATTCCGGCGAAGCGGGGGGTGAACACGCGTGGCCGACAGCTGTTCGACCGCACCGCATTCCGCTATCAGGAACAAAGCAACACCATGCTGTGCCCGGCGGGACAGAGCTTACGCAGTGACGGAAGAAGTGGGCACGCGCTGGCCTACGTGGGTCGCGCTGAAGTGTGCGGCGCTTGCGCCCTAAAGCCGCAATGCACCAAGAGTCCGCGCCGTGTCGTCCACCGTCACCTTTATGAAGGGGCTCTGGATCGTATGCAGCAGCGCGCTACCCCTGCCGCCATGGCATTGCGACGGAGCACGGTGGAACATCCCTTTGCGAATTTGAAATACCGAATTTTTGGTCATCCACGCTTTCTCGTCCGCGGACTGGAAGGGGCTCGCTGCGAAATCGCCCTCGCGGTGATGGTCTACAACTTGAAACGCATGCTCAACCTTGTGGGCGGTGAGACTCTCAAGCAAGCTCTGCAGACCACCTGATCGAGTTATGAAAGAAACTCACAACTACCGACCCATGCTATTTTTTTCCCATCTTCCGTACTGTTCATCGACGAGTTTCGTAACAACCTCGCTTTCGAGAAGGGGCCTCCGCCACGGCCGGTACTGTGGGATTCGTCTGTTACGCAGCGGAGGCCATCTTCATCCCCTTCCTGAGCTATATTTCGCCTTTAAAGGGGCGCACCCATATGAGAGTTAACGTCTACAAAGAAGAATTGACCGAGGATATCGCAGTCGTAACTAAGACCCCGAAAAACTTGCCCTCCAAGCTTTACGGCGTGAGTTTCTATTTGGAGAGTTCTCCGAAACTTCACAAATCGCCTGAGGATGATGATAGAAGTGCGGTGATTTTGTGGGGAACATCTCCAGATAAATTGCTTGAACTTCTGGCGAACGCTACGAAAGCGGTGGAACGGTTCAAGCGGCAAGATACGAAGTAGCCCACTACCAATGTTTCAAAGCGGTTGTACAGTTATTTCGCTGCCTGCCGCCTCAACGGTCATAGGTCAGTCCGCTACTGCTGCATAACATCTACATTTTGACGCCGAAATACTTGCGAACCAAGCCGTAGAACTGGCGTGATTGACCCAGAAGGTCTGCACTGCGGTCACACGCTAGATTTGTATCAGAACCACGTGGTATGACGTGACACTCTGATGGCTTGCAGTCTGGACAGATTCGACCGAACAACTCACCGTAGACGGTACCCTCAAACGCATCTTTGACTTCAGCGCTAACGAAGGATTTATCCTGATCGGGACTCCCCACTAGGTGACCGTCACCAACAAACATGACATAGCAGACGTTAGCCTTGGGGTCGACGTGACTGAGATACTTTGTCACGGTGTAGCTGCCCTCGAATTCCCGATGAAACTTTAGATAAGCTTGTTCATCGCACATCTTTTGCTGAGACAACGTCTGCCCCAAAACGGCGTCATCGCCGCCAGAATTGTTAAAATCAGCCAGAGGTTTTTCATGCCGGCATCATTGTCCCACCTGCAGGGATCGGATTTCAACAGTCGGTGGCCGGCGGGTGGGCAACCTCAGCGGCGAGTATGACTCAAGATTTTCTACCTCATGAACCGAAATAATCGGGGGTGCGCGCCTTCTCGCGCTCATTCGCGTCCTTTGCGAATGAGTGGGCATTCACCACGCCTTCCGCAGACTTTCGAGTCCCTGCAGATAGTCCTCGTCCTGAATCCTGTTCTCCACTCCGAATTCGGTCAAAATCGTCATCATCTGGCCCACCGCGACCCCGGCAAGTTCCGCGGCTCTCCCCAGGGACGCTTCGCCTTTCTTGTATCGCTCCACCGCGAGCAGAATTCTGCCCCGCGTAACCATGTCCCGCACGGCTTTGGAAAGATCGCTCTTCTGTTCTCTCGTGAGTTCGTTTAAGAATTCGAGATTCTCACGATCCATTCGGATGCTCATCGTCTTCGTCATGCCGTTCCCTCCAATTTCCGTCTGGCATCTTCCATAATTGACTTTTTATAACGCCCATACGTTCCGAGCGCGGCGAGTTTGGCCAGAGTTTCACTCGCCGATAGCAGGCCTTTCTCGCGCATCCGAACCAGGATAGCGATGGCCGTAGTGAACGGAATGCCGAGTAACTTACACGCGTTGATCCCATTCCTGTCGTCAATGCCCACGATCTGAACTTTCTTCTCCAGAGCGAGCGCGAGCGCTTCGGCCTCGCCTCTGCCCAGCCCGAAATCTCCCCGCAGTTTCGTTACGAGCTTCCGGTTCTTGACTTCAATGACCTTGATTACCGATTCATCGATCGCCTTTTGAATGATGAGCGCATCGAGCGATTTCTTGGCCGCACAGCACTCTTTCTCAACCTCAACCGGAATCGCAACCCGCAATTTGGATCGAGTCAGGAAGATTTCAAGCACCTCTACTTTCGCGATCAGGATCAGCGTGGAGGCGTCCAGAACGACCATGTACTACAATATATTACATCCGTAATCGAGAAGCTACTTCAGAATGCCTTGCACAGCCACGCCGGGAGACTTACGCGAGCGCTACAATAAACGCATGTATCACTACAACCCAACCACCGCGCTCGAAGAACTCACCGAAGACGCGACTCTTCCCAACCCGGTCCATGTCCGCGACATGATGCTGCGCCACAAACTCACCGCCGACCAGTCGCTGGAACTGAACCGCATCTTCCTCGAATACCAGAAATTTTTCGGGGAGGCGCAAAAGCTGGGGAAGGAAATACTGAAGCGTCTGGCAGCGTAGATTCCAGCTCTCACCGTAGCGGCGGACAAATTCGTCCGCTCGGCTTCATGCTCTACCGTTGATCTTGGCCCACCACCACCGCACGCCTACGAACAGAAACCGCCAGTCGTGAAAGAACTCCGGAGGCTTGCCCTCAAAGGCATGGCCGACGAACTGCAACGCCCATCCGATCACAAACAGCGCCAGCCCATACAGCCACAGCCGGTGATAGAAAATGCCGCCGATGAACAGCGGCACGGACAACAGGATAGTAGGAATGCCCAGCGTATGGCAGACCCGATTCACCGGATGCCGATGGCTCGAGCCATATTGCGCGATCCATTGCTCGTTTGTCCGACGATCGTTGCTGCGTCCGCCCAGCACGCCGAGGATGATACCACGCGTGCCACCGGAAATTTCTCTTCAATCAACTTTCAATGCCCAGATTCGGCCATCTCCAAGCGCTCGAATCCGCATCTGATAGGCGCTCTGTGAAATCCGAATGCAGTCGCGACCCACTGGAGTCTGAAATGAAAACACAAAAAAGATCAGGCCAGCCTTCCGCTGAGCAAAGAATGCACGCCCGTAAAAAAGAAAACAATCCGTTCGATGAGCAGGAAAAACATGGCCTCGATGCCCCACGCCGTTCTCCTGGAAACGCCGAGGAATACCAGGGCAATCCATCGGTCCAGCGGCGCGCTCCCGGTGTTGAGGAGGACTCCGAACATGAAAGCGCGTCATCCGATGATCGGGCCAGAGGCTGATCGGGCCAGAAAAAGCTTCGGGCCGCCGGATGATCGAGAGTCAAAAGTTTTTGACCTCGATCCCCCGACGGCCCGATGTTCAGATCACGCGACGTACTAACTCACCGGCGTCCGCCGCGGGAGCCGCCGCCACCGTGGAAACCTCCGCGGTTGGATGCCACTGCGCCTCGTCCTTCGAAGCCGTGTCCGACTACCGCCCCGCGTCCCTCGTAGCCTCGCCCTGCGTAGCCTTGTCCTGCGTAGCCCCGTCCTGCGAAAGATCGGCCTTCGTAACCGCGCCCTGCATATCCACGATCATAGGCTCGTCCGTAGTAGCGGTTACCGTAATAACCGTGTCCCCATCCGCTGTGGAACCAGGGACCGGCTCCGATGAAAACTCCGTTCACGAAGTAGTCGGGGCCGTAGTATCCGTAGGGAGCGCAAGTGTACGGATAATCAGGGTAATAACCGTAATCGCACACCGGAGGCCCGGCCACATACGGGCCAACGCCCACTCCAACTCCTGCTCGGACTACTACCGCCGCTTGCGCGAAGGCCAGCGGCATGGCCAGTAAAGCGATCAGTGCTGCATATCTCAGGTATTTCATGGTGAACCTCCCTTTCATTCAGCCCGGCGACTCTTGCCTCCGATCCGCCGAGCCTGAGGTCCTTCAGCCTTTTCTCTTCTCTGAAGCGCCTACACATTTGAACGCGGATGGCGTCAAAAAGTTTCGGAAAACGGAGTGGCTCATTTCAACCATCCTGCTTGAAATCAACCAGTTAGAAGAGGATATGAGCGAAGCGGAACGTGATTCAGCCGGCCATCTTCCCTGGGAAACTCGCGTGGACTAATCTTCTTCGTCTATTCGCCGAAAAATAAGTATTTTGATGGTTGGTCGCGAGGGACAGTTTTTTGGGGTTTTGGTGTTAACTGGTTAGTAATGGGGGGTACCCCCCATAAACCGGAGCTTTCGTAAGCACCTTGGCGCTCTCGGATCGTCTTTCGGAAAAGCCCAGAAGCGGGTCTTGAAGTACGTATTGATGGACGTATAGGGCGGCTTGTTTAAGTTCCTGGATATTGAATCGCCGGTCCGCTCCGTAGAGCGTCAGGCTCGATGAGGAATCGACTTCATGATTCAGCTCCTCTCGTCGTTCAATGCAGAAAGTCCTATACCGGTTCAGTTCTCTGTCTATTTCTCCTAGAGGCACATCACGAAAGTGCTCTTCAATGAGGTCATCGCGGAAGAAAAAGCTATCGGCTAAAAAGTCGAACGTTTGTGATCCCATTTCTTGTTGCCAATGGTGCCCGGCCGCTTCCAAAAGTATATCTGGTAGCACTATTCCGTAACGATAGCAGCGGGAGATGTACCTCAGGCGCTGAAGCGCGGATTCATTTTCGCCGACTTAACGGCACGAGTGGAACTCGTGCCCTTCCCGTCCGTTGAGAAATCAGAGGTTTTCAGCAAACTGTAAAGTACGTTCAAGTCAGTGCATTTATCGCAGCGGTGAACCGCTGCGCCACCCAAGAATCTGGCGGCATCGCTTGCGCCGGACAATCTCTCGCAACTTAGCGGTGAGGGGCTGTGGATTCGCGGCCGAGGGCGCCCGCGCCACATGGGTTGCGGGGAGAACTCCCTGATGCGTTCTTGCTGAGCGGGAAGGGTGCAGGGGTCCTTCGACTTCGCAGGGGCTTCACTTTGTGAAGTCCCTGCTGCGCTTGATTGGATAACGACGACGTTGGCTGATCGCAGCGAGTAAATTGGTTGCGAGGAACAAGACCAAGGCTCGTGAGAGGAGCCAACGTCATGCTGATTATAGGCTGTGATTTTCATCCTGGGTTTCAGCAGGTCGCGATCTTTGACAATCGAACGGGCGCGATGGAAGAAAAGCGGTTGGCCCACCGCGAAGAGGCGGAGCAGTTTTACCGTTCGCTTTCCGGTCCGGTGCGGGTGGGGATGGAGGCGTGCGGACACTATCCGTGGTTCGAGCGGTTGCTGGCGGAGTTGGGGTTCGAGCTGTGGATGGGAGATGCGGCGGCGATCCGGGCGGCGGTGGTGCGAAAGCAGAAGACGGACCGGCGGGACGCGGAGCACATCCTGCACTTGCTGCTGGAGGACCGGTTTCCGAAGATCTGGGTGCCGAGCCTGGAGGTGCGGGATGTGCGGCAGTTGCTGGTGCATCGGCACAAGCAGGTGCAGACGCGAACGCGGACCAAGAACCAGCTGCAGGCGATGGCGCTGAGCCAGGGGGTGCAGAAGAAGTGGAAGCTGTGGACGAAAGCGGGACGGGCGGAGCTGGAGCAGTTGCCGCTGTTGCCCTACGCGGCGGCGCGGCGCCAGCAGTTGCTGGGAGCGCTGGACGGGCTGGAGGCGGAGATCGCGGAGCTGAACCGGCGGGTGGAGGAAGAAGTACGAAAGCGTCCGGAGGCGGTGCGGTTGACGACGCATCCGGGGGTGGGACCGGTGACGGCGTTGGCGATGGTGCTGACGGTGGGGCCGGCGCAACGCTTCGCCTCGTGCAAGGACGTGGGCAGCTACTTTGGACTGATTCCGCGAGAAGATTCCAGCGGCGGGAAACAGCGGCTGGGCAGGATCAGCAAGCAGGGCAGTTCGTTTCTGCGCTTTTTGCTGGTGGAGGCGGGACAGTCGGCGGTGCGCTGCGATCCGCAGTTGAAACGCTTTTATCGCCGTCTGGCGACGCGCAAAAATCGCGGCGTTGCCAAGGTGGCCGTGGCCCGGAAGTTGGCCACGCGGTTGTACCTGATGTTGCGCGAGCAGTGGACGTACGCGCAACTATGTCAGGCGGTCATGCAGGTGAGCCCGAGTCATTCTGTGGTCGAGCAACAGAAACCGATCGCTTGAGTGGGCAGCTTGCCTCCCTGGAAAGCGGGGAGTTCGCAGTGCGAATCATGGGCGCAAGTCCCGAAGAGATGGATGGTGGGACCTGAGGTTCCACCGCACGATTACAAAACAGTGACGAACCTTGGTCGGTTCAGAGAAGTCAAAACCTTTCCACCAAGAGCGAAATGGCGCGCTTCTCCGCGTCCACGCCCTCGTGTTGCCTGAAAGGTCTTGACAGTGCACACCGTCGTTAGAGACAGGATGACAAATTGGAAGTTCCCCGGTCTTTTGGGAGGAGATAGGGCTGTGGCCCTCAGCGGCTAAAGCCATCGAAATTGAGCGCCTTGATCGCAGCGGTGAACCGCTGCGCCACCCAAAATCTGGCGGCATCGTTTGAGTTGGACGATCTCTTACACCTTAACGGTTAGCCGCGTACTTTCGCGGGCGAGGGCGCCCGCGCCACATGGGTTGCGGGGAGGACTCCCTGATGCGTCCTTGCAGAGTGCGAAGGGTGCAGGGGTCCTTCGACTCCGCAGGGGCTTCACTTCGTGAAGTCCCTGCTGCGCTCAGGATGACAAATTGGATAGGCAACAGAAGCGCAGTCCGTCCACCGAGGCGACCCAGCCCCAAACCGGTTTTCGCTAGGTTTGGAGCTAAGCTGTTGATTCTCAACGACTTACATCTAAGTCATTTAAACTCAAAGATCTGGCGGAAATTCGCCCCTAAGTCTAGGATTCCAAAAGATCGAGCTAGGAGGGGGTCCCAGCCCAGTATCATTTGGTTGATAGCGTCAAAATAAATGGAAGCATTACCCAGTGGTCTCGAATCAAGAAGGCAACAAGCCATCGTTTACAATCGAAGATTCTCCCTAGCTTGGAAAAGATTGGAAAACTTAACTATGCACCGTTGGTCGCAACTCTTTATTCCTACGCTTCGCGAGGCTCCGGCTGATGCGGAGGTCGCTAGCCATAAGCTGCTGGTCCGGGCTGGATATATTCGGCAACTGGGCGCGGGGATTTATTCGTTTCTGTTTATGGGTAATCGCTCCACGCAGAAGATCATGAGGATCATCCGCGAAGAGATGGACAAGATCGGGCAGGAATTTTATTTGCCGGCTTTGAATCCGCGCGAAGTTTGGGAGGCTAGCGGGCGCTGGGCCTTGATGGGCGAGAACATGTTTCGTCTTAAGGACCGCAAGGGAGCGGACCTTTGCCTGGGCATGACGCATGAAGAAGTCATGACCGACATTGCCCGCAAGGAGCTGCGGAGTTATAAGCAGCTGCCGCAGATCTGGTATCAGATTCAGACCAAATTTCGGGATGAGCCTCGTCCTAAGTCGGGTCTGCTGCGGGTGCGTCAGTTCATTATGAAAGACGCTTACTCGTTTGATATCGATGGGGCGGGGCTCGACCATTCTTATCTCAAACATTACGACACTTACTGCCGGATCTTTGACCGCTGCGGCCTGAAGTATATGGTGATCGACGCGCACTCGGGGGCGATGGGCGGATCGCAGTCGCAGGAGTTTATGGTGCGGACTCCGGCGGGCGAGGATCTGGTGGTGAGCTGCGAGAAGTGCAGCTACGCAGCGAATATGGAGAAAGCTGCGTCGAAACTGGCGGAGGTGGAGGATCTGGCGGCGGAGGGGGATGGACGGCCGTTGGAGGTGCATACTCCGGGGCAGAAGACGATTGAGGATGTGGCGCGGTTTCTGGGTGTGTCGTCGAAGCACATGATTAAGACTCTGGCGATGATGATGACGGAGGAGGATGCGGCCGCTAAGGGGAAAACTCCGGGCAAGGCGCGCACGCGGGCGGTGGTCTTGCTCATGCGCGGCGATCATCAGATGAACGAGGCCAAGCTGTCTACGGCTTTGGCGGGGAAGGAAACGCGTCCTATGCTGGAGGAGGAGATTGTCTCGCTATTTCGCGCTCCGGTTGGATATCTGGGGCCGCTGGGGACGGAGTGGGCTCAGACTATTGACGATTCGGCGAAACCGATTTTGCTGGTCGATAAGGCGCTGGAGGGACGCAGCAATTTGATTGGCGGAGCTAATAAGGAGAATTTTCACGTCAAGAATCTGACTCCCGGGAAGGATTTTCAGCCTACCGGCTATGCCGATCTGCGAAACGTGGCGGCGGGCGAGGATTGTCCTAATGGCGATTGCGGCTCGCCTTTGCGGATTGATACGGCGGTCGAGATTGGGCATATTTTCAAGCTCGGCTACAAGTATTCGGAGTCGATGGGGGCGCGGGTGCTGGATCGAAATGGCAAAGAGGTCGCTCCGATTATGGGGAGCTACGGGATCGGGGTGGAGCGGATCCTGACGGCGGCGATCGAGCAGAGTAATGATGAGAATGGGTTCTGGCTGCCGGCTTCGATTGCTCCGTTTGATGTGGTGGTGGTGTCTACGAATTCCAAGGATGAGGCGATTCGGGCGGCGTCGGAGGACATTGCGCGGCAGTTGGAGGCGGCGGGGTATGACGTTCTGCTGGATGACCGGGATGAGCGTCCGGGGGTGAAGTTCAAGGACGCGGACTTGGTGGGTATACCTTTTAGAATCAATGTGGGGAAGAAGGTTACCGAAGGTATGGTCGAGGCGGTTCGGCGCTCGACTCTGGCCAAAGAGGACGTTAAGATTTCAGCCATATCCGAGCTTTTCTCGCGCTGGCTGCCGCCGGTTCGCTAACCCGCTTCCGGCGGTGGTCGCGCGTGCAAAGCGTGTGACGGTTGGCGACGGCTACGTTCTTATGGCGACTCTGAAATTAGTCTTTGGCTTCGCAATCATGGCGGCAGCGGGCCTGCTCTGTTTCAAGCTGATTCCGCCGTTCTTTGCGAACTACGAACTGGAAGATTCGATCAAGACCGAAGCGGTGCAGTCGACCTACAGCACGCGCACGGAGGACGACATTCGTGAAGCGGTGATCAAACATGCCCGCAACTACGATATTGAGCTGACGTCGAAGCAGGTGCATATTACGCGGACTGGCGGCTTCGGCACAGGCACCCTCAGCATCGAGGCGGAATACAGCGTGCCTGTCGATCTGCCCGGATACTCCACTACGCTTGACTTCCATCCTTCATCGCAGAATAAAGGCGTGTACTGAGAAGCCCGGCATTCGGGGCCTGATTTTAATTCTCGACTTTTCCGCGATTTCTTTTTGGCTTCGGGCGCGTCTATCCTAAGGGCGGCTCTGCGTTAGTATAAGAGGCTGGGTCCCAGGCTGGTGATCCGCCTCATCTTTGAGCTTGTCACATCGAAGTGTTACATCGATCTCTCCATCTTGGAACGGAGTTCCCTCTCATGAAAAGTTCTATCTGTGTCTTTCTGGCTATTTTTGCGCTGTCGCTGGCCGCGGTTGGGCAGGTGCCAGCTTCATCGATCGCGGCGCCGCCACCTACGCCCAAGCATCCGGTTACAGACCAGTATTTTGGCGTGACCGTCACCGACGATTACCGCTGGCTGGAGAATTGGGATGATTCTGCCACGAAGATGTGGAGCGCGGTGGAGAACGCATACGCGCGCACTTATCTGGACGGTTTGCCGGACCGGCCGGCGGTCAAGAGCCGGCTGCAGCAACTGGCGGGATCGGGATCGATCTCTTATTTTGCGTTGCAATATCGCGGAGGAATTCTGTTTGCGCGCAAGAGCCAGCCGCCGAAGCAGCAGCCGCTTCTGGTCACGCTCAATGCGAGCGGCGATCCGGCGAGCGAGAAAGTGGTTTTTGATCCGAACGCGGCGAGCGCAAAGGGAGCGGTGGCGATGGACTTTTTTGTTCCCTCGCTGGATGGCAGGTATGTGGCGATCGCGTTATCGGAGGGGGGATCGGAAGACAGCTCGGCGCACGTCTTCGAGGTGGCTACGGGGAAGGAACTTTCTGACAATGTGCCGCGGGTGAATTTCGCGACCGCGGGAGGGAGCATCGACTGGAAGTCCGATGATTCGGGCTTTTACTACACGCGCTTTCCGCAGGGCAATGAGCGTCCGGCGGAGGATGCTTATTTCTATCAGCAAATCTATTTTCACAGGCTGGGCAGCGGTCCGCACCAGGACACTTATGTGCTGGGCAAGGATTTTCCGCGCATTGCGGAAGTTCATTTGCGCACGAGCGACGATGGGCGCTGGATGGTGGCGTCGGTCGCGAATGGAGATGGCGGGCAGTATGAACATTTTGTGATGGATACTTCAGGAAACTGGACGCAGATCACACATTTCGAGGACGCCATCGTTTCCGCGCAGGTGGGACCTGACGACAATCTTTATCTGCTTTCGCGCAAGAACGCTCCGCGGGGACAGATTCTGCGGCTCTCGCTGGCACACGTCAGTGCGGAAAAAGTTCTGAAAGAGGCGAAGGTGATCGTGCCGCAGAGCTCCGGCGCCGGCACGGACGAAAATGCGCGGGCTTCGATTGAGAGCTTTGAGGCGGCTCCGGGCCGGTTGTATGTGGTCGATATCACGGGCGGACCTTCGCGGGTGCGGGTATTTGATGCGGAAGGCCGCGCGCTCAAAGGGCCTTCCCTGCCGGCAATTGCGGCGGTGGATGATGTCGTTCCGGTGGGCAAGGGCGACATTATGTTGATGGTGGGAACTTATCTGCAGCCTTTCGCGTGGTACCGGTTTGACGCGGCGAGCGGGAAGTCGACGCGCACGGCGCTGTCCCAGGTTGCTCCGTTTAATTTTGACGACGCGGAAGTGATTCGCGAGTTTGCCGTTTCGAAGGACGGCACGCGCGTGCCGTTGAACATTATCCGGCGAAAGGGCACGAAGCTGGACGGAACGAATCCGACGCTGCTCTATGGATATGGCGGCTACGGGGTAAATGAGACTCCGAATTTTGCTGGATCAATGACGCGCGTGTGGCTTGACCAGGGCGGAGTCTATGTGGTCGCGAATCTCCGCGGCGGCGGCGAGTATGGCGAGGAGTGGCATCATGCGGGCAACCTGACGCACAAGCAGAATGTGTTTGATGATTTCATCGCTTGTGCGGAACACCTGATCAGGCAGAAATACACCTCGCCGGAGCATCTTGCGATCGAAGGCGGAAGCAACGGCGGGCTGTTGATGGGGGCTGTGCTGACGGAGCGTCCAGAGCTATTTCGCGCCGTGGTTTCTTTCGTCGGAATCTATGACATGCTGCGCGTGGAAGTGGATCCGAACGGCGAATTCAATACCACCGAGTTCGGCACGGTGAAGAACCACGAACAGTTTGAGGCGCTGTATGCTTACTCTCCTTATCACCACGTTAAAGACGGCACGCAATATCCGGCGGTGCTATTTCTTACGGGCGAGAACGACCATCGGGTGAATCCGATGAACTCACGCAAGATGACGGCGCGACTGCAGGCTAGCGGGACGGCACGTCCTGTGCTGCTACGCACGTCGTCGATCGCAGGACATGGCATCGGGACGGCGCTCAACGAACGGATCGAGCAGAATGCGGATGCACTTAGCTTTCTGTTTACGCAATTGGGCGTGAAGTACGAGGCAGTGGGAAAGTGAAGTTGTTGCGGCTCAGCACATGTCGAGCGCTTTCACTTCGCCTGGCGCGATTGCGCTCTCTGCCAAAGTGAGTCCTTCCAGCTCTGAGGCAACGCGCTGACCTTCATGGCTCGCTGCAGCAGCTCGGGATTGTTGGCTTGCCCCAGATAGAGGCGAACAATGTCTATTACGCTGACTCGCTGCGGATCTTGGCTCAATATCTCCATCTTCGAACCCGTAAGAACCTCGCCTTCTTCGATCACCGAAAAGTAGAAACCGCATCGGCTGCTTGCTAGAAAGCGCTTGGGCATGTCGTCGCGTTCAAAGCTGAGAGCTAGTTTGTAACAAGGCATACGCGGTTGGGTCACCATCAGAAGGGCGGACCCGACTTTTACACGATCGCCGATGCAAAGCGTCTGTTCGTCGAGCCCGTCGGTCGTAAGGTTTTCACCGAACATGCCCCCTGAGAAGGGGACTTCCGGGAGCTCTCGCCGCCAGTAATCGTAATGTTGGCCGGGATAGGCGTAGACCGCCTTCGCGGCTCCGCCGTGTACGGTGAGGTCGGCTTGCTGGTCGCCGGCAAGATTCAGGCTGTTTATCTTTACCGGGCCATTCACGGGACCCTTGCAGATCGAGGTCCGGACGGTTGTGCCCTTCCAAACCACTTCACGCGGCAGGCCCACATTTACGGAAAGAATCAGCATGTGTTATCAGCGAAAGTTTTCGGCCAGCATCAGACTGATCCGCGAATCGTCCAGTTGCACGAAGAGGATGTTCTTGCCATCGGGCGAGACGGAGAAACCAGGAGCCGCTTCGCCGGGGACTTTCTCGATGTCTCCCATGTTGGTGATTTTGCGCGTGGCGAAGTCGAAGAACTTGAAGCCGGGCTGATGTTTCGCGGCGGTTCCAGTGTCTCCCACGTAATAAAGTCCATCGTGACCTACGCCGAAGTATCCCCAATAATCGGCGGGGGGCTCGTCGACGACTTCCGCTTCCTGCCCGCCATTAACGGGGGCTTGCCAGATGCCCTTCTCGTTGAACTTGGCGTAGTAGATGGATTTTCCGTCGGGAGATTCGAAGGCGGCGAAGCCTCCATTGCTGGTGACCTGGACGGGCTTGCCACCATCGACGGTCCGTTTCCACACCTGCCAGGCGCCGGTGCGATTGGAGGCGAAGTAGATGGTGCGGCCGTCGTGCGACCAACTGGGGACAGCGTCGTCGGAGGTGTCGTTGGGAAAGCGCCGCGAAGGGCCGCCCTCGGCGGTGACGACGTAAATGTTGGGGTGGGGGCCGGGGCGGCTGTCGAAGGCAATCTGCCGTCCATCGGGCGACCAGCGCGGAGTGCCGGTGAGCGGGCCGGTGAATGAGGTCAACTGAACGAGATTTGAGCCGTCGGCATCGGCGCGCCAGATTTGAAAGTCGCCGGTGCGCGTGGATTGAAAGACGATGTACTTTCCATCGGGCGAATACTGCGGACCTTCCTCCTGCGCGGCGGAAGAGATAATGCGATCCGGTTTGCCGATGCGATGTCCGGGACCGACGGGAAAATGCCAGATGTTCTCATTCCAGGCACCGCTGGCGTAAAGAAGGCGGTTGCCCTTGAGGCTGACGTCAGGCATGTAAGCGTTGTCGGAGCCAACCGAAAGCCGTTCGGGTGTGCCGCCAGAGGCGAAGATGCGCCACAATCCGCCATTGGCGCCGCCACGGTCGGAGGAGAAAACAATCTCCCTGCTGTCTGGAGTCCAAGCCAATCCCATGACGAAGCGGTTGTCGAAGGTGACGCGGCGAGGCGTTCCTCCGGCTGCGGGCATGACGTAAATATCTTCGACATCTTTGGAATTGCGGATGAAGGCAATGCTCTTGCCGTTGGGTGAATAGCGGGCGCCCCAGTCTCCAGTGGAAGGAACGGGAGGGTCGGAAAGCTGGCGGACAGTTAAATCTTCGATGGTGAGCTGCACGATGCGGCAAGGCTGGTTCGCCGCGGATTGCTCGGAGAAGAGCAGGAACTTGCCGTCAGGCGACCAGTTCAGTTCCTGATGGCAGGCTAGACGGCGAGCCAACCCGTGAAGCTGACGGGCGGGTCCACCGAGAGCAGGAATTACGAAGATTACGGGAGATTGGTCCTGGTTTTCGTGGAAGAAGGCGATGTAATGGCCGTCGGGCGACCAGGCGGGGAAATAACTATAGCCGGGCAGGTCGGTGATCTGCAGCGGTTTTTCGGTGCCGATCTGCTTGATGTAGATATCCAGGGCATGGTTGGGCTGGTCGCCGTCCCATTGAAAGGCCACCTGAGAGCCGTCGGGTGAGAAAGACGCCTTAGATAGATTGCTGGAGAACGAAGTGAGTGGAACCAGACGAACGGGAGCGGAGGCGGCAACCTTCGTGGTGCGCAATGGCGACGACGAGCGAAGCCAAGCTATTAGGGCCACGGCCAGGACGAAAAATCCAACGGCAGCGGCGAAGAGCTTCCAGCGATGAGGGCGGGAGGCTGGAGGCGGCGGAAGTGCGGCAGCGGATTGCGCTGAAACCGGGTCGGACACGGGAGCTATTTCAGGAGGAGCAGCAGCGGCGGGCGCGGAACCATTTCTTAGCGGCGCAATAAAACGGTAGCCGCGGCGCGGCAGAGTTTCGATGAAGCGGGGAACGTCGGGGTCGTCACTTAACGCCTGACGTAATTTTTTGACCGCGCTATTGAGACTGTGGTCGAAGTCGACGAAGGTGTCGGCCGGCCAGAGGCGGTTGCGAATCTCTTCACGGGTAACGACTTCACCGGGCTTTTCGAGGAGCAGTGCGAGGATCTGAAAGGGCTGGTCCTGGAGCTTGATCTTGGTGCCGTGCTTGCGCAGTTCGCGGGCGCGCAAGTCGACTTCAAAATTCGAGAAGCTCACGGGATGGCCATTCGATCTGCTGTCGTCGGTGGGCATGCGATGGTTCGCCGGTTGGATTATGAGCTGTCTGAGAGCAAAGTTTAACACTCTGTTCCGACAGAAAATGGTACGAGTTGGAGATCCGCGAGGTTCCCAGCCGGGTCACCTCTCTGATTCGACGAGGCAAAGCTATTCTCGTCCCGAAAGCGCGTCTTCTCTCGGAAGTCACCTGGAATTCTAAGTCACTTTCTTTCAGTAAATTACATGGTCACCCGCAAGTCGGGCACGATTCAGACCCAGAGCATTTTCGTTTTTTCTGACCTGCCGTTGAATGCAACCTGTGAGCGGGGCAAGGACGAGGCCGCCGCCGCAAAGGGCGAAAAAAAACACGAATCAAAAGGAGAGGTTATGAAAAAGAATCTGGCGGGATTGGCAATCACGATGATGCTGATGGTGGTGAGCGCGGCACCGGCAGTGGCGCAGTACTCCGGCCCCATGAAGGTGAAGGTGCCATTTGCCTTCGTAGTCGAGAATGATCGTTTGCCGGCTGGGGAGTATTCCATTCAGAGAGTCTCTAACGGCTGGCTGCGGATTCAAAGCCTCGACGACACGCGCCGGGTGGCAACTTTTCTGGCAACGCCCAAGCTAGGCAAGGCGCCAGAGGACAAAGCTCATTTTCTGTTTCATTGCTACGGCAGCGAGCACTTTCTGACGGCGATCTGGACGCCGGGACTCAACATGGGCTGGGAGGTGCTGGAGGGAAAACTGGAAGTGGAGGTGGCGCGGCACGCTACGGCTCCGGTAGAGACGGCGATGGTGCTGGGCCGCTAAGGTCAATGACGAAGATGCGTCCTGGGTGGGCGGCGGAATGAGCGATCGCAGGCCCACCGAGGACGGCGCAACCTCCCTGCCACAGCCGTATCTTCCCTGACACGCATCCAAATTACCGTAGGGGCTGGCTTGTGATTTAAAATCAATCACAAACGCACCTTAGCCCTATTCAGACTCATGGACTGAGAATTGCTTTTTGATTGAGTGCATAGCTGTCTCTATGGCCATTAAGCTAAAAATTCCAGGATCGCGACAGGCTGGTCAGGGCGGAAAAGGGCGCGGCAAGGGCGGATTTCTTGCTCGCGATCCGGTGGTGCGTTTTGCCTTGATCGGCTTTCTCTGCGCTTCGCTGGTCGTGGTCGGCTTTTTTGCGTACTGGTATGTGAAATACGACCGGATCATCGAACAGCGCTTCCGCGGTCCGGTATTCGCGAGTTCGGCGAAGATCTTTGCGGCTCCGCAGATTGTTCGCGTGGGAGAAAAATCTACCGTCTCGGAGATTGCCGCTTCGTTGCGCCATGCGGGCTATGCGGAGAAGGGGCAGGATCCGCTGGGAAATTACCGGGTGCACGGAGGAGCGATCGAGATCATGCCGGGGCCTCAGTCTTATCACAGCCCGGAAGCGGCGACCATCACTATCGCCCGGGGAGTGGTTTCCAACATCAATAGCCGCTCGGCGGGGGATCTGGAGGCTTACGAACTGGAGCCGCAGATGCTGACTTCGCTGTTTGACGCCGAGCAACGCTCGAAGCGGCAACTGGTGAAGTACGACGACATTCCCAAGATCATGGTGGAGGCGGTAACGGCCATTGAAGACCGCCGATTTTTTCAGCACAGCGGAGTTAATTTCATGCGGCTGGCCGAGGCCGCGTATATCGACATCGCGCACAAGCGTCACCAGCAGGGCGGTTCGACAATTACGATGCAGCTCTCGCGGGCATTCTTTCTGAGTCCGGAGAAGACGTTTCGGCGCAAGCTGATCGAAATGCTGATCGCGGTCGAACTGGAGCAGAAATTTTCGAAGCAGCAGATTTTTGAGTTCTACGCGAATCGCGTTGATCTGGGACAGCGAGGCTCGTTCACGATTTCCGGGCTGGCGGAAGGATCGAAGTCATATTTCAATAAGGACCTCAAGGACATCACTTTGCCGGAAGCTGCGCTGCTGGCGGGATTGATCCAGGCACCGAGCGCGCTGTCGCCCTACCGGCATCCCGAGCGCGCAACGGAACGGCGTAACACCGTGATTGATGCCATGGTCGAGACTGGCGACATCACGCGCGAGCAAGCTGACAAGGCTAAGGCTACGCCCCTGAAGCTGGCTCCGCCAAACGTGGAGGCCAGCGACGCGCCTTACTTCATCGATATGGTGCGCGATACCGTTGTAGGCAGGCTGAACGAGCACGAGGTGAACGATCAGGAATATCGCATCTACACGACGATTGATCCCGACCTGCAGCGGGCGGCGGCGCAGGCGGTCGAAATTGGAATCAAACTGGTGGACGACCAGGTCACCAAGATGCGAACGCATAAGACCAAGGTCGGGAAGAACAAGGTTGAAACGACGGTGACGCCGGGACCGACTCCGCAGGTAGCGCTGGTTGCCATGGACCCGCACACGGGCGAAATCAAGGCACTGGTCGGGGGACGCAATTACGGGACTAGCCAGCTGAACCATGCTTTGGCCAAACGGCCCACGGGCTCCATCTTTAAGCCGTTTGTTTATGCTGCGGCGATGAATACCGCGCTGGACGGCTCGCCGAATGTGATTACACCGGCATCGCTGGTGGCCGATCAGCCTTCAACCTTTACCTATGGCGATCAGATCTATGAGCCGCGCAATTACAAAGAGGAGTATCACGGCGATGTGACGCTGCGCTACGCGCTGGCGCTTTCGTTGAACAACGCTACGGTGAAAGTGGCGGAAGAAGTGGGCTATGACAAAGTGGCGGACCTGGCGCGGGCGGCGGGGATTGCCTCGGTGAAGGCGACTCCGGCGATGGCGCTGGGCGCCTATGACGCTACTCCGGTGGATATGACGTCGGCATACACCAGCTTCGCGAACGGCGGGCTGCGGCTGTCGCCGGTGTTTGTGAATTCGGTGCGCAACTCGAAGGGCGACGTGGTGATGAATTTTTCGAGCGACAAAAAACAGGTCCTCGATCCAAGAGTGGCGTTCGTCATGACCAACATGCTCGAGGGGGTAATTAATTTCGGCACCGCGTATGGAGTGCGCTCGCGCGGCTTTACGGCTCCGGCGGCGGGCAAGACGGGCAGTTCGCATGATGGATGGTTCGCCGGCTACACCAGCAACCTGCTTTGTATCGTGTGGGTGGGATATGACGACTATAGCGACATTCATTTGAGCGGAGCGCAAACGGCGGCTCCGATCTGGGCCGAGTTCATGAAGAAGGCGGTGACGCTGCCCCGGTATTCGGACGTGAAGGCGTTTACCCAGCCCGAGGGAGTGGTCGATGTGCAACTCGACAAGATCACGAACCGGCTGGCGACGCCTTCGTGTC
Organism: uncultured Acidobacteriaceae bacterium; assembly: GCA_963775845.1. Classification (GTDB taxonomy): domain Bacteria; phylum Acidobacteriota; class Terriglobia; order Terriglobales; family Acidobacteriaceae; genus Acidiflorens. Next base: position 189,787 of record CAVZKN010000003.1, on the reverse strand, counting down.
CGGACGATTACACGATCGCCTTTGTGGCGGGCACAGAGCCGCACGATACCTGCGACCAGACGGGCGGCGGGGCGGTACAGGGCTTCTTCTCGCGCATGTTTGGCGGTAACCCGGAGAAGCCGCTGCCTCCTCCGACTACGAATGGGCCGGCGAAGGTGGGTGCGGACGGGAACTCGGCGGGGCCTGATGGTGTCCAATCTCAGGAAGCGGGGAAGAAAAAGAAGGGTTTTTTTGGCAAGATTGCAGGCGCTTTCAAGGGGAAGAAGGATGATCGGAACCCTCCGGCGCCTGACGGCAACGCCAGCAGCGATCAGCGGTAGGGCGGGGTAAGCTGGAGTGTCGGGGCACCGGGGTTTGCGGCCCCAAACTTGCTGGCTTCTTAGCAAAGTGGGTCGGGATACCGCGAAACTGTGAAGTTTTGTAGGTACGGCCGGGGGTGGGATATGCTTTTCCGTATCCGCGTGGTTCTGTTGTCGATTCTCTTCGTGGTTGCCGTTCTTCCTGTTCTTCCACTGCAAGCTCAGAGTTCAGAACAATTGGAGGTTGGGCCTCCGCCGCAGCATCGGGTTGAGCCGCCGGCTGCGGGAGCGACGGCTGCGGAACTGGAGCAGCGTGGCGACGATCTGAAAGAAGAGAAGAATTTTCTCGACGCCATCGACTACTACGAAGCTGCTCTCAGGCGGGCTCCGGCGAATGCTTCGGCGCTCAATAAAATCGGCATCTGCCAACTGCTGATGCAGCGCTTTAAAGAAGCCAAGAAGAGTTTCGAGCGCGCGGTCAAGACCGATCCCAGTTACGCCGACGCCTATAACAATCTGGGCGTTATTTATTATGCGACCAAGAACTACGGGGCTGCGATCAAGAGTTATCGGAAGGCGATTGCGCTGAAAGACGGCGCGGCGGCGTTTTATAGCAATCTGGGCACGGCGTATTTTGCGAAGAATAGATTCGACCTAGCCATTGAGTGTTATTCCAAGGCGATCGATCTTGATCCCGACATCTTCGCTCGAAGCTCGCACGCTGGGGTTCAGGCTAAACTTGCTTCTCCGGAGGATCAGGCGCACTACGATTATGTTCTCGCCAAGATATACGCGCGAACAGGCGTAGCCGAGCAGTCGCTGCACTATCTGAAGAAGGCGAAAGAGGAAGGTTACAAGGATCTCAAGAACGTCTACAAGGACAATGAGTTCAGCACGCTGCGGAAAGATCCACGCTTCGCCGAACTGATGGCGGCGAAGACGACCACGGTTTCGGACTAGGGACTGGACCGCGGCAGGAGAACGAATCTTCCTGGGACGATGTTCCTCGAGCGCAAGAAAAAATAGAAGGTTAAGCGAAACTTTCCAGCCGCGGCTGGGTTTTCAAGGTCAACGCTCCTGAAAGCGAATGTGAGTAGGGAGGACAAAAAACCCACCGGTTGCTAACCCGAGCACGCCCCAAGCAAGCAACCGGTGGGTGGTTATCCAAGCGCAGTGGCCTTTTGGCGCTACGATTCTCGTCAAGTACACGTCCTCCCAAAACCAACCCCGTTCCACTCCTAGAGTCGGGGTTTTCGCCAATTTAGGTAATATCACTGACTTTGCCCTAAGTCGGGAGGATAATTGGTTCATGCAGGCATGGAACCCCAAACCGCACCCCGGACCTTTTCGGGTGATGAAGGTGGATGCGGAGGCTGCAGGAATCCTAGTTGCAGTCGCATTCTTTGTGATGGGATTCGTCAGCGTGCCCATCGCGAAGGGATTCTTAATAGGAGCGTTTCTCATGGGGATTGGAGTGGCAGCCGTGCTGTGGCTCATCCGCAAGAGGAGAAATTCCCAGCTAGTCGACGCTCGGATCTTCGATCTCAAGGAGAGGCCGAGCTCGAAGACCTAAGTCTCCGAGATTCTACCCGGGTCTTTCCGAAGTATAATCGTCCACTGCCTGCTTCCATTTGCCTTGCGCTTTCAGGATGTGTTCGACGGCATCGCGGGCGGCGCCGTCGCCTCCGGCATGCGGGGTGATCCAATGGGCCTCGGCTTTGACCTCGGGACGCGCGTTCTTGACGGCAATTGCTAATCCGCAACTTCGCATGGCTGGCAGGTCGATGACGTCGTCTCCGACGAAAGCCGCCTCGGCCGCGGTGATCCCATCCTTTTGCAGAATCTGACGAAGGACGGCGGCTTTATCCTGAATGCCCTGGTAGACGTGATCCATTTTTAAATCGCGCATGCGCAGGGCGACGGTTTCGGAGATTCGCTTAGTGATGATGCCCGTCTTGATGCCGGCCATGCGAGCCAGCATGATGGCGGTGCCATCGTGGGCGTGGAAACCCTTGGCCTCAATCAGGCTGGCGCTGTGGAGCAGGAAGCCTCCCTCGACTTTTTCGGGGGCGCCCAGGGCATTTTTGTCGATCACTTTCGGTTGCGCGTTGGACTGGGAATTTCCGGGGGCGGGGAAGATCCAGATTTTGCCGTCGGTGAGAACACCATCGACGTCGAAAATAATCAGTCTGATTTTGCGGGCACGGGCAGTGGCGGATGGTTTGGGCATTGGCGCGATTTTAGCATCTGGCAAAATGGAACCGGCGCCAGCGCGCTTTCCTGAGCTTCTAACCTCTCAAAAAACCAAACGGCACCCATGCTGGATTTTCCTAGCGGGCAATCCACAGGATAGGAAAATGGCGTCCAAGTTTCTCAAAATCGCGATCGCAAGTAACTAGCGTGGCCTGATTTATTGTGGCAAGTGCGGCGGCAAAGCAATCTGCGTAGGGGAGCTTGTGGACTGCCTTCAACTCCGCTGCTTTCAGAGCTTGGGGAGTATCGACCGGGATGATTTGGAGGGGGAGACGCGAAAGATCGGCCAATGTTTGCCTGGCCGAATGCTCGTCGTATCGCTGCCATGCAATATAGAAGACCTCTCCCCAGTTGACGGCAGAAACCCGCAGCGGCGCAGTCGACTGAGCACCTCTGAACAGGCGTTCGACGCGTTCGGATCCAGTGATATTCGTCAGAAGACCCACTAAAACGCTAGCGTCGAGCACATAGGTTTTGGTCACCGGGTTGACCGGTCTTTCTCAACCCTGCGGTCACGCTCCAGGTCCTCCAGCATCGACGGCGTGTTTTTGTACCGGCCCCGGAGGCTGCGGAGCAAATCGTCGATGGAGGGCGATTGGACCTCCGTGCGAACATCTGGCACGTTCTCGCCCTGATAACGAACGTCAAATCCAAAATTCTTGAGAATTGCGACGGCTTGGTGAGAGTTGGTGGGGTCATTGGGAGGCACTCCCGCTGCCGCGAGGACCAGCGGCCTTGCAGGTACCTCCCGCCCCTCGACAATCGCCGTCCATTTCGTCGGGCGCTTGCCCTGCAATCGCCTGGCGGCAGTAGTTATATCTTCGCGGGTGAGTGCGGAAACTCTCGTGCTGGGCATGTCTCCCTCCGGAATTATTCATATTCATCATATTCATCACATAATGCGTGCGTCAAGGCGAAATCGCCTCTCATTGAAATGGGCGAACGTTTTACGAAACCCGTCGTTCTCGTTACAATATTTCTCATGTCTTCCGCAGTTTCCCCCTCGTTGGCCTGGGCCCATCCGCTGGTGCAGGAGTGGTTCACGGCTCGCTTCTCTACTCCTACGGAACCGCAGGAGCAAGGCTGGCCACACATCCTGGCCGGGCACACTACTTTGATCTCTGCCCCTACCGGGTCGGGCAAGACTCTGGCCGCGTTCCTTGCCTGCATCAACCGGCTGGTGTGCAAGGCGCTGGCTGGTGAACTGCGCGACCGCACTGAAGTTCTGTACGTATCTCCGCTGAAGGCGCTGGGCAACGACATTCAGAAGAATCTGGAAATTCCGCTGGGCGAAATTCTGCGGATGGCGGGGGAGCGCGGGCTGCTGATGCCGGAGATTCGGACGGCGGTGCGCACCGGCGACACGCTGATGAAAGACCGGCGGCTGATGTTGAAGCGGCCGCCGCATATTCTGGTGACGACTCCCGAGTCGCTTTACATCCTGCTGACGGCGGAGAAGAGCCGCGCCATTTTGCGCGACGTTGAGACGGTGATTGTGGACGAAATTCATGCCGTGGCCGACGACAAGCGCGGCGTGCATCTTGCGCTTTCGCTGGAGCGGCTGGAGGCGCTGACTTATCGTCCGCCCGTTCGCATCGGTCTCTCGGCCACGCAGAAGCCGATTGAGGAGGTCGCACGATTTCTTGGCGGCAATTCCGACCCTCAACATCCCCGGCCGGACCCGGTGATCGTGAATGTTGGACACAAGCGCACGCTTGATCTGGGAGTGGAGGTTCCGGCGTCAGAACTGGGGCCGGTCGCCTCGAACGAGATGTGGGAAGAGATTTACGAGCGCATTGTGCAGTTGGTGAATGCTCATCGCTCGACGCTGGTGTTTGTGAATACTCGGCGGCTGGCGGAGCGCATTGCGCATCAACTGGGGGAACGGCTAGGCGATGAGAACGTGGCGGCGCATCACGGAAGCTTGTCGCGCAAGTTGCGGCTGGAGGCGGAGCGGAAGCTGAAAGAAGGTCAGGTACGGGTACTGGTGGCGACGGCTTCGCTGGAGTTGGGCATTGACGTGGGAACCGTGGATCTGGTTTGCCACATCAGTTCGCCGCGCTCGATTGCGGTGGCGCTGCAGCGGGTCGGGCGGTCGGGACACTGGCGCGGCGCGGTTCCCAAGGGGCGATTTTTTGTTACGACTCGCGACGATCTGGCGGAATGCGCTGTGCTGGTGCGGGCGATTCGCCGGGGCGAACTCGACCGGCTGATTTTTCCCGAGGAATCGCTGGATGTGCTGGCGCAGCAGATCGTGGCTTGCTGCGCGGCTGCGGGACGGCCGGGCGGCGATGCGCGGCGCTCCACGGGCAATGCGTCGCCGCAGCAAACTCTCGAAGCGTCGAAGCTTGACGACGGCTGGGATGAAGACGAACTGTTTGCGCTGGTGAAACGAGCTTATCCTTATCGCAATCTTTCACGCCAAACCTTCGACGAAGTGCTGGTGATGCTGTCGGAGGGAATCGCCTCGCAGCGTGGGCGGTTTGGCGCATTTCTGCATCACGATCGCATCAACCACAGATTACGGGCGCGGCGGGGGGCGCGGCTGGCGGCCATTACCAGCGGCGGCGCGATTCCTGACAATGCTCTGTTCACAGTAGTGGCAGAGCCGGATGGGGGCGTCGTCGGAACGGTTGACGAAGACTTTGCCGTCGAGAGTCTGGCTGGGGATGTGATGCTGCTGGGCAACACTTCGTGGCGCATCCGGCGGGTCGAGGGTAAAACATCGCGCATGCTGGTTGAAGATGCGCACGGCCAGCCGCCGAGTGTGCCGTTCTGGCGCGGAGAAGCGCCGGCGCGAACGGCCGAGCTTTCGCAGCAATTGGGCGAATTGCGGCGGGAGATCAGCGAGCGGCTGCCGGGCGTGCTTCCGGTGGAAGGCTGGCGAAACCTTCCGATGGTTGCCGAGACGGTTGCGTGGCTGGGCGAGGAATGCGGGCTCGATCTCTCGGGCGCGGAGCAGTTGATTCAGTACACGCTCGAAGGACGCACGGTGCTCGGCGATGTGCCGACGCAGACGACAATTATTGCCGAGAGATTTTTTGATGAAGGCGGCGGGATGCAGTTGATCATCCACGCTCCTTTTGGCGGCCGGATCAACAAGGCCTGGGGGTTGGCTCTGCGGAAGCGCTTCTGCCGCGGATTCAATTTTGAGTTGCAGGCGGCGGCAACCGATAACGGATTGAACATTGCTCTCGCGGAACAGCACAGCTTTCCGCTGGCGGACGTTTTTCAATTCCTGCATTCAGAGACCATGGCGCCGATTCTGGAGCAGGCGGCGCTTGCCTCTCCGATATTTGGGACGCGGTGGCGGTGGGATGCTACTCGGGCATTGGCCCTGTTGCGTTTTCAGGGCGGGAAGAAAGTTCCGCCGCAGATTCAGCGCATGCGGTCGGACGATCTGCTGGCTTCGGTATTTCCTGATGTGGCGGCTTGCCAGGAAAATATTGAAGGCGACATTAAGATTCCGGATCATCCGCTGGTGCGCGAGGTGATGAAGGATGTGCTCACCGAGGCGCTGGACATTGACGGGCTGCGCGAAGTGTTGCGCGGAATTGAAGAGGGGCGGATTCGTTGTTTAGCGGTGGATACTCCGGTCCCTTCGCAGTTCTCGCATGAGATTTTGAATGCGAATCCTTATGCGTATCTCGACGATGCTCCGCTGGAAGAACGGCGGGCGCGCGCGGTTGAGATGCGGCGTGTGTTGCCGGCTTCGGTGCTAGAGGAGATTGGAGCGCTTGATCCGGCTGCGATTGCGCAGGTGCAACGGGAGGCCTCGCCGGATGTGCGCGACGCCGACGAATTGCATGACGTGCTGCATACGCTGGTGATCGTGCCGGTGGACTACTCTCAGCCTTCAGCTTTCAGCTCTCAGTTAGTGCAACCGGGCGATAGTGGCCGCTTGAATGTCACTGGCGAGTGGCAACACTTCTTTGATCGGCTGCAACAGGCTAATCGCGCGATTGTGGCGGAAGCAGCGGGGCGGAAGTATTGGGTTGCGGCCGAGCGGCTTGAATGTTTTCGGGCTCTGCATCATGTCGATGCGGGGCACGGCCCCGTCCGGGCGGAGCAGAGCTCCGCCACCACAGGGTCAAGCCCAGGTTCCGACGATGTGCTGCTGACCGCGGTGCAAGGATGGATTGCGCATCTTGGTCCAACTACCGCATCGGAGATTGGCGAACTGCTCGGAGTGCCGGCATCCGAAATTGAAAAAGCTCTGCTGCGGATCGAGGCTTCAGGAGCAATTTTGCGGGGCACGTTCCGCTCGCGTACTTTGCGGGCGGAAGACGGGCGCGCCGCGCTGGCGCGGACAGGCGAAACGGGCTCTCCCCACGCGGAGCAGGGCAAGACCGAAACTGAATGGTGCGAGCGACGTCTTCTCGCTCGCATCCACCGGCTGACGGTTGCTACTTTGCGCAAGCAGATTGCTCCGGGCACGGCGGCGCAGTTTATGAGTTGGTTATTGCGCTGGCAACATATTGCTCCGGGCACGCAGGTGCGGGGCGAGCATGGCACGTTGGAGGTGATCCGGCAACTGCAGGGGTTTGAGATTCCGGCCAGTGCGTGGGAACGGTTTGTGCTGGCGCGAAGAGTTTCAGATTACGATCCGGCTTATCTCGATCAGCTTTGCCTTTCGGGAGTAGCTGGCTGGGGGCGGCTATCGCCGCATCCGGCAACGCTTGAGGTTATGGGGAGCGAAGAGAACGGGCGCGAGAACCGGCGGCGAGTGATTCCTACGCGGGTGGCTCCGGTTGCGTTCTTTGTGCGCGAGGATGCGGATTGGATGCGGGCGCATCATCCTGGAGCGGAGGATTCGGCAACATCATTCCTGAGCCCGGTGGCGCAGGAGGTGCTGGGACTTTTGAAGCAGCGCGGAGCGTTGTTCTTTCCTGATATGGTGCGCGCTACGGAGCGGCTCAAGGCGGAGATTGAAACTGGTCTTTGGGAGCTGGTCGCCGCGGGGCTGGTGACCGCTGACGGATTCGAAAACTTGCGCGCACTGGTGACACCGAAAGGCACTTCGGGCGGAGGCGGAACGAGAGGGATCGGGAAAGTGCGACGGCCTCGTCACGCTCCGGGGCGGTGGTCACTCTTGCATGCCGAGGGCGCGGACCGCGATCGCAGCGTTGAATCGTGCTGCTGGATGCTGCTGCGGCGCTATGGCGTGGTCTTTCGCGATCTGTTGGCGCGGGAGACGAATTTGCCGCGCTGGCGTGAATTGCAAATCGGATTCCGGCGGCTCGAAGATCGCGGCGAGGTGCGCGGCGGCCGATTTGTGGATGGCTTTGTGGGCGAGCAGTTCGCGCTACCGGTGGCGGTTGAATCATTGCGTGCGCAGCGCAAGTTGCCGCACGCGGCGACGGGGGAGCGAGTTGTAATTGCGGCGGCTGATCCGCTCAATCTGGTGGGGATTGTTGTTCCGGGCGAACGTATTCCGGCAATCTCGGGAAAGAGCGTTACGTTTCGCGACGGTGTGTGGGAGGCGGATGACGTGATGGCGCGGGTGGAAGCCTTTGGCAGTTAGCTTGGATACGGATACAAATTTCCATGAGAGACAGACAGTAATCGACGCGCTCAGCGGCCTAGTACATAGGTCCTTCGCTTCGCTCAGGATGACAACGCTTAAGAAATAAGAGGAGCTCAGGGCAGTTTTAATTTAAGCAGCACCGCCGGATTTAGATACACGCCTTGCCAGCGGACGGCTAGATGCAGATGCGGACCGGTAGCGCGTCCAGTGCCTCCGCTGAGGCCGATGGGCTGGCCTTTTTTCACATGGTCGTTTTCTTTGACCAGAAATTTCGATAGGTGCAGGTAAAGGGTAAGCAATCCCTGGCCATGATCGATCACGACGCAATTGCCTTCGAAGAAGAGAGGCTGCGCAAGGATGACGTGTCCGTCATTTACGGCTTTGACTTCGGTTCCGGTGGGGACACGGAAATCTAGCCCCTGGTGCGTGCTCTCAACGGTGCCGTTGAAAACGCGCTGCACTCCAAACACATCGGAGATCTCGGCGTTGACGGGAGGATTGAACGGGCCTCTCCATACGCGCTCGGGGCTGAGGGTTTTAAATGCATCTGCTTTTATTTTTTTGTCCTTATCGATCTCTTGCTGGTCTTCAGGGCTGGGCGCGGTGTAGCGCGTAGGAACTTGCAGCGGTATGCGGGGGTAGCGCTGGCTTGCAACTCTTATTTTCTTCGCGAATGAAATGGCTTGGCCTGCGGGTGTTTCGGCGTGAAGGTCGATGGGGTAGGTTCCGGGCTTGGTTTCAAGACTGACTCCGGCGAGCGCGAACCAGACTTTTTGGGCGGCATCGAAATTGAATTCGATTTCATGGCCCAGCCATTGCGCGGAGAGCGTGCGCGCGGGCTGCGGTGTGGTGACGCGGAAGAGAACGGGAGATCCGTTGACGAGGCGGGCGGGCTGATTGACCACGGTCCAGTGAGCGGTGGTCGCCGCCCATAGGTTCGCGGCCCCAACCAGCACGAACAGAATGAGTATCTTGGAATTGTGGAGACGTTTCGCCATCACGGTTTCGTAGCTGCCGAGAGAGTAGCCCCGTCCCTAAAGGGGGCCTTGATTTCGAGCGACCGGGGCCATCGCTGAAAGCGATGCCCTGATACGAAAGCCAAGGCCTTCGGCAGCATGTATAGGCTAACATTCAAATGTAGTACATCCGTACTGCGGCCATGATCTTACTATTGCTTATCGGGATGCTGGCGACCGAAGGCCAGGCGATGAAGGCGGACAAGGTAATTGTCGTAAAAAGCCAGCGGACTCTTACCTTGCTCTCGCAGGGGAAAGCTTTGCGGACTTATAAGGTTGCTCTTGGAGGCTCACCGGGTGGCACCAAACAGCAACAGGGGGATCACAGGACTCCGGAGGGTGATTACATCCTCGACCGCCGAAACGCGAACAGCCGCTTCTATAAGTCGATTCACGTTTCCTATCCCAAGGAGCAGGATAGAAAAACTGCGTCTCAACACGGAGTGGATCCCGGCGGGGACAACATGGTTCATGGCCTCCCAAATGGTTTCGGGTGGCTAGGTGCCGTTCATCGAGCACGCGATTGGACGGATGGATGTATCGCCGTAACCGACAACGAAATGGATGAAATCTGGGAGCTCGTGCCCGATGGAACTCCCATCGAAATCCGGCCGTAGGATCTGCGGGGTGCGGATTGTTGGGAGGAGAGACCTCTACACTGGGAAAAATATGCAACGTGCAATCGTCATCGGCATAGGAGTCGTCGTAATTTTGGTGCTGCTGGTTTATGCGGGGGACTATTGCTCGGTGCGCTACCAGATTCCCGGCGGGCGGCCGCAATTTGGACAGGTGCAGATGAACGTGATGTATGTAATCCACGTGAAGGCGGGAAAGATTCAGTACGAACCGGGACCGCTCGAGACCGACACCTGCGTGCATTCCTTGTTTCCGCAAATGGGCTACAGCCCTTGCTGGTATCTCAGCCGCCACTCTGACAAACTGATCGACATTTGATTTTGTTGGCCCTACCCCTTGCTGTTCTACACTTCTCCTGTGCTGAGGGCAACCTCTCTGCTTGGCTCAGCCTCCAAAAGCTCTGGTCTGTAACGGACGAACGGTGTAGGATTCGTCTCCATGGGAGTTATGAAGGCAATGGTCGACCAAGAACGAGGAGGCCGGATGAATCTTTCCGACAGGATTGAATTAGTGCTGAGAAGCAAAGCCGGAAATAAAGTTCTATCGATAGCGCCGGAACAATCCGTCTACGAAGCGATAGAAAAGATGGCCGAGCATGGAGTGGGCGCCTTGCTGGTCATTTCCAGCGACAAACTCGTCGGCATATTGTCGGAGCGGGACTACGCGCGGAAAGTAATTTTGAAGGGACATTCCTCGAAGGAAACGAAGGTACGCGAGATCATGACCAGTCCGGTCGTGTTCGTGAATCCGGAGCACACGGTCGACGAGTGCATGAATATCATGACCAAGCATCGATTTCGCCATCTGCCGGTTCTGCGCAATAGCGACGAGGGCGTGGTTGGGGTCGTCTCCATTGGCGACCTGGTGCGCTGGATCATCTCGGGTCAGGCGCAGACGATCCAGCAACTGGAAGGCTATATCACCGGCACCTACCCGGGATAAGGGCGATCAGCGGGCGGTCCAGCCGAGGTCGATGTCGATGGCCGTGCCCGTAATTCCCGAGGCCTTATCTGAGCATAGATAGAGAGCGAGGGAGGCCACTTCTTCGGGCTCGAGCAGGCGGCGGATGGCGGCGGGCTCCAGCATTATTTTTCCGACCACCTCTTCGGGCGAGATACCATGGCGCTTTGCCTGATCCTGAATCTGCTTTTCCACCAGCGGCGTACGCACGTAGGCGGGGCAAATTGCGTTGGAGGTGATGTTGTGCTCCGCAACTTCGAGGGCCACCACTTTGGTCAATCCTAAAACACCGTGCTTGGCGGCAACGTAGGCTGATTTGAAAGGCGACGCGACCTTGCCGTGCAAGGAGTCGATGTTGATGATGCGTCCCCACTCTTGGCGGATCATGTGCGGCAAGGCGTATTTGCAGCAGAGAAACGTGCCGGTGAGCATGACGCCGATGAGATAGTTCCAGCGGTCTTCGGGGAAGTCGACGACGGAAGAAACATGCTGCAGGCCGGCATTGTTGACGAGGATGTCGAGGCGGCCGTAGTTGTCGATGGCGGTATCCATGAGGCGGCGCACCTCGGCGGAATCCCAGACGTTGGTGGCGACAAAAGTGCACGCAGGGCCGATCGCGGCGAGTTCTGAACGGGCTCGATCTCCGGCGGCGGGATCAACGTCGGCGATCAGACAGTTGGCTCCAGCTTCGGCGAAAGACCTGGCAATGGCATAGCCGATTCCACTGGCGGCGCCCGTAATAACCGCAACTTTTCCTTTCACCAAACCCTCCTCGTGGGGTGCCCACAAAATTTTTCTTGACATGATAACGCGAATCAAGGTAAAACCCTATCGCATTATAAAGAGCGAGCGCTCGCTTTGAGTTGGGGAAGCGAGGAGCCGGTTGGGAGCAAGATGCCCAAGCTGCTGCGTGGCACAGTTGAGAAAAACAAACTCAAGATTGAGCGGGCGGCGCTGCAGTTATTTACTCGCAAAGGATTCCATGGAACCACGGTACGCGAAATCGCCAAGAAGGCCGGGATCTCGATGGGCAAGCTTTATATCTATTACGACACCAAAGAGGAGATTTTTATCGCCCTGGCGAACCACCTGGGACGCAAGATGGAGGCGATCCGGCAGAAGGAATTGATTCCTTTGATGGCTTCGCTTGATCCGGATTCTCTAAGAGCGCTGGCCAAGGCGATCGGGCGGGTGGTCTCAGATAATCTGGATTACTGGCGGCTGATGTACATCGATGTGGTCGAGTTCCGGCACAAGCACTTCATTCATAGCTTTCGTGAAATTGCGGGAGGACTTCGGACGTATGGGAGCGCGGTCATTCGGGGATCGAAGATTACATTTCCGGCCGGAGTCGATCCCGCGCTCGCCTACACCGCGATTTATCTGCAATTTTTTACTTACTTTCTGGCGGAAGAACTTTTTGGGGCGAAACGGCATTTGGGCATGAGTGACGACGAGGCCATCAATCAACTCGTCCTTCTCTACACCGGAGGACGAGTCATTTCGGGCAAGAAAAAGTAGCGGCTCAAATTTCAACTTGAAGCACTGGCTGAGGCTTAAGGAGAGGGTATGCAACTGCGAAGAGCTGTTCTGCTTTTCACTGTGGTGAGTTTTCTCTGGTTCGCTGCTGTCGGGTCGGCGCAGTCTCCGACGACGGGGCAGATCACGGGCGTGGTGAAGGACGCGAGCGGCGCGCTCGTCGCCGGAGCCAAGATTACCCTCACAAGTTCGGCGGGAGTCGAACGCACCACGAGCAGCGATGCGAGCGGGCATTACACGTTTTCGCTGCTGCCTCCGGGAGCCTATCGGGTAGAAGGGGACAAGGCCGGATTCAGCAAAGCGACCGCGGAGAGCGTGATTGTCCAAATCACCCAGACCACGATTCTGGATTTGCCGCTCACGGTAGCGTCGCAGAAAGCGGTGGTTGAAGTCGCCGCTGAGACGCCGTTGTTGGATACGGAGAGTCCGGCGCAAGGCACGGTCATCAACCAGGAACAGATCCGGCAACTGCCGCTGCCAACTCGAAACTTTCAGCAATTGCTAACTCTGACAACGGGAACCTCGGGTCCCGTGCAAAACTCGGCGGAGTTGGGACGCGGCGCGGCGCCAATCTATGTGGATGGGATGCGCTCGACCTCGAACTCGGTGATCATCAATGGCACAGACGCGAACTCGATTGGCACCGGATCGACTCCCAACCTTGCGGTGCCGGCGACGGATTCTCTGCAGGAATTCATTGTCCAAACCAGCCAATATGACGCCTCGCAGGGGCGAGTGGCTGGAGGAGTAGTGGCCGCGGTCACGAAATCGGGGACCAACAACTTTCACGGGAACGCCTACGAATTTCTTCGCAACACCGATCTGGATGCCAACAACTACTTTCTCAATGCTTCGGAGGTAAAGCGACCACAGTACCAGCGTAATCAGTTCGGAGGCACACTGGGCGGCCCGCTAGTCAGGGACCGGGTGTTCTTTTTCGTCTCCTACCAGGGAAGCCGCGAGCGGAATGCCACCTCGCTGCTGAATTCCATTGGCACGGTCGTAATTCCCGACAACCTTACCAACGACCGATCGGATTCGGGAGTGAATGCATTCGCTGCATCGTATGGCTTATCACCTTGCGTTGGAACTCCAACTGCTTTCACCTTTCCTCCTTGCTTCGACCCCACCGCCAAAGCTCTTCTGCAGGCGACATTGCCCAACGGTTCGTTCGTAATCCCTTCTGCGCCCGCTAATTGCGTACCGATCAATGGCTTGTGTAACACGCCGGTCGATGGGGTTTCTAAATTCCGCGAAGACCAGATCAATGCGAATCTGGATTTCCAACTCTCCGGGAAGAACCGGCTGTCGGCAAAATTTTTTGGGGCGAACAATCCGGCGACGCAGGCTTTATTTAATTTGTTCGGACTCACCAACGCCCTGCCGGTTCCCGGTTTTGGCGGCACGGCGAATCTCAATCAGAGAGTGTTGTCGCTGGACGACACCCAGCTTGTGTCTTCGCATGTGGTCAACGATTTGCACTTCGGCTTTGGTTTCATCACTACGGGTTCCAAGCCGCAGGAGCCATTCTCGTCGTCAGATTTAAGCATCTCGTCGCCACTGGCCAGTCTGTTCGGCGGTATGCCGGAAATGGCGGTGGCAAACTACTTCGATTTGGGTGCCAACCCTTTCTCCGACAACGGTGGCGTAGAGAGGACTTACACGATTGGCGACACGTTGAGCTGGCAGAAAGGCCATCACAGCCTGAAGTTCGGCGGGGAGTACAAACATCACAGTTTGAACGAAACTTTTAATCTCTATACCCGCGGCCAAATGGTTTACGCGGGAATTTTTTGCGTTCCACTACTGGGATGCCCCTCGCAGTACGCAGGAAATGGCTTCTACGAATTTCTCGGCGGGGTGGGCGACTCTGTCGATGTAACCATCATGGGATCTGGAGTAAACAACCGGCTCCTAAACGCGCATGATTTGAACGGATTTGCGAATGATGACTGGCATTTGACCGATCGGTTCACGCTTAGTTTGGGCGTGCGCTACGATTTCTTTGGCCCGTTTACGGAAGCGGAAGGGCGCATGGTTGGATTCGATCCGGATCGCCTCACATATACGGGTACCCAGGGAGCCGGTGACGTGGTCGTTACCGGTGGATTTGTGCAGGCATCCAATGCGAAGAATCCCATCCCTGGAATCCCGACTGTGCAACCTTCTTTGGTTTCCTCCGACAAGAACAACTTTGCGCCCCGAATCGGCTTTTCCTGGCAACCCGAGGGATTCTCGAATCGCTTAGTGGTTCGTGGCGGGTACGGGATTTATTACGATCGGGCAAATTCGCGCCTCTTGAACCTTCAGATTTTGAACTTCCCCTACTACACGCTGGCGCAAACGGATTTAACGCCTATTGCGACACCGTTCGTGAATGTTCCGCCGCCGAGCAGCTACCCCTTCGCTTTCACTAACCCGGCAATCTTTCCCCTGGGGGGTCCGCCAGCGTTCTTGACGCAAGCCCCCACCCCTCTTTCGCCCACCGGCATCGCGGTAGTTCCTGCCAATGGCATTTACCCGGATCTTCACGATTTCCGCACGCCCTACATCCAGCAATACAGTTTTGGCATTGAGAATGAATTCGCCAATAACTGGATGTTAAATCTAGCTTACGTGGGCTCTACTGGACGCAAGTTATATCGTCTGGTTGATTTCAACCAGGCTATCGGACCGCAGGCCCTCGCTTACCCCTCCCCTTATGGCCCAGGGTTATCGGCTCTGGCAACGCAAGGTTTAGGTGTCCACTTGATGCAGAGTTCATCCGTTTCGAGCTACAACTCTCTGCAGGCAAGCCTCACCAAGCGGTTCTCTCACGGTCTGCAATTCCTTGCGTCTTACACATGGAGCCATTCGCTCGACGACTATTCCGGCGACGCCACCGGCACGAGTAACGTTTCGGTTGTCCCTGGGAACCAGGCGCCGGGCATGTTACATAACTATGCCAACTCCGATTACGACCGGCATCACCGTTTTGTGTTCAGCGGTATTTACGACCTGCCCAAGTTCTACAAAGGCGATTCAGTTTTCGCCCGCCAGGCCGTGAATGGATGGGAACTGGCCAGCGTGTTTGTATGGCAGAGCGGCACGCCATTCACAGTTGTGACCAATGACACGGAAGCCACGCAGGCGCGCGCTGACTACGTGCCGGGATGTAATCCGGTTCGCGGTGGCAGCGTGGAATCGCGACTGACGGAGTTTTTCAACACTGCTTGTTTTTCGCCTGCAACCCTGCCAGGAGATTTTGGAAATGCCGGACGAAACCTCCTGCGCGGACCGGATCAGCAAAATGCGGATATTTCTGTCGTCAAATACTTTCCGATTACGGAGCGGTCGAAACTGGAGTTCCGCTCGGAATTCTTTAATGCGTTCAACCACGCTAGCTTCGCAAATCCAGTGGCTCCCAATACTAACTTCGCGGTTTACGAATCTAACAGCTATGGACAGATCGTAGCGACCAGCACGGGGCCGCGGGTGATTCAATTTGCGATGAAGGTGAATTTCTAGAGAGAGGCGCGAGGGGCGAGACGCCATTTTTTACTGGAGCGTCGGACAGGATAGGATTCGAAAAACGCCTTATCGGAGGCTGGCGATGAAGCCGGAGAATACGCTCTCGCAGGGTTTCATCAAGGTTATCCGTCATGCGCTTGGACGCTTGCCGGGCGATGGGGTGGAACTGGCCTTCGGGTACTGGCCGGGACGCGGCGCACCTGTGGTTGCGCTGCATGGGCTGACGGCTTCGCACCTGAATTTTGTCGGCATTGCGGAACGGTTGGCGGGACGATGCGCGCTTTTTGCTCCCGACCTGCGGGGGCGTGGCGATTCCGACAAACCGGAAACCGGCTACGGATTTGTGCAACATGCGCGCGATGTGGCAGCGGCCATGCGGGCGATGGGATTGGGGCCGAGCGTTGTCGTGGGACATTCCATGGGCGCTTTTATTGCAGCCGCGCTGGCGGCGCAAGAACCTGCTCTCGTCTCCGGCCTGGTGCTCATCGATGGCGGGCTTGTGCCCAATACTCCTCTGGCGGATTCTGCGGGCGGAGGTGTGGCGGCGGCGCTCGCGCTGCGCATCAAGCAGTTGAGTCAAACCTATCCTTCGCGGCAGGCTTACCGCGAGTTCTGGCGAGCGCAGCCGCACTTCCCTGCCAGCGAATGGAATCCGTGGGTGGAAGCTTTTCTCGATTACGAAGTTGGCGGTGAGGGCCCAGTGCAGCCGAAAGCATCTGAGGCGGGCGTGGTGGCCGATCTGCGAGAATCGTTTCGGCCCGACGCGATCAGCGCGCGCCTGAAGGCGATTCGTGTGCCGACAATGCTGATACGCGCCGAAAGCGGATTTATACCCGGACAAGCGCCACTGTTTCCGGATGAATTCACTGCGCAATTCCGCGCGCTCATGCCGCACATCGAGGACCACAAGATTCCCGGCACCACGCACTACACCATTGTTCTGGGCGAGCAGCCCGCCGCGAAGATCGCCGATCTTATTGTTGGCCTCAACGACAAACTGCGCCCCTGAACGACATTGCGAGCAAGGACAAATCGACATGAATATTGGCTCGCTTCTTCCCCGGAATGCGCGTGGCCGCCCTAATCACACGGCATTGGTTTGCGACGAACAGCGGCTAACCTTTCGCGAGTTCAATGCTCGGGTCAGCCGGCTTGCCAATGCGCTTTGCTGTCTCCACGTTCGCAAGGGAGACAAAGTTGCCACCATCCTGCCCAACTGTCTGGGCTTGCTGGAGACTTACTGGGCAGCGGCCAAGATCGGCGCGGTGGTCGTACCGCTCAGTTCCCTTCTGCGTGGAAAGGCGCTGGTCACGTTGATTCAGGATTCAGACGTCGGGACGATCATTGCCGACTCGGATTTTGCAGAAACAGTTGCTGCCCTGCGGAGTGAACTGCGAAGTATTCCCGACCATCGGTTCATCTTTACCGAGGCCGTGCAGCACTCAGGCGTCCAGAATAGATTCGGCGATTACGTAGAGTTGACGCGGCGGGCGAGCGAGTCTGAGCCTGCCGAAGTTGCAATCGCCGACGCCGATCCTTACAACATTATTTACAGCAGTGGCACAACCGGATCACCCAAGGGAATCGTACTCACGCATTACATACGTTCGATTTATTGCATGATGTTTGCGTCGACCTTCCGCATGAACCCGGAAAGTGTGGTACTGCACGCAGGCTCGATTGTCTTTAACGGCGCGTTTGTCACGCTGATGCCTGCCATGTATGTGGGCGCAACTTATGTGCTGATGAAGAGCTTCGATCCGCGCAAGTTCATCGAAACGGTGGAGCGCGAGCGTGTTACCCACGTCATGATGGTTCCCTCGCAGATTGTCGGTCTATTGAGTTCTCCTTATTTTTCGGCGCAAGCATTGAGTTCGCTCGAAATGATCGGCACGGTGGGGGCGCCCTTACATATCGAGCACAAGGAAAAACTGAATCGCTGGCTTCCTGGCCGGTTTTATGAACTCTACGGGCTGACCGAAGGATTTATTACGGTGCTCGATAAAGATCAATACGCATCGAAGCCGAATTCTGTCGGGCTGCCGCAACCATTTTTTGAGATGCGTATCTTGAACGAACAGGGCGGGAATGCGGCTCGGGGAGAGATCGGAGAAATCATCGGGCGCGGGCCGGCGCTTACCCCGGGTTATTACAAACGTCCAGATTTGACCGCCGAGGCGATTGTCGATAGCTGGCTGCATACGGGCGATCTCGGTTACTGCGATGAAGATGGATTCCTGTATCTGGTCGACCGCAAGAAAGACATGATCATCTCGGGCGGAGTTAACGTTTTTCCGAAAGACATCGAAGAGGTCATCGCGCAGCATCCGGCGGTGCGCGAGGTAGCCGTGTTTGGAATTCCCAGCGAAAAGTGGGGCGAGACCCCGCTAGCCGCGGTGATTCTCCGCGAAGAGGCGGCGATTACGGCGGAAGGGTTACGCGACTGGATCAATGAACGCGTCGACGCCAAGCACCAGCGTATCCACGAAGTGAAGATCTGCGAAGATTTCCCGCGTAGCACGGCGGGAAAAACTTTGAAGCGCATTCTGCGCGAGCCTTACTGGGGCGGCGATCGGAAGGTTTGAAGTGTTAGAAAGAGCTTCAGTTTGCCGCGTGCCGCGAAAGCCACGAGCCTAGAACTACGAAGTACGCCGGCATCTGAGGAGCGTCTTTGCGGACGGTGTCCGCGTCGACCTGCATGGTCTCATCCACTGGAAACCTCATTTTGTGGTCTGCATTCGCAATGACCGCAAACTCGACGTTGTGCTTCGAATTGCCGAGCGATTGCAGTCTCTGGATTGTTTCCGCCACAGGGATCCAGGGATCGGAGTCTCCGTAAAGCAGCAGTAACGGCACGCGCACCTTCGCTACCTCGGCGGCCGGATCGTTGTCCATTTCCCGGCGATAGGAATCGTGTTCAGGATCGCTGGTCAATTGGGAGGACTTGGGCAGATAAACCAGTTTGAACCAGGCTTTGGACTCGGCGTCGCGCAGAGCACTCAGGGCGGCGCTGCGGGAGTTATTGCCCCGAAGATAACCAGTCCAAGCCTTGCGAGTGTCGAGCATTTGTTGAATGTCGGCTTGCGCGTAGCCACGGATGGTCATGAGGTTGGTCATGGCAAACCGCATTTGTTCTTCGGGCGAGACGAGTGGAGCGGAAATGGAAATAGCAAAGGCGGCGTCGGGACTGCGTTCCGCGGCCAGAACGGAGAGCCAGCCGCCCTGGCTCAATCCCCAGAAGCCGATCTTCTTAGGATCAATGCGCGAAATACGAGCGAGGGCGTGTTGTCCGGCGATGCCGTCATCGGCCAAAGTTTCATAATCGATGTTGTCTCGAGAGCCTGACGACTGACCGTCTCCGCGGCGATCGTAGATCAAAACAGCGATACCGATGGCGGGCAGGGCTTCCGACAAATGCCCGTAAAGCGCTGCCTCGCGCGTGCCGGCGGAGGCCGAGTGCAGAACGACGACGGCGGGCAGGTGATCGCCGGTGGCGGGTAAATAAGCCGTGCCGACCAGATGTACGTTGCCGTTCGAGAATTGGACTTCCTGCGACACTACCCTCGGAGTTGACTGCACATACCAACGCGGCGCGTTCGTCGGCACCGCGAACGACATGCCGCCGAGGGCTAGTACTGCGGCGGAGACAAGGAACTTTCGTATTCCGGTCAACATGAAATTCATTCTAGTAAATGACAGAGCGCCAGTAGTTTAAATTTTCGAGAGGCCTCTTCCCTGCCCTATTTTTTCGATGTACCGAGTTGCCGTAGAGGACAACGGACGCATCCGGTGCTTCATCTGAAAGACGCGTAAGCGGGAGTATTTCAATATCGAAGGTTGAAGGTTGGACGGTCGGGAGATTTGGTGGACCTGGTCGGGATCGAACCGACGACCTCTTCCATGCCATGGAAGCGCGCTCCCAGCTGCGCCACAGGCCCACTTGTATGGGTTTATTTAATTCTCGCTTAGGTTGGCTGCGGCGTCAAACCCGGGGCCGGTGTGAAGCGCAAAGATTTAAGAAATTGCATGCGCGGGTCGCTCGACTGCGCCTATCCAACTCATCTAGGATAGGGCTGGAAGAACACGAGGCGCATCGAAGCTCCATGTCAAACACACAAAACTTTAACCCACGTTTAGTCATTTCTCTCACTGCCCTGCTGCTGGCGGCGTCGGCAGTCGACGCGCAGACGCCTGCCCCCGCAGCGACACAGCCACCCGTGGCTTACGCTTCGGTTAGCGAACTGAAAGGCATCCTCACGCCTTTGCAGCAAACGGCACAGAGCATGCAAGCCGATCTGGGCAAAATGCGCATCGAGAAATGGAAGACCGACGGGGCGACCAAGAAGCAGACCACAGCCAACGTAGAGTCGATCCAGCGCAACCTGCAGTCGGCGCTGCCGGAGATGGTTACGCAGTTGAACAATTCTCCGGAAGACCTGAGCACGAGTTTCAAACTTTATCGCAACCTCGACGCGCTCTATGACGTGTTCGGGTCGGTGGTCGAATCGGCAGGAGCCTTTGGCAGCAAAGATGAATTTCAAGCCGTCAATAATGACCTGAATGGACTGGAAAGCGCGCGGCGGGCGTTTGGCGAGCGCATGCAGAAACTGGCGGCCGGTAAAGAAGAGGAGCTGACGCATTTGCGGGCGCAGGTCAAGACGTTGTCGGCCGCGCCTCCGCCACCGCCGAAAAAGATTGTGGTCGATGATACTGAGCCTCCGAAGAAGGCGGTAAAGAAGAAGACCACGAAGCCGAAGCCGCCCGCGACAACAACCAACGCGCCTGCGGGTGCTCCGCAGCAGTAACGACGTTCGCCGCTTTCGGGCTGCGTAGTCAAAACCGGTACTCGAGAAGCTTTTGGACGTTCCTGAACAAACTTCGAAAATGAGCGCTGTTGCGGGACGCCGGGTCTGGGCCCTGCTCGTGGCTTTGCTGATTCTGGGAGGGGCAGTCTGGTTCGCGCGCCCAAGTGCTGCCGCGGCTGCTTCCGGTCAGATTAGTGGCATGGTGAAGTTCGAGGGCACGCCTCCAGTGCCGCGCACCATCAACATGGGCAGCGAACCGAGTTGCGCCGTGCTCCACAAAGACAAACCGGTTACGTCGGAGAATGTGGTTGTGGGGGCGAATGGAGGCCTGGCCAATGTCGTCATCTACATCAGCCAGGGATTGACCGGCAACGAGACTGCTCCGTCGCAACCGGTGCAGATTGATCAGAAAGGCTGCCAGTACATTCCGCATGTTGTCGCTGTCGATGTTGGGCAGCCGATGAAGATACTCAATAGCGATCATGCTCTGCACAACGTTCACCCGCAGGCCTCGAACAATCAGGAGTGGAATAAAGCGCAGATGCCGGGAACTGGGCCGATCGAGATCACGTGGTCGCACGAAGAGATCGGGATCCCGCTCAAATGCAGCGTGCATCCCTGGATGCGCGCTTACGTTGCGGTCGTGAAGGGGCCGTATGCGGTGACCGGCGAGAGCGGTTCCTTCAAACTCGACAACTTGCCTGCGGGCGTTTACACGCTTAGCGCGTGGCAAGAGAGTTATGGCACGCTGAGTCAGAGCGTGACCGTTGCCGCCGGCAAGTCCGCTACGGCCAACTTTACTTTCAAGGCGAAGTAGAAAACAGCTCAACTTCACATCCTTTCTCCGCTACTCTATTTCATTGGCGGAATGTACGGAATATAACGGGCAAACAGCCAGCACAAAAAGAACACGACCGGGACGTGCACCATCATCTGCAGCACCCCATAACCGACTATGTCGCGCGCTTTAATTTTCAGAATGCCGAGCAGCGGCAGCATCCAAAAAGGATTGATGAGATTGGGCAGGGCCTCCGACGCGTTGTAGATCTGCACCACCCAGCCTAGATGCACCTGGTGGAGATTGGCGGCCTGCAAGACATAGGGCGCTTCGATCACCCACTTGCTGCCGCCTGAGGGAATGAAAATTCCGAGCACGGCCGAGTAGACCGCTACCAGCAAAGGATAAGTGTTGTGGGTGCTGACAGTGACGAAGAGTTTGGCCAGAGCTTCGGCAATGCCGGTGCCAACGATCATGCCGAAGATCACGGCATAAAAAGGAAACTGGATGAGGACGCCTCCGGTGGCGGGAACGCATTCGGAGACGGCGCGCATGAAGCGCTTCGGGCGCCAGTGCAACAGAAGGCCGACGGTGATGAACATCAGGTTGTAGGTGTTGAGATCAAGGGCCGCCAGCGCGCCTTGCGGCGAGGTGCGGAATACGTCGACGAGGTACCAGATCAAGAGCGCGGCCACGAGGATGGTCAGCAGCGGACTGTATTCCAGCCACTCGCCGGGCTTGGTTTTGATTTCGAGGCTGGAGCGAATGGGTTGATATTCGATACCGTAGGATTCGGCGGTACGGGCATTCTCTGGCGACGGGGTGGAGAGATAAGCAATCAGGACCGACAGCACGATGAGAATCACGGTGGTCGCAATGCTCTGCCACAGGAAGAGAGTTTGCGTGAGCGGAATCAGTCCGCTGATGTTGAATAATGCGGGTGGCATGGTCGACTTTGTCGCCATCAACATGGCGGCGGATGAAGAAAGTCCCATGGCCCAGACGGCTCCGAGGCCGAGATAGGCGGCGGCGCCGGCGGCGCGGTAGTCCATGCCTTTAACGCGGTGAGCCAGTTCGCGAGCGAAGAGTCCGCTGAAGATCAGGCTCAGGCCCCAGGAGATCAGCGAGGTCAGCATGGAGAAGAGGGCGATCATGGCGACCGCTCCGCGCGGGGTTTTGGGGATTCCGGCTAACCACTGGATCACACGGTAAACGACGGGCGTGGAGGCAACCACGTAGCCTCCGATGATGATCATCACCATCTGCATGGTGAAGGGCACGAGAGTCCAGAAATTCTTGCCGCCCGAGATGGCCAGCTTGGCGGGCGACTGATGCAGCAACAGGCCGACGATAAAGACCACTACGATTCCGAGCAGCGCGAAGATGAGCGGGTCGGGGAACCAGCGCTCGCTCCAGTTGGCAAGACCCAGACCAAAGCGGACTAACGGTTGCTCCTGCGTGGCGGCTTGATTCTCTCGTGGCATGTTGTCCTCGATTCCATGGGTCGGCAACCGCGATCTACGAAGTGACTTTTTTTGGCTGCCTCAATATGGCGGACATTGTAGCGCGTGTCGCGGGCGGGCAGTGGATTATGTAAAGGCCTGCCCGGCCAACTAGATCGGCTGAGAAGAGGTTCTGTCTGCGAGGTTGGATTCTGGCTGGAATCAGCGGTGCCGTTTCCGTACCCGGAAGCGTGGCTAGCTTCGTCGAAGGCCTAATGGGGCGTTGCTGGCGGCGTTGAGGCTGCACTGGACTTCCCCGCTGGCGACGGCTGCTTAACCCGTTTTATCTCGTCCAGACGTTCGCGAATACGTTTTTCTACCCCCTCATTCGTCGGGTGATAGTAAACCCGGTCGCGCAGGCTATCAGGCAGGCACTGCATGTTCGCGACCTTCTCTCCGGTGTCGTGGGCATATTGGTAGCCCTTGCCGTAGCCCAGATTCTTCATCAGTCCAGTGGGAGCGTTGCGCAGGTGCAAGGGGACGGACTCGGCGGCGGTTTGCTCGACGTCCTGCAAGACCGCGCCGTAGGCGGTGTAGAGCGCGTTCGATTTGGGCGCAATCGAAAGATAGACGACGGCCTGTGCCAAGGCCAGATTGCCCTCCGGCATGCCGATAAAGTGGACGGCGTCGCGCGCAGCCATGCATAACGCGAGCGCCGTCGGTTCGGCCAGGCCGATATCTTCGACCGCCATGCGCACAACGCGCCGCGCAATATAAAGCGGATCTTCTCCGGCCTCAAGCATGCGTGCAAGCCAGTAGAGGGCGGCGTCGGGATCGCTGTTGCGCACAGATTTGTGCAGCGCCGAGATGATGTTGTAATGCTCTTCGCCACCTTTGTCATAGAGAAGGATGCGCTTCTGCACCGCCTCCTGGATGATGTCTTCGCTGATGGCCCTCTTCGTGCTTGCGGTCGAAGACGGAGCAAGCCCAGTCTCTTCAGTTAGGGCCGCGGCGACTTCCAAAACGTTATAAGCGCTGCGCGCGTCTCCACTGGAATACGCGGCGATTTTGCGCAGCACGTCATCGGAGGCTGCGAGATTCATCTGACCTAAACCGCGCTCAGTATCGGCGAGGGCGCGTTGCAAAAGAATGACGATCTCATCTTCGGTCAGCGGATGCAGCACGTAGACGCGGCAGCGCGACAAGAGCGCGGAATTGATTTCGAAGGAGGGATTTTCGGTCGTGGCTCCGATGAGGCGAATGTTGCCTTTCTCGACGTGGGGCAAAAAAGCATCCTGCTGCGCCTTGTTGAAGCGATGAATCTCGTCAACAAAGACGATGGTGCGCGTGCCATACTGGCGAGCCCGTTCGGCGTCGCTCATCACCTGCTTGATTTCCTTAATGCCGGCGAGCACTGCCGAAAATTCGATGAAATCGGCCTTGGTGATGCGGGCGATAATTTTGGCCAGCGTCGTCTTGCCGGTGCCGGGAGGGCCCCAGAAGATCATCGAGCTAGGATCATCGCGTTCGATCTGCACGCGCAGGGGCTTGCCGGGGCCGACGAGATGTTCCTGGCCGACGAATTCGTCGAGGGTTCGCGGACGCATGCGATCCGCCAGCGGGCGAGCGCCTGCCGTCGCGGCTTCGTCGTTCGGAATGGGCGCGAACAGATTCATGGGGGCATTTGTAATTTGTAATTTAAAACCGGTCTTAGCCATGCTCTGTGATCGCAGGGTTTTAAATTACAAATTACCAATATTACCAATTACAAATTCCTTCTCGCTTCATACAGCACGATGCTGGCCGCCACTCCCGCGTTGAGCGACTCGACTTGCTCGGCTTGTGGAATCGCCAGCGTCTCGTCCATTTCACGCAGCAGTTCGCGGGGCAATCCTGCGCCTTCGTTGCCGATGAAAATTGCCAGCGGCAAATTCCACGAAACCTTCGGCAGGGGAGTGCCCTGATGCGATGAAGTCGCCAGCAGGCGCACCCGATGCGCTCGCAAAAGTGGGATCAATTCGGCGGAAGAGATCCGCGCCAGCGGCATGCGGAAGATCGACCCCGCCGAGGCGCGCGAAACCTTCCAGTTGTAAGCGCTGACCGTGCCTTCGGTCAAAAAAAGTCCGGCGGCACCAAAGGCTTCGGCCGAGCGCAGAATTGTTCCCAGATTGCCCGGATCTTGCAAGCCGCACGCCACCACCAGCGGGCCGTTGGCCACGTGCTGCATAATTTGCGCGGAAGAAAAAGCCGTAAGTTTCACCAGCGCTGCCACGCCCTGCGGCGTCTCGCTCGGGACAATCGAATTGAAGAGCGCATTCGGCAGAACCAGCGTTTCCGTATGCGCGTTGATCTGCGGCAAAAGCTTCGCCGCCAGGGGACGCGCCGATTCACTGAAAAATACGCTGGTCAAGTGCAGGCCGCTGCGGAGTGCCTCTTCCAGCAACTTCACGCCTTCGATGGCGCACTCGCCTTGGGAGGTCGGTTCGGCGCGGCGGAATACTTGCCGCAAATCTTTCAGCCGCTGGTTGTGGCGTCCGGAGACGGGGCGCAAGCGCTCCTCGTCGTTATTGCGACTGTTATCGCGACTCCGGTTATTGCCACTCCGATGATTGCGGGTTCGCGCGGCATTGGCATGGACCTTCATGGTTGGTTGCAGAGACTGGATGTATGGTACATTTCAATGTTTAAGCAGACAAACTTACGCTGGTCGTTTCATGCCGAAGTACAGGAAGGAACCAGAGTGCGCGCGGAAATTCTCAAGATTGATGCTGAAAAGCCAGAAATTTCGCTGATCAAGTATGCGGCCGAACAGATTCATGCCGGGCACGTTCTGGGCATGCCTACCGACACTTTTTATGGTCTGGCAGCCGATCCCTTTAACCTGCGCGCGGTCGAGCGAGTGTATGAAATCAAATCGCGCTTGCGGCACAAGCCCCTCTCGCTGCTGATCGAAAACGTAGACCAGGCGGAGGAATTTGCGCGTCCCTTGCCCGACGATTTTCATCTCCTCGCGCGCCGCTTTTGGCCCGGACCGCTGACCATGATTGTGCCCGCAGCCTCGCATCTCCCGCTCAAAGTCACGGCGAATACTGGGAACGTGGCTTTGCGCGTGCCTGCCGCTGAAATCCCGCTGGCCGTCGTGCGGGCGGCAAAAATTCCTATCACCGCGACCTCCGCTAACCTCAGCGGCGAAACCGAGTGCACCACCGCCGAAGGGGTACAGGTCCAGTTGCAGGGCCAGATCCCGCTGATTGTAGATGGAGGCCCGTCTCCCCGAAATATCTCATCCACGATTGTGCACTTTCGGCAAGACGGTACCTGGCAAATTCTGCGCGACGGCGCAATTCCCGCCAAAGACATTATCGAAGCATTATCTTGAAAAAAGGTCTCAAGGTTTCAGAGTCGCAAGATCTGGGGGGAGGCTATGAGTCGGCGCGGAATAGCATCCTCCAATATTGAAACCCTGAAATTTTGAAATCCGGCCTATGTCCGAGCATCTCAACCCAGCCCACCCTGAAAAGTCTTTTTGGAGACGACCCGAAACGCTCTTGCTGCTGGCCGCGTTCGGGGCCTTGGCATTGTTCCTCGGCATCACCGGATCACGCATCGTAGCCGCCGCCGCCGAAGTGCCCGCGCACAAGGCAGATGTAATTGTCATCTTCGGAGCCGCCGAGTACGCTGGGCATCCTTCTCCCGTCTATAAAGCGCGGCTCGATCACGGCTACGAGTTATTCGAACTAGGAATGGCGCCGGTTGTGATCACGACCGGCGGATCGGCGCAGGATCCGGATTTCAGCGAGGGCGGCGTGGGCCGCGACTATCTTCTGCGCCGCGGTCTCCCCGAGCAGGCTTTGATTGCGGAGACGCAAGGCTCCGATACGGCGAAGTCGGCAGCGCGAGTCGCCAACATCATGCGCGTGAATGGCATGCACAGTTGCATTGCGGTCAGCGACGCCTTTCACGTCTTTCGCATTCGCGCTTTGCTTGAGCACGAAGGTGTGCAGGTCGAACTGTCGCCGCGTCCGGAATCGCGCCCGCGTCATTTGTTCGACCGCTTCACCGCAGTGATGCGCGAGGGTGCGAGTTATCTCGCGTGGAAGGCGGGAATGCCCTAGAAAGACAGCACAGCAATCAGCATTCAGCGAAACCTGCCGATGCAGATTGTTTACGGGTGAAACTTCTACCATCCCATCTTCTCTCTCAAGCTGGTGACGTGCGCCACATGATGGCGTCCATGCCAGGAATACAGGGCGAGATTTTTTTCCAGCGTCATCGGGCCCATTTTAGGATGGCGAAATGTCCGCTTCCATTCCGCTTCGGTTATTTGGCGGAGCATCAGCATCCAGCGCTGGTGCAGCGAATCGAGCAGCGCCAGCGAAACCTCGATGGGAGCGCGCTTCGCCTCGGGCAACTCTGCCCAAAGATCTTCCATGTAGGACTTGATGGCCGGTTCCTCTTCGGTCAGCGCCAGCTTAAAGCGAATATAGGAGTTCATGTGGCTGTCGGGAAGATGATGCGCCAGTTGCCGCACGGTCCAGCCGCCATCGCGGTAGGGTGTATCCAGTTGCTGATCGGATAGCCCACCGACTGCGGCGCGAAAACGCGCGGGCGTCTGCTCGATATCGGCCAGGCATCGCGCTTTCTGTTCGGACGTCAGCGGGCCGCTGTAAGAGAATTTCCCGATGGGATAGCGTGGATCGGATTTTTGCTCGGACATCTGCTCGGACAAGCGCTCAGACATGGAATCCTCCGCATAGGTTGATGAGCGCGCCGTGAATTGTGGTGCAGAAAAAAGAGGCTATCGAACCATGGCCAGAACGCGAACGGCCGTTTCGCCCGGCTTCTTATTTTTGGCGGGTGCGACTTTAGCCGGAGCCTTAGCCGGCGCAACAATCAGCAGCGAGCCCGTAGCGGGCAGCGATCGAAAGGTGGCCGCGCGCTCTACCACGTAGTCCCCGTGCAGCGCGAGTTGGCGCGCCAGAGTGCGGTCGGATTCGAAAGTGACGGGCGTTTCCACGGCAAAGCCGATGCTGTAGCGGGCCTCCATGAGAAAGAGGGCCGCGTCGCGAGCGATGGGTAGTGCGGTTGATTCCGCGGAAGGTGCCGACGAGGGATCAGAAGATGGCGTAGTCTCCGCTACGGCGCGACGAATGGCTACGATTGCGCCCTGCGGAATCATGCCATGCCGCGATTCCCACGCGCTGATATCGTCCAGCGAAATTGCACGCCCACCCCCCGCCGCGCCGGTCGCCTTTAAATCCAGAACCACCAACGGAGCGATGAGGCGCCCAGCCGGAATTTGCCCCGCCGCCCACGTGCCCGGAATAAGCGCTGCCGGAGCGATGATGCGCGTCTCAGTTTCGCTGGAGGGCGATTTGATCGCCTTTCTCACCTCGGCGGCCGAGTTGGCCAGAGCTCCGCTCTGCGCGCTTTCCCCGGCCGTCAAATCAATCACGTGCGAATAACGGTCCGGCGACGGAGCGCTCGGCCGGCGATCGGCAAAGAGCAGAATAGCCAGCACCAGGGCGTAAGCGATAATGAAACTGCGAATGCGCATGGAATCCTTGCTGGACCTCTGGACCTAAAGTAAGACGTACTTCTTGCCATTATTGTTGCCCCGAAGAGTAACTACTTCAACTCCCGTTCGATCATGGCCCGCCGATGACAGAGGCACAGCGTGTGTCTCCCGCATTGTTCGGGAGGCGCGCATTTCTGTCGGCACATTTTTCCGGCTGCACATCGCGGGCGAAACTTTCGTTTCCCTCTCATTTTAAGGCGAACGACGCCACAGGGTAGAATATGAATATTATTTCCAGCAGCTTCCAGGTCCGTTGACGTTGCGGACTTCATTCCGCGATCCGTATCTGCTCGCAAGCTCTGGATTAAGGACCACGCAGGGGATTCATGTTCGGCCGCGAAGAAAAAGTTTCCGCGCTCCGCCTCACCGCCGTGCAGTATGTCGTGCTCTTCATTTTCTTGCTGCTGGCCTACGGATTGTGGCGGCTGCAGGTGATGCACAGCGACGAATATGCGTTGCTGGCGGAAAAAAATCGTGTCCGCAATGTGCCCATTCTCGCGCCGCGCGGAAAAATTCTCGACCGCGAAGGCCGCGTCATCGTCGATAACTATCCTTCCTTCTCCGCGCTCCTGTTGCGCGATTCCGCGCGCGATCTGGTCGCCGACTCTGACGCCATTGCCAAGGGCCTGCACCTCAATCCCGATGAAGTGCGAACGCGCATCAAGCGCTTTTCGTCGATGCCGCAATACCAGCCGATTTTTCTGAAGGAGGACATCACTCCCGACGAACTGGCCTTCATCGAATCGCACAAGAACGAATTGCCTGAGCTTGAAACCATCATGGCTCACCGCCGCCTTTATCCGCGCAACGGATTCATGGCGCACCTCATCGGCTACGTCGGCGAAGTTACCGAGGACATGCTCAACCAGCCGCAGTTCGAACTCTACAATCCCGGCGATGTCGTCGGCGTCAGCGGAGTGGAGAAGCAATACAACAACCTGCTGATGGGCAAGAACGGATCGCGGCGCGCGCTGGTCAACAGCCATGGCCGCGAGGTTGGCCGTCTCGATGAAACTCTGGCCGAGCCCGGCCGGCAACTCAAGCTGACCGTGGACCTGGATCTGCAAATTGCCGCCGAGCAGGCGCTCGAAGGAAAGAATGGCGCGGTGGTGGCAATGAATCCGCGCAACGGTGAAATTCTGGCCATGGTGAGCCGGCCCACCTTCGATCCCAATGATTTCGCGGTAAAGATTTCGCGGGACGAGTGGAACAAGCTGGTCGAAGATCCCGATCATCCTCTGCTGAACAAGGCGATACAAGCTCAGTTAGCGCCGGGGTCGGTGTTCAAGATCATCATGGCGACCGCCGGATTGCAGGAAAACATCGCGCAGACGCTGCACGTGAATTGCGGCGGCGGCGCCACTTTCTATGGACGCTATTTCAAATGCTGGGTGCTCGCCGAGCATCGCACCCATGGCCCGGTCGAGATCAGCAAAGCCATCTATCAGTCCTGCGATGTTTTCTTTTACACTCTGGCGGAAAAGCTGGGCATCGATCGCATTGCCAAGTGGGCGACCGCGTTTGGGCTGGGGCAGAAGACGGGCATCGACCTGCCGCAGGAGGTCAGCGGCGTGATGCCGTCAGAAGAATGGAAGATTCGCAACTTCAAACAGAAGTGGTACGCGGGAGAAACAATTTCCGTGGGCATCGGGCAGGGTGCGGTGGCAACGACGCCGATCCAGTTGGCGCGCGCCATCGGAGCGATTGCCAGCGGAGGGCTCTTGCAGCGTCCGCACGTTATCAATCCCACGGACTTGCCGGCGAACGTTATTCCAGCGGCTGCGGTGTCCGGTGAAACCCGCGTGCCTCTCGATCCCAAGAACTGGGAACTCATCACCGACGCGATGGCCAATGTGGTTTCGCCGATTGGAACCGCAAACAGCGCGCATCTGCAGGGCATTGATTTCGCGGGCAAAACGGGCAGCGCGCAGACCATCAGCAACATGGCCAAGGCGCGCATGGCGAATGGCAAAACAAAATTTAAAGACAATGGCTGGTTCGCAGGCGTTGAGCCCAGGCGAGATCCGGAGATCGTGGTATGCGCGTTGCTGGAAGAAGGTGAGCACGGATATCTGGCCGCGCGCGTGGCCTCGCAGGTCATCAAAGCTTATGTGGAGAAGCAACGCCGCCTACCAACCAAAGTTGCGGGCACGCACAGCGGCAAAATTGAGGTTGGCGCGGTCTGGAGCGATTCGGGCGGCGAAGATGGCGACAGTCGTCTGCAGGCTGGCCGCTTCCTGGTCGATGTCGCGCGACAGCGGACGCCACTCGCCACCGCCGCACCCGGCCTTCACTGATCTTCATCACTGAAGAATCGTCATCCTGAAGACCGACACTCTGAAGACTGGCACCTGAAAACCATCAGCCACTCGTGATAATTTAAATCGTCCATGAAATCCATTGCTCAAATCGCGCTCGACGCTGCCACCGTTGGCGGAGTCACCTATGCCGACGCGCGCGCGGTGGGGATTCGCAACCGATCGCTGGCTACGAAGTCGGGTCGTGTCGGCCATGCGTCAGAGTCGGAATCGCTCGGCGTGGCCGTGCGTGTAATCGCAGACGGGGCATGGGGTTTCGCCGCTTCCTCGGATTTGAGCCGGGCTGCGGTGGAAGCTGCCGCCGCTCGAGCCGTCGCCATTGCTAAGGCTTCGGCGCAGGTAAAGCGCGAAAATATTCAACTGGCTCCTGAACCCGCGGCTGTGGCCGAGTGGATAACTCCCTGCCAGATTGATCCGTTTACCACCTCTGTCGAAAAGAATCTCGAACTGTTGCTGAAGACAGATGACGACATGAGGGCCGTCGCCGGCGTGACGCTCTCCGAAACCTGCATGAACTTTCAACGCGAAGAGTCATGGTTTCTCTCCTCCGAGGGTGCGGATATTCATCAGACCAAATATTCGAGCGGCGCAGGTTGCACGGCGTATGCGTTCGCCGGGTCCGAGATTCAGAAGCGGTCGTATCCGAATTCGTACGGCGGGCAATGGCAGAATCGCGGCTACGAACACGTTCAAGAGATGAATCTGATCGAGCACGCCCGCCGCGTGGCCGAAGAGGCCGTTGCCTTACATCACGCCGATCAATGCCCGGAGCGCGTCGGCACCATTATTCTCGATGGCTCCCAACTCAGCCTGCAGATTCACGAATCGATCGGCCATCCGATTGAACTGGATCGCGTGCTCGGCATGGAAGCCAATTTTGCCGGTACTTCATTTCTTACGCTCGAGAAACTGGGCAACCTGCGCTATGGCAGCGACCTGGTCAACGTCGTTGCCGACGCGCGACAGGAGCACGGTCCGGGCCTTGGGACCTTCGCCTATGACGACGAGGGCGTCGCCGCCCAATCAATGCCGATCATTACCAACGGCCGCTTCACCGGATATCTGAGTTCGCGCGAGACCGCGCATACGATTGGTGCCACACGTTCCGGCGGAACGCTGCGTGCCGAGAGTTGGAATCGCCTGCCCATGATTCGCATGACCAACATCAGCATTCTGCCCGGAGAAGAACCCCTGCCTTTGGAACAACTCATTGCCGCCACCGACGACGGCATTTACATGGAGACCAACAAGTCGTGGTCGATTGACGACAAGCGCTATAACTTTCAGTTCGGATGCGAGATTGCGTGGGAGATCAAGCACGGCAAGCGCGTGCGCATGTTGAAGAATCCGTCGTATTCCGGCATCACTACCGAGTTCTGGAATTCGATGGACGCGATCTGCTCGCGCGACGAGTGGGTGCTGTGGGGAACTCCCAATTGCGGTAAAGGCCAACCGCAGCAGGTCGTCGGCACAGGACATGGCGCTAGCCCGGCAAGGTTTCGTAATATTCGTGTCGGCTCGGCGTATTCGTAGAGACAGGGGGATTTTGTAATTTTGCAATCGGGTAATTTCGTAATTTTAAAACGTACAAATTGGAAGTCGCGGGTTAGTTGGTTCAAATTACCAAATTACAAAATCACAAAATCACAAAATTATCCGACACCAATTGTCGACAATGTTGACACAAGAAAAAGCCGCCGACATCTTCGAACGTATTCGACGCTTCTCCTCCGCCGATGAAGTTGAGGCCATTTTCACTGGCTCGCGCTTTGCCCTGACCCGCTTCGCTAACAACACCATTCATCAGAATGTCGAGGACGAAAACTCCGTCGTTTCGATTCGCACGAATTTTGCAGGGAGAACGGCGCGGGCAACGGCCAATCAGTTTGACGATGAAAGCCTGCGGCGCGCCGTGGCCTCATCCGAGAGTCTGGCGCGAGTGCAAGCGCCCGATTCCGACTTGCTGCCGATGCCGACTCCGGCCGAGGCCGATGCAGGCGACGGCCCCTTCGACTATCGCTCAGGGCAGGTCCACGCCACACGTTTCTTTGACGAGACCGCTGCCATTACTCCCGCCGAGCGCGCTGAAGTGGTCAAGCGCATCGTATCTGTCGCAGCGAATCACAAGCTGACTACCGCTGGCATTTACTCCAACGCTGAATCTCACGAGGGAATTTTCAACTCGCGCGGCCTCGCCGACTGGCATCGCCAGACTTTGGCGGAAGTTTCCATCACCATGCTGGCCGGCGATTCTTGCGGCTGGCAGAAACTGAATTCGCCCGATGTGAGCAACCTCAATCCGGTTCGTCTCGCCGAGACTGCCGCACAAAAAGCGGTCGATTCCACTCATCCACGCGAGGTTGCGCCCGGGAAGTACACGGTGATTCTTGAACCAGCCGCGGCCCTCGACATTGTCGGATTCATGTTCTGGGATTACAGTGGCGTCGCGATTCTCGATCAGCGCTCATTTCTCAACGACCGTATCGGCACGCAATTATTTGGCGGCAACATCAACATCAGCGATGACGCCGCGCATCCCCTGCAGGCCGGCTCGCCCTTTGATGGTGAAGGCATGCGGCGCCGGCGCGTATCGTTAGTCGAAAATGGAGTGGTCAGGCGCGTGGTTTATGCCCGCGCCACCGCACAAAAGATGAAGCGCTCCGAGTACGCGGCTAAGGTCGGTCCCATCGAAGCCACTGGCCATGGATTTCCTCTGCCCAACGAAATGGGCGAGATGCCGCTGAATATTGTTTTCGCTTCACCCGAGAACGCCACCACAATCGACGAAATGATAGCCTCCACCGAGCGCGGCATCCTCGTCACCCGGCTCTGGTACATCCGCGAAGTCGATCCCTACGAGAAAATTGTCACCGGCATGACCCGCGACGGCACGTTCCTGGTAGAGAACGGCAAGGTTCAATGCGGGCTGCGAAATTTCCGCTTCAACGAAAGCCTGATCTCGATGCTGTCGAATGTCGAAGCCATGAGTGTTCCCGTCCGCTCCTGCGGAGAGGAATCGTTCGACATGGTTGTGCCCGCCATGAAGGTCAAAGAATTCAACTTCACGGAAGTCACGAAGTTCTAGAGAGGCAGCCGTCAGCCGTCAGCCATCAGCCGTCAGGTCAAGGCACCCGAGCCCAACGAATTTCCTGATGGCTGATGGCTAACGGCTGCGCCCTACGCCCCTAAGTCGCTGTACCACTGGCACTTCTCAGCTATCGTTTCATGACTTCCGTAACTTTGCGTGTCCGATGCTGGGATGTAATCTTGCCCTGAATATGTGCATATGTTTTGTGCCGTCGTGCACCGGCCAAGGGGAAGGAAGGTCATCGCAAACGTGCCCGAAACCGTTAAAGGAAGCGTTGCTGATGTCAGCAAGAATCGAGCAGGTTACGCGGACGTGCAAGGCGCGCCGCGCTTTCCCATCAAATTGCCGGTGGCATTGAAATCGGCTGGCAACCAACTCGGCACGACCATCCGTGGAGACGCAGGGAAGGCGATCGAGACCGAAAATATTTCCGCCAACGGCGTCCTCTTTCGCATGGATGCCGATGTCCCGGTTGGATCGGCGGTCGACTTCACGATTTCACTTCCCGCTGATGTTGTGGGCGCGGATGCCGATGTGCAAGTGGACTGTCGCGGACGCGTGGTCCGCAGTTTCGCCGACGCAGGGCGCCGCGGCGTGGGCGTCGTGATCGATGAATATCGTTTTGAGCGTAGGTGATTTGTGGGGCGCGGAATAACGCCTCTCCCAGCCGCGCTAGCTGTGCGACGCGAGCCTGCGAAAAAGGGGAACGATGGGTAGCACTCCGGTGAGCAATTCGGTCGGCAATCTGGTCAACGGTTCGGGCAGCATCGAAACCGCGACCACGGGTCGGCCCGAGGAAGGCAAAGCCACGATCCGCGTCATTGTGGCCGATACCCAGGCCATTTTCCGCGCCGGACTCCGCAAAATCTTTGCCCTTGAAGACGACATCAGGGTCGTGGGCCAGGCTGAGAGCCTTGATCAGACGGTCACCGCCATTCAAAAATTCTCCGCCGACATTGTGATCTTTGAGGCTGCGCTCGCTCCAAATCCTGCCGAAGCCGTCTCCGACATTCTTCGCCAGAGCGCCAATTGCCGTCTCGTCGTGGTCCTGCAAGAGCCCGACCAGGAGTTGACGCTGGACTTGTTCCGGCGCGGCGCGCACAGCATCGTTTCGCGAGAAGTTGAGCCCGAAATGCTGGTCGAGTGTCTGCGCAAGGTCGCTGCCGGCGAACCTTGGCTCGAGAGCCGTTCCGTGGCCTGGGTCATGCAGGCTTATCGTACCCAGGGCGTGCGTCCGGTCGGGTCGCGTCCCAAGGTCTCTCTCACTCCCAAGGAGTCGCTCATCGTCTACTGTGTCACTCAGGGAATGAAGAACAAAGAGATTGCCATCCGCGTCGGCACCACCGAGCAGGTCGTGAAAAATTATCTCCGCAAGGTTTATGACAAGCTGGGAGTGGCGGATCGTCTGGAACTCGCCCTGTACTGTCTGAACCATCGTGTGCTCGACGGCGTACCCCAAGCCAAAGGTGTTGCGCTTCCCGGCGCTGCACCCACCAATGGCCACGCTCAACCTTCACCGAATACACCGAACGCCTCCGCCGCGGCTTCCGGTTCCCGTTCCTGATTCGTTTCGGCGCAAGTCCTCTCTAGTCTCCCGTCCACTCTTTCTCTCGCGGCAGTGATCCCTGGCTATTTCACGATTGCGCTTCCGGAACATGGACGATATAGTTTTCGGTTCCACTAAATCCAATAAAAATTCAACCGTAGGAGCCATTGCATGAAATCAAGACTGTTCATTGCCGTACTAATCGTTGTGTGTCTCGCTCTCTCCGCGTTCTCTTTTGCCGACGGGGCCGCCACCTACAAAGCGAAGTGTGCGATGTGTCACGGACCGGAAGGACAGGGCAAGGTCGGTCCGGCGCTGAAGGGAACCGCAAAGAGCGCCGCCGAAATCACGACCTTTCTTACCACCGGTGACGATGCCAAAAAGGCGCCGCACAAAAAGCCCATCGGCGGCCTCTCGCCTGAGGATGCCAAGGCCGTGGCCGAATACGTAAAGAGCCTGAAGTAGCCCTTATACGATGCCGCGCCCCGAATGCCAGCTTGGGGCGCGTTTTCTCTTGTCCAGCCGATTTCGTTGTAAAGTGACAGAATCGTACGAGCCAAGCCGCCAGTTTAGCCGCCGCCGTGCTCAGAGGGTCTGTCTCTAGTACAATTCTCTGTCGCGCACCGAACGCTGCGATTTGTTGGCGAAGCGCACCTTGACCCGCGCTTCGATTGCCAATCCTTCGCCCGGAAACTCCTGACAAAAGGATGCTAAGAAAGGAAACTATGAAAGGCGACGCAAAAATCATTGCCGTTTTAAACGAAGTGCTGAAAGCCGAGCTCACCGCTATCAATCAGTATTTTCTTCATGCCGAGATGTGCGAAAACTGGGGCTATCAACGAATGGCCAAGCAGATCCGCAAGGAGTCCATTGAAGAAATGCAGCACGCAGAGATATTAATGGAACGCATCCTTTATCTCGACGGCGCTCCCAACATGACCGACTATTTCAAAATTAATATCGGGCAAACCGTGAAGCAGCAACTGGAAAACGATCTGCAACTCGAATACACGGCCGTGAAGCGCCTGAACGATGGCATCAAGCTGGCTGTAGCCGCTGCCGACAATGGCTCGCGCGAGTTGATGGAGAAGATCCTGCTCGATGAAGAGCACCATATCGACTGGCTCGAAGGGCAACTGCACGCCATCCAGGAAATGACCTACGAGAATTACCTGGCCCAGCAACTGCACAAGGCTGAGGAAAGCTGAGAGCAAAAAAACACTAGTAGCCACAGCCTGATATTCCTCAAAACTGGGGTGAGGGTCAGCAAGACTGGTAAAATCGGTGAACCAAGGCAGTACGGTGCGGGAGAGATGGCCGAGTGGCTGAAGGCGCACGCTTGGAAAGCGTGTTTACTCGAAAGGGTAACGTGGGTTCGAATCCCACTCTCTCCGCCATAAAGTCTGACGTGCAGAGAAATCCGCCTGGATTGATCTGGGATTTGCTGGAAATGCGCGCAATTCCCCGTCTTTTGCTCTCAAACCGGACCGGAGAAAGTGCTCTCCGCAATGCTGCAGGCCAGCTTTGCAGGGACTTTCTCGGAAGGCATCTGAGCAGTCTGTTTCGCGACTCTGTCCAGCGAATGCAATGCGATCACAAAGCGATGGTGCGGCGAAGGCGGACTTCACTTTTGTACGCCTTCAGAACACCCCAGACCCAGCATCACAGCATTCAGAGATTCGCGACGGCTGACGGCCGATCGCACCTAGTTGCTCCAATCGATTGATGAATCCTCGCTTTGCGGCCTAGACAGTGTGCGAGAAGTATGCCTCACCGAACGGGCTGCGCTACTGTTCATACGGCGTTTCTCGTTCCTAACACAGCCAGATGTCCCAGAAGCCGGCTTGTCGTTATTAATCCGGCCATCTTCCCCGAAGCCCTTTCGGGCTAACTTCCGGGTAGCCGGACCATTGAGACAGAACTCATTCTCGATGGAAATAAATGGCTCTGTGAGGTAGAACTAGACGGGCTCATGCAAATCGCCGGTTTGTACTTTCACTCCAAGCTTCTCGTTCGTTCAAGGAGTAAGATCACTCGAATGTGTGTGGACTTGACGGCTGAACCGCAAAGGAGGCCTTGCATGGTACACCGCACTACGGCAATGCTTTGGCGGTTTTTTATACTCATTCTGGTCGGGTGCGCCGCCTGGTCGGCCGCAAGTCGCGGTGCACTGGGACAAGACGCTGCGACGAAGGAAGTGCCCGTCCAGGGAAGCCGCGAAGCTGGTCTTGCTGCTTGGGAGCACGTCTATTCCGTGCTGACGCACCCCCGTTGCATTAACTGCCATACCGCAACGAACTATCCCCAACAAGGCGATGACCGCCACCGCCATCTCTTCAACGTCGTGCGCGGTCCGAGGGCAAGGGCGTGCCGGCGCTAAGTGCGATGGCTCGCAAAAATTCGGGCTCGATCTCGACCTGCCCGGAATGAAGGTTGCCGTGGTTGCTCATCCACCAATCTTCGGAGCGGCGCCGAAATCGGTGGACGACAAGGCGGCACGCAGCGTTCCGGGAGTAGTGGATGTCTTCGAGATACCCACGAGCGGGAAAGGGCGCGCTGTCGCAGTAGTTTCCGACAAGTTCTGGACGTCGAAGATCGCGCGTGAGCGGCTGCAGATTGATTGGGACCTTTCTGGAATAGAGCGTGCGGACAGTTCGCAGTTGAGGGGGAAATATAAGGAACTGGCGGGCACTCCGGGTAATGTCGCGGTCGCTCGGGGCAAGGCAGCGGGATTAATGCTAGCACCCTGATTTTCGTATAGCTCCAAAGTCACGATACGCGGGTTACTTTTAGTCTGCATTTTGCACGCAGGTGCTATTCACAAACTTTGGGACGGAGCCTACGTTGGAATTGAACAGCTTTCGGGGGAGGGCTGATCAGCGAGCGTCTCTGGACTCAAACAGAGTCCGAGGCGCTTTCGTTTTTCTGCTCTTACCACACTCTACACCCCGCTGCGCGTGGCGGCGCCACCCACGCTCCAAGCAGAAGCGCGGCTTCGAAAAGAAAAATCGGGACTTGGTTTCCGCGTTGGTAGCCTCGATGAATGCGTCTTGCTGTCCGTGTGGGAAGAGCAGAGCCGATATTCGTGCCCCTGATCGTCCACTTCCAAGTAGTCCGCCACTTGCTCGCAGCCTTTGCGGTCACACAACACGGTTGCGTTTAGCGGATGGTGGATGGTTACCTCGCCTGACGCGTGACGACAGTTGCTCCGCTGCGCCGACCCCTTCATGACCGCCGTGTTCGCGGCGTCTCCCTTCCTCGTGCGAAACGGGCCCTTGAAATCCGCCACCACACTAGCAAAAACAAAAGGGCACGGATCTTGCACCGTGCCCTGGTTTAAGAATCCACCATCATGTGAGGCGATGGCTGCTAATTCTTCCTTCTATGGACCCGAAACGTAGGTCGTGGCGGTGCTCAACCACTGCCCTCCAACCAGCGAGTACAGGGTGAGGTAGATGGTGCTGCCATTCGCTGGCAGACTGTACACCGTCGTGCTCGTCGCGGTACCCAGGTTGCCGGATTGATAGACATCGTTTCCACCCGCGGCAATGGCACTTATGTCCAGCCAGTACGCCGAAGCGTTCGGGTCCGAACTCCATGCGAAGGTTGCTACATTCCCGCTTAGCGTCGAACCCGGGGTCGGCGAAGTGATTTGCGCCAATCCGCCCGATGCGTTGAAGGCTGTGTAGGTGTATGCGTTGCCCGTCCACTGGCCGCCGACCAACGAATACAACGTGACGTAGATCATACTGCCATCCGTCGGCAGTCCATTGACCGTGGTGGTCAGCACGTTGCCCAGGTTCCCCGATTGCTTATACTGGTTGCCGCCGGGTGTGCTGCCTGCATCCAGCCAGTAGGCGGTCGCGCCTGCGCCCGCCGTCCAGGTGAAGGTCGCGCTGTTGGCGGTTAATGTCGAACCCGGAGTCGGCGTTTGCATGACCCCGCCCGCCGCCGTCAGGTTATACGCTGTGTAGGTGTATGGGTTGCCGAACCACTGACCTCCCACCATCGAGTACAAAGTTACGTAGATCGTGCTGCCGTTGGTGGGCAGTCCCGCCACTGTCGCGGTGATGGTATTGCCCAGGTTCCCCGATTGATAGTACTGGCTTCCACCGGCGGAACTGCCGGCATCGATCCAGTACGCTGTGGCTCCCGTTCCCGGAGTCCAGGTGAAGGCCGCACTGCTGCCGCTCAGCGGTCCGGGAGGGACAGGCGTGGTGATCGCGCCTTTGCTGGCGCTTCCGCCCAACGCCGTGTAGCTGTAGTCGGTGAATTGCCAGGTTCCGTCGACCAGGTAGTACCAGCGGGCCCAGACCGTGCTGCCGTCAGAAGGCAGCGTGCCAACAGTCTGCGAAATTGTCGAAGAGGACAGGCTGCCCGATTGGTAATATTCGTTCCCGCCTTGTTCCTTGCCCATGTCCAGCGAATAAGCGGTAGCGCCGGGATAGCCAAACCAGGTGAAAACCGCTGGATTGCTGATAAGGGCCGTGTTGTTGACTGGACTGTAGATTCCCGGCGAGCCCGAGAACGTTACGGTGATGGGTGCCGAGGTTGCGCTGGGGTACCAGGGAAACGGTGTTTGCGTTCCTCCCGGTGGTTCCGCTGGAGTACAACACGGCGCGATTGAATTCCCCGAGTACACTGCCGTTAACGTATTCGCGCCTTGCGCGAGCTGCGACACACTGATCGGCATACTCGCCGCAGACGTTGTGGCGCTGGTCGGCAGCAGGGTTTGCGTGGCCAGCACGTTCGACCCGAGCATGTAGTTCACTGTGCCGCTGGGCACACCGCCAACACCAGGAATGGCGGTGACCGTCACTGACAGAGTGGTCGTCTGGCCGGCCCCGAGTGTGGACGTCCCCGAAGTCAGATTCACGATCAATGAGTTGGAGATTGCGCTTCCAGTGTTTTGATAAGCGCCAATGTCAATGTTCGAGCCGTTCGTCCGAGGAGTCCCGAGCAAGTCGGCGCTGCCGTAGATGGAGCTGGGCGAACTGCCGTTGGGATCACACCAGCCAACGCTGCACGAGAGGCTGGTGCTGCCGGCGGCGATGGCCGGCGAATCGGTGTTGGTATAAACGTTGGGCGGCGTGTCTCCAAAATTGACGAAGAGCGGATCCGTGTTCACAGAGTTCGCATCTTGTCCGCCGAGGTTGGTGGCCTGATAGTTTGCGAAACTCGTGAAGGTTCCTACGTCGGCCCACAAGATCGACGTGCCTTCAACGTAACCCGCAGCCGAGCCGTACAAGTTCCAATTGAGCGTCGCTGGTGCGCCCGTGTACGTCAGCCCCGGAGGATATACCTGGGTGGGGGAAACGAAGCTGTTAATCCACATGTTGGGCGAGGTGGAATAGGGTGAGGCAGCGGATTCATAGATAACGTTGTTTTCGAAGTAGTCCGCTTGCTGGGTGCCCAGCTGATATTGCGTCTGGAAATCGCCGCTTGGGGTGCCAACACTCGCGTTGCCCGGTTGTGTGCCGTTGTCGAACAGAGTGTTGTTGACGAAAACGTCATGGAAGCTGCTGCCTCCGCCATTGCCCCCGCCCCCCTTCGCTTTTGCGAGAGCATAACCACCGATGGAGTTGCCGCAGGCATTTTCGTAGTAGAAGAGGTTGTTGCGCACAGTCGCATACCTGCCGTAACACGGAAACTTGCCTGTGGCAGGGGTTCCGACACCGTCTGCGCCAGGCCACTCGGTGCCCGTGATTAGGCACTTTGTATTCTCACTGGTCGTCTCGATGCCATAGTCAACCTGAAAGATCACATTCTTCTCGAACGTCATAAAACCGCAGCCGTCGCAGTAGAGTCCGTCGGCGTCGTAAGAACTGCCCTCGCCTGTATTCGCGATACCGCTGATGTTGTAGACCGTATTCCCGCTGACTACCCCGTAACTAGCTTCGTCGTAGCCAACGGGGCCGGTGCCTTCGTAGCCAATGATGTCAATGCCGATGTTGGTGTTGTCGTGAACAAGGTTGTTGGTGACCTGAAAATGGGTCACGTTTCCGTTCAACGTCATCGACTCGCTCTCCCCGGTCTGCAGGTTGTAAAGCTCGTTGCCGTTGACAACGAGGCCGCTGATGGGAGTCTGCGACGTACCGTAAGCGAAAAGACCGCAAGCATTGCCAGTGCCTTTCGTGGTCACGATGTTGTGGATCAAATTGTTCTGAATCTGGACTCCCGTGCCCGAGCCCGTGATATAGACGCCGCACGGGACCCCGGTGCCACTGGATAGGTTGCGGATTTCAAATCCGCTGACCGTGATGTAGCTGCGAGCTCCGGAGATCGTGACGAGACCTTTTGTACCCGATACCGTCAAGCCGGTCCCGTCAATTATTGCGGTCTGGCCGGGATAGCTCTGGAAGGTAATCGGCGCCGATACCGTTCCAGAGTTCGGAAAGCTCACAAACTCGTTGTAAACTCCCCCCATGACGTACACGCTCGCACCGGCCGTGACCGTACTTGCCGCGTGTTGGATGTGCCGCCAGGGCACGGCCAGCGTGCCGGGGTTGCTGTCGTTGCCGCTGGTCGACACGTAGTAGGTTTGTCCGGCAAGCGACTGCGCCAGCATCAGGACAAGCACCACGAGCACGGCAGGCACAACGCCCAGGTTCCGAGCAATCGAGAAATTGCATTTCATGAGTTTTTCTCCTTGAGGAAAAGCCGAACCCCGCGCTTCGGAGAGCGCGAGATATTTACTATAATTACGGACACTTACTTTTACTTTCGTTTCGACATCCCTGTCAAGCGAAAAATGCTACGGTAGGAACAAAAATAAAGTCTTTGCAATGGCGACAGGAAAATGATCCTCTGCAATTCTTGCCGGTTTTCGTTTTACCGCCTTGGACTCTCACAGACGGGTGGAAGGTGGGAGGTGGAAGTGAGGCGGTTCTTTTCCAGAGCAAAAATGCGGCCCAAGGGGTTGTCCCCTGGGCCGCATTCCAATCGGTGATTCTTAGTTCACCATCTGCGTGAACCCAGCCGAGACGCTGCCGTTGTTGTTGGCATCGCCCCCGTAGGTC
The DNA here is from genome assembly GCA_963775845.1 of uncultured Acidobacteriaceae bacterium. GTDB lineage: Bacteria > Acidobacteriota > Terriglobia > Terriglobales > Acidobacteriaceae > Acidiflorens. The sequence continues at coordinate 147,473 of CAVZKN010000003.1, read as the reverse complement.
GCCGTCAGCGTGATCGACCCTGCGGTCCCGAGCCCCAGCTTGCAGGAGCCCCTGCCCGTCGTCAACGTCCCCGAACAGGTCTCCCCGCTGCTGGCGCTTACGGTTACACTGCCCGTCGGCTTGCCCGGCGCCGCCGTGAAGCTTACCGTCACCAATTGCCCCACACCCGACGGATTGGGAGTGGTGCTGGTGATGCTGGTTGTGGTGTTGGCTGGATTGACCATCAACGCCACCGTAGTCCCCGTCACCCCTGTGTAGTGTGTCCCCTCCGCCGGAGTGAACGTCACCGACAGCGTGTGCGTGCCCGCGGCCAGTACCTTGCCGCTGGCCGGCGTGTACACAAACTTGCCCGCAACGCTGGCCGTCGCATCCAGTTGGGTTGCACTGAGCGCCGTCCCGTAGGTGATCGCATCCGGTGTCGCCCACGTGACTACGCTGGCTGCCTTCTCCGCCGTCGTTGTCGCTTTGGCCGTGGCCGCCTTATACACGTCGTCCGCTGCCCACTTGGCGGTTACCGTACACGTCCCAATACCGTTCACCATCGTAACGGTGGTCCCACTGATCGTACAGACCGTGGCTGGAGCCGCCGTGATGGTCGGCGTAGTGCTGGCGTTGGTCGTTGCGATCACCGTGAAGGTGGACTGATACGGAGCACTGGCGGGCGCGGTTACGCTCACCGTCGGCGTTTGCGCCGCCGCCACCGTTGTTCTCTCGGTGACTGTGGGCGCCGCCGTGTAGTTGCCGTTCCCCGCCTGGTTCATCGTTACCGTGCAAGTTCCCGTGGCACTGTCAATCGTGTAGGTCGCGCCTTTGTTGAAGCACGCCCCACTGCTGCTGAACGTGATCGGCAGTCCGGAACTGGCGGTTGCCACCACCGTGAAGCTGCTCTTGTTCGTGGCGGTTGCGGGAGCGGGCACACTGACTCCGATCGTCTGGTTTGACCGATTCACTTGCTGGCTTACCGAGCCCGAAGCTCCGCTGTTGTTGCTGTCACCCGAGTAGGTCGTTGCGACCGTGTCGGTGCCACCATTGAGACTCGACGTGATGCAAGTCGCCGTTCCCGGGCTGCCCGCCGTTACTGGGGTCGTGCCACAGCCGGTATTGTCGCTCCACGTCATGGTTCCGGTTACGTCCAGCGGTCTCCTGCCCGACGCTCCCTTACGACTCCTGGCATCTGGTACGCTTCCGCCGATTGTCGCGGTAAACGTCACCGACTGGCTGTAGGTTGACGGATTTTGGCTGGATCCAACACTTACAGTTGTGCCCGCTGCATCTACTTCCTGGCTCACCGAACCCGAGCCTGCGTTGTGGCTGCCATCGTCTCCGTTGTAGTTCGCCGTGATTGTGTCGCTCGCTCCTGCCATGAGGATTGACGTGATACAGTTCGTCGTTCCCGGATTGCCAGAAGTTACTATGGTTGTGCCGCAGCCCGTGTTGGCGCTCCAAGTCACCGTGCCACTCACGTCCATTGGCTTTTTTTCGTTCTTGCGATCCTTCACTAGCCCGTTCATGCCGCTGATCGTGGCCGTGAACGTTACCGATTGGCCGTAGGTTGACGGATTCAGGCTGGAAGCAACGCTAACGTTTACGTTTGCCTGATCGACTTCCTGGCTAACCGCGCCCGAACCTCCGGCGTGGTTGCTGTCGCCCGCGTAATTCGCCGTGATCGTCTGGCCGCTTCCCACTGGCAGGGCAGATGTCGTACACGTCGCCGTTGCCGGATAACCGGCCGTCACCACGGTCGTGCCGCAACCCGTGTTGGCGCTCCAAGTCACCGCCCCGCTGACATTCTGCGGTTTGCGCACGGCGATCTGGCCCGTATCGCTGCTGATTGTCGCGGTGAACGTTACCGACTGGCCATAAGTCGACGGATTCACGCTGGAAATAACGCTTACGCTCGCGTTCGCGTTCGTCGCCGTGACGTATTCGGACGCGCTCGCCGAAGCGTAGGTCGAATCCGCTGCCTGGGTCGCGGTCACCGTGCAGGTGCCGCTGCCTTGGATCATCGTGTAGGTCGCGCCCGAGTTCGTACACACCACACCATCGCTGGTGTAGGTGATCGCGCCCGTGCCCGGAGTGCCCGAAGCCGCTACCGTGAACGAGGAGCCGTACTCCGCGCTCCCCGGTGCCGGTGTCGTGAACGTCACCACATCGTCCGGCGAGAGTATTACGGTCGTCGAACCAATTAAGTTTGCGGCAATGGTGTTATCCCAAACATTAGCACCATTATTTGCAAACTGGATGCTGCGCTTGTTCACGTACTGTTCAGCAGGATCGGTGATCTTCAGGTAAATATTATAGTCACCCACCGGCAGGACACCAAAAGCGCTCATAGGAAGTGCGAAGCTGAAAGCGTTCCAGGCTGCGGTATTAGTTGCCCTGGAGTCCGGCATTGCACCATAACTTGCACCAGTAGTGGCAGGAAAACTAACCGGACCCACCGCCGCAGGCTGCCAAGCGTACGGGTCAATGTCGGTAAGCACGAAATTGGATGTAAACCCAGTGGTTGGGGATTTCAGAATAACAGTCACGGCTTTTTTGTTAAAAAGTTGACCCCAGCCGACGTTTTGGATCTGCCCATTGAACTGCAGAGTACCGTCACCGTTTGCAGCCGATGCGCTTGCCCATGCGTCGCGCAGCACGAAGCGGAAGCCCATTCTGTCGCGGTAATAATCCAATGCGCTTTGGCCTTCATATACCGGGTCATAGATAGGCGTTATTTGTTGACCACTCTGTGGGAGAGTGAACGTCTGAGCAATGTAAGCTTGTGTATAGGGGATATTCCTCGATGCAAAGCTTCCTGAACCCTGCTGCATATCTAGATACGTCCTGCGGGTAATACTGCCTTCATAGAAAAAGACAGGAAATTCCTGAATTACGCTGGAGCAAGTGCTGTCGTTGTAATTGCCGGGGGGAACATAGCATCCGTTGGTAGCGGACTTAGGCTCATTACCAATTTGTTCACCGCCATGGTCGGCCATGAGCCCATAGAAGTTATAAGCCTTGGTACGATCCCAATCAGTGAACCAGACTGCACGCCACGTCGAAGTTGTATACCCGTCCCCATCCGGTTGCAGTATCGGTTCGCTGAGGGGCTCAAGCCTGTTGGTTCCAGAATCGTTATACCCTATAATTGGCTCGCCTCCGCCAGACGATTGGCTCCCTAACGCTATCACGCAGGAATTACCGCTCCCACACACCGTACTAAAATTATTGGTAGTACACGTAGTTGTCGAACTGTTAGAGCACTTTCCTTTCCTTTGTGACGGATCCACTCCCGCTGGATCATATCCCGGCAGCATTGGATCATGCGCCAGCATTCTATACCCTTCGCTCGCTGAGCCATCGTCATTATAAGACCATTCGTCCTCTGAAAAATCAGATGCAGAATCCTCGAACATACCGAAACGCGCCTCCGGCGTACCGCGCACTATGGGGGGCATTTGGTCCAGTGTGCCAAAGGTATATTGAGTATTGTATGTGCGGTTATACCAAGCCAGGAACCCGCCAAGGTGGGTCATTATGATCTTCCCGTCGGGAACCGCGGCCAGCAATGAATCTAAAACCATCTTGTAATTGTTCGGGTCTTCAGCATCATAGTTGGAATGGGATTCGCCCCATGGACCAAAGGTGCCCGAATCAAATGCCCATATAATGTCATGGTATTCCTGGAAAATGGGTGCAAGCTGATAATAGTGGTACTGTACCCAATTCATATTTTCGAACCCGGGCACGGTACACTGTCTATAGATAGGCGTAGCTCCTCTCCATGTATCCGCGAGTGGTTGTGCAATGTTAGCAGCGATTTGCGCCGGGGTCGTAAAAGGGTTCGTGTGGCCGGTATCGCCGTCAGCATAGATAAGGTTATCTTCATCCCAAACAATTTGGTTCCAGCCTTTTGGGTCATAGTTAACGCGTATATGCACGACACTGTTGGTGTTGTCTCTTATGAACTGAAGCCAGCTTGCTATGTAATCAAGCCCATATTGTGTTATGGGTCCGTCTGTTCCAACGTTAGCGTGCTTGGAGCAATTACCAACCAGGCTATCGGTCTGCGCATTCGACGAAAACTCATTTAGAACAAGGTAGAACTGAATTATGCGTGGATAAACCGGGACGTTGAGATATCCGGGCATTCCGGGAGCATCGTTTACTCCACCAAGATAGAACGGCTGCGGCTGCACTTGGTAATTCGGGCCAATACTCATTTCGAAAGCCGGGACAAAAGGTTGGCATAAAAGCGTATTGGCGCTTGCCGGAACTCTCATATACGCATATAGGCCGCCACTCTGTCCGGCAGTATTGCCGGAAGCGTCGTCATTGCTTCTTTCAAAGCCCCTGTCCGGATTCGGAACATCGACAGGATTCTCCGTATAGTCAAGCGTCTGTTCCACAAGCGGGGCTTGTTGAGCAGCCGCGGTTCTTGTTTTTGCGGCTGATCGAACGGGCCGACCGTGACCCTGCGTCCAGGCCACCATTGAGAAGCCCAGGCTCATGACCATTAGGAGCGCCAGGCGACAGGTAACTCTTCTAAAGACCTTAGAATTGCATTTCATGAGTTTCTCCTTAGGAAAAGCGGGGACCTCACGTTTCGGAGCGCGTGAGATATTTACTGTAAATTACGAACACTTACTTTTACTTTCGTTTTAATGCGAAGTCAAGCACAAAGTTAATTGTTCGTCAAGTTAATGCTGCGTCGAGGAAGGGAATGGCTTCTTTTTCGTCATGTCATTGGAATTGTTGAAAGAGTCTTTCGGCATTCCCGTGGTACACCTTTTCCAAGACCGCATCGGGAAGGCCCATACCATCGATCTTCCATCGTCCCTGACCGGGGTAGCCCCAATAGTCGAAGTCTTCGTCGTTGGTTTCCAGCCAGCGAAAATAATTGCGATACATCGCCCCTTCCATGCCGCTGTCGGTTCCGAACATGATGCGGTCCTGATATTTGAGGAATAGTTCGCGGGTACGGAGAGGCTGTCTGCCAAGCTCAGCTTCGCGGGCCCCGAATTCCACCATTACGTTAGGGTGTTGGTCGAGCATCTGAGCAACCCAGTCGAGATTCTCCGGCCAGCCCATGTGCAAGGAAACGAAAGTGGTCTTCGGATGTTTCGCAAAAACGCGATTCCGGGCTTCGAGAAGTTCCCGCAAACCGGGAACTCCCGGCCCGAAAAAACTCCAATCCGGGTGCTCGATGAGTTCTTCATAACGCTCGTTGGCGCCATCGGTCGGATGAAAAAAGGCCTCCGGGTCGCCGGTATGAATGAAGACCGGAATCCCCAGCCTTCCGCATTCTTCCCAGACGGGATCCAGGCGGTTGTCGTCGATCGCAATGAGCTTTCCGCTTTTGTCCCGCACACCTAATCCAAGGTCTTTCAGGAATTTGAGACCGCGCGCTCCCCGCATAACGGCATCGTCGATTTGTGCGACCATCTTCTGACCGAAGTTCAGATCGTCAATCTTGCTCCAGTCGAGCTGGGTGAAAACCAGGAATCGCCCCGGGTAGGGTTTAACCATCTCATCGATGACGTGCTGCAGCTTGTCACCCCACATGCCAGTCAGAATTACGACGGTCTTGACGTTGGTATTGTTCATGACCTCGATCACGCGCTCTGGTGGCATGTGCTCTTCGATTCCCGCGGCGTCATTGGTGTGATTGTGCACGTCGATCACGTAGAACTTGGCACGGTTTACATCGTGCACTGCCACGTGCAGCATTGATTGCGGGTGGAAATCCTTCAGTAGAAGCGTCTTTTTCTGCTCGGCATCAGCGGCCGCCTGATAGCCAATCGGGGCGGGCTGCTGCGGTGGGGATTTGGGCGGGGTATCCTGTGCGAAGCACAAAATCGGCAGCAGTCCCAGCCCTAGAAACAGGCCGGCAAACTTCATGTTCAGCATGGAAAACTCCTGGAACACAGTCCGGACTTATTGAGCCGGACTGAATCTACGGTTGCGGTCGGGGTGAAAGTGCTTGTCGACTTCTCCGCTGACGGAGAGCGTGAAACTGGTTTCGAAGGGCAGGTTTTCGATTCCCTCTGCCACCAGGTGAACCCGGAAATCGCCAGCATGTGTGTAGCTGTGGGTGACGGAGGAGCCGTTCGAATCCGATCCATCGCCGAAATCCCACCGGTAGGCAAGAGCCGGAACGCCGTGGGGATCGCTCGCGGCTGAAAAGGAAACCGGCGATCCAGTAGCAGCGTGCGCCGGAACCTGCGCCGTGATCGCAGGAGCCGCTGGCGCAATCGAATTGTCGAGGATCTTCACCATGCGCACGGAGTGAGGCCGAACGTTCAGTGAAATGGAACTGGACTTGCGCCCGATGGTTTCGTTTTCCAGTATGTCCACAACGTCATAGTTCGATCCTGCGAGGCCCAAGTCAGCAAAAGAAAACTGGCGTGAACGTGATTCGTCTGTCCAGTTAAAAATCGTCAGGATGCTCTGTCTCTTACTCTCGTGCAAGAGAAACGCGCTGGGCATTCCGTCTTCTGGCGCGTAGCTCATCAGGTCGAGCGGTGTTGCGGCGCGTCCCAACCGAGCCATATTGATCAGATCCGGGTTGCCTATCAAAGCCATGCGGTCCGCATCTTGAATCAGGGTTGAGAGATCATCGCCGATCTCGAACATGCTTCCGGAAACCGCAGACAGCGCAATGGACGCTCTCGCTTCGTCAAGAGTGAGCGCTTGCTTGCCCCGGTGCCATTCCTCTTCGTCCACTTTTTGGCGGGAAACCGTGAACGCATCAGGATCGGCGATAAAGAAATTGCGGTTCATGTAATACCGGGCGGCCACGCCGGGAGCTGCTTCTTTAGTGGCTTCGAACATATGGCCGGTGTCGCACGAAATGCGCCCCGCATCCACCAACCCCACCGGATTGAGCATGACGCTGCCGTCCTTATCAAGCATGACATCGTCGCCCACCGCTTCGCGGATGATCCCCAGGCCTATTCTTTGCGCTTCCATCGCGGTGGTGTGGGGAAGATGGTAATAGCCCTCGACCGCAGAGTCGTCCATGAAATCGAGCTTGATGTAGCGGATGCCCAACTGCCGCGTCAGGGTAGTGTAGGTGTTGTGCAGGTATTCCTGTGCCGCGGGATGGGTGGCATCGAGGACAAACAAAGGGTCCAGGTTGCGTTTATTCTTGGCGTCCTCGATGACAAAGCCAGCGTGAATGGGCTCACCCTGTGCGTTGTGAACGAGCCAGTCTTTATGGTTCTGATACAACCAGGAGCGTTCGGAAACTTGAAAGGGGGAAGTCCAAATGCCGGGAATGAGGCCCAAACTGCGAACCCGATCTTCGAGCGGAATGAGTCCTCGCGGAAACTGGGTGGCATCCGTACTGCCGTATTCGCCGCGCGCGAACTCATATCCCTCGTCGATGTGAAAAAATGTGTAGCCGAGATTCTTCAGATGCGATGCCAGGACTTCCGCATTGGTCAAGGCCGACCCTTCGTTCAATCCAAAATAATAGGCGGTCCAACTCCACCAACCCATCGGGGTTGGGGCAGAAACGCGAGCGTGATGCAGGCGGCGGACCAGGTCTCCATAGCCTTCAAGTTGCGCGTGATAATCGGCGGCGATGCTGATCAGCAGCCGCTCCGAGGAAAGACCTGCCCCGGTCGCGACCGGCAGGCTCAGTTCGACTTGGTCTTCTGGGGAGGACTGCTTCAAGGAATTTTCTTTAAGGAGTTCCGTGGTTCCGGTGGAATCGACTGCATACCCAGTGATTTGAGCCTTTGAACTCACCGCTAGGCGCAGTACGGTCAGCCATCGCTCCGAAGTCAAAGCTGCCACCAAGAGGCTCAGATGGCTCTGGCGGTTGTAAATCAGTTGGCTGCCCACCGCGCGATGCACGCCTTCGGTCGCATCGTTCAGATCGCGGATCTTCATCGACGGACGATCTTCGCTGAAACTGTCCGAGAGCACGCGATCTGCGGTTTCCGGGCCATCCAGATTTACCACGGACGACGCGGTTGAGTTCACGATGCGGATGGCCTGGACCGTAATTGGCTTATTCGTGCCATTTCGAACCCGCACCTCAATCTCCGCGAAGTCGGACGCCTCATGGAGCCGGAGGAAGCACAGCAGGTCTGGTTGCCCGGCTAGTCCGGTATTCGTTTCCTGAATTTCAGTACCGGCACCAAGCTCATCTGTAAAAGAGGAAACGACAGCCTGGTGTTGTGGATAGTCGGTGGAGAAAATCCAATGCCCATCGACCTTGGCGCCGGTTCCCGCGGTCGTGGCAGCTTTCGCCGATGAGCCCAGCCGAATCGCATAGTTGCCGGTCTGCCGATCTACTTCAGCAAGGAGGGTTGCGTTCTGGATTCTTACAGGGACTTCAGCCGCAGCGCCCACCGCCCCGATGACCATGGAAAAAGCTGATGCGAGCAGTGTGAGTTGGAAGGGAAGCTTGGAAGACAGGGTCATAAGTAGAGTCTCGAAGCGCTTGCGTCGCGCGCCAGTTTTTGCCTGACGGCGCTCTAAACCCGCACGCAATATAAGCACGGTGAATTGAGGGCCCAGCGCCGTGCCCTCCCAAAACCATTTATGAAACTGCTGGTCCTGGCTGCTCTTTAGAAATAAAACTTTAGAGCGAACTGTACTTCGCGCGGGTCGCGGGCTGCCTGCGGTTGTCCGAGGCCGCTCGATCCGAGTTCCAACGACGTCGGCTCTACACTGATCGCGCCAAACTGCTGAAACAAGTAATTCACGTGGTTGAGTATGTTGAAGAACTCCGCCCGGAATTCAAAATGCATCTGTTCGTGAACTGGAAATTGCTTGATCAGCGAGGTATCCCAGGTTTTGTACCCGGGACCCAAAACGATGTTGCGCCCGGCATTGCCAAACGTTCCCGGCTGGACCGTGGAGTCGTCAAAGGCGCAAGTATTGAACAGCGTGCCGCCAACGCAGGGATGGGCATTTGGATTTTGGACAACATTGGGGCGTGCGCAGTTGTAAACAACCGTACCGCCGCAATCAGCGCCGCCGGGGTTGTTTTGATCGCTTATGGTGTACCAATTGCCCGTGGCGGCGGAGAATATGCCCGCCAGTTGCCAGTTTCCGATGAACTCGTTCAGAACACCGGAAGCGCTTTTGCCGAGGAGTTGCCCCCGGCCGAAAGGCAGATCATACATATAGCTCAAAACAAAGCGGTGGCGAATGTCGAAATCGGAGTTGGCGTATTCCAGGTTGGGGTTCGTCTGATCGCGGAAATCTCCGTTGTTCGCCGAGCCCAGGCTGGCGCTGGAAGCGTCGTCCAGGGAATGGGAGTAAGTGTAAGCGGCCTCGAACTGCAACCCATGGCTGAAGCGCTTTTCCAGACGGGTTTGCAGTGAGTTGTAGTTGGATCGAGTGTTGGAGCGCAGCGTGTCAATCCCGGTATTCAGCGCAGGATTGCAATACGCGCCTGGATTACCGACTGGCAGAGTCAAACTGCAAGGACCACCCGTGCCGCCGGGCCAATTAGTGTTGTTCGCGGGGCGGCGCGCAGCTATGGCATCAGTTTGAAAATTGGGATCAAGGACGGCCTGGTTCCCATTATAGAACCCATAAAGCCCTGATCCGTGCGAGCCACCATAAGTGACTTCGAGAACAGTCTGCGCGGGAAGTTGGTACTCGATCCCAAGGTGCCACTGTTGCGTGTAGGGAGTGGTCAGGTGCGGGTCTATCGAATATAGGGTCGGCGTATTGGGATCACTCAACGCGTTTACAAAGGTGCCGCCGAGCACGTTGTAATTGCTGAAATTCGCATTGCTATTGTTAATCGCGCAGCTCGCCGTCGGCGCGCCACAAGCCGTGCTAAAGGACTGCGAGGCAAAGAACGGGGGATTGAATGCCGGGCTTGGGTTAGAGAAGGGGCCGCTTTCCTGGCCGCCGTAAAAGATGCCGTAACCGCTGCGCAGCACCAGCTTACTGTTCAACTGGTAGGAAAGGCCAATGCGGGGCGCGACATCGTGAAAGACCGGACTGATGAGCCCGGGGGAGCCAGTACGCAAAACGGGAAGCTCTGTGCCAAGAGTAGCGGTCATCGGCGCCTCTTGTCCCTTGGGAACGATGATGGACTGAGTGGCAAAATCGAAGGTTCCCTGTTTGTTGTCGGCTTCCTTCACCGTGCTGAAGAACTCGTAACGCAGGCCAAGGTTCAGTGTAAGTCGAGGCGTGACCTTGAAGTCGTCCAGGGCATAGCCGGCATAAATCTGGCGGTGATAGACCACATTGTTGATGGCGGTGATCGAGCCGCCATCGGGAATGCCCAGCAGGAACGTTGCGAAGGAATCGCCTCCGGTTGTAATCGCACCGGGATTGTCGGTGAAATCGTTGCCGAAATTCAATGTGCCGCGGGCAGCGGCCGGTTCCAGAAGCGTGAATTCCTCAAAGCGCAATTCGGCGCCGAATTTGAGTGCGTGGCGTCCGCGCGTCCAGGTCAGGTTGTCTCCGATCACATAACTGTATTGCTTTTCAATGGCAGGCAGAAAAGTAGCGCTTCCGATTTCCTGGTCGCCATTCCCAAAAGTAAGCGAGGGCAAACCGCCGATGTTGGATCCGGCCGTAAAAGGAATGTCCTGAAAACCGTATGTCGCTGAGAGATTTTCGTCGCTGTTGATGCTGAAGCGATGAGAGTGCAGAGTGTTGAAGCCAAAGCGGAACTCATTGATCAGATTGGGACCGAAGGTGTGGACCTCACTCGCGGCCAGGCCGCGGGCGTTATTCTGGCTGTAACCGTCCGCAAAGCCACCGCCGTCGAGTACAGTCTGGAATGGCGAGGGCAGAAAATTACTGGAGTTGCCAAAACTAAACCGGGCAAAGAAATTGTCGCGTTGGCTGAACGTCTGGTCTACGCGAATATCGAACCTGTTGCTCGTCTCACTTTGCTCGGGATCGGATTGAAAGTAGGGGACACCGTTAAGAATGACATTCGGTCCTGGGAGGTTTCCCGGAGCGAGGTTGAGAAGGTTAGTGGCGACAGTATCCATGAGAGTCGGTGGAATGATATTGGTCGGTCCGTTGGCCGGATTACCCCCGACGTAGCCACCGATCGGAACGCCGCAGTTGGTCCCTGCCTGCCGGGCGTCGAAGATCTCGCCATAATAAGTCGCATTGCCGGCGCAATCGGGAACTCCTGGTATTGGCCCCGTATTGCCCGTGTAATTATTCGTCAAAAGCTCGGAAAAGTCCCCGCCCGCCTCCTTCGCAGAAGGAACTTGCGCCAACTGCGGGAGCGCATGGCGGAGGCGGACTCCCTCATAGTCTCCGAAAAAGAACGTTTTATTCTTCACGATCGGTCCGCCAAAGGTGAAGCCAAACTGGTTTTGCTTGTAGGGCTGCTGGCTCGTATCGAACCTGTTCAGCGTATCGAATTTCTCGTTGCGCACGAATTCGAAAAGATCGCCGTGAAATTGATTGGTGCCGGATTTAATGACGGCGTTCATGATGGCGCCATTGCCGCGTCCGAATTCTGCGCTGTAGGCATTCGTCTCCACCTTGAATTCGGCGATGGCATCCACCGAGGGCTGCACCACATAGGAGGACCCATTGAGCACGTCGCCAAGGTTGGCATTGTTGTCAATGCCATCGAGCAAGAAATTGTTTTGCAGGGCCCGTGCGCCATTGGAGCTGAACCCGGCGCTTGTTTCCGTGCGCGAGCCTGGCTCCGCCGGAGACACGCCTGCCCCCAGAAGGGCAAGCTGAGAATAATTGCGTCCGTTCAAGGGAAGCGCGTTGATGCGCTGGTTGTCCACCACCTGGCCAAGTTCGGAGGTCTCGGTTTCGAGTTGTGCTTGTTCGCCAGTGACCGTGACGACTTCCGTTACCATGCCAGGCTCAAGGTTTAAGTCCACGCCAAGGCGGTCCTGAATGTTCACCTGAACGGGGCCGACAACGGACTTCTTGAATCCTTGCTTCTCGACGGTGACGGTGTAACGGCCAATCCGAAGCGGGCTGGCTACATATTCGCCATCACCATTCGTGGTAAGGCTCAGGTGGGTGCCGCGATCAACGTCCTCCACCGTCACCTTGGCGCCACCCACTACTGCACCGCTCGCGTCGCGGACCAGGCCGACAATAGCTCCCGTATCTTTTTGCGCCCATAGCGGCGTGGTCAGGGCTAGGAACAAGAGAACGAACAGGGCCGAGATTATTCGTAGGTAGAGAGAACGGATGGGCATAATGAGTCTCCTAAACTTTGAACCCGATGGTTCGGAAGGGCCACGCGAAAGGTTCGGGTTTCTGGAAAGTGCAGACCTTTCGCTATAATGTTTCGAACTATTACTTTTACTTTCGTGTGATAGCGTTTGTCAACTAAGATATTTTGGATGCTGCCCGGGAATGGCCGGGCCGCGTCCGACGGAACAAGAAGAAAGAGGTGGCTCATGATCGCTCGCAACTACAGAATCGTTATGGCGTTTGGTCTCACACTCATGTTGGCGGCTTGCTCGAAGTTACCGCAATCGCCGCTGCAGGTGCCGCTCCAGACCGCGACTACCAAGCCGGAACCCAGCCAGCCCTCCACCATCAACGTGGACCTCAAAGGGGGCGGGCCCGTGGTGCTGACTACAAGAACCGCCGAGTTTCAAGTGGGGCCGGATGGTTATGTGCGGGCATTTCTACTGAAAGATGGGCGAAGGTTATCGCTCGACGATCCCAAGATCGGCGCTCCCGCCGACAGCGATTTTGTGTTGGTCGGCGGAAAGGATGTGCATTTTACGCTCGATTTCCAGCAGGCCCAGGTGCACGAAGCGATCGGAAAAATGGGGGCCGGAAAGCGGGTGGAGATTCCCGCTCGCCCGCTCGGGCCCTCGGGAACGGATTTGCAGCGCGTGCTGGCGCTCGAAGTTTATGACAAGTTTCCCAACATTTTGCTGAGCACGGTGGAATACAAGAACACTGGCGCGAACGCAGTTGTCATCGAAAAAAGTGTGAATCAACGGCGCCGCTTGAACTCGCATGAAGTCAAGGCCTCCCCCTGGGAGATGTGGTCGTTTCACGGCGCCAGCTACGACTGGGGTAAAGACGATGTAGTAAAGCTGACGCCGGCTTTTTCTCAGCCCAACGTCATGGGAGAAATGGTCAAAGGCGGCTATGGTGGCGGGATTCCGGTGGTGGCTTTCTGGACGCGGCAGGTCGGCGAAGCGGTCGGGCACGTGGAGACAATTCCGGTATCCGCAGCGATCCCGGCAAAAGTGGGAGCCGATGGACGCGTCTATACAGAGGTGGACTATACCCCCAACATCACGCTGAATCCGGGCGAGACGTACTCCACTCCGCGCAGTTTCGTCACCGTCTTTGCGGGCGACTTCTATGAGCCACTGCGGATCTGGTCGAGCGTGTTGCAGAAGGAAGGCTGGGAACTTTCGAAGCCATCGAGCGAAGCCTACAACGTGAGCTGGTGCGGATGGGGATACGAGTTCAACGTAACGCCGGCGCAGATGCTGGGCACGGTTCCGAAACTGAAGGAGATGGGCATCAAGTGGGTGACGCTCGACGATCGCTGGTTCGATGCGTATGGCGACTGGAATCCGCGCGCGGATACTTTTCCCGGAGATTCCATCAGGAAGATGACGGATGACTTTCATAAGGAAGGCATGTTGACGCAGTTGTGGTGGCTGCCACTTGCGGTTGAGGATGGCGAGGGCAGGTGGGAATCGCACAAGTATGCGGTTTCCAAGATCGCGCAGGAGCATCCAGAGTGGCTGATTCTGGACAAGAACGGCGAGCATGCGCACATGACTCGCGGACTGGCCGTGCTCTGTCCGGCAGTGCCGGAAGTGCGGGCATATCACAAACAGCTGACGGAAAAATTCATTCGCGACTGGGGCTTCGACGGCAGCAAGCTCGACAACATTTACAGCGTGCCGCAGTGCTTCAACCCTGCGCATCATCACAAGTCACCGCAGGATTCGGTGAATGCGATGGGCGATGTCTACAAGGAAATATTCCAGACAACACGCGCGCTCAAACCACAAAGTGTGACTCAGAGTTGTCCCTGCGGCACGCCGCCTTCGCTCGCCTGGCTGCCGTTTATGGACCAGGCCGTGACGGCCGACCCGGTGGGAGCGGTGCAGGTGCGGCGGCGGATCAAAATGTATAAGGCATTACTGGGACCGGAGTCGGCGGTCTACGGCGATCACGTCGAACTTTCCGCGATGACCAAAGTCGGCAAGAACGATTGGAAAGAACACGGCGACGACTTTGCTTCCACCATCGGAGCCGGAGGCGTGGTGGGGACGAAGTTCGTCTGGCCCGATCCCGGGCCGAAATTCAAGGACGTCAATCTGACCCCTGCCAAAGAAGAACACTGGAAGAAGTGGATCGGTTTGTATAACGAGAAGATGCTTTCGCAGGGCGAGTTCAAAGACCTGTACGTGACCGGCTACGACGTGCCCGAGGGCTATGCCATCGCGAAAGACGGCAGAATGTATTACGCGTTCTTCACGCCCGCCAACTGGAAAGGCGAGGTCGAACTGCGCGGACTGAAACCCGGCAAGTATCGCGTGAGTGACTACAGCGAGGCCAAGGATTTCGGCACGGTGACGGCGGAGGCCAACGGTGTGGCGAAACTGGCGGCGGCGTTCAAGCATCATCTGCTGCTGGAAGTAACTTCGCAGCCGTAAGATTGCCTGACGATGGCGAGATTAGCGTCATACAGACAAATCAGACTTCCCCGGAACAGCAACGATGCTCCGGGGAAGCGCCACGATTGAGAGGTCAGGCGTAAATCTTTACATTTTGAACCACACGGTTGATAGTGCCATTGGGGCTGGGCCGGTCCGGCATCAGGTTCCAGCGCAAGGAGAAGAACAGGCCCAGTAACTGACCGAACATCACGTCCACTGGCGGACGACAATCATCCGGCACCGGGGTACGAACGTCCGGTGAAAGATAACGCTCAGCGAGGCCATTCAAGGTCAATTCCGATTGTCCGGCCACGGCAATCTGAGTTTTCACAAGTCGTTTCTTCGTGAGTTCCTGCAACAGATCCTTTTCATAGCAGGAAACTCTCTTATCGCTCGAAAGAAAAGCAACCAGCAGGGTGGTTTTGTCGAGAGCGGCCATAGGACCGTGTCGCAGTCCCATTGCCGATTCCGACATCGCCACGGTTTTTCCCGCGGTCAGTTCCATGACCTTCAACCCGGATTCAACGGCAACACCCTCGAGCGCGCCCGATCCGAGAAAACAGACCTTCGCATACGACTCTTCGGCAAGTCCCGCAGCCAAGTCGGCGGCGCGCGGCAGGAAAGTCTTCCCCCCTTCGACGAGGCGTTCGAAAATGGGTTCGTAGAGCGCGAGATTATGAATATGACTCATGCACTGGCCAAATACGACCATATTCGAGAATGAACTGGTCATGGCCAAACCCTGGTCGTTAACAGCATCCTCCAAGGCGACAGTGAATACTTGTTTTTTGCCGGCAGCGCAACGAATCATCTGTCCTTCGGGGTTACAGGACACGATGATGTGATGTATCTCGGGATGACTTAATAGAGCATTTTCCAGGACCGATACGCCCTCCGGGCTGTCGCCAGACCTGGAGAACGAAATCCAGAGGTAGCGCTGGCCTGGGATCAGCCATTCTTCGCTGTGGGTCAGAAGACTGGTGCTGGGAATCGCAATGACTTCACACTTCCACAGCCGCCGGAAGACATGCACCAGACATCTGCCGATGTAGTTTGAAGTACCTGCACCGATAAGATAAACGGTTGGTTTCGTCTGCGTGGGATCGTCGAACCCGGCATTCACCAGAAACTCTGCAAGATCCGTGCGGCATTTCTGAAAGACAGAGAATGTTGATTCCCATGTGGCAGGTTGTTGCGCAATTTCCGCAGGAGTGTATAAGAGTCCGTGTTTGATCTTCTCTTCCCCCGAAAGGTCAAGAAGTTTAGCAAGCGCATTCATGGCCGGAGACTCCTTGGTAAAATTCTGTCGAAGCATAGTTTATGAAGCCGCCTATCTTCCGGAAATAGCAAACTCCGGTCAAGTAAAGTTAACGATCTTGCTGGAAACATCTCCAGATAGCGCCGGTACCACTTTCGACTTATTACGAACACTGATAGTTACTTACGATTCATCCCGAAGTCAAGGGCAAAATCACCAGTCGACGGTTTGCGCCTGGCTTCTCCTGCTGTGAACCCCCGCTTTTTCCGCCTTTTTGAGTCTGTCGCGAGGCCCTCAGTTTTTTCATGGACAAACGAGACTCGAAAGCGATAGAAAGGATTGCAGGTTGTTGATTGCGCTCCACTCGTAACCTGGCGAGAGACCTCGTGTTAATAGAAGAACGTCGAAGGGCGATCCTGGAAGCCTTGCGCCGGGATGGCCGTGTGTTAGTCACGGAGCTGGCGCACCAGTTTCGCACGTCGCAAGTGACCATTCGCAAAGATCTTGAGATTCTTCACTCCACCGGACAGATTCACCGTACACATGGGGGCGCTCTGCCCTCGCACGATGGTGCGCTTGAAGATCGCACTCTGCTGGAAAAAGAGAAGCTGCATCGCAAAGAGAAGATTCAGATCGCAAGCGCGGCTGCGAATATGGTGAGCGAAGGTCAGGTGGTGATTCTCGACTCCGGAACCACCACCACCGCAATCGCCAGAGCGCTCCGCCAACATCAAAATTTGACGATCGTCACCAATGCGGTGAACATCGCGGCTGAACTGGCCGGCACGTCACTGGATGTGATTCTGACGGGGGGAACTCTGCGCAGGAACTCCTTTTCGCTGGTCGGCCCGATTGCGGAAGAGACATTGCGCCGATTGAATGCCGACATCCTTTTCCTGGGAGTCGACGGCTTCGACGTGCGCTACGGCCTAAGTACGCCCAATCTCTTGGAAGCAAAAGTAAATCGCGCCATGATGGACGTTGCTCGCGTCGTCGTGGTGGTTTGCGATTCGAGCAAATTCGGCCGCCGAAGCCTCTCTCTGATCGCTCCTCCGTCGGATGTTCACCGGGTTATCACCGACCATTCGGCTCCTAAGAAAGACATCGATCAGTTGCGCAAGGCCGGTATCGAGATCACTCAAGTTCATGCCGGCGAGCGGCATACAACCTAGGAGAATCATTGCCGCCATTCGATGTGACCATCGCTGGGGAACTCAATCTTGACTTGATCCTCTACGGACTTCCCGAAACTCTCCTCCCCGAACGGGAACTGCTGGCCGAGAAAATGATGCTAACTCTCGGAAGTTCCTCCGCCATCGTGGCACATAATCTGGCCGCGCTTGGCTCTAGCGTAGGTTTTGTTTCTTGCATCGGCGACGATCCATTAGGAAACATCGCACTGGAGCGCCTCACCGCCAGTGGAGTGCAGGTTGCAGAAGTCGTCCGCAGCTCCGGCGCTCAAACGGGCCTCACTGTGGTCCTGCAACACGGGAGCTGGCGCAATATCCTGACGTATCCGGGAACGATCTTTGACTTGAAACCGGAACACATCAATTTGGACTATATTTCTCGGTCCCGGCACTTTCATTTGTCGTCGTTTTACTTGCAGCGTGGCTTGCGGCACCACGTTGCAGATCTTTTTCGGCAACTGAAACAGCGCGGACTCACCACTTCCCTCGACCCAAACGACGACCCGGAAGACGAATGGAAGAATGACATCGAGGAAGCTTTGCGCTACGTGGACATTTTCCTGCCTAACGCACGAGAGGCGAAGAAAATCGCCGGAACCGAGAGCATTGATGACGCTGTCTCCAAGTTGGCTTCCATGGTATCCGTCGTTGTCGTGAAACTCGGTGCGAAAGGGGCGATGGCGCAGCGTGGGGCTGAGCGTTTTGCCAGTTCGGCCACGATCGTGGACATAGTTGATCCTGTCGGAGCTGGCGACAGCTTCGATGCGGGCTTCCTGCATCACTTCTTGCGCGGCGGCGATCTGCAAAGTTGTCTGGCCTCCGGAAATCTTGCCGGGGCGCTCTCGACTACGCGGTGCGGAGGCACGGAGGCATTCCGAGATTCGGAGTATCGCGATCGTTTCTTGCAAAACCATCGTTGAGACGTGACTTAATCCGATGACGCAGGCCGCGGAAACGCGGCTTGCTACTGTCCCTGGCTATCATTCCACCGGCGCGAGAAAAACCTGTGCAACTAGCTGGAATGAAGGACTGGGCCGCCCGACTCGTCTATTTGCCGCAAGCCGCGGAATACACATGCAGGACAGTTCGAATATGTTCCTGAATCATGTCTTCGGCATGCGCCGGCAGACGCCCAGACCTTATCGCTTCGTACAATGAAGGCAGATATTGGCTGATCAACGTTGGAGGCACCAGGCAGGTATCGAGGTTGGCACGAAGTAGGGCGAGTTCCTGCTGAACCTCAGGGTCTCCCCAATAGTACCGGCAACGGTCGCTGTAACTGTAGATACGTGCAAGATGTGTCTCGTCATCACTTCCGTGGTAGTAGGATCGCCAGTAAACCGGATTCCGCAACATGGCGGCTTCGAGCGTTTCGCGGACTTGCGAAAGACGAACTTCTCTCCGATACCCCAACAATTCCCGCTCGATTGCGCCTAAAGCGAACACCGCCTCCCGGAACGCGAATGTCAGCCACGGCCCCACTTTCAAGATCGCGAAATGGTCCTCCACCATCTGTGCAAGCGCTGTGGGCTTCTGGTAGTCCGTGGAGTGCGCCTCGTAAACCAGAGCAGGAGTCTCCGGCAAGGCGGACGAGAGTTGTATCGCCTTCCGCCGCTCATAGTCGAAAATCGCATTTTCGCCAAACTCCACACCCGGCTGCACCACGATGCCAATCACCCTCTCCCACGCCGTCGAAACTCTCTGCTCGTCGAAGGCTGCGCGGAAAAGTTCCCAGGTGTGATCAATCTGGTCGGCTGGGGACACCGCCGGAGGCGCCCCCGGGAGCAATTCACCCCCGGGAGCCGGAACCTCGGTCCCGATGACGTAGAGGACAGGGGAGGAATCTTGCGGCAACTCTCCCACCGCACTCTCGGCAGCGCGGCAGAGGATGGCGGCCCGTTGCGCTATGGAGCGCGGGTCAGGCCCCGAGATCGGATCATCGGCACACGCCATACTCGCATCGAGATGGATCTTTTTGTATCCAGCCCGTACACACGAGCGAACCAGTTCAGCCGCGTTGTGCAGCGCCACATCCGAAGGCTGGTCTCGCCAGGGATACGGCCCCAAATGGTCGCCGCCCAGCAGCACTCGGTTCAGGGGAAGTCCGGCACGCTGCGCGGCGCCGTGAACAAACTCAGCGAACTGCGATGGAGTCTTTCCGGTGTAGCCGCCCTCTTGATTCACCTGGCTTGAGGTGGATTCGACGAGCAGCACTGATTCATCTTCGACCGCCTGCTGAACCGCTGCCGCAACGACGCTGGGGTGAGCCGAGCACACGGCGTACACTCCCACTTTTTCCCCGCGTCGATTGCGGCGGATGATCTCCAGCAATTGCTCACTGGCGTTTTTGAGCTGAAAGTCCACGGTTGGCGGCATCGGTCGAGCTGCGTCTCAGGCAGCAAATGTTGAGATCGGTTTTCCGAGCATCCCCTGCCTGTGCTCAGATATTGTTGAGGTAAACGTACGGATTACGTTATATTGCGATAAGCTTCCTTTTACTTTTGAACACTTGACTTTGTCAAGAAGCAATTTCGAGCGATAGCGATGCTGAGGTTTTTGGTCGCGCAATGAGTTCTACTGCCAACCCGTCCGCTGATGCCCCGCGCCTGCGGCGTTCGCTCACTCTTGGGGACCTGATTCTGTACGGCATCATCGTGATTCAGCCGGTTGCGCCCATGTCGGTATTTGGAGTGCTCAGCGACCGCGGGCGCGGGCACGTGATCACGACCATCCTGATTGCCATGGTGGCGATGCTGTTCACCGCCATCAGTTATGGCCGCATGGCGCGCGTTTATCCCAGCGCGGGTTCGGCCTTTACCTACGTCGGCCAGGAGATCAATCCTGCACTTGGTTACGTCACCGGTTGGAGCATGGTGATGGATTACATTCTCAATCCCATCATCTGCACCATCTGGTGCAGCCAGCAGGCGCACGTGTTTGCCCCCGGAGTTCCGTATTGGGCGTGGGCTGTCTTCTTTGCCCTGGTGTTTACTTTGCTGAACATCCAGGGAGTCAAGACTTCGGCTCGCGTGAACTCAGCGCTGGCGGCTGGTATGGGAGTAGTGATCGCAATTTTCTTTGTCGTGGCCGCGCGCTACATTTTTGGGCATCCGCACGACAGCGCCGGTTTCTTTACCCGCCCGTTCTACGACCCGGGCCTGTGGAACACGAAGGCAGTGCTCGGGGGGACATCGATCGCAGTGCTCACCTATATCGGTTTCGACGGCATCTCGACGCTCTCCGAAGAAGCCGAAAATCCTCGCCGCAATATTCTGCTGGCCACGGTGCTGACGTGTCTCGTGATCGGCATTCTGTCGGCAGTTGAGGTTTACGCCGCGCAACTGATCTGGCCCGCATCGCAGCCTTTCCCCGACGTTGACACCGCCTTCGTTCATGTTGCCGGTCGCGCCTGGAAGCCGATGTTTGGGATTATCGGATTCACGTTGCTGGTGGCTAACTTCGGATCGGGCATGGGCGCGCAGATCGGCGCTGCCCGCCTGCTCTACGGTATGGGACGAAGCAACGCACTTCCGAAGTCGTTCTTCGGCGCGGTCGACGCCAAGCATCGAGTGCCCCGAAACAATGTTTTGTTTGTGGGCGCAATTGCGCTGATTGGCGCATTTGTAATGAGTTACGGCCTCGGCGCCGAGATGCTCAATTTCGGCGCGCTCATCGCCTTCATGGGAGTGAATGCCGCCGCGTTCGTGCGCTATGTTGTGCGCGATCGAAAAAGGACACTGACGTTTATCCTGCCGCCAGTTCTCGGCTTCATGATCTGCTTATTGCTCTGGCTAAGTCTCAGCACTCCCGCCAAGATCGCCGGCACCATCTGGATGGCAGTGGGGATAGCCTTTGGCGCCTGGAAGACACGCGGCTTCCGTGGAGACCTGGTCAACTTCGATCTGCCTGCGGACTAAGATTTGGAGCTAACCACAGCGCTGCCTCCATCCACTCAAAACAAACAATTGCCTGATCCGAGAGCTTAGTTCTGGTCTGAGGAAATGCAAGAATAATGAAGCTCTGCACTTTGACGGTCGAGGGGTGCCGGTCTCCGAACTGCTCCCGTTCGTTGTACCAATCCCAATTTTGATCGCGCGATCGGCACATTGTGGATCTTTGCCCGTAAGATCAAACATCGCGGCGTCACGAATTCGTGGTGATACCAGTGATACCTTTTCCCGTGGAATAAGGGGCAATAACAAAAACTGTGGAAACATTTCCCTAAGCTAAGATGGTTCGACCCACTCTCTCCGCCAATTTTACTCCGCGTCTTTCATCGACTTGCCGGTCTCACCGCGCCATATGCTGCAGGCAGGACCTTCTTATCTATTCGTCACGCGCTTTTGTCTTGACAGGCCTTCTACTATAGATGATAGTTTCTGCGTAGCATGGCCGCGAATCAAACGGTGAAATCTTAGGACAGCGGTGGGTTCCAGCAGCAACCGTGCAAGCGGGTGCGAGTACGGTTCTAGCCGCTGAATATTCCTACGGTGTTCACCACCTTCCGAATTGATGCGCGTCAACAATTTTCTCAACGAATTTTCCTCGGAGATAAATAATGAATCATCGTCTGCTTCGTCGTCCTGATGTTGTGTTTCTTTGCATCCTCGCCATCATCTTCGCTCTCTCATCCCTTGTTAGTGCGCAGTGGACCGACGGCCGCAGCGTAGAAAACCCGACGCTGGTGGCCGACAAGATCAGCTATCTGCCCGGCGAGACGATACTTTTTAGCGGCGGCAGTTGGAAGCCCGGAGACGGAGTCACGATCGTCATTAAAGCCGATTCCGCGGACATCGTCGCCACCGTCCAAGGCACCGCCGACGAAAATGGCGTCTTGAACATCTCCACCACGATGCCGAAACTACCTTCGTCAAGTGCTGACACTGGCGGCAAGAACACTCCGATTCTCACTGCTACCGCGACAGGTTTCGCGGGGATATCGATCTCGACTCGCTTCACTCTCGGCCATGCTCCCACCGATGCCGAGCGTCTCATCAGCGAAGAAGAATTCTGGAACCACCGGCTGACCTACCCCACGGGCCGCTACTCGCCCGCCTGGGTGCGTAAGGCCGCCGAACAGGATCGTATGATCAAACGCGGCGTGCCCGCCGGACGCAAGGGCGTGACCGTGAATCGCGCCGACGGCCTCGAACCGACTGAACCCCACAGGCTTCGTTGCCCTGGGCCCAGATGCCCGAACACATGACGGGTTGTTCCGGCTGTTATGACTACGGAACCACCGAAGGACGCGTCAATGCCATCGTGACCGATCCGACGACGACCACGAACGGTAGTATCGTCGCCTACCTGGGAAATGTCGGCGGCGGCGTTTGGAAAACAACCAACTGCTGCACTGCCAGCACCACCTGGACCGTCACCACCGATAGCCCGCTGCTTTCGACCACCAGCATTGACACGCTGGCGATCGATCCCAACAATCACAACATCATCTATGCCGGCACGGGCGATCTGAATTACGGCTCATTCTCCATGGGCAGCCAGGGCATCTTTAAATCGACCGACGGCGGCAACAGCTGGACTGTTCTGGGCGCCGACGTTTTTGGCCCCGAGTATACCGAGCCGACAGGCAACTACCCGCAGTACGACTCGGTCGGCAAAGTTCGGGTTGATCCCAATAACAGCAATAACATCGTAGCCGGAAGCAAGAAGGGCCTTTGGTTCTCCTATGACCAGGGCGTGAACTGGACCAATTGCCTTACCAACAGCTTCACCAGCCAGCGCCAGGACATCACCGGCCTGGAACTCACTGACATGGGCGGCGGCGTGACCCGCATTCTGGCGGCCGTGGGCGTGCGTGGCTTCCCCACCTATGTACAGTACGATCTCGGGAGTAATGGCGCCAACGGCATCTACAGTGGCACGATGCAAGCCAGTGGCTGCCCCGCGTTTACATCCATAGCGAGCAACACCAACGGTTTTGTTTTTGGCACCCAGGTGAGCGGCAGCCCGTACCTTACGGGCGCACTGATGAATGCCGGCAGCGGTGTTCCGTGCAACTATCCGTACTTAACCGGACCCTGGCAACGCGACCTATTGCGGTAACGGCACCACCGGCGGCACTACGACGAACGGTGGCACGGTCAATAACCTTGGCCGCATCGACATCGCCGTCGCACCCAGCAATCCAAACGTTATTTACGCCCAAGTAGCAGTCCATCGACTGGAATAACAACACCAATTGCGGCAACACCAACGGCTGCCAACTCGGCGCCTGGGCCAGTAATGACGGCGGCAACACCTGGAGCTTTATGACCGGCTCGGCCGGCGGCTCACTGCTGGGCTGCGCCAGCAGCGGTGGAGGCTCGTCCGGCAGCGCCGACTATCCGCAGAACTGGTACGACCAGGGCATCGTGGTCGATCCCAATAATCCGGATCGTGTCTTCTTCGATACTTTCGAAGTCTTGCTGGCCAGCCGTACCGGCACGGCCTGGTACGACCTCACGTGCGGATACAACGGCAACAGCGTGGCCAACCACGTGGTGCACGTGGATCAGCACGCTCTCGCTTTCGTTCACGGCTCGTCTGACATTCTTCTGGTGGGCAACGACGGTGGCGTTCACGGCACCACTCAACGCCAGCACCGCGGTCCTTAACACCACCCGCCCCACGTGGACGAATCATGGATGGCGGCATCAATGCTATCGAGTTCTACTCCGGCGACATCAGCGGCAACTTCGCCACCTCGGCGAATCCCTCTGCCGTCGGCGGCGCTCAGGACAACGGACCAAGCTCGGTGATGTTTACCGGTTCCCCGACCGGCGCGGTGCAGTGGCAGATGGGCCTGGGCGGCGACGGCTTCTCCGGGTTGATCGATCCGATGGGCACGGGTTCAACCCAGGCTCAAGGCACGATCACATTGACAACGGGTGGTTCTACGGCCGGTCAGCAATTCCAGATCGGACCGCAGGTCTTCACCTTCGTCACCTCGGGGACTGCCACCGGCAAGTCGTGTTGAGCTCAAGCACCACGACGGAAGGCAATAACATCGTCACCTCGATCACCCGCGACATCCCGACCGTGGTGACGGCCGCACGCAGCGGAGCCACGGTAGTTGTAACCGCCGTTACCGGCGGCACCAGCGGCAACTCGATTGTCTTTAATAACATCAACGCTGCCAACTTCTCCATGAACGGGAGCGGGTTCCTCGGCGGCACGACGATGGGCGACAACACCGGTAGTCTTCGCTACTGGGAAGGCAATAACAGCGGCGGCTTCAGCCGTTGTATCCACAACTGCACCCAGCCAGGCGCGACCTGGTCATCCTGGAGAGGCAGCTGGACCGGCGACACCCAGTCTTTCGTCCTGCCTGTTCACCTCTTCCACGGAGGCATACCTGGAGGCGATGACTGCGCCACCTGCCGGCGCGACCTCAGGCTGCGGACACCTGCTTGCCGGAACCACCCGCGTTTGGGAAACGATCCTCGGGACCGGGTCAACCTTCTCCTCTTCCCAGTGGGTATGTCACCAATAACCCGATCACGGCAAACCTGACGAAAGGTACTCTGGGCAATCGCTCGTACATCAATGAGGTCAAATACTCGCCCAAGTACCAGAGCGTGGCTATCGCTGGAACCAACGACGGCAACGTGCAGATCGGCTTCAATCTCGGCACTGGCACGCAAGCCCAAGCCAACTGGGTCAACGTGACCGGCGGCAACGCCGTTCTACCCAACCGTCCGATCCAGGGCATCGCCCTCGATCCCAGCGCTTCGTCGCCAAGCACTCCCATCGGATATGCGGCTGTCGGCGGCTTCAACAACAACTCTCCTAGCACTCCTGGCCATGTGTTCCGCGTAGTGTGCACCGCGGTCTCGACTCCGTGCGATGGGTTCACCTGGACCGACGTGGATGGTAACCTGCCCGACATACCGGTAGATTCCATCATCGTCAACCCGAACTATCCAAGCCAGGTCTATGTGGGTACGGACTTCGGGCTCTACTACACCGATGACGTCACCGCCAATCCTCCCGTATGGAACCGCTTCAACAACGGCCTGCCCAACGTCATGATTTGGGACATGTCGGTGGATCGCGGTTCCACCACTCTGGCATTGTGGACCCGCAGCCGCGGCGCTTTTGCTTGGCCGCTGCCCACCGGGCCCGAGGGCGGTCCGGCCGGTCCGGCAACGATGTCCACTCCCGCAGCCGGCGCGACCTTGACTGGAACCTCGGTGAACTTCACCTGGTACCCGAGCAGCTCGGCCCAGGCCTACTGGCTCGACGTGGGCAACACGCCCGGCGGCAACAACTACTACCAGTCGGGTAGCCTGCCAACCACCACCCTGTCGCAGACGGTGAGCTCACTGCCCACCGACGGCAGCACGATCTACGCAACCCTCTACACCATGATCAGCGGCAACTGGGTGAGCTCCGCATACACCTACAAGGCACTCGGAGGAAGCTCGACCCAGGGCGTCATTACCTCACCAACCCCGCCGGGACCATTGTCGGGGGCGAGCCAGACCTTCACTTGGAGTGCGGGTTCAGGCGCAACCGCATACTGGATCGACGCCGGCAGCACCGCGGGCGGCAGCCAGTACTTCCAATCGGGAAACATCGGCAATGTTCTCACCGAGAACGTCACCGGACTTCCCACCAACGGCAGCACCGTCTATGTGACCCTCAACTCGCTGGTGTCAGGAGTCTGGCTGAGCAACTCCTACACCTACACTGCCTTCAACCTTTCCGGGGCGACCGGAGTCTTGACGACGCCGACTCCTGGTTCGACCTTAACCAGTGGTACGGTGACATTCAACTGGACGGCGGGCGCAGGCGCGTCGGCTTACTGGCTGGATGCGGGAAGCACACCCGGCGGGAATCAGTACTATCAGTCTGGGAACCTGGGCAACGTGCTGACAACGACGGTGAGCGGACTGCCGACCGATGGCAGCACAATCTACGTGACGTTGTACTCGCTGATCGGCGCCAACTGGGTTGGGAACGCATACACCTACACCGCGTTCAACGCAACCAGCGGCCTGGCTGTCATGCAGACGCCGACTCCGGGAACGTTCATCAGCGGAAACTCAGCGACGTTCACCTGGAGTCTGGATGCGAACGCGACAGCGTACTGGGTGGATATCAGCGCGGTTGCACCGGGTGGGAACGATGTATTCCAATCCGGAAACTTGGGCAATGTGAATACCGTGACCGTGAATAGCCTGCCTGGAAACGGCACGACAACCCTCTACGTGACCCTGTACTCGTATGTTGGAGGACAGTGGTTGAGCCACGCTTACACTTACACGAATTAGCTTAACGCCAGTCGTTATTGAGACTCGGCCGTCGCCTTACCGCGGCGGCCGTTTTTTCGTCCGGCCCGGCCCATCCTTTATTAGAGATATTAGAGATGGAGAAAGGACATGGCCAGAAAAAGAGGAAGACTCACTGCAAACTATTGATTTTAAAATACCTTTACACGTAAGTCCTTATTTCTCAAAGATCTAGGGGGAATTTATCTCTAAGTCTTTGATTTTAAAAGATCGATGCAGGGGGGGACGGGGGGACAACCAACTGGAAAACCACGAACCAGATAAACTACGAGCTGACGAGAAGCAGAAGGAAGCTCCGTGACACCGGCAGTCTTATGAGGAGCAGTCTTGCGAGGAGATGGCCAAATGCGATTCGCGGCCGTAGTACTAATTACCGCGTGCGTCGGCCTATCCTTCGCCGCCCAGATGAAGGCTCCCCACCCGGCACAATCCGCACCCGCTGCTCTGACCAAATCGGTCCCGAACGGCGTGTGGGGCGGTGAGCACATTCGCATGGAAGTAAACGACAGCGGCGCGGACATTGAATTCGATTGCGCCCGGGGAAGCATCTCGCAACGCTTGCAGCTTGACGATAAGGGACGCTTCAACGTCCAGGGTATCTATATCGCCGCGACACCAGCGCCTGCCGCGGTGGATAGCGGCGTAACTGCTCCAGGGGTCAAGGCGACCTTTACCGGAACCCTCAGCGGGTCGAGCTTGCGCCTCAAGGTTTTCATCGAGGGCCATGACATGCCGCGGACCTTTGATCTTGTGCAGGGCGATCAGGGTCATCTGGCGAAGTGCGCCTGATCAGGAAGAGATGCGGGCAAGGCAGTCCCCCGCGCCGATCTTGCTCCACAGCCACTCGTTCTGGAACCTGAGCTTCCAGACAATAGTAGTAGATTGAAGGTGAGTATCAAGAGCTTCAGCTTTAGCGGAATTGGCCGCTGTCTCGAATCTTCCTGGCCGCCTCCTCCAGAAAGTCGTCAACATGCTGGTGAGGTTCGGGCTGCAGCCCGGTCTTTGCTTTAATCCTGTCCGCTATTTGAACTGCGGTGTTCACTCTGACGGACTGGTCGAGATCCATCACGCCCGCGGGCCTGTCAAGATGCACTTGCGAAACCGCGACCACTGTAGCCGCATGAGAGGCGGCAGATACAGCGATGCTCAAGAGCGCCGCTCCGAAGCCCCATACAAACACTTGTGACACGCTGGACTTCGAAGTTCCCGGACCCTGCAACGCAAGTGCCAGACACTGGACGGCAAGCACGCAAAGATGGGGGAGAGCGACGATCCCTAAGAACACCAAAAAGTGGCTGCGATAAAGGGAAAAAGTGCGATCCAGTAATTCTCCGGTGCTGAGCGGCCTAAGCGCGGTCGTCATGACTCACTTCATGAACTTACAACTTGCCCGGCATCGTATCACAATGCTTTGCCTGAGTCCGCGTTCGTGCGCCGACGGGCCAGCCCCCGTGATTGCCGTCGAACGGTCGTCGGACGAAATCGCTAAGCCGGACTGTGCAATGAGTCCACAAGCGCCGCTACAATTAAGAGCGGGTCAGGACAATGAAATGAGAAATGTAATCTACGCCATCAACATTACCCTGGATGGCTGCTGCGACCACACGAAACAAGTTGCCGATGAAGAAACCCATGAATATTTTACGCAGCTTCTGCGAGATGTTGACCTGCTCGTCTTTGGGCGTAAAACCTATCAATTGATGGTTCCTTATTGGCCTGATATCGCAAAAAGCCAGTCGGAGACAAAAGCGGGAAACGAATTTGCTCGAACCTTTGTCTCCATTCCGAAGATTGTTTTTTCACGGTGGTCCTTGGACCGCGCTGAAGATGAAAATACGAGGATTATTCGTACCAACCTTCGCGACGAAATACTTAAATTGAAACAAGAACCAGGCAAGGATATTTTGGTCGGCGGTGTAGATGTTCCTTCACAGCTCATAGAGCTTGGCCTGATTGACGAATATCGTTTTGTCGTTGGGCCCATCCTTGCAGGAGAAGGGAGACGGTTGTTGCAAGGTGCCAGCCTGGGTGACAAATTAAAACTAAAATTCGTTGAGTCAAAGATTTTTGCATCCGGATGCGTTGCGCTTCGCTACTTGAAACAGTGACAGAACAATCTGCGGTCGCCGTGCTGCTAGCTCAAAATTAAACAAACTCAGATAGCACTCGAGGCACTCAATCATGAGAAAGATCACGATCATCGAACACATTGCAGCGGGTGCGCCAAATTCTCGCGCCTTTCGAGAAGTGGCCTCTGTGCCTTTGGATAGAGCGCCAGTTCCCGTTGGCAACCGACACCACTCCGAATAACCACCACTACTCTCAACAATTGTCATCCCGAACGAAGTGAGGGATCCGCAGTCCCCCGCCCGGAAAAGCAACTCCAACAACGAATCATCGCGCTTAAGTCAGCAAGTTTGTGAAAAGTCACGTGGGCAGCATGTACACTGGAACTTATTTTCAAAGTGCTTAAGACATGATTGTCGGCCCGAATCTGTCACCGCAAACCATGAGCGAATCACCATTGCGTGAGATCTACGTCAGCACGGATATAGAAACCGACGGACCGGTCGCGGGAAAACATTCCCTCCTGAGCATTGGATCGGCAGCCTATCTGGCCGACAAAGAGCTGCTGGGGACGTTCTCCGCCAACCTGGAAACGCTGCCCGCATCGGCCCCGGATCCCAAGACCGCTGCATGGTGGGCCACACAGCCGGAGGCATGGTCGGCCTGCCGGCAAAATCTCGAAGCGCCTGCGGTTGCCCTGAAGCGCTACGTTGCCTGGCTCAAAGCGTTTGGCGGGCGGCCTGTGTTTGTCGGCTACCCGGCCGCTTTCGATTTTTCTTTCGTCTATTGGTATCTCACCGAGTTCGCGGGCGAGAATCCATTCGGCTATTCGGCAATTGATATCAAGACCTACGCGATGGCGTTGCTGCGCAAACCATATCGAGCGTGCGGCAAGCAGTCGATGCCCCCGGAGTGGTTCGATCCCGTGCCTCATACCCATGTGGCGCTCGACGATGCCATCGAGCAAGGACGACTGTTCTGCAACATGCTGAAGGCCAACATCGGCGCCTAACTAGCTGGGGACCCGGCCGTCCTACGGGACAAAGCCGGAAGGGACTTGGTTTGATCAACCGATTTGTGCATCTTCGAATAGAGCGACAGGCGACGGAAGAAGGCCGCAGTGGCATTGGC
Source organism: uncultured Acidobacteriaceae bacterium (assembly GCA_963775845.1). Lineage (GTDB taxonomy): Bacteria > Acidobacteriota > Terriglobia > Terriglobales > Acidobacteriaceae > Acidiflorens. The sequence goes on along the minus strand of CAVZKN010000003.1, from coordinate 117,928 downwards.
GTTTCAACGCCGATCACCGGCGTGGTTCCAGTTCCGTCACCATACCCAAACCCAACCTCCACCGGCATATTCCCGCCTACGGTGTGCCGACCGGTTTGTAAATAAGACCGATAACCACCCCGACCACAATCCACTGGACGAAGTAAGCCACAGCCTGCACCAGAGCGAGCTTCAGCCCGATGTTCAGGTTCACGTAGTTGTGCAGCACAAATCCGCAAACCACGAAAATACCAATCAGAACGCCCAGACGCGCACCCTCCGTAATGCCCGATCCGCCTTGATGGATCATCCCGAAAATTATCGCGACCACCAGGATCGCCACCAAAGTCGCGGCCATTCCAATTGGCATCACTGCCATTATTTTTTCCTTCGGTCGGAATACATTCGGGTATTTGTGGGCTTCATTGATCAGAGGCGGCACCAGCCAAACCAACAAGAATCCAAGGGCAAAATACGCGACCGTGCCACCAAGCGCCGCCAGCGCGAGACGTGAATAGTTCATTTGCAATCAATCCAGAATTTCATTTTTGACTTCGAAAACCGCCAAGATTGTACACCGAGGTTTCCCATCCGCGCTGCCGTTGAACGCTCCAAATCTCTTCGATCTACCGGTTGCCCGACATGTCATTGTGAAATGCGCAGCTTGCAGTTTCGGCAAGCGATCCCTCTCTGATCCGAAAAAAAGCATGAAATATGCTCGTAAAGTGCCGATTATGCACCTCCAATCTGGCACGCAAGATGCATTTGTTACCAGCGTACCGTGAATGCGGCCACGCTTCCGACTGATGCAAGGTGAAAAGCAGGTGGATGACCCTAATGAAAATCGTTGTGGTGTTTAAGTGCTTGAAAAACCCGGAAGATGCTCGAGTAGGGGCCGACGGCTCGGTTGACTGGCGCGGCGCGAGGATGGCCGTCAGCGACGACGATCCCGCAGCCATCCAGGTCGCCGCAGAGTTGGCCGGAGCCGGTGGCGAGATCGTAGGCCTAACCATTGGGGATGGAGACGCGGCATGGGCGGCGGCTCGGGGCGCATCGAGCACTGTGATTGTGACCGACGCCCAGTCCAATGCGGATGCGGCCGTAACTGGCGCAATCTTAGCCGCAGGTGTCCGGCGCATTGGCGATGCGGACGTGGTGCTGATCGGCGATTCCGCGTGGGACTACGGCGTCTCTGTCGCCTTGGCGGGCCAACTGGGATGGACCGCTCTGGCTGGTGTGTCATCGGCCACGATCGACGGGGAACGGCTGCGGGCTACGCGCAAGCTTGGTGACGCGATCCAGGTTATCGAGGTGGCTAGCCCCGCCGTGCTTGCCGTGTCCGCGAGCCGCGCTGAGAAGGATCCGCCAAGCATGAAGGTCGTCCTCGCCGCCCGCAAGAAGCCGCAAATCAAAGTCACGCTGGCAGAGCTGGGCGTGACGCCATCCAGCACTCTCGTTTCGCGAGGCACAAAACTACCCGATACGCCGGCGGCCAAGATCTTTGACGGGAGCGATCCCACGTCGGCTGCTACGCAACTGGTGGCGGCGCTCGGCACGGAAGGTGTGTTATGAGAGCGCGTGCGAACCTCAGTGGCGCAGTGGAAAGACAGAAGTGAGCGTGGAAAGAATGGACATCAAGAAAATGGAAAGTTGGATCATCGCGACTGACACCGTCCGTCTGGGAGGGACACTTACGGCGGCACGGCAACTTGGCGCGGATGTGACGGTGGTGGTGGTTGGCCCACGCAAGCTGGCCGACGATGTTGCCGCCGCCGGGCCAGATCATGTTCGCTGGTATGCATGCGGGGATGGTGTGCCCGCCGAAGCCTATGCCGCGCAGATTGCGGAAGCCGTAAAGAAGGCGGCCCCACGAGTTGTGCTGTCGTCCACGGCGCCGGCCGCGCGTGTGCTGCTCGGAGCCGCAGCGGCGAAACTGGGCAGCGCCGTTATAAGTTCGGTGCAGGCGCTCGCCGTAGAGGGTGACAATATCAGCGTGAGCCGCTCTGCCGCGGATGGCAAAGTTGTTGAGAGGCTCGATGCCTCCGGGACGGTGGCATGCATCTTCGACGGCGAAGACGTCACGCCGACGACCTCGCACCCGGCTACTGTCGAAGACGTCTTGGTCGCCGATCCTGGCGACTCGCTGCGCGTCGTGGAAACGACCCCGGACCCGGGAGGAAGCGCCGGGCTGCGAACGGCGGCGCGTGTCGTCTCCACCGGCTTGGGCATCAGGGCCAAGGCGGACCTGGCGCTGATCCAGGATCTGGCCACTGCGCTCGGCGCTGAAATCGCGTGCTCGCTGCCCGTGTGTGACGACATGCGCTGGTATGGCCCAGATCGCGTGGTGGGACGGTCGCACAACCAGATCGCTCCGGACCTCTACATTGCGGTCGGAATCTCCGGGCAACCCCAGCACGCGGTCGGCGTGCGCGACGCAAAGGTCGTCGTCGTCATCAACAATGACCCCAAGGCTACATTCTTCAAGATTTGCGACTACGGAATCCTCGGCGACCTTTACAAGGTAGTCCCCGCGTTAACGGAGGCCTTGAGGCAGGTCCCTCGGCAAGCGCAGAACAACACGAACCAGGCAATCGAAGAGCACGCACTAAGTACATAGGAGACAACATCATGAGTAAGAAGAATCAGCAAGTCGATGCGGAATATGACCTTGTCGTCGTCGGTAGCGGAGCGTCCGGAAAGTCTGCGGCGTTGACTGCGGCGCAGGCCGGGCTAAGAGTAGTACTTCTCGAGAAAATGGCGGAAACAGGTGGAAGCTCGGTCTACGCCGAGGGCACCGGCGCCTTCGAGTCGAGTGAGCAGAAGGCCCGCAAGGCCCCGGCGCATCCCGGCAAGCACTTCCCGACGCGCGAGGAGGGTTTCCGGCGCTACACGGACTACAGTCATCACCGCGCCAACCCGGACGTCGTGCGGATGCAGATCAATAATACCGCCGAGACGATCGACATCTACAAGTCACTTGGCATTACCTACACCGATGTCAACATCTATGCCTACGACCAACCGAACGAGCTTTACACGTTCCACCGTCCGGAGGGACTTGGAGCGAGGTGCCAGGAACTTCTGCTGAAGGCAGTTCAGAACGCGGGCGTGGATATCTTTACCTCAACGCCAGCCAAGAAGCTCGTCATGGAGAACGGTGCGGTGGCGGGTGTCCTTGCGGAAGACTCCGCCGGCAACACCATGCACATCGCCTGCAAGGCGGTGATCCTGGCCGCTGGCGGCTTCGGCAACAACCCCGAACTGGTGAAGAAGTACTCGTGGCTCTACCGCAACGCGGACTTTACCTACAAGTGCGTTCCCACCGAGAACACCGGCGATGGGCTCATGATGGCGCTTGAGGCAGGCGCCGACACCGAAAACCTCGGCACAATCATGATCATTGCGTGCGCGCGCGGCAAGACTCTCACTTCGCATCTGAGCGGAGCTGGCTCCCAGCCCGTGTTGTGGGTTAACAAGACGGCCCGCCGCTTCGCCAGCGAAGAGGTCGCCATGAGCTTTGCCGATACAGGCAACGAAATGGCAAAGCAGCCGCAGGGCGTCGTATACGCCATCATCGACAGCGACACAGTGCGCCACCTGATGGAAGAAGGGTCTGACATTGGCCTGGGCGACTTCATCGAGTATCACATGAAGCTCACCCACCTGCAGACCGAACTCGATCAGGATGTCGAAGCGGGCATCGCCTGGAAGGGGAATACCATCGAGGCACTGGCGAAGGCCGTGGGTCTCGACCCCAAAGAACTGTCCCAGACCGTGGCCGAATACAACGAGGCGTGCGACAAGAAGCACGACCCGCTGTTCTTCAAACCCGCCAAGTTCCTGCGTCCCGTTCGCAAGGCGCCGTTCTATGCCATCAACATGGCGCCGAGCGTGCTCGTTTCTGACGGCGGCATCCGGGTCAACGGAGACCTGCAGGTTACCGACAAGAACTACAAGCCGATCCCGGGGCTCTATGCCGTCGGCAACGAAGCCAGCGGGCTTTTCGGCGACACCTATAACCTCGACGTCCCGGGTACAGCCAATGGTTTTGCCCATGCGTCGGGCCGAGTGGCGGCCAGGCACGTAATCAAAACCCTTAAAGCCGTCGAAACCCCTGAACTTGTGGCGGCCACATAACCCCACGGGGAGGGATTGCTCGGCGCATCCCGCGCAGAGCGTCCCTCCTTCTGGAGTATGTTGCCTTCACCATCGTGAAGTGAGTGGCCAGATATGAATGTTGCACCCGAAAGCGTCGATTTCGATGTCATCGTCATCGGTGCCGGTGTAGCTGGCTGCGTAACCGCGTACCAACTGGCGAAAAAAGGACGCTCCGTTCTATTGGCGGAACGCGGTCCCAAACCAGGCAGCAAGAACCTGTCGGGCGGGATCTTTTACTGCCGCGTTATGGAAGAGATCATGCCCGGGTTCGTCGCCGAGGCACCCATCGAGCGGCACATCACACGCAACTGTCTGAGCTTCCTCTCGCCCACATCCTCTGTCAATGTCGATTACAGCGACCAGCGGCTGGCCGAACCCGTGAACGCGGTGACCGTGCTGCGCGCGAAACTCGACGAATGGCTCGCCGGCAAGTGCGAGGAGGCGGGCGCAACGCTCATGCCGGGAGTGAGGGTGGACTCGCTCCTTCGCAACGGCGATCAGTTCATCGGCGTCAAGGCTGGCGACGATGAACTCCGCTGCCACATTGTGGTCGCCGCCGATGGTGTGAACTCCTTCATCTGCCAAAACGCCGGCATCCGCTCGAAGGAACCAGTGAAGCACCTCGCGACAGGTGTGAAATCCGTCATCCGCTTACCGCGCGAGGTTATCGAAGAACGTTTTCATCTCAATGCGGACGAGGGGGCTGCGTATGCCGTGGTTGGCGACTGCACAAAAGGAATCGCGGGCGGCGGTTTTATGTATACGAACCTCGACTCGATTTCTATCGGAGTCGTCCTCCGGCTCGATGACTTAGTCGAACGCGGCGAGGCGTCATCCGACATCCACGACCATTTCATTAATCATCCTGCGATTCAGCCGTTTCTCAAGGGTGGCGAGTTGCTCGAATATGGGTGTCACTTAGTGGCGGAGGGCGGACGCGCCATGGTCCACGATCTGACGCGCCCGGGCCTGGTGGTAGTGGGCGATGCAGCCGGGTTCACCCTCAACACAGGATTCACGGTGCGCGGCATGGACCTGGCCGCCGGATCCGGAATCGCGGCCGCGAAAGCCATCGATGCCGCGCTCGCGAAGGGTGACTTCTCCCAAGCTTCGCTCGATACCTACAAGGCTGAAATCGATAAGACGTTCGTAGGGCGGGACATGAACACCTATGCCAAGGCACCCCGGTTCATGGAAAACCCGCGCCTCTATGGCGACTACGGTCTGCTGTTGAGCGACGTCCTGTATGGAACTTATAACCTCGACACGAGCCCACGCAAGCGCGTGCTGCCAGCCGCGGCGGCCGCCTTCAAGGAGACACCACTCAAGGTCACGCAGGTTGCCAAGGATATTCTTGCCGGACTGAGGGGGGTGTGATCGTGGTCGATCTAGGAACGGTTGCCGAGCGGCTCGACAAGAACCACTACGAAACCGACGAAGGTGAGTCGCACATTGAAGTCAATCAACAGCTCGCAAAGAGCACCGGAAGTGGGCCGTTGCTGGTTGCGGCGTGTGCCGCGCATGTTTACTCGCTCCAGGCAGATCGCACGATCGGCGTCACCTTCGCAGCATGTCTCGAGTGCGGCACCTGCCGGGCGGTTGCTCCACCCGGCGTGCTCACTTGGAATTACCCCCGCAGCGGAAAGGGCGTGGTGTATCGCGAGGGTTAGGGAATCGGATTCTTTCCTCGGCGTCGTAGAGCTGAGGAAAAAACAAAAGTAAGACGTATATTAATTGGTCGTCATAGATCAACAGGACTTATAAGTTCATTCGTTCATGAAAGAGAGGTTTCTTATGCAATTACTTAGTTACCGTACAAACTCCAACGGTTCCAGCAGATGGTGGGGAGGTTTTCTCGCATTCGCTCTCGCCATCATGGCCCTGACCGCGGTTGCACTCGCCAGCGAGAACGGCGCTAGCGCCTGGCCGCTGGGGGTGGAAGGGGTAATGACGGCACTGGAACCACCACCCGGTGGAACCATGTTGCAGTATTACAGCACGACTTACTTCACCCACGAGCTCGATGATGCGCACGGCCACTCCGCAGTACCGAACTTCAGCCTGTATGTAGCGGCCAATTCCGTGCGTCTCAAGCACACCTGGGACCTGAACTTTCTCGGCGGCAAACTGGGCAGCGAAGTAGCGGTTCCCGTTGTTTACGAACAATTGTCGGTAGGACATTTGTCGGATGACCGGTTCTCGCTTACCAATATGCTGCTGACTCCACTTGTCGTTTCCTATAAGAAAGGACCCGTCTTTTATTATTACGCGATTGACGTTCAATCCCCGGGTTCTGGCTATTCGAAATACAACCTCGTCAATATCGGTCAGCATTATTGGTCCGCCGCTCCAGTTTTCGGTTTTACAGTTCTGCCGAACAAGGGCAAGACCGAGCTCAGTGACCGGTCGATGTACTACATAAATGACACGGATTCAACCACCAGTTATCACAGCGGCAATATCTTCATCACCGAATTCAGCGCCTCGCAAAGTGTCGTGAAGAAGATGGCTGTGGGCGTCGGCGGATCCTATTCCAAGCAGATCACGGATGACACGTTGCATGGCCTGTCCTATCTTGATGGCTATCGCTCGCAAGACTTCAAGATTGGCCCGACAGTTCGTTTCCCGCTGGGAAAGGCCGGAGCCTTCATCTTCAAATATTATCGGGACACTCTGGTACAAAATACCACTCGCGGCAATGCGATCTGGTTCCAGCTCGGACTTCCATTTCCCAATCTCAACAAGCAGGAGCATTAGCCTGCGGTAACTGCTGTGTGGATCTTCGGATAGGCCGCGGCGGTCCTTTGATTATCGAGGATAAAGGCCGCAGGTGGTGCTAACTCAGTCGACAGGTTTCCGTCATTGTTCGTCGGGCGCGATGTTGGCAAGCATGTTCTGGTAACTGACTTGCCCAAGGCGCACGCGCCGATGAGCAATTCACAGCGGTCCAACCCGATTGAGAACGCCCACCGGGGCATTCCGGAAACGCCAGCGCCTAAAGTCATGGTCACCGCTTCTTGAAGCAGAAAGAGGGACAGCAACATGCCAAACCTTAAGCAACCAGTTGCTGGCTTCGTCGCCAGCGCTGTAATCATCGCCATTTCACTAGCCTTTATTTCGCTCTTCACATTCCCGATGTTCGCGGGGTGGGTGTCGTACTACCTGGTGTGTGTCGTTCCCATCCAGCTCATCATCGGCGCGGTTTGGGGCGGCAAATATCCAGGGTTCGCGGCGAAGTTGGCCCAGCCCGCCAAGGGTATCACTCTCACGTTACTCGCTCTGGTGGTCGCGCTCATTCAGGCCGCAGTCTTCTTCTATGCTGTGGGCGGGGGCATCAGCCCACCAACACCGATTCTCGAACAGTTTGCCATTGTGACTGTGGTGACGACATTCTGGATGATCTTTATGTTCGGCTGTTGGCCCTTCACAACGTTCAGCAAGAATCCTGCTGTCATTGGCTTTTCTCTGCTGGTCGGAGTCTGGGTCATCGCGTACGCGCTGTTTCGCGTGCTCTTCAACTACACGTTCCTGAAGGGAGCTCCATTTTACCTGGATAAACTCGATCCCAAGGGCTTGTTCGCTGGACCCGTCGCCTTGTCTTTCTTCATCTCGGTGATGTTTGGATTGTTCCTGATGCTGAACTTCGATCTGTGGCCGCTGACAAAGTCACCGGGCATCATGAAGCAGCCAGTGCAGGGAATCGTGATGACGCTAGTCACAGTTGCCATCGGTGGCGTCGCGTCCTACGTTGCAGTGAAGATCATGCATGTGGACCCCATGGTGATGTTGGCCCAGTTCTCTGTCGCGTTTATTTTTGGCGTGATCGTAGTCCTTATCATGTGCCAGGGAAGTTTGTTCAGCACATTCACCCAACCACTGAAAGGCATGCTGAACACCCTGACGAGTGCTGTGATCGGGTTTGGACTCAGCGCGTTTTATCATTCAATGCATCCTATGCTCAGCGGCAAACTCGCTTCCGGTTCGCCTACTTACGACTACGAGATATGGCTGGCCTCCGCGTTGCTGGCTGTAACTTTTCCATTCCTGAGTTTTTGCGGATTTTTTGACATGTGGCCGTTCATTCGTCCAGAAACTAAAATATTGTCTCCGAAACCGACTGTCCACGTCGCACATGCGGCCCCCGCTCAACACCGGTGAGGCGTATTAGTGAGGCGCTCGACGTCGAGGCAAGGTCGAGCTAGACAGGAGTAACGAACGGAATTACTAAGTCGATAAGATGATGTTAGTTATTCCTAAGCTCAGCGCCGCTGGAACACGCAAGGCAGGTCCTGACTAGGATACTGCCTCCGGTTCCAGAGGATCTGGAGCCAAAGAATTGTCCGGTTGTTCAACCTCAGCAGCCGGATCGTCCGTCCGGCCCGACATGTTTCCGGTTTGACCCTGGTGTTCGAACAGGCCGTACGCTTTCATCTTTCGCCAGAGCGTGGAGAGACTGATATTGAGTGTTTTGGCCGCTCCCCGCCGGTTGCCGTGCGCCCGGTCGAGCGCCAGCCGGATCAGGCGCCGTTCATTGCCTTTCACACTGAGAGTGTCGTCCTCTTCGTCTTGCTTGGACGACGCGATTTCGTGCGGCAGATCGCGCGCCTCGATGGTATCGCCGTGGGCCACCAAAACCCCGCGCTCGATCGCATGTTTCAACTCTCTCACATTCCCCGGCCAGGCGTAACTCATCAGCAGTGACATGGCCTCAGGAGTTATCGATGCGACGTGCTTGCCGAAGTTTTCATTGGAATTCTGGAGAAATTCCCACACCATCAGTGGAATACTCTCCCTGATTTCCCGTAAGGGAGGCAGGTGAAGCACGAAGCTGTTCAAGCGAAAGAAAAGGTCGCGGCGGAACTTGCCCGCATTGATCTCCGCGAGCAGGTCGCGATTCGTAGCCGCAATAATTCTCGGATTGACCTTGATAGTCTTGTTGCTCCCCACGCGGCGAATCTCGCCATTTTCGAGGGTGCGCAACATCTTGGCCTGCAGTGCCTGAGGCATCTCACCAATCTCATCCAGGAACAAGGTGCCATGCGAAGCCGCTTCAAACAGGCCCACCTTGTCTCCGACGGCTCCCGTGAAAGCTCCGCGAACATGACCAAACAGCTCCGATTCCAGCAAGGTCTCAGTCAGGGCCGCGCAGTTCACCGAGACCAGAGGAGCCTGCGCCCGTGAGCTTTGGCGGTGAATCAGGTTCACGAGGAACTCTTTTCCCGTGCCGGTTTCCCCGCACACGAGTGCGGTCGTATCCAGGCGGGCGATACATGCGGCCTGTTCGATGGCCTCGATCATTTCTTTGCCGCGTACGATAAAGTGGGCTTTTTCGGCGATTTTGAGCGCCTGTGCCGCCGGACTGCCCTCATCCGGTTCGACCCTCAGCGTGCGCTCCCGGCAGTGCGCCAGGGCGTGACGCTGCTTCCTCGCGAGCTCATGCAGACGGCGAATTTCCGCTCGCAACTCCTCTAAAGCTACCGAATCCTGCTTGGCTGATGATGGAGTGTAAAGATCGTGGAATGCTTGAACCTCATCTCCCCAACCGGCTGCGTCCTGCGCCAGGAATCGGCAGTAGGGATCGCCGCGCCCTTTGCACATCAACTCTTTGAAGTAAACTTCTCGTCCGATGCGGGCGCTCTCATAGCCACTGGCGTATCCCAGCGTCTGCCAGCAAGCAGAATCCGCGCCTTTGCCGAACATCGCCAGGTGTTCTTCCGCTTCCACCGAGTTGCGCACAATGGTTTCCATGCGAAAGCGTGCGTTCCCGTTGTCCGTGACGTCCACGAGCACTTCAACCCGTCCTAGCCCCACAATTGCGTAGAGACGTGTACCGGCGTAATCAGCCGATTCTTTTCCAAAAAGTTGCTTGATGCTTAGATAGTCGCGATATCCTTGACTGTAGCCGTTCTGCCACAGGAATTGGCGCGCGGCGTCGATCCCAAAACTCTGAATAAGTTGTCTTCGCAGGATCCCAAGGGAGGCGCTACTGCACGCAACCATGCGCTCATCCTTGAGATAAATTGTCCCGTCTTCAGGACGGAATTCCAACAATCCGAGTGTGTGTAACTCCTCTGAGCCCATATTGCGCTGTCCCGGGGAGAAAAGACCTTAAAGGGCAAGCCTTGGCGAGTTCTTCTTGGCCACCAGGGTTCTCGCGCTCAGATCTTTCTTCAAGGCACAAATCTCCGCATTTTCTCTATCTATTAGAAATCTTAGGCGCAATCGACAGCCGGGTCAACGACTCAAGCGTTCACATTGACATGGGACAAGTTCCAAATTGACAAGTATGGGAGGGCTGCGTCAGGGCCATACCAGCTTCAAACCGTCGGTATTCCCGCTGGTGCATCATGCACGTTCACAGAGGGTGCGAAATGTCTGGCCGTCCGGACCATGGTTGAGCTTCGACGATCGGGTATTTCCCTTTAGTTTTGACCTTTTCGCTTCAAGTCACAGCGTTCACGGGCAAAGTGACGCCAAGGATGTTTCCCCAAACGGGCGATCTCTCAATGTCTCTTACTTTTCATCATCGTGGCAATCAAGTTGCATTTACAGACTTGGACGGTCTGATCTGACTTATGGCCCGGTATTCACAAGGGTTTGCAGATTTGGACTGCCGGTCACTCCTGGTACAAAAAGGACGGTAATTATTCATATGCCAACACTTGAGGAAACGGTGGAAACACCAACTGAGCAAACGACAGCAACGTCAGTTGAGCAGATGACGGCGGTGGGCGCAAAGATTGCGGCGAGAGTCAGAAACGCACTAGCCCATCCTTTTGATTTCAAGGGCAAAACAGCATTGGTGATTGGAGGCAGCACTGGCATTGGGCGGGCGACCGCGCTTGCCTTCGGACAGCGTAGCGCAAACGTGGTCGTTGGGGGCATGAATCCAAAGACCAGCGTGGTCATTGACGAAATCAAGAAATTGGGCGGCACTGGTTTTTTCCAGCACTGCAATGCGACCGTCGAAACAGATGTTTACGCGGTTGTCGATGCTGCCGTGAAGAAGTACGGCAAGATCGACTGCGTATTCAATAACTTCGGCACGCTCGCGAAACCGGCGCTCTTGACCGACACCCCAGTCTCCGAGCTTGACCGCTGCATCGCAGTCGATCTGCGTGGTCTTTATGTCGCCATGCAGGCTGAAATTAAGGCCATGCTGAAGACGGGGGGCGGCGCGATTGTCAACTGCGGATCGGTGGCTTCGCTGATTGCCGATCCCATGATGTCGGCGTACGTAGCCTGTAAACACGGCGTCGCGGGCCTGACAAAAGCAGCCGCTATCGAGTACGTCAAACAGGGGATCCGGGTCAATTGCCTTGCTCCGGGTTTCACGCGCACCCCGATGACAGAACCATGGGTGCAAGATGCATGGTTCCGCAAGATGTTCTTCGAGTGCGAAAACGCGCTCTCGCAAACCGGGCGTTATGCGGAGCCGGAAGAAATGGCGGGCGCTGTACTGTTCTTGTGCTCCGATCTAGCCACGTTTGTGAACGGTCACACGCTGGTCGTCGACGGTGGGCAGATCGTCCACTAAACCGCACCAGCATTTGACCGATTCGAATAGTTAATTCCGCGCTGAGCCCAGCCGGCAAAGCAAGCTGGGCTCAGGCGGCGGCAACCGAACTGTTTTAATGAAGCGTCGTCTTCAGGGCGGGGTGCGAGTCCCCACCGGCGGTGAAAGCCCGCGAGCGCCTGCGCAGCATTGCAGGGTCAGCAGATCTGGTGAGATTCCAGGGCCGACGGTAAAAGTCCGGATGAAAGAAGATCAACGTCAACCTCCTTCGGCAATTCGCTTTGCCGGCTGGATCAACACATCGCCCTGAAACGTTTGTCGTCAGCTTCGCTTACGAGGAGCGTTTCCTATGTCCATTGCACCCACTTCTTACGCAATCCCAGAAATATCAGCGATTCCTTTTGAATACCGGCTCCAGCGGGCGATCGGAGATCTGCGCATAGGTCATCCCGTCATCCTGGTGGACAATTTTGACCGCGAGAACGAGGCGGATCTTATTGTCGCGGCCGAAAAGATCTCGGCAAAGTCGATGGCGACGATGATTCGCGAGTGCAGCGGCATCGTGTGCCTCTGCATCACCGACGACCTCGCAGACCGTCTCGATCTTCCCCTCATGGTATCTGACAACACGAGTCAGTTTCGCACCGCTTTTACCGTAACCATCGAGGCCCGGCGGGGCGTTACCACCGGCGTCTCGGCGCAAGACCGTGTGACCACCATTCGTACCGCCATTGCCGACGGCGCCGTTCCGGGAGATCTAGTCCGCCCTGGCCATGTTTTTCCCTTGCGTGCCGCGGCCGCTGGCCTAGTCGGTCGTCAAGGTCACACCGAAGGTTCTGTCGAGTTGGCCCGGCTTGCCGGACTGAAACCTGCCGCTGTTCTCTCTGAGCTCACGAACCCCGATGGCACCATGACTAAGGGCGAAGAAATTCAGTTCTTCGCCGAGCAACATGGCATGTCAGTTTTGACAATTCAGGAACTCGTGACACATCACCGCGGCTGGATCACTTGACGCAGCGCCAGGGGTGCTTTGCCTCTCCTGCAAATTTCACCAAGAGAAATCGTGGCATATCCGACTTCTCGGGCGGCCCGACCGTGGGGCCTATGCTGGATGCACGGCGCAACTATATAGCATGGTCTAACGACCGGCGATCGGAATCATAAGTATGAAGCTATTTCGGGGAAAGATTCGGCAAGTTGCATCTGCGATCTTGCCAACTAAGTGGGGGATATTCCGCATTCTCGGTTTTGAGGGTGACAACGTCCACTCCGGGCGAAGCGAGACAGCTGTTGCCCTGATCATGGGCGATTTGCAGGCCGCGCCGCCGCTCTTGCGAATCCATTCTCAGTGCCTCACCGGCGAGGCGCTCGGTTCTCTGCGTTGCGATTGCCGCGCACAAATGGAGCTGGCCATGGAAAAAATCTCCGCCGAGGGAAGAGGCGTCATCATCTATGAGATGCAAGAGGGACGCGGCATAGGATTGATGGCGAAGCTGCGGGCTTATGAACTGCAGGACGAAGGGCTCGACACAGTAGAAGCGAATGAACAGTTAGGACTTGCTGTGGATGCGCGTGACTATTGCTTACCCGTCGAGATTCTGAATTATCTCGGGATTGCAGCAGTCCGGCTCATGTCAAATAATCCAGACAAATATTCAGCGTTGAGGCGCGCGCAAATTTGCGCCGTCGAGCATATCCCGTGCGAGATCCTGCCCAATCTGCACTGTAGAAGCTACTTGCTCACAAAAAAAATCAAGCTCGGACACGAACTGATGTTGGTTTAGCCGTCACGCGCTCGCTGATGCGGAACTCTCCTACTTCACTCGACCCACAATCAGGCTGCTCGGCCCGGGCAGGTTGATTTTGGATACCTCGGCGAAACCCGCATCGTTCATCCATTGTGTGTATTCCGGTTCGCTGTAGTTCGCGCCCGCCTCGGTCGCGACCAGCATGTTCAGCGAAAAAAGAGCCGCGTGCTGCGGCCCGGTCTTGTCCGGATTCAGGATGAAGTCTTGCACCACCAGGCGGCCGTTCGGCGCGAGCGCCCGCTGCGCGCGGCGGAAAATGTCCCGGTTCTGCTCCTCGGAGAACATGTGGCAGATCGCGTTCAACATAATAATGTCGTAGCCGGAGCCGAAGTCGTCTACGAGCATGTTGCCGGCGCGAACATCGACTTGCCCGGAAACGCCCGCATGGCTGACATATTCGCTGGTAAGCGGCACAACCTCCGGCACGTCGAGGATTACACACCGCACCTCGGGAGAAGCTTTCGCAAACGCGATGGAATAAGCGCCGGAACCACCGCCCAGATCGAGCACGCGGCGAACCCCGGTCGTGCCCAGGGCCTTCACCACCAGCGGCGCGCGGTCTTTGGAATTGCGTTGCATAGCGGCAATAAAGTCGCTCGTCCATCCGGGAGTGTCGTCGCGACTGATCGCAACCTGCTTGCCGCTGCGCACGGCATCGGTGAGCGTGCTCCAGCGGTGCCAGATGTTGGCGATGTGCAGTAGCCCGTTGCGGTGGTTGTCTTTGGAGCCCTGCACAAAGTAGCGTGTTGCGTCGGGCGTGTTCTTGTATTCGTCGCCACTTTTTGAGAGCAGCCCGAGAGCGACGAGCGCGTTGAGCAACATGCCCACAGCGCGCGCGTTAGCGTGGATCTTCGTCCCGATCTGTTCGGCCGTGGCTCCTTCTCCCACGGCCGTAAAGATGTCGAGTTCCAGCGCGGTGAGTAGGCAACGGCTCGGCATGTAGACGCGGATCATCTGATCGAGTTGATCGGGCAGCATTCCTGCTTTGTCGCGGGCAGCCACCCCCGCACGATACTTCTCCCCATGTTCGATCGACATGGCTTTCATCGCGGACGCATCGTTCCACACCAGTCGATCGACGGGCTTGCCCTCGCGCAGATGGGTGTTGACGATTTCGGATACGTCCGACGGCTGCACCTTCCGGTACCACACGCCTGCCGGATAGACGACCATCACCGGACCTTCATCGCACAGCCCCATGCAGCCGCAGGTCGTGAGTTGAACTTCGTTGAGGCCTCGCGCCTGTACCTCATGATCGAGCGCGCCCAACACCGCCCACGCTCCGCTGGCGGGACAGGAGGGAACGCCCTCTGGCTTTTGCTGCGTACAAATAAATAGATGAAAGCGGAATGGTTCCATGATGGCCTCGTAATACCAGGCCCATGGTAACGCGTCTATAGTTTGCGCGCTGTGATTCGAAGACGCTCAGAAAATAAAGCATTCTGATTGCCGATGTTCGCGGGAATCATAGCAGTAACAAAAACTGTAGAATCTCTAACGGCGGTTCGAAATTACTTTTACGGCAAAACACTAATCCATGCCCGATGCTGCGCAGGCCGAGACCTTCGAGGAGATCGTGGAGTGGGCCTACGGAACTCTGCCCGAGAAGATCAAGAATCTGCCCGACTTTCCGGGCATTCAAGTCGCCGACGAGCCGCCGGAAGAAATTTTAAAAGCAAAGAATTGGCCCCCAGGAACTGAGATGCTGGGATGCTACACCGGTGTTTTAAGAACGCAACAACAGCAAACGCTGCTGCGAACCGCTCCTGATTTGATCTTTGTTTTTCGCGGGCCCATTCTGCGTTGCTCCAGAGGAGCTTTGCGATCGGAAGTCAAGCGAGTTGTCTGGCACGAGGTCGCGCACTGGCTCGGTTATGAAACTGAAGAACAGGTGCAGGCATTAGGCCTCTAAGGTTCCAGGAGGCAGCGCTCGGTTAGTTGTCATGCGATCACAGCCAGACTAGTGGCGCCCCGCGCGTAATTTCCGTTAACAGCGCTGTCATAAGCTTGCGCTGTCTGTTCTCCCGCCCTGGGTCAAGGAGCGTTAACGCGATGTTTCAACAACTACGAAACTCTGGCTAATCCCGTAAACGGTCAGAACTTTCCATCTAGTCCGCGCTCTGAAACACTCGTCTGTGGACCCGCCGCCCGCGTACCAAAGAACCCCCTCTTGGTTTCCGCAGAAAGCGAACTCGCCAGTTCTTCCCTGAACTATAGGGATAGCGGAGACAGAGAATGCTGCCGCCGACGCGGTTGTACCGCAGCCGTGCAGTTCGTATTGATAGCCAGCCTTTTCACCTAGCGCCAACACTTTGTCCACCATTCCTGATTGTGTAAGCTGACTGAGGTCACATGTAAATCCAGTCGCTGGAAAGCGTGCAGCGTACTGCCGCTCCGCAGCCATCAACTGGACGACCGAGTGCGCGGTTCGCATGTGGTTCATGGGGATACGCGGGTGCGCGAGTGGTGCTACCGCACCAATCACGAGAATCGCGCAGCAAATCGCCAACAGAGCGATGATTGACACTCGGCGCTTCATTAGCAGACCTTCTAACATTAGAACGACGGCGGCAGACTTCTTGCGGGAATATACGGTTGACTGGGAATCCTCCCGTGGTTAGTGAAGTCGGGATGTTTCGCCAAAGCTGGGATAGAATGAGGAGTTTTTGTGTGGGGTGGAGCGGCACCCGTGGGCAAAAAAAGAATTTCCGAAAAGCGACTTGACCGCGTCGCGAAGCCGTTATTTGTTGTACTGGTCTGTGGAGGTATTCCGTTCTTCTTTATTCATGGCGTGTGGGGCGAACTGCTTCTGTTCATCCTCCTGTCGAGCTATTGGGAGTCAACCAACGAACTATGGTTTTGGAAAGCCATGGCTCCGATTGTCCTCGCTCATTCGGGGATCGTGGTCGGACTGGCTATGCTTAACTTTGAGTTTCCGCAAATTGACCATCTTCCGCGCATGATCTACGGCATTCTGGCGGTTTTGCTTGGGGCGGAAGTTTTTGCGTCTATGTGCATCATCGAGAGATTTCGGCCAAAGCGCGAGTAGGCACAGCGGTTCTCTGCCGAAAGTGTCGTAACCAGGCGTTTGCGCTTGTAACCGTTTGGTTACGAGTCAACCGTCCTGAGCTCTCCCTATCACTTTTTTCATCACAAATTGGATGTACCTACGTCACATACACCCGCACCGTAATCGCGCAATAATCGTTCAACAGTGCAATATCGAGAATTGTGTCCGTCTCCAGAGACGGTACAAACCGCCGGAACCGATCGGCGGCCATCTTTAATAACTGAACGCTTTTTGCAGACTCGGCCAGGGCAGGCCCGTTTCCCGCAAATTAACCACCTTACCCGTTCTGATTAAATCGCCTCATTCCCCCTAGAGTAAATAAAAAGCATGTTAATCAGAACGATACTAAGGATGTTAATCACAACGATACCTGGGGGATAGGGGGGGGTGGGGGGGGGATATCTGTACATCTAATAACCAGAAAGTTACTACAGACCGAGGCGTACAAAAAGAGAATCTGAAGCCTGATTTTCGCAATCCTATAGCTCAGTGCAATCAACCGGCAGGAGGGTTTTGTCGTGGCCACCAACTCACTCACGGATGTCGGCTTCTCAGGCCAACCTGTACCCAAAGCCGTGGCCCCCCGGGTAGCGGAGTTGCTGCGCTTGCAGAAGTTCGCGCAGCGCATCACCTCCACTCTCGATCTGGAAGAACTCGTTCCGCGCATCGTAGACGAAGTTGCGGAATCGCTCGGCTGCGTCGAAATCAACCTTTACGTTCGCGACTGCCAGCAGGATGAATTCGTGCTGGCGGGCATGCGCGGATGCACGCTTTATCACAAGGGCCATCGGCTGAAAAAGGGCGCGGGAATGGTGGGGCACGTCGCGGCCACCGGCAAAATGCATTATGCGCCCGACGTCTCTCGCGATCCCTACTACATGGTTTGCGAGCCCGACACGCGCTCTGAAGTTGCCATACCCCTGCAACGCGAAGGCGCGCTGGTCGGAGTTTTCACCGCCTCGCATTGCGAGCTTGACGCGTTCTGTCCCAAGCAACTGCGTTTGCTGCAAGCGTTGTGCGCGCATATTGCGGTCGCGGTCCACAACGCCCAGCGCTTTGGCGATGAGCGTGAACAACGCGAGCGCATGAGCCGTGAGGCCGAAGAAGCCCGGTCGATTCAGCAGGCGCTGTTGCCGCGGAGCTCACCACTGATCCCGGGGTTCATAGTTTCCGGACTTTCCATTCCGGCGGGATCGGTGGGCGGCGACTGGTATGACTTCATTCCGCTCAGCAACGGCCGCTGGGGCCTGGTACTGGCGGATGTCTCCGGCAAAGGCACAGCGGCGGCGCTTCTGATGTCGGCCACGCGCGGCATACTGCGCTCGCTGGCGCAAACTGGCTCAGGTCCGGCCGAGGTGCTGACGCGCCTCAACAACATGATGATCGAGGATTTCCCCAACGGACGCTTCGTCACCATGGTCTACGCCGACCTCGATCCCACCACCCGCCGGATGCGACTCGCCAACGCCGGCCATCTGCCGCCGCTTTTGGTGGATTCATCCGGCCACCGCTGGCTCAATCACGAACACGGATTGCCGCTGGGAATTTCATCCAGCAGATTTTCGGAGATGGAGATTACGCTCGGCGAGCAATCACGCCTGGCTTTTTATTCCGACGGAATTACCGAAGCTGAAGTTCAACCTGGCGAGGAATACGGCAGCGAGCGGTTGCTAGGCCAGATGCAATCATCCGAGGTTTCTTTGGACGCTTTGCTGGCCGACGTACGGAAATTTGCGAATGGAAATGGACTGCGTGACGATGCGACGGTGATTCTTGTGAAGTCGCGGGGCACGGAGGCCGGCAGCAACCACAATGCCTGAAACAGGTTTCTGCTATCGGAACCGGGCCCGGTGTTCTTTCAGAATGCAGCGGTCCATGACGACGAAGATTCCAGCCGCGCGCGCCTTTTCGGCTGCTCGCTCGTTGATCACGTCCTCCTGCAGCCAGATCGCGGGAATTTCTAACTGGATTACCTGATCGACGATCTCACCGACATATTCCGGGCGCCGGAACACATCCACCAGATCGACCTTCTGTGCCAGTTCCGGCGGAAGATCGCGCAGCGACGGGTAAGCCGTTTCGCCGAGCGCTTCGGTAATTTCGGGATTCACCGGGATGATCTTGTATCCGGCGGATTGCATGTAGGCGGAAACACCGTGACTCGGTCGAAGCGGACTTGCGGACAAGCCTACGACGGCAATCGTCTTCGACCGCGTCAGCAACTCGTAGATGGCATCTGATTCCTTCAATCGTGACCTTTCTGTTCAGCGTTTCTGTTCCATTTTCTGGGTATAGAGGCGCAGCGCGACCTTGCGAATGGTGTCGGCCACGTCTTTGTTCTCCGACAGATTCTTCAGGTCCCGAACCAGAAGACCCTTCATCAATCCGAGCGAGGCATCGATGGGCGTGCGCGGGTTGTAGACGAGGTTGCGAATGATGTTGTAGTTCTTGGCGAACTTGCGGCGCAGCGGAATGGTGCGTAGCACCGACTCCAGAACATTCTTCTGCAGGGCAAAACTTTCGACTTCCTTCTCTGACACCTTGGGAGAATCGAGCACCGCCAGCGCCACCAGTTTGGTGGAATCGCGGACGAGAATTGAGCGGTCTTCCTTGCTGCCGCGCATGGCGAGCGCGATCCGGCCCTTGATGTCGAGCTTGGAGATCTTCTGCAGCGCGCTCTCGCGCCGTTCTTCATGGCCGGGGACGAGATGCTTGGCATGCGCAACGGCTGCCGGAACCTTGACGACCTTTGCGGCCGGCTTTTCTGTTTCCTTCGCAACCGCGCCGGTATCCACAACCGAGCCATCCACCGGTGCGGGCAGCGCGGCCAGTTCGCGGCTGAGTTCCTCCGGCGACATTCCGATGAGATGAAAGGGCTTGTCTTTTTCCGCAGCCAATTCCGAAGCATTTTCGTCGAGATACTTGGTAACAACGCTCTCCACAACTTCGTCGGCCACTTCGGTTTCATGGACAGCGGCGGTGGGATGTGCTTCCGAACCAGCGAACGCCATACCAATTCGAGAGTGCTCGCTCGGACGCAGGCTGGGGTTCGCCTGCAACGCCAGCGCCAGGCGCGTTGAACTCATGACCCGCTCGCTCTTCAACAAAACTTCGACCACTTTGCGCGATCCCGACTCGGCAAGCACGTACAACCACTCTTCGCGGACGGCAGGATTCTCGGCCAGCGCCGGCAGCAGCACGGGCCGCAGATTGTCCGGAAAAACGAGATATTCCAGCACCTCAGGGATCGTAGCAGGATCGGAAGCTGCCGCCAGGCTGGCCTTTTCGTCCCAACCGGCCAGCGTCATCCGCGCCTGCTCGCCAAACAATTTGTGATGGACCGCGAGATAGACGAGGATCTCCAGCGTTTCCGCCGGAGGCACGGACAGGGACCCGTGGGCCGCCGAATGCATCACATTGAACGGCACCTGCGAATTGCGGATCATGTCAAGCATTCGGGGCATTATTTATTCCCCAAATTGGCCGCGATTTGTTTTTTTGCGGCGGGTGCTTTCTCGCTCACGGCCGCCTCCAGTTGAGCCATGGCAATCTCAAGCTCACGCGTGGTGCGATTCGCGCCGCGCCGCCCGTATTCGTCGGTCAACGCGCGATAGTACCAGAGTGTGCCGTCTTTTTTTCCCGCGAAGCGCTTCCAGATTGCTTCCCCATACTGGCGATAATCGGCCAGAACTGTGCGGACGTTATGCAATTTGTCACACGCCGAAACCAGCCGCGTCTCGGCGTCGGCGCGTGTCACTTCGCGGAGATAGTCTTTCTTCCGCTCGATCCACTCGCGCTTCGGTTCGCCGAACGAATCCGTGCATCCCTCCACAATCCTGGCCACCCGCGGGCCAAATTGCTTGCGGATTTCGCGCAGCCTCGGCATGCCGCCGCAATCTTCGACCACATCGTGAAGCAGGGCCGCGATGGCCATGTCTTCATCGCCACCGGCCTCGAGCACCAGTGAGGCCACCGCCATGAGATGCGATAAATAAGGCACCGCTGACTGTTTGCGCGTATGCCCGGCATGTTGCTTGGCGGCGTAACGAAAGGCACGCCGCAGGCGGGGACCAAGATGAGGCGGGCGGAGATTTCTTGTTGTCTTCACCTAGTTAATTCCATTTGCTCCTGTTAAAGCCACGTTTTCCTGAAGGCTGAGGGCTGATGGCTGACCGCTAGCTCTTCTTCTCGCCCCGCCGCATCCGCAGATAAGCCTGCATCAGCGGCCGCAAAGCGCCGTCGATCACACGATCCACATCGCCGATCTCGAGTTTCGTACGGTGATCCTTGATCATGCGATAAGGTTGCAGCACGTACGACCGGATCTGCGATCCGAAATCGATATCGAGTTTCGAGTCCTCAATTTTCTTGGTGACCTCGCGCTTTTTCTCCAACTCGTATTCGTAGATCTTCGAGCGCAGCATGCTCATCGCTTTCTCTTTGTTCTTATGCTGCGAGCGCTCATTCTGGCAATTCGCTACCAAGCCAGTAGGAATGTGCGTAATCCGCACCGCCGAATCGGTCGTGTTGACGTGCTGTCCGCCCTTCCCGCTCGACCGGTACGTGTCAATCCGAATGTCGTCCGGCTTGATATTGACCTCAATGCTATCGTCAATTTCAGGAGAAACATAAACGCTGGCGAATGATGTATGCCTTCGCTTGGCCTGATCGAAGGGCGAAATTCGCACCAGTCTGTGCACCCCGATCTCGCTAGTCAAGTATCCAAAGGCATACTGGCCAATCACCGAAAATGTCGCCGATTTGATTCCGGCTTCTTCTCCCGGCTGATAGTCATACATCTCCGTCTTGAATCCCTGGCGCTCGGCCCAGCGCAGATACATGCGCAGCAGCATCTCCGCCCAGTCCTGCGACTCGGTCCCACCGGCCCCAGGATGAATCGTCATAATCGCATTCAGGCCGTCGTTTTCGCCCGAAAGCAGGGTCTCGGTCTCGACTCGATCGACCAACTCGCGCAAAGAGTCCAGGTCGCGCTGCAGGTCGGCGGCCACATTTTCGCCTTCGCCGGCGAGCGCGAAATAAGTAGCGATGTCGTCGGTCCGCCGCTCCAGGTCGCCTTCCAGAGACAACATGCTTTCCAAGCGCTTGCGTTCGCGCATCACCTTCTGAGATTTTTCGGGATTCGACCACAAATTAGGATCCGACGCCTGTTTTTCTATTTCGGCGAACTGCTGACGCAGTTTGCCCGCGTCAAAGATACTCCCGCAGGTCGTGAACCTTGGTCTTTAAAGAAGTGTATTGCTGTTCGAGTTCATCTAGCATGGCTGGTCACTCAGTTATTTTATTCGGTCAGTGGTTGATCCAGCGAGTCGCTGGTCATTGGTCGCTAGTCGTTGGCGGGCCTTTGCTGGCGACCAACGACCGACGACTAACGACTGTTTTCTTCCCGCCCACGTTCACGAAACACGAAGCGCACGAGCAACGCACCCACTGAAATTATCGCACAGAGATATGCGAACCAATCGCCATGGCGCGTGTAAAAGGTCGTATCCGAACTCAGCGCATAGGGCGCGGCGAGCGCGGTGCGAATTTTGCGCGGAGTTGCCGCCACGATCCGTCCATTGGGATCGATCGACGCCGTCATCCCCGTATTGGTCGCGGCCAGCAGCCAGCGATTGTTCTCGATGGCCCGCATTTGCGTCTGCTGCAAATGCTGTTTCCATGCGCCGCTGTCGCCATACCAGCCGTCATTCGAAATATTGACCAGAACCTGCGCGCCCTGCAGAGGGCCTTGACGGACCTCATCCGGGAAAATCGATTCGTAGCAGATGAATGTTCCGAGCTTCTCGTAGCCGGTATCGAGCGGCGCACGGGATGTGCCACGCTGAAATTCTCCTACCTCTTTGGTCAGACCTCCGGCGAACGCAAATAACTGGGGGAACGGCAGGTATTCTCCGAAGGGCACAAGGTGAACTTTGTCATAGCGCGCGATCCAATCGCCTTCGGGATTGACCAGGGCCGCCGAGTTGAAGATCTGCGAGTTCGCCCGACCGCCGTGCATTGTCGGAGTAATTCCGATCGAACCCACGACGACCCACGTGCCCGATTGCGTGGCCAGCGCGCTCACGGCATCTCGAAACAAGGGATCGTTCGTGTAGAACGGCGACGGCGATTCCGGCCACACGATAAAGTCATAAGAGCGTACAAATAAATCCGGCGAGGAAGTTGCTCGCTTGGCAGGCTTTGCCCCGGGCGGATATAAGCTCAGGGCAGTCAGGTCTCGCAGCGTATTCTGAAAATAATCCTTCGTCCAAGCCGCGCCTTCGAGGATGGGAATATTCGGCTGCACCAGCAGCGCCGCGCGATCAGCGGGGGCCGGATGCGGAGCCAGCAGTTGCCCACACTGCAGCATCACGGCGGCTATGCAAGCTGCCACCAGCAGTCGCTTACGCTGCTCCTGAGCAGCCAACACAGCCGCCGCGAAGACACTATTGACCAGCAGGATTTCAAACGACAATCCGTACACTCCGACCAGGGTTGTAATTCGGGTGAGGGCAAAATTTGCCGTCTGCGAATATCCGAGAAGCTCCCACGGAAATGCGGTGATGCGAGTGCGGGCAAGCTCCACCGCAACCCAGAGGAACGGAGCGGCAACGAGCGCGCGACGAATCGAGGCCGCCGCCGCAGGCTTGGAATCGGATGGAGTTCCTTTGGCCCCCGGCGAAGCACTCCCCGCCACAAACGCCAGCAGCAGCCCAAACAACCCGTGATACAGGCCGACATAAAGACAGAATAAAAATAGTGCCAGCGCGGCGGCCGGCAGCGGCATCCCGCCGTAGCGGCGCATAGTGTCGAAGATCCAGTAACAGGTGCCGGCAAACCAAAGAATGCCGACCGTGTATCCGAGTGCGAACCCTTGCCAGGGCGAAGCGGGGAGCAAACGCGCCGGATTCCCCGTTTCCAGTTGCAGAGTTTGCGGAGCGCGGCAACGCAGAATGGCAACCAGCATGGGCGCCACCGCGATCCACGCGAAGCCGTACAAATTCGGAAGGGGGAAGATGACAACCTGCAGGACGGCCGAGACCAGCGCCAGTCCCCACGCACTGCGGTGAATTCCTAGCACGCATCAGGATAGCAAACCAGCTGCCAGCTTCGAACCGCGAGCTACGGGCTCCGAGGAACTCGGAGGCGTCGGAGACTCCCATTCGCGCTGGTTTGAGAAAGGGCACGCGTTCCACTCGTGCCGAAAACGCCGCGGGATCAATCGCGGCTTCGCATCGCTGCCGGAATGCGGGGCGCTCAAATAAACCTTTCTCTCGCCGCCTCCAGGGTTCACTTACAGTTCGATCGCTCCGGCTCATAACCCGTCCCAGCCCACCTACGCGCCGTCACCTCGCCCATATTTCCCGCCCCGAATTCCACGCCGATCAGATACTATAGCGTGATTATGGCTCGGATCGTCGTCATCGCGCTTGTTCGAATTCTAGAATCCATGTTTGTGATTGGCATTATTGGTTCATTGATCGTTATCGTGCTTACCGGGATTGAAGACCTGTACATGCTTCTGGGCCGGGAAAAAGAGAACCGCTCCTAGTCGCCATGGCCTCATTCCAGCCCCCATCGCCGTCGGATCGAGTTCGCATCGTCGTCGCCACCTCGGTGATGCTCACGTTCATCTCCTATTGGCGCGCCGCAGCGGTAGTCCTCAACGACCTTGCTTCCTCCGCCTTTTACGCCTGCGGAATCGCCGAGCAGGCGGTCGGAAAGTCCGCTCCCTGGTTCATCGTCGGCGTCATGCTGTTCTCATTCGCGGTGCGGGCCGTCTACGTCGAAAGCTGCTCCATGTTCGTTCGCGGTGGCGTCTACCGAGTAGTAAAGGAAGCCCTCGGAGGCACCCTCGCAAAGCTAAGCGTGTCGGCCCTGATGTTCGATTACATCCTCACCGGCCCCATCTCCGGCGTATCGGCCGGCCAGTACATCGTGGGACTGCTCAACGAAACCCTCACCACGGCAGACATACATGGCTGGATTCCCCGAGCTGTCCACAACCTTTTCAACGGCACGCCCCACCTCAACGTCAACCTGACATCGGTGGTGTTCGCCCTGGCCGTCACCATCTATTACTGGCGCGAAAACACCAAGGGCATCCAGGAGTCCAGCGAGAAAGCTCTCCGCGTCATGCAGATCACTACTGTGATGGTAGTCATCCTGCTGGCCTGGTCGGCGCTCACCCTGCTCAAATCGGGCTACAGTCCTGTTCCCCTGCCCACCGCCGGCAACCTGCACTTCTCAAAAGAGTCTCTCGGCTTCCTGCGTCACAGCTTTCCCGAGCAGAGCCTGGCAAAAATGTTCGGGGTGCTCGGAATCCTGATCGCCTTCGGCCACTCCGTGCTGGCCATGAGCGGCGAAGAATCGCTCGCCCAGGTCAATCGTGAACTCGCTCATCCCAAGCTCAAGAACCTGAAACGCGCTGCCATCGTCATCGCCATCTACAGCTTTGTGTTCACCGGCCTCTCGGCGCTCCTTTCGGTCATGCTGATCCCGGATGCCGTCCGGGTCCCGGTTTACAAAGATAACCTCATCTCCGGCCTCGCCATGTACATGTGGGGCCCGCTGTTGCTGCGCCTGATCTTCCGCGGATTCGTGGTGGTGGTTGGGTTCCTGATTCTCTCCGGCGCCGTCAACACGGCCATTATCGGCTCCAACGGCGTCCTGAACCGCGTCTCCGAAGACGGCGTCCTCGCCGATTGGTTCCGCTTTCCCCACCGCAAATACGGAACCAGTTCCCGCATTATCAACCTGGTCGTCGCGCTGCAGATCCTGACCATTCTGGCGAGCCGCGGCGATGTCTATGTGCTCGGTGAAGCCTATGCCTTCGGAGTCATCTGGAGTTTTACCTTCAACAGTCTCTCCATGCTCGTTCTGCGTTTCAAGTACAAGGGTGTACGCGGCTGGAAAGTTCCGCCGAACGTCACCATTGCCGGAACCGAGATCCCCATCGGTCTGCTTTCCGTTTTTTTCGTTCTGCTCGCGACGGCGCTCGTCAACCTCGCCACCAAATCCGTCGCGACGGTTGCTGGTGTCTCGTTTTCGGTTGTCTTCTTCGTGATCTTTACGGTTTCCGAGCATACGAACCGGAAAAAATTTGCGCTCGCCAAGCAGCAAATGAAGGACCACTTCCATTTACTGCAGAGCGACACGGTTGGACGCGAGTTGCTCGGCATCCGCGCTGGCGGCGTGCTGGTGCCCGTTCGCGACTACAACACGATGAATCACCTGCGCTGGGTGCTGGAGCACATCGATACCGGAGAACAGGACGTGGTCGTCATGAGCGCCCGCGTCAGCCAGTTCGGGAGTGCCGCTTACGGCCTTTCCCCGGAACAGGTTTTCAACGATTACGAGCAAACCCTGTTCACCCGCGCGGTCTCGGTTGCCGAGAGTTTCGGCAAGAAAATTTCCCTGCTGGTCGTGCCCGCTCGCGACCCCTGGTCCGCCATCGCCCAGACAGCGCACAATCTCGAGTCCTCCGCTGTGGTCTCCGGCGTCTCCAGCAAAATGACGACCGCCGAGCAGGCCTTCAACCTGGGCAGCGCCTGGGAGGCCATTCCCGAACCCAAACGCCAGTTCCTGCTGCAGATTGTCCATCCCAATGGCGGCCTCGACACCTTCCGCATCGGCCCGCACACCCCCACCATGAAGGATGAAGATGTCGTCCTGCTGCATCGTTTGTGGCTGAACATAACCCAGGAGCCCGGTCTGGAAAACGTTCACCACCACGACATTCTGACCGAGGCCCTGACGCGCTTTGAAAAAGACTACGCAACGCGCGGCCGGGAAGACATTGTCAACGAATTGCGCCAAGGCGCGGACAGCGATCCCATGCCCATCCGCCGCATCGCCGACCGGATTCCTACCGTGCAACCCGAACCAACCCGCTCCGAGGGCGTGGATGGATCCAGTGACGGGGACTCATCCAACCCGCGCCAGTAACACCGAATAAGTGGCACTTCAGCGCCATGTACAAAATTTTTCCATCATTTACGCTATTCTGTCACTGGTTTTCGTTCGTTCGCGCCGTGTGATGTCCAGAACGAAGGCCGTTCCGTTGCGTTCTCCCGCTCGATTTGAGTTTGTAAGTTAGTTGCAGTTCCGGCTCGTTGCTGGAAGCCCATGCAATTTGCATGTGGCAGCAGAGGAGACAATCATGCGAAAGAACAGACGATGGATTCTATGCAGCGCGCTTCTCATTCTCGTGGCAGGTGCTTGCGCGCCCGCGCATGCCGGCACCTCGAAAGCAGCGCAATCGCAATTGACCACCCTCTTGCTCGGCAAAGACGTCAAAGCTCTGGTCGATCTGCCTGCCTACAAGGAGGGCCTGGATATTTACTACCTGACTCACTCCAGCAAGCGCACCGACGACCGTGGGATTGACCTGGGAGAGATGACGAAGTGGCTTAAAGCGAAAGGTGTTGGAGTCGAACGCGACGAATGGGTCACCATCACCAACGTGAAGATCGACAGCGACAAGGTGGAGATTCATCTGGAAGGCGGCGGCGAGGGACGGCGCGGCAGCAATCACGCCAATAAAGTCGGCCCCTCCTACAAGCGGGCCGGCGGCTCGCGCCTAAATCTGAAGTTTCAGAAGGATCTCAACGATACCGACATCGCTCCGGAATTTATTCTTCCCTTCGTGGCCCGATTGCTGGATGTGAGCCGCATCCAGCAACAGATCGATAAGCAGGAGATGCCGCAGGAACTTCGCACCGCCATTGAAGCCCACACCGTAACCGAGAACATGACTTATCAAATGGTGCTGATGAGCTTCGGCGACCCGGACCAGAAAAAAGTGGACGAGAGCGACGACGCAAACCTGCGCGAAACCTGGTTCTACCTCAAAAACGGCCGCCGCTGGGTGATTCACTTTGACAATGGGAAGGTGGCTAAGACCCAGGTCTTCTAACAAGATCCTAAGGCCGCGAGCTAGAATCTCGCATTCCTTCGTGTCCCTCTGTGTTCCCTGTGGTTAGTGGTTTTCACAGCACGCGGACCCGCCCGAACCGACCCTTTTTGCTACCTCACCTTGGGAGAGTCTCGGTCCGCGGCCTTCTGATCGTCGGCGTGAATCGCGCCATCCTGCTCGGCATAGAACGAGCGATGTTCGGTATCCATCTGCTTGGGCGTCAGCGTCAGCACGAATCCGTCATGATTCGGCCCCTCATGCGTGGCATGGAAGCTAACCCGGTAATCTCCGCGATCGGTGTCATGGGCCATACGCTTGGTGAGGGTTCCCGTTCCCGCCAGCGCTACTAGCGAGTCGGCATAGCGCCCATGGCGTTTCTTGAATGTATTTTGCGCCCGCAGCACGACTCGCATGTAGCCCAGCGCCTGCGCCTCTGAATCGGAGCGCGCCGGATCGCCGGCAAACTGCGGTTTATAGGCCGAGGCAGTTTGCGCGGCAATGCACGCCGGAGGCATGGCCAGCCCCGCCAACAGCGTTACTAAAGTCAGAAGCTCCGCACCAAGTTTGCCAACCCGCCTTCTTGTCACCGCCCACCTTCTCCGCACCCTGATTTTCACAGTTACCCCCGTAATTTGTCGCGCTTGGCAATCATTTCAATTCCTTCCCGATTAAGGCAAGCTTGAACAGGATGCAATCCTAACAGGGAAACCTTAATGAAATCAGCCGTAGCCCGAAAACCCCTCATACGTGTCGCCGTGGTGGAGAGCGATCCACTGCGGTTTGTTGGATTCCGTGCCCTCTTTGACAGTGAAGCTGACTTGGAGTTGGTCTCCGCGTCGCTCTCTGATCTCGGCCAGTTGCAGGCGATCGATCTTGTGCTGCTTGGCAACCGCAGTGGCCAGAACCTCTACGACATCATGGCCAGCATGAGAGCCATTCGCCCCGATCTGCGCATCATCGTAACCGGCTCTGGCATGGACGAGGAAAGCGTCCTGAAAGCCATCGCCGCGGGCGCCAAAGGCTACGTGGACGAGGCTGCCTCGCCCGCCGAGTTCATCCAGGCTCTGCGCATCGTGCATCAAGGCTCAGTGTGGGCACCGCGCCGCGTCCTCTCAACTTTTATCGAACGCGTCAGCGCCTCGCCCGGACGCATCTTCCCTGCCGGACGCATCACTTTCACCGACCGCGAAAAAGAAGTTCTGGAAATGCTGGTAGCCGGACGCTCCAACAAAGAGATCGGCTCAGCCCTCGGGATTGAAGAGCGCACCGTAAAAGCGCACGTAGCCAAGTTGATGCGCAAAGTCGGAGTGCAGAACCGTATCGCGCTCTCGGTACATGCCATTACCCATTCGCTGGTCACGGCCAAGTAGCGCAGAACTTTTCCCGGCGGCATTGGCGCGGGCATAATGGCCAATGCGATCAATGGCGCGCCGATTCGAATGCATGGATTCCGCCCTGGAAAAAAGTGCGCTGATCGATAGTATGCCGATCGATAGTGCGCCAGAACGAATTGTGCCATCACCGCCCCGCCCACAAACACAGCAGACTCAAACGAGCTTTTATCCGCAAGAAGTAGTTCATTGGGTTCGGTTTGCCGCAATTTTCCTGATCAGCCTTGCAGTCCTGACCGCGGGCGTTGCATCCGATCACACCCTCAAGCTCGACGAACTGCTTTACATTAATGCGGCGAAGGCTTTTCTCGCCGGCGCTCCCACTCCCAACACCGAGCATCCGCCCTTCGCGAAATATCCCATTGCGGCTGCCATCAGAGTGTTCGGCGAAACACCCCTGGGTTTCAGATTCGCCTCCGGCCTGGCCGGCGCCTTAATCGCGCTCTCCGGCTTCGGACTCGCGCTGAGATTCACGCGCAGCCTCCACACGGCGTACATCGCGTGGCTTCTCCTGCTGACGAACGGTTTCCTTTTCGTTGAAAGCCGCTCTGCCAACCTGATCATCTTCCAGACAGCTTTTGAAGTGGCCGGCGTGTGGGCCTTCCTGGCGGCGATGCAGAAAAATTCTCCGCGCTGGTTCGCCTGGTGCGGAGCACTGCTTGGACTCAGCGTTGCGTCCAGGTGGTGCGGGATCGTTGCCTTGGTAGTCTGCGGCCTCTATTCGCTGATCCAATCGAGGCGCGTAACCAGAAACCTTGTCGTGATGGCTGCGTCGTCGCTGGCAGCGTATGTCGTAAGCTGGATTCCGCTTCTGCTGCGCGAGCACAGAAGCATAACTTACCTTTTCGCCGCCAACCGCTACATCCTCGTCTCCCATGCGCAGTACGTCCAGCACATGATCGATTCCCGCGCCAGCGATCCGTGGTGGGAGTGGATCTTCCGCTTCGAGCAACCCGGCGGCCCTATGCAACTCATGGCCAATCCTGTGATTGCCAGTTTGGGCCTGGTTGCGATCATCCTTCTCCTCTGGCAGCGGAAGCCGCTCCTGCCGGCACTCTACGCTCTCCATATTCTTCAGTGGGCGCTGGCCCATTCGCTGCCACAATATTATTACTACTACCTCGACGCCTTCACCTGGCTAACCATTGGCCTTGCCATAGCCATGTACGGACTCTCGTTCAAGCGTGTTCGCCTGGATGTGGCGGTGACGGCCGCAGCCTTGGTTTCCACGCTCTGGCCGTTCTGGGCAGCGTTTCGCTACTAATCCCAAAGAGTTAGCGAGGCCCGTTAGCGAGACCCGTTAGCGAGGTTACTAAAGTCCAGTGACCCTCGTAATCTTGTCCGCTCCCTCCTCCTGCCGCATACTCGCTTCACCTACCACAGAACCTGGGAGACGGGGTTGGAAACGGAGATTAGGGTCGCCGCTTTCAACCCCGCATTTTTTTGCCTTTAGCCGGACTCAGCCTGATCACCCCAGCTATCCCCTTTTCTCTGCCCTGCATCGAATAGAATCATAGTCAGAACATGACTCCCAGATCCTCGATTTCCCAGTGAGGTACCATGCGCAAGCTCTTTGTTCTTCCGCTTCTCGTTTGTTTGCTGACCCCCATGCTTCCCGCCGCCAACGATATTCCTGAACCCGCTACCGTTCCCAGCAGTAATACCAGGGCTTCCGGACGCGTCGAAGCGGCGGGCACCGTGCTTGACGAAATTCAAGGCGCTCCCGACCAGCGGATTCCAGAAGAAGTCCTGGCTTCGGCGGAGTGCGTCGCCGTGGTTCCATCTCTCCTTAACGGAGGCTTCGTGTTCGGCGGCCGCTATGGCAAAGGCGTCGCCAGTTGCCGCACTCCCAAAGGTTGGAGCGCCCCTGCCTTCTTCACCATTGGCGGAGGCAGCTTTGGTTTGCAGATTGGCGGCCAGGCCAGCGATCTGATCATGCTGATCATGAACAAGAATGGCATGGATAACCTTCTCAACAGCCAGTTCAAACTCGGTGCCGACGCCAGCGCCGCCGCCGGCCCCATCGGACGCCACGCCGCTGCCGATACGGATTGGAAGATGCGGGCCGAGGTTTTGACCTACTCTCGCTCTCGCGGACTCTTCGCCGGCCTCGAACTCTCCGGAGCCGTCATCAAGCAGGATAAGGGCAGCACCCGCGAATTCTACGGACACATGGTGCCGTTCAAAGAGTCCCTCAAGGGAGACGTCGACGCTCCTAAAGACGCCTACCCGTTCCTGAGCAGCCTCGCCAAGTGGGCGCAAGACGCAGCCAGATAAAAACGCGGCCCGCTAATTGCGGCAAGAAAATTAATTAAGCTGTCATCCTGAGCGACCGGGGTCCCCAGCCGGCGCTTTTGCCGGATGGGGTGGGGGAGCGAAGGACCTATGCACGTTGCCAGGAGCCGGCACGCATAGGTCTTCCGCTTGGCAGCTTGCGCCGACTGATTTTTCCCCTCATACGCCTTGCACTATGACGCTTCCACCCCCTACACTCCGGCACAGTGCGAGAACGGCTTGAGTACGCCTTAGTCTGGCCTTGGGTAAAGATCCTGGGCTTGCTCCCGCGTCCTCTGGCGCGCGCCATTGGCATCACCTTCGGATTAACCATCTACGCCGTTTATGGCCGTCTTCGCCGCGTAGGCCTGCGCAATTTGACTCTAGCCTTCCCCGATATGTCGCCTCGCGAGCGCCGCCGCCTGCTGCGCGGCGAATTCATTTCGCTGGGACGCCAGTTGGCCGAGGTCTGCCTCTTTCCCCGTTACACGCGCGAAAATGTTTCGAAAATCGTCGTCTACGACGGCTTTGAAAATTTCGAACGCGCCTATGCGCGCGGCAAGGGCGTCCTGTTTCTCACCGGACACCTCGGAGCCTGGGAACTCTCCGCCTTCGCCCACTCGCTGCAAGGTCATCCGCTGTCGATCGTCATGCGCTCGCTCGACAATCCCTACATTGACGCCCTGATCCAAAGCTATCGCACCATGCACGGCAATCGCACCGTGGACAAAGACGATTTTGTGCGCGGCCTGCTCTCCGCCATGCGCAACGGTGAAACGGTGGGCATCCTGATGGACACGAACATGACCCCACCGCAAGGCGTGTTCGTGGATTTCTTCGGCATCCCCGCCTGCACCGCCAGCGGGTTGGCCCGCATCGCCCTGCGCACCAACGCCGCCGTCGTTCCAGGCTTCACGGTGTGGGACTGGAAGCTGCGCAAATACATTCTGCGCTTCGATCCCCCCGTAGAGCTGATTCGCACCAGCGATAACGAATCCGACATCGTGGCCAACACGGCAAAGTTCACCAATGTGATAGAAGCCTTTGTCCGCCGCTATCCCGACCAGTGGCTCTGGGTGCATCGCCGCTGGAAGACGCGACCGCCAGGAGAACCGCCGCTTTACTAAGGTGCGTGTGGCGCGAGCGCCATCGCCCGCGTGTCGGCGTTGTGCACAACTGCCCAGAAAGCGACAATAGACAACCATGAAGCATACCTTGCAAGAACTAGCCGAGAAGCTAGGCTGCCGTTTGCTCGGAGATGAATCCGTGACCGTAACCACTGTCTCCAGCCTGCAATCCGCCACCAGCGAGAGCATGGTTTTCGTCGAGGACACTCAGCATTTGGAGGTTGCGCTGCGATCATCCGCCGCTGCCATCATTGCCGGAGACTTCGCGGTCACGGCAGACAAGCCTCTTTTGATTTCTCCCCAGCCGCGCCTGACGTTTGCGCGAGCGGCCAAACTGCTGCGGGATTCCGACCGCAATCGATTCATTCATCCCTCCGCGATGGTTCCCGTTTCCTGCGCGATTGGCGATAACGTGGCCATCGGTGCGCGCGCCGTTCTGGGCGAACACGTCAAGGTTGGCGATGAAACGACGATAGGTTCCGGCACAGTCATCGACAACGGGGTGACGATCGGCCACGCCTGCCGCATCGACCCAAACGTCACCATCTACGCGGGCACAACTATAGGCGACCGCGTGGTAGTGCAAGCCGGCGCAGTTCTCGGCAGCGATGGCTTCGGCTATGTGCGCGATTCGCAGAGCGGACGCTACGAGCAATCTCCGCAGATCGGACGCCTCGTCATCGAAGACGATGTGGAAATAGGCGCTAACTCCACCATTGACCGCGGAGCGCTCGACGAGACCCGCATCCGCCGCGGCGCAAAAATCGACAACATGGTTCACATTGGCCATAATTGTCAGATCGGAGAGAACGTAATAATCGCCGCGCAAACCGGGCTCTCCGGCAGCGTCACCATCGAAGACAACGTCGTGATGGGGGGACAGGTTGGAATAGGCGATCACGCCCGCGTAGAAGCGGGGGCCTTGCTGGGCGGCCAGTGCGGCATCCTGCCCAAGAAGATTTTGCGCGGCAAGGGTGTAGTTTTTTGGGGTACGCCGGCGCGTCCGGTTCGGGAGTATCTTAAAGAACTGGCGTTCGTATCGCGGTCAGCAAAAAGAGTTCGCTGAGTTCGTTAAGAAGACGCCGACACTGGCAACTGGCAACCGGCTACTGACAACTGACTCCATGCCCATTCTAGTCATCGGCGGACACACGCGCAGCGTTGGGAAAACCAGCGTCGTCGCCGGCCTGATCGCCGCACTGGCCGGCTTTCACTGGACTGCTCTTAAGATCACGCAATACGGACACGGCATCTGCTCCGCCAACGGCGAAGCCTGCGACTGCGCGACCGGCGATCATTCCTGGGCCGTCGCTGAAGAGAAAGACCGCTCGGGCGACTCCGACACTTCGCGCTTTCTTGTTGCCGGAGCCGATCACTCCTGGTGGGTGCGCACCCAGCAAGGCCAGCTTGCGGAAGCGATGCCGCGCATCCGCAAGATACTCACTTCAACGCAAAACGTGATCATCGAATCGAACAGCATTATGCGTTTCATCAAGCCCGATCTCTATCTAACCGTACTCGACCCGAAGACTGCCGACTTCAAAACTTCGGCGCAAACTTTTCTGGATCGCGCCAATGCAGTCCTGATGCACTCGACCGAAAATCCCGCCACTCCCGCCTGGGAGCAGGTCTCGCTCAGGCCCGTAATCAACCGCCCAACCTTCACCATCCACCCGCCAAACTACGTAACGCCAGAAGTAATAGATTTCGTCCGCAGCCGCCTGACCAACTCGTCCGCGAAAGAGTCCAATTGACGAACGAGCCATGTCGGCGAATGTCCGGCGAATCTCGGCTTGCCCAGATAACGCCCAGCTAGAGGAGACAAGTGACCACCCACGAGGAACGCGTTCGGCAAAGCTTTTCCAAACAGGCCTTCATGTCCACCTTAGGAGCCGAGCTCACAGCCGTCGCTCAGGGCGCTGTTGAAATTCGTCTGCCCTTTTCGCCAAATCTCACGCAGCAGAACGGATACCTTCACGCTGGCGTCATCACTGCCGTACTGGATTCCGCTTGCGGTTATGCCGCCTTAACCATGGCAGCAGACGATAAGGAAGTCCTCACGGTGGAGTTGAAGGTCAACCTCCTGGCACCCGCTGCCGGAGAATCTTCGCGGCCAGAGCGCAAGTAAAGAAAGCAGGACGGACGCTGACGGTTTGTACAGCCGATGCCTTCGCCATCAGCGGCGGCAAAGAGAGGCTAGTTGCAACCATGCTGGCCACAATCATGACTGTGCCGACAGCACGCGCGAAATAACCCATCTATCCAGCAATATCCCGAAGAGGTTCTTACCGTGGCCTCGCCAGAATCCTGCCGCAATATTGGCTGATACGGTAACTGTTGAGATATCACTCACAACCCGATTCTGGGTGTAATCGTCTTTATCGTCGATTATCCCCATCGTTATGATTGGCTCCGAGGATGTTGGCTCCTCCCCATCAACGGATGGCGCAACCGATGGCGACGTGTTTTTAGATAACGCGTACGGGGTACCCCCCCACCCCCCCTACCCCCAGGTATCGTTGTGATTAACATCCTTAGTATCATTCTGATTAACACGCTTTTTATTTACTGTGGGGTGAATGGGGCGAATTATTCAGAACAGGCAAAGTGGTTAATTTGCGGGAGACGGGCCGGCCCTGGCCGAGTCTGCGAAAGCGTTCGGTTATCAAAGATTGCCGACGATTGTTATTGTCGGTTTAGGCCGTCTCTGGAGACAGGCACAGTTCTCGATATTGCACTGTTGAACAATCCTTGCATGATTACGGCACGGTTGTATGTGACGGAGGTACATCCAATTTGTGATGAAAAAAGCGAAAGAGTGAGCTCATGGCAGTTAGCTCGTAACCAAACGGTTACAAGTGTAATCGCCTGTTTTGCATCAACTGAGCGAGGTCAGTCGCCGGGCCAGTTAGTTGGTGCTGGAGAGGATGAGCTTCGACGAAGCAAATCCCTTCGATAGAGAATCGCGTACAGGATAGACACGGGACAACCCACGCTGACAATGAACAGCGTTCCCTTCCAATTGGTCCACTCCACGGGTCCCCACCCAAGGAGCCGGAGAATCAAAGAGAAGCACAAGCTGATCAGAACACCAATAAGGCCACATTCCGAAATCAGACGAACCGTAGTCGCAATATGCGCTGACCGGACGAGGAGATACAAGCGGTTAACGACGCCACACACGAAACCAAACAGACCAGCAGGGACGAGCGCAATGAGCAAGGTCGCAAAAGCAAAGATGAGAAACCTTTTCAAGTCATGGACCTCAGGAGCCGGAACAATCAAGAACAATACTACCCATAGCGTCGAAATCAAGGTGGCGGCAAAGGCACAGAAAATCCCGGCCATTAACACGTCAATAGTTGTTTTGGCTCGCAATTTGAGGCTGGCTCGCAATCTGATGCTGCTACGGCCCTTCAGAAAAATATTACATCGGACAGTCTGATGGCTGTTGCAAGAATCTCCATTTGACTCATTGAGCCCTTGCGATGGGTTCTGAGCGAAAACGCGATTACACTCATCACTGTGGCCGACCTCGGCCTACTCCGCTTAGAGGACGGTTCGGGCCCGGTCACCGCATCCAGAGAGTCAGAGAGAAGCCCCCCGCTTGGATGAGGCCATCTCTCAGTTGGCGCAACATCCCCATTACACGCATTGACCGTGACTCCACCTCCGCTCACGACCCCGGCCTAATCGCAACCGCCTTATCATTCTCGAACGCAATCACCAGCGGCTTTCCGCCGTTCGCATAATGCAGAGTTCTAAATCCGTAGTCACCCGACCCCTCGGGAACGCCCAGCCCAATCGCAAAACCGGCCTGAAGTTCGCTCATTCCTGGTTGCACCTGGTGAGCGTCAATCTTCTGCCAGACCTCGGCCGGCCAGTGCTTGTATAAATCGTGCGGATCCTCGAGAAAGAAAATTTCGTCGGTGTAAAGCTTGAAGTCGCTTCCCTTCTCCGCTCCAATAGGAACCGCATACGATTTCCCATCGAGCAAAAAGCAAGCCATCACCTGCCTCGCTCCGGGTGCCTTCGAAGAAACATCAGTCACAACGCTGGTAAGGGCGAGCTTCTGCAGGGGCAGCAGCAGGCCTGCTTCATGCGTGAAGTTGGTCTTAAGCGCCGCTCGATCATAGGGATAATACGTAAGCTGATAGCCCACCTTCACCCAGACCGGTTGCGCCGTCAACTCCTGCGCCGACTTCAAATCATAGGCATGAAGCTTCTTCGGCGTGACGTAGTAATCCGCCTTCATCGCGCCTTCCGGCTTAGGCTTGGATTCTTCCTTCCTGGCTTCGTGCCGCTCATACACCACATAGGCAGCACGCCCGCCCGCAATCAGGATGGCGACGATCAGGAAAATCTGCAGCTTCTTCCGCGTCTCCGAATCAAAAGCCATAATCAGTTTGAGGGTGATCAGTTAGAATTAAACATCGCGTAGTAAAGAAAATAGTAGTAAAGGAAATTCATGCCCCTCGCCCAGGATGATGTTCTGAATGCACTGAAGCAGTGCTACGATCCCGAGATTCCCGTCAACATCGTCGATCTCGGACTGATCTACGATATCCGCTTCGCCGACCTGCCCGAGGGCCAGCAGGACGTCACCGTCGATATGACCCTGACCGCGCAGGGCTGCCCCGAGCACGTCAACATCAGCGCGCAGGTGAAGTCGCGCGTCGAGCAACTCCCCGGAGTCCGCAACGCCAACGTCAACGTGATCTGGGAACCGGCGTGGACTCCCGAACACCTAAGCGCCGAAGCCCGCAAGCAGTTAGGCATCGAATAAGTTCGCCGTTCGCGATTCGTCGTTCGCTTTTCGCTATTCGCTATTCTTATAACTGGCAGTGCGAGTAGCGAACGACGAACAGCGAACAGCGACAAGCGACCTCAATACTCTCCCAACTCCTCAAACGCCAGCGCCGCGCGGCCTTCCGACAGTTCTTCGATCTTGCTGCCGACTTTAATCGCCAGATCCAGGAACCGGGTGGCCTGCCGCACATACGACGGCAATTCTTCGCGGATGCGCTCCAGTTCCCTCGGATACTCCGACGCCAGCACCGCGAGCCCGACGCTCCCCGTCAGCACGGCTGCCGACCGTCTGCCCTTCAGCAGCAGCAGTGCCGCCCCGCCCGCCGATCCTGCAATTACCGCTCGCTTCCAGTTTTCCATGGGGTCTCCCGACAGTCAGAATTCTAAATCAATAATTCGGATGCTTTATACTTCGACGGTCTTCTCCGGCACACAATAACTATCCTCGGGGTAAAGACCGCTTTCTATGATGCGACTTCGAGCCCACACGTTTCCGCGACCACCACACCGTGATAGCGCTCCCGCACGACCGCCTGCAAGAGGTGCTGAAAGAAATACAATCGCCTGGCGAAACTCCGCTGGGCGAGCAAAGCATTACCTTCGCTGCCCGACCAAAGCGTCTCCGCTTCTGCCCATCGGGGCGATACAATCTGATCAGTGAAAGCCTACCGAATCGAGCGCGTCCAGGGCGGCATGAAATTCAGTTGCACGCAGTGTGCCCATGCTGTCAGCACTCAGGACTTCGACGCCAAGAGCGGAAACCTCCGCACCCAGGCCGCGAGCGCTATTAATGATCACGCGGCCAAAGCGCATCGCGAGCCAGCGCCACTTCCTTCCGACGGTCAGCAGCGTAGCTGGCGCTAGTGGTAAGGCAACGGGCGTCCTAGCCCGTCCATACAAGCTCACCCTAATCTTTTCCGATACCATGGAAGCAAACCGCATCTCCATAGTTGATCATGATCGAGCGCTTCCACTTCTCCGATCTCCGCGAACTTTTCGCTAAAGCCAACGAGGAGAAGTCTGGGGACCAGTTAGCGGGAATCGCCGCGCGCAGC
This sequence comes from uncultured Acidobacteriaceae bacterium, assembly GCA_963775845.1. Classification (GTDB taxonomy): domain Bacteria; phylum Acidobacteriota; class Terriglobia; order Terriglobales; family Acidobacteriaceae; genus Acidiflorens. The sequence goes on along the minus strand of CAVZKN010000003.1, from coordinate 79,823 downwards.
GAGCAAGAGCGAGTCGCAGCGAAGCGTACGCTGTCCGACGTAACCCTCGACGAAATCGTGCGCCAGCCCCTCATCGATCCCGATGAAGATGATGTTACCCGCCTCATTCTCGACGGCTTCGACCGGCAGGCCTTTCAAGCCATCGCCAGCATGACCGTTGGCGAGTTTCGCGAATTTCTGCTCGACGACGAAACCAGTTCCAGCCGCTTGCAAACCGTGCAGCCCGCGATCATCCCGGAAATCGCAGCCGCGGCCGCGAAATTGATGAGCAACAAAGACCTCGTCCTCGCCGCCGCCAAAATCCGCAACATCACCCGCTGCCGCAACACCATGGGCGAAGCCGGCGTGCTCGGCATTCGCGTGCAGCCCAATCATCCTGCCGACGATATCGGCGGAATCCTTCTGGCGGCTTTTGAAGGGCTGCTTTACGGATGCGGAGACGCTGTCATCGGCGTCAATCCCGCCACCGATTCCATAGAAACGGTCGGTTCGATTTTGCGCGCGCTCAATCGCCTGGTGGAAGCCTACGAGATTCCCACGCAGACGTGCTGTCTGGCACATATCACCACGCAACTGGCCGCGCTCGATCGTGGAGCTCCAGTCGATTTGCTTTTCCAATCCGTAGCCGGCACCGAGGCGGCCAATCGCAGCTTCGGAATCACTTTGAACATGCTGCGCGAAGGCCGCGAGCAAGTCCTCGAGCATCATCGCCGGCGCGACTCGAAACTAACCTGGGTTGGGGATGACGTGATGTACTTCGAGACCGGCCAGGGGAGCGCTCTCTCGGCCGATGCGCATCATGGAGTGGATCAACTGACGCTGGAAGCGAGAGCCTACGGAGTCGCCCGCGCCTTTCAGCCTTTTCTGGTCAACAGCGTCGTGGGGTTCATCGGCCCTGAGTATTTGTACGATGAAAGGCAGATCATCCGCGCCGGGCTCGAAGACCATTTCATGGGCAAGTTGCTCGGCCTGCCCATGGGTTGCGATGTTTGTTATACCAATCACGCCGCCGCCGACCAGAACTCCGCCGACAACCTGCTGCTCCTCTTGACGGCCGCGGGATGCAATTACTTCATGGGCGTTCCCTGCTCCGACGACGTGATGCTGAACTATCAATCCACCAGCTATCATGACGCGCTGGCCGCGCGGCGGCTGTTCCACTTGCGGCCTGCGCCAGAATTTCTGGCATGGCTGCAGAAGATGGAGATCTACCGCGGCAACGAACCGGCATCTCTCGATTCATGCGCAAGACGGCAACTGATGCAGGGGTTGGAGGAGTCACTGGAGAAGGTGCTATAACTCTGAGCACGCACCGGCTGCAATGCTGCCAGAAGACAACAAACTCGCCCGTCCCACCCCGGCCGACGACGACCTTTCTGCAATCCTGAAGAAAGTGCGCGCACAAACTCCGGCGCGCCTGCTGGCTGGACGAAGCGGTGCCGCTTATCGAACCGATACTCAACTCGAATTGCGCGAGGCGCACGCTGCCGCTCGCGATGCGGTACGCGCCGAGTTGAATGTTGCGGCCGACCTCGGTGAAGATTTTGCGAGCCAGTGGAATCTCACGGAACTTTGCACCCAGGCATGCAGCAAGAACGAATATCTCTCACGCCCTGACTTAGGCCGTCGCTTCAACGACCCTTCTCGCGCCGAAGTAAGTAAGTTGTGCGCTCCCGCTCCCGATCTCCAAATCGCCATCGGCGACGGACTGTCGGTAACCGCTGTCTCGGTTCAGGTTCCCAAACTTCTGCCGCTGCTTTCTGCAGGAGCAAAAGCTCGCGGCTGGAGCGTCGGCAAGATACTTATCATCCGACACTGCCGCGTGGGCATTCTCAACCAGATCGGCGAGTTGCTCGCGCCCAAAGTTGCCCTTCTCCTGATCGGCGAGCGTCCCGGCCTGGCCACGGCAGAAAGCTTGTCGGCTTACATGGCCTACCGGCCGAAAGCATCGGATACCGACGCCCAGCGCAACCTCATCTCCAACATTCACGCTCGCGGCGTCAGCTCGGAGCAGGCGGCCGCGCGCATTTTAAATCTGGCAGCATCAATGATGAGTCAAGGAAAGAGCGGCTCCGAGCTTCGTGAAGAACTACACCCCACGATCCAGATGTTGAAGAAGGGGAGTGGATAGTGGCTAGTGGTCGGAGGTCGTTATGAAAGTACGCGACGTCATCAAGCGCCTTGAGCAAGATGGCTGGCGTATCGCTCGAACCAAGGGAAGCCATCGGCAATTCCATCCTCTGGCAAAACCGGGCACCGTCACCGTTGCTGGCTATCCGTCAGTAGGCATTTCCGCCCGGAACATAAAACAATATCCTGAAGCAGGCAGGGCTTAAATGAAATACCTCATCGTCTACGAAAAATCGAATACGGGTTGGGGCGCGTACGTTCCCGACTTACCTGGTCTCGGCGCCGCGGGCAAGACGCTGGACGAAGTGAAAGAACTCATCCGCGAGGCGGTTGAGTTTCATTTGGAAGGCATGCGCGCCCACGGCGATCCCATCCCCGCGCCCAGCGCGATGACCGAATACATTACGATTTGAGGGTTTGGGAGGCGGCTTCAGGCCCACGGATGATGGCCCGAGATACCACGGCCCTATCGATCTCGCGAGTCTTACCAGTTCTTGAAACCCATATTGGCCAACTAAGAAACCCGCTACTGGCAGCGCATTGCGTCTGCCAGAGCGGGTAATCGTTCTAATCCGATACGTCCTTTTCCCACCGCTCAGTCGGCCGGAGTAAGCGCTGCCACAACCTCGTGCGTTGCGGCGCTGGGCTCTCCCTCGCGCGCGTCGACGACCGCGATCGCGACTACATTGACGATCTCCTCCACTTCCGCGCCGCGGGCCAAAAGGTGCACCGGCCGCGCCATGCCCATAAGCACTGGGCCGAGCGAAGTTGCACCTCCCAGTCCCTTCAGCAGTTTGAAGCCGATGTTGGCCGACGCCAGATCGGGGAAGATGAGCACATTGGCGCCGTCCTTCAGCGTGCTGAACGGATACAGCTCCTGCAGCATCTCAGGAGAAACCGCGGCATCGGCCATGATCTCTCCATCGACAATCAGGGTCGGGTCGGCTTTGTGCAGCAACTCGACCGCCTTGCGGACCTTCTCGCAGTTCGGGTGTTTGGCACTGCCGAAGCTGGAGAACGACAGCATGGCGACTCGCGGCACCACATTGAAGCGGCGAGCCTCCTCGGCGGCACAGAGTGCGATCTCCACCAGATCTTCGGCAGATGGATCGACATTGACGCTGGTGTCGGCGAAGAAGAAGAGATCTCCTTTGTACGTCACCATGGGATAGCATCCGGCAACCCTGTGCAGGCCTTCTCTCATGCGGATGATCTGCAGCGCGGGGCGAATGGTCTCCGGGAAATGCTGGGTCACGCCGGCGACCAGGGCGTCAGCGTCCCCCATGTGCACCATCATCGACGCGAAAATATTGCGTTCCTCGATGAGCGTGCGAGCCTCTTTCAGGGTCACGCCACGGCGTTGGCGCAGACGGTAGAGTTCCTTGATGTAGGCGTCGCGCAGCGGAGACTCGGTAGGATCGACGATCTTCGCTTCGCCCAGGTCCAATCCCAGTTCGCTGATTTTGGCGCGGATGGTTGCGCCTTTTCCGATAAGGATAGGCGTTGCGATCTTCTCGTCCAAAATCTGGTGGCAGGCGCGCAGGATCTTCTCGTTGTCACCTTCCGGAAAGACCACCGACTTCGGTCTTGCCTGGGCTTTCAGAATCATCATGCGCGAAATCTCGTGCGCTTTGCCGTGATGACGCTGAAGCTGTTCGCGATAGACATGAATGTCGATCGGCTCCTGAGCTACTCCACTATCCATTGCCGCCTGAGCTACGGCCGACGACTCCCAGACGAGCACGCGCGGATCGAATGGTTTCGGGATAAGGTAATCGGGCCCGAACTTCAGTCGCGCAACTCCATAAGCGCGGCAGACAGAATCGGGCACGTCTTCCTTGGCAAGATTTGCCAGGGCTCGCGTCGCCGCCAGCTTCATTTCTTCGTTGATGGTCGTGGCACGCACATCCAGCGCTCCGCGGAAGATGAAGGGGAAGCCGAGAACGTTGTTCACCTGGTTGGGATAATCGGAGCGTCCGGTGGCCATGATGACATCGCTGCGGCAGGCCTTCGCTTCGTCATACGTAATTTCAGGATCGGGATTCGCCATGGCAAAGACCAGAGGAGAAGACGCCATGGAGCGAACCATATCCGGCGTGATGGCGCCTTTCACCGAGAGGCCCAGGAATACGTCCGCGCCTTTCATGACTTCTGCCAGTGTGCGCATGCTGGTCTCGATCGCGAAACGCTCCTTGTAGGGGTTCATGCCCACGGTACGTCCTTTATAGACGACGCCTTTGGTGTCACAGAGAATGACATTCTCGCGCTTTACGCCGAGACGCACATAATGTTCGGCGCAGGCAAATCCAGCCGCCCCCGCGCCGTTGACCACGACTCGGACCTTGCTGATGTCTTTGCCGACAATTTCCAGTCCATTCAGCAGCGCCGCGCCCGAGATGATCGCGGTGCCATGCTGATCGTCGTGGAAGACGGGAATCTTCATCGTCTTTTTCAGAGTCTCTTCGATGTAGAAACACTCTGGAGCCTTGATGTCTTCCAGGTTGATGGCGCCGAAAGTCGGTTCGAGCAACTGGCAAACTTTTATGATCTCGTCGGGATCGTGGCTGTTGATTTCAATGTCGAAGACGTCGACGTTGGCGAAGCGTTTAAACAGTACCGCCTTGCCTTCCATAACCGGCTTGCCGGCGAGCGCGCCGATGTCGCCGAGGCCAAGCACCGCGGTGCCATTGGTGACAACGGCCACCAGGTTCCCACGCGCGGTGTACTTATAGGCGTCTTGCGGATTCTTCTGAATTTCCAGGCAAGGATCGGCGACACCCGGCGTGTAAGCCAGGCTCAGATCGCGCTGCGTTCGGCAAGGCTTGGTGGGGGTAACTTCAATTTTCCCGGGGTGGTTGCCAAAGTGATAATCGAGTGCTTGTTGCTTGGTGACGGCCATAGACCCTCTCTCTCATCGCTTGATGTCTTGCTGCGGAATTTGAATTTGAGAACATTGAATTGCTGGACAGTTGGACCCGGATGCAGGTCTCCTCGGAGATGCCGGACGCACGTCGCACGCTATTTTCACAGCTGGGAACTTTCGAACAGTCAGGGTAACTATCGCTCCGCCAATGCGATCCTGACTGTGACACACGGCACAGAGCGCTGTGAGCCGTGCACACGGCACACATCTCGACGGCCGACGGGGGGTGACAAGAATCTTTCTGCGCCCAAACACCCACCTGTGAGGAAGATCACACTGCCATGTATCTCGCAGCACAGCTAAGTGTTCCCTGTCGCGGGAGACTGGCGTCAGAGGTGCGGCCCTGTTCGTTTGTGGATCGCGTACGATGCGGTCGCCTTAGAAAGCGGGCTCTGGGCGCACAGGAGGCTGGTTCATGCTCTCACCATATGGGATGGAGATCGTCGAAAGCTGCATTACTTGCAAGTTGCGCACCGATCGCATCTTTTGCGACCTTCCCGAAAATGCGCTGCAGAACTTTGAACACATCAAGTACGCGGCTGCGTATCCGCAGGGAGCGGTCTTGTTTGTCGAAGGGCAGATGCCGCGCGGCATCTTCGTGCTCTGCAAAGGCAGCGTCAAACTTTCTATTAATTCGCCGAGCGGCAGAACCGTCATCGTCAAACTGGCCGAACCCGGCGAAGTGCTGGGACTGAGCGCCACGATCTCGGGCAAACCCTACGAAGTCACGGCCGAGACGCTCGATCCCTGCCAGGTCAACTTCGTCAAGCGCGAAGATTTTCTGCACTTTTTGAAAGATGATCCCGAGGCCTGCTTCAAGGTCGCAGAGCAATTGAGCGAGAAGTATCACAACGCCTGCAAAGAAGCGGGATCGCTCGGATTATCCCACTCCGCCGCCGAAAAACTGGCCAAATTGCTGCTCGAATGGAGTTTGAAGAACGGAGATGCCGCGAAAGCCGAGCCCCGGCTGAAACTCCGCCTGACACACGAAGAAATTGCACAGATGATCGGCACTTCGCGTGAGACCGTAACTCGCTTGTTCGCGGATATGAAGAGGCGGCAGATCCTGCAGTCCAAGGGATCGACGCTGGTGATACGGAATACGGCAGCGCTGCGGGAATTGGCCAACCACAACTAGTTACGTTCTTGTTCAATTATATCTGGTTAGTGGATCCTTACACCCTTGGCTTCGCCCAGTCGACGCGGCCGCGGCGGGTTAGCACACAAGCCGTACCCCGCGCGCCATCCCGCTTGTTACACCCCCATGAAAAGTGACTTTCCTAACTCGGTTTGAGTTTGACATCATACTCATAATCCAGTAACGTTGCTCGGGTTACAACTGGGTTGCCGAAGCTCCCTTCGGCGAACCTTCCGATCACCAGGGTCACGCTCCAAAGATTCTAGGATTGCAACGGGATAGACTTGGGCAAAATTTGGTTGGACGCGCTGACGGTTACATGTTAGTGCGCCCGACGATCTGAGGGCACAACTTTTGCCTTTCCCTCAAGTTCGGCCGGGGGTCGGCTTGTTCCCGCCTTCCCGGGCCATGTTTCATCTAGCGGAGCCAATCCGCAGATACTCTTCTGAAAGGACAAACATGAAAGCATTACGCGCACTCTCTCTTTTGTTTGTAGTTCTGCTGGCGGCTGCCAGCATCGCCGGCGCCCAAGCGCAGTGGGTCAAACTCACGAATACACCGCCCTTCAGCAGCCCCAGCCAAGAATTCCTGCTTACCGATGGCCGGGTCATGGTGCAGGACAACAGTGATGGGAACCAGAGTAATTGGTGGATCCTGACCCCCACCAACACCGGGAGCTACGTGAACGGCACCTGGTCGCAGGCAGCCTCGATTCCTTCCAGCTTCAACTATGGCCCGCTGTTCTACGCTTCGGCTGTGCTGCCAGACGGACGGCTGGCCGTTCTCGGCGGGGAATATAACTTTGGCAACGCAGTGTGGTTTAGCCAGGGCGCCATCTACGATCCTCCGAAGAACGAATGGAAAGAACTCAAAGCGCTGAAAGGCTTGGGAACGAGCCCGAAACCCGGCGCGGGCGACGCGGCAGGCGTCATTCTCGAAAACGGCGACTGGCTGGTGGCGGCCTGCTGCGACGGCAAAATCGGAGCGGCGGTGGCGAGTGGCAACGACCTGCATTGGACGGTTACTGGCACCGGCAAAGCCGACGACTACGATGAAGAAAGCTTCACTCTGCTTCCCGGCGGCAAAGTGCTTCTGGTGGATACCACCGTCCCGCTCGGCTCCGAGATCTACGATCCCTCTACCGGGAAGTGGACCTCGGCCGGCAGCACTGTCGTTCAGACTGCGGTTCCCTACAACTCCATGACCGGGACCGGTGACGAAATCGGGCCGGCGGTCCTCCGCTACGACGGGACCGTCCTGCAAACCGGCGCGACCGCCCACAACGCCATCTACGACACCAACACTGGAACCTGGTCGGCGGGGCCGGATTTCCCGCTCAACGGCAGCGGTCAGCAGCTGGACGTCTACGACGGTCCCGCTTCGATTCTGATCAACGGAAATGTGCTCGTCATGACCAGCCCAGGCGCATACCAGAATGGTGTGCAGTTTTTGGAGTTTGACGGCACTAATTTCAATATGGCGCCCAACACGCCGAACGCGGCCAACGTCAGCTCCTACTACGGCCGCCTGTTGGTGTTGCCGAATGGTGGAGTTATGCAAACCGATTACTCCAAAGACGTCGAGATTTATTTTCCCGACGGCACCTACGACGCAACTTGGGCGCCCACCATCACGAGCGTCGATGCCAAGGAACTGCATCCCGGCGAGTTGGCTCGCACGCTGACCGGCACGCAGCTCACCGGACTCTCGGAGGGTGGCTCTTTTGGCGACGACTTCCAGGATTCCACCAACTACCCAATTATTGAAATCACCAACAACGCCAGCGGGCATGTGTTCTTTTGCAAGACTTACGACTTCAGCTCCGGTGTGGCCACCGGTTCAACACCGCAAAAAACCCGTTTCGACGTTCCCGCCGCAACCGAGCTGGGCGAGAGCAAGTTGACGGTCGTCACCAACGGCATTCCCTCCGATCCGTTGGATATAACCATCAAAGCAGTCAAGTAGGAAAAGTCGGAATTTCCTCCGGGCCGGACGGCGAAAGCATCCGGCCTTTTCTGCGCGCCAGTTTGTTCTTTACCCGCCCGGATCGGGCGCGTGACCGAAATCACAATTCCGGGTGATGAATGTCACCGCCCGGCATGGCTCCCTCGCCTATCTTAATGTCGTGGGTGGACGATCGATTCAGTTCTATCGATCCCAGTTCGAATCACTTTAGTTCGAATCAGTCCCGGTTCCCGTAGGGGTGAACTTCAATGGCTTCCGCAAACGGCAACGGCTCAGGCAACGGCAATAATACTAATAACGATCAGCATTCCCATGCAGCTTCAAACGCAGTTCCAACCGCAAGTTCAATGGGCAAAAACAAGCCCCGCCTGATTTTCTGGGAGCTGACCAAAGGCTGCAATCTGCGCTGCATCCATTGCCGGGCTACGGCTACCGAGCTCAGCGCTCCCACCGACCTTTCTACCGAAGCGGCGCGCGATATTATCGACCAAATTGCCGCCGTCTCCAACCCCATCCTGGTGCTAAGCGGCGGCGAACCGCTCTATCGCTCGGATATTTTCCAGCTCGCGCGTTATGGCACCGATAAGGGCCTGCGCGTCGCGCTCGCCACCAACGGAACCCTGGTTACCAAGCATGTCGCGCGCATGATTCAGGACAGCGGCGTACAGCGCGTGGCCATCAGCCTCGATGGCGCCGACGCGCTCACCCACGACACTTTCCGCGGCATTCCGGGAGCATTCGATGCCGCCATCGCCGGCTTCCGCAACATGAAAAATCTGGGCATGTCGGTGCAGATCAACACCACCATCGCGCGCCACAATGCTCACCAGCTTCCAGAGGTGCTCGAACTGGCGCGGTCCCTCGGGGCCGATGCGCTCCACACTTTCCTGCTCGTGCCAGTCGGCTGCGGCGTCGATATTGCCGAGGAGCAGATGGTTCCTCCCGAAGAATACGAGCGCATGTTGAACTGGTTCTACGATAAATCGCTGGAAGGTGGCATCGAGTTGAAAGCCACTTGCGCCCCGCACTACTTCCGCGTGGTGCGCCAGCGCCGTGCTGCCGAACACCGGTCGGAAGCGGCCGCGGCCGCAGTTCATGCTGCACCACCAGTAGAAGCAGCTCAAAATGCTCCGGCCATCGGGCCGACCGAGATGGTCATGCCCGGATCGACCGGCATCGAACTCAAACCTCAGGGCGTAGGCCGGCCGGTTGGGCACCCGGGAAAGCATCCTTCCGACATGAACGCCATGACCAAAGGCTGCCTCGCCGGAACCGCCGTCTGTTTCATTTCTCATCAGGGCGAAGTCTATCCTTGCGGATATCTCCCTGCCCTCGCGGGTGATCTGCGAAAGCAGACTTTCGCCGACATCTGGGAAAACTCAACCGTCTTCCACGATCTGCGCGATACCAAGAATTTAGAAGGAAAGTGCGGCTGCTGCGAGTTCCGCAATGTCTGCATGGGATGCCGCGCGCGCGCCTACGCTGCCACCGGCAACTACCTGAGCGAAGAACCGTTCTGCGTCTACGAGCCGAAGGCAGAAAGCCTGAAGAAACTGAAAGAAGTGGTCGTAGGGTGATCGAGTCATCGGGCCACATCTGAAAGCCATACGGCTTCTCGAAGGGATTTTGCTGTTCCGATGATCCGATCAACCGATGGCCCGATCGCTTGTCGCCAAAAGACCCCCGCCAGCGCCATATACCCCAATTCCACTGTTGCAAAATCTATCATCGTGATCTGAGAGCCCACCCTTAAGTCTCTGAAATCAAAATACTTCGCGAAACGCTTCGATTTTGGCCAGCCATGTGCTTTAGCTTAATGTGCAGAGGAGCTGAACCTTGGAACCGACTTTAATGGTCGTGGGCCTGAACTACCGAACAGCTCCCATAGCCGTGCGCGAGCGGTTCTGGATCGAAGAAAACCGACGCTACGAAGCTTTGGCCCACCTCTCGCGTGCGGAGGGCATCGATGAGGTCATCGTTCTCTCCACCTGCAACCGCACAGAATTCCTGATATTGGCGGACGACGTCACCCTGGCCGAGAATTCGGTCATGCGCCTGCTCGGCTCCGAATACGGGCTCAACCTCTGTGAATGGAAGCATTTCTACAGGCTTCTCGATGAACTGGCGCTGCTCCACATTTTCCGCGTTGCATCCTGCCTCGACTCGATGGTGCTGGGTGCGCCCCAGATTATTGCCCATGTACGAGAGGCTTGGCAGTTGGCCCAGAAACTGGGAACGAGCGGCCGCTTCCTCGATGCGGTTTTGAGAAAAGCGTTTGCCGTTTCAGACCGGGTGCGGAGCGAGACGGCCATCGGCACGACCAAGGTCTCGATTCCAGGCACGGCTGTAGTGCTGGCGCGTCAGATCTTCGGCACTCTGAAAAATAAGAAAATAGTGCTGATCGGGGCCGGGGAGATGTGTGAACTCTCGGCGCAAGGGTTGCTGCAGGAGGGCGCCACCTCGCTGCGCGTGATGAATCGCACCTTCGAGAACGCCGCCGAACTCGCCGCCAAGCTCGGAGGCATTGCCAGCCCGTTCGAAGAACGCTGGCAGCACATGGCGGAGGCCGACATTATCATCAGTTCGACCTCCTGTCCGCACAAGATTCTGAACCGCGAGGAAGTTGCAGCCATCGCCAGCCGGCGCCAAACGCCGGACAGAACGAACGGCCAACCGCGGTCTGCTGGGCCGTTAGTGATCGTGGATCTGGCCATGCCTCGCGATGTTGACCCCGCGGTGCGCAACATCAAAAATGTATTTCTCTGCGATCTTGATGACCTGGAAAACGTGACCGACAATAGTGCGGACGAGCGCGAGGCTGCCGCCGCCCAGGCGCAAAAGCTTGTGCACGACGAGGTGAGAGTCTTCCGCCGTCAACTGGTGGCCGAGCGCTCGGTGCCCACAGTCGTCGCATTGCGTTTACGTCTGGAAGAATATTGCCGGCAAGAGCTGGATGCCTTTCGTCAGGAAAATGGCCCGTTCTCGCACGATCAGGACGAAATGCTGAATGCAGTCATGGCCAGAATGACGCAGAGAATCGCCGGCTCTCTCGCCCGTGAACTCAAGGAACTCCCCGAAAAGACAGAACAGGAACAGATGACCACCGCCCTGCACCGGCTCTTCCATCTGCCGATTCCGCAGACGCCGCTGGCCGCTACCAGGCCCGGACAACAGGCGTAATTCAAGCAACTTTCACGTCAACTCGCCACTGCCGGCATCCCGCCATCAAGCACTTTCATCCTTGACGCCTCGCGGTGCGGTACAATCCGTCCGCATGGTCACCTGCTCCGGTTGCGGGGCCGTATGTTCTGAGAACATGCGATTTTGCGCCTCATGCGGGCGCGCCATTGCCAGCCTCGACACGCCAACTCTTGAGCCGGATAGGAACATTGTGGCGCCCAAACGCACTCCTCCCAGTTCCCGCCCGCAACAAAATGCAGGATTCTCGCCAGGCACGGTTCTCGTCGAGCGATACCGAATCGTGGCTCTGCTGGGACGCGGTGGCATGGGCGAAGTCTATCGCGCCGAAGATCTCAAGCTGGGGATCGTTGTGGCCCTTAAGTTTCTTCCCGCCTCGCTACAGAAGGATGCCACTGCCTTGGCGGGGTTTCATGCCGAGGTACGAAACGCTCGCCAGGTTTCGCATCCGAATGTGTGTCGGGTTTACGACATCGGCGAGGTGAACGGCCAGCACTTTCTTACCATGGAGTACATCGACGGGGAGGATCTCGCGTCGTTGTTGCGCCGCATAGGGCGTTTGCCCGCCGACAAGGCTTTGGAAACCGCGCACCAAATCTGCGCTGGCCTGGCCGCCGCGCATGATTGCGGATTACTACACCGCGACCTTAAGCCCGCCAACATCATGCTCGATGGACGAGGGCGGGTGCGCATCACCGACTTTGGACTCGCACTGAGCAGCGACGATGCCACTGGTCGCAGCGAAACCGCCGGTACTCCGGCTTACATGGCTCCCGAGCAGATTGGAAAGGGCGAAGCCAGCGTGCGCAGCGATATCTATTCGCTGGGGCTTGTCTTCTATGAACTTTTCACCGGACGCCTTCCTTATCAGGCAAGCACTCCGATCGAGTGGCGGAGGGCGCATCTGGAGTCATCTCCCCGGACGCCATCCCAGATAGTCAAGGACATTGATCCGGTCGTTGAGAAAGCGATCTTGCGTTGCCTGCAAAAAGATCCGGCTCTGCGGCCGTCTTCGGTGCGGCAGGTAGCGGCAGCGTTTCCGGGAGGCGATCCGCTCGCGGCCGCGCTCGCGGCGGGGGAAACACCATCGCCCGAAATGGTCGCGGCTTCGGGCGAGACAGAAGGCCTGCGTCCCATGATCGCTTGGCTCTTGCTGGCCGGGGTCATTGTGGGAGTCACCGCGCTGATTCTGCTGGACGGACAATCGATGCTCTACCGGCGCGTCCCCCTAGACACGCCGCCCGAAGTGCTTGCCCAACGTGCGCGGGATATTGTGCAGAGTGCCGGCTATTCCGAGCCTCCTGAGGACACAGCGACCGGGTTCTACGAGGGGAAAGAGTTTCTGCGCTATATCGCGGCAAACGACAAGTCGAAAACGCGCTGGGACCACCTGGAAACCGGCGCCATTGTGTTTTGGTATCGCGGCAGCCCCCGTCCGCTCGTGGGTGGGAACATATTCTCGAACGCGCCCGTATCGGGGTCTGTATGGACGGACGACCCGCCGCTTGATGTGTCCGGCATGACGTTGGTCCAGCTCAATCCGCTGGGCCGCCTCACGCAGTTCATCGCAGTCCCTCCGCAGGTGGAGACGGCGGCAAGTCCGCCATCGGCACCTGATTGGGCGCCCCTGTTCTCTGCCGCAAGACTCGATCCCTCCCAGTGGCCTTCAACGCAGCCGTTGTGGACGCCCCCAGTTTATAGTGACGCCCGCGTTGCGTGGACAGGATCGCTGGCCGAGCGCCCCGATATCCCGATGCGGATTGAGGCCGCAGCCTATCGGGGTAAGCCTGTCTACTTCGAGCTGATTGGCCCTTGGACCCGTGCAGAACGCATGCAGCCCTATAAGTCGACCGCAGGCCGTCGGGCAGTTCTGCGGATCGGCATGGTCCTGTGGCTTGCGATGCTGGTGATCAGCGCCATGCTTGCCCGGCGGAACCTGCGCCTGGGCCGGGGCGATCGCCGTGGGGCTTTTCGTCTGGCAGTTTTCGTTTTTGCTGCCCGGACGGTGGCGTGGCTATTTGGCGCGCATCACGTCGCGAATCTCTCCCGGGAGTTCTGGATCTTCATGGAGTTTTTGGTATGGGCGATTGCCACGCCTTGCTTCTTCTGGGTCCTCTACATCGCCATGGAACCCTATGTGCGCCGTCGATGGCCGGCCACGCTGGTTTCCTGGAGTCGCCTGCTGGCGGGAGGCTGGCGTGACCCATTGGTGGGGAGCGATGTGCTTGCGGGTTGTCTTTGGGGGGCCTTGGTGCAAATTCTCTTAGAATTGGGGTGGTTCGTTCCCTCCTGGTTCGGCTATCCGCCCCCACAACCAGATATTGGTCCGCAGATGCAGTTTATGAGCGCGCGCACGATGATTGCCGATATAGCGAATAATCTGGGCGCTTGGCTGTTTATCCCCCTTGCGTTTCTGTTTACCCTGTTTCTATTCCGAGCCTTGTTGCGCAAGGAGTGGTTGGCAGCGCTTGTGTGGGTTCTTTTCAACTCGTTCATCTTCGCGCTGGGGCACGAATCTTACCCCATTGCCTTCGTGCAGAATCTGATCTTGAACGGTGTAACTGTGTATGTATTGAGACGCCTCGGCTTGCTGTGTGTGGTGGTGTCATTTGTCTTCGACCTTCTTCTGCTGATATGTCCCCTCACCACGCAAGGGTCCGTCTGGTATGCAGGCCTCAGCTTGGCCGGGATTCTGCTGTTGGCCGCGATGGCGCTCTACGGTTTCTACACCTCTCTCGGCGGCCGACCGCTATTCGGAGGTTCCGTACTCGAGGAGTGAACTGCATACTTCCAGATCTCCGATATGCCGGAGTCGACATCCTTACCCTCTCACTTTGCCCTTAGCGCCTGCTTCCAATTACACTTCTCGTTCGTCCAAAAAGGAATGCTCATGAAAAAACTGCTCTTCTTCATTGCGATCGTCGCCCTTACCGCTGCCGCGCAAAGTGAAAAGCCCCTCACGTCTTTTCCCTACACTCCCGGCCTCGACGTCACCTCCATGGATAAGTCCGCCGACCCCTGCGTCGACTTCTACCAGTACTCTTGCGGCGGCTGGATGAAGAACAATCCCATCCCCAGCGACCAGCCGCGTTGGAGCGTCTACGGCAAGCTCTATCAGGATAACCAGCAATTTCTGTGGGGCATTCTCGATCAGCTCTCAAAACAGACGAGCGGCCGCAACTCCAACCAGCAGAAAATTGGAGACTACTTCGCCGCCTGCATGGACGAGTCCTCGGTCAACAAGCTCGGCGCACGGCCGCTGCAACCCTATCTCGACCAGATCGCGGCGTTGCAATCGACGAAAGAGCTGCCTGCGCTTCTCGCCCGTTTGCAAATGTCCCTGCAAACCAATGGTCTTTTTTTCGCCTTCGGCTCGAACCAGGATTTCGAAAACTCGCAAAGTGTGATTGCCTTTGCCGAAGCGGGAGGCCTCGGACTCCCCGACCGCGACTATTACACCAAGGATGACGAAAAGTCGGCAAAAATCCGCCAGCAGTACCTTACTCACGTCGAGAAAATGTTCGAGTTGCTGGGCGACCCGCCCAACCAGGCTAAGGGCGAAGCCGCCAAGGTCATGGAGATCGAAACCGCCCTTGCCAAGGCATCGCTGACTCGGGTGGAAAAGCGCGATCCCTACAAACAATTCCACAAGGTTGACTTCAAAGGCTTGCAGGCGATGACTCCGGACTTCGATTGGGCAGCCTATATAAAGGATATCGGCCTCCCGCCGCAGAGCACCTTCAACGTCACCCAGCCTGCGTTTTATGCCGAATTCGACAAGCAGCTTAAATCGCTCAACATCGCCGACATCAAGACTTACCTGCGTTGGCAGACGGCTCATGCGGCCGCGCCTTATCTCTCTGAAAATTTTGTGAATGAAAACTTCGATTTTTTCAGCAAGACGCTACGCGGAGTTCCGCAGCTTCGTCCGCGTTGGAAGCGCTGCGTCAGCCTGGTCGATGAGCAGTTGGGCGAGGCCCTCGGCCAGGAGTTTGTGGCGCGTGCCTTCAGCCCCGAGCTGAAGGAAAAAGCCTCTCTCATGACCCGGCAGATCGAGCACGCCATGCAAGAGGACATCACTACCCTGACCTGGATGAGCCCCGCCACGAAGCAGCAGGCACTCGAAAAGTTGCACACCCTGGTCAACAAGATCGGATATCCGGACAAGTGGCGCGACTACAGTTCTGTCGACATCAAGCCCGACGATTTTGTCGGCAACGTGCAGCGCGCCGCCATTTTTGAGTCGAAACGCGACCTGAACAAGATTGGCAAGCCGGTCGACCGCACCGAGTGGGGAATGACTCCGCCCACGGTCAACGCCTATTACAACGATCAGATGAACGACATCAACTTCCCCGCCGGCGTGCTGCAGCCTCCGCTCTACGATCCCAAGATGGATGACGCGCCCAACTACGGCAACACGGGAGGAACCATCGGCCACGAACTGACGCACGGCTTCGACGATGAAGGCCGCCAATTCGACGCGAAGGGCAACCTGAAAGATTGGTGGACCAAGGACGACGCCAAGAACTTTACCGATCGCGCCGAGTGCGTAGTCGATCAGTACGCCAAGTACACGGTGATCGACGAGATCAAGATCAACTCGAAGCTGACCGAAGGCGAGGACCTCGCCGATCTCGGCGGGCTGATTCTTGCCTGGATGGCATGGAAGGATCAGACAAGAAATATGCAGCTCGATCCGCGCGACGGATTCACGCCCGAGCAACGCTTCTTCGTGGGCTACGCCCAGTGGGCGTGCGAGAACAATCGTCCCGAAGATGAGCGGGTGAAAGCCATCACCGATCCGCACTCGCCAGGCAAGTACCGCGTCAACGGGCTGGTGGTAAATATGGAGCAATTTCAAAAAGCTTTCAGCTGCAAGGCAGGACAACCCATGGTTAGCGAGAACCGCTGTCGCGTCTGGTAGGAGTAGTCAGAAGCGAAGTCCGAAGACGCGGGTGTCCCATCCTTGCGCGTTTTGTGCGCAAGGGTGGGATTCCACTGCGGTAGTAGATAACTGATTTTGGGTCTCAAAACATTCGATCTCAACGCGAGGTATTTTTATGAAACATCGCCGCATGATGCGTGGTCTTATTTGTCTTTTGTTGCTCATCGCGCCTTTTGCGTATTCGCATCCGAGTCCGCAGAAAAAAGTTACCAGCCAGGCCGACCTGCCTCGATTCAGCTACAAGGTAAGCGGCTCGGCTTCCTCCCTGGTGCAAGCGAACGACGCTACCTTCAACGCCTTTGCCGCCAAAGTTCGCGCCGACCTCGACACCGTTTTTCACGATTACGAGATCGACGACAAAGCCACGCTTCGAAACTTGCTTTATGCAAAACTCGACCTGCAAGAGTTGGCCGGAGATTATCCCGGCGCGCTGCAAAGCGTCGAATCCTTGCGCAATTTGGAGGAGAAGCCTGCCGCCAAGCTGACCACCGGCCTGTTCGCGCGCGCCCGATTGCAGGCTGCGATTGACACCAAATCCACCAGCGGTCCCGCTTTCACCGAGGCCTTCGTCAAGCATTACCAGGACGCGATCGACCTGCTGCCCTGGGATGTAGTTCAGGACTCGATCAAAGAGTCCTATTCCGGCAGCCGCCTCTACACCCAGGCGGTCGCCGTCGGCGGCGTCGAAACCGATCTCGACCCCGCGGTCAGGAAGTCAGGCGCGCTCGACAACCAGGAGGCATGGCAGTTGCTCGACGTGCGCGTTGATCTGAAATCCGTCATCCCCGCGCTGGGCCCGCGCTGCCAGGTTCTGAAAGCCTATATCGCTGCCCACAACGTCGTGAAACCCGACATCTGGGCCGCCCGTGAAGTCACCATCACTCCTGATCAGATCAGAGATCGGAAGGCGACTCCCGTGCTGGTTGCGATCTGGGATTCCGGCATCGACGTTTCCATCTTTCCCGACCAGGTATTCACCGACCCGAAGCCCACAGCCAGTGGCACCCATGGATTGGCCTTCGACGACAAAGGCAGCCCTTCGAAAGCCTGGACCTATCCGCTAACGCCGGAGCAGCAAAAAGCCTATCCGGTATTCCGCGACGACATCCAGGGCCGCTTAGACATTCGGAATGGCATTGACTCCCCGGAAGCCGATGCCCTGCAGAAAAAATTCGCGACGCTATCCGCCGAGCAGATTCACCAACTCTTCGAGGCTGAAAAAGTGTTGGGCTTCTATGTTCACGGAACCCACTGTGCCGGAATCGCCGCCCGCAACAACGCTGCCGTGCGCCTGGTGGTCGCGCGTTTCAACGACCAATTGACCGACCTGACTTTCCCTCCCACCGACGAATGGGCCCGCAAGCTCGGAGCCGATTTTCAACAGATGTCTGAATACTTTCGCACCCGTCACGTGCGCGTGGTCAACATGAGTTGGGGAGATCAGCCGCAAGAATTCGAAACATGGATTTCCAAAACCGGAGGCGGAGCCGACCCCGCAGCCCGTAAAAAACATGCCGCCGAACTCTACGCCATCTGGCGCACTGCCGTCGAGACGGCGATCAAGAACGCGCCCGACACGCTCTTCGTAACCGCCGCCGGCAACGCCGACAGCGATAGCGGATTTCTCGAAAATATTCCCGCCGCGCTGCATCTTCCGAACCTGATCGCCGTCGGAGCCGTGAATCAAGCTGGAGACGAAACTTCCTTCACCAGTTACGGAGACACGGTCGTAGTAGACGCCGACGGCTACAACGTCGAAAGCTACGTTCCCGGCGGAGCGAAAGTAAGATTGTCGGGAACGTCGATGGCCTCTCCGAACGTGGTGAATCTCGCCGCGAAGTTAATAGCGTTAGATCCGTCGCTAACTCCAGAGCAAGTAATCGACCTGATCAAACAAGGCGCAACTGCAAGCGAAGATGGACGCCGTCACCTGATCGACGAAACAAAATCTGTCGAGCTGTTGCAGACGAAGAAGTAATCGGCGTCGAACAGTCGAACCATCCTAGATGTCGGCTGCCCCATCCTAACGTCGTGCCTTTCGACGTTAGGGTGGGATTCCACGAAAGCGTGAAGCATGGGGATTTTTGGGGAGTTAAACCACAAATTTGTCCGCAATGCTGCGATGTTCACCATTTAGTATTGGGTACCCCCCACCCCCCCTCCTAACTGACTAGTAAACAGGTGCGAGGTTGTGGGCGGCATTAAACGCAAGCCCCGCTATTGGCGCGCCTTTGGATGGATTCACATGGCTATCATGCCATGAAATTGTCGGCGCGCATACGACGGCGATCACACCCAATTTGTGATGAAAAGTCAGTTCGCGCGTTTCTTTTCTACCAAGGAGTTACTGAGGCACGGAGAAAACCAAATTTCCGTCGCCAAATCATTGACGGCCAGCGTGCTGCGGAGGATAATCCCCCAGTCATCGGAAGCCGCCTAATTCCCTTCCCCAAGCGGCATCTGAACCGGGCTGTTTCGACCCGCGCTCGGGTACGAAGGAACACTTATGAAGCGCACATACGTCGTCTGCATGATCTACTTACTGGCCGCGACCTTTATCTTGGCCCAGTCGAATCCTCCTTCGATAACAGGTCCGAGTACGAAGGCTGCAACGGCCAATGCCTCCGAGCCCGATCCCAAAGCGCAAGCCAAGGTTCTGGAAAGCTACGGCAAGCTCCCACTAACGTTCGAGCCCAATCAGGGACAGACCGACGCCCAAGTAAAATTTCTCTCCCGCACCAGCGCCTACATTCTCTTCCTGACCCAGGACGAAGCCGTAATAACCTTGCCCGCGAAGAAACAGCCGCCTCGCAGCAAGCTAAACAAATCTCCGGTAGAGACGCGGCTCGCCGCGTCTCCCGCCAGCGCCACCGAAAAAGTCCTGCGCATGAAGCTCCGCCATGCCAACCCCTCCGCCAGAATCACCGGCGAAGACGCGCTTCCCGGCACCGCCAACTACTTCATCGGCAACGATCCCAAAAAATGGCGCACCAGCGTCCCCACCTACGCCAAAGTAAGGTACGAGCAAATCTATTCCGGAATCGACCTCGTCTACTACGGCAACCAGCGCCAACTGGAGTACGACTTCATAGTAGCTCCCGGAGCCAACCCCGGCCGCATAGCCTTCGACCTCCGCGGAGCCAGCCAAATCCGCCGTAACCCGCAAGGCGACTTAGTAATAAGAATAGGAATGACGACGAAGCCCGGCGAAGCCGAAATCCGCTGGCACAAGCCGCTCGTCTATCAGGAGAAGAATGGAACGCGGCAGGAGATTGCGGCTGGTTACTCGATCACAGGCGCGAATCGCGTGGGATTTGAAGTGGCGAAGTATGACGCTAGCAGGCCGTTGTATATTGATCCGCTGATTTACTCGACCGGGCTTGCGGGAAGTGCAGGCGGCCCTGAAATCGCGGTAGACAGCGCGGGCAGCGCTTACGTCACAAACGGAATGACCGTGGCAAAACTGAACCCGGCAGGGTCAGCCTTGGTCTACTCCATCTTCCTGAGCGGCACCGGGGTTGTGGGTGTGTCTCCGGGCATCGGCGTGGATAGTGCAGGAAATGCTTATGTCACGGGATCAGCCAACTCGTCAGGCTTCCCAACCACGCCCGGCGCGTTCCAGACATCATGTGGCAACCCCAATAGCTGTGCTTTTGTAGCCGTGATCAACCCCGAAGGGACAGCCTTGGGTTACTCCAGCTACCTAGGCGGCAGCATCTATGATTACGGCACTGGTATTGCTGTAGACGGCGCGGGGGATGCTTACGTCACCGGCGCTACCAGTTCACCCGATTTCCCGACCACGCCCGGAGCCTTCCAGCCTGGCTTCGGCGGCGGATCAGATGCTTTCGTCGCTGAGTTCAATCCCTCCGGATCGGGGCTGGTTTACTCCAGTTACTTGGGCGGTAGCGGAGGCGATTATGGTAGCGGCATCGCCGTGGACAGTGCCGGGAATGCGTACATCACCGGAAACACTTACTCGATGAACTTCCCAGCTGCGGGATGCTACCAGTATCCGTATGGAGGGTATGGTAATGCTTTTGTGACCAAAGTTAATCCTTCCGGATCGACTCTCGGTTTCTCATTCTGTATAAGCGGCGACATTGGGGCCGTTGGAAACGGCATCGCAGCCGACAGCGTCGGTAACGCATATGCTACGGGATTCCTGGTCTGCAAAATTCAGAGCAAGGCTTGCGGGCACACCGGGATCACGCACACCTTTGTTTATAAATTTGGTGATCCCAGTTATAAATATTCTTTCTCAGGAGGCTACAGCTCTGGTTCTGGCATCGCCGTGGACAGTGCCGGGAATGCTTACATCACCGGATCGGGTGTAGCACCGACAACCCTGGGTGCATGGCAAAGAACCTGTAGCCGAACATTATCCGGTGCTCAGGAAACAGGGCGCATGCACGACTTTAGCAAAATCGCGACCTGATCGTCAGTCTGGCTGCCAAGATCCGTTCCTGACCAAGATAAGCCCCTCGGGTAGCTTGGCTTACTCCACCTACCTTAGCGGCTACGGCGGGGACTCAGGTATTGCAGTGGACAACACCGGAAACGCCTATCTCGCGGGTGACCCGGTGACCAAATTTGACCCTGTACCAGCGACCACGATCAAGCTTACGTCTTCTCCGAATCCCTCGATTTACGGAGAGGCTGTAACGTTCACAGCAGCCGTCTCATCTAAGGCTGGCTCACTGCCTAACGGCGAAACCGTTGCGTTTATGAACAGCACCACCCTGCTCGGAACAGGAACCCTAACCAGCGGCACCGCCGCTTTAACAACCTCGACGCTAGAAGTTGGCACAACGACGGTCACGGCAGTCTACGCTGGAGACTCCGACTTTGCCGCCAGCACCTCGAAGGCGGTCAAGCAGGTCGTGAAGAAAGCGACGAACTGAGTTTGGGGCGCGGACTCCTCCTACTCAACCTCCAAATAAAATCCCTACGCTTCTTGCGGGTGGGGAATCCCACCCTAACGTCGAAAGACACGACGTTAGGATGGGGCACCCTCGTTTGTTTTCTTGATGAGTAAACCGAGAGAAACGGATCAATGGCCTTCGAGATTCTTGAGCCGGTCTGACAGGGACTCAACCTCGGCATCCGGCGCGCGAAGAGCTGCGGCATGGCTCCGCTGGCGCAATTCGACCGGAGATGCCCACTTGTGAAACTCGGTGAGAAGCGTGGTTTCAACCTTCTCTAACCGTTCGCTGATCCACTGTTTGTCGTCTTCCGTCAGCACATGTTAATTGTAGGGCAAGAAGGCAATTTGATCGCAACGTTTTCCAGGGGGCATATTCCGCGAGTGCATCCCTTCCGCGCCTGAGAAAGGCAAGGGCAACGGCAGCGGACAGGAGTGTCCGCTCTACACGGGCGCAGAATTGTGGGGATACACCTAGTTGGCGGCTAGCCTTCTTCGGCGACGGTCTGCGACGCTTCGTCATCTCCTCGGATAAGGCCAAATTTCTTCAGCTTGTAGCGGAGGGCGTCGCGGCTGATGTCTAGAAGCTTCGCGGCGTGCGTCTGATTGCCGTGGGCCTGGCGCATGGCCAGCTCGACCATGGCGTGCTCCACTTCTTCTAGCGAGGTGCCGCCCTCGGGAATATACAGGCGCGGAAGGGTGCGGCCGTTGGGCAGAGTCTGGCCTCCGTCCATGGGCGAGGTGCGCTCGAAGAGGGTGCGGCCACCCGATTCTCCGACGGAGAATGGAAGATACTCGGGACGCAGCAGCGGCTCATCTTCGAGGATCATGCCGCGCTCGATGGTGTTTTTCAGTTCGCGGACGTTGCCCGGCCAGTTGTGGGAGAAGATGAGACGGCGGGTGTCGTCGGTGATGCCGCGAATCGACTTCTTGAAACGGCGGTTGTAGCGCTCGATAAAAAAGTCGACGAGCGGAAGAATGTCTTCTTTGCGCTCACGCAGCGGCGGAATAAAAATGGCAATGATTGCCAGACGGTAATAGAGATCCTGGCGAAACTGGCCGTCGCGCACGGCTTTCTCCAGGTCGCGATTGGAGGCGGCGATGACGCGCACATCCACCTGCATGTCGCGCACTCCGCCAACGCGGCGGATGACTTGATCTTCTAACACGCGCAGGAGTTTCGCTTGCAAGAGAGGCGAGAGTTCGCCGATTTCGTCGAGAAAGAGCGTGCCTCCATCGGCCGCTTCGAAGAGGCCCTTCTTCATCTGCTTGGCGTCAGTGAACGCGCCTTTTTCGTGGCCGAAAAGTTCTGCTTCCATCAAGGTTTCGGGAATGGCGGAACAATTGATGGCCACAAACGGTTTTCCCTGGCGCGAACTTTCGTAGTGAATGGCCTTGGCGATCAGGTCTTTACCGGTTCCGCTTTCGCCTTGAATCAGAATCGTCGTAGCTTCGCTGGAGGCCACCTTGCGCACGAAGTTCATCAGTTCGGTCATCTTGGGAGAGACGCCGATCACGCTCTGGTAGCCGGCTTCGCGCCGCACTTCACTGCGCAGGGATTGCACTTCGGCGCGCAGATGCGTTGCCTCGAGAGCGTTCTTGATGGTGATGTGCAGTTCGTCGAAATCGATGGGCTTGCCTACGAAGTCGTAGGCTCCGAGCTTGAGCGCGGCTTTCACGTCGTCGAGCTGGGGATCGGCGGTGATCATAATGACGGCGCGAGCGTCGCCATTTTTCTTGAGCTGATCAAGCACTTCGATGCCGGTGAGGTCGGGCATGCGCACGTCAAGCAGCACGAGATCGGGCGATTCACGTTGCGCCAGCTTGAGGGCAGGTTCGCCGGATTCGGCCTCGATGACGTGGTATCCCCACTCTTCGCACTTCTGGCGGAGCGACCAGCGCACCAGGCGCTCGTCGTCCACGATCATAATTTTCTCAGCAGGCATCGGTGTTTAATTTACTACGAAAGGCAGGCTGCTTGCTCTGTAGCGGGCCCGTAACGTTATTTGGAGGGCTTGCGGCGAGGCCTTTGCTTGGCCGACACGGATCGGATAATGACCTTTCTCTTCGCGCCCGATGCCATCGGCCCCTTGGATTTGGCGATGGCAGCGGCAATCAGCGCCTCGACTTCGGGGCGAGCCAGCACGATTGCTGAATCGATGCGGAGGAAGCGCGTCTGATTGCCGGAGCCGAGCAGGATCTTGTGTGGATCGGGCAGACTGGCTCCGCGGATGAAGCAGAGGCCAACGCCATTGGCTCCAGCAGCGATGGAGAGAATGCTGTCGGAGGGACGCTCGGTCGGACCGTATCCGATGACAAAGAAATTGTAGTTGTCGTAGACCAGTTCGTTGGCGGAAGGCAGGCGCTTGCGGAGGGCCTTGCGCACGGCGCGAATCAACGCCTGGTTTTTAGAGTCGAATTTATCGATGAAGGTCTTGAGCTGTTTTTCAGCATCGGCTGGTGGTTTGGGAGCGGCTTTGATGGCAGTCTTCATTGCTTTTACCTGCTTCGCGATTGCGGCGCATTATAAAAGAAACGGGGCTTCTGACGCAGCCCCGCGAGAACAGTAACAGCTTCGTTATTTGCCCGTTCCGGTCAGGCTGACCGATTGCGGGCTGTTGGCGGCGTTGTCGTTGAACGTCAGGTCGCCCGTACGGACGCCCTTTTGCGTGGGAGTGAAGGTCACCTTCACCTCGCAACTGGCACCCTCCGCCAAGGAGAGACCGTTGGCGCATGGCGTTATCTTCTTTGTCTTGGTGACGGTCGCCAGCGCGAAGTCGCCGCTGGTGCCGAAGCTGGTAATGTCGAGAGAGGCGTTGCCGGAGTTGGTGACCGTCACCGCCTTGGCCGCGCTGGTCGTGCCCACGGGCTTCTTTGTCCAAGTCAGAGAAGTGGGTGACAGCGTTACCGCGGGCCCGCCTCCGCTGCCGCCGCATCCGGGGAAGATGAACGAGGCGATGTGGGTGTTCCAGTTGTAGGTTCCGTTGGCTTGTTCGTACTCGTCGACATACCAGAAGGTGCAGTCGTCGGCGGGATCGACGCGCATCGCGGTGTAGTCTCCCCAGCGATTGGAGTACGAACCGCTCTCCTGCGATCCTGTGCCTTCGATGATGCTGGCCTCGGATTCCATCGATCCTGCAGGGTCGCCGGGAACGCGGCCGGTGAAGCGAATGGCAGGAAATACGGTGCTGCTGGAGGCGCTGTATCCCAGGCCGATGTTGGCGTTCTGGTCTTCGGCGAGGCTCGACATCCAGCGATAGGTGGAATCGGGGGCGAAGGTGCCTTGCTGGTTGACAGTCGCGATTGCGGCGGGATCGTAAATCTCGTACCAGCGCACTGCTACCTGGCTTCCATTTGCGACGGCGTGGCTGACCACGGCGCGATCATGATCGGCGAAGTGTCGAATCGCAAAGCGATACATCAGGCGATCGCCGAGCGTGTCGAGTTCCTGGGAAGTGCCCGGTTGCGGGACGCAGGTGCCGAAACCGACGCCGCAGGAGAGGTTGTCGCTGGCGACATTGATAATCCTGGGGGTGGAAAGCGTGGCCTTGCTGGTGGCGAAGTTGAGCGTCAACCGGCGAAGGTAGAGTTGGCCAGGATTGCTGTTCTGCCAGTTCAGAAACAGCCCGGGACTTCCGTCCGCGGGAGTCGCCGGCCCATCCGTATCGGAAGGAAGATAGCTGCCTTCGGAATTGGGCGTCATCTGGCAGAGCATGGCCGGATTGGCGCCGCCCGCCAGCATCTTGGCGCGGTCGAATCCGCAAAGATCGGCGCCGGCGAAGCTGGAACCTCCATCAAAAATGTTGTAGGTGGCGAGATAAGCGCTATTGTTCGCGGTGGCCCAGACGCTGAGCTTGTCATAGTCGTTGAGGTTGCCGCCAAAACTGTAGTAGTAGAGAGAGTAGGCTCCAACCGGATCGTTGGTGGTGGAGACGCCGATGCATTCCGAATAGTGGCCGTTGTAATCGAGGCCGATGCCGGCAAGCACCCAGCGGTCCGCCGGGCGGTCGTAGAGCACGATGGGATCGACCACGTAGGTAGCGCAGAGGCCGCCGAGCGAAGCGAATATAGTCGGCAGCGTGGTCGGGCCGGAAGTAAGCGTGCCAGTTTTGTCGTACACCGCGAAATCGGAGTTGACGATTTCGCCAATCTGCGTGGAACTTACGGCGAGGTTATTGTCTGGAGGAATCCAGCCGTCAGCGGCGATGCCGTCAAAGCTGACGCCCGGCGTGGCGGCGACCTGGGGCAGGGCCTCTTTCTGCAAGGCGGGGTCAAGGTGCCACGGGCCGGCAACCGCATGCGAGGCCAGCGGACTGGGACGAGGTTCGGGCATTTCACGCTCGGGGAAACGCGAGAGATCGAGGGGCAACTCCGCCACGGGCTGCGAAACCGCGAAGCCGGATGGATAGGTCACGATCGTCTTGCTTTTGTGAGTTTCGGCAAGGGCGAGCGTGGTCAACGCCAAGCCGCACAGAATGAGAGTTTGAAGCCCTATCCTGGCACGAACCATATGGTTTGTCCTCATGGAATTCTGGTCATCCAGTGCCCGATTCGACGCGTAGCTGGCTCGCCCCCAGACCGCAAAAGTGCACTTGCGGAGATGTGCTAGAGGAGGAGACAGCCTGATCATGCGAACGGCAAACCTTCGAGGGGGAAGGTCGCAACATGATACTCCAGTCTTTCGGCGATGCGGAGAGAATTCGGTTGTGCTTTTTATTCGCCTGGGGGAAGGCAGTAAGTGTGAATCTTAGCTTGCGCCTGAGGACTGATTGGCCGCTGGATCGGGCATCTGAAAGGGCAGCAGAACGGTGAACTGGCTTCCCTTGCCCATAACACTGCTGACTTCGATGCGGCCGTGATGCTCTTCCACGATGCGGCGGGCGAGGGACAATCCGAGACCGGTGCCATTGCCCTTGGTGGTGAAGAAAGGGCGGAAGATATTGGGTAGGTTTTGCGGGGTGATGCCTTTGCCGGAGTCGCTGACCGCGACGGTGGCTTGATCACCGCGTGATCCGAGGTCGACGCGGATCGTGCCGGCGCCATCCATGGCTTGCACTGCGTTGAGCAGCAGGTTCAGCAGCACCTGGTGAATCTGATCGCTATCGTGCTCGACTTCGGAGAGGTCGGATGCAAGATGCAGGTCAATCTGGATCGGCTTCGAGAATACTTGCTGGCGCGCCAGCATAACAGCGTGCTCGACCGTCGTATTGAGATTACTGCGGCAAATCTGCGGCGGGTGGGGACGCGCAGTCTGCAAGAGATCGGTGAGGATGCGATTGATTTGCGCAACCTCGAGGCGCACATCTTTTACAACAGCGCGCGCCGGACTCGTGGCGGGCAGATCGCGTCCGATGATTTCGATAACGCCGGCGATACCGGCAAGCGGATTGCGAATTTCGTGGGCCAGGCCTGCGGCTAACTCGCCTAGCGTGGCCAGATGTTCGGCGCGCGACATTTGCGTGCGATGCAAGAGCTCGATTTCGCGCCGGCTTTCGCGTAGCTGCTGCATCATATAGTTGAAGTTGCGGCCCAGTTCTCCGATTTCGTCATTACGGCGGGCAAAGCTGACGGCGACATCGAGATCGCCTTCGCTGACCTGCGCAATTTTTTCCTGCAATTCGATCATCGGGCGCTGCACAAAATACGCCATCGCAACGATGGAGACAGCGCAGATGGCGATGGCTCCCGCACCTGCGACCATAAGCACGGCGTGACGCTCGGGATCGCGCAGGGATATGGTCGCCAGGGTGAAGAGCAACAGTCCGGCCAACAGAACGAGCCCGACCGGCAAAATTGCCTTCAACTGCCAATTGAAACCTACCGAACCCAAGGGGGATGTCTCCGGTTGCGGTGAAGCTGCGGATTTTGTCCGCTCGGTATTAGTAGAAGAGAGATCCATACCTAAATGCTCGCGGCCCTTACCCATAGATGTGGGTACTATCTCTTGCGGCAAATCTGATGCTATGGATTCGGACTCCGCACGGTTAAGCATACGCGTGCAGCCCAGGCAATAGGTACGTCACCCCAAAGAAGGTGAACATCACGACGGCAAATCCGGCAATGGCAAAATAGGCGGCGCGACGGCCGCGCCATCCGCGGGTAATGCGCATGTGGAGATAGGCGGCATATACCAGCCAGGTAATGGCCGCCCAGGTTTCTTTAGGATCCCAGCTCCAATACGATCCCCAGGTCTGGTTGGCCCAGTAGGCTCCAGAGGCGATCATGAGAGTGAGCAGGGGGAAAGCGAGGCAAATGGTCTTGTAGGTGATGCGGTCGAGGTTATCGGTGCTGGGCAGGAGCCGCGACAGATCGGGGCGCCTCCACAGCAGTAACAGATAAAGGAGAGAGATGAAGACGCCGCCCACCAACCCCGACAGTATGAATGGACTAGCGGCGAGACTTGTCGGGAATAATCCGTCAGCGTCGAGCGAAGGATAACGGCCGTCGCGGGCGCGGACCAGAAACATCACCAGTGTCATAACCTGCAACAGAATGCTTAAGAAGACGGCGCGGTTGGCGAGCGTCAGGAAGCTTTCGTTCTTCTTCCAGCGTGCCAATGCATAAAGGATTAATGGTGAAGCCACGACTAAAAGCGTCAGCAACATCAGCCAGCCCAGGTCGGGAATGACGACGAACAAGCGAACATTTTTAGCGAGAAAAACTTCAGACTTCACTTCGGGATTCCACGCCACCAGGTTCAGTCCACCTTGCTCGAAGCGGGACAGGACGATGGCTGCATAAACGCCCAGCGTGCTCGCGCTGGTGACGGCCAGGACGGTCTCGGTCTTGAGGTTGTCCTGAATGAGGAACATCATGGCCAAGGCGAAGCTGAGAGCGCAGGCCGCGTAGGCGAGCATGGCCAAAGTTACGTGCACGTGCAGCCAGGTCGATTGCAGCGCCGGAACCAAGGGGTGAACGTCGGTGCGCAGCAACTGCATCAGGACCACGCCCACGATCGCGACCGGCATGGTGACGGTGCCGATGACCTTTACGTCATACTTCTTTTCGGCAATCAGAGTGAGGACAGCGAGGGTCCAGACAAAACTGAGCAACATCTCGTAGACGCTGGAGAAGGGTGCGTGTCCCGACTCATACCAGCGGTGGGCAATCGCCGCGCTATTGGCGGCTAATCCTGCCCAGGTGGAGTAGGAAGCGAACTTCACATACGACTCGATGCCGGTAACTCCGAAGCCCAGGTAGAGCGCGCCCGCGCCGGAATAGAAAATCAAAGCGGCGAAGAGGAGATTTTCCTCGCCCATCAGATTGCCGCTTTTGGCCACGTTCAGAAGCGCCATGACCAGCAAAAAGGTGATGGCCAATCCGACCAGAACGATCAGGGTCATGCCGGAGGCCGGTTGCTGCTGTTCTACTTTTGCTCTTGCCATAAATGTCCTCGCACGTGTCTTGTAATGAACGGCGTCTTAGCTCGCGGTTTCCGTCGCGGCCAAGGTTGCGACCTGCTCGCTGGGAGAGGTTCTGGGAACCGATTTCAATTCTGTTTCGACCGATGTCACGAGATCCTTGAAACGCTGCTCGAAGGCGTCGCGGTTGCGGTTCGCAGTGCCGCCGATCCACAGCGAGCACTTGCCGGTTTTCGGATCACGGACCGGAACCATCCAGAAGCGCATGTGCACAACGTAGAAGACGAAGGTGAGTCCCACGCCCAACAGCACTACGCCCGACCACACTCCCCACTGGCCGGGTTCATGCGAAACCTGCAAGCCCGTATAGTGGCCGATTTTCAGGTCGGTGGCCTGGAACTGGTATGGCGCTTTGGAGTTGTCGGCTACTTCTTCCATCGGCGGGAACCAGACGTCGAAATCCTTGCCGGCGGCTTTGGAGGTCACGACCAGATGCGCGGCGGGATTTTCGAGTTCATTCGATTTCAGGTAGACCTGCCCATCGCGCACCGCGTAGTCGGGGAAGAATTCGGCGAAGCGTACCGTGGTATCGGCGTCGAGAGAGATGGTGTCGTTCACGGCCAGCCCGATGGTCTGTTTCGCGCCGGAACCGTTGGTCGAATTTTTGGCAGCGACCAGCGTGAGTTTATCGACCTTGCCGTTCGATCCGAAACTGGATTGGTAGAAGCGAACACCGTTGTAGAGGAGAGGATCGTTGACGACAATTTCTTTGCTTTTTACGTCTTTGCCGTTTTCGACCACCGCCAACTTGGACCACCATTTTTTCGGCGTGCCATCCTTGTAATTTTCCTGACCGGCCTCATCGCAGCGAATGGCAAAGGGAAGCGTGCGCTTGCTGCCATCACGAATCTCGATCTGGTTCGAAGTCTGTCCTTCATTCAGGCTGATGTAGCCGCGCCATCCCCAAAGACCGTCGACGATGGTGCCAAAGAAGATGAGCAGGAGGCTGGCGTGGACGATGTAAACCGCCAGTTCGGAGACGCGGTGCCGTTCCGAGAAAATTCCGAGATGATTTTCGCGGGAGTCTCTGGGAACGACGCGCTCCGGCTTGAATCCCATTTCGTGCAGAGCGCGCTCGGCGGCCACCAGACCCGATTCTTCATCGGCGATGGGCAGCGATTTCTGCGGACGCAGGGCGCGGCGGAAGCTCTCGTCGGGATATTTATAGGGACGCGAGAAGTAGCGCCACGAGTTCGGAAAACGATCGATAGAAGCGGCAATGATGGTCAGGCTGACCAGCGCCAGCAGTCCGAGAAACCACCAAGCGTGAAATACGTCGGTCAGACCCATTGCATCGAGAAGGCGAAGCATGTGCGGCGAGTAGGCAGCCTGCATCTCATCGGGTTCGGTGGCGGGACGCTGCAGGACGATGGTTCCAACCGCCGCCAGGATCACGACCAGAATAAGGAGAACCACGCCGGTCTGGATGGAAGCAATCGTCCGCCAGAGTTTGTGGCCAAAAGTGTGAGAATTTGAAGCCATATGTTTCCCCAAAACTCCCCAGTCACCCCTATCAAAGCAAGTTCCAAGCCAGACAGGGCAATTGCTGCAACCTATAGACATTGAAGGAAATAAATGATTAGGCCGAGGTGGGAAAGATGGGGTGTTAGGGGTAAATCACGCACTCGAAGGCGATTGGGCGGGGATTTCACACATCACAAGTGAGTGGTGACAGGGGTCACCGGCCCGTGTGAGGTGTCAGATCGATCAATTTTTGCAGCCTGGGAAGTCGATTCAGGACGACTTGCCGGGCCGGACATCAGGGCTGCGCCAACCCGGAAGCTGCACTTTTGGCCAGCGCTGGATTCGGCGAGCCAGTGCCTCGCGCTTCGTCGATGGCGGCGCGAAGATCAACCAGCATCCGCAAGGGTTGGCCGGAGGAATATTCGGCGTGGAACATTACTTTCCAGGAGTGGCAGATCATGCGCAAACGCGAAACCGGTTCCTCGGCGGAGAATTGAGCGCGACGGCAGTCGACAGAGGTGACACCGCGATGCTCCAATTCGCGCAAGCCATCCTGGATCGCGTTGAGGTCGGCTTGCATCAAGCGGAAGAATGCGCGCCGGATCATGAAACTGAAGCGGGCAAAGGCAATCATTGCCGAGGGTTCGAAATAACGCGCCGCACTCTGCGACTTGAGTTTGCGGCCTTGTTCGAGGATGCCGCTGCGCAGCAGGTCGCTGAGATTGCCGCAACCGGCGGCTGATTGCAGAATGCTTTCGAGCGATGTGAGCCACCCCGGAAGCTGCGGCGTCTGCGGTCCGAGAACCGGTTCCAATATCTGCGCCACGTAATCGAGATCGACATCGGCGTCTTCGATGCCCGAAGGCACGCACAGCGAAAAATACTGAACCAGAAGGAAGTCGCTCTTATCGCGATCGCTGGCCGACTTCATGCTAGCGGCTTTTCGGATGTGATGCAGCAGCAGGTGGCGCAACACGGCTTCGCTGGCGAGAGTGGTGGTCTGCAGAAACTGGCGCAACTGGTGAACCTGAATCTGCGTGTCGACCTGCTGGAACCAGGCGCTGGCTTGCACGACGGAGTCCTCAGACGGCTTGAATTCGGCGGTGTCGTAAATGGGACAGGTCGAGACATCGATGACAAACTCGCGCACCAGGGTGGAGTAGACCGGTTGCAGGGCGCAGAGCGTGACGCCCTGTTCCTCAAGCGAAGGCGCGGCGGAAAGCGAAAAAGGATCAGGAGTGGGAGGGGTCATGATTTCGTCATCCAAGAAGGTAGGTTCTGCGGAAAGCGAACCGCAACCGCGGTTTGCCGGGGGTGATATTGCACCGCAACCACCGAGCCCTCGGCGTGCAGCAACCCATTATTGGTTTCGACCAGGACGCGATCGGCAAACTCCAGTGGACGATCGACGGTGAACAGAACTTCGTGAGGAGTACTGAATTCGATGATGGTGTCCTGAATAAAGACCTGTTCGGAGTCGTGCCGACCGGGGTCACCGCCGTCGTGTTCGGAGCCTTGGCTCTCGCTACGAGCACGACTCAGTTTGATCGGAATCCGCAAGGGCATGGCTTCGGGAAAAAATCTAGCCAAGCGGCTGACGATATCGGTTTCAGGAGCGAGCGCAGTGGCCTGGTTGGGCACGGTTAACCTCTGTTTTCTCTACTGGGAAGCAGACAAGTCTCCCCACTTCCGTTTGTTTTAGAAAAGCTTGCCGGAGAGACTCTTTGCTTTATCGAGTTTACATTGTGCACGACATTCACCAAAACCTTGTCGGTCATGCACTTAAGAGTAATCGCCGCAAAGACAAGGGGTTAACGGTAAACAGCGGGAGAGAAGCGGGTGATTTCCTAATCTGAAGTTAAACTGCGTCTCACAATGAACTGAGCCGTCTCATTTCGGGTCTTTGATTCCAGACCGTCGCCGGTCCCGCTAATGCAGATCGTCTTAGCGGCTCCTGTTCGCGGCTACTGCAGCGTGGGCGATTGAGACGGTTCATCTCCCGGCGCGCTGATGTTGTAACGCTTTAGTTTCCGATAGAGGGTGGCGCGGCTGATGCCGAGCATCTTGCCGGCGAGCGCCTTGTCTCCCTTGACTTGGGAAAAAACGCGTTCGATGGTGGCGCGCTCGATATCTTCGAGGTCGGTACCGGCAAGTTGCTGCGCGTCGGGAACCGGGCCCTGACTCTCCGTGCGCATGATGGCCGGCGGCAGATCGGCGACTTCGATGACGTTTTGATCGCCGAGAGCGACCGCGCGCTCCAGGCAATTCTCCAGCTCACGGACATTGCCCGGCCAGTCATAGGCCAGCAGAGCTTTCATGGCACTGCTTGAAAGCTGGACGGCGCGTCCGGGAGCGAGACGCTCGAGGAAAAAGGCCGCGAGGATGGGAATATCGGACCGGCGCTCGCGCAGAGGCGGCAGCGAAATGGTGACGACGTTGAGGCGGAAGTAAAGATCTTTGCGGAAAGTTCCCTTCTTGTATTCAGCATCGAGATCGCGGTTGGTGGCGGCCATGATGCGCACATCAACTTTGACTCTCTGGTTGCTGCCCACCGGGCGAACTTCTTTTTCCTGCAGGAAGCGCAGCAGCTTGGCTTGCATTTCAAGCGGAAGCTCTCCGACTTCATCGAGAAAAATCGTGCCCGTGTCGGCGGATTGCAAGAGGCCTTGCTTGGACCGAAGCGCCCCGGTGAACGCTCCCTTTTCGTAGCCGAATAATTCGCTTTCAATCAGCGTGGGGACGAGCGAACCGCAATCGACGGCGACAAAGGGACGATTAGCCATGGTTCCGCGAAAATGCAGCGCGCGCGCCACCAGTTCCTTGCCGGTGCCGCTTTCGCCGCAAATCATCACCGGAGTGCGCGTGTCTTTGAGGCGCGAGATGAGGCGCAGAACATTCTGAATGCCGGGGGAATTGCCGATGATGCCGTGCAGCGAAGTCTCCGTCTCAGAGCGTTCGCGGAGATACAAGTTTTCTTCCGTCAACCGGACTTTGTCGGCCATGCGGCGTAGGAAGTGGCGCAACTCCTCGAGCGGAGCGAAGGGCTTGGCAATGTAATCGTAGGCCCCGAGCTTCATCGCCTGCACCGCAGTCTCGACCGAACCATGACCGGTCATGACGGCGACTTCGATGCGCGGATAGTTGCGCTTGACCTGCTCCAGAAATTCGATGCCGGTCATGCGCGGCATGATCATGTCGGTGAGTGCCATATGCACGGGTTGCTCATCGAGCACAGCCAAAGCAGCGTCGCCGCTGTCCGCCTCGAGGCAGACAAAGTCGAGGGATTCGCCGACGGCCACGCACAAACGGCGGATGGCCTCGTCGTCGTCGACGATCAGCAGGCGGATGCGGAAGTCGTTTTTGGTCACTTCGTTTTTCGACACGTTGTTTCTGGTCAGCTCGTCTTTGGCTGGAGTTTGCGCCGTCAAGTTCTGCATAATCAGGCCGCCTTGCCCATGGTTTGTTCGACCACGGCGATAAAGTCGTTGACGCGAAATGGTTTTTCGACACAGGGCGCACCGGTGCGGCGCAGGGTGGCCGCGGTCTCTTCATTGGCGATGTCGCCGGTGATGAAGACGAGGCGGCGCGCGAGTTCGGGCCGGTTCGTGGCGATCCAGGAATAAACCTGCGCGCCATCGACGCCGCCGGGCGTGCGCATATCGGAGACGACACCGTGAAAATGCCCCCGCTCGAGCAGGCGCAAGGCCTCGGCACCGGATTCGGTGGGCACGACCTCATATCCGTGGCCTTCAAGAACGGCTCGCACCAAGGCCATCACGGCGGGTTCGTCTTCGATCAGAAGTACTGGGGCGCATGCGGGTTTGGTTCCAGGGGAGCTCATTTTGGGTGTACTCCTGCAACCGCTCCGAAAGATGCCGTTTCGGCCGTCATAGGCAGACGGACGATGAAGGTTGCACCTTCCGAATCGGTGTTGTTGTGACATAGAATCTCGCCGCCGTGTTCGCGAACGATGCCATAGCAAATGCTCAGGCCTAAGCCCGTGCCTTTGCCGATGTCTTTGGTGGTGAAAAAAGGATCGAAAATGATGGTGGGATCGGGGATGCCGGGCCCATTGTCGCGGAAAGCGATCTCCACGAAGTTGCCTGCCTGGGCGCTCATGATCTCGATGCGGGCGGGACGGGCGGTTTCGCGCACGGCATCGTACGCGTTATTCAGGATGTTGAGAAATACCTGCTGCAACTGGTGCGAGTCTCCGATGATATGGGGCAAAGATTCGTCGAGATATTCGACCACCTGAATACCGTGACTGATGAAATCGTAGGAACGCAGGTGGACGGTGCGCTGCACGATCGCGTTGAGTTGAACCGGCTGGCGCTGCGGCGGTTTTTGCCGGGCAAAGCTGAGCAGATTCTGCACGATCTGCTTGGTGCGTTGCGCCTCCTGCAAAATCACGCGCAGGTCGCGGCGTGCACTCTCGGGCAGTTCGGGATTTTCCATCAAGAGGTCGGTGAATCCGAGAATGGCGGTGAGCGGATTGTTGACTTCATGGGCGACGCCCGAAACCAGTTGGCCGACCGCTGCCATTTTTTCGGCGTGTAGCAATTTCGAGCGCAGCACGGCCGAGTCGGTAACATCGGTCATGACGACCACGAGGTTGCCGACGCGTCCGTCCTCTCCATTGATGGGGCTGAGATTGGCGGAAAACTGGGCGCTGACACCGTCGCCGCGGATCAAAGGCAGATCGAAATTATCGACCTGCTGTCCGCGAGCCACAGAGGCAAGTGCCTCGCGCAACGCCGTTTGGCGCACGGGAGCGCAGAATTCAAGCAGGGAATGGCTGAGTATCTGGCTCTGTTGAAAGCCGAGTCCGCTCCAGCGCCGGTTGGCATACGTGATCACGCCGTCAGTGTCGGTGACCAGGATCAAGCTCTGGGTGTGGCTGAGGATTTTGTTGGAGAAATCACGTTCCTTCTGAAGTTCGGTTTGCGACTGGCGCAGGCCGGTTATATCGAGCATCAGGCCGCGGTACTGCAGAATGTTCTCGTCCGCATCACGCACTGCGAAACAGTTGATCAGGACGTGGACGGGCGAGCCATCCTTGCGGCGAAGAACTTCTTCCTGATTGCGCAGTCCGCTCTGGCGCGCGAAAAGTTCGACCAACTCTTCACGGCGGCGCGGAGAAAAATAAACCTGGGTCGGGATATCGAGCTGAATCACCTCATCCCGGCTGCTGTAGCCAAGGATGCGAACCATGGCATCGTTCACTTCGACGAAGCGGCCCTGAGGCGTCGAGAAGAAAATTCCTTCCTGAATGTTGTCGAAAAGTTCGCGATAGCGGCGCTCGGCTTCGCGGCGGTCGGTGATGTCCTTGAGCACGTGAACGATCTGAAACTGGGAGCTGCCCATTCCCATCGCGCCCACTTCGCGGGGTGAGGGCCCCTGGCTGGCGGCATGGATACGCGAGGTGGAAATCAGGTAGGTGCGATCGAGCCCGGGATGCACATATTCGTCGAGGCCGTCGCCGCTGCGGCAGAAGGGACAGGAATGCGGCGAAGCGCCAGCGGAAAGGGCGTCGAGGGCGCGCATGTTGACGCCGATCAGTTGATCCGCGTCGATGCCGACGAAATCCGCCAGCGAACGATTGACGCGAAGAATATTGTGCTGCTCGTCATGCACCACGATGAAATCGCTGATGGCATCAAAAACCTCGAGCCAGTGGCGATTCGCCTGCTCCATGCGGCTGAAGAGGCAGGCATTTTCGAGCGCGATGCTGGCGTGGCCGGCGATGGCCCGCAACAAAAGATAATCCTCGGGCGAGGGCGGTGCGCCGCGATCGGCAAAACAGAGCAAGCCTACGAGCTCTCCCGAGGAGCCCGCCAGACGGACTAATGTGCAATCGGTCCAAGCAAGATCGGAGGCGAGCGCCGCGCCGAGTACCTCGCTTGCCGGGGCGAAAGCGACATCCGCCGGATAGTTGGGCAGAGCAGCGTTGAGCGCTTGCTTGACGCGGCGCAACAAGGCTTTGTCAATGACCTCAACGCCAGCCTCACCTGCACCCTCGGAAACGCCGGTCAGCATCACGACATCGGGTTCGGAGGACTGGAGCACGAGAGCGACCGAATGGCCGCCCAGCAGATTGGCGACGCGCAAAGCGAAGCTGCGCATGAACTCCGGCAGATGCAGCACGGTGTTCAGTTCGAGGGCAATGGTGACGAGCGCTTCGGCACGGCGGCGATGCTCCTCGGATTGGTGCAGGTTGCGGGTAAGTTCGAGAGCGATGGCGATCTGCGCGGCCAGAGCGCGAGCGCGGCGGACGTCCTCATCATTGATGGGACCCGGCTCCACGCGATCGAGCACTCCGAACATGCCGAGCACTTCGCCGTTCGAACCGAGCAGAGGCACGGCCAGCAACTGGCGAATCTGGAAACTATTAACAAAATCCAGGTTCGCTCCGGGCGTGGTCGAAGCATCCTCTGTGACAAAAACATTCTTTTGCTTGAGGGCTCGCGTCGCAACCCCGTCGTAGAGCGGAATGTCCACGGGACGGGCAACACCCTTTTCCACTCCCCAGCGCACGTGGAAGGCGGCATTTTCGTAAAGGCCGATGAAGCAGCGCTCGAAGCCGAGAAACTTGGCGGCGCGGACCACCGAGGTCTGCATAAACTCGTCCAGCTTGCGGGCGGAGCCAAGTTCAAAGGAAATCTCGAGAATCTCGTGCAGTTCGTGGGCCTGGGCGCGGGCCATGCCATAAAGTTCGGCATTGGCGACGGCGACGGCTCCAAAACCGGCGAGCGCGGAGACGAGTAATTTGTCTTCCTGGGTGAAAGGTTCGGCGAGACGGGGATAAACCAGAATTGCGCCACTCGAGCGCGAAGTGCGAAACGGCGCGGCAATGAG
Organism: uncultured Acidobacteriaceae bacterium; assembly: GCA_963775845.1. Taxonomy (GTDB): domain Bacteria; phylum Acidobacteriota; class Terriglobia; order Terriglobales; family Acidobacteriaceae; genus Acidiflorens. The sequence continues at coordinate 42,854 of CAVZKN010000003.1, read as the reverse complement.
GACTCCGGGTGGCGATTCCTCGCCAAAATGCGAGGCGCCATCAATGTTCACGGTAATGCGCTCACCGGCAGCGACGGCACGGCTCGCAATCTCCAGTGACGATCGCAGTTGCTGGTGCTTAAAACGCGAGCGGATAGCCAGAGCGAGCGGGGCGGTCGCGGTCGACACCGCTTGCAGCTGCAATACTTTTTCGTGCTGCAAGAAAACGAGGACGGCGGGAGAGTGAAGCAGCGTGCGCAGGCGATCGGCGATGGCCTCCATGACGGCGGTGGTGTCGGGAAGGCCATGGAGGGCGGTGGCGACCTCGACAAGGATGCTGGCGCGGCGGTGCTCCTCGCGCGAAAGCTGGTTCAGACGGCGGGCTTCGAGCGCGGTGCCGAGCTGTGCCGCCAGAATCGTGACCTTGTTTACATCTCCATCGTCAAATGCGGCCTCGGGCAAACAGCGCAGGAACATGATCGCGCCGATCACGTCTCCGGAAACGAGCAGCGGAGCGGCGAGTGCGGAGTGGGCGCGGCAGGAAATTATCCAGGCATGGCGACTGGCGTCGAGATGGTGGGCGAACAAGGCGCGGCGCTGGTGGACCGCATCCATGGCGATCGAGCCATCGCCCGGACTTTGGCGGATGCCGCGAAACACTTGCAAATCGGCAGGGCTGGCATCGGCCTCAGCGCCGATGAGCTCTCCATCGGCCGAGCGACTCCAATAGTAGGCGCCGCTGGCGCGGAAAAAGGCGCGAGTCAAGGCACAGAAGGAACGGATCAGCTGGCTGGAATCGTCGCTCTGAAAGGCCGCCCGCGAAAGCTCCAGGAGAAGCTTCTGGAAAGTTTCGTCAGACTGAGACGTGTCGCTGTGGCCCGAATTGCCAGGATAGCTGGTCAGAGCTCACCAATTTCGTTAAGCGATTGAAAACAATTGAATTACAGATTAACGCTACGCTGGATTCTCAAATTGAGTCAAGAAAATATGCGGCGGTAGTGCCGAGTTGAGAAACAGCGCTGGCTGACCAGATTTGAGGTCTCATTGTGAAAATTCGAGAATAACGAGTCGGCGAGTACGGTCAAAATTCCGGCAGAAGCGCCGATGCTCGGGCGTCGCATCGGTTCAGGGACGGGCGATTTCACACGTGGCGCGAGGTCACGAAAGTAATCCGAACATAGATCTTTCGGTATCCGGCGCCTCTGCGGTTGCACGATCATTAACCGAAGCCCTGCGGAAACTCAAGGAACAACCTTGTTCCAACTTGAGCGGCATGAAGGGCGCGGTTTCGACGACCGGGATCACGGTCCGAGGCCTGGCTGAGAAGGCTGATACATGAATATCAAGAAAAAGCTTTACGTCAGTTTCGGCATCATTCTGGCGACGGTGCTGGTGCTGCTGGCGATCAATCTTTATGGAGTGCATCGCGAGCACGAAACCAAGGCCGCAGCGCAGCGTTCCATCGACATGACCGAAGCCAGTTCGTCGGTCCGCTTCCAGATGATGCAAGACCGTCTGCACCTGCAGAATTACCTGCTCAGCGGCGACAGCCGGGACGTGGAAAAAATGTATGACGGCGAACGCCGGCTGTCGGACGCGTTGCGCCAGACACTGGAATTGGCCAATTCTGTGCAGCAGCGCGCCAATCTCGAAAAAGTCCAGGGACTGGAGCAATCCTGGGCCAGCGAGTTTGCCAGCCCTTTGGTCGATAAACGCCGGGCAGTGGATGGCGGCAACGCCACCGTCGCCGACTTGCAAATCTTCTATCTGCAAAAAGATCCGAACGCCTGGGTCTCGCGCTCGAGCGATGTGCTCGACGATGTGGATCGCGAAAACCGCAAATTGTTAGACGAGCGCCGCGGCAACGATGAGAGCGCCGCCGCCTGGACGATTGCAGCCGCCTTGATCAGTTCCCTGTTTGCCTTGGGACTCGGCATGATTATCGCCTTCCGCACGGCCACCGGCATCACGGAACCCTTGGGTCGATTGATTCACGTGGCGGAGCAGATCGGGCAGAGCGGCGACCTCGAGCACACCATCGACGTTCACGGCAAAGACGAGATCGGACAACTGGCGCGGACTTTCGACTCGATGGTCAAGTACCTGAAGGAAATGGCATCGGTCTCCGAAGCCATCGCTGGAGGAAACCTTTCGGTCGAGGTTCACCCGCGGTCGGCAAACGACACGCTGGCCAATGCCTTCACGCGCATGGTCGAAGGCCTGCGTGGACTGGTGCGTAATGTGCGCGACGCGGCCTCGCAGGTGGCCACGGCATCGACTCAAGTGGCCAGCGCCTCGGACGAATCGGCACGCAACAGCCTGCAGACATCTTCGGCCATCGACGAAGTGACCAGCACCATGCACGAGATGAGCGTGAACGTACAGAACATGGTCAAGAGCACGCAAACGCAGGCTTCGAGCGTGAGTGAAACGTCGGCATCCATTGACGAGATGGTCACTTCGATTCAGCGCGTGGCGGATACAGCCAAGGTCCTGCTCGATATCTCCAACCGTTCGCGGGAAGAGGTGCACAGCGGCATTGGCACCATGGAGAAAGCGACGGACGGGCTGAACCGCATTAACACGACAATACGATCTTCGGGCGAGATCATCGATTCGCTGGGCACACGGGCAGACGACATCGGCAAGATCGTCGAAGTGATCGACGACCTGGCGGAGCAAACCAATCTGCTGGCGTTGAATGCGGCCATCGAAGCGGCGCGCGCCGGCGAACATGGCCTTGGCTTCGCCGTCGTCGCCGACGAAGTGCGAAAGCTGGCGGAAAAATCGGCGCAGTCCACGAAAGAAATTTCCGAGTTGATTGAGAGCATTCAAAAAGAAGCACGCAAGGCCGTCGACAACATGGAGAAGAGCACGACCATCGTCAACGAAGGTCTGAATCTGGGTCAGGAATTGAACGCAGCGCTGCGCAAGATTTCGAACGTGGTCACCGAGGTCTACAAGTTTGCGCAGGAGATTGGGGCGGCCACCAACGAGCAGTCGCACGGCTCGTCGCAAATTGCGCGCGCCACCACGCGGCTGAACGAAATCACGCATGAGATCAACTCGGCGGTAGAAGAGCAGGCTTCGGGAGCGCAGGCCGTGGTGATGGCGATGGAGCGCATGCGCGAACTAGTCCAGGCCTCGACCTCGGGCTCGACAGAACTCGCTGCCTCTTCCGACCAGATGTCAAAAATGTCGCGCGGCCTGCTCGACTCGATGGACCGCTTTGCCCTGCGCTCAGACGCGAGCGACAGTGAAAGAAACAGCGACAGAAACAGAAACAATGACCGGGCCAGCCACAACCCTTCGCGCAGCGCGCGGGGCGCGGCGGCAGGATCGCGCTGAACGAATTTGTTGGCATGAAAGAAAAAACAAAAGGGCAACGATAAGAATCGATGAGCCGGGAAATTCACGTGGTGGGCTTTCGGGTGGGGCGCGAGACCTACGGGCTACCGATAACCTCGCTGCATGAGATCATCCGCGTGCCCGAAATCACGGCCGTGCCGGATGCTCCCAACTATCTGGAAGGCGTCATCAATCTTCGCGGCAAGATTGTCTCGGTGGTCGACCTGCGCAAGCGCTTCGGACAGCCGCACACCGGTCTCGACCGGCAAAGCCGCATTCTCGTGGTGGAACACGGCGAGCGGCTTGCCGGCATGATTGTCGATGCGGCGTCGGAGGTGCTGAAGATCTCCGAAAGCGAAATCGAAGCCGCGCCCGCCATGATGCAGGAGAACGGACTGGATTGTGTAACCGGCCTCGGCAAGTATCAGGGACGGCTCATCATCCTGCTCGATATCGGCAAAGTGCTGGCGCGCCACCAAGGGCACGATGCGCAGAACGATGGACCGGAAACCGCAAGTAGCCGGGCCGCCGCATCCGGAAAATAGCACCCGTATGGACATCAACGAAACACCCGTCCTGACCGAAGCCGAACTGAAACTCCTGCAGACGCTCGTCTACCAGGAGTGCGGCATGCATTTCGACGAGCGGCGCACGCCCTTCCTGCAAGACCGCCTGCTGCGGCGGTTGAAGGAATGCCAGCTGGATACCTTCTATAGCTATTACCGGCTGCTGATCAGCCGTCAAGGTAAGCAGGAACTATCGCTGCTGCTCGAGAATCTCACCGTCAACGAAACCAGTTTTTTCCGCAACAAAGCGCAGCTGGATTTGTTTCAGCGCGAGGTGTTGAACGATCTTCTGCTTCGTAAGCAGGAACGCCGCGACTTCAGCCTGCGCATTTGGAGCGCCGGTTGCTCGACGGGACAAGAACCCTACACGCTGGCCATGCAGGTGGCCGACGCGCTCGCGTACCACTCGATGCGCCATTATCGCCCTGCGGAGTCGCCGATCCCCAAGCCGCTCGTGCCCGCGCCGTGGCGGGTGGAGATCCTGGCCAGCGACATTAACTACTCGGTGCTACGCACCGCGCAAGAGGGGTCGTACGGCGAACATCAGATGTCGCCGGTCGAGTATGGCTATCGCTTGCGCTACTTCGACAAAATGGGCGACCGCTACGTGGTGAAGAAAACCGTCAAGGAGTTGGTGCACTTCGATTTTCACAATCTCAAGACCGAATACCTGCCGCAGCGCAACGACATTATTTTCTGCCGCAACGTGATGATGTATTTCGATGAAGCGGAGCAGAAGCGGCTGGTCGAAAAATTCTACCGCTGCCTGAATGCTCAGGGCTACCTCTTTGTAGGTCACGCCGAAAGTCTGCTCGGCCTGACCGAACAATTTAAGATGGTACACCGCCACAGCGGCACGGCCTACCAGCGCGTCGAGGTGAGTCAGTGACCGTTCCCCCGGACGATCGCCCCGCCAGCCCCAACGCGGACGATCGCATGACCGAACTTCGGCAGCTATTTTTCGAGACTGCCGCCGAACTCATCCAGAACCTGAACGATCAAGCGATGCGGCTGGAGAGGTCTCCGGGCGACGCAGAAGTAGCACGTAGTCTTCGCCGCACCATCCATACATTGAAGGGCGACGCGGCAGCCTGCGGCTACCGTGAATTGAGTGAACTGGCGCATCAGTTCGAGGACGTCCTCACTCTCGAAGGCGCTTCGGCCGCAGCGATTCCGGAGATATCGCTGCGCGCAGCCGATGTTTTTAACGCCTTGCTCGACGCCTATCGAAATGGGACGAAACTGCCGTCCGTCCAGTCTTTGCGCACAGACATCGCCCGCCTCGCACATGGGAAGGCCGATTCTCTCGAACAAGAAAAGAAGGAAGAACGCAAGCCCGAGGCAAAACCCTGCCGCTGGTCCGAGTACGAACAACTGGCGATCACCCACGCGCTGGCGCAGGGAAAACGCGTCCATCATGTTCGGGTGGAGATTAACCCGCAGTGCGGCATGCCCATTGCCGCGCGCCAGATGATTCAGATGGCTCTCGCTGATCTAGGGGAAGTGCTCGCGCTCTATCCGGTCGAGGCCAGCCCCGAGGCGACGACGAATATCGAGGCGGCGCTGGCGTCTGAGCAGCCGGCCGAAAAGGTTCGCGCGAAGTGCAGCATTCCGACGATTGCGTTGGAGGTTTGGGTCGCGCCCATGCGCACACAGTCCTTCGGCAGCGAGAGCTCTGACACTCAGGAGAATAGCGTTGTTCCCTCCGCTTCCGGCACTGGCTCGAAAGATACGACTCATGAAGATGCATTCGCTGCGACCGCCGAAGGAACGGTTGCCGCGCACGAAAAGGACGCTCCGGCGCCAAGCGATCGTCCTGCGACGCCGGCTGCTCCCGACACGCTGCTACGTGTGGATGCGGAGAGAATTGATAGCGTGCTCAATCTGGTCGGTGAGCTGATCCTCGCCAAGTCGATGTTGCAACAAACCCTGTTGGAATTTGCGGAGCGCTATCCGAAAGACGCTTTGCGCGGGAAGTTCAGCGATGCCATGGCATTTCAGGGCCGGGTGCTGAATGAGCTGCAGACCTCGGTCATGAAGATTCGCATGGTCCCGGTCGATCAGCTCTTTCGCCGTTTTCCCCGGATTGTGCGCGATGTTGCCCTGCACTGCGGGAAAGAAGTCGAACTGGTGGTTCGCGGCGTGCAGACCGATCTCGACAAGAGCATCCTCGATGCGCTGGCCGAGCCGCTCACCCACCTGGTGCGCAATGCGATTGGCCACGGCATCGAGACGGCTGCTGAGCGCACCGCCGCGGGCAAGCATCCGCAAGGAACGTTGCGTCTGAGCGCGTATCACCAGGGAAATCAGGTGGTCATCGAAATTTCGGACGACGGGCGCGGCATCGATGCGGAAAAAGTCCGGCAGCGCGCGCAGGCGCAGGGACTGCTCAATTCTGAACGGGCCTCACAGTTGAGCGAGACCGAGACGCTGGATCTGATTCTGCAGCCGGGATTCTCCACAGCCGAAAAGGTAACGGAGCTTTCGGGGCGCGGCGTCGGCTTGGACGTTGTGCAGAGCGTGCTCAGCCGCCTGAAGGGAACGATCCAAATCGAGACCGCGCGCGGACGGGGCTCGACTTTCCGTTTGCGGCTTCCCTTGACGCTGGCCATCATACGAGCGTTGATGTTCCGCGTGGAGCAACGTCTTTACGCCCTGCCGCTAAATGCAGTCGCGGAGATCGCGCGCACCGTGGAGGCCAATGTTCACCAGGTGGAGCACTATGACGTCTTGCAACTGCGCAACGATGTGCTGCCGCTGCTACGCCTCGGCTCGAAACCGCCCTCCGGTCCGGAGAGCGCGCAGCGCAAGATTTTCGTGCTGGTGATCAGCGGCGGAGGACGCAAGTTCGGGCTGGTGGTCGACGGTCTGGCGGGCGAAGGCGAACTCGTCATCAAGGCGTTGGACGATCATTCCATCACGACCGATCTGGTGAGTGGAGCGTCGATTCTCGGCGATGGCCGGGTGGTCCTGATTCTGAATATGATCGCCCTGGCAGATCGCTTCGCACGGGGACGGGCCGATGCGAACGGCCCGCGAATGGCTGGCTTGCTGTCGGGCATCGCACCCTCGCAGTCGAAGATCGAAAGCTCCGCCGTGCGGGCACGCGGGATGGCGGGGGGCACGGCATGAAGAAGTTTGTCCGCGTGCTGGTGGTGGATGACTCGGCGCTGATGCGCAAACTGATTCCCCGGATGATCGAAGAGGACGCCTCGATCGAAGTGGTGGGCACAGCCATCGACGGCCAATTTGCGCTGAAGAAAATCGCAGATCTTTCACCGGATGTCGTAACCCTCGACCTGGAGATGCCAGGCCTGAACGGGATCGACACGCTGAAAGAAATCACGCGCCGGTGGCGCTTGCCGGTGATTGTGGTCAGCTCGCACAGCACCACCGGAGCTGCCATTACACTCAAGGCGCTGGCGCACGGCGCAGTCGATTTTGTGGCGAAGCCGCAGGATGTTTCCGCCCGGCTGCCCGAGATTTCCGCCGAGCTGATCAGGAAAATTCATATTGCGGCGCAAAGCTCGGGCGTGCATCCGCAGTTGCTGTCTGGTGACTCGCCGGTGGAGCAGTCGGTCAAACTTCAACCACTGGCGCCGACGCAGATCATCGCCATCGGTGTATCGACCGGCGGTCCGAATGCCTTGCAATACATGTTTTCCCGGCTTCCGGCAGAGTTTTCCGGCAGCATCCTGGTGGTGCAGCATATGCCGGATGGCTTCACCGAAATGTTTGCCAAACGCCTGGACGATTGCTGCCCAATCCGGGTGAAGGAAGCGCAATCGGGCGACCTGCTCATTGCCGGCCGGGCGCTGATTTCTCCGGGCAATCGGCACCTGAAAGTAAAGAAGCTGCCGCTCGGCAATGTCGCGCTGTTGGCCGACGAACCTGCCGTGAATGGGCATCGTCCATCGGCCGATGTGTTGTTTCAGAGCGTGGCGCTGGAGTTCGGCGCGCAATCCATGGCCGTGATCATGACCGGCATGGGAGAAGACGGGGCTGCGGGCATGGGAGCGGTGCAAGCAGCCGGCGGCTACACAGTGGCGCAGAGTCAGGAGACCTGCGTGGTTTTCGGCATGCCGAAAGTGGCCATCGAAATGGGATACGCCGCCCGCATTGCGCATCTGCACGAACTGCCGGCCATTTTGCAAGAACACTGCCGGCGGGAATGGCATGACGGCCGGCGCTCCGTAGGTGCCGGATAGTGCGGTGACGCAGGTAACTAGAGTTATCTACCCGAGGCTGGCGGGGCATGGTTAAGTTGTAGGTGTGGAGGAGTGTCATGGAAAAGTTTGTGCCCGTAACGCGGAGCCAGGACGGGCAACCGGTGCGCTATCTGATCGTCGATGATTCCGTATTCGCCCGCAAGAACCTGGGCCGGATGGTCGAAACCTTCGGCGGCCAGGTAATCGGCGAGGCGGGGGATGGAGTCACCGCGATCAGCGAGTACGAACGGCTGTCGCCCGACATCGTTTTGATGGATATCACTATGCCGCACATGGAAGGCATCGAAGCGGCCGAGAAAATTGTGCGCGATCATCCCGGCGCACGCATTGTCATGGTTTCGTCGGTCGGCTACCAGGAAAATATCGTGGCTGCCCTGCAGCGTGGGGCCCGCCATTTCGTGCAGAAGCCGGTGAAGGCCGAAGTGCTCTACGAGGTCGTGAAATACGTCATGCGCGACGACGCGGCCGTGGCCCAGAACGCAGGCGCGGGAGCCTAGTCCATGAAGATGGATCTGATTCAGCCTTTCATTAACTCCGCCGATGCGGTTCTGGCCGAGGGGCTGGATTCGTCCATTGCCATCGAAAATCTGTCGATGGAAGAGGAGGCGTACCGTCGGCGAGGAATTGCCGCCGAAGTCTTTCTCACTGGCGAAATCGAAGGAAGAATTATTTTTGATGTCGAGTGGGGAGTTGCCCTGCAGCTGGCCAGCCGCCTGGCTGGATTAGCAATATCCGAGACCGATGAGGAACTGGTGCGCGAGGCCGTGTGTGAGCTTGCCAATCAGATTATCGGCAATGCCATCACCACGCTGAACGACCAGGGATTTCACTTCCACGTTCGCCCACCCGTCTTGCACAGTTCCGAACGCGGCAGCAAAAGCAGCGAGGACACCGAAGCGGTGGTCATGTGCTTCAGCACCGGCACCGGGAACGTCTGCATGAATGTCGCCCTCCACTACAGCGGCCACGCTGCGGAACGCAGTGCCATGGCGCGATAGAATGACCCGCTGATCGCCGATAATCGCTCGATCCCATAACTCTTAATAAATTGTCATCTTGAGCGAAGTGAAGGTCCTGCTCCCTGCCAGAGCAGGTTAGCTTTGGCTTTGCAGACTAAGGTCCGGCCAGCAGAAAAACCGGATTCTGCGGAAAGTTCTGGGGCATCGGCGGCTGCGTATTGCGCGTGCTGGCCGGCTCCGGTTGATTGGAAAGATAGGAATCGGGGTTCGTGTTGAGGATATCGACGGCGCCGCCATCACAGGTGGCCAGATAGGCACGCGAACTGTCTCCGCCGGCAGCCATGGTGAGGCGGAAGCGAGTGGACGCACAAAGAGTGTCGTAGGCGGCAGATCCAGGCACGGGAATGACGGCCTTGATCGTATGGCTCGTCGCGTCGATTACCGTCACCTGCGGGCAAATATTTCCGGAACTATCTTCATAGTAAGTGCCAGCGTAGGCACGGCTGCCGTCGGGCAGTGCGGCGACGTCCACCGTGTTCAAAGTCGTGGGTGTCGTACTCGCACACGGGTCTGAGGAAGCGCGGTTTGAAGGCGGCACGGCTGTTATCGCAATTGTGGCCAGCACCGCGGGACCCGCTTGTGAGCTACCCGAGACATCCACGATCGCCACCTGGCTTCCTCCCGCAATGTAGAGCCGATTCAAATTTCCGTCGTAGGTCATTTTGATCGCGCCCGGGACAACGATAGCGGGACTTGCGGGCGCCAGCGGGTCTGGACCAGCCGTCGAACTGATCGTTATGTAGGACAGGCTGCCGTCCATTCCCAACACAAATACCTGTTGGCTGTCAGAGCGGGCCGCCAGCCAGATCGGCGGCGAAGTTGTTCCCGCGGGCGAACCAACCCTTGGCGATCTGTCACTGGTGTTGAAGCCGCTGACCGTGCTGTCACCCTGATTGGCGACATAAAGCTTGCTCTGGTCGGGAGTCACAGCCAAGGCATAGGGGTTGGCTCCGACAGGAATGGTGGCGGTCAACGAGCGGCTCGCAGTGCTTACTACGCCGACTGAAGGCACGATGGTTTGGGGGTTATTCGGATCCGGCGGATAGGTCGGAAGCGTTACATAGGCTGTCGTAGCCCCGGGCGCAATGGCCACAAAGTTCGGCGATGAATAAATCGGCAGCGTAACAGCGCCAACGCCGTTGATGGCCGATCCGGCGAAGTTCAGAAAAGTGAGCGACGGGCAAACATCAAAAATCTGGTTGCCAATGGGGACAAGGCAAGTGCTGGTTGGAACGGCGACATGGCCCGGCAATTCCGGTCCGGTGATAGCTTGATTGACGACCAGCGTCTGCCCGGCGGTCGATTGCACCGCATGCACGGGATGGATGTCGGAATTGACGATGCTGACGACCGAGTCGCCGGAGACATCGATCACCATGGCGCCGCCGGGAACAAAGTTTCCGTTATCGTTGATCGAAACCACGGAATGAGTGGCCGCGGGATTGGGAAACGTCGGAGGATTGGGGATGATAATCGGCCGGTAAGTCTGGCCGCAATTGATCCACATCATTGTCAGGGACAGCACCAACCCCAGCCATAAAAACCGCTTCATTCAAACTCCAAGGAGAAATTTAGTATTGCGTGGAAACGGATATTGTATCGGGAACCGGGCCGGAAGGGGAAATCAAGCAGGGTAGTCGCGACCTCCTTCGCCACTCCACATCTAGCTTGAACGCGGAATTAGCTTGAACGCAGAATTCGGTCGCTGCACGCGGGAGACGCGGCCAGCCGTGTCTCTACCGCAGAAATTTTAAATTTACGCGCGGCCGCGCTTCGATTTTGCCTGGCTCTTGGCCGGCATCTCCGCAACCTTTTCCGATGCTGACGGTTTCTTCGTCTGGGCCAGGCTTTCTTTCAGCGCAGCCATCAGATCGACCACCGGAGCCAGCTTTTTCGGCTGCTCGACGGCCTGCACTTCGCCGCCCTCGAGTTTCGTCTCGATCAGCTTCTTCAGATTGTCCTGGAATGTGTCGTGATACTTTTCGGGATCCCATTCGTCCGCCAGCGCTTCGATCAGTTGGTGGGCAACTTTGATCTCGGCCTCTTTGATCTCCACATCGGGAGCGCCAAACGATTCCACCTCGCGCACTTCTTCCGCGTAGTACATGGTGTGCAGCATCATTCCGCCCTTATGCGGACGCAGGAAAACCGTGTACTCGCGGTTGTGCATGGTGAGCTTGGCGATGGCGACGTACTCGCTCTCTTCCAGCGCCTTGGTCAGCAGCGCATAAGGACGCCGGCCCGCTTCCTCGGGCATCATGTAATACGACGACTCGAAATACACCGGGTCGACCTCGCTCGCCTTGACGAATTCGAGGATCTCCATCGTTTTCGCCGTCTTCGGCTCAATCTTTTTAATCTCTTCCGGCTCGACAATGACGTACTCGCCCTTACGATACTCGTAGCCTTTCACGATATCGCTGCGTTCAAGGACCTGGTTGTCGAGCGGGCAAATGAGTTGCTGCTTGACCCGGTGATGGTCGGTGCGATGAAGCTGGTTGAAGGAGATGCCGCTCGAGCGCGCTCCGGAGAACAGACGCACCGGCATGGAGATTAATCCAAACGTCAAGTAACCAGACCAGACTGAGGCCGCCATTCGTTTCACCTCAATGAGAGACGAGGCTGGGCTCGTCTACAATCTTCAGATGCCCAAACTCCGCCAAGCGTAAAGAAGTGTAGCCTAAACCCGCTGCTGGTTGAACCGCCAGATTATGGGGCGAATCCAAAGGCCAAGCACTACATGGCGCGGTGGGTGGTGCGAGGACACAGAATATAGTGTTATCGGCGGCGGATCGGGCCAGATCAGCTGTCAGCCGTCAGCTGTCGCCTGTCAGTTTGTCTATGGGATTCTACTGAGAGCTGAAAGCTGAGAGCTGTCTTTAAGATGCTGCACTCATTTTTCGCCCACGGTTGGGCGTCATCCCCGGAACGCCTGTCGATCGCGGCCATCGTCACGCTGGGCTTCGCGCTGCTGGCTCGCGCCCTGCGCGGCGTCAATCGAGGGGGAGCACTGGCCGGCGGCCTCGCCTGTTTCCTGCTCTTTGCCGGGAGCGGCCCGACCGCCTTCATCGCACTGGCTCTGTTATTTGCGATGACCTGGGCATCCACGCGCCTGGGATACCGCCGAAAACTTGCGCTCGGCCTTGCCGAACGCCGGGAAGGTCGAAGCGCGTGGCAAGTCGCGGCGAATCTGGCCGTGGCCGCGGCTGGCTCGACTGCTTTCAGCCTCACCGGAAATCATGCGTGGTTGCTGGCCGCGGTGGCAGCGCTAGCCGAAGCGGCAACAGACACGGTGGCCAGCGAAATCGGGCAATCACTGGGCCGAAGCGCCCGACTGATCACCACATGGGAGCTCGTTCCGGCTGGCACGGACGGTGGCATCACGCTCGTCGGCAGCGTGGCAGGCCTGGCAGCGGGAGCGGGGGTGGTGACGGTTGCGGCTTTGGGCGGAATGGTTTCCTGGGATCAGCTCTGGATTCCGCTGGCCGCCGGGTTTGCCGGAATGCTCTTCGATAGCCTGCTTGGCGCCACGCTGCAACGCCGCGGCTCGATCGGCAACCAGGCGGTGAATCTGTTCGGCACGATGGCAGCGGCGGCGCTCGCCTATGCGACTGCTCGCTTGCCGATAAATCCCATCTCCAACAATGTCGGCGCTGTCCAACACTTTGTGAGTGTACTGCTTCGTGCACTCTGAAAAGCGCGGCGAACAGACGGCGCAAAGTTGTGCGCCTGTTAGCGGAAGTTGACCACGACGCTCTGGAACTTCCCCTCATTTTCGGCGTAAATTTAGTGTGAGATGAATCGCTCGACTTGGTTGTTCGGTGTGGCACTTGTCTGTCTTCTAAGCCTGCAGGTATCGCTCGTTGTAGCAGGGGACAAACAACCCGTTGTGGTAGTTGCAGGTCCAACAATTGTTGCTTTCTTCCCGGTCACGAAGACCGAGTTGCAGAAGGATGCTGATACCAATGAGGCGTTAGCCGATTTTCAGTTCTACGCGAAGCAGGTCCGCGAGCCACTCAAGAAAACGGGGGTTGAGTTTCAGGAAGTCTATGCACGGTCCTTTAGGGTGCGTATCGGGCAAGAAGCCACGGTGTTCCGACCAGCCAAGGGGAATGTCGGATATTACCTGATTGTCCCCGGCAAGAAGCCGCGCGTTGAATACGTCGTTATGACCAACACTGACCTGTTGCAGGTCGCCAACGAGTACTTTGGCACCTCCGCAAAATAAGCCTTTCCGTCAATTGGCGTAACATTCCCGGTTACGCTCAAAATCCAATCGGGTACCAGTCCGCATCCGACCAGTTGAACCTTCGCAAAAATTCCGTTGAACCGCCCGCATCCCGCTCTCGAATTCACCCTTTCAGAGACCCATCAATTTGTCAGTTACTTATCGATCAAATCACCTAAGTCTTTGACAAATAAAGACCTTACAGCAAGTCCTTATTCCTCAAAGATTTAGAGGAAATCAACCGCTAAGTCTTTGATTCTAAAAGATCGTCAGTGGGGGGTGGAGCTCAAGGGCGCTGGCAAGGCTGAACCATGTTCTGGCCAAAACCGATCTATGAAAGCACTGAATGTCTGCGCGCAGGTCAGGTGCGCTGCTTAACGCGATCGAGCAGCATGAAAAGCAGGACGCCGAGGCTGGCATTGGCGATGCCGGAGAGGAATTCGTGCGGCCAACTCCATTCCATGCGCAATCCCACCATGCCACGGGCGATCAGGAAGTACACAACTTCGTGCACCACGTAGAAAAACGTCGTCAGCAGAAAACGAGCGCCCGCGTTCTCCACGTCGAGCTTGATGCCGAGCGACGAGGCGCCGAATCCAACGACTGTCTTGGAAATTCCGTAAAGCCCGATGGGCTGGTGCGTCAATGCATCCTGCAGAATGCCGATCAAGCCGCCAGTGAGCAGGCCTGCCAGCGGACTGCGCCGCGCCGTTGCGAAACCGATGACGACGAGAAGCGGCAAATCGAAGATTCGGACAAACGGCAGCCAGATCGGCAAGAAAGCCTGTAGAACCAGCGCTCCCAGCGTAATGGCCAACGTAGCCGGCCAGCCAAAACGATAAACTTCAACCTGCTCTCCCGATGTGTAAGTAATGGCCACGTTAGTGCGGAGTATCCTCGGTGGCCGGTTGCAACTGGGGTTGAGTCACGGCCTTCACCGGCTTGGGAGCTGCTTTTACAGCGTCGGAAGCAGCGGCTTGCGGAGGAGAAGCTTTTGGCTTCCGAGCATCCGAGCCGGGAGTGGCGGGTGTCGCGGCGTCTGGTGCAACCGTGGTTGGCGCGGTACTCTTCGGTGCCACCGGCGTGGGACCGGCAGTCTTGGTCGCGACGCCATTCGGCGCGGCATTAGTGGGACTAGAGGCACCTGGCGCGCCCGGCTTCGGCGTGGCGCTGTTTGCGGCGGCAGTAGCGTCGCCGGCTCCGGCCGCGGCAGTCTTGCCCGGCTCTTCCGGTTTGGAAGGAACGCCAGGCAGGCGGGCAGCCAGGATATCGACGGCGCGTCCCGCTCCGGTTGCTTCAGGCGCAGCCTGTCTCTCATCTATTCTTGTAACAACCAAAACCTCTTCCAGCCGGCTGAGATTGGCGGCGGGACGCACGCGAATATTCAGAAAAAGTTCGCTGCCCGGCGTCACCTTGGTGACGTGCCCGACCATCAGGCCTTTGGGAAAGATTCCATCTCCTCCGCTGGTGAGCACCTGTTCGCCGACGGGAACGGTTTCGTCGCTCATCACTTTTTCGAGAACCACTTCGCCCGAAGGCGAACCGCGCAATATGCCTTGCAGACGCGTCTTGTCGAGAATCGCTCCCACTCCGCTCGTCTGGTCGTCGATCATCAACACTTGCGCCACATGCCGGTTCGCGGGATCGGCGCGCAATACCTTCCCCACCACACCATCGGCCGTGATCACCGCCATGTCGGGACGGATCCCGTCGCTGTAGCCTTTATCGATATAGATGAGGCGGGACTGCTCGCTACCGCTTCCGCCGATCACCTGCGCCGCCTGGGTTTGCGAGATGAACTGCTCTTTAAAGCCGAGCAGGGCCTGCAGACGGCGTGCCTGATCGGCGTCCTGGCTCACCCGCACCTGTTCCAGGGTTATCTGTGCGATTTGCTGTTTGAGACGGCGGTTCTCGGCGCGGACTCCGCGCAGGTAAAAGTAGTTGTTCCAGAGGTTGCCGGTGGAAGTTTGGGCCCAAACCAGCGTCTTTTCCAATGGCGCGACCGCGGCAACCGACCAGACGCGAATGAGGCGAGTAGGCTCGCTGTCGCTGGTCCGCTTGACCTGCACGGCCAAGCCAAGGATCTGCGCGAAGAGCACTCCCACCAGCACGATCAGATTGCGGTAGCGTCCGAGGACATCCATAACAGCAGTTTCCAGTTGCGAGTCGTCAGTTGCCAGTTGGTGGCTGTCGCCGGTCGATCATTAGTTTGCCCGCGGTCAGTGGTGCGCAGCGGGGACAATTTCCTGGGTTGACTGGCAACCGGCCACTGGCAACTGTCTTTTTCTACTCGATAGAAATTTTGCGCAGCAGTTTGAAGTCCGAGAGCATCTTGCCGGTGCCTAACACAACGCTGCACAGCGGATCGTCGGCGATCGAGACCGGCAATCCCGTTTCTTCGCGGATGCGCTTGTCGAGGTTCTTGATCAGCGCGCCGCCGCCAGTCAGCACGATGCCGCGGTCGCTGATATCGGCGGAAAGCTCGGGCGGCGTGCGCTCCAGGGCTACACGAATTGCATTCATGATGGTCGAAACACATTCACTCAACGATTCACGGATTTCGCTGTCATCCACAGTAATGGTTTTCGGCACGCCCTCGATCAGGTTGCGGCCTTTGATTTCCATGGTCAGCGGCTTGTCGAGCGGATAGGCGGAGCCGATTTCCATCTTGATCTGCTCGGCGGTGCGCTCGCCGACCAGCAGGTTATATTTCCGCTTGAGGTAATTCATGATGGCCTCATCCATCTGGTTGCCGGCCATGCGCACGGAACGCGAATAAACGATGCCGCTGAGCGAAATGACTGCAATGTCGGTCGTGCCGCCGCCGATATCGACGACCATGTTGCCGCTGGGCTCGGTAATTGGCAGCCCGGCACCGATAGCGGCTACCATTGCCTGCTCCACGAGGTGAACTTCGCTGGCTTTGGCGCGATAGGCGGAATCCATGACGGCGCGCTTTTCTACCTGCGTGATCTCCGAAGGGACGCCGATCACGATTCGCGGATGCACCAGCATCTTGCGGTTGTGCGCCTTCTGGATGAAGTAGTTCAACATTTTTTCGGTGACTTTGAAGTCGGCGATGACGCCATCCTTCATCGGCTTGATGGCGACGATGTTGCCGGGGGTGCGGCCGAGCATTTCTTTCGCTTCTTTGCCGACGGCCTCCACTTCGTTGGTGTTCTTGTTTAACGCCACGATGGAAGGCTCGTTGACCACGATGCCCTTCCCGCGCGCGTAGACCAGCGTGTTGGCTGTGCCGAGATCGATGGCAAGATCGCTCGAAAACATACTGAATAAGGAACGCAGGTTGTGCGAACGCGAGGACCCGTTATGAAACCCATTGTTGGACATGAAGATACTTCTCTCTTTCGGGAATTTGTCCCGCCCCCGGAACCTGGGCATGCTTCAGTTCCCTGCGAGCCTATCCCTTTGTTTCTATCTGGATTGCTTTGCTTCTATTCTACTTCTATATACAGCAAAACCGCATCGAATCCGGCCCCCACTCTTCTTGACCTCGGTACTATGCGGGTTCCGATATTCCGGAACGTCTGGCGTTTTCGTGAAACGCCGGACCTCACTGAA
This sequence comes from uncultured Acidobacteriaceae bacterium, assembly GCA_963775845.1. Lineage (GTDB taxonomy): Bacteria > Acidobacteriota > Terriglobia > Terriglobales > Acidobacteriaceae > Acidiflorens. Next base: position 25,903 of record CAVZKN010000003.1, on the reverse strand, counting down.
TCACCACTTTCTCCTGGCGTGTTTTCACGCCACCTTTGGAATTCTGCGCCGTCACCGTGATCAGGTTTTCCCCGTTCGGAAGGGGAGGGGTGAAGTAATGAAACGTGCCGTCTTCGCTCACGATCGGCACTTCCCGGCCATTTACCATGACCCGCGCGCCCACTTCGGTGGTGCCCGCGACTTCGATCACGTGACCGTGCTGAACAAAGGGATCAAGATCGAGCGCCAAGTCAATCTTTTCCTTCGTCTTCGTAACGATGGTAAAGCGGTTCTTTTCGCTCTCCACCGATTCCTTGCCGGTCCCATCGTACGATTGAATGGACCAGTAATAAGCGCCCGCCGGCAAGCCGGTTACGACCACGCTTGCCGCCTCGATCTTGCGGTCGAGCAATAACGAGGTGAAATAAGGATTGTGCGAAATGCGCAGCCGGTATCCGGCGGCATTCGCCATCGTCGACCAGGCAAACTCCACTTCTTTCGTTTTTTCGCCATCGCTGATGAAGACCGGCATCATGTTGCCCGGAGTAATCGGCGTAGGCGGACCAATTTCCGTGGCCCGTTCCATGCTTTTCGACGCGGCCTTGAAACTTACCTTCTCCCAATTCGACAACTGTACAATTTCGCCGTTGCGCTGAATCTCGCCGCTGCCCTTCTTCACCAGAATTTCGTGCCGATCGTCTTTCGGATCATTGTGCACCATGGCCGCCGAATCGGGAGCCAGCGAAGCCTTCGCGCCGGCCACGATTACCTGCGATTTCGACCCCTGAACATAGGTAGCGGTGGTCAGATCGACCGTGCCGGTCGTGACCGCGACGGCAACGTTGGTCTGCTGCTGATCGTTGGCCGAGTTTTCTTCAATCACAATCAGCGAATCCTGTTTCACCGTGTAGTTGGTCCCATCGTTAAAAACAATCTTCGCCATGCCTTCGGCGCCGGTCTGCACCACGTCGCCTTTTTCCAGAGGCACGTTGTAGTCGGCATTGATCCAGCTATTGCCGCTGCCTTTTCGCACTCGAATCGTGCCATCGAGCACGGTGAAATGCGCCTGCTGCGAAACCGGGGCGCCCGCTGGTTTCAGAGGAGGAGCCAGTCCCGCCACTTTTTCCAGCAATCCTCGGGAAAGATTGCCCACCGCCTTTACCGAATCGTCGGTGAACTTGGGAAATGCCAGGTGCATGAGGGCGCCAAAGATCAGAGCCGCTCCCAGCATCATCAGGAGCAAGCTGCGGTAGGTCACCGTCTTCCAGGCGACGTAAACTTCCGGCCTGAGTTTATTCGACACGAGCCCGTGCCAACCTCATAGCAAAATTCCGAGACTACTCGATTTCTCTAACGTTGCGATCATCATATCGCCGGAAGGTTGGGTATTGAAGGTAGGTCGGGCAGGTAACGGTTACGAAAGGCACGTGGTACGGCCCACGGATTCGCGCCGTCTAAAGAAAAAGGCCCGCCGGATGGGCAGGCCCTGGTTGCAGGTGTGACTATGTTTATTTTCCGCCCTTGCCTTTGACCACGCCGACGCCCGTGCAGAAGTCCCAACCCGCGCCTCCGGAGTAGCCTGCGTAGGGACCACAGAAGCCGACGGTGATGTCGCGGAAGTTGGTGGTGGAAGTCATGCCGCTGTAAAGCGTCGTCAACTCGGCATTGGAAGAATTGTGAAAGCTTCCCGCCGAGTTGATGATCCCGGCCAGCGCGGGTGACGCCACACTCGTGCCGCCGACGATGTACCAGCCGCCCGCATCGGAATCGAGCACCCAGACGCCGGTGACCGGATCGGAATCGAACGACAGATCGGGAACGCCGCGATATTTTCCGACCAGCGAGGCGATTCCGCTCTGGTAACTGGGACGCGTTTCATACCAGCTCACGCCGCCGCCCGCCGAATCCCACGGATACTCAGACAAGAATGCGCCGGTCGACGGATTGCGCCGCACGGTCGTGCCTCCCGCCGCCACTACGTTGGGCGAGGTGCTGGGCCAGATCGTGCCCGGGCCGTCTCCCGAAGAGGCGAGGAAAACGACATTCGCTTTGACGAAATGAGAGTCATATGAAATTTCGCCAGAAAATTCGCCGCCTCCCCAGCTGTTGGAGACTTCTCCGCCACCGGCAGCATTGACCATGCCGCTGGCCACGTCTTCGGCGGTCATCAGATCGGCAAAGCTGTTCGACGCGGCTTCGACCAGAACGATTTTGGCCTCAGGCGCCATGGCATGAGCCCACTGCACGTCCAGCGATTCTTCAAATTCCCAGCCCGGATCGTATGGCGGTTTTTTGCCGCTCGCATACACGGTCTGGAAACTCGCCGCCGGCAATCCGAACTGGGTCGAAAACGCGGACAGATCTTTGGCCGCATTAGGCGCGTCGTAGGCATCGACGATGGCAATCATTTTGCTGCCGCCCGTGGGATTCACCGAGGCCACACTCGGATTGCACCCCGTGACCACGACGCTCACCAGGTTATAAACGCAACCCAGGGACGCCGGCGTCTCGTAAGAATAACCGGAGTAGGGCGCGCCTAGTGGTTGCAAATTCTGCATCGGCTTCGTCGGCAGCCAGATGTGGACGTTCGTGTGCGCGCGCATCCCGAAATCGCTCGGCTTCTCGATACTGGAATCAGGGGTAAATACCTTCCCGCTGGCCGGCCTGATCTGAGCCGGAGCGAGGCTGGTGAAGACAAGTAGCAAAGTGAGAGCCGCTACCGAAAGCAACTTCATAGGTCGAATTTCCTCGTTGGATATAAGTTGGGGATCGGTTGTGGCTGTTGAAAAACCTGTCTCCGGGGCGTCTCAACAACAAATTTCATTAACGTTTTGGTCCGCGAGGCGCGGCCGCTGAACCATGATTCTTGATGTCCTCCGTCCAGGCACAAGACTAGCGCAGCCACGCTGGATTTCCAGATCACGGCGGTTTCAAATGTGCGGTTACTTCTGACAGTCTTGTCGGCGGACCGAAATCAAAGAACCGCTGCAAGCGAATGACTTAGGCGTGTGCCACTGCCTTGGACAGCCCTCAGACGGTCTCGCCAAGCCAATTCGGCGCATCTTACTCTGCATGCTACCCTCGATATGGGAGGCGAACCGACCGTGAAGGCACTAATTCAACTGTTGCATCCGATCGCCCGGCCTTCGATCATTCTGAATTGCATTTTCCTGATGGCATTGGGAAATTCCGCCGTCTTTGCCGCCGACCGCGGGACGCTGATCCGCGAAGCCATCATTTATCTTTCTCCCGACACTGCCTCGGCGAAGCTCGGCCAAGTGGAGCGCGGGCGAGAGTTGATCCTCCTCGACAGGAGTCCGAAGTGGCTGCATGTGGAAGCCGTACTAGGTCTGCCGACACCCGACCCGGCCTTTGTCTTCGACGATGAGGATGAAGGCAAAACCATCAGCGGCTGGGTGCTCGACTCGGGCGTGGTTTGGCCATCGACCGCGAACGGCGATCGGATCGTATTCGGCGCCGCCATCGATTGCGAGGACGAAGCCAGCCGCCGCCATGGACGGCGCGGCGCGGCACAAGATGCGTTGCGCCTGTATCGTCGCGTCTACGATATTTTTCCCACCGGTGTTCTGGCCGCCGAAGGACTTTATCGCGCCGCCGACATTCAGTGGCAGATCGAAAAATCGGACATGCAATCCCGTCCTTCCGCGCGCGAAAAAGAAGCCTACCTGCGCTATGGCATGAACGAAGATGCGATGAAGTTAGTGATGAAGAAATTTCCCGACTCTAAGTGGGCGCAGCTCGCCGCGTTTCATTTGATCGACAATAAACTTTGCGGCGAGTGGCAGGGCTCGTCTAAATGCCCGGAAAAAGAGGCGGAGCTGTACGAGAAATATGTAAAGGAACATTCGCAAAGTCCGTCCGCTCCCGAGGCGCTCTACAACGCAGCGTCGCGCCGGGCTGCATTAATCGAGATTTACAAAACGGAAGACCAGCAGAAGAAATCAGACCAGGCAAAGAGTCAGGCCATAGCGCTCGCCCAGCAACTCGTCTCTCAATATCCGCAAAGCGATTGGTCGACACGCGGCCAGACCTTACTATTCATGCTGCAGCAGGGAGTGCCGACCTACGGCAACGCGGTTCGGTAAAAAACTATGCTGTGAACTGGCTCACTCGGTCACGCTGAATTTCCTGGTGGTCGTGGCCTGGAACGAATCAGCCGCACCCTGTCTTCACGAAGCAATTTTGCGATCCGCGTCACAGTCCGGCAGCTTCAGCGATTCGCTCACCGTAACGTCGGCGACACGCAGCCGGGTCACGGTCAATTCGTCGATTGCAAGGGACTTGAACCTGGCATTTTTGATCAGCACGCGGCCGATCGCCAGCCGCCCAATGGCCAATGCGCCAATAGCAAACGCTCCTACTGCGAGTGCACCCACTGCGGTGGCCATCATTGCCACAGCACCGAGACCAACAGACTTTGAATTTTGCAGATTCTTCATAGCGCCTTCCGTCTAAGGTCGAGTCTTCTTCACTTTCGCCGGAGGATCCAGGGCGACGGCGGCCTCAGTAGTGAGCATGAGGAACGTGAACGTCTCCTGCAGATACAGGAGGACAGCGGCGTCGGAATGGCTGAGATAACCGATGGAAACATCCTGGCCAATGTGAAGTTCGAAATCACCGCCGCGAGTGGTCAGCACGAAAGCGCCGGCAATGGCGGGCGCCCAGATAATTTGATCGTTGACCAGACGCTTGACGTGTTCCAGGACCGGGTAGCCGTGGTCGCTGGTCTCGGCGAGCGCGGTATAGGCGTCGGAACCGAGCAGCACCGAGTAAGGACCGTTGACGCCAACGAGACGCAAGCGGCTTAGGGCTTCGGCCATGGCCTGTGGATACTCGCGAACGTCGGCGGGGAGGGTTATGACTGGATTGCTGGTACCCTGACGGATGCCTCCGATGCCGGCGGCGGCATAGCTGTCGAAGATGGCGCCGTCCTCGGCAAAAGCGATCTGCCGCGCAGCTTCTTTTGCCGGCTGCCAGTCCGAGTCATTCGCGCCCCGCTCGACGTCGTCGATCGCCTGGCGGTTCAGTTCAAACGGAATCCGCAGTTCGACCAGCGCCTTCACCTCGCGCTGCCGGGCATCGATACCCTGCGCTGGAGCTGCGATCGTCCGCAAGTGGCCGGTGCCGACGGCAGAAAGGCCGGAGCCTCCCGGACCCTTCACGTCAACGACGCGTCGTCCGGCAAAGTAGCGCTTGAGCGTGCGGGAGGTTTCCTCTTCTATCTGTGCCCAGGCCGAATCGGAAATCGGGGCCAGTTCGCGATGAAGATTATTCATGTCGTCTTTCTCCTTTGAGGGAACCGATGCCGAGGGAACCGTCGCATCCTGGCGGCGGGGATGGCGAAGGCTCGGCCGCTGCTGACGAAGCGGGAGATTCTGCGACCGCAGGCTGGTCTTCGTTATTCTGACTTGCGCTATCCTGGTCTGCGGCCACGTTCTCGAGGAAGGTCGCGGAAGGCACAAAAAACAGGTTTCCGGTGACGGCGTGGCTGAAGTCGAGCAGCCGATCATAGTTGCCGGCCGGCCGGCCGATGAACATGTTTTCAAGCATCGTCTCAATCGTGCGCGGAGAACGACTATAGCCGATGAAGTAAGTGCCAAATTCACCTTTCCCGACGCTACCAAAAGGCATGTTGTCGCGCAAAATCTTGACCTCTTTGCCGTCCTCGACAATGGTGGTCAGCGCATTGTGGGCAGAGCTGGGCTTGATCGAATCGTCCAGTTCGATGTCCGACAATTTCTTGCGGCCAATGATTTTTTCTTGTTGCTCGGCAGACAGCGCGTTCCATCCGTCAAGATCGTGAAAATATTTCTGAACGATGACGTAGCTGCCCCCCGCGAAGGCCGCATCTTCGACTCCAATGAGCACGGCCGCGCTGGCCTCATCGCCCCGCGGGTTCTCGGTGCCATCGACAAAGCCAATCAGATCGCGGTCGTCGAAGTAACGGAACCCATGCACCTCGTCTTGTGGAGTGGTTGCGTCGCCGATCCGCGCCATGATTTGTGTTGCAAGCTCGAAACACAAATCCATCCGTTTGGCACGAATGTGAAAAAGCAAATCGCCGGGCGTAGAAACGGCATGACGCGCTTCGGCATGAAATTCCCGAAAGGTATGGAGTTCGGCCGGCCGCGGCGCCCCGAAAAGGTTGTCCCAGGCCGCGGATCCAAATCCCATGACGCATGAGAGTTGCCCTTCGATGTCTCGAAACTCAACCGCCCGCAACAAGGCAGCGAGATCGCCGCAGAACGACCGAATCGCCGCGGCATGTTCCGGGCCTGGTTTTATGGTAATGACAAGAAAAATGGCGGCACGAGTCAGTTGAGCAGCCACCATTTGCGCAACATTGCGCATCTCGTTTGACGATTCTCGAACGTCAACCAAGTCGGATGCCATGGGGGCTGATCCTCGCAGCGCTGTCGACGGATATTTTACATTGCCGCGGACTTTCGCAAAATACTTGTATAGCCCGAGTTAGCACCCAAAGCGTCCGTTCCACGCGTCCCGCTCGCATGCCGTCTTCGAGGCCATCGGCACATCTTTATACGTACTCGCGCTCGGCCCGCCGAATCGCTCGATACCTCTCAAACACTTTCTTGTCGCTCTCCAGTCCCAGAGCTGAGCGGATCGAACTTCCACGGAATGTGTGGGCCCACATCTTCCATCCCTGGAACAGGACGAACCCCGGATCATGTCTAACGACCGCGGGTATGTGGTGAATCTTCATCCAGCGCTCGGCCTTCCAGCGCATGAACTCCACTTCCTCGGCGGGCAAGTGCTCAGTACGCACCACCGCCGTGGTGCCATCGTATTCCTCGAGCCGTTCATTGATGATCAAACCTTGATCTCGGAAGTCTTTCGTCATGGGAGTGCGCGGGTACGGCGTCGGGTGTTGAATGTAGGGCCAGTCGACGTACCGGCGGGCAAATTCGAGGTTGGCTTCGATCGACTCGCGCGTGTCGCCCGGACTGCCAACGATCAATCCGCCGACCACATACATCTGGTTGCGATGCAGGTAATCGATGGCCTTAAGCGAGGCATTCCCAGTATTGTGACCGTTCGTGCGCTCCGTGTTCTTAGCCGAGGCCCGCAGAAATTCAAGGTCGCCCTCCAGGATATTCTCGATGCCGAGAAAGACGTAGCGGAATCCAGCTCGCCGCATCAGGGGAGCGAGGGTTTCGCCATGGTTTGCGATCGCGGAGGTCATAGCCTGCACGAAGTAATCAAGCTTGTGGAGCCCGGCGGCGATGATCGCCTCGCACAACGCCTCGAAGCGCCGAACGTTCAGCGTAATGTTGTCGTCGACCAGGAAAATGGTTCGAGCACCATGATCGCGGGCATCGCGAATGTCGGCCAACACGCGGTCGAAGGAGTAGGTGTGGAAGTTGCGGCCCCTCATCTCAATGATGGAGCAGAAACTGCAATCGTAGGTGCAGCCCCGCGAGGTTTCGATCACATCGATCTGCCGCCCCATCAACGTGTATCCCTTCAGCACTCGCGCATCGCGGTTCGGCGGACGGATTTCGCTGTCCTCGAGCCGGTGCGGCGCACGGTCGGGGTTGTGAACCCAGCTCTCCCCGTTGCGATACGAGAGGCCGCGGATCTGCTCGACGCCCGAACCGTGCTCGATTGCGCGCAACAATTCGCGGAAGGTGACTTCCCCCTCGCTGCGCACCAGATAATCGACGCCCATTTCCTCGTACGCTTCGGGGGCAAGGCTGGGATCGTACCCACCCACGACGATCTTCACCCCTGGCCGGAGAGCGCGGACCAGTTCGATAATGCGCCCCGCGGTACGCCGCTGAAACGACATAATGGATAGGCCGACAACTTCCGGATCGAACTCGCGGACAAGCCGGGTGACAGTTTCGCGAACCTGGCGCTGAACCACGATCAAATCAGCCACGGCCACGCGGTGGTGCGGATCAACGTTTCCCGCGAGTGACGTGAGCGCACCATTGGGCATACGGATAGCGTGCGGTGGCATGTGTTCGAAAGAATCCGGCATTGAAAGTAACAGGACGTTCATAGGATCTACCCTTTACTGCTTCGATGCGATCTCGCAAGCGCGGGTTGAACAGAACGTTGCTCGGGACAGAGCGAAGCAAACGATCGCAATTGTATCGCAACTGGCGGACCGAAAATTCCAGTCCGATGTCAAGAAAGGGTCGAACATGTTCGATATACGTAGCCGTTCAGGAAACCTCAAGCCTAGAGTGACTGCCCGTTCGCGTCGTGAAGGGTGCCGGCAGCAATGGGGTGCGAAGCCGCAGGCTAACTGGCGGAGGCAAGATGCTGCACCGTAGGCTGTAATTTCAAGTTATCATTTCAGCAAAATCGACACCGTACCTGGCGGCCTAGCCTCCGCGAACGGTGACCGATCATTTGGGGAGGCAGCATGGCCATCAAGTTTGTGCAAACACCCGGCGGAAGCGACGATTCCATAGGCTTTCAACCGGTGGAGCGCCTGAAGGTTTTCTTGTTCGGCGCGATCGTATTATTTGCCTCGTTTGGGATGGGGGAAACGGTCTACCGACTTTTATTTTCAGAATTTGACGGCGCAAGGGATCGCATTCCGATCGAAGCGCTCTTCGGTTTCGCCTTTGCCTGGCTGGCCGCCAAGTTCGTCAGGGATGCTTACCGAGATCGTAAGGAAAGGAGAGCAAGACTCAACTTCATAAGGGCTCGCAATCATCAAATCCGCGGCGCGCTGGAAGGAATTACTCCGTTGGCCCACCCGGCGAAAAACCAGCAGTCGATCCGAGTTATCCGCGAGGAAGTCGAAAGGATAGAGTGGGCGTTGAAGAAAATCCTGCCGCGCTGAGGTAGGAAACTCTAATCAGGACTGCGGCTGACAGATGGTTCCGGCAAGGTCAAAGCCGTGGCTTCGTGGTCCAACTTGGCTAGAACTTTAGGGCGGGATTTCGCCCATTGGCAAATCGAGGGTTCTGGATGTTTGACGAGAACAGCGTTTACACTAACAACCCGGTAGCTGGTGAAATGAGATTTCTCGCCGATAACCGTACCAGAGAACTATCCCGCGACTAAACTACAGCACCTGGAATGGCCAGCTTTTGATTGTGCCTCCCGGTGTCGTGACTTCAACCGTGCCTGTCGTTGCGTCCGGGGGAACGGTCGCGGTTATCTCAGTCGCCGAGACAACTTTGAATTTCGCCGCCTTGCCGTTAAAGGTCACGGATGTTGTTCCGGTCAGATCGGTTCCCAGGATCATGACTGCTGACCCGGCCTCACCCGATGTCGGCACAGTTTTCGCAAACGGTCCCAGCCCCGTCGATAGGCTGAAGACGGTGCCATCCCCGCGTGGGCCGCCCAGCGAGGTTGTCCCATAGAAGGTCCCGTTGGTGTCTTGCACGAGCGTGCTTTGAGGGTACTTGCCGTGGGTGCTATCGAAGCTATGGAGGGTCGTCAAGGTGCCCGTAGCGGTGATTTCGTAGACTGTGCCGCAGCCGTTAAGGCTGGGACACTTGGCATTGCCGTTCCCGCCAGCGGTGGTGCCATAGAAGTTGCCGTCCGTCCCCTCAGTCACTCCCGCCCCCGGATAAGCGCCGTCGGCGCAGTTCGTTTTCGAGCAGAAATCGTAAACCACTTTAAGCCTTTTTTTCGACGTGAGACTGTAGACCGCGCCTGCGGCATTGGTCCCTCCGCCAGAGCCAGTCCCGTAAAAGGTGATCGTCTGCGTTACCGGTACCGAGAAGTTTGCCGTTGCGGCATCTGGAGCGCCGGATTCCGGAAAGAGAAAACCGTTCAACTCCGAGGGGCCAAATTCCAGGCAAAACTCGTAGAGAAGGTCGTAAAGCGCCGTGTCCCAGGCCCAGGCTGTGCCGCCGCAATCTCCGCTGAATTCCGGGCGTGACGACGAGACCCCGCCCCCGCCCGCAGTTGTCCCGTAGAGTTTCCCGTCCGTGCCCTGAATCACTCCGGTTGGACCGGCCCCGTCAGGGCAATTCTGGCCGGCTTTCGAGCAAAACGAGTAGAGCGTGGTTAAATGCCCCGCCGGTGTGATCTCGAACAGCGTGCCTCCGTCATTCGCGTTGCCGCCAGAAAAAGTCGTCCCATAGAAATTTCCGTCAGTGCCCTGGATTAGCGGCGCTTGCGGGTTTGCTCCATCGCTGCAGTTTTCCCCGCCCTTCAAGCAAAAAGTGTAGAGCGTAGTCAACTTGCCCGCTGCAGTGATTTCGAAAACCGTGCCGCAGCCGAGGGTCCCGATGTTGCAAGCGAACCCTCCGTACTTAGTGGTGCCGTAGAAATTTCCGTTGGTGGCCAATAAAAGCGAAGCTTGGGGAAACGTGCCGTCGGCGCACTTGGCTTTCGAACAGAAGCTGTAAAGAGTGGTTAGCTTGCCTGCGGTGGTGATTTCGAAGACCGTGCCGGAATTGTTCGTCCCGCCACCCGTGGCTGTGCCGTATAAGTTCCCGTTGGGGCCTTGGACTAGAGATGCGTCGGGATACCCACCGTTAGTGCCGTTGAAATTCAGCAGCGTCTTGAAGGTTTCTTCGGGCCAGGCATCCGGCGCCAGTGACCAGAACAGCAGCAGGGCGCAGATCATTGTCAATCTCTGTTGTCTCAGCATAGAAGACCTCCTGCCTGGGGCCACCGGGGGACCCAGATTGATCTTGAGGAAGGAAAGGGTGGAGTGCTTTTGCCAGCAGCAAACAAACCTCAGCCCAGTGCGGGAAATTATCCAACTTCGGAAGTGAGTGGTCAAGGCAAAGGTGATTGGCCGTATCAGGCGTTTGACACGTCTTGACCACGTCAGTTCCTGACGCTGCGGCCAAACGCCAGTCTCGAACTCGCTCTCCTCGCGCAACACCGCCGCCGGGTTGTCGATGGCTGCTGAACTGAAGATCGCCGGATTGTCAGGCCTACAGCTTCGCACCTGAAGGGACTGACAATTTACATTTGTTTCCCGACAACGAGTAAGGCACCCCGCCGTCTCCTTTCCACGAGATCAGATCGAAGCGGCCGCCGGTCGGCACCTTATAAACGCCGACATCGCGGAAGGTGAGTGGCTGGACCGGCCGGCAAACTCCAGGCGCACGAGTCGGCCGCAGAAAATATGCTCCTTTTCCGCTTCCGACGATCGTCCCTTTGCCATCCAGTTCCAGCAGCACTGCCGACTTTTCGTCAATCGCTCGCGCGGTGAACTAGACCAGCCGTCCTGCATGATACGCGCGAGGAAACCGAGAGTTCGGCCCAAGCGGTCGCGCTTCGCGAAATGCGAATCGGTGATTAATTTTTCGAGTTGCGGAACTGTCAGGAAGTCCCGAATCAGCGTCATCCCATTGGTAATAAGGATTGGGCAAAACGGCGGTGGACGCGAGATCCGGTCCGTCGGCAGTGTCTTCGAGCGCGCCGTAAACGAACTCGCCGAGCACCGCGAGTCTCGCGCTCGTTCCACCGATCGGCTTACCAGCCGCAATCGTCGCGTTGAGCGCCTCTTGCACAGGCGTTCCTTTCCAGGCGCGGATGTAGTGCGCCTGATCGCCACCAGAAATAACAAATCACCGCCGCGCTGCGAATAATCTCCGCGACCTCTGGATCTCGTGCGCCTTGATGGTCCGCAATGGCGATTGTCGACACCGAATTCAGCTTGCATAGTCCGTTAAGGTAGGAATTGTAGGCGTCATCCCCATCCGCTCGGAGAATCAAGAAGTCTCCACCGTTGCCCTTCTGGCATAACCAGCGAGAGGCGTCGTCAAGATCCTTGCCGCCGCCCATCAGGGCAACTCCGGCAGCGGGACTGCTCTTGATGTTGATCTTATTTCCAATCCGAAAGTACTGATAGGAACTGGCATGAGCGAGAAGGCCCGCCACCGGCGCGAACACGGTCACCCAAACTGAGCCACGAAATTTGCGCATAAGTTTTTCACTATATACGTTGCCGGCCGGTGCAGATAAGTGTTGCCAAACGGTAGGGATCGAGAAGGGTAAGCCCTTCCATCCGGCCATGAAGACTCTGCTCGACCATGCCGTGAAAACCGCCTTCAAGATGACTCGTGTGATGGCTAACGAGATGAGCGTGCAGGCACTGGGAGGCCGTGTTTTTGCGGCGTTCTGCTGCGAAGGTCGAGGTTAACCCATTGAGAATAAATCAGGTGGTTGGCGTCCCCGGCGGGATTTGAACCCGCGTTACCGCCGTGAAAGAACAATTACGATAAGGAAATACAACGACTTGCAAGAGGCGGGCGGCCACCTAAGTCCTTGCTAGTCCGTACAAGCCAACACATCTACGTACCGTAATCCGTACCGCGAAAAAACCGCTAAGTTGCGTTGCGGAAGGCGCGAGCACGATGCTCTTCGCTTCCTTAGATCTGGGTCAATGACGAAGCGACGTTTCTTCATTGGAAAATAATAGACCAGACGTTGCGTTGCCCTATAATTCCCGCGGGAGTGGTCTATGCCCTTGTTCATCTGTCGTTGGCAGGATGGAGATTTTTCCGCTGTGAGCGCAGCTTCACGAGACGAAGCTATGGAGCTTCTCGATGAAGTCGGCAATGCCGATGTTGCCGACCTGTTCACGGTGAAAAACTTCATGGTGCATTTTCAACTGAAAACAGAAGCCGACAACGTGGAAGAACCAGTGCCCGTCGCACTCGAAGGTTTCGGAGAAGGCACCTACGAGGTGCTCTGCGAGCGCGTGTACCCCGTTTACAGCAAGTTGTCAGGGAAGGTGGTTGACGACTTGCCCACCAACGGTGAAATGCCCACGGAGAAGCGCGACGCTGCACTGAAAGCGTTGAACGAAGCTCTCGTCACTGAACGTATGCGGAAATGTGATTCCAAGAAACCCAAGGTCTCTGACGACCCAGATGTTGCCGAACTTCAGGAGAAGGGCGATTTGCCTAAACTGGTGGCAGAGAAGGCAGTGAAGGAGCGTCGCCGGCGTGCAATCGCTGAAATGCCTTCTCAGAGCGACAAGGTTCAATGAATCTCTACTGCTAGGACGCGTCAATTCCTGCCACGGATTTCACGAGCGCATTCATGTCCAGACTGAACCTACGAAAACTTTACTCATTCGCATACCCATTGGAAAGCGCTGGGACGCACCACTACATCCCTGCTGCTCCCCACTCTAGCTGCCGGATGGCAGCGTTTTCAGGGCCAAAATTAACAGTGATTACAACGACTTCGTGGCACGGGTGGCGCTAGAAGTTGTTGATAGTGCGTGGTGGAAACAGCAACTGCGGGTAAAAAGTGCGGGCAGCAGCGCAACTGCCCTCTCATCGAATGAGGAGGCATCGCGGCAGCCGTCATTCGCGTAGTTTCTGTGCCCAACCTGGTTTCTCGCCTTGCTCTGCATTCGGTGGATCTGCGTTGTTGCGGGGGGTGGATTTGTTCCCCAGTCGGTCATTGATTCCTTGGAACTTATTGATTCCACAATAGTCCGCAATGCCTAGAATGGCCACAAAGGCAAGTTCTTCATTCAGTTTTCATTCAGTTTTCCTGTTTCGCCATTCCGAACGGCCTCCTTCTTTATAACCCATAGTTTTGTTCCACACCATCCCGCAGAGGCGTCGCTCCGCGGGAAGTCCAAAACGAGATTTGCGATTCCGTTGGTAGACACCGCCTATGGCTAGTATTCTCGCCTCTGAGGCAGTTAACGACATCCCCTAGAACCTGTGTGGCGATGATCGCGACCGCCAATCTCCCTCCCCAAAGGCGGCGTTGGAACCATCCGATTCCTGCCGCGGTGAGGGTTGCGCCTAGAAGCAGAAATAGAAAGCCAACCGTACCACCCAGAGGCGCGAACTGCTCGTACGCCGTTGGATTAAAGAGCCCAGATGCGACCAAGCGCCGTACCTCGCCAAAGCAAGGTAGTGGCGGCAAGGGTTGCCATTACGGCACCAAAAAACAAGAAGATCCCCATCGCAGTGAGTCCTGACCTCTTAGGCCCGGCAGCGACTTGGACGCCAGTGCGATCGTGGTTCTCCATCTGCTGCATATAGGCCAACGCCTTAATCCATGGTCGAAGTCATAGAGTTCCTCGCAAAGAGCATATGATGTCTCGTGATTGCAAGCGGGCGCGACTGAGCCGTGTTTTTACGTTGGCCTCGGTAATTCCTAAGACGTCAGCAGTCTCGCGAATGGTCAGATGCTCCACATCGCGCAGAACGAGGACAGCGCGGTATTTCGGGGGCAGCGACTCTATGGCTTGCTGCAGCATTTCACGGAGCTCACGGTTTTCCAAAGCCTCGGACGGTATTTCACGCCAATCCGCGACGTCACGGGGAATATAGTCTCCGTCATCGCCCTGGGAACCGTTTTCAAGCGACTCATAAAGATGGCGGCGCTCCTTACGTATCCGCATCTTGGCCTCATTGATCACGATCTGGGTCAGCCAAGTGCTGAACTTGGACTCCTGCCGAAATCCTCCCAAGGCGCGAAACGCTTTCAATATTGCCTCTTGCGCCACATCCTCGGCATCTGCCTCGTTTCCGAGAATCGAAAATGCCGAAACAAAGATCCTGCGCTCGTAGGGTCCAAGGAGTTCCAAGAAAGCCTCATGGTCACCGTTTGAAACACGCTCAATAAGCAGACCTTCCAGATAGGACTGTGAAACACCAGGTTCCGTTTGCGGCAGAGCGGATTCTGGCATCTGGCCGAAGTCGGATGGCCGAACTCGAGGCAACCCCGAACTGTTCTTGTCCTTCATGAATTCACTATCTTCTTAAGTCGTCGGCAGTCTAGCCCTGCCGTGCACGGATTGAAATTCACTGCCGATCTAATGCGCATCTCCGCCTATCGCATAGAAAGCTAGGACGTTAAGCAGACATGTCTCCTGAATTTCAAGAGGACTTCGTGCTAGACTTCGGTGTTTCGATAACCAATTTTCTTGTGGAGTCTGAACCCAAAACTCGCCGCTTTCGCTTTGGAGTTTTCCAGTTGGACGCGCTATCAGGGGAACTCTACAAGCACGGCACGCGAATCAAATTACAGGACCAGCCGTTTCAGGTTCTGGCCATGTTGCTCGACCGGCCCGGCGAAGTGGTGACTCGGGAGGAATTGCGTAAGGGTATTTGGAATCACGACACGTATGTTGACTTCGACCACAGCCTGAATATCAGCGTTAACAAACTGCGGGACGCTTTGGGAGACTCAGCTGCGACGCCGCGATTTATCGAGACGTTGCCTCGGCGAGGATATCGGTTTATTGCCCCAGTCAGCGCTGAGGATCCGGCGCCACAACCAGTTTCGGCGGTGTCCGCCGCAGTGGTAGTCACATCTCAACCTGCTCAGGAACTAGGGCCGTCTGCGTCAGGCCTCCCTGAGGCGGTGGATTCGCACGACGCCGGGCTTCTGTCCGGTGCGAGCCGGCGTTATCGATCTGGGCTCCTGTTCGTGGCCGCGGCAGCAGCGATCATGGTTGCCGTTCTCGGCGGTTGGCTGTGGCGGGGATATGCCGGGGGCCCCCTTTCTTCGAAGAGCCGCGTGATGCTCGCGGTACTGCCGTTTGAAGACCTGGCTCCCGATCAGCATGACCAATACCTAATTGCCGGCCTCCATGACGAGATGATTGCGCAGTTGGGCCGCCTGAATCCCCAGCGGCTGGGCGTGATTGCCCGAACATCGGTGGAACAATATGCTCACCAGCACAAGACATTGGAGCAGATTGGGCGGGAACTCCATGTGGACTATGTCCTCGAAGGCACGGTTCGCAGCGTCGAAGGCCGTGTGCGAATTACAGCTGTGCTGATTCGAGTTTCGGATCAGACGCAAATGTGGGTAGAAACCTATGATCCAGAAATGCACGACATCCTGACCCTTCAGGAAGATGTCGCACGGCGAGTGGCGGCCGCCCTTTCTGTGGAGTTCTTGCCCGCGAACGAGCAGAAGCTCCGCCTAAGCACAACGGCCAATGCTGAAGCTTATGAGGCCTATCTGAAGGGACGTTTTTTGTGGTACCAAGAGACGAAACAGAGTCTTGAGGATTCGATCGTGCAATTCCAGAAGGCCATTGCATTGGATCCTAACTATGCGCCCGCGTACGTAGGTCTGGCAGACGCGTACAACGTTCTGGGTGGCTATGGGTTTGTACCGCCGCAGGAG
Organism: uncultured Acidobacteriaceae bacterium; assembly: GCA_963775845.1. Taxonomy (GTDB): domain Bacteria; phylum Acidobacteriota; class Terriglobia; order Terriglobales; family Acidobacteriaceae; genus Acidiflorens. Next base: position 9,838 of record CAVZKN010000003.1, on the reverse strand, counting down.
GCGTTTCCGAAAGGGAAGGAAGCTGCTGCCAAGGCCCTTGAGCTGGCGCCGGCTCTGTCGGATGCCTACAACTCCATGGCATTTGTGGCTTTTTACTATGAATGGAATTGGGCCGAATCAGACGAATTGTTTAAGAAAGCTTTAGCGCTGAACCCAAACAATCAGGTGGCGCATGAATTTTACTCGGAGTTCCTGCATGCCATGGGACGGCTGGATCAGGCGCAGGTGGAAAATAGAATTGCTCAAGAGCTTGATCCACTTTCGGGATGGACTCGTGACGACCTAGGATGGATACTTCTCTCTCGCCGACGCCCGGAAGCCGCCATCGCCGAGTTTCAAAAGGCAATCACGCTTACCAAATTCCCACAGGCCCGCCTGAGTTTGGCAGTTGCTTATATCCGGACCGGTCGATACCAGGACGCGTTGATCGAAACCCGAAAAGCGGAGGAGTTGGGCGGAGAAGAGACACGAGTCTTGGAAGTACGCGGCTCAGCTGAGGCGTTGTCCGGTGATCTTGCCGGGGCACAAGAGATCGTTGACCAATTGCGAGCAGGTTCGATCAAGGGACGAGTCTCTCCCTATAGCGTGGCTCTCATTTATACAGCGATGGGGAGGAAGGCGGAGGCGCTCGACTGGCTGGACAAAGCTTACCGAGAGAAGGACCCGTGGATCGTGTGGATTCGAGTCCTGGTGGAGTGGGATAGCCTGCGCTCAGAAGCCCGCTTCAACAACCTGCTGCGCAGTATGAATCTTTGACCGTATACGTTAGGAACGGTTCTACGGGCGTATACCTGCAATCTTCAGACGGATACGGTACAAGCCCGTGCGAGCGCACAAGTACAGGGTTTTTCCGTCATCATCACCCCACGCAAAGTTATGCGGGTGCTCCGGCGCGATGATCGTGCCCAGGTGCCTACCTTCGGGCGAGATGATCCACAAACCACCGGGACCTGACACGTAGAGATTGCCCTTCTGGTCGACCTTCATTCCGTCGAGCGCGTCTTCGCCTTGCGCTGAAGTCATGTCGAAGAAGACTTCGCCGTTCGAAAGCGTTCCATCCGCCCTCACTTCGTAGCGCATGATGATCTTCTTCTTTTGATCCCAGTTGTCTACGTAGAAGTATCGCTCGTCCGGTGAAAATATGAGGCCATTGGGGCCGTTCAATTCTTTGGTTAGCAACTGGATGTTTTTCCCGTCGGGAGACACGCGGAAAACGCCACTGTAAGAGAGTTCCTTCCGTGGATCGTCGAAGAACTTCGGCAGTCCAAATGGAGGATCGGTGAAGTAGAGCGCACCGTCCGACTTGTAGACGAGATCATTGGGACTATTGAGCCTCTTCCCGTCGAACCGGTCAGCCAACACGGTGAACTGTCCGTTCTTTTCCATGCGAACGACCCGCCGATTGCCGTGCTGGTTGATGGTAAGTCGGCCCTCCTTGTCGAGCGTTAGGCCATTGGAGCCGGGTTGACCGTACTCGCCAATGTCCATCCCACGATAGCCACTCTTGGTCATGAAGATCGATAGTTGCCCATCTTGCGTCCAGCGATAGATCAGGTCGTTGTTGGGGTCGCTAAAGAGAAGATACCCGTCTATGTCTTCCGTGCGGGGAACCCAGATCGGCCCTTCGGTAAATAGAAATCCTCCGGCAAGCTTCTCGATCTTCGCGCCGAGCGGGACAATCTCATCCAGAGCCGGATCGTTCCTGACGATCTGCGCGGGTGTCTCGCTGATTGCAACCTCGGGCGACTTATAAAAGTCCAGAGTTGCGGACTTGATCCAGATGAAATTCTCGGGACTGTAGGAGATTGGCCCGTTGATGCCAAACACCGCGAGCTGAAATTTCTGCCCTGGTTGCGCATTTCTCGTAAGAATCAGCCGATTCGGAGCGTTGAACCCTTTAATCACAGGCCCGCCGGGTTGGCCAAGAACGCGAGGCATCCTGCCGTTGACCCAGACCTCAGCATAGTCGTCGATGACGATCTCAAACGCAACTGTTGAACCTGCGGTGCTAAAATTACCGACCTTTTCGGGAATTGTCACCTTGATGCGATACCAGTTGAAGCACACTTTTGCCGAGGATCGTCGCTGGTCGAGCGTGGTCGCGTCGATCGCTTCCCATTGAGAATCATCGAAGTCCGCGGCACCAGCGTGAGGAGTGTAATCGTACGTCGTGATGGGCGCTCCGCTGGGTTTGAGATCGGGGCCGGCGGCGTGGGATGGGGTTTCCACGATTTTCACATCGTGGTAGCGCCATTGGCCCTTCACCAGTTGCGCTCCTTCGTGTGAGGCAAGGTCGATTACAGCGTCCGGGCGGCCGACAGGAGGGTCCTGGATCGACTGCGCTCCCGCCCTCACCGGGGCCAAGGCAAGAACTAACCCCAGAGTAGTCAAAGCACTCCACACATGCTGGGATCTATTCATGTAGTGCCTCGCTAGCGAACCTTCACAACGAAGTAGAGGAAGGGATTGGTGACTTCCAGGAACTGGTGTGGCACACCATGCGGCACAATGATCACGTCCCCCTGGGCAATTTTGCGAGCTTGCCCATTCCGGATGCTCGTTCCACGAAGTTCGTCCGGAGCGATAGTCTTGGCATCAACTGCTTCGCCTCCCGTGATGAACGTGGCCTCGCCTTGCAGCACGTAGATCACGTCGGCGTCTTTGATATGGATTTCCGCCTGTCCCGGCTTCTCCCGGCGGCTGGCGTGGACCATGTAGTTGCGACCGTCACTTCCGTCGAACAACACAGTGCCTTTCGAGAAGGCTTCGTCCACTCTGCTCTTCTCCCAATAAGAAACTGGCGGCGGCATGTCGCTACTCATGGTGCCAATTTCGAACGCTTTCGACCCGGCAATGGCCAGTTGTTCGTCCTGGTCGGCGCTAGCCGCCCCGCTCGCTCCTACGCCGCCAACAATCTGGCCGTCTACGACGATGGGAATGCCGCCGATCAGAGGCGTGAAGTTTTCGAGCGCCGTCATCACGGTGCGTCCTTTGCCGCTGGAATTGATCAATTCTTCGAAGAAGCGGGTAGGCTTCTTGAACATGACGGCTGTTTTGGCCTTACCGATGGAGATGTTGGCGCCAGCTGAGAATGTGCCATCAAGCCGTTCCAAGGCCATCAGGTTGCCGCCGTCGTCGACAACTGCGATGACGCCGCCGGGGGCGTGCAGTTTTTGTGCTTCGGCTTTCGCCGCGGCGATGACTCGCTCGGCGCCCTGCAACGTGAGAGTCTTTTTCTCAACTGTTTGTCCCACCGCCAACCTTGCTGAGATGGGAAGAATGGCGAACAGTAACATTGACCAAACCGCGATGAATTTGTTTCGCATGGTTCATCCTCCTTTGTGTTTTCGTGAAAGGGGCGGGGCCGCGCTTCCCAGCGGTCCGCGCCCCGCGGGGAGGGTTGTGCTAATGAACGGGACTGGAGAAGGAAGCTTCTCCGAGATTTGCCTCTGCCCAGGCGCACCAGATAACGACTTTCGAAACGTTCTTTACGTAGCCGGGAACCACGATTTCCTTCTTGAACTTGTCGCCGACGAACGCCTTGGTCTTGAGTTTGTCGACTAGGTATACATTGCCGTCGGAATCCACAAGCTGCCAGTGTGGATCTGGCGTGTCGGGAACGACGAAGTCGTCCGACAACGTCAGGATGCTCTTGCCATCACGCGTGCTGTGAGTGACATGGCCTTTGTTTGCCTTCGGGCCCTGAAACTGCCCGGAGGTGTGCATATCTTGCGCGACCGCTGAAACGGCAAACAGCGTTGCCATCATCAGCAGTGAACGGAACAGAAACTGGATTGTCTTAGTCATGGTCATTGCTTTTCCTCGTTATTGAAGTTTTGGTTTGTGAGTCTCATCCTGCACTCGGCGATAAATCGTTTATGATCGCCAACCCTGAATAGTGGGCTCATGTGCCGTGCCAAGATCCTCTTGTGGCAGTGGGATTCAAGAGTGTCAGGAAGGTTTCAACTTTGCGGCAAATTTCGGGAAGATTTTGCCGTGTCACTTCCGAGGAAGTCTTGCATCAGATAAAACGTGGAGTACTCGTGATCTGGGCTAAAATCAAGTCTCTCCGGGCCTCTGCAAGGCACCATCTCTTAGCTCAATGCGCAAACCCAAAGTCGCCTTTACTACTCCTGACGCTGCTGCGAACCAACAGCCCCCATGGCTCCAGCCATAATCGGAATCAGCAGGTATCGTAGGCCGATTTCGGAAAAGTATTCCCCCAAATTCATTTTCGTCATCGGGACCAGAATCGACAGGTCGAGGAGAATGTTCATAAGAAACCAGAGCGACCCAATAGCAATTCCGCTACCGAAGGAGGGCGGGGATTCTTTGAACAGGCGAAATAGCAAAAACCCACCCAGACTCGCTCCGATGAGAATCATAGCCGACTTGATCAGACCGATGGATAGCATGGGCTGCCCACTCTTTCCGAAGAATAGAAATGATGCGATGAAAGGGACGAGCCAACTCAGAAGTCCGTAAGCGGCAACCTTCTTCTTATTGATCCTTGTGTGCATTACTTCTCCTCTCGGCTTCGAGTTGACCGAGTAGTCTTCTGCCGCGTGCCCTCACGGCGGAGGTTCCGTTCTTCATGATTGTCTTGATTAGTGGGACTATTCTTTTCCCGAGCTGAGCGTCCTGCCGGCTCAATTCTGCGAGTGCTTGCATCGCGCTCACGCGAACGATACTGCTCGCGTCTTCTAGATAATCCATGAGTAGTTGAATCGCGTGCGCCCTCTGCGGGGGCGTCAATGGCAGTAGTGGCATGATCTGTGCCATATGCCACCGAATCTCTTGTTGAGAGCGTCCCGCCGCCTGTTCAAGAAACAAGTTCGTATGTGGTTTGAGCCAGTCCGGACGTGCGTGGGCAACCTTCTCAATCGCGTCAGCACAACGCATTCTTACGACTTCATCATCGGTCAAGAGACCATCTACCAGTGCTCGAAATCTCTTGGGTTCCTTGATGACAATGCGAACCACCTCGTTAACTCTGCCGATTGAACGCCGATCGCCACCCTCAAGCATCGAAATCATGGTCTTCATGTGCGCACCAGTAACTGAATTTCGGTAAGATAACGATGTGGATTGCCTTTGAATATCATTCCAGGGCCTTTAACATAGACTTCACGCGACGGGGAAAGCGACTCATAACCGCGATCGCGGATGTGGGAGAAAATTCGCGCGTAGCTGCGACCTAGCGTGGTGTAAGGGCCACGATGAATCAGTATCACGGCTTTGCCGCCTTCGAGCTTTCGGCAGTCGATGCCGTCGGGTGATCGCGCCACGTTCACAGGAAAGCAGCTTTCGAACTCGGCATCTTGCTCTTTATACTCGGAGTCATAAAACAGGTTCATCGCTTTCCCGCAGATAAACCTGCCCAAGGATTTCCCCAAGGCAGCGAACGCCTTTCCCGAATCGTTATAGGACCCTTTTATCCGAACCCCTGCGATCTGAACTGGAGGAAGAGTTTTCTCCTCGACCTTGTAGGGACTATTCGACAGAAGCCGTTTAGCCTTCTCTTCGTCCTCGATCAGTTGGGAAAGTGATTCGCTGACATTCTTCATATCTCGAATTTTGTCTTCGATCCGAGTACGGTTGGCAGCTAGAAAGGAGATGGTATCCGCATCGTCCTCGCTCTGCTTCAGAATCTGCTTGATGTCATCGAGACTGAACATCATATGGCGAAGTAGAGCGATAGCTCTCGCTCGCTCCACGTTCACCTGGTCATAGTACCGATAGTTGCTGTCCTGACTGATGGCGCTTGGAACAAGAATGCCTTGCTCGTGATAAAGCCGAAGGGCTTTGATCGACAGCCCGGTAATCCTTGAGAATTCGCCGATCGAAAACATATGTCGTCTCCCGAGAAATCCCTCTCGCCGAACCAATACCCGGGACTCTACGGTCTGCCCCTGGCGGAGAGTCAAGAGTAATTTCTAATTTAGCTTCCTGGTAATTCGTCACTCGGAATGCCATGGCGCAAGTCCTGTTCGGCACAGACATGGGCTACACCGACCAGTTCGACCCTCCGGTTGACGCGAAGCCCATGCGTGAAGAATGCTGTGGCGGCCCTCAACAGGGGTTTTCAAGGTGCGGCTGTTTGTCCTGGCAACGGTAAGTCTAGTCGCCGTTTCCGGTCTAGCAAAACTGGTGTGTCACTTCTTGACAGCATCTGAATCACATCGAACAGCCCCCGATGAATGGTATCGAGCACAACCCGCTGGTTGGCACGCAGAACCTGGAGTTCCAACAGGCACCGATCCCGGCGGCAGTCTCTCAAAGGCCCAAACTCGGCGCCTTGGCCTCGTTGCGTTTTCACTGGCCTGAGTACCTGATGGAAGCGGGCCTGCTCGGTGCATTCATGGTGTCGGCATGCGTCTTTGGTGCGCTCTACGAGTTTCCGCGGTCGCCCGTCCATCAAGCGATCACGTCCGGCCTTCAGCGGCGCTCGCTGATGGGGATCTCCATGGGCTTGACGGCAATCGCGATCATTTATTCGCCGTGGGGCAAACAGTCAGGCGCACACATCAATCCGTCTGTTACGTTCACGTTCTTTCGGCTCGGCAAGATTAAGGGTTGGGACACACTCTTCTATATAGCGGCACAGTTTATAGGTGCAGCGCTGGGCGTTCTCCTGGTGGCATTCTTCCTCGGAAAAGAGCTTGCCGACCCGGCAGTTCGTTATGTTGTCACCGTTCCAGGACCCAATGGTCCGTGGGTAGCATTGTTATCTGAGTTCACGATCGCGTTCGGCCTTATGACCACAGTCCTCTATTTTTCCAATCATCATCGTCTTGATCGCTACACGGGTCTCTTTGCGGGCCTCCTCGTCGCGACCTACATCACGTTAGAGGCGCCGTTTTCGGGCATGAGCATGAATCCCGCCCGAACATTTGGCTCAGCCATGCCTCCCATGATTTGGGATGGGCTTTGGGTCTACCTGACTGCACCCCCGCTGGGTATGCTAGCTGCCGCCGAGATCTATCTATGGCGAAAAGGACGGCAGGGAGTGAAGTGTTGCAAGCTGCACCACAACAGCGATAAGCGCTGCATCTTTTGCGGAGCAAACGGAGGATTCGCAGCGTGACCGACAATCGCTTCGACGTGATCATCATCGGAACCGGTGCCGGTGGCGGGACGCTGGCCCACCGTCTGGCGCCGTCGGGTAAGAGGATCCTGATTCTCGAACGTGGTGACTATGTTCCCCGCGAGAAAGCGAACTGGGATCCAGAGATAGTCAACGTCGACGGCCATTACAACACCAAGGAATCCTGGATCGATAAGGACGGCAAGGAACTGCATCCGCACACAAATTACTACGTAGGCGGCAATACCAAGTTCTACGGCGCGGCGCTATTCCGCTTGCGCAAGGCAGACTTCGGTGAATTGCGGCATCACGGCGGCATCTCGCCTGCTTGGCCGATCAGCTATGACGATCTGGAGCCGTACTACACGCAAGCTGAACATCTCTACCAAGTGCACGGAAACCGTGGAGAGGATCCGACCGAACCAGCGGCCCATTCTCCCTATCCCTGGCCCGCCGTCAGCCATGAACCGCGCATTCAGCAACTGTCCGACGATTTTGCGCGTTCCGGCTTAAAGCCCTTCCACGTTCCTATCGGGGTCATGCTCGACGAAAAGGATCGTCACAAGAGCCGCTGCATCCGATGTAACACCTGCGATGGCTTTCCCTGTCTGGTGGGCGCTAAATCTGATGCGCAGGTTGTGTGCATCGACGAGGCAATCAAGCATCCCAATGTAACTCTGCTCACGAATACGCTAGTCAAGCGGTTGGACACGGACGCTACGGGCCGTGAGGTGAAAGGTGTTGTTGTTGAGCGCGACGGCGTCCTGGAAAACTATGCCGCGGACTTGATTGTCGTTTCCTGTGGCGCCATCAATTCCGCCGCGCTCTTGTTACGCTCCGCCAATGACAAGCACCCGCGTGGCTTGGCCAATAGCTCGGATGTTGTCGGGCGCCATTACATGGGGCACACCAATTCGGTGTTGATGGCGATTTCGAAGTGCCCCAATCCCACGGTCTTTCAAAAGACTCTCGGCGTTAACGATTTTTATTTTGGCGCGAAAGACTTCGAATATCCCATGGGGCACATATCCTTTGTCGGCAAATTGGACGCCATCACGCTGAAGGCCGGCGCACCAGCCATTGCGCCGAATTTCACTCTGGAATTGATGGCGAAGCACTCGCTCGACTTCTGGCTCACCTCCGAAGATCTTCCCGATCCGAACAATCGAGTCACGATTGATCGCGACGGCAAGATCGTGCTGACCTACACGCCGAACAACCTGGATGCGCATGAGCGGCTCCAAGCCAAACTGAAACAGGCTATGAAGCAGACGACTTGCGCCATGCATGGAAGCGATTGTCATCAAGGCATATTCGGGCGGAACTTGTATGTTGGCCAGCGCATCCCGCTCGCCGGCGTGGCCCATCAGAACGGAACAATCCGCTTTGGAAAAGACCCGAAAAGTTCAGCACTTGACGTGAATTGCAAGGCACATGATGTTGACAACCTTTACGTGGTTGACGGGAGTTTCTTCCCGTCGAGCGCGGCCGTTAACCCCGCGCTGACCATCATGGCGAATGCACTTCGAGTCGGTGATCACTTAATGAAGCGCCTTGGCGTCTCGGATGCGGAGTACGAACGGAATCGGATGGAAAGGCAATAACCTTCCTGTTCGCAGATAAACGATTAATGAAACAAAGCTATCAGTCAAGTCGGTCGGCGGGTGCGTGGGCAGTTTGCGCGCTGTTGCTGGTTCTGGCAGTGCCTCAGCTGCAGGCGCAGCGACCTTCGGCTCTTGCAGAGGGTGTGGATGCAATCGGAATCACGGTTTCAGATATGGATCGCGCTGTGGACTTCTATTCCAAGGTGCTGACGTTCGAGAAGGTATCGGACGCGGAAGTCGCCGGCGACAGCTACGAGCATCTCGAAGGCGTATTCGGATTGCGAATGCGCGTGGTGCGTATGAGGCTCGGCGACGAATTCATCGAACTCACGGAATATCTGGCGCCGAAAGGCAGGCCGATCCCAGTGGATTCGCGCAGCAACGACCGTTGGTTTCAGCACATCGCAATCATCGTCAGCGACATGGACAAAGCGTACGCCCGGTTGCGACAGAACAAAGTGGAATGTGCTTCTTCCGGTCCACAGAGACTTCCCGACTGGAATAAGAACGCGGCGGGCATTTCGGCGTTCTACTTCAAGGACCCGGACGAACATCCCGTCGAGATTCTTCAGTTCCCCCCGGACAAAGGCGCCGAAAAATGGCACCGCCCGAGCGATCGACTGTTCCTCGGCATCGATCACACTGCGATTGTGGTGTGGGACACAGACGCAAGTATAACGTTCTATCACGACCTGCTGGGGATGCGCGTGGCCGGCGAAAGTGAGAACTACGGGACTGAGCAGGAGCACTTGAATAACGTATTTGGCGCCCATTTGCGAATTACAGCTCTGCGAGGGACGAGCGGACCGGGCATTGAATTGCTGGAGTACTTCGCGCCACGGGATGGCCGGCCGTTTCCTCCCGATGAACACGCCAACGACATCGTCCACCGTCATACAATTCTGATCACGCACAGTGCAGAGAGTGCTGCCCGCGATTTGAAAGCCCATAACGTGAGCATGGTTTCTTCCGCGGTGGTTGCGGATCAAATGGAGCAGCTTGGATTCAAGAAGGCATTTCTGGTGCGCGATCCCGACGGCCACGCAATCGAAGTCGAAGAAAAGTAAGGGCAAGGACGGAAGATTCTCATGACGCAGGAAGAAATCCGATTATCAGAGTCCGGAGCGCGCAAGAAGCACTGGAAGCG
>CAVZKN010000002.1:0-2429077 GCA_963775845.1 uncultured Acidobacteriaceae bacterium | reverse complement strand
CGACGGCCCTGTCTTGGAAGATGCAGCATGGATCTCGCTCAACATCGAGGTAGAACCATCGGCACCAATCAAGTTCACTAGGTTTGTTGTTCCGCCGTCGATGAAGCTCTTGATGGAAAAGCCTAGTCCGGGAATCGAGCTGTCGTAGTAGTTCACCATCACATAAGCGAAGGTGAGCAGCATGAAGAGGTTTAGAAACCTCCCCATGCTGAATCCGGGCCCACCGTGCGCCGATGCCAGCGCCTCTTGCACGCCAAACCAAACCAACATGATGGTCGCCAATGCTAGGACGATGTGAACTCCCATCGCTGTAATGGAGGGCGCGGCCGTCGCTGCAAGCGACTGGCACCCTTGCGCGATCAATTCGAAGAGCCCTGTACCCATGTTCCATGCCCTCTTTTTTTCTACTCAGTACGCTCGCGTGAGGAGGTTGGCCGCCCCGCCGCTGGTCGTTGTTATGTTGGCGTTGTAGTAGCTTTCGTATCCCGCCGAGTCACGGAATGCCGATTTCATCGCGTCCTGCTGCTGCTTTTGAGCAACGATCTGCTGCAGGGCAAGATTGGCGTTGATCTGGTTTGCGTCCTGCAAGGTGCGCAGTTGCAAGAGCAGGGCTTGGTTAATGCGCTGCAGTTCAGCCATGATGGTTTGCTGTGACGGGTCCTGGGTTTGGGTTGCGGCCTCCAGATTCGCAATGTCCGTTTGCCTTGCGGTCTGGTTGGCGCGAATGGTCCCGAGAGATTGCAGGTTGTTGGTCATCACCGAGTCGCTGATATCAACCGTGGCGCCCTGGGCTGCAATCTGGAGTTGCCCGGCCATACTCGCCGTGCCGTAGCCGGGAATCATGTTGTTGGTGTTCGGAACGCTAACTTGTTGGTACGCGGATGCGGCGCCCTTCCCGGTGTTTGCCGAATTGAGCCAACCCATCGAATTGCCATAGGTATTCGAGATTTGCTGCAGGAGTAGCAAATCAGAGGTTGGGGACAGAAACCGCGCATAGAGCATCCTGGGCGCGAGGATCATCTGATGGGTGAGTTCGTATTGCTGCTTTGCGACGTTATAGGCTTGCAGCGCTGTCGTGGCGATCTTCACCGTGTTGGTGAAGATCTGTTGGCCCTGCTCAATCTGCCGGACTTCGTTGGCGATGGATCTCTGTTCGTTCTCGATCTGAGTGACGGCGTGACCCGCTTGTGTAGGATCGAAGACCACGCCCGAACCGAATTGTGCGTTCGCGAGTGGTTGCAATGCCGCTGCCGCAAAGCCAACGGCGAGCACGGTAAGGGTTAGTTTCTTCATTTGTCTCGTCCCTTCGTCGCCGTTGGTTTCGCGATGCTTTACAGCGGTACGGCTTTACTGCTGTGCAGCGAGAATCTCTTTCTGGAGCTCTGCAAGACGTTCCGCCTGCGGCTTGCACCGTGCGTCGCGTTCCTTTTTCTTGGTTTCGAGATCAGCCATCTGTTCCTTGGTCAGCTTCTCCCCTGTCAGCATTCTTGCGGCCCCGGCAGTCTCTGGATCGACGCATTCCTTGGCATAGGCCGGGTATTCAGCGTTGTATTGATCCTGTAACTGCTTTACTCTTGCCGCTTTGCTGTGACAGCCGGCAAGGGTGAGAGTCCACAGAACTAAGAGGGAGAGGGCAACGATTCGCATGGAAAACCTCCTTAAAACGTCTGTGGAATAGTGTGGTTCGAGTACGCAGGAAGAAGCAAGTCCTGCGTGAAATACACTTTCACGCGGTGGCCCTCCCGAATTGTGATGGTGGGCGGTATCTGTATGAAACGATCAAGGATCGTGGTCGCAGACTGTGAAACACTGCCCGCAGCCCCGTTGGTGAATGCCTGGGAACCGCTCGTGGTAATCGTGCCGCCACCCTGAGTGATCTGGCTCGCTCCGGCAATCACACCCAAAGCGATCGAGGTGCCGAAGATTTGGAGGTAGTGGTTGTTGACCTTATCTTTCAGCCCTTCCTGTCCGATCTGATCGAGACCTTGAAATTGATCGAGATCGACGGAGTAACCATCCGGCATAATCAGGCGGTGAAAAACCACAGCCATCCGCCGCTGTTGGCCGAAGTCCGCCGCTCCAATCTTCTTTGCCTCGCCTAAAACAACCGTTCCCTCGGGAATGATCACGTGTTGATGATCGTGCGAATACAACGGATTTGAGACAAGGACTTTGACCGGTCCTACGGCATCGCCATCCAGGCGATTCATGAGAACCGTGTCGAGAATCGAACCCTCGTAGACCAGATAGGGCTGGCCGACGGCTGAATCGATATTGGCCTCCAGCGGACGCTTATAGCCTCCGGGCGTGTCCTCCTGCTTTGCTTCGGCTAGTGGGGGGACGAGATTACTGTTTACCTGGCGTTCGGCAGGGCCATACTGGGCGGGCATGATCTGGCCTTGCTGTTGTTGCTGCGGCGGGTCAGCAGAGCGGGAGTACACCAGATTGGACGCGAAACGGGAGTCGTCTGCTCGCTCGCGTTCTTTCGCTGCGATTAACTGTATCTGCTGTTGCACAGGCGTGAGTTGCATTTGCATGTTGCCCTGCTGGGCTTGTGGGCAGGGCTGGCCGGGAATACAGGGCACGGCAACGCCGGTCGGTCCATACGCCGCGGCTGCGAACCGCTGCTGGGGCGTCGCAGACGCGAGCGCCGGATCTCCCGTCGCAGCAGCGGCCATTGTTGCCTGCTCTTTCTGACGTTCGGCCTGAAGCTGGTTCTTCCACTCCTGCACGTTGCTGTCGGTGTTGTCCTGCAAGGCTGGTTGTGGTGGTTGCCCTTTCGCGCTCGCCTGTTGCCCCGGTGTTTTCTTCCCGGACGAACTGAACAGCGCCGCCACAATCACGAGCAATACCGCACCGAGATAAACGAAGGTCTTCAGGTTCTTCTGCAAGACACCCTTTGGCAGTTCCAAGTTGCGGCGCAACGTTGGCTCGGCTTGCGGCTCTGTGTGGGGAGTGAAAACGTTCTCGGTCATGACGGTGATCCCTTGCGCGTGAATTCCATCCGCTTCTTGCCCAGCTCCACATACCCGCTGTCCATGATCTTCGGGATGATGTATGTCCCTTCCCGGAGGTCGTAGGTGACGAGGTTGGGTTTGCCGTCTTTCATTTCGTACACACTGAACTTTTCACGCGCATTCGTCTTGATGTAGGTGAACCTGTCGTCGTGATAGATCGACTGAATGTCGAAAGGAGCTTCGTTTGCCTTGTAGGCATAGTCGAACTTGAGCCGCGTCGGATAGGCGCTTTTGTACTCATCCACCGCCTGCTCGACGTGCGATTGCAGAGCGGCAAGCTGCTGCCTCGATTGTTCGAGTTGGGCGGCAGGTACGAACTGCGGAGGGCCGCTCGCGGCCACAATCGCGGAACGATCGGCGGGCTCGACAATCACTTTCAGATCGGGGGTCGTCGATGTGGCAGAGATGTCTTGGAGGGTGAAACTGTAGATGTTCCCCTTGTCCGTAATGAGATTCAAGTTGGAGCTGATGCCTTGTTTCGCCGGATGCACGAAGCAAAAGTTGCCGACCACGTCCACGATCCAGAACTCCTTGTCACCCGTGGCGGCTTCCATGATCTTCTCGGTGGTGGGTAGTTCGATCAGGGTTGTATATTTCACCTTGGCGCGGATCGGTACGATGTCCTGCGAGTGATACTGCACCGTGCGCGCAGAGTCTTGGGCGAAAGCACCGATGGAAGAAAAAACCAAAGCGCAATTGACGACGAATTTCAGATGCCGCATAGAGCTCTCCTTAGCGGTTGTTGTTCGAAGTTGATACAGCCAGCGCGCGCGGCTGGAATGGCCACTCTTCCGCGAGATGGCGAAGGCCATCCGCAAAACCGTGGCGGTCGAAATACTCCTGCTTCTTGAGGTTGTCGCGGGCGTTGTTGGTTGCCATCCAGTGCGAGACCGAATCGACGTTCAAATGCACTTTCTTGGAGGTCTGCGCCTTGCGAATCAGCATTTGGCCCGGTGGAACAAGGCCGTCGATAAGGTCCAGTTCAGTGTCGTTTAGATGAAATGCTTCCCGGTAAACGTCACGGTTCATATCCGGGTTGGCGAGAAAGATCTTCGTGGGGCAACTCTCGGCCACTATCGCCAGCATCCCCGATTCCTCAAGCTCCTTGATGGATTGCGTCGCCAGAATCATCGCCGCTCGGTGCTTGCGCCATGTTTTCTGCGCCTGCACTACATAATTGCGGATCGTCTCGTTCTTGATGAAGAGCCACGCCTCGTCGAGCAGGAAGAACTTGGGGGTGCCGAGCTTCTTGGGGTCAGTGATCTCATTCGATGCTCGATGCAAAACATAAAACAGCAGTGGTTCCAAAACCTCGGGCGCGTCATTCCAACCGTGGAAGTTAAACGTCTGAAAACGGGAGAACGAAAGCGTGTCCTCAGCGTTGTCAAACAGGAATCCGTACTGGCCGCCGCGGGTCCAGCGGTGGAGGCGTTCTTTCAACTCGCCAATGATGTTCCCAAAGTTCGAGACCGTGCGCTGGTTCGGCTCCAGTACGTAGATGCGCTCGATCGCGTCCCACAGCCGGCGTTCCTCTTTGAAGTCGATCCGGTAACGTTGCTCGTTACCCTCAATGAGCACCCGGAAGAAGCTGAAGAGAAACTGCAGGTTCTCTTTGGTCTGTGGCAGGGAGAAGGGGTTGATGGTGAAGTCCCGCGCTTCCTGACCCACATTGAGATACGAGCCCTTGAATATCGTCGTAAGCGACTGGAAGCTGCCGCCGATATCAAAGATGAAGGTCAGGGGCTCGTACTTCTGCGCGTTCTGCAGCAGAAAAACGCAGAGATACGACTTGCCACTACCCGTCATCCCGAGAATCAGGGTATGGGCAACGTCGCCGGTGTGCAGGTTGAGATAGTAGGGCGTGCTGTTGTCGGTTTCGAGCACGGCCAGATATTCGGTGCCGAGATGCGCGTTCGTCTTCTCGCCGGTAAGGATCGTAAAGAGGAAAGACAGGTCGGCATAATTTGTGTTCAGCAGATACAGCTTGCGGAGGTTGAGCGCATAGTTGCCCGGTACGGTAGCGAAATAGGCGTTGAGCTGGTTGTAAGTCTCCGCAAACAGGTTGCCATCTGCGTTGGTGAAGATGCCAGTGAACTCGGCTCCGAGCTGCTCCAGTTCGGGTTTTGAACGGCCGTACAGGACAATCGTGAGCGAGAAATCGCCCAGCGATTGGCCGTCACCCAGGGCGCGTAGGCAGTCGCCAAGATTCTCAATGTCGGCCTGTTTGGATTCGTCCACCAGCACATCACGCGGATTCGTCTTTGTGGCATCGTTGCCCATCTGGGAGACAAACCCGGTCTTCGACATATTGAAGTGGCGGCGGCGCTTGTTCACTTCTTTGCGAGCTTTGTCCGTCGCCAGCGGAGTCCACTCTGTGACCACATAGAAGTTGGCCGGGATCTTCAGAAGCGCATCGAGCGCCAGGGGCCGTGTTTCGGTGATGGCCTCTTTCATCGTCAGCACACGGACGATGTGATCGCCTACCCGCAGATGATCGCGTTCCGCTTCGATGTCGGAGTTGACCACCTGATAGTCGAGAAACTGCGTGGACTGCGGCCTCCCTTCAACACGCCAGTCGTCGTAATTCAGCAAGCGGCGGAAAAATGTGAATTGCTCCTGCCGGTTCAAGACTTCGATTTGCATGAAGTCCGCGAGCTGTCGAGCAAATGCCTGCACGCTCTGGTCGAGCCGTCGAAGATCGTGCTCAATATGCGTGCGCAACAGCGTCTTCATGCTGTCGTTGGTGAACTGCACTTTTAGTTCGCCAACGGCGCCCGCGGGATCGCGCAAGATTCGAGCGATCGCCGCGCCCACGCCGGTCTTCGACCTGGCGCCTTCGAGCAGAATGCAGTAGAAGATTTCAATCTGATAAAGATGGTCGCGTTTTGCTTCAAAGAACTTTCGGCGTTGTTCGATCGCTGCTTCGACAATCGGGTCGTCATATTTTGCGAACGGTATGTCGGGCCGATTCGATTTGAAGAGGTATTGGTAAACGTGGAAGCCTGGGCCAAACGCTTTGAGTGCCGCTTCCAACCGCTTCACTGCATACTCCTGTTCTGAGCGGTCGAGACTTTCGTAGTCCACACCGGGAACCCTGAGAACCATGCCTAGATCGCCACTTTTGGTAAGGAAGGCCGTCTCATTCCAGAAACCGTAGAGGTTGATGTGGTCGTTCAGTGCCGCGCTCTCTTTCCACGGCTTGATGACCTTGTCCAGACGGAGCATCACACTACCTCCACGCGGGGAACTTGCTGCTTCGCTGCGTCATAGCGCAGTTTGTAGCGTTCAGACTTTGCGAGGATGCGAAGGAACGCCGGATCGCTGTTCGTTGCCCAATGGCCGAAAGCAAAACCGCCAATGAATACGGCGATGCCGGCGAGTATGGAATTGAAGAGATTAAAGGTCCCTACTGCGCCGACGCAGACGAAGTAGAACAGCGTGCGTTCCACACCCAAGTACGTAAGGGGCTTGTGCAGGCTCTTGAAGACTCGATTTGTGCGATGCTTCTGCTGTGGTTTGTCGGGCATAAGTTCCTCGTTCCAGGCGCTGGTTGAAAGTGGCGCTATACGCCCCAGAGCCAACTCAGGACATTTACGGCGAGAACGGCGATGCCCGTTCCAGCGGCAACGCCAGCAAGCGCCTTTTTTGCGCCGGGTTCGCCATGCGCGAATCCGTAGCCGCCGATCACGATCGCAACCAGACTGGCAACCTTCGCGATGGTGCCGGTGAAAAGGCTTTGGATGGCGTTAAAGCCCGTGTCGAACGGTGAACCCTGTGCCAACGCGGCCACAGGCAGGACCAGAAGTAGGGTGACAAGAGCGGCGGTTTGACGCGCTCTCTTCGACCGAGCAACGAGCTGGACTTGACGCCCCAAAGGGACTTGAGACCAACGTGGCATATGCACCTCCGGCAGCACCCTAAGCAGCTGCTCTTGAGGCAAAATTAACCTCACTCAATCACCAAGTCCAACGGCTGTTCGGCGGTCAGTTATCCGTGGGAGGAAGGCTGGGCCATATTAGAGCGATTCGGTCGGTAAACTTGTTGTCGAGGCCGGCATGAGAAAGCTCGGTAACCAACTCGCGATAAAGGACAAAGACATGTGAGATCGTTCGCCACGTGCTCTTCGTGGTCGCCAGGCAAACCCCCACAGCTTTTTCCAACTGAGAACAATATGGGTGGTGACAGCGGCGCGAAAGCGTGTGGCGAAGGGAGACACACCCACAGCTTTTTTCGACCTGAGAACAACACGGGTGGTGACACACCTGCGGATTTGCCGGCACGTCCCTCCGAAGGTGAGAGAGACCGTTAGACGGTTGTCCGGGCGGGTAGAGTGCTAACAGTGCGTTGCTAGGTTTGGTCTTTTGCGATCAATCGACGGTCGCGATGCGGATCGGTGCGCGGCTGACCCGCGCTGAGTTTGCATTTCTCTCCGGGCTTGGCACCACAAGTGGGACAAGGGACAGCGAGTACCTGCTTTGGGCTGAGGACTTTCTGCATGGCCCAGAAAGAATAGCCCAACTCCCCGTCTGCTGGACTGGTCAATTTTGATCAGTGTATTGCGAGGCTTCGGCCCTAGCTGGTTTCGCTCCCATCAAGCCGCGCACGCTTTCCATGAGTTGCGCATCCGCCCTTAGGACACTACCCTCCGGGTGGGTAGTGGGCTACTTTGAACGCGGGCGTAATCGGAGGTCTGTTCCATGCCGGAAATGACTTTCGACGCTTTCACGACTGAATGGGAGTTTTGGCTCGGGCAAAATGACGGAGCAAACGACCTCATGACCGGCAATCTGTGCAGTCAGAAATGCTTTACCGTGCGGCAGGTCATCATAGGTAAACTTCACGAGCTGACCGGCTCGATTCACCTGTGTCCATTCATCTTTCATTTCTGATTAGGCCGCTCTTTCCGCCCGCCGCTGTTCATAGGCCTCCCAGAGGGCTACCAAATCCTCCACGCTCCACAGCCGATCCGTGACGCCAGCGGCCATAGCCGGCGACAAGCGAAGTGTACGATGACTTTTGATGAAGGTGTAGGCAAAATAATTGAGGGCGGTTGCTTGCAATCAATTGCAGAATTCAAGGTAGCCCACTACCTCCGGGTGGTCCCGCTTGACATTCGTAGCAGTCCGCACTACAACACGGCTCGGGGTTGACTTCTTGTTTTCCGCGCGGATCGTAGACTAAGCTGTCTCTTTCAAAAGACAAGGGCTCGCAACAAAATCACGAGAAGAGGTTCGCGCACGTGAGGCGATCGAAACAATTAGGAAAGAAAGAGCGCCGACGAGCGGACAATTCGGTTTACAAGATTGAGAGAGCCGCGCGCGATCGTGCTGATGACCAAGCCCGTGGTGTCCCTTGGCAGTTGCTTTTGGAAACTCGAAATCAGTACGTAGAGATGCAGGAGTTCTACTTTTGGGCTCGGTCCGTCATTGAAACCGAGGATGGTATACCCGGCTGGCTGGCCAAGATGCTTGACCGGCGCTGCCCAGGATTCATCGAGGACCAGCAACGATGTGAGAGCGATCGTTCGGGGACCTATCCTCCACTCTCCGTTCGACTTCTCTTTTGGAGTCAGGAACACATGTTTGGCCGTGCAAGAAATGAGGGTTGGTTTGATGCGGTCCAGTTTTACGCCATCCGCGATTCCCGTTCTAAGAGAGCGGAAGTGTATTGGTCTGCGTGCGTGAAGACGTGGAGAAAAGCGAAACCGCAGAAGTATCCATCATTAAAGCAGTGGCTGAGCGATGCTGCTGGGTACGACCCCTTTACCCATCTAACCCCAGGAGCTCGCAAGGCCAACGCGTCGTACAGGCTGGTCGAACCCAAGCGCCTCACCGAAGCTGTTGCTCGCTACATAGATTGGGAGGCCCTTGCGTACTGGGCTCGGCCTGCGCTTGAAGCCTCGTGTCCACTCGTTCACAGCGTTGCCCGAGAACTCGCTCGTCGATGTCGTGGGTTCTTGGAGTTCAATGTGAAAGCGCGCAAGGCCGATCACGTGGAGCTTCCGCAAGATTGGCATCGGTTGATGCTCTGGATAACGGACCACTTTTTTCAGGATGCCAAAACGGGCGGGTGGATGGATGCGATCTTGTCATCTGCCAGGAGTCATCCTCGCGCGATACGCACGATGGAGTACTGGGAGCAGTGCGATGAGATTTGGGCATCGAACTTACCCGATCCCTACCCGTCATTCCGGAGCTGGCGTAAACAAGCTGATTCGTACGTCGTCTCGACGCCCAATGAGCGGTCTCAACTCGCTTGCTGATTAACGCTTAACCGTCCGTCACCGCTCTGTGACATTGCTCCACGGCATGATCGGACGTGCCCAAAATACACGTTCCCTCGAATATCACGTTTGCACTTTGGGCACAGTCTGACGACGAGTGCCTGTTTCTGCGAAGAAGGTACGGAGGTTGGATGCGACGCCGCGACTTTCAGACCATACTCCGCGACGAGCCATCTCGCTACGTCTGGGTCCATGAGTTGCAAATTCAGTTCCGCGCGGTGCTGGCGACAGAACACTTCAAAGGCTCGGTCGGTCACGGAAGGGTCTACTACCTTGAGCTCTCCGCTTGCGACCCATTTCGCCACTTCGGTAGCAGTGACATCCAAGAGCTTCGCAACTCGGCCCCAGGAGTGCCCTTTCTCCTCTTTCCACAGGTCTGCGGCAATTTTGTCCTCTATTCCCGGTTGCAGTGTAGCCCTGTGTTTCTCACACCATTCCGCCAGCGAGATAACGGATACCCTTGGGTCGCGTACTTTCAGGAAACCATTCCCGATCAAATGCTGAAGCCGGCGATAGCTGATATGCAACGTTTGTTGGAGTCGTCGTAAGGACCATCCATCCGAAACTCTGGCGCTTATCGACCGGCCCTTAAGGCGGAAGCGAACTGATTGTTCCGAGCGGCGGAGCTTCCGAGCGATCGCCTTGACTGAATCGTAGCCGGCCCGCGCAAATAGCTCCTGTTCCTCTTCCCTTGTCCAAGGTCGGCGGCCGTCGTTCTTTTTGGTTCCCCGTTCTCCTTCCAGCCAACCTTGACTCCGGGCAAATCTGGACACGGCGTATCCCGACAATCCCGGATAAAGTGCTCTGACTGTCTTGATTGCCGCGGCCTTTTTTCGCCCCCCACTCCGATAGCCATCTCGAAGGGTTTCAATCGCCTCTTCGCTCCAGTCGATGGGTCCGGTACGCTTACCGCGATCTTTCTCCCGCAGGTGTCGCATCCGATGCCAGATTTGGGCGGGGGAAAGTTCTGGAGCGATCTGCCGTAGCTTCTTGACTGCCTCATGCGTCCCTTTGGGACCATACTTCATCCCGACGACCAGAACCTGGTCAATCTGCGGCAACCAACCGAAGGGTTGGTTTGCCTTTTTGCCCTTGGGATCGGGACCTTCTTCCATGACCACATCTCACTACAAATCGTCCGCTCTGAGCAGCTGCGATCACGTTCCGAACTCGTGGGCCCCTGCGTGTGATTCCGCCAATCAAAGTAGAGGGACTGCTTTTGTAAGCGCCAGCTGTCTTCCGAGAAACCGGGCTGCGGCGACTGCGGACACTCATCTTCTAGTCATCTCCGTAACGTGATATCCGCGACACGAGCGCCCGTATGGGCATCTCCAGCGCCAGTTCTACTGACGAACAAGACGAAGTTGCTGCATCTGATTGAGTTGAAGGACTACCGGGTTAAGGCAGGACGAAGAAAATGCGCGCGCGGTTATGCTTGCCCAGGTTTCGCGGGTAGGAGAGTTCCGTTCGGCAAATCGCTGAATGGCTGGCCAGGTCCCCATGTTGGTTCACCACTGCCGACGCTGACCATGCAGCAAGGAGAACGACACCATGTCCAGTCAGTCCTCGCCCCACGCGTCGGATGTCGCTTAGGTGTTTCGGTTGCTGCTCATCCCAGTGCAGCAACCTGTTCGTACAATTCATTGCTTCTGTCTCTTCGATCCTTAACCTCCGAAACGTCGTACCCGTTTCCCCTCGCAGCAAAGACAGGGCACTTGTAAACTCTGAAACCCGCAAATCGTAAAAAGTTGTCTTCTTCAAGAGATTTAATTTCCCTGAAACGCCGGTCCGAAGCCCGTTCTGGCCGCGAGAGAACGCTGCAGGGTTACCGGGATTACTTCCGCATTGCCGACAAACCGGGAGTTGATTGGATTAGTCAACACAAGCGCGTTTCTCGTTACCCAATCTGGTGAAACTTCCTACAAGCCGACTTCTGGGCCGCGTCGTCAAGAGTCTGTTTTGGGGCATAACTTCCGCTTAGCTGGTCATCCGAAGGAATCAGCTGACGGGAGGCGCCGGGCAACACGTTGTCAGGCTGACTCTATTTGTACTTCGAGTGCCTTGGCGTCGGCGTCGCAGGCTTCAGCGCGTTAGCGGCTGAGCGCACATCGTCGTTTGTGAACACCGCAAAAAGGAACGGCTGTGATTCCAGGAAATGAGCCAGGTCACGCAACGTCAGACCGAGAGACGACAGCCGGTCCTCATCGACGAAGATCTGGCCGTTTTCCGGTTCGAAGGACGTAATCAGCTGCTTCGCCTCTGGATCAAACTTCTCGTGCAACAGGTCTATGATCGATGGTGCCAAGTGCCGGCGATCCGGCGACGATGGTTCCGACGGCATGCCATGGTCCGCGGTCACCGCAAGGAGATAGTCGTTACCAACCTTTGCTTCTAACGCACTCAGAATCCGCTTCAACTGGCGATCCATCTCGCCGAGCGTGACGCGCAGCTCTTCCGAATCCGGACCGTACTTGTGGCCCACGAAATCTGCGCCTTTGTAGTTCATCAGAATAAGATCTGGAACTTTGTCTTCGCCCAGCGGCTCTCGCTCGATCATCGTGGCCATCGCATCGGCTTCGAATGCTGGAAACAGAGCTGAATATCGCACCGCCTGGGTCGAGTCGATTTTGTGACCCATCCACTCCCCGCTCGCCGGCCACAATGTTTTCGCATTGCGATCCTTCAGATATGCAGGCAGCCGGAAACAGTTGGGGTTTGTGGTCCAGTTGCCCGTCTCCTGATCGTAGCTTGCGAGAACGACTGGCGCTCCATTCAACTGACACGCTCCATGCCCTGCGAGCGGCGTCGCCGCTCGGTCGATGCTGCCCTGTGCCAATATGATCGCGCGACCAGCCGTCGCCAGCTGCCAGACGTCAGCCAGCGTCAATACCATCAGGTCTTGCGGCGTTCCTCCAGCGAAAAAGTCGTGGCGTCGGCGTTGCGTGCGCTCGTACACGTTGACCCCCGTGATTCCGTGCACGCGAGGATCGGTCCCGGTCGAGAGCGTCGAGTGCCCAACGGCTGTGTTGGTCGGAAGAAAGTTAACCCGGGCCCGAGGGAACCATGCACTACGCTGACGCAGGGCGGTGAGCGTTGGCATGGACGCGGCATAGCGGTCGAAGTAATCCCGGCGCATGCCATCCAGGACGAGCAGCATGACCACTCGTGGTCGAGCGAATCCCGTGCGTAAAACCGGTAATACACGGCCTGTCGTCGTGGGAGGCATCTGCACGCCAAGCGCAGCCGCAAGGGTTGGCGCAACGTCCTGTTGCACGGCCGGAATCCAGTAGTTTCCCGTTCTTACGGCGGGGCCCACAAACATCAGCGGAATCGCTACGTCATACGTCCACGGCGAACCGTGCATGTACGCCACGTCAGCCCGTGTGATGAAGTCGCCTTCGCGCGGCACGATCAGGAGTTGGCCGGTTCGTCCCGGGAAGTATGCACGAGCAAACATCTCTAAGAAACGCTGTCGCGTCGCAAGGGTGGTTGCATCGGCTGGTGCTACACGCTGGATTCGAGGTGCGTCGCTCCCGATCGATCGCTTGACCTGCTGGCTCGATACCGTCCAAGTCATCGCGACTAGGGTCAGGGTGATAGCGATCCGCGATCTTCCTTTGCGCATGCGAACACTTATGGCTGATCAGAGATCGCTCAACTCTACGCTGATTTTAGTTCCGTTCACAAGGATCTTGCGGGCGACCGTGTAACGGGCTGGTCCTAGAGGCGCTGGCCCTTCCCCGCCGCCGAATTCCGGACGGATGGTCGCCAATGCGGAAGTAATCAGGGCATCCGCCAGCGCTTCGTTGGCGGTCCCGAAACGGGCTTCGAGGAGGTCATTGCGATGTCCTCAAAGCCGACTTCTCGACTGCGTACTTGTGAACTTGATCTGGACTTAACTTCCGGTTTTTCGGTCATCTAGAGCCAACCGTCGAGATCATCGAGAAATGGGACATGTCCGACGCGGGTAGAAGAAGCTCGCCCGTCATTGGTAGCCTTGACTGGAAGGGTCCGCACAGGTGTAATTGGTTTCGCGTTCCCAAGAACCGCGAATGGTCACAGTGCGTACGCGCAGGAGGCCAAAATGACAGGCTATTCCCCGGCACTTTTTTGTTCCGCAGCACTCCTGCTTCTCGTCGGATGTGCTATGACAACCTCCGCTACTCCCATGGCAAACGCCGATCCATCCAAAGGGCAAATCACTATTCTTTATGATGCTTTCGGCAAAGACTCTGCTATGCAGAAGGACTGGGGTTATGCTGCGCTGGTGGAGTACGGCGGGAAGCGAATCCTGTTCGACGCCGGCAACAACCCGGAGGTCCTTGCCCAGAACGCGAAGGCAAAAAGCATCGACCTGTCAAGCCTGGATTTTGTTGTCATGTCGCACCGCCACGGCGATCACATGGGAGGACTGGCGTACCTGTTGAAGGTGAACCCCAAAGTGAAGATCTACGCGCCGAAGGAGGGGTTTGGCGTCTATGGCGCCGACTTGCCGAGCAGCTTTTTTCGCAAGGACCCTTCTCTGGCGTCAGACCAGCGTTACTATGGCGGTGCGCCCCCCGATGTCATGCGGTTTGGATCAGCGTGGCCCGGCGCAAACTTCCAACTCGTGGATAAAACGGTCGAGATCGCTTCCGGCATCTATCTGATCTCTTTGGTCTCCGATAAACCGGGCACACTGGAACTGCACGAGCTGTCGCTGGCTATCAAAGCGCCCAACGGCATGGTGCTGGTGGTTGGGTGTTCACATCCGGGCATTGACAAGATCGTCGAAGCGGCCAGCACGATCGACCCGCGCATCCATTTGATCGTGGGTGGCTTTCACCTGGTAGTAGCGAGCGATGCGGACATCCAGAAGATCGTCACGGCGCTGCACGAGACATTTAATGTGCAGTACGTCGCCCCCGGCCACTGCACCGGCGAGCCAGCTTTCACGGCGCTGAAGAAGGCATTTGGTGATCGTTATCTGTTCGCCGGGCTGGGTACTACCTTAGCGCTGACCACCTCCCCGAATTAATTAATTCTGGTGAAACGACGGTACTTGGCGATTGTCGGCAAGGAAGAAGTTATCCACAAACGGGCTTCGAGGAAGTTAGCCAGATTGGTAACGGAAAGTCGGCTTCCCTCCAGCGATTGGTTGGTCACTGCTGGCGCGTTTCCCCACAAGCCGACTTCTGGTGAGCTGAAAAGGCACTTGTCCGGAAAGCGTTCATCAGACATGTCGATTACTTCGAGTGGTTCTTCACTCGAAAGCCGCGCTGGCCTGCTCCTTCCATCGTTGGCCGTTCACACCCCTCACGATGAGCCATAGCTCTAGTGGTATTTCCCCGAGGGCGGCGGCTGCGGCGATGTAGGGGACGAACAGATAGTATGCGAGCGGCGGGTACAGATAGGTCATATACCCCAGACCGCCAATCGCCAACAGCACCCCCAGAATTCGAGGCAGGAAGGTCGACTTGAAAATAAGGTAGCCAGTCAAGACGCACCATATTCCGTAAAATACCAGATCGATGTTGAAGGCGTATTGATTCAATTTGAGAAATAGCAGCGCCAGCGCCTGCAACTGTTCCGGCGTAAACGCGCTCGCGGAGCTACCGCCTTGCAGGATTAGCAGAGGAGCGAGGTATAAGAGGCTGGCAAGCGCCTGAATGGCGCATCCTACGAGAATGACGAATGCTGCGAGTAAAGAGAGGCTCTTGTTCACAGGTTTCAGCAACTCATACATGAGAAACGCCCATGCGATATGGAACGCGACGCCGATAAGGGAGAGTACGAACCCCAGCCAAAATAGCCGCTCGTGACCCAGGATATTGGCTGCTGTAGCTGCGGCGTTGCCAGCTACGACAACCTTGCCGAGAACAATCACCTCGCCGTATGTTGCCGTCAGGCCTTCGAGCAGTTGAAAGACACCGGCCATCCTGGCCTTAAAACTCGGCGACGCTTCTGCAATACGGTCCGTCATTTCAGAGCCTCCAGAACGGGTACCTCAAGGAATGTCGTATCACCGATGATCGAAACAGCGTCAGATCCCAATAAGTCGAGTTTACCGGACAGGTCCTTTTGCGCCAAAATTTCCTCGTCCGGTAAGCCCGTTTATCAGGAACTCACTATCGGGGTTTAGTCCGACGGGCGGCCCGGTTGCCGCCGCCACCGAAGAAGCAGGCTAGGCCGAACAAGTAGCCAAAGTTGTACCAACCTCCGTTGTTGTGGACCTCGTAGATACCGAGGTTGCTTTTGAACAGTGATGCCACAAACACGAACGCCGCAATAAAGCCCTGCCAGAGCCCAAGCCAAAAGCCCGCAGCGTCGTGATCAGTCGCCATTCCTTTGGAGTGGTTAGGTCCCGGGGCACATCCAGCCAGAATGTTCAGCAACAGTAGGACAAGCACGAGCACGGTCAAAGAGGGTTTCATCGCTGTGGCTCCTTAACATATGTACGAAGCATGAGTATGAAAAGTCTCACAATGACCGCCAAATCGTGTTCACGTGAGCGAAGCGTTCGCTGGCACGGACTTCGGTAAACTGAGTGCTACACATGCAAACGCAGATGCAAGCGATGCCGCCACCGATCGGGCTCACCGCCTCAACGTCGATCTTCGCAGTATTCTCGATATTGCTATGGCTGACTGTACGGGTAGTGATTCCCTGGTTGCGTGACGCATTCGGTGTTTTGCCCATCATCGGCTGGTACGTAAGCGGGACGGCGTTTGTACTCGTTCCCATCCTGCTCTACGGCTGCGCGATGGCGTGGCGAGAATTACCAAGGCACGGCCCAAGTGCGTTGAAAAAACGCCTGAGGCTCAACTCGATGGGTCGCGGCGACGTCATTTGGGTTCTTGGCGGCCTGTTCGCTATCACGACTGCTACGGCCGTGATTCTGGCGCTGGTGCGTTATGTAAACCCGAGCTTCCGTCCCTCACCCTGGTTCCTGCAACACACCCCGGGTTTGCACGCCTGGGTATTCGCGGCATGGATTCCACTGTTTCTCAGTAACATCCTGGGTGAGGAACTGTGCTGGCGCGGTTATGTTCTGCCACGCCAGGAGGCCAGATTCGGCCGGGCTGCATGGCTGCCAAATGGAATTTTGTGGTGTTTGTTTCACTGGAGTTTCGGCTGGCCGATCATGGTGACGTTGCTGCCGATCACATTACTCTTACCGTGGATCGTGCAGCGGCGGCGAAACACATGGGTCGGGATCATCATTCATGCCATCTTCAATGCGGCTGGGTTTATCCTCGCGACGAGTGGAGTTGGCACTTAGCAGCGTGCCCCGGCGACCGCCCCGGACCTGGGGCCGGTACGACCGTTGACCGGATCAGGAACGAAAAGTCGGCCAAACGGAAATTATCCGGAAACGGGCTTCGCGGAAGTTGGCCAGATCGGTAATGATAAGTCGGCTTGTAGGAAGCGATCTCCGCAGCTCGCATCGATTCTGGACGGATCACGGGCCACTCTGAAGTAACCGTAAGGTAAGGTTTGCCGACACACCGGGACTTGTATTCGATGGCTCGAATCGGGTCGCGAACCGCCGGTTCTGTGGGTGACCTTCATACGGCCCGGGTGTTTAATTCTGTGAGGGATTCTGTGGAAACTGATTGTCATGCCCCGAGTGAGGAAGTAGTTGTCCTCCGTCCTGCGACAGCTGCAATCTCTTTGAGCATTCCGCCGAAAATCCAGCGATGCACAGGGTAAAGCATGTACCAATAGAGAAGCCCCGCCAATCCGGCAGGATCAAAAATAGCGGTCTGCCGAATGACGGAGCCTCGGCTATTTGCTTCCACCTCGAACTGCAACCACGCGCGGCCCGGCACTTTCATTTCAGCGACCAGACCGAGTTCGTGATCCGGCACAAAGGTTTCCACTCGCCAAAAATCCAGTGCGTCGCCTGCGGAAAGAGTGTGAGGATCGCGACGGCCCCGGCGCAGTCCCACGCCGCCAACGAGGAGATCCACTGCGCCTCGAAACCACCAGAGAACATTGGCAAAGTACCAACCATTCAAACCTCCGATGCGCTGAATCGGAGCAAAAGCTGCCGCTGGCGGAACCGATAGTTGCACGGTCCGAGAATCGACGAGCCTGGTGCCAAACTTCGTGCCTCCCCAGGACTGCGGCTTCCCCGCCGAGGAAAGAGCGTCGCACCAACTAGTCAGGGCAAATTCCTGGTCTTCATGGTGAAGAGCTCTCTCTATCGCTTCCCGCAAACCTTTCGGCTTGATGTCAAAGGCGGTCAAAGCGGAGTTGTCGTGCACCAGAGTTGGGTTGCGCATACTATTGATGAGCTTTCGGCCAATGCGGGCATAAACAGGCGTGATTAAGCCCAACCACAAACTTGAGAGCCGAGGCGTCAAGATCGGAACCGGGATCATCCATCGGTGGAGGCCGCATTGCCGGGCATACTCCTGCATGATCTGGCCGTAGCTGACTTGGTCGGTGCCCCCGATTTCGAAAACTCCGCACTGTTCCACCGGCAACACCAGCGCGGCCATCAGGTATGCAACCACATCTTCGACCGCGATCGGCTGGGCTTTGACGGCCACCCAGCGCGGGCAGATCATCACCGGCAACCGCTGTACCAGCGCGCGAATCATTTCAAATGACAGGCTGCCGGATCCGATCACGATGGATGCGCGAAATTCGATGGTGGGGATCTCGGAGCTTCGCAGGATGTCTGCAACCTCGTGACGACTGCGCAAATGAGCGGAGAGCCCTTGGTCCTGGTTCCCCAAGCCACCCAGATAGACAATGCGTCGTACTCCAGAATCGCGCGCTACGTCGGCGAAATTTTGGGCGGCTTCGCGGTCTTCTTGTTCGAACTTACCCGAAGACCCCATGGAGTGGACCAGGTAATACGCCGTCTGCACTCCTGCCATCGCCGATACTAGTGAACTGCGATCCAGGCAATCTGCTTTAACGACTTCCGTGGAAGCAGCAACTTTTGGTCTGAGAAAATCAGGGCGTCGAGCCAGGCAGCGAATGGTCCAGCCCGCTTTCTCCAACTCCTTGAGTAGGCGCCCCCCGATGTAGCCTGACGCTCCCGTTAACAGGACGAGCGGGCGATGATCTGCGCCCATTATATCTCCCTCATTCGGCCCACTGAGTCAGGCTGGCGTGATCGTAGCATTTCCGGGATCACTTGTTTTTCACGAAAGGTCAATGGCGAAGCACCAGGGTTTGTGCTTCGGCGGCTTTACTTTACGAGCGCCCTCCTTGATACACTAGCGGGCTTGGCGCGATCGTGCCAGAGTGACGGGCTAATTGGAAGTTGAAGGATTCATCCGGGAGTTTCGCGATCTCAGCAGGATCACCGGTTCACGGTATACACAGGAATATTGAACTGAGAACAATTTGGGTGGTAACACTCCGGCCGCTTCGATCGAGGGATTATGGCGGAGGCTAAGATCAAGGCATCCAAGCGGTTATTGTCCTGGCTTGCCTCGCTATGGCTGGAAATGAGCGTCCGCTACGAAGTGCGTTTGACTGAAATCTTCTTCCAGTCTAAAACAACTCAAATTGCGCGCTCCCAGCCAGCGGTCGTCATAACCGGGTCGCCACATCGCGCCGGCAAATCGCGTCACGGGTCTGACGGGCGTTCACCGCGGGCAACTCAAGGAGTCCGCGAGGATAGGACCCCAAATGTCGACGCAGCCAGGTCCGGCAACGCCAGCCCTTACGACACACTTTGAACCCTACGTGTCAGTTGAGAAGGCCGCTGAGTATCTCGACATCGCACCCAAAACTCTTATGCAGAAAGCACGCAAGGGTGAGGTTCCGGCATACCCCTGGGGAAATGGAATGCGCAAGATATGGCGCTTCAAAATCTCTCAGCTAGACGAGTGGATGAAAAGAAAGCTACACTCGGATCGCCGCCCGCCTCTTTCTGAAAGGGAAGGTTTTCAATGAGAAAGAGGCATACGAGTAAGGGCTTCCTCAGCACGATCCAAAGGAAGTCCGGTGCTGTTTTGGTCTATCGATGGTATGACCCTGGAACTGATGGTCGGCCCACTGAACGCAAGCGTGTACTCGGCTTAGCTAAAGACTTTCGAAGCGAGGCCGCGGCACGGAGAGAGGTTCAGCGTCTTGGCTTGGGTCGCCGATCTGGGGATGGTCCTAGCACCCTCAAGGAACTGGTGGATCACTGGCTGCAGAAAGAGTGCTCAATGGAAACAGATCCTAAGAGCCGGCGAGCTTTCTCAACCAAGGACAACTACCGAAGCTACTTGCGGAGGTGGATCGTTCCCCGATGGGGTGAGGTAGCGCTTGAGGAAGTGAAGGCAATCGCTGTGGAAGATTGGCTCTCACCACTCAAAAAGCCGAACGGGAAGGCTCTGGCTCCAGGGACCAAGAAGAAAATCAGAGACCTCATGCACGTTCTCTACGCACACGCCATTCGCTACGAATGGATTGACCACAATCCCATCTCGGCCGTTCGCCAGGGTGGACAGCGTCTGTCGACTCCGAGCCGTCTTAACGTCGATCAGTTATCCCAGCTCATTTTCGAAGTATTGAAACCGAGGGAACGCATCATGGTGCTGCTCGATTTCGGTACGGGCCTCCGCAGAGGGGAGTTGAGCGGCGTCAAATGGGAAGATATCGACTTCGGCGAAAGGAAGCTCACCCCCAGGCGCTCAATTGTTAAGCAGCACGTGGGAGCAGTGAAGACAGAGAAGTCCAAGAACTCCATTCCCCTGGACGATGACCTCCTTGATGAACTGTTGGCTTGGCGACAGGAGACCCCCTATGCCGAGAACAGTGACTACATCTTCGCTAGCCCGAAAATGAAGGGCAAACAACCGTACTGGATGAGTCGCATCATGCAGCACCACATCAAACCTGCGGCAAGCGAGGCAGGAATCGAAATCAAGGGATGGCACACGCTACGCCATTCCTATACCACACTGCTGCGGCAGAATAACGGCGATCCGAAGGTCGTCCAAGGGCTGCTGCGCCACAACTCCATCAAAGTGACGATGGACATCTACGATGAAGCGATGTCGGACGAGAAGCAGATGGCGCACAGAAAGGTGCTTCGCTTGGTCACTCGCAAACAAGACCGTACCGTAATGCGTACCGCGTCGGAAACTGGGGTTCCTGCAAATACTTGATTTTGTTGGCGTCCCCGACGGGATTTGAACCCGTGTTACCGCCGTGAAAGGGCGATGTCCTAGGCCAGGCTAGACGACGGGGACGATTCTGGATGAGATGATTTGTGCAGACGATGTTTGCCGCCGAAGTTCATACTAACAGGGCACTTTTGTCGCGTCAAAACCGCGACTATCCGCAACTTCCAGTGACAGGAGCGTTCGCCCCGTCCTCACGTGCCGCGTAGACGGCGAAGATGCCGGCGAGCGTCAGCGGTCCACTCGCGTTGGATTTAAAATATCCTAATGGCCGATTCGCTGTACTTGAGCTTGTGGTTTCCCAGCTTCGATGAGCCCGAGATTTTGTTGCACACGGTCAAGGTGCTCCAGCAGATTCCTTTCTCCGCGTCGCGAAGCGGTGTGACCTACTCGGCCATCCAGCCCGTCTCCTGGAGCGAGCCCACGATTCTCGAGCGCCGCTACCGTCCGGGCGTCGCACCCGAGGAGGCGGTGGCCGAGGTTGCCGAGTTTCTGCACGACGATTATGCCTATGTTTTCGAGGCCTACTGGGATCTGTGGACTGTTCCGGAGCGAGCGGAAAAATGGAGTCTGGCGCCAGCGCTCATCCGCCTGACGTCGCAGGGGCTGGAATTCGAAGAGCGCGCCGCGGAACAAAGCGGACACATTCAAATCGACTTCGGTCTCGACACGTCATTCCTGCACGAAGAAGTCCAGTTCACGGCTGAAACGGAAAATCACATCCGCAGCAACGTGCAAAAACTGGTGGAGTTCACGGCGCAGGTGGAAAAGAATGCGGGCGCGACCGGACGTCTGCTGTGGTCGGAGTCGGAAGAAAACCTGGCACAGAAACTAATCAACCGCCTGCAAAGAATTAACTAAACCTGAACACTGAGGACGCAAAGAGGGCCACGGGAGCGCTGAGTTGCTTTTTCTTTTTTCCCGTGATTTCCGCCCCGCATTTCTCGCGGCCTTCGCGTTAAATTTTATGACGCGAAAGAAAACAGATCAGAATCCCCATGCGCTCTCCGCGTTGATCACTTAGTCCGCCCCGAAGCCATCTGCAATTTCTCGCCCGCTGCCGCCTGAGCCGCCGCCAGCCGCGCTGTGAGCACGCGGAACGGTGAACAGGAAACGTAGTTCAATCCGGTCTGGTAGCAGAACTCAACCGACGAAGGCTCGCCGCCATGCTCGCCGCAGATCCCAACCTTCAGATTGGGACGCGCCCCGCGCCCGCGTTCGGTCGCCATCTTGACCAACTGACCGACGCCTTCGCGATCCAGCACGGCAAATGGATCCTGCTTGATGATTCCATCCGCGAGATACGTAGGCAGAATCTTGTTGACGTCGTCGCGCGAGAAACCCCAGGTCGTCTGCGTGAGATCGTTAGTGCCAAACGAGAAGAACTGAGCCTGTTCAGCAATCTTGTCGGCGACGAGCGCGGCGCGCGGCAACTCGATCATAGTGCCCACGAGGTATTCCACGCTCTGCCCTTTTTCGGCGAAGACCTCTTTCGCCACCCGGTGCACAATCGCCGCCTGGTTCGCCATTTCATTTACTGTAGCGGTGAGCGGGATCATCACCTCGGGAAAAACCTTGATGCCAGCCTTCGCCACAGCCACGGCTGCTTCAAAAATGGCGCGCGCCTGCATCTCGGTGATTTCTGGATAGGTAATGCCGAGGCGGCATCCGCGATGCCCGAGCATGGGATTCACTTCATGCAACTGCTCGACGCGGCTGAGCAGCAGCGGCAAAACTTTCTTCAAATCGCCGGCCGCTTTCACTCCGTAGTCGCGATACTTGTTTACCAACTCTTTTTTCCGCGACGCGCCCGCATAGGGAAGAGTCGCGATATTCACCATCAGCTCTTCGCGACTGGGCAAGAATTCGTGCAGCGGCGGATCGAGCGTGCGAATCGTAACCGGGAACCCATCCATGGCGCGGAAGACGCCATCGAAATCCTTGCGCTGCATCGGCAAGAGCTTCTTCAGCGCGGCGCGGCGTTCTTTTTCCGTCTCGGCGAGAATCATGTCGCGCATATGCGGAATTTTCTCTTCGCCGAAGAACATGTGCTCGGTGCGGCAAAGGCCGATGCCCTCGGCGCCAAATTTTCGCGCATTGATCGCATCCCGCGGAATATCGGCATTGGCGCGCACCTTCATTGTGCGATAAGGTTCCGCCCAACTCATAAACTTATCCAGCAAATCAAGATGCTTGGGATCAGGAGGAACCGTCTTCACCTTGCCTTTGATCACGCGTCCGGTCGAGCCGTCGAGCGCGATCCAGTCACCTTCTTTGAAGACCTGCCCCTTCACGCGCATCTCGCGTTTTTTCTCGTCCACATCGATTTCGTGCGCGCCTGCCACGCACGATTTGCCCATACCGCGTGTAACCACGGCAGCGTGGCTGGTCATGCCGCCGCGCGAGGTGAGAATGCCCGCGGCCGACACCATGCCTTCGATGTCCTCCGGCGATGTCTCAGCGCGCACTAATATGACTGGATTCTTCTCGTTGCCGTGGCCCGCCATTTTCACCGCATCCGCCGCGGTGAAAGCAATCTGCCCGACCGCGCCGCCAGGGGAAGCCGGCAATCCCTTCGCCAGCACGTTCTCGACCTTGACATCTTTTTCGTCCAATCGCGGAACCACAAAATAGACAAGCTGGTCAGGCTCCGGACGGAAAATCGCCTCTTCTTTCGTGATCAGCCCTTCTTCCACCATCTCGATGGCGATGCGCACCGCTGCCAGCCCCGCGCGTTTGCCATTGCGCGTTTGCAGCATGTAAAGCTTGCCATCCTGAATCGTGAACTCGAAATCCTGCATGTCCTTGTAATGATTTTCCAGCCGCGTGGTGATTTCGCGAAGTTGCCGGAAAACGTCCGGCATAATTTTTTCCAGCTCGACAATCGGCACCGGCGTGCGCACGCCCGACACTACGTCTTCGCCCTGCGCATTCAACAGAAACTCTCCGTAGAACTCTTTCGCACCCGTCGATGGATTGCGCGTAAATCCGACGCCCGTACCGCTGGTATCGCCGAGGTTGCCGAACACCATGGCTTGCACGTTGACGGCGGTGCCCAGCATGTCGTCGATGCTGTTCAGGCGGCGATAGGTCTTGGCGCGGTCGTTCTGCCAGGAGCGGAACACAGCGTCTCGCGCCATCACCAGCTGTTCCAGCGGCTCCTGCGGAAAGTCGCGCTTGGCGTGCTTTTTGACCGCTTTTTTGTACTCCGCGATCACTTCCTGCAAAGCCTTGGCATCAAGCCCGGTGTCGAATTTCGTTTTCTTCTGTTTCTTCTTGGCGTCGAAAATTTCGTCGAACACATGCTTCTCAACATCGAGCACTACGTTGCCGAACATCTGAATCAGGCGCCGATACGAGTCATACGCAAATCGCGGATTGCTCGTCTGCTTCGCCAGCGCCTCGACGCTCTGATCGTTCAAACCGAGGTTGAGGATCGTATCCATCATCCCCGGCATGGAGAACTTTGCCCCCGAACGCACGCTCACCAGCAGCGGATGGTCGCCCTTGCCCAGTTTCTGTCCCTGCAGATCTTCCAGTTTGGCCAGCGCCTCTTCCATCTGGCGATCAACCTCTTTCGAGACCGCGCCCTGGCGCATATATTCGCGGCAGGGCTCGGTCTGAATCGTGAACCCCGGAGGCACGGGCAGCCCGGCATTGGTCATCTCGGCGAGCCCCGCCCCCTTGCCGCCCAGAACATCTTTCATCTTGCCATCGCCATCGGCCTTGCCGCCGCCAAAGAAGTAGACATACTTCGTCGCAACAGGTTTTGAGTTGCTCGGCTGCGTTCTCGCATTTTTCGTTTCCATGATTTCGTTTTCGGGGAGAGTCGTCGTTGCCATAATATGTCCTCTTCTTCTACTTCGTAGATTCCTTGCCTTCGGTCACAATCTCGGAGAAATCGGCAATGGTCGAGAATTCCTTGACCACGCTCTGCAACAGTGCCAGTCGATTGGCGCGCAGGTTACTGTCGTCCACCATCACCATGACGGAATCGAAAAATTTGTCGATCACCGGACGAAGCTTGGCTATTTCCAGTAACGCCCCTTCATAGTCGCGCGTGGTTCGCAACTTTTCGACCGCAGCCGCAGTCTGCGGAACCAATGCCGCCAACTCTTTCTCCGATTCCTCCCGCAAACTATTAGGATCGACCCGGATAGCAATAACTGTAGTCTTTTCAGATGCCTGGCGCAAAATATTCTTGATCCGCTTAAATGCAACCGAAATCGAAGCGAAGTCCGCCGAACCGCGCACTTTGCTTACCGCCTCGGCCCGCGCGATGGCGTCGACCACATCGTCGGCGTTCACCGCCAGCACAGCGGCGATCACGTCATAAACGTAGCCCCGTGCATCCTTCAAGTAGAACTCGAGGCGTTCACGGAAAAACCCTTGCACCGCTTCGTCATAACCAACGCTGGAGCTCGTGAATTTCTTCTCCGCTGCCGAGCCGCGATAACGAACTCGCGCATCCGCCATGATCTCGGAGAGGCGCAAGGGCAGCTTATGCTCCGCAATCGTCTTAACGATCCCATTCGCCTGCCGCCGCAAGGCAAACGGATCTTTGGACCCGCTGGGAACCAACCCCAGCGCAAACATTCCTGCAATCGAGTCGGCTTTGTCCGCGATCGAAAGCACCGCTCCCTCAACCGTCGCAGGAGCGCTGTCCTCCATTGATTCGGGCTTGTAGTGATCGTAGATAGCCCGTGAAACTTCAAGTTGCACTTCAGGCCGCAGCTCTTCATCGAGCTTTTGCACGCAGGCATAAAGGCCACCGACAATTCCTTGCAGCTCGGTAAACTCTTTGACCAGCTCGGTCGTCAGATCGGCCTTGGCCAGCAAAGCCGCTTTGTGAATTACTCCCGGCCGTATCGCCATGCCGCTCTGCTTCACCGTCTCGGCCAGCCAACTCGCCATGCGCTGCACGCGCATAGTCTTGTCATAGTAGCTGCCCAGATCTTTCTGGAAGGTCACATTGCGCAGCCAGTCGACGCGCTGCCGCAGCGTCTGCTTCTGATCCGTTTGCCAGAAAAAGCGAGCATCGTTGAAGCGCGCGCGCAGCACGCGCTCGTTGCCATGACGAATCAATCCTTCGGCATCGCCCGCCGTGTTCAGCACTGCCAGAAAATGCGGCAGCAGCCTTCCCTGCGCATCTTCGATGGCAAAATATTTCTGATGGTCGCGCATCACCGTGACCAGCACCTCGTCCGGCAGCTCAAGAAATTCGCGATCGAAGCTGCCGAGAATGACCGAAGGAAACTCGGTAAGATTGACGACGCTCGCGACCAGCGCCTCGTCTTCGCGCCAGCGCGCACCGGAAATTGTGCGCGTAGCCGAATCCAGAGCCTTGCGGATCACATGCTCGCGCTCCGTTGCTCCCAGAACCTTCGCGCCGCGCAGAGCCTCGACATAGGCGCCGGGCGTCGAGATCGGCACACTCACTCCGCCGTGGGCGACGGCCTCCTCGCCAATGATGCGGTGTCCGCGAGATGTCTTGCCCGCCGCGACTCCAAACACCTCCAGTGGCACCACATCTTCATCCAGCATCGCCACCAGCCAGCGCACCGGACGCACAAACAACTGTCCGCGCTTGCGCCAGTACATATTCTTTGGCCAGTACAGCGAAGAAATTTCCTTAGGCAGAGTTTCGGCAAGAATCTCAGCCGACCCTCGACCCTTGCGGGTTACCGTAGCCGCCAGATATTCACCCTTGGGAGTGCTGACCTTCTCCAGCCTGCCGACATCGACTCCGACCTTCTTGGCGAACGCATGCGCAGCGGGAGTCGGCTGGCCGTCCTTGTAAGCGACGTGCGCGGATGGACCATTCACCTGTTCCGTAATATCCGGCTGGGAAGCAGGAATTCCGGGGGCGATCACCGCCAGACGCCGCGGCGTGTCGAGATGCGAGATCGCGCCCGCCGGCTCCAGACGCTCGCGCTGCAGCAACGCGCTCAGGCGCTCGCGCAGCTCACGAGAAGCGGCATTGATCATCCGCGCCGGAATCTCTTCGCATCCGATCTCGAGTAGAAAGTCAGGCATGCTTTGTTTTCTGCCATCCTGAGAACCGTTCTAGGGCAGGGGTCCTTCGACTTCTTAGGAACTTCGCGTTGCGAAGTTCCCACTCCGCTCAGGATGACACAACTTAGAATTCTAAGTGAGAACTGGGGCCAGCTTCGTCTTCTTATCTTTATTTCCTGCCTTTGCCGCCTCTCCGCTCTTCTCACTTTTTTTTTCAGCTCCGTACTGCTGATCCATCCAGGCCTTGGCAAGGCCCACAGCCAAAGCTCGCACCCGCGCAATCACGCCCACACGCTCGGTCACGGAGATCGCGCCCCGGGCATCGAGAATATTGAAATAGTGTGAGCATTTCAGGCAAAGATCGTAAGCGCCCAGCAAAGGAAAGCGTGACTTCTCACGCGCAACCCCATCGCCTTCGCTCGTGTCTTTATCTTTATCCGTATCCTTAGCCAGCGCAGCATAACGATCAAGCAACCCCCTGCACTCCGCCTCGCAAAGTTCGAAATGCCTCCAGGTGCTTGCCACGTCCGCCGCTTCAAAGTTGTATGTGGAGAACTGCTGCTCATCCGCCAGCCGCACCTCTCCATACTTCACTTCCCTGCCGGTCTCTGGATCGCGCGCCCAGACAATGTCATAGATCGAATCGACATCCTGCAGAAAAGCGCACAGCCGCTCCAGCCCGTAGGTAAGCTCGGCCGAAATAGGATCAAGGTCAACGCCGCCGCACTGCTGAAAGTAGGTGAACTGCGTGACCTCCAACCCGTCAAGCATCACCTGCCATCCAATGCCCCACGCGCCGAGCGTAGGAGACTCCCAGTTATCTTCCTCAAACTTGATGTCGTGCTGCTGCAAGTCGATCCCGATCGCCCCCAGCGATTGCAGATAAAGTTCCTGCACATTCTCCGGCGGCGGCTTCAAAATAACCTGCAACTGCAAATGCTTGAACAGCCGGTTAGGATTCTCCCCATACCGCCCATCCGCCGGACGCCGCGAGGGCTGCACATATGCCACCTTATAAGGAGTCGGCCCCAGCACCCGCAGAAACGTCTCCGGAGCCATGGTTCCCGCCCCGACTTCGACGTCGTAGGGCTGCTGAATGACCGCTCCGCGCGCGGCGTAGAAAGCCTGCAGCTTCAGGATGAGTTCCTGGAACGTCAGCGAATTGGATTTTGGTACCGACATAATTCCAAGTTGTGACAAATCCGAACGTGCCATAAATTCAGGCTGTCATCCTGAGCGAAGCGAAGGACCTATGTACTCGCTGGCAACCTGCATAGGTCCTTCGCTTCGCTCAGGATGACAACTTATATTTACTATTTACGTCGCAAATCTCCAGATGCGACTGAAAAGATGCGATGGTAACTACCCGCCAATCTTCTCCAGTATTCCCGCCGTCACCACTTTCTTCTCAATATGCCGCTCCAGAATCTGAAGAAGAAACTTGCGCAGGTCGGCGCACACCGCTTTCGGCCAGTCAATCTCAGAAAACTCAGCCACCCGCGAGCGCAGCATCTGCGCCGCAATCTTTCGCGACTCGGGCGAAAGCTCCGACGACGCTATCCGCTTGTCGTCGATGCAAACCAACCCATCGGCCAGCGCGTGATAAAACGCCCGGCTGCCGTTGAGCGTCCGGCCGCAAACAACGCATTCCGAAAACTCCGGCAGAAATCCCATGAGCCGCGTCATCCACAGCTCAAAGTAAGTAATCGGCATCCACACCGCCGGACCCCGCAACTGCTGCAGGACCGCCAGGCTCAACCGAAACACGGCGTCGCTGGCCTCGCGGTCCGGCATCAGCTCGTCGAGCAATTCGGCCACATGCGCCAGAGCCGCCGCTCGCGCATAACTGACTTCGACGGCCAGAGGCGACTCAATCACTTCGCACGAATCCAGACGCGCCAGTTCCTGCCGTTCGCGGTCGTCGTAAAACGCCCGCACATAAGTAAGCGGCTCAAGCGCTCCGCCAAAACGGCGGCGCGACTTCATGGCCGCACGCGCTACCCCTCGAACCTTGCCTTCCATGCGGGTAAACAGCGTGACCAGCAAGTCGGACTCGCGCAGCGGATACGTGCGCAGAACAATCGCCTCCGACTCCTTCAGCGCCATGGAAGATTACAGTTTAAGGTTTGATTGTAATGGATGGAGCTGTCAGCCGTCAGTTTTCGGCTCTTCGCGGACGCACTTGATCTTCCTGATGGCTGAGGGCTGATGCCTGCCCTACCGCCCGAAGTACTTCGCGTTCCGCTCCGTGTACTCTGCCCATTTCTCCGGCAGATCGTCGAGCGCAAAGATGGCCGACACCGGGCACACGGGAACGCAAGCGCCGCAATCGATGCACTCCACCGGATCGATATACAGCATCTCCTCGGTCGCGAACTTCTCCGAGTCCTTTTTGGGATGAATGCAATCCACCGGACAGGAATCAACGCAGGCAGTGTCTTTGGTTCCAATGCAGGGCTCGGCAATCACATAGGCCATAGAATCTCTTGCTCCTCGGGCGCACGCAGTATGAACTGTTGTTCCGATTTTAGCAAGAACACTGGGATCGGTACAGGCAGGGAAAGACGAGGCAGTCTTTGAATGTTTCAACACCCCTTCCAGCGCTCCGAGGATTTCACCTGGCTATTCCCGAAAAGATATAATTTGGCCAGGAAGAGCATCGGAGGCTAGTTGCGATGAGATCATGGCAGACCGAAACAGGACATCTGACGTGCCGATGGTCCGAGGTGGAGCAACCTGTCGAATACAATCCGCCTTGGATGCAGGACGCTTCTGATGTCCAGGGTGGTTACTTGTCGCCTGTTCCCGATTTTGCCCGTCACAGTCCATTCGGAGGAGGAGCCTCCTGGTTCCAGCTTCATGTGGCTCCCCGCGATCCCGAATAGATCTTCTTGCGGTCCTATCCCTCAGCCCCCTGCGCGACCGCCTTTGCGCCTTCCGTCTGCATTGCCGCGACCGCGGGAATCCGCGCCGGAGCCCCGCGCCATGCATCGCGTTTAAACCCTTCCCGCACGAGTTTGAAAATCGTTCGCCGGTTCTGCGCAATGACCTTGACCCAAGCCATCTTCCCCATCATCGGAAAATAAATGCCGCGGAAACAAATCCGTGCCAGAAAAATATTGACGCGATAACCCAGCGGCTGATCGTTGAGCGACTCGACCGCATGCGCCAGCGCCTTCGGACTATAAGCTTCTTTCCAGCCGCGATTCACCTCTTCATGTGCTTCATCGATTGTCATCTTCAAAGGCGTGTGCGCCATCGCAAACGGAATAAATTCCTGCCAGTGCTTGGGACGGGTCAGCCGCCCCGCCTTCTCCAACCGCTTATAAAGAGGCGTCGCCGGCAGTGGCGTGAGCAATCCAAAAATTGGCAGCCCCGGGGGCCATGTCCTAACCTGCCCCATCGTCCGCTCAGCCACTCCCACCGTATCGTTATCCATGCCAAAAATAAATGACGTGATGGCATAAACATTGCGCGAAGCCAGTCGCTCCAGCACCGTCGCATACTCGCCCGGCTTGTTAAATCCTTTATTCACATCTTTCAAATTGGCAGGATCGATCGACTCCATGCCAATAAAAATCCACTTCCCTCCCGAATCCGCAATCAGATCGACCAACTCTTCATCGCGCAACAAATTAGCGGAGATCTGCGCCACCCAATGGCACTGCGCCCCGGCCGCAATAATGTCGCGCAGCAGCGACTTGGTGCGCTTGATGTTGATGGCGAAATTATCATCGATAAAAAACACCGCCATCTGCCCCTTTTCTTTGCGGGCGCGCGCCTTCAGCAGAAGCAATTCGTTCACCACGCTGGCATTGGTGCGAAAGCGGATCGAGTCGCCAAAAAATCCCGTCACCGTGCAGAACTCGCAGCCATAAGGACAGCCGCGTCCCGACTCGACCGGAATAATGCGAAACGATCCCCAGCCCTCGCCGATTTTCTGCAGCATGCCGCGCGCTGCCTGCGGCACCAGATTGAACTGCTTCAAATCAATCGACTCCCAGGGAATTACCGGATACTCCTTCAACGAAGGCTTCGCCTCCTGCCCAAAGGCGTCGACCGGCTCATAAACATCCTTCAATTGATGTCGCGCAGCGTCATTAACAATGACCGGCCATGTCGCATCGGCCTCGCCCAGTGCAACCGCGTCGGCGTGCCGCGGACCGCCATCGCGACCCAGCGCCTCATCCGCCATCTCCGTAACGTGAGGCCCGCCCATCACCACCGGAACTCCGGTAGCCCGCACCGCATCTGCCATGCGATACGCCTTCGCAATCATTCGTGTCATCGCGCCGATGCCGACCAATCCAATCTTGTTGTCGCGCACAAACTGGGCAATCCCCGCTTCGTCCATCGGACTCGCATTGCCGTCGACGAGCAGCACCTCGTGCCCCGGCGGCGTCAGCGCCTGCAGCAGAAACATCCAGAGATGCGGCATAAAATTACGCGTGACCCCGTTGTCGGGGTTGTACAGAAGAATTTTCATAGGGAATCCTGGGGCTTACGCAAACCGCTGTTTTTCGGGTGGCTAGATTTGTGGGAAGTGAGGACTACACCGGACACGCGGGATCGGGTGTCGCCCGGCAAGAAGGAGGTTTTCGTGAAAATGTACCCTGGCGCACAGTATATAGTACGCCGGAAAACGGTGCGGGATCACCCACGCTGGTGACGTTCCGCGTTGCTAAATTCTACTGATCCGTTTGACGGCTGGTACTCGACAATGCATCCGGCCACGGCGCTCGCGGCCACGGTGAGCGGCGAAGCCAGGTACATCTGCCCGGGCCCGCTGCGCCCAGGAAAATTTCGATTCTGCGCGCTGATCACGACCTGATCGGGACGCGTCGACACTCCCGGCCCCGCATTAATACATGCGCCGCAGCTAGGCTCGATCATGCGCGCGCCCGCCTGCGCAAAAATTTCCAGATAGCCGCGCCGCTTCGAATACTCTCGCGTCTCCTGCGACCCGAACTGAATCCAGAACTCGACGCCCTTCGCCACGTGCTTTCCCTGCTTCAGCGCGTCGGCCAGAACCGAAGCATACATATCCATGTCTTCATTTTTCCCTGCCGTGCAGGTTCCGCCGTAAGCGATTTCAATCGGCACCGGAGCCTTAAGCTCTCGCACATACTTGCCATTCCCCGGATCGCCCGGAGTAGCGACCATTGGCGCGATTTCCGCCGCGCCGAGTTCAATCACCTCGGCATATTCAGCATCAGGATCGCTCCGCAACCCTGCGATCATCTTCTCAATCTCATCCCGCTTCATCCCGCGCCGCTCCATCAGAAACTCGACCACCTTCTTGTCAGGAGCAACAATCCCCGTGAACCCGCCAATTTCAGCCGCCATATTCGTCATGGTGGCGCGCTCATCTACGGATAAAGCTTCGACCGCTTCGCCCGCATATTCCATGACCTTAGCCAGCGCCTTCCCGCTGCGCACATACTCCAGCGAAAGAATCTTCAGGATAAAGTCCTTCGCCGTGACATTCGCACGCCGCCGCCCGCGAATCACAATCTTCACCGACTCCGGCACCTTGACGCGCACGTCTTTCGTAATCCACGAATTAAAAACGTCAGTAGTCCCGATGCCAAACGCAACGCATCCGATAGCGCCGACATGCGGAGTATGCGAATCCGACCCGACATTCACCTGTCCCGGCAAGGCATAAGTCTCCAGCATGACGGAGTGGCAAATTCCCTCCGACCCCTTGCGATCGCGAAGTTCGCCATGCAATTTGATTCCCTGCTGCCTGGCAAAATCCTCCTGCTTCAACTTAAGCTGCGTCGCCAGATCCAGCAGCCCCATCTTTTTCTTTTCTTCGGAGATCACCTCATCCAGAAATGTAAGATGATCGCGAAAGAAGCGAATCGTAGAAGCATCATTTACCGGAACATCTCTGCCGACCAATTGCTCATAGAAAATAGCCGCCATCGGAGTAACGTATTCATGGCTGAAGCGCAGATCAACGCGCGTGAAACCCGTATCCCCCGGCCGAACTGCAGCGACGCCCACCGTGCCATCAGGAGCAACCATGTGGCGGGCAAAAATCCTTTCCGCCAACGTCATGGGTTGCGTAGGGCGGACACTCTTGTCCGCCGCCTTGATCGGCGCCACAAAAATCTTCCCTTGCATCCGAGCCACGTTAAACGGAAACAATCCTCCATACTCAATCACCTGCCGGGTAATCTCATCCTCGCCGGCGGTAAATTCGCTGAGCGCAATCTCCTCCCCAGCGCGAATCCGGTCGATCAAGGCAAAATTGGTCGAAGTTAACAGCCCCAGGTTCTGGCAATTCTGCTTGTAGATGCGCTCGATATTCTCCGCAATGGCAACCTGAATCCCGGCGCACATCTCGGCATAAGGAGACTGCTCGCGGCTCGATCCCTTGCCCCGCCGCTTGCCGCTAACCGAGCAAACGAAACCACCCTTCTTAACATCGCCGCGCCCGATCGGAAGAGTGTCACCGCAGCGAAGCCCCACATAAGGTATTTCGCCCAGCGTGCGATCAAAGTAAAAGCAATAGTGCGCGGGAGTGATCTCGTCGGTAGAAATGTCGTCGCGCAGCTTAGGATTGCTGGCGGGATTCGAAGTATCCCAAGGCAGATCCCATCCGGCTAGCTGCTTGCTGATCAGCTCTGGATCTTCGGTAATAAAAAGAATGCGCCCCTGCAGCCGCACTTTGTCAGGACGCTTGACGATCTGTCGTTCCAGGAGAGACGATGCCACGTGGCTTATTGTAACGCCTATGCTCTGCTCGTGGAGAGAAGGGCGTCCCGCCGTAACTGCACCACTGTGGAATTCAAGTATGCCCCCCCGGCTTTCACTAAAGCTTGCGCGCCTGCGCATATCCGACCGGGCTTGGCAACTCCTCCAACCCGCGCCCCGCGAAAATTTCCGAAAATTGGTGCAGCAAAGCGTCATGCACCAGCCCATTCGAAGCCAGCGTCTCGCGGCTCACAATCTGAAACGGCCCACCCGAGAAATCCGTCACCCGCCCACCAGCCTCTTCCACAATCAGCACACCCGCCGCCGTATCCCAGGGATTGAGGTTAAATTCCCAAAAACCGTCATACCGTCCCGAGGCCACATTGCACAAGTCCAGCGCCGCCGATCCCGCCCGTCGCACTCCGTGTGTGCGTAACGTAATCTGGTGATAAAAATAAATATTCGGATTCTTGTGCCGCTTGTGGCTAGGGAAGCCGGTTCCCACCAGGCACTCTCCCAGATTCGCCGTTTTCGACACGTGGATCGCCGCCCCGTTCATCTGCGCCCCACTCCCCAACTCCGCCGAAAACATCTCATCGCGCGTAGGATCGTAAATCACGCCCGCAACCCGCTGCCTCCGAAACTCCACCGCCAGAGAAACGCAAAACACGGGATAGGCGTGTGCAAAATTCGTCGTCCCATCCAGCGGATCGACATACCACTTGTAGTCACTCCCTGTCTCAATGCGCGTTCCCTCTTCTCCCATCACGTCATGCGCGGGAAACTGCGCCCGAATCCGTTCCAGAATCAGAGCCTCCGACTTTCGATCGGCGATCGTGACCAGGTCAACATCGCCCTTATATTCAATCTTGACGTGCTCGCGAAAATAGCCCATCAAAAGGCTGCCCGCCTCGCGAGCCATAGCCTGCATCGGAGAAATCAAATTTAAACTTTGACTACTTGTCATTGAGAGTTCTTCGGCGTCGCGACCTTACGGGTTTACCTGATGGCTGAAGGCTGAAAGCTGGAGTTATTTCTTCTTTCCCTCTTCCGCAATATAAACGATCTCATGCTTGAAGATGAAAAGATTGGGCCCATCCTCGCGCGTCACCCGCACCATGTTCTTGTCGTAGTATTCGATCCAGCCGCGGACCACCTCTCCGTCGGCCAGCTTCAAGCTAACAACCTTCTGCTTTTCGCCCAGCGACTTGAGATAAGCAGCCTCTTCAAAAGTCTCATCCGGAGGCGCAACGCGCTTCTTGCCAAATTTGGGATTTTCCGCTTGCAACGGCATTTATTCATTTTACAACTGCCAGGCCGGGACCTTCAGCCTTTCTTGGCTCCATTCGGCGCGTCGACATAAAATGCAGCCTCTTCCGGACGCACCACTCGCGGTATCCACAACGGCCGTCGCAGCCCGCCCGGCCCCGGCCCCGGACGAGCCAGCGCCTTCCATCTCTCGTAAACCGCAAACGAGAGGTTGGTGTCGACAAAAATATCTCCATAGCGATCGTCGGCCCGGGCCCGCTCTACGCGCACCATCTGGTGCCAGCAATGCATGCCGGTAATGGGATCGGGATGCACCGGGAAGGTAAGGTTCTGATGCACGCCCGCATCGCTCCACCACACCCGCTTCGTGTCCGGATCGGAAGTTTCGTAGGGTTCTACGCCCGAAGTCTGCCGCATCTTCCACTGCCCTTTGCCGACTTCCTTCAGATCGACCCAGGCGCTCGACATGCGCTCCAGTTGATCATCCTTGCCCGTCCGCCAGCGTCCCATGTGGTGCGAGCATGCGACCACGCCCGGAGCTAGTCCTTCGGTCACCCACGCATGCAACACAAAGAACCCAATCTCGGTGTGCACCTTGAGCAAGTCGCCAGTCTTAAGTTCTCCCAGTCGTTCAGCATCCGTAGGATTCATCCACAGCGGATTCTTGTGCGCAATCTCATAAAGATATTTGGAATTTCCCGACCGCGTATGAATCAAATGCGGCAAGCGAAAAATCGGCAGCAAC
Organism: uncultured Acidobacteriaceae bacterium; assembly: GCA_963775845.1. GTDB lineage: Bacteria > Acidobacteriota > Terriglobia > Terriglobales > Acidobacteriaceae > Acidiflorens. The sequence continues at coordinate 2,393,926 of CAVZKN010000002.1, read as the reverse complement.
GTGAACACCTCGCCCCGCGCGTCTTTTGGCCACTCGACCAAAGGCATGTAGCGCGGATCGAACGCTTGATCGAGTTCCCCGCCCGAATCCGCCTCCGATTTCACCATCGATGCCGCCTGCGCCGAGCGATGAATGTGGCTGCGATAATATTCCGGCAGCGCGAACTCCGGCCACTGCCACTCCGCCATGGTCTTAGAAAACAGCTCCAGCTTTCGCGAAGGCGTGTTGTACCCGACCACCGCCTCCTCGCCAATCATCACGCCAACCGCCTTGCCATCTTTCGTGACGACTCCATTCGCTTCAATCTGTGACTCCGCAAGGTCGGCCGCAGCCACCGCCTTCTCATTCAACCGGTGCACGTCGGTCGTCACTTCAAATGCGCCAAACCTGCGCATGTACTCCAGCGGCTTTAATCCCTCCAGGGCCGCCGCCTCAGGCAATCCCGGAACCGAATTTTCAAACATCCACCCGTAGTATTCATCGACCGTCAACTTCTGCCCCGCCCGGTACGGAGACTCGAACCACTGCCGGATTCCCATCGAACCATCGGGATCAATCGCCCAGGAAAGTTCGATCCAGAATTCATCCTCCTCCCAAACCTCGCCCGGATTCGCCTGATACGTATGCTCGAATTTCTTCCCCTCCCGCTCCTGCAAAACCCGCAGCACCGGTTGACGAAATCCAATCCATCTCCCCGCATAAGATTCCTGGCTCATCAAATCATGCCGCTCCGAACTGAAGCCCATGGGCAGAACATAATCCGCGAACCACGCCGTCTCGCTCCACGTCGGAGTCAACGCCGCATGCAATCCAACCTTCCCTTCATCACGCAGCATTTCGATCCACGAAAATCCGTCAGGATAAGTCCAAACCGGGTTGAACACACGCGTGAAGTACGTGTCGATCCGCCCGCGTCCTTCTTTCAAAAAGTGCGGCAGCAGCGGAGACATCTCATGCATGCACAGCGGCCACTCCAGCGGATACAGCAACTCATTCCAGCCTTTCTGCGGTGGCGGATTCTTGTATGGCTGCGGCACAAATTTATTCCACGCATTCAAATTATGTCCGCCCGGAGTTCCCACCGATCCGGTGAGCACGTGCAGCAGCATCAGGGCCCGCGCCGTCTGCCATCCGCCCAGATTGCCCGACGAACTGCCGCGCCATAGATGGGAAGCAAAGCGGCTTCCCGCCGCAGCAATCTCGCGCGCTGTCTTGACGATGACCTCCGCCTTCACGCCGCTTTCTTTTTCCGCAAACTCAGGCGTAAAGTGCGCATAGTGCCGCTTGAGCGCTGCAACCATCGCCTCAAAGCTCTGCCCTTGTGCGCGCCAGCCATCCACTTCAAGCTCTTCCCAGTTGGTCCAGTTTTTTACGAAGCCGGAGTCAAAGCGATTTTCGCCCAGGATGACCATCGCCATCGCCAGCAGCACCGCCGCTTCCGTCCCGGGATAGCTGGGCATCCAGTAATCCGCCATGCTGGCCGTGTTCGAAAGCCGAGGATCCATGACGGCTAGTTTCGCGCCCGCCATTTTTCCTTCAATAATGCGCTGCGCATGCGGATTGAAATAATGTCCCGACTCCAGGTGCGCCGAGAGCAGCAAAATAAATCGCGCATTGGCGTGGTCGGGCGAGGGACGATCCGCATAATGCCAGAGCATGTAACCCAGCCGCGCCGATGACGAACAAACATTCGTGTGCGAGTTGTGCCCGTCGATGCCCCACGCCTGCAGCGTGCGATCCATAATGAAATCGTGGCCCGGACGCCCCACGTGGTACATGACTTCTTCGCCGCGATTTTCCTGAAACGCCTGGCGCATGCGCGCGCCTAATATCTCCAGCACCTCGTCCCATGAAGTCCGAGTCCACTGCCCGCCCCCGCGCGGCCCCGACCGCTTCATCGGATAAAGAATGCGATCGGGATCGTGAATCTGCGTGATCGTAGCCGGTCCCTTCGCGCAAAGCCGTCCGCGGCTAGCCGGATGTCGAGGATTCCCCTCAAACTTGGCAACCTGCCCTGTAGCCTTGTCGACATAGGCCAGCAGCCCGCAAGCCGATTCGCAGTTGAAGCAAATCGTTGGCACCAACTGATAATGCTTTTCAACGCGCCGCGGCCAAGCCTCGGGATCTAGCTCGACCCAATCGTCCCACTTCTCCACCGGAGGATAAGAAGAGAGGTGGCTGCCGTCGCGCCTAAAATCCGTCATCGAAATTCTCCGTAGCGCCGGTGTCGCCGGCCAGATCCCTAGCTGTTAGGCACGCTTTGCCCGGCCATTACAAAGCACCACTCAAAAATCAACAGCCCAATCACGGCCAACACGCTGGCAACGCCCACCGCAATCCGTCCTGGAGCGCCGAAAATCAACAAACCGCCGAGCAAAAGCAGTAGTGGAATAATGGCCCCCACTACAACGCCCCCACCCCAGAATGCACGAGCGAATTCTCCATGCGTCATGAGCCGCGCTCCGTAACGTGCATTGTCGGTGGTGTGAGTCATGGCAACTTCACCGAGCAGCATAAGCAAATGCAAAACCAAACAAATCGCCAGAGCTGGAGCCGCGACCGCGAAACTCTGCGCCGAGCCGCCAAATCCCCCCGGAAGCAACGCCGAGCACCGCCGCTCCGCAAAGCAGCGCCTGCACAATCAAATGCGCCGGCAGCAGAGGAGTCTGCCACAAGTCGCGCCCCTCGCATTGTCCAAAAAGAAACGCTGTGTAAGCCGCCGCGCAAAATCCCAGCAGCACGGTAGGCCATAACAACACCGCAGCCACCGCAGACAATCCAGCCACCGACGCCAGCCAGAAAATTCCGCACAGACCGCTATAACCAATCAGAATAAACGCGCCCCGCGCCAGCCACGACTTACTCTGCGGAGTAAACACCACCCGCAGAAATCTTTCCTTATGCTCAAGGTCCCAGACCAGCAGCACAGTCGTCAGCGCCGTGAACAAGAGCGCAACCGTGGCCAGCGCAATATCGCGCAATCGGTCGCCCGGCAATCTTCCCAGCAACATAGCAATCGCCGGAATGGCCAGCGCTCCCGAACCGATCGACTTGGTCCAGCAGTAAGCCGGAACCTGCCATCCCCAGGGGCGCGCGTGCGCAACGTCGTAAGCGGCCAGCGCATTCTCCTGCAACAAGGGACTGTCGATTGGATACACGGCCCCGCCGCCAAACACCTGATGATTTCTCTGCGACCACATATAAATCGATTCGTGCCGCGCCGCCGTAGGCACAATCGCGCTCTCATCAGCCTCAATGTAGTAGAGCTTAGGCTGAGTTCCCTGCTCCGGCTTGCGCACCCGCACCGACTCCCGTGCCACCAGTTGCGCCGCTTCGCTCGACGGGTCGCTAAGATCTCCCGCAATAATCGCGTGCTCTGGACACACAATCACGCAAGCCGGCTCCAGTCCCACTTCCGTTCGATGCGCGCAGAAATGGCATTTCGCCGCCGTGCCATCGTCTGGATCGATATAAATCGAATCGTAGGGACAAGCCTGCATGCAGGCCTTGCAGCCAATACAGCGCTCGGAATTGAAATCGACGATCCCATCCTTGCGCTGGTACATCGCGGTGACCGGGCAAATCGTCACGCAGGGAGGCTTGGCGCAATGATTGCAGCGTGTGACCTGAAAGACACGCCGCGTATTGGGGAAAACTCCCTTCTCGACGTATTTCACCCATGTGCGATTCACACCCACCGGCACATGGTTCTCGGTCTTGCACGCAACCGTACACGCGTGGCATCCGATGCATTTGCGATTATCGATGACGAACCCGTAATTCATCCGCGGACGTTCTCGACCCCAAAACCCAATCCATCATACTTGGCGAAGGTCGAAACGGGAGTTACGTTGTTGAGGCGGATTGACGGACCCGACAAACAATGAAAAACCGAGAAGAAATCGGCAGCTTCGATCGCTTTAGCGAGCTAACGTCATCCGCGCAATCCCCAGATGCTCCAGCGCGCGATCGATCACCGTCTGCAGTTCGTGCGCATATTTCACCTCGCGCCCCTTGGCCAGGATGATGCGCGCTCGTTCGGCATCAAACCAGGTCGGATCGCGATCGTCTTCGTCGGGCCTTCGCGTCTGCCGCACTTCCATCAGGAAAGCCTTGACGACATACTCCTGCACTCCGCCCGGCTGCCAGAAGACGCCCTTGGAATGCACATAAATGTGAAAGTGTCGAGGCTCGATGACGCCGATTGCTCCTGCTTCCTCTCGAGCTTCACGCTCCGCCGACTGGCTGTGCGACAACCGGGGTTCCGGCGCACCCTTGGGAAACGTCCATTTATTCCCGCCGTTGGTATGCACGAGCAGAAATTCGGCGTGCGCATTCATCCGCCGGTAGCACACTGCCGCTACCTGCAAAGGCAACGCATACCGCGCGACGCGAGGCAAGCTCATCGTCTGCAGTTTACTGGAGAGATATTTCAGAAATGTTAAATGCCGCAAGAATGGTGCACCGTTGGTACACAACACTTTAAGTGCCGGAAAATCCGCTCGTGCACGCGTTTTGGGGCGGCGCAGCGGTTCACCGCTGCGATAAGTGTGTTTGCAAGTATGGCTTAGCCTCTGCGGTAAGCCCGCTTGAGTCCATTCTAATTGTTCGCGGCTGGAGCTTTGTCCTGAGAATTCTTCTTAGACTGGGCGATCATGTCATTCGTTTCTTTCATAACGCGCTGCTGGACAGTCTCCATATATTTGCTCATGATTGGCATCATATCCTGCATCGCCTCTGACAAAATAGCTGGCATCTCCCGTAATATTTTCGATCCGGTAGGAGTGGAATAAAACGCGATCAGATTATCGATGTCACCTTTGGTGAGATATTTTTGATATGCCGGAATCATGGCGTCCATCATCTCGTCCATTGGCATGGTGCTGAACATGTCGCCCACCATCGCGTTCATCTTCGCTTCATAATCGGCGGGAAGTTCGTCCTGGTGCTTCACATACTGCTCGTGCATCAGTTGATGCATCGTCTGCGTCATCGTATCCATCATTTTTTTCATCATGTCGTGAGACTTCATGAGATGAAAGTAGTTCTCAACATCCGCCTTCGTAGCTGGAATGTCATCCGCGCTGTTTTGAGCGAAACCGATGCAACTGAACAACACCACTGCGGCGAGAATAGAGACGAAGCGCTTCACAAGACCCTCCCGTAACTCGGCGTAGTATAGCGCCGCGGGATCGGGCAATCCAACAATTTTCGCTTTAACTCATTACCGGGACGCAAAGTTTAGCCCGCTCAATGCGCTTAGCTTCGTCGCGTCGACGCCGCAGCTTCCAAGCAGCACCTGAAAATTCTCCCCCATCCCCATGGGTGTTACCAGATGCTTGAGTTGCAGGCTCACCTTCGCCCGTTCCTGCGGAAGCCGGCAGTCTTCAAACGCATCGGCAAACTCATTCTTCTCGCCAATTCCCATCAGGAATTGCGACTGCGTCAGCAGCTTTTCACACCGCATCCCGGCTCGTTCGCAGGCCGCGGCTAGTGCCGTAAAGTTGACATGCGCCGTCAGGTCCTGCTCTCCAGGAGCCTGGTAAGCATCAGGACTAGCCGAATGATGTCGATACGCCATCAGCGTTCCGCGATGCCGACCCGCCAATTGCTCGTTGCGCGCGTAGCCATAATCGATCACCAGTGCCAACCCGCGATGATTGGCAGCAGCAATTTCCGTCGCCCACTTTTGCCCGAGAAGAGAAACCTCGACGCGCTCTCCGCTTTCGGGATGGACGCTATACCGATCGAGGAATTCCAGTTCCTCGGCAGGAGCTGGCAGCCAGATTTCGCACAGCCGCTGATTTTCAAATCCAATATGAAGCTTGCCGGAAGGGCTGAGAATCTCGACCGGAAGCGCATCGAAGAATTCATTCGCAAAGACAATCAGAGGATGCTTTCGCCCCAGCGTCCGCTGAATCTTGACCGCCTCCAACTCCGCCGCTACAGGCGAAAGCGCAGCCTTTCCGCCAGTAAGATGGTTGTCGAGAGTAGTCAGCAGCTTCGAGCGAAGCGCCGACGAAGATTCCTGCAAAGTGTAAGTGAGAGCGGCAAAGAACTCAGGAAACTTTTTCTTCGACCAGTCCAGCACATCGCGCGCGAATAACCCTCGCCCCGGCCCCAGTTCAAGAATTTCAATCTGCGCCGGACGATCCAGCGCCCGCCACATCTCCTCAAACTGCCGCGCCAGCAACCGCCCAAAAACAGCGTGGACGTCGCTCGAAGTATAAAAGTCTCCAGCTTTGCCGAATTGCTCGGCGTTGGCCGAGTAATATCCGCCGGAAGCGTCATAAAGGCAGATTTCCATATAGCGCGAAAAGGGAATTGGGCCGTTCTGACGGATTTCCTCTTCGATCTTCGAGCGGCGGGACAATCGAGACCCCCTAGGTGTCGATCTTTTAAAATCAAAGATTTAGCGCGTCATTTCCGCTAAATCTTTGAGGAATAAGGACTTAGTTGTAAGCTATTTATAAACCAATGAGATACGCGGAATTCGTTCGTTTATGGGGGAGGAACGGCGCTGCGATCCTGCGGGGTGCGAACGAACATCTCGATGAAATAGTCGTGCAGCCCGTCGTAAATCTGGTGCTGCAGATGCCAGGCAAACTGCGGATGCTCCAGATCGCGCGCATGAATAGGAAGCACGTAGGTATGCACAGGAACGGTAGAGTTCCTAAGATCGATCAGAATCTCGATGTCGCCACCGCGATCGCGCGCCGAAAACGCCAGCAGCGGATGCTCGTACAACCGCAAATGATCAAGAACCTTATGCAGGGAGTTGGAGTCTGACACCCGTTCATTGTACCCAGATTCGGGGACGGGTCCGTTGGACGGGCGAGACGCCCGTCCCCACACGAACTACTCGTACCTTAGTGCCTCGATCGGATCCAACCGCGACGCCTTGATCGCCGGCAGCATGCCGCTGATCACGCCGACAAATCCGAGAATCATCGTCGAGGCCAGCAACGTAGTGGAATCGATAGCGAGGCGAATGTCGCCATCCTTGCCATTCTCGACAAAAGCGCTCCACAAAGTCAGCGATCCCACAGACCACGAAACAAGGTAAGCCAGAAGCACTCCGGCCAGCCCGCCCAGCAACGTGATGACCAGGGCCTCGGCCAGAAACTGCACCAGAATGTGCCAACCCCGCGCGCCCAGCGCCTTTTCCACGCCAATTTCGCGCGTGCGCTGCGTCACCGAAACCAGCATGATGTTCATCAACCCCACGCCGCCGATACCCAGCGTCAGCAGCCCGATAAATCCCAGCAGAATCTTGATGCCCGTGGTGATAACCCGCAAGTCAAGCAGGTCGGCGAAAACGTCAAACACAAAAATCGCCCGCTTGTCCTTGGGATCGAACTCATGATGAAACGCCATCGACCGCCGCACCGCTTCGGTCACCTTCGCGTGATCGCCCTCGTATTCCATGGCGATGGCGTTGAGGTAATAAGTGTTAATCAGATCGCTCATGGCGGTGAACGGGATGTACACCTTCCCATTCATGTTGTCGTCGCCGTTTTGAATGACGCGTTTGAGCACGCCGATCACCTGATAGGAGATACCGTCGATGCGTACTTTCTCGCCTAGCGCGTCCTCACCTGAAAACAATTTCTTCTTGACGTCGGCTCCGAGAATGGCGACGCGGCTGCGCGTATTTTCGTCCAGGTCAGTAAAGAACGTTCCATCCTGAACGTCCATGCGCCGCATGTGCTGGTAATAAGGATAGACGCCGCTCACCCCGTAATTGCCGCTGCGCGTGCCAAAGGCGATCGTGCTCTGCTTGAACGCCTCCGGCGAAATGCGCTTCACCAGCGGCACCTCGGCCTGCAGGTAATCGAGATCATTTACCGTGAGCTTGATCTCATTGCCCGCCTTCGTCCCGCCTGCCTGCAATGACGTGCGTCCCGGAAAAACAAAAACCAGGTTCGTTCCCCACGATCGAAAAGCGACCCAGAGCCCGCGCTCGAATCCCGAACCATAAGCCAGGAGCAGCACAACGGTGGCGATGCCCCAAGCCATGCCCAGCATGGTCAAGACGCTTCGTCTTCGGTTGTGTCGAAGCGCGTTATAAGCCTGCCGCCCCAGTTCGAGAATCATAAAAACTACTCCTGCCGCAGCGCCTCCACCGGAGGCAGCAGCGCCGCCTGCCGCGCCGGATAAAGTCCCGCCACAATCCCCGCAAACGCCAGCGACAAAATAGCAATCGCCGCCGAAGAAGGAACAATGCGCGGAGTATCAAATCCTTCCGGCGCCGGCAACGCCGCCAGCAGCGTTACAAAAGCCGTGGTAATAGCCAGCCCAATCCCGCCGCTCAGCGCCGTCAGAAATGCGCCCTCCACAAAAAACTGCGTCATGATGGCGCGATGTGTAGCTCCCAGCGCCTTCCGCAGCCCGATCTCCCGCGTACGTTCCGTAACCGAAACCAGCATGATATTGATGATCCCAATTGCTCCCAGCGCCAGCGTCACCACTCCCACCACGCCCAGAAAATAATCCATGCCATCGAAAATCTTGTCGACGCGCTTGTTGTCTTCAATCGTGTCCCAGTCCTCGAATGACTCGGTAAGCTTCGGATCGAACCCGTGCCGCCGCGCCAGGATGTCATGCACTTCCTGCTTAGCCGCCAGATTGATCGCAGGCGTTAGCGGCCGATAGTTCAGAAACGAAATCGCATCCTCACTGTTCTCGTCCTTCAGACGAAACAGATTCCGCATCGTCTCCACCGGAATAAAAATGCGCGCATTCGTCCCGTTATTGCCGTCTTGCCCCACTTTTTTGAGCACGCCGATAATTTCAAAGTTGATGTCATTGAGCAGAATCGAAGATCCAACCGCTGGACGCCCCGGAAAAATATTCTTCAGCAATTCCCAGCCCACGACCGCGACGCGCCGAGTCTCCGTATTGTCCTCGTCATTGAACCAGCGCCCCGGCCCCACCGGAATAGTGCGAATCTGGTTATATTCGGGAGCCACGCCAAAGACCTGCCCATTCGTCGACCCATAATCGCTGACCGCGCGAATGTCCTCGCGGTTGAGCACTGGAGAAAGATACTTTATCGATCGGGCCTCGCTGCGAATGGCCTGATAATCCGCATAAGTAAAGTGATAAGTACGCCCCGACTGCGTGCTGCCTTCCACCGCCGGAACCCGCCCGGGGAAAGTAAACATAATGTCCTGCCCAAGATTCTTCAGTTGCCGCGCCTGCCCGCTGCGGAAACCCTCGCCCAATCCCACCAGCAAGAGCAGCGATCCAACGCCCCAGGCAATCCCGAACATGGTAAGAAACGACCGCAGTTTGTGCGCCCACAGGGTGGCCAGCGACTGGCGAACGATTTCGATGAGCATCTGCATGGTGATCGAATCGCAGAAGCGCCGCGACGTTTGTCGGAGTCTCCTGCCACTGTTATGTAGTACGAGAGAAGACCGCAGAGGGTTCCGCAAAAGCGGAGCTAACCTCACCTAGTTGGACGCCGAGCGTAGCTGTCTGGTTAGCCGGTCGCAGTGAAGAAAAGATGGACGGGCTTAGGAGTTGAAACTGCGTAAGTCTACGGAATCGTCCCGAGCACTTCCCCAGCCAGCTCATCGAGGCTGGGAACCGAGAACCACGCAATGCCGTCGCCGCCGGCTCCTGTCGGCGGGACCTTCCCTTGCACCACAAGGTACCAGTTGCCAACGAAATTGCTTCCCGTTCCCGAGGCTGGCGTATTCGCAACCACCCAGTATCGTGTTCCACCGGTGACCTCAAGCGGGGTAAAGTTGGCGACCGTCAGCGTGCAGCATGTTCCCGCGGCCGGCAGATTGTTCACCGTCACCGGCCCTGCCAATAATGTCCCCGGCACGCCCCCCGAATCCGAATAGATATTCAAGTCCACCTGGTTGTCTCCACTCGAAGACTCCAGTGCAATCTGCACCTGCGAAACATGCGAGTCATACTTCGGAATAAACGGAAGGGCGAGAAACTCAGAGAAGTTTGAGTTGGGCCCGGAGACGATATATCCATAAGTATCGTCAAACAAATCGGTCTTCGACGCCCCGAGATTGCTATAGATCTTCTTCAGACCCGTCGCCGGCTCCTGCCGCGGCACGTGGATCCCAGATTTCTCAGGAGTATGCACGGCCCGAGTCGTCTTCGCGACCTGAGCCAGCACAGTAAAGTTGCAAAGTGATATAAGGCACACCAGGGCAAGTGTCTTCTTCACGGGATTTCCTCCTCTTGCCTATCTCGGTTCGACTGCAGTATAAACTTTGTGCTTACCAATTCTTCCACCGTCCGTCTAAGTGCCGACCAGAGCACGCCCCCGGAATCAGCAGCCGTTGAAAGAACTCTAGCTCCATAACAGCGAAGGAGGCATTCCCCCATGTTCCGCAAAACTTTCGGACGAATGTTCAAAAGAACGTTGCAGCCAGCTCTGCCATCACTCTCGTTCTGCCTTTTCCTGACACTCGCAACAATTGTTATGTCAATCCCCAGCCCGGCACAATCCTTCGTGCTTGACCTCCCGCTGCAAAGCCAGCGCGCCGAAATTTCCCAGCGTATCGGCATCACCGACGTCACCATCAGCTATCACCGTCCGCTCGTCAACGACCGCAAAGTCTGGGGAGACCTCGTCCCCTACGGCAAAGTCTGGCGGGCCGGAGCCAACGAGAACACGACCATAACCTTCAGCGATCCCGTCCAGATCGAAGGTAAGCCGCTGGACAAGGGAACCTACGGCCTGCACATGATCCCAACCGCCGATGAATGGACGATTATCTTCTCCAAGAACTCAACCTCATGGGGAGCCTTCACCTACAACGAAAAAGAAGATGCGCTGCGCGTGAACGTGAAGCCGCGGCCCACCGACATGCACAACGCGCTCACCTACGACTTCGATCAGCTCAAGCCCGACTCAGCCATAGTCGAACTGGAGTGGGAGAAGCTCGCCGTCCCCTTCAAAGTCTCGGTCGATGTGCACGACGTGGTCGAGGCCAGCCTGAAGAAGCAGCTCCGCAATCTCTCGCAATATACGTGGATGAGCTGGGACGACGCCGCCTCCTATCTGCTGACCGAAAAAATCGATCTCGATGACGCGCTGATCTATTCCAACAAATCGATCGAGAACGAAGATCGCTTCGACAACGAGATGACCAAGACGAAAGTATTAACGGCGCTGAATCGCAAAGATGAAGCCGCCTCCGCCGAGAAGAAGGCGCTCGATCTGGCCAACCCGCTGCAGATCCATGCCTACGCACGTCAGTTGATGGGCGAGAAGCGCAACCAGGAGGCCTTCGCCATCTTCCAGGAGAACGCGAAGAAGCATCCCGACCAGTGGTTCGTGCACACGGGCCTCGCCCGCATGTACTGCGCCCAAGGCAAGTACGACGATGCCGCAAAAGAAATGAAACTGTCGCTGGCCGTAGCCCCCGACAACCAGAAAAGCTACTTAGATGGCCTGGAGAAAAAGCTGGAAGCGAAGCAGGATATCAACCAGTAGAATTCACGCTCATAACCACGTTGACATCCCGAGCGTAGCTGGGACTTCACGCAGTGAAGTCCCAGCGGAGTCGAAGGACCCCTATTCCTTTTTTGCGGCAACGCCCTTCAGGGAATTCTCCCCGTGTCGCCGGCGGTCGGAGCGTACCTTAGATCCTTGCCGCACACTTCGTTAGTTGCAGAGAAGTACTTATGACAAGCGCGTGATGCCGGGAAACCCATCAAACCCTCGGTCAAAGGTCAGAATTTGGTCGATTCCGTGATGCTCCATGACCGCAAGATGCAAGGCATCGCGCGCGGATAATTGGCTGTATCCTAAAACAATTTCTTTCGCGCGTTCGGTTACTCGGCGATCAATCGATAACACCTCGTCGACCATGCCAAGCAGGGCATCAAACGCCGGCTGAATGGCGTCACGACGATTGATGGCGACGTAGCGGTGTAATACTTCCTGCAACACTTCAGCGTCAGTGACCAGCCGTTGGCGCTCGCTGACGATTTTTTCCAGAAGTCGCAACGTATCGCTTTTATGAGGATGGGACGCGCCTACCAGATACATAGGGATGTTAGAGTCGACGAGAATCACTGCCCGGAGTCCGCCAAATATCCCTTCTCGATTTCCCTTAACATGTCGCCAATATCGCTCACTGGATATTCGTGTCGGGCCGCCGCGCGAATCGCTTCGAGTTTCTTACCAATCCCGCCGATGGGCTCCCGGCGCCGAGCCTTCTCCAGCGCCTGCCGAACCCACTCCGCAATGCTCATGTGGCGTGACCGCGCCATGATTTGGATCTCCCGATAATCCGGATCTGGCAAGATAACTTGGAGTCGTTTAGCCATGGAATGAGTATATTTGACTCATTGCGATGAGTCAAACCCGTGGATCTCGCATTTTTCTTCAATGCGTCATAGCAGGCTTCGACGAACCCGCCAAAACTTCCGGATACTCAAACACTCCCCGTCCCGACTTCCGCCCCAAACGCCCCGCCTTCACATACTGCACCAACAACGGACAAGGCCGGAACTTCTCGCCCAGCGTTTTATGCAGGTATTCCAGAATATGGAGCCGAGTATCCAGCCCGACAAGATCCACCAACTCAAACGGCCCCATCGGATGATTGAGACCCATCTTCAGCGCCCTGTCGATGTCCGCGGCGCTGGCAACGCCCTCCTGCAGCATATAGAAAGCTTCGTTGCCGATCATGGCATTGATGCGGCTGGTGATGAACCCCGGAGACTCCCGAATCACCACCACTTCCTTGCCCATGCGCTTGCCGACTTCGACCACGGCAGCCAGCGTGTCATCGTCCGTCTCCAACGCGCGCACAACTTCCAGCAGCTTCATCTTGTGCACCGGATTGAAAAAATGCATGCCAATGCATTTTGGGGCGCGATAAGTGACGCTGGAAATTTCGGTCACGCTGAGCGACGATGTGTTCGAAGCAAGAATCGTCGTAGGACGACAAATCTTGTCGAGCATGGTAAAAATCTCGATCTTCGATTCCATTTCCTCCGGGACCGCCTCGATCACCAGGTCCGCTTCGCGTGCCGCCTCGTCGACCGAACCGGCGTATTCGATCCGCGAGAAAGCCGCGTCCGCCGCGCCGGCCTCGACCTTGCCCAGTTCAACCGCCTTGTCAAGGTTGGCGCGAATTTCCGTCTCCGCCTTGCGCAGGGCGTTCGGCAGCAGATCTTCGAGAATCGTGCGATAGCCGCCCAGAGCGGCAGCGTGGGCAATGCCCCGGCCCATGATGCCGGCGCCGATGACAGCCACCGTTCGGACTTCCGTCACTCTTTGTCCTCGCGGTTTTCTTTGCTCGCTTTTTCCAGCCGCTGCAGCACGCTTTCAAAGCTGGGATCGGACTTGCGGAAATATTCGGCCAGGCGCGAGCACTCCTCCTTGGTCATCGTCGGAATGCTGGCGCTGATGCGGCGCAGGGTGGTAGCGATGTCGTCGGTGTAATTCATGAGGCGGATAAGTTCTCCAGTTGCGGGCATGAAGGCTCCTTGCTTTTGTTGTGGCGCGTTCGCGCCAATCAGACAACCACTTATTGTTCAACAAGTAAGCAAATTTGGCAAAGGAGGAGCACGAGCAAGACGTAGAAACGGAGAGACGGGCGTCAGCGCCCGTCCAGCAGAAAATTGGTTGAAGTCTTACCCTTCGAGTTTGAAGCGTGTCTCCGCGAGCCGATAAAGTCTTCGCCAAAGCAGCCGGTTCGTCGTAACTACAACCGCCGCCAGCGCGATGGTGCTGGCCAGAAGCAGATTGAAATTCTTAGCGTCGGTAGCCGCGGAGATCATGGCGCCGATACCCACCGTCGAATAAGTCTGACCCTTGAAATGAAAGTACTCAGCCACGATGCTGGCGTTCCAAGCGCCTCCGGAAGCAGTGATCATCCCCGTCACCAGAAACGGAAAAATTCCGGGCAGAATCAGTTTGCGCCAGCGCTCCCAACCGCGAAGTCCAAAAACACTGGCGGCTTCTTTCAAATCGGTGGGAATGGCCATGGCTCCGGCAATCACGTTGAACAAGATGTACCATTGCGTTCCCAGCAGCAGCAGAACGATCGATCCCACTCCCAGGCCACCGCCCAGTCGAATCAGAACCAGCAGCACAACCGGAAACAGAGCGGTCGCTGGGACCGAAGCTGCAATTTGCGCGAGCGGTTGAGCGATGCGCGCCATCCTCGGATTAAACCCGATAGCAACACCGACAGGGATAGTCCAGAGCGCGCCGAGCAACAAAGTAAGGTTCACTCGCAAGAACGTGGCGGCTAGTCCAATCCCGATCTGATGGAATTCAGCAGCCTGCAGCCCGACCAGGATCATAACGACCCGCACGACGGCATAGCCAATGACTCCCAGGATCACAATTCCGAGAAGTCGCCAAAGCCACAAGATGGCACGGCTTTCGTCTGGGGAATCGGTGCGCACCTCTTCCCGGCCTGCGAAAAAATGCACTATCTCTTCGCGCAGCGGACGAATCGCCCGCTTGCGAAACAACGCCACGCCCCGCGAACGGCGAAGGAAATCAAGCACCCATGAAGTTGGAGCGCTGGTGCTCTCCACTTGCTCCATTTTGAATTTTTCCGCCCACGCGATCACCGGACGCCACACGAACTGGTCGATCAGCACAATCACCGCGACCATCGTAAGAATGCCGAGCAAGATCGACCGCGTGTCGCCATTATCTGCGGCGGTCTGAAGATAAGAACCAAGACCCGGCAGCCGGAAATCGCTGAACTGTTCGCAGGCCATCAGAAAGAACCAGGCTCCCGCCACCGACATCATCGAATTCCAGACAAGTCCAATGGTCGCGAACGGCAACTCGATCTGTAGAAAGCGCTGCCACCAGTTGAAACGGTAGATCGTGGCCGCTTCCCGCATCTCGCGGGGAATACTCTTCAGCGAAGCATAGAAGCTGAAAGCCATGTTCCAGACCTGGCCGGTGAAAATGAGCAGTACCGCACCCAATTCGACGCCGATTTGGCGGCCCGGAAACAGCGCAGCCATTGCCAGCATTACGCCAGGCAGGAAGCTCAACACAGGAATGGATTGCAAAACGTCGAGCAGCGGAATCATGAACCGTTCCGCACGCGGTCGATACGCGGCGATGTATCCGTACGTGATGGCGAAGATCAGGCTCAGCACGTAGGCGAGCGCAATACGCAGCAGCGAGTATCCGGCATAAACCGGAAGCGCGGCCACGCTGCGGCTGATTTCAATTTGTGGATGGAAAGGCCCCAGCCAGTTGCGCCCAACCTCGACAATGCCATAGAAAAGCGCCAGCCCCGCCGAAAACATGATGAGGTCGGGCAGACTCGCCGCGCTCGGACGCGGCAGCACCGACCAGATCCGCACCAGCGGACGGAAAACAACGCGTTGGGGACGCTTCAAGACTGCACCGGAGTCGAAGTTGGCGGATGCGGTTCGCCGACCGGTTCGGCAAGAATCAAACGATGCGATTCGCGATCGAAGTCAAAAATCTCTGCGTAGCGGCCCCAATTCATCGCCGTATCGAATTGCCGCTGCACCTCATCCTCGCTGAAGTGCTCGTCGAGGATGTCGTAGAAAAATTCTTCTGAAATCGAATGATCGGCCTTGGCATGCAGAATACTGTCTATTTGCTGCAGGATCACCACGTGATTCAGGGCAGCCTGCCGGAAAAGCATTTTGCGTGTCAGAATGTCGGCTTCAGCAAAGCGCGCTCCCTCTTCGGTGATTTGCACATCGCCTTCTTTCAACGTGGCAAAGCCGAGCAGAACCGCAGCCTCAATGATCGGCAGAAGATCTTCGGTATCCATAATGAGCACTTCGCCGAGACGATGGAGATATTCTTTCCCCCCGCGGTCCTGCAGCAATTCCAGCAAGCCGGCGATGCCGCCGACGCGTGCGTGCGGAAGCATCTGATATTTCTGACGCACCGGTTTTTGCGCGACTGCGCCTGCCACCGGCACAGGCAGCGCCAGTTGAGGCTGCGTCATGATCTTGTAGATGTAATCCACCAGCTCGACAAAGCGCGGCGATTTGCGGTCCCGGGGCTGCGGCAGGTCGACCGGAAAATCAGCGCGCACCCACGCCGGATTTCTCGCCAGCACAATCACACGATCCGCCAGCAGCACTGCTTCTTCGATATTGTGCGTGACAATGAAAATTGCCTTGGTCGGCATCTTCTTGCTGATCCAAAGCTCGAGCAGTTCGTTGCGCAGGTTTTCGGCCGTGAGTACGTCGAGCGCCGAGAAAGGCTCATCCATGAACAGAACTTCGGGCTCGACCACCAGCGCGCGCGCGAAGCCAACCCGCTGCTTCATGCCGCCAGAGAGTTCTTTGGGATAAGCGCTCTCGAAGCCGTCGAGGCCAACCGTATCGAGTATGCGCAGAGCCCGTTTATGGCGCTCCATCGCCGGCACACCGCGCGCCTCCAGCGGAGCTTCAACGTTGTCGAGAACGGTGAGCCAGGGGAATAACGCGAAACTCTGGAAGACGATGGCGACGCCCGCATTTTGCGATGTGAGCGGCTGTCCATGCCAGAGAACCTGTCCCGACGACGGTTTGCTGAGCCCCGTCATGATCCGCAATAGCGTCGATTTGCCGCAGCCCGAAGGTCCTAGAAGAGCAACAATTTTCCCCGGTTCTACATTGAGATCGACCGGAGCGATGACTTCAATGCGATTCCCATCTGGCTGCTCGTAGAACTTCTCGACAGCCTGGGCGCGAATAATGGGCTCGGTCGTGGAAAGGTCGGGTTCGGTCACAGCGTCGTGCTCCGGGTGATTTATTCAATTTGCTTCGCCAGCGAGAATACACTACTCACGCTACCCAATCTTCGTTCTCGTCTCCACTGTGGTCAGAACGACCGGCCGCCGTTATTGGCTGCGGCAACCGGTCGCACACCGTGACCAGCATCGACAGCTTCTCAGCCAATTTCGGACCGAGCAACCCGGCATCAAAGCGCCAGCACCAATTCCCCTCTGCGCGGCTGGGTATGTTCATGCGCGCAACGCTGCCCAGCCCCAACACATCCTGCAGGGGTATAACGCACAGATTTGCGACCGACGCCGCTGCGGCGCGAATCATCGCCCAGTGAACACCGCCAGGCCGCCTGTCTTCGCTTCGCCCATCCTCACAGCGGCCGTTCTCGCATCCGCCGAAATAAACCTCCGCTTGCTGCTGTTCATCCGGCGTCGCGCCTGATTCCCACCATCCCACCAGTGTGTCGTTGTCATGCGTGCCCGTGTAGACGACCTTCTCCGCAGTGAAAGTATGCGGCAAGTGAACGTGCGCACCAGCATCGCCAAATCCAAATTGCAGAACCGCCATGCCGGGAATTTTCAGCCGCTCTCGCAGCGCATGAACGTCGGGCGTGATATAGCCAAGATCCTCCGCAAAAAATGGCAGTCCGCCCAGGGCTTCGCGCAGTTTCGCAAATAAATCGTCCTTCGGACCATCGACCCAGCGCCCATGGATCGCGGTTGGCTCGTTCGCCGGAATCTCCCAGAACTGCGAAAATCCGCGGAAGTGGTCGAGACGCAGGTAGTCAAAATTCTGCGTGGCCCAGCGCATGCGGTCGATCCACCACGCATATCCTTGCTCCTGCATCACATCCCAGCGATAAAGAGGATTGCCCCACCGCTGCCCGTTTTCACTGAAAAAATCCGGAGGCACGCCGGCAACGACTTCAGGATCCAGTTCCGCGTTCAGCCGAAAGAGCTCGGGATGGGTCCAGACATCGGCGCTATCGAAATTAAGAAAGATGGCGATGTCACCCGCCATTTGGATCGATCGCTGCCGGCAATAGCTTCGCAACGCCTGCCACTGATCGTAGAAAAAAAACTGCACAATGCGGCGCAGGTCGAGATCTTCCTGCATCTCCTTGTGCGCTTTTTCGAGCGCCGCCGGATCGCGGTGCGTCAGCTCACGCGGCCAGCGGTTCCAGCTTTCCAGCTTGAAGCGCGCCCGCAAGCCGTCGAAAAGTACGAAGTCATCGAGCCACCACTGGTTTTGCCGGCAGAAATTTTCGTAGCGCGCGCGAGCCGGAGCCGCCGCCGAACGCTGAAAATTGTGCGCTGCTTCAAACAGCAATGGCAGCTTGTGATGAAAGACAGACCCATAGTCGACCGGCCCGCTTCCATCCGGCAGCTCGCCGACCAAGGAAGGGTCAATCCATCCACGTTCCGCCAACCGCTCCAGGCTGATCAGCAGCGGATTGCCGGCAAACGCCGAGGTCGACGAATAGGGAGAATTTCCAAAGCCCAGCGGCCCCAGAGGTAAGACCTGCCACAATCCCTGCCGCGCCGATGCGAGAAAATCCGCAAACGCGTACGCCGAAGGACCAAAATCGCCGACCCCACCGCGCGCAGGCAGCGAGGTAGGATGAAGCAAAATTCCGCTGGCTCGGGGGAACGACATTCGGAATCAGTTCTCGGTTCTCAGCTCTGGCCTCTCATCGTCCAGTAGTTTTCACTGAGAACTGAGAACCGGCAACTGAGCACTGCATTTAGCTATTCGCCCTCTTCCGCACCCTGCCGCGTCAGGTTTTTCAACTCTTGCTGATTAACCTTCAGCCGGTGCGAGTTTTCCATCTCCTTGCGCAGGTTGGTAACGAACAAGCCAAACAGGTCGTTCTGTTTGGACTCCAGCAGCGATTGCCGGATCTGGTCTTTCTTCGCGGCAAACTCCTGGTCCGTCGGCATCTGCTTGTCCAGAAGCTGAGCCACCACGCCATTAGCTCCGGCGCTGATAGGCCCGCTGATATCCCCCGGCTTGAGCGAAAAAACCGTACTGGCGTTACTCATGGCACCGATGTCTGGCACTTGTCCATCGGGCGCAACCATGTCGCTCGTCTTCACCGTTGCGCCGAGTTCCTTGGCCGCTTTTTTCAGATCGTGTTCGGCCTTCGCACGGTCGGCCAACTCCTGCGTCTTTTGTTGCAGTAAAAATGCCGCGCGCTCATTCTTGAACTGCGTCTCAACCCGGGCCCGGATTTCTTCAAACGTCGGAGTAGCCGGAGGCCTCACCCCGACCACCTGAAAAACCACATACCCTTGGGGCACCTGCACTTCGTCAGGAGGAGCCTTCTCCGCCTCACTGAATACAGCCTCCATGAACTGAGGATTGGCTCCCAGCCCCGGCAGATTGTCGGTGCGGCTGAAAAAGTCCGTAGTCACGGCGCTCTGCCCGCTCGCCGTTGCCGCCTGATCAAATCCTGAAGTCCGCGCCTGGCTCAGCAACGTGTTCGCCGCCTTCTCGGTGGCCTGCGTTGCCTTTTGCTGCTTCACCTTCTCTTCAATCTCGCCCTTCACCTCGGCCAGCGACTTGAGGTGGGCCTGCTGCTTGTCTTCCACGCGAATAATATGGAAGCCATAACTGCTCTTCACCAGGTCGCTAGTCTGTCCCTTGCCCAACGAAAATGCCGACTTCTCAAATTCGGGAACCGTTCTTCCCCGGCCGATCCAGCCCAGTTCGCCGCCACTCTTGGCGCTGCCCGGATCGTCCGAATATTTCTCCGCCAGCTTGGCAAAATCGCCGCCGGCCTTTACTTGTTTCAGAACGTCTTCCGCCTTGGCGCGCGCGTCGGCAACGCCTTTTTCGTCCACCTTGCCATCCGGACCCGCCAGCGGAGTCTTGATCAGAATGTGAGCGACCTTCACCTGCTCCTGCACGCGGAATTCATCGCGATGCTGATCGTAATAAGCCTGCAGGTCCTGCTCCATGACCGGAGATGCCGAGCCAACCTTCGCGCTGTCAATGACCACGTACTTGATCTGCCGTTTCTCCGGAATGCTGTTGGCGTAGGTGGCCTTGTTGCGGTCGTAGTAGGCCTTCAATTCCTCGTCAGTCGGATGCAGTTCCTTGAGAATGTCGGCCTGCGTAATTACGGCGTATTCGAACTTGACCTTCGTGTTGCGCTTGTCGAACTCAGCCCGAACCTCGCTGTCTGAAACGAATGCGCTGCTCGAAACCAGCGCGTACAGCTTGCGGCGAAGAATGCCGTCTTTGACCTGCGCCTCAAACTGCGGCACCGTCATCTCCGCGCGCTGGATCATATCTTCATAAGCTTCTTCACCGACAAACTTGCCTTCGGGGAAGAATACGTTGGAGTATTGCCCGTGCTGCAGTTCATCGCGCACTTCGGTGTCGGTGACGCGCAAACCCATGCGGTGCGCCTCGGAAACCAGCGCCTTTTCATTGATCAGCCGTTCCGCCGCCTGGCTGGAGAAATAAGGCAACAGCATGCTGGCCTGCGGTCCGCCCTTCGGGAACTGCTCGCGCAGCATATTCCGCGCCTCGCGCTGCACGTCCGGAACCGTCACCGTCTGGTCGCCAACCGTGGCCACCACACCGGCCGGCGGCGCACCTATGCCCAGGCTCGAGCCGATCCCGCCCGGAATCAGCGTGATAGCCATCGAAGCACAGATAAGTACCAGCAGGGCGCCCAGCACGATTTTCACCGTGGGCCCCGCATTTTGCAGCTGTCGAATCATGGTCAGACCACTCCCTGGCAGATGATTCCGTCAGAGTGCATAACGGTGGAAGCCAGAATCTAAGATTATAAACTAGTGAGGCGTAAGGCCAGCCTGCGTGCATCCGACAACTCGTTTGTCGGCGCCCGGTTTCCTCTTTTTAAACCCCCTTATCCTGCGGGGACAACGGGGTTTGGGGGAGGGCCATTCGTAGCTTGCGAGTCACACTTTCGCGCGCATCGCCGCAGTCCACGAATTGTTGGGATTCTATACCGAAGAATTACTCTGTCAACGCAAAAAATGGATGTACCAATAGGATTAGACAAATCGGCAAACAATGCAACGTTGGACGCTTGAACTGAAAGCTGCTTTATTTGGGCTGCATGGTCTGCGCCACCATCACCTGCCGCTTGAAATCCGCCATCATGCGCTCTTCCAACCGCACTTCCGTAGGACGCTTCGCCAGAGTCATCGTGTCAATCTTGTCCTGCAGTTTGAGCAGCGCGTAAAACAAATTCTCCGGACGCGGCGGGCACCCTATCACATACACATCCACCGGCACGATGCGATCTACGCCCTGCAGCACCGCATAAGTGTTGAACGGCCCGCCGACCGACGAGCACGCACCCATCGAAATCACCCACTTCGGCTCCGGCATCTGGTCGTAGATACGCTTCACCACCGGCGCCATCTTCAACGTCACCGTACCGGAGACGATCATCAGGTCCGACTGCCGCGGGCTCGGCCGAAACACCTCCGACCCAAAGCGTGCGATGTCAAAGCGCGCCGTCGACGACGCAATCATCTCGATAGCGCAGCACGCGAGGCCAAACGTCATCGGCCAGAGCGCCGACTTCCGCGCCCAGTTGAAGACGTAGTCCACCGTCGAAATCATGAAATTCTTTTCGAATTTGTTCTGCAGCCAGCTCATGCGCCCCCGTTCGACCTGGATAACCTGACAAGGATAACGAAATGATCATACGCCCCGACGTGACGCCGGTCACAATAGCTTCTGGCCGCTGGCTACTGGCTGGCGGCGATGAAGCCCCTGTTTCCCAACTTGCAGGCGCCGTCGCGAGCCAGAAGCCACTCGCTAGTGGCTAGTAGCTAATAAATCGTGTACCCTGGCGCCGCGTTCCGCACATCTGGCTTTGACGCCATCAGCAGCAAAGCTCCCACGCGCTTGAAAGCCTTCAGATCGTCCAGCGAGTGAAACGACGTAGTCTGATAGTTGTCCGGCGTGGGCGTGTCATCCGGAATCTGCGCGTACTCCACCTTCTCGAACGCGTGCGCCTTCAACAGCTCCACATACTCCGACGCCGACCGCACATGCACCGGAACCTTCAGCTTCGGCACCCACTGCAGCGAGTAAGGATTGTCCTTGTAGAGATTAATCAGAATAAACAGCCGTCCATGCGGAGCCATGACCCGAAACAGCTCCGCCAGCGCGCGTTCCTGATCCGGATAGTAATAAAACGATTCCACCGAGAGCACTCTATCGAAGAAATTTTCTTCCCAGGGAATCTTTGCCGCCGATCCAACCACAAACATCACATTCTCGAAATCTCTAGAGGCAGCCCGCGCCTGCCGCACCATCTCGTCCGAAATATCAACCCCGACCACCTGCCCAAATCCCTGCGGCCCGTCGCTCACCATGCGCGCCAGCAACCGTGTCGCCCAGCCCGATCCGCACCCGAGATCCAGAATGCGTTCTCCTGGACGCAGATCCATGCGCCGCATTGTCTTCTCGGTAATGTCGAGGTGATGGCGCTCCATCTTCTCGCCCTCGCCCTCATCGGCCCAGCGGTTGAATTCCTGCTGCAAACGATTTTCGGGAGATTGGGTTTTGTCGGGCATGCTCGCTCAGCCTCTGTACAACGATTCTTCTTTCGACGAAGCAGTTTGGCATTGCTCGCAGAGCCCGCGTTCGTCGAGTTTTAGCGGTTCGAAATATTCTTCCAAAATGGTACGGCCGAAAAATTGGTCAGGTGCGTCATAACTAAATCCCCACCGCCGGCAACCGGTGCATTGCAGCATCCATTTTCGACAGCGCGGATCTTTGAGGAGTTCCTCGGGATCGCTAAACTGTGGTCTCATGTTAACTAAGCCCCGTTGCTACTCATCCGTCGTAATCCAATTCAATTCTCCGAAGAACGCCGTATACGATACCCCCGCCCCGTCCGTTGCGCCTTCCTCAATCCTGCCGTTACGATCCATTCCAAGGGTCAACGACATCGACACCACATTCCTCGAAGCCTTTGACATCGCGCGTTGCCACCCGAGCGCCCCTGGTTTTCGCAATTGCTACAATCTGCGCGTCCGATTGGCTGATCGGCCTGCCGCTGGCGCGCCGGCTCGTTGCAATCCTGGAAAACGCCCGCGCCGCCGCGCTGTCGAAACTATAAACTCGATCCGCGAAGTCTTCGGCAAACATGCCTTCGGCGGCCGTTGTAAGATGCTCACGGCGTTTGCCTTTAGGCAGCATTTCGATCCCCAAGAAGATTTCGGCTTCTGTAATCGAGGTGGTAAAGAGTTCTGCCTCCGGCTGCTTTGCGATCCAGGCAAGCACATGCGCGGAGGGTTTTGGCCTCATCAACTCCGAGACAACGTTCGTATCCAGGATGAGCATGTGCCAGGTCAATCACGCGCAAAGTCGGGAGGCTTACGGATTGGATCGCGTCGCGGCAATTTCAGTTCTACTCCGCCCAAGGGCGCAAAGCGCTGCCGAATCTTCTCCGCCAGGTTTCGCTGCGCGGGTAACGCAGAGCTTAAGGCAGTCCGCAAAATCTCCCGCGCCTCTTCCTCCATCGAACGTCCGTGACGAGCGGCTCGAATCCGCAGGCGGCTTTTGACGTCCTCGTCGAGTTGTCGAATGGTAATGGCAGCCATGTCATCAATGCTATCATTGATAGCAACGATAGCACAAGACTTTTCGGGCGACTGGCAGGTCGGTCAGCGGATTCTAAGCAGCGCTAACAGCCTGCAACTCTCGGAAAAAAGTCGGATACGACACGCCCGCGGCATCCGCGCCGATAATCGCTGTCTCCCCCTCCGCCCGCAACGCCGCCACCGCAAACGCCATGGCAATGCGATGATCGCCAAACGAATCCACTTCCGCACCGTACAAATGCTGTCCGCCCGGAATCCGCATTCCATCCGGACGCTCCTCAACCTCCGCCCCCATTTTTCGCAGGTTGGCGGCGACCGCGGCGATGCGATCCGATTCCTTCACACGCAACTCCTTGCCATCGCGCACCTCCAGCCCACCTTCGGAGTAAGGCGCAACCGCCGCCAGCACCGGAATCTCGTCAATCAGAGCCGCTGTGTCGGCGCCCGCGATCAACCCGCCTTTCCAGGCCACGCCCTGCGCCTCGATCGCACCCACCAGTTCGCCATGATGTTCCTCGAGATGCGTGACCGAAATCTTTAACCCCATCTGCATCAGGATGTCGAGCAGCCGTGCGCGGGTAGGATTCATGAGAATTCCCGGTAAGGAAATGTGCGATCCCGGAAAAAGCACCGCGGCGCAAAGGAAAAACGCCGCACTGGATAGATCGCCCGGCACATGTGCCTCCATGGCGTGCAACCGCTGCCCGCCAGTAATGCGCACGGCGTTGCCCACGCGCTCAACCTCTGCGCCAAAAGCGCGCAGCGCAATCTCGCCATGATCTCGTGTGCGGATCGGCTCCTCAATCACCGTCTCGCCTTCGGCAAACAAACCCGCAAACAGGACACACGATTTCACCTGCGCACTGGCGACCTCGGGCCGGTAGGAAATTGCCTTCAAGGCGCCACCATGAATTTTCAGCGGAGGCCGTGCCCCCTCCGCAGCTTCGATGCGAGCGCCCATCTCTGTAAGGGGCGTGATGATGCGAGCCATCGGCCGCCGCGAGAGCGACTCATCTCCAAACAACTCGCTGGATAACCCCTGCCCCGCCAGAATTCCGCTCAGCATGCGCATCGTCGAACCGGAGTTTCCGCAATCCAGCGCCGCCGCAGGAGCGCTCAACCGCCGCCCTGCTCCCCGCACTTCAATCGTCCCGTGTTCGCCATCTAGGCGCTTCCACTCGCAGCCGAGCCCGGCGACGCAAGTAAGCGTGCTCGCACAATCGCGCGCTGCTGAAAAATTATGGAAACGGCTCGTACCCTCAGCAATCGCCGCCAGCATGGCGTAGCGATGCGAGATGGACTTGTCCCCCGGAATGCGGACAACTCCGCGAACCGACCGCGCCGGACGGATTATGATCTTCGAACTTTCAGACATGGATCATTCAGAATGTGATCCCGAACGTAGCGAGGGATCTGCCGTTCGCCGCAACATGCAGATCCCTCGCCTCGCTCGGGATGACAATAAGTAAGAAGGGGTGTGAATCGCCCACTCTACTTGCCCCGCGCGCGCCCCGCCGCTTCGGCCAGAATCTCCTGCGGCACCTCGCGCAAGGTCACGTGAAACTCGAACATCGGAGTCTCCGTCCCGCGTCCCCACCGGGCCACATCCCAATGCGCGCGAATGAATTTGACCTCCGGGCGCGCCGACAGATTGAGCAGCAGCGGAACCTCTTCGCGATAGAACTTCTGCGCAAAAGCCACAATCGGCTTAGCATCCCACGTCACGCCATCCGCTGACCCAAAGATGCCGACATCGAGCGATTCCTGCTCAATAATATTGGTGATGGCCAAAGTGAGCAGAAAAATTCGCCCTTCCGCGCCGCTGACATCGAGCGCAGGCCCGTCTCCTTTGGCATTGACCACGGTCTTTTCCGGAACGAGCAGTGCTTCCATCATGATGGGGGGATTTTAGCAGACACGGTCAGCCCGCGGATGTGATGTCAGTCGCAACTGTGCGGGTAAGAAACGTTGCTGCCGTCACAGACTGATCTCAGCAACCCAAATTACTGTGGCTTCTGTTCCGGAGGCTTCTTATCATCCGGCTTGGCCGGATCTCCGTTATTCCCGTAAATCGAATACTGCCCAGCCGGTCGCTTCAGCTTCACCGTAATTTCCGTCTCCGGCTTGCTGATGTCGAAATCTTCGCCGTACGTCTGGAATCCCGGCGCCAGCACTTGGATGCGCAAAGGGCCATACGGAATCCCGTCAATATTCGCGTGCCCCTCGTTGTCCGTCTTCAATTCCATTCCACCAAGTGACTGTTTGCCCTTCTTGTTCACCGGATGCAACACCACCGCCGCATTCCGCACCGGCTTGCCGTTGTAGTCGCGCACCACCAGGAAGGTCAAGTCCGACATCGGCCCCTCATCATCCTGGGCCGCCGCCAATCCCGCCAGACCCAACGTCAGCACAAACAGGCACACAAGCTGGATAGAGAAGCTCTTCTTCATAGCCGTTTATTCTAGAACTCGTCCGCGAAACACGCTACTAGCGCTGGTCGAGCAGGTGGATGGTTTCCATGATCGTGTCGCCCACAATCTGCAAGCTCTTGGGGCTGAGCTTGTCCATGGTGTCTTGCGCCGTGTGATGAAAGACGTTGTTATAGCCATAGTCGAGATCGATAACATCGGCGCAAGATACGCCGCGCTTGGCGAATGGAAGATGATCGTCCTCAAGCGGCCCCTGCCTCGCATAGAAATGCGACTGGTCGCCCAGTCGCTCGGCGGCCGAGTAAATAAGATCAAGCAGCCAGGGAGTGCTATTGGAATCGCGGTCAATATTGAGGTCCGCGTCCCCAATCATATCCATCACCATCAGCGCTTTGATCTTCTTTAACGTGCCATCCTTCTCCCATTTCTCGGCCAGATGGCGCGTACCGTATAGGCTGTCGGTATCCGACCACGACCTCACCGCCTCCTCGCCGTCGGTCCAGACCAGCCAGACGCTGTAACCATCGCGCTTTTTTCCCGCCGCCCCGCGCAACTGGTTGGCGAATTCGAGCAGGATGGCGGTCGATGATCCGCCGTCGTTGGCACCCACGTATCCGATATTGCGCAGCGGATAGTTGGTATCGTAGTGCCCCATGATCACGATGATGCCATCTTTCGTGCCGGGAAACTTCGCAATGATGTTGCGCACCGGAAACTTGCCTTCCACTGTGTCAGCGGTAAAAGCATCGTCCTCCACCTGATCGCCTTTGAGGTGGTCGACAATGTAGCGCTCCAATTTCTTGTGATTCTCCGTGCCCATGTAGCGGGTGCCGAATGCGGTCACTTCGCGTGTGTACTCGAAGGCACGTTTGGCGTCAATGTGTGGCAGCGGGGAGTTGTCGGGAACATTGATCGAGGGCTGAGCAACCGCTGGCGGCGCTGAATATGAGGCGGTTGCGTCGGATTTCGAGGCTGCGGGAGTACCAACTGCGGACGTCCCACTGCTGCAGGCAACTGCAGAGGCGACGGCTAAGACGAGAGATGAAACAAAACCAAACCTTGACCGCCGAGAACACAGGGGAACACAGGGCACGCTCTTGCTAGTTTTCATTTTTATTGCCGATTGATTCATGCTCTCCCCGTGGTCCCCTGTGCCCTCTGTGGTTAAGCTTTAGCTTTTTTCTCCGCCCGTTTCTTGCGCTGGTTAGGATGCACCAGCCAGGCGATCGCCGTACTCAAGATGTACAACCCCACCATGGGCGCAGCAAAAATGCACATGTTCAAAATGTCGGGAGTAGGCGAAACAATGGCCGCGACCACAAAAATCCCCAGAATCGAGTAGCGGATGTTGTGCCACATCCAGCCTGCGCTCACGATCCCCATCAGCGCCAGAAAAAAAACCAGGATAGGCATCTCAAAAATTATTCCCATGCCGACAATCAGCGTCAGGAACAGAGAACTGTATTCGCTGAGCGTGATCATCGGCTGAAAGTCTTTGCCGTAGCCGATCAAGAACACCAGCGCCTGCGGAAGAACCACTTTATAGCCGAAGTATCCGCCCGCCAGAAACAGCCCGATCGTCGAGACCATGAACGGCAGCACATACCGTTTCTCGTGCCGGTAGAGTCCGGGAGAAATAAAGCACCAGATCTGGTAGAGAACGTAAGGCGAGGCCACGAACAGCCCGGCCATCAGTCCGACCTTCAGATAAAGATTGAAGGGCTCGGTTGGATTGACATAAACCAGCTTGGCCGAGAGATGATTGCGCGCCAGCGCGTCCATGATCGGACGCTGCATCACTCCATAAATACGCTCAGCGTAGCCCCAGCACGCGAAGAAGCCGATAACAACGGCGACAGCCGAATAAACGATGCGCTTGCGCAACTCCTCAAGGTGATCGAGGAAGCCCATGGAGGGCATCTGCTCTTTATCCTTCACCTCAAGTGCATCATTCACAGGGGAGCCTGCGGCAGCTTCAGGCATCGGGCGCTACTTTCGGAGCGGGAGTTTGCGCCACCGCAATCGGCTCGGTTGCTGCGGCGGCACCATCCTGGGCCTTGGCCGCAACCGATTCGGACGCGGCGGTCTTGACGGCGGCCGCTTCCGCATTCGCCTCTTCCACCGCCGCCAGCCTTTCCGCTGAAGGAGGATTAAAAATCCGGTTGGCGAGCGATCCGAGCGGCGCCTGCAGCGGCGGCAAAATCTGCTGCCGCGAGTTCGCGGTTTTCCCAGCGCCCTTTCCGCTCACGTCAAGAGAATTAACTTCCGACTCGATCTGCGAGCGAAATTCATAAGAAGCGCGGCGAAATTCGTTGAGGATGCGCGCCACCTGGCGCCCGATCTCCGGCATTTTCTTCGGGCCAAAGAGAATCAGCGCCAGAAGAAAGAGAAAAATCATCTCGCCTGAGAAGCCGAAATTCATTGCTCTATCATAATGCGGGAAGGGGAATGCGGGCCACTCATGGCAGACGAACAGCTTACAGGGGGCAAAAAGACGAAATCAGAAGCGGGTTGCGAAGAACCTGCCGCTGGTCAAGAGCCAACCGCAGATCCTCCGCACCGCGCGCAAACTTACAATCGCAACCGCGGTCTAGTGCTCGCCAAACGAGTACCCGATCGAAGCTCCGACGCGGGTCGCGTGGTTCCCCACATAGTTCGTGTTGTTATTGATCCAATACACCCGCGCCTCCGGCCGGATGAAGAACCCGTGCTTCGCATACAGTTTGATCCCGCCGCCGAAGTCGGCATCGAAGTGGCTGCTGCTGGCGACTTCACTGCTCCCTCCGAATTGCTGGCAGTCACTGCAGTAGTAGAAGTGGGTGCTTGACGCGCCGATCCCGGCCACTAACTCCAAATACGCATGGCTCGTTATCCTGGGCGAGTACACCGCATTGACGTTATAAAAGACTGGCCGATAGTTCAGACCATCCGCGGCTGCGTAGAGCCCGCTGCCCTGGGTCGCCTTCCAGTAAACTTCGGCTCCAACACCAAGATTGTGCCAGAAGATCACGTCGCCGCTAACCCCGGGATACGCGCCCCCAGTGAGCGACTCGAGAACGTTTCCATTCGAATCAAAGGTGCTCGGCCCTGGCGCCAAAATTGTGCTCACGCCGAAAGCAGCGTCGATTCTCTGCGCCTGCGCGACACTTGAGAACGCGGCCAGCGCTGCGCAGGCAAAAGTCAAGAGCATGGCAATTCGTACAGTGTGTTTCAAGCAAAGCCTCCAGTAGAGTTGTAGTTTCAACACGTTGGATGCAGGCGCGCGGCGGGAAGGATGCAGGTTTACAAGAATTTACGTGGGCCGGATGACCACTTCCATTAGTGCCGCAACGCACCTTAGTCTGTCCTAAATCAGACCGTCCTATATCGCACTCGCTCGACTTATTCCTGCCCTAACGCAGAACCGGCCGCGGACAATAAGGAATCGGCAGCCCCTTCACGATTGCACCGGGATTTCCCGTCACCATTGCTTCGGCGCACTCGGCGCCCACAATTTGCTCCGCCACATGGCGCGCCGCCGACAGATTCGGAGTCCGCCGCTTCGTGTCATGTGCGTCCGAAGCCAGCACGTGCACGGCCGAGTGTGCCAGCAGCCAGCGCGCGATGCTTTCCGGCCGCTCGCCCCAATGCCCGGTCAGCGCCGACCCAGTAACCTGAATCAGGCATCCCTGCTCCGCCCACTCCAAAATGCGTTGCGGAGTCTGCTGCAAGATCGGATTGCGCTCCGGATGCGTCAGGATTGGTGTCAGTCCTCGGTCGCCCAACCGCACGAAGCAATCTTCCAGCCGCACCGGCACGCTGAAATTACTTAGTTCGATCAGCAGGTAATTGCTTTCGCCAATGGTGTAACGGTGCGGATGTTCGTCAACCCGCTCCAGATTTTCAAACGAAAGATGAAAATCGCAGCCCAGGCTTAATTGCAGGCGCAACTCCGGCCCAACCTTTTCCCGCAACTGATCGAGCAAGCCCGAAAGATACACGCGATCGTACGCGTAACGATCGTTGGCGTGTGGAGTGGCGACCGAGTGCGTGATGCCATCGGCCGCCGCCATGCGGCACATCTCCACCGCTGCGTCCCACGACTTGGGCCCGTCGTCGACCTCGGGTAGAAGATGGCAGTGAATATCGATCAAGGCGTAATCTTAGTCGGACCAAACTGATTTACAATTCGATTAGAACACATCAGGAACACATCGGGTGATCGGGTCATCTGCTGGTCGAAGAGTGTGGTCTTGACTTTAGATCACCAGATGACCCGATCATCCGATCACCCGATCCCAAGTGACCCGATCCCAAGGAGCAGGATTGCCCATGAGCTTTCTGGCCGCGGCGAGCGCCGCACGCACAGGTCAAAATAATTTTCGCCGGAAGTCGGCGAGCGCAGCCATCATTCTGACACTGGGCCTGCTTTTCATCTCCTGTAACAGCACCAGCACCAGCCACAGCAGCACACCCAACCACGTCGCCTACGCCACCTTGCCAGCCAGCGGCTCGATCGTTCTGCTGCAGATTAATGGAGCCACCGGTTCTATCACCCCGGAAAACCAGACGCCGCAAACGGAAAACACCTCGCCGAGCGGCCTCGCCCTGTATTCGTCCAAGTCGAAGAAGTTTCTTTATGCCGCCAATTCCCGCGCCAACACAATCTCCATCTTCACCGTCAACGGCGACAGCACCTTAACCCTCACCGGCACTCCCACGCCCGCCGGCGGTGGCCCCGATGCAGCCATTATCGACCCTACCAACAGTTACTTGCTGGTAACCAATAATTTCGGAATCAATTCTGACGGAGGCGACGTTTCCGTATACTCCATCAACTCCAGCACGGGAGCATTGACCGA
The DNA here is from genome assembly GCA_963775845.1 of uncultured Acidobacteriaceae bacterium. Taxonomy (GTDB): domain Bacteria; phylum Acidobacteriota; class Terriglobia; order Terriglobales; family Acidobacteriaceae; genus Acidiflorens. Next base: position 2,363,332 of record CAVZKN010000002.1, on the reverse strand, counting down.
AGTTGCGGGATCGCCCTTCCCTGCTAACAACAATCCTACCGATATCCATTTCACCCATTCCGGCCAGTTCGTTTACGTCACCAATCCAGCCATCGGCATGGTTACCGGTTTTTCCTTCGCCAACGGCGTGCTCACGCAGGTGCCCGGGTCCCCTTTTGTTTGCGCGCGCCAGGGAGGGGCCGATGCCCTGGCCATCGATGCCAGTGACCGCTTCCTCTATGTGACCAACCCGACTGCTCTCAATCCTCCGAGTTTCGTCACCGTCGGGAATATTTCCGCGTTCAATATCAATTCCAGCTCGGGAACGCTCACCCCTGTCCCCGGCTCGCCCTTCAGTTCCGCCGACGGTTCCGGCGCCAGCGCCGTGGTAATCGATCCCACCAATAGTTTCGTTTACGCCGTCACGGCCGGCACAACTTTCTCCATCTGGTGCTTCTCCATCGATGCCAACAACGGACAACTCACCGAGGTGAGCGGCTCAGCCTTCAATCTGGCGGCCGGAGGACTGTTCGCCATTTTCGATCCCGGCGGCAACTACCTCTACATTGGCGGCCAATCCGGCGTCAACGGCTACACCTACAATCAAACCACCGGCCAGCCAACCCAAATCTCAGGATCCCCCTTCGCCACCGGCGTCCCCGGAAAAATGGTCTTCTCCGAATAGTGAAATGTATAGGGCGGACGCCCCTGTCCGCCGCCGTTGATCTTGGGGTTGTTTTCGTTTTTGCTTTTTGACTTTGGTTTTATTTTTGATCTTGGTTATGCTGTTGATCTTGATTTTGCTTTTGATCTTCCCTCACCACAAAAACAACGCCGCCAAACGCTTCCCGAGCTCCCAATCGCATCTGGCACTTTCGTGGCGCAAGATTAGCCCCCGAGTGCCATTTGCAGATTTGCCGCAAAGATTTACCTTCCCAATTGAGCAGTTCTGGGGGAGGGCTGCCCGGGCGTCCTGGGTTCGAAAGAATCCCAGACGCCCGTTTTATTTTCCTGTAGCGCGGACACTCCTGTCCGCAGCCCTTGCTTTTTCTTCGATGGGAATATAAAAGCCCCGGGGAGATGTACCCCGAAGCAGACGACACACAACGCGCCGCGAAAGCAGCCGCTTAGTTTGTCGAAATGGTGAAATTCACCTTGATGCGAGCCTGCGTTTCAACCGCCTGCCCGTTCAGCATGTAAGGCTTGAAGCGCCACTGCTTCACCGCCTCTCGCGCCGCTGCTGCCAGAATCGCCGGACCACTCAGAATCTGCAACTCCTGAATCGTGCCCTCGCGCGAGATCAGCGCCTGCAGGCTGACCACGCCCTGCACCTTCATCTGCCGCGCCAGCAAAGGATAATCCGGCGGCACCGACACGCTCACATTGGTTTGCGGCGAGACTTCAGGGCGGTCGTGCGCGCTGTCGTGCGCGCTAAGGATCGGATTCGGCGACGGCACCGCAGCCAGAGCAGAACTGGAGACGCCCGCTGCCGGAGCGGTTGCGCCCGATCCCACATCCAGATGAATGGCGCCGCTTTGCGCCGGCACGTTCATGCGCCGATTCCCGGCCACCACTTCCACCTCGAGCGGCGGCAACACAGCACGCTCCGTGGTCGTCGCCTTCAGCGGAGCGTCCTCCACTGGCGGCGCAGCCGGCTTGGCTGCCGTCTTGTGCTCTCGCGTTGGCATGGCCGGTTCTGCGGGCGCGACCGGCTTTGCCATCGAACTCTTGTGAACCCGCGCCTCTTGCACCTCGACGCTCGGCGGAAACCAGAAATCCCAATCCTTCAGAATCACCGCCGCCAACGCCACCAGCAGGATTCCCAGCGCGATCAGCATCCGCTTCCGCTGTCCCTCCGCATTCGGCGGCGCAGCCGGCACGGGGAGCGACGTCGACCGCTCCAGATGATTCTCAAGCTGGGTTTCGTCTTGATAAATAGACATACAAAATCCCCCAAAGCGCAAGAGGTTCAGGGGAGGAAACTGCCTGATGTAGTATGCCCTGAATAACCCGCGATGCCAAGCAAATCCCGCTCCGGGGACTATATTTAGTGCCCCGTCACGACCTTTGCGTAGAGACGGGGCCTGCCCCGTCTCCGGGAGCGGCAAAGGCTCGGCACCTTTGCGCAAGGGCTTCCCGCCCACCCCTCACACCGACGTCGAAACCTTAAAATCGAGCTTGTCGAGAATGCCCGATGCGGCGTCCAGAATTTCCTGATCGACGGTTCGATTCCTAGCCACCGCCTCCGCCAGCGGGATGGAAATAATCTTGTTCCCGCGCAGCGCCGCCATCCGTCCAAATTCGCCGCGATGCACCATGTCGATCGCGCCCAGTCCATAGCGGGTAGCCAGCACACGATCGTAGGCAGTCGGTGATCCACCCCGCTGGATGTGGCCGAGGACCACCGACCGTGTCTCGAAACCAGTGCGCTTCTCGATTTCCGCTGCCAGCATCGATCCAATCCCTCCCAGCCGTACATGTCCGAACTCATCCACCCCCGCCGCCGAGACCGCGTGATTGGCATCGGCAAACCGCGCGCCCTCAGCTGCCACCACGATGCTGAAATACCTGCCGCGGCTGTGACGTTGCCGGATCAGTTCGGCCACCTGATCGATGTCAAATGGAATCTCCGGCACCAGAATTACATCCGCTCCGCCCGCAATGCCGCTATACGTTGCGATCCAACCCGCCGCCCGCCCCATCACCTCGACCACGATCACACGGTTGTGCGCCTCGGCCGTCGTATGCACGCGGTCGATCGCTTCAGTTGCTATATTCACGGCCGTATCGAACCCGAACGTGAAATCCGTCCCCGCCAGATCGTTATCAATCGTCTTCGGGACACCGATCACCCGCACTCCATTGGCAAACAATTTCTGCGCCACTGAGAGCGTGTCATCCCCGCCAATCGCAATCAGCGCCTCACAGCCATGGTTCTTAAGGTTCTCGGTACAATGCCGCAGGCCATCGGGATACTTCGCCGGATTCGTGCGCGAGGTGCGCAGGATCGTCCCGCCGCGCGGCAGTATCCCGCCCACGGACGAGAGGTCGAGCTCCATGGTCTTGTCTTCCAGCAACCCGCGCCAGCCTTCCATGAAGCCAACAAACCCATCCTCGTAGTGAAACACTCCTTTGCGCACCACGGCCCGAATCACCGCATTCAGCCCGGGACAATCGCCTCCGCCGGTTAACACTCCAATTTTCATGGCCTGCTCCTTCGTCGATTCTGGCTATGATTTCTAAACCTTAACAGGTCGGTCGATTTTCCTAAGGTTATCACGCTGCTTTAGCGTGCTTGGCCAGAATCGAGAACGCCGGTATGTTATTAAACTGATAACGGAGTCTCGGCGGCTTACAGCACCAGCCTGCTACACTGCCCTCATGCGCGTCCTCGGCATCGACTGCGGCACCGAATACACGGGCTACGGCGTGGTCGATCTGCTCTCCGACGCAGTCGGCAATAAAAGAGACCGCCTTGTCTGCGTCGTCTGCGGAGCCATCAAGGTTTCCCCCCGCGACCCCATGCCCACGCGCCTCTCGCGCATTTCGACGGCTCTGCAAGAACTGATCTCTCAGCACCACCCCGACCGCGTCGCCATCGAAGACGTCTTCTACGCCACCAACGTGAAATCGGCCCTGAAACTCGGCCAGGTGCGCGGAGTTGCCATGCTGGCCGCCGCCTCCAACGGTCTGGAAGTGGCCGAGTATTCGCCGCTTTCCATTAAGTCCGCCGTAGTCGGCTACGGCCGCGCCGAGAAACATCAGGTGCAGCAGATGGTGACCAGCCTCCTTAATCTTGCGGAGATTCCCGAGCCCGCCGATGCCGCCGACGCTCTGGCCATTGCCATCTGCCATCTCCACACCGCCGCCACCCGCGAACGCCAGATCCAGCCGAGCCACCTCAGTCTGTCATCCAGTTGACTTCGTCATGCCGATCCACTTTGTCATCCTGGCGGAGTCGAAGGATCCCTACCCGTTAAGGATTTTTTTTCCGTCGCAAGGCATTCTCTAACGTGCCATCAACTCACCCTCGGCAGTTACCCCCGCCCATGGCCGAACTCCGCCCCTCCCCATATCACTCGTTAGTGCACAAGGGGATGACTCCAAGCGCTTTTCAAGATAAGCTGTCTCATCGTTAACAAAATCGAACGCGCCTCCCGCATCCACATGCAGCGCGAAAAATACTCATTGGAGGATTTGATGTCCCTTCCTCGTCCTGTTTCCGCCATCATCCTGACTGTCGCCGTCGCTCTCTTTTTACCCGCTGGCCTGTTGCACGCCGCTCAGCCGAATGCGTCCTGCACCTTCACAACCTTCTCGGCCCCAGAAGGCTACACCCTGAATTTAGTCAACGGAATCACCGACAACGGCACCGTGGCTGGCCAGTTGATTGACAATGCCACCGCCAAAACCGTGGCCTTCACCTACTCCTCTAAGGGTGAATTTACTGAGTACACCGCTCCGAAGTCCGCCAACACGTGGCTCTACGGAGGCAATGCCAACGGCATTAACGCCGGTTCTTATCAGATCACAGGCTACCCCGGGAGCATGTATGGATTCTTCCTCCAGGGCAAACAATTCGCCTCTGTCAAATATCCGAACGCCGCCAATACCTGGCTCTTCGACGTCAATCAAGCGGGAGCCGCCGTGGGCAGCTTCAGCGCCAGCCAATCGGTGATTAAAGGATTTGTCCTGGTCAACGGCCAGTTCGCACCCATCGCCTATCCCAAGGCTCTGTTAACCACTCCTCAGGCCATCAGCGACAACGGCATGATCGTCGGAGCCTATTCCAGCAACGACATCAGCAACGGCTTCCTATGGCAAAACGGCTCATTCACCACCATCAATTATCCCGGCGCCAAATGGGGAACCGGCCTGACCGGAATCAATAACGCTGGCACCATCGTCGGCATCCATTATTCCGGTGATGATAGCTACGGCTTCCTCTACACAGGCGGAGTCTTCAAGAACATCGTCTACCCGGGCGCAAAGTTCGTCACCACCGGTGGCATCAACAACAACGGCGTGATCTCCGGCCAGATTTACTTCACTCTGACCAACACCAAGGGCTATACGGCAGTCTGCAAATAAGCAATACGTAGGGAGAGCCGCCGCAGGCTGTCCAAGCCGAGCGCAGTTCGGCCAACTCGAGGCGAAAGCGAAGACGCTGCCCTCTTGACACTCTGTCCGCCATCCCCAATGATGAAGCGGTCCGATGCCGCGCTTGCCCCGAATTACTTCGCTGCTGATTTCCACTACGATCTTTTTCGCCAGTGTTGCGAGTCCGCAGACGAGCCCTCGCGCGACCCTCACTTTCGCTGTCGACTTCCCGAAATCTCAGCCCGAGCACTGCTCCATCCAAATTAAATCCGATGGCGCCGGCCACTACACATCCAGTGGCCTCCTGTGGGCCGATTCCGACGAAACCGACGACTTCCAACTCGATTTCACCGTCGCCCCAAAAACGCGGCAGAAACTTTTCGAACTCGCAGCCAAGGCCGGCTATTTCCAGAAAGACCTCGCCTCCCACAATAAAAATCTAGCTTTCACGGGAAAAAAGACGCTGGCGTATCGAGACTCACAGCGCGCCGGCGAATCCACCTATAACTACTCGTCGAACGCCGCCGTGCAGGAATTGACCGCCATGATGCAGGCCTTAGGCACCACCTTGGAATTCGGCCGCCGTCTCCAGTACGACCACCAGTATCAGAAGCTCGCGCTTGACGAAGAACTGAAGCGCATGGAAGAAATGTCGCGCAGCCATGAACTGATCCAAATCACCGCGATTCAGCCCATCCTCGATCAAATCGTTGCCGACCAATCGGTAATCAACGTTTCCAGGGCACGCGCTAAACGTCTGTTGGATGCAGCCGGCGCTCGCTGATTTTTTTCGCCTGCGGAGACATGTTTTCGGGTGGCGCAGCGGTTCACCGCTGCGATCAGAAGCCATGTTCAAAGCCGGCTTTAGCCGCTGCGGTAAGAGTCCACGCTAAGCCACCACAATTCCCGCATACCCAACCACTGCCTCGAAATCTCCCGAGACCTCGCCAGAAGTCGCATACTTTACCAGCGTGGCCTTGGTCGCTCCCAATAGCTTTGCCGCCGTCAGCATCACCACCGCCGGCCCGAATCCGCACATGCTGATGTCCTCCTTCAGCACGACTTCCCACAGTCCGCGCGCATCGAACGCCAGCACGCGTTCGATGGCTTTGCGATCCTTGACACGCGTAATCGCATCGGACTCGTAGTGGTTCATATCGCTCGAGGCAACAATCAGCACGCGCTCCTGCTCTTCCCGAATCGACCCGGCCAAAGCCGCACCCAATCCGCTGAGCAGGTCAAAATCGCGGGTTCCAACAGCGATCGGAACGATCTGCAAATCAGGCTGTGCCGCCTGCAGAAAAGGCAACTGCACTTCGATAGCATGTTCAAACCGGTGCGCCGCGCTGTCTTCTCGCAGTGACGGGAAACGCTCAAGCAACTTCGCTCCCAACTTAGAATCCGGAGCAACCTCGCCCAGCGGAGTCTGCCAAACCGTATTGGCCATGATTGCCAGCGGAACTCCCCGACCAGTGTGATTAGGACAAAGCACGACGCAGCGCTCGGGAATTACCAGCCGGGAATACACCGCTCCCGCAACCCCACCCGAATAGATATATCCAGCATGAGGAGCAACGCAACCAATAGCCGCGATGCGCGCGGCTTGAGAAGAAGTAAATTCGCGAACCTCGCGCCGCAGCTCGTCAGCCCGCCCCGGATAGAAGCGGCCAGCCACCGCGGGAGTGCGAACACCGGAAGTCATAATGTTGCCCGCGTAGCAAACGCTCGGGTGGCGCGGGCGCCCCGCGCGCAAAGAAATAAGCGAACGAAAACAATGTTGCGGCCTTTAGCGTAACTTATGAGCGCCCGTCCCCAAGCGCGCGAAATAAAGCCGCCATTCTTTCCAGAGGCACTGCCTCCGCCCGAATCGTCGGCTTCACTCCGCTCTTCGTCAAAGCCGCGCGCAGCACATCTTCATCGTACTGCGTCTTCAGATTATTCCAGAGGGTCTTACGCTTCTGCCCAAAACCAAGTTTCAGAAACTCAATAAACTCCGCCTCGGGAACCCGCAGCGCTTCCAGCCGCGGCTTAATCGTAATCCGAACCACGCTCGAATGCACTTTCGGCGCAGGAGAGAACGCTCCCGGCGGAAGCGTGAACAACTGCTCGACCCGTCCATACAACTGCGCCGTCGCCGAAAGCAGGCCATAGTCGCGGCTTCCCGCCGATGCCGCCAGCCGGTCGGCCACCTCCTTCTGCACCATGATTACAATCGTAGAAAAATACCGGTGATACTCCAACAGCCGGAGCAGAATATCCGAGGTTATGTAGTAAGGAAGATTTCCCACCACGCGCGCCGGTTCGGGCGCAAAATTCAGCCCCGTGCGCAGGCTCCCCGGCTTCGCCCCAAATACCGTGTCGAGTTCGATTGTCAAAATATCGCCTTCGATAATTTCAACATTCGGCTGCATCGAGAATTTCATGCGCAGCTGCGCCGAAAGCACGCGGTCGATCTCGACCGCAATCAGCCGCCGCGCCTTCCGTGCCAGCAACTCGGTAATAGCACCGCGCCCCGGGCCAATCTCCAGCACCGTGGCCTCCGAAATATCGCCCACGGCTTCGACAATACGCAGAGCCGCCGCATCGCTCGCCAGAAAATGCTGCCCCAACTTAGGCTTGCGTGAAATCGTTTGTGTGCCAGCGCCCTTAGGCACGTTGACCCTCTTTCCGTCCCGCTTTAGACTGAAGTGGATTTGCAATTTGCAATTTGTAATTTTTTTCACCGCGCAAAAAACGGACGGCTGTTTTCAATTACAAATTACCAATCGCAAATTACAAATGTCCCAATCCCCACCGCCATCATCATAACGTGAGCAAGGCTTCTAGCTCAGGAGGCTCCTCCGCAATGCATATCGCTTTCGCCGCATCCGAGTGTGTTCCCTTTTCCAAGACTGGCGGACTAGCCGACGTAGTCGGCGCCCTGCCCCGCGCCCTCGCCGCCCTCGGACATCAAGTCAGCGTCTACCTCCCGCTCTATCGCCAAACGAAATTAACCGACGCGCAGATCGTAGTCCGCAGCATCACCATTCCCTTCGACGACAAGTATCGCTTCTGCTCGGTGGTCACCGCGGGCGCCAGCTCCGGCGTCAAATTTTATTTCGTCGATTACCCTCCCTACTTCGACCGCCCCGCCCTGTACGGCACGCCTGCCGGCGACTACCCCGATAACGCCGAGCGCTTTGCCCTGTTCTCACGCGCCGTGCTTGAGGCCTCTAAAGTGCTAGGTGTCCCGCAGGTCTTCCACTGCCACGACTGGCAGTCCGCGCTCGTGCCCGTGATGTTGCGCACACTCTACGCCGAAGACCCGGCCTTTCGCGAATCAGCCACCGTCTTCACCATTCACAACATGGGATACCAGGGCCTGTTCCCGCCCGACACGCTGCCTTTGTTGATGCTTCCCTGGGATCTCCTCACCATCTCCAAGATGGAATTTTTCGGCCAGGTGAACTTCCTGAAAGGCGCGCTGGTGCATGCCGACTACGTCACCACCGTCAGCAGGAAATACAGCCAGGAAATTCAAACCACCGAATACGGGTTCGGACTGGAAGGCGTTCTGCGCAATCGTGCCGCCACGGTCACCGGCATCCTGAACGGCGTCGACTACGACGAGTGGAGCCCGCAGACCGACAAATTCCTCGCCGCCAAATATTCGCCGCAAGATTTCAGCGGCAAGCAAAAAGACAAAGAAGATTTGCTGCAGATCTTCGGCATAGCCAACACCAGCACTAAAATTCCCGTCATCGGCATCGTCTCGCGCTTCGCCGCGCAAAAAGGCTTCGATCTGATCACCCAGATCATGGACCGCCTCGCCCGCGAAGAAATGATCATGGTCATCCTCGGCTCGGGCGACAAGCCCTACGAAGAAATGTTCCAACGTCTCAGCAAACAATTCCCGAACAAGATCGCCGTCAAAGTCGCCTTCGATAACGCCGTAGCCCATCAGATCGAAGCCGGAGCCGACATGTTCCTCATGCCCTCGCGCTATGAACCCTGCGGCCTGAATCAAATTTACAGCCTGAAATATGGTACCGTCCCTATCGTCCGAGCCACCGGCGGCCTCGACGACACCATCGAACCATGGGACGCTCGCACCGGGAAAGGTACGGGCTTCAAGTTCACCGACTACACCGGCGAAGCGTTGCTCACGACCATCAAGCAAGCGCTGCACGCTTACCAAGACCAATCCAGTTGGCAACTCCTGATGCGCAACGGAATGGCCCGGGATTTTTCCTGGGGAGCCTCCGCCCGCGACTACGGCAAGGTCTACGATCGCGCAAGACAGGCAAGGGCAAGCGCCCATGCCGTCACCGCTGCAGACTTGAAAAAGGAGCCAGTGTCGGGCTAGCAGCGCGTTCCGCTCAATTCGCAACACAAAATTAATTCGCCATGCTGAGCGAAGCGAAGGAGCTATGTATTCCTGGCGCAAGATAACAGCACCAGGGGAAAACTATTAGAACAATCGAATTACTCCTTATGTATTAGCTCGATGTAGTATCTTTGGCTACGCCATGTGGGTACTTGCCAGGATTTCTCCATAAATTACATTGCGGGTGACGCTAGGGTTGATCCCTCCCCTCAGCACCAAGCGCCCTTTGTAACAGGAGGATCACCAATGAAAAGACTCGGATTGTTGTTGTTTCTAGGACTAGCTGTGGCACTGCTGGCCGGAAACGCCTTAGCACAAGGCGACAACAGCGTCTACTTCACCAACTACTATTCCTACGCGAACACTACTGGTGCGCCGGATTCCACCCTGCGCGCTATCAACGATGGCGACACAGAAGCTAACCTGTGGGCTGATATCTACATCTTCGACGACAGCCAGGAGCTTCAAACCTGCTGCGGTTGCAAGATCACGCCCGATGGCCTGCTTTCGGAGTCCGTGAATACGCAACTCACCAAGTACCCGCTGACTGGCAGGATTCCCACTCGAGGCGTTCTCAAGATCATCTCGTCCTCGACGGGTCCTGACGCGAACGGTTTCCCGGTTGTCGCTACTCCGACGGCTGGAATCCGCGCGTGGCAGACTCACGTTCAGAAGCTGACGACAGGCTATGCGGTTACTGAAACCGCGTATGCTGATTCGAACCTGGCTGCATCGGAACAGGCGTTGCTGCAGAACCTCTGTTACTACTCAGAGCTGCTCAGCGGCACAGCTTGCCCTTGCACTCCGGAAGATCACGACTTCTAGACTGGAAAGCAACCTGGTTCGAGACCACTCGAAACCAACATAAGCAGCGCGAGACAAGTTTCTTGCGCTGCTTTTTTGCTTGAAGCCGTTTCTCTTTCTCTTCGCTCAAAAATAAACTTTTTGGCGACTGCTTGGGAAGAAATGCATTTTAGGGGTTTTCCTTCGTCTTATCTTTACTGGGGGTACCCCCTCCCCTACTCGGTATATTGGAATCAGGACTTTAGGGAGAATGTCCTTTCAAAGTCTTCAAAGGAAATGACTTAGAGGCAAAATCTTGAGCGCCTTGGACTTAGCTTCGTTGGCACCCAGGATTTTGGCTTTGGGCTCGCCGTTGTTTCCTCCCTGGTGACGCCGGACCCATTTCATCCCGAGTGAAAAGTCAAGCTTGACAAGACCGAGGCCAGGAGAGGGAGCCGTATCTTGCGTCACGGCTTCTTAGGCTATGACGAGGGCCGGCTCACCTCTACCCTGCTAACAGGTCATGTGACATTTTCGCAGCGGTGGGAGTGGAAGTCTGTGCGGCGATCACAGCTCGGGTGTGATGACCTGAATTCTAGAGCGGCGGCCCACCTCAGAACTGAGTGAAACGAGAATCTTGCCATTCAGAACCGGTCAACGAGTGTAAAGGATTTATCAGCAACAATCTTTTCGAGACGCCGCTACTCCACGACTTTACTTTGATTGGCTGTTTCTTTTAGGAGCAATGAGACCAAGCCGCGTAAGAAAACTTTCATATTGACAACGGAACAACGGGACAAAATGGCGCGCGTCCCCGACTGGCGGCCAACCTGTCCCGTTTCCCCTTTCGGGGACCCCAAACATGACCCCTGTTTTCAATCATTTGCGCAAGCCGCAGCTTGGCTCGATGCGTGCATTAGTAAGCCCGAAGTGAAATTAGTTCGTTTGGAGACTTCATGAAAAAACTGGTTCTTCTTCTGATTGTGGCCATGTCCCTAGCGGCATTTGCCGACGACCGCAAGCTCTCGAAAGAGCTGCAAGGAAGCCTCTCTGCCAAAACCGTTGACGTCATCGTGCGCTATAAAGTGCCGCCGACCGGCCAGCACAGAGCCAACGTCGCGAACCATGGCGGAAGCGTTCAGCACAGTTTTAAGTCGGTTAAAGGGATGCACGTTCGGATTCCGGCCAGCCAATTGGCGAGCCTGTCCAACGATCCCGACGTGGCCTTTATCACCCCGAATCGCCCGCTGCGCGCCCGCGGCGATCTGATCGCGGATACCACTCATGCCAGCACCGTCTGGGCCTTCACGCCAAGCATTACCGGCACGGGCATCGGCGTTGCCGTCATCGACAGCGGCATTGACGCCAGCTTCCAGGATTTAGGCAACGCCTACGGCCAGACCGGTGGACAACAGACCCGCATAGTGTATGCGCATAACTTCACGGTTCCGCAGACGAACTCGGACGGAACGCCGAACTCGCAAGCCACTAAGACCTTGGACGGCTATGGCCACGGCACGCACGTCGCCGGAACGATCGCCGGCAACGGCTACGTCTCGCTGCAGCCGGGTTCGATGCGCTCCATTTCCGGAATCGCGCCAACTGCCAATCTCATCGACTTGCAGGTCCTGGATTCGACCGGAGCGGGAACGGACGCGAACGTGATCGCAGCCATCGATAGCGCGATCGCCTTAAAGAAGACTTACAACATTCGCGTGATCAACCTGTCGCTCGGACGCCCGGTCTACGAGTCGTTCACGATCGATCCGCTCTGCCAGGCGGTCGAAGCCGCCTGGGAAGCTGGAATCGTAGTGGTAGCAGCCGCTGGCAACGATGGACGCAATAATTCCTTCGGCAACAACGGCTACGGCACCATCAACGCCCCCGGCAACGATCCTCTCGCCATCACAGTTGGAGCCATGCGCACCGCCGGCACGCCGCAGCGCGACGACGACGAAATCACGACCTACAGCTCACGCGGTCCGACGCCAGTGGATCACGTTGTGAAACCGGACCTGGTCGCTCCTGGCAATCTGGTGGATTCGGCGCTCTCGAGCGTTTCCAACAATACTTACGCTTACCTGCCGACGACTTATCCCCAGGACGAAGTCAACAACCTTACGATCTTCAACCCCAACGCGATCTGGCAGTACGAGCAGAGCCAGAATCCAAGCTCGTTGCCCAATTACTTCACGACACCCAATTATTTAACCTTGAGCGGCACCAGTATGGCAGCGGCGGTGACCAGCGGCGCAGTAGCGTTGCTGCTCCAGTCCCAGCCCAACCTCACTCCCGATCAGGTCAAGGCGCGCTTGATGTACACGGCGAGCAAGACCTTCACCACCTTCGGTCAGAACTACTTCAATTACATGACCCTGGCGCAGCAGACTCAAACACAGATCCAGTACGAGATGGCGATGGTGCTTCCGGTTTTGCAGAAAGCGGCGAGCCAGGCGCAAGGCAATCTGAACCAGGTGCAGCAGAACCTGCAGAAGGATCAGCAGACGCAGATGACGGACACTCAGGTCGTGCAGCAGGCGACTCAGGCGCTGGTCAATCCGACAGCCGTACAGGCGCAGGCGCAGCAAACCTACAATCCGGCCTTAGCTCTGGACAAGCAGCTTTGGGCCACGGAAGCGCAGGCGCAAGCGCAATATAACAGCGATTCGCAAGCGTTGAACCAAGCCCAATCGGCAGAAAATGCCAAGGGCGTCACCGCCCAGCAGAAAGCCGCGGATCAGGCTCTGGTCCAACAGTTGACTCCAGTGGTAAACGCGGATAATACCGCCTTGCAGAATGCGACCAACGCCGCGAAACAGCAGGATAGCGCGCTACAGCCGCTCAACCAGGCTTTGAACCAGGCCAACCAAAATCTTAACCAGGCCACAAACACTCTGCAAAACGCGCAAAGCCAGCTGACCCAAGCCAATGCCGCCCTCGCTCAGGCGCAGGCCCAGTTGGTGACAGCAATCGCTCCCTCCAATGCGCTTTTGGCGGAAGAGCAAAAAATCGCTACCCTGCAACAGCAATACTCGAACTATCTCGCACTGGCCGGCTCTAACAGCAACTCTGCACTGTACGAGGCGCAGCAACTGCAACAGCAGGCCCAGTTTCAACAGCAATACATCCTGCCGGGCTTGCAGCAGGCGGCCAATCAGGAACAAAGCAATCTGCAGCAGGTACAACAGGCGATCCAGCAGGACACGCAGTACGTGCAACAAGACACGCAGGCCGTGCAACAGGCGACCCAGGCATTCGTCAATCCGACCAAGACCCAAGCGCAGGCGCAGCAGACCTACAACGCGGCCCTGGCTCTGGATACTCAACTCTGGGCTGAACAGAAGCAGGCGCAAACCACCTATAACACCGATTCGCAGGCGTTAAGCCAGGCGCAGTCGAATGCCAATAACCCGAGCGATACTCAGCAGCAGAAAGCAACTTATCAGGCTCAGGTCCAGAAACTGCAACCGCAGGTGAACCAGGACAGCAACAACCTGCAGCAGTTGACCAATCAAGCCAAGAACCAGGATTCGACGCTAAGCCAGGCGAACCAGAATCTGCAACAGGCCAACCAGGCCTTCAACCAGGCCCAGAGCACATTACAGCAGGCGCAGAGTCAGTTAACCAATGCTAATAACAATCTGGCGCAGGCGCAGGGGCAGTTGGCCTCGGCGCAGGCTCCAGCAAATGCACTGGCTGCCGAGCAGCAGAAGATCAACACATTGCTGCAACAGGCACAGTCGTACCAGACGCTGGCCAACGGCGCACCCAGCACCAACAATTACGACATCTTTACCGTCGGCGCCGGCTACCTGGACATTTCCGCCGCAGTGGAAAGCAACATGGTTTCTCCGGCTGGCGCGTATGCGACCTCACCGGTGGCATTTTATGATCCAGCGTCAGAGACGGTGTACATGACGGGCAACTACCAGTCCATGTGCAAAAACGCGGACGCTCCCACCTCAGCTCTCTGGGGCAGCACGATCTGCGGCAACAGCGCGTTGTGGGGATCGAGCGCTCTCTGGGGTTCGAGCGCACTGTGGGGATCAAGCGCTCTCTGGGGCAGCAGCAGCCTCACCAGCACCAGCGCACTTTGGGGATCGAGCGCTCTCTGGGGATCAAGTGTCATCAACAGCAGTTCCGCGCTGTGGGGCAGTTCAGCACTATGGGGCAGTTCAGCTCTGTGGGGATCGAGCACAACCAACGCTTTCAGCGCTCTCTGGGGCAGCAGCTCGATGTTCGCTGCCAGCACCCCGAACGCAGCCGCAGACGTACAAATACTCATCGACGGGGACATAGGTCAATAAGCGAAGCCATGTACAGCAGTAGCAACGCACACAAAGAAAGGACGGAGACTAACATGGCGAAGCCCAAGGGAAGCGACAATCCGAAACGAGAACTTCTGTTAGAGCAGGTTCAGGAATTATCGGTCACGATGCTGAAAGCGGCCACCAGCGCTATGGCGGTCCGCAGCCCCGAAACCAAGCTCTCGTTGGCTGAGTTAGCGGGAGGCTGTCTCGCCTTCAGTGGCCACGACGTTCCCTTGACCCGCGCCATCGGCGTAGGCACAAGGGGCCCGGTGAGCGAAGACGACGTCAACCGTGTGGAGGCATTTTACAGATCCAGAAGCGCCCCAGTTCGCATGGTCATTTCCGAACGCACCCACGAGCGCCTTCCAGAAATGTTGGCGACTAGAGGTTATGAAGCGGGCAGCCACATGCAAAACTGGTGGCTCCCTCTAGAGCCCCACAGCACCTTCAGTGGCCCGAAAGACATAGAAATAGTCTCGGCCACTTTCGATCAAGCCGACATCTGGGTAAAAAACATAGCCGCCGGCTTCGAAGAAAAAGACTGGCCCGTGGACGAAACCATCATTTCGCAACGCACTCTCGACACTTTCTATTGTCTGGGATTCTCCCACGGAGCCCAGCCCTTCTTCGCCAAGCACGAAGGTGCAATCGTGGGAGGTGGAGTCCTACACGTCAGCGGCGAGACCGCTTCTCTCAGAACTAGCAGCTGCCGCCTCCAATATCGCAATCAAGGAGTCCAGAAGGCTCTGCTAGCCCATCGCCTGAACGCCGCCGTGCAAGCCGGATGCCGCATCGCATTCTCCAGCACCGACCAGCCTGGCGCATCCTCCACCAACCTCGAAAGATTCGGCTTCAAAGCGCTCTCCACCAGTTTCACCATGTCACTACCGCACTGATTCCATAGCACCCGCAAGTTTATTTGTTGTCGCCGGCGACCGGAATCCGGGATGAGAATTCTCGCGATACACTTCTTCCAGAGACTCGATCCCCCGATGACCCGATCGCCCGATCACCAGATCGAGGATGGCGCGATTTCCCGCACCATCTTTCACGTCGATATGGACGCGTTCTTCGTCTCCGTAGAAGAACTGTTCGACCCGTCGCTGAAAGGTAAGCCGGTGGTCGTCGGCGGCCAGCGCGACGAGCGCGGTGTCGTCTCGGCCGCCTCTTATGCGGCGCGCAAATTTGGAGTGCACTCCGCCATGCCCCTGCGCACGGCCGCGAAACTTTGTCCGCATGCGATTTTTGTCAACGGACATCCTGAGCGCTATCGCGAGTATTCCGCCAAGGTGCACGAAGTGTTAGGCCACTTTTCTCCGCTGGTAGAAATGGCTTCGGTCGATGAAGCCTATCTCGACATGACCGGGACCGAGCGCCTCCACGGAAAGCCGCTGCATTCGGCGCACCGCCTGCACGACGGCATGAAGTCGGCGACGCAATTAAATTGCTCCATCGGAATCGGCACCTCGCGCCTGATCGCAAAAGTTTCCTCGGCCAAGGCCAAGCCGAACGGAGTGCTCTGGGTGCTCCCCGGCGAAGAGGCGAAGTTTCTGGCGCCGCTGGCAGTGGGCGATATTCCCGGCGTAGGCAAAGTGATGGAGCAGAAACTGCATGCCATCGGCATCGAGAGAGTGGGCGACCTGGCGCGCCTGGACGACCGCGACCTCGAAGATCGCTTTGGAAAATGGGGCCTTGCGCTGGCCGGAAAATCACGCGGCGAAGACTCCGGAGGATGGTTCGACACAGAAGTAGGAGAGAATGTCGATCCGAAATCGATCAGCCACGAGCACACTTTCGATGAAGACACCGCGGACGCCGAGCGCCTTCAGTCCACGTTGATGCGCCTCAGCGAAATGGTTGGCAGACGCTTGCGCGAAGGCGGATACTACGCCCGCACTCTTCAGCTAAAACTGCGTTACAAAGATTTCACGACGATTACGCGAGCGCATTCGCTCGACGAACCAACGCAGATGGACAACCAGATTTTCGAGCAAGCGCGCCGCCTGTTCTTCGCCAACTGGAAGCCCGGCGCGCCGGTGCGCTTGCTGGGAGTGCAGGCGTCGAATTTCGAAACGACTCCTACCCAACTCGATCTCCTGGAACCATCGCAACAAGCACGTTGGCAGAAGGCGCTGGCTGCCGCCGACCATCTGCGCGACAAGTTTGGCGAAGCGGCCATCGGGCTGGCGCGAGGCATGAAAGGCGGATTCCGCGAACGCGTGCACGAAAATCCAGCAGCGTTGCCGGGGAAGACTGGCCGAGAAAAGAAGATCGAGAAAAAAGCCTCCGACAAGACTTTCTGAATAGTGGTCAGTTTGAGAAGGAAACAGACACACTACCGCATTTTCCGGCGGACTGCAGATCCCTCGCTCCGCTCGGGATGACAACCCGATGCGGATCCCCCGCTTCGCTCGGGATGACAAAATCTTCAGGAAATATATTCGCGAATATATTCGTCGCGCGACGTCGCCAACTGGTGAGCGTCGCCATCAAAAATAACTTTGGCATCACGAAGGATCATAAAGCTCATGGGAACCTCGCAATATTTCCCTTTGGGCAAAGCCACCATCTGGTTGGTGGCTTTATCGAACTGGTGAGTCGCCATGGTGAAAGCATCCTGCAGACGATGCGTGACCAGAAGAGCGCTGGTTTTGTAAACATCGCGCTGCTTCATGATGAGTTGGACGATGGTATCCGAAGTCACGGGATCGAGCCCTCCTGTAGGAGAGTCGTAGAGCAGCACCTCGGGCTCGGTGATGATGGCGCGCGCAATCGCCACGCGGCGACGCATGCCTCCCGAAAGTTCCGACGGATACATATCGTAGGTGCGTTCCAGTTCGACGAAGCGCAAGACCTCACGCACGCGCCGTTCGATTTCCTCGTCCGGTCTATGTTCTTCCACCAGCCGGAAACCAACGTTCTCGTAAACCTTGAGTGAGTCGAAGAGCGCGCTCTCCTGAAAGACGATGCCGACGCGCCGACGCAGCTCAAACAGCTCCTGCTCCGACATGCGGGTGATTTCTTCGCCGAGCACGAAGATGCGTCCGCTGTCAGGCCGCAGCAGCCCGATCGCCAGCTTGAGCAGCGTGCTCTTACCCGATCCGGCAACGCCAAACACGGCTTTAGTTTCTCCATGTTGAAGCTGAAACGAAATGCCATCGAGCACAACTTTCTCATCGAAAGCTATCGAGACGTTGTCAAACTCGATGGCATAGCCGGGGGGATTCGCCACCGCAGCAGCCGGATTTTCGCTGGGAAGAGTTGGAGCCGACATGCTTACCTGTACCCGAAAATTGCGAAGATCAACTTGGTCACGAAGAAGTCCACGATCAGAATCAGTACGGAAGAAGCAACCACGGCCTGGGTCGTAGAACGGCCAACGCCCTGTGTTCCTCCACTCGTGGACATGCCGTAGTAGCAACCTACGGTGGAGATGATGAACCCGAACAGCACCGGCTTAATCAGGCCTGTGAACACGTCGCGGAAGACAAGGATCTGCCAGATCGAGGTCCAATATTGATTCGTATCCACTCCAAACAACAAGTGGGCCACGGCATAGCCGCCAATCAGGCCGAGCAGGTCGGCGATGATGGTCAGAAAAAACAGCATGAAAGCGGTGGCGCCCACTCGCGGCGTAATCAGCTTCTTGGTGGGGTCGGTGCCGAGCGCGCGCATGGCGTCAATCTGCTCGGTCACAATCATCGAACCGAGTTCGCTGGCCATACCCGAGGCGTTGCGCCCCGCGACCATGAGTCCGGTAATCAGAGGTCCCAGTTCGGTGACCATGCCGAGCGAAACGAGCTGGCCGATCAGCGTGACCGAGCCAAATCTCTGCAGCGTGCTGGCCGCATTCAGCGCCAGCAGCGCGCCCACCGAGAGTCCCGTAAGCACGACGATCGGCAATGAACCCACGCCGATCAAATCCGCCTGCTGCAGCATGTCACCCATGTACAGCGGACGGCGAAAGAAATTCGCCAGCGCCTGCCCCGACAGCAGCGTGTACTCCTGCAGCGCCAGCACAAAATCTTTGGCGATTTCGACCGGCGATATCAGTTCGAGCTCAAGCGCCATGAGTGAATTCTAGACGAGGAATTTTGCTCAGGAAACTATAGCAGAGAGAGAAATCATCGGGTCAACTGGACATCGGGTGGTCGGGTCATCTTAACCCGCCGGACCTTTCTGGGGTTAGATCACGCGATGGTCCGATGGTGAGATCACCCGGTCCCGTTCTCCCGGTTCTTCTTCTTGATCTCAATCGCCAGGCGCTTGATCTTCTGATTCAGCGTCGAAAGCGGCACGTGGAATCTTTCGGCCGCTTCAGTTTGGTTCCAGTTGCATTTCTCCAGCATGTCGACGATGATGCGGCGCTCGCAGTCTTCCATGATGCTGAACAGCGTTGCCCCGGAACTCGCTTCCAACGCCTGCATCACGTTGCCCCGCCCTACGATGTGATCGGGCAGCAGATCGACGCCAATGTCGCTATCGGAAGACAGCACGACCGCGCGCTCGATCGTGTTCTCCAGTTCGCGGACGTTCCCCGGCCACGAATAACTGACCAGCGGCCGCAACGCATCGGTCGAAATATGCCGCAAGGGCCGCTCATTTTCTTCGGAATATTTCTGCAGGAAATGTTGAACCAGCAATGGAATGTCTTCACGCCGCTGCCGCAGCGGCGGCAGATCGACGCTGATCACGTTCAGCCGGTAGAACAAATCTTCGCGGAACTTCCCTTCCCGTACCATCTGCCGCAGATCCACGTTGGTGGCGGCGATAATGCGCACGTCGACTTGAATTTCCTGCACTCCACCCAGGTGCATGAACTTGCGATCCTGCAACACGCGTAGAATTTTGGCCTGCGTGTCCATGCTCATGGTGCCGATCTCGTCGAGAAAAAGCGTGCCGCGGTCGGCAACTTCAAACAACCCCTTCTTCGAAGCAATGGCGCTGGTGAACGCGCCCTTGACGTGCCCGAACAGGGTTGACTCGAGCAAGTCGGGCGGAGTCGATCCCGAATTCACCGGCACGAACGGCCGATCGCGGCGGGTGGAATTCAAATGAATTGCCTTGGCGATCAATTCCTTGCCCGTGCCGCTCTCCCCTTGCAGCAACACCGTCGACCGACTGGGAGCGACCTGCGCGATGAGGTCGAAAATCTTGAGCATGGGCTCGCTCTTGCCCACGATGTTTTCAAAGTTATAGCGCTGCTTGAGCGCGCGCTTCAGTTGAATGTTCTCTTCTTCCGCCTTCTGGCGGGCGACGGCGGCGCGCACGTCGGCCAGCAACTTCTCGTTGTCCCAAGGCTTTTGAATGAAGTTGGTGGCGCCGGATTGCATGGCGCGCACGGCATTCTCCACCGTGCCATATGCCGTAATCATGATCACGGCCTGCTGCGGATGGAGCACCCGGATCTCCGCCAGCACATCCATGCCATTCTTGTCGGGCAGCGCCAGGTCAAGCATGACCACGTCGAAAGTGCGCTCGCCGATCTGCGCCATCCCCTCGCGCGCGCTCCCCGCCACGACAACGGTGTAGCCCTCGAGTTCGAGCAGCGTTTCCAGAGACTCGCGAATCTCCGCCTCGTCGTCGATGATGAGGATTCTGCCCGCGCTCTCCGGCACACTTTCCCTGAAGCCTCTGCGTGGTACAGGCACTGATTCGCCGATTCCTACTTCCGACACTTCCGCTATTTCCGAAGTAATAAATTCAGACATGGACTGCCTTCCTGATGAGCGGGAAATCCAGCGTGAAGGTCGTGCCTTCGCCCGGCCGGCTCTCTACCCGAATATTGCCCGCGTGTTCCTGGATGATTCCGTAGGTTACTGAAAGCCCAAGGCCGGTGCCGCGGTTCTGCCCTTCCGCCGGCGACGTCTTGGTCGTGAAAAATGGATCGTAGATGCGGTGAATGTGCTCCTGCGCAATGCCCGACCCGGTGTCGGAGACGCGCACGCTGACGAATTCTCCATTCAGCGTGGTCACGTTCAACATTCCACCGCCCGTCATGGCGTCCTTGGCATTGAGAAACAAATTCAGAAACACCTGCTGCAAACGTCCCGCGTTGCCTTGAATCGGCGGCAGCTTCTCGTGCAGTTCGGACTGCACTTGAATGTGCGCCACCTTGAACTGGTGTTCGAGCAGCGCCAGCGTATCCGCAATTACTTTGTTCAAACTGATTTCGGTCAGCTCAGTGCCTGTGGTGCGCGAGAAATTCAGCAGGTTGTTGACAATCTCCGACGCCCTGAAAGTCTGCTTGGTAATCTTGTCGAGAACGCCGGCCTTCTGGGGATCCGATTGCAGTTGCTTCGCCAGCATCTGCGTGTAAGAAGAGATGACCGCCAGCGGCGTGTTCACCTCGTGCGCTACGCCCGCGGCCAGCAGTCCTATGGAAGAAAGTTTGTCGGCCTGGGTCAGCTGGACTTCGAGTTCGATGCGCTCGGTGATGTCATCCATAATCACCAGGCGTCCGACCACGTTGAACTTGCGGGTCACGAGCGGCGCCATGGCTACATTCACAATGCGAGATTCGCCCGTAGGAGTCGCCAACCGGAACTTGTAGAGGTTATGAATCCCCGGATTCTGCCGCACTCTATAAAATTCTTCGACAAAAGCGGCCGGAAAAACTTCGCTCAGCGAGCGTCCCATCACCTGCCAGCGCGGCTGCGCATACATCACTTCCATCTGCGAGTTCCAGGATTCGATGCGGTCCTGCAGATCGACCGCCATCACGCCGACATTGATCGATTCGACGATATTTTCGTTGAAATCCTTCAGCCGTTCGTACTCGCTGACCTTCTGCTCCAGCGAGGCGTAGAGCCGAGCATTCTGAATCGCAATGCCGATGTAACCTGCCAGCGCCTGCAGCAACTCCACATCTTCGCTGGAGAGAAAATCGCCCTGCATCGTCTTTCCGAGTCCGAGAAAGGCAATCGTCTTCTGCCGCGCATGGCAAGGAATGTAGTAGTTCAGGTCGAGCCGCCCAATCGCCTCCTGCGCCGAAGCATTCTCGCGCGGCAACTGATGCGTGTTCTCAAAGAAAATATGTCCTGCTGCGTCTTCAATGCGCGGCTTCGCCAGAAACGACAGGTCGAGTCCGGTAACGTGCGCGATGCCAAACGATTTCGACAGCTCAAACCGCGACGAGTCAGTGTTGCCGAGGAAGATCGCAATCCGGTCCACGAGCAAAGTGCGCGCCAGCCGGTCGACCAGCGACGAAAGCATCTTGTCGAGATCGGTCTCTGAGCTCAGCTCCCGTCCGAACTCGATCAGCGTACGCCGGTAGTCGTAACCCGTGCGGAAGAAGAACTGGTCCAACTTCTCCTGAATCCACTTCCGTACCGGATCAAAAAGCAGTGCCGTAACCACGACCGCCAGCACCAATCCGTACGGTCCGGAGCTAGGCACGCGCGCATGCACCAGTTCCGCAATCGCCGCCACCACGCCAAAGTAAGCTCCAACAATCGCCGCCGCGGCCAGCGTATAAGCCATGCCGCGCTTGAAGATCAAATCGACGTCCATCAAGCGATAACGGAAAATGGCATAGCCAAATGTAAGAGGCAGCAATCCCAAAGACAGCACCGACACCTTCATCGCCAGCGAAGGCATCACACCCAACAGATACGGCAGGACGTAGCAAAGCGTGAACGGAGTGATGGCGAGAATCGTCCCGCGCATAATCCACTTCAGTTGTTGTCGCAGAATCGGCGTGGTCGCCCGCCGGTAGTTGTTCCAGAGAACCGCCGCCGCCGAGAAGAAGAAGACTGTCAGGTACGCCCAGTGCACCCGATTCAGATTGAAGATCAGTCCGGCGCTAGCCTTCAGATACTCGAAAGCCAGTATCTGGATTCCCAGTAGAATCCCGCCCGGCAGGTACAGTAGTTCAATAATGCGGCGATGCTTGCGCACGAACTCGCGCCGTTCGGGGAAGGTCAATACGAAGTGCAGGAACAGCGCCGGTTGCAGAAGCCATGCGATCTCATTCGCCCAAAGAACGATCCAGTCAAAAGCGTTGAACTTACCGGTATAGTGCAGGGAGTAGAAGACGAACGAGACCAGGCAGAAAATATAAAAGTGCGTGGAGCCCACGGCGGTCCAGCGCCGCATCAGCACATACAGGCCAATCCCCAGATAGATGAGCGCGATCAGCCGCAGCCAATCGTTCATCGAGCGCTCGGCCGGAACCAGCACCACTTCAACGTCCAACGGCACCGATCTTTGCATTGAAGAATCTGGAATTGAATGTCCTTGAACCGAAGGTCCTGGAACCGCAGGTCCCCGCATCGACGACTCACGAATCAGCGAATACGTCGCCTTCGACCACACGCCCGAGTAGTAGAGTTGCCGCGTCACCGCAGCCGCGCTCTCTACCCTGTGCCCGTTGATGCTGACAATCTCGTCGCCGCGCCGAATTCCCGCCCGCTCCGCCGGACCGTTTGGCTCCAAGCGGTCGGCAATCAGGCGTCCGTTCCGTTCCATCCACCAGGCGCCGTCATCCGGAATCGCCGATTGATGCTCAATCCTGTAATTGAAACCCGCGAATACAACTGCCGCGGCGGTCAGGAGGGTCAGCAGAATAGCGGTGAATCGAGCCTCAAATTCGCGGTTCATGGGCTGGGACGGCTTGGGGTCGCGGACAGTCACTCGACGCCGCTGAGAGATAAGCAACTTCACTGCCACCCCCTTCCAGAATGAAGATCCTATAAGTCGCTTGAATACAGCGAGTTCCCGTATTATAACTGTGATCTGCAAAACTGGCTATGGTTTTTGGAAGGCAGGTTATGCCTTTTGGAAGTTAATGTAGAAACAACCGCTCCCGGGCTGTCCAGCCGAGCAAAGCTCGGCAATTAGCCTAGACCTTCTGAGGGAAGAGGGTTTGGGTGCGAGGTAAGCTAGAGGGAGAATTGCGGATTGGCAGAGGCAAGACTCTTATTGCAGTAAAGGTGACGTGCCCAAACCCTTTGCTTTGTTTAGAACTGGAGGGGCCCGGCAACCTTCCCCGAAATTGCCCGGACCCCTCACTTACCGGTCTCACCAGCCTCGCATAGCCTTCGCTTAGGAGAGGTGAGCAAATCCTGCAAGTGAGTGTGATATTGCGCCCGTTCCCCAAAAACGTCCATGGAGCCAGTCTGAAGCCATCTGAACTGATCTGAAGAAATCGCCAGCTCGCGCTTGACACGATTCTCAGGGCAGAACAGAATCTCCTGCAATCGTCTTCCCGTCGGACGCGGTAAGTTGCGGTACGGAGTGTATTGTAGAGACGCGGTTAGCCGAGTCTCGTCTCTGGCCCAAAAGGAGTGTCGGATTGCCGGACAGCCCCGAGAAGCCCATCAAGCGAATTCGCTTTGACGAGTTCGAACTGGATTACGCCCGTTTTCAGCTTTACCGCGCCGGCAAGCCGATTCGTCTCGAGGGACTTCCGCTGCAGTTGTTGATGTTCATGGTCGAAAAAAGAGGCGAACTGGTCACTCGCGAACAAATCTCCGCCGCCCTCTGGAGCAAGGACGTCTTCGTCGATGTGGAGCAAGGCATCAACACGGCCGTCCGCAAAATTCGCCGCGCCCTGGGCGACGATGCCGGCGAGCCACGCTATTTGCAGACCGCAGTGGGACGAGGCTATCGTTTCGTCGCCCCCGACGCCACGGAAGACTCCGGCAGTCAAACAGCCGCCGAGGGATTCACCGTCTCCGCTGAAGAACTGGGCCGAGCCATCATGACCGCAGCCGGCCTCGACCCGGATAACCCGAAGGGTCCCCCAAAAGCTGAGTAGAGACGGGCGCGTGCGAGCGTGGTCGAACGTCGTCCGTTCTACAATAAATGCATGTCTCGCCTCGAACAGATCGCCGAACTCGAAAAGCGCTACCTGCTCCCCACCTATAACCGCTATCCCGTAGCCTTCGAGCGCGGCAAAGGAGTCTTCCTCTATGACTTCGAAGGCAAGAAGTATCTGGACTTCGTAGCCGGACTCGGCGTCAACGCCTTGGGGCACGCCCATCCCCGCATTGTGAAAGCGATCCGCGAACAGGCCGCTCGAGCCATCCATCTCTCGAATCTCTATTACAACGAATATCAGGGACAGCTGGCCGAGCGCTTGTGTCAGCTTTCAGGCCTCGACCGAGTCTTTTTTTCGAATAGCGGCACCGAAGCGATGGAGGGGGCAATCAAACTCGCCCGTCTGGCCGGACACAAAGCCGGTGGTGAGTCCAAATCCCAACTCGTAGCCCTGCAGGGTTCCTACCATGGAAGAACCTTCGGCGCGATGTCCCTGACGGGCCAGGAAAAATATCGCAAGGGCTTCGAGCCCATGCTCGAAGATGTGACCTTCGTCGAGCAGAACAACCTCGAAGCCTTGCACGCGGCCGTGAATGCCAACACCTGCGCCATCGTTCTCGAGCCCATATTTGGCGAAGGCGGAATCCTCGAATGCTCGGAAGAATTTCTGCTCGCCTGCCGCAGCCTCGCCGATCACTTTCAAGCCGCTCTGATCTTCGACGAAATCCAATGCGGACTGGGCCGCACCGGAAAACTTTTCGCCTTCCAAAGCTTCGGCGTGGTCCCCGACTTAGTCACCATAGCCAAGCCAATCGCCGCGGGAGTTCCGCTGGGCGCGTTCCTCTCGAAAGAGCATCTCGCCGCGGCGATCAAGCCCGGTCAGCACGGTACAACTTTCGGCGGCGGACCGCTCGCCTGCCGCGTAGGTCTCGAATACCTGGCAATCGTGGAAGAAGAGCACCTGCTCGATAACGTCTCCAAAGTTGGAGCCTACCTTCACCAGCAACTCAGCATGCTGGTCGACCAATACGCCGCCACCCGCGAAGCCCGAGGCCGAGGATTGATTCAAGGCTTAGTTCTCGACATTCCCGCCCGCCCGCTGGTCGAGCAAGCTCTGGCCGAAGGCGTGCTCTTCAACGTGACGCAAGACACGGTCCTGCGCTTCCTGCCGCCATTTCTGCTGCAGGAGAAACACGTGGACAAAGGCATAAGAGTGCTGAAGAAATTGCTCGGCAAAAAGACGAGGCAGAGCCGCAGCCGCGAAGCCGCGGCATAAACCCTCACCACAAATCTAAGGAACACATTCAGGTCCCGGAGGGACGACTGAAATCTTACGCCGGGGCCCGCAAGGCGAAATGACGTTCACCAAAAAAGAGGGGAGCCGAAAAGCAGCTCCCCAAAAGCATTAGAGGCGATATCACTTAATGAGAGTCAATCGGAGAAGATTTCGTTGCCCGTAAGAACGCAAAGTCCGGAAGAAAAATGCACGGCCGACGTCCCCGTCGAAGAGCACTGGCTCGACCTTCGCGACGGACGCATGCGTTATCTCAAAGCCGGCTCCGGCCCACCGCTGATCCTTGTTCACGGCCTCATGGGCTATGCCTTCTCGTGGAGATTCACCATCCCCGCCCTCGCTCCCCACGCGACCGTCTACGCCATCGACAATCTGGGCGCCGGATTCTCGCCAGCCAACGACGGCATCGACGCGAGTGTGCGAGCCACGGCTGGGCGCGTTCTGCAATTCGCGGACGCCCAAGGCATCCGAACTTTCGACCTGCTCGGCACCTCGCACGGCGGCGGAGTTGCGATTATGGTGGCAGCGCTGTGCGTCGAGCGCGGTCTCGGCGACCGAACAAGAGCGCCTCGCGAAGCACGCCCGCAGCGCTTAATCCTCGTAGCGCCAGTGAACCCATGGTCGCCGCATGGCAAACGGCTGGCGCCATTCCTCGGCACGCCGGCCGGCTCCCTCATTTTTCGCAATACGATCGAGCGCTGGCGCTCCCTTGACTACCTCTGGCTCCGCCGCCTCTTTGGAGACGGAGCGAAAATCCCGCCTGATTCCCTCGACGGCTACCGCCAGCCCGTAATCAAGAATCGCGGCTTCCGCCACGCCGCGCGCATAGTAAAGAATTGGACGTCAGACTTGGCCGAACTGCAAGCCGCGCTCCCGAAGATCAGCGAGTACCCGACGCTGCTCCTCTGGGGAACTCGAGACCGCGCCGTTAATTTCGCATCCGCTGAACGGTTGAGCAGAAATTTCCGCGACGCGCAGTTGATAGCGTTCGAGGGAGTGGGCCATCTTCCCTACGAAGAGACTCCTGAAGATTTCAACCAAGCGCTAATCGATTTCCTCGCAGGATCAAGGTTTGAATTCCGAGTTCCCCAGAAAAGCGGGATTACTCGGAACTGATGACTGGCAACTAACAACTGGTTTCAATGCACATCTCCCACTACCTCCGCTCCCTCATCGCCGACTATGGTTACTGGGCGGTAATTCTGGCGCTGCTCGGCGAGAGTGCCGGCATCCCCTTGCCCGGTGAGATCACGCTACTGCTGGCGAGTTTTCTCGCCTACTCCGAACATCGACTCCATTTGGGATGGATCATTGTCATTGCCACTTGCGCTTCCACGCTCGGCGGCATCCTCGGCTATGCCGTGGGTCTCTACGGAGGCCGCCCCCTGCTCGACCGTTATCGAAGCGTCTTTCGCATTCAGCCGGCCACGCTGCAGCGCGGCGAAGAAGCGTTTGCTCGCCACGGCGCCGCCACCGTTTTCTTCTCCCGCTTCATCTTCGGACTGCGCATGATTGCCGGCCCTCTGGCTGGTGTCTTGCGCATGCATTGGCAAGCCTTCGTGTTATTCAATTTTCTTGGCGCCGCACTCTGGGTGACCTTGATGTCCAGCGTCGGATACTTCTTCGGCCAACACTGGCATAGTCTGCTGCGCGCCATGCAGCGTTTTAACATCGCCGTTTTGATCATTGCCGCCGGAGTTATCCTTCTTTTGTGGTGGAAGAATCGCCGCCAGTCCCGGCCTGCCCGCTGAGCTCGACCAGTCCGCTTAGAAACTGAATCGTGCGGAAAACTGCAAAACGCGGGGAAGCCCGTCGGGACTGATCTCTTGCAGCGTTCCGAAATTTCCTGGACCTGAATTCGGCACCAGGTAACAGGTCTGGCTAAGCGTCATGCCATCACCGCAGTTGGTTCCGACGGGATTGTATTGCAGTTGATTGATGCCGTTGCCATTCTGCACATAGTAGTTGGCGTGGTTGAACAAATTGAACGCCTGCACCTGAAATTCGAGCTCCTTGCCTTCGCGGATCTCAATGCTGCGCGCCAGACCTACGTCGATGCGCTCCAGCCACGGGCCGTAAAAGGAATTCAGGCCGATACCTGGCGTTGGGCCCGCGCCATTGATGCCGGCAGCGGTGTTCGCCGTGTCCTGGTTGAAGGCGGTGTCATTCAGGTTGTCGCTCGCGCCGTCGCAACTTTGCAGGGACAGCGTCGAACTCGTGCAAGCCGGACTCAACAAGGCTGCGTAGGGGCGCCCGGAGGAGAATTCCATGACGCTACTCAGCCGCCAGTCCGACAAAAAGTTGCGGCCGGTACTGGAACTGGTGAATCGTTCCAGTTGCGGCCGGTAGACGCTGGCAAAAGTAATACGATGGCGCTGATCGAGCAGCGATGGAGCGTGGGTGTTGCTGAAGTCGAACTGATTGTTGAAGTCCATGCCGTCAAGCATGATGCTCTTGGCGAAGGTGTAAGAAAATTGCAGCGCAAAGCTCTTCGACATGCGGTGCTGCAACTGCACGAAGAAAGAGTTGTAATGGTTTTGCCCGGGGCTGATGAGTTCGTTGATCTCGCCGAGGTTGGGATTGATGCGGCCGTCCGTGAGCAGACCATTGTCCATGTTTGGCAGGACCATCGCCGGCCCGCTGCAAGGCGCCGTGGTTGCGCTGGGAGGACACACGACATAGGTCGTGTTGCCGAGCAGTGGATTCAGATTCAAGTCGTAGGCGCTGCCAGAGATCAGGTGCACTCCGTGATTCCACATGGTACCGATGGTTAACGTTGTATTCTCGGAAAGCTCCCGCTCAATCTGCAAGCTCGCCTGCAAAATATAGGGGACGCGGAACTGCGGAGAAATCAGAGAAATATCAGGAGCCGCGAAGAGCGGGGAATTGCCGGGCAGGATCGCGGGGAAAATTGGCGCCTGCTGATTGGGAGGAACAGTGGTGTCGAAATTGACACTGGCCGAGGATTGCTGTGTCAGCAATCCGTTTGAGACTACAGCATTGCGATAGTTCAGGCCGTTCATGTTGGTATAGAACTGGCCGAAGCCTCCACGGACTACCGTCTTCGAATCGGGCTGCCAGGCAAATCCGAAGCGCGGCGCAATGCGGCGGAATTGGTTGGGATATTGTCCGGTGAGCGGGAAGGCTGGATTTTCGACGGGCTGCGGGTAAACCTGGAAGTCCTCGCGCAACCCCATTTCGAGCGTCAACTTGGGCAGAGCGCGGTACGTGTCTTGCACGTAGAAGCTGTAATAAGGCACGGCAAAAGAAAAAGTCGGGTTGCCGGAAGTCTGACTGAAGACGTTGTATTGGCCGAGTGCAAAATTCTCCAGATTCGAAAATTCATAGCTGCCGAGAAACGATCCGAAATCCACGGCCTCGTTCGGATCGGCGCCGCCGTCATTATTGTCCGCATCCCAGGCGCGGTTGAAATCGAATCCAAATTGCAAAGTATGTTTGCCGAATATGTAGTCAACGCGGTCGGCCAAAGAATATTGCCTCTCGAAGACCCTCCCCACCGAGAACGGCGCGTTGCCCATGATGAAAGCCGGGCTGTCGAGAATCAGAGTGGGAGTATTGGGAGCCAGGCCGGTCGGAGTCGAGATTTCGTTATCCTGCGAGGTGCTGGCGTGAAATTCGTTCAGCAGTTTGGGGGAGAAGGTGTGCGTCCATCCCAGATTGGCCTGGAAGGTATGCACATACGCATTGGCCAGGGTTTGCAATCCATAGTTGCCAACGGTGGGGTCGGTAATGACGCCTCCGGGCGAGTCGAAGCGGTTCACATTGATGCTGAGAAACAGGCCATCGCGGGGGCTGGCCTGATAATCCAACCGCGGCGTGAACACCAGGTCATTGCGCTTTCTGCCTTTTGTGCCGAGATTGGAGTTGAGGGCATTCATCGTGTTCGACACTTGCTGCAGGTACACGGGGTCGGTCGGATCGGCCACGACGCTCGCTGGAGTGTCCGCGCCCGGGACGGGCAAGGGACCGTTCGGCGCGGGCAGCAAGGTCCCATACGGGATTCCAAAATTGTCATTTAAGAAAGCGGCCAGGCTCGCCGGAGTGCTCGCCAAATCCGCATTGATCACGGGAATCGGATTGTTGCGCAACTGCTGCTCGTAATCGGCGAAGAACCATAAACGGTTGCGCACGATCGGCCCGCCAAATCCAGCGCCGAATTGCTGCAAACTGTCTTCAGGTTGAGGATTGCCGGCGGCTTTATCGAGGGCGTCGTTCGCCTCCAGGGCGGAATTCCGGTTGTAGTAAAACGCGCTGCCGTGGAAGGCATTGCTCCCCGACCTGGTCACGGCATTGACGAAGCCCGCTCCACCTCCATAGATGGCCGAATAGGGGCTGACCGAAACCTGAAACTCCTCGATGGCGTCCTCACCGTAGAGGTACGGAATGCGATAGCGGCCGATGATGTCGGCGAAGTAGTTGCTTGTGGCATTGGAGCCGTCGACGGTGAAGGCATTGGAGCCATTGCCATTGGCGTAGCCTGAATCCTCACCGCCCTGCTGCCCGGCAATGCTGACCAGGCCGGTATCGCCGTCGTAGCTGGTATTCGGGGAGAGGGCGGCGAAGCCGGTATATTTTCGTCCGTTGAGCGGCAATTCCCCGATCAGCGAGCGCTCCAACACGATGGTGGCGGAGGATTCCTCAGGACGCAGGAGCGGCGTTGTGCTGTTGACTCGAACCGTGTCGGCGCTGGCTCCCACTTGCAGCTTGATGTCTTGCGATGTGGTATTTCCGACCAGCACGCGCACCAGAACCTGAACGTCGCGGAAGCCTTTGAGCTTTGCGGTCACCGAATAGGCGCCGGGCATGACTACGGGGAAGCGGTAAAGTCCGTCACGGTTGGTCTCGGCGGCTTGTTGGACTCCGGTCGCGAGGCTCTGCACCACCACGGATGCTCCGGGAACGATCGCTCCGCTCTGGTCGGTGACTCGTCCGCTGAGCGAACCCGTCAGCACCACATTCTGTGCGCTGACAAAAATGCAACTCGACAACACTAGCAAAACACCACAGACCAAGAGGCGATTCACAGTTCCATAAAAACTGGCGTGTGAGCGAACGCGGCGAAGGGCGTTTAAGAAAAACAGGCCAGGGAGGGAGTCATCCGGTTTCATAACTCGATTCGATTATCCTTATTATCTTCGTACTCGATTATCTTCGTACTCGGATAATTTTGCTTTATCACCAGAACCAAAGACGATAATCGCGCATTGTTAACGACGGATTAGAGCAGTGTGAATTGTTGTGTAACAATTCATTTCCTGGCAGGTTTTGGAAGCAGCCACCATGCCACCGCCGCACTCGCCACCGACAGGCCTGCGCAAATCAATGTAACAACCCGGTAGGCGAAAACAAAGGCTCTCTGAATCAGGCCGCTGATGACGGCTGTCATGCTGGCACTAACGCCCGGGGGAGCTTGCAAGCCAGCCAGTTTAATCTCGCTTGCGTGCAAGCCCGCCAGAACATCGGGCGGCAGCCCCAAATTAGCCAGGCTGGGGTTCAATCGAGAAGCAAAAGCCTTCACCATCACGATCCCCAGCACTGCGATCGCCAGCACGCTTGCTAGCCGCGCCACTGCATTGTTGATCCCGGAAGCCGCGCCCAGCCGGTCTTTCGCTACGGAGTTCATGACCACGGTGCTCAAAGGGGCTACCGTGACCGCCATCCCAAACCCGAGAACCATTACCGCCGGGAAGAACTCTCTCCAATAATTACCTCCGGTAGACGGCACGGCGAACAGAGCGAAGCCCAAAGCGGCAATCAGAGGACCCACGATCAGTGGCGTCCGTGACCCATAGCGCACGACCAGTCCGCCAGACCAGCGCGAGAGAAAAAACATGAGCAGGATCATTGGAAGCATCGCCGCGCCGGTTGCCGTTGCGGAGTATCCCTGGACCTGAATCAGATTCAAAGGAAAGAGGAAGAAGAAAATTCCGAGAGCGGCATAGAGAAAAAGTGTAAGCAGGTTCGCGCCGCTGAAGCTTCGCGATTTAAACAGCCACAGTGGAAGCGTCGGCGCGCTGCTGCGAGCCTCGACAAATACGAACGCAATCAGACAGACGGCACCCAAGATCAGACTCACGAGGACCACCGGATTTCTCCAACCCCGGTCAGGCGATTCGACGAAACCGGTAACCAGACTGCCGAGTCCCGCTGTGGCAAGAATCGCACCCAGCCAATCGATGCGCCCTGAGTCGTTGCTGCGGCTCTCTGGAATCCGCCACAGCGAAATCCACACGACCGCAGCCGCAATCGGCAGGTTGAGAAAGAATACCCAGCGCCACGAAGCGCGCTCGACCAGCCAGCCTCCGAGTACCGGCCCGATCGCCGTGGTGATTGCCGTGAAACCTGACCATGTCCCGATGGCCTGACCGCGGCTTTTCTCATCGAAAGACGTGCTGATAATCGCCAGACTGCCGGGCACCAGCAGTGCGGCGCCCACCCCCTGAATGCTCCTCGCCACGATCAGTTGGCCAATACTCAGGGAGAACCCGCAGCCCGCGGATGCCAGCGCAAAAATTACAACTCCCGTGACGAACATCAGCCGGCGACCAAAGCGGTCTCCGAGAGAACCACCCGCCAGAATCAGCGCCGCCAGAAAGACTCCATAAGACTCGATTACCCATTGCAAATCCACGACCGTGGCCTGAAAGCTGGCCTGGAGCGCAGGCAAAGCGACGTTGACCACAGTGCTGTCGATGAAGGCCATGCTCGAACCGAGAATGGTCGCGGCCAATACCCAGTTTCTGGCTTCGGCTCCGCATGGCGTCGCGCCCCCGGCCGCTTGCATTACGTCTTCATCGCAAGGAGTTTTCATATTGACTATGAGTGTCTTTTACTTCGCACCCGGTTCGCAAGATTCCCGCCCTCGAATGCGCGGCCCGCGAAACTTTGATGAGAAAAGGCCTTGGCGCGGGTAGGTTTCTTCGGTCACTTCCCTCTGACCCTCTCCCGTCATATCCTGATAGGGCGAAGCCTGTCCCAGGAGACAACAACTGATCGGCAAAACTATGTCCGCAAGCGCGCGCCCCAATCCATCAGCGCCCGCTTCCTCAACCTTCTCATTCCTGGGATTCTCGCACCTCTGGGTGCGATTCCTGTTCGCCATCCTGGGCCTGGCGCTGGCCTTCACCGCCGCACTCTTCTCCACCGTCTCGCGCGAGTCGGGCAGCATCTGGGGAACGGTCATTCTCGCCTCCGCCGCCCTCCTGCTCGCCGTCTTCGTCGGCCTCACCACCGTGCCCTACCTGGCAAGCCGAGTCGTCGCCAGCCGTGTCCGCGAAGCCATGGACTACGACGTCACCCGTCCCGGCTTCATCTACATCTTCATCAGCGTGGTCATCGGAATCGCCGCCATCAACACCGGCAACAACCTGCTTTACATTGTCGTCGCCGCCTTGCTCTCCGCCATTCTCGTTTCCGGAGTAGCTTCGGCGCTCGTTCTCCGCAGCCTCGAACTCGACGTCCATCTCTCCGAACACGTTTTTGCCGGACGCCCCATGCTCGCCCGCCTGCTCCTGCGCAACGCCAGTTCCTGGATGCCTTCTTTCTCTGTCCGCGTAGTTCCCGCCAAGCGCAAAGCCAACGCCCAAACGCAATGGCGCTGGGAAACCTACACTTTCGTCTGGCCCCGTAACAGCCCGCCTCAGGATCAATGGCTCCGCCTGCCCGACCGCCGCCTTCATCGCGTGCGCGTCCAACCCGAGAAGCCAATCCTGCGCGAACCGGTCTACTTTCCCTTCCTCTCGCCGCTGCAGAAACTTCGCGCTGAAGTCGAGATCAGCTTTCCCACCCGCGGACGCTACGTCGAAAAAAACTTCGGCCTCGCCACCCGCTTTCCCTTCTCTTTTCTGATGAAAACACGCCGCATTAATCTCCCTCGCGAAGTCATCGTCTACCCCGAGGTGGAGTCCACCGAGCAGTTCGTCGACGTGCTGCCGAAGGTCACTGGCGAGTTCGAAAGTTTCGTCCGCGGACGCGGCCACGATCTCTACCTCATCCGCGAATACATGCCCGACGATTCCGCCCGCCACGTCGACTGGAAAGCCACCGCCCGCACCGGTTCGCTCAAAGTGCGCGAGTTCAGCCGCGAAGACGAGCGCAAGCTCCGCATCGTATTCGACAATGCCGCCCCCGGAATTTTGCCCCCCGAAACCTACGAGCGCGCCGTGCGCCTTGCCGCCTCCCTCGCATGGCACTTCCATCACGAGGATGTCGAAGTCTCCTTCGTAGCTCCCGGCCTCGAACCCACCGAAGACATTTTCGCCTTCCTGCACTACCTCGCCCTGGTCGAACCTCAAGAGGCGACTCCTGTCTTCAGCCGTCTCCGCGCCAGCGAAGATTTCAATCTAATTGTCACTCCGCGTGAGCCTTCCGCCATTCCTTCGTCCCTCGCTGCGAGATCCTACGTCGTCTCCTTATTCAAGGATCGAATGACGTCATATGGTGACGCCGCTCCGCTCCGTCCCGCCTAAGCCGCCGATTTTTTCTTCAATCCAGAATTTAAGGTGGACGCAGTTCCTGCCGATGAAAATTACAGCGGGCCGGTCCAGCCATGTCCCCGAACCTCCTCGACAATCCGAAGCTGTTTCGGCATTTGGTCGAGGATTTGCCAGTGGGCATTTATATCGTCGACCGCGAGATGCGCGTACGCTTCTGGAACCGGGGCGCGGAACAGCTCACCGGGCGGCTGTCGCACGATGTCGTCGGACACATTCTGGAAGAAGTAGTTCTGGCCTGCAACCGCCGTGGCAGCAGTTTGACGAACGAGACTTGTCCGGTGGTACTGACGCTCGGCCAGCAGAAGCCGCAACAATGCAGCGCCTCTTACCTGCACAAGAATGGACACCGCGTGACGGTCAAGATTCGCACCCGGCCCATCGTGGAATTTGGGGACACGATGACTGGCGTCGCGGTGATGTTCGAAGAGGCATTCGCTTATCGCGACCAAGCGTCGGTACCCGTGCTCTACGGATGCCTCGACGCCGCTACGGGCGTTTCTGCCCGCCGCTTGACACTAGCCTTCTTGAGGGAGTGCCTCGCGGGCATGGAAGAAACGCGCACCGGATTCGGCGTGCTGCGCGTGCGCGTCCTGGGCATGGAGGAGTTTCGCTGCAAACATGGGCCGCAATCCGTGGTGCCCTTTCTGCGGGCCACCGCGCGAACCTTGCGCCACAGCCTGGACACGGAAAACTTTCTTGGATGCTGGGCGGAAAATGAATTTCTGGCGGTGCTGGCCACGGCGAATCCTGTGATGGTGGCGTCCACCGCCGAAAGTATGTGGAACCTCTTGCATCATTCGGAAGTGTCATGGTGGGGAGACAGGTTTCTGGTCAAGGCGGAAGTGTCTTATGCCATCGCCACTCCGGGCAGCGACATGCAGTCGCTTCTCCGGGAGATGCAACCTTCGCAGTCGAGCCGGCCGGCTAAGGCGGCAGCGGCTGCCGGCGATCCGGCAAGCTCGCGAGGATGATGGTTCATGTTTTCGATCATTGGCATCGTCGTGGTTTTTGGATGCATCGCGGCCGGCTATCTGATGGAGCATGGCAACATCAAGGTGCTTCTGCAACCCGCCGAGTTGATTATCATAGGCGGGGCGGCGCTCGGGACGGTGCTGATTTCAAATCCCGTGCATACTCTCAAGCAGATGATCAGCGGCCTGCTGGGCGTGTTCGGATCGTCGAAATACAGTACCCAGCGTTACGTCGACTCGCTGAAGATGATGTACGAACTGCTGCAAAAGGCGCGCAAGGAAGGCCTGGTGGCGCTCGAAAGCGACATCGAAGAGCCGGACAAAAGCCCGTTGTTTTCGAAATATACGGACTTCAGCAAAGATCATCATGCCGTGGCCTTCGTCTGCGACACGATGCGCATGGCAGTGAGCGGCGGTGTTGAAGTGTTCGATCTCGATCAGATGCTGGAAGCGGACATGGACGTTCATCATCATGAGGCGAGCGAGCCGGTGTCAGGCTTGACGACGATGGCAGACTCCTTGCCCGGCCTCGGCATTGTGGCCGCCGTGCTGGGAGTGGTGATTACCATGGGCGCGCTTGGCGGCCCGCCCGAAGAGATCGGCAGAAAGGTCGCGGCCGCGCTGGTCGGAACCTTTCTCGGCATCCTTCTCTGTTACGGGCTGGTCGGGCCGCTGGCGTCGCGCATGGGCAAAATGGCCGACGAGGAACACAAATTCCTCCAGGTGTTGCGAGTCACGATGATCGCTTTTCTCAAAGGCGTGGCTCCGATCATGGCCGTTGAAATCGGACGGCGGATGGTGCCGGGGCATGTGCGCCCTTCGTTCAACGTGGTCGAAGAGGCCTGTCGCGGCGCCAAGGATTCCCCGGCGGCAGCGCCGGCGGCGGACGCAGCGGCCGCCGGATAGGCCGCGTTTATGCCGACTCCGCCGATTATCGTCATCAAGAAAAAAGGCGGCCATGGCGGTCATCATGGCGGCGCCTGGAAAGTCGCCTATGCCGACTTCGTCACGGCCATGATGGCGCTGTTTATTGTGTTGTGGTTGATGAGCAGTAGCAGCAAGCAGGAGCAGCTTGCCATCAGCGGCTATTTCAAAGACCCAAGCGGTACGGGCCAGAAGCTGGGGACCAATTCCTCGGGAACCGTCTCCGGCTCGGCGGAAAATTTTCAGCTTACCAAGCAGGATATGGGAAAGCTGAAAACCGAACTGCAAAAGAGTATCCAGAACATGACCGACCTCGATAAGCTGAAAAAAAATATTGAGATGACGGTCACGGCCGAAGGCCTGCGCATCGAGTTGCTGGAGTCGGAAAAAGGGACATTTTTCGAGAGCGGCAGTGCGGCGCTCAACAAAAGCGGACAGGAACTGGTCGGACTGCTGGCGCTGGAATTGGGCAAAGTTCCCAATCACATTTCCGTCGAAGGACACACCGACGCCAAGCCTTTCAGCGGCAATGGCATTTACAGTAACTGGGAACTCTCCTCCGACCGTGCGAATGCCGCGCGGCGTTTGATGCAGCAATCGGGGTTACGCGGGGACCAGGTCTCGCAAGTGCGAGGGTTTGCCGACCAGCGTTTGCGGAATCTTAAAGATCCTCTGGATCCGTCGAACCGGAGAATCTCTATCATCGTGCAATACATCACCACCAGCGGAGCTATGGAAACTCCCCTCGATGGAAAAGAAGCATCCAAAGAAAAACCGTCTCCCGCCGAATCGAAGCCGGAATCCGAAAATCCCAAGCCTTAACGTCGCCCACAAAAAAGGAGGCTGGCCATTGCGGCCAGCCAACAATTCCATTTGATGTGTTGGTTACTCGATGTTACTTAAGTCACATCAATATCCCGACTACCTACCGGCAGTTCGGATTACTGGGAGCACATAGCGGCATCGGTCCATAGTTCGTATGAACTCTGGGAACCGCTGCATTCGCAAATGTACCTACCAGACCTACCAACAGAAGGAACGCTCTGAGCGAACGTTTCATTTGAGTCTAGCTTCTCCTTAGGGTCTTCCAAGGGTGCTGTGGAAAACTATTTGCCCTTGGCGGGGGAATTATAAACACCCCCTGCAACTATGTGATTCATTTGATCTTATCGGAGAAGTTTAGTCGGTGATGGGGATCACAGAAGGGCGACCCTGGGGCAAATGCAGAAAAAATGCGGCTTCGGCGCTCAAACCTTCAGGTAACGGTTTTACTTCCTGGCACCTGAAAAAAGGCTCGGCGATGGGCCAAAAAAACACTTGACAAGGTTTTTACAAAGCCGTTTTCCGGGGACGAAATCGGACTATTGCAGAGGTTTGGAACCAGCTGCGGCGGAGTTGGATCGGGCTGAGTTCGGGGGAAGATTCTGCGGCGGCCGACTTTTAGCGGAGTCCATATCCGAACTGCGCGAGAACGCCCGCTCCACCATACCTTCGAACATGGGTATCAAAGAGTTGGAATCCTCGGGGTGCTGAAGATCGGCCAAGCCTTGTTCCCAGCGTTGCGTCTGCAAACGATTAGCGGCGGTCGCGGGCATAGTTTGGCGCGACAACGAATAGCCGAGCCAGATCATCATGGCAAGCAGGTAAGCACCCAGGTTGATCAGGTTGAAGTTACCCTGCTCCACGAATCCGCCCGAGTGTAATGCGAGCAAAATCAGCTCCACTGCGGCAAACAACCCGAAACCAAGAGAGATGCCAAAGCTGACCGCCTTCCACGATACGCCCAGAAAACTGGCAAAGAGGATCAGAAAAAGAATCAGTCCCAGCTGTATGACCAGCACCGATCGCTGCAAAGTGATAATGGCATGCACCAGCGGGCCCTGCTCGTAGGAATTCGAAAAGGCAATCACAAGCGAAACCAGCAGCATCACGATGCCGGCCCACTTGAACAGCAGCGTGCCGAGATCTTTGAGGGTGTGGTAGGGTCGGAATACATCGAGAAAAACTTCGTGGATAACCTTGAAACCGAGAACCGCATTGATAGCTTCGCCGAGCCAGAAAAGTCCGAAATATATGGTGTAGTTGCCGACTGACCACGTCTCGTTGTTGGTGCGCCAGAGCGGGAACATGACCGCAAAATTCGCCAACTGCGCCAGCAAAAACCAGAAAAACACCGGGAATTTCTTGTACAAGCCACGCCGCCACAAAATCACTGCCACCGCCGATTGCAGGATCGGTTGTGCGCACCACAAACCAAGGACGATGTTATGGACGTTCAACGTCATGGGGAAGCGAGAGGGAACCGCGAACGCTTGAGGCGTGTGCCGCTCCTCAACTCATCCTGAGGCACATGACCCTTTGCGGTCAACCCACTTAGGTAACCTTGGTAACCATTACCCCCGTCGACGGGCGAAACGTTATGCGATTTTCTTGACGCCAGCAAAAACTTCCGGCGCTTTTCCAGAACTGGCCGCAGCGCGGCCGCCGTCGCAATCCATCATTGACGCGCCCCAGCCGCGTCCGTAATATGAAACGACTGTAAAGACGCGCCTCCAACCGAATGACCTGCCCAAGATGATCGGCCAAACCATCTCGCATTACCTCATCGTAGAAAAGCTGGGCGGCGGCGGAATGGGCGTCGTTTACAAAGCCGAAGACACAACCCTGCACCGCTTCGTGGCCCTCAAATTTCTTCCCGATGAGGTGGCCAAAGATCCCCAGGCGCTGGCCCGTTTCCAGCGCGAAGCCCAGGCGGCCTCGGCCCTGAACCATCCCAACATCTGCACCATCTACGAGATCGGACAACAAGACGGTCGGCCCTTCATCGCCATGGAATTCCTCGACGGCATGACGCTGAAGCATCGCATCTCGGGCAAGCCGCTGGAGACCGACGTTCTCCTGAATCTCGCCATCGAAATCGCCGACGCTCTCGACGCCGCGCACTCCGAAGGAATCATCCACCGCGACATCAAGCCCGCCAATATTTTCGTCACCAAGCGCGGCCACGCCAAAGTCCTCGATTTCGGATTGGCCAAAGTCAATGCCTCCGCCACTTCTTCGAGCCAGGTGGCCTCGGCCAACACAATGACCGCTGCCGATCCAAACACCCAGCACCTCACCAGCCCCGGCTCGACGCTCGGCACCGTAGCCTACATGTCTCCCGAACAGGCGCGAGCCAAAGAAATGGACGCCCGCAGCGACCTCTTCTCCTGCGGCGCTGTGTTCTACGAGATGGCGACGGGCGTTCTTCCCTTCCGGGGCGACAGTTCCGCCGACATCTTCAAAGCCATTCTCGATGGCCAGCCCGCGCCCGCCATCAGGCTGAACCCCGACCTTCCCCCCGAACTCGAGCGCATCATCGGCAAAGCATTGGAGAAGGATCGCAACCTGCGCTACCAAACCGCAGCCGATCTGCGCACCGATCTGGCCCGCCTGAAGCGGGACTATGATTCCGGCCGCTCCTCAAGTTCAGCCGCGATCAGCGGAATAACCGCGCCCGCTGCAATCTCCTCTTCGTCGATAAGCCCCGCGCCGCCACCAAAAAGTTCTCTAACGAAACTGATCGCCGGCATTGGCGCAATCGTTCTAATCGCCGCAGCCGCCACTCTTTACCTCCTGCGCGGAAAATCGGAATCGCAAAAAGTAACCTCCATCGCCGTCCTTCCATTCGTCAACGCCACCTCTGACGCCAACAACGAATACCTCAGCGACGGCCTGACCGAGAGCCTGATCGGCACTCTCTCGCAACTCCCCAACCTGAAAGTAATGGCCCGCAGCACTGTCTTCCGTTTCAAAGGAAAAGAAGACGACCCGCAGAAAATCGGCCAGTCACTTCAGGTAGGCGCCGTGCTCATGGGCCGCATCACCCAGCACGGAGACGAACTGGGCGTGCAAGCCGACCTCGTCAGCACCGCCGATGGCAGCGAACTCTGGGGATCGCACTATACTCGCAAGCTGGCCGATGTCACCGAAGTGCAAAGCGATATCACGCGCGACATTTCCAGCAGCCTGCGCATTCATTTGAACAGCAATGAAGAGCAGCGCATAGGCAAAGCCGGAACCACGAACCCGGAAGCCTACCGCCTCTACCTCGAAGGCCGCCAGCTCTGGTATGGACGCACGCCCGAAGGACTGAAGAAAAGTATCGATCTCTTCCAGCAGGCCATCGCCGCCGACCCCAACTACGCCCTCGCCTACACCGGACTGGCCGATACTTATAATGTCTCCGCCAGCTACGGCATCGGCATCAGTCCGAGGCAGGCGCGCATGCTCGCCGACGAGGCGACCCGCAAAGCTCTGGAACTCGATGACAAACTCTCGGAAGCTCACACGGCCCGCGCCATGGCTCTCTCCCTCAACTGGAGATGGAGCGAAGTGGAGCCCGAATTCCGGCGCGCCCTGGAGTTAAATCCGAATAATGCCACCGCGCATTATTTTTATGCCTTCGGGTTGCTCGTCCCCGAAAAGCGCCTCGACGAAGCATTCCAGGAATTCCACAAGGCCTTGTCGCTCGACCCTCTCTCCTCGATCGCAAATACGAATTATGCAACCACGCTGATGATCGCGAAGCGCTATCCCGAATCGCTGACCGAATTCCAAAAGGTTCTGGGGCGCGATCCCAATTTCGGCCCCGCCCACTACAAATTGGCCGCGTTATACGCCACCACCGGCCGCTTCGCCGATGCAGAAACCGAGTTTGAAAAATTCATCCGGGCGACCGGCTCGTACAGCCCGGATGCTCAAGGTTATTGCAAACTGGCGGTATCCGCCCAGGACCCGAGCGGCGACACAGCCAGAGCTGAGGCCTTTGCACTCGCCGGAGATCGCGATCAGGCCTTCAAGTACCTCGAGACCGCATTCGCCAACAATGACCACGAACTGGTCATGGGCATTCGCTATCCCGCGCTAGACTCCATTCGCTCCGATCCCCGGTACGCCGACCTGATGCGCCGCCTAGGATTACCCGAGTAGCTCGAGTGGTGGCGGAGCTTTGCCCCACAAACGAAGCGAAGCCCCGTCAAAACAGAAGAGTTTAGAGTCGTCCAATAATTGCCTGCAGCAACAAGAGCGCCCCAATGCCCGTCAAGCCAATGTAGATGTACTTCAGAAAAACTTCACCGCGCAGCCGGTGATTGATCACCCGCCCTAAGAACACGCCCAGTAGAAGCACCGGAAGCGAAATCAGATAGTAGTAATTGACGGCGTGAACCCAAAGCCCAGCCAGCCAATACCCGCCCATGCCAATCATGCTGGCAGGCAGAAAATATCCTTGCAGCGTAGCGCGAAAGTGCTGCGCCGACCACCGCCGCATCGCTCCATAAATCACCAGCGGAGGCCCGTTCATCCCATAAGCTCCGCCCAGCACGCCAGAAAAGAATCCGCAAACAACCAGCCATCCCCGGCTGTCATGCCGCAGTTCCAGCGCCCCACGCCCAATCGAAGAAAGACCGATCAGAGAGTAGAGCGAGAACAGAATGATAATGATCCCCAGCCCGCCTTTAACCATCCGCTGATGATGGCTGGTAAGCAGCAGAAGACCCAGCGGAATACCCGGAACCGACGCGCCCACCAGCCACGCCGTGCTGCGAAGATGGATCTTCTCCCAGTCCTGGATGACCACGATGGCCGCGATCGTAATCGACACCAGCACCGCCAAAGGCGCGGCCACGCTAAGAGGGATAAAGAAAACCAGCAGGGGAACCGCGACCAGCGCTTCGCCAAACCCGAACGCCGACCGGATCACCGTGGCGATAAACAAAACACTCAAAACGCAAAGAGTATGAACGTCGATCAGCTAACCCGCCTTCCCGCGCCTCAAGCCGCCGGACGCCCCCGCGCTCCCAAAACCCGCAGCAACTCCCCAGCCTCAAAAA
Organism: uncultured Acidobacteriaceae bacterium; assembly: GCA_963775845.1. GTDB lineage: Bacteria > Acidobacteriota > Terriglobia > Terriglobales > Acidobacteriaceae > Acidiflorens. The sequence continues at coordinate 2,321,454 of CAVZKN010000002.1, read as the reverse complement.
CCGGAGGCTGGCATGCAAACCCCGAGCAGACCACCGCAAACGACCGTCCCTCGCGCAGCACCTGAAGATACGGAAGAGTCTCCGCCAAAGCCGGAGGAAGATTCTGCGCCACGACCTTGTCCGCGTCCAACCGCACCACCGCACGACTCAGGTCAAGCGGCGCAACCGCTGCCCGGTACAACTCTCGTGCCGCATCATCCTTCCCAACCACCACCACCTGCGTATGTGGCCGCAGGAACTGCATCGCCCCCAGCCCATAAGTTGCCGCAAAAATTCCATGCTGCCCCGCCACCCCCGCGTAAACTTCCAAGGTCCGTTCCGCCTTTTCGCGATAAGAATCGTCGTTCGAGTATCCATAAAGACGAAGCAAGGCAATCGCCGCCGCTGAATTCCCCGCCGGAGTCGGCGAATCCTGAAATGGCTTCCGCCGCGTCCCCAAAATTCCCAGGGCTTCTCCGACCGAAGCACGAGTGTCAAAAAATCCGCCCTCCGTTGAATCAAACAATCCCGCGACCATGTCGTCGGCAATCGCCCGCCCAAAACGGAAGTAGCTCAAGTCCGAAGTAACCTCGTAAGCATCCAGACAAGCAATCACGGCAAAGGCATAATCATCCAGCACGCCCGAAGTTTCTCGAGCCGCGGCCGCAGGATCCGAATAAGCAATCACATGCCGCATCCCACGCTCTGCGTTCCAGCCTTCCGCCAGCATCCGATCCAGCGACCGCAAAGCAAAGTGCCGAGCCTCTGGAAGATCCAGCACGCGAGCCGCCGTCAGATAAGCCGACACGCACATCGCATTCCACCCCGCATAAATCGTCTTATCCACATAAGGAGTAGGCCGCGCCAGCCGAGCCGCGTACATCTTCTGCCGGGCGGCAGCCAGCAACTCACGCACCCGCTCCACCGAAAATTTCAGCCGTCCGGCAATCTCCTCGACCGGCCCGTCTCCGAGCGAAGCACTGACGTGCAAAACATTCTTAGCCCGGTTGTGATGCATGTCGCCAACTTCCTGAATGTCGTAATAAGCCGTAGCCACGGCAGCTTCATCCGCCGTCAGCACTGCGCGAGCCTCATCCAATGTCCAGCTGAAATAGTCCCCGTCATCGTCCATCGAATAGTCGGCATCCTGAGAAGCATAGAAGCCGCCATGGGCGCGGTCGCTAAGCCATTCATCCATCCAGCGAATGATGTCGCGCGCCACGCCCGCAAAGAACTCGTCGCCCGTAGCCTGATAGGCGTGCACATAGTTCTTCAGCAATTCCGAGTTGTCGTAGCACATCTTCTCGAAGTGCGGTACGATCCACCGCTCATCGACCGAGTAGCGATGAAACCCGCCCGCCAACTGGTCATAAACGCCGCCCAGCGCCATCTTTTTCAGCGTATGAACAAAGATAGTGCGCAGTTCGTCATAATCTGTGCCCGTGTGGTGATGGGGCGGAGCCTGCCCTGAGCTAGGTCGAAGGGCCCCGTGCTCTTGGGACCGAACATACTCCTCCATCACCAGATCCAGCGCCGCCGGATGCGGAAATTTAGGAACATTCCCAAACCCTCCATTCACCGGATCAAACATCTTCTCCGCCGATTCCACGATCGCCTCGATCACTGACCCCGAAACCGCGCCGCCGCCGGACGAATAAGACTCCGACCGGGCAATCGCGCTCTCAACCATCCGCGCCTGCTCCATCACATCGCCATGCTTCTCGCGATACGCCGCCGCGATCGAGAGCAGCACACGCTTGAATCCAGGCCGCCCATACCCGTCCGCCGGAGGAAAATAAGTCCCTCCATAAAACGGCTTTCCATCCGGAGTAAGAAACGCGGTCAGCGGCCATCCCCCCTGCCCCGTAAGCGAAGCCACCGCCACCTGGTACCGGCTGTCGATATCCGGACGCTCATCCCGATCCACCTTCACCGCGATGTAATGCTCATTCACAATCGCCGCCACGTCAGGATCGTCATACGACTCGCGATCCATTACGTGACACCAATGGCACCACACCGCCCCAATATCCAGGAGCACAGGCTTGTCAGCCGCACGAGCCGCTGCAAAAGCCTCCTCGGCAAATTCATGCCACTGAATAGGCTGATGCATTGCCGAGCGCAGATAGGAGGAAGAAGCGCGAGCCAGGGAGTTGTGCGAAGCAGCGGTCATCAGGAAAGTTTATCGCGAGAGCGGCAAAGAAGGGGCGGCGCGACTCGGTCTCGAATCAAAAATGGCGAAGGGCGAATAGCGAATAGCTAACCGCTGAGCTTCTTAGCCATCGAACAATAAATCTCTACTGCCTCTACCAGTTGAGCCTTCTCCACGAACTCGCCCTCGGTGTGGGCCACGTGAATGGAACCCGGCCCCAGCAGCAGTGGCTCACCCCAATTCGGCAGCGACGGAATATCCGTGGTAAAAGCGGCGACCATAGTAGGCAGCCCATCCAAAGTTCGCAGCCGCAAGAACGGAGTCTCGCGCGTGAACCGGACCTCCACCAACGACCCGATCGCCTCCATGATCTCCCGCCGCAAGTCCTCCGCCGGACCCACCAACCGGTAGAACAGGTCAGCCTTAGCGAAATCCGAAATCACATTCGGAGCCCGTCCACCTTGTATCGATCCCACATTCTTCGTGCAGTTACCGGCATCCGCAACGGACGGCAGCGTCATCGCATGCAGCCGGTGCAAAGCCTCGACCAGTTTGTCAATCGCCGACTCGCCCAGCTCCGGATAAGCCGAGTGTGCCATCTTTCCGCGGGCCACCAGTTCGACATGCAGAGCGCCCTTACTGGCCAGCGCCAGCTTGTTCTCCGTCGGCTCGCCGTTAATCATGAAGCGCGACCCAATCGGATGCTGGTTGGCTAACTTGGCGCCAATCGAGTCGCGCTCCTCGCCGACCAGAAACAGCAAACCAACGAAAATGCCCGCCGCGCGCAGCTTCTCCGCCGCCAGAATCTCAGCGGCGATGATTCCCTTGGCGTCGCAAGACCCCCGCCCGTAAATTCGCGCGTCATCCTCCGACGAAGCAATAAACGGAGGCACGGTATCCATGTGCGTGGAAAAAACGATGGGCGGACGTTCATGCCCCGGCCAGGTAGCCAGCACATTCGAGCGCGCGCCCTCGACCGGCATCTTGCGGCTATCAAAGCTGCGCCGCCGCAGTTCGTCGCAAAGAAAATCTCCCACCGCGCATTCATTGGGAGTAATGGATTCAATGTCGATCAGCCGCCGGGTCAGCTCAAACAATTCCATGCAGCAAAAGCCTATCAGCCCCACGCGATTGCTGGATAGTCTCTTGCAGAAGTGTTTGTCATTTGCACCAGCACAAACGAGGGTGCCCCACGTCTCGAGTTTGAGACGTGGGATGCCGTGCAGTCCGCACCGGGGGAAGTTGGTCCTGGCTCGTCAACCGACAGTCGACATCGAAGTCAACAATCCTTAGACTCGCAGCGATTGTTGTACTCTGTTCGCGTGCCCCACGAACCTTCCATCCGCTCCCTATTCCTGCCCGGCCCCCACGGACGCCTCGAAGCTCTCCTCAACGCCGGATCGCCCGCCGCAAGCCACGCCGCCCTGGTCTGCCATCCGCATCCCCTCTTCGGAGGCACGCTCCACAACAAAGTGGTCTTCCACGCCATGAAGGCGTTAAACAGCTTCGGATTCCCCGTCCTCCGCTTCAACTTCCGCGGCACCGGCCTGAGCGAAGGCGAGCACGCCCATGGCATAGGAGAAGTCGAAGACGTGCAGGCTGCGTTGGCATGGCTGGAACGAGAATTCACGCTCCCGGTAATCTTCGCCGGCTTCTCCTTCGGAGCCGCCGTAGGCCTGCGAGCCGCCTACGCCGACGACCGGGTTGAAGCGCTGATCGCCCTGGGCCTGCCCGCCGTCCCCGTCGTAGATCGAAGAGACGACCGCGTTTACGATTTCGATTTCCTGCGCCCGTGCACGAAGCCGAAACTCTTTGTCAGCGGATCGCGCGATCAGTTCGCTCCGGCGGGAAAACTGGAAGCGCTGGTCGAAACTTTCGCCGAGCCTAAGAAGCTAGTTCGAATTGAAGCCGGAGATCACTTCTTTGAAGGAAGACTCAAGGAGATGCGTACGGCCATAGAAGAGTGGATTCGGGAGACGTTGGGCGTCGGCTAACGAATGGCCGGCAATCCGTACCCAATTACGAGCTATGGTAAGAAGGATCAATAGGGCCCGCTCAAAATAGGTAGTGAGATCGCGAAATTACGCCAAGCACAGCCTGCCCCATCGGTTAACGTTACAATCAATTTAATGCTCACGGTTGGCTCGGAGGGTCCCTACGAGTGGCTAGTCACGGATCAACAATTTGATCTCATGCAAGCCTGCCCGGAAATCGTCCGCGGCAAATACGTCGCCATAACTTCTATTGACAGCGGACCGCTCGTACCTACTGACAAAGAGACGGCGGCTGGTTGGCAGACTCGCGGGAAAATTGCGTACAGCGCCAAGATTGAGAGCGTCGAGGGTTTACCGCGTGCCGGTTGGGACGAATGGTACATCTTCGACAATCCCACTGACCTCGGCACAAGCCATCTTGAAGAAAATGTCTTTGAAGTGCCACAAGAGCACGGGCACGTAAGCGTATTTGTGAACTATTGCTTTGCCTTGCACCGGCCCGAGATGAAAGACCTCGCCACTCTGTTTTGGCAACAAATCGCACGGATTCGTCCCGAATCCTACGTAGCGGATAACGATTATCTGAATTTCGTGAGCGGGAACAAGACTCTTTTTGCCAGTGTTCGTAATGCTGTGCAGGCAGTCAGATAAAACAGTTGCCCGCCATGATTATCGGGTAGTTTTCATAATATCTCCCTGTCACCAGCGACTGCGACTTAGCACATTTACGAGATGACTTTTTGCGACCCGCAACTGTCTCTATAATCCCGTCCATGCCCGACCTGACTCCCGAGCGCGACCAGCAATTTGCCGACATGCGCGAAGTCGCCCGCGAGATTTTCACCACCGCCCTCCGCAACGCCTCCATCGAGGCCGCCTTTGCCCGCAATGTGCACTGCGAGCGCCGCATCCTGCGCATCGGAGAAGATCTACACCATCTCGATTCCTACGAGCGTGTGTTCGTCGTCTCCATCGGAAAAGCGGCGCACACCATGGCCGCCGCGTTGGAAGATCAAATGGGCAGCAATCTTGAAGGCATCGTCGCCTCGTCGGTCGAACCCGAGAATCAAATTCGCGGCTTCCGTTATTTTCGCGGAGGCCATCCCACGCCCACCGCTGAATCCATCTGCGCCGCCGATGCCATCCTCAAATCGCTGGCCACTCTCGACGCAACCTCGCTAGCCATTTTCATGATCTCCGGCGGAGGCTCCTCCATCGTCGAAAAGCCCGTCGTTACTATAAAAGGCACTATGAACGGCACTCTGCAAGACGAAGCGATTTCGCTGGAAGATCTGGCCGCCACCTACCGCGCGCTCGTCCTTTCCGGAGCGCCCATCGCCGAGATCAACGCCATCCGCAAACATCTCTCCGCCGTCAAAGGAGGACGCCTCGCGCAGGCCGCCTATCCCGCGCAGCAGGTGTCGATCCTCGTCTCCGATGTCCCCGACAACACGCCCGACGCGCTCGCCTCCGGCCCTACGATGCCCGATTCGACCTCCATTCATGACTGCGAGCGCATCGCCGAGAAGTACAATCTGATCGAGCAGTTTCCGAAATCCGTCGCCGACCTGTTTCGCCGGAACGCCCTTGATGAGACGCCAAAATCCGACGACCCCGCCTTCGTCCGCGCGCGCTGGTGGACGGTCTTATCCAACAAGGTGGCCATCGATGAAGCCGCCAAGGCTGCATCCCAAGCCGGTTTTGCGGTCGAAGTCGATAACTCCTGCGACGACTGGCCCTACGAAAAAGCCGCTGTCTATTTACTGAATCGCGTGCGCGAACTGCACCGCAGTCACGCTCGCGTCTGCTTGATTTCCGGAGGCGAGGTCACCGTAACCGTCCGCAACGGCGGCGTCGGCGGACGCAACCAGCAATTCGCTTTAGCCTGCGCCGAACAAATCGCCGGAGAAGACATCACCGTTCTGAGCGCCGGCACCGACGGAATAGACGGCAACAGCCCCGCCGCTGGAGCCGTGGTCGACGGCGGCACCATATCGCGCGCGGGAGTAGAGCCCGTTCGCCAGGCTCTGGCGACCTTCGACGCCTATCCCCTGCTCGAATCTCTAGGAGACGCGTTGCTCACCGGCCCTACCGGAAACAATCTTCGCGACCTGCGGCTGCTGTTGGCGTATTAGCGCGGAGAATCAGTCAAGTCGCACAGGTCCTTCGCTCCCCCACCCCATCCGGCAAATGCGGTCGGCTGGGGACCCCGGTCGCTCAGGATGACAATGGAGTAAGTGGCGCCGCTGCTTACTGCTGCGGAAGATTTTCCGGCGAGGTCGAAGGCTTCGCCGCAGCCTTAGTGTCGCCCGCAGCAGGCGCGGCCGTCATGGCGCTTTCCGGATTCAGCAGGTGATCGTGATTCGGCCCCAATCCCAATTTGATCAGCGCCCGCGAATCGGGAGTCGTCTTCGACTGCCATCCCTGGTCCGTCTGGTAGCGCTGCATTGCAGCTTGCGTCGCCGCGTCCCAGGTTCCCGAGGGCTCCCCATCCATATAGTGCTCGCGAATCAGCGCTTCCTGGATCTCGCGCGCCCGAGCCGAATCAATGCCCTGCTGCCCGCGCTTCTTAGCAACCTGCTTCGACCTTTTCTTGCCATGAGCGCTCTTGCTCTTCTGCGCGGAGGTGTGAGGTGAAGAGTGAGCTGATGTGTACGCGGTGCCTTGCCCCGAACTGTGGGAGGAACTGCCTTTGCTGGTCGTGTGTGTGCTCGTGGAGCGCTTGGCACTCGCAGAGTGGGTTGTGGAAGTATGTGTCGTCTTCTGCGTCGCAGTTGAGGTATCCGCCTTCGCAGCCGTAGGCCGCTGCAAAACCACGCCGAGTAACCCGCAGAAAACCAGGCGCTGCCAAAACCGGATTTGATCAATGCCCAACATGCAAAAAAACATCGAATCGCTAGCGGCCGAAATTCGTCCAGGCGCCGAGAACGACTGACGACCACCGACCGACGACGAACGCCCGACGACTCTACCACACAAAAAACCGGCGAGACCAGCCAATCTCTATCGTCCCCGAAAAGAAGATGGACTGCCAGTCTCGCCGGACTATGTACCCATTACGGAAGTGTACCTGCCAAAAAGATCGTTCCATCCTGCGCCCGCGCTCCTCGCGGACGCACCAGGAACACCACATCCTGCCCGCTCTTCATCCCCACCTCCAGCTTGATAAAGTCGTCAGGATTATTTACCGGCTGCTTGTTCACTTCCAGAATCACGTCGCCGCGATTCAAACCCAGATCCTCGGCGAACGATCCTTGCTTCACATCCTCTACGACCACGCCTTTGCCGGCGGGAATGCTAAGCCGGTCCGCCATGGCCGGAGTAATGCCGCGTACCGTAATACCAAACTTGCTGGCCTTAGGCGCTTCCTCGCCCTGGTTTTCATCTTCTTCGCCCAGGCGCGATGCGAACAACTTCGAGCGGTCTGCAATGGTGACCGTCGTATCCTCTTTTTTGCCGTTGCGGATAAACGTGAGCTTGGCCTTCGACCCCGGCTTGCGGGAAGCGATGTCCGCCACCAGTTCGTCGCCTGTCTTGACGTCGCGGCCATCGACAGCAATGATCGTGTCGCCCACCTTCAGTCCCGCCTGCTCCGCCGGACTTCCCGAGGTCACGTTCTGCACCGTGACGCCCGCTCCGTAAATGTGCGCGATCGCCGGGTTCGGATAAGGAGAGAACTCGATTCCAATCGATCCGCGCGCCACCCGGTGCTCCGGCCCGATCAGCTGGTTGTAAACCTGGGCCACGGTATTCGAAGGCATGGCAAATCCCACGCCCGCGTAAGAACTGGTTTCGGTAAGAATGGCGGTGTTGATGCCAATAACCTCCCCCGCCATATTCACCAGCGGCCCGCCGGAATTGCCCGGATTGATCGCCGCATCGGTCTGAATAAAGGATTGGAATTGCCGGTTGGGAACGATGTTGCGCCCCTTCGCCGACACGATGCCCGCCGTCACCGTCTCCTGCAAGCCAAAAGGACTGCCGATCGCCAGCACCCAGTCGCCAACCTGCATGCCATCTGAGTTGCCCAGCTTTGCCGCCGGCAACGAGCGATCGATATCGATCTTGATCACCGCCAGATCGGTCTCCTGATCCATGCCGATCAGTTTGGCATCATGCCCCGGAGATGCCGGATTTTCATCCTGCAATTTCACCCGGATGCGGTCCGCCTTTTCGACCACGTGCCGGTTGGTGACAATGTATCCCTTGGAATCAACAATTACGCCCGAGCCCAGCGATCGCTGACGGATGGTGCCGGGATCAGGTCCGCCCTGCCCACCCGGTTGCCCGCCAAAGAACTTGTCAAAAAAATCCTGGAACGGCGAATCGCCTTCGTCCCCGCCGCCCTCATCCTGGTCCTGATCAGGATGAACCGAGCGCCGATGATGCGGATTCTTGATCGTCGACTCCGTATTGATGTTGACGACGCTGGGCTCGAGTTGCTTGGAAATCTGCGAGAAGGTATTCGAGAGCTGTTGCGGAGCAGGTATCGTCAGAGGAGTCGCATCCGACGACTTCTGCCCCTCCTTGCCCTTCACGCCGTAGGAGACAATCGTGCCAATCAGAATTCCCAGCGCCAGCGTCGCCAGAATTGTCAGCGTATAGGCCCAGCGGTTAGCCTTAAGGCGAGACCAAAAAGCGCTTTCGCGCGAATCCATTGCTTCCTCCTGAAATTGCCCAACTTATTATTATACCTACGCGAAAAGCTAGGAGCAGGACTGCAGTTCGCTTGATCCTTAACCATTAGACGCAGAAACAAGACTCCGCGTTTCGACCAATGTTTGAGTGATGGCAAGGTCTGTGTGATGGAAATGTTTGTGTGGTGGCGGGGCTCTGCCCCGCAAGCCTTTTACAGCTTCAACGTCATCAGCGCCAGAAACACTCCTGTATACCCAGCAATCACCAGCAGAACCATGAGCGCGCCAAAACTCAGCACGTTGTAAATTCCCCAGGGTTTCTGCACCGCGCCCCAAGCCAGCTTCCACAGTCCGAAGCAGCTAGTCAAAGCGCAGAACGGAACCACCAGCCATCCCAGCGCCCGTCCATGTCGTATCTGGGGAAAAAGTATCAGGAACATGACCGCCGGAAGAAACGCCAAGGCCGGCACGACAGCCAGCGGAGCCCCAATCAGAAATGCGCGTTCCCGCTCCCTAGAAGTCATTGAGTCATTGAATCATCGGGCCATTGAATCATTTTAGCCATTGAGTCATTTTGAAATAAGCATGATCAAGGCGTCGAACTAAGGACCTTTACTGAGTCAATGACTAAATGATTCAACGCTTCAATGACTCAATGTCGTACACGGTTTTCCCGCCCACCACCGTCCGCAGCACCTTGGTCTGCAATATCTTCGCCGGAGCGACCGCCGTAATATCCCGATCCAGCACGATAAAGTCAGCCAGCATGCCCGGCTCCAACTTGCCTTTTTCTTTCTCCGCAAACTCGGCAAAAGCCGCGCCCGTCGTGTAGGCCGCAATCGCTTGCTCGATGGTCAGTTTCTGCGCCGGATAGTAGCTTTGCTTCCCGTCTTCGCTCTGCCTGGTAACCGCGGCGTAAAGCCCGCGAAACGGGGTAACCGGTTCGACCGGATAATCCGTGCCAAAGGCCAGGGTTACTCCCGCCCGCAAAAACTCTGCCCACGCATAAGAGTGCCCGGCACGCTTCGGCCCCAGCCGCGACTCCGCCCAGTTCATATCCGTAAGCACGTGGCTCGGCTGCATCGAGGCAATCACCTTCAATTCCTTGAAACGTGCAACCTGCTGCGGCGTGGTGACCTGCGCATGTTCGATGCGAAGGCGAAGATTGTTCGCGAGATAGGGTGCCTTCAGGGTCCGAAGGAACGCGGCCATCTCCGCCCCCGCAAAAGCGTCGAGCGCCATCTGCACTCCCTTATCGCCGATGGCGTGGAAGCCCACCTGAAACCCTGCCAGCACCCGCTCCCGCGTCATCGCATTCAACTTAGCCGCGTCATACTGGGGCAGCCCGCTGTTCTGCGGATCATCGCTAAACGGCGCCAGCATCGCCGCGGTCTTCGACCCGAGCGACCCGTCCATGAAGCCCTTGAGCATTCCTGTGTGCAACATGTTGTCGGAGGCGGCATGCGATTTGCGTTTGCGATTCAGTTCGTCGACCGAATCATTGAAATCCAGCCACTCGGAAATTCTCGCCGTCAGCTTTCCTTCGTGCTCCAACTGCTCGTAAGTCGCAAAATTATCCCACTGCGAATAATCCTGCACTGACGTCACTCCATGACTCGCAATATCGGCCAGCGCCAGTTCAACCGCTTGCCTTCTTTTCTCAGCCGTAGGCTTCGGGATCGCCCCCAACACCGCGCCCTGCGCCGTCTCGCGCAGAATACCGTTGGGCGTCCCAGTATCGTCGCGATCGATCTTGCCGCCCTCCGGGTCGCGCGTAGCCACCGTAACACTAGCCAGTTGCAACGCTCGTGTATTAGCCACGCCAATGTGGCCATCCACGCGTCCCAGGTAAACCGGATGCGTCCCGCTCACCTCATCGAGATCCCACCGCGTCGGCAAAGTGTGCACCGGCCAGAGCGTCTCGTCCCAGCCCTCGCCCACCACCCATTCTCCCGGAGTGGCGGCGGCCTCACACTTAGCGCGCAAGCGAGCGCGAAACTCGTCCAACGACTTGACGCCGACCATGTCCACGTTCATCTTTTCCAGCCCGGCGCTGGCCAGGTGCATGTGGGCGTCGTTGAATCCGGGCATGACGAAGTGCCCGCCCAGATCGACGACCTGGGTCTCCGCTCCTTTCAGCTTCATAACCTCATCGCGTACGCCCACCGCGACAATGCGATCTCGCCGAACCGCCAGCGCCTCCGCGCGCTTGCTGGAAACAAATGCGGATGATGCCTCTCCCGCGCCGGTGTAGATATTGCCATGGATAAAAATCAGGTCTGCTTTCGTCTTTGCAGCGCTCTGCACAGGCGGACCGCTCTGAGCTTGCATTCCCACACCTCCCGCCAAGAGCAGAAACAAAGTCATCCGCGCGATCATTATCATTCGCTGACTCCCGCCAACGTGAGCATGGTAAGGAGAATGCGCCTCAATCCCAGATCGCGCCCATTGCAGTCGAACCATTCCTGCAAAGTGTGCGCGCCGCCGCCCGAACCGCCTCCGCCAATGGCAATCGCCTCGCGCCCCAGCGACAGCGGAATATTGGCGTCGGTAGAAGCCCGCTGCACCTGCGCCGTGTTTCCCAGTTGAGTGTCGACCGCGCGGATCACCTTCAACAGCCGCGAATCCGCCGCCAGTTCTCCTGCCGGACGATTTCCGATTTCAACGACCTCGCTCTCCACCACCAGCGGCCTCTTGCCAGCGCTCTGCGCAGCCGCACGATTATCGGTTGCCATCGCCTGCTCCAATGCCAGGCGCAGCGCCCGCTCCAACCGGTCAATCTCCGCCATCGAGGTTGAGCGCAGATCGACTCGCATGCTCGCCGACTCCGGAATCGAATTCACCGAAGTCCCGCCCCGAATCACCCCCACATTGAACGTAGTCTTAGGAGTCGCTGGAACCGGCGTCTGACTGAGGATTTCAATCGCCCGCCCCAGCGTAATAATCGGGTTCGGCGTGCCAAAATCGCTCCACGAATGTCCGCCCGGCCCGCGCACGATCACTTCAAACCGGCGGCTGCCCAGAGCTTCAGCCACCACCGTGTCCGCTCCAGCGCCATCGACAATCACGCTGTAGGCAATCTCGTCGCGCCACCGCGGCGTGGCAAACACTTGCCGCATGCCGCGCAGATCGCCTTCGCCCTCTTCTCCCACATTGCCAATAAATAAAAATGGCAGCCCGTGCGTGATGCGACTATTCGCCAGTGCGCTTGCAATCGCCAGCATGGCCGCAATGCCCGCGCCGTTGTCAGAAACTCCCGGCCCATACAAACGGCTACCCTGCTGCCGGATATTCAGCGGCGTGGCCGCCGGAAACACTGTATCGATGTGCGCGCTGAGCGACACAAATCGACTGCCATAGCCGGGGCGAATGCCAAACACATTCCCGACCTCGTCCGTTTGCACTTCGGTAAGCCCCAGCTCGCGAAAACGATCGGCCAGCCAGGCGCCGCGCGCCGCCTCTCCAAACGGAGGCGCAGCCACGCGGGTGGCCTCCATCTGCCAAAGCGCGATTTGAGCTTCCCGCGAACGAAAGTATTCAAATGCCGCGCGCACCAAGGGCGATCCGGCCAGCCGCGCCACTTCCTCCTGCACCGGCGGATAAGTATCAGTAGTTGCCACTTGAGAAGTCGACTTCATGGTGTGCGCTTATCTTATAACGAGATTTTGGTGGATTGAGTTTGCCGGTCCGGATGTTCGGTTATCTGGACTCAGCGCGCGTCATCGCATCGCCGTCTCCACGCGCTGCCCTTCCAGCATCCGCATCCCGTTGACAATCGCTGCGATCACATTGTCATTCCCCACCACGGTATTGATCATCAGGTGATACAGACTCCGCGTGGGCCAATCGTGATTAAGATAGTGCTTGATATAAGCCATCCGTTCCTTGTCCACGTTCTCCACCAGGTCTTCCGCTTCTTCGCGGCTGCGGCCCAATCCCACCAGCCGCCGGATCTTTTCGTCATGCGGCGCATAGGTAAACACGCTGTAGGTATCCTCCCGCCCGCGCAGAAAATACGGCGCCCCGCGCCCCACGATAACCGCATTCCCTTCCGCGGCAATCATGCCCATAATCTCCTCGACCAACGCCATCATGTGGTCGGTATCGAACGCGCGCGAGTTGGCCATATGCATGCCGCGTTCGTAGCTTCCGCGCCAGAAAGACTTCGCCAATCGATAGAGGCGGCTGTCAACCCGCTCATCGCACAAGGCCACGGCCGCTTCGGACACCTGGGCTCGCCGCGCAATCTCGCAAGTCAGTTGCTGGTCCCAAATCTTCCAGCCCAGCCGCTCGGCCAGTTCGCACGCGATTCCGCCGCCTCCGCTGCCGAATTCGCGCTCCACGGTGACAATACGAAACATAGGACGAATCTCCTTTGCGGCCGAGACTCGAATTGGGCAACGGGCCTCTCGCGCCCAACCCGCTCCGCTAATGAACGACCATTCCTCCCGGCCGAGTCTTTTTAATCAAAAACACGCACGGAATCAAGCAGGCAATTACCACTCCCAGTACCCAGAAATTATCGATGTACGCCATCATGGTCGATTGCCGGATCACATTTGCCTGTAGCATGGCATAAGCATGTTGCTGAGCGGAGGTGCCTCCGGACCCCGGACCCGCACCCGAAAAAACATTCGTCATTCCCTGCAACGCCGACCGAAACTGCGGATTAGCGGAATTGATCTTTTCCCCCAGTTGCACCTGATGAACCTGCGCCCGTCGCGCCAGACTGGTGGTGACAAAGGAAATTCCCACGCTGCCGCCAATATTGCGAGCCAGATTCATCAATCCTGAAGCCGCATTGTTTTTGTCGCGAGGCAGCGTTGAATAAGCCGCCGTATTGATAGGCACGAACAGAAAAGCCAGTCCCAGTGCCTGATAAACGCGCGCCATCACCATAGTATGGAAATCGACATTCAAATCGAACGTCGTCATATGAAACAAGGAAAACGTCAGCATCGTCAAGCCAAACATCATCAGGTATCGCGGGCTATAGCGCGACAGCAGAAAACCCACCACCGGCATGGCCAGCATAATCGTGAAACCGCCCGGCATCAGAGCCAGTCCCGACTGCGCCGCGGTGTAACCCAACATCGTCTGCATGAAGAGCGGCAGCAGGAGTGTGCTGCCAAGCAGGGCGAATCCCAGCATGAACATCAAAAAATTGGAGACCGCGAAACTGCGCGCGCGAAACAAATGAAGGTCAATGATCGGCTCTTTGTGGTGCCACTCCCAGAAGATGACAAAGATCAGCGATGCCACCGATATCACGGTCAGCGCCAGAATGAAATTCGATTCGAACCAGTCATCGCGCTGCCCCTTGTCGAGCACCACCTGCAGAGTTCCGAGGCCGAGCGCGACGAACCCCAGCCCCGTATAGTCAATGTGAGTTTCGCTGAGCTTGCGCCGTTTGAAATAAGGGGGATCCTGAATCAGACGCGAAGTCAGCAGCAGAGAAAGAATTCCGACCGGAATATTGATAAAGAAAATCCAGCGCCAGGTGAAGTTGTCCGTGATCCACCCTCCAAGCGTAGGACCAATCGCCGGCGCCATCACCACCGCAATCCCATAAACTGCAAATGCCATACCCCGCTTCGCAGGAGGAAAGGTATCGGCAAGAATAGCCTGTTCGCTCGGCTGCAATCCCCCACCGCCCGCACCCTGCAGAACACGAAAAAAAATCAGCATGCCGAGATTTGGCGCCAGCCCGCACAGAAACGAACTGATGGTGAACAGGGCCACGCAACCCATGTAGAAATGTTTGCGGCCAACGACCGAAGAGAGCCATCCGCTCAGCGGCAGCACGATGGCATTCGAGACCAGATACGAAGTAAGAATCCATGTGCTCTCGTCCTGCCCCGCCGAAAGACTGCCCGCGATATGCGGCAGCGCGACGTTGGCGATGCTCGTATCCAGCACCTCCATGAACGTAGCCAGCGTTACCGTGAGTGCAATAATCCAGGGATTGACCGCCGGCCGCCATTCGGCGGCATCATTCATCGTGATGGCAGCAGCGCCCATAGAGTTATTTAGTCATTGAGGCATTTAGTCATTGAATCATTGAAAACCGGCCCAGCGGCCCTCCAGGTTTCAATGATTCAATGACTCAATGTGTAAATGTCTCAATGCTTCACTTAATCCACACCTTCGGCACCACTGACATTCCTGGCCGCAACTCATGGCCTTTGGTCTCGCCCTGCTCGAAAACAATCTTCACCGGAATCCTCTGCACCACCTTGACGTAGTTCCCGGTAGCATTCTCCGGAGGCAGCAAGCTGAACCGTTCTCCACTCGCGCCCGCAATCGAATCTACGTGTCCTTTGTACTTCTTGCCGGTAGCATCCACTTCAATGTCGACCGACTGCCCGGTGCGAATATTCCGCAACTGCGTCTCCTTGAAATTCGCCGTCACCCATAGGTCGCCTTCGCCGAGCGGAATAATTTTCATCATCTCCTGCCCGGGCTGCACGTTCTGTCCCACTTCAACCGTACGGTTGCTGACCGCGCCGCTGACCGGAGCCGTCACCTTCGTGTACTGCAGGTTCAACTCCGCCTGATCGAGCGCCGCCTTTTTCTGATTGGCAATGGCCTGCGCCGAGTCCGCCCGCGCGCGCATCACCCGCATCGCCTGCGGTCGCGTGTCGGCCGTTCGCAAATCGGCGCCAGCCTGCGCCAGTTTCTCCTGCGCCATTTGAACCTGTGCCGCGTAAGCATCGGCATTCGCGCGCGCCGCCTGCAGCGCAGCCGCTGCCGCCTGGGAACTATCGACCGCCTGATCGTACTGTTGCTGGGAAATTTCCTGCTTGTCGATCAACATCTTGTAGCGCGCAAGATCGTTCTGCGCTTTGGTGTTGTTGGCATCCGCCTGCGCGACCTGCGATTTTGCCGCTTCATATTGCTGCCGCGCCGCCGCGATTCCCGCCTGCGCGCTCGAAACCCCCGCCTGCGCCGAACTCACCTGACTCGAGGTGCTGACGTCATTCATGGGAACGTTAATTCCCGCCGCTGAAGCCTGTGCCAGGGCATCCTGATATTCAGCCCGCGCCTTGGCCACCGCAACTTCGTAATCCGCGGGATCGATCTCCACCAGCACTGTTCCCTTTTCCACGTATTGATTGTCGTCCACGTTGAGCTTGATCACGTGACCGCTGACGCGCGCGCTCACTGAGTTCACATGGCCGTCGATCTGCGCGTCATCGGTCGATTCATAGCTCGACAAATAGCGCCAGAGAAAAAACATCGCCACCAGAATGAGCAGCCCGGCAATCACCAGTCCCCAGCGCGTGCGCGGATTGCCCAAAAGAGCTGCCCGCCGCTGATAGCGCGCTTCGCTGTCAGTAGGTGGCTGAGGCTGTGCAGGCGGCGGAGCGGGTGATTGAGACTGCGGCGGAGCCGCCGGGCCAGCTTCCGCTTGCGGCTTAGGCTCGGCTACAGCGCTGCTATGTGTTTCCATAATCCAATGACCTCTTTTTGCAAACTCTTTCCGACAGGTGTCGTATCAGGGTATAGCCTCAGCGATACGGCAGGTCCCGCATAATCGATAGCCCCTTATAGGGGCTGGGCGCTGGCTTCGGTTCGTTGCTTCTCGACTTCAAATACTCCCGCACCCCATCCTCGGCGCGACCCAAAGCGCGGGCAAAAGAAACCTTAGCCAAATTGTGCAGATAGAGACTGGAGATCAAACTCTCATGCGCCGAAGCCAGGGCCTCCTGCGCCTGCACCACTTCGAGATTGTCCGTCACTCCTGCAAAGAAACGATCGCGCGATTGCGTGAGCGCCTGCTCAGCCAGATTCACCGAACTCTGTGCCACCTCCACCTGATCGCCCGATGACTTCAGATCTAACAGAGCGTTGCGAATATCCTGGTCAATCAAAGCCCGCACATCGGCCATCTGTGCCTGCGCCTGCCGCAAGCTGGCCTCGGCCTTCAACTCATCGCCATGAACTTTGCCGCCCTGAAATATGGGAATGTTAATCGTCCCAAAGAGCGCGTACGTAGGCAGCAACTCGCCCGGAACCGATCCGATCTCCCCAAAATTCGCCGCCACATCCACCGTGGGGAAATATCCCGCAATCGCCGCACTGTGCTCCAGTTGCGCGGCCACCAGCCGGTCGTGCGCAGCTTTGTAGTCAGAGCGCAACGAATAAGCCCGCTGCAAGCTAGTCTCCAGATCAGGAATTGGAAACGGCACATAAGGAGCTTTGTCCGCCAACTCAAACTCCTGACCAGACGCCAACCCAATCACCCGCGCCAGCGAAATTTTCTGCTTGGCAAAATCGTTCGCTGCCGCGATCAGCTGTTGCTGCCGTGTCTGATATTCCACCTGCGCTCGGAGCACATCGATGGCCGGAGTCACTCCCGCCTGCAATTGTGCCGCCGCTTTGTCATACAGCGCTTTGGACGTTTCCACCTGCGCCTGCGCCGTCTCCACGCGAGCCGCGCCCGCGATCGCTTGCAGGTAAGCGTTGCCCGTAGCCAGGACAACCAGATCCCGCGCATCCTTCAGATTGAATTTCGAGACGTTCTCGCCCACCACCGACGACCGGTATTTCTGAATCGACTTCCAATCGAATACGCGCTGCGTAGCCGAAGCGCGCACGTCAAAGTAAGAGAACGGCCCGATCACGCGCGGCAGCGTAACTCCCGGGAACAGCGAGCCATTAAATCCCAGCGCCTGCAGGCTAACCTTCTGTCGAACCTCCTGCACGTCTCCATTAACATTCGGCAGAAGATCGCTAAGCTGCTGCCACTTCTCGCCCCGAGCCTCGACCGTGTTGTACTCCGACAACAGCCCCGCCAGGTTATGTCGCAAAGCCCGCTCAATCGCATCGCTGAACGTCAGCGGCAAAACTCCAGGCGTGACTTTGGCATCCGGCACGCTGCCAAACACCGGATTCTCAGCCGAAGTCTGCACCTGCGAGATAGGAATCTGCGCCGATCCGCTCTGGATAGAAGGACTCGAATTGGAATCCGAACTCGAATTCTGCGCGCAAAAACCGGCCGTCAAAAGGCCGCCGGAAAGTGTCAACAACGCGACCCGCAAAAAGATCTTGCGCGGTCGGCGGAGCACAAGATTTGGAAGAGCCATGGAGCCTGGGTTCTCTCCTTCAAGTCAGAAGAAAATCGTAACAGTTTCGGACGCTTTCGGCCGAAGTTCAGATGCAAATTGTTGAATCGCCGTGCGATAAGCGTTACCCCTGGGTCTCATGGTGGAGATCTGATTACCCTCGACAATGACCTTGGTCATCTTGTAGAACCTCCACCAAAAGGTCAATCTAAGATGCGATTCGAGCACGACCCGCCGCCCGAAAGTGAGCGGGGCAATCTCTTTCTGCGTATGAGCGAAGATACGAAAGTGCCGCAAGGCTCGGACTGGACTCGCCTTCTCACCGATCCTGACCTCGTCACTCACCTCTCCACGCTCCTTCAGACCTACCGCGAGGTGCCCGCCGGGCAGCGCGAAATGGCCTTACTGAAGGCGATGCGCGAGATCAAAGAAGCAGCCGTCAAAGCCCGCGAAACGAAGGACGGCAAAGAAGCCGGAGAGGCTGATAAACCTAACGACGCAAAAGACGGCGAAGAACATAAGAAACAAGCACAAGCGCAGGAAAATGCCGCAGGTCCCCAGGCTCCGCCCGATCCGCCCCAACAGCTTCTCAGCCCCCAGTCCATAGAACAAGCGCCGCCCTTCGAGACCGATCTCTTTACTCCACCGTCCGAATCCGGCCGCCGCCGCCACCATCGCGTCAAATGCTACGTCGCCGTAGAAATTCGAGTCGAAGGCGAGACTCAGCCCGTTTGGGGCAACCTCTCCAACATCAGCCGCGGAGGGTGCCTCGTCGAAACCGCCAGCGCCGTTCCGACAGGCAAGACCCTGGAAATCGGCTTGTGGCTGGCCAGCGGCAAAATCTGGGTCAAAGGCGTAATCATCAGCGGTGTAGCCACTCGCAGCGCTCCCTCCTGCGGCGTGAGAGTAAAATTTTCCGAGTCCGAACTCTCTGAGAAGGAACATCTCAGGGAATTTCTCAAGTTCGTAGAAGCCTCCGTCCGCAAGTCCCACAGCGAAAAATCCTACGTAGCGCAATTAAAGAACTAATGGGTGTAGAGACGGGGCTTGCCACGTCTCCGTTTGCGCCATAATTGGTCTCAAGCAATAGCTCTGTGTTTTGGGGGGGCTAACCTGGGACACCAGCAACTTTTCCCACAGTCAGGGTTCATTTCTATGAGGCCGCTCCGGATGGAAGTTCCGTTTCCCAGACAGCGTTACCTGCTCATCGCAATCCTCCTCGCCGTAGCCGCCCTGACGGCCCACTACGCCCAGGCCCGCAAAAAGGAAAAGCCCGCCAGCGGAACCCCCTCCAGCATAACGATGGATGACCGCCAGCGCGCCATCCATGCACTCAATCGCTTGACCTTCGGCCCGCGTCCTGGAGACGTCGACCGAGTCACAAAGATGGGCGTGGATAAGTGGATCGACCTTCAACTGCATCCCGGCAAGATCGACGATTCCGCGCTTGAAGCTCGCCTCGTTCCCTTCCGCACTCTGCAAATGAACACGAAAGAAATCGTTGAGAATTTCCCGCCCGACCCCGTCATCAAGCAAATAGCCGACGGCAAAGCGGCGCTGCCGCGCGACCCCACCAAGCGCGCTGTCTACGAGGCGCAGCTGGAGCGCTACGAACACAAGCAAGAAGTCAAAGAAGAAGCCAAAGCCAAGCTTTCTTCCGCAACCCAATCCACCTCAGACTGTAAAGATGGGGCTTGCCCCGTCTCCTCCGACAACGCCGAGACTCCTGATGCCGAAAAAATGCGCCGCCAGGAAGACCGCCGTCAGGCAAGGGTGACCGCCCAGGATCTTCTCGATCTTCCTGCCGACCAGCGCATGCAAGAAATCCTGAAGATGTCGCCCGAAGATCAGCGCGCCCTCGCCGCCACCACCAAGAATCCCAGGGGAGAGGCCCTGCTCGAAGGCATGTCTCCCAAACAAAAGGAGACCATGATGGCCATCGACAATCCGCCGCAGTTGGTGGCCAATGAGCTGATGCAATCCAAGCTGATCCGCGAGGTCTACAGCGAGCGCCAACTCGACGAAGTGATGACCGACTTCTGGCTCAACCACTTCAACGTATTCATCAACAAGGGAGCCGACCACTACCTGCTGACCAGTTATGAGCGCGACGTAATCCGCCCGCACGTCATGGGCAAATTCGAAGACCTGCTGGTCGCCACCGCCAAGAGTCCCGCCATGTTGTTCTACTTGGATAACTGGCTAAGCGTGGGCCCCAATTCGGACTCCGCGCAAGGAATCCCGCCGCACCCACAAAACAACAGACCTGGAGCGCCGCGCCCGAAAAAGCCCAAGCAGTCCAGCGGCCTCAACGAAAATTACGGCCGCGAGTTGATGGAACTGCACACGCTGAGCGTAAACGGCGGATACACGCAGAAAGATGTCACCGAAGTAGCCAAGGTTTTCACCGGATGGACCCTCGACCAGCCCAATAAAGGCGGTGACTTCCGCTTCGAGCCGCGCATGCACGAACCCGGAGACAAATACGTTCTCGGCCACCGCATCAAGCCGACCGGCGAGAAAGAAGGATTGCAAGTCCTGCATCTATTGGCGCACGATCCGAAGACCGCCCACTTCATCTCGCAAAAATTGGCAATGCGTTTTGTCAGCGACAATCCTCCGCCTGCTCTGGTCGATCGCATGGCGCACACTTTCATGAAGAAAGATGGCGACATCCGCGAAGTCCTGCGCACGATGTTCCAGTCGCCCGAGTTCTGGTCGCCCGAGTCCTATCGCGCCAAAGTAAAAACGCCGCTCGAGTTCGTAGTCTCCGCCGTGCGGGCCAGCGGAGCCGAAGTCGACGACGCCAGAGCGCTGGTAGGCACGCTCAACAACATGGGCATGATGCCCTACGGCATGATGCCGCCAACCGGCTACTCGATGAAAGCCGAGACCTGGGTGAACTCCTCCGCGCTGATTGGAAGAATGAATTTCGCGCTAGGCCTGGCTGCCGGAAAAATAAGAGGCGTCACGGTCGACCTCGTAGCGCTATCAGGCGAAGCGGCACAACCGCCAGCTGACGCGCATCAAACCTTAGCAATGTTGGAAGATTCGTTGCTGGCCGGCGACATCTCAAAACAAACGCACGATACGATTACGAAGCAATTGGACGATCCGAAGATTAGCCAAACAAAGATCAGCCAAAGAAGATTAGATGATCCCAAGCGTGCCCCCAATGTAGCGGCAATAACAGGGTTGCTTTTGGGGTCGCCAGAGTTTCAAAGAAGATAGCCTTCAGCCATCAGCCATCAGGCGTCAGCTCAAAACCGGGCTGGCCTGATGGCTGATAGCTGAAGGCTGAAGGCTTGGTTCCCATGTCCATTACTCGACGCATCTTCCTCCGCAACGGCGCCCTGGCCGCAATCGGCACCACCGCACTTCCCAGTTTTCTAACCCGCGCCGCCTTCGGAGCCGCTGACCCCGGCCTCCGCAACAAGCGTCTGGTCGTGATCTTCCAGCGCGGAGCAGCCGACGGCCTCAACATAGTCATCCCCCACGCCGAGCGCAGTTACTACGCCCTGCGTCCGACCATCAACATTCCCAAGAAGTCGGTCCTGGACCTCGATGGCTTTTTCGGATTGCATCCGGCCATGTCATCGTTCGAGCCGCTGTGGAAGCAGAAGCATCTGGCCATAGTGCACGCCGCCGGATCGCCCGATCCCACGCGCTCGCACTTCGACGCGCAGGACTTCATGGAATCCGGCACGCCCGGCGTTAAAGTCACAGAAGATGGCTGGCTCAACCGTACCCTCCGCGATCTTCCCGGCAACCGAGAGGGAATTTCTGGAAATGACAACGCAGCCTTTCGCGCCATAGCGCTCGGCCCGTCCTTGCCGCGCATTCTTTCCGGCAAAGAGCCCGCCGTAGCCGTCAACAACCTCAATGACTTTTCCGTGGGAGGCAAGAATCCGAACGCTGCCGCCAACACCTTCGAAGCCATGTACGATCACTCCGTAGACGCCGTCTTGCACGGCACCGGACAGGAAACCTTCGACGCGGTCAAGATGCTGAAATCGGCCGACCCCGCCCACTACACAACCGCGCCCAACGCCAACTATCCCAAAGGCCGCTTCGGAGACAGCCTGAAGCAACTAGCCCAGCTGATCAAAGCCAACCTGGGAGTCCAGGTAGCCTTCGCCGACATAGGAGGCTGGGACCATCACGTCAACGAAGGCAGCACGCAAGGCCAGATAGCCAACGTGCTAGGCGATTTCTCGCAATCGATCTCCGCCTTCTGGACCGACTTAGGCGACATGGGAGAAGACACGGTAGTAGTAACCATGTCCGAATTCGGACGCACCGCCAAAGAAAACGGCAACCGCGGCACCGACCACGGCCATGCCAATGTAATGTTCGTCCTGGGAGGCCCCGTGCGCGGTGGCAAAGTTTATGGGCGCTGGCCGGGGCTGGATCAGCAGCAGTTATACGAAGGCCGCGACTTGGCAGTAACAACAGACTTCAGGCTGGTGCTCAGCGAAGTGGTGGAACGCTATTTGGGGAACAAGGATCTGAAGACGGTGTTTCCGGGATTTGAGAGTGGAGAGTTCTTGAAATATTTGACGTGAAGTGGAGATGGTTATGGTTTTCTGCCGACCGATCTCAGCATCCGTGCATGATTGTCAGAGGCCTCAAGTACTCTGAAGAACCGGTCAATCATCCTAGTCTTGTCCTCAGTGCGTTTACAGAAGTCCTGCAAGACAGAAATAGTAGGCAGGGAGCTAGGTTTCAAGAGATCGTCAATAAAGGCTTTTTCGCCGTCTTGGCGATAAACTGACTCCAACGCCATCAATCTCTTGACTGTATTATCCCGAGAATCCAGCGCAACTTTGGCCGCAGCCGAAGCACCCCAAGTCGAACCGTCCGCGTACTGAACAAAAAACATCGACACATTAGCCTTTGGCGTGCCCTTCCCGCCGGATATTTGGTCGACGTCCGACTCGGTCGTGCCAAATCGCCAAGAGTCTTCCACTGTTTCACTCGCGCCAGCTTGGAGCATTTCGGAGAAAAAAAAGTCGTCGGATCGGCTATCGACATCCGCTGCCCTCACACCCACCATGTGGAGTCGCAGAACGGTAAGAAGAATAGGCTTGGAGGAAACATTGGTGAGAGAGATTTCCCCCTCACCTGAATGCTGAAAGAGTTCCGCAGGATTGTCCTTCACAATGAACGTTCCAGAGACCGCGATTGGACTGCCACTCGGTGATCGATCCGCCGCCGGTACGAAGGTCTCGCGCGTAGCTTGTTGCGCCGCAGCCGCGGCGCAGGCTACGAGAAAAGCAAGCACAACGAGTCGGTTCAAGTGGCCTCCGTGTCTTGAACGTCTTAAGTTTCAATCATCAGGTCGCCATTTTCAATCTTCACCGGATAAACCGCGACCTTAGCTCCCGGAGGCCCAGCCTCGCCCGTCTTCGGATCCCACTCCCATCCATGCCACGGGCAAACCACTTTCCCGCCCGAAATCACGCCCTGCCCCAGCGGCCCTCCGCGATGCAGGCAGACGTTATCCATGGCGCTGATCTCGCCGTTGACATTGGCGATGCAGATGGTCTTGTCTCCACGAGGAAACTCTTTGGCTTCGTTAGCGGGGGGAAGTTCGGATTGGGAGGCTATTTTTGTAAACATAATAATCTTTTAGTTTGTCATCCCGAGCGAAGCGAGGGATCCGCAGTACGCCGCAAAATGCAGATCCCTCGCTTCGCTCGGGATGACAAACTCTAGCGGGATGAAGGTCGCAACAGTTTCAACGCCACCATTTCAACGCCACCATCAGTGATCACATCTTTCTCCGCCACAGCGCACCCGCCGACCGTAACGCGCCCTTCAGCTTCTGCCGCAGCGCCGGAGCATAGAGCATGTCGAGAAACGCCTCCATCTCGCCCGCAAATGCGCCGCCGTAGCCGAACCACCAGATTTTTTTCATTCTCGGAACCCGGTCGCTATCGACGTACTTGACGCGCACCATCTCCTCCAGTCCCCAGCGTCCATGCGTGCGCCCAATGCCGCTAGCCTTCACGCCTCCATGCGGAGCCTCGCTGATGCTGAAACACGAAACGCTGTCGTTCACCATCACCGTACCGGCATTGATCTCGCGCGCCAACCGCTCGCCGCGCGCGCGATCTCGCGTCCAAACGCTGGCCGCCAATCCGAAGTCCGAATCGTTGGCCAGCCGCACCGCTTCCGCATCGTCGCGAAAAGGAGCTACCGGCAGCACCGGCCCGAACGTCTCCTCCTGCATCACGCGCATCGACTGATCGACATCCGCCAGCACCGTAGGCGCAAAAAATGTAGACCCCAGTTCGCGCAGCCGCATCCCTCCGGCAAGCAAGCGCGCGCCGCGCTCTTTGGCATCTTCGACCTGCGCCTCCACCACGCGCACCTGCCGCTCGTGAATCATCGGCCCGATCTCGGTTGCCGCATCCATGCCATTGCCAATCCGCAGCTTGCGCGCCTTCTCGCTGCACGCCTCCAGAAACGCCGGATACAAACTCTCATGCACATAGCAGCGTTCGATCGACAAGCACGTCTGCCCCGCATTCACGAAGGCTCCCCAAACCGCGCCGCTCGAGGCCACATCGACGTCGGCATCCTCCAGCACGATCATCGGATCTTTCCCGCCCAACTCCAGCACCACCGGAAGCAACCGCTCAGCGGCGATCTGCGCGATTCGGCGGCCCGTGGCGACGCTTCCCGTAAAGACCAGCTTGTCGATCTCGCTGCCCACCAGTGCCCCGCCAGTCGCACCCTCGCCCGGAAGAACCTGAAAAATGTCCTCAGGAACTCCCGCCTCGCGCAGCAGCGACTGCAGTTCCATGGCAATCAGCGGCGTCAGTTCCGAAGGCTTAAGCACCACGGCATTTCCCGCCACCAGCGCCGCCAGCGCCTCGGTTGACGGAATCGAAAAAGGATAATTCCATGGCGAGATGATTCCGACGACTCCATACGGCTCGTGTAGAATCCGCCCCGTCTTGCTGTTCATCACCAGGTTGCCGTGCGGTAACTTTTCCACGCGCAGAATCGTGAACGCATTGTCGATCAGGAATCGCGCCGCATCGAGCACCACCAGCACTTCCGTGAGCAGCGCTTCCACCACCGGTTTGCCCGCTTCTTGCGTGATGCGCCGCGCAATGTCCTTCTTGCGTCTGAGCAAAATCTGCTGAAATTGCCGCACCACTCCCACACGTTTGCGGATGCCCCACGCATTCCATTCCGGCTGTGCGGCATGCGCGCGTTCGACGGCGGCGCGCACTTCGGTGGGCCCGGCGCTATCCAACTCGCCCAGAACCTCACCCGTGGCCGGGTTCACCGAAGTAATGCGCGAGACGGCGATTTCGACGTTGGTAGCCATCTGCAGAGAAGTTTACGCGGGACGGCGCAGACGCGCCAGAACCTTATCTAACATAAGCATTGTCATCCCGGACGATGCGACGGATCTGTATTTGTAGGAACTGCAGATCCCTCACTTCGTTCGGGATGACAAACTCTAGATGACAAACTCTATATGTATTGGATCGTCGACGAAGAAATTGAAGGTTATCCTAATACTCCACATCCACCAGGTACAGCCCGGCCGCCGGCGCCGTAGGCCCCGCCGCGGCTCGATCCCGCGCCGCGAGTATGGCGCGAAAGTTCTCCGCGCTGATCGTTCCCTTCCCCACCAGCAAGAACGTTCCCACCAGATTCCGCACCATGTGGTGCAAGAATCCGCTGCCCCGAATCGTATAGATCAACTCTTCTCCCTCGCGTACCCACGTCGAAGAAAAGATCGTCCGAATATTATTCGTATGAATATTTTCTGCCGCCGCCATGCGCTCCAGTCTCTCCGGATCGACCGCCGCGAACGAGGTGAAATCGTGCTCTCCCTCAACCACTCCTGCCGCAGCCATCATCGCAGCCTCATCCAGCGGATAAGGATAGTGCCACACATACCGGGCCAGAAACGGCGGACAAATTGCCGCCCGCAAAATCCGATACCGGTAAGTTTTGGCCCGCGCCGACTTGCGCGCATGAAATTCAGCATCAGCCTCGGCAACCTCCAGTACGCGAATCGAAGCAGGCAGAATATCGTTCAGGGCACGCAGCCAGTTTTCGGTTGGAATCGCCGACGCTGTCGTAAAACTTACTACCTGCGCCAGCGCGTGCACCCCGGCATCTGTGCGCCCCGACCCCTGCGGCAGTACATTTTCGCCGCTCAACCGTCCAATGGCGGAGGCCAATACGCCTTGCACCGTAGTCCGGCCCGGCTGCACCTGCCAGCCGGCAAACCCAGCGCCGTCATACGAGAGGATCAGTTTGAGATTACGCAAATTATTTTTCCCGCCTGCCGTCACCCGACATATGCCTCATAAACTGAAGCCACTCACGCAGAAAGCAACACAGAACGTCAGCTATACTATTTCACTTACAAGCGATTTATTTACAAGCGCAGGAAACCCTGCCTTTCCGGCAACCGAACGAGACGAATGCAAGCAGATTAAAAGGAACTCTTGCCCGCCATAATGCGTACAACCAACTGCGTACAAGCAAATGATTGACAAGACTACGGACCCGCCCGTCCGTCCCTCTCGCACTCGGTCGCTACAATAGGATCGATGCTTCAACGTCTAGATGGAGAGATACGAATGCAACGTTCTACCCTGATCACTACATTTCAGCGCGCCACCACAGCCCTCATTCTTATTACCGCCATGATTCCCGTCGGCTGGGCACAGGATTCCGCGCCCATGCCTGCCGCGCCCTCGGCCCAGATGCCGATGCAGAAAGCCGTATCGTCATCGTCGCAGATTTTCGATATGCAGGAGTATTCCAAGCCCAAGTCTAATTTCCCCGATCCCATTGCTCCTTACCAGCCTCGTCACGTGGCGCCGCCAAACTTGTCGAATACGCCGCGCATCGACCAACTCATGCACGATGGCAAACTCTACATCTCGATGAACGACGCGGTCGCGCTAGCGCTGGAAAACAATCTCGACATAGCGATCGCCCGCTACAACTTCAACATCGCTGACACGGACGTCTGGCGCGCCAAGGCTGGCTCCAGCATTCTCGGCGTCAACAGCGGCGTCGTGCAGAACACTCCCGGCGGCGGCGTGGGTGGACTCGGCACCCAGGTCGGCTCCGGCCAGGGCGGAACCTCCGTGGCAGCCGGTGGTGCCGGCGTAGGCGCCGGAGGTCTGGTCAATTCAACGCTCGGCACCGGTCCGTTCATCACCAGTTTTGATCCTGTCATTACAGGCACACTGCAAAACGATCACAACGTAATTATTTGCACCAGCCCCTTTTGCGGCCCGCATCAGAACACAGTCACCGGGAATTTCGCTTATACCCAGGGATTCCAGACCGGCACGAATCTCTCGGTCGGCTTCAACAACACTCGCATCACCTCCGACAATCCCTACAACGCTTTTACGCCGGTGCTGAATTCCAGTTTTCAATTCAAGCTGACGCAGCACCTGTTGCAGGGTTTCGGATTCGCTCCCAACGACCGCTTCATCCGCATTGCGAAGAATAATCGTGAAATCTCCGACGTAGCCTTCCGGCTGCAAATTACCAGCACGGTAGACCAGATTGAAAATATCTACTGGGACCTGGTGTACGCCTACGAGAACGTCAGAGTTCAGAAAGAGCAGTTAACCTTTGCCCAGAAAACTCTCTCCGACAATCAGAAACAAGTGGAAATCGGGACCCTCGCTCCCATTGAAGTAGTCCGCGCACAAAGCACGGTGGCTTCCGACCAGCAAACGCTTACCGTGGCGCTGACGAATCTTCAACTGCAACAACTGCTGATGAAGAATGCCATCAGCCGAACGCTACTCGACCCGGCACTCGCTGATGCCGAAGTGATTCCCACGTCCACCATGGAATTGCCGGCGCAGGAACCAGTGGTCCCAACCCAGGATTTAGTGAATGACGCACTCAGCCACCGTCCCGAACTCGCGGAGCAACGCATCAACCTGACGAATACCGAAATCAGCAACAAAGCCATCCGGAGCGCTTTGCTTCCGTCAGTCGACCTGTTTGCCTACTACGGCGGCGCCGGACAGGGTGGAAATCTGAATCCCACCTACGTCTGTATTAAGCAACCGGCCTTCTGCGATCTTACCGCCCCTCCGAACTTTCCCCCCGTGTCGTACCCAGAAACATTGAACCAACTGATTAATTCGACCGCCTCCGACAAAGGCGCAGGCATCACTCTCAACATTCCGCTCCGCAACCGCGCCGCGCAAGCCACCCAGGTACGCTCCGAATTCGAATACCGCCAAGCTCAACTGCGCATCCAGCAGATCGAAAACCAGATACGCATCGAAGTGCGCAGCGCGCAGTTCGGAGTCCAGCAGAACCGCGCCAGCGTTGCCTCTGCCCAGGCCGCCGTCGATCTCGCGCGCCAGTCGCTGGACGCCGAGCAGAAGAAATATGCCCTCGGCGCAAGCACCTCAACCTTGGTCCTGCAGAACCAGGCAGCCATGACGCAAGCGGAGGTCACCCTTGTCTCAGCCAAGGCCCTGTACGAAAAAGCGCAGGTCGAACTCGATCGCGCCATCGGCCTGTTGCTCGATCACGCGGGGATCATGATCTCCGAGGCCGAGCGCGGCCAGGTCACGCAAGCACCCAGCATTCCGCACGTGGCAGCGCGGCCAGCCGACCAGTTGCCCCCGCCGAATCCTCAGGCCCAACCGCAGCAGTAGCAAGGATCAGGGAGAGGCGCGTATTCTCTCCCAGTGAACTTCTGGATCGTAAACAAAGCGAGCATGGGGACAAGGTCTAGTGTGGGGACGGGCGTCCCCGCCCGTCCAGGCCGAGCCCATGCCGTTGAAAAGGTCGGCAAGCTCTCAGCCCGCAGCGGCAGGAGCGCCGCGTGATCCTATCCGTAGTCATCATCACTCATAACGAAGAGTCCAACATCGCACGCACGCTCGCCAGCGTGCAACCGCTCGTCTCCGACAGCAAAGGCGAAATCATCGTAGTCGACTCAAGCTCGACCGACCGCACGGTTGAGATAGCGAAATCCTTCGGAGCAAAAGTCTTCATCGAAGACTGGAAAGGCTATGCGGCGCAGAAGAATTCGGCGATTGACAAAGCAAGGGGCGATTGGATTCTGAGCCTCGATGCGGATGAAGAAATCGGTCCGGGACTCGCAAGCGAGATCCTTGCGGCCATATATGGGCGGCTCGATGATCCGATGAATGGCGACTCACTAGAGATCGCAGAGAAAGTAATGGCTACCGAGGAACCTCAAGCGAAAGGGACTCTCACATCCACCGTTGGGTTTTGGATTCCGCGCCGGAATTTCTTCCTCGGCCGTCCGCTCAAACATGGCGGCTTCTGGCCCGACCCCAAGTTACGCCTGTTTCGCCGTGGAGCGGCACACTTCGAATCCCGCCTCGTCCATGAAGACGCAAAATTTACCGAAGGAATCTCTGGGCAACTCCAGCACCCTCTGCTCCACCACTCCTACCCCACCCTCTCCGACTACATCGACCACATGAACCGCTACTCCTCATTAGGCGCCGAAATGGCCGTAGCCAAAGGCCAAGGCAGTTTCAGCCTGTTCAACATCGTGCTGCGGCCCGCGGCAACCTTTTTCTACAACTATTTCCTCCGCCTTGGTTTTCTCGACGGACGCGAAGGCCTCCTCCTGCACCTCTACCACGCCGTCTACGTTTCCTGGAAATATTCAAAGGCGTGGGAACTGGCGCGCTGCAAGGCAAGTCGCGATATAATGCCGCAATAAGCGGCGCTCACGGTTCGATTGAGGAGGAGAGATTCTATGCGACTCAGCAACCATTTGTTCTCCCTGGTTCTGTGCTTAATCCTAGCCGCTTCTGCCTTCGCCGCCGACCAGCAGTCTCTCCCGGCAACCCTCTACGTAGTGCATGGCATTCCGTCCCGAGTCGCCGAAGCCGTCGCCGAAAATAATGTTGCCGGCATGCCCATCGACGTCATCGCCAACGGAGACTGCCTGGTCCAGGGTCTGACCTACACCAACATCACCGGCCCTTTGACACTTGCTCCCGGACAATACAATCTGCAGATCAGCAACGCCAACGCTCTGTCACCCTGCACGAATCCTGCGCTGATCGAATCGCAAGTAACTTTGGCTACCGGAGCGAACGTTTCACTCGTAGCTGCACTCAGCGGAGGTCAGCCCATCCTCCAGCAACTGACTATCGAAGCGGCTCCGCTGCCGGCCGGCTCCGCGCGCTTCATCTTCGCCAATTCCGCCGATGCTCCAACCCTACAGGTCACTCTGACCGATGTGCGGGCCACGACTCCAAAAACCTTCACTTTGACCGCAGCCCCGGCAACTCAATCGGAAACCAACATACCCGCCGGCACCTATCTGATGCAGATAGTCGCAAGCGGCAGCACTGCCGTATTAACGTCGCAGCAAATCGCCCTCGGCGATCAGTACGACACGTACACCTATGCGGCAGGGCAAGAAGCCCGCAACTCCATGGTCCTGATCAACCGCGTAGTAAAACACGGATTCTAGCTTCCCGCGGTAGAGACGCTTGCCGCGTCTCTCTCTCCGTCATCCCGTAGCGTGATCCGCAGAATGTCGTACTCCACGCGTACTGACCGCTGCGGAAATTTCGACTCCACGTACCGCTTCACGTCGTCAACCGATGGAACCCCATCCCGCCCCGTTAATCCCCGCGCGTCGTCAAGCAAAATAATGTGTGAATAAGGATGGCTCAAAATCATCTCCAGTTCCGCCGACAACCGCTGCTGATCGCCCTTCTTCCCTACCCACCCGTAATAGCCTGCATCGAGCCAGAACAGCGCTGGCCCCGTCAACAATGCCAGCACCTCGGGCATAACTACGCGGCTGTCCCCACAGAAAATTCGGATCTTCCCCTCACGAGCAAACTTCCGCGCCGCCCGCGCCGCCAGTTCCGGCACAAATTCGATCGAGTAAATGCGGTCAAAATGACGCTTCATGGCCGCCACCATTTCGCCATAATACGTTCCGGTCTCGACCAGGGTTCTAAGCCCAAACTTCTCTCCATACTCGCGCACAACTTTCTGCTTCAATAAATGCGGAGACCGCGCCGGCCGACCGCGCAATATCCAATACCAGTAATCGGGATAATGTCCCGCCGCCTTGTAAGCGCCATACATCGGAGTGCGCTGCAGCAACCGTCGAAATGCTTTCAGAATCCCTCCCCGAAAAGAAGTCCAGCATAGGTGCCCGAGAAAACCAGCGTCAAGCGTATGGTGCTCTTCCCCTGTGTTCCCCCATGATCTCTGTGGCTAAGATTTTGATTTTGCCTGGATCTTGATCTTGATCTTCCCCCGACCCCTCGGTCGGTTCACCCATTTTGCAGGAATAGAACCGCTCCTCTATCATCGAAGAACGCTGGAAGTGGGGAGCCAATGTCCGAGAGCAAACAGAGAACCAGTCAGCCGAAAGCCGTAGCGGAAAGCCCGATCTCCGATGTCTTCGAGGGCCGCCATCCCTCCCAGCCGGAAAAAGCCTGGGCAGAAAAAACCCTCGCACCCACCCTCGACAAGGCCCCTGAAAAACCCATTGGCACCGCGACCGGCACCAACCTCGACGAGCACGGCCACGCCCGCTTCAGCACAATTTCGAACGCCCCGATTCGCCGTCTCTACACGCAAGCCGATCTTCCCGCCGACTGGAACTACGATCAATACCTCGGTTATCCAGGCCAACCGCCCTACACGCGCGGCATTCACTCGACAGGCTACCGCGGCAAGCTCTGGACCATGCGCATGTTCTCCGGCTTCGCCTCGCCCGAAGAAACCAACCAGCGCTACAAATATCTTCTCGAACATGGAGGAGGCGGACTCTCCGTCGCCTTCGATCTGCCCACGCTCATGGGCTACGACTCCGATCATCCCGCCAGCGAAGGCGAGGTCGGCAAATGTGGCGTGGCCATCGACTCCCTCGAAGATATGGAGATCCTCTTCGACGGCATCAGCCTCGAAAACGTCACCACCTCGATGACCATCAACTCCCCAGCCAGCGTCCTGTGGGCGATGTATCTCGTAGTAGCCGAAAAGCAAGGCGCGGACTGGAAGAAGATTTCTGGCACCATCCAGAACGACATTCTCAAGGAGTACATCGCGCAGAAGGAATATATTTATCCGCCCGCCCCATCGATGCGGCTTGTGATCGACACTTTCGAATTCGGATCGAAGTTCACACCGCGCTTCAACACCATCTCCATCAGCGGCTACCACATTCGCGAGGCCGGATCGACCGCGCTGCAGGAATTAGCCTTCACGATTTACGACGGCGTCGAGTATGTAGAGTGGGCGCGGCGCCGCGGCCTCGACGTTGACGATTTTGGGCCGCGCCTCAGCTTCTTCTTCAACGCGCACAACGATTTCTTCGAGGAGATCGCCAAATACCGCGCTGCGCGAAAGATCTGGTATCGCCTGATGAAAGACCGTTTCGGCGCGAAGAACGATCGCACCCGCCTGATGCGCTTCCACACCCAAACCGCCGGTGTCTCCCTCCCCGCGCAGCAACCGATGAACAACATCGCGCGCGTCGCACTGCAAGCGCTGGCCGCCGTGCTCGGCGGCACGCAGTCCCTGCACACCGATGCCTATGACGAGGCTCTGGCTCTGCCCACCGCCGAAGCCGCCCGCATAGCGCTGCGCACCCAGCAGATCATCGCCTTCGAATCGGGAGTAGCTCAGACCGTCGATCCCTTAGGCGGAAGTTATTTCGTAGAGAAACAAACTCTAGATATGGAGGAGGGCGCCTTCGATTATTTCGTGAAGCTCGACCAAATGGGAGGCATGGTCAAAGCCATCGAGCGCGGATATCCGCAGAAAGAAATCGCCGAAGCCAGTTATCAATATCAGCGCGCCGTAGAAGCCAACGAAAAAATAACCGTAGGAGTCAATGATTTCGTCATTGAAGAAGACAGCCCGCACATTCTCTACATCGGCGAATCGGTAGCCCGCGCGCAGGAAAAAAAGCTCAAGGCGCTCCGCAACCGCCGCTCGAACGAAGAAGTTCACCGCCGCCTCGACGCCCTGAAACAGGCTGCCAGCAAGGCTCCCGGAACGGGCACCAACGGAAATATTTCCGATTCCAACACCATGCCCTACATCGTCGACGCCGTCCGCGCCTACGCCACTGTAGGCGAAATCTGCGAAGCCCTGCGCCAGGTTTACGGCACCTATACGGAGGTCAGCATCACTTGATTCTTTGCGGTCGCAATTTGCGACCTCAAACAATTGCTATCAATTCGGCGCGGCAAGCCGAGAGCAGTTCCATGTTTCGATTCGTCACATTCTTCGTGCCCATTCATCACAGCCAGGCATGATCGAGATGGCTACCATAACAGGATGGCAAATCGATCGCGCAAATCGAAACCATCCCAGCCGTCCTTCGCTCGGCGGCGCAAGGCTATCGCTATCTCGATCGATCTCCGAATCCTCATTCTTCGGCGCCAGCGCGTCATGCTCGATACCGCCCTTGCGGAGCTCTACGGCGTCCCCGTGAAGCGCCTGAATGAACAAGTGAAGCGCAACCACAAAAAATTCCCCGCCGATTTCATGTTCCAGCTCACGCCCAGAGAGACTAAGTCTTTGCGGTCGCAATTTGCGACCGCAAACCTTGGCCGCGGTGGCCGCCGTACGCTGCCCTACGCTTTCACCGAGCATGGCGCAATCATGGCGGCAACGATCCTCAACTCCGACCTGGCGGTAGAAATGAGCGTCTATGTGGTGCGCGCCTTTGTTCGCCTGCGAGAGATGATTTCCACGAACCGGGAATTCGCCTCCCGTTTGCAAGACATGGAAAAACAGCTGGGCCTGCATGAGGGCAACATTCAAGAAATCAGGCTCGTGATCGACCGACTGATCAACCCGCGCCGCGCCAACCGGTCGAGGATCGGATTCGAACTGCCGCCCGCGCAAACAGGGTAGTATTTTCCCGCTCGCAAAACCTGCTTACCAGAATTTACTTCATGCGATTCCGATACAAGCTCCCATCAACCTGCTGCACCATCGCCTCGACATCAAGCGGCACCTGCAAAAATGCCGCGACTTCTTCCGCAATCGCCTTCGGTTCCCGCAGCACGCGGTGATAATGAACCCGCAGCACCTGCGTGTTTCGCTTGCCCGCCAGCCACCTGTTGACCTCGATCAAATGACGCTGAAAGTGTTCTTCAATGGCCGAGTTGTCGCCGATCGTGTCCGAAATGCCCCTCCTGCGCAGCATCTCATCCTGCGACGTCAGCACCTCCGGCAGCGGACGCTGCATGAAAACTACGCGATACTCAGGTCCGTCAGGCAGGCAAAGAACCAGCTGCGAAATGACCTTTACAACTTTGCCTTCAGCCTGCGCAATCAAACTGGAATCTTTCGGCAGTTGCTTAATCCGCTCCCACTCCAGGTAGCCCTTGGGATTGTCAGTGTCTGCCTTGCGTTCGCCGTCCGACAGCACCGGGATCCCGCCCGCATCCAGCATCTGCATCATCAGCGACGTGCCCGAGCGCGGCAGTCCCGAAACTATGGTGATCATCCATGCCTTTCAGAACAATGATGGCGATAACAAATTTTACCGCGACGCAGCCAGCTCATTTCGAGCAGAATCGCACCCTACCATCTCCCACCTATTGCGTCTCACAAGACCTTCTGTTAACGTGCCTGTCGTTCTCGAAGAAGTTCGTAAAGCAGTCTCGCAAGGGAGTCCCCGTGGCCTTTTGTCCAACCTGTGGCGCACCCGTAGCCGAAGGAGCAGCCTGTCCCAAGTGCACCGCGAGTACTGCGCCTGCTCCAACTAGCTTGACGCCCGTTGGCGCCGGATTGTCCGACAACGTCGCTGCAGCCCTGGCCTACCTCACCATCATTCCTGCCATTGTCTTTCTCGTGATCGAGCCCTTCAACCGCCGACGCTTCGTGCGCTTCCACGCTTATCAGTCGCTCTTTTTCTGGATCGCCGACACCGTCCTCTGGATCGGCCTCTCCATCATCGCGCACATTCCTTTCCTGGGATGGGCCACCTATTTCCTGTGGCCGCTCATCGAACTGCTGGTCTTCATCGCTTGGCTGATTTTGACCCTCAAAGCCTACCAGGGCAAGGAGTTCAAGTTCCCCCTGATCGGAGACATGGCCGAACGCCAGGCGGGAGCCTAGCCGCGAGCCCGATTTCCGTAAAAAACGTCTTCCGAAAAAACCTTTTCCCTCCCGGCACGTCAATCCGATAAGCTATGAGGTGACGTGTTTACCGGTTTGCAGCCAGAGCATTCGAGCCTTCGTCGCTATCGCGCCGTCGCGGTGTCGGTAGCCGCGCACCTGGCGATCCTGGCCGCAATCGTCCTTCACAATCCCAAACTGCTCGACTTGCGACCGATGGAACTAGCCTACGGTGACGGCTCTGATACCTATCAGCTAATTTACGTGCCGTTCGCAGACGACACCCGGCCGCCCGACGTAGCCAAGCTCCTCTTTCCTCCCCGCGCGAACAAGTTGCACCCACAGCAGCCAGCCCCGCGCACCGCGCGGGTGCCGGCCCCCGAACCTCGGGCCCAAATAGCCAATGCCGACGCCGGCGACCGCAACACTAAAGCTGGCTCTCCGCTAGGCACGCTGATCGACGGGCCGATCACCGGCCATGAGGTCCACGTCGCTTATCCGACCATTTATCCAAATCCTCCCGTGGATCGCGGCGAACTCCCGAAAGACCTCGTCGGCGACGTAGTCGTCGAGGTAACCATCGACTCCCAGGGCAATGTCGTCGAAACCAAAATTGTGCAGTCGATAGGCCACGGCATCGACGAGAAAATCGAAGCCACGCTGCGCCGCTGGCACTATCAACCGGCCACGCTGGATGGCACGCCCGTAGCCTCCAAACACGACGTCCATTTCCACTTCCCATCGTAGGAGATCGGGTGATCTGATGATCGGGTCATCGAAACCCCGGTTTCAGATGGCCCGATGACCCGATCACCCAATGGCCCGATACTTAAGATGCGCAGAACAAGATCAATTCAAGCCAATCACGCCACAGCCACCGGGCACCTGAAGAAATCAGACCCGATCCTTGCCGCCCTCATCGAGCGCATAGGCCCGTGCCGCATGCAATTTGGCGAGCCCACATTTCACGCTCTCGCAGAATCCATCCTCTACCAGCAGTTGAACGGCAAAGCCGCGGCCACAATTTTCGACCGCTTCACCGCTCTCGCCGGAGATCCTCTGACTCCCGAAGGCATCCTCAAACTAACCGACGCGGAAATGCGCGGCGTTGGATTGTCGCGGCAGAAGACCGCGTATCTGCGCGATCTTGCCGAAAAAACTGCCGCTGGCCTGCTGGAGTTCGAGCGCATGACAGAAATGCCGGAAGAAGAAGTCATCGCGCACCTGACTCAAGTGAAAGGCGTGGGCGTCTGGACCGCGCACATGTTCCTGATGTTCACCCTGCGCCGTCCCGATATTCTGCCCGTAGGCGATTACGGCGTGCAGGCCGCGATCAAGAAGCACTACAAGAAGCGCAAGTGGCCGAAGCCAGATGTCATGGAGAAGATCGCGAAACCCTGGGCTCCTTATCGCTCGATTGCCTGCTGGTATCTGTGGAGGAGTCTGGACATCAAGACAGTGGAGAAATAGGATTTCGGGGTGGTTTTCGGTTTGGACCCCCCTCTGGTCGATCATTTAGAATGAAAGATTTAGCGGGCAAAAAACGCCAAATCTTTGAGGAATAAGGACTTAGGTGTAAGGTATTTATAAATCAATAAGTTAGAGTGTATTCTGGGATCTGTTTTTGGGCTGGTTTCCTGCTATGTCTTTGATAATAGACACTTTAGTGGTGATGCGAGACTAAAGGCCCACTCGGCGCCAGGTGGCTGGTGACCGAAAAGTCTATTCTTCCGTCACGGTGGTGGGCCCACTTCTCAAAAGCGAGAAGTGGCGCACCTGGCCTAGCCCCCCTGACCGGCTTGAGCGGGCGACCTGCCATGGTGGAACAAAGGGTCGGCGAGCCCGCCAAATTCCTCCTACGAAGCTATAATCCTACTTTTGATGTGTCGACGGACTTTACAAACTGTGTCATACTCAAATATATGAGTACAACTGAGAAGCTCGAAACCGTATGGTTCACGACCAAGGGGCAGGTCGTGATCCCGCTTCGCCTGCGCAAACAATTCGACATCGAGGACGGGACCAAAGCCGTGGTCCAAGCCACCCCGGAGGGGATCCTTCTAAAACCTATGACCGCGGCGCTCATCAGGCGCGGGCGCGGCATCCTCAAACACACGCCGGGGGGCAGGACGCTGACGGAGGACTGGGCCGAGCACAAGAAGCAGGAACGCGCACTCGAGGAGCGTCATGCCCGCTAAGGTGCTTGACAGCTTCGCCCTCATCGCCTACTTCCGCGACGAACCGGGTGCGGAGACGATGGAAAATCTGCTCGTCTCCGCCGGTAAGAAGGACAGCCCGCTTTTAATGAGCGATGTGAACTACGCCGAGGTGAAGTACTCCATTGTGAAGAAAGACGGGGCGGCGGCTTGGGCGGCGGCCGCGAAGATCCTTCAGGGGCTGCCGATTGATTTTCATTCTACGACCCGCGCGCTGGCCGACACCGCGGCCGATTTCAAGGCGCGTTTCAAATTGAGTTTGGCCGACGCCTTTGCCGCCGCGCTGGCAAAGGAAAGGAAGACTGAACTCGTCACCGGCGACCTGGAATTCAGGGCGCTCGAAAAGGAAATCAAAATTCACTGGCTGAAATAATCACAGCCCAGGAAAGCTACGGCATACGAAGAATTATTTAGCGATTCGTTGAAGGGCGAGCGCGAGGAAGACTGACTACTGAGAATTTCTCGGGAAACAAAAAACCCTCTCGACCACTACCGAGAGGGTTTGCGAACTGGTTGGAGAACTCTAGGCCGCGGCTCGCACCACGTTGCCTGCCTGAAAGCCCTTCGGCCCCTTGAGCAGGTCGAACTCGACGGTCTCGCCCTCATTCAGCGATCGGTAGCCATTCTCCTGGATGGCGGAGAAATGCACGAAGACATCCTCGCCCGTGGAGCGCTGGATGAATCCGTATCCCTTCGCCCCGTTGAACCACTTCACAGTACCCTTCTCTCTCACAAAAAACTCCTTTCCCCTGATCGATTCAAATTGTCGTTTTTATTCTTTCGTCTCTCTTCTGTCTGCGTCGATCCTTCGGCCGCAAAGCAGCCGCGAGGACAAGACACCCCCTCCAACAGACGGAAAGAATTTTTTAACTGGCGTTGCCGCGCGGAGAAACCACACCAACAAAAACAGCTCCTCTGCATTTTGCCGGAGGATGATCCGCGACAAAATGCGGTGGAGCCGCTAAGACGAAGGCGCGATATCGCACTAACACAGAAACGTCAACCTGCTGCACTCTCGCCAACCGGGTCCGGATGGCGAAGCACCAGATAATATCAGGTAGATGGCAATTGGCAAGAGAGAAGTTTGGGCAAAGTTCCGAAACGAAAAAATGGCCAAAATAGAACATGACCGCGAGACTGAAATTGAAGTGGAGAATGACAGAAGGCCCGGTCCGCGCGGGCGATGGAATCCGTAACTATTTGATAAGATTTGAGAAACGTGTCGTCCATTACACCTATCAAGCTGGCCGATGACAAAGCTCCGTCCGCTTTTCGCGCCCAGCCCGCGGAAGGTATTGTGTCGTCCACCGCACGCTACATGCTGCGGACCGAGGTGCATACTTTTGCTTTTTCCGTTGCCGCTAACGCCATTCTTTCTTTCTTCCCGTTCCTGCTGTTGCTGCTGACGCTGATCCGCTACGTCTTTCACTCGCGCGTAATGTACGGAGTTGTCGAAAATTTATTGCGCGACTACATTCCCACTGGCCAGGAATTCGTGATCCGCAACCTGAATGCGCTGGTCGGCGCGCATCATCGGGCGCAGGTGTTCTCGCTGTTCATGCTGCTCATCACTTCGACGGGAATTTTTCTGCCGCTGGAAGTTGCTTTGAACCGCGTCTGGGGATTCCGCAACAACCGCTCGTATCTGGGAAATCAGTTGATCTCGCTTGGCCTGGTATTTGCCTGTGGATCGCTGGCGCTGCTCTCGGTCGGTTTGACCGCGAGCAACATGGCCCTTTTGACCAGTGCGCTGCACGGATACGGCGCCTGGTACGTGCAACTCGTGGGCTTCGTGACCATGAAGATTTTTGCCATCACAGCCAGCATTGCGATCTTCTTCCTCGTCTATTGGCTGTTGCCGAACGGCAAAGTGCCGGCCCGAGGAGTGCTGCCGGCGGCCGTGATTATGGGCGTACTCTCCGAGTCGTTGAAATACGTTTATATCTTCGCCCTGCCGCGGTTGAATTTCGCGGAAGTGTATGGGCCGTTCGCTATTTCGGTGAGCCTGATGTTCTGGGCGTTTCTATCGGGCATGCTGTTGTTGACCGGAGCACATTTGTCGGCGCGCAGGATACGGCTGGATTTGTAATTTGGTAATTTGTGATTTGAAGCTTCTAGTGAACGGCCTAAGCAGTTGCAAACTACAAATTACCAATCATCAATTACAGATCTTTAGAATTTCCACCTTGTCGCCGAGTTGGGAAAGCTCTTCTCTATAAACCCAAACACAGTCGTTGGACGCAGGCGGAAGATCGGCTCACCCATGCTGCGCGGATCCAACTTGTATTTCTTTTTATAAGCGAACGCCACGCGCTCCAACTCCGGCGCGCCCTCGACTTGAGTCGCCTTTCCTTCGACGATCACAGCTTCCTCGCCGTCGTCATTCGTGATTGTGCAGGCGGGATTGGCGGCGAGATTTTGACCTTTGCGGGATGTGCGCCCGGTCGAGAAGTAGAAAGCATCATCGACCCACACGCCCCAGAGCGGCATCACGTGCGGACGCGCGTGATCCGGCGTGAGATGGGAGTGAATCGTCGCCAGCCAGAACGTGCGGCAGGAATTCATTTTCTTTGTCACCCACGCCCAGGGAAGCAGTCCCTTACCGTCTTTGGCCCCGACAATTCCGTAGCCCGGCGCAAAGGGGCGATCCCCCTTCGGTTCTGACTTCGAAGTCGCCGTTGGCCCACGCGAGGCGCGCTTTGGGGAATGTTTCAAGGATCGATTGGCTGATTTTCCTGACATAGATTTTCTCCTCTCCTCGCCGGAAGACTAATTTTTCTCTTTCACTTCGCGATAGCGAGAAAAAACCGTCCTCTGCACGCAGCAAAGGACGGTTGAAAATCTACCTCAGAACGAATCAAAATCAAAACGAGCGCAACTTCGTTTTACTTTCCGGCGTAGGTGCGAGGAGAGCCGATTCCGGCGCACTCGTCCCATCCAACCTTGCATTGCGAAGCGCCCTGCGTGATGTCGAAGAAATCAGCCTCGTATTCGGTTGGATTGGCCAACTCGCCGTACATCATGGTCAGTTCGTCAACGGTCGACTGTTGTTGGTTAGCGGCTGCGTTCACAATGCCGGCAAAAGTCGGCGAAGCCCAACTCGTGCCTCCCACGGAGTACCAACTGCCCTCGAGATAGATAACGGCGCAGCAGTAATCGGAAGCAACGTCGGGATACCCGCGGTGAGTGCCGACAATCTTTGCGATGCCGCTTTGATAGGTCGGGATTTTCTCATACGGACTGATGTTGCCGCCGCCGCCACCATAAACCTCGGTGACAAAATTGCCATTCTGGTCGCGATCGAAATAGGTACCTCCGACCGACACGACGTTGGGGGAGGCGCCCGGATAGATGCTGACTCCGATGCCCGAGTCTCCCGAGGCGGCGAAGTAAACTACACCCGGCGTGGTGAAATAGTGGTCCCAGCTTTTCTCATTGCTAGCTTCCGCATCACCAAAGCTCATACTGACCACGCCGCCGCCGTTCTCGGCCACGAGCTTGCCGGCGAGCGTAACCGCGTTCCAGGTCGGATCGGTGGCACAGGCGGTCTGACACAGCGGGGCCTCGACCAGGAAGAGCTTCGCCTTCGGCGCCATGGCGTGAGCCCATTCGATGTCCAATGCTTCTTCGACCAACCACTCGGAGTAGACGGGCGGCTTCGCCTTTTTGCCGCCGGGCCAGGTCACGGTGAAATTGGCGGGAGGGATGCCGAATTGAGTAGAGAAGGCGGCCAAATCGGAGGCCGCGGTCGGGTAATCTCCGGCATCGACGATGGCAATCGCTCCCACTCCGCCCGTCGGAACATTCGTGCTGGTGGCGATGGGGCAACCGGAGGGTCCGCTGACCAACTGGTAGACGCAGGCGAGCGATCCCGGCGTCTCATTACCGGCTGGCGGGCCACCTTGCGGCTGGTCGGAATCGACGAAGAAATAATTGGTGTGATGGCGTCCGACTTGGGGCCGGCTGGATTCCGGGATAATGATCCTGTGTCCGTTGAAAACTCCCTCGGCGCGTTCCTGCGCCTGGGCTGGGCGCGAGGCGAGACCGATAGAGAGCGCAAAGCCGACCACAACGGCTAAACTCGCAAAAAGATATTTCATTCGCTGACTCCTGAGATGGGTGGGGGATAAAGCTGGCGATAATGATGACGGTTCTGCCACGGAAATGCAAGCCGGAAAGCGGCGAGCGGCGCGGTTTGTCGCAATCCTTTGCAAGGTCAGCTCGAGCCGGTGCAGCTTCGGAAAAGCACACCCGGCGGCATCTTCAGGCAGAGCTCCGCTTGAGAGAACAGCACGGCCTACGAGAAGCTAACCCGACAGAGCACGTTCCGCGGCTGCAGAGACTAAATCTTTGCGCTGACGTAAGAATTGATTTCGCAGCACAGAGCTACTTCTTCGAATTTTGGTTCGGTCCATTGCATGGACGCAAAAACTACGCCAGCGGCAGCCTCTCTGTCAAGACAGCGGCTGTGAAAATCGTGCAGACAAGCTGACTAGTCCGGAAGAAGTAAATGAAAACACTTGACTGGCAAGCCGTTCATCTTATATAGATTCTTGCCAGTTAGATTTCCAGGTTGCGGGGTTTTCTCAGCGGTTTTCCAAAGACGGCTTTTCGAACACATTTCCAATTGACTACACTCACGAAGCGTCGTGACCAACAGGTTTGACTGAGCTTGCTTGTCCCTGGAGTTCAGGAACGGCATATTGGCATTTTCCATTTTTGCTGGATGAGGGGAGTAAAGAGAAATGAGCTGCAAGAGTATCGCATGGGGAAATGAGAAGGTGGGTGGGGCGAAGATCACGGCGAGCGCGCGCCTGTGTCTGCTTGGCCTCGTGCTCGTAGCGTTGGCGGCAACGCCGCTGCTGGCGGGCGATTGGACGATGTTCGGTTACGATACGACGAACGCGGCGAGCAACGGATCGAGCATCAACACCAGTAATGTAAACACCTTGAAACCGAGATTTGTAGTTACCACCGGGGGCGACATCTC
Source organism: uncultured Acidobacteriaceae bacterium (assembly GCA_963775845.1). GTDB lineage: Bacteria > Acidobacteriota > Terriglobia > Terriglobales > Acidobacteriaceae > Acidiflorens. The sequence goes on along the minus strand of CAVZKN010000002.1, from coordinate 2,279,297 downwards.
GGCCCGGGCGGCCGTAGCCGGGGGCAAGGCTTTCTTCCCCGACTGGGCTGGAAACATCTGGGCCGTCAATTCCAACAATGGACAGTTGATCTGGGTTCATCAACTTTCCGATTACGGCTTGCCCGTTGGTACCGTTTCCCGAACTAGCCCGGCCGTCATCGGGGGAGGGGGAGGAACGGTATTCATCGGGACCCAATACAATGCCAACTATCCGAATTCGCCCAGCGGATGGATATTGGCCCTCAATGCAAACACTGGCGCTCTGGTCTGGAAGGTACGGCCTGACACATCGAACATTTTCCCGGCGATCACGTCTTCGCCGTCGATCTCGGGCAACACCATCTACGTGGGTATGACGTCGAACGAGGAGTACGCTGCGAGTGACCCCACGTACCCGTGCTGCTCGGTAGTCGGCAGCGTGGTTGCGTTGAACGCCAACAATGGCGCAAGGCTGTGGCAAACCTTTATGGCTCCCGCTGGTTATAGCGGCGCCAACGTCTGGGGCAGCACGCCGGTTATTGACACGGCGCGCAAGATGGTCTACGTAGGAACCGGCAACAACTACAGTATTCCCACGGACCCGGCCTATACTTCGTGTATCGCAGGCGGAGGGACTGAGGCCACCTGCCTATCTCCCAACGACCACGCCGATTCGGTTGTTGCACTTGACATGAACACGGGCGCGATCAAGTGGGCCACGCGCGCGATGCAATGGAATCAGTACTACGAGCCGACCAACGGCAGCGATTTCTGGAACACTGCCTGTATATTCCCTCCCTTCACGAACTGTCCACCTTCGCCCACCGGCCCTGACTATGATTTCGGTTCGGGTCCGAACGAAATCACCTATCAGCCGGCACACGGCCCCGCTCAGACGATCATCGGCGCAGGGCAAAAGAGCGGCATCTATTACGCTTTTAACCCCGATACAGGCGCTCTCTTGTGGAGCACGCAGGTGGGCCCGGGATCGTCTCTCGGAGGCATGGAATGGGGTTCCGCATCCGACGGCACACGCATCTATGTGGCGATCTCCAACCTCTATGGAATTCCTTACGCAGCGGGAAGCGCCGGTTCCTGGGCTGCTCTCAGTCCTGCGACGGGAGCGATCCTGTGGCAGAAAGCTGACCCGAACGGCGCCGTAGACCTTGGTCCCCTGGCTGTGGCTAACGGTGTTGTCTATGCTCCTTCGATGGGCGGTCCAACATTTGGAGGTGGCTCGCCTAATACCGCTCCGACTATGTTTGCCTTGGATGGGGCCACTGGCAATACCCTCTGGAGTTGGGTAGCTGGCTCTTCGGTGATTGCGGGCGCCACGGTTGAGAACAATAACGTGTGGTGGGGTTCCGGTTATGCGCACCTTGGGATACCGGGCTTCACGGGTAACAACAAGTTCTACGGCTTCACGCCGAACGGAAACTAAGCACAACTGACCGCTTTCGAGTAGATCCGTGGCATTCACAATGCCACGGATTTACTTCTTCAAACCCTTCGTTGTTCTGAAACCACTGAAGTCCTTCTATTTATGAAAATACTGTCTCCTACCTGCGCAATCGCGCTGTTGGCAATGGCCGCCGCTCTCCCTGCCTCGGCACAATACACTCACCAAGAGGAACCGGCGAAAACGGGCGCCACCATCACCTTGAATGCGCAGTTAGTAAAAACGGGGCTTTACCTGTTCTCCAGCGAGGACAGCAACACATTGCTCCGACTGGGCCCCCGAGGATTGATCCTGGTGGATGGACAGCCTCTTGCCGCGTGCGACGATCTTCGCGCCCGGATACGTAAAATCTCGGATCAGCCCGTCGTTGCCCTCATTCTCACCGACGAGGATGAATCGCACACCGGCTGCGATGCAAAGTTCCTGGAGGGCCGCGCCCAGATCGTCGGGCAGGAGAATTTAAAGCGCTACATGACCGCTGGCAATCCGGCGGATGCTAAGGCTTCAGCGCCGACCTTCACCTACGACCGTGAGTTCAAGCTTCAACTCGGCCCGATCGAAGCCCACCTCTATCACTTTGGCAACGCCCGCACTAACGGCGACACAGTGGTTTATTTCCCCAATTTGAAAGTTGTCGCGGTGGGAGACCTGTTGTCCTCCCCTCCGAATCCTGATTTTTCAGCCGGCGGCAGTTTGGCCGGTTGGGGGGCGGTGCTGGGCGAAATTCTGAAACTGGACTTTGACGTCGTGGTTCCGGGCCATGGGCCGGCCGCTACGCGGGCTGATATAACGAGTTTCAAGACCAAGCTTGAAACGCTGGTGTCACGCGCGCGCGAACTGGTCGAGAAGGGCGTCCCTAAAGATCAGTTGATGACTCAACTGAAAACTGACGATTTGGGCTGGCACTTCAACTTCACGGCAGACCAAGTCGATCATTTCTATGGCGAGCTTGCCGGGCTCTCTCGGCCGAAGTAGCCAGCGGCGCGAGACTTGCGATGAGTTGGCCGCCGGCTTAGTCTGGCCTAGTGGGGAGCGGTCGCTTTCAAATCCCTGCGGATCAGCGCGAAATCGAGCAGGAATCCCAGGCCGGCCGCGAGCGGCACTACGCCCACCGCTAGCGCTTGCCAGGCATCGGGCTCCGACCGCGCGATGATCGCCATCATCGCCATGTAGCCGAGGGAAATTGCCGCTAGCAGGATTCCCCAGCGCCGCGAACGAGCTGCCTCGGAGAGATCCGGCTCCATCTGCACGTTCGCGCCTCGAGCGATTGCCGCGAGCCGTTCCTCCATGCGCAGGCGGCGAACCCGGTAGTAGGTGTACATGGCTGCCAGAGGTATTCCAAAAAACAGTGTTACCGCAACTAAGCCGATAAAGTTGCCGTCCATAGTGGGCTCCTTGGGCAAGGCATTGTGTGGCACGCCTTGCGTTTCTGCTCATACATACGCACGTGGTTTCGCGGAAGTTCCAGCTTTGAATCGGCGGGCGAGGCCGGGACCTATGCGGTATGGCGAAGGGAGCTACGATAGCGCCAAAGAATCAGAGTTAAGCCGGAAGCGACCAACAGCAGGGTCGGGGGCTCGGGAGCGACCGGCTTATGGTGCTTCGGAGGGCACTTGCCGTCGACCGCAACCTCGTTGGCCGGGCAGATACGGGGCGGAAACTGCACGCCCATCGGAGCGTACGGAAAGATCAGGTTATTGGCGTAGACACCAGGGGGCGGAGGCGGCCCGATGGGCAGCTCAGCCGGGCCGAGTCCGGGGAGAATCGGCATCGATGGAGATTCCATCATGGCCACGGGTTGATCGAGCACATCCTCGGCAGGCTCTTCATTCGAGATTTCAGGCTTCGCCGTATCGGAAACCTGATTACCGCAACGCGCGCGCGCCGTAATTTTGCCGTCGGTGAGCAGCAACTCTCCTACGTGCAGCCGAATCTTTCGCTGCGTCCAGAAAACGCTGTCGCGGATGCGGTAAGAAAGAAAAACTTCGCGCGCTTCGCTGGCGCGCACCAGATGCGCGTGATCGTAATCGAAGTGAGCGTAATGCCGGCGAATTACATTGTCGCGCGACGCGGCCGACCGCAAGCCGTCGAGGTTCTTCACGCCGCCGGGAATGATCGAATAAGGATAGATTCCCGGAATGCGGGTGAGACTTTTCGGGCTTTTGAACGAGGGGCGCTCGTTTATCAAGGCAAGATTTCTGTGGCTCTTACTGCGATTCCAGAATGATTCGGAAGATACTTGAGGACTGCGGCCGGAGAACAAACCGTATCGGGTGGCGTTCTGCCAAAAAGCACCCGCGAGGAGCACGCCGACGACTACCGCTACGAGGATTCGCTGCATGCGCAATTGGCGACGATACCAACTGCGTTTTCTCCGCTCGCTTCTTACAATCTCTCCGTCTTTCAAAACAGCACTCCTACCAGCACCGATTGTGCCAGCGAGCGGAATCAGGGAGAGCTTCCTTTTTATTATATCGCATCAATCCATCCAAAACCGATCTTCCGGCACGCTTGCTGTAGAGAAATATGGGCATGAAAAAATTTTCCTAACAGAGCTGTGCAGAGAAGTTTCATTCAAAACCGTTATTTTGCATACATGTATTTTGCGGATTGGGAAAATATTCTGTGGATAACTGGATCCAGCCGTCACGCGCAAACATTAAGGCGCTGCGGAGCGGCCAAATCGGTAGGTGAGGCTCACGCTCGCGTAAGAGGGGATACGCACACCCACCACCTCACTCACAGGATTTTCGGGAACCAATCCATCAGAACCGATGCCCACTTTTCCGGGTCCGTAGACAGAGGCTGCGGCGAAGTTCTCCGTGGTCTGGCCTGTCCAGCCATTGGAAATCATCATGTTGACGCCGACGTTCATCCGTCCTTCAAGAAACGGACGCGCCAGTTCCAGGCGGAACTCCTTGTCGGATTGGCCGAGGCAGTAGCCGGTTCCTCCAGTGAGGGGCTGGGACGCATCGCATGAGGTGCCCACCACTTTTTGTCCGACGTACTCGAATTCACCCTTGGCCTGGAGATGGAAGGGCAGTTTCTGATACGTCGCCGTGAGATCGCCGATCAATCGCGGAGCTTCCGGCACGATGGAGAAGGATGGGGTTACAAGGCGCGCATCCGCCTTCTCAAAGGTCGCCAGCGCCGCTCCATGCGTGAAGCTCTGGCGCAGCGTAAAGGCAAGGTAACGGATGCGCCCTGGACCCAGGTCGAACTGCAATCCCTGGTCTGGATCAATCTTGCCGAACTCGGCGGTTTGCGTCTCGTGACCCAATGTCAGCTTGAAGTCGGTTTTGTTGAACCTCTTATTGGCGACCAGTTGATACGAACGCGCGGTCTCGACTGGATCGACGGTGGTGGGACCATCAAGAGCGGTGCCCTGTCTTGGATCTTCGGTGAAGAAGGATTTGCCAAAGCTGAACGCGATCATCGGGACGTACCACGAGTCATCGGGAACAATCGTGAGTGTGGCTTTCGGCGAATTGATCCCTACCCACTTGCTCGAGGAATTCGCTGGCGTGATGAGGTCGTGGTTGGTGATGTCGATCTGGTCGCGACGCCAGCCGAGGTAGTAATGAATATACTTACTGAACTGACCCTGGCCGGCCACATAGGGCGTCACTGGTGCGATGGTCACATTGTTTCCGTCGATCTTGATGAATGGCCCGTAGTACGACGGGGCGGCGGGATTGTAGAAGTTGTAATGATCAAGGTCGTCGCGCCGCGGCGCCTCGCGCTCGTAATCCATCCCGGCCAAGAGAGTAAAGGTCTTAGCAATTCTACTTACGTAGGTCGCGTTCCCACCGGTCACGGTACGGAACTCACTCTGCCGGATCAGTCCCAATCCAAAGTCGGAGAACAAAGACAAGTTATAAGTACGGAAGAATCCGGAGAGCTGCAACTCTTGATGATCGCCCAGCTTCCACTCGTCGCTCAGCGCCACCAGCGCGGTATGGGTTTGCTCCTTCTGTCTCGGATCAATCGTATCTGGATACTGCATCCAACCAGCGGCAGTATCGATGGGATTAAATCCGAAGACCGGTTTCAGTCCTGCTATGTAGCCGTAGCCGAGGTAGGCGATGCCGAACAACGTCAGGGTGTGGTCTCCGGCGTGGAAGATGCGCCCGCCGTTGAACTTGAACTGCTTGCGGTGCTCCAGACGGTCGAGGAACCCGTTGCCGAACGAGCCTTCGATCGCTCCCCAGGAATTCGGCGAAGGGCTCATTCCTGCAGTCGCCGTAATGTCGCGGTAGTCTCCCGTCAGCGTGATAAAGGGATCGAGATGCGAGCGCAATCCGTAAATCGCCGCCAGATTCAGCGCGTGATTGCCCTCACGGACATTGAACGCACCACCATCCAACTGAACGCTCTCGATTACGCTGGCGATATAGATATTTGGATCGGAATAACCGTTGCCGTGGGCGTTGGCCGACAGATTGTTCGGCACTAGATAACTTCCCACCTGGATGTACTGCGCGATGGGTTCGCCGTGGTCGCCGGCCACGCCCGGAGCAAAGTACTGCGGAGCCTTGATACCGCCTGACGCCGTCTCAATGGGGTAGCCAGGAATCGAAATTGGAGCGCCGGGGCGGCCAGGATTGGCATCCAGCAGGTCGTCCGAAGCAAAAACCTTGATCGCAGGATCGGGGGAGAGCACATCCAGTTCGTTCACGTCCGCCGTTATGCTGACGCTCCCGACAACGGTCGAGAGGTTGCCCATGCTCAGGTCGAGATCGGGATTACTGCCTGAACGGATCGTGATGGAGCGCGTGACCGGACGAAATCCGGGAGCCTCAACTGTGATGTCGAAGTTGCCAGGGTCGCTCACTCTGAATTCAAATCGTCCCTCAGGTCCGGAGACGGTGGTGAGAGGCTGCGATTTGCCGGCATGGTGGGCTGCGTTTATGGTCGCGCCGGGAAGCGCATTCCCTTGTGGATCGGCGACGCGCCCGTGAATGACCACGCTCTGCGCCAGCAATGAAATGGGGACGATAAGTTGGAGAGCAAGCAAAACGAATCGTAAAATGTAGGTTCGTTTCACTTGTTCTCCGATGGCCGGACTGGCGGCAAAACGGTAGTTTACCGATTGAGCGCCGGTTGCTCCAAACTGGCCAGGCGGAGGCGAGCCTGCTCAGAGCCAGCAGCGTGCAGCGCAACTGAGTCCTCAAAATAACGCTCGGCTGCGGTCTTGTCGCCAAGCTTCAAGGTAATCTCTCCGGCATGGTCGAGAATCCTGGCATCGCGAATGCCGACCGCCAATGCCGTCTCGATCTGCTTGCGAGCCTCGGCATCCTGACCATTGATGTGGAGCGCCCAGGCATAGGCGTCAAGCGTGTAGACATCGTGCCTCCAGGCGAACTCTTGTTTTGCGATCTCGAGCGCGCGCGCCGGCTGGTGAGCGTAATCCGCGTAGTAGAAGACCAGTTCACGGTTGGAGTTATCCTTGCGACTCGACTCCGCCAGCGATTTGCTTTCAAACTCAGCGAAAGCCTTCTTCGCCTCGTCGTCGCGGCCAGCCAGCTTCAGGGCCTCGGCGAGATCATAAAGATTCGCGGAGTGTGGCGCCGCATCATAACGCTGCCGGAGCAGCGCGACCGCGTCATCATAGCGCTTCTGCGCAATACGAACCTGGGCGAGATTTCCCAGCGCCTCGTAATAACCGGGAACAATAATCAGCGCCTGCTGCAGAAGATTGTCGGCCTCGCCGGTTTTGCCGGCGATGAAGCGCACATGCCCCATTTGGCTGAGAATCCAGGCGCGGTCTTCGGTTTCAGTCGGCGGCATCGACTGGCATGCCATATCGAGCACCTCGTAAGCGCCTTCGTCGTCGCCGAATAACTCACGCAGACGCGCGACCCGAAGCAGAGCGGGTAAATTTCCTGGCCGGAGATTCAGCATCCACTGGGCTGACACCTCGGCATCATCGTATTTGCCCAGTTCGGCGTTGGCGTCGGTTAAATAACCGTAAACCATCACATCATCGGGAGTCTTCTTGTTCAGCACCTTGGCCGCTTCTAAAGCAGCCGGGAAGTCATGGCGTCCCAAGAGCAGCAAGACGCGGATCTTTTCGCTCTCGAAATCTCCGGGGGCGAGCTGCATAGATTTTTTCAGCGCGTCTTCGGCCTGCGCATAGTAGTTGACATCAGATGTTTCGCGGGCGCGCCGGACGAGTGCGAGAGCCAGATGGTTATACCCCGCAAACTGATCGGGCTTCTTCTCGATTTCTTGACGGGCCATGGCAATGCTCTGTTCTGCGGGCGAAAGTTGCGGGACTGACACTGGAGAATTTTGAGCCGGGGCGTAGAGCGCGAAAGTCAGTAGCAGAAGACCAATCGTGGTTTTCATAATCTCCTCATTGCTATTTCGGCGTCTGTGTGGTGGCGGGGCTATGCCCCGCCAGGACGGGGCGAAGCCCCGTCACCACACAAACTCAGAGCGAGCTACTTACTGGACTGGGCAAATTCCGCCCGGATCTCCCGAACAGCCCGGCTGTCCCGGCCCGATGTGGACCGAGTTACGTCCGCTGCTGGCGGGCATCACATAGGGGAACGTCGCGCTGTATCCCTCGGGATTCATCTGCACGCCGTCGCCGATGCGAGTTCCGTACTTGGTGCCATCCACCAGAATGCCTGCAACGGCGCGCGCCGCGATGTCGACAACATCGTCGATGGGACGGCGACCGTTGGGAAATCCGGCATCGTCACCGGCAAGGAAACCCATCCGCTTCTGGCTTCCCACCGGAGTCGGCGGAATGCCCGTGTTGAGACGAAGCAGATCGGCAACCGGTCCAGCGTCGCCGGGCCCGCAGCCGGGGCAGATTGGCGGTTCATACTGCGCCAGAATCAAAAGATCGGTGCGCGGGGGCGGAGCCACTGGAATGCCGATCGAGCCGAATACCGCGGCCAGCACAGGGTTCAGTATGAAGCTCGCGAACTGGGAATCGTTTTTCGGTTGATCCATGCTGAAGCGGTCTTTCGAGCCGGTTCCGATGATCAGTTCGTTGATCAGCGGATTGCCAACGCGTTGGATCTGCTTGAACGGGCCGTAGTTCTGGGCCTTGTAAGGCGGCCGCCGCACCGTCATCTGGTTTCGCGACGTGGTGCCCCAAGTCCCAATCACCGCCTGTTTGTCGGTCGCCGGATGGATCTGGCCATCTACGGTCAACATGGTGATCGGAACCTCAAGCACGATGGAATTGACGTTGAACCCGGCCACCGCGTCGGGGGCGTAGTTGTGAGTGTCATCGTTATCCTCGGCGGCAGGAAGCACGCCACCGACGCCCATACGGAAGTTCAGCGAGTCAAAGGCCGCGCCCAGATCGATAAAAAAAGGATCGTCGGCCGTGCCTGCCCAGACGCTTACTCCGTTGCCCAGGCTGTAGATTCCCTCGTTGTACAGCGCCTGGTAGTTGGGCATGGTTTGCGGGCCAACATTCGATGGAACCGCATAGAGCGTGTGACCGCAACTCAGGCAGGTCGTGGTTCCATTTTTAACCATGTTCACGGTGTAGCTCTGCCGCAGGCTGAGGCCGGTAGAGCCTTTACCAGTGAACGAAGTGATCGGTGGAATGCCCGCGATGCCGCCGACAAATCCCGTGAACAAGCCGGGCTGGCGAATCTCGGTGGTAAAGCGGAACTGGAAGGTGATCTCCTCCACTCCGTCCTGGTCGTTGTCGACCTTCATTTCGTAGAGCACGTTAGGGTCAAAGGGAAAGTAGTTGGGACCGTTGGCGGGTTCGAGAAAGGGATCCACGTTCAGAATGAACGTGACATTCTTCGGGTTGTCATAGCTGACAAAGGCGTACCAGTCAGTAATGTCAGCCGAGCGGTCAAGAGCAGTGATGGGTGCCTCGCGATGGCTCGACGCAAACAAGCTGGCCGGTGCCAGCATCATGAGCGCCAAGGCAAGGACCATCCCAGACTTTGCGGTCTTCATAGCTTGAACCTCTGGTAATCGGATTTGTGGACGAAGTCTCCGAAAGGACTCCGCGCTAGTCGCGGCGTTACAACCGGCGCTGACAAGCATCAGGCTCCGTCTACAACGCTAGTACGCTGAGGACGATAAAACGGATTGGTATCGCAGCTGGGGAGAGGCAGGCGCAGACTTTTGCACATCAGTTAGAGGGGCCGTTTCACAATCCTCAGTTCCAACGGCTCCCGCCCGCGCTAAGAACACTCTGCGTAAGGCCGCGTAAATCGGCTTCGCCGATCATCAGGCCGACGTTGAAGCCTCTGGCAAGCGTTGCCGGCGGTGGTGCGCCGGTTACAGTTTGGCAGACTCCTTCAATTATTAAATTCCGCTCCAGTTCCGCAACCGCCGGGGCGCACTACGGTGCGCCCTACCCTAAATGCGTAGGAGACGGCTGATTAACAACATGTAGTTATCGCGAGGCGGCAAGGTTAGATAAGACCGGTGGGTGGAGGTTGTCATTACCGCTGTTTATACCCAATGCTGCATCTCATGGTGAGATGTGTCATATGTCTTAGCAAAAGAGTTGAAGATTAGTTGACATCTTTTCCGAGCCCCATCTCGGCTAATAGGGAGGAAAGTGAGGTTTTCAACAGGACGGGATAACAGTCAGTACACAAAGAAGCCGCCTCGCGAAAGGCGGCTTCGCTATCAATATTCGGAACGGCTCAAGATCATTCTGTCACGGTGAAACTGGTGGTGCTCGTGGCGGTTCCTCCAAGAGTCGTGATCACGATCTTTCCTGTTTTTACAGCCGCTGGTACGATTGCGGTCACCTTTTTGTCGGAGTTCACGGTGAAGTTAGGGGCTGCGACGCCATCAAAGGTGACGGCAGTGGTCTGCGTGAGGCCGACCCCAGTGATGGTCACGGTGGTTCCGACCGGGCCGCTCTTCGGCGTGAAAGTCTTGATCTGCGGCTTCACGTCCACGTAGAAGATCAGATTGCTCTTCAGCGTGCCACTGGGCGTAACGACGGTCACAGTGCCGGTGGTCGCACCGGTTGGTACGGTGGCCTTGATCTCAGTGCTGGAGACAACCGTGAATGTTGCTGCTATGCCGTTGAAGGTGACCTGGGTCGCGCCCGTCAGATTGTTTCCAATGATAATGATAGTGGTTCCCACCGGGGCCGAAGTGGGGAGGGTCTTCACGAACGGGCCCAGTGCCAATGACAAACTGTAGATCGTGCCGAGGCCGTCGGTCCCACCATAGTAGGTCGTTCCGTAGAAAGTGCCGTTGGTGGCCTGAACCAGCCCCCCTTGTGGCGCGCTGCCGTCAGCGCATTTCGCTTGCGAGCAGAAGTTGTAGAGCGTGGTGAACTTGCCCGCGGTTGTTATTTGGAAAACCGTGCCGCAGCCAGCGTTACAGGAGGTGGTGTTGGCCCCGCCCGCAAAGGTTGTTCCGTAGAGGTTCCCGTCAGTCGCTTGAATCAGTCCCGCATAGGGGATTGCGCCATCAGGGCACCCCGATTTGGAACAGAAGCTGTAAAGCACGGTGAGCGTGCCCGAAGGGGTGATTTCGTAGATCGTACCCATACCGATGCCGCCACCGATATCGGTCCCATAAAAATTCCCATTGGTGGCCTGAATCAGCGTGCCGGTGATGCCAGCCCCTTCCGCTGGGTCGAAGGTGTGCAGCGTGCTGAACGCGCCCGCAGGGGTGATTTCATACACCGTGCCGCTGCCGGTCCCGCCTTCGTAAGTTGCCCCGTAGAGCTTTCCGCTCGTGCCCTGAACCAGGCCGACGTTCGGAGCGTTGCCGTCGGTGCCGTCGAAACTGTGCAACGAAGTCAGCGTGCCCCCAGTGGTAATTTGAAAGACTGTACCCACGTCGTCGGTTCCGCCAGTAGAAGTAGTGCCGTATAAATTCCCGTTGCCTGCTTGCATGAGTGCGACCTGGGGCAGGGCGCCATCCGTCATATCGAAGCTATGCAGCGTGGTGAGGCTGCCGGCAGAGGTGATTTCGAACACGGTGCCATCGGTATTGGCCCCGCCATTGATGGTCGTCCCGTAAAAATCTCCATTGCTGGCGAGCGCCAGTCCTGCATTTGGCTGGGCGCCGTCGAGGCACGGCTCACCACCTTTGCAGAACGTGTAGAGCGTGGTCAATGCGCCTCCGACGGTAACTTTGAACACGGTGCCACCGGAGCCGGTGCTCGTGTATGTGGTGCCATACAGGTTGCCATCGGTGCCCTGGACCAGATTGACGAAGTGAGGGTCAGCGCCGTTGTTTCCGTTGAAACTCAACAAACTGGTGAACTTGGTCTGTGCAGACGAGATCATCGCCGTGGCGACACAGAACAAAGAAACGATGCAGGCCATTCTCGATAGGCTAAGTTTCCCCACATTGTCGCCTTTTCGGCTTTGCGCCGCCATCGAAATGCTGCTTTGCGCGTTTTCGTTTGTCGTTTTCATTTTGATTATCCTTCCCTCTGTACTTGTTTACGCAAGCGCAGCCTGGAAAGGGTAAAGGGGCCGGCTCGTGTCGCGAAGAAGGGGCAGTGAATCTTCTTCGTAGGCCCTTCATCCAAAACACAGTGTATCTACGCTATGGTCGGTGGCGTCGAGTCGAACGAGGAGTTCATGGATGTTTGAGAGCATTCTCTGCCAGGTCACGGAATACGATCCTGACGTTCTAGAGTCCCTGATTGGGCTCGCAGTCGAAATTGCTCGCGAGGGTCGGGAAGGAAGGCGCGTTGGCACGCTATTTACGCTCGGGGATGAGCAGGCAGTGCTCGCGAAATCCAGACCGTTGATTTTGGACCCATTGCTGGGGCATCCGGAGTTTTCGCGGCACATCACCAATCTAAATTTGCGCGGAACTATCAAGGAATTGGCGCAGTTGGACGGCGGGTTCGTAGTGAGTCGCGACGGAATTGTCGTTTCCGCGTGCCGCTACCTGGATGCCGTGGCCGCACAAGTGGACGTGCCGTTGGGACTCGGCAGCCGTCACATTGCCGCCGCCAACATGAGCGCAGTTACCAAAGCCGTGGGAATTGTCGTCTCTGAGAGTTCGGTGGTGCGGCTTTTCTGTCATGGACTACTGGTCGGCGAAATCATTCCCGAGCTTTGGATGATGGATCACGCCGCTCACCTTCGCGGAACCGTCAAGAGGGAACAAGTTGGCGAATTGACAGTGCTGACACCAAGTCTGCGACCAGCCTCGATCGCGGAGTGAATATAACAAACTAATATGGGAACGGAGCCCATGATATCTCGGCGGGAATTTAGATGTGAAGTCTGTGGCCTGGTGACGACTAATCCCATCCACTGGTTCGTGATTCGATGTGGAGATTCCGAGCTTACTGTGTACCGGTGGAATTCTGAAACAGCCGACGCGGCCGGAGCTCGGCATTACTGCGGTGAGGCTCATGCCGAGGTGTACATCAGTCGCTGGTTTGACTCAGTGTGCGCGCCGCCGAAGCCAAATTTTATCTAGCGGTCGCCGATGCGTCACCAGCATAGAAAGAAGGAGCATAAATCGAGATTTCCATATGCGCGACGCAATTCACACTGATGGAGGGTCGCGGATACGAGGAGCCGGGTCGAGGACAATAGTGAATTATGAGCGGACTGTCTAAGAAAGTGGCAGTAGTGACGGGCGCCTCCAAAGGCATAGGCGCTGGAATTGCAGCGGCTTTGGGAGCTGCGGGCGCGCGCGTGGCCGTGAACTATTCCTCCGACCGGGAAGGGGCCGAACGCGTCACCCGGGCGATCATCGACAGCGGGGGCAAGGCGATCGCGGTCGGGGCCGACGTGTCCAAGGCAGCAGAGGTCGCGCGGTTATTCAAAGAAGTGGATTCTGCGTTCGGAAGACTGGACGTTTTGGTCAACAACGCCGGTGTATTCCGATTTGGCGCCGTCGCGGAGATCACCGAAGAAAGCTTTCACCTACTCTACGACGTCAACGTTCTCGGGACAATTCTCACAGTGCAGGAGGCGATCAAGCGGTTTGGGGCCGACGGGGGCAGCATCATCAACCTCAGCTCTATCGTCGGCTCGCATCCGGTGGCGGGAGCCCTGCTCTACGCTTCCACGAAAGGTGCCATCGAAACAATGACAAAGGGATTGGCGCTCGAACTGGCGCCGCGCAAGATTCGCGTCAACGCCATCGCTCCCGGTCATACAGAAACCGAAGGCAATGTAGCCGCGGGGACCTTCGAGGGTGGTACCGGCGTCGTTCTGGCTGGGAAGACGCCGCTCGGCCGGCTCGGTCGCGTCACGGATATCGCCCCGCTGGCAGTGTTCCTGGCGTCAGACGAATCAGCCTGGATTACCGGCGAGGTCATTCGTGCCGCAGGCGGTCTCATTGTAGCCACCTGACGGCAGTGTGCTGACCTCGCAATTAACAACGCAATCAGGGCAACACAGCGAGGAGAATACGATGCAAGTTCAGAGTGACTACTTCAATGCATATCACAATCTAAAGCTGACACGAGATGAGAAAGGCGTGCTGGTTGCTGAAGTCCACACCAACGGCGGGCCGTGCATTATGACCGCGCAATCTCACACGGAATTTGTCGATGGGTTCTATCGGATTTCGCAAGATCGCGGGAACAAGATCGTAATCCTTACGGGAGCCGGTGGGGAGTTCATTACGGATGTCGATTGGTCCTCCTTCGGCGACGCCGCCGATCCCGGCGTCTGGAGCCAGGTTCACGATGAAGGTGTTCAGGCTTTGGAAAACATAGCCAACATACGCGTCCCAGTCATCGCGGCAATCGAGGGACGTGCCCACGTGCATTCAGACTACGCGCTACTTGCCAGTGTAATTGTGGCTGCAGATGGCGCGACTTTCGAGGATGTGGCCCACTTCTCCCAGGGCGTTGCGCCGGGTGACGGAATTTTCACCACCTGGAGTTATCGCGCGGGAGCAGGACGAGCGGAGGCATTTCTTCTGAATCCACAGCCAATAACGGCGCGTACCGCATATGAATGGGGAGTGGTTGCCGAAGTTGTGCCGACTGGCAAGGCGCTCGCCCGGGCGCGGGAATTAGCGAAGCTGTACTTGAAGGCTCCCGAAGTGACCCGTCGCAATACGCGCGTGCATTTCATTCAACCGTCGAAGGAGCGTATTGTCCGGGAAGTCGGCTATGGACTGTCGCTGGAGGGAGCGTCCGCGGCTGACCTGGTGAAATCAATGAGAGCCCGGAATGAACCTGCCGCTCAGAAAGAAAAAGTCGCATGAAGCGCGCCGAAAGCACCGCATCCCCTCTGGCATTTAAGAAGACGTAGCCGGAGGAATTCGATCTGGTGATTCTCAGACGGAACGTCTCAATTCTTGTCCCCGAAATTAGGGAACGTTCCGTCTGGAAGTTGGATGGATTGCAGGCGTTAAAGCGAACCCTGCGTCCCGAGTTATTGGCGGAGAACCGGAACCATAAAGCCTCGACCGCTGGTGTGGTTGCGCTGTGTGCAAACACCGCGAGCTGTTGTAGCGCTCGGCGCTGCGTCACAAAACGTTCCAAATCAACTGACTTTACGATCATGACAAACGGCGGAAAAAGACGGCAAGTCATTGAGAAGATTGGTGGAGCTAGTCGGGATCGAACCGACGACCTCATCGTTGCGAACGATGCGCTCTCCCAGCTGAGCTATAGCCCCTTGCCGCGGCGGGATTTCTTTTTTGATTTTAGCAGCCGACACTCGATTTCGCCTATTCAGCGTCTCAATTGCTTATTGAAGGAAGGACATCTACAAGAATATCTAATAAGGATTCCACGGCTATAATCTAACCGTGCATTCTTCCAAGGTAAAACAAGTAGCCTCCGCCGACTTCCCGACTCGCTGGGGGAAATTCCTCATTCACGGATTCGCCACCCGCGCGTCGTCCTCAGTCGACGCCAAGCCCGAAGAAGCCGTGGCGCTGGTGATGGGCGAGGTTAATTCCGGATCGCCCCTGGTGCGCATCCATTCACAGTGCCTTACGGGCGACGTATTTGGATCGCTACGCTGCGATTGCCGCCAGCAACTTGAGCTTTCCCTATCGTTGATTGCGCATGAGGGAGCGGGCGTGCTGATCTACGAACAGCAAGAGGGCCGCGGGATTGGCCTGATGGCGAAGCTGCAGGCTTACGCGCTGCAAGACAGCGGATTCGACACGGTGGAAGCGAACGAACGCCTCGGCTTTAAGGCTGACCAGCGCGAGTTTCTGATGCCGGTCGAGATCCTGAAAGCCCTGGGCATTCAGCGTGTCCGCCTTCTCTCAAACAACCCCGATAAAGTCTCGGCACTGGAACGCGCTGGAATTCAAGTGACCGAACGCGTCCCGTGCGAAATCGCGCCTACCGAATTTACCGAAGAATATCTAAAGACAAAGCAGGAGAAGTTAGGACATCTGTTTACCGCTCGCAAGGGACGGCATTAAACGGCATCAGAGGATTGGATCGAGAGCTCAGCTAATCCCGCAGCACCGTTTCCAGCGCCTCGCGGTTCTTGACCGGCAAATCCCGCAACGCGACCCACGCCAGCTCCACATAAACGTTGCGAGTCGCCGCATTCTTCTTGAGCGCCGCCAGATGTTTAGCTACCGTCTCCGTGTCCCCGCGAACCAGTGGCCCGCTGAACGACCGCGCTGGACCGAGGCGCGAGTAGTTGGCGAGAGTTTGCATGATGATGGGCAGGCTCTTGCGGCGAGCGTCCTTCTTACTGAGGCCCGCAGCGCTGCCCGCCTCTTCGAGGGTCACGAGAAACGCCAGCAGCAGCGGCGAGGTCATCGTGGCCCAGGCGTGATAGGCGGCCTTACGCGATGCCGGCAACAAAAAGCTGTTGCCGCCCAACCCGTGAACAATGCTCCGCGCAACCTTCACTGCCGGACCATCGCCCTCGATCGCAAATGGCACATTGGCCAGACTGGGATGCGCGCCGGCAACAAATGTCATCAGAGGATGGGCCGACGCGAGCGCGAGCCCAGCCACACGCAAAGGATTGAGTTCGCGGCTGGAGAGCGCTCCGCTGGAATGCAGAGCGAAACGAATCTTAACTTTCATATTAACCAGTAATCGAGCGAGGATATGATCGCTGAGCAGCCGAGCCGCGTTGCGAATCTCGCGGTCGGGCACGCAGAACCAGAGCAAATCGGCATCCAGAGTGGCTGTCTGAGCGGTGACTGCGCGCGCACCGACCTTGGCGGCAAGCGCCCGGGCGCGGCGAAGGGATGCCACAGAATCGCGGCTGACGATTTCAGTGATCTCATAACCGGCATCATGCAAAACCCGGGCTAAGTAAGTCCCAAGACTTCCGGCTCCGACGATGGCGATGGTGGGCTTGGCGGCCATTGTTCGCGCAGACGTTCAGTCTCCGTTCAGTAACGACGCAGCATACCTTATATTGTTGTCATGGCAAAATCTGCGGAACAAAAATCAGCGCTGGCTCGCATCTTATCCTCCCGCATCAGTTATCAGGGCCCGGTCTTCAGCGTCAGCACTGACGAAGTCGAAGAGCCGGGGGGCATCCGGGCACGCCGGGACGTCGTCCACCATTCCGGATCGATCGTTATCCTGGCGGTTGACGAACCCGCGCGCGCTGCCAAAGGAGCGGAGCCCAGCATTCTGCTCGAGCGCCAGTATCGCCATGCGGCGCAGTCCATGATGTGGGAACTTCCCGCTGGGCGCATCGACGACGGTGAAACCGCGCTCACCGCCGCCAAGCGCGAGCTATTGGAGGAAACCGGATATCGCGCTCGTCACTGGAAGAGAATTCTGCATTTCTATGTGAGCCCAGGTTTTCTCAACGAAACCATGACCATCTACCTGGCCAAAGGTCTCAAGGTAGGAGAGGCTCAGCCGGAAGCCGACGAGAAAATAGCAATTAAATTCTTCCCGCTATCGGAAGCCAAAAAGATGGCCCTCCACGGGCGCATCCGCGATGCCAAGACAATTTCTGGGATTTTGTGGCTGGCGCAGACAACAGGGTCGAAGCGTTGACAAAACGGGCCTGGGATTTAGATTAAATCTGGTAATCGATATCTTCGATAATCCGTTGCATCGATTCAGAAAGTGGTTCGCTCCCGCCCGTACCCTCCAAAACGCGCACGCGTTCCGCCAAGCGATTCACTTCCGAGGCAACCGCCGCTAACGCCTCCGACAGCGGATCATTAATCTGCTTGGGATCTGTGATCACCACCCGCTTACCTTCACGCAAGATAATGTGTCCCGGAACTCCGACCACCGTGGAATCATCGGGCACATTGCGCAGCACCACCGAACCGGCCCCGATGCGGCAATTGTGTCCCACCGTAATGTTGCCGAGAATCTTCGCCCCTCCGCCAACGACCACGTTGTCGAGAAGCGTCGGGTGCCGCTTGCCGTGCTCCTTGCCGGTTCCGCCGAGCGTGACGCCCTGATAAAGCGTTACGTCTTCTCCGACAATGGCCGTCTCGCCAATCACCACGCCCATGCCGTGATCGATGAACACTCGCCGTCCAACCTGGGCTCCGGGATGAATTTCGATCCCCGTAAGCCAGCGCGCCACTTGCGACAACCAGCGAGCCAGCAACAAGAGATTGTGGTTCCACAACCAATGATTCATGCGGTAGAACCAAATCGCATGCAGTCCCGAGTAGCAAAGATAAACTTCCAGCCGCGACTTCGCTGCCGGATCACGCTCCAGGACGGTGGCAACGTCTTCGCGAATTAGCGACATCAGATGCGGCATGGATTGAAGAAGTTCTCAGTTCCCCGTTGCCAGTTCTCAGTCAAGACAATTCTTTTGGAGTGTCCGCTAAGAACTGAGCATCGAACACTTTTACTAGACTTGCGTCGTCGGAATCTGCAACGCCTGGCTCCGCAGCCCTTCGAAGAGAATACTACTCAAGTAGCGCTCGCCGAACGAAGGCAGAACCACAACAATCAATTTCCCGGCGTTCTCAGGACGGCGCGCCACCTGCAATGCCGCCACCACCGCGGCGCCAGAAGAGATGCCGACCAGCAATCCTTCTTCAAGCGGAAGCCGGCGCGCCATGTTGATTGAGTCGTCGTTACTGACCGTAATCACCTCGTCGATCAGATCGCGGCGCAAGATGCTCGGCACGAACCCGGCGCCGATGCCCTGAATTTTATGTGGCGCCGGCTTCCCGCCCGAAAGCACGGGACTATCCGCAGGCTCCACGGCAATGGCTTTGAAGGAAGCCTTCTTCGGTTTGATATATTCTGCGACGCCAGTGATGGTTCCACCCGTGCCCACTCCAGAGACAAGAAAATCAACGCGGCCGTCCGTATCTTCCCAGATCTCAGGGCCGGTCGTTTCGAGATGAATCTTCGGATTCGCCGGATTGTCGAATTGTTGCAGCATGTACGAATCCGGCGTGCTCGAGAGCAATTCTTCAGCCTTCAGGATCGCGCCCTTCATTCCGCGCGGTCCGGGAGTCAGCACAATCTCGGCGCCCAAAGCCAGCAGTAGCACGCGCCGCTCCAGGCTCATCGTTTCCGGCATGGTGAGAATGATCTTGTAGCCTTTCACTGCCGCCACAAAAGCGAGGGCAATTCCCGTGTTGCCGCTGGTAGGCTCGATCAGAACCGTCTTGCCCGGCTGAATGCGCCCGGTCCGCTCGGCATCATTAATCATGCTCACGCCGATGCGATCCTTCACGCTGGCCAGCGGATTCTGGCTCTCCAGTTTTGCAACCACTTCGGCAACGGCTCCGTCGGTGACCCGGTTCAGACGCACCAGGGGAGTGTGCCCAATCAATTCCGTTACATCTTTTGCGATTTTCATGATTTTTCGATTCCCGGCTCAGCCGTTCGATTCCAGAATGAACCTTGCCTTCGTTCCCGATCTCCGATTTTCCTGACACTATCACCTACGACCTGACTCAACGCATCTTTCTCCGTCCCACGCGCGCTAAAATGCGACGTACTTTTTTCGGAGAAATCGATAGCCGCGTAGCCACGCGCGATACCTTGTGCCCCTCCCGCTCCCACACTCGCGCAATCACAATCTCCGCAAACTCATCGCTGATTTGCCGGAATGTCTTCTCGCCTACTGCTCCCTGCGACCAGGCCTTCAGCGCCGGATGCACGCTTCCCTTCCGAAGTATTTTCGCACCCAGCGCCTGCAGGTCCTGCCACATGTAGTTGTCAGGCTGATTCCCTCCGCACGAAGCGCGCGCCAAATCATACGAGGCACGCGCGGCCTCGAGATTGTCGAAAAATGAATTACATTCAGTCAGTCCGTGCCACAGATGCGCGTTCGCCAGCAGCAAATGATGCTGCGTGTGCTTGGCCAGATCAATCGCCTCATGGCTGCATTCGAGCGCACGCCGTGCGTGGCTTCCGGGATCGGCGCCCTCTCCGACCTCTTCTTCCACCTTCGCGTTTTCGATCATGCACTCGAGAATCCGCGCCCGGCCCATCAGAATGTAATCCTGCTTCTCTTCGCCGAGTTCGTAGGCCGAGCGCGCTTCTTTCTCAGCACGCTGAAAATCTCCTCCATCAAGGTGAATGTAGGCGGCATTCAGGTAAACCGTGCCCAGTCCGTGATGATTCGGACGCTCCTGATAGATAGCGCGCGCCGCTTCCAGGTGTTCAATCGCTTCGCGGCGAAGCTGCGTCAACCGGCTTCGATAGTCATGCTTGCGTGCTTCTGGCTCGGAATTCGCCGCCGCGCTCTTCGTTTCGCGGATGCCGGGAGTCTTTCGCCGCCGCTCGACATCGCGGTCAATTCTCTTCTGCAACTGCAATGCGATGCCGCGCTTGGCCAGCGCCATATTGGCCAGCGATCGCGCCGAATTCAAATGCCGCGCATCGCGTCGGCCGTAGTAGCCGATAGCACTCTCGAAAAATTCAATCGCTTTGTCGTAGCGTCCCTCGCGCCGCGCCATGCGTCCATAAAAGGATTGAATATTGCCGAGCGTCACGTAATCATCGGTCTCGGCGAGAACGCTTTCCGCCGCCTGCGAGATACGCACTGCGTCTTTCCATTTGCCTTGCTGAAAATACAGCCAACCTTCGAGCACCTGCATCACCGCCGCCATCCGGGGATAAGCTAACTGCAACGCCAGGTTTTTTCCCTTGACGGTATAGACCAAGGCTTCATCGTACTCGCCGCGCCGCCGCAGGCAGCGTCCCTTCCAGAAATAAACAATGGCCAGCAGAAACTGGTCATCGAGTTCCTGGCCCAGGCTGAGGATGAAGTCAAAGTGCTTGATTGCCGGCTCCATCGACTCTTCCGCCATTGCCAGCATGCCTTCAGTCATACGCAGGCAAAGGTAGGATGCAATCGACAACCTCGATCGCGAGGCGTGCTCCAGATGCTCGAAACGCCGAAGGAGATTTTTCATCGAAGGCCCGCCGAATCCAATATCCGTCCAGATAGCGAGTTGTGCCAGCAGGCGCGCGGCATTATCGCCGTTGGGATCGACGTCGGCAATTAGATCCTCATGCTTCCGCAGACACGAAATGCCGCGCTCCACTTCGCGCGCGCCAACATGCTCTCGGAGCTGAGAAATGAAAACGCTAATGGGCTCGGAATTCATCGCAGAGTCAATCGGCACTTTGGCGGGAGTTTTACGAGCGACCATGCACTGACATTCTGGGTATTAACTAGCAAACTCCAACCCAAGTTTAAGATTGTCATCCTGAGCGAAGCGAAGGACCTATGCAAGTTGCCGCCGCGATCAATGCTCGAGTTTCACCTGGAATGACAATCAAGCCTAGGTTGCAAATAAACGACTCATCCTAATCCAACAAATCGTAACTGGCCAGCGTAAGAAAGTCGGCGAAATCAGGACTGGTCGACAATTCCTCCATGACCCGAGCCGCCTGTTGCAACTTCTTGTCGCCACCAGACTTCCCTCCCAGCTCCGCTGCCCTGCTATGGATGATCTCTTTGACCATCGCCGCCGTCACCACTCTGCCATCGTTGAGATGGGCGCCGTGCTTCACCCACTGCCAAACCTGCGCGCGGCAGATCTCGGCGGTCGCGGCATCCTCCATCAGGTTATAGATCGGAACACAGCCTGAACTCTGCAGCCAGGAATGCACATACTGCAGGCCGACGTCGATATTCCAGCGCAGACCCGCCTCGGTAATATCGCCCTTGGGGACCTCGAGCAAATCCTTAGCCTGCATCGTCCGATTTGTTCGCGGCTTGGAAATCTGATTGGGCTCCGGCATGTACCGATCGAAAATTTCCTTCGCCACCGGAACCAGCCCCGGATGCGCTACCCACGTCCCGTCGTGCCCCGCTTTTACTTCGCGAAGCTTGTCGCGCCGAACTTTGTCGAGCGCCTGTTCGTTGGCCGCCGCATCGTTACGGATCGGAATCTGCGCCGCCATTCCGCCCATCGCGTGAATGCCGCGCCGGTGGCAGGTTTGAATCAGCAATTCGACATACGAACTGAGGAAATGACACTCCATTGTGACCAGTGAACGGTCCGGCAGCACAAACTCCGGATGCATGCGAAACTTCTTGATGAAACTGAAAATGTAATCCCAACGCCCGCAGTTCAAGCCCGCCGAGTGGTCGCGCAATTCATAGAGGATCTCATCCATTTCGAACGCAGCCAGGATCGTCTCGATCAAAACAGTAGCGCGAATCGATCCCCGAGGAATGCCCAATTCATCTTGCGCGAGGCAGAAAACATCATTCCACAGACGCGCTTCGAGATGACTCTCCATTTTTGGCAAGTAGAAATAAGGACCAGTTCCCTTCTTCAGCAACGCCGCGGCATTGTGAAAAAAGAACAGGCCAAAATCGAAGAGCGAACCTGAGATCGGTTTCCCATCTACGAGAAAATGCTTTTCGTCCAGATGCCAACCTCTTGGCCGCACGAAAAGAACCGCCGGATTGGCCCCGACTTGATACCGCTTCCCTTCGGGACTGACATATTCGATCTGTCCGCGAACTGCGTCTCGCAGGTTATGCTGACCCTCAATATTGTTTGTCCAGGTCGGCGAATTCGAGTCCTCGAAGTCGGCCATAAAAACGCTTGCGCCTGAATTCAACGCGTTGATGATCATTTTGCGATCGACCGGCCCAGTGATTTCCACGCGACGATCGAGCAAGTCCTTGGGAATCGGCGCCACCTTCCAATCGCCTTCGCGAATGGACGCGGTCTCGGGTAGAAACTGAGGAGAAACGCCCTGATCGATATCGCGCTGCACAACCCGCCGCCGCGCCAGCAGTTCCTGCCTCCGGGGCTCGAACCGGGCCGCAAGTTTCAGCAGAAATGCCCGCGCCTCCGCGGTAAGAATGCCTTCCTCGATTTGCTTGAAGTTCGGAGCCGAAGCCGCGCTCTTTTCAACCTTATTGTCAGCAGAAGTGGTTACGCTCATGCCCAACATGATAGTCCTACTCGGACCTGTTTCGCACCTGCTAGGTCATTTTGACCCAGTAGTCCCCGGCGGACTCTCCGGTTTGTCATGCCATGCCGAAACGGGGTCTACTGCACTTGGACACATGGTCCGAACGTAAATTCTTGTGTGGGGATGAATCAGATGATGACTTCGAATTTCAACCGCCAAACCGGCAACACCGACGACTTCAGCTTTGAGACCGGACACAGCCGCAGTATCAGGACCTTGGTGGTTCCAGATTATCCGTCGCTCGCCGGTACAGATGATGAACTGTTGCCCTCGGGAGACTAATTCCTTCTCTCTCTTGACTGACAGCCATTAACGGATCACGCACGAGACCCGCAATGAAAAGGCGGGATCAATTATCTCTGGAGCGCACAATCGAGGAGGCGTACAGTAAAGTGTTCATCAATGCTGAAGGCTTGGAATCCACTATGACGACATTCAACCAGCAGGTTGCTACCGCGAAAGAATGGTTCACAAGCCCACGGTTTGACGGCATCACTCGCCTCTACTCCCCGCGCCAGGTCGCCGAACAGCAAGGCACGCTTTCCGGAGATTACGCCATAGCGCGCCGTGCTGCCGAAGAGTTTTACCTGCGTCTGCGCGAGCTTTTTGAACAGCGCAAGCAGATCACGACGTTCGGCCCGTATTCGCCCGGCCAAGCCGTGATGATGAAGCGCATCGGCATGGAAGGCATCTATCTTGGCGGGTGGGCAACCTCCGCCAAGGGCTCAATCGCTGAAGATCCCGGTCCCGATCTCGCCAGTTACCCACTCAGCCAGGTGCCGGACGAGGCCGCCGGCCTGGTTCGCGCCCTTCTCACCGCCGACAAGAATCAGCATTTCGCACGCGCCCGTATGACCGAAGAACAGCGCGCTGCAACTCCGATCGTAGATTTCCGTCCCTTTATCATCGCCGATGCCGACACTGGTCACGGCGGCGACGCGCACGTCCGCAACCTGATCCGCCGCTTCGTCGAAGTCGGAGTTCCCGGCTACCACATCGAAGACCAGAAACCCGGAGCCAAGAAATGCGGTCACCAGGGCGGCAAGGTGTTAGTTGCTGCCGACGAGCAGATCAAGCGCCTGAACGCTGCGCGCTTCCAGCTCGATGTCATGCAGGTTCCCGGCATCATCGTGGCGCGAACCGACGCCGAGTCCGCGACCTTCATCGAAAGTCGCAGCGACGAGCGCGACCAGCCCTTCATTCTCGGAGCCACCAACGTGGATCTACCCAGCTACAAGGCCGCGTATCTGGCGATTTTGCGCAAGCTCTACGAGCTAGGCGTGGACGAAGTGCGTGGTCACATGCTCTTTGCACTCTCCGAAGCCGAGTACACAGCGGCCTTCGCCTGGCTGGAGCGGGTTGGCATCATGTCTCTGATCACCGAGCGCGCCCCGGCTCTGAAAGAAATGTCAGCCGCCGACCTCGATGCAGACCTCGACAAAATCGACGCGCGGTATGTCGAATCCTGGCGCGCCGAAGCCGGCATGATGACCTATGGGGAGGCGGTAGCCGAGGTCTTGGAATTCCGCGTGGCCGAGGGCGAGCGCTTCGACATGACGGTCGATGAATGGCTGGCCTTCTCCAAACGTGCTTCGTTGTATGAAGCACGCGAACGCGCAAAATCCATGGGTATTCACGTTATCTGGGATTGCGAACTGCCTAAAACTCCAGAGGGTTTCTATCACCTGCAGGCCGGAATCGATTTCGCCATCGCCAAGTCGTTATCGGTTGCCCCCTTCGCCGACCTGCTGTGGATGGAAACCAAGACGGCGGACCTGGAAGACGCCGAAAAGTATGCTCACGCCGTTCACGCCCGGTATCCGGACAAGATGCTGGCTTACAACCTCTCACCGTCGTTCAGTTGGGACACCACCGGCATGAACGACGAGCAGATGAAGCGTTTTCCCGAAGAACTGGGCAAGCTGGGCTTCGTCTTCAACTTCATCACGTACGGCGGCCACCAGATCGACGGCTTGGCAGCCGAGGAATTCGCTACCGCCCTGAAGCAGGACGGAATGCTGGCCCTGGCCCGCCTGCAGCGCAAGTTCAGATTGCTGGAATCGCCTTATCGCACTCCGCAAACCCTGGTAGGAGGCCCGCGTCTCGATGCCGCGCTCATGGCATCGTCTGGACGCACCGCCGCCACCAAAGCCATGGGCAAAGGCTCCACGCAATTCCAGCACCTGGTGCAGACCGAAGTTCCAACAAAAGTGCTCGAAGAGTGGCTGGCAGAGTGGCGCAAGCACAATGGCTATGCCGAAAAGATTAGCGTGCGCCTGCGTCCGCACACGGCCGGGTCGGAACTGCTGGAACTAAGCGTGCTTAACGAGCCCAGCGGAGAAAAGCTGGCCAACATCGTCTTCGCCTACATCCAGGACCGTCGCGGACGACACATCCTCTCGGTTCGTGATTCGAACACCGCAACGCCGGTCCGCAAAAAGCGGTTGATGACGATCGCGCAACTGTTCCTCATCCATCGCTACAGTGCGAACTCGGTGCACTACGTTACACCAACCGAGGACAACGAATTTCAAACGCAACGAATGAAGAGTGTAGGAATCTTCTCCGACGTTCACACCGAAATCGGCCAGATCATCGTGGCGCAAGTCAGCAAAGAGCGAGTCGCCGAATTGCTCCAGCCCGACCGCGTAAGTCTTTTGGAGATAATTCGCAAAACGTCGAGCGCCGTGCCCATGAAAACCGGTGGAGTGCAGTCCGACGAACTGATGCCGTCGGGAGACTAGAACTTCAACCTATGGGTGGGGCGTGTGGTGACGGGGCGGCGCCTGCCCTGAGCGGAGCCGAAGGGCCCCGTCCGGAACCGCGTTAGACGCGCTCAGCCGCTTTCATCCGGCCCCGCTTACCTTCTCGAAGTTGCGCCGCCGTGAACGCGGAGCCGCAGGTTCCGCACCGCCAACTGGTTAGAGAATTGGTAATCAAGTTGGGTCCCTCACCCGCCGAGTAGGACTGGTTCGCACGTACCGTCAGAACCAACTCACCCCCACAATCCGAACATTGGCGTTTCTGCATAATTCCCGTCTGGTCCTTGAAGAATGGCCGCAGTTCAATGACAGCCCGCTTATCTACTACTTCTCTACTATGTCACAGATATGCACAAATAGCGGATAAATCGGAGCGATGATACTATCCCACGGTACGCGCTATCCCACGTCCAGCAGGTTTTCCCGCGACCTGCCGCCTACGACCTGCCTACTCTATTTGCGCGCTTCCGACGCGGGTGTTAACTTAAACAGTTCAGATACTGGCAGCCCAGCCACTGCCCGAACCGTATTGAGGCCCGTATTGTCCGCTTTGGAAGCCATTCCGCCCGCTGTCCCGAACGTCCGCAAGACCACCTTGAACGCCGTCCATCGCCAGATGGGAGCGAAGATGGTGGATTTCAACGGCTGGGATATGCCGGTCGAATACCCATCCTCCCTAGGCTGCGGCATCGTCGCCGAGCACATGGCAGTGCGCACTGGAGTCGGTATCTTTGATGTGAGCCACATGGGCGACATCCGCCTCGCCGGACCCGAAGCGCTCACAGCCGTCCAGCACATCTCAATGAACGATGCGTCCAAGCTGGCAATCGGTCAGGCACAGTATTCGGCGCTCCTCTATCCCCAGGGAACTTTCGTCGATGACGTGATCGTTCACCACCTGGGCGAAGACGAATACCTGCTGGTCATCAACGCCGGCACGAGGGAGAAAGACTTCAACTGGGTACGAGACAACACGCGGCAGTTCGACTGCGCGGTAGAGAATCTCTCCGACGACTTCACCCAAATCGCGATCCAGGGCCCGAAAGGTGTCGACGTTCTGCAAAAGCTGACCGACGCCGATCTGGGCAAGGTGAAATTCTACTGGGTGACGCGCGGGTCGCTATCCGGCATGAAAAATATTCTGATGGGGCGCACGGGATACACCGCGGAAGATGGATTCGAAATCTACATTCCCTCCGACGAAGCGACGAGCGCCCGCGTCTGGTACGAAATTCTCGAAGCAGGAAAAGAATTTGGCATAGTGCCCTGCGGATTGGGCGCTCGTAACACGCTGCGCCTCGAGGGCAAGCTTCCGCTCTACGGCCACGAAATCTCTGACACGATCAACGTATGGGAAGCCGGCCTCGACCGTTTCTGCAAAATGGAAAAGCCGGACTTCATCGGTCGCGCCGCTTTGGAAAAGGCCAAAGCCGAAGGCGTTAAAAAAGCGCTGGTGTGTCTGGAAATGGTCGACCGAGGCATTGCCCGAGACGGCTACAAAGTTCAGGACGGGCAAGGCCGTGAAATCGGTTACGTACCCAGCGGCTCGCCCGCGCCATTTCTAAAAAAGAACATAGCAACAGCCTACGTGCCGCCAGAGCAAGCCACCGTAGGAACAACAGTAAAAGTAGAAATCAGAGGCCAAGGCGTAAAAGCAAAAGTGGTGCCGTCACCTTTTTATAAACGTCCGAAGAAAGTCACGTAGGGACAGCTGCCCTCGGCTGTCCAGCGGGCAAAGCCCGCCATTTGATGACAGATAGGAGCTAAGTGCAGAAATGTCCTACCCCAATGACCGCAGGTACACCAAAGAGCATGAGTGGATCAGCACCGACGGCGCCATCGGCATCACCACCCACGCTCAGGACTCACTAGGCGACATCGTGTTCGTAGACCTGCCCAAGCTGGGTGCCGAGATTACCAAGGGCAAGCCCTTTGGCACAGTCGAGTCGGTGAAGGCCGTTTCCGATCTATTCGCTCCCGCATCCGGAACCGTGACCGCCGTCAATGAAGAACTGGCCACATCTCCTGAGCAAGTCAACAAAGATGCGCATGCAGCCTGGATGGTGAAGATCAAGCTGAAAGACCCGTCGGAGGTCAACAGCTTATTATCCTCGCAAGATTACGACAAGTTCGTTGCCGAAGAGGCCGGACACTAGAACACTGGTATGAGTTGTGATCCCGAATTACTGATTCACCTCGAACTTATGAATTGTCATCCCGAGCATAGCGAGGGATCTGCAGTTACTCTTCGGCCGGCAAGAAGGACGGTCAGAGGATGTGCCGTCCCACAATCAAATCCATACCTGACATCATCTAAACAAAGTCCCTATGCGCTATTTACCTAAATCTCCCGCCGACCGCGCCGCCATGCAGCAGGCCATCGGCATCCGTTCCGTAGACGAACTTTTTGCGCCCATCCCAGCCCAATATCGCCTGACCCGCGATCTGGCCATCCCCCGCCAAATGGCGGAGTCCGAGATTGTCGACTGGTTCAAGCAACGCGCCAAAGAAAATGGCGAGGGCTACACCAGCTTTCTCGGCGCCGGTGCCTATTCGCACTACCGTCCGGTCGTCATCGATGCCCTGGTCCAACGCGGAGAATTCCTCACCTCCTACACTCCCTATCAGGCCGAGTTTGCGCAAGGCACCCTGCAGGCGATTTTCGAGTTTCAAACCATGATCTCGGAACTGACCGGCATGGACCTGGCCAATGCCTCCATGTATGACGGTTCGACCGCAGCCGCCGAAGCCGTCATGATGGCGGTGAGAGTCACCGGCAAGCATGAGGCTGTGATTGCGCGCAATCTGCATCCTGAGTATCGCGAGGTACTGAACACCTACGCGACTCACCAGGAAATTCCTCAACGGCTGGTGGGCTTCACAGATTCGGGAACCATCCATCTAAAAGAACTGGAAAAGGCTGTCACAAATGACACCGCCTGCGTCCTGATTCAATCTCCCAACTTCTTCGGCGCCATCGAAGACGTGGAAGCGATTGCCGATATCGCGCACAAGCGCGGCGCCCTGCTGATCGTCTCGATTGCCGAAGCCGTATCGCTGGGCATTGTCGAGCCTCCTCGCACCGCCGACATCGTCGCCATGGAAGCGCAGTCCTTCGGAGTGCCGCTCGGCTTCGGTGGCCCCTACTGCGGCGTTCTGGCAACGAAGGAAAAATTCGTCCGCCAGATGCCCGGACGTTTAGCCGGCCAGACGGTCGATAAAAATGGCAAACGCGGTTTCGTTCTCACCCTGGCCACGCGCGAACAGCACATAAGACGCGAGAAAGCGACGTCGAACATCTGCACGAACCAGGCGCTGGTCGCTCTGATGGTTAACATCTTTATGACCGTCTACGGCAAAGTGGGATTGAGAGAACTGGCTAAACAGAATCTGGCCAAGACCGCTTATTCCGCCGATCAATTCGGCAGACACGCCAAGGTTCTTTTCTCCGGAGCGCCGCGTTTTAATGAGTTCGTGGTCCAGACCAGCGAAGATCCCTACGCCATCAACTCGCGCCTGCTGGGTCACAAGATCGTGGGCGGATTCCCGCTGAAAAAGTTTTATCCCGAACTCGGAAAAGCCGCGCTCTGGTGCTGCACAGAATTGACCACGCGTTCGAACATCGATACAGCCGTAGGCCTCGTGGCCGAGAGCGAACGCTCAGTGCTGAGCAAAGATGCTGAACCCGAGGCGGCACTACGATGATCGGACTGGAAAAAATGGGCTCGAGAAATACCTGCACTTCCTGCTTCGGCAATGGAAGGTGCGCTCAGTGCGATGGTTCTGGCATGGCCCCGAACCGCGGCGAAGATCAGCCGAAGTGCGGGACTTGCTCGGGAACCGGCGTTTGCTCAACTTGTAACGGATCCGGCGCATGGATGCAGCCGCCGCCAGAAATTATCGATCTTGGACTGAATAGATAACTATGAAGCACATGACCCGCAAAGCCACGCGCCACATCAGCCAGAACGAAGGGCTGATCTTCGAAAAATCCTCTCCCGGCAAAGCCGCCTGGAAGCTGCCTCCGCTCGATGTCCCCGAGGTCGACACGGCTAAGTTGTTAGGCAAGCAGGAGCGCACAGATCTGGGCAACATGCCCGAAGTGAGCGAGATCGAAATCATCCGCCACTTCACGCGCCTCTCCACCTGGAACTACGCCATCGATCTGGGCATGTATCCGCTGGGCTCCTGCACCATGAAGTACAATCCGCGCGTCAACGAGTTCGTATCGCGTGTGGAAGGCCTCGCCAACGGCCATCCTTACCAGGCCGAGAAAATTTCGCAAGGCGCTATGCTTATCATGAAGACGCTGAGCGACTGCCTGCTGGAAATCACGGGGATGGACGCCATCACCCTGCAGCCCGCCGCGGGCGCACAAGGCGAGTTGACCGGATTGCTGATGGTCCGCGCCTACCACCAGTCTAAAGGCAACGCCCGCAAAAAGATCCTGATCCCCGACTCCGCCCACGGCACCAATCCCGCCACCGCGGCCACGGTAGGATACGCGGTTGAGAATCTGAAATCCAACGACCGCGGCATGGTTGATGTAGCAGCGCTGGCTGCGCAGATGAATGAAGATGTGGCCGCCCTCATGGTCACGAATCCCAATACGCTAGGCGTCTTCGAGCAGGACATCCACAAGATCGCCAGCCTGATGCACGAAAAAGGCGGCCTGCTCTACATGGATGGCGCCAACATGAACGCGCTGGTAGGCAAAGCCCGTCCCGGAGATTTTGGCGTTGACGTCATGCACCTCAATCTGCACAAAACTTTTTCCACGCCTCATGGCGGAGGCGGTCCCGGCTCAGGTCCCGTAGCCGTCAAGAAGATGCTTGCGCCATTTCTTCCGACGCCCGTGGTTATCACCAAGCCAGATGGCACGCTGGGCTTTGAATACAACCGCCCGCAGTCAGTCGGACGAGTGCGCGCGTTCTACGGAAACTTCGGTATGTTTATTCGCGCCCTCGCCTACATCTTTGCCAACGGCCCCGACGGTCTTCGCCAGACCACCGAAGACGCCGTCCTCAACGCCAACTACATTCGTAAAGGACTGGAAGGTGTCTACGATCTTCCCTACCAGACGCCGTCGATGCACGAAGTGGTCTTTAGCGACAAGGTGCAATCCAAGAAGGGCGTACGAACAATGGACCTTGCCAAACGCCTGATCGACTATGGATTCCATCCCTACACAACCGCGTTCCCGCTGATCGTCCCCGGCGCGCTCATGATCGAACCCACCGAAAGCGAACCCAAAGAAGAACTCGATCTCTTCATTGAAGCGATGAAGTCGATCGCGGAAGAGGTGGAAGAGGATCCAAAGTTCGTGCTCGATGCCCCGCACAACACGCGCATCTCGCGCCTGGACGAGACCGCCGCTGCGAGAAAGCCAATCCTGAGATGGAAGCCGGAGCCTTCGACCGCCTGAAACAGCCGTTTGTGCAGCTCAATCTATTCACCAACCCTCAACCGACAGGCTGAATCTAAGCACCAGGGATTGCCCTGTCAGCGAGCAGGATTTTCTGTCGAACAAAGAGCCTGGCAACCAAGGAGCCGACCATGAGGAAGCACCGCGCACCGTCGTTCGCCCTCGCTTTCGCGCTGCTATTAGCCGTGGGCATCGCGCCCAACTTTTGTCCTGCACAGAACCGGTCGGGTATTGTCGGCGATTGGGAGGGCACTCTCGATCCCGGCGCTCAGCCCAAGAAGCGCATCGTGGTGCACATCTCCGCGGCACAGGATGGAAGTCTGAGCGGCACGATCGATTACCCCGATCAGGAAACTTCCGGCATTCTTATCACCGCCATCACCTATAAGGAGCGCGCCCTGCACTTCGAAAGCGGCAGCATTCCCGCGATGTACGATGGCACGATGAACGATGCGCACACCCAGATCAACGGCACCTGGAAACAAGGCGTAGCGCCACTGAGCTTGAACCTGCAACGAACGCCCTAGGATATGAAAGCGCTGTCTTCTGAATGCAACAACGATGCGATGGCAGTGACTTGCTAGAATCAAAGCGTAGCATTCATATGCCTGATGATTTCGCCAGCGCCCGCCGCGCCGCCGAGCACCATTACTACGCGGCGCTCGACCTCGTGCTCGAAGGGCATCATGAGCAAGCCGTAGAGGAATACCGGCACGCGGTGAAGGCCGATCCGAAGTTCACCGACGCCTTGCACGGACTCAGCCGAGCCCTGCAAGACCTCAACCGCTTTGACGAAGCCATAGAAGTCTCGCAGCAAATATCAGCGATCGATCCCGACGACATTCTCGCCCATACCAGTCTCTCGATTCTGTATCAGAAAAAAGGAATGGTTCCCGAGGCCGAGGCCGAAGGAAACAAGGCGCGTGTTTTGGGTTGGAAGCAGCAGTTAAGGAAAAAGGAATAACTCAGAAACTACCCCTTCACCGCCTTATCGATTTCCTCCAGCCCTTTGTCGATGATGGCAAACGCTTCCCGCAATTGTTGCTCGCTGATGCACAGCGGCGGGTTCGTGAAAAAAGTATTCCAGCGGACGAACGTATAAAGCCCATTCTCGCGGAAGAACTTGCCGAGCTTTATCATCTCGTTCGAGGTGCCGTTGAATGGAGCCAGGGGCTCTAGCGTCTTACCGTTGCGGATCAGTTCAACAATTCCAAACAGCCCGATCGAACGCACCGCGCCCACCGATTTGTGCTTGGCCTGCAGTTCGGCGAGAAGCTGCTTCATGACTTCGCCCATCTGGCGGGCATTCTCGATCAGGTTGTCTTCTTCATATACTCGAATCGTCGCGAGCGCGGTTGCGCATCCCACGGGATGGCTGTTGTAAGTAAGCCCTCCATAGAACACCTTGTTGTCAAAATACCGCGCGATATGTTGCCTCATACCGACAGCGCCAAGGGGGATGTAACTTGAAGTAAGTCCCTTAGCCATACAGAGTAAGTCCGGAACAACTTTCCAATGATCGACTGCAAACCACTTACCCGTGCGACCGAAACCTGACATGACTTCATCGGCGATCATCAGTATTCCGTACTTGTCGCAGAGTTGTCGCACCCCCTCAAGATATCCATCCGGCGGCACGAGGATGCCATTCGTTCCCGTCACCGGCTCCAGAATGAAGGCGGCAATCGTCTGCGGGCCTTCCAGTTGGATAGTTTCCTCGATCATCGCCAGCGAACTCTCCGACGGCTCCCAGCCGCGCTCGATGCCATGATAAGGATCAAGCACGTGCACCACGCCCGGGATCCCTGGCTCTGCCGCCCACCGGCGCGGATCACCGGTAAGGCTGATGGCTCCGGCCGTAGCGCCGTGATAGGAGCGATAGCGCGCCAGGATTTTGTGGCGTCCGGTAAAGAAGCGGGCAATCTTGATCGCATTTTCGTTCGCCTCGGCGCCGGCGTTGGTGAAAAAGAAAGTGTCGATATCGCCGGGAGTTATTGCCGCCAGCTTTGCTCCCAGGCGCGCACGCACTTCCGTTGCCATGAACGGATTGGCATAGGCGAGCGTCGCCGCCTGCTCGGAGATCGCCTGGATCACGCGTTCATCGCCATGACCGATGTTGACCGACATCAACTGGCTATTAAAGTCGATGAAGCGCTTCCCTTCCGGCGTCCAGAAATGAATTCCCTTCGCCCGCGCCACCGGAATGGGATCGACCTTGGATTGGGCCGACCACTCAAACAGGGTGTGCTTACGAGTTAGATCGACAATCTCTTGTCCCGTCATAGAACGAACCTCTGTAGAGGCAGTCATAAAGTTTCTAGAACGCAAACTTCAAGGCAAACTGAATCTGCCGCGGATCGCGGGTGTGCACAACCCGGCCGAAATCCGGACCGTCGCTGAAATTGCCGTCGGGGTTGAGGAACTGCGTGTGATTGAAAATATTGAAAAATTCCGCCCGGAACTCAGCGTGCCAAGTCTCACGAATTGGAATCACCTTCTGCAACGACATATCAAAGTCGTTGATGCCAGGCCCGCAGCAAATCGTCCGCGGCCCCCCCAACGATCCCAGAGGCGGGTCCTGAATCGGGCAGGCGCCCGACGCCGGGTTGCAGAAGTAATAGCCATTGTTGGATCTGGGATTCAAGAAAGCTACAGGCCCGGTCTCGACTGGCCGCCCCGGCGCTTCGAATCCGCTGGTGTCATTTTCGAGTTCCTGGTCGTCCAGGGTCTGCATGCGGATGGGGAAGCCTGACTGGAAACTCGTGATTCCGGAAACCGCCCAGCCGTTGAGGAGTTGCGCCTTGGCTCCGCTGTATTGAGGGACGGGAATCTGCCACAAGTAGCTGATGACCAGTCTATGCCGCGCGTCGAACAACGACAAAGAACGGTTACACGAGAAGTTATTCAAGACGCCGTTACAAATTGGTTTCAGGGCGTTCTCAAAGCTCGAGGCATCATCCAGCGACTTACTAAGCGTATAGGCGATTTCGAATTGTAACCCATTCGAGAAGCGCCGGTTCAGAGAGGCCTGTAAGGAGTTATAGGCGGAATTGGCAATTGTATCTTGGGCGTAGATGCTGCTGAAAACGGGTGTTCCATCCGCTGGGCAACCATTGCCGGTCAGGGGATTGCACAAAGGCGAAGAGTAAGGCCGCAAGCCCACCAGAGTGATAGAAGTGGGGTTCGGGCCGGTAACTACAGCTTGCGGCCCATAGGGCAGGTGCAATGTAATCCCTGCGGGAATTTCATTCGCAGCAACAGCAAAGGCGCTGTCTCCGTAAAAAGGCCCGCAGCTGAGTGTCGGGTCGCTGGTCAAGTTTGAAATATTCTGCAGGTCGAGACAAGTCTGCGCGTTTGCCGGACTTAGATCGTGAGTCGCCAGCAGGCGATGCCCCTGCGAGCCCACATAGCCAAGAGTAAGAACGGTGTTCCTGACAATTTCTCGTTCCAGACCAAAGTTATACTGCTCGGTGTATTGCGAGCGAAGCTTCGGCTGTAACTCTCCGAAGAGCGTGATAGGACGGAAATTCGCCCAGTCCGGATCCTGCCCCCGCGGAGGATCGAGGATGCTGCCGAACGGATTGGGGAGCACTCCAGGGCCACCATTGGCCCCGGTACCAGCGCAGGGCGTGGAGTTTGGCGAATCGGCACAGCTTTGCAGAACGAACGGAGTGCTGAAGAATCCTTCGGTGATGGTTGTGCTACCACCAAAGGGAGGCTCCGCCTGAAATTGTTCCAGCACCAGTTGTTCGATGGGATTGTAGAAAATGCCGAAACCGCCGCGGACCGTCATTTTGCCATTGTTCGACGGGTCCCAGGCAATCCCAATACGCGGGGCAAACGACTTGTAATAGGACTTCGTTAAACCTTTGGGAACACCGGGATCTCCCGGCACCACCAAGCCCACCGGGCAATCCGCTGGCGGAGTAAGAGGACTGGTACAAGGATAGGTTGTGCTCGCCTGCCCCGGCCGAAAGGTCTGATAACGTCCGCCGGCGTCGTAGAAAGGCTGGTTATACTCCCAGCGCAGACCGTAGTTAAGAGTTACATTCGGCTTGAGCTTCCAGCTATCTTGGGCGAACAGATAGAGCGCGTTGCCGCGGATGTCCTCCGAGTTGGTGGAACCGATCAGGTCCGAATCGGGCAGGCCCATGAGGTAGTTGGGAAAGAGATTGGAAGATCCGTCGCTATTACGCACGGAAATGAAGTCGTTAACCCCACCGCCTGAATATGTGTAGTCCCCCTGCGGAGAGTAATACAAG
This sequence comes from uncultured Acidobacteriaceae bacterium, assembly GCA_963775845.1. Taxonomy (GTDB): domain Bacteria; phylum Acidobacteriota; class Terriglobia; order Terriglobales; family Acidobacteriaceae; genus Acidiflorens. The sequence continues at coordinate 2,244,136 of CAVZKN010000002.1, read as the reverse complement.
GTCTGAAGAAAACGCTGGATGCGGAAGTCGATGCCGAACTTCAGCGTGTGATTGCCCTTCACCTTGGTAAGACTGTCGGAAAATTGATAAGTGTTGCCGAACTGCGGTAACTCGCCCTCAAAGTCATTGCCAATACTGAAACCGCCCGAAATATTGATAAAGGGAACGCCTTCATGCTGCGGACCGATTCCGGGCGTAATGCCTATCTTGGGATTTGGAGTGATCACGCTGGGCGTGTCGGTCGTGCCGGTGAAGCAGTAAGGCACCGCGGCGCCGGTGCAGGAATCGGTGACCAGATTGTGATGCTGCGGCGACAGGAACGTGCCCTGCCCCTCCCGGAAATAGGTAATCCGCGCTTCATTCACGAGAGTGGTGTTGATGGTCCAGGTATGGCTCAGGTTCACCTGCTGGGCTCGTGTCTTGTTGAGGTCTCCGAAGCCGGGCAGAAGATTGGTGGACTGCGCCTGAAATTTCGTAAAGGGCTCGGCATCGTACGCATCGTTGAAATAGTAGTAGACACTGAGGTTCTGGCGGTCGTTGATATGGTGATCCAGTTTCACGGTGAACTGGTTCTCGTGCTGCTGCGCGTTGGGAATGGATTGGAAGATATTGGGGGCGCTGGGCGAGTTTGGTAGCGGCACAAACTGGGTCATCAGGTTGTATGCGACCGGATCAAAACAAGCGGTCGGTATCTGGCTGTTGGGGAAGATCGACGCCCAGGGCGTGCCTACGGTTGGAGGAGCGCCAACGATTGCGCTGCCGCACCTGGTTTGCAGAATCTGCGCCAGGGCGGTTGAATTCAAGGTCGGAACCGTCGTGCTCCCGTCAGGATTGGTTATCGTGGTAAAGGGCGATTGTGAAAAATCTCCGGCGCGCTCGGCGGCGGTAGGCACGACGGTCGGATCGCCTACGATGCCCTGCACAACGCGGCGTCCGTCGTAGGAGGCGAAGAGAAATGTCCGATCTTTTCTGATCGGGCCGCCGAGGGTCCCGCCGAACTGGTTCTGTTTATTGTCGGGAGTGTAAGGGTCAAGAAATCCCTTGGCGTCGAGCGCCTTGTTGCGGAAGAACTCGTAGAAACTGCCATGCAGGTCGTTGGTACCAGACTTGGTGACGACGTTGATGACGGCCCCGGAGTTGCGGCCGTATTCGGCGTCGAAGGTATTGGAGAGGACGCGGAACTCCTCGATGCTGTCGGGGGAGGGCTGAATGGCCGGGCCGTTGGCGAAAAGGTCGTTGCCGTCGCCGCCATTGACGCTGAAGTTGTTGGAGCGGCCTCGGCCGCCATTGACGGAGACAGCTCCGGCGGTGTTGCTGCCGTAAAAAAGATCAGTGCCGCCCACGCCCTGGACTCCGGGCTGCAATTGCAGGAGTTGATAGGTATCGCGGGAGTTTAAGGGCAACTGCGAGACCTGGCGGGAATCCATTATGGCGCCGAGCTGCGTGCTGGTTGTGTCAACCTCGGGAGCCTCGGAGGTCACTTCCATCGTTTCCTTGGCCTCGCCTACCTGCAGGACGGCGTTTAACGTGACCACCTGGTTCAGTTCGACGTGAACTTCCTTGCGGACGTTGGTTTTGAATCCGGTCAAGTCGAACGAGATGGTGTAGGTGCCAACCGGAACCTGGGGGAAGCCGTAGTCGCCATTGCCGCTGGTGGTGGTATTGCGGCTGACTTCGGTGGCTTCGTTGGTGACGGTGACTTGCACTCCGGCGAGGACGGCGCTGCTCGGATCGGTGACGCGGCCGAGAATGCGACCGCCAGTGCTTTGCCCGGACACGAACGCGCATGCGAGCAGACATAGACAGAGGACAAAGAGTCGTCGGCACATTTCGATACAGTGTAGACGAAACTTTGCGCCACGGCATGCAAGAGATCGAGCGCGAGATGCAGGCTTTGGTTCAGTCAGACGACGGAGCGGATGGGCGGCAAGGCGAGCGCGGACAGGAGCGTCCGCGCTACACGAAATTATTCGACATTGGCCAGGGCTGCATTGAGGCCGACGATATCGGCTCCTAAATCTTTGCCGTCGGTACCGGCGTTTTTGTAGGGGCTGGTGGAAAGGAGCTGGTAGTTTCCGCCATTGCCGTTGTTGAAGTTGGCGAACTGAACCTTCGGTACGGTGGTGGGGAACATGTTATTTGCGGGCCAGGTCGAGGGAGGAAATTTGGGGGGCGCTGCGATTAAGCCATTGTGAGTAAAGATGGAAGAGGTGAAACACTTTTCAATGCTGGTTGCCGGCCGGTCATCGGCTGCGCAGCTCGTCCGGCCGTCCAGGTTCCATATGGGATGGTTGGTGGTGATCAGAAGGTTATTGGTGAAAACCAATCCATACATGGCGGTGGTTTTTTTCGCGTTTCCAACGAACATCAGGCTGCTGGCGGAATCGGGGAAGGCGGTGATGTGATTGATGGTGATTGTATTCAGGGCGTTTTTGGGCCATGAATTGGATAGAGCCAGGGCGGCGCCGGAGCCTACGTAGTTGGTGCTGAGATCGTCGAGAACCACGTCATGAATACTGAAGCGCTCGCCAGCCAGAGCCGCAGCTCCACCGCTGCCGTCGCCGGATATCGCAGTGGCCATGGCGATTCCTCCGCCAGCGTGCGAGACGCGATTGTAACGTATGGTGACATCGGTCACCTGGCAACGCGGACAGACATTGCCTCCCTTTGGCTGGTGCTGATTCTTGGGAGTGAGCAGAATGGCACAGCCATTTTGAGTGAATCCGCCCCAAACGTTCTCCATGAGATTCGAATCCACCAGTACGCGAACGGCATTTTTTAATTCGAGGTGATTTTTGACCACGAAGGGATTTCCGTTGGGTCCGCCGATAAAGGGCTTGTTGCCGGGCATCCACTGCCAGGGCTTCCAGAAATGATTGCCGATGATTTCGATGTCGGTTGGAGTCGACGAGGCGCGGCCTCCGCCAAACATAACTGCCTCGCCTGCGGCTTCCAGGAAATTATCTTGAATCTTGAAGGGGCCGTCCTGCGTACTGCTCGTGCCTCCCTGGATGGCCTGAGAGTCGGCGCAATATCCGGTGGTGGCGATGCAATGGAAATCGGTGAAGTAGGAATCGACGACGGCAACGTTGGTCATACCATTCAGATCGATTCCTGTAAAGGTTTCATCCTGCTCGGATCCGTGAAACCAGGAGCGGTCGAAAACGATGTAAGACGCGGTGTTCGGCGCAGCGACGAGACGCCCGACACTGGGAGCTCCGGCGAAGCGGGTAACTTCCAATCCGATGAAGCGATAAAAACTGGCTTTCGCCTCAAACAGGAACGGACCATCGCCCGCCAAGTCCTCCATCTGCACCTTGGCCATGACGTTGGCCGGATTCTTGCAGCTATATTGCGGGCGCCCTTCGAGGGAAGCGACCCCGGCGTAGCAGGGCGTGGCGCGAGTGCCTTCGGCCGGCAGATCGCTGTCGGGAGAGCTGGTACGGATCCAGATCCAATGATTGATGTCACAATTTTTTGCCAGGACATTGAAATGTCCGGTGAAGGTGGCGCCGGCCTGCAGCTCGACCGTGTCGCCGCACTTAGCACTGTTTAAGGCCTTTTGCAGATCGCCTCCTGATTTGACGCTGATGACAGCGCCGGGCGCGGGCGTGTCGGCCATCAAGCTTGCGACCGTCGCCTGCGGCAATGCGGCGGGGCCATCGTATTGTTGCGCGAACGACGTGGATGTTGTCAGGAGCACGATCACAAACAGGAACAGCGAATAACAATAGTGCGGGCGAATCTTCGGTGCAGCATTGGTTCTTAGTAACGAAACAAACATTAAGGCACCTCGAACTATCAGAGTGGGGGAATTGCCGTCTCTTCGAATCTATCCATGTGCGATGTGGAACGGCTGAATAACAAGTGCATTGGGCAATGACTAGTGCATGCTATGTTCCCAAAGAGGAACGTGCGAGTGGTCTATGTGACTAGCCGCAGGAGTAGCCGTTGAGGCTAATTTGGCGACAAGTTGCCTGGTTCCTGCATAAATGCGGCGGGCGTGTACCTGATGGGGTTACATTGAATTTGTGTTGAAAGAAAGGTAATCGCTGACCTTGAACTCGCCAGTCCCTCACAGCTAGATGGTGAGAGTGAACGCGCTGATCCCGTGCAGTTTTTAGAGATCGGATACGTTCTTGTAAAAGGGAAAGTCCGGTTTACCGCTGCGATAAGTGTCTTGCTCCCATTGCGGGATTGGCGCTGAGGATCGGATGCGGCGCGCTTCACTAGTTTTTCAGCCTTCTGTTCGGCCGCCGAGCTCAACCCGAAAACGCTCCCCGACGCTCGCGTCCCCCTCCGCCATAGTAAAGTAGTAGTAAGCCCCATTTTGCAGGCCTGAAGGAGTTGTCCCTCTGAATCCGAGTATTCGCAACATCGCTATCATCGCCCACGTCGACCACGGCAAGACCACTCTCGTCGACGCCATGCTTCGCCAAAGCGGTACCTTCCGCGACAACGAAACCGTCGCCGAGCGCGTCATGGACTCCAACGATCTCGAGCGCGAGCGCGGCATCACCATCCTCGCCAAAAACACCGCCGTGTTTTATGCCGGCGTCAAAATCAATATTGTCGACACCCCCGGTCACTCCGACTTTGGAGGCGAAGTCGAGCGCGCCCTCAAGATGGTCGATGGCGTCATGCTTCTCGTCGATGCCAGCGAAGGTCCGCTGCCGCAGACTCGCTACGTGCTCAGCAAGGCGCTCGAGGCGAACCTGAAGCCCATTCTCGTCATCAACAAAATCGACCGCCCCGACGCCCGTCCCCAGGAAGTTCTCAACGAGGTTTACGACCTCTTCATCGATCTCGATGCCAAGGAAGATCAGCTCGATTTCCCCGTGCTCTACACGAATGCCAAGGCCGGAACCGCCGCCGTGCATCAGGGAGCTCACGGCGACGATCTTCGTCCACTCTTCGATGCGATCGTCGAAACCATTCCCGCTCCACAGGGAGACAAAGACGGTCCGCTGCAAATCCTCGTCGCCAATCTCGATTACAGCGATTATTTGGGACGCCTTGCCATCGCCCGCGTTTTTTCCGGAACCATGAAGACCGGCGAAGATGTCGCCATCGCCAAGCGCGACGGCTCTTTTCACAAGACAAAAATTACCAAGCTCTTCAGCTTCTCCGGTCTCAAGCGCACCGACATCACAGAGACTTCGCTCGGCGACATCATTGCCGTCGCCGGCGTCGAAGGCATCACGATAGGCGAAACGATTACCGATGCCGAAAATCCCGCGCCGCTGCCGCCCATCATCATCGATGAGCCCACGATTGCGATGCTCTTCACGATCAACACCTCTCCATTTTGCGGACGCGAGGGTAATTACGTCACCTCGCGCAATTTGCGCGAGCGACTGGATAAAGAGTTGCTCACCAACGTTTCGCTGCGCATGGAAGAGACGGGCAGCACCGACTCGTTCAAAGTTCTAGGACGCGGCGAGCTCCAGCTCTCCATCTTGATCGAGATGATGCGCCGCGAAGGTTACGAGTTGATGGTTGGCAAACCTGAAATCGTCACCAAACACGACAAAGACACTGGCAAATTGATGGAGCCGGTCGAGCACCTTACCGTCGATATTCCCGAAGAATTTGTCGGCGTAGTCATGGAGCACGTTGGCTCGCGCAAGGGCGAGGTCGCTAACATGCACAACCACGGCTATGGACGCGTGCGCATCGAGTTCCGTGTTCCCAGCCGCGGCCTCATCGGTTTGCGCAGCACTCTGCTCACTGACACCCGCGGCACCATCGTCATGAATGCATTATTTGCGGGATATATCGAGTGGCAGGGAGACATTCCGCATCGTCCAACCGGCGCGCTGATCGCCGATCGCCCGGGGGTGACTACTTCATATGCTCTCTACAATCTGCAGGAGCGCGGAATTCTTTTTGCCGGCCCCGGCGTGGATGTTTACGAGGGCATGATCATAGGCGAGAACGCCAAAGATACCGATCTCGACGTCAACATCGTGCGTGAGAAAAAACTGACCAACATGCGCGCGTCAACCTCCGATGAAGCGATCCGCCTCGTCCCCTATCGCAACCTCAATCTGGAGCAGGCCATTGAATTCATCGCCGAAGATGAGTTTGTCGAAGTAACGCCAAAATCCCTGCGCCTCCGCAAGAAGGTCTTGCAGTCCAACCAAAGAAAGAAGAAGGGAACGTTGGCGACAGTAGAAGGCTGATCGTTCGTGTTCGCGGGGCGACGGGCGTCCCCGCCCGTTAACTCGGCAAGGAATGTCTCTACGTCGACATTGGGGCGGTCGCGTTGAGCAAGATTGTAGCCGCGATGTACACTTGCAATACGCGCCCGTAGCTCAGCTGGATAGAGCGGCAGCCTCCGGAGCTGTAGGTCGGGAGTTCGAATCTCTCCGGGCGCGCCAGTTTTCTTTCTTTCCCGTCATTGGATTCAGCCGTCTGGAACGGTGCCTTTAAACCCGGGCACGAGTCACAGGTTCTGGTGTGATTCGGGGAGCGTCTGGAAGATGGATGTTTTCGGAGATCTCGCAGTCAGGGCTCTGATTGCACTCGTGCACCGGCTAGGGATCGGGCTTGGCTACCTCGATCTTTGGTGCGAAAGGAAATTCGGCCGTACCCTCAGCGGTCGAATGAATAAGTTCGAGATTCAAACGCTGTTCCATGGAAATACCAAGGATCAAGATCAAATCTGATTTCGACTCCCTCGCGTTGGGCCGGTAATCTCTCCCCTCCCGGCGAAGGTTATTCACTCCCCAATTGCATAGGTCCTTCACTTCGCTCAGGATGTCCTCAGCGTCCCAGCAGAATCACCGTCTCGGTAGCGAAGTCGCCTCTCGTGAATCCGATATGCACTTTGCCCGATTTATCCGAGAGTTCCGCCGCCAGTTCCATCGGCGTCCTTACCGCTTTGCCGTCGACCGATTTGATCAGGTCTCCTGGCTTCAGTGACGCCATCTCCGCGACGCCTCCGCGAACTATTTCTACAACTTTGGCGCCATCGAATTCCTGCGGGGCCAGAATCGCTCCGAGAGAACTGATCGACAATCCACGCCCTGGAATATTCACGATTCCAGTCGGCTGCGAGGCTGCGGGCGCGGCCGCAACCGTCTTGGTCTTCTTGCCTCCGCCACCGAAAGGATGCCGCAACGAACGATGCGACGTGCTGCTCTCCGTCTGGGTCTGGGGCGGAGGCTGCGGCGCTGGTTCCGCCTTGGCCTTCGGCTCTGGCAACTCGCCGCCAAAACGGAAAGCGATTCCGGCAGCAAAGCGGTAGCTGCTTTGGCTGGGAACTCCGTAGGTGTTGAGGTGATGAGTGTAGAAGTAATCGAAGGGGCCGATTTGGAGTCCGATGTGACGCGTGGCCCAGTAGTTCACGCCAGCGCCTCCCGCGAAGGCCACGGAAGTGTCGTTGCTCGAATTCGTGCCAACCGCCGTATCCTGCAGCGTCGCGCGGTCCTGTCCGACTATGGCGTGCACAAAGCCGGTGAACTTTTGGCCGCGATCTCCGAAATTGTAGCGGGGCCCGGCCATGTACGAAAAATTGCTGCAATTCAGATTCGTGGTGCCGCCGCAATTGGTCAGGCTGTGCCCGCTGATGTCGCCCTCGACCGCCAGGTGTTGAAACAGCCCTACCGACACCGAACCGTCCCATCCCTGCATTCCCAGCCGCTGCGAAGTAGTATCCGCGCTGGCGGGCAAGTTGAAGCTCAAATAGGAATAGCCGCCGAAAACATCGATGGCGGGAAGGTTCTGCGCGGATGCAACGCCTACTAGAAGGAAAGCAGCCAGAGCAACGGGGAGAAATTTTTTCATGTTCCTGACAAGGCTCCAGTGATGCAAGGTGGCTCGAACGACCGAAAAACATGATTCGGACTGGCCACTACGGTCTCACCGGAGGCCAGCCGCGCCAAGAACGATGCAGCCTCCTGGTCGGGGCTTTTGCTAGCTATTGCCACTCGCGCGGATTTAGGGCGAACCGCGATTATAATTGCCGAGCCCAGAAAAGGAAAATGCCAGCGAATCTTGGTGGTGGTGCAATTTGAATTTGTTTGGAAAGCGCTCGGCTTCACCCGTACCGCAGGTCGAGGATTCTCATTGCGGCTGACAATATCCTGAAAAACTCGGTCTTGCCCTCGCCGTTTGCTAGCGCAGCGGTTCACCGCTCTGGGCCACCGCACGCCGCGCCGATTCCCGGTTTGAAGATGGTCGACTACAAGCGCAGCGTTTGACCGGGGTCAATCGCGGGGCAGTTCACGTTCGGTTACTCCGGCCAGCGTTACGAAGCGGATGACGCCGTTGTCATCTTGAAAGATGAGGCCTGTGGCTCCGTTGTTGACCACGGCAGTCACGAGATGACCATACGACTTTGGAATGCCGCCGCGGGTTGGGCTGGTGTCGTAGCGGGCCAGTTCTCCTTCTTTCATGCCGGTGATGCTGACGAAACGGATTACACCTTGGGCATCTTCGAAAACCAGGCCGGTACCTATGGAGTCGGCAATAGCGGCTACCAGACGGCCGTAGGATTTGGGTACGGCGGCCCGGGTCGGGGCTCCGGCGTAGGCTACCGTGGCGGGGTGAGCTCCGGCCAGGTAGCCACCTACGAATAAAAGGGCGGTTCCAATGACTGTCACAAATTGCTTGCGCATGTGGGCTTCACCTTTCTGTGGTTGATGACAAAGATTGAGGTGGATCCTTCGGCTTTGCTCGGGGGCAGGCTCAGACACCGTCGCTCCATTCGGACAAAGCAGCGCCACATCCTACGGCTCGACCAGAATCTTGTGCATCATGCCTAGATCCTCGTGCAGCAGGATATGACAGTGAAAGAGGAAGGTGCCAGCAATTGTCGGGTCACGGAAATCCATGCGGACCTTCACGCTGTGATAGGGATTGCCGGGGCCCGACCAGTAGGGGATTTCGATGGTATCGCGCAGGTCGTTCTCGGCAACCGGTTGTCCATCCACCTCCAGCACCTGAAAGTGAATCTGGTGGATGTGGAAGGCGTGGGTCTCCAAGGCGCGGTTTTCGATGGTCCAATCTTCGACCGCTCCAACTTTCGTGGTGATGACGGGCTTCTCGTCGGGCTCGAAGACTCTCTGCTTCTGTCCGTCTACCGTGATGTAAAACTGGATGGGACCGTTGGTGCCGCCGAATTCCTCCGAGAAATAGAGCTTGCGCTGCGCGGTTGCCGGCTGACGAGCCAAGTCGGAAACCTTGAGCGCTTTCGTTGAAGCAGATGCGGGCGCGGGAGTTGGCGTGGCGGGAGGCGCTGGCGCAGACGCGGCCACTTTCGCCGTGTGCGAAGAACCGGTGCCGATGACCTGGATGTTGGCAAGGGGCTCGGCGACATCCTCGTTTCCGGTGGGGCCGGTGGAATAGGCCTGGGTGAAGAAAACCGCGCTCGCCTCGACTGGCGGAGCTTGCACGATGAACTCAGCTCGTCCGGCGGGCGGAATCAGAATTTGCTTCACGTCTCTGGTTTCTGCCAAAGGATAGCCGTCGAGCGCGATCAACTTCAGTTTTTGCGGCTGATCCTCTTGCAGTACCTGCAACTCGAGAAAGTCTTGGAGAGATGCATTGGCCACTCGCCAGAACTCCTTCTTACCCGCCTGCATTTGAATGATGGGTCGAAGGCCTTCGGTAGAGGCTACTTGAAAATTAATAGTCAACTGATAAGCGCCGGGGACCCAGGGGACAAGGAATTGCTGGCGAATTACGAAGACGCGCTCGGTAAGCCCCTTGACTTCGGGGCGATATTTTTCCATGCCTTCGACCACGATGGCTCCCGCGGCGCCGCCGTTTACTTGAAATTCGGTGAAGCCGTGGACATGCGGGTGGTACCAGTAGAGCCCGGGCGGCTCGTTCGCGGGAATCTGCAGGCTGTACTTAAACCCCGGTGAGCCGGGCTGAATGAGGGTATCGATGACATCGTCCTGATGGCATACGGGAGGAACATTCAATCCATGAAAATGCACGTTGGTGGAGTCGAGCGTCGCGTCGCCACCATCGCCGCATGTCTTAGCGGAGGCGCTCGACATCTTCATCCGCATTTTTCTTGCGTTTTTGTCGTCATCCTGAATGCGGTCGAGGATCTCGAGATTCAGTGTGTCTCCGGGATTGAGGCGCAAGGTTGGGGCCTCGAAAGTTTGCGCGGAGGTTCCGTATTTGTAGCAATAGTGGGTATAACCGGCCTGATCTACCGAGTGCGCCAGCGTGAAGCTTGCGTTAAGAATGCCATTCTGCGAGGAAATGCTATAGGCGTCATTGACCACGCTGCCGGCGGCAGGACGAGCGGGGCAGTCGGACGCAGCAAAGCTCAGAACAGAACATCCGCAGAATATGATTGCCAACAACCAGCGCGAGCACATGTGCAAGTCCTTCCTAACCTTACTACGGTCAAATTCGGGGCAAATCGCCTCACCGCGCAACGGCCGCCGCTAGAAAGAACGCGGGGGAAAAGTGCCGATGGACAGCAACCCCGCACTGTCCGGATCGGAGAAAGGCGATTGCGGCACTTCATGCAGCCAACATTTCCCGCCTGACGAGTTCAGCTCCACCATCGCGATGGCGGACGGGTTGGAGAACGCGGCCACATAAACTCCGCCGCCATTGCCGGTCTGGCTGATCAAGGCCAGGCCCGCCAGGTAAGACCAGTTGGCCGACTCGCCTTGAACCTTTGCCGATGCACAGCCGTCGGAGATGGCCCCCGTCGTCTTGTCGAAGGCCAAGGCGCTGACCGTCGCTCCTTGGGTGTTGATCACGTAAAGAAGGGTTTCATCCGGACTGAGCATGACGTTGCTGGCGCTGATGCGCCCTTTGGTTGTGTAGGCCACGGTCGGCGTCAACTTGCCCGACGATATGTCGGAGACCTCCACCACCGCCAAGGATGAGGTGTCGCCGAAAATCGCGTAGTGTCCATCGCTGGTAATGTCGATGGAATTGGGATAGGTGGCGTCCTGCGAGGCAAGCGTGGCGGTCGAATACTGTTTGTCGCCGTGCCGTGCGGGAGGGCCGGAAGATATATCGAAGGATTCGATGGAGCCATCGGTGTAAGTCGCAATCAGCATGTTGTTGTGGATCGCCATGCCATTGATGATGCCTCCGGCCAAGCCGCTCACCGAGAGATCGTTCACGAACGTCAGCATGCACGCGGGCTGCACCTGAAAGGCGCCTATGGTGTTGGAGTCGGTGAAACTGGCATACAGGTATCGGCTGTTGACAGCCAAGCCGATACCGTTAGTCGTGCCGCCATCCGTGTGAGATCCGGAAAAACTTCCGCTTATGGTGAGGGCACTGACGGGAATTCCTATAATCTCCCCGGTCGACGCAATCGATGCATAGACGCATTGCTGATTCTCGTTGTCAAGGACGGCGATCCGGTTCGCTCCAAAGAATCCAGCTACGTTGCCGAAGCCGCCGGTCTGTACTTGCAGCAGCAGGGTCAGAGCGCCGTTTGGCCCAGGCGAATAAAAGCTGACACCGGGATCGTCGTTGGTAATGACGTATTGATTCGCGGCCGGAACCATGACCGTGGTCCCGAAAAGAGCGGTCAACAAGACAGAAATGCGCCGCCATCGGGATTGCCGCAGAATCTTCATAGCAGGGTGGCTCAGGCGGGGGACCCACTTCGTACGATTAGAACATAGGTCAGGTAAGCCTTCAACAAATTGTGAGTCCGAGCGAAGGCAGGAGTTATTCGGCGGAAAGCGGGTGGCTCCTTTCTTGTTCTGCGATAGCTTCTGTCAATGGCGATTAGGCTCATTGACCTCGATGGGGAACTCAGCCCGCCCCGCGACAATTTGTCCCCTTCCGCCCGGCGCGGACAAGTAGTCCCCAACCGCGCCCAACGCTGTTTTCTTCCGTCTCTGGAATGAGTCACTTAGCAACTCTCCTCACTGGCACCACGATTGCTCCATCAAGTACGTTCGCTGAAACGCTTTTTCTGGAGCCCCCGATGAATCAAAATCTAACCCCGATGATGACGCAAAACGTGGTCCCCATGCCGCAAGATCTGGCGCAAGACTTCTGGCAGTGGCAGGACAAAACCGCCAAATTGTCTCTAAAATTCGACGACAACGTCTTGCGCGAAGTGGCCCTCACCGGAGGCGTCGTGACCATCGGCCGCCAGCCCGACAACCTGCTCCGCATCGATAATCCTATCGTTTCCGGCCACCATGCCCGCATCTTCTGGGAAGACAGCCACTACGTTCTCGAAGATAACGAAAGCTTCAACGGCACTTACATCAACAATCGCAGCGTTGCGAAGGCGGTGCTCAGCGACGGCGATGTCATCGTAATCGGCAAACACCAGATCGAATTTCACACGGGAGCCGAAAGGCGCGATGGCTCGTTTTCCTCCGTCGCCATGACCTCTGGCGTGATGACCAACGACCGTACCGCCGGCTGGCAGGCTCAAGTAGAAAAAACCGCGCCCCCGCAGCTCGATCCGACCATGGTGCTCGATACCAACAAGCTCAAAGAATTGATGGCCAAAAAGGCCGACGCCGCCGGCGCGCCCGCTCGCCCCTCCGGCATCGCCCTCGTATCGTCCTCCCAGTCGAGAACGCTCAGCCGTCGTCAAATCGGCATGGTCACCATCGTCGCCGGACGCACCGACCGCTCGCACTACCTTCTCTCCAGCAAGCTCAATGTGATTGGCAAATCCACCATGGCTAGCATTCGCCTGAAACGATGGTTCGCTCCCCGCGTAGCTGCCTCGATTCACCAGCGCGAAGACGGATATTTCCTCGTCCGCGAAGCCAAAAACATTCGCATAAAAGTAAACAATGCCGAAGTAACCCACTCCCAGCAGGAGCTAAAAGCCGGCGACCAATTCGAAGTAGCCGGAATCGTAGCCAAATTCGGCTACGAAAACGGCTAAGGTCAAAGCTGAAGATCAAAGATTGAGTTGCCATCTTGGCGAAGTGAAAGACCTATACACTTCGCTTGCACCGTGGCGAACTCAGCTAAAGCAGACTTTGGGTGGCGCAGCGCTCGCCGGCGGTGCGCATACCCGGGTTCACGCTCACAAACCGGGCGCGAACCCTTCGACAAGCTCAGGGCAGTCCACCGGAGCACCGTTCTAACATTTTTTGATCCAGCCTCACGAACTTCGGTAACCTCCTTTTTCTTCTAAAGTCATTTGGCGATCAAACCGATAGAAGGTGTCAGGGGCCGCAGTGGCTTGCCCGTGACGACAAGCTGTCGAGAGGAGATAAACTATGTCAACCGCAGCTGTTTCCTCCTCGATTTATCAGGAGATTCAAGTTTTCTACCAGAATCGTACGAGCGATCTGCAGCAACTTGGGAGCGCGCTTAAGAATGGAGACTTGGCGGGAGCAGAGCAGGCGTTCAACACTCTGGCTCAACTCGGAGAGGGTGGACCGTTCTCTAACGCAGACCCTTTTGCGAATTCCGGCAAGGCGAAGATTTTCACTGACCTGGGGCAAGCGCTGCAGGCGGGAAATCTGACCCAGGCGCAAGCAGATTTTGTCGAGCTCACCAGCAAGCAGAGCAATAGCGGAGGGACGGCGTCAAGTTCAAGCACGCCGTCGACGATCGTTGCGCTTAGCACGCTGCCTCAGGGCTCGCCTACTGGGCCTCCAGTCGTTGAACCGCCTGCGTCGAACACGTCGATCTACCAACAGATTGTCGCGTATGGCAAGCAGCGGCAGGCCGACATCGCCCAACTTGGACAGGACCTGCAGGCAGGTAATGCAAGCGCGGCGGAACAGGATGTGACGACGCTGACTGCGCTTGGGCAGGCCGGCCCCAATGCGAATGGACAGATTTTCGAGCGGTCGGACCGGGCGCAGGATTTTCAGGGAATTGGGCAGTCGCTGCAGGCGGGCGATCTGGCGACGGCACAGGCGGACTTCGCCAACCTGGAAGCTACGTTCGGGACACACAAGGCACTGGGGCCACCGGATCCGTTGGCTCCGCCGGTGCGAGCGATTGAAATTGAGCCGGCGACTTCTTCAGCGAGCAGCGCGAAAAGTACTACGGCTGCGAGGAGTTCGGCTACGACCGTGAATCTGCAGGCATGAGAGGCGGGATCGCGGCGCTGGATCGGCAGTGGATTCACGCGTTCGTCCTACAGGGCGCTTTGGATGGGCGAAGACCCCGACGCTCCACAAGCAAGGGTCCGGCGATATAGCGACGCAGTTCGCACAGCGAGTGCGAAATGTGCGGAAAAAAGGGGCGCTTCGGAAAATGTCTCCGCCGAAGCGCCCCCGCACTTTTGGTGGACTCAGAAAATCCCAAGCTCGATGCGGCCGTGGAATCGCATGGTCGCCATCCCTCAGCGGCTGAAGCCGATGCTGGAGCCAAGCAGCTTGTCGCAGCGGTGAACCGCTGCGCCACCCAAAATCTGCACTATCCTCAATCGGCGGCGCTACCCCTAGCTGCCCTCAATCCGCTGCGATAGCTAAGAGAAAAGAAAAAACACGGTTCACTTACTGCGGTTGCAGGGGGACGACTATGGTGGGCGGGGCGTCGGAGTTGTTGGCCGTCGGGACCGCGCCCAGGCGCTCGGCCTCGGCGCGTTCACGATTCGCATCGTCTTCCCTTCCGAGCTGAGAGTAAACGTCGGCTAGAAAGAGATGCGGGTCGGGCACGGTGGGACGGATGGAGGCAGCTTTCTGCAGGCTTGGAATCGCGCCTTGCAGATCTCCGGACTTGGCCAGAAAGACGCCCAGATTGAGATTGCTCCCAAAGTGCTCGGGAACGACCGCAAGCACGGTGCGGCACTCCCGGATTTCGTCCTGCACACGGTTGAGCTTGGCGTAGATGACTACGAGGAAGACGTGGGAATCCATAATCTCGGGTTCGGTTTTGGTCACGTGCTCGAAAGCGGTCGCTGCGCCTTCCCAATCCCCTATTCTCATCAGGCTGCGGCCCAGGTTCGTTTCGGCGTGGGTAAAACCGGGATTCAGTTGGACCGCTTTGCGCAATTCGGGCGCCGCCTTTTCGTAGTCTTCTTTTTCCAGGTAGCAGCCTCCGAGAAAGAAATGCAACATGGAAATTTCGGGAGCGGTGATGACCGCTTTCTTGAGCTCGGGGATGGCTTTGTCGCAACGCCAATCCTCGAGAATGCTGTTGACCTTGAGGATGGTATTGGCGATCTGGATCTTATCCTTGGGGTCAGCCCCTTTGTCTTTGTCATTCTCAAGAGAGACGTCGCTGCGGGTGGCCATGTATCCGAGGGCGGCGAGCTTGTTTGCCTTGTTGGCATCGAGGCGGGCCTTGGGCGTTTCGCCGGTGTTGGTCGTCTTCTGCTTGAAAGTTTCCAGCTGGGCCGAGAGCGTGTCGGCGACGGCGGGAGAGGTGGATGCGAGGTTGTGTTCGGCCTTGGGATCGACGGCCTGGGCGTAGAGTTCGCGGCGGGGCGCTTGAATGTAGGTGTACTTTTCTGTGCGCAAGGACTGGAGAGCGCTCCAGGCGAAGGCGAGATGGCCGTAATCGGCCTGCGAATAGGCGCCGCGGTCGTGCCAGTTTTTGGCGGCGGTCTGGCCCGCGGGAGTTGAAGGCTCTATGAATCCGAGAAGCGATTGACCTTGCACCTTGTCGGGTACGGCGATGGCGAGTTCTTGCAGGACGGTGGGCATGATGTCGGCGAGTTCCACGGGATTATCGATGCGTCTGCCGGCCGCGGCATCGTGAGGAAGCTTGATGAGCAGGGGCACGTGGATGGTTTCGTCATAGACAAAAATGCCGTGAGTATTTTCGCCGTGGGCTCCCAGGGACTCACCATGGTCGGCGGTGATGGCAATCAAGGTTCCGTCGTAGAGGCCATGGGCTTTGAGGTCAGTGAGAAGCTTGCCAACAACGAAATCTTCGTAGGCGATGCCTCCATCGTAAGGCGCACTTTTGTAGCGCGTGAGATAGGGCTCGGGCGGAGTGTAGGGATCGTGTGCGTCGAACAGGTGCACCCACAGGAAAAATGGGCCGGGCGGACGTTTGTTGAGCCAAGCCAGGGCGCGCTGCACTACTTCGGCGCCGCGGCGCTGGGTGGTCTGATAGCGCGTCTTGGGAGTGTAGTTTTGCCAGGTATAGCCGGCATCGTAAATATCGAAACCACGCTCGAATCCGGGAGTGCCCCAACTGGGATCGACGGCCAGGGAGCCGACGAAGGCTCCGGTAGTGTAGCCGTGGCTCTTCAGGATATCGGGCAGGAAAGGGATGTCCTTGCCCAGGGGGATGGGGAAGGTGAGGACTTGATGGTATTGCGGGTAGGTTCCTGTAAGAATGGTCGCATGTGAGCCGGGAGTGAGAGGAACCTGCGAATAGGCATGGGTGAAGATGGCGGAGTGAGGCGCGAGGAGATCGAGGTTGGGGGTTAAGGCACGTTTAGAGCCGAGAAAGCCCATACGATCGGCGCGCGTGGTGTCGAGCGTGATGAGGATGACATTAGGATAGGACGACGTTGCGGAGGCATCGGAGTGGGGCGCGGGGGGCTGATTTTGCGCGAGCGCGGCGGCGGTAAGAAGCGCCGCGCATAGAAGCCATCGAACAACAATCATACTGAGATTTTCCTGCTTTGAGAAATTTGTGAGCGTCCTAAGGAATATTAACCTATGCAGCGATCAGAAAAAGCGCCAGTCGGAAAACGTTGGTTGAACAACGGACGTACCCTGGCGAAACGTGGGGAGGGTGCGACTCACAACAATTTGGAGGCACGCTCGGCTACACAACCGGGAAATACAGAAGGTTCATTTTGAATTCCCAAGCGGCGTTGCTGCCTTAGGCTTTCCGCGGGCTGGGGACGAGCCTTTTTCCTCTCGATTCATCACCTGGCATTGGTTCGGAAAAATGAAAAGAGTAGGATCCTGGGGACCGAGCACAATGTTCTTATAGCGGATGATACGGTGCATCTTGGTCTCAATCTTCACGGGAAAGCCTTGTAGATCTTCGGCCTCCCAAAGCCTGAATTGAGGATGAGCGGGGCTGTTTGCAAGCGTGACGATGATGTCTTCTACCTGGCATACATGTCCGTCCACCGTCTCTTTTCCCACGGGTACGCGTTCGAACTTATTGCCAGGAGTCGATAAAGAGAAGGGATAGGCGCGGACATAAGCGAACTTGTATTCCACGCATCCGCTTTTCGCGAGCCCGTGGGTCTCCTGCTTTCGCAAATCAGTAATCTGGAAAGATTTTCCTTCATTGGCTTCCATCCTCATCAGGTCGCCAGAGCGGTAGATGTAAATTTCGTCGTCAGTCCCAGGAACGGGACCTCCTGTCGTAATGGCCGAGAATTCCTTGAATGGATCGAGGGGAAACTGTGAAGGTTGGGACGCGGCAGTGGAGTGCGTGGCGGATGCAGGCGCGGTTGCTGATTGGGTGGACGGCGGCGGAGAAGTTGTTTGTGCCCAGAGCTGAAACCCAATGCTGCCCGACAAAAGCAAGGCCGCGGTCAATCTATCCATTTTGATATCTCCCTCAAGGATGGCCCAATATGTTGATTGTTCGTGATCAAACAAGAGGACTGCTGTTGATCTCCCGTCACATCTCGGGCCAGAGGTTTCAGAATACAAGAAAGCGGGCCACGCTGTGAACCAGCGTGGCCCATGGGTATTGGATCAGTCATTCCCTCAGCGGCTGAGAACCGCCCTGGTTTTGTGTACTTACGGCACGGCTGAACCCGTGCCCTTTCAAAATAACGCCAACCGAAGCGGTAATTACTTTCTTGCAGGAAGTTCGGAATACTTTCCGGTCGATGGCCCTTTGGTTGGGGCTTCGTTCTTGCCCGGGATAGTGCAGGACAGGTAGCCATAGTTATCGCCGAAGACCAGTCCGCTGACGCTGGCAAAACCAATCCAGCTATACTTGCCCGAGTACACGCCCTTTTTTACCTTGTTGCACTTCAGGTCCGTGGTTACGTCCCACTGCGCGCCCGTGTAGGTCAGAGCTTCCGCATCGTAAATGTTGTCAGCATAGGTGACGCCCGAAACGGCAAAGCCGGCAGGGTTGCCAGCCGCGGCCAAGCCGCCTTTGATGCCGACGATGGTGCCGTTGACGCTGGCACCGCAGGCGCTGAGGTCGTCAAGGCCCTGCCATACGGTGTAGGGCGAGAGTTGCTGGAGAACCTCGAAGTTGCAATAGAGGCCGCCGCCAACGGAAGCGAAGCCGAAGCTCTGCGCAGAGGCAAAGCTGCAGCCGATAACGAGAAGAGTGATTACCGCCAAGCTTTTCAGTTTCAAAGGAAGTTCCTCCTGGAAAGTTTTTTACGATTGGGGAAGGTTGTACAGCGCAGAACCTACAGGGGGAAATTCGTAGCAGCCTGCACTAACTTCGAGGAGATTAGCGCATTCGGGAAGCATGTCAAGAAGTAATCCGCACTTAACGAAAAAAAAACGCGGGAAGATAAAATTTTTGCGCTCTTGGGGTAAAAGGCTGGAATGGCGGGGAAAAACGGTCGATACAGTTGTCCGTTGCCAGTTGCGGGTCGCGGGTTGCCAGTTGCGGGTTGTGAGTTCTCAGGCGGCCCAAGACGAGGCAAGCCCCGTCTCTACGCGAGTTTTGCGCAAGGTGTAAAGCTGCTTCGGCCATTCATTTAGAAGGTGACATGTAGTCCGAACTCTAACTGGCGTGGAGCGCCGGTGGAGAAGGTGCCGGAACCAGGTTGGACGCGATCAAGACGGGCGGTGCAGAAATAGGTAGAAACGCCGCAGTATCCACCGGAAGTGGTGTTGTTCAGCGAAGTGCCGGGAGCGCCGTTGAGGACACCACCGAGCTGACTTCCGGGGCCTCCGAAATTCGCCCAGTTGAAGAGGTTGAAGACGGAGAAACTGGGCTCCAAGTTGACGTGCTCGCTCACCTGGAAGGGACGGCTGAGGTGCAGATCCATGGTCTTCAGCCAGGTCTCGGTGGCAGCATGGGAGGGCAGGCCCTGTATGACGGGCGTGTAGGCTCCTAGCGCGTGCAGTTGTTGCTGGCTAAACAAGCCGGCATTTACCAAGGCGCCTCCTGCAGGTGTTAACTGACCGGCGAACCTCGTGTCGTAGGTTCGGATGACGTTGGTCAAGCTGGTATTGGAGTATTTGCCGGGGGTTCCGATTCTGGTCGCCGGGATGAGATCGCCAATGGTGCCATCGCCGGTGACATCGCTGCGGAAGATTTCGCCGGCCACGCCGCCGCCATCCTGTTGCGGGATGAGGACGCTGAGCGGGAGCGGCGACGCCAGGTGCGCGATCATGGAAAAACGCACGCCGTAGGAAAATTCGGCGGTCGGAGCAAAGGTGAGCTGATGAGTGCGGTCAAGGCCGCTGCCGCCCCAATATCCACGGTGCGGGCTGTTGTAGTTTTCGGCGACGTTCATGTGCGAGTAATCGCCGCCACTGCCGTTGGGCTCGGCGATGTTGGTCTGGTAGCGAGACAGCGTGTAAGCGATCAAGAGGTTGTAATGCTGGACGCGGCGGAGCGGGTTTTCTCCGCTGGAAGTCATGTAGGCCAAGTGCAATCCGGAATACCGCGACTGCCCGGCAGGAAAGTACATGATGTTTGCGCCGACGGCGGGATTGATTCCGCCGAAGGATGCCTGCTGCGGATTGCCAGACGAGTCCTTCTTGCGGAGAACGGAGCAGGGGAACGGTCCGCAGAATGAATTCGAGGAATCGAGGCCATGGCGCGCGAAGTCGGTGATGCTGGCGGTGGGCACCGCGGCAAGATAGCAACTCACCGAAGCCTGCGAGCTGCCGCCGGCAAAGGTCGCTTGCGGGCATCCCTGCGAGGCCGTGTTGGCCGCGAGCGTGTCGTTGATCGCCTGGAGCTCGGCCGCGTAAGTGTTGAGATTTTGTTGCGGGCTGCTGCCGTCGGTCATGTAATTCGCAGCGCCCACATGATTGGTGTCAATCCCCAGGGGGAATTGGGTACCGATCTCGCGGACGTAATCGAGCGAGAAGGTTCCGCGGTCGCCAACCTGATGCTGAAAGCCGCCGGCGATATGGACGACGCGCGGCGTCTTGAAAATGGGAGCGAGGAGACCTCCGAAATTGGCTGCGCTGTTAGCGAGCGAGTAGACGTTGGGGCCGGATGTGACGGCGGCCTGCGAGGCGAGGAACTGCCTCTGCAGGTCTTGCATGGCGGTTGAAACCGCACCAATGGGCTGGCCGCAGATCTGGGTGGCGATGTCGAGGCCATCGACTGAGCTGACGACCGATCCATCGGGAAAGAGCGCTGCGCCCGCCGGACAGAGGGTGAGGCTGCGGTTGTACTGGCCATTGGAGAGGCGGTTGATGCGATCCTGGTAGGTATTCTGCAGCAGAAAATTGTCGAAGAATAATCCGCCGCTGAGGCGCACGATGGTGCGTCCACTGTGACCGGGATCCCAAGCCAAGCCGACTTGAGGAGCGAAGTTTGTATTGGGCTGAGTGATGCGCTGGCCGACCGACTGCTGCGGAGGCATGCCATTGGCGGGAATCAGCGAGAACTGATCGAGAAGCAGGCCGCTGGGGCAGGGGATCCCAAGGCTCGGATTGAGAGCGGAACATGGAATCGGCGCGAGATTACTGTCGGTGCGGCCGGTGTCGCGGGCGTAATTCACTCCGGCGCTGACACTCAAGTTCGGACGAAGCCTGAAGGTATCGCCGGCGTAGGCCTCGAGGCGCGTATCGAAATGTCCGCCATTGGGGCGGTTGAAGGCCGAGTTTTCGCTGAAATTTCCGAGCCCGTTGAAAATCGTGAAGGTGCCGACCGGATAGTTGAGGGGGTCGTCGGCAGCCCCGCGGGGATCGCCGGGGATGAGCGGAAACAGGCCTGGGTTGCTGTTAACGGCGTTGATGACATCCATGCCATTGGAACTGGTGACCGATGGACCATAATTTCCGGGGGCGAAGAAATCTCCCTGCGCGATGCGATGAACGGCTCCTCCGAAGCGCACAGTGTGATAGCGATTGTGAATGGTGCCGCCGTCGTAACGGCCGTAGAGATCGCGCTGGATCGTCTGGCGCGGGCCGGCTACGCTGGGGCCGAGGGCTAACGAGCCGATCTGAATATTGAAGGGAGCGGCGGCGAAAATCGTAGAGGCGACGGGAGCGGGATTTACGGCGTCCACCATTTTCTGGTAGCCGAAGCGGGCGCTGTTGAAGAAGCGGCCGTGATTCCAGTCGACTCCGACGACGGCCGCGGGGACATTGAACTGATTGCGAAAATTCGACTGGCTGTCAGCGGGGCCGATGAGGTTCGCATTATCGTAGCTGACGCGCGCGAACCCTTTGATGTTTTCGGTGAAGTTATAGTCGAGGCGCGCGGTCAACATGTTCTCGCGAAAGAAGGCGCTTTGCAGACTCACCTGGCTCTGGGAGTTGGTGTCGCACAGGCCCACGATGTAGGCACCGGAGCAGGGGAACCCGTATTGGCCGGGCATCAAGCCATCCTGCTTGGTACGCTCTCCACTGATGAATAAGAAGGCCTTGTCTTTGATCAACGCGCCGCCGGCGCCGAATCCGTAGTGCTGGAGGC
Organism: uncultured Acidobacteriaceae bacterium; assembly: GCA_963775845.1. Classification (GTDB taxonomy): domain Bacteria; phylum Acidobacteriota; class Terriglobia; order Terriglobales; family Acidobacteriaceae; genus Acidiflorens. The sequence goes on along the minus strand of CAVZKN010000002.1, from coordinate 2,222,704 downwards.
TGTAATCGCTCGGGCCAGAGGCGAAGCCAGAAGTGCCGAGAAGCTGGTCGCGGAAATTTCCGAAGAGGTTGGCGTGCCATTCGTCTCCGCCGGAACGGGTGGTGATGCGGACGGCGCCGGCTGCGTTGAGCGATTGAAAAACTTCAGGCGTGACGCGCTCGACGACCACTTCGTGGACGGCCTCGGCGGGAAGATTTTCGGTGACGGCGCCCTTGGTTTCGTCCATCACTTCGACTTCATCCATGTCGTAGCGCGTGGTGCGGCCGAGGAGGCTGTTGATGGAGAGCGTTTGAAATCCACTTTTACCGGGATCGAGGGCCTCTCCGTCGACGACCTGCACGCCGGGATCGAGCTGGCCGGGACTCAGGAAATTGCGCCCGTTGAAGTTGAATATGTCGAAGGTGTCGCCCGGATGGGTGTTTTCGAGGCGCATGGGGCCGGGATTGATGCCTTCGAGGCTGAAATCGGCTTTGACCGAGGTCCCGACGACCACGGTCACGGTGCGCTCTACGGGGCGCTTGTCGCGTCCCTCGATGCGAATGACGTAGGGGCCGGGAGGAAGCTGCTCGGTGGTGTAGGTGCCGTCTTTATTCGCGCGCATCGACCCGCGCGTATCGGTGACGGAGGAACTGTAGAAAACCTTAGCGGAAGTGACGCGCTTGCCGTCTTCATCGAGCAATGTGCCCTGGATGGTGCCGGTGGTTGGATGTTCGAGCGTGTCTTCCTGCGCATAGAGCGAGATGGCCAGCAGCGGCACAGCAATGGCGGCCAGGAGGAGCATCGACAATGAGCGAAAAGCTGACATGCGAAGAGATCGAGATCGAACCGGCAAGGCAAAGCAATCGGACAAAGCGCTACTCTCCTGGGCAAAACGTTGACTCGAAGCTCGACTCGAAGCTAAAGCCGGACGCGGGAGCGATTCCGAGTCCTGGAGTTTCAGGGTCGCAGGGTCTTTAGAGTCTGGTACTGAAATCGAATAGAACAGTCTACTAGATGCGCGGAGTTTGACGGGGCGCTGTATGGGATTTTCTCTGTAGAGTTTGGGACGAAGGCAAAGGCAAAAAAAGGGAGCCGGAAAAACCGGCTCCCTGTGATGCAGATGAGGCAAAGTTAGAAGTTATAGTGCACCCCTAAGCGAATGTTGCGTGAGAGCTGATAAAGGTACGGTTTGCCGTACTCTGAACTCAGAGTTACTGCCGGCACCGTCCCACCGTTTCCGTTGATCCAAGTCTGTGGGTTGTAGCCGGTTTCCAGTTCCTGGTAGAGGGCCGCACCGCTATAAAAGCCGGTTGTACCCGGATACAACGGGGTCGCGAAATAGATTGAGTTCAACCCTTGCCAGTACGCGGTGACGGAGTGCTGGTTGAAGAGGTTGAGGATGTTGGCGGTAAAACCAAAAGCCTGATGTTCGCCCGTCTTGACTTCATGCTGGAAGCTGAAATCAGACTGCGTGTACCAAGGCGTGCGGCGCATATACGGGTTGCCCAGGGTGATGGCCCCGGTGGTCGGGTCCTGGGTGACGTTGACGTAACCGCTGCCACGACCGTAGATGTAGGTAGCTTCCAGAGGCTCACCAGGCGTCGACGAGGTCAAGTCGATCCACGACGAAACCGGGCTCCCCTGGTAGCCAACCTGAAACAGCCCGAAGGTTGTGGTCTGATGCTTACCCCAGGGGAGCTGATAGTAGACGTTGGCCTTCAAGGTGTTCGGACGATCCGTCGGCAGCGGGCCATTGTTGGACTTGCCATTGGCGCCGAAGTAGTAGAAAGGTTCGTCAAACGATCGGGTGGTGTCAGGCGAGTTGCGGCCGGTAATACCGCCGTCACTCTGGTCGGTGGTGGTCAGGCCGCTATAGTTGCCCCACAGGCGGCTCCAGGTGTAGCTGAACATGCCGTTCCAGTGCTTGGATGTGGCATGGGTCAGCCGGAGTTCTATGCCATCGTAGTCGCGGATGGCCTTAGGCATGGCTGGGCAAGATGGACAGGTACCGAAGGCCGCGCCGGAACCGTAATCTGTAGTGTCGTTGAAGGCCCATCCCGGGACGCCATAATCCATACCCAGAGAGGTAAGGAAGTTGGCATAGCTACCAATCGTCTTGTTCACACCCTCGCCAGGATTGACGATGGTATAGGTTTCGCCCCAGAACTTGTCCGCCAGCGACGAATCCTCGAGGATGTGGTCAAGACGGCGACGATCGTAACGGGCTTCGAAGGCCCAGTCTTTACCAATCTGATAGTCGACGCCAGCGACGTACTCGTGCTGACGATAAGGTTTAACGTTGGGTGCGACAGGCTCCCACGGACGGAAATTGACGTTTTCAATCAGCGAAACACCGGACGGATCCATGAAGGACTGGGGTGGTGCGCCGGTGGCAAAATTAGCCCCAACAGTGGGAGCGGCGCTCGGACAAGCGCGGCCACCCTTGAAGACCACGTCGATGTCTGAGTTTGTGAACGTGCCCATCGAATCCGGACCCAGGGCGTAGCTGCACTGCTCGTATGCCTGGGCGCCCCAAGAGGTCTGGGCCAGCAGGAGTTTCATAACGTCATTGACGACGCCATAGCTGGCGAAGACCTTCAGCTTGCCATTCTGCTTGACATCCCATGCAAATCCGAGGCGCGGCTCAATTTTGTCGCTCCAACTGAAGTTGATGGACTTGATCTTCTGGCCATCAGGTTCGAGAAAATCACCCGGAGCGGGGAGGCTCTCATGCTCGATGCGGATGCCGAGGTTGAGGGTCACGCCGTGCCCAACGGTCCAGGCATCCTGCGCGAACAAGCCGTGGTTCCAGTCCACAGCGGCCACGGGCAGGACGGTGGCGAAATCCTGCACGACAGCAAAGCCGTACTGGCCGGCGCAGTTGCCATTCCATTCGGCCGCCAGAATGGCGCAGTTGGCGCCGCCGGTGGATGTGAACCCTCCGTGGCTGGTCCCCGCGCCCACATTGAGGAATACGTTGGGGACGTTGCCGTTCTGGTCGACTATGTTAGAGAGATGGTTGAGCTGATAGCCGAATTTGAAGTTGTGAGTACCCCACCAGCCGCTCTTGAAGAAGGCTATGTCTTCGTCAAACTGGAAGTGCTTGCTGGCGTTGTAAAGGGTGTAACTCGAAAGGTAGGGAGTAGTGCTGGTTCCCTGATTCTGCTGTAGAGCAGCCGGCAAGGGGGCGCCAGTGTTGTCAACTCCCCCTACGCCACCGGTACTCCACTGAAGGTTCGGGCTGTTGGTCGGCCAGCCGAAGTCGTGATAATTCTGGAAGAAGTATCCGAAGCGGGTGGTGGAGACAATCTTAGGAGTCAGGGTGATGTCAGCGCCAGTGTTGTAGGTGGCGTTCGGAGCTGCGAAACCGAGGCCGTGCGAAAAGAGCGTTATTGGGTTGCCGATAGCCGTGTTCACCAAACTCGATTCTGCACTAATCGGATCGCCGATCGGGAGTTCGTCTCCAGTTTCGCGCGTGTACTGATAGAGCCAGGAACCGAAAACGCGGATCTTCTGGGTTAGAGTCGCGTCAAGGCGAGCGTTGCCGAAGTATTGCTGCTGGTCTTGGGTGAAGTACTGGTTCCCGAGGCCTTGGTTGATTGGAAGTGTCGAGTTAGTGAAGTTCACGGTTTCAGAGTGGGCTTGATACTGCGGCGCAAAGCCGGCAAAGAACCACAAGCGGTCTTTCAGGATCGGGCCGCCAACAGTGAAGCCGGGCTGAACGATGCGGAAGTGCTGTTTCTGCGCCGAGTAAATCTGGGAAGCGTCGTCAAAAGGAGGAGCGTTCCCTGCCGCGTTAGTCGGATCATACCGCAGGAAGGGGTTCGCCGGATTGCCATCGAGTCCGGAGGATTCATACGAGCTAAATATCGAACCGTGGAAGGCGTTGCTGCCCTTCTTCATGATTACGTCGACTACGCCACCGAGAGCGCCACCGTGCTCGGCCTCGATGCCCGAAGTCTTGACTTGAACTTCCTGAATGAACTGGAAGGGGACGTTGGCATTGGAGTAGCCGCCGGAAATGTTTTCCGTGTCCTGGCCTTCGACGAGGTAAGTGGTCTCGGAGTCAGCAGCGCCGCCGACCGAGTAACCGAACGCGTTGCCGTTGCCGCTGCTGCCCGGCAGTGAACCGCCGGTGCCGCCGCTCGCCATGCCGTTGATGGTCATGCCGGCGAGAGGTTCGTTGCGAGCCATCGGCGCGAACTGAATGACCGACTGGAAGCTGTAGCCGTGGGGCGTAGAGTCAAGCTCTTCAGTGTTAAGGTTGGTCTGGTTGGTAGTGGTGGTCGTATCGATCAGCGGGGCCGTCGTGGTTACTTCAACCACCGTGGAACTCGTGCCGATCGGAAGGGTGATGTCCATCGTGGGAAGGTGGCCGACTTCGAGGCCTATACCTTCACGCTTGACAGTCGAGAAGCCCTTCGCGCTGACCGTGATCGTGTAAGTTCCCGGCGGCAGGTTGGCGAAACGATAATAGCCAGAATTGTCCGTGTCTGCTGATTTCTTGCCTTCCAGCGACGAGCCGGAGACTTCCACGTGCGCGCCGGCGACGACTGCGCCTGAGGCATCTTTTATGGCGCCTTGCAAGCCGCCTGTGGTTTCCTGAGCTACGGCACCGGTGACCATCAGAGCCAACACCAGCCCAAAAGTCAGAATGCCTAACAACATCCGAAACTTAACCATAAATCTCCCTCCTGAGGGAACGGTCTGCGAAAATTGGTGGATCGACTTCCGAAAATTCATTTCTGAGAGCCGCATTTTCCAAAATGAGCACACAGAGTTCTGCGTCATGCAAACTCCGCGGTACACAGAGTATTGCAATTTACAATCCAAGACAGGGCGCTGTACAGGAAAGACTGTATTGTATTGCAAGCAATAGACATTGGCGAAAAAATGAGCGCAGGTGACCGCGAGCCAACTGGCATTCTCTATGGATTTGCGGATTTGCGCGGAGCCAGAACTTCAGGATTTCGTATTCAGTGTGATGTCAGAAGGTGCCTTTGCGCGTGTAGTAGCCGGCTCGATAGTGGGATTGAAAAGGGCCTCCGGGAGGGGGGCTGGCGAGGTCGACATGGAGTTGGCGAAAATCGGAGTCGGCATAGCGTTCGGAGGGATAGTAGGCGAGCAAATATTGGGTGCGGAGTTCGTTGCTGATTTTCTGGAAGGCGTCGTCGAGCTGCGCGAGCGATGTGGCGTAATAATATTTGCCGCCGGTATCGGCGGAGATCTGGATGAGAGCGTGCTCGCCGCCGATGTCGCGTCCGGCGCTGGCTTCGACGGGGACGTCGATGATGCTGTAGACGATCGCCTCGGCCTCTTGCGCGGCACGCAGGGCTTCTTTGTAGCTCACCTGGCTCATCGTGTCTCCACCGTCGGTGATGATGACCATCACTTTTCTGCCCTGGCGGCGGCTGAGCGCCTGCGATCCTAAGAAAACTGCGTCGTAGAGAGCGGTGGCCGAGCCGTTGTGGACACGGTCGATGCCGGCGTCGATTTTTTTCAAGTCGGAGGTGAAGGAGACCATCTGACTGACTTCTTCGCTGAATTTGTAAACGGCTAGTCCGTCTTGCGGGCGAACGATGGTGTGGGCGAACTTGCGGGCGGAGGAGAGTTCGAGCGGAAGATCTTTCCTGGTGCTCAGGCTCGTATCGACGGCGAGGACAATGGAAAGAGGCAGAGCCGATTCCTTGTCGAAGATGGCGATCTTCTGCTCTTTGCCATTTTCTTTAAGGACGAAATTATCTTTGGTCAGATTGACGACGGGGGCGCCGCGAGAATCGGTGACTGTGACGAAGACGTTGACGAGCTTGACGTCGACCTTGACGGTGGTTTGGGGCTCCTCGGCGTCGGCGACGGCGGCTACGATGCAGAGCAGTAAGATCGCTGCCAGCGTCTGGCCGCTGGCTTCTCGCAACCTCTTTAGCGATGGGATTGGAATGCGTGTCATCCGGGATTCAATCAATTGGATGCGGGCTCCTTTGCGGCAGCGCCCTGGGAACGCAGGATTTCTTCGGGAAAGGGCTCGCCATCGGCCCACACGGCTCCGTCTTCGAAGTGTTCTTTCTTCCAGATCGGGACGGTCTTTTTCAGGGTATCGATGATCCAGCGGCAGGCGGCGAAGGCGGCGACGCGATGGGCGGAAGCGACCGCGATGAGGACGCTGGTTTCGCCGATTTCCAGGCGGCCGAGGCGATGGATGATGGAGGCGGCGCGAACCGCAAAACGCTGGCTCGCCTGGGATGCGAGCGATTGCATCTGCTGGAGAGCCATTTCTTCGTAAGCTTCATAATCGAGATAGAGGGTGCGGCGATTCCGCGAATGGTTGCGAACCACGCCCTCGAAGATCACGAGCGCGCCATCGGATGGACGCTGCAATCTGGCGGCGACTTGCTGCGCGTCGATTGGATCGCGGGTGATTCTCACCTCATTATTCCCGTCGCTCTTAGTGTTGGTGATGCCGCTGTCTTGTTTTCCGCCGCTTACTGGCGGCAGGAGGGCGACTTCATCGCCATCGCGCAAAGGGCGCCCGATTTCGGCATATTCGCGATTGACGGAAATCGCCAGCGAGGGCAGGAGTTTTTCGAATTGAGGAAGTTCTCGCGCATAGCGAGCGAGCAGTTCGCGCACTGTGGCGCCATCCTGCAACTCGACGGTTTCGCGCGAACGGCTTAGCACATCTTTTAGTACCCCGAAAAAAAGCAATTCAATTTTCATGACAGTGCCGCTGTGATGCATGCCTGCGTGCGTTCGCGCTCGCTTTCCGCGGGCGTGATGGCCGTGGGGACGGCGGCGCTACGATTTGCGCCACAAATACGAACCGACCCATAGTTTAACGCGTCATGATGACCGAAAGGACCTGTCCCTGGGGCAGGGTAACTCGCTCGCGGCGCAAACCTTGGCCCAATTACCTCCGTAATCGTGCATTGGTGGTGTTTCCCGCTTACTCTAGATGCCAACCACCCTAACTCAGAGGAGGCTGTTATCGCTAACGTAGTCTCAACCGATGCCAGCCGTAGCGCATCTGCCCGGTCGTTCCTGCATAGTCTCAATATTCTGGTCAAGTACACCCGCCTTTATGGCGTGACCCACAAGCGTACCGAAGATCAGTTCGAGACGGCTTGGAACGAACTGCAAGAGGCGCTGCCCAAGAGCGGGGATACTGGGTTTCTGCTCGGGGTCTCTGACAACAAACTCCTTCTCGACGGCATTCCGCTGGAGGCGGGGCAAGCCGAGCGCAGCTTCGCGCACCTGCTGAATGCTGCGGGACTTTCCAGTATTTTATTCTCCACTAAAGTTACGCTCGATGACTTTACGCGGCTGGTGCGCGCCTTCGCCATTGGCGGTTCCAAGGCGCAGGACTTCGCCAAGCAGATCAAGGAAACTCTGGGCGACAACAAGAATTCTTCCATCCGGATTAATGAGGTCAAGTTCGTGGCAGCCGACCCGGCGACGGGAGAGATATCGATGGCCGCGCAACTGGCGGCGCAATCGCTGGGGCCGGAGTTCAAACAATGGCTCAATGATCCGCAGAAGCTGCTGCAGTTGATAGCGGCGGCGCAGGGCGCAAGCGCAAATGGAGCCGACGGTACGGCCGTTGGAAGCGTGCCGAACGTTGCGATTGCGGGAGGCACGGCAGTCGCGGCCGGGCCATGGACGGGCGGAGTCGTGCCCTTGCAGGAAGAAGAGGTCATTCAGACCATTCGCCTGCTCACGCACTTCGGAAAGGCGATGCAGGATCCGGGGGCGTCGCCGGAAAATCTCAAGGTCGAACTGGGCAATGCGCCCGAGGGGGCCAAGGTCAACCTGGCGCAGTTGCTGGAAAGCCTGGCGGCCCAGGCTTCGGAGAATACTTCCGCAGAGGGCAATGACACGCCGCTCTTGATGAAGGCAGCGGAGAGCATGGCGATCAAATTTGCTCTCGACCGCTACCAGCGTGGCGACGTCAAGGTCAACGCCGTGCACGAGATGATGGAGCACATGAGCCGGCAGATGGACACGCTCCGCCAGATTCTGCGCGTGCAGGAAGATAAATTATCGAAGGCCGGGGTGCTGGTTGAGTCGCACGCCGACATACTTGACCGCATGTTCTGGGCGGAGATTCCGGAGGCGGGCAAGAAGAGCGTTCTGCTTTCGGCGGAAGCGACGTGCGTTCCACCGCGGAACATAAGGCAGTTCGTCGAAGTGCTGTTGGAGCGCGACGACAACGAGATTGCGGCGAAGATTCTGATCAACTACTGCACGGGACTCAACTCCAAGGATGCCGATCCGCGGCGCAAGACGGCCATCGGCCTGGCTCAACTGGCCGACTTGTTTGCGGCTGCGCCGGGCGAGGTGATGCCGGACACGATCGCCATGATCGCCGACAAGGTGGTAGCGGAAAACGACAGCGAAATTCAGAGTCTTCTGAGCGCGGCCTTTGCGCGCTTCGGGCAGGAAGCCTGTGCTCGCAAAAAGTACAAAGCCGTCGCGGAAGTCTGCCTGTCGCTGGAGAAGATGGGCCTGGAGCGGCCGGCGCTGATGCAGGATCTCCGATCGAGGGTGGGGATTGAGAACCGGCTGCCAGAGATAATCGAAGAGGCGATCAGAGCGGAGCAACTGCCGGAGAATTTGATTCAGGTCTTAGAGCAATTGCCCCGGAACTCGGTCGAACACCTGGCTGAGCGGTTCTTCCGCGCGCGCAAACGCGTGGAGTGCGACCGCATCGTCGAACTGGTCGGTGAACTTGGAGAGCCGGCGATTGACGATCTGAGCGAGATACTGCGCTCGGGGCAACCGCGCCAGGCAGCATCGACGGTGGGGCTGTTAAGCCGTCTCGCTCCGATTTCGCTCCTGGAGATACTGCCCTGCCGCATGAGCGAGTTCAACCGGTTCTATCAGGACATCCTGGTGCGCCAGATCGCTTATGGAGCCGCGCTTGACCGCGGGCGTACGCTGCTGGAACTGCTGGAACTGCTGGATCCTCTGATTTTGCCCGAGGCCATCGACGAGATTGGCATGAGCATGGACCGCAACGCCAGTTCGAGCCTGATCGCGCTGGCTACGGTCGGGGAGGCGGAGAATCGTCCACCGTTTGTGCAGTTGAAGGCGATCGAGTCGCTGGGGCGGTTGCGAGAGGTGGAAGCGATCCCCGCTTTGCGCGCCATTGCTGAGACCAAGAAACTTTTCGGTTACGTGCAGCACCGCGAATTGCGCATTGCGGCGATTCAGGCTTTGGCGAAGATCGATCCGAGGTACGGTCCGCAGGCTCTGGTGGAGAGCGGGCTGGAAAACGGGGAAATCGCCATAGCTCCGCTCGATCCCGCGCTAGGATGTCCGTGGGTGCGCCAGCGGCGTTATGAGCGAATTATGCTGCCGCGCAGTCTTTCCGCAACGCTGTCGAGTTCGTGGGGACGGTCGAACATCGTGATGCGCGAGATGAGCCTGGGCGGCGGCATGGGGACGCGCAACGATAACCTGCGGGTCGGCTCGGAAGCGCACGTGGAAATTTCGCTGGGCGTGAAGAAGATTCGCGGCGAGGTGCTGCTGCGCCGTGCGCGCGTGAATGAGATTGGCTTCGAGTTTGTCAGCATGGATCTCGACAGCCGCTACCGACTGCGCCGCGTTTTGGTGGAGGCGTTGCAGCGAGTTCCTGACAATACGGCCTCCAGTTGGGACGGGGAGCGGCAGAACTAGAGTCGGTGCGCAGTTCCCAGTTAATGCGGAGTCCGGTTGAAAAGAAAAAGGCCTCACACGAGGCCTTTTTACATTTCGCTCAAAGCGAGTTGCTTACGCCACTTTTACGAAAATAATAACCAGGGTGAACAGCACCAGGGACTCGATGAAGGCCAGGCCCAGAATCTGGGCTACCATGATTCCGGGACGGGCCGCGGGATTGCGGCCCAGGGCTTCACAGGCTGCTCCGGCAACCTTTCCCTGTCCTAGCGCCGCGAGACCGGCCGCGATCGCGATTGCAAAGCCGGAGGTCAGGGCCACCCAGTTGGTGCCGGTGGCTGCCGCTCCGCCTTGCGCGAACGCCGGCACTGCCATCACCGACGCCATCATCATTACGAAAAGCAACATCAGGAATTTCCGCATTGTGTTTCTCCTTATAAATTGCCGCCAGTGGGTGGTTGACGCCGTGCTTGGAAGCCGGCACCCTCACGCTGAACGGCTGTTGCCTCAACGGCAGTTGCCAGTAACAGCCGATTTACTGGGTACTGGCAACTGCTTTAGTGCGCTTCTCCTGTTGCTTCGCCTAAGTAGACGGCGGGGAGCAGGATGAAAATATACGTCTGAACCAGTGACACGCCTATGTGCAAGCCCTCGAAGATCACGGGGATGCCTAACGGGATCAGCGAAAAGAAGACGAGCGTGACCATTTCTCCGGCAAACATGTTGGCGAAAAGACGAACCGTCAGCGACATGATGCGGGCGAGATGGCTGAAGACTTCGATCGGGAACATCAGGATTGGCAGGAATATGCGCAGCATCAGCGGCATCTCTTTATCCTGCGGGCCAATGAAAATTTTCAGGTAGCCGATTGGGCCCTTGGCGCGCAGGCCCTGAAATTGATAGTAGAAGAAGGTCAGCAGCGCGCAGCCTAGCGGAACGATGGGGACGGCCGTGGGCGATTCCAAACCGGGCACGAGGCCGATCAGGTTGCAGATCAGAATGAACATACCTAACGTGGCCAGGTAGGGAACATACTTGTTGCCGTGGTGACCGATCACTTCGTCGGCCATGTCGCTGATAAATCCGTTAATGCCTTCGGCGGTGTGTTGGAGGGCGCCGGGGCGCTCGACGGAAAGGCGGAGACGGACGGCGATGAAAAACGCGAGCAGCAGCAAGGCCACGAGGAGTTCCATGGCGAAGCTATTGGAGATGGGCGTGGCCGGATGTTTAACATGAATGTGGAGCGCGGTTAGCAAGGCCACTACCGGCTTGGCAAGAAGACGATTTAGGAATGCGGTAAAAACCAGTTGTTCCATGATTAAACTTTATGATTTCAGAATAGCTGCGAGCTACGAGCCCCGAGCTTGATGCAATTGCTACCCAGCCCCGGTTACCAGTCCCGCCGGAAGGCCGAGAACCCTTCCCATACTGCTTCCGCCATCAGGGCTGCCACCGGCACGCACAAGCCCCACAGGAAACCGCGGAAGGCCAGAGAAGAACCCTTGAATATAGCATAGGCAGCGGCTCCTACCAACAGATAGCGCACCAGGAAACGGAAGACGATACGGCCTCCTTTTTCGCGGCTGTTCTGATTGACTATGCGGTCGGTTAGCGCTTCGACTCCGCGGGTCAGGGAGCGGAAATTGATATAGGAGACAGCGGCTCCGAAGGCAAAGCCGATCGAGCCTGGCCAGCGGTAAAACCAGAAAGCCGGGGCTAGCAGGAGGGTGCTGACTACTAGCATGTTGCGGAGGAGGCGTGGAATGATGCGCTCGTAGAGCATGCGGTCGTCTTCCTTAGTCTCGGGCAGAGGTGGGGCGGGCTCGGCGGGATGCTCGGGCTCATTCATTATTATTTATATTTACTTGTCTTTGAAGGCGCCCATGGCCATGCGGATCATCTGACCGAATCCCATGACGGCTCCGAAAAGAAGTCCAACGAGGTAGAGCCACTTGGTGTGCAGCCAGTAGTCGGCGAGTTTGCCCAAAAAAAATCCGGCTAGGATTGCCGCGGGAATGATGAATCCGATCTCGGAGTAGCGGGCTAGCGAAACCAACGGATTTTTCTTTCGGGGAGACGAAACTGGCTCGAGGTCAGGATTCTCAGACATGCAGAGAAATTCTAAACCAGAACGGACGAGCGAAACGGAATGCTGATATCTGGGCAGTGCCTTCCATGGCATGCGCTCGGTTGTACCAGCGCTCGCCACTGCTATGCAGTGTCAGGAATCCGCCCGGTCTGTTTTGTCAGGGATGCTCCCGGTCTGTTACCCCGTACCGTACCCCCCCACCCCCCCCTACCCCCCAGGTATCGTTGTGATTAACATCGCTAGTATCATTCCGATTAACACCGTTTTTATTTGCCGCGGGGCGAATGGAGCGAATGATCCAGAACAGGTGAGCCAGGTAATTTACGGGAAATGGGCCTGCCTTGGCCGAGTCTGCAAAGGCCTTCACCGATCTTCAGTTATCAAGGATGGCCGATGATCAATTTCGGCGGTTGCACCGTCTCTGGAGACGGACACACTTCTCAAATGTTGCATACTGAGAGGATTGTTGCATGATTTCGGCGGGCGTGTATGTGATGCAGGTACATCGAATTTGTGATGAAAAAAGTGAAAGTGAGCTTTCAGGCTGTGTGTAGCGGGATGAAAATAGCGATGTCGACGAAGGAAGTCAAAGGCTTCAACGACGGGGAACACGGAGGATCACAGGGGAAATCGGTTCGCATAAACGCCGGTAGTGGAGCAGTTTGAGGAAACATTCCCGCATAAAAACAATCAAACTGAGCCTCTACGGACTGCTGAGAGCCGAGAGCTGCCCCTCGCTTCACTTGGCTTTCGCTTCATTTCACCAGGGCCGCTACGTGGGGAGACTGGACGATGTTCAGGGTCCAGTTGGCGCTGTGGATGAAGGGCTCGGGGAACACTCCGATGACTAGCGTTGCCAGAGCGGCTATGCCTACGGCTACGCGCATGCCGAGACTGACGGGCATGCGTCCGGTTTCTACCGGGGCGCGCATCAGCATGGAGTTGGCAATCTTCAGGTAATAGTAGAGACCGAACAGCGAATAGAGAACGCCTAACGAGGCCAGTGCGTAATGCTGGCTTTCGATCAGGCTCAGGAAGATGTAGTACTTGCCGAGGAATCCGGCGGCGGGAGGGATTCCGGCTAACGACAGGAGGAAGAGAAGCATTAAGACGGCTTCTACCGGGGAGCGCTGGTAGAGTCCGGCCATGTCGTCGATCTCGTCGCCGATGATGTTGCGCTGGCGCAGGGAGGCTACTACGGCGAAGGCTCCGAGATTCATAAAGGTGTAGACAAGGAGGTAGATGAGGATGCCTTTGAAGCCGTCGTTGAAGGCAGCACTGCCCGGTTGCGAAGTCCCCATCGCGACGAACGCCAGCAACATGTAGCCGACATGCGCAATAGAAGAGTACGCGAGAAGGCGCTTGGTATTGGTTTGGGTGAGGGCGGCGAAGTTGCCGCCGGTCATCGTCGCTATGGCAACGAAAACGATGACTGGAATGTAGATTGAGCGCAGGGGCCAGAGTCCGAAGACCAGAATCCGCAGGAGGAGCGCCCAGGCTGCGGCTTTCACCGCTACGGACATAAAACCGGTGATGCTGGTGGGCGCGCCTTCGTAAGCGTCCGGCGCCCACTGGTGGAAGGGGACGGCGGCAATTTTGAAGAGCAATCCGACCATGGTGGTCAGCAGCGCCAGGATTACTACGGGATTGTGCGGCTTTTGCGCGGCTACGGCGCGCTGGATGACGGCGAGGTTGGTGCTGCCGGAGATTCCGTAGAAAAGCGAGAGACCGTAGGCGAAGATGCCGGAGGAGAATGCGCCGAGCAGCAAATATTTCAGGGCGGCTTCGTTGGAGCGGCGGTCGCGGCGGAGGAATCCTACTAACACGTAGGTCGAGATCGCCATCAGTTCGAGGCCGATGAAGAGCAGGACAATGTCGATACCGGCCGCCATGCACATCATGCCTACTACGGCCATCAGCAGCAGCGAGTAATATTCGCCGTGTTGCTCGTCTTCGAGATCGAGATAGTGGACCGACATCAGGATGGAGATGGCGGCTCCGACTAGAAAGAGGTACCAGAAATAGATGGCGAAGCGATCGACATAGAGCGAGTTGGCGAAGCCAGCAAATGCGCCGCGCAGGGGGAGCGTCACTTGGATCTGCCACACGCATACGGCGGCGAAGAAGACGCCCATGAAGGCGCCCAAGGCGTTGAGCCACTTCCAGCCTTTCGGGATCATCAGGTCGATCAACAAAATGCCTAGCGCGAAGATGGTGAGTTCGACCATCGGCAGCATCAGGCGGTATTCGGTGGGTGAAAGGCCTCGCACTTAGTTGCTCGCTTTCGTTATGGGGGTCGCGGCAGTCGCGGTTGTTCCCACTACTACAGGGGGCGACGCGATCCGTGCGTTCACCGGCGCGTTGAGATTCGAACCCTGATGAATCGTCTGAACTAGCTGGTTCACCGGCTGCTCCAGAATCTGGAAAAATGGCTTGGGATAGAGGCCAATCCACAGAGCCATGATGATGAGCGGGGCGAAGGTTAGAATTTCGCGCGGCGTCAGATCGTGCAGCTTTTCATTCTTGGGATTGGTTACGGTTCCGAAGAAGACGCGCTGGTAGAGCCAAAGCAAGTACGCCGCTGCTAAAACCACGCCGGGGGCTGCCCACGCGGCCCATCTCCAGTTGGCGGTGAAGGCCCCCTGGAGGATGGTGAATTCGCCTACGAAGCCGTTCAGCAGCGGCAGGCCCATCGACGACAGGAACATGATCATGGTGATGGTGGCGTAGACGGGCATGACGTTCGAGATGCCGCCGTACTCGGCGATTTCGCGGGTGTGACGGCGTTCGTAGAGGATGCCTACGATCAAGAAGAGCGCGCCGGTGGAGATGCCGTGATTGATCTGCTGCAGGACTGAACCACTTATGCCTGCCGAATTCAGCACGAAAATTCCCAGTGTGCAGAAGCCTAAGTGGCTGACCGAGGAGTAGGCCACCAGCTTTTTCATGTCTTTCTGCATTAGCGAGACTAGCGCGCCGTAGACTATGCCTACCAGCGAGATGCCGATCATCCAGCCCTGGACTTTGGGATGCGAGACGACTCCGGGAAAGAATGGGAGTGAGAAGCGGACGAAGCCGTAGGTTCCCATCTTCAGCAAAACGCCAGCCAGGATTACGGAGCCGGCGGTGGGGGCTTCCACGTGGGCGTCGGGCAGCCAGGTGTGGAAGGGGAACATCGGGACCTTAATGGCGAATCCGATAAAGAATGCGAGGAAGAGCCAGATGGCGACGTTGAACGGGATGAGCGGCGCGGTCTTATAAAGTTCTGGAATGCTGAAGGTGAAGACTCCGGTGAGCGCGTGGTGATGGAAGTAGAGATACAGGATGCCTAAGAGCATCAGCACCGAGCCCAGCAACGTATATAGGAAGAATTTGATAGCGGCGTAGAGTTTGCGCGGGCCTCCCCAGATGCCGATCAGCAGGTACATGGGCACGAGCATCGCTTCCCAGAAGACGAAGAAGAGGAAGAAATCGAGCGCCATGAAGACGCCGAGCATGCCCGTCTGGAGGAGCAGGAACCAGATGTAGTATTCCTTAACGCGAACTTCGATGGCGGTCCACGAACAGAGGATGGAGATCCATCCCAGGAGCGTGGTGAGCATGATCAGCAAAAACGAGATGCCGTCAATGCCCAGGTTGTAACCCGCGCCGATCGAGGGGATCCAGTTATTCGCCGTGCCTTCGAGGAATTTGAAGCCGGGCTGGAAACGCTGCGCCCAGAACATGGGCACGAGCGGCAGCGAGATGAGGAAACCGGCGAGGGCGAAAATGTTCGCCATCCAGCGGACCGCGTCTTTGTTCTCTTTCGGGACGAAGAGGAGAACGAAGGCGCCCACCAGAGGCGTGAAGAGGATAATCGATAGAATGTGACTCTGCATAAGAACAGTTCTCAGTCTTCTTGTCCCGAGGAGCGCCTAGCGACGATGAATCTGCATTTCCGCGGATGCGTCAAAATGCAGATCCCTCGCTTCGCTCGGGATGACAATACATAAAACCTCAGAGACGAAATCTCGTAGCGTGCAGCCTTTTCAGTGATACACGTAATAAAACGCAAATCCTACCAAGCCCGCTACCATGACCAGGGCGTACCACTGCATCAGGCCCCATTCAAAGAGGCGAGTGGGATACGAGAGCATGCGGGCCAGAATCGCCGGACCGTTTACGCCTACGCCGTCGATGACCCATTTATCCCACCAGGTGGAAAGCGTGGCGATCGCGCGAGTTGCCCAGCCAGCTTCGTTGACGGCTCCGTCGATGATGTTGGCGTCGAACCATGAGGAGGCTTCGCCTGCGCCCATGACGCCCATGCGAATGTCGCCAACCTTGCGGCGTCCGGTAAAAATGTAGTCGTAACCTTCGTCTACGAACCATTTGTTGTAGAGCAGGGTGTAGAGCGGAGGAGCTTTCGCGGCTATGGGCTCGACGTAATCTTTGCCCGCGTTGAGGTAGGAGCGGCGCGCCATTCCCCAGCCCACGCCTGCGGCGGCCAGGGATAAGAACATCAGGACATATTCGGTCTTGTCGGTGTGCTCGGCTTCTTTTTCTCCGGCGGCTAATTGGGCGGACTTCCCTTCCACAGCTAAGACGACGGCTTCGCGCGCGAAGACTGGATTCAGAAATTTGGCGAAGCGGTCGGAGCCGCCGAGACTGCCGGGCCAACCGAGCCAGCCTGCTCCTATGGAACAGATCGCGAGAATCACGAGCGGAACGGTCATCGACTTCGGAGATTCGTGCACGTGGTGCTCGACCTCCTGGCTCATGCGCGAGGGGCTGAAGAAGGTTAGATACATGAGGCGGAACATGTAGAAGGCAGTCATCAACGCAGTGCCGTAGCCGACGAACCAGAGGATGCGATAGGCTCCGCCTTCGGAGGACCAGGTCTGCCACAGGATTTCGTCTTTCGAGAAGAAGCCGGCGAAGGGGAAGATTCCGGCGATGGCGAGGGTTCCGATCAACATTGTTTTATAGGTGGTCGGAATGCGGTGACGCAGGCCGCCCATAAACTTCATATCCTGCTCGCCACTCATGGCATGGATCACGGAACCGGAGCCGAGGAAGAGCAGGGCTTTGAAGAAAGCGTGAGTGAAGACGTGGAAGACGCCGGCGGCGAAGGCTCCTACGCCTAGCGCGAGGAACATGTATCCCAGTTGCGATACGGTGGAATAGGCGAGCACGCGTTTTATGTCGTTCTGGACCAAGCCGATTGACGCGGCGAAGACGGCCGTGAGTGCGCCTACTATGGCCACCGTTTTCATAGCGGTCGGCGCTAGAACAAAGATTGCGTTGGAGCGCGCGACCATGTAGACGCCGGCAGTGACCATTGTGGCCGCGTGGATCAAGGCCGAAACTGGGGTTGGGCCTTCCATGGCGTCGGGCAGCCAGACATAGAGAGGAAGCTGGGCGGACTTGCCGCAGGCTCCTACGAAGAGGAGGAGCGCGGCGGCGGTCAGGACGGGATCGCCTATGGCGAAGTGTCCGCTGCGGGCGGCGGCGTTGATGTCGATGAAGCGGAAGGAACCGAGATACCAGACCAGCGTGAGGGCTCCCAGGATGAAGCCGGCATCGCCGATGCGATTCACGATGAATGCCTTATTGGCCGCGGTCGATGCGGAGTGGCGATGGAAGTAAAAACCGATCAGCAAGTACGAGCACAAGCCAACGCCTTCCCATCCCACGAACAGCATCATGTAGTTGTTCGCGAGGATGAGCGTGAGCATGGCGAACATGAAGAGGTTGAGGTATCCGAAGAAGCGGTAGTAGCCGCCTTCGTGCGCCATGTATCCGGTGGAGTAGATGTGGATGAGCATGCCCACGCCGGTGACGAAGAGCAGCCAGATGGAGGACAGTGGATCGAGGAGGAATCCGGCTTCGACGTTGAAGGGGGCGGGCGAGCCGTCTTTTTTGGCGAAGGTCAGATGGCCGTCGCCGGTGCCGAGCCAGGTGTAAACCACCTTCTCAAAGGGCTGGCCGGTGCCGTGGGAAAAGTGCGTGTACTCGACCACCGTAAGGCAGGCAAAGAGGAAGGCGACGACGACTGCACCCACGCAGACGGCGTTGACGGTAGCCTTTTGCAGCTTTCGACCGAAAAAGAACATGATCACGGCGCCGAAGGCCGGGAAGAGCGGGATCAGGTAGATATGGTTTAAGAAAAACATGTCGTTAGTCGTTAGTCGTTCGTCGTTCGCTGTTCGTCGCCTTTTCTACCACTTCAACAAATCGATCTCGTCTATATTGACCGTCTCCTTGTTACGGAAGAAGGCGATCAGGATGCCGAGGCCTACGGCGGCTTCGGCGGCGGCGTCTACTATTATGAAAATTGCGAAGAGCTGGCCGTGCAGGCCTCCCCACATTCGCGAGAAGGCTACCAGGTTCAGGTTGACGGCGTTCAGAATCAGCTCGATCGACATCAGCACGATCACTACGTTGCGGCGGGTTAGTACGCCGATCACGCCCAACGCGAAGAGGGCGGCGGCCACCACGAGATAGTGAAATGAAGTTATTGGAACCATAAAATTAGCTGTTCGCTATTCGTCCTTCGCAACTCGCCGTTCGCTACAGCTGGCCACCTCCGCGGATTTTGCGAACAGCGATCAGCGAACGATGCGCTATATCTTTTTCTTCGTCATGATTACTGCGCCCATAATTGCCACCAGCAACAGCAACGAAGCGATCTCGAAGGCGAAGGTATACTCGCCCATTTTGTTCGCTTCTCCGTACAACATGCCGGCTATCAGTTGCGTGTTCGATCCTTCGGAGAGTCTGACCAATCGATCCGGAAACAGTTCCCTGCCCTTCACCAGCGCGGAGACGAACAACGCCACCAGCGCGCACGATGCGGCCAAGCCTATAGGCCAGATGCGATTGAATCTGCGCTCCTGGGACGAGCGTTCGATATTGACCAGCATGATCACGAACAGGAACAGCACCATGATTCCGCCGGCATAGACGATGATCTGGACGCCGGCTACGAAGGGTGCATACAGCATCAGGTAGAGGCCGGCTACCGAGAGCAAGGTTATGATCAACGCCAGCGCCGAGTGCACGGCGTTGCGGAGCATGATGACTGCGGCACCGCTCGCTACGGCTAGTCCGGCCAGTACGTAGAAGAACCACGGCGTGGCCACGGGCGCCATCTCTTGCGCTACCTGCAGCGTGCCGGAATTCATGGCTGGGTTCATGAGACTAGCACTCCTACGATCGCCGTGACGATCAGGACTACGAGCGAGATTGGCAGCATCACCTTCCATCCAATTTTCATTAGCTGGTCGAAGCGGTAACGCGGCCAGGTCGCGCGATACCAGATGAAGAGGTACATGAAGACAGCCACTTTCAGCACGAACCAATATACGTAGCCGATACCTTGATCGAATCTGGCGGCTACGCTCGTATCCGACGAGCGGCCGACCACCGCGATTACGAGCAGCAGTAACGCTATGAAACCTAGTATGGCGGCGAAGACAGCCAGGCCAGCGCGCTGAATTCTGAAAAAGGAGTGCGAGGGCATGCGCGCCGTTCCTATCGCGGCAATCGCGGCTAGGCCAAGAAAGGTCAGGCCGGGAAATAGAGAGAAGATGAAATCCCACGCCGGGGCGCTCAGCAGATTGGGAAATGGACGCATCCATCCGCCGAGCCAGAGAGTGACTGCGATCGAGGAGACGGCAATCATGGCCGCATATTCTGCGAGCATGAAGAGCGACCAGCGCAGGCCGCTGTATTCAGTGTGGAACCCTGCGGTCAGTTCGGATTCGGCTTCGGCCAGGTCGAAAGGGGCGCGGTTGGTCTCGGCGACCATGGCGATGGCGAAGATGGCGAATGCTATGAAACCAAGGGGAAAGAATTTGAAGAGGAACCAGACGCCCTGGTCGTGTTGTGACTGGACTATGCCGATCATGCTCAGCGTGCCCGTGCCGGTCTTCATGCTGGTCATCAGGATCGCTGAGACTATGGCGAGGCCCATGGCTACCTCGTAGGAAACCATCTGCGCGCTCGAGCGCAGCGCTCCCATCAGCGGGTAATGGGAATTTGACGCCCAGCCGGCGACGACTATGCCCAGGACGCCAAGCGACGACACTCCCAGCATAAAGAGGATGCCGATGTTCATGTCGCTTACGGCTTGCGAGGGGCCGAACGGAATTACGGTATAGACGGTGAACGAGGCGAGCAGTCCGATCAGGGGCGCGACCCAGAAAACAAACTGATCAGCCTCGGCGGGGATGATGTCTTCTTTGAGCATCAACTTGAGCGCGTCGGCTATGGGCTGCAGCAATCCGTGCGGGCCTACGCGCATGGGACCGAGGCGAATCTGGAAATGGGCCAGAGCTTTGCGCTCGATCCAGTTCATGCAGACTACGGCCAGCGATACTCCGGCGAAAATAATCAGCACGTAGATGAGCGCCCAGAGCTGGTTGTTGGCCGAGCCTGGGGTCAGGTCGCTGCCGAGGTAGGACATGAACTGATTGATCATCTGGTGGATCATCAGCGGTCGACCTCGCCGAGAACGATATCCAGCGTTCCGATTACCGCGACTACGTCGGCTACCAGCAGGCCGCGCACCATGATGTCGAGCGCCTGCAGGTTGACGAACGAGGGCGGGCGCACGCGGATTCGATAGGGCTGGGTTGAACCGTCGCTGACGATGAAGTATCCCAGCTCGCCTTTGGGAGCTTCGATGGAATGATAGATCTCGCCGACGGGCGGCTTGATCACCTTGGGAACTTTGCCCATGATCGGGCCTTCGGGGATTCCGTTGACGGCTTGCTCGATGATGCGCATGGACTGGCGCATCTCGATCATGCGGACAAGGTATCGATCGTAGGTATCTCCGTTTTCGCCGATGGGAATTTCGAAATCGAAATCGGAGTAGGCGGCGTAGGGCTGGGCTTTGCGCAGATCCCACTTCACGCCGCTGGCGCGCAAGACGGGACCGGTTACGCCTAGGGCTATGGCATCTTTGGCGGAAATTACGCCGACATTCTTGGTTCGCTCGAGCCAGATGCGATTCGTAGTAAGCAGCGTTTCGTATTCGTCGATCTTCGGGGCGAAGAAGGTCAGGAAATTCTTGACCTCTTTTTCGAAGCCGGCATAGGTCTCGTACTGGCATCCACCGATGCGGAAAGCGTGGGTGGTGAGGCGGGCTCCGCAGTAACGCTCGAAAATTTTAAGGATCTCCTCGCGATCCCGAAATGTATAGAAGAGCGGCGTCATGGCTCCTATATCGAGCGCGTGGGTGCCCAGCCAGAGCTGGTGGCTGGCGATACGGTTCAATTCGGTCAGGATCACACGAATGTATTTGGCGCGCGCGGGTGCTTCGACGTTCAGCAGCTTTTCGACGGCTTCGCAATAGCCGAGGCCGTTCGAGACGGCGGCGACGTAATCCATGCGATCGACGTAGGGATTGAACATCGTGTAGGTGCGGTTCTCGGCGATTTTTTCCACGCCGCGATGCAGATATCCGATGACGCACTCGGTGCCTAGAACTTTTTCGCCGTCGAGCTTCAGGATGACGCGCAGCACGCCGTGCGTGGCCGGATGCTGCGGGCCCATATTAATGATGAGTTCGTTTGAATCGAGGTAGGGCTTCTCGGGAGTTTCGAGCTCGAGATGAGAATGGGCGCGGGTGGAGATAACGGTCGTGCTGTTGTCTTTGGGATCAGCCGTTGTTTTACCGGTCGTTACTTGGTCGGCCGTGATTTTGTCGTTCATTGGCCGCTCTCGATTCCCAGGTTGATCTGCACCCATTCCTGATCCTGCTGCAGGATTCCGTAATCTTTGCGCAGCGGGAAGCCTTTCCAACCGTCGGGCAGCAGGATGCGCTTCAGGTCGGGATGGCCGTCGAATTGAATTCCGAACATGTCGTAGACTTCACGCTCGAGCCAGTTGGCGGTCGGCCAGATGGAGACAGCCGATGGAATCGAGGCGCCGTCGGCGATCTGCGTTTTTACGCGGATGCGCTGGTTGCGCGGGAAAGAATAAAGGATCCAGATAACTTCGAATTGTTTTTCGCGCTTGGGATAGTGGGTCGCGGTGATGTCGACGCAGTAGTCGAACTGCTCTTCATCGCAGAGCAGGCGCAGGAAGTCTGGAATGAGGGAGCGGTCGACGTTGAAGTAGTTCTGGCCCAGATAAGTCAGCGGCTCGAGACCGGAGCCATATTGCGCGCGGTATTTTTCGACCAAGGGGGAAGTCCAGGGCACCGGCGTCGGCACCGGCGCTTTAGCTGGAGCGGCAGGCTTGGCGGCGGGGGCTGCGGGCTTCGGTGGAGCGGCGGTGGCCGACGCAACTACGGGCTTTTCGGGCCCGGACGCTGGCGCCTTGGGTTCGGCAGGCGCGGCGGGCTTGGGTGGCGGGGCTGCGACTGGTGCGGCGGCAGGTTCACCGGGCGCGGCTGGAGCGGCACTTTGCGCGAGGGGAACGGTCTTTTCCGCCGTCGGCTTCTTCTCGCCCTCCGGCGGCGGTGGTGGAGCAGGAGTTTTAACTTCCTCAGCCATGCAGTTTCGTTCTATCTATCTATAGTGCCTAGGAAATTGGCGCAAAAATGTGTCTGCGAATCCTCGTTAACGTTAAGAAACTTCCACTTTTAACATCTGCTCGTGGCCCGGTATGTGACCGGCGTCACAAAACGGGATTGAACATCGAATTTGCACGTCAGCGTCTGGCTGCCTGAAAGCCTTCTACCAGGTCGCGGATGCGAATTGCGTCGGCTTTGCGATGGCCG
Organism: uncultured Acidobacteriaceae bacterium; assembly: GCA_963775845.1. Classification (GTDB taxonomy): domain Bacteria; phylum Acidobacteriota; class Terriglobia; order Terriglobales; family Acidobacteriaceae; genus Acidiflorens. The sequence continues at coordinate 2,200,271 of CAVZKN010000002.1, read as the reverse complement.
TGACTGGCGATCGGATCGGTGCCTCCCGTCGACTCGATCAGAATGTCGGACCAGAAGACTCCTGTCGAAATTTTCACCGAGGCAACCTGGGAGGTCGAGATGCTCTCTTCCGTGCGGCCAAAGAGGCGGCGTTTCACGCGGCTCACGCGCAAGGCGCTCACCTCGATGCGGGTGGGAAAAAAGAAATTGCCGCGGGTCCAGCGGCTCGCGGTGAAAACTTCGGCGGGAGCAGCGGGATGCGGAGTCGCCGGATTTGGATCCGACGAGGCTAGATCCATTCGAGAGCGCCCTTCTTCCAGATCCAGACATAGCCGACGATCAGGATGCCAAGAAAGACCAGCATCTCGATGAGGCCGAAGACGCCTAGCGCTTTGAACTTGACCGCCCAGGGAAAGAGAAAGATGGTTTCGACGTCGAAGACCACGAAGAGGATGGCAATGATGTAATAGCGCACGGTGTAGCGTCCGCGGGCGTTGTCGTAGGGATCGATGCCGCATTCGTAGGGCATGAGTTTGACGCGATTGGGACTCTGGGTGCGGATAACTCTGGCGACGAGCAGCGTGACCGGGATGAGAATGCCAACGACGGCGAGGAAGAGGAAGATGGGAACGTAGTTTTGCGGCATCAGGAGTCCTTGAACAACTGTAATAAAAGGATAAAACCGAATAGTAACGGAGAAGTGGGCTGGCTTCAAGGACTCGTGAACGGGGCGGGGGTGATTTGAGGGACAGGCGACAGGTGGCGGGGACAACCTAGACCCGACGCTCGATGAGAATTTTCTGGTCGGGAAAAACGAAGGTACGGCGGGCCAGATCGGAATCCAGCGTTTCCTGGCGGTAGAGGGTGGTCAGCACGCCTTCTTTCCAGTTGAACAAATCGGGGTTGCGGCGGGCGAAATCTTCCCAGGTCTGCAGGGAACCGGCGCGAGCCATACGCTCGTTCACCAAAAACAGATAGGTCCAGGTGATGGTCTGGTGGTAGCGCTGCGCCTTTCCCTGGGCGGCGGCAAAGCGCTGCAGAGCGTCGGGAAAGCGCTGCAACGTTGCTAAGAGCGGGTATCGAGACAGATACTCAAAGGCCAGGCGGACGTGGTCGGCGTGGTGGAAGGTGGCGGCGGGAGTTGCACCCTGCTCGAATTGGCGGATCAGGTCTTCGCCGGTGCCAGTGCTATTGCCAGTAGCATTCATAATACTTATGCCGTGAGAACGGACTCCGCGGCCACGATTGTCCACGCCGCAGCGCCGTACACTAGCAGAACTCCTACGTCAAACCACTTGTGCAACAGGTGAATCACGATCGCTGCCACGAGAACGGCAATCAGTAGCCGTCCAGCAATGACGATCGTGCGCGGGATCAGCAGCAGCAGGGCAGCCACGGCCTCAGACCAGGCCAGGGCCAGATGAACGACGTTGGGCATTCCGGTTTTGGCGAAGGTCTCTGCGGCTCCCGGGGAGAAGGCGAAGCGCAGGGATTGCCGCAGAATAACCAGACCTAGGGTCCACCGCAGGATTAGCAGGGCCTTGGCTAACTGCTCTGATGGCAAATGATGCGGCGACGAACGATCTGGTGGCAAAAGAAGTTCTGTCATTTCTTCTTCTCCGGCATTTTCTTTTCCGGCGCGGGCTTGGTCCCGGCGCGGCGGCGGATTTCGGTGAGACGGTGGCTGGCGCTGGAGTCGAGGTCGAGGCCATAGAATTTTTTCAGGTCCTGAATGCGCTTGAGCGATTCGCTGCTGAACGGGGTCTTGCCGTCGAAGGCATGCAGGACGATGCCTTCGAGCAGGTCGCCGAGAGTGAGGTCGTGATATTCGGCGAAGGCCTTGAGGACCTTGAGCAGGCGCTTCTCCATGCGGACGCCGGTCTGAACGCGTTCGACGAGCAGTTGGGATTCGTTTACCATGGTATTAATGTACCACGGTACATAATTAAACTGCAACTCTGAATTTGAGGGTTGCAGAGTTTCCGCTATCCCCGCATGAATGAGAAAATGTCATTAGTTCGTTGATAGGGGAGGTTCTCCGCGAATGTGCCGGAATATCAAGACGCTTTTCAACTTCGATCCGCCGGTCACGGATGAGGAAGTGCAGGCGGCATCACTGCAGTTTGTGAGAAAAATTACGGGGTTTAATAAGCCGTCGAAGGCCAACGAGGAGGCGTTTCTGGGGGCGGTCGATGAGATTGCTGACGTCGCGGGACGGCTTTTGCGCTCGCTCGATACATCGGCGCCTCCGAAGAATCGTGAAGAAGAGGCGATGAAGGCGAAAGCGCGGGCTGCCGAGCGGTTTGGCGCGTGAGAGAACATCGAAGTTTGCTCTACGAGACTCCAGGGAGAATTTTGCGTGCGGTATGCTCTAAGGGCTTTTCCAGCATCTATGAGCAGTCATCGAAAAAGAGATGAGTGAAGAAGTTCAAAGGCCGAAAGCATGGGGGATCAGAGAACGGCTCCTACGCAGCCTGGTGGAGCTGCGACAGCGCGAGGGACAGATATTTCTGATCCTGGCGCTGGTGATCGGCGCGGCTACTGGAGCCGCGGTAGTCGCGTTCATCGTGCTGACCGAACACATGGGAATGCGGCTTTACCCGGTGGGTGGGGCTCCGTGGCGGCGTGTACTGTTTCCGGTGGCGGGGTCGATCAGCATCGGCTACCTGCTGTATCGATATTTTCCGAATGCGCGGGGAAGCGGGGTGCCGCAGACGAAGGCGGCGTTGTTTGCGCGCGACGGGCGCATCACACTGCGCACTGTGCTCGGCAAGTTTTTCTGCACATCGGCCACGCTTGCGTCGGGAATTCCACTAGGGCGCGAAGGGCCTTCGGTGCAGGTGGGCGCGGGCATCGGCTCGGTGCTGGGACGTTTTCTCGGGCTGCCTACAGAACAGGTCAAGAAGCTCATTCCGGTGGGAGCAGCGGCGGCGATTGCGGCCGCGTTTAATACTCCGCTAGCGGCGGTGCTGTTTTCGCTCGAAGAAATTACGGGCGATCTCTACGCACCGGTGATGGGCGCGGTGGTGCTGGCATCGGCCACGTCATGGATGGTGCTGCGCGTGTTTCTGGGCGATCATCCTCTTTTTAAAGTTCCGCAATATCAACTGGTGCACCCGGCCGAGTTTGCGGTGTATGCGGTGCTGGGCGTGGCGGGCGGCGTGGTGTCGGCGGCCTTCACCAAAATTCTCCTGGGCATCCGCGCGCGGTTCTTGCGGTTCCCGCAGAAAACAGTTTGGTTCCAACCTGCGGTCGGCGGGTTGATTGTCGGCCTGATGGGATGGTTTGTGCCGCAAGTTCTCGGCGTTGGCTACGGCTTTGTGGGAGAAGCTTTGAATGGACGCATGGCGTTTCAGTTGATGGCTCTGCTGGTTGTGCTGAAATTGCTGGCCGTAACTACGAGTTATGCGACGGGCAACGCCGGCGGCATCTTCGGACCCTCCTTATTTATAGGCGCGATGCTTGGAGGGACGGTGGGGACGGTCGCGCACCATTTCTTTCCGTTCCACACCGCAACCCCGGGCGCTTACGCGCTGGTGGGAATGGGCGCGGTGTTTGCGGGCGTGGTGCGCACTCCGATGACTTCGGTGCTGATGATCTTTGAAATGACACAGGATTATGCAGTCATTGTTCCGCTGATGATCGCAAATCTGGTGAGTCTCTTCGTCGCGTCGCAATTGCAGCACGAGCCCATTTATGAGGGACTGGCTATACAGGACGGAATACACCTTCCGTCGGCAGAAGGGCGCTTGCGCCATGGTCAGCGGCAGATTCTGCGAGTGATGCAACCTGCGGGAGAGTCGCTGGCGGCCGACACTTCTGTTCGTGACGCGCTGGAGCGGGTGCGAGTGAGCGGGAGCCGCACCTGGCTGGTCACCGACGCGTGTGGCGTGATTGGTGTGATCAATCTTGCTCGGCTGGAAAAAGAAGCGGCTGAGAGTGGGGGAAAAGAGAAGAAGGTCGGGGATCTGGTGGACACGGTGGTTTTCCCGCACGTTCATCCCGACCAGGCGCTGGATTTGGCGCTCGAGCGGATGGGGACGAACCAATTGGAAATTCTTCCGGTGGTCAATCGCGGAGATGTGCACAAGCTTGAGGGGATCGTCACGCTGCGCGATGTACTGGAAGCTTACGGCGTGGGCCGGGCCTAGTTAGCGGCGGCTGGCGGCCGGAATCCAATTGGGCTCGGCGGTCATCTATGCATCATGAATTTCGATCGTTCTTTTCTGGAGCCACTTTCTTCGCAACCGCCTTTTGACGGAAGCTTGACCGATGGAAGTTTGTCCGGCGACCGACTGGGCGCGGCTGCTGAATCTGCGGACACGGGACTGCTTGACTCCTACTCGCGTTGCGTTATTGCCGCGGTTGAAAAGGTCAGTCCGTCGGTGGTCAACGTCGAAGTGCATCAGCGGGCTTCGGGCCGCGGTCGATCTGGTGAACCTCGCGAGCGGCGCGGCGGTGGTTCTGGCTTTGTCTTTACTCCTGATGGATTGATTCTCACCAACAGCCACGTTGTGCATGACGCTACACGGATCGAGGTGACGCTGGCCGATGGTAGACGGACGCCGGCGCATACGATTGGCGACGATCCGGCAACCGACCTGGCAGTGATTCGAATTGAGGCTTCGAGCTTGCAGGCAGTTGCGCTGGGCGATTCGCAGTGTCTGCGGCCGGGGCAGATGGCGATTGCGATCGGCAATCCTTATGGATTTCAGTCGACGGTGACGGCGGGCGTGATTTCCGCGCTGGGGCGATCCTTGCGGTCTTATTCCGGGCGGTTGATCGAGGATGTGATTCAAACCGACGCGGCTTTGAACCCGGGGAATTCGGGTGGTCCGCTGGTTGATTCGCGCGGCCAGGTGATTGGAGTCAACACGGCGACGATTCTTCCGGCGCAGGGAATCTGCTTTGCGATCGGGATCAACACGGCAAAATTTGTGGCCAGCCGGCTGCTGCGCGATGGGCGCATTCGGAGGAGCTACATCGGAGTTTCGGCGCAGACGGTTCCGATTCACCGGCGGGTGGTGCGCTTTTATGGGCTGGAACGGGAAACGGGCGTGGTCGTGGTGGGCATTGAAGAACGCAGCCCGGCGCGGACGGCGGGCTTGCGCGAAGGGGACATGATCGTTGCGCTGAACGAGAAGCCGGTGGCCGGCGTTGATGATCTGCATCGCTTGCTGACCGACGCGCAGGTGGGGACACGCTGTGAGTTGACGGTAATTCGCCACACGGAGCGGCTGGTGCTGCCGATATTTCCCGAAGAAGCTCGGTGATTGTGAAGCAACGGACGTCTCGCTTCCTCGTGCGCGACCTTAGAAATCGTACGGGGCAGACGACTCCCGACGCTTCACCAGCACAGTTGGAGGCTCCCTATCGCATTGCACACACTGGATTTCGTATGTTAGCTTCGACAGGGAGAGTTCCGATTGCAACATACGGTTCCGGCAGAGATGAAGATGGGCCGCAAGGAATCGGACGTTTACCGGCGGCTTGATCGAGCGCGTCTTCCCCAGCATATCGCCATCATCATGGACGGAAACGGGCGATGGGCCCGGCGTCGGCACATGCCGCGGGTTGCCGGACATCGCGCCGGTGTGGCATCGGTACGCTCGACGGTCGAGACGGCGGCGCGCATCGGGATACCGGCGCTGACGTTGTATGCGTTTTCTGAAGAGAATTGGAAGAAGCGTCCGAAGACGGAAGTGGATTTTCTGATGCGATTGCTGTGCCGCTATCTCAAGGCGGAAGTTAATACCCTCAACGACAATAATATTCGCTTGCAATATATAGGACGGCTGCACGAGTTGCCGGAATCGGTGCAGCGCGAGATGGAAGAGGCTAGCACCGCAACCGCGCGAAATAGTGGAATGCTACTGACGCTGGCTCTGAATTACAGTGCGCGGAGCGAAATTGTCGACGCCTTCCGTTCACTCGCCGAGGCTGCCGCGCGCAATGGCGGTCTCGATCACATCGCGGTCGATGAGCAGGCGATCAGCGATCATCTTTATACGCGTGGGTTGCCTGATCCAGATTTGGTCATTCGCACCAGCGGCGAGATGCGGCTGAGTAACTTTTTGCTGTGGCAGCTGGCTTATGCCGAGATATATGTGACGCAAACCTTGTGGCCGGATTTCCGCGGTGTACAGTTGCTCGAGGGCATCGAAGAATATCAGAAGCGTGAGCGGCGTTACGGAGGGCTGGCGGAAGGCAATGGTCATGCTCCGAAAGAGGTATCCAACCGCGAGCACGCCGAGGCCAAGCGGTGATCGCATCGGCTTTTCAAAAGAGCTGTAGTCCCGCCCCGTAGCCGCGGCCATGATCAAGCGCGTCGCCACCGCCATCGTTCTGATCCCCCTGGTGTTGCTTCTGGTACTGAAGGCGCCCCTTTATTTGCTGGCTATGGTCGCCGCGGTCGTAGCGGTGTTGGCTATCGCCGAGTTTCTAAAGCTCGCCGCGCATTACACAGTCCAGCCGCTGAGCCTTGCGACCTATATCTTCGTCGCGATCTTCTTTGTGTTTGTGATTATTGCCGCCTTCAATCGAACGCCGCTGCTTGAGGCTGCGAGCATGCTGTATGGGATTGGGCTGATGGCAGCGCTCGCTCCTTTTGTATTTCTCAGCGTGGCAATGCGGCGGGCTGATTTAGCTTCCGGCTATCCGGCGGCGGCAGCTTCTACATTCGCCTTTACCTATATTGCGATTCCGATGGCGCTGCTGGTGGCCATCCGCGAACAGCCGGCGGGAGCCATCTGGACAATCTATACGCTGCTGGCCGTGTGGTCGGGAGATATCTTCGCGTACTTCGTTGGCAAGTCGATTGGCCGGCATCGCATGTCGACGGAGATCAGTCCTAAGAAAACCTGGGAGGGCGCAGCGGCTTCGATTGTGGCGAGTGTGATTATCGGCACGTTGTGGATACAGCACGCGCCGGCGATCAGTTCGTTTCTTCTTCAGGCAGGATTGATCGAACGGCGCGATGGGATGTTTGGGTTGCAGCAGCCGCAACTGTGGCCGATCGTGCTGCTCTCGGCGGTGGTGAATGTTGCCGCGCAGTTGGGCGACCTGGTCGAATCGCTTATCAAGCGCGGGGCGCGAGTGAAAGATTCGGGGACGATTCTTCCTGGCCACGGAGGCATGCTCGACCGCATCGATGCCATGCTGTTCGCGGTGCCGGTGGTGTGGGCCTATGGGGCTTGGCGGATCATGCAGTAACTCTTAGTCTTTAGTCCTTGCGCCTCGTGAAAGAGGTGATGGCGCTCACACCCCCCCCTTGCAAAAGGCGCAAGGAGCGGGGCACCCGATGTATCTCCATCCCGTACAATAGAACCTACATCTGATCGCATGAAACGTATCGCCATTCTGGGTTCGACGGGCTCTATCGGCCACAGCACTTTGAGCGTGGTCGAGAGCTATCCTGAACGCTTTCAAGTGGCGACGCTGGCGGCGGGGAATAATGTTGAACTCGCCTTCGAACAGGCTATGCGTTGGAAGCCGCGCGTGGTTTCGGTGGCCGGCGACGAGGCAGCGGTAGCACTGCAGAAACGGCTTCGGCAGGCGGGGATGGGCGGTATTGAGGTGGTTTATGGCGCTGCGGGAACGGTGCGGGTCGCCACCCATCCTGAGGTCGATTTTGTGGTCAGCGCCATCGTGGGCGTGGCTGGGCTAGAGGCTACCTATGAGGCGGTGCGCTCCGGCAAAAGCGTCGGGCTGGCTAACAAGGAATGCCTGGTGGTCGCGGGGGAACTGATCACCGCCGAAGCGCGGAGGCAAGGCAAGCCACTGCTGCCGATCGACAGCGAGCACAATGCCGTCCATCAGTGCCTGCGCGGTGGACGAATGGACGAGGTCGAGCGGATATGGTTGACCGCGTCGGGGGGGCCGTTTCTGCACACTCCGCAGTCGGAATTTGCTTCGATTACGGTCGAACAGGCGCTCAATCATCCTACGTGGAAGATGGGGAAGCGGATCACGATCGACTCGGCGACATTGATGAATAAAGGGTTTGAGGTGATCGAGGCTTGCCGGCTATTCAATGTTCCGCCGGGGCGGGTGGATGTTGTGGTGCATCCACAGTCTACGATCCATTCGCTGGTGGAGTTCGTGGATGGCAGCATTCTGGCCCAGATTTCGGTGACGGACATGCGCCTGCCCATTCTGTATGCGCTGACCTATCCCGAGCGCATCCCGTCGGAGCTGCGCTTTTCGATCCATGACTTAAGGCATCTGGATTTTTGCCCCCCGGATATGAGTAAATTTCCTTGTCTTCGGTTGGCCTATGAAAGCCTAGCTGATGAAGCCGCGGGCGGGGGAGGGGCAAAAACTATTGCCCTGAACGCCGCCGACGAGGTCGCGGTGGCTGCGTTCCTGAACGAGGAGATTGGCTTCGAGGACATTCCACGAATCATTGAAGAAGTAATGACTGCAACGCCGGGCCAGAATTTAGAATCTATACAGAGAGTGCTTGCTTTGGACGCTGAGGCCCGCCTTTTGGCAAGAGAAATGGTGAAGAAACACTGCCGAAAGCAATTGCCCATCCGGGCCATTTCGTAGTGCTAATTTTGAGCTAGTCTGGGGAATTATGCCGCAAATTCTGTCCATCCTTCACACCGTTTTCGATATGGCAATTGTGCTCGGATTCATGATCCTGATTCATGAGTTCGGACACTACGCCGCCGCCAAATATTTCGGCGTCCGGGTGGAGGTATTTTCCATCGGCTTCGGCAAGCGCCTGCTGGGCTTCACGCGGGGCGAAACCGACTATCGCATCAGCGCGATTCCGCTCGGCGGATATGTCAAGATGTCGGGCGAAAACCCGATGGACGACCGCACCGGGGATCCGGGAGAGTTCCTGTCGCATCCGCGCTGGCAGCGCTTTATCGTAGCGCTGGCTGGACCGTTCATGAACATCATGCTCGCCATTGCCCTGCTGACGGGCGTTTACATGGTGCATTACGAGTACCCTGCGGTGGTCGATGAACCGACCGTTGTGGGATGGGTGAATCCGGATACTCCGGCGGCAAAAGCGGGCATTCAGAGCGGAGACAAGATTGTCTCGGTCGACGGCATCCAGAATCCGAATTGGGAACAGGTCGACGTTAAGGCTGCGCTCAGCCCGAATCAGCCTCTGCAGTTTGGCATTGAACGCGACGGCAAGATCATGGAAAAGGTTCTGGTGCCCTCGCCCATGGGACCTAATGAGTATGGGGACGTGGGCTGGGTGCCGAAAGAACCCAGCGTGACGCTGACGACGGTCGAATCAGGCATGCCCGCCGCCAAGGCCGGGATTAAGGTCGGCGATCAGATTCTCACCGCAGATGGACAGGATGTTCCACATCTGGCGGCGCTCATCCAGATGCTGACGCATACCAAGGATCAGCCGCTGCAGCTGGTCGTCCTGCGCAACGGGCAGAAATTGAACTTCACGGTGAAACCGATTCTCGACAGCAGTAAAGGGTCGGCCGCTGACGCACGCTACAGGATTGGCGTCGCCAGCCTGCCGACGAAAGTTGTCAAGCTCAACTTTGCGGACGCGCTGAAACGCTCTCTGTCGGACAACAAGAAGAGCTCTTTCCTGATTCTCGAATTGCTGCAGAAGATGGCGCAGCGCAAGGTTTCCATGCGGCAGGTTGATGGGCCAATTGGAATTGGAAGCGCGGTGGGCGCAGCCGCTCGCGAAGAGGGATGGACTCCACTGCTCCTCATCACCGCGGCGATCAGCTTGAACCTGGGCATCATGAACCTGCTCCCGATTCCTATCCTTGATGGCGGAGTGATTCTGCTTCTCTTCATCGAGAGCCTGATGCAGCGAGAAATCAGCCTGCCGATTAAAGAACGCATCTACCAGGCGGCTTTTGTCTTCCTGGTTCTCTTCGCGGTAATGGTGATCTACAACGACCTGGTCAAGACGCTGCCGGGGTTGACAAGAATGCCGTAACGGATGCGGAGAGCCTTGCTGAAGAATTTTAAGAATTGTCATCCCGAACGAAGTGAGGGATCTGCAGTTTGTGAGAAGTCGGAAGAGTCTTCATTCAACCCAAATGCCGGGTGCCGGGTGCCCCACTCATTCGCGGTTTTTGCGAATGAGTGGGCGCGGCGTGCGGCTCTCGTCAGCAAACATCTCCACTGGACGGCGTTTGACTTCCGGTGGCCACTCCTGATAATTCACACGCACTAACCCAACCTCACCGTAAAGGTAGAAGCGAAAGCTGCTCCACTTCCATTGTTCCGGACGCTCCACCAATCCACGCTTTACCGGGTTCCGATGCATGTAACGCAGCTTCTCGATGTGTTTGCGCTCGCTCCACACGTTGAAATCGTAGAAGCGCTTCTGCCAGACCCGCTCCGGGTGGGAATCCCAGAGCGCCATCTGCGCCGCTGCCGGTCGCCGCCGCGTTCGGTTGAGCCGCCGCGCATAGCGCTGCTTGACCACCTTCATCACCACCGAAGGATCGCCCAGTTCGGGTTCGGTGATCAGCAGGTGAAAATGCTCCGGCATGAGAACATATCCGTGAACCACGAAGCGATACTTGCGACGCGTATCTTCGAGAATTCGAAGGAACAAATCGCGGCGCTTGCCCGTATTCAGACAGGCCTGACGACGATAGCAACTGCAGGTAATGAAGTGCAGGTGATGGGCGCCATAATAGCGGTGCAGGCCCTTGGTCATCCCCCAAGAATAAGCACAAGAGTTTGAACTTGACTGTGATCCTGCGAACCGTCAGATTGTGACAATGCTCCCACTCATTCGCAAAAACCGCGAATGAGTGGGGCACCCGGCAAGTGGCCCCGGACCAAACGGTTCCATTCGAATAGGAATGGTGATGCCTGAGTCCACGCGAAACAAGCCTTCAGCCATCATTGATGAACTTAATAGGGTGCTGCGCCACATCGAGGGTTCGCAGGGATGGAATGGTCATACTGAATCTCAAACTAAAGTAATTGGAAAGTGATTGCGATCATGGCAGGCAAGAAACCTCAACCTGTACGCTCGGCGGAGTACATTGGAAGGTGTTTAGCGCCAAACTTTCCATCAGGAGCGCAATGAGTGGACTAGCGATTGGCATTCCAATTGTCGCGATTGTGATCGCATATGGTTGGATTTACTGGCGACAATCGGAAGCCCTTCTCAGAAAATATTCCGCAGAGACGCACTTCGGAGTCGGCAAGTATCTGATCGGACTCGATAAGTGTGACCACCCTACGGACAGTGTCGAGTGCGTCGTCGCTCCTAACGATTTTGTCTTTGCAGAGATTAGCGGACGGGAACTCGGAAGAATACCGCGTGATTCTGTTGAGGAAGTAACATTTGACGACAAGTCACAAATTGCGCAGCGACTGACTGCGACTCGCATGGTTGCACTGGGGGTATTCGCTTTAGCTGCGCCGAAAAAGACAAAAATTAAAGAGTGGTGCGTTGCTGTCCGATGGGTTGACGCAAAGGGCCTGAAGCGATCCTCCGTTTTTGAGTTTTCGGGCTCCAATCCGGAGGAGAGCGCCAATAAAGCGGGCAATCTTCTTATGAAGTACATTCAGCAACACCCGCAACCAGCAGAAGCCATAAAGTCGGCGCAGGCTGCTGTGGTGGCCGACTCAAGGACATGCCCCTTCTGCGCGGAAACCATCAAAGCGGCTGCGATTGTGTGTCGTTTCTGTAATCGTGAACTGCCTGAGGCATGTGCCGCGCAGCCATTGGCCGATGGGTAATTAACAAATTGGCGGGTGGCCCAGGTAATCTCGGGGGACCCAGATAAACGGCGGGTGCCCCACACATTCGCGTCCTTTGCGAATGTGTGGGTGCAGCGTGCATCAAGTCACTCGGGGTTTGCGAATAAGATTCCTCCGCCAATGCTAGGCGTTATCGTCCCATGTGGATAGTAAACTCGACTCATTCCGGTGGCGTCCAAACCCACACATCGCAACAAACGCGATGTGTGGTGCCCCGCTTCTCGCGGTGTTCGAGAAGCGGGAGGCCAGACTGCTGACAGCGAAGCGGCCCACCCCCTCGCAAAGAACGCGAGAAATGGGGCTACCCAGTTTGGGCGTATTAGAAGTCGGCCACCCGCCGAAACTAGTTGACTTCAACCCCGCAACGCTGCGATACTAAAACTTGATTGGGGCAGTTTCGAAGCGTGTCGGAAAGCGACGCACCTCGAATCTGCCCCAAAACCATTTCAGGAGGTCTTCACCCAGCTAACTCCTTATTCCGGAGGATTTTGCGAATTGGCCCTTTAAACTCAAAGATTTGGAAGGAATTTCTTCGTAACCCAATGATTCTAATAGATCGAAAAAATAAAAAAAACGAGGCTGGGTGATTGATTCCCCGCATCGCCCAAGCTAAGTCCTTATTTATGAAGACTTTGATACTTAAGTCACTTGGAATGAATACTTTGGCGGGGTCGATCCGCTAAAGTCTTGATTCTAATATACCGCCATCGTAGGGGGGTGGCCCATACGCGAAGCACAGGATCGGGGTCAGCCATATCGAATTCCTGGTGTCCTAATACAAAACTTGAAAACTGCTAGAATGAAATTTCCCTATGGCTCAAATTCAGCGTAGAAAAACCTTCACCGCTTCTATCGACGGCGTGCGCGTGGGCAGCGATGCACCGGTTATGGTGCAGTCCATGACCAATACCGACACCGCAGATATCCCCGGCACGATCAAGCAGGTAGCTGCCCTGGCCCGGGCCGGCAGCGAAGTCGTGCGCGTGACCGTCAACAATGACGACGCGGCCAAGGCTATTCCGTACATTGTTGAGGGACTCGAAAAGCAGGGACTGCGGGTGCCCATCGTTGGCGACTTCCATTACAACGGGCATCTTCTTCTTACTAAATATCCCGAATGCGCCGAGGGATTGGCCAAGTACCGCATCAATCCGGGCAATGCCAGCATTGGCAAGAAGGGCGATGACAATTTTCGCACCATGGTTGAAATGGCGGCGAAGCATCAGAAGCCGGTTCGCATCGGCGTCAATTGGGGATCGCTGGATCAGGCGCTGCTCACAAGAATGATGGATGAGAATTCGCGCCTGCCCGAACCAAAAGACGCGCGCGAAGTGACCATGGAGGCGATCGTGGTGAGCGCGCTGAGTTCGGCGAAACTGGCCGAGCAGTCCGGGTTGCGGCCGGACCAGATCATCCTCAGCGCGAAAGTCAGCGGAGTGCAGGACCTGATCGATGTTTATCGCATTCTGGCCGCGAGGTGTGAGTATCCGCTGCATCTCGGACTGACTGAAGCCGGCATGGGAGCCAAGGGGATCGTGGCCTCAAGCGCAGCGATGGCCGTGTTGTTGCAGGAAGGCATTGGCGACACGATTCGCGTTTCACTGACTCCCGCGCCCGGCGGCGATCGCACCGAGGAAGTTCGCGTGGCGCAGCAGATTCTGCAATCGCTCAGCATTCGCAGCTTTACTCCGCAAGTCACCGCCTGCCCCGGCTGCGGACGCACCACCAGCACGTTCTTCCAGGAAATGGCCGAGCAGATTCAAACTTATCTGCGCGAGCAGATGCCCATTTGGAAAGAAACCCACTCTGGCGTGGAGGAGATGAAAGTTGCGGTGATGGGCTGCGTTGTCAATGGGCCGGGAGAGTCCAAGCACGCCAGCCTGGGAATTTCTCTGCCCGGAACCGCAGAAGAGCCGAAAGCTCCGGTCTATGTAGACGGACGCCTCTTCACAACGCTCAAAGGCGATAAGATTGTGGCCGAGTTCACCAAAATTCTCGACGACTATGTCGAGTCGCACTACGCTGCGCGAGAGAAAGAAGAAGTCGGCGTCAGGAATTAGAACCCTCCCAAATCGGCACAGGTCGGGTGCTTTTCCAATTCTGCAATCGCGTGTGGGAAATTGTCTTCTTCTGCTCGACGACATTCTGCATTTCATTTCCTCAGCTGAAATCGCGCTCCTGCTCAACAAAAATTAAATAGTGCCAGCCTTGGAGTTAGCTCTTGCTGGCGCTTTCGCGCTCATCCCACCAACGGCCCAGCGTCTGCAATTCCTTCGACTGGAGCCTGGTTTCGCTTGATGCAGACAGCGTCTGCGGCGGCAGATTTGGCCCCTGATCGCATTCTTCGGAGCCAATCATGCTTAAGACAGCCACTCGCACCGTTCGAGCAAAATCCGCAATAGCGCTGCTGTGCGTTCTTCTCTTTTCCGCGTTTGCGCACGCCGCCGACCTGCCCAATGCCCCTCAACCGAACACCGAATATTCCAGCGGCTTCGGCTTCGACAACCAACTGTATTTCATGCAGGGTTACGGCGTGGCCTTGGGAGTTGGATCCCTAGCGCATCGGCCGTGGATGGGCGCGGTTGCTGGCGTCGGCTCGTGCATGGCCTGGCGCGCCTTCCACGATCAGGGATACCAACACGATGGCATGTTCACGTCGAACCGGATGGCGTTCTGCGGGCTAGGATCGGTCGCCGGCTATGTCACCAACAAGTGGCTCGTCCGCGTTCATAGAAGCCAGCGCGACTGATGGACTCGAACCGACCGGTCTGCCACCTGTCTGGCGGGGACGCCGGCGCTACAGCTTGCCCTGGCGGCGGCTTCCTGCATCCAAGGATGAGATCGCAATGAGCCGGCAAGGAGACCCAGCCATGAACGAAAAAAATGCGCAGGAGATGCTGCACGAACTGTTTTCGTCGCTTGAAGAACTCGACACGCAGAGCACTGCGATTCTGCGGTTCCTGAAGGATAAGGGGATGGCCAGCGATGAAGATCTGGCTCCTTACCTGGAGCAGGCGGGGAATGAGACGAGCGTCCGATGGCTGGCCGCGCGGGTGCGAATCGACCACTTGCTGGCTGGGGCGATGAAGGAAAACGAGGAGAGCGCTCGGCAGAAGCCTGCGCCAGTTGCCGAAGAGAACTCTGCATCGGCGGAGATCAGGCCGAAAAAAGAAACAGCCGAGAGTGAGGAAACGGACGCGAAGCCCCAGGAAACTCAGAAGGAACTGGCGACGAACAAGGCTGCTGGCGATGAAGGCGATGCCAGCGCGGAGAGATCAGGACGGCCGAGTGAGGTTGGAAAGAAAACGGCGCGGAATCGAGACGAGAAGGCGGCTTAGACGTGACGTGAAGGTTAGGAGTATTGAAATTTAGAAATGTGACGATGCCGGGTCGTAAAGCTCCCACCGGTCGGTAGCGATACAGCGCTGAAATTCCGATTCAGCGTCTTCCAGGGCATCTTTGAGTGTCGGGTGGATGTGCACTTCAGCATTCGATCGCTCCGCGATGAGCTTTGGATTGGTCTGGGCGACGCGGCCTTCGAAGATACGCACCTGGAATTGATCCTGCTCGACGACGGCAATCTGGCGATAGAGAGCTTTCATGGCGAAGGGCGGGATCTTGCAAAGGACGCGGTTGAGATGCACTTCTCCTTGCATGGCGGAATGCTACACCCGCAGATGATTCAAGTACAAGGGGTTCGACCTTGGTTAGTGGCGCAGTTTAAGAAACAGATTTTAAGGCTTGTTCCAAGGTTGGGCGCGCGGCCACCAGCGATGGACATTCCGGCAATATTCTTCGTAGTCGGCACCGAACGTGTGGCGCAGATGCGGCTCTTCGTAGAAGATAACGAACAGGTTCACGGCGAGTGCAACCGCGATCACCGCGGCAATTGCGGCCACATTCGCATGTCCGAAGACGACCCAAAGGCCGATCCATCCCGCGGCGAAGCCGACATACATTGGATTGCGAACGCAGCGGTAGAAACCTACTACAACTAATCGTTGCGGCGGAGCGATGGGAGCGGGAGTGCCACGTCCTGTCCACCCGAAATCCCAGACACAGCGGAGAGCGACGGCGAAGCCGAACACCGACGGCAGCGCGGCCAGCCAGCGCCAGCGTGCCGATCCTGCCGCCTCCACGCTGAAGCCAAGCCATCGGGGCAGCAGCCAGAACCACAGAGCGAAGAACGCGGCGCCTACTGCCAGCGAGGCGGTGGCGGTGGGCCATGGCGTGCCCTGCCCGTTCGCTCGATCCTTCGTAGATGGCGGATCCGTCATCGCTTGGCGTGTCCTGAGGAATTTGGTTCTTGCGACCACGCCATTTTAGTCTGTTTGTTATTTGTTTGGCTGTTGACTGCAAGGCTCGTGGCTAGACGTTGGAAGAGGAATTGGGGTGGGAAACGGGAATTGAACCCGCAACCGTCGGAGCCACAGTCCGATGCTCTACCAGTTGAGCTATTCCCACCGCAAGTGAGAGCAATTATACCCAACCCATTCACGATAAAGCTAATTAGGCAGAACAGTAGTTTCGCCGCCAAAAAATGTTGGTAATGCTCCGTAATTGCGATTATCTTCGCCATCGGGTGTAGGTCTCCTTTTCGGAACGGCTTTAGCTCGTCAGGCCAAAGCCAACTTACACCCTCTCGCTTTTTACACAATCGAATTTACGTCACCCTGTTTTTGTGGGCAACCTTGACTCTAATCCTGGGATCTCGTAGATTCACGCGTTTGCAAAGTTGCCGGACAGAAGGGGGTTTTGGGCAACCTCAACCCCTTAGCCGGGCGCCGGCCCGACGCCGTGTCAAGTACTGCTGAAACGCTGAAACCGCGTCCCGCCATACTTGCGCATCAGGTGGCCGTCGTGCGGCCCCGGTCCTGCGTCAGTGGGTGGTAAACGAGAAGTAGGTGTAACCTCCCACGTTTCCGCCCAAGTCTTGCAACGGCGGAGTGCTGTACCAGCCAATGTACATGGTGTAACTCGCACCGCCTCCCGTCAGGTTCGAGTTGGGATGCAAGGTGACGGTCTTGTAGTCAGCAGAGAAGGTGATGGCCGCGGGCACCACTTTGTTCGAGGAATCGTGTAGCGTGAAGCTGTTATTCGGGTCGAACGATGCCGGATCCATCGCTTCGTTGAACACGACCTGAACCGTGGTGTTGTCGGCGACATTCGACTGACCGTTAGCGGGGACCGTCGACACGACCGTGGGCGCTACCAGGCCGGTTCCCATTCCAGTGGTGAATGACTGCGATGGGAAACTAGTCTGGGCGTTGCCGGTAATGTCCACGACTCCGGTTACGTTGATGGTATAGGTCGTGCCAGTGGCCAGCGGCACCTGTGGCAGAAGTTGCAGACCCTGATCGCCATCGTAGAGCGAGACGGTGGTCGGGATGACAGAGGTGCCCTGCTTCAATGTCACGCCGGTGAGGGAAACGGGAGAGATTGCCTCATTGAAGAGAATCTGAACGGGAGCATTGATGGGCACGCCCGTGAAGCCACTTGGCGGACTCACCTGCTGCACCGCCGGTCCGGCAGTGACGGTGCCGGTTCCGGTATTGAAGTTGACATTGAAGCCCTGCTGGGGGTTCCCAGAGAGGTCGGTCAAGTAATAGCTATACAGGTAGTACTGGGTGCCTACAGCCAAGGGACTGGCGGGCACGATGAATAAAGTGGTTAGGTCGGCGCTCCAGGAGATCGTGGCCGGGAGAGGCTGCCAGCAGCAGGAACCGACGCCGACGGTCGCACCATCGAGGCTGCCCTCATCGATGGGCTTGCTGAACTGGAGAGCAAAGGCAGCGTTCGTGCCCACCGTCTGACCGCCTTGGACGCTGGAATTGACCACGTAGGGCGCGGTGAAGTCGGCGCCGGCCATGGTAGTGAAGTGGGTGGTCTGGCTGGTAGCGGCGACTCCCGCCTCGCTGGTGACTCCGCTGATCGCAATCGCCATCTGCGTACTGGTGGGTAGCGGAGCCTGCGGAATAATGATGGTGCGCGCGTAATCGGGCGTGAAGCTGATGCTCGAGGGCACCTCGGTGACCGATCCTCCACTCAACTGGATCGAGTTGCCGGTGATCGACACCGGGTTCACGGCCTTGTTGAAGGTTACGCTGACGCCGGCGTTGGTGCCGATGTTCGTGGACGCGTTCGGCGGACCGACCGTCAGAATGGTGGGCTTGACGGTATCGGCGGCTGAGCCGGCGGTGAAGTTGAAACAATAATTCTGGGCTGCCACGCCGTCGGTGTTGGTCACGTTGTAGATACATACCTGGTACTGGGAGCCCGACACCAGATTACTTGTTGGAGCGATGTTAATCACCTGACCATTGCCTACCAGGGATAGCGTCGGAGCCAGAGTGGTTCCGGTACTGTACTGGTAGAGATGCACACTTGAGCTGCTGATGGTGTTGGCCGCCAGTGCCTGGTTGTATTCCACCTGAATGACGGTGTTCAGAGGCACACTGGCAGCATTCGGGAACGGGTTGACGGCTTGCACAGTGGCTGCCGTGTTGGCGGGAGATCCGGCTACGGTGAATTGGCCGGAGAAGTAGGTCAGGTAGTTACCGTAAATGTCCTGCGCCGTCGAGTTAAGGAAGACCTTCACGGATGCGCCGGCGCCGAGGGCCGAACTGGGCGTGAATTCGATGCTCTGCCCGTTGCTGCCTACGGTGGTAGTACCCGAGATCAGCACTCCATTTTGTGAGACGTAGAGCGCTCCGGCGAGCGTACCGGCATTCATGGGCGCGCTGGTGAACAGGGTGATGACCGTGTTGGCGGGAACGTTGGTCGCGCCATTGCCGGGGCGCATGCTGATCACATACGGCGCGCTATTCAGAACTGCCGGCGTCGTGGTGAACTGGCTGGTGGTATTGGCCAGCGCGTTGCCGGAAAGATCGGCAATCTGGTTGGTGGCCGTCACGGTAATGATTGCACCCGCCGGCAAAGTCGAACTGTTGTAGTTGAGTATGACGGTGCGGTTGTCGCGTGAGATGGAGGTGGCAGGATTGATCGGTGTGTCTCCATTGAGCAGGTTGACGCTGCCGGAGTTGATCGTCGCTGGGTTGATGGACTTCGAGAAGGTCAGCACGACTTGCGTGTTTCGGCCTACGTTGGTTGCGCCGTTGGCCGGCGAGATCGTCACGGTCGGCGGAGTATGGTCGACGGTGCTGGCGGTGGTAAACGTGCCGGCGTAATTGTAGGCTCCGTTGCCCGCCTCATCGGTCAGTCCGTAGATATACATGCCCATGACCTGGTTGGCCGGGTACGGGGTCAAGGGCGTGAAGGTCACGGTTGCGCCATTTATGCTGAAGGTTCCCGCGACATATTCACTGCCACAGCCGCCGATGCAGACTTCGACGGTCTGGGAATTTACCGATGCCGGATCGATCAGGTTGTTCATGGTGAAGGTGACCGGATTAGTCACCGACACATTGGTGGCGCCGTTCCCAGGATTGGTCAGAACAAGGCTGAATGATCCGCTGCCATAGGAACTGGTACCCGTCGTGAACGAACTGGTCGAGGTGGTTACAGTATTGCCCTGAACATCGTTAAAACCGCCGACCGAAACGTTGTAGACCGTGGAGGCGTTGAGGGCCGCGGCCGGAACAAAAGTTATCGTGATGCCGTCGCCGGCCAGCGTGACGGTTCCAGCGATGGCACTGCTGCCCGATGGCGTAACCGTAATCGAGTTACTCGTAATCGACGTAGGATCGATTTCGTCACTCATTACCGCGACGATCTGCGCGTTCCGGGGCACGCCAGTCTGCGCGTTCACTGGGCTGATGGTGCTGACCGTGGCGTGGCTCGTGTCCGAACCTGCAGCGGTCACGAAGTTGCCGCCGTAGCCGTAGCCGGTGTTACCGGCAACGTCGAAATAGTCGTAATAACGGACAACGATTTGGTAGGAAGTGTTCGGCTGCAGTGCCGAGTTGGGCGTGATGATTGCCGTGGTCCTATCGGCGGTCATGCTGACCGTGACCGGCACGTACTGAGAAGTGGCGTTGTTATACAGTCCGACGGAACCACTGTAGTAGAGCTCGTTCGAGCTGCTGACGATGCTCAGCGGATTGAGGCGCTCGTTGAAGACGATGCGCGGCGCGACATTGGTGCCGACATTGATGGCACCGCTCGGCGGATCGGTCAGGGTAACCTGCGGGGCGAGCAAATCGAAGGTTGGCCCGGTAGCGAAGGTGTTCGTAACGGAGCTCGCCATTTTATTGCCGGCCGTGTCCTGGACTCCGGCAATGGTCAGAGTGTAGTTGGCGTTGGGCAGCAACGGCAGTGCCGGGGTCAGCGTCAGCAATTGGTTGGCATCGCTGAACGTCGGCGTAAAGGCGACCTGGTTGCCGCCGGTCGTGAGCGCGACTTGGCCAATGCTTGCGGGGTTAATGGGCTCGCTAAACAGAATTTGTACCGGGGCGTTGGTGGGGACCTGGGTCTCGGTATTCTCCGGGCTGGTGTTGATGACTGTCGGCGGGTTGGTATTGGCGCTGAACGATGTCGTGAAGCTCGCGTTGAAGCCTTGTTGGATATTCCCCGCGAGATCGGTCAAGGAATAGCTGTACAGATAGTACTGGGTTCCGACAGCCAAGGGAGTAGAGGGGACGATGAATACTGTGGTTTGGTCGGCGCTCCACGAGACCGTTGCCGGCAGAGCCTGCCAGCAGCAGGAACCTACTCCGATGGTCGCGACATCGAGGCTGCCAATATCCATCGGCTCATTGAACTGCATGGTAAATGCGGAGTTCACTGGAACATTGGTCTGGCCGCTCTGCACGCTGGGATTGAGTACGTAAGGCGCGGTGAAGTTCGGCTGCGCCGCCGTGGTGAAGTGCGTGGTCTCTGCCGCGACGGACTTACCCGCCAGGCTGGTGACCCCGCCGATAGCGACCGTCATTTGCGTGCTGGCCGGCAGGGGAGCCTGCGGAGTGATGGACACACGCGTGTAGTCGGGGCTGAAGCTGATGCTCGAGGGCACCTCCGTGATCGAGCCCGTGCTTAGCTGGATGGTGCTGCCATTCACGGAGATCGGATTGATGGCCTTGTTGAAGGTCACCGCGACCAGGGTGTTGGTGGCGATGTTCGTGGAGTTGTTGGTGGGTGCCTGCGACAGAATCGTCGGCGCTGCGGTATCGGCCGCCGTCCCAGCAGTGAAGTAAAAGCTGTACGCCTGCACTGCCAGCCCATCGGAGTTGGTTACACCACTGCTGACGTACACCTGGTACTGGGATCCCGCGACCAGGTTGCTGGTGGGAGCGATGTTAATCACCTGACCATTGCCCACCAGAGATAGCGACGGAGTCAGATGGGTTCCAGAGCTGTATTCGTAGAGAGTCACGTTCGAACTGGTGATGGTGCCGGCGGTCAGGGACTGGTTGTACTCCACCTGGAGGATGGTGTTGAGCGGCACGCTGGTAGTGTTCGGGAACGGGTTGATAGCGAGCACGGTGGCGGCCGTGTTAGCGGGGGATCCGGCGACGGTGAATTGTCCCGAGAAGTTCGACAGCGCCGCGCCGGAGGCGCTGAGCGCGGTGGAATTCAGGTAAACCTGAATCAGGTCCCCGGCGTTGAATGGGGCGCTCGGCGTGAACTCGATCGCCTGCGCGTTACTGAAGGTTTGCACCGATCCCGAGACGACCACGCCGTTATCGGTTACGTGGAGGGCTCCGGTGATGGTGCCGGCATTCATGGGCGCGCTCGTGAACAGCGTCACCACCGTGTTGGCGGGGACGTTCGTTGCGCCGTTGCCGGGGCGCATGGCGGTCACGTAGGGTGCGGTGTTGGAGAGTTCCGTGGTTAGCGTGAACTGGCTGGTCATGTTCGACAGGGCGTTGCCCGAGAAATCCTGGATGCCGCTGCTAAGTGCTACGGTGATGGTTGCGCCTGAAGTAAACGCGTTGGCATTTGGATTCATGATGACCGTGCGGTTATCGCGAGAGATACTGTAGCCCCAATTGAGGGCAGTATCTCCACTGAACAGCGACACGGTATTCGTAGTAATGGTAGATGGATTGATTGACTTCGAGAACGTCAATACAACTTGGGTGTTGAGTCCGACATTGGTCGCACCGTTGGCCGGCGAGATCGTCACCGTCGGCGGCGTGTGGTCGACGGTGCTGGCGGTGGTAAACGTGCCGGCGCCGTTATAGGCGCCGTTGCCCGCCTCGTCCAGCAATCCGTAAATGTACATACCCATTACCTGATTGGCTGGGTACGGGCTCAACGGGGTGAAGGTCACCGTCGCGCCACTTACGCTGAAGGTTCCCGCAACATATGGACTGCCACAGCTGCCGATGCAGACTTCGACGGTCTGGGAATTTACCGACGCCGGATCGATCAGGTTACTCATGGTGAATGTGACTGGGCTGGTTACCGCAACGCCAGTCGCGCCGCTCGCCGGACTTGTAGACAGCAGGGTGAACGATCCGCTGCCGTACGAACCGGTACCAGTCGTGAACGAACTGGTAAAGGTCGTGGCTCCATTGCCGTCGATGTCTTTAAAGCCGCCGACGGACACGTTGTAGAGGGTGGAGGCAGTCAATGTCGCGGCCGGGGAGAAGGTGAGCGTTACACCGTCGCTGGCCAGTCTGATCGTTCCAGCAATGGCGCTGCCGTTCTTCGGCGTGACCGTGATGATGCCGTTGTTTACGGTTGTGGGATCGATGCTGTTACTCATCACCGCAATGATCTGGGCGTTGAGCGGAACTCCGGTCTGCGTGTTACTCGGACTGATGGTGGTGACGGCAACGGGATTCGTAACCGCGCCGGTTCCCGTGTAGAAGCCGGAGTTCGTGCCATAGCCATAATTGCCGGCAATGTCGTAGTAGCAGTAGTAACAGAGGCTTACGTAGTAATAGGTATTCGGCAAAAGGGCCGCGGAGGGCGTCAGTGTCGCACTTAGGCGGTTTGTTGCTAGCGTCACGGTGGCTGGGATAATCACCCCAGAGTCACCATAAACAAGGCTCAGCGCTCCGGGAATGGTTAGCCCGTTGACCGGCTCGTTAAAGGTAATGTGCGGCGTCACATTCAGACCAACTCCAGACGCACTGCTGGGCGGATCGACGAGCACGACCGAGGGATAGGTCGTATCGGCTGCGGTCCCGGTTGTGAAGCTGAAGCTGCCCGGGTTGGTCAGCGGATTGCCGGCCGTATCGGTAATTTGCGCGCTGTAGCCGACGGTGTAAGTGGTGTTCGACGTCAGCGGATTGACGGGGGTGAAGGTGACGGTCTGGTCGTTGGCGGAGTAAGTGAAATTACCCAGCACAACATTGCTGCCGTTCATCATCGAGAAGCCGGTTTGCGCGGTGATGGGATCGATCGGTGTATTGAACTGCAGAACAATCGGCGTCGCACTCGAGTTCCCGTTTAGCGGGATGTTGATGTCGCCATTGACGGGGCTGGTGCCAGTTAGGGTCGGTCCCGCCGTGTCGGGGCTGAAGGAGGTGGTGAAAGAGCCGTAGTAGTTGCCGGGCAAGACATTTCCGCAGGCATCCTGCACATACGGCGAGTTCCAGCTCAGGTACGTGTAAAACGAATGGCCGGCTGCTAGCGATGTGCTGGGCGTGATCGTCGCAATGGTGCCCGAGGCATCAAGGCTGATCGTGCCCGGTAAGGGCTGAAACCAGTTGTCCGTGTCGAAGAAGATGACGGTGCCCGAGTTCCCGAGCGTGAACGTGCTGCGATTCATGGGTGCGCTGAACTGTGCCTGGATCTGCGTATTCAGCGGTATATTGGAGCCGCCATTCACGGGACTCATGCGCAGCACTGTGGGCGCGTTCGTGGTGCAGGTCTCGACAAACATTCCGTTAGTCACAGTCAGGGTTTGCGACCCGGTTTGGATCTGCACGGTGCGGTAGCCGTTGGAAGCTCCGGAGGTGACAAGATTTGCCGTCAGACTGGTAGCGCTGTTGACAGTGACCGGACCGAATCCGCCGACTGGCCCGCCGCCCACGGCGATACCGGGGCCGAAATTGGCGGTTGTTGTGCCGGCGGCCCAGTTGGTAAATGCTCCAGTTATGCTGACGCTTTCAGTCTGTGTCGGCTGAATCGTATTCGGGCTGATCAGCGTTACCGCCGGCACTCCGGCGATCACGGTAAAGCTCACGGTCACCACTTGCGAGCCGGTGGTGATGGTTACGTTGCGCGACCCAGTGGCTGCCGAATCACCGACGGTGATAGGAACCGAAGCGCTCGTCGGACCATTCACGGTCACCGTGCCCGTCGTGATGCCGGTGCCGAAATTCACTGTGGTGGTCGATCCGAAATTGGTGTTGGTGCCGGTAATGACAACCGTCTCGGCGGTGCCTTGGTGAGCCGAGGAAGGGTTGAAGGTGGCACTCGGACCGGTGCCTGCTGCTAGTACGGTGAAGCCGCCTGCCAAAGTGGCTATTTCGCCTCCAGTGGTCACCGTAACCGGGTTCGATTGCACCGGCGCATTCTGGCCGATATTCATGGTGGCGACTAGGGCGGTGTCGCTGTTCACCGCGACATTTGTAACGGTGATTCCCGGGCCGAGGGAAACGGCAGGCAGCGCTTGAGTGAAGTGCGTCTTATAACCGGTGATCGCAACTGCGAGGCCGTTGGAGTTTTGGAATCCTGTATTCGGGTTGACCGATGCAATGCTCGCCGGACCCGCGATAACGCTGAACACATTCCCGGAACTTGTGGCCACCTGGCTTCCCATGGTCGCCGTTACGGTTCGCGGACCCAGCGCCGCAATCGGCGAAACCGTGATATTCAGGGTTGCCGACAGCGGGCTGTTGATGGAAACGATCTGATTCACGGTGACACCGGGGCCGAAGCTAAAAATTGTGGTGCTGGTGAAAGATGTGAGAGTTCCAGTGACGGTCACATTCTGGGTCGCGCCCTGCGCCAGGCTGCTCGGACTTACAGCATTAATCGTGGGACCGACCGCGATCGTGAATGCTTGCAAACCGGTCGCGACCTCTCCCAAGGTGGTCATCGTAACGGTGTTTTGCTGGACGGTGGCGGTGGGAGAGATGGTGATATTCACCGTCGCATCTTGACTATTGTTCACCGTGACGTTGTTGACGGAGATTCCGGATCCGAAGTTGGCCACAGTAAAGTTCTGATTGAAATTGGTGTTTGCTCCCGTTACTTCCACATTGAGGGTGTCGCCTTGGTCGGCCGTGGCTGGGTTTAAGGCCGCAATGGTTGCCGGGCCATAAGTCACCAGTAAGGCATTGGGCAGCGTGAGTATCTGCTGCGTACCGGTGGCAACCGTGAGTGTCTGATAGCCGGTGTAGGAGGTCGGAGAGATTTGTCCGGTGGCGGTGATCGAGGTGGGACTGGTCACGGTCACGGAGTTGATCGTGATCCCGGCTCCGAAGCTGACAGTGGTTGTGCCCTGCTGCCAGTTCGTGGCCTGGCCCAGGATGGTGAAGGTTACGCTCCCCTGCTGCGGGGCGGACGGGGGTGCAGACGACAGGATGATTGGCGTTGCTGCGACCACCACAAATGCATCATTCAGCGATGCGATTTCGCCGCTGGTTGTTGCGGTCAGATTGTAGGCGCCGACCGTTGCCAGCGGATTGATCGATATGGTAAGAGTGGCATCGGTTTCGTCCGTCACTACCATATTTGTAACGTTGATTCCGCTGCCGAAACTGAAACTCGTACTGGAGCCCCAATGCGTATTCATTCCGACGACTTGCAACTGCGTTCCGCTGTCGCCCTGGTTGCCAGTGTTAGGCGTCACCGAGGCAATCGTTGCCGTGCTGGGTGTCACCGTGAAACCGACAGGATACACACTCTGAACCGTCACGCCGCCGGTGACCGCGCTAACCGTTCGGAATCCGAGAGTCGCCAACTGACCGACCGTGATCGGCACATTGGCGACGGTGGAGCCAAGAATGGTCGGAGTTCCTACCGTGATCCCCG
The DNA here is from genome assembly GCA_963775845.1 of uncultured Acidobacteriaceae bacterium. Taxonomy (GTDB): domain Bacteria; phylum Acidobacteriota; class Terriglobia; order Terriglobales; family Acidobacteriaceae; genus Acidiflorens. The sequence continues at coordinate 2,174,675 of CAVZKN010000002.1, read as the reverse complement.
GGCCGAAATTGAAGACAGTAGTGTTGTCAAATGCGGTGTATTGGCCGATGACGTTCACGGTCAGAGACTGACCTTGCATGCCCGACGACGCATCGACGATGGAGATCGTTTGAACCGCGCCGTTGTTGACTACTGTGAACGGCACCTGCTCGGTCTCCGTGCCGGTGGTGAACGTGATGGTGGTCGAACCAACCGTGGCGTTGCTGGGGATAGTGATGTTCGCCGTCGCCGTCGTCAAACCTGTAACCTGGAAACTGTTGAGTGTAATGTCGGAGCCGATATCAAAGGTGGTTACCGACGGATCCCACTGCGTGTAGACACCGCTGAAGGTCAGCGTCAGGGTCTGGCCGAGCAGACCGGAAATCGGATTGTAATAGCCAATAAACGGAGTTGGCGGGAGCGTGACATCGAAAGTGTTACTCAGCCACTGCGAGCCGTTCTGTACCGTCACAGTGCGGTAGCCAATCGCCGCCGCAGCGTCGATGTTGATGATCGCCGTCAAGTCCGTATCGCTGTTGACGGTAACGCTCTGGACCGTAATGCCGGTACCGAAGTTGACCGTGGTAGTGCCAGTCAGCCAGTGCGTATAAGCCCCGATGATTTGCACGTTCAGATTCGCCGCGCCGGGTTGAGCGCTTCCAGGAGTGACCGACAACACGGCGGGGCCGCCCGTAATAAGGAAAGCACTTGCATCCGTGACAGCTTCGCCAGCCGTCGTCAGGTAAATGGAACGTAGACCCAATAAGGCTGTTGGAGAAACGACAAGATCAACGGTGACACTAGTAGGGCTGCTCACCGCGACGTATTTCACGCGGATATCGTTGAGATAATCCAAAACTCCAGGCATGTAGAACTGCGTCAGTCCCTGCTGCCAATGTGTGTCCACCCCCGTGATTTGGAGGATGACCTCCTGGCCTTGATTACCGCGCGAAGGTGAAATTGCGCTGATGATTGCGGGACCCGCGACAGCGCTGAATAGGTGTCCAGATACGATCTCGGCGCCGCCGGTTAACTGCGTCGTGACGGTCACGGTTCGCCCGCCGATCTGGGCCAGCGGATCGATCGCAAGATCCACGGTGAGGCTGGTAGCGTTCTGCACGACCACATTCGAAACTGTGATTCCCTGTCCGAAGGTGACGGTGGGTTGAGCACTGGTCCAATGGGTGAACTGACCGATGAGTTGGACTCCGGTGAGCGTCTGTCCTTGCTCTCCCGAAACCGGGCCTACACCATTTAGCGTCGGTCCGTTTTGCGGGGTTACGGTGAAGGCTTGTGCGAGGGTGGCATTTTCGCCCAGTGTGCTCATGGTCACAGCGTGCAATCCGACCGAAGCGCCAGTCGGGACGGCAACCTGCACCGTGGCGTGGGTGGTGTCGATCACCAGAACGTCGGAGGTATTGATATCGGATCCGAAGCTGGCCTTGGTCAACCCTGTCCGGAAATGGGTGTTCTGGCCGGTCACGGCGACGGTAAGAGTGCTACCGAGTGGTGCTTGTGTCGGGGAAATGACGGTGACGACGGCGGGACCGGCAACAATACAGAACTGCTGTGCCAGTTCGACCTGCTGAGTTCCCGTGGTGACGGTCACCGTTTGGCAGGTTTGGGATATGAGCACATCGATGTAAGCGAGAGGATCGACCGTGATGTTCACCAAACCGGTGACCGAATCCTGCGCCAGGAAAGAATTTACAGTGATTCCACTACCGAAATTGGCAGTCGTTGTCGGACCCCACAAAGTGGACTCGCCCAGCACCTGAACGTTGAGGGTGGCACCCTGCTGGCCCTGATTCGGAACCGTACTCAACAGAACCGGCGTGGAGGAGACAATATCCAGCGCCTGGCTCAGCGTAACCACCTCGCCGCCAGTAAAGAGAGTAAGCGAGTGGAAGCCGAGCGAAGCCGTCGAGAGCACGGTGATTTGGATCGACGCGTCGGCCTCGTCAGTCACGTTTACGGCATCTACGCTCACGGCAGTTGCCAAGCCTACGTCAAAAGCCGCGGTCGTTTCGCCTTGCAGCCAATGCGTGCCAGTCCCCACCAGGGTAAGCGTCAGAGTTTCGCTCTGAGCCGCTATCTGAGGACTTGACTGAAAAGTAAGTGTTCCCGATCCGGCTCCGCTAGTTACCGCAAAGCCTTGGCCGGTGGCGACCTCGACGATATTGCCGATAGCGTCAGTGGTGATGGCGGTGCTGGAGTTCGGTCCGATGGGTGCGGTTGGAGAAACTGCCAGGGTGAGGATCGCATCGGCCGCATCGGTGACCTGCGTATTCACTACGGTCACACCCGAGCCCATGATGAAGGTGGTTAGGCCCTGCACCCAATTCGTGTTCTCCCCGGTCACTTGGACGTTGCTTAATGTTTGCCCCTGTTCACCGGTCGAGGGCGCGATGCTGGCGATCAGCGGCACTTCGCAATTGACCAGGAAGCCAACCGTTAGCTGTTCCGAGCCGGTGTTTACGAAAGCCTGGCGCCAACCACATGCCGCCGATGAAGAAACGGCGATCGTGGCGTTCAGCAGTGCCGAGTTAACCGCGTTGACGGACGGGACCGTCATTCCAGGTCCAAAACTCAGCTTGGTGGTGGCACCGAAATGCGTGCCCTGCCCGACGATCACGACGGGAATCCCAGTGCTCCCGGGGGGAGCGTAATACGGAGTAATGCTGACGATCTGAGCCGTAGCCACATTAAAAGAAGTGGTGACAACCTGGTCGCCCGTCGTAAGGGTGATGGTATGTGAACCTGGCAGGGCGGTCGGGGCTACGAACAGCGCGGCTGTTGCTGTCCCGGTGGTTCCCCCCCTGCAACCATTGAGGGTCGCAGAGGTTGATGGACTCTCGCCGGGTATGGAGAAGTAAACTCCCGTGCCGCTAATCGTAGCCAGGGTCAGTGCGCCGCTATTCGGTGGGCAGACGATCTGGTAGAACTGCGAGATGAAGGTCACTGGGACTTTTTGGCCCGGCATTGCGCTTGATGGAGTAATGGCCACACTCGGCGTCGCCGCGTAAACCGAGAACGGCGCATTCAATACTTCTCCACCCGTTGACATGTAGAAATTGTTGGCACCCACGCAAGCACCGGTGGGAATCGTGATGTCGAGAATGGCGTCCAGATTATCGATTACCGTCACGCGATTGACGACTATGTTCGGGCAAATCGGAGGATAAGGTGACGGGAAGACAGCCTGCGTCGAGCCCTGCTGCCAGTGCGCGTTGGCGCCGGTGACCTTGAGGCTGATGAGGCTTCCGCCCTGCGGGCCGCTGTCCGGCACGACGCTGGAGATAGCCGCATTCGACGGAGGAACCGAGAAGCTGAAGGGAAAATCCGAACTACCTGTGGTCAAGTCGCCGGTCCGCACACCCGTCTGTGCGGTACAAGAAACCTGGATGGGAACGGTCATACTGGTAGCCGAATTCACCGTCGGCGCGGCCGTCTCGGTGATGTCGCTGCCAAACGTAACGGTGGGAGGATTAGTCACGAAATTCGTGAGGATTCCTGTGATGGTGACGTTGGCCGATTGACACTGGGCCAGCGAGTCTGGTGTGACTGTGTTGATCGAGGGAGTCGCGAGGGTCACGTTGAAGGCGTTAGCCAGAGCAGCCGTTTCGCCGCCCGTGGAGACGCTCAGGTTGTAGGAACCCACGGTGGCGGACGGACTGACCGCCAAATTGAACTGCAGGCGGGAAGGACTGATTACATTGACCGCACCAATATTGATTCCGCTTCCTAACGAGATCTGGGTGGCTCCGGGCAGGAAGTTTGTGCCAGTGCCAATCACCAGGACAGAGAGAAGGTTAGCGCCTTGCTGGGCAGTGTTGGGAGAGATCGAGACGATCTGCGCTGCGTCTGGAGTCACTTGAAATGCATTGAGAGTGGAGACCACAAACTCTCCACCTGTGACCAGTGTGATCTGCCGACCACCCGGGTCGGGTGGCTCCCCCGTTGGAATTGAGCCGGGCGTGTACGGGCTGATCGAAATATTCGCTACCGCATCGGTCGAGTCGATCACTTGGATCGGCGAGTTTACGGTAATGCCGGCGCCAAAGTTTCCATACGTCACTCCCTGTTGAAAGTGCGCCCCATTCGCGTGCAGGCTGACATTGAGGTTTTGCGTACCTTGTGCGCTATTCTCGGGGCTGATGGTTTGAAAAGTGAGACCCGATGCCGTAGCGACGGCAAACCCAGTGGTGAGCTTCGCGACTTCCTTACCGGTCGTGACAGTAACGGTTCGAGCCCCGGGGGTTGCACCAGAAGCAATCGTGACTGTCGCCGTGCACTGAGTGAGTGTGGGACATTGCTGATTGGAGAAAGTAATACCTGTGCCAAAATTCAAAATCGAGGATGAGGAGAAGTGCGTATAGGTTCCGTTGACCACTACCTGGGCTAATGAGGTACCCGCCTGGCCCGCACCAGGGGAAACATTTGCGACAACTGCCGTGGGAGCCGTATTGGTTCCTGTTCCGCTGAGAGCAACCGCGATCTGGCTGGAACTTGATGCCTCTGTTATCGTCAGACTGCCGGTGCGCTTGCCGGTTGCCGTCGGATCGAAGCCAACCCATACGTTGCAACTGGAATCGGCTGGTATCACGCCGCCGCAGTCGTCACTCGCAGTGAAGTCTCCGGTGACAGATTCGCTGATCGAGTCCGGGACATCCTGGTGATTCGTGGCAATCAGTTGCTTTACAGGGCTGGGCGTGCCCACGAACTGGGTCGCGAACACGAGGCTCGTCAAATTTACGGAAACCGGGTCAATGCCAACGCCGCTCAAGGAGACAACTTGCGGGCTGAGAGCCGCGTTATCGTTCAGCGTCAATGTCCCGGGCCGGATCCCCGCCTGCAGAGGCTGAAACAGCAAGGTGTAGGTGCAACTTGCTCCGGCAGCCAGCGTTGTTCCCGTGGCGCCGCAGGTTGTGCTGTTAACGAGATAATCCCCGGTTAGAGTGGACGTGCCCCAGATGAGTGCTTTGGTCTGATTATTCTTTACTGTGATTACAGTGGGCTTGCTCTGTAGTCCAACGTTGGTGTTGGCGAAGGTAATGACGGGGGATGCGGGCGAGATAGTTACGGACGGCGTTCCGGCTCCCGACAGTGGCACATCGAGCGGCCCGCCCGGCGCGTCCGGTGAACTGATCACCAACGTTCCAGTACGCGTGCCCGATGCCTGCGGCGAAAACGTAATTGCGAGTTTGCAAGATCCGAGAGCCGCAATCGGAGGCGTGCATCCGCTAACAGAAAAATCACTCGTATTTCCCAGAACGGACAGCGAGAGAGAGTTGACTGGTTGAGACTGATTGTTGGAGAACGTAATCGTCTTGGCGGCGCTGGTTGTGCCCCGTATCTGCGTGGCAAAAGCTACGCTAGTCGGTTTGACGGCCAGGGCGAGAACGCCTGCACCGGTGATCGCCACTGCCTGGGGGCTGGTCACGGCGTCGTCTGTGATAATCAACGTCTCGTTGTCGGTTCCCAATGTCCGCGGCGTGAACACAACCGTGAAATTGCAGGACGCCTGTGGCGCCAGACTTCCATTACACCCACCACTGGCAGGACTCAGCACCGAGTAGTCGGGATTCGGACCGCTTGCCGATATCAGATTGAGGGCCACATTTTGGTTGTTGGTAAGCGTGATCGTGCTGGTTGGACTCGAGCTATGCTCAGCGACATTGCCAAAAGCAACGCTGGTTGGCGAGATGGATGTGGCCAGCACGCCTGTTCCCGAGAGTGCGACGTTGACACTGGTTACGCCATCGTTTACCTGTAGCGTCGCCGACCGTTTGCCGGTGGCGGTGGGCAAGAAACTGACGTAGAGGGTACAACTGGCGCCTTTGGCAACAGTCCCGGAGCAACTTGAAGATGTGGTGTAGTCAGTAAGAGAATTGAGAGTGAAATTAATGGTTCCGCTTGCGGTGTTCTTCAAGACAATGTCTTGGCTTGCGCTGGCGGTGCCGACTACCTCGCTGCCAAAGCTCAGCTTCGTCGGTGCAAGCGTAAAATCTGCCGCTCGCGCAATACTTGGAACAACCGTCAATCCAAGAGTCAAAACCAGGAAAAGCAATGCGCATCGCTTCATTAGCGTCACCCTCTTTGCCCAAGGCGTGTGTCGGGGATAAGCTCATTACAGAGCCTCACCAACAAGCCAATTGCCGGGGGGCGATAACTATAGCTCTCGCCCGAGGGGGGATGCGCAGTTGCCGACTCTCCGCTAATGCAAGATCGATGCCAACCAGCGGGTTAGTTTGTGCCTTTGCTTGCAGACACTTGAGCTTTTGAACAATTGAAAATGAAAAAGAGTGCAGTTGTCTTGCGGCGGGAGAGAAAGTAATTGGCGCTAATAACAACTGTTGGTAACTCAAAGTTATCGGGAACAAGTAACTATGGTTGACATTACCTAAGTTGCAGTTTCACCCTGGGCCCAGGGGACACACATAAGTTGCGGGCCGCAGGGAGGTCCTCCCTCAGACTGGGCTGAGAATTGCCAACTGCAACGAGGAATCAGAAATCGTTCGACGTGGGTTGGACCGCGGATGAAGAGTTACGGTGCGCAGCCACTCAGAACTTGAGTCAATGGGCGTAATTGATTCCATGACCATGTCGGCTCCTGTGGCCGGGGAGGCGCTCGCCGCGTAGCGCGAAGCCGCCTACGGCAATCCTCGCCAGGCCGGCCGGTGGTTGCCGAAGCGTTGAAGCTTGCTCCTGCGAGTGAGGAAAAGGAAGTCGAAGCGGCACTGGGGTAAACTTTGGTGGGTTCGCTCGAATACAGTCTGCCCGCGAAGATTTTGACGCTCACGAGTGCACTGGTCCTTCGGATCGACCTCAATGAGTGTAATCGGCGTTATCACTCATTGACCTTCAAGGCGAACAGACGGCGCAAGCTTGCGCTATCGCCTGCTTGCGTCAGTTGATGGTCAACAATGGGACGGTTAGCGGGTCGGAGTGTTGCTAATTTCCAAGGGACGGAAATTATTGGCCGCAGAAAGCAAGAAGTGTCCGATGAACTCGCAAGAGCTTGTCTTTGGGGCGGTAATAAATAAAGCCCGACTCCTTGAATTTATTCATGAAGAAGCAAACTCGCGACCGCGTGGTCCCGACCATTTCCGACAGCGTCTCATGACTAATTTTCGGAATCGTGGTCTCGGGTGCTCCGTGCCCATCGAAATGGGCCAGCAGGGTGAGGATTCGAGCCAGTCTTTTTTCGCTGGGACTACAGCGCTGGTCAACTAAATCCTGCTGGTATCGGATGTTCCGAGCCAACACATAGGCCCAGAACAGGTTGGCCACTTCGCTTCCCGTCTCAGTGCAAGCATCATGGCCTTCTTCTCAATTCTCAAAAGGCTGCAGTCTGTCATTGCGATGGCCGACGCGGTGCGGGGGGGCTGGCCCGCGATGCTGTCCTTACCCACAAAATCCCCATCGCTCAATAGGTCGAGAGTCGCCTCCTTCCCGGCGCCGGATTCAACGCTGAGTCTCACTTTTCCTTTTTGAATGACGAACACGGCATCGGCCGCACCGCCTTGAGCGTAGATAGTCTGCCGTTTGTGGAAAGACATCATCTCCCTCCCCGCGCCAACGGTTGAGAGGAAGGTTTCCGGGTTGAAGGCACGTGCTCGGTTGGCCATTGGGCTCCCCTTCTTTTGCTTAGGCAACCTTGCAGTTGAGCACAGGAAAGGAAGGTAATGATGCTCAATATTGCACACAATTGGTCCTGTGAAGCGACTGGAAATGGGTCGTTGGCGAAACATCTCCTTTACGCTCAAACCCCGGTCATTGAAGGGTTCTAGGCGCGATGACTGATTTCTTCGACGGGAAGCGCGCAGAGCTCGTGAGGGCTCTAACATTTCGTCATATTATTAGACCCCTGACCTGTGCAGCATCTTTCGAAGGAGGACGGAAGTGTCACTTTATTTAGTGAGGTGTCCGTTAAACCAGTCGAGAACCCGGGTCCAATAGTCCCGGGCATTTGCCAAACTCCACGTGCCCTCCCAGTGTTCTTCTCCATGATATTTGGCATAAACCACTTCTTTGTCGAGGCGACGCAAAGCTACGAATACTTCATCGGCTTGTTGCCAAATTGGATCCATGTCCCCCTGTACGATTAATACCGGGGTTTCAACGCGGTCCAAGTAAAACAAGGGTGAATTCTCGATATACCTGTCCCTGTACTGCCAGGGGGTTCCTACCATTCCTCCCTGGCCAGCTTCCGACCAACCGATACTGCCCGAAGCCCCACTTTTATCAAGATCCCCATAGAAACTAATAAGATCGGCGGGACCGGCGCTGTCAACCGCCGCCTTGAATCTGGTTGTCTGCACAATGAGCGATAGGGTTGAGTAGCCTCCATAGCTGTGACCCATAACGCCAAGGCGCTCCGGATCGGCAATGCCCAGATCGATGGCTCGATCTACACCTGGCATCACCGTCTTCAGCAAGTCTTGCATAGGTGAGCCCTTGTGGAGAGGCGTGTCTGGCAGCAGCACGGCATATCCTCTGGTCGCGAGAAGCTGGAGGTTCTCTACGCCAGACCCGGAGAGACCGAACCGATACGTGGTCGAGGAGCGAAAGGATCCGCCGTATACGTCAACGATGAGCGGAAAGCGCTTGCCATCTTCGTAATTCGAAGGAAGGAGCAAAGCGCCGTGGAGTTGCTGGCCATCGATGCTGCGCCAATCGATTATCCGGCTTTTGCCGAAAGGGATGGTTCCAATTTTAGGGTTAATGTGAGATATTTGCCGGCGATCGCTAAAATCCGCGCTGCTGATCCAGACCTCCTCTGGATGTTGTGAATCTTCGGCGACATAGGCCAGGAGTTTTCCGTCACGGCTGACGTCGGTGGTGAAAAGGCTGTCTCGGCTGAAGTAGCGTGGTTCTTCGAAGAGACGGCTGGCACTGCCGCCGGCGAGAGGAAGCTTGTAGAGTCCGGCCTCTTTCGTGCTTTCGCTTCGAGCCAAAACGAATAGCGAGTGACCGTCCGGGGCCCAGAACCTGCCGCCCGATGCCGGGGCAACTATTTCGAGAACGGTGTGGCCTGGAATTTCCCCGATTTCTTTGACCGTAGCGTTCGCGGTCGATGCTGCCCAGACCTTGTTCGAGCCGCCGCGTCCATATTGCTCGCTGCTTAGAAGGTAGATGGATTCTCCATTTTCATCCCAGAGTGGAGCACGATGTTCGTCCGTAAAAGGGGGATGGGTACCGGGCGTCAAATTTTTCGGTGGTCCACCTTCAACCGAAACCATGAAACAGTCCCCAGTTTTCGAGGCTGTGTAGGCGAGAAAAGAGCTGTTGGGCGACCAACTGACGGAAATGCCATACTCCTGTTCAACTTTTGGAACCAACGTTCGCGACTTGTGATTGGAAAAGGAAAACAAGGAAAGTTCGTAAAGAGGTTGTTGCGTATTCTCTTCGATACCGCTCCAGGACATGTAAGCAAGGTATTTACCATTCGGCGAAATCCAGTAGCCGAGCGGCCTAATCTCGGTGACTAGACGGTCGACTTTTCCTGTCCGCACATCAATGAGAGCGAGATCTCCACGGTACCGCTCCATCCAGGATTGAGTTTCGATTCGCTTTTCCGGTTGAGTGCCACGCGGTTTCTTTTCCTCCGCGGCCGGGGACTTGTACACCGTAACGGTAGCACCTGCGGATTTAGTTTCGGGCTCGGGGGTAGGCGGACTGATGAGGTCCGCTGCCGATTCTACGGTCATAGACTCTGGCAACACCTTAGCTAAAATCTGCTGGCTGTCAGGTGTCCAGCGAACAACCTGAAAATTGAAAAAGGGCCGCGGAATCGCGTCGGAGATCTGGCGCATTTGTGCGCTTTCCTTCTCCCAGAGCCAGATGTGTTCCGTGCCGCTGCGGTCGGAATAGAAGGCCAGATATTTTCCATCAGGAGACCAAACGGGGCTGGAATTTGTGCCTGGGCCGTTTGTGAGGTTGCGAGATTCGCCAGTCCGGGTATTCACGATCCACACGTCGCATCCTATCGCCTCCGAGAACGCCCCTGTCTTGGTGTAAAACCGATATCGCTCTGATTGAGTACTCTCCCGCTTACGATCGTCCTGCACGGTGAACGCTACCCATTGGCCGTCGGGCGACAGCGCGATGGGCATTCGACTGGCCATCGAGAGCGTGCCGAGAGCATCGTCGATCCCCAGAGGGACCGGTTGAGCGATTGCAATGGCACAGAACAGAACGGGGCAGGCCAGTAGAACGTTTTTCATTGCGATGATTTCTCCAGATGGCTATACAGTATGTTCTTCCTCACCAGGGACCGCCGAGGTTTCAAAAGCACGATTTTATCGATGTGTTCTGGTTCAGTGTATACATACAACAAGTTCGGTCAGATTTTTTCGGGGTTGAGGACGGGTATTTCGGCGGTACGGCGAGGGAGCCATCTCTCTACGGATTCCGGCCACCCCCCTATAAAGGGTAAATTTCTGCTTTTTCCACCTCACAAGAGAACAAAAACCATGAAGAAGCTTGCGCTGGTACTGGTACTCACGATTCTCAGCGGGCTGGCTGGTGGGTATGAGAATTGTCCGCTTTCTGTCCGTGAACTGCTGCCAACAACGTGAGCGGAAACGCGGCAGCATATTTTTGCGTCTCGTTGCACTTAATTGGGAGCAGTTGGGTGACATGTAGCCCTGAATCGGACTGTGAAACGGAGGGTTGTAGCCTCGAGTCCTACCGCTAACTTCTCGGGCAGTGGTGGAACATAGCGGTCGTAGAAACCGCACCCTGCGAGGAATTCAGCGGGCTCTGAGGACTGCCAATCCAGTGAGCTGCCGCGAGAACATATAATTTTCCCAAAAGCCATGCGCATCTACATCGATGGGGCCGGACCCTTTATACCTCCGAGCCCACCACGCTGAAAAGCCGCATGTTTACTGGGGGTTTGCGAGAAAAGGCGAATGGGCTGGGACTGGAGCCGCAGTCCGATGCTCTACCAGTTGAGCGATTCCCGCCGCAGAGGTTGATTTTAGCAATTGCGGCGGGAGCGCGGCTCTGATCCGTCTCCGCTAAGCCCGCCCGACGCCCATGTACTGGAAACCCATGGCGCGCAGGCGCGATGAGTCGAGCAGATTCTTGGTGTCGATGATGATCGGGCGTTTGACCAGGTGACGGATTTTGGCGAAATCGAGGGTGCGGAATTCGGGCCAGCCGGTGGCCACGATCAGCGCGTCGACTCCTTCGGCGGCTCCGTAGGGAGATTCGCAGTACTTGACGGTGTCGTTCAATTGCAGCCGGGCATCGGGAATGGCCACGGGATCGTAGGCCCGCAGCCGCGCTCCTCCGGCGAGCAGATTCTGCGCCAGTTGAAGCGACGCAGAGCCGGCGACGGAATTGGTGTTGGGCTTGAAGGCCAGACCCAGAATGCCGACGTCTTTGTTCTGCACGGTGTTGAGGGCGGCGGCAACTTTCTGCATGAGGCGGTCGGCCAATTGCAGGTTCACTTCGCGCGCGGCGTCGAGCACTTTGAGTTCGACGCGATTCTCGCGGGCCAGACCGGTGATGGATTCCATATCGCTCTCGGCGAAAATTCCACCCATGCTGGCTCCGGGCTGCAGGCAACGCGGCGCAATTTTTTTGTCTAAGCCGAGGGCTAACGAGAGGCTGACGGCGTCGGCGTTCACATGTTCGCAGAGGCCGGCGATTTCATTGATGAAAGAAATCTTGGTCGCCACAAAGGCGGTGGTGGCTTCGCGGGCCAGTTCGGCCGTTTCGTAATTCGTCACCAGCACCGGAACACCACGCATCACGAGCGGATGAAAAGTCTGCTTCAACGTGGAGACAGCTTCGCTCGAAGGCGTGCCGAGAATGATGCGATCGGGCCAGTTGAAATCTTCGACGGCGCAACCGTTGGTAAAAAACATTGGCTGGCATACCAGCAGGCTCTTGAAGCCGTTGGCAGCGAGCGCTTTTTCGATGCGCCGCGTGGTTCCGACGCGGACCGGCGTGATAATCGACAGCACCTGGAAGTGGCCGCTGGCGCGGGCCAGGCGCAGGGCCAGCTCTTCGAGTCCTTGCGCGGAATCTTCGGCGAGAAAAATTACTTGCGCCTTGCGTGCCAAACCTTCCGGGTCGGCGGAATAGACCAGCCGTCCCGAGCGCACGTTGCGCCGAATTACCTCTTGCAGATTTTTTTCGAAGAAAGAAATATTGCCCTTGGCCACGTCGATCAGTTGCGAAGAGTCGGAGTGACAGCACAGGACGGGAGTGCCGAAATCAGCGAGGCAGGCAGAGGTGACGGTAGCGAGGTAGCCGGATCCATAGACCCCAATTTGCATAAAAATCTTTCTATCGAACTTTTTTATGAACTCGTATCGCACCGCTCGAAAGTTCGATCAAGCCCGCAGCCTGGGATCCGGCGCATGCGTGGCAGCCCGTTGAATCCATGTTAATTGGTTCGAGGAGGTTGGCAACGGGCGAAAGGTACATGCCCCACGGGGTACCGAAACTGGCCGTTTCTACTGGGTTTCAGGGTCAGTTGTGGAGGGTCGTTGTTCAGGGTGTAGGAGAAGCTGAGGAAGATGGACGTGGGCCAATTTCGGGATCCAGCTCATGCTTTTTCGCAGAACTGGATTTCGCAGTTATACCTTGGAGGATAATTGACGGCGGCCCAAAAGCACGGGAGCGACATCGTACCACGTGCCGCCGCTCTCGCGGACGAACATCAATTCCTCGACATCGACCTGGCGCTTGCCGGCGAACTCGGCCCAGCGCTGGCGAGCGACGGCGAGGGCGGCGCGGGCTTCGTCATGGGTTGCGGTTTTCATGATGGTGACGTGCGGAATGTAAGGCCAGCTTTCGTCACAACATAGTTCGCGGCCGCAGAGCTGGTCGTGCAACTCGCGGAGCCGGTACGCAGCCTTCTTCACCTGGATGAAGACGGTAGGAGTGGTAGGCAAAAAAGTCTCAATGTCTCCCAGTTCGACGGTGAAGGGGACGACATGGCTGCAACTTTCCTCCAGAAACTCGAGCGCGGAAGCCTCGCTACCCTTCACTTCGCGGGGCGGAAGAATAGTGAGATGGGCCGGCATGTGCGGCAACGTGGGGTGCAATTCCTGGCGCATTCCGGATACAAACTCGCCTACCGGATTGCGAACGTATGTGACCAGAGCGTACTGAGAACTTGCCATGACTTCCGAGGCAAATTATAGCTTGAGCGGGGCATGTGTGGGGACTGCAGCTTCGGGCAGTGTCGCGAAAGTCACTCGCGTCTCCTATAATGAAAAGCAGTCGGGGCGTAGCGCAGCCTGGTAGCGCACCTGCCTTGGGCGCAGGGGGTCCGCGGTTCAAATCCGCGCGCCCCGACCAATCTTAAACAACTCAACGGTTTATCTGGATTCCCTTCAATTCACTGCGGGTCTACTGACCCCATGTCTTGGAGGACCAATGGAACCACGATTCTAGGAGTTTATTCAAGAGCCCGAGTTTTTGAGTGAGCATCAGTCCTATGGCTGACACCCACTCCAGCCCCACCGACATTCTTACCTATTGGCCGATCGAACCGTCGCGGTGAATCCGCTGGCCCTGATGGAAGTTGTGGCGCTCCATGGTTTGGCCAAGCAAAAAGAAGATGACCATCAGGAAGAGCGCAAACAGCAACTTCCACAGTCCGAAGGTCGGTTGCCTTCGAATATGATGCGACGGCGAAGTCTTGAAATAAGTTGTCATCCGAGCCTCCTTTCTGGCGACTCAGCGCAGTCTCACCTCACACGCAAAAGAATTCCGCTGCCGCTGCGAACGTCAGCCATCCGAATGGCGAACTGCTCTTGACCTTTACCCTTTCCGGCAATCCATTCATAGACCTCTACTCCTTTACTCCTTTCTGACCCCGATGCTACTCATCGAGGTCCGCATGGATGCCGCGCTGCCGGTCGGGCTTGCGAAGATAGGAATCAAAGAAACGCAGCAAGAAAGGGGTCTGGATTCCGACTCCGGTAAACAGCAGCACGGGAACGTGCGGCTTGATCTGTTTCAGTTGCGTGCGCACGGCGCTGCCGTTGGCGTCGGGCAGATCGTATTCCAGGAGAACTCCATCGATTGGCAAATTGCTTAGTGCGCGCAATGCCTGCCCGGCTGTGGTTGCGGGCATAACCTCATACCCGGCCGTTTCCAGCATGGTTCTTAGAGCATCCAGGTGCGCGGGCTGACTCTCGACACATAAAACTCTCAGATCGCTCATTCTGCCCTCCATGGTTCGGGGGAAGCCTGCCGGTGGTCGCGCCGGACCTGCTCTTCACATTTCAGGACCGTTCTGAGCTCCTGAACGATGGTCAGTAACTTGTCGGGATCCTTTTCTTCCAGCGCGGCATAGCACAATTCCCTCCAGTTTTTTCGCTCTCGATCTGACATCGTATCTTTCCTCCAATATTTGCCTGGTAGGGAACATCCCAGCCTGCGGTCACCGTGCTGAAATAAGATTCACATCCGAGAAAACCGCAAACTGGAGTTACGCACAACTACGGGGGCTAGGTAATCGGAGGAGGACGGTTGTAATGCCAGCCCTCGGTCACGAATTCGATGGAAACCGCAACGGAGTAAACGAGGTGGGGCGAACTTGCGGTTGGGGGAGCCATCGCCATGGACCTGGCAAAGTGTCCCCACTGCAACCCTTCATGATCAAAACAAAACCGGTGTTCGTGGGCGGCTAAAGAATTAACAGCGGGAGTAGAGAAGATGTGCGGAAGAATGACTGGAGCGTTGCGCGCCAGAAAGATACTCAGTGCGGCTACGCACACGAGAACCACGCGGCCAGAAATCAGGCCGCGGCTGCTTTTCCGGAGGCGCCACTTCAGCCGCATGCACGCACCCCACCGGTACTGAGATGATTCTGCCATAATTTTGGTTTCGTCTATAACGAAACTTTTCCCGGTAGGGATGCGATTTATCGTTAAACCATTCTCATACGCCTTCCGGCATAATCTTTCTCTGGACCAGAACGATTTAAGGAGTGAAATCGCTATGCCTGTCGCAGCCTGTAGTGCAAAAGCTCGTTATATCGTCTCAAGTCGTTGTTTCGTCTCGACCCCTGGCTTAGCGGCCGCATGCTTCCTCTTGTTGTTTACGATGCTTCCCAGGCCGGGGTTGGCCCAGCAAAAGGAACCACAGGCTCCGCCCGCCATGGCAACGCCAGCGCGTGATAGCGATAAAAACAAATCGGAAACAGTGGAAAAAACGACAAAAGAAATGGGAACGCGTCCCGCCGAGCCTCCACCCATCATCCAGCAACTGAATACCGCGATTGAGCAACTGACGGCGCGCATTTCGCCCGCGGTGGTGCAGATTCTGGTGACCAGCTACGGCGCGCTGGAAGAGAACAATCGCAGCCAAACTGCGCTCATCACTCGCGAGCATGTGATCGGTTCAGGAGTGATCGTCGATCCCGATGGCTACATCATGACCAACGCGCACGTGGTTGAAGGAGCGCAGCGTATTCATGTCGCGCTGCCCACGCGTTCCGTGGATTATCCCGACCCATTCGCGGCAGTGGGCAAGCAGCGGATTGTAGAAGCGCGGCTGATCGGCCTCCATAAAGAAACGGATCTTGCCCTGCTTAAGATCGACTTGACGGGCTTGCCCACGTTGGCGCTCGGCGCGCGCCGACCCGTTCATCAGGGAGAGCTGGTCTTCGCCATGGGCAGTCCTGAGGGGTTGGAGAACTCAGCGACTATGGGGGTGGTAAGTTCAGTCTCGCGGCAGGCGGATCCGAGCCGGCCGATGCTTTACATTCAGACCGATGCTCCGATCAATCCAGGAAATAGCGGTGGGCCTCTGGTGGATACCGACGGTTATGTGATCGGGATCAACACGTTCATTCTCACCCAGGCTGGCGGGAGCGAGGGCCTGGGATTCGCCATCCCTGCACGGATTGTAAGTTTTGTTTACGAGAGCCTGCGCAAGTATGGACACGTGCATCGGATCGAGGTCAAGGCCAGCGCGCAAGCCGTTACCGAAAACCTAGCCAAAGGTTTAGGACTGGCGCAGGACTGGGGCGTCATTATTGACGATGTAACGCCCGGGGGCCCGGCCGAGGCCGGTGGCCTGCAGATTGGCGACATAGTCGTCAGCGCCGATGGCCGGGCGATCGCCACCCTGCCTGCGTTCACGGCGGCTCTGTACCTGCATCCTCTGGAACAATCGCTGAAGCTCGAAGTTCTGCGGGGCAAAGAGCGGAAGACACTTTATATTGCTGCACTGGAGATGAAAGATTCCCTGGATGCTCTGTCAGAGATTGCCAGTTCGCGTGACAACGTGGTCAAACGGTTGGGGATACTGGCGCTCGATCTGAATGATGACTTGCGCAGCCTAGTGGGCCCGTTGCGCAATTCGTCGGGCGTGGTGGTGGTGGCTCGAGTTGCGGAATTTTCGAGTTCGGTGACGGGACTGGAAACGGGAGATGTCATCCACAGCGTGAATCAGGCGTCTATCGATTCTTTGAGTTCGCTGCGGGCGCAATTGCGGCTGATTAAACCGCACGATCCAGTGGTGTTGCAGGTGGAGCGCGGCGGAGGATTTCAGTGGCTGGCCTTTGAGATGGAGTAGTTCGTTCGCAACCTAACAGTTTCATTTCGTTGCCGGAGGCGTGGAGGGCGCAAGGTTCTGTTGCTCCTTCGTTTGTTCTCGGAATTGCTGTTCGGAGCCTACAAAGAACTCTTCATACTCGCGCTTGCCTTGTGCGCCCGACTCTTCACTGTTGATCTTTCCCCAGATCGAGCCACCAGCGCCCCAAGGCGTCTCGGTCAAGGCACGCGTGCCGATGTCGGAGTAGTAGAAATAATGGTCGTTCGCCCAGCCGTACTCTTCCGGCGAAGATGTCTTTAAGACGCCCGAAGGCGGAAACTTGAGGAGATATTCTGCTCCGTCGAGCGGGAGCGGCGGAGCATCCTTCACTTGAAATTCGACTCGAACCCAGCCTACGTAACCTTCAGGGACCATGAACTTCGAGGAGCGGCGAATCGAATGGCGTGCATTGATGCTGACGAGGACGATTATGGCGAGTACCAGCGCGACCGTTCCTATGACAGCGGTGTTTCGTGTTGCGGGTCTTACTGCCGTGGGAAACAGCCAGTTCGTAATGCGGCCTTCGTGAGGCGTGCGGAAACTGGCGACGGCTGAGTACACCGTGACCAGCAACAAGAGCGCAACGGCCATGATCGGGAAAATCATGCGAAATTCAGCGCCAGCGAGTCAGCACTCTGCCGGCCTCATGTAACACGGCTGGACCGTAAAAGCTCCACATCGCCAGCGCGGCGACCAAGGCTATTCGAGCTGCGGCGTGCGGCTTGAAAAGATTTACGTATGCGGCAATTACCAGAGCCAAAGAGCCCGCGAGCGACACCAGGCCAAGCGGACTTACGGCGACTCCCGCGATGGCTAATAACATCAGAGAGTAGACGTGGACCGCGGTCACTATTCCAGCAGTCAGATATAAGACAAAAGGAATCATCTTGGCCCGGCTTTCGAAGTTTGCTGAAAAATGCGCTTTTCCCAGCGGTAGAGCGCTGCGCCACCCAAAAGCTAAGGCAAAGCCGGGTTTTTCGGCAAACGGTTAGGGCTTCACCCCAATCGAAAAGTTGAGGGTCGAGAGCGACAGCCTGTATTGATACCGGGCTCCGACATATCCGATAGCAGCATCGGTTTGCTGCAACTGCGCCTGACTGAGTTCGACGATCGAACCCAAGCCAAGCTTATAACGGTCTTGGGCGAGGCTCAAACCGAGGTCGGCTTCTTTTGCGAGTTCTTCGGCGACGCTGACGCGCTGAAACGCGGTGTTGGTGGCCAGCCACGCGGTGCGAACATCGCGTACTACCCGGTCGCGCAGGTCGCGAGTGTTTTCGGCCGCCGCTTTGGCACGGAAGTTTGCTTCCGAAGCCTGCGAGGTGAAAAGAAAGCCGTTGAAGATGGGGATATTCATATTCACGCCAATCGCGCCATACCAACTGGAAATGAAATAGTTGGGAAAGCAACCGGAACTGGTGCAGTCTGGACGCACGGGAGTGACTCCCACGGTGCCGAGGGTGCTGATGGTGGGAAAGAGTTGATCGCGCTGGGCGCGATGGAACTTCTCCGCTGCCTGCTGATTGTAGGTGAGCGCCTGCAGATCGGGGCGTTGCTGCAAGGCAGTATTGATGAGCACGTCTACATCCGGCGGAGGTGGCGGGGCTTGCAAGTCGTCATCGCGCAACTCGTAGGCTACCGTGCCGTCAGAGCCGAGGACCGCGGTGAGGGCGGCGGTGGTCGAATCGACATTGTTCTGGGCATCGAGTTGCAGCAACTTGGCCTGTGACAGATTGACCTGCGCGAAGGACAGGTCGAGCGTAGATTTCAGTTTATTCTTCGCCAGTTCGTCGATCTGATGTTCCACTGAGCCGCGCGTGGTCACGGTTTGTTGCGCAACTTTGAGCAGCGCCTGGGCCTGCAGCACGTTGTAAAACGCCTGGTCTGTGGCCAGAACTATATCCTCGGTGGTGGCCAGAGCATTGGCGTTCTGAGCCTTCTCGAGCAGCCTGGAAGAGGAAACCAGATTGACGGTACGTCCGAAGTCGGTGACGAGCTGGCTGAGGGTTACGCCTGCGCCGGCGTGTTCCAGCAGACGCGGCGCATTGAGCGCGCCCGCGCCGATGCGACTGCCCTCGTTGGCATCGACTGCGGTCATGGCGCCATTGAGATTGGGGAGTTCGGCCGCACGAGTCTCGCGATAAACCTGATGTTGTGCCAGAGCCAGCAGACGTCCGACGCTGATACGGGGGTTGTTCTTGATCGCCAGTTGTTCTGCCTGCGTGCGGGTTAGACGCATGGGGCTACCTGGGGCTTGAGCGGCCTGCGGCGTGGGCGGATCCACAGAGGAAGTTTCGGAGGCGGCGTCGCGCGGAGCGTTGGCGACTAGCGTTGCTTGAGCGGTTAGCGGCATCGCGATATGAACCGGATCCGGCATGGATTGCGGCTGGGGGGCGGAAGGCAAGCTCTCGGAGGATCCAGAGTTGTCGGGAGCTTGTGCCAAGCCGAACTCGGGTGCAATTGTCCATAGAGACATGAACAGCGTGCAGAGTAGGAAAGTGTTGGGCCTGATCATCTTCTTGCCTATCGGGACATGCTGTCTGTACTTCACGGCTTCGCCTCCGTTGCCAGAGCGAGTGCGGTCGCCTGGTTGCGCTTGCCATAGACCAGCAGATAGGCCGCGGGCACGATGAAAATCGTCAGCAGCACCGAGGAGGTCAGGCCGCCAATGATAGCCTTGGCCATCGGGGCATACTGCTCTGCGCCCGTTCCCAATTTCAGCGCCATCGGAATCATCCCGATGATGGTTGCCAGCGAGGTCATCAAAATCGGTCGCAGGCGCACGCGACAGGCAGTGATGACGGCATCCACCGGCGCCAATCCTTGCCGCTCAAGATTGTGAGCAAAATCAACGATCAGAATGCTGTTCGAATCCGCGATTCCCACCAGCATTAAAACGCCCATCAACGACATCACGTTCAACGTGCTGTGGGTCAGCGGCAAGATGATCAGGACGCCCACAAACCCCATCGGGATGGCAAGCATGATCAGCAGCGGATCGATGAACGACTTGAACTGAGCGGTCAGAATAAGAAATAAGAGCACAAACGAGAGCAGAAACCCGAGCCCAAAACTCTTGAAGGATGCGTTCATCCCTTCGACCATGCCGCGGAGGTTGACGCGAACATTGGCGGGAATATCGGTTTTAGAAACGATATCTTGTATGGCATGGGTTACACGACCCAGGTCCTCGCCTTTCGGGGTGACATAGACATCGATCACACGTTGGATCTGGTGATGATCTACTTCGGTCGGCGTCTGAACGTATTTAACCTTCACCACGTTGTCGAGGACGGTCGCCGGATGCTCGGGGGCGGACGCTTTTGTGAGGTTCAGCGGCAGGCCCTGAAGATTCTGGGCGCAAGCCCAGGCATTGTTAGCTGGCATCGAGATTGACAGTGGCCGGATGGACGTTCTATCCGAGATGTTGGAACTGCAACCCATGGCCTCGGTCTTGCTCTTCTGCTGGCTGCGCAGAGGTATCTGGCCGAGGTCGACCATATTCTGAATCGCACCGGGACCGTGCTCGAAGTATTGCACTGTGAGGTAGTAGTCGTTGCCGCTCTTGCGGTCCACCCAATAATTCGGGGCAATCATGTAATTGGAATTCAGCGCTGTAATGACATTGTCGACTACATCCTTCTGGGTCAATCCCAATTCAGCTGCGTGAATGCGATCTACGTCGAGGCGAAGCGCGGGGTAATTCATGTCCTGCGGAATATAGATCTCCCCGACGCCGCGGACTTGCTGGATACGGCCCGCCAGTTCCTGAGCCACATCGTAAATTTGATGCAAGTTGGGGCTGCTCACCTGAATATCAATAGGCGCCGGCATGCCCATGTTCAGGATTGCGTCCACCATCGATCCACTGGAAAAGAAGGTTCGGATGTCGGGATACTGATGCGCCATTTCCCGTTTGACGCGATCCATGTAGTCAAAACTGCTGAGCTGATGAGGTTCGTTGAGCGCCACCTGAAGGGTCGCAGTGTACGGTCCGGCGTTCGTCGTATACAGGGAAGAGAAATCCGGGACGACACCGATATTGGAGACGACCATCTTCAAGTCCTTCTGGTCGATCTCACGGCGAATTAACTGCTCGACTTTCGCAACGTACTGTTCGGTATTCTCAATTCGAGTTCCCGTGGGAACCTTGAGATTGATCGTGAATTGACCAGCATCCGTTTGGGGGAAGAAGGCTAATCCCAGCAACGGATAGATGGCGAGGCTGGCCAGAAATATTCCGCCCAGCACAGCCACCGTAAGCCCAGGCCGCTGCAGGGCACGGCGAACCCAGAGTTCATAGAAATCCAGCACGCGGTTGAATCCCCGATTGAAACCGGCGTTGAACCGGGCCGACCAGGAGCGGTTGGGGGCTGAGGTTGGCTCCACTTCATACTCTTCACCCTCCCTGGGCTCGTGCGCATGAGGCACCGCTTTCAGGAAACGCGAACAGAACAATGGAATCACCGTCATCGCCACCACAAAGGAAGCAAGCAGCGACAGACAAAAAGCGAGGGCGAGGGCGGAAAAGAGAAACTTCGCGACGCCATATAGAAATACGACGGGAAAGAAGTCAACCACGTCCACCAGGGTGGCAGCGAGCACAGCCAAATTGACTTCCGCGCCACCTACTTCCGCGGCGACCATCGGCGCGGCGCCCATCTCCAGATGGCGGTAGATGTTCTCCAATGAGATGACAGAATTGTCGATCACGCGGGAAAACGCCAGTGCCAGGCCGCCGAGGATCATGGTGTTGACCGTGCTGCCAAGCATGAACAGCACCACAAACGTAGCGAGCGCGGACAGCGGGATCGACAAGAGAACCGCGGAAGTCGCCCGGACGCTTCCAAGGAAAACCAGAATCATCAGGCTGGTGAGAATCAATCCGAGGAGGCCTTCATGCAGAACGGTGCGGATGGCTTCCTTGACGTAAACCGACTGGTCAAAGACTACTGTGGCTGACATCTGCTTTGGAATGTCAAAAAGATGGCCGACCAAGGCGCGGATACCATTCACCACATCGATGGTGTTGGTATTTCCACCCTGCTTCATGATGGGGATGTAACACGACCGCTGGCTGTCCACGCGCACGATGTTGTACTGAATCTGGTGGGAGTCCTCTGCCTTCCCCACATCGTTTACCGAAACCCATGAGTTTCCTACGCTCCGGACCGGGATCTCGCCTAACTGTTTCATCGAATCGACGAGGCTGTTGGAGTACACGTAGTAGTCGTTGAGGCCGATTTTGACGTCTCCAGCCGGCAGGATCAGGTTGGAGTCGTTCACGGCTTTTACCACGTCCATCGGGCTCATCTGCCGGGAAAGCAGTTTGTAGGGATCGACGTAGACCATGATCTGCCGGTAGTTCCCGCCAAAGGGAGGGGGGATCTCGGCACCGGGAACAACGGCGATCTGATTTCTGATCTGGAACTGCGCGTAGTCGTGCAGTTGCGTTTCGTTCAGACCCTTGCCCTTCACCGTCACCAGTGCCACCGGCAGGCTGGACGCATCGAACTTTAATACGACGGGGGGCAAAGTACCGGGCGGAAGACGTTTCAAGTCCGCTAACGCAAGATTGGAAAGCTCGGTCACATCCGCATCGGCATTGGTTCCTGGCTGGAAATAAACACGGATGATGCTTACTCCCAGTAATGAGCGCGATTCCATGTGATCGATACCGCTGGCGAGCGTGAAGAATCGCTCCAAAGGATCGGTAATATCGGTCTCAATGTCTTGCGGCGGCATGCCGGAATAGAAGGTCGCAACCACTACCTCCGGCAGATTGATGGAGGGGAACAGATCGACTGGCATACGCACCAGGCTGGTGACCCCGATGACCACCAGCACCAGGCAGACAACAATGATGAAATAGGGATTCCGAATGGAGAATCGCGGCATCAACTCTTACTCCAACCGTGATTCGCTAGATTCGTCATCAGGAGGCACTCATCCATTCGTTACGCCTTCGCCACCGTCTCGCGATTGCGATACACCAGCAAGTAGGCCGCAGGCACAATAAACACCGTGAGAATGACTGAAGCGGTCAGTCCACCGATGATGGCGCGCGCCAGGGGAGCATACTGCTCGCTGCCGGTACCAAGCTTGAGAGCCATCGGCACCATCCCGATGATGGTCGCCAGCGACGTCATGAGGATGGGACGCAACCGCACGCGGCACGAAGTGATGACGGCTTCTTCGACAGATTTCCCCTGCTCCTCCAGCCGATGGGCGAATTCCACAATCAGGATGCTGTTCGAAGCCGAAATGCCGACGAGCATAAGCACACCCATCAGCGACATTACGTTCAGGGTCGTACCGGTCAGCGGCAGGATGATCAAGACGCCGATAAATCCCATCGGAATCGCAAGCATGATGAGAAATGGATCTTTGAACGACTTGAATTGAGCCACCAGGATCAGGTAGAGCAGAACAACGGAGAGCGACAGGCCGATAGCGAAGCTCCGGAACGACTCCTGCATACCTTGAACCATGCCGCGCAGATTGACACGCACGTTCTCCGGGAGCTTCATCTGGTGGATTACGCCACGCACCGAGTCCGCCACCTTGCCCAGGTCTTCGCCGGCAGGAGTAACGTACACATCGGTCACTCGTTGAATCTGGTAGTGATCTACTTCCGTTGGCGTCTGAACATTCTGTAGCTTCACCACGCTGTTCAGCATCGTCGGTTGCTTGAGATTCGGGGAGCGAATCGGAATGTTGGTCAAGTCTTCAAAGTTATGGATGGCCGACGAGCCTTTTTCGTAATACTGAACCGTCAGGTAGTAGTCGTTGCCGGTTTTGTAGTCGACCCAATAGTTTGGGGCGATCATGTAGTTTGAATTCAGCGCGGTGATGACGTTATCAACGACTTCTTTCTGGGTCAAACCAAGTTTGCCCGCGTTAATCCGGTCGACGTCGAGGCGCAAAGCGGGATAATTCAGATCCTGGGGGATATAAACTTCACCTACGCCGTGTAATTGGCGGATGTGGCTCGCCAGGTCCTGCGCAACGCCATAGATCTGGTGCAGATCTGGACTACTCACCTGAATGTCGATGGGAGCCGGCATGCCCATGTTCAGAATGGCATCGACCATCGAACCACTGGATAGGAAGGTGCGGACGTCGGGGAAACGCGTGGCGATCTCGTTCTGGACCCGGTTCATATACTCGAAGCTGCTCAAACGATGAGACTCGTTGAGAGCAACCTGAATAGTCGCGGTATACGGTCCTGCATTGGTCGTATAGAGCGAAGAGAAATCAGGAACGACTCCAATATTGGAAACCACCATCTTGAAATCTTTCGGACCCACGACTTGACGGACCAGGTCTTCGACTTTAGCTACATATTGCTCTGTAACCTCAATGCGGGTTCCTGTCGGCACTTTGAAGTTGATGGTGAATTGTCCGGCGTCGGTCTGGGGAAAGAAGGCCAGTCCGAGAAATGGATAAATCGCCATGCTGGCCAGGAAGACTCCACTCAGGATGGCCACCGTGCGGGCGGGACGGACGAGCGCACATCTTACCCAGTATTCGTAGAAATCCAAAAGTCGAGTGAATCCCCGGTTGAAAGCTGCGTTAAACCTATCCCACCTCGACTGACTCGGCGCGCTCGCCCCATTGGATTCCGGGAAACTTTCCGCCTCAGGGCTGTTATGGTGTGGCACAGTCTTGAGGAAACGAGAACAAAACAGAGGAATCACGGTCATGGCGACGAGGTAGGAGGCGAAGAGCGAAATCACGACGGCCAGGGCAAGCGCGCTAAAGAGAAACTTGCTGACTCCGTAAAGAAACGTGACCGGAAAAAAGACGACCACGGTGGTGAGGGTGGCGGCCAGCACCGCAAGGCTCACTTCGTTACCGCCGACCTCCGCGGCATTGGCGGGCGTGGCACCCATCTCCAGATGGCGGTAGATGTTCTCGAGCGAAATAACCGAGTTATCAATAATGCGTGAAAACGCGAGCGCCAGCCCGCCCAGAATCATGGTGTTGATCGTGCTGCCGCTCATGTTGAGAACTACGAAGGTCGCCAGAGCGGACAGAGGAATGGAAAGAAACACGGCCATGGTTGCGCGGAAGCTCCCCAGAAAAACCAGGATCATGAGGCTCGTGAGAAGCAACCCGATCAGACCTTCGTGAAGCAGCGTCTTGATCGCGTCCTTCACGAAAGCGGATTGGTCGAACACAACCGAGGCCACTAACTGTTGGGGGATGTCATAAAGGTGGTGAATCGCGTCGCGAATGCCATTCACGACTTCAATGGTGTTGGTGTCGCCTCCCTGTTTCATGATCGGCAAGTAGACGGATCTTTGACCATCCACGCGCACCACGTTGTACTGGATCTGATTGGCGTCCTTGGCTTCGCCGATGTCGTTGATCGATACCCAGGAGTTGCCCTTGGTCTTGATCGGGATCTTCCCCAGTTGGTCCATGTTGCTGACCAGGCTGTTTGAATAGACGTAATAATCAAACGGGCCCATTTTTACGTCGCCAGCGGGCAGAATGAGGTTGTAGTTATTCACCGCAGTCACAACATCCATGGGACTTAGTTGGCGGGAGGCTAGCTTATAGGGATCAACATAGACCATTATCTGGCGGTACTTTCCTCCGAAGGGAGGAGGAATTTCAGCGCCCTTGACCACGGCAATCTGATTACGAATGGCAAATTGGCCGATGTCATGAAGTTGAGTCTGATCGAGGTTGTCGCCCTTGAGCGTCACCAGGCAGACGGGAAGACTGGAGGCGTCGAATTTCAGAACGACAGGGGGGAGGGTGCCTGGAGGAAGGCGCTTCAGATCGGCCAGGGCAAGATTGGAGAGTTCGGTGACGTCCGCATCCGCACTGGTTCCCGGCTGAAAATAAACCCGGATGATACTTACGCCCAACAGCGAGCGCGATTCCATATGATCAATGCCGCTGGCTAAAGTAAAGAAACGCTCCAGCGGATCGGTGATATCGGTTTCGATATCCTGGGGCGGCATTCCAGAATAGAAAGTGGCGACTACTACTTCCGGCAGATTGATAGTCGGGAACAGGTCGACCGGCATGCGCGCGAGGCTTGTAACCCCGATGACAACAAGCGCCATGCAGATCACGATAACGAAATACGGATTGCGGATGGAAAACCCCGACATTGCTTCTCGCCTTTAAAAATTACGGGACTACAGGGGCCCCTATTCCTGCTTCCCTTCCCTGTATCGCATGATTTCGACGACTTGAGGATGAACTTTCTCCCCCGGCTTGAGCGCGCTGCGATCACTAACCACGACTTGCTCACCTTCCTTCAAACCAGAAATGATTTCGGCATCGGTCGCCGTTTGTATTCCCAACTTGATGGGTCGATCTTCAATCTGGTCGTTGCCATTGACGACAAAGACCGTAGTTTTGTCCGCTTCATGATTAATCGCCTGAAGGGGAACGGATGGGATATCGTCGCGGCGTTCGAGGGAAACATCCGCTTCCGCATACAGTCCAGGCATCAACACGCGGTCCGGATTCGGGACGTCCACCTCCGTATGCATGGTGCGCGTGTCTTGCTGAACATCCACCGAGAACCGGATTACCTTGCCGGGGAAACTCCGGTTGAGCGAGGGAACACGAACGGCCACCGGATCCCCGACTCGAATGTAGTGAACATAAGCCTCGGGAACCGGAATCACCAGCCGGAACAAATTATCTTCCGACAACCGCACGATCGGCATTGCCTGGGTACTTGAGTTCGTACCCGCCTGCACCAAGGTGCCGAGATTGGCGTAGCGTTCGGTCACGACCCCTGGGAATGGCGCGGTGATTTTCGAGTAATCGAACAGGCTTTGATCATGAGTGAGTTTCGCTTTGACGGCCACCAACTGGCTTTCGGAGGCCTCAAATGCCGCCTGCCCTTCTTCAACCTGAGCTGACGCCGCCAGATCTTTTCCCTGCGCGTTATCCACTTCCTGCTGCGCGACAATTCCGGGCTGGCTCTGAAACACTCCATTTAGACGCGTGTACTGCAGGTGAATTGCGTTATATTGCGCCTGATAACGGGATAGATCCTGTTTGGCCCGGTTCACCTGATTCGCGGCATTTTTGATTTCCGCCTGATCTTCCTGAAGCTGCGCTTGCAGTTCTGGGATCTCGAGGATCGCCATGATCTGGCCAGCTTTCACGTGCGAGCCATAGTCGACGAACAGGTTTTTGACATAGCCGGATTCCTTAGCGTAGACGTCGATCTCCTGGAAGGGCACCAGTTCAGAGGACAAAGTGAGATTGCGCCCGAGCGACTTACGCACAACCTCGGTTACTCCCACGGTGACCGCCGGAGCCTGAACCGCAACTTTCCGGTCTGAACATGCAACGGATGCGATTGCCAAAAGCGCGGCGAGAGCGGGAAGCAAGATGAGTTTTAACGATCCAATTCTTCTTTTTGTCATGGAACTGGACTGCCTGTTGCTTTCACTCAGGGTTGCTTCCAACACCGAGTTCTCATTCGCCGCTTTCTCCGTGGTTTCATCGACCATGCGTCGTCCTTATCACCTCGCGCAGTTTCTCCACCGAGAATTCGCCGGACTGGCAAAATTCGATGATCGCCTGTTCCATCCGCCATAGACGGCCCGCCACTTCTGGAATCCTGGGGACAAGATCCACCGGAACATTCAGCACGCCATGACGGTCTCCGAGCAGTAAGTCTCCGGGATGCACTTCCATGCCCCCGACTGTGACCGTTGCTCCAAAGTCAAAGAGGTGAGCATAGGCGTGAGAGACGGCGACATTGCCGGCGAATAGTTGAAAGTTCATCGCGCGCACCGAGGGCAATTCACGCACGGCGCCGTTGGTTACGTAGCCCACACACTCCATGGCCTTGAGGATGGCGGCATGCATGTCGCCGACGAAGGCGCCTCGTCCCGGCGGTTCATCCAGGTCCTGCAGCACGAGGATGCGCGGAGCGGGAATTTCCCTGACAATGTTCCAAAAATCGGAACGGTCATGAAAATTCCCGCCGCCAATCGGAGGCGCTCCGCTGCGCAGGCGTGCGGTCACGGCGTAACCCAGCATGGGCGGAGTATCCTCTTCGGCGAAAATGCAGCGAATGGTGCCGTCGGTAAATCCCGTATTCCGAAGGCGGGCATGAAAAGTCTCAATGGCATTCGAAACCATGCAAGTGTTGAACTGCCGGAGAGCGTCGAGATGTTCTTTGGTCAGAACAGACTTAGTCGTCATATCTGTTTTCCTTGCGGGGTGAATTGCCCCCGCAAAAGCAAATCTGACTACCAAAAATCTACTCCGGGCACCCCAGAAAGATTGACTGCAAAACAGGAAATAGGATGAGAAAAGGAAAATTCAGCAGGAAGGCGGGGGCCGGTTATAAAGCCAGCTTTCGAAACCAAGATTCTTAGATGGGATAACGAGGGCCGGCGCAGAAGCCAAAGAGCGCGGAGGTTGAAACGGCGTAAAACTGGGAATGGGGGCAGTCGCGCGGACGGCAGCGGGTACAAGGCTCTGCCTCTTGGTCTCGACCGATCGCGACTTCACGCCGGTCGATGTCTGCGCCGTTCCGCCGGTCACCGAGAAACGCGTTGCCAGACTTATGGTCAGGCAGACGATAGCGAGCAGAACAACCGTGATCCGGCTGACAGCCGCAAGTCCTACGCGGGCACGAGAATGTCTCGAATTCAGCATTTCAGATCAAACTTCGAAGAGCGGTGCGCACACCGAAGGATTATACACAAGCACCAGAAGAACGCCGCCCCACCCCACATCGCAAATATACAAGTGTTTTGACGCCCAAACGGCTTTCAAAGGTTGCAAATGGATTTCATGATTAGGTCTCGCAAAGCAGAGCCGCTCCAGCGCGGAAAACGCACTGGAGCGGTTCTGGTAGCAAAACGGTAGTACAAAACCTACGGCAGGTAATAACGGAACGACGTCATGAACATGTTGTCGATTCCGTGGGGTGCAACGAAGGGACCGGTGGCAGAAGCCGCCCCCGACCAGGCATTTCGGACCATGTACGAATACTGGGGGCCGAACTGCATTCTGCCCTTCGGGCCGTTGTAGCTTTTGATCCAGAAACCAAACGTGCCTTCGATTACACTTTGCGTCTGGCCGCTACAGGTAAGCCCTCCAAAGGCGTAACCGCCGCTGCCGGGTGCGGTTTCGGTGTAGCAATTTGAGTCGTTGAATGTGGGTGCTCCGTACCCCACTATCTTGCCGGAGACGGGGTCCTTTGAATAACGGCGTTCTACGTAATCTTCGCCACCATTGAAATAGACATCGAGCTTGGGATAATGAAATTCCAGCGTGGCCAGACCTTGATAGCTGCGCAACGGCGCCAGCGTGCCATCGGGGTTCACGGTGGCGTCCGGCAGGCCAGAAGCGGAGTACCGGCCAACACCGTTGCCGTAGAGGGCATGGAGCGCTACATCCACATGCTTGTTGGCAAACGATACGCGGCCGTTCGCTCCCAGGCCACCTCCATTCTTCGAAGCGTTATAGGCTCCGATCGGGGAATTCAGAACGCCGAGGCCGCCGCACAAACTGGAGTTCGTGCTTTCCACGCAGGGATAAACTCGATCGCGGAAGCGGCTCCCGATGGCGAAAAGTTCATAGTGGCCGAACCCAGGCTCGAAGGCCGCCTTGAGGATGAAGTCGGGCGTCGCGTTGAAGGAATAGTTCGCGGTGCTGGGATAGAGTCCAGCGCCTACACCGGGACTTCCCAGGGCGAAATTATTGGCATTGTTTGTTACCGTGAAGGTGGTCTGGGGATTCTCAACTGACGCCGCCAGCCAGAAGTGATTATTAAAGTTCTTGACGGCACGAACGCCATACTGCCGCGCAAAACTGAAGCCGACGTTATAGTTCGGGTCGATGGTCATCGGCCGGGCTGTGTTCAGGTTGTCAATGCCCTTTCTGTTCTCCGTCAGGAGGGTCCACATTTGACCGCCGGTGAAAGACCAGCCATTGTCCAAGGAAATCAGGCCCCACGCCTGCCGTTGGCGCAGACTATAACTGTTCGTCTGATTGTTGTTTGAAGTCACTGCCCCGGAAAGAAAATCAGCTTCGTAATATCCAGTGAGCTTGGCGTTCGCGATCTTGCCGTCCGCCCGCATGGTGATTTGCGACTGCCGGCCGGAGCCAAAGAATTCAGAGATCGCATTCTGACCGCTGCCGGGCAGGTTAATGCTATTGAACGGGGTTGCATCCCCGCCTAACGCGCGAGTGCGATACACCGTTTCACCCGCCACAAAGCCACCGGGAGTGATCGTGACTCCCTTGTAGTGAATGGCCATTGGGCTTTCTATTGCATCTTTCAAGGTTTTCTGCGTCTCCTGCAGCGTCATGGCATTGTTGGTAGCGGTCGTCTTCAGATCCACAACATCGCTCTTGAGCGCTGTCACAGTTTGCTGCTGTTCCGTGGTCTGAGCCACGGCAGTATCGGCCTTGGTCTGCGCCTGAGTGGCCACAGTCTGGTTCTGATCGAGACGCTGTTCCAGTTGCTGGATGCGCTGATCGCGCGTTTGCAACTGATCGCCGAGCTGCTTGATCTGCTGCTGCTGCGCTTCGATGGCCAGCTTCATATCATTGAGTTGCTCGGACACAGTTGGCCCTTTTTTGGCAGCCGTCTTCTTTTTCGAGCTTTTCGTCGTGGTTGCGGTGGGCGTATCTTGCTGGGCCTCTGCCATGATCACGCTCCCAACGAGCGTCATCGACAGCAGTAAAGCCATCAATCGTTTCATCGTTTTCATCTCCTCACAAATTAAAACGCTTTGCAGTCGCAGACGAAGGCGGTGAAGCGAGCATTGGTGAATTCGTCTTCGTCCATGGTGCACTGCATCGGTGAACTGTTCGTTGACCTGCCAGCCTAGACTCTCGTTTGTTAATAATTGATGACAGTTTGTTGAATATTCCGTGAATCACCACGCGCATGGGTGAACGCCGCCAATGGTGCGGCTCGCAACGGATGTCTTGCTGATCAAAGTGAGATTGCTTCCGGAGAGATGACATCGCCGAGTGACGAAAGCTCACAAGGAGGTGCGGGGAGGAACATTTCATGGCCGTCCGGTTCCGAAGAGAATCCGAAGAGAATAAGGAGTAGTGATCTAATCTTGCGCATCTTGCGCGATTCGATCAGTGCGAGGAAAAGAGCGAGATGACAATGCGGTAAAAGTGAATTAAGCTGTGATTTCGGTCCTGCTCCACCCAAGCCGGGATGGCGGAACTGGCAGACGCAGCGGACTCAAAAGCGAACGCCAGCTATCTAGTAAGTCTAAGTGAATAAATAACATCCGGATGTAATGGCAGACGCAGGGGATTTCTTAGGCATCAATGTCTCATAAGTTAAAGTAACAAAGGCGTCGGCGCGACGGCATGACTTACACATCCGGACTTCAGAAAAATGCGGGAACTTCCATTCCCGGCGCAATCCTACAGCCTGGGGTCAACGGGTTCGCTCTCCAGCGCCAACACACCAAAAAACGCACTCGTGAACTCGGCGGAGGGGCTCTTTGTGTACAAACCTCTCCAGTGCTTCCAGTCCCAGGGCGAATTCCCGGAGAGCAATCGAGCGCTTGGTGCCAAGACCTCGGCTCTTGAGTCGCTCCAAGTTGATGAAGATTAGTGGCGCCCGGGAAGGTTCCGTCTGTCTTCCCCCGAAACTAGGGAACATCCCGTCCGTCACCGCGTTTTGCCCATTTCTTTTTACCGAGCTAACTGAAGCGCATGCAGTGGCGCCATGTTTGTGACCGGTGGTACGGTGCCGGCCGGTTTGAGCATGGCCCAGAGAATTCGATTAAATAATGCATCATCAATGCGATCAGGGGCACTAAAATCGAGACCTTCTGACATTTTGGCAGCCGCGCCCTGCGCCGGGTTCACCTCACTCAAATCTATTTTCGGGACAACGTGGCTATAGGGTGTGAAGTCCGGCGTCGCGGCAAACATGTCTGCCAGAGAGCGGCTGAAGTAATCGAATTTGGACATACGTCCCATTCCCAAAATGTCTTCGATGGCCGCTATTACGTCTGTAGTGTTAGCGAATCTGTGGACCGTACCAGAACGGCCATAAGCCGAGATGGCGAGAAACGGTGAGCGGTGCGAGTCCACGTGGTCAGGACCGGCCTGCGAATCGTCCTCCACTACAAAGACCACCGTGTCCCGCCAAAATGGAGTTTGCGAGAGCGCTTCCACGATCCGGCCCAGTGCAAGATCATTGTCGGCCATGCAGGCCCGAGGCGACGTATGGCCCGCGGCGCCGCCCACCGTGTGATCTCTTGGCAAATACATCAGGGACAGCGCCGGCATGTCGCCTTTGCGAACAAAGTCGTGCAGTTCTTCGATCCACGCGTCGGCCCGTTTTTGATCGGGAATCTCCAGGTTGGTTTCGGGATAACTGGAGCTTACGTCAGCCGGCAGATCGTGCGCCGTATCAGGCCCGACCACAATATCGCCGTAGTCGCGGAACCAGATTCCTTTCTTGGCGGCTAGGTTCCACAGATACCCACCCAGCGGGTTGTCGGCCTCGTCGCCGGCAAGGTCCGCCCGCCGGTCGGAGTACATGGAAGGAACTGTCTTTTCGGCGTAATCAGTAACATAAGCCGCCGTGGACCAGACGTGTCCTTGGCCACTTACTTCCGCGTTGGTGAAAAAGCGGTCAAACAGCCCGAAGCGAAGCGCCAGGGCGTGATGATTCGGCGAGACGTCCTGGCCGAAGAACACCAGATTACGGTCGCCATCCCCTTCTTTCATATCACCAAGAACTTGATCGTAGGTACGGTTCTCCTTAACGATGTAAACCACATGCTTGAAGGGCGGATATTGCTTGGTGGATCGCTTCTGTTCCCAGCCATTCGCTTCCGCTACCCTGCGCGAATCCTGAGCCAATCGCGCGGGACTAAGATCAGAGGAAACGAACCGTAGCGTTCCATTGAGCTGGCCAAGGTCATAGCCTAACGGGCGTTGGATCCCCTTTCCGGGAGTTGGCCCGTCTGGGTTCGAGTGGCTACCGTGCCCCTTTCCATTTAGGATGAGCAGCCCCTTATCTACTTCCAGAACGTCGGTCGGATACCAGTCTGTAGGAATGCGGCCAACCGGACGTAACCCGGCTTGCGCGGCTCCTTCCGCAGTACTAAAGACGGCGACGGCATTGTTGTCGGCTTCGGCCACAAATAGCTTCGAGCCGTCCCGCGAAAGGCCGAGCGCATTGGGTGTACTTCCCTGTGAAGGAGCGCCGGGGGCTTCGTCTTTGAGATAGTGCAAGACTTTTCTCGCATGTGTATCTACCACTGCAATCCGGTCTGTGCCCGCTAAGGCGACAAACAACCGCGATCCGGATGGATTTGACTTCAGCGCCGAGGGCCGCTGGCCAACCTCGAGCCGGCCGGTATAGAACAATGTTCCGTCCGGGTTGGTCCGGAACATCGAAAGAGTGCGACCGCCCCACGCGGAGACATACACGTTGCCATCGGCAGCCACTTCAACTGCGTAAGGATAGTGGTCGGTAGAAAATCGCTGCACGACCTTCCCCAAAGATGGGTCCACCACGGCAAGGCTGTCGCCGATATTCTCCACAACGTAAAGAAAATTTCCCCGCTTCGAGGCCGCAAGGCCCGCCGGATATCGTGATCCTGTTTTGTCCTCTTTCTTTTGTCCCAGGACAATTTGTTTGTCCAGGGCCGCAAGCCCGTCGCGCCACAAATAGCAGTAGATCAAATCTTCATTGCCGCCGGAAACGTACAGCTCTTTGCCATCGGCAGAAAATGCCGCACCATAAAACGCCCCTTCCTGAGGAAGAGTCTGCGTCACGCGCCGGGTGGCAAGATCAACAACCTGGATTCCCTGCTCGCGCCAGCCGCTCAGGACTACAACAAGCTTTTTACCATCTGGCGCCAGCGCCATTCCCAGAGGCATGCTGCTCACATCAACGAATTCTCCTTCGGGATCAAGGCGCACTCCGGTGGCCAGAGGAGTGGTGTAGGTTGGGGCCGAAGCCAGCTTTTGTTCCTGCGACAACATCAACGCCGGCATGAAAAAGGAGAAGCCGACGATCAGAAGAGATCGCAGCGTGCGGGTAACTCGTGGTGCGCAATTATTTCCAGCATGAACCATAGTTTGCGCAACTCCTATAACGGAACGCAGGGCATGCCCCTGCTGTTGCATAGACGTCTTGGCATGGTATGGGTGAGCCATTTCTGTGGGTCCACGCGAACCTTCGGCAAAAATGCCTGGGCCGGTTCACGCAAAGTATTTGACACGGGAGGTGGGGCGTGGGGGCCGGGGACAGCCGGTGGGAACGTTCCGTCTGTTTTGTCGACGAATGGAAATTGGGGAGCGTCCCATCTGTCCCCGCGTTTCAGGATGCTGGAGGAGGCGGTGATTAGGCTCTGCGTCGAGGAACTCGCGAAACCGTTGACTCGCTGCAGCCTGTTCGGGCTCCACTTCACGTTCGCGCCCGAGCACCTTTCCGGAGTCAAGAAAGCTGAGAAGGGCGGAGATGGGGCTATGACTGCGTGGGGTGGTAGAATCTCGTACGGATGTCTTCCTTATTGCTTAGCCAGGTGGATATCATCGTCGAAGAAGAGCCGCAAAGCACTTCATCGGCAAGTGACACGGATCTGTGGAAATCCAGGATTAATTTCACATTTACTTGCACAGTTTCACAATCGTTGTCTTGGATGAAAAAGACAGAGAATGTGAAATAAGCTGTAAAATCAAGCATTTCCACGAAGAGCCGGGATGGCGGAACTGGCAGACGCAGCGGACTCAAAATCCGCCGACCTTCGGGTCTTGGGGGTTCGACTCCCCCTCCCGGCACCATAAATACAAAAGCATTGTTGAATTCCTTGCAAATCATGCGTGCACCATTTCAGGGGCAGGCGTGCGCAAACTGTGAGTAATCCTCAAATCATGCTTCCGGCACCTGTCGCGCTCTTGCAATTCTCTAGACCCAGTTCGAAAGAAATCTTCCAGTCCTCCAGTCGAGGAAACTGCCAAAACCGCATTCTTGACTCAATTCCCGTGATCCGCTGACAAAAAATTAAGGATGGCCCGCTGAAAGCTTTCCCAGTTGCGCAAAGAGCCAGGGGAATTTGTTTGTTGAAAGGGGAACGCTTGGTTCGATTGTTCGATTCTCAGCAACTCAGGCAGCAAGAGAAAACTGCGAAACCGCAAACTGGGTGGGTACGAAAGAGCAGAGACTTGGCGTTTATTCGCTCACTTGGTAATTAGCCCCCGTGTTGACCTGTGCTAAGTCCGAATGCATTCAAGCGGCGCTCACCCCCGTTCGCGAATCTTCCCGCTGCTTCCTGAGCGCGTATATCGGGTCCGGGATCCTTTGAGTCGAAGAATTCCCCGGCGACCGTGATCCGCCAAGCTAAGTCAGACCGCTTATTTATGGTTTCCTTTAGTCTCCGATTTGGTGTGTGGATGACCGGCGAAGTGGTCGAGAAGATTAAACAGAAGATCCAGAGTCTGATTGCTGCGGCTCCGGGTGTGTTGCGGTGTATCTATATTCGGAAAGCGAAGAAGACGAATTGGAACGGTGTCGCGCCCGGAATCATTCCACAAAGATGTATCCGGCAAAGGGCTGACGCCTGTTAATTTCGCCGCGTACTGATGAAGTGGTTCTTTAGAGTTGGCGGAGAGAGGCGCAGATAGATCGGAAAAGTTCCTAATGGAATCGGCATTCGCAAGGCAGCACATCAGCATGAATAAGAGTGTCGCGAACCCCGCTCTGCGCCCGGCAAGTAGCACGATTTTTTCCCGCAGGAAGATTATCCCACCTGGCGGCCTGGGTAAAGCCTAATTTCAGGGGGGCCTCTGCGCCGCCGAGGGCTGTAGAAGCTTATTCCAGTTGGTCCAATCTGGAAAAGCGACCCAGCGGAGTGTTCATTTTCCGGCCACAGCTTGGTTTCGAGAAATAGAGGATAAACGAGGCGCAGCCATCGACCGAACACCAGGTTTCACATGGTTTCTCATAAAGATCCCCGAATACCCTATATCTGCCGGCAACCCCGATTTAAGGTCTCCAAGCGGACTCGAGATTTTCCTGGCTGGTGGTACCATGCCAGCCATGAACAAACTTGGGCCGTTCCTCTGGTTCAATGACAACGCCGAAGAAGCCGCGAGTTTTACCTGAGTGTCATCCCGCACGCACGCAGACTCGACGAGCTACGGTCCAAAGGCGTCGGCCCTGGCCCGTGGGCAAGATCGCCACTATCATGATCGAGCTTGAAATAAGTAAGAATTTCGGCAAAGCAAGTGCGTGCGCACTGTTATGTTGACGTCATGGATCGGTCGATAATTTGGAATTGCGTTTTGCAACCCAAAGTCGAAGGCGAAACTTAGTTTCTTGGCGCCTTATATACGCCTTATATAAAAATGATCGACGGCCAAATCCGATCTGTGTTCAGCCTTATTTTGACGGCCTATTGTCTCGCATTCTTTGCGCTCGCAGGGTGGGCGCAGTCTCCGCCACCAGAATCAAGAGGGCTTAAGGCATCGGAGCCAGAGCCTGTTACAGCCAACGGTCGTCACCTAATGGTAGTCATCGGCATCGACAATTATCGCGAATGGCCGACTCTTAGAAATGCCGTTGGAGACGCCGCGGGCTTCGCCAAGGTCATGCGCGAAAAACAGGGGTTTTCGTCAGTGGGCGAGCTCTTGAACGAGCAGGCGTCCAAGCACGATATTCTACAACTAGTCGAAGACGACCTGCGCAAACAGCTGACGCAGGACGATGACCTGGTCGTGTTTTTCGCTGGTCACGGTACCACTAGAGTCGACAAAGTGGGCGGAAAAGAAGTCGAGACCGGGTTCATTGTTCCGTTCGATGCGCGCCCCCCAGAAGAAGAGCAATGGAGCGACTACATTCAGGTCGATCAGTTCCTGGAGGCGATAGGCAAACTGCCTGCCCGTCACGTACTAGTGTTGTTGGACTCTTGCAACAGCGGCTTCGCTCTTGGGCCGACGGTTAATTCCTATCGCGACGCGGAAGTTCGGTATCAAAAGGATATTGGAGGGCATGTCAGCCGTAAGGTCATCAGCTCGGCCCGCCGCAATCAACTCGCCTCCGACAAGGGACCGCTTCCTGGACACTCACTCTTTACGGGCGCTTTGATCGATGGAATTGACACGGGAAGCGCCGATTTGAATGGGGACGGCGTTATCACCTCGTCCGAACTTGGTTTGTATTTGCAGCAACAGGTGGGTCGCGCTACCGCCTCCAGTCAGACGCCGGACTACGGATCGTTTTATTTGGATGACCGTGGTGAAATGTTGTTGCCTGTCTCCCCCCAACCTGCTGTTCCGCAAGAAGTGGAGCGCCAGGTTAAGACTCGTAACTCACGTTCGTCCGCAGCATTCATCGGGTTCAAGAACATTCTTGGAAAGCCGGACCAGGACTGGATCTCGACTGCCCTCTCTGAAATGCTGAGAACTGAACTTGGCGCGGGAGACGTTATTCGCACGATCCCAGAAGAGACCGTCGCGCGCGTGAAAATGGAATTGCCCGCGCTCGACCAAGGTAGCCTTTCCCAAAAAACCCTGAGTTCGGCGTACCAAAGCCTGACCAGCGATTTCATAATCTCGGGCTCTTATCTCGATATGGGAGGACACATCCGGATCGACATCGCGGTTCAGAATGCGCTGCTCGGAGACAACTTAGGCACTTTCTCAGATGCAGATAGCGAAGCCAACTTCTTCGAATTAGTTCAGCGTATCGGGCGCACGCTTCGGGACAGGTGTGGGGCGGGTGAAGCCACCCGAGCGCAGGCTGAGGCCGCGAGAGCAGCTTTACCACGTAGTCCGCAAGCATTGCAGTTGTACTCCCAAGCGCTTGACCGACTGCGTGTTTACGATTATCGTCACGCGCGCGATCTGCTGCAGAAGGCGATTGGCGGCGATCCTCGAAACGCCACCATACGTGCCACACTCGCGAATACGTTAGAGGAGCTGGGATATGACGATCAGGCCCGGGAGGAAGGTCAGCGGGCGTTCGAACTATCCGCCGGACTCGAACGAAAAGACGCGCTCCTGATTGAAGCAGAGTACCGGCAGGCGAGCCAACAATGGGATAAGGCGATCGAACTGTACAAGTCTCTGGCGACCTTTTTCCCGGATGATCCCGAGTATGCTCTCAAACTCGCGTCCGCCCAGACTGCAGGGGGTAGGGCACAGGATGCTCTCACCACTCTTCTTGCGCTACGCAAACTTCCCCGTCCGCAGAGAGACGATCCCAGAATCGACTTAGCCGAAGCTGCGGCCGCCCAATCGTTGTCCGACTATAAGCGACAAAAGCTTCTCTCCGAAGCGGCCCTGCAAAAAGCCAACCGGCAGGGCGCACGTCTGTTGGGCGCGCAAGCGATGTTGCAGGCGTGCCAGGCGGAGCGTCGGCTCGGGGAGTTAGAGGGAGCGAAGAAGTCCGCAGAACAAGCGCAGAGTATATTTCGCGCTGCGCAAGACTCCAAGAGCGAGGCAAAAAGTTTGACTTGTGTCGCCAACTCGGTGGCTGAACAGGGCGACAACGCAAACGCACTCATGCAGCACGAACAGGCGCTCGCATTGGCTCGTCAGACCGGGTCGCAGGGCGATATCTCCGGGGCACTCATTAATATTGGCAACCTGCTTGCCTCGGAAGAGAAAATTGCCGAGTCGACCCGCAATTTCGAGGAGGCCTTGGCGGTTGCGGTGGAGATCGGAGACAAACGAGACGCTTTTGACGCCCAAAGTGACATCGCCATCAATCTCATGCTCATTGGAGATTTCATGGGGGCGAAGAAGATGTTGGAGAGTGCGGTAGACGACGCCCGCGCCCTGGGCGACAAAAATGGAATTGTGGAAGCGCAATTGAGTTTGGCTTCAATTTCCTACCTGGAAGGCAACCTGCAAGAAGCTCAACAAGTTATCGATAACAGTCTTGCGATGGCGCGAGAATCGAACTCAAAGAACCACATCGCCTCCGCTATCCGTGCCCTCGGCGACGTGCTTTTAATGCGGGGGGCTATCACAGAAGCAGAGAAGAAATACAACGACTCGCTTGCGATACGAACTCAACTAGGAGATAAAGCGGGAATTGCTGACAGCCAGGCAGCTCTCGCGCTTGCCGCACTAGAGAACCAGAAGCGATCCGATGCGGAACGCATGGCCCGTTCGGCGGCCAACGAATTCAAATCTTTGGGAGACGCGGATCAGGAAGTGTTGGCTTTAGACGTATTGATTCAAAGTCTCATCGCGCAGAACAGATTCAGCGAAGCACAGCAGGAGCTGCAAAAGGCCGAGAAGTTGAATAGCCGCGACTTCTGTGCGAACACGTCCCTGGCCATCACGGCTGCGCGATTACAGGCGAAACAGAATGATCGGTCAACTGCCATAACGAACCTGGATCAGCTGACCGAAGAGCTGAAGAAGAAAAATGTGGGTTATTACGAACTTCTCGCCCGACTTGCACGTGCCGAAGCTACAGCCGGCGCGAGCGTCGAGATCCGGTCGAACCTGGATATGTTGTGGCAAGACGCTGACCGCAGGGGCTATCGGTTGATAGCCCAAAAAGCGGCCAACCTACGCTAATAAGAAGAAACTCCTATGCTCGGATAATCTACCGGCGCGGGTGCTGTCTGGTTTATGAGGACATAGATTGTCAAACCCTGTCCCTCCTCCGTGGAACCCCCGTCTTCCGGGTTGCCTGCGGGGAACGCTGGAAAATACGGGATTTCGAAAGTAACACTCGTGGGAGACTTTCCCTTGCTTGGCGTCGCAGTCATAGCGTCGGCGAGGGTGGAAAGAGACGGGGGGTCGGTGTCATGAGTGCATAGTTCCTGGTTGTTGCCGCTCTCGGGGTCATCATCACACTGCATAATTGCTGCTACGGCAAATCCGGGCAATAAATTGCCGATCTCCACTTTCACATTGCTTGAGGTTGACTGTAACTGGAAGATGAAGAGGTAAGCGTAAGGAGCGTTGGAGTAAGAGCACATTCCGGCAGTTGCCGTAGCTGTCGCCAGGCAAACAACTTCTCGGGTAGCAGTTACTTTGACGCCCTTTGCAGTCAGGATTTTGGGCTGACTGTATTCCAACAATTTCCAGGATCCTACAGCACCGCTTTGACCATTATCAGAAGTAGGTCGGATCGTAACCTTGGCTAAAGAATACGCAGAGGTCAAAACCGTCAGGCACAGAAAGATGACCAACCTTAGAATAGGCATTTTACATCTCCTTCGCGTCGAGGCAGGGTCGGGGAGGGGAAAACTGCGCGGATTATACAACAATTGGCTAAGGCGAAGCAAGTCTTTCCTTCACAACGGTTGCAGAAGAAGAAATTAGTAGGACCCTTCATCCTGGGAGGAACGATCAAATCCATGACATACATTCACTTCGGTCATCTGCTCTCAAAAGCGGCTCAATGACGAACAAATACGAAGTCTCCGTCGTCGTGCGCGGAGTTGCGGATCGGCATGTAATGTGGGATTTGATCGGATCCTCCGGCAACCTGGATTCGAATGAACTGCTGAAATAGATCCTCGGCAGTGAAGGGATTCACGGTTATCTCCTCCAGCCCTCGCAGAAAAGCATTGGCAAAAACGGAATGGCCCGAACTACCACCATCAGCTACTGGCTCTAACCCGCCGCTCGCCATAAGAGTCCTCGATTTACCGACTTGCATCTTCTGCACGTAAAGATTCCGGTCACTTGGCATCATTCTCAGGTCTACGTCGCGGGTTAATCCCCCCGAATAGCAGCTATCGGAAACGATCAAAACATGTTTGGCCGGAATAGCGCGAGCTTCAGCGGTAATGTCATCAGCAATAATCCAGTTGGCATCGGTTGTGCTTTCTGCATCTACGGGTAGCCAATAGGCTTTATCTGCGCTCTTGTCGTAATATCCGTGTCCCGCGTAGTAAATGAGCAGATTAGAGTTCTCTGGAAGAGTTTTGCGGAATTCACTCAAGGCTTGCTTAATCGCATGCCGCGTGGCGTCTTCATCCAAAAGAATTGAGGTGTGGAAGCCGTACTTTGTTCTCAGGCTTTTTTCAATATCTCTGGCATCGGATACAGACGTCCGCAAACTTGGCAATGCCGGGTCCGCATAATTCTGAATTCCTATGATCAGCGCATAATACGGACCTATATTCTGAGCATGAAGCGTGGCTGGTTGTTCTGGATCGAGGCCACGAGTGCTGGCCGCTTGTGGGGCGCGTTCAACGAAGGGACCCTTTAATTCCCCTGGCTTTTGAGTGGCGGCTATTGGCGGCGTTCCTTGGTTCACAGAGGCACGAAGTTGGGGATCTTCACGCGCTGCCAACACATGGGCAGCCTGAGCACGTACAGGAGACAGGTGTCTTCCGCGCGCCGTAGACTCTTCTTGAGGCGTCGCATGCGCGTCAATCCCGCCGTCGCCGTTGTAACTGGCATGGTTGCCCGCGCCATTGATGACAATGTTCAAATTGTAGACATGGTGGATGTCAACCACGTTCACATTATTCACAGCGCGGTTGTAGAAAAAATTTCCGTCGCGCCATCGCCCACCGGAGTATCCCACTCCGAAGTAGCCGAATCCATAAAAGATGCCGCCGTAAAAACCTACCCCCTGAGCCCAGAAGCCCTCATGGAAGACAAAACCCATAGCCTCACGACTCCAATAAGCCGGAGTCCACAACAAACCGGTTTCTGGCGCTAGAACCCACGTCCCCGGAACCCAATAGTAATCGCTGACCGCATCGTTCCACGCCCAATAACCAGGCGTCCAAATGTGACCTTCACCCGGGCAAACCGGCTGTGTATACACGGGAAG
This sequence comes from uncultured Acidobacteriaceae bacterium, assembly GCA_963775845.1. Classification (GTDB taxonomy): domain Bacteria; phylum Acidobacteriota; class Terriglobia; order Terriglobales; family Acidobacteriaceae; genus Acidiflorens. The sequence goes on along the minus strand of CAVZKN010000002.1, from coordinate 2,133,367 downwards.
CGGTGGTGGCGACACCTTGACCTCCCCGAATGCCGCCATTGCAATGGCCAGCATCACGATTACGGATGAAAACAATCGAATCACCTGCGGACGTAGAAAGTGATGGTTAAGCATCGGCTTTACTTTGGCTAAGACTCGTGAACCCTTCCCCATTACTCCCATCTTTCGCCCTCAGCGGGCCTCGTGATGAGCGTGCTGTGAAATCTCGATCAGTTGTTCGATCCATATGCCTATCATGAAGGGCAGGAAATCCATTCGAAACAAGCCGTAGTAAATTCCAAGGAAACTCGCCACGAATACTAGTCCGATTAGTAATAAGGTTCCCGAAGTCGCCCAAAGCGGAAGAAGTCGATTATTCAGCCAGGCGATGGCGAAAGCCAACAGTATTTTCAATATCCAATGGCTCCCTTCGTAAGCCCGCCAGGGGCCAGCTTTGGGAGCCATCTCGCTCTCGAGTGCCGAGGCGGTTAGCTCAATACCCAACTTTGGTCCGAATGTAGTGGGGTGGATGTCAGAAAAGTTCGCACCCACCAGGACGACGTCCCCCAATCCGCCGGCATAGGGGCGGGCCGTTCCTCCCGGGGTCATTAAGTCAGCTAGGTGTAGAGTGGGGAAGTTCCAATTGGTGAGAAAAGGGCGAAATTCCTGATCATCTCCGGCGGAAGCGTTCTTCACCAACGCATCGGCGTCCGCGACGCCGGTCTGGCTCAGTGCACTCAAAGTTACCCAATAAAGCGATGGCGTACGGACGTCAATGGTAACAAATCGTTGAAAATTGCGGACCATGGCGTCTGGATCCTGAGGAAAAAGCGGTGTGCCACTGTACTCCGGTTGATCGGGACGACCTCCCAGCACCGCCCCGGCTTGCCAAACTAACGATCGTGTTCCGTCCTTCGCATCCGCTTTCAAGGTTTCATACGCCACACGAGCCCATACGATCTTGGACTTGCCCTGCGGTATGACCGTCTCACGAAACCGGGGAGCAGACGTATCGATGTCGACTACGATTACCTTGGGTTCATATTCGAGAATGGTCTGAAGAATAGAAGTAAGCTTTGCCGGCTGAAGCCATTCCCCGAGGTAAGTGTCAAATTCTTTTTCATTAATAGTGATCAATGTGCAATGCTGGGCCGGCACGGGATTGCGCTCGCGCAACAAAACGTCGGTGGTGCCTAGGGTAGCAGGCTCAAGAACCCAGCGTTTTCCCATCCAGTTGGTGAAGAACAAAAGAATGACGAGGACTACTAGAAATTGCCAATCGGTGATGATCCTGGAAAATTTCCGGGGCTCGGCTCGCAGGATTCGATTAGCGATGTTCCGTATTAAAGACTGGTTACGAAGTCGCCCTTTTTTTGTGTGCATTACCTATTGCCGTGCCAATGTGTACAAGTATGCCCGGCGCAGGGCTGGAGCCGTACTATCATCGGCATCCCAGCTTCGAGTGGCCTCGACTACCTGGCGGAAATTGTCTGAGAGTGTGGGGTATTTGCTTTCGTCGGCGATGAGTACATCAGCATATTTTTTCGTTCGATGGGGAGCGCCGCTCTGGTCATCGCCGGTCTGGGTATCCCAGAGATACAACCGGTAAATTCCCGAATGAACATCGTGACTTGGGTACCGTGTGGGATTTTTCGCATCCCATGAGTAAAGCAGTGGTTTTGATTGACTTGGACATGCGGGCTCTGCCGTATTGGTCAACGGACACAATTCGAGGAGATAATTGCCCGCATCGAGTCTGCCCAGTATTTGGTTGAGGATCAAGCCTTGCTTCGTCCGTCGAGCGACCCCATCCGATAGAACTTGGCCGTCCGATCCTCTTACTTGCAAAATACCCTGTCGAAAAGTGTCGTAAACGTTGGGGCGATTCGCAGCCAATTCCGTCACCGCGTCAAGAAACGCGGTCACGACGTTTTTTTGTTTTTCCTGCACGATGATTCGCGATAAATCCAGGGGCGCTTTGCACCCCAACTCTCGGGGCTTCGAGCAATCGAAAATCTCTTTGGCGCCCCATCGCGTTCGGATCGTAACGCTTTCCTGACCGTTCGTAGGTTGAATCCGGACCAGTTTGCTGTCCTGCTGCACCGGGTACATTCTCCAAAGGCTGGCACAGGGCTTCTTCGCGTTATCGCACCAGTTACCGTGGGCGCTGACCACGATTCCAATCGTTTGTACAGTATCAATTCCGGTCGCCTGTGCGGAAGGAAAGGCGCGGCAATAAACCACGACCGCTGCAAACATGACGAACTGGCAGACAATTATCCTGAGCATATTTGGTTCTCGGCTTGTCCGCAGGAAAGAATCGGGATGCACGGCCGATGCAGCTCAGAAATCATGCCGGCGTGCGTTCAGCAGGCCCCCTCCACCAGTTGATGACGCACAATCTAACACTCGATGTGGAAGATAGCAAGGCTTCGGCTCCTCGTTGGCTTGGGACGGTTCGTTCTTCCTGAAAAGCAAATCTTCATTGATTTCTTCTATAAATATCTGGTAACTTAAGCGCGATTTTCCTCAACGATCCTCTTTAAACTTATGCGCTGGAAACTTCTGTTCTTCATGTTCTTTGTTTCCGGATTTCTCTGTACAGCGCAGACCAAACGTGCCCTGCTCATCGGCATCAACACCTACCAGCCCCAAGGCACAATTGCGCAGCATCCCGCAGGATGTACCGGTGGCCGTTGCGCGCTCCCCCAGTTTGAGAATCTGGAAGGATCGGTCAACGATGCCCAATCGATGGCCGATGTGCTGACCAGTCCAAAATTCGGCTTTCCGGCCGGCCATGTAGTTCTGCTTACAAATCCGGCGCCCACGCAGGCGCGAACAGGAATCGTCATCCTGCCAGCAGATCAGACGACTCGCGAAGGCATTCTTGCGGCCATGCGGAAATATTTGGTCGATCTTCCGCAACGCGGCGACACCGTCGTCTTTTACGACGCCAGTCACGGCTCCCTGCGAATTAACACTAAAGGAACAAAACTCAAAGTGCTGATGAACGGCAAGGCCATGCCCGCCGATAGCACTCTCGTTCCCTCTGACGCCTACAAGGGCGGTTACGACGTGCGCGACCGTGAGATGACCCGCATCTTCAATGCTGCGCTGGACAAAGGTGTTCATCTCACGGTGATTTTTGACAACTGTCATAGCGGCGGCGCCACCCGCGGCATCAGCCCGAACTATCGCCAGCGCAGTCTTGCGTTTGATCCGCGCGATATCAACGAAGCTCCCGATGTCCTCCCCGACGGACAAACTCGACCTGCCCCTACGGAACGCTCTGATAACCCGGCACTAGTCTTCTCGGCCGCTCAGCAGGACCAGTCCGCCAAAGAAGCGCCCCTCGCGGACACGCCGGAGTCCCATGGAGCGTTCACTGCTGCGCTGGTAGAAACGCTGCAAGTTCTGCCTGCCGATACGCCAACCTCCATCGTCTATCAGCGCGTGAAAGCCGTGCTTGAGGGCAGCAGCATCAGTGATCAGGATCCGGATCTCGATGCCGCGCCCGCCCGCCGGCAGCAGCCACTCTTTGGGGGCGCTGCGACGGGTTCCGGCAAGACCCGCACCGCAGCGCTCATGACCGATGAAGACGGCAATGTCTGGCTCGATATCGGTCGCGTCTCCGGAGTGGGGGTCGGCAGCGAGTTGACCTCGATGGTTAAAAGTGGCAACGACTTTATCAAACTCCGCGTCATCGGTCTGCAGGGCATTGCGCGTTCCACAGCACAAGTCATCAGCCCGGCCGGCGCAAGGGTTGCCCCGGGAGAAGTCTTCGAAGTAGCTAAGTGGGTCCCGACGGAATCTACGCCAGTGCGTTTCTGGCTCTGGCCGTCGAACCTTTCTGAAGATGACATTCTTGCCGCCGCAGCGCAGATCAAGGCAGCCGGAATTGTCTCAGTGGCGGACCCAGCCGAAGAACCTTGGACCGACATTCTCTGCTGGGACGGGACAAACTGGACATTGCAACACGCCGGCGTACCGGGTTCCATCAGCCTTGGACCCACGCTTAAAACAACTGCTTTGAAAGAGCATCTCTCCGCCGGCAGAAGAATCTGGGTCAACTTTCCTCCATCGCGGGAACTGTCTGCGAAGCTTACGTTGCATGACAGTACCAGTGCAGTCCAGGCTGCTCCGGATCTTGCCGGCGCCCACTACATCCTCACCGGCGTGCTTACCGATAACGGTCCGGCGTACGCGTGGTTCCACAAGAATGAGTTTGCCGCAGGTCCTCGCGCGTCGGTTACTGCCGACCACAGTCCGGGTTGTTCTACCGCATCACAGTATCCCGTGCGCAGTGACTGGATCGTGCTTGGCGACGCAACCGGCATCGAGAGAGGATCAGTCGCGCTGAACAAATACGCATCGCTCTTGGCCAAAGTGCATGGCTGGTTGGACTTGGCAGACAGTCCGACAGGAGCGTCGGTTGCTAATTACTATAAGCTAACCTTGGTGAGAGATTCCGATCAAATGCTACTACCCGTTGGCCAACCGGTTCTCCAGGACGACCGGCTCAAAATGGCCCTCCAGTCCGACGAACGCGTCACCGAGCCGCGATGGGTCTATGTGCTCGATATCGACTGCCATGGCAGAGGCACACTTCTCTATCCGTTGGACTACTCTGAAAATCAGTTTCCGAGTGCCGCTGCCAATGAACGCTTGATTGTTCTGCCCGGTGCGCGCACGCTGCATGTCGGCGAGCCTTATGGCGTGGACACTCTTATCCTGCTGAGCACCGCGCAGCCGTTGCCCGACCCCTATGCGCTGAACTTTGAGGGTGTCGCCCGCGGCGGAACGCGGGGCGTGGAATCACCGTTGCAAAAACTGTTGACTAACACCAGTAGCGGTACGCGCGGATTTCCGGAAGAGATCCCCACACAGTGGGGCCTCGACTTGATGACATTGCGCAGCATTCCAGCGGACGCGTCCAACTGATTGTCTGCTGGAAGTAGATAAGAAAAATCAGAATACTGTTAGATGCTACGGGCTCCAGTTTCAGGAGTAGAACCAAGACATCCGTACCGGTAGTACACGTTTGTTCTAATTCAAGGAGAACACCTATGTCCGTTTCCCGTCGCCACTTTGTCATGGATGCTTCCGCGCTAGGGTTGCTCGCGGCTTTTCTTCCTGACCTTGCCGCCGCACAGGATGCCGAACAGCGGACGCCACGAACTGACGCGGAAGATACCCCGCACGACTCCTACGATTTCTGGAATGGATTTTTCGATTCCGTCAATCCATACAGTCCAAACTATGGAAAGAAAGTGGCGACCCGCGGGCCTGCCGAGCAACTCCCGGACCCTGCAGCAATGACCCAGTATCTGCATTACAAACCTGACGAGAAGAAGCTGCGCTACGCCACCGACATAGGTAAAGAAGAGCTGTTGGATCATGACGGCGACGTGACCGTCAGCATAGCCCTATCGCAATATCGTCCCGGAAGCGGCGAGAAAACCGAGCATGCATCTCAGTTGCGTGTGGACGCAACCCAAGTGCGTCCCTACATGAATATCGCGACCCCGCTTGCCTGGACGGCGATTGCCTCCCTCAATCCGAGTAAAGCGGGCAAAATTCCCTCGCTCGATCAACTTGGGTTCAAATCGATCCAAGCAACGCAGGGGACCAGCAAAATCCTGCTTAACCAGGGATCAGGCAAACTTGCCGTCAATATTTCCAAGGCCGCCGCCAAGTCAAAGTTCGTCCAAGCGCTCAATGTGATGATTTCGGGCGCAAAGATGGTGGCGCCTCTGGTTAGTTTGCCAGCTATCAGTGTTCCCGCGCTTAGTTCCTTTACAGAAGCGTTAAGTTATTGGGAGGAGCGCACAAAATTTCTCATGGCGGGTAATTTGACTACAGCTGTCGCCACGCAGCAGGCGCTCGCGGATCCCGAGCGTGAAGATCGCTACATCGGCCTGATTTCCGGCGATTATCTGATGATCCCGCAGAAGCACACTGCCGATCTGGCGAAGGAGCTCCCCAATCTGGACTTGGTGCAAGGTTATCTCATTCGTAAGGACGCAGATCAAAGCGTTCCGCTCGAAACGCGCGCGCAAGCCGCTGTCCAGGGAATCACCTACGCTACCATGCGTGTTGGTGTGACACCACTGGAGGCTTCAGCGGCAGCTAAGACCGCGCCATCTGGAGCCAGTGCGGCCGCTCCTTGCCCATCAAGCGGCGAAAAGAAGAGTTCAAGCAAGGGCGGCACCGGCAAGAAGGGTTCGAGTGACGCCCCAAAGACACCGTAAGCAACTAACTTACGACTGCCTGGTCTGCTCGCAGGGTCGACTCACAATGCACTCGTGAATGGGAAAGAGTTAGTCGCCCATGCCCGAGACCGCAAAGTGGATGCGAGTGCCGCGGAAGCGGTTGTCACCGTTGATCTGCGAGGAGCGCACGTGAAGCCGGGGGAAAAGGCGAGAATGTGAACTCCTGGCTGGTGCTGCCATGCCAGCCATGAACAAACTTGCGCCGTTCCTCTGGTTCAACGACAACGCCGAAGAAGCCGCCGAGTTTTACCTGAGTGTCTTCCCGCACGCGCGCAGACTCGATGAGCTACGGTCCAAAGGCGTCGGCCCCTGGCCAGTGGGCAAGATCGCCACCATTACGATTGAGCTTGATGGCCAGGAAATGGTCTTCCTCAACGGCGGCCCCGCGTATCACCTCAACCCTGCCTTCTCTTTCTTCGTACGCTGTGACTCCCAGGAAGAGATCGACCGCTACTGGGGCAAGTTGATCGAAGGCGGCAAACCCATGGCGTGCGGCTGGCTCACAGATCGCTTTGGCCTAAGCTGGCAGATTGTGCCGCGCAATATCGGCGAGTTGATCAGTCATCCCAAAGCCATGGAAGCCATGATGGGGATGATCAAGATGGACCTGCCCGCGCTGGAAGCCGCCGCGCGAGAGAACTGAGATCCTTCTCTGCCTTTCCAGTCAGAACTTTACGGTTTCGAGACTGTAGTTGAGGGTTGGGTTGCGATTTTGCACTTCTCAACAGCCAGACTGGAATTCGAGAACTAGGTTTTCCTGTACTGACCGGATGCTTCCTGAAAGCCCTTTTCTGAGTGGCTTCGGTTTGCCGACTACACACAGAAGACACCTCTGGTCTACCCGCAAAAACTATCTTCCGACACAGTTGACAAGCACCTCGGATTAAGTTACTTTGCAATACAAAGCTTAACCGGCATGAATTCCCTTCACAAAGCGCTGAGCGACATTAGCAGTATTCGCAGGCAGATGGCTCATAGTACTGAGTTTCGTGGTTACGGTCCCGCCACTCTGGCCAGTACGGGCATTCTGGCGTTTGCGGCCGCCGGCACGCAGGCGCTGTGGCTGCCAGATCCGGCAAATCAGATACCCACATACTTAAGCATCTGGATTGTCGCTGCCGTGCTGTCGGCGGCCATGATTGGAATCGAGATGTACGCGCGCACGCGGCGCATTCATTCGGGCATGGCGGATGAGATGATCCGCATCGCGGTAGAGCAATTTCTGCCGTCGGTCGGAGCGGGCGCGCTGATTACTCTTGCGATCGCACGCTATGTTCCTGCAGTTTTGTGGATGCTTCCGGGCCTCTGGCAAATTGTTTTCAGCCTGGGCGTGTTCTCGTCGTGTCGTTTTCTGCCGCGCCCGGTCGTCGCCGTAGGCGCGTGGTACTTGCTGACGGGGCTAACCTGCATCGCGCTGGGCGACAGCCAAGCACTCTCTCCCTGGGCCATGGGTATCCCGTATGGAGTCGGGCAATTGCTGGTTGCGTGGATACTGCTTTTTTCTGGGAAGGAGGAAGAGGAATGAGAGCCATAGCTCCGCGCGGCGAAGGGCGCTTCGCCTATGAAGGCTTGGATCGCGTGATTCACGAGCGCGCGCGGCTCAGTGTACTGACGTCCCTGATCACGCATCCGAAAGGATTGACATTCGGCGAACTTAAACAACTTTGTACCCTGACGGATGGCAATTTGAACCGGCATCTGCGCGTTCTGGAAAAGGGGAAGATGGTTGAGACGGTCAAGAAATATGACCGCAACCGTCCACAGACCGTCTGCCGGATCACGGCCTCGGGCCGTGCGCGCTACGTTGAATATCTGTCCACTCTTGAGCAGGTGGTTAGAGATGCAGCAAATGTGACGCACGAACGGCCCGCGATCGGCCTGATAAACGGCCTGGCGCCATCGCGCGTCTGAACTTTTTTTTGGCCGATAACTTTGCAGTGCAAAGCTTGTGCGATAAACCTATCTGAATACTGGAGGCATTTCAGTGAGCGAATTGTCGATGTTGCAATCCAGCTTAAGGATGAAATCCCGATCCATGGGCGTAAAACTCATCGTAGTTTGCGGTCTAGCCCTACTCATGACAATCCCGGCTTTCTTTGTTGGAGGGCTGGTTGAAGACAGGACTCAGCGAGCCGCGGACGTGATTCGAGAAATAAGCAGTCACGTGGGCGGCCAGCAGACCTTCCTCGGCCCCACACTTGTGATTCCGTGCATCCTTCCACCGCAGTCTCCGGCTGATCATGCCAAACACGGCATCTACCTGGTGTTTCCAGCACGAGCTTCAGCCACCATCAAAACGGCAACGGAAGAGCGTCGTCGATCGCTGTTTAAGGTGCCGGTGTTTCAGGCGGATCTGAAACTCGATGCAGCATTCGATCTAACGGGAGTGCCGGCGGCGGCTCCGCCAGGCGCCGAACTCGAATGGGACCGTGCCGAGATCATTGTTGGAGTCAGTGATGCCCGCGGAGCACTGGCCGACGCCACGTTGATGACGGACGGAAAGAATTCGACTCTAGTTCCGGCAGAAAACACAACCAGCATCTCCATCGGAGGGGACCACAGTGAGCACATCATGCTCACACTCTTCGGCGCCAGAGTCGAAGGCCTCGCAAAACCAAACGCCCAATTCAATGTGACATCCGCCCTGCGATTTTCCGGCGCTCAAAGGATCGCGGTGCTTGCCTATGGCAAGACGACTCACCTCCAGGTTCAAGGCGATTGGCCAAGTCCGGGATTTGATGGTGGGTTTTTGCCGGTCCGTCGAACCGTATCGAGCAATGGTTTCACCGCGGAGTGGTCCGTGCCCTTCATCGCGCGCGGCGTGCGCGCTGAAGGACAGGGCGACACAATAACCGGTCTCGATGCGACTGCGCTCGGCGTTTCGTTTATCGAAGTGGCCGATCCGTATCAATCCGTCAGCCGATCCCTTAAATACGCACTTCTCTTCCTCGGACTACTGTTCCTTTCCTACTTCGTGTTCGAAGTTACAACCGCCAAGCGGGTTCACCCTGCTCAATACGTTCTCGTAGGTATCGCGCAGATCATCTTCTACCTCCTTCTGCTGTCGCTCGCCGAAAGAGTCGGTTTCGATGCCGGTTTTCTGCTCGCCGGTGCGGCGACAGTGGCGTTGCTTTCAGCGAATGCGGCATGGGTGTTCTCCAGTCGCGTGCAGGGAGTAAGGGCCTTGGCCATCTTCTCCCTGCTGTATGCACTGATCTATCTGCTGCTGCGACTCGAGGATAATGCACTGCTTGTAGGCGCGATTGCTAGTTTCCTGGCGGTTGCGGCTGCCATGTACTTCACTCGCGGGATCGACTGGTACGGCTCTCTTCCAGTGCCCGGCGTGGCCGAGTCACAAACGGCGCCGGAGGTCCCAAGAGCCACAGAGTAGAACCGAATTTGCCGAGAAGGTCGAGGCTGCAAAGCGACGTGTCGCGAGGTAACTAACCGCGGAGAGGAATCCAGAAAGATCGATTTCGCCAGTTTCGAACCCTAGCCGAAGTAAAGGAAAGAGGCGCTTTGGATTTCATCTATACGAGTCCATCGCTTTCAGCGCCAAGCCGCGGGCTACCGACGTAAACTCGTTCCCACCCCGAATCCTCTTTTTTCCAAATCGCGTTTCGAAGATTTCCCTTACGGCAGGCACAAATGAAGAGCCACCCGTCAGAAAGACCATGTCGACGTCCTTGGGCAGAACACCGGAAGAAGTAAGGAGAGAATCGACGCATCGTGCGATCTGTTCAAGTTCCTCGGAAATCCACTCCTCGAAGGATGTTCGTTCCACCACCGCCTCCAGATCCACAAACCCGTCTGAAAACCGGAATGCGGCCACAGAGGCATTCGACAAATCGCACTTGACCTTTTGCACGGCGCGGTGCAGGTGGAATCCAAGATCTTCTTTTATGAAATGAATGAGAGCTCCGATTTTCTCTGGCTCAAGCGATTGCGCGTGAACTCCACCTAGCATGTCGAGCACGTCCCTCGCTCTCAACAGGGATAGATGATGCCACCGTTCGAGCTTTATATAAACCCAGCCTGGAACCGTCAATATTTTGCCCAGTGAGCGCAATTGCGATCCGGCTCCCAAGGCCGGCGAGACAAGGTGCCTGATGATCTTGGCATCAAAGGAGTCTCCCGCTATGCCCAGCCCCGCGTTGCCGACAATATCGTCCGCGGTTCTACCTCTTCGACGAATGGTTGGGCCAACGTGAACCAGGGAGAAATCGCTCGTGCCACCGCCGAAGTCCCCAATAAGGATGAGTTCGTCATGATCCAGCAAGGATTCGTAATAGTGAGCTGCCGCTACCGGTTCCATCTCGAACTCTACAGACTCATAGCCAGCTAACTCAAAGGCCACTCTAAGCCGGCCCTCCGCATAACGGTCATCGTCTGCCTTTTCAGCTCCGGAGAAATGAACTGGCCTTCCGACTACTGCCGACCTGATGTCGATCCCAAACTGACGTTCTGCCTTTTCGCGCAGGTCCCGGAGAATCCTGGCGATCAAATCTTCAAGCGTGTACCGTCGCCCGAAAACCTCCGTGCCGTGAAGAGTGCGACTGCTCAGGAACGACTTAAGCGATTGAATCAATCGCCCCTTCGTTTCCGCGGAAAGATAATGCTCAATGCCTTCTGGACCTGTCCACGATTGCACCCGATTCACTCCGCCTGCCTTGACTCGCTGAAGATAGAGCAGTGATCGATAGGAATCCGTCAGGCTCCCTAAGTATGGAAAGCTGGCAAGCTGAACTTCGACGGGACTGCAGGCGTAGGCGACTGAACTGTTCGTTGTCCCAAAGTCGATGCCGAGAACGCTCGTTTTGGGCGCTCGTGAAGACATCCGGGATTTCTCCAAGTTGGGCAGCAAGATTAGATTAGGGTGTTCGGCGTGAATTAATCCTATCATTCTCAATTTCAGGCAAAGGCAATCCTGGCTCCGCAAATGCGGAATTGATTGAGCCCTGCCCCCTCCTGTACGGTTGTCTTGGAGCTGGTTCTTGGACATTCATCTGGTCGACGGCACATACGAGTTATTCCGCCATTACTACGCGCTGCCGTCTTCCCGAGATTCGGATGGACGGGAGGTCGCTGCCGTGCGAGGCGTTCTTGCTTCAGTTCTGGGCATGATGAAGGGTGGTGCCACGCACATCGCCGTTGCAACCGATCACGTTATCGAATCTTTTCGCAATGCACTGTGGCCCGGCTATAAGACCAGCGACGGCATCGAGCCCGACCTGTTAGCACAATTCCCATTGCTCGAAGATGTGCTGTCAGCGGCTGGCATTATGGTCTGGCCGATGGTTGAGTTCGAGGCGGATGATGCGCTGGCAGCGGCGGCAACGGCGGCTGCCCGGAATGAGCGTGTCGGTCAGGTGATCGTCTGCACACCCGACAAGGACCTCGCCCAATGTGTGCGAGGCACTCGCGTCGTGCAACTGAATCGCCGGACGCGCGTCACCATGGACGAAGCAGGCGTCTTTCAGAAGTTCGGCGTGTCCCCGGCATCGATTCCCGACTATCTTGCGCTCGTAGGCGATGCAGCAGATGGTTATCCCGGACTCCGAGGCTGGGGCGCGAAATCGTCAGCCGCGGTTCTCTCGAAGTTCGCTCACCTCGAGTCCATTCCCGCGGACTGGCGCGACTGGCACGTAAACGCTGTCAACGCGAGCGCCCTCGCGGACACTCTCTCCCGTGAGCGCGAGCGCGCACTACTTTTTCGCACACTTGCCACGCTTAGGACAGATATCAATCTCTTCGATGATGTGGATGATCTGCGCTGGAACGGTCCCACACCCGCTTTCGCCCCGATTGCAGCCCGATTGGACGCTGCGGTTACGGGCTCGGCGACCAGTTCTCCGATCCGCGGGGCGTCTCCAATAAAAAAAACTGACAAACTGGTGAAACCAAGAAACTGAGTGGAGGTTCGAATGTCTCCGTTTGCACCAGAGGTCTTGTTGTCGAAATTCGCGCAGGACGAGCGACTTGTGCTCGAACAATACCTCCTTTGATATGAATCGCCCTGCTCCGGGCTAATTCGACTACGGAACTGGCTTGGCCATGGCACGAAGAACGATGGAAGCGATGTCTCGCAGCGACGTGTAAATATCCACGCTGCGATCGGTGTTCGTCTGAATTGCCACGCTGAACCCGTAGTCCCTGAAGCAGGCCACATTGGATAAATAGCCCGGATACCAACCTGAATGAGAGAAGTATCGCCCGAAACCAGGTCGATCCACAATCAACAAGCCAAAACCGTAATGCGAGTTTTTACCGAGAGCCGGTGAAGGAACCGCGGATTGCGTCATGAGGGCCACGTGCTCGGCGTCAAGCAACCGTCCCTCCAGCAACTGCTTGTAGAAGAGAGCGAGGCCGAGAGGAGTGGTCGCGAGGCCGCCGCCCGTATATTCGAGCGCCGGGTTAAAGTGAAGCACGCCATCCGTCATGTTGCGGCCGGCCATCCTTTCGAGACGGGTCTCCCAATCACTTTTGACATATCCAACAGCCAATCCCGGGATTCTGGTTGTATTTGACGGTCGAATCCACGTGAGTCCGAGCGGATCCAGGACCTGCTGCTGCAATGCCTCGTAATATGGCTTGCCTGTCACTTCTTCCACAATCTGTCCCAACAGCATGTACCCCAAATCCAAGTAGTGGAGGGCAGCTCCAGGCGCATTCAGCGCCGGCTGATGAGCGAGGAATGACAGCATCGTATCCGGAGAGTAGCCGATGTCTTTCCCGGCCAGAGAGTCGAAGAGGAAGCGTCGCTGGAAGGCGCCAATATCGAGGAATTGTGGAAGGCCACCGATATGCGTAAGCAGCATGCGAATGGTAAGCGCGTCGGCATTCGGAATCTTCGAAAACCAAGGTCTTTTGGCGAGGTACTTGGATACTCGGTCCTCCAAAGACAACTGGCCCTTCTCGACCAGTAGCATCACGGTTGCTGCACAGAACGTTTTTCCCGTGGAGCCGCCGAGGAGCAGGGTATCCGGGGTCAGGGCCTTACGGGCTTCGACGTCCGCATAGCCAACGGCCACCGTGACAGGCTGTCCATCGGGCAGAACGACAGCGGCACTCAATCCGGGGACGCCGCTTTTTTTCTGCATTTCTACCAGGTACCGACTCATTTCTTGCTGGACTGCCTGGGCAATTCCGGCGGTTACGGGTGAACCCAACGCCGGTTGCGGAATGGTTTCGACGGAGAGAGGTTCGTGAGTGGGAAATACCACGGTCCAAACTGCCAGAAGCAAAACGACGGCGCAAAAGAAGGCAGTCCCAATCCATCGAAACTTTCGAGACCATGTTGGACCTGCAAGATCTGGAGGAGCCAGAGCTGCAGACGGAGTCTTCCTTCCAAGTGAAGGGCCCGCGAGCGGCACAGTTGCACCAGCAGCCAGAATCACTACCCAGGTTCGTACGTCCAGCCCCGCGGCGTCATCAACGTACCGAAAAGCCGCCTTACTCCAGACATTAGTGCCGCCGTGGATCAGGATGGCGGGAAGAACGCTACCTCCGGTGAGGTTCACTGCGTAGCCGATCACGATAGACAAGGCGACGCAGAGAAGGGCAAACACGGCTTGATCCCAGCTCCAGGATGCGAGGGAGACTCCGCTAAGCAAGGTTGGAATCTCTCGCCGAAGATGCCACGCGTACCAGAGGAAACCAAGGCTGACAGCCGCGCTGAGTGGGGACATCTTCTCCTGCAGCAGAGGAAACGCAAAGCCTCGCCATCCCATTTCTTCAAGCGTTCCTCCTTCGTCCGTAAAAACACTCAGGATTGCGATGCCGATCGCCGCAGGAATTCCACTCGCAAAGGTGGACCACATGCGGGAGAACATGCCCCAAGGAGCATAGGCTCGAGTCAGCCCGAGAGAAATGGCCAAAGTGACGAAATAGATCGCGAAAATCCAGATGTAGACGAGGAGGGCGTCTGCGCGCGACGTCGAGCGCATGCGTGGGTTCACTTCGAACTTGGCGTCTTATGCCCGGACTATGGTCCGAGCCGCCGAGGAAAGGTCGAAACCTAATAGTGACCTACTGCGCGAACTTCGAGATTCTGCGCTGCCATCGCTGGAGGTGATACTGTTCAGCCCTGCCCCCATCTATAAGAACCTTGAGATCGCGAATTTGACGTTCTCTCTTGCCCTGATGCAGAAAACGCTTGGACCCGAGGACCCAGCCGTGAAAGTCGCGCTGAACAATCAGTCGCCTGGGGAGGCTGCCAAGGCGCTGATCGACGGGACAAAGCTGGACGATGTGGGCGTCCGCAAACAACTTTACGAGGGCGGGAAGGCGGCAGTGGACGCGAGTACCGATCCCCTGATCGTTCTGATGAGAAATGTAGACCCCGAGGCGCTGGCCCTCCGCAGGCGTTTCGATGACGAGGTGGACGCAGTGGTGCAGCGTGATGGTGCAATCATTTCCCGGGCTCGGTTTGCCCAGACCGGATTCACTCAGCCTCCAGACGCGACCGCCACGCTGCGCCTCAGCTACGGCGCGGTGAAGGGCTATGAGGAAAATGGAAAACAGATTCCGTACTTCACCACATTCGCGGGTGCCTTCCAGCACGCCGAAGCACACGGCAGCAAGCCCCCGTACAATCTCGCGGGAACCTGGCTGACAAGGAAGTCGAAACTTAATCTGGAGACCCCACTGAATTATGTTTCGACGGCGGACATGAGCATCGGCACCTCGGGCAGCCCGACCGTCAACAAGGCGGGCGAAGTGGTCGGCATTATTTTCGACGAGAATATTCAGTCACTGGCTCTAGATTTCTACTACGACGACCGTCAGGCGCGGGCCATACACGTCGATTCCCGCGGCATCGTCGAAGCGCTCCGGAAGATCTACGACGCCAACGCTCTGGCCAACGAACTGGCGGGAGAGAAAATGGTGGGCAAGGCGGCGGGTGACTAGGGCGCGTTCACACTACGACAACAATCGTCGGGTAAGTATGAACGAATTCAAGATCGCTTGCCGGTGCGACGGGGCAATGTGCGTCATCAGAACTTGGTTTTGCTGAATGCGATTCTCTACGTGGCCGAGCACGGATATAAGTGGCGCGGATTGCCCAAGCGGTCCGGCAACGGGCACAGCGTCTTTTCACGTTTCGAGAAACTCGACATTGTGTTTCTGGCGTTCATCTACTTCGCTTTCATCATTGAGGCTTTGCAATAGGGTGAACAGGCCCTAGGTGATCACGGAAAAACCGTACAACCTCTTCATCGAACCGTTGGTGAAAGGCTGACCGGTCAAAACCCTTCGGATCGGTGCAAACAACAGATGGCGGATTTGCTTTTACCTGATCCTCTGAACACGGACAGTCGAATGACAAATGCCCTGCGCCTATTGCCCGATGAAATTCGGGCTTAACGGGGAGGTTCATTTCTAAGGCCGACACATCTTCAGGTCTCACGCCCATTCCCCCGTACTCGGAACTCCATAATTGTAAGGGAGCCCTTACGTCTCGAAGACTCGACTTGCTTGGGAAAAAATCGACCGGGTCTGCGATCACATAAGCCGTGATGCGTGGCTCATATCCCGAAGAATGTGCAGGAATTTTGTGTTCTTTGATTTGTTGACACATCAGGAGATTTTCGGGGCATGGAATTGTGATGTGGTCAAAATCAGGCTGTGCACCTGCCAAAACGAGGCCGGTATAGCCACCACGAGAAAAACCAAAAACTCCTATGCGATGTGGATCGACTTTGATCCCGGCCGGCGGACTGGCGAGCACAAAGTTGAGCGCCCGCTTTATGTCGATGGGCCGAACGAGAAAAGACGAGATATCATCTGCTGACTTACCTCCAATATCGCGGTTGGAGTCTTCCGTGTGATCGAGAGTAACAACGGCAAAACCGGCATCTGCCAAGGCTTCCGCGGTGTCATGATGGCTGAACCTATCTTCAAACATTCCATGTGAAATAAGGACCAGGGGTAAGTTCTTCCGAGTGACGACGCAGTTTCTGACCGCGCGGATAGTCGTGGGAAAACCGTCTCGGTCTATAGGCATTTCTGGTGCAGGAGTGGAACAGGGTGTCCAAAGCTCTGCGACAATTCTGGGCTGATTAGCGTTTGCCGGGATTACAACATCCCGAATACCGGCGGCTTCCCCCGCCGTGGGTCTAAATGTCGCGAGCATAAGCAAAAACACGCACGGTGCTTTCCCGGACCATACATATCCGCGCGCTTCGCGTCTGACCACGAACCAGCGCTTGAAATATCCCAGCAAGCGCATGCGAATTTTGAGCATTTAAGATTCCTCTTTCAGCCCTCGGCCGGGATTAAGTCCAGCCATAAGTTACAGCACGAGAACGCCTTTTGTACACGGGTTAGCCTACTGCTCAAAGACGGCGCCACCGAGCTTAATCGCTTGATCGGACAAAGAGTTCAAGAAGCTCGGCAAGACCGTCGCATTTCAACACGGTTGCCATTGTTGGCCGGCGTGGGGGGCCGGCGTTCTAGTCGGAGACGCCCATCTCCGCGCCGGAATTGAAATCGCTGCCAAGTGTCGGGACTTGGCACAGGAACTCGCGCTGACGCCTCGATGTCGCTGGGAGGGCTCGGACGGGTTTACTGAAGTATCGAACCAACTTCGAGCCGAGGATCAATTCGCCGATCGGTTCGCCGCTGTCGCTCGCGTCCTGACAGGAAGCTGAAAGCGTTCATCTACTTCGCTTTCATCATTGAGTCTTTGCGATAGTGTGAACAGGCCCTGGTCAAACCGGTGGGGTGAGCACCTCGCCGTCGAGAACGCTGTTTTCGAAGTGTTAATTTCTTCCGCGATCGGTGCTCAAGTACTTCAACCCGGTGGTGGCCGAGCTTAGAATCCTGGTCCCGCGGGGAAGGCCGGCAAGTCGGGTGGCCGCGGCGGCAGGTTTTTGGGGTTCTTTTGAATTTCTTGCATCAGAACCTCCACGGCCTTTTCGAGTTGTGGATCACGACCTTCCATCACTAAATCAGGCCGGTTGTCGACTTCGATATCGGGCTCAACTCCGTGGTTCTCGATAACCCACTTACTGTCCATACCGTATACCGCAAATTCCGGAACAATCGAGAACCCACCATCCATGAGGGACATATCTCCGCGAATACCGCGTACGCCGCCCCAAGTGCGCTCCCCGATCAGAGGACCTAATTTGTAAACCTTGAAAAAATAGCTAAAGAGATCGCCATCAGAGGCAGCGTAATGATTGGTCACACATGCCATGTATCCATTGAATGCATCCGAAGGTATTGTGTCAGCATCCGAGTTGCGCGCGGATGACATCGCGACCACCGTTCGGCGCAACTTCTCGAAGATGAGCTGATCGACAAAGCCGCCACCGTTATAACGAACATCGAAAATCAGACCTTGCTTACGAACCTGAGGAAAGTATTGCTTAACGAAGGCGTTGAGTCCGCGCTCAGACATGTCGGGCAAGTAAATGTATCCGATGCGGCCATGGCTGGCCTCATCCACTTTACGTCGATTGGTCTCAATCCAATCAAGTTCTCGCAGACCGACCTCATCTGAGATTGGCTCTACTGTGACGTTGCGGGCTCCATCAGAGAAGGCTTGCTGTTCACCGTGAGAGTCACAGCCTGATTAGCAGCTCGATGCCGCTGCAGCAGCACAGTAGGCGAGTACGTTCGCCGGCTGGAACCTGGACAAGCTAAGCGAGTATCAATGAAAGGCAGAGTCCATGGACAAAAATAAGTTGCCGCTTACGCGACGTCAACTGCTGGAGATGTTGACCATCATAGCAGGAAGCACGGCTTGTCCTGCGTTAGCGGCGGCGCCTGGCGGCATCGTTCCTCCGTCCTTTTTCATGGTGCCACAGCTAAAAAGCACAGATGAGATGGCGAAGACGCAACGGCTAGCCGATGCCGAACCGGACCTGGCGCACATTCTGAAGCGGAGCGCGATCGATAGCCCGTTCCAATTCGCGGTCTCGGAAATCCGCTATGAGACCGTCATGGTCACCATGCGCGACGGGATTCGGCTCGCCACCGATCTGTATTTACCCCCCAAGCTCCCAGCACCTGCGATTGCGGCGCGTACGCCATACGATAAGGGCAGGGACGCCTACGCCGGAGCCTTCCTCTCCTTTGCGCGGCGCGGTTATGTCGTGGTCTCGCAAGACTGCCGCGGCACCGGTGCCAGCGAGCCCGATAGCTGGGACTATTACATGTACGAGCCCGAGGATGGATACGACTTCGTCGAATGGGTGAGCAAACAGGATTGGTTCAACGGATTCCTCGGCTCGTGTGGCGGATCTTACGTTGGGCAAACGCAGTGGCACATGGCCATGCATCCTCGCATGTCGACCATCGTACCGGAGGTGAGCGGACTGGGGGTCGGCATCAATACCACGCACATGCTCATGTTCGAGAATGCCTATTCGCGTTCCGTCGGCAAGGGTGAAGGCAAGTTCGCCGTTTCCTCTATGGACCTTGAGGGCCAGATGCTGCAGGAGACGCTGGCCACCGGCTATTTCAACGAGCCGCTGGAAAAACCTTTTCCCGAGGCGCTGCTTAGCCGCTTCCCCAATCTGCCCACTATGCCGCGGGCTCAGGCCAAGCGGTTTCTCTGGGAGTATTACTGCTCCCTCCCTTGCGCGGGGCGCGCCCAGTTTGTCAAGCAGGCGACAGGCGTGAAGAATGTCACGGCTCTTGAAGTGGAGTGGCTGTCTTCGATCTTCGGCCAGCAGATCTCGCATGACCGGCATACTTTGCCGCATCCCCGGCCTGCGGAGCTCTGCAAATCGT
Organism: uncultured Acidobacteriaceae bacterium; assembly: GCA_963775845.1. Lineage (GTDB taxonomy): Bacteria > Acidobacteriota > Terriglobia > Terriglobales > Acidobacteriaceae > Acidiflorens. Next base: position 2,114,372 of record CAVZKN010000002.1, on the reverse strand, counting down.
TTCATACGCCTGTATTGCTGCGCACCGGCTGGTACGACTGGGGCCTCAACGACGGTCTCGCCACCTGGGAGTTGCTGCAGCGCGCCGCTCCCGAGGCCATGCGGTCCCAATGCCGCCTGTTCATCGCCCCGAGCGCGCATAACATGACCGGTTATCACGAGGGGATGACGGACCATCCCGAACTGCACCACGCCTACAGTTTCACCACGAATTTCGAGATGCATCTGCGCTGGTACAACATGGTGCGCGAGAACAAGATCGACTCGTGGCCCACCGTAATCTATTACCTTATGGGTGCCAACGAATGGCGAGTTGCCGATAACTGGCCGGTGCCCGAGGCGCGCACTGTCTCCATGTATCTAAATGCCGGCGGCAAGTTGAGTACTCAACCTCCGAAAAAGGCGCAGAGCCTCACTCGTTACACCTATGACCCGGACAATCCCACACCAACCGTGGGCGGGAGCATCGTCTCTTATGTTTACCCTCCCGGCAGCGTCGACATAAGCGAGGTACAGAAACGCAGGGACGTGCTCAATTATACGACCGAGCCGCTCCAACATGATCTCGATGTTGTAGGGCCTCTACGCCTGATTGTCTTCGCTAGTTCAAGCGCGCTTGATACCGACTTCGCGGCCGGGCTGTCCGATGTGTTCCCCGATGGGCGCGCCATCCAATTACAGAACGGAGTGCTGCGCGCCCGCTATCGCAATGTCGAGGCTGAAGGCGAACCGGAGCTGTTGAGACCCGGACGCATCTACCACCTGGAGATCGACATGTGGGCCACGCCCAACCAGTTCAAGGCCGGCCACCGCCTGCGCCTCGATATCTCCTCGGCCGACTTCCCCAAATTGGACCGCAATAGCAACCGCGGTGGAATGCCAGGATCCCCGATCCCCGGGGAGCAGACCATCTACCATGATGTGGAACATCCATCGCATCTCCTCATATCGGTGCTGGGTGGCCACTCCATTCCGGTATGACTACCTTCAGACAGGCGGCTGATCGAGACATCACAGTGAGCAAGGTGCTACCTATGGCTATTACGAAACAGTCTTTCGAGGGATTTGGCGGATTGTTACCGCGAGTGTAAGTAACACCGTTGAACGGCTGTCGTGTGCGATAGACCTATTCCAGCGAGAACCAGCCGCCAATGACGCTGATCACTGAGCCGAGCAGGAGCCACAGACAGTGGAAGTAGACGGGGAAGTTCGCTACAAACAGGCCGGATGCTGGGTAATCCAGCGTTGGAGATTCATCCGCAGTAAATAAAGAGGTAGCGGTTGCGGGTATTGCGAAAGGAAAGCCTGCCGGGTCTTCGCAGCAGGCTCTTTGATAGACGACCTTAGGCCGTTTTCTTCAAAGCGCGTACCTTCGCCCAACGTGCTCGCGCCGCCGCCGCGATTCTGCTTCTGCCGGCGGCTGATATTGTATGCTTACGCCTCGTCGGTTTTCCCTGGTTGTCGGCATTTTGTCTTGCCCATCGGGCTTTTTGCGCCAAGCTGATTTTTCTCCGGGCCGCAGCCGAGAGGATGCGCCTGGCAGGAGCTTTCGTTACCGCCGGCGACGCTGCTCGAGGCCCGTGGTTCAGGGTTCGGGAGCCCGCACCATTCAGCGACTCGATCCCAGAAATAATTTGATTTAGCTTTTCCAGTTCCATCTGCATTCCGCTGCGCTTCTCGCGAAGTTCGCGAAGCGCATTTTCTAAGTTTGACATTGATACCCCCTCGGGTTTTTTTGCAACGACTTCATTGTAATTGAGTAAGAGTACTACGAGTCACTGCGGACGCTCTGCGCATTGCGAATTCTGGTACGCTTCGTTTCATGACGCTCGAAAGGGTTCGAATGAAAATAGGGCTGAGATCGAGTCTCGCAAGCACCGTCGGCATACTGCTCATGGTCAACATCGCGCTAGCTCAGGAAACACTAAACAAGGACAGCAGCAAAAGGGTAAGCATCATTACAGTCGGTGATCTGTCGGTCACCCATTCGGCAGACGGAAAGACCCTAGTGTCAATCACCTTCGCTCCAGGCAAAGCGAAATCGGGCGACACGCGAATTACGATTTCAGGCCCGTACTCCATCGATGTGAACGGAGGGGTAAAGGAAGTGAATGGCCCTGATGGGGCGGAACTTCATGTGCTGAGTCATGAAGACTTGCGATTGCAAGCCCCGGAGGTAAGTTCGTGGGAACAAACTCACAAATTCTCCCAAAGCTCGGCATGTATGAAGATTCCCAAATTCCCCGGATGCGGCAATCCGGTTTGTGATCAACCCGACCATCCGCAGGATCAGTGCCGGTATAACAGTGATTCGGGCTGCTCGTGCGTGAGTCCAGGCGGCCAGCCATGCGCCGACACGGCGAACCTTCCGCAAGAGAGAAAGTAAACCTGAACTGGCTTTGCGCGTTCGTAGAGAGCGCCCAGAAATTTGTAAGAATGGTTGTGTTGCCTTCTTGCTTAACTGACTGGCTAGCTTGTTTTTTGTGGGAGCCCGGCGCTGCTGGCCGGAGGCGCAAAACTGATGGACACCGCGTCCTGTCCATGGAAAGTAAAGGTCACATGCGTTTCGGCCTCGACGGCTTTGCCGTTCAATTCATGACTGGTGTAGTGCCAGAACCTGACTGCCTGAATGGCAGCCGCGGCTAGGATCCGATTGCCCTTCAATATGTGAATTTCCTTCACCCGGCCATCCGTTGCGATCACAGCCTTCATGCCGACGGTTCCGATGAGTTTGCTGTCGGGAGCGTACGGATAGATCATATGGCCCTGTGGAATTTCCGCCACTTGCAGCCGATTGGAAGTGATAGAGGATTCATCCTCGGAGAAAATTACTTTGACATCGCCGTAAGGCTTCGGATTCGTTGAAGTGGGCGCCTCTCTAGCGGGAACCGGCAGGAACCGTGGGACGTTAACAAAAGAACCGGAATTCTTTGGACTCCGATACTTCAGGATCGTCACGGACGAAAATGCTAGCAATAAGCAAATGGCAATTCCAGTCCAGCGCATCCGGGGTCTCATCGGTGGTTTCGTAGGAGGACGGATCGACACGGGTCGGACGGTAGCTTGAGGTGAGTTCTCCAAAAGGACTTGAGTCGGGGCTGCCGCTTGATGTTGATTGGAGAGAGGAGATACAGGTTGAGGAGATGCTGGTTCTTTGGAAAGTTCGACTCCCCATAGTTTGTCATCGCATACTACCGACTCGATGCCAGCCTGAATCTCCGTAGGGCCAATCTGCTTGCTCCAAATAACCCAAAACTGACAACGTTTTTGTCCGCGCTGAAGCGTAATGATCTGACCGGTGCGAAGCGGCCTGCGCAATCCACCCAAGCGTCCGCCGATGGGGCTAATGTCCACGGTGTGGGCGAGTTGAGGTTCGGCGTTCTGAACCTCGTCATCGAGCCAAACCCGCAGCGGAAGCACCATCTTGCTGCGCTTGTAGCGTTGGATGCCGACAGGCATGAAGACAGTTTAAGATCATGCTAACGGCGAACCAAGTTACCGGGGTACCGCAAACGGACCTGGTTCTGGCCTTCATCTCATGCTCAGCATCTCCCCAACTGACCGCATGTTCGTACTGGTCCCCTCGTTCAGGGAAGTGGGCCGGACGAGAGGAATTGTCCGGCGAGAATATGGATTACTTCGCTGAATGCAAGCCGGCTTCCGTGAGCTCGCTTGCGAAGTGAGGGCGGTTCAATCGGTGTTCGTAGAAATCATGTTGCGTAGCTCTTGAATCGTCGCCTGAAGAGCACGCTCCTTGCTCTCGTAATTCTCGTCCCGTTGCGAGACGATCGATAGTTCGCGCTGAAGTCTCTGCAGCCCCGAGATGGCTTCAACTACGAACTCGGTGCCTGCGGTTGCGGCAACACTCGGCATGATGATGCCTCACAGTTATCAAAAAATGGTTTTCATGGGGGAAGTGACGAATCGCCCAGGCTCAGAGAGCCATGGAACGCTATGGTTAGCCAGCCCTGTCCAAGAACGGAAGCGTTAACTCATCAACTTAGTCTCAGCGTTAAGACTGCGGAATAGCTCCAGCGTGCTACGCGACGGCACGGCTGGGCTAAGGTGGTTCTCGCCCATCGGTGAAGTATTTTTCGCCGCGCGAAACCCTCGGATTAGATCATTATTGACTGCTGATCGTGTTTGCCATCGTGCCGCATCGACAGGAGAGGACGAGGATGTGCTTCGAATGCCCTCACAATCCTGGGTGACCGCAATCATGGTTGTGTCGGGCGCTGGCGCATACGCTAAGATGACGGAGCACAAACTGGCGGATGCAATAGCCGCTGTAGGAGGACACCATGTCGCCACGTACAATTTTTCTCAGCAGGCTGATTGGGCTGTATTGCATTCTCGCTGCGTTATCCATGATCATCCACAAGCAAACCACCGTGGATACGATCACCGCGCTTGTTCGTAACCCACCGACGATCTTCCTTGTCGGTGTGATTGCATTAGCCACCGGCCTGGCCATGGTTCTCGCGCATAATGTCTGGTCGGGAAGTGCAGTCGCTGTTGTGGTGACCGTGGTCGGGTGGGGAACCCTGATCAAGGGCCTCTTGTTTTTGTTCCTCCCGCCGGAAATGGAAGCGGATTTTTTCCTGAGGCAACTTCACTACCCAGATCTTTTCTACATGTATGGAGGAATTTCGCTAGTCCTCGGAACGTACTTGACCTTTAGCGGATTCAGGTCAAGAGCATGTTAGCAAGCACTTTGCAAAGTACGATGAGGATTTCGATGGTGCGAAAGCAAAGATAAGGATAATGATAAAGATAAAGATAATGATCGCCAGTCGCTCGGGATCACTGTGCATACCAATCTGAATGCGACGACCACCGCTTACAGGACTTGCACTGCGTCGTAATCCACTGATGAAGGCAGGAAGGGCACACCCCGCCCGTGTCAAATGTGTTCCAGATATGACCGCAGCTACACAACCATAGATCTTCTTTGCGTGGCGACCAGCCGCAGAGCGGGCAGCGAATGCGAGGGCCGGAGGGATCGAGGATGTTCTCCTGGTCGGGCTTGCGATCCAAAACGGACAATCTTGCGTCATCCGAGAGAGCGGACATATGCGCTGGAGAATCTGACGATCTACAGGATACTGGTTTTTCAGAAACTCAGAGAAATCTCGTTCTTGTCGGCGGGAATTCGCAAATCAATTCCACGTTCGTGGTTGGCTGTGGTTGTCGCGGCGATGTCGAGCATATCAATCGGAACGATGCGCCGATTCCGGTCAGCGTCTACCAATAAATTACTCGTGGTGAGCAGAAACCGCCTGGTTTCCAGTCGCTCCCCGTTTGCCAGGATGAATATCGTTGGCGGGAGCAATTTGGCAGGTGTGGAATTCCCACTGGCTGGCACTTCAATAACCAGCGGCTTGGCCGCAGCACGTTCCGGCTCCGGTGGTCGCGTTCTTACGGCTTGCGGAACGTCCATCTTTGGCATATCTGCTTCGGGCATTCCTTCTGCGTTGAGTTGCTCGTCCCCAAACGGCTCGCCGTATGGAAAGAAGGAAGAAGCGTAGCCGTTATTGCGAAGACGTTTAGAAAAGAAACTCCTTGAAGAATTACTCCCAAGAGCAGTATGAGCGGACATTCTGCCGGCGCTACCATGAAATGCAGAGACTGCTCTCTGTGCTCGCAGCGATCCGTTCAGCACGAGGGCGACCAGCAGCGCGGACAAAACAGCTCGCGTCATGGATAGATTATAGCCGCGTGGTTGCGGGTCGTGTCGTGGGTGATTTATCAACTCCCAGCTGCTCTTTGTGCGATGGATACCCGTAATGTTTCTTTGATTGCCTCTGACTATGCCCGGCGATCAAGGTGTTTCGTTGGAACGCTTCTTCTCGCGATCAAACTTACCGAGGTCGCTATCGGGCGATCTAGCCAGAGTTGAAGGACACCTCATAACCCGCCGCTTTCGGGATGCGGATAGGCTGATGCGGAACCCTTGTTGTCCATTGGTAAACATCCTCATGAGGAACGCAGAATTTGTGTGCACCAGGCAAAGACGTTAGCCGACTACAATGGCGGGATGACAAGACTGCGATTTGTTTTTGTAGCCGCTTCACTCGTGTTCGTCGGGTTCCTTGCCGCCGCTGTGAGCCAAAGCCCTGCCCCTCAGGTGCACCCTATCGTGCTGCGCGCCGCGCGGCTACTCGATATCAAGAATGGCCGCATCGTGAAGCCCGGCGAAGTTCTGGTGGAGGGCGGGCGCATTGTCGAGGCGGGATCTGCGGTGAAGCGTCCCGCAGGAGCGGAGGTCATCGACCTGGGAGATCGCACGCTGCTGCCTGGGTTGATTGATGCTCACGTACACCTGTTTCTGCATCCGGGCGCGGAGGATTTGCAGACGGTGCAGGAATCGGTGCCGCAGCGAACCATCTTGGCGGTGCTGGCGGCGCGGGATGACCTGATGGCAGGATTCACCGCAGAGCGCGATATGGGCACCGAGGGCGCCGGTTCGGCGGATACCGCGGTGCGCGACGCGATCGATGCAGGACAAATTCCCGGACCTCGGCTGCGCATCAGCGGAAATGCGGTGAACATCCTCGGCGGTCACGAAGACGCCATTGGCTACAACCCGGAGCAGCACGTTCTGCCGAATGCCGATTATGCAAACAATGCCGGCGAACTCGTCACGGTGATGCGGCGCCAGTTCAAGGAAGGCGCGGACTTCATCAAGATCTATGAAACCGGACACGACTCGGTGCGGGACCACAAGTTCCACACGATTTATCAGTATTCGGAGGCGGAGTTAGAGATCGCGGTACATGAGGCGGCGCGGCAGGGCCGCAAGGTAGCCGTGCATGCAACCGGAGAACCGGGAACGCTCTATGCCGCGCAAGCGGGCGTGGCGTCGCTCGATCACGCCTACCAACTCAGCGACGAAACCATGCGTCTGATGCGCGAGAAGCAAATCTTCGCAGTTCCAACTTTTGCGATCTCCGAATACTTTGCCGACCACGCGTCGTCGCCCGAATTGGCGGAGCGCGAGCGACAGTCGCTCGACCTGCATCAGCAGGAATTCAGAAAGCAAATCGCGGCAGGAGTGCCGATGGCGGTGGGCTCCGATGTGGGGCCCTTTCCGCATGGCACGCAGGCGCGCGAGTTTGTGCTCATGGTGAAATTTGGCATGTCCCCGCTGGCGGTACTGCAGGCGGACCTGCTGAACGGCGCGAAGCTCCTGGGCTGGGACGGCCAGATTGGCGCGCTGGAATCTGGCTATTTCGCGGATGTGATTGCGGTGGAGGGCGTTCCCCTACAGGATATCGGAGCTTTGCAGAACGTCACCTTTGTGATGAAGGGCGGCGTGATTTACAAAAAATAAGCTGCGCTCAGGTGAGCGCTCGCTTCAACACCGCATTGCTCCGTCAATGCGTTTTCTATATAAGTAGAGGCGAGTAGTCTGCAAATTTGTCGACCCTCGCCATCTCGCTCCCACGCGTCGCCCGCCACAACCCGCTGGCGGCTGTGGGCGTCATCCTGGTTACGATCTTCGCCTTCGTCGCCATCTTCGCGCCCTGGATCTCCCCGCAAGACCCCGCGCACATCGACCTTCCCAACCGCCTGCAATCGCCGTCGGCGCAACACTGGTGCGGAACCGATGAACTGGGACGCGACATCCTCTCACGCCTGATCTGGGGAGCAAGAATTTCTCTCTTCGTAGGCAGCAGCGTGGTGGCCGGATCCCTTCTGCTCGGCCTCATCATAGGCAGCGTGGCCGGATACTACGGCGGCGGGATCGACCGCTTCGTCAACGTAGTCTTGATGAACGCGTTTCTGTCATTTCCCGGAATTCTAATCGCCATCGCCTTCGTTGCCTTCCGCGGCCCGGGCATTTTCAATCTGATTCTCGCTCTGTCTCTGGGGGGATGGGTCGGCTACGCGCGCCTGGTCCGCGCGCAAGTTCTGGCCGTCCGTGAGCGCGAGTTTATAGAAGCTGCGCGCGCCCTGGGCGCAGGAGACTTGCACATCGTCGTCCGGCACATCCTTCCCAACATCATTCAGCCCGTGATTGTGCAGGCCGCCATTGGCATGGCGGGCGCAGTGCTGGCGGAAGCCACGATGAGTTTTTTGGGATTAGGCGTTCCGCCGCCAACCGCCAGTTGGGGATCGATGTTGAACGACGCCCGCTCGCATCTCTTCGACTCTCCGCACCTGGTGCTCTTCCCTGCTGTGACGGTAATGCTGGCCGTGCTCGCCTTCAACTTTATTGGAGACGCGCTACGCGATCTTCTCGACCCCAGATCGCGAATCGAAGCCGGCCTGTAAGCATCTTTATCAAAATTAAGCCGTCAACGAAATTGTCATCCTGAGCGAAGCGAAGGACCTATGTACTTCGCTTGCGCCGGCAGAATTCACCGGTCTTTCACTTCCCCCAAGATGACAACCAACGCCGCAGAATGATCAGGCCGCCTTTGCCTGGGCCGCTTTGCGGAGATTCGCTAGCCGTTGCTGCGTCTCCTTCAATCTCTCCGCCCCTCCCTCGGACGTCATAATCAACTTCTCGACGTTGCCAAAGATCGAGGGATTCTGCATCTTCTCGCGTAGCTCTTTCAGGAACGGCTCAATCTTGCCGAAGTAGACAAACATCTCGCCCGAAAACCCTGGCTCGAGAAACAGCTCCCGATTCAGCGCCCCGCGTAGCACAAACGACGATGCCATCTCCCAATATCCACCCACCTGGCGCAGCCACGCATTTTCCTGCGTTCCCAGCGCGGTGCCGATTTTCATGATGTCGTCCACCGACTCGGGCCAGAAGCCGAGCCACCAGTTGCGCGCCTTGCGTATTTCAGCTTCCCGGCGCAGATCGTAAAGTTTTAGGATCAGTTCAGCATCGGCGATCGTAGGTGTAGCCATGTTTCCCTCTCCTTCGAATGTTAATGTTAAAGATTGGTGAATGCAAAAATCAGATTGCGACCATGTCATGGATGATCCAGAAGCCCAATCGATTCAGCGAATTCAAAAATTCGATGCCCAAACGATAGTTTTCCTTCGATATCCTTTCCTTAGCTCTCGCGTCTAAAACAGTGACACGGGGTCACGGAACTTTTTCCTAAGCAGGTGCGTATGAATACAGGTATGGAACTCCAATTTCAAGTCGAATGCTTGCAGGATGTTGCCGTCATCAATTGCTGCGGACGCATGGTGCGCGGAGCCGCGCTTGACGCCTTCCGCCGCCGCGTCGAACAGCTATTGGCGCAACTCGATAGCGTCCGCGTGCTGGTGCTGGATGTCTCCGAAGTTGACCACCTCGATGCAGGCGGTCTCGGAACCCTGCTGCTGGTGCGCCGTTTGGCGATGCAGAGATTCGCGCGCCTGAAGCTGGTCAACCCGCCGGCTTTCTTTCGCAGAATCCTCGAGGCTACACATCTCGCTTCCGTATTCGAGATTTCGTCGCTGAAAGAAGCCATCTGCATCCTGCGCGCCACCCCCAATCAGCACGTGCCGCAACACTTCGCGGTAGCATAGCGATCCATCCCGAAGGGCGCGATAAGATATAATTCGCGCCCATGCGCCAACACCCACGTAGCGACAGCCGCCCTCGGCTGTCCAGTTGCATTGACCGGCGCGCACCCAGATGACGCAACTGGCGCGCAAACTTCGCCTGACTGATTATTTCTCCCTCGGCTGGGGAACGATGGTGGGCGTAGGTTGGCTGGTCGTCATGGACGACTGGCTCCTGCGCGGAGGCCCGCTCGGCGGCATTCTAGGCTTCGCCCTGGGCGGCGTCCTTCTCCTGCCCATCGGCTACGTTTACGGCAAGCTCGTCATGGCAATGCCCGACGCCAGCGGCGAAGTCGCCTACACCGCGAAGGTCTTCCCCACCAAAGTCAGCTTCTATACCGGATGGATGATGATGCTCGCCTACTTCATCGTCTGTCCATGGGAGGCCGTGGCCATCGGCCGCATCGCCGGCTATATCTTCCCTTCCCTGAACTCTTTTGAGTTGTACCAGGTAGCCGGCAAGCCCGTGTATCTTCCGCACCTGCTCATAGGACTAACTCTAACCGCCGCAGTTACAATAGTGAATTATCGCGGCATAAGACTCAGTGCCACCTTCCAAAATTGGACCACCTTCGGCACCCTGACTCTCTTCGTCATCTTCGTACTTACAGGAGTAACTCGCGGCTCTCCTGCCAACTTATCCCCGCTGTTCACACACACGCCGTTTCTCTCGATTCTCCTGGTCCTGCAGATCGTCCCCTACTACATGACGGGATTCGAATCTGTCACTAAAGCCGCCGAAGAAGCCAATCCCCAATTTCGCGCCCAGAGTTTTTCAAGAGCCATCTATGCCGCCATCGCCGTAGGCGCCCTCTTCTACATCATCGTGATTGCCGCCGTGGGATTCGTAGCTCCCTGGCATGAGCTAACTGCAGCGCCCTTCATGACCGCCGTAGCCTTCGAACACGCCGTAGGTCACCGCTGGATCGTAAGCATTATCCTGAGCGCCGCGCTCCTCTCGCTCTTCAAAGTCTTCAACGGAAACTTCGTGGCCGCCACCCGCCTCCTCTTTGCCATGGGACGCCGCGGCCTGATCGATCCGAGTCTAGGCAGACGACTCGCTACCGTCCATCCGAGAAATCAAACCCCATCCGTCGCCGTACTCTCTCTCGGAGTAGCCACCGCCCTATGTATGTTTCTAGGCAGCGCCATCCTGGTTCCTATCTCCGAAGTAGGCTCCGTAGCCTCCGCCACCGGATGGTTCGCCGTCTGCGCCGCCTACCTTTTTATGAAGCCCCAACTCCGAGACAGGCTGATCGCCTTACTCGGAGCCCTGGTCGGCCTGGCCATGATCCTGATGAAATTCGTGCCTGTGGTCCCTGGCAGCTTTTCCGCCTGGGAGTGGCTGGCACTGGTGTTGTGGATTATTCTGGGCACGTTCCTGGGCTGTTCAAGCACGAACGGGTAGGGGGGGCTGGCCCACCTTAGCAGCACCCCGAAAGAGGCTGCCTCACCCTTCGCGCTCTTCGAAGGGTGAGCACCACAAACGATGGCATCAGGAGACTTTTCTCACCCGCAACTCGGCCTTCTGCGTTTCGTTCACCAGCACCGAACCGCTTTCTCCATCGGTATAATGCCGGAAGCTGCTCCACGCCCACTGTTCCGGTTCGAGCACCAGTCCGCGTTTCACCGGATTGCCGTGCATGTAACGCAACTTTTCCACGCGCTTCTTCGCGCTGAACACCACGAAGTCATAGAAGCGTCGCTGCCATATGTGCCCGGCCTCGAGCGCCTCACTCCACAAGCGACCCTGCGCGGAATCGGCGCGCGAGCGCATTTTACGCAACAATTGCCGGGCAAAACCTTGTTTGAGAGCTTGCATCACTACCGACGGATTGCCACGTTCGGGTTCGCCGAATAGCAAATGCACATGTTCGGGCATCACCACGTAACCAACGACCACAAAATGATAGCGGCGGCGCACCTGCTCCAGCACCTGAAGAAAAAGATCGCGATTCCGCCGGCTGCCGAGCAGTGCGCGGCGCTGGTAACAGCTGGTAGTGATAAAGTGCAAATATCCAGCGCCGTAGTAACGATGGAGCCGGTTGGGCATTCGAGATTGGTAACACGGCTCCGATAGTCTGTATGTGATGAATGAACTAAGGACTCAAGGCCAGTGGTGCCCACGCTTCGAAAACCGCGAAGCGTGGGGCAGCCTCGTCCGTACTGGTGCAACGTGGGCCAGCCCCCTGCTGGACGTGTCTGTTCGAGCGCGTGACCGAAGTGGAAAGGGGACCGGACGACCCGCCCATCACAATCGAGAAGGTACCGAATAGTGAGCGTCTAAAACTCCTCGTCAATAAAGGGTCACGTCTCTTATCAGAAGCCAAAAGTCTGCGCCCTCCTGAAGAGGAACCTGCCGTCGAATTCGTGTTCAAGTACGGGCTAGCGCTGACTGCCATGGGGTTGCTAGACGCGGCGATGAGAACGCCCGAGTGGACGATTGATGAGGCCAGTTGCCGGGAGCGTATCCAGCAGAGCGCGGCCGGGATCGCGCGCGTAATTGTGCCTCTGTGTCTTTCGCTGCCGAAGAAACTGCCGAAACTTGCGCGCGGCTGAGAAAGTCATTGACATCCACGCTGCAATGCTGCGATAATTGAAGTTGATTTGGGGCAGTTACGAAGTGTGTCCAAAAACGACACTCCTCGCAGCTGCCCCAAAACCATTTTGCAGGAGTTTGACGAGGTAAGTCTTTATTCGGCAATATTATACGACTAAGTCATTTAGAATCATAGATTTGGAAGGAATTTCTACATAAACCAATGATTCTAAAGGATCGCAGTATAAAAAAATTTCCGCCCAGTGATACCAGTACCTAAGTGGTAAACGTCCGGCAATAGCCTTCAGCAAATGGCGAAAGGATGGCGAACAACCCTCAGGCCTGATAAACCTTCTCATCCCGCCGCGCCTCGTACCAAAGCGCCAGCTCGACCCGGTTCCACAGTCCAAGCTTGTCGTAGATGAGCCGCAGATGATTCTTGACCACATGCTCGGTAATGCCAAGAGAGTCGGCGATCTCCTGGTTCTTGCAGCCCTCGGCTACGCGCTGAATGATGAACTGTTCGCGTGCGCTGGCACCGCCGCGGATTGCTGACGCTCCATCCATAATTGCCTCCGATAAAGTAATGTTGCGAGCTTCACTCGCTTAATACCGCCCTTGATTCCAAACCGCATAAAAAGACGATTGAAATGTGCCTTCACCGTGCGCTCGGCAATATGCAGATTGCGAGCGATTTCCGAGTTATCGCATCCCTGCAGCAGCAGCGCGATTATCTGCCGTTCCCGCGGGCCAATTTCGTCGAACTTTTCTTCCATAAATAGCACCTGACAATGCGTCCTTGCTCCCCGGAAGTGGCGAACCGGTCTGGGAGACACATCTGGGATTTTCGGGTCGTTGCGTCTCAATTTGCAATAATGCAACCAAATTGCGTATTTCTGGTTAAGTATTTGTGAAAATTGCATTTGCAGGCGTTCTAACGAGGCAAATTGCGGTGATTGCAGGTACTTACCCGGGCCCGTATAGGGCTTTCCCCGGGTCTATCTAAGGTAAAACACCTAGTACAAAATTCCCGAATCCAAGGAGGACTTGGATCATTTTACACGAAGGTGCACGCGGAAGCGCGTCAATTGCCACTCCCCTATAATTGAGGCTGTGGATTTCAAACTCATCAGCAATTACAAGCCCCAGGGAGACCAGGCCCAGGCCATCGAGGCCTTGACTCGGGGTGTTTTCGACCGCGAGCAGCATCAGGTCCTGCTCGGCGTCACCGGATCAGGCAAGACCTACACCGCCGCCAAAGTCATCGAGGCCGCCAACCGCCCCACGCTGGTCATGGCCCACAACAAGACCTTGGCAGCCCAGCTCTACCACGAATTCAAGACTTTCTTTCCCAACAATGCGGTGGAATATTTTGTCTCGTACTACGACTTCTACCAGCCCGAGGCCTATGTGCCGGCGGCCGATCTCTACATCGAAAAGGAATCGACCATCAATGACGAACTCGATAAGCTGCGGCTGTCGGCCACGCGGTCACTCTTTGAGCGGCGCGATGTCTTGATCGTCTCGTCCGTCAGCTGCATTTACGGCCTGGGATCGCCCGAAGCCTATTACGGCATGCTCCTGTTTCTGGAGAAGGGACAGAAGATCAAGCGCTCCGACATAACGCGAAAGCTGGTCGACATTTTGTATGAGCGCACGGAAGGCGATTTTCGCCGCGGAACTTTCCGCGTGCGCGGCGATGTCATCGAGATTTATCCCACCTATGACGACAATGCCTATCGCATAGAAATGTTCGGAGACGAGATCGAATCCCTGTCGCAGATCGATCCTCTCTTTGGCACGGTCAAGCAGCGCTACATGCGCCTTCCCATCTATCCCAAGACGCATTACGTAATGAAAGAAGAGACGCGCACCTCAGCCGTCGCCTCGATCAAAGCCGAACTCGCCTGGTGGGAGGTCGAACTTGAAAAGCAAGGCCGGCTCGTGGAATCCCAGCGCATCCACCAGCGCGTCATGTATGACCTTGAAATGATCAAGGCCATGGGCTACTGCCATGGCATTGAAAACTACTCACGCCATTTCACGGGGCGGTTGCCGGGCGAACCTCCTCCCACCCTGCTCGATTATTTTCCGCGCGACTTTCTGATGTTTATCGACGAGTCGCATCAGACGGTCCCGCAGCTTCACGGCATGTATCACGGCGACCGATCGCGCAAGCAGACGCTCGTCGAATACGGATTCCGCATGCCCTCGGCTCTCGACAACCGTCCGCTGACTTTTGAAGAATTCGAGCATCGCACCAACCAGATCGTCTACGTCTCGGCCACGCCCGGTCCTTATGAACTTACTAAGTCGGCGGGAGTCGTCGTCGAACAGATCATTCGCCCCACGGGATTGATCGATCCTCCGGTAGAGATACGTCCCGTAAAAGGACAGATCGACGATTTGCTGCACATGATTCGCGACCGCGTAGCGCGCAACGAGCGTGTGCTCGTGACCACGCTGACCAAGCGCATGGCCGAAGATCTCGCCGAATATTACAGTGAGGTAGGAGTGAAGTGTCGCTATATGCACTCCGAAATCGAGACGCTGGAGCGGGTGAAGATCCTGCGCGATCTGCGCAAGGGGGAGTTCGATGTGCTGATCGGTATCAACCTGCTGCGCGAAGGCCTCGACCTGCCCGAAGTTTCACTGGTGGCCATTCTCGATGCCGACAAAGAAGGCTTCCTGCGTTCGGCCGGTTCGCTCATTCAAACCATCGGACGGTGCGCGCGCAACCTCAATGGCCGGGCGATCCTCTATGCCGATCGCATGACCGACTCGATGAAACAAGCGCTCGATGAGACCAATCGCCGTCGCGCCATCCAGGAAGCTTACAACACTGAAAACGGAATTACGCCGGAATCGATCATTCGCCCGCTCGACATGACGCTGGTAGCGATCGTTGGCGCGGACTATACCGATTTAACCGGCGCCGAAGCGGATGGCATTCCCGATTTCAAATCGCAGGAAGAGCTGGACGCTTATATCGGCAAACTGGAAAGCGATATGCGCGAAGCCGCCAAGCGGTTCGAATTTGAAAAGGCGGCGAAACTGCGCGATACGATCAAAGAACTGCGGACAAAAGAATTTCTGTTTGCGTAGCGGGGTTAGCCCTCGCCATCAGCGCTTCAAATACTCCGCCGGCGACAGAATATCGATTCCCCGCCATGGATGCAGTATGAGCAGGTCAGCATCGCCGGTGACGATTAAGTCGGCCTTACCGCTCAACCCAACTTCGAGAAATTTGTCGTCCTTGGGATCGCGGCATTCTCGGACCCTGTACACGCTGGCCACGAACTCGGCCACCCGCCCCAGCAATCGCAAAAATTGCTGGCGATCCTCGAGACGGACGTAGCGGTCGAACTTCCGACGGGCCAAGACGTCGGCCAGTTCGTTCATGGTGGCCTCGGAGACCAGCAGGATACCGCGGTCCACAGCCTGACGCATAGCCAAACCAGGAACCGACTTCGGAAGCAGAAGTCGGCTGATGAGGCAATTGGTATCGGCGACGACGCGCTCGCGACCCGCCATCAATACTTCAACAGCTTCTTCAGAACCGATCCCGTCATGCCGTGTGCCTTGGCCTGCTCAGCGACCCGGTCACAAAAACGCTGGAAATCGGCCGCCGCAATGTTGCGCATACGCTGATACTCATCAGCTGACATGATGACCGCAACGTCGCGATTCTGGCGGCGGATGAGCACGGGTTCGCGTTGCGCAGCGTCCAGAAGAGCTGCAAGACGCTGCTTGGCATCTGTAGCCGAGACAGTTTGCACAATGTCTATTCTAGATAAAATAGACAAAATAGACAAATCGAGAAGAAGACATGAAGGGCTTGGCAACCAGAGTTATGAGATACGTTCATTCCTACTTCTTTGCCAGCGAGCGGCAGTAGTTAACCAGGTTCCAGATGTCGTCATTCTTGGCCCGGTCGCCTTCGGGCGGCATGTCACCTTTGCCATTGCGAATCACGTAGAAAAGTTCGCCATCGGTGCGATCCTTCAAGGACTCGGGATTGGTGAAATCGGTGACGTTTTTCATATCGGAAGCCATGTCACCTTTGCCATCTCCTTTTTCCCCGTGGCACATGGCGCAGTCATAGCCGTAGAGCTTTTTGCCCTTGGCCAGCGACTCGGAAGTAGGCTTTACGGGATTCTGCTTGGCCGCGGCTTCGGGCGGAACTTTATTGTCCTGGCCCGCGGCGGGATTCTGCGCCCACAAGACCAACACGATGACAATGCATGCAAAAACCAGAAACAGTGGGTTTTCGAAGATACTTTTCTTGGACATTTGCGGTTTCGAGGCTTTCCTTTTCAACACACACACCTCCAGACAGGAAGCACGGTTGAACAAACCAAGATACTCCTCCACATCGAAACGTGCACGAAAAAGTTACGCGCCGCGAACCTCAAACGGCCACAGGCCGCCTTGTCTTTCCGGCCGGCGGCGAACTTTGCAGGGGCCGCACGATGATCGGACAGCGCAATATCGTTTCCAGCAGATGCCGGGCGGCGGCCACATGTTCCGCTGAACGATCGAGCGTCGAATATCCCGGTACGCGCACGGTGACCGAATGATCGAGCGCGAGCACCTCAAGACGCGGAGCGCTCTCTTTCCCAACGTGGTTTTGCGGCGCGTCGAGCGCGTTGGCTAAACGCAGAATTCCCGCCGACTGCATGGCCTGATGGCGGTCCGAGAGGTCGAGGGTTGCGAGGGCCTTGGCCTGCGGACGCGGCAGTTTGCCGCGATGATAGCGCGCGATCACAGCGGTCAGTTCCAAGTCGCGGGCGCTCCAGCCCAAGGGCCGCTGCAGCTTGCGAATCATCTGATACGAGGCCTGATGATGATTCTTCTCTCCGTTGGCTTTGCCCACGTCATGCAGCAGTGCCGCTGCCTGCAATATCGCCCTGGGATCAGAGTCCGCATCCGGAGCGGCTTCCGGTTGCTTCAGCAGGCTGGCTCGTTGCAATCCGTCATAGAGAAGAAGCGCGAACTGGGCCACGCGTTGCGAGTGCGCGAAATCCGGATCCAGATATCCGGCCCAGGTTTTCAGACGGCTCAGGGCGGCGGCGCGCAACTGCGGGCCCGCAGGCAACTCGGCGCGCCAGACGCGCCAGAGCGACTGGCGTCCTACCATCTTCTCGCGATAGCGCGCGATGCGCTTGGCGCGCTCGGCAGTCAACTTCTCACGCCAGCGCTTGCGGCTTTCCGCGTCGGTGAAGGCGTGAATCTCTACCGCTGTTGCCCACAGCACGTCGAGATCGTGCACCTCGCCCAAGAGATCCTGCAGCTCTTTCAGGTCGTCTCCCCATTTCTCGTGGTGCTGCGGGAGAAAGTTTTCAACCGTGTAGCGGAAACGCTTGATGCCGATGCGCAACTGGTGCAGTGCGATCTGCGAGCGTGAGCGGAGCGCGTGTTTGTGCAGATCGTACGCGGCCGTCCACTTTTCGAGCGCGAGGTGCTGATAGACCACGCTCCCGAGACGTACTCGCGCCGCGCGCTGCGGGAGAGAGTGGCTCCACTGGCGCCATTGCTTGCGATCGAATTGGCCGAGCGCATTGAAGGCATCCTGCTTGCATTCGTCTTCGCGGCGGTAGACGTGTTCGAGCAACTTGGCCGCAACTGGATCGCTTTGCTCTCCGGTCGAGGCGCGGCTGGCCGCGTCGGAAGCTGAGATGCCGCTGAGCTTCTCGATGCATTCCTGCATGACCTGCATGTCGCGTAGTTCGCCCAGAGACTGGAAGAGCTTCTTGCCAGCTTTTTTCATCGCCTTCCAGGAAGGATCGGGATCGATCGCGATCAATCCATCGGCGAGCGAGCGGCAGCGGCGTATGGACACGCGAAGATCGTGGACCGCTTCGGCGTCAAAACCTTTTTCGGCGCGATCGCATTCTTCGAGAACGCGCAGCATCCAGGCGCGCAGGCCGAGTTTCGGCTTTGGGGTCGCGGGCTTTAGGGCGGGACTGGCTCCCAACGTGGCTCCTCTGTTTGACGGGAACCATTGTCGCCTCTTTGGGAAAAATCTTCTAGGGGAGCAAGTTTTGGATGCCGGGTACCCCCTACCCCTCCTAATGAGTGCAATCGGATTTTCGCCATCTATCGATTGGAGCCTGGGTTGAGCCGCATGCTACGATTCCATCGTGTTCAACCTTGGCAATCCGAAAACAGGTGGCGACTGGATCGTCCATATTGCGGCAGCAATTGTTGCAATATTCCTGGTGTGGTGGATGCTGCGACTCTATGTGCTGTAGTGCCCGTCCGTTCAATAAGTAAAATCGGTTTGGATGGTGTCGGCACCCACTCCTTTTGCGATAGTGCCGCAAGGTGGGGGCACCCGGAGTGTGCGGGTGATCTGCTTAAAGTAAACGCAATGCATGAGGAGAATTCCCTGATGCGTCAGTGCGCCGGAGAAGAGTGCAGGGGTCTTTCGACTTCGCATGGACTTCACTTCGTGAAGTCCATGCTGCGCTCAAGATGACAAGCTGGATAGGGTGGTTTGGACCTGAAGGCTGACGGCTGTCCTACGTGCTCAGCACTTTCTCTCTCTCTTCGGCGTCCTGGCGCTCTTCCCTGGGAGTGCTGGGCAAGGCTATCTCCAGCACTTCGTCGACCGTCTTTACGTAGTGGGGAGTCAGTCCTATTAACTGCTCGGGAGTTAGATCTTCCTCCACGTTGGTTTTGTTTTCGGCGGGGAGGATTACGTCGTGGACTCCGGCGCGCTTGGCGGCGAGAACTTTTTCTTTTATGCCGCCTACAGGAAGTACGTTGCCGCTTAGCGTGATTTCTCCCGTCATCGCCGTTAGCGGACGCACTTGTTTGCCGGTCAGCAAACTCACCAGCGCGGTCACGATGGTTACGCCTGCGGAGGGGCCGTCTTTCGGGATCGCTCCCGCCGGGACGTGGATGTGAATGTCGTGGTTGGCGAAGAATTCTTCGTCGATGCCTAACTCTTTGGCGTTTGAGCGGACCCAGCTCAGGCCGGCTTGCATGGATTCGCGCATCACGTCCTGAATCTGGCCGGTGATGGTCAGGCCGCCCTTACCTTTCATCTGGTTGGCTTCTACGAAGAGGACATCGCCGCCGGAGGGAGTCCAGGCCAGGCCGACTACTACTCCGGCGCGCTTGGTGCGCTCGGCGATCTCGCCCTCGCTGCGAACTTTAATTCCTCCCAGGAATTGGACGATGATTTCTTGCGTGACTACAAGCTTGTCGGTCTTGCCTTCAGCGATGCGGCGCGCCTGCTTGCGACAAATGGTGCCGATGGTGCGCTCTAAGTTGCGGACTCCAGCTTCGCGCGTGTAGTGGCGGATGATGAAGCTGACCGCCTCTTCGGGGAAGTCGATCTGGTCTTTGGTGATTCCGTTTTCTTCGATCTGGCGCGGAATCAGGTATTGGAAAGAGATATGAATCTTCTCTTCTTCGGTGTAGCCCTGGAGTTCGATGATCTCCATTCGGTCGCGCAGGGGCTCGGCTATGGGATCGAGCTGGTTCGCGGTGGTGATGAATAAAACCTTCGATAAGTCGAAAGTTACGTCTAGATAGTTATCGCGGAAGGTCGCGTTCTGCTCGGGATCGAGCGCTTCGAGCAATGCGGACGCGGGATCACCACGGAAGTCGCGGCCTACTTTGTCGATCTCGTCGAGCATGAAAACCGGATCTTTCGTCTCGGCGCGCCGGATGCCTTGTATGATCTGGCCCGGCAACGCTCCGATGTAAGTGCGGCGATGGCCGCGGATTTCGGCTTCGTCGTGGACTCCGCCGAGCGACAGGCGGGTAAACTTGCGGCCCAGCGCGCGGGCTATTGATTTACCCAGGCTGGTTTTGCCGACTCCGGGAGGGCCCACGAAGCAGAGGATCGGGCCTTTCATGCTCGGCTTCAGGCGTCTTACTGACAAGTAATCGAGAATGCGATCTTTGACCTTTTGCAGGTCATAGTGATCGGCATCGAGAATCTCCTTGGCCTTGGGAATTTCGATTTCTCCGCCGGAAGTTTTTGCCCAGGGGAGAACGGCCAGCCACTCTATGTAGTTTCTGGTGACCGAATAATCGGCGGCCATGGGTGACATGCGCGCCAGGCGGCCCAGTTCTTTCAACGCTTCTTTCTTCACGTCGTCGGGCATGCCGGCGGATTCGATTTTTTGCTTCAGTTCTTCCGTGTCGCGCTGGCCCTCATCCTGCTCGCCCAGTTCTTTCTGGATGGCCTTCATCTGCTCGCGCAGATAGTATTCGCGCTGCGTTTGCTGCACGCGGTCCTGCACCTCGGACTGGATCTTGTTGCGCAGTTGCTGGACTTCTAATTCTTTGGCCAGGTGCTGATTGATTTTTTCCAGACGCACGCGCACATCGGTCGTCTCCAGCGTTTCTTGCTTATCGGCGGTCGAGAGCGACGGCAGCGACGAGGCTATGAAATCGACCAGGCGTCCGGGCTCCTCGATGTTCATCGCAACGGTCGAAAGCTCGTCGGAGAGCGTGGGCGAACCGGCCACGATCTGCTGGAACAAGGTCAGGACGTTGCGCTGCAAGGCCTCAATCTCGGAATCTTTGGGCGGAATGATCTCGGGGATTGTGGTCACCCTGGCGCGCATGAAAGGAGAGAGTTGGGCAAAGTCGGCCAGCTTGACGCGCTCGAGGCCTTCGGCGAAAACGAAGAGGCTCTGGTTCGGCATCTTGACGACTTTGTGGACCACGGCCAGCGTTCCGATGGTGTAGAGGTCGGTGGGCTGAGGGGCGTCAACGCGGGCCTCCCGCTGCGCCACTACGACGATGGTCTTGTCGTCGCCGAGCGAATTGATTAGCTGGACGGAGCTTTCGCGGCCTACCGTTAAAGGCAGAACGGCGTGCGGAAACAGGACCGTGTCACGCACGGGCAGAATCGGAAGCGAGCGCTCGCTCGTATCATAGGCAATGCCCTCGCTGGAATTGGTAATAATAGGATCGCTCATTAAAGTCTACCTTGGAGTTTCCCTTGAATTTTCCCTTGAGTCAGTTTCACTCAACTTTGATGACGTTCGGTACGAAAAAGATGCAGCTCTCGGGCTAGGCTGTTGAATTCTAGACCTTTTTTGACCTTTTGCAACACGCACTTGGACCCTGGCGCCACTCTGGTAACTGAAAGTTGGGGTCAAAATTCGCTGGCGCTCATTAAACTACCTGCAACTCGAAAAATCCGCAGTGCAACCCCTCACATCGGCTTGTGACGATATCGTCCTCGGCCCGCGTCACACTCTCAGGATCATGACCTCCGTCGCTTTGATCAGGGCGGCGGCGGTCTGGCCAGGTTTCAGTTGCATCTCGCGGGCGGAACTGGCGGTGATGATCGAGGTAATCTGCTGGCCTCCTATGGAAATTTTGACCTCGGCCATCAGGCCGCTGATGCGTACGGAATCGATGCGGCCGACCAGTTGATTGCGTCCGCTGACGCGGCGGATGACATTTGATCTTTCCCGCTCGGTGCGGCCGCGGGTGCGAAAGAGCAGCTTGTCGACCTCCGCGCGCGGAATGCGGTGGTGTCCTCCGGCGGTCTGGATGCTGCGAATTTTCTTCTTGTAAATCCACTGCTTGATGGTGGGGAAGCTGATGCCCAGCTCCAGGGCGGCGTCGCGCAGATGCAGCAATTCTTCGGTCTTCGCCGGTGTCTTCGAACCGGCACTGCGCCTGGAGCTAGCTTGGATTCCCATTGGTACGGAATCGTACAGACTGCGAGAAGTGCGGTCAATCGGTTCGCTGTTCGCTGTCCGTCATTCACCGCTAGCCCTTCTCTATCCGCAACCACACCCTGCTGCAAATTTGTATATAAACGCACATTTATTTACCACAGATGCGTATTGTCTATATACTACACCATTCGATTCGATCGATTATTTGGAGGCTGCATGCGTTCTGCCGCTCTGGCTTTTGCCGTTTTCTTCTGCTGTCTCTCTTCCTCGTTGTGCGCCGCTCAGGCGAGCCTTTCCGGCGTGGTTACGGACCCAAACGGCGCAGCCCTTCGCGATGTCGCGGTGACCCTCAGGAACGTCGATACAGGTACAACGCGCATGACCACCACCGACGCCGCGGGACGCTATCAGGCGTCCGGCCTGCCTCAAGGGCTCTTCGAGATTCGAGCGGCGAAACCAGGCTTCACCGATGTAACCCTCACGGGCATCAGCCTGGCGCCGGGCCAGAACGACACCGTCGACATCAAATTGCACCGCAGCACTCCCGACGCCTGCGCGAGCGGCCACGAGTTCGCCACCACCGACTGCACGCTGACCTGGCATGGCATCACGGTCTACGGAGCGTATGACGTTGGCGTCGGCTGGGTCAGCCACGGCCTCCCAGAAAACGGCTACAACTATGAAGGCGAATCTTTAGTGAACCGCAACGGCTATGAACATCGATTCGTCGTCGCACCGAACAACCTGCAGCAGACGGGTTTTGGCATCAGGGGCAAGGAAGAATTTATGCCCGGCTGGGCGGTCGTGTTCAACGCTTCCACTGGCGTCAATCCGCAGTCCGGCCTGCTCGCCAACGCCTCAAAAACTGACATCATCAACAACGGCCTTCCCCGGGCAAGCTATTCGATCGCCATTGACGGCGCGCGCGCCGGCCAACCGTTCAATGACGAATACTACGGTGGTATATCGTCCACGCATTTCGGCACGCTGACTTTCGGACGCGAGCGCTCTCTCGGCACCGATGCCATGCTGCAGTACGATCCCGCCGGCGGCGCCTATGCCTTTTCCTACATCGGGTACAACGGCACCATGGCCGGCGGCGGCGACACCGAAGACAGCCGTTGGGATGACGCCGTGAAGTATCGCATTGCCTATGGCCCGGTCCATTTCGGCGCGATGTATAAGTTTGCCGCAGGTTCTGCCGGCTGCTACTCGGCTTCCTCAAGCTGGACTGCCGCGAACTGCACGCCGGAAGCGGCGCACAACAACGCCTGGGGATTCGATCTCGGCGGAGACGTCGGAGGAGACCGGGGCAAATTCTCGGCCGACTTCGTCTTCCAACATTACAATCAGGCGATCAGCGTATTGAACCCGTTGCTGGGGCCGCAGAGTGTGACAGCGTCGTATCAGTCGACCACCGACAGCATCAACACAAATCCCATCAACGGCGGGGCCGGCCTCGGCCCCAATCTGATCTCGACGGACGACACCGTCGATGGCATCGTGACCGACAACAACGCAGTCATGGTCGCGGTCAAGTATAAGTGGGATCCGGTCAAGTTTTTTGCCGGCTACGAATACATCTGGCAGAACAACCCGAGGAACCCGTTGGGTGTTGGCGCCGCGGACCAGGGCGGTTACATCATGAGCGGCGTTGAAGACAACAATCTCGATTCCGAAAAGCTGGTGAACATCTGGTGGACGGGCGCGAAGTACACCTACCGCAGCAAAACCGACTTCACTTTCGCCTGGTATCAACAGCGGCAGAATGACTTCCGTCTTCCGCCAGCCTGCTCGCCCGCAGCCGGTTTCCGCAGCTCCTGCGCCGGCACTCTGAACGAAGGCTCGTTCTATATCGATCATCACTTCACCAAGCGTTTCGACGGTTTTGCCGGAATCGCATATTCATGGGTAAGCGGAGGTCTGGGCATTGCCATTCCTCATGGCCCCGGCGTCCCTTATTTCTCCGACAACAACTGTGCTCCCACAATCGGTGGCCGTTTCACCTTCTGAAATAGCGACTCTTTGATTACGAAGTGGTAGCATGCTCGTCGATGATAGTGGCGCAGACAGTTGCGCCCCATTCCCGCTGGACGAGGGCCCCCATGAAAACATCCTTCTCTTCACGGAATTTCATCCCGAACTTTGCCCGAGACTTTGCGCGCAATTCTGTCCTCTGCTTGCTGCTGGCATTCGGAATCTACGCGGCTGCGGAGGATAGCGCGATCACTCCACCAGAAAATCTGGTGACGCAGGGAATTCCCGCGATTCCACAATCGCTGGCCGAGACCGTCGGATGCTACACCGAGAATCGCGAGGCTTTTCAAACCGACTGGCATCCGACGCGCCGCGAAATGGTGATCGGCACGCGCTTCGGAAATACGTATCAGGCGCACGTTGTCGCCATCCCATGGGCGCGCGGCAGCAGTTGACATTTTTCACCGAGCCGGTCTATGGCGCTTCGTATCATCCCAACGGCGGCGATTATTTGCTATTTCAGAAAGACGTGGGCGGTGGCGAGTGGTTCCAATACTTTCGCTACGATCCGGCGACGGGCGACAGCGTCCGGGTGACCGATGGAAAATCGCGGAACACCGCGGCGCACTGGTCCTCGCGCGGAGATCAAATCGCGTACGTTTCGACGCGGCGCGACGGGCAGGACACCGATTTGTGGGTGATGAATCCGGCTGATCCAAAGACCGATCACCTGCTCACGCAACTAAGCGGCGGAGGATGGGAGCCGCAGGATTGGTCTCCCGATGACAAGAAGATCCTGCTGATGGAAGGGATATCCGTCAACGCAACATATCTCTGGCTGGTGGACACGGCGACGGGAGAAAAAACCGAGTTGACTCCGCGCAAAACCGAAGAACAGGTGGCGTACGGCAACGCGCACTTTAGCAAAGAGGGAAAGGGCGTTTACGTGACCACCGACAAAGATTCGGAATTTCAGCGGCTGGCCTACATCGACCTGACCACTAAGAAAATGAAGGTGGTGACGCCTGATCTTTCCTGGGATGTGGATGAGTTCCAGCAATCGTGGGATGGCCAGTGGATCGCATTTCTGAGCAATGAAGACGGGTTGAGCAAGCTGCACCTGCTCGATGCAGCCACGTATAAGGAGCGTCCGGTTCCGAATCTGCCGGTCGGCTCGATGAATAGCCTGGCATCGGAACAACCGCGATTTGGGATTTACGCTGGTTACGGGAAACGCTCCCGGCGATTGCTATTCGCTCGATGTGGCGACGGGAAAGGTGGAGCGCTGGACGAAGAGCGAGACGGCGGTCAATCTTTCTAAAATCAGCGACGCCGAGATCGTTCGCTGGAAGAGCTTTGACGGGCGAAGTATTTCAGGCCTTCTGAACCGGCCGCCGGCCAGGTTTACGGGCAAGCGTCCGGTGCTGATCGTAATTCATGGCGGCCCGGAAGGACAGTCGCGCCCGGCATTCCTCGGCAGTGATAACTATTACCTGAACGAACTTGGCATCGCCATTCTGCAACCGAACGTGCGCGGCTCGACCGGCTATGGCAAGTCGTTCAGCAAACTCGATAACGGATTTCTGCGCGAAGGCAGCTATAAGGACATTGACGCGCTCTTCGATTGGATTGCGACGCGGCCCGACCTCGACGCCAGCCGGATTGCGGTGAGGGGCGGGAGTTATGGCGGGCACATGACGCTGGCGGTGTCGACTTTTTATAGTGATCGCATCCGCTGCTCGATCGACATCGTGGGGCCGTCGAACCTGGTTACCTTCCTGGAGAACACGGAAGCTTACCGCCGTGATCTGCGGCGCGTGGAGTATGGCGACGAGCGCGACCCTAAGATGCGGGCGTTTCTGGAAAAAATCGCGCCCATGAACAACGTCGAAAAGATCAAGAAACCTATGTTCGTGGTGGCGGGGAACAACGATCCGCGCGTGCCGTTGAGCGAAAGCGACCAGATCGTTGCCGCGTTGAAAAAAGAGGGAACGCCGGTGTGGTATCTGATGGCGAAAGATGAGGGACATGGCCTCCAGAAGAAAGCCAATCGAGATTTTGAGTTTTATGCGTCGCTTGAGTTCTTGCAGGAATATCTGTTGAAGTAAATGAAAGAGGTTGCCACGACTTCATTCCATCCCACCAAACATATTCCGACTCTGTCGCTGCGGGTCCCGTTCTGAACAAGGAGCGCGACCAAACGCCAACGATGGAGCCCAGGTTAGCGCCCATAGAGCGGCGGGAACATGGGGCACTGCGTCTCACGCTTGCGGATAAACTCCCAGCACCTTGACCAGGTCCGATATCTCCGCCAGATGACGCAGCGCATTGCGCACGGCTTCGTCGTCGCCGCGCAGCAAGTCGACAAAGAACACGTACTCCCAGGGACGGCCGCGCATGGGGCGCGACTCGATCTTGCTCAGGCTGATGTCGCGCAGAGCGAAAACGCTCAACGCTTTGAACAGAGCTCCGGGAATGTTCTTGGTGGCAAAAGCGATCGAAGTTTTGTGTGCTTTCTTCTTAGACGCGGCCAGTCGCGCCTCCGCAGGCGGCCTTTGCGCTGATCCTCGGTGGATTAAAAAGAAGCGCGTGAAGTTCTTTTTGTCATCCTCGATTCCGGCTTTCAAGATTTGGCCGTGATAGACCTCGGCGGCGCGGCGGCTGGCGATGGCCGCGGCATCTGGCAGGTTTTCCGCGACTACGTGCTTTACGGCTCCGGCGGTATCGTAAAAGGGCATGGGCTGCAGCCTCGAATTTTTCGCGAACAGGTCGCGACATTGATCTAACGCCACGGGATGCGAGAACACTTGTCGGATTGCGCCCATTTTCGTGCCGGTCGGCACAATCAGGTTGTGGACAATGCGCAGGCGAAATTCGCGGACAATGTGCACGTCGCGGCTGAGCAGAAGATCGAAGTGTTCGGCCACCGAACCCGCGAGCGAGTTTTCGATGGGGATGACGGCTCCATCGACAGTGCGGCGCTCGACGCGGTCGAAAACGTCGAGGGAGCGGGCGCAGGGCACGATGGTGGCGCGCGGGAGCATGGTCTCCGCGGCTTCGTGACTGAAGGAGCCTAGCTCTCCCTGGATCGCAATTTTCATCGTCCCCCCAGCCGAAACGGAGCAAGTCCCGTCTCTACAGGTTAGTCTCGCGGAGTGGCGCGAGGTCCTTCGCCATGACCAGAGCATCCATCTGGTTGGAATAGTAACCGGATACGGTCTTCTCTACGAAGTATCCTTTGTTTTTGTAGAAGCGGATGGCGGCGGCGTTGTTCACGGGCGTTTCCAGAGCCACAGCGATTGCCCCGGTCTGCACGACTTTCGCTTCCGCGGCTTCTAACAGGGCCGAGCCTACGCCGGTGCGGCGCGCCTCCGCGATCACGTCGATGGTGATGATGTGGCCGATCTTGCGGCGCGATTCGGCGACGATGAATCCTAACATTCCAGTCTCAGAGATTTTTCGCGGTTTGCCGTTTCCTGACGCCTTGGCGCCTCGGCGTTCGTCTGCTCGCTCTTCGGCGACCAGGGTAAACGACGATGGCCGGCGTATGTAGTAGGCCAGTTCGGGCCGCGAGTACGCCAATTGCGGATCAAAGCACGCCTGGTCGATCCGCCATAACGTGTCAAAATCGGCCTTCTTAAATTGCCGGATGCAAAACAACACGACGCCATTGTAATGGGATTCGGTGGAATCCTACTCATCGCAAGTGCGCGATTAGGGGGCAACTGAGGGGCCGCGTCTTTTTTTCTGTTCCTCCTCTTGCGCAGTTGCATCTATAAGAAGTACGATTTCTCCCCAGAGGCGAACGTGGGGCGTTTCCTAATCATTGACGCGATGGCAGCGCTTGCGCTGTGCCTTATCTGGTATGCCGGGTTCGTCCGTTATAACCGGCGGCGGGCCGGGCAGATTCTGCGCTGGGTGCAGGAAGCGTGCCTCGGTAAGGGCCACGTCGTCAATCTGCGCTGGCAGGCCAGCAGTTCACGGATGAAGGCCACGCTGAATCTTTCCTCGCGCTGGTTTGAAGATGCGCACCTGACGATTCGGCTGTTGCCGCGCGCCCTGCCCTTTCAATGGGCGCTCAGCCACTGGCGGCGCCAGCAGGAGACCCTCACCTTTGAAGCCAACATGGGATTTCCTCCCGGCTTCCATCTGGATGTGATTCATCACCGCTGGGCGGGCCAGTCGGGCGTGAAAAATGTGACGGGCAAGAATTCGCGTGCGACGCGGGCGTGGACCATCAGCCGCCCTGGCCCGGTGATTCTGACCACGAAAGAAGACTGGCCGATGGAGTTGAGTCCGGTGGTGAGCGCGCTGGCTGCTTGGCGCGACAAGGATTTTGTCGGCGTGCGGTTTAACCCCCGCGCGCCGCACTTCACGGCCACGGTTGCGCTCAAGAACCTGGCCGACCAGGAATCGGCGGCAGCGCTGCTTGGCTTGTTCCGCGAACTGGCGGCGAGTTCCTCCGCCAAGCAGCACTAAACGCGCGGATCCCCACATAACACATTTACATGGAATTGTTTTGATCGAGCGGCCGCCGGGCTGCGGTTAGGTGTTATTGTCGACCCGATTAAAAGGATGCGACGGTGGAGGGTCGCTGGTGCAGAGTTCCTGCTTGCGTGCGTGTAAGGCCTCAATCAGCTGATCGATCAGCTTAGAGAGGCGGCGTGGATCGGTCTCGACGGATACCAGTTGGCAGAGTTGTTGCCAGTTCTGATCTATTGCCCCATTCCTTCGGTCCCAACTTCCCTGGACTCCATCGTTTTGGTTGTTCATGCCCTTGAAAGGGCAAGCTTGATTCCAAACTCGGCCTGCATAACCGATCCGGTCTCGTCTGCAAGCGCTTGAAGCAGTTCGTCTTAGCAGACACCTTAGAGGGCGGCAGTGCGAGACAGTAGGAAGAAATTGCACGGGTGGGCTCGGTTTCCTTAGCGCCGGGGTCTGATACTTCTTCCAATATGTTGTGATTGCTATTTTCGAACTGCTCCTTCGAACCAATGTCAAAGGCAGCGGACAAGAGTGTCCGCTCTACACAATGGCGTCCGCAGGCAACCTTTGGTCGACCTTTGCTATCTCGTATGGTTCACATCTTAGCCGGTATTCAAGAATTGCCCTCGTCGACCGAAACCCGCATTGAAGAGCTGTACGCGAGGATTCATACGCTTTGCGGCGAGTCGTGGACGCCAGAGATCGAGACGGAACTCGAACAGCTGGCGCAGGATCTTGCCTGTGCAATCAAGGAGCATGTGGAGACAGCGAAGAGCTCTCTGGAGGTCAAACATTCGGCGATTGTCGCGCGCGATCCCGGCGAAAGATAGTTCTATCCACGCGGGTCAGGGTCTGGCGTCTTCGATCTTCACATTTTCTGGTTTGGAGAAAAGTTTGGCGTCGAATGGAAGTTGCTCGTAACCGCTGTACGAGAAAAGATCATTGCTCTGCCCGCTGTGTCGCGATACGGCGAGCGGACGCTCGGGCGTGCCACCGGTGAACAAGGCCAACTCCGAATTGACGACTTTCGCTTTGTAGACCGTTGTTTCTTTGCCCTGAAGGACTGGCCCCTTTTGCGGTGTCGCTCCGTGGGTTTGGAAGAATTCCATTTCCATTCCAAACTCTAATTTCATCACCTCGCGGTCTTCATCGTTGAGTTGTCGCGGCGTGCCCGGGAAAATCGGTTGGTGACAGTTGAAAGTTGGTCCGGGATCGACACCGTGGCGGCCAGTTCTTGAAAGCAGGTTGACCATCCAATAATCGGGCTCGTTGACGATCAGCTGCTGTTGCACGCCATGCTCGGGATCGGGCCACTCTTCCATGCGGCAGTAGCGCGTGCCGGCGCGGTAAAAGACTTTCGGGGCGGCGGCGAAACTTCCGGCGGGAGCGTCGGGACTTTGGAGAGTGACTCCGACTCTCGTCATCGTCTTGGGCTGTGACTGAGGCGCGGCCTGCGATTGTGACTGTTGCGCGGCGAGCGAAATAGCGGCGGAAAGGCACAGGCTTAGCAATGTACTCTTCATCGTGGACTCACTCTAGCAGAATGCGAAGGCTAATCGGGCTCGGCGACGAAGCGGTACCCAACGCCGCGCACCGTTTGCAGATGTTTGGGACGCGCCGGATCTTCCTCGATATAGCGGCGCAGGCGCACGACAAAATTGTCGATGGCGCGAGTGTCGGTGTCTTCGTGCAGTCCCCAGACGTCTTCGAGAATCGATTTGCGGGAGACGATGCGGCCCCCGCTCTGGACGAGGTAGCGCAAGAACTCGGCTTCCATCACCGTGAGATGGATGGTGTTGCCAAGCGAGCGCAGTTCCAGTTCTCCGAAGTCGATGGTCTTGCCGTTGAAGGTGAAGTTGTCGGCGGCGGCGTTCGTGTCTGCAGGGGGTTCCGCGTCTCGCGGTTTTTGAGACGTCGAATTCTCTGCCGTCAGCTCGGCCCCTTTCATCCAAACGCTGCGCCGTAAAAGACTTTCCAGGCGAGCGATAAGAATGGCCAGTTCGAATGGCTTGGGCAGATAATCGTCGGCGCCAGAGGCGAAGCCCTGCAGCACGTCTTCGGGACGTCCGCGCGCGGTTAGCATGAGAATGGGCACGTAATTTTTTTTCTCGCGGAGCGAGGCGGCGACATCGAAGCCGCTTTTGCCGGGAAGCATGACGTCGAGAACGACGGCGTCGAAGCGTTCATTTTTTTCGAGCAGGCGGTCGAGCGCGGTCTCACCGTCGGGCGCGACATCGACGGCGTGTCCTTCGGCTTGCAGGTTGAATGACAGCCCCTGCGCGAGATGAGCTTCGTCTTCGACGATCAAAACGCGGGTCATGCTGCCCCCCGCGGCAATTCTTTGCTTGGCACTTCTTTTCTGGGCAATTCGAGGGTGACGGTCGTCCCTTTGCCGGCGCCTTCGCTTTCGGCGAAGACGCGACCTCCATGTTTGCGGGCGATGGAGCGCACGATGAACAGTCCCAGGCCAGTGCCTTTGGCTGGCGAGAGCGAGCGCTGGCTGACACGATAGAAGCGCTTGAAGATGCGTTTCAATTCGTGCTGCGGAATGCCCACGCCCTGGTCGCGCACGCGCAGCACTATGCGCTCGTCATCGGGCGCGTCGAGTTCTACGGAGATATGCACGCCCTCGGGTGAATATTTCACGGCGTTATCAAGGAGGTTGGAGACCGCAGTGCGAAGTTCTTCGGGATCGCCCAGGATCTGCGTCCGGTTGCCATTCTGAGCGCCATTCTGGACGCCATTCTTTACTGCGAGAGCCTCGCGGTAGTCGAGATTGGCGGGCTGTAGATGATGGCGCGTTCTGGCCAATTCGATGCAGTCCTGCACCAGCGCGTTGAGGTCGACCGGCGAACGGACGAGCGGCGTTTTCTTCTGCGCTGCGGCTCCCGCTTTGAGCACCTGTTCGACCGTGTGCATCAGGCGTTCGGTGTCATCGAGCATGAAGTCGTAGAACTGGCGCCGCTGCGCTTCGTCTACCTCCCGCCGCTGCAGGGTTTGCAGGTAGAGGCGGATGGATGCGATCGGCGTCTTCAGTTCGTGGGTGACGGCGTTGATGAAGCTGTCATGCTGCTCGTTGCGGCGAATTTCGCGAACTAGAAAAATCGTATTGAGGACGAGGCCGGCGACGATTGCTCCGAAAAAGATGATTCCTAGAAAAACTTTGATGCCTTCACGCCAGTTGAGGATGATCCAGCCGCTGCCGACGGCGAAGGCTATTGCCGCCAGGCAAACGCCGAACGTCAGGAAGAAATAGATGGCTTTCTGGCGGCTGATGATGCGCACAGGGAGATTGTAGCGATTTCACCGCCGAGACGCAGAGGAGCCGCACTTCTTGATCGTTTTGAAGTTAAGTCCGCACGCCAGATTTAGCGAAGTTTACAATGGCGATTTTCCGGTTGAACTGCGGAGGCGAAAAAGCGCCAGCAAGAGGAGAGTTGTGAGCTTGCGGATCAATGAATTGAAGAAAATGAAGCCGGCCCAAGTCCTCACTCAGAAGAACTCTCTGGCAGAACTCACCCGGCTCTTTTTGCCCTGAGTATTTCTCTGCGCCCTCTGCGTCTCGGCGGTGAAAACGCTCTAGTCGTTGCCCGCGGCTGCTGCCAACACTCCTGCTGTCTCAACATCCCGAACCAAGGGCGGCTTCGGGGGCAGGTGCGCAAGCTCGACTTTGTAGACGTGCCTTGCCAAGCCTAATTTTTTCAGCGCCCAGATTCCGTACCAGTTCATGTCGACTTCGTACCAGCGCAGCCCATGGCGCGCGGACACCGGATGCGCGTGATGATTGTTGTGCCAGCCTTCGCCAAAGGTCAGGACGGCGATCAGAAAGTTATTGGTGGAAAGGTCTTTCGTCGCGAAGCGGCGCGTTCCCCACATGTGCGTGATCGAGTTCACCATCCAGGTGGTGTGCAGGCCTACCACTACGCGGACGAAGACTCCCCAGAGCATCCAGGGCAATCCGCCTATGGCATAGAGGATCACGCCCAGGATTAGGTTGCTGGTCCAGTGATACTTGGTCAGCCAGACGTGGACTTTATCTTTGGTCAGGTCGGGGACGTAGCGGGCCAGGGTCGTGGTGTCGTGATGCATCGACTTGCCCATCAGGATCCATCCCATGTGCGACCACCATTTGCCGTCGTTCGGAGAGTGCGGATCGCCTTCTTCGTCGGAGAATTGATGATGGATGCGGTGGGTTGCTACCCAGAAGATTGGACCGCCCTCAAGGGCCAGCGTGGCGCACCAGGTCAGAAAATATTCGACCCACTTCGGAGTCTTGTAGCCGCGATGGGTCAGCAGGCGGTGATAGCTCATGCCGATGCCCAGGCTTCCGGAGACCCACCAGAGGAAGAGCGCTACGAAGAATGCGGGCCAAGTGAAGAAGAATAATGCGACTACTGCGCCTACATGGAACAGGCCCATGGCGATCGCTGTGCCCCAGTTGAAACCGTCGCGATTGGCACGCTCTTTGCGGTTCGTGCCTTCTCCGGTTTCTCTCATGGATTGGCTGGTAGCTTCGCTGATGGTTTCGCGCATGGTCTCGCTCATGGTCCGTTTTTCTCCCTACACCTATTTGACTGAGATTCGCATTGGAAGATACCAAGAGTCGCCCGGATTCGTTGTAATACTTGTGTAATCCCCGATGGATATGGGCGTTACGAGGGTAATTGGCGGAGTCGTTGGTCGTTCGCGAACCAGAGAACGGTAGAATTTCGAAACTGGCGACTGACGACCAACAACTGTCTGCGGAAACTACTCTGACACTTTTCAGAAGGGCTTCTGGCTTCCAAAATTCCCTGTACTGCAGCCGTTAGCCATCAGGTGTCAGCAAGACCTGCTCCACCTGATGGCTGATGACTGATGGCTGACGACACTTTCCGAACATGACGCACGCAAAACTGGTTTCGATGGCCGTTCGCTGGCTGCGGCGATATCGCTGCGGAGTGGTTCTCAGCGAGCAGGCTTGCGTCAGTGGCGAGATGCCCGACGCTATCGGCTGGAAGAAGGCTTGCCATTCGGTGCTGGTCGAGAGCAAGGCTTCGCGGGCGGATTTTCTGGCCGATCGTGCCAAGCCGTTCCGGCAGAAGCCGGAGAGTGGAGTCGGCTGCGAGCGCTATTACCTGGCTCCGCGGAGGATGATCGGAATCGACGAACTCCCAGCCGGCTGGGGGTTGCTGGAGGTTTCCGGGCGCGAAGTCGAGCGAGTGAAGGCGTCAGCCAGGAACTTGCGGTCGGCGCAGGGCTTTCAGTATGAGATGAATTTGCTACTGGCCAGCCTGCGGCGGGTCGAGATCAGGATTGAGCCGGAGAGCATTACCGACTTCCTCAAATGGAAAAACCGCATGGCGGAATATAACCGGGGAACCCTGCCCGAGGGTCTGGTCTCAGAGGAAAAGGAAGTAAATGGATTTCTGCTGGAAACGGCTGGCGACTGAATGATGCGTGAATCGCATAGAGAGGGCTACGAAGTCTTCCGATTAAATTTGCATTGCGACTGCGAGGAAAAAACCTTGCCGCAGGAAAGAGCCTGCGTCTCAAAAACCCGTTCATGCCGGAAGGCGGGTTTCTGATAGGCCCTCTTTTTCTTTCCCGCCGGAGTATTACCGTCCCGCCCAAAGTCTTGCGGCTTGGATTCTTCCATAGGCTGATCTTCCTTAATTGAAGCCTGATTGCGTAAGCTTGACCGCACAATTGCCGCTGCTGTTGCTGGTGCCGGTGTACTCGTTGCAGGTCTGCTTGCTTTGCGTGACGAAATAAAGGTTGGTGTTCGACGACTGGCCGCCGGAGCCGTCGCTGACGTTATCTACGATAATGCCGGTGGTTCCGTTAGCCTCGGTCAAGCCCACGGCGGAAGTGGAGGCGGGAAAGCCGCTGGTGATCGGAAATTCGTAAACGCATCCCGCGTTGCCCGGCAATCCACCCAGGTTGCAGCTGTTGACCACGCCGAGAAATATGTAGTCCGTACTATTGGACTGATTGTAATTTTCAGTTACCGGTGAGCAGGCCTCGCCGCCCGTCGCCAGATTCAACGGACCATGCGCAGCTGTCTCCGTGTTCATGGTCGTCCCGGTAAACGTGATGCCATACAGCGCGGGAGTACCGCCAGTGTTCTGACCGCAAACGTAGAGCATGCCACTGCCAGGATTGTTGAAGTAGGCGTTGTTAAACGAGCCGGAGTAGACGTTCTGTCCGCCCTTTGCGCCAACATTCGCTTGCCCGGAAAAACTCAGATGGGTATCGGTCTGCACGACCGAGGAGTGCGCATTATCAGGCGAACCGTTGGAAAAGACGAAAACAGTCTGATTGGTGGAGTCGACAATCGGGGCTTCCAATACCTGCTGACCACTGGCCACGTTGAGCGTTGTCGAACCCACACACGGAGGACTGGAGGACGATACACACGTTCCGCTCGATGCTGAGGAGGTCCGAATGTAGTAGAGATTGCCGTGCTGGTCGGCCACGAAAACATTCTTCGAGACCTGATCGTAAACGGGCGGTGTCATTTTGTCGCCGCCGCTCCCTGGAGTCAGCGGATAGCCGGTTGCGACGGCCGGCGCTCCTCCCTTAAAAACCGGGTGGATCGCCCAGACTTGTGCGTTGTCATCGCTGACATAGGCAACGTCATTCTGATAGTCCACAAAAGGTGCGGACAATGTGGCCGAGTGCTGCGAGTAGACGAGACTGTACTCGCAAGGAGCAACCGCTCCGTTGGTCGCGCAGTTCGCCATGTTGCTGGTGTTGTAGGGAGCAGGAAAACTTGACCCAACATTGCCGGATTTCCATTTGAGGACGTGAAACTGGGCCTTGCTGGCATCTTCAATGAAGGCAATCTGGGCTCCGTCCTCGGAAAGAACGGGAGAGGTCAGCAGCGAGCCGCCGTTCTGTGAGGCGTTGTAGTCGAACAGGACCGTCGGCGCCGTGCCTGAGCAAAAGCCGGTAGAGGCGTTATTCACGTACAGATTATTGAAAGCGATTACATTAAACGCGCCACTG
The DNA here is from genome assembly GCA_963775845.1 of uncultured Acidobacteriaceae bacterium. Classification (GTDB taxonomy): domain Bacteria; phylum Acidobacteriota; class Terriglobia; order Terriglobales; family Acidobacteriaceae; genus Acidiflorens. The sequence goes on along the minus strand of CAVZKN010000002.1, from coordinate 2,079,210 downwards.
GGGGCAGCCAGCAGGTAGACAACGTAGTCGTTCGTGCAGCTTGGCGTCGGATTGATCGCATTAAACACATACTTGGCGGGATAGACGGGCGAGGTTTGGTTATAGGCGTTGTTGCCCATCGATTCGCTCCAATCCCGCCGGTATCTCCTCTTCTTGATGGGCGGCGGGGAGATTCCCAACCGGTGCGGAGGAGCGGGAAGGTTGCGCAGGAGAAACTGCTGCCAGTAACGCGGATCCTTCTGCGCTTCACGCGTGACTTCCGGCGAGTCGGAATTAGCGAAAATCAAGTGGCGATGAGACCAGTCGTAAGGAACTCCGATGCGGTTCTCGTCGATGGATTGCTGACCGCTGGCCACACGCAGCGAGCATAAGAAAAAGGCAGAGAAACTGGCGGCGATAAAAAAGTGCGAGCGACGGCGTGACATCTGTGCCAAATGTCTCCTGAACGTATCTAAAATCTCGCAGGGCCCTTGCTGCACGACGCGGCCTCAGTCGCAATGGGCTCGATGGCAATCAACCCACGAGCAGATCAATCCGCACCTTGGCTGGAATTGCTGTTGGCTGGTCCTATAAGCAAAACGAAACAACAACGAACATATGGTCCCAGAATGCCGCAGCGTGCTGTATGCCCCGGTGGACGGCAGATTCGGGACACCGTCGACCGAGAACAAACTTGAGCCCGATCATATGAAGGGAGAGCGCCTGCCGTCAAGTCAGGTGTCGAAATCGCCAATATCCGAAGTAATTACTCTGGAATGGTTGCGGATCGAGGATTTAGTTTTGTTGATTTGAGGGGGGTTTTGCCGGGCTTGTTCGGTTTTCGTAACAAAAAACTCACTGCTCTCCATCAAACTGAAAAATGGCACTAACATGCGTGCGGGCGTGGCGCCCTCCTCGCGTGGAGGAAGTTCCTGGACAAAAAGCCGCAACCCCCCCTCGGTTTGCGTGCCCCCTTATCCCGGAACTTTTCGGGACGGCCGGTTACGTCTCCGGCCCGCCCCCTCGATGTTTAGTCATTTCCCTTGCAGACAGCCGCGTACGCCAATCTAGGGGTGCGTCCTTTGCGACGCGAGGGTGGGATCCTCCGGACAGCTGCAACTTCCGCCGCAACCACCGCTGCTACATTTCCCGCCGGCCTTCCATCGCCTTCAGCATAGTGACTTCGTCGGTGTACTCGATGTCGCTGCCTACGGGGATGCCCATGGCGATGCGGGTTACGCGGAGTCCTTGCCGCTTGAGTTGCTGGGCGAGATAGGTGGCCGTGGCTTCGCCCTCGACGGTCGGATTGGTGGCCAGGATCACCTCTTCGATCTCACCCTGGGCTACTCGCGTCATCAGGTTGGCAATACGGAGTTGCTCGGGTCCAACGCCGTGCAACGGAGACAGCGAGCCGTGGAGCACGTGGTAGACGCCGTTGAAATGGCGTGTCTTCTCGACCGAAGAGATGTTGGTCGGCTCCTCGACCACGCAGACCATCTTTTGATTGCGCGTCGGACTGCTGCAGTAGATGCAAGGATCGACATCCGTAATATTGTTGCAGATGGAGCAGAGGCGGAGCTTGGCTTTGACATCGCGGACGGCGGAGGCGAGAGCTTCGGCGTCATCCTCGCTGGAGCGCAAGATATGAAAAGCGAGGCGCTGCGCGCTCTTGTTGCCTACGCCCGGGAGCTTCTTGAGTTCGTCGATCAGGCGCGACATGGGTTCGGCAAAACGAGACATAGAGAATTTGTAATTTGTAATCGGGTAATTTGTAATTTGAAGACTCACTGGGCACGGTGGCAAATTGCAAAATTACAAATTTGCCAAATTACAAAATGCCTCCCAGTCCGCCGAGCATTCCGCCCACGCTCGATTGCATGGCCTGATCGACTTTGCGGCTGGCTTCGTTGAGCGCGGCCATCACCAGGTCCTGCAGCATCTCGACGTCTCCGGCTTTGACCGCTTCAGGGTCGATCTTGATGGCGAGCACCTGCTTGCGGCCATCCATCTTGACGGTCACCGAACCGCCGCCAGACGAGGCTTCGACGGTGGTCTGCTCCATTTTTTTCTGGAGCGTCTCGTACTGCTGCTTGGCTTGCGCCATCAGTTCCTGCAAATTGAATCCAGACATAGGGAACCTTTTCACCGCCGAGACGCCGAGAAACCAAAAAGCCAATTCTTGCTTTTCTCCGCGCACTCTGCGTCTCGGCGGTTCAAGCTTTATTACTTTTCACGATAATCAATCACGGTGCGGATTTCGGCTCCGAATTTTTCTTTCATGCGTTGCACGACCGGATCCTGTTCGGCCCGGCTGCGGGCGCTTCCGTTCGCCGGCAATGGCTTGCGTGGCGCCGCGGCCGCCTCTGCCGTTCCGCCAGTCTCTACCTGCATCTTGATCGGCCTGCCGGCTTGTCCGCTGGCCGCGGCGCTTGCGATGCGGCGCGCCTCGGCGGTAAACGACATTTCGATCATGGCGTTGGATGCTGACACTCTTGCCAGCAGCGAATTCCCTGTCAAGGTCCATTGGGCGCTCTCGAGCATCGAGGCCAGCATCGGCTGATTGCTTAGCGCGTTGAGAACCGCGTCGCGCAAAGAATCGGCGGTGGCGTCCGCTCTCGCCACGGCCCTTACTTCGGGGCGTGCGTCCGGTAGCGTTTCCGGTGTCAGCGATAATTCTTCAACCGCTGGCGCGGCCGATCCCATGATGACGACGTTGGCGTTCGGTTGTGTGGCGCGGACCTGCCCTGAGCGAGAGTCGAAGGGGCCCCCGCCCGCGTACGCCGCGATATGACCAGCCGCTTCTGCCTTGGGATTGCCCTTGCGCGCCGAGTCAGCTGCGAATGGTGACACAGAATTCGATCTCGCGGGCTGGGAAGGCTGGCTATACCGCGTATCCGCAGATGCCGCAATGCTGATCCCCGGCCTGGTTGCTGTGCGCGCCGGTCCAGCGGCAGACCCCGCCGCCTCGCTCAGCAACTGCTCGATCGGCAGCAGGCGCTGCGCGTGTGCCATCTTCAGCAGGCCAAGTTCGAGATGGAAGCGCTGCTCCTGGCGATAGCCGAGTTCGCCGTGCGTACGCAGCATGATCTGCAAGTGGCGCGCCAGATCTTCTTCGCTAAAAAGTTCGGCAATACGCCCGGCGCGAGCGCGTTCATCGGAGGAAACCTGCAGCAGGGAGGAATCCTTGCCCGCAATCTTCGCCACCGTGACATTGCGGAGGAAGCGCACCAACTGGCGGGCGAAGTGGGTAGGGCTGTGGCCTTCGCCAATCAGTTCATCGACCAGCACCAGGATTTTTTCCGTCGAACTTTTGTCCGTCAAGCTTTCGGCCACGGCCTGCATTACGGTTTCGAGCGCGGCTGCCGGGGCCGACCCTATCAGGCTGCGAACCGAGTCGGCGGTTAAGCGTTCGGAGGTCGAGGCGATGGCCTGGTCGAGGATCGAGAGCGCATCGCGCATCGAACCGTCGCCGGCTTCGGCCAGCAGGGCGAGCGCGTCTTCGTCGGCGGCAATATTTTCTTTGCTTACGATGTCGCGAAGCTGGCCCATGATGGCTTCGAACTTCATGGCGCGATAGCTGAAATGCTGACAGCGCGAGCGAATCGTCTGTGGAATATCCTCAGGCTGCGTGGTGGCCATCATGAAGATGACGTGGCCGGGAGGCTCCTCCAACGTTTTGAGCAGGGCGTTGAATGCGGCGTCGGTGATCTGATGGGCTTCGTCGAGAATGTAAATCTTGAAACGATCACGAGCGGGACGGTACCGCGCGGCCTCGCGCAACTCGCGAATCTCGTCGATGCCGCGATTGGTGGCGGCGTCGATTTCGATCACGTCCACGGAATTGCCGTTGCGAATCTCGACGCAGGAGTCGCAAACGCCGCAAGGCTCGGACACCGGCTTGCCGGTTGTTTCGTTCCCTGTTGTCCCGTTCAAAGAGCGGCAGTTCAGCGCCATGGCAAGAATACGTGCGACGGTGGTTTTGCCGATGCCGCGGTGTCCGCTGAAAATATAGCCGTGGGCGATGCGCTCCTGGGCAATGGCGTTCTGCAGGGTGCGCGTGACGTGCTCCTGGCCGATCACGTCGGAAAATTTCTGCGGACGATATTTGCGCGCCAGGACCTGATAACTCATCGGAATTTTCGATTATACAGTCTGCGGCGGGAGTGTTCTTCTGGAGGAACGGGCGTCTCGCTTGTCCGGTGCGCGGCAGCCGGGCGGGGACGCCCCGCGCTCCACACGGGTAGCAGGCTACTTTGACCGGAGTCGAAAAAATTCCCAAAAGTATGCGATCAAGAAAATACCTATGGTCGCTACGTGCCATTTCAACGGCCTTCCAAGGGAAATCGGATCCCAGCCTACAGACCCGGCCTGCGACGAATGAGACGCAATCCAAAGGCCGGCTGCTACCACGATGATGATCAGGATAACTGCGGCAAGCACAGCCAGCAATCCCGCAAGGATGCTTTTAAGGTAAATCACGCCGCTCTTTCCGCCCTCCGCTGCTCATACGATTCCCAGAGGACAACCAAATCCTCTACGCTCTACCGCCGATCGGTCAAGCCCACTACCCTCCACCCGCAATCGCTTGCACGACTTCGTCCAGCCGGAGTACGCTCGTTGATCAGCGTTTCCCCACATTCGGAGAGAGAAAGATATGCAGTTGAGAATGAGCACTCGTTCGCTTGACGATGTGATGATCGTGGATTGCAGCGGCCGTCTGGTGTTTGGCGAAGAGTCGGCCAGCCTGCGCGAGCTGGTCAAAAAACTGCTCGTCGAAAATCCCAAAATCGTGATGAGCATGCAAGAGGTGATTCACATCGACAGCGGCGGCTTGGGAACGCTGGTTTCTCTCTACACGTCGGCTCGTAGCGCAGGCGGCACGGTGAAGCTGGCAAGTTTGAGCAAGCGCGTGGGCGACCTGCTGCAAGTGACCAAGCTGCTGACGATTTTTGAAGTGTTCGACGATGCGGAAGCGGCGGCGCGCTCGTTCAAAAAAAGCGGAGCCTGAACTTCGCCATCATTGCTGATCGACGAGCGACAGCACAGATTGCGAAATGCCTCCTCCGCCCGGCTGATCCAGAATAACCAGCGTGGTGACCTGCGAAGTGCTCTCCGCGACCGTGGGCGCCGGGTTCAGCAGCGGCAGCGTGCTGCCATGCGGAGTAATCCAGACCACGTATTCCGGCAAATAATTCAGCGCAATGTAGCCGAAGCCGGTTTGCCCGAGGGTCAGTCCGGTGAGCTGGGGGATGCCGCTGATGGCCTGGCCCGGCGGCAGAAAATAAATATCAAAACCGCTGGGATATTGTCCGACCGAATAAGCGGAGGCGTTAATCATGCGGATTTTCACCGTGCCTACCGCCGGCGGGTTGTTGTCATCGGCGATGAGGTAGGCGACGGGAGGAAAGGCGGTGGAGTGGGGAGTGGCGAATCCAGCCAGGAGCATCGTGTATTGGACCCCGCCGTTTAAGACGGCTGTCGTGTAATTGATCACCGGGTTGGTGTTTTGACCCGTGTAGAAGGCTTCCAGCGTGATCGTCCCCGAAGTCACTCCGAAATAAGTGGCGGGAGGCTTGGTGTTGGCCGGATCGACGGAGCCGAAGGCCAGTCCGGTGACGGGCGTGCTGCCGTTGATAATGACGCTGAGTGACGACTTGCCGTCGGGAATGGCATTGATCACGCGCAACTGCGCCGTTCCCGTGGAACTGCAACTGGTGAAAACAATGCTAAGGGCGGCGAGGGCGAGAATGGCCGTTGCGAGCGCCAGAGCCTTCCACCAGCGAACCATCTTCATTCTTAGAATTCTCCGAGAGCCAGTTTGGTGGCGAGGTAGAAGGTTTGTCAACCGCCTGTCGAGCTTTCGCCGCGTTTTGGCGCGCTTGCGGACCGGGCGGCGCCTTGCGGCCCAGACGCATAGCACGGCTAATTCAAGTCCACCATCTCGATGAACCTCTGGTTAATTCCTGCGCCATTGGGATTATCCACCAATACCAGCGTCGTAATTTGTTCATTGATGGCTGAGTAAGAAGATGGCTGAAAAATCGGCGTCGGGTTGTCGTGGGGAGTGATCCAGATTGTATAGTCGGTCGGCGATATGTTGTTGAGTTTCACGTAACCATTGCCCGGGCCGGCCGACATGTAAGTGAGTCCAGAGATCGTCTTTGGAGTCGTCGGTGTCAGTTGTGTGCCTTGCGGCAGAATGAAAACATCGAGGCCACTCTCTCCATAGATCTGCTTAGATTCGACCGAGGCGTTGATGATGCGGAAGGAGACGTTTGCGGTCGTGGGGGTATTGTCGTCGTCCTGAAAGACGAAGGCAGTAGGGGGATTGGCGACGTTATTGACCGATCCACCTACAATCAAGGTGTATTGATTACCGCTGTTGATTTTTACGGTTGGACCAGTCAAGTCGTTGTTCCCGACCGAGCCGGTGCCGAGCACGGGACCGATAACGGTGTTGACGTCGAAGGCCGTAATCACGTTATTGCCCGGGCTCACACCCAGATAGCCGGCGGGCGTTATCGGAGTCGGATCAACAGTGCCATAGGCTAGATTGCCCGCAACTTTCGATCCATTGACGTAGATGTCCAGGGCGATGTTCTGGTTGTTCGATAAGGCATTTACGATCCGCATCTTGGTCTCTGAGGTGCTGGTGCAGGCGATCAGCGCACCCAACGCAGCTAAGACCAACAGTGCGGACAATATCTTTAATGCGCGAAGCATAGACTCTCCAGGAGCAATTTAGCGGTTAAGTGCGTGGGATGCGGTTGTCGTGGACCCAGGTTTACCCGCCGCCAAAAATTTGTATCGGCGATCTACGTTAGCATAACGGAGCCGGGAATAATGGCCGGGCGGCGATTTTCGTCACGACGAGAAAAGGTACTCTGTAAGAAAAGTTATGCCGCGAGTTAAGAAAAAACCGAGCGCGGATCGACGGACCGAGGATCTTCGAATCGAGGACCGTCGGACCGATGACGGTCGGATCGATGACCAGCGGAAGCGCGTGCTGCGCTGCATTCGCGCGCTACCGCGAGGAAAGGTTTCGAGCTACGGAGCGATCGCCAAGGCCGCCGGCTGGCCCGGAGCAGCGCGACAGGTGGTGCGAATTTTGCGGCAGGTTCCCGGCTTGCCCTGGCATCGCGTAGTCGGAGCCGGTGGCGCGATCAAACTGACCGGAGAAAACGCCGCCGAGCAGCGATTTCGGTTGCGCATGGAAGGCGTGACATTTCGCGGCATGAGAGTGGACATGAAGCAGCACGAATTTCGCTTCCGGGGCAGAAAGAAGCGGCGCTTGCATTGAGACAATAGTCATTGAGTCATTTGAGAACCATGTCGCGATCGTCAATGTCTCAATGACTCAATGTCTCAATGATTCAATGAATTGATCCTGGCAGATTTCCTTCCAGCAGATCGTGCAGCCGGTTGGCGGGACAACGCAATCCTATGTAGAAACTGCCGAAGAGCGCATAAACGGCGCTGACCTGGTCGAAGCGCATCTCGTAAATTAATTTCTTGAAGACCAGCGGGTCGTCGGCGAAGAGGTCGACGCCCCATTCCCAATCGTCAAAACCGATGGAACCGGTGATGATCTGCTTGACCACTCCGGCATAGCGGCGTCCGACCATGCCATGCTCGTTCATCTGGCGCTGGCGTTCCTCCATGGGCAGCGTGTACCAGTTCTTGTCTTCGCCGCGGCGGCGGTCCATGGGATAAAAACAGATGTAACGATTGGGCGGCATGGTTGGGAACAGGCGCGGCTTCATCGCTTCCTTCTGGCGCGCGATAATTTCTTCGATCGCCAGTTTCCATTCTTCGGAGTGCGGTTCGACGCCGCGCTCGGCGAGCGACTTGTAGACCTTGAGCGTCGATTCGTAGAGTCCCAGTTCGACCACCGATAGATACGAAGTCGTCGCCTCGAGATAGTCGCTGAGTCGCAACCGCGCCACGTCGAGTTCGGCCTGATTGAGCTGGTCGAAAGTCTCGCGGAAATGAACCAGCATCAGATCGCCTTTATGTCCGAGCAGGGAGAAGAGCGCGGACTGCCCATCGGGCTTGGCTTCCATCCCGGCCAGCAGTTTGGTGGCTTCGTCGGTCAGTTCGCGACGATGAATTTCGGGAAGCGCGCGCCAGGCGGTCCAGCGAAAACGCATCATCTGGTGCAGCGTGGCAAAGCCTTCGAGCGTCAGCGGCACGGCCGGGAGTTGCCCGGTCGCAGGCAGGGTTGCGGGATGCGTAGGAGTCATGAAGTTATTGTATTGAATCATTGAAGCATTGAGACATTGAATCATTGAAACCTAAAAGCCTTTGACCTTCAATGATTCAATGACTCAATGATTTAATGCGTCAATGCCTCACCCAGTATCCCTTCCGCCACCGGCTCAGATTGCTCCCTTGTGCGCCGATGTGCTACAAGCAAGTTATATGCGCAAATGGATGAGCGAGCGCCTGAAGCGCCGCAAGAAGTCTGGAGACAGCACGGGCAAGGAAGCAAAACCGGCGCCGGAGCCCTTGCAGCCAAGATTCTATGACAACGAGCCGGCCGCGCTGGCTCCAGTGCAGGCCGAACCGGTCGAAGTCGAAACGCACGGAACGTCGCCGGTTGAGCCCGATCAAGGCGAGCCCGAGGCGGCCTCACCCGCCTCCCCTACATCAACGGCCACACCGCGACCACGCCCGCAGCGGCGCCGTCGCGGGCGTGGAGGCCGCAGTGGAGCGCGTCAGCGTCCGGCTGCACCGGCGGTTGAGGCAGAGCCTTCCGCCGAAGAAGCGCCGCTCGCTGAGCCATCGACCGCGGTAAGCGCCGCCGGACCCGAGGTTGCCTCGCTGCCGCCAGCCGAAGCGCCGGTCGCCGACGCTGCGCCGTCCCAACCGGCCGCGGTCCAGACAGCTCCGGTTCCGGCCCATCACGCTCCCGCCCGCCCCAGCAAAGGAACCGTCGTGCTTGCAATCGGCTTACCCGGATCGGGAAAGAGTTCATGGTTCAAGCGGCACAACATTCATCCGCTATCGAGCGATCTGCTGCGCGAGCTTCTTTTTGACGATGCGCAGGAGCAGCGCTTTCAGGATCTCGTTTTTTCCAACCTGCGGTCGATGCTGAAGGCGCGGCTGATTGCGCGGCGTCCCATGAATTATGTGGACGCGACCAACCTGACGCCGCATGACCGTCACAGCTGGATCAAACTGGCCAAAGATTATGGCTATGACGTGCAGGGCGTGTTCTTCGACGTTCCGCTGGAAGTCTGCCTGGAGCGGCACCAGCGGCGCGGACGCGCGATCCCGGAAGATATCATGCGCAAGATGGCGGGCAAGTTGAAGCCTCCGACGTTTGAGGAAGGATTCTCTAAGATCACGGTGGTGCGAGTGAAGCAGAAAGAGGCCTCGGCGGGATAGAGACGCATTCACCATCAAGACACCGAGACACAGAAAAAAGCAATTTTTGCTTTTTCCTCTTCTTGGATTTTCTCCGTGTCTCTGTGCCTCCGTGGTGAAAAGCCCTTAGCCCTTCAGATACGGCAACAGTTCTCGAAATGCCGGTGCGCCCGACGAGCGCAGCAATTCATACATCATCATTTCGGCGGAGGAGAGAATAGCTCCGGCGGCGCGCATGCGGTCCAGCCCGATTCGCCAGTTCAGTTCGGTCCGCGAGCTGACTGCATCCGACGCGACATGCACCAGGTAACCTTCCCGCAGCGCTCCCAGCGCGGTTTGCATCACGCAGATGTGAGCTTCCATTCCGCAGATCAGAACGGTCGTGCGCTGCCCGGGAAGGCGCTTCAGCAAAGAGCAGAACGCGTCGCTGCCAAAACAGGAGAAGGTCAACTTGTCGATCGGCGGGCTGTCGGGCAGCAGGGAGGCAATCTCCGGCACCGTGTTCCCCAGGCCTTTGACGTATTGCGTGGTGACGAGCGCGGGAATCTTTAGGATTCCGGCGAGGCGAATCAGCAGTTGAATATTTCGCACCAGGCGTTCTTTTTCCCAGATCGGCGGCAGCAATTTTTCCTGCATATCGACAACCAGCAGCGCGCATTGCTCGGCTTCCAGGGGACGCCGCGCCATCTCTTCGTAATCGCTGTCCATTCTCGTAATCTTTCCCGTCGCAACCTTGCCCGTCAAAATCCCGCTGCTAGTCATGGCGACTCCCTTAAACAGTGACGTCCGTCCATCACAGATTCTAACGCAGGGACAAGGAGTGATTGTGAGCTCTAAAGGCGAAGCGTAAATGGCGCGAGAGGTGTAGCTGTCCCAGCGCTCTCTCCGCGCTCTCAGCGTTAAGCTTTTGATCTCACCGCGAAATGATTTAGAATTCTGGCAGAGCCCGGTCGTTCAACGGTAGGACTGCAGCCTCTGGAGCTGCGTATCGGGGTTCGAATCCCTGCCGGGCTGCCATTCTCTTTCCCTGCTTATTCCCAGACATTAGCTGCCCGAGCCAACTCTTAGCTCATCAGGTTAGTCGAAGGATCGGTCAGCGTGATCAATTTGCCGGGCGGAAATTCGGCGGGCGTCAAGGGAGTCTCGGGCTCCGGGTTGACGATGGCCAGCTCATTACCGGTCAAGACGCCCCGAATAAGTAGCCGATCGCCATCAATGGCGATAACTCGGTATTGCTCGTCGAAGATGGACATCTTCCGGGCCACTGAACCCTTTGGATGCGCAGCCGCGTCGGAGCGATGCTCTGCCGCGGCCGCCAGACTGATGGTTGGGAATCCCGTGGTCATCCATTCGGGAATTGACGGCTTATGCGACGCGCCGCCCGCTCACCAGGTTGATCACCAGCACCACCAGTGCCACCACCAGCAGCAGGTGAATCAATCCCCCCGCCACGTGGAGGCTGAAGCCAAGCAGCCACAAAATCAACAGCACGACGAAAATTGTCCAAAGCATTTTTCCGATCTCCTTCGCTCCCGGGAGCGGTGCCAAGCGTCGCGCTGGCTTTTGCCGCCGCGATCGCCTTTCTGCGACTTGTAATGGATGCGCTCCGCGTAAGGACGGATGCCTTCAAAGACGTCAGCCCGCGATAAAAGCCGCAAGAAGTAAAAGAAGTAGGGCGCGCACGACGGGAGGAGCGAATTATCGGCCAGGGGTAACAAACTTGACAATGGCTCTCTACAGGCCTAACATCAGCTTCAGTATGCATTTTTTGTTGCGAGCGATTCCTACTACGCATTCTTATCCTCTAAGTAAGCCCATCTGAATTATTTTCTCTTCTTCGATTGCGTGGAAGAGTTTGGATTACGGCACGTTCATGATCGGCTGGCGATTGTTTTGACTGCAAGCTCAGGCTGATCAATCACCGTAGCGGCAGCGGCGAGATCGAAAGTTCCTCGGCAAAAACCCGGATAGAGCACGTGGAAGGAATCATGAAAAACATCAAGTTTGTTGTAAAAGTGAACCGCGGCACTCACGCTCCTCAATATGTTCAACGCGTCGACCGGCTTCCCATCCAGACGACCACCAACCGCAAACTGGCCCTGGTGATGGGCAGATTCACCGCCGAAGACGCGGTCAAGTCCATGCAGAATTCCCACTGTATCCCGGAGTTGGTGTCAGTGCGGGTCAGCGCCTAGCGGTTCGGCTGGTGGTTTGCACGTATCGGCGCGGTAGTTCTTGCAGGCAAGTGTTAACCTTTTCGTCAACGGCTCGATTCGCTGCAACCCGCGGGGATCTCCGTTCCCGCCGGGTGACCATTGGTCGTATTGTCCTGACCGCCAATCGGAGTCAGCGCCTTCAGTTGATCTAATTCCGACTGCAAGTTCTGCCAATCCGACGGATTCTTCCGGGTATCGATAGGGGCCGACGGATCGGAATACAATTCCAGGACGTTGGCTCGTAGTTCGGTGGATGTCCCTTCGAATTTCTTCTCTGACAATTGCTGCAACAATTTGGCGTAAGTGTCATCGGCCAGAGTGTATTCGCCGGCCGCGGTCCTTTTGCCATCGTCGAGGTCGCAGTTCGCGAGCGGCAGCGAAGCCTTACCTGCGCGCAACTGCTGGAGGAATCCCCGATATTGATCGACGGTGCCATTGATGCTTTTGAAATACAGGTCTTCGGTGTGCGCGGTTGGGTTGTTGAAGGCGAGTCCCTTGAAGGGGCCGATCTTAGGCATGAAGCGGAAAATTACTGCCAGTATGCGAGCGCCAAGTCCCGGCTTCTGATAATCCTTGCCCCACTCTTTTTCGTACTGGGAACGCGACAGGTGGTAGAGGAACTTCTCTTTCGCGAAGTCAGGATGCTCGCGCATTATGTCTTTCTTGTGGGTTTGCAGCGCGACCTGGGTCATCTCCGGAATCATGCGGCTGATCGCAAAACGGTAGGAGCCAATAGCAACATTCTCGCGCTTGATGATGTCTTTCAATTGGATTCCGTAGATAACCGGAAACGTCCTTTCCAGCAGTGGCTCTGACACTTTGAAGCCGATGAAGTCGTGATATTGCTGCGAGGCATAGCGATTCTTCGCCACCTGCACCATATCGAACCCGAACTCGGTTTTCAGGTGGGCCGTCTTGTCTTCGGCGTAGGTCACGGATTGGCCATACTTGGCGCGCAACTTCGGATACTCGAGCGACACCGATTCGTTCACCGCAGGATGGCCCGTGATGTCAGAGGTGTAATGGGCGAGCGCGCCCAGCGCAAAAGCGTATTCATTGACGTCATCGCTGGCGCGTAGCATTTCGCGAACGAAATCTCCGCTGCGCACGTAGTGAGTAAGATCGCTGAATTCCTTGTTGCCGAACGGATAATAGCCAAGGTCCTGGATGACGGCTCCGCCATAGGCATAGGCGTGTGCGTCCTTGAGTTGGTCGTCGGTCAAGCCGGGATAACGCTGCAGAAGCAGCGGTTGGATTTCGTCGGTCCACAGCAGGTCGATGATTTCCTCGTGAGTGAGAACGGAATAGGCGAACGAGTTGCTGCTGCAAAAAACACCGATGAGAAGAAACGCTGTCGCTCGCGTGAGACAGTCGCGCCATTTGCGCCAGGCGGCGAGCGGCGGGGGCGTTTGCCTTCCGCCAATTTCAATCCTGACTTTCAATGAGGGCCATCTCCTGGCTGTATGCTAATCGAGTATGCGAAAACGGTTACTGCTCTTTCTAATTGTTGCATGGATGATTGTCACATGTACGTCGTGCGCGCGGCAGCAGCAAGGCGGCGGACGAGAGATCGCAACCGCTCCCGCGCCCGTGGAGATGGCCCATTTCGAGCACGTGTTTGTCGTGGTGGAAGAAAACGAGTCGTATGACGAGGTGATCGGCAATACCAAAGATTTGCCATATTTGAATTCTCTGGCGGCGAAGTACGGGCTGGCCACGAACTATTTCGCCAACACCCATCCGTCCTTGAACAATTATTTCTACTTGACGGCGGGGCGGCGTGGGACGCGTGCGCCCTGGGTTGGAGGCTCGGCCGACTTGTTTCCCGGAGAAGTCGCGGGCGAGAACATCGCCAGCGTTCTTGCGGCGAATGGCAAGACGTGGCGAGCCTATGCGGAAGGCCTTCCGCGCGCCGCCTACATCGGTCCCGATCGCATCCCGTATGTGAAGCGCCACAATCCATTCGCATACTTTGAGAACGTACGCCAGGGCAGGGTTGTCCCGGGGCAGGATTCGCCGGCAAATAACATTGTTCCTTTTGACCCTGATTTTGCCGCCGATTTGAAGAATGACGCGCTGCCGAATTATTCGTTCATCGTACCCAATTTGTATAACGACGGCCACTCCGATCCGGTCACGGGACATAACGCCGTGTGCGGCGATCATCGTCCCCTGCAAAACATCGACGGGTGGTTGAATACGAACATCGAGCCGCTGATTCAATCCGACTCATTCAAGCGCAGCGGGCTGCTGGTGATTGTCTTCGATGAGGCATGTGAAGCCGGCCCGAAAGCGGATTGGAGGTTCGATCCTCAACACCCGGGCATCAAGGGCGGCGGGCACATTCCTGCTCTCATCATCAGCTCGCGAACGCCAGCGGGCACCACCCGCGACGGCCTCTACCATCACGAGAGCATTTTGCGGCTGAGCCTGCGCGCGCTGGGCGTCGAGCAGTTTCCCGGCCTCGCCAAAGAGGCTCCCGACATGGACGGCTTTTTCAGCGCCGACTCCACGAAAGCAAAGCCATAAGAAAGGGTCAGCGGAGCAGTGCCAAGCCACGGTGGCGGGCGCTGGAGGTCAGGAAAAAAATTCCCATTTCCACATTTTTTTCCCATCCCTAAATAGGAAAAACGTTGCAGATGGCCTATTTGGTTCTGGTAGGATGAATCTAACCTTAGATAAGTAGCCGCTTGACAGCACCTTAAGTGGGAAGAGTCTCATTGGAAAATGGCCTTCGGCGTGCACTTCAGTTCAGTGAAGTCGCATCCCTTTGACCCGTCTCCCGCGGTGCAAACCGGTGGTTGTGGGGTGACTGTGACCTCTTTCATTGGCAAGCGCTGATTCAAGGCTACGTGAGGTGTCGTACATGAATTTCCAGGCTACACCCCAGGCTCTACCCAGCTCGCGGACCAGCTCGCGAACATTGACCCTCGGCCTGCTTCCCGAACCGCAGACTCGCTGGGGGCGATTCGTCCTCGGCTACAGCGTGCAAACGACGGTGCTCGCCTTTTTTGTGCTCACTGCGCTTTTGTATCCCGAAATGCTGGTTGTGCCGATGCATGACTACCATTTCATCGGGCTGGTGAGCGCGCCTGCGCCGGTGCCGCAAGAGCCGGCTCCCGTAAAAGAGTTTCCGGCCCCCAAGGTCAGCGAACCGGTGACGCCGCAGCCGGACGCAATGCGCGTGCCTGAAGAATTGGTGCAGAAAAAGCCTCCGGTGCCCGAGGAGCAGGCGCCGAAGGTGACGCTGGCTGCCGAAAAACAGACGCTGCCGAATGTGACGCCGATCATTCCGCGTCCGCCGGTGAAGACCAATGTATTTTCGACGGGAAGTTCGGCGACGCCAACCATGGCGGCGGCGCCGGCAAAAGTGCAGACGGGTGGGTTCGGCGATCCGAATGGCTTACCTGCGACGGAAACGCATGGGCGTCCGGTAACGATTGCGCAATCCGGTGGCATTGACATGCCTTACGGGCCGGGCTATGGCAACGGTACGGGCGGTTCGCATGGCGCTCGCGGCGTGGTGGCGAGCACGGGTTTTGGCAATGGCGTGGCGACGGGTTACAGCTCGGGAGTTTCCGGCACCCGCAGCACAATTCGACAGGCGGGATTCGGAGAGGCCGATGTGGTCGCCGTGCAACCGAAGGCCAAAGCGGCTCCGGTGGCTAACACTCTGCCGGTCGAGATCGTGTACAAGCCGCGTCCGGTTTACACAGACGAAGGGCGGAAGCTCAAGATTGAGGGCGAGGTGCTGCTCGAGGTGGTGTTCTCGGCCAGCGGTCAGATCCACATCGTGAAAGTGCTGCACGGCCTTGGTCATGGGCTGGATGAATCGGCGGTGCAGGCGGCGGAGAAAATCCAGTTCAAGCCTGCGCAGAAAGACGGGCGCCCTGCCGACTTTGAAGCGGTGCTGCATATCGAGTTTCAGCTGGCATCGTAGTTGCGCGCCGGCAAGAGTTGTTGCGGTAAAATGAGTCACACAAAAATGCGCTCCCCAATTGTTCTTTTTGCTCTTTTTCTAATCTGCTGCGTCTGCTGCACCTCGCCCTGGTTGGTTCAGAGCGCGTTAGCGCAGACTTCGCCGCCACCCACTTCAACCTCGGAAACTACACCTTCACAAGCCCCGCCAAACGCTCAGCCGGCGGCGCGGGATGCTTCCGCTCAGCAAGCCTTACCCTCGGCCCAAAGCTTCGACCAGGTGGTCGACCGGGCAGTAGAGCGCGAACACTTTTTCATGGCGCAGATGAAGCAGTTGCATCCGCTGGTCGAGACCTACATCCAGAATCTGCGGGAAGACAAAGATCTGAATGCCCCGGTACCGGTGAGCGACGTGTATTTTCTGGGCCGGCTCGACATGAGCCAGGGGGCCGATGACCGCGCCTTCATATCTCCTACCACGGGCGGGCTCGGCAAACGCATGTTGAGCAAGCTGAGCAATGTTTATGCCATGAAATTTTTGCCGCTGGGCTTTGCCCAGATGGTGATTCTCGACGAAGACTTTCAGCGCCGGAATTACGACTTCACCTTTGTGCGGCGCGAGTTTCTGGGCGAAGTGCGCTGCATCGTATTGGACGTGGCGCCGAAGAAAGATGCTCCCAACGGACGCTTCCTGGGGCGCATCTGGGTCGAGGACCAGGACTATAACATCGTCCGCTTCAACGGAACTTACACGCAGTCGCGGCGCAACAGCTATTACTTCCACTTTGACAGCTGGCGGCAGAACTTGCGGCCGGGAGGGGTTTGGCTGCCGTCGATGATTTATTCCGAGGAATCGGATTTCAAGTATCACCTCGGGCAGATGCTTCGCTACAAGGCACAGACGCGCTTGTGGGGCTATAACCTGAAGGATCTGCGCCGCTCGTCGGAGTTTACCGAGATTACGGTGGATGCTCCGCAGTCGGTGCAGGACCAGAGCCAGAAGGCGCAGGATGCGAGCCCGATTGAAGCGCAACGCGCCTGGGAACGCCAGGCCGAGACCAACGTGCTCGACCGGTTGCAGCAAATTGGATTGCTCGCGCCGGAGGGCGAAATCGACAAGGTGCTGGCGACCGTCGTCAACAACGTGATGGTCACGAATAACCTCGATGTCCAGCCGGAGGTTCGCTGCCGCGTGCTGATGACCACGCCGCTCGAGTCTTTCACCATCGGCCACACCATCGTGATCAGCCGCGGCATGATTGACGTTTTGCCCGATGAAGCGGCGCTGGCCATGATTCTGACTCACGAGCTTTCGCATATCGTGCTGGGCCATCACCTCAATACGAAGCTGGCCTTCAACGACCGCATGTTCTTTCCCGACGAGCGCACCTTCGAGCGCATGGATTTTGCCCGCGACCGGGGCGAAGAAGAGGCAGCCGACAAAAAAGCCATCGAACTGCTCAACAACTCTCCCTACAAAGACAAGCTGGGCAACGCCGGGCTCTTTCTGAAGGCGGTACAGGCGCGGGCTCCGCAGTTGAAGAACCTGATTCGAGCGCACCTTGGCGACAGCCTGCTCAATGGCAACGCCACGCGGATGTCGTCGCTGATGACGGCGTCGCCCGAGTTCGATCCGAAGAAGCCCGACCAGATTGCGGCGCTGCCGCTGGGCGGGCGGGTGAAGGTCGATCCCTGGAACAACCAGCTCGATTTGATTAAAACGAAGCCTGTCGCTATCACCACCGCGGCCGAGAAGATGCCCTTCGAGGTAACGCCTTTCTTTCCGTTCCTGACAAGGCTCGGGACGGGCACTCCGGCGAAGGCGACTCCAGACAAACCGGCAGCGGCGCCCTCGGGACAATAGAAGTGCGGTGGGAAATAATTAGGAAGAAAATCGACGTGAGCAGTCCGGCGATAGCCGCAGGCAGGCTTCTGCCAGCTAGTTGGCGATCTGGCTTTGGACTTGCGAAAAGACGTTATTGGCGTTGGTGCCGATCAGCCGGACGGTACCGATGACAATGACGAGGATAACTGCCAGCATCACCGCGTACTCGGCGACATCTTGCCCGCTCTCCTCAGCCCACAGTTGACGGAACGTATCGATCACGGCTTGCCCCCATTGAAGGAAACCCCTGCCCTCACACTTGTGGGGCAGAATGTTCCCATTCATGTAATTGTTAAGTTACCGTGAATTTACCTTTTTTCCCAATGGCACGCCAGTGATTTCGTATGGCACTTTTGTGCCATACGAGTAAAAACGGCGAAAAGAAGGGTTGTAATTCGTGATTTCTACGGCCAATCAGTTCCGCCGCCATTCGAACCGGAAAAATTCTGTTAAACAATCGTCTTCAGCGGAAGCCCCTGGTTGACGGCGAAAAGCGCCAGTTCCAGGCGAGTGGAGACCCCCAGTTTGTCGAAGATGTTGCTGAGGTGGTGCTTCACTGTGTCTTCGCTGATCTTGAAATATTCGGCGATTTCCTTGTTGGCATATCCGGCAACCACGGCGGAGACGATCTCGAGTTCGCGCGGCGTGAGGCCGAATTTCTTCTGCTTCGTCTCTTCATTGGTGCTCTGCATCAGGTTGCGCAGATACTGCACCAGGTTCGAGACGCTGTCGCGTCCTACCCAGAACTCGCCGTTCATCACGGCGTGAATGGCCTTGAGCAGGAGTTGGGTGGCGGAATCTTTCAAAACCACGCCCCGCGCTCCCAGTTGCAGCGCCTCGACCACCTGCTTCTTTTCCGCGGCTGCGGTGAGCAGCACGATGCGTACCGCACTGGCGCCGCCCGGTTGCGTGTTCAGGTCGCGCAGGGCATCGAGGCCGGTGTGATGCGGCATGGCCAGATCGAGCAGAAGAATGTCAGGCTTGATCTGGGTGGCGAGCTTGACGGCTTCGAGTCCGTCGCAAGCTTCGCCCACGACTTTCATATCGCCCTCGGACTCGAGCAGGCGGCGCAGGCCGTCGCGAAAAATCGGATGATCGTCGGCTATCACAATGCGAATGGGATGAGGGCTCTTGCCGGCCGCGGGCTTATCGGCGCCCGGCCGGTCGGAGTGCGCGCGGTCGCCTTGCAGTCGATCGCTTGCTTGCCGGTCCTGTGTGGGCCGGTCGTGTGTTGGCCTATCCATGATTTGTCTTCCTCGCTGGAGGTATCTTTACTTCCAGACGTGCGCCGTGTCCCGGAGTCGATTCTATCGCGAGTTCGCCTGAGAGGAGGCGGACTCTTTCGCGGATCACGGCCGGACCCTTGCCGGACGTCTCGAGTTCGGCGTGCGACAGCCGTCCGGAAAACGAAAATCCCCTGCCGTCGTCTTCGACAGTAAGCTGCAGATTGCCCGCCCGTTGCGCCAACCGGACCAGCACATGATGCGCGCCGCTGTGCTTGCGCACATTGACCAGGCTCTCCTGCACGATGCGCGCGAGCTCGCGGCAGCCTTTTTGCGCCAGTTCCACGCGCTCCAGTTCGCTGACGAATTCGGCGGCGATGCCGGTTTCGCGCCGGAAGCGCTCGACCGTGTCGGAGATGAAGCCGAGCAGACGATCGGCATTCACCTCAAATGACTTCATGGCCTGCATCAGTTCGCGCAACTTCAAGACTTCTTCGCGCAACAATTTCTGAATGCGCCCCAGTTCGGCATTGACCACCGGGGCCTGTGTTCCCGACTGGCGACGCAAAACGTCCAATTGCATTTCGACCGCAATCAAGGACTGAATGGCTCCATCATGAAGTTCGCGGGCGAAACGGGCGCGCTCGAGCGCCCCGGCGCGTTCGCGCAAACGGCGCACGAGGTAGACGTTGTAGATGGCCGGTCCAACCTGCTGCGCGAACTCCTGCAGGAAGCGGAGTTCTTCTTCCGGATCGCCCATCATCTCGGGATCAAACAAGTAAACACGGCCGGTCCATTCGGTGCCGAACAGCAAGGCGACGGAGACCATCGTCTCAAACTTTTCCACGTGCGCCAGTTGTTCGAGAAATTCGGTATTGGCGTCGCGGACGCGGCTGCCATCGTGCTGCAGGAAGACGGTCTGAAAGCCGCTGCCGTTATAGGAGGCATAGATCGCGTCGGCGGGGGAATCGAAGAGATAGACTTTTTCGCTCTCCGGCAAAGCCTCGCGCCAGCGCAGCACATCGCCTCCGGCAACGCGGTTGACCTCGGCAAGAAATACGCGGTAACTGTGCGTTTCCTGCGAGGCGCTGAGGACGCGGCGAGCGCCATAAATGCTCAGCACCTCGCCGAGAATGTGCTGCATGGTTCCGGTGAGTCCTTCTTCAACGCGCGTGGAACTGAGGATGCGCGTTATGACGGCGCGCTCGGCGCGAGCTTTTTTCTGGTTCTCCGACATGTAGCCAAGCAGAAATCCGAGGACAATCAGATAGACCGAAAACATGAACAACTGCTGCGGATCGAGTTCGCGCACGGTTATGCCGAAGGGCGGAAGATGCAACCGGAGCAGCCACCCGTCGGCCATCTGTGCAAGGCCCGTGCGCACAATGAGGGCCTCGGCCCAGAGCAAAGCCACGGCAGCGGTTGCAGTGCCAACGGTCTCCCACAAGGCCCAGCGGTAGGCAGCTGCAGCCATGACAAAGACGAAGAAGAGGAAGAAGGGTCCGCGCTGCCCGGGCGCGAACATCGAGATCAGAACGGGCCAGACGATATCGGCTCCATGCACCACCAACCGGAAGGCATTGGTGGACTGCGGGCGGATGCGGACCAGGACCATGACCACAACCCCATTGATCAGGTACCCGTAGAGGAGCCAGTAGAGCCAGCGCGAATAGAGGTAGCCGCGTCCGGGCTCCATCCAGAGGGTAAAAACCGCGGCTATGGTGAGGGCGACGCGGGCGGTCGCCAGCCAGCGTTCCGTGCTGCGGATTTCACCCGGACTGAGTGGCGCCCGGAAGCGCCACAGGTCGCGATAGCGCGGGACCATCATTCGCTCGATGCGAGAAATCCTAGCCATTCAATGATGTATTCCCAAAAAAACCACTAAGAACTTGTCAGGATAAGAAACCAGGTCACACGAATTCTAAAGGCAATCGCGGGCAAACTCCATGCGCTTGATAGTTTACAGTTACTGCCGGTAAGAGTCTGGCTCGGCGGTCCGCCCCTTCCTGACTTTGCTCACGATGCCTTGGCCCGAGTTACCTCGGCAGGGGTTACCTTAGTAACCACTCCGGGCCTGCGTCCCACTCTAAAATCAGCGTGGGAGTACTCTGCCTTGGCATCGCGCACCAGACTTTGGTTCCTGCTGATCGCGCTGGTTGTGGCGCAGATCGCCACTTCTCTGCTGATGGCGAGAGGCCCGGCGCTTACGATTGGCAGCGATCTGATCCAGGGCAGCCTGTTGCTGGTCGCCACCGTCACTTTCCTGAGCAACACTGCGCACTCGCGCTGTGCCACCGTGCAGATTCGCCTTTTCTGGATGCTGATGAGCGCGGGCATGCTCTTCTGGCTGATTTACCAGGGCATGTGGAATTACTTTGAAGTGATCCAACGGCAGGACGTTCCCAATCCATTCCTCGGCGATGTGGTTCTGTTCCTGCACCTGGTGCCAATGATCGCCGCTCTGGCCGTGCTGCCTCATGTGCGGGAGGAGGAACGCGATGAAC
This sequence comes from uncultured Acidobacteriaceae bacterium, assembly GCA_963775845.1. Taxonomy (GTDB): domain Bacteria; phylum Acidobacteriota; class Terriglobia; order Terriglobales; family Acidobacteriaceae; genus Acidiflorens. Next base: position 2,058,116 of record CAVZKN010000002.1, on the reverse strand, counting down.
GCATCCGCATGCTCGACTTTACGCTCCTTCTGACCTGGTGGATCTTTATCTATGTGTATGCGGTGATCCCGTGGCAAATGGTATGGGGCAATGAAGTTCTCTACGACACTAATTTTAATTTCGCCTATCTGACGGAAAAGGCGGTGCTGCTCGGCTCGCTGGCCTTCCTCGCCTATACCACCAGCGGCAACTGGCGGCGGCTCTACGCACATTTGCTGGGCGCGAGCACGCTTTATGCGGCGAGTTCTTATCTCGCGATCTGGGCCATCGACTGCCATGTGTACTACAGCGGAAGCACCTATGACATCCCGCTGACGGTTTCAATGGCGTGGATGGGCGCGGCTCCGTTGCTGGCGCAGCGACTGCAGGCACCATCTTCGAAACCATCGAAGGCTCTGCTCGGTATCTGGATCACGCGCTTGAGCATGCTTGCCCTGTTCAGCCTGCTCTGGGCTGCACTCGAGGCAGAACTCGACGGGGGACTTCCCGCTTCGGTCAAGAGCTTTCGTATTTCGGTCAGCCTACTGGCGATGATCGTGATGGGCGTGGTTGTCTTCTGGCGGCAGCGCCTGCTCCGCGACGAGTTATCGCTGTTTCTCGACAAATCGCGCCGTTCCTTTGACGACCTCAAGGCCCTGCAGGAAAAGCTGATTCAATCCGAGAAGTTGGCATCGCTGGGGCAGTTGGTCGGCGGAGCGGCGCACGAGATCAACAATCCCTTGACCGCCATGTTGGGATATTCGGAGTTGCTCAACGCCTCTGCGTTGCCGCCCGAAGAGCGGTTGCTGGCAGCCCAGGTCGGCGAACAGGTGCGGAGGACGACATCGCTCGTATCCAGCCTTCTGACCTTCGCGCGGCAAGCTCCGGCCAAGCTCAAGGCGGTCGACATGAACTCGGTGTTGCAGACCGCCGCTCGCCTCCTGGCTGCGCAACTGGAAGCGGCTGATAGTTCGATCCAGCTCGAACTCTCCTCTTCCCTGCCGCCGGTGCTGGCGGATTCCAATCAGCTTCTGCATGTGTGCATGCACTTGGCGGCGCAGATCGATGGCGGTTTGCACGACTCGGCGGGATCAACCCTTTTCATCGCCACTCGCCATGAAGGTGATTTGGTGCTGGTCGACTTCTCTGCCGGCAATCCTTCTGGCCCACCCCTGACGTTCGCATCGCCGAATGCGGAGTCAGACCAGACTTCCACTCTTTCGCTCGGCGCCTGCCGCCGCATTGTCGAGGAGCACGGCGGACGGCTGCTCGAATCGACGGCGCCCTCCCAACCCGGCTTCCGTCTGGAACTGCTTGTGGCCGAAAATGCCGGGGCTTCAACATACGGCAGGCAGAACTGGTCGGCAGCGGGAAGCAGGTCGTAGCTTTACTGGCAATGAAGACACTAGTTGAGTCTCAGGTCACCCGCGATTTCTATTTTGCCACCGGAGGCTCTACCGGAGCACTGGGGGCACGTCGACCGTTCTCTTCAATTGTCCGCAAGCAGCGAAAATGTCGCGGCCTCGCGGACGCCGCACAAAAGTTGGAGTTCCTCCCGCGATCAGGATGCGCTGGAATGCCAGCACTCGTTCTTGCTCGGGTGTGCGGTAGGGCAGCTCCGTGCCCGGATTTAGCGCGATTAAATTGATCTTGGCCCTGATCCCCCGCACTAATTCGGCCAGTTCGCGGGCATGCTCGGGAGCGTCGTTGACTCCCGCCAGCAACACATATTCAAAGGTCAGCCGCTCACGCGCCCGCAGCGGAAACGCGCGCGCCGCTTGCAGCAACTCGGCAAGGTTCCATTTGCGATTGAGCGGCATGACTTCACTGCGGAGTTTGTCATTCGACCCATTCAGCGAGATAGCAAGCTTCGGCCGCACCTGCTCCTGCCCCAGGTCGTAGATGCGCGGGACGATTCCGGCGGTGGATACGGTCATTCGCGATTCCGGAATCCCGACGCCCTCAACCAGCAGGCGCACCGACTTCATGAAGTTGTCATAATTCAGGAAGGGTTCGCCCATGCCCATGAAGACAAGGTTGACGCGCTGCAGGGGAGGCTCTACTGCCTGAGCGCGAAGGACGGCAGCGATCTGACCGACGATTTCTCCCGCTTCGAGATTGCGCTTCACTCCAAGCAGGGCGGTGAAGCAGAACTTGCAATTGACGGCGCAGCCTACCTGGCTCGAGACGCAGATCGTCGCGCGGCGCCAACGCGGTGCCGCAGAACCATCAACCTCATCGCCCGCGTCGGTTCCATCGCCAGACTCGCCGCCATCGCCTTCAGGCATCCAGACCGTCTCGACCGTCTCGCCGTCGGCTAGTTCGATCAGATAGCGAACGGTGCCGTCGCTAGAGACGAATTCGCGGGCAATCTTTGGGAGGCCGACGTGCCATCCCTGTTCTGCCAGACGATTGCGATATTCGAGGGGGAGGGTGGAAATGTGATCCAGTTGCTCGATCCTTTGACGGTAGACCGCGTCGAACAGTTGCTGGCCGCGGTAGGCAGGCTGGCCCGCGGCCAGCGCCAGATCCGTCAGCCCCGCCAAGTCTAGTCCCAGGAGCGAATTGGAGAGTTGCGTTGGCATCCGCGCGTACCGCTGATCTGTCTTAGATGTCCTTTGACGGCTTGAGATCCTCGGGCCTAATGCTGGGAATAGCTCCGGAAGAGTATAGAGGCTAGGAGTTTCGAAGGCCCGATCGTTTTGCAAGGTTATGCAAGTTGCACAAAACAAAGGCCAAGAACTAGCTATCTTCTATCGCCGCAGATTGTGGGACAATAGTGGCAGTGTCCCGCCCCCGGAATCCGTGCTAGGACGATCCAAACTGGCGATCTGAACATCCAATAGGTGGTCAAGAATCAGTAACCCGCCAGTCCAGAAGTAGCGATAAGGAAATAATGGCAAAAGAAGCGCGCAGCATTCGTCGTCAGATCCTGCCAAATGGCCTGACGGTCATCACCGAGCAGATGGCGCACATTCGCTCGGTTGCGATCGGTATCTGGCTCAAGTCGGGATCACGCGACGAGGATTCCGAATGGAATGGCATCTCGCATTTTATCGAGCACATGGTGTTCAAGGGCACTGAAACCCGCTCCGCCGAAGCCATCGCCCGCCAGGTGGATTCGATCGGCGGCAACATGGACGCGTTCACCGCGAAAGAATGCATCTGCTTCAATATTAAAGTTCTCGACGAGCATCTTCCGCTCGCCATGGATGTGCTGAGCGACCTGGTGCTGCATCCCGTGTTCGACGCCGGCGATATTGCTAAAGAGCGCGGCGTGATTCTCGAAGAAATAAAAATGGACCAGGACAATCCCGACTACCTCGTCCATGAGATCTTCACCCAGAGTTTCTGGAAGGATCATGCGCTGGGACTGCCGATTCTTGGGACACGTGAGACCGTCAAGAGATTCGAGAAGCCGGTGGTCTCGCGCTTTTATGGGCATCACTTTGCTCCCGGCAATCTGATCGTCAGCGCCGCCGGCAATCTAAATCATGAGCACTTTGTGGAACTGGTCACAAAGCATTTCGAGCAGGTGAAGCCGGCCAAAAACGGATTGCATTCGCCCCCGCCCAAGACTTTTTCGCGGATCAACCTGCGCAACAAAAAGTCGCTGGAACAGGTGCAGATCTGCATTGGGGTGCCGTCGCATCCCATGGCGCATGAACGGCGCTATGCGTCCTACATTCTGAATACGCTGCTGGGTGGCGGCATGAGTTCGCGCCTGTTTCAGAACATTCGCGAGCGCCAGGGATTGGCTTACTCGATTTATAGCGACTTGAGCCCGTATCGCGACACCGGCTCCATGTGCGTATTCGCCGGAACTTCGCGCGAGTCGGCAATTAAAGTTGTCGAGTGCGTGGTCGAGGAATTCCGTACCCTGAAAACTACGCCCGTTCCCGAAGAAGAATTGCGCCGCTCCAAGGACCAGCTGAAGGGCAGCCTCATGCTTTCGCTGGAATCTTCAACCGCGCGCATGTCGAACCTGGCGCGCCAGGAAATGTACTATGACCGTTTCTACGGACTCGATGAACTGATCGAGCGCATCGAAGCGGTGACAGTCGCAGATTTGCAGCAAACCGCCGAGGAATTTTTCCGCACCGAGCAGATCGCGGTCACCATTCTCGGCAACTTGACAGGGCTCAAGCTGAATCGCAATCAGCTTGCCTGTTAGCTTCTTGCCAACCCGCTGTCTCACGCCGTCGTTTTGAAATGTGGGCGTTTTGTCCCGTGGTCTCGTAGGTAGGGGACAAAGTGTCTTTCCACAACGATTCCCAGCCATTGTCCTTCATACGATTCAAGGAGTTGCCGATCAGCGAATCCTGGAACCTGCCGTGCTCTTATGAATCCCGTGATAGGCCCAAAATGGGTCTGAACGGGGGACAACTTGAAGCACGAGACGAACAAACCAAGAATCGGAAACGAAGGTCACGGCGCGGCCTGGGGAAGGCACGTTATCCTGCTGCTGGCGCTGGCTTTCATCGCCAGCCTCAGTTTTGGCGAGCAGCGCCCGGCCGACGAGCGCACCGAGATACGCGCCAGCAAGATGGCTCCGGAGCTCCAGAGTCTGGCCGAACGGGCGCAGAGCTCGCCCTCTGCCGCCGAGAATGTGCGGGTCATCGTGCAGTTCAAGCAATCGCCAACGCAACATCATTTTGACAAAGTGCAAGGCCGCGGTGGAAAGCTGGGCGCGCGCCTGGAGTTGGTCAACAGTGGAGCCTTTTCGCTGCCCGCGTCGGCCCTGAAAGATCTTGCCGACGATGACGAAGTGGCCTTCATCGCTCCCGATCGCAAATTGCAGGCAACGGATGTGCTCACCAGCGACGCCGTCAACGTCAGTGCAGGGTGGAGCAAGAACCTGGGCAACAAGTCCTCGGGTATCGGCGTTGCTGTGATCGACAGCGGCATTAACGACAACAACCTCGACCTGCGAAACACCACGGCCCAATCCCGTGTGGTCTATCATCAGGACTTCACCGGCGCCAGCCAATACAACTCGAGCGGAACCCTGGTTTACGACACCTACGGACACGGAACGCACGTGGCCGGCATTCTCGCTGGAGACGGCACGCATTCCGGTGGTAATGGCTCGGCGAACACGGGCATTAACTATGGCGTAACTCTCATTGACTTGCGCGTGCTGGACCAGAACGGCGCGGGCACGGATAGCCAGGTGATCGCCGCTATCCAGCAGGCGATAGCCCTGAAAAGCAAATACAAAATCGGCGTTATCAACTTGTCTCTGGGCCGTCCCGTCTTCAGCAGTTACACGATGGATCCGCTTTGCCAGGCGGTGGAGCAGGCATGGAAGGCAGGCATCGTGGTGGTGGTGGCTGCGGGCAACTATGGCCGCCTGAGCGTCAACGGCAGCGATGGCTACGGCACCGTGACTGCGCCGGGGAATGATCCCTATGTGATCACGGTCGGCGCCATGAAGACGATGAACACGGCCACCCGGACGGACGATCAGATTGCTAGTTACAGCTCGAAAGGACCGACCACTTACGACCATGTCGTAAAGCCGGACATCCTGGCTCCGGGAAATCTCGTCACATCGGTTATTTCCCAGGGGAGCACGCTGGCGACTCTTTACCCGGGAAACATGGTGAAGGGCACAGACAATAATTACGACTACTTCGTACTCAGCGGCACCAGCATGGCCACTCCGGTTGTGAGTGGTGTGGTTGCCATGTTGCTGCAGCAAACTTCGAACTTGACGCCAGACCAGATCAAAGCGCGTCTGATGAAGACGGCCTACAAGACCTTTCCTACTTCGAGTGTAGCTGTCGACCCCGACACGGGCCAGACGTACACCGCGTACTACGATCTGTTTACAGTGGGAGCGGGCTACCTCGACATTGCCGCGGCGATTGCGAACAACGACAAGGCTTCAACAACTGTGGGGAGCGCACTCTCACCGAGCGCGGTCGTGAACGCCAATGGCACGGTATCACTGATTACCGGCAACTCGGCAATCGCAGGCAGTTCGGTGGTTTGGGGCAACTCCGTCGTGTGGGGTACTTCGCTGGTCTGGGGTGCCAACGTTAGCGGCAGCTCGGTGGTTTGGGGCGCTTCTTCCCTCTCTGCCAGTTCGGTCGTATGGGGCGCCAGCAGTCTGACGGGCTACAGCGTGGTCTGGAGTACCTCCAGCAGCCCCGCGACTAGCGTCGTCTGGGGCACCAGTACGAATACTAACCAGGCCTTTTCCGATGCGATTGGGGAACAGTAAGCGTGGTTTGTGACCACCAGTGAGAAGAAGGAGGAAAATTTTATGAGTCACAACCCACGACAAGCTAACGCATTCATCGCCCTGATTTCCGCCGCCGGACTTTGCTCGGTTGGTTACGGCCTGACGCAGGCCACCAACTGGCATCCACTGGAAGCCCTAACGTTATTCGCGATTGCCATTGCCGCCGCACGAATGAAAGTGAAATTGCCTGGGTTGACTGGAACCATGTCAGTCAATCTGCCCTTCGTGCTCCTGGCGGTTGCCGAACTCAACCTGGCGGAGGCACTGTTGGTTGCCTGTGCCTCGACTGCCGCGCAGTGCTGGCCGAAAGGCGGGGTGAAACCGATCCCCGTGCAAATGCTGTTCAACGTCAGTTCGATGGCGTCCGCGGTTGCCATCGGCTGGCGCGTCTTTCACCAGGGAGCAAACGGCCAACCAGCCTCGCTCTCCGGTGCATTACTGCTGCCACTGGCGGTATCGGGTTTCTTCCTGATGCAAACGGTACCCGTGTCGATCGTGATCGCGCTCACCGACGGAGAGTTGGTCCGCAAAATCTGGACGAACATCGCGCAGATGACATTTCCCTACTACGTGTTGAGTGCGGGTGTGGCGTCCATGACGATCACCGTGCATCAGCACGGCGGTTGGCCGGTTTCGCTTCTGGTCTTACCGGTTATGTATGGCACTTACCATTCGTACCAAATGTATTTTGGACGAGAAGCCGCGAAAAACAGCCCGCTTAGTTTGGCGAAAGCAGCCACGGCCGGAAACTAACCGGCAAACTCGAACATCAAAACAACGGTTGGCCGTCAGAAACTTTGACGGCCAATATTGTTTCCGCGTTCACCAGCGGAGCCCGATCGATATCGGCCAGACGATGGTCTTGGCGTCGGCCTGATACGCCTCATGGCGACGGTATTCAACGTAAATCTTGGCCCGGCGCCAGGATTCCAGTTGATAAGTGATTCCGCCGCCGAAGTTGTAACTGCCGGCAGTCCTCGAATACGACCCGAGGGTTTGCGGGCCGCTGACGGTGAGAGGGCCGCCAAACGCGCTTTGGACGCAGTAAATTCCCCACCAAAGATAATAGGGAGGTTGGCAGACCGCTCCGCTTTGCAGCGGATAGCTGTGCTGTATCGAGACGCTGCGATCGTCGTAGCCTACGCCGGCAATTCCGTAAGCGCCCCATTTTCCAAGATGGCGGGGCACGTTGACGATCCCGTTCAAGCTGATCGACTGGAAATGGCCGCTGGCATTCGGCAGGCCGTCCCTCTGGCTCACCGTAGGCCGCAACGACAGATCGTAATACATGTATTCGGCGGTCACGCCAAACAGGCGATTGATATTCATCCCGCCGCCGACGGTTGCCTGAAAAGTGTTGCCCGAAAAATTAGCGACATCTCCTCGGCCGATGCCCGGGCCGCCGCCGAAGTTGAAAGTGTAATGGTTGTAAGTCGACTGGGCCGAAGCTGAGGCTATAAGTCCGCAATAAATCACCACACACAGTATCCGATTCCTCAATCTTTATCTCCTGGTATCGTTATCGCTTTCCCCGACAGGCTTTTTCACTCCGTTGGATGCGTCTACAGAATATAGACAATGTGCCTTTCGGGATAATTAATTGCGAGCGCCATTCGCCCGTGGAGTATGGCTCATCTTGTTCAATACTGTCGGCCAATATTCGCGCAGCATGTTTCCACCCATGCGGCTGGCCAGGTCGAGCCCGTAACGAAGCAAGGTATCTCCCACCGTCCGATTGCGGTCAGGGTAGTAGACATTCGCCAGCGCTTCTGACATCAGCGGCCCTCCCAGCTTTGACCAGCCGATCACATCGTGCCCGTCATCGTTGCGCATGATAAAGACGCGTTGCGCCGAATACTTCACCGCGTGAAGCAATGGCGGGTTGATCTCCGAATAGAAACGGGGATCTTCGTGCAGCCATGACGCTAGCAGAAAAGTTCCGAAGAGTTCGCTGGAGGATTCGCGCGCCAGATCGGCGCCAAAGCGCTTGCCGTAGCCATTCCAACCCTGATTAAATCCGGTGGGCGAATCAGCGGCCTGGCTGACCGCCGAGCCGAGGGCTGCCCAGGCGATGGAGTCGACGGAGACGCTGTTATCGACCGACAGCTTGAATTTCTGCTCCATCGAAAGGCGTTCTGTGCTGTAAGCGATGTCGGGGAAAACGACCGACTTTCGTTCGAGCAGATTGTATATGGCGAGCGGCTTCGGCGGTGCCGGCGGGGTGGCCGGTTTCTCTTCGGGAGGAGTTTGCGCAGCTGGCGAGGGACTGGCCTGCTGCCCAGGCTGAGGTGCGTCCTGGGCGAAAGCGGTGGGCACGCCCAAGGCAAACCAACAGAGCAGGATGGCCGCGAAGACGAGCAAAGTGCATAAACGCGCAGCGGTCCAGAAGGGCAGGTCGAACCTCAACGGCGGTACGGAAAGAACCCCGCCCGTGGTTTCCTCAAGAAATTGCATCGCTTGAGATTACTCAAAGGCGAGCGTGGGAGCAAACGGCGAAAGCGGTTCTCCGTTGTCAGATCTCAGTTCTCAATGAACAGACGGATGCCGGCTTACAAGTGGCAGCTTGGAATTGAGAGCTAACCCTGAAGCAACTTCTGCCGACCGCGCCTCGAGGTATTCCAGCAGTTCGCCCACGGTCAGACCGGATTTGAGCAATTCGATCATTTGGTCGGTAGTCACTCCCACTTGTTCGCCGATCACAACGATCTTGGCTACGCCCTGCTCCAGCGCTTCTTTCTGGGCAGGAGTGAGCGAATCGGCTCGATCCTGACGGATAGCGGCGGCGAGATAAGGTTCTGTTGCCATAGCATGCTCCGGAGATTAGTAGGCGGCGCAAATATTCCGCGTCCCCGATTTCTTCGATCTTGCTCCATTCGAATTTGGATGGCTGTGATGACGCTTACCTGCTTTTGTGACGAAACGTCTTGTGCTGAAACAGCGAAGTTCTGGACGCGTGGCCTCATAATCCGTGACCACAATCACAACCACGCTACGGTGCCATCGTCGCCGCGCAGTGCTGATCGAAAGCCGCTTTGAGCATCGTGGCAATCGAAGAGGCGTCGCGCGTCTCGATCTGGCGGCGCTCCATCATGTAGACCAGCTTGCCGTCGTGCAAAATCGCAATGGAAGGCGACGAGGGTGGGTATCCTGTGAAATAGATGCGCGCGCGTTCGGTGGCTTCTGTATCTTGCCCGGCAAAGACGGTGACGACGCGCTGGGGAACGGTAGGATGCTGTAATGCGAGCCGAACTGCCGGCCGCATTCGTCCGGCGGCGCATCCGCAGATGGAGTTTACAACCACCATGGTGGTGCCCGGGGTGCCGAGCAGAACGCGGTCAACGTCAGCGGCGGTATGCAGCTCCTCGATGCCCAGGCGAGTCAGTTCCTCGCGCATCGGGATAACCATGATTTCGGGATACATGAAATCTCCTAGAATTTGCAATGGGTAATTTGTACTTGGTAATTTGACAATCGCAACCTTCGGCTTTCGATTCAAATTACCATCAGAGTCTCTTCAAACATGAGATGCTCCTTAACTATAGAGCGAGATTAGGCCTCCGACGATGCGGAATTTGTAATCGGCAAGATTTCAAATTACCAATTACAAATTACCAGTCGCAAATTCTATGACGATGCAGGAAAATATCCCGCTCGCGCCACTGACCACTTTGAGGGTGGGCGGCGCGGCGCGCTATTTTGCCGAGGCGCGCCGCGAAGACGAGGTTCGCGAGGCGGTGCAATTCGCGAAAGACCGCGGGCTGCCGCTATTTGTGATGGGCGGCGGCAGTAATGTTGTCATCGCCGATGCGGGCTGGCCCGGGCTGGCGCTGAAAATTGCTCTCGGCGGCATTACGACTCCGGAAGGAAATGCGGCGCACAACTCGGCGATACTGTTCAGCGTGGGCGCGGGCGTGTCGTGGGATGAGTTTGTGGCGCAGACGGTGTCGCAGAATTGCGGGGGAGTCGAATGCCTGAGCGGCATTCCCGGCAGCGTTGGCGGCACGCCCGTGCAGAATGTTGGCGCCTACGGGCAGGAGGTCTCCGACACGATCGAATCGGTGCGCGCTCTCGATCTGAAGGAGGATCGCATCGTAATTTTGCCCAGACCAGCTTGTGGATTCCGTTATCGTTCCAGCATCTTTAACGGCAGATTTAATGGCGAAGACCGCAGGCGCTACATTATCCTGCGCGTGAATTACCGGTTGAAGCGGGGCGGGGCGCCGACGTTGAAGTATGCCGACTTGCAGAAATATTTTACGGACAGGGTTCACGAAAACAGCGAGGAGGAAAAGCCGAAGCCATCGCTCGCCGACGTCCGCTCGGCGGTCCTCGAGATCAGGCGCAGCAAAGGGATGTTGATTGTCCCTGGCGACGCCGATTGCCGAAGCGCGGGATCGTTCTTCAAGAATCCCGTGCTAACCGACGAGCAGTTCAAAGATCTGGCAGCACGCGCTGCCGCCAAGGCAGCTGAAATTCCCAGCCACCCCGCCCTGGATGCGCAACGGAAAGTATCGGCCGCCTGGCTGGTCGAGCATTCCGGATTTTCCAAGGGATATGGATCAGGGGCAGCCGCAATTTCAGCGAAGCATGCATTAGCGCTGATTAACCGCGGAGAAGCTACAGCCAGCGACATGGTTGCCTTGAAAGATGAAATCCAGCACGGCGTGCGCGAAGCATGGGGAATATCGCTTGAACCGGAGCCCGTTTTCGTGGGATTCCGATCCGCATCCCCAGCGTAAGCCCGTAGAGACGCACCTCGCCGCGACCCTTCCGTCGAATGACGCGGAACCAGCTCCATCCCTACAGGTAAAGAAGGGCGGCTCAACCAGCGGCAACGGTTCCCCCATGCCGGCCCAGAGGTGTCCGCGGCTGCTGGATCCGCCCTGTATCCGTATATCGGCACGCCCGCCTTTTTTCTTGAGCGGCGTGTCGGCTTTCAATCGGCCAGGCGCCGCGCTTTGTGAAAGATTTCCACGAACATCTCCCGCGTCAGCTTGCCCGTCTGCGTGTTCTGGTTCGAGGGATGATATGACGCCAGCAGAACGCGTCTATCGGGCATGATGTACTCGGCGCCGTGGCGGAATTCGTAGTTGCGCTTGCTGGCGATCTGTTTTGTGCGCAGCAGATAGTTGAGATAAGCTTCGAATCCGATTCGTCCGAGAGCTACGATGACGCGCAACTCTTTCAGTCCTTCGAGTTCGCGTTCCAGATAGGGAGCGCAGTTGGCCAACTCCAAAGGCAGCGGCTTGTTGTCAGGCGGCGCGCAACGCGCGGCGGCCGTGATGTAGAGGCCGGTTAAAACCTGTCCATCGTCGCGAGCGGTCGCCGTCGGCTGGCTGGCGAAGCCCATTTCGTACAGCACGGGATACATGAAGTTGCCGGAGGCGTCTCCAGTAAACGGGCGTCCGGTGCGGTTGGAACCGTGGGCTCCAGGAGCTAGTCCGAGAACCAGCACGCGGGCCTTCGGGTCGCCAAAACCAGGAACCGGCTTGCCCCAGTATTCGTGGTCGCGGTAGGCGCGGCGCTTTTCGCGCGCGATCTGCTCGCGATAGACGACGAGGCGCGGACAGAGCGTGCAGGAGATAACTTCTGCATTCAGCACTTTCAACCAGGTCGGGAGAAGCATTTTGCTATCCTGCAATCGGGTAATCTGGCAATTTGAAACCACTCGGGGTTGAAATTGCAAAATTATCCGATTACCAAAATTGCAAAATCTTTCACGCTCATTACTTTGGTGGGCGCAACTTCGAATTCCCATCCCTCCCGCGTTTGACGTTGCTCTTCGAGAGTCTTTACACTCAGAGTTGCGGCATGTGCGTAGCAGCGGAGCAGGTTCTCTAGCGACTCGGCTGCCGCGCCGCACCGAAAGGTAATTGTGAGCCCTGCTGAAATTAAAGATCCGACGACCAAGGATCACGCGACCACGGATCACCCGATCAACGATCAGACCCTACCGAACAAGCCGTCCCAGGCAAGCGCTAAAGAAAGCGCTACCCGGCGTGAGATTCAGGTTGAGATTCCGGTCGACGAGGTTAACCGGCAGACCAACTCGTTGATCCAGAAATATCAGAAGGTGGCGCGCATTCCGGGATTCCGGCGCGGGCACGTTCCGGCTTCGATTATCCGCCAGCGTTTTTCTGAAGAGATCAAGACCGACATGGTTGAGGCGCTGATTCCGCGCTTCTTTCGGCAGGAGGCAGAGAGGTTGAGTCTGCATCCGGTATCGCAGCCGCGCGTGACCGACCTGCACCTGCATGATGGCGAACCGCTGCGCTTCAAGGCGGCGTTCGAGATTCTGCCTGAAATCAAGCTGGAAGGCTACAAGGAGTTGCGTGCCGAGCATCCGGAGGTTGCGGTTGCGGAGGCGGATGTGGAACAGGCGCTGAATGAAGTGCGCGAGCGCCATGCCACGTTTAATCCGATCGAAGGACGGACCCTGGCCGATGGCGATTTCGCTCAGGTCTCGCTCGACGGCCATCCCAAGCCTGGGGAATCAAAGCCTGGCGAAGCCAAGACTGTCGAGACAAAGACAGAGGGCAAAACCGGCGAAGGAAAAGCCGGCGGCGGCCAGCCGGTGCACATGGATGAAGTCCTGGTCGAGATCGCCGGCGAGAACACGATGCCCGAATTCACGGCCAATTTGCGCGGGGCTAGCGCTGGAGACGAGCGGACTTTCGATGTGAGCTATCCCGAAGATACGCAGGATAAGCGGCTGGCGGGGAAGACGTTCACTTATGCGGTGAAGGTGCAGGGGATCAAGCAAAAAAGCTTGCCCGAGATGAACGACGAGTTCGCCAAGCAACTAGGCGAGTTTCAGACGATGGACGATGTGCGCAAGGCAATTCGCGAGCAGATGGAAGCGGAGCGCAAGCACCAGGCGGAGCATGAAGCGAAAGACAAACTGGTGGGCGAACTGATCCGGCGCAATGATTTTGAGGTTCCCGAGTCGCTGGTCGAGCAACAGATCGACATACGCCTGGAGCGGGGACTGCGCGCGCTGGCGGCGCAAGGCTTGACCGCCGAGCAGATGAAGAAGATGGATCTCGAGCGTCTGCGAGTGGGACAACGCGACCAGGCAATCCACGACGTCAAGGCGGCGCTGCTGCTCGAACGCGTGGCGGAGGAAGAAAATATTCAGGTCAGCGAGGAAGAGTTCGACCGCGAACTGGAAGCCCTGGCGCAACAGTCGAAACAGACTTCGGAGGCGGTACGCGCACGTTTGACACGGGATGGGGCGCTCGATAGGATGCGAACCAGAATCCGCAACGAGAAGACCCTCGAATTTCTGTATCATCAGTCCGCGTAGTGACTGGAACGGCGTGGGCAGTTCAATCCTCCCCCGAGCGCGAACCTCGACTTCTGGGGCAGGAGTGTGAAGCGTGAAGGTGACTCCAGTTCCATATCCACTTTTAAATCGAGCACTCATGAGGAGCGAATGATGCTGGTACCGATGGTGATCGAGTCGACGGGACGGGGCGAACGCGCCTATGACATCTATTCCCGGCTGCTGCGCGACAATATCATCTTTATAGGCACGCCGATTGACGACACGATCGCCAACCTGGTGATCGCGCAAATGCTGTTCCTGGCGCAGGAAGATCCGGAAAAAGACATTCAACTCTATATCAACTCGCCGGGCGGTTCGATCACGGCGGGGATGGCCATTTACGACACGATGCAGTACGTGAAGAACGATGTGACCACGATCTGCATCGGGCAGGCGGCGTCAATGGCAGCCTTGTTGCTGACCGCGGGACGGGCGAAAAAACGTTTGGCGCTGCCCAATTCGCGCATCCTGATCCATCAACCCTCGATGGGCGGACTGTCGGGGCAGGCCACCGACATTGACATTCACGCGCGCGAAATTCTGCGCATGCGTGAAATTACCAACCAGTTGATGGCCAAGCATACCGGCCAGAAGCTCGACAAAGTGGAAAAAGATGTGGAACGCGACTTCATCATGAATTCGCAGCAGGCCAAGGAATACGGAATCATCGACGATATCATCTATAAGACGAGATAGAAGGTATGATCTGCAGTTTGAGGCGATCAGTGCCAGCAGGTCTCGGCAAAGACGGAGCCGGTCGCCGGTTGCCAGCAGGCTCAAGCCTTCAGCGGCGGCCAGGCCACCAGAGAAAAAGGAGTAACGCCGAGTGAAAACCAGGTCGGGATCAGAGGAGATGCTGCGCTGCTCGTTCTGCCATAAGTCGCAGGACGCGGTCGCCAAACTTATCTCGTCGCCGAGCGATTATCCGCGCGCCTATATTTGCGACGAGTGCGTGGCCGTCTGCAATTCCATTCTCGAAGACGATCGCACTGCGACGCCGGCGGCTGCGGTTCCGAACCAACTGCCGAAGCCGCAGGAGGTCAAAACCTTCCTCGATGAGTACGTGATCGGGCAGGAGCAGACAAAGAAAAAGCTGGCCGTCGCCGTCTACAACCACTACAAGCGCATTTACATGAATCGCCAGCGCTCGGGCGATGGCGTGGAACTGACGAAGTCGAACATCCTGCTGATCGGGCCGACGGGTACCGGCAAGACTCTTCTGGCACAAACGCTCGCGCGCATGCTCGACGTGCCCTTCGCCATCGTTGACGCAACCACACTCACCGAAGCGGGCTACGTCGGCGAGGATGTCGAAAACATTATCCTGAAGCTTCTGCAGGCTGCTGAGGGTGACGTCAGTCGCACTCAGACCGGCATCATCTATATTGACGAGATCGATAAAATCGGGCGCAAGGATGAGAACCCTTCCATTACTCGCGATGTATCCGGCGAGGGCGTGCAGCAGGCGCTGCTGAAGATTCTTGAAGGCACGATTGCTAACGTTCCTCCGCAGGGTGGACGCAAGCATCCACACCAGGAATTTACGCCGGTCGATACCACAAACATTCTCTTCATTTGCGGCGGGGCTTTTGTCGGCCTCGAGAAGATTATTGGCCGGCGCATCGGCAAGAAGGCGCTCGGCTTCCGCACCGGAGCCGAAGAGGAAACCGAGCAGACGGTTGCCTCCTCCAAGCGTAACTTCGAGCTGGTTTCAGAGGCGCAGCCGGAAGATCTGATCAAGTTCGGCCTGATCCCCGAATTCGTCGGGCGCCTGCCGGTGATGGGTGTGCTCCAGCAACTCGATGAAAACGCGCTGGTTGAAATTTTGACGCGCCCAAAGAACGCGATTGTGAAACAATACCAGCGGCTCTTTGAGTTCGAGAACGTGAGGCTCAAATTCAGCGATGATGCCAACCGCGCCATCGCACGCCAGGCTATGGCGCGCAAAGTTGGAGCCCGCGGCCTCCGCATGATCCTCGAAGAACTGATGCTGGAGCTCATGTACAGTTTGCCCAGCCAGAAGAAGGTCAAGGAATTTGAAGTGACGCGCGAGATGGTGGAAAAGCGCAACGTCTCGCTGTCAATGATCGAAAAAGCGGCGAGCTAGGAGTGCACCGGTGTGGGTAGCACGCGGCTTCGAGCAAGAAGGGTAGGGCGCGGCTTTAGCCGCGCCAATCAGGACTTCAGAAACGTGGGCTTTAGCCCCTGACTGAAGCGACCAGAGAACGGGAGAACGAGTTGTCGAACCCTAAAGAAAAATTCGAGAGCAAGAAACTGCCGATGATGCCCATTCGTGACGTGGTCATCTTTCCGTACATGATGACCCCGTTCGTGGTCGGCCGTGAGTCGAGCGTGCACGCTCTCGAAGAAGCTCTGGCCAGCGACAAGAAAATATTTCTCGCCACCCAGCACGATGCCTCCATCGACGAACCGAAAGCCGGAGACATCTTCCAGGTCGGCACCATCGTCAACATCGTCCAGAGCCTGAAGCTGCCCGACGGCAACATCAAGGTTCTGGTCGAAGGCATCGAACGCGGCAAGATTCTGCAGGTCGTTGAAACCGACGGCTATCTGCAAGCGACCGTGCGGGTCGCGCGTTACGCCACCGAGACGACTCCGCAGATTGAAGCCGGCATGCAGCGCGTCACCGGCATGTTTGAGCAGTATGTAAAGCTCTGCCAGTCGCTCAACTACGAGACCATGATCGCGGCCGTGCGCATGGAAGATCCGGCCAAGCTCACCGACACCATCGCCGCCAACCTCCAGCTTTCCATCGAAGAGAAGCAGGGATTGCTCGAAATTTTCGATCCCGCCGAACGCCTGAATCGTATCGGCGACGTCCTCGACGTCGAGATCGAAAAGCTCAACATGGACCGCACCATCCAGTCGCGCGTGAAGCGGCAGATGGAGAAAGCGCAAAAAGAGTATTACCTCAACGAAAAAATTAAGGCGATCCAAAAAGAACTGGGCCGAGGCGAAAAGAGCGAGTTCGATGAACTGAAGAAGAAGGTCGAATCGGCGGGCATGCCGAAGGAAGTGCGCGACAAGGCCATCCAGGAACTGAAAAAGCTGGAAGCAATGCCGCCCATGTCGGCCGAGTCAACGGTTTCGCGCAACTACCTGGACTGGCTGCTGGCCGTGCCGTGGAAGAAGCGCTCCAAGGAAATTCGCAATATTTCGCGCGCCGAAAAAGTCCTGAACGAAGATCATTACGGCCTCGAGAAAATCAAGGAGCGCATTCTTGAATTTCTCGCCGTCCGCCAACTCGTCAAGAATCCCAAAGGCTCAATTCTCTGCTTTGTCGGGCCTCCCGGCGTCGGCAAAACCTCGCTCGGCATGTCGATCGCCAAGGCGACCGGCCGCAAGTTCGTGCGCATGTCGCTCGGTGGAGTGCGCGACGAGGCTGAAATCCGCGGCCATCGCCGCACCTACATCGGCGCCCTGCCCGGCCAGATCATCCAGATGATGAAGAAGGCCGGCACCAAGAACCCGGTCTTCATGCTCGACGAAGTCGACAAGATGTCGATGGATTTCCGCGGCGATCCCTCGGCGGCGCTGCTTGAGGTCCTCGATCCCGAGCAGAATTTTATGTTCGTTGATCATTATCTCGACGTCGAGTACGACCTCTCGCAGGTCTTTTTCGTGGCCACCGCCAACGTGATTCACACCGTTCCACCCGCGCTGCAGGACCGCATGGAAGTGCTGCGCCTGCACGGCTACACCGAGCCGGAAAAAGTTGAAATCGCAAAACAGTTCCTGGTAAAGAAGCAGATGGCGCAAGCCGGGCTGACGGACAAGAACATTCAGTTCTCCGACGATGCCATCCGGCAGATCATTCGCAGCTACACGCGCGAAGCCGGAGTGCGCAACCTGGAGCGCGAAATCGGCAACATCTGCCGGAAGGTCGCGCGCAAGGTGGTCAAAGAAGGCGCTAGTTTCACCGCGGCGATCGAGCCGGAAAAAATCGGCGATTGGCTCGGCGTGCTGAAGTTCCGTGACACGCTCGCCCACGAAAAGAGCGAAGTCGGCTTGGTCACCGGCCTCGCCTGGACCGAGGTCGGCGGCTCGATCCTCAGCACCGAGGCCACGGTGGTCGATGGCAAGGGCAAGCTCACCTTGACCGGCAAACTCGGCGACGTCATGCAGGAATCGGCGCAAGCCGCCATGATGTACATTCGTTCGCGTGCCGCGCGCCTCGGACTGCCCCGCGATTTCTACCGCAACCTCGACATTCACGTGCACGTGCCCGAGGGCGCGATTCCCAAGGACGGCCCCTCCGCCGGCATCACTATCGCCACCGCGCTGGCCAGTGCCTTGAGCAAGATTCCCGTCCGCCGCGATCTCGCCATGACCGGCGAAATCACCCTGCGCGGCAAAGTACTGCCCATCGGCGGATTGAAAGAAAAGCTGCTCGCCGCCCATCGCGCCGGATTATTCGAAGTGATCCTGCCCCAGGAAAATGAAAAAGATGTGGCCGAAGTCCCTGAGAACCTGCGCACAGCGATGAAGCTTCATTTCGTCGACAACATGGACCAGGTCCTCGCCGTAGCCCTGGAAGGCCCGCTGCCGCAGATGCCATCAGAAGCCGAGACCATGTCCCCGATCGCGACGCCGCCGGCTGCGGAAATTCCTGCCAGGCAATAGGGTCTGCGGAAGTTGCGAATTCCTGCTCAGGTCCGGGCTGATCAACTTTGATCAGCTCTGAGCATCTGCCCGGCCAACCTTGTTGTTTCGCTTCCCATCCATCTCCATACATGACTTGCGACATTCGCACCGGCACCTCCGGTTTCCACTACAAGCACTGGAAAGGACCGTTTTATCCGGCCACGACTTCTGACTCGAAAATGCTGGATTACTACATTCAGCACTTCGATACCGTCGAACTGAATAACAGTTTTTATCGCCTGCCAACGGTCCAGGCCTTCGACGCGTGGCGCTCCGCCACTCCTGCCAATTTCGTTTTTGCCGTCAAGGCCAGCCGCTATATCACGCACAACAAAAAGCTCAAAGATCCGGAGAACGCTCTCGACAACCTGCTGCCGCGAGCGGCCCACCTCGGGCCGAAATTGGGTCCGGTTCTCTTTCAACTTCCGCCGCACTGGCGAGTCAATGCGCATCGCCTCACGAGCCTGCTGGAGATTCTCCCCCGCGAACTGCGCTATGCTTTTGAATTTCGCGAGCCGTCCTGGCTCACGCCGGAGATCGACTCCATCCTTAGAAAGTTCAACTCCGCCTTCTGCATCTACGAACTCGCGGGATACCAATCTCCCATGCGCGTCACCGCTGACTTTGCCTACATTCGACTGCATGGTCCCGCAGCCGGCAAATATCAGGGCAGTTATAACGAAGCAAGGTTGCGAACCTGGGCCCGCCAGATTCAAGCCTGGTCTCGCGAGCTGAAAGCAATTTACGTTTACTTTGACAATGACCAGCATGGCTATGCCGCAGCCAATGCCCTGGCATTGAAGACTATGATTGCCGGGTTTTCGCTCAAGGTCGCTTAGGGCGCATCTACGCAAAACCCTGGAGAATCCCGGCGGCGATTCAGTAAAATGAGTAAATGGAATCCGAGCGAGGCAATTGGAGGGGATTCAGCTTGAAGGGCTCCGCGGGGCTCGTGGTCGCGTTGGTCGTGGTGGCAGTGCTGCTCATCGCCCTCCCCGCCTATCGCTGGTTCTTCCTGATCAGCGTTCTCATCGGAGTCGTCATCGCTGGAGGCCTCGCCCTTTTCCACAAACTGCATCCGATCCGGGAGCACGAAGTAGAAAACAAACGCCCGCTCGGTCTCTAGCGCACCTTTCTCACCAACTTATTTTCCTCGCGCCGCTTGCCTTGCGCGACCCAAACACTGGACACTGTGGTTATGCGGATTCTGGCGCGATTTCTTTTGTCGGCGAGCGACCTTACGCATTTTCCTCGCCCCGGAGTGCCGGAGGTCGCGTTTCTTGGCCGGTCGAACGTCGGCAAGTCGAGCCTTATCAATTCGCTGGTGGGCACCAAACTCGCGCGCACCAGCAACACTCCAGGGCGAACTCGAAGCATCAATTTCTATGAGGTGCGCCGCGCCGGCCAGCCGCGGCCTGAGTTGCTCTTCGCCGACCTGCCGGGCTACGGCTACGCCAAAGTTTCGCGTGAAGTCTCGGCGGACTGGGCCCGATTTGTGGACCCTTACCTCCACCAGCGCTCCAGCCTTGCCCTATGTCTGGTTCTGGTCGATGCGAATGTTCCTCCGCAGGAAAGCGACGGCGTGTTACTGGAGTTCCTGACGGCCAAGGAACGGCCGTATGTGATTGTGGCTACAAAGTCTGACCGGCTGTCGGGCAACGAGCTGCGAAACTCCATGCAGACCCTGAGTCACGCCCACGGGAATGCGTCGGTGGTGGCCTTTTCGGCCAAGACCGGATCCGGCAAAGACGAACTTTGGCAGCGGATTCGCGCTTCGGTTGACCAATTCGCCGCGGACTAAAGTTTTTTCCACAAAGGTCCGATCTGATGAACGGTTGGTTCGTCGTTGGAGGAGTTGTGGACCCGCGCGTCTTTACAGAAAAAGCTGCCTGGTCATCCGATCCTGGTGAAAGCGAATCCGGGGTGAACCATCTTCGCCGGATGAAGTTGGCGCAAGCCGAGCGCGCACCGTCGACTCCGCAAGGTCACGGCCAAGCGACGGCGCCAGCCCCGGCCAAAGCCTCTGCAGAGGAGCGCCGGAAAAGTCCTCGCCTGCGTTGTTCGGGCAGCGTCGAACTTCGCGTGCAGGGCAGCGACGTGCGGATGTGGGGAACCCTCACCGACATCAGCCTTAACGGATGCTACGTGGAAATGGCCAGCACCTTCCCGGTCGGTTCGAGGGTGCAGCTTGTGCTTACCTCATGTGGGCGGCGTATCCTGTCCCCGGGCACGATCCGTGCTTCGTATCCGTCTCTAGGTATGGGAATCTACTTCACAGACACGCAGCCCGTGCAACGGCTTGAACTGCAGCAACTCATCGCCAAACTGGCGGGGCAGACCGCCCCACCACCGGTCTCCACCGAGCAGGCTGTCATCCTCGACGCAGAAACAGTGGATTCCAGGGCCGTTCTGGATGAGATTGCGGACTTTTTTCAGAAGAAGCCGGTGCTCTCGCGCGAGGAGTTCCATCAGATCGCAGATCGGGTTCGCCGGTCATAGACTCCTTCCCCAACTAAGAACGCCCGTTCGGCACGCCCAAAGCGCAAGTTACTCTGGTGTGATCCTCGGGGAGGCTGACGCGCCATCATCCGTTATCATTGACTGCATATGGCTAAGTATCTGGTGACTGGGGCCGCCGGGTTTATTGGGTCTTCGCTGGTGCGCGCGCTGCTCGATCGCGGCGACGAGGTGCGGGGCGTAGATAATTTTTCGACAGGCAGACGCGAGAACCTGACCGAAGTGCTCGGGCGGATGGACTTCCGCGAGGCCGACATTCTCGATCTGGATGCCATGCACGACGCGTGCCGAGGCATGGATTATGTGCTGCACGAGGCCGCGATCCCGTCGGTTCCGAAGTCTGTGCTCGATCCCATGGCCAGCAACCGCGCCAATGTTAATGGCACGCTCAATGTTCTGCTGGCAGCCCGCGACGCCAAGGTGAAGCGCGTAGTTTATGCGGCATCGTCGTCGGCTTACGGCGATACGCCGACGCTTCCCAAGCATGAAGCGATGACTCCCAACCCGATCTCGCCTTATGCGGTGGCCAAGCTGGCGAGCGAGCTTTACATGATTTCGTTCTACCGCTGCTATGGCCTGGAGACCGTCAGCCTGCGCTATTTCAATATTTTTGGGCCGCGGCAGGATCCTACTTCTCAATACTCTGGCGTGCTCGCTAAGTTCAGCATGCAGATGCTGCGCGGGGAGCAACCCACGATTTTCGGCGATGGCGAAACCAGCCGCGATTTTACCTATATCGATAATGCCGTCTCCGCCAACCTGCTGGCGTGTTCGACGCCGGCAGCGGAGTGCGCCGGGCGCGTCTTCAACTGCGCCACTGGAAGGCGCATCACGCTGAACGAAACCTTCGTCGCCCTGAAGGGGCTAACTGGTTACAGCGGTGAGGTTCACTATGCTCCCGAGCGTGCTGGGGACATCAAACATTCGCTGGCCGACATCTCCGCCGCGGAAAAGCGGCTCAGATACAAGGTGCTCGTGAATTTTGAAGACGGTCTGCGCCGCACGGTGGAATGGTATCAGACGGAAAATCAGCCGGTCGGGGCCCGAGCCGCCCACCGGCGCTAAACGTCGGAGCCTCGAAAAATCACGACGGGTTCCGAAGGCTCCCATCTTTCCAGCCCCATCCCTGGTGAGCCCAATCCTCGATTCGATGCTAAGTCACCAGATGCCGCAGACTCCTCCTCACCTCGAATGCGCCCTCATGGACCGCGCCTCGTGCCAGGCGATGAGTTCCTCCAGATCGTTGCGGAAGGGACCATAGGCACGGAAGCGTTGCTCGTCAAACAGGCGCATGGCACCACAGTTGAGACAAACCTGGTAAGAATAGCCGTGCAACCCGACCGGCCAGCCCATATTGGTGTGCCAGCACCCCCGGAATGCCACCACAGCCGAAGCGCCGGCCAAGCCGCTGGCAATAACTCCGCCGCGCCACCACCAACTTAATTTTCTGGATTTTTCTGCCCGTTCCTGGTCTACTTCGTCCGCCATCACGTCTCCGGATATTTTTACTATCGCCAGATTAGGACGGTTAGCCAACTCCGGCAAAAGCTGAAAGGTCGTAGCGCGGTGGAAATCGCCACCCGGACGTGTACTCCCGAACATTGCGGTGCTGGGCCGCAGACATTACCCTGAGATGCAGAGGTTTGTGGCCACCACACTGTGGAAATCGTCCCAGCGGCCCGTAACTTGACCAGGCGGACGATGGCCTGCTCCCGACTCTAGATACCAATGAAGATAGACTGTTCCTGGTTCTGACCGCCCCAGCATGAGCGCCCATCCAACCCGGCCCGAGTCGTCAGAGACATTGACTGGCGCGCCTTCTCGTCTGCGCGAGGGCAATCGCGTGCTCGAATCGCTCGCCCGCCAGGAGACCTTGCGCGCTTTGCTTGCCTTTTCCACCCTCCATAACCAGGTGCGAACCCGCAAACTGGCTGCGGAGCACGGCTTCGAAAGGAATTCTGAAAGCGGCTCTGAGCGCTCCAACGGCGATTTGTTCGAAACCGAACGCTTCATGCTGGATGAAGTCCTGCAATTGATCTGCGACAAACTGCTGTCCATCACGAACGCCGACGGAATTGTGATCGCACTGGCCGAGGGCCAGGAGTTTGTGTGCCGCGCCTGTGTCGGCGTCCTCTCGCTTGATCGCCAGCGACGGCTGCGGAGCGAATTCGAATTCTTGCAGGATTGCCTGGAGACGGGACGCATTCTCCGTTGCGATGATTGTCAAATCGACCTGAGGGTCGAGTTTGACATCGCCTGCCAGTTGGGGGCTCGCTCCACGGTGCTGGTTCCGCTGCGCGGACGGGGCAAGCCGCTCGGCGTGTTGCAGGCGTTCTCAAAATCTCCGCGAGCATTCTCCGATAACGACATTCGCAGTTTTGATTTGTTCGCCGAGCTGATTCTTTCCGCCCTCAAACCGGAAGATGAGGACCGGCGCATCTTGTGGCTGTCGGATGTGGCTGAAGAAGTATTGCAGCCGAGCGCCGCTGTCAGCGATCAAGCCTTGGAGCATCAGCCTTCAGTCACTGAATCCGTCGTAGAGGCGGGGCTTGCCCCGTCTCAGCCCGTGCCACAGCAGCTTGATTCGCCCAGTGCAGCATTTGCGGACGTTGAAAGCTTGTCGCAACCCGGCATGTTTCCCGCTCTTGCGGTCGAATTGCCTGAGGCAGTCGAGGCTGGTGCTGCGAAGATTGACTGCACTACCGAAAATTCTATTACCGTTGCTGCCACGGATCCCGACGAACCCGAATCGTCGTTTACCTTCCTGCAAAGTGCATATCCGGCGCGTGCGCCGCGAAAAAAGTTGTTGCTGCCGGGCTTTTTCGCTACCCCGCATCCGGGATTGAGCGTGGTGATGGGCCTGGTTGCGGTTGCGGCATTGTTTTCCGCGGGCGCATGGTGGGGAATCACTCGTGGAAACCTGGCAATCCTCAAGCCCGTAGGCGCAACGTCCTCAGCTGCCACGCCTTCGTCACACAGAGAAGCCAAATCGCCGGAGACACCGCCGAATGCCGTCTCCGACAATCTGATGAACCCGCCCAACCTCGATTCCAAAACTTCCGTCGCCGCTCCGCTCACTGCTGTCGCCGCGGACAAGATGGCGGCGCTGCCTAAAATCATGGGCGTGCGCCACTGGTCGTCCTCCACCGCGAGCACGGTGGTGATCGACATGGAAGACCAGGTTCCCTACGAAGTGCACCGGCTGATGTCGCCGGAGCGCATCTATTTCGATCTGCACGACACCGTTCTGCCCGCGGAACTGGAGGGCAAGACGATGGATGTTGGCGATCCGTCGCTGACGCGGGTGCGCATCGGCCAGCCCGTTGCCGGAGTGACCCGCATAGTGCTCGATACGAGAGACGGATCGAATTTCTCGGTCAGCATGGAATCGAGTCCGTATCGCCTGGTGGTCGAGTTGCGCGGCAGCGATAGAAATCTGTCGGCAGATAAATCACCTTCCTCTCAGCTTGCGGCCATGCCACCGGCAACTCGGCAAGCTGCCCCAACCCAGGCCGGTCTCGGTCATCCATCAAGCGTGAATCTACCGCCGCAAGCCGCGAAACCAGCTCCAGTGGCGGCATTCGCAGCCAACGTCTCCGACCAGCCATTGCCCGCGAGAACCGGGAAGTTTCGCATCGTGCTCGACGCGGGGCACGGCGGCTGGGACCTCGGAACCGTGGGCCGCCAGGGATTGCTGGAAAAGGATCTGGTGCTCGATGTGACCCGGCGCCTGGGCAAACTGCTGCAGACTCGCATGGGGTCCGAAGTAATGTTTACGCGCACCGACGACACTTACCTGCCTCTGGAACAGCGCGCCGATATTGCCAACCGCACGCAGTCCGATCTTTTTGTCTCGATTCACGCCAACTACAGCACCTCGGCAGCGGCACGCGGGGTGGAGACTTACTTCAGCGATATGTTTTCCGCTCCGGGCGCGCGCGAGGGCGAGCGGCGCGAAGATGGCAGCGTGGCTAACCTCACGCCGGTAGCACTATCAGTAGGTGGTCTGCACGAAAAAATCGAAGAATCCCGGAAGCTGGCGGCGAGCGTGCAGCGCGCGCTTTACTCGACCCTGGCGGCGAGCAGTCCGGGCATCCGCGACCGCGGCATCAAAGACTCCGCCTTTGTGGTTTTGACCGGGACGACCATGCCCTCGATTCTCACCGAGATTTCTTTTGTCAGCAGCCCGGCCGACGAACGCAACCTGCAGAGCGCGGCTTACCGGCAGCAGATTGCCGAGGCTCTGTATCAGGGCATTGCGCGATATCAGCAGACTTCCGCCCACGGCAAAATCGCCCAGCTGCAAAAGCCGTTGGCGCGGCAGTAAGAAGAATTTTCAGGAAAGAGTCAGCAGGCCAGCTACTCTTCTTCCGGCTCCTGATCGAGCTTGATGCGAAGAGACTTCAAGAACTTCAAATCCTGATCGCTGATCTTCAACTCGGCGTTGGTGCTTAGAGTCGAGACCAGCGAAGTCTTGTCGGTCGAGTTCTCTCCCTGCTTGCTGACGCCAATCGTGGCCTCTAGCACCAGGAAAATGTCATACCCGCTTTCTTTGATTCGCGAAACCACTTCGGCGATCGATTCGGAATCGGAAAGCGACTCGTTGATCGCCTCTCCGAGTTCTTTCATAAGCTGCTTCAGTTGCTGGTCCACGCCTCCCCCTCGAATCGCGCCGCTAATGACGATCATCACAGCCTATGGTGATGCCGCCCATCGTCATTGTACCTCCCGCGGCTGCTAAAATCGACCTGTGTGGCAGTCCGCCGTAACCGGCCCGAGTGACCGACAGGGCCCGAATAGTGACGATCGAAAGTGCCTGGACAGAGTGACCGGAGATTAGGTGACCGGACAATGATCGACGGCCAAACAGTCGGAAACATTAAGCGCATTTTCCGGGCCGCCATCGATCTGGTGGAGAGCAGCCGCACCGGCAGGGCGCTGCTCGCCGCTCTCCGCACCTCCGGCCGCGCTTGCGGCAGAGCTCTGCACCAGCTCTGGCTCGAAGTCACGGGCTTCACTTTCCTGGCAATGGCTGCCGTAGGAGCCATGGCCGGACTGCGAGAGTACGGAAGGTATCAATCAGGCCATGCGACCGGACCCGGCCGATTGGTTCTGGCGATATGCTTCACCGTTTCATTTACATGGTTCGGTCTAAGCTCCTTCTGGCGCGTCAAAAGAAGGGCTAAGAGCTAAGAGTTCATGGCAAGAAGGCAGGAAATCAATGTCCAACGTATTGACACATCCGGCAAGCAAGCCAGCCACGCTTCCCAACGGGGCTAAGCACACCGAGCTTCAGCACAAAGAGGAGACATCTTCGCACATCGCCGTCCGGCCCGTCTACACGCCCGCCGATCTGGCCGAGTTCGACTACGACCGCGAGGTTGGCTATCCCGGCCAGTTCCCCTACACGCGGGGCGTGCAGGCCACCATGTACCGCGGCCGGCTCTGGACCATGCGCCAGTATGCCGGAATGGGCGACGCCGAGGAATCGAACAAGCGCTACAAATATTTGCTGGCCAACGGCACCACGGGATTATCCGTGGCCTTCGATCTGCCCACTCAGATCGGTCTCGATTCCGACAACGCTTTGGCCGTGGGCGAGGTCGGCAAAGTTGGCGTCGCCATCGATTCCATCGAAGACATGCAGCGCCTCTTCGACGGCATCGACCTCACCAAAATTTCCACCTCGATGACCATCAATGCCACGGCGTCGATCCTGCTGGCCTTATACGTAGCCGTAGCTCGCCGTCAAAACATGGACATCCGCAAACTCTCTGGCACCGTGCAGAACGATGTGCTCAAGGAGTACATCGCGCGCGGCACTTATATTTATCCGCCGCAGCAGGCCATGCGCATCATCACCGACCTCTTCGCGTGGACCAACGAGAACGTCCCGGACTGGAATACGATTTCCATCTCCGGCTATCACATGCGCGAGGCCGGATCGACCGCCGTCCAGGAAGTCGCCTTCACGCTGGGCAATGGCATCGCCTACGTGGAAGCCGCCATTCGCGCCGGCCTCGATGTCGACAAATTCGCCCCGCGCCTGTCTTTCTTCTTCAACGCCCATAGCAATTTTCTCGAGGAAGTCGCGAAGTTCCGCGCCGCCCGCCGCATGTGGGCGAAGATTATGCGCGACCAGTTCAAGGCCAAGAATCCCAAGTCGTGGATGCTCCGCTTCCACACCCAGACCGCCGGCTCCACGCTGACCGCGCAACAGCCGGAAAACAACATCGTGCGCACGGCGATCCAGGCCATGGCCGCGGTGCTGGGCGGAACGCAGTCTCTGCATACGAATTCGTTTGACGAGGCGCTGGCGCTTCCAACCGAAGCTTCGGCACGCATAGCCCTGCGCACGCAACAGATCATCGCCCACGAGTCGGGAGCTCCGCAGACCGTCGACCCCTTGGCGGGCTCGTATTACATTGAATCGCTCACCAGCGAAATCGAAAAAAACGCGATCGATTATCTGGAAAAAATTGCGGCCATGGGCGGCATGTTAAAAGCCATCGAACGCGGATACGTGCAGCAGGAGATCCAGAACGCCGCCTACACCTACCAGCAGGCCGTCGATCAGCACGAGGCAATCGTGGTCGGAGTCAATCGCTTCCACATCGACCAGGAGCACGCTGTTCCTATCCAGCGCATCGACCCGGCGCTGGAGCCGAAGCAGGTCGAGCGCCTGCGCGCCGTCCGGGCAAAACGAAATCCGGAAACCTGGCAAGCCGCCATGCGAGCCGTGGAAGACACGGCGCGCTCAGGCGACAACCTGATGCCGCGCATCCTGGCCGCAGTAGAAGCCAATGCCACGGTTGGAGAAATTTCGGATGCGATGCGGAGGGTGTATGGGGAGTACAAGGAAGCGGTGGTGATTTAACTTTCTGGCTTCCGCAATCTTGTCATCCTTAAGTGGGTCAGGCTTCGGAACTCGGGGACGAACTCGGGGTTTTCCCTACGTATATGTTTACTTGTCAGTACTGGGATCCCCCTCGAGCGGTCTTTTAGAATCAATTACTCAGGAGGCGATTTCCCTTAAACCTTTGAATAATAAGGAGTTACTGCCGAAGCTGATGCAGAAATCTTGTCAAGGGGCAAAAGACGGCTGAATTGGTGCAAGTGCATGAAACAAGGGCTGATATAGTTTCGTTCGAAGTGTCCACTTACCCCCTCGAAACATGAAATAATAGATATAGATAGGGAAAAAAGCGGCGCGGCCTGGTGGCCGCGCTTTTTATTTGGAGCGAGAAATGGGCGAAAGGATAGAGATTCGGCGCTGTCAGCACATCAAGGTCAATGGAACGCAGTGCGGCTCGCCGGCGCGGCGGAAGGAGCGCTACTGCCACTTTCACCGCGAAAATCAGCCGGAGCGGGTGAAGGTCGGCGGCAAGGGCGGCGTCAACTTCTTGATGCCGGTGCTGGAGGACGCGCAGTCCATCCAATCGGTGGTGAGGCAGGTGGTCATGCTGGTGCTGGGCGGAAAGATCGACAACAAGCAGGCGGGTCTGATGCTCTATGCGCTGCAGATCGCCTCCACCAACCTGAAGCGGATAGAGGCGGAGAAGCCGCGTCCGTCGCAGGTGGTGGTGGATCCGGAGAGGGTGGCCTTCACTCCGATCGGGATGACGCCGTGGACGGCAAGGGCAGCAGGGCTAGAGCTGGAGGATGAGGCGGTTGGGTTCCAGGGAGAGATCGCGCAAAACCTGAAGCGCCAAGCCCGGTCGGCCAGGGAAACACTCGGAATGCATATACGTTCGGCGCGCAAGCTGGTCAAATACGCGCGAGCCGAGTTGGATCACGAGCCCAAGCTGGATTGCGACCAGATCAGAAGGACACTGGACACATTCGCAGTAAACGTAGAGGAGCAACTGGGACAGTATTGAGCGGTTTTTTCGGCCGCTTTTGAAAAAGCGTAAGAAGTGGCGCGCCCCGGTTAATGTTGATACGAGGTTTGGGAAATTTGGCGCACCGGCAGCCCGGATATTGGCGGGATCGTATCTGAGGGGAACGTCCCGTCCGATCGAGCGGGTTGCGCATTCGGGATAGATAGCATGGAATGCGGCCGCATGTATGTGATGAATGAACTCGGAGTCGAGGTCCGTGGTGCCCACGCTTCGAACCGCGCGAAGCGTGGGGCAGCCTCGGTCGTAGTGGTGCAAAGGTGGGCCAGCCCCCACCCGGCATCAGAGGGTTCAGATTACTTCGAGGTAGAAGGGCCTGCCAAACGCTCCAACCTCCATGCGCACTTGAATAGTCTCGGTCGAAACAGCGTTAAGCTTTGCGTCAATGTTGCTGTCAAGAGGGAATTTATACTTCCTTCTGTTGACACGGATAACGAGATCGTTGTGTTCTCTGGATGCGAAATGTCCATTCGTTCGTGCAAGCGTTCCCTCTACTATCGTGGGCCTAAACACGCGAACCCCCGCATAGAGGCACACGAAGAGGCTTCCGCCTATCAACACGCCGCCCACTAGGCCTATAAGAAAAGTACTTCCGGAAGCTGATGTGAGGTGCTTGGGGTAATCGCGTAAGAACGATAGTGCCATCCCGCCATACACAACGAAAGCTAGACATGCCACTATACGAGTTATTTTCTTACGGGAGTAGACTTCTGTCGTCATAGGCTTCTCATGATCGGGTCACTGACCATACAGTAGGGGGGCTGGCCCAGCCTTCCGCCGAACCACCGCACCGTGGTTGCCCCATCCTTCGCGGTTTTTTTTGCGAAGGGTGGGAGACCGCGCCGATGGCACCAGCAGCTTGACTTCTCACGCCGCGTCCACCCGAAACGAAATCTTTCCCCAACCCTGATTCACGGCCACCGATCCCGACTCATCGAGAAAATAGAAGCGATAACTGCTCCAGCGCCAATCTTCGGGCGTCGCTGCCAGGCCTCGCTTTACCGGATTGCGGTGCATATAGCGCAGTTTCTCTACCCGCTTTTTCTCCGTCCAGACCGTGAAGTCATAAAAGCGCGTCTGCCAGAACGGCGCGCGTCCGAGGGTCTCCCCGAACAACTTGGTTTGCCGCGGATCGCATGGTCTAATTTTCGGCAACACGGCGCGGGCGGTGCGCTGTTTCAACACTTGCATCGCCGTCGAAGGGGTCCCGACTTCCGGCTCGCTCAGCAGCAAGTGGATATGCTCCGGCATCACCACATACCCCACCACCACGAAGCGGTAGCGCTGGCGCGTTTGTTCGAGCACGGAGAGGAAGCGGTCGCGGCTCCGTGCCGAGCGTAAAAGCGGCAGACGGCGATAGCAAGAGCACGTGATAAAGTGCAGGTGACCAGCGCCGTAGTAGCGATGCAAGCCGCGTGGCATGACCAGGATTATGCTATCAGCCGCATCGCGGCCCACCCTTGCAAAGAACGCAAGGATGGGGCAGCCACGTTTCGTTATGGGAAAGGAAAAACAGAGCGCGGGGAAGGCTGGGCCAGCCCCCCAGCTGGTCGGTAGCATGGTCATACTACTGGCAAGATGCTCCCAGCGGGTCGGTGCCATTCGAGTGAGGATCAGGTTCTTTATGCTGCGAAAGAGCGAGGGGGTTATTCTAAGGTATTTCTTGGCGGTGTTGGTCGCCGAGGTACTCTTGCACTTGCTTCTTGCAAGCAACGCCGTGCCAACCCTCAGTTCGTTCTATCTTTCGGAAAGCAAGCGGAACAGTATTACAACGCTGATCGACAATTTTCTTCCGGGGATTGTCTTAGGGATCGTGAACGGATGGTATGGGTGGGAATGGTCCAACCGAAAAATCGCTGTCTCAACCGCCCTTCTCTGCGTCGGTGTTGTAGCCTTGGGATCGCTGTATCAGTCGTTCTTTCGGCCCGGCCAACTGTGGTGGTGGCCGCCAACGCTGGGTGACGTCATCTTTCGCGTCGCAACTACGTCCGTGTTCCTTGGGCTATTCACAAGCGCTGGCCTCAGAGGACGAAGAAACACCAAGTGATCTGGCACGATCTTGAGCGCCTTTTGGCGGGTGGCCCAGGCTTGCGAAGCTGCTTGGTTTTCGCCTGCATCTCCTAACTGAGGGTGCCCCATCCTTCGCGTTTTTTGCGAAGGGTGGGCGGAGGTCGGATCGCATTCTTGAAATCCTCGAACGCGAACGGCCGGGTGCCGGGTGCCCCACACATCGCGCCCTTTGGGGGCTGGCCCATCTTTGCACCGCCAAGACTGGGGCTGCCCCACCCTTCGCGGTTTTCGAAGGGTGGGTACTACGGAGTATGCTATCAGGGCTTGGTGGAGTGCCTCAGCTTTCACGGCGACTGCAGGGGGTGTGAAGAAAGAACGGGAAGTCGAGGCCGGTGGTGCCCACCTTTCGAAAATCACGAAAGGTGGGGCAGCCTCAGTTATCTATGGTGCCGACAACAATCAAAGGTGGGCCAGGTGCCCCGCCACCCCAACCTCGGCTGCCTCACCCTTCGCGCTTTTCGAAGGGTGAGCACCACGGACGATAGCATCAACCGACTTTTCTCGTCCGCAACTCGGCCTTCTGCGTTTCATTCACCAGCACCGGGCCGCGCACTCCGTTGGCATAGTGCCGGAAGCTGCTCCAGGCCCACTGTCGCGGTTCGAGCACCAGTCCGCGCTTCACCGGCTTCCACCCCCGCAAGCCAAGACCGGGCTTGCCGGGGACCCCGGATTACGGTGCATGTAATCCAATTTCTCCACTCGCTTCTTCTCGCTGAACACGACAAAATCGTAGAAGCGCCGCTGCCAGACGTGCCCAGCCTCGAGGGCTTCGCTCCACAGGTGACCTTGCCCGAGATCGGTGCGCAAGCGCCGCCGCACCTGTTCCAGCACCTGGAGGAAGAGATCGCGATTCAGGCGGCTGCCGAACAGCATGCGGCGCTGGTAACAACTGGTGGTGATAAAGTGCAAATATCCCGCGCCGTAGTAACGATGGAGCCGGTTGGGCATTCGGGATAGATACCATGGAATGCGGCCGCATGTATGTGATGAATGAACTCGGAGGCGAGGTCCGTGGTGCCCACGCTTCGAAAACCGAGGTTGTTACGAAACTACTAGCGGCGTGGCGAAGTGAGTGGCAAGATGCAGGGCTATGGGATTCATTGCGGGTGAGGCGCGAGGGCAAGCGGCGTTGTTCCCGGCGAGTTTAGAAGAATTGATTCCGCAGGACCATTTCTGCCGGGTGGTCGACGAGTTTGTGAATCGTCTGGATATGCAGAGGCTGGGCTTCGTGCGGGCGGAAGCGGCGGGGACTGGACGACCTGGTTATGATCCACGCGATCTGTTGAAGCTGTATCTATACGGCTATCTGCAGCAGATTCGTTCTTCGCGACGGTTGGAGAATGAGTGTCGGCGCAACCTGGAACTGATGTGGCTCTTAGGGCGGCTCGATCCAGACCATAAGAGTATCGCCGAGTTTCGCCGGTTGCACCGGCACGCGGTGAGCGAGGCCGGGGCTGAGTTGGTGAAGCTGGCGCGTTCGGTGGGACTGATTCGGGGAGAGTGGGTGGCCATTGATGGCAGCAAGTTCCGCGCGGTAAGTAGTGTAAACAGCGTGCACGAACGATTGCAGTGGGAACGCTACCTGGAGGGTTTGGACACTGCCGACGGAGAAGACGAAGTTCGGGTGGACAATGGCGCGGTGACTCAGGCGCTAGAAAAACTACGCCAGCATCGGGAACCGGAAGTGGGCTTCATGAAGACATCTCAGGGCATGCTTCCTGCTTACAACGTGCAAACCGCAGTCGATGCCGAGCACGGCTTGATCGTGGCGCAAAAGGTGAGTAACGAAGCTGCCGACAATCGCAGTTTGCTGCCCATGGCCGAGGCTGCGCAAGCTGCCCTGGGCGGAACGGGTTCACCGTTGCATGTGGTCGCCGATGCAGGCTATTCCAACGGAGAGCAGGCGGCGAGCTGCGAAAGCCAGGGCATGGTGCCGCACATTCCGGCGAAGCGGGGGGTGAACACGCGTGGCCGACAGCTGTTCGACCGCACCGCATTCCGCTATCAGGAACAAAGCAACACCATGCTGTGCCCGGCGGGACAGAGCTTACGCAGTGACGGAAGAAGTGGGCACGCGCTGGCCTACGTGGGTCGCGCTGAAGTGTGCGGCGCTTGCGCCCTAAAGCCGCAATGCACCAAGAGTCCGCGCCGTGTCGTCCACCGTCACCTTTATGAAGGGGCTCTGGATCGTATGCAGCAGCGCGCTACCCCTGCCGCCATGGCATTGCGACGGAGCACGGTGGAACATCCCTTTGCGAATTTGAAATACCGAATTTTTGGTCATCCACGCTTTCTCGTCCGCGGACTGGAAGGGGCTCGCTGCGAAATCGCCCTCGCGGTGATGGTCTACAACTTGAAACGCATGCTCAACCTTGTGGGCGGTGAGACTCTCAAGCAAGCTCTGCAGACCACCTGATCGAGTTATGAAAGAAACTCACAACTACCGACCCATGCTATTTTTTTCCCATCTTCCGTACTGTTCATCGACGAGTTTCGTAACAACCTCAAACCGCGAAGCGTGGGGCAGCCTCGGCCTAGATGCTGCAAAGGTGGGCCAGCCCCCCAGCCCCCCTCGTCCGTAGTGGTGCAAAGGTGGGCCAGCCCCCAACTCGGCCTTCTGCGTTTCATTCAGCCACGAAGCGTAGGGCAGCCTCGTTCGTGGGGGTGCAAAGGTGCGCCAGACCCCGCGAAGACGCTGATGAGCGCTGACGTTCAGTTAGCCAGCTTATAGTCGCAAGCCGTGCGGCAGGCTTCGCAATACCACAGGCCATCGGTGCACAGGCGTACCTCAAGTTGCGACTGGCAGAGCACGCAGTATTTTTCGCACCAGCAGCGTTCTTCCGCCTGCTCACACTGCGCGCAAACGATGCGGCTGGGGCTTGCTTGGAAGGACATGCTTCGAGTCTAGCGCGCAGGGATAAGAAAGGAATGTAACAAAAGTCACGCGCCGCCACGCCCTACTTCGTCCTCCAACCCACGCTCCCAGCGGCCTCAAGGCGCAATCGCCTGCGCGTTACGCAGGGCCACATCGAGCGGTTGGTTGCTGGGCACGGGTTGTTCGATGACGCGCCAGCCATCATCGAAGCTGCGGAATCCAACCGTCGACCGGTAACGCACGCCGCCGTCGTAAAGCGCCGCGCCCAAGGGATTGAGAGCGACCCAGTGCCAGATGAAGTCGACATCGGCAAAGTTGCCCGCCTTGCTGATTCCTGACACCGCGAGAAATTCGCGCCGCGCCACTGGCAAAGCCAGCGGTCCCTTCTCCGGAATCGCGCCGGGAATCAGCGGCCGCACCGCGTCTACGCCGAGCGGCGAAAGCACCACCTCCCAGCAGGGCGGCGGCTCGACTCCCTCGGGACAACGCTCTTCCGTCCCAATAATCCATCCCCGCCGTTGCAACACCAGCGACTCAGGAGAACTGAATTCCAGGTTCGAAACGATGCCGGTGCGCAGCCAGAACAACTGCGGCGCCTTGAAAGTGTCGGAGCCTGCAATCAAATCACCCGCCAGCCGGCGTTTGAGAAAGTCGCGCGGCGTGCAGGCTGCCACCAGACACAACAGGATTGCGAGCACCAGCGACTTTGCCATGCGCATGAAGATTAACAGTCCGTTACCGTTATTGCTGCGAGAGGATTTTAACCAATCGCGCCCGCGTTCCCGGCACAAAAGGCAAGGCCGCGATCTGCCCATCAAATTTCCTCGACCAGCGTCCCGGAACCGGCGTCTGGCAGGCAGGGCAACTTCCCTGCTCCGTCAACCTGTATTTCTCGATGAAATAGCCGCGGCGTTTGATCAGCAATTCGCCGCACTGCCGGCAGTGCGTGTCCTCCAACCCTTCAACCCGCCCCGGCAAATTACCCGCGTAGATGTAGCGCAATCCGGCCTCGCGCCCAATCCTCGCCGCGCGCAGCAGATCCTCCGCGCTCGTGTCCGCCGGTGATGTCATCTTGTAATCCTGATGAAATGCCGTAACGTGCCAGGGAATATCTTCGGACACCGAAGCCAGAAACGCAGTCAGCCGGCGCAGTTCGACGTCGCTGTCATTGAATCCCGGAATCAGCAGGGTAACAATCTCCAGCCACACGCCCATGCGGTACAGGGAGCGGATGGTGTCGAGAATCGGCTGCAGGCGTCCACCCAGCTCGCGATAGTGGCGATCGTCAAAGCTCTTCAGGTCAACCTTGTAAAGATCGATCCAGGGATGAATATATTCGAGCACCTGCGGAGTACCATTGCCGTTCGACACGTAAGCCGTCTGCAACCCAGCCGCGCGTGCGTGCCGGAAAACTTCGACCGCCCACTCGCTCGTGATCAGCGGCTCGTTATAAGTGCTGACCACCACCTTCGCGCCCTGCGCCCGCGCGTCTTTGACCAGCATCTGCGGATCGGCCTCCAGCGGCGGCGAGATCGCATGCGGATCGCGCAATGCCTGCGACGTGACCCAGTTCTGGCAGTACGAACAATGCAGATCGCATCCGAGCATGCCGAAACTGTAGGCGAGCGCCCCGGGATAAGCGTGAAAAAACGGCTTCTTCTCAATCGGATCGCACTGCACGCCGGCCACATATCCCCACGGAACATAAAGCGTGCCGCCTTGATTGAAGCGAACTTTGCAGACACCGGGCTGGCCATCGGGGATCGGACAGCAGTGCCCGCAGGCAAAGCATCGCACACGATTGCGGTCGAGCTTCTCCCACAGCGCGGGATCGCCCTCGCGAACGCGCTCGCCGGCCGTCAGAATGTCATGCAGCGTGGCCACAGCTATATTTTACGGCTGCGCGATTCGGTCTGTCTGTGTGCGGATGAATCGGTCAGAGATGAATCGGTCAGATTAGACAGGAACAACGTTGGACAGGAACGTCGATGAAAGAACACAGCGTCAGAGTTAAATCGTGATGCCTACCGCGAGGATTCACTGCGCGACCGATTTCGCGCGCAAATTATGATTACGCACCCAAGCTTCAGCTTGCTGCCGCGCCGCCGCGACCTGTTCCTTGGTCATCTGCGATGACAGGCCTTCGACGCGCGATTTGCTGATGTCATCCCCTTCGGCCATGGCGATTGTCGACCAGAAATAGGCCTTCGACAAATCCACGGGAACGCCGCGACCTCGCCAATAATAGGCTCCGAGCGCGCTCTGCGCGGCAACGTTGCCTTTCTCCGCCGCCAGTTGGAACCAGCGCACCGCCTCGGCATCACTCTGCGCCACTCCTTCACCGTCGTGGTAGCGAACCCCCATCTGCCACTGCGCGTCCGCATCTCCGCGATTGGCGCGCAGTCTTAAGTCTGGAAGAGACGGCGGCGCGGTGGCCCGATGGACAGGTCCGTGGCCAGTTGAATCATGTTCGCCAGACTTGAGATCGGCGGAAGCTTGACTTTGCCCCGCCGGACGCTGCCCTGCTTGCTCTGCCGCATTTGGTTCTGGCAGGCTTTGCCCCGCGGAGACCGGCGCTGGAGTCGTCGCAGGCGCCATCTGCACAACTTTGCCTCTCTTCTCCGCCGCCCGACCATCGACCCAATTCTTCACCCACGGACCCGCCAGATATCCAAAGGCGATCACCACGCCGGCAAGCGTTAGCCCTAACAGAGTTCGATACCGGCGGTTCGATGAAGACGCGGCGGCCGTGGCATCATCTTCTCCAGGGTCCGGCTGCTCGCCGGTAGTCGTGGAAGGCGCCGCCGCAGGCTCTGCCGCGGGTCTCGGCACGATCTCGACCAGTTGCTGCAAAACCAGCCCGTGAATTTTCGTGAAGCGACCCGGCTGTGGAGAAAAAATCTCCAGCAGTCCCACCACTCCCGAATCCGAAAAAACAGGGACCGCCATCAGCGACCGGATGCCGAGAGCGCGACAAACTTCGGCATCCACCCTCGAATCCTTTTCCGTATCTTCGCAAGAGACCACTTGCCCGCTGCGAACACACTCGCCGGAAAGGCCGTGGCTCGCATCCACCGGCGCTCCGAGCGGCGGCGCCGGTTCACCCGCCCGCGCCCGGCAAATCATATCGCCGCCGGAACCGGCAAAAAGCGCGAGGGCCGCACCGCTCGCCGCAGTGAGAGTCAGCGCACGCTCGGCGATGACTTGCAGAGCGGCATCGGGCTCGGTAGCGCTTTTTCGATTCTCCGCGCTTTCCCGAACTTCGGAGCGCCCCGCCTCCGCCGAAGCCAGCATGTCGCTTTCGCCATTGACGATGATGTTGCTGTTGACGATAGCGGCTTCGGCATCGACAAGAACGCCTTTGCCTGATTCCTGAAGCTCTACTGGCTGGCTGCGGGCCGCATGATTAGAGGACCCGATCAGCAGGTTCGCGAACAGCCATTCCTTCAATATTTTTCGCGATTCGTCGGGCAGAGCGGTAAAGCGAATCCCCCCACGGCCCGAGTCGTCGCTCCAAATGACCTGACCGCTGCCGTGGACGTAGCTGTTGGTCTCCGGCAGATCGAGGCAAATTGTGACCACGCGGTCTTTGTCCAGACGTTCGCTGGTGCGGACGGCGAATCCATCTTCGTGCAGGTCGAGCAGTTCGCTGAGATCTACGACGGTTCCGGCCAGGGGGCCATTGAAGCTGGCATAAACGGGGGTGTGCAGCCGCTGGCGCACCGAACGTCGCCTCTCTTCATGAGGCGGGCGGGGAACTGCATCCGGCAATTCGCCGATCTGCTCCATAAGTGCCTCCATATTAACTCAGGCTTAAGAAGGAAGGGAGCAAATTGAATCGAGTGTCGATGTGATTGCCATTTACAGATTGGCGGCGAGGTACTGGGAGTCCGCTTGCGCCACGGGCAGCAGAATTTCAGGCACGGTCAGAGTCCGGTCGAGCGCATCGGCGAGCGCGACTGGAAACTCCGCGGTCAGAAGATTGACGTCCAGTTGCAGGTCGCGCCGGCTGTAGATGCGCTGCACCACCAGCGATCCTCGGCGCTCGTTCGAACTTGTCACCAGATCGAGCGTCAGGTTCCAGGAAGGCTGGCTCGAAATAGCGGCCATACGCGGAAACTTGCTCCAATGAAAATGGCCGTTGCTTTCACCGGGAATTCGATCTCCGGAAAGCGGCTTGAGCCGCAGTTCAAAGGCGTCGAAATCATTGTTCTCGAAGGCCGCGATCAGGACGCTGCGGAGCTGCGCTAAATCATGCGCCACTTTGAGTTCCTCGACCGCGCGTCGCACCGCCAGATTGTTGATCACGATCTGGCGCTGATCGATGGTACGCTGTGCCACCCTCCGCAGTTCGCCAAACTCCAGATAATTCAAGTGCTGCACGCCGAGCCAGATGCCGGTACCGACCACGGCCAACACCAATCCCAGCGTGCTTCCGGTGGGCCACAGCAGAAACAGGCTGAGCATGGCAAAGACGGCGGACACAGCATAAAGAACGATCACCACCTGCCGGTGCGAGAATCCCATCTGCAGCAACTTGTGGTGAATGTGCT
The DNA here is from genome assembly GCA_963775845.1 of uncultured Acidobacteriaceae bacterium. Taxonomy (GTDB): domain Bacteria; phylum Acidobacteriota; class Terriglobia; order Terriglobales; family Acidobacteriaceae; genus Acidiflorens. The sequence goes on along the minus strand of CAVZKN010000002.1, from coordinate 2,019,982 downwards.
CACGGTCGGCGGTAAATACGGGCCGCCCGCTGATCAAACGCCGCACCACCGAAAGCAGAGTCTCGAGAATGGGCAGACCGAAAGAGACCACCGGAATCGCCACCGCGACAAATGTCGGCGCCTTCTGCTGGCCGGCCAGAGCCAGCGCGCTGAGCATGAAGCCGATAAACAAGCTGCCCGAGTCGCCGAGAAAAATCGTTGCGGGATTGAAATTGAAGCGGAGAAATCCCAGAATCGCGCCGGCCAGTGTGACGCTCATCAGCGATTCGGCCCAGGAATGGTTGACCAGAGCGCAGACGAAAAACACCATGGTCGAGAACAACGCCGAGCCCGCCGCCAACCCGTCCAGCCCATCGATGAGATTGAAGGCGTTGGTGACGGCGACCACCCATAGAACCGTCAACGGCAATCCGAGGTAAACCGGCACCGGGTAGTTTTTAAAAACCAGCGGCAGGTCGAGCACGCGCATTCCGCCCGCAAACAACATGGTCGCGGCCAGCGCCTGCACGGCAAATTTCAGATACGGACCGGCACCGTGCAGATCGTCATAGATACCGAGGCAGAAAATCAGGCAGGCAGGAACATAAATTCGCAGCAGTGTCGCCGGAGCCAAACCTTCCACTAATCGGGGAAAGACAGCCCCCAAGGCGAGCCACACGATCAGGCTCATGGAAAACGCCAGGAAGATCGCGACTCCACCCAACCGCGGAAGCGGGGTCCGGTGCAGATGACGTCCACCTTGCGGCACGGCCACCCAGCCGCGCCGGTTGGCGAGATCGCGCACTTCGCGTGTAGCCACAAATGACAGAATCAGGGAAAACGCGAATAGTCCAAAGAACAGGAGAGTCAAGATCAGAATTCCTTCCGGCTGAGAACTTCCGCATTCCCTGGATCTACGTGCTTCGGAGGTGTCAGCCCGGTAGTTTCAGACGGGGTTTCCCCTTCAAGTGGCGCTCGTGACGAACCCAAATTCGGTTTCCCGAAACTATACAACCGGGCACGTTCGCGAGCAAGACTTTTGCGGATTCCGCGATCATTTTTCTGGTTAACTTTGTTGGGAACCTGCCTCTGGTTGCGCTATTCCGCGCTGATTTTGAGGAGATGCATTGTGTTAGACTCGACCCACGCTTTCACGCATTCCTTCAGGAGTCTGGGTATGTCCGCGCGGAATCACCGCCTACTGCTGCGAAGTCTGAAACAAGTTTTCGCTGGCGCCTTGTGCTTAGCGACGTGCTGGGCGACGTGCGCGCTGCTGCTGGCGCAGACGGCCCAGCCAGCGCCCCCCGCCGTTCAACCGCAGTCTTCGGCCGCTAGCCCCCCCTCCTCCGCATCGCGTCTGTATGCCAATTCCAATATCAAGCTCGGCGTCGGCGATCTGATCGAAGTTTCGGTCTACGGAGTTCCCGATCTTTCCACCAAAACACGCATCAGCGGCACGGGAGACATCTACCTGCCGCTCATCGATTACGTTCACGTGGCCGACCTCACCAGCGACGAGGCGCAGGATGTGATTCAGAAGCGGCTTGAGGATGGAGGTTTCGTCCGCGGCCCGCACGTCACCATCTTTGTCGATGAATCCGCGTCGCAGTCCGTCACTTTATTGGGCGAGGTCAATCACCCCGGTCCTTACCCGGTCATTGGCGATCGCCATCTTTTCGATCTGATCTCGGCTGCCGGAGGCCTTTCCGACAAGGCCGGCCGCAAGGTCACCATTGAGCATCGCGGCGATCCGCCAAGAAGGGAGGAGCTTCAGCTTTCTTCCAACCTCGCTGAGGACACTCAGAACAACGTGGAAGTGTCTCCCGGAGATACGATCATCGTCTCGCGAGCGGGAATCGTCTACGTCGTAGGCGACGTAAATCATCCCAGCGGCTTCATGATCGAGGACAGCGGCATCACGGTTCTCAAGGCTCTGGCGCTGGCCGGAGGCAATACGCGCACCTCGGCGCTGGCAAAAACCAGAATTCTGCGCCAGACCCCGAATGGAATCGAGGAGATTCCTATCAACCTCAAAAAGGTGCTTTATGCCAAGGCTCCCGATATGGGTATGGTGAAAGGCGACATTCTGTTCGTGCCCGGAAGCGCCGCCAAAGCCGCCGCCTATAGAACCGCGGACGCAGCCGTATCGATGTCCGCAGCGCTGGCGGTGGTCGCCATCCATTAGGGCCGGTTTCGCGAAAGCGGGGTCAGTAGAGCTTTCTCACGCAGACTTGGCCCGCGCATTTTCCCTCGCTTCCGCCTCTACTACTCCAGGAAGCAAAGGTTCAGGCGCGCTCGTCAATGCTTCGAGCACTACGATATAGTTGCGTGCCGTCTTTTCCCGCGAAAATCTGTTGAGGATATGTCGTCGCCCGCTGATCCCCATCTGTCGCCGTCGTTCGGGATCTTTCGCCAGGTCGAGGATTGCCTTCACCAGTTCTCGAGTATCCCCCGGCTCCACAAAAACACCTGCGCTCGCTGCTTCTACAATCTGCCGCGCCTGCCCGTCGACCGCGACGATCACTGGCCGCTGGCATGCCATGTATTCCAGAAGCTTGGTCGGAATCACTGTCTTGAACAGCTCCGTCCTCTTCAGCATCACCAGGCAAAGATCGGCTGCCGAAATATAAATCGGAACCCGCTCCCGAGGCTGTTGATCGAGAAACTGAACGTTATTGAGTCCTCGACCCGCCGCCAGTTTGACGAGACGCTCTTTCTCCGCGCCCTCGCCAATGACGAGAAACATGGCGTTCGGCAGCGCCGTTTGCAACGCTTCGGCACCCGCCAGCAGAGTCTCCAACCCGTGCGCGTTGCCGATCGTGCCCACGTAGCAGATCAGGAAACGCGCCTGGTGGTTGAGTTGCCTTCGCAATTCTGCGGCCTCGGGGTGCGGCCGGAAAAGGTCAGTCTCCACCCCATTCTCGATCACCGAAATTTTGCTCGCCGGAACGTTCCAGTGCCGTATCAGGTGATCTTTGAAAGCCGAAGTCACCACCACCAACTGGTCAGCACGCCGATAAAGGAATCCCGCCACCGCGCCCAGCGACCGGTGCAGAAAGGTGTCTTCGTCTCCCGCGCCCACCGCCGCCAGCGATTCCGGCCACAGATCGCGCACCTCGAACACGAAGGGAACGCGCTTCGACCAAGCCAGCCACCATCCCGCCAGCGCGCACAACAGTTGCGGAGAAGTGGCAATCACTACCTCGGGCTTGTCGAGCGCCAACCCGCGGAGCGCGGCCGACACGCAGAAAGATGTGTAGTTGAGAATTCTCTCGTAAGCCCGGCGGTTCGGAAGCGGCCAGAGCCAGGTGCGGACAACGCGGACGCCCTCGACGGTTTCCGTATAAAAAAGCCGACGCAAGCGCGAGCGCCACTCTGCCGGAACGACTCCCGTGGGATGATTAGGAAATCCGGTGAGGATCGTGACATCGTGTCCCATGAGCGCCCAGTGTCGCGAGAGTTCCGCGGCGCGCGCCGCGGGTGCTCCCATTTCAGGCGGAAAATATTGCGAGACGTAAAGAATTTTCACGATGAGTTCGGTAATTGCAGTTTACTGCAGTTACAGGTAGAACGCGGCTACAGCCGTGCCATCTCAAACAACACCCGGTGGTCTCAACCCCGAGAGCGAGGGTAATTTGTAGCTTCGATTCTCAAAACAGAACGATCACTAATAATGCAGCAACTTAAAAATACCCTTCTCAATCAGCGCGCGCGCCCGATTGCCGCGATGACGGACATAACCCTCCCAGCGATCGGCCGCTTCGGTGAAGCGAGCGTCTCCGGTAAGCTTCCACATTACACGCAACTGCACGATATGCAAACGGTGATAAAAAGGGCTGGCTAACATTTTCATCGAAGATTCATTCGCAGGCAATTCATAAAGCGACCAGTATCCGGTATCAAATCGCGCCAGGTTGCGCAGTACGGTCTCGATGCCACGATCGAAAATTTTCTTTGCGGTCGCATCGCTCCGCGCCAGCCAGAAATCGAACACACCCCACAAGGCCCACATAAATCCATTCAGAATGTGCGTCGGAGGGTCGACCAGATATTCCTCGATCCACAAATTTTTCTCAACATCTTCGAACAGGACGCCACCGTCGGCGATAGTCCGAGTCAGCGCAACGAATGCTTTGTCCGCCGCGATTCCGAACCGCACCTTTTCGTCTTCCGAATCAGCCTGGGCCGAAGCACGCAACAAAAGCGAAACTCCCTGCCCCTGCGCCAGCCCCGAATACCACGGCGCGCGGAGCGTGTCGCGATACTCCCAGTCAAAATGATGGTTCCAGACATCGAGCCCACGAGCGTTTTGTTCCAGATTTGCGCACAGCCAATCGGCCGCCTTCACAGTTTTCTGCCATCGATCCTTGGCGCCCGTTTCGCAAAACAGGTTGTAGTTAGCCAATCCCCACTGCGCAATCGCAATCGGATTGTATTGCAGTCCGATTGCGCCGTGATAGTCGAGCATGGGAATGCTCGCGCCGTCGTAATGCCCGGCGTAGTCGGCCTTCTGGCGAAACAGCATGTAATATTCGCCGAGCCGTGCTGGTGTTGCCCGCGGATTCACTTCCAGCGTTTCATGCCAGAACGTCAGTTGACTGCGTCCGAAACCGGCTCCGGAAAAAAGATAAGCGCGGAAGATGCGCCGGTAATATTGCCAACGCGCGGCGAAGCTCATGCCGGTTCGACTTCCCAGACCGTGGTGACGAGATCATCCTGCTCAACCGCGATCGTAGTCGCCGCCAGATAGCGAGTGGTGTTCTCGCCGTCAGGAAGAAACGCGTTGCCGTATTGAAAGTAGCGCATCGGCAAGTTGTCTTTCCTCCATTCCGCGAGCGCCTGCCATTGAGCACCATCTCTCGATCCCACAATTTGTACCTCGCGTCCCGTGTTCACTGCGCTCGGTTCGACCATGGTAGAAAAGAACATCGCCGCGCTTACGCCGCAGCCGTAAATCGAAGAACTCGTCAGCTTGCACACCCGCTCGACATCTCCCGCGCGATTTAGGCGGTAGACATGGTTTTGCTCCGATGGCGTGTCGGTCGAAAGATACAACCCATCCGGCATCGGAAACGCCGCCACTGCCCGCGCCTGCTGGTTCCCGCCAAGCACCAGGTCGACCGAACGCAAATCGCACGAGGCGCGGAGCACCTGACACTCTTCGCCGTTATCGCCGGTCAGTATCCAAAGGGAATCGCCGAATCCGTCGTAAACGATGTTATGCACGTGCCGGATGCTGCCCGCGGGAAATGTGTACACAATTGCCCAGGTGCGTCCGCGATCGTGAGAGCCATAAATATGAACTTCCGCCCGCTCGCGATTATCGAAATACTCACCCCAATAAAGTTCTCCCGAAGGAACGGCCGTGATGTGCAGCGGCCGCGTCCCACGCTGTACGCGATGAGTCACCTCGAAATCGCGGCTGTCGGCAGAGTGCGTGACGATCGCGCCTGGAACCGCTCCTACCATCGTTTGATCGTCGAGAACCGCCAGCGCGTGAAAGCCGTCGCGCACCAGACGATAGCTCAGCACATTGCGCGAAGTTAGATTTCTCCACCACGCAGGACGAAAGTGCGCGACTCCTTCCCACACTCCGTTTTGGTCAACCGGAAAGTGCGCAGCCAACCGGACGATCTCATAGCCACGGCAGCCGTAGAGCGCATTCCCACGCCAAGCCAGCGCACGAATGCCAGGCCATGCGCCCACCCGGCGCAACCGCAATCCGGATAAAGAAGAAGCAGCCGCCACTGGAATTTCAGGCATTTCGAGGTGGGATCAACTCGCGCACTTGCAGGCCACAAAGGGCCCGATGGCCAGCGCATCCATCTTTGTTCGCTGGAAGCAATCGATCGCTTCGGCCGGCGTGCAGACGATCGGCTCATTCTCGTTGAAGCTGGTGTTGAGGATTACCGGAATCCCCGTCTTCTCGCCAAACGCCTTGATCAAATCATAGTAGAGCGGATTCTCCTGGCGTGCCACCGTCTGCAATCGCCCCGTGTCGTCGACGTGATTCACTGCGCACAGACTCTTACGCTTCTCCGCACGAATCTTGTAGACATGCAGCATGTAAGGCGAAGGATGGTCGTGCTCGAAATATTCGTGCTGCGCCTCCGCCAGTATCGACGGCGCGAAAGGACGAAACCACTCGCGCTGTTTGATGCGCGCGTTCAACACATCTTTCATATCCGGCAATCCGGGATGCGTAACGATCGAACGATTGCCGAGTGCGCGCGGCCCCCATTCCATGCGGCCTTGAAACCAGCCCACCACATTGCCTTTCACCATCAGATCGGAAACCGCGTCTAACAGCGGCCCGCGGTCCAGCGGTCGGTATCGTACGTCGGCATTTTTCAACACCGATTCAATCTGCGCCTCGGAAAATTCCGGTCCGAGGTAAGCATGATTCATCTGTTCCCGACGTGGCTGTTTCAGAACGGAGTGATAAGTGTGTAGCGCCGCCCCGATCGCCAGACCTTCATCGCCGGCGGCCGGCTGAATCCACGTGCGGCGGAAAGGCGTCCGCGAAAATAACTTCCCATTCGCGACGCTATTCAGCGCGCAGCCTCCCGCCAGGGCCAGATTTTCGTCGGGAACGCGCTTGTGCAGTTCGTTAGCGAGATGAAAAAACACCTCTTCGAAAACATGCTGCATCGCGTATGCCAAATCCATATCGCGCTGCGTGATTTCTGAATAAGGCTCGCGCGGCTCGCCAAACAGCTTCACCATCTTCTCGGAGAAATGCCGTGCCAGTTGCACCGTTCCATCGGGCAGGACCTGCATTCCCTGGCTGCTGCCGAGCGGTTTGAAGTAACTCAGGTTGAGCTGAAAGCTGCCGTTTTTCAGCGTGACGACTTTGCGTATCTCGTCAACATAGGTGTCCTTGCCGTAGGGCGCGAGGCCCATGACTTTGCCTTCATCGCCATATTTTCTGTAGCCGATGAAATCGCAGATCATGGTGTAGAAGCTGCCGAGCGAATGCGGCAGAAAGACGCGGTCGAGCACGCGAATCTCGCTGCCTTCACAAGCGGCCGTCATGGTGGAGACGAAATCGCCCGAGCCGTCGTAACTGAAGCCGGCAGCCTTTTCCCAGGGCGAGCAGTAATAGGCGCTGGCAATGTGCGCGATGTGGTGCTCCAGATGATGTTCGTGAAACTTCAGCGTCGCGGCGTCAACGTCAAGGGCTTGCCCGAGCAGTGCGCGCACGTCGCGCATCGACTCCTTGCGCTGCCGCATCCTGATGAAATTCAAAATCTTCGCCGGATTCGCCAGCGCATACTGCACTTTTTTGGATAGGTTCGCGTCGCTGTCCTGCCCCACGGCAACATGCTGAACGTCAGTGATCTTCGCGCCTGCCGCATCCAGGCAAGCTTTGACCGCAAGCGACGGAAAGCCGCCATAATGTTTGCGCCGATTCAGCCGCTCTTCCGCCACCGCGAAGAGAATTTTTCCATCCGCCACGATGGCCGCGGAGGAGTCGGCATGAAACATGTTCAGGCCCAATATCAACATTTACAACGATTCCCTTCCCCGAAAACCTTGCGAGGACTTTCCCTGCAGCGCTGAATCTATAAATGGGCCGAGTTCCAGCAGCAGGGGCTGCGCGATCTGATATGAATTTTGCAGCCGCAGGGTCGCAAGCGTCGAGCCCACCAACTGTTCAACCGATAGAGGCGCTGGAGTCTTACCAAGCACCGCATCGACGAACGCCCGCATCTCTGCCTTGTGGCCTTTGTCCTGCGTCCACCGCGAGCGCGTGATTCGTGAACGTCCGTTGCGGACCAACTCAAGCCGGCGAAAATCTTCGAGGATTGCAACCGAGCCGCCGCCGAAGACTTCCACCCGCTCCTTCGAGGCGGACTTGTCGCCGTTCGCGAGATAGCTGATCGTCCCCAGCGTGCCGCTAGCAAATTTGAGCGACGCCACGACATTATCCACGCTGTACTGGCCGGCATTACCGAGCGCTTGCGCTTGTACTTCTATCGGAGACGTTCCCACGAGAAAACAGAGAAAGTCGATGAAGTGGCAAACCTCACCGAGAATGCGTCCACCACCCTGATCGATATCGTTGACCCAATGATCGGCTGGAATGTACCCCGCGTTCACGCGATAGTGAATTGCCAACGGCTCGTGAATCCCCGACAAGAACTGCTTCATCTGCACCGCCATTGGAGCGTAGCGGCGATTGAAGCCAACCATCAGCAGCGGAGGATGCTCGCCTCCTTTGTCAACCAGCACAGCAGCGCGAACCAGTTCCGCCAATTCTTCTTCAGTCAAACAAAGTGGCTTCTCGCAAAACACGGCCTTGCCCGCGCCCAGAGCCGCTAAAGCCTGCCTTGCGTGAAGATGGTGGCGAGTTGCGATCAACACCGCGTTGACTTTCTCATCTCGCAGAATCTCGTCTTCTGAATTCGAGCAATAGGAGAATCCAAACTTCTCCGCCGTGCTCCGACTACGTGGTCCAGTGGCATTGCAAACGCCCACGAAAGAAACGCCCGGGATCGCTTTCAGCGCCGGCAACAGCGTAGTTTGCGCAAAGTTTCCAGCACCGAGAACTCCCAACCCGACCGAGCCAGCTAACTTCGCCGCTGCACTCACCACAATTTTCTCGGAGAGCGGGTCAGCGCCGGGCAAAGGTTGCGGGCGGGGCGGGGCTTCAGCGTTGCCATTAGATCCCGAAAGAACTTTGGATCTCGATTCCTGGGAAGCAGCCGCCTCCCCATAAGTAAGAACCGTGCCGAGAAAAAATTCCCGCGTATTCCCACGGATAAGATCGTAGGCCCGCGCCGCTTCCTCAATCGGAAAACGATGCGTGATCAGTGACGGCAAATCCAGCTTGCCATCGGCAATCAACTGCAGAAAAGCTTCCAGGTTTCGCGTCTCCGTCCAGCGCACGTGCCCAATCGGATAATCGCGGCCCTTCTGCTCATAAGCAGCGTCATAGCGCCCGGGCCCGTAAGAGCGCGAGATGCGAAAGTCCAATTCCTTTTCGTAATAAAGTTTGCGCTGCAACTCCATGCCGACTGTTCCGACGGCCACGACGATGGCCTTGTCGCGCGCCAGTTCCGCGGCCCGGTTCACCGGTTCGCTGCTCGGAGTCTCGGCCGTGATCAGCACCGCATCCACGCCCACGCCGCCCGTGTGCTGAAAACATAAATCTCGAAACTCGCGCGCCTCGCTGCACACCGCGTCAGCCCCACTGGCGATCGCGAGACCGGCGCGGCGCTCGACCAGATCGAAACCAAACACGCGGCATCCAGCGGCCGCCAGCAACTGCACCGTGATCTGCCCCAGCAATCCGAGACCAATTACCGCGACCGTATCGCCGAGCGTCACCTGCGCGGTTCGCATACCGTGCAGGCAGATCGCGCCCACCGTGCCAAACGCCGCCTCTTCATAAGAAACCGCGGCATCTTGAAGTCGATCTTCAGAAATCGTCTCTGGAATCGTTGCCATCAGCATTCGCGGAACGCAGTCCAACTCGGCATGAACCGCGTATCCTGCGCCGGCACAAGCTACGCGGTCGCCGATGCGAACATCGGACACGCCATCGCCGACCGAAATCACGACTCCTGCGCTGCTGTATCCCACCGAGTGCGGCTGATCGAGCCGCGAGCGAACCGTCTGCAGAGTCGACGCCAGCCCATCGCGCCGCAACTTGGCCATCACATCGCGAACCAGGTCGGGACGAGCCTTGGCCTTCCCGAGCAATCCCTTGCTGGCAAATTCCGCCGAGGCGCGCTCCGTCCCCGCCGAAACAAGCGAAGCCATCACCCGCACCAGCACGCATCCCGGCAACAGCTGCGGCGCGGGAACCTCTGCCACTTTCAGCTGACCATTGCGCGCGTCTTGTAAAAGCTGTTTCATGCCGTGGCAAGTTTCGGAGCCGGAAAGTTCGGTGCAAGTTTCGACGAAGAAACGGAAGCCGACTCAATCTGCCGATCGGCGAAGGCTCGCGCGCCTCCATCGACAAAGAGCTGCATCCAGATTTCCAACGTGAGCAGTTGCCAGATTTGCATCGACCAGTCTTCCGCCCCACGCCGGTGCTGGTCAACATAGCCGCGCACCACTTCAGGACGAAACAATCCCCGCCGCCGCACCTGAGATTCCGAAAGCAGGTCGTCGACCATGGGATGCAAATCATGCGCCACCCAGTAATCGATGGGCGCCGCAAATCCTGCCTTGGGCTGCCGCATCACCTCCTCCGGCAGCATACTGCGCATTGCCTCGCGGAAAATGTGCTTGGTTACCGGACGCCATTTCCCTTTCAGTTTCCACGCGGGCGGAACATTCCAGGCGACGAACTCCGCCAGTTCGCGATCGAGAAATGGCACTCGCACCTCTACCGACGAAGCCATGCTCATCTTGTCGTTGTAGGTCAAGTTCAGCGTGGTCATGAAAATTTTCGTGTCGAGATAAAGCATCTGGTTGAGAAAGTCAGCGTGCCGCACTTTATCAAATGCAGCCCAATGCCGCCCCGCCGGATTGCCCGCACCGCTCGACGTTTCCGCCGCATACAAATCGTGTTTCTGTCGGGCGTCAAGATAAGTGCAATTTCGGATGAAAGCCTCCGTGGGATCGAGGGCCCCGCTCCGCGCCATTTTCTTTGCCAGACGCATGCGTCCCTTCAATTGAGTTCCGCGCAGAGAAGGCATCCCGAGCACAGCCCTTTCGGCCGCCGACCGCAAGAAGCCTGGCACCCGCAGATATTCCTGCGCCCATGCATGAGCTATGTGCTTGCGATAGCCCGCGAAAATTTCGTCGCCGCCTACTCCCGATAAAAGAACCGTAGCCTTCTTTCGCGCCTCGCGGCACACCAGATACGCAGTGATGATCGCCGGATCAGCGGTAGGCTCATCCATGTGCCAGGTCAGACCGGGCAGCAGGCCGACCACGTCGGGATCGACCACGATCTCATGGTGCTCGCAACCGAGCGACTGCGCCAACCGTTTCGGAACCGCCGGGTCATCGAGCGTCGTCTCTCCCACACGATATTTTTCCGGAAACGTAATCGTGTAAGTCCGCACCGCCTGCTTGCGCGCCATCGCCGCGACAATGCTCGAAGAGTCCAGCCCCGCGCTTAGAAACGCGCCAATCGGGACGTCGCTGACCATCTGCCGTTCGACTGATGCGCAAAAGCGATCGCGAATCTCCTCCGCCAGATCGGCCTCCGTCCGCGCGAAGCGATGGTCCGCCGGAGGTAACGTAAGGTCCCAATATTCTTCAATCTTGAATTCGCCGCGCCCCCAGGTCGCACAATGCCCGGCCGGCAGTTTGCGGATGCCTTGAAACATGGTTAGAGGATCTGGCACCCAAAGAAACGTCAGGTATTGATCGAGCGCCTCCATGCTCATGCGCGATTGAATACCCGGAACTTCAAGTAGCGCCTTGACCTCAGAGGCGAAAGCCAGCTTCCTGCCGCTTTCCCAGTAATAAAGCGGCTTGATGCCAAAATGATCGCGGGCCAGAAATAGCTTGGGCGACGAAGTGCGCAGATCGCAGATCGCCAGCGCGAACATGCCCTGCAGCCGGTTCAGGCAATCTTTGAAGCGGCGAGCGCCATATTCCTCGTAAAGACGAAGCACAACCTCGGTATCGGTGTGCGAATGAAAACGATGTCCCTTGCCTTCCAGTTCGTGGCGCAATTCGGCGAAGTTGTAAATCTCGCCGTTGTAGGTGATCCACACCGTTCCGTCTTCGTTCGACATCGGCATATGCCCGTCGGCAGAAAGATCAAGGATCGCCAGCCGCCGGCTGCCCAGCCCGAAATACCCGCCATCGGGCAAACGCCGCTCCCAGAGCCCCGCATCATCCGGCCCGCGATGCGTCTGCACGTTGGTCATGCGGGCCAGCGTCTCCGCGTCGCCGCAATTCACGAGGCCGCTGATGCCGCACATGTGGTTAGTTCCTCCCCAGGCGCAGCTCGTAGATTTTTGCCTTGATCTGGAAAAATTGTATGCCCTGGTTAACACAGTAGATCAAACCCGGCACGCCATCGAGAAATCCGAACTTCAGTACGTACTTGTAAAAGAAGAAAAGAACTGACGATCCGGGCAGTTCCAGAAAATGCCGCCGCAACCATCGCCGGCGCTGCGCCTGGGTTCCCCAAAAAGCGGGACGAATCTCATCGCCCTGCTCCTTGCGACCGCTCTCCAACCAAACCCGCGCTTCCCAGTTCGAATATTCATTATGCTTTTGAAAGTATCGCGACAAAGACTCGACATTGTGATGGACCAGAGGGTTTCTCAGCTTGCGCGTCGCTCCCCGGACAATAACGTGTTCGTGAACTTCCATGTCCGCCATGCTCGTATCCTGGTCGTGAAGGCGGCATTCGTAAGCTCCGCACCCTTTTCGAAACAGTGACAGTTTCCAGAAACTCGCTCCGCTATGGCGCAACTGGCGCCCCAGAAAATACATCTGCAAAGCGATGTAGTAGCCATTGACGTCGGGGTCCTGAATCGCTCTGCGGATCTCCTCCGCCAGTTCGGCGGTAAGAACTTCGTCGGCATCGAGAAGCAGGATCCATTCATAAGCGAGAGGGAGCGTGTCCATCGCCCACTGCCGCTTTTTCGGCCATCCTCCCGCATAGTGAAACTGCACGACCTTGGCGCCCTGCGACCGCGCAATGGCAGCGGTTTCGTCGCTGCTGTTGGAATCGATAACATAGACTTCACCGACCGCACGCAAAGCTTCGAGGCAGCGTGGCAGATTGCGCGCCTCATTCCGCACGGGGATGATCACACTCAACGGGAGCACGTCCGCGCTGCTTGCCAAGCGCAACATTTCGTTTTCTGATTTGGTTTCGATCACATCCGTCCCGGTAGAAGGTCTAACCATCTTAGCGTCTGCCGCGGTTTTCATAAAGATCGCTGCGAAGAATCGTACGAAGATCGTCAACAGGATGGCTGTGCTAGTATCGGCTTTTGAGCCATGCCGAAAGCCTCGCCAGTCCCCGAATTGAAGCACGAGGTCCAGGAATTCTGGAACGCCGATCCCTGCGGGTCGCGCTATCTGGGCGAGGAAATTGACTTCGAGGCGCATGCCCGCGCGCGCTATGGGCTCGAACCCTATATACCGGAGTTCGCCGGGTTCGCGGAGTCCGCCGGTCAGCGAGTGCTTGAAGTCGGAGTAGGAATGGGCGCTGACTATCTGGAGTGGCTGAAGGCCGGTGCCCACGCCACCGGCGTCGATTTTTCCCGCGCTTCGCTCGAACAGGCGATGCGGCGCTGCGAAATAGCCGGCTACAAACCGGATCTGCGTCTCTCCGATGCCGAGCAATTGCCCTTCCCCGATGCCACTTTCGACGTGGTCTACTCTTACGGAGTCATGCATCACAGCCCCGACACGCAACAGTGCATACATGAAGCATGGCGGGTGCTGAAGCCCGCGGGCGCGCTTCGCATCATGATTTATCACCATCCGTCGCTCACCGGATTTATGCTCTGGTTGCGCTTTGGGCTTTGGCGCCGCATCTCTTTGCGCCGATCAGTGCATGACTATCTGGAAAGTCCTGGAACCAAGTCTTATACCCGCGAGGAGGCGCGGGTTCTTTTGCAGAAATTCGAAAGCGTCGAATTCCGACAGGTTTTCAGCCCGGGAGATTTGCTCTTGAATGCTCCCTCGGCGCGTTTTCAAGGACTGGCGCATCGCATCATCTGGCGGCTGTACCCGCGTTTTCTCATTCGCAAATTCGGAACAAGAGCCGGATTGTTCCTTTTGATCTCAGCCCGGAAACCGGCATCGCTGTAAGACAGGGGTCCACAGCAGGAAAGTTCGTCGCCTCGGCATACGCAAATATCCAGGCATCCATTCACGGAACCCATGACGACCGCTGCGCAACCCGGCTTGGTGCGGGCGATTGGCCGCTGGAGCCTGGCCGCGCTGGCGTTGAATTCGATCATCGGCAGCGGCATTTTCGGGCTGCCCTCGGTGGTATCCGCACTACTTGGCAAGCGCAGCGTTCTGGCTGTGCTGCTGGCGGGCGCCGCCATGGGCGTCATCATTGCATGCTATGCCGAAGTGGCTTCGCAGTTTAACAAAGCCGGTGGCCCTTACCTCTACGCCCGCGCCTGCTTCGGACGCTTAATTGGAATTCTCGTGGGCTGGATGCTCTACCTGGCGCAAACGGCCGCGCCCGCCGCGAATGCAAATCTGTTTGTAATTTATCTGGCCGAGTTCTGGCCCACGGCAAAAGATCCGTGGCCGCGATTTCTGATTTTGACCCTCCTGGTCGGCACCCTAGCCCTGATCAATGCCGCTGGAGCCAGACAAGGCGCGGTGGTGAGCAACCTGTTCACCGTGGCAAAGATCCTGCCGCTGCTCATGATCATCTTGGCCGGAGCCGCCGTCGCCATCATCCATCCCACGCCCTGGGGAGCCACCGCAACCCCACACGCCGGAGCCTGGATGAAGGCGATGGTGCTCCTGATCTTTGCCTACGGAGGATTCGAGTCGGCGCTAGCGCCCATGAGCGAGGCGAAAAATCCAGCGCGAGATGCCGCATTCGCCCTGTTCGCCGCGCTCTTGGCCTGCACCATCATTTACGTGTTAGTGCAGTGGGTGGTAGTAGGAGTGCTTGGGCCCGCCGCAGCCACCGAACGTCCGCTCGCCGAAGTCGCGCGCGCAACCATGGGCAATCGGGGAGCGAAGTTGGTCGCCATCGGAGCGTTGATCTCTGTCTACGGCTACCTGAGCGCGAAGCTACTGGGCATGCCGCGCGTGACCTTCGCGCTGGCCAAAGGCGGCGATCTTCCTGAAATATTTGCTTCGGTCAGCACAAAATTACACACTCCATGGTTTTCGATTCTGTTCTACGCAGCCGCCGTCTGGGCTCTGGCTTTAGCCGGCAGCTTCACCTGGAATGTAACTCTGTCGGTAGTCGCCCGGCTCTTTATACTACGGAGTGGTCTGCGCCGCGCTGATTCGCTTGCGCCGAAAACAGCCCGCGGCCAAGGGTGTGCATCTACCGGGCGCACAATTTCTGGCAGTTATGGGTGTGGCTATCGCGCTAGCCCTGGGGGTAGCCGCACAAATCTCGAAGCAGATCGATTTATCCAAGTCATTGATCCTGGCGGCAACGGTGGCGGCAGCGCTACTGAACTGGCTGTGGGCGCGGAGGATGCCGGAATCATGAATGACCAGCCCGTCAGCCCAACCACTGCGCAATTGCCAACCGCGCAGCCAACGACGTTCCAAAGCGGAGGTAAGCTGATCCGTCTCGACGCCTATCTTCCCCAGCAATCCAAGGGTCAACTGCCCGCCATCCTCGCGCTCCACGGCGCCGGAGGCGGCATCTCCGGCATGGAGCGCTACGCCGCCCTGCTCGCTGCCCAGGGCTTCGCCGTCTATTTGCTGCATTATTTTGATCGCACCGGCACCGGCTACGCCGACAAGTCCACCATCCTGCTCAACTTTCCGATGTGGATGAAAACCCTCTGGGATGCGACCAGCTTCGTAGAGACTCAGCCCCACGTCGATCCCGGGCTCATCGGCCTCCTCGGTTTTTCGCTCGGAGCCTATCTCTCGCTCGCCAACTCCGCCATCGACCCCCGCATTAAAGCCGTCGTGGAATTCTTCGGAGGCATGCCCAAGGAGATGAACCTTTTCATGCGCCGGCTTTGTCCGGTGCTCATCCTGCACGGGGAGGCCGATCCCACGGTCCCGGTAGAAGAGGCCTACCACCTGCAAAAATTACTGGAGAAAAAACAGATACCCTACGAAATCAAAATCTATCCGGGAGCAGGTCATGGCTTCGAAGATCAAGCCATCTGGCGAGACGCAGGCCTGAGGAGCCTGCAATTCCTGCAGAAGTACCTCGCCGAGTAATTAGGGCTGAACGCAAGCAGCGGCCGCCGTCCCGCTATATGCGCGACAACCGGAACGGAGCGCTGAGCAAGCGCGCCGGCAGCATTACTGCCGCCCAAACGAGAGCCAGCACGCCGTGGACCGCGATCCCGACCAGCCGAAACGGCAACAACATCAGCCATACGAAGGGATACAGAATCAGCGCCAGCAAAGCTACCGGCCAGCACACAATGAAAAGGAAACACCAGAGCAGAAAGGCGACCATAAAAGTAACTCCTGCTGATTATGATACGCAAGCAGAAGAAAAAAAGTTCCGGCCCGGGCCGCGCTTTAGAATTTGAAACTGACAGCTGACGGCTGAGAGCTGAGGGCGACATCTACATCGTCTTCAGCTGAGGACCGACAATCAGTTTGGCCCCAGTCGCCTTCTGCACATCGTCCACCGTAAGTCCCGGTGCAATTTCCTCTAACACGAGCCCCTTGGGAGTAACTCGCATGTAGGCCATCTCAGTGACAATCGTATCCACGACTTTTGCTCCAGTAAGTGGCAGAGTGCACTTCGTCAGAATTTTGGGCTGGCCATCCTTAGTAGCATGTTCCATGGCGATGATCACGCGCCGAGCGCCCGCGACCAGATCCATCGCCCCGCCCATGCCTTTGACCATTTTCCCGGGGATCATCCAGTTCGCCAGATTGCCCGCTTCGTCAACCTCCATCGCTCCCAGAACGCTCAGGTCAACGTGCGCGCCGCGAATCATGGCAAAAGAATCGGCGCTGGAAAAATAAGCCGTGCCCGCCATCTCGCTGACCGTCTCCTTGCCAGCGTTGATGAGATCTGCATCCTCCGATCCTTCGACCGGATACGGCCCAATGCCGAGCATCCCGTTCTCGGACTGCAGGATCACATCCATCCCCGCAGGCACATAGTTGGCAATCAGCGTCGGCAATCCAATGCCAAGGTTGACGTAGAATCCGTCGCGCAGTTCGGCGGCGACGCGCTTGACGATGCGTTCGCGTTTGTCGGTGTCTTTGGAGGCTTTTGTTTCAGTCGGCATAGTCAGATCTCAGGTCGTACGTATCGGGTCTCAGGAAATTCCAATTCATTCAACGTTCGCCGTCCCTTTACGTGTCGTACGCTTCTCAATCTTCTTCTCATACAGCTCGCCTTGAAAAATTCTTTTCACAAACACACTCGGCGTATGCACCATGTCCGGTTCGAGTTCTCCCGGTTCGACCAGATGCTCGACTTCCGCAATCGTGATCTTCGCCGCCGTAGCCATCATGGGATTAAAGTTGCGCGCCGTCTTGCGATACACAAGATTGCCCATGCGGTCGCCCTTCCACGCCTTGACGAATGCAAAGTCAGCCTTCAAAGCGCGTTCCATCAGATAAGGATGCCCATCAAACTCGCGCGTCTCTTTGCCCTCGGCCACGACCGTCCCTACACCCGTAGGAGTAAAGAACGCCGGAATGCCCGCCCCGCCCGCGCGAATGCGCTCGGCAAAAGTTCCCTGCGGAACCAGTTCCAGTTCCACCGTCCCCGCCAGCACCATCTTCTCCAGCAATTTGTTCTCGCCGACATAGGTGCCGACATGCTTTCGAAGTTGTCCATTCGCCAGCAGCAGCCCGATGCCATAACCATCGACGCCGGCATTGTTGCTCATGGTAGTCAGGTTTTTGACGCCCTTGCGCGCCAGCGCACGAATCAGGTTCTCAGGATTCCCGCACAACCCGAATCCGCCCACCATGATGGTGGCCCCATCCATCACATCGCGAATTGCCTCATCGGCGTTAGCCACAACTTTGTTCATTGCAGGAGAATTCTATAGGAAATCGGGCGCTCGGGTGATCTTTCTCGAGGGTTGAAGTTAGATGACTCGATCGCCCGCTCACCCGATTTTTTTCTTCAGCTGGTGCGCGCGCTCAAACTCGTCCGCCAACTCTCGCGAATCCAGATTCTCTCGAACATGAGCCAGCCGCTGTTCGAGTTTATGCAAAGCGTCGCCGATATTGTTTTGGTTAGTAATAGCAATGTCTCTCCACATCGAATAAGGACTGCCCGAAATGCGCGTCATCTCGCGGAGGGCCCGTCCACCCACTTCAAGCACCGGAGCGTCCGCGCCAAACTCCTCCACCAGCGCGGCCGCCAGGGCGGTCGAGATCATCTGCGGCAGATGGCTGATCCAGGCGCAAATGCGATCATGATCGGCCGCGCCGAGTACTGAAACTCGCGCCCCCATCTTTTCCACGCAATGAACGAATTCTCCGCACAGCCCGGCGTGCACGTTCTGCCCCGGCAGCGGCGTGAAGAACCAGGCAGCCCCATCGAAAAGGTCGGCGTCGGAGAACTCGACTCCCGAATGTTCTTTGCCTGCCATCGGATGCCCGGCAAGAAATCGAAGCCCCGCGTTGCGCCCGAAAGATTTCGCCGCGCGCCGGACAATCTCTGCCTTGGTGCTGCCCACATCGGTGACCAGCGTCTTCGCCGGCAACCCCGGCGCCAGTCGCGCAATCAGATCGATGATCGGAAGCACCGGCGTGGCCAGCACCACCAGATCGCTGCCCCGCACCGCATCCAACGGATTAGAGCTCCCTGCCTCGATTACGCCGCAGTCTCGCGCCCGCTTCAACGCCGGAGCCCGATCGCATCCGATGATTCGTCCCGCCAGGCGCCGTTTCTTCAGCGCCAGCCCGACCGACCCTCCGATCAGGCCGGTGCCGATGATCGTGACTTGCTTGAAAGGCATGGGAGTAAGTTTGTCATCGCGAGCGTAGCGAGGGATCTGCAGTTCGCCGCGTCATGCAGATCCCTCGCCGTGCTCGGGATGACAATTCCGGGCGGCTAGGCGATCTCGCGTCCCACTGCGGGCGCGATCATCCGCAACTGGTCCATTAACTTCGCGAATTGCTCCGGATACAGCGACTGCGCCCCATCCGAAAGCGCCTTGTCGGGCTGATGATGAACTTCAATCAGCATGGCATCCGCGCCCGCCGCCGCCGAGGCCAGTGCCATGGGCGCGACTTTATCGCGGCGCCCCGTCCCGTGCGAAGGATCGGCCGTCATCGGCAGATGCGAAAGTTTATGAACGATGGGGATCGCGGAAATATCCATCGTGTTGCGAGTATAGGTTTCGAAAGTGCGAATGCCGCGCTCGCAAAGAATCAATTCGTAGTTGCCGCCCGCCAGCAGATATTCCGCGGAACACAAAAGCTCTTCGATCGTCGCCGCGATCCCGCGCTTCAGCAGGACCGGTTTGCGCACCTTACCCAATTCGCGCAGTAGATTGAAGTTCTGCATATTGCGAGCGCCCACCTGAAAAATGTCCACATAAGGCAGCATCAGCTCGATCTGCGAGATTTCCATCACCTCGCTGATCACGAGCAGTTTGAAGTGATCGCCTGCTTCGCGCAGCAATTTCAGCCCGTCCAGCCCCAGCCCCTGAAACGAATAAGGAGAAGACCGCGGCTTGAACGCGCCTCCCCGCAGCACGCGCGCGCCCGCCTTAACGACCAACTCCGAAACGGTAAACAACTGCTCGCGCGATTCCACCGAACACGGGCCCGCCATAACGACAATCTTTTTGCCGCCGATTTCGATTCCGTTCGCAAATTTGACCACCGTTCCTTCAGGACGAAAGTTGCGGCCCGCCAGCTTATAAGGAGAAGTGATGCGGTGAACTTCCTGCACTCCCGACAGCATCTCGACTTCGCGCGTGTCGAAATCATGCGGAACGCCGACGCCGCCGAGCACCGTCTGGCGCGCGCCGGTCGAGCGGTGCACCTCAAAGCCGAAGCGAACCAGTTGATCGATGACCTTCTGAATCTGGTCTTCGCTGGCCGAATCTTGCATTGCCACAATCATGAGTGTCTCGCTCTACCTACCCGACGTTCCTTTCAAATTGACTTACGAAACCACGCTAGTCGTTCAACTGGGAATCGATTTCCGTCTCCTGTGCCGCCGTGCCCGTCTCAGGAGCAATTTCGTGTTTCTGGATGCTCCGCATGACATCCATAATTCGCTCGTAGATCTGCCCCAGATCGCGCTCGGACAACGGGCCCGAATTAGTGCGCTGCACCCCGGCAATCACCTCGCGCTCGCGCTCCGGTTCGTAGATGGGGAGGCTGGTGTTACGCTTCAATCGTCCAATTTCGACCGCCGCCGCCGCGCGCTCGTTCAATAGCGCGGCGATCTTGCGGTCAAGTTCGTCGATCTTCTTGCGCCACTCGGAAATATCCATAGAGCCTTCAGCCATCAGCTTTCAGCCATCAGCTAAATCCAACCCTGACTCGTTGTCATCCCGAATGCAGTCAGGGATCGGCAGCTGCTCTTCCTGACGGGTGACGGCTGATGGCTAATAGCTGCCTTATGAATTCTGCCACAGTCGCCGCCTCGCGTCCCGGATTTTGTTCGATCGCGTTGACGATGGCGCTACCCACCACCGCGCCCTCGGCAAATTTTCCCACCGCCGCAAATTGCTCGGGAGTAGAAATTCCGAAGCCCACGGCGATAGGAAGCTTGCTGAATCGACGAATTCTTTTGACGAGAGTCTGCGCGTCTCCCGTCATCTGCTGTCGGGCGCCGGTGACGCCGGTTCGCGAAATCGCATAAATAAAGCCGCTCGAAACCTTCGCGATCGCTTTCAGTCTCGCGTCGGTCGAGGTGGGAGCGGCCAGAAAAATCGTTGCCAGATCGTTCCGGCGGGCCTCGCGCAGATACTCGTCACATTCCTCGACCGGCAGGTCGGTGATGAGAACTCCGTCGACTCCAGCCATCCGCGCCACCTGGCAAAATTTCCCGAGCCCCATCCGCAGGATTGGATTGAGATAGGAAAAGATCACCAGTCCCACCGACTGCGAATGCTCGCGAATTTCGGAAGCGAGCCTGAGCACGTCCGGTAAAGAAGTTCCGTGCCTGAGTGCTCGCTCGCTCGCGCGCTGGATCACTGGGCCATCGGCGAGCGGATCGCTGAAGGGAACGCCCAACTCAATCGCGCTGGCCCCTGCGTCGATAGCTGCGAGAATAATTTCGCGCGTAGTCGCAAGGTCGGGGTCGCCGCAGGTTACGTAGGCGATGAGCGAGGGCTTCTTTTGGAAGTGAAAGGGCATGAAGGCTCAATAGGAATATCTCACGAAAGCGCGGAGAAGCGGCCTTCGATTATCATTGAGACTCGCTATGATGCTGACCGCCATCCATCCCGGCAAGCACCTTGCCGAAGAACTCGAAGCGCTCAATATGAGCGCGGCTGAGCTGGCCCGTAAGATGAACGTTCCGACCAACCGCGTTACGCAATCTTGAGCGGAACTCGTGCCGTCACCGGCGACACTGCTCTGCGCCTCGCGCATTTTTTTGGCACGAGCGCGGAATTTTGGCTGAATCTCCAGAGCCTTTACGAGTTGCGGCTTGCCTAGAAGAAGGCGGGAAGATCGATCGAGGCTCTGACCACGTTAAAATGGCCAAACGTATATACATTTGTATAGGTTATTGGTATTATGGATTTGCGGGTCGACGGATTTGATGGGATGACGGCAACCGGTCCAAATGTCAAAAACATGGAGTGTCGATCGCGGAGATTGAGGCTTTGTTTGCGCGCGGCCCAGGCGTCGCGCCCGATCCAAGGCACTCGGCGCACGAGGATCGTTTGATTGCGGTCGGAAGAACAGACACGGGGAGGCCGCTGTTTGTGGCTTTCACGGTGCGCGAAAAAGAAGGTCGCCGCCTGATCCGTCCGGTGACCGCGCGGTATATGCACGCGAGGGAGATAGCGGCTTATGAAAAAGCGGCCTTTGAGTAGGAAAGTGCCACGCTTAAAAACCGATGAGCAGGCCGAAGCGTTTCTTGCCCAGGACCTCTCCAAACTTGATTTCTCGCAGTTCAAGCCGGCGCGCTTTGAGTTCGAAAAAAAGGACGAACAAATCAACATGCGCGTGCCCAAGCCGTTGCTGGCAGCCGTGAAGGCCCGCGCCAAAGCGCGCGGTATCCCGTATACGCGGTTTATTCGGGAGACGCTGGAACAGGCGGTCACAGCGTCGAAGTAGAGGCATCACGGGCCACCCGCCGGGTGGTGCCGAGGATGGGACCGCCGCAGGTTATGCGCAGCTATGTGGGAACAATCTGTTAGCAGCAACTAAGGTCGGGCGCTGAGACATCAATTTGGCAAGGGGAAGACGAAGAAGCCCCGATCCGCCTTTCCATTGAGCCAAAAATCTTCCCCCTTTAGCGTGCTAGGGTCAAAGTAGATTGCACAAAATGGCTCGATGTCCCGGGCTTCGATGAAGTCACCTTTAAACGGCCAAGACTGCCAAAAGCTCCTGCGTGGAATCGTTCGCCCATAGATCAACACGCCACCTTGCCATGGAATAGCTGCGTACAAGTCAAAAACATCCGTCTTTCCTAAATTCACTTTCTCGCCGTCCCAATACAGGTCATGGTGCTGAGTGGAAAGCCGCGACAGAAGAGAATGGGAGCGGATCCAATCTGCGGAGGCTTTCTCGTCTGACTTAGTGATAACAGCTACCTGACCGTTCCACGAGACTTCCGCATGGACGGGTTGTTCTTTTCGGCCACCGGTCATCGCAGTACAGACCTGCTCGATGACGATGTGCCCATTCTGAACCATGACGGCGTCGCAGTGTGAAGAGTCACCCATCAAGACGCGGGGCTGCATCGCACGCGGAGAGCCCACCGCCAAAGCTAGACCAACAACGGTCAAAAACAGCGAGTTCATAGAAGCTACTTTATTATCGCAATATCGTCAGATGGCGGTGGCTAGTGAACCTAATCCAGCTTCAAGTTCTCCCGCAAAATCCCGACGTCCTTGTCGCCGCGCCCCGAAATATTAACGATTACAACCTCCGACTTCTTCATCTTCGGAGCTCGCTTAATCACCTCGGCCACCGCGTGCGCCGACTCCAGCGCCGGAATAATCCCCTCGGTCCGAGCCAGCAGAACCGTAGCCTCGAGCGCCTCCGCGTCCGAAGCCGGAACATACTCCGCGCGACCCGTGTCTTTCAGCATGGCATGCTCTGGGCCGATCGACGGATAGTCCAGACCCGCCGAGACCGAATGCGTGAGCGCAATCTGGCCGAACGCATCCTGCAACACATAAGAGTAAGTTCCCTGCAGAACTCCCGGCGATCCGCCACGAAAGCGCGCTGCGTGTTCGCCGAGCGCCTCGCCGCGACCTCCCGCTTCGACGCCGATCAGCTGCACTTTTTTATCTTTCAGAAAGTCATAGAAGATTCCAATCGAGTTCGACCCCCCGCCAACGCAGGCAATAATCGCAGTAGGCAGTTTGCCTTCGGCCTTCTGAATCTGCGCGCGAGCCTCGCGTCCTATTACGCGGTGAAAATCGCGCACCATCGTCGGATACGGATGCGCTCCGAGCACGCTGCCCAAAAGATAGTGCGTGGTGCGAACGTTGGTGACCCAGTCGCGCATGGCTTCGTTGATGGCGTCTTTGAGGGTGCGCGAACCGGAATCGACGCCGCGAACCTCCGCGCCCAGCAGCCTCATGCGGAAGACGTTCAACTCTTGCCGACGCATATCCTCGGTGCCCATGTAGACGACGCACTCGAAGCCAAGCAAAGCGCAGACCGTAGCCGTAGCCACGCCATGCTGCCCCGCGCCCGTCTCCGCGATTACGCGGTGCTTGCCCATGCGCTCGACGAGCAACCCCTGGCCTAAACAGTTATTGATTTTGTGCGCTCCCGTGTGCAACAGGTCTTCGCGCTTCAAATAAATCTTTGCGCCGCCCAGCTTTGCCGTGAGCCGCCGCGCAAAAAACAGGGGCGTCGGGCGGCCCGCATACGTGTTCAGCAGCAGATCGAGACGTTCCTGAAATTTCCGGTCGCGCTTGGCTTTTTCGTATTCCCGCTCCAGTTCTTCGAGCGCCGCCATCAGCGTCTCCGGAACATAGCGTCCGCCATAGGCTCCAAACCGCCCGGCAGTGGCTGCCTTGGGAGGAATCTTGCCGGCCGTCTTGCTTACCGTAGCGCTCGCCATCTAGTTCGTCCCTTCCATGGCCCGTACGGCTTTAATAAATGCGCGCACTTTTCGTGGGTCTTTTTTCCCCGGCTCCTGCTCCACGCCCGTCGACACATCCACTCCCCATGGATGCAGCAGGTGTATAGCCTCCTGCACATTTCCCGGGTGCAGCCCGCCGGCCACAATCAGCTTGCTGATGCTGTTAATAATTCCGGCCCAAGGTTGCACGCGCTCCCAATCAAAGGTTCGACCCGTGCCGCCCGGCTTTTGCGCAGTGGACGAATCCAGCAGCACGCCCGCGACTACACCCGGGCGAAAGCCATGCGTCTCAAGAAAGAGATCGCCATTTTTCGCGACGTGAATTTTATGCACGCGCTTTCCCTTGTAAGCCTCATCGGGATCAACCAAACCCGCCGCCACCGGATCCCACCCCACCGTCTGGTCTGCTGGAGCGTCGAACATCTTCGCCGGATAGCAGCGGAAAATCGTAGGCCGCTTCCCTCCGTTCAAGAGTTTTTTAAACAGCGCGTGGCTGAATTCCGTGCTCTGCTGCCCGTGCAGTTGAACTGCTGTCAGGCCGGCTTGTTTCGCCGTATCGCGGATCTGGTCGACGGTTTGATGGACAAAAACTCCGACCTTTTGGATTTGCGGAGGCAGCTTGGCCGTGATCGCGCTCGCCGCGTCGGCCGTGACGTGACGCGGGCTCCTGGGATGAAAGACGAACCCCAGAGCGTCTGCGCCGGCATCTACCGCCGCCAGCGCGTCGTCCAGGTTCGTGATCCCGCAAATCTTGATCCAGGTCATAAGAACGGCTGTCAGCTCTTAGCTATCCGCTTTCAGTTTCCAACTCTCAGTAAAGCAGCTGGAAACTATCTCGCAAGTCTCTTTGGTAAGGCCTCTTCCACCACCTTCATCAGAGCTTCTCCGGGCCGCTCCGCCTTCATCAGCGATTCGCCGATCAGGAACGCCTCATAGCCGGCCGAGCGCAGCCGGACCAAATCCGCGCCCGTTTGGATGCCGCTTTCCGCCACCCGGACACAGGCCGCAGGAATTTTTTCCGCCAACCGCAATGCCGTCTCCAGATTCACTTCGAAGGTTCGCAGGTTGCGGCTATTGACTCCGATCAGATCGCAACCCGCATCGACCGCGCGCTCGACTTCTGCCTCATCATGCGCCTCGCACAGCACATCCAGGTCCTGCGCCCGCGCCGCCGCGGCCAGCGCGATCAGCTCTCTTTGCTCCAGGGCAGCCACAATCAACAAGATGGCGTCGGCGCAGTTCGCGCGCGCCTCCACAATCTGCAGCTCATCGACTATGAAATCCTTGCGCAGGCAAGGCAGCGCAACGCTCGCCGAAGCCTCGCGCAGATATTCCAGCGATCCCTGAAAAAACTCTTCGTCGGTCAGCACCGAAAGCGCCGCCGCCCCCGCCCGCTCCAGTTCGCGCGCCAGTTCTGCAGGCCTGAAGTCGGCGCGGATTAACCCCTTCGACGGAGACGCCTTTTTCAGCTCGGCAATAATCGCTGGCCCGTCCTGTGCTCGCCGCCGCAACTGCTCGCGAAATCCCCGAGGGGTATGAGCTGCCGCCAAGCGTTCTAGAGCGCGCATGTCGGCCCGCTCCCTGCCAAGTAACAAGCGCTGCCGAGTGGCCGCGACGATGGAGTCAAGCGAGGCTGGCATACGAGAGCTTCAATTATACGGAAGCGGCCCACCGAACGATCATCCAATCGCCAGCCGCTAGAATTGGCCGCGCGAAGCGCACGCAGGTGCATTTCGATCACCCGATGACCCGATCGCCCGATGGTCCGATCACCAATGTGACGCTCATCATTGACCGGCTTCCACCAAGATGCTATAAACGAATGCTTTGTGCCAGGCATGTGTAGTCGAACCACGGTTGAGTCGTTGATCGATACCGGATCGATGGATCTGCCCCGGCAGAGGGTTTTCCGACGCGGCCAAATCGGCACTTCTTATTTTTATTCACCTGGCGGTGGAAGCGTGTTGGAAGCGTGTTCGAGATTCCGGTGTCGGTCAGCGTCCCGAGGATTTGAAGTCTCGCGCGTCTGTCGCCTGCCGGAGCGAGCACACATCGTTACCCCGGAATAGGATTTTAGGAGGATTTGAATGCGCACTTGGAACGCCGATTTTCTGTCTGTAAAGAGCTGGTTTGCCCAAACATTATTCACCCGGAAATCATTTGCCGCGAAATTCTTCGCGAAAACTTCGACCTTGCTGGCGACCTTCCTGCTCGTCAGCGCCAGTTGCGCCCTGGCGCAACCCGCGGCGGAAACCTCGGAAGGCGGCGGCGAAGCGGCCCTCAAACTCCCCGACCTTTCCTCGGTCTCCTTCCTCGGAATAGACGGCCATCGTCTGCTCATGATTGGCCTGCTCTTCTGCGTTTTCGGCCTCGGTTTCGGCATGGTAATTTTCATGCGCCTGAAGAATCTGCCCGTGCACCGCTCCATGCGAGAGATTTCGGAACTGATCTACGAAACCTGCAAGACCTACCTCATCACGCAGGGCAAGTTCCTGATGCTGTTGTGGGCGTTTATCGCGGTCATTATTTCCATTTACTTTGGATGGCTGAAGCCGGTTCCCGGAAAATCGGTCGCACTCACGCTTCCCATCATTCTTCTCTTCAGCATCGTGGGAATCGCGGGCAGCTACGGCGTGGCGTGGTTTGGGATCCGTGTGAACACCTTCGCCAACTCGCGCACCGCTTTCGCCTCGCTTCCCGGCAAGCCCTATCCCGTCTACCAGATCCCGCTGGAAGCCGGAATGTCCATTGGCATGATGTTGATCTCGGTCGAACTGCTCATCATGTTGTTTATCCTGCTGTTCAT
This sequence comes from uncultured Acidobacteriaceae bacterium, assembly GCA_963775845.1. Taxonomy (GTDB): domain Bacteria; phylum Acidobacteriota; class Terriglobia; order Terriglobales; family Acidobacteriaceae; genus Acidiflorens. Next base: position 1,993,373 of record CAVZKN010000002.1, on the reverse strand, counting down.
TCCGGCTGACTATGCTGGCCCGTGCTTCATAGGATTCGCCATCGGCGAATCTCTGGGCGCGGCGGCGCTGCGTATCGCAGGCGGCATTTTCACCAAGATCGCCGACATTGGCTCTGACTTGATGAAGATCGTCTTCAAGATCAAAGAAGACGATGCCCGCAACCCTGGAGTCATCGCCGACTGCACCGGGGACAATGCCGGCGACTCGGTCGGACCCTCCGCCGACGGCTTCGAAACCTACGGCGTAACCGGCGTCGCCCTGATTACTTTTATCCTGCTGGGCGTAAAGAGCCCGAGCGTCCAAGTACAACTCCTAGTCTGGATTTTCGTCATGCGCATCATGATGCTTGTCTCCAGCGCGCTGGCATATTTCGTCAATGGCGCTATCGCCAAAGCGAAGTACGGTAATGCCGATCAAATGGACTTCGAACATCCCCTGACGTCGCTGGTGTGGCTGACCTCCATTGTTTCGATCATTGCCACCTACTTTATTTCGTATCTCATCATCCCCAACCTGGGCGGCGATCAGACGCAGTGGTGGAAACTGGCTTCCATCATCTCCTGCGGAACGCTGGCGGGAGCGTTGATTCCTGAACTAGTGAAAGTCTTTACCTCGGTGAACTCGCGCCACGTCAACGAAGTGGTGACGTCGGCCAAGGAAGGTGGCGCATCGCTCGGCATCCTTTCCGGTTTTGTTGCCGGGAACTTCTCGGGCTACTATCTGGGCTTGTCGATGATGGCACTGATGGCCGTCGCTTATTACATGAGCACTATGGGCTTGGAGATGGCGGCGGGAATGCTTGCTCCGGCGGTCTTCGCCTTCGGATTGGTTGCGTTCGGCTTCCTCGGTATGGGCCCAGTCACCATCGCGGTCGACTCCTACGGCCCGGTCACCGACAACGCGCAATCCGTATATGAACTGTCGCTGATCGAGACCATCCCCAACATCAAGGCGGAAATCAAGAAGGACTTCAACATCGATGTGAATTTCGAACGCTCCAAAGACCTGCTGGAAGAGAACGACGGAGCCGGCAATACCTTCAAAGCGACGGCGAAACCAGTGCTGATCGGAACCGCGGTGGTGGGAGCAACCACTATGATCTTCTCGATCATTATGGCTCTCACTCACGGGCTGACCGTAAATAAGGAAGGCCTCTCGCTGCTGCACGCTCCATTTTTCCTGGGCCTGATCACCGGCGGCGCGATGATTTATTGGTTCACGGGAGCATCCACGCAGGCCGTGACCACCGGCGCTTATCGCGCGGTTGAGTTCATCAAGGCCAACATCCACCTCGAGGGATCGGAGAAGGCATCGGTTGCCGACAGTAAGAAGGTGGTTGAGATCTGCACCAAGTATGCGCAGAAGGGCATGTTCAACATCTTTCTTGCGGTGTTCTTCGGAACACTGACCTTTGCCTTCGTCGAACCGTTCTTCTTCATTGGTTACCTGATCTCGATTGCGATCTCCGGTCTCTACCAGGCTATCTTCATGGCCAATGCCGGAGCCGCGTGGGACAATGCCAAGAAGATCGTTGAAACCAAGCTGAAGCAGAAAGGCACGCCGCTGCATGATGCAACGGTAATCGGCGATACGGTGGGAGATCCATTCAAGGACACATCTTCCGTGGCCCTGAACCCAGTCATCAAGTTCACAACCCTCTTCGGACTGCTGGCCGTCGAGCTGGCGGAAACTCTCAAGCCCGAAGGCCATGCAACCGGCTTGACCATGGCGCTGGCGCTGGCGTTCTTCGCCGTTTCCTACTTCTTCGTCTACCGGTCGTTCTACGGGATGCGAATTAGTTCGGAATAGGTGAACTGCTCGTGTAATGAAAGCGATGGGCGCCCCGCTCCTTGAGTTCTTTGCAAGGAGCGGGTATTGCCCTCTCCGACATCACAGCAGGTTTTGTAGTTCTTCCGGTCCGATTCCGGCGTCGCGCAGGATGCTCCGCAACAATTTCGGGTGGAGAACCTTCTGGGCATGGAATGGAACGGTCACGCGTTTCCCCGCAGCATCTTTGTAAATTTTGTGGCTTCCGCTCTGCCGTGCCAACACAAACCCCTTCTTTTCAGGCACGGAGATGATTTCGCGTGCGGTAACCCGCAGCAGCTTTGGCATCACACGGAGACTTCAACGGTGGACAGGCTGAAGGATTTCGGTTCGGCGAGTTCGTCGTGGCTGGCTTGCCGGTCTTCGAGGTGCAGCCGAATGGATCCTTGATGTTACTCAAGGCCTCATCGTAGGTGTCTCCCTGGCTGTAACAGCCCTGGAGCGGAGGGCAGGAGACATAGAAGCCCTCCGCATCGCGTTCGATGATAATCGGCAGCGTGTAGTTCCTCATGGGGATATTGTACTGCGGGAGGCAAGGGCGGAGGCCACTGAATGAGCCAGGCAAAGTTCGATTGATTGTCGATCAGCCAAGCGTTACCATGAGCCGAGATGAAGAAAATTATCCAAGTTCACATTTTTAGAGGCGAGAATCAGTTCGTCGCTGAATGCCTCGACTTGCCTGTCGTCACCCAGGGAAAAACGCTGGATGAACTGGCACAGAATCTGCGGGAAGCGATTGCTCTCCAGTTGGAAGGTGAAAACCTCGCCGACTTTGGACTGGCGGACAATCCTTCTATTTTGGCGAGCTTTGAACTTGAGCCGCTGGCACATGCCGAAGCTTAAAGTTCTCTCCGGCGCGGAGGTCGTCAGAATTCTGGCAATCTTCGGATTCCGAGTCGCGTCGCAGCGAGGTAGCCATATCAAGCTGCGACGGATTGAAGCCGGAGGCGGACAGCAGACGTTGACCATTCCTAACCACAAAGAGCTGGACCGCGGAACTCTCGGGGCAATTTACCGACAGGGGTCGCGGTATGTTGCGGAAAGCGAACTTCGGCCCCATTTCTACGTAGAGTAGATCGAGCATCCGGCGCGGATGCGACGCTATGGAGGATTCTCGATTTAACTCGCCCGCCTGCGGCGAGTAATGGCCCAGTTGTATTCGTCAATGCGCTTTAGTATCGATCGATCATCGGGAATGACGAGGTACGCCTGGGCTATCGCCGCGAACCCCTTCATGAGCTGGCAAAACTTTGCGTAGCCAAAGGCGTCGTGATCGCAGCGGTAAAGGTCTGCTATGTCGCCGTCCCATAAAGGCAGGAAATGCGGGCAGAGTAAGTGCATCGCTTTTGCTGCACCCACCGGGCTCGCATTAAGGCCATTACGATTTTTTCGCCCAGTCGCCTTTTGGAACTCCCAAAACAGCTCCCTGACCTTCGGCTCGTCCGCCTTGCACAGGGTGTCGATCGTGCGGTTCCGAAAGACATCCACCAGTCCGATTTTCTGTGTAATTGCGGAAGCGATTGCTGTTGGATCGCCCGACCCCCAGCGATAATACTCCGCGTGCCAATCGCATAGGACCGGCCAAATTGCCTCAGCCATCTTGGCCGAATTCCCCCACCCAGTGTGAAGTCCGCGTAGCGCGCCAAAATAAACGTTGACGTTTCCGTCATACGCCGCCACACCCGCCAAGAACTCTTTTTCCTCAGGAACGTTCTTCATCGAGGGCTGCCAGTCACGAAAGGACGGGATCATAGCAGAGCTATTTACCAAACGTTGATATAGCCTTGGGCGGACGAATGCGTCCGCCCCTACACGAGCTACAACTGACTCATCTTGGCCAGGAATTCGCTATTCGAACCTGCCTTGGCCAGGCGCTCGATCAGGAGTTCCATGGCTTCTACTGGAGACAGCGGATTCAGCACTTTGCGCAGGACCCAGATGCGCTGCAAGTCTTCTTTTGGAATCAGCAGTTCTTCTTTGCGCGTGCCGGAGCGCTGAATGTCGATGGCCGGGAAGGTTCGTTTGTCGACCAGTTTGCGGTCCAGGATGATTTCCGAGTTGCCCGTGCCTTTGAATTCTTCGAAGATTACGTCGTCCATGCGGGAACCGGTGTCGATTAGGGCAGTGGCAATAATGGTCAAAGACCCGCCTTCTTCGATGTTGCGGGCCGATCCGAAGAAACGCTTGGGACGTTGCAACGCATTCGAATCGACGCCGCCGGAGAGGACTTTGCCTGACGGCGGAACGATCGTGTTATAGGCGCGCGCCAGGCGCGTGATGGAATCGAGCAGGATGACTACATCGCGTTTGTGCTCGACTAATCTCTTGGCTTTTTCGATCACCATTTCCGCGACTTGCACGTGGCGGGCGGCGGGCTCGTCGAAGGTGCTCGAAATGACCTCGCCTTTAACCGAGCGCTGCATATCCGTGACTTCTTCGGGGCGCTCGTCGATGAGCAGCACCATCAGCACGACTTCAGGGTGATTCGTCGTAATCGAGTTCGCCACGTTCTGCAGCAGCATGGTCTTGCCGGCGCGCGGCGGAGAGACGATAAGGCCGCGTTGTCCTTTGCCGAGCGGCGTAAGCAGGTCCATGACGCGCGCGCTGATATTTTCTTTCACGGTTTCGAGCTTCAACCGCTCCTGCGGATACAGCGGCGTCAAATTGTCAAACAGAATCTTATTGCGAGCCTCGTCGGGCGACTCAAAATTCACCGCCTCGATCTTGACCAGCGCGAAATATTTTTCACCCTCATGCGGCGGACGCACCTGACCGCTGATGGTGTCGCCGGTTTTCAGGTCGAACTTGCGGATCTGCGAGGGCGACACGTAAATGTCGTCCGGCCCGGGCAGGTAGTTGTAGTCGGGCGAGCGCAGGAAGCCGTAGCCGTCGGGGAGAATCTCCAGCACACCTTCGGCGAAGATGTGTCCTTCTTTTTCACTTTGCGCCTGCAGGATCTTGAAGATGAGGTCCTGTTTGCGGAGGCCGCTGGCGCCGGGCAGTTCCAAGGATCGGGCGATCTTGGTCAGCTCGGTAATGTTCTTTTCTTTGAGTTCAGCAATGGTCATATGTACCTACGTGGATTTTTCGGGAGGGATTGTTTTTCTCTCGCGGGATTGGGATTGCTTTGCCGCCGTGCGGGGCACACGGCGGAGCTGCTTTAGGCAGCTCGCCGTTGTGCTTCGGCAAAGTTCTCGGGTTCGCTTAGGATGTCATGACGTTCCGCATCGGCGATTTTGTCAAAGACATCGTTCATGGTTTCCTGAATGCGGGTGTTCGGCCGGTGAAACTTGCGCGTCGCCTTCGAGGCAAGCTGGCAAAGCATGTACCGGTTCCGCAAAGTATGTAGAGCGTCAAATACGCGATCAGAACGCATGGTCGGTCTTTCTCCTTAAAACGGAATAATTTAGGCTACGATCCCCATCGGTCCGCCTATGTGAGAACGATTGCGGTCGGCCAATTTGCGTTCAGCCCCAACGGGCTAGGCACATTCAGGCCGGGTTCAAAGGGATTTGCCAGAATTACCCAAATAGATGCCCCGCCCCTTCCGAAAGTTGCTCAATTCTCAAGGAGTTCCACACCGCGGGCGGAGGTTCATGAGGACGCGCAGACAACAGCTTGTATGTCCTGAGAACGCCTAAGTATAACAAAGCGCAAGGCTAGGTCAAGAACAATTTACGGACGACCGGTACTCTTTCGGTCATCACGCCCGCAAATCATTGACAAAATTCTACTTAAGGCCAGTCAGGCGGGCTGAAAGTCGGGATTTATAGCGCGAAGCGGTGTTCTCGTGCAAAACACCCTTCTGGATGGCCTTATCCAGCGCCGACACCGTCTCGCGGTAGGTCTGGCCGGCGGCGGCCTTGTCGCCCTTTTCCAGGCTCTCGCGCATGTCTCGCAGTGCGGTGCGCAGTTGAGAACTATTGGCCCGGTTGCGGGCAGTTCGTTTCGTGGTCTGACGGGCGCGCTTCAGCGCCGAAAAATGATTGGCCATGCGGCTTGATTACCTTCGCTTGCCCTGGATTGCACCAGGAGGATATCCGGTAGGAACCGAAACTGTATTCTACGGGAGCAAGTCGCCGACGGTCAAATAGACCGTTCAACTAGACATGACGCTCGCACTCTCAGCCTCCACCCCGCTCGACCGCCTCAAAGTGCTCATCAACTCGTCCACCCCAATTGTGGTGATGGAAACCGTTGAAGAGGTGCGGGCGCTCACGCTGGTGCGCACGGCCTGCTCCGACCTCAGCTTGGCCGTCTTCGAATGGACCATCGCCGACGGCTTAGTCCGCTCCGGAAGTGGCGCTCCCGCTCCGCAGCCCGCGCGTGCGGACTTCCGAATGCCCGCAATCCCGCAGGGCAACAGCGAGGCTGATCGGTTAGCCCGAGCCGTGCTTTCGTCGACTGGATCCGATGCCGCCGGAGCACCGCGAACGGCCATGTATAACACCGCCGACCCGGTGCAGGCGCTGGCGAATCTCGAGACCATGACCGTCGAGGCAGTTTTCGTCCTCAAAGATTTTCATCGTCACATGGATAATCCCGTGGTGGTGCGCCGCCTGCGCGACGTTGGCCAGAAATTTTCTGCCAACCGCAGAACTCTGGTACTAACCGCTCCCTCGATCGAGATGCCGCCTGAACTGGCCAGCCTGGTGGAGTTCCTCGATATGCCACTGCCTGATAGCGATCGCCTGCGCGAGATCATCCGCGAAACCTACACCCGAATGGCCGCTACTCACACCCTGAAACTGCAGCTTGACGCCAATGGCGTCGACGCGATGGCGGCCAATCTACGGGGACTGACCGAAGAAGCCGCCGAGCGCGCCATTTCGCAGGCTGTAGTCGGCCGCCTCGCGCTTTCTGCCGACTGCATCACTGATGTGCTCGACGCAAAGAAAGCCCTGCTGAAGCGCTCTGAAATGCTGGAGTTTGTCGACTCGACCGACAATATGGCCAGCATAGGCGGCCTCGACAACCTGAAGAACTGGCTGGGACAGCGCCGCGGCGCATTGGACGACCATGCGCGCGAGTTCGGCCTCGATCCGCCGAAGGGTGTCATCATTCTGGGGGTGCAAGGCTGCGGCAAGAGCCTCTGCGCCCGTGCCGTGGCGGGAGAATGGAAGCTGCCGCTGGTGAAGTTCGACACCGCCGCCGTTTACGACAAATTCATCGGCGAGACGGAAAAGCGCATCCAGAAAGTCTTTCGAGTGGCCGAGGGGCTTGCGCCTTGTGTGCTGTGGATCGACGAACTGGAAAAAGTCTTTGCCGGAAGCGGTCCTGATTCCGCCTCCGCAGACGCCGGAGTGTCGTCGCGGTTGCTGGCGGCATTTCTTTGCTGGATGCAAGACCGCAAGCCTGCCGTCTTCGTCACTGCCACCTGCAATAACGTCACCGTGCTGCCACCGGAGTTGATCCGCAAAGGACGGTTTGACGAACTGTTCTTCGTAGACTTGCCGAAGGCCGCCGAGCGCAAACAGATATTCGCGATCCAGTTGACGAAACGAAAACGCAATCCGGCCGGCTACGATCTCGATCAGGTAGCAGCCGCAGCCCAAGGATTCTCCGGAGCGGAAATCGAGTCGGCCGTGCAAACCGCTTTATACGCCGCCTTTGCGCGTAAGCAAGAACTGAGCACCGAAGACCTGCTTGCCGCACTCTCCTCCACCGTGCCGCTTTCGATCACCCGGGCCGAGGAAATTGCCACGCTGCGGGACTGGGCTAAGAACCGGGCGGTATGGGCAAGTGCGCAAGAAGCAAGGGGAGAACAGGCATGATTTCGAAATGGAGGGGACGGGCGTCCTCGCCCGATTAGCAAAGGGGTACCAGCATGCGGCGAATTCTGCGGGAAAGTGTGTGGGTTCTAGGATGCACCGCTGTCGCCAGTGTGTTCTGTCTGTCGGAATATGGCTGCGCACCAGTACCGTTTTTCGCGGTCATTTCTACACGTTGACCGGGATTATTCGGCTTTTTCTCTACTGGTATGTTTGCTGGCTTTCACGCTGAGACACATTTCCACAACGCAGTCGCGCAGTATCAGCAAGCCCTTCTCGACTCAATTCGGGATTTCGGCAGCCGTCCTGGCGAGTTTCCATTCAGTGGTCAGGCCAAGCTCTGCAATCCACTTTTCCAAATAACCCTGGTCCACCGAACTCCACCGCGCCCTCAAAATCGCCGCCGCGTCATCAATCTGCCGGCGCGATTGTGTCAGCTTCGCCCATTCAAGTTTCGCAATCACCACATCCTCGGCGGTCGCTACAAACAAGGGCGTACCGTGGAGGGTGGCTCGCTGGCGACGGCGGAATTCTTCTTGGCTGAACGCGCGTGACTTGCGAATGATCAGATCAATCTTCCAGCCTGTCGCCAAGTCAATCACGTTGAACATGGATTGCCGTTTGTGCGCTTCCCAAGCCGTATCGAAATCGGCGTAGTATTCGCTGCTTGGCAACGCTTCGATGAACGCTCGCAACTGTGCCGGCGTAGATTCAATTACGAAATCAATGTCTTGTGTGGATCGCAGCACGCCGTAGTGGGCACTGGCAAAAGACCCAGTGAGCATATAGCCAATGCCAGCCTGGTCCAGCGCAGATGAGATTCTTTGGAAGACTTCCGAAACGCTCATTTCAGCCCGGGCGGTAGCGGCGCCGGTAGAAATGCCAGCCGCAACAGTTCCCGCGCGATCTGCGCCTCTGTCCATTCCGGATGATCGCGCCGAATGCCTTCCCTCGCCAAATCGCGAGCGAACATGCTCATCTCATAAGCAAGAGTCATGCGCTGCTCTCCCGACATCGCGCGCAAAATCTCATCCTGCTTAGCCCGCGCCGCCGGACTCGTGTCGGTCATCGTCATGCCAAAAATGTTAGCACGCGGCTTCAACCTGCTGACGTGAAGTCTCACCCCCTACTAAACATTTCCACCAGTGTCGCCGAGACTTCTTGCGCAGTTTTTGCCGACACCGCTCCGCGCCTTCGCACCAATCGCTGCCGGTCTACTGCTCGGAGTTGGTCCAGCGCCACCTGTCCGCGCTATCCCCTGAAATCGCACCGCTACCCGCGTGGGGTGTGGGCGCGTGACTGAAGTCATGGGAGCGATGATGACGGTCCGCAGATAACGGTTCATTTCATCAGCAAGGTGCCCCAGTTTTCGCGCCCGTCTTCTGGGCGCTCACCTGGGCGCTGATCACGATGTTCCCCTCTAAACTTGCCAACTCTTCTGATCTGGCGGCGCCCGCAAGCCACGACTCAGAAGCTCACCTCTTAACTTTTTTCATCACAAATTCGATGTACCCCCGTCACATACACCCGCCCCGTAATCATGCAATGATCTCTCAGTATGCAAGATCGATAACTGCGTCCGTCTCCAGAGACGGCGCCAACCGCCGAAACCGATCGGCGGGCATCTTTGATAACTGAACGCTTCTGCAGACCCGGCCAGGGCAGGCCCGTTTCCCGTAAATTAACCACCTTATCGGTTCCGAATAAATCGCCCCATTCACCCCGCGGTAAATAAAAAGTACGTTAATCAGAATGATACTAACGATGTTAATCACAACGATACCTGGGGGGGTAGGGGGGGTAGGGGGTACCCCCTACATCAAATAAGTGCTGCCGTCGAGGTTCAAGCACGGACTGCTACGCAAAGCATTTCCAGTCCGGCGATCTTCGGCCGACCCGTCACTTTCCTCCCATTGACTCAGCCTCCCGGCCGCGCTACGCTGGTTTCAAATGGTTGGTATTCGCCCCTTCGCCGGGGTGCGCAATCCGGTTTGTTCGCCTTTTCCCTTCAGCTTTTTGCGTGCAAAAAACGCCGGCTCGGATGCGCGCGCATCCGGCAAAATGCCGAGCCATCGCAATAGCGATCAACCCGACCCTGGAAAAAAGAATCGAACCGTGAGCCCGGTCCGGCTGCTGGAGGCGGCATCCCACTTCTGAATGAAAAAAAATATTGAACTCACCGCTGATATCGAAACCCTGTTTGGAACCCGCGACGAAAATCTTCACGTCCTCGAAGACGGCCTCAACATCAACATCGATCTGCGCTCCGACAGCATTGAACTCGAAGGAGCGCCGCGCGACGTAGCCCGCGCCGAACAACTCTTCGCCGACTACGAATATCTGCGCAAGTCCGGCCACCAGTTCGTGAATGGAGATCTCAGCAGCATGCTGCGGGTGGTGGTCGGCGATCCGAATGTGACTCTTCGCGGACTGGCCGAAGCCGGACGACAGCGCTCCTTCGGTCGCCGCACCGTGCAGCCGAAAAGCCCCAACCAGCGCCGCTATCTCGAAGCGATCGAGACGCACGACATGGTATTCGGCGTCGGACCCGCCGGTACCGGCAAAACTTACCTCGCCGTCGCTATGGCGATCTCCGCGCTCTTGAACAAGCAGGTCAACCGTATCATTCTGGCCCGCCCCGCGGTCGAAGCCGGAGAGCGTCTCGGCTTTCTCCCCGGCACCTTGCAGGAAAAAATCGATCCCTATCTCCGTCCTTTGTATGACGCGCTGTTCGACATGCTGGAGCCCGAGCGTGTCGAGCGTTATTTGGAAAAAAACATCATCGAGATCGCGCCCATCGCCTTTATGCGCGGACGCACGTTGAACGACTCTTTCGTCATTCTCGACGAGGCGCAGAACACAACTTCAGAGCAGATGAAGATGTTCGTCACCCGTCTTGGCTTCAACTCGAAAGCGGTTATCACCGGAGATGTCACGCAGATTGATCTGCCCAACGCCCGCCGCAGCGGCCTAATTGAAGCGGTCGACATTCTGCAGGGAGTCAATGGCCTCGCCTTCGTCCATTTCGACGAAAGCGATGTGGTGCGTCATCACCTGGTGCAAAGGATCATCCGCGCCTACGACGAGCACAAAGTGCGCCTGGCCGAGCAGCAGCAACTCTCCCTGCTGGAACCAAAGCCCGCGGCAGCGCAGCCTCCGACGCCGCTGACATTGCCTGACGAACCGCGCCTGCGCAACTAGCTATTGAGTAGGGGTCGTGGATTTAGTTGTCATCCTGATCGAAGCGAAGGACCTCTGCACCGTGCCGTTCATTGCACCGATGCTCGCTTCGTCCGGGATGACATTTGTGTTTTACTAACCACTGATTGGCTAACGACCAACGACTGACAACCAACGACTGACGACCAACGACCAGATGCCCCCTTCCCGCATTGAATCCAGTCCGCTCTACAACAAGGATCTCGCGCCCGCCACAACCGAGCACCGCACCTGGGGCACCTACAACTTCGCCGCGCTCTGGGTCTCAATGTCGGTCAATATTCTGACCTACATGCTGGCCGCCAGCCTCATCCAGGGCGGCATGAATTGGAAACAGGCGGTCGCCACCGTTTTTCTCGGCAACACGATCGTCCTCGTCCCTATGCTGTTGAACTCGCATCCGGGTGCGCGCTACGGCATCCCCTTTCCCGTGCTGGCGCGAGCTTCGTTCGGAGTCCTTGGCGCGAATATCGCCGCCGTTCTCCGCGCACTGGTCGCCTGCGGATGGTTCGGCATCCAGACCTGGATCGGCGGCGAAGCCATCAACACGCTCGTCGTGACGCTGGCTCCGCGCTGGAGCGAAGTCCCGCACCACACCGCCATCTGTTTCCTCGCATTCTGGCTCATCAATCTCGCCGTCATTCTCAAAGGCATCGAGTACATACGATTTCTGCAAGGAATTAGCGCGCCCATCCTGCTGGCGGTCGGCCTCTTGCTGCTGGCGTGGGCGTATAAATCGGCGGGAGGATTTGGGCCGATGCTGTCGGCTCCATCGCGCTTCCTGAGCTTTTCGGATTTCCTCAAGTTCCTCATCCCCGCGCTCAACGGCACGGTTGGTTTCTGGGCCACCGTCTCGCTCAACATTCCTGACTTCACGCGCTTCGCCCGCAGCCAGCGGCAACAGATGATCGGCCAGGCGCTGGCCCTGCCGACAACCATGACCCTCTACTCGCTGATCGGAATCCTTGTGACCTCGGCGACGGTCGTGATTTATGGCTCCGCCGTCTGGAATCCCGTGGAGTTGCTGAGCCGCTTTCATTCGCCGGTCGCGGTCGTGATTTCATTGCTCGCCATTCTGCTGGCCACGCTGAACGTGAACATCGGAGCCAATGTGGTCTCGCCCGCTAACGATTTCTCCAACCTTTGGCCAAGGAAAATAAACTTCCGCACCGGTGGCGTCATCACTTGCTTTATGGGAATCGCCCTGATGCCGTGGAAACTGCTCTCCGACTACGGCACTTTTATCTTCGGATGGCTCGGCGGCTACGCTGCCTTCCTGGGGCCGGTGGCGGGCATCATGATCTGCGACTATTTCGTCATCCGCAGAAGAGTGCTCGTGGTGAATGATCTCTACCTTCGCGGTGGCGTCTACGAATATGCGCGGGGATTCAACTGGCTGGCAGTGGGCGCATTGGCTTTGGGAGCAGGCACGGCGCTGGTGGGATTGGTCTTCTCTCCGCTGCGCGTGTTATACGACTATTCGTGGTTCGTGGGATTTGCCGTTTCGTTCGTCACTTACTATGCACTGATGAATTTGCAACGAGAGAAGCCATGAGTTCCAGCTCGTGAGTGCACACTGATCGCTCACGTCACTGCGGAGTGCTCACCTTCAACCGGTTGGCGGCGAACTTACGACACCGCTTCCAACGGCGAATGCATGACTCTGAGACGGTTCACAACCGACTCGAGAAGCTTCTCCCTTGTCTGCAGGGCATGCTTGAATTCGCGATGGTCCGTATGGGAAATCTCTCGGAGCAGAGCGGTATGCCTTTCACCGAGGATCTCCAGCAAGAGTTCATACTCCTCTGCCGTTAACGTGAGTTCCATATTTCCTCCCTATTCGTGTCAACGCAACGGCGGCTGACCCGGACCATGCGCCGGCAGCAAGCAAATTCGGGTCATTCGTCTCAGGGGGTGCTGCGCTCACCAGGCGGGAGCTGCTCTTCGGAGAGGCGAGACATATTCATTTTACGCCAGACAAGGTGTCAAGAGATCACAGCTTGATGTCTGAAAATTTACCGAAATCTGGTAACCAGTTCGCCGAACGGCTCCGATCCGACATTCCACGTGCCCTCGAACGGATTGTCCAAATCGGTCAGCACAAAATGGGCGAAGAACAGCAGTAAGGATGTGACCGCCACCGAGACGGCCCCAAGCGCCAGGTTGCGGAAGGGATAAAAGAGAAGCAGAAACAGAATCGTGTATGCCGTCAGCGTCACAAACAGGAACAACGTTTGCGGCATCCTTTTTGCGCTGAGAGCTAACCGTTCGTCCCGGTGCGCGCTGGCTTGGTTGGCGATGTCGAGAAGCCTCTCATAGACAATGCGCTCGCTGTCATTCTCAGGTTTGATGTCGGTGACGCTGGAAATAACCTGATGAAAGAGCCGGTCGGTGTTCTCAGTTTTCTCATTGTTTGAGAGCGCCCTCCATTCAGTTTCCACCAACGCCCGGGCGTAGCTCTTTACAGCCCGCACCATAGGCTCTCGGACAGCTTCTTTCAGCCGGCTGCTGAAAAGAAGCAAATCTTTCAGAGCTCCTGACTCTTTTCGAATTTCGTTTTCGACCGAAGTGAACTGGCCCCAGATCACATAAGTAGCGAACGCATACACGACGCTGTAGAGCGTGCCGATAATCTGAACCAGCGCAGCGATCCCCTCGCCATCATTCAAAAACAACTTCTGGAATCCCAACAGCCAGAGCACGGCATAGATGGCCGCCGCGCCGGCAACTACTTTTATACAGCGAACTCGCGTAGGCGCAGGAATAATGCCAATGTCAAAGGCCATCGCTCATTCCTGAAACGTAACGCACACGCCATTGGGATCGATCGCGCCGAATTCTTTTGTCCCCCAGGGCTTGGTTTGCAGCGCGCCGTTAGGATGCACCTTGCCTCCCCGTTCCTGGTATTCGGCGTATAGCGTGTCAATCCCTTTTACCGCAAGACGCACCATAGTCTGGTCGCCAACCTTGCGGGCCAACGCTTTGTCGGTCATGCCCGCAATGTGCAGATAAGCATCGCCGCGGTTGATTCCGGCATAATTCGGAGGCGTAGCGTCGCGAAAAGTTTCCGTGAACCCGCAAACCTCCGTCCACCACTTCAGAGATGCGGCGGTGTCGGCGGCGGGCAGAACGGGAATCGCGCCTTTAATGACGACAATCGGTTCCATAAAAACACCCGAACAAATTAAGTTTTGGATGACTACCCACCGGAGCGAAACGCCGGCAGCACGTCCTTTTTATACTTTTCCAGCGTGTCCTCTTCATCCCCGCACATCAGGTAAATGTTGAACTGCGTCACACCGGCGCGCTCCAGCGCGCGAATCTTCTCGATGTGAGCTCCCGCAGGACCGAGCAGGCAGAAGCGGTCCGTGACCTCATCCGAAACAAAATTCCGGTTGCTGCTGTCGACTTCGCAATGATGCAGGTAATCGTAATTTCCCCGGTCGCGTATATAAGAGGTTAGCGCCGGAGGCAGCTCCTCCGGCTTGTAGCGCGACACCAGATCGACCACGTGATTCGAAACCAGCGCCGGAAACCAGCGCACGCGCTCGCGTCCGACCTTCACGTCGTCGGAGATCCAGACCGGCGCTGCCGACATAATTTCAATCTTGCTCGCATCCCGTCCAACCGCCTCGGCTCCTTGTCTTACGAAGCCGACGCACCATGCGATCAAATCGGGATCGGCGAACTGCAGAATGACACCGTCGGCAATGCGTCCGGCAAGGTCTAGCACCTTCGGCCCATATCCCGCCACCCACACCGGAGGAACGCCGCCCGTCGCCCACGTGAGCCGCGCTGACAGGCCTTCATATTCCGTTTCTTCTCCGCCCGTAAGATTTCGAAATGCGTTGATCGCCTGCTCCAATTGCGCCGAGGTGACCGGCTTCTTGCCGAGAACGCGCCGCGAACTGTCACCGCGTCCAATGCCGAGTTGCATGCGTCCACCCGAAATCAGGTTGAGCGTCGCATACAAGCTTGACGTGACGGTGATATCGCGCGTCGCCGGATTCGTCACGCAGGTGCCGAGCCGCATGCGCTTCGTGTTCGTTGCCATCAACGTGAGGATGGGGTAGGGCTCGATCCAGAGCACGTGCGAATCGAATATCCATCCATACTCAAAACCGCATGCCTCCGCCTGCTGCGTGAGCGCGAGAATTCGCTGCACCGTCATGTCGGGCTTGATGGTGATGCCGAAGTGCATTCTGTTCCCCCTGTTACCTTGCCCGCGAGGGAGAGCTTGAACCGCAGAGAGCGCCTAGGTCGCAGAGAAAAAGCAGGAAATAAAAACCCAACCGCTTTAAAGAGCAGCGAATTGAATATTTCGGCTCGCGCCACCAAATCCAAGACAAGATCTTCTCTGCGATCTCTGCCACTCCGCGGTTAAAAGCAGTTGCTCGACGCGGCTACTTAGTTTCGGGAGTTTAGCATAAAATCTCTAGTTCGCCGCCACAGGAGACATCGCAACATGGGCTTTGACACCATCATCATAAACGGCCGCGTCGCCACAGCCACCGACACCTACGTGAGCGACGTCGCGATCAGGGATGGAAAAATCTCTGCCGTAGGACAAAGCCTGCCCCGAGACAACGCGGCAAAAATTATCGACGCCGCCGGCAAGTACGTTCTTCCCGGGGGCATCGACGTTCATACCCACCTTGACATGCCCTTCGGCGGCACCACCAGCGCCGACGATTTCGAAACCGGCACGCGCGCCGCGGCCTTTGGCGGCACGACTACGCTCATCGATTTCGCCATCCAGTACAAAGGTCAGACGCTCCGCACGGCCTTCGATACCTGGATGCAGAAGGCTTCCGGCAAAGCGGCCTGCGATTACGCTTTTCATTGCATTATTACCGATCTGGCGGACGCGCAACTCAGCGAGATGAACGCCCTGGTGCGCGAAGGCGTCACCAGCTTCAAACTGTTCATGGCCTATCCCGGCGTCTTCATGCTCGACGACGCCAGCATCTTCAAAGCTCTGCGCGCGACGTCAAAGAATGGCGGCCTCGTCTGCATGCACGCTGAAAACGGGGGAGCCATTGACGTCATTGTGCAGCAGGCCCTGGCCGAAGGGAAAAAAGCGCCGAAGTATCACGCGCTGACGCGCCCGACGACCGCCGAGGCCGAAGCCGTGTCGCGCGCCATCGCTCTCGCCGAAATGGCTGGAGCACCTGTCTACATCGTGCACCTGAGTTGCAATGACGCTCTCGAAAAAGTACGCGAGGCGCGCGATCGCGGCCTTCCCGTCTACGCCGAGACCTGCCCGCAATATCTTTATCTTTCACTGGAAAACTTCGATGCTCCCGGCTTTGAAGGCGCAAAATATGTTTTCACTCCGCCGCTGCGAGAAAAATGGCACCAGGAAAAATTGTGGAACGGATTGAAGACCGATCATCTGCAAGTGGTTTCGACCGATCACTGTCCCTTCTGTTTCAAAGAGCAGAAAGAATTGGGACGCGACGATTTCACCAAGATTCCGAACGGAGGCCCCGGCATCGAGCACCGCATGAGCCTGATCTATTCTGGGGGCGTGGCCGCTGGTCGGTTCAGCGTGAATCGTTTCGTCGAGTTGGTTTCGACCACTCCTGCAAAACTCTTCGGCCTCTATCCGCGCAAAGGCACAATCGCCGTCGGCAGCGACGCCGATCTGGTGATCTTCGATCCGACGCGCAAGCACACTATCAGTGCCAAGACTCATCACATGCGCGTCGACTATTCAATGTTCGAAGGAATTGAAGTTACCGGGATGCCTGACACTGTGCTCTCGCGCGGCAAGGTCGTCGTGGAGGGAGATAAATTTGGGGGACGCGCGGGCGCAGGAGAATTTCTGAAAAGAGCGCTGTACTCGGAGCCGTGACTTTGACTCGATTGCGATTCCGAAAACTTCTTATTCCCGTCGTTCCGTTCGCCGCGGGAGCAGGGTCGCCGGGACGCCCGCTTCAACGGGCTGCCACTCGACCTTGAAGCGCCCTCGGTAGCCAAAAAGCCGTCCCCATGTTTTGTTTTGCACCGTCACTTCAATTCGAAAGCATTGTGCTATCTCGTCATACCACTCGCAAACGTCGGCAACCCCCGAGAGGATCATAGGAAAAGAGAACCCTACCGGCCCCTCATAGAAACGCTGTGCGCCAGATTTCAGGTGCAGTCCTCCATTTTCAGCGACACTGAGTTCTATATCCACCGCAAGGTGCTGATGGGTACCTA
The DNA here is from genome assembly GCA_963775845.1 of uncultured Acidobacteriaceae bacterium. GTDB lineage: Bacteria > Acidobacteriota > Terriglobia > Terriglobales > Acidobacteriaceae > Acidiflorens. The sequence goes on along the minus strand of CAVZKN010000002.1, from coordinate 1,976,351 downwards.
AATAATCTACGATGCAATTCCGTTGCTCGCTGAAGATCATGTAAGCATCGAAACGTCGACTACGCTTGGCGTGAAATGTGCGAATCCATGTCACTGTCTCGCGCCCTAGAGAATCCACGTAACTGTAATTATCGATTTGAAATGGAATATTTTGACCATGTTCAGGAAACATGATGCTGCGCCACGAACCCACGTACAAGAACGGGAGTGTGTAAGGAGGCCCATGCCAGATCTCTTCCATGACCCCAGTCCCCACCGAGGCAATCTTGTCACGGCTGGAAAAACCGAAGCGGCGTTGCATTTCTGGATGCAGGCGCGCGAAATCAGCTCCAAGAGCACGCTCGTAAATAGATTTCATGCTTTGCCCTGGGCGGCTTGGCGAAGACATCGAGACGCTGAAGGTAGATTGAGGGCAGAAAAATAGCCGACGAGCGAAAGAAGAATGAGAGTGACATTCAGGGTCACGGGGTTGAACGCTGCGACCAGGTAGGTTGGCGAATGAAGTGCGACGGCCAGGAGCGCCGCAATCATCACCGAGGCGTTCAAGAGAAAAAGCGGTCGCCAGCGCCAGAGGGTGATTGTAGCGACGGCGAACAGCAGTTCGATCACCCCGATGACGGGAAGGAACCGGTGTGACAAGCCTGACGACGCCAGCATGGCTTGTTCGTCAGCGCTAACAAAAACCAACTTCGGTATCAAGCCCTGCCAGAGCCAAACAAAGGCTATTCCTAATCGGGCTAGGGCATGAATGATCGCCATTCGCATGCTTACTTCCGGGGGCACACCCTCCTCGACCCACATTCGAAGTCGATCAAAGCTCCATGCCGTCGCCCAACCGATCAGAGGTCGAAATATAATTTGATCAATGATCCGTCCTGCTCCGCCGAAACGAGTCCGATAGTTGTACCATGTTAGAAAGCGGGCTCCGTCATCGGTTGGGATGTATTTCCAGTATCCAGAGCCCTCCTCAATTAACGATTTGGGATCGGACGAGGAAAAACTCAGCGCGGACGTTCGCAATCCGGTAGTAGCCTCGCGCGTTCCCGTGCTCTCGCCCTCACCTTCGATCCTTAGCCCAAAACCAATGCGCGTCGAATAATGGAAACGCTGCGGTTCATCCAAAGATTGTTTGGGCAGGTAATCTATGGCGCTGAAGCGCAAATCCCAGCGTTCGTGTAGATCCGGCGCCTGTGTGCGATGCCATATCTCATCAACAGTTGCGCTCATGAATATTTCGACATATATCCCCGGATCGCTCATTCGGAAACGAGCATAACATCGAATGACGCGGTCAATGTTTCTCTCCCTGCTCCACAAAAAATTTTCCCGTCTCTCCCGCCGAAAAATACCGTGAAGTCACTGTCTTCTTTCGTGTAAAAAACTCGATCGCGTCCCATCCATGCACATGCAAATCGCCAAAGAACGAATCCTTCCAACCGGAGAAAGGAAAATAAGCCGGCGACGCGGCCACGCCAATATTCACGCCCACCATGCCAACCTCGATGCGCCGGCTGTATTCGCGCACAGCCGCACCGTTCTCTGTGAAGATCGAAGTGCCGTTGCCGCGGGGATCGGCATTCACCAGCGCAATCGCCTCTTCGAGCGTATCGACGTGCATCACCGAAAGCACGGGGCCAAAGATCTCGTCGCGGGCCACGCTCATCTTCGCCGTAACGTTGTTCAGAATCGTCGGCCCGACAAAGTTTCCGCCCGCCGGAACCCCGCTCGGCCGCCGTCCATCCACCAGCAACTCCGCGCCTTCCTTGACTCCAGTTTCAATCGCCGCGTGAATGCGCTCGCAAGCCGCGCCCGAGATCACCGGCCCCAGGCTGGATTTGGCATTCCGGCCATCGCCCACGATCAACTTTTCGGCATCTTTTTTTAACCGGCCCATAATTGTTTCTCGCGCCGATCCCACTGTCACCAGCACCGATCCAGCCATGCACCGCTGACCGGAAGCCCCAAAAGCACTGCCCAGAACGTTCGACACTGTCTTATCGACGACCGCATCCGGCATCACCACCATGTAATTTTTGGCGCCGCCGAGAGCCTGCACACGTTTTCCATTCTCCGCCGCGCGCCGGTAAATGTATTTCGCCGTATTCACCGATCCCACAAATGAAACCGCGCGAATCCCCGGACTATCCAGAATTGCATTCACGGCATCGTGCGCCCCATGCACGAGATTGACCACGCCCGGCGGCAACCCGATCTCCTCGAAGATGTGAAACATGAATTCCGAAGTTAGAGGAACCTGCTCCGAGGGCTTGAGCACAAACGTGTTTCCGCAAACAACCGCAAACGGCAAGAACCACATCGGCACCATCGCCGGAAAATTGAAGGGCGTGATCGCCGCACAAACTCCTATCGGCTGCCGGATCGTCTCCGTATTAATGCCGCGCGCAACTCCCTCAAGCACGCGCCCCTGCATCGTCATCGGAGCCGCGCAAGCTACTTCCAGCACCTCAATCGTGCGCGTGATTTCAGCCCGCGCATCGGAGGTTACCTTTCCCCCTTCCTGCGTGACCGAAGCGGCCAATTCGTCCAGCCGTTGCCGGAACTTCTCGCGCATGGCATAAATAAATTCTGTTCGCTCGCCGACCGAGCGCGCGCGCCACTCCGGTAAAGCCGTGCTGGCGGCAGCGACCGCAGCCTCGACCTCGGCGCTCCCCGACAACGGAACGCGGGCCAGAACTTCACCGGTCGCGGGATTCGTGACGTCTAGAAACTCGACCGCCGGGGCTTTGACCCATCGGCCGTCCACGTAGTTTGCAAGCGTTCGCGTTGCCGCACCGGTCTTCGCCGTCTCCAGAGTGCTTGCGCTTTTGCCGGCCGATGTGAGAGTACTTGATCCAGTTGTCATCGCCGCTCACCTCCATTGTGACTAGGTTTTACCATAGTTTTAGCCCATTCTGCCGCTTACAAACCAGTCATCTTCTCGAGTCGTTCGGGATACCGGTCGCCCTCCACCCTAATGTTTGCGGCGGCGCTGTTGATCTCGCGGAGGTCGTCGGCTGTCAGCTCGACTGCCACGGCTCCGATGTTCTCTTCCAGGCGGTTGAGCTTCGTCGTGCCCGGGATGGGCACGATCCACGGCTTTTGCGCCAGCAGCCAGGCGAGAGCAATCTGCGCCGGAGTCGCCTTCTTCCGCTTCGCCATGGTGCCGAGCAGGTCGATCATTGCCTGGTTCGCCTTGAGCGCCTCGGGGGTAAAGCGAGGCAGCGTGCTGCGGAAGTCGGTGCTGTCGAATTTCGCATTTTCGTCGATCTTACCCGTCAGAAAGCCCTTGCCCAGCGGACTATAAGGCACCAAACCAATCCCGAGTTCTTCGAGGGTCGGTATCACTTCCTGCTCCGGCTTTCGCCACCACAACGAGTATTCGCTCTGCACGGCGCTCACCGTCTGCACTGCGTGCGCGCGGCGAATCGTCTTTGCCGCTGCCTCGGAGAGTCCGAAATGCTTGACCTTGCCCGCTTGAATCAATTCCTTCACTGCACCCGCGACGTCCTCGATCGGAACGTTCGGATCGACCCGGTGTTGATAGAGGAGGTCAATAGTCTCGACTTTGAGCCGCTTCAGTGAGCCTTCGACAGCCTGTTTGATGTGCGCGGGCTGGCTGTTCAACCCGGCGGCTCCCGGCTTATGGTCGCCGCCACTGAGGTCGAAGCCGAACTTGGTGGCAATCACCACTTTGTTTCGAAATGGAGCGAGCGCTTCTCCTACCAATTCTTCGTTCAGGAACGGGCCGTACACTTCGGCGGTATCGAAAAAGGTGACGCCGCGATCCACTGCCGCATGAAGAAGACAAGTCATCTCCTGCTTATCTTTGGGAGGGCCGTAGGAAAAACTCATCCCCATGCAGCCTAGTCCGATGGCCGACACTTCCAGATTACTTTTTCCAAGTGTGCGCTTTTGCATTATTTCTCCTGAATGAATGTCCCTTAATTTTTTGCAATGAATGTCCTTTATTTTCCGACGCCGTATTGCTCATCGGTGACTTGCTCCATCCAGTCGACCACCTTGCCATCCTTCTTTTCCTGAATGGCAATGTGCGTCATCGCCGTCGTTGGCGCGGCCCCATGCCAATGCTTCTCTCCGGGAGAGAACCAGACCACGTCACCCGGCCGGAGCTCCTCGACCGGGCCGCCTTGGCGCTGAGCCTGCCCGCATCCAGCCGTCACGATCAGAGTCTGACCGAGCGGATGTGAATGCCATGCGGTTCGCGCGCCGGGCTCGAAAGTCACGCTGGCGCCTTGAACCAGCGCCGGATCTGGCGCCTGAAAAAGTGGATCGATGCGTACCGTGCCCGTGAACCAGTCCGCCGGGCCCTTGGCTGAAGGTTGTGAGCCCGCTCTCTTGATTTCCATGGTCTGAACTCCTCGGTCACGCTGTCACGCTTTGATCTTCCCTCTACAAAACGGCCCGACTAAGATGCATCGCGCGCAACAGTTCTCGCCGTTCGCCAGTTCACTCCGATTTCAGAGAAGCCATATCGATCGAGAAGCGGTACTTCACGTCCGACTTCAGCAGCCTCTCGTAGGCTTCGTTGACCTTCTGGATAGGAATGACTTCCACATCGGCGGTGAGGTTGTGCTTCCCGCAGAAATCGAGCATCTCCTGCGTCTCCGGAATTCCGCCAATAGGAGAACCAGAGAGGCTGCGGCGACCGGGAATGAGTGCGAAGGCCGCGACCGCAAGCGGTTTCTCGGGCGCGCCGACCAGCGTGATGTTGCCATCGCGGCGCAGCAGGTTCAGATAAGTATTGATGTCGTGATCGGCGGAGACGGTGTCGAGAATGAAGTCGAAGCTGCCCGCATGCTTTTGCATCTCGTCGGCATTCTTCGAAATGACCACTTCGTCCGCTCCCAGGCGGCGCGCGTCATCCTTTTTCTTAGGTGATGTTGTGAAGATGACGACGTGCGCGCCCATGGCATGCGCGATCTTCACGCCCATGTGGCCCAGTCCGCCGAGACCGACCACTCCGACTTTCTTGCCCTTCGTAACGCCCCAGTGGCGCATCGGAGAGTAAGTCGTAATTCCAGCGCAAAGCAAAGGCGCAGTCCCGGCGAGGCTGAGGTTCGCAGGAACATGCAGGACAAACCTCTGGTCAACGACAATGCTGTCGGAGTAGCCGCCATAGGTGACACCGCCCACATGCTTGTCGGGAGAGTTGTAGGTGAACGTCGCATTCGGGCAGAACTGCTCCAGACCCCCCTGGCATTCCGGGCAAGTGCGGTCCGAGTCGACCAGGCAGCCCACCGCGGCAAGATCGCCCGGCTTGAATTTCGTCACGGCTGCGCCAACCTTGGTAACGCGCCCGACAATCTCATGGCCGGGTGTGCAGGGATACACGGTGGGCAGGAAGCCGCTCCACTCGTTGCGTGCCTGGTGCAGGTCGGAGTGACAAATCCCGCAGAAAAGAATTTCAATCCGCACGTCGTTTTCGGTTGGATTGCGCCGCGAGATGGTGGTGGAGGCAAGCGGCGATGTGGCACTGGCAGCGGAGTAAGCCTTTGCGCTGAACATGATACTCACTGTAGATGCGCGGAGGGCACAGCGATATGCAAAAGATGCCATTGTGTTTGCAAAACACGCCACCTCCGGGTCAACGAACTGTCCCCATCATTGTTGCATCTAAGGCAAAGTTGAACACAGCACTCGACCACGATGGGAGGAATGACATGTCGCATTACGGACTGGCTTTTTTGCGCTGAAGATTTCTGCCGGCAACCGACTACTGCCGCCGATGCTCCCGGCGATGTCGAGACCAATTGCATGTCACTACCACTCAGCAGGCGCTACCCGCCAATGGAGGCATTGCCCGCGGCCGAAGTGCCGGCTGGTTCCAATTGGCAATACGAGCCCAAGTGGGATGGCTTTCGTTGCCTCGCCTTTCGCGATCGCAAACGAATCGATCTGCAATCAAAAGCTGGCAAACCGCTGACCAGATATTTCCCGGAACTCGTTGCGGCGCTTGCCGCGCTGCCCGCCGATCAGTTTGTGCTCGACGGAGAAATTGTCATTCCTCAAGATGGCTCGCTGTCATTCGACAGCTTGCTCATGAGAATCCATCCTGCCGTGAGCCGGATTAGAAAGTTGAGCCAGTCAACGCCGTGCCTCCTGATCGTGTTTGACCTGCTCGTGGACGCCGAAGGTGAATCGCTCGTGAATCTGCCGCTTGCTGATCGACGCAAGAAGCTCGAGCAGTTTGCTCGACGATACCTCAAGGAAAATCGAACGATTCGTTTATCCCCTGTTACCGAGAACTTAGAGGCAGCGCGCAAGTGGTTTCATGCAGGCACAGGTCTGGACGGCGTCATTGCGAAACGCCGCGATTTGCCTTATCAATCCGGCGAACGTACCGGCATGGTAAAGATCAAGGCGAAGCGCACCGCCGACTGTGTCGTTGGCGGCTTTCGTTATCTAGAAAAAGAACGGCTTGTCGGTTCGTTGCTTCTTGGACTCTATGACGATGAAGGCAAACTGGATCACGTCGGATTTACTTCTTCGATCCATGCTTCCGATCGCAAGGCTCTGACCGCGAAAGTAGAAAAGCTGATCGAACCGCCGGGTTTCACTGGACGCGCCCCGGGCGGTCCGAGCCGGTGGAGCACGAAGCGTTCAACCGACTGGCAAGCCCTGGCGCCGCGTCTGGTAGTGGAAGTAGAGTTTGATCATTTTACCGGCGGCCGTTTCCGGCACGGCACTAAACTTTTGCGGTGGCGGCCTGACAAAGCGCCTCGCAACTGCACCTTTCAACAGGTCGAGAGCGAAGACGGAGCCGCGCTGACTCTGCTGAGTCTCAGCCATAGAAGAAAGTCCTGATTACAAGATAGAGAATCCTTGGGCTGGAAAGTTGGCAGTCATATTGCTCTAGGACGTTTGAGACATGAAATACACATACTGCAGTCGATTTTGCGAAACGGTTCGGACGCGGTAAACTAATTTTTGCAGTTGACGTTTACGGGTGATTTCTGTTTTCGGCCGTCAGTAAAAATTGGCTAAACTATTGAAACGGCTTACTGTAGGCGCGTAGCTCAGTTGGTTAGAGCGCTACCTTGACACGGTAGAGGTCAGGAGTTCGAGTCTCCTCGTGCCTACCATATTTTCCAATGTGTAGGGAGAATCCCCAAGATTCTCTAGCCCGTGATTCCTCGACCCAGCGCCAATTGACAGTCGTGGCAGGCGCACGTGGATGCCCGCTCCGCTCTTGCTGATATACCTAAGTTCGCCTCCAACAAACTTCTTCTTTCCCGGCACTTTTGGTCACGGCTTCGACTACTTGGGCGCCCGCATCCACTCGCTCTTCGCGCCAGCTTTTGCCGTAAGCAGTCTGGGTCACGCACTATCCGCGTGACCCAGGGTTGTCCCGCACAATCTCGGGCCTTTGCACCTTCACTCAGCGCATGCTGAAATGCATGGTGCGGAAGCTCAGAAAGTGCCTTTATCGTGGATTGAGCAGTGTGCGGACCTCGGCGAAAGCTGCGTGCCAACATTCGCCGCGGGCAAATTGATGTTCGGATGCTTAAGTACGACATCTGCAATCGACTTGCCCATGTCTTCGTCTACCGGGGTTGCTAGAAAAGCGTGGACGATATTTCCCGCGTGCGGCCCGGTCATTTCCACCGCCATACCCGCGATTTGTCCGCTCTCATTGATGTTGCTAGCCGAGATTACGAAGAGGTGGGAACTTGCCGGAAATAGAGTGTTAAGGTCGGTCGTCACGCCGTTCTGCCAGATGAGGCCGTGGGACCAGCTGTTGCTGGAGTTAAAGGAGCTTCCCACCACCTGGCCCCGGTTGTTGATGCTGGTGGCAAAGGCGGCAACATCTCCCGGCGGAAGGGGGCCGAGGCTTGTGACTGTATTGTTCTGCCAAAGAGCGGCCAAGGGTGTGCCGTCAGAGTTAACGGCTTGCCCAACAATTTGGCCGTGGCTGTTAGTGGCGTAGGCTATGGCGAAGTGCCCACCGAGGTCCTGAAGCGGGGTGGCAGTGCCGTTTTCCCACACTACGGCTTCATTCGCTACGGTGCACGTTCCTGAGTAGCCTACGGCTTGACCTTGATTGTTGATGCCGAATGCGACCCCGTCTGGATCGCTACCGATCGTAGGAAGAGTCTGGGCTTTGCCTTTGTGCCACAACACCGGCAGGTCAATCCGATTATTAGTGATGCCAGGAGGGCAGGTGGAGTCTACGACACCATTTTCCGCATATCCTACGATTTGTCCGCGGTTATTGATGGCGCTGGCCTGCCCGTTATTCCCGCCCACCGTTGGCAGAGCGCTCATGGCGCCGTTTTGCCAAAGAAACGGAAGACAGGTAAGGTGTGTGCCGAAACCACAAAGGTCTTCGCCAGTCGGATCCGGAACAGATGTCTCGGACATACCGACCGCTTCCCCGGGGTCGTTGATTCCGTTCCAATTGATCGAACTGTTTGGTCCTCCAAGCGTGCCGAGTTCGAGCTTGAGTTCGCCGATGCTGATGCTATCGGTGCCTTGCACGAGGTGGGCGGAAAGGGAAATGCTGAAAGGATCCAGTAGTTGCTCCATGTTTAACGTCCAGCCGTGATTATTGAGGCCCATGGCCATGCCCAGGTTGTCAGGGTGCTGAACCCCCAAATCCTGAACTTTGTATCTGGCTTGCGCGACCGCATTGCTGAAGCAAGCCAGAACCATGGTCGCAACCCATAGCATCCAGAAATTTCGCAACTGTCTAAACGTCGTCATAGGTCTTCTTTTCCTCCGGTAAATTTGTGGTGCCAGGATGACTGGCGATTTGTGACTGGCGATTTACGTCAGCTACCACTCGGCTCTCTGACAGTTGGCGTGCAATTGAGAGCAGAATTGGCTCTCAACCTCACAAACTCCTGCTGAGTCAGAACAGAGGGAGCATGTGGTGTTCCACGTTCACAACGATTCCGTGAGACTACAGGCCCAACGCTTCAGAGTTAGAAAACGAGTGACGGACTAACAACCTCGTGGGACGATCCCAAAACCGCTAGGGTGGCTGTTTCTCCAACTTTTCATACCGACTGGCGAGAGGATACGCAATTCGAGAACATCAGCTGTCGAAAGTCAGGCCGCAAATTGGGATTGACTTTCAAATGATTTAACATACATACTGGTCGGTATGTTGGCGGCACGCACAGGTCCGAAACAGAGTTCGAAACCTGGAGCGATCAGACTGCGCGATTCTGAGCGGACACGGGAGCGCTTGCTGCGGGCGGCATCCCGCGAAATCTACAGATCGGGTTTCCAGAGTGCCAGCCTGGAGACCATTCTGGCCTTAGCAGGGGTCACCAAGGGCGCCCTGTATTACCACTTCGACAGCAAGGAAGCCTTGGGATACGCCGTCGTCGAAGAGATCATCGCCCCCGATGTCCACGGCAAATGGGTGCGCCCTTTCCAGGGCGTCAAGGACCCGATCGACGCTTTGATCGGTGCTGTTCAACGTATACCCGTTCGGCCCGCGGATGTACGCGGTGGCTGCCAACTGAACAATCTGGCGCAGGAGATGTCTCCGCTTGACGCGGGATTCCGGAAGCGAATGGCGCTGATCTTCGATGCATGGCGGGAGGCGGTTGCCTCCGTTTTACGCGAGGGCCAGGCCCGCGGAAGCGTTCGCCGCGAGGTGGAACCGGCTGACGCCGCCGGCTTACTGATCGCGATGGTCGAAGGTTATGCGTCGCTGGCAAAGAATGCTCAGGATCCGAAAGTGATGAAGGCGGGAATCAAAAACATTGTGGGGTGGCTGCGGTCCCTGCGCGCGCCAGGCAACCGCAGACGAGGTTGATCGCATCGGTGTGTCAAGGGCAGTTTGGCACTGTTACATACCAACCGGTTCGTATGCCCGTACGGCCGGATCTAGCAATCGCGCAATTGCGCTTCAAGCTACACCGTGAAAAGGAGAACGAACAATGACAAGGATCGCAGTGTCACGCAGGAATCTGCTCACCACGGGAGCCTGCGCCCTGGTTGGTGCCGTGAGCCTACCCGTCCAGGCGCATGCCAGCGCAGGAGCGCAGAACTTTACGAACGGGGAGGTGGTTCGCAAGTGGTACGCAGCCTGGGACAAGAAAGACTGGGGTCCATTGGATAACCTGCTCGCCGAGAACTTTACCTTCACTAGCGCGGCCGGCGACGACCACATCAGCAAGAGCACTTTCAAAACGCGGTGCTGGGAAACACAGATCGATTTCATTAAACATTTTGACCTGGAGCGAGTCACCACTGGCGCAGACGATGCTTTTGTGAAGTATCTTTGCCACACCAAGAACGGTAAATCGTTTCGAAACGTGGAGTATCTCCGAATCAAGAACGGAAAGTTGCAATCCATTGAGTGTTATTTTGGCGAGCAGTCCAGCTTTCCGTCAGCAGTGAGCACTGGGCAGAAGTAACTTACCGGTCTCGAAGGTAAGGAGCGCGTTGCGATTCTGATTTAGAGGCAGTGCACGCGTCATTCTCAGGGAGCAGGAAGTCGAAACGAGAGAGCAAGGGATTCCATCATGAGCGCCCGCGAAATTCAGGATCAGAAGGCCATTGCACGTGAGATGTTTGTTCAACAAACCGCTCACGCTAATGCAAACGTTTCGGCTAGCCCACTGCCGGGAGCTATGATTTGCTCCATCAAGAGTAGCCGGGATTACATTCTTGAATCGACGGCGGACGAGTTCTGCGAAGATGCAGATACATCATTGCTTCCAGTAATCCGAGTTGATCTTGCAAACCTCCTGCGAGTCTTCCGGCAGTTGGAGGTTACAGGGAAACGACAGGCGCCACGAATCGCGTTCAAGACAAAGGGTAGCATTCTACTCTTGGATTTAGCCGACGTCCTGGCAGTGCAAGCCGAAGGTAATTACGTTTCGCTGCAACACCGATCGAATCCCTATCTGGTGCACGAGTCCCTCTCGTCCATGGCGGAGAAGCTCAAACCCTACGGCTTTATTCGCATCCACCGCTCGGCCATCGTGAATATTTCGGCCGTGGAGGAGATCCAACCTTTACCGACGGGGGAGTACCGGTTGCGAGTAAGAGGTGGAAAGGAATACCTAGTAACGCGTACATATAAACACAACCTCAGATATCTGGCTCAACTGTGGGTAGGCTCAGAGCGGCTTTGCGGCTAACCGGCAGCAAGAGGTTTTACCTTTCGAGTCTCCTCCTGCCTACCATTCTTTCCTTGGATATTCGCCCTATCGAGCGTTGATCCGACTCTCACCTTTGATCTCCTCCCGCCAGTAAGCGAGCAGATCCCGAAGCGTCGTTTCCAGCGAAATCTGCGGGATCCAGCCCGTTTCTCTTCGGATCTTGGTCGCATCTCCCACAACAGCCGAAGCCTCATTCGAGCGCACCCGCTCGCGATCGATTTCGATCTCGACGTGGATGCCCAGAATCGCCTCGAATTGCCCTATCACATCAGCCACGCGAATGGCGCATCCGGAACAGACGTTGTAGATCTCGCCGCTTCGTCCTTGGTCGAGAAGCGCGAAGTACGCGGCGACTACGTCACGCACGTCGGTGAAGTCGCGCTTCACCTCGATGTTTCCGACGGTGAGTCTTGGTGGCCTAAGACCGGCTTCGATTTCGACAAACTGTTTCGCGATCGAAGGCAGCACAAAGTTCGGTCGTTGCCCAGGTCCCGTATGGTTGAAAGAGCGCGCCGTGACGATGCCGCCGCCGTTAGATTTCCGGTACTGAATCCGCAGCAGTTCTGCCATGGCCTTGCTGGCAGCGTACGGATTATCCGGATTTATCAGGCTGCTCTCGGTCAAAATCGTGTCTGAACCGGCATACACCTGTGAGGTGCTGACATTCAGAATCCTGGGAACCGAAGCCAGACTCATTGCCGCTTCAAAAATATTCAATGCACCCAGCACGTTCACTTCGAAAGTAACCAGCGGGTTGTTCCAGGCTACGTCGACCGCGGAAATACCGGCGAGATGATAGATTTCGGTTGGACTTATCTCGCGAACGACAGAGCGAACCTCGTCAGCCTTGCGAATGTCAATTTCGTAGTAATGTACTCCGGTTTTTTGGGCAGAACCGCCTTCGCGCGCCGCAATCACTGCCATTGTGGACGATCGGGGCTTCAGGAACTGGATAAGATGGGGCCCCACAAATCCAGTGCCGCCGGTGATGAGAACGCGCCTCACTCGATCCTGATTGCCAATGATCTAAGTCGAAGAGTATGACTCAGTATCGCTATAAGATTGCGGCTTTCGCGGTGTTCTTTGAAAGCAATTCAAGGTCGCTGTCGATCATCATACCGATCAGATCCGCGAAAGCAATCTGCGGTTCCCAACCCAGCATTTTCTTGGCCTTGGCGTAGTTGCCCCGCAAGTGGTAGACCTCAGCCGGCCGGACAAGTCCCGCATCAATCTCCACATGGTCTCGATAGTCCAGTCCGACTCGCTCGAACGCAATTTCCAAAAGCTGCTTTACGGAGTGGGTCTTCCCTGTTGCGATAACAAAATCGTCCGGCTTTTCCTGCTGCAGCATGAGCCACATCGCGCCGACATAGTCGCCTGCATAGCCCCAGTCGCGCTCCGCATCCAAGTTACCCATCTTCAGCTTTCGTTGAAGGCCCAGTTTTATGCGGGCAACGCTATAGCTTACCTTCCGCGTAACAAACTCGATTCCCCGGCGCGGAGATTCGTGATTGAACAGAATTCCCGAACAAGCATACATACCATAACTCTCCCGGGCGTTCACGGTAATCCAGTGGCCGTAGAGTTTCGCAACCCCGTAAGGACTGCGAGGATAGAATCGAGTTATCTCGCTCTGTGGCGATTCTTCCACCATGCCAAACATCTCGCTGGATGACGCCTGGTAGAAACGAATCGCCGGATTCACCACCCGTACAGCTTCGAGCATACGGGTGACCCCGAGCGCGGTAAACTCTCCGGTAAGCACGGGTTGAGTCCAAGAGGTAGGAACGAAGGACTGAGCGGCGAGATTATACACTTCGTCGGGCTCGGCCTTGTTAAGCGCAGCGATCAATGAACTTTCATCCAGCAAATCCCCGGGAATAAGTTCGATGTCGTCCTGAAGATGCGCGATGCGCTCAAAGTTGATGGTGCTGCTCCGACGCACAAGTCCGCCCACGCGATAATGCTTTGCCAGCAGGAACTCGGCCAAGTACGAGCCATCCTGCCCGGTAATTCCGGTGATAAGCGCCTTGCGTGCCATATAAACTTGCAGTGCGGACGCTCAGTGTAACACGGACAGGCGAGGCGAGATGGCGCATGAACTGGCGATATGCGCACGAACCGGGGCAGTCTCGGCCGCAAGATTCCGACTGTCCGATCAGAACACTAAGACCTTCTTCGCTTCTTCCGTCCAATCGCGAAGATCGTCCAGAGTGCGGCGCTGGATGCCCGCGACAAGCGCGGCATCCTCTATCCCGCGCGCCTCCAGACAAGTGCGGCAGGCGCCGATCGCGACACCTTTCACCGCCAGCAGGCGCAACATCTCCTGCGCATTATAGGACGCATCTGCCGGCGATTGCATCCGCAACCCGCCGACCACCCCGTCGCCCAACAAGAAGATGCAGACATCTGTGGTTGCGCCCTTCGCCAGCGCGCCTGCCAATCGCAGCGCGTTGTAGGTACGCTGACTTCCATAGGGTGAATCGTTCAGGACAAGTAGATACTCCATTATTCCTCCGATGCAGCGGCGAGGTCTTGCCGTGAAGTATACGAGAAGGAATTGATTGTGAGCGCAAAGGCGATTTTTCGCCAAGTGTTCACGGTTTCCGAAGTTCGGCGTAGGAACTGAAGTTGCAGATGGTCAAAGAACCGCGAGGCGGAAGTGCGAAGCGTCAGTTTCCAGATAAAACTCCGGCCATTCCAGCCCGAGCAATCGATCTGAAAAATCAGATGCCGCGCTGCTTCGCAATCCCGCCTTTCAGCATAAAATCCGGCCTACAGGATTTACCTGAGGCCGCATCAAGACTCAAACTGAGTTGCGTGGAATAAAGGCCAAGCAACGAAGCCATCAATCCGTCCCAAGCATCTAAGCTGCGCTCGGACATGTGCGGGAGGATGCTTGTACAGACGGCGGACTCATACAGATACACTCTTGCTGCTTTTGCTCGCAGGCACGCTGTTTCCCGACAAGGCCCGTTGCCAAACGGACGCGCTCGACGCCTTGCCATCTTTGCCCTCTCATGTAGAAACAACATTTCAGATCCCCGCGAGCGGAAGTTTCGACATCTCAGCTCTGCCGCCGGGGACGTTTGAACGAGACGCAAGGGCACAAGTCTCGCAAGCGCAAAGCGCGGCGGCAAGCTCGCCGCAGCCGCAGCTCCAAACGCAGACATCGGATCATCAAGGGCTGGTAATGCGCTCGATGAAGAGGACCTTGGAGGACCAGAAAGAGCTTTATCGAGCTCCCTTCAAGCCTTCCAACTTCAAGTGGGACGCGCTCGTCTTGGGAGGAACGGCGGCGCTTTTGGCCTCGGACCGGCACATTGAGAAACACATCGGCAATGCCCATTACACGTTTTATCAAGCCACTTCCGACGTTGACATCGCCGGCCTCGGAGCAACGCTCGGCGGGGTATGGATATGGGGCGTCAAGGGCGATCATCAGCACGCCAAGGAAACCGGGGCGCTGGAATTGGAAACGTTGGTTAACACGTTCCTGATTTATACGCCGATGCAGTTACTGGCGGCACGGCAACGCCCCGGCGTTGGAAACGGAAATGGAGATTTTTGGGAGCACCACAACATCGACACTTCATTTCCCGGTGGACACGCCATGTTCACGTTCGCGATGGCGACGATAGTGTCCCACGAATACTCGCAAAAGTGGGTGCAGACGCTAGCTTACTCGGTGGCAACCGTCGTGACTGTCACCCGGTTCATGGCCCGGGATCACTGGTCGTCGGATATGTTTGCAGGTGCAGCGCTCGGAATCGGAATCGGCTCTCATATCTTTCACGCGCACTGCAATCCGGATTTAAGCGATTCCTGCAAACACCACGTTCGCTGGATCTTCTGATGAAGAAAACCTACTAAGTTCCGAGACGTTTTGGCCAGCTAGAAGGAAGCGGGCGGTCTGCTTGCCCACCACCAGGGCGTTTGCCAATGCGAAATGCAATCACTGAGGTGGCTCCTCGGTTGACGACCGGCCGATTTAGTTTTCTTCATGCAAATACGCGGCGGTAGATAATCCCTAGTCAACTGTCCTCCCTTGTCGCAATGGTTTTGCAGTGCGAAAGATTTTGGGGACCCACTTTCAACTTGACCTGCCCAACAATCGACGATATCCATGGCGTCGCAGAGCGAAGCGGTGTATTCGCAAACCTGGCCAGCCCTCCGTGCCGCACCGAGCCCTCGATGTGACCTTTCGAGCGCATCCGGATCGCGGTCGTAAAGTGGGTAACGTAAGTGAGATCTCTAGAAAACAGTCGCCAAGCTCTTTCATGAGGGAGGATTTTGACATGGCAGAACGTTCCAGAGTGTGGTCGTTCGTGCGAGCACTTTTGATTGGGGCACTACTAGCCGAACCTCTGTCGCACGTGACGGCCCAGATTTCTCCCGTTAGCGACTCTGAGATCGACAAGCAAGCAGATTCAATTCTGAGCAAGATGGCGACGGAGGAGAAGATCGATCTGCTCGGGGGAGTCAATTCCTTTGATGTGCGCGCGATTCCACGATTAGGGCTGCTATCGCTGGGCACCGCGGATGGCCCACTGGGCGTGCGTAACGACGGTCCAGCCACGGTTATGGCTGGTGGCATTTCGTTAGCGGCAACGTGGAATAACAAATTGGCGCAAGAAGTGGGCCGGCAGATCGGCAGAGACGCCAGATCGAAAGGCAAGTATTTGCTCCTCGGTCCGGGAGTGAACATTTACCGCTCGCCGCTGAACGGGCGCAACTTCGAGTACTTTGGCGAGGATCCCTTTCTCGCCTCCGTCATCGCCGTCGGCTATATCGAAGGCGTGCAGAGCGAAGGGGTGAGCGCGACAATCAAACATTTTCTAGGAAATAATTCCGAGTTCGGCCGGACCACCACCGATTCCGTCATCGATGAACGGACTTTGCGGGAGATCTATCTTCCAGTTTTCGAAGCGGCAGTCAAAGAAGCCCACGTCGGCTCGATCGTGGATTCCTACAACCTTACGAACGGCCTGCATATGACCGAGAATGCCCATTTGAACAACGAGGTCGCCAAGGGCGAGTGGGGCTTCCGCGGAATCATCATGTCGGATTGGGGCGCAACCCATGACACGCTGGCCGCTTTCAATGCGCGGACTCGACCTGGAGATGCCGTCTGGCGAATTTCTGAATCGCACAACGCTGCTGCCGCTGCTACAGCAAGACGAAATATCGATGGCGACGCTGAACGACAAGGTGCGACGTATTGTGCGAACAGAGATCGCATTTGGTGGACTTGAACATTCGCAGCGCGACCTGACCATCCCTCGCTATAGCCAGGAGGGCCGGGAAGTCGCATTGCAAGCGGCCCGCGAAGGCATGGTGCTGCTGAAGAACGAACCCGGTGTTCTGCCTCTTGACAAGAGCAAAGTTAAAATTATTGCCGTGATCGGCCCCGACGCTTATCCCGCTGTTCCAGACGGTGGAGGAAGTGCGCAGGCAAGCGCCTTCCATGCCGTCGGCTTCATGGAAGGCTTGAGCGACTATTTGGGAACATCGGCCAAAGTGACATATGCCCGTGGGCTGCCAAGCCTGGGGATCGTGGCGAATCGAACGAACTTTTCCACGGAAGAGGTCCATGGCACGCCGGGTCTGATGGTCGAGGTCTTCGACAACGCGGATCTTTCTGGTACTCCGGTGAACACGCATGTAGAGATCAGGGAAACGATCATGAAGCAACGAGATTTGACGGGCGAGCCATAAGATGCCTTGACGGCGCTGTTCGGCGATTGGGACGGTATGCGATGTGGCTAGCCCCGTTACCAAATGACTGACTTGTCTCGTCATCGGACAAACATGAATCCAGGATTCCAACTGCGTTGGATACGTCGGCGCGGCGCCAAAGAGGCCCAGGAATCCTGCTCTTCCATTAACTGTGGGAAGCGCAGCCGCGGAAAACAGCGCCTTTCCGCGAAAACGGCAGGCGTCATTTTTCAATATCAAGAAGGTTCTTGTTCAAATAGAAAGTCGTCGTACCCGTTACGCGTTGGCGCCTACTAAAAGTACCGGGCAAGGCGCATCGCAAGCGACCTGGTACGCTACATGAGCGCCCAAATGTTTGGTCAAAGTCGTCGGCCATTTCCGTTTGGCGCCCAGCACGATCAAGTCGACCGACTGAACGGCATTCTTCAGGATTATTCCTGCTATCTCGGACGGCGAACCAAATTGCACCACGTACTCGGGCTCATGCCAAAGCTGTGTTCCTTCAGGAATCAAGGCTCGCAGGCGACTCCTCCCACGGGCTAAGACCTCTTGAGGGGTCTCGGGCCGAAACTCGGACAAAGTAAGAGGAAATGGCGACGCAAACAGAAAGGTCAGACGAGCACGATGTTCCTCTGCCAAAGATAGGGCGTAGGGCAGTGCGTGCAAGGACTCTGGCCCCAGGTCTGTCGCAAACAGAATGTGCCGCAGGTTCCCATCGACTTCCCAGCGGCTGGCGTGCGTCCCCGTCGTGAGCACCGCGCATTCGGCATTGCGAAAGACCTCCTCCGCCACCGAGCCTAGCAGAAATTTCCCTGTTCCCTTGCGTCCGCCGTTGCCAATTACGACGAGGTCAATCGCATGCTCAAGGACTGATTTCAAAATGACGTCCGCCGTTTCACCTTGCTCAATCAGTTCTTTGTGTTCAACATCCTTCAACAACGCGGAGCTCATCAGGGCAGGCAGTTGCTGATTCGCCAACAACCTGGCCTGCTCGGGATCCGGCTGTGCCGCCTCGACAAACGGCATATGAGGTAGCACGTGGATGGTGTACAACACGGCGCCGTAACGGCGAGCCAGGCCCACGGCCTGGGATAAATCTGCTTGCGCCCGTGACGATAGGTCAGTAGCGAACAGAACATTGCGCAATTTAATACGGCTTGGAGCAGTCATCGTCGGCATGATAGACCTCCTTGTGAAGTAGAAGACCGAGATGCTGACAGGAATTTCGTCTCCCGTGCCTTAACCGATCCTCCGACTTCTTCAATGTAGCCCGCAGGCGTCAGCAACGAGCGTTCCGTTCTCTCGCCTCGGGTTACAGTGGAATATCTCAACACCTATGAGCGGCAATAACTTCAGTCTTCAACAGCGATCAAAACAATCGAGGGATCCAAGTTTCCGTTACGACCTGTACGGGCTGACTCCCAGCTTTTTCACTTGCTCCGTGAACTCTCGCACCACTTGCCCAAACCTCGGCCCTTCGGCTGCAGAAACCCATTCCAGGCGAAAGCGCTCTTCCTCAATCCCGAAATCCGCCAGCATCAATTTGATGGCGTCGGCGCGTTTTTCTGTTTTGTAATTACCTTCCTGATAATGACAATCCCCCAGATGGCAGCCGCAGATGAGAACGCCGTCCGCCCCTTTGGTGAACGCATCGATGACCAGGTTAGGATGCACCATGCCCGAGCACATGACGCGGACGATGCGAATGCTGGGCGGATATTGCGTCCGGGAAACGCCGGCCAAATCCGCACCGGCATACGAGCACCAGTTGCAACATAGGGCGATGATCAGGGGTTGAAAGTTGTCTTCCATTAAGCGACTCCCAAAGCAGCATGAATCTGCGCCTCGATCTGCGTGAGCGTAAATCCACGGATGAATATGCCGTTCTTCGGACACGTAGCCTGGCAGCAGCCACAGCCCTTGCAACCGGAGTCAGCGGTTTCGACGACCTTCTTGATCCCGCCCTGCCACTTGTATTCGAGCAGCGTAATCGCCTTGTAGGGACAGGTGTCCACGCAGTAGGCGCAGCCGTCGCAGCTCTCGTCCACCACTTGCGAAATATTCGCTCCCAGTTCAAGGCTGTCCTGCACCAGGACGGATGCTGCGCGCGCGGCTGCAGCTTGAGCCTGCAGGATGGATTCCGCAATGCTCTTCGGAGAATGCGCCAGCCCGCATAGAAACACGCCGTCCGTCATGAAGTCCACCGGCCGAAGCTTCATGTGGGCTTCAAGGAAGAATCCTTCGCTGTTCAGCGGCACCTTAAGGAACTGCGCAATCTTCTTATTGTCTTCGTGTGGATGAATCCCCGCGGATAGAACCACCAAGTCGGCCGAGATGGCGATCGGCATCCCCAAGGTCTGGTCGAAGACGGAGACTTGCAGCCCTCCGCCTTTTCGCGACACTTCGGGCTTGCGTTCGTCGCCATAACGTACGAAGACGACTCCTTGCTGACGTGCCTTGGTGTAATAGCTCTCCCTGAAACCGTAGGTACGGATGTCGCGGTAGAGAATATATACATTCGTTTCGGGTGAGAGGGCCTTGACCTTCAGCGCGTTCTTCACGGCATCGGCGCAGCACACCCTTGAACAATAAGGATGCTCGCTCTCTCGTGAGCCCACGCATTGGATCATGACCACGGTCTTCGCGGGCCGATTACCTCCCAGCGCCGGAAGGCCATCGCCAGACGCCAGAAATGCTTCGAGGTCACGCTGAGTGATGACGCTGTCATCCTCTCCACAGAGGTATTCTTTGGGTTGGTATTGTTTTGCACCCGTGGCGACAATTACGACCCCATGGCTGATTTCAGTACTCTGGCCGCAGGCGGAGATGGTGGTCTTGAAGTTGCCAATCGTACCGTCGAGCTTTTCAATCGCCGCGCCGGTGAAGAGATGAATCCTACTGTTCTGTTCTACCTCGTCGCGCAAATGCGCCAATTCTTCCTGCGGATTTTCTCCATTGAATAAGTAGTGGACGTGGCGCAGGTTTCCGCCCAATTCGTGCTCTCTCTCCACCAGATAGACATCAAAGCCCTGGCGCGCCAGTGACAATGCGGAGGTCATGCCTGACAGTCCTCCGCCAATAACCAGGGCAGACTTTTCAATCCTGACCGTTTGCCGGCGCAGGGGCTGCAACAGCCGGGACTTAGCCAGCGCCATTCTGACCAGGTCTTTGGATTTCTCCGTGGCCTTCTCCGGTTCGTGCATGTGGACCCACGAACATTGGTCGCGAATGTTGGCCATCTCAAACAGGTAGGGATTGAGGCCGGCCTCGGCCAGCGTGTTGCGGAAAAGAGGCTCGTGGGTTCGCGGGGTGCAGGAGGCGACCACCACTCGGTTCAGATTGTGTTCGGCGATCTGCTCCTTGATCCGGTCCTGCGTATCGTTCGAGCAGGTATAAAGATTGTTCTCCGCGTACACGACGTTGGGTAGGGTCTTCACATACTCGAGGACGTCCGGGACATTGACCACGCCGGCGATGTTGGTCCCGCAGTGGCAGACAAAGACTCCGATGCGCGGCTCTTCGCCCGTGACATCTTTTTCAGGGGGATAAGTTTTGGGAGTGATCAAGGTGCCCCGGGCGTCTCGCAAAAGCGCGAGCGCCTGGGCCGCGGCCGCCGAGGCCTGCATGACGGTTTCCGGAATGTCCTTCGGCTCGGCGAACGGGCCGGCGACATAGATTCCCTCACGAGACGTTTCTGCTGGCTTGAACGTGGAGGTTCCGCAGAAATTGAATTCATTCAGCGCCACGCCAAACCGTTCGGACAGTACCTTGACATCTTTAGGTGGCTGCATGCCGACCGAGAGCACGACCAGGTCGTACTCTTCGAAGAGCTTCTTGTCGTTCTCGCCGAGATACTGGACGATGAGGTTGCGCGTGCCCGAAACTTCGTCGATCTTCGGCACGCGCGAACGTATGTAACGCACGCCGAGATCCTGTGCGCGGTGGTAATACTGCTCGAAGCCCTTGCTGAAAGCGCGCAGGTCCATGAAGAAAACGTCGCATTGCAGGCCTTCGCCGAGATGCTCTTTGGCGATGATGGCTTCTTTCGTGGCATACATGCAGCAGACGGATGAGCAGTAATCGTTTTCGGAATCACGCGAACCAACGCACTGCAGGAAGGCAATCCGCTTCGGCTCCTTCTGGTCGAAAGGCCGTAGAACGTGGCCGGAATATGGCCCCGAGGCGGACAGGACGCGCTCGAACTCCAGAGCCGTGAGCACATTCGGGAAGCGCCCATAACCCAGGTCTTTCTTTAGCCGCGCATCGAAGATTTCGTAACCGGGAGCAAGAACGACAGCACCGACATTCAGCGCCATCTTCTGTTCGTGTTGCGTGTAGTCGATGGCGTGGGCCTGACAGGCGGTCTCGCAGATATGACAATCGCAGCAGATGCCGCAAGCCAGACAACGCTTCGCTTCGGCAATCGCTTCTTCCGCCGTGTAACCGACGTGGACTTCGGCAAACGTTCTTCCGCGCGTCGCTGCGTCGAGCGCCTGCATGTGGATCTGGCGCTGCATCAGCACGCCAGCCGTATCCACGACGTACTCGGTGTGGTACGGCCCTTCCATCTCGCGCCCTGCGTGTAGATCTTCGTGATTGAGCCAGCGATCGATGGACTTGGCCGCCTTCTTGCCAGCCAGCATCGCCGTCACCACCACGTCGGGACCGGTCACACAATCTCCCCCGGCAAACACACCGGGCAACGTGGTCTCAAGCGTCACCGGATCGGCGCGGAAGGTTCCCCACTTGGTCGTCTCCAGACCCAATCGCTCGCCGAGAGCAGTCACATCGGGCACCTGGCCAATCGTGGCGACAACCGCGTCGCAAGGAATGACAAACTCCGAACCGGCAACGGGTTCTGGAGCCGGCCGCCCGCTAGCATCGGGCTTGCCAAGCTTCATCTTCAAGCACTCGAGCCCTGCTACACGCCCATCGGTCGCAGCCTGAAATGACTTCGGCGCAGCGAGAAACATCAGCTTGATGCCTTCGCGCGCGGCGTCTTCGACCTCACGCTGATCAGCGGGCATTTCTGCACGCGTCCGCCGGTACACGATCGTTACCTCTTCAGCTCCGCAGCGGAGAGCAGCGCGCGCGGCGTCAAGTGCAGAGTTGCCTCCCCCGACAACTAGCACGCGACGCCCCGGCGCTTCTGGATTTTTGCAAAGATTCACGCGGCGCAGGAACTCGACTCCGCCCATTACGCCCGCCAGATTTTCGCCCGGAATTCCGAGCTTCCGCTCGACGTGGGCGCCAATCGCGACGAAAACTGCCGAGTAACTCTTGCGCAATTCTTCCAGCGTGATGCCGCTGCCCACGGGCGTGTCCAGCACAATCTCAATGCCGATAGCGCGCAGCCGGTTGAGCTCGGCGTTCAGCAAGTGCCGTGGCAGCCGGAACCGCGGAATCCCTGCCGCCAGCATTCCCCCCGCAACCGGAAGTGCCTCGAAAATTGTCGTGCCGTAGCCTTTTTGCCGAAGTTCGTAAGCGCAGAGAAGGCCAGCTGGACCCGACCCCACAATGGCGATCTTCTCTGGACGATCGGGCGCGGTCGGTTCTGGCAGCTTGTAATCCGAGCAATTGTCCGTAATGAAGCGCTTCAGCGCGGGAATATTGACAGCATCGTCCACGCTGGTGCGCGTGCAAGTGGAGGTGCAGGGGTGAGTACAGATGCGCCCGCAGATCGACGGAATCGGGTTGTCTCGCAGAATGACCCGCGCCGCCTCTTCGAAGCGTCCTTGCGCAATCAGCGTTACATAACCCTGCGCGCTTTGGTGGATGGGACATCCGGCCTCGCAAGGAGAAACTCCACGACGCGAGATCGCAAAGATGTTGGGGACAGCCTGCGGAAACGGCCGATAGATCGCCTTGCGCTCTCCCAGTCCTTGGTCGAACTCGGAGGGCAGCGATACCGGACACTCTGTCGTGCAGGCGCCGCAGCCTGTGCATTTCATCGGATCCACAAAACGCGGCTGCTGCTTCAGACTGATGGTGAAGTTTCCCGCCTGACCCTCGACGCGCTCTACCTCCGTCAAGGTGAGAATGTCGATGTCTTTGTGTCGCCCGATCTCGACCAGACGTGGCGCCATGGTGCACATCGCGCAATCATTGGTGGGGAAGGTCTTGTCGAGTTGCGCCATGACCCCACCAACAGCCGGACCACGTTCGGCCAGATATACCTTGATGCCGCCGTTGGCCAGATCCAGGGCCGCCTGCATGCCGCCAATCCCGCCACCAACGACCAGTGCGGCGCCGACCGGATGAGGTTTGGTCAGTTCAGATGACATCGGCGATGGCCTCCTCAGCAGGCGCTCGTTGTGCAGCCCGCTCCTTCACTGCCTCGAAGTACAAGGCCAGCGGTCGATAGATCATGTGTGCCCAGTTGCCGAAGGGCATCTCTACCACGAGCATCGGCGTGGCGATGATCACGTGCAGCGCGTACATGAAGTGACAAGCGAGCGCCAGGCCGGAACACCGTAGGATGTTTGCCGCAAGTCCGCTAACCGCGGTGAGCAGAAGCAGGATGGGGAAAATCAGGTCCTCAAGCCGTGTTTCCTTGTAGATTTCCTTATTCGCCTGCACGCGTCTTACGAGAATCTCGCCAATGCCGTAAAAGATGAAACCGGCCGCGAGGTATCCCAGCCAGCGCTGTGGGTGGTACAAGGGATAAACATTGTCGGTTTGAAACCACCGCAGAGCGAAAACCTTGATGGTCAGCATCATCACCGTACCCATGGCGAGCAGCCAATGCCCCAGCCAGCGGCCTTTTTCCGGACATTTCTTCATCAGCGAGTGGGTCACCGACTGATACACGTACGACCACGCCTCGCCCACATAGGCAGAGAACGGGATCGATGGCTGTTCCTCGCCGCCCATGGTGAGCCGCCAGACACGAAGGACCCGGGTCAGCAGGAGAAGCAACGGAAACAGCATCACGGTGAGCGTGAAATACGTCATGATGGGAAACATGTGCTCCAGGCCGAGGGGTGTGGCGAGGCCGGTAAGGGGCAATCCCACATACCACAGGTGATAGGCGACGATCAGCGCCACGACGAGCGCCGCAGCGAAGGCTAGCGAGCCGAGGTGCCACGCCCGCGACCTGATGAGCTTGCCGGCCATGCCTGTCCACTCATACTGGGCGCTCAGGAAACGCCGCAGCGTGTGCATCGAAATCCGGGGCTCGGCCTGACGCGGGCAGATAGTGGAACAATCGCCGCAGTCGTGACAAATCCAGGGTCCGAGACTCGCCAGGAGCGGCGCTCGCAGCCCGAGAAGTGAGTAGCGGATGCTCTCTCGAGGAAAGCTGGCGAAGTCAGAAACCAGATCGCACGAGATAGTGCAGCTACCACACTGATAGCATCCCGTGGGGTCGAACTTTCCATAGCGCCGAATATCGGCCAGCAGTGTCGGATCGCTTTGAACCGGCAGTATGCTTGCTGCCATTTGCCACCTCGAGCGAGAGTGCCCGCTATTACGAAGCGGCCACCCATTCCTTGACGGTCCTCCTGGTGTACACCCGGAACTTCCCGTCGTCTTCTACGATCTGAATCTGAAAGTTTTCGTTCTGATAGGACTCCGCTACGCGTGATGCCTCTTCTCTAGTTTCGTAGGGCTGGCCATCCCACATGAACTTCTTTCCATCGCTGATGATTGCGAGATTCGGGCTCATACGGTGCCTCCAGCCTGTCCGAACGGTTCTGGCACAGTTCTTCCGCCGTTATGGCGCGCTCGTACCGGCGTACTCAGCATGTTGTTTGGCATAGATCGCCTCGCAGTGCTGTGGCGCCGGGAAAGTACTCCGCAACCAGCCACTCCGCCGCCTGCGGCACGGCTTCGCCGACCACCTTGGACAAACCCTGGGAAATCTCTTCCGGCAGCGGACCCGTCTGGCACGCCAGCACCCGCACCTCGACTCCACAGGTTTCCTGCAACTCGCGTAACAGGTTTGACGTGGGCAACTGGTGCATTGAGAAGTCATCGAGTTTGACTGGAGGAATCTCGGCCGGATTGATTTCGAATATCTCTCCGGGAACCCGTCCGGCATCGATCGCGTCCAAGATGAGCAAGCGTTGCGGACGTTCGGCGCTCAGGCAGAGGGTGAAGAGCAGGCTGCGTACGCCTGTTCCGGCATCGAGCAGGCAGACGGATTCGGGCACCCGGTAATGCGCCTCGACATAGTCGACTACCGCGCAACCGAAGCCGTCATCTCCAAACAGAATGTTGCCAACGCCAAGCACCACCGTCGGCTTCCGGCAATAGTCCGGGAGGTTCGCTGCATCCAATGAAGCGGATTGGTCAATCTCCCGCATCCTTACTCCTTCGGCCGCACTTCAGTTGGCCGAACTCAGTTAGCCAGCGTGTCAATCAGCTTGCCGTCCGCGTCATAAATGATCAGCTTGACTGACAACTTCCCATCCAGCCGGTGGGTCGCGCAGGAGAAGCACGGATCGTAGGCACGGATTGACATTTCTACCGTGTTCAACACTCCCTGGTCGTACTTGCCGTCATGAATCAAACTCTTGGCAGCCTGCGTGACGGACATATTGATGGGAGCGTTGTTGTGAGTAGTACCGACGATCAGGTTGACGTTGGTGATCAGGCCGTCGGCGTCGGTGGTGTAGTCGTGGATGAGCGTGCCGCGCGGCGCTTCCGTGACGCCGACGCCTCGCGCTGCCCGCGGCGTACAAGTTACTCGCGTCTCGGTGCTGGTGATCTCGGGATCGTCCAGTAGACGGATCGCATTTTCCGCGTTGTAAAGCAGTTCGATCAGCCGCGCCCAGTGATAGAGCAGCGTAAGCTGTGCCGGCCGCCCGAACTTCGCCCGGAATTCTTCCAGCTCAGCCTGCGCCAGCGGCGTGTCGATAAAGTCGCAGACATTGATGCGCGCCAGCGTGTTGGCGCGATATACGCCCTTGGGATTATTTTCATCCATGGAGAAACCTTCGCCCCACTGTTTGGCATAGGGGAACTTCAGGTAGCTCCACGATTCAATGTGTTCGGAGATGTACTCCGTATATTGGGCGGGTTGAAAATCCTGGAAAGCGCCCTTCGGCGTCATCAGGCGGATCTTTCCGTCGTAGAGATTGAGCGCGCCGTTTTCCTTGACCGTACCGATGAAGCCGGTATTGATCACTCCCAGCGTCTTCACCACGTCGAGGTATTTCGGGAAGACGTTCTCCTTGGCAAAAGCGATGGAGAACTTGGCGAGTTCGAGTGTCTCATCGGCCATCTTGCGCAACTGATCGCGCTCCGCAGCAGCCAGTGGTTTGCTGAATCCGCCGGGAACTGCGGCCTGCGGATGGATTGACTTGCCGGCCAGGATTTCCAGCATGTGGGCGCACATCTGACGAACTTTGACCACTTTTCGGGCAATGTCAGGTGCCGCTTGCAGCACGCCAATCACGTTGCGAATGGAATAATCGGCATCGGGACCGAGCAGGAAATCGGCTCCGGCCAAGAAATAGAAGTGCAGGATATGCTCTTCCATATAAGCGACGCTGTTGCAAAGCTCGCGCAGCTTCTTCCCAGCCGGAGGCGGCTCGACTCCAAAGACCGCGTCACAAGCCTTGGCCGAAGCCAGGTGATGCGACCACGGGCACACACCGCAGATGCGCGGCGTAATGCGGGGAAGGTCTTCGACGGGGCGTCCGAGGCAGAACTTCTCGAAGCCGCGCAGTTCAATGACGTTGACCCGGGCGGTATCCACGTTGCCCGCGTCGTTGAGCTGAATGGTCACCTTGGCGTGGCCCTCGATGCGGGTGACAGGTTGAATGACGAGTGTCTTTGCCATGGATCACCTCCGGGGCAGTGGCCGCAGACGGCCAGCGCCAGCAAAACGGTTGAAGGTTGCGGCCCGATCCGGAATCTGCTTGGGATCGAGTCCGATGGAAGAAAGCGCGCCCATCATGTCCACCATGGGATTGGCTTTTTCGTTCAGCGGCCCAAAACATCCTTCGCAAGGCATGTAAGCGCGTACACAGCGCGGGTTGCCATCGCTACCGCCGCAGCCGGCGCGCGTCGCCGGTCCCAGGCATAGAATCCCCTGCTCCATCAGGCAGCGCATTTCGCTGAGTGGCGCGCCGGGCGTAAATTCCGGCGTATCCAGCCGGCGCTTTACTGTGGAGACGGCTTTCTTTTCACGTTTCGTAGGACACTCGTCGCAAACACTTTTCGTTGGCAGCACGGGCAGCGGCTTGCCCTCAACCAGAGCAATCAGCGCTCCCGCCACCATCTCTGGCGTGGTTGGACAACCCGGCAGGTATGCATCCACCTTCACCACTTCGTGGAGGGCATAGACGCGGTCGGTCAATTCCGGAATCTGCTCGTGGGGCAGGCCGTTCTTCTCGGTGGTCACACTGTCGCGGTAGACCTTCTCCAGCAGCTCGCCAGTGCTGTACTGATTGGCCAACGCCGGTATGCCGCCAAAGCAGGCGCAAGAGCCAAGCGAAATCAGAATCTTGCACTTCTTCCGCATCTCCTGCGCCAGCTTCTTGTGCTCTTCGTTGCGGATTCCTCCCGATATCAGCCCGACGTCCGCCGCGGGGATTTCCATCTCTGTACCTTCACCAGTCTGACCAAAGAGCTTATGGTCCATCAGAACTGGCATGTGCACGATTTCTACATGTTTGAGTACGTCGAGGAGGGGTTCACCGATGTCGAGGATCGTTACTTCGCAACCTCCGCATATAGCAAACCATTCTTCGGCAAGTCGAGCGGCCATGCTGCACCTCCGTACCGGATTGAGTTATTAGTGCCTCGTTCTCGCCTTCGTCGGTCAGTAACTGCCGCGGTTGCCTCTGCCGTTCTCGCGCTCGCGGCGTGTAGATGAGGCAGTGATTATTAGTTCAATTCGAGTATCCATGTCAGTGATTGAAGTCACCCACCACGGTGACTTGACCTGCATTCTGAATGTCGCGGGGAAATTCGCTTGACACTAGCGACGGGAATAGTCTCCGTTTGCCTGTCGTGGCTGCAGGAAAGTAGTAGGTTGCTGAGCGCTGACGTCCTTAGATTGAATCCACACAAAGGTTGGATCGGGAGAAGTGCGCGTCAACCGAATGGGTGACGCACCCTCCCGCTGGTGACCCGAAACTACGGGACCACCTTAAACACGACACCATCGCGAGTGCTGCCGCCTCCATAGGTTGCCCCGTAGAGAATGCCTTTTTTGAGGACGACGCCTGTTAACGATTCTCCACAGATTCTGGTTGAAAGGCGGATCAGCGTGGCAACGAGAGAATCTCAGGGCGAGAATAGTTTGCAGAGGTTAATCAGGAGGATCTTGGAGAAAGGTAAAGGCTGTGACATTGGTTATGCTCTAGCCACCAACTCCTGCGAGGGAGCCAATGGCGTGGAGGCATGCACCGTCACAGCCCTTGATGCGATCACCGCTTTCGCGGTCCCAAACCCCAACTACTCCTCGCAGAGCCGTCGGTTTTTTCAGGTTTGGCTGCTCTTCGGGTTGCCCCACCGAGCTGATCACTCAGCCTACTTCGGACTGGCAAAAGTTTAATTAAGCCAACCCTTTCAGCCGTCGACGAGAGCAACCATAGAGAGTTGTTCGAAGATTGTCAACGCCCGTTTTTTGTGCAATCGCCACCTTGCAATGAATTAAAAACCGGAAACGCAACCTATTGAATCGTTATGATTTAATGAAAGGAAAATTAGACTCCCTCCACTTTTGCACAGCAACGTCCACCGCTACGCGAATCGTCGGCAAGAATGAGAGGGGCGGATCGCACGAATCAGGTAAGCATCTTGACGTCGAGGGATAGGTCAGGCATGGTTGCTGTAGCACAACACAATGTCAGATCTCGTAGCTTACGTCGATGGCGGCTCTTTCGGGAATCCCGGCCCTTCCGGTATTGGGGTGATCATTGACGGCTCGACCAACGGCCCTATCAGAATCGCAAAATGGATCGGGCGCCAGGACAATAATGTCGCCGAGTACGTTGCCTTGCTCGAGGCTTTGCAATGTGCGCTGGGGCTTAAGGCCAAGACGCTGCACGTCTTTTCCGATTCTGAAGTCGTGGTCCGACAGATGAGTGGCGAGTACCGCTGCCGCAGCCCGCGGTTGTATTCCCTCAATTGGATCTGTCGGAAGTTGGCCCGGTCGCTGGATTTCTCGATCTCCCATGTACGGCGTGAGAACAACACAGAAGCCAATAGTCTGGCGAGTTCGGCTGCCCGTTGCCATATTTTCGGTAAGGATAGAGAGAATCCCCAAAATTCTCTAGCACGTGATCCTTCGCACTCAGCGAATAATTGAGTGTTTGTAAAATGAAGTGGCAGGCGGTCTTGCCGTCGCTCCGTGGCGAGGGATGCGAGCTATAGGCCGGCTCGTGGGAGATCATCCAGTGATTCCTCGAAGCCTGCCCCTGATAATTCCGGTTGGCTGACAAGCCAGGGAGTTATCTCTCCCTCTCGGCGCTCATAGAAGCGCCAATAACGCTATGGCTTCGACCTACTTATGGCCGATCTGTTGTTCGATCTTGGAAACGAATTTCGGAGCGTGGCTCCTCATTAGCTGCTGAATACCAGGCCCGAACTCGTGCCAGAGGTTCATCCCTGCGTCGTTGCCAACGGTCGAACCAAAATCGCCAAAAGGCGCCCCCAAAGGCCGCCTCCAATAAGGCCGGGACGCAGTGGCTGCGGCCACTGAAGTGAGGGTCCGCAGGAGATAGGAGGTGTTCAGTCTGCCCTTTCCGGAGTCATCCCGCGTTACAAAAATGCGCGAAGCCGCATACGTGGCCCTGCCTATCATACTTCCGCTGGTCGAAGTGTGATAACTCGATTGCAGCTTCGGCGCAAACGATTGCAGATACTTGCCAATTATCGTGTTCGAGTCTGTTTGGCTGGATGACGCCTCGTTAAATGCGGCGAATCCACCTCGGTGCATTGGGCCCGCGTCGATACCCAACGGACGAAATTTCGAAGATGAGTGCGCGTCCAGGATAAGGTTGAAGTTCTGTTTCTGAGTTGCAGTCTGCTTCGAAGGAGCATCAGGCAGAGATCGACCGACGGTCTGGCATAGGGCGCCGCAGGCAACTACCAGGATAAAAGCAACCACACCGACAAGTGCGATGCGCTTCACCATACCCACTCCCAGCAACCGAGTTCCCACTCTTCCTGACGAGCAGCCGCAAGCCTATCTCGACGCTAGCACTCCATTTGCCACTAGTCTGAGCACTAACGCTCATCTTGCGAGACATAACATTAGTTGAAGAATAAAGAGGTCTGGTTGCGAGGCAACCTACGCTTCCACTGCACAGCAAAGACCTTGGAGACAGCTTTATGTAATGCTTACGGCTCTGCAAACGACCTGGATAACAAGATGGTCGCTTTCGGCGGAGAGAAACTGAATATTTTTCTGAATCCGTGAGCCATTTCGGCTCGGTCTTGCGCGTTTCAGATTGAGGATCAGAGATTGATCCAACAAATCTTATGAAACGGAGAAATACCATGAACTCGCAGAATACAATCAGCAAAGCAGCTATCGGTCGGGCTCTCACCCTCTCACTCGCCCTTTGTCTGAGCGGCTCCGTCGCTCTGTGCACCAACACCGCGTATGCCGACGAGGCTTCCGCTTCCTCCGTTCCGTTTTGCAAGCGTAGTGAGATCAACTGGCGGCACTTTCAACGCCGGAAGAGCTGGGCCGGAGCCCATCGCATCTTTTCCATGGCAGACAGCGCAGTACTCCAAGAGCATCGCCTGACCTGATTCAGCAGGAACTGGCCTAATCGGACTGCTCTTGATCTCAAGCTTCTGAGCTGCTCCCAGGGCAACAAGTCCGAGCAAACCGGAAACGACCATGAGAAAACGCATAGCTTTTCCTCGTGAGCTTTATGCCCCCATCCTCTCACGGGCAAGAGATCTTTTTCTCACATTCGCAGTGGCGCGCGAAAGATGCTGAGCAAGCCGCCAGAAACAGATTAAAGATACGTCTGGTAGCTGATCAGCTGTATGGCGCGATCGTGAATGCTGTGAATTACAATACGTCCATTGAGCTATGAGTCGCAGTCTTAGACACAGGAGGACGATACTGACGACTGAGCTTGGCGTAGTGCTCGTTAGGGTTGACTATGCTTGCGAGGTTTGTGGCATCACAGTCAGTGCACTTTGATCTCATCCTCTATGCGCTCCAGATACTCTCGGGTGTTCGCACCGGCCGTGATGCTCTTCTTGGTGGTCGGAACAGGTAGTGGGCAGAATACAACGCGGATCACGCTTGATCAGGCCGTTGATCTGGCGCTGGCGCACAACCACTCGCTCAAAGCCACGCGAACTCTGATTCTTCAGAATCAGGCCCAGGAGATCACAGCGAACCTGCGCCCCAATCCGACTTTAGGGGCGGATTCGCAGTTCGTTCCGTTTTTCAGTCCACAGGACTTTTCCGGGGAGAACCTGAACGAGACCCAGCAGTTCGATATTGGGGTCGGGTATCTCTTCGAACGCGGTCACAAGCGGCAGCGACGGCTGCAGGCTGCCCGCGATCAGACGGCCGTAACCCGGGCCCAGGTTGCCGATGCCGAGCGCACACTGGCGTTCAATGTGGGCCAGCAGTTCGTCAGCGTTTTGCTGGCCGAATCGACGCTCGCGTTTGCACTCGACGATCTCAAAGGATTTCAGCAGACGGTCGATATTAGCGAGGCGCAGCTCAAAGCGGGATACATCGGTGAAGGCGATTATCTGAAGATCAAGCTGCAGCTCCTCCAGTTTCAGACCGACGTCTCTTCTGCTCGCCTCGCGAAAGTACAGGCGCTGGTCGGACTGCGTGAGTTCCTCGGCTACAACGCGGTACCGGCCGACTTCGACGTAGTGGGCGAACTCGAGTTTCAACTGCTCAAAGGGAACCTGGAAGACTTGCGGGCGCGGGCACTGCGCGAGCGACCTGATTTCCGCGCCGCTGAATTGGGCATCACTGCGGCGCAGAGCCAGATCTTCCTGGCCAAAGCGAACGCCAAGGTCGATGTAAACGGTACCTATGATTTCACTCACGTTTCCGGCGAGAATACCGCTTCTCTGTTCGCTAATTTTGAGTTGCCGATCTTCAACCGCAATCAAGGAGAGATCGCACGCACCGGCTATGCATTGACGCAGGCACAGGAGCAGCAGCAATCTTCCAGCGATACCGTTCTTTCCGACGTTGCCAATGCCTATGAGGCCGTCCGGAGCAACGAAGAGGTAGTGCAACTTTATACCTCTGGCTACCTCAAACAAGCGCAGGACTCGCGCGACATCAGTGAGTATGCTTACAAGCGGGGCGCTGCCAGTCTCCTGGATTATCTGGATGCCGAGCGCAG
This sequence comes from uncultured Acidobacteriaceae bacterium, assembly GCA_963775845.1. GTDB lineage: Bacteria > Acidobacteriota > Terriglobia > Terriglobales > Acidobacteriaceae > Acidiflorens. The sequence goes on along the minus strand of CAVZKN010000002.1, from coordinate 1,944,190 downwards.
CTACCGATCGGTGCAACTGGCCTATCGGCAGGCGTTGGCATCTTATATGACCGCGCTCGAGCAATTGAAGGAAGCGGAAGGTACGAGGAACTTGCCATGAGGAAACTTGCATGAATGTTCGCGCGGATCGCTGTCGGCGGATGGCTGCACTCTCTGCCGCTTCGGCGATCATCCTGGTTGTTGTCGGTTGCCAGGGATCCGGGTCGAAAGCCTCTGCGGATTCGAGTAGCGGGAAGAACTCCGACAATGCGGAACTGTTCACAATCCCCCAGGAGCAGATGGCGCATGTGCAGGTGCTGACGGTTCAACCCACGATGTTGCCTCGAACCCTACGGCTGACGGGGGCCGTGGCTTACAACAGTTTTCGAACGACGCCCGTCATCACCCAAGTGAGCGGACCGGTCAGCAGAGTAGTGGTCGTGCCCGGTCAGAAGGTACAGAAGGGCGAGCCCATGTTGTACGTGGCGAGTCCGGACTATTCGCAACTTCGCACCAATTACTTAAAGGCCAAAGATGCCTATGCCCTGGCACAAAAGGCCTACGCTCGCGCCCGTGACTTGTATGAGCACAAAGCGATTGCCGAACAAAACCTGGAGCAGGCGCAGTCGGCCGAGGTGCAGGCGAGCGGTGACCTGGCATCGTCGCAAGCCGCATTGAAAGTGATGGGAATCTCCGATCCGGACGCGCTCGTGCAAGCTCCTCCGTCTTTTGAAGTCCCGGTGAGAGCCCCGATAAGCGGCGAAGTCGTCGAGCAGGATGTTTCCGCCGGCCAACTCATTCAACCCGGCACGACGCAATGTTTCATGATTTCCGATACCGGCAGCGTCTGGGTGCTGGTCAATATCTATCAGAAGGACCTTCCCCATGTGCGCGTTGGCGATGCCGTTACAATTCAGACGGATACTTATCCCGAGGTCTTCCGCGGGCGTATTGCGTATGTCGCGCCCTCGCTCGATCCGAACACGCGTACGCTGCAGGCGCGCATCGAGACGAACAATCCCGGCGAGAAGCTGAAAAAAGATATGTACGTGGTTGCGACCGTAAACGCGGGCACAATTCCAAATGCCATTGTGCTCCCGGACGCCGCTGTCTTGCGTGATACCGAGAATCAGCCTTTTGTCTATGCGGCGGCGGCGGCGAACCAGTTTGGCAGACGCCCGGTTTCGCTCGGGGAAAGCCTGAATGGACAGACGGAGATTACCAGTGGTCTGAAAGCTGGTGACCATGTCATCGGAAATGGCAGCTTGTTTCTGCAGTTTGCGAACTCGCTGCAGCGCTGAGTCGCGTCAGCTGTTGAAGTTGCAACAACACCGGTAACAATGAAGCCAAATGAAAAGATAGTGTCCAACCGCGAATGATCCACAGAATCGTCCAAGCGGCGCTGCGTCAGAGGTTCCTGGTACTGATGCTGACCGCTTTCATCACGGTCGGGGGCATCCTCTCTTTTCAGCGGATGCCCGTGGACGCCTATCCCGACCTCTCGCCTCCGCAGGTTGAAATCATCACGCAGTGGCCCGACCACGCCGCGGAAGAGGTCGAACGGCTGGTCACCCTTCCTCTGGAATTGGAGATGAACGGCGTTCCGCACATGGTGGTGATGCGTTCCATCTCCCTCTACGGTCTCTCCGATCTCATCCTAACCTTCGAGGACCGCACAGACGATTACTTTGCGCGGCAAATCGTCTTTGAAAGGCTCGCTCAAGCCACGTTGCCGACGGGAGTAACCCCGAGTCTGGCGCCCCTGTTTAGCCCTAGTGGCCTTGTGTATCGCTATGTGCTGGAAAGTCCCGACCGCACACCGCAGGAATTAAAGACGTTTGAGGATTGGGTGGTGGAACGGGCCTATCGATCTGTGCATGGTGTAGCCGACGACTCGGGCTTTGGCGGAACGGTGATGCAATATCAGGTGCTACTCGACCCGGCGCGCATCTACGGATATCACCTAACCATTCCGCAAGTGGTAACTGCGCTCTCCGCCAATAACGCGAATGCCGGCGGCGGATTCTATTCCCAAGGCGGACAGTTCTACTACGTCCGCGGCATCGGACTGATACGCAACACGGATGACATTGGAAACATCGTGGTTGGCGCCAACAAGGGTGTGCCGATCCGAGTGCGCGATATAGGAGATGTAACGATTGGGCACGCGCCTCGTCTGGGCGAATTCGGCTTCCAGAAAAATGATGATGCGGTCGAGGGCGTCATTCTGATGCTGCGTGGCGAGCAGACACAAAACGTCCTGCAAGCGGTTGAAGCGAAAACGGAGGAATTGAACCGCCAGATTCTGCCACCTGACGTTAAAGTTCATCCTTATTATGACCGCAGTGAACTGGTAGGCCTGACTACCGACACGGTGGAAGCGAACCTGCTTCGCGGCATGGTGCTGGTTCTTGTTGTGCTGATCTTCTTCCTGGTCAGTTTCCGGGCTGCGATCATTGTTGCGCTCACCATTCCACTATCGCTTCTTTTTGCTTTCATCGTGCTTCATGCTCACGACGTGGCCGCGAATTTGCTCTCCATTGGCGCGATTGATTTTGGCATTGTCATCGACGGCACTGTGGTCATGGTGGAAAACATCTACCGCGAGCTGGCACTGCGCGAAGGACAGCAATACAAGCTAAATCAAGTCATTCTTGCCGCTGCGAAAGATGTGGATCGCCCGATTTTCTATTCCGTGGCCGTCATCCTCGCCGGGTATTTGCCGATTTACGCATTAACCGGGCCCTCGGGCAAACTGTTCCACCCCATGGCTGAGACCATGTCGTTTGCCCTGATCGGCGCGCTCATCCTGACGCTCACGTTGATACCCGTGCTCGCCTCCTACTGGTTCAAGAAGGGGGTACAGGAGAAGCCCAATCGCGCCTTTGAATGGATGAAGCGGAAATACGCGGTTCTGTTGGATTGGTCGCTCAACCGGCCCTGGACAACCATACTGATCGCGACCCTCATCTTCGGAGCGACCCTCGTGCTCGTCCCTTTCATCGGTGGAGAGTTTATGCCTCACCTCGACGAAGGCGCGCTCTGGGTACGGGCCACGATGCCTTATACCATCTCTTTTGAGGAAGCCAGTAAAATCGCTCCGCAGATACGCGACATTCTGATGGCTTATCCGCAAGTTACCGTGGTGGGTTCAGAGTTGGGACGACCCGACGATGGCACTGATCCCACGGGCTTTTTTAACTGCGAGTTCTACGTTGGGCTGAAGCCATATAAAGACAAATCGTGGACCGGCGGGGTCAGTGACAAGAAACATCTGATTGAATCGATCAACAAGAAACTCACCGCTTTCCCCGGAATCATTTTCAACTACACCCAGCCCGCGGAAGATGCCGTGGACGAAGCGCTCACTGGCCTCAAGAGTTCCTTGGCAGTCAAGATCTATGGTGAAGACCTGAACGTGCTTCAGGACAAAGCGATCCAGATCAAGAATGCACTCTCCAATGTGCCCGGTTTCACCGACCTCACCGTGGTGCGCGAACTTGGCCAGCCCAGCCTGCTGGTCGATGTGGACCGGGGCAAGATCGCGCGGTACGGGATCAATGTTGCAGACGTAGAAGCTGTGATCTCGGCCGCAGTCGGCGGGCAGGCGGTCACTCAAGTGATTCAAGGAGAAAAGCTGTTCGATCTGGTAGTGCGAATGCAGCCCCAATTCCGCAGCAACGCGCATGAGATAGGGAACTTATTGGTGGGCACACCCGATGGGCAGCAGATCCCGCTCAGCCAGTTAGCCAATATTACGCAGGGGAACGGCGCATCTTTTATTTATCGCGAGAATAACTCCCGCTACATCGGCGTGCAGTACAGCATTGAAGGGCGCGACTTAGAACACGCCGTCCGAGACGGCCAGGCGGCGGTGAAGAAGGCCGTGACGCTGGCGCCTGGTTACACAATGTCGTGGGGCGGCGAATACAGCCAGTTTCTCGAAGCCAAATCGCAGATGTACTTTATTGGTCCACTCGCGGTCGTGCTGATTTTCATGATCCTGTTCGCGCTTTACGGAAATTTCAAATTTCCAGTCACCATCGCGCTGGGAGTCATTATGACGGAGCCGGTGGGAGCGCTGGTTGCGCTGAAACTCACTCACACACCGTTCAGCGTTTCCTCCGCCCTGGGTCTTATGGCGTTGCTTGGGGTTTCGGTGGAGACCGCCGTCATTCTTGTTTCCTACATCAACAAGTTACGCCAGGAGGGAATGGGCATTCGCGCCGCCACACGACAAGCCTCGCTTCTTCGGCTCCGTCCCATCATGATGACGGCCCTGGTAGCTTGCCTCGGATTACTGCCTGCCGCCCTTTCCACCGGCATCGGATCGGATACGCAAAGGCCGTTCGCGATAGTAATCGTGGCTGGCCTGATCTCCAGGCTTTTCATTGGCTTCTTCGTGAATCCCGTGTTGTACGAAATGGTGGCCCGTGAGGGCGATGTTCTCCAGGTCTAGACGAGAAACGCCTTGAGGCCGGAACACTCAGCACAGCGCAGTCGATGTACTGTTCTGCTCAACAACTGAAAAGTCGTGATCGGCGGCCACTTGTTTTCTAAAAGTTTCCTCGTATACACGACGTACAACATGGGTTTGATCAGGCGCAAGAATAGCTGGTGGAGGTTGCGCCAGCTATTCTGCCTTTCATCATCCTCAGAGGGTCGCCGATGTGGGGCATTTCATCGATGTGCTGTGGTAGAAGGCCCATGTCCTCTCTTTACGGTATTTGGCGGCCCATGTCGGGACGAAAACCCGAAACCCGGGCACCTATACAGTCAGCCCGGTCGGCGGCGGCAGGCTATCATTCGACACCGCTGCTCGCGCCGCAACGGATATAGTCATCGTCCCGACGAATACGCAACTCCTGCAGACTTCGCGCGTGGAGCACCAGTGCTCGCGAGAATCTGGCAACTCTCGCGGGGTAACCTGAGCGTTAGTGCGCGCACCGTGACCATCTTCACGCGGCATCCGGCACGACCGTACTGTACAATTCCACCCCAACGCAACTGGAGGAATCGTCGCGCATGCCGACCGCCGCAGCAGAGAATTCGTTGGCCACGGACTATGGTTTGCGTCGCGCGGTTCTCTCGCCGCTTGAAACTTTGGCTCAGTCGGTTTCTACCATGGCGCCCACGACCACGCCCGCAGCCACGATTCCTCTGGTCTGCGCCCTGGCTGGCAATGGAACCTGGCTCGCGTATGCGCTGGCGACCGTGGCCGTGCTGCTCGTGGCGTTGTGCATCGGACGCTATGCAAGTCATTCCGCATCGCCGGGTTCGCTGTATACCTACGCGTCGACGACTCTGCCTCCGTGGCTGAGCGCGACCGTTGCCTGGAGTCTGCTGCTGGCTTATGTAGCGACCGGATCAAGCGTCATTGGCGGCTTCTACCACTACGCGAATCTGTTACTGCGCGACGCCACGGGCCACGTTTACTCATCAGTCCTGCTGGCCACGCTGGTCACCGTTGTCTCGATGTGGATCGCGTATCGCGATGTAAAAATCTCTGCCCGGCTTATGCTCTGGATCGAGGCCACATCCGTCACCGTGATTGTGATCGTTGTTGGGCTCCTCCTGATTCGCCACGGCTGGCACTGGGATCGCGAACAAACTCACCTCCACGGTATGACGGGCAGCGGCCTTCGACTCGGACTGGTGCTCGCGCTATTCAGTTTCGTCGGATTCGAGAGCGCGACGACTTTGGGATCGGAGGCGAGCAACCCATTGAAGACGATTCCACGAGCGGTCATCCAGAGCGCCGTTCTCGCCGGAGTCTTCTTCATCGTCTGCGCCTATGCGGAGGTTCTAGGATTCCGCACCGCCGGCCAGGATCTGGGCGCAACCCAGGATCCCATGCATGTAGTGGCACGAGTTGGCGGCGTCCCGTTCCTCGGAATACTGATCGACATTGGCGCACTTGTGAGCTTGTTTGCCTGCACTCTCGGGTGCATTACCGCGGCGGCGCGTGTGCTTTTGAAGATGGCACATAACGGGCTCGCCCACGAGTCCTTGCGAGCCACCCATGCGAAAAATCAAACCCCAGGCCGTGCTGTGGTCATTACGGGAGCCGCCGCCCTGGTGCCGGTAGCGGTCCTCGCCGCCCGCGGAGCCAGCGGACTGGATGTCTACGGCTGGCTGGGATCTCTAGCCACTTACGGCTTCATCATCGCCTATGCATTGATTTGCGTTGCTTTGCCGCGCTACTTGCGCGACCACAAAGTGTATCGCCCCGGGACCCAGGTCGTACCCTGGCTGGCTGGTGCCGCAATGGTGCTCGCTCTGGTCGGCAATCTGTATCCAGTGCCCGAAGGACCTTACGGAAAGCTTCCCTACATATATCTAGCCTATCTGACCGCAGGGTTGCTTTGGTTTGCGATTCGACGGCGAACTAAAGCCGCGAAGCTTCCGTCAGCTCTATAAAAATATCTGATACGTGCCAAAGAAATTATCATTGCGGATTGCGCTTTTCTTCTGCAGTCAACTCACGTACATTCGGTGTTTCAATTCCTATCTCTACACATTTTGCGTAGAGATACTCGCATCCAGCCTGCGGTGTTATGGAGTTCCGGTGCTCCACTAGTAGATAACGAATAGAGTCTAGATAACGAAAAGAGTCGGGTGCCACAGGCAGTCCAGCATAATTGCAATTTCATAAATTATTACGAGGTCAGGGCCCTTGATCACCATTAAGAAACTTCAGTTGTTCGCATTCCTTCTCGGATATTGCTTGGCCATGCTGCTTTCTCTCACCCCGTACGCTCAGGCGCAACAGACCCTAGGCGGCATTACCGGCGCGGTCTCAGACAAGAGCGGTGGCGTTTTACCGGAAACAGTTGTCACCATCATCGGTGATCAGACAAAACTCACACGCTCCCAGAAGGCCAACGCGAACGGCATCTACGACTTCGTGAATCTTCCGATTGGTACCTACACGCTCACCTTTACGCATGATGGCTTCGAGACGCAGAAGATTCCCTCGATCACGGTGCAGGCGGATCGCACCGCTACCGTCAACGTGTCATTGGCGGTCGGCAAGGTGGGCACGGTGATCGAGGTGCAAGCGGAGCCATTGCTGAATGCGGTCGACACCACGAATGGGTACATCCTGGAACAACAGCAGATCGATTCCGTCCCCCTGCCCACTGGCAGCTTCACCGGGCTCGCCATTCTTTCCCCCGGAGTCAACGCGGAGTTATCAAGCGGAACCGGCGCCAACAACGGCTTAGGCAATCAGCCCATTTGGGCTAATGGCCAGCGCGATACCAGCAATACTTTTTTGCTGAATGGCGTCGATGCCAGCAATCTTTTTAACGGCAAGACCACGAGTTCGGTAGGTTCCGCGCGCATCGTCAACAACACCGGCGTCGCCAACGCCTCCAATACGACCGCGGAAATCGTGCAGACTTCGGCGTCGCCTTATCTCGCCATCGGGCAGGCTTTGCCGACTCCGGCGCCGGAGACGATCCAGGAATTTCGCGTCAATACCTCGATGTACGATGCGCAGCAGGGATCGACCAGCGGCGCGCACGTCGACATCAGCACCGCTTCCGGCACCAACTCGATGCACGGAAGCGCCTACGTTCATCGCGGCACCAACTGGCTCAATGCCGCACCCTTTTTCTACAACGAAGATCCCAACATCCCGAGTAACGAAAAAGTTCCCGAATTACATCGCTACTTAGCGGGCGGAACCCTCGGCGGGGCGCTCATCAAGGACAGACTTTTCGGTTTTGTGAGCTACCAGCACACTCATGTCTCCGATCTGGAGATTGGAACGTCGCGCACGGCGGTGCCTCCGGGGTTGACCGACGATCGCAGCCCGCAGGCATTGGCTAACGTAGCAAATGCGAACTGGGGAGCCGGTATCCTGCCGGTAGTTGGTACAGCACCGGGCGACATTGACGCGGTCGCTTACGCCATGCTGAACTACAAGTTGCCGAACGGCCAGTACATGTTTCCGTCGGCAATTCCGTCTGCCGTTCCAACCCTCAACTTTCCCGAAAATACCTTCATCACGCAGCCGGCATATTTCATCACCGACCAGGCTGTATCCGATCTCGATTATCTGGTTAGTGCCAAAGACACGCTCTCGTTGAAGTATTACTACCAGCATGACCCCACCACGGCGCCATTCGGATACTCCTCAGTCCAAGGGTTTTCGCAACAACTGGACGCGGGCAGCCAGGTGGCGAGCATTACGAACACGCAAACCATTACATCGAACTTCAGCATCACGGAAGTATTCGGCTTCATTCGCGAGAAGGCCTACAGCACGTTGGGGCAGCCATTCACTCCGCAAGAGATGGGCATCAATGCGTTCGGGTCCTCAGTTTTCCCGGGAATCACAATTGTGGATGATTTAGGGAACTACTCCCCGAACAATCCAAATGCCGTTTTTAATGCTGGCCTCGGCATCGGATCAACCGCCGCTTCGCAGGGCGCCTTCACCGGAGTTTTTCAAAACCGCTGGATGCCATCGGTCAACGCAATTTGGATCCGCGGCAAACATACGATTACGTTCGGCGGAAGCTACTCCTATACGCAACTCAATGCGCGCGACCAGAGAACGAACTCGGGGATCATCGGATTCACCAACTTCGCCGCTTTCCTGACCGGTACACCCATTACCTATACCGCAGATGGGTTCGTCGCCACTCAGTTCTTGCAAGGCGACGGCGACCGTTACTACCGCTCGCATGAAAACGGCACCTATGTGCAAGACAAGTTTCAGATCCGGCCCAATCTGAGCATCAGTGCGGGCCTGCGCTTCGACTATCACGGTGGATTAACGGAAAAGTATGGAAAACTTTTCAATTTCGATCCGACGCGTTACAGCTACGACCCAGCGTCCGACACAATCACCTCGAACGGATTCATTGTCGCAGGCAACAATCCCCTGTTTCCGACAAAAGGCGTCAGCGATTCGACTCTAACCGGCCGCCAGTGGGGCCTCGCGCCGCGCATCGGGATCGCGTGGAGTCCCAAGATGTTCCGCGACAAGGTCGTGGTGCGCGGGGGCTGGGGAATGTATTACGATCGCGGCGAACTCTTCACGTACCTTTCGCCGGGTTTCGCCTCCGGTTTGATTGCCGGCGGTCCCTTCGGAGTCAACCAGACTCCGCCGTGGGTGAATTCGACGGCTTGCAGCCAATACGCGTACACACTTTGCACCTTTGAAAATCCCTGGGGGCCTACACTGAGTCCACCCCCCAGCGGCAATCCCCAGAATCTATTTCTGCCGAATGCGAGCGACATCGAAACCGGTATACCGCTATTCTCGTTCGCTGATTACAACCGTGCGAACAAACTGCCCTATACGCTCAACGAAACGCTCAATATCCAATGGCAGCCGCGTAACCACCTCGCGATCGAAATTGGATACGTCGGCAATCTCGGCCGCCACGAAATCGTTCCTCTGCCCTTCAACCAGGCTCGCATCGCTTCGCCTTCCAATCCGGTCCTGCAGGGAACGCAGTTTGAGCAAGACCATACTTATGGCTACTCAATCGTCACCGCGTCCGGAAGCTTCAACCCGGCGACCCTCCCAATCAGCGCTTACCCGGACAGCGGCACGCCGTACCTGCAAACCTTCGAAGGCGGAAATGTTGACTTAAGGGTTCCGTACATCGGCTATTCCGCCGAATCGGAATCCTATACGGCAGCCGGCATCTCCGCTTACAATGCGCTGCAGACTCACGTTGAAAAACGAATGAGTCATGGCTTCCAGGTTGGATTCTCCTACACCTACTCCCACGCGACCGACGAACAAAGCGCGATGGGCCTGTTTTATAACGGCAATAATCCTCAGAATCTCCGCTCGGGCTATGGATTGGCAGACTACGATCGCAAACACGTGATCAATTTTTCCTACACATATCAGCTGCCGAAGTTTTTCGCGTCATCCTCGTGGAAGGGTAAGGCGGCCAACGGATGGGCTCTGTCCGGCACGACGATTATTCAAAGCGGCCAACCCTACAGCGTGATCGATTACACCGGCGCAGTGGGCAGCGTGTTCTACGGAGTGAACGACGGCATTACAAATCCCGTCGTGCCTCTGTCGGGTTGCACACCGAAGCAGGCGCTTACTGGCGCTTCCGGAGTTCATACTGGCGTCCCAGCGCTCAATCCAAGTTGCTTTAGCGTTTCTGTGCTGCCTGAGGGCGGGTTGAGCGGGGCGATTCCCACCAACGACCCCTATGAAACGAACTTCATCGACCACGGCCAGCGCAATATCTTCCGCCAGCCTTGGCAGAGGCTGGCCGACATCGAGGTCGTAAAGGCGCTGCCGATCACCGAGCGCTATTCTCTCAACTACAAGCTCGACGTCTTCAACCTGACGAATACCGCCAGCTTCGATATTCCAATCGAAAACATCACTGAGAACATCAACTTCAATGGCTTTCCTTATGTCGGTCAACCGGCAACGACGACCCCTTGCGATACGACCTTCACCGCCTTGTATCAGTGCTCCAGTTCGAGCGGCATTGGCATCACAAACAAGACGATCAGCAGCCCGCGGCAGATCCAGATGTCTTTGAGCTTTCTCTTCTAGTCATCCACTCGCGGTCATTACCATCCTAAAGAGGATTTTCTGACCCAACCTGTAACATTCGATTGCCGGTTCAGCGGTAGCATGAGCGACGAGGTCCGGGCATACTCCGTGACGTACGGTTCGACGGACAGCCCTCGCTCGATCATTTTCTGATAAGTAGTCTGAACGTCCATAGGCCGGATTGCCGCCAGAGCTGTTTCGCCCAAACTGGCCGGATGTACCGTCGCAACATGCCGTCGTAGTCCTAACAGGTCGTCTCTCGTACTCGTGGCTTCGCAGCTGCCATCGGTTTGACGGATACGGGAGGAGGCTTAGCGTCACTCCGCACGCCTGATTCGGAACATCGGTTTCTTCCGTTCGAGCCCGCGCGATAGGAATGCTTTGCTGGCGCCCTATGATGGGCTTCGCGCCTCTGTTGTTCTCACCCGTTCCAGAGCTGGAAATCGGCAAAAGTTTAGCATGGGCCAGACACCGAGCAGCGATGCACTGAGCTGCTCAGTAACTCCAAATCCAGGTTTGTTCTGCAGGTAGCAATAAAGCGAGCAAGTCTTTGGAAAGCTAGCATCGTTCTAAAACGAAAGGCAACGTGGGGCATTTCACCGATGGGCTGTGGTAGAAGGCCCACGTTAAAAACATATTTCGTGCTATAGCTTTTTACGTCCCACCAGCGGTTCTTCTTAAACCGGCCTTTCTTCAATGGTTTGCACTGCTGTTGCAACTCAAAAGAGTTTTTTTGTGATACGGTGACCTTCGTGCACACCATCCTCTGGAGGCTGTGTGAGATTTCTCCCTCATCGCATCTGGTTTTACAGCAAGATCGCAAATTGCCGGGGTCGTCAATCTGTTATCAGTGCCCTGATTTTCTTTGCCGTCGTCGTATTCCTGACTTCGCGCGTTACCGCGGCTGTACATCCCGTTCCGCTCGATCCGAAGACGGATAGCGCCAAATGTCTCGAGTGCCATGAAGAAAAATCGAAAGGCAAGGCCGTCCATTCCGCCATTGCTATGGGCTGCACCAGTTGCCATGAAATCCGGGTCAATAAGGATACGACCCGGGTCAAACTCATCACCGCCACTCCTTACAAGCTCTGCCTCACGTGCCACGCCGACAAAGATGCCTCGCAGATCAAGGGACAAGTCCACCCGCCGGCGGTTCGCGATTGCCTCACCTGCCATGATCCTCATAGTTCCGCCAACAAGAATCAGTTGCTGAAGGCAATCAGCGGCGACAAGAAAGAAAATCTCTGCCTCACCTGCCACACCCAGGGAACGAATGCTCCCGAAAAGGGCAGCCGACACGCCGCCCTCGACATGGGATGCGATACCTGCCACATCACGCACAAGACGGGCGAACGCGGCAAGCGTGAGTTCGATTACCACCTGACCAAGGACGCTCCCGCACTTTGCGTCGATTGCCACGACGTGAAGGAAGCGGCTCTGGTCAAGGCGCATCAGGGTCAGCCTTTTGAAAAGGCCGACTGCCTGTCGTGCCACGATCCCCATCAATCGGCCGCTCCGAAGCTGATGCGGGCGTTCCTGCACAATCCTTTTGAATCGAAATCCTGCGACACCTGCCACCAGCCGGCCAAGGACGGCAAGGTTGTCCTCACCGCAGCCACCGCCAAGGAGATCTGCGTCACCTGCCACTCCGATAAGGCCGAGCAGATCGAAAAGGCGAAGGTACAGCATCCGGGCGCAGCGGGCGATTGCACCGATTGCCACAATCCGCACGCCGGCCGTTCCCCGGGCTTCCCTAAACCAAACGCGGTTGCGGTTTGCTTGGCTTGCCACACCGATCAAGCAGAGCAGGGCAAGAAGCAGCACGTGCATCAGCCAGCCTTCGAACAGGGATGCGCCATCTGTCACGATCCGCACGGCAATAATAATGAGCACTTGCTCCGCGTCGCCAAGCCCAACCCGCTATGTCTGGAGTGCCATGGACCCGACGCCAAGCCGAAGAAGCTCGATTCCGAACACATGGTCGCCATCTTCGATGGCAAGGTTGAGTTGCCCGAAGACTACTTCAGCAAGGTACCGATTATTCCCCTGAAATACGGCACCGGGCATCCGGTGGAACGCCACCCCGTGTCGGACCTGGTCGATCCCAACGATCTAACTAAGGTTCTGACTCCGTTGAATTGCCTGACCTGCCACCAGCCGCACGCCTCGGCACAGCCCGACTTGCTGGTCAAGGATCAGGCCAATAACCAGGCATTTTGCCGGAACTGCCACAAGGGCATTATTGGTTCCGGTGCTTCAAAAGGAGGGATGTAAAGATGTTTAACATTCGGCAGAGGTCAATGCGCATGGGACTTTCGGCAGCGCTGCTGCTTGTGCTGGCCTTCATTTCCGCGGCGCCGCTGGCCTTCGCTGCGGACAAGAAGAAAAAAAATACCGCCGCCCCCGTCGCAGCTGCCGCCCCAACTGCTCCCGACTTCACCAAGGTTGTGGTCTTCCCCGCGCCGCCTGCCATCGCGCGCCTCAAGTACCTCGACTTCTTCTCCGCCGAGCGGCCTGAGCCCATTGAGGCCGGCAAAAACAAGCCCAAGAGTTCTTGGATGGACCGCATGGCCGGTGTCTCTCCCGACGACAAGACCAAAGGCCCTCACAAGACACGCTTTCAGCTCCTCGCCCCTTACGGCCTGGCCGTCGATTCCAAAGGCCGGCTTTACGTGGCCGACACCAAGGTCGGAGCCGTTTTCATCTTCAACACCGAAAATAATGATGTCGAACTCATCAAGCACGGCGTGCATGCCAAGTTCGGCTCCATCTTCGGATTGGCCATGGATGACAACGACAATCTCTTTATCTCGGATGGCGAACTCCACCACGTGCTCGTATTCAACGCCAAGCATGAGCTGCAGGCCGGTTTCGGCGACGACGTCATGAAAGATCCCAACGGCATGGCCATCGACACGGAAAACCGCTACCTTTATGTAGCCGACACCGGACTCGACCAGGTCCTGGTCTACGACGCCGATACCTATAAGCTTCTGCGCAAGATCGGCACCACCGGCAAGGACCACACCCTCACCGATCCTGGGAACTTCTCCAAGCCCACCAACGTCGCCTTGGATAAAGACGGTAACCTCTACGTCGCCGACACCTGGAATGACCGCGTCGAAGTCTTCGACGCCGATGGCACCTTCATCCGCACCTGGGGCAAGAACGGAGACGGCCCTGGCGACTTTGCCCGCCCCAAGGGCATCGCCATCGATGCGGACGGCCATGTCTGGGTCGCCGATTCCATGCTCAACCGGCTGCAGGTCTTCACTCCTGACGGTCATCTGCTGCTCGGCATGGGCGGCTTCGGCATCATGCCCGGTCAGTTCGAGGCGCTCACCGGCCTCTTTATCGACAAAAACAATCGCGTCTTCACCTCCGAGCAAATGCTCGGACGTGCACAAATGTATCGCTACGTCACCAACGCCGAAGCCAAGACTGAAGCAGCGCGCCGCCAAGCCGAGCTGGAAAAGAAATCTCAGCAAAGGGGCTCAACGGCTAAGCCCGCCGACGCCAAATCCGCAGACTCCAAGACTGCCGACGCCAAGCCTGCTGACACCAAGCCTGATGACGCCAAGCCAGCCGCAGCCGCACCAACTCCAGCGCCACGGCAAGCAATGAAGCTGCCCGACGCTCCCGTGTCCACTCCCGACAAAACTTCGACTTCGCCCCCTCCGCCTAACCACTGACGACTGAGGGTTGCCAATTCTAGCTTGCCTTGGTCACATTCCACCCCTTCCCCGCCTCCGGAAACCTGGACGAGATTGGTTACTGTGGTCATCGTTCGGTAATTAGCGGAAACTCTCACCTCTAGCCCCCAACTGTGTTAGATAACGCGGTTTTATTAGGAAAATTAGAAAATCCCTCCTGCGCAATCCGGCGACTCAACCGCAAAATAAATTCCTTCCTCAATAGAATCTTACCCGCCTGAAACCAAAGGACTAGAGCAGCTGGCTATGGCCCCCTTGCGTGCACTAATGGCCATAGGTCCGAAGCCTCGGGATCTGCACTTCTTATGGAGGATTCATCAATGAGAAAATTAGCACTGGCGGTCCTATTCATCGCCCTGGCCGGCACTTTGGCCCTGGCTCAGTACACCGGCACCGCGACCGGCAACAAAACCTACGCTCCCACAGTTGACGTCCAGGGAGCCCACGAAAACGGCGGCCGTGGTTGCGCCGGCTGTCACGCTCCCCACAGCGGCGGACGCGGCTCCGGCGGCAACATTGTCGCTGGCTCTGGAATCAACGGCACCGCCTCAGGTGTGGCCGAAGGCGACACCGGCCTCTGGGGTACCGACACCGCGCCGATCCAGAATGGTTATGCTTCCATCAATTTCGACGGCTACACGGCCAGCTTGTCCGGCCTGACCTGGAACAGCGGCTCTCTCTACACCGGCGTTGCCACCTGCTTGAGCTGCCATGATGGCAATGTCTCCAAGGGCGCCATGATGAGCGGCGTCTCCTACGAGCAGGCCTTCGGTCTGCTGAACTTTGCCACCAACGTCGGCTCCAACGGCACCGCCAACTCCGTCAACCTCTACGGCTCGCAGCCGATCCCTACGCTGCTCGGCAACGACGGCGGCATCGCCGGCGATTATTCCAACGATCACCCGGTGGGCCCGATGGCCAACCTGGGCAAAGTGGCATCGGCGGCTCTGGGGAATGGTCTCATTGTCACCATTAACGGTACCGGCAACAGCAGCGTGCATTTCAGCGAGACAGCGGGATCGACCTATGCCAACTTCGTTGCGTCTTACGGCATCCCGGCGGTCGCCAACCTGGCGAATCCTGGCGACGGCGTCTCGGGCAACCTTTATGTGGTGTGCACCACCTGCCACAACCAGCACGTGCAGAACGTCTACTCCGCCTCCGGACACGGCGCTCAGCCGATCTTCGGCGGGACCGTAACCTCTGCCGCTACTATCTTTTACGTGCAGGGTCCGTACAATCCCGGATCTCCTTATGACCCGACCCACGTACCCTCCACAAACCGGTTTTGCCTGCAATGCCACTTCTCCCACTCCAGCGAATACTTCGGCGCGACCAACGTCGGAACCGCTTTTTAAACTGCTTTCAGCCCTGCATTACGGGGGAGAGAGAAGCATCTCTCCCCTCGTTTTTTGTTCTTGGAAGTTGCTGATAGTTTCGCATTTTGTTCCCGTTTAAGTTCTCGCTAAGCTATTGAAAACATGAGTGAAATAAACTGCCAAAGTATGTCCATCAAGGCAGTTTTTTCTGATATAATGGCGGTGTAAACCTTCCTGTTTTCTGCCCATTTTTTGCATTTTTCGATCATCTTTCGCCCCCCGCTTTTCTATGGTGTTTTTCTGCTTCCTTCTATAGGCCTGACCGCCAGTCGGCCGTGTCACAGAGGTGGTCGCCGACTGATCTGACTGCAACAGGCTCATTTTGAATGTGTCTGGCGGTCGGATGATCGTGGGTTGCCGCGGTACTTGGGGTCATTTCACCAGTCAGGTGTGGGAGAAAGCCCATTTCTCCCGGCGCTACCCGACCGTTGCCTTTCACAACTTTTCCCGCCCCCGCCCAACTCCTTCTGTTGCAGTTGTTTACAATTCTGCTCAAAAAGTGACTTAAGTCACATGCAGTGGTGATGCTTTTGCACATACCCCTGTGACATGGTCACACAGCTCCCAAACCGCTCCACTCCGACTTTCGCGGCGCAACTTGGCCGCACTCAACTTCCGGCTTCCTCCGGGCAGCCAGATCGCCCCACCACCAATTCGCATTCCTTATTCAATGACGCAAAAATCCTTACAAAATTTAATCGATGTGCACATTCCACGGAGGTTTCATCCATGAAAAAGTTAGCGCTAGCAGTTCTACTCGTAGCCCTGGTCAGCTCTCTGGCCATGGCGCAATATACCGGCACCGCGACCGGCTCTACCACTTACGTTCCGACAGTTGACGTTCAGGGCGCGCACGAAAACGGCGGCCGTGGTTGCGCCGGCTGTCACGCTCCGCACAGCGGCGGACGCGGTTCAGGCGGCAACATTATCAGCGGTTCTGGAACCAGCCGTACTCCCACCGGCACTGCCGAAGGCGACAACGGACTCTGGGGCACGGACACCATGCCGATCGAGACTGGTTATGCTTCGATCGCTTTTGACGGCTCTTACACGGTTAGCCTCGCTGGCTTGACTTGGGCCAGCGGCTCTCTCTACACCGGCGTGGCTACCTGCTTAAGCTGCCATGACGGCAACGTCTCCAAGGGCGCCATGATGAGCGGCGTCTCCTACGAGCAGGCCTTCGGTCTCTTGAACTTCGCCACGAACGCCGGTTCCAACGGAACCGCAGGCGCGGTCAGCCTCTACGGGAATCAACCCATTCCCACGCTGCTCGGCAACGACGGCGGCGTGGCTGGCGACTATGCTAACGATCACCCGGTAGGCCCGATGGCCAACCTGGGCAAAGTGGCCTCGGCCGCTCTCGGCAACGGACTGATCGTCACCTTCAACGCCAACAAGGGTAACTCCGCTACCTTCACCGAAACCCCTGGTTCCAACTATGCCAATTTCGTCGCCTCCTATGGCGTACCTGCCATCGCTTCTCTGGCGAATCCTGGCGACGGCGTAGCCGGCAACCTCTACGTGGTGTGCACCACCTGCCACAACCAGCACGTCCAGAACGTCTATTCGACCTCCGGATACGGCGCCCAGAAGATCTTTGGCGGCGCGGTCACCTCGGCGGCCACCATCTTCTACGTTAACGGACCGTACAACCCGGGCGCTCCTTATGACCCGACTCACGTACCCTCCACCAACCGCTTCTGTCTGCAATGCCACTTCTCGCACTCCAGTGAATACTTCGGAGCGACCAACGTAGGCACCGCGTTCTAACCTGCTTCAGTCACATACCGGGGGAGAGACAACCAACTCTCCCCCTTCGCTTGATCCTCGGCAATGTCATGACCCCTAGCCACGTTGGCTGTTACGTAGGGCGTATGACTTGGGTCATTTGACCAACCCGCTGTGGGATAAAGCCCATTCGTTCCCGGAACGGACCGCTGTTGCGCTTCGCAACAACCGCCCCAACTCTCTCTCCTGTGGTTACTTACCTCCCCTTTTGACCATCAAACTTCGGTTGCCCCCACGGTTACCCCCGTGCATTTGTACGGGTGTGTTCTCGGTATCTCCAATTCGCTCCACCGCAGTTCGATCCACCAGCAGTTTCGCGGCGCAGTCGGGCCGCACAGGGGTTTTGGCCTCCCTTAGGAGGCTGAATGCTTTACCTCGAGGTAAAAGCAGCAAATCGCAATACGCAGCAAGTGGCAATATTTGTACAAAATTCAAAGGATGTGCACATTTCATGGAGGTTTTATCAATATGAAGAAGCTAGCGCTAGCAGTTCTATTCGTAGCCCTGGTCAGCAGTCTGGCCTTGGCGGCGGGCACTTTTACCGGCACAGCGACCGGTAATCAAGCATATGCACCGACAACTGACGTCCAGGGCGCGCACGAAAACGGCGGCCGTGGTTGCGCCGGCTGTCACGCTCCGCACAGCGGCGGACGCGGTTCAGGCGGCAACATCATCAGTGGCACCGGAACCAGCCGTACGGCTGCAGGCGTGGCCGAAGGCGATGTGGGACTCTGGGGCACGGACACCATGCCGATCGAGACGGGTTATGCTTCGATCGCTTTTGACGGCACTTACACTGTTTCCCTGGCTGGCTTGACCTGGGCCAGTGGCTCTCTCTACACGGGTGTTGCCACTTGCTTGAGCTGCCATGACGGCAACGTCTCCAAGGGCGCCATGATGAGCGGCGTCTCCTACGAGCAGGCCTTCGGTCTGCTGAACTTCGCCACCAATGCCGGTTCGAACGGAACCGCAGGCGCGGTTAGCCTGTACGGCAATCAGCCGATCCCGACGCTGCTCGGCAGCGACGGCGGCGTGGCCGGAGACTATGCCAACGATCACCCGGTAGGCCCGATGGCGAACCTGGGCAAAGTAGCCTCGGCCGCTCTTGGAAACGGTCTGACCGTTACCTTCAACGGCGTTAGCTCCTACAAGATCACCGCAACCACTGGTTCGACGTATGCCAATTTCGTAGCTTCTTACGGCGTACCGGCAGTCGCCAACCTGGCGACCGATGGCAGCGGCATCGCGGGTAACCTGTATGTGGTTTGCACCACCTGCCACAACCAGCACGTGCAGAACGTCTACTCCGCTTCCGGACACGGCGCACAGCCGATCTTCGGCGGCACAGTGACCTCTGCGGCCACCATCTTCTACGTGCAGGGTCCGTACAACCCGGGCGCTCCTTATGACCCGACCCACGTTCCCTCCACCAACCGCTTCTGCCTGCAATGCCACTTCTCGCACTCCAGCGAGTACTTCGGCGCGGTTAACGTAGGCACCGCGTTCTAATCTGTATTCAGTCCAGCACCAACCGGGGGAGAGAGAACCTTCTCTCCCCTTCTTTATTTTCCAACTCGAGCAAAAGCAAAATCAAGAACAACAAAAAGCGATCAGAAACTTATTTTTTAGCGAATGAAAGGGGAACAAACTTCAGGCGCGCTCCCAGACCCTCTTGGGTCATTTAACCAGCGGAGTGCGGGAGAAGGCCCATTTTCCCGCGAAAACAGAATCGTCAGCTTCCGAGCCTGTCCCGGTCTCCAATCTAAGACGTTTATTTATAATAACTTAGCCGCCTACTGAAAACTGCACCCCTCCCCGGACGAAGGTAACCCTCGTGCAATTGTTACAGCGACTGTATTTGTGGGGGAAATTATGAAGTCTTTAGTCTTTGCTGCCGTGCTCGGCGCGGCCCTGTCTTCCATGCTGATGTCGGCGCAAGTCGCGTCGCATGCACCAACCGCAGCTGCCGGCAACATGCCAGCAACCATGCCCGTTTCCGGCGGTCACGGCTCCATGCCTGCTGCCAACCTGTCTACTGCCAGCATGGAGGTAACGGGCAAGCCTGTGGCGCGCATCAATGGATCAGTCCTGACCGACCGCGACCTGCTGCGCGAGATGCTGGCGATGTTTCCCTACGCTCGCGTGCACAACGGATTCCCCAAGGCGCAGGAGCCGGATATCCGCCGCGGCGCGCTGGCCATGATCGAGTATGAAGAGCTCGTCTACCAGGAAGCGGAACGGCGCAAGATGACGATTCCGCCCGCTCGCCTGAAGAAGGCGGAGACCGAGTACCGCAACAAGTTCCAGAGCGACGACGATTTCGATGCGTACGTAAAAACCGAGCTTAACGGATCGATGCAGCTGTTTCGCCAGCAGATTCGCCGTTCGCTGCTGATCGACGCGCTGCTGAAAGCCGAAGTCGGCGACAAGTCGAAAGTATCGCTGGCCGAAGCCCGCGCTTACTACGCGAAGAATCCGAAGCTTTTTCATCACGCCGAGCTGTTCGAGTTCCAGACAATTTCCATCATGCCGGCGGAGAACTCCAATGCCGACGTGAAAGCGCAGGCGCGCAAGCGTGCCGAAGATGCGCTGAAGCAGGCGAAAGCGACGAAGACCTTCGAGCAGTTCGGCCTGCTCGCCGAGAAGCTTTCGGAAGACGATTACCGCGTGAACATGGGTGACCACAAGCTGGTCGAGCGCGCCAAGCTTCCGGCAGACATGGTGAAGCAGGCGCTGGCCATGCAGCCGGGACAGGTCAGCAGCCTGATTCAAGTGGGCAGCTTTTATTACTTCTTCCGTCTGAATGCCCACGTGCCAGCGGGACAAGTGGCATTCGATGAGATCAAGGACCGTCTGCTGAAAGATCTGCAGAAGACCAAGTATGACCAAATGCGCTCTGACCTGGACAAGCGGCTGCGGCAACATGCCAAGGTAGAGGAAGTTTAGCAATCGGGTGATCGGGTACCCGATGTTTTTCGTGAGATGATCCGATGTCGACTCGATTGACATGCCGCTGCTTCGCTGGGTTAATCCCGATGATGATGCTGTGGCTCGTCCTGCCGGCGGCCGCCCAGGTCGAAATCGGCGAAGTCAAGATGGGACTCTCGGGCGACGTTGAGATGGGCTATGACGGCTCCATCAGCAGCCCGGGAGGAACCAGCCACGGACTCGGGCTGGGCGGCGATGGCACGCTGCAGGGGTCTTTCTACAATCCCAACTTTCTTTCCTTCACCATGCAGCCGTACTACAACCGGGCGCAAGCGAATGCCGAATCCGCTTCGGTCTTCGATACTGGCGGATACAACGGCAACGTCTCTTTCTTTACGGGAAGCCATTTTCCGGGCAGCATCAGCGTCGGGCAAATCTATGACTCGACGGGGATTTTCGGCATACCCGGCGCGACCGGATTAACGACGAAAAACAGCAGCCGCAACTTTGGCATCGGATGGAGCGAACTGCTCCCCGATTATCCTTCTCTCACCCTGTCGTATGCGCGCGGGTCGGCAGAGAGTTCGGTGCCCGGCAGCGACGCCAGCAATGGAGTCACGAACAATAGTTTCGGAATTCACAGCGCTTACCGGATCGCCGGCTGGAACCTGGGCGGAGGATTCGGTCACCTCACTTCGGACAGCAATTCGCAGGACATTCTGGGAAGCGGCGGCGCCAGTGAGACCACCGACACTTCCACCAATACCTGGTCGGTGAACGCGGGGCATAAACTTCCGCTGAGCGGCGGCTTCGGCCTGGGCTTCAGCAGGACCGGCTACAGTTCGAGCTATTCCGGGGAGACCAGTGGATCGAGTAATGGAACCACCGACAATGCCTATGGCGATCTCAGCTTCAAAGCCTGGAGATTACCCATCTCCGCCACTGCGACCTACAGCGACAATTTATATGGCAGCTTCGAACAGCAGGTTCTGAGCAGCGGTGGGACGTTAGAGTTCAATAATCTGAGCCCTGAGTCGCGCTCGCTGCTGATGAACGTGGGAACTGGGTATCGGGTGCTGCCGCACGTATTTGTCAACGGCTACGTGAACCGGCAGGAACTTTGGCTGGGAGATTCGTCTTTTGGGCTGACCCAATTCGGCGTCAACGCCAATGCCAACTTCGGCAAGATTTTCAAGGGCCTGACCGTGACCGTCGGGATGAATGATAACGCGAATAAAGCGGGCAATACGGGGATGGGGTTGGTGGCCAACGCGAACTACGTTCGGAATGTCGGGCGCTGGGAACTCGGGGCGAATTTCGGGTACAACCAGAACGTGCAGACGCTGCTGGCGATCTACCAGACCTCGAGCATGACTTACAGCGGACAACTGCAGCGCCGGATGGCGAATGGCTTTTCTTTTGGCTTTTCTGGCGGCGGAGGCCGCACCGCTTTTGAACAGACGCAAGGGGATGGAAGCCATGCGGAGAATGTCAATGGCAATATAACCTGGTACCGGACTACGCTGGCCGCCAACTATTCGCAATCTTACGGAACCTCGATCTTGACCCCGACCGGGCTGGTGCCAGTCCCGGTGCCGGTGATCACCAATAATCTGGTGACCTTCAACGGCAAGAGTCACGGCGTCACTTTTGGTACGAGCCCACGCCGGAATATGACGCTGGGCCTGACCTATTCGAAGGCGAACAGCGAGACCGAAAGTACCGGTTCGTCCAATGGTTTGGCATCCAACAATGAAACCGAGTTGTATACTGGGATACTGACCTACCATTTCAGAAAAGTTTCTTTCAATGCCTCGGTGGTGCAGTTCCGACAAAGTGTCGGGGAAGCTGGCGTTCTTCCGAGCAACGTAACTTCTTACTACTTTGGACTTTCCAGGTGGTTCAAAGGATTCTAGGCCGGGGGTGGAACGGAGATCCTCGCATGTGCGGAAAGGCCGGCTGCATAATCCTGCTTTTGCTGGCTCCACTTTTTTGGTCTGAAGCGAAGACCAAGGAAAACCCGGCGCTGCTGCTGCCTCCCGACCTGCTGCTGCAAGATGGTCGGAAACTCGCCTACGAACGCAGCTTCCGGACGGAAAAAGAAGTTCTAAAAAAGCCCGGCTTCTGGGGCAAGGTCCTGAACGTGGTCGCGGGTGAGCCGGACTACCGCGAGATGATACGTCCGTACGGAATTGCTGTCGATTCGCGGGGGCGGGCGATTATCACGGACCCGGGCGCACGCGGCGTTCACATTTTTGATTTCGAGGAGCACAAGTACAAATTCATCCAGCGCGTGGAAAAAGAGCGCGACCCGATGCTGATGCCGCAGAGCGTTGCTGTCGATGCCCAGGACAATTTCTACGTCACCGATTCCGAGGCGGGCAAGATTTTTGTGTTCGACTCTGGCGGGAAGTTCAAGCATGCGCTCGGCAGTCTGGCTGGTGGCGAAGGCTTCTTCAAGCGGCCGACGGGGATTGCCATCGATTCCGCGGCACAGAGAATCTACGTCACCGACACGCTGCGCGACAAGATTTACGTTTTGGATCTGCAAGGACAGGTGCTGCAAACCATTGGCAAACATGGGACGGGCGATGGCGAATTCCACTATCCCACCGAATTGCGTCTCGACGATCGCGATCTGATGGTGGTGGATGCGATGAACTTCCGCGTTCAGTTCGTCCGCCGCGACGGTACTTTTGAGGGAGCGATTGGCCACACCGGTGATTCCGTGGGCAGCCTCTTCCGGCCGAAGGGTATCGGTTTGGACTCGGAAGGGCATTTGTATATTGTGGACGGGTTATCGGGCATCGTGCAGGTTTTCGATCGCACGGGCCAGTTGTTGTATTACTTCGGCGGCCGAGGCCAGGCGCTCGGACAATTCCAGTTGCCCACCGGTCTGTTCGTCGATCATCACGACCGCATTTTCGTTGTCGATTCCTTCAATCGGCGGGTCCAGGTTTTCCGATATTACGGCCTGTCGAAGCAGGCGAGAGGAGCGACCCCTTGAACAGGATCGCGCTCTTCTTCGGCCTGATGGTTGCCGCGATTCTCGCGACCATATCTGCTTCAGCTCAGGTTCCGACCACCGATGTGATCGGCGTTCACGATATGGGACCCTACGGCCAGTCGCCGACCACGGGCAGCCTGACCACCTGTGAGTATTGTCATGCTCCGCACTCTGCGCGGCCCGACCAGCAGCCGCTCTGGAGCCAGAAGCTTTCGACCGTCACCAATTACACGTTGTATAGCGATCCGACGATGGTGAACCAGGTACTGGAGCCTGCGCTTGGTTCGGCCAGCAATCTCTGCCTGAGCTGCCATGACGGCACTGTAGCGCCCGGGCAAACATCGCCGTACGGCAATATCAAGATGAGCGGATCGATGAATAGCCAGGACATTTTCGGCACAAACCTGCAAGGAGTGCATCCGTTTAATTTCA
Source organism: uncultured Acidobacteriaceae bacterium (assembly GCA_963775845.1). Lineage (GTDB taxonomy): Bacteria > Acidobacteriota > Terriglobia > Terriglobales > Acidobacteriaceae > Acidiflorens. Next base: position 1,920,412 of record CAVZKN010000002.1, on the reverse strand, counting down.
AGTTGCCTTTGCAAAGCGCTCCCAATCTGCTGCCCAGCCTCTCGTCGGGAGGTGCAACGGGCAATCCGGCGGTGAAGCTGATTAGCGGAAACGTGCAATGCACGAGCTGTCATGAACCTCATGTGCAATCGATAGATCCGGTCGCCGGAGACTTTCTGGTGATGAACAACGCGAATTCAGCGCTCTGCCTGGCGTGCCATGTCTCGGCTCCCGAGCAGGTGTTGAACGCGAGCCATCCGATTCGAACCGGGAGCGGGATCATCGGAACTTTATCGCGCGCATCTAGCATTAAGTTCAATGCGTTCACGAATTGGTATAAGAGCGCGCATGAGCAGACGACTTACAAGGTATCGAAAACAGTCAAGCTTGGTCCTTATGGCAACACGAAACAGAATGGCTGTCTGAATTGCCACAAGCCCCACAATGCACCTGGCGCCGCGTCCTTGTTAGCCGGACCGCCGCAAGCAGTCACGGGCATGGACACGACGACGGAAAGCTGCATCACCTGCCACAACGGCGGTTCGAACATTTCGCCGGCAATCCCCAACGTCTTCGCCGAGTTTGCTAAGGTCGGCCATCCCTTCCCGGCGGGCCGCAACCAGCATGCGGCGAACGAGAGTGAAGTACTGAACCACAACCGGCACGCGACCTGCGTCGATTGCCATGATCCCCATGCCGCCAACCAGACTCCGACTTTCGCCATTACCACCATTCGCGGCTCGCAATACGGCGCCCTCGGGATCAGCGCTTCTGACGGGACCAGCGTTCTGACGCCCGCCGCCAACCAATACGAAACCTGCCTCCGTTGTCATGGAACAAGTACGGGTAAACAGATACTCGGCGTTTTCGGATATCTTCCGACCCGAACCACGGCGGGCGACCCGCTCAACATCATTCCTCAATTTGCTGCTACGGCGAGGTCGAGTCACCCGGTGATGCATGACAGTAACAGTCCCTTCCCGCAGCCCAGCCTGCAAAAGTACATGTGGAATCTGGACGGCCATACGCAAGGACGCGTCTTGAATGGGCGCATTCTGTGCACCGACTGCCACAATGCCGATGACAACCGGGAATTCGGCGGCAGCGGACCGAACGGGCCCCATGGGTCACGTTTCTCTCACATTCTGGAGCGGCGCTACGAATTCAGCCAGGTAGCTCCAGGATTTCCTCCGGCGGCAGGTCCTGGAACACTTATCCAGAACCTTCTTCCTCCTGTCGTCGATCCTTCCGCAGGCGGCCCTTACTCGCTCTGCGCCAAGTGTCATAGCCTGGCCAATATCATGTCCAACGCCAGTTTCAGCAAGCACGCCATTCACATCAACGCTGGATTCTCGTGCTCGGTTTGTCACACGGCCCACGGAACGGGCACATCTTCCGCGGGCTCCTCTGGAGAGCGCCTGGTTAATTTCGATCTGGGGGTGGTGGCTCCGAACGATAAGTCGAAGGGGCCGATTTCCTACATGCGGAGCACCGGCACCTGTACTCTGAAATGCCACAACGTCGACCACAATGCCGATGGTACGATTACAGCTCCCGTCGTCACCAAGGGAGCCGTGAAGGTAGTGCGCTGAGGATATACAAACTTCAGCTCAACAAAAAATGCCGAACGACACGATTCAGGAAAACGCGGTCGCTCCCGGCCAGTTCGGCGCCTTTGACACTGCTCCCGTTCACGTACTGGCTTTACTGTTGTTGCTGACCGTCGCGCCTGTGCTTACGAGTTTTTCTATTACGCCTCTCTTGAACGGTGACATCTGGTGGCATCTGCGTTCCGGACAATGGATCCTTCAGAACCACGCCTTCCCTCGAACCGGCTTGTTCTCGCAATATGCCGACCGGCCGTGGGTAGATACAAGTTGGGGATTCGACGTTAAGACGGCGATTGCTTACAAGGTGCTGGGGTTAAGAGCTTTCGCCGCGCTGCTCATGGGTTTCAAAGTGGCCCTGGCCGTGATTACCTTTCTGCTGGCAGGCGGGCGGCGGAACTTCTGGTGCGCGATTCTACTGTCGGCCATCGCGCAATTTGTCATTGTCGATTTGCTGCCGCTTCCCATTCTCGCGTCGATTTTCTTTTTTGGAATTGAGCTGCTCCTGCTACTGGAGAGCCGCCGGCGCCGCGATATACGATTCCTTTATTGGCTCCCCGTGCTTTTCTTGCTGTGGGCAAATCTGCATGGGCAATTCTTGCTTGGTCTGCTTCTGCTAGTCATTTTTTTGGCGGCCGAGACGGCGGAGTTTCTGTTGCATTCTTCCGGATACAGTTCGTTCCCGGAACCTGCACATCCATTGGCCAAGGTAGCGGCAGTCGCAGGACTTTCGTTGATTGCAACCCTCCTCAACCCTTACGCTTTGCAAATCTTTCCGAACGCGTTGCAGACTACTTATAGCCGGGTGCTATTCGAAGATTTTCAGGAAATGCAGGCCATGGCATTCCGGCGGCCACAGCATTTTGTTCTCATGCTGCTGGTCATGGCGGCGTTCCTGGCTCTAGGACGCCAGCGTTCGCGCGACTTATTCAAAATCAGCGTCTTGGGTCTTTTCACCATGCTTGCGTTTCGCGTGCAACGCGATGTGTGGTGCGTGGTTTTCCCGGCGATTGCCATCATCGCCGACGCTGTCGCGGGTTGGCATCGTGAAGCCACACCGCAGGGCGGCAAGCCAGCGAAAGGGGAAACACCGGTGTTGGCGGCGCTAGTGCTGGCGGTGTTTTTGGCTGCGCTTCTTCACCTTCCCAGCAACACGGCGCTTCTGAAGCAAGCTAGCCGGGTCTTTCCGGTAGCGGCCTGCGATTTCATCCGCGCCAATCAACTTCCCGGTCCTGTCTTCAACACCTATTATTGGGGTGGGTTCCTGATGTGGTATTTGCCGGAATATCCGGTTTCGATTGATGGCCGCGTGAACTTATATGGCGACGAAATCACCGCGAGGTATTTCAAAGTAAGCCAGGGCACGGAGCGCCTCGAAGCCGATCCCACCTTCACCAGCGCGCGCATTATCCTGCTGGAGCACGGCTCCGGGATGCTGAAAGCCTTGACGACCCTTCCTGCTTTGCGCGAGCAATTCCGCGTGGCCTATCAGGATGATGTGGCCACGGTTCTGGTTCGCCAGTAAAGAGTACGTCTACAAGAGACGGAACTTGCTCCCTACGGATAACTAATTGCGAACGAAGACCATGGAAATGGGATCCTGATAAACCAGGCGAAATCTTGAATCAATCGTCAGCAATTTTGCGAGCGGCAACTTTTTCTGCAGCAGAACAAGTCCGGCCTCGTTCAGGTAAGGGTCCGAGGTGTACGCTTCGCCTTGCGAACTCTTGTAGGTAAGCAGGTCGAGGTCGTCGCCATAGAGCTCGTTTCGTCCGTCCACGGTCACCGGATATTGCGGCATGTACCAGATCAAAAAGCCGCCCCAGTCGAGATTGTTGTAGAGCGGCCCGGGGAACGAACCTTGCCGCACAAAATTGACCGCGTTCACCGGATACTCATGACTGATGGCCCGGTCAAGATCGCGGGTATTGAATCCCGTATTGCGAGCCACCAGCCACATCAACATCGCCACGAACGCACACACCCCGGCCAATTCCGGAAGTTTCAACACTGGTCTTGACGCTTTCGATCGGAGGCCTCGCCCGGCGGGTTCGTCAACGGTCTCTTCCGGCGTATCAGCAATAAAGAGCGCGGCGGTGATTCCGAGGAACCACGCATCCCGCTCGGTGCGAAAGGCAATGACGCTTGTGACCGTCAGCAGTGCCAGCTTGAAGAGATCTATTTTTCTTCGCCATCCCACCGCGAAGAAGGCGGCCGACGTCAACAACAGCAACACGTAGTGAGTGAAGGTTTTGAAATCGAAGGCGGACAATTCCTGGATCATGAAATAAGGCACATGCGAGTTGGAATATGCCGCCACCACGTGATAGAGGTGATAGGTATAGGGTCCGACGAAAGTGGCCGCGAAGCAGGCGATCAAAACCCCGATCAGTCCGCCGAGCGGGAGCGTGGGCCGCTCCAGAAAATCGAGCTCGATTCCAAAGCGGCTTGCCAACCGTTGAACCATGTTCGTTCCCATGAACAGGCCCAACACGGCTATCCCATAGATGAACTGAATGTGGATGTTGGCCCACACGGCAAAGAGCAAGGGCAGCCACCAGACCAACCGCATGCTGCCCGTGCGCTGCGCCTCCAGCAGAAACGTCAGCAGGACGGTGAACAGCATCATCGAGACGAACACGGGCCGCGGCATGAGGCTGAATAAATAGGCAAAGCTGCCGACGAGAGCAAGCAGCCATGCCACCCAGAAGCGTCCGCACAGGCGATGCACCATCCAGAAAAGGACGAATGTGACGGCCACGGTCAGGAGGATTCCGTACATGGCGAACCCGATCAGCCCAAACCATGCGTAGGCGCGCGATTGCAGGACCTCATAGCCCCAGCTGTAGGCGATCCACGGACGGTTCGCGGCGGTGCGCGAGAAAATGCCGACATACGGAACCGCGTGATGCTGCACGATCCAATCGCCGGTCTTGAGATGCCACCAGATATCAGGATCGCGAACCGTGGTGCCGGATACGAAGGCAATCGCTGCCATCAGAATCAGCAAGAACGAGAGGGCGAACAGTTGTAAACCGCGCAGCCGGAGAAGACCGCGCAACTCTTGCATAACGCTCATTATTCAGACTACCTCGATGTTCAGACTCTTAGACCAACTTTCAGTTCTCAGCTTTCAGCTCTCAGTTACAGCAAAATCTTGCGGATAGATTCCAGCTTCGCTGCTGACAGATTCCTTTACCGAGTAGCGCCATCCGCTGACGCTCCACAGCGAAACGCCCTCACATAATCGTTGGCGACGGTCGGAGGCTGAGTCCATATCCACGACTCACGCTGCCGCCAGACGGGATCGGACTTCTCGACTATGATCGCATCGACACCATACTCGCGGCATATTGAGTCGAGGTTGCCGCCATCGGAAAGCTCAAATAACTGGCCAAGCTTGTGAAGGCGCAGAGCGCAGACGCGAGGATCGCCGCCAAAAGCAGTTCCACATGGAGGATCACCCGACGGAGTGGAGGCGGCAGAATCATGCCCGGAATATAGCATGTGCAAAACGGGGATCACCGTCGCCGGATTGAACTGCAGCACGGCCGCAGAAGGAAGCTGCGCATCCAGGGCTTGATAGGCTGAGCGCAGCGCGTAGGCGCGTTGGCCGAATTTTCCATTTCCACCCTGCACCCAGCTTGTTCTTGCACTGAGGCCATGGTCCACGAAAATGGGGAACATGCGCAGCATAAATACCTGATACGCGGTTCCCAGCAGGCCCAGGATCAGCAACGTGGCGACAGTCGCGCGCGCCCACAACGGTGGCGCAGATGGCGGAGCAGTCTCGGGAGCGGCATTTTCGGCGCCGTGGAACCACCAATCATCAACTAATGTCGCTCCCCACAGCAGAAAGATTAGTTGGGCCGGTAAAAAACATCGCCACCCCAGGTCATTCGTGCCGGTATTGCTCGAACGCAGGAAAGTGCCGATCAAAAAACTGGTCAGGACCAGCGTCCAGGCTGCGAGTTCGTTGGCGCTGGCCTCGATTCGCCCGCGGACAAGCTGGCGCAGGCGCAAGAGGCCGACGGCGAGGAAGAATCCTAGTTCGAGCACATAGTTGATGGGCAGAAAGAGCGCATTGGCAAAGGTCACTGCGAATTCGCTTTGCAAGTGGATGCCGGACAGGATGATGAAATAAAGTCCCAATGAAAATGGACGCAGAGCGAATTCCACGAAAGCAGCGCCTCCGGCGGGCCCGCGAAGACTCAAAAGGAACGGCAACGCCCAGAGCAATGCCATCGCGCCCGCGCCGACGAACATCGCCGCTTCCAACCAATTCTTCCGCACAATCAATGCGAGCAACCAAAGCGCTAGGGCAACTACGAAGGTAAACGTCACGTAAACGGACATGCCGGCGGCGCTGGCAAAGGCCATTCCGGCCACAATCACGGGTGCTGTATCCCAGCGGTTGGCGTCGGCCTGGTGTCGCAGCAAGATGAAGGCGACGAAACACGCGATCAATGCGGCGATATTGTGCGGGACCCACAAGACGGAGCCGGCCCAGGAAGTAATCTGCTCGTCATTCCAGAACTCTATGTCGTCCAGCCACCACTGCCGCGCAAGTGCAATGTAGAGGTTGGGCAAGATATCGAGTCCGGTGACGCAGAGCAGGCCAACCGCGAAGAGAGTTTTTCGCTCGATATGCTTTTTGACACGCACGAGAAACTTCAGGCCGAGGGCGACAGCGCACATCAGGACCGCTCCGCACCAGACGACGCCCGAATAGACCACGTAACGCGGGTACAAATGAAAGACCTTCATGGGCAGGCTGCAGAACAGCAGCCAGAGGTAGTGATAGCGCAAGGGCGCTCCGGCATGGGCAAAGAAAGGGTTGCCGGGAGGGATATGGCGGGCGATAGCGGACATCATCACCGTGCGCACGGCATGGTCGTAAGCAACGATTGGCGGATAGAGCTTGTCTCCGAATTGCAGATCGACGAGAGAGGCGATGGCCGCGATTCCCCACAGCGCCAGCAGGCCGAGAGCTATCCAGATGGGTTTTGAAACGGAATGCAGATGCGGTCGCTTCGCATCCTTTATTAGCACGAATACGAAGGCGGCGAACACGCCGATGTAGAACACCCAGAGTCCCGGCTCAAAGAACCGCGCGAGCAGATACGAAAGCATCGGGCAGATGGCGATGGTGAGAGGGAGGGCGAGAATCAGGCGCAGGATGGGACGGCGCTGGCGGAACTCAAAGAGGTTTAGCGCCCATCCGGCGACGTAGCCGGGGGCGACGACGAAGGGGAGAAGAGCTAGGCAGGCTTTTGGAATCCCCAGCGTGTCGGCTAGTGTGAAATTCGGCATGGGATTCGATCAGTTCGGAGTTTGCGGTGGTGCCGGGTCGCCGCTAGTTCGCATGCGGCGGAGAATGTAATAGGCCTGCCGATCAGTGACCGAGCGCTTGTAGAGAAGGTACCCGTCCGAAAAATGCACGACCTCGTACCCCAAGGGCAGCAACTCGGAAACTTCGCTAGGAGAGCCATTCAGCCAGATGGAATAGACAACCACATATTCTGGATTCAATCTACGCAGTTGCCCTACATCCAACTTCGTGCCGTGCAGCGGCAAGCCATGATGAAAGTATGTTGTCGGTGTGTTCGCGAGGATGTTGTGATCGAAATAGGGCTGTATTGCAACCATCCCATAGAACAAGCCGAAGATGGGTTCTCGGTCGGCTCCTACAGATTTCAAGTAGTTTGCCGCGTCATCCGAACCGCTGTAAGGATACAGGCGATCGCGTTCGATTACCGACCACGCATCCCAGATATTTACAGCACACAGACAAAGCAAAAGAGTAGACATACCATGCGTCGCCCAAATTTCACGGGTTCGGGACGGACGCTGCTCTTCGGCCGTCGGCCAAGCGATCCATAGTCCGGCCAGGGCCGCGACGGTTGCGGTACCGTGATGGTGGAAATATCCGTGGAAAGCATAAAGGACAATCATGCTTCCAACGGGCAGAGCAAAGGTCAGAAACCTGCAGCGCATGAAGCAGAAGGCAGCGGCGAGCAAGACAAATAAAACGGAGGGAAGTAGAAAATCAAGGAAAGCGCCAGAGATGATCGAGCCCACTTTTCGGATAGGTGTGGACTCGATTCTTGCCCGAAGTTCCGGCGATAACTGTGCCACTTCTCTTTTCGCCGCAAAAGTCTCATTGTCAGGGGTCGGCTTCAGGATCACATAGATGAAAACAAACGTCAGCGCCATCATGGAAACGCAAACGTAGTACCGCGTCCGCACATTGGCTTCCAGCGTATGCCATGAGCGCCAGGCCTCGATCAGATAGGCCAGTCCGAAACATCCAGCGAGAATGGTGCCGTGCGTACTGAGGTTCGCGAGCAGTACCAGCACAATTGTCATTCGTTCGGGATGGCGAATGTCTTTGAAGAGGATGGCCACGGCGAAGGCCAGCAGCGGCAAGAACGTGTAGGGCCGGGCAATCACCGCATACTGATAAACCATGAAGTAGGTGAAAGCCAGCGGCCAGCGGACGATGCGGGGGAATGGCGCTTTGAAGATCAGCAGCGCGACCCCGGCAGTTGCCCCAGCCATGCCGATGTAGCTGATCGCGCCATACTTCGCGTGGAAGACGTGCTGCGCTATCCACAGGATCGTGTGCCAGAGGCCGGGAGAGCCCTCGTAGCGCAGTTCATGAAACCAGATGGTGCGCAGGTCGAGATCGCGGGCGATCAGCCAGGCTTGGGCTTCGTCCGCCCATTTCTCGTGATATTGAATGGTGAAGCTGACAATTACTATCCACAGGCCAAGGATGCCGAAGTCGCCGATGCGCCACCAGGGGCTCGGTGAAGAAGCGCCGGGGGGAGCTGGCAGAATTTTATTGGTGGGCGCGGAGGGCGGCGCTGGAGAATCGGAGAGGGCGGCGCTGGTTTCGTCCGTCATTGATTGGTTGGCCATGGCGCGACTTTCTCTTTCCTCGTTTTGAGAGGCTGAGGGACAGTATTTTCCCGCCGCCGTCTCACCGCGGCGGCTAAAGCCGGTCCTGAAAGCAGGCCCTTATCGCAGCGGTGAACCGCTGCGCCACCCAAAGGCAGAGCAAAGGCGCCAGCCAAAGGCAAAGCTCGCCGGAGCAATCGGCGGACCTCAGCGGCTAAAGCCGGTCCTGAAAGCAGGCCCCTTATCGCAGCGGTGAACCGCTGCGCCACCCAAAGGCAGAGCTCGCGGGGGGCAATCGGCAGACCTCAGCGGCTAAAGCCGGTCCTGAAGCAAGCCCCTTATCGCAGCGGTGAACCGCCGCGCCGGTCAAAAGCAAGAGCAAAGGCGGTGAACCACTGCTCCAGCCAAAGGCAAGAGCAAAGGCGGTCAGTTGCTGCGCCAGCCAACGGCAAAGCTCGCCGGCGGTGAGCCGCTGCGCCAGAAATCAGGCGCTACATCTAGCTTCTCCGCGGAATGCTAGACTGTGGTCGCCGCGTTCCTGACTGGAACTCTCGTCTCGACTTCCGCTTGCGCGCCTGCTGCTCCTGCTTCGTGGTATTCGGCGTCCTGATTCACGGCCCAGACGTCGTACTTGCGGCCGCCCGCCAGAATATTTTTTGCGGTCAGCATGGCGGTCATCATGGCGTGGTCCTGATTGTTGTATTTGTGCATGCCGTTGCGGCCGACGAGATGCAGCGTGGGGTAATTCTCGTCAAGGGCTTTGCGAATCGTGTTTACGTGCTGCTGATAGGCGTCGTCATACACCGGATACGCTTTAGGCTGCCGGATGACGCAGCCATCGACCACATCGGCGCTCGCGGCCAGATTTACTTTTTGAATTTCCTGCGTGGCCAAGTTCGATCAGCTTATTGTCGGCAGTGGTCCAGAGTCCGTCGCCCTCGAAGCAGAAATATTCGAGACCGTAGGAGCAATAGCCGGCGTCGGGAACCATCTCGGGAGACCATGACTTGTAATTCTGCACGCGGCCTACCTGCACGCTCGGATCATGGATGTAAATCCAGTTGTCGTTGAAGCGTCCGCGATCATGGACGATGAGCCCTACGGTCAGGAAGTCGCGATAGCGCAACGAACGCGCAGCCTGGAGTGCGGCTTCAGGAAGTTGCGGCTCGATCTGCGCAATCAGGTCGCGGATGGGCATGGAGGAGACTAGATTCTCGGCGCGATATTCTTCGGTCTGGCCGTTGGAATTGCGCGCGGTTACGATCCAAAGATTGCTGGCGGAGTCGAAGCGGCAGCCTGTGACTTTGCGGCCGAGGAGCACCTGCCCGCCCAGCTTGCGGATTTTTTCGGCGCATGCTTCCCACATCATTCCGGGGCCGAGGCGCGGATAGCGGAAGGTGTCGATGAGCGTCTTCACGATCTGCTTGCGGTCTTTTGGTTTCCGGGTGAAGAGCGCATGCTTCAGGGCTGAAAATAAAGACAGGCCTTTTATTCTTTGTGCGGCCCAGTCGGCGGAGATTTCGTTGCAACTCATCCCCCAGACTTTCTCGGTGTACGTCTTGAAAAAGATGCGGAACAGACGCTTGCCGAACTGGTTCGAGACCCACTCCTCGAACGTCTTGGGATGGGGCGTCGGGTTTATCTTGGCCGCGAAAAACGACATGATGCAGAGGAAGGACTCAACCAGTCCCAGCTTTTGCAGCGCCTCGAACGGCTTCAACGGGTAGGTATAAAACTGGCCGCGGTAGTAGATGCGAGAGGAACGCGGACGGTCGAGCATGTTTTCGCCATCCACTTCGGTCCAGAAATCCTCGACCTCGCGGGATTTCGAGAAGAAGCGGTGGCCTCCGATATCGAAGCGGAAGCCCTTGTAATTGACGGTGCGGGAGATTCCGCCGACATAGGTCGGGTCGCTCTCGAGGACAATGACCGGGGCTTGTTGCTTGGATAGCTCGTAGGCGGCGGTCAGGCCGGCCGGTCCGGCTCCGACAATGACCGCCCTAAAGATCGTTCCTTCCATAGTTGGCTCAAATCGGTTTGGCTCAAATCGGTTCGCTTGTTGGCAGTCTATTACAGGGGCTTTGCCTGCGTCCCCGGCTTGACACCGGAATGCTTCTTCGCCTGCGCGATCAGTTCCAGGACTTTGTCCCTGCCTTCATAGTTTGGATTCGTCTCGAGCAACTTCTGCCAGGTGGCGACGGCTTTGTCGATATCCATTTTGCCTTGCCATTGAACGATGCCCAGGTTGAACAGAGTGTTAGCCTTGTTCGGCTCGTACGAAAGCGATTTCTGGAATTCCGCGATGGCCGCATCGGCATTACCGCTGTACCAGTAAGCGGTCGCCATGTCGGTGCGAACTCCGGCATTAGCTGGCTCGATCTGGAGCGCGCGCTGATAGTAATCGATGGCGGTCGGGTAGCTCTGGACGTCGTAGTAGATGTTGCCGATGTTTTCGAGAAGGCCGGCATTCTTGGGGTCAGCCTTCAGCTTTTCGATGAGCGGCGCGGCCTGAGTGTCGGCCATCTTCTGCATCTCGGCCGGACTCGGCATCTGCGTTGGAGCAGATGGATTGCCCATGGCCGGAGCCGGGGCGGGCGCGGTTGCCATCTCAGACGCAGCCGCCGCGGGACTCTGCGACCCGCGGATAAACCAGCCGCCGGCGATTCCTACCAGCAGGCAAATAACCGCCAACACGTAAGCCTGAATGCTGGTCCATTGCTGATTCGAAGTTTGATTTGTTTCCGTCATGAATTCATTGCTCCTTAAAATTCTGATTCATTCGCAGAGTTAAGCGTCTAGCCCTTGCCCTGCATCTGCACGTCGGCCATTAATTTTTGCACTTTGGCCCGGCGCTCCGGGCTTAATCCAGGATTCGACTTGAGCAACTGCTGCCACGCCTCGACCGCTCCCTTGCCGTCTTGTTTTCCCTGCCACTTGATCATTCCCAGGTTAAACAGGGAGTTGGCATCGCTCGGGCTGTAGTGCAGCCCCTGCTGCAATTGACTGATCGCCCCGTCCACATCGCCATCGTAATAAAGGCACGCGGCCATCTGGGTGCGAAGGGCAACGTTCTTGGGATCGAGCTGCACGGCCTTGCCATAATAGGCTGACGCGTCCTTAAACTGATGAGTAGACAGATATATCTTGGCCGCTTGAACCAGCAACTCGCTGTTGTTAGGATCGGTCTTCAGCTTATCCAGCACCGGCTGGGCCTTTTTGTCGGCCATTTGTTTCATCTGGTCGAGAGTAGGCATTTGGCCGCCACCCATCTGTCCGCCCATGGCGGCGTGAGGAGACGACGGGGCGCTCGCCTGAACAGCAGCGGCGGCTGGCGGCGCCGGCGATTGCGAACCGCGAAACAGGTATCCAATTGCCAGCCCCACCACCAGGCTGATTACGGCCATCACATAGACTTGCTTTACATCCCAAGCCGATGTAGTTGGTCTGGTGGAGTCATTCTCCATTTGCTTAATCCCCCTCTAGAGTTGCGGTTCCCATATCACCCACTAAAGCTTGCCCTTATTTTCCTTGGCCTAACTTAAGCTAAAGGCGGCGCCATGGACGGGCAGCAATCCACGTCACTCGGGAATGTGATGGAGATCACACGGCAACCCCAATTCCTGCCCGTCCGCTAGATTAGGGCTCCCGGCCAACACGACCGATCACGTCTCCCTCATCCAACTCTTGGGTGCAAACCTTCTGTTTGTCCGGACCGCACAGGAATACGAGATAAACCGGCAGATCACGGGCCTGAACGCGGTATTGGCCCGTTTCGACCGCGTACACGTCAGCGTAATCGGCCATCACGATAGGATTACCGGGGCTTGCGCGCACCCGAAATTGCCCGGTGGACGGCTCATAATTGGCATAGCTGAAGCAGTGCCCGATGCAGGCGCGGTCCACCGCGTGCACGCCCGGACTGAAATCACGGGAGGGAACACGCAGGCGGCCGATCACACGGCTGTTGGCTGGAAGTTGCGCCAAGGCCGCGTCGACCCGATCCTCCATGCGGTTGAGGCTGCGCACGTCACGGAACAAAATACCGAAAAAAATCAGCGCCCCAAGCGTAAGCATGACTCTTTCGTAAATGTTTGGTTGCACCTCGAAGAGAAAGCCGCAGAGCAGGACTGCGGCGCCTAAAGAGAAGCGGAAGGTGACAAAGCTGAACGGCGTTTGATACTGCGGAAACCCGATGACATTGGGGATCGACACGACAGCAGCAGCCGTTAGCAACCAGAGCTGAAATCCGATGTTCGGAATCACATTGCGCAATCTGCTGGCCCGGGCACGACGATAGAACAGGATTCCCCACGCTCCCAATATCAGCCAATAAGCAATGTCATACCTTCCCTCGAAAAGCATCATTTGCTTCGGGCCCATCGCATACCAGGCGTGTGTGACGGACCAGAGGCATTCGTAACGATTCACAAGTAACAAATGAGCTTCCATCAGGACCAGCAAGCCAACCACTAACAGGATGATGCGGCCTTGTGCCGGGATAAACTCGGCCACAACCGTGTACGCGGCCAAACCCACGGCCCACAGCACCGGCAGAGGATGAGCGGTCCAAGCCAGAAAGAGCAACGGTGTCGCTAACAACCGAACCCGCCATCCGCCCGGCAAGAAAAATGCCAAGTACCAAATGCAGATTCCCAGACCCAGGTAGAAATTGAAGAAACCTGCATGGAATATGAACCCATAGGACAGAACGGCCACCGAGGGCAACAGAAACCACCAGTTTCTCGGCCGCCCGCGCGAGATGAGCAGAATTGCCCCCCAAGAGAAGATGAGCACCGAAACGCCAACCGCGATCCTTTGGGCGGCGGCCGCCCCAAAATGCTGGAATAACCACGCCAGCATAAGGTCGAAAAGCACGTTGTTCGATTGGTGCCCGATCCAAAGGCCCGGAGCTTGGTTGTTAACGATCAGAGAAGCCAGCCACGCGTTGTAGATGTGGCTGGAGAGATCAACGGCTTGAATGCGCGATTGCCAGAAACACGGAATCGACAACACCAGACTGACGGGAAGCGCAATCTTCCAGGAAAAGCGGAGATGCACTTCGCTTCCTGTGTTATGGGCTTCTTTTGAGTTCTGTAGCACGATCTTCCTTTGCCGACTTTTTCGTATTTGGACGATAGTGTACCTGTCGAACAGCATTTGGCGTCATCGGCAAATGCGATGTGATCATGTCGCCAGGCTCGCGGTGGGGATGCGACCCTTGTCGATCCAATGCGGTTGAGTGATTTACCGTGTTGACTCGCGTCGCGCGGAACCGGCACTTCATGCGCTCGACTTAGCCGAGATGCGCTTTAGCGTGGCATGGCGTGCACAGCGTAATCAAGTTCTGTTCTGAGTCGGCTCCCGCTTGGCTGCGAAACCGTTGGTGGTGGACCTCAAGATTCGACATACTGCCACAAAACTGACATCTCCATCCGTCACGACGCAGGATCTGCTGCCGCAGATTTTCGTATGACACTAGATCGAGCTGGACGCGATAGTCTTTGGGGCGAATCATGCTAAGACGTTTTTTCGCGCAGGTTTTCGAGGAAGATTTGTTGCTGTGCGTCAGGCAGGAATTTGTAATAGCGTGACAGCGAATAAGCTTTACGGTGTCTTCGACCAGGGTTGCGAACTCCTGGCGCTGCTCGTCAGAGATCGCTGCGCGCAGGTACTGGACCTCAACCAGTCGCTTGCGGACGAACACCACTTGTGCGACTTCCTCGATGCCCGTCATCCAGGAATAGCAAACCAGTTGCGGATCCAGTGCGGAAATACCAACTGGATCCACCGGATATCTGGCGGAGGTAGTTTTCCACTCCAGAACGCAGGACGTGCCGTCGAGTTCGCCAATGGCATCGACGTAGGAAACGAAATTGTTGTTGGAGCCTAGTGTCCGGTTGAACTGAATCTGCTGAGTGGAACGAGGGCGCTGAATCCGAACTCGGCCGTCTTGGGCGAAACGCTCTAGCAACTGGACGCCTTGCTGCAGCATTCGATCCCAAGTGTCATTGCCTGAGTAGGCCAAGCCCATGGCTTTGCGCGGGCTCCACTGTTCGAACAAGGCTGCTGCTGGATCCTCACGGCGAAATAGGGCGGCGATGGACTGTTCGAAGGCTCGCCCGAAAAGCATGGGCGCCCGCGCACGGCCGCATCAAGTTTTGTCCAGCATGTCTTTTGCTGGGGCATAGCCTCGAGCAGCTGCCTTCTTTAGCCAGGCTCGAGCAGCCGCAAGATCCTTCGAAACACCGTAGCCCTGGTAATACATCATGCCAAGGTCCCATTGCGCAGCGGGGACACCCGCCTCAGCTGCTTTTCTGAACCACGTTGCTGCTTCCGTGAAATCGCGTATCACTCCCCAACCGTGAAAATAGAGTCCACCGATCATCCATTCTGCCTCCGCAGAACCTTGGTCAGCGGCATTACGGTACCAATGCATAGCTTCGCCGTAGTTGGGGGACGTGCCTTCGCCATCGCGATACATGGAGCCCAGATTCACTTGACCTTGCCGAGATCCGTGTTCAGCTGCCTTTCTCATCCAGTACATCGCCTCACCGTAATCCAGCGGAACGCCCTTGGATTGGAGGTAGGCATTCGCCAGATCAACATGCGCCATCAACCATCCTGCCCGTGCAGCGGCGGACTCCATATCCACACCGCGCTTGTACCACCTCTCCGCCTCGCGAGTATCCTTGGGAACGCCGTTGCCTCCGCTATACATATCACCAATTCGGAAATTAGCGCCGGCTACGGCCCCGGCCTCAGAGCGGAGATCGCTCCACTGACCCAACAATTCCGAATCCACGATGGAGGCAACTTTCATGTACCAGCGCAGTGCTTCAGTGGGACTCTTGTCAACACCGATCCCAAGTTCGTGCATTCTCGCCACGTTGTATGTTCCCCACGCGGAACCCATTTCGGAGGCCTTCAGGTAATGCATATATGCTTCGCTCGGGCTCGGATCACCCGTCAAACCACTTTCTGCCAATTGACCCAGAGAGTCCTCAGCAAACCCATCGCCCAGACGCGCGGCAGCCTGAAGGTATCGCAACGCGTTCGCGCGGTCTTGCCCGATATCCAAACCATTAGTCAGCATTACGCCAAGGTCGCACTCAGCCCGAGCGTTGCCCTGGCGCGACGCCTTTTTCAGCCACGCCCGTGACCCAGCGGGATCGCGCGCGACGCCGCGTCCATCGAACAGGGCCTCGGCAAGTCTGGTCTGCGCCTCCGCGTTACCCATGCCGGCTGCCTTGCGATACAACTCGGCAGCTTTGCCTTCGTCACGGACCACGCCGGAACCGAGTCGGTACTTATCAGCAAGGTGGACTAGCTCCTTCGCGGCCGGTTGAGCATGCGCGCGGGGCGCATTTGCCGACGGGTGCCTGTGAGCAACGACCGGACGTCCAGCTAGCTTTTCCACTGAGTTGCCATCTACCCGGGCTCGCGAACGACCAATCTGCAGAATAAGATTGTCGCTGGCTCCCACACTTCGAAGCTCCTTCTTCACCGCGTCCGTCAACTCGAAATCAACTCCGTACTTTTTTACCAGCGCAGCCATGCGTACGTTCGGCACGGCGGAATTAAGACCGTGTTCGACGTCGGAGACCGAAAGAGGCCGGGAAGAATGTTGTGTCCGTGTCGTCCAACCCGCGGTACTCCCTACCATGAATAGCAATATGCTGCCGACTAGCAGCGTCGTAGCGCGCATGTTTACCTCCGATTGGCTATGATCTCGTTTTCCGCTTGCATCGCCCGACGGGCGCGCCCCAGGCGAGCTTTCGCAGTGCTGCTGTTTCCGTCGACTTGCAATGCCCGTCTATAATTCGCAATCGCCGCCGTGTAATTTCCCTTTTCCATCTGTCGGTTGGCCGAATCGACGTAACTCTGTGCGGCACGTGCCGCAGCTCGACGAGATCCCGCTGCGAGTATCGTTATGCGGCGTGTCGATGTCGCCGCCGGACCTTTCAGCGATGCCGAACTATGCGAGTTCCCGCCCGGCCTCGACGCCGTACGTGTCTTAGCGCCACGGTATGGAGGCTCCGGTGTCATCATTCCGCGCGTCGATCTCGACATCTCCGGAGATGATGCGGCGGGCACTCCTACCTCCGGCTTAAATCTGGATCTGCGCTCACTCTGAGCGTCTTTCCTCGGCTCGACCGTTCTTTCAATTCCGTTCTCCAGGGCCGTGGGTCGTGCCGTGTCGGCCGAATCCACATGCGTGATCTCCCCGACCGGGACCAACTGGCCAGTCCCCTCGATGCTCTCCCGTACCTGCGCCGCCTCCTTATCAAATGATTGCGGCGCCGCTGTGGGCTGCCTCTTCGTGAAGTACTGCTCCTGCCGTTCACTGTTCAACATCGACGAGGCGTTCGCCGGATGATTCGTCGCTGTAAGCATTTCTCTGGTTGGGACGATGGGCAGATTGCCGGTGATGATGCGCGCGCGACGAAAAGCTCGCCGGTCCACAACTTTCGGCGTCGAACGCTCGGTGCCGAAGCGATCCGCCGGAAGCGCCGAAATCGCCTGGAGAATCCGCCTATCGATGGCGGCCAGACTCACATTGGAGAACTCGTTGTCGTCGCGTAATGGGGCGACGACGCGAGTGAGTCTTGTGATGTTGATCGCGTCGGTGACACTGACCCCTTTCAATTGCGATGGGTTCAGTCCGTACCACGGGTAGAACGAATCCCCCGGGCCAAGTGGCAACCAGCCCACCGATCCGAAACCGACAGAGGCTCCCCGGTGGCCTCCGAACCCGAAGAACGAGACATAGGCCGGAGCCCATTCCGGGCGGTAATTTCCCCCGTCGTTAACCGGCCCCGGCCACCACATCCAGGATTTTCCATAGAGGAACCAGCGGCCATAGTGATAGGGCGTCCAACCCCAGGGCTCATGTGAAACCCACGTCCAGCCCCAGTACGGCTCCCAGACCCAGCGACCAGCGCGATAAGGAGACCAGCCCCCGCTCACCGCCGGCGACCACACACGCCCGTAGTCCGGCACGGTAACCCAGTGTCCGTAAACATCGAGATCTTCGCTCCCCACGTAGTAGCGATTTGTGTAATTCCAGGATTGAGCGTTGCGGATCACGCCGTCGCGGTCGTTGTTCCAGGAATCCCAGCTATCCATCGAAGGGGCGCCACCGAGCACGTTCCCCGCTTCGTGGCTTGTGCCACGTACAGTCGCGCTCTGCCCCATCTCCACGCGGGCGCTTCCTTGAGGCGTGGCCATGTCGACCGCTCCCGCGCGCGCGATCACTTGCGTCTCAAAACCGGTCACCTCGATGCGGTAAACACCGTCTTTGGATGCCGGCCGGATGGCCGCATTCGGCGTGTCGATCTCGACTTCGGCCTCGGAATCCTTGAAGACCGTGTAGTAGGCCAGCCCCTGCCAGATCTGAACCTGAATCTGAGGCCGCAGGTTCTGCACCCGCTCCAAGGTTGCGATCTTTGCCTGCGAATTGTTACCGAGACGAAGAATGTTCGCGTGGTCGAGTTGCAGCTCGGCCTTGGAATTGTCTCCCGTCGAGATGCTGTCGCCGCCGACCAGGGGCTGATTCAGCGCCGCTGCTGCCCAGTCCCCCGTGTCGCCGCGCTGCGTCGCAACTTCGCCCTGGATCAGGCTTACGCGCGCCACTCCAGGCGAAATGTCCACCTGAGCACTGGAAAGAACAGTCAAGAAGCCTAACCAGAAGACCGGGACCAGAAAATCGCGTTTCATGCCCACCTAGCCTGGAAAGCATCGTTATCGAGGGATTCTTAAATAAATACTTTGTGGGTTCCCACCAGACTTGCAGCCGCAAGCCGCGCAAACCCTTTGCTTGGATAGAACCCACTATGTCTTCAAGAGTTGCGTACAGATCACTGTTTTTTGTCCCAACGAGCTGGGCGTCGGCCTCACCGCCCTCAGTGGCAAGAACGGTGAGCCCCTTGCGCCTGTTTTAAACGCCCAGTGCACTATCATCCCGCGGTGTGAGGGGTTCATCCACGATTTTTATTTCATGACGCTGTCGTCTGGTGGGCGACGCTGGTTGAAATGGCGATTGCCATGGCACAGCTGATGCCTGGTTCGACGAGAGGGAATATACTTTGCTGAATTGCCGGCTTGACGTGCAGACTGGCCCTCGCATTGGGCGGGAAGGTGTCCGCCGCCGTCGAGGCCGCGGCTCTGAATTCCGACACTACGCTTCAGATCAAGGGATTGATCGCGAGCACTGTGAATGGCGCGATCAAGGCCCAGGACGTGTTGAAGGCGGATGCCAGTTACAACACCGCCTCCGGGTTTGGAGCCTTGGCCAGCGCCGCCGGCGCCGCCGAAAACGACGCCCATGGATACAACGCGCTCTCGCAACTCATCACCGGCATCCAGAAACCAACTGGGCCACGTCGCGTCGCGTTGTGCGTACCTTCGGCTTCACGAAGCGTGCATCTGACGAACGCTTTTTGATTGTCGCCTCCCAAATACTTCTGCAGAAATGTGCGGCGGATTATATCAAGACCGACCGAACTGAGAAATAGATTGCATCTTGCCGGGCAAGCCATTCAGCGATTGTATGGAACCAGACGCGCCAAATTGCGTATCATCAGCCAGGGACACTGCATGGAACTGACGATTGACGGCCTCTCCAAGACCTATGCCAACGGCGTAAGAGCGCTTAACGACGTTTCACTCACCATTCCGCACGGAATGTACGGGCTCCTCGGTCCGAACGGAGCCGGCAAGAGCACGCTGATGCGGACCATTGCCGGCCTGCAAGAGGCTGACTCCGGCAACATGAGGCTTGGAGAGATCGATGTGCTGCGGCAAAAAGACGAGTTGCGCAAACGCCTCGGCTACCTGCCGCAGGAGTTCGGCGTGTATCCGCGGATTTCCGCGCACGACATGCTGGATCATCTCGCGGTTCTGAAGGGGATCGGCGGCTCGAGAGAGCGCAAGGATCTGGTCGAGGCGATGTTGAAGCGCTGCAATCTTTATGATGTCCGCAAGAAAGCGCTCACCAGTTTTTCCGGCGGCATGCGGCAGCGCTTCGGCATTGCCCAGGCCTTGATCGGCAACCCGCAACTCTTAATTGTTGACGAGCCTACGGCCGGTCTCGATCCCGGAGAACGCAACCGCTTCTACAACCTGCTGGCCGAAGTCGGAGAGAATGTGATCGTCATACTCTCCACCCACATCGTGGAAGACGTAACCGATCTCTGCACCAAGATGGCCATCATTCACGAAGGACGAGTGCTGTATGAGGGCAATCCTGAGGACGCGGTCGCGCAATTGAAAGACCGCGTGTGGCAGCGCTCGATTACCAAGGCTGATTTGCCTGCTTACGAGCAGCGTTATCGGGTGATCTCAAACCGCCTGGTGGGCGGGCGTCCGCATCTGCATGTGCTGAGCGCCCAACCGCCCGCGGATGGATTCGCGCCCAGCAACCCCGACCTTGAAGATGTTTTCTTTACTCGCATTCGCGGGTGGAACTGACCGCATGTTTCTGCATATCGCGTGGTTCGAAATCCGCTACTGGCTGCGTTCGTGGATGCTGTGGATCTTCACGCTGATCACGGCCACGCTGTTTTTCGGCGCGGTCGGTTCCGACCAGGTCACAATCGGCGAGGCGCTCAGCAACACCTATCACAATGCGCCCTTCGTCATCGAAAACTACTACGCGATGGTTGGCCTGCTGACGCTGCTCATGGTGACGGCGTTTGTGAATTCGGCGGCGGCGCGCGACTTCAGCCACAACACGTATCAGATTATTTTCACGACGCCGCTTCGCCGCCGCGATTTTCTTCTCGGACGATTCTTCGGTGCGACCCTCGTTTCCGTGATCCCGATGCTCGGCGTTTCTATCGGAATCCTGCTGGCGAAATACATGCCCTGGGTCGACCCGGCGCGCTGGGAGCGCGTTATCTGGAGCGCCCATCTTAAAGGAATTTTTGTCTTTGCCATCCCCAACGCTTTTCTGGTCGCGGCGATTCTTTTCACCATAGCGGTGCTGGCCCGCAACGAGATCGTCTCCTTTGTCGGAGCGTTGTTGCTGCTCACGGGCTATGGTGTTTCCGCGGCTCTGCTGACCGATATCGAGCGCGAGCGGATGGCCGCGCTGCTCGATCCCTTCGCCATTCGTACTTTTGCGCTCGCCACCAAGTATTGGACCGTCGCCGAAAAGAACTCCTACTCTCTGGGCTTGAGCGGATTGCTGCTCTGGAACCGGCTGCTGTGGATCGGCGTGGGCGTGGTCTTCCTGATCTTTGCCTGCTATCGTTTCAGTTTCGCCGAGAGGCGTCAGAAGGCACGCAAGACTGAAGCGGTGGTGCCGTCGTCGGCACCCACGCCCATTATTCTGCCGACGATCACGTCCCAGGCCAGCGCCTGGGAGATGTATCTCTCGTCCGTCAAGATTCATCTTGCGGGAATTTTCAAAGGCACCGTCTTTATCGTGGTGCTAATCGCAGGATTGCTGAATTGCGTGCCCGGTATGGTGATGAACGCGCGCGAAGGCTTTGGCAACAGCACGCTTCCCGTCACCTACTGGCTCTTGCAGGTGATCGCCGGCACTCTCTACATGTTCGTCATCGGGCTGGTTACATTTTACGCCGGCGTGCTCATGTGGAAAGACCGCGATGCTCATATGGACGAGATTACCGATTCGCTCCCTGCCCCGGAGTGGGTCTCGTATGCGGCTCGCTTCACGGCGCTGGCCGCGATGGTGATGCTGGTGCAATTTCTCGCGCTCGCCAGCGGAATTATTGTGCAGGCGAGTTACGGCTATCATCGCTATCAGCTCGGACTGTATCTTAACCAGCTTCTTGTCCGGGATTTCTCCTTTTTTCTTTTTCTCGGGGTGTTCGCATTTTTTGTCCACGCGCTGTCGCCCAACAAGTACCTCGGCTATTTCTTTTTTGTCGCTTTCTTCATCGTCAATCTTTTTATCTGGAAGCCGCTCAACATAGCTTCGAACCTGGTTCAATTCGCAAACACTCCCGACGTTACTTATTCGGATATGTTCGGGGACGCGCCGTATATCACGGCATGGCGCTGGTTCACGCTCTACTGGCTGCTGTTCTGCGGATTGCTGGCGATTGCCACTCTCATGTTCTGGCCGCGCGGCCGGCAGGCGCGCTGGGCCGAACGCTGGCGGATCGCGCGCCTGCGCTTCTCCAGTCCGTGGCCGGCGCTGGCGCTGATCTTTTTCTTATCGTTTGCCGCCACCGGTGGATGGATTTACTACAACACCAAAATCTTGAACCATCTGCTCGGGCCTAAGGATCAGTTGGCTCTCCAGGCGGATTACGAAAAAAACTACAAGCAATTCGACCGGATGCCGCAGCCGCGCATCCGCAGCGACAAGTATTGGGTCGACATCTTCCCCGAAACCCGCAACATGGCGATGCGCGTGGAGGAGGAATATTACAATCCCGATTCCCAGCCGCTGAACGAAATTCATTACTCGCTCAACCGGCTCTACGACACGGATATCGAGATTCCGGGGGCTACGCTCGCCAAGAATGACACACGATTGCAATATCGCATCTACCGCTTTGATCCTCCGCTGCAGCCCGGCGAATCGCGCACCGCGGTCTTCATCGTCAAGAGCAAGAATCGCGGATTCGAAGACGGGGTCAGCAACGCGGAGATAACGCAGAACGGGACTTTCTTCAACAACTCCGCGGCGCCATTAATCGGCTACGACACTACGGCCGAGCTAACCGATCCGAATGACCGCCGCAAATACGGCCTGGGAGAGCAGGTGTTGATGCGGCCGCTGGAGCGCAATTGCACCGACGATTGCCGCGACAGTTACATCCGCGACCACGCCGACTGGGCCAATGCAGAGACCGTGATCAGCACCTCGCCCGATCAGATTGCTATTGCGCCTGGATCGCTCGTCCGCGAGTGGAACGAAAACGGACGCCGCTATTTCGACTACAAGCTCGACCATCCGGCCATTCGATTCTTCTCGTTCATGTCGGCGCGTTATGAGGTGCAGCGCGAGGATTGGAACGGCATCAAGCTCGAGGTCTACTACGACAAAGACCAACCGTGGAATGTGCCGCGGATGATGAAATCGTTGAAGAAATCGCTGGAGTACTACACGCAGAATTTTGGTCCCTACTATAACCAGGAAGCGCGCATCATCGAATTTCCGCGGGTTGGCCGGTTCGCGCAGGCCTTCGCCGGCACCATGCCGTATTCGGAGTCGATCGGGTTCATCGCCAATCTGAATCATCCCGACGACATCGACATGGTTTATTACGTAGTGGCGCATGAGATGGGCCACCAGTGGTGGGCGCACCAGGTGGTTGGCGCCGACATGCAGGGAGCAACACTGTTGTCGGAATCGCTGGCGCAATACTCGGCGCTGATGGTGATGCAGAAAGAGTACGGCCGCGACATCATGCGCAAATTCCTGAAGTACGAAATGGACAACTACCTGCGCTCGCGCGGCAAGGAGCGACGAAAAGAAGAACCGCTGCTGACCGTGGAATCCGCGCAAGGTTACATTCACTATCGCAAGGCCAGTGTGGTGCTCTACTACCTGCAAGACATGATTGGAGAAGATGCGGTGAACCGGGCGCTACGCAAGGTGATTCAGCAATACGGATACAACGCGCCGCCGTATCCCACCTCGTACGCCCTGGTCGATGCGCTGCGCGAAGAGACGCCCCCGCAGCTGCAATACCTGATCAAAGACCTGTTCGAAGATATAACTTTATTTTCGAATCGCACTCTCGAGGCGTCGGCGGTAAAGCGCGCCGATGGCAAGTACGACGTCACGATCGACGTGGAAACGCACAAATATAAGGCCGACGCCAAGGGCAACGAGACTGAGGTTCCGATGGATGACTGGATCGACATCGGAGCTTTCGCCAAGCCGGAAAAAGGCCACAAGTACGGCAAGACTCTTTACCGCGAACGAGTGCACATCACCAACAACAAATCCACCTACACTTTCACCACAGCAGAGCTTCCGGACCAGGCGGGCGTGGATCCTTTCCTGCTGCTGATCGACCGCATTCCCGACGACAACACGAAAAAAGTCGCCGTGACCAATAGGCCTGCTGCGGCGACGAATCAACCGCAAGGGCACGTAGTGTCCTGATTTACCTTTCTTCACCACGGAGACACTGAGTCACGGAGAAAAACTTGACTTGTAAAAACCAAGAGGCCGAACGTCTGGCCGCGCCGTGGGCTTTCTCTGTGTCCCCGCGCCTCGTGGTGAAAAACTAAATTAGAACACTACCAAGGCCAATAAGAATTGCGGCGCCCGCTCAAGTAGAATACTCTCAGCAGAAATGAGGTCCTTATGAGCGTAATCGAACAAGTAAATCCTGCAGTTCATTTTTCCGCCTTGCAGCCCCCCAACCGTTATTTATTCGGCCCGGGACCGAGCATGGTTCATCCCCGGGTTTATGAAGCCATAGCGAAACCCATCGTCGGACATCTCGATCCCTACTTCATCCAGGTCATGGGCGACGTGCAGCAATTGCTCAAGACCGTCTTCGGTACCACAGACGGCGCCACGCTCGTGATCTCCGGCACTGGCAGCGCCGGCATGGAAGCCGCCATCGCCAACTTCGTTGAGCCCGCAGCCAAGCTCGCCGTCTTCGCGAACGGATATTTCTCCGACCGCCTGACCGAGATGGCCAAGCGCCACAACGCTAATGTGGTTCGCTTCGAAAAGCCGTGGGGTGAAACCTACACCGACGACGAAGCCAGAGCCTTCATCGCCCGCGAAAAGCCCAACGTGGTTGCCTATGTTCACGCCGAAACCTCGACTGGAGCCTTGCAATCCGGCCAAGCCATCTGCGCCGCCGCGCACAATGCCGGCGCTCTTGTAATCGCGGATTGCGTCACCTCGCTCGGCGGAGTCCCGGTCGAGTTCGACAAAACCGGCATCGACATTGCCTATAGTTGCACGCAAAAAGGACTAAGTTGTCCTCCCGGCCTGTCGCCGATGGCCATGTCGCCGCGCGCCATGGAGTGGCTACGCGCTCGCACTACTCCCGTGCGCAGCTGGTATTTTGACCTCAAGCTGATTCACGATTATTCGACCGTATCGCATCGCTATCATCACACCGCGCCGATCTCGATGTTCTACGCGCTGCGCGAAGCGCTGCTGGTTATCGCCGAAGAGGGCATCGAAAATCGCTGGGATCGCCATCACCGTTGCCACAAGTTTTTTGTCAAAGGCATCGAGGCGATGGGCCTGAGTATGCACGTTCCCGAGGAGCATCGCATCGCGACGTTGAACACGGTGCGCGTGCCGAGCGGTGTAGACGAGGCAAAGGTCCGAAAACAATTATTGGATGGCCCCGGTATCGAAATCGCCGGAGGCTTCGGCCCGCTCGCCGGCAAAGTTTTCCGGATCGGCGTGATGGGCCCGTTGGCGACAGAAGAGAACGTACAGTTCTTTCTGAAGGAATTTAAGAAGACGCTGAATTAATCGGATCATCTCACCATCGGGTCATCGGGCCATCGAAGTTCAAGAGCTTTTGACTTCCAATGACCAGGTGACCCGATCACCCGATGGCCCGATGACCGTGATTTAGATCACCGACACCGTTTCCCGCGCCGCCGTAAAATGCCGCGATCTCCCAAAGGCCCCTATGGAAGCTCGTATCCTCGACCAGTTTCGTGCCGTGGTCGGCAAGGGGTTGATCACCGAAGCCTCCGAGCTCCACACCTATGAGTGCGACGGACTGACGAATCTGCGTGTCCTGCCGCAAGCCGTTTTGCTTCCGACTTCGACGGCTCAAGTTCAGGCTATAGTCCGCATCTGCCAGCGCGAAAAAATTCCATTCGTCGCGCGCGGCACCGGCACCGGCCTTAGCGGCGGAGCGCTTCCGGTAGACAAAGGCATCGTCATCAGCCTGACGCGCATGAATCGCATTCTCGAAGTCGATCTGCCGAACGCGCGCGTAGTGGTCGAACCCGGCGTCATCAATTCGGACGTTACCCAGCGCGTCGCACCTCATGGTTATTTTTATGCGCCCGATCCTTCGTCGCAGTCGGTCTGCACCATCGGCGGCAACGTGGCCGAGAATTCTGGTGGCGCGCACTGTCTGAAATATGGATTCACCACCACCCACGTGCTGGCTCTCGAAGTGGTTTTGCCTGATGGCTCGATCGCGCATCTGGGCAGCCGCGCCGTCGATCACCCCGGCTACGATCTGCTGGGAGTTTTTGTCGGCTCGGAAGGGACGCTCGGAATCGCAACCAAAATCGTTCTCCGCATCGTCAAGAAACCCGCCGTCATTCAGACCCTGCTCGCAGCGTTCAACACCACCGAAGAAGCAGGCGCTGCGGTGAGCGGAATCATCGGGGCGGGAATGCTGCCGGCAGCGATTGAGATGATGGACAACCTCGCCATCCAAGCCGCCGAAGCATCGGTGCACGCGGGCTATCCCAAGTGCGGAGGATTGCTGCTGGTTGAACTCGACGGCCCCGCGGCCGAAGTCGAGCATTTGATGGAGCAGGTAGGCGAAATCTGCACGCAATGCGGATCGTGGGAGATTCGCGTCGCCCAATCCGAGGCCGAGCGCGCCGTCGTATGGAAGGGGCGCAAAGCAGCCTTCGCTGC
This sequence comes from uncultured Acidobacteriaceae bacterium, assembly GCA_963775845.1. Classification (GTDB taxonomy): domain Bacteria; phylum Acidobacteriota; class Terriglobia; order Terriglobales; family Acidobacteriaceae; genus Acidiflorens. The sequence continues at coordinate 1,894,351 of CAVZKN010000002.1, read as the reverse complement.
GGTAGGCCGCATCTCGCCCAATTACATCGTGCAAGATGGCGTCATTCCCCGCACCGCGCTGCCCAAGATTCTCGCCGAAATCGACCGCATGAGCGCCGCCGACGGACTGCGCGTCGCTAACGTCTTTCATGCCGGAGATGGCAACCTGCATCCCCTGGTGCTCTACGACCGCCGCATCGACGGCCAGGAAGAGCGCGCCATAGAACTTTCCATCAACATCTTGCGCCTGTGCGTGCAATATGGCGGGTCGATCACCGGCGAACACGGCGTGGGCGCAGAGAAGACAATGATGATGGGAGAAATGTTCGCCGAGCCCGATCTCGAAACCATGCAACTGGTGCGTTGCGCCTTCGATCCCGAACATCTGGCGAATCCGGGCAAAGTATTTCCGCGCACGCGCATGTGCGCGGAGAGAACCGGCCCCTATACACCACACCCTCTCGAAGTCGCGGGAGTAGCGCAGTTTTTCTAGACTCTTTTTCTAGACTTTATGGAAACTAACTCATCCTCGGGCATGTTAGTAGCGGGACTGGACGCCGCGAGCGGCGATCTGCGCGGTCTGGTTGGCGCCGAGCACGTGCATGCTGCCGACGGGCAACATACCGCTGATGGCATCCATCCGCAGCTGATCGTCGAGCCCGGCACTCCCGAAGACGTCGCCGGTGTCCTGAAAATTGCAAAGGCCGCAGGCCTGACGGTAATCCCGCGCGGCGGCGCAACCAAGTTAGATTGGGGCAATCCTCTTCGACCAAGCGAAAGCGCCGGCCAACTGATTCTCTCGACCAGCCGCCTGAACCGCGTGATCGAACACGCCTGGGGAGACATGACCGCAACCGTCGGAGCCGGATGCACCTTCCAGCAATTTCAGCAGACGCTAGCCGAACACGGTCAGCGGCTGGCCCTCGAGCCGCTCTGGCCCGGCCAGGCGACCATGGGAGGAATTGTCGCGACCAACGACAGCGGGCCTCTGCGCGTTCGTTTCGGCAGCCTGCGCGACTTGATCATCGGCATCACTCTGGCTCTGCCCGATGGCACGCTCGCCAAAAGCGGCGGCAAAGTCGTCAAGAACGTTGCGGGATACGATCTGCCCAAACTGGCCGTGGGATCACTGGGAACGCTCGGCATCATCACGCAGGCCATTTTCCGTCTCCATCCCATTCCGCGCGAGACGCACACCTTGAGCTTCACGCACGCCGACAACGCAGCCATGAATGCTTTCGTGCTCGCGATTCAGGACTGCAATGCCGTCCCGACGGGCGTGCAGGTTCGCGCGACGGCCTCCTCGATGCCACAGGTGGATCTCCGCTTTGAAGGCACCTCCGCAGGTTGCGAAGCGCAAATCGATCAGATGCTGCGCTTGAGTTCCGGAGCCTCGCGCATTGAGTCTCCCGCCGATGTCTGGAATGCCAGCTCAACTTTGTGGGGCGGCAACCAGCCATCCGTGGTTTGCAAGTTCACTTTGTTGCCCGCGGAGCTGGGAGCTTTCTTGAATTCGATACAGGAAATCTCGCAAGCTCCGCATCTGCAGTGGCGGCTCGTCGCGCAAGGGGTGGGAGCCGGCCATCTTCGGATCGAAGGGTACGACACCGAGACGCTTTTCATTATTAATGCGCTGCAAGCATTGCGGGAGCAACTGGAAAGTCGTGGGGGCTCGCTCACCCTTCTCCGCTGCCCTCCAGAAATCAAGTCCAAGCTCGATGTCTGGGGAAGCGCCGGCGATGCCCTGCCCTTGATGAGAAGCATCAAATCGCAATTCGATCCCACGGGAGTTCTCAATCCCGGCCGCTTCATCGGGGGAATTTAAATTGATGGAAACAGCATTCGGTGGCAAGGGCAACCCAACGGCAGCGGCGAGCGAGCGAGCGAACGCCCGCGCCGGCGCCTTCGACGCCCACCATCCCCCGTCCAACGACTTGGTCAACGAGTGCGTGCATTGCGGTTTCTGTCTCGCCACCTGTCCCACGTACGCGCTGTGGGGTGAAGAGATGGATTCGCCGCGGGGCCGCATCTACCTGATGAAGCTCGGCCTCGAAGGCGAGGTCACCATCGATTCCACGTTCGTCAACCACATCGACAGCTGCCTCGGTTGCATGGCCTGCACGACGTCGTGTCCTTCTGGCGTGAAGTATGACAAGCTGCTCGAAGCGACCCGCGCCCAGATCGAGCGCAACTTTCCCCGGCCCGCGCCCGCTGGACTTCTACGCCGAATGATTTTTGAAATGTTTCCCCGGCCTGACCGGATGCGCCTGCTGCTGGGTCCGCTGAAAATTTACCAGCGCACAGGATTGCAGTCGCTGGTTCGCGGCAGCGGCTTGCTCAATCTTCTTCCCGCAAGCTTGCGCGCGATGGAGAGCCTCATGCCGGCGGCTTCGCACAGAAGCAACGGCGTCCCGCTCCCCGAGTGCATAGCCGCACAAGGTGAAAAGCGGATGCGTGCCGGTATGTTGGTGGGCTGCGTGCAGAGCGTCTTCTTCCCCGAAGTCAACGCCGCCACGGCCCGCGTGCTGGCCTCCGAGGGGTGCGAGGTCGTAATACCGAAGGATCAATCCTGCTGCGGGGCGCTCATGGTGCACGCAGGAGAAGAAGAAGCAGCGCTCGATTACGCCCGGCGCACTATCGACACCTTCGAACGCGCGGAAGTGGATACGGTGGTGATCAATGCCGCCGGCTGCGGATCGACCATGAAAGAGTACGGTTACTTATTGCGGGACGATCCAAAGTATGCCGGCCGCGCCCAGGCATTCTCGGCCAAGTGCCGTGACATTTCTGAACTTCTGGCAGGGCTCGAACCCAGGGCGCCGCGCCATCCCATGGCTTTGAACGTCGCCTATCACGACGCCTGCCACCTGCAGCATGCTCAAGCCATCAAGACGCAGCCGCGCAGCGTGCTCAAACAGATTCCCGGAGTGCAGATCCTCGAAACCGCGGAATCCGCACTGTGTTGCGGTTCAGCCGGAATCTACAACCTCGTTCGCCCCGGACCGGCTAAAGAATTGGGCGAGCGCAAGGTCCGCAATGTTCTCGCGACCGCGCCCGACGTCGTGGTCTCCGGCAATCCCGGCTGTTTGCTGCAATTGCGCAGCGGACTCCGCCAAGCCGGCAGTCAGATCCCCGTTCTGCATATGGTGGAGTTGGTGGATGCATCGATTCAAGGCATCCCGGTGGAATCCTTGCTGAAAGCGAGCCACAGCTAATCTTTCTAATGCGCTGGGTGCTTGGGAGCAGCGCAACGATCGACTTTGCCGGCACTGTGAAACAGCTGAGAAAACAGGTCTTTAACACGCCAAACCAGATGCTCCAAAAGGTTGGCTGGATGAACTGAAACTCAGTGCATCAACCCTTTGGAGCATCCCCTACCGTCTCGCTGCAAACTCTGGTGAAACGTTCAATCTAGTGCTGGACTCTAGTGCTGGACTCTCTTTGACGTCTGACAGTCTAGCTTCCCCACAACGCGCTGCCCGCTTTTGCGTTCGTTTTCACTTTCATCGCCTTGCTCCTTTATCTGAATTGTTGACTCGTTCGGCACTTATTGAACTCTTATTTCTGCTGACTTCGATTAAGAACCCCAGAGTGCGCTGCCGGCCTTCATGTTCGTCTTGATTTTCATGGTTTTGCTCCTTTCTTTGGATTTGAATTTGCTTCCGCCTTACTGAATTCTGCCTCCTGGCTAACTTTCGATTAGGAACCCCAGAGTGCGCTACCGGCCTTCATGTTCGTCTTGACTTTCATGGTTTTGCTCCTTTCTTTGAATTTTCTTATCTAGTCTTGCCTGGCTGTTACATCCGTCGATTAGCTGCCCCAGAGTGCGCTGCCGGCCTTCATGTTCGTCTTGACTTTCATCGAGGTTCCCCTTTCTTTCGGTTTTGTTTTTCTTTTCCAACTGGCTACGCACTTTAGTAATGCAAGCGCCATGCCAAAGGTAACCAGCCGATCCGACATTTTCTTGCGCTATCGTTTCTGATTGATAAGAAAGGAGATAAATAAAATCTATCCGCGCAATGGGGAGCTATTGCAGGATCGTCGTCTTTTTCCCGAAGCCAAACCCTAACCATCAAGTTTGGTCACCTAACATTTATGTTAGGGAGTGCAGCAAACTGCGCGATTGGTATACTCGTGATGTGACGCAAGACCCTAGCCGGGATGCCGCGCCATCGCATCCCGCCCGGCTGGAAGTGGTAGCCGGACCCCTCCAAGGCAAAACGTTTTTCCTCGCGGCAGACGTGGTCTCACTCGGACGCGAGCCCGACAACCAGATTTCGCTTCTCGACTCTCTGGTATCGCGACACCATTGCGCGATCCACAAGGAGGGCGAAGAATTTCGGCTGGAGGATCTTGGCAGCCGCAACAGCACCTTCGTCAATAGTGTTCCGATCAAAGAGCGTGTGCTGTCTGACGGAGATCAGATCCGCATCGGCAAGTCCGTTCTCATCTTCCAGGGGCGGTCCAGCAAAGATCCTCATGAACACCAGAGTGCGTCCGTCAACTTCGAGGCCTCGGCAGCGGCCGGCAGCCTCACGGTTGTGCTGCGCAAGCAGGATGCGATCTATCTCCAACCGGCGCAGCTCAACGCCCTGGGTACGACGGAGCGGACGGTTCGCGATCTGAACGTGCTCCTCGACTTCAGCAAGAGCCTGAACGCGGTGCATGATCTGGGCGACTTGCAACAGAAGGTGATTCAAGCCATTCTCGAGATCTCGCCGGCCGACCGCGTCGCCATCCTGCTGAGCGGGGAAGGAAGCGAAGGTTTCGCCTCGGTCATCGGATGGGACCGCCGGCTGGGCGCCGATCAGCCGGTTCAAGTCAGCCAGACGATCCTGAACCGCGTCATGCAGCAGAATCTCGCCGTGCTCTGTAACGACATCGACACCGACGAGGATTTCCGCGAAGCCGAAAGTGTCGTGGCCCCGCGGCTGCGTTCCGTCCTGGCGGTTCCCCTTGAGGTGCAGGACAAGCTTCTGGGAGCTCTGTATTTAGATCGCAAATTGGATTCGCACTCCGATACCAAATCGCAAGACGCCAACATCGTCCGGCAGTTCGACGCCGAGCTCTTGCAACTGGTGACCGCGCTCGGCAACGTGGCCGCGCTGGCCATCGAAAACGCCCGCCACATGGAGCGCCTGGGAGACGAGAACCGCCGTCTCCACGAAGAGCTCAACATCCAGCACAGCATGGTGGGCGAAAGCCAGCGCATGCGCGACGTCTATCAATTTGTGTCCCGGGTCGCGACCCGCGAGTCGACGGTTCTCATCCAGGGCGAGAGCGGCACCGGAAAAGAACTCGTCGCCCGCGCGATCCACAACAACAGCGGCCGCATCGACCGTCCGTTCATGGCCATCAACTGCGCGGCCATCGTCGACACTTTGCTCGAGAGCGAACTTTTCGGTCACGAAAAGGGAGCTTTCACCGGCGCCGTGGGCCAGAAAAAAGGCAAGCTCGAAGCGGCCGAGGGCGGCACGGTATTTCTGGATGAAGTCGGAGAACTAGCCGCGCCCCTGCAAGCCAAGCTGTTGCGCGTGCTGCAGGAGCGCGAGTTCGAGCGCGTCGGCGGCACGCGCCCCATCAAACTCGACATTCGCCTGATCGCCGCCACCAACGTCGATCTGGCGGAAGCGTCGCGCAACGGAAAATTTCGCCAAGATCTCTACTACCGGCTCAACGTCGTATCCGTCAAACTTCCCGCCCTGCGTGAGCGCGCAGACGACATCCCGCTGCTCGCCGCTTTTTTCGCCGCGCGCTACAGCGAAAAGGTGAAACGCCACGTCGCCGGCATCTCCCCGAAAGCGCGGGCTTGCCTGCTGCGCTATCCCTGGCCTGGCAATGTTCGCGAACTCGAAAATGCCATCGAGCGTGCCGTCGTGTTGGGCTCGACCGAGTTGATTCTCCCCGAAGATTTGCCGGAATCGATACTCGAAGAGACGGTTTCAGAAGGAGAGCCAGTGACGGCGCTCCATGAGGGGCTGCGCGAAGCCAAGAAAAAATTGATTGAGCAGGCGATCGAGCAGGCGGGAGGAAACTACACCGAAGCCGCTGGAATCCTGGGCGTACATCCCAACCACCTGTTTCGCCTGATCCGCACGCTGAATCTCACCCCGAAGCGCGATCGAAGATCATAAGCGAAGGGTTGCGCTTTCAAGATTTCCTGCGTGCTGGCCGTGAGGAGAGGTTTCACTTGAGTCCCGAAACGAGGTAGAGATTGGCAAGATCGTGCTGGAACGAGAAGGCGCAAGCCTTTCCGTCGGCTGACAACGCGACATCTCCCGTAAACTCCGCACCGGGCTCAGGGACTTTGAGAGTTCGCCACGCTTCTCTGCGTCCAGTGGCAATCTCGAACCGCACGATGTTGATCGTGTCTTTTTCCAACTGTTGCAGGAAAAGATAGCGGCCATCGCCGCTCCATCGCACCATGGACTCGCCATTCTGCAACTGCGTTATCTTGCGAGGCGCCCCACCACTCACCGGCGCCATCAACAGTTGATGCGCGTCGGTAATGATGAACCAACGCCCGTCAGGAGAAATATTTCCTGCCTTGCTCCCTTCAGCCGTTAACGGAGTAGCCTTGTCGGAATCGAGATCGTACATCCACGTCCGAAGCGGATGCCCCGGATCATTTTGCGTAAAAACCACGCGCTTGCTGTCTGGAAACCAGCCCAACGCTTGGTAGTGCTCCCCATCAAAATTTAAAAAGCGCGATTCCCCCGCACCTGTCGGCAGCAGCATCAACCGCGTGCGTGCCGCGTCGTAGCGGACGCAAAGAACCCATTTGCCATTGGGCGCGAGCGAGGCCTGGTTTCCGAACCCAAGCCTTACCGCAGCCGACCCGTCGGTCTTCCGCAGATAGATCGCGACGTTGCGGCCTTCGCCATAGGAGAGCTCCTCAAACAGCAGGTTCTTTCCGTCGCTGGAAATCTCGTCGATCACCGAGGCGTCGAGCCAGGCCAGATCGCGCTCCGGGGTATCGGAATCGAAGTAGCGAATGCCTAATCGTGAATTTACGGTGGAGAGCAGCACCCGCCCATCCGCCGACACGTCCTGCATCACAATCCAGCCAGGCGCCCCGGCAAGAAGGCGCTGCCTCCCGGAAAGATCAACTGCATAAAGCGCCGGATCGCTGCCCAATTGACCTGCGGAAAACCAGATTTCGTTTCCCGATGGCGACCAGTTGAGCGCCCCAATCGTTCGCCACTCCCGTGAGAGCACTTGCTTCGGCCGATTGCGGCCCACCACGCATAAAGAATAATCTCCCGCCTCGGACTCGAAGGCGAAGAAGGCCACTAATTTTCCATCGGCGGAAATTCGCGGCCACATGGGAGGGCGCGCATCGTTTTCGTACAGCACCGTTCCGATGGGATACTCCAGGCGATTTTTCCCGCCGACGGTTCGCACGACGGCCAGAGTATCGCCGTTGGGTCCCCAGTCGGCCGCGCTCACATTTTCCAGCATCTCGCGCGGCGCGCCCCCGCTAAAGGCCACGCGAGCCAGCGTGCCAGCATCGTCGTCTCCCAGGAGAATCGCCATTTCGCCCTTGTGCGAAATCGACAACACTCTGGCGGTTGGAAGTCCCAGCGGACGTGCTTCGCGATTCCCCGGCTGCGCGGAAAACAGAGTGGACGAACCACCGTCCCACTGCGCGCTATACACAATCGTGTCGCCGGTCGCAAACTTGGCTGAGGTTATGTCGCCCCGGCGAAACGTAACCCGCTGGAAACTGATGGGCGCTGCGCGAAAATATTTCTCCGCCCAGTATGTACCGCCGGCAACGCCCACGAGCAACGCGGCCAGCGCTCCCAGGATAATCAAGCGCTTGGCCGGGACCGTCGCCGGACGCGCCGCTGAAAGCGGTACCCGCGTCAGCTTCGTCGAGTCGAAGCTGCTCGCTTCCATCTCCTCCCGCAACTCCTCGAGGGAGACCTTGACGTCGGCCATACTCTGCCAGCGCCGCGCCGGATCCTTCTTCATGCAGCGCGAGATGATCCGTTCCATCTCCGGCGGAATGTCAGCCACGGTCTGCGACACCGGCTGCGGCTCCTTGTGGAGCACCGCCGACAGGGAAGCCAGCTTCGATCCTCCCGAAAAAGCTCGCTGTCCCGTAACCATTTCGTAGAGCATGGAGCCAAAAGAAAAAATGTCAGACCGCGCATCGACCCGCTTGCCCTCCGCCTGCTCCGGAGACATATAAGCAACTGTCCCCAGAATCGTTCCCTCCTCGGTCAGCGGAGAGCCATCGCCATGCATCGTCTCCGCAAAGGCATCGGCCTCCGTCTCTTCCGTGAGCTTGGCGAGCCCGAAATCAAGAATCTTGACCACTCCTTGCGGAGTCACCATAATGTTCGCCGGCTTCAGATCGCGATGGATAATACCGGCCGCGTGCGCTGCCGCCAGGGCGTCGGCGATCTGGGCCGCGTATTTCACCGCGGTGCGAATGCCCAACCCCTTGCGCCCGATCAGGTGGTCGAGCGTATCCCCGGCCACGTACTCCATGGCAATGTAATGCAGGGGCTTGCCATCGACCTCCTGCGTGTCGATGTCATAAATGGTCACGATGTTCGCGTGATTGAGAGACGAAGCGGCCTTGGCTTCCTGAATAAAGCGCTTCTCGCGCTCGGGGCTGACCGCCGAAGCCAGCAGCACCTTGATTGCAGCCACCCGGTTAAGGTGCGAGTCGACTGCCTTGTAAACCACGCCCATTCCGCCCGTGCCAATTTTCGACTCGATGCGATAAGAGCGAAGCGTCTTGCCAATCATGGGTCAACCTACTATCAATAGCTTTCTGTCGATAAGCTTTAACGAGCCTGCGATTCTATTCCACAATTCACAATCGCGACACATATTTCTAGAAATTCCTGATTTCCGAACAATCCTGATTTTTAAATAATCAGGGATGCGCGACCACGAGCAGCGTTCGCGCCCGCCGCAAAACGCAGTCCAGCGCGAGCCGCACATTCTCCGGATCGAGCGCCGCAAAGCTCTCATCAAAAATCACCACGTCGGCCCGCTGCAGCAAAGCGCGCGCAATATAGACCCGGCTCCGCTCTCCATGCGAAAGTTGCCATCCCGTCTCGCCCACCATCTGGAGCATTCCCGCAGGCATTTTGCTGAGCAGAGGCTGCAGTCCGAGCTCGCCGCAAATCGCCGCAGCCTCGCGCATATCTTCCTCATAGGGAGGCCACCTGCGCCCCATCAGCAGATTGAAGGCAAATGTCTCCGAGAGCACATGGTTCTCATGAAACTGGGGGGCCGACACTACCCGCTGGCGCCAGCCCTCGTCACCCAAGGTTTGGCGGTCCAATCCGCGAAGTAAAAGGAGCCCCGACTGCGGCACGCGCAATCCCACCAGCAACGAAGCCAGTGTAGATTTCCCTCCGCCCGACGAGCCTTCCAGCAGAAGCCGGTCACCCCGGCGCACGGCCAGGCTCACCCCTTTCAGCACCGGCTCGCCGCGATCCTGATATCGGAAGACGAGATCGTGCGCCTCCATCACGGCGGCATTTCCATCCCCATCGTCTTTCTCGTTGCCACCGCCCGGCGCCAGGGCCACCGCAGGAGACCCCTGTAATTGCTGTCGGCCCGCCGCCGCAAATAGAGGAGCCACTTGCTGCCACGCAATAACCGCGTCGGCGAGAGAAATCAATCCTGACGAAAGCCGTTTGAACCCGCGATAAGCCAGCAGGATCCCACCCAGAGAAATCGCCAGAGAAATGTTCAGCCCCGAACTGGCAACGAACGCCCCGGTCAAACCAATCATCCCGAGAAGCAGCCACCCGCGCGGCGCGATGGCGGTTAGGAGGGCCGCAGTGCCGTCCATCCTCTCCGACAATTCCAGGTAGCGCGTCAAATCCTCATCTTCACCGTCATGCCAGTGTGCGGGGGATTCCTGGGCCAGTCGCGTACGGTGGCCAACCATTCGTTCGGTGAGATCATTGGTCATGGAGAGCCGCGCTTCGGTCCAACGCTGCCGCTGGCGGAAATAGCGAGCTCCCACGAGCAACGTAAGCGCCAGCCACAGTGGCAACAAAATCAACTCCAGCCCGCGGCCGACGCCTTGCGCGAGAACGATTTCGGCGGCGATCAATTCGATGGTGGCGGTCAATGCCTGAAACCCGACACTCAGAGCCAATAATTCGACGGCTTCCGATTCCATGACTTCGCCCAGAAATTGGCCGACACCCTTGTGGCGAATTTCCTCGGGTCTTAGACGGAGCGCGCCGAAGAGCAGGCGCTGCTTGAAGATCATTCCTCCGTTGATGGCCACCCCCCCCTGCAACCACGTACCCCAGAATCGGAAAGGAACGATCGTGAGCAGAATCAGCGCCCACGCAAACAACCAGCCATAGTCCAGGTGTCCGGAAAGTGCGGCCCGCCCGATGAGCCACCAGGAAATAATCAGCAAAAAGTATTCGGCCGCAAACGCGATCAGTAGCAGACCCAAGCGTCGCGGCAGGTGGAGTCTGCTAGCCTGGCTCCAGAAACTCGCACCGGGCGACTGGCGAAGCATCCAGCATCCGCTGACGTGCCTGGTCCTCAAGCGTTCGAGCAGGAGTGCCGTTCGGGCCGCTTCGCGCCGTCCATCCGGAATGCCGGCTTCGTTGAGGAGTCGATCCACTTCCGGAGCCACGGTTTCCTCAAGCGCGCTGCAGAGCAAAGCACGCGCGTCGTCGATTCGCAATGGCACCGTGCGCAGATCGGGAGCGAGCACCGTGATTCGTCCCCGACCACGAGAAAAAAGCGTTCGAGGCAGAAGAAAGAGAAATCGAAGCGGGCCCTTTCCCGGCACTTGCAGCACGGCCGGTCCCGCGTTTTCCAACAATCTCTCCAACCCTTCGTAGGGCATAGCCGCAGGTTCTGCTTCCACGCCGAGCCACGTGGCCACAGACTCGATCCATTGATTCAGCGTAGCGTGATTCCGCGCACCGAAACCTGCCGACTCATTGTCCAGCGCAACCAGCGAGCCCGGCGCCTGGGGCACGGGCAAAGAGGAGGGCTCAAGCTTGCTCTTACGGGCTAGAGCTTCGAGTCCCGTTCCGATCTGAGACAAGGACCAGAAAATCGCGGACAGATTTTCTTTCGTCATACTCGTGCCCGTTGTAACTCTTCAGTGAGCCGGCCATCTTCCAACCGCAAGTGGCGCCAGTCCCCGCCGGCCCACGATCCTTCCCGTACACTCTCCTCAGCTTCCACCAGTGCTCGATAGCGGGAATCTTTCTTTCGAGCCAACTCTTCCGGATTACCGTCCTCAACGATGTGGCCATCCTCGATCACCAGCACGCGCGTGAAGGTCAGCGTCTCGCCTACATCATGCGTGACGCACAGTAACGTCGTACCCTCCCAGTGACGGCGAGCACGTGCCAGCAAATCTCGCCGTTGATGGCGATCCAGCCCGCGAAAAGGTTCGTCGAGCAGAGCCAGGCGCACACCGCGTTTCAGCAGCGCACGTCCGAGGCGGACACGTTGCCCTTCTCCACCAGAAACCAGCCCACCGCTTTCGCCAAGATCGGTCTGCAATCCCTCGGGCAATTTTTCCAGAAGCTGGCGCAGATTGGCTTGCTCCAGCAAGGCCGCTGTGGGCACAGCGTCCGGGTTGCCGTAACACAAATTAGAAAATAAAGACCGGTTCCACAGTTGCACTGCCGGATCGACCCATGCCGTCTGCTCCCGCAAATGCTCGAGGTGCGCTCCTTCCAGTGCGGCGCCATCCACCACGACGCTACCCTGCGCCGGTCGATACCAGCCCAAAAGCAGGCCGAGCAGGCTTGATTTGCCCGCGCCCGAGGCCCCGACAATCGCGACATGGTCGCCCGGCTCAATCTTCAGGTTGATCTCCTCCAGAATGGTGTGGCCGGCGGCGACAACATTCACATTAGCCAGCTCGATGGCCACTCCGTCGAAGCGCTCTTCGCTTTGCTGCGCACTCGCAAATTCATGCGCAACCGATTTTGCCGCTTCAGCGCCTGCCGTTTTCGGCGCAGCGCTGTCGTCTTCCAACGCCCCCAGTGGCTCCAGCAGTCGGAGAGTGACGTTGCGGTAAGAAGGATACTGGCGCGCGACTTGTACGATTTCCTCTCCCAGCCCCGGCAGATTGAGCGCCCAGTACACGAGCAACAGCGCTCCTCCTGCCTCGCCCGCCCGGCTGATGTGGTCGAGCATCAGCCATGCGGCCAAGCCAAATCCGGTCAGCCACTGTATCGCTTCGAGCCAAAGGACTACCCGCAACAACCCATACGCCGCGTGCGCCCATTCCACGAGCAAGCTTTCATGCTCCCGCCGCAACGAGCGTTCGGCTCGGTGCGTGAGCACGGGGACAAGCCCAAGCAGCGCGTCGAGATAGAAACGGCTCAAGGCGCCTGTCTGGCTGCGCATTCGGAGGTCACGTTCGGCGAACGTCGGCTGCACAACAAGAGGCAGGCCTACCGCAAGCGAAGCAGCGATAAGCACCGGTACAGTCAACCGCGGATCAAGCCAGATGATTCCGGCAACCGTGACGATCAGTTCGAACACAGAACGGAGAAGCTGCCCGCCCAGTGCCGGCAATAGCCGCAGGCGGTGGGTGCTATGGCTGCGCTCGGCCATGTCGGAGGTCAGGCGGCTATGAAAATATCGGTCTCCGAGCTTGGGAATTTTTTCGAGGAACCTGGTACGCAAGCGTGATTCAAGATGTCTTCCGATGCGCAGCATTCCCGACGCGATCGGCAACTCCAGCAGCAGAAGACCCGCAAGAAAAACCAGAAGCGCCACCATGACACCCAGTCGCTGCCCGGGCAATCCAAATTCCCGGGGTATATCGAGCAGGCTGCGAAACAGGATTGCTTCAATCAGCACGCCTAGCGTCGCCAGGCCCAATGCAGCCACTGTGGCCGCAGGCGCGCTCAATCCATCCGCCTTCAACATGCGCAGCAGCTCAACTCCGGGTCGGCTCGACTTCTCCTGCAGCGCGGCCGCCACTTCCGGCGGAAGCTTCCCCGTCTCCGTCATCAAAGACGGGGCGCGGCGTCCCTTCACATGCACCAGCACTGCACCTTTAAAGAAGACGCGCTCTTCTCCGTCTTTCGGCGGCGCCGGCCAGGCCGACCAATAATTCAGTGGGATGACACTGTGCCCTTCATTGCCATCCTGCCCAGCCTGCTCGATCAGCCGCTCGAGCACGCGCTGCGATTCGCGCCCACGCCGCAGCCCTCCCGACCGGACAATTGCGCCCAAACTTCGAGTGCCTGCCTCTAAACGCGCCAGACCCCGCCACCCCGGAACATTCCGCGCTGATTCGATCAACTGCTTGGCATGGCTCCCCGAGATTCCCAACTCATCGAGCTTGCGCTGCACCGGCAGCGTGAATTTCTCCGACTCTGCCCACTCCCTCCAGCCCTCCGCCGGAACCGACAGCGTGTGTATATAAAGGTTGGAAACAAAATGCGTCGCTGACTCCCACTGGCGCCCCAGCGCCGGATCCATGACCTGGAGCACAGCGCCATGACGACGCCAAGCCACCACAAAATGTGTTACCTTGCTGGCGCGCACCACCACCGCAATCGCCGGCAAAAGACCGGCCTCGGGAAGCAGTACGAAATCCGCCGGAGCCATGATTTGCTCGGCGTCCAGCCCGAGTTGCACCGCGACCTCCTCCATCGTGTCAATGGAGGTCCCATCGACATCCGTCTGGCAAGCTTCGCGCAATCGCCCGTAACTGACAGGAATGCCGAATCCCTCGGCCAGGCACTTCAGCGATGCCGGCCCGCAATCCATCGCTGAGGTCTGCACCACCTCCGGAACAAATATGCGGCGGCGCTTCAGATTCATTGCGCCCAGGTTCATTGCGGAGTCACCGCGCTCAAATTTTCGGATTTGTTTTTAGGACCAGCGAGCAGACTTCCCGCCGTGCGCAGCACCAGCTTGGCAGGCGAGATAGTTTCCAATTGCACTTCCACCGACCCCGGCAGTCCATGCTGCAAGGGAATTCGCGTGCCGGCAGAAGGATCCAGCGCCATCTCCACGCGTATGCTGCCATCGCGAATCTCGCTGGCCACATTCGTAACCGTGGCATTGACACTCCCATATTGCGCCCATGGAAAGCCTTCCAGCCGCAGGCGGGCGCGCTGTCCAGCTCGCACCCGCCCCAATGCCGCCGGAGGATTAAAATTCGCCACCACTCGCAGCTGTCCCGCCGGAATCACCGCCGCCAGCTTTTCGCCCTCATGCACGACTTCACCGACCCGCAACGGCGCAACCTCGCCTAGCCGCCCGTCAATGGGAGCGCGAATCCACCGCCGGTCCACCTCATCTTCCAATCGTTGCAGCGTCACTCCCGCTGTTGCCTGGTCGCCGCGCAATTTGTTTAGTTCGCTGGTCAGTTGCTCGATGTGCGCTCTTCTTTCATTGGTGCGGGTGCGCTGTTCACCTTCGAGACGAACCACCGCATACTTCAGGCTGTCGGCGGCGGCCCGGCGCTGCTGCGCATCCGCCACGCTTCGATTCAAATCCAGTTCGGCAACGACGCCGGCGTTATACATCTTGCGCAGCCGTTCCGTCTCAGCCTGCGCAAATTGCGCCGCCGCTTCCGCTTCGCGATAGTGCGCGCGCGCTTGTTCCAAAGCATCCTTAGACGATTGCTGATCCTGCTCGAGAGCCTGTTCTTCCGAAGCAATCTCCTGTTCCCGTGAATGGATCTGCGGATTGATCCCCGCCACCTGTGACTTCTCTTCACTGAGCTGAAATTGCTGCGGTCCCGAGTCGAGTTCCACAAGCACATCGCCCGCCTTGACCTGCTGGTCGAGTTCCAGGTGAGTAGCCACAATTCGACCGCCGGCCGCCGATTCCACCGGATGCGCCGCCCGGTCAACCTCCAACTCCGCCTTGTCGCTCACCGCATAAACCGACACCCGCGCCACGAAGAACCAGATCAGCCACGCACCCAAGAGCAAGGTCGCCAGCGCCAGTCCCAGATAAGACCGCCGCGAGTTATCCGCTTCCAGCGAACGCACCGATCTGAAAAATGTAGAGGCCATCCCCCAGAATCCTAACATTGGACGGCTCCAGCGTTGCCGCCGAATGCAAACAGCATCCAGGTTTGGACCGTGGTTCGCTTAGACTTTGTGTTGCGAAGACACCGCATTCAAGAAAGCTGCAAATAGTGGCTTTGTTTTTTGTGGAGGCTCTTGCTGATGAACTTCCTGAGGCGTGGTATTTTTCATGCAGGCCTTCTTTGATACCGGCTTTTTTGGGATGCTGAGTTTTTCGGGGGCTCTTGAGTTGCGCTTTGGAGCTTTTGGTTGAGCGGTTGGAGCCGTCCTTTGGGTGGAAGCCTTTGGTTGACCTTTGGGGTGGCATAGCTGTTTACCGCCCCGCAAATACAAGGTCTGCAAACTATCGCTACAGCCTCCACCCTATGTCCCTCTACCGCGTCCAATCCATAGCGTAATTAATTGGACACCTGCGGGTGTACCTCATCCGCCGAGAGGCTACACTACCCCATCCAAGGAAACTGAGCCGATGCCCGATCGACCGCAACCTATCGTGTGGCCCGGCCGTCCCTATCCCCTCGGATCGACCTGGGACGGCGAAGGTGTCAACTTCGCTCTCTACTCCGAACACGCGGAAAAAGTAGCGCTCTGCCTCTTCGATCCCTCGGGCCGGCGCGAGATCATGCGCGTTCCACTGCCCGAGCAAACCGACATGGTCTGGCACGGATACCTGCCCGAGGTGCGTCCGGGCCAGTTATATGGGTACCGGGTCTATGGCCCTTATGCTCCTGAGCGCGGGCAGCGCTTCAATCACCATAAGCTTCTTCTGGATCCATACGGCAAGCAAGTTCAGGGAACTCTGAACTGGACCGACGCACATTTTGGCTACCGCGTCGGCAACAAGCAGGAAGATATGTCTTTTGACCGGCGCGACGATGCCGCGGGAATGCCGAAGAATCGCGTCATCGACTCCGCCTTCACCTGGGGAGCGGACACTCCGCCGCGCATTCCCTGGCACGAGACCGTCATTTACGAGCTCCACGTAAAAGGCTTTACGCAGTGTCACCCCGACGTCCCTGCTCATCTGCGCGGAAGGTACGCCGGTCTGGGGACCGCGGCTGTGATCGAATATCTAACCCGCCTCGGCGTAACCTCCATCGAACTCATGCCCGTCCACTGCTTCGTAGACGATCGACAACTCGTCGACCGCGGCCTGCGCAATTACTGGGGCTATAACTCCATCGGCTTTTTCGCGCCTGAGCCACGCTACCTCTCGACCAACTCGGTTCGCGAATTCAAGACCATGGTCAAGACCCTGCATTCGGCGGGCTTGGAAGTGATTCTCGACGTCGTCTACAACCATACTGCGGAAGGAAATCATCTCGGTCCTACGCTCTCTTTGAAGGGCATTGATAACAGCACGTATTACCGTCTGATCGCCGACAATCCCCGCTACTACATGGACTACACGGGCACCGGAAACACACTGAACATGCAGCATCCGCGCGTCTTACAGCTCATCATGGACAGCCTGCGCTATTGGGTGCTCGATATGCACGTGGATGGTTTCCGCTTCGATCTGGCCGCGACGCTCGCCCGGGAATTGCACGAGGTCAATCGCCTCGGCGCATTTCTCGACATCATTCATCAGGACCCGGTGCTCTCACAAGTCAAGCTGATTGCGGAGCCGTGGGATCTTGGCGAAGGCGGTTATCAGGTTGGCAATTTTCCCGTCGGCTGGGCGGAGTGGAACGATCGCTATCGCGATACCGTGCGCTCTTACTGGAAAGGCGACAGCGGCACGGTTGGAGACTTGGCCTATCGCGTTACCGGCTCCAGCGATCTTTACGCTCACAGTGGACGGCGTCCGTACGCGAGCATAAACTTTGTCACCGCGCATGATGGCTTCACCCTGCAAGACCTGGTGAGTTACAACGACAAACACAACGAAGCCAATGGCGAAAATAATAGCGACGGCAACAACAACAATCGCAGCTGGAATTGTGGAGTCGAAGGTCCGACAGAGAATCTGGACATACTCGCCCTACGCGCGAAGCAAAAAAGAAATTTCCTGTCGACGCTCATTCTTTCGCAGGGAGTTCCGATGCTGTACGCGGGCGATGAAATCGGGCACTCACAAATGGGCAACAACAACGCCTATTGTCAGGACAACGAAATAAGCTGGTTGAGTTGGAACCTGCAGCCTCAGGATCGCGATCTGCTCGCCTTTGTTCAGCGCATGATCAGCCTGCGCAAGCGGCATCCCGTGTTTCGCCGCCGCCGCTTTTTTCAGGGACGCCCGATCAAAGGTGAAGGATCGAAAGATCTGGTATGGCTCAATCCGCGCGGCGCCGAGATGACCGAAGACGAATGGCGCGATGCCTCGGTCCTCTGCCTGGGCATGTTTCTTTCTGGCAAGGGATTGGATGAGACCGATGAACGTGGCCGGAAGTTGAGCGACGAGAGTTTTCTTGTGCTCCTCAACGCGCACCACGAAGATGTGGGATTCACGCTGCCGCCGCAATATAGCGGCGTGCGTTGGAGCGCATGGATGGACACATCCCGGGAGGGCGGATTGCGCCCTGCCGACAGCTATGATGCCGGGGCAGTTTATCCTCTGCAGGCGCGCTCCATGGTGGTTTTGATGGAGCGCCGCAAGAACGGCAAGAAGGAAGAATCGCATGAAGCGCCGTCATAACATGCCCTTCGGCGCCGAGTGCCGCGACGACGGAAGGGTGCGTTTTCGTCTATGGGCTCCTGGGGCGTCGAAAGTTGATTTGTGCCTTGACGGTCGGAACCGGTCGGTTCATCTTCCTCTCGAACAGCTTGAACAAGGCTGGTTTGAGTTAGTCACCGGCGCTGCCAAGCCCGACGCGCAATATCGGTTTCGCATCAACGGTGCGCAAGATATCCCCGACCCCGCCTCCCGTTTTCAACCCCACGATGTCCACGGCCCCAGCGAAGTGATCGACCCGCAAGCTTTCGAATGGAACGATCAATCCTGGAAAGGCCGGCCCTGGGAAGAAGCCGTGGTCTACGAATTGCATGTCGGAACTTTCACTCCCGAAGGAACTTTCGCAGCGGTCAGCGAACGGCTCGACTATTTAGCCGACCTGGGAATCACCGCCATCGAACTGATGCCAGTTGCAGATTTTCCCGGCCGTCGTAACTGGGGCTACGACGGCGTCTTCACATTCGCCCCCGACAGCGCCTATGGCCGTCCCGACGATCTTAAAAAGCTTGTGCAAGCCGCTCACAGCCGCGGCCTCATGATGTTTCTTGACGTCGTCTACAATCACTTCGGCCCTGAAGGAAATTATCTAGGCAGCTACGCGCCGCAATTCTTTACCGAACGTCACCACACACCCTGGGGCAACGGCATCAACTTCGATGCCCCGGAGAGCCGCATCGTCCGCGACTTTTTCATTCACAACGCGCTCTACTGGCTGACGGAATATCATTTCGATGGTCTGCGACTCGACGCGGTTCATGCCATTGCCGATGACTCCACCCCCGACATTCTTACGGAACTGGCCGAGGTGGTGCGCGGCTCCGCCCCCGATCGCGAAATCCACCTCATCCTCGAGAACGATCGCAATCAAGGGCGCTACCTACAACGAACGGCGCGCTGCCAACCGCAAACCTACACCGCGCAGTGGAACGATGACATCCACCATGCGTTGCACGTGTTGATCACCGGCGAACAAGAAGGCTATTACGTAGATTATTCCGAGCGCCCTCTCGACCAACTTGGCCGCTGCCTGGCTGAGGGATTCGCGTATCAGGGCGAGCCTTCCATCCTGCGCGACGGCCAACCGCGAGGCGAACCGGTCGATGGCATCCCGATCACTGCCTTCATTTCGTTTCTTCAGAATCACGATCAAATCGGTAATCGCGCTTTCGGAGAGCGCCTTATCAAGCTTGCAAACCAATGCGCCATCCGAGATGCAGCGGCAATCCTGCTGCTCGCGCCTTTTCCGCCCCTGCTTTTTATGGGTGAGGAGTTCGGAGCCGAAACACCCTTCCTTTTCTTCTGCGACTTCGAGAAAGCGTTGGCCGCCGCCGTCACGGAAGGGCGTCGCAACGAGTTCGCCCGCTTCAAGGAATTCCGCGATGCCGCCATTCGCGAGCGAATCCCAGACCCAAACGCTGCCGCCACCTTTGCCGCCTCGCATCTCGACTGGAACGCAATCTCGGAAGCTCGCGGCCTGCAGTGGTTAAGCTTCTATCGCCAATTGTTAACTCTCAGGCGCCAGCACATCGTTCCGCGTCTAGCGGCCGGGTGCAGTATCAAGGCTGATTTTCAAACTTGCGCGGAGCGGGGCCTCCACGTCTGCTGGAAGTTTCCCGATGATTCAGAGCTCACGCTGCTGGCCAATTTGGGCGCAAGTCCAATCTCCCATCCCAAATTGTCGGAGTCGCAATCGAACGCTGCCACTATTATTTATGCCAGCGAAGCGGGAAGTCCGGAAACTCTGCAACCCGGAACGCTCGCTCCCTGGTCCGTCGTATGGAGCCTGGAATGAAAACCACGCGCATTCCGCTCGCGACTTATCGTCTGCAACTCAATCGCAACTTTACCTTTGCGCAGGCCACGGAAGTCGTTCCCTATCTCGCCGCGCTTGGAATCAGCCACTGTTACATCTCTCCCTGCCTCAAGGCGCGGCCGGGCAGCATGCACGGTTACGATATCGTCGACCATAACTCATTGAATCCCGAGATCGGAACGGAACAGGAGTTCGATGGCTTTGTCGCTGCGCTCCACCAGCACAACATGGGCTTAGTTCTCGACATCGTGCCCAATCACATGGGCGTGATGGGCAGCGATAACGCCTGGTGGCTCGACGTCCTGGAGAATGGCGAATCTTCGGTCTACTCAGGTTTTTTTGACATTGACTGGGAGCCCCTCAAAGAAGAACTTCATGGAAAAGTGCTGGTGCCGGTGCTCCACGACCACTACGGCGCCGTGCTCGAAAGCGGAGAGTTAAAACTCGTTTTCTATTGCGAGCGCGGCGAATTCGACATCTGTTATCGCGAAAATCGTTTTCCGGTCGATCCCAAAGAGTACCCGCGGATTCTGCAATCTTGTGAAACGCAAGCGGCCCAAGTGCCCGTCGGCGAACAGAATGCAGAGCTGCTCGAATTTCAAAGCTTGATCACCGCGTTCCGACATTTGCCGGGACGGGGCGAAGTCAGCACGGATCGCGTCGCCGAGCGCAATCGCGATAAGGAAATTCACAAGCGCCGCCTGGCTGAGCTGTGCACCCGATCTTCCCAGGTCCGCGACTGCATCTCCCGCGCTGTCGACGCCATCAACGGCGACCCCGCCGATCCTGCCAGCTTTGAACAACTCCACGAATTAATCAAAGCTCAAGCCTTCCGCCTCGCGAATTGGCGGGTTGCCGCCGACGACATTAACTACCGGCGCTTTTTTGACACCAACGATCTCGCCGGAATCTGCATGGAAAATGAGAACGTTTTTCAGGCGACCCATCGCCTCGTTCTCGATCTCGTCGCGAAAGGCAAAGTCGATGGACTGCGCGTTGACCATCCCGACGGTCTGTACGATCCCGCCCAATACTTCGAGCGCCTTCATCAGAGCATGAAGATTGCAGCAGAGAAATCGGAAAACGGATCGAGCGATGAGCCGCCGTATGTGGTCATCGAGAAAATCCTCACCGGCTCTGAAAAGCTGCCCCCAGAGTGGCCGGTGAGCGGCACAACCGGCTACGATTTCGCGAATCTCGTGAACGGGTTGTTTGTTGACTCCGCAGCGGCCACGCGCCTGAAACGTGTTTACCAGAATTTTATCGGCGAGCAAATCGATTTCGACGACCTCGCCTACCGCAGCCGCAAGCTCATGATTCGCGTCGCCCTGGTCAGCGAACTCACCGTTCTGGCCAGCCATTTGATGCGCATCGCCCTGGCCAAGCGCCGCACCTGCGATTTCACCTTCAACAGCTTGCGCGACGCGATCACGGAGGTCGTGGCCAATTTTCCCGTCTACCGCACCTACGTCAACCAGTCCGGAGTCTCCGAGAACGACGCGCGTTATATCCGCCTCGCCATCGCCTCGGCGAAATGGAGAAGTCCTGCCGCCGATACCAGCATTTTCGATTTCGTCAGCGACGTGCTGCTGACCCGAAGCGCCGAAGGCCAAGATCCGGCCTACCGCAACGCGGTCACCAGCTTCGTTATGAAATTCCAGCAATTCACCAGTCCGGTGATGGCAAAAGGCATTGAAGACACGGCCTTCTACCGCTACCATCGCCTGGACTCGCTGAATGAAGTGGGCAGCGATCTTCATCGTTTCGGTTTCACCAGCGCCGAATTTCATTACGCGAATCAGGAGCGTCTGCGCTCCTGGCCGCACACCATGCTGGCCACCAGCACGCACGACTCCAAGCGCTCGGAGGATGTGCGCGCGCGCATCAATGCGCTTTCCGAAATGCCCGGCCCGTGGCGCTTGCGGGTGCGCGACTGGCGGCGATTTAATCGTACGCATCGGCGCACCGTCAACGACCGGCCTGCTCCCTCGCCGAACGACGAATACCTGCTTTATCAAACCTTGGTCGGCGCGTGGCCCGAAAATCCCACCAGTGAAAACGACTGGACAAGTTTTCGCGAGCGCATCGAAGCCTACATGTTGAAGGCGATGCGCGAAGGCAAGCAGCACACCAGTTGGATCAACCAGAACACCGACTACGAAGCCGCCGTCCTGGCCTTCGTGGATAGCTTGCTCGATCGAAATTCTCCGAATCGTTTCCTTGATGATTTCCTGCCCTTCCAGCGCCACGTAGCTCGCATCGGCCTGTGGACCAGCCTCTCCCAGACTTTGCTGAAGCTGACCTGCCCCGGCGTTCCCGACATATATCAGGGAAACGAGCTGTGGGATTTCAGTCTTGTCGATCCTGACAATCGCCGCTCCGTCGACTACGAGCGCCGCCAGAAATTATTCGACTGCATCCGCCGGTGGGGAAATGCTCCGCATCGATCGGTCCTCGAAAACCTGCTCGCCACTCCAGAGGATGGCCGGCTGAAACTTTACGTGACCTGGAAGGCTCTCTGCCTGCGGCAGCAGCACGCAAATCTTTTTCACCACGGAGAATATTTGCCATTGGCCGCAGCAGGGGCGAAGCCAGAGCATGTAGTCGCCTTCGCCAGAAACGACGGCGCCGCAAAAGTAATCGTGGTTGCTCCGCGTCTTATCGGCAGTCTACTCGGAGACCTCGATCGTCCTTCCAACGACCGTCCGCCCACCGGTAGCGACATCTGGCAGGATACGCATCTCGCCCTTCCACCCAACCTGCAATCCAAGCGCTATCGCAACTTGCTCACCGGGGATGCACTGGGTACGGCATCCACAATCGGCGTCGCGGAGGCGCTGGGAGTGTTCCCCGTAGCCCTGCTCACGCCCGAGTAACTTCGGGCCGTTCGTTGTACTGACGGCAACCACCCTCCCCAATACCTCATCGAATCTGGCTTATGCCGAAGCGGCACGCCAAACCCCGGGAAAGCGGAACTCTGACGTCGTCGACGCCGCACAAGCTCCCTAAGAAGCAAGCGGCGATGTTTCGCGACGTTCTGGAGTTGCTTGACGCCAAGCGCGTGCCTTTCGTCGTAGCCGGCGCCTTTGCACTGCAGGAACACACGGGCATTTGCCGCGAAACCAAAGACCTCGACATTTTTCTTTCCGCCGAGGAGGCTCCGACCGCGCTCGCTTGCCTTTCCAGGCGTGGCTTCGAATGCGAGGTCTGCGATCCGGTGTGGCTCGCGAAAGCCCATCGCGACGGGTATTTTGTGGACTTGATTACAGGAATGAGCAACGCCACAATCGTGGTTGATGCGACTTGGATCGAGCACGCGCTTCCGGGCAATGTGTTAGGGGTTGCAACCCGTTTGCTGGCGCCGGAAGAGATGCTGGCTTCAAAGCTTTTTGTCACTCGCCGCGAGCGTTTCGATGGCGCCGACATCGCCCACATCATCTATGCCACGCAGGGCAAGCTCGATTGGAAGCGCATTATGCACTATGCGGGCGAGCACTGGGAGATTCTTCTCTGGTCGCTATTGTTCTTTCGCTATGCGTATCCCAGCAAAACGAACTACGTGCCCATGCATATCTGGCAGGACCTGCTCGGCCGTCTCCGCGAAGCGATCTCTCATCCGGATCCCAAGCAGGAATTTCGTGGAAGCCTGGTGGACGACTGCATGTTCGCTATCGACCTTCAGGAATGGCATCTGGAGAATGTTCTCGATCGCTACCGCGCTGGCCGGGCATCCAAGATGAGCCTGAGCCATGAAGCATCCTGCGCTTGAATTCGAAGCAGATTGGAGCGCTTACGATGAGAATCGCCGCCACCGCCGACCTCCACTTCACTCCGCAGCGTTATGGCGCGTTGCGCGATCAACTGAGTCGCGTCCGCGATGAGGCCGACGTTCTCGTGGTCGCGGGCGATCTGACCAATTACGGTCAGCCCGAAGAAATGGAGCCGCTGCTCAACGCTCTGGTTCGCTTTCGGATTCCGGTCATCGTGGTTCTGGGCAATCACGATTATGAATGCGATAAACAAGGCGAACTGATGCGCCTGATGACCGAGGGCGGAATCAAGGTCCTGGATGGCAGCGCCTACGAGCGCGATGGGGTCGGCTTTGCGGGCACCAAGGGATTCGTGGGCGGATTTGGCCGCGGCATGCTAACGGCCTTTGGAGAAGCTGAGATCAAGGCCTTTGTTCGCGCCGGCATCGACGAGGCGGTCAAACTGGAGCGGGCCATGTCGCAACTGCGAACGCCCAAGCGAGTCGTCGTCTTACACTATTCACCCATCGCCGCCACGGTGGAAGGTGAATCTCCAGAGATTTATCCTTTTCTCGGCACTTCTCGCTTAGCGGAAGTCGTCGATCGTCACGGAGCCGATCTCGTAGTGCACGGGCACGCACACAACGGGAAGCTCGATGGCCGCACAACAGCAGGTGTTCCGGTGCACAATGTTGCGATCACCCTGCTGCAGGCGCAGAATCCGCCGCGAGTATATCGAATCTTCGACGTTTAGAACCGCCCCATGATCGTCCGAAACGCACCGCGAGCTTCTCATTGAATTGCGATCTGGTCCACGATCGCGCGATTGCCCGAATACGTTTTTGCTATACCCAAGGCCTCATCATGCTGAGATTCCGTCTTCACATTTCCGGTCAAGACCACCGATTGATCGTCGGTTCTCACGCCCACTGAAGTACCAGCCAGCGAGGCATCATAACGCAAACGCAGCTCTAGCTCGCGCTGGACTTCCGGCGCCGTCAGTCCTTCCGACGGTTGTGCCGCCATCATATTCACTTGTTGCCCGAGCGTCTGCGCCGGAGCGAAAACCGGCGCATTTGCGTTTATCGCAGTCGCCGGCGTTGTGCCCCCGGTTTGTTGGGCCAGTGCGACCCCGCAAAATATAGCTGCCATTACCAGCAACCTGCTTTTCATGATTGCCCCCCTGACGTCTGTCGGATATTTTTCTCCGCCGACTGCCTCTCGTGCTCGGGTGCGGCTTGCAGCGCGCATTGCCGCTCCAAGGTCTGAGCAGCTTGCGCCAGCGTCATATCGTCGGGCATCCGGCGAAAATCGGTTCGTGTTTCGTTCTGCTGCACGCCAATCGTTTTAAAAAAGAGCGCTTTGCCATGCATGTTGACATGCAAAGCCGTCACCTCCCAATGTCCCGGCTCTACTTCCGACTGCTTTACGTGAAACTCTCCACCCTTATCCAGGTAACCGAGCAAGCCGCCCCAAAACTTGACTTCTCGGCTCAAACGGCCTTCCATTTCAACCAGCCTGTTGGCCTTCTCATCGACCCAGATCCGGCCTTCCATGGCGTGAAAAACAACATCTTCCCGCGACGACGGAACGAAATCGGGATTCGGCTGGAAGAGAATTTCTACCAACTGGCCTTTACGCTCTCCATAGCGCGCGAGCACGGCGTCAGGCAGCATTCTGAACAGGTGCTCGGTCTGCTGGGCGTCATTTTCCTGCGCGCGATGCCGCCTCTTTTCTTCAGCGGTCTTATGCAGCAGACGATCGATACGCTGATGCTCCTGCTGTTGCTGCTGCGCCGAAATCGGCTTACCGTTCACCGAGAGCAATCGATCGAGCGCGCCTTCCCGCGTCTCCACTACCCATTTAACTTCTTCTTTTCCCGAATCGCTCGTGCTCAACTGGTACATCCAGTGGGCATGATCGTCTTTTTGCGCCCGCAGCTCTCCGTCAACGATTCGCCGCAGAAGTTCTCCCGCTGGCACAGTAGATGGATGATTCGCGCCAAGGGAATAAATTGGAAGCAGGTATACAAGCAGAAGGGTAGTCAGGATTGCCGTCGCTGAACGTTTGGTCCCTCGGAAATTCATAACCACAGCGCTTTTGCAGCTACAACCTGACCAGGCTCGCATGAAGAGCGTAGATCGACGCCGGCACGAGGAAAATCGAAAATGTTCTGTAATTATGTAGAGTGAGTACTGTAGTGGATAAATAGGGCGAGTGCGGCCTGCCATGTAAGCTTTTCGGCCGATCAATCCGTTAGTGGCGTTTGAAGTATTGCACCGCACGCTCATGAGCTTCCGCGGCTTCTCGCGATCCAAACGTGCCCAGATTGCGCCGGCGTCCGGTCTTCGGATTTTTCTTACGCGAATAAAGCCGGTATTCTCCAGATTTCAGTTTTCGAATCATCCGGCACCCTGAAAACTAAATTCAGCGCCTTTCCCAAGAATTAACCTTAGCTCAGACGCGACAATCGTTCACTACAGTGGTGCCTGTATTTGTAATCGAAATCGCATCCGCTAAAGCGCGAGCGCAGTTCCTACTGCTGTATCGTCGTCTCGGATCTCGCCGGCGGCTGCGCAACCTGCGCCGGACTTGGCAATTGCGAACGATCCCAGCCTCCGCCCAAAGCCTCCACTAGCGCCACCGCTGATGTCATCTCCTGTATCTGGAGGCCATTGAGAGTTTGCATATCTCCCAGCAGAGTGGTTTGCGCTATCAAAACGTCGACATACGGATCGATCCCAGTCTTGTAACGCACCTCTTCCAGTTCGAGGTTGGTTTGCGCGGATTTCACCGCCGCTTCCTCCTGCTGCACCTCTTGCGAGAGAATGCGCACCTCGGCCAGCGCATCTTCCACCTGCTGGAAGGCGGTCAACACGGTCTGCCGATAGTTGGCGACATCGGCGTTATACACGGCCACATATTGATGAACCGTGGCGCGGCGCAAGCCCGCGTCGAACAGAGTTTCCGAAAGCGTTGACCCCACCGACCAGAAACGGCTGGGCCAGGAGAACCACTCCGAAATGGCTGAACTTTCGAAGCCGCCGCCAGCGCTCAAAGTCAGGTTCGGATAATAGGCTGCGTACGCTATGCCAACCTGCGCATTGGCTTCGGCCATGGTACGTTCGGCGGCAGCAATATCGGGACGCCGCTCCAACAATTCCGAAGGAACACCCACCGGAATCGGAGGCGGAGCCGTGGTCATCGGCTTGACCGGGATCGAAAAATTGGAAGCTACCTTCCCCACTAGCATGGCAATGGCGTGCTCATATTGCGCGCGCGCTATGGCAACATTTGTCGCTCCCGCTTGCGCGGTCTGCAGCGCCAGTTGCGCCTGCACGACCGCGATCTGGTCACTGATGCCCAAATCATAGAGCGACTTTGCCAGTTCGAGTTGCTTCTCGTCCGCCGCCACCGTTTCGTTGAAAATTTTCTGCAGCATGTCCTGCCCGCGAATCTCGAAAAAATATTCCGCCAGGCTCGCCTGCTCGGTCAGCCGCTCATTCTCGAGGTCCGCCGCGCTGACTTGAGCAGCATATTGCGCCTGCCGCACCGTGTTGCGGACCTTGCCCCAAAGGTCGGGCGTCCACGAAGCGTCGACGGGCAATGAGAAATTCGCAGTCTGCATCTGCTGCTTCGTGCCATTGTTCGAATTGGCGCCCAGGTTCGCTGAGGTGCGAGAGCGCCCGATGGAAGGGGCGGCCGTCACCGTCGGAAAATATTGCGAGCGGGCCTCGCGCACAATCGCGCGAGCTTCCATGAAGTTCTCAAAATAAACTTTGATGTTCTGGTTGTTGATATCCAGCTGCTCTTCGAGTGCATTCAGCTCGGGGTCGTTGAACACCTCCCACCACTTGCCGCGCAGCTTGGCGTCCGCAGGCTGCGCGACAGTCCACGTTCCGTTGGCCGGAACCTGGGCCGGCGATTCTTTGTAGGCCGGAGCCGGGACCTGGCCTGTGGGAGTCGCTGCGGGTGCATGATATTTCGGCCCCACCACGCAACCGGTCAGCATCGCTGCCGCAAGTACGACGAAGACAGCGACGCACCGCGCGGCCATGCACCCTATTCGATTTTCTTTAATCATCATAAAAATTCCGCCCTCAACGAACTTTCATCTCCGCCTCATTTGCTTAGCTCGCCTCCGGCGCCGGAACTCTGAAATCGTCATGCGTCTTCTTCTGCAGCCGCAACCGCAAGCGATCCAGGAACAAGTAGACCACCGGCGTGGTATAGAGCGTGAGCATCTGGCTCACGATCAATCCTCCGACGATGGTAATACCCAGCGGCCTGCGCAGCTCTGAACCGGTGCCGGTGCCAAACGCCAGAGGCAGCGCGCCGAACAGTGCAGCCATGGTCGTCATCACGATAGGCCGGAAGCGCAACATGCACGCTTCAAAGATGGCGTCCCGCGTTGTTTTTCCTTCTTCCCGTTCCGCCACCAGCGCAAAGTCGATCATCATGATGGCATTCTTCTTCACGATGCCAATCAGCAATACGATTCCAATAATCGAGATTACGTTCAAGTCTATTTTGAAAAGCGTCAGCGCCAGCATGGCGCCTACGCTGGCCGAGGGAATGGTCGAAATGATGGTCAGAGGATGCACCAGGCTCTCATAAAGCACGCCGAGCACGATGTACACCGCGAGGATGGCTGTAATCGCCAGGACCCATTCCGAATTCAGCGATTGCTGGTAGGCGAGCAGCGTTCCGGCAAAAAAACCGCGGATGGTAGAGGGCGTGCCGAGTTTCTGCTGCATGATCGCGATGCGCTGCGTAGCATCGCTCAAGGAAACTCCCGACGCAAGATTGAACGATACGGTCACCGAAGGAAACAGGCCGGTATGATTTACAGATAGCGGAGTCGTGCTCGATTGATAATTAGCCACGGCATTGAGTGGCGTATTCCCGCCGCCGACCGCCTTGCTACCGCTTGCAGATCGCAGGTAAATATCTTTTAAGCCTTGAGGGGTCTGCCAGTATTTCGGAGCGACCTCCAGAACAACGTAATACTGATTGAGTTGCGTATAGATAATGGAGACTTGCGATTGACCAAAAGCCTGGTAGAGCGAGGAATCGAGAGACTGTGCCGTCAGCCCCAGCTTCGCGGCGCTGGTCCGGTCATAGGTGACAAATTCGGAAAGACCGCCATTCTGCTGGTCGGAGTTGACGTCTTGCAGCCCCGGCAGCTTTTTCATTTCAGCCAGCAGAATGGGACCCCACTTCTGCAGGTCCTGCACGTTATCGCACTGAATGGTGTACTGATACAGTGCATTGCTACCTCTGCCTCCGATACGCAGGTCTTGCGCCGCTTGCAGAAATGCGGAGGCCACGGGCAGGCGGTTCATCTTCGGCCGCAGCCGGTTGATGATATCGGCGGCTCCAATCTTGCGCTCATTAAGCGGCTTCAACGCCATGTAGATAAATCCCGAATTGGTTGAGCCCTGGCCGCCGGTGAAAGCAATCACATTGTCAACCGCCGGATCGCTTTTGATCACTCCCACCAACTGTTTGATGGAATCGTCCATCAGGGGAAACGACGCGTCCTGCGGGCCCTGCAAACCTCCCACGATGGCGCCCGTATCCTGCTGCGGGAAAAATCCCTTGGGAATTTTCCAGATAATCGCAAAGTTCAAAATGATGGTGAGCACCAGCACCGTCAGAGTCAGAAACGAATTATCGAGCACCCAGACCAAAGTGCGCTGGTAGGTCTTGAGCAGCCCGGCAAAAAATTTCTCGCTGACCTTGTACATCGTTCCGTGGTCTTCTGCTTTGTTTTCTTTTAGCAGGTAGGCGCACATGGTCGGCGTCGTGGTCAATGAAATCACCATCGACACCAGAATCGCCGTCGATAGTGTCACTGCGAATTCGCGGAACAGCCGGCCGACAATGCCTCCCATCATCAGAATCGGAATGAAGACCGCGATCAGCGATACGCTGATGGAAAACACGGTAAAGCCAATTTCCTGCGCGCCCTTCAGCGCCGCCGCGAACGGCTTCATTCCGAGTTCAAGGTGACGCGAGATGTTCTCCATCACAACGATCGCGTCGTCCACCACGAATCCCGTCGAAATCGTGAGCGCCATCAGCGAAAGGTTGTCGAGGCTGTATCCGAGCAGATACATCACCGCGAAGGTGCCAATGATAGAAACCGGAACCGCGACGAAAGGTATCAGCGTGGCGCGAGGACTCCGTAAAAAAATGAACACCACCAGAATGACGAGGCCGACCGAGATCATCAGCGAGCGCTCGACGTCCGTTACCGAAGCGCGAATCGTGGTGGTTCGGTCGAGAACGATGGTGGTATTGATGCCCTGGGGAATCGAAGCCTTCAGGAATGGCAACTCGCTGCGGATATTTTCAACGGTCTGGATGATGTTTGCGCCGGGCTGGCGAAAGATGATCATCATGACCGCAGGCACGCCATTCAAAAAGCCTGCGGACCGAATGTTCGAGACCGAATCCGTGACCTCGGCAACGTCCGAGAGCCGGACTGCGCCACCGTTGTGGTACCCGACGACAATCGGTTTGTAATCCTCGGCGGTCGAAATCTGATCATTAGCGGTGATGTCGGCTGTCGTGTACCCGTCGATTATTTGTCCCTTGGCCAAGTCGGCATTCTGCGTGCTCAACACCGCCTGCACGTTCGCGATCGTCAGCCCGTACTGGTTGAGCTGGGTAGGATTAACATCGACACGCACCGAAGGCAGCGAGCTTCCGCCAACCGATACCTGTCCTACACCATTAATCTGGGAAAGCTTCTGCGACATCACCGTCGAAGCGACGTCATACAATTTTCCGGTATCGAATTTCTTGGAGGTCAGGCCGATGATCATGATCGGCGAGTCTGCAGGATTTACTTTGCGATAGGTTGGATTGCCCGGCAGATTTGCCGGCAGATACGTGCGGGCCGCGCTGATCGCCGCTTCCACATCGCGCGCCGCTCCATCGATATTCCGGCTCAGGTCAAACTGAATCGTGATGCCGGTCGTGCCCAGCGAACTCGCCGAGGTCATCTCCGAAACACCCGCGATGTGGCCGAGCTGCCGTTCCAGCGGCGTAGCGACGGAAGACGCCATGATTTGAGCGCTGGCTCCCGGCAACCCTGCGCCCACGGAGATAGTCGGAAAGTCAACCTGCGGCAAGGGTGAAACAGGCAGGACGGTAAATGCGATCGCTCCCGCCAGAGCAATAGCGATGGTCAGCAAAGTAGTGGCCACGGGCCGCCGGATAAAAAGTCCCGAGGGGTTCATGCCGGCTCCGCAGGTGGAACGGGGCCGTTCGGTCCTCCATTCGCCATGCCGTTGGAAGGTTCATCGGAGCGAGAGCCAGAGCGAAAACGCGAGAACCTCTCCCCCAAGTTATCGAAGAAAATGTAAATGACCGGGGTGGTGTAAAGCGTGAGTGCCTGGCTCAATAAAAGGCCTCCGACCATGGCAATACCCAACGGGCGCCGAATTTCGGAGCCAATGCCTCTTCCTAGAGCCAACGGGATCCCGCCCAGCAGCGCGGCCATGGTGGTCATCATGATCGGACGAAAACGCAGCAAGCTGGCTTCATAGATCGCGTCGGTCGCATTTTTGCCATGCTCCCGCTCCGCCTCGAGCGCAAAGTCAACCATCATGATGCCGTTCTTTTTCACGATGCCGATCAGCAAAATGATGCCAATGATCGCAACCACACTAAGATCCTGGCCAAACAGCATCAGGGCCAGCAGCGCGCCCACGCCGGCCGAGGGCAGGGTGGAAAGAATCGTGACCGGATGAATGAAACTCTCATACAGTACGCCGAGCACGATGTACACCGTGACCAGCGCGGCGAGAATCAGCAACGCCTCGTTCGACAGCGAATTTTTGAATGATGCAGCCGTCCCCTGAAAATCGGCCTGCAGGCTGGGCGGCATGTGCATATCCTTCTGCACCTTGTCGATGGCCGTGATGGCGCTTCCGAGTGCGGCGTTGTTAGCGAGGTTGAACGAAACCGTAACCGCCGGAAACTGCCCCTGATGCGTAATGGCAAGAGTCTCCGGAGTCCGCTCGTAGCGCGTAAATGCGCTCAGCGGCACGGCCTTGCTGATGGCCGAACTGGTGGTGGTGTTGGGAGATGAACTCGTTCCCGAACTGGTCGAACTGCTCGGCGCCAGAGCATTCGCGGGAGTGCTCAGCACCCCCGAAGACGGCGTATAAAGCACTGGAGCAGTGGTTGCATTCGATCCGGCAGAAGATGAGCCAGAAGCTGAGAAGGAAGTCGAAGCCCCCGGCCCCGAAGTTCCCGACGAGGCGTTGGACTGTATATAAAGATGCTGCAGAGTGCTCGGATCCAACTGAAACTGCGGCTGCGCCTCAAGAATCACGTGGTACTGGTTGAGTTGCGTGTACATCGTATTGATCTGCCGCTGCCCAAATGCGTCGTACAGCGTGTTGTCAATGGTGGAAGGAGCAATGCCCAGCCGCGACGCGGTGGCACGATCGATAATGAGCGAAACCGCCAGCCCTCCCGTCTGCTGATCTGTCGCCACATCCTCCAGTTCCGGCAGCGCCTTCAGTTTCGCGACAAAACGATTCGTCCAGTCGTTCAATTCATTCGCATCGGGATCTTCCAGCGTGTACTGGTATTGAGTGCGGCTCACGCGGTCGTCGACCGTAATGTTTTGCACTGGCTGCATGTAGAGCTTGATTCCCTGCACATTCCCCAGGCTCGACTGCAATCTGCGAATCACATCCGAGGCGCTGGTATGCCCGCGATCGGCCAGCGACTTCAAGTTGATCGACATGCGCCCGCTGTTCAATGTCGTATTGGTGCCATCGGCGCCAATGAACGAAGAAAGGCTCTGGACAGCCGGATCGGCGAGAATAACCTTCGCGACTTCCTGCTGCTTCTGCGCCATCGCCGGAAAAGAAATCGTCTCCGGAGCCTGCGAAATCGCCTGTATGACTCCCGTGTCCTGCACCGGAAAAAATCCCTTGGGAATGACAATATAAAGAATGATGGTCAGCACCAGCGTTCCCACAGCCACCAGCAGTGTGATCGTCTGATACTCCAGTACTTTTTTCAGTGTCCGCCCATAAAACGCGATCATGCGCTCGAACACAGTCTCCGACCATCGGTAAATGCGACCCTGCTTCTCCTTGGGCTCATGCCGCAAGATGCGCGCCGACATCATGGGAGTCAGCGTCAGCGAAACCACCGCCGAGATAACGATGGTGACTGCCAGGGTCACGGCAAATTCGCGGAAGAGCCGCCCCACCACATCTCCCATGAAGAGCAGCGGAATCAGCACGGCAATCAGCGAAACAGTCAACGACACAATTGTGAAGCCAATCTGTTCCGCTCCCTTCAAAGCCGCGTCCATCGGCCGCTCTCCCTCTTCGATGAAACGCGAGATGTTCTCGATCATCACGATGGCGTCGTCCACCACAAATCCGGTAGAGATGGTCAGCGCCATGAGCGAAAGGTTGTCAAGGCTATATCCCAGCGCGTACATCGCGGCGAAGGTTCCGACCAGCGATAGCGGCACCGCGACGCTGGGGATAATCGTGGCGTAGAGACTTCGTAAAAAAAGGAAGATCACCATCACCACCAGGCCGATGGTGAGCATCAATTCGAACTCGACATCATCGACCGAAGCCTGAATCGCGGTAGTCAAATCAGTCAGCGTCGTGACCTGCACCGATGCAGGAAGATTGGTCTCGAGCTGTGGCAGCAGCTTCTTGATGCTCTTGACCACGCTGATGGTATTCGCGCCTGGCTGCCGCTGAACATTCAAAATCACAGCCGGCGTCTCGTTCATCCATGCCGCCTGGCGGCTGTTCTCGATGTCGTCAACCACCTCCGCCACGTCGGTCAACATCACCGGCGCGCCGTTGCGATAGGCTACGACCACGCTGCGATAGTCATCGCTGCTCACCAACTGGTCGTTCGAGTCGATCTGATAATCCTGTCGCGGACCATCGAAGTTGCCCTTCGCCGCATTCACGCTGGCCTGCACCAGCGCGGTGCGCAAGTCCTCCATGTTGATGCCATACGACGAAAGCGAAACCGGATTCGCGCGAATGCGCACCGCCGGCTTCTGCCCTCCGCTGATGCTCACCAATCCCACTCCACTCAACTGGGAGAGCTTTGGAGCCAGTCGCGTATCCACCAGGTCTTCCACCTGGGATAACGGCACGGTGTCCGAGGTGATGGCGAGCGTCAGCACCGGCGCATCTGCCGGGTTCGTCTTGTTGTACACCGGAGGCGCCGGCAAATTAGCCGGCAGATAACTTTGCGCCGCGTTGATCGCCGATTGCACCTCTTCCTCGGCGACGTCGATATTGAGGCTCAAGGTGAACTGCAGGACGACGACCGACGTGCCTCCCGAACTGGTCGAAGTCATCTGGCTCAGCCCTTGCAGTTGGCCAAACTGCCGCTCCAGCGGCGCCGTCACCGTGGTCGCCATTACCACCGGACTGGCTCCCGGATAAAAAGTAACGACCTGAATTGTCGGATAATCAACCTGGGGCAGCGCCGACACGGGCAGTTGTGTATAGGCCACGATACCGGCGAGCATGATCGCCGCCATGAGCAGCGAAGTCGCGACGGGCCGCAGAATAAATGGTCGCGACGGACTCACTGGGCGGGACCCTCGTTCGTGGAAGCGGGAATTGGTTTCTTCGAAATTACAACCTTCGCGCCGTTCTGCAATTTCTCATAGCTGCTGCTGGCAACTACATCTCCGGGATTGATGCCCTCCACCGCCGTGTTGCCGCCGTCCGTAACGCCGGGTTTAATGTTGCGGATTTGCGCGGTGTCGTTCTGGATCAGATAAACATACGCGGTCTGCCCGTTGTGCTGAATCGTGGAACTCGGTATTAACGTCACCCCATCCAGCATTTTGACGAGCAATCTCGTGTTGACAAACTGGTTGGGAAACAGCGCACTGTTTTTGTTGTCGAAGATTGCGCGCAACTTGATCGTCCCGGTGGTCGTATCGATCTGGTTGTCGAAGCTCAAAAGCTTTCCACCGGCGATCTTGGTCTGCTGTCCCCGGTCGTAGGCATCGACCTCCAATTTTTTTCCGTGCCGCATCTGCTCCTGCGCCTGGCCGAGATTGTCCTCCGCGATCGTAAATATCACCGTGATCGGCTGCACTTGCGTGATCACAACCAACGGATTCGTCCCGTTCGCCTGCACCACGTTGCCGGGGTCAATCAACCGCAGTCCGACCCGCCCTGGAATCGGCGCAACGATATGGCAGAAGCCAACCTGCACTTTGTCGTACTGCACCGTGCCCTCATCGAGCTTCACCGTGCCCTGGTCCTGGAGCACGATTTTTTCCTGGTCATCCAGAGTCTGCTTGGGAATGCCGTTCTTCGCCCACGCTTCGCGATAACGCTCCAAGTCCATGGTGGCCTGGCCGAGCACGTGCGTGTCGCGTTCCAGCGTGCCTTCGGCCTGCATCAACTGGGCCTCAAAGGGCCGTGCATCAATATCGATCAGTGCCTCGCCCTTGCGCACCAGTTGGCCCTCCTTGTAGTGGACCGCGCTCACCATTCCCGTCACCTCGCTTGTGATCGAGGCGGTATACACAGGCGTCACCGTGCCAATCGCATCCAGATAGATTCCAATGCTCCCTTTCTGCGCCGTGGCCGCCGTCACCGTGACCGTACCTCCTATCATCCGCCGGGATGGCGCGGCGCTTTGGGTCTGGTCGTGTTGACGCATCACCAACCAGAAAATAATCGCAAAGATAAGCACCACCGCGATCCACACCAGAATCTTTGACCATTTGCTCTTCGAACGGCCGGCGGGAGGTAGTTGGTGCGAAGGGTCTGCCTGCGTGGCGGATGGCAGTTGATGCGAAGCATCTGCCTGCGTAGCGGGAGCTTTATTTTCCGATGTATCTTCCGGCATCAGTTGTTGCAGCTTTCTAGCCTGCCTAGGCGGCGTTGAGATAACTTCAGGATTTTTTTGCTCCGTAACAGTTTAGCGTGACATCCTGCCACCGTGGAGGGAGGTTGGCCACTTCTTACCAGCAAGAGAAAATTGCCGTATCGGTCGGGACATTAAATTGCCGGCTATCTGGCTGCCCTGCCCCATCGTGCAGACTCTGAATCCCCACTGCTTTGGCAATGAATATTGGACAATAAGTAAATGATAACGACTCGTATGCGTCATTCGTATGCGGTCGACGATCGCCCTTGCCAAGTTGCACACCACCGCTCATCTCTATGACTGTGATTGGACGCTGCTCGCTGGCCATTCGTTTGCATTTCACAGGTAAAGACTCGGTAACGGAAAGTAAAGGTTCGTAAGCGATCTGCCACGCGGGTAGGTTCAGCCACGATTCGGCGGCCGAATCTGCTAAAGGATGGCTCAACCTGATCGAACTATCCCGAAATGCACTTCTGACTATTAAAAATCACGCTTTTTTCTTGCTCGATATACAGTGTTTCTGGTATGCTCTGCAAAATTCAGGATCATTTCAGCAGCTTTCCTTGCAGCAGTTCAGATATCTATTTCAAGGGACTTGCGATGATCGCTAGCACTCCGCGCAAGGTGCCAGAGCCACTTCTTCTAACCAGAGAGTCCGTCTTTTCCGTCGGGCACTAGGATAAGTTTCACCCACAGTACCAGTTGCATATCTTCAATCCTTGGGAGAAGTGTAGTATGTCGAAGTATGTCTTTATTATCATAGCTTTACTGGCGATTTCCACTCCATTTGCAATGGCTGGCGTCACCGTTACCAGTCCCCAAAACGGTCAGACTTTGCAAGGGCCAGTCTCTTTCGCAGCCTCGGCATCATCGTCCTGCTCGAAAGGCGTGGCCTCCATGGGAATCTATACCGCTCCCGGCGTACTGGCTTACGTTGTCAATGGCCACACCTTAAACACAAGCCTGAATCTAAATCCCGGCGCCTATAAGACGGTCGTCGAAGAATGGGATTACTGCGGCGGCGCCTCGACTACCCCGGTTACCATCACTGTCAGCAACCAGGTGGGGGTTCACATCACTGCGCCTAGCGGCGGTTCCGTCGGCTCACCCGTGAATTTTGCGGCCACAGCCACGTCAAGCTGTTCCAAGGGCGTTGCCTCGATGGGCATTTACACGGCCCCGAATCAACTTGCGTATGTGACCAACGGCGCCAGTCTCAACACAAATCTCAGCCTCAGCCCGGGTACCTACAACACCGTAGTCGAGGAATGGGACAACTGTGGGGGAGCTTCCACTGCCCCCGTCACCATCAGCGTGGCTGGTGGCGGGAATTCTTTCAGCAACGTTCAGGCCAGCAATGGCTGGCAATCGGCTGGACAAGGCCCCCCGAACTTCGTCGACTGCAATCCATGCGGCCCGCAGATTTCGTGGTCCACCAAGCAGGGTGTTCAGTCCCCGTCCCTCTCCGGAGACGCCAGTCAGTTCGGCATCGGCGGAAATGGCCCCTACTGGGATGTCATCTGGTACAACCACCTGATCAGCGGCAACTCTGTCCCCAACTATCACAACTTCACCTACGACGTATATTTCTACGGCACCAATCTCGGAGCCGCACAAGCTCTCGAATTCGACGTTAACCAGTTCTTCGGTGGCATGGGCTTCATCTGGGGCCATGAGTGCCGCATCGCCGGCGGCAACGAATGGGATATCTGGGATAACGTCGCGCAGCACTGGGTTCCCACTGGCATCGCCTGTTATCCGAAAAACAATTCCTGGAATCACCTGACCATTCAGGTGCAGCGCACCTCGAGCAACCAGCTGTTATTTCAGTCGATAACGTTGAACGGCGTCACCAACCCCGTCAATCAGACCTACGCTGCCGGCACGTCGAGTTGGGATGGCATCACCATCAACTATCAGATGGATGGAAACAATGTTCAGGCGCCGTACTCCGTCTATCTAGATAAGCTCACGTTCTCCTACGAATAACACAAGGTTGTGTGGCGACGGGCGTCTCGCGCGTCAAGGTCGAAGGCTCGGCGGCGAATTGAGCTTCCACCCGCCAAACAAAAGGGGGTGAGCCCACTGGGCCCACCCCTGATTTCCGTTGGATTGAATTGGCTACTTAGGACAAGGCGTTCCCGCTGCCGAAGTCCCAGTCGATGGCGAAGACGATCCCGAATCGGTCGATCCAGGATTTGTCGCCGATCCACTCGGAGTGCCCGGTTCGCCCGGCATGGTGTCACAGGGCTGGCCATTTTTATTGTTGTTGTTATTCGTCGACGTTCCAGATGTTGTAGAGTTCGTGCTGTTGCTCGGTGTGTTCGAGTTCGGAGAAGTGGTATTCGGAGAGGTCGAGTTCGGCACCGTCGACGGCGTCCCCGGGTTTGTCTCATTTCCCGGCGTGGTCGATGTGCCGGGCGTCTGAGCCTGGCTGGCGCTGCTGCCGCCAGCTGGTGCTGTGCCGCCTGCCGGCGCGCTTTGTGCCACGACCCAAGTTGCGCATAACAAAAGCAACGCGAGGAAAGTAAGTTTAGTTGCTGTCATCTTGCAAAGCCTCCAAGCCTGAATTTTCGGATCCCTTGCACGCCATGCGCTTCTCGTCCAAGGAGCCGATACTCGGATGAGTCTGCGTCCGCCAACCTCAGTTCGCCCATCCGTGGGATGCCGTAGACCCCCACCAACAATCCGGTAGCGACGGTCCCGCAGAAATTTGCGCAGAGATGGCCTCGCCCCGTACTCGGACCATCCGAGAACTCCGCGCGAGCAAGAATGGCAAGGGCGAGCCTTCAGCGGCGCCGCACGCATCACTTTTTCATTTTCATTGCGGCTTTTACAGTTTACTGAAGAACACAGGTTCGTATCAGGGCATCGCTTTTAGCGATGCCGCAAAGCTTTAAATTCAGAAGTCCCTTTCGGGGCTGCGTTCCAGGGATCGCGGTTACCAAAACGCAGCCCTTAGTAACCATCCAATCCCTCTACATTCAGCATCCAGCCTCGCGTCTCGCCCGCAGCTTCCCCGAGCCTCAACACGTCGGTAACTTGGAGCGATGGGCGAACAGCGAGAAAATAAAAGCGCTGACTCCCCACTCCTCGAAGCGCATTAGGAAATCTATGCAGGATCGCAAGGGCGAGCGTTTTGGGCGATACGAGATCCTCTCCGAACTAGGCCGGGGAGCGATGGGGGTCGTCTACAAAGCACGGGATCCGCGCATCAATCGCGTAGTCGCGGTGAAGACCATCTCTCTGGCGGGTCAACCGCCGGACGAAGAAAAAGACTTTCGCGCCCGTTTCCTTCGCGAGGCAGAAGCAGCCGGTCGCCTATCGCATCCCGGAATCGTAACCATTTTCGATGCGGGTGAAGAAGCAGAGACCCACACTCCCTACCTCGTGATGGAATTTGTCGGCGGCCAATCGCTCGACAAATTAATCTCCTCTCAGGTTGAGCGCAAGCTCTCGGTGGAGACAGCTCTGCAATTAGCCGCAGAACTGGCGGACGCGCTCGATTATGCCCATGTGCAGGGCGTAGTTCACCGCGACTTGAAACCGGAAAACATACTCCTGACCGAAGACGGCCATGCCAAGATCGCCGACTTCGGAGTCGCCAAGCTGAACCTCTCCAACCAGACGCTCGCCGGACGGGCTATGGGCACCCCCGCCTACATGTCGCCCGAACAACTGAACGGCGACACCGTGGATGGCCGCTCAGACCTGTTTTCGCTAGGCGTGCTGCTCTACACGATGCTCACCGGCTTCCGCCCGTTTCAAGGCAACAGCGCGGTCACGATTTGTTACAAGGTCGTCAATCGCGACCCAATCCCCGCCAGCGTCCTCGATGCCGAACTGCCCGCCGGTCTTGATCATGTCATCGCCCGCGCCATGGCAAAAGATGCGGGCGAGCGTTATCAGCGTGGCTCGGAAATGCTGGCCGACCTCCAGCTTCTGCAAAACGGTGCATCGCCCGACAA
The DNA here is from genome assembly GCA_963775845.1 of uncultured Acidobacteriaceae bacterium. Classification (GTDB taxonomy): domain Bacteria; phylum Acidobacteriota; class Terriglobia; order Terriglobales; family Acidobacteriaceae; genus Acidiflorens. The sequence goes on along the minus strand of CAVZKN010000002.1, from coordinate 1,855,232 downwards.
GCCGCAACCCGCAACTCCAGTTCAAAACAACGTCATTCCGGTGAAGCTAGCACCATCCCCGGTTCCGTCGCCGAGGGTGCTCACACCGAAGCGCGGTACGCCAATTCACCGGCCTTCCGCCGAACCCTCCTTCGATGTTCTCAAGCAAGTGATCCGAAAGAAGTCTTTCGCCGGCGCGGTGCTGCTGGCGGGAGTGCTGGCACTGGCCATTCGCGTCATTTCCTTCGGCCCCAAAGACATTCCCCCGAAAGCGGCCGGCCCAATTCCGCAGCGAATTGTCAGCGTAAACGTTCGACCGTCCGTGCCTGTCGCGGCTGGTTCGTCAGTCTCAAACCCTGACGCCTCAGAAGCCGACCTTTCCATCCCGCCACATCGAACTCAAACGCCGAAGCCGGAAAAGGCAGCAACCGCCCGCAAAGCCAAAGCGTCAACAACGCCGCCCTCGCGCTCGGCGAATTTTTCGGATTCTTCGGCCGCTAAAAAGCTGCCGTTGAAACCGGTCTCCGCCGATCAGATTTACCCCGCCACGAAGCTGACCGCGGCTGTCGCCGTTCCGCCGCCGGCCGCTCCCGCCGTCTCCGCAGCCCCGCTGCCAACCGCAACCCTGGCCATCGAAGTCGATCACAAATTTTCCGAAGCTCAGCTCTCTATCTGGGTCGACGACCAACTCAGTTACTCCCACGCGCTCCAGGGCACCGACAAGAAGCGTCTCGGCGTGTTCCATCATGTGCAGGGACACGAAGTGCACACCATTCAGCTACCCTCTGGAAAACACACGTTCCGCGTTCAAGTCACCGCTGAAGCTGCAGAGAACTCGCCGGCCTTGGACAAATCGACCGCGTTAACCGGTGAAGTTGCCGGTGGAAAAGAGACCGTCCTGCACATCGGCTTCGACAAGCACGGCGAGATCAAAGCGGCATTACAGTAGAGCGCGTTCGTTAACACTTGGACCAACCCTAGCCCCGCAATCGATTCCGCGCCCACCTCGTCGCCACCTTCAGTGCCTGATCGTGGCAATCCGCACTGCGTTTTTCCGTCACTGCGTTTTCCGTCACTCCGTCTCACTTATTTGCTATCATCTTTTACCGCGGCGGAAAGATCTGCTTTTCTTCGCCCGTTCACACACACCCCAAGGAGATCCTCATGGCACGAGTCACCGGAATCGGCGGCGTGTTCCTCAAAGCCCGCGACCCCAAAGCTCTCGCGGCTTGGTACGGCCAGCACCTTGGCATCCAACTCGCCGAATACGGTGGTGCCACCCTCCTCTGGTCCGACGAAGTCCCCGCCGGCACCGGCCAGACTGCCTGGATGCTCTTCCCCGACACCACCAAGCACTTCGGCGAGCCCACCCAGCGCGCCATGATCAACTATCGCGTCGATGATCTCGAAGCCCTCCTCACTCAGCTCCGCGCCGCGAATGTCCCCATCGATCCCAAGCAGGAATCCGCCTCCTACGGCCATTTCGCCTGGATCACCGACCCTGAGGGCAACCGCGTCGAACTCTGGCAACCGCTCGTCGAGACATCGTAAAAATTACCTGGATTCGACCTGCTACCACTCCGTAATCAGGCACGATCAATCCGGCGAAAGTCATCGCACAGAGCACTTCGTGTGACTCGCGTGGAATCAGAACGGCGGGCTGCGGGCTGAAAGTTTGGTTGGGATTGTGGGCGGACACACTAATTCCGATTACGCCGCGACGCTTCGCGCGGTCAGGACACAATTTGCCAGCGCCTGCAGCGATAGCAGCGCCGAATCCAGAACTCGTCTCTCCTGGCTATCGACTCCTGCCCTCATCGATTTTTGCCTGAGCGTGACGATCGCCACTTCTGCCTCTCGAATTCTCTCGGGAAGCTTAGCCTTATCGGTCTCGAACAGGGCGGCAATATAGAGATCTTTCCAATGACTTAAGCGAGCTTCGACCGGGAGAGGACCACGCTTCATAAGCCCTCCTTGAAGAGATAGACACCCGCCCGCTGAGCACAGCGGCCTTCGGAAGGGGACACTCGCATGGTCGCAAAGTACCCCTGCCGCTTCAATCAGGTGTTTACTGCAATTACCAATAAGTAAACAGATTGAACTTCTGGTCGCTCTCGAAATACGTGATAGTCTTTTTCGCACCATCCCCTCGGTGCCCTTTGGCAACAAAGGGTTCTGCCTTAGCGCCACCGATGCAAGCGACCAGGAGTTAAAACAACGCTAGACATATTGTTGAGAATCATCGTCGGCGGAACCGTGGTCTCCGCATTTTCCCTACTCGGCGACATACTCAAGCCCAAGAGCTTCGCCGGATTGTTCGGAGCCGCTCCCTCCGTAGCTCTTGCCACCCTGGTGCTGACCGTGGCCCATGAGGGTAAACAATATGCCAGCCTCGAAACCCGCTCGATGGTGCTCGGCGCCCTCGCATTCTTTCTTTACGCCTCCGTCGTCAGCCGCTGCTTGACGCGCGGCAAAGTGCCGGCTCTGGCGGTCACCAGCCTGATCATGCCCCTGTGGTTCGCCTCCGCCTTCGGCCTCTGGTATCTCCTACGGGAGTTCGCCGGATGAAGATGAACATCAAGATCGACGTGTCCGAGTTCGGACAGTCACAGTGGTACGAGTACCTGATTCGCTTCGTTTTTGGCGGCAGCGTCACCGCGTTGGCCGGATTCATAGCCAGTCACTATGGACCGGCCATCGGCGGCCTCTTCCTCGCCTTCCCAGCCATTCTGCCCGCCACCGCGAGCCTGATCGAAAAACATGAAGTTGAAAAATACGAAGATAAGAATCACGAGCAAGAAGAAAGCCCCTCACGTAGTCCAAGAGGCACAAAGAGAGGACGCGCCGTTGCCGGCATCGACGCATCGGGAGCGGCCTTGGGCAGCATTGGGCTAGCCGCCTTCGCCCTGGTCGTTTGGAAAACGCTTCCGAAGACTTCGACCGCCGTAGTCTTGCTGGCAGCCTCAGCCGCCTGGCTGGCAACCTCGCTCATTCTTTGGGAATTACGTGAAACATTCGCGAGAAGGGCCCGTGCAAAACTTCGCAAGTTATCAATCTGACGGATGCGATCTAATACCCACCGTCGAGAGGAGCATCAATATCGATGAGCAAAAATGGCAGGCACACGCGGTCACTCGCAGATCCCTCCCGGCTTCCATCCTGGGATCAGGACGATGACGCTATCGTTCAGGTGATCATCGAAACGCCCAAGGGCAGCCGTAACAAGTACGATTTCGATTCCGAGCAAAAAGTCTTTGAGTTGAAAACGGTGCTGCCCGCCGGCATGGCCTTTCCCTACGATTTTGGATTCGTTCCGCGAACCCTTGCCGAAGATGGCGATCCCGTCGATGTTCTCGTTCTCATGGATGAACCGGCCTTCCCCGGCTGCGTTTTGAAATGTCGTCTGATCGGCATCATCGAAGGCGAACAGATCGACAAGAAGGGCAAGCTGCGAAACGATCGTATTGTCGCCATCGAAAAAGCCAACCACAGCTTTGCCGACATCAAGCACATTGACGACTTGGGCAAAAGATTTCTAAGCGAACTCGAAGTCTTCTTCGAAAACTATCACGGGTTGAGCCAGCGCCAGTACCGGATCATCGACGTCAAAGGCCCTAAACAAGCCAAAAAGCGCATCGAGGAGGGCATGCGAGCGGCTAACCGCCGCTGAGATTCCATCGCCCGTAACCGGGGCAACTCAGCCATTATCCTGACCAGAGTGAATTCCCTTCCATCCAACCTCTCGTTGGCCTCACATCTCTAAAAGACAGGAGAATCTAATGCCCAATTCGAAAAGTTCTGGCCGCAAAAAAAGCTCAAGTCGCAAATATGGAAAAGCCGCAGGCAAAACGGTAGCCAGCGCAATGCGCCGTAAAAAGAAAGGTACGCTTCGTTCCGGAAAAGCTGGTAAAGGCGGCGCCGTAAAAAGTCGCAAGCAAGCCATTGCCATCGGTCTATCCGAAGCGCGCAAAAAGGGAGCCAAGGTACCGAAGAAGAAAGAGGCGTAGTTCTTGCCCTTCGTCCATTGATATGATCCAACCAGCCGAATGAGGAGAGAACCATGGGCCGCAAAACGAACTCAACCCGCAAGGTTCGATACGCCGTCGTGGGCATCGGACACTTGTCTCAAGTTGCCGTTCTGCCTGCATTTAAGAACACGTCTAACTGTGAACTCGTTGCCATCGTTTCCGGCGACGCAGCCAAGCGCAACAAGCTTGGCAAAAAGTATCGTCTCAAACACGTGTACTCCTACGAAGAATATGATCAGGCCCTCGCCGTGGTCGACGCCGTCTACCTGGTAACCCCCAACCACCTGCATCGCGATTTTGCCATTCGCGCCGCCAAGGCCAAAGTCCACGTGCTCTGCGAGAAGCCGATGGCCGTGACCGAAGAAGATTGCCTGGCGATGATCGAGGCTGCGGACGCCAACAAGGTGAAGTTGATGATTGCCTATCGCCTGCATTTTGAGGAAGCCAATCTGAAAGCGATCGAACTCGCCAAGAGCGGCAAACTCGGCAACCTCAGAATTTTTGCCTCCGAGTTCGCACAGCAAGTTGACCCCGATAATGTTCGCGCCACCGAACCCACGGAAAATGGCGGCGGCCCGGTCTATGACATGGGCGTCTATTGCATTAACGCTGCGCGCTACCTCTTCGGAACCGAGCCGACTTCAGTGTCTGCCTTCAGCGCCAACAACACCGAACGCCGCTTCCGCAAGATCGACGAAATGACCTCTGTCCTCATGCGCTTTCCCGGGGAGAGGCTCGCGACTTTCACCTGCAGCTTCGGCGCCGCCGATATCAGCCGTTACAGCCTGATCGGCGCCAAGGGCGTCCTGACCGCCGAACCTGCCTACGACTATTCCCTGCCCCTCAAACAACGCATAACCATTGGAACGAAAACGACGACGAAAACTTTTCGCAAGCGCGATCAGTTCGCCGCCGAACTGATTTACTTCTCCGACTGCGTTCTCAACAATAAGGAGCCCGAACCCTCCGGCCTCGAAGGTCTGGCAGACGTTCGCATCGTTCGTGCAATCGACGAATCGGCTCAGACCGGCAGGATAGTCGAGTTGCCCGAGTTTCCCATAAAGCAACGCCCGACTCTTGCGCAGGAGATTCACCGCCCCGCTCACGCCAAGCCCGCTACGATCAATGCGAAATCTCCCTCAGGTGAGGCAGCCTGATTTAATTTTACGAATCCGATTAGGAGCTCTCGGTTGCGGAAAAACTCAGGTTTGTATCAGGGCATCGCTTCAGCGGGGCCATAACTACCTTGAAATTCAGATGCCCCTGGAGGGAGTGGGCCGCGAGAAACCAGTTTTCAGCAAGCCGTTCTGCCGCTGAGACTACGGCGATTTTCAAACTACACGACTACCAAATCCCCTCAATGCTCATGACGCGGATGCCTTGCCCATCCTCGCCGATCCAGCCAGCGAGCTTCACCCGTTTGCCCTCAAGCGGGTTGACGCTTTCCCCGTCGTCGAGCCGGTAAAGGCGATCATCCGCGACTTTCAGAAAATATCCAGCCTGAATCTTAACCACGATGCCCGTAAAACTCTGCCACACAAATTGTTGCTGGCTCGGTCCGGCGGCCGCCAGTTTGTCCGTCTCTCCCCGGGGCTGGGTTGCATCCGGCAACGGCCCGGGCCGCTGCTGCTCGGTCCAAGTAATCAGCGGAGGCCCGAGAATATCCGACGAAGCCGGAGGAATCGGGGCTTGCAAGTCATCACCGAAACTAAACGACGTTAGCATCAGCAGGCCCACTGTCACTCCGAAACTGGTCGCTCGTTTCATAAATGGCCCTGATCTCCGCGATGAGAGGCGGCACTCCTGCGTTTCTACTTCTCTCGACATGGAGAATCCATACAGCGTTCTGGGTAACCTCGTCTCATCGCGGCCCCATACTCGGGCTCGGCAAATTTGGTTTACAAAAATACAGTGTTCGCCGTATGGGCACTCCCTGGGCCTTGCCCTAAGCTGGATTCCCTTCTGAAACTACGCTGTATAAGCAGGCGCTCGTGCGCGGGAGCATGTGGCGCCTGCCCCCTTCCGCGGATCGTTCACTCCGGTAAGCAAGATCAAAACCTACAGCTTCAGCGGGATTCGCCCGCACCCGTCTTCACGATAGGATCGCGCCAGTAAAACTTTTGTTCGGAGGAAAGATCATGCTGAACTGGGCTATAACGTTTCTGGTAGTGGCTCTGATTGCCGCAGTCTTCGGCTTCACCGGCATCGCCGTCGCCGCCGCTGGCATCGCCAAACTGTTGTTCGTCATCTTCCTGGTCCTGTTTGTCATTTCGCTAGTCACTCACCTAGGCCGGCGAGGAAGCCGCGTCTAAAAATTTTCGCCAAGCGGGCCGCAGGCTCGCATATCGGATCCAGATTCTGTTGGTCTGGACTACCAAAAGGAACCCACTATGAAATCGAACAGATTGGCACCCGCTTTAGTTTTATCTTTGCTGCTCGCGTGCTTCGCTCTTTTCACTCCCTCCAGCTACGCGCAGGATGAACGCGATCAGGCAAAGCCGGCGCAGCAGGATGAATCGAAACCAGCGCAAGACGACAAGCGGCCCGAGGCAACCAAGCCGGCTCAAGATGAGACCAAGCGCCCGCAGAAACAAACCGAACACGATCAAACCAAGCCGGATCAAGCCCGAGATGAAAACAGGGCTTCGCAGTCGAATGACTCCGCCAAAGGCGCCAAGTCCGAAGACAACATGGGCCGTCCAGTAGACAACATGGGCAAGCCGAACGACAACAAAATGCAAAACGGCGAAGCGCAGCCGCCAAACCAGGCTACTCACGCGCAAGCCACTGACAACCGTGCGGGCGCTCGCATTCCCGATGAGAAGTTCCGCTCCAACTTTGGACGCCAGCACACCTTCGTGATTCAGCGACCGACAACGGTTGAGGGCCAGCCCCGTTTTCAGTACGGCGGGTATTGGTTCACCCTGTCGGATGCTTGGCCCACGGACTGGGCTTACACCGATCAGCTTTACATCGACTACATCGATGGAGAATATTTTCTGTTTGACCTGGCCCATCCCGGCATTCGCATCGCCATCATAGTTGTATCGTGATGCACCGGCGCGAATAGGGCGAAGCTGGAAGGGGAGCCTTGCACATCGGGACTGCAACACATTCCAGGTGCGGGAGGCTCCCTGCTGTTCCCAGTGGGGTCGTAGCTCCTGCCTGCCCGCGGTCAGAGAGCATTTGACCCTGACATCCTGAGCGCAGTAGGAGAACCTGCCCTGAGCGAAGCCGAAGGGACCCCTACTCAACACGCAGCTTCGCAGCCGCCGCAAAGCATTCTTCCGGCGCTTTCGACAAATTGCCCACCTACATTTATGAGTTAACGTTCACTTTGCCACCGAGCTCAATATCTCCCAACAATCATCCCCACCTCCCAACCTTGTTATCTCCCAAAGCAACTAATGTTTAGCAGTAAATTCGCAAGGCGCGGGGCGGCTCGTGCTTTGTTTAGGAGGAGTTTTTAATGTCAGACGATATGGAAAAGAAGGGCCAGCAGTCCGGTCAGTCTGGACAGGGCCAACGCCAATCCGGTCAACAACAGGGCCAGTCCGGTCAACAAGGACACGGCCAATCAGGACAGTCCGGACAAGGTCAACAAGGCAGTCAGTCGGGCCAACCCGGTCAGGGCCAGCATGGCAGCCAACTCGATCAGCAAAAGTCCGGACAGCAATCTGGTCAGCAGCAGAAAAAGGGTGGCCAGAGCGATATGGAGAAGGACAACGAGCAGGACAACCGTCAACGTCGTGCTTCGTAATTTTCCTTTCGAGATGCTCTGTGGAGGTCCCGGCCAACTGCCGGGACTTCTATTTTCAGCAACTGGGTGACTGCAATGTTCTTTTCTTCCTCTAGAATTCTGGGTTTCGTTTGTTTAATCGCTCTCTCGATTGCCTTGCCGCTTTCGACGAGGGCCTGGCCACAGACGTCCGCGCCCTCCTCCGCCACCACGCCAGATCCCGCAAGTTCTACGCCAGACGCGCAAGCACCAGCGTCGCCAAATTCCAACACTCAACCGGCCGCAGCCACCCCACCAACCGCGGCAGACTCCGGTCAAGAACCCGCCGCCGGCGAGCCGTCCGCCGATGAACCACCTGCCAACGATCAGGGCAGCATGTTCGTCTTCAAGAAAGAAGTTGAGGAGATCATCCTACACGCCACTGTTACTGACGATCAGCGCCGTCTGGTTTCCGGCCTGGACCAGGGTGCATTCAAAGTTTTCGAAAATGGCGTCCCGGAGCCCATCACGTCTTTCCGTCGCCAGGACGTCCCGGTGGCCATGGGCATTGTGGTCGACAACTCCGGATCCATGCGCGACAAGCGCGACGAAGTAAGCCGCGCCGTCCTAAACTTGATTCGCGCCAGCAATCCGCAGGACGAGATCTTCGTCGTCAATTTCACGCAGAAGTATTATCTCGATCAGGATTTCACCTCCGATATAAATCTGCTGCAAGCGGCCTTGCATCAGGTCTCAGCCGCGGGCAGCACCGCGCTCTACGACGCGGTCGTCGCCTCGTCCGTGCACCTGAGAAACAATCCGCGCCTCGACAAACAAGTTCTCCTCGTCATCACCGACGGTCAAGACAATATGAGCCAGGAAACTCTGGACGAGGCCTTGCATCGACTACAGTTGCCGAACGGTCCAACCGTCTACGCCATCGGCCTTACTGGCGGAGGATTGCAGGCACGCGGCCGTCAAGCCTTATCGCGCCTGGCGCAGGCCACGGGTGGAGTCGCATACTTTCCTGAGACTTTGGATCAGGTCGGAGAAATCACCCGCACCATCGCCCACGACATCCGCTCGCAATACATCATTGCTTACAGCCCCAAAAATCAGGGCAGCAAGCCAACAGACAGTTCGATTCGTGTGGAAGCCTACGCCCCGGGCTACGGCAAACTGACAGTGCGATCGAGAACCGGTTATTCCTCAGCCGAGCAATCCCCCAAGATGCAATCATCCGCCGCACAAAACTCACAGTAAACTTCCAGCAGCTCTCGCCTTACATTGCGCACCCTTATGCCGGCTGCGGCTCGATAAGAGCGAAGGCGCTGTCAAGGACAAAAATGTTCCCTACTTCTCCATCGCCAGCAACATTTCTTTCCTCTCGATCCCCCAGCGGTACCCTCCCGCCTCGCCATCCTGTCGCACCACGCGATGGCAAGGAATCGCCACCGCTACCGGGTTCGACGCGCAAGCCCGTGCCACCGCCCGCACGGCCCTCGGCATTCCAATTTTTTTCGCAATCGTGCTATACGACCGCGTCTCTCCCCGCGGAATTCTCTTCAACGCTTCCCAAACTCTCCGCTGAAAAGCCGTCGCTCGAATATCCAGCGGCAGCGCCTGGTTCGTTTCGTGTCCGTCAATCAGCCGCAAGACCTGTTCCCGCCAGGGAGCCAGCGCCGCGTCGTCCCGTCGCCGCACGGCGAAAGGAAACTCCCGCATCAGCCCCTGCACCAGTTGCTCCTCCGAGTCTGCAAAATTGATCGCGCAGATCCCTTTGTCCGTCGCCGCCACCAGCATGCGTCCCAGTCGCAACCGACTTTGCGAGGAATGTTGCAGCCGACTTTGCGAACCGAGTTGCGAATGAAGATGCGAGCTCGAGTAATTAAAGATCGTATACCGCACCACCGCCGCCGCCGCGCCCCGCCGGTACTTCTCCGGAGTCATGCCCAGTTGCGTAGCCGTCCGCTCATAAAGCCGGCTGCTCGAGCCATATCCCGCAGCATAAAGCGCCGTAGTCACGTCATGCCCCGCCTGCAGATTCTGCTTGACCTGCCGCAGCCGCACTGCGTCGATGTAAGCCTTGGGAGACACGCCCAGCACCGCCTTGAAAGTTCTCTGCAAGTGAAACGGACTCAGCCGAAATTCTCGAGCCAGCACCGCCAACGTCAGCTGATCTTCAATATGCTGTTCAATGTAACGGCACACCGCCCGCACCATCGCTGCCCGAGGATTTCCATCCGCCGCCTTAGGACGGCAGCGCAGGCAAGCTCGATATCCCGCCTGCTCAGCCGCCAGCGCGTGGTCAAAGAAATTCACGTTCCGCCGGAACGGCCGCCGCGCCGGGCAAGAAGGACGGCAATACACTCCCGTGCTAGCCACCGCAAACACAAACGTGCCGTCCAGGCTGGAGTCGCGCGAAACAATAGCCTGCCATCGCCGCGCCTGCATCGCATCGCCCATTTTGGCGTTCCGGGTTGAAATTGAAGTTGTCTTCATCGCTTCCACTTCTGCAAGTATCGCATTGGTTGCCATGCCGCTAACATAGGCCACCGGGCCGGCGTGAGCTATCCGAATGTTGCGCTCAAATATTTTTTACTCTGTCATCTTGAGCGAAGTGAAAGACCCATGCACTCCGTAGCCGGGCGCTGCAGCTAACTGCGATAGAATTCCGTCGATGAAGCTAGTTACCTTTGAAAATGCCGCTGGCCAGTCCCGTCTTGGCGCTGCCCTCGCCAACAGACAAATTGTTGACCTGCAAGCAGCCAGTGCGCTTCAGCGCGACGAAAATAGCGAAGCCTTCCCCACCGACATGCGTGCGCTGTTCGCCGGTGGAGACGCAACCCTCCAAGCCGCCCGCGCGGCCCTCGATTTCGCTACGAAACACGCCCCCGGCGATGAGCCACTCTTCTACTCTCCCAACGAAGTTCGCTTTAAAGCTCCCATCATCCCCAAAAAGTTCTTCCACACGGCCGGAAATTTCCGCGAGCATCACGAAGAGGCCACCAAGGCCGGCTTCTCGCACCCGGTCATGCCCTGGATCGTCTTCTTCCAGAACACCGACGCCATCATTGGACCCGACGAGCCCGTGATCTATCCCCACCATCTCACTCAGGAATTGGATTACGAATTAGAGTTGGCGGTCGTTCTGAAAAAATCCGGCAAGCACTTTTCCGCCGAAGAAGCGCCTGCCTACATCGGCGGCTACGTGATCTTCAACGACATCACCGCACGCGATATTCAGCGCCGCGAAATGAAGTCGGGAGTCTTCAGCTTCTGCAAGGGAATCGACACCTTCTGCCCGCTAGGACCCTGGATCGTGACCGCCGACGAAATTCCCGACCCGCACAATCTGGCCATGGAACTACGCGTGAACGGCGAACCTCGCCAGCGCTCGCACTCCAGCAAAATGTCAGTGAAAATTCCCGAGATTCTCGCCCACTATTCCCCGATGGGATACAGCGCCGGCGATGTACTCTCCACCGGAACTGTCTCCGGCGTGGCCGCCTTTTCCGGCGATCCCAAAGCCTGGTACCTGAAGCCCGGCGACATCATGGAGTGCGAAATAGAGAAGATAGGCACACTGCGCAATCCAGTAATCTCCTGGGAACAAGCCTATGGGCGGGGCTGAGCAAAGCCCGGGTACCATAATGTGCAGACCCTTGCATCCGCGCTCCCTACCTCTCGCCCTTTCCACCCACTAACTCCCACCACAACAAATACTTACATCCCACCCACGATATGGTTTCCGATGTGCACTATTGGTCAAGGAAGCCCGGAGCGCCTCGGGCCAGCGGAGACACCTTGATCAGCAGGGATAACGCCGAATATTCAGCTCCTGAGACCAGTTCGCGGCCCGTCGCCCTCATGCCGCTTTTGGTGATTCTGTTCATCGTCTCCTACGGCATTCTGACCACCCTCGTCTTCGAGCAAGGCCAGACCATCGAATCGCAACGCAGCCTGATTAAGGAGATGCTAAAAGACAGCACCCAGCTGGCCGCTCTGAAAGACAAAATGGCGCGCGACGGCGAAAAGCGCTCCCAGCAGCAACTGCAGGCACCAGCCGCTACCGGAGCTAATGGCGCGACCGCCAAAGCCGCCGGCAAAGACACCGACACCGACAAAGAAAAAGACAAACAGAAGGATGCGAAACATGCTGGCAAGTCGGCGCATCCCATGAAAGCCGTTCCCGAGACACCGGCGGCGGATTTAGAAGATGTGCGCCGTGCCTCGCATTTAATTTAGAGATTTGATTTCGAGAAGGTTCTGTGCAACCCGGCCGTGGTAGGCCGCGGTAAGCGTGACGCGGAGTGACCCTATGAAAGCGTTGGCCCTGGCGTTGATCTTGTCTCTGCCGGTTCCGAAGTTAACCCCACCCGCACAGCTCGTCTCGCCCGCCACCCAGCAAGCAGCCAAGCCCAAGGGAGGCCAGTGGTATTTCGCCGCCAACGGTCACGCGGTCTTCTGTTACGGCCCAGTCATGACCGTCCCCCAGAGCCCAGGCCGATTGTTAAAGGTAGCCACTTTCTGCCGAGGGGATCAAACCATGGTCCCGCTAAAAGATTAATCAACCAGCACGGCGCCGGATGTCCCATCGGTGCGCAAGAGTGGAATTCCCGACCGCCCCGCGTCATACGCCTTAAACTCCAACCCTTCCACGCATCGTTTTCCCTCAATCTGCTACTCTTCTGGATGACTTTTCCCCAAGGGAGATCGACTTGTCATCTCACACCACGCAACTCAAGCTAGCTCTACTGCTCTGCCTAGCCTTTCCCATCACCATTTCTCTGGCCGCCGCCAGCAATAAGAAAGATAAGAAGGACACCAGCACCCAGCCCTCCTACGACCAACCGCAGCCCGCCAAAGAGACTCTCGACTTATCCATGTATCAGAGCATTCGCGAAGAGGGCCTGGCCCGCTCCCACGTAATGGAGTACGCCTCCGCTCTCATGGACGGCATCGGCCCCCGCCTCACCGGCTCTCCCAATGTCCACAAAGCCAACGAATGGACCCGCGATCAACTCACCGCCATGGGCTGCACCAACGCCCACCTGGAAGACTGGGGAGAATTCGGCATGGGCTGGCAGCAGCTCAATACCTGGGTGCGCATGTCGTCTCCCGACACCGCCGTCTTCATCGCCCAGGCCGCTCCGTGGTCGCCGTCGACCAACGGCGCACTCAATGCCCCCGCGGTCTGGCTCGACGTAAAAGAAGAGAAGGATCTGGAAAAGTACAGGGGCAAACTTTCCGGCAAAATCGTTCTCGTGGGAGAGATGCGCGAAGTCAAACCCGTCGACAAGCCGCTTCTGACCCGCCTCGATGAAAAAGACCTGCAGAAGGAAGTCGACTACCCGCTCGAGAAGCCGAGGCCTTACCTCGAACGCCGTGCCGAAATAATGCGCCGCCGCGCCCTCATGGACAAGACGGGAAAATTCCTCGCCTCCGAACATGCCGCCGCCGTGATCCTTCCCAGCCGCGACGCCGAAGACAGCGGCGGCTCCGGCGGAACCATCTTCGACGATGGCGGCCTCTCGCGCTTCAGCTACCAGCGCGATCATGCCAATCCCGTGCCCGTTGCCGTGATGGCCATCGAAAACTACGGACGCGTCTACCGGCTCCTGAAAGCCAACGTTCCCGTCACTCTCGAGATGAATATCGATGTGAAATTTTTCGGCGATCACGAGCACGCCTTCGACACTATCGCCGAAATTCCCGGCACCGAACCTTCGCTGCAGGACGAAGTAGTCATGGTCGGCGGACATCTCGACTCCTGGGCCGCCGGCACCGGCGCCACTGACAACGGCGCAGGCACCGTCGTTGCCATGGAAGTCATGCGCATATTCAGCGCGCTGAAAGTCAAGCCCCGCCGCACCATCCGTATCGGCCTCTGGACCGGCGAAGAACAAGGCCTCTTCGGCTCCCGGGAGTATGTTAAACAGCACTTCGGATACGTCCAGCTCTCGACCGCCCCCGAAGAAGTAGAGAAGCCGGAGTACATGCGCAAAGCCGCCGGCCCCATCGTCTTAAAGCCCGAGCAGCAGAAAATTTCCGCCTACTTCAACGTCGACAACGGCACCGGGAAAATCCGCGGCGTCTACCTGCAGGAGAACGCCGCCGAAGCGCCCATCTTCCAGCAATGGATCGAGCCCCTGAAAGATCTGGGCGTAACCACCATCACCGCCCGCAACACTGGCGGCACCGATCACGAATCTTTCGATGTCGTAGGCATCCCCGGCTTCCAGTTCATTCAGGATCCCATGGACTATGAAACCCGCACCCATCACTCCAACATGGACACCTACGAGCGCCTGCAACCCGGCGATCTCGCGCAAGCCGCAACCGTAGAAGCCATCTTCGTCTACAACGCCGCCATGCGTGATCAGATGCTCCCTCGCAAACCGCTCCCTCATCCCGAACTGAAAGAGCAGCAATCCGCCCCGCTAAAAGTAATGCCCGGAGCCGTAGAACCTCCGTCCCAAGACAAAGACAAGAAGAAGGAAGATCAAGACAGGAAATAACGAATCGCGGTAACAGAAAATCTCCTATAGAGATGGGGCCCGCTCCCGCGTCTTTGGGGTGGCGCAGCGGTTCACCGCTGCGGTAAATTTTCTAGACGCACGAAGACGAAAAGAGGTTTGGCACTTGACCAGCGTTGGGGAACGTTTAAAGAAAGTCGGGATTTTTGGCAGGGGGATTTGGCGATACTCGCGTCTTGGCGAGCCCTCGCCAGAAAGCAACTACATCGTCGAAAAGCTTTCTGCTTTCACCGATGGGAGATCGAATGACTTTCTGTTCCGGATTCTTGAATCCAAGCGAAAAGAGCCAGACTTAAGATTAGGCTGGGATGGGGAGTCTCTCGTAAGTCCCGCCGGCATCTCTGACCCGTCGATTGAGGGTGTCGTTCGCACGCTCCGGGAAGATGGCGTTGTTGTCCTCCCGGCACGACTCCAAAAGGAAACCGTCCAAAATCTGTACGACCTGGCTTCATCGTGCACACTGAAAACCGCAAATTATGGTCCCCCCACGCCCGATCACGTCCCCGGCCAGACAACGCTGGTGAATGCGGAAACCGGTACCAGTCAAGGCGTCGATCCATCCCACTTTCGCTACTCGCTTTACATGGTCCCTCGGTCCTTACTGCTGGAAGACCAGAACGTTCAACGCCTTTTGTGCGACCCCTATCTTCTCGCCGCCGCAACCCGCTATCTAGGCGTTTTCCCGGTCATCACAAAACCTGACATGTGGTGGGATACTGATTTTCTGCCTCGCGGGCAACGGCCCCGATCCTTTCACGTGGATTCAGGGTGCTTGCGCTGGATCAAAGTCGGCGTGAATCTCACCGACACAACCTACGATTCCCCACATTTCGTTTATGTCAAAGGTTCACACAATTCCAACAAGAGGACCAGGCCTCTGACCCGAAGATTGGCAAGGCGAATGGATCTTAGCGACCAGGAAGTCAATGACATTTGTCCCGAGAGGATTGTTCATGTCACGGGACCGGCAGGAACGATAGTGCTCGCCGATACCCGCGGTATTCACAAGGGAGAGCTTTCCCTGCGTGGGCACAGATTAGTTCTCTATTTTGGTCTCGAAGGAAGTGCTTTCAACACCATCGACAAGCCTTTGCCACTCAATCGAGTCGGAAGTGAACTGGGCAAAGCGATGAGTGCCAGGCCCTTTAGCTATCAGTTTTTTCGCGCCTCAGATCTTTGACTTGCGATCACGCTATCAAGCCGGAGATGATGAGTTGACTGGGCGAAGAGTCACCCACGCTCCCCGCAGTTATCTTGTTTATGCGTGCCACGCGCAGCCTGAAACGCGAGCCCGACAAGGCCCGCACTGTTGTGCCTCTGGGCTGTTCCCAATCCCCAGCGGACCAATTCCTCCCGCGACTGATTTCTCCAGGCGGCAATTAACTCTCAGTTACGAGCGCGTTCTCTTGCGCCGGAACATCCCGGCCATACCCAGAAGTCCGATTCCGAGGAGGCCGAGAGTGCCGGGTTCCGGCGTGCTGAGCGTCGTATTGCCCAGGCCAATGTGCCCGATGCCCTGGTTCAACTGCTGCCCGTTCAGAATCGTGATGGTCTCGGTCGTCATTCCAGTCACCATCCGGCCGGTATAGAGTTCGCCTACCAGATCGCCAGTCAGACTATAGGTGGCCTTCGGGCCAACTTTGCTGACCAATGTCCAGTCAATGTTGCCCACGAAGCTGCCGCTGAAAATCGTTCCATGGGGTTCGCCGTAGTTGCCAGCACCGGTGACTATGAAAGAAGATCCGGTGCCCGAAAAGATTCCGCCACCCGAGACCGTACCGCTCTCCAGAACGCCGGTCATGAAGTTCACCGAGCCGAGAGAGTGTCCCTTGGGAGCGACAATCCCGTTGAATTGGGTCAGTTGCGATCCGTTCGAAGTGATGGTGGAGCTGCCAATCGTTCCCGCACCCCCCGTCCCCGCCATATCTGAAATCGCGATCGTTCCACCTTGGTTGGCTAATGTGATCGTGTCCGCAAACGCAGCCATCGGCAACGCCAGCGCCAGCAGTGCTAACACCCCTACCATCCGCCTCATGTTAAACCTCATTTTCTTGCCTGGGTTTCCTTGTCGAGTGCTACTGGTTTTCGCAAGGTGAGGGCAGATTCTATTTCGAGTCTTTTTTCCCTGGAATACTGTGGAAACTGTAGGCGGGACAAGAACTTAGTGTGCGCTAACGTACGGACGAAAGTTCGGAGGCTTACTCTTTGGTAAATACAGGATTTGCCCGATTTTGGTCGATAAGGAAAAGGAGTAGCTTCGGATTCAATCTTTGATTTTTCTGATTTTTCTGCGTGAAGGTCAGCGACCCGCCGTCACTCCGTGTTTTCTGTGGGAACGACACGTCCCACTAGCGAAGAAGCGTTCTTCGGGAGGAACCATGAAAATTCTATTCAGAAATGCACCTTGCCCCTGTGGAAGCGGCAGGAAATTCAAGAGGTGCCATGGCATAGAAATGCCCAAGGCAAATTTGCGGAAGAACGAAATCCATTTTCCATCCCTCCTCCAGCCTATCCCGTCCCATGCAATTTCGCGGTGGATAGCGGAACCGATGAAGAGTGTTTCTCGTCAGTAAGTGAGGCCATTCGATATGACAATTCTCCCCTTGAACCAATCGTCGCCGTCTATGGCGCCATGGCAGCAACTCTACGAACGCGCCGTTTTCGAGCGCGATCATCGCCGATTAGTTGGGCGCATTGCCGAGGCACGAAATGCAATTTATGATCGCGCCGAGGAAGTTCTTACGGATTCATCGACTATCGAACGCAGCGTCCTCAACGGTGCGCTGAGGACCTTGCGGCTCCTGGAAGATATGGCCATAAAGCGGACTGCGGCATAAAAAGAAAACCAACATCCCCTTTCGCCGCCTGCCGCGCCAGAACGCCGATTCGCAAGAACACACAAATGAAAGTGCCCCAGACTCCGCTCAGAGTTTGGGGCGCTATCACTGAACAGCCCTCCCCCGAAGTCTGCTCGCGGCAATCCTAAGCCCCGCCATCTGCTGCCGGAATGCGTCCGATCACAGTTAGCTGTGACCGTGAACATTCAAGAGCGCTGAAATCCGGGCTGAGATCTGGATCGAAGGATTCGTCTGCCTTTCGACCCGTCTACGAGAATAGGCCAGTCTGGACCTCGCGTATTTCCACAGCCCGGCAGCACTCCTCATCGTCATTCATTGCGCTGTTGATCCGGCTGCTCACCGGGTAGCATCGCATCTGCCGGGCATCGCAGGGCTTGAGCAGGTCGGACGCCGCACCCACATTCGTCATGCCCGGGTCGAGCCATAGATCGTAGCTATCCGGTTCCAGTATTACGGGCATCCGGTCGTGAACGGCTGTGGTCACGGCATTCGAGGTCGTGGTCAGAATGGAGCAGCTCTTGATCCAGCTGCCTTTCGGATCTTTCCAGCGATCCCAGAGTCCTGCAAATGCGAACAGATGCCCCTCATTCACCTCAAAGCAAAATGGCTGACGGGTCTTACCGGCGCGCCTCCATTCGTAAAACCCGTCAGCAGGAATCAAGCATCTGCGCGATTGCAACGCATCGCGGAAGGCGGCCTTTGTGCTCGCTGTTTCCGACCTCGCGTTGATCATCCTCGCCGCACCGGACTGGTCCTTTGTCCACGACGGAATAAGTCCCCACTTCATCAGCGATAAGTCGCGGACGGGGTCTTTCGGGTGCTGCCGGATCACAAGAACCGGCTGGGTTGGAGCGATGTTGTAGCGGGGAGTCCAGCCAGGTTCGGCGGAGGAGCAGTCGAAATATTCCTCGACAGCCTGCTTTCGCCGCGACAGCCGGTAGCGTCCGCACATGAAGTATCGCCCAGCGAAATGGAAGGGGCTACTTGGTGGTAGCGGCTCTTCTCGGTGCAGCCGAATCCGAGTCTTTACGAAGCTTTTTTCGAGCACGCTTTTGCGCCAACGCTTGTTTCACACGGCGTCTCTCGCCCGGCTTCAGGTAATAGGAGTGGCGCTTCACATCCTTAATAATGTCTTCCGTCATAACCTTGCGCTTGAACCGCCGGAGCGCGTTCTCCAATGATTCACCTTCTTGCAGTCGTACTTCTGCCATCCTCGTCACCTCTTCGATTCAGCGTCAATTCGGATACTTACAGCTTACTCCTTTTTTGCGCCGCTCGAACGACTCGCCCCACAACACGCTGGCCAGAGAAACAAGAACACGCTGACTCCGAGTAGCCGCCGCCGGTCGCGTCGTCGTCATCGTCGTCATCGTCATTTTCTTTTTCTTGCTTATGGTCGTCATCCTCTTCGTCCTCTTCGTCGTCAGGCTCTTGCCGAGCGACGACATCGGCAGTGCACTTGTGCCTGTCGAATTGCTCTTGCAGGCTCGCCTGCGCATCGGCAGTCCTTTTGAGGGCGGTCATTGGAACCATAAATTCCTGGTTGCAAAGTGTGCAGACTCCCAGCGCAGGAATTGTGCTCAGCCATTTGGCAACCCTAATACGACGCTGGATCATGGGCGGCCTTTCCTCGGTGAAACCTCTTGTTCGTTCGCTTGTTGCAAGGCACCGTATCACCACCGACCGCTCTGCAACTTCTCGGCATCATCCTCACGACGCTCGCCTTTTGTCCCGGTCCGTGCGTGCACGTGCTTCCGAACAAACGAGAGAGCGCGCTTCAGTTCGGAAGTAAGATCGCCGGCTTCGGTCGCGATCTGCACGGGCTCATTCGCCGATTCCCGTCCAAGCCATTGGCTCAGTTCTTGCTGAGAAGCCTGCACACGCCGGCCAGCGTGGCTGACAGGCATCCCGGACTTTGCCCACCGTTGGGCCACGGAAACGGGCTGGCTCAGGAAGCCCGCAATCTGCTGCCAGCCTTCCAAAACTTCAGGCTCGGATTTTATCTTCTGTTTGGGTATCGCGAATTTATCTTCCGCCCCGTTCGATGTAACAAGCCTTTAGCCCCGGCTTCAGCACCCAACGGGCGTTGAAGACCGTTTCCATTGAGAAAAAGCCCAGCCGACTGGCTGGGCCCATCGGATGGTAATTAGTGGGACATCGCGCAGGTCTTGGCGATGTGCCTAACGGAAGTGATCTGAATTTCCTTCGGTGCTGAAGGCATCGGCTCACCTGTCGTACTAGTGGAAATATCATTATTTTGGGACAAGGCTGCCGAATTTATGGTGCCCGTGACTTGGATTTCGTGGCCGATATGCTGCGCCAGCTTTGCCGTGTCTCCAGTTAGCCGAAAGCTAGTACCGTCCTTGACCATCAGGGTGTAGTTCCCATCCGAGCCGCTCAAGCAACCTTGCACAGATTGTTCATCGCCTGTGCTGGCGGGGGTGGATTGACTTGGAGACGGATAATCCTGACCAACAGCAAATGCCGCGGCCAACAGCAGGACAGCGAGCAGTTGTAGATAGCGCATATGCAACCTCCATTTCTTATTCGCCAGGGTGCACACAGTTCAAACTACATGCGCACACCGTAGATATCTGAATCTTGAGATTGAGCCTCTTCTCCGCATCGTGGCAATACAGTCTTTACTGGGTATCGAATCTTCCACAGACACGGTTCAGTCGTGAACCGCTTTTGTTCAGCCTTCCCAGCACCCGAAGCTAGTAAACTGATGAAAGTACTAGCGTGGGCCCGTAGCTCAAACGGATAGAGCATCGGATTTCTAATCCGAGGGTTGCAGGTTCGACTCCTGCCGGGCCTACCATGCATATTCTCCGCCAGGAAGTTTCCATGCCGGCACGGCCTGGACGGTGATTCCTATCACTGACATTTCGACGCGCACTTGCTTCAATCTCTGCAGAACTTCCCAATCACTTCTTCGGTGGAAAGGAGCGAGAATTATGCAATTCCGCCTGGAAACACAAGAGCTGAATCTACTCGCGAACGTCTTATTGGAACAGGATCCGCGTCCCTACCAGGAACTGCTGAGAAAGGTCATGGCCCACGACTTGCGCCTGGACGGTGATGAACTGGAACAGGCCGCAAATCTGCTGGCGGGTAAGAAAATCAACCTTCAGAATGAAATCGCGGGGCAGCCGGATGGGTCTCGCAAAATCGAACTGCAGCGGCAGTTGTCGCTGCTGGAGCGGGTTTTGGAGCGGGTCAACGAGGCCTGCGTAATGTTCTGAGAATTCACCTCACTACGCCAGGTAATATTCGTCACTGCGCCGGCGCAACGCAGTAGCGTAGATTTCAGATGGCGCAATCCTCAGCGCCCCACGCTGCCGTCCGGCATCCCGTCGGGGGAAGGTAAGCACGTTGTCCCGCGGCAAATTTGGAAGAAGCGGGCTGGATCCTCCGGCGGCATGGCAAGGGTGTGCAGCATGTCTCACAGCAGCCCCGAGGCACCAATTCCTGATGCCTGTGAGGCTATAGCGAAGCTGGAGGGCCGGTGCTGGCCCGTACAACAACTGGCAGCCCCCCACCTCCAAAAGGAGGTTTGCGATGCCGACCATAAGCGCTCCAACCGGTATTAAACTGCAAAATATTCTTTTCGCCACCGACTTCTCAGCCCCGGCGCAAGCAATTCTGTGTTACGCAGTCGATCTAGCCAGGCGCTACCATGCCGCGTTGTATACGGTGAACGTATTGCCCCACATGCCCTTTGTCGACATCGAACAACCCGACCCCGAGCAAATCCGGTCTGATTGCAAACAAAAACTCGCTACCTTGGTCAGCTCCGAATCATTCGAGGGGGTGCAACACAAGGAACTCATCGCCGAAGGCGAAGTTCCCGACGTCATCTCGAAACTCGTGCCCAAGTATGGCATTGACCTCATCATGTTAGGTACCGGCGGCCGCAAAGGACTGGGAAAGCTATTGCTAGGCTCGGTCGCGGAAGACATCTTCCGCCGCGCCGAGTGCCCCGTGCTGACCGTGGGCCCTCACGCCACCGGTTGGGAGATCGATGGCAAACTCCGCCATATCATGTTTGCCACCGACTTCGGCCCCGAGTCGGTGCATGGACTGCCCTACGCCATATCGCTGGCAGAAGAAAATCATGCTCGTCTCACCCTGTTGCACGTGGCCAGACAACCTGGTCTCTCGATCCCGGATGCAGCCCCAGGAACCATGCCCGTGTTCGACCCGGCCGAGGAGGCGGCTTTCACCGAGAATGAACTCCGCAACCTGATACCCGCGGGAACCGAGCTTTGGCATGAGCCCGTCTACATGGTGCAATTTGGCTTGGCGGCAGAAATGATCCTGAGAATTGCCGCGCAGTCCGTGGATATGATCGTGCTGGGCGTGAAACGCCCCGCCCTGCTGACGAAACACCTCACCGAGGGGGTGGCCTATAAGGTCGTCTCCGAAGCGCCCTGCCCCGTACTAACTGTGGGTGCACGGTGCCACGTCTGACCACTGATGGCTGCGGTAGCCAGGTCGATGGATGCGGTGACTTAATAGATAGCCGAGGAACTCAGTTTTGGCCTAGCTTTTGGGTGGCGGCGGTTTACCGCTGCGATCAGAGGGCTGGCTTCAAAGCGGCTTTCAGCCGCTGAGGGGGCCAGCCTCATCCACACCGATTTTTCCGGCAAACTCTAAAACCGCCCTTGTTAACTGGAGCATGGCCGGATTGCGCCCGCTCCCGGGGAGAAACGGCGAACCGGCGCGGACTGTGCAACTTTGTTTTCTGCCACCCCTACCAGTTAGTGCCATATTCCCGCCCGTTGGTGCCATTCCCGCTCCGCCCAATAGCTAATACTCTTGTCCTCGAGCAGACTTCGGGGGAGGGCTGTTCAAACGGGCGTCCGCTGACTCTAACCGAGTCCGGGCGCTTTCGTTTTTGTGGGGAACCTTCCTTTCAGGTGGCGCAGCAGTTCGCTGTTGCGATAAAAGCGCCCTAATCGTCAATTACGGCTTTTAGACAATGACCGGCTCTAAAGTTTACTGAAGAACTCAGGTTTGTATCAGGGCATCGCTTTAGCGATGGCACAAGTTTTTTAAATCCAGATGCCCTTTCGGGGCTGAGCCGCGATAAATCAGTTTTTCACTCCGCCTGCTTGGTAATATTCAGCAGCACGCCCACGCACATCAATGTGACAAACAGCGACGACCCGCCATAAGAAACGAACGGCAAGGGAATCCCCTTGGTCGGCATCATCCCCAGCACCACGCTGATGTTGATAAACGCCTGCAGCACGATCATGCTGGTGATGCCCACCGCCAGAAACCGCCCGAAATGATCCTGCGTCCGCAAAGCCGTGCGCGCCCCGCGCCAAAGAAAAATGGCAAACAATGAAAGGACCACCAGCGCTCCGACCAGACCCAACTCCTCCGCCGTAACCGCAAAAATAAAATCCGTATGCGGCTCCGGAAGATAAAACAATTTCTGCCGCCCCTCCATAAATCCGAGCCCCGTTATTCCGCCCGTGCCCACCGCAATCAATGACTGAATAATGTGAAATCCAAACCCCTTGGGGTCGGCATAAGGATTCAAGAAAGCCAGAATTCGGTCCTTCCGATAAGCCACGTGAAAAATTAGAAAATAAAGCGGCACCACCGCCGCCGCCAAAGCGTATGCGAAATAACGAAACCGGATCCCCGCCACAAACAGAATGCAAGCCGTGATTCCCGCGCAAGCTATCGCCGTCCCCAAATCCGGCTGAAACACGATCAACGCCAGAAACGCCGCCGTGGGCGCAACCGCCGGAAGCAAAGTATTCCGCCAGTCATCCATCAAAGCGCTCTTGCCCTCCAGAAACCAGGCCAGAAACAAGATAAGCACCGGCTTAGCCAGTTCCGAAGGCTGCAAGGAAACTGGACCCACGTGAAACCACCGGTGCGTCCCGTGCGCCCGGTCCAAAAAGAAAACAGAGATAAGCAAAAGAGTAGTCAGCCCCAGCAAAGAAAAAACCAGCCCCGGATTGCGCAGCCGTTTGTAATCAATTTTCATGGCCACAACCATCACGGCAAATCCCGCGACCGCCCAAACCAGCTGCTTCAGAAGAAATCCATAAGCCGACCCAAACCGCTCCTTGGCCATAACCGCCGAGGCGCTGAAGATCATGACCAGCCCAATAAAAACAAGAAGGGCAGTAACCGTAAACATCCACCGATCGACGCTGACCCGCTTCGCCATAGTGAATCCATTTCACCACGGAGACACGGAGGCACGGAGGAGTTTTGGCGGAGTATTTTGCGTGGGGATTACTGAGTTGGTTCCACCGAGGAATCTGTGTTTTCCAGAAGCGCCATTCGGCCTTGCATGGACAGATCGGGCTGGGAGTCTGACTTGCCGACGTGGATGTAAGCAGCGGATCCCTGCTTGCGCGACTAGGGATTCCGATCGGCGCTACGATGCGACAAGTATCCCGCGAAGAGAAAGAGGAGGGCGGTGCGGCAATGAAGAAGCGCGAGCAATCGCGCGAACTTTAAGTTTTTCTCCAACCCGACTATTGCGAAGTCCTGGCCATCGCCAACGAATGCACGACTTCCTTAAACACTCTTCCGCGATGTTCATAACTCTGAAACTGATCAAAACTGGCACAAGCCGGAGCCAGTAGCACCACATCCCCCTCCGCCGCAGCCTCGCAAGCCAGACGCACCGCATTCTCCAGAGTCTCCGCCGCCAAAACATCCGCCGCTCCCGCAATCTGCGAAGTTATTTTTTCCGCCGCCGCTCCAATCGTATACACGCGCTTCACCCGCTCCCGCAGCAGCCCATTCAGCGTCGTGTAGTCGCTCCCCTTATCCTTCCCGCCCAGAATCAAATGAATGTTCCCGGCAAAAGATTCCAAAGCCTTCACCGTAGCATCGACATTCGTAGCCTTCGAATCGTTGTAATAATCCACCCCCCCAACCCGCGCCACAAATTCCAGCCGGTGCTCGACAGCCTTGAAATTCCGCACCGCCCCGCGGATGTCCTCCGCCCCGCATCCGACCAGCATCCCAATCGAAATCCCCGCCAGCACGTTTTCCAGGTTATGCCCGCCCTTCAAAGGAACCTCCGCCAAAGGCATAACCTCAAGCTCCCGCGTCCCGTCGCGAAAATAAATCTGCGCTCCGCGCACGAGCGCTCCATGATGAATTTCTTTCTTCCGGCTGAACCAGATCAATTGCGCGCGCGTCCGCCCCGCCAATCCCGCCGTAATCGGATCATCCGCATTCAGCACGGTGAAATCATCCTTACCGTTTTTCTCCAAGCGCTGGTTCTCAAAAACGCGGGCCTTGGCGTTGATGTAGTTGTCGAGCGTCTTATGCCGGTCCAGATGATCGGGAGTGATATTAAGAATCACCGCAATCCGCGGATGAAATTCGACAATCGTCTCCAGCTGAAAACTGGAAACCTCGAGCACCGACCACGTAGCCGGGCCCGCCTGATCCACCAGGCTGATCGCCGGAGTTCCAATGTTCCCGCCCACCAAAGTAGGAAACTTCCCCGCCGCCACAATCTCTCCCGCCAGCGAAGTGGTCGTGGTCTTCCCGTTGGCTCCGGTAATAGCGACGATAGGCCCCGCCAGAAACCGCGCCGCCAGCTCAATCTCGCCAATGATCGGCTCACCCAGATTTCGAGCCTGCATCAGTTGCGCAGCATCGCCCGGTACTCCCGGACTCACCACAATCAAATCCTGCCCCCGAAAAGTCCGCTCCCCATGTCCGCCCGTCTCGACGGCAATCCCATGCTCCAGCAGCAGCAGAATTTCCGACCGCAGCTCCGCCTCCGGCTTCGAATCCGAAACCGTAACCACCGCCCCCCGCGACTTAAGAAACAAAGCCGAAGCCACGCCGGATTTCCCCAGGCCAACCACCAGCA
Organism: uncultured Acidobacteriaceae bacterium; assembly: GCA_963775845.1. Taxonomy (GTDB): domain Bacteria; phylum Acidobacteriota; class Terriglobia; order Terriglobales; family Acidobacteriaceae; genus Acidiflorens. Next base: position 1,830,240 of record CAVZKN010000002.1, on the reverse strand, counting down.
CGCGTTTGTTATTCAGTTCCATGCAATGTCATTTCACCACGGAGACACGGAGACACGGAGAAAACCCACGGCCTATTTTTTTCTCTGTGACTCCGTGCCTCCGTGGTGAATCGTCTACCTCAGCTTCAGCGTCGTCAGCGCAAACAGTGCAAACACCAGCGAAGCGATCCAGAAGCGCACAATCACCTTCGACTCCGACCACCCCAGCAACTCAAAATGATGATGAATCGGAGCCATTTTGAAAATCCGCTTCTTGCGCAGCTTATAAGACCCAACCTGCAAGATCACCGACAGCGCCTCGATCACAAAAATCCCGCCGATAAACGGCAGCAGCAGCTCCTGCTTGATCATAACCGCGACCGTCCCAATCGCGCCGCCCAAAGCCAGCGACCCCACATCCCCCATAAAAATTTCTGCCGGATGCGCGTTGTACCAGAGAAATCCAATCGCCGATCCCACCATGGCCCCGCAAAAAATCGTAAGCTCCCCGATCTGCGGCATTTTCTGCAATTCGAGGTAAGTGGCAAAAGTAGCGTGCCCGCTCAGATAAGTCAGCACCGCCAGCGCTCCCGCGGCAATGACCGTGCACCCGATTGCCAGCCCGTCGAGCCCGTCGGTCAAATTGACCGCGTTACTCGAAGCCACAATCACAAACACGACAAACGCGACAAACGGCAAAAAAGCGAAGGGCCAAAGCTGCGGATGCCGCACCATCCGTTCAATCACCAGGTCGGGATGAAACTGCTTCAAGAATGGAACCAGCAGCCGCGTCGAATATTCGCCGCGATGCTGCAAAACAATCAGCGCGATCGCAATCAGCACGCTGGCGGCAATCTGGTACCCCATCTTCGCGCGGGCCGTCAGCCCCAAATTGCGCCGGTGCACCACCTTGAGATAGTCATCGGCAAATCCCACCGCCCCAAATGCGACCGTAGAAAACATCGCAATCCAGACGAACGGATTACTCAGATCGGCCCAAAGCAACGTAGGCACGAGAATCGCAATCGCGATCAGCAGCCCGCCCATCGTCGGCGTTCCCGCTTTTTTCTGATGAGCCTGCGGCCCTTCCTCGCGAATATATTGTCCAATCTGAAAATCGCGCAGCCGCCGGATCACAATCGGCCCCACGATCAGCCCGGTAAAAAGCGCAGTAAGGCTGGCAAACGCCGTCCGAAACGTAAGATAACGAAAAATACGAAATGGAGGAAAATAATGATAGAGCTTCAGATAGAGCAGCCAGTAAAGCAATCCGCCTCCAACCAAGTCCGTGTAGGGACGGGCGTATCGCCCGTCCAAGCCGAGCCAAGCTCGGCAGTCTAACCCGTGCACAGAATTTATGCTGTGCTAACACCGCATCGCTGCTTCCACCTCTCCAACGCCCGTTCCAACTTTACTCCCCGCGAAGCCTTCAGCAACACCACATCTCCCTCGCGGCTTTCGCGAGCCAGCCATTCCCCCGCTTCCTCGGGACTCTCGACAAACAGCGCCGCCACTCCCAACTCCCGCGCCGCCTCCACCATGGCCGCGGCCAGCCCGCGTACTCCCAGCAGAAAGTCGACTCGCCCCGCCATGTACCGTCCGCACTCGCGATGCAGCTCCTGGCCCGACGCTCCCAACTCCAACATCTCTCCCGCCACCACCACCCGCCGGCCCGCCGGCATCGCCGCCAGCGTATCCACCGCGGCCATCAGCGCCTTAGGACTCGAATTGTAACAATCCACGAGCACCGTGATGTTACCCACTTCGCTGCGGATTACGACGACCTGTCCCCGCTTGTCCGCCGCCGTCAGCGCAGGCAACGCTGCCGCAATTTCCGAAGGAGTGATCCCATGCTCCAACGCCACCGCCGCCGCCCCCAGCACGTTATAAACATTGTGCCGGCCGAGCAGCGGACTCCGTACTTGCTCGCGCACCTCGCATCCGCCCAGCCGGCTGACCAGATCGAAGCGCGTTCCCTCCGCCCCCAGCACCTCAATCTTCTCCGCCCCAACATCCGCCGTAGGCTTGACCCCGTACATCACGACCTTCCCCTTGAAGTCGCGCCCAAACTGGCCGACATAATCGTCATCGCCATTCAGCACCGCCGTCCCTCGATGCGGAAGAGCCTCCACCAGTTCATACTTGGCCCGCGCAATTCCAGCGATGGAGTCAAAACTCTCCAAATGCACCGGCGCCACATTCGTAAGGAGCGCCTCATCCGGCAATGCAATCCTCGCCAAAGCCGCAATCTCGCCGGAGTGCGACATTCCCATCTCGACCACCGCCAGATCGTACTCCGGCTCCAGAGTCAAAAGCCCCAAAGGCAGTCCAAAGTGATTATTGAAATTTCCCCGGGTGCGATGCACCCGATAGCGAATCGAAAGCAGATGCGCCAGCGCTTCCTTGGTAGTGGTCTTGCCCATCGATCCGGTAATGCCGATCGCCGTCTTCCCCCAAATCTTTCGCACCGCGGTAGCCAGAGTCTGCAACGCAATCAAAGTGTCATCGACAGCCAGCAGTGCTGCGTCTTCTGGATACCGCTCCATCTGGTCACGACAAACCACCGCCGCCAGCGCGCCCCGCTCGAGCGCTGCTCCGACAAAATCATGCCCATCCAGCCGCTCCCCCTTTACCGCGAAAAAAACTTCCCCCGCCTGCAAAGTCCGAGAGTCAATCGAATAACCCTGCGCAATCGTGGATAGGTGGGCACTCGTCATGCCAGGAGGTCGAGCCCCAATAAACTCAGCAATCCGTGAAAGCGAAAGCTTCATGCCGTAGCCCCCGCCAAACCCGCACCCGCCGCGCTCCGGCAATCGTACCCAAGGTTAGACAGCTCTTTCCGAGCCACCACCACATCGTCAAACGGAACCGTTCCGTCGCGCCCCACTTGCACCTTCTCATGCCCCTTGCCTGCGAGCAGCACGATGTCTCCAGCCCCCGCCCGCTGCAGAGCATGAGCAATCGCCTTGCGCCGGTCCGGCTCCGCAAAATATTCGGTGCCCGATTTCTGCAGCCCGACCAAAGCATCATTCATAATCGCCAGCGGATCCTCCGACCGCGGATTATCCGAAGTCAGCACTACAAAATCGCTCCCCGTCCCCGCCGCCTCTCCCATCCAAGGTCGCTTGGCCCGGTCCCGATCTCCTCCACAGCCAAATAAAGTAATGACCTTCCCCCGCAACCCGGCCCGGCTGACAAACTCCCTCGCCAGAGCCGTAAGATTCCGCAAAGCGTCATCCGTGTGCGCATAATCGACAACCAGCGTAAACGGCTGCCCACAATCCACACGCTCAAACCGCCCCGGAACCGCAGTCAGTTCAAAGATTCCCCGCGCAATATTCTCCAAAGAACAATCGCGCGCAAATCCCGCCGCCGCAGCCGCCAGCACGTTATATACATTCACTCGCCCAATCAGCGGAGTCCACACCTCCACCCTTTCCGCAGGCGTCACCATCTGAAGCCGCGTTCCCCGCGGAGTAATCTCCACCCCCTCCGCATGAAAGTCCCCAGCCGTCATCCCGTAAGAAAGCACGACCGAACTCTTCTTCTTACTAAGCGGCAAAAGAACGCGCCCATACTCATCATCAATATTCAGCACCGCAGCTCGCGGAGCCTCCGTCCCGCACCCCGAAAACAGTACTTGCTTGGCGCGAAAGTACTCGTCCATCGTCAAGTGATAATCCAAATGATCGCGCGTGAGATTAGTAAACACCGCGACATCAAACGGAATCCCAAACACCCGCTGCTGCTCGAGCGCGTGAGACGAAACTTCCATCACCGCCTCGGTCACTCCCAGTCCTAATCCCTCCGCCAATAGCCGGTTCAACTCCAAACTCTCAGGCGTAGTATGCGGAGCCGGCAAAACCTTTCCCGCCACGTGATATTCAATTGTCCCCACCAGAGCCGTCTTGCGCCCCGCTGCCTGAAGAATCGATTCCATCAAGAACGCAGTAGTGCTCTTCCCGTTGGTCCCGGTTATTCCCGTACAAGCCATCCGCTCCGCCGGACGCTTATAAAAATTAGCGCTGATCCGAGCCAAAGCCCGCCGTCCATGCACCACCTGCGCCCAGGCCACCGAAGGACGAGGCTTCTCATCCTCCGAATCCGTAACCACCGCCGCAGCGCCCGCAGCAATGGCCTGATCAATAAAGCGGTTCCCGTCGCTAGACTCGCCCTTCATAGCCACGAATACCACCCCCGGACGAACCCGCCGGGAATCGTATTCCACACCATGAATGTCCGCATTTCCGCTCTGGAAGAGAACTTCAGCGCCCAGCAGCAGTTGTTGGAAGGTCATTGCAGTTGATTAAGCCTTTGCGATTGTCAATAGTCTACGTCTGCGGATATTCAATATCGATTTGCTTGGCAGAAGGGAGGGGGAGTTCCCATGTGCGAATAACCTCAATTCCAAGGCGCACCGCAAACACCCCCTACATCTTGATCGTCCGAATATATTCGCGTGGCTTTGTTCGTTCTCGCTATCGCGACAATTTGACGGTCGAACCTGAGCTTTGCCCATGTACTTGCAGAACCACCTCGCTTGCTCCCTTTCTCGCGATCTTCCACCTCCCTTGCCGCGAGTTCAATTGCAGCTAGTTCATCCCGAAGGGCTTGATCATGATGTTCTTCATGCCTGAAAGCTTGTCGAGGTATTGAGGGCCATCTTTGCCAGCAAGTATCAGAAATTCGCTGAGGACCGGGGTCGGCGATATTATTCGCTCGGATTCGCTGTCCAAATCCTCAAGCAGCTTCTCGATACGGTCGGCATTTTCAGCAAATGGACGCTGTTGTTGTTCCCGAAAACCTTCGCAAGATCGGCGAGATACTCCGTCAGGCGCGCCATGGGCATGCTCGTCGGGCTGAAGGCATCGATTTCGAACCTATACTCGCGGTGTTTTCTAGACTTGGGCATGGAACCCCTCTATGATACTCTGCGCTTCACCTGAGACGGCTCAGGCCATCGTATATCCCCACAAACAAGCCCTCATCTCCCGAACCGCACCGAAATCCGCGCTCCCGCCGCAACATGCGCTCCCGCCGCCGGAGTCTGCTCACGAGCCACCCCGCTCCCCACCGCATCCAGCTCCAGTCCCGAATTCAAAGCCGCCTCCATCGCCGCGCGCAAATTCTTGCCGATAAACGAAGGCACTTCGATCCCGCCCTCCGCCAGTTCCAGCACCACAGTTCCGCCCGAGGGAGCGACAGGCAGCCCCGCCCGTCCAGCCAGAGGTGCATCCGGAACATTGGCCGAACTCGCCGCCGTAGTGATAACCGTAGTCTGCGCCGCGTTCACAATCTGCGCTCCCACCGTGCCCTTCTTAGCCGGAGAAGCTGGAGTCAAAGCCGCAGGAGCCGCCGCCTCGCCCATCTCCAACCGATCCCCCAAATGATCCGGCGACCCTTCCTCCAGACTACCTTCTGGAGCATCCCGCCGCGCCAGCAACACCTCCCGCCGCGCAGGCAGCGCCACATCATGCGGCACATGCCGGTACTCCAAAACCTGCTGCAACACGCGCTGAAATATAGGAGCCGAAACCTGCCCGCCCTGGTGCAGCCCCACCGCCGAATCCAGAATTACGACCACCGCAATCTGCGGATCATTAATAGGAGCGAACCCCGCAAACGACGCGACATACTTAGTCTTCGAATAGGCCCCCGTAGCCGGATCCACCTTCTGCGCCGTCCCAGTCTTTCCCGCCGAACTGTATCCCTCCAGAATCGCCTTGCGTCCCGTACCGTGCAGCACCACTCCCTGCAACATCTGCCGCATCTCGGCCGCCGTCAAAGAGGAAATCACCCGCGTCCCCGCTGCCGGCTGAAAGGCAACCGTCTGCGGGACATTCGCCGGATTACCCTGAACCGCCCTGTCCGCTGGTATCGTCCCCGCCACAATCCGAGGAGGCACGCGCACCCCATCATTCGCCATCGTCGAGATCAACGCCGAAAGCTGCAGCGCCGAAATCCCAATCTCCTGCCCCATCGAGATCGCGCCAATCGAAACTTTCGACCATCGCTCCACCGGCTTGGTCAGACCGCGCGTCTCTCCCGGAAGCTCAATCCCCGTCTGCTGCCCGAATCCATAAGCGCGAATGTATTTATAGAGACGCTCGTCGCCCAGCCGCAAAGCCACTTTAATCGCGCCCACATCGCTCGACTCGGCCAGAATGTCCGCCACCGACAGCATCCCATGCGGCTTGCTGTCCCGAATCCGCATGCCATTAATAACGATCGATCCCATCTGGCAATCGAACATTTCATCGGGACGCGTCACCTTTTCTTCCAGCCCTGCCGAGAGCGTCACCATCTTGAACGTCGATCCCGGCTCGTAAACGTCGCTCACCGCGCGGTCTTTCAAAGCCTCATTCCGAATTTCCTTCCGAATATTCGGATTGAACGTAGGCCGGTTGGTCAGCGCCAGGATCTCCCCCGTATGCGGATTCTCCACCACCACCGTTCCGGCAATAGCGTGCGTCTCCTCCATCCCGCGTTCGAGTTCGCGCTCCGCAATGTACTGAATGTTCTGATCGATCGTCAGAACCAGATTGTTCCCCGGTTCCGGCTGCTTCTCCACGCTCGAGAACCAGTGCTTCCGGGCGTCGACCGAAATCATCAGCTTGCCCGGCTTGCCCTGCAATTCCTCGTTGAACTCGCGCTCCAGACCGCTCAGCCCCTGGTCGTCCGTACCCACAAATCCCAGCACCTGCGCCGCCAGTTCGCGCTTGGGATAAAACCGTTTCGGCTCTGCCTGAAAATGAATTCCCTGCAAACGCAAAGCCTTGATCCGCTCGATCACCTCGGCATCGGCCTTGCGCGCGACCCAGCAAAAAGTCTTATGGGCTGAGCAATCCGCCAGCACAACCCGCGGATCTTCCCGCGTAATCCGAGAAATCAAGCTGACCGCATTGGCCAGGTCGGGAACCTCCGAAGGCACGGCAAACGCCGATTCCACCTGGATCGACATCGCCAACTCGCGCCCCGCCCGGTCGTAAATCACCCCGCGCTTGGCAGAAAGATCAAAGCTCCGCTGCTGCTGTCGCTGGGCCCGCCGAGCAAAATCCCCGTAACAAAATATTTGGAGGTAAACCAGCCGCCCGCAGATCGCCAGCAGCCAGAAACAGAAAAACGCCGAAAGGAAATAAAGCCGAAATCGCGAACCGCTAGAAGAGGTTGAAGCCGTCACATCGAATCCCCAGAAACTTTCGGCGGCCCCGAAGAGCCGCCGTGAGAAATCAAATTAACCCTAGAGACGCGGCTTGCCGCGTCTCCGGCCGCCAAAGCGAACTCTAGAGGACCCCTAATCTACTGCGTCGAAATCACCGAAACGGGACTCACACTGGCCATCACCGGCCCCGCCATATCGCCCACCACATCCATCCGCATCACCTGCCCGGGCTGTGGAGGCTGCAGCCCCAGCCGTCGCGCCGTCAAATCAATCCGCTCCGGATCACGCAACGAAGCCTCTTCCAGCCGCAACGCCCGGTTCATATTCGACAAATCGTCGCGCTCGGCCCGCAAACTCTCAATCTTGTATCCATACTCAATCGCGCGAAAATGTTGCAGCCCATATCCCATCACCAGCAGAAACAGCACAAACAAAGCCACCGCAAACTGCCGCATCTCGCGTTCGCGCCGCGGATCTTCCACCTTGACCAGCCGCGAGTTATCGATGTTCTTGCGAAAATAAATCTCCGGAGTACCCAACCAGCAAGACTTCCGCCGCCCCGCAACCGCGCCGTGCACAGCCGCCGCGCTCATGACGCCACTCCCATCACCGAATCGCACTCGCCAATCGTCGCGCCGGCGTCTCGCCCGCAACCCTCAAACTCGGAAAGCGCCGAAGCCAGCCATCCGTCCAATAGCGGCTCAGCGGATAACGGAGCATCGGCCGTCTCGCCCGTCCAACGAGGCGAAAGCGCCGCCCGCTGTTCCGCGCGTTCCACTGTAGCCATCAAGTCTTCAATAAGAGTGCCCGTAAATGTCATCTCAGAGGTTCCAATTCTTCCCACCGGGTCAGGCTTTGTTTTTTTATATCTCCGTAGCCTTAACCGGAAAAACTCCACCACAGAGTTTGCTTCCAAAATCTTTACCCGGCACGCCTTACCATCACCGCACCGGGACGCCCGGCAGTTTCTCCGGGCAAACCTCAAACTTTGGCCGGCGAACGCCGGCGCTACAATCGCTCTGCGGCCCGCATCTTGGCGCTCCGCGCCCGCGGATTCCTCTCTACCTCGTCCTCAGATGCCACCACCGGTTTCTTCGTCAGCAAACGAAAGATGTTGTCCTTAAATCCCGCCCGCAAAGCATCCTTCACGATCCGATCTTCCAGCGAGTGAAAGCTGATCACCACCAGCCTTCCTCCCGGCCGAAGCACGCGAGGCGCAGCCTCCAGCAGTGCTTTCAGATCGTCCAGTTCACGGTTTACGAAGATTCGGAGAGCCTGAAAGGTCTTGGTCGCCGGATGAATCCTGTCGTGCTTATGGTGACCCAGTTTCATTGACCGGGCCGCGGCTGATACCACCTCGACAAGTTGCGTCGTCGTGCGTATCGGCCGCGACCGGACAATGGCTCTGGCGATTCTCCGCGACCTCCTTTCCTCACCGAATTCGTAAATCACATCGGCCAGCTCGCGCTCGTCGATGTGGTTTACCACTTGTTCGGCGGTCTCGCCCGACATCGGGTTCATCCGCATGTCGAGCGGTCCTTCCGCCTGAAAACTAAATCCCCGCGCCGCGTCGCCCAACTGCAGACTGCTGACGCCGAGGTCCGCCAAAATCCCATCCAAAGATGCAGGAGCCGCCCGCTCCTCCACCTCCGCAAACGAAGAATGAATCAGCGAAACTGTAGGCCAATCCAAATTCGTCTGCTGCTCAGCGGCCGCCGATCCCTCAACAGCGCCTTTACTGAGGGCTGATGGCTGAAGGCTGACGGCTGCCCTCTCCAGCGCCGCCGCGTCCTTATCGAAGCCAATCAAATGACCCGCTGCGCCGAGGCGTCTTGCGATTTCCGAAGAATGTCCGCCCAAGCCCACTGTGGCATCCAGATAACTTCCACCCGGCTTTACGTCCAGAAAATCGATCGCTTCTTTTAAAAGAACCGGAACATGGCCAACCGCTCCATGCCCACCCCGCTCGGGAGTGTCTGTTTCTGTTTCCACTGTTTGCCGAACCACTGCTTGCCGAACCAACGTTCGCCCGATGACTAGATGCCCAGATCGTTGAGCGTCTTGATGTCTTCATCCGTGAAAGGCTCTTTAATTTCCTTGTCGAGCGCTTCCAGGTTCCGTACTTCCAGGTAGGTCAGATTGCCGAGCACTGCCACGTCCCCGCGAAGCGCTGCCGCTTCACGCAAAATCTGCGGGAGTAGCAGGCGCCCCTGCCCGTCCATCTCCACGACCTGCCCGTAATAATTCGTGCGCGTCAAGAACTTCTTCTTCGTAGGATTGAACGTTGACAACGCCGCCAGCTTCTGTTCGATCCGTTCCCATTCCTCGAAGGGATACACCTGAGCAATAGTTCCGTCTTGACTTGTGATGTAGAATTTCTGCGCATATTTCTCGTCGATCACGCGCTTGAATTCCGCCGGGACTTTTAACCGTCCCTTTTCGTCGACGCGCGTTGGATGATTTCCGCGAAACATGTGCCCTGTCTGCTTTCGGGCTCCGTTTAAAAATGGCTGCTACCACAGCCGCCAATATGAGGGAGGTAGAAGCGGTCACAAAAACTGTGGATTCGGGTTCGTTGGGCCTCGTTTTGTCGGTGTCAGCCTCAGAACTCACTGGCGCCTCGAAACTTAGGTCGAGTTTCCCACGACCTCTATGAATTACTCCACTTTCAACCACTTTTCACCACTTTACGCCTAAATCGTTTGTTGTCAATAACAAAGTTTCACTCTGAGACTCCCAAAAGGACCTCTCCTAAGAAACCACGAGCACTTGCGGTTAACCAGAAAGATGACCACAACCCCTAGCGTTTACGCCCAAGATGCCTTCGCCATTCGTTCGCTAACATTTTTCTTGCATTCAAACCCACCCTGTGGATTACTCCCGCAAACCATGTAGGGCGAACACTCCTGTCCGGCATCTTAGATTTTGTTTGCAATTGTGGTCTTGAGCGAAGTGACTGCTTTGCGAAGCGAAGCAGCCGCGGAGTCGAAAGACCACTACGCGCCCGAAACACTCCCACGAATATCAAGGCATCCTCCCGGTGCCCGTGCAGGGCGGACACCCTTGTCCGCCACCCTTAAGCGCTGCGTTTGACCGCCCTCCCTAAATCAAGCCTTTAGCCTCTGGCTGTTCCCACTAAGATTCCCGCCGCAAATCTTCTCTGCCGCCCCGGCCACTTCGGAGTACACTAATCCGCATTCCCACGAATCGCCAATAGGAGGCACGAATGAAGCTCAACGCCACGCGTGTGTTACTGGGCGGAATCGCCGGTGGAGTAGTCTGGAACGCCTGGAGTTTTTTCCTCAATACGCGTCTGACTCCCTACTACCAGGACGCGCAAGCTCACGGACTCCTCCTCAAAGAGCCGCGCTATCCCTTCTTCGTAGGCCAATGGATCGCGCTCCTTTTCGTTCTCTCGATCCTGTTGGCGTATCTCTATGCCGTCGCCCGCAACACCGCCGGCGCGGGCCCGAAGACCGCTCTCAAAGTGGGTATGATCGTAGGCTTCTTCGCCGGATTCCCCGGCAACTTCGCCCAAGCCACCTGGTCTCCCATCCACCGAATGTTGCCCTTAGGCTGGATGCTGGAAATGTGGATCGGCGCAATCCTCGCCGCCCTCGCAGCCGGCTTCCTCTACAAAGAATAATTTTCCCGAGAGACGTGGCGCCCCGCGTACTCGACCCCATCCCGCGTCAAGGACTAATCGCCCGGTTACGTAAACGATCGGAATCTCCACGCGGCAATCTGCAAAATCCCTGGAGTAGCCCAGGGTCCATGATCCGATCATGCATTCGAGACTCCGCTCATAAGTGAACATTCCGCAGGTGATGTCGGTCACTGAAGTTGGTCCTCCGCAAGGATTAGCTTGAACTCACCGCCAGACTTCCCTGCATTCAGGCGCTTGACCCCGAATCCATGCTGACGGCGACCCCTTCACGCAAAGGAGGATAGCGCCATGGGCCCCCTCGTACTTTGCATCGATGATCGCCCGGAACAATTGGGACTTCGCAGGGCCGCGCTCGAAGGCAACGGCTTCCGCGTGGAGACCGCAACCGACGGCTGTGCCGCGTTCCAGGTCCTGCAGAACCGCTCGGTCGCTGCCGTCGTGCTCGAGTACAAAGAAGAAGGTATGGACGCCGAGGCTCTCGCCTTTCAGATCAATCAGAAGTGTCCCACCCTGCCCATCGTCCTGGTCTCGGCCTACTTCGAGATGCGCGAGCAAATTCTGTGGTTGGTGGATGAATACGTAATGAAAAGCGAACTGCCAGGTGGGCTCATTCGCGTGCTCGATAGGTTAACTCGTCCGGTGAAAACGGATACCGTGCTCATCCTCGCGGCCATCCCCGCCGAACCCTCTCCCCGTGCGCTCATGTCATCGTCAATAACCCTGTGCTCACTCTGCGATCAGCGCGTGTCTCCCCGCGAGGATACCTGCCTGGACGGAAACGGCGGCGTTGTCCATACGGATTGCCGCGTAAAGGAAACCCTCGCTAGCTGAGAGTCCGATATCGGTTGCTACCTTTGCCCGCCGGCAATTGTTCAGGATAGGAGTAACTAAGTGTTATATGTGTTGGTCGCGTCCATCAAAAATACTTTCATCCCTCGCGCCCGCAACTCACCCCGCAAGAGGTAATCGAAACCTCGCGACGCCTTTCTAAAGTCGGACCATCATGCCGTCATTAGCGGAGCCAAACCCTCTCCCCCGTCATCCAATCCTGCCAGGAGGTGACCAACCATGTATCACGTGCGCCAGGAGAACCTGCCTTTCGTCGGCAGTTCGCATGAGTTTGTCGGAGCCGAGCAGGGCAACACCGCCGTCTCGGTCTTCCTCTACCATGGCAAGCCCGGCTCCGGCCCCGGCCCGCACCGCCATCCCTACGACGAGATCCAGTTCATCCGCGAAGGCCGCGGCCTTTGGACCGTTGCGGGCCAGACCTTCGAGGGCAGCGCCGGAGACATCTTCGTCATCAAGGCCGGCGAGATCCACAGCTTCAAAGCGGTGGGCGATTCCCCCCTGGTCCAACTAGACGTTCACCTCAGTCCCCGCTTCATCCAAGAGAATCTATAACCCCGCGAGTTGCCGCATGCCCACGCCTCCGGCAAGGTGCAAAGCACTCTTTTGTCGTCTGACTCACACCTTCGAGTGACCAAGTGCACTGACAGAACCCGCCAAAAGGTATGTATTTATTCTGCACGGTAATCCCCCAAAACGGAAGGCAGATGCGATCAGAACTCGATCCTCACAGAAACGTTCGGGAAATTCACTGTAGGAGGCGACAACAAAAAGAACAGCCCGGGAAGGCGGAAGGTTTATGGATTCAGCAACGACGAACATTAGGTCGAAAGGCCCTTTGAACAGCACCGATTTCGGGCCGAGATTCGGCTGGACGAAAGTGGCAGTCGCAGTCATCCGCGGCTCTCTGAAATCAGCTGTGATTTTTGCGCTGCTGCTGATTGCCGCTCGCCCAGCGCAGGCCCAAAGCGAGATTGCGCTCTATAACTTCACCGGCGGCAGCGATGGCGGCTATCCTATGTCACGCCCCACCTTTGACGCTGCCGGCAACCTTTATGGGACGACCAACGCCGGAGGGCTGGGATATGGAACCGTTTTTGAACTCTCGCCGAACGGCAGCGGAGGCTGGAACGAGACCGTGCTCTACAGCTTCACCGGCGGCGCGGACGGGGCCAATCCAAATTACTCGGACGTGATCTTCGACAGCTTTGGGAATCTTTACGGAACAACATACAACGGCGGCGCCTATGGATACGGCGTCGTGTTCGAACTGAGTCCCGTGGGCGCAAGCTGGACCGAAACCGTTCTGTACAGTTTCGCTAACGGGGCCGATGGCGCCAATCCGATAAGCGGCGTGATCTTTGACTCGGAGGGCAATCTCTACGGCAGGAATTCTCCGGGCGTCTTCGAGTTGCGCCCCTCCGGCGGCGGCTGGACGGCGCAAGTGATCTACAACGCGTATTCCACCCAGAACGACGGTTTGACTATCGACGCTGATGGAAACATCTTCGGCACGGGAAACGAGGCCGTGTTCGAACTGTCCCCCAACGGCAATGGCGGTTGGAACCCGTCTGTGATCTACACCTTACCCTGTTCCCCTTCGCTCAAGTGCCCCAAAGGCGAATGGACATTTGGCATTCTAGCGCTCGACAAGGCCGGAAACCTCTATGGTACGACGTACCAGGGAGGCCCTAACTGTGGAGTGGGCTACGGTTGCGGAAGCGTCTACGAACTGATTCGTGGAAACGGAACATGGACAGTGCGCGATCTGCATAATTTTCAGGGCGGCCCAAATGACGGCTACCATCCTTTCGGGTGGATGGCGGTCGATGCGGCCGGCAACGTCTATGGCTCTACCATTTTCGGTGGCTACCCATGGGGGGGATGCCAAGAGTGCGGGGAGGGAACTGTTTTTGAGCTGGAGCCCACAGTTGGCACCGGCAAGTATAAAGAGAAGGTTCTCCAGAACTTTGACGGCCAGGACGGCTTTTGGCCGTATTCCGGCTCGATTCTGGATACGGCAGGTAACCTCTATAGCACATCCCAGTACGGCGGAATGCACTCAGCGGGCCTCGTGTACGAACTGACTGCGTCACTCGTGACGACTAAGACTACGCTCACCTCTTCGCCGAATCCTTCCATTTACGGGCAGCCGGTGGTCTTTACTGCGCTGGTCACTCCTGCGCCGCCCAGTGGAGAAACTGTCTCGTTTATGAAAGGCAAGACCGTACTTGGAACCGGTACGCTGAATGCCGGCTCGGCTACTTTCACGATCTCGACGCTTAAGGTGGGTTCAACGACGGTCAGCGCGGTATATGGCGGCGACTCCCGCTTCGTCGCAAGCAAATCGAAGGCACTGAAGCAGGTCGTGCAGAACGCGGTGGAGTGACCGCCAACGGGCCGTCGTCGCAGAATCCGTCGAGTTCTCGGAGCAGTCTCAGCGGCAGGCGTGGTACTCGATTCAAACGCGCGATAGGAGAACGGGCATTGGTTCAACAATACCCCGTCCAGGCTTTTCGCTTGAGCGGGGTTCGTATGTGGCAGGGCTCGCTTTGTGATCCCCGTACCTCTGTTGTCAGTATTAACAGCATTTTGCCCGCTGTCGCCAACCCGCCTGTCACTGCGGAATAATCGCCTTGCTCTTGATCGGCGTCTCTCCCGCCGCCACCGTCTGGAACGTTCCAACGCCGCTCACGGCTTCCCCCTCCCGATTGACCACGCGAAAGTAATACCGGGTATTCGGCGTCAAGCCATCGACTTTCACATGATGATTGCGCCCGTCGTTGCTCTCCACCGCCTCTTTCGCCTGCGTCAACTTGCCAGGTTCGGTGCCGTACCGCAGCATCATGCTCCCCGCCGCCCGCGTCGACCATCCAATCATGCAGTTCGAATCGGAGACATACTCTGCCACCGGCCCGTTGCTAACCTGCGGATCCTGGTTCGACATAGACTGCCCCGCCGCAAAGCCCAGGGCCAATACACCGATGAACACCACTGCCAGCGCTAGCTTCATCTCAAATTCCTCCTCGGATGGCGATTGCCGGTTGTGAGACGCCACAAACCGCTAGATAGGGATGCGCGAACGCGCGATAAGGTTGGAATGCCACGAGTCCAGGTCGTGCCGCCGACCCCGGTATCCCTTCGCAGATGTGCGGTGGCGCCGATTCGACCCCGGCCCCTTAAACTGAGCCGCAATAGATGAGGGTTACGCCACGGTCGTTTCTGCGCTGCTGGTTTGCGGAGGCATTTGAATTTGAATGATATTGTTCTTGATCGCGTAGACCACCAGGTCGCGAATCGAGTGCAGGCTCAGCTTCCGCATGATATTGCTGCGATGCGTTTCCACCGTCTTGGTGCTCAGATTCAGCAACGACGCCACTTCCTTGGAACTCTTTCCTTCCGCCAATAGTTGCGTTACCTCCCGCTCCCGCGCCGTGAGAACGGGCAGATTCGGCGGCTCGTTGCGCGAGATGGCGTGTCCTTTGTCCAAAAAGCCCCGCAACACCAGGTCGTTGACCCGTGGTGTAAAGAACATCCGCTTGCTCTGCAAAGCTTCGACCGCTGAGACCAGGTCACGAGCCGCATCCGACTTCAGCACAAACCCGCGCGCACCCGCGTCCAGCGCCTCACGAATGACCTGGTCGGCATCGGTAATCGTCAGCACGATGATCTTGAATTGCGGATCATACTGCAGCAACTGGCGGGTCGCATCAAGGCCATTCAGAGACGGCATGCCGATATCAAGAATCACGACATCCGGCTTCAACTGCTTCGCCATTTCGATCGCTTCGCGGCCGTCGGCCGCTTCGCCGCACACTTCCCACCCTTCATGCTTTTGCAACAGGGCACACAGGCCCCGGCGAACGATCTCATGATCGTCGGCCAACAGAATTCGCAGCTTCATAACCGGACCTCGCTTTACTCTATGACTTTCGAACTTAGCGACGGGCTCAACGTCTCAACGTTCTACCCGTGCATTGCGTGCCAGCGCGGTGAACTCGCGGTGCTGGCTGACCGTCTCCACGGCTTCCACCAGGTCCCGCGCCAGATTGGATTTTACGACGTACCCCCTGGCGCCCGCAGCCAAAGCCTCCCGCATCATCTGCGGCGAGTCATGCTGGGTAACGAACAATACCTCGCGCCCTGGTGTCTTCCGTTGGATGATCCGGCACGCCTCGATTCCATTCATCCTCGGCATGGTCACATCCAGCACAACAACATCCGGCTGCAGCGTGGACACTTTTTCTACCGCCTCAATGCCGTCCGACGCTTCGCCTACGACTTGCCACTCCGATCGACCTTCCAGCAGGGTCCGCAGCCCTTGCCGCACCACGGGATGATCGTCCACGAGCAAAATGCGGACTGCCATAAGGTTCACCAATTTTGTGAAGGCAGATTCATTAGCCAGAGCGAGCTGCGCTCGTACACACCCCGAGCGTCAGGCTACTTTCAAGTAAAGCACATGACAGCCTAGCATCGCCGACCCCGGCCTCGAATACAGGGATTCCTGTAGACGGAGGAACTTCCTCGAAACCCTATAGCTGGGCTGAACTTTCCTGTGGAAAATATGTTTGCTGGTGGATGAGAGCGTCAACCGCGCCTACGATCGAGCCCACGTCCGACTTCAGGCATACCCCGCGAATTCCGACCTTCTGAGCTTCCGCCGCCAACTGCCTGGAAAGATGAATGGTAACCATTAGAATTGGAATGTCCGGAAACATCTGGCTGATCTGCCGGGCCACGTCGATCCCATTTAAATCGGGCATTTGAAAATCGAGCAAGATGACGTCCGGAGGGTTTTCCTTCACCCGCTCCAGCGCCTCTCCGCCGGTCCTGGCTTCGCCGCACACCCGCCACGTGCTCTGCAACTCGAGAAGGCTCCGCAAATAATGCCGTACCGCCGGGTTATCATCGGCGACCAGAATTCGAACCAAGCAGAACCTTCCTTTCGTGCCCGCTTTCGGTTTGTCAACAGCTTTATCCAACACTTGTGCTTGATTCCCAACAGTAGGAGCCGCTGACCCTTAGTCGCAATACCGTAATCACCCTAGAACACCGTTAGCACAACTGACATCTCCCGTGGTTTTTACCAAACACCCTTATCGCTGCCCGTCATCTTGAACTCCAACGCGGCGGCCGTAGCCAGCGCCGGAAGCAAACTCAGACGGAGCGTGCTGCGCCACTCCCCGTTCAGAAACAGTCTCTTCCACTCCGATGCATACAAGCCCATCGCTTGCGGGAAGATCGGAATCCGAAGAAACTTCTTTCTCAAGTGAACCAATTCATTGCCAAAACGCGCCGCCTCGACCACAACCGCCGGCAGGTCGAGAGCTCGACCGCGATACAGTCTCACAAAGTCTGAGAGCACGACGAGATAAGTGGCCAATCCGTCCCATAGACCAGCCTCTTCGGCTAATGACTTCAGGTGTGAGTAATCCACTACGTCCGCGTCGATCAACTTCGAGTTATCGACAACATCGCAGAGTCGAATGTAGAAGTGCCGGTACATACGTTGCAATGTGCTGATGACTATGCGATCTTCGGGCGCAGGGACCCTGAAAGGATACGATCCGAAGCGCTCCATCCTAGACCGCGCGATCAACGATTCTGTAATCGCAATTTGCTCGCCTGTCTGGCCCAGCCGCGCCACATGCACCTCAACCAGCTCCGGCAGTCCCGGAACAATGAAGTTCCACTTATTCGCCAACCGATCTCCCCAACTTCGGTCAGCGAGCTGCGCCCTAAAACGGCCGCGCATCAGCCCGACCACATCTTCATTCTTCGCGTTCGTATAGAGATCCAGGTCGCTGCCCAGGTCCGGCCAGTGATCCAGCGATTTGATCACCACCACGTCGCCAGTCTCTTCTAACGCCTGGCAAATAGGAGCCAGAAATGTCAAAGCGCGACCCACACGCTCGTGTTCCACCCGCAGCGCTTCATCGATTTTAGTTGCCGCCGCACTCCCCGGGCTTTTTAACCAGCTGCGCAAGACGGGAAATGCGCGCACGATAACATGGTGAGAAGTGGCAAGCATCAGGAGTTCATCGAAGTCCGCAACTTCCACCCTACAGCGCGGTCCAGATCCTGAGCCATCCAGCAATGCCTGGGATAGAAGAGTCAAGCACTTATCGTCAGACACTTTCGAGCCATTCATACTTTTCAATAGTCTTTCTAACTCATGTGATTTGTAACTCATTAGCGCGACCCCGAAGCAGCCGGCACCGCATTACCGCCCGAATTGCACGAGCCCGCGGTTCCGCGTTCAATAGCAGTACCTTCCTCGTAATCATTCCAGGTTTCGATCAGCAGAAACGGAAGCGGATTCGCGCTATCGTAGTAGCGGTTGAACAAATGCAAAGTGTCTTCATAGGTCTTGCCGCATCGGTAGTCCATATTACGGTTCAGTCCCCATTTAGCGGCGGAGTCATCGAAGCCCGGCCAGGCAGCTCCGATCGTAATCTTGTCAGGATGCTTGGTCGTCATATTCTTGTAAAAGTAATCGAGGTACTGCTCACCCCAATTACTGCCGTCCGCGGCCCATCCGCCCGCTCCCGGCTGGACCCAGGCATAAGATCCTGCGAAGTCGTTCGCGAACTGTACCGGGGGCTCATCCTTATAAATGAACAGAGGAGCTGCATTCCAGCCCGCGCAATGTTGCGCAACCACGTTCCAATCAACATGTCCCTGCTTTGGAAATACAAAGATCACTGGCCGTCCTTTATAAGCGAGATAGGCATCTTTGTATTTGGCCGAAGGTCCTATGTATGACTTATAGGCTTTATCGAGGGCCGCGATAGCTCCGTCGGTCGAGGTATCATCTTCATCTTCCGGTTCGTTATACAGCAAGGCAACCTGGAAATGTAACTTACTCGCAACTTTTTCCAACAATGCGAAGTTCTGGTCAGAGTAAGGAGCACTATCGCCATACCAATCCACGACAAATCCAGAAATGCCGACACTCCGCGCCTGCTCAATTTGCTTCTTGAGCACACCAGGATTATGACTGGAATAGCCGACATCCATGTGACTATGATCTCCGAACCATGGCATGTAGACGGCAAGTAGCGTCGGCATGGGAGCGGGCGAGTGCGCAGCGTCTGGCAACGCGTGGCTGATGACCGGGGAGCCGCATCCGCGCGCCATGGCAAACACAGCCACAATTAGAGTTAGGATCACCTTCGGCAAATATGAGCTCCGCTGTCCGACATACCTTCGAGACAAATAGGATGCGGCTGGAGTCTCTGCGGTTGGAGAGCTTCAGTGGTCCAAATCAGAGATGCAGCAGGCCTTGTGACGTTCTAGAATTTGTCCACGGCTTGTAAATGACGGACCACCCATCGATCCGCGCTGGGCGTCATGAGAACGACATAGTGCACAACTACGTGCGCATCTTCAATCGTCTTTCCGTCATCCAGCACTTGTCGGTGATACTCCGCAGTATCGTGCAACTCGATCACGTCCCCTTCCGGGGCATAAAACACAGCTTGCAATTGGTGACCTTGATTGAGATACCTCTGACGCAACCGCGATTTTTGCTGGCTGAGCACCGTCTCGGTCAAAACTTGCTTGGCATCGCCGGCAAACGGCCCATCCAAGGGGCCGAGTTCGCTGGATTCGAGGGCTTGCGCCATGCTGCTGCAGGCTGCCTGGTAGTCCCGTAAGATAGCGCGCTCCGTGAGCGGTTCCACCGTTCGCGGACCGACTTTGGAAGCGTCCAGTCGCACCTGTGGCGAAGATTCCTGCGCCGCTGCGCATTGCGGTGAATTGAGAAATCCCGCGACGATAAGAGCCAGGCTCGCCAGCCAAACTAAAGACGACCCGCGCGAGTGCCAGCTACCCAAACAGGTCATGGCTGCGCTCCCACTCGAAGTTCGTTCCCCATCACCACTCCCGAGGCCACGGAAATTACAGCCGCTCCCGATCCTGAGATCTGAGCACGGGCAATCCCTTTTTTGATGGGAGCATCCACCGTGCTCTTGCCGCTCGCTTCGGTCGCAGTAAAAGTAACAATCGTGCCATCTGGCACGGGATTTCCTGCGCAATCATGAACCGGCTCAGTCTGAACAAGAATGCCCAACTTAGTATGTTGCCCCTCAATGCGTAAGTTACAAGGGTCCGCCGCAACCTGTTGCACAACACGTCGCGCCGAAATATCGCCCAACGCGGCGATGACCTGCACGGGCCCGGCCGACCGTCCCGAGGTGGTGCGGAACCATGCTGCTCCCTCTTGCATGCGCTCAGAACGCGACATCAAAGAGGCGCTTCCCGCAGTCAGCCCAAAATTAATACTCACCGGAGCAAGCACCAGATTGTGAAATTGATCGAAAGGAAACGCGACTCCACTCACTGCGTCGTTCAGTCCCACCGGAACCCGCGATGGATGGACCAGGAAAGTCAGGCTCGCCGGTTGCGCGGCGGTTACATAAAAAGTTGTGCTGCCACATGTGCCGGAGCACACGATAATCCGGTAAGCTCCAGCGCGCCGAGTATCTTGAGCATGCAGGGGAACCGGATTTCCCAGACTGATTTCGCTCTTCCGAGTAATGCCGGGACCCACTAAATACAACGTGCCCTTGCCGCTGCCAGAAGTTGAAATGCTAGTCTCAGTTCCGGCCACAACAGCGGATGCAACTTTCACTTCTATATTCTGGGCCCAGCATAAAGCGTGAAGATAAATGCCGGCGCAAATCATAAGGAGGGCGCGCATCCTAGCTCCTGTCGATACTGTACTGGTTCACCACCACGTGAAAGTTCTGCACCTTGGCAGCCAGCGTCTTCGGAATCTCTACACTGAAGGGCGCGGACGTTTGCGGCAGCAGGGCGCGCTCGACATAGCCGTCGGCCACCCAAACAACTTTTCCATTGCCATCGTAGAAACTGGCAACCACATGCGGAATGTTCACGGTCTGCCCACTTTGGTTGAGCAGGTCGCCATGCAGAACGCTTTTGCCCTGAACATCCGCCTCAATTTTCTGGTTCATCACTCCAATCACGGGATCGGCGGAAGCAGGCACTAGCGCGGCCTTGATATCCATGCGAACATTTTTCACGTTCTTCAAATTAAAATTCGGAAAGTCGATTCGGTACGGCGTTACCTGCTTCGGCAAGAGCACGTGATCGATCCGGTCAAAGCTGCTTTCATCGTCGATGGCGTTGCCCGCCCCGTCAACCAGAGTAGCGTTCACATTGACGAACGCGGGAATCGTATCCTCATTCACCACTTCTCCCATGACGACTGCGCCCTCGGCTGTGTCCACGGCGTTCATGGAGACAATGCGCACGTGCGGAGCATCGACGTTATTAGCTCCCCAACCTTGTTCAGCGCCACCGCTCACCAAGTCCCACCGCAGATAAGTAACTGGAATTACCTGCGCCGGAACGCTGGCCACCTGACTCTTCGGCCATGCCGTCTTCCAGATGTCGCCCTCGCGCGTCAAGTGAAAATCGCGCACGTCAACGATCGGACCGACCGGAGTCGTCCAGTGCAGATGAACTCGCATCTGCGCTTCGTCATTGGTGATGTGCAGCGGCCGAATCTCAAAACTTTCCAGGTTGGAAAACGATCGCAGGCTCCCATAGGAGCCGGTCCAATCCTGGATAAACGCCTGCTTGTCATTCGCACCAAGATTCGACACGCTGGCAAAAGCGAGGTCCCAGTTCCTCCGCTGCGCATCCACAAGAAGATTATTCAGCGCTTGCTCTGGAGTACTGGGCTTCGGCGTGAGTCCGTATAAGGCGGAGCCGGCAACGATCCCCACCGTTCCATGCGCCTTCCCGGCTCCGGTAAGGGAGAGAACCATCAGCAGTACGGTGGCGATGACGAGCGCAACTGGCAAGGCAATTTTCATTCTGCTCCTCAGGCTACGTAATGTTCGGCGCGCACTGGAACCGCAACCGGCCCAGCTACCCGGCGCTCGTCGCGCAACAAAATTTCCAGGAAGATCGCCAGGAAACTTACTCCAATCGGCAGCGTTCCCCAGAGCAGCCCCTGCCACGGCGCCGGAACCGCGTCCGACCAGATCTTGTGAGCCGGGGGAACATCATCTTTCGCCCACGCCGTAACTTCGCCGTTATCGAAGGTTTCAATTTTCCGCCAACCCACAAAGGTCAACAGCGGCTCGTAGTACCGGTCGTGAATGAAAACAAATTTCAATCCATACCGGTTGGCGTGTTCTAGCATCGCCCGCAGCGAAGCCATGCCCGCCGATCCATAAAACTTCGCATTCGTCAGCTGCGCCGAGCCATAGTGCGTCATCTCCGGCAAAAGGCGCGCCGAGTTGTAATCGCCGTCCACGCTGCTGGCATCGGTGTACGTGGAAATCTTCGAAAGCTCGCTGCCGAAGCCGAGCGCAACATAGCGAAAGCTGTCGTGCCCATCGCGATTCAGGAAGGCGATCACCGGATCGACATCGATTGCCGAGCCCGGCCGAAACGGATTGGCGTTGAGCCAATACAGCGCCGCGCCAAACGTCACTACCGATGCCAGCGCAAGTCCTACCGCAGCTTTCGCACGGAAGCGATCCACCAGATCGGCCGCCAGAAGACCAACGATAGGCATCGCCAGGAGCGTTGCCCAGAACGTAAATCGCTCGAAGGTCAAAATGTCGTAGGCGCGGCCTAGCAACCATCTCGGCAGCGGCGTGGTTCCTCCCAAGCCGAAAATAAATGCCAGCCAGAATCCGCACAGCAACGGCACCAAGCGTCGCGACGAGGCACCGCGAATTAGAATGAACGGCAGTGCCAGCATCAAAAAGCCATACGGAATCACGAAGTAGTTGATCGCCGTAACCGAGTTCAGCAGAAAGTTCGCGCGGCTGTCATGTGGAATTGGGATCTGGTGGATCGGATGCTGAATAATCGCCAGCCAATACGGCAGCAGGACGATGCCAACCCCCACTCCCACCACAACCGCAAATGCCGCAGCCCGCGCGATCACGCTGCCAACGGATCCTCTGACCCGGCGGTCCCGCGCATCAAGGCACGCCGTCCAAAATACCGGGCCGGCAAAAAACACGACGCCAAAAATCAAAGTCACGTGGTGCGCGGCAGCGGCCGTCAGGCTGATCGCAACTCCCTTAATGAACGACCGCCCCCCACCCTCTGTCGCCCACTCGTAAAAGTAAGGCAGAGCATTCAGGTAGAGAGCCGCCGATGCGACGGTTGCAATCTGCCCAGCCTGATACATCAAGAAAGCAAGCGCCCCTAGAAATATGGTGCCGACTGCGGCGTAGCTCGCCTCTCGCTCCTCCATCCAGATTCGCGCAAAGCGAAATACTCCAACTGGGAGCAGAACGGCCGCAATCAACTGCACCAGCATGTATGCCATCTTCAACCCCACCACATACGACAGCAGCGCAATCCACTGGTGCGTCAACGGAGGATATGTCGTCTGCGAAAATCCGCCGAACCACTTCTCGTTCCACGGATCAAACCAGTGATGGGCATAATGCGACGCGAAAAAAATGTGGAAGTTGGTATCGAAGGAACCCGCCGGAAGCTGCATCAGCAGCAGCGGTCCATGCACGATCAGTGCCAGCAACACGATCGCCAGCAAAGGAACAGGGCGTAAATAAGTTTGAGTTGTGGTCACTGTTGTGCGCTCCAGGCACTCAAGCGGGCCATACCGAACAGATTGGATTCGGAAACCCTTTTTTAGGTTTACGCCGTTTTTCGCAGAGCTAGGCTGCGCCGAAGCCAAAGCTTGCCATGAACGGCAAAATGACGGCAGCCATAACCGAGGGAAAGGCATCTGATTGAAACCGCAGCGTAAGTCCAGCGGCGATGTACCCCA
Source organism: uncultured Acidobacteriaceae bacterium (assembly GCA_963775845.1). Lineage (GTDB taxonomy): Bacteria > Acidobacteriota > Terriglobia > Terriglobales > Acidobacteriaceae > Acidiflorens. The sequence continues at coordinate 1,806,795 of CAVZKN010000002.1, read as the reverse complement.
AAGACTTGTGTATAGCGTGGTGACTTTTTGAAAAGCCGATTCCCGCTCACGATCCTTTGTGCCGCTCTGCTTGTCGCCAGTGCGCTCGCGCAAAATTACGAAGTAAATGGACGAGGCACATCCGCGTCCGACAACTCAAAGCCCCAAGTCAATTCAGACCAGGACACCAATCTAGGTTGGGGATCAAGCATCGACGTCGCCCGCCAGGCCCGCTCCGCGCAGGAAGCGCTCAGCAAAAATGATTACAAGGCTGCGGTCTCTTTTGCCGAGAATGCCGCCAAGTCCGCTCCCAAGAACGCGGAACTCTGGTTCCTTCTGGGATACGCGGCCCGGCTCGACGCTCGGTACCAGGTTTCCGTCGACGCTTATAACCGCGGCTTGCAACTACAGCCTCACTCCGTGAATGGTATGGCCGGACTCGCACAGACCTACGCCAAGATGGGCCGCGATGCCGAAGCGCAACAATTGCTTCGTCGCGTGGTGGAGGCGAATCCGAAAGATGCAAACAGCCTCCAACTTGCGGGCGAACTTCTGCTCAACTCCGACCCTCAACAGTCTCTCCAACTACTGCAACACGCCGATGCTCTGAAGCCCTCCGCGCACACCGACCTACTGATCGCGCACGCCTATGATCACTTGTCGCAGCCGCAGGAAGCAGCACGCTACCTGAACCGGGCCAAGGCGCGCGCGCCCAAAGATCCCGAAGTCTTGCGCGCGGTCGCCGGACAATATCGCGACCAGGGCCAGTACGACTCAGCCATTGCCGCGCTGCAGGCGATCCCCTCGAAGAACACTGACGTAGAAGCCGAACTAGCCTATACCTATCAACTCGCTGGGCGTCCGCAAGACGCCGCGAATTTATACACGCGTCTGGCCAAGAGCGCCAAGGGCAATGCCAGTCTCGATCTAAGCGCCGCGCAGGCCTTGATCGGATTGGGACAGGTCGATGAAGCCAAGCCCTTCGTCGACGATGCGCGCAGCGTCGATTCCAACAGCTACCGCTTGCACGCGATTCAAGGCGAGATCGCAGAAGCCGAAGATCGATACGCGGACGCCACCGCCGAATACACGCTGGCGATGTCGAAACTTCCGCCGCAGGTCCCCGAAGGCCCGCTCTACCCAATCGAACTGCGGCTCAATCTCTATGAGCTTGGCTTGCGCCAGGAAGATGAAGCCGCGTCCAAGCAGCAACTTGATGCCGCGCTGAAAGAGATCAACGGACTCACGGTTCCAGCCTCATCGCAGCCCGAGATGCTTCGTCTGCGCGCCGCAATCGAAGCCGGAATGGGCAACCTCGACGCCGCCAACAAAGACATTCAGGAGGCTCTCGCCCTCGCCCCCGGCAACGTCAATTCGCTCTTGAACTATGCCAGCCTGCAATGGAAGCTGGGTCAAAAAGATGGCGCCTGGAATACTTTCCAGAAAGTTCTAGATCTGGATCACAAAAATCGCACTGCTCTTGCGTCCCTGGGCTACCTGGCCCGCGATAAAGGAGACCCAAAACTCGCCGAAAAATATTTCACGCTGGCAGTCAAGGCCCATCCCAAGGATTTCGCGCCCTATCTGGCGCTGGGTGACTTGTACACCGCGGAAAGCAACTTCCGCGCCGCGCAGGCCGAATATGAAAAAGCTTACGAGCGCATGCCCTCCAATGCCCTGGTCATCGCCGGAGGCGCAAATGCGGCGCTCGAAGCCCACACTCGTGACCTAGCCAGAAGTTGGCTCGATCGCGCCAAGGGCAAGATGAACGATAGTCCGCAGGTCGAGCGCGAGCGCGAGCGTTACCTGACCCTCCAGGGTGATTATGCCGAGTCCGCCAAACTCGGCTACAAGGTTCTAGAGAAGCTTCCGCATGACCGCGAAGGTGCCGTCTATCTCGCCTACGATCTTTACTACTTAGGCAAGTACGACGAGGCGCTCGCCCTCGTCACCAAGTACGAGACCATCCTGCCCGACAATAAAGATCTCGCTCTCGTTGCCGGCTACGTTCACAGCCATTACAACCAAAAAAATGAAGCGCTGGCGGATTTCACCCGCGCCCTCGACCGCGATCCGAAGATGGCGACCGGCTATGTCGATCGCGGTTTTATCTTGAACGATCTTCACCAGGGCGCGAAAGCGGTCAAAGATTTTGAGGCCGCCATCAAGTTGCAACCGAATTACGGAGAAGCGCACCTCGGACTGGCTTACGCTGACTTGCAATTGCATCGTCCGAAACCAGCGCTGGTGCAGTTAGTTGCCGTCCAGAAATTGTTGGGCAAATCGCATGCCTGGCATCTCGCCAGGGCCGAAGCCTTCCGCCAGGAGCAGGATTTTCTCCACGCTGAGGCGGAGTATCGTGTCGCCCTACAAGAAGATCCCAACGATCTGCCGACTCAGCTAGAGTATGCCGACGCGCTCTTCCGTCTGCGGCGTTTTGCCGAGGCATTAGCCGCGCTCAACACGGCGCAAAAGCTGGACCCGACGAACCCCGAGCCCTATGCCCTGCGAGCGCAGATCTATGCCACTCAAGGAGACCGGGCCCAAACTCTGCAGAATATTCAGCTGGCTGAAAAATACGCGCAGGCAGATCAAAAATATGATCAAGTCAAAATCTTCATGGCCACCGGCGGCGCTCTCTTACTCCTCGGAGATCGCGACGGCGCCATGCAGCGTTTCGCCCGCGCCCTCGACGTGCCCAATGGGGATCGTATCGGCGTGCGATTAGCGATTGCGGAAGTATTTCTGCGCCAAGGCAAATATGAGGACGTTCGCCGCCAGATCGCACTCGGCTTCGCCGAAGCCCGTCTCGATGACTCGTCCGTGACTCCGGAAGACATTCTGCAAGCTGCCAACATTTTTCTGGCCATGCATGATTTCGATCTGGCTGAAACTTATTTCGCTAAGGCCAAGCAAGCCGGAGCCAACACGCGCACCGTGCAAATCGGCCTGGCGAATGCTTACATCGCCGAAGGTCAAACTCACAAAGCGGAAGATGCGCTCGCCTTGCTCGGTCCCGCTAATGATTTCAGGGATGACTACGATTACATGATGGCCGCCGCCAACCTGTATCGGCAGCGGCAGGACACGGTGCATGCGCTGTCATCGTTCGCGCAGGCCAGCACCATTGCCGGCCAGCAGGATCAGGCCGCCGCGCAAACGGCGCAAGATGAACTGGCAACGGAAGAGGGCCGCCAGCTAACCCAAAACGTAAGCTTCTCGCCCGAGGCATCTTTCGCGCCCGCTCTCGAAGACATCAACGTCTACACCCTGGATGCGAAAATTCTGCGCGTCAGCAATCCCGCGCTGCTGCCCCCGCCCCGGTACTCATTCCAGGACCTGGGCGAATCGCATTACCGGATCCATCTGAATAATTTCCCGCTGATCTCCGGCCTGGTCGGTGAAAGCCTGACCACCGGAACATTCCTCTTCCCCAGCGTCGGCGTCATCGAACCACGCCATACCTTCGACACGTTCTTTAATGGCGGAATCACTCCGGTTCTTCATTTCGGCACCAACCAGATCGCATTCAACGGGGGCGTGCAATTTACCGTCCGCCGCGACACTGAGTCCCCCGTTTACATGAGCCAGAATCTGTTTCGCCAATTTTTGTACGTCTCGACCAGCTCATTTTTTAATTGGGTTTCGATCAACGCCAGCGCCATTCGTGAAGCCGGTCCATTCCTCGATCAGGACCTGCATTCGCGCGACGCCTCCGCCCGCATCGACTTCACCGTGGGGCGCCCGTGGGGCCGAACGTCTCTGCTGACAGGCTATTCGGCGCGCGATCTGCTCTTCCGTCCTTTTGTCGAGGAGTACTTCAACACCGCCAGCTACGTTGGACTGCAGCACAAATTCGGCAGCCGCCTGACCGCCGCCATCCTCGCCGAAGATCTCCGGTCCTGGCGCGTGCAAACGACGCAGTACGCGACCGCGCAGGCTTTTCTACCTGGCGCAAAATTTGAGTTCCGCGCCAATCAGCGCTGGAATGTGCAGGGATCTTTCCTGCTCTCGCGCGGAAGCGGCTATCACGCATACGACAACGCCCAGAGCGAGTTCCTCGTTTCCTACATGCGTCCGCTTCGCGGCACGTTGAAGGACGCGACTGGCGATGTCTCGGTCGCGTATCCGCTCAGAATTTCATTCGGCGTGCAACAACAGACTTTTTACGATTTCGCAGGATCGTCGCGCACGAACGTTCTGCCAGTCGTGCACTTCACTCTATTTTGAAAATGGTGGTTGACCCGATTGAAAGCTGAAAGCAAGCCGAACCTTCTCGAACCCATAACAGACGACTCCGCTCGCGATGCTATCGCCTCCGCGGAAGACACCGCAGCCTCGCCCGCACCGGCAAAAAAGCTGAAGTCCCAACTCCTCGGCGGAAGCCTCACTCTTCTTGCCGGCTCGGGCTTCGTAGGCATCACCAACCTCGCCTATAACGTACTGACCGCAAGATTTCTAGGCCCCAGCGGTTTCGCGCACGCCACCGCTGTCTACACGATCTTGATGCTGGCCTCCTGCATAACCTTGTCGTTTCAGGTTGTGTCCGCCAAATATGTCGCCAAAAGCGTCTCGTCTGAAGACCGGGCCATCGTCTTCTCCAGCCTGCACCGGCGCGCCTGGATCGCCGGCATCGCCATCGGTCTTGCGCTCTATCTCTGCCATCGTCCGCTGGCAACTTTTCTCAACCTGCCCGACCCCGTCCTGATCTCGTTACTGGCGCTGGGCACGGCCTTCTACGTCCCGCTCGGTGTGCGCCGCGGATACATTCAGGGAGTTCACGCCTTCCGCCCGCTGGCCATCAACTTCATGCTGGAAGGCTTGGTCCGCCTGGGCGGTTTGTGTGTGCTCATCAAGCTTGGCATGGGAGTTCGCGGCGCGGTTCTCGCCAGCGTCCTCGCTGTAATCGTCTGCTATTTCGTCGCCATCCCCAGCCCCGGCCTGACCTCCCTCCGAGTTCACGGAATGCCAATTTCGTTTCGCGAGGGATTGCAGGCGATTGTCTTTTTCTCCGGCCAAACCATCATCAACAACTTCGACATCGTACTGGTCAAACATTTCTTTCCTCCCGCAGAAGCCGGTTTCTATGCTGCTGTCGCGCTGGTTGGCCGCCTGGTCAATATGTGCGCATGGTCTGTGGTCAACACAATGTTTCCCGTCTCAGCCGCGACAGGCGGAGACGAACCCGAAGGCCGTCCCGTCTTGTTCGCTTCCTTGTCCATGGTTCTCGGAATTCTTGCCGTTCTCATCTTCGGATTGGCAATGGTCCCCAGCTTTTTATGGAGAATCCTCTTCGGCAGTCAGTTCGGTCTCGGCAACTATGGCTCCCTCGCGCCTCTTCTGATCCTTTACGCCGTCACCACCGGGATCTACTCGCTGAGTTCCGTAATCATCACCTACGAGATGTCGCGCAAGATTGCCAATACCAGCTGGCTGCAGTTGGCTTTCAGCGGCGCTCTCGCGCTCGGCGTTTACCTGATGCACGACACTTTGCGCCAGGTCATTCTCGTGCAGTTGATTTTGATGATCGGATTGCTCGTCCTTCTAATGATTCCGTTGCTGCGGCAGCAACTGAGCCCCAGGGCTTTTCAGATCTATGGCAATCTTCGCCTGCGCCGTGAACTGACAGAAGAAGAAGTGATGGCCGAATTTCTAAGAAGCGAATTTCACCATTCCGAATTCGAGGACTACCGTCCCCAGTTTAACGATTTGGTGAACCGCCCCAACTTCACGAGCGCCCGCGAAAACGCAGTGCGGCAAGCGCTGCTCTTCCTCCGCAGAGGCGCGATGTGGCGCGAGTTACCCGCCGACACCAAATGGTTCGAAGTCGAATTGACCAGCGACGATCTCGGGCGCATCCGCTTCTTTCCGCGAGCGCAGTGGCGTCGCGTCGCCAACGGCAGCTTCTACCTGATGGATGTGGTCAAGCGCATTCGCCATAAACTCGATAGCAAGGCGCAAGGCGAATTTTTTGACAAGCTGCGTCTGTTGAGTTATTCGGTGCAGGACGGGATCGATAACCGCACCGTTCTCTTGATTGGGGCTGACGATCGCGCCCCGCTCACCATCCTGGATGGTAATCATCGCATGGCAGCCGCTATGCTCAGTCCCTCGAAGCCAGCCTGGGGCAAGTTAAGATTCATCTGCGGACTCTCCCCGCAGATGATCAGCTGCTGCTGGTACTCCACCAATTTCAGCACGCTGTTGCGATATCTCAAAAATCTGGTGCGGCACTTTTCCTACGATCCCAACTCCGACATCGGACGCTACCAGCAGCCCGATCTCTAGCTCATGAGGTCTAGAGAACAAATGAGCGTGGCACGTCGATCCGAGCTTGCGCCTCGCCTCGCCTATTGTGTCGGATTCCGCGCCGGTGGCGCAGTCGGCTCATCCACCAGCGATTGGTCGCGGCGGCGTAGCACAATTGGCTCATGCTGTCTCCGCAACGCAGCGCGCTCGTCTGCAACCTTGGCATCGACCTTCGAATCGCTGTCGCTAGCAACCTGAACCAGCTTCGATCCCTCCGCCGATCGCCGCGAAGCTAACCCCACCTTGGAATTCGGCCCAGCTGCTTCGCTCGCCTTATCGTAAAAAAATTGCGCCGTCTCCGGATCGCCTTCCATTTCCGCGACGTATCCAATGTTGTTAATCGCAAATGGATTCTGCGGATCCAGCGCATACGCGCTTCGAAAGTCTTTTTCTGCTGCCGTCAGGTCGTTGCGATTGACCGCTGCAACGCCGCGAAAATTCAACTCGGCCACCTTTATTTCTTCGTTCTGCTGCCGGTCCAGCCGTTCGCGAAGCCGCTTCGCATTCTCCGCCGCCATCGACGTGGCTCGTCTCCCCCTCCATGAACGATTGAGCGTAACTACTGCTGACGCGTCTGACTCCGTGCTCGCCGCTTCGTTGTAAAACCTAAGCGCATCCGCCGACTCCCCTTCCATTTCCCTAGCCACGCCGAGATTGTTCAGCGTAAACACATTCTGCGGATCCAGCTTCAAGTTCCTCTGCAACAGAACATCCGCCTCATCCGCCCGTCCCTGCGACAACAGGCGTACCGCCTCGATGTTGTTGTGATTGATCTGGAGTGGCCCATTCGGAACCGCCAGCGCCTCACTCATGGAGCGACCCTCAATACGTTTTGCGCTAGCGCGATCGACCACCGCGTCGGTCGGCTGCTTTGCGGCCAATTGATAGAATCGCTGCGCCCGCTCCATCTGTCCCTGCAGCTCGGCAATGTAGCCCAGATTATTGAGCGTGAAAGGATCGTCGGGATCCAGCAGGTAGGCCTCATAAAAGCACGTCTCGGCCTTTTCGTAACGGTGATTGCGCACCGCCTCGACTCCCTCGCGATTCAGTTTTTGCACTGGAGTCATATGGCTGCGTTTAGGCACCGGAATTTTCAAATCGCCGGCACGGGCCAGTAATGCCGTTCCCAGAACTACACTCATCGCGACCACGACGATCCAACGTTTCGAGCACATTATGCAGGGCCTCTTCGACGCAAATTCGATCCACACTGAAGCCAACATAAGATGCTCTCGCCGCGGCAAAGGCTGCCGTTTCATTGCGCCCTCGTTAGCAATTCCTGACTACCCTACGGGGAAAATCGGCATCCAAATTGAGGCTCCAAACAGAGCTTAGTGGCATTAATTTCGTCCACAGATTTTGCCGAATTCAAGCTGGAGATGCCATGAATTTTGTCTTTGCAAACTGCCGCCTGGTAAGAATCATTTCGAGGATTTTCTTCCCTCTGGCCATTGCCGCGGCCACCGCGCTTGCGCAATCTTCTCCTCCCGAATCCGTCGCCCCAGCGCCGGTTGTCTCACCCTCGCCCGCTGCCGAACCGTCTTCTGAATCCGCGCCGGCGGCCAACGCTGCCACGGCGCCGCCCCTCGTCCCTGACCCCGCCGAACCTACCGAAGCATCTTCCGTCGGAAACACGGTCGATCCGGCAACTCTTCTCCCCAGTCTCCCTTCACTTCCTCCTCACAAAACCTCCTTGATCGGAGGCACGGTCGATAAACTGGATCGCGTGCGCGATGAACTCACTCTGCAGGTCTACGGCAGCGGCAAAATGAAGATTTACTTCGACCCGCGCACCCACGTTTATCGCGATGGCGCGGAGGCTTCCATCACCGACCTGCACCGCGGAGATCGCGTCTCCATCGACACCACGCTCGATGGCACCAATATCTTCGCTCGAACCATTCGTCTGAAACCCACGACCGCCGGTGAAAGTCAGGGGGTTGTCGTGAGCGTTCGTGGCGATCAACTCACTTTACGAGATGTGCTCTCGCCTCACCCGCTGAAACTGCGCATAACCTCGCACACGCGTCTGCTCGACCGCGGGCATTCCACTTCCTTGAGCGAACTTGTTCCCGGAACGTTGGTGACGGTAAGTTTTGGTTCGCAGAAAAATGGCCATGATGTGGCCGAGGAAGTTTCCGTTCTGGCAGTTCCCGGAGCGAGTTTCACCTTCGCCGGCCAAATCACCAGCTTGGATCTCAGCACCGGCCTGCTGGTATTGAACTCGGCGACCGACGGCAAGACCTACGAGATTTATCTCGATCCGTCGATGGTTGCCACCAATGACAATCTGCGCCCGGCAGACAACGTCACCGTGTCGGCCCGCTTCGATGGCAGCCGCTACGTAGCTCAGTACCTGAAGACGTATTAGGAGTGGGTGGCGCAGGTGATTGGCTAGCGCGTACGCCGGATGGAATTTATTCCGCGAAAAACGCGCGGTTACTTCGACCGCTTCTTACCCGCATTGGCGATGCGCTGGTCGACCGGCTTTCGTCCTCGAAATCCCTCGCTGGTTCCGTGCCAGTGAGTGATCCCCTGCTCGCCCAGCTTCCAGCACAGCAGAACGACTTCGCCTTCGACTTTGCAGGGAAAGTCGAGCAGTCCTATATCCAGATCTTTCACCTGCACACCGGTGGCATCGATTTCCGCCAGCGCATCCTTGATTCGCCGGATTGCCTTCTGCCGTTCGGCCTTGCGCCGCGCCAGATGCACCACATTCAGCATCGTGCCGCCGTTCAGAAAAACACGGTGCGCCGTCTCCTGCAATTCAGCATCGACATCTTCGATCAGCTTTTTCGAGGCAATGGCCTGCCGCAGCAGCGACTCCAAAACCGGCAGCAGCATCTGCGCTTCATCAAGAGTAAAAGTACGTTCTGACATATTTCTATTCTACCGGATGGCCGTGCTCCCGGTGCATGCGGGCAGCCGTCAGTTTCGCGAGTCAGAATGAACAGCATCAACGCCCGCCAGCGCAGGCTGCGGCAGGGCGACGACCTCCGAGATGATAAACGACCCGTCCGCCGCCGAGCGGCGAGCCTCCGCCCTCAGTGATTGCAGACCGACCACCATGACTGCCACAAAAACGCCCATGTTCCGATAATCGTCCCAACGGTAAAAATTGACGCCGAGAAGATCGATCAAGGTGAAGAACAGCACCGAACAACTGACTACGATTCCGACCTTCGATCGTGAAGCCACGGAGCGCACCAGCACCAGCACCATGGGGAGAGCCACGGCATGGACATCATATTGCATGATCCGCGGATTCATCACGATGACCGCCAGCAGCAGCACTGGTATATAGGTCTCGGCGGAAATGCGTCCCTGGTGATAAAGCTTGCCGAAATGAAACATCGCCGCAAACAGCGCGCCGCCATACGCCAGATAAACCAGCGTTGGCACGGTCGTGTATGGCATGTGGCCCCAATACATCAAACGCGCCAGGTTGCTCGCAATGCTCTGTCCAAAGTCTGCATTGAATTGGAATTGCAGGCCGACGCTGGTCAGGTATTCATGAAACTGCACCGGCCAGAGCCAACTCTGCAAGCCGAACAGCCCGAGCCCCGCTGCTCCCACCATCGTTCCCTTCAACCACTGCCGCTCTCCCAGCAGCGCCGGAATCGCCAGCATGGTGAGAAAAGGCACTTTGACGCACGAGGCTATGAGCACGGCGGCGTAAAACCACCGCCAATCGCCGCGCTTCCATCCCCGGATCATGGCCGTAAAAAGTGCTCCATAAAAGATGTAAGCGACATTTCCACTGAGAATGACCTCATCTGGCATGAGCGCCGGAAAATAGATCACCACCGGAACAAAATACTTCATCACGCCTTTATCTTCCGGCGTGAAACATCGCGTGACGGCCCAGAGCAACCCGACATAACCCAAGCCATAGATCGACCAGTAAAGCGCCGACGCCACCCACAATGGCAGCCAATTCAAAGCGCGTAAAACGGGGATCGTAATCGGGGGGTAAACGTAAGTGAAGGTGTGCTTGCCGGCAGCCTCGACCGCGATCTGGCGAGCCAGTCCGGTCGCGTAAGGATCAAGACCAGCTTTCACAGCCTCCATGGCCCGGTGATAGATGGCGACATCCCAGTAAATGCCGGGGGCCAGCCATAAGGGACCGTCGGTCCGGCGGGCGGTAATCATTAATCCGGCGAGCGCAACCACCATCGCCAGATAAACGAACCCGAGAAAAACTCCTCTCTTTTCCAGCCGTTTTAAGTTGTCGTAGGACAACAAACTTCGTCTCCTCTTCTAACCTCAATATGCCCGTGGAGTTTTTTCTATGACACCAGACTCACTCGTCGTGTGGCGACGGGGCTTTGCCCCGTCAAAGTCGGCAGCTTGCCTTGACTTATGCGCGATGAACGAACCTATATCCGCGTGTAGGCCTTCAGACCTCCACCACGGCCTCGGCCGGTTCCGCAGCAACGGATGTCTTTGCCAGCACGTACCACCTTTCGGAGAGAGAGCGTCGCGCCTCCAGGGAAAGGTACCAGAAGCCCAACGACATGGTGACCGCCAATACTCCGATATCGCGAATACCATCCCATGCTGGCGGACTGATGCCAGCCCAATCGATTACGATCAGCAAGAGCACCGCCGCGACGAATGCTTTGGCGGCCTTCGAGCCCGATGCGACGGTACGGAAGGCGATCAGCGCCATCGGCAGAGCCAGCGGTTGCAGATCATAAGGCATGATGCGTGGGTTCAGTAGCACCGCTCCCACCATCACGACCGGAATCCAGCTTTCCGCCGAGATTTGCTGGCGACGATAATCTTCGCTGAACAGCCATAGCGCGGCAAACAACACGCTCGCATACATCACGTACGCCACGGTGGATGGAACCGAGTAGGGCAGGCCGTGTTTGTGCAGCAAACGTCCCAAAACACCAGCCGGGCTCAATCCAAAATCGCCATTGAACTGGAATTGGAGCGCCACGCTCTGTAAATATTCCCGAAACTCCGTGGGCCAGATCCAGCTTTGCAGGCCTTGCACAGCGACGCCCACCGCGCCGACACCCGCAGTTTTGAGCCACTGGCGCTCTCCGGCCAGCAGCGGAATCGCGAGGAGGGTCAACAAAGGGGCCTTGAAACAAGCGGCGATGAGTACAGCCACGTAAAACCAGCGCCAGTTGCCGCGCTTCCAGCCAAGGACCGCCGCGCTGAAAATCATTCCATAGAAAATGCACGCCACATTGCCGCTGAGGATGCTGTCGCCTGTCATCAACCCTGGAAAGAAAATCGCCAGTGGAATGGCATATTGCAGGGCCTTGCGCTCCGGGCCACGGATGCATTGGGCTCCAGCCCAAAGCTGTCCGGCGAATCCAGCGGCATACAGGATCCAATACAACACGGCCGCAAAAGTCAGAGGGAGGAGATTCAACGCACGCAAGGCCAACAAGGTCAGCGGAGGATACACATAAGCGAAAGCGTGCTGCCCTCCGGCTTGCGCTGCATACTGCCGAGCCAGCGCTGTCGCATAGGGATCAAGGCCAGCCCGCAGGGCTTGCATCGCACCGTAGTAAGTGTCTACATCCCAGCCTCGTCCCGTGGTGAAGAGTATGAGTCCACCGAGAGATATAAATGATGCAACCCAGACGAAGCGAAGAAGAAGTTTTCGCTGATCAAAACCGGGAAGTTGCAAAAAGCCGCGTCCTCTTTTCCGTCCTAGTCAGTCAATCGCTAGGCGATGATTTTTTCGCCGCTTCCATCTGGAAGCGTCTCCTCTATGCGCGGCCCTCGGTTGAAAGGGCTGCGCCATTGCCAAGTCAGAATCTGGTTGACGGCATAACCCCAAACCGCAGTGACCGCAAATCCGGCCAGACCGGCCATATACCACGCAAAGTGAAATTGCAGTAACGACCGCGCGCAACTGAGGTTGACAAGAAGCCCGACCGAGCATGCGAGCCAGTAGATGGCCATTCCGCCCAGCAACTGGAAACCCCGCAGCCGGCGGTCGCGATACGTAATCAGGTTATGAATCAGGAAATTCGCTGTGATTGCCACCGCAGTGGCCAGCGTCTGCGAGACAGTGAAGCTGAGGTGCTCTCCCCGGAACAACCACGCCAGGCAACCAAGGTACGTCGCCAGACCGGCCGCTCCGACGAAAACAAAAGCCACAAACCTGGGCGGCACCAGCCCGCCCAAAAGCTTGTTGATAATCAGAAAAAGGCATTCTGCCGCCGCGTTCGCGTCGAGTTTGCTCTCACCCCAGGTCCGGCTGCCAAAATGATAACCAACTTCGCCCAACCGCACCGGACGGTCGCTCGAGGCCAGCATATCGAGCAGAATCTTGAAGCCACCTTGCTGCAATCGCGGCAACACGCCGTGAAAATAAGCGCGTCTCACCGCAAAGAACCCGCTCATGGGATCGCTGACGTTGCAGCGGCAAACCAACTGACTAAGCCTCTTCCCCGCGCTGCTCAATCTCACCCGCGCACGGGCAAACTCCCCCATGCACCCGCCCTCGCCGTTCCGGGTAGCGACCACAACATCCAGTTTCTCCGAGCGAAGCCGCTCAACCATCTCCGGAAGAATGCTCTCGTCGTGCTGCAGGTCCGCATCCATCACGGCGATATATTCCGCCGGAGTCGCCAGCATTCCTTCTATGCAGGCCGACGAAAGTCCCCGTCGTCCCACGCGGTGCAACAGCCGGATGCGCCGATCCTTCGCCGCGTATTCGCGAATTACCTCGGCCGTGCCGTCGGGCGAATTGTCGTCAACAAAGATCAGTTCCCACGAGTATTCGCTCAGTACCCGGTCCAGTCGCGCGATCAGTTCCGCTACATTTCCGCGCTCGTTATAGGTGGGAACCACCACGGCCAGATCGATCAACTCATTGAGCCCCACGGGATTAGGGGACACCCCGTCTTGCGTCGCGAGTTCGGCGGTATGAGTCATCATCCGTAAGATGCTAAACAGCTGTACCGCGTCGAAAACACCGCAGTCGATCAAGTTTAGGAGTTTATGAACTAATATTTTAGTCCTCGCGCCACCAATTCAGCAATGGTTAGTGCATAGGTGTACCGAAGCTTTTACCCGGTCACTTTCTACACTTCTTGCGGCGCCACTGTACGTCGGTTCAATCCTCTTCCACAGCCTGCGCCCCGTGCACGTCCATGTTATTTTCATCTCAAACGAATGAACTCTCGTCCCTCATCTCTCTCACAGGCAACCCCGCGCAATGTGTACGTCTTCGGCCTGACCTCATTTCTCAACGACACGGCTAGCGAAATGGCCTACTGGGTCTTGCCCGCATTTCTCGCCTCGTTGGGAGCGGGGCCCGCGCAACTGGGAATCATCGAAGGCGTCGCCGAGAGCGTCGCTTCCTTCGCCAAACTTTTCTCCGGATACATCGCCGATAAGGTTTCGCGCCGCAAACCGATTGTGGTTGGAGGATATTTCGTCGCAAACGCAGTCAAGCCTCTGCTGGCGCTGGTTTCGTCGTGGTGGCAGATCCTCGGAATTCGTTTTTCCGACCGCTTCGCCAAAGGCGTTCGTGGAACCGCTCGCGATGTGATGGTGGCCGAGTCGGTCGACAAGTCGAATCTAGGCTCTGCCTACGGCTTGATTCAAGCCATGGATTCCGCCGGAGCTATAGCTGGCCCGCTCCTGGCGCTAGCCGTAATAGGCCGCTTCGGCATGAGGGGAGTCTTCGCCTCCGCCGCCATTCCCGGAGCCTTGTGCATCATGGTCGCCTGGATAGGAATCCGCGAAGTCCATCAGCGCGTGGAGCGACGGGCTTCCCCGCCTATCCCCGGCAGCGGTGCAGCCTTCTCCGACAACCGCTCGCACCAGACTCCAGGAGACGCTCGCACCAAAGATTCCCACTGGCTGCCACAACTGCCCGCAGCCTTCTACTACGTCTTGGTGGTAGTCACGCTCTTTTCGCTGGCCAACTCCAGCGACATGTTCCTGGTCTTGCGAGCCGGCAACATCGGCATTCCCGCCACCAAGGCTCCGCTCTTAGGACTGGTCTTTAACGTCATCTTCACCTTGGCCTCATGGCCGGCAGGAAAATTCAGCGACCGCTTCTCCCGCTCAGCCATTGCCGCAGCCGGATACTTCGTCTTCGCCATCGTCTACTTCGTCTTCGCTTTGGCGCCCTCACAGTTATCAATCTGGCTCGCCATGGCCATCTACGGGCTGTTCTATGCGCTCACCAATCCGGTTCTCAAAGCGTTGATCGTAGAAAGCGTGGCCGACGAAGTGCGCGGACGCGCCCTGGGAATCTATTCGTTCCTGACCAGCGTCACCACACTTCTCTCCAGCATCATCACCGGAGCCCTCTGGAAAATCTATGGCCCCGCGGTTGCCTTTTATTTGTCAGCCGGAATCGCAGCCATCTCCGCCCTGGCTTTATTGGCGCACCGCTCCCCCGCCCAAAGTTCTCGCCTGGAAACCACGCTGTAGAGACGGGGCTTGCCCCGTCTCTGATGGCAGCAGATCCGGCCTAGGAGGACTTCTCTGCCGTCGACCGCCGCAGCCAGAAATAAGCGATCAGCAAAAATCCTACTCCCGCCACGCTGTCCAGCGCCACATCCCAAATTGTTCCCGTGCGCGAAGGAATATAACTCTGATGCCACTCATCCAGTCCGGCAACGCAAGCTGTCCCCAGCCACGACAACAGCACAGCACGCAACAATAGTGTGCGGTTGAATGAAGCCCGCCAGCCGCGCAGCAACAGCAGGCTCAACATGCCGTAGCCAACGACGTGCCCGGTCTTGCGCAGATAATGATGGAAAACGAGGAAGTTGTAAAGATTGATGTGCCCTAACAGGCGTGTAAATATCGTGTAAAGAACGCTCTCGGTATTTTTGGAAGAGAAAAAATCGGTAGACTCAAACGCAATCAGCACAATCCAGACAGCCGCCGGAAACCAGGCCCGCAGCAGATTGGGACGAGGCCGAGTGACGGCCAAATCGGTAGCACTCAAGTCGCTCACTTACTCAGCCGCGTAATTTGGAGCTTCCCGCGTGATCATCACATCGTGTACATGGCTCTCGCGCAAGCCCGCGGCGCTGATGCGCACAAAGCGCGCCTTCTGCTGCAATTCCGCGACCGACTCGCACCCGCAATATCCCATGCCCGATTTCAAACCGCCCACCATCTGGTGCACGATCATCGCCACCGATCCGCGATAAGGCACGCGCCCTTCAATTCCTTCCGGCACCAACTTGCCAAGCCGGTTCGACTCTTCGCCCATCCCCGGAGCCGCCGTCGACGCATCTCCATCCGAATTCTGAAAATACCGCTCGCTCGATCCCGCCGCCATCGCCCCCAGCGATCCCATGCCGCGATAAGACTTGAACGTGCGCCCCTGGTAAAGAATTAATTCCCCTGGACTTTCATCCGTCCCCGCAAACATCGACCCAATCATCACCGCCGAAGCCCCCGCCGCCAAAGCCTTGCTGATATCGCCCGAATATTTGATACCTCCATCCGCAATAATCGGAACACCCGAATCGCGTGTAGCCCGCGCCGCCTCCGCAATCGCCGTAATTTGCGGAACACCCACCCCCGTCACAATGCGCGTCGTGCAGATCGACCCGGGCCCAATCCCAACCTTCACCCCGTCCACGCCAGCGCGTACCAGATCGCAAGCACCATCGAAAGTAGCGACGTTCCCGGCAATGAGTTCAACTTCCGGCAACTTTGCTTTGACCTTTTTGACAGCTTCAAGCACCAGCGAGGAGTGCCCATGCGCGCTGTCAATTGCCAAAACGTCAACTTTAGCCTTAGCCAGTTCCTGCGCGCGCTCCAGAAAATCACCCGTGGCCCCGATCGCCCCACTCACCCGCAAACGCCCCTTATCGTCTTTGGCAGCGCCCGGATACTTCAATTTTTTCTGGATATCCTTGACCGTGATCAGGCCTTTGAGGTTGTACTTGTCGTCGACGACCAGCAACTTTTCCACCCGGTGCTCGTGCAGAATCTCTTCCGCCTGCTCCAAAGTCGTTCCCACCGGCACAGTGATCAGGTTCTTGTGAGTCATCACCTTGCTGATCGGAATATCGAAGCGAGTCTCAAACCGGAGATCGCGGTTAGTCAGGATGCCAACCAGCTTTCCATCTTTTTCCGTAATCGGCACGCCCGAAATCTTGTACTTCTGCATGACCTCCAGCGCATCCGAAACCTTGGCATCCGGCGACATGGTCACCGGATCGACAATCATCCCGCTCTCCGATCGCTTCACCTTGTCGACTTCATTCGCCTGCTGCTCGATCGTCAGGTTGCGATGAATAATCCCCAGGCCGCCTTGCTGCGCCAGGGCAATGGCCATATGCGACTCGGTGACCGTATCCATGGCCGCGCTGATAATCGGAATATTCAGCCGTATATTTCGCGAGATCTGGGTCTGCGTGTTGGTATGAGCAGGCACCACCGACGACCGTGCCGGTAGAAGTAAAACATCGTCAAATGTGAGGGCTTCGGGAACCGGAAAATGGATCATAAGATTTTGGATTGATTCTTTATTGTAGGGAGGGCGTGACCATCAAGCAAATGCCGGTGCCGGGCCATATTTGCGATTGCCGACCACACACCCGATAGGAGCGCAACGTCCCAACAAAAAAGGCGCCCGATGGACGCCTTTTTGTCGTTCAAATCTCGCCAGCTACTCTTTCTTCTCGCTGCCCTCAGTCTTCCCCTCAGCTTCATTCGCAGCCATGTCCTTCTGCGCCTGCGCTTCTGCATCGGCATGTTCCATAGCCTTGCGATTTTCCTCGGCTCGCTTGGCCCGGATCTCAGCGCGCTTCTGGCGCTTCTCGTCGATCACCTGCTCGCTGCCCAGCAATTCGATGAACGCCTTTTCCGCGCCATCACCCTTACGCCATGCAGTGCGAACAATCCGCGTATAGCCGCCCTTGCGGTCGCCAAAGCGCGGAGCCACGGTATCAAACAGCTTGGTCACCGCTTCCCCTGTCATCAGGTAAGCAGCCGCCTGCCGCCGCGCCGATAGGTCGCCCTTCTTGCCGAGCGTGATCATCTTCTCCACCGAAGGACGCACCGCCTTCGCCTTGATCACTGTCGTCTCAATCCGCTCTTCCATAATGATCGACGTAACCATATTGCGCAGCATCGCTCGCCGATGTGAAGTGGTCCGTCCGAGTTTGTATCCCGCAACTTTGTGACGCATGTCTTACCCCATTGAATCATTGAGTGATTGAGCCATTGAGACATTAACGAGTCATATTATTTCAATGATTCAATGACTCAATGTCCCAATGACTCAATAGAGTTTTACAGATCGTTATCGCCGTAAGCTGAAGCCGGCAGCACCAGGTTCGAAGTCGGACCGGGCACGGCGTTTCCGTGCTCGTCGATCTTCATTCCCAGGCTCAAGCCCATCGAGGAGAGTATCTCCTTGATCTCGTTCAGCGACTTGCGGCCAAAATTCTTCGTTTTCAGCATCTCGGCTTCAGTCTTCTGCACCAATTCGCCGATCGACTGAATGTTCGCGTTCTTCAGGCAGTTATAGCTGCGCACCGAAAGTTCAAGTTCCTCGACCGACCGGTTAAGGTTCTCGTTCTTGATCTCCGGACGCCGCTCTTCGCTCGAAGCCGCCGTCTCGATCTCTTCTTCAAAGTTGATAAAGATATTCATGTGATCTTTAATCAGCTTCGCCGAAAGTCCGAGGGCATCGCCAGGAGTAATCGAGCCATTGGTCCAAACTTCAACCGTCAGCTTGTCGTAATCGGTAATTTGTCCGAGGCGTGCCGCTTCCACGGTGTAATTGCACTTGCGCACCGGAGTGTGCACCGAGTCAATGGGAATGAATCCAATTCCCAGATCGTCCTCGAAATTCTTGTCCGCCGAAACATAGCCGCGCCCGCGCTTCAGGCGCATTTCCATGTCCAGTTTGCCGCCCTCGCTGACCGTCGCGATGTAAACGTCCTTGTCCAGAATCTCAACGTCGCCATCGGCATCGATCATGCCGCTGGTAACAACTCCAGGCTCATCGGCACGCAGGTAAATGGTCTTGGGCCCGTCTCCCGCCAGCTTGAACGGAACCTGCTTCATGTTGAGGATGATATCGGTCGCGTCCTCTACCACGCCCGGAATCGACTGGAACTCATGCAGCACGCCCTCGATCTTCACCGCGGTAACCGCTGCGCCTTCGATCGAACTGAGCATCACGCGCCGCAGTGCGTTTCCGATAGTGGTGCCAAATCCGCGCTCAAACGGCTGCGCCCAGAACATTCCGTATTTATCGGTGAGCGAACTGGCATCGCTCGCTAAACGTTTCGGTTTTTGAAAGCCTCTCCAAAGCATTGTGTTTCTCCTCTCGGCCATGTGGCTCTGCGGTGGCTCTTTGAACCGGCCCAGATTCAAATCAAGCGCCACAGCAGGCTGATCTGGCACGAAAAAGTAGGCCAAAACCCGCTATTCGCTATTCGTCGTTCGCAAACTTTTCGCCGATCTTAGCGAACGACGAAAAGCGAACGACGAGCGACGTTACTTGCTATACAACTCCACAATCAGCTGCTCATTCACCGGCAGCTGAATATCTTCGCGCTTCGGCAGCGCCAGCACGCGCCCTTTGTAATTCTCGCGATCAATCTCCAACCATGCCGGAGCCGGCTGATGACTGGCAAAATCCCGAGCAATCTCCAGAATCGGAACCTTGCGGCTGCTCTCCCGAATCTGAATCTCTTCGCCCGCCGAGACTTCGTAAGAAGGAATGTTGACCTTCTTCCCATTCACCTGCACATGCCCGTGCCGCACTAGTTGCCGCGCTTGACGCCGCGAGATGCCGAAGCCCAGCCGGTAGACAACATTGTCGAGACGCCGTTCCAGCGACTCGAGCAACTTGGCGCCAGTCACTCCCTTGGATCGGACCGCGTTCTCGAAATAATTTCGGAACTGTCCTTCCTGGGTGAAGTAAATTCGTTTAGCTTTCTGTTTTTCGCGCAACTGCAGACCGTAGCCGACCACCTTGGTCTTCTTGTCCTTCCCATGTTGTCCGGGAGCAAAGTTGCGCTTTTCAATAGGACATTTATCGCTGAAGCACTTGGTGCCCTTCAGGAAGAGCTTGATCCCCTCCCGGCGACAAAGACGACACACCGCATCTGTATAACGAGCCAAGTTGTTCTCCTTTGTTAGATGACCGGTTTACAGGTTTGGCTTCACCCTTCCTCCCGGACGAAAAATCAGCTGTCAGCCATCAGCCGTCAGTAAAAACTAAACTCTACGGCGTTTCGGCGGACGGCAGCCGTTATGCGGAATCGGCGTCGTATCTTTGATCGAACGCACTTCGATTCCCGCCGAGGCCAGCGCGCGCACCGCCGACTCGCGGCCCGATCCCGGCCCGCTCACCCGCACATCGACGCTTCGCACGCCGTGATCGCGAGCCATGCTGGCCGCATTCGAAGCTGCCTGCTGCGCCGCAAAAGGAGTCCCTTTCCGCGATCCGCGGAACCCAAGCGACCCCGAACTTTTCCACGACAGCACATTGCCCGACATGTCGGTAATCGTGACAATCGTGTTGTTGAAAGAAGCCTGAACGTGCACCAGTCCATGCGGAACGTGCTTGCGCTCTTTCTTCTTGAAAGTCTTCTTCTTGCCTTTTTTATCCGGCGCCGCGGCGCCGCCTGCTGCTGCTGGTTTTGCCATAGTAGCTGCTAGCTCCTAGCCACTAGCTCCTAGCCAAAAGCTAGAAGCCGGAAGCTGTTCTTATGCCTTAGCCGTTTTCTTCTTCTGCGCCACGGTGCCTTTGCGCGGACCTTTTCGCGTTCGCGCATTCGTATGCGTGCGCTGCCCGCGTACCGGCAGATTGCGGCGATGACGGAATCCGCGATACGATCCGATTTCGATGAGCCGCTTGATGTTCATCGAAACGTCCTTTCGCAGATCGCCTTCCACCGAGCCTTCCGCTTCAATCACCTGGCGGATACGGTTGACCTCGTCTTCCCCCAGGTCCGAAACCTTCTTCATCGGATCGACCTTCGCCGTATCCAGAATCCGCGCCGCGCGCGCGTTGCCGATGCCGTAGATATAAGTGAGCGCGATATTCGCATGCTTGTTACGCGGAAGATCGACGCCTGCAATACGTGCCATAATTTTTAACCCTTCCTGCTACTTTCCTAAGCTACGAGCTTCGAGCCCCGAGCTTGGAGCAGCCTGTTTTGTTTCAAGCTCGCCGCTCAAAGCTCGCAGCTGCTCTACCCTTGCCGCTGCTTGTGTTTCGAGTTCTCGCAAATCACCCGCACCACACCCTTGCGGTGGATGACCTTGCACTTGTCGCAAATTTTCTTAACCGACGCTCTAACTTTCATAAACCCACTTCCCTGTCATCATGACTCTGCAAATAAAACTTCTCTGTATCCTGAGCGAAGCGAAGGACCTATGCACTCCGCAGCACCACCGATGCCTACTTGTACCGGTACACAATCCGTCCGCGATTCAAATCGTACGGAGAAAGCTCAACCGCGACCTTGTCTCCCGGCAATATCCGTATAAAGTTCTTTCGCATCTTGCCGGAGACATGCGCCAGCACCTGGTGTTTGTTTTCAAGCTCCACCTTGAACATGGCGTTGGGCAGCGGCTCGACGACCGTTGCCATCACTTCAATCGCGTCTTCTTTACTCATCGACTCCTTGTCAGCTTTCAGCCATCAGCCGTCAGTTAGAACCTTCGCGATCAGCGCTTTTCCTGATGGCTGAGGGCTGACGGCTGAATGCTCTTACTGCGTCAAAATCACTGGCCCTTGCCGCGTGACCGCTACGCAATGCTCAAAGTGCGCGCTGTAACTTCCGTCTACGGTCACCGCCGTCCACTTATCGCCCAACACTCGCGCCTCGGGACCGCCCGAATTCACCATGGGCTCGATTGCCAGCACCATGCCTTCCGTCAACTCCGCGCCCTGGCCCTTTTTGCCAAAGTTCGGAATCTGCGGCGCTTCATGCAGCTTCGTCCCGATTCCATGCCCGACAAAGTCCCGCACTACGCTGAACCCGTTCGCTTCCACATGTTTCTGGATCGCCGATCCCACGTGTCCAACCGTGTTGCCGATCTTCACCTGGTCGATGCCCTTGTAAAGCGAGCCCTCGGTCACTTCCAGCAACTTCTTCAGCTCCGCCGATACATCCTCGCCCACTGGAACCGTGATGGCCGCGTCCCCGTAGTATCCGTCGCAAACCACGCCGCAGTCGATTGAGACAATGTCGCCTGTCTTCAGCGCCCGCTTCTCCGAAGGAATCCCATGCACGATCTCTTCATTGATCGAAGTGCACAGCACACAGGGATAACCGAAATATCCCTTGAACGCCGGCGTAGCTCCCAATTCCGCAATCAGCTTCTCGGCGTCCTTTTCCAGATCCATCGTGGTGACGCCCGGCGCTACCACACTCTTCAGATGGTCCAGAACCTGCCGGACTATCTTCCCGCTGCGCCGCATCTTCTCGATCTCTTGCGGCGATTTGCGGATGATGCGGTCTTCTCCAAAACTCATATCAAATCTGATTTCGTTCCATCAGCCGCCGTCCGCTGATGCCTTTCAATGATCCCGAAGATCTGCGCCGTCACATCTTCAATCGGACGGTCCGCATTCACCGCCACCAGCCGCCGCTGCCTCCGGTAATAATCCGCTACCGGCTTGGTCTGACGCTCGTAGGCCGCCAATCGCTCGGTCACTACCTCTGGGCGATCGTCGTCGCGCACTAGTAGCTTGCTTCCGTCCAGATCACACAACTCATCTTTGAGAGGTGGCTGAAGGTGGATGTTATAAAGCCGCCCACAGGTGGGACAAGTACGCCGCCCGCTAAGCCGTAGCAGCAATTGATTATAATCCACCAGGAACTGGATCACAACCGGCGGGCACTCCTCCGCCTTTTCCGTTTTATTGTCAAAGACCTCTTTTTCCAGGAAGGCGTCCAGCCATCCTGCCTGCGCAGCCGTCCGCGGAAACCCATCCAGCACAAACCCGCGCTTACAATCGGCCTCCCGCAGCCGCGAAGCCACAATGCCATACATCAAATCATCGGGAACCAACTCGCCTCGCGCCATGATCGCTTTCGCCTCAAGCCCGAGTTCCGTTCCCCGCGCCACATGATCCCGCAACAGGTCGCCCGTCGAGATCTGCGGAATGCCGTAGTGCTCGACAATCTGCTTGGCCTGCGTGCCCTTCCCGGCCCCCGGAGGCCCGAGAAGAATCACCGGCCCAATGTTTCGCGCGGTGAGATTGGCCGTCAAAATGGCCGACTCGTTGGCCATCGAAATAGCCCCTTTTCGTCGTATTTCCCGTCCGCGGAAATACTAAACAGTCCGCGCTAGCAAAAACTCTTAGCTGCTGGCTTCTCGCTTTTGGCTACTGGCAATCAAGAGCGCTTGTTGTAAGCCAGTAGTTAGAAGCCGCGCATTTACCACGTCCGCCGGCCGCGCAACCGCCCGCTCTTCGGAGTAAATCCGTCATAGTGCCGCATGATCAGTTGCGCTTCAATCTGCGTCACCGTATCCATCGCCACACCGACCACGATCAGGAGCGACGTGCCGCCGAAGTAGAAGTTCACGCCCAACCCGTTCGTGACCCAAGTCGGAAGATTTTCAAACACGCGCCCGAGTAGCGGCAGGTGATTCAGCTTGATGCCGGCAATCATCCACTCCGGAATCAGCGAAATCAAAATCAGATAGAGCGCGCCCACCAGGGTGATGCGTGTGAGCACGTCGTTGATAAAGTCCGAAGTGCGCTTGCCCGGGCGGATGCCGGGAATAAATCCACCCCACTTCCGCATGTTGTCCGCAACTTCGTTCGGATTGAACACGATCGAGATATAGAAGTAGGCAAAGAAAACAATTCCCAGGCAATAGAGCAGTGTGTACAGGGGCTCACCCCAGCGCATCGCATCCAGAAGCGGCCCAATGACTTTGTTGTTATGAAAGGCCGCGCCCAACATCTGCGGCAGCGCAAGAATCGAGGAAGCAAAAATGACCGGCATGACGCCGCCCGCGTTCACCCGCAAAGGCAGGTGCGTGGATTGCCCGCCCATAACCTTACGCCCGACCACACGCTTGGCATACTGCACCGGAATACGCCGCTCGCTGCGCTCGACATAAACAATGAATGCCACTACCGCGATCATCAGCACCAGCAGCATCAGAATCGCCGGAGCCGTAAACACTCCCCAAGCCGAAGTGCTGGCCTTCTGATACAAGTCAGCTATGCCGCGCGGCAGTCCCACCACGATGCCTGCGAAAATCAACAGCGACATGCCGTTGCCGATGCCACGTTCCGTAATCTGCTCGCCCAACCACATGATGAACGCGCTGCCCGTGGTCAGCGTAAGCATGGTCATCAGGATGAAGCCCGGCCCAGGGTTGGTGACGAAATCGCCCGCCTTCTGCAAACTGATGGCAATGCCGAACGATTGCACGGCGCTCAAAATCACAGTGAGATAACGGGTCCACTGGGTGATTTTCTTGCGTCCCATCTCACCTTCTTTTTGTAGTTTGGCGAGCGGCTCATAGACAACCGTCAGCAACTGCAAAATAATCGACGCCGTAATATACGGCATGATGCCCAAAGCGAAGATGGTCAGGCGCCGCAGGTTGCCGCCGCTGAACAGGTCGACGAAGCCCAGCACCGATCCCCGGTTCTGTTCGAAAAACTGCGCCAGTTTATCGCCGTTAATCCCCGGAGTAGGAATGTGTCCGCCGATGCGGTACACCGCCAGCAGGCCGAGCGTGAACAGCACGCGCTTGCGCAGGTCTGGAACCCGGAAGATGTTCGCCAGCTTATTGAAGATCGCAATTTCGGCCATTACTGCAACACCTCGAACTTGCCCCCGGCTTTAGTGATCTTCTCCTGCGCCGATTTCGAAAATTTGTGCGCGTGCACGGTGATCGCCGAAGTCAGTTCGCCCATGCCCAGAATCTTCACCGGAGCATTGCCGTCGACCACTCCCGCCTTCTTCAAAACCTCGGGCGTAATTTCGGACTCTCCCAGCGTAGCCAGCCGGTCCAGGTTGACGACGTCGTACTCCTCGCGGAAAATATTCGTGAAGCCGCGCTTCGGAATGCGCCGGTGCAAAGGCATCTGTCCGCCTTCAAACCCGCGGATCAAACGCGCTCCGGTGCGCGACCATTGCCCTTTGTGCCCGCGCGTGGACGTCTTGCCCATGCCTGAGCCCATGCCCCGCCCAACCCGTTTCTTCTTTTCCGTAGCCTTCTTCGGTGCCCGTATCGTCGATAAATTCATGACTTTCTCTCTAAACCCGGAATAATTCTTGTCATCCTGAGCGAAGCGAAGGACCTGCTGTTTAGCCGCCCACAATCTCAATCAGATGCGGGATTTTTTTCACCATCCCGCGAATCGCCGCCGTATCCGGACGCACCACGACCTGGTTCAGCCGCGTAAATCCCAGCCCCTTCACAACCCGGCGATACTTCTCGGGAGTGCAGATCATCGACCGCACCCACTTCAACTGGATCGTGCCATCCGGCGTAGTTTTTGATGTCTTCGTAGTCATTTCAATTTCCCGTCTAAATTCGTAATCGCCAATCTGTAATCGAAGGCCTTTGCTTCTAACTCGTAAATTACAAATCACCAATTACAAATTGTTTCCTATAACTCCTCGACAGTCTTGCCCCGCAGCGACGCTACCGATTCCCTGCTCTTCAGCATCTTCAGCGCCTCGAACGTAGCCTTGATCACGTTATGCGGATTATTCGTCCCAATCGACTTCGTCAGCACGTTCTGAATTCCCGCCGAGGTCATCACCGCCCGCACCGCACCGCCAGCAATCACGCCCGTGCCTTCAGGAGCCGGTTTCAGCAGCACCCTGCCTGAACCAAACCGTCCCACCACCGTGTGCGGCACCGAGGTCTGGGTCAGGTTGATGCGCATCAGGTTCTTTTTGGCCGACTCAATCCCTTTGCGGATCGCCTGCGGCACTTCCTTCGCCTTGCCCGATCCAAAGCCAACCACCGCCGCCGAAGGATCGCCCACCACGACGAGCGCCGCGAACGACATGTTCTTGCCGCCCTTAACCACCTTCGTCACCCGGTTAATCGACACCACCTGGTCTTTTAACTGGAACGAACCCGCATCGAGTTTTTTACCGACTCTAGCCATTCTGAAATCTCATTTCCATTTTCGTCGTTAGTCGTTAGTCGTTAGTCGTGAGCGAGCTTTGTTTGCCAACGACTACCGACCAACGACTGACGACTAGAATTGCAATCCTGCCTCGCGCGCCGCATCCGCTACGGCCTTGACCCGCCCATGGTAGATATAGCCGCCTCGATCGAACACAACCTTGGTGAAACCTTTTTCCTTGGCCAGTTCGGCGATTTTCTTTCCCACCACTTTCGCCGAAGCCACGTTGCCGCCGGTTACGCGCGACTCTTTATTCTTGCGATCGTCGGCCGTCGAAGCCGCCGCCAAAGTCACGCCCTTGAGGTCGTCAATCAGTTGCACATAAATATGATTCAACGACCGGTAAACATTCAGCCGCGGACGCTCCGGCGTCCCCATAACCTTCTTGCGGATCCGGTCATGAACCCGCTGCCGCGTCTGGTTCTTCGAATTCTGTCTCAGCATGTCTTAGCCCTCAGCCCTCAGCCATCAGGTAAAACCGCTCAACCTTCAGCCTTCATCAGAAGTTCTTGATGGCTGATGGCTGACGACTGATGGCTATTTAGCTCCCGTCTTACCCACCTTTTTCTTCAGCCGCTCGCCCGCGTAACGCACGCCCTTATTCTTATAAGGATCCGGCGGACGCAGGGACCGCATCTCCGCCGCCACCTGGCCAACCTTTTGCCGGTCAATGCCGTTCAATGTGAGCTTCGTCAGCTTCGCATCCACCGCGCAATCCACGCCGCCAGGCAGCGGATACTCAATCGGGTGCGAGTAACCCAGACTGAACACAACCGTTCCCTTGCCCTTCATCTCAGCGCGATACCCGATGCCGACAATTTCCAGGTCCCGGGTCCAGCCCTTGGTCACGCCCTCAACGGCGTTGTTGACCAGCGCGCGCGCCAGTCCGTGCACCGCCGCATGAGCATCATCAGGACGGATCGCCACCAGCGTGCCGTCCTTCTGCTCCATCGTGATGCCGGACGGAAGCGCTGTATCCAGCTTGCCCTTCGGCCCCTGGACCATCACCGTATTGCCTTCAAACTTGACCGTGACGCCCTTCGGGATCGCGATCGGCTTTTTTCCAATTCGTGACATATAGCCCTCAGCCCTCAGCCTTCAGCCTTCTCACGTCGGCGGCACCAGGGTTTACCTGATGGCTGACGGCTGATGGCTGATAGCTCATCACCAAATCTCGCACAACAATTCGCCGCCCAGTCCCTGCCGCCGCGCCTGCCGCCCCGTCATTACGCCCTTCGGCGTGGTCAGGATGTTGATGCCCATGCCGCCGAGCACTCGCGGAATCTCTGTCCGGCGCACATACACGCGGCACCCCGGACGCGACACCCGCGCCAGGTTCGTGATCACTGCCTCGTTGTTGTTGCCGTACTTCAGATACACGCGCAGGACCTTATGGCCCTCTTCTTCGGCTGGCTTGAAGTTCGCGATATAGCCCTCTTCCTTCAGAATGCGGGCAATCTCCGTCTTCAGCTTGGAAGCTGGTATATCCACTTTCTGGTGCCGGGCGCGAATCGCGTTGCGAATTCTCGCCAGCATGTCTGCGACCGGATCGGTCAACCTCATCGTTTGCTTCTCCTAAAAGCCGCCCGTTCGCTCCGTATCCACCGGAGAACCTGTCAGCAGCTTAACTTCGGTCGTTAGTCGCTGGTCGTTAGTCGTTAGTCGTTTGCGAACGACCAGCGACGGACGACCAACGACTGATTCTTACCAGGACGACTTCGAAACTCCCGGGATCTCCCCGCGCAGCGCCAACATCCGAAAACACAGACGGCACAGGCCAAACTTCCGCAGAAACGCTCGCGGACGTCCGCAGATCTTGCACCGGTTGTGCTTGCGCGTAGAAAATTTCGGCTTCCTGACGTTTTGCGGCTTGGTCTTGCTGTCCGTGCCGTCCTTCACTCGTTTTGCTGTAGTGGCCAATTTCGCTCCTAACCTTCCTATGTAGCGCCGGCCTCCGGCCGGCTGTCGAGCGGGCGTTACGCCCGAAACGGCATGCCCAGATGCTTCAACAGCGACCGCGCCTGGTCGTCCGATTTCGCCGTAGTCACAATTGTTACGTTCATCCCCTTCAGCTTGTCGACCTTCGCGTAGTCAATCTCGGGAAAGATCAGCTGGTCGTGCAACCCGAGCGTGTAATTACCGCGCCCGTCAAATGACTTCGTCGATACTCCTTTGAAGTCGCGCACCCGGGGCAGCACAATGGTTACCAGGCGGTCAAGAAATTCGTACATGCGGTCGCCGCGCAGTGTGACCATCGCCCCAATCGGCATCCCTTCGCGCACCTTGAACGCCGCAATCGATTTCTTCGCCTTCGTCACCACCGGCTTCTGTCCCGTAATCTGTCCCAACTCGTTCACCGCCGGATCGATGATCTTGGCGTTCTGCGTAGCCTCGCCCACGCCCATATTCACCACGATCTTATTCAGCCGCGGCACAGCCATCGGATTCTTCAGCTCAAGCTCTTTCATCAAAGCGACGGCCACTTCCTTCTCAAAGCGCGCTCGCAGCCGAGGCCGCTCCTTGGCCGCGTGCCGTGGAGCCTCCGGTCCAGCCTTGGCCTCAACCGCCTCGTGCCCCTTTTCGCCCTTAGACGCCTTGGCCTTCTTCGCCTGCTCGTCTTTTTTCGGGCCGTCGTGTTTCTGGCAGTCTGGCTTCGGACCGCCCTTTTTCTGTTCGTCTGCCATGGTCGTTGCTGCCTTCTCCATCACGGTTTCGGAGTGTCGCTCTTATCTCGACGTGTACCGGTTCGTGATTCTAAAATTTTTCGCCACTGCCGCAGGTACCACCCGCCTTGCCTGAAAGCTGACGGCTGACGGCTATTTATCCAGCGTCGTTCCGCATTTCTTGCAAACCCGCACCTTGCGCTCGCCGCGCACTTCGTGTCCCACCCGCACCGGGCCGCAAGTCGGGCACACCAGGGCCACATTCGACAACTGAATCGCCCGCTCCTGCTCGGCGATTCCGCCTTTAATATTCTTCTGCGGATTCGGCCGCACGTGCTTTTTCACCATCATCACATGCTCGACCAGCACCTTGCCCTCGTCCGGGAACACGCGCAGCACGCGATGCTCCTTACCCCGGTCCCTGCCGGTCATCACCTTCACCGTATCGTTGCGGCGGATATCCACCCGCTTATGTTCGGTAGTCGTTGCAGTTCCCATTGTTAAAACCCTTCCAAGTTAAAATCCTTCCAAAATTTCATTGTCATCCTGAGCGAAGCGAAGGACCTGCTTTCCTCGCTGCTGCTCAAGCTTCGGAGTTACAGTACTTCCGGCGCCAGCGAAACAATCTTCAAAAATTTCTTCTCGCGCAGTTCGCGCGCCACCGGACCAAACACGCGCGTTCCCACCGGCTCCCCGGTTTCGTTGATCAGCACCGCCGCATTCTGGTCAAAGCGGATATACGTCCCATCCCGCCGCCGGTGCTCTTTCCGCGTGCGCACGATCACCGCTTTCACCACTTTCCCCTTCTGCACCTGGCCGTCCGGAGCCGCTTCCTTCACGCTCGCCGTGATCACGTCGCCCAAGCCCGCGTGCAGACCCGTCGAACCGCCGAGCGGCATGATCATCTGCAGCTTGCGCGCGCCGGAATTATCGGCCACTTCGAGCATCGATCTCATCATTACGGCCATAACGGTCTCCTTCTCTCCGCCTCGCTACCAGCGAACTCTACGCGCCTTACCTGGCGAATCGCTGCTTCAATCTTTACTTCGTCGAAACGCCAGTGATCGCGTTCGCGTCCACATCCACGACTTCCGGCACCAGCGCCGTCTTGCGCACGATTTCCTTCAGCGTCCAGCGCTTCAGCTTCGACAGCGGACGCGACTCTTCAATCTTCACCACGTCGCCCGCATGCGTTTCATTCTTTTCGTCATGCGCGTAGAACTTCTTTCGGATCGAAATCACCCGCCCGTACATCGGGTGCGCCTTCTTGCGCGTGACTTCAACAACAATCGTCTTCTGCATCTTGTTCGAGACGACAGTCCCAATCAGAACCTTGCGGTGCGACTGCTTTTCCGGCTGGGCATTTTCAATGTGGCTCGTAGCTTCCGCCATTATTTTTTCTCCGTCTTCGCGGCGGCCAGTTCCTGCTCGCGCAGTACCGTCTGCACCCGCGCAATGTCCCGCCGCAGCCCGCGAATCTTTTTCAGGCTCTCCGTCTGTCCCATATTCATCTGGAACTTCAGCTTGAAGAGCTGGTCCGCCAAATCCCGCTCCTGATGCTTCAGCTCGGCGTCCGTCAAGTTGCGAATCTTTTCAGCTTTCATAATTCAGTTCCTGCCAGCAACCCTAAAATAGTTGTCATCCTGAGCGAAGCGAAGGACCTGCTTTTTGCCCTCGCCACCGACTCCAGCTACAGCACTTCCCGTTTCACGAATGTCGTCTTCAACGGCAGCTTGTGTGAAGCCAACCGCATCGCTTCTTTTGCGTCCGTAATGCTCACGCCTTCCATCTCAAACAAAATTTTCCCCGGCTTCACCACCGCTACCCAGTGATCGGGAGCGCCCTTGCCTTTGCCCATACGGGTTTCAGCCGGCTTCTTCGTCACCGGTTTATCCGGAAACAGCCGGATCCAGATCTTGCCGCCGCGCTTGATAAAACGCGTCATGGCCACGCGGCTCGCCTCGATCTGACGGTCGGTGATCCATCCCGGCTCCAGCACCTTCAGCCCATACTGCCCGAAAGC
This sequence comes from uncultured Acidobacteriaceae bacterium, assembly GCA_963775845.1. Classification (GTDB taxonomy): domain Bacteria; phylum Acidobacteriota; class Terriglobia; order Terriglobales; family Acidobacteriaceae; genus Acidiflorens. Next base: position 1,776,722 of record CAVZKN010000002.1, on the reverse strand, counting down.
GAGCGAACCGCCGCGCCAGGCCTTCCCCGTCATGCGCCCGCGCTGCTGCTTGCGGTACTTAACTTTCTTCGGCATCAACATAGATCGTTATCCTGATGAATCGTCTACTGCGGGGACGTCCCACTCGCCCGTCCAGCCGCACGCGAAATTTAAAACGCGCCGGTCGTGCTCACTTCCCGCGCTGGCGTGGCTTCCCGCTTCTTGGTAGGAAGAATCTCGCCCTTATACACCCAACACTTCACGCCAATCACGCCATAGGTCGTGCGCGCCTCGGTAAATCCGTAGTCGATGTCCGCGCGCAAAGTGTGCAGCGGCAACCGCCCCTGCAGATACCATTCCGAGCGCGCGATTTCATTGCCATTTAAGCGCCCGCTCACGCGCACCTTGATTCCCTTACAGCCAAAGCGCAGCGCCGAATCGACCGACTTCCGCATCGCCCGCCGGAAGCCCACGCGCTTTTCCAGTTGCAGCGCAATCGACTCCGAAACCAGTTGCGCATCCAGTTCCGGCTTGTGCACTTCCTGAATATCGACGTGCACTTCGCGCGTCGTCTTTTTCTGCAGGTCCTGCTTGAGCTTGTCGATCTCCGCGCCCTTGCGTCCGATAATGATTCCCGGACGCGCCGTCTTGATAATGATGCGCAGTTTGTTGCCCGGGCGCTCGATCTCGACCGAACTCACGCCCGCCGACTTGAGCTTTTCTTTCAGCTCCGCCTTGAGCTTGTGATCTTCAAGCAGCAGCTTGTCGTAATCCTTCTCGACAAACCAGCGCGACTTCCAGGGCTTGGTGTAGCCCAGTCGAAATCCGTAAGGATGAACCTTCTGTCCCATCGCGTAACTCCTAAACTCTTCTCGCTGCGGGTGCCCCACTCATTCGCGCTCTTTGCGGATGAGTGGGTTTACCGAAAATCTGAAAACGTGACCTCGTTATTTCTTCGCCGTAGCCTTCTTGCCCGCCGCCTTTTTCTTCGCCGGAGCCTTCGCCTTGGTCTTAGCTTTTGCCTTCGGCTTTGGACGTGCCGCCGGTTTCACCGCATGCTCTCCCGCCGCCGGCGCTGCTCCCGTCTCGACCGCTGCACCGTTCCGGTTCTTCTCCGCCAGCACAATCTGCAGATGCGCAATGCGCCGCACGTAGTGGTAAGCGCGTCCCATCGGAGCCGGACGAATCCGCTTCATCCGCGGACCATCGTTCGCCACCGCATGCTTCACATACAGATTGTCGAGATCGACGTCCAGTCCTTTTTCCGTGCTCAGGAAATTGGCGTTATCGATCGCCGACTGCAGCAGCTTCGCCACCGTCGCCGCGACGCGCTTCTTGGTGAAAGCCAGCGTGTTTCGCGCCTCTTCCACGCGCCGCCCCTTGATCAGGTTCAGCACCAGCCGCGCCTTCTGCGGCGACACCCGCATGTATCGTGCTTCCGCTCGAAATTCCATCTCTTGTCTCTCAGCTTCTAGCTTCTAGCCTTTAGCTCCTAGCCAGGAGCCAGTAGCCAGCAGCTGCCTTTTATGCCTTCGGAGCCGACGGCGCCGAAGGAGTAATCGCTCCCGGACCACCCGGCACGCCCGCCGGTTTCGCCGCGGTTTCCGTAGCCGCCTTCATCGAGTGCCCCTTGAACTGGCGGGTAAAGCTGAATTCGCCCAGTTTGTGTCCCACCATGTTCTCGGTCACATACACCGGAATGAATTTCCGCCCGTTGTGCACGGCAATCGTGTGTCCGACCATCTCCGGAATAATCGTCGAGCGCCGCGACCACGTCCGCAGCACCTTCTTCTCGTTGCGCGCATTCATGCCTTCGACCTTAGTCGCCAGGTGCGCGTCTATGAACGGTCCTTTTTTTGTTGAACGTGCCATAAAGTCAGCTCTCAGTTCTAGCTCTCAGCCATCAGCCGTCAGCCGTCAGGTAAATCGGTTTTGCCTGATGGCTGATGGCTGATGGCTGACGGCTGCCTACCCCTTCTTCCGCCGGTTCACGATAAACGTATCCGTGCGCTTGTTGTTGCGCGTCTTGTATCCGCGCGTTGGTTGTCCCCAAGGCGTCACCGGATGCCGTCCGCCTGAAGTCTTGCCCTCGCCGCCGCCATGCGGATGGTCCACCGGGTTCATCGAAACCCCGCGGTTATGCGGACGCTTTCCCACCCAGCGCGTGCGTCCCGCCTTGCCCCAGGTAACGTTTTCGTGGTCCGTGTTCCCGACCTGCCCGATCGTAGCCAGGCAATCGAGCGCCACCTTGCGGGTTTCGCCCGAAGGCAGCTTCACCAGTCCGTAATCGCCTTCTTTGGCAATCAACTGCGCCGAACCGCCCGCCGAGCGCACCATCTGCGCGCCCTTGCCCGGCTTCAATTCAATGTTGTGGATCGTAGTGCCCGGCGGAATGTTCCGCAGCGGCAACGCGTTTCCCACCAGAATGTCGGCCTCGGGCCCGCTCAAAATCTTCGCCCCCACCTTCAACCCATCCGGCTGCACGATGTAGCGCTTTTCGCCATCGGCATAGCTAAGCAGGGCAATCCGCGCCGAGCGCCCGGGATCGTATTCGATCGTCACTACTGTCGCCGGAATCCCATGCTTGTCGCGCTTGAAATCAATCGTGCGCAGCTTGCGTTTGTTCCCGCCGCCGCGAAAGCGCATGGTAGTGTCGCCCGAATTCCGCCGCCCGCCCGTCCTGATCTTGCCCTCGACTAGAGCCTTGTGCGGCTTCGACGAAGTAATGTCGTCGGTGACAAGAGTGGTGCGGTAGCGCAGCGTCTGTGTTGTCGGTCTGTAGGTTTTAATCGCCATAGAGCTCTCAGCTTTCAGCTATCAGCTCTCAGTGAACCCGGCTGTCATTCTTACTGACAGCTGATAGCCCAGAGCTGAAAGCTTCATTTACAAATTCTGCGCATACTCCGGCATCTTCTCGCCACTCTTCAGCCGCACGTACGCCTTCTTCCAATCGGGACGGTAGCCCGTGAATTTGCCCCGCCGCCGCTCTTTCCCTGGATAATTCGCCGTCCGCACCGAAGATACTTTCACCTTAAAAATCGACTGCACCGCTTCCTTAATCTCGGTCTTCGTTGCCTTCGGAGCCACCTGAAACACTAAGGTGTTCTGCGTCTCTTTAATCCCGAGACCTTTTTCCGTAATCACCGGCTTGCGGATAATCTGATATGCGGATTTCATATTCGTTAGGCCTTAGGCCACCTCCGCCGGAGCCTTCGACTTCGTTTTACGCGCGCGCCGCACCGGCTTCTTCTTCGCTTCTGCGCCAGCTTCCGGCTCCGCATCGTGCGAGCGCCGCGACACCGACTTCTTCAGCGAATCCTGCAGCTTTTCGAGCGCGGGCTGGGCGAAGATCACATGTGTGTAGCGCATGATGTGATAAGGATGCACCTCGTTCGCCTTCACCAGTTCGAGGCCATCAATGTTGCGCGAACTCAGCGTCAGGTTCTTATTCTCAGAGGTCGAACTATCCACCAGCAGCGTCGTCCCGTCGATCTTCAGTTTGTCGAGCGCCTCACGAAACAGCTTGGTCTTAGGCTCTTTCACCTCGAACGAGTTGACAACCACCAGCTTCCCGTCGGCAAACTTCGAAGCGAGCGCTGAACGCAGTGCGCCCAGAAGTTTCTTCTTGGGGAAAGCATAGTCATAAGACCGAGGCTGCGGACCATGCACCGTCCCCCCATGCCGCCACAGCGGCGACCGGATCGATCCGATACGCGCCCGCCCCGTCCCCTTCTGCTTCCAAAGTTTCTTTCCCGAACCGGAGACGCGCCAGCGGTTCTTGGTGGCATGTGTGCCCGCCCGACCCGCCGCGCGATAGTGAGTAATCGCCTCCCAGAGCAGGTCTTCATTGACCGCGCCGAAGACTTCCTCGGCCAGTTCCAGAGTCCCGGCCTTGGCTCCGCTAAGGTTGTAAACATCAATAGTTGCCATATTCTTTTCCCGTTCGTGTGAGCGCGGGCGATTCGTCCGCGCTCCCAATTCTTAGCCCTTCTTAGAAGCTCTCTTCGCCGCCTTCAACGGATCGACAGTAGCCGAACCCGCAAACCCGCGCCGCTCTCGGGGAGGCTTCTTGGCCTTATTAATAACAATGTAGCCGCCGTTTGCTCCCGGCACGCTGCCCTCGACCACCAGCAGGTTCTCGTCCTTGTCGACGCCCAGGATCCGCAGGTTGCGCGTGGTAATCCGCGTATTGCCCATGTGTCCCGACATCCGCATCCCCTTGAACACGCGCGAAGGAAACGCCGACGAGCCAATCGACCCCGTAATCTGAAACATCGATCCATGCGACTTGGGACCGCCACCAAAATGATGCCGCTTCACCACACCCTGAAAGCCGTGCCCCTTGCTCGTCCCAATCACGTCGACAAAGCGTTCGCCTTCAAAGATATCCACCAAAATGCGGTCACCCGGCTTGATTACGCCCTCGGTTGTCTCTCCCGGAGCGTCGACTTCGATCCCTACTTCGCGCACAAATTTCACCGGAGGCAAATTGTGCTTGGCAAAATGTCCGCGCATCGCCTTGGTCAGTTTCTTTTCCTTGACAAACTCAACCAGTCCGATCTGCGCCGACTCGTAACCGTCTTTCGTCAGGATCTTATGCTGCGTAATCACGCAGGGCCCCGCCTGCAACACTGTGGCCGGACGCACTTCACCCTTCGAATCGAAGAGTTGCGTCATCCCAACTTTTTTGCCCAGAATTCCCGTAACTCGCGCCATAACATTCTCCGTTCCCAGCATGGCCCGTCAGCTATCGCTAACGTCTATTGGCTGGCGCTGCTCAGACTTGCAACCACGCCGCTTTTCCTGACGGCTGATGGCTGACGGCTGACAGCTATTTATGTTCTTTCCCGAATGCCTTGATCTCCACATCCACGCCTGCGGGCAGATCGAGCTTCATCAGCGCATCGACCGTCTGCTGCGTCGGCTCCAGAATATCGAGCAGGCGCTTGTGGGTGCGGATCTCAAATTGTTCCCGCGATTTCTTGTCCACGTGCGGAGACCGCAGAACGCAGTACTTGTTCTTCATCGTGGGCAGCGGAATCGGCCCCGCAATCTGGGCACCCGTGCGTTTCGCCGTCTCCACGATCTCGCCCGTCGACTGATCCAGAATGCGGTAGTCGTAAGCCTTCAACCGGATGCGAATTCTTTCTTTTCCAGTCACAATTTTTTCTCTCTTCCAGCCCTCCCGGCGAATCCGGAAGGAAAGACCTGGCGGCAACCTGCAAGCCGCGAATTAACTTCCACCACCCCAACTGCTACTACCAAGCCAGCAGCATCGCTTTTTCCTGACGGCTATGGCCGATGGCTGAAAGCTACTTAATAATCTCGGCGATCGTTCCCGCGCCGACCGTATGCCCGCCTTCGCGAATCGCGAACCGCAAGCCCTTCTCCATCGCCACCGGAGTGATCAACTCGATCACCAGGCTCACGTTGTCGCCGGGCATCACCATCTCCGTACCTTCCGGCAGCTCCGCGATTCCCGTCACGTCCGTTGTGCGCAAATAAAACTGCGGACGATATCCCTTGAAGAACGGCGTGTGCCGCCCGCCTTCTTCTTTTGTCAGAATGTAAACTTCCGCCTTGAACTTGGTGTGCGGAGTAATCGATCCACCCTTCGCCAAGACCATGCCGCGCTCGACATCTTCTTTCGCAATGCCGCGCAGCAACAGGCCTGCATTGTCGCCCGCCATTCCTTCGTCGAGCTGCTTCTTGAACATTTCGACGCCGGTCACGACCGTCTTGCGCGTCTCGCGGAAACCGACAATCTCCGCTTCTTCGCCAACTTTTACCTTGCCGCGCTCGATACGTCCCGTGACTACCGTGCCGCGTCCCTGAATCGAAAAAATGTCTTCGATCGGCATCAGGAACGGCTTATCCAACTCACGTGCCGGCTGCGGAACCGACTTATCCACCGCCTCCATCAAAGCGTCAATCTGCTTCTCCCACTTCTCTTCGCCGTTCAAAGCACCCAGAGCCGACAGCCGGATCACCGGCACATCGTCGCCCGGAAACTGATACGACTTCAGCAACTCCCGCACTTCCAGTTCGACCAGATCGAGCAGCTCGGGATCATCAACCGCATCGCACTTATTCAACGCCACAACAATGTAAGGCACGCCAACCTGGCGAGCCAAGAGCACGTGCTCGCGCGTCTGCGGCATTGGACCATCCGTCGCCGCGACGACTAAGATCGCGCCATCCATCTGCGCGGCGCCCGTGATCATGTTCTTGATGTAATCCGCGTGCCCCGGGCAATCGACGTGCGCATAATGCCGATTGGGAGTCTCGTATTCGACGTGCGCCGTGGCAATCGTGATTCCGCGCGCCTTTTCTTCCGGAGCGTTGTCGATCGAATCAAACGACCGGAAAACAATATTCGGGTTGTGCTTCTGCAATACCTTCGTGATCGCCGCCGTCAACGTCGTCTTCCCATGGTCGATATGACCAATCGTCCCAACATTGCAGTGCGGCTTATTCCGTTCAAACTTTTGCTTTGCCATTTGCTCTTAGCTCCTCAGCTTTACGTCGCGACTAAGTCGTCTTCGTCACCACGCTCGTCGTAATAAGTACCGACGACTTCAAACTTGCTTACGATTCCTTCACTCGTCATCAGCGAATGAAACCGCTCTACCTATGCTGCAAACCGTGCCTTAAACGTTTCGAACTCGCGATGCGACCACCAAAAATCGCGAACCCGGTACCGCCGTTCCGTTGAGGACTCACACCATATTTTCGTCCCCGCATAACCCTCGGCACGCCGGAGAAACTCACTCCAAATCCCCGACTTACCGAACACAATTTCTAAATCCGCCTGCCGGCCGTCCATCGCCCAAAGTCTGCGATCGGCGACGAACCGCAGCGAGCTCTGTCACCGCGGCGCTGCCCTGCCCTGTGTCTTGGCGATGATCTCGTCCGCCACGTGACGCGGAGCTTCCTCATACCTCGCAAAGTGCATCGAGTACTCCGCGCGTCCCTGCGTCGATGACCGCATATGCGTCGCGTACCCAAACATCTCCGCCAGCGGAACGATGGCCTTGATCACCTGCGAGCCGGCGCGGTGCTCCATGCCTTCGATGCGTCCGCGCCGCGAACTCAAATCGCCCATGATCGTGCCCGCGTAATCTTCCGGCGTGACGACTTCCACTGCCATCACCGGCTCCAGCAATACCGGAGAAGCCTTGCGTGCCGCTTCTTTGAAGGCCATCGACCCGGCAATCTTGAACGCCATTTCATTCGAATCGACATCGTGATAGCTGCCATCGTAAAGCGTAGCCTTCACATCCACCATGGGATAGCCCGCGAGGATACCGCCTTCCAAGGCCTCACGAATACCCTGATCGATCGGCTTGATGAATTCCTTCGGCACCGACCCGCCCGTAATATCGTTGACGAACTCATAGCCCAAGCCCGGCGGTTGAGGGTCGAGATAGATTTTCGCGTGACCGTATTGCCCCTTGCCGCCCGTCTGCCGGATGTATTTCCCCTCAGCTTCCGAGTGCTTGCGAATCGTCTCGCGATACGCCACCTGCGGCTTGCCGACATTGGCCTCGACTTTGTATTCCCGCATCATGCGGTCGACAATGATCTCCAGATGCAACTCGCCCATGCCGCTGATAATCGTCTGCCCGCTGTCGGGATCGGTATGAACTTTAAACGTCGGATCTTCCTGCGCGAGCTTCGCCAGCGCCATGCCCATCTTTTCCTGATCGGCCTTGGTCTTCGGTTCGACCGCCACCGAAATCACCGGTACCGCAAACGAAATCGATTCGAGCGTGATCGGGTGCTTCTCATCGCAAATCGTGTCGCCCGTGCTGACGTTGCGCAGACCGACCACAGCGCAAATATCACCGGCGAGAATTTCCTGAATGTCTTCGCGCTTGTTGGCATGCATCTTCAGCAGACGGCCAATGCGCTCGTGCTTCTGCGTGCGCGAGTTCATTACCGACTCGCCCGACTTCAACTGTCCCGAATACACGCGTATAAAGGTCAACTGCCCGACAAACGGGTCAGCCATGATCTTGAACGCCAATGCCGAGAACGGATCCTTGTCGTCGGCTTTGCGCGTGATCGTCGTGCCTTTGTCGGGATCGAGACCATGCGTCTCTTTCGTATCCAGCGGCGAAGGCAGGTAATCGACGACCGCATCGAGCAGCGGCTGCACGCCTTTATTTTTGAATGCAGTCCCCACCACCACCGGAAACAGCTTCAACCCAATCGTCGACTTGCGCAACGATGCCTTTAATTCGGCCGCCGAAATCGCTTCGCCTTCCAAAAACTTGTGCAGAATTTCGTCGTCGTTCTCGGCCACGGTTTCGACCAGTTGCGTGTGAAACGCCTCCGCCTTTTTCTGCAGATCGGCAGGAATCGGCCCAGTCTCATAGTCCGCGCCCATCGCCTCGTCGTTCCAGACAATGGCCTTCATCTCGACCAGATCGACCACGCCCTTGAACTTGTCTTCCTGTCCAATCGGAATCTGAATCGCGACCGGCTTGGCATTCAGGCGCTTGCGCAGTGTATCGACGGCATGCTCGAAATCCGCGCCCATCTTGTCGATCTTGTTGATAAAGCAAATTCGCGGAACTCCATACTTATCCGCCTGCCGCCAGACTTTTTCCGACTGCGGCTGCACCCCATGCACCGCGTCAAACACCGCGACAGCGCCATCGAGCACGCGCAGCGAGCGCTCGACCTCGGCCGTAAAATCGACGTGGCCAGGAGTATCAATAATGTTAATCCGAATATCGCGCCAGGTGCAGGTCGTAGCCGCGGAAGTAATCGTAATTCCGCGCTCTTGCTCCTGCTCCATCCAGTCCATGATGGCAGTGCCTTCGTGGACCTCGCCGATGCGGTGCGTTTTCCCCGTATAAAACAGGATGCGCTCCGTCGTCGTGGTCTTCCCGGCATCGATGTGGGCCATGATGCCGATGTTCCTGCAACGCTCTAATGGGACTGTTCTAGGCACGACTTATAACTCTTTTCTGGGCTCCAAAATCTCTCGTTAGCCGTCAATCATTCGCTTCAAGCTCGCAGCGCGAAGCTCTTTCTACCACCGGTAATGCGCGAAGGCCTTGTTCGCTTCCGCCATGCGGTGCACATCTTCTTTTTTCTTGATGGCAGCGCCCTTGCCGTTCGAAGCATCGAGCAACTCGTTTGTCAACTTGTCGACCATTCCCTTTTCGCCGCGTCCGCGCGCATAACTCACAATCCAGCGGATCGCAAGCGACGTTCGGCGGTCAGGAGCTACCTCAATCGGCACTTGATAGTTGGCGCCACCAACGCGCCGCGTCTTCACCTCGAGCAGCGGCTTAGCATTTTCGACCGCCTTCGTGAACAGCTTCAAAGGCTCGTCGCCGCCCTTTTCCTGCAGTTTCTCGAGCGACTTATAAAAAATGCCCTCGGCAGTCGATTTCTTTCCCTGCCACATCATCGAGTTGATGAACTTCGTCACCAGGTCCGACCCGTAAATAGGATCGGCCTCAACCGTCCGCTTCGGCGTATGTCCTTTTCTCGGCATGCTTTTCAGCTCTCGCTTTTATCTCGCAGCGCGTCACCGGCAACTGGCCACTGACCACTGGCAATTGTTTCTAAGCTTTCTTAGCCCGCTTCGTTCCGTATTTCGATCGTCCCTGATTCCGGCCCGCAACGCCAGTAGCGTCGAGCGTCCCGCGCACCACGTGATAACGCACGCCCGGCAGGTCCTTCACGCGCCCCCCGCGGATCAGCACAATCGAGTGCTCCTGCAGGTTGTGTCCAACCCCCGGAATATACGTCGTCACTTCGATCCCATTCGTCAAGCGAACGCGCGCCACTTTGCGCAAAGCCGAGTTCGGCTTCTTCGGCGTCTGCGTGTACACGCGCGTACAAACTCCGCGCTTCTGCGGACATGACTGCAGCGCCGGACTCGCCGTCTTGTAATTCGTCCGCTCTCGCCCGAATTTCACCAGCTGATTAAAAGTAGGCACTCTAGCCACTCCCAAACGCGGCAAACCGCGTCTCTTGTAGGGCCGACGTCTCGCCGGCCGCACCAAGACAGAGATCACCCCTGTCTTCGGTCTGGCATGGGCCCAAACGCCCGGCCATACTCTCGCGCAGCACCGTTTCATGCTGCTGAGAAATCCTTCAGTTCCCGCTCAGACTAAATCGCCGACGACGGTGACGCCACGCCTCACCCCTACCGCAGCTCGGAGGCATTCCGTTTCGTCTGCTTCACCCCGCATAGCTTCGCGTGTCTCCCAACCTAAAAACCGGGCGCGAAAGTTTTCGCAGGACGTTTCAGCGAGGGCGTTCCCGGCTCGCTTTCCAGCCAGGCACGTATTTCTGCAAAACTCTTATACTCGCGGAACTGTTCGATAATAACAACTGAGCAGCCCATCGTCAACCATTGTTGCGGAATCGGTACAGTCTCAAATTCCGCACGAGTAGCACCGGCATCCTGCCGCCTCTCACGAGAGCCTGCCTTGAGGTCGCCGAAGCGGCGTTCTCGCCCTCAGTTCGGCGACCAGGAATGCCACCGGGACGGCAGCGCGACCTTGAACCTTGCGTCCTCGCATCTTACCCTCTACACTGACTGTTTTCCGCCTTATCCAAACTCAGGCTCGCGCCACTCAACCGGCGCGAGGAGGATTCATGCATCGTTGCGCTTCCCGGTTTCTTTTCGCATTGGCCATCATCTCTGCCGCCGCCCTCACCGGCTGTCTCGGCAAAAGCACCAGCAACGCCGGCAATGGAGGAGTCCAGAGCGTCTCCATCATCCCCTCCGCTAGCGTCTCTCTCGAGGTTGGGGGCACTCAATTTTTCAGCGCCACCGCTAAGAACGCCTCCGGCAGCATCGTCGCCGGCGTCAACATTCAGTACGTGGTGAGCGTCCCCGTCGGCTTCAACTATTCGTCCCCGGTGACGATCGCCGGTAACGGCAACGCCTGCGCCGGTACCTGGAACGCCACCATCTCCGTCTGCACCCCCGGCACTCCTGGAATCGCCCTCGTCACCGCCGTCGTCAACGGCGTCAGCAGCGCGCCCGCCACTGTCTATGTTCACAACCACATCAGCAGCATTCAGATCGTCAACGCCGAAGACCAGCCGCCACTCTATGACTGCTTCACCCAGGGACAGACCTGGATGTACAAGGCCATCGCCTACAGCGGCACCCAGGACATCACCGACTCCGTCGGTCCCCTCAGTTGGTCGTCGAATCCCGCCAACGTCGTCACCGCCACTCCCGTCGTCCTGCAACAGCCGCCCTACCAGGTTTTCAACCAGGCTCAGCTAACCGCCGCCGTGCCGGGCGTTACCCAGGTCTTTGCCACCGTCTCCGGAACCAGCAGCGCTCCCCTCAACTACACCACCTGCCTCATCCAGGCTATTTACCTCCAAATCGGAGGTCAGGGCCAGGCCGGAAATTACATCTCCGTGAGCAATGGCGGCAGTGTTCCCGTAACGGCCACTGCCATCGATTCCATATACCCATTCACCGGAGTCGCCCTACCCCACCCGCCCCTTACCTGGAGCACGACCAACCCGGAAGTTGCCCAGTTTACGACCGCAACCAATACGACCGGCACCAACAATGGGTCAGCCCGTAACAATATTGGCGGGGCCACGCTCACGGCCTCCTGCAGCCCACCTAGTTGCAACATCGGAGTCTTCCCCAGCATCCCCGTCTACGCCAGCAACGGAACACTTCCCAACAAGACGCAGGGCTATAGTGCAATTTCCGTCAACGTCACGGAATCCCAGACCCTGCCCACGTACACCGCCTGGGCCGCAACCGGCCAATGCAACAACGTTCCCGGCTGCACCAGCGCGCTTTTTCCCGTCACTCCCGGAACTACCCCCATCGGCACCATCTTGACCCTGCCTCGCACTCCGAATTCTCTAGTCTTCAACCACCAGTCTTCATCCCGCCTCTACATCGGCAGCGATCAAGGTCTGATGTATGTCGATGTCAGCGGCTCCGGCCAATCGACGGTTGTTCCCGTCTCCAGTTCCGAAATACCATGCAGCGTCGCCTTGTGTGGCACCGTTCTTACTATTTCCAACGATGGACATTTCGTGGTCGTCTCCGACGCCATCTCTACTCCCAATCAGGTCCACATCTTCAACGGCAGCGCATCCCTGGACTTGCTCATTCCCGGCGAAACCGCTACGGCCGCATCCTTCTCTCCTGACGGATCGAAACTTTTCATCCTCACCGCCCAGGGCAATATGTACGTCTATTCCACCGTCGACGCTTTTGCCTCGGTGCAACTGGCGGCGCCGGCCTCCGACGTAAGCTTCGCCGCCGATGGCAGCTTTGCCTACCTTGCCGGAACCCCGGCAAACGCTGTCTCTGCCTACTCCACCTGCCCCGTAGGCGGCGCGCCAACCGTAGAAATCGGAAGTGTGGCCACCTCCGTCGCGCCCGTCAAAATCTTTCCGTCTCCCCAGTTGCCGCCGTTCCTTCAAAGCGGAACCGGGCCGACCACACAGAACCTCGTGGCCCTCGAAGTCCCTTCAGCCAACAGCAATCAAAGCACTTCCGTTCAGAAATTGTCCGCGCAGTTCACCCAGACTGCCCAGGCCAATGAGGCCGTTCCTCCCTGCAGCAACCCTCCGGTTCAGCTGAATTTATCCGCGGGGCAGCCCTATAGTCTGGGCCAGGGAAACTTCACCCCGATCTATTCCCGGCTAGTTGCCAACGGCACTGAGTTAATCCTGGTGGCGCAAAACATCCCCGCCGTCCTCGTTTTCGACGTGAACAACGGAACCACCACCTCCATCCCGCTCCACCAACTCTCCGCCCCGCCCATCATCTTCTCCGCCTCCGCTTCTACCGACGGCAGCCAGGTCTACGTGGCCGCCTGCGATCAATATCCGATCCCCTACACCGACGGAAGCTGTACCCTCGGCTCCGTGCACATCATTAATACCTGTGGAGCGCAATCCTGCAACGCCCCGCCCAATCTAGGCCAGGGCGACTTTCAGCAGGTCCCCTACATCAACGTCAACGATCAGAACAATCCCAACATGTGCAATGGCCTGGGACTCAACGCCCCGCTCTGCACTCCGAACCTGATAGCCATAAAACCGCAATGAGCAAATGAGCGGTGGAAACAATAGGGGAAGCGATAGGGGGAGAGAAGATTCCGAGGAAGGCACCCAAAAAGGAAGAATCAAACCCTACAGTTTGATCATCGCCGCATGAGCTGACGGCTGACGGCTGACGGCTGACGGCTGACGGCTGACGGCTGACGGCTGACGGCTGACGGCTGACGGCTAGCTGCTGACCACCGCCCCATCCACTTCTTTGCCCACACTATCCAGAACTCCATTAATAAACTGCACTGACTCGGGAGTAGAAAACTTCCGCGCAATCTCGAGCGCCTCATTAATCACCACCGCCCGAGGAGTAGCCGGATACCCTAAGAACTCCGCCACCGCTCCCCGCAACACATTGCGGTCAACCGTCGCCATCCGGTCCATGCGCCAGTGTTGCGTGTGCCTTCCGATCAGTCCGTCAATCTCGCTCAACCGGTCGCTGGCCACGCGAAAAAGATCGTCAGCAAACCCGCGCACCTCGTCCTCAACATTCGACCGCTCCGCCCAAAAAGTCTTCCGCACAATCTCGGGCGCCTGCTTTCCCATATCCGCCTGAAAAAGCATTTGCAGAACCAGTTCGCGGGATTTGCGTCGAGTTCCCATCGGAGCCATCAGCCATCAGCCATCCGTAAGATCTTGCGATGGTTGAGGGTGACAACAGTTTACAGGACAGCTGCGGCAAGAAAGAGTTGCAGTTTAGGAACGGGACTTGCGTTGATGAAGAGCGGGCCCTGCCTTGCCTTTCCTGACGGCTGATGGTTGGCGGCTGGCGGCTGCCTTGCCTTTCCTGACGGCCGATGGCTGACGGCTGACGGCTGACTTTGCCCTGCCTTTCCTGACGGCTGATGGCTGACGGCTGACAACTCCCCGCAGATTCGCCATCTCCACCGCTGCCAGAGCCGCCTCGAATCCCTTGTTTCCCATCTTCAGCCCAGCCCGGTCAATCGCCTGTTCCAAATTCTCGCAAGTCAAAACGCCAAACGCATGAGGAACCCCAGTCTCCTGCGCCGACTGCCCAATCCCCCGCGTAACCTCATTCACAATCACATCGTAATGCGCCGTATCCCCGCGCAAAAGACAACCAATGCAGAGAATGGCATCGTATTTCCCGGTCGAAGCCAAGGTCCGAGCCGCCAAAGGAATCTCAAACGCCCCCGGCACCCGCACCAGAGCGACATCTTTTTTCCGGGCGCCCGAGCGCAGCAGCCCATCGTAAGCGCTAAGAAAAAGCCGCTCCGTAATAAACGCATTAAATCGCGAAACAACAATAGCAAAGCGCTTCCCCGCCGCGTTCAGCCCGCCCTCAATGGCAGGAATCGCAGCCTCAGGAGGTCGGTCGATTTTTATTTTTTCTTTCGTTTTTCTCTCCGTGCTCGGCGTCTCGGCGGTAGATTTGCCCTACTTCCCCTTAAACGCCGCCACCCGCTTCTCCAGGAACGCCGATGTCCCTTCCTTCTTATCCTCAGTAGCGCAGCAAACCGCAAACAAGCTGGCCTCGAGAAACATCCCCTCCGCCAAAGTCATCTCCATCCCCTTATTGACCGCCTCCATGGCGTACTGCACCGCCAAAGGAGCATTAGCAATAATCTTCCCCGCCAGAGCCTCCGCCCGGGGAATCAGCTCCGCCGGCGCCGTAACCTCATTCACCAAGCCAATCCGATAAGCTTCCTGAGCCGTAACCATCTCTCCCGCCAGAACCATCTGCATAGCCAGCCCCTTGCCCACGAGCCGCGCCAGCCGCTGCGTCCCTCCATATCCCGGAATAATCCCCAGCTTCACCTCCGGCTGACCAAATTTGGCGTTGTCGCTGGCCAGCCGCAGAGTGCAAGCCAAAGCCAGTTCGCATCCCCCGCCCAAAGCAAATCCATTCACGCAGGCAATCACCGGCTTGCCCAGATTTTCGATCAGGTTCAGAACATTCTGCCCCCGAAGCGCCATCTCCCGCCCAGAGACCGGGTCCTGCTGCGCCAGTTCGCCAATATCCGCACCCGCAACAAAAGCCTTCTCTCCCGCCCCAGTAAGAATCACGACGCGGATCGAGCCATCCTGCTTCAGTTCATGAAACGCCGACCGAAGTTCTTCGATCGTGGCCCCGTTCAGCGCGTTGAGCACCTTGGGACGGTTGACGGTGACATAAGCAATCGAGTTTTTCTTTTCCAGAAGTATGTTTTCGTAGCTCATGATTTCCTTCCGTGACTCGAAAAAATCAACATCTACCGCGGAGGCGCGGAGACACGGAGAAAAACTAAAGCAATGAACTTGGGGTTCTCCGTGTCTCCGTGCCTCCGTGGTGGATGTTTAGAACTTCCCCGCCACCGGCTTCGCCGGATCCGAGTAATCGTAAAACCCGCGCCCCGATTTCCGACCATACCACCCCGCCATCACCATCCGCTTCAGCAGCGGAGGCGACGCAAACCGCCGCTCCTTAAACTCGTCATACATCACGTGCGTGATGTAGTAAGTAGTATCGAGCCCAACAAAATCCAGCAAAGTAAACGGCCCCATCGGATATCCGCACCCCAGCTTCATAGCGTTATCGATATCCTCAATCGACCCCACGCCCTCTTCATAAGCCCGGATAGCATCTAGCAAATAAGGCACCAGCAGCCGGTTGACGATGAATCCCGTCTTATCCGAAGTCCGCACCGGAACCTTGCCGAGTTTCTGAGCAAACAAATAAGCCGCGTCGTACACCTCGGGAGCGGTAGCAATAGTCCGAACCACCTCCACCAGTTTCATCAAAGGCACAGGATTAAAAAAATGCAGCCCAATAAATCGCTCCGGCCTCTTCACCGCCGTCAAAAGCTCAGTCACCGAAATAGAAGAAGTATTAGAAGCAAAGATCGCGTCCTTCTTAACGATGCCATCCAGCGACGCCCACATCTTCTTCTTCTCCTCAACATTCTCGATGATGGCCTCAATCACAATGTCGCAATCCGCCAGGTCAGCCTTATTAGTGGTCCCCCGAAGCCGAGCCAGAGCATCGCTCTTCTGCTGCGGAGTAATCCCTCCCTTATCCACCGGCCGCTCAGCAAACTTCCCCAGCGACTTCTCAATCCCGGCAAACCCCTTGTCGAGATACTTCTGCTCAACCTCAAGCACTGCAACCTCAAACCCAGCCATAGCGCACACCTGCGCAATGCCAGACCCCATCAACCCACAACCTAGAACGCCAACTTTTTTGATTTCCATATAGCTCCACTTCCATTTAGGACTGGTCACCCATTTAGGACTGATCATTTTACCTAAGCATTGTCATCCCGAGCGACCGGAGTCCCCGGCAAGCAGCTTTTGCTGGCTGGGGTGCGGGACCGAGGGATCTGCGGTTCTCCCGCACCATCCCATCAGCGGGTGCCCCTCACATTCGCGTTTTTGCGAATGTGTGGGTTAGGCCGCGCCCGCCAACTGAGTTCCAGATGCAATCACTGATTGATGTGCAGGATCGAATCCGAATCCAATCCCCGCAATGCCTTTCGATGGAAAAACTCCCAAACGACAAAAATCAGGCCAGCGTCAACTGGAAAACTAATGAATGGAATTAGAAACACTGCGAAAATCTGAGTTGAAGTTGCACAACTCCCAGGCGCCCCGAAGATACCGAAACTTATAAGGGCACCCGCGCCGAGGGGTACCCCCAGCACGTAAGATGAGTAGTCAACAAAGTTCGGAGGCTTTGTTGGATTTTCTAACGACGATAGCGCGAAAACTATTGCGGCGCTTGCGATCACAGCAATAGCCGCATAGATGCACGAACGCTTGAATCGTGTCATCGCAGTCATTTGGTTACTGACTTCCATAACGCGTCAACTTTACCCGAAATAGTCTCACAATTCGGCCTCGCTATGGCACGCCCATTATGCCTTCCCCCAAGCCACCTTTTTCCGTACCCTAAAACTCATGGAAGTCCACTTCGCCCCCGAGACCGAAAAAAAACTCAAGGACCTCGCCGCGCACAGCGGACGCAAGACCGCCGACGAACTTGTGCAGGAAGTAATCGAAGGCTACTTCGATGAGCTTGCCCAGACGCGCGCCATGCTCGACAGCCGTTACGACGACCTGAAAAGCGGCAGGGTGAAGCCCATCCCCAGCGACGAAGTCGAAGCCTACTTCCGCGACAAAAGCGCCGCCGCTCGCCGTTCGCAGCCAGGTTCATAATCCGGTATGCCTTCCATCCGGAGGCCCGTGCCGATCTCGACGAGATTTGGGAATTCATTCGCGCCGATAGCCTGGACGCAGCCGACCGCGTGATCGCTGAAATCCTGTCGGCGATTTCCGCATCCGTCTCTTTTCCAGGTCAAGGCCACAAGCGACCAGACCTTACCGAACGGCCTCTGAGGTTCCTGGTTCGCGAATACCTGATTGCCTATGCTCCAGACGAAAAGCCCTTGTGGGTTGTTGCCGTTTTGCACGGACGGCGCAACCCGCGCTTGATGGCATCCATTTTAAGAGGCCGGCAGTAAAGTCATCCTCCCAAAACCATTCACGAATACTCTAATGAAACCCCTCCACCACCATAGCAATCCCCTGTCCCCCGCCAATACAAGCCGTAGCCAGTCCATATTTCTTTCGCCGCCGCCGCAACTCATAAAGCAGCGTCATCACCAGCCGCGTCCCGGTAGCTCCCAGCGGATGCCCCAACGCAATCGCTCCTCCATTAACATTCACCTTCTCGCGATCGAGTCCCAATTCTTTTTCCACCGCCAGATACTGCGCCGCGAACGCCTCATTCACTTCAATCAGATCGATGTCATTCAAAGTCAGTCCCGCGCGCCGCAAAGCAATCCTAGTAGCCGGAACCGGCCCACTCCCCATAATCTTAGGATCAACCCCCGCAATCCCCCAATTCACAATCCGTCCCAGCGGCTTGAGATTTTTCTTCTGCGCCGCCGCGACCGACATCACCACCACCGCCGCCGCCCCATCGACAATCCCGCTGGCATTGCCCGCCGTCACCGTCCCTGGCTTTCCTGACGACGATCCAAACGAAGCCCGCAGCTTAGCCAGCCCCTCCATCGTCGTCTGCGGACGCCGGTGGTCGTCTTCAGTCAGTTGCTCACCAGTAGCTTCTCCCTTAGAATTTCGCAAAGGCACCGGAGTCAACTCCTCCTGCAACCGCCCCGCCTTGTAAGCCTCATCGGCCTTCTGCTGCGAGCGCAGCGCAAACTCATCCTGCATCAGCCGCGTAATCCCCTGCTGCTCCGCATACAACTCCGCCGTCGCCGACATCTGCATCCCGCAGTAAGTGTCGAGCAGCGCCACCATCAACGAGTCTTCCATCTTCCCGCCCGGAGCCAGCGTAAATCCGTCCCTCCCGCGAATCGCAAATGGAGCCTGCGACATCGCCTCCATCCCGCCCGCCAGCACCATCTGCGCCTCATCCGTCTGAATCAACTGCGCCGCCGTAACCATCGCCTGCATCCCCGATCCGCAAAGCCGGTTCACGGTAAGCGCCGGAGTCTCAATCGGCAACCCCGCCCGCAAAGCCACGTGCCGCGCTCCGTACAAAGCGTCGCCCGAAGTCTGCTGCGCATTTCCAAACACTGCATGATCGAACTCGCCAGCCGAAACTCCAGCCCGTTCAATCGCTGCCCGAGCCGCCACCGCGCCCAGTTCCTGCGCCGTATAGTCTTTGATTTTTCCGCAATAGCGTCCAAAAGGCGTGCGGACGCCGCTGACAATAGCAATGTCTCCCGGAGCTAACATGATTCCTGCCTATAGAAGAAGGTGCGCTGGCGAAGGCCAACCAGAAAGTTTACCAGTAGAGCGGACACTCATGTCCGCTGCCGTTGCAGTTGTTGTTGCTTTTGCCCTTAAGTTTTTAGGAGTCTTAAGGTTTTCTCGGCGCCCTCTGCGTCTCGGCGGTGAAAGTCCTAAGCAGCCGCCGAAGCCGCAAATTGCGGAGTCTGGCAAACAATCTTCCCCAACCCCTGCCCCACAGCTAGTTCCAAAGCCTGATCGGCCCGATTGGCCACTTCCGTCACAATATCCACCGCGTCATAATGCTGACGCATCACCGCCTGCGCCAGCCCCGCGTTAAACGCGATCGCACTGTCCTTGCCCGGGAAGCGCACCTCCGCCAGCAGCCGAGTCAATTTTTCGACCGCCTGCAGCGCTTCTTTCTCCGCCGTATCCCCAAGCACCAACGCAACCGTAGTCGCCTCATAGCGAAACGCCAGATCGTTCGTCCGAATATTCGCCGAGATAATCTGCCCGATCTGCTCCATCACAGTAGCAACCGTCTGTTCGCCAAATTCCTTGCCCAGCGCGCTCGCCCGTCCAAACTGCATCAGCAACACCGTGAGCGCCGTCCCCTGTTGCAATCCCCGCCGAGTCTCCGCCTGCAACAAATCGAGATACGATCCCCGCTTCAGCAATCCCGATTTCTCATCCGTCACCGAAAGATTCTTAACCAGCCGACGCAGTCCGGCATTATTCAGCGCAATCAGCACCTGGTCGCTCAGCGTCCGGATCACCAGCACCTCCGAAGCCTGCCACACCCGCCCCGCATTCTGCGTCAGGATCAGCACTCCAATGTGCTCCGTGCCCTCCGTCAGCGGCAGGGCCAGCAACGATTCGATCTGCAACTCCTCCACCGCCTGCCGCACTCCAATCATTTCCGCGGCATGTTGAGCATCGCCAATCGTGACCGTTCCCCGCGCCACCGCCAAGTCCTGCGCCGTTTCCACCAGGCTAGCCAGCGCCGCCCCGCTCGCCGGAATCAGCCCCTCGCCGTGATATTCCTGCACGCTCGAAGGAGGCGTCCCCGGTTTCCGTAACGCGACAATACATCGCGACGTCTGCCAGTTCGCCCCAATTTCGTAAGCCGCGGTCTTCAAAACTCCTTCCGCATTTCCCTGCTGATAAAGTTTGCGAGTAATCTCCGCCACTCGAGTCAGGCTGCTGACGTCCGCCGCTTCACTCGCCGCCGGTGGTTTCGTCGTCGCCGCCACCACAGGCGTCGCCACTACCACGGCAGGAGGAGCCGCAGCCGCCTTGGCATAGTGCGGATCAATTCCCGCCGTCAGATACAGCTTCTGCAGCTCCGGGTTGCGCTCTTCCTCGCGCGGAAACAATTCCTGAATGCGCTGCAACCGCTCAATCGCCTTGGCGCGCATTCCATACTGCACCAGGATTTCCGCCTGCAGCATCAAGTCCTGCAGCGCAGCCGCGCCCAGGGTCGGCATCTCCACCTTGATTTCTGGTTCTTCTTCCTTCTTCGCCGTCGCCGTAAATCGCGAAGCGATGATGTTGAACCGTTGCCCGTCAATCTTCCCGCGCAGCGCCTCCAGCCTCTTCTGATGTCCCGGCTCATAAGGATCCAGTTCCGCCGCCCGGTCCAGACAGTCGCCCGCCTTGGCGTAATCGCCTTTCACGCAATACTGGTCGTAGAGTTTCACCAGCGCCTGGGCGTAGTCCGTCTCCCGGTTCGCCGCGTTCAACAGTCCCGCCAAAAACTCCAGCATCTCCGTCGACGGACGATGCCCCGCGATCAACTCCTGTGTCGTCGCCAGAAACGATCTCTGCTCACCGCGCCGCCGCTGAAAAGCCTCCAGCTTCCGCGCCAGCGTCACCGCCTCCGTATCCAATTCGGAGTCGAGCATCTTTCCAATCAGCTCCACCACCTGGTGAATGCGCACCGGATTCTGCTCGAAATTCCGCCAGATGTGCGGCTCGCTTTCCACGCAACGCCCCGCCGCCAAAAGCGTCTGCCCGTAGAGATCGCGCACCTCGACGGGAGCATCCGCCGTCAAAGCTAGCGGCTCAAGAATGAAAATCGCCGCGCCCCATTCGTTCCGCGACAGCAGGCTCTTGCAATAAGCAACGGCAATTGTCACATCCTCCGGATCCTCGGCATAGGCGCGCTCCACCCACTGGCCCGGGTTTCCGCCCGCGCTCTCCTCCAGTTCGCCCACCTGCAATAAAGCCTGCGATGCTATCCCACGCTCGCCCAGTCCCGACGCCAGTTCCGCCAGCCGTAAGTAGTTCGCCTTCGATCGCTCCAAGCTCACAATTCGCCGCAAAACCAGCAGCGCTTCTTCTTTTCGTCCCTGGTTCTGCAGATCCGCCAGTGCCGTTTCGTAGGTCTCAATGGCCAGCTTCTTGTTGGAATGCTCGAGCAATTGCCCAAAGCGAACCTTCTGGTCCCAGGTAGGATTCGTATATCGTGCCAGCTTTTTATAAGTCAGGCTGGCACGCGTCGCGTCCGAAGCCGCCAGCTGCCGTTCAAACAGATCTCCCATCAGGCGCACCGCCTGCTCGCCACGATTCAGTGAGAGACACAAATCCGCCGCCATCTGCCTGACATTGTCGTTGTGCGGATCGCTTTCCAGAACTTGCAGGTATTCCGCCAGCGCGTCGCCCGTCTTCCCTTTTTGCAGAAGCTTCTCCGCCCTTTCGACGCGGCGGGCAATTTCGGCACGATTAGGAATTTCCGGCATTTGGCGGACTTGGGGACAGGAGGGTCCGCCTTGATTCTAGGATTCGCTCCCCCGCACCAGCAACGCGCTTCCCCAGCCCGCTGATTACGAAAGTCATGCGAAAGTAGCAACGAATGAAAGCACGCACAGACAAGTGTGCGAGCCTTCCTCTGTGAAACTCTGTGTCCTGTGGTTAGAGCACGCCCGTGGATCGTAAAAGACGCAAGGTGTCACCCCGGCATGAACGTGTCCAGACTGGAGTTTTCCCGAAATCATGCCGATATATTCAGGTTGTGCAACCCCTAGGCCTTAATTGTCTCCCGAATCGATGGTGGATACATCCCATTTCGTCTTGCCCAGCTACTCCGCGATAAAGAGGTTTGCCAGCGCTCACAAATCCTCAACCCTGACCTTCTTCTTCGCCCTCCTGATCGCGGCCGAAGCTCTAAGCCTCGTCACGCTCGGAACCGGACGCGCCGGTCTGGGCGTAGCTCTCTTAATTCTCGACGCCGCCAGCCTCATCGCCCTGGCCTGCGTCTGGGAAGCCTTCCGCCGCGCTCAGGGCATTACCGCCTGCTTCTGGTTTCTGTTCGCCGTGGTGCTCGTCGTCCTGCTCGTCCCCACTCTTTTTCAAACCTACGACACTCTGTTCGCGCAATCCACGTTGTCCGATTCCACCTGGCGCTTGCTCTATTGCCTCTCCGGCGCCCCCATCCTGATGATGCTCTTCCTCCCCGAAAACTACCGGCGCGCCCGGGGAAAATCCGAAATACTCCTCGACCTGTTTCAGATCGCGGCAGTGGTTGCTCTCGTCTATTCCACTTTCTTTTTTCTTCCCGTGCGTACCATGCTTCCCGCCGAAGCCCTGTTGCACGATGTCACCTTCAGCGATGCCCAGAGCTTTCTCCTTCTCATTGCCGCCCTGCTGCGCCTGCAATTTGCTCGGGTCGCCGGCACGCGCAGCTTGCTCAACCGCCTCGCACTCTTCTTATTGGTCTGCGCGCTCGCCACCTTCGTCGGCGACTGGATCGACCTGCATCATTTCAGCATCGCTTCCGCATGGTTCACCCTGGGATGGACCATCCCCCAGATTGCCGCCGGCCTCATCGCCGCAACCTGGGTCCGTCCCCCGGAGCACGCACCCGCTCCCGAACCCACCAATTTTCTTGGTTTCCTCGGAACCAATCTCGCCCTCGTCGCCATGCTCTCCTGCAACGCCTGGTTGACCGACCACTGGAAGCAAGCTCACGGAGAATTTTTAGTCGATCTCGTCCTCACCGCTTCGCTCTTTGCTTTCACCCTTCGTCTGGCGCTCACCCAGTTCCACCAGCATCAGGAGATCACCCAGCGCAAAGCCGCCCAGCGCCAATTAGCCGACGCCCATCTCGAAGTCGAACGCCTCCTGGCTGACGCTCGCCGCCAGACCGCCGAAATCACTCAGATCAGCGAGCTGGGAAGTTTGCTCCACGCCTGCACCTCCCGCGAAGAAATCTTCCGCCTGATTCCCGAGCGCCTGCGCCGTCTTTTTCCGGGAGCCTCCGGCTCCGTCTTTCTCCTCAGTTCCACCAGGAACCGCGTCGAGTCGGTTGCCAAGTGGGGCATAGTTCCCAACAACCAGATCTTCACGCCCGCGGAGTGCTGGGCTCTCCGCCGTGGAACCATCCACGCCGATCACGGCGGACTCTCCGACTCCCATTGCCCGCACCTGCTCGGCGAGGGGCCTTCCGTCTGCGTTCCACTCATCGCCAATGGCGACGTCATTGGAGCCTTCTCCATCCAGGACGACGATCCTCCCCATCCCGTTCCCGATCCCGATATTGATGCGGAGGCTTTCGCCCGCCGTCGTCATCTCGCCATGGCCGTTGCCGAGCACCTTAGCCTCGCCATCGCCAATCTGGGCCTGCGCGAATCCCTGCGCGTCCAAGCCATCCGCGACCCGCTCACCGGACTCTACAACCGACGCTACATGCAGGAGTTCCTCAACCGCGAACTCCTGTCCGCCCGCAGAAAACATCGCCCGCTCGCCGTGATGATGCTCGATCTTGATTACTTCAAGCACTTCAACGACGCCTTCGGACACGCGGCCGGCGACCAGGCTCTAGCCGCCGTTGGCGAGACTCTGCTGCACTCCGTCCGCGCCGAAGACATAGCCTGCCGCTATGGAGGCGAGGAATTCGCCCTCATCCTCCCCGAGTGCTCTCTCCAACAGGCAGGGTTGCGAGCCGAGGAGATTCTCAAACGGATCGCAAGAAGCACGCAGCCCGACGACGCCTCGGCCGAATCTCTCACCGTCTCCATCGGCGTAGCTGCCTTCGACGAAACCACCGATCGTGTCGATCTCCTCCTCAAGTTCGCCGACGACGCCCTCTACGAGGCGAAACGCAATGGCCGCAACCGCGTCGTCATAGCCCGCCCCGCTTGCGCCCTCCCTGCCACCGACTTCACCGACACACTTCCGCTCGACACCGCGGCAGCCCAAAACTAATCCGGCCAGCTGTCCCGAGGGCGTCCCCGCCATCGGATTAATCCCCGCCCCATCCACCAATTCTGATATACGAATACGATCACCATGCCCAATCCCTCTTCCAACCCCGCTGAGTCCGGACTCCGCCACCAACTCACCGCCGGACAAATCTCCATGGTCGCCATAGGCGGCTCCATCGGCACCGGACTCCTCCTCGGCACCGCCGCCGCCATACAACTCGCCGGACCCGCCGTCATCCTGACCTTCGCCCTCGCTGCTTTCATCAGTTGGACGGTCGCGCTAGCTCTGGGCGAACTGGCCAGCACCCATCCTGCCGCCGGCTCCTTCGGAGTCTACGGAAATCTCTACCTCAATCCATGGTCCGGCTTCGTCTCCAGCACCGGATACTGGCTCGCCATCGCCATCTCCGTAGGGGCCGAGATGGTCGCCTCCGCCACCTACATGCAACTCTGGTTTCCCAAATCCAAAGTTCCCGCGCTACTCTGGGTCGTAGTCTTTTCCGCCTTCCTTCTCTCCATCAACTTCCTCGCCGTCAAATCCTACGGACGCTTCGAATTCTGGTTCGCCATGATCAAAGTCGCCGTCGTAGCCATCTTCATCGCCCTCGGCGCTCTCCTTCTGATCACCGGACGCGTAGCTCCCCAATACTCCACTCACGGAGGATTTTTCCCGCTCGGCCCAGCTGCCCCGCTCCTGGCCATAACTTTTGCCATCTATACCTTCGGAGGAGTCGAATTCGTGGCCGTAGCCTCCGGCGAATCCACCTCCGGCAAAGTCGTTGCCCAGGCCGCCCGCATCACCTTCTTCGCTCTGGCCGCTCTTTATCTGGGAGCCATCATCATCCTCGTCGGCGTCATGCCCTGGAACCGCGCCGGAGTCACCGAGAGTCCCTTCGTCACCGTCTTCCGCAGCGTCAATCTCCCCGGCGCCGCTCACTTCATGAATTTCGTCGTCCTCACCGCCGCCCTCTCCGGAGCCAACGCCGCCCTCTACATCTCCTCCCGCATGCTCTTCTCCCTCGCCCGCACCGGATGGGCTCCCGCCGCGCTCGGCCGCCTCAACTCCAAGGGCGCTCCCACGCTAGCCCTGCTCGGCTCTTCCTACGGAATCGTAGTAGCCCTGGTCCTCGAACGCTGGGCTCCCGGCAAAGCCTTCGAGTACATTCTCCGCGGCGCATTCTTCGGCATGATGCTCTCCTGGATCGTCTCCCTCGCTGCTCACATCAATTTCCGCCGCCGCCTGACCACATCCCAAGCCGCAGAAATTCCCGCCCCGTCGCCGCTAGGCAAATGGGGCTCAGTCGTCGGACTGGTCGCAGTCCTGGCCGCCACCGCCAAAACCTGGTGGGATTCCCGCATCAACTTATTTGTAGGATTAACTTTCTTGCTCGCCCTGACCGTCTTCTATTTCCTGCTGCGCCCGCCCGCGCATCCCACCAACGACCACTAATCGCCTTCCCCCGTGTGCCTCAGTGCCCCCTGTGGTTGACTGGGTTACCGCAGCCAGGAGCGCCCAGAATTTGACCTCGCCAACGACCGCATGAATTTTTCCCGCCGCCTGCCCAAAATACTTGAGCCTCTTTCCCTGTCCTTGTTATCCTCAAACTCGTTTGGGTCTATCTGATCGGCGAGGCGAACCCCGGACTTCCCTACCTCTGCGACTCCCGCTCGCACGAGTCCTCAGCCGCTCTATTCCCCCGAACCGAAGGAGCACTCATGACCACGCCAAGATTTACCGTCATTTCCGGTAGTGAACGCAAGCCCGTCCGTGGAGCGCGCCTCATCCATAATTCCCATCCCGACCAGACCATCGAAGTTTCCTTGCGTCTTCGCTCCAAGGCAGAAGCCAGGCGCAGAGAGTTGAGCACCGCGCTTCACCAGCCCGGCTTCCAGCACATCTCGCGCACCGAATTCGAAAATACCTACGGCGCCGATCCAGCCGACTTGAACCAGATCAAGAAATTTGCCCAGGAATACAGCCTGAAGGTCCACGAAACCGGAACCGAACTCGCCCGCCGCACGGTTCTCGTCTCCGGAACCGTAGCCAATCTGCAAAAAGCCTTCAACGTCGAGCTGAAAGAGTACAGCCATCCCAAGGGAAATTTCCGAGGACGCGTCGGCGCCATCAGCGTGCCCGCGGAAATTGCCGGCATCGTCACCGGAGTCTTCGGCCTCGACAATCGCCCACAAGCCGAGCCGCACTTTCGGCTCCTGACGCACCCCGAAAAAGGTATCCGCAAGACCCATGCTGCCACTGCCTCGCACGATCCCACCGACGTTGCCCAAATCTACGACTATCCCGCCGGTGACGGAACCAAACAGTGCATCGGTATCATCGAGCTCGGCGGAGGCTTCCAACTCAGCGACCTGAGCACATATTTCTCATCGCTGAACATCAAAACGCCGCCGCAGGTCATCTCCGTCTCGGTCGACGGCGGCGCCAACAGTCCCGGCGATTCGAACGCCGATCCCGAAGTGATGCTCGACATCGAGGTCGTCGGAGCCATCGCTCCCGCCTCGAGGATCGTCGTCTACTTCGCCCCCAACACCGACCAAGGCTATCTCGATGCCGTCACCACCGCCGTCCACGACAGCACGAATCAGCCTTCAGTCATCTCAATCAGTTGGGGAGGCCCCGAGAATTCGTGGACCACGCAAGCCACGACCAACCTGGACGAAGCCTTCCAAGCCGCAGCCGCTATCGGCGTGACCGTCTGCGTCGCCGCCGGCGACAACGGTTCCACCGATGGAGTCAACGACGGCAAGAACCATGTAGACTTCCCCGCGTCGGACCCTTATGTCCTCGGCTGCGGTGGCACCACCTTGCAAGCCGCCAACGATCAGATCGTCGGCGAGACTGTCTGGAACGATCTTCCGAACGGAGGATCCACCGGCGGAGGCGTCAGCAACGTCTTCCCGCTTCCCACCTGGCAGCAGGGTTTCAATGTTCCGGCTGCAACTGTCAAAGGCGGAGGCCGAGGCGTACCCGATGTCTCCGGCGATGCCGATCCCAACACCGGCTACAACATTCTGGTAGACGGCCAGACCGAAGTAGTAGGAGGAACCAGCGCCGTAGCGCCCCTATGGGCGGCGCTGATAGCGCGCATCAATCAAACGTTAGGGAAGCCAATCGGGTTCCTGAACCCGCAACTCTACACGCAAGCCATCGAAGCCAAAGGCTTCCACGACATAACCAAAGGCAACAACGGAGCCTTCACCGCCGCCAAAGGATGGGACGCCTGCACCGGCCTGGGCACTCCCAACGGCGTCAAGTTAGGAGAGGCCTTAACGCCAACCGGAAAGTCAGCCGCCAGCGCGAGGGCCGGCGGCTCCAGAAAAACTACCTGACACAAAGGCGGGTGGCCCATTCAAGCCTGTTCTTGGCTTGAGTGGGGCAGTTCGACTGCTGTCGAGGCTGCCCCACCCTTGCGTTTTTTGCAAGGGTGGGAATTCGTCACAAAGGGAATAGGAGTTCCATCACAGCTTTCAGCCCCTCCGTCAACATAACTCTCCGCATGCCCGCCCGTCTTCGCCGCGCCTACCGCACCGGATATCTTCACTTCATCACCTTCAGTTGTTACCAGCGCGTCCCTTGCTAGGCGCGCCGCCGTGTCGCGATCTCTTCCTGCGCACCCTCGAAGAAACTGACTCTGCCCGCTGAGGTGAAAACGTGTTAGTCCCCACGGCATGAGGACAACCTAGTTTGTTGGCTGGCCCCATGTCTGTGATGTGTGAACCTTCACCGCCGGAGTGTGCGCGGCCCCTCTCTTGGTCCGGTGGCCCATTCAAGCCCGTTTTTGGCTTGAGTGGGGAAGGAAAAGAAACAACCCTTCGGGCCGCGGCTGCAGCGCACGGCTCGTTCAGCCTTGTGTATCAGGAGTTTTCTGCTGGGATCGTGGTCTTTGGTCTTTGCGGTGACTCACGGGCGAAGGCAGCCGGGATATTGGAGGGATTGTGTCTGAGGAACGTCCGGACACGGAACTGGCCCCAATTCTGCCAATTGGGGTCAAAATCTCCCCGAAAATCAATTGGGTCAGTTCCGCCTGTCCCCGAAAATCCCATCCTTGCGTTTTTTGCAAGGGTGGGACGCGACAGTTAGCGCACTGCATCTTCCGGTTCAGGAGCAACCTTCGGCGCTGTGCGCAGAAACTTCATAAGTCCCGCGCCAGTTGCCTTGCCGGCCCGCTTCTTGAAAAAATCGGCCGCCGTCTCCACCACGCCAACTTTTTCGGCCACCGCAACCGCTATCCATTGATTCAGAGAAACACCATCTTCTTTCGCGAGCCGCTGCGCGGCCTTCTTAATGGATAGCGGGAGTTTGAGTGGGTACGTAGCTCTGCTCATTGTTCCATCCTCCGTTCCATCCTTTTTAGCAGTTCGGCCGGACGCAACAAGCGAATTCTAAATCGCTCCGCAGCCCCGGCGAAATCTGCGATGTTGTACGTCACCAGCGCATCGGCCCGTCCATTGATGGCGGCCTCGAGCACCATCTCGTCGCTCGGGTCCCGGGATTGCGGTCGCCACTGAAAATGA
The DNA here is from genome assembly GCA_963775845.1 of uncultured Acidobacteriaceae bacterium. GTDB lineage: Bacteria > Acidobacteriota > Terriglobia > Terriglobales > Acidobacteriaceae > Acidiflorens. The sequence continues at coordinate 1,748,232 of CAVZKN010000002.1, read as the reverse complement.
ACTTCAACCGGCTCGATTAAGGCCGCCAGTTCCGCCAAAAACTCATCGATCGCATCGAGGGCGAGACCATGAACTAATCGGTGTTCGGGACGCTTTAGCACCTCCTCATATTCCAAGAACAGAGGTGGTGTTGCTAAGGCTGCCAATCGCCGCGTGGCGACCAACCGAAGAACGGCGTTTCCAGCTCCCAACCGGGTGCGAAGCGCAGCAACTACAACCGACGTATCGATAACGATCTTATACATTAAACATCCTATAAGATATCACATCCTATAGGATGTCTCAATGAGGGTTGGGAGCTGGCCCACCCTTGCTGGAGAAGCTCCGAAAGAGACAGAGCTGTCCGGACGGGGTCTTGGAACACCGTTCTTGAGCAGGGCCATGTCTGGCAGCGGCGCTTCTATGATTTTGTCGTGTGGAACTGGCACAAGCGCGCCGAGAAACACGTCGTGCAAAAAGCTGCAAAGCTGATTTTTTCATCACAAATGGGGTGTGATCGCCGTCGTATGCACGCCGGCAATTTCATGACATGATAGTCCTATGAATCCATCCAACGGTGCGCCAATAGCGGGGATTGCGTTCACCGGCCGGCCCGAATGTTGGAGGTGTTTACCAGTTAGTTATGAGGGGGGGGGATAGGGGGGGGTGGGGGGGTACAGACGGTACAGACCGGGAGCATCCCTGACAAAACAGACTGGGAGCATTCCTCACACATTAGCCCACGTCTCCAAGAGCGTGAGAGTAGCGCATCAGCTAAGAAACAGCCGGCGCCATTACAATATCCTTCATGCCCCGCTCTCTCCCAAAAGACGATCTCCTCCGCTATCGTCCGGAATTCCCCATCCTCGCCCGCACCAACTACATGATCTCCAACTCGCTTGGAGCCATGCCCCGCGCCGTCTACAACGCCCTCCACGCCTACGCCGACATCTGGGCCACGCGCGGAGTCCGCGCCTGGCAAGAGCGCTGGTGGATGCTGGCCCTCGAAGTTGGCAACGAGCTAGGCGCCCTGATGAATGCGCCCAAAGATTCCGTCTCGCTGCACCAGAACGTCACCACCTGCCAGGCCATCGTCGCTTCGTGTTTCGATTTCGGCGCAAAGCAACAAGCCAAGCGCAACAAAGTTGTCTACAGCGACATGAACTTCCCCTCCGTAATGTATTTCTGGGAAGCGCAGCGGCCTTACGGCGCAAAGGTGCACATGGTGAAGACCGACGACGGCATCACCGTCCCGACCGAGCGCTTGCTGGAAGCCATCGACGACACCACGCTGCTCGTCCCCGTCTCTCACGTAATCTTTCGCAGCTCCTACATCAACGACGCGAAAGCCATCATAGAAAAAGCCCACAAAGTAGGAGCCCACGTAGTCCTCGACACCTTCCAGTCGTTAGGCACCGTGCCAGTAGACGTCCAATCACTCAACGTTGACTTCACCTGCGGAGGCGTTCTCAAGTGGCTTTGCGGAGGGCCCGGCGTTGCTTATCTTTACGTCCGCCCCGACCTGGGCAAGAAGTTGGAGCCTAAATTTACCGGCTGGTTCGCGCACGAAAATTCTTTTGAGTTCGCAACCGGCCCGATCCGCTACGCCGATCCGCCCCTCCGCTTCATGAACGGCACGACGCACATCCCCGCGATTGAAGCGGCTCGACCGGGCCTGAAAATTATTCAGGAAGTAGGAGTAGAAAAGATCCGCGAGAAATCCAAACGCCAGACCGCGCGCCTGATCGAGATGGCCGATCATCACGGATGGCGCATCAATACTCCCCGCGATCCCGAGCGTCGCGGAGGCACCGTCTCCATCGACATGCCCGACTCGCAGCAGGTGAGCCAGGAGTTGCTGGCCCGAGACATCCTGGTCGACTGGCGGCCGAAGGCTGGAGTCCGCTTTTCGCCGCATTTTTACAACACCGACGAAGAGGTAGAAGCAGCCATGGCCACCGTGGCCGACATTTTGAAAGTCACCGCGTAGGAGAACGAGGTTAGCCTCGACTCCAGTAACCATTACTTACTTCCGTACACGATCCCAACCCTTTGCGCGTGTGGCGCACCTGATCTCTCCTTATCCTTGAAGCAGCCGTCACGCTAGGAATCGAAAGCATCGGGAAGCACTGTGACCACTGGCCCTTTCTTAATTCCGCTCAACCACCTGACCATTCTTTCGACCATAGCGATTGCTGGAGGCCTCTACTTTTTCTTCGCCGGTTTCTACCAACTCAGCCGCAAGCGTCTGATGCTCACCGCTTCCACTTCCCCAATTCGAAGCGTAGCTCCAGGCGCAGTTGCCATCAGCGGAGAGGCCGCTGGACCCAATACGCTGCCCGCCACAATTTCCGGCCGGCCCTGCTTTCTCTATCACACGACAGCATGGCAGCAGTCCGAGAACAAGAGGCGCTGGGAGAAAGTGGCCGAAGAAACGCTGCACCTGCCGTTCTTCATCACCGACTCGACCGGACAGATGCTCGTCGAACCATTGGGAGCCGATCTCGATCTGACCTGTGCTTTTCGCGAAGACTATGACACCTCGTCGCTCTCGCTGAACCTGCGCGAAGTTCCGCCGCGCGTCAGCGAATTTCTCTCGCGTCACAACCTGGCTCGCGGACGCGCTTTGCGCATCGAAGAACGCCTCATCAAGCCCGCAGACGCGCTTTTCGTCACGGGAACGCTCACGGAAAATCCGGGTATTCATGTGCATCCTGTAGCGCTGCGCGGGGATGAACGGCGCGAGAAAACAGGCGATGAGAAATTCGCGCCCGCATTGAAAGGCACTGATGGCTCGAAGAGCTCTAATGAATCGAACGGCAGGCCGGACAGCTCTTCCGGACATGCAGCCGCTCCGCAGATTGTCAAACTTTCTTCCGGCGAGCTTCCTGGCTCGGCCCGGGAGATGACGCAGCAGGGAAAGATCGCTGCCGCTCTCAACCGCGCCGGCATCACCCGCCCCGAAGCATGGGCGGCTGCGGGCGTTCCCTACGAAGCTGCGGCTGCTGAAAACTCGTCGAGCGCAGCAGTGGCAGACCGGCCGAATTGTCGGTCGCAAGAAGCGCCGCTCCCGGAGGTCCGACGGCACGAACCGCCGTTCCAGAATGTGCGGACGATCGAGGATCAGGCTCGTTCGTCCGACTTCAACCTGGCGCCGCCACTCGTCATGATGAAGAGCGCGAACTCCCCGCTCGTGATTGCCTCGCAGCGCCCGAAAGAATCGCGCCGCGCAGTGATCCTCCAATCCGTGATCAGGGTCTGGGGAGGCGCCGCCGCAACCCTGCTGGGGCTCTACACCCTACTCGCGGGAAAGCTCTAGCTGTGAATCTTTCCTAATTTAGAATGTCTTTCGTGACCGACTCGGTTCGCATCGGCATTCTGGGAGACTTCAATTCCGAATTCCGCTCGCATCACGCGACCAACGATGCGCTGCAACACGCCGCCAACAAGCTCAACCTCAAGGTAGAATCGGCGTGGCTTCCCACGCCACCGCTCCTCGAACGCGACGCCGCCGCAACGCTCGATTCGTTCGATGGATTCTTTGCCTCCGCCGGCAGTCCGTACAAAAGTTTTGATGGAATGCTGAAAGGCATCGAGTTCGCCCGCGTTCACGATCGCCCGTTCTTAGGCACCTGCGGAGGCTTTCAGTACGCGCTGATCGAGTGCGCTCGCAATGTGTTAGGAGTGCGCGACGCCACGACTGCCGAAGAAGATCCGTACGCCAAGAACATCATCATCTATCCCGTAGCCTGCGCCGTTCCCAACCGCGATCCGAAAGCGCCCAAGCTCTCCGGGAGAATCAATCAAATCCGCCTGCGCCCCGGCTCTTACCTGGCGTCGTTTTACGGCCAGGAAACAATACAGGAAGAATTTTGGTGCAACTACGAACTCAATCCCGAGTTTGAATGGATGGCGATGGAAGCGGGCTTTCCCGTGGTCGCCCGCGGATCGAATGAAGAATGCCGCGCCATCGAATCTCCCGCACACCTGTTTTTCGTGGCCACGTTATTTCAGCCGCAACTATCGTCCCGTGAAGACTATCCTCATCCCCTGATCATGGCCTTTGTGCAGCACGTGGCCGACTTCCACCGCAAACGGCTCGACGATTCGATTCTGGTTTGAACCAGTTCACCACGGAGTCACTGAGTCACGGAGAAAAACTGGCCTGTAAGAACCAGAAGGCCACGCTGGCCACGCTTGACCGCGACCTCCCGGGTATCGTAGCCTCGCGTGCTAGCTTTGCCATTCGTCATTGCCTTGCGCCCTAAGGAGGCTGCACATGGTTCCACTCGCCGCTCTCTGGTTGCCCATCGTCGTCTCGGCGGTTATCGTCTTCGTCGCCAGTTCCATCATGCACATGGTGCTGCCCTATCATCGCAACGACTACCGTCAACTTCCCGACGAGGAGAAGGTCCTGACAACGCTGCGCGCTTCTTCTCCCACGCGCGGTCTTTATGTCTTCCCTTATTGCACCCACAAAGATATGAAATCGCCCGCCCTGATCGAAAAGCAAAAGCAAGGCCCGGTCGGATTTATGACCATCGTTCCCAGCGGGCCTCCCGCCATGCCGAAGTTCCTGATTCAGTGGTTTGCGTTTTGCCTGGTGATTGGCTTTTTCGTCGCCTATCTCGCCGCCCACACGGTTGCGCCCGGCGCAAACTATCTCGTCGTCTACCGCGTGGTGGGTTGCGCCGCCTTCCTCGGCTACGGCTTGGGGAACTTGAGCAACGGCATCTGGAAGGGTCAACCCTGGTCAATGACGTTCAAGGAGGTCATCGACGGACTCGTCTTTTCTCTTCTGACCGCCGGAACCTTCGGCTGGCTCTGGCCGCATTAGGGAGCGCGCACGCCTCACACGCCAATACCCGAGCCCAAAAGGCTGTAGAGCAGAATCAGCAGCACGATCACAGTGAAGGCGACATACATGCGATCGCGTTCGATGCTGAATCCAACGATAGAAAATGCCACGCGCGCGATGGGCGTAGCAATAAGAAGCAGAAGTCCCAGCTGAATCAAGCCCCGGCCGTGCCCATGCATCACGCTGTGCATGACGCCGGGAATGGTGCGGAAATCCGACGGCTCGCCGCGAAAGATTCGATAATTGGCGGACTCGTGCGCGTGCCGTGCCAGGTAGACGCACGCTCCCGCCAGCACCACGGCCGCCGAGAGCAATACACCGGAGCGAAGCAGGGTGCCGAGGATCAATTCCATCCGCCGGTCTCGCCACGGTTGTGGCTGAAACGTGCCTTCCGGATTCGGCGTCGCGCGAAGCGCAGGCATCAAATTCTTCCCCAGAATCCTTTGTAGAGCATTTGCAACCCCAGCACCAGAATCACAATGCTGAAAACCAGGCGCAACGATTTCGTTTCGGCTTTCACCAGGATACGGCTCCCGAGCAACGATCCGACCAGGACTCCCAACATAACCGGCATGGCGAGGCCGGGATCGACATATCCGCGGCCGAGATAAACGCCGGCGCTGGCCGCGGCCGTCACTCCAATCATAAAGTTGCTGGTGGTAGTCGAGACCTTGAACGGAATCCGCATCGCCTGGTCCATGGCCAGCACTTTCACGGCGCCAGAACCAATGCCCAACAATCCCGACAATGCGCCCGCGCCAAACATGAGGCTGAAGCCTGTCGGAACGTGCTGCACGTTGTAGCTGCGCTTTTTTCCTCCGTCCGGAAAACTGCCGTTCAGCCGCAGGCGAGTCGCCAGCGGATCCGGCGGCAAACTGCGCTGGTCGAGAGGCCGCGGCTTGCGCGAAAGATATGCCGAGTAGAGCAAGACCAGCCCGAAGATCACGGCCAGCGCGCTCGTCGGAATGCGCGTAGCCAGAAACGCTCCGCATAATGCGCCAAGTGTGGTCGCGATCTCGAGAAACATGCCGATGCGGATGTTGGAAAATCCTTCTTTAACGTAAGCAGCGGCGGCTCCGGAAGAGGTTGCGATCACGGAAACGAGCGAGGCTCCGATGGCGTAGCGGATATCCACATGAAACAGAAGAGTCAGCAACGGCACCAGAACCACGCCGCCGCCCAGACCGGTCAGCGATCCCAGCAGTCCTGCCACAAACGAAACGGCTGCGACCACTAAGGTAAATTCAAGGATGGTCATGCAGCAGTCGCCATGGAATTTCTTCTAGGGTAACATTTCTTTCGCAGTGGGATGGAAGGCGATCGATCAGGTAGGTCGTCAAGTCTTATATTAGAGCACCGCTTTCGCGATGCCAGAAGCATGTTCAGGCGCCCGTTTTAGGGCCTGGGTCGCGATCAATTACTTTTCAGCGAAGTGTTTCAATCGCTGCCGAACCGCGACCAAGCAGATAACACAAACTATATTCGTCGCAGCTATTGATTGATCCACACCACGCGCGACTTCTTACATTCGGCATGCTCTTTCTTGAGTTCGCGCGCGACCGTTCCCAGAGAAACGCTGTCGGGCTGGGCGAAATCCGAGGCTGGGCGGTCTCCCTGCGCGAATATGTAAGTGTTGCCCTGCAGCACACTCTGCTCCTGCGACATGGACTTGTAGTCCGCGTGCGCCGGATGGCTATAGAACGAGTACGACTGGGCCTGGTTGTTGAAGGTCGAAAAGTTGAGATTGTTTTGCGCCAGGGCCGCAGCCGACAGAAACAGGAAGAGCAGGAACGCAATCTTTTTCATCGCAGGTCTCCGGGTTTCGGGAGAAGGTGAGTCCGCCAGCAAGCGGCGGATGTGAACTTCTCCAGGATGGTAAAAGCAAGCCGCATACCAAATCTCGGAGGTGTGAAAACGGGAGCTTACAGGCGATCTCCGCTGACAGCGGTAATTATTTGCACATTTGTGGACGCCTCTGGATTGCCCGCCCGACAAGGATTGCAGCGTCCAAGGCACGGCATGAGAGATCACTTTAGTAACCCTCTTTGTCATCTTCCGTTCATACATTGCCATTTAGAATAGAGGTAAGAAAAATGTGGGGTGTCAACGTGGATAGCATTACCAGAAATCGTGAACGGCAGAAATTAATGATGGAATTGCTGGAGAGAAAGATCCGGGTGCGCGCGCAACAGATATACGACGAGCGCGGACAAGCTGAGGGCCAGGACCTGGAAGACTGGGTCAAAGCCGAGTCCGAAATTTTGAAGTCGAGCATTCTTGCACCTCTCTGGAACAAGCGGCGCGAAGGCGACCTGGTCGAGGGCTAGCGCTCTCGGCGCTTACCGAGGCTGTGATTCGGCCAGCGAGTTTTCCCTGAACGAGCCGGAAATCCGAAGCAGCAAAATTGCCGAGGACAGACTCAGCACGGGCCCGGCAATGCTGAAAAATGCTCGACCCAAAGCCGGCCCCGCTCCAAAGTAAAAATCGAGCATTGTAGCCATGACACTGGTGGCCCCGAGCGAAATCAGCCACGGCGGAGGAAGCCGCTTCAAGTTCGGAATGGCCGTAGGCAATAACCACACAAAGATGTAGAGGAGATTGTGATCGCGCAGCGCCGAAGCGAACTCATATACTCCGCGTTGATGGAGACCAGCACCGAACCGCGATGGACTTACGAACTGGCCCGTAATCGACCATTGCAGAAGGGTCAGCGCGGCCACGCTGAGCAACCAGCAGCAGGCAATCCAAACTCCTATCCGATAGTGGTCCAGGTTGTCATTCGCCTTGCCGTCTCCTCGCATTGCAATCCAAAAGGCAAAGCTCAGCACCAGGCTTAAGGGAACAAAAGATTCTTTCGTCAACGCTCCCAACACCGCAATCGCCGGGAGCATCCACAGCGCACGCTGCGACAGACTCCATAGCAAAGCTAAAAGCAAAAAGCCCTCGCCGGCATCCACCAAGCCGACCAGCCTAAGATTCGCAACCGCGAAATTCGCCAGATAAAGCAGCGCGCCCAGCAGTCCGACCGCCGGCCGGCCAAATAGACGACTCCCCATAACAACGATGAGCACCGCGGTTCCGGCAACAAACATGGAGTCGCTGATCAGCAGTCCGAACATCACCGGATCCCAACTGGCAAAGTGCCCTCGCGCCAGCCGGTAAAAGGGTCGAGCCACCCACGGAACCAGCACGCGAAACCGCCGAAAGCCCAAATCGTCCGCGTCAGAAACTGCGGCTCCGGTCACGAGCCGGGCATAGGTTTTCACGTCGGAAAGACCCGGCGTTTGCCGAGGGTCGTATCGGTTCAAGATGGGATAGCCCAAGCCAAACGCAATCAGAAAGAAAATGGCAAACAGCAACGTCACCCTGCCGCCCGCGATCTTCGTTGCAGCGTCGTTCGTCTTCATCTTCATCAGTAGAGCCGAAGCTAGCGCCCGCAATCAGATATTGCAACTCAAATTCTCAGTATGCGGATCGTTCATTTTGGGCTGAAGGGGTGCCCTACCAAAACGGATTTATGAAACACGCTCTGGATAATGTGTACCGGGTACCCCCCCCCACCCCCCCCTTATCCCCCAGGTATCGTTGTGATTAACATGGCTAGTATCATCCTGATTAACATGCCTTTTATCGACTGTGGGGTGAATGGGGCGATTTATTCAGAACAATGAAGTGGTTAATTTGCGGGAAACGGGCCTGCCCTGGCCGGGTCTGCGAAAGCGTTCAGTTATCAAAGATGGCCGCCGATCGGTTCCGGCGGTTGGTACCGTCTCTGGAGACGGACACAATTCTCGATCCTTGCATACTGCGAAGATCTTTGCATGATTGCACCGCGGTGTATGTGACGGGCCGTACATCGAATTTGTGATGAAAAAAGGGGAAATGGTCGATTGTGAACTCGCCTATCGCTGACAACTTGGTTTTGAGTGAAATCGCCTGATAGCGACCGTTGAGACATATAATGTTCGCGGGTAAAGAGATGCCAAGACCTTTTCACGTCTCGCTGTTCTTAATCTCAGTTGCTAGTTTCCTTACACTTGTACGTGCGCAAGAGACTCCCGCTACAGGCCACACCGGGAACCTGAAGACTCTGGTTGTCGCAGCCGAGGCGAAATCGAGCGCTGCCATTGCTATTCCTCCGATTACGTCTGTAACAATTAATCTGAAGAACGATAAACACAGTGCTGGCGCGGACGCTGTGGATTTAACAACCTGGCTCAGCAAAGAGGCTGCTCTGAACGGACTGCAGTCCACAGACTTGCAGCCATGGCACATCGTTGTGACCTACGATCAGTTTGATGAGGACGGCGACAATGTGCACAGTGGCGTGTACGAGGAATACTGGGCAGGGGCAAAAAAGTACAAGAGAATCTATAAGAGCGACAACCTTAATGAGACAGACTATGCCACAGAGAAAGGCTTGTATCGTCTCGGAGACCAACAATGGCCCGACCGTGCACAACTACAGGTTCGGAGCGAGATAGCTGATCCGTTTTCATATGCCGCTACGCTAGTGGGTTTTCACGGAAGAAATGTTGAGCGCATTTTCGGCGACTATAAGCTTCAGTGTGTGCTCATTGAAAACGACTCCGAGATTAGCAATCCAACACAATACTGTTTTGAACCTGATGGTTCAGTACTTCGTTATAGCAAGGGGTTCGGCTGGTTCCAGACGGTCTATAACGACATTGTGCCATTTCAGGGGCGAAGCCTCGCGCAGGCGGTAGAAGTGACCGATGCCGGCAAGCCGTACCTGAATTTGCGCGTTGAAACGATTGAATTGATCTCGCACGTTGACGATGCGGGTTTTGTACCTCCGCCTACCGCGATTGATCCGCTCGGTAATCGGGTATCTGGTGTGTATCCGGTGCCGATTAAAACGAGCTTTCCTCAATGGCCAGCGTCCCTCAGATCGCAGCATTTTACGGTGACGACGGAGGTTGTAATTGGAAAGGACGGGCATGTGGTGAGCGCCCATGGAGTCTCCGGCCCTGCGGAAGGCTACAAGGTATGCGAAGACTCGGTGCGAAAATGGTTATTCAAGCCTTATCTAATCCTTGGTGAGCCAGTTGAGGTGGAAGCAAAACTTCTGTGCAGCAACAATTAGTTGGCGTTAAATCGCGATTTCGCTTATTGACCAGCATTCAAAACGTGAAATCCCAAAGCCGATTTATGAAACACGAACACGCTCTAGGAAGTGAGAATCTCCCGGTCGTCTCTCCGCCGCACCAAAAAGAGTGTCCGTATTGTAATTGACATTCGCCATACATTCGCCTATGCTGCGCGCATGGCGATCACTCGGCGTCAACATGAGCTGTATGACTTTCTCTCGCGCTTCGTGGCGGAAAAAGGCTACTCCCCTTCGTTTGAAGAGATCAAGGAAGGCCTGGGTCTGAGATCTCTAGCGACCGTCCACAAGCACGTCACCAATCTGGAAAAAAAAGGGCTGCTGACACGCGACTACAACTGCAGCCGATCGATCGATCTCCTGCCGCCGAAAGGCAAGCTGAAGCAGTCGATGGCGGTGAATACGGCGATGGTTTTGCCGCTGGTGGGAAGAATCGCCGCCGGGCGCCCGATCGAAGCCTTGCAGACCACCGAGACCATCTCGCTCGCCGACTTTGTGCGCTCTAAAGAAGTTTTCGTGCTCGAAGTGAGCGGCGAATCGATGCAGGACGAAGCGATACTCGATGGCGATTACGTGCTCGTCGAAAAAACGAAGACGGCGCACAACGGTGATATCGTGGTGGCGCTGATCGAGTCGACCGATGCCACGCTGAAACGTTTCTTTCGCGAAGGGGAAAACATCCGTCTTCAGCCCTCCAATGCCGCCATGAAGCCCATCATCGTGCCCGCCGCGTCGGTGGAAATTCAGGGCAGGGTGATTGGAGTCTTGCGAAAATATTGAACGCCGGTTACTGGCACCCGTCCGCGAGTAACGTAGAAATTTTTACCGCAGAGGGCGCCGAGACCGCAGAGCGGATCGAGCTTTGGTTTTTTCTTTCGCCAAAGCTTTTTCTCCGCGAACTCTGCGTTCTCCGCGGTGAAAGAAGTTTGTACTGAAAGCTGATGGTGGAGGCCGCGGCGGACGTCCGACGTCTATCCTACGTGCTTATCCAAAGCCTTCTGAATATCGTCTTTCGAGCGATAGCCGACCAACTGTTCGACCACCTGTCCGTTCTTAAAAACGAGCAAAGTAGGAATGCCAGTGACCTTATACCGCATCGGAGTCGCGCCATTGCGGTCGACATCCATCTTCCCGACCTTGATCTTGCCCTGATATTCGCCCGCCAACTCCTCCACAATCGGAGCAATCGCGCGGCACGGACCGCACCACGCGGCCCAGAAATCAAGCAGCACAGGCTTATCGGACTTCAATACATCGGCATCAAAATTAGCGTCGGTAACCTCGACGGTGGCGTTGCTTCCCATAATCCTCCAGAATGATTTTCCGTATCGATTCCACGGAGCGCGTCTTCGAAGGCTCACTTCACGCGGAATATCTATCCTAACACTCGTTAATTAGATGCTTAGCAGTAATTGGAGGTCGCAACCACGCCGCCCGTGTGGTGACGGGGCTCGGCCCCGTCCAGAAAGCACGACCTACCGTGACTTTGACGACGGATAGCGAAAGCACTCCACCACATGGTCGTTGACCATGCCCGTAGCCTGCATGAAGGCATAGCAGATGGTCGATCCCACGAAGTTGAAGCCGCGCTGCTTCAGGTCCTTGCTCATGGCGTCGGACGCAAGAGTGCTGGCCGGAATCTTCTGTCCCAAGCGGCGGGCGTTCACCAGCGGCTTTCCGCCGACAAACTGCCAGACGTAATTGTCGAACGAGCCAAACTCCTCTTGCACCGCAAGAAATGCTTTGGCATTGTGAATTGCCGAAGCCACTTTCAGTCGGTTGCGGACGATTCCTTCATCGAGTAGCAACCGTTTCACCTTGTGCCGGTCGTAGCGGGCAATCTTCTCCGCGTCAAATCCATTGAACGCCAAGCGATAATTTTCCCGCTTGCGCAGGATCGTATCCCAGCTAAGCCCGGCCTGAGCGCCCTCCAAAATGAGGAACTCGAATAGCACGCGGTCATCGTGCTGCGGCACGCCCCACTCGCGGTCGTGATATTGAATGGAAAGATCGTTGCTCGGCCAGGCACAGCGCACAAGGTCCGTTTCAACGGCAGTTTTCATAAGAGAAACGTTGCTTGAAAAAGCCGAAGGTGCCCGTCATCGCGCACTTTGCGATGAGTGGGCTTCGGCCAGGACTCTGTCGATCCTGCTCAGTTCTTCCGCCGAGAATTTCAGGTTCTTCAAGGCCGCCACATTGTCATCCACCTGCGACACCTTGCTTGTCCCCACCAAAGCGCTGGTCACGCGCGGATCGCGCAGCACCCAAGCCACCGCCATTTCCGCCAAAGTCTGCCCGCGCGCGCCGGCAATTTCATTCAACGCGCGAATCTGCGCCAGCTTATCTTCACCAATGTCCTTCTTCTTAAGAAAAAAATCCCGCGCCGCCCGCGAGTCGGCAGGAATCCCATGCAGATAACGGTCGGAAAGCAAACCCTGCGCCAGCGGACTGAACACGATCGTTCCCACTCCTTCTTTCCCCAACACATCCAGCAACCCTTGCTCGGGCTCCCGCGCGAACATCGAATATCGAGGCTGATGAATTAAACAAGGACTCCCCAGGCTGCGCAAAATTTTGAGCGCCGCTGCAGTCTGCTCCGCGTTATAAGCCGATATGCCAATGTAAAGCGCCCGCCCCGAGCGCACCGCCGTATCCAGCGCCCCCATCGATTCTTCCATCGGCGTCTCCGGATCAGGCCGATGATGATAAAAAATGTCGACGTACTCCAACCCCATGCGCTTCAAACTCTGATCGAGGCTGGCGAGCATATACTTTCGCGATCCGAAATTTCCATAAGGCCCGGGCCACATGTCCCAGCCCGCCTTGGTAGAAATAATCAGCTCGTCGCGATAGGGAAGAAAATCTTTCTTGAAAATCTGCCCGAATGTTTCCTCCGCCGATCCATAGGGAGGCCCATAATTATTGGCCAGGTCGAAGTGCGTGATGCCCAGATCGAAGGCGCGCCGCAGCATGGCCCGCGCATTTTCGAAGTTATCTACGCCTCCAAAGTTGTGCCAAAGGCCGAGCGAAATAGCGGGAAGCTGAATTCCGCTCCGCCCCGAGCGGCGATACTGCATCGAATCGTAACGGTTGCGATCGGCGTTGTACATGAGTCCTCCTTGCCACAAGAAAACCAGGATGTCAGGTTACGCGCTCAATCGTACCTCTCGTAGCGAATTGCGGGCCGATCCCATCCCAACCCTTTTAGCAATTCGCGATTCGCCTTCACCATTTTCGCCAGACCGCAGATATAGGCGTGCATGTCGGTGCGCGATCCCACGATTTCGGCGACATGCTCCTGCACATACCCGCGCTTGCGCGTCCACTCCGTTGCGCCCTGGCTCAAAGTAGGCAGAAAGTGAAAATTCGCGTGCTCCGCCGCGAGGCGTTCAAACTCTTCGCGATAATAAATGTCTTCTTCGCGCCGCGCACCAAAGAGCAGCCACAACTCGCGCCCCTCGTGCCGCGATTCCTCGGCCAGCAACCAGTGCAGCATCGAACGGAAGGGCGCAATCCCCGTGCCTGTTGCGATGAACACCGAATCCCGCATGGGAGGATGCAAAATAAAATTGCCAAACGGTCCTTGAAATTTGATCTCCGCGCCTTCTTCGAGCCCGCAAAGATAATTCGACATGAAGCCTTCGTGCACGCGATTCAGGCAGAAAGCGACGTGGCCGTTCTCGGAGGGAGGCGACGCGATCGAGTAAGGGCGCGTCATCTCCTCGCCTTGGGGCGTATGAGCCTTGACCGAGAGCCATTGGCCGGGCACGAATCCAAAATGCGCGACGCCGCTCACCTCAAGTTCCAGGTGCTTGGTAAACTCGGAGAGCGCGACCGATTGCAGCACCCGTGCTTCAAAAGTTTTAAATTGACCCATCGGTTGATTAGATGACGGCGATGCCGCGCTCGACGCGACGATGTCAGCCGCCCAGGAAGGCGACGAGTGGCTCCGGGAAAACTCTGATTAGGAGTCGGCAAAGGGCATCAACCACGGGGTACACAGGGATGCCGGAGGACCTTGCGGGCTTAATCAGAACTTTCCCAGGGTGAGTTCCATGCTGAGTTCCTGTGCGAGTCCTTGTAAAATGACGACGCCTCGATCTTCGTCTCCTCCATCTTCGTCTGCTTCATCGAGCCGCGAGCCGCAGCCCGACGATACGTTTAAATTTCTCTGCCGGATGACTGGGACAGCGCGTTCTGCCGATAGTTCTGAGTGGATCGCTAATTCCACCGCAACGTCGAATTTCTCCGCAGTCGATTGGAAGCAGTTGCTGAGCCTCGCTGAGCATCACGGAGTTATCCCGCTGGTAGCTGGCACCCTGCTCGAAAATCAGCACGCTGGGCAGGATACCCAAGCCGCGGATCTTCAACTTCCCGTCGAAATCGCACGCTCTCTCCGCGCCGCCTACGATGCGAACCTGCGCCGCAACCTGTGGTTTACCGCTGAACTGGCGCGTATAGTCCACCACTTTGAGCGCCGGCAACTACGAGTGCTGCCATACAAAGGCCCAGTCCTTGCGCAATCCCTTTATGGCGATCTCGGGCGGCGCAGTTTTTCCGATCTCGATCTCCTCATTTCCCCCGCCAACTTCGAGCGAGCGACGCAGGCTCTCTCCGAAATCGATTACCATCCGGCATCCGATCTCTCTCCTGCCGTCGAAAGAATGTGGCTGCGAACCGGCTACGAGTGCTCCTTTAACGGCGCAGCCGGCAAGCACCTGGTCGAATTGCAGTGGTCGTTGTTGTCTCATTTCTATGCCGTCGATTTTCGCCAGGCCGATCTCCGCGTCGAAGACTTGCAACAGCGCGCCGGGACCATCCTCTTAGGCGGATGCGCAATGCCCTGCCTCTCTCCCGAAGATTCCCTCCTGGCACAATGCCTGCACTCCGCCAAACATCTCTGGACGCGCCTCATCTGGCTCGCCGATATCGACGCGACGCTTCGCCTGCCCGGCCTCGACTACGCACAAACATTTGCGCGTGCGAGAAGAGCGGGCATTGCACGCATCCTCGGCATCAGTTTCTGGCTGGTGAGGAATGTTCTAGGCGGAAGTCTTCCCCGGCCTGCCGAAGACATGATCGCCGCCGATCCGCAAATCGCCGTTCTCGGCCGCGAATTTGCCGAGCGTCTGGCCCGCGGCGCTCTTTACGATTTCGAATCCACCGAATACTTCCGCCTGATCTTGAAGCTGCGCGAGCGCCGCAGCGACCACTGCCGTTATCTCTGGCGTCTCATCTGGACTCCGGGGATAAGTGACGTTGAGTCGGTCAACTTACCCGAACTATTTTTTCCTCTCTACCGAATCGTGCGCCTCGCCCGCCTGACGCGAAAATTCCTGCTCTAAGGTGTTTTGTTTCCGGCACAACGAGTTTTTTCCTTACCTCACACCTCGTATAATCAGCCCATGCGCCGCGTCGTCCATGCCGCCTGTCCCCACGATTGCCCCGACGCCTGCAGCGTGCTCATCACCATCGATGACGGACGCGCGACCAAGATTCAGGGGGACCCCGAGCATCCCGTAACTCGAGGTTTCCTTTGCGCCAAAGTGGCCAAGTATCTGGACCGCGTCTACTCGCCCGATCGAGTGCTTTATCCCATGCGGCGCGTAGGACCCAAGGGTCCTTGTGGCACGGGTGGCCACGCCGGCGAGGGTTTTCAGCGCATCTCGTGGGACGAAGCTCTCGACGAAATCACCCGGCGCCTACGCAAAACGATTGGCCAATACGGATGCGAATCCATCCTGCCCTATTCCTACGGCGGCACGATCGCCGCGTTGAATGGCGCGTCCATGGATCGCCGTTTCTTCCATCGTCTGGGCGCTTCGCAACTCGAGCGCACCATCTGCTCCAGCGCCGGCGAAGAAGCCCTGAAATCGGTGCTGGGCATCAAGATGGGCACCGAGCCTGAGCAGTTCGCTCACTCGCGCTACATCATCGCCTGGGGATCGAACATTCACGGCAACAATGTGCATCTCTGGCCCTTCATCGAAGAAGCGAGAAGAAAAGGCGCGAAGCTGGTGGTCATCGATCCCTACCGCACCCGCACCGCAAAATGCGCGGATTGGTATCTGCCCATCAATCCTGGAACCGATGCCGCGCTGGCTCTCGGCCTGATGCATGTCATCATCAACGAAAATCTTTTCGACGCCGATTATGTTGCGCGCTACACGTTGGGTTTCGACGCCCTGAAAGCCCGCGTCCAGGAATATCCGCCCGAAAAAGTTGCCGACTGGACGGGCATCGCCGCGGATGACATCCGCAAGCTGGCGCGCGAGTATGCCACGACGCGACCTTCTATAATCCGCGTCAATTACGGCATCCAGCGCTCAGAGCGCGGAGGAATGTCGATCCGCGCCGTCACCATGCTTCCCTGCTTAATTGGATCGTGGAAAGAATGGGGCGGCGGATTGCAACTTTCGCTCAGCGGCTCTTTCGGGCTGAACAAAGAAGCCCTGGAGATGCCCGAATTGATGCAAAAAGCGCTGGGTCGCCCCGCCCGAATCATCAACATGGTGCAACTAGGGACCGTGCTTAACTCGACCACGATGGTGCCACCTGTCCGGGCGCTATTCGTCTACAACTCGAATCCCGCAACCGTCTGCCCGAACCACAACGCTGTTATTCGCGGATTAAAGCGGCCCGACCTCTTCACCGTGGTGCACGAGCAATTTTTTACCGACACCACTGACTACGCTGACATCTTGCTCCCGGCCACCACTTTCTTCGAACACAAAGATCTGCAGGCCGCGTATGGCCACTACTATCTCCAGGTTTCGGATCAGGCGATGGAGCCCTCAGGCGAGTGCCGGTCGAACGTCGATATGTTCAGCGCGCTGGCCCAACGCATGGGCTTCGAAGACAAATGTTTCCAGGAGTCGGTTGATTCCATGATCGAGCGCGCTCTGGATTCCCCGAATCCACGCCTGCAAGGAATCACGCGCCAAAGATTAGAGAGCGAGCACAGCATAAGACTGAATTTCTCAGCCGGAAATGGAGGGACAGGCGGTGCGGGGACGAGGGACCCATTCCTGCCCTTCGCTGAAGGCAACTTCCCCACGCCGAGCGGCAAAGCCGAGTTCTACAGCGAAGCCTTGCAGCGTCTGGGTCTCGATCCCGTCGCCGCTTTCACTCCGCCCGAAGAATCGCGTAACGGATCGAGATCCGCCGGCTTCCCGCTGGAACTGCTGGCGCGCAAGCCCGACAATCATCTCAACTCGACCTTCGCCAACATTCCTTCGGTCCGGCACATGGAGCCGTGGATCGGCGATCTGGAGATGCATCCCACCGATGCCGAAGCACGCGGAGTCCGCAACGGCGATCGCATTCGCGCCTTCAACGCGCGCGGAGAAATTGTTCTCAAAGCCCGAATCGCCGCTGTGCAGAACGCGAAGGACGGAAACAGCGAAAGCGACGAAAGTTCAGTCCGCCCCGGAGTCGTCGCGGCTCGTCTCGACTGGGCGCGCTTCACTCCCGGCGGCAACATCAACGTCCTAACTTCAGAAAAACTTACCGACCTGGGCAACGCGGCGACGTTCTATTCCGTCTGTGTTGAGGTAGAACCTTTTCGGGCGTGATTCTGGAAGCGGCGTTGGTGGGTTCTGATTCTTCACCACGGAGTCACGGAGCCACGGAGAAAACCTTGAGATTCGCGTGAGCCAGCAAGGCAAGTTTTTGCCGGGAATGAGGTTTTCTCTGTGTCTCCGTGGTCTCTCTGTGAAAAACTGAGCCAGGAGAGCACCACGATCTTCGTCTCGCCTTGGACGGTTCCTACTCTCTACCGTATAATTACCGTTTTCCTAACTCTAGTTTTTCGAGGTAGTTGCGATTCATCGCCGTCATCATGCTATTCCTGCGCGCGGACCGCGTCTCGGCCGCAGCCTCGGCTCCTTGAGACGCCGGTGGTCTCCAACTTCTTTCGTCACAGGTATTTGTAAGCGCAGCTTGCTGCGCCATTGCCTTCTGGTTCTGGCGCTGATTGTCTCTCCGCTAGCAGCCCAGCAGGATCTGATCGTCGGCATCGTTGTCCATGGCAATCGCCGCATTCCCGCCGACACGGTCAAAGCCAGAATTTTTACGAAGGTTGGGGATGTCTACGACAACGCGGCTATCGAACGCGACTTCAACGCCCTTTGGAACACCGGCTACTTTGAAGACATCCGCTTCGAGCGCGAACAGAATCCCAAGGGTTGGATCCTCCACATCTACCTCAAAGAGCGCCCCACCATCCGCGAGATCAATTACACCGGCCTCAATGCGGTCTCCACCAGTGACGTGCTCGACCGCTTCAAGGACCGCAAGGTAGGACTCTCCGTGGAGAGCCAGTACGATCCCACGAAAGTTAAGAAGGCTGAAGTCGTGCTCAAGGAATTGCTGGCCGAGCACGGCCGTCAATTTGCCACCATCCGCAGCGAAGTTCGCCCCATTCCGCCCGCCGCCGTAGGCGTGACCTTCGTCGTCAAAGAAGGCCCCAAGGTGAAGGTCGGAAGAATCCGATTCCGCGGCAACAGGCACATCCCTGATCGCATTCTGCGCGCTTCGATGAAAAATCTGAAGCCGATCGGCATCCCGCACTCCATTTTTCTCGAAGATTTGTTCTCGAAAACTTACGACGCCACCAAGCTGGAAGAAGACACGGAACGGGTTCGTGCCGAATACCAGAATCGCGGGTATTTCAAGGTTGTGGTCGATGACCCGAAAACCGAGATTCACGATACCGGCCACACCGGCTTCCACATTCCGCTGCTCCAGTCGGGCGAGGGGAAATCCGTTGACATCATGATGCCCATTACCGAAGGCGATCGCTATCGCCTGGGCACGATTACCTTCAAAAACAATAAGGCCATCCCCAACAGCGCCGCGCTGCGCAACCTCTTCCCCATGAAAGACGGCGACATCTTCAGCCGCGAGAAAGTGGCGAAAGGCCTGGAGAACCTGCGCAAAGCCTACGGCGAGGCGGGCTACATTAACTTTACATCCGTCCCTGACACCAAGTTTGACGACGAGAAGAAAATCGTCAACCTGGAAATCGACGTGGATGAAGGCAAACAGTTCTATGTCCGGCGCATCGAATTTCAGGGCAACACGACCACGCGCGACAAGGTCATCCGCCGCGAAGTCGCTCTCGAAGAAGGCCAGATTTACAACTCGCGCTTGTGGGAACTCAGCCTGCTGCGTCTCAACCAGCTCGGTTATTTCGAGCAGCTGAAGCCGGACGATCCCAACACCACCGAACGCCATCTCGACGAAAAAGCCGGCACTGTCGATCTCTCGCTCAAAGTCAAGGAGAAGGGCAAAAACAGCATCGGGCTGCAGGGCGGCGTCAGCGGTTTAGCCGGAGCTTTCGTCGGCCTCAATTACAGCACCAACAACTTCCTCGGATTGGGAGAGACTCTTTCCGTCAACGCCAGCCTGGGCAGCCGCCAGCGCGACCTCGTCTTCGGATTCACCGAGCCTTACCTGTTCGACCGGCCGATCCAAGCCGGATTCAACGTCTATACTCGCAAGACCAGCTACGACCAGGCTCGCCAGTACGCGATTCAAACGGGACAGAACCTGAACCTGCCCTCTCAATATCTGTCGAACCTGCAAAACTATTCGCAATCCAGCACCGGAATCACGGGCAGTGTGAGCTATCCACTGCACCATTCCTTCAAGCGCATCGGCCTCAGCTATTCCTTCGACCGATCATCTCTAATCGCGGTCAGCAACGCGTCGAAGCTGCTGTTCGAGAATCTGAATTTCCGCGGCATCACCGGACCCAACGCCCTGAGCGGTATCATCACCAGCAAGATCACTCCAAGCTTCAGCATCAACACCCTCGACTCCTACTACTCACCCCATCATGGCAAGAGCCTCTTCATCGGCGGAGAGTTCGCGGGCCTCGGTGGCACGGTTCATGTCATCCGCCCCATCGTCCAGTACAAGCAGTTCTTCCCCATGCAGCACCGCCGCAACGCGCTTGGCTACAATGTGCAAGGATCGTTTATCAGCGGCTATGGAGGCATCGTCGCGCCTCCCTTCGAGCGAGCTTACCTCGGCGGAGAGAATGATCTGCGCGGCTTTGACGTGCGCACCGTTTCTCCCATCGCGTATCTGCCGAGCGCCCAGAGCATTCCTTTGCGCAACCCGGATGGCTCTTTCGTTCCCGCCAATCCGAACTTCCGGCCGCAACCGGGTCCCAACGGATCGTGTATCAGCAACTGCTGGAACATACCCATTCCCTACCAGCAACTGGTAACTCCGGGAGGCGACTTGAGCATCCACGGCAACGTCGAATACCGCATCACCATCGCCGGACCCGTCGCCATAGCGCCCTTTGTCGACACCGGCACCGATCCCGTTCTGCGCACGTCGCAATTGCAGACCAACCCGGTCCAATATCAGACGCTGCTCAGCACGCAGTTCGGCTGCCCTTCGCTGAATGCCTCTTTAGGCTATGCCTGTCAAGGTGGACAATATCTGGGCACCAACGGCCTTCCACTGCCGTCGCGGAACCTGCAACCGGTTCCCGGAACCAATTGGGTCGTGCGCATGTCCACAGGCCTCGAACTGCAGACAATGCTTCCGGTAGTCAACGCGCCCTTCCGCATTTACTATGCCTACAACGCGCTGCGCCTGAACGGTAACGCATCGCCGCCCATCAACATCACGCCCAGCATGTTCCCCTTCGCGACCAACTATGGAGCGGCACAGTACACGTATGGTTTGACCCGCTCGCAACTGGGCTCCAACTACACGCTGCTGGAACCAAGAAAGACCTTCCGCTTCACCGTAGCTACGACGTTCTAGGACAGCTGTCAGCCATCAGCCATCAGCCATCAGTAAAAACTTTTCACCGCCGAGAACGCAGAGTGCGCGGAGAAAGGCTTTGGGCGAATTGCAACGGAAACCCCGAATCCTCTCGGCGATCTCGGCGTCCTCTGCGGTAGAAAGTTTTGGACGTTACTGAGGGCTGACAGCTACTCGATCTGCACCAGTCCACCCGCCGAGGCCGGCGCTGGACGCTGCGGCGCACGCCAGGCATCGAGGATCGACACCTGATGCACGCATGACACCGTGCAATGCGGCGCGCACGATTTCTCCGTGTGAAACTCGCGGCGCAAATCGGAAATCGTATATTTCTCCAAAGGAATCGCCGGATACCCGCGCTGCTGCGAGCAATAATGCACGAGCCCATCCTCGCAAACATACAGGTAGCGCGCGCCCGCCCGGCAGCGCCATTGATTCGGACGGCCCAAAGCAATATTGTCCTGAAAGGCATTCACCCGCGTAAAGCTGCGTTTCTCGAGCGATTTCATCTCGTGATAGACGCTCCGCTCTTCATCATTCAACGGCTGCACCTGCCCCGTGCCATCGTGAATGATTCCGATCGTCGAACTGAACCCCAGCTCCAGAGCGCGTTTGCCAATCGTCAAAGCATCCTGCGGATGGCTGACCCCGCTCCCCACCACCGAATTAATATTGACGTGAAATTCCGCATGTTCCGCCAGCAGCTGCAGCTTCTTGTCGAGGACTTTCAAACTTTTCTTCGAAACTTCATCCGGATTCACGTTATCAATCGAAATCTGCAGCCACTCCAGGCCCGAGCGGTTCAGCCGCCGAATACGCTCGGCCGTCAGCAGATACCCGTTCGTGATCAGCCCCGAAACAATCCGCCGCCGCCGCATGTGGTGAATGATGTCGTCCAACTGTGGGTGCAGCATGGGCTCGCCGCCGCTGATGGTAATGACAGAGGTGCCCAGATCCTTCAGCCGGTCGACGCGCGCCAGCATGTCGTCGGTTGGAACGGGCTTGGAAAAATTATCGAACTCGTTGCAGTAAGTGCAGGCGAGATTGCAGCGCCGGATCGGAATCAGGTGCGCGAGCAAAGGATGGTCTGTAGAAACTACGGCCTTGAGAATCTGCCACAACCCATGGGCGTCACGCTCAATGGCTTTGAGCTTGCGGCGCAACGCCAACGACCTGCTTGTCTTTGTTGTGATACCCATGATGATTCTTACTATTTCACCACAGCCGAGCCTTCAATGACCAATCTGCCGCAGCGTTCGGTCGAAATGCAGGGTTGAACAGCGACTCGCGCCACCTGTTCAACCATCTCAAACTTGTCATCTTGAGCGAAGTGCTTGCCCCGCTCCGCGAATCGGAGCAGCCGCGCAGTCGAAAGACCTGCCCTGAGCGAAGCCGGAGGGGCCCCGGCAACTCTTTTCCCGGCAAAAACGCCTCACGGCGTTCTCCCCGCACCGCTGATGTGCCGCCCTTGGACGCTTGACTTGACAAGCCGCTGTCGCGGCGCGAATATCCACCTCAAGTCCGAACCCCAGGGGTCGCCCGATCGCAACCGATCCTTGTCCAGGAGGAAACAAAATGCCCTTCCGCACGATCACCATCTCTCTCTGCCTACTAGCCACGATCACCGTTGCCCGACCAAGCCTCGCCGCCTGCACCGACGCGACTCTCACCGGAATCTACGGCTACTACCACGGGCGGCCGTCAGGCGGAGCAGGCGTAAGGATCGTCGTCGGCCAGATCACCGCCGATGGCAAGGGAAACCTCAGCGGATCGTTCACGATGAGTAACACCGGCACCATCTCTACCGGAACCTTCACCGGCAGCTATTCGGTCGCTAAGAACTGCACCGGCAACTTCACCTTCACCAGCGAGGACGCCACGCCGGCCCATTTCAACATAGCCCTCGACGACGACCACAGAGGCTTTCAGATGGTTCAAACCGACGCCGGCTACACCCAGCCCGGCTACGGCCTGGCGCAAACCATCAACTGCGGCCTGACCGGCAAGAAACAGACCTTCGCCACCAACCTGATCGGCACGCTCTTTGCCAGCTCGCAAGCCGAAGGCATCGTAGGACAAATCATCCTCGACGGACACGGCAACCTCTCCGGCGCAGCAACGATCAGCATAGGCGGCACGAATTCCGAAGCTCCAGTGACAGGCACCTACTCGGTAAACGGAGACTGCCTTGGCACAGCCGAGATCACGCCGTCAGGATTCTCCACAATGAATTTCAATACAGTCGTGGTAAACGAAGGCAAAGAAATGCTGCTGATCGAGACCGACAGCACCACGCTGATCGAGGGGACGGCTCAGGAATAAGAGACTAGGTACCGGGTGCCGCTGCCCCGGGTTTCGGCGACCATCCCAACTCTGGTGTCCGAAGCTCCACTTGGGCGGGCTCTTTGACGTTCGCCTACTCTACTCCTCTCGGCGCTGTGCCCCATGCCAGATCGTGCTGATAATCACGCGCTGCCCCCGCACGCGATACAAGACGATGTACCGAGTGCGTCCGATTACCAGCTCTCGGATTCCAGCCTCCGGCCCAACTCGTCCTAAGTGAGGATGGTTCCTTAGACTTTCGACCATGGCGACAATCCGTATGGCCAACCGTTCCGCTGCCTGTGGTTTGTCGCGGGCGACATAAGCGCGAATCTCCGGCAGCCGGGTTCTTGCCAATGCGGACCAGACAATCTCTACCGGCACAGCGCCTCGTCATCATCATCATGGGCTTTGCCGCAGGCGCACTTCGGCACTGGCAACTCGCGATCCGTTCCCCACGACAACAGCCACGCCTTCATGTCCTCGTTCTTGATGTAGTGACCCGACGCGACCTGGCGATCCGCCTGCCGCACTTCGGCCAGCATTCTTTCCTGATCGGAGACATAAACTTCCACCGCGTCCACAATCAAAAAATTGGAGCTGCGTCCCGACGCCTTCGCCAGCCGCGCCAGCCGTGTCTTGGTCTCCGGTTTCAGCCGGATGCTGAGGGTTGCGCTTCGTGTGTTTGCCATGAACACACTTTAGCACGCAAGGTATCAGGTGCCAAACAGGGATCTAACGCACAGGCAGCCTCGGCGGCAAGCAAGAGACTTCTAGAGAATGTAGATGCCGAGGTGGGTTTGATTTAACTGACGGCTGACGGCTGGCCACCGCCCTACTGCATATCCCCGCCCATAGGCACATACCGAAACTTCTTCCCGTCGAAGAACACGGCGGAACTTTGTCCCATGTCGCCCGCTTCTTCCACGTAGATAGCTTCAATCGTCCTCTTGCGCAACTTCAATTTCCTGACGGTGACCGCGCGATAGGGCAAATTCACGAGCACGTATTTCGCCTTGGGAGGCGCCGAGCGCCAGGCTTCTTTATTCGAGCCTTCTTTGTTTGCGCCTTCAATAATCAGCACCACCAGCCCGCGGAGCGCCGGATCGCCCTCGCTGAACGTGGTCGTCAGCTTAGGATCGCCATAGCCGAAGAAATCGTAATAGGGATCGATCACCGTGTAGTCGTGCTCCGCCTGATCGAGCATCGGATTCTTGCAGCGCGCCGTAATCACCACGTCTTCGACGCCATCGCCATCCAGATCGCCAAATGCTGGAGGCACCTCAGCCAGCAACGTGAACTGGTTGCCAAACTGCTGCTGCACGAAGGCGTTGTCGATCTTGGGATTGTCGAGCGTTGGGTTGTCGAGCTGGCGACTTGCCCCAGGAGTCTGGGCCAAGGCCGGAACGATCAGCACTAAGACGAACGCCAGGGGGAGAAATACGGTTTTCATCCATTCACTTTAGCCCTGCGGTGTGACCGATGGCAGGTAACGAAAGTCACCTGGGGATGAGGCTGCAAAAAGCAAAGCTTAACCACAGAGGGCACAGGGATCACAGAGGAGAACGACCTAAGGTCTACCCTTGAAATGCTCCCAGCCGGAAGGGCGCAGCCGCTGCCGTTTTCCGTCCGCGCCCACCATCCACATGCCAGGAACTTTCAGCACGCGCCCAATCCGGGTCACGCGGACCCCCGCAACGCGCGGCGGAACTGAACTGCTGGAGGTGAACAGCAGTTCGTAATCGTCTCCGCCATGCTGGCCGAAGGCCAGCGGAACCGGCACACCGCCAATCTGAGCCAGAGGAATGACTGCGACCTCGATCTCGGCGCCGACTTTGCTTTCGTGGCAGATGTGTTCGAGGTCAGTGGAGAGACCATCGCTCAGGTCGATCATCGAACAAGCCGACCCGCGCCGGCACAGAGCTTGCCCGACGGCCACTCGCGGCTGCGGACGCATAAATTTCGCGTACTCCGCACTCGCCCGATGCGATTTCCGCAGCTCTTCCAGAGCCGCCGCCGCTCCGCCCAACTCTCCGGTCACGTAGATGGATTGGCCTGGCTTGGCCCCCGACCGCAGCACCGCTTTTCCCGCCGGGACCGATCCCACCACCACAATATCGGCCTGAATTCCGGCGGCAGACTGCGCGGTATCGCCTCCCGCCAGCGGCACTTTGAACTCATCCGCCAGGTCGAGCAGTCCCCGCATAAAACCGTTCACCCATTTTTGCGGAATATCGCCAGCCAACGCCAGCGACAAAAAGCACGCCCGCGGCCGTCCGCCCATGGCGGCAATGTCGCTGAGGCCGCGGGTCAGGCAACGGCGTCCGACCAACTCCGGAGTATGCCAGTCGCGCCGGAAGTGGACGCCCTCAAGGCTGAAGTCGGTGGTCACCAGCAGTTCGTGTCCCCGAGGGAGGCGCAGCACCGCGCAATCATCGCCGATCCCAGCCACCAGGCCCTGGGACCGGGCTGCCCGTCCTTTACCGGATAGGGCGCTCCGCCGGATCAGCTCGATGATCTTTTTTTCGCCCAGAGGCATACTCGATCACTATACCGCGCAACTAAAATGACGCGGTCGGCGGTCGCCGGCGTGGAGGAACCATTGTCCGGTTGCGTGCCGGGGCTTACGGTAGTAATTTGCCCGGTCAGGCAGCGGCGGTTACGCTGCCTTGGTAACCAGCCAAAGGGTCGTATTGAGGTTGACAGAGGGAACCATGTTTGTTACCGTTAACTCGCCGTTCACACAACCTTTGCCGAACCAAGTACCGCAGCGTGAATGAGTTGCGGAGAAATTGGTGTTCGGCTTGCCTGGTTCCGTAGCGTAAGACAAGCCAGCCCGCATCAACAGCGGCTGGGGAATCAGGATTCCGAGCCCCGAGCATGACAGTTCCGCTCCCGGCAGGATATCCGCGGTAAAAGCGAAATCGTCGGGGAAGAAGGGCAGGGTATTGCGTAAACGTTTCTACATCTTTTTTGTGGCACGCGACGAGGCTGGACAGCTTCGCAAGATATCGATTCCCATCCAATATCTTTATATTCTTTTGGCTGGAGTGGCGATCGGCATCTTCAGCCTGACCGGTATCGCCAAGTCCTACATTCAGATTCTGCAAAAGGTTTCACACTACAACGAGCTGCGCACGGAACACGCCCAGCTGAAAGACCGTTATTCGCGGCTGGAACAGGTCGCGAAGGAACGCGACATTCAGGTAGCGTCGCTCGGTTCGCTGGCCAGCGAAGTTTCCGCGCTTTACGGGCTGAAATCGAACCCGGCAATGGTGGTTGCCTCGACCGAGCAGATTCAGGAAGCGCAGGTCCACTCGTCGCTCGACCAGCTTTATGCGTTGAAGCGCACCGCGCTGAGCGGAGCGGCGAGCGTTGGTATCTCGCTCGGCCTGACCCGCGATTCGACGACCACCGACTGGATCCGCGCTAATTCCGCACCGAACCTGTGGCCGGTTGAAGGCCAGGTCACTGGCTCGTTCGGGGAGCGCATCGACCCGTTTAATGGAGAAGGCGCATTCCACTCCGGCGTCGATATCTCCGCCAATGTGGGTTCGCCGGTCATCGCGCCCGCCGACGGCATGGTCACCTTCGCCGACTTCCTGGGCGGCTACGGACGTGCCATTATGGTCGACCACGGCCACGGCATCTCCACCCGCTACGGACATCTTTCCAGCTTTGCCGTCACCGCCGGACAATATATACATCGTGGCGACACCATAGGCTACGTCGGCCTCAGCGGGCGCTCCACCGGCCCGCACCTGCACTATGAAGTCCGCATCAACGATGTCCCAGTAAACCCTTACAAGTATCTGCGGCTGACCATGGCGCACGTGGGCGGATTTACCGCGGGCGAGTAAGTAGCGCCGGAGTCCTCGCCGGCGAGTAGATTCTCTGGATTTGCTTAACCCCACCAGCCACTTCATTCCGGTCAAATGTGAGGGGCATCCGGAGGAATCGCATTCCGGGATGCCCCACACCTTGGATAGGACAGTTGGATCAGAAAGTGAGAATTACCTGTTTCGGCACTGATCCACCATAGTTGCATTGTGGGCTTAATCCCCCGGAAACATTGCTTATTGTCCATGCCGGATTGATTTTGACATTTTTGTCGTTCCAGACAATCTGGTCCGTAAAACCAAGTTGGCCACCGATGCCGGACTCCTCGTTGGCAGGGTAATCGCTGCACTCGGCGATGTTATAAACCTCGAGCACCCCGCCAAAGGCCCAGTTGAAGGTCTGCCCCTCATTGGGCGTGTTAATCAGCTCAGAGAAGCTTCCATTCCGGTCATCCAGAGCAACGACGTCCCACGTAGCGCACGACTTGGCTCCCGCAGAACAGGTAGGGAAGTTATAGCCTTCGATCTGATCTCCGGAGCTAACTGACACCGGCGTGGCCTCATTGGTCGTGCCGCTGGGGCAGCAGTTCCAGGAGGCGATGCTCCAGTTGCTGAGCCCGTTGCCATTCCACCCCAAGACCGGCTGAATGATCGACACCACATCGTTGATGTCCTCGACGCCATTGAAGAAGTAGAGGGTTTGGCCGTCGTTGCTGGATGGGGCAGGGGGGACTGTCCACGTCGAATAGACGAGCCCATAGTCATAAGAGTCGTGGATGCTGGCGTATTCAATCCATGAATGACCGATGAAGGGCGGCTGAGTCTTGCCATCCCCAACTGGCTTCAGATCGCCGACCATCTTGGTTCCGTCGGCTTCGAAATGTGGATAGGCGCAAGCAAGGGGTTGACTGGCGCCATTCTTGCGCTCAATGATTTTGAGATCCTCCCGGAGTACATCTCCCTGAGCCAGATGGTTGACACAGCTTGGGTGGAAGTAGCCGAACGGCGTAAGGACGTAATCTGCCGGAACGACCGCGGGGCGGTTGGGACCAGCGGCGAAGGCCGTAGCGGCAACAAGCAGGGTGAGAGCGAGCGGCTTGAGAAGTCGCGTGTACATAGAGGTAGAAAACATGGGTTTACTCTCCTGAGCGGATTTGGCTTTGGACGTGATAGTTGCCAAGAGGGATTTCATCGAGCGAATTCGCCGGCCTCGTCCCCTCTTGTCTTGCAAACGAATAGTGCCATCACCCGCCCGAAACGACCATGGAGCCAATCTGAATTGATCTGAATTGATCTGAAGAAATTCTAGTTTTCGGGGACAAACGCTGAAATCGCGCCACTCGGTCGCGCAGCGACCGCTCGGAGCTTCTGCCTGGTCCCAAGTCGAGGGATGCGAATACAGCGACCTTACCGCCGAAAACGACAGCGATGGCGATGAAAACAATAAAGCCCGGCCATCACCGGAACGATATCTGCCAGAACCATTCGTCGACGGATTTCCCTCATGAGAAAGAAAGGATACGTAGGGACAGCGGGTGCCGCACTCATTCGCGCACTTTGCGAATGAGTGGGATCATCCCGTTATACTTTGGCCTTCTTAACTTCTTCGATGAGCGGCGGCACGATGTCGAACAGATTTCCGACGACGGCAAAATCGGCAATCTCAAAGATGGGAGCCTCAGAATCTTTATTAATGGCGACGATGCTGCGCGAGCCCTTCATGCCGACGATGTGCTGGATCGCGCCGGAGATTCCGAGCGCCAGATAAAGCTTGGGAGCTACCGTCTGCCCCGACGACCCGATCTGGCGGTCCATGGGCAGCCATCCGCTATCGCAGATCGGGCGCGACGCCGCGAGTTCGCCGCCCAGGGCATCGGCCAACTGTTTGGCGAGGTCGATGTTCTTTTGCTCCTTGATGCCGCGGCCGACCGAGACGATAATCTCCGCCTGCGTAAGATCGACCGCCTGCTTCGCTTCTTTAAATACTTCGGCGGGCTGGTTGCGGACCACGCCATCGGGGATATCAACGTCGACCTTCTCCACCGGCGCGGCTGCGGTGCCAGCTTCGACTTTATCGGCGCGGAAGGAACCATTCTGAAAGGTGACAAAGCACGGCCCAGAACCTGCGAAACTGACGTCGGCGACAAATTTGCCCTGGAACATCTGCCGGGTAAAGAGGAGCTTGCCGCCCTCATACTTCACGCCGATGACGTCGCTGATCGCGGTAGTCTGCATAGCCGTCGCCAGCTTCGGAACAAAATCGCGGACCTGGTACGTGTGCGGCATCAACACGATCTTTGCCGGATGCTGCGACAAAAATTGCTGCAAGGCATGAGCGAAGGCGTCAGGAGTATAGGGCTCAAGCCTGGCCGACTCGATGTCATAGACTTTGGCAACTTTCTTCGCGGCAACTTCGCCGGCAATGGCGGCCACGCCCGAGCCGACGACGGCGGCTTCGAGCGTCCAACCGGTTTGTGCGGCGATGCTTTGGCCCGCCGCAATTGTCTCCCAGGAGACGCGGTTCAGTTTTCCTTCACGTTGTTCGACGATGACGAGAATAGTGTCAGCCATAAAATAAGTTCTCGGTTCTTTTGCTCGGTTCTCAGATTACGCGCAGTTCGTTTTTCAACTTTTCGACCAGCTTCCTGGCGACTTCGGCTGGAGTGCCGTCGAGAAATTCCGTATTCTTCGATTTCTGGGGAATGTAAAGTTTTTCGATCTTCTGCAAATTCGCGCCCATGCCCGCCTGCACTTCCGCCATCGTGACCTTGCGCAGCGGCTTGTTCTTAGCCTGCTTGATGCCGATCAGCGTCGCGTAGCGCAGCTTGTTGATGCCCGACTGGATGGTCAGCACTGCCGGCAACGGCATGTCGACGAACTGAAAGAAGCCGGCTTCCAGTTCGCGCTTCACGCGAATTCCGGCATCGTTTTGATCAGTGCGTTTTTCGATCTGCATGATGATGGTCGCGTGCGGAAGGCCGAGAATCTGCGCCAGAATCACGCCCGTCTGCGCGTAGCCATAGTCGTCCGATTGCAGGCCGGTAAAGATCAGGTCGAATTTTTCATCCTTGATCGATGTGGCGATCGCGCGCGCCGTGTTGAAGGCATCGAGGCCGACAAAACCATCGTCTTCAAGATGGATGGCGCGATCCGCACCCTTGGCCAGCGCCTCGCGCAGCACCTGCGTCGCCCGCGTGGGGCCAGCGGTAATGACGACCACTTCGCCAGTGTGCTTTTCTTTTTGCCGCAAGGCTTCTTCGAGCGCGAAAGCGTCGGGCTCATTCACTTCGTAGGAAACATCCTCGCGGATCCACGTCCCCGCTTCATTCAATTTCAGCGGAGCGTCTTTCTGCGGAACCTGCTTCATGCAAACCAGAATCTTCACGAATCGACTCCCATCCTCAGGGCTTCTTCACCCAGCCCATTCGTCATTCATCTTTTCAATATCAATATCAATCTCAAACAATCTCAGGCTGCCGCAACATCGCGCGTGACAAACCAAAGTCAAAGCGCAACAGCAACGTCAGCCGGACAAGCCAAACTGGTTAGTATAAATCAGGATGGGAACGCGGACATTTCTGTCCGCGCCAAAAAATGAAAGTTATGCGAAGAAAAGAAGAAAAGATGCAGCCAGCCGCCGATTACTACTGCGGTGGATGCTCGTTGGAAGAACTATTCACCCTGCTTCCGTCCGCTGGAGGAGGTCCGGCGCTGGCGTTCGAAGCAGGAGCGCCGACCTGAGGATTATTGTTCGAGGCAGCGGGTGGCCGCGAATCGGGAGGTCTATCCGCGGAATGGTAAGCGGCGCTATCGCCCTTGCTGTCGGCGTCCTTACCGGCGTTTAATGGCTGCATCGAAACTACCTGATAATGTTTTTCTTTCTTGTCGCCATCCACCACCTTCAGGAGCAACTGGTCTTTCTTTACCTTGAATTCAGCTTCGTGCCCAATGGGAAGAACAGCGGCGTGCTTCTTGTCCATGGGACGGATGTGGTATTCCATGTCGTCGGTTCGCAGCAGATATTGAGGGCACAACTGTTCCTGCGAGTTTACGTGCTGCACTCCAACCGATCCGAAAACGCTGCCCACGCCCGTCAGGCCCCTTTCTTTTGCGCCACACGGAACCGATTGCATACTCTCCAACATGCCGCGTTGAGCTGACTTTTTCTTGTCATGGCCTGCTGCGAATGAGGACATCATCAGCACTAACGAGAGCGCTACGAGAAGCGGTGTTCGAAGTGACGCCCAAAAATATGTTCGAAATTTCATAATCCGTATCTCCTGGTCCGGTTGCGAGCGCGGTTGTAAGTCAATCGCCGAAAGTGATGAATTGAACGGGAGACCGGCGGTTCGGCCTCCCGAATTGCTGTTTGCGCCATTTCGCATCAACCTCAAGCTGCAATTCAGCGGGCTTCAGGCTTACGAGCCGCTATTGATTTGATTTCGGCTTCGGAGCGGCCGCAGGCTGCTTTGTATTGAAGGTACCGTTTTGCTGGCCCCAGCTTGAGTTCATGACCGCCTGCGGATTCTCCGCCAGTTGCTGGCTCAGGGTCGGATGGGACTTCAGGTATTCATTCAGTTCGGGATGGCTGGCGAGGTACTCCTTGTTGTTGGCTAACGTGGGATCGTTGGTGAGTTCTGTCGCGACGCCGGAGTGATTACCAAGGAATTCGCCAAAGCTCGCCATTTCACCGCGGCTTCGATCGTCACGGTCGTGGCCGTAGCGGTCCCGATCATTCTCGCTGCGATCGTAGCGGTCCTCTCGCCGCATGAAGGCATTCGGGTTTTCTTTCAATTCCTCGCGTACATCCGGATGATTCTGCAGGTACTCCTGCAGCCCGGGATGATTCACTACCCACTCCCGATTCTCGACCAGCGACGGGTCTTTGCGGAGTTGCTCGGCTACTTCGGGGTGACTGTCGAGGAAGTGATCAAATTCTGCGACCTCGCGACGCGTGGTGTCGTTATCGCGCCGACCGCGGTCACGATCATGGTCCCGATCGTTCTCGCTGCGTTCGTACTGTTCTTCCCGACGCATAAAAGCGTTGGGATTTTCCTTGAACTCCTCGCGCACGTTGGGATGATCCCGCAAATAGTCTCGCAAGCCAGGATGGTTTTCGACCCACTCACGATTGTTGATGAGCGACGGATCTTTGCGGAGTTGCTCCGCGATCTCAGGATGCGCATCGAGGAAACGGTCCATACTGGCAAGTTCCTGCCGGGTGGTATCGTTGTCCTGATACTGCGGCGGCATAGGAGTTGGGTTCTTCTGAACCGGCGGACTGGTCTGACCATTTAAAGTTCCGACGCAAAACAACATAACCGCGCCTAACAGCCATGCTGAGGAAATTGCAGTTGCTCGGCTGGTTTTGATTACGTTATCCATAAAACCTCCCGGGCGAGAATTTCGCCCATCAAGCAGAGAGAGTGCAACCGGTGTGCCAATAAATGCAGCACAGCACAATGTGTAGCAACTCAAGAACTTGGAATGGGCGTAAGGTGATCACCCTATGCCAATGGTAGGGAATTAGTACATGCAAAAGAAAAATCGCGATACAGGATTGACCCTAGAGATTGGGCTGTGCAACTAACTGGCGCGATGTTTTATCGATCGCCGACGGGCAAGCCTTCCTGTAGAAAGGCTACGGTCTGCACGCCGGTAATTTCGAAGCGTTTGCGGCAGCGCATGTTCTTGCACATCATCATGTCGTCGCGGCGGAGCATGTAGGACTGCGCCTTGGCGAACTTGGCGCGATCGCGATCGTCGGCGCGCGGGGGCAAGCTTTTCTTCTTGGTGCGGACCAGCCACTGAATCTCGTATTCCGCCGTCTGATTGCAGTGGGGGCAATTCAGGTTCGCCGGCTTCTTGTCGGACCGTTCGTCAAAAAATTCACGCTCATCCATAAATGATTAGACCTTCAATATAGATTTATGCCGTCGCACATCTTTTAGATTATTGCACTTTTGCGGAGCGAATGTGCGAAGATGCGGAGAACTATGCCGCGCAAGCGCAAGAAAAAAGTCTTCTCCGCCGCCAAGGTAGTGCGGGAAATGGCACGCGAACGTGTGGGAAGTCCGAAACCTTCGCGGCTGGTGCCGGCTAAGAAGACGAAGCCGGAGAGGCACAAGCCGACGCTGGGCAAACTGCTGACGAATGAATGAAGGCCGAGTTGTTGAGGCTCAATTGAAGGTTGCCGAAACAAGAATGCCGCCTGCCGGCATGCTGAGGCTGCACGTAGTCGAAGGGTTCTGTGGAGTGCATCCATTCCAACTCACAAACGTATGGCCGGAGTTGGGCGTGGCGCTGAGTACGACCAGGTTTCCTATCGTGACCTGGGCGCCGCAAGAGCCTGGGCACGTGATTAACCCAGCGGGTACGCTCGCTACCGTTCCCTCTCCGCTTCCAGCAAGCAGGATGGCCAGCGTGGCCTGTTGGGAACTCCCGCCAGGGCAGTA
Organism: uncultured Acidobacteriaceae bacterium; assembly: GCA_963775845.1. Classification (GTDB taxonomy): domain Bacteria; phylum Acidobacteriota; class Terriglobia; order Terriglobales; family Acidobacteriaceae; genus Acidiflorens. Next base: position 1,714,863 of record CAVZKN010000002.1, on the reverse strand, counting down.
TGCAACATCGGGATCGTCCACGGTTACGGTCGCATAACCGACCACGATGTTCGAAGATCCGCCTGTACCCTCGGGAGCTGTAGCCCGAACATCCGAAACACCGCACCCGCCTTCGGTATTTACGGTCCCGGGAGGGCTGACCATAGCGACGACATTCGCCAGACCATCCACAGCCCATGTGACTTGGTCGGTGATGTCCTTGGTTGCTGGCGGATGAATATAAGTGCCATAGGCCCTGTAAGGCGTCGTTTGATTCTTATCGGCGATGAGAAAAGTATAGTTGGTGGGCTGAACCTGAATACCCGTAAGCTTCTGATCGTGCCCGCAACTTGGCAGGCTGAGCACCGCCCCCATCACCACCAGAGCGCCGAACGCCAGCCCAACATGACTACGCTTCATGAATGCCACTCCTGATAGGCAAGTTTCGCCTGCCGACTTTGATCAGTGCTGAAAAATCACGGAATAGATGAAATTTAGTGGAAGCGCTGTTAAAAAGCAAGAAAGGCTGAGGCACGCTCGGTCTGCTGTCCGCTGCTTATGCGGCATTCGCCGGAGGGCCGCCGGGACGGCGGCGCTAGCATCAATCCACGTGCTCGCCGACTTCGAAGCCTTCTTCCGAGGCGGGCAGCACATCGCGTTCGCCCGCGACCCAGACATATAAGGTCGGCAATAGGAACACGCTGATGATGAGCGCGGCGATCAGGCCTCCGACAATAACGATGGCGAAGGGACGTTGCGAGTCGGAGCCGATGGCGTGCGAAAGAGCAGCCGGCAACAGCCCCAGAGTTGCGACCAGCATTGTCATCATGATCGGGCGCAGCCTCAGCACGGAGCCCTCGACGGCTGCGTCCTCGATGGAATAGCGCCGCGAGCGAAGCTGGTTGATGTATTCGAGCATGATGACTCCAGTTTGTACCGACACTCCGAAGAGCGCCAGGAAGCCGACGCCCGAAGAAACACTGAAATTTGTTCCCGTCATCAACAGGGCAAGCAGACCGCCAATCGGCGCAATGGCTACGGTAGCCAGAATCAGCAGCGCCCATTTGAAAGATTTGAACATGGTGTAAAGAACAACGTAGATGATGAGAATGGTGATCGGCAGAACGATGAGCAGGCGCTCGTTGGCTCGCTTCTGGCTCGCATATTCGCCCTCCCAATCGATGCTATATCCGTTGGGCAATTTGACATGTTCGTTGACCTTCTTGATGGCTTCTTCGACGGTGCTGCCCAGGTCGCGTCCGCGGACGCTGTATTTGATGGCCACGTAACGGCGGTTGCCTTCGCGATAGACCTCTGAAGCGCCGTCGGTTTCGCTGATCCTGCAGAGCTGTGCCAGCGAAACCCGTTCCCCACTTGGCGCCAGCAGGCGGATGTTTTCGATGGCTTCCCTGGTGCTCCGGTATTGCGGCAGATAACGGAGCGTCAGGTCGTAGCGCGCTTCGCCTTTGAGGACCTGGGTCAGTGCGGTGCCACCGACGGCGGTCTGAACCGCATCCTGCACATCGGCGACATTGATTTGATAGCGCGCCGCTGCCTCGCGGTCGACGGCCACGTTCAGATTGGGCTGTCCCAGCACACGAAAGACGCCAAGATCTTCGATGCCTTTAATGCCGTGCATGATATTGACGATCTCATCGCTCTTCTCTTCCAGGACCTTCAAATCGTCGCCGTATATCTTGGTGGCAAGTGCGCCTTTTACGCCACTGACCGCCTCTTCCATGTTGTCTTCGATGGGTTGAGAGAAACCCCAGAACACTCCTGGAATTTTGTCCAGTTCGCGTTGCATGGCTGCGATCAGTTCATCTTTATTTTCATGGAAAATCGGGCGCCACTTTTCCTTCGGCTTAAGATCGACGAAGTACTCGGTATTGAAGAAGCCCGTGTTGTCGGTTCCATCATCGGGCCGACCGACCTGGCTGGTGCACTGCGGCACTTCGGGGAAAGAGCAAAGTACGATTCGAGCTTGATTTGCGACCCGGATCCCCTCATCCGGCCCGGTGCTGGGTGCGAGCGTGCCTCGAACCCATAACGCTCCTTCATCGAGGTGGGGCAGAAATTCAGAACCGATGACGCCGCTGAAAGCAAGATACGCCCCAAGACACATCAACAGCGCGCAAGCGCCGACGGTGATAAAGCGCTGGCGGATCGCCCAGCGCAGGGCGATCCGGTAGCGTTCACTGACAAAGCCCATGACCGGGTTATGCCATTCCTTGGCGCCCTTGGCGAAAGCAAAGCTGGCCAGCACCGGTGCAACGAGAATCGAAAAAAGCAAAGCTCCCAGCAACGCGAAAGCTACGGTCCAAGCCATGGGATGGAACAGCCTGCCTTCGACACGCTGCAGGGTAAAGATCGGCAAAAACGCAGTAATCGTAATGATGATGGCGTAGAACACGGGACGCTGCACTTCATGCGAAGCAAAGCCGATGCGCTCGGTCGAAGTCTTAACCCCCTCGGTAACGCTTAAATGGCGAATAATATTTTCGATTAAGACTATGGCTCCCTCGACGACCACACCGAAATCCAGCGCGCCCAAGGACAGCAGGTTGGCCGGAATGTGGATGAAGTTCAGACAAATAGCCGCAAACAGCAGGGCAAACGGAATGGTTGCTGCAACGATGAGGGCGCCGCGAATGTTTCCCAGAAATAAAAGCAGAATGATAGATACAAGGATCATGCCCTCGCTGAGGTTGTGAAGAACCGTATGCGAGGTGTAGTGCACCAGATCGCTGCGATCGAGGAAGGGTACGACTTTAACCCCCGGAGGCAGGATGTGATCATTGAGTTCCTTTACTTTCTTGTGAACGCCTTCGAGCGCCGTCTCGCCGGTGGCACCTTTGCGCAATAGCACGATGCCTGAGACGACGTCGTCGTTATCAATAATCTTTCCATCCTCGCGCCGGATGGCGCCACCGGGGCCATAAGGACAATCGGTGCACGCCCGCGCGAACTGCCCCAGACGGATCTTCGGGCCTTGGGAAACGACAGCAATATCTTTAACCCGCAACGGCGTGCCGTTCCTGGTCATGATGACCGTCTGAGCGATGTCCTGCGAGCGGTCGACCAAACCGACGGAGCGCACGTTGATCTGCTGTAAACCTTCCTGAATAAAACTGCCGCCCGCATTGGCGTTGTTGTTGGTGAGTTGCTGCTCGATCTGGGCGAGGCTCAGACCGTAGGCAATCAGTTTGTTGGGATCAACCCGCACCTGGTATTCGCGCGTCGGAGCGCCGAAGCTGGAAACGTCGACGATATTAGGGATGGATTTGAAACTTTTTTCCACGACCCAGTCTTCAATGGACTTCAGTTCCATCGCGTCATAAGCTGGATTCGTGCTGTGCAGTGTAAAGAAATAAATCTGCCCCACCGGGCTCCAGTCGGTGCCCATTTGCGGGTTAACGCCTGGCGGCAAAGTGACCTGGGCCAACCGCTCCAGCACGCGTTCCCGGTTCCAGGCATTGTCCGAACCGTCTTCGAAGATCAGCTTCAGGTCCGAGAGTCCGAACAACGAAAAGGAGCGCAGGTGCACGACTTGCGGGATGCCGTTCATGACCACTTCGAGCGGAATCGTGACTTGCTGCTCGATTTGTTCCGCCGAAATTCCGGGCCACTGCGTGATGATCTCAACGTAATTGTCGGCGACGTCGGGATACGCCTCGATCGGCAGATCGCGAAACGCGACAATGCCTCCCGCGAAAAGTATCAGGGCGAAGGCTAGCACCAGCAGGCGATTGTCGAGGGCAAAATCAACGACGCGGCGGATCATCGATTGCTTCCCTCTCTCCCAGCTCCCATCGATAGCTCCCTATTGCTCCAACGTGTTCTGCAGCGGCAGTGCACTCGAAACTACCTGGTCTCCAGGCTTAATGCCGGAAATAATCTCCTGCATTTTGTCCGGAAGCGTATTTCCCGTGACCACCTCCACGCGTTTGAAATGCCCGGCCTGGTTCGGAAGGGGGACATAAACCCACTCGCGATCGTGCGAGTGGAGAATGGCCGCAGCCGGCAGTACCGCGCGCATCTCCGCCTGCTTGCCGTAGAAGGTAGCCGTGACGAACATGCCGATGCGCATCAATCCCGGGTTCGCAACTTCAAGGCGAACTTTCGCCGTATGAAGGTTGGGATCGAGAACCGGCAGGATGGTATCGATTCGCCCTTTGAAAACTTTGTCGGGATAGGCATTGAGGCGAATGTCTGCAAACCCGCCGACATGAACCGCATCCAGATCATTTTCGTAAACGTCGCAGACGATCCAGACAAAAGAAAGATCAGAGATGGTGTATGGATTCGGCGAGCCCAATCCCTGCACGCCCGATGAGTTGGTCACTTGCTGGTCGCTGATCACGCCCGAAATCGGCGCAACGATATCGACGATTCCGGAGGGACGGTCTTTGTCAATGCCGAGCAACCGCAACTGAGCGGTGGCGGCATCGAGATCGGCCTTAGCGTTCTTGGCGACCTGCTCGGCTTGTTCGAGCGCGCTCTTGGCAATGGCGCCCTTATCGTAAAGGAGTTGGGCCCGTTCCAGTTGGATTCGCGCCAGTAGTTCGTCATTCTCGGCCTTGCGATAAATCTGATACGCGCCCGAGACGTCGTTGCTCTGCACACGTAACAGCACCTGCCCCTTCTTGACCGTATCGCCCAGCCGGGCCTTGATCTCCACCACTCGTCCTGCGGCCAGCGAAATCACGGGCACGGCGCGGGCAATATCGGGCTGCACCACACCGGTTACGTTGAGCGCCGACGCCGCCTTATGTTCACTCGCGGTCACCAGCGGAAACTGATCAGGATGATCGACCTTGAAATTGTTGGCATCCAGATCAGGCTCGACGGTTGCCTTGGGCGGAGCTTCCGCCTTCGGATCAGGCTTCATTTCGCCGCAGCCGGCAAGGAAAAAAGTAAACACCAGGCACAATGCCGCCCCGACCAAACACTCGAAGCATCGCCTCGTCATTGGATCACCTCCCGTCCGACGGCCATATTCAACTGCGCCGCCGCCGTCAAATAGGAGCCCAGCAGATTCACATAATTCAATTGTGTGCTCCGGTATTCCGCCTGCGCATTGAGAAAATCCATGAGCGAAGCCCCGCCGTGTTGATAGGAAAACGTAATCGTGTCGCGAACCCGCACTGACATCTGCAGGTACTTCACCTTGTACGGACGCAACAAGACCAAGTCGCTGTCCACCGTGGCATAGCTCGAATCCACGTCGCTCAGCACCTGCGCCTCCGCCGCGTCGCGCAATCGTTCACTGCGCCGGATATCGAGTTGCGTGCGCAGCTTCTCTCCCTGGTTGCGATCGAAGATGCGCAGCGGAATGTTGACGCTGAAACCCACTGTGTCGAGGGCAAACGGATTATTGGTTGAGGAGTTATAGGTGAACCAGGCGCCCAGCGTCGGATCGGTCGATCCGTTGGCCACCGCCAGTTTGTGATCGGTCTGCGCCTTGTCGACGGCTTCGACGGCTGACTTCAGGTCTGGGCGCGTATCCATGGCGATTTTGCGAATCTCGTCACGCTCCGGCAATTGGTCGTTGAAGTCATACGTGCCGCTCACATCGATGTCGTCAATCGGAGTGCGGTCATTTAGCAGTTGCAGCAACTGTATCTTCGCGTCTTCCAGGTTCTCACCGGCCGTTTGCAAATCCGATTCATACTGCGCGCGCTGCAGCTCCAGGCGGTCGAGATCGATGCGCGCGATGTCGCCAGCCGTGAAGCGCGTACGGCTGATGTCGAGCACCTTGTCGTAATATTCAAGATTGTCTTTCGCCAGTTGCAGCACGGCTTTCGCTTGCAGCGCCGACACAAAGGCACTGCGCAGAGTAAAGAGCATCGTTCTCACCATGTCGGCGTGAGTGGACTCGGCGATAAGCGTTCCCTTTTTTGCGCTCTCCAGGCGCAACTCGCGCTTGTGCCGGCGCTCGTGCAGATAACTGATGGAGGGCGTTTCAAAAGTGCCGGCGAATGGCCGCCAGACACCATCATGGGGAACGATTTGAATTCCATCCACCGTCAGGCCGAACTGCGGATTGGGACGCAGAAATGCCGTAATCTCCTGCGCTTTGGATTCATCGATATTGAGCTTGTCCGCCAGCAGCGTCGGATTGCTCTGCTCGAAACGATCTTTCACGCTCTCCCAAGTCAGGGTTTGAGGGGGCCTCGTTTGCGGCAACTGGCCGGGCTGTTGTGCGCAGGAGACGGCCGCAACTGCAAGCGTCATGGCCAGGAGACGCCAGCAACAGCCCCGTGTTGGTTTGCTCATTCAGCAACTCCGTCAAAACCTCTCGGGATCACCGAGAGCTTGATTGAGATGTGGGACGTCCGTCGTCTCATCAACGAGCGCTTCTACGAGTATCTCGTTTCGCTCGTTAGGATCGTAAGAATGAGCGAGGCCGCCGTCAATTCTTGAACGCGACGGATCAGCGTTTCAGCGAATTACGCAAGGAGGGAACGCGGAGGAGCGCGGCTAGCGTAGAGAATCGAAGGAGGCACCGACAGCGGCAGAAGATCGGTTAAAAGCTCCACCCGAGCCACGCTGGTGAGTCTGAGCGAAACCGCAGTTGCAGCTACTGCCGGAAGATTCTGCCAGCGGTTGTGCCACACAGAGACCTTTTCCCCGGATGCCTGGCAGACACTGCGCTTGCCGCGCGAAGATTCTTCCATTTCGGCGCGCATGGCGTGCAGGTCGTCGCTGGCCGAGATTACCGGGAACAACAGAATCAATGCGCATCCGAGAGCGCAAAAGAAGACGAACGAACGCCCCGCGCCTCCTCCCTGACTACCGCAAAGAATTCGCTGCCGCCACAGCAGATAGGCAGGCACCAGGAGCGACAACCAACAGAGATTGAGGAAAAGCTCCATAGAACGCAAGATTTTCCCGGAGGATACACCACCAACAGAATCGCGTGCAACCGCCTCCGAGGAATCGCAGCTACAGAGAACGTGCAAAGGACCTTGCGTAATTAGACGATTGACGGCTGTTAAGGCCCCTGCGCCACCTGCAAAGCGTGAGGGGTCTGGAGCCTCTGGCGGAGAATCGCTCGCTTCGCCTCGATCTCTGCGATCGCATCGGCATGGACGACATAAGCGCCGTAAGGTAAGGTGCTTCCGAACGCTATGGGAACGTCGTTCGCCCCCGGCTTTAATGGAAAATGCTCATAGCCGATGGCCGTTGCGCGCCCGTTTTCAGCAACTGCAACAATTACGACGGTGAGGTCGAAGGTTTCTGACGTGCCGTTCGACACCTGCACCGATCCATCGATCCGATTATCGTTGACCTTCGGAACCTGGAGCCATTCCAGCAGTAACGAGACCGCCACCGTAATTTTAAAATCCTGATTGAGAACGCGCGCCGGACGCGCGGAGTCCTCGACCCGTATGGTAAGTTCAAAGGCCCCGGGCGTGGCCGGGCGTCCTTCGAGAAGCCCCTCTGGGGTCAGGTTGATTCCGTCAGGCAGCTGGCCGCTGGCGACACTCCACACATAAGGCGGAGCACCGCCATTCGCGCGAAGAAAGACATGAAATTCGACGCCCGCTTCGATCAGCGGCAAAGCCTGGTCTACATAAGTCAGCGGTGGAATCTGCGCGTGAAGCAGACTGCAGAAACATGGCAGGATCAATGCGAGCCAGATTGTTCGCCGTGCATTCATTCCGGTTCGTTTGATTTTACGCCCTCCGCAGCGTAAAAGAACTGCAAGATGCCAACTCGTTTATTGCGGATATTAGTGCGCTTTTTGCTGATTTTCTTTCTTATTTCCGAATCGGTCCCGATGGCTCTGGGACAGACCGCAACAGTTTCCTCAAAGGCGAATGCCGCCAACGCCGACGAAGCCGCGATTTTTGACCGCATTCTGAACCATGTTCGCTTCGAAAACGACGGAACCGAAGTCAGCGAGACCGAGGCCGTGGTGCGCATCCAGAGCCAAGCGGGGGTGAAGGAATTCGGCCAGCTAGTCTTCGGATACTCTTCCGCCACCGAGAAATTGGAGGTCGAATACGTTCGCGTGCGCAAGCCCGATGGCCGCGTAATCGTCACGCCCGAGGCGACCGCCCAAGATTTTGCGCCCGAGGTGCTGCAGGAAGCTCCGATGTATAGCGACTACCGGCAGCGGCATATTTCCGTGGCCGGATTGCAATCGGGGGACACGCTGGAATATCGCACTGTCATACGGGTTCTCACTCCATTGGCTGCGGGGAATTTTTGGTATGAATACACATTTCCGAAGGAACTGGTGGTCAATGAAGACCGTCTGGTGATTGACCTGCCGAAGGCGCGAGAGGTGAAACTCAAGACTCCGACGCGCCAGCCGGAGATCGAAGAGACCACCGACCGGCGCATCTACACCTGGGAAGTCAAGAATATTCAGCCGCAGCGCGACAAAGATCGCGATCCATCGAAAGATGAGGGTGGGAATTCGGGTCCCGACGTGCAGTTGACCACTTTCACTGACTGGACCCAGATTGCGCACTGGTATGGCAAGCTACAAGGCGAGCGCATGACCGTGGACGCCGCCGTTCAAAAAAAAGCTGACGACCTCACGCAAGGGGCCGACACTCCCACCGAAAAAGCGCGCCGGCTCTACGATTTCGTGGCTCGCAACATTCGCTACGTGAGCATATCGCTGGGCGTGGGACGGTATCAGCCGCACTCCGCCGCTGACGTTCTGCAAAACGGCTACGGCGACTGCAAAGATAAGCACACCTTGCTGGCCGCGATGCTGAAAGCCAAAGGAATTCAAAGTTATCCCGTTCTGATCGACAGCGCACGGAAACTAGACGCCGATATCCCCTCCCCGGGACAGTTCGATCACGTGATAACGGCGGCTAAACTGGGTCCGGGACCGGCGCCGACCTACCTCGATACGACACCGGAAGTCACTCCTTTTGGCCTGATTCTTTATCCATTACGAAACAAGCAGGTCGTTGTGGCGTCGGACGACAGCGATGGCGGATTGCAGCGCACCCCGGCCGATTCGCCCGTCAAAACTTTCATGCTTTTCTCGCTCGACGGCTCCTTCAGCGATTTCGGCGCCCTCGACGCCACCCTTGAGGTCACCGCCCAAGGCGACCGAGACTGGCCGCTGCGCAGCGGTTTTCGCCGTTATTCGCAAGCGCACTGGAAAGATTTGGTGAAGATGTTGAGTACAGGCTGGGGTCTACCCGGTGACGTGAGCGACGTTCAAATCGATCCCGTAGAAGATACGAGCAAACCTTTCCATCTGAAGTATCACCTGCATGAGGACCGTTATTTCGTTGTGCCCTCGACCAGCGTCAACTTTCGCCCCATTCCTCCACTGGGAGCACCAACCGTTTCTGCCTCCGAACAAGGCACCGAACCACTGAATATAGGCCCCGCCGGAGAGATGGACTATCGCGTCCGCTTGCAGTTCCCCACGAATTACTCCGTGCATACTCCAATCGCGGTGAAAATGTCGCGCGACTATGGCGAATACTCATCCACTTATTCGTTGAGCAAGGGAATTCTCCAAGGCGAGCGGAAGCTGGTAGTGAAAATGAACGAACTGCCCGCGGCCCGGCGCTCGGATTACGAATCGTTTCGCAACGCGACTCAAAGCGATCAGGACCAACTGTTATCGTGCACAATCCTGCTGCCTTCGGGAGAGCGCGGACAAGCGGCGGCGAAGATGGAAGGCACTCCCGCCGAATTGCAGCGCGCGGGCATGAAGGCGCTGCAGAGTAAGGATTTTCGCACCGCGATCGACCGACTGAAGCAGGCGGTGGCCGGCGATCCTGCAATGTCGAAGTCTGATGCGGTGGCCGCCAATCCGCCGAAAGATGGCTGGTATGACCTGGGCCTCGCTTATGCCGCAGCCAATGAACACACGGAGGCGGTCGCCGCGTTCCGCAAGCAACTGGAAATCGATCCCACTCACAAAGGCGCCTACGGCCAACTCGCCACCGAGTTGCAAGCGGCGGGCAAGACTGACGAGGCGCTGTCGGCCTATCGCAAGCAACTGGAGATCACTCCCTATCAGGAAGAAACTCTCAAAAATCTGGGCCTGTTGCTGGCGCAATCAGGAGACGCTGCCGAAGCGCGCACCGAACTGGAAGCCGCCGTCGCGCTTCCTCCCGACGATCCGGAGATAAAACTGGCGCTCGCGCAGGTCTACGCCAAGCTGGGAGAGAATGCGAAGGCGCAGACGCTGATGCAGGGCCTGACGGGCAGCGAGAGCGCCAACGCCGGCGGGGATATTTTCGCGGCCGCGCTCAAAGACGACATCGATCCGAATCAAACCGAGAACGACGCTCAACAGGTTCTTTACGACATCGGAGGACAATTCGATTCAGGCGAATTCGACCGCCTCGGACCGTCGTCATTTTCGTCGATGCGGCTGGTGGCGCTGGCGTGGGCGCGCATGGGATGGGCAAAATTCAAGCGAGGCGAAAATCTGGCAGCGATGCAGTTCCTGAACTCGGCGTGGCTGCTCAGTCAATCGGGCACGGTGGCTAACCGAATAGGGCAGGTACTGGAAAAGCAAGGGCAGTTCGACAAAGCGCGCCACATGTATGCGCTGGCCGTGGCGGCAGGTGGAAGCGAAACGCAGGATTCGCGCGCGCGCCTGACCAAGGTGGCGGGCAATCCCGCCGCGGCAGAAAAGGAAATCGCCCAAGCGCCGGCCGAGTTGATCGAAGCTCGCACAGTGAAGCTTCCTTCGATCACGAGCAAATCCGTCTCGGCAAAATTCAATCTTGTCTTCGACGGTTCGCCGCGTCCCGAACGCGCTGAATTCGCTGACGGAGACGAGAGCCTGCGCAGCGCGGCCGAGCAACTCCGCGACAAGGACTTCCCCGTAAGATTTCCCGAGGTATCTTCAGTGAAAATCGTGCGGCGCGCATTGCTGACCTGTGGCGCCTCAGGCTGCAGCATCGAACTGCAGCCCATTGACTCCGTCAAATAACAGAATGGGTGAAGAGCCCTTCCGTAACTTACAACTTACCTTTTTCACCACGGAGTCACGAAGGCAGAGAAACTCAACTACTTGGCAAGACCTTCCCCTCTGGTTCTTGCAGCTTCGAGGTTTTTCTCCGTGACCCTGTGGCTCGGTGAAAAAGGCAAATTAAAACACTACCGACACACCTCGGCGCTCGACGCAGCCGCATCAACTCCGATAATCTAATGAGTCTTCTCCTAAGGAGTTGCCCATGCGGCAGGCCGTCGAACGGCTTTGGCCAGAGATTCAGTGGATCAACGACAGCAGTCTGCGTGAGCAGGTCACGCAAACCTGGATCAAGGCGCTCGAACGCAGCCCGCTGAAGCCCGACGATCTCAACAACATTCCGTTTACGCTGGTCGTTTCCAATTGTCCAATCACTTTCATGGAGCACAAGCGCTGCGTGGTTCACATCGCGCGTGACAGCGCCAAAGCGATGACCGACTTCATGGGCCGAGCCCTGCCGATCGACAAAGATGTAGTGATCGCAGGCGCGATTCTGGCGGACGTAGGCAAATTGCTGGAGTATGAAATCGGTCCCGATGGAAAAAGCCGGCAAAGCGAGCGCGGAGAAGCGCTGCGACATCCTTTTACTGGAGTAGCGCTGGCGATGGAGTGCGGAGTGCCCGACTCGGTCTGCCATATCATCGCCGCCCACGCCGCCGAGGGAGATCTGGTCAAGCGAACGACCGAAGCGTACATCGTGCACCACGCCGATTTCATGGCCTATCTACCGTTCAGGAATCCGAAGAATGTGAAGTTGAAGTGAGGCCAGGTTTTAATTCTGACGATTTTACTGAGAACCGAGAACTGATGACTGAGAACTGCATTTCCAGATAGGAGCCGTCCGTGTCCACGCCCCAAGTCAGCATCAAGGAAACCATCACCGCGAAAATGTCCCGCTGGGCTGCGGTGCTGCAATACGAGCATCTCTCACAAGAAGCCGTCTATCAGGCTAAGCGCTTCTTGCTCGATTCTGTCGGCTGCGCGTTGGGCGGATATCGGCAGCACGATGTGGTCCTCGCTCTCGAAGTGCTGCATGAAATTGCCGGACGCGGTCCGTCAACCTTGATCGGCGCCGGTAAAAAGGTCGATCCCGTTTCCGCGTCGCTGGCGAATGCGCTGATGATCCGCTGCATGGACTACAACGACGTTTACTGGAAGCAGGATCCGTCGCACCCTTCCGACATTTTTCCCGCGGCGATGGCTTGCTGCGAGCGCGCTCAAAGCGATGGCAAAGAACTGATCGTCGGATTCGTGCTCGGCCACGAATTCGAAATGCGCCTCTGCGAGGCTGCCTTCCCCGGCATTCGCGAGCGCGGCTGGCATCACGCCACGCTGACCGCATTCGCCTCGCCCATCGTGGCCGGACGCGCGCTGCACCTCACATGGGAGCAGATTCAACACGCCATCGGAATTTCCGCCTCGCGCCACTGCACCATGGGCGCGGTCACGGCCGGCAAACTCACCATGATGAAAAATACGGTGGACCCGATGGCGACGCAGAGCGGCGTGCTGGCGGCACTGTTGGCGGAAAAGGGCTACACCGGTCCTGAACATGTGATCGACGGCAAAGAGGGACTGGTGCACTGCTACGGCCCCGAGTGGAAACTGAATCTGTTGACCGACGGCTTAGGCGAATCGTGGCGGATTACACAGTGCGGGATGAAATTCTTTCCGACCGAGGCGCTGACTCACGCTCCAATTTCCGCAACGCTCGATCTGGTAAAAAGTAATGATCTGCATCCCGATCAGATTGAGACGATACAGATCCGATCGCTCGCGCGTGCCGCCGACATACTTTCCGATCCCAGCAAATACGATCCTCACACCAAGGAGACGGCCGATCATTCTCTACCCTACGTGATTGCCGCGGCGCTGGTTGACCGGCAGGTGACGCCGGCGCAATTCGAGATGGATAAGATCATGGACCCGACGATTCGCGCTCAGCTGAAAAAAGTGGAGGTCGTGGCCGATCCCGAGATCGAGAAAGTCTTCCCCGCGCTGCAGCGCGTGGTCGTGAACATCACAACCGTTGACGGACGCCAGTTCTCAAAGCAGCTTGACTATCCGAAAGGCGATCCCCGCAATCCTCTGAGCGATGCTGAGATCGAAGAGAAATTCCGCGCTCTGGCCGAGGGTGTACTCACAGCCAAGGCGCAAGCGAAGCTCATCAACGCCATTTGGAATCTGGAGAAATGTGAGTCGGTGACAAAACTAATGGCGCTGATGAAGGCAGACGTGAAGAAACCGAAAACAAGTGCGTAGGGACAGCCGTCCACGGCTGTCCAGTCGGATGAAGTCCGGCAATGTTGGTGTGCATGTGAATCGAGCAAGGAAGCAACCTCTATGACCGATTTGAGACAAACGATAGCAGCAGGCTTGGCTTCCCGTTACCAGAAGTTGGCCGACACGCTCCGCGAATTGGCCGCTCCCTTAGACGACGAGCAGTTCTGGGCCAAGCCCTTTCCCTTCGGCAACAGCTTCGGACATCTCCTCCTGCACCTCAATGGCAATTTGAATTACTACTTCGGCGCGCAAATGGCGGGCACCGGCTATGTGCGCGATCGTCCGCTGGAGTTCACGGAAACATCGCGTCCGGCGAAAGGAGAAGTGTTGAAGAACTTCGATCAGACCATTGCCATGGTGCTGGCGACGATTAACGGCCAGTCGGCGGAAGATTGGTCGAAGGACTATACCGCGGTTCGATCCGATGCAAGAAACAGGTTTGAAATGGTGCTGATCTGCACGACTCACATGGACCATCACATCGGGCAGATGATGTACCTGAGCTTCGAGTTGCAACGCAAGCGCTGATCGCAGGATTAGATCATGGGCCAGACCATCGTAGAAAAAATCGCGCAGCAGCACATGACGGAAGGGCCGTCGCGCCCGCTGCGTGCGGGAGATTTCCTTTCTGTTCGTCCGCACCGCTGCATGACTCACGACAACACGTCGGCGGTGATGAGCAAGTTCAAAGGTATTGGCGCCAAGAAGGTAAGAGAGCCGCGGCAACTCGTATTCGCCCTCGACCACGATATCCAGAATAAAGATGAGTCAAACCAGAAGAAATATCGCGCCATCGAAGCCTTCGCCAAAGAGCAGGGAGTCGATTTCTATCCCGCCGGTTCGGGCATCGGGCACCAGATTATGGTGGAGCGCGGATACGTCGTTCCCGGCTCTTTCGTCGTTGCCTCCGATTCGCACTCCAACATGTACGGCGCGCTGGGCGCCATCGGCACACCGATTGTTCGCACTGATGCGGCCGCGGTGTGGGCGACGGGTGAATTCTGGTGGCAGATTCCGCGCTCGATTCAGGTTGTACTCGAAAATAGATTGCCTGACGGCGTTACCGGCAAAGACATCATCGTCACCCTATGCGGACTCTACAATCACGATGAATGCCTGAATGCGGCGGTGGAGTTTACCGGCCCGGGAGTGGCATCGTTGTCGATGGATGCGCGCCTCTCCATTTCGAACATGACCACCGAGTGGGGCCCGCTGGTAGGGTGGTTCCCGGTGGATGAGATCACCTTGAAATATTTGCACGGTGTTCACGAGCGGCTGCAAGCAATCGGTGCAGAGCGGTTTTCAGAAGAAGATCTCGAGCAATGGGCAGAGAATCCTCCGCGCCCGGATGCGGACGCAGTCTACGCGGCACGAATTACGCTCGATCTTTCGCAAGTAACACCCCACGTGTCAGGACCCGATACGGTGCAGGCAATGCAATCGCTCGCTGAGATTGAGCAAAAGAAAGTTGCGATTCAAAAAGCCTACTTGATTTCGTGCGTGAATTCGCGCCTCGAAGATCTCGCCGCCGCAGCCAAAGTTCTCAAAGGCCAGAAAGTTGCACCGGCCGTGAAGTTTTATTTAGGCGCCGCCAGCAAGTGGGTGCAGGAAGCGGCCGAGCGGCAAGGCATCTGGCAAACTTTGCTGGACGCGGGCGCGCAGCCGCTGCCATCCGGCTGCGGCCCATGCATCGGCCTCGGAGTCGGATTGCTGGAGCCATGCGAAGTAGGCATCTCGGCGACGAACAGAAATTTCAAAGGCCGCATGGGCTCGCGCGACGCGCAATGCTATCTCGCGAGCCCCGAGGTGGTAGCCGCATCGGCCATTGCCGGCTATATTCGCGGACCTCATCGCTTTGCGAAAGGGACTCCGCAACGCGTTTACACGGCATTCTCATCGTCGTCAGGAGCTGCCGAGAAGGTCGAGATTTTGCGGGGCTTCCCCCAATGTCTAGTCGGACGGCTGGTTTTTCTTCCGCAAGATAATGTCAACACCGACGCGATTTACGGCAAAGACTACACATATCGCGACGACATGACTCCTGAAATGATGGCGAAAGTAGTCATGGAGAATTACGATCCACAGTTCGCCGCGCGCACCAACGCGGGTGACGTGATTGCAAGTCAATTTAACTTCGGCACCGGATCTAGCCGCGAGCAAGCCGTGACCTGTCTCAAGGCAAAAGGCATTCCCCTAGTGATCGCAGCCAGTTTCTCGCAGACTTATCTGCGAAATGCCTTTAACAATGGATTCTTGTGTATCGAAGTGCCGGACTTCATAGTACGACTCCGCCAACAGTTTGCCACTGAGATTGTCGCAAAAGAAAAAACGATTATTCCGGGAGAGGAAGTCGCTATTGATTTCACGACAAGCACCATTAGTTGGAGCGGCGACACATTCGGATTCCCGGCTCTAGGCAGTGTCCCTCAGTCGCTGGTGAGCGCGGGCGGAGTGGAGAACCTAGTCGCGAAGCGGCTAGGCGTGGCGTGAAGCCTGAACCGCAGAGATCGCAGAGTGCGCGGAGGAATGATGGCAAAATTCACTTTGATCCTCGAATTCGGTGGTGGCACATACATTCGACAAGTGAGAGCAGCGGCGCCCCAAAACGCGCTCAGTAAGTTGGCCGCTGGCACTGACGCGAAGGCGAAGCTTTTCCGTGCATTGGCTAACGACGATGTGGTCTCGATAGACGGAGTAGCAAACTGCTGGTGTTCGTCCACGTCGCATCGCGGGAAATTTGCACTAATCAATATAGTGAAAACAGCTGAATGATAAGTTGTTCTCTGCGTCTCTGCGGTTGATTTTGGGTGCAAGGAATACTATGGCGAAATACAAAGTAGTTACCATGCCGGGAGACGGCATAGGCAACCAGGTTCTACCCGAATCTCTACGGGTCCTCGAAGCAGTAGACTTTGACGCGGACTACATTCACGCCGACATCGGCTGGGATTGCTGGCGTGCGCAAGGCAACGCATTGCCCGAACGCACCATCGACTTACTAACCAAGCATAAGTTGGGTTTATTCGGAGCAATAACTTCCAAGCCCAATAAAGCCGCTCAAGCTGAGTTGACACCAGAGCTGCAAGGCAAAGGTTACATCTATTACTCGCCTATCGTGACCATGCGCCAGAAATTCAATCTCGATATTTGCATGCGGCCCTGCGTCGGATTCGCCGGCAACCCTCTGAATTACATTCGCAAGAGCGCGAATGGCGGTTACGACGAGCCGCGCATCGACACCACCGTATTTCGCCAGGGCACGGAAGGCATGTACGCGGGCGTCGAGTGGACGAACCCTCCCGAGAACGTGCGCGCCGCATTGAACAGCCATCCGCGATTCAAAGCATTCGCCACCGTGCCCGGCCCTGAGCTCGCGGTGAGTTGCCGTATCATTACGCGCCACGCGGCCGAGCGCATCGTGACGGCAGCCTTCGACTACGCGAAGAAACGCGGCTTCAAGGGCGTGACCATTTGTGAGAAGCCGAACGTGGTGCGCGAGACTTCGGGGATGATGGAAGAAGTCGCGAAAGAGGTAGCCCGAAATTATCCGGGAGTCGCGCTGTGGTCCACGAACATTGATGCGCAGTTGATGTGGCTGAACAAAAATCCGGAAGAGTACAACGTGATCGTATCCTCGAATCTTTTCGGCGACATTTTATCCGACGCCTTCGCCGGATTAGTCGGCGGCCTCGGCTTCGCGGCCTCAGGCAACATAGGAGATGACATCGCCGTCTTCGAGCCAACCCACGGTTCGGCTCCCAAGTATGCCGAACTGGATCCGCCCATCGTCAATCCGATTGCCATGATTCTCTCTGCGGCGATGATGCTGGACCACATCGGCGAAGAAGAAAAGGCGCATCGCATTCGCCAGGCGATCGCGGACGTTGTCAGCGGAGGCAAGGTCAGGACGTACGATATGATGCGCTTGACGGGCGGCCCGAAAGCGATCACTCAGGGTGCGGCTTCAACCGTGCAAATGACGGATGCGATCCTGGAGAAACTGAAGTGAAGAAGTTGCCAGCGGCAAAATTGCGATTAACGAAGCGAGGAAAGTATGGGCAGCGTGGTTGAGGCCACATCCCGGCACGCGGGAGAAGCCGGCCATTGGGGCAAAGACATTCGCTCCGACGTGCACGTTTCGCTGGAGGCTCGCGATCGCGGCGGGATCGAAATTGCGCTGGAATCGCGCGTTGCGCTCTACTATGGCGCCGCGATCACGCAACAGGCTCGAGAGGTGCTTGACGAACTGGGCGTACAGCATGCGCGAGTTGCGATTCATGATGAAGGCGCGTTGCCCTTTGTAATTGCAGCGCGCATCGAAGCCGCGGCGCGGCGCGCTGGCCTGGCGCTCGGCAAACGCTCGCTGCCGCGGCAACATCCGTTGCCACCGCCATCGTCAAAAGGCCGCCTTCGCCGATCGCGTCTGTATCTGCCTGGCTCAGAACCGAAGTACTTCGTCAATGCCGCCCTGCATGCGCCCGACGCGGTGATTCTTGACCTGGAAGATTCTGTGCATCGCGGAGAAAAAGATGCGGCGCGCATCCTGGTGCGAAATACCTTACGCGCGGTCGATTTCGCTTCCTGCGAACGCATGGTGCGCATCAATCAACTTCCTCTGGGCCTGGACGATCTGGCGGAAGTTATCGGCGAAAGTCCCGACCTGATTCTGATTCCAAAAGTTGAAATCCCCGAGCAGGTGCGGGAGGTCGATCGCCTGATCGCCGAACTCAAAGATCGCAACGGAATCATCCGCCCCATCTGGATCATGCCCATTCTCGAGTCGGCGCTCGGGATCGAGAACGCGTTCGCCGTAGCCAGCGCGAGCGAAAACGTGGCCGCGCTGACCATCGGCCTGGAAGATTACACTGCTGATCTCGGCGTAGTGAAGACCACGGAAGGGCGCGAGTCGCAATATGCTCGATCGCGTGTGGTCAACGCGGCCCATGCCGCCGGAGTGCAGGCCAATGACTCCGTCTTCAGCGACGTCGGCGACACCGAGGGTCTGCGGCGATGGGGAGAAGCCTCGCGGGCCGAGGGGTTTGAAGGGATGGGATGTATTCATCCCGGCCAGATTCGCGTTATTCATCAAGCGTTTCAACCAGCGGCGGCCGAAATAGAAAAAGCGCGAAAGATTGTTGCCGCATTTGAAGAAGCGCAGACCAAAGGTTTAGCGGTGGTAAGTCTGGGCTCAAAAATGATCGACCCTCCCGTGGTGCAGCGGGCGCTGAAGTTGATGGAGCGGGCCAAAGCGATGGAAGTGATTGCATGAACGCTGGTGCGAATGAACGGAGTGTGGAAAAATTGGAGCTCGCCCACAATGCCGCCGGACGCACCGTACCAACGACGGTGAATGGTAAGCAGCAAACTCCGTTTCTCGGAGTCGGAAAATATCAGCCGCGCGGACGCAAGGCTGCGCCGCCAATTTCCTCCAACAAAGATTACCCTGAGAACGGCGACAAACGTGTCCCCGATCTGCAGACCGCGCTTCGCCAATGTGGACTCCGCGATGGCATGGTGATCTCCAATCACCACCATTTGCGTGACGGCGATAAAGTAGCGCTGCTGGCCCTCGAAGCCGCCGCCAGCCTCGGGGTCAAAGATCTGGTGTGGTTTCCGAGCGCGTCCTTCCCCTCCCAGCAAGGCGCAATCGAACTGATGGAAAAGGGAGTTATCCATCACGTCGAAGGTTCCATGAACGGCCCTTTGGGCGACTATTGCACGCAGGGCAAGATGCGCGGCATGGGCGTGCTGCGTTCACACGGCGGGCGGTACCAGGCGATTCAGGATGGCGAAGTTCACATCGACGTGGCCGTGATAGCCGCGCCCACTGCCGATTTCTTCGGCAACGCCGACGGTTCGCATGGCAAGTCCGCCTGCGGTTCGCTCGGTTTCGCCCTGGCCGATTCGACTTATGCCGATCACGTCATCGTGGTCACCGATAATCTTGTTCCCTTCCCCTGTGTGCCCTGGCAAATTCAGGGCAACAATGTCGATTTTGTGGTGGAAGTGGAATCGATTGGCGATCCGGCAAAGATTGTTTCTGGCACAACGAAGATAACGCGCTCTCCGGATCGGCTCAGAATCGCTGAGTTGGTGGCACAGTTTCTGCGCGCCGCCGGAATCATGAAGAACGGTTTCTCTTTTCAAGCGGGGGCCGGAGGCATCAACCTCGCCTTCGTCGAATATCTCGCGCAGATGATGAGGGAAGACGGAGTCAAAGCGCGATTCGTTCGCGGCGGCTCGACGAAAGTCCTGGTCGAACTGCTGCAGGAAGGCCTCACCGATTACATTCTCGATGGCCAGACCTTCGACCTGGACGGCGTGAAATCGATCGCCGGGGATGCCCGCCACGTCGCAACTTCACCGTTCACGTCCTACAACTACCATGGCAAAGGAAATTTCGCGCCGCTGGTCGATGCCGTTGTTCTGGGCGCGACGGAAGTCGATGTAAACTTCAACGCCAATGTGGTCACGCACTCCGACGGCCGCCTGTTGCACGGCATTGGCGGATGGCAGAATTGCCTTTTTGCCGGATGCTCGATCCTGGCGCTGCCCTCGTTTCGCGATCGCATTCCTGTGATTGTCGACGAAGTTACAACCCTCACCGGCCCCGGCGAAATGATTGACGTGGTCGTGACCGAGCGTGGAATCGCGATCAATCCGCGACGCACGGATTTGTTTCACGCCGTGATGGGATCGAAGCTGCCGATTCGGCCGATCCAGGACATCAAGACCGAAGTCGAGAAAATTTGCGGCAAGCCGGCGCGGCCGAAGTTAGGGAACCGTCCGTGCGCGGTGGTGAAGTGGGTCGACGGCACGGTGCTCGACACGGTGTGGCAAGTTATCTGAGCAGCGAGCGAGGCGGAAGTGCGCGGCCTGAAAGCAAAGAGGGTTCTGATCACCGGCGGCGCCAGTGGCATAGGGGCAGCCACCGCAGCGCGATTTCTCGACGAGGGGTCATTCGTCTGCGTGCTGGATCGCGATGCGGAAGGCCGCCGCAAGATTGATCACGAACTCTCGGCTCTAACCGCCGCGCTCGACGCCGACGTCTCGAATCTGCAGCAGGTCCAATCTGCCTTCGCCGAAGCGACTCGCCTGATGGGCGGCGTCGATGTGCTCGTCAACAACGCCGGCATCAGCATCCGTCATAATTTCCTAGACATCACGCCCAAAGAATGGGACAAGGTAATTGCCACCAATCTCACCGGAGTCTTCTACGTGGCGCAGACTGCGGCCAGGCACATGATGGAACAAGGCAGCGGCGTGATCCTGCAAACTGCGTCAACTAACGGCATCATGGGATATCCGTACTACGCCGATTACAACGCGACAAAAGCCGGAGTGATCG
Organism: uncultured Acidobacteriaceae bacterium; assembly: GCA_963775845.1. Lineage (GTDB taxonomy): Bacteria > Acidobacteriota > Terriglobia > Terriglobales > Acidobacteriaceae > Acidiflorens. The sequence continues at coordinate 1,694,278 of CAVZKN010000002.1, read as the reverse complement.
AACTGACAAAATCGATGGCGCTGGAGCTAGCGCCGAAGATCAGGGTATGCGCCGTGGCTCCCGGCTACGTGCTGACGCCCATGCAGCGCGCCGAGTACACGGAGGAAATGCTCGAAGAGGTCAATCGCAAGATTCCTCTGCGCCGCCATGCGCGGCCGGAAGAGATAGCGGCGCTCTTCGCATTCCTCGCTTCCGACGATGCGCAAAACATCACCGGCCAAGTCTACACCTGCGATGGCGGCGAAATTGCCGGAGGTCTAGCTAGCCGCTAAGCCATGCAGCCCTCGGCCAAACTTGCAGGGAAAATTGCTGTCGTCACGGGTGCTGCCTCCGGCATCGGACGCGCGACCTCCTTGCTCTTTGCGCGTGAAGGCGCGGTGCTGGCCCTTGCTGATGTGAACAAAAATAACGGTCGAAGTGTCGCTGACGAGATAACCCAGTCAAGCGGGCGCGCCTTCTTCGAATCAACAGACGTCTCCCGCGCCGCAGACTGTCAGCGCCTGGTCGATCGAACACTCCGCGAGTTCGGACGAATCGACATCCTATTCAACAACGCCGGTATCATTCGCCGCGCCACCGTCCTCGACCTGAACGAAGCGGATTGGGATCGAGTGATGGCGGGGAATGTGAAGTCCATTTATCTGCTTTCGCGCCTGGTCATTCCTCATATGCAAAAAATCGGCGGAGGGACGATCGTCAACACTGCCTCCGGATGGGGCTTGGCCGGCGGCGCGAAGGCTGCCGTCTATTGCGCTTCCAAAGGCGCGGTGGTGCTGCTGACAAAAGCGATGGCCATCGATCACGGGCCGCAGAACATCCGCGTAAATTGCATCTGCCCTGGCGACACGGCGACCGCGATGCTGCAGGAGGAAGCGCTGCAGTTGAGAGAAGATCCTAGTAGTTTTCTCGCCGACTCCGCCAAGCGCCCGCTGCAAAGGGTAGGAACGCCCGAAGAGATTGCTCAGGCCGTTCTGTATCTCGCGAGCGATGCCTCTTCATTCGTTACCGGCACGACGCTAGTGGTCGACGGCGGTGGGCTGGCAGGAACGGGATAACATAAAGGTTACCGCTCGCATTTCGAGCTTTCAACCAAAGATCAATGACAGCACAGGTTAAAGCAACAACCGCCCGCGCCTGCTCCCGCGCATGGTATGAGCGGGCGCAGCAATCGCTGATAGAGGGTGTCAACTCGCCATCGCGCGGCGCCGCCGTGTACGCGAACGGTCCCATCGTTCTCAACCGTGGCAGTGGCTCGCACGTCTGGGACCTCGACGAGAACGAATATGTCGATTTCATGATGTCGTTCGGAGCATTGATTCAGGGCCACGCTCATCCCAAGATTGTGGAGGTGGTTTCACAGGCAATCGCCACGGGCTCTCACTTCGCCGCTGCCACTTCCGCAGAGACGGAAGCCGCCGAGCGCTTTTGTCGCATGGTGCCGACCGCCGAAGCTGTACGCTTCACCAACAGCGGCACCGAAGCCACAATGCTCGCCTTGCGTTTAGCTCGCGCACATACCGGGCGCACAAAATTCCTCAAGTTCGAAGGCCACTATCACGGATGGTACGATGCCTACTGTCTGAACGGTCACAGCCATCCGGCGGAGCAACTTGGGCCGAAAGAAAACCCCACGCCCCTCCCCGATTCGAAGGGCATTCCTGCATCAGTTTTCGGCGACGTCGTGCTCGCACCCTGGAATGATCTTGAAGTGCTGGAAAATATTTTGCGGCGCCATGGCGCGGAACTGGCCGCCATCATCACCGAGCCCATCATGGCGAACATGGGTTGCATCCTGCCGCGTGAAGGCTATCTCCAGAAGGTTTGCGATCTGGCGCATAGGTTCGGCGCGTTCTTTATTCTCGATGAAGTGGTCACTGGATTTCGCTACGCGCCCGGCGGATGCCAGCAGCACTTCGGCCTCTCTCCCGACCTCAGCACCTTCGGTAAGGCTCTAGGCGCCGGATTTCCCGTGGGCGCTGTAACCGGTCCCCGCGCCATCCTCGATCGCATGCGCTGGGGCAGCGACCTGGTGCTTCATTACGGGACCTTCAATGGCCATCGCCTGACCATGAGCGTGATCGCGGCCAATCTCGACCTGCTGGCCGACAATAACAACACAGCTTACCAACAGATCTACGCGGTCGGAAACGCCGCCATCGCCGGCCTGCGCGATATTTTTCACGGCAAAAAAATCGACGCGGTAGTGCAAGGTTTCGGCCCCATGTTTCAGATTTATTTCACCAGCCGTGAGGCCATCCACGATTACCGCGACTACTGCCAGTTCGTGGATACGGCAAAGTACTCGCGCTTCATCCACGCGCTGCTGGAGCGGGGAATCTACATGACCCCGTCCAACGGACTGCACTGGATTATTTCCACCGCTCACACGGCGCAGGATGTCGAGATTCTTTTGCGCGCCGCTCATGATGCCTGCGCGGAGATCGCATGAGCACCGTGGTTTTTCTGGGAGCGGGACGGATCACTTCGGCGATGATCGCTGGCCTGCGACTAGGCAAAACTCGGCATCGCCTCGTGGTGCACGACCGCAATCCCAGCAAATTACGCGACCTGAAAAAAGACTACAAAGTAGTCGTCGAAACCGAACTGGCGCGCGCTGTCGGTGAGGCCGATCTGCTGATCATCGCCGTGCGCCCAAGTTCCGTCCGCGAGTTACTCGGCGCGTTAGCGAAAGAGATTCGGAGTGCGAAAAAGCCAGGCGCAAAGACGATGGCTCTGAGTCTGGCCGCGGGTGTCCCCATCAAACTTCTTAGCCAATTGCTGCCGGACGCAGCCTGGGCCCGTGCCATGCCCAGTCCCACGTGCCGGAGCGTGCGCGGCTTAACCGCCGTGACTTTTGCTCGCAGTTTTCCGCGCACGCAACGTAAACTGGTCCACGAAATTTTCGCGACCTTCGGCCCTGTCGTTGAAATTCCAGAAAGCAAGTTCGATGCCTTCACCGTGATTTTCTCTCCGAGCCATGGCTATCACGCGCTCGATGCCTTGACCAGTGCGGCGCAGACAGCAGGCCTCGATCGCAAGACTGCGCTTCTCGCTAGTGCCCACGCGCTGGCAGACAGCATCGTCGCATGGCGCATGGGCGAACGCACATTGGATTACCTGCTCGAAGAAGCAGCCACGCCCGGCGGCGCCGCAGCCGCGACCGTATCCGCGATGAGCGCCGCGGGCTATGAGCGAGCAGTAGGAGAAGGCGTAGCTGCCGGCTTGCGGCGAGCGCAGGCCAATGCCGTGGCAACCAGGATGACTGGCCCGTCAAGCATTCGCTAAGATCGAGCGCTTATAATCCTCTTCCATGCGGCAGTTTTTTCGCACGCTGCTTCTGGCCCTGGTGCTGCTGACGGTCGCGCTCGTTTCGGCGCTGACCGCCATGCGCTTCGCCATTCACGGGCGTGAAGTTACCATCCCGAAACTCGTCGGCATGCCCCCCAACGAGGCCGAGCGTGCGAGCTCTGCTGCTGGATTGCAACTGGTCATCGAGCGGCAGTTTTACAGCCCCGACATTTCCGAAGGAAAAATCATGACCCAGATACCGGCGCCGGGAACCAAAGTGCGGCGGGGCTGGTCAATCCGTGTTGCGCAAAGTTTGGGCCCACAGCGGGTCGCAATCCCCGATGTCACTGGAGGCAGCGAGCGCATCGCCGAGTTGAACATTCGCCGCCGCGGTTTGAGTCTGGGATCGATCGCCCATGTCAATCTTGCCGACGCCGCGCCCGACCAGATAATTTCGCAGAGCCCTCCCGTCAACGCCAGCGGCGTGTCTGCGCCAAAAATTAATTTGTTAGTGAGTGACGGACCCGCGCCGCGAACTTTTCTACTGCCCAACCTCACCGGACAGCCGCTCGGCAGTGTAACCGAGACGCTGAAGGAAGCAGGCATCAAGCTGGGAAAAGTAAGCGCTTTGCCGCCGCAAACGCAAACGCCTGACGCGCCTTCCGCCCCCTCGCCTTTTCCCGAACCCGGGCCCGCGAGCATGGTCGTCACTCAGAACCCGGCTGCTGGCCAGAAAATCGTCGCTGGCAGCGCCGTGAATTTCGAGGTTCGCTAGCGGATTATTTTCGTTCGATCATCGCGGCAAAAAATCCATCGCAGGGATGTACGCCGGGAATCGTTCTCAGGAACGGACCGAAAACGAGCGACGCCGCATCCTTCCAGCAAAGCTCGCCGGATTCTCGCAGTTTTTCCAATTCCGTCCTCGCATCGACAACTGCGAATCCCGCAGCGCCGTCCAGCGCGGCGCTGACGACCGCTTCATTTTCCTCGCGCTCCAGTGAGCATGTGGAGTAGACCAGCCGCCCGCCCTTTGCCAACTGCCCAAGCGCCGACTGCAGAATCGCAATCTGCCGCGACCGCAGATCCAGGAGGTCTGCCGGCTGCAGTTGCCATTTGATCTCGGGATGACGCGCAAGTGTGCCCGTGCCCGAACAAGGTACGTCGGCCAGCACACGATCAAAAGAACCCGGAGTAAAAGGAAAATGGCGGGCATCCGCCGCAACCGCATGAACGTTCTGCAGACGGTTGAGATTTTTCAGCAACCGCGCGCGATGCAGATGCAACTCCGTAGCCCATACTTGAGCCAGCGGATTGCGCCGCGCGATAACGGCAGTCTTACCTCCAGGCGCCGCACAACAGTCCAGCAAGCGCTCTCCGCGGCCCACCAGCAGCGCGACCAGTTGCGAACCTTCGTCCTGAATCGCGATACGGCCTTCCTGATAAGCGCGCGTCGTGGTGACGTCGCCCGCGACAACCCGTCGCGCAGCCGATAACAACGCGCCGGAACTAATTTGCACGCCGGCCACGGCAAGTTCAGCTTCGACCTCGGTGTTATTTTCTTGAATACGAATCTGAGTCTCGGGCGTCGTCTGATCGTGCGCGCAAATCTGCCGCGCTGTCTCCAGTCCGTATTTTTCCGTCCAGCGCTCCACCAGCCACGCGGGATGCGCCGCATTTCGGGCGAGAGTAATCGTGTTGTTCGATAGCTGAATCTGCGCAAGCACGTCTTCTGCGCCGGCCGTGGCCAGTTTGCGAAGCACGGCGTTCACGAAAGGCGCCGCCGACTTCTTGCGCGCCGCCTTCACCAACTCCACGCTTTCGAAGATTGCCGCCCGCGCCGGAACTCGAGAAAGAAACTGCAGCTGATAAATTCCCAGCCGCAGCGCGATCAAAACTTCATCATCGAGCCGTTCCATCTTCTGCGATGACGCAGCCGCGAGCCGCAAGCCCAAGAGAGACTGCCAGCGAAGCACTCCCATCACCAGTTTGGTGGCCAGTCCGTGGTCGCGCGGGGAGAGGCTTGTCAGTTGCGGGGAATGGAGGAGTTCGCTGGCGAAAGAGCCTTCCCTCGCCACGCGCAGCAGAACCTCAAACGCCGCCGCTCGAGCCGGAGAGACGGCCATAGCGTCTACTGCCCCAATCGATCGCCAGCCTGTGGCCGGTAGCCGTTGATAAATTCTTTTGCGGTCATGCGCTTTTTGCCTTCGAGCCGCACTTCCGTCAACTCAAGGAATGTGTACGCCTCTTGGTCTCGATTTTTGCCGCAACCCACCACCATCCGCGCCCCCTCGACTGCGATGTTGCCCGGGGCTAGCGGAATTGCCAGTTCCACGGGATGAGCGCGATGCACCTGCAACGTCTTGCCTCGAAAAGTCGTGAACGCCCCCGGCCAAGGCTGAAAACCACGCAAGCGGTCGTACAGGTCCTGAGCGCTGCGAGAAAAATCCATCCGCCCATCTTCTTTCTTGAGAATCGGCGCCAGCATGGCCCGCGAATGATCCTGAGGAACCGGCTGAACCCTTCCGCTCTCCAGTCCACGCAGGGTTTCGATCATCAACTCCGCTCCGATCGAAGCCAGCCGCGGACCGAGTGTCTCAGTGGTATCTTCGCTCTCGACTGGAATCTCGCGTTGCAGAAGAATGTCGCCAGTATCTAGTCCCGCGTCGATGCGCATGGTTGTCACGCCAGTGACCGATTCACCACAGGCAATCGCCCATTGAATCGGCGCCGCGCCACGATACTTCGGGAGAAGCGAAGCATGCAGATTCAAATTTCCCAGCCGTGGAAGATCAATCATCCACTGCGGAATAATGCGGCCATAGCCGACGACGATAATTGCATCCGGCCGAAATGCGGCAAGCTGTTCGCGAACCTCTGAATTATTTTTGATGGCGGCGGGCTGCGCAACGGCAATGCCCAGGCGGATTGCCGTATCCTTCACGGGAGAATACGCGACTTCCATTCCGCGTCCGCGAGGCCGATCGGGTTGCGTCACCACCAGGGGCAAAGAATGACCAGCCTCAACGAGCTTCTCCAAAGTGGGGACGGCGAATTGCGGCGTGCCGCAGAAAACCAAAAGCATAGGTGTCAGGTCTCAGGGTGCCCTGAAAGCGGCGTCAACGTCGGTTACAAACACACCGTTGAGCTCGCAAATGAAGGCAACGTATTTCTCATTTGGAGAAAACACTGGCGAGTAGCAGTTTTCCAGCCCCGTCGCCCACAGTGTTCTTGATCGGCTTCCCTTTGAAATGACAAACGAAGTGGAAAGTTCTTTTTGTGTTAGCTGCACTCTAAAACCCGACTTAGACACGGCCTCACGAGGATTGCTATGCGATTTATCCTTCCATTTGCTAACTTCCGCGCCGGTAGCATTGGACTGCAGATCATCCTTTGTTAGGCCAATTACTTCGCCATGCCACTTCGCAGCTGCAAGTGTTGTGACGGCCCAGGTATCAAGCTGGTGCCACCTGCTCTCAAAGTTCGCAGCCACGAATCGCGAATCGGGCGACCACAAAGGCGTCTCGTCTACAGCTTGCGATGCAAGCAGGAGCACGGTATGTACCCCTAACTTGCGCATCGCAACACCGAGTGGGTCCGCCTCCTTCGGATAGGGGCTAGCCGGTTTGGTTTGAGAGGCAAGCGCTATCGAGCCAACAAGCGAAGTGATGACTATGCCGATTAGCCGCAGCGCACGTTGTTCTTGATATCTAAGACCTGACATCTTAAACCCGCTCCTCTACCACTACCACTCGCCCGCCTTCACCATTTTCTTGATCTTGCGCTTGATAAGGTCGCGCTTCAGCGCGCTGATGTGCGAGATGTAGAGCTTGCCGTTGAGGTGGTCGGTCTCGTGCAGAAAGGCACGCGCCAGCAAGTCTTCGCCGGTATGCTCGAAAGTTTTTCCTGACAGGTCTTGCGCGCGCACCGTGACAATTTTTGCCCGCGACACATCTTCGCGAAACTCAGGGATGCTCAAACAGCCTTCGCTGCTCCGCTGCCGTCCTTCCTTGTGAATAATCACCGGATTGATCAGGACCAGCTTGGCGTCGGGGTCTTCATTGAAAGTAACGTCCACGACGGCGATTCGTTTCGAAATACCAATCTGCGGAGCCGCCAAACCCACGCCCCGCGCGGCATACATCGACTCGAACATATCTTCGATGAGCTTCTTGAGATCCTCGCCGAATGTGGTTACCTCAGCCGCAGGTGTCTCGAGCACTGGATCGCCGAATTTGACAATAGGATAAATCATTTTCGAAATAGAAATGCTGATTCCAGCGCCGGGTCAGTAGTTCTTCAATTGTTCTATATAACCGGCGAAATTCCGCTTAGTCTCCTTCATCGAATCGCCGCCAAATTTCTCCAGCGCGCATCGTGCCAGCGTAAGCGCCACCATCGCTTCCGCGGCAACACCAGCCGCGGGCACGACACATACATCCGAGCGCTCGTACGCAGCCTTCACCGGTTCGCGCGTGGAAAAATCCACCGACTGCAGCGGACGCCGCAGCGTCGAGATCGGCTTCAGATATCCGCGCACTCGAATCTCCTGCCCATTCGAAACACCGCCCTCGATGCCGCCAGCGTTGTTGCGCGTGCGCGTGAAGCCCGAAAACCCGGCATCGTCCTGATATCCAATTTCGTCATGCACCGCCGACCCGGGAGAATGCGCCGCCCGAATCCCGCTGCCAATCTCTACCGCCTTCACTGCCTGCAAAGACATCACCGCCGCCGCTAAAAGCGCATCCAGCCGCTCATCCCACTGTACGTAACTTCCGAGCCCAGGAGGAACATTGTGCGCTACCACCTCGAAGACTCCGCCGACCGAATCGCCCGTGCGCAAAACTTTATCGACTTCTTCTTTCATGCGCTGCTCGGCATCCGCATCCGCGCAAGATAGCAGCACTTCATCTTTGCGCGCCAAGGGCTCAATCTGCTCCCATGGAATTTCCCGGTCCGCAACCGAAACCGCACCCACCGCAATTACGTGACTCAAAACTTCCACGCTCAATTCTCGCAGCAGCAGCTTAGCCAACGCTCCCAGCGCCACTCTCGCCGCCGACTCACGCGCCGAGGCCCGCTCCAGCACATAGCGCGCTTCCGTGAAATCGTACTTCAAAGCTCCCGCTAGGTCGGCATGGCCCGGACGCGGCGATGCTACTCGCTTATGCTTCGACGCATCGCCGGTCTCCACGGGCAGCGACTCTTTCCAATTCTGCCAGTCGCGATTCTCCAGCATGACCGCGATGGGCGAGCCGATCGTTTTGCCGTGATGCACTCCCGAAAGAAAATGTGCATGGTCGGTTTCGATTTTCATCCGGCCGCCGCGCCCAAAGCCCTGTTGCCGCCGCCACAGTTCGCGGTCGACGAATGCCTGATCCACCGCCAGTCCCGCTGGCAATCCTGAAAGAAATCCTACTAGGGCCTCGCCATGCGATTCTCCGGAGGTGAAATAGCGCAGCATGTCGAACAGGCATTGTAAATGAATGAGGAACGTTCGGCGCTCCGATTCTTCGAGAAACTCCTCGCACCTGTTTTGGTAGAATCTCGTGATTTTGCCCCAAATTCGCCGCAGCAGCAGGTAGAATCAGGAATTGCTTTCATACCGCTCGGCCGTCGCGGTTTCGTTGAATCGCGCCGTCGACGCGTGGGTTTCGCATGTTGACTAAAAGTACCGGTCCTATTCATACAGAACTTTCCGAGCCGATTCGCTGCGTCATCGCCGACGATCACGAAATGTTGCGCTACGGCGTGCGCCGCTTGCTCGAAGACGCTCCCGACTTCGTTGTCGTCGGCGAGGCTGCCGATGCCGCTGCCGCACTCCGGCTAGTCCTGAAGCTCCGTCCCGATCTCGCTTTGCTCGATATCGGCATGCCGGGCATGTCGTCCTTCGAAGCGGGACGCGGGATCCGAGAGAACGCGCCCGCAACCCGCATCGTCTACCTGACCATGCATGAGGATGACGAGCACGTGCAGCAGGCTCTGCAAGCGGGAGCGACGGGATATCTTCTAAAAAACACTCCCGCACCGCTGCTCTTGTCCGCTCTGCGCGGGGTCTACCGCGGTGAACTCTGCTTGTCCCCACAAATCCAGCCGCGATTGAAAGCCCCAGCTTCATTTCGTTCTGAGCCGCTACGCATTCCCTTGCGCCGAAGCGACCTGACTTTGCGCGAGCGCGAAGTCATGAAGTTGCTCGCCGAGGGACACACCGTAAGAGAAGCTGCCACGGTTCTCGGCGTCAGCGTCAAAACCGTTGAGGCACACAAATTCAACTTGATGCGCAAACTCGACATCCACAACAAAGCGCAACTGGTCACCGTCGCCATCCAAAAGAGAATCCTTCCCGTGCCGTCGATGACGTAGGGGCAAATTTCTTTCGTGTTACATGCGTTCGAAAATGGCTGAGGTCAGCGTCGCAAGATCCGCGACTTCCAGATTCGGCTGCTTGTCCAAGGCGTCTTTCTGCGATTCGCGGACCGCTCCAATCCCCGGCCGAGCCGACCTCCGATTCACCCAGACCGTCGAGATGCCGAGAGCCCGCGCCGGCACGACGTCGTGATAAATGCTCTGCCCCGCATGCAGCAGCCGATCCGGAGAAATGGCCAGCGCGCTCAATGCCATCTTGAAATTATTGAGCGACGGCTTATAGCTGCGGGCGCGCTCGGCCGTGATCACAAGGTCAAATTCCACTTGCAGATGCTCGCGCGTCTGAGCGAATAAATCGTCGTCAATGTTCGAAATTATCACCAGCTTGTAATGTTTCTGAAGCTCGCGCAGAGCGGGCACGGTATCCGAGAATGGAGGCCACGCCGGCAATGATTCGTAGAGAGAACGGATTTCAGCATCCGTCGCGGCAAAATCTAAGCGATCGGCGAACGCCCGCACTACGGACTGCAGCACGTCGTGATATCTCTGGTAGGGTCCGCTTTCCGCCTCCGCCTCGAACTCGCCGTAGAGCTCGAGAATCCCGGCGTCCGGCAGGGTCTGGCCATGGGAAGCCAGCACCTTCCGCAACACCGGAAGTATGCCTGCCTCCCAATCAATCAAAGTTCCGTAACAGTCAAAGCTGATTGCGTCAAAATTTTCGAAATTCACCGTCCCATTATAGGCAGGCAATCGTGCGGCGGAGTGAGCTGGCAACCGCTTTCCGGCGCCCAGTTCCCGGAGGCGGCCCCGGTTAGGAAGAGGTGCCAGCGATTGAACCAACCTCTCGCATCGTAGACGGAGGGCTCCTTGTTCCTTCATCGACAATGGATTGTGGAGCTTGAATGGGAATCGGCTCTGAAGCATTCTTCATCGCAGCAACTTAGGTCGGACCGCATTCTTGCCGATTAAACGTATGACCTAGGTCTAAACCTGTGCGCCGAATCTTACTGTCCCTGGGAATGGTCGGTGGAGGCATTCTTCTCAGCACGCTCGTCTTCACCACGCTGCGAAGCTTCGAAAATAAAAAGGCGGAAGTGTCTTTCGAAGCCGTGGCCGAGGAGCGTCTCGATGCCCTCGAAACCAACATTAAGCTGACGATCAATAACCTGGTCTCCCTAGGCGCGCTCTACGATGCTTCGCAGAACGTCAACCGCGATGAGTTCGACCGCTTGCCTTGCCGCTGCTGGCGCAGAACCAGGCCATTCAGGCATTGGAGTGGATTCCGAGAGTGCCGAGACCCTTACGTGAGAAGTATGAACAGAACGGGCGCAAACTGAGCTTCCCATCCTTTTAATTCAAAGAACAGCCCGCGACTGGAATGCTAGCCAGAGCGGGGGAGCACAGAGAATATTTCCCTGTCTTCTACGTCGCGCCTTTGTGCGGTAACAAGCAGCAGTTGGGTTCGATCTGGCCTCTGACCCGGTGCGTCGCCTCGCGCTGCAAACTGCGGCGGATTCGGACCAGATGGTCGCAACCAATCGAATCACGCTCGTGCAGGAAACGTCCGACCAGTATGGCTTTCTGGTTTTTCGGCCCGTGTATCGCGGCGGCGCGCATCCGCTCGTAGCCGCAGCCCGTAACTCAGAGGCTGCCGCCGAAGTCCGTAACCACGAGTTGATTGGCTTCACCCTCGCGGTATTTCGCGTGGGCGATATGGTGGAGAAGGCGGGCGCGGCTCCAAGCATCGCATCCGGCGTCAATCTGGCCATTTTCGATCTGGATGCTCACCGCGGCGAGAGGCTTCTCTACCCGAAGCGCGCTCATTTCGATGGGATCGACGACCTGCCTTCCGGGTACATGGTTTATCGAAAAATCTCGGTCGCAGGACGCACCTGGGGAGTCGCCGCCTATCCTCTGCCCAACAGCTTCCGGCCCTCGCGCTGGGGCAGTTGGTCAACGCTCGTGGCCGGCCTGCTGTTGACCTGCCTGGTGATCGCTCACCTCGGCGAACGCCGGCGCTCCGAGGCAGCTCTCCGGCAGAGCGAGGAGCGGGCCCGCCTGTTGTTCGCTACCATCCCTCATGCAGCTCTGGTTATTGATATCGCGACCCAGGATTTCCTTGAGATCAACGACGCGGCCGAACGGCAATACGTTCTCAGACTCCCACCTTTTCTTTCGTGTTTTTTGGACTTACTCCGTCGGGGTCGCGACAAATCCGTTGCAGACCGAGCCGCTGCAGCCGCCCGGCCCGTAGAAGCCAACCAGCTTGCCATCGTCGTTGATCCGATTCAGCAGCGTCTCGCCCACACCATTCGGGTCGTCGACCGAAGTGAAGGTGGCGGCGCTGATGTTGTAAACGAATCCATGGAAGTTGTTCGACGAATCGGTCCAGAAGCCCACCACCGAACCTTTGTTGTTCAGGCCCGAGGCCGACAAAGAAGCCAGCGCAGCGCTGCTGTTGCATTCTGCAATTGTCCCTGTTGCTAAATTCATCTCTCGCTCCCCAACTCGCAAACCCCTGATTCGACACGGTGTTTCGCAATACCAGACCCGTAGCATCTCGAAACACGTCGCTACGTCTGTTGCGATTGTTATCACCGCGCTGTTGACAATCTCCACGCGACCCTTGGCGACATCAGATCGTAGCGATCTCTAACTGATTACTTTCACGGCAGTTCCCCGCAATCCACCCACGCCTCACCAACTCCGGATGGCATTGGCCCGATGATTGCCTTTAAGAAGAGTGCTGAGCGGCCCGCTAGACGGACCGCCAAAAAACTAAAAACGAGGTGACTTATGACGGTCCTACTGGTTCTGTTCACGTTCGTAACTTTCTTACTCATCGATCATTTCCGCACCCGCCACATGGTTGTGCAACCCGCGCTGCAAGTGGCCGCGCCGAAGCTAGATGCTGCCGTCCCACGCTTGCAGCCCGCGCTGGTCGCTGGCTTTGCAGTCCCTGAAAATCTCCGCTATCACCCCGGCCACACCTGGGCCTTGAGCGAGAGCACTAATCTCATCCGCGTAGGCATGGATGACTTCGCCTCCAAACTCACCGGCACTGTCGACAGCATCACGCTACCGCAACGCGGCATGTGGGTTCGCCAGGGCCAGAAGGTCTGCACCATCCATCGCGACGGCACCGCCGTGGATATGATCTCGCCGGTCGAGGGCACGATTTCCGACATCAATCCGGAAGTCCAGAAAAATCCCAAGCTGGCGTTGAACGATCCTTACGGAGACGGCTGGTTGGTCACGATCAACGCTCCCGATCCGAAGACAAGCTTCAAGAATCTGATCGGCGGCCCGCTCGCCCGGTGGTGGACAGAAGAATCGGCAAGCCGCCTGCAACGCCGTATGCCGATGGCCTTCGCCGGAGCGCTTGCTCAGGACGGTGGAGTGGCCGTGGAAAACGTAGCAGCCGAGATCCCCGATCAGGACTGGCTGCCGCTGGCAAAGGAATTCTTCCTGTCCTAAGGTCGACAATCGTAAGTGACCTCGGAACAGAGTCACCTCGATAAAAGGCCGCCCGGTCAAGTCCCGGGCGGCCATCTTAGTTTTTGAGAGTATCCGTCGTGATCAGAAGTTGGAACGACGTCCCAACCGTCACTGCCCTTAAGCTTTCTGCTCGCTGAGTATATCCAACAAAGGAGTTTCCGACGCCCCACTCTCCGAAACCGAAGGCGGCGGCGCCGGAGGCGCTTCCTCAACCTCAGCCTTTTCCACGCTCTTCTCGCCCTGCAAATACTTTCGCGAATCCAGCAGCGGACGCCCGAGCGAGGCATTGTAACCTGTCCACGGCCCGTCCAGTGACGCCTCGCGCTCAAAATGAGCCCGCATGGCCTCCATCTTCGAATCCAGATCGTCGAGATAGTGCAGCATCAGCGCCTCGGGAAACATCGGCAGCTTGGGCGATCCAAAATCATACTGCCCATGATGGCTGATGATCAGATGTTCCAGCAGCGTCTTCAACTCCGCAGGAAATTCCGGCAGCTTGGCCAGCTTCGCCTGCAGCATCTCCAGTTCAATAATCATGTGCCCCAGCAATTGGCCGCGCGTCGTATACGAGAACGACCGGTTATAGGTCAACTCCTGCACCTTGCCAATGTCATGCAGAAACGCACCCGTCAACAGCAAGTCCCGGTTCACCTGCGGATAGTTGCGGCACATGAGATCGCACGAGCGGAACAGCGAGACCACATGGTCCAGCAGTCCACCAATATAAGCATGGTGCAAAGTTTTCGCCGCGGGAGCATTGCGATAACGCTCCGCAATCTCCGCATCCGCCATGAAAGATTCAACCAGCGCCTTCAGATGCGCATTCTGAAAACTGGCGACAAACTCTGTCAGCGTCCGCCACAGTTCGCCAATGTCCTTGGTCGTCTTGGGAAGGTAATCGGTGTAGTCGATCTCGGCCTCTTCCATCCGCCGCAACTTGTGAATGGTGAGCTGAAAGCGATTCTTGTACTTGTTGATAAGCCCTTTAACTTTGAGAAAATCGTCCTGGTCGAAAACGGAGATGAACTCCTCGACGTTGTCCCACATCTTGGCTTCGAGCTGCCCGGTGCGATCGGCCAGAATCAGCGCCAGGTAAGGCTCGCCGCTTTTCTTCGCCTTCACCTGCTTCGACGCCACGACAAAAGAAGAAGTGATGACCTTGTTTTCCTGCTGCGTACATCCGGAGATAAAGAATTCTTTCATCACCCTCCAGGCAAGTGCTGGGCGAGCGCTGATTGCATGCCCGCCCTGCCAGCTTAGCCTAAAACACGCCCAGCTTCTTCTTCTTTTTCAGCTTCTTCGCCTTATCTTCCTTTTCCGTGGTCTCGATCGGCTTGGTCTGATTGGCGCTGGCTCCCGAGTCGATGTATCCAGTCCTGATGTCGATGAACGCCTCTTCCCGCAGCGTGGTCAGGTAAGCGCGCAGCGCCGGCTGCAACTTCTGCATGTACAAAGCGTCCTGAATGCGCGGCTCAACTTCTTTCAGAGAAGGAATACCTGCCGTCTGATGCTCACTCACCAGCAGAATCACATACCCCTGCTTGGTGCGGATCACATCCGTCATCTCGCCCGGCTTCAACGCGAATACCTTGTCTTCCAGTTCCTTCGCCAGCGTGCCGCGCTTGAAATAACTGAGATCGCCGCCCTCCTTGGCTGACGGCCCATCAGAATATTTCTTCGCCAGCTCACCAAACTTCGCGCCCTTATGCAACTGATCGAGCACATCCTCTGCCTTCGCCTGTGCGACCGCCAGTGCCGCATCCGTCTCCGCCGGGGTCGCCGCCGGAGCTTCTGTCTTCGCATCTCCCGTCGCAGCCGGCTTGGTATCGCCCACCGCAGCAGCCGGTGCCGGCGTCTTTGGCGCAATCAGAATTTCGCTTAGCCGCACCTGCTCCGGACGCTCCATTTCCGCCCTATGCTGATCGTAAAACTTCTGCTCGTCCTCTTTATTCAGAGCCAGATGCGAGCCCACTTCCTGCCCAATGACATGCTGCGTAATGATCTGGTTGCGCTGCGTCTGCTTAAAATCCTCATACGAAACGCCTTGCGCCTCGGCCGCCTTTTCCAGATCTTCCATGCTCTCCAGGTTCATCTGCTTGCGCATTTCATCCAGTCGCTTCACCAGTTCGGTGTCGCCGGTGAAGCCGAGGTCCTTGCCCTTTTGCAGCAGCAATTGCTGGTCGATCAGGTCGCGCAGAACGTCCTTCTGCTTGTCCGCAAAGTCGCGATCAGCGTTCGAAGGATCCTGCTGCTGGATCTCCTGCCTGAGCTGATCGCGGCTGCGACTATACTCCGTTCGCGTAATGATTTCGTTATTGATCCGGGCGACGATCTCTTCGACCACCGTATCCGCCGCCAAAACGGATGGAAGCAAAAGCGCACACCCAACCACCAACAGCAAGGCAAATCCGTTCTTCTTCATCGGTGCTCTCTAAACCTGGGGTAAAACCCGAGGGGAATTGTTCTTCTATTTTACGCTGGCAGCGGGCTGCTAGACCAATTTTCGCGGCGATTTCCAACCTTTGGAAATCTTAGATTCTTGAGGAGGGGTGTGGTTTTTGTCATTTCAGGAGCTGCGGCGGTCCACCGGTGAAGAACTGATGTTGAATTTTGTTCCTGGGTGGCGCAGCGGTTCACCGCTGCGATAGGGCTCCCGTTCAGAAACGGCTTCAGCCACTGGGGCCATTCTAATTCCCTCGCGTCAGTGCCAGCGCGGTAACATCATTATGCTTGGGAGTCCGGTGCATATGTTCCTGCACCCGCTGCAAGATGCGCTGCGAAAGATCTTTGGCCGAACACGGCCCGGCCTCCATCGCGCTCCTGACTCCATTCAAACCAAACTCGGCGTTCTTCGACTCGGCCTCCACCACGCCCCGCGACACCACGGCCAGCGAACCATTCGCTCCCACACCGACGGTCCGCGCATCTGTTGGCGCCAGCGAAAACAAGCCCAGAGGCAACCCCGTCGCTGGCAATTCCACGACGCTTTTGTGATCGAGCAAGAGGCCCGGAGTGTGCCCCGCATTCACATAGCAAAGCGTTCCCAGTTCTTCGTTGTAGCAACCCGCAAACGCCGGACAACTGCAAACGCCGCCCGCAGCGCGCATGATTTCCAGATTCAGCCGCCGCGACAATTCGATCATTCCCTCCGGTTCGTTCAACTCGCCAACGCCAAAAATCGCCTCGGCTGCGGCGCGAAAACAAGCCTGCGCCGCGTTCAGCACATTGCCGCTCGTTTCGCGTTTTCCTGCGACATCCAGCAATCCGAAAAGCAAACGTCCCTGCCCGACGCGAAGGAAATCGTGCAAATCTCCACCCTTGCGCGAAGAAAAAAACGCCACCGCCAGTTCCGCGCCCTGCAGTGCCGGACTCTCCCCCACAACGACGTGCGCAACTTCTTCCGCCGGCGGCCCGAAGCCAAGTTTTGAGAGCAGTCCTACCATGGGCCGTGAAGTTACCACAAAACTGGAGGGCTGAGCAATGAGCACAAAGGGTGGCATGGACGACTAAGATGATTGCTTCTGCTGGCCAGCCCGCGCCGCCGCACACAAATCGCCCTTGACATCCTCAGCGAACCGCAGCAAAATAGCGGGAAATTCCGGGAAAACCCGGTTTTCCGGCAGGATTGAGCAATCATCAAGTTTATGACGCCAAGCCATCCGTCGCAGTCCCCCCCGCCAAAAATCAATCCAGAACAGTGCAAGCACCCGAAGGTGCAGATCGTCTCCCGCGACGAAGATTCCGAATACGTAGAATGCCAGGAATGCGGCGAAGTCTTCGAGTCGAGCGAACTAAAAGACATGGCAATCGAGGAAAAGAAGGATCCTGAAGAAGAGTAACGTCAAACTCTTGTCATCCTTCACCAGCGCTGTCATCTCACCCAGCGTTGTCGTCTTACCCGGCGTTGTCATCCTGAGCGAAGCGAAGGAGCTATGTAACTGCTCCCTCCACGACCCTTAACCATGCCATGGCGTCTGCCCGATCTGTACGATCAGATTCCCCACCTCCTCCACCCAAAACTTCTTCCCCGGAGGCACCACCGTAGTGGCACTGTATTCCGTAATCACAGCCGGCCCGCTCATCGGCCGCCGAATCATCGGTTGCCGAATCAGACCTCGTTTCCCGAAAAGATCTTCTCGCTCGTAAACGGGAGTACTCACCGCCCGCTCCCGAAAGAATACCCGCGCCCACTCAACCGGCGACATCTGCGATGATGCCCCGCCCTGATCGCGCCGCGAATCTCCGCGCAGCCGAGGCTGCGCCATCCGCAACCGCGCCCGCAACCGCAATGTCACCAGCTCAACCTCTCGCAAAGCATGGTGATACCCATAACGCCGCTGGTGTTCCTTATGAAAGTCAGCAACCACGCGTCGAGGGCTAATTTCACTCCGCGCCACCAAATTCAATTCATATCCCTGTCCGCGATAGCGCAGGTCGAGACTCCTCTCATACTCGATCCCACCACTCCATCCCTCCGCACGAAATTCTTTTTGGGCCGCCGTCTCCAGCTTATGGAATTCCTTCTTCACATCCGCCGGCCGTAATCTCTCCCCCATCCGCCAAAGCACCGTGCGCGAATAATCTTTCACCACGTCGCTGACCAGAATTCCAAACGCCGAAAGCGCACCCGGCCGCGCCGGAATCATCACCGTAGGAATCCCCATCGCCTCCGCTAGTTCGCAAGCGTGCAACCCTCCCGCCCCGCCAAAAGCCACCAACGCAAACTCCCGCGGATCGTATCCCCGCTCAATCGAAACCACCCGCAACGCCCGTTCCATATTCGCGTTCACCACCCGCACCACGCCTGCCGAAAATTGCTCGAGGCTCAGCCGCGATCCTTGCCTCTTCAGCCACTCCGCAACCACCCGCCGCGTCCGCACCAGGTCAAGCCTGAACTCCCCGCCCAGAAAACGCTCCGGACGAAGCCGTCCCAACAGCAAATTTGCGTCCGTCACCGTAGGTTCAGTTCCCCGTCCATAACAGATCGGTCCCGGATCCGCTCCTGCCGATTCCGGCCCCACCCGCAACGATCCCCCCGCATCAAAGCGCGCCAGAGATCCGCCTCCCGCCCCCACCGTGTGAATCTCGAGCATGGGAACGCCGACCGGCAATCCCGCCACCTCCGCCTGTCCACCCGTTCGAACCTCGCCCTGCACTGCTGCCACATCCGTAGAAGTCCCCCCCATATCGAACGAGAGAATCTGCCGGAATCCGCTGCGAGCCGCCATAGCCGCCGCGCCCACCAACCCGCCCGCCGGACCCGACAACACAGTCCGCACCGGTTCCCGAGCCGCCGCCTCCAGCGCCGTGATCCCGCCGCTCGACTGCATAACAAAAATCGAAGGCACTTTGTCCCTGTGCACTTTCTTGTGTGGTAGCTTGGCTCTGCCGCGCCCAACGGGGCGCAGCCCCGTCACCACACGATCAGCCAGCCGTTCCATATAGCTCTGCATCAGCGGCTGCAAATAAGCGTTCACGACGACCGTGCTGGTCCGCTCATACTCGCGAAACTCCGGCAAAATTCGGTGCGACACCGACAAAGGCTTCCCCAGATCCTCCAATGCCAACGCCACTGCCGCTTCATTTTCAGGATTAGCAAACGAAAATAAACAACAGATCGCAATGGCCTCAGCATTTGTCGCGCTCACCTCCAACCGCAGACGTTTCAACTCTTCATGGCCGGGCCTCTGCAAAATCCGTCCCGTACAATCCGTCCGTTCCGCAACCGCAAAGCGCATCTCGCGATCCACCAGCGGCGCCACGCGATCAAAGAAAAAGTCATAAAGCCGCGGTCGCGCCTGCCGCCCAATCTCAATCACATCTTCAAATCCCGCGGTTGTCACCAGCGCCACCGGCGCCCCTTTCCGCTGCAGCAAAGCGTTAGTGCCGACAGTAGTTCCGTGCAACAAAATCAGCTCTGGAGCAAAGCGCCCGCCACTGGCTCGGCTGCCCCTTCGGCCAAGAATTTTCTTGACGGCCTCGCCAATCGCCCGCGCAGGATCATCCGGAGTAGAAAACACCTTCAACGTCCGAAGTGCACCCTGCTCCACCCAAACGCAATCGGTGAAAGTCCCTCCCGTATCGATAGCAACGCGCAACCCACGTGTGGCGCGGCCGCCCTCGCCCGCGGCCTTTGCCTTGGCCGTTGCCTTTGCCTTTGACCTTGCGATGGGCAACTTTAAAGAATAAGTTTTGGATTGAGATTTGCGATCCATAAACAAAGGAAGACTATCACCGCAAGCCGCGAGTTGTGGGCTTCCCACCTCCCGCTTTCCGAAGGCCGCGTAGTCAATACCGAATAGACTGGCCACTGGCAACTGACAACTGCCCTTTTGCCGTATCCTGATGAAGTGAACGCGCGCACCTGGAAAGCCTGGCTAGTCCCTGGAGGCCTTCTTTTAGCCCTGACCGCCTCGCTCATCAACAGTTCCCTCTTCCCCCAGATCGCGCCCTCTCTATCCTTTTATTATGTGGGAGCCTTCGCCGCCGGGCTGGTCTTGGCCGCCCGCTTCAACTCCACCCGACTCCTCTTCTCCTTATTAGTTCTTCTGCTCGCTCACCGCGCCGTAGATTTTTTCGCCGCCGCCTCGCCCCAAGCCACCACCATCCTCTCCGCTCCCGGACGCACCGCCGCCATCCTGGCCGCTCTCCTCGTCCCGCTCAACTTCATCGTGTTCGCCCTCATGCGCGAGCGCGGCCTCACCATCGCCGGAATCGCCCCCCGCTTTGCGTTGCTCTTCGTCGAATCGGTGATCTTCGCCATTGCCTGCCGCCCGGAAAACAATTCCACCTATTCCGACCAGCCCTTCACCATACCAATATGGATTCTGCTAAGCTTCGCCGCCGCCATCCTCGTCTTCGTCCGCCGCTTTTTCCAGACCCGCAAGCCCGTAGAACCTGGATTCGTCTGGGCCGTAGCTGCCGTTTTTCTCTGGCTCGAATTCGCCCCTCTGGGGAAAGTGTCCGACGCCTACGTAGCCACCGCCGCTCTAATCCTGGCCGCCTCCCTCATCGAAACCTCTTACGTCCTCGCATACCACGATGAACTGACCGGCATTCGCGGACGCCGCGCCTTCAATGAGTCGCTGCTCTCGCTCGACCGGCAGTACGCCATCGCCATCGTCGACATCGACCATTTCAAGAAGTTCAACGACACTTATGGACATGACGTTGGCGACCAGGTCCTCTGTCTTGTGGCCAAGCGCCTCTCGCAGGTCGACGGCGACGGCCATGCTTTCCGCTGCGGAGGAGAAGAATTCGCCATTATCTTCCGCAACACCTCCGCTAAGGATGCCCTGCCGCACGTCGACGCCCTTCGCCAGCAGATCGAGAACTCTACTTTCCAGGTTCGCGGCGGAGATAGAAGAGCGGAGAGAAATACAGACCAGTTCGCAGAGAGAAATGCAGAAAAAAGCACAGAAAAAAACGTCCCGGAATCCGCCGCGAAACCGGCGCAAAGCAATCTCTTTCCAACCGATCTAAGAACCGGCGAGCGCGATCGCCGGAGATCCGCTAGAAAAAAGTTTGCTCCGAAATTTCAGACCCAGTCGCATGATCGACTGTCCGTAACGGTAAGCATAGGACTGGCCGAGCCCAGCACCCGCTATCGCCATCCCGAGCAGGTTATTCAGGCCGCCGACCAGGCCCTCTATCGCGCCAAGCACAAAGGAAGAAATCGAGTGGAATTGGCGTCAACCGCCCCGCTGAAAATAGCCGCCAGCAAGCGGGCCAAAGTTTCAAGACTCTGACCTGGAGGCAAGGCGGACACTCCTGTCCACCGCCTCTACTTGATTTCTACTTCTTCGTCGCCTTCCCCTCCATCATCGAGGTCCACTTGGTTCCATCCGCCGACATCTCGAACATGAAGTTGTACGACGTTGCCGACGTTACCTTCACCGTGAATCGCCCCTTCATGGTCATACCGCCCATCTTTTCGTCGCTCGTCCACGTCCATGTATCGCCATCGACCATGCCCCTCGAGTCCTCAAACTCGCCCCAGCTGTTAAATTCGCGGTAGGTGTAGGCCTTGTCCTCGGTGGAATATCCGAGCAGCGATAAGCCCACGCCATTGCCCATTTTTTCCATCTTGTAATCCGAGTGGCAGACCAGAAAGAAGCCTCCCTCCATCCACTCGCACTTCTCCGTTTCCGTCATCGGCCCGCCCGGACCCATCGGCCCCGGCTTCATCTCACCATTGAGCGTCCACGAGCCCGCGAACACATCCAGTTTCTTCAATTCCGGTCCCGGTTTGGGTGGCGCCATCTGTGCCATCGCCGCTGCCGCCATCCCCAGGCAAACCCACAAAATCATTCCCCGTCGCTTCATATGTTCTCCTCGAATTAGTCTGGCGTTTTTTTGATTGGCCTCTGAAAAGCGGCACCATTGTAGCGCATCCGTCTTGAATGAAGAGGTGGTCTACCGCGCGCGGAGAGGATTCGTTCTCAATTGGGACTTTGAATCGCAATGGCCCGCCAGGCAGCAAGCCGGAATGAAGCTTGTCCCTACTCCGGCTTCGCGGTGAAGATCAGAAAATAATCCATGCCGTCGCCTTTTACGAAATCCTGCGTGTCGCGCAGTTCGTATCCCGCTTGAGCGGCCTCGCGAACCACAACGTCTTTACTCACGCCATGATTTTCTCCGTTGCCCTCGCGATCGATGATCCCGATCCTGGCTCCTGGTCTGAGCGATGAGCGAAGGTTCCTGAGCAGCACAATGGGATGGCTGACTTCGTGGTAGGTCTTCAGCAGCAAGACGGAGTCGACGCTGTTGGCTGGCAACTGCGGATCGTTGGCCCCGCTGAGGATCGCCTTTATGTTATGGAAGTGTTCCTTCTTGGCGCGCCGGTCAATGTAACGAATCGCCTCCGGATTGATGTCCACCGCGTAAACCCGGCCGGAGCCCGTCACCCGGCGAGCAGCGCGCACCGTGAACCAGCCCGATCCCGCGCCGATATCGGCAACGTTCTTGCCCGGCTCAATGCCCAGCATATCCATGACGCGATTGATCTGCAGCCGCTCATCGCGTCCCGCCGCTTCGAAAATGGTGAGATCGCCAGTGTAAGGAGTGCTGGTCTTGCGTTCAGCAGACGGCGCTGCCGAACCGGACTGGCCACGACCTGCCGCCGTCACCCACAGCCCCGCCATCAACACTGCGGTCAGCCCGAGCCATTGGAGCCCTCGCCTAGGAGATTTCCAGTTCATTGTTCCCGAGAATTGCACGCAGCCACCAGTTTACGCCCCTTCCTGTGGTGGAATCCCGATCAGACAGGTTCTTACGAGGGTCTCACCGACTCCGCCCATGCGACACTATACCCACGAAGCATAGGCGCGAAAGGGTGCGCGCATACACCGACCGCACGTGTGGGCCTTGATCTTCTCAGCATCCAACGACGAAGCCGCAAGCACCTCTGAAGATCCTCACCAATCAAAAAGATGAATAATAAGGAGGACCGCCGTAGCCCCCAGTGGCACCGCCATCCCAGCCTGTAAGCTTCCCGTCGCGTGGGAGATCACGCCGACCATCCACGGCAACACTGCAGGTCCCACTGCCGCGAGCGAAAACATGACCGAGCCAATGCTGCGAGCGGCCACTCCGAAGCGTTGCGAAAGCCGCGCCACCGTAATCGGATACAACAAGGCAAAGCCAAGTCCGGTAATCAGCGCTCCCGCAATAGTTCCCGCCAGCGATGGAGCCCAAAGCATCAGTACCAGTCCGGCCACGCCCGCCGCATATCCCGCCCGCAAAACGTACTGCTCCGAAACGTGGCGCAAGAAAGCGGTCCCGACAGCTCGTCCCAACGAAAGGGTCGACCAGAAAAATGCCGGCATCACGGAGGCAAGCGCGGCCCCGCGCACTCCGAGTCGAGCCACGTAGGAGCCGACCCATCCCCCCACCGCCGTTTCTGCTCCCGGATATAGAAAGAAGACCGCGGCGAAAATCCAGATCGCCGGATTTTTAGCCATCTGCATCCACGGCCCGGAAGAGCCCGCAGTATCCGCCAAAGTAGCCGCAGGTGGAAATGGCAGGCTGCGCATAGCCAAAGCCAGCAACACCAGAAACACTGCCACCGCTCCAAGAAAGAATGGCACCAGTTTGTGCGCCGCCGACCACGCCACCATCAGCGAACTAAAAACCGCGCCCACGCCCCAAAAGAAATTCAACCAGCTGACCGCGCTCGCTCGGGAGCTGGCCCGCGCAGCTTCAAGCGCAGCCACGCCAGCGCAGCCGTCCGAACTCGCTTGCGGTGCACTGATCTCGGCAATCAGCAAATTGGCGGATGGAATAATCAGCCCCAGTCCCAACCCATACATGGCCACCGAAGCCATGCCCAGCCCAAACGATCCAATGGAGAGCGTCGCCACGCCGCCGGCCATCAACAGCAGCCCCGACAAAAATGCCGGACGATATCCCCACCGCGCCAGCAACAGCCCCGAAAGTTGCACGCCCACCAGCGACGCCAAGAATTGCACCAGAAAAAGATTTCCCGCCTGCGTGTCATTCAGGCTCCACCGGGCAATCAGGATGGGCAGCATCGGCCCCAGCAAAGTGGTGAGAATTCCGGTAGGGAAAAAAGCGATCTGCCCGGCAAGAATCAGATTCCGGTTCGGCGAACCACGCCCGATCTGGAGGGAAGTCCGCGCCATGGGAACAAAGCAATTGCCGGCAAAGAGAACCGAGTAACGAACACCCAGCAACGAAGAATCTTCAGCATACAGCAAGCGCCGACTGGCAAACGACGAGTCCAACATCGGGAAGGAAGGCAGCGCTGATGAGCAAGTGAGTTGAGCCCATTCTTACTTCACTGCCGTTAGTTCACTACCCGGCAGCAACTTTTGCCAACCAGACCACAGCCGGTGGTAAACTATAACTCCGCACGCCGGAGAGGTGGCCGAGAGGCTGAAGGCGGCGGTTTGCTAAACCGTTATACGGGCTAACACCTGTATCGAGGGTTCGAATCCCTCCCTCTCCGCCAGATTCTTTGAATACAAGCACTTCCGCATCTTTTCCGCTTTCCCTCTTTGATCGTAATTGCCTGCGGCAGAGAACAACTAGAGAACAAACTGTCCGATTAGTGTCCGCAATCCCGCTCATTGCACAACCTGATCCGGATCAGCATCCATCAGATGAGCCGCTGCTTTGATCTCCGCCACCCGGCCCGAAAGACGCTGCATCGCGATGACCGCATCCTGTGAAGTTGTTTTGATGTAGCAGCGCTGCGTGACCGCTACGTTGGAGTGTCGCAGAATGGCTTGGATAACTGAATCATCCACTCCCAATCGATTCAGGTTCGACGCCAGCCCGCGCCGGAGGGCGTGCCACCCCCTCCACGGGATGCGTGCTTTTTTCAAGACGTCTCGCATTTGTCGCCAATAAAAGAGCGTCCAAGCTCATCGGATTTCCGCGACCATTAGCGAATATCGGGCCGCTGATGGGGATTACCAAGGGCATGACGATAAGCCGCCAGACGCGCCGCCAACTGGGGTACCACCGGTACTGCCACTTCTAGTTTGTACTTTTACGCAGGGCTAGGGGATGTAGATATGTGGTTATATCCAGGCTGTTAGGAGTGGGTGGTTAGTAGTGAAAGATGAAACTCGTATTGAGCGTGAGGACAGGCCGTTGCGTTGCGCCACGCCGTCCAGAATCGCTACCAACTGTGCGACTTGACCGACATCAAAAATTCCTTCAACTCCATGCAGGCTGAAATCCGGAAACGGCGATTCATATAACGGTCCGAGGCTCATCCAGCCGGGCTGCGTGAGGAAGTCGATAACCTGCTTCAGAAAATGAATTTGATTGGCGGTGAGGGGCAGTCCAGGCTATGAACTGATCAAACGCGCATTTTGCCGCTTCCCGATCCAAGCGACCATAGGACGCACAAACAAACCAAGCCCGCTTCCATAAAGTACTTTGGTCAGGTCATCCGATGTGACCAAGGTCGCGGATGGAAATTCAGGGGCGGCTTTTGGCGGGTATGGAGGACGAGGTTACCGAGGGATTTTAGAACCACGGACTTCGGAATCGACGCGGTCGACAAAAAGATAAAGACCGATACAGATCAAGAACATCACCCCAGAGAATATGGCAGCTGGCAGCGCACCGCGATGATTGCCTGCCAGAAAAGATTCTAAAGCGGCGCTCAGTAGCCAGATTTGTACGATCAGGAGGACAGCGATTAGAGACATCGCTCCAGCAATGGCTGTCAGGCCGCGATTTTGAGGAGGCAGGTCGTTTGCAATGGACATTTTTGCTATCCCTTTACATCAATCGCGACTAACTGTTCGCCTCGCGCTTCGAGAACGATACGCGGCAGAGGGCGCGGTGGGGGCCCTTGTAAAACGGCGCCATCCTTGATGGAGAAGAAGCCCTTGTGGCACGGGCACTCCAGCCGGTTTTCTGCCTGAGAATAATAGACAGCGCAGGAAAGATGAGTGCATTTCTGGCTGTAGCCTACGTACTGGTCTTCGGCTGTTCTGATCATGATGCAATGGTCGTCTTCGGTTGGATAGCTGAAAAGTTTGACTCCTCCAACCGGAATCTCTCCGAGTTGAGCCACGGGCTGGCGCCGGTAGACGGTGGCCTTGTACAAAATGGAGCGGATGAGAATCCAAACATTGCCGACAAACATGCCGAGGCTGGTGAGGACGAGAAACTTTGTGAGTTGCCGACGCGTTACGTAGCGTTCGTCCGCCGTGCGAACTGAGAACTCTTCTTTCCAGAGCGGCTCGCCAGCTCTTTCTCGGCTAGTATCCCGTCGAAACCAGTTCACGGTTCTCCTCCCACATGTAGTCGACGACATCGAGGGCGATCGATTCGCGTTCGGCTGGAGCCATCATATAAACCTTGGTCGTGATCTTCTGGTTGCCGAAATGGAAAATGTTGGTGGGCTTCTCGCGACGGTGGGCGATCTCCTCGGGCCTGACATACGAGAGCGCTTGGCTGGGACAGACGGTCGCGCACATGGGCCGCTTGCCCATGGAAGTACGGTCATAGCACATGTCACACTTCATCATCTGCTGCTCGGGGATCATCATCTTGGGAATGCCGAAGGGGCAGGCGAGCACGCAGTTGTTGCAGGCGATGCAGCGCGGCTTCAGCGAAGAGTGGACAATTCCGTCTTCACCTTTCTTGATGGCATCGGCGGGACAGACCTGGGCGCAAGTGGGCTCGTCGCAATGCCAGCAGACATATGCCGAAGAACGGATGCTCTCTTCGCGTTCGATGAAGTCGAAGTTGATCATCGACTTTCCGCGATGCGTGTCGCACTCTTCGCAGGCCTGCAAGCAGGAGCGGCAGCCGATGCAGCGCGAGGGATCGACATAGAATTCGTATCCGAACACTAGTCGCCTCCCGGCGTTGCGCCAATCTTGTGTGCAGAGCGGTCATCGGGGGACGGATCAGGTCCCGCCGCTTTGGCTATGCGGCATGCAGAAACCTTGAACTCCGGAATTTTGCTGCGCCGGTCGAGTGTTCGATGCGTGAGGCGGTTTGCACTGCGCGTGCCCGCCCAATGATACGGGATAAAGACGGTGTCGGGGCGAATGGTCTTCACTACCATGGCGCGAATCGTCAGATCGTCGCGGCGCGTTGTTACCGTCATCCAATCGCCATCCTTGATGCCATATTGCTCAGCCAGACGGGGATGGATTTCAGCCCGAGGCTCAGGGTTCTGGTCCACCAGTGCGCCGATACGACGTGTTTGAGTTCCCGACAAATACTGGCTGACCACACGCCCGGTCGTGAGGAATAAGGGATATTCATCACCAACCGGATCGCCGCTGGGACGCCATTCCGTGACGTTGAAGTGCGCTTTGCCATCTTGGGTATAGAACTTCTTATCCACGAACAGGCGCGGCGTGCCAGGATGATCGAGCGAGGGGCAGGGCCAGAAGATGCCCATCTGCTCATCGACGCGCTCGTAGGTAATGCCAAAGTAGTCGGCGACACCGCCTCGCGAGGCGACACGCAGCTCCTCGAAAATGTCGGCGGGATTCTTGAAGGGAAAGAAGTGGCCGCGACCGAGCCGATGGGCCAAGTCGATGATGATGTCGGAATCCCGGCGGGCATCGCCTGGCGGGTCAATGCTGTTCTTCCAGTGAATGACACGACCTTCGGCGCTGCAACCGAGCCCATCTTCTTCTTCCTGGAGTGAGCCAGCCATCACCACATCGGCGTGATGAGCGGTTTCGGAAAGAAAAAAATCGACCACGCCGAGGTATTGGAGTTTGGACAGGGCTTCGCGGGTGAAGTTCGCGTCGGGAAGCGAGACAAGGGGATTGAAACAAAGCGAGAGCAGTCCCTTGATTTCGCCACTGTGGATCGCGTTCATGATTTCTTGAGCGGTGTAACCGGGCTGCGGAAGCTCTTCAGGCTTGATGCCCCACACGCCGGCAATATACTCGCGAGCGGCAGGATCGGCGAGGGAACGCTGGCCCGGAAGTTGGTCGCATTTCTGCCCATGCTCACGTCCGCCTTGTCCGTTTCCCTGGCCCGTAATCATCGTAGGCCCGGCTCCGTCGCGGCCAATGTTTCCGGTGGCGAGAGCGATGTTGATCACTGCCAGGCAATTCTCTACGCCCTTGGATTGATGCTCTAGGCCGCGGGCGTGCAGCATGATGGCGCGTTTCGATGTGCTAATCCAGCGTGCGGCCTTCTCGATGGATTCGGGCGGGACGCCGGTCATTTCAGCGACCTTGCGAAGATCCCATTGCTTGGCGGATTCTGCGACGGCGTCAAAGCCGGTGGTGTATTGACTGATAAATTCGCGATCCTCCAGTCCGTCACGCAGGATGATGTGCAGCATTCCCATCAGGAGGGCAAGATCGGTGCCGGGGCGAAGCGGCAGATAGAGATCGGCGTTGCGCGTGATGGGAGTCATGCGGGGATCAGCGACGATCAGCTTTCCGCCGTTGTCACGGCAGCGCCAGATGTAGTCGGTCGTGATGGGAGCGCACTCGCCGATATTCGCGCCGATGACGAACAGAACTTCCGCCTTGGGGATCTCGCTCCAGGGAATCGTGCTGCGATCGATGCCAAGGGCGAGCTTGTAGGCGGTTCCGGCAGAGACCATGCAGAGCCGCCCGTTGTAGTCGATGTGGCGAGTACCTAGCGCCACGCGGGCGAACTTGCCAAGCAGATACGATTTTTCCGTCGAGAGCGATGCGCCACCAAAGATGGCGAAGGCGTCCTTGCCGTACTTTTCCTGGATCTCACGCATCCGGCTGACAGTGAAATTCAAAGCTTCATCCCATGACGCTGGACGAAATCCTCGGTCGCTACGCATCAGCGGAGTCAGCAAACGGTCGGGATGATTGCCCTGCAGATATCGCTTCACGCCTTTCGGGCAAAGCATGCCGCGGTTGAACGGAAACTCCTCCCAAGGCTCGAAGCCGATCACGCGATTGCCGCGGACCTTTAATTGGATTCCGCATTGTTGGCCGCAGAAGCAGCAGTGCGTCTTGACCAACTTCTCCGCGGGATGGACGGATTCGTCGCTCCAGCCTCCCGGCGGCTGATAGTTCAGATGCGGCCCGAAGTTGTCTTTGAGAATCTCTTCGGAGGCTGGAGCCTTAGCCATTCGCTTCCTCTTTCAATCTTAGTTGCGCGAGCGAAAGTGACTTGCGCTTGCAGGCAGGACACAGTTCCTGCCAATTGCCCACTGGCCCCGACATCGAATAGTCAAATCCGACTTGCGGCAGCACACGCTTCAGGTCTTCAACATGCATCAAGGATGCATAACGCTCGCCACAGCGGGCGCAGGTCGCGCCGTCGCCTTCGTCGCCGGTGCGCTGGTAGAGCTTGACTCCCAACTGCGCGGGACGCTGAAAGATGTGGAAGAACTTTCCAAATGGAAGATAGAGGAGAGCGGCGATGACAGTGATGGCGTGGAGAATGGCGATGAAATCGTAGAAGCTGCCAGCGAGCCACTCCTGGGATACGGTAAGAGCCAAGCCGGTGATGGAGATGGCAAAGAGCAGAATCAAGGGCCAGAAATCCATCGCCAGCGTTTGAACGGCTCGTGCGCCTTCATCGCGCATGCGACGCCACAGTGAAAGCGCAATTCCACCCAGAACCAAAACAGCGGCAATATCAAGGCCATGAAAAAGCATCAGCGCAGTGAACGTGTGCAGATGGAATCTGCCTGCCGGAAACCCGAAGAGGTAGGTGACATAGGTCATCTGATCGTCGGGAGCGCTGCTGAAATGAATCCATCCAAAGACAAGGGGGAAGGTGATCATGACGGCCAGAATGCATCCCCAGAAAATCATCTGATGCATTGCCCAGCGCAGCCGGGAACGTTTTGCGATGAATGTCTGAGCGAGAAGATGAGTGGACGCCACTATAACCAGTTGGCCGAAGCTTCGAAAGACTCCTCGTTGCCTGAACAATTGCCATCCGCGCCTCCAATAGACATACGTGGGAGGCTTTCGAATCCAGACGGAATAGTGGTAAACGACGCCCCAGGTCGCGAAGATGATTGCGAACGTGTAGATGACCAGGGCAGGGTCGAAGTTCTGCAGATTGCGTGAGCCCAGGACTATGGCGGCGATCAGAATCAAAGTCCATAATGTGGCCCAAGCTCCGGCGCGAACCTGGTCCGCGGTACGGGTCAAAGCCGGAGGAAGCTTGGCAGCAAGCTTTTCTTCACGGGTCAGGAAGACACCGCGGTTCATCCACCAGAGAAGGCAGGCCACCACCGACAGCAAGAGAAATCCTGGCCAAACTACGCCGAGACGGTCACGAAACACGCCAAGAAGCAGAGGCGGAAAGAATCCCCCCATCCCGCCCATGGCGCCAACCAGTCCCGTGACCGTGGCTCTCTGGGTGGGAAAATATCGTGGCACGAGTTGAAATACTGCGCCGTTGCCGATACCGAGCAAAGCAGCACAACCGAGCGCGCCAACCGTGAAGGGCAACATCGACGGCACACCGAGCAACAGTCCGAAAGCTGCGATAGCCGGGAGAATCCATGAAAGGACTCGCGCCCCGCCAATCTTGTCGGACAGCCAGCCACCGAGCGGGCGGCAAAGGGTGGCGAGCACAACGAATCCGGCTGTGCGGAAGCCGGCGTCGGCGGGCTTGAGGCTAAATTGATCGCGCAACAGTGTGGGCAGGTAGATGGAGAAGGCGACAAAGCCACCAAAGGTCAGAAAATAGAGCGCAGCGAGCGCCCATGCCAGAGGTTCGCGTGCGAGTACGCCGAGCATCTCGGAGAGGCCTTTGGGTCGAGCCGCATGCGGGGCATTTCGAGCAAAGACGACAAACACACCAGCCCAAACCAAAAGGATGATGGACATTCCCCAATAGACGGTGCGAAGCCCGTACGCGGCAGCCACTACGGGGCCAAGGAAGACCGCAGCGGACTGGCCAATGTTGCCCAGTCCATAGACGCCGAGCGCGCTGCCCTGGCTCTCCATAGAGAACCAGCGGGAGACATAGCCGACACCGACCGCGAACGAAGATCCCGCCATCCCGAGAAGGAACGCCACGATGAGGAGATTGTGGTAGCTGGCTGCGGAGGGAACCAAGGCTACTGGCAAGGCGACAAAAAACATCAAGACGGCGAAAACAGCGCGGCCGCCAAAGCGGTCGGCCAGCATTCCTATTGGTATGCGGGCCAATGCACCCAGTAGAACGGGTACTGCAACCAGAAAAGCCGTTTGGGTTGCGGACAGATGAAACTGTAGTCGAAAGCGGGGAGCGAAAGCGCTGATGAGGCCCCACGCAGCAAAACAAACCGTGAAGGAGACGGTGCCCAGCAGCAGATGCCGACTCTGTGTCGACCTCGAATTGTCGTCTACCAAAGTCATCGGCAAAGACACTTGCGAACTGTATGCCCATAAACTTTCAAGCGCATGTTTTTCGCCCTTTCGGGTCTGGACTAGGAAACACCGGTTTCATTCTCCGCGTCCGGCGTCCGGACATTACCAACAACTGAATGCAACTGCAAGGAGCAATCCAAACGCAACGCCATGCTTCATCTCCGACCATCCCAAACTTCGGACATCGAGCGGTTGCGGCTTACTGAAGAACCACAGCGTGCCTCGAACCAGAGCGGGTAGAAACGCGACAATCGCCAGTGGAGGGAGCACATGCCAGAACGCGGCGACCACGAGCGACGCAAACAATACCGGCTGCGCCAATAAGAAGACCTTGCCGCGCGCCAGTCTCTCGGAGAAAGTTATGGCTCGAGCAGAATGAATTCGCAGTTGCACGAAATGAATCTGGTTGCCGGCGAAGATCCAGTTAGCCGCCCACAGAATTAGAGCGAGTTCGCTGAGCCGGCCGGTGCCGATGCAGTAAGCAGCCGGTGCGGTGCAAGTGAGGCCAATTGCGCCGACCAACTGAGCCATCATTCGCGTTTTCCGGCCGAGGCTGCGGAGAACTGCTTGGACCAACAACGCAAAGGCGGTTGCTCCTCCCAAAAAGAGCAACTGCAAGTTTTGTCCGGCCCACATCAGGCTGGTCAGACAAGCGATCGCGACGGCAGCAAAGGAAGCCGATGCAACCAGCGCCATCCGTCGTTCTTCTTTCGTGTTGGCCCTCAAAGCACCGGTGCCGAGGAGGCTTTCGACCGGCGTCCGCAGCCAAAATAACGACAGTGCCGCCACCGTAAAGGTGAGCAACGGCCAGATTCGATGCTCGGAAGCATAGCCCGCGACGACTCCCGTGAACAGAGGGACAAGAAGCAGACCCCAGGCGCCATGTTCGCGAGGAATCACCATGGCTCGCATACGAGACTGCTGAGCGGCACGGAGAGCATCACTTTTCTCGTTCATTTCCTTCCTACCTCAATGCTTGCTTGATGTTCTGAAGTTAATGGAGCGGCAGACCGGTGCCGATGACTTTTGTCACGCCGTAGAAACGTGGACGAGAAAGTCGGCGGTGCCGCGCTTACCATCAGCAAGGTTTCGTTGACGCTGGCCCTGGCACGAACCCCGGCGATTGCACCTTCTCCAATGAGTGCCCGGGATCCATCGGCGCAAGGAAGAGTTGCCGCATCATCGTGTTCTCGAATGCCATTGACTCGGGGACGCTATCAGCAACACTCAACCTCGCCGACAACGCTCCCGGGAGCCCGCAGCAGGTCAGCCTTTCGGCGATCATGACAATCCGCAAGCGGTTCTCACGCCCGACAGCCGGGCGTTTGGGCAGGTCAAGGTCGGCGGTAACAGTACACTCAGCACGGTGCTCAGCAATCCCGGACAACGCCGCTGACCATCTCCACCATTAGCGTCATTGGCAATGACCCCAGCGACTACCAGCAGACGAACACTTGTCCGATCTATCCGAGCACGCTAGGGGCGGGAGACAATTGCACGATCTCGGTGACGTTCAAGCCCAAAGCCAAAGGCACGCGGAACGCGAAGCTGGAAGTTATCGATAACGCGGGCAAGAGCAACAACAAGCAGACAGCTACGCTCGAGGGCACGGGGGATTAACCGGCGGACCGCGATACGTCCTTCGCACAGACGCGCACGTAGACAGCATCCGGCATTGGCGGTTTCTACTGCCGGGAAACGAAGATCTGCCCTTCGGTAAAGGGCGCCAGTGATCCAGTTCGTCCGGCGTGTTCAACGGAGCGTTTCCAAAGCGGTTGGGCTCGATGCGCTTGCTTTCGGTGCCCCTCCAGGCGGAGCTGTCAGTATGTCATCGAGCGGTGCATTGCCTGATATTGCGCCCGACCTCGACTTGCTTCACGGATGCTATGATTTTTGAGACCGCCTATGACATCGCTCACTCACGTAGTTCCCTCTCTCTCCCAGCAACAAGCTTTGGCATACGATCCGCTGCTGGACGACGTTGGATACATGACCTGCATGACCCTGGTGCTGCTCGGAAATTACGCGCAGACCGGGCATCTCGGCGGACCGCTCGCCTACACACCGTACAATGTTGCGGCGCATCTGGTCGGTCCTGAAAATGGCGGGCTCCGTTACGATTACCGCCGTCCGAAGCATCCTTACTGTGACAAGTTCATGCTCGCGGCGGGCCATTCGATCCCCACCTGCTACGCGCTGTGGATGATCATGGGCCAGGCCTTGTATCGCAAGTATCAGCAGACCGGCGATCCGCGTTATCACGTCGATCCGCAGGTCGCGATGCTGCCGATCGACGCGTTGGGATTCCGGCGCGGCGCGGGCGCGCTGAAGACGCTGCTGTGCGAAACGGATTTGGAGGACCATCCACTGTTCGCGCAAGCGAAAGACCGCGGCATACGCGCGCTCTCGGGACATGCCGAAAGCACCGACTGCACCAACGACGTGAACGGCGGACCCTCGGGCATCGGCATCGCAACGGCCGCAGGTAAAGCGGCGTTCTGGGATGTGATGGGCGCGCCATCCTCGCCGAAAGTGATCGCGCTGGAAGGGGAATTCGCGCTCACCGAAGGTCACGCGCAGGAGTTCAAGACACAGGCGCTCGCACTGCAAGTGGGAAAGCGTTTGCGCGTCATGATTTCCGACAACAACGCGGGCATCGACGATTGCCTGATTGGCGGCAAGATTGGCGGCGTGATCGCCGAGTGCTTCGACGGCTACGATCTCGTGAGCCAATGGACGTCGTACGGATGGAATGTCTTTACCCTGGCGAACGGCAACAATTACGGCCAAGTGGCCGCGGTGCTGAAAGCCATGGACGCCGTGGACCCGCACGACCGCCGTCCCATCGCCGCAATCGGCAAAACGATCAAAGGCTATTGGCCCACAGCCGTCAACGGGAAAATTCCCGGCTTCGCCGGGGACCAATTGGTGAGTTACCCAAGCCATCCCTACGCGCTGAAGATGAACTCGGAGTATTTCCTCGCGCTGGCGCAGACTTTCGAGAAGCATTACGGCGTGGAGTTCGAAGGAATTCGCAAGGGCGCGGTCAGCAATAATCGCGAGAGATTGATCCAGTTTAAGACCAACCTCGACATCGTGATGTCGCTGCTCGACCGCAACGGATTGGGCGATCGCCTCGCCGATCGCCTGGTGGAGATCGGCGACACCGTGCGCGACACCTTGCGCGACAACGTGAAGTTGCGCATCTCAGCCGCGAGCGATCCGTTTCTGGACGATCGCCTGCGGGTTTCTGCGCTACCGGAAGAACCGCAGAAGGTCACGATTCGCAATGCGATTTCCGGCGCGGAGAAGCAAGTCAGCATTGCGCTGTTCAAGAAGCCGGGTGAGGTGGCCGGGGCGCGGCGCGCAATTTCCGAAATCATCAAGTGGATGAATTACGTCACGGAAGGACGATTCTTCACGGTGGCCGCCGACCTTTCGGAGTCGATCAACGTGGAGCACGGCAGTTTGTGGGGGCACTACAGCCCCAAGGACAATCCGCTGGGGACGCGCTTGAAAGCGCCGATACAAGAGGCGGGTAATGTTTCGACCGCTATCGGGCTGGTGAGTCAAAGCGCTTCCGTCGATCCCGAAAAATTCGCCGGTGTTTGGGCTTTGAGCGGCACGTACGGGGCGTTCACGCCGCTGATGTACACTCCGGCGCGCGTCTGGAGTCAGCAAAATCAGGACAGCAAATTTCGCATGGGCGTGCTGCATATACTCGCCGCGCACTCCGGTCCTGAAACCGCGGCTGATGCGCGCACGCACTTCGGCATCTTCGCGCCGCAAGTGTGGAAGCTGTTCCCGCGCGGTCAGGTAATCAATTTGAGCTTTTGGGATTACAACGATGTCGCGCCCGGCTATTTCGCGGCGGCGGAAATCGCTGCGCGCGATCCGCGCGTGGGCATCATTACGCTGGAAGTGGCGCGTCCCGACTTCGCGGCGGCGGACCGCAGCCATTTCGCCGACTCCGATCTGCGCGCCGCGGCAAAAGGGCTATATGTCATTCGCGATTTCGCTCCAGGCACGCCGCGCCACGGTTACGTGATCGCGCAAGGATCGAGTTCCACTGTGAATCTTGTGAAAGTGCTGCCGAAACTCGAGGCGGCCGGTGTGAACGTGAAGGTGATCGCGGCGATCAGCGAGGAACTGTTCGATCGCCAGCCGCAAGCGTATCGCGATTCCGTGTTGCCGGCCGAGGCTCGCTACGATTTGATGGTGGTAACGACGGGCACGCGACGCATGTGGCCGCTGCGCAACCTCGGTCCGTTGACGGATGAGTATTCACTCACGTCCGACTTCGACAATTCCTGGAGAAGCGGCGGCCTCGAAGCGGACGTGATCGCGGAAGCGCATCTCGACCCCGATTCGATTTTCGCAGGGGTGGAGCGATTCGCAAACGAACGGGAGCGGCGCATCGGCGATCAACGCAAAATGATCGGTTAGTCGCGTATCCTATCAGCACTCGTCGCAGTGGGGCTGGTGATAACCGTAATGTGGCCCCGAGAAGGAACGGCACTTCTATGGCAAAATGCGGTCGTGCTCCGCGGACTGAGTGAGCGCAGAGAATGAAATGCGTCTTTATGAGGTCATAGCCGCGCTCTAAGAAGAGAAATGACGTTCTTCAAGCCGACCCAGCGGCCGTTGGATTTTTCACGAGGATGTTTCGAGCTTCTCACCTTCTGGCCGGCAAGCAGTCTTCAGTGACATTCAGCGGATTTGCAACTGCCTCGTCGATATCGACCGGAAGGTCAAACTCTGTGGCACTCATTTCCTCGTCTCTTGAGATCAGACAGGTCCTGCCAAAGTAGTTGTACTCTGCTCGCGTCGGCGATTCGATGATATTTTCGAACACGCGGTTCATCTGCGCTTCGATCGAGCCTGATTCTGGAAACGGTTCCCAACACATAAGCGATTTCATGCCATGACTCCTTCACAAATGTTGGTGCGCTGTCTGTCGCAACTGAGGACGCAAGATTGATAGGGGCTTGTCATTCCTGTCACTCCGGTGATGTTGCGGCTCGGCTGCCCATACGGAACGCGTCGAGATTCGATTGCAACAGCTTTTCCGGAAAATTCCGGCGGATGGCCTCGATCCAACCTTCGCCAGAGAATTCGAGGTGCAGGCTCAAGGCGCCGAGCAAAGCCACGTTCACACTCTTCTTGTTGCGAAGTCCTTCGAGGTTGAACTGCGCCGGCTCGAGGAGCGTTCCCGAAGCCCTGAGGAGGTGACGGTTCACCGGAACCTGGTCGGAAGAAACGACGACGAGAAAGTCCGCCTCGCCTTCAGGAACCATGGGACTGTAGACGTGTTCGCCGAAGCGCACGTCACTGGCAACCGATCCACCGCGCTGGCTCATGCCGTGTACTTCGCTCTTCTTCACATCCAGGCCGGCGGCGAAGGCGACGTCGGCAAGAATGTCGGACGCCCTCAGCACGCCTTGCCCTCCCAAGCCTGCAATCACAATGTTAGTGACTTGGCTGCTCTTCATAGCACCTCTCATATTCTTTGATCAACTTGGTGGCCAGCAGGCACGTACGCCGGTTGATGATCACCGAGAGCTCGGGCTTCTCGATCGCCTCTGCGAGCAAACGCTCCAAACCTTTGGGATCGGTGACTCCGTCAATGACATGGACGTTGGAAACGCCGAGCGAACGAACTAACTCTTCCAACACGATCTTTCCCGTATGGCTGTGATTGAGTGCGCGCCCAGTGGAGGGATTCTCTTGCAGGCCGGTCATTGCGGTGATGCCGTTGTCGAGGATCATCACCACGTGTCCGGTGGGCGGTGGGTTGTAAACCATCTCGACGATGCCGGGAATTCCAGTGTGAACGAACGTGCTATCACCGATCACACTGATGACTCGTTTTGCTTCCTCGGGCGGGAGAGCGTGCCGCAGCCCGAGACCCACCCCGATGGACGCGCCCATGCAAACACAGGTGTGCAATGCCTCAAACGGCGGCAACACACCAAGCGTGTAGCAGCCGATGTCGCCGGAGGCAATCGTGTTGAGATCTTTCAGCGCGCTGAACGCATTGCGATGTGGGCAACCGGGGCAGAGCTCAGGGGGCTTGCCGGGAACGGGTGCGGGCTCGGGCGTGGTGTCGTTGCTTAGGATGCGGCGCACACGTGGAACGTTGAGTTCGCCGAAGCGATACATGGCGGGCTTATCTTCAACGGAGATGCCAGCCATGCGGGCATTCTCGACCAGGAAGGAATCACCTTCTTCGATCACCAGGCAGCGTTTCACTCCTTGCGAAAACTTGCGCATCATTTCAAGCGGCAGGGGATGGGTCATGCCCAGTTTCAAAACTCTTGCCTCAGGCGCAGCCTCGCGCACGTGCTGGTAAGAGATGCCGGAGGTGATGATTCCCACCTCGGCGGGGCCGTCGATGATTTGATTGGGACCGTGCTGCTCATTCCATTCCGTCATCTGCGCCAGTTTTGCGCGCAGGCGATGGTGAGCTGGGCGCGCATACGCGGGAATCATGACTTGTGTTTTCAGATCGGGAACGAAGTGCGGAGTCCGCGCCGATGGCACCGAGTTCTTCGCGGCACGCTGCACGAGCGTCTTCGAGTGGCAAACCCGCGTAGTGAGGCGCAAAAGCACGGGAGCATGCCATCGCTCGGAAGCCGCAATCGCCTGCAGCGTGAAGTCATACGCTTCTTGCGAGTCGGAGGGCTCGAACATGGCAACAGCTGCCGCTCGCGCGTAATGGCGGTTGTCCTGCTCGTTTTGACTCGACGCCATACCGGGATCGTCGGCCGAAACTACCACCAGCGCTCCTTTGACATCCATGTAAGCAACCGTGAAGAAGGGATCAGCAGCCACATTGAGGCCGACGTGCTTCATGGTCGCGAGGGCGCGGCCGCCCGCGATGGCAACGCCGATGGCGACTTCTAGCGCGACCTTCTCATTCGGCGCCCACTGCGCATGCCCACCCAGTCGGTCGAAGTGTTCGAGAATTTCTGTCGAAGGCGTTCCGGGATACCCTGTTCCTAGCGTTATACCGGCATCCAGCGCCGCTGAAGCCACAGCCTCGTTTCCGCTGAGAAGAAGTTTTTCAATGCAAGGCATAGGTTCCAAGTCTAGAACACTTTCTACCGGCCGCGTTCCTACTAGGGTGCCCATCGACATGTCCTCAGACCTCAGTCAGCCGGTCTTCTTCTTCCAGTTCGTTCCCGAGTCGAACCTTTCCGCGCAAACGTCTCCATCCAGATTTGACATTGCTGCGTATGGTCCCAATTTGCTCCTCGGTCAGATGGCGAAATCGTCCTTGCAGACCGAGATATTCCTTCACGTCCCGAAACGATGGTTCCCGATTAATCGTATAGCGCGTTCCGTTTTCAACTTCATAGAGCGGGAAGATGCCGGTTTCAACCCCCAATCTGGCGATCCGGATCGAGAAGCGCTCCTCGCTCTTGTGTCCCGTCGGGCACGCGACCCAAAGGTGCAGGAACTTGGCGCCTGGCATGGACTTCGCCTTCTCCAACTTCCGCGCGAAATCCTCCGGAAACGCAATCGATGCGGTGGCCGCATAGGGAATCCGGTGTTCGGCCAGAATGCCGATGATGTCTTTCTTGGGTTCTTGTTTCGGAGAAGGCCAAGGTGTCGTCGTGGTCCATGCACCATACGGCGTAGCCGACGAGCGTTGAATGCCGGTATTCATGTAGGCTTCGTTGTCGTAGCAAACGTAAATGATGTTGTCGTTGCGCTCGACGGTTCCCGACAACGACTGCAAGCCAATATCGAATGTTCCGCCGTCACCTGCCCAAGCCAGCACGTTCACGTCGCTTTTTCCCTGAGCGTCTAATCCGGCGCGGACACCGGCAGCGGAAATCGCTGCCGTCTCGAACGCAACATTCATCACGGGTACTTTCACTGCGCTGAATGGGTAGGAGCCGACACAGACGGCAAAACAGCAGGCAGGAATCACGACGATCGTCTTTTCCCCAAGCGCTTTGAGGGCAATGCGCAGGCCCAGCGCGGCGCCGCAACCGGGACACGCCGGGTGTCCGGAGTACAGATACTCCTCATCACTCAAGTGGAGATTGCGAGGATCGTATGCGTTCGCCTGTATCGCAGCCATGCTGTTGCCTCGTTACACCGTAAGCAAAACGGAATCCGGTTCTTTCTCGGGCAAGGTATCCCACCACGTAACCGGCCCCGTCAGCTTGTTCTGCCACGCCAGCGACATAATTTCACTCATATCTTCGGGAGTAACATCGCGACCTCCCAGACCGGCAATAACGCCCTGGACTTGAGGAGAATGGACTCGAGGAGCGTAAGGAGCCTCGAACAGTGCCGACTTGATCTCCTGGTGATAGATCCCGTGGTGTCCAAAAGAGCAATCGCGGTCCAGCACAATCACCTGTTTCTTTCCAGCCAAAGCACTCCGCAAGGCTGCCGCCGGGAACGGCCGGAAAACCCGCAACCGGACCAGTCCCGCCGGGATGCCTTCGGCGCGAAGGTGGTCGATGGCAACGCGCGCAGTGCGCGCAATCGTGCTGCTGGCAACCAACACAATCTCAGCGTCGTTATTCTTGTACTCTTCGATCAGGCCATAGCCTCGTCCGGTCATGGCTTGCCAACGCTCGTCCGCCTTCTGCCACTCGCGGAGCGCGTGTTCATGAGCGACTGCTATCCTGTGGCGATACTCCATGTAGTGGTTCTCATCTGTAACGGGACTCACCAGGGTTGGCCGTGACAGATCCAGTCGGTGGGGGAGTTCATACGGACTTAAAAATCGGTCCACCACATCTTGTTCAGGTAGCTCAATATCTTCGTAGGTGTGCGACAGAAAGAAAGCATCGAGCATCACCATGGAAGGAAGCAGCGTTCGCTGTGACACCTCGTAAGCCTGGACGACGGTATCGAATACCTCCTGAGCGGAAGCACAGTAGATCTGCATCCATCCCGTGTCACGCTGCGACAACGAATCGGTTTGGTCCGCAAACAGATTCCAGCCGGGACCGAGCGCACGGTTGCAATTGACCATAACCACGGGCAGTCGCGCCCCCGCGGCCCAATGCAACATCTCATGCATCAAGGCCAGGCCATGCGAAGAAGTCGCGGTAAAGACTCTGGCTCCCACTGAAGCAGCTGCAATGCAACCCGCCATGGCCGAGTGTTCCGATTCGACTTTGATGAACTTCGCTTTAAGTTGCCCGCTCGTCACCATATCGGCGAGCTCTTCAATGATCGATGTCTGGGGCGTAATCGGATAGGCGGAGATAACTTGCGGACGCACCATCCCAACCGCCCGCGCGACCGCACTATTCCCCTTCAGGACGGCTTTCATGGCTGCACCTCCCCCATACTCATGGCGCTGCGCGGGCACTCCTCCACGCAGATGCCGCAGCCTTTACAGTGCATGGAGTCGACCGTGAGACCACCATTTTGCGGTTCGCGATGAACGGCAATATCAGGGCACCAGTAGTAGCAATTCATGCACTCGTTGCATGTACCGCAAGAGAAGCAGCGGCGCGCTTCGCTCTGCGCCTGTTCCGAGTCGAATCCTTGCACGATCTCGTCAAAGGTTGTCGGGGTTGTGGGCGGGAGTCCGTGCTGAATTGAGGTGATGGCAGGCTGCGGCCGCGTATGGAGATATGCGGGATTCAGAAGGTCGGATGTTGCGACTGTCGTAACATTGACGGTGCGTCCCCAGAGGCTGCGCAGGCCGGGAGGTTCCGGTGGGCGGACTCCGGTTCGCAAGTAGCTATCGACCGACGCTGCCACTTGCAGGCCATTGCCAACCGCAGCGGCCACCGTGCCCTGGCCGGTCGCGACGTCTCCAGCGAAGAAATATCCGTCGTTATTTTTGCTGTCGTTTTCTTTCCGAACAAAGCTCAAGTCGGCAAGTTCTCCGGTCGCGACAATGACTCCCGATACCGCAATGCGAAATTTCTCGTTCGGAATGGCAACCGGCGATCGCCGCCCCGACGAGTCCGGGTTCCCGAGCTTCATCTTCTGACATTCGAGCGCAATAATCGCGCCATTTCCATTCTGTAGAACCTGCGCTGGAGCCGCCAGAAACCGAAATTCGATGCTCTCCTTTTTGGCATCTTCGACTTCCGAACCGATCGCAGGCATTTCCTTCTCGGTGCGGCGATATACGACGATCGGCTTGACTCCCAGCCGCAGCACGGAGCGAGCCACATCGATGGCCGTATTCCCTCCGCCGATCACGGCAACGACGCGTGGCAGGTTCGGCGCCTCGCCAGCAAGAATGCGTTCCAGCAGTTCTACGCCGCTATAGACGTTGGGATGATCGGCTCCGGGCAAATCGAGCGCGCGTGACTTGTGCAAACCCACGGCCACGATCACCGCGTGAAATTGATTCTGTAGACTTTCGATCGTGATGTCGCGGCCGATGCGCGTATTCGGTCGAAACTTCACTCCCACACGCTCTGCCACCGCAATCTCGCGGTCGAGCGTTGTCTTGGGCAATCGATAATCGGGGATTCCAGTACGCAGGTATCCACCCGGCTTTGGCTTGTCGTCAAACACCTGCACTTCATGGCCCTTCAGAGTCAACGCGTAGGCAGCCGAGATTCCTGCGGGGCCTGCTCCGATTACGGCCACTTTTTTCCCAGTTCTTGAACTCGGCCTTAACTCCACGTCCGCAGCATGAGCGAGCGAGTAGTCTCCGAGGAAGCGTTCCAGCATGTGCACTGTAATGCTTCCACCCAAAGCATCGCGGTTACAATGCGATTCACAGAAGTGCGGGCAAACCCGCCCAAGCGTCGCTGGTATGGGATTGGTTGTGCGCAACAGCTTAGCCGCACCGGCAACATCCGACTGAGCGAGCAACGAAAGCACCTTCGAAATATCGTTGCCTGCGGGGCACCGTTCCGAACACGGAGGAAGCTTGTCCTCATGTCGCGGCGCTATGGATTTCCAGGAACCGGTATTGATCGCGGTGGTCGGCTCGCCCGAGAACGCAACCTCTGCACGCTCATCCAACCAGCACGGTTCCGGCGCTGCCATGACCATACCTCCGTCCCGCCCACGAATTTCTCTGCTGGATTTCGCGGGCGCCATCCATGGCCGCAGCCACGTTTTCTTCCTGGTTGACCGGCACGGCGTTACGAACTGCGAGGGCAAGATTGTCCAAGTCAGCAAGATTCTGGAATCGGGCGACAGCTCCCGCCATGGCGGTATTGACGATAGGCGCGGTGGCTGAACCAAGCTTGTGCCGGCGGCCAATGGCAACTGCATCCACCGTGCAAACTTCGAATTGCTGAAGTTCAGGAAAGTCCTCGGGCGGCAACGAAGAATTGATTAAGATCCAACCGCCCGGTTTTAATCCGGCGACTATGCCGCTTAGGTTTAGCTTGAGCAAACCTTGATCGAGAATCAGGAGGCCATCAGGTTGATAGACCTTGGAGCGAACCATGATGGGATTCCGGTCCAACCGCAGGAAAGCTGTTACCGGTGCTCCACGCCGCTCCGAGCCAAACGCCGGAAACGCCTGGACATGCATGCCTTGATGAAAGGCCGCTTGCGCCAGAATTTCAGAAGCAATGACACCACCCTGACCACCGCGACCATGAATGCGAATTTCGATCATGTCACATTCCCTGGTGGCCCCGAACTCGTGCCAGGACCACGTCGCCATTCCCGATCAAAAAACCATTTCCGAACCGCAAACAGAAGCGCCTTCAAACGCGTGAAGCCACAACCCATCCGCCGCTGCAGAGATCAAAGCACTCTCGGCATTGACCGCATTGGTCACTGGCACCTTCGATCAGTGCGGGTCTCCGGTCAATGCCTCTTCCTTTGAAATAAAGCGCATTCTCTTTCTTGACCTCGGCACAATAGCGGACACACTGTCCGCACAAACTGCAATCGGTCATCCCTGGCTGGAAGCGCGATTTCGCGATACCGTATTCATCGGCATACTGCTGCCAAGCTGGCCAGAGGAGTTCGATGATCATCTTGCGGATGCGCATCACCTTTTCGGAATCGGTTTGAACGCTGAGGCCCTCCTCCACTGGAAAAAGGCAGGAAGCGACCAGCCGAACCCGTCCATGCTTCACGATCTCGACCATGCACATACGGCAGGCCCCATAGGGTTCAAGTTTGTCATCGCTGCAAAGGGTGGGGATCTTGATTCCGGCCGCCTTCGCAGCTTGTAGGATGGTCGCGCCTTTCGGCGCCTGCACCGACTTGCCGTTGATTTCCAGCGTTACCTGTTCCATGACGCTCTCCCTCTACACCCTGGTTTCAATCTGCTGTTCGAGAATTGGAGTCGGCCGCAGCACGGCCGCCGGGCGCTTGATCACGGCGCTGTACTTATCCGGACACGCCGTGAAGCAGGACCCGCACTTGATGCATTTTTCCTGCACGATCGTATAGGTATGCGCATCAACTTTCTCAATCGCATCCACGGCACAGGCGCGCGCACAGGCTCCACAGGCGCTGGTGCATTTCTGCTGGTCAATTTCGTACTCGATCAGCGCCGCGCACACTCCAGCCGGACAGCGTTTCTCCCGGATGTGGGCTTCGTATTCATTGCGAAAGTACCGGAGCGTGCTGCGAACCGGATTGGATGCTGTTCTGCCGAGTGCGCAGAGAGAGGCCATCTCCATGAAGTCCGACAGTTCTTCGAGGAGTTGTATGTCTCCTTCCTTACCTTCGCCCGCCGTGATGCGGTCCAGAATCCGCAGCATCTGCCGCAGACCCTCCCGGCAAGGGACGCACTTCCCACACGATTCGTGAGCCAGAAAGTTCACGTAGTAGCGGGCGGTGTCGACCATGCAGGTGTCCTCGTCCATTACGATCATGCCGCCCGAGCCCATCATCGAGCCGGCCTGGTCGAGCTTGTCGAAATCGACCTGCAGATCTAGCAGGGATTCGGGAAGAACGCCGCCCGACGGACCGCCGGTTTGCACGGCTTTGAATTTCTTTCCTTCGGGCACGCCCCCGCCGATTTTGTAAACGATGTCGCGGAGCGTGATTCCCATCGGAACTTCCACCAGACCCGTGTTCTTAACCCGGCCCACGAGGGAGAATATTTTCGTTCCTTTGCTGCTCTTGGTCCCCATGCTGCGAAACCAGTCGGCACCACGGCTGACGATGAAAGGAACGTTGGCCCAAGTCTCAACATTGTTCAGGCAAGTCGGTTTTCCCCACAGACCCTTCTCCGAGGTGTGAATATATTTCGGCCTGGGCTCACCCACATGCCCTTCAATCGCATTCATCAGAGCGGTCGATTCTCCTGACACAAAGGCGCCAGCGCCGCGATGGATTTTCACATCGAACGAGAATCCCGAGCCGAGAATGTCCTTGCCCAGCAGTCCATACTCGCGAGCCTGTTCGATCGCCCGTTGCGTGTGCTTGCGGGCCAGCGGATATTCCTGCCGCACGTAGACATATCCCTCGGAAGCGCCGATGGCATAAGCCCCGATGATGAGGCCTTCCAGAACGCTGTGGGGGTTGCCTTCCAGCAGGCTGCGATCCATGTAGGCGCCGGGGTCACCTTCATCGCCATTGACCACCACGTATTTGGGAATGCCGGGGGCACGTCGAGTGGTCTGCCACTTCACGCCGGCAGGAAATCCCGCGCCGCCGCGGCCGCGAAGATCCGCCTTCATCACCTCGTCCAGCACCGTTTCCGGACGCATCTCCGTCAGCGCCTTCACCAGCGCCGAGTAGCCGGCCACCGCGATGTAATCGAGAATGCTGGTGGCG
This sequence comes from uncultured Acidobacteriaceae bacterium, assembly GCA_963775845.1. GTDB lineage: Bacteria > Acidobacteriota > Terriglobia > Terriglobales > Acidobacteriaceae > Acidiflorens. Next base: position 1,649,609 of record CAVZKN010000002.1, on the reverse strand, counting down.
TCGATGAGCACATTGTTTTCGAGCAGAATGCGTTTCTGATGTTTGTAAAAAGGAATATTTTCAGCCCGGCTGACGCGCTGGCCGGTTTCCTCGTCACGATAGAGAAGAGACTCGATCACTCTGTCGCCGAGAACGGTCTTTTCCAGAATGAGCGGTACGTCTTTTACCTTGGCATCCAGATAGCAGATTCCCTTCGGCTGGATCACCACCAGCGGTCCGCGCTCGCAGAAACCGTGGCATCCGGTGCGGCGCAAGCCGACCTTGTCTCCGATTCCGCGCTCCTCGATTTCCTTCTGAAAGTTGTCGGCCAGTGCCTCCGCACCGTAAGCGCAGCAGCCGGTCCCGGTGCATACGGTGATCCAAACGGGCTTGACTTGCCGTTCGAGCAGAATTCTCTTCCTCAGCGCGGCAATCTCGGCGGGAGTTCTCAGTGTCGGCATGGAATTGCCTCCTCTTTGTCTTTTTCCAGGGCAAGGGATTTGACGATCCTCGCCAAGCGATTTTTCGACGGTTGGTGGTAGTAGTCCTTGTCGATCTGCACCACCGGCGCCAAGGCGCAGCATCCCAGGCAGTGAACGGTCTCCAGCGTGAACTGCTGACGACTGTCAGTCTGTCCTGCCTGCAGGCCCAGCACGGCGGAAACCCGCAGAAGCATCTCCTGCGCCCCGCGCACATGACATGCCGTGCCCGTACAGACCTGCACGCAATGTTCGCCTCGCGGTTCCAGGCTGAATGCTTCATAGAAGTTCACGATGGTGTGAATCTCCGCCGGGGGCACGTTCAGCCTCACCGCAATCCAGTGGATGATGTGCCGCGGAATCCAGTGCAGCTTCTCTTGTACATCCAGCAGAACCTGTATCAGCGCTCCCTTCTGGAAGTCATACTTCTCCATGATGGAATCGGCTTCCAGCAGCTCATTGCGAATGTCAAGGATTGCTCTCTCCTTCTTCTTGATCTGTCCGAGGCTTTCGGCGTGGTACTTGGCCTCAGACTCCAGGTAGGAAAGTTCATCCATCAGTTCCCGCTTGTCGAGCCCCAGGGAGTATGCCTCGCTCAAAACACCAAGGCCTTGAAGCACCACATCATTCTTGTTCTGGGGTACGATCATCGCCGCGCCCACTGTTTTCTCCGCGGGAGTTTCCTTCGCAGCCTTGCGCAGACTGCTCAAACTCAGGCCGCGCCGCACCGATTCCAGAAGCTTCTCGGGCTCGAAGGGCTTAGTGAGAAAATCGAAAGCCCCAACCTTCATGGATTCGACGGCGGAATCGACCGTGCCGTGGCCCGTCACGATGATCGGCACTGCGAAGGGCGCACTCGTGGCCAGATGATTGAGAACCTCCAGGCCATTCATGCCGGGCATCTTCAGATCGACCAGCACAACGCCGGGATGTGCCACCTGCACTAGATCCAGGCCCTGGTGCCCGTTTTGCGCAACCGCGGACCGGTATCCTCCCATCTCGAGTGTCTGCCGGCAACCCTCGGTGAAAGTTTCCTCGTCATCGATCACGACCACATCAAGAGGATAGGGAAGCGGCTGCGTCGTTGTGCTGTTCATGGTCTCCATAAATCCCTCGCGTGTTCGAAGAGGTCACTCGTTCGACCAATCGATCTGAACCTTAACAATCCTAGTAGTGGCAAGTTGCATGCCAACTTGCGATGGAGAGTTCATATTGAGGAAAGAAAGCGAGGAGTGTTTGCAGAGCGTGGCAAGTGCTGGAGTTACTCAGTGGCGCTAACCCATCTCTGCCAGCACATGCCGCGTGGCGTAACTGGTCGCTGGTACTTTTTGTACCGGTGGGTCGTTAACTGGGTGCTAAAGTACCGCTGCCGCTGGGACGAATGCGGTTGTGCAAGCCGCAAATAAGAAATCAGAGGATTGCGTTACGAAGTTACTGGAGATCGACTCCCGCTCCTCGCTCCTCGATCTTGCGGAGTTTTTCGCGAAGCGTCTTGCGATTGATGCCCAAGTATTCCGCTGTCTTCGTTTTGTTGCCGCGAAATTGCTGGAGCGCTTTGAGTATCTCGTTCATTTCCTGGCGAGCGAGGTGCCCTTCCTCGGTGGCAACTCCCGGCAGCAAGCCGCGCCCCTCGGGATCGTTTGCACCGTAGGGTAGATCGGAAGGTCCAATCGCGCTCCCATCGGAGGTTACGATGGCATATTCCAAGGCATTGATCAGCTCGCGCACATTACCCGGCCATTCGTGCCTCTTCAGAAAGCGCATGGCCTCTTCTGTAACTGCAGGCGCTGGCCTCTGCTTCTCGATTGCTAATTTCTTAAGGTAATACGTTACCAGCGCAGGAATATCCTCCAGCCGGTCGCGGAGCGCGGGCACAGCGATATGGATAACATTCAACCGGTAGTAGAGATCCTCGCGGAATTTTCCATCGTGGACCTCCGCCAGCAGATTGCGGTTGGTGGCGGAAAGAATGCGTACGTCCACCTTCTTCTTCTGCGTGCTTCCTACGCGGCAAACTTCGCGTTCCTGCACTACGCGCAGCAGACTCGCCTGCATTTGCGGGTTGATATTGGCAATTTCATCCAACAGGAGTGTTCCTCCATGCGCAAGTTCGATCTTGCCCACGGTCGACTCGACGGCCCCTGAAAACGCTCCCTTCACGTGCCCGAATAATTCGCTCTCGAATAAGCTTTCCACCAACGCGCCGCAATCCACTGTCACAAACGGCCTCTCAGATCTCAGACTCAGCCGGTGGATTGCCCGCGCCACGACTTCTTTCCCCACACCGGTTTCGCCCGTGATCAGCACGGTCGAATCGCCCGGAGCAGCCTTGCGGATCAGGCGCGCAACATTTTTCATGGCCTCGGAGGATCCGATCATCTCCTCGGAGAGCATCTTCCGCTCCAGTTCCTGGTTGATGCACGTGTGCTCCAGTGCTCTTCTTCGCGCCGTCACCGCCTTGCTGACCAACTGGGTGAGCGCTTCGGGCGTGAATGGTTTGGGCAGATAGTTGTAGGCGCCCGACTTAACCGCTTCCACCGCGGAATCGATGGTGGCGTAAGCAGTAATAATGATCACCATCAAATTGGGAGAATCCTGCTTCAGCCTGCGCAGCACCTCCATCCCTGGTAAGCCGGGCATACGCAGATCGAGCAGGGCCACATCGAAGGATTCACCCGCCACGATCGTCAACGCTCGCTCACCGTCAGCGGCCGAGGCAACGTTGAATCCGTTCTGTTCGAGCGCTTGCGCACAAGCTATACGCATCGACTCGTCGTCATCCACCACCAGAACTTTGCCGCGAGCCACCATCACACCCGGCTCTCCTGGGTCATCGGCAGCGAGAGAGCAAAAGTCGTGCCTTCGCCAACCGTGCTCGACACGTTGATGTCACCCTGGTGCTTCTGCACGATTCCATAACTCACGGAAAGTCCGAGCCCGGTTCCGTGTCCCACACCCTTGGTGGTGAAGAAAGGATCGAAGACGCGCTCGATGTTTTCGGGAGGAATTCCACAGCCGGTATCGGAGACGCTGATTTTTATGCTTCCCTCGCCCGCCTCGCTCGTCGTGATCGTCAAGCTTCCCTTGCCGTTCATCGCATCGGCGGCATTCAGGATGATGTTCATGAAGACCTGTTGCAGTTGCGCCTCATCGGCCTGGATGGGCGCAAGCGTCGGACTGTAGTCCCGGACAATGTGGATATTGTGAAACAGAAATTGTCCTTCGAACAGCTTGAGGGTTGCATCCATGAGTCGATTCACGTCAACCGATTCCACCAATGGATCGCGCTGACGGGCGAAGTCGAGCAGGTTGCTGACAATGGTGTGACAACGCTTCGTCTCTTTCTCGATGCGCTCCAGGTTCTCTCGGGTTCTGCCTTCCGCCGGCACCTGCTGCATGATCAATCGGCTGAAGAGGAGAATGCTGCCGAGCGGGTTGTTGATCTCGTGCGCGACTCCCGCAGCCAACTGGCCGACCATCGCCAGACGGTCCGAGCGCATCAACTTTTCCGAAGTTTGACGGCGAAGCTGCTGGTCGCGCTCGCGAATGGCTGAGGTCATGGTGTTGAAGGACTTCCGCAGGGTCTCGATCTCGATCGGCGCGCGCGGGTCAGGCTCCAGGTCTCGCGGAGACACGCCCGCTGTCACCTTCTCCGTTGCCGCAATCAGCGAGTTCAGCGGCTTCATGACGGAATTCGACGCCCCATAGCTGATAAAGATCGCCAGCAGCACCGCAACCAGCGTGACGCCGAAAAGGATCTCCACCAACTGGTGCTCTGTTTCCTTGAATTTGCTCTCGAGCAGTCCAAGACCCACGGCACCAATGACCGCTCCCTGCGGATCGCGAAGCGGTTCATAAGCAGTCAGGTACCAGTCGTCAACCACGTACCCTGGCCGAATCCAGCGTTCGCCGCGGAGAAGCACGTGCTTGTACACCTCCTCGGAAACCAAGGTGCCGAGCGCCCTTCGCCCCGAGGCTGCGGTGGCGCTGGTTGCAATCCGTTTGTCGCCGAGAAAAATGGAAACGATGGCGACGTCATGACCATCGTATTGTTCTTCCCGGTAAAGATTGCTTCGGATGCGATCTGTGATCGCATTCCGTCCGTTGAGCAGTTCAGCTCCGCAAAGCACGCCGAGAAGCTGCCCCTCATCGCCCATCACCGGCACCGCTGCAGCGGCGAACAAACCATCCGAAGCGTTGCCCCGCGCTTCCGAACCGGAGTGGGCGGTTGAAACCACGTCAATCCGCGCGCGCTCGATCAGCGACGGACCCTCTTCGGCGAGCTGACTGGCCGAAACCTTGACGTTCGACACAACCTCTTTACGCTCGCGCAGCGCTTGCTCCACCATCATGGCCATGCCCGGGACCACAATTTTGTGCCCCAGATTCCTAACCGGAAACAGGATTTGGCCCTGCGTATCCGTCAGCAAAAGGATGTCGAGCTCCTCGTTCCGATGGATGGCTCGCAGCAGGCTAGACAAATCATCGACATCGCCTCGCTCGATATGCCGCCGGACCATCGGTTGCTGCGCGAGCAAACGAACCGCATCCGTGAGGTGAGAGACGTGTTCGCGATAAATCTCGACCGCCGCACTCAGGTCAAAGGCAAGAACATCTTGCACGCGCGGCAGATTCCGATGAACCAGACCCACGCCCAGCAGCGACCAGACGATCGCGGCAAAAAGAATCACCCCGACGAAAGACAGAAGAAGTCTGGCCCGCAGGGTCAACTTGGCTGACAGAACATCGAGCCCACGACTCAGGGCAGGGTGGTCATGATCCCCTGGTATCCCGACAGATGTCACCGGGTCTCCTGATACGTTGAATGAAGCCGCCAGCTTTTTCGAATCCCCAGCCCCGATGACGTTTGCGAAACGGCGCGCTGCGAGGCAAGACTCCGCAGAATCCGGCGCTCCGACCTGGAGAAGTTCGGAGACCGGGCAGCAGGGAAACGATGAACGTTAGAGACCACAGAAAAGTCTACGTCAGAAGGTCACACGCCACAAAGACTATTAACGGACATCATCTCCCAGCAAATAGCTGTGCCGTCTGACGATCCTGATCCAGCGCGTCCGCCAGCATCGGTCATGTCTGAGATTTCCGTGTGCTTGCGGTTTTCGGCGACGGTCTACGTATCATGGCCGAGATTGCGCGCCCGACCTCACTTGTTGAAATCCGGCAGATCTACGCGTTTCGCAATGTGATCCTTGATCCAGTGAGCGTCCCACCATTCCTTCGGGTCAATCTGCACGCCATCGAGCTGCATAGCAAAGTGGATGTGATCGCCCCCAGCCATTCCCGTCTGTCCACTGGTGCCCATGACTTGGCCTCGTTTCACCATGTCGCCTTCGTGCACACTAATCTGGCTAAGGTGGCCATAGATCGTCTGCAACCCATAGCCATGATCAACCACGACACAATTACCGTAGATGCCTAGAGGAGCCGCGTACACGACCCGGCCATCATTGGACGCCTCCACGCCTACATGCTGCGTGGCCGCAAGATCATATCCGAGGTGCACCTGCTGATCGATCTTGTTTCCTTTGTAGATGTAGTTCCTCGTGTCCGCAAAGCTCGCTTCGGCCTGCGAATGCGATTGCCGGATGAAAGGCTGCGACCATAGGAACCTGTCGGCGGTCTTGAGGCGCAGATCCGAAAGCACCTTGTTGTTGGCCCGCCGCATCTCGCTATTGATCTTCACAAAACGCTGCACCGGATCACCGGTGCCATTCGGATCCAGCTCGCCGATTACTTTCTGCATGAACTGGTCGCTTACCTGCATGTTGTGTACGGTGTACTTGGGCTGCTCTTTCTTCGGAAACTGGAACACGATCGTGCTGGTCACATCGTTTCCCGTGCCATTGGAGGCGTAAACCACCGGAACGGTTTGCGGCGGCATGTTCCAGGCAAAGGCGAAGAGCGAAAAGAAGCCAGGCTTACCTCCGGGCATAGGCCAAGCGCGAAATGTCTGATCGCCGACCTTCACGCCGGCCTCTGTCCATGTACCGGAGACATTGAAGGTTGCCAGGTCCGCCATACCCAGGTAAAGGTAGTGTTGATCCGAATCAACACTGATGACGGGCGGTTTTGTCACCACCGTCACCTCGCGCTCCAATCGTGCGTTCTTCCGAAGCAACCCGTTCGAGGTAGCTACGAGGATCAATTTTGCCTTGCCATCCTTAAGTTGCGGCGTGGTGTTCGTGCCGGCCGTGAAGTTCCATGTGCCATCCGTCGCGCCCGCTGGCTGCGCGGCTTCCCAAACCCGATACGCGACGCCATTCTGCTCGACAGCCGCAGCCAGCCTGCGAACCCCATGCGGGTCGCGCACGCGGACAGTGATGGCCGTTGCCTGGCCGAGGGTGGTGACAGGAGACGAGAGGTCCACAACCGGCGGCGCTTGTCGCGCCAATAGAATTGCAATCGACGACAAGATTGCGATAGCGATAACAACAACCAAACTTTTTCGCACAAGTCATTGTAGCTCTCGCATCAGATAGGGACTGACACATTCGGCTACGCAGCGCTTCGGATCAGCGTAACTCTCGGCGCATAACCCGCGCGGCACCTTTAGGGGCCGATGCCCTCGACATCCGAAACATGCCTGGTTTGGCGCGTTCCATCCTTTGCTGCAGAATATAACAACTATGCGGAGTGCGACCCGGTGCACCCGAGTTGAAAACGAATCCCAACCGCTTCAATTCTCTCTAGCGTGCGGGCGCAAGCGGCCGAGTTGGCTGGCGAAAGGGATGAGGCCAAGCGATACTACGCCGAACTCGTGGCGAAATGCGACGGCTCCGACTCAGTGCGTCCCAAGCTGATGCATGCCAAAGAATGGCTGTGCACCGCACTCACCACCCGCACTCACGCGGCCAACTGATTAATGACGCGCGTCACCATCACTTAACCACTACCTGCATCCGTGACCGCCTCATCGCCCCGCTCTCTCGGATACAACCACGCAAACAAACAAAACGCCAATCCCAGAAGCACAAACGCGAACACGCTACCTTCCGGCCCGATCGCGCCTCCAGTCAGCCAGCGCGGCCCCGAGTGCAGGCTTGAGTTCAACAGGTGTCCAGTCGCCATATACCCGCTATCCGGCACCGAGTAGATAAAGGTCTCGGCGTAATCGCTCGCCGCATGAAAGCCGACCGCAAACCACAGATTTCCCGTCCGCCTCAGCGTCAGGCAGGCAAACATCCCGAACACAAACACAGAAAGTGCGCCCACCCATCCTTCATTTGGATTGGAAAGGTGCACGCCTCCAAACAAAGCCGACAGTAAAACCGCCGCCGGCCAAAATCCCATGCCTGCCGTCAAAGTCACCTGCGGATATCCGCGGAAGGTAAACTCTTCGTTGATCCCGACCACCACAAAATTAATCGCCCAAACCGCCGTGTAATAAATGAGCGCGCCGCCGCGCAAAGCGAGCCCGCCGAACTCGAACCCGCCCAGCCGATGGAGGATCAGCATCTCAACCGTCAGCATGCCCACCCCCCAAATCACCCCGCTCCAGAAAAGCTTGCCGAATGCACCCTTCCAGGAGAGTCCATAAGAACTCACCCGCCGCCTCTCAATGCGCGCCATGATGAATGCCGCCAGAAAGACAGTCACCGCCGAGAGCGACGCCGCAACCCCATCCGAGAACGGAGTCAAAGTCCCCGATTCGGTCGACCTCACTAGACGCCACACTGGAGGCACTCGAAAAGCAGCCACGCGAAACACGACGAGGAGAACAACAAAAATCAGGAATCGCCACCCCGCGCGAATTCCCTTCTCTCCCACAAACACCTTCCGCATCCCATCCGCCATAGCGCCAGAATTCTATCCCAATCCTATAAAGGAGGATGACTAGCTCTGCCGATAAAAAGCGCTGCTCGCACTAGGCCCATTCCGTGGTAAGTTTCCCCTAAGTTCCCACCACCAGAATTGTTATATAGAAGTAGAGAAAAAAGGGTGCGGACCAACCTCCGCGCCCTTTTTTATTGCCTCCCGGGCTCGTAGGGGCGATTGAAAATAGCCCCCGCGCTTCAGCGCCGGCAACGGACAACCTACCCAGTCCAAACTTTTGGATTCGAAGCTGCAACTGCATGCATATCCGCCACCAGACCACACTTCGCAATCTCCGCTAACTCATTCAATGCGAAAGACTTAATAGTTCGGCAAGCAGGCGGGTGGATTGGAACCCAGCTTGCATTGGAATCAGGTTAATAAAGTCTATTACACAAATGGACTTTATCGGATACTGACGCCTCATGAAGATTTCTCAAAAAGGACTTTACGCCCTGCGCGCCATGATGATGCTCGCCCGTCACCATCAGGAGCGTGCCATCAAGACCCGCGATATCGCCTACCAGGAAGCTCTCCCGGAGAAGTTTCTCGAATTGATCCTGCTCGAACTCAAGAACGCCCGCATAGTCGAAAGCATTCGCGGGGCCAAGGGCGGATACCGGTTACGACGCGACCCGTCCGACATCCATCTCAGCGAGATCATCCGCCTGATTGACGGCCCGCTTGCTCCCTTTGGCGACGCCGAACAACTGCGCGAGCTTATCGACCGCGATCTGCCGCACCGCGCCTTGTACCAGGTCTTTCTCGAGGTGCGCGACGCGGCGGCTCGCATCCTCGAAAACACCGCATTGGTCGACCTTATCGTGGACGACAACCCGCGCGCCGGTTCGGCCATCAAGCGCTCAAAAAATCACAGGCAACAAATTGCCGCCACTCTTCCGGTGGTGGTCGGAGACCCCAAGTATGACTAGACGAGTATTGACTGGGTTTGCCATCTGGCTGGTGACGGTGGCTTCGGGATGGGCTCAGGGAAGCGTCAACACGATTCGTGTCGGCGCCTTCCCTAACATCACTCACGCGCAGGCCATGGTGGGCAAAGCCAACGAATGGTTCGAGAAGGCCATGGGGCCGCAGGTCAAAGTGCAGTGGACCAGCTTCAATGCCGGCCCATCGGCCATCGAGGCTCTTTTCGCCGGAGCGATTGATATGACGTACGTGGGTCCGAACCCCGCGATCAATGGTTATGTCCGCTCCAACGGCGAAGCGCTTCGCGTCGTTTCGGGCGCGGCGAGTGGCGGCGCTTCCCTGATCGTGCGCAATGATTCCGGCATCCAGAAGCCGGAAGATTTCCACGGCAAGCGCGTGGCTTCTCCGCAATTCGGCAACACGCAAGACGTCGCTCTGCGCAACTGGCTCAAGAACCATGGGATGAAGTCGAACGATAAAGGCGGGGACGTCCGGATCATCCCCATGGCGAATCCCGACCAGTTGACGCTCTTCCTCAAGAAGGACTTGGATGCGGCTTGGGCTCCCGAGCCCTGGGCTACCCGCCTCGTCCACGAAGGAAATGGCCGGCTGTTCGTGGATGAGCGCACGCTATGGCCAAACGGACAATTTGTAATCGGGCTGCTCGTCGTCAACACCAGGTTCCTGCAAGCTCATCCCGATCTGGTGAAGAATTGGATTCGCGCCAACGTCGAGCTGTCCGATTGGATCAACGCCCACCAGACCGATGCCAAAAGGCTCTTGAACCAGCAGATTCTGGCCGAAACGGGCAAGGCGCTCGCCCCCGCCGTACTCGACGAAGCGTTCTCTCGCATGCAGGTCACCTACGACCCACTGCACAGTGCATTGACCACCGCCGCGCAGCAAGCCTTCGACGATGGATTTCTCGGCCGCCAAATGCCCGACCTCTCACATCTCTACGATCTCTCGCTTCTCAACCAGGTTCTCGCGGAAAAAGGAAGAAAGGCCATTCAATGAGCACGAGTGTACAGAAATTTCCCGGTCCGCTCTCAATTCCACTCGATCCAGTTTTCCCCGCCGGCGGCGGGTGCTCTCGCGGCAAGGCCGGTCCAATCCCGGTCGACCGTCCCCTGCGCGCTGCAGCGCCGTCGATTGCCAAGGTCGGTCTCAGCGACATCTGCTTGAGCTACCGCACGCAGAGCGGCGAGCGCTTGCTGGCTCTCGACCACATCAATCTTCAGGTACATGCAGGCGAATTTGTCTGCGTCGTCGGTCCCTCCGGTTGCGGCAAATCCACGTTGCTCCATCTGATCGCGGGCCTGCATTCGCAAACTTCGGGTCGGATACTGGTCGACGGCAAACCAGTAGAAGGTGCGGGCATGGATCGCATCATGATCTTCCAGGAGCACGCCCTGTTTCCTTGGCTCACGGTCGCCCAGAATGTCGAATTCGGCATGAAGATGAAGGGCGTCGCCAGGGTGGAGCGCGAAGAGAGGACTCGCTACTTTCTCCGCCTCGTACACCTGTCAAAGTTTGAAAAGAGTTATATCCACCAACTCTCCGGGGGCATGCGCCAGCGCGTCGCCATCGCCCGCGCTCTCGCCACCGAACCCGATGTCCTCTTGATGGATGAACCCTTCGCCGCCCTCGACGCCCAGACCCGCGACCTTCTCCACGATGAACTAGAGCGCATCTGGACCGAAACCGGATGCACCATCATCTTCGTCACGCACAACGTCCGCGAAGCAGTCCGCCTCGGCGATCGCGTCGTTCTCCTCACCTTCCGCCCCGGCCGCGTCAAGAGCGAATTCCCGGTGGAACTGCTCCGCCCACGCCAGCTTGAAGACCCGATCGTCGCTCGCGCTGCTCGCGACATTCTGGATGAACTGCGCGACGACATTAACCGTTCCCTCGACGCCGAATACAACGAAGGCGTCAATTCCGCCGTCGGACCGCGAATCAAAGGAGAAGTCCACGTATGAAACGCGCCGCCCGCTACATCGTCTTCTATGCCGCACTGCTGGGCGTCTGGACGCTCCTTGCCGAACTGAAAATCTGGCCGCCTTACTTGTTCCCCCCTCCTTGGAGCGTCGGCCAGGCTCTCTATGCCGGATTTCAGGATCACACTTATTGGATCGCCATCCGCGTGAGCTTGCAGCGCGTCCTGATCGGATACGCCATTTCCGTAGTCCTCGGCATGCTGCTCGGCTTGGGCGTGGCCAGCAATAAATTCCTCGAACAGACGATGGGTGGCTTGCTGGTCAGTCTGCAAAGTCTGCCGAGTATCTGTTGGTGGCCGCTCGCCCTTCTCTGGTTCGGCCTCAGTCAGAATGCGATTCTCTTCGTCGTCATCATGGGATCGCTGCTGTCCGTCACTCTAGCCATGGAGGACGGCCGCAAACAAATGCCCAGGATTTTCAGGCAAGCCGGACGCAACCTCGGTGCTAAAGGTTTCAAGCTGTTCTGGTATGTCCTGTTGCCGGCCAGTCTCCCCTTCATCGTCTCCGGACTTAAGCAAGGATGGGCCTTCGCCTGGCGCTCGCTCATTACCGCGGAAATGCTTTATCTGAGTCTCGGCCTGGGCCAGGTACTGATGATGGGCCGCGACCTCAACGACATGAGCGCCGTTATCGCCGTTATGATCCTGATCATCGCCATCGGCTACCTGGTGGATGGCGTCGTGTTCAAAGCGATGGAACGTCATCTCCAGAATAAGTGGGGGTTGACACCCGCCGCCTAACCGGTGAACTTTGGCGATAGTGGCGTCGAAATTACGGGGAGATTCCCAACCCGAGCGGTTCCCCAGAAGCAACCAAAACCAACTGCGTCACATCGCAAAGAGGCCCATCCCGTGGCTGATGAATGGGTGGCAGGGTGAGTCCACCGGAGCATGCTTGCTCTCGACTCAGCTGCCAGCGGCCCATTGACAATTCGAAGAAATGAAGAGGTGAAGAAAATGACTTCTGTCCGCTCGGCCCTTTTGCTTGGTTGCTTGGCTATGTTCGTCGCGATACTGGGCGTCCCTAGCCTTTCTTTCGCGCAGGTTTCCGTGTCCATCACGATCGCTCCGCCGGTTTTGCCGGTATACACCCAACCGATCTGTCCCGGCGCAGGATGGCTCTGGACGCCAGGCTATTGGGCTTGGGACCCCGATTACGACGACTATTATTGGGTTCCGGGAACGTGGGTTGAAGCGCCCGAAGTGGGATTGCTATGGACTCCGGGATACTGGGGGTGGAACGACGGCGGGTTCGTCTGGAACGCTGGCTATTGGGGGCCGAATGTAGGATTTTACGGTGGCGTCGACTACGGATTCGGCTACATCGGCACGGGCTTCGAGGGCGGATATTGGCAAGGCAGCAACTTCTACTACAACACGTCGGTCATGAACGTGAACCGGACCTTCATCCACTACACGTACACGAAGACGGTCGTCAATAATATGAGCGTAAACCGCGTCAGCTATAACGGCGGCACAGGCGGGCTCATGGCGCGGCCAACGGCGGAGCAAGAAAAGTATGCGAGTGAACGGCGGGTAGCGATGACCTCGGCGCAAACCGAGCATCAACGAGCCGCCTCCAGCAACCGCAGCCTACGAGCTTCGGTAAATCACGGGAGGCCTTCCGTAGCGGCCACTGCCAAACCAGCAGATTTCAAGACCGGGGTAGTGGCAGCTAGAGCCGGCGGTCCAAGCTACACCAAGACGGCCGCGAATCATGCAAATGCGAAAAATGAAAACGCGGCTAGAGCCGGAGCCGCGCCATCGAAGGCCACGGCCGAGCACGCCGCATCAACACATGCGGGGAGCACTCGTGCTCGTGCGGGTCATGAAGGCACGGCGAAACCGAAGGCCAAGACCGAGCCGAAAGTATCGTCCAAGCCCGCAAAGTCTGAACACACCACGGCCCGATCTGAGGCAGCCAAGACCGAGACGCGTGAAAATGCGGGTAGGACGGAACCGAAGCCAGCACCAAAGTCGGAAGGGAAGGCTTCCAAGCCGGCAAAGTCGGAGCACGCGGCCGAGCGACCTGCGGAACCGAAGGCGACTGCTGCGCCACACGAAACTCAGACGAGAACTGAACCAAAGCCAGCTAAAGAGCCCAAGGTGGCAAAGTCCGAGCACGCGTCGGCGCGACCTGCGGAGGCCAAGGCCCCTGCGCCTCACGCGAGTATGGCGAAGCCGGAACCAAAAGAGCCAAAACCAGCGCGAACTGAAAATGCGAAAGTGGAGAGACCGGAAAACAAACCGGCTCCAGCCCATGCTGCCAGTGCGCCGAAAGCCGAACATCAGAGCGCGCCAAAACCGGAGAGCAAGCCCGCTCCTGCGAAAGAGGAAAAAAAGCCTCCGCGGTAGGTTTGATAGCGAAGGGTCTCCTGCTCGAACCGAGGAGGCCCTTTCTTGTTTTGTGAGTAGTCCCGCAATTCCGCTTACAGATTTTCCAGCACCGACTTCAGGTAGTCCCAGAAGCTCTTCACCGATGAAATCTCCACGCGCTCGTTCGGACTGTGCGGACTTACAATCGTCGGCCCGAAAGAAATCATTTCCATGCCCGGATATTTCTCGCCGATCACACCGCACTCCAGGCCAGCGTGCATGGCGATCAACTTGGCAGGTTCGCCGAACAGCTTCTTGTGCACATCCTGGAGCTTGCGCACGATCTCACTATTGGGCTCCGGTTTCCATCCCGGGTATTTACCAGTGTGCTCCACTTCGAAACCCGCCAGACGGCATACCGTCGCAACCATGCGCGCGGCGGACAACATGCTGCTCTCGATCGCGCTGCGCTGACTGGTAACAATTTCCACCACGTCGCCCTTGTTGGAGACCGTCGCCAGGTTCGTCGACGTCTGTACCAGGCCGGGAACATCCGGGCTCATCGCCAGGACACCATGATGCAAACTCCCAAGCAGCGCCGCTATCTGTTTCGCGTCCGTCGCATCGAGAACATTTGCCGGCCGGTCGGCCTTTTGGACCGTGATTTGCAGTTCTGAATCAAATCCGCCAAGGTCGCTTCTGTATCCCGCCTCGGCCGTGGCCACGAGCGATTTCAGTTCAGTCTCGCAAGAGGCATCCACCAGCACCGTGGCTGAGGCTTCGCGGGGAATCGCATTCTGCGCGCTCCCTCCATTGACGTCGGCGATTTCGACGGGAAGCCGTTCCAGTAATACCTGCAGAACCCCACCAAGGATCCGCAAAGCATTGCCGCGGCCCTGGTGGATGTCGACACCCGAGTGACCACCTTTGAGGCCAGACACCTTCATGCGCCAGGCCGATGCAGCATGAGCCGGACGAAGCCCTACCTTTCGTCGAGCCATCGTCTTGATGCCGCCCGAGCAACCGATACAGAGCGTCCCCAAATCTTCGTTGTCAAGATTAAGGAAATATTTGGACTTCAGAACTCCTCCCGGGAACTCCGCGGCGCCCGTAAGCCCGGTCTCCTCGTCAACCGTGAAGGCAAACTCCAGCGGACCGTGGGCGATGTCGGTGCTTTCCATGACGGCCAAAGACGCGGCTACGCCGACTCCATTGTCGGCACCGAGCGTCGTGCCATCCGCCTTCAGCCATTCCCCATCTCTGACCACTTTGATCGGATCGGTATCGAAGTTATGAGCCGTTCCCTCATTTTTTTCGCAGACCATGTCGAGGTGTCCCTGGAGGAGGGCCATGGGCGCTGCTTCGCGTCCCGGCCGGGCAGGTTTCCGGACCACGAGATTGCCGGCAGCGTCTTGTGTGGACTGGAGGCCCAGACTGGTGGCGAGTGAGCGGACGTATTCGCGCGCGGCAGCTTCTTTTGTGGAGGGCCGGGGAATTGCAGCCAATTTGTCAAAGTGTTTCCACATTGCTTTGGGTTCCAGATTTTCTAGTGCAGGGATCATGACACGCTCCGTAGGATTAAAAAGGCACCAGCTATGGTACAGCGTAGGTGGAAATGTCGGAACTATGAGGAGGCCCCAGACTGGTTCTGGTCGGTGCTTATTGCGGCACCGGCGCTCGGCGACGCTATAGACAGTGTTTACCTCCGCTTCCAGCGATGACCGCCGGGCTGATCGTACATTCCGGATGCGCGCGCAGCGTGGTAGCATTCCCGATTGAGCGACTCCGCTTACCTCCCGGGTGCTGCGGCGACCGTATCAACCGCTGCGTCCTCTAAGACGGCGACTTCGCGTCACTCTGCCATCGTCCGCGTCACAGACTGGATCACCGCCCTGTGTTTTCTAGCCCTGCTTGTCAGCGGGGCGGAAATCGTAATTTCTCGCCCGCGCTTCTATTGGGGTGAAACCGGCAACGATTTGACTCCGACATTGTTCAAAATTCCGATCCCTTCTTCGAGGGCCTGGTGCCGACGGGCTATGGCCTCGTGCTGCCGGACCAGAACGGCTGGAGCCGGTATCTTCACTTTCAGGCGGCATGGGTGGTGATATTGACCGGGCTGCTGTATCTGGTCTTCGGTTGGTTAGCTGGGCATTTTCGAAAAAACTTGTTGCCGGATCGGTACGATCTGTCGTGGCGAGCATTCTCAACGGCAATCGCCAGCCATTTGCGTTTCGAGCGCCCGAGTGCGGCAGAGGCGTGGTCGTACAACTTGCTGCAGCGGCTCGCCTACCTATTCGTGATCTTTGTTCTGTTTCCCTTTGTAATCTGGACGGGGCTCGCAATGTCTCCAGCTTTTGTTTCGGCGTTTCCGGCGACCGTCAATGTGCTTGGAGGGCAGCAATCCGCGCGTACGCTTCACTTCTTTGTCTCACTGGCGCTCGTACTCTTTCTGCTGGTTCACATTGGGATGGTTTGGCTTGCCGGATTCACAGGACGCATGCGCGCGATGATTACGGGCCGCGCCGCTATGCCCCCTACAACTGCATCTACGGAGCGCACATGAGTGAGCGTTTACATGGCAAGGCGTCACCACGCGATATCTCACGCCGCAAGTTGATCACAACCGGGGTGACGGCTGTCGCCGCTATATCCGGATTGGGCGTGGCCGCGGGACTGGCGCAAAAGTACGGGCTGATTCCGCCCGACCACGGAGGAATCTGGGGCCTCGGCGAAACGCTGACTTACGCTTCCCAGCGGCTGCTGACGAAGCACTCGTTGGCCCGTGAATTCTCTCGCGGCCAGATTTCGAAGCCTCCCTTCGCTAATGAGATGGCGCCCCTGAATGACGCCTACAAGAGCCTTCAGGCGGGAGGATTTGCTGATTGGCGGCTCGCCGTCGATGGCTTGGTCGCCCGGCCGGCATCGTTTTCTCTAGCCCAGCTTAAGAGCTATCGGTCTCACAGCCAGATCACAATGCCGCAGTGTGAAGAGGGCTGGTCGTATATCGCCGAGTGGACCGGCGTGCCTCTGTCTCAAATCCTGCAATGAATGGCGACGAACTGCCGGTGGGCAATGGCGGGCCGCTGCGCCTGCGGGTGCCCCGGCAGATCGGCTACAAGAGCGTGAAATTCGTCACCCGCCTGACGGTCACCAATAATCTGAAAGGTTTCGGCAAGGGCCTGGGCGGCGCGAATGCAGAAGGAGGCTATACCTGGTACGCCGGCATCTGACAATTCTTTCAGACGGCACGCGCGTATGCGCGCGGAGCAGCAGCATGCAGATGGCTATGATTGAGGGAATGGGGCCTAGCGAGTACGAGGAGGCACGGAGCCGCTGGCATTTTTTTCGCTGGCAGCTCTAAGAGACCCAATAACGTAATGCCCGGCATGGAACAGAGGCGAAAAGCTATGGCCGCCTGTTCTTAAATCCTGGTCGGGCGCGCTTTGCGTGAATATGCCGTTTGGCGTAACAACATAAAAAACTGTTTGGCCGAGCGCGGGCATGGGAAAATCCGTGCAGGCCGACATGTCGCGCAGGTGAACGCCCGCGAACTGCGTAAACCTTCGCCCGGCAATGCGAACGACAGGAAGGTTTTCGCCCCCGATCACGCCGCCGCCGGAGCTGAAATAGAGGCTGGCGCCGCCATCGATCATTGCCACCAAAGTCGCGACTGCTGCCGCATGGCCGGTCTCCATCAAAACGACCAGTGCCGGCTCCTGCCGAAACGCCGGGTTGCGAAGAAGGAGCGCTGGCGCCTCGGTGAGCGCTTTTGTCCTCAGTCCGGTAATCACTTGTGCGGGCGATGCTTTTTGCATAAATCGTTCTCAATAGCCGTAATGGGATGGGTTCGCGAGAATGGTATCCGTCGTTTGTGCGGCACCGGTCTGCGTCAGCTCCACTTTCATGAGTATGACAATCATCGTGTCCCGGTCTCTAACCCGCGCGGCGATATCAAACTCGCGCGTCAGGCCGGAGACAAAAAGCCGCTCGTTTACCGTCATGCCAGCGTAGTCGGATCGGGACGATCGGGGACCGCGTCCCGGCTCCTCAGGAATCGCTGAACTCATCGAGCGCCGCCGCAAAGATGTGACCATGCCATAGTCGTATTGTGCAACTCCCGTGGAACTGCAGCGAGGTTACATTGATGTTAGTCCTCTTGCGCACGTGTCAGCCGGTAAGCGGGGGCGCGGCCCGCGTCGACCTACGGGGTGATGGAAGGGGAGTGAACTGGAATGTTCCGGAGATAGCGTCGCAACGCATCTTCCCAATCCGGCAGATGGATGCCATAGGCGCGCAGGCTCTCTGGCGAAAGAACAGAGTAAGCAGGCCGCCGCGCGGGCCGCGGGAACTCGGCAGTGGTTACAGGCTTGACCGCGGTCGATAGCGCCGACCGGCGCACGATTTCAGCGGCAAATTCAAACCAGGTGCAATCGCCGGAGTTGGTGACATGCACGATTCCGCGCGCGGAGGCCTGGCAGAGTTTTACTAGCGCCGAGGCGAGATCGGGCGTGAAGGTCGGGCTGCCCCGCTGATCGTTCACTACGAAAATCTCATCCCGGGTCGACGCCAGCTTCAATATTGTTGCGGGAAAACATTTGCCCCCGTGGCCGAAGAGCCACGACGTTCGGGCAATGCATAGTTCAGGCAGAATCTCAATGAGCCGTTCTTCAGCCCGCGCTTTGGTCTCACCATAAACGCTGGTGGGATTTCTCGCATCGCTGGTTTCGTATGGCGAGCGTTTGGCGCCATCAAAGACATAATCGGAGCTTAGGAAAAGTAGGCGCGATCCGGTGGCGCGGGCCGCGAGGGCGACATTGACCGCTCCCTCGCAATTGACCGCGAAGGCGAGGTCGCGATGCGACTCGCAGCCATCGACATCGGTGTAGGCGGCGGCGAGGATGATCCAATCTGGACGGGAGTTAGCGACCGCTTCGCGGATGCGCGCGCGATCGCGCAGATCGGCGTCTCTTGAAGAGAGAGCCCTTACTTCGTAACCACGTAATTCTTCTCTCTTCAATTCCCGGACGAGCGCTTGACCCAGCAGTCCGGAAGCTCCGAATAACGCTACCCGCATCGCCAAATTGTATCTGGCGAACCGCTCGCGGGTAATGTGTCACTCCGCAGTGGTAGTTCGTGAGTTTCGGAGGGTGCGGCGCACAGCGTGCATGATCAAGCATCCGCTAATGCCGAAACATACCACGGCGGAAAACGCCATCAGATCCAACATGCGGGGGGACAGGCGGAAATAATCGGCGAATAATGCGCACAGAGCAAAGAGAACGCCGATTGCGTTGAGCGAGAGAGGCGAGTGTACTTTCGAGAGTTCACGGCGAAAGCGAATCTGGAGCAGCAACGCAGCCAGGCCTATCGCAGCCACTACGACGAGCGCCACCGGGCTCATGAGAGCGTTCGATTTGCTGAAAATCACGACGATCCCCAGTGCGAGCACCAGCAGTCCGGAATAGATTACGGTCCATCGACGCTGGACGTTCGATGAAGACGAGGATTCGGGCCGAGAATCTGAAATGGTTGTCACCGGCCGGTCCTTCTCGTGCTCAGCATGCTGCCATTGTACCCGCAGCAAATGCTACGGCGGTCAGGCGGTACTTGTCGGCATCCATTCCGAGGGGCGGTGTTCGCCGTGCGACATGGCATAAAGAACCAGTTCGACACGGCTCGAAATTCCTACCTTGTCGAAGATGCGCAGCAGATATTTCTTGATAGTGTGTTCGCTCAACCCTAGTTCGACAGCCACGCCGCGGTTGGTCATGCCATCGGCTACGAGAGCTACTACCTGCTCTTCGCGGGGCGTCAACAGAAATCTGCCATTGGAGTTGACCACTCGCAGTGTAGGTACCTCGGCCAGGGCATCGAGCACGTAGTTCATCTGCTGGCAGTTAATCCAGATCTGTCCTTCGGAGACGCAGTGGATGCACTTGCAGAGCATCGGAAAAGGAGTCTGGGCAAAAAGGAATATGCCTTTGACTCCCGCGCGAAACGCATTCACCACCAGTTCGCGATCGTCGCTCTCCGCCAGCAGCACGGGAGCTATATGAGGATAGGAAATGTGCAGCCAGCGCACCAGGCTCAGGTCGGGCGAGTGATTTCCCGCAATCAGGATCACGTGGGGAGGCTTCGATTGGAGAACATTCTCGAGTGCGGACTTCTCTTGCGCGACAGCAAAAACCTGAAAATCCTTGCGGCTGCTCAGGGCACGGGTTAGAAGTTGTGATTGAATGGGGCCGGAATCGGCCACCACGACTTGTATGACTTCGGGCGCGTCGGGCGCCTTGTTCGCGGACTGTTTCGTTGCGACTTTGATTTGCACTCTTCTATCATGCCCAAAGGAGCACGGACCGGATAGAGCTCTCATCACACTCAATTGGTGATGAATCGGGTTTCCTCGTCTACTTCAGTGGAGCTAACTTCGTGGCCCAACTATCGCAGTAGTGCACTCCTCGCTCTCAACGAAGCCGCAAGCCACAACCCTGACTGGGCAGCCGGTGTGATCGATTCATCGCGTTTTTTGTGATCGAACCGCGCTTCATACCTCGGTGCACCGTACTTTCCAAGTCTTGTTCCACTTCGAATGCGACGTTACTTTGTGCCATCAGCTCAAAACTGCGAGCTGCCTAGTTTGCCGTTCGGAGCAACTGTGAAGAGTTGGAGATGAATGTTCTCAGTAAATACGTAGGTTTGGGAGCTGCGGGCCTGCTCTTCCTGCAACTCGCCGTGATTATTTCCGCCCAGGAGACGGCACCGTCTCCGGCTTCAACGCCTGGATCTTCTGCTCCGCCTGCCGGCAGGATGGCGGCGGCGGAGAGCTCGCAGAGTCAGGACCAGCCAGATACGAAAGCTACCGCCGGCGGAAAGATCACTCAACCCGAAAGGGCGGGTGGCAAGGGAGATCCTGCATTCGGAGGGGAACGCCACCCGCTCTATCGGCTAACGAAATCGGACACCGTCGACATTAATTTCACTTTTTCACCCGACTTCAACCAGAGCCTGACAGTGCAACCCGATGGGTACGTGGCGCTGCGAGGTGCAGGCACATTGCTGGCGGAGGGACTTACGGTTCCCGAGATGCAGCGGGCGGTCGCCAAGGCGTACCACGGCTTTCTGCACGACCCTGAGGTCACCGTGACCTTAAAGGATTTTGATAAGCCTTATTTCCTGGCATCCGGCGAGGTGGCGCGACCTGGAAAATACGAGTTGCGCGGAGATCTCACGGTGAACGAAGCGGTGGCCATCGCCGGCGGTTTCACGCAGCAGGCCCGGCATTCGCAGGTCGTGGTGTTTCGCAGAATTTCAGACCAGTTGGCCGAGTCGCACGTGATCGACCTGAAGAAGATGCTCGATTCCAGGGATCTTCATGAAGATCTACACCTGCGAGCCGGCGACTTTATTTATGTGCCGCAAAGCCGGCTTTCGAAGATCCGCAAATATGTTCCAACCAACTCCATGAGCTGGTACATGAACCCGCTGCAGTTTTAGCGGAAAGAAAGGACAGCAGTTTCTGATTGAGCCTGCCGGAGCGTGCCCAAGATCGTCAGGTGCGATCGGATTGCAGTACGATTTATGGCCGTCGAATCTATCGGCAACTCCCGCCCAGCGGTTTCTCCAACCCCACGCGAAGTTGCGGCTACATTGTTCCGGCGTCCACAGCTGACAGCCGGTGCGTTCGCATTCGTCTTGGTCGCGACGATGCTCTTCGTCATCTTCTCGGCTCGCTATGAATCCCACTTTAAGGTGCTCTTGCGTCGCGGACGCTTCGATCCCGTCGTTTCCTCGCAGCCCCCCGGCACCATGGATTTCGCCCGTCCTGACATTACCGAAGAAGAGCTGAATTCCGAGGTTGAACTGCTGCGGGACGAAGACTTGCTGAGACAAGTAGTGAAAACGGCAGGACTGATTCCCGCCGACACGGCGGAATCCGATCGTCCGGCTGCAATCGAACACGCCGCCCGCAAATTGTCGCGCCGCCTGAATGTGGAAGCTCTGAAGAAGTCGAATCTGGTTCAGGTCAGCTACAAAGACACCAGCCCGGAACAGGCCGCGCGCGTGCTCGCCACGCTTTCGGAACTCTACGTGCAAAGGCATACCGACCTGCAGCGGCCTCCCGGCGAGAACCAGTTTTTCGATCAGCAAACCTCCTCCTACGAAAAGAGGTTGCAGCAGTCCGAGACCGAGCTGGCAAGCTTTACGCGCAATCGCGGCATAGCTTCAGCGGCGCTGGAACGCGACATCGCGCTGCAGAAGTTGGGCGAGGCCGACGCGGGCTACCGGCAGATCGACCAGGACCGGGTCGAAACCGAGCGGCGGATTGACATGCTCGGAGAGCAACTGAAAGCGTTCCCCTCCCGGTCGGTCACGCTGAAGCGCTGGGCCGATAATCCCGGCGCTTTGGAAAAAATGAAGACGCATTTGCTGGACCTTCTGCTCAAGCGCACCGACCTGCTCAGCCGTTACGAGCCATCGTATCGCCTGGTACAGGAGGTGGAGCAGGAGATCGCGGAAACCAAGGCGTTGATCGCGGCCGAGGCGTTGGCTCCGGTGCGCGACGAAACAACCGACAAAGATCCGAACTACGAATGGGCGCGTCTGGAACTGGAGAAGGCCGAGGTGCAGCGGGCCGGGTTGCTGGCGCGGCAAAACGACGCGTCTGCGCAAGTTGCGACCCTGCGCATGTTTGCCCAGAGGCTGCAAACCGCGTCGCTCGATCAACAGGATCTGATGCGAACCTCGAAGGCCGAGGAAGACAACTACCTGCTCTACCTTCATAAACGCGAAGAGGCACGCATTGGCGATGCGCTAGACGAGCGCCGCATCCTCAATGTGGCCGTCGTGGAGCCGCCGAGCGCTCCCGCGCTGCCCGTGCATTCGATGCTTCTTTACTTCGTGCTCGCCTTCGGACTGGCCATGGTATTCAGCATCGGCGCGGCGTTTATAACGGAGTATTTCGATCCAACGGTGAGAACTCCGGACGAAGCTTACGGGCTGCTGGATGTGCCGGTGCTGGCCTGGCTGCCGGCAAAACAGTCAGCCGAAGTGCATCCGTTCAACGCTCCCAGCGGCCGTTCCGGGGTAACGATCCAGTGAGCACTCTGCGGGAGTTTCTCGTCGTAGCACCACTCGTCGAGGAATGGCCTCCATCGACAGTGAAAAGCGGGCACGCTGAGTGCGAAGCGGTCCCCAGGAAGACTTCGGTTTACGAGGAGCAGGTCCACATGCTGGTGCAGCAACTTTTCTTCCAATCCGAAGCGGAACGGGTTTGCCATGTTGGATTCTCCGCGGTCGAAGGCTCAACGGCGACTGCTGAATTATGTCTCGAGGTCGCCAGCGCCTTAGCCCGCGAGGACAAGTACGATGTGGCGTTGATCGACGCGCACTCGGATCCGGTCCTCTTGCAGAACCATTTGCAGATTCCATCTTCCGCCCGTGATCAGGCAACTTGGCCGATCGCACAACGATTGTGGATGATTCCACGCGAGAGGTGGCTGCGGGACGCGCAGGGCCAGCGCGTCACCGATCAGAGTCTGTCGCGGCTTCGGAATCTTATGTCGGAGTTTGATTTTTCGATTCTCTGGTGTGCGCCGGTTTCGTGGCTCACAACGAGTATCGGACAGACCTGCGACGGCCTGGTTCTCGTTCTTGCCGCCAACAAAACCAGGCGTCTGGTTGCGTCCCAAGTCAAAGAACAACTGCGTAAGGCACAGGTTCCCTTGCTTGGCACCGTGCTCGTGGAGCGGCGTTTTCCAGTTCCACAAAGCTTGTACCGGAATTTATAAATGTATGGCTGAATTAACCAGAGACACGGGATGGGATACTCGACTCAAAGATCGTCCCTCGCCCTATGCCCGGATGATTCCAGGCGCGCCGGCAAGTTCCGGCACGTCGGATTCGGTGGCGTCGGCGTTTACTGACTCGGATGCGTTTCCCGCGGGCGCCCCTGCCGAACGCACGATGCATGTTACGCAGGGCCGGATTCGATCAAGATCGCTGCTGGATCGTTTCAGCGAAGGTCAATTCAGGCTTTGTCAACTGATCGCGGCCGATTTGATCGTATTGTTGGGCCTGTGCGGCGTGATATCGCTCGGTTGGCCGGCCTGGGGCCTGCAACGCGCCGACATACCGATTTTTTCGGCGCTGCTCGTTCTCTTTGGCTTCCGCGAGGGCATCTATCAGCGCGCAGGCGACCCCTGTCCGGCGGGAATTGTTCCCCCGTTGGCAAGGTCAAGCCTGTTCGCAACGGCTCTGGTTTATGTGACGGCGTCGGGCCGTATGCCACTTCTCGTTGCTGCTACGGTTTTTGCGAGCAGCATGGGCGCTTTGATTCTCGCGCGCCGTCTACGGCATTGGGAGTGGAAGCGGCGTCGGTGCGAAACCGAATCGCGCCGCATCCTCGTCGTGGGTGCGGGGCCAATGGCGCGCTCCATTGCTCAAGCCTTGCGCAGCGATCCGCTGCAGCGCGCGACGGTTTGCGGCCACGTGGATGAAGATTATCCTCTTTCTCCAACCGTGTTGGGTCGAATCGCCGACTTGGACTGGTTGGCGCGATCAGAGTTCATTGATGAGGTTATCCTCGCGATTCCGGGCCAGCTCCAACAGACGCGAAAAGCCGCTGAAGCCGCATTGTGCAATCGCCTGGACATCCTAGCCGTTCCCGATCTGCCGCCCGGACGATGGCTAGAATCGGGCATCGAGCGCATTGGGGAAATCCCCGTTGTCACCTTGCATCGCGAGCCGGTGCCAAGTGCAGCTCTATTCCTGAAGCGCTCGCTGGATGTCTGCGGGGCCGCTCTCGCTCTCGTGCTGGTCAGTCCAATCCTGGCGATCATCGCCATGCTCATCAGGCTCGAAGCGCCGGGCCCGGTCATTTACTCCGCCGAACGCACGGGCGCGAAAGGACGGCGATTTCGCTGCTACAAGTTTCGCTCTATGGTCATCGAGGCCGCCAAGCTCAAAGAAGAATTGCGCGCTCATAATCAGCGTCAAGGGCCCATCTTCAAAATCGACAACGATCCCCGAATCACGCGCATCGGGCGCATTCTCCGGCGCTATAGCCTCGATGAACTGCCCCAGCTTTGGAATGTGCTCAGCGGCGAAATGAGTCTGGTGGGTCCGCGTCCCCATCCCGTCGACGAGGTCAACCACTACGAACTGCACCAGTTCCGGCGGTTGGACGTGAAACCCGGCATGACCGGGCTGTGGCAGATTTCGGCGCGCCACTGTTCGTCGTTCGACCTGAACATGCATCTCGATCTCACCTACATCGAGAACTGGACTCTGCGCCTGGATTTGCGCATTCTCGCCAGCACGCTACGGTTGCTGTTCATACCGGACGGAGCCTGACTTCACCATGGCCAGCCAAGCCTTACCTTCGGCAAGCGCCGATACGCCATTTGGGCGAGTAGCCGAGCTGATGCTTCGTCCGCTGCATCTGGGATTGAGCTTTGGTATGGCCTCTTCTTCTCTTTTCTATGTCGCGGCCATGACCGTCTTTTTATTTCGGCCTCCTGATCTTTTCTCCTTTTATGCGGACCGCATCGCTTTCGTAATTCTGCTGTTTTTTGTCGCCTTGGGAATTCTGTGGCGGCGCGAGAAAATTCCTTTTCTTGCCGGGCTCACCCTGCCCATGTTTGGGTTGATGGGGCTGGCGGTACTCCGCGCGCTGCGCGAACCATTCGACGCGCAAATCTGGAGCATCGTCGCCGCCAAATATATCGTCCCCTTTGTGCTCTTTCACATGGCGGTTGTGGTTTTTCGCGGAGCGGCCCAGCGCAGGCATTTTGAGATATTTGTGCTGGTCGCGCTGGCTTACCTCGTGTTCATTGCCGTGGCCTTTTTATTGGATGCGCGCGCGCTCATTTTTCCCCGGTTCATTCTTGATGAGAGTCTGGGCTTTCATCCCGATCGCGCTCGCGGCCCGTTCCTGCAGGCGGTTGCGAATGGGGTTTCCCTGAATATGCTCGGGATCCTTGCGATCGCGTTCTCCCAGAAGCGCAAGCTTGTGGTCGGCTTACTATGGTTGGTTCTGCCGCTGGCGATCCTGGCCACGATGACGCGAGCCGTGTGGATTTCGTTCGCCCTTTCGACGTTCGTCATCGGGTTCCGCGTCGTCAAGCCTCGCCTGCTGGCGGTCTGTGCACTCTTGGTGGCGGCAGGGCTGCTGGCTGCCTTTGCCCTTGCCTTCAGCGACCAGGCCTTGAAGACGGCTCTGGGAGATCGCACCGCAGAACGTGGTCCGGTCGATGCGCGCCTGGCAGTGTATGAAGCGGGCTGGGCCATGTTTCAAGAGCGCCCGCTTACCGGCTGGCAGGCTGGCCACATGTATTCCGAACTGGCTCGCAGGATGGAGGGATATCACCTCCGCATTTTCTATGTTCACAATACGTACCTTGCCCTGCTGGTGGAGTTCGGGGTGCCGGGACTGGCGCTCTACGGCATCCTATTCTTCAACCTGTTCCGCTTGTCTTGGCACAGCCCGCCCGGGGAGTCGGGCACTCTCGCGTGCTTGCGCAAAGTGTGGCCCATCTTACTCATCGTTTATCTCTTGAACGCCTTTTTTGTCGACATGGCTTACCAGTTTGTCATTGGACTTCTGTTCACCGTAGCCGGGATGCTCTACGCGTCCGAGGAGAACACCGCATGACTGCCGTTGCCTACATCGCGAATGAATTTCCTTCGCCGCTCGAACCTTATGTGATGGATGAAATCACCGAACTGCGGCAGCGCGGAAACCGCGTGATCTGCTGCAGTGGCAAGCGCGTTGAGCCCGGCCATCTCAGCCTTGCGGAACGCGCTTTCTGGAAAGAGACGCTGTATTTGCAACCATTTCGTGACGAGGAACTGGTGCGCGCCGCACGGCGGCTACTTTCGGATCGCCACAATCTCGGGCAGTTGATGCGACCGCTGGTGTGGGAACGAGAAGCCTCAGGGCTTCTCCGCTTACGCGCGCTGGGACACACACTGATAGGGGCTGTACTTGCCGAACAGTTGGAGCCTCTCTCCATCGAGCATATCCACGCGCATCATGGCTACTTCGCCTCATGGATGGCTCTGACGGCGGCACAACTGTTGGGCATCGGTTTCAGCTTCACGCTGCATGGCTCCGATCTGCTCCAGCGCGCGGATTTGCTGGCGGCTAAGCTGCGCGCCTGCCAGTTCTGCGTCACGATCTCCGACTATAACCGGCGGTACATTCTCGCCAAGTATCCAGCCACGCCTCCGGAAAAAATCATTGTGCAATTCCTGGGGGTCGATCGGGCGTTTCGTTCTGTGCAGGGCGATGGAGATGCAGAACAACGGCGATTCTGCTTCCTCTCGGTCGGCCGTCTGCATGCGGTCAAGAATCACCGATTCCTGATCGAGGCCTGTGCTGCCCTACGCGCCGGTGGACTTGATTTTCTTTGCTGGATTGCTGGCGAAGGGCCGGAGCGTCGAGCCCTCGAACTCCAGATCGCAAAGCTGGGCTTGCAAGGAAATGTTTACCTCGTCGGCCACGTCCCGCACAACGATCTGCCCAGCTATCTCCGCCGCGCCAATCTGGTGGTGATGACCAGCAAGAGCGAAGGCATTCCGGTGACGCTGATGGAAGCGATGGCCCACGAAAAACTTGTGTTGGCTCCGGCCATCACCGGCATTCCCGAACTGATTGTGCACCAGCACACGGGATTTCTCTATCAGCCTGGCTCGTTGCCCGATTTCGTGAGCGCCGTGCGCTGGATTGAGGCCAACCGGGCTGTTCTCCCCGGAGTGCAGCGCGCAGCCGCGGCCAGCGTCGCCACAAAATTCAATCGCCAGAAAAATCTCCGCAAGTTTGCGGACCAGTTCCTGGCTTGCATAGCCCAGGCGGACGGTGCATATGCGGATCCTATATTGCAACAAATATGATTATCCATTCAGCGGGACAGAAGCCTATCTCTTCGATCTGATCCGCCGCATGAACGACCACGGCCACGAGACCGCTCTTTTCAGCATGGAGCATGGCCGCACGCCCGCCTTTGCCGGTCGCTGTTATCGCATCCCTCATCTTGATTTCAAGGATCCGAACGCCGGCTGGTGGAAGAAAGCAAAAATGGCCTCGCACGCTATTTACTCGCCGTCGGCGCGCCGCTCCATGCGCGACTGTGTGGCCGATTTTTCGCCTGACGTTGCCCACGTTCGCGGAATCTACCACCACCTGTCACCCTCCATCTTGTGGGAATTGAAGCGGCAGGGTATTCCGGTGCTCTATCACCTCAACGATTTCAAGATGTTGTGTCCTACTTACAATTTCGTGGCCCATGGACAGCCCTGCGAACTGTGCAGTCGGGGCGCTTTCCACAACGCTGTAACGACAGGTTGCTATGACGGCCCACGGGCGAGCGCGGTCGTTCTTGCCGCTGAAGCTTATCTGCATAAGTGGATGCGAACTTATCAACGCTGCGTCGACCTGTTTCTGGCTCCCAGCGAATTCGTGCGAAATAAGTTGGTTGCCGCGGGGTATTCGGCCGAACGTATCGAGGTTCTGCCGCACTATCAGGAATTGCCAGCCGACGAACAAATCACG
The DNA here is from genome assembly GCA_963775845.1 of uncultured Acidobacteriaceae bacterium. Classification (GTDB taxonomy): domain Bacteria; phylum Acidobacteriota; class Terriglobia; order Terriglobales; family Acidobacteriaceae; genus Acidiflorens. The sequence goes on along the minus strand of CAVZKN010000002.1, from coordinate 1,621,528 downwards.
GCCGACCAAGGTTATCTCCTATACTTCGGCCGCTTGTCGTCCGAAAAAGGAGTGTTCGAGCTTTTACGCGCCATGGTCCGGTTGCCGCATGCGCCTCTGGTTATCGCCGGGGAGGGTCCTGACCGTCCCCGGCTCGAGGCGCTGGTCAAGGAATTGAATTTGAACCAGGTTCTATTCGCGGGCATGGTTCACGGCGATGAACTACAGCAACTGATAGCCGGCTGCAGTTTCTCGATTTTCCCCTCGCACGCCTACGAAACCTTTGGAAAATCCATTCTCGAGTCCTTTGCCTGGGGACGTCCTGTCGTCGCTTCCGATCTGGGTTCGCGTCGGGAATTGGTTCAGCACGGCGTGACCGGCCTGCTTTATCGCGACGGAGATCGCGAGGAGATGGCACACTCCATTGAATTCTTGCTTGACCGTCCCGACCTGATCGAAAAGATGGGCTCGGCGGCTCGCCGTTATGCAAAGGAGAAGCATGATCCCGAGCCGCATATTGAAAAGCTCGCCTCCATCTATAAACAGCTGATCTCTTCCAGAAAAGTGCTGTCGTTTCCCACCGTCGCCGAGCATCGTCGCCCGCAACGAAAAGTGCGGGTCGCCTTCATCGGAGGCCGAGGATTGGTCTCCAAGTACAGCGGCATTGAAAGCTATTATGAGCAGGTGGGGCACGAACTGGTGCGCCTGGGACACGAAGTTACCGTGTACTGCCGCACCCATTTCACCCCTCCCAAGAATCTCCACAAGGGCATGCAAGTCTGCCGATTGCCGTCCATCCGCAGCAAACATCTCGAAACTTTCTCGCATACTTTGCTGAGCACGGTGCACGCCATGCTCTCCGACTATGACGTCGTTCACTATCACTGCCTCGGACCAGCGCTGTTTTCCTTTCTTCCGCGGCTGGTAGGCAAGAAAACCGTTGTCACCGTGCAGGGGCTCGACTGGCAGCGCAGCAAGTGGGGTTGGCTGGCCGCGCGCGTGCTGCACTGGGGAGAGGCTGCTTCCATCCGTTTACCCGATGCCACCATGGTGGTTTCGCGCACGCTGGAACAGTACTATCGCAAACAGTATGATCGTGACACGATCTATATTCCTAATGGCGCGTCGCTGACGACACGGCAACTCCCTCGAAAATTGATTGACTGGAATCTGAAGCCCGACCACTACGTTCTGTTCCTGGGCCGATTTTCGAAAGAGAAAAATTGCGAGATGCTGATCAACGCCTTTGAAAAGGTCGGCACCACCATGAAACTGGTGCTTGCCGGAGGATCCAGCCACTCCGATGCCTACGTTGAAACACTGCGCCGCCACGAGTCTGACCGGATTCGTTTCTTGCCCTGGGTTTCGGGAAGCGATCTCGAAGAGCTTCTCTCGAACGCTGCTCTGTTCGTGCTCCCGTCAGACCTCGAAGGAATGTCGCTCGCTCTGCTTGACGCCATGGCAGCCGGGATCTGCGTGCTGACCAGCGACATTCCGGAAAACAAAGAAGTGGTCGGGGGCGCAGGCTTTACCTTCCAGCACGGTGACAATGCTGATCTTGAGCACATGTTGACGTTGCTGATGAACAACCCCGAACTTCGCCGTTACGCAGCAAACAGAGGACGGGACCGGATACAGAGCCATTATCTCTGGCCGCAAATCGCCCGGTCCATCGAGAAGGCTTACTACGATGTTCTAGGGTGGAATTTGCATGAAGACCGAACCGCGTCGGAGAGGCACGTGTTTCGCATGGAGAGCGGCCATTCGGCTCCACTCGATGAGGGCATTGCGCGGAATGGTGTAACCGATCCCTAACGCCGCCATCAATGGACGTTCGCGCCTGTTGATAACGTCCGCAAAACGCTCCTCAATTGAAGCAACACTGACGCCAGCGCTCCCGCAGCGGCAATCCAGATGGCGAACGCCAGATTCGCCACCGAGGCGGGCGCGGTTCCGACGCGGCGCAGCAGAAACGGCAGAAAATTCCATGTCGTGATGTGAACGTAGTCCCAGGGATCCTGCGTCATCGACTCGTTGTTCAAGCCCCAGGCATCCATTTTGCCGAGCGCAAAGGCGACAATATTTTTGAACCGCAGAGCGATCACAAAAGTGGGATGGCCGAGCGTTTCCATCTGATAAATTTCCAGCGGCAGCCAGAAGACCAGCGAAGCGAATTGAATGATGAGGCTGACCGCGACCAGCGTCCATCCTGCCACGCGGATTAATTTTCCCAGCTGATCGCGATATTGGATCAGGAGCGGAACAGAAATAAGCGCCACCAGTTCCGCCGAAGTCGAAACATAACGGTCTCCCCAGGCGAAGTCGCCCGCCCAGAAGGTGTAGCGTGCGTAAAAAGAGATATAAGCAATCAACAGAAGAATCGAGATTATGCCATACGCGCGCACCTCGGGAGCCAGACGCTTCCACAGCCATACCAGAAGAAAAATGGCCAGCACGAGCAAAGGATCAAAGAGAAAGATTGACTTCTCCGGTTTGAAAAGAGCGCCGAGAACGCCGACATGAAAGGGCGTACTCCAGGGATAATTCACCGGAAGCGTAGGGTCGTACAGGCGCTGCTCCCGCGCCTGCAGCGGCACATAAGTGTTGGTGAAAGAGCCGAAGCGATAAAACTGGTAGACGCGGTCGACGAACAAAAAGAATAAATAAGCGGGAGCCGCGATCTTGCAATAAGCAATCAGACGGCGCCATAGTTCACGGCCGCCTATTCTTTCGAACCAGACTAACAATAAGAGAAAGATTCCGGCCGCTAGCACATCCAGGCCAGTGGTGAGGCGCGTCAGCAGGTTCAGGCCGAGCGCCGCGGAGCCGATGAGAAGCGCGCGCTGGCTATTTGTCCGCAACCATTCGAGCTGGAATGAAAATCCAGTGAGCGTCAGCAACATGATGTAGTTGTTCTCCATCATGTTCTGGGTGTAGTGCAGATGCGTGGTGCAGAACATCAGCGCGAGCACTCCCGCAACCGAGTCTTTTATGCTGAAGCGTAACTGCCGGAGCAAGCGAAACGCGATCAGCGCGGTGAGAACATTCACCAAAATGTTGGTGCTATAGCTGACCACAATGCTGCGCACGGCGGGATCGTCGCCATAGCCAGAGAAAATTTGCCAGTGCGAGATCCACGTTCCCAGAAGATCGGCGGGCAGCATGAGCAGCGACTGACCGATGCCATACCAGGTATAGAGATGCCCTCCGCGGCCGGGGATACCGAACTCGGGATACTCGTTAGGAAAAACCTGGGGCTCGGAAGTCCAGAGCCAGTGCGTGGTTTGCAGGCGATGCGTGGTATCGGAAGTTCCCAGTTCGCCCGATTGGACTACGAAGGCTAGCAGGCCGGCGGTCAGGCATAGGAGGAAGACCGGGTCGCGCAGGCAGCATTGGAGGCGAGAAGGCATCGCTTGGATGGTAATAGGGAACTGATGTTTTAAGAAGTAGCGGCGTAATTCGGGATAGTTAGCGCAAGCTGGTGCTTGCGTCAGCTAGGTGGCAAGTCTTGGCCCTTTAGCGTAAGAATGGGGCAGGCATGTTCGTTAGGAGGATCGCCATGAAAATCCGTGCCGACTCGCTCTTCATATCGAGCGTGCTCTTTACCATCGCGCTGCTTCGCCTCATTCCACCCGTGTTGCGGTATGCCCTCAACGAAAGGGACCAGAGGGCGCTGGCACTGAGCGACATAGGCTTCCCAATGGAGCCCATGACGATGCATTACCTCGGGATCGCTTGCGTAGCAATCATTCTCATCGGGCTGATCGTTATCTGGACGGGGTACGTTCGGCGCGCTCGCTCCGCGTGGCTTGTGATGTTTGTCATCGTGTGGGCGTGGGCATTCCCGATCTTTGTACGGCCGATATTTCCGCTAACTCAGCCCCTCACGCTCCCTGAGTTTATCTTCAACGCGATCTATGAGCCGGGCCCCGCCCGAATTTGGATGCGGTTTATTCTGTCCTTCTCACTCATGCTGATTGCCCTAGTTTTGCCGATAAAGTCGTTCTTTCTTGTTGGAGAAAGACTTGCAGCGCCTCGCAGACCATCGCCTAAGCTTATCGGCGGCGCCGCTGGCACCGTTCTGCTCATTGTTATTGCACTGTTTGTCTGGATACACGCTCAAGTCTATGAGATTCCGCGTGAACAGTTAAATTGGTGGCAGCAATTACCGCCGCCCCCGAACCCATGCAAGGGTCAACGCGGGGCCGAAGGTGATTAACGACCCTTAACCCTCAGCTGACTTAGTGAGACGCGCCCTACCCCACTTCCACGAGCCCATAACTCATCGCCCAGCGCGAGCGCATCTCTCGAAGCGCGCGATCAATCTCTTCATTCGATATTTCGGTATTCGGTCCCGAGATCACAAATGCAGCTTCGCGCTTGGCTGCTTCCAGCAGTTGGCGGTCGCGGATGATGTTGGCTACGCGGAAGCTTGGAATACCCGCCTGCTTGGTGCCGAAGAATTCGCCGGGGCCGCGCAGTTCGAGATCGAGTTCGGCGATCTGGAATCCGTCGTTCGAGCGCACCATGGCGTCGAGACGGCGTTCTCCTTCTTCGGAAACCTTGCCACCGCGCATCAGAACGCAGTAGGATTTTGCCGCACCCCGGCCGATGCGTCCGCGCAACTGGTGGAGTTGCGCCAATCCGAAGCGGTCAGCATGCTCGATCACCATGATGGTGGCGTTCGGCACGTCGACGCCCACTTCGATCACCGTCGTCGCGACGAGAATCTCAATCTTGCCCGCCTGCAATTCGCGCATGACGTGTTCTTTTTCGTCCGCATCAAGGCGTCCGTGCAGCAGGCCGACATGAAGATTGGGGAAGATCTTGTCGCGGAGTTGCCGATGCATCTGCTGCGCCGCCTTCAGTTCACGCTCCTCGTTCTCCTCAATGACCGGATAGACCACATAAGCCTGATGTCCAGCGGCGATTTGCTTGCGGATGAAATCCCAGACTTCGAGCGAGCGTTCGTCCTGGAGGCAGCGGGTCACGACCGGCGTGCGGCCGGGGGGAAGCTCGTCAAGCACCGAGATGTCGAGATCGCCGTAGAGAGTCAGGGCCAGCGTGCGCGGGATGGGCGTGGCGGTCATCACTAATACGTCGGGCTCCGGATCAGCCGAGGCCGAGCTTCGCTCGGAAGCGGGCGAGGGCCCCTTCGACTTGCGCTCAGGGCGGGTCGGCTCAACACGGACATCGTCTGATTTTTTCATCAGCTTCAGCCTTTGCATCACGCCGAAACGGTGCTGCTCATCCACGATCACCAGGCCCAGGTGTTCGAATTCGACGCGATCCTGAATCAAGGCGTGCGTGCCGATGACCAGCTGCGCGTTACCTTGCGCGATATGGCGGCGCACATCGCGCTTGCGATCTTGCTCCAACGAGCCGGTCAGGAGCACGATGCGGTATCCGGCGCGTTCCAGAATCTGGCGGGCGGAGAAATAATGCTGCTGCGCCAGGATTTCCGTGGGCGCCATCAGCGCGACCTGGTATCCATTTTCAATGGCGATGATGGCCGCCTGAAAAGCGACGATGGTCTTGCCCGATCCCACATCGCCTTGCAGCAACCGGCGCATCGGGTGAGCCTGCTGCATATCAGTGGCAATCTCTTTCAGCACGCGCTTCTGCGCTGCCGTGGGATGAAACGGAAGTATTTTCTTGATCGCCTCGCGAACGCTTGCCTGCAAGCGGAATGCTATGCCAGTCTGCGCCTTCTGTTCGCGCCGCTTGAGTTCGAGGCCCAGTTCGATGAAAAACAGCTCATCGAAGATCATTCTTATGTGTGCGGCGGTGCGCGAAGATTGCAGATCGGTGAAGCTTTCTCCGGCATCGGGCCAGTGAACCTGCCACAGGGCTTCGCGATGCGCCAGCAAACTTAAATGGGCTCGCACCACAGGGGGAATGGGATCCGCCAGATCGGGATTCAAATTTTCGAGCACGGTCCGAATAATGCGCCGGAACCAGCGCGGAGTCAGCTTACCCTGGCCAGTGGATTCGTAGATGGGAACGATGCGTCCAATTTCGAGCGAAGCGGCGGCTTTTTTCTCGGCTTCGTCGGCCCCGCCTTGTTCATTGATGTCGCCTAGAATCTCGAATTGAGGCTGCACGATTTGCAACTGTCCGTCGCGGTCAGCTTCGACTTTGCCGTAGAGCGCGACCATCTGGCCCGCCTGAAAGCGGTCTTGCAGATACGCGGCATTAAACCAGATGCACTTCAGCCGGGTGCGCCCCTGGCCGACGGTGAGTTGAAAGATGGGCATACGGCGGGTGCGAAACAGTCCCGAGTTGCGGACCTCGGCGATCACGGTCGCCATCTCTCCCGCACGCAGTTCGGCGACCGACCGCGGATTGAGCCTGTCTTCATAGCGGAAGGGCAGGTAATGCAGCAGGTCATCGACGGTGGCAATACCCTTGGCGGCAAGGATTTCCGCCAGGCGCGGGCCGATTCCTTTGACAAATTGGACTGGAGTGGAGGGTTCCAGCATCTTAAGCGATGTTAGCAGGACACGACGGCAGGAGACGACGGCAGGAAATGAGAACCGCAGCGGAGTGAAGCCTGGCAGAATCTCAACCGATGGGGGAACAAGAGCGATGAAGAACTTCCTCGACGCGCTGGCGGCGGTGCTGGCCGGGAATGCTATCTACTTCGTCGTCATGCCGCACTTGCCTCGAATCGCGCGCCACGCACTTTTCCGAGAAGACTGGGGGTTGCTGGTCGACTTCGTGATTTGCACCGTGATCTTCGCGGCGGTTAAATATGCCCGAAGCGATGAAAAATGAGGTCCGCATACGGCAGGTGGCGTGCCGACGGGCCGCGCGGCGGTCGAGTGATCAAGTAAACTCATGGCTTCATGATCCTACGCGTCACATCTGCGCGTGCCCTGTGCTGAAACCGCGCGAATCGATAACCGGGCTGAGTCCTTACCGCTCGCCGATCGGCAGCCGGTCTGGACTGAATCTCGACCTCAACGAGAGCATGGCCGGATGCTCGCCGCGAGTGCTGGCGCGGCTGCGATCGGTGACGGCATCCGATATTTCACTTTATCCCCAGCGCGATGCAGGCGAGCGGCTAGTCGCGGACTTCCTGGGCCTCTCCCCCGAGCAGGTATTGCTGACCAATGGCATGGACGAGGCGTTGTCCGTGTTTTTTTCCTGTTACCTCTACTCGAACAACAGCGCACCCGGCGAACTTCTTTTTGCTGACCCGACATTTGTGTTGTACCCACTGCTGGGCGCGGCGCTCGGCGCGAAAGTGGTGCGGCTGCCGCCCCGTGAAAACCTGGCGCTTCCGGTCGACGATTTTCTCGCTCACATTTCGGCGCGTACGCGTGTGATCGTGATTGCAAATCCCAACAATCCCACCGGGCTGGTGGCATCGCGCGCGAACCTGCTGAGAATCGCGGAAGCGGCGCCCGATGCGGCCGTGCTGATCGATGAAGCCTACATAGATTTTTATGGCGGCAGGGGAGCGGAGGGAGCTCAGCGCGGACAGTCAAGCGCCGACCTTACTTTGATCCCGTCGCTAGAGGGCCATCCCAACCTGTTTGTAGCGCGGACTTTTTCCAAAGCTTACGGACTGGCCGGGCTGCGCCTCGGCGTCGTGACCGGAGCGGCGGAGCAGATTGGTTACCTGCGCCGGTTATGCTTGCCCTTTAACGTAAACAGCATCGTGCTGGCCTGTCTGCAGGAGGCGCTGGCCGACCAGGAGTTCGTCGCCACGAATATCGCGAACGTGCAGCAAGGCCGCGTCCGGCTTACGCAGCTGTTCGAAGAGCTCGGCCTTCACTACTGGCCGAGCCATACGAACTTCGTTCTGGTGCGAGTAGGAGACACGACCAAAGCTTTCGTCGCAGCGATGCAGGGTCGCGGCATCATGGTGCGAGATGCATCGGCCAGCCCCGGCTGCGCTGGATGCGTGCGAATCACGGTAGGCACACCTCAACAAATGGATGGAGTCGTAGTGGCAATCCGCGAAGCTATAGCAGAAATCCAGCAATAAGAAGGCGGAGGATGTTTCCTTCGCAACCTTCATACACTCCCCCCGCCGCTAGATTGCTATTGCAACCGAAGCCCGTTCTCGGGCAACTTACCCCCCATGACCACGATTGTGCTGCTCACCCTGTCTAACATTTTCATGACCTTCGCCTGGTACGGTCATCTTAAATATCGGCATGCGCCACTATTCAAAGTCATCCTCATCAGCTGGTGCATCGCCTTCGTGGAATATTGTTTTCAGGTTCCCGCCAACCGCATCGGGTCGTATGAGTTCACCACAGCGCAGTTGAAGACTATCCAGGAGGTCATCACTTTAACTGTGTTTTCGTTCTTCTCGGTGCTCTATCTTCACCAGCCTCTCAAGTGGAATTACTTCGTCGGATTCGCCATGATGGTCGCGGCCGTCGCCGTGATTTTCAAGAAGTGGTGAGAGTCGTACAATGTCTCCATGCGAAGAGGAGCGAAACAGGTTGCAACAAATTCTGCCAAGCTCGGCCCAGGTCCCGCGAAGGGCCCAAAGCTCAAACGGGATCAGATCGAGCGGATTCGCGAGCGCAGAAAGAACATTGAGCAGCGAGAAGGTGTGTTTTCCGACAGCGCCCTTCTGATCCGCGACGAGCGAGATCGCTAACCTTGATCTGCGTGGTGGACGCCAGCGTCGTGTTGAAATGGTTCTTGCCAGAACCCGGAAGCGCCTCTGCGGATTTTCTTCTTCAACAATTCCTCAATGATGAAGTCGAACTTTTGGCTCCCGACCTTGTGCTGATTGAGGTGGCAAGTGCACTTTGGAAGAGGGCCGTCGTCCGGAAGGAACTCTCCACCGACGAAGCCACGCTTATATATCAGGATCTGCTCACCCTGCCGCTTTCCTTAGCCACTTCCGTGACGATTGCCGATGCGGCGTTTCAGTTGGCGCTGAAGCACAAGCATTCGGTCTACGCCCTCTACTGCGCGCTTGCCATAGAACGAAAGTGCGACTTCGTGACCGCCGACAAAACCCTTGCCAATAAGTTGCAGGGCGTGTTTCCCTTTATAGTTCATCTTTCGGACATCAAACCATGACACTGATCTTTCGCAAGCCCCTACCCAACGTCGAGCATCCCGAAATGCCGGCCGATGTGGTCATTGTCGGCGGCGGACCTGCTGGCATGGCGTGCGCGCTGCGCCTTTCGCAACTGATCGACGATCACAACGCGCGCCATCCCAATTCCGACGCCCAGCTCAGCAAGGAAAACATTTACGTCCTGGAAAAGGCCCGCGAAGCGGGACAGCACTGTCTGTCGGGAGCGCTGCTTGATCCACGTTCCATGAAAGAACTGCTGCCTGGATTTGAAAGCGAGGCACCGCTGGATGCCGAGGTCCACAAAGAAGCTGTCTACTTCCTGACGCGCAAAGAGCACTATGAGCTGCCCGTGACGCCTCCCCCGATGCAGGATCACGGAAACTATGTCATCTCCATCAACCGCTTTGTAAAGTGGCTGGCGAGCAAAGTTGAAGAAGCGGGAATCACCATTTTCACGGGCTTCGCCGGCTCGGAGTTACTTTACGAGGGTGATCGCGTCATCGGAGTACGCACCGATGACAAGGGGGTCGACAAACAGAACCAGCCGAAATCAAATTTCGAGCCGGGCTATGACGTCAAGGCGAAGGTTGTCGTGCTCGCCGAAGGCACGCGCGGATCGCTGACCAAGCAGCTCATTCAGAAGTTTGATCTCATGAAAGACCGCAACCCGCAGACTTATGGCGTCGGCGTGAAAGAGCTGTGGGAGGTCCCATCCGGACGCATTGCCGCGGGCGAAGTCATTTACACGATGGGGTATCCGTTGACAACGAAAGAATACGGCGGAGCGTGGATTTACGGCTCCAAGGACAATGTGGTTTCGCTCGGCTTCGTCACGGGCCTCGACTATCGGGACCCACGTCTCGATCCCCAGCATGTGCTGCAGACTTTTAAGAGGCATCCTTTAATTGCCCGCTTGCTCGCTGGCGGAAAGATGGTTCGTTACGGCGCCAAGTCGCTGCCCTATGGCGGATGGTGGTCGCTGCCTCCTCTAGGCGGCGATGGATGGATGATCGTTGGGGACTCCGCAGGATTTCTGAATTCCGCACGCCTCAAAGGCATTCATCTCGCCATCAAGAGCGGCATGCTAGCGGCGGAGACCGCATTTGAGGCACTCGTAAAGTCCGACTCCTCGTCGGCAATCTTCGGCAAATTACAGCGCCGGGTCGAAACCAGCTGGATTCATGATGAACTTTGGCCGGTGCGCAACTTCCACCAGGGATTCAAAAATGGCATGGTGGCCGGCATGTTCAACACCGTGCTGCAGGATATTTTCCCTGGCGGCCTGCGCAACCGCGTCCCCTCGCATGCTGGATATGAAAATCTACAGCCTGTCGACAAGCTTCCAGCCGACGGCGGAGCCGAAGCGCAGTTGCTGGGTCCCGCAAAAGGAGATGGCAAGCTTACCTTCGACAAACTTACAGACCTCTACCACTCCGGCACCAAACATGAAGAAGATCAACCGGCACACCTGGTGATTCATGACATCAATATTTGCAATGAACGCTGCGTAAAGGAGTTCGCCAGTCCCTGCCAGAATTTCTGCCCGGCGAATGTCTACGAGATGGTGGACGACGGCTCCGCGCCGCACGGGAAGCGCATCAGCTTGAATCCCGCAAATTGTGTCCACTGCAAGACTTGCGACATCCAGGACCCGTACCAGATCATCACCTGGGTTCCTCCGGAAGGCGGCGGCGGTCCAAATTACGACGGCATGTAAGGACCTGTCAAACGTCACTAACATTAGTGCGCAGCCTCACTGACAAGGCACAGCTATGCTCCTACGATTGCCTGTTTCAATGAAATAGAAGGAGATCGTTATTGAAGGAATAGAAAGCGCACGAACTTCTCCCTCGACCCGGCACCGCCCATAAGGAGGCAATCTTTTCCATGAATTCCTTATCTTCCAGCAAACTTAAATTCTCCTTCGATACGGTTTTTTACTATGTCACCGACATGGACGCATCGATCACTTTCTACCGCGACACCTTGGGACTGCCGATGGTAGCGCGCGACTATGTCGCCCGCTTCGATCTCGATGGCGTGCTCATCGAACTGGTTCCACTTCCCCCTGGAACCGTCGTTCCCGGAAGTGGTAATGCTCGCCTTTGCTTTTCCGTAGCCAATCTGGAGAGGACATTGCAGGAGATGCACGCCTGCGGCATCCGCACCAGCAAGATCAAAGAGAAAAAGGATGGCAAGATGGCCTTCTTCCGCGACCCCGACGGCAACGAACTGTGCGTGTGGGAATATGCCAATGCGGAGAACCCAATGGGACTGGTCCAGTCCGTGCTCATGCACGGCTAATTCATGGTTTAGCGGGCAAAGGGTTTCCACGCAAAAAACTTTCCGTAGAGACGCGGCTTGCCGCGTCGTCGTTCGCTCGAAGAGGGGGCAACTCCGTCCCTGCAGTGAATATCCGTTAAAATCCCTCGGTGTCTGTTTCTCTGCAGATTGAAGCCATCCGCGGCGCGGCCCGCGCCGGCACGCTCATCACTCCTCATGGCGCGGTCGAGACCCCCGTCTTCATGCCGGTGGGGACACTCGGCTCCGTGAAAGGCATCTCCCAGGACATGCTGGAGGAGTTGGGCGTCGAGATACTCCTCGGAAACACTTACCATCTCTACTTGCGCCCCCGAATCGATACGGTGCGGAAGATGGGTGGGTTGCACCGCTTCATGTCCTGGGATCGAGCCATCCTTACCGACTCCGGTGGATTCCAGGTTTTCAGCCTGACCGAGCTGCGCAAGGTCAGCGAAGAAGGTGTCGCGTTTCGCTCGCACCTTGACGGCTCCTCGCACTTTCTCAGCCCTGAAAAGGCGATGGAGATTCAGATTGGCCTGGGCGCTGACATCATCATGACCTTCGATGAATGCACCGAGTATCCAGCGGATTCCGCTCGGGTGCGGGCTTCAATGGGGCTGACTCTGCGCTGGGCATCGCGATGCAAGAATTATTTCGAAGAGCACCAGCATGAAGTTCCATGGAGCAGCAGAATTCCCCTTCACCTCACGACAGACTCGACGCAGGCACTTTTCGGGATTGTTCAAGGGGGCATGGACCCGGCGTTACGTCGCGAATCCGCCGAGCGAACTATCACCATCGGCTTCCCCGGATACGCTATCGGCGGGCTGAGCGTCGGCGAACCGCGCGAACTTACTCGGGATATTGTCCTCTCGACACTCGAGCATCTTCCAGCCGGCCAGCCGCGGTACTTGATGGGCGTCGGCACTCCCGAAGAAATTGCGCAGTACGCGCAGGCGGGCATCGACATGATGGATTGCGTGTTGCCCACGCGCGCGGCTCGCCACGGATTGCTGTTCACTTCCGAGGGCAGGATTTCGATCAAACAGTCTCGCTATGCGCAGGATGAAAGCGCGCTTGATCCCGCTTGCGAATGCCGTGTGTGCAAGCGTTATTCGCGCGCTTATCTGCGTCATCTTTACGCCTCCCATGAACTGCTGGCCCAGGTTTTGAACACGGTCCACAATCTTCACTATTACCTGGCCACCATGCGGACGGTACGGGCGTGGGTTCGCGCTGGCGGTTCGCGACCGGTCGATGTTTCGGGGTCCTGAGGCCTGGCCTGCCCGGGTAAAAAGCGCACTTCTCCCACAGTTGACGCTTACCTGTTTCGCGCTTACGATAACTGTTCGGCTTTGTGCTGGCGGGGCTTCTGTGGGACCATTTCCCGCCTTCAATCTTGCAGGCTGTTGATCGCAGACTTATAGGCAGCAATCATGGATAAGAAGAAACTGGAAGCGTTCAGAAAACGACTAGAGGTACGGCGGCAGGAATTGCGCCACATGGTGGTCCGCAATCAGCAGGACGGTCGTACTGCCGATGAAGAAGCTACGCAAGACGTTGCCGATCGCGCTGCCAGTTCCTACAACAAGGAATTCCTCTTCAGCCAGAGTAATAATGACCGTCAGCTCCTGAACATGGTCGATGGCGCGCTGGCGCGCATCCGCGAAGGCAGTTTTGGAGAATGCGTATCCTGCGGCAAAGAGATCAACGCCAAGCGCCTCGAAGCCGTGCCCTGGACACGCCACTGCATCGAGTGCCAGGAAAAAGCCGAAAAGGGTTTGCTCGAAGCCGCGCAGTAATCGTGCCAGGCGCGCGCCAGTAACTGACGAACACCAAATTTTCCCAGTCTCGGCCAACACTCTTTTCATCCCCGCCACTAATTTGCGCCCCCGACTTACAAGAATTTTACAAACTGCTGACTTCACCCTGACAAGTCCCTGAATCTTCCCGCATAGCATGAGTAGCGCTGCAAGGTTCACTCCGTGCGGCAGGCATACATGGTATTCGTCCGTACCGACGACGAGTTCGATTCAAGGAGATTCTTGTTATGGCGCAAACGTTCCCTCGCACCCCCTTAGCCGCCGCACTTCTGGTGCTGGCATTGTCTTTTGCCTCCAACCTGGCAGTAGCCTCCTGCGGGCTGGCCTACTCCTCAACCGCGCTGGTGAAAAACACCGGCAAGAAGGGCGACAAGCAACTTCTCAATCCGTGGGGACTCGCCGCCAGCCCCAGCAGCCCGTTTTGGCTGAGCGATGAGGCGTCAGGCCTTTCCACGCTCTACACCGGCGCGGGTGCGAAACAGAGCACGGTGGTCACGGTTCCGCCCGCTTCCGGCAGCGGTACCGGTTCGCCCGCGGGCATCGTCTATAACGCGTCGTCGGAATTCCAGATTGACAGATGGACCTCCGCCTTCCTCTTTTCCACCCTCGACGGCACCATCAGCGGATGGTCGCACTTCGATCCCAACAATGCCCTGATTGGGGTCAATAATTCCAGTTCGGGCGCGATTTACACTGGGCTGGCGATTACCAGCCACGCGTCGGGTAACCTGCTTTACGCCGCCGATTTCTGGAACAACAAGGTCGACATGTACGATGGCAACTTTAATTTTGTGATATCTTTCACGGATACGAAACTCCCCGCCGGTTTTGCCCCCTTCGGCATTCAGGACATTGGCGGCCAAGTCTATGTGGCCTTCGCCTCGACCAGTGGAAAGGCCGGCGGATATATCGACATCTTCCAAGAGAACGGAACCTTCGTAAAAACGCTGATCAAGGGTAAACCGCTCAATCAGCCCTGGGGGATAGCCCTGGCGCCTTCGGATTTTGGGATTTTCAGTGACGATATCCTGATCAGCAACAACACGAATTCCGGCACCATCAATGCCTTTAACGCGACCAACGGCGCCTTCGCCGGAACCATAAAGAACTCAGCGGGTAAGCCAATTGTTATCAATCAATTATGGGGGATAGAATTTGGCGGCGGCTCGGCCAACAATGGCAATACCAACCAACTCTTCTACACCGCCGGACCGAAGAACAACGCCGATGGCGTCTTCTGCGTGATTAATGTCGATTAGCTCTCTCCACCACTCTCCGTCTCATTTGGCGGAGGGTGGGTCTTTTGATGGCCCGTTTGATGGCCCGTTCGGGCCATTCTTTCACCAAATTTTGTTGGTTGCCTGGGCTTGGCGGGGTGGTATGATGCTGCAACTCCTCTAGATGTGTCAGTGGGGCACGCAGAGGAATTCTCTAACCTAAAGGGTGAAATCTCATGGCTTGGACCAGTCCGGTTTTTGAAGAAGTTGTTCTCTGCTGCGAAATCAACTCCTACGTGAGCGCCAAACTTTAATCTTGCAAGATGCGCATTCAGATCCTCGGTTCTGCGGCCGGGGGCGGATTCCCGCAGTGGAATTGCGGCTGCGGAAACTGCGTAGCTGTGCGTAAAAATGCCGTGCGTGAAAACTCCGGACGTAAAAACACGCGCGGAGATGCGCACCCGGATGGGACCGACAGACAATTTCACGGCAAGGCCCGCACGCAAGCCCAACTTGCGTTGAGCGCGGATGGCAACTCGTGGTTCTTAGCGGGAGCTTCTCCCGACCTCGCGGCGCAAATCGAGAGTTCGCCTGAGCTTCATCCCCGCGCATCGCGCGATTCGCCAATCTCCGGAGCAGTGCTGGCCAGTGCCGACCTCGACCACGTTCTGGGACTGCTCCTGCTCCGCGAACTGCAGCCTTTACGCGCCTACGCCGCGCCCTCAATCTTGCGGATTCTGCGGGGAGAGAACAGCATGTTCGGCATGCTGAATCGCGTCGAACCGCAGGTGACCTGGACCCCTATCAACGCGGGCGTGCTATTTCCGTTGTTGACGGCCGCAGGAAAAGATTCCGGCCTTCGCTGCGAAGTCTATTATCTTTCGGGCCGCTATCCGAAATATGTTAAGACTGAGGCGGTGCAACTGGCGGCGAACGAAGCAACCGCTGCATTGTTTTTCGAATCCGCTTCAGGAAAGCGCGTAGCTTACGTTCCCGCTATCGGCGGCCTTACCGACGGACTGCTCGCCAAAATTAATTCTGCCGACCTGCTTCTCTTCGACGGCACATTCTGGAGCGACGATGAACTTCAGCGCGTGCAGGGCAGTGGCGAAACCGCGCACCAGATGGGGCATATTCCATTGCAGGAAAGTCTGCGGTTGTTGAAAGATATTAAAGCGCGGCGCAAGATGTACATTCATCTCAACAACACGAATCCGATTCTGAACGAGGCGAGCCCCGAACATCAAGCCGTGCGCGAAGCCGGTTGGGAAGTGGCGGAGGATAATTGGCAATTGGAACTCTAGCTCCGAGTAACACCGCGAATGCTCCAAGGTTGACGTTCGATGAGTTGCGCGCCGCCATGCGCCAGGTGGGCGAAGAGCGCTATCACCACAAGCATCCGTTTCACCTGCTGATGCATGAGGGCAAACTTACCCGCGGACAATTGCAGGCCTGGGCGTTGAACCGTTATTACTACCAGTCGATCATCCCCATCAAAGACGCGATCATTCTTTCGCGCGCAACCGATCCGGCATTTCGCCGCGTCTGGCGCAAACGCATCGTCGATCACGACGGACAGGAAGGAGATGACCAGCGCAAGGGTGGCATCTTTCGCTGGATCAAGCTGGCCGAAGCAACCGGTCTCGATCGAGAGCGTGTTACGCATTCGCAGAAAGTCCTTCCCGCCACGCGCTTCGTCGGCAATGAATATCTTCACCTCGTGCGCACCCGTCCTTTTCTGGAGTGCGTCGCTTCGTCGTTGACCGAGCTTTTTTCGCGCGATCTGATCGCCCTGCGCATGGAGAAAATGCGCCAGCACTATCCGTGGCTGGCTTCGGCGCTGGATTATTTTGAGGCGCGGCTGACGGAGGCTCCTGAAGACGCAGCTTTCGCACTCCAGTACGTATTCGATCATGCGACATCCAGGGTGGAACAAGACCGCGCCATTCAAGCCCTGCGCGACAAGTGTGACATTCTCTGGGCGCAGCTCGACGCATTGTATTTTGCCTACGTCGAGCCAGGGTGGCCGCCACCGGGCGCGTTTCGAATCGCAGATGAACCGGAGCCTAGCCCGAGAACTGAGCAGACAAGCCGTGGCTGAACTTACAGATGCAAGCGTCCCCCATTTCGCCGCCGGCTGCCGCTGGGGTGGAACGACAGAAGCGCCGGTCGTACTGTTTCCCGAAGGCGCGATCAAGGTCGAAGGCACGGGACGCATCATTCTGGAGTTATGCGACGGCCATCTCTCGCTGGCTGAGATCATCCAGAAACTGGAAGAGCAGTTCATGCTGGCGCCGAAGGATAAAATCCGCGCCGATGTGTGCACCTTTCTAGAGCAGCTGCACGCCAAACGCATCGTTGACTATTGAATCATTGAATCATTTACTCATTGAGTCATTTCGTCAATGATTCAATCTCTCAATGATTCAATGACTAAATGATTCAATGACCAAATGCTCCAATCCGCTGGCCCTGATTGCCGAGATCACGCACCGCTGCCCACTGCACTGCGTTTACTGCTCGAACCCTCTGGAGCTGACCTCGCGCAAAGAAGAACTCGCAACCGCCGACTGGCTGCGCGTTTTCAGCGAGGCCTCCGCGCTCGGCGTTCTGCATCTTCACCTCACCGGAGGCGAACCGCTGGCGCGCCCCGATCTCGCCGAACTGATCGCCGGCGCCCGCAGCGCTCATCTCTATACGAACCTGATCACCTCTGGCATAGGGCTCTCGCGCGAGCGCCTGGCGCAACTGGTCAGTGCCGGCCTCGACCACATTCAACTCAGCTTTCAGGATTCGAACGAAGCGCCCGCCAACTGGATTGCCGGCACACGCGCGCACGCGCACAAACTCGAACTGGCCAGATGGATACGTAACCATCGCATCGCCTTCACCGCCAACCTGGTCGTCCATCGTCAGAACATCGATCACCTCGACGAGATGATCGCCGCGCTCGAAGCGCTCCATCCCGATCGCATGGAGATTGCACACGCGCAGTATTATGGCTGGGCCCTCAAGAACCGCTCGGCGCTGCTACCCACGCGCGCCCAACTCGATCGCGCGGTGGCCGTGGTTGCGGCGGCTATCGAGCGACTGCGCGGCCAGGTTCGCATCGATATGGTCGTTCCCGACTATCACGCGCGCTATCCCAAAGCCTGCATGGGTGGCTGGGGACGCCAGTTGATGCTGCTCGATCCCGCTGGCCGCGCGCTACCCTGCCATGCGGCGGGAGTAATTCCGGGCCTGAGCTTCGATAATGTACGCGAGCACACGCTCGATTGGATCTGGCAGAATTCCGCAGCCTTCCAAAAGTTTCGCGGCGAAGACTGGATGCCCGAGCCCTGCCGCTCCTGCGACCGTCGCCAGGAAGATTTTGGCGGATGCCGCTGCCAGGCCTTTCTTCTGACCGGAGACGCCAGTGCAACCGATCCGGTGTGCGAGCTTGCGCCCCTGCATCATCTGATTGAAGAAGCAGTGCGCGACGATGCCGTGGCAGGGTTGGCCCCCGAAGTTCACGAAGCGCCTCTTCACGTCCTTCAAAAGAAGATGGCTGGCCTTTGGAGTTACAGAACGGACCCGAAGTGATTGGCAAGGCGAGATGCAGCCCCACCTGAGGGCGAGCACGGTGTTCTTGACAGCATTGTTCCCCGGCCTTTATTGTTAATAATTGCTCCCTGAGAGACCTTCGTCTCTGTGTGCGCTTCCGCAGGCCTTGCGGTAATTTGATTGGGGGCGGCGGAGGTTTCAAGTCCAATGCTCATCGAAATCAAGGATTTAGAGATTCACCCGGTTGAGTTCCGGGAGGAGTTCAGCCCGGGTGTGATCGATCTGGGCCCCGATATCCGGCAACGGACGCCGCTGCGCAGCGAGGGCCGCGCAGACCTGGTGGAAGAGCACCACGGCAAGCACGAGGTCGTGCAGGACATCCGGGTCAGGGGCAAGCTGGATACGAGCCTGGAGGTCGCGTGCGCGCGCTGTCTTGAGCCGGTCGTGCAGCCGGTCGAACGCAGCTTTGACCTTCTGTATCGCCCGCTGGGTACGGACTCCGGCCACGCCGAGCTTTCGGTCACCGACGCCGAAGCGGAAATCGGATACTACGAAGGCCAGGGGCTGTTGCTTGAGGACACATTGCGCGAGCAGGTACTGCTAGCGCTGCCGTTGAAAATAATTTGCCGCGAAGACTGCAAAGGCCTGTGTCCGCATTGCGGTAAGAATTTGAATGAAGTTCAGTGCGCTTGCGTGGATGAGGTCGAAGATCCACGCTGGGCGGCGCTGAAAGAGATTCGTACTAAGCTGAATCAGTGAGAGTCAGCCATCAGCCGTCAGCCATCAGTCGTCAGGTAGATCTGGTTTTCCTGAGGGCTGAGGGCTGACGACTGACGGCTACAAAGGAAGATCATGCCTAATCCAAAACGCAGACATTCACAGAAGCGCACGGCCACGCGGCGGGCGCACGACTCGCTCTCCAAGCACTCTCTGTCGGAGTGCCCGAACTGCCACGAGCGGAAGATGCCTCACCGTGCTTGCCCGAAATGCGGCACCTACAAGGGCCGCGAAATTTTAGAGGTCGCCGAGAAGTCGTAGTCTCCTCTCATGCCTAGCGTGATCGCACTGGATGCGATGGGATCGGACAAGGCGCCGAAGCCGGAGATCGAGGGCGCGCTCCAAGCGGCGCGCCATCATGACGTCAGCGTACTCTTGATCGGCCCGGAGGATCGGTTGCGCAGCGAACTGGCCCGCTATCCCGGGGCACGTCGTCTGCCCGTCGAAGTCGTCCACGCGAGCGAAGTGATCACCATGCAAGACAAGGTGGAGGCGATTCGCGCCAAGCGCGACTCGTCGATCCGCGTTGGACTTCGCCTGGTTCGTGAAGGGCGCGCCTCCGGGTTCGTCACCGCCGGCAACACGGGCGCGGCCATGGCAACGGCAAAAGTTGTCCTTGGCGCGCTACCCGGCGTGGACCGCCCAGCCTTGGCCGCGGCATTCCCCACCGTCTTGAACACCGCCGCCATACTGCTCGACGTCGGCGCGAACGTGGATTGCACTCCCGTCAACCTCGCCCAGTTCGCGGTGATGGGCGACATATACTGCCGGTCGATTTTTGGGATGAAGCATCCCCGCGTCGGCCTTCTTTCCATCGGAGAAGAAGAAGGCAAGGGCAACGATCTGACGCGCGAGGCCTTTCAATTGCTGAGGCGTCTGCCCATCCACTTTATCGGCAATGTCGAAGGCCGCGACTTATATAACGGACACGTCGATGTAATCGTGGCCGACGGATTTGTCGGCAACGTGGCGCTGAAAACTTCGGAGGGCGTCGCCCGGCTGGTGCGAGCCGTGCTGAAAGAAACTCTCAGGTCGACGATCACGCGGCAGGTGGGCGCCTATATTTCGCGCAACGCATTTTCGGATTTTAAAAAGCGGCTCGATCACACCGAATACGGAGGCGCGCCGCTGCTGGGCGTTAAGGGCGTCTGCATCGTCACCCACGGATCGTCGAACACGAATGCCATCAAGAACGCGGTGCGCGTGGCTGCGGAATTCGCCGAGGGCCGGGTTAACGATATTATCGAACGCGAACTGGCGACGCTGAGCGTGGAGGTTACGACCTAAGACTGTCGTTTCTTACTATGGAAAACGGGCCATCATCGATCGCTTATCTTTTTCCCGGCCAGGGTTCACAAACCGTTGGCATGGGGAAAGAACTGGCTGGCAATCATCAGGTTGCGCGCCGCACTTTTGAAGAGGCCGACGAGGCGCTCGGCTACAAGCTGTCGCAGCTCTGTTTTGAAGGTCCGGAAGAAAAGCTGAAGCTGACCGAGATCACGCAACCCGCGATTTTGACGGCTTCGGTCGCGGCGTGGCGCGTGCTGCAGGAAAAAGGATTGCAGCCAGATTTTGTCACCGGCCATAGCCTGGGCGAATATTCCGCGCACGTCGCCGCGGGTACGCTGACCTTTGCCGATGCCGTGCGCACCGTGCGCAAGCGCGGGCAATACATGCAGGAAGCTGTTCCCGTGGGCGTGGGCGCTATGGCCGCCGTCCTCGGTATGGCGGCCGACAAGGTCAGCGAAGTGGCCGCCGATGCGGCACAGGGCGAGGTTTGCCAGGCAGCGAACATTAATTCGCCGGAGCAAATCGTAATCTCAGGACACGTGGGCGCCGTGGAGCGCGCCATCAAGTTGGCCACACACCGCGGAGCGAAAAAAGCGGTGAGCCTGCCCGTAAGCGCGCCGTTCCACAGCGCATTGATGCAGCCGGCGCAAGATCGTCTGGCCGAAGATCTGGGTACGCTGAATTTTCGAAATCCATCGCTCCCAGTGGTCTGCAACGTCGATGCCGCGATCGTCACCTCCGCCGACGCCGCGCGCGACGGCTTGATTCGCCAGGTGACTGGCGCGGTGCGGTGGGACCCGTCGGTGCGGCTGCTCATCGATCAGGGCGTGCGCCTCTTTATCGAAGTCGGCCCCGGCAAAGTTCTCTGGGGACTGATGCGCCAAATCGACCGCTCTAAAACCTGCGCTGCGGTAGGTGATGAAGCATCGCTGCAAAAGACGCTGGCGCAGATCGCGGCAATTGCGGCCTAGCATTAGTGGGGCGATGGGCGTGCCGCCCGTGCAGTCGGAGGCGAGACGCCCGGCTCTCAACTTTTCAAGACCATGCCAGCACCAATACAGATTCGCCCCCTGGCCGCGCAAGATGCGGAATTACTTTGGCAACTTCGCCTTGATGCGCTGGAAGCCGATCCGCTGGCTTTCTCCGCGTCGGCCGAAGAGCATCGCACGACTACGGTCCAGTCCTTTGCGGCCCGTCTCGGATCCGCTTCTGGCGAAAGCTTCGTGCTGGGAGCGTTTGTCGACAATCAGATCATCGGCATGGCAGGATTCGCTCGCTATCCCGAGAAGAAACACCGTCACAAAGGTCGAGTCTGGGGCGTGCACGTCAAGCGCGAACTGCGGGGACAAGGCGTCGGACGTGCATTAATGCTGGAACTTCTGCGCCGGGCCCGTTTACAGCCCAATTTGGAGCAATTGACTCTATCCGTTGTGAGCGGCCAAGCCGCAGCCATGAACCTTTATTTGCACTTGGGATTTCAAATCTACGGGCACGAACTGCATGCGATTAAGGTAGGAGAGGTGTACGCCCACGAAGACCTGATGGTCTTGCAAATACATCCCATCGCGCAGGCGGACCTGGCTTAATACGGGTACACGGTCAGCGTTTTATCCGACTTCTGTACGAAGATGCGAGCACGCTCTGCGCGCTCGTTGACAATGACTTCGACCACCACGCCTCCGCCGCCAAAATTCTTCGTGTTGGCCGAGCCGTAAATCCGGTGGGACTTGATCAATCCCCATTCGCCGCCCGGCCCCCAATCGCGATAGAAGTCGGCGAAAGTATATTGAGAATATTTCTGCTGATGCTGGCGCCACGCGGGATCGTTGAAATAAATACCGTACGCGTCTTCATAATGCTGGTTCTGCAAGGCGATAAAGAATTTGTCAACCGCATGCTCTTCTGGCCAATTGCGATACACCCAGGCCAGCACGGCAAGAACAATCACGCCGGCGATAATCGCAATCACGATGATCCTGCGCCGCCGCGCGCGCGCGACATCATAGGCTGGGGCGTCGAGCAATGTCATAAATCTTCATTAAGCATAGCGGATAACGACATCTCTAGTCATTTAGACACCAGGCATTCAGACACCGGGCAAAGTCTCCGCGCTCACGCCGAGCGACCTTGGTCGCGGCTACGGCAGTTTCGAGCGTTGGCAAAAAATTTCGTGTCTCTTCGAGCAATCGGTGACCGCGCGATGACCGTACCTCAGGTGATACCGATCACATTGCGATCTTTGGCGCGGGTATACAGTTTTGCTTAGTAGATTCCCCGAACCACCATTACGGACCGCGTGAGTTTGATCGACCCGGTCAGATCCTGGCCGATTAGGATCGTGGTCTAATGGATCAGAGATCGCCGTCTCAGGTAGCAGCCCCAGCCGGCGATGGTACTTAGGAGGGGGAGTTTGCATCCAATAACTCAAGATCCTCTTGTGAGGGTCGAAGGGTTAAGCAAGGTCTTTCGCTCAGGCGAAGACAAACTCGTGCTCTTTGAGAATCTGTCTTTCGAGGTCGCGAAGGGCACGATGCTGGCGATCGTTGGCCAATCCGGCGCCGGAAAGAGTACCCTGTTGCACATACTCGCTGCGCTTGATCAGCCTTCTGCGGGCGCCGTTCACTGCGGAGACTTCCTGGTGAATGCGCTCTCCGAGGATGCGGCTGCCGAGTTTCGTAACCGCGAGATCGGCTATGTGTGGCAGTTCCATTATTTGCTGCCCGAATTCACGGCGCTTGAGAATGTCGCAATGCCGCTGCTGACACGAGGGCAAGAACTGGTTTCCGCTAAGCAGGAGGCTTCCCGCTGGTTGAACCAGGTAGGATTGGCCGACCGCGAACATCACCGTTCGGGCGAACTTTCTGGCGGCGAGCAGCAGCGATTGGCATTGGCGCGGGCGCTCATTACGCAGCCCAAGCTTCTGCTGGCGGACGAGCCAACTGGCGACCTCGATGGCAAGACCGGGGAGATGGTTTTTGAACTGGTGACGCGTTTGCACCGCGAACATCAATTGACGTCTTTGATCGCAACCCATAATCTGGCGTTTGCACGACGGTGCCATAGGGTTTTGCGCCTCGATCAAGGCAGAATAGAGGAAATCGCGCCGCAATCGCTTTCGGCGTGACGAAGGCCAGAGAAGTAGGGCGCGCATAACTGGCGGGAAGACACTAGGAATACAAACGAGGAACGAAAGTTGCTCCTCAAGGTGTCCGAAGGTAAGGCTGGACGGTTACCATCGGCGGATATCGCCATGAAGTTTCGGCGATAATAACTAGGAGCAGTAGGGTCAGGGTTTGGCGGAAGGCAAGATGTTTCCGCAGAAACCCGGGGGGAATTGGTTTATGTTCGAACGCTATACGGAGAAAGCCAGGCGCGTCATCTTCTTTGCCCGGTACGAGGCCAGTCAGTTTGGGTCTCCTTATATTGAAACCGAGCATTTGCTGCTGGGATTGTTGCGCGAAGACAAAGCCCTGACCAATCGTTTTCTGCGCTCGCACGCGTCGGTGGAATCGATCCGCAAACAGATCGAAGGCCACACCACGATTCGCGAAAAAGTCTCCACCTCGGTCGATCTTCCCCTGAGCAACGAATGCAAGCGCGTGCTCGCCTATGCCGCCGAAGAGGCAGAGCGTCTTTCTCATAAGCACATCGGCACCGAGCACCTGCTGCTCGGATTGCTGCGCGAAGAAAAATGTTTTGCCGCTGAGATTCTGCACGAGCGTGGATTGCGTCTCTCGACCATCCGCGAAGAATTGGCACGAACCAGCCAGGAGAAAGCAACTCCGCAGCGCGGCCAGCGTGAGTCGTCTTTGTTAAGCGAGTTCTCCCGCGATCTTACACAATCGGCAATGGACAGCCAGCTCGATCCGCTAGTCGGCCGTGACGGCGAAGTTGAACGCGTAGTGCAGATCCTCTGCCGGCGCACGAAGAATAATCCCGTGCTCATCGGCGAGCCCGGCGTCGGCAAGACCGCCATCGTCGAAGGTCTCGCCCAGCGCATCGCCGACGGCGAAGTTCCGTCATTCCTGGCCGACAAGCGCATTCTCGCTCTCGACCTTTCTCTCATTGTCGCAGGCACAAAATACCGCGGCCAATTCGAGGAGCGCCTCAAGACCATCATGAAAGAATTGATGGAGTCGCAGAATTCCATCATCTTCATCGACGAACTGCACACGCTGGTAGGCGCGGGATCCGCTGAAGGTTCACTCGACGCCGCCAATATCCTGAAGCCGGCCCTGTCGCGCGGCGAGATTCAGTGCATCGGCGCAACCACGCCCGCTGAATATCGCAAGTCGATAGAAAAAGATCGCTCGCTCGAACGCCGCTTCCAGGCGGTAA
This sequence comes from uncultured Acidobacteriaceae bacterium, assembly GCA_963775845.1. GTDB lineage: Bacteria > Acidobacteriota > Terriglobia > Terriglobales > Acidobacteriaceae > Acidiflorens. The sequence continues at coordinate 1,597,205 of CAVZKN010000002.1, read as the reverse complement.
AAGTTCCGCCGCCGAACGAGACCGACGCCATCAAGATTCTTTTCGGAATCAAAGAACGCTACGAAAAGTTCCACGCCGTCACCTACACCGACGACGCCATCAATTTCTCCGTCTCGCATTCGAACCGCTACATTCCGGACCGCTTTCTGCCCGACAAGGCGATCGACCTGATCGACGAAGCTGGAGCCCGCGTAAAGCTGCGCCAGACCACGCTTCCCGAAGAGTTGACCGAAGTCCAGAAGCGCATCAAGTTCATCGTCCACCGTATGGAGAACGCCATCGCGAACCATGAGTTCGAGAAGGCGCGCTTCTACTCTGACGAAGAACGCAAGGAGCGCGAGAACCTGCGCGCCCTTCGCGAAAAATACCACCTCGATGAATCCTCCACCGGCGTAGTCGGTCGGGAGGACATCGAGGACGTGGTCAGCCGCTGGACCGGCGTTCCTATCACTTCGATCAAAGAAGAAGAGACCGCCAAGTTGCTGCGCATCGAAGAAGAATTGCACAAGCGCATCATCTCGCAGGATAAAGCGATCAGCGCGCTGGCTCGCGCCATCCGCCGCTCGCGCGCCGGATTGAAGAGCCCGAATCGTCCCATTGGTTCGTTCCTGTTCCTCGGCCCGACCGGCGTAGGCAAAACCGAAGTCGCTCGAACCCTGGCGCACTTCATGTTCGGCAGCGACAAGGCTCTCGTCCGCTTCGATATGTCCGAGTTCATGGAGAAGCACAGCGTCTCCAAGCTGATAGGCTCGCCTCCCGGATACGTCGGCTACGAAGAGGGTGGACAGCTTACCGAGCGTGTGAAGCGCGCTCCCTATTCGGTCGTCCTCCTCGACGAAATCGAGAAGGCGCATCCGGATGTCTTCAACATCCTGCTACAGGTTTTTGAAGACGGCCAGCTAACCGACGGCCTGGGCAACACCGTCGACTTCAAGAACACCATCATCATCATGACCTCGAACATCGGAGCCAGGCACCTGATGAAACGCGAAGGCCTCGGCTTCCAGTCGTCAAAAGACGAGATGGTCTCCGAGAAAGTCGAAGACCTGGTGAAGAGCGAGGTCAAGCGCACCTTCAATCCCGAATTCCTGAACCGCGTGGATGAGATCATCCTCTTCATGGCGCTCAGCGAGAACGACCTGATCCAGATTCTCGAGCTGATGGTCAGCCAGTTGAACCAGAATCTGGCGCAGCGTTCGATCACCGTAACCGTGGCTGACGAGGCGAAGAAGTGGATCCTGAACCAAACCCTGACCGACCGCAGCTACGGAGCGCGTCCGCTACGCCGCGCGTTGCAGAAGTACATTGAAGACCCGCTGTCGGAGGCCTTGATCCAAGGCACGATCACGACCAGGCCAGCGTTCATCGAGGTCTTCCTCGAAGACAACAAGCTGTACTACCGCCCGGTCGACGCGGAAAAAGCCGAGGGCGTGCTGCTGTATGAAAGTTAATGTTGTGTAGGGCGGGTGCGCTCGCCCGCCAGCCGAGCAAAACTCGGCGAGGTCTCAAGCCGTCATTGAAAACTGGCGGCTTTTCCTTTGCATTTGTTTGCGTGGGGGGCGGGCGCCCCGCCCGTCCAAGCTCTGCATGGGCGGGACATTGACCTCTTTTTCATCACAAATCCATGGTGTGCCTCATCACAGACAGGCTCACCGCTCCAATGCAACAATAGTTATCTAATTGGGACAATAAGCGAGCGCGTGCAACCCTCGCATCTGCTCCAAATCCACATTCAGCGCGCTCTTTGACAACATTCAGGATTTCCTGCCGACTCCCAGGATTTCGAAAGCCGGAGCGCGTAAGGGCACCCGTTACTAACTCGATAAGAGGGGGGTGGGGGGGTACAGACCGGCTGTTCAGACCGGGAGCATCCCTGACAAAATCACAGAGCGGTACGAACCGTGGCTGGCCCGCCGCACTGACGAAATACTGGTTGTTGCGTCCTCCGGTGCACAAGAGACACACATTCGACCCAATCCACCAATTGACCGCAACTGTCAACTTATGTAAACTCCATTCAATCGGGGCGGGCTCACAGCAGCAGTTAGGAATTGGCAAAACTAGATTCCGGGGCGTGAGACCGAGGTGAGGTAATGAAGTGCCGCTGTTTTGTAGTCCTGGCAGCATCCCTGCTAGTTCTTACCCTGAGTGCCAATGCGCATGAGACCGTCCTGCCCGCCGGTACCCTTCTGAAGTGCACCATGGATGAACCGAACCTTTCTTCCGCCACCATCGCAGTGGGAGATCCCGTGCTTTGTCACCTCCATTCGGTGACCGAGTTTGGACGTCAGACTTTCCCTCGCGGAGCCTATCTCGTAGGCCATCTCGAATCCGCCAAAGACCCAGGACACTTCTGGGGCAAGGGCAACATGAAGCTGGTCTTCGATCGCATCGGATTGCCGAACGGAGACATGCCGCTTGACGCCAAGGTGATCGCGACCCGCGGCTACAAGGTCGATAAGAATGGAGCCATCGACGGCAAGGGCCATGCCAAACGCGACATCGTCGAATGGATGATTCCGCCGCTCTGGCCATGGAAGATCATCATGCTGCCCGCGCGCGGCCCGCGTCCTACGCTGAAAGGCGAGAGCCAGCTCGAACTGCGCCTGATGGATGACGTGCAGATCCCGCAGGTTACAGCATCCAACGGTCCCGATTGGCATTTCTTCGGTAAGCCGCGGATGGAAAATGACTCCTATTATCAGGGCTCGTACGAGGGCGCCAGCCTGCGGCAAAGTAGCAACGTCCCTCCTCAACTGACCGTGCGGAGAGTTTCGGTCACGGCCAGTGAGCAACCGCCGGATCGAGGCATCGATCGGAGCTTGGATCGAAGTATGGATCGAGGCATTCAGGTTGAGTATGCCAGCTACGTCACCAAGACCCCAGCCAGCGGCAGCACCGCGCCGGGAGTTCCGGTGTTTGTGCTGAAGTCAGGAATGGTGCTCGAGGTGGCGAATTACACCTATCAGGATGGCCGCATCAGTTATAAGCTGGCCAGCGGCGGAAGCGGCGTGATCAGCGCCGATGAAGTGGACTGGAACGCGACCACCAACGTCAACACCCAACGCGGAGTGCGAACCATGCTGCGTCCCGGACATCCGAATGCAGGTGCAGGTGAATAAAGAAGGCTAAGCCGTCAGCCGTCAGTAAAAGCATGGCGCCCCAGGTTCGCGCCCGTTTTTTGGGCGCTGACCTGGGTCCAGCCGGCATCTTTCCTGCGCCCCGAAGCGGTACAATGCCATCCATTGAAGGTGCGTGGTGGCCAATCGCACCCTCGAGGGTTTCTATGTCCAAAATCAACATTGCCGAAAAATTTTCGAAGATCACCGAATACTGGAAGCCCTACATCGCGGCCGAACTCAACGGCCAATACGTAAAGCTCGATAAGCTGAAAGGCGAATTCGTATTTCACCACCACGAGCACGAAGACGAAATGTTTCTAGTGGTGAAAGGCCGCTTCCGAATGGAATTCAGAGGTCAGGCTAACGAACGCCACGAATGGATCGAGGAAGGCGAGTTCATCGTCGTTCCGCGCGGCGTCGAGCACCGTCCAGTAGCCGAAGAAGAATGCTGGATCCTGCTCTTTGAGCCCGCCACCACACTCAACACCGGCAATGTCGAGAACGAGCGAACCTGGCATGAATTGGAGCGGGTCTGATCTCATGCAAATCACCGTCTACTCCGCCCCCTGGTGCCCGGTTTGCCGCGAGGCCAAGCGCTTCCTTGACCTGCACAAGCTGCCGTTTACGGATATCAACATCGAGACCGCTCCGGGAGCGGCGGATGAGGTTATCAGGCGCACCGGTAAGCGCGCCATCCCGCAGTTTGTGCTCGATGGAGAATGGATCCAGCCCTATGACCCGGAAGAGGGCTTCCTGTACGAAGAAATGTCGAAACGTCTGGGCGTGCAGTAAGCCATGTCTCAGTTACTTTCGCCCCGCTGCCACGCGACTTCTGTACCCTGTAAGACCTGGTTCAAATGAGTCACCATAGTGGCTGCCCCGCGTCCCCCGCGCCTGGGTTAGACCAGTCATGTTCAATTACGAGGATAGCGAGGGGCCGGTGGTTGAGACCTGGCAGCGTTTTGTCCAAGGGCTGCTTGGAGTCCTGGCCCTGATCGGCGCAGGAGTGATGGCGCACTACTATGCTCCTCCAGAAAACGCCGGATTGGAGCAGCAGGTGCACCGGTTGTCGCGCCAGGTCGCCGATCTCGAACAGCAGCAATCGTTCTCGCCCGCAGCGGTGGACGATGCGCGCGATTCGGTAGCCTACATCTACGGCATTTATCACGTCTCCGGCCACACGCAGAAATTCCGGGCGCGCGTCTCGGGAACCGGTTTCGTCGTGGCTCCGGGCCTGTTGGCCACCAATCGCCACGTGGCCGAGCCATGGTATGGAGATCGCGAAGTTTCGGCCGCTCTGCAGCACGGCGGCGTGCCCGTGTTGGAAAAATTCGTGGCCTATTTTCCCGGCTCGCCATTTCCGGTTAATCTCGAAACAGCGGTGGTTGCCGCGCAAGGCGATCTGGCTGTGCTCCGCATCGAACCCACGGCATTCACGAAGAAATTGCGGCCGCTGGCTTTGTCCGCAACGCCTCCCCGTGTGGGCGAATCGGTGAGCGTACTGGCGTATCCGATGGGCGTGACAGGGATGGTGGCCAAATCTCCAGCCACGGTTTACGAACGTCTCTCGTCCCATGCCGAAGATGGCGACACGGCAGACGAGTTAGCAGCGCTGTCCTTGATCCGTCCGTCCGCCACCTTCGGCAGGATAGGCGATGTGACCGGCGACAAACTGATCTACGACGCACCCACGGCGCGCGGCGGCAGCGGGGGCCCGGTGCTGAATTCGCGGGGCGAGGTTGTCGGCATCAATTCGGCATACATTGGCGGATTCTCCGGAGGAACTCTGGGAGTTACCTCCACGCTCTTGCGTCCGCTCATGGAACGCGCGCAGCGGGAGTCGGTTGAAACGGCAGATAAGGCGACAGGTGCCGGATCTCAGGTGCGAGGTGTCAGCCAGACTGTGCTGACTCTGCATTGATGGAATCTGGACGGCATTCCGGCACTGAAGGTACCTCTTGCGCAGACAAGTTCGCCCGATTTCAGGTAAATTGAAACTTGCTGGTTGAATATAAAATCGGTGTTTAGACGGCTCTTATAGCGAAGGAAGTTCCTGTGCGAAATGCTTTGAAATAACTTTCGCGCATCTGAAAGCAACTGTTCCAATCGGCAGGTCCTACAGAATTGATCAGGATTCGGTCCAGAGATTTCATCATGACAAAAGCTTTCTTACTTACATTGGCTGTATTCAGTCTGGCGCTCGCCACCGGATGCGCGACGGGCGGAAACGGAATCGTTCCTCCGGGACCAAGCGTTACGCTCTCGCTTCCCACCGACATCAGCAGCGAGGCCATTTACCCTACGCAAGTTGTTTCGGTTACCGCAACGGTAGCGAATTCCTCAGCCACGGCGCTAACCTGGAACGTCAGTGGCTCAAGTTGCACGGGAAGCGCTTGCGGAACGGTTTCCCCCACTACCACCGCGGCAAGTCCCGCGACCGTAACCTACACCGCTCCGACGACGCCAACGCAAGCAACGATTACCGCGACATTGACCGCCAACAGCGCGGTCTCGGGCACCCAGGCGGTGACCATAGTCCCAGTCGTGGTGGTGGTCACGCCGGTGTCGGTGAGCGTTGGCGAGGGTCTAACTCAGCAATTCACGGCGATTGCGGTACCAGACACTGCGCCGCAAACCTTTACCTGGGCATGCGCTGCGACCAAAGGGGTTTGCGGAAACCTGACACAAGATTCGAATATTTCTGGATTGGCCCGTTACACGGCTCCGGGGTCGACCGGAAGTGCGACGGTATCGGCAACCTGGAATCCACCAACGCAGGTTCAGGCATTTGTTGGTCAATCCAATGTAACTAACATTGCATCACGCCTGTCAGCCGGGACTTACGCGTTCCAGTTCTCGGGGTATGACAATAGCGGCGATGCGGTCGCGGCGGCGGGAGGCTTTGTCCTGAGCTCTGGCGGCACGGTAACAGCAGGCGTTGAAGACATCCTCTCCGCAACCGGGCCCCACCAATACTCCATTTCTTCCGTTTCATACACTCCGATTTCCAGCAACAACGACTTGGGAACACTCAGAATCGCCACCTCTTCCGGCCCCACCAACAGCTATACCGCATCGGTTACCTCCTCAGGCATCTTTCGAATCATCGAGGCCGATGGTTCCGGACAGGGCTCGGGTGTGATGGTTCCATCGGCGAAAAGCTCAGCCTTCAACGCCGGCGCTCAGACTTTCGCTTTCGGATTCACCGGCGTGGATGTAGACGGGAACCGCCTCGGATATGCCGGCCTGTTGCCGATGGACGGACAAGGAAATATCGGCAATCTATCCATCCCTGCCATGGTCGATGTTAATGACAACGGGGTAGCGAGCACTCACAGCAATGTTGCTGGCACATACTACCCTGACGCGACATACAGCGTGTTATGGCATATGACGCTGACACCGCCATCAGGCACGACGCAAAATTTCGACTTTTTTATTGCCGACGGAGCCGCGCAGACAAAAACCGGTCCTGGCTCGCTCACCCTCTTTGCCATTACTGACCCGGCCAGCACCACAACTCCGGCGCTTTCCGGACCTATGGTCTATCAGGTTCCTATGACCTACAATAACGCTGCCTTTGCCGGCACCTCGGTTTCAAACCTGACGGGAGTGACGCCCGGCGTCGGTAACTCCTCGAATGTCGCGCTGATCGTCGCCGTTACCGACGGCACCTCGGGCGGCTCAGGCGGCGCGGGAGGCTTCAGCGGAACCTACGACCAGAACGATAATGGAAACATCACTTCGGTCGGGCCAACTGCGCCCTTTACCAATAGTTACGTGGCAACAGGGAGCGACATCGGACGATACACCTTCCAGATGTTGAGCAATTCCAATTCGCCTCTTCCATTCGTTCTTTATGCCAGCGGGGCCAATCGCGGCTTTCTTCTCGACCAGTCGAGCCAGGCAGTCTTGACGGGAACCATGGACCCGCAGCCGACGAATCTGAAAGGTTTCTCTTACGCTCCATCGGAACTGCCGGGAGTCTATGCGGCGTCGACCGTGGACAGCAGCGATTTTAGCCTGACGCCTGTGGTTCAAGACCTGCTGCTGACCTCGACGGGCAACTCCACTTACAATGTCACGGGAACACAGTACCCGCTGAACGGCAATGGGGCTTTGACTGGTACCTACACGGTGACTGACAACAGCATTCCAGCGGGTGGGGTCGGAGGCACGGGGACGATTGCGCTCACCAGCCCTCCTCCACCAGCCGTGGCGACAAACGCGATTTACGCTTTGGACGCCAGCAACGCTCCCGGCACGAAGACTCCGGTGATCACGGATTTCTGGCTGATGGGCACGACCAGCGGCACTCCGAGCGCGCTCATTTTTGCGGAACAGTAGAATTCTGCGGGGCCGACTCGCTTCCACATCGAAAAGGGCCGGGCGAGGACGCCCAGCCCTCCACACGACCGGTTTTATTTTTGACGCACGACTGTTTTCGCGGTGACTAGATTGTCGAAACGGTCGTAGGCGCGAACCACGATCACATGATCATTCGCAACCTCGCCGGTCATGGGCCCAGCCGAAGCGGCTTCGAGCCGCGGCACACTCACGCGAAAATCGTAGTTCTCCGTCTTTGCATCCGACAACTGGCCAACTGGCTCGACGAACTGCCAGTCACCGCCATCGACTGAATATTCCGCCCGCTTAATCGCAGAAAACGAATCGCTGGCCCGGAAACGTACGCGGAGCTGCAGGCCACTCTCGTTTCCATCGGAGGCGGCCTCAACCGCGGCTGTCAGGTCGGAGATAACCGGAGGCGTGCCGTCGACTTCGAAGCGGGCGCTGACGCGCTCGCCGTAGAGCGCCTTTCCCGGCGAGTGCGAGGGCGCATCGCTCGTGACGACTTTCACGATGTAGCCGCCGTCGGGCAGCAGACTGGCGTCGAAAGAATAGAAGCGCTCGTAGAGGTCCCTTTTCAACAGCAGCCAGCGCGATTCGCCGTCCCCGCGATAGTAGACGGTGTAGACGAGCTGGTCGTCATTGTCATCATGCGAGGTCCAGCGGATGCCAATCGAATCTCGATCGCGCACTGCGGGAGGCGGCGCCTCAAACCGTGCTTGCCCCGGGGCAGTTGGTTCGTTGCCAGCTCGCGGAATCGACTGATACCGGTAGCCGGGTTGCACCGTGATCTCGTCTACTTCGGGAGCAACGTTCTTCGGCAAATAGTTCAGCAGCACGTCGTCAACACGAGGCGACGGATTGCCGGAGTGAAGATCGCCGGAATGGAGAATCAGCTTCCACTGCACGAAACGGGCGGGCGGGATTTTCAGCTCGAATCCGCCATGCAAATCGACCGGAGTCCATGCGCTCCAATTACGGTCAGGATTGTCGACATTGCCACTGCGTGCGTAGAGGTCAAGCTTGCCGGTGCTGCGCACGCTGGCGCGTCCCCAGAGGGAAAAGATTCGCGCGTCGAAAACGTCGCTCTCGTATGTGCCTTCCGGCTCGGAGTCTGCTCCCATGACAAAAATCTTGCCCAGGTTGCTGCCAGAAGCGTAGATGCCTCCGCCGGGGGCTGGGGCAAAGGCAGTGATTTGGGTGGCGCTGGCTTTAATCAGGTCGGTGAAATCGTCGACGCCGTTGATAGCGAAAATGTGGCCGCGATTGCCGGTGCCCGCGATGAGGCGTCCGCGTCGATCGAAGGCAAGCGCGTAGACGAGGTCTTCATGAGAGGTCCAAAGACGCGACGGGGCGCCATCCGGCGCGATGCGATAAACTTCGGAGCCGCCGCTGGCGCCAACTCCGGGAGCGGGAAATGGCGTTGCAGATGCGGGTGTGGCCGATCCTGCATTGCTGGCCGCGGACGCTGGGGTGTTCTGCGCGGGAGCTGGCGAGATTCCGGTTCCCGATGCGGAGGCTTCAGGGCGCTTCTCGCCAGCGCCCGCGGCGTAAATGTTGCCGGCGCTGTCGATGGCGAGCGCGGTGATTTCCTTCTTCGGGGCGCTGTAAAGGACGAACGCTTCGCCGTTCGGCGCTATGCGATAAATCAGGCCGCTGCCGTCGGAGCCGGCGATGAGGTTTCCTTTTGCATCGAGCGCGAGCACACGAATGTGAACTTCATCACTTTTGAAAAAGAGCGAGTGCTGTCCAGTGGGGCTGACTTTGTAGATTTCGCCGTGATCGCCCGTAGCGACGTAGAGCGTGCCAGACTTATCGATAACGATATCCCAGATGTACTTGGAGGCGGGGTCGAAGTAGGGAGTGGCGCTCCAAGGGCCTTTTGCGTGGCTGGTAGCTTTTGGTTCCTCGAGGCGATACACCTTTCCGTCGGGCGCGGTGGCGGCGTAGATCACGCCGTTTTTGGCGACGACCAGCGACTGTACCTGCAATTCCTGCGGCTCGAAGATGGTGGCAATCTGGCCATCGGGAGCGATGCGATAGACGCGGGCCGGAGACCCTGCGGCAGCATAAATGTTGCCAGCGGAATCGGAGGCGATCGACCAGATGTAGGTCGAAGGCGTGGTGGCTAACGCCTTGAAGGCGGGAGCCAATTCCAGGCCTCCTTCGCTGCGGAGAGCGATGCCCTTGGTCGTGCCCTTGATCAGTTCGTCGAATTTCGATTGTTCCCAGGTGCGGGTGCCCTCGGCGAGGGCGAGGGCGGAAAGAAATAGCGTTGACAATAAAACGAATGTCTTACTGGCCAAGGTTATACCTCAATGAAATCACTCTACCACTTCCATACAAGTAGTTCGCCGCGCGAGGCAGGTCGTTGGGGTTCTCCCCTGCGCCCAGGGTAGTGGACAGAATCGCGCGTCGGAGTTGCGGACGTACTTGCGCGGCCGATTCTCCGTCTGTTCGCCTGAAAATAAATTTCTTCTGGTGGTTGCTTGGGGAGACGCATTTTAACGGGTTTGGTGTTTACTGGTCGGTAATGGGGGTACCCCCCCCTTATGGCCCGGTCTTTTGGAATCAATACTTTAGCTGGGCATCAATTGCCTTGACTAACCCACGCGGATTTGTTATTCTCGCGTCATGTTCAACGTCAAGACGTTACAGCAAGCCATTCAATACTTTACCGACGAACAGCTTTGCATCGACACCGTTGCCGCCATGCGTTGGCCCGATGGCCCGCGCTGTCCCGATTGCATCGGCGATGATGCCAAGAATCCCTACTACCTCAAGACGCAGAAGCGTTGGAAGTGTCGCTCCTGCCGTCGCCAGTACTCGGTAAAAGTGGGAACGATCTTCGAGGACTCGCCGATCCCGTTGCAGAAGTGGCTCCCGGCCCTTTGGATGCTGATTAGCTGCAAGAACGGAATTAGCTCTTACGAAATTCATCGACACCTTGGAGTCTCGCAAAAGGCCGCATGGTTCATGTTGCATAGGCTGCGACTCGTGCTCAAGACTGGCACGGTAGGCAAGCTCGGCGGAGCAGAGAGCGGCGGCGTGGAAGTGGACGAAACTTTCATCGGCGGTAAAGTGAAAAACATGCACCGGGATCGGCGCGAACGCTTCGCCGCCGAGAGTGGGCATCGGGGCGGATCGACGGGTAAGGCTGTCGTGATGGGGATGCTGGATCGTGACGAGCGCAAGGTTCGCGCTACGGTCGTTCCCAACGTCAAACGCGAGACTTTGCAAGCGGAGATTCTGAGCAATGTTAAGTTTGGATCGCCCGTATTTTCCGACAACGCCGTGCCTTACGACAACCTGAGATGGCGCTACATTCACGAAACTGTGAACCACGCCGAAACCTACGTCAATGGCCGCGTGCACACGAATGGGATAGAAAACTTCTGGAGCCTACTCAAGCGTGGATTGAAGGGAACATACGTTGCTGTCGAACCATTCCACTTAGAGCGCTACATCGACGAACAGGTTTTTCGTTTCAACAATCGCGCCACGAAGGACAACCCGCTGAACGATTCCGACCGCTTCCTGCTGGCGCTTTCGCAGGTTGCGGGCAAGCGGCTTACCTTCGCTGCACTCACTGGCAAGGACGATGCGAGTCCTCTCTAATCCTCACTATCGGAAGCGCGGGCGGAAACCCCGCTCGAAGGAATAAGATCAGCAATAGAAACGGCCCGCGTCAACGGGCCAATTCTGTATATCGGTAAATTGGAGGAGCGGGACGGCTCCCTACACAAAGCATAACAGGAGTCTGCCCGCGAACAAAGCGGGATGACGCAAACCCTATTTCTCGGAGTTGCAACGGTGCTGCTTGCAATCGGGTCGTTCTTGGCGAGTGTTCAACATCGCTACACCGCATACAGTTTTTTTGCTCTCGCGATCATCATGGTTGGTTGTGCTGTGTGGGCGGCGTATATCGAAAGTGTCCCAAAACCGCATCTAGTGCCAATAGGGTACGGGCCGCCACCCGCACATGATCGCGAAAAGGGGTTGGTTTTTTATAACGACGGGGAACCAGCCTACAAGATCGAATCACCTAAAGACACGCCCTTCGGCAATGGTTCTATGGTGCTGCACTTCGAGGACATCTACATCTCGCGATTAAGTAAAGATGGGGGTATGCAATGCTTTCCGATGAGCGTAAGAAGTTCCACCGGGATTCCAGGGCGCGGCGATCTGGTTACCAACCTCACGCTCTGGGAGGCGGACAGTGTACGGGTGTCGTTTCGTTACGCCGATAGCAAGCGGCCACAACAACTGCGCTATATTACCGTCTGTAAAATCATGCCGATTAAGAATGAAGTTGTCATCGAACTGGAAAAAGTGCAATTCAAATGGTGGACACTCTGATAGGAGATTGTGTAAACAGCCATTTTTTTATGGAATGAGGCCGCCTCATTGTATCGTGCGCGTCGCATGTCGGGGTTTCGGCCCTGGCTTCGGCTTTCCCTGTTTCGCTCGCTTCTCTTGAGCGAGCATTTCTTTTAGATCGGACTTTGAGACGCGCAACACTTGCCGTAGTGCTCCATCGAATTGCGTCGCGTTGGGGAGAGTTCTCTTTGGGTTAGCCATCTTCCCGGTATAATACACCGTCGGGCATGGGAAAAACCTGCTGCCATCGGTTTGCGATTAAGGTGTCCCTAATGTCCTCGCCAGCCGATGGGATTGTCACAGCCGCTCGAACCATGCCCGACGACCCTCCCGCTTGCGAAACGGGTGACGATTCCAGCATAACTCCGCCGATAGGCTAGAATGGGTTAGCTAAGGCAATTGATACCTTTAGCTGGATTCTGGCGCCAGGTCTTTGAGGAATAAGGACTTAGAGGTAAAGTCTTTATTCTTCTTTCACTTAGGGACGTTCCGGCGGCGACTTGGGCTCCGGAGATGGGCGTTTTTGCTTCCTGCCGACGTTGGACCACGTTTCGTCCCGATCAAAAAGTCAAGCTTGACAAGAGCGAGACCGGGAAAGGGCCCTCCGGTTTCGTCCCGGTCAGTTTGTCAAGGCCTGCTCGGGGAATCGAAATGTCAAGGAGCTTTTGGACGCCTCTGGAGGCGGGCACACGTTTTGCTACTGCTATCTGGTGATCATTTTTGCATGGCATTGGGATGGCGTCAGTGATGGTGAACACAGGGCGGATGTGATGGAACGGAATGAGTAATAATTGGCGGAAAAAAGGCTGATGTCGAGACAGGTTCGGTAGTCCCACCCAATGGTTCTCGGCTCAGCTTGCGGTTTACAGTAGATGGGAAACCATGAGCGCATTCAAGCTCAAGCCGACCCACGCCCCGGTCAAGACCTACTACGCGACGCTGGAGAAGTTTGGGCGGGGAAAATTCGATAATGAAGGCAACATCCGTCGCGCCTTCGAGGGGTTGCTGGAGAAGTGCGCCCGCGCCTTCGAGTGGATGCTTGTCGCCGAGTACCAGATTACGCGTTCCGGGAAAAGCCCATTACGCGCCGACGCGGCTCTCCTCGACGCCTTCAAGCTGCCGCTTCTTCCTGCTTGACGTGATTGGCGACTGACGACAGTATAGGTAGTAGGACACTTTCAATCAATGACCACTCTGCCGGTACGACCTATTGGGCCAGAACCGACGCGTACTCCCGCCCTGGTGTCGGAAATAATGGCACGCGTCACGAGCCGCGATACTGGGCCGGAAAAGACATTCCAAAAGGCACTCCGGCGCGTCGGACTCAGGTCCTTCCGAGCGTGTGACCCCAGTCTTCCAGGCAAGCCGGATATAGTCCTTCCCCGCAAGAAACTCGCGATCTTCGTTGACGGCGACTTCTGGCATGGTCACCAATACAAACTACGGGGATTTGAATCACTGCAATCACAACTATCCGATGTTAACAATGCTGCCTACTGGACAGAGAAGATTTCCGGGAATATTAGCCGAGACTTCAAGAATACGGCTGCGCTACTCGATTCCGGCTGGCGCGTCTTGAGATTTTGGGAAAGCGAAATCCGAAAATCCCCGGACCAATGCGCTGATATTACGTTGAAGAGCGTGGAAAAGGCCGCTGAGAGATCCGCCTTTTCCGCGCTTGCGCAAAGGACAGCGGTGGAATTGTTTGCGGGAATCGGACTCGTCCGCCTCGCCCTGCGGAGAAGCAACTGGCGGACGATCTTCGCCAATGATAACGATCCCCACAAATTGGCCATGTACAGCGTAAATTTTGGGGCACAGGATTTCGACACGCGAAGCATTCACGAGATAATCCCCTGTTGATTCCATCAACCGATCCCATGAGCGAAATCGCATTTTTCAAAGTCGGTGAGACCTACACGAATGACGAGATCCGATTTGCTCTCAATTTGGAAAACCTCGGTGGGATTCGTCCTTCGTTGGATTCAAGTGGGAATGTTAGGCATGTCGCGATCATGACGGCTGCAGAGGATTCTGGAAGACTCCCCATCGAGAATCCGTACCATGACAGAATTGAAGGGGACATTCTGATCTATACGGCACAAGGCCGCGAGGGAGACCAAGTTCTTGAAGGACGTAACAAACGACTCGTAGAGCAGTACGTCGTTCCGACCCCGTTCTTTGGATTCACCAATATCGGACGACAAAGATACCGCTTCCTCGGACTGCTCGAACTGATGCGTCACTACCAAGAAACCCAGGCTGACAAGAAGGGGACTCTTCGCAAGGTATGGCTGTTTGAATTTCTTATCCACGAGCAGCCCGAGGTTGTTCCCATTAAAGATGCTACGGCCATTTCCGCATCGCTCCTGGCGGAATCGCGTCGCCACAATCCGCTAGAGAGCTCGGAGCGCGAGGTAGCGCCCCTGCCGGAAGACAGCGACGAGGCTGAGGTGACAACACCCGTCGAACTAGAAAGTGTTCGAGTGCGGCTGTTCCAGTTCACACCATACGATCTCGAACACTTCATCAAGCTCGTACTGGAAAGGAATGGATTCGTGAGGGTGTCGGTTACGCGCGCCTCAGGGGATGGTGGGATAGATGTCAATGCATATGTGGACGAGAAGAATGAATTCTTCGCTGGAACTCACGTTCAGGCCCAGGTGAAGCGATGGCGGCACGCCGTCGGCAGCCCCGAAATCAACAATTTCAGGGGAGCTTTGAGCACGACGGCGAAGGGAATCTTCATTACAACCAGCCACTTCACACGAGCGGCTTTGGCGGAAGCGCGACATGAGGCGAAGGCTTCGATCGCGCTCGTAGATGGAGAAAAACTTGCTGGCATCGTTATTCGTAGCGGCATTCCAACACACGCGGCCTGAGTGAAGTCGGTGCATGAAGACTAGTCAATGGCGAAATTTGCACGCCGGCTTCTAGAACATTCTAGGACACCTGAGTCGATAGTTAGAAGGGAGTCAGAAATGCAGAGGCATGGAAAAGCGAAGGCCCCCGTCGAGGCGTCTGGCGATTGGGTCAGGTTTCAGCTGGAGATCGCCAACGCACAGGTCGAGGCGATGGATCGAGAGATCCAAATGGGCCGCTTCTCTGGACGAGGGCTTCGGGACGAGTTGGTCCGACTGATCAAAGATACGGAAGACAGGCTCGCCGGCATCCCCCTCAAGCTGCAGTGTGATCGTAGAGAATCGCCCGTATCATGGGTCTATTCAATCCTAGCTGCGGCTGAGTTCCGTTCCTGCGGAGTTGTCGAGCGGGAGTTGGTTGGAGCCACGCTCCAGCAGAGACATCCTGACATCGTTATTCCGAATCATCCCAGTCATGCTGGCGATGTTCAAACCGGACGCTCCGGTGATTTCCCCCTCCAAACCATCAGCTACCACGTTACCGCCAATGACGGCAAAGAAGCTGTTGAGCGTTGCAGACAGAATATCGGCGCAGGTGTTCATCCCGTCTTGCTGCTCCCCAAGCGGTACGTCGATAAGGCGGGTCTTTACGCCGAGATTGCGGGCATCCAGAACAGAATTTCGATCTTGGCCATTGAAGAGTTCATGGCGCAGAACATTATCGAAATGTCCACGCAGCTACAACGAGATTTTTTCTCTACGTTGAAGGCAATCGTAGACGAGTACAATCGCCGCCTTGAGCAAGTGGAGACAGACCTGTCTCTAAAGATCGATTTGTCCTAATCGCGCTGGGCCTGCGAACAAGTCGGTTAACGGGTTCTCCACCAAGTGGGATATTTTTCATTACACCTATGGCCTGCTGCATCACCCGGAGTACCGGACGCGGTATGCGGCGAACCTGAAGCGGGAGTTGCCGCGGATTCCGATGGCTCCCGAGTTTCGGCGGATGGCGGAGATTGGCGCGGCGCTGATGAAGCTGCACATCGAGTATGAAAAGCAGGCCGAGTATCCGCTGGAGCGGAGGGAGACCGGCAAGCTGAACTGGCGCGTCGAGAAGATGACGCTCTCGAAAGATAAGTCACTGCTGAAGTACAACGAGTTCCTCACTCTGAGGGGAATTCCGCCGGAGGTGCAGGAGTATAAACTCGGCAATCGCAGCGCGCTGGAGTGGGCGGTGGACCAGTACCGCGTCTCGACCGATGCGCGCTCGGGCATTGTGAACGATCCGAACCGGGCCGACGACCCGGAGTATATTGTGCGGCTGCTGGGACAGGTGGTAACGGTCTCCGTCGAGACGGTGCGGCTGGTGCGAGAACTGGCCGGGCTACCCATCGATCAAACGTAAAGTCTGCGTGGCTCCCACTCTTGCGCACAAAACGCGCAAGAATGGGGCACCCTCGGCAGATGAGCTGTCAGCGAATTCGTTTAGAGAATTCCCTGCGGCGGCGTTGCATGGGAAGAGAATGCAGATCCCTCACTTCGTTCGGGATGACAAGACTGAGAGTGGTTGATGATTCGCGCCTATCCCCGCTCCCGCCCCTCGCGCACAATTGCAACCAGATCAGCTGTGGATACCCGTAACTTGACGCCCTTCACATCCAGCGGCGATGCTTTGGATCTTCCTTTGGAAGTGGGCGCGGGCAAGATTCGAAAGACCGCGCCGTCGCGCCGCCGAATTTCAACCGCCCCGTCCCGTTCGGCTTCGTCGAGCACCGTGGCAAAATTTCCGCGCGCCTCGGAGTAGGTATAGGATTTCATCGAACATTCACCTCCAACACGTCCAGCTTCAATTCACGGGCACGGGCTCTCAACCCGCCGTCTAAGGTCAGGATTGGCGCTCTCTGGTTCAGGGCGCATGCGATTACGTACGCATCGTAGGCGTATACATTCAATCTGGCCGCCAGTTCAATCGCTTGCTTCAACGACAGATCGGTCAAGCGAATGGGGATCGCGGCATAGGACTCCAATAACTTCAGCGCTTCGTCCAGGCCAATGGCCTTGCGCTTGAACATTGCGGATAGCGCATTGCCCACTTCCCAGTGAACGGAGGACGGGGCGACCAGCGTTGCCCCGCGAGTGATCCGAACCAATTCGCCTTTTTCCGGCTGTTCGACGATGACCGCGAGAATGGCGGAGGTATCGATCACGATCTCCATCGCTAGAGTATATCATACTTGTACAATTGTACAAAACATAGCATCGCAAGAGGGTAGGGGTCCTTCGACTGCGCGCTGCTTCGCTTCGCTCACAGCGCTTCGCTCAGGATGACAGGGGTTGGGAGGGTACAAGAATGCAGATCCCTCACCTCGTGAGGGATGACAAGACTAGAGGGTGATTGATGATTCGCGGTGCGACCAACTGCCACAGGGATCAAGGTCCGTGGTTCCCACTCTTGCGCACAAAACGCGCAAGAATTGGGCAGCCTCCGCAGATGAGCTGGCAGCGGGTTCGTTTCGAGGATCCCCTGCAACAACTTGGGGGAAGTTTTGCTCGCGACACAAGGCGCGAACGACTATTTGATATTAATCGTCAGCAACTGCGCGCCCGAGACTACGTAGTCGAGCGGGTCGGTGGAGGCTTCACTGACCGACGATTCTCCCAGGACGACCATGTCCTGGGTGCCGCGCATGTTGTCCATGACGTTCATCACACTTAGCGGCAGCGTCGGCATTACCTTGTCGGCGATCATCGCTTCCGGATTGGACTGGATCAGTGAAACGTAGACGCGATCGTTGGCGCGTTCTTTGTTCAGCAAGGCGATGGTTGGAGCGAGGCCTAGACCGCGATTCATCATCGGCGTTCCGCGGTGCATGCGGTCGACCGTGTCTCCATCGCTGACCAGGACGCGCAACGTTCCCTTGGAGGTCGAGGTGGGAATCTTGATCGGGATCTGGCGCACCAGGCGCTCGCCGCGATAGGGACGAATGACCGTCTCGACCATAATTTCATCGCCGGGGCGGGCTTCGGTCACGTCGGTGCGACAGGCTTCGAGGCGGGCGGAGCGGCGTTCGCGGACGAGATCGAAATCCAGCTTCACTCCCTGGATGTCGGGAGTCTCGAAGGCATTCGTGTAGATGCGTCCGAAGTGATCGCCGATGGTCGCGGCGGCAGAAGCGGCGGCGGGTTGTCCACTGTCTTGCGGGGCGAACATGTCACTCAGCATTACATCGGGATAGCCCTTCACGCTGAGGACTCCCTTCATGCGGTAAGTAATGTCTTCGCCGTATTCGTTGGTGCCATGAAGCGCGTTAAAAATCGTGGCGGCCATGGCCATCGGGCTGAGTTTGGCGTTGTTGAGAACTTCGTAGTGGAATTCCTTGGTCGTGGATCCGTTGTCGCCGGCGTGTTCGCCGCGAATGTGCATGGAGACGGTGACCGGAATCATCTTCGATTCGCGACCCGGTTCGCCGAGGATACCGGCCTGGCGGTCTTGCACGAAAGCTCCCACGGTCTCGGTGGTGTTGACGATCTTGAAGGCATTCAGGGGCGATGGCAGCGTGGCCAGCACGGTGGCCTTGGTCATCGGCAAATCGACTTCGCCGAATTGCAGCAGTGGATGTCCGCAGGCCAGCAAGCGCTGGGGATCGACATAAGTGACGGTGCAGGTGGCGGCAATATCCATGTCTCCGCGAACCAGCACGGCGCTCACGGCCGAGCCCGCTTCGATGGGCTCCGGCTGCTTGCGCGTACTCGCCGAACCTATGCCCATCACCGGAACGATGCCCAGGGCGGCGAATTGCGGCCCGTAGCGCTGCAAGGTTTCGGCCGAAAAACCATTGAATACCAGAGGAGTGTCGATGGGCTTCAGGTAGTTACTGTAATTCTGCGTGGGGACGGTTGCGTTTTCGCCCGGGCTCGCAGTTTGCGAGATCGCGCTCGACGTTGAAGGCGACACCCGTGCAGAATTACCATCTGCCGCATCTGCCCGCAGAGTTGCCGGCATCCGCCCGGAATTATGATCGAGAGCACTGATCTCCAGCATCTCTTCGATCGGGGTTACGCCCGCGATCGGCTCTTTGGAGAACTCGCCGATGCGGAAGGCGAGCGCTCCCGCCAGTTTGCCATTGAAATAAACCGGGCTGCCGCTCATGCCCGCAACCACGCCAGTATATTCGGGCTTCGAACCGTGCAAACGCACGAGGATAATGTCGCTCTTGGGACCGTTGACGTTGTGCATCACGCCCAGAACTTCCACGTCCATCGATTCCGGTGTCACTCCCTGAAACACCGTGAGGGCGGTGCCTCTCATGCCTTCGTGGATCTGGTCGAGCGGCATGATGGCAGGAAGGATGAGAGCAGAGGCTGGACGGTCGCTGGCTGGAACTTTGGCGGGAACTTTGGCTTGGGCCAGAACTTTGGCCTGCACATCGAGCGATGGAACTTCATGGGCCACAACCTTTTGGGCGTGAAGCCAGGGGGCAGATGAGAGAAACAGAACGGCGGCGAGTGAGCGTGTGACGCTTCCCATGATGACCCCAAGGTCAAAATGATGACCTTATTTGCAAAGACTCCGCGAACTGATCAGACGACTTTTGCGAGGAGAGGAACGGCTTAACTGCGCTGCAAAATATCCCAACCGCAGAGATCTTGCATCTATACTAGCATAATAGTTTTCGAGGATCCCCTATGTTTTCTGGCGTACTGCGCGGCGGTAACCGCGCTCCATTGGCTTGCCGTAAACGAATGATTGGACTGGCTTTTGTGCTTTGCTGGTTGATGACCGCGACGTTTGCCGTTGAAGGTCAAAGCACGTCACAACCGCCGGCGCCACAGACGTCGCAGCAAAAGCAGGCAAATCCGAATCAGCAGGAAGCGCCTGCGGAGGCGGGAGGGCCGCAAAACGACGTCGGGCCGTATGTCGTCCCCAAGAAAAAAGAAGAACCACCGCCGCCCGCCCCGGAAAAGCCGAAAAAGATCGAGAACATGCCCGACTACTCGATCAACGTCAACGTGCCGGTGGTCGACCTTGACGTGCTCGTGACGACGAAGGACGGCCAGACGATTCCGGGCTTGAGAAAAGAGAACTTCAAGATTCTAGAAGATGGCTCGCCGCAGACGATCTCGACCTTTAATCAAAGCGAGGCTCCGATTACGGCTGTGCTGCTGGTCGAATACGCTTACACGAACCTGAGCTACATGATCGACGCGTTGAACGCCTCCTACACCTTCGCCAGCGGGCTGAAAAAGGATGACTGGGTAGCGGTTGTCTCTTATGACATGCGGCCGCAGATTCTGGTCGACTTCACGCAGGATAAACGGGCGATCATGGGCGCGCTGAATCTGCTGCGCATTCCGGGATTTTCGGAGCGCAATCTTTTCGACGCCGTGTTTGACACGCTCGACCGCACCGACCGTATTGAGGGGAAGAAATATATCATTCTGGTTTCATCCGGCCGCGATACGTTCAGCAGAATCACGCTGGACCAGATCATGAAAAAAATTAAGGCTACCAAAGATGTCACGATCTACGCGGTCAGCATCGGGTGGCAGTACCGAGAGTACATGGAAGCGAGCGGCCGCGCTGGGGCAATCCGGCAAATGGACTGGTTGCAGGCCGATAATCAGATGACTACCTTCGCTAAAATGACGGGTGGACGGGCGTACTTCCCGCGATTCCAGGGTGAGCTGCCAGAACTGTTTCATGACATCGCGACCGACATTCGCAACCAGTACACGATCACCTACCATCCCACCAATGCCAAACTCGATGGCACGTATCGCAAGTTGAAGGTCGAACTGCAGGCGCCGGACGGTGGCCCGCTGAAGGTTCGCGACCAGAAGGGTAAGGACGTGAAGTACGTCGTGTATGCGCGCGAAGGTTATACCGCAAAGCACACGGTGGAGTAGCAAAAGACATCGGGCGATCGGGTGATCGGGTCATCAGGCCATCGAAAGTCAAGAACACTTGACCTTAGGTGACCGGATGGCCCGATCGCCTGATGGCCCGATGTCCTCTGGTGATTTACAATCCCCAGTTCCCCTTCAGGAGAGAGCGCCGTGATCCCACGCTATACCCGGCCGGAAATGGCTCGTATCTGGAGCGATGAGAATCGCTTTCGCACTTGGCTGGCGGTGGAAGTCGCCGCCACGGAAACGCTGGCCGCGGCTGGGATCGTCCCTAAAGAAGCGGCTAAAGCAATCCGCGCCCGCGCCAACTTCAATGTGGAACGCATCTTCCAGATTGAGGCCGAGGTCAAGCACGACGTCATCGCGTTTACCACAGCAGTGGCGGAGATTGTAGGCCCGCACGCGCGCTGGTTCCATTACGGCCTGACTTCGAATGATGTGGTCGACACGGCGCAGGCTCTGCTGATTCAGCAGGCGTCGTCGCTGATTGCAGGGGATCTTGTGCGCCTCGCAGAGGTGCTTGAGCGCCGGGCCTGGGAGTTCAAAGACACGCCGATGATCGGGCGCACTCATGGCATACATGCCGAGCCCATCACCTTTGGTTTCAAGATCGCCAACTGGTATTCGGAGACGCAGCGCAACATCGCGCGCTTCCAGGCTGCAGCCGAAGACCTGCGGGTCGGAAAATTCTCGGGCGCGGTCGGAACGTTCGCTCACCTCACACCGGAACTGGAGGAGAAAATTTGTGCGCGCCTCGGGTTGAAGGCGGCTGCCGTGTCATCACAGGTGATTCAGCGCGACCGCCATGCTTTTTACCTGGCAACGCTGGCCACCATCGCATCGACGCTCGATAAAATCGCCACCGAGATTCGGCACTTGCAGCGCACCGAAGTTCGCGAAGCCGAAGAATTCTTCAGCGAGAAGCAGAAGGGATCATCGGCCATGCCGCACAAGCGCAATCCCGTCACCAGCGAACAAATTTCTGGACTGGCGCGGGTGGTGCGAGCGAATACGCAGGCTGGATTCGAAAACGTTGCGCTCTGGCACGAACGCGATATTTCGCATTCGTCGGCCGAGCGAATCATTATTCCCGACTCGACTACGCTGGCCGACTACCTGCTCAATAAAACGGCGACCCTGATTGAGACGATGTTCGTGTATCCCGAGCGCATGCTGGCGAACCTGGCAAGCACCCGCGGCCTGGTGTTCAGCGGACAACTCTTGCTCGACCTCGTAGAGAGTGGAGTTTCTCGCGAGGACGCTTATCGTCTGGTGCAGAGCCATGCTATGCGGGCTTGGCAGGAGGATCTCGATTTCCACGAACTGATTGTGAACGATCCTGAGATTCGCGGACGGGTGCCGCGCGCGAAGATCGAGCGGGCCTTCGATCTGAGCCGGCAGCTTCAGAACATTGACAAGATTTTCACCCGTGTGTTTCCCGCGAAGAAAAAGAAGACAACATCATCGGGAAAAAAGGTTTTGAAGAGGAAGAAATAAGCGCAAGCCTATCAGCAGATACGCGGCAGTTGATCGCCTGTGAGCATATCGACAATGCGGGTAGTGCCATACGGTGTTCGCATGGTGACCAGTCCTGCATTTTCTTTCTTCACCGTGCCGATAATCCGCGCTTCCCTTCCCAATGGATGATTTGTCATTGACTGCAACACAGCGACTGCAGCCTCCGGGGCGACGATGGCGATCAGCTTGCCCTCATTGGCCACATATAAAGGATCGAGTCCGAGCAACTCGCACGCACCGCGAACTTCCTCGTGGATGGGAAGAGAACTCTCGTCGAGTTCGATCCCAACTTGCGAACGTTCTGCGATTTCATTGAGGGTGCTGGAGACGCCGCCGCGCGTCGGATCGCGCATGCAGCGAATAGCGCCGGTTACAGAGGAATTTGTCGGGGAAGATGCGCCCAGCATCGCAGCCACAAGGGTGTGCAAGGCAGCACTGTCGCTTTGAATCTGCGTCTCAAACTCCAGGCCCGCGCGTTGCGCCAGAATCGCAATGCCGTGATCGCCGATCGACCCGCTGAGGAGCACTTTGTCGCCGGGCCGCGCGTGGTCGGCGGAAAGATCAACCCCCTCGGGCACGAGTCCAATTCCAGTCGTGTTGATAAAGAGCCCGTCGCCTTTGCCTTTCTCGACGACCTTGGTATCTCCGGTGACAACTTGCACGCCCGCTTCCTTGGCCGCCCGTCGCAGGGAATTCACTACGCGCCGGAGGTCCTCCATGGAAAACCCCTCTTCGATGATGAATGCCGCGCTGAGAAACAGTGGCGTGGATCCGCCCATGGCCAGATCGTTGATTGTGCCGTGAACGGCGAGGGATCCGATATCCCCTCCGGGGAAGAACAGGGGCTTGACCACGAAAGAATCGGTGGTGATGGCCAGACGCTGGCCGTTCACATTGACGATGGCCTGATCATCCAAACGCGCCAGCACTGGATTCTGGAAGGCAGGCAGGAAGACGTCGCGAATCAACTCGGCGCTCAATTTGCCGCCGCTGCCGTGGCCAAGAAGAATTGTGTCTTTCGCCGGGAGCGGCGTGGGGCAACTGAGCTGCACGTTGATCTCGGCGGGGATTGCGGCGGGGATCTCGACTGGCGTTTTCGTTGACACGCTCACTCCTTAAAGTTCTCTGTTCTCAGAAAAGTATTCGGCGATCTTAGTGAGAACCAAGAACTGGCAACTGAGAACTTTTTTCAACCGCATGGCGACGATAGTGATAGTAGGCCGCGCATGCTCCTTCATTAGAGACCATCGGTGCTCCCAATGGATTCTCCGGGGTGCATCGCATGCCAAACACGGGACAATCTGTCGGCTTTTTCAAGCCTTGCAAGACCTGGGCACTGATGCACTCGGCGGGCTCGTCCACTACGATTTCACCCAGGTCAAAGACCCGGTCCGCGTCAAAGGCCGCAAATTCCTCGCGCAGGCGCAAACCGCTCTGCGGAATCAGTCCAATGCCGCGCCACTTCTGGTCTGCGACTTCAAAAACTCCGGCCACGATCCGCTGCGCCGGCAGGTTTCCCTGGTAGCTCACCGATCTGACATACTGATTTTCCAGCCGCGCGTCTCCTGCCTCCAGTTGACGAACCAGCATGAGGACTGCTTCCAGAATATCCACGGGTTCGAAACCGCCAACCACAATCGGTATGCGGAAATCACCAACCAGGCTTTCGTATTCCTTACAACCCACCACGGCGCATACATGCCCGGGTGCAATAAATCCCTGCACCCGGTTGGTCCTTGAAACCATCAAGGCGCGTATTGCCGGGGGCACCAGCACGTGCGAAACCAGCAGGGAAAAGTTAGTAAGACTTTCGCGGCGGGCCTGCCATGCGGCCATCGCATTGGCGGGAGCTGTGGTCTCAAAACCAATGGCCAGAAACACAACCTTCCGATCGGGATTCGAGCGGGCGATCTTCACTGCTTCCATCGGAGAATAGGCGATGCGCACGTCCGCGCCCTGAGCCTTGGCCCGAAACAGGTCCGATCCGGACCCAGGCACGCGCAACATGTCTCCGTAGGAAACCAGGATCACGTCCGGGCGCAACGCCAACGCAATCGCTTTGTCCACGGTTTCGAGCGGCGTGACGCAGACGGGACATCCGGGGCCGTGCACGAGTTCGATCTCGCGCGGCAGCAGTTCGTCAATACCGTAACGCATGATGGTGTGGGTCTGGCCGCCACAGATCTCCATCAGCACCCAGGGCCGAGTTGTGGACTGTGCAATCTCGGCCGCCAAGGCCCGCGCAATACGTTGGTCGCGGTATTCATCCAGATATTTCATAGGTCCGAAGCCAGCTCAATGTCCGCTAGCATGACTGTAAGCACAGGCGAACCGCCTATCGGTGACAAAAATCACATGTTGATGTGATGACGAGCGTCCGCGCGGACCCGTCACGCGAGCAAAAAAGAGGAGGATGGGCCAAAAAAGCCCGAAAGCACAGGAAGGGGCCGGCGGCGGTCAGAGTATTGACGAGAGAAAACTACACTTCGAGGGGCGGTAATTCGGATTCCAACTCTCCCATCTCTTCCAGAAGCTTGTAGGTCCGCTCGGCTTCAGCCGCATCGATTCGGCTTATGGCAAAGCCAACATGGACCATGACATATTCTCCGAGGCCGGCCTCAGGGACAAAATCGAGGGAAACCTGGCGCACAATGCCTCCAAACTGCACGCGGGCGACGCGCATCTGGCCCTGCTCTTGAACTTCAATGATTTTTCCCGGTATCGCGAGGCACACAGCAGTTCTCCCTGCTATGAGTAGACTGTTTCTCTGTTACCGGGGTCTGTGACGAGCGACACAGTTCGAAGTGATCGTTCGCGCCAACCGTTCTACAAAATTGGAAAAGTGTTGACCCGATTCAACCAGCCTTGCAAAAACTGCGGAAATCTCTGTCCCAAGCCCTGGTAGAACTTGATGCGACCTTGCTTGTAACGTCGATAGATTTCGGTCGGATCAAGTCCATTCATCGCCTGAATCGAGGCGGGGCCGATCGATCCGTCCTCAACCACGTGCGCGCCCATGCCATTCAGGGTTCGCTGGAGCAAGATCGTTGCATTGGTCCCCGCGTTGACGTAGAAATCGCAAGTCATGTTTGCTAGGTGCTGCGAATTGAAGTTGTCGCCATTCATTTTGTTCCAATACAGCGCGCGATAGATGATCCCTGCCTGTGCGTCTGCTAATGCCTTGAGATTAGCGGAGGTCGGATCGAGGCCGAGTAACTCGTGAGAGCACTGACGAAACGTGGCCATGGTAATTCCTTTATTGGTTTCGCCGCCGGGGTCGGTTGGATCATCGACGTAACCGCCTTCGATGCGCAATAGCATCGGAAGGAACAAATCAAAGCTGGCCATGCGGTCCTCCTTATTCTCCAGATCAAGACGCGAGATACGAGCCGCCAAACTAACGTGCCAGAGCTGCTAGTGTTTCCGCGAGCACCAGCGTTCCACGGACGATGTCTTCCGGGGCCGCGTATTCGTCCGGACGATGACTGTACCCGTTGCGGCAGGGAATGAAGAGCATGGCGGTGGGCGCAATACTCGACATAAATAGCGAGTCATGGTAGGCGCGGCTCACCATGGGAAGGAAATTCAGATTATGTTTTCGGCAGGAAGCGGAAAGAGCTTCGACGACGAGTGGCGCGCAATCGGCCGGCGCATCCGCATTTACGATCTCGGTGCGTATCGATACTTGACGCTTCTCCGCGATCGCAGTGGCGGCGCTTTCCATTTTTCGCATCACACCTTCGCGGCGTCCAAGGTCTGTGTCGCGAATATCGACACTGAGGCGCACCTCGCTTGGAATGCTGTTCACCGCGCCGGGAAAAACTTCGCAGATGCCGACCGTAGCCACGGTGTCGATAGCTCCGCTGCTGAACGCCGCGTGCTCGACCGCGAGAATCAATTCGGCGGCTGCACAAAGCGCATCGTGACGATCCGGCATAAGAACTCCACCCGCGTGTCCGCCCGAGCCTGCGATGAAGATATTGGAACTCGCGGGCGCCGCGATGCTGGTCACCACTCCGAGCGGGATCTGCTCGCGCTCGAGCAATGGCCCCTGCTCGATGTGCAGTTCGACAAACGCCTTGTAATAACCGGGCGGAAGCTTGACGGCTTCGAGTTCTCCCTTCATCCCCGCCCGCTCACGAACGGCATCGAGCGGCGCGGCGTCTTTGTCTTTTAACTGGCGCGCGGCATCGGCGGAAAGACTTCCCAAAAGCATACGGCTACCGAGGCATCCAATCCCAAAACGCGTGGGCTCCTCGGCTGTGAACACCAACAATTCAATGGAGTGCTTTGGGCTGAAACCGTACCGCTGCAAGGCTCGAATCGCTTCAAGACCTCCCAGAACGCCGACCACGCCGTCGTACTTCCCCGCGTTAGGAATCGCGTCGATGTGAGAGCCCGTGCCGACCGCCGGCAAAGCTGCATCCGAACCGGTCCAGCGCGCAAACATGTTTCCGATCGGATCCTGACGCACAGTGAGGCCGGCGTTTTCGCAGCGGTTCTTGAGCCACTCGCGTGCGTTCAGATCGGCGGGCGTGAAAGCGATTCTGGTTACGGCAGGCGCTTCCGCGTCAGAGATGGCGGCGAGCGCCTCTATCTCCGATACCAGGTTCGCCCCATCAACCGCAAGCGTCATGATCGCGCCCCGGCCAGAGGGTGCCGGTTCCAATCTTTGTAGATGAGATATTTGGCGGGTGTTTTCCCGATCGCCCCAAACCACTGCGGACACCACGGAGCCATCCAGATAAAATCGCCGGCCGTCACCGGATACCAGGAATCTCCCAGGCGATAAATTCCGCCGCCTTCGAGCATGATGAGTCCGTGCTCCATCACATGCATCTCGACCATGCTGAGCGCGGCGCCGGGCTGGTAAACCATGGAGTTGACGGCGAAATCGAAGCTCATCTCGTCGGGCAAAAGACATTTGACCTGCAGGTCCGGATCGTCTCCAAGCGGATGCGAAGCAATTTTGCCTTCATGCGAGACGATTAATTGCGGAGGCGCAACACCAGGGAGCGACTCGTACATTTTTTCAATTACCACTACGCGGCTTTTTTCGGTCGCCGTAATTCGGTGTGTCAAGGGCTGCGGCACATAGGCATAAGAGAGAGCGCCTAGTTTGAATTGCTTATCAGGCGTTTCCAGTCGCACGTTTCCTTCAATTACAAAAACAAAGCGTTGCGCCTGAGAGCTGACCATTTCTCCGCCCGCGTCAAATTCCGCCGTGTACTCGGCGAACGTCGCGCCCAAGGCCGGACCCGCATGCACAATCGCTACGCAGCCTTTCATACCCGGGAGTGTGGTGCGAACAAATGTGTCGGGTGTCAGCAGAAGATGGTTCCGTTGCTGGGCACTTCGGGTGTTCCCGAAATTATTCATGCTGTGTCTTTCTTTTTGAAATTCAACTCATTCAGCTTCGAAATTTCGACGCGGATGCCAACTGCTCAACGAGACTCAATCCGCACTCGATTGCCTTCGCCACGTCTTCGACCCTTACCGATTCCTGCGGATCGTGACTGATACCACCGGGCGTACGCAGAAAAATAATCGCCGATGGAATTTTCTGCGCCAAGATCATGGCATCGTGACCGGCCCCGCTCACCATGCGGAACGGAGCGCATCCCGCGCGGCGAACAGCTTCCTCGACCTGGCTAACCAGGAATGAATCCATGCGCACGGCCGGCTGGTCTGTCAACAGCTTCCATCGAACACTCAGCCCGCGACGCGTGGCAACATCTTCCGCCCGTCGCACAAAATAGTCTAGTGCGGTCTTTCGTACCGCATCGTCGGGA
This sequence comes from uncultured Acidobacteriaceae bacterium, assembly GCA_963775845.1. Taxonomy (GTDB): domain Bacteria; phylum Acidobacteriota; class Terriglobia; order Terriglobales; family Acidobacteriaceae; genus Acidiflorens. Next base: position 1,569,278 of record CAVZKN010000002.1, on the reverse strand, counting down.
TGACGCACGTCCAAACTCAGCCGCGTTTCTCCGGCGATGACATTACTGGCACCGGGCTTGGCCTGAATATTACCGACTGTGGCCACCAACCCCGAAGCATGCTCAGAGGCATGCTGGGCATGGCACTCGACGGCGCTGATCCACTCCGCCGCGCCTGCGAGAGCATCATGGCGAAGATTCATAGGCGTCGTTCCAGCATGATTCGCATGGCCAACAAATGCGAACTCCAGGCGGCTTTGTCCGGCAATCGCTTCGACGACTCCGAGTGGGAGGCCAACACTTTCGAGCACCGGCCCCTGCTCTATGTGGAACTCGAGGTATCCGAGGACGTTCTTGTCGATTGCGATCAGCGAAATTTCCGCGGAATTCAGTCCAAAATTCTCGATTGCCGTGCGTACGGAAATTCCTTTTACATCCTCGCGCTTCAACAATTCTTCGTTCAAAGAACCGACAAAAGCGCGGCTGCCGATAAACGGCGTGTTGAAGCGCACTCCTTCTTCTTCCGAGAAACCGATGATCTCGAAGGCGAAAGGAAGCTTACTGCTTTGGAAAGGGGTGAGCAAAGAAATGGCCAGAACGACTCCGAGAACGCCGTCATAAGCTCCAGCGTTAGGGACGGTGTCGAGATGCGACCCCATCAGCAAGCGTGGCAAGGGCGCGGCATCAACACCGCTCCCGTTCGGCGAATAGACGATGCGTAGATTTCCGACGGCATCCACTCGGGTCGTCGCTCCAAGAGGCGCAACCCAGCGGGCAATTTCCTGATGGCAATCGCGCATGGGCGGCGAAAGGAAGGTGCGTCGGATGCTGCCGTCATCTTCGCTGAAGCGGGCGAGGGTCTGGCAGCGGGCAATGACTTCGCGCGCTAACGCTCCGCAGTCATGCATATGAATGTTGAAGCCCCGATGCCATACGTGGCGACCTCATCACTTTCATTGGCGGCGAAGACGCGCCTGGATGCTGCCGTGCGGTTCGTCAACCGGCACAAAGATCTCATGCGGATTGTCTTGCCCGAAGCGCGAAAGATCGACCAGCAGGCAATGCAGGTTCGGCATCGCCAATTCGATCTCCTCAACCTCGGCAACGTGTTCCAATACGGCTTTGCCCATCGCATAGAGCGTGTGCTGCACCGACTTGCTCTGGTGAGCGGCAAACTGCGCGAGCAGAGTCTCGCGGATTTTCGTGCGCAAGGAAGCGAAGGCCACATCGGGGCGCGCATAGTTCCAGTGGGCGCGCAGCGCGGTGCCGAATAATCGGTCTTTGGCCGGAGGGAGCGTGGTCAGCGAATCCTGAATGTAACCCTCAAACGCGGACCCGGCCGTCTTCATGATGACCAGGTTTTCCAACCCCGCACTCACGACAAAATCGGCCGCTCGATTTTGCATCACTTTGGCTGTCTGAATTTCCTGGCTCCGCTGCACAAATGTAGTGGGATGAGGCTTGCCGCCAGTTTGAAGATGCTCCCACGCTTTCTCCGCTATGGAAATTTCTGCTCCTGATACCTGGGGATTGCGGCGAAGAAGAAATTCAATCATCTCCCAGGCGAACCCTTCGATGCATTCGGCGGCCGATTCCCGCGCCAGCGAATAGACCGTGTTCTTCATAGTGTCGGTGGGAAGAATCTTGCTGTTGTCACCTTCGATGAAACACGCATCGAAATCTCCCTGCAGCAATATCTCCACGGTCCACTCTCGAAGCTCATGCCAGCCGTCCTTGCGTTGAACGCGGACCAAACGGACGCGCGACTTTCCATATTTGTTTTCGGCCACTGCAATCATGTTTCAACTTCCTCGATACGTGGTATAGCTGTTTGGACTGAGCAGCAGCGGGATATGAAAATGCCGGTCGCCTTTTCTAACTTGAAAAGTAATCTCCACCAGCGGATACAAGCCATCGATTTTGCGCGCGGCAAAGTAGGTCGCGGTCTCGAACCCGAGGCGATAAAGACCGGGAATCAGTGCTACCTTTTCGGGCAACAACTGAGCGCAGCGGCCGTCCCGATCGGTGCGCAGCGCGGCCAGCAAGCGCCATGCGCCGGACTGATCTCGCCGCTCCAGACGCACCGGAACACCCTTCGCGGGTTGGCCTGCCGCAATGTCGAGGACGTGAGTCGAAATGCGCTTCATTTTATTTATCACCGCCATTTGTAGCGCCGCTGTCCCGGTGGCTATCATGCAGGCCGGATGCCGACGCTACCACGCAGCCATTTTCTCAGGCGAATCTGCGTTATCTGCCGCTGTTGCTCCGCCGCTTCTATAAGTTCTGTTTCCTCGTCGTTCTCCAGTCGGCGCTGCAAAATCTTCAAAATCTCCGCCGGAGACTTGCCGGTTGCGCATACGATGAAGATGCGACCGAACTTCCGTTCGTAGGCGCGATTTCCTTCCGCAATCGCACTTTGCATGGCGTTGTTGGCGTGCGCGACGTTGCGCTGCTCCTGTTCAGACCAAGCCGCTGACTGCCGCGACGCTGTTATCGGCACTCCCGATTCGCCAATTCGAGGATGGCTTTGAAACGCCTCCAACCAGTCCGACTCCGCTAAGCTCTGCCAGACCTCGTCTGAAGCCTCGAGCAAGCTCGCCTCATCGGCGAGTGGTCTTCGCTTCACCATGCCTTCCGCCCACGACCGCGAACCACAGCACGGCAGTATCTCATCCACTGCTGCTGCAGCGGCAAGAAAATTCCAGCGTGTCAGCACATCACTCATTTCGTCCTAGCATTTGTTTGCACCCAGGGGACACAATTGTTGAATGAATTCGGCGATCAGATTGCCGACCACGGCCGAACGGTATCTCGCGGTGGATCGAATGTCATCAATCGGCTGGATTTCCGCAGCCGCCATTTTTTTTGCCAGATGCACGAGTTCCCTATCCACAGATCTACCCTTCAACATTTGTTCGAGCTCTGTCAAACGAAGCGGAACTGGCGCCACGCTGCCGACTGCAATTCGAACGTCGTCGATGACCGCGCCGCGAAGCCGGCCCAGCGCGGCAAGGCAGACTTTGGCGATGGCTTGAGCATTGCGCGCTCCGACCTTCCGCGCATAATGAAAATACTCCGAAAAACTGCGCCGGAGGCAGATGGCTCGAATCAATTCATCGGGCTCCAACTTCATTTTCTTATAGCCGGTGTGGAATCCGAGGTAAGGCAAGCGGCGCTCACCGCGCACCGACACCAAAAGCAGATCGGCCTCATAGGCCAGCAACGCGGGCAACGAATCGGCGGCGGGCGATGCGTTGGCGATGTTGCCGCCAAGCGTTCCACGATTCTGGTTCGCGATCCCGCCAGTGCAGCGAGCGGCGCTGGCGAGCAATGGAAGCTCTCGGGCAATTAACTCATGCTCACGCAGTTGAGTGTACGTGCACCCCGCCCCAATCCTGATTTCGTGCGGCAAAATCTCGATGGCTCGCAATTCCGGCAGATTCCAGATACTCACCAGCTTTCGCGCCCGCAGTTTTCCGGCAGCGTATGGCACCATCACGTCAGTTCCACCGGCTATGGGGAGCCAGTGGCCCGGCTCATTCGCCAGCAAAGACACGACCTCGTCCAGTTTGCGGGGTGCAATCAGCGTATAGTCCGCGGGATTCGACCTCATGCAGGCTTCCTGCGACGGGACGCCTCGGCGACCCCATCGAAAATCTGCATGTACCCGGTACAGCGGCAGAGATTGCCGGACAGCCCTTCGCGGATTTCTTCGAATGTAGGCTCAGGGGTTTTATTGAGAAGTTGGTGGCTGGCCAGAATCATTCCCGGAGTGCAGATGCCGCATTGCGCACCGCCGCATTCCAAAAATGCCGCCTGCAGCGCGCTTAGTTGTTGACCCTCGGCGAGGCCTTCGATCGTCGTCAAACTGGACCCCGCCGCCTGTAGCACCGGGATAAGGCAGCTATTCACCAACTCGCCGTTCATCAGGATAGAGCAAGATCCGCATTCGCCCTCTCCGCAACCTTCTTTCGTTCCGGTCAACCCCAGTTCGTGCCGCAAAACGTCCAGCAGCCTTTCCATGGGATAGACGCGAACGGTTTTCGCATTGCCATTGACCGTAAAAGAAATCTCGCACTTGCCGCCGTGGCCAGAGGAGTTCGTCTTCGTTCCTGCGATTGTCATTTCTCCCCGCCGGCGGAGACGGTTTTCGAAAGCACTTCAAAGATATCTTCTGGCAACAATGGGATGGAATCGAAGTGCGCTCCGAGTGCATCTTCGATCGCATTCACAATGGCCGGAGCCGGACCGTCGATCGGCAGCTCGCCGATGCCTTTTGCGCCATAGGCCCCGTGAATGTTGCCCAATTCTTCAAAGAACACGCGGATCGGCGGCAAGTCCGCGGAGGTGGGCATAATGTAATTTGTCATCTGGCCGTTCTGCATGCGCCCGTCATGCCAAACAACTTTTTCATACAACGCAAATCCGATGCCCTGCGCGACTCCGCCAGCGATCTGTCCTTTGGCAAGAATCGGGTGAAGCACTCTGCCGACTTCCTGCAACGCCACGAAATCTTCCACTCGGGCGCTATAGGTCGACATGTCGATAGAAACTTCTGCAACATAGACTGCCCAGGCAAACGAAGCGTAGGCCTCTCCCCGATATTTCTCATCATCCCAGAAAACGCCGTCTGGAGGCTCATACCATGCGAACGACCGCAACTCGCCGTGCGCAGCTATATAGCTTTTGCAGGCGGAGCGAAATCCTTCCGGTGAATGTGGTTCGCGCAGCAGGCCGCTCGCAACCAGCGTTTGCTTGATTCCGACGCAAGCCGACCGCACCAGACTTCCGACCACCATGGCGGTGCGGGACGCCACTGTCGGTCCGCTGTTGGGAACTTGATTTGTATCTGGTGGCGCAATTTGGATATCTTCGTACGCCAATCCCACCGCTTCGGCCGCGATCTGGCAGAGCACGGTGTTGGTTCCCTGCCCGAATTCGGTGCTTGAAACCAGCACGCGAATGCCGCCGTCCGCGCAGCCTTCCACTCCGACCACGGAAGCCAGGTAGCGCTCGCCCGATCCGGTAAAGCCCGCGCCATGCAGGAAGGCGGCAATTCCCATCCCCTTCTTGACGGCCGCTCCAACGTTTTCTTGGGAAAAGCGGGTTTTCTTTGCTTTGTAGTCCGAAAGGACCAGCGCTCGATCAAGAAGTTTACCGAGGTCAATCTCTTCACGAATCGTTTGTTCAGTGGTCGTGCTTTCGCCAGGCTTGAGGAAGTTTCTGCGCCGGATTTCTATCGGAGAAATTCCCACCACTTGCGCGATGCGGTCCATGTGCCGTTCCATGGCGAACAAACTTTGCGGTGCGCCAAAACCTCGAAACGCTCCGTGCGGAGGAGCATTCGTGGCTACCGCCTCCCCGCGAATGCGGATACTCGGCCAATCATAAGGACCACCGGCATGGATGGTCCCGCGCGACAAAACCACAGAAGATAATGTTGCGTAAGCGCCGCCATCGATGGTGAAGTCGATCTCGCCACCCAGGATTCTCCCATCTTTCGTGACCGCGGTGCGATGACGCGTGCGCGAAGGATGGCGTTTTGTGGTCGCCGTCATGTCTTCCAGTCGGTCATACACAATCTTCACCGGCCGGCCGGATTTCATCGCGAGCAACGCCGCATGCCCGGCGATCATCGAAGGGTAATCTTCCTTGCCACCAAAAGCCCCGCCGGTTTCAACCTGCACGACGCGAACTTTCTCCGCCGGCAGATTTAACAATGCCATCAGCGCTTTGTGCACATAATAAGGGCACTGCAACGAGCCCCAGACCGTGACTCCGTGAAGGGAATCGAAGGACGAGATCACTCCGTTGTTTTCGATATAAAGCTGTTCCTGCGCGCCGGTTGTGTACTCACCTTCCACGACGTAGTCGGCTTGCACCCAGATTCTGTCAACGTCGCCCTTCTCTATTTCAAAAGTCTTGAACGTGTTGTCTGTTCCCCAGATGATTTGCGAGCGTTCTTCGCTTTCTGCGAGGGTGAAAATTGCTGGCAGCTGATCGTATTCGATTGAAATTCTATCGACCGCCTTCCGCAGCAAATAGGGATCCGTGTGCGCCAAGAGAAGGATCGGTTCTTCAGGATGATTCACCTTCCCATCCGCGAGGCAGGGCTGATCGTCCCCGATCAAGGCAATACAGTTCTTGCCGGGAATATCTTTTGCGCTGACAATTACAAACTCACTCCAATCGATCTGCGGATCGAAAGAGATTTTCTTGATTGTTCCGCGAGGGATCTGGCTGCGAACGGTAGCACCGTAGAGCATCCCGGGCATACTCATGTCATCGATGTACCGCGTCGCGCCCGTCACTTTATCGCGACCTTCCTTGCGTGGTACCGATTTTCCGATGATTTGCTCTTCTGTCATCCGCATCCCCTTACCATAATTACCGGAGCTCCCGTCCTTTTGCTTCCAAAGGAAACTGGCCCTCGCTGAACACCAACTGCCCGCGCAAGTACGTCGCTTTAACAACCCCCCGCAGCGTCTCCCCTAAATAAGGAGACACGGGATGCCGATAATACAGCCGATCTTTGGTCACGACGAAGTTAACTTCCGGTTCGAAGATCACAAGATCCGCATCATATCCTTCCGCGATGCGACCTTTGCGAGCATCGCACCCCGCCAGCCGAGCCGGGGCCTGCGCCATCCAGCGCGTCAGATCGCTCAGGGTGAATCCGCGACGGCTGGCATCGGTCCACATCAGAGGAAGCGCCAGAGAAAGACTGGCAATTCCTCCCCACGCAATTTCGAAATTTTTTTCGTCAAGCCGCTTCATCCCAGGCGGACAGGGAGAGTGATCGGTCGCGACCAGATCGATGATTCCTTCCTTCAAGGCCTGCCACAATTTTTCGCGATTCGCACGCGAGCGAATTGGAGGAGCGCACTTGCGCAACGTGTCTCCATCGGCAATTTCTTCGGCGCAGAGATGCAAATAGTGGGGACAGGTTTCAACACTGACCGGAAGGCCTTCGGCCCGCGCCGCCGCTAACTCGGCAAGCGCCGTGGCCGCGGAAAGATGCACAATGTGCAACTGAAACGCGTACTCGCGGCACAGTGACAGCAACAACCGGATTGCCGAGAGTTCGGCCTCCTCGGGCCGCGAGCGGAGGTAAGTCGAGTAATGGCTCCAATCCGCCCCCTCATCGTGCAAACGCCGCGTCGCTTCTTCCACCGGGCCAGGGAGTTCGGCGTGAACCAGCAGGGGAAGCCCCGTCCGCGCCACGTAAGGCAGCACGCCCCGAAGTTGCGCTTCAGTCACCATGGTGAAACCATCAATTCCGGGATGGATCAGAAAGCACTTGAAACCGCATACGCCCGCGCGCGCGAGCTCTTCAATGTCGGAGTCTGGATGATTGTCACTCGAGACTCCGCCCCATGCCAGCCAATCGGCCCAGCATCTTCCCTCGGCGGCTTTACGTTTCGCAGTTAGCGCGGCGACTGTGGAGGTGGGTGGTAGACAGTTCAATGGCATGTCGGCAAGCGTGGTGTAGCCGCCAGCCGCCGCCGCTCGCGTCGCGCTTTCAAATCCTTCCCAATCGGCGCGACCTGGGTCGTTGATGTGGAGGTGAGAATCAACCAAGCCGGGAAGAATCGCCGATCCGGCGAAGTCCTGCACGGTGAAATTCGGTGGGATTTCTGTCGCAGGAACAATTCCGACGATCTTCTCATCGCGCACCAGGACTGCGCCCGACCGGATTCCAGCGGGAGTAACGATGCGCTGAGAAAGAAAAGCCTGCCCGTCCATGACCGAGCCTATCGTGCCTTCAGACGTTTTTCAACCTTCAGCGCGTAGCGCGTCGCGAACGAATGTCTGCGAGAAAACTTTTGCGTGCCCGCTCCCTACGCTTATACTTGCTCTCTAATTAGCGGCTACGAAAGAGTCCATGACGACCGATTTGTGCGCAGATGCACGGGCAACTGATGTGGGCAAGCCCTTGACAATTACGCAATGAGTGACCAGGAATGACGGATCACGACATGGACCGCGCTTTCATGGCTCGCGCCATAGAACTCTCGCTCGAAAATGTGCGCTCCGGACGCGGCGGCCCGTTCGGTTGCGTCATTGCCAAAGAAGGCGCGGCCATCGCCGAGGGCGTCAATCAGGTTACTGCGACCAACGATCCCACGGCGCACGCTGAAGTGCTCGCCATTCGCGAGGCTTGCCGGAAGCTTGGATTTTTCGAACTTCGCGACTGCGATCTCTACAGTTCCTGCGAACCGTGTCCGATGTGCCTGGGCGCAATCTACTGGGCGCGCATTCGCAAAGTTTACTTTGGCAATCTGGCGGGGGACGCGGCCAAGATCGGCTTCGACGATTCCGCGATTTATGGAGAACTCACGCAGCCACATGCGGAGCGCGTGATTCCCATGATTCAGATGATGCGCGAGGAAGCTCTGGCCGCGTTTCGAGAGTGGGAAAAGCATCCGGGCAAGATTCGCTATTGAAGTTTCCATTTCTCAGTTTTCAGTTCTCGGTGTTCCCGATTCACACTTTTTCAGAATTGTGTTTTATTTAAAGCGCCTTCACTGAGAACAGACGACTGAGAACTATCTTAAGGAAAGACCCTTGATCGCTCGTTATTTCAAACTCGCCGAGAACCACACCACCGTTAAGCAGGAGATGCTGGGCGGGCTCACGACATTTGTAACGATGGCCTACATCATCGTGGTGAATCCGCAGATCCTGGCACAGGCAGGAATGCCGCCTGAAGGCGTCCTGTTCGCGACTTGCATCTCGGCCGCTGCTGCCTCGCTGGTCATGGGCCTCTATGCCAACTATCCCATCGCGCTGGCACCGGGGATGTCGCTGAATGCGTACTTCACATATGCGGTCTGCCTCAACATGCACATTCCGTGGCAGACAGCGCTGGCGGTGGTTTTCTTTTCCGGCGTGCTCTTCCTGGTGCTTACCGTGACGCGGGTGCGCGAACAGATTGTCAATGGTATGCCCGACTGCCTCAAGCACTCAACCGCGACCGGCATTGGAATGTTCATTGCTTTCGTCGGGCTGCGCAATGCCAAGCTCGTGGTGGCGAATCCGGCAACATTCGTTGGACTCGGGCAGTTCTCCGACAAGGAAGTGCAAACGGCTTGTTTTGGGCTGGCCCTGACAATCGTCCTCGTCGCGCGGAAGGTCAACGGCGGAATCCTGATCGGCGTTCTGGGAACTACTTTGGTGGGAATTTTCCGCAGCATCTCTCATTGGCCCACCGCGATTCTTTCCTTGCCGCATCCTTCCTCCACTTTTTTGAAACTGGATTTTCGAGCAGCCTTTCACCTCGGATTTCTCGAAATCCTGTTTGCATTTTTGTTCGTCGATCTCTTCGACAATGTAGGCACGCTGGTCGGAGTATGCGAGCAGGGAGGTTTCATCAAGAACGGCAAGATCCCGCGCGTCGGCAGGATTCTGGTCGCCGACGGAATCGGTACGGTGATCGGGTCGTTGACGGGGACCTCCACGGTGACCAGCTATATCGAGAGCGTGGCGGGAGTCGCGGCGGGCGCGCGCACCGGCCTGAGTAATGTCGCGGTCGCCGGACTCTTTCTGCTGGCTACTTTCTGCTCGCCACTCGCCACCGCGATTCCGGCCTATGCCACGGCGCCGGCGCTGATCCTGGTCGGCGCGCTCATGACGCAATCCATTTCGCAAATCGAATGGAGCGATCTGGGTGAGGCGATTCCTTCTTTTATTACGATGATTGCCACTCCGTTGACTTTTAGTATTGCCACCGGTCTCAGCCTGGGCCTGATCTCCTATACTGTGGTCAAACTGGCCATTGGAAAATTTCGCGAAATCAGCGCGCTAATCTGGATTCTCACAGCTCTTTTTATTCTGCGGTACGTCTATCTCGCCGCCAGCTAAGCAATCGTATGCCCTTTACGCGTTACGTACTTCTGGAGCTCACCACTTTAGCTCGATGGGGATGTTCGCCGCCGCTACATTCCAACCGTCGACAGTCAGCACCAACCCGTCATTGTTTCTTCCCGCAGGTTCGAAGTGGGCGCTGAGCCCGCGCTGTTCTCCAGGTAGCAGGGATACGTAATTGTCGTCCCAGAAGATGGGCACGACGTCCTCGCCAGTACTGGCATTGGCGACTTGCACATGCACCATGAAGGCCACGCTGGAGCTCGGATTTTCGACAACAACATGCGCTTTCAATTCCTTCTCCTCCCACGAGAGCGAGCAGCGAACTGTAAGTTTTACTGGCGGCAACGAATTCAACTCGCTCAGGTCAGCGTATGCGCTTTGCGGTGTGTAGACCTGCTCTAACCTCGTTGCCCAATCGAGCTTATCGGGCTTCGTCGAGAGCCAGTAGAAATTGTCGCTGAGCGGCTTGCCGGAGCCATCGTGCAATTCGAGCTTCAAAAAATAAGTTGCCGACAATTCAGAGACGTTCTCTAACTTCATGGCCCGAATGCTGCTGTCCGCCGGAATATCGAGGGTCACATTCTGCTGCGCTTTCGTCTTTGCATGAATATCGATGATCGTTGCCTTGACGCTCGCCCCTGCGAATGCATGGTCATGGGCATTCACTACAGCTACAGTGTCGTCGTCGTAGGAATACTGAACGTGCAGCGGCTCGCAGGCCTTTTTCGTTCCGAAATAAGCGCCCCCCGGAGCCAGGTAGTAGTCATATAGATTCCAGATGATCGAGGGCCAGGCATTGTTGAGCATCCACTGGATCACGCCGGTAGATTTGTACTTATTGCGGCCATAAGCCTCGAACATGGCGCGCTGCGCTTCGTAATTCATGGCTTCCGACTTGCGAAGAAAATCTTCCAGGCTGGCGGCCTTGCCGTAGCGATGGTCCATTCCGTTGACAAACCTGTCGATGGTGGTAAAGCGTCCGAGGCCAGCGTGGTAATTCCAGTAATCATCAATGGGCCAAAGGTGATCGGCGGGTATGAATCGCTTCAGAGTTGCCAACGGTGGGATTGCCGCACCCGGACTGGTCTCAGTATTGAATCCGAATGCTCCGCCAGCCTCTTTGTCGGTCAGCCAGTAATTGGGCGGTTCGTAGTCGTAAGGTCCCGACATCTTTACTCCGGAAGCTCCGTTCAGCTTCGTGCGCTGAGAGCTCGCTGACGAGAGTGTGGGGTTAGGCCACTTCGCGTCCTGCAAGATTTTCAAGTACAAAGTTTCGATCCTAGCCGGAGGGGCGTTGTCGCTGCCGTAGAGCCAGACAAACACGCTGGGGTGGTTGCGCAGACGCACGGCCTGATCGGAAAGTGAAGCAGATGCAATCTTCATAGTCTGCGGCGTCCACTTCTTCCACTGCTCCCAGAAATCGCAGCAGGTCCATCCCGGCATGATCAGCACGCCCTGCCGGTCGGCGAGGTCGAAGAATTCATCCCGCTCCATGCGCCCTTCGAGACGGATGGTGTTCAAGTGCATGTCCCGCACATAATCCATCGCGGCGGCGGCCCGCTCCGGCGACCAGCGCAGCAACATATCCGGCGCCCACGCTGCTCCACGAACGAGTAGGTTGCGCCCGTTGATCTTGAATAACCGGTGGCCCTCCTGCGTCAGTTGCGAAGTCACTTCACGAATCCCAAACTGCACCTTCGCCGAATCGGAGACCTGCCCGCCCGCTTCAACCCGTAGCTGCGCTACGTACATTTCGGGCTTGCCCATCTGATATGGCCACCACAGCCGGGGATGAGCTATCCGCAGCTGACGAAAGCGATTGGGGGCGAAGACAACCGCCCTGGATTCGGAAGCAGCCAGTTCAACTTTCTGGCTTACCTTGATCCCCTCAACCTGGGCATAAACAATGCTCGTCATCGGATGATTGGCGGCGTTGCGCAGATCGGCAGAGATAGTAAGCGAGGCAGCCGTGCAGCCCGGTGCGAGCTTGGCTTCCACAAATGGATGGCGCAAAGCAATGACGCCGCTCGACGTTAGGTACACGTCTTTCCACAACCCCATGTCTTTATCCGGCGGAGTTGGATTCCAGTCGACCCACGTCATCGCCAGGTCAGCCGGACCGGGCGCCAAGACTTCCACGGCTAGAGCGTTCAGCTTCCCGGCGGCAAGATGCTTGCTGACTTCAAATTCGAACAGCCGCATCATACCGGCAACGTCCCGAGCGTCGCCAATCTTCTCGCCGTTTAACCAGACATTCGCGCGGTAGTTGATTCCATCAAAATGCAGCCAGGTGATCGGCAGATTCGCGTCCGCCGGAAGCCTGAACTCCGTCCGAAACCACCAAGCGCAGTGAAATGGACTATCCGCCGGCATGTCTTGATTCGCAAAGAATGACTTGGAGGAGTAGCCCATCCCTAGAAGTGATTTAAGGTTCATTCCGAAATACGGGTCTGGATAGGTCCCATCTGCAACCAGCGCCGCAACCACCGTTGTCGGCACGTGTGTTTTGTGCCAACCCTCCGTACGAAAACCAATGCTGGAGATCTCCCGCCCCTCCGCCTTACCTTCACACGACGACTGAATCTGCCAATTTTCCGTGAGCAGTATTTTTGCAGGCTGATCTTCGGCCACGGCGTCAGCCAACGTGCAATGGACAGCAAGGAATACGGCGGCTAGGGTCAGCAACTGCAATGGCGCCCTGACGAAGAAAAAACTCCACGAGTCCAACCACAAACCGCATTTCCGTATCTTCGGCAAAATAGCAACCCCTGAAAATTCCTTACTCATTCGCGGGTAGATCGAAGTTGACCAGGTCCCCGCGAAACCCGCGCGTCTTCCAGGCGCCAAACGCAATGCTGGCTGCCATCCAGAGGCAGATTGCGGTGAAGAGCATCGCCACCATCGCGATCAGGATCGTAGTGACCACGTGTCCGCGTCCGCGATCGCTAAGCACGCCGAACACCGACATGGGCGCCACGGGTTGAATCACGATGACGCCATACAGAATCAGGTCTTGGAGCGTGAGTGAGCGCCGCAGGCGCGGGCCGTCAGCAGGCAAATTAGACGCGAATCTCATCCACTTTCGCGGAAAAAGAATCATCCGGAAGATAACAGGCTTCGGTGGGTCATTCCAACTTACATCAAGGGTCGTCGTACAGTGTTCTTCGAATCAGCTACCATAATGCTGCAGTATTTGTGCCGAGGGAGAAAATTAGCGTGGGAAGTTCGACTGCATCTTTGCGCAGCGCAGAGGAATCTCAGTACTCCGGCCCGCAGCCCCTTCTTCAAGTCCAAGACCTTTCCGTTCGCATCTTCCGCGAGACAACTCATGGCGATGCGGCCTCTGAAATCCGTCCTTTAAAAGACATTAGCTTCCAGATTCAACGTGGAGAAGTCGTCGGACTTTTGGGCGAATCTGGCGCCGGAAAGACAACTTTAGCGCTGGCGCTCATGCGCCTCTTGCCCTCCTGCAGCCGCGTGGTGCAAGGATCGATTCATTTCGAGGGCCGTCCGTTCTTATCTCTCAGCCAATCCGAATTGCAGAACGCGCGCGGCGCAAGAATCTCGTTGATCCATCAGGATTCTTCGGTGCTGAACCCGGTCTTGCGTGTCGGAGATCATTTGGTCGAAGTCCTTCGCTCCCATTACAACTGGTCGCGCAGCCAGTACCGCGATCGAGCGATCGCACTCCTTGAAGACATGGAATTAAGGGACGTCGAGCGAATTTATACCGCCTACCCGCACCAACTTAGCGGCGGGCAACGGCAACGAATCGTGATCGCACAGGCTCTCGTGTGTCATCCCGCTTTGGTCATCGCCGATGAGCCCACCGCTTCGCTCGATCCTGACACCTCCGCCGAGATCGTGGAACTTCTGGAGCGCGTCAAACAGCGCTTCCAGACCGCGGTTCTGCTGATCAGCCATGACTTGGTTCCTCTGCAGAAGCTAGCCGACCGCATCATGGTGATGTATGCGGGAAGGATCGTCGAGCAAGGATCGCGTGACGAAATATTGCACCATCCGGCGCATCCTTATACACAGGCGCTGATGGCGTGTGCCCTGTCGCAGGACTCGACACGAGACCTCGCAAGCAAGGGACCGATTCCGACCATTCCGGGGGCCTCGCCCAAACCCGACCAGGAAACCATTGGTTGTGATTTCGAAAATCGATGCCCTGACAGAATGGATATTTGCCGCACTCGCCTCCCGGGGGAGACGCGGCAGTCGATCACGCATACAGTACGTTGTTTCAAATTCGGAGGCTGAACCCTTGGTGGCTGAATCATTGCTGACTGCACCCACGTCGGAACCTATGCTTCGCATCGAAGGCCTGAGCAAGACCTATTCGCAAGGGCAATGGTGGGAGAAGCGTTTTCGTTCCAAGGCACTAGACGGAGTCAATCTGACCCTCGAAAAAGGTAAGACGATTGCCCTGGTGGGAAAGTCGGGATCGGGTAAGACAACGCTGGCCATGTGCGCCGCCATGCTTGACCAGCCCGATTCCGGCAAAATCTGGTTCGACGGACGCGACGTCACAGCACTCAAGAAGTCCGAACGCGCCGCGCTTCGTCCACGAATACAAATGATTTTCCAGGATTCAGCGGCAGCGTTGCCAGCGCGTTTTTCGGCAGCCGAAATCATTGAAGAACCACTGGTGATTCAACATCGCGCCTCGGCTGCGGCCCAGGATGAAGAACGCCGCTATCTCGCGAAGGACCTCATGGCTAAGGTTGGGCTTCCGCCAGAGTGGGCGAATCGGCGGCCACACCAATTCAGTGGCGGCGAGCGCCAGCGCCTGGCGATTGCGCGCTCCCTCGCCATGCAGCCAAGCCTCTTGATTCTCGACGAGCCCTTTACCGGCCTTGATCTGTCGGTTCGCGGCCAGATCGTCAATCTGTTATTGAGACTGCAATCCGAACTGTCGCTGACTTTCTTGTATATCTCTCATGATCTAGATTTGGTGCGGCACTTTGCCGATACGCTGGCTGTGATGTGTCATGGCAAGATCGTGCAGCAGGCGAGCGTAATTGATCTGGTACGCGCTCCCACGCCAGCAGAGATCAGAATCTTTTGACTTGCAGGTTGTGCGTGTTCTCACCGATAATTCCGTGCGTTACGCTCTAAGGGCCCTATGCGCTACCTTGCCGTCCGTTTTCTCCAAGGTGCCTTGCTCTTGCTCGGCGTCTCTTTGCTTTCCTTTGCTTTTCTGGATTTGGCACCCGGCGATTTTTTCCAGGAAATGCGCTTGAATCCGCAGATTTCGCCGAGTACGGTGGCACGCCTTCGCGCTCAGTATGGTATCGATCGTCCTTTGCCCGTACGCTACGGACGCTGGCTGTTGTCGGCGGCGCGCGGCGACTTCGGCTTTTCTTTTGCCTATGGCAGCCCGATAGCCCCGCTGCTTCTGATAAGGTCGCGCAATACCGTGCTGCTGGCGGGCATCGCGATTTTGCTCGCTTGGCTCTTAGCCATTCCATTGGGTGTGTTCAGCGCGGCGTGGCCGCGGAGCTGGCTCGATCGCTTTTGCTCGTTGATAACCTCGATGCTGCTCGCCATCCCCGAACTGCTCTTGGGCTTGTGCTTTCTGGCCTTCGGCGTTCGGACCGGATGGTTTCCCGCCGGGGGTATGGTTTCTCCACGCTTCGAAGATTTTAATCTCTGGCAGCAGGCAGCAGACCTGGGTTGGCATCTGGTTTTGCCGGTTGCGGTCTTGGTGTTGGGAAGCTTGCCCATCTTGCTTCGGCACGTGCGCTCAGCGCTCCAGGATGTGCTCGATTCACCCTTCATTCGCGCGGCAGTCGGTCATGGAATTTCCCGACAGCGGCTGTTGTTTCGCCATGCTTTGCCGGCTGCGATCAATCCCCTGGTGACCTTGTTCGGATTTTCGCTGGCTGCGCTCTTAAGCAGCTCCCTGCTGACCGAGGTCATCATGAGCTGGCCGGGACTGGGCCCTCTTTTGTTGGAGGCGGTACTGGCGCGCGATATTTACGTGGTGGTGGGCGCGGTCACCTTCTCCACGCTGGTGCTGGTGGCGGGCATCGCACTCGGAGATCTGCTGTTGTTTGCGGCTGATCCTCGCATACGCTCGGAGGCCCTGGTATAAGAAAACGCAATAAAAATGAGGCCGCCAATACGAGGCCGGCGCGCGCATGGGTAGTGCCGCTTCTCTCGCTTGCCGCGATCCACTCCGTTGTGTTGTTGGCGGCCTTTTTTTCTCCTTACGACGCGACCACACAAGACAGGACAGCTCCAAATTCTCCACCTACCCGAATTCATTGGCTGAGTACAAGCGGCCATCTACATTGGCGCCCCTTCGTTTATGCTCGGGCTGACGAGGCTTTGACCCAGCCACGAAGCGAGCCTCAGCGCACCAGCAACTCGCAAACGGAATATCCACTTCTTTTCCTGGTCCACGGAGTGTCCTACAACATCCTGGGAATCGCCAGCTCCGATCGCCATATGTTTGGCGTCCACTTGCCCGCCCACATCTACTTGCTCGGCACCGACAATTACGGAAGGGATGTCTTTTCGCGGCTGTTGCAAGGCGGCCAAGTCTCACTGTTCGCAGGCTTGCTGGCAACCGCACTGACCCTGATTGTAGGTGTGATCCTCGGAACGCTGGCTGGTTTCTATGGAGGCATCGGCGACGCCGTGATAATGCGGGTGGCCGAACTTTTTCTCGCCCTGCCGTGGCTGTATCTTCTATTAGCCTTGCGCGCTTTTCTCCCGCTCCACACTGGCCCGCGGCAAACTTTCTTCCTGCTGATTGCGGTAATCGGCTTGCTGGGATGGGCCCGGCCGGCACGATTGGTGCGGGGCGTGGTTCTCAGTGCGAAAGAACGCACTCACGTTTTGGCAGCTCGGGGCTTTGGGGCCTCCGACCTTTATCTTTTGCGGCGTCACGTTTTACCGGAGACCCATTCCGTCGTCCTCACGCAAGCTGCGCTTCTGATTCCGCAGTATGTACTCGCCGAGGTCACGCTCTCGTTTCTGGGCCTGGGAGTAAGCGAGCCCGTTCCCAGTTGGGGAACCATGCTTGCGACCCTGCAGCAATACTATGTATTGATGTCCGACTGGTGGATGCTTGCCCCGGGAGTGCTACTCGTTCTGGTTTTTTTGAGCTATGGAGCGTTGGCTCATGCTCTGCAGAAAGACCCCGACAGTACAGGAGTGGCATGGAATGCATATTCCTAGTTCAAGAGCGATTCGTGACCGGGAGTGCAGACGACGCATCGCCATGTTGGTACTGGCTTGGATATTTTTATCTGCGTCTGCGCTCGCAGTCACGGCGCCCGGCGGAGAACTGCTGGCGACAACGAACGATCCCGGATCTTACGGCGGTCACCTGGTCGTGGCCTTGCGAGCTGAACCAAAAACGCTGAACCCGGTGCTGTCGAACGATGTGTCGTCGCGCGAGGTCATCAGCCTGATGACGGCGGACCTGATCCACATTAACCGCTACTCTCAGGACTCGGAACCAGCCCTGGCCAAGTCCTGGTCGGCTTCTCCAGATGGACTCCATTACACCTTGCAACTGCGTCGCGGCTTGCACTTCTCCGACGGCGCTCCGCTTGACGGCGACGATATCGTCTTCAGCTTTAAGGTCTATCTGGATGAGAGGGTGAACGCTCCGCAACGCGATTCTCTGGTCGTGGGCGGCAAACCGATGGTCGTGCGAAAGACGGGGTCTTACAGCGTAGCCTTCGACCTGACGCAGCCCTATGCCTCCGCCGAAAGGCTGTTTGACAGCATCGCTATCCTTCCCCGTCATCTATTGGAAACCGCCTACTCGGAAGGGAAGTTGGCGCAGACCTGGGGCCTGAGCACTCCGCCCGAGCAACTCGCCGGCCTCGGACCTTTTCGTCTCAAGCAGCATGTCCCGGGCCAGCGCCTCACTCTCGAACGTAATCCGTACTACTGGAAAGCAGATCGCAACGGCAATCGTCTGCCTTATCTTCAGGAAGTGACTTTTCTCTTGGCCGGAACCGAGGATGCGGAGGTGCTGCGCTTCGAAGCGGGCGAAACCGATATCGTCAATCGCTTGAGTGCCGAAAATTATGCCGTCCTCGAGAAAGAGCAGGCGTCGCATCAATTTCGGCTTTTCGATCTGGGACCCGGCCTGGAATACAACTTCCTGCTTCTGAACCTGAACTCCAGCCTGCCCTTCAAAGATAACGACAACGAGGTTCACCGCAAGCAAGTCTGGTTTCGCGAGGTAAAGTTTCGGCAAGCTATCTCGCTGGCCATCGACCGCGATGGAATCAATCGAATTGTTTATCACGGACGTGGTTCACCAATCTGGAGCCACGTTCCTCAGGGCAACCGTCTCTGGTTTGATGAGAAACTGCCACGACCCGCGCGTTCTCTCGAGCGAGCGCGCGAACTCTTGAAGTCAGCAGGCTTCTTTTGGAAGAAAGACGGAAATCTCATCGATGCCCATGGAGCGGACGTGGAATTCTCGATCATCACCAGCGCCTCCAGCAACCAGCGCACGCAGATGGCAGCGATGATCCAACAGGACCTGAAGGAACTCGGCATGCGCGTGCAGGTCGTGCCGCTGGAGTTCCGCGCCATGCTCGACCGGATTTTGCAGACGCATAATTACGAGGCAGCAATCATGGGGCTGGGCGGGGGAGATGTCGATCCTAACTCGCAATTGAATGTCTGGCTATCTTCGGGAGACGATCATTTTTGGGATTTGGGCGAGACCCAGCCGGCCACCGCATGGGAATCGGAGATCGACCACCTGATCAAACAGCAGATGTCGACGGTCGCGTCTAAAGACCGGAAACGGCTGTATGATCGCGTGCAGGACATTGAGGCCGAGTATGTTCCCATAGTGTTTTTGGCCAGCCCCAACGTGCTGGTAGGGGCCAGGAATCGGGTGCGCAACTTCAAGCCGGCGATTCTCGACCCGCACACACTCTGGAATGCCGAGCAGTTGTTTCTCAGCGACAGCATCAAGGAAAAGCGCTGAAATGACGAGTCCAACTTCATCCGACCGCGCGGCGGAACTGTCGAGCTCGTTTGATGACGACACGCGGCTGGTGAAGGCCTGCCTGCGCGGAGAAGAAGCTGCGTGGTCGGAGCTTATTTCGAAATATCAGAATCTCATCTTTTCGGTACCTATAAAGTACGGTTTTTCCCAGGAAGAGGCGGCCGACATCTTTCAGTCCGTTTGTCTCGACCTGGTGAACGAGTTGACTGGCATTCGGGAGCCGCGCGCCCTTGCCGGATGGTTGATTCGCGTCACCCACAACAAGTGCTTCCATCACATGAGAGACAAACGCCGGCGCGGAATACAGGAGGACGACCCTCCCGAACTTGCAATTCCATCGGAAGAAATTCCCGAGAACAAGCTGCATGAACTGCAAAAGGAACAGCTCTTGCGAAACGCTCTCCGTTCGCTCGGTGCACGCTGCCAGCGCCTGGTGGAAATGCTTTTCTTCGAATTCCCTCCGCGCCCCTACCAGGAAATTGCGAAATCCTTGACCTTGGCCACGGGTTCGATTGGCTTCATCCGCGCTCGATGCATGGATAAGTTGCGCAAGAAATTGGAAGAAATGGGTTTCGCGTGAGCTCCGCCGTAGATCCTCTACCATCGGAAACTGGCTTCTCCGAAGAAAATCTCGGTAAGGAGATCGCCGATCTAGCCAGTCCGCGTGCGCGCACCGAATTTATCGAGCGACATCCGGAGCTTGTCCAGTCCGCTGTCGTCTCCCACCTCGCTTCGTTAGTGCCCCAATTGGTGAAGTCCGACAGAAAAAACGCATTAGCGGTAGCTGAAGCGGTGTTCATCATTGCGAATCGCCTCGGCCAGGCCGAGAGCATCGCACAGAGCCTGCGCGCCAAGGCCAACGCATATTACGCCCTGGGCCAGAATAAACTCGCTATCGAGCATCATCGAAAAGCGCTGCGGCTGTTCCGCTCGCTCGGCCTCAAAGAACAAGTGGCGCGCACTCTCAGTTCTTCCATCCAACCCCTGATTCTCCTGGGCCGCTATCGACAAGCTTTTACCGCGGCGCGGGAAGCTCGCAAAGTTTTCACCCAGCAGCGCAATCGATGGCGGGTTGCACGTCTCGATCTGAATCTCGGCAATATCCTCGATCGCCAGGACCGCTTCGCCGACGCTCTGGAATGTTATCAACGCGCCTATCAATATGTCTCCCGTCACGAGCAGGACGATCCCGAAGCGGTCGCGGTGGCGCTGCACAATATCGCGGTGTCGTATGTGAGCCTCAACGATTTTCGCAAAGCGGAACTCACTTACGAGAAAGCCCGAGCCTTTGCCGCGGCGCATGACATGCCCGTATTGGTTGGACAGGCGGACTACAACATCGCCTGGCTGCACTACCTTCGTGGCGATTACAGCCGCGCGATTTCCATGTTGCGGGCGGCACGCGAGACGTGCGATTCCACCGGCGACGAATATCACGTCGCGCTTTGTCACCTCGATCTTTCCGAGATTTATCTGGAACTCAATCTGATCGCGGAGGCGGCCGAAGCTGCAGAGCAAGCGGGCGCCAGCTTCCACCGGCTCGCGATGGGATATGAGAGGGCAAAGGCCCTCGCTAATCTCGCGATCGCCACCAGCCAGCAAGGAGATGCAGTTCGTTCTCTACAGCTTTTTGTCCAGGCTCGTCGCATTTTTGCGCGGGAAAAGAATAGGGCCCTGCCCTCTGTAATCGATCAGTATCGAGCGCATGTGCTCTTTGGCGAGCAACGCGATGCGGAAGCCCGCAGGCTCTGCGTCGAAGCATTACGCGTGCTACAGGGTTTCAAGCTCACCAGCAAATCCGTCGTATGTCGATTGCTGCTGGCGCGCATGGATCTCCGCCAAAACAAAATTCGCACCGCACAACAGCACTGCGAGCGGGCGCTCAAGAATCTGGCGGGTGTGGATCTGCCCGTCCTGAGCTGCCAGGCATTCGCCCTGCGCGGAGAAATTCAAGCCGCGGCTGGGCACGACCGGCGTTCCTATGACGCTTACCGGCGCGCAAAAGGCTACCTTGACAGCCTGCGCAACCGCATTTATGCGGAAGAGCTGAAGATTTCGTTCATGAAGGATCGCGTCCAGATTTATGAAGCGC
Organism: uncultured Acidobacteriaceae bacterium; assembly: GCA_963775845.1. GTDB lineage: Bacteria > Acidobacteriota > Terriglobia > Terriglobales > Acidobacteriaceae > Acidiflorens. The sequence continues at coordinate 1,548,339 of CAVZKN010000002.1, read as the reverse complement.
TGGTCGTTTTGTGCATGAAACGCGCGCACGGCTCGAAGGTGATGGAAGAAATTTTCGGATATGTCGAGCAGGCAAAATCACGGACTCTCTCAGACTTTCTTTTTAACTCCCGCTCTCCAGGGCTTGGACCTCAAGGTCACTCCGACCATGCCAGAAGAATCCGGGAGCTTCGCGAAGAGCTGAACTGGTACTTTCACAAGATAGAGACGGTGCAACTGGAACCGGAGTCGCGCCACCAACTCACCGAACTGCGAGCCGAATCGCACCGGCGGGAACGGGAACTCCTGAAATTGTCGCGTGAGAGCGTCCCGGCGGGCGATCAGAACGCGGAGTCGCAGATAACGGCCACTTACACCGTCCATCAGGTTCGGGAGTCATTGCCGGCAGACGCGACAATTCTCGAATACTTCCAGGTTCAGGGCCGGATCGTCGTCCTGTTGCTGAGTCACGACCGCTTTGACATCGTCCCGCTCGGCGAGGTGTCGCGCTTTTCGAGCCTACTCGATCTCTTGCATCTGCAATTGTCGAAGCTTCGACTGGACCCCGCGTACGTAAGAAGCTTCGCCCGTGCCCTGCTCCACGCAACGCAGACGCACTTGCGCGAACTGCACAAACTTCTGATCGAGCCAATTTGCGAATCCCTCCGCGAAGGCCATCTGGTCATCGCGCCCCATGGAATTCTGCACAACCTCCCCTTTCAGGCGCTGTTTGATGGGCAAAATTATCTCATCGATCAATTCACGGTCTCGTACGCGCCCAGTGCAAGCGTGTATTCCCTTTGTCAGGCCAGGGCGCGGCAGCGCGGAGGACGAGAATCTCCGGGTCGATCTCTCGTGCTGGGTATTCCAGACGCAACGGTTCCTTTTGTACAAGAAGAAGTGGAATCGGTGGCGAGTTCCCTTCCCAATGCCGAGGTCTTTGTCGGGCAAAATGCCACGACCGACCGCCTGCGCGAGAAAGGTCCGCACAGCCGCTTCATTCACATCGCAACCCACGGCTACTTTCGGCGGGATAATCCCATGTTCTCGGGCATACGCCTCGGCGATTCGTATCTGAGTCTCTATGACCTTTATCAGTTGAGACTGCCCGCCGAACTGGTGGCGTTGAGCGGCTGCTCCACAGGGTTGCATGTCGTGGCCGCGGGCGACGAGTTGTTAGGTTTGGCACGCGGCCTGATTCTCGCTGGAGCCGAGACCTCCATGCTCACCCAGTGGGACGTTCAAGACCAAAGCAGCGCCCAGCTAATGACCTCTTTTTACAATAATTTGGCGGCTGGAAACAGCAAAGCTGCGGCTTTGCGGCAGGCCATGCTTCGGTCGAAGTCGGACCATCCGCATCCATACTACTGGGCCCCCTTCATCCTGATGGGAAAAGCCTAGCGGGCACTGACGCCGCAAGAAAATTCTTTCGGCCACCTATATTTTCTACAAGCCTCCAGACACTTCCTTTACGAACAAGCTATGAATCGCCCGGAGAACAAAAATTCGCCGCCTGACGCGTCGCCATACTCGGCTTCAAGGACGCCCATGCGAGCTCGGACCTTCAGGTAACGGCATACTCACTGCGGCGGGCCGGCCTGAGCCCCCGGCCACCGCTGTATCCTCCTGGATCGGTAGCGCTGGCGTTTTCTAAGGGAAACGCAATGGTAAGGAAACGCCAGTGCACTGGAGTCAGAGTTTCAATCCTCTAAGAGTTAGAATACGAACGTTTGGGAGTGGTGAGTAATTTTCTCGCGGCTTCCTATATTTTTTTCTCATCTGCGCACACTTTATCTATGAACGCCGCCGATTGCTCACGCGATCGCGCAGCGGCAACGCGGTCACGCCACGGCCGGGGAGGATTTGTGAAACACTTTTCAGAAACCGAATGGGCTGATTATGTGCGCGGCCTGCTCACTACCGAGCAGCGAACATCGATGCAGAAGCACCTGGACGGGGGCTGTACCCGTTGTAAGAAGACAGTCGGCCAGTGGACATCGCTCGGCGAATTCGGCAGGCAGGAGGCGGCCTATAAACCTCCGGCGGACGCCCTCCGCATCGCCAAATCCTATCTGGCCCCTTTTAAGCTAGCCATGCGCGATAAGCGGGTTCTGCAAGTGGCTCGATCTACATTTGACAGTTTCGCAAGTCCCGCACTGGCAGGCGTTCGCGGCTCCGACCCGGGCCCCCAGCAGTTGATGTATCAATGTGGCAATTTTTTCATAGACTTACGGTTGGAAGCCAAGCCCGCTACCCGCTCGATGGCCCTGGCAGGGCAGATCATGGACTCTGGGCAACCGGATCATGGCGTGGAAGGAGTTGCCGTATCCCTGCTTTCCAGGGACGACAAGTGGCTGGAAACGTCCACCAACCAACTCGGCGAATTTCACTTCTCTTTTCCCCCCGCGCAGCATCTAAGATTGCTGTTTGGAATGAAAGAAGCGGCTTGGCTTGTGTTACTCCCCGATGCCAAGACCGGAAATGCTTGACTCTGAAGTAAAGGTGTCGGAAGCTAGGATCGCCTCGGCATGCCACACCAGACGTGGCTTCTGCGCTTTGACGCTTCGAGGCATGGCCTGTCGAAAGGCTTCCGCCAGGGTGAATAGGGCTCATGAGACTTCATTGGTCTGTCATTTTGTGTCTTATTGTAGTGATGGCTTTTGCTCTCGGCGCGAGCGCTGAGCAGCAGGGGATCATCGTGCGCGACAGCCTCGGCGCAGACGACCTGAACGCGCTCTGCTCCAAGCTCGGATGCACCGTTATCCGCAACCTGGGCGATCCCAACCAACAGGTTTTTCTTGTGGACCCGCTCGGCATCAGCCTTACCACCTTGCTCCAGCGCCTGCAAAGTCAGACCGAGATCGTCGATGCGGAAATAGATCAGATCGTCTCCCTGGAGAGCCCCGATTTGAACTTCATTCCGAACGGGCTTTACGACACCACTCCAGTGGATTACTTCGGCGTCGCGCTATGGGACGGCTATGTCAATCAACCCGCGAATCAGATTGTTCGGACTTTAGCCACTCAGAGCAAATTCAAGGTTTCCGGTTCTGGCATTGTCGCCATGATTGATACCGGAATTGATCCAAAGCATCCCGCGCTGGCGCCTGTCGCACTCCCCGGTTATGACTTTACCCGCAATCGCTCAGGCGCGAATGAAAGAGGAGACCTCGATCATTCCACTGCGGCCGTGCTGGATCAAGGCGGAGACGAGATTCCGCTTTATGTGACGCCGTGGCTGGCTGCGGTGCTCACCCCGGCCGGCGCCGCGGCTCTCAACAATCCGAAATACGCCGATTTCGGTCATGGAACCATGACTGCCGGCATTGTCCACATGGTGGCGCCCACGGCGAAGATCCTTCCCCTCAAAGCTTTCTCGTCGGATGGTACGGGCTATCTCTCCAACATCGTGCGCGCTATTTACTTCGCTCCCACCAAACGCGCTCGGGTCATCAGCATGAGCTTCAACTTCTACGACTACTCGACCGAACTCGCCAATGCCGTTAACTACGTCAATGGCCGCGGATTGATCTGCGTCGCTTCTTCCGGGAATGATGGAGAAGAAATTCAAGTCTGGCCGGCCTCATTCGCGAACGTTATGGGCGTGGCCTCGACTTCGAATACCGATCAGCGATCCACTTTCTCCAACTACGGGTCGCAGGTTGTGTGGGTCGCTGCTCCCGGAGAAAACATCGTCAGCACCTATCCGTACGACACTTATAGCTCCAGTTCTGGCACCTCCTTCAGCGCCCCCTTCGTATCGGGCACCGCGGCCCTTCTCATTAACAGAAACAACCAGGTGAACCAATCGACAGCCGCTGCCGCTATCGCCCATGCCGTACAAATCGGGCAGGACTTGAACAACGGACGTCTCGATACCTACCAGGCCCTTGGTTCGCTCGGCAAGTAACTTGGATCCCCCCGCGCCACTGGCAAGAAAAAGAAAAACCGCTTAAGATGTCCACCTCTTTTCTTCTCGTCGCAAACGGGATACGACATCCATCAGGCACGAGGTTCACGCGATGACAAACGGAAACCCTACGCAAAATGAGGCCCGCGGTCTGCCCGCGGCAAATGGGCTGGCAATCGTTCGTCTGACAATTGGCGCGATGTTCGTGTGGGTCTTCTTCGAAAACCTGGGAAAGGGTCTCTACACTCCAGCAGGCTATGCGGGCCTGATCAACTATTACATTAAATCGAGCCACTCGCCGGCCGCGTGGAAGGCGGTGATGGGTTTGGCGGCGAGTCACGCGGCGATGGCCGCTCCGCTACAGGCGGTGACCGAAATCTCTCTGGGGATCCTCCTTATCATCGGTCTGCTGACGCGGCCGGCCGCCTTTGTCGCATTCCTATACCTGGGCAGCCTGTGGGTGTCGGAGTGGGGCACGGCGTGGATTTGGGAGTTGCTGGTCCCGGTGCTTGCCTCGCTGGCTCTGGCGGTAGGAAGGGCGGGTCGAACGTGGGGCATCGACGGATTGCTGGCGCGGCGATGGCCGTCGTCTCTATGGTTTTGATCCGAGCGTGTTGACTTGAGCCAACGGCAAGCGCGAGTGTCGGTCATCATTCCTACACGCAATGAAGCTCAATCCATCGGCCGCGTCTTAGCCGATCTGCCGCCCGACATTGTCACTGAGGTTCTGGTGATAGACAGCAATTCGACCGATGGAACTCCCGAAATCGCCGCAAAAATGGGAGCCCGCGTTGTCTGCGAACCTCGCCGCGGATACGGGCAAGCCTGTTTGACCGGGCTCGCCAATGCGAGCAGCCCCGATGTGGTCGTCTTTCTCGACGGCGACTACAGCGATCGACCGGCTGAACTGCCGCTTCTCCTCACTCCAATCTTTGAAGGCCGCGCCGATATCACCCTCGGCTCGCGCCTGGGCAAACAGAGCATTCGGGGAGCAGTGCCTTGGCATGCCGCATTGGGCAACCGCCTAGCGGCTTTTCTGATCAGGCTTCTATATGGTCAGAAGATTACCGACCTGGGACCCTTTCGCGCCGGCAGAGCCGATGTTCTTCAACAACTCGACCTCCAGGAGAAAACTTACGGATGGGCGGTTGAAATCATCCTGAAGGGTACGCTCGGCGGATTCCGAATCGTCGAGGTGCCGGTCAGTTATCATCCCCGCATTGGAAAATCGAAAATCAGCGGCACGCTGAGGGGCACAGCCGGAGCGGCATGGTTCATCCTCAGTCTTATAGTGCGCTATTATTTTCGGCGTAGAAACACCGGAACGCCATCGCCGGCGTGAGTCTTCTTACAGCCGACCCTTATGGAATCCTCCAGCCCGAACACAACGCATTCGAGCAACGCAGACTGCACCTTGGTCGTCATGGCCAAAGCACCCACGCCGGGCCGAGTTAAGACACGCCTGGCGAAGAGCCTGCCGGTCGAAGCGGTCACCAGACTCTACTGCTGCCTCCTGGACGACACGATGTCGCTGGCGCGATCTTTGAGCACATTATTGGGCGCGGTGGATGTTGTCATGATGTGCCCTGCGGCGGATGTCGAAAATCTCAGGCAGTCGATGAGAGGTGTAGCGGATGTCGTAGCGCAGGAAGGCGAAGGCCTGGCTGCAGGCCTGACCTCAGTGTTTGCACACTTCGCAGCGTCTGGCCGGCGCGTCATCGCCTTTAACAGCGACAGCCCGCATCTGCCGCCTTCTGTTCTTGCGGGCGCGTTCGAAGCGCTCACCGCGCACGACTTAGTGGTCGGACCGACACACGATGGCGGCTATTATCTCGTAGGAGCCAAGGCTGTCTATCCAGCGCTTTTCGCAGGCGATGGCATGGGCACGAAAAGCGCGCTTGAGCTCCTTTTAGCGAGCGCGCGCGGTTTGCAGCTTTCTGTTGGCTTCACAGACCCCTTCTACGACATTGACGTGGAGGGAGATTTAACCCGGCTGGCCGCGGACCTTCGGCTCGCTCCGGCCAGAGCGCCACGAACGGCAGCATGGCTGACAGAGTGGGAGCAGGCAGTGGCGCAGATGCAGCCGGATACAGGAAATCTGTGAAGATCAAGCCCTCCGCCAGACTCTATGTTCTCGGCGCCATCTTGCTTGTCGCGCTGACGATCTGCTCGCGCCAGTTTGGCAGTGTGGGTACACTTTCCTTCCTCATCCCGCTGGGAGTTGCCGGCATCGCCTACCTCCTTGCCATCCGTGAATTGTTCTCGACTCCGCGACTTCCGCGCCGCGACATCCTTATCGGGCTCCTATTGGCTGCCCTGTGGCAACTTCCATTTCTTCTGGCGTCACCCGGTGCGGATGATGACATTCATCGCTACCTTTGGGATGGCCGCCTGCAGCGCCTCGGCTATAACCCATACCTTGCCATTCCCAGCGACCCCGCCCTCGCCGGGCTGCACACAGCCGAGACGCGCACGCTGAACAATCCAGATTTGCCCAGCCCGTATCCAGCGGGCGCTGAGCTTTTCTTCCGCGCCATAACCGCGATTCACGAATCCATCTTTACTTTGAAAATTGCGTTTGTAGCTTGCAATCTGGCGATCGTTCTCGTCTTACTGGATGTTTTGCGCATTACTCGGCAAGAAGCGCACTGGGTTCTGGCTTTTGCCTGGAACCCTCTGCTGCCGATAGAAGTAGCGGGCAGCGGTCACATCGATATTGTTGGCGTTTTGCTGCTGCTGGTGTCTTCCGCCGCGTTGCTACGACGATGGCGCGCGCTGGCAGCCTTGACATTTGGCTTGGCCGTCGCGGTGAAATTTCTCCCAATTGTGCTGCTGCCCCTCTACTGGAAGCGTGTCCGTATACGCGACGGCGTTCTGGCCGCGATTGTCGTCGGATTGCTCTATCTGCCATTTCTTAACCACGGGCGGATTCCGATCGGTTCGCTCGGCACGTTTGTACGGAGTTTCCGCTTTAACGATCCGGTGTTCGCCACGATCGAGCGAATGGCGGCTCCGCAGGTTGCGGCTGCGCTGGCAGTGCTCGCCGGTTTTCTTACCGCAATTTTCCTGAGGCGCAAAGCCCCGGAATTGTCTCCCGATGCATTTGCCTGGCCGATGGCAGCATCGCTTTTATGTGCACCAGTCATCTATCCGTGGTATCTGCTCTGGCTGCTGCCGTTCGTGCGCTCGGCCTCGACCCTGCCGATCATCATATGGACAATCAGCATCATTCCAACCTACTATGTCTGGCATCTGCGGACGCTTGGCCGTCCATGGCTGGTTCCGGGCTGGATCATGCTGCTGGAATACGGATGCGTGGCAATTGCCGGTGCGATTCTCGCCTTTCGCCGCTTCCGGCGACCCCCGGTTAACCCGGGCTCGCCCGACTAAGCCTCCCCGCGACCACTCGCAATTCCTGCATCCCAACCCCGCTGCCCGTCATCCTAAGTCGCATCCGTTCGATTTCAACGAGGAGCGAACTCCATGACAATTTCGAGCCGTACAACGATTATTCGGTTTCTGGCTTTCGGAGTAGTGGTCCTTGCGGCAACCGCGTGGGCGCAGAATCGGCCGCCTATTCTCGAACAGATCGCCAAGACCTATGGTCTCGACTCGTATGGGCAAGTCGAGGCTATCCGCTATACCTGGAACGGAGAAATTACCGGGCTTTTCAAAGCCGCTCACGTGTGGGAATGGGAGCCCAAAACTGGCAAGGTCTCCTATGAGGGGACGGATAAGGACGGCAAGCCGGTGAAAGTTACTTACATGCGCTCCGAGCTTAGCAGCCAGCCCGACAATGTGAAAAACCAAGTCGAACCGGCTTTCGTGAACGATAGCTATTGGCTGCTCTTCCCCCTCCATGCTTACTGGGATACCAGCGCCACCGTCACTGATGAGGGTATGAAAAAACTCCCGGCAGGTGCCGGTTCGGCCGAGTTGGTCGCAGTCAAGTATCCGGCCGAGGCAGGAGGCTATACGCCTGGCGACACATGGGAACTCTATGTCGCCAAAGACCACCGCGTCGAGTATCTGGTCTTCCACCACGGAGGGGACAAGAAGCCGAGCCTCGTCAAGGCGACGTGGACGGGCTACAAACAGGCAGGGCCGCTGTTGATCTCAACCGAGCACCGCGGCACTGCCGATGGCAAGCCCCTGCACATTTTCATTTCGAACGTGGCAGTCAAGTTGACGGGATCGGACGCCTGGATCAATGCAAAATGATTCAACGGCGCAACAAGCATAGTCGGAATTGCTCAGACATCGGTCACGCTGAGTGTTTTGTCCGCAAGTGATATCTGCAAAAAAGGAGAAGAAGGATATGTCAAAGCACATGACTGCAAGCGCAATTGCGGTATTCGCGGTAGTTACAGTGGTAGCTCTCGGTATTCTTCCACTTGGGGCCAAGGCGCCTGCTTCCCTGGCGGGATCCTGGCTGGTCGACGCACGACATTCCGATGCGCAACTTATCGTCGACGGGACGACGGATTATGGTAAGACAAAAATCGATGTGACGCTGGGCTTCGGCCGGGTCATGGGAGCATTGAAGATCGACGACGCTAACCCTGCGAATTCCAGTGTCGACTTACACATCTATCCCGCCACCTCCATGGCCGAGCCCATCGAAGAGGATGGCAAGTTTAAGAGCCGTTGGATGGCAAATCGGGCCAACCAAACGATGCTCTGCTTCCACTCCAAGAATGTGGTCCGGACGGCTGGAGGACAGCTACAAACTACGGGCGAACTGACCTTGGTGCGTGTGGACCGCAACGTCGAAGTGGCCGCCCCCAGCGAAGCCTACAGCGGTCCCGTCTATGGGCCTCCAATTACCAACCGCGCCTCACACCAAGCCACTCTGGTCTTAGACGTCCCGCCGGATGCTGGCAGGCGGAAAGACGGAACCATCCAGGCTTCAGCCTCTACGAAAGTTTTCCGCGAAGATTTTCCCCAGTTGTTGAAAGCGGTGCTCAACACTTACTGGCCGCCAGTGGTGGAAGATGAAACCTGTCGACCACCGGCAGCAGGCGAGGCCTATAGTGGCGCCAGGTGCAGGGGAACAGTCTTGCACGGCCCCAATCTTCCCGAAGATCCTGGCATGCACATTGGAGAGGATTACCCGGGCCCGCAGAACTTCAATGCTCAGGTTGGAAACCACCTGAATCTCGTCGTTCACATGCACTTGACCCCGGGCTCCGGACAGGCCATGGCAATGGCGGGCGGGAACTAGTCGTCTCCGTCTCGGACGAATTCGCCGTCCCTCCATTTCCGGCGGGTGCGGCGAATTCTTTGTTCGCATAGAAGTCTGAGGAAGTCCTGCGCCAAGCCTCGGGATTCCGCGCCCATAGCTTCCAGGGTCTCGGAAAATACATGTCGAACAAAGGCACTAGGTAAAGCATTCGACCTTTGTCGTCACAACTCTCTGGCCATCACCACGGTCGTGCAGGAACTGTTCAGCTTCGGCAGATCGCGAGCGCTGGCCATGCGGATCTCAAGCTTCGGCCGCTGCCCGCGCACGATGGGACAATAAAAGTCAGGTTCCAGCAGCGCACCCTGAAGGCGTCGGCGTCCCGCACAACCACCATGGCATGAGTTCCTGAACTCGCAAGGCTGGCACGCCTCGGGAACCGTGCGAGCTTGCTCGAAGGGAGAAGTTTGCAGAATATCGATCCCCATCGAAATCAAGTCTGACAACGGCTCGCCCAATCCTGGCCAATAAACGCAAGGCTGTGTCGTAGCCCGCGGCGTAACTCTCACGGTGCTGACGCCGCATCCTCCACCGAGCGGCGGTAGTCCGGCCATCGCTCGAACTAGCGGCTCGCCGATGGCGATCACGTCCGTCTCCGCAAAGAGACGCCGGAATCCCTCCCAATATTCTTCGTAGGAGAGCGCATAGATGTCCGACCTCACCGCCTGGTAGACGTTCACGCGCAGCGGAGCCTCAAACCGTTTGGCGACTCGCGCAATCTCGGCCATGCGCATGTAGTTCGCCTTCATCATCACCGCGATGATGGTGACGGGCACACCCAGGCTCATGCAACGTTTCGCCTGCTGTTGAATCAGGTCCCAATTGCCGGGCCCGCGCTGTGCATCCTGCTCGGCTTCGGTCGGGTAATCGAGAGAAAACTCAATATCGTGAAAAGCGCGCAACACATCGTCTTCCAAAACCGCAACGCTGTGGCCGTTAGAAGTAATGGTGAGTTGGATGGGTTGTGTTCGCAGGTAATCGAGTATCGCTTTGAAGTCTGGATGCATGCCGTTCTCGCCCGTGCCCAGATTCACCGAGCGGACGGGCAGTCGTTCCATCACGGACTTCACCTGATCGAGAGAGAGACGATCCGTGCGGGTCGGATCCCGGTAGCAGAAAGCGCAGGCGAGGTTGCACTCATTGGTCAGCCCGAGCCCGAGTGAAATCCTGGCATCAGGTTTCTTCTTGGCACGCGCGATGGAAGAAGGCTCGCCGACAACGTCATGCATTGAATCATTCCCCTTCAACCATCAAGCTTACGCGCCAGACAATGTGTGTAGCGCGCTATCGCAGCATATTCCGGCCGGCCGCCGAGGTGGCGCTCCAGCTCAAAAATCCGGTCATATTCCTCGCTCCGAGAAATTCGCGATGGCAAGTAATCCGCAAGGACGCGTACGCCCCGCTCGACACCCGCCGTCAGCGATGCCGCTCTCAACATGTCATGCAAACCTTCTGGCGTAAAGAGGCGCACCCGGCCTCCGTACAAAGACTCTTGTCCCCACGACGAGGTCAGATTATTTTCCGCAGCGGCCAGATCGCCTGCCTGAATAGCAGCCTTGAGCACTTCGCCAGCCCGGTTCCGTACCAACACCGAGAGCAGCGCCGATGAATCCCGCAAGATGCGAGCCACGCCGCTCAATAAAGCAACCGGGTCGTCGAGAAATTCCAGCACGTTGTGGCACAGAATTACATCGAATGATGCAGCGGAAAATAAATTTTTCAACTGCGCAGCGTCACCAAGTTCGAGTACAACCCTGTCCGCCACTTCTGCCTTCTCTGCGGTTCTTCTTGCGATATCCAACATCACCGGAGACGAATCCAAAAGAGTAATGTTCATGCCAAGACGCGCCAGGCGAATCGCTGCCGCGCCAGTGCCGGATCCGATATCTAGCGCGCGTAACGTCTTCCCGGCCCGCGACTCACGAAGCAAGTCCTCCAAATTTGCAAAGGCCAAGTCCGTGCGCAATCGTCCCTCGGGCGTCTCAAGGTACGCGGCATACTTCTCCGCATCGTTCTGGAATCGTTCGTCAACCGTCATGATGGTCATCTGCACGCGAGGCTGAGCTTTATTCGACCATTCATGCGACCCGCAAGCGCAGCCGTTCCCCGATTCAGTCGCCGGCAAGCACCATCGCGCAAGAGAATAATATTATGAATATCAGATCAACAACGACACGGCCTCGGTAATTCCGCAATCTGTGCGGCCGAGATCGTGAATTCGTGGCCCGAAGAGTCCATCTCAAATGGAGGCTGCATGCCACTAGAGAAAGAAAAATTTAGGCAACTCCTGGAGCGCGATCGCGAGATCAAGATCAGCGTCATCGGCAGAAAATCAGGCAAGATAATCTCCCGTCCCGTCTGGTTCGTGCTGGAAGGCGACAAGCTGTACCTGCTGCCGGTACACGGGTCCGATACGCAGTGGTACCAGAACCTGCTCCAGAACCGCTGGATCAAAGCATCAACCCGAATTTCTGAAGCGGAATTTAAGGGCACTCCAACGACCGACCCCGAGGTGGTTTCCTCGGTAGTCGACAAATTTGCCCAGAAATATGGGGCACGCGATGTCAAGAAATACTACTCGAAGTTTGACGTCGCGGTTGTGGTTGACCTTCCTGACGGCGACCGCAATGCGAGAGTGAAGCCCGCCAGAAAGTGAATTTGCCCTCATCGTGCCTGAAGCAGACGAGTGCTCACCAATCCGAAAAACTTGACCAGCGTTATGTCGACTGCGGATATTCCAACAAGCCGAGATACCTGATCTAGCCTCTCACTCTCGATTGATTCCGCGCGTGAGCGTTGAGTCCCAAAGGAAATTTGAGGCGGAGCGGGAACACACGCTGGCGTCCGTGTTCTTCGTCCAAACGACGCACCCTCGCCTGCAAGAGGTCGTCGAGCGAAACCAGCCCCAACAGCTTTCGCGGATCGCTGCGTTCGACAACCGGAAACTCAGTCAGCCCGGTGGATGCCATTCGATCGACGACCACGGTCAGCGGTTCGTCTGGATAAGCACGAACCGGATCGAGACGCACTACTCTATCGAGGGCGCAGCCATCGCTCTGGAGAGACTCGTCCTGCACATACTTCTGAATATCCGATTGCGTCACCACCCCCAGCAGATCGCGGTCTGCATCAACGACTGGATATAGGCGCTGCTTGTAGCGAGGCCCCTCGGAAATGGCATGACCCAAATCTTTCAGCAACGTGCAAGATGGAAACGCAGCAATCTTGGTCCTCATGACCTCGCGCACAAAAAGAATCTCCAGCGGATCGACAGCGTACTCGCGGCTCAGGTGATAACCACGCCGCGCCACCTTCTCCGTTAGAATCGACCGGCGAAGTGTCAGCACCGTGAACCCGTGAGCGATAACCGTGGCGGCGAGCAAGGGCAGAAGCACGTTGACGTCGTGCGTAAGCTCCAATGCGAAGATGACCCCCGTAAAAGGTGAGCGCATCGTGCCGCCCAAAATGGCGCCCATAGCGATCAGGGGCCAAAAACCAATTCCCTCGTTCGGCAGCACTGTGGCCATCACTCCGCCGAGCGCGCCGCCCATCATGAGCAGCGGGGCCAGAACGCCACCCGACGTACCCGACCCGAGTGAGACCGACCAGATGATCCACTTCACGACCAGCAGACCCAGCATCAAGCGAAATGGCATGTTTCCCTGCAGGAGTGCGCCGATCGAATCGTAGCCCACGCCAAGCGCCTGTGGGCATATCAAGCCACCCACTCCAATCACCAGGCCTCCGAGGGCCGGCCACCACATCCAATGGATGGGAAGCTTCCCGAAAAAATCTTCGGCCGCATAAACCGAAACGGTCAACAGCGCGGAGAGCGCTCCAGCCAGCAATCCCACCAGCACGCAACCAAGCAGACCCTTGGGTCCAATAAAGACTGGGTGCGCCGGAACTGGGAAGAGTGGGCCGGGCCCAATAATGTAGCGTCGCACCGCAGCGGCAGCCACACTCGACAGCGCCACCGGAATCAAACTTCGCGGTTTCCATTCGAAGAGCAACAATTCGACCGCAAGCAGGACCGCTGCCACCGGCGCCACGAAGGTGGCCGACATTCCGCCAGCGGCCCCAGCCACCAAAAGCGTCTTCCGCTCAGCACTGCTCAGATGCAGGAATTGCGCCACCAGCGAACCGAAAGCGCCGCCAGTCATGATGATCGGCCCTTCGGCGCCAAACGGTCCCCCCGAGCCAATCGAGATAGCCGCAGATAGCGGTTTCCAGAAGGCAAGTTTGGGTTCGACGCGGCTGCCTTGCATCAGGATGGCTTCGATCGCCTCGGGAATACCGTGGCCGCGAATGCGCTCCGAGCCATAACGCGCCATGAAACCAATGATGAGAGCGCCCACCACCGGCACAGCGATTTCAAAAACGCCCAGCTTGTTTCCGGCCGGCGATACCAGGACGGCGCTCCAACGCTGGAAGAAGAAGAGGTTCGTGAAGAGCCCGATGAGCCGGAGCAGAGCCAGCGCCACAAATGCGCTCAGCACACCAATTCCGACAGCTATGACCGAGAGAAAGATGACACGCTTGTCCGCTGTAAAATCGCCCAGCTCGCGCAGGCCTGCGGATTCCACCTTGGTACGCATAACTCTTTTTTCACCGCCGAATGGCAGTTGCATTCTGTCCTTCCAATTCCCGCCTTAAGTCTCTTCGCACGGGCCTGCATCACCGCCCGTCAAAACCGTTGCCCGCCTGATCCGGAGAATTTCCCTCTGGCAAACGAACTGCCCCTCTACTTATACAGATGGCCGGGAAATGGCGGTGGCTGCAATAATTATATCGTTACACGATGTATAATCATCAGACGACATTGAATGATTTGGTTCGCCAGCGTACCGACCATGGTTAGACGTTTTTGCTACGCTGCCAGTCTCCGGGAGGCCCTTATGTCTGCCGCCAATCTCCCCGACCATGCATCCGCTACCCCGATATGGCGGGAGTTCCATGAGCATGCCATCCTTGAGCTGGACGACGCAGAAATGCCCCGGCGCATCGCCGAGGCTCGTCAGGCCATTGTCGACAGGACTGACGCCATAACCAACGCTTCCGTGATTAGCGAAACCGAGCGCACCGCTCTCGCCAATGCGCTACGGACTTTGACCATACTCGAAGAGCTGTCGGCCAGAGGCAAATGCGATAAAGACCTCCACCACACTCCTCGGCAAAGACCCTCAAAATTTTCTGCTGGTAAGTACGCATAACATCGTACGACGATAGATTGACAACAAAGGAGTGAGTTATGGCTGTTGCCGCGCAGCCCGTCATCCAACCCGCAAGCTACCTCAACCAGTCTTATGGACTCCGTTCCTGGCTCCTGACGACCGATCACAAGCGCGTCGCCATCCTCTACCTTGTCTCGACGACGGCCATGTTTTTTGTTGGCGGATTTTTTGCCTTGTTGATCCGCCTGGAACTGCTGACGCCGCAGGGCGACCTGGTGCAGGCCGACACTTATAACAAGTTATTCACCATGCACGGGCAGGTCATGGTCTTTTTCTTCCTGGTTCCAGTCGTGCCCGGCGTTCTGGGAAATTTCTTGCTTCCCATGATGATCGGCGCCAAAGATCTGGCCTTCCCCAGAATCAATCTATTTAGCTGGTATCTCTATGTGGCGGGCGCTTCGCTGATGATCTGGACCATCCTGAACGGCGGCGTCGATACGGGTTGGACGTTCTACACGCCGCTCAGTACGGATTTCCTCAACACCCACGTTATTGCAGCCGCGCTGTCGATTTTCATTGCCGGTTTTTCGTCGATTTTCACAGGACTGAATTTCATCGTGACCACGCACCGCATGCGCGCTCCAGGCATGACCTGGTCGCGGCTGCCGTTGTTTGTGTGGTCCAACTACGCCAATGCCATCATTATCATGCTGGGCACCCCGGTGCTCGCCATCACGCTGGTACTGGTCGCGCTCGAGCGCGGACTTCACCTCGGTATTTTTGATCCGAACGTGGGCGGAGATCCGTTGCTGTTTCAACATCTGTTCTGGTTCTACTCTCATCCGGCTGTATACATCATGATTCTGCCGGGCATGGGAGTGATCAGCGAACTGGTCACATGTTTTTCGCGGAAGCGAATTTTCGGCTACAACTTCGTGGCCCTGGCCAGCGTGTCCATCGCCGTGCTGGGTTTCCTCGTTTGGGCGCACCATATGTTTGTCGCCGGAATTTCTCTTTACGCGGCCATGCTCTTCTCGTTTTTCAGTTACATGGTTGCGGTCCCCTCGGCCATCAAAGTCTTTAACTGGACAGCCACCATGTATCGCGGCTCCATCAGTTTCGACACCCCCATGCTTTACGCTTTAGGTTTTATTGGCCTGTTTACCATCGGCGGCTTGACTGGACTGTTCGTCGCCGCACTCGGCATCGATGTTCACGTCACCGATACTTATTTCGTTGTGGCGCACTTCCACTACATCATGGTGGGTGGAATGGTATTTGCCTACATGGGCGGTCTGCATTTCTGGTGGCCGAAAATTACCGGCCGCCTCTATCCGGAAGGCTGGGGAAAGTTGGCAGCGCTGATTATGTTCGTGGGCTTCAACCTGACCTTCTTTCCGCAGTTCATTTTGGGATACTTGGGAATGCCTCGCCGCTACTGGCAATACCCGCCGGAGTTCCAGGTCCTGCATGTGCTTTCGACGGCGGGCGCGAGCATCCTCGGGATTGGCTATCTGATCCCCATGATTTATTTTCTGTGGTCCCTGCGCTATGGAAAGCTGGCAGGGAACAATCCATGGCAAGCAAAGGGACTGGAGTGGACGACAGTTTCGCCACCGCCCAAGGACAACTTCGCGATCACGCCGATCGTGGATGAACCAGCCTACAACTACGGCTCAATGGCCGCATCGCTGCCGGCCAATCCGCCGTTGCGCGAGTTCTAAGCCTCTCCGTGCCAATTAGTCTTGACACGATACAATGTTCTGGATGCAAGGCAAGCTCACTCTGGCTGATTACCGGTCCTTGGCAGAGTTGCGCTATCAAATCCGCCGTTTTCTTCACTTCAGTGAGCAAGCTTCCCAAATCGCGGGTCTGGAGCCACGCCAGCATCAGTTCATGCTTGCCCTGAAAGGCCTGCCGGGCAACGTACGACCGCGCATAGGGGAGTTGGCCGAACGCCTGCAGATTCGACACCACAGTGCCGTTGAGTTGGTAAACCGGCTGGCAGCTGGCGGCTACGTCCGCCGGCATCGCGGCGGTGAAGACGCGCGTGAGGTATTGCTTTCCTTGACTCCGAAGGGTGAAAAGGTGCTCAGCGAACTTAGCTTGCATCATCGAACGGAACTTCGCTTGCGCGGCCCCGCTCTTATCGCAGCGCTGCGGCGCGTAACCAAAGCTGGCAAGAGCGGCAAACGCTAGTCCTCACAACATCTGCATCCCCCGATGAGAAACGCTCCCTCTACGAGCATAGAATGTTAACGTATCGACGCAAGCCGGAGATCGCACTCGGGACGCAGGCTGCAGGCTTAAGAGGATCGAATTGAACGAGCAATTTCGCCAGAAGGCAAGCAACCGGGCTCTCCAGATTTCACTTTCCGGCTATGACCTGATCAATTCCCCGCGTCTTAACAAGGGAACAGCCTTCTCCGATCATGAACGCGATCTTTTCGACCTGCACGGCCTGCTGCCGCCGCATGTAGGCAGTCTTGACGAACAGATAGAGCGCCGGCTGCAAGCCCTGCGTGATCAACCAACCTCCTTCAATAAATACAGCTTTCTCCGCGACCTCCAGGACATCAACGAAACCCTGTTCTACGCCCTCCTGCTGCGTCATATCGAAGAGATGCTGCCCCTGGTCTACACCCCTACCGTGGGCGAAGGCTGCCAGCGCTTCAGCGAAGTATGGAGAAAACCGCGAGGCTTGTTCCTCAGCTATCCCAATAAAGATCGAATCGACCAGATCCTGAGCCAATCCCATTACGAGGGCGTGAAATGCATCGTGGTCAGCGATGGCGAGCGAATCCTTGGCCTCGGCGATCAGGGCGCAGGCGGCATGGGCATCCCCATCGGCAAGATGGCTCTCTACACCGCTCTTGGCGGCATTCATCCCGAGCATTGTCTTCCCGTTCTGCTCGACGTTGGAACCGACAATGAGGACAGGCTAAGAAGTCCCATTTATATCGGATGGCGGCATCATCGCGTGCGCGGCGAAGAGTACGACGCCTTCGTAGATGTTTTTGTAAGCAGCGTAAAGAAGCGGTGGCCCCACGTTCTCCTGCAATGGGAGGATTTTGCCGGTACGAATGCCACCCGACTTCTGGCTCGCTACAAGAACCAACTCTGCACGTTCAACGACGATATTCAAGGCACTGCGGCTGTAGCGACCGCCACATTGCTCTCTGCCATCAACGTTACGGGTATTCCGCTGGAACAACAAAAGATCGTCGTGCTCGGCTTCGGAACCGCAGGCATAGGCATCGCCAATCTGCTCGCGCAGTTCATGCAGGAGAAGCGCCTCACCGCCGAGCAAGCGCGCAATCGCTTCTACGCTATCGATCGCGACGGACTGGTTACAGAACATGGCAAAGACGTTCGTCCCGAGCAACTACCCTACGCGCGCAAAGACGAAGAAGTGAAGAGTTGGAGACAAGCGAGCGGAGCGATCTCATTGCTCGACGTCATCCGCCACGCCCACCCCTCCGTCCTCATCGGCGTCTCCGGTCAAGCCGGAGCCTTCAGCGAAGACGCAGTTCGCGAGATGGCCCAACACGCCGATCGCCCGATCATCTTTCCGCTTTCAAATCCGACATCACGCTGCGAAGCCACTCCTCAGGATTTGCTGGATTGGACCGAAGGACGCGCGCTCATCGGCACCGGCAGCCCGTTCGAGCCGGTGAGGATTTGGGGAAAGCAGGTTCGCATCGACCAGACCAACAACTCGTATATATTTCCTGGCCTCGCGTTAGGGATCATCGCCACCAGAGCCAAACGCGTTACCGATACCATGGTCATGGCTGCGGCGAAGGAATTGGTACGCCTCGTCCCCACGCAAAAGGACAAGAAGGCAAGCCTCCTGCCATCGCTTTCCGAGTCCCGTCAACTCAGCCGCTCGATCGCCCAAACCGTCGCCCGGCAGGCGCTTCACGATGGCCAATCGCAAATCCCCGAAGATGAATTGGACAGCGCACTGCAAGCCAATATTTGGGAACCGGTGTACGTTCCCTACGAACGGAACCTGCTGCTTGAAAAGAAAGCATCGAATCACTGACAACGAAGTGCATCAGCGTTCGCGCTCATTCTTTACTTCTTTCAGGTCGATTCCCACCTGCTCCGCTTTCTTATAAAGATGAGATCGTTCCAGACCGAGCGCGCGCGCCGTATTCGAAATCTGGTAATGATTGCGTTTCAATTCCGCCAGAATGGTCTGCTTTTCGAAGCCGCGAACGCGGTCGGCTAATGGCCCCGAACCACTCGACGCGGCGTCTCCCGCCTGAATCGGCGCGGGCAGCGCCGGCACCACAGTCTCCCCTGATACCTCGTCCGACGTTGCCATTAGCATCAACCGCTCCACCGCGTTTCTGAGTTCGCGTACATTGCCCGCCCACGGCTGTTGCTGCAGCGCCGCGACTGCGTCCGGGGTGAAGCGCATCTGCTTCCATCCATTGGCTGCGCTCACCTGCCGTGCAAAATGTTCGATCAGCGCCGGAATATCGTCGCGCCGTTCTCGCAACGGCGGCAGGCGCAAAGGAAAAACAAAGATCCGGTGAAATAAATCCTGCCGGAATTTTCCCTCGCGCACCTGCGCTTCAAGATCGCGGTGCGTAGCCACCACCACCCGCACATCGACGTGGATGGCCCGCTCTCCACCGATGCGCTCGACTTCGCCTTCTTCCAGTACGCGCAAAAGTTTGGCCTGCATGGAGAGCGGCATATCTCCGATCTCGTCGAGAAAAATTGTGCCATGCTGCGCCTGCTCAAATTTTCCAAGATGCCGCGCACCGGCGCCCGTAAACGATCCCTTTTCATGCCCAAACAATTCCGATTCAATTAGCTCCGCCGGCACCGCGGCGCAGTTGAGCGTAATAAAAGGACCGCCCGCCCGCGGACTGTGCTCATGCAGCGTGCGCGCCACCAGCTCTTTTCCAGTACCGGTTTCGCCGAGAATACAGACACGCGTCTCGCTGGCGGCCACGCGCTCCACCTGCGCCATCACGCGGCGCATGGTGTCTCCCTGCCAGACGATCTCGTGCTTACCCAGGCGCCGCTCAAGATCGCGATTCTCCCGCTCCAGGCGGCCAAGCTTGAGCGCGTTCTCCACGGTAAGCAGCAACTTGTCCGTGGAAATCGGTTTTTCCAGGAAATCGAGTGCGCCCAATCGCGTGGCCCGCACCGCCATTTCAATGTGCGCCTGCCCCGACATCATGACCACTGGCGCGGCCACTCCCTGCGCCTTGAGTTCTTCCAGCAGCGCCAACCCGTCCTTCCCCGGCATGACTACGTCGGAGAGTATCAAGTCGAACGCCTGCGATTTGGCCAGTTCAAGGGCCTTGCTCGCGTTGTCGCAGACGACGGCTTCGTGCCCCTCCAAGCGGAACGCCCGCGAAAGAGAAGCCAGTGTGTTGGCTTCGTCATCGACAATCAGCAAGTGCGCTTTTTGCGCCACGATTTTCTCCTCTTTCGGTTCGTCGTCGCTTCCACTTCGAATCCATCAGCCTCGCCGATTATGTCGTCTCGTACGGTAATTCGATGCGAAAGGTAGCTCCTTTTTCTTTCCTGCTCTCAACCGAAATCTTGCCCCCATGATCGCTCACGACCGATTGCACGATGGCCAATCCGAGCCCCGTACCATGCTGCTTGGTCGTGTAATAAGGAGTGAACAATCGGCCACATTCTTCTTCGGTCAAGCCCGTACCGGTGTCGGACACGGAAATTTCAATTGCGCCTCTCATGGTTCGAGTCCCAATCGACAGCTGACCGCCGTGTGGCATGGCATCGATCGCGTTGAGCACAAGGTTCTGCAAAGCGCGGTGCAGCATCTCTGGGTCGACTGCAATTTCCGGCATAGCATCGGCCAATTCAGTCCGCATCACGATCTGATTTTTCTCCTGCAATTGCGCGCGAAACACTTGCAGCACCGATCGCACGACCTCGTTAATCTGTGTCGGACGGCGCTGCGGTTGCGGCATCTTCGAGAATTCGCTGAAGCGCCCGATGATCGTCTTTAGATTACCGATTTCGGCCAGCAAAGCGGCCGTCCCTTCCTGAAAAACCTCTTCAAATATTTCTGGCGATTTCTGCCGGGCGCGGACCAGGTTCTCAACCGTAACCTGCAAAGGAAATAAAGGATTCTTCAATTCGTGCGCCAGGCGCCTCGCCAGTTCGCGCCATGCCGCCACGCGCTCCGCCTGCAAAGTGCGCTCTTTTTGCTGCAGAAGATCTTCGGTCATGTGATTGAACGACGTTGCCAGTTCGCCCAACTCATCGTTCGATTCGACTTTGACCCTGGCGCCAAAATCACCCGCCGCCACGCGTCGCGCCGCCTCCGCCAGCGACACCACTGGACGCGTCACTCGAGCTGCAAACCATAAGCTGGCCAACACTGCGACCAGAAGTCCCGCCCCGCCCACGAACATCGCGGTTGAAATAATCTGCCGTTGCAGTTCGATCAAGGGACGACGCGAACTGCCCACCAGCAAGACACCCAGCAATTGCTGATTCGGTCCGGCGGCCGCTGCCGCCATCTTTCCCGCCATCGGTCCCATCAGCGGAAGAGCGTGAAAGACCTCTGCGTCGGCAGCATCCGAAGTCCAGTGGACCACCGCTTGCGATTCCATCGACGTGTCGCGGACCTTCGCGACCAGGGGAGCGAGTTTATCGACCCCCGCGGCGGACCCATTCAAATCAAGTAAAGATTGTGGACTCCATCTCGCGTCCAGGTTTTGATAGAGCAACACGCGGGTACCAGCAGGGGTGTCAAAGCGCAAGAGGAACCTCTGGTCGAGCTTTTCCCCGCCGATGACATAAAGAGGCTGTTGTCCGACGCGGACCGCTTGCACGGCAAACATCCCCAATGTCGCTCCTTCCGGCAACTCTTCGCGCCTGAGAAACGCACCGCTAACTTCCGCATCGGCCGCGGTCGTTGTCCCCGAGACCAAACCCTCCGGTATCGCCGTCTCCGGATAGCCGAATTTCGCCTGCCACTGGGCTGACGAGAGAATCATCCCCCTGCTGTCAACGATTTCAAGAAAGTCCAGTTGCTCTTGACGAGCCAACGTTCGTGCCTCTCCGACGTACTCGCCGGAATCCATGACGCCGCGATTCATGTCCATCGCGATGCGCTGCACGCTTTCGCTGCCAGCCACCGACGCGACCTTGCCCGCAACCTCCGCGCCTCGCCGCTGAAATTCGGATCGAAACTGTGCCGCCATTGCATTGGAACGGTCCTGGTCCGCCTGCTCGAACGAGCGCCGAATGGTGCTGTACACCGAGACAGAAATCACCGCAACGCACAGCAAGACCGTCGCCGCAAACAACAGAAGTAGTTTCTTGCGAAAGCTCATCGCCGGCCCGCTTCCGGCCGAACATCAGCGAGCCATGCGTCGGCAAGAGAAAATTCCGGGCCGTTCCAATCCCCCAACTGTCCCGGCGCCCATCCCCGCACGCCAGTACTCGCCGCACTTGCAACCGGCAAATGAAAAAGCGGGATGACGGTATGCCCTTCGAGCAGACTGCGCTCCGCTTGATACAAGTCGTCCAGAGAATCGCCGCGAACCGTCGCCTCATGTTTCGCCGTGAAAGTCGCCGGTATTCCTAATCGCTGCGCAGCTTCAGCGAGCGAGGTGGCCGGATCGGGACTGGGCAGCGCCACGCGCACCAATCGGATGTCCTCCTCTCCCGACAATGACACTTCGACCGCGATGCCGGCTTCGTGAGCATTGAGGGCAATGCGTTCGGAGATGAGTTGCGCCTGCGTATCCCGCGGATCGTAACCCAGCCGAAGTGTGGGCAGCCGTATGCCTGAGAGCAATGCGCGCGCCCGCTGCGGATTCGCCTGCGCCGAAAACACCGCGCTATAGCCGGTCATCCAGTTGGGAAGAACGCCGGCGGCCGGCTCGCCCGCGCCCTTCAACAGCACTGACTGGATCGGCTTGCGATCGATGGCAAGAGCCAGTGCCTCTCGCAAACGTGGATCTTGTGCCTTCGAATTCGCGCTGAAAACCAGCGCCAGCAACTCAACCGGTAACGACATTGATGAGGACACCGGTACGGCGTGCCCCAGCGATCCATTGCCTGCCTGCGGCGCGGTTTCAATTAAGTCCGTCTTGTCCAGTTCGAGCGCGATGGCCTCGTCGCGCAACGATTTGCCGAATTCGATGACGATGGCATCCACAAAAGGACGCCCCGCCCAGGTCTCTTCATTCGCCGCCAGCTTGAGAAGTTTGCCGCGCTGCCATTCCGCAACCAGAAACGGACCGGTACCGATGGGAATGTCTTCGCCATTATTTCCGCCGCCGCCGTTGCGCTTGAGCAGAAGATTGCGCGGCAGCGCGAGTTCGGCGAGCAGCGAAGGCATGGGAGCATCGCACTCGATGGTCACCGAATCGCTGCCTGCGCGCACGATCCATCCAGGATGGAGTGTGCCGAGAAGTTGTACGATCGCTGCGGGCGAAGCCGCGCTGCCATCGTGAAATTTCACTCCGCGGCGCAACTTGAATTGCCAGCGACGTGCGTTCGCGTCACTCTGCCACGATATCGCCAGCGCCGCCTGAGGTCGCCCCTGCGGGTCGAGTCTCACCAACGTATCTCCGACCAGCGATAAGGTCCGCACCGCGTCCCAGTACTCTGCCGGAGTAGCATTCGTCGGAACTTCCAACGTCTTCGGCGCTGACTGCATCATGACGAGCAGCGTTCCGCCATAGTGTGGACGCGTCTCCGCCGACGCCGCAGCCGCGACTAGAAGGCTAATTACCGCAAGAAATCGAAACCCGATACGCCTCATACCATCCTGTATCTCTTCGTCGTACGATTGCGGATGCGCCGTTGCCGCTGCTCTCCGTCCATAGCGCGACGATCCGTCCGTCGAACTCGATTGCCGAACTAACGCCGACCGGATCGCGATCCGCAATCTCGAACGCCCGTAAGCTGTCGCGCTCTGCATCCCCGCTATCGGAAACAAGTAACTGCGCCCCGGTCCCGCAATTGGAGTGGATCGTGGCTAGATCGCTGCCCCATTTTGAGCTTGCGCTGCGAACCGTCTGGTCGGTGATCCCATCCACCAGATGCAGTGATCCATCGACCGCGGCAAATGCCCACAACGTATAACCCGATCGTGGAAGCGCCGCGGCCGAGTAAAACGAAGGGACATTGGAGATTTTTCCTATGCCGGGAGAAAGTGCTCCTGTAAAAAAATTGCGCTTGGCCGCAAAAAAAGCGCGCACACTGCCCTCCTCAGGAGTCAGGGGCCACGGATCGTTGTAAGTCAAGTCGTCATTATCGTTGCAAGTCAGAGTAAGCGGCGCTGCTCCTATGGGGCTGGTCCGGCAGAAAGTTGCCGGCATGTAAACATCGAAAAGATGATCGCGACGCAAGAGCAGCCGCCCGCGCAGATCGCGCGGAAGGGCGCGCGCGTGCGCAATCGGCAGCGACATTTCCAGATCCCATCGCGCGGCAGAAACGCTTCCCTGCTGATGATAAATCGCGATGCTATCGCCGCCGAGAACGAGCAAGCGGGTTCCTCCAGGAATATCGACGACTGCGGCGTCGAGCATCGGCTGCTCCTGCGTGACCAGAAATGTCTTCTTGATCACGATGGGCATCGCGGCGGCCAAAGGTGTGACCGCCGCAGGCCGTGGCTGCGAAATCAGGACAACCCGCTTGTCGTCCGAGCCAATTACGATTTCAGCCGTCCAAACGTATTCGCGCAGACTCTCCGAGAGGATGACTTGGATTGTGCCCATCGCCTGATCAGCTTTGGCCGAGTGCACCCCCTCTGCGTACAGGCCGGCTTCGAGAGCGCTGCGAACTTCACGCACCGACCTTTCGTCAAGCGACGAACGATTGTTGACCTCAAGTGCGAAAACGCCCGGCCCCGCCGCGGCCGCAATCTTGTGCGCCAATTGTCGAGCCGTGTCCCCCAGGCTCGATGCCCATAGAAAAGGTGGCGACGCGAGCATCGCGAGTAGGAGCGCACCCATGCAGGCAAGCCGCAACCCACCGGACTTTCGCGTAAACTCTCGCACTCTCATGTATGGAATGCGCTGATTATAGCGCGTGATCATAAGCAGTCCTTGGCAGTGGCGGGAGCTGTTCCAGGCCGCAGTTCTCAGTTCTCAGTCGTCAGTTCCCAGGAATGGAACCGTGCGCCGTCTCTGGGAACTGAGAACTGAGATCTATCGTTAAGACTACTGTTGCGACTTGCTCTCGGAAGTCTCCGCATCATCCGCCTGACTGGCGTGGCCCGGCGCGCCTATGCCGCGCAGCACATCGTTAGTGAAGAAAAATTTGCCATCGGCTGGAACCATCATGATCTGCAGTTTGTCGGAGAGCCGCTCCGCGACGATCTTATTAATCAGCAGCGGATTCTGCTTCAAAATCGCAGCCTCGCTCGACATTCGCTCAGCGTCAGCCGATGCGGTTACCCGGATGCGTTCGGCTTCAGCTTGCGCCAGCAACTTGCGGCGTTCCATCTCCGCCTTGCTGTCGATAAGTTTCGCCTCACCCGACGCCTCGGCA
The DNA here is from genome assembly GCA_963775845.1 of uncultured Acidobacteriaceae bacterium. Taxonomy (GTDB): domain Bacteria; phylum Acidobacteriota; class Terriglobia; order Terriglobales; family Acidobacteriaceae; genus Acidiflorens. The sequence goes on along the minus strand of CAVZKN010000002.1, from coordinate 1,523,523 downwards.
TTCTTCACCGTCGCTTCCTTGCGTGCCTCGGCTTCGAGCTTCGACTGCTCAATCTGTTTCTGTTTGAGCGGCAGGGTGTACTGCATCGCATCGGACTCGCTCTTTGCCTGCAGCACGCGCACCGCAGCCTGCCCCTCTGCTTCTTTTACCTGCTGCACCTTCGTCGCCTCGGCATCAGCCTCCGCAATTTTCACCTGCTTCTGGTGGATCTCGGTCTCCACTCCCATGCGATCGTTTTCTTGCTCCTTCAGCAGCAAAGATTCCAAGCCCTTGGCATACTCCTGCGGAAGTTCAATGTCTCGCAGCATGACCTCCTTCACCACGATGCCATCGGCTGCCAGCCGTTTGCGAATCATCTCCGCTGCACGTTGTCGAACTTCTTCGCGCTTGGAAGAAAAGACTTCGCGAACCGTATAGCCAGGCGCAAGCTCGCGCCATGCCGTGGCCACCACGGGCGGCACAATCTCTTGTTCCAACGGCTGCGGCAGATTGGCCTCAATGTAATCGAGCCGCTTCGGATCGATCTGGTAACGAACCGTGACGGCGAGCCCCAGGGTGAGTCCTTCTTTGGCTTGCACTTGCAGGGCGTGGCCATGCAGAGCTTCGACGCGCGATGGTTGGACGTTCATTCCCTCGCCTTTCGCCGCGCCCTTGCCCGGCGCGTCATCGCCGATGCCTGTAGTAAACAGTTGATCGCGCGTGTTGAATAATTCGACGCGCTCGATCATTGGCACAACGAAGTGAACTCCCGGATACAGCGTTCCTGCCAGCGTGCCGCGTGTCTGGCTCACCCGCACCCCGGCCATTCCACTGGGAACGATAACGATCCCAGCCGTAACCAGCAGCGGAGCCCAAGCCAGCATCGCGAACGCAACCGAAGTCCGCCAGCGAATCAGCGGAGCCGCTCCCGGGGGCCCAGCTTCGGAATCAGGGCGCCAGCGTCGCCGCTGCCACGAGATCAGCAAATACGCGTCGCAGGTGAGAATTCCGGCGGCGACCGCGAACATCGCGATTCCCGCGCTCAACAATAAATACTTCAGCAACAGCATAGAGGTTCTCCTTATCAGTCTTCCCAAAAAGTCCAGTAGAGACGGGCCTGCTTGCCCCCTCTAACGTGTCTCGCGCACATATCGGTCGTGTTGCGGACGCTCTTTCGGCATGGGCGTTCGACGCGCGAACGCCACGCGAACGATTTGTCCGAAGATGAGTTCTTCGATCAGCAGAGACGCGGCCAGCGAGAAAGTCAGACCGCCGACGATCACCAGCGCTTGCAACATTGTGTCCATGACATGCCTCCTTCACCCGACTGCGCCGAGATACGACAATCGAGCCTCGCCTCAGCGGCAACCACGAAACTACTGTCCGATCTTTCCGTTCTCAAATCCGCCGATCGTATTGCTGGCCACCATTTCCTGATGGGAGCCGCGGCCAAACACCGCCGCAATCTCCTCGTCACGCTCCGCGCGAATCTGCACGGCGTCCCCTGACGCGACCATCGCGAACAATTCCTCCAGATCCCGCTTGCCCATCCGTATGCATCCTGTCGAGGCCGCCTTGCCGATCGAATGCGGCTGGTTGGTGCCGTGGATTCCATAGCCCTTCGCGCTCAATCCCATCCAGCGCGTGCCCACTGGGTTGCCTTTGCCGGCTGCAATGATCTGGCCTTGGTGGTAATAAGTCGGATTGCTGACCCGGTTGACGATCCTGAATTCGCCCACCGGGCTCGGCGTCGAAGTCTTGCCGACGGCGACTCGATAGATGCGAACGATCTTTCCGTCTTCCAGCAGCGCCAGCTTGCGGTCAGGAATGCTGATAAGTATCTGGCGCGTCGTGATCGGGCCAAACTTCGGAAGTCGGGAACTCGACGCTCTTATCTCGGCGAGGGGCGGCGCCTGCAGAGCCGCGCTAACCGTCGTCAAGCCGAGCACGCTTGCCACAATCCAGGTCGCTTGCCTTTGTCGATTCCCCCACGGTCCCATCGTCTCGCTCCTGTTTGTTGCTGACCTTCGCGAGAAGAAAATGCACGCGCCAGTCCATGCTTACTCGATTGAAACGATAGAGGTTGCTGGCGAGTAACAACAGGTGTTCGTGTGTGCGAGGAGGCAGCTGTGTTTTCGCTGACACGCAATGGCGTCAGCCCAGAACGCTTTGAGCGGCCACTAGACCCGGGAAGACGATGGCAATCGGCACTTACTTTGCAGGGGTCAACATTGCCGAGTTTACAGACTCCGCGAACTCGATGACGATCCCTGTTCGTTCTGAACGTGACGGAACGGACGGCTTAAACTCCGCGACCTTCTTCGCTCCCACCTGAGCCGTATCAACGCGCAGCGTTTTCTTGAATCAAGCCCAACTGAAATTTGAGATTCGCACGCCCGCGAAACCTTGTCCCACCTGATAAGCGCAAACTTTTGCAGTTTAGCGAAACAAGAATCACCACAATTTTAATTAATTCTTGACAATGGCTCGGAATGCGCTAAGCTCGCGAAGTCAATGCAGTTTACTAGGACTCCCCTCTTAGGAATTGCATTGATTTCGTGGGTCACTCGTCACAATTTGGACCATTGTGTTTAAGAGAAACAAACTTCCAGGAGGTCTCTCAGTGAAATTGAAAAGCTTAGCGGTATTGACTATTCTTGTCCTCGGCTGCAGCGTGGGCTACGCTCAAACATTCGGGTTTGAGTCCGTTGGTCACGGCCTCTACTGCAACTACGAAACTCTCCAACAACTCACGCCCTATAGCGTCTGGCAGGGCGTCGATAATCTCAGCGCTTGCGGGCTTCCGTACAACGCCACGGTCGTCGGCCAAACCACCAATCTCCCCACGCCGGGCAACCCTGCGGGCTTCGACGTGAATGGCGTCGCCTATGCTGACAACATTTACGATGCGGAGTTCGAGTATTTTTCGGGCGCCCAATGGGAAGTGGTTTCTGGTGTGTCCTGCCCCCCGAAAAGATATGCCTGGATCGGCTTCGCCAGCGTAAGCGGGTTCATCTTCGGCGACAACTATGGCTACCTGTCCTGCAGCATCCCTGGCAAGAATGGAGCAGTGGCGACGAAGGGTATGTCAACCGGCAGCGCGTCCAAGGTTCCCGCGAGGAAGCAGTAATTCTTGCGCCACAGTTTGATTGGAGCCAGTTAAGTTTTTGGCTTCTGGCGTAAGACGAAAAGATTGATATAACTTCCAGGAGGAAATTCAGGTGAAAATGAAAAGTTTAGCGGTAATCGCTCTGTTGGCATTTGGCTGCAGCTTCGCGGCGGCTCAAACATTTGGCTTCGAGTCCGTTGGCCACGGACTCTATTGCAACTATGAGCAACTCACGCAGTTGGCTCCCTACCGTATCTGGCAGGGCGTCGACAACCTCAGCGCTTGCGGGCTTCCGTACAACGCTACCCTCGCGGGCGTAAACAGCACCCTCACCGCGGCGGGCAACCCGGCCGGCTTTCACGTTGACGGCATCCAGTACGCCGACAACATCTACGATGCGGAGTTTGAATCCTTTTCGGGCGCGCAGTGGGGTGTTGCTTCGGCTCTGAGATGCCACAACAACGTTTATGGCTGGATCGGCTTCGCCAGCGTAAGCGGGTTCATCTTCGGCGACAACTATGGCTACCTGTCCTGCACCATCCCTGGCAAGAAGGGAGCAGTGGCGACGAAGGGTATGTCAACCGGCAGCGCATCAAAGGTTCCCGCGAGGAAGTAGCACAATTCCTCGTATGGGGTTCCATTCGGGCCACGCTGATTCACGGCGTGGCCTTTTTCCTTTGTACTTCGTTGGCGATCGATGTCGCTTGCCAGCTCATTTACCCGCATCCGATGCGAATTCCGGCAAGTGCAATAGTTTGCAGTTAATCTGAATCACACTCACCACACTTTTAATTAAGTCTTGACAATCGCTTGGAATGCGCTAAGCTCGCGAACGTCAGTGCTTTTTACGAGCCTCCCCGCTTGGGAAGTGCGCTGAATTTCGTGGGCCAGGTCACCAGTTGAACCATTCGTGATTAAGAAAATGACGATAACCAAACCGGTAACCTCGCCGATTTAAATTGCGGGCGTTGCCTACTCTCAAAACAACTAACGCTTCCCAGGAGGAAACTTATGAAGAAAACTTTGTTAGCGCTCAGCGTGCTCGCTCTGTTCACCACGGTAGCTATGGCAGAGATCGGTATCTCAAAAACAGCGGTCGAAGCCGCACGACAAAACGGCGTAACTCAGCAACAAAGTAAGGGGCCTCTGGCTGGCGTGCCGGCGGCTTGTAATCCGTGCGTCTGGTACTCCGGCGATTTGGACCCAAGCAATCCGAACGCCGATGGCCTGTTCAATTCCAACGCCGAATATTTCGGAGTTGAGAGCCAAATTTGGGTTCCCATGGTAGTGGGCTCCGATGGCGACCCCGCTCATGGACACGTCCGGATAAACTCGGTCACATTTAACGAGCTTTTATTGGACAACCTCGGTTGCGGCGGCTGCGACTATGCGGGATCGACTTATGATTTGCGGATTAAGGTGGGCCCTGGCGAGGCTGGGACGGTGAAGGCATCGGGTCCTTGTCCACAATCGCCGACCCCGGTTGCTACAGGGACCACGGCTTTCGGTGATACCGAATATTCCTACACGTGCCTGGCCCCGGCTCAACCCAAAACTGGAGCGTATTTTCTCATAGTGCCAGTTCAAACTCTCTTCTGGATCAACGTCACCCCCGCCTTCACAAGCGGTGATTACGCGTATTTGTCGGATGTGGAAGATGTTCCTTCGCCGAATCAGTTGGGGTGGAGTGACGATTTCTACAATTCTTTCTGGTACTCCAGCTATTTCGGTGCGAATTTCGCCAACACTCAGACCACAAACGGCGGCGGCTGCGGCGGCATCGGTTGCGATATGTTCTCGGTCGCGGTCGGCGGTTTTTACGTAAAATAACGCCTCCCCGTCCTAAGTACGGCCGCGCTGATTCACGGCGTGGCCTTTTTCTTGTATTCTGGAACGTCATTGGCACGGATCGTGACTCGTGACGTGATTCACCAATGATAGTGACTAACCAGGAGAGTCACTCGCCAAGTCGTTTGCGTCGGGTTCATATCAAGCATGAGACTTTCCCTCCCGCAAGCAGCAGCAAAGAGTAACAACTTTTTAGAGGAGCTCTAAGATGCTTAGATTGACTGCGGTCTTATTTCTGTCTGCCAGCCTCGGATTTCAGGCAGCAGCACAGCAGGCTCCCGCTGCTCAAACCGCTGAAACGCCGCAAACCGCTACTTCCCCTTCCACCACCGAATCGTCTCAATTTCCGCTGGACCGCTTCCAGAATTTTTCCGCTCTCATGACCGGTGGTGCGGTTCCCGGCACGGACGATGAAATCCATATCTATCGTTCCGGCGCCTTGCTCAGGATGGAAGGCCTCGAATCGCACAACTACATGATCACCGATTTGGCCAAGCAAGAGACCCACGGCCTCGCCTCGACCGGATGCATAAAGTATGCGAACGCTTATGTACGTTCCTATCCCTTCTCCATGGCGAGACCCGACGCTAAGTACCAGATCAAGCCCGCCGGCAGGGAAACTGTCGACGGCCATGTCTGCCAGATCGAAGAGCTGACCATCTCTGCCGCGAAGCTTCCCGCTCCCGTCAGGATTCGTCTCTGGGAGGCCGAAGATCTGCAAGGTTTCCCCATTAAGATCGAGACCATGGCTCACCGTGTCATTCATTACAGAAATGTAGTTCTCGGCCCTCAGGATCCAACTCTCTTCATCGTTCCCAATGAATGCCAGGTGTTCGACCCGGACAATCCGGACGGCGAGCCCTCCAAACCCAAGAAATCGCAATAGGCCGCGAAATTTGGCGTTTGTTACGGCGCACAAACTGGTGGAAGCAATGACGAGCGCTTCCACCATGTTCAGCAAAAGCTCCGAGACCACTCGCGCAGGACGGCGTCCTTATTGCCCTTCCGATTATGTTTTTTCGTCACAACTCCTGTATTTTCAAGACCTGAATATTCCCCCGCCTCCTTCGACCTCTCCTCCCATAAACTTCAGTAACTTCGGCATGAACTTCCTATTCTGCGTCAATACAGGAAATGCTGTATTTTAGCCAAACCCAGTAGAAATTGAGTGCGCAGACGCACCAGGCATTTCTGGTTGGGCCATTCCCTGTACGCATTAGGAGGCTGTTTTGCGAAGTATCTGTTCCCGTCTGCTGGCCGGCAATTCTCCCGTCGGCTCGTCGAAATCATTTCCAGTTTCCTCTTCTAGAAAGTTCAGTCGACCATCCTGGATACAAACTTTATCCCTCATTACAGCAGTTACGATTCTGGCAGCCGCCGCGCTGGCCCAGAGCATCAGCGTCAGTTCCCCGGCGAATGGCGCATCGGTAGGCTCGCCATTTCAACTCGTCGCCAACGCTACCGGCGGCAGCCATCCGGTCAGCGCCGTCTGGATTTACGTCGATAACCAGGCCGTTTTCAAGACCAACCGCTCCTCGGTAAACACCAGTCTCTCCCTCGCCGCCGGATCGCATTCTGTCGTCGCCGTCGCCTGGAACACCATTGGCCAGGTGGCAACGCAATCATTGAAAGTGAGCGTCAACAAGGACGCTGTGGTCACGATCAGCTCTCCCGCCACCGGACAAACCGTCGGCTCCCCCGTTAAGTTTGCCGCCTCAGCCGCCGCGCCCGGCGGACGCGTCATCACCGCCATGCGCATTTACGTCGACGGTGGCAACGCCTACACCGTCGATGCCTCCAGCCTCAATACCTCGTTGCAACTGGCGGCCGGTGGTCATAACATCAACATCCAGGCTTGGGACAACACGGGCGCGAACTACTCGAGGGCGATGAACATCTCAGTCGGCTCGGCCGGGTCCGGTCCCTACCAGGCTAATTTCAGCGCCACTTCCAATTACGTCAAGCAGTTCTCCCAGGCGGATGGCGCTCTGCTCTACGTTCCCGGCCAGATCGAACCCTATTTCGCCAACATCGCCGCCATCGGCATGACCAAGGATCCAAATCGCATGCCCGAAGTGACGGCTTGGATGACCTGGTACGTCAACCATCTCAATTGGCCGGACAAGTGGGGCCTTTATGGCACCATGTATGACTACACCGTGCAGAACGGCGTCGAAACGCCCACCTACACCGCCGACTCGACCGACTCCTACGCTGCCACCTTCCTGACTCTGGCGTGGAATGCCTGGGAGAGCGGCAATTCGGACGCCCGCTCCTACATTTCTGGACTCTCCTATCAACTCGACGTCATCGGCCAGGTGCTCATCCAGACGCAGCAAAGCGATGGTCTGACTTGGGCGCTCCCCGATTATCAGATCAAATATCTGATGGACAATTGCGAAGGCTACCGCGGCCTCCGCGACCTTGCGTCTCTCTACCAGAACGCCTTCGGAAACACCGCCAAAGCCGCTTACTACACGGCCGCCGCCAATGCCATGCAAAAAGGCATTCTGAGCATGTGGCTGAACGGCAAGTGGGCAGTCTACAAGGATTATTACGGCAACTTCATTCCTCCGAAGATGGGCACATGGTATCCCGACGCCAGCGCTCAGGTATTTCCCGTGCTGATGGGCGCCGTAGCCTCCTCAGACTCGCGCGCGCAGCAGTCCTATTTGACACTGAACTCAGCTTGGCCCGGCTGGCCTCAGCTTTCCTTCAACGCGCAGGATCCATTTCCCTGGTGCCTGGTAGTCGAGGGAGCGGCAGCCATGGGCGACAACTCACGCGTAACCGCTTACATCAATACCGTCCAAAGCAAGTATGTAAGTTCCGGCTTCCCGTGGCCCTTCTACAGTGCCGAGGCTGGCTGGTTCATGCGCGCCAACAACTACATGATGGGTCACGGTTTCTAAACGCAGTTTTGGAGGGAACCTGGAAGCCCTCCTCCTTAAGCACCGCACTCATGGTGAAACCCCGCCCAATCGGGCGGGGATTTTTATTTTGCCTTGGTTTTTGGGTCGCGCGGCGGTTCACGAGGGCCTCGCCCGCGCGCAGTTCCGGTATTGCTACCTGTTCGATCCCACGGCACAGCGAGCGGACCGATTCAGCAACCCGAAGCGCTTTCATTTTGCGGATGGGTGGACCTCACGCGGCTATTTTACTTTTTCGGCGGATCATTGCCTCCGCTTCCAGCCAGTCCTGCAGGTCAGACCCACCGGTCCCCCCGCGTTCCTCATAGAGCCAATAAGCGAGCTCGCGAATCTGCGCTTCGAGAGAGTTCGGATCGTCCAACGCGGCGCCGTCGGATTGTCCGGCCGCGAATGAACTTTGTGTTTGAGAAATGGCAGTCGGGTTGCCGGTTTCAGGGCCGGTCTGCCCTTTCGCGCTATTTGGGCTACGATCTGCAGGTTGTGGTTGAACCGCATTCTTGGCTTTCATCGGAAATCTCCATCACCTCTTGTGGAGCCGAGGCTCCTTCTCGGATTTGGACGTTCTGCTCAGCCGCAGCTTCTTGAACCTCACTCTGACAGGGTTTGCAAAAGTGAATGATTAATCTCTGGCGACTTGCATACAATCAGGTGAAATATGTACCGGAGAGGTTGTTTGGAAACATGATTCCCGCATCGAACTGTGGAAATATTGCATTGGGGAAACCAGGGAGCACAGCCTGACCATTACACGACGTGGATTTCTGGCGCAGGGCGGAATGTTGTCGATGGCGCTGGCCCTGCACCGCGCCTTCGGCCAGCAGAGCGGGCATCCCGCGCCTTCACTCCTCCGTCAGCAGTTGAATGCCAATTCGCTGGCGCAGTTTGTCGACCCGCTGCCTTTGCTCGAAACGATTCAGCCGAGCGGGCGGCGACCCAGTCCAGACGACAAGGGCGTCGAGCTTCCTCTTTATCGCGTGGCGATGCGGCAGTTTGAAGCCAGAGTCCACCGCGACTTGAAACCGACTCGACAATGGGGCTATGGAGGCAGTTTTCCGGGGCCGATTTTTGAGACTCGCAGCGGCCAGGGAGTGCTGGTGGAGTGGGTGAATGAGTTGCCCGAAAAACACTTCTTGCCAATCGATCACAACATTCACGGAGCGGAGGCGGACGAGCCCGAGGTGCGGGCCGTGGTGCATTTGCATGGGGCAAAGGCGGGGCCGACCAGCGATGGCTATCCGGAGAACTGGTATGTGCCGGGGAAGTCGGCCGTCTATCACTATCCCAACCGGCAGGATGCGGCCATGCTCTGGTATCACGATCACGCTTTGGGGATTAACCGGCTGAACATTTTTGCGGGCTTACTTGGCATTTACATCGTGCGCGACGACGTCGAAGACGCTTTGCATCTGCCTCGTGGCAAGTATGAAATTCCTCTGGTGATCTGCGACCGGTTGTTCGATCTGGACGGACAGCTGAACTATCCGGTGTCTGGCGATCCTAAATCGCCTTGGGTGCCGGAAGTTTATGGCGATGCCGTGCTGGTGAATGGAAAGATTTTTCCTTATCTCGACGTCGAGCCGCGCAAGTACCGCTTTCGCGTCCTGAATGGATCGAATGGACGGGCCATTCATTTGACATTGGCATCGAGCAGCGGGCAGGTGGGTGGCTTTCAGAAGTTTTATCAGATTGGCAGCGATCAGGGGTTGTTGCCGGCGCCGGTCGAGGTGGTGCGGGTGCGGCTGTCTCCGGCGGAACGGGCGGATCTGGTGATTGACTTCGCCCCTTACGGCGGAAGCAGCGTTGTTCTGCGCAATGACAACTTCAACATGATGCAGTTTCGCGTGGCGGCGAAAGGTTCGCGCGACGAGAGCGCTTTGCCTCGAAGTTTGCGGCCGGTTGCGAAGATTGCGGAATCGGCGGCGGTCAAGACGCGGATGCTGACTTTGGGAGAGATTGACGACGCGAAGAAGCGTCCGCTGATTTCGTTATTAAACAACGCGCACTGGAGCATGCCGGTGACGGAGAATCCAGTGCTCGATTCGGTCGAGATTTGGAATTTCATTAATTTGACGAACGACGACCATCCGATTCATTTGCATATGGTGCGCTTTCAGATTCTCGATCGCCGGCCTTTCAGCGTCAACCAATACCTGGCGACGGGAGAGGTGAGATATCTGGGCGCGGCGATGCCACCCGATGCGGAGGAGGCGGGATGGAAGGATACGGTGCGCGCCGACCATGGTATGGTTACGCGCATCATTATCCGCTTCGAGGGATTCACGGGGCGGTATGTGTGGCACTGCCACATTCTGGAGCATGAAGACAATGAAATGATGCGCCCGTTTGAGGTGGTTGGGCGTTAATAGGGCGGAGTCAAAGAGCGTAAACGTCTTGCTTGCGGAAATTATCCCCATCATTATGATTGGTTCCTGATTGGATGTTGGTTTTTCTCCGTCAACTGATGGCGACGTGCTTTCAGGTAACGTGCACGGGGTACCCCCCCCACCCCCCCCCTACCCCCAGGTATCGTTGTGATTAACATTCTTAGTATCATTCTGATTAACATGCTTTTTATTTATCGTGGGGTGAATGAGGCGATTTAATCAGAACGGATGAGTTGGTTAAATTGCGGGAAACGGGGCTGCCCTGGCCGAGTCTGCGAAAACGCTCAGTTATCAAAGATGGCCGCGTATCGATTTCAGCGGTTGGTACCGTCTCTGGAGACGGACACAATTATCGATGTTGCATACTGAGGGGATCATTGCATGATTACGGGGCGGGTGTATGTGACGGAGGTACATCGAATTTGTGATGAAAAAAACGAGAAATGGTCAATTGTGACTCCCCTATCGCTAGCAACTCTAGGCGTCACATCGGCGATTTTACTTGTAACCAAACGGTTACAAGTGTAAATTCCTAGTTTCGTCAGTTGATTATTATTCCCCGCTGGAACAGCGACTCGGGTCAGCGTAAAGTGTTGCCTGTGAAGAAGAACACCATCGGTATCGTACTGGCGCTTTTGGTGAATGGTTTAGGAGTTGGGCAGGATGTTCCACCTCGTTCCTCCGGCGGAATCTCGGGCGTCGTGCGGTACCCCGATGGTACGCCAAGCGCAGGAGCTACGGTATCTGCGGTCACCGAGTGCAAGGAGATGGGCTACAACCGTGTTCAAGAAGTGAAGACTTCCTCGGATGGCTCGTTCTATGTTCCGCCCTTTCTGGATGTGAGTTGTAATCGGGTTCGATTAAGCGCGAAAAAGGTTGAAGACTTGTGGTTGAAAACTGGACACGACGTTTTTTACGGGGGAGACAACGGGACGACGCCAGTCGTTGAAGCCTCTCAGTCTGGTTACCCAACAACTGAAATCAGACTCGGAAATCGCGGTGGCTCGGTTAGCTTTCGGGTGTGGGACGTTGCTTCGCACCGCTTTATTTATGCTGAGCTGTTTGTAAAGAGGTTGCCTGTGCCGGGCGCAGTGTTCGGCTCCATGCTGATTGCCACCGGACGGGATGACTCCCCTGATACTTTGCTATTACCAGCCGGTCAGTATGAGATTTCCGTTGAACAGTATTCGTGCCGAGAAGAGGTTTATTTTACGGCGAATCCACCCCGAGAAACTTTGACAGTTCAAGCTGGTGAGAGGTTAGCGAAAGATTTTTCCGTGGACGTTCGGCGCATCAAGCCCATGAAATCTTATGACAATCCGCGTGGCAGACCTTGCGAACACTAACGCACTCCGATTTTTGGTGGTTGGCGCAAAATCGCGATTTCACTCATCGTGGTGTCGTTAGCCGCTTCCGCACCGGTTCATCTACCAGCATTTCTGCGGGGCAACCCCCGTGTAGCTGTCCTCGATTGCGGTTCCTCTGCAATGTGAGCCTCCAAAAGCATAGGCCGCTTCCATCTGTCTCGAACTCCATCACATTTTCGGTGATTTTCAAATTGAGTATTGGCAGCTTAATCTCACTCGCGTCTGGATTGACCAGCACAACCGCACCGCCCAGCCTCTTTTCTAATTCAACGATAACCACTGTGATGGTCGGTTTATCAGTGACCCTACTCGTGCTCGTTTGCCACATCCCAATGAAAGGGGATTGCCCGAAGGCAAGAGTGGTAACCAGAAGAACGACGGAAGCAAAAGAGAGTCTCATCCAGAATCACCCTACGCTGAAATAGACACCCACGTCGCTGATTTCGGGTCAACTGATGAAAAATCGCAATTTCGCTTATTGACATCAAAAAGACGAACAGATGGCGTCAAAGTTTCGCTAACGCGATAGCGCCCCTTGACACCAGAAAGGCGGCCTGGATGTGTGTGTAACCGCTGTTAACAACAATGGACGCAGAGCGCTAGAGCGGGGAAGATGCAGAAGGTCTGTTTTGAGTCGGCCCGGCGCATGGTGGTTCGGAAGCGCTGAGCACAGTTCTACCATTGGGCTTAAATCCGGCTGATTTCGTCACCGATCCAAACCGGATGCAGAATCACCGAAGCGATTGATTGAGAATCCCGGAAAGGCCCTGGAAACGAGCAACTCACTTGGTGCATGTGTCGCTGACATGCTTCAGGCTTGTGACGTTCAGATCCGCGTGCTGCTTGTTCCCGGCTTCTTCCTTCTCGGTTGGCTGGCTGACTTTTTCTTGCTCGGCCGAGCGATGCGCCACGGTTCCCGTCACGGTGACGGTGTGCCCAACATGCTCTGCCAGAGAAACGCCGCTCCCCGGATAAAGTTCCCAATGTTTTTTGCCGTTGCTGATCAGGTAGTAGCCATTGGTCTCCGACCCTTTTTCAACACAACCAGTTATGGTTTGCGGCGCAGATGCTTTGTCATTTCCCATCTGCGGTGCGGCGCACAAAAGACCCGTGCTGAGGCCCGCGAACACAACCGTACATACCAACGCCTTAATCATCGCAATTCCTCCTGCCCATGTCATCGTGTCCCCGGCTCGACGATGACCGAGAATTGTATTCAGACATGAGACGTGTTCTCGTAGATTGTACGCCCCCATCGCACGCGCCATACAATACGGTAATTGCTGTAACCTTCCCGTCGACGCTCACCCAGCCCAAGCGGTAATCCATTCAATCCCGGTTCGGCTCGAGTGGCGCCAACGACGCGAAATTTCTTCGCCCTACGGCAAACTATCGTAGCAATCCCCTGGGCCGTCGCTTGGAGGATTCGCTGGTGGTGTCATCAGAGGCGGATTGGTGAAATCGAAGAAGTCGCTCATGTCACTGGTGCCGCTCCAGCCATCACGGGCGTTGAGGGGTTTGAGGCTGAAGCGTTCTTCTACCAGTTTGAGCCACGACGTGCTGTCGGTGGTTACGTGCGAGACGTATCCGGGCTTCGAGAAGGGAGAGATTACTACTACGGGAACACGAAAGCCGTAGCGGGTGAAGTCTCCGTCGGGATCGTAGGGCGGGGTGCTGTGCGTCAGGTTGGCGAAGGTGCAGCGCGGATCCGTCGCGCTAGTACAGATGTCCACGGGCTGAACGCCATCGGGACTGGGAACATTGGTTGGAGGAACTACGTGGTCGTAGAGGCCTCCACCTTCGTCGAAGGTGAAGATGAGGACGGTGTTGCTCCAGGATTTTCCATACATTACAGCGTTGATCAGTTGTTGCGTCTCGCCTACTCCATCCTGGATGTTGGCGGCGGTGCCGTCGGGCTTTTCATCGGCGTCGGGCTTGTCGATGAAGGTGACGGCGGCGAGGTTGCCGTTCTTGGCATCGGCGATGAACTGCGAGAAAGAGGGGTCAACTACGATGTTGCCGGTGCTTCCGTATTTGCTCATGAAGTTGGCGAAGACGGAGGCGTAGGTGTATCCGCCGGGAAGTTGCGTATATATCTTCCAGGAAATGCTGGCGGCTTGCAGGGAATCGAAGATAGTCGGGGCTTGAATGGGAGGCTCGATACCGCCGACGTAAGGATAGGCGTAGCCTCCTGACGTCGCGCCCATCAGGTAATAGCGATTGGGCTGGGTTCTGGTAGCGGCGGGAGCAAACCAGGCATCGGACATGGCGAATTCAGTCGCCAGCCAGTAGTGATAAGGGAGATCGTCACCAGTGTAGTAGCCCATGGCGCGGATTCCGGCGGTGTCGTTTTCGCCGTTGGCGATGGCGGCGCTGGCTCCGCTGACTACGAAGCCGTCGCCTCCAGGAGTCGGCAGCCCCATGGTCCCGGGCGAGTTGGACGCAGGATTTTCGAGATCGAAATCCCAGTGGCCGACAATCCAGTCGGGACTCAGGCCGTCGATACAGGCGGTTTTGAGGTGGAAGGCATAGATGGGAGTGGTGGGCACTCCTTGCGCGTTCGGAGAGAGGTTCATGGCGCTGCACGCGGTATTCCACGGCTTGGAACCGCCAGTGGCCGGGCTGCAATCGTCGGGCAGGCCGTTGGCATCGCGACCCAGATTGAAGGGCGCGGCGCTGCGGTAGTCGTTGATCTTGCCGAAGTAGTGGTCGAAGCTGCGGTTCTCCTCGGCGAGAAAGACGATGTGCTGGACCTGGTCGAGGCCAGGAGGCGGATTTTGGTTGCCGCCTCCGCCCGACTTGGAGCTGGTGCCACCGCAGCCGGTCAGAAGCGGCAGGGCGATTACGGCGACGATCAAGGGCAAGCAGCGAAGCGCGGCGCGTTTCATACTAGTCCTCCGAAGATGCGGAACGAAGATCTCGAATTTTTCCGTTGCCTACTTATTGCTGGCGGCGGTTGTGACCTGCTGCTGTGAATCTCTGTAGCGCGCGAGGTGCGGAATCATGGGCGTTACTTCGAACGCCATTTTGTCGCGGGCTGACTGCAGGGGCACGGACTTGCTCTTGTTCATCGCTACGCTGTCGTCCCAGGGATCGAGCTTGATGCGGCTGCCTAAGGGGAGTGCGGCGATCTGCGTCATGTCGGTAGTCTTCAGTTCGGGCGCAGACTGCAGTAGCGCGCTCATGCGCAGCACGCTGTCGCCTTTTGCCATGCGCATGCCGAACTGCGGCGTGATCAGGGCAGAGAGCTGCTTCGAGCGCGCTTCGAGGGCGCGGAGGAATAATCCTGCGTTGGCAAGTTTGTCTTTGTAAGGCGAGTTCTGCAGAAACTCGACGGCTTTCTTATCGGCCTCTTCTTCCTGGTGCGGATCGCGCGCCAGTTGAATGCGGCGGAAGGTCTCTTGGTCGGGGAACACCATGCGGTCGCCGAAGGCGTACTTGGTGTCGAGGCGATGACCGAGGGCGATGTGTCCCAGTTCGTGGGCGATCACCATGGCCAGCGACGCTTCATCGGGGAGCACGTCGAGAAGTCCGCGGCTGATGACGATGGTATGGCCGAGGGTGAAGGATTCAAGCGGTGTGGTCAGGAGGACGCGGGCGCGGACTTCGGGCTGGATGTCAAGGTTGTTAGTGATTTCGAGATTGTTGACCACCGTCTGCAGCACTTTGGAGACGTCGCCATCGGGGGCGAGCAGGCCAGCGCGCTGCAAGCGATCAAGGACATCGTCTTCGGCTTCGCGCTCCCATTTGTGTTCGCTTTCGACGGGAAGGATTTCGTTGGCGGCTTCAGTCTGATCCGTGACGTTGGCGGCGGAATCGACCTGCACCGAGGTGAACTCGTCGTTGTCGGTGGGGAGCTTCAGGCTATAGCCCCAAAGGCGCGTCTGGCTGCGCATGGCCAGTTTGCGGAAGAGGGCGTACTTGGCATCGGACTCTTCGGTGTAGACAAAGGCCGGAAGCCAGGTCGCGGGACGCATATTGGTGCGCCAGCTATCGAAGTGAAAGAAATAGTTGAGGCGCTGCTCGGGGACGTAGGTGCCGTTGAAGCGAACGATGGTGTAGTCCTGATCCTCGACCCAGATGCGTCCCAGGAAGTGCGGGCCTTTTACTTTCGCTTTGGGCGACACATCGAAGATCAGCGTGCGAACGTCGCCCAGAAATTCCTGGTGGACATACTTGAGGTCGTAGTTGTTTTTGTCGAAGGCAGGAATGTAGACCATCTGCATGAAGCCCAAGGCTACGTAATTCATTTTGTAGAAGCTGTTGAGCTTTTCCATCAGCATAGCGCCGAGGGATTTGTTGTTTTTCTGGAAGGAGACGTCTTCGACGCCATTTTTCATGACCAGGCGACCGATGAAGTACTTGTCGCTGTTGGGTACCTGGCCTAGCTGTTCGTCGCCTTTGAAATTCTGGATGTAGGTTTCGACCATCGGAGTGTAGGGCTTGAGGTCCTGAACGAACTTGGCTTCGCGATAGAAGATGCGGTCGGCGACTTCCTGCGCTCGCGCCGACTTCTCCCTGTCTCGATCTCGGACCGCAGTCGCGTCGTTCGCATTGGTCGCCGGAGCGGGCTGCACATCCTCGGAAGCCCACAGCGTGGTGGCGAATACGGCGACCATAGCTATTGCGATCGTTATCAGTGCAATCGGTATCAGTGCAATCCGTTGCAGGCGGTGTTGGGACATAAAACTCCTCCGATCAAGAACTCATTCCGATAATTCGAAAACCATGTGGACTAAGGCGGCGCAGTCGTAGGGCTGTCCATCGCGGCGAGCGGGACGGAACTGGATGTGCTCGGCGGCGGCGAGGGCGGAATCGTCGAGGCCGTAACCGAGGCCTTTGACTACGCGGTTGATGCGCAACGCACCAGAGGCGCTGAACACCACGTCGAGCAGGACTTCACCCTCCACGCGGCGGCGACGCGCTTCCTCGGTGTAGGCAGGACGCGGCTTGAAGAGGATCTGCACGGGCTCCACGTCCGGCTTTTTCTGAGTCTGATGCGGCGTCGAGGTCGGGCCAGGAGCCGAGGCGTCGGTGAATCCGGCTTTCAGTATGCTGCCGCCATTGGCGCGGCCGTGCGAGTCAGAAGGTGCAGTTCCGTCGCCGAATCCGGCAGCGCGGATGGTGCCGCTTACGCCGTGTGTTCCTCCTGTGCCATTTCCTTTGCCGGCTCCGGCGGGAGCGTCGAAGGAGCCGAGGCTTGCGACCGTGACGGTCTGTCGCTTGGGATCGCCTTGTCCGGGAATGCCGTTGGGATCACCGAAGCCTCCGGTCTGGACCTGACGGGGGGGTTGATGCAGGGCTGCGGCCTCCGGCGGCGCGGGGAAGACATTGGTCTTCAGTGGAGCGGGCGCGGGCTTCGGAGTCGAGGATGCGGCAATCTGGGGGAAGGTTGGATTTGGATGATCCAGCTTCGGTTTGGGCTGATCGACAGGAGGAAGCGACGGCGGATTCAGGCGCGCGACCACAGGAGGCGCAATTCTCGGTGGTTCGGGCCTCGGAGTCTTCAGCTTGGCTACTTGAACTGGGCTGTGACGCGGCGGGGCGGGCGAAGGCGCGAGAAGAGGTGCGACGAGTGTTATGTAATGATCGGCCGACTTGGTCTGAAGAGATACGGAGTTGGGGAGGTGCGCGTTCACAACAATCAGCGTCAGCACGCCAGCGACATTGATGGCCAGACCCGCGACGAACGAACTCCAGCGGCGGGGACGAGATGCTTCGTAGTTGAAATAGACGAGGGCCACGGCTGAAACTTCTCCTGCACTATTACGGTTCTTGTCGTTTGTAAGTCTTTACTGCACTTCTGCCGCGCTCATAGCTAACTCACACCGCAAATTCGCACCATTTTGCGGACTGTTTTCGAACTTCCGGAACTTCCGCCAATCCGATTTTGGATAAATTGCTCACGATGCGTAATTGGGTGAAGGGATGCCCGGGCGGGTTGCCGCTTGGGTTGTCAAATTTACAAAGGGGGCTGTTGATCTACTGCAAAATACCTACCTCGCCAACCAAGCAACCCATGAAAGGACACTAACTTGTCGAGCGTATGGGAGCGCTCCTGCATGAGTAAGAAAGTGGGAATCGTTTTCGGGACTCGACCGGATGCCATCAAGATGGCGCCTGTGGTATTTGAGCTACGGAAACATCCTGATGAGTTCACGCCGATCGCAATCTCCACGGGGCAGCACCGGCAGATGCTGGACCAGGTACTGCAGGTATTCGACGTCAGCGCCGATATCGAACTTGATTTGATGCGTCACAACCAGACGCTGAATGGGCTAACTCGGCGAATCCTGGAGTCGATGGACACTCTGCTTGAGGAAAATCCGCTGGATTGCTTGTTGGTGCAGGGCGACACAACCACGGCATTTGCGGCGGCGCTGGCTGCCTTCTATAGGAAGGTGCCGGTTGCTCACGTGGAGGCGGGGTTGCGGAGTCATGACATTTTCCAGCCCTGGCCGGAGGAAGTGAACCGGAAGTTGGCGGCGGTGGTGACGCAGCTGCATTTTGCTCCGACGCCCCTGGCTCGCGAAAACCTGGTGGCAGAGGGAGTTCCTGCGGGTGAGGTAGTGGTCACGGGAAACACGATTGTGGATTCGGTGCACAAGCTTCTGCAGATGCAGGCGATTGAACATCCGCTGCCGGAAGGCGTTCCGGACGATGGCTCGCCGATCGTGCTGATGACTTCTCATCGCCGCGAATCATGGGGCATGGAGCTGGAAAATATCTGCGACTCGATCCTTGAACTGGTTGAACGCTTTCCTCATATTCGGGTGATTTACCCGGTGCATATGAACCCTAATGTGCGGGTTACGGTGGAGGCGCTGTTGGGCAACCGCGATCGCGTGCACCTTGTGCCGCCGGTGGATTATCTGCAGTTTCTTTCACTGCTGAGGCGATGTCACATGGTGCTGACCGATTCGGGCGGGGTGCAGGAAGAGGCTCCAATATTTCACAAGCCGGTATTGGTGCTGCGCAAGGTAACGGAGCGGCCCGAGGCTTCGCTGCTGGGAATGGCTAAGGTGGTGGGAACGTCGCGGGAGGCGATTGTACGGGAGGCTTCGCTCCTGCTTAGTAATGAGTTTGCTTACCAGAGGATGGCGGCCGGGGGATGTCCTTATGGGGATGGGCAGGCCGCTCCGAGGATTGCTACCGCGCTATCGCGCTGGCTGCGCGGGGAACAACCGGTGCTGGAAGAGGCAGAACAATTCCAGGGCGCGGAGAGTGCGGAGCCGGTTGCGGCGCAGATTGCAGCATGAAGTTTTGCAATGAATCCGGCCTTGGGGCAAGGTTCGGATAGGGCGAGGCTTTAAGAATCACGCTCTGGGGACAGCAAGGGAGTTGGTGACGGCGTATGTTACTTCTGCTATTTCGGGCGATCGTCGTTCTTATCTGTATTTACACTTTCCGTCATTATTTTTTTACCCTGAGTCGCCTGTTTGGGAAGCAACGTCATCCTTACGTGGATCTTGAGGAAGCTGCGTGGCCGGCGATCACGGTACTGGTTGCGGCACACAACGAAGAGGCCGTGGTTGCCGACATCCTGAAGGCGTTGCTGGAAGTGGATTACCCGCGGGAGCGGCTGACGATTATTCCGGTGAATGATCGGTCTACCGATCGCACGCGCGAAATTATTGATTTCTACGCCGAACGGCATTCCTGCATTGAACCTTTCCATCGGATTGGCGGAAAGCCGGGCAAGGCTGCGGCCTTGAAAGACGCGATGGAGCGGGTGAATACCGAGGTCGTGCTGGTGTTCGATGCGGATTACATTCCCGGGAAGGCTTTGATCCGGCAGTTGGTCGCGCCATTTTTTGATCCTGAAGTTGGAGCGGTGATGGGGCGCGTGGTGCCGCTGAACGTGGGGAAGAAATGCCTGACGCGGTTGCTGGATCTGGAGCGCTCGGGCGGGTACCAGGTTGACCAGCAAGCGCGCATGAATACATACATGGTGCCGCAGTATGGCGGGACCGTCGCGGGAGTGCGCAAGAGCGCGCTAGATGAAATTGGCGGGTGGAACGAAAACGCTTTGGCGGAGGATACAGACCTCACCTACCGGTTGCTGCTGGCGGGATGGAAGACAGTGTATGAAAACCGCGCGGAGTGTTATGAAGAGGTTCCGGAGCGCTGGCCGGTTCGAGTGCGGCAGATCATGCGCTGGGCCAAGGGGCACAATCAGGCGATGACCAGCTACATCTTCAGCACGGCGAAGAGTTCTTCGCTCAGTTGGCTGGAGCGGGCAGATGGGGTGCTGCTTCTAGGCGTGTACCTGATGGGGCCTGTGTTGTTGCTGGGTTGGGTGCTGGCGGTGGTGTTGTTTTATACGGGAGTGCAACTGGGCGGCGGATTAACGGTTCTGGCCCTGGGAGCATTCACTACCTTAGGAAATTTTGCCGCCTTTTATGAGATCGCCGGCGCGGCGCGGCTGGACGGTTCGCGGCAACGGATCCGGTTACTGCCCCTGACTCTTTTCGGATTCACAGTCAGTCTTATCAGCGTGTCGCATGCGGCTTGGCAACAGGCGCAGGAGAGTCTATTCGGGAACGCCAGCCTGGTTTGGGACAAGACCGAGCGCGCCCGCACGGCTCCGGTACTGGGAGATGCGTTGTCGCGAAGCGCACCGGTACTGGAGGAATCGATGGCCCACGCTCACTCCTCTTCTGTGCTGGGAGATTGACGCTTATGTCCGCATGGGCGCCGCTGGCATTGACTGTGGTTACTGCGGCCCTGCTGGCGCTGCCGGTTACTCCTGCATTGTTGGAGTTGTGGAGGCGCGAGGATGCGACTCCGTTGCCGACTACGCGGCATGACGGGAGGATCGGTAATTTTGCCGAGATTTTCCGCGGGCGGCTGGAACCCTTTCGTCCGCAACTGGAGCGATGCGAGGCGGTGGGGGAAGTTTCACGAGCATCGGCAGAGGGAATGGAGATCATGCTGGTGGGGGCGAGTGATTTTGACTTCCATCCGCAAACGACAGAGGGAGTAAACGCTCTCATGCTTGGCCAATCGGCGGCGATACCGGCCGGGAGGGTGGTCGAGGCGGACGTATATGCAGACGGAACGCTGGAGCTAGGGCCGGGCGCGGCGTTGCGCGCAGGGCTGGCATCGAGCGATATCAAGCTTGGAGAAAACAGCTCTGTGTTGCGCTGGCTGCATGCCGATGGAAACGTTTATCTGCGGCGCGGGAGTACGGCTTACGGACGTCTGTCGGCGGGAGAATCGATCGGGCTCGAGCGCGGGTGCGGGTTTGAGCGGATGCATGCTCCTAGGATCTTTACCGTGGATGGGGAGGACGGGATGGTTTCTTCCCGGACACACCTCCGCCAAAACAGGGCAGATATGGGGCACCTTGCGGACGACGTGTTGGATTCGTCGCGTCCGCGGATTCGGGTGCAGGGAAATTTTGTATTGCCTGCGGGAGAGACTCTCAATGCGAATGTGATTGCCACGGGCGAGGTACGCGTGGGCGCGGGAGCACGACTTTTGGGCAGCGCAAAAAGTTATGGAGACACGGTGATTGCGGAAGATGCCTGCGTCCATGGAAGCATTGTCTGCCGGGAGACGGTGAGACTCGGAGAGCGCTCGTTCGTGGCGGGTCCGGTGATGGCGGAGGGCGATGTAATGATCGCTCGCGGCAGCCGAGTCGGCGGACCAGATGCGCTCACGACCATTTCGTCACGCGGTGCGCAGATCGCAGCGGGATGCCAACTGCATGGGACGATTTGGGCGCGCGTGCGTGGAAGTGTCGAGGGTTAATGCGCACGCTTCTCCGCGATTTGGGAATAGATTACCTGGGAATAAGACTTTGCTTGACAGCGGGACTGCTGCTCTGGAGCGGACTTGGTTCGGGGTATGCCGCGTCTTTTGATCCGGCGACTTTTCAAGCACCGGATGGAGCGGTGACGTTGAATCCTGGAGGCAATTACGTGGAACCGTACTTCGCCACCAAGGCGCTGATCGTGGCCCAGGACGGCGGGCTGGACATCCACGAGGCGGCGTTGGCATGGATTGGGTGGGCTTTGCCGCGGCAGAGAAGGGACGGATTGTTCCGGCGTTTTTGCGAGACGAAGGGGAACGAGTCGAGCGACGGCTCGGCGAGGAGTAACGAGCAGTGGCGCGATTGCGCTCCAGCGGATGCGGATGATTCGATGCTGGCGCTGTGGATGCAACTGCTTTACCGGATGGCGCCGGCGGAAGGGATGTCTCCGGAATGGCGGCGAAGCCTGGCCTTAGCGGCGCGGCAGTTGGAGAAACTGCACAACCGGCGGCTGGGTGTGTATCACATCTCGACACGGAATCATGTGGCGTTGTTAATGGACAACATCGAGGTTTACGCGGCCCTGAGGGATGTGGCCCAGGTGCAACAGCGGCTGGGTGATCCGGGCGCGGCGACGACTGAGGCGCGCGCGGAACAACTGGCGAGTGCCATCGAGCGAATTTTCTGGGACCGGCGAACGCAGCGGTTTCGTTCTTCGATGCAAAAAACCCGGCCCGCTTTCTATCCGGATGTGGTGGCGCAGGTTTATCCATGGCTGGCAGAGTTGAACGGAGTGGGACAGGATCCGCGGCAGGCCTGGGAGCGGTGGAAACAGTTCTATGGGGCGGGCTGGATTGCGCGACGCTATGACGCCGGCCCGTGGGGACTGGTCGCGCTGGCGGCGGCGAAGCTGGGCGACACGGCCGCGGCAGCTTGCTGGACATCGCAGTCGGATTCTTTGCGCGGGAGCGGTTCGTGGAATGTTCTCGAGGAAGCGGTGTGGCAGTCATTGCGAGCGCGTTACTCGCAGGAGCAGTTGCTGAATCCACAGAATTGCGCCGACATGCGGGGGCAATCGTGAAGTTGCGTAGGAAAGCGCAGTCGTCGCTTAGGAAAGCGCAAACATGAAAAAAGGGGCCAAGTACTTGTGCGTCGCGCTAGTGGCACCGCTGGTGCTTTTTGCGGCGGGGTACGTGCACCGGCGCGATGCGGCGACGCCGGGGATGGACGCCCTGCTTCTGCTGCTGCCTGATGCGGTCGATGCTAATACTCCTGCAGTGCAGGAGTGGGTGGATGCGGCTGGCGAGGAAGGGCTGCATCTGCGGCCGATTCATGATTCGGAATTTCTGGATCCGATGGCGACGATTCACGCGGCGGGCGTGGTGGTGCCCGATCAACTGCATCGCAGCGCCAACGACGTGCTGATCGGGGAACTGTATCGCTACGTGCGCGGCGGCGGAAATCTGATGGTAGTTTATGACGCTTGCACCTGGGATTTGAATGGACGGTTTCCGCCGGGGGATTCGCGGCTGTCGGAACTAGTGGGCGTGCGCTATGCACTTTACGACCGCTTCACCACGGCGACGATGGAGCCGGCGGAAGTCACGGGGACGGCGGCGGCGATGCGCGATCTCGGGATTCCGCCGGGGAGCTTTTTTCCGGTGGATGGGAATGGGAGGCTGACGCGCTGGCGTCCGGTGGCGGAACGCGATGGCACTGGCTCGAATGTGACGGGAGCTAAGTCGAGCGCGGGCCTTCGTCCGAACGACACTCCGAACGACCGGTACGCTTTCGCGGCTTATCAATACGGAAATATTGACTATCCCGTTTTTCGCACGGAAGGGGAATTCGACGGGACGGTGCTGTTGAAATCGAAACGTGCTTTGGCAGCAGGATACCGGCAGGAAGAGGCGGGACAGGTATTGTTCGTCAATCTTCCGCTCGGATACCTGGCGGCGCGCACGGATGGATTGCTGCTGCATTCTTTTTTACGCTATTTTGGCGTTCGCATGATGGGATTGCCTTATCTGGCGCCGGTTCCGGATGGGGTGGGAGGATTGATCTTCAACTGGCACGTGGATGCGAAGTCGTCATTGAAGCCGTTAAAGATGCTGGCGGATGAAGGTGTTTTTGACCGCGGCAAATTCTCGATCGACATCACGGCCGGTCCCGATGTGGACGCATTTGGCGATGAGAAAGGGCTGGATGTGGCCCACAATCCCGAAACGCAAAAGTGGATTCACTATCTAGTTGCGCGGGGACATGAGGTGGGGAGCCATGGCGGCTGGATTCACAACTACTTTGGCGACCACATTAATGACGACAATGAAAAACAGTTTCGTCAATACCTGGAGATGAACAAAGACGCGCTGGAACGGGTTACGGGAGCGCGCATCAGGGAGTACTCGGCTCCGCTGGGAAATCAGCCATTGTGGGTGACGCGCTGGCTCGAGCGCAATGGATTCGTCGCCTACTACTTCACGGGCGACGCAGGCCTGGGGCCGACGCGCGTTTATCGCAATGACGAGCACGATGGATCGGACATCTGGGGCTTTCCGATTCTGCATATGGGGAAAGAAGCGAGCCTGGAAGAAATGGGGTTCGATGATGTGCCGATTCCGGCGGTGCGCGATTGGCTGCTGGCAGTGACGGACTTCACGGTGCGGCAACACTCGGCGCGATTGATCTACACGCATCCTTATGGGGCCGAGCGATTTTTCGGCACGCTGCGCACTTGGCTGGACGATGCCAACGCGCTGCAGACCCAGGGGAGATTCCGATGGTACACGATGACGGAACTGGCCGGGTTCCTGACGCAACGCGACGCAGTGCGCTGGAGCGTACTGCGATCCTCCTCGGGCACTTTCGGAGGAGCGGCGTCGCGCACGGTGACGCTGCGCGCTTCGCATCCGAAGAACCTGATGCACCAGACGTGGATATTTCCTCAGGATTACTATGCCGATGCGCGAGTGGTGAAAGGAAAGGCTGCAGTCAAAACAGAGGATGGCATGATCCTGATCGCTGCGGGCGAGGGGCGCGATCTGCGGGTTGAGCTTACCCTGCGGGGCGAGCCAGGGCGGGCGCGGGCTGAAACGGTTGAGGCCAAACGATGAGGCTGCGGGTCACCCGGAAGGTTGAGATTCTCTTATTTGCGGGTTTGCTCTTTTGCCTCGTGATCGGCGCTACGAGCAGTGCACAGACCCCTCCTGCTGCTACGTCAGCTCCCGGATCGAGTCTACCTGGATTGGGCGGACTTATGTTGGGGATGGATGGGCCGGGATATATCGAAGCGGGTGGAAGCCACAGCTCGCTGAGCGGCGACAACTCCGACTGGAACGACTTTTATATGCGAGGCATGATCTCGGGCGGACGGAATGCCTTCACCGGACAGATTACGCGTGAAGGCCGGTTTGGAGAGAGCGGGTGGTTTGGTGGATTGGATTGGGTGCGGACGCTCTCGGAAAACTGGTACGCGGAAGTTTCGGCTGGGGGCAGCGTTGGGGGATTTTTTCTTCCTCGATTTCGCACGGATGGACTGATCAACCGCAAATTGCTGCGGCGGCGGCAACTGGTGGCGACGTTGGGAGTGGGGTTCGATCAGAGCAAAACGGTTAACTATGATGTGCGGGGGTTGGTGGGTGCAGCTTACTACTTTAGTTATCCGGTGGTGCTGCAGGGCGGGTTGAATTGGACTCACGCTAGCCCGGGAAATATTCTTGCGCGCACGCAATTTATTGCGGCCACGCAGGGGCACGACAAGGAGCGCTTCATTTCGCTTCGCTATGAATGGGGACGGGAGGGGTACGAGGTGATTGGGCCGCCGGCGGCTCAGACTCCGGCGTACAACGTGTTGTTCGATTTTCCCGAGCGCACGGCGACGGGCACGTGGCGGCAATGGATCGGGCCGAACTGGGGATTGAATTTCAACGTCGAACAGCACCAGGAAACCGCGTATCACCGCTGGGGAGGCACGGCCGGTGTATTCATCGATTTCTAAATTGCGCGGGCCAGAAGAGAGGCCGTTGCGTCCCCGGCTGGAAGAGATGCGGCACAGAGGCTGGCGCGGAGGTTTGATTGCTCCGCACAGGGCATTTGTACGGCTGCATCTGGGGTGGGGACGGATCGCGGAGAGCATAGCATTGGCTTTGCTGGGAACGATAGCCTGGATCGTTGCCCTACCATGGGTGGGACGTTTTTGGAGCCGCGTGTTTGCATTTTGGGGAGCGCAGTTGGGGCTGAAGAGCGAGGTCATTCTCGTGGCCCAGGGATGGGGCAGGTATATTCATTTTGCCCTGCCGTGTTTTGGCGTGGCGGCAGGGCCCGCCAGCGGCACAAGCTGGTGGATTACTACCGGCATCACGATCCTGGCGTTCAGCGGCAGCTTCATGCTGACGGAAGAAGCTTTACCTGTGGCGTATCTGATTCGCGCATTTTGCCTACTGCAGGGAACGGCGCTCGGGTACTTCGCCGTGGCCTCGGCGCGGTTTCCGCACGACTTACCGGGATACACGGTGAGCATGCTGGTGTTCAGTTGCGTTCTGATTGGGCTGATTCCGGTGCTTTACGGCTTCACCTTTTACGTATTGAACTTCAGCCTGGCGCAGAAAATATTTCTGACGCTGGCAACGGTTGTGCACCTGGTGATTTTTGTGCCGCAGCAATATGTGCTGCATGTATACCTGCTACACGGGTCGATCCTCTTTATGCCGGTGCTGTATTTCCTCTTTGGACCGTTTCTCGACATTCTTGTGTTTATCGGATTTTACTCCTGGGGAATGAGCTGGAAGGCGGCGGAGCCTTTAACGACCTAGTGGCCTGTCGCAAATGATTTGTTAACTATCATTCGTTGCGATGATGGGAGGCGTCTGGTCCGCAAGATTTCTTCCATCACACTGCTCGCTTTCCCATGGCATGCGCTCGGTTGTAACAGCGCTCGCCACTGTTACGCAGTGTCAGGAATCCGCCCGGTCTGTTTTGTCAGGGATGCTCCCGGTCTGTACCCGGTCTGTACCCCCCCACCCCCCCCTACCCCCCCAGGTATCGTTGTGCTTAACAGGGTTAATATCATTCTAATTAACATGCTTTTTATTTGCCGCGGGGTGAATGGGGCGATTTATTCGGAACCAGTAAGGTGGTTAATTGCGGGAAACGGGCCTGCCCTAGCCGAGTCTGCAGGAGCGTTCCGTTATCAAAGATGCCCACCGATCGGTTCCGGCGGTTGGTACCGTCTCTGGAGACGGACACAGTTCTCGATCTTGCATACTCGAGGGATTCTTGCATGGTTACGGCGCACGTGTATGTGATGGGCCGTACATTGAATTTGTGATGAAAAAAGCGAGAGGGTGTGCTTCTGAGCCCTTTTCTTACCGTAGAGGAGGCCGAGACCTCAGAGCGGATCGGGCTTTGGTTCCCTTTCTTTCTTGAAAGCTTTCTCCGCGAACTCTAAGTTCTCCGCGGTCGCTAATGCAAATCTAAGTTCTCTTTCCAGACGGCCGCTCACGGACCGTTGCTTTTGTCTGAGGGCATCATTTTGCCGAAGACCTGTGAATGAAAAACAAGTGTCTCCCCTAAGTGCGTTAGAAAAAACTCCGCGCCATGGTTGCCGGGGTAGAGGTGGAACTCGTGGGAGATTGTTTCCGCCTGAAGCTGCCGATCGAGAGCGACGGCTCCCCGCTCAAATCCGAATTCATCCTCCTGGCCGCAGTTGAAATAGATTGCCAGCTTCGTAGACTTTATCTTTGCTCGATTCTGCTTGGCCAGAAAGAAAGGGCTGTTCTCGTTCCAGTGGTGGAGGTCCAGGGGATTGCCGAAGACCGATCCGAGCAGGCTGTGCAGCGGAGAGGACGCAGGAATATTTTCTGTGTGTTGGGGCGCTGACGGGAAAAGCGCGGCGCTTTGCGCGCTTACTGACGAGAACATCTCGGGATAGGCAAAGGCAAATCTAAGCGCGCCATATCCGCCCATAGAGACGCCGCTGATGGCTCGAGCGTAACGCTCACGGCGAACAGAGTAATGCGATTCGATGTAGGGCATGAATTCGTGGATGAAAAAATCGCTGTAACGCACGCGGCCGTCGGCGGAGTTGATGTAAAAGCTGCGCTTGCCTTCGGGCATGACGATCAGGAAGTCGGAAATCTTGCCTTCGTGTTGAAGGTCTTGAACTAATTCCCATCCGCCGCTCTTGAATAAGGTCTGTTCGTTGTCGCCCAGTCCGTGGAGGAAGTAGAGAACGGGATAACGGCGACGGCGGGGTGATACTCCGGCTGTCGCAGTGGCGTAGTTTGGCGGCAACATCACGCAATAGTGGACGGTTTGACCGAGAAGGCGGCTCTTGAGTTCGTTGCAATCGACGCGTGCCTGCGCTCGCGCGTGGGCAAACAGGAGAGGGAGAAGAAACAAAGTCAGGCATAGCGGACGACTGCGCGTGACGCGCGTCGAAACCTCGGTTTTACTCATAGCGAAGCGCCTGCACGGGATCGAGACGGGCGGCGCGGGCCGCCGGGTACAGCCCTGAGAGAAGACTGACAACTATCGAAAAGCTGATTGCGCTGAGGATAAGCCACAGCGGGACCGACCAGATTTGGGCGGGCGGAAAATGCAGGCGTTGCAGATAGATATTCGTTCCCAGATTGATGAGGCGTCCTATGATCCAACCCAGAGTTACTCCGACCGCGCCGCCCACACAGCCCATGGCGCCCGCTTCGGCGAAGAAGAGGCCGCGCACGTCGGCATCGCTGGCGCCGAGGGCTTTCATGATTCCGATTTCACGGCGGCGTTCGAGGATCGCCATCACTAGCGTGTTGACGATGCCAATGGAAGCGACGGCGAGAGCGAGGCTTCCGAAAATTGCGAGGAAGCCGTCAAGCACCGCGAAAAACTGGCGCATGCTGCGGGTGGCATCGACGAGGGAAAAGGCTCCGAAGCCTTGCTTCTTGATGGCATCTTCGACGGTCTGAACCTGATTGGGACTCGCGACACGAACGCTTAACGAGGAATATGTGGGTGGGCCGCTGACGGATGCATCGCGCATCTCGGATTGCATGACGTGCAGACTTTGCGCGAGCTTGAGCGGGAGAAAGACACGGGCTCGCGCAGCTCCGCGCATGCTGTCGGGATCGAGGTCGGTGACTCCGACGATTTTCAACACTTGCTCGCGCGAAACGATCGAGTAGCCTGAACCCTCGCTGGGCGCGGTCTTTGTGGCTGAGGCGGCGGGGATTGCAGTACGCTCGGCATAGCGCATGGTCAGGTCTTTTCCGAGAAGAGGCTTAGCCAGTTCGGCAAGATTCTTGTCTGCGTTGTTCAAGCCAGGCTTCGGTTTTATGCCTTGCAGTTCTTCGGCAAACGACTTCTGCAGGATGGCTTCGGCGCTGGTGTCGGAGGAGAAGAAGCTGCCCTGGAGGCCATCGAAGGCATCGTTATTATTTTTGGCGGAGAACGGGACGCCGGCCACCATGGCCAAGTGCGGCTTGTCTTCGAAGCGTACCTCGGTAGCGAAGCGGATGTCGGGATACGCCTCGATGACGCCGGGGAGTTGCTCGATCTTTCTGCGCGCAGCTTCGTCGAGAGCGGGACTCTCAGCTGGGGCGGGGCCTTCCTCTCGCTGCTCGCGGAAGGTGCGCAGGTCGCGGCGGGAGGTGACTACGACAGTGTCAAAGAGGCCAGACTTCTGCAGGCGGCGCGAGGCTAGTTGCTGCAGACCGATTCCTAACGAAAGCATGGCAACGAGGGACGCTACGCCGACGGATATGCCAATCGTCGTCAACGAATTGCGGAAGACGGACTCGCGCAGATTGCGCACGGCGAGATCGGCTACGTCGTAAAACTTCACAGGGCTTCTCCGTGGGACGCTGGAAGATTGCTGGTCGCGTCATTGCTTGGTACGCGTGGGTCGGATACGTCGTTCACAAGCCTGCCATCAGCCAGGTGAACCATTCGTTCTGCGTATTTCTCGGCAAGCACTTGTTCATGCGTGACCATGAGCACGGTCATGCCCAGGGATTGGTTGAAAGTACGAATCAGATCCATGATCTCGGTGCCGGTGCGGCTGTCGAGATTGCCGGTTGGTTCGTCGGCGAGAAGAAGCTTGGGTCGGTTGATGAGGGCGCGCGCCAAGGAAGCGCGCTGCTGTTCGCCGCCGGATAGTTCGGAAGGACGATGAGAGAGGCGTCCGCTCAAACCGACACGCTCCAGGGATTCGGCCGCTCGAGCTGCGCGCTCGCGGCGATCAACCTCGGCAAAGCGCATGGGAAGCTCGACATTTTCCAACAAGGACATGCTCGGTATCAGATTAAAGGACTGGAAGACCATTCCTACGGTGTGGCGGCGATAGCGAGCCAGTTGCTGGCGTGACAATGCGGCCAGGTTTTCTCCGTGGACGACCACTGCGCCGGAGCTGGGGCGGTCAAGGCCAGCTACCAGATTGAGGAGGGTCGACTTGCCGGAGCCGGAGGCGCCGAGCAGAGCCACGAATTCTCCGGCGCGAATGTCGATCGAAATGCCATCCACGGCGCGCACCAGAGACTGGCCCATCTGGTAATGGCGGCAGAGGTTTTCGGTGCGAACGGCGAACGAGTTGGGCTTTCGAGATTCCATTGAGAAACAGGTCTTCCCCTGAAGCGGAGGTAGAGTTGTGCATCCTGCGACGCTTTTATCGAATGTGGATTGTATTCTCTTTGTAAGATGCTATGGCTGCTTCCTGGGATTTGGTAGTGGTCAAGTTTCAACTTGACCACTACCTGGGATTTAATGCCATGGCTTGATTCAGGTGCGCTTTGGAGACGAAAAGGCTCGATTTGAAGATTTGCGTATCCCAGCGGCTAAAGCCGTTGTTCAAGGAAGGTTTTTATCGCAGCGGTGAACCGCGGCGCACCCAAAAACAACTGAATGGATGAAGGGAATTCGCAGAAGGCGGCTTGCGGTAGGTCACAATCCGCCCCGATTGTTTATCCGATGGTGATGCTATGCCGCAGGGTGAAGCTGTATGCGGTTTGGCCCTCGAGAAGAACTTCTCGCTCCTGGCCATCGGCGCGTTTGAGCAAGCCTTTCATGAAACGGCCTACCTTATTTTTGCCTTTGATCTTCGGCCCAAAGCTTCGCGGGGCAGTGGAAACGGGCAGATTGGCGTCGTTGACATTTACGGCGACAACCTTGATCTGAAGATTGGCCTCGCCCGCGAGGGCTCCGACCGGCCGGGCGAACACGACCTTGCCGGTGACCGAAGCGCCGGCGGCGATAACGGTCTGACCGCCAACGACGATGTCTCGATCGAGGGTGGCGGCAAAGGTCTGGCCAGCTTCGCTGGTGCGGGAGCTGAGATCTTCGCCGAGACGGACGGTCAGGGTAGTTCCGGCGGGAACTATTAAGGGCTGCGGGGCGGGAGCCGCGACTGCATCAGTTTGCACCTGGGAATCATCGGCTGCCGCAGCATCTTGTTGGGTACCGTCGGCGGGCTGTACATTTTGTCCATCATCGGTTGCCGGCGTTGCATCAGTAGCGGCGGTTGTTTGTCCATCGGTCTGAGCGGCGGAGTTCGTTGGATCGACTGCCTGTGTTGTTGCTGCCGGGGATTGAGTTGCCTGCGCGTTGTTGGCTGCGTGGCGGCGCGAAACTCCGTCGAAAACCAGGGCTCCCGCTACCACTGCTGCTGCAAGAACAAAGATGATGACATTCTTTTTCGTCATGGCCGTCCTCCATTAATTCTTTCTATGAATTGTTTTTGCTTTTTACTTTGAGAACTGATCCGCGCCAACCCTTCGACTTGCTAGCCGCCGAGTTGGCGCGGAATTGGTTATGCATACTTGACCGGGAGCTGCTTACCGTCCGCGGCCTTTGCTCGGTGCGCGGCCGCCACCACCGCTGGAGTGACCGGCAGAAGCCGAATGGCTGGCAGCGGCGCTTCCACGGTTGCCCATGGAGGATCCACGGCTGGCCGATGATGATGCGCTACCGCGGTTGCCCATCGAAGATCCACGGCTGGCCGAAGCCGAACGGTTGGGAGAGGCTGAGCGGCTAGCAGAGGCTGACCGGTTCGCCGAGGCTGAGTGGTTCGTCGAGGCTGAATGGTTCGTCGACGCTGAACGGTTAGCGGACGCCGAGTGATTGGCAGCTGCGGAATGGCTAGCAGACGCCGAGCGGTTGGCAGACGCGGAGTGATTCATCGACGCCGAGCGGTTGGCGGACGCCGAATGATTCATCGCGGACGGCCGGTTGGCAGATGCCGAATGGTTCATCGACGAGGAACGGTTCGAAGCCGTGCGATTCGTTGCGGACGAACGGTTGGAAGCGGTGCGGCTCGACGACGCTGAACGGTTCGACGTTGATCGGTTGGATGCGGAGCGGTTCGACGCTGAACGGTTGGCGGACGCGGAGCGGTTGGAGGCCGTATGGCTAGCGGAAGGTTTGCCGCCGCCGTATGCCGAATGCGTGCCCTGCGCGCCATGGCTGGAATGCGCCCGGCTGGCAGCTTGACGAGCGGCTCCGGCATGGGCATGAGCCTGATAGCCTCCGGGGACGCCGTGGCCGCCGTGCTCGAACGCGCCTCGGTCATGACCGCCGAAGTATCCGTGATTGCAGACCGTTACGCTGTTGGAGATGTAAGTGTCGCCGTGGAAGAATACGGTTCCCCCGTCCCACGCTGGCGCCCAGGCGGCGAAGCCCCAGTCAAAGCCGGCGTAAACGCCGATCGCGATTCCAGGATCGAAGGCATATGCGCCTGCCCACACGATGCCGGGAGGCGGCGGCAGCACAACGAATCCGGGATAAGAGACGAACAGCGTGCCCCAGACCTTCCAGGGATTGTAATAAGGAACGAAGATCACAGCCGGATTCACCGGAACGATTTCGATGAGACCGGAGGTTACTACTACGCGCTCTTGCGCGGTGGTGACGAGAACGTTCGACTGCTGAGCCTGCAAGCGCATCGCCTGGATGGCGTTCATGACGTCTCCGGGCTGGTTGTAATAGGCGTTGCCAAGCTGCGAGGACCAGGCGTTGTTTTTCGCCAGATTGTCGAGGACGGCGGGAAACTCAATGAGACCCTTTACAGCCGGATCCCAGTTCATGGCGTTGGCGCCGGAAGCCCGCTGATCCGGAGGGAGATTCATATTCTGGTTGAGCCAGGTATCGGCGGCCGAGACCTGGTCGGGATAGGTCGAAGCGGTCAAGATCTGAGCGACCAGGGAGTCCGGATCGAGAGCGATCGGAGCCACCAGTTGATCGAGTTGTACTGCGTCCAGATCTACGTACGCCGCGGCCGGAGCCTGAGCGAAGAGACCTGTCTGAGCTGCCAGAACCAGCAGCAAGGTAAACATCACGGTCATCATTTTTGCGCTTTTCATAAATCCTCCTAAACCTCTCTTAAGAATTTGTCTTTCGATTATCAACAACTCGTAGCAACAACTAAAAAACAACAACGAATAACGTGTGGCATATTGGTTCATCGCGTCGGGAACGTCCATGGAGCCGGGGTGAATCCGTCTGAATTGATCTGAAGAATTCGATGGCGAATTG
This sequence comes from uncultured Acidobacteriaceae bacterium, assembly GCA_963775845.1. Taxonomy (GTDB): domain Bacteria; phylum Acidobacteriota; class Terriglobia; order Terriglobales; family Acidobacteriaceae; genus Acidiflorens. Next base: position 1,490,638 of record CAVZKN010000002.1, on the reverse strand, counting down.
TTTTCCGGCTCCATGTGCGTCTATGTCCCCCATCTGTTTGCTAGTACGGTGAGGGGAGCTAAAAGGGGTAAAAGCATATTCCGGCCGGCGGCGAAGCGGTTAAGTCTAAAGAAAACAATGAGTTTCACTGAGGGGTGACGTCGGCTCTCCGGTCGACGGCCCGGTCGGCGTAGGCGGGGAAAACCGATCCCATGCTTCCTATCTGTTCTGAAAAGTGACATGATGGCGCGTAATTGTTGGTGGACGGCGGGAGCGGGCAGCATAAGTGGGCAGAGATAATCATTCGGAAAGACGCGTTCCGTTCGGACCAACGATTCCTGCGAGACACGACATGACTGAGCCAGCAGATCGCCAGGGTGCCAAGCAGGTTGCGGAGATCTTCGACGAACTGCGCGCATCGGGGAAGTCGAGCGAAGATATCTTTGTCATGCTGTACGGCGACCTCAAGCAACTGGCGCGGAAGAAGGTCTCGCGCCAGCCGCCGGGCGCCAGCATGCATGCCACGCGACTGCTCAGCGATTTGTACTTGCGTCTATTCGGCGGCAGGTCAGGGGAGTTTCAGTGGGAGTCGTCGCGGCATTTTTTCAACACCATGGCGCTAGCGATGGAGCAGCTGCTGATCGATCACGCGCGGCAGTTCACCAGCCTGGGACGGGACCGCAAACGGACCGATTCGCTGGAGGCTTTGGCCGAAGATGGATTCCAGCCCGCCGATGAGCCTGCGTCTTCTCCCAGCGGCCGAAATTTAATGCAGGAGAATGTTGAGCAGGCGATGGAAGTGAAGGAACTTCTTGACCGTCTGGAGAATGACTATGTTGAGGCGGGAAAGGGCGAGGCTTCACGGCGGCAGGCTGAGATTGTACGGCTTCGCGTCTTTCTGGGCTTAACAGAAGATGAAGCGGCCGAAGTGCTGGGGTGCAGCTCGGAGACGGTCACGAAAGAATTTCGGAAAGCAAAGGCGAAGCTGGCTAGCTATGCGCGGCGGGACAAGGCTGGCAGCGACTCACAGCCCGAATAAATCCGGATTATTAAACGAAAATGAGAGTGGGGATTCCGGGTCACAAGCATGGTCAACGATGAACTGAGTCAACGCGCGGAAGAGATTGGCGATAAGGCGCTGGACCTCAACGCCGGACCGGAGCGCGTGGCCTATATAGAGGAAGCGTGCGCTGGAGACGAGGCGTTGAAGGCGCTGGTGTTTGAGTACCTTCGCGGGGCAGAGTCTATCTCGATCGATCCGGTAATCGCTGAAGTTGTGCCATTCTCCTTCGAAAACAAGCAGGTTGGGCCGTGGAGGCTGCTGCGTTCCTTAGGGGAGGGCGGCTTTGGCGTGGTTTATCTGGCTGAGCGCAATGATGGCCATGTTCGTCAGGTCGGGGCCATGAAGTTTCTTAAGGGCACGGTTCACACCCGGGACATGCAACTGCGATTCCTGGATGAGCGGCAGATCCTGGCGAACTTGAATCATCCGTGGATCGTGGGATTGATCGACGCGGGGTTGAGTCGCGAAGGGCAGGCTTATCTAGTAATGGAGTTCGTCGAGGATGCTTTACCTATCGATGTGTATTGCCGCGAACAGGCGCTTTCGGTGAAAGACCGTCTGCTGCTGTTTCGCAAAGTTTGCGAGGCTGTGGCCTATGCGCACCGCAAACTGGTGGTGCATCGAGACCTGAAGCCCAGCAATATTCTGGTGGCGAAAGACGGGACTCCACGGCTGCTGGATTTTGGCGTGGCCAAGATACTCGATCCCATCCATCGGGGCGGAGCGCAATCGGCATCGAGCACTAATGTTCTGGTTGGAACCGAGCGCTATTTCAGCCCGGAGCAGGGGCGCCGCGAAGTGGTGGACACATCCACCGACATCTATACGCTGGGCGTGATTCTCTATGAACTGCTGGCCGGCGTCGACCCTTACGATCTCGAAGGCCATGAGTACGAAAACATTACGCAGCTCATCTGCACTGTCGATCCGGAATTGCCCAGCCTGGCTGTCAACAGAGCATCACGTGTTGCCCATTTGAAACAGCATGCCGGCGAAATTATCGCGGGGAAGTCTTCGGCTGCTGCCCCGTCGCGCCACGCTGACAAGTTACGGCGTCAACTGAAGGGCGATGTCGACAACATCCTGCTCATGGCGCTGCGCAAAGAACCGCAGCGACGCTATGCATCGGTGGACAAATTTTCGGACGACCTCCGGCGGCATCTCGAGGGCCTGCCGGTGACGGCACGCAGCGATACTCTTGGATACCGCACCGGCAAATTTATTGAACGCCACAAAGCCGGAGTCGTAGCCGCGGCGCTGATCCTTTTATCGCTGGTTGCAGGTTTGGCGGCGACGATCTGGCAGGCTCGTCGAGCACAACGTGCCCAGGCCCGGGCGGAACGACGCTTCAACGATGTACGGAAACTGGCGAGCTCGAATCTTTTTGAGTTTCACGACGAGATCGCTAAAGTTCCGGGGACAACTGCTGCCCGGGCGCTGGTTGTGCGCGGGGCGCTGCAATATCTCAACAGCCTGGCCAAAGAGGCGAGCGGCGATAAAGAACTGCAACTGGAACTGGCAACCGCTTATCAGAAAGTCGGAGACGCACAGGGACGGCCCGGCTTCGCCAATATTGGCGACAGAAAAGGAGCGCTCGAAAGCTATCGGCAGGCTTTGGCGATTCGCAAGGCGGTCGCGGGTGGGGGTGCGGCGGATCCGGCGTTGCAGCGAGATCTGGCTACAAACTACGAACGCATCGGCGACGAATTGCTGATCACCGGGCATTCGGGGGACGCGCTGGCCAGTTATCGCGAAGCGTATTCGCTGCACGAGCAATTGCTTTCGACGAATCAGAATGACCCCGCGGCTCGCCGCGATTTTGCCACGAGTTGCCAGCGAGTGGCGCAGGCGCTCTGGCAGACGGGACAGGTGGGCGAGGCGCAGCAAACCCAGCGTCGCGCTTTGGGTATGTTCGAGCAACTGGCGGGAAACCGTCCGAGCGACGCGGTCGCACAGCGCGATCTTTTTATCGCGTATATCAAAGAGGGCGACATTTTGGGCGCCAGCGGCGACAAGGAGGGAGGGCTCCGTTTTTATCGTTTGGCGTTGCCGGTGGCGCGCTCGGTGGAGACGATTGCGGAAGATAAGACCAAAGCGCGGCGGGAAACGGCCAGCGTTCATGACAAGCTGGGCAATTTGCTGGCGGCATCGAAGGACACGGCGGGCGCGCTGCAAAATTATCAGGAGGCGCTTCGGGTCCGTTCAGAGATTGCCGATGCGGATGCCAATAATGCTGAGATACAGCGCGACCTCTCGATCAGCCACGAGAAGATCGGCAATATCCTGGCACGGTCGGGCAACACGGCGGGCGCGCTCGCGGAGTACCGGGAGTCGCTCAGCATTGATACCAGGCTTTCAGAACATGATCCGGAGAATGCTCAGGCTCGACTCGATTGTGCGGCGAGCCATGAAAATATCGGCAGGCTGCTGATGAAGACGGGCAATCTGCCGGGGGCCATCGATAGTGAAGATCATGCGCGGGAACTGCAGGAGCAAGTGGCTGCCAAAGACGAGAAGAATGTCGAAGTGCGCGGCGAGCTTGCTAACACGTACGAACAGCTTGGCCAGACCAACGCTATGCTCGCGAAGAAAAGCGGAAATGCTCAGTATGAGGAAGAGTCCTGCCATTGGTACGGGCGCGGACTTGAGGTGATGCGGGACCTCCAACAGCGCGGCGTCCTCGAGGAAGACGATCTCCAGCAAATGAAAGGGATCGCGGCAGAAGTAGCAAAATGTCAGGCGGCGCCGAAGGCCAGCGCGTCGGCCGTTCAATATTAATACGTAGGTTCAGCGCCCTCCACATCACGGAAGTATTCCAGCCTGCTAATAGACCAAAACCCCAGCAAATAAGACCCTGCGAATTTACCGCTGACCTTTTTTACCCGTTTTTGCCTGCGGCTCCGTACATAGGAACAGAAGGACGATGTCACTGGAAACGAAGCGAAATTTAATTCCTACGAATAAGGAGAATCACGATGAAACCGGCAAACCCAAATCTCAGCAATTATGCGAAGCAAACTTCACTCACCTCCCAACGGGCAGCCCTTGGCTTCCGACTAACGGTAGCTGCGACCTTACTATTTGGCCTCACACCCTCGATCTATTCCATCGCGCAGACACAGAACGGCGCAAGCCAAGCCGGCGCGGAACATGCCGGCTGGGTGCAGGTTCCGGGCGAGTTGATCCGGCCGGATTGCGTGCACGAGATTCCCAGCGGGGCGCGGGTTGAGATGGAGAATGGAAAGATCACGGGCGACGTGACTTTGCAGGGATCGCTTATGGCGCATTACGATGCCTGCTCCGAAGACGCTATTGTTACGCGTCCTCAAGGACAAAGCCAGAAAGTGACTCATACTCCGGGCACAGGGAATGGGTGGGTCGAGGCAGACCAGTGGGAAGCGTCGCTCAGTGGGAAAGATAACATCGACTTCATGGGCGGAACGTGGACGGTGCCATCGTATCCTTCGGAGAACGGGGCTTTGATTTATCTGTTCAACGGCATTGAGCCGGCAACTGAGAACTGGATTCTGCAACCGGTGCTGCAGTATGGGGCGAATGGGGCTTTCGGCGGCAACTATTATGTCATCGCCAGCTGGATGATTGGTCCCAATGGCTATGCTTTTTACAGCTCACCGGAGGTCGTTTATCCGGGTAACACGATTCTCGGCTACACAGAGATCACGGGGACTTCCGGCAGCACGCTGTATTGGGAGACCAAAGCTTACGACCAGAGTACCGGCAGGGGATCGTGGATCACGGCCCACACGTCGGGACTGCACTGGACCTGGGCGTTTGCCGCCGTGCTGGAAGCTTACAACGTAACTTCGTGTGCTGAGTTTCCGGCGACTGGACACGAGCAGTTTTTGAATTCCACGGTCGATCACGGATTCCCGTCGTACTCTCCCCTTTACCCGAATTTTGTTGGAGCTATTTATCCCTATGGAGGGCCGCAGTGCCACTTTGCAGCGATGGGGTCGAGCGGGAATCTAGACTTCTAGATTGAAGCGGGGCCGTCTTACCGGAGCCAGGTCGGGTGCGGCATGTTGCTGCCGCCTGATCTGGCTTTTTTCTTGCGCCGCTTTTTTCTTGCGCCATAAGACGGTTCAGTTTTAATCGGAACTGGTGTTGGCGTGAGCGGGCAAGTTGCCGCGGAGCAATGTCTTCACCTGCGACCAAAGAGTGGGATCGCATTCGATCTCGATGTGCCTTCGGGTGAAAAAGCGGGCGTACCACGAAAAATCGCGACATGCATCGCTTGAGGGGCGGTGCTCCCAGCGGAAGTTTCCAAGTATTGTCGTGCGAGCCGGATCGGCGGCTACGATTTTTGATTGGCCGTGAATGAGGCCGCGAGTCTGGTAGAAATTAACGGCATTGAGGACGTTCGAGGGGATGACTTGATCGTCCTGAAAGGGCTTGGTGACGCTGTCAACCTGGACGGTGAGCTTCACCGGGATTCCGGCACGCGCCAATCTTCTGGAGAGGCGGACCACAGCCGCCGCTCCCCAGCTGTGGCCGAACAGAAGAATGGAAGCCTGGCTTTTTCGTTCGTCCGACAGTCTGTCATTCGGGAGTCCGGTGCCGGCTTTCCCTCGCAAGTGGCTGAGGATGGCTTTGTAGGCTTCGCCGACTTTGCGATTTTCGAAAAGGCCGAAATAGACTTGCTGGGGATATTCGCGGCGGAGTCCGTCCATCATTTGAACCTCGGGATGATCGGCGGCATTGCGAGCGACAAAGCCTCCCATGAAGCCTACGACGATTACGGGAGGAGCGGGTGAGGCTGATGGCATAACGGCTTCGGCCGGCGACACGGGAGAAGAATTGGCGGGGCAGAGCGGCGCTGCCAGCAGAATTAAGAAAAGCAAACAGATGGGCAGCAGGAGACGGACTCGCGAACCTTTTGCGTCGTTGTGGGGAAGGATTGGCGGCTGCGACGTGGGTCTTCTTCGAGATGCAGCGTGCCCGGCTGGGTGCAACTTCACGGCTAGGTCCTGTGTAGGAGCCTAGCAAGTATCCTCCTGGCGGCGGGCTGCTGTAAAGGAGTATGCGCTGCAGGAGGCTCAGTTTGAAATACCTCAGCAGCTCAACGGCCATGCCGCAATCGCCCGATTGACAATACTCGTTACAACAAGTTATTTGTGTGGAATGAAGAAAACCGCCCCGCCCGGGAACCCGAAACACCCAACTGCGCCTGCCGAGGAAGCAGTCTTCCTCGACCTCATGCGCACCGCCGACATGCTCTCGCGCGGTCTGGTTTCGATTCTCAAGGCTGAAGATCTCTCTCCTACGCAATACAACGTCCTCCGGATTTTGCGCGGCTCGCCCGAAGGACTCCCGTGCGGTGAAATTGCCAGCCGCATGATCACTCGCGATCCCGACATCACCCGCCTGCTCGACCGCCTCAAAAAGCGCGCCCTCATCTCTCGCTTCCGCGAAAGCGAAGACCGGCGAGTGGTGATGGCGAGAATCACGCCCGAAGGCCTGAAACTACTGGCGCGACTCGACGACCCCATCCAGAATGCCCATCAAAAGCAGTTAGGCCACTTGGGACGCGAACAGCTAAGATCGCTCACCGAATTGTTGCAGGCCGCCCGCTCGAACCTGCTTTGAGCCTCCTCCGTTCAATTTCCGTCCACGTCAGCGGCCTGGCGCATTTACCATATCTGGCATTGTTCGGAACGATTTCCGGAGGCAGACTGTGAAAGGTACTCTGATCGCTGCGTCACTGACACTGATGGTCTTGGTGACGTCAACCGTAAGCAACGCTCAATCCAAGAATTCGGCCCCAGAACCTCAGCCCAAAGCTTTGCCCGCAAGCGAGCAGAAGACGGTCGAGCAAAAGACAATCGAGCAAAAAGTCGGCGCCATGCAAAAGCTTCCCGGCTTTTTCCCCTGCTATTGGGACGCGCGCGAAGGCAAACTCTACCTCCAGATCGATCAATGGAATACGTCCTTCCTCTACTACGAATCGCTTCCCAACGGCATGGGCTCCAATGACATCGGCCTCGATCGCGGACAACCCGGCAGCGTCAACGTGGTCCACTTCGAACGCGTCGGCCCGCGCGTACTCCTCGTAGCCGAGAACGAAAGCTATCGCGCCATCACCGACGATCTGCAACAGCAAGGCGCCGTGCAGCAGGCTTTCGCGCAATCGGTTCTCTGGGGCTTCGAAGCCGCGGCAGAAAGCGGCGATTCTGTTCTCGTCGATGCGACGCCTTTTTTCCTGAGTGACGCGCACCAGGTCGCGGCCCGCTTATCCGACCAAAAGCAAGGCTCCTATCATATTGATTCTTCGCGTTCCGCTATCTTTCTTCCCCGCACCAAAAACTTTCCCGAAAACACCGACGTAGAATCCACTCTGACTTTCGTCGGCGACAATCCCGGACACTGGGTCGACGAAGTCACGCCCGACCCGCGTGCCATCACTGTTCACGAGCATTTCGCTTTCATTCAGTCGCCGCCCCCAGGATTCCGCCAGCGCGCCGACGACCCACGCTCGAGTTTCTTCGGCATCAGCTACATGGATTTCGCGACGCCCTTCGATCAGCCAATTGAAAAGCGCTACATCTCGCACTTCCGCATGTCAAAGAAAGATCCATCAGCTGCCCTGAGCGAACCGGTCAAGCCGCTCGTCTATTACGTCGATCGCGCCATTCCCGAGCCCATCCGCTCCGCCGTCCTTGAGGGTGCCTCCTGGTGGAATCAAGCCTTCAGCGCCGCCGGATACAAAGACGCGTTCCAGGTAAAGCTGTTGCCCGAAGGCATCGACCCCATGGACATTCGCTACAACGTCATCGAATGGGTGCCGCGCGAAACACGCGGCTGGGCCTACGGCAGCGCCATCGCCGATCCGCGTACGGGAGAAATCATCAACGGCCACGTGAATTTCGACGCGCTCAGAGTCCGCCAGGTTTTTCTCATAGCGCAAGGTCTCCTCGATCCGTTCGCCGATAGCAAAGACGAAGCTAAAAGCAAGCTCCAGCAAGCCAATCAAATGGCCCTCGCCCGCATTCGCCAGCTCGCCGCCCATGAGACCGGACACACTCTCGGCCTTCGCCATAACTACGCCGGCAGCATCGTTAATCGGGCCTCGGTCATGGATTACCCGCCGCCTACCGTCACCCTGGGCTCCGACGGCCGCCCCGACGTTTCCAATGCCTACGCCGCCGGCATCGGTGAGTGGGACAAAGTCTCGATCGCCTACGGCTACAGTGATCTCTCTCAGGAAAATAACGAAACAGCAGCGCTCGACAAGATTCTAGCCGGAGGCTTCTCCCGCGGACTACTCTATCTAACCGATCAGGATGCGCGTCCCGCGGGCTCGGCCAGTCCCATCGCGCATCTGTGGGACACAGGCGGCAGCGCCCGCGAAGGCTTGACTCAGGTCATGGCGGTGCGCGAAGCGGCTCTCAAGAATCTCTCCGAGGCTGCCATTCCCGAGCACGCTCCGACGGCGACTCTGGAAGACGTGCTGGTTCCCATCTATCTCTACCACCGCTATCAAGTGGCGGCAGTGGCTAAATCCATCGGCGGACTCAGTTACTCTTTCAACCTTCGCGGCGTTAACGACAACCAGAAGGCCCCGGAAATCGTCCCCGCCGCCGAACAGCGTCAATCGCTACACGCCATTCTCGACACTCTTTCGCCACAAGTTCTCGCCTTGCCCGAGACGCTCTGCAAAATAATTCCGCCGCGTCCGCCCGACTACCGTGCCGGTCGCGAGAATTTTTCGCGCCGCACCTCGCCTGCGTTCGACACCCTCGCCCCGGCCGAAGCCGCCGTCGAAATAGTCGTCAACTTGCTTCTGCAGCCTGAACGCGCTCAGCGCATGATCGAATATCACGCGCTGAATGCCGCCAATCCCGGCTTCGACGACCTTCTTTCCGACCTCCTGACCGCGACCTGGAAAGCGATGCCGTCCGCCAGCGCCAACCGCGAAAATCAGAATAGCTACCACTCCGCGATTCAGCGCACTGTCAATGCCGTAGTTCTCGATCACCTGATCGCGCTGGCTGGCGACGAGCACGCCTCTCCGCAGGTCCGCGCCCTCGCTTCGCTCAAGCTCGACGAACTAAAACACTGGATCACTACGCAAGCGTCATCAGCAAAAAATGAAGCACTGCGCGCACAGTTTTTCTACTCCGCCAGCCAAATCGAACGCTTCCAAAAGAATCCCGCGGAGATTCATCCCCCCGTTCCCGCTCCGCCCCCCGATGGTGACCCCATCGGCAGCGGCGACTGGGAATGACGAACCCGGGAAGCAACGCTTGCTAACTTGCAAAGCGGGTGCCTATACTCGTGCGACCGACAGAATTTAGGGAGAGAGAATATGATGCGTACCACTTCGCTAGTCCTATGCTTGGCGCTCGCCATGATCGCTGTGGCGTGCTCCAATGCCCCGGCTCCGCCGCCGCCCGACACGCGAGCCGCTGACGTGCAAGCGGTCAAGGACGTCGAGGCCGCCTGGGTAAAAGATGCCGCCACCAAAGATGCCGATAAGTGGGCCAGCTACTTTGCCGAAGATGGCTCGGGGCTCTACCCGGGTGGCCCTATCCTCCACGGCAAGGCTGCCATTAAAGCGGCGATGGCTCCCATACTCGCCGATCCCAATTTCGCCCTCACCTTCCAGTCCACCAAGGCAATGGCCTCCAAGGGGGGAGACATGGTCTATTCCGAAGGCACTTACTCCATGACCATGACGGATCCAAAGACCAAGAAGCCGATGACCGACAAAGGAAAGTTTTTGACCGTCTACACCAAACAACCCGATGGAAGCTGGAAAGCCGTATCCGACACTTTCAATTCCGATTCCCAGATGTAGCCGCCAAAATCCGGCTACTGCATCCGGGGCCGTCGAGATCCGAGCGTGAAGTAGAACGTAGCTCCCTTCTCGACCGCCCCTTCCGCCCAAACCTCGCCCCCATGCCTCTCGACGATCCGCCGCACCGTAGCCAGACCAATCCCATCTCCGGGAAATTCCTCGACCGAATGCAGCCGGTGAAATGGCTGGAATAACCGCTCCGCGCCTCGCTGATCGAACCCACTCCCGTCATCCTTGACGAAATAGACGGCTCGATCACCGATCATCGCTCGTCCAAATTCAATGCGCGCGCGTTCATGGTGCGAAGTGTACTTCCAGGCATTGCGCAACAGGTTTTCCATTACGATCCGCAGCAGCCGCGCATCGGCGAAGGCTTCCGTCCGCTCCGGAGTCACAAACTCCACGTTCCTCTGCGGCGCCTCGTGCCGCAATTGCTCCAGAATCGCGCGCGCGAACACGCTCAGATCAATTGGCTCCGGATGCATATTGCTGGTCGTTACTCGCGACAAATTCAACAGGTCTTCGATCAATTCCGCCATGCGCTTGGCGGCGGCGCGAATATTTTCCAGCGATTCCCGACCACCTTTATCCAACTGTCCCGCGTGATGCTTCAACAGCACATAGCTGAACCCGCTGACCGCATCCAGCGGCCCGCGCAAATCGTGCGATACCGAATAGGAAAACGATTCCAGTTCGCGATTGGCGGAAACCAACTCCCGCGTCCGTTCCGCGACCCGCTGCTCCAGTTCGTCGTGAGCCTTCTGCAGCGCGGCGTCCCGCTGTTGAATCTGCCTCAACATGTCGTTGAACGAGATCATCAGCGTGCCCAATTCATCGCGTTGCATCGGCGCTGCTACTCGAAGGCTATAGTCCTGATCCCGCGACACCCTGCGCGCCGTATCCGCCAGCACCACGATCGGTTCAGCGACGGCCTTGCGAAAGCGCGCCGAAATGAATACCGCAAACAGCAAGGAAAGCAGCAGCACCACCGCCGCGATGCTCGCGTATTTCCACAACCGGTCTTCGATCTCGCGCAGATCAGCCCGGATATAGACGAACCCGACCAGCTTTCCCTCAAAAATAATCTTCCGCACGAGAACAACGTGCGTGCTTCTGAACCAGTAGCCCTCAACCTTGTCCGCCGGAAGCGCAGGAATACTCAAAAGTTCCGCCGAGCCATCCGGCGTGTACTGCGCAAACCGGTGCCCGTCGGCAGTTAAAATACCGGCCGACGAAATATTCAGAGAATTCTTGAGCGCAGACAACGTGGTCAAGGCCGACGGCGGATCGTTGAACACCAGGGCCGAGACGCTGTTCGATCCAACGATCTGCGCCTGCGCCGAGAGCGTGCGCAACAGTCCTTGCCGGAAAGTAACCTGGTCGTAAGTAATGAAGGCAAAGCAAGCCAGCAGCAGGGCCAAGCCGCTCACCAGCAAATTCATCATAGTGAGCCTGGTCGATATTGAAGGTGCTCGCCGGGTCATCATTTCGGCCCCGGTGGCGCAGAGTTGACGATAACCCGGCTGGCAACTTTCAGTAATTCCGAGCTGAGCGCCAGGTGCGATTGTTCGGCCGCACTGCGATTAACTTCGAAACGGACACGGTTCTGCTGAATAACAAATCCAATAATCCCGCCCCGCTCCGCAAACCGCGGTATGTCGCTGACCGTAAGCAGCCCAAAGTGTTCTGACGCGGCAAGAATGCCGCCCAGTTGGTTCTCGTCCGATGACCCGATGAACAGTATGCTGCACGTGGCCGCATCCTGTATCTTCCCCACTCTTCGGACAGTAATCTTCTTACTGTCAACACTCTCTCCGGCAACGGTTGCGTCGAGCACGCTGCCGAACGGGTCCCGCCCCAGAACACACATCTCCAGCGCGTCCGGATTACTAACTCGATCCGACGGCCATCTAACAAATTTGCCGAAGTTATAGAGATAAGCGGCCTTGATCTGCGCTTCAGTGGGCCGTGTAGGTTCGGCCGCGAGGGCAATAGGCCCGAGCCACCATAAGATGAGTAACAACGATAAAACATGCAGAAGCCGGTCTCTATGATTCGCCAAACGCCTCACTGGACCTCTGACGCCCGGCGACCGTAAACGAACCCTCGTGGTATTCATCGTTTCCACGTAACTTGTCCGTAAACGCTCCTTTTTATACCCACCAGCGGCCCCACATCCTCACCGGCAAACTCGTAATGATGCGGCTGCAAGAGATTCTGTCCGACCACCGACAATTCGTAATCCTTTAAGAACCGCCAGGCAAAGCGCGCATCGCCCGTCGAGTATGACGGCACCATCTGCGACATCGCGGGCAACCTGCTGACATAGCGATAAGTCAGGTCAATATTAAAACACTTTTTCAGATCGAGATAGGATTGCGCTACCGCCTGGTGCCGCGGGCTGGAGCCCTCAATATCAGGCCCGCTCCCAATGTCCGCTGAATTCTTTCCCAGCTTAATCTCCATGTCCAGGTACGAATAGGATGCACGGAGCCGCCACCATTCGAACGGCCTCCATTCCGGAGCAATCTCCACCCCCTTCGTAGTCCCCACCAATCCGTTGCCAAAATCGGCGGGCAGAAGCGCATGCACGGGTGGCGGATTGCTTTCGAGGAAAGGTGGACCCGTTATATCTTCGCTGAACAGATCGCCGTAATGATTATGAAATCCCGCGACATCGACGTACACCTTGCCACTCAGGAGTACGCGATAACCCAGCTCATATCCGTTAAGTTCTTCCGACTTGAAGTCAGGGTTAGGATTAAACCGGGCAAAGAACGGTATGTTACCCGGCAGTTGCTCAATATAACCGAGCAACGAAAAGTCTCTCTCGGCGTCCGAGGGCGTGCGCACCGCATGGGTAAAGGCAGCCCACAGCGTCTGTTTCTCCGTAGGAGTCCACAATAACCGCCCGCTAGGCTCTAACTGCAGTCCCGTAAAGTTGGTGCGTAGAAACTTAGTTCCCAATGACAGTGTAAGTCGATGATCAACTACCGCGATCTCATCCTGCAGAAATGCGGTGAAGAGTTTGTCGGTCTTATTCACCGGGAGAAACTGCAACCCCGTTACAACGACGGGGTTATAAGCCTGCACCACCCGCGCTCCCAGTCCCCATGAAATCTGCTCTCGTCCGGGCAAGCGCAACCGATCGAGAAAATCGATATCATAGCTGTTGCGATTGTCGTCAATGTTAGGCTCGCGCCGGTTCGTCCGGTCATAGTATGCCTGTAATTGAAAATCTTGCCCCTCGCCGAAGCTCCGCTGCCACCGTCCGAGAACATTGCCTCCCGACAGATACGCTGTGCCAACAATGTTCTGCGAATAAGGTGGAGCATAACTCGTCGCCGATACGACCTCTCCCGCTCCTTCATCATAGATATCGCCCTGAAACGTAAAGCTGTCACGATTGTCCTTTACCCAATCACTTCGAAACCCGCCCTGCGCCGCTCGCCAGCGATCAAAGTTCTGCCCGTCCGTGTGATACTCGGGCCCACGGTCAAACCCCATCGCATACACGCGGTAATTAAAGTCCTTCCCGGTCACGCCTCCATAACGCGTATTGAAAAACCCTTCGTCCAGGCTCCCGCCGCCGGCGTTAACGAACTCTCCACGGGTATCTTCGCTCTTCTTGGTAATGATGTTGATTACGCCATTGACCGCGTTAGGTCCCCAGATTGTTCCGCCCGGCCCGCGGATAATCTCGATGCGGTCGATGTCCGCCAACAGAACGTTCTGCACCTCCCAGTAAGTTCCCGCGAACAACGTCGTATATACCGTTCGCCCGTCAATCAGTACCAGAACGTCGCGCGAGAGCCTGCTCCCGAACCCTCGAATCCCTATTGAATATTTCACGCTGTCGACGCGGGCTACTTCCACGCCAGGCGCCAGCCGCAACGCGTCGGGAAGGTTAGTAACCCCCGACCGTTCGATATCTTCCTGGGTAATCACATAGATTGCCGCGGGAGTCTTCCACATTTCCTCGGGCGCCTTGGCAACACTGGTGACCTCGACGTTTCCCAGTTGCTCCAGGGTAAGCTGCTTTGCGGGATTCTCTGCTCCTGGATCGGAACTCGCCAGCCCAGCCTGCGCTGCCGCACTTACCATCCAAAAAGCGGCAAGAAAGAGAGCCGTCCGCACACTGCGTGAGAAACTTCCGGCATCTCGTGCTCTACCGCCGGATTGGAGCGCAGTTACTCCCCGCCTGACGATGTTGTGGGTTTTCATTCCAGATGGGCCGTTTGTTGACCGTCACCACGCGCACCAATCAGCCGTCGAACCTCGCTGATGAGTTCTTCCGGACCTATTTCCGCCTTGCGCAGCCATGCATCAACCATCGCGCCCTCTCCCGGAAGCGACGAGAACCCCGACAGCATAACGATCGGAGTTCTCGGCCGTAAGCGCTTCATCTCTTCGGCGACCGCCGTTCCATTTTTCCCTGACAGCCAATAATCCATCACCACCGCATCGACCGGCTCTGCCCTGAAGATTTCCAGGGCCGCACCCGCCGAACGCGCCTGGAGCACCCGATACCCCGCCGATCCCAGCAGCGTTTTCCGAAGCTCTAGTTGCAACTGTTCATCTTCCACGCATAGAACTGTCTGCGCGGATGTCGATTCTCCATCCCTCGCCCTTGCGGCCCGCCGCTCCAGAACCGCCTGCATTACTGACAGCAGAACGTCCGGTTCGTGCCCTTTCTGCACCGAGCTGTCGACCGCGTCCAGCAGACTCTTCGGAAGTTGCCCCACCGCTGACACCGCAATCAGCGGCAGATTGGGACGCTGCCTCCGCAACTCCTCCGCCAGCTCATCGCCGTTCATTCCTGGCATAAAATAATCGAGCAGAACAAGGCGCAGGTCGTTGCGCTCGCCCGCAATTCCCAGCGCCTCCGCCCCTGACGCTGCCGTCACCACCGAATACCCCGCGGACTCCAGTAAGACCTTGCGCAGCTTCAACGTAGCTGTATCGTCATCCACGCACAGCACAGGAATGGTGTTAGTCTGCATTCTCAGTTTTTGAAATAAGGTGCGACGGGTGAAACAAACGTTCGAAGGCTCAATATCATCGCAATTTCGCACCTCCCGCTGCCATACAGGGTTTACCTGATTGCTCGGAAGTAAACGTTTTTGAGATTCATAATCAGATAGGGCGGATGAAGTCGTGCCAGAACTTGCAGTAAGATTAGTGTCTTTACGCGACGCGCCCACGAAAGGCAGGCATGTTAGGAATTCGCCGGTTGTCGATTTCCCGCAGGCTTACCTTGATGAACATGCTGGTAAGCAGTGCCGCCCTGCTCCTCGCCAGCATCGCCTTTTTTTCCTTCGACTTTCAGAGCTTCAAGCAGGAAGTGGTGCGGCAGTTGGCGACAGAAGCTCAGATCGTCGGCGCGAATTGCGTCTCCGCTCTCGTTTTCAACGACGCCGATTCCGCTGAGCATACCCTCGCCGCCTTGCGCGCTTCACCCCACGTCATCTATGCCGCGGTCTACAACAACGCCGGAGTGCTCTTTGCCGAATACCATCGCAGCGGGTCCGGCAGCATCCATGTGCCATTGGCCGGAGCCGAGCCGCTCGGCCAGTCATTTCGGGACGATCAGTTCTCCGTCGTCCTGCCCATCTTCTTTGAGGGCCGCACGATGGGCAAGGTCTACCTCCTCTCTGAAAACAAGGCTCTCCGCACCCGCATGCATCGCTACCTCGGCATCGTCGGCGGCATTCTTCTTGCCTCGCTTCTGGCAGCTTTTATCGTCTCCCGCGCCTCCCAGCGCGGCATCTCCGCGCCCATGACCAAGTTGGCGGAAACAGCGGCCCTGATCTCCCGGCAACAGAATTATTCGCTACGCGCCCAGACCATCGACACTCAGGATGAAGTCGCCACCGTCATCAATGCCTTCAACAACATGCTCGGCCGCATCGAGCAGCGCGGAGCCGAGTTGCAAAAAGCCCACGATGAACTGGAAGCCAGAGTCCAAGAGCGCACCGCCGAACTCGAAGACCGAACCATGCAGGTTGCCGAACAGGCCAAGTTGCTCGACCTCGCCAACGACGCCATCTTCGTCCGCACCGCCGACAGCAAGATTTCTTACTGGAACTCAGGAGCCGAACGCCTCTACGGCTGGTCCAAAGCCGAAGCCATCGGCCGAACCCCGCACGAACTTCTGCAAACTGAATTTCCCGTGCCCTTCGAAGAAATAGCTCGTCGCGACCGCTGGGAGGGCGAACTGCGTCATCGCCGCCGCGACGCAAGCATTATTACCGTCGCCTCGCGCTGGACCATTCTTCGCGACAAGAACCAGCAGTTTGCCGGCTGGCTCGAAATCTGCACCGACATCACCGCCCGAAAACAGGCCGAACAAGCCGCCCGCAGGCTGAGCAGCCGCATCCTGAATATGCAGGATGACGAGCGCCGACGCATGGCCCGCGAACTTCACGACAGTCTTGGCCAATATCTCGTTGCTCTGAAGATGAACATCGATATTCTCGCCCACGAGGCCCATCAGAATTCGCAGGGCAATCTCCCCGCCGTGCTCGAATCCTGCTCCCAACTCCTTGATCGAGCCATCGCCGAAACGCGCACCATCTCACATTTGCTCCATCCGCCGCTTCTCGATGAAGTCGGCCTCCTTTCCGCCATGAACTGGTTCGTGGAAGGATTTTCGAAACGAAGCGGCATCCAGACCAAGATGGATGTTTCCTCGCGCAACGAGCGCTTGCCGCAGGAAACCGAGATCACCCTCTTCCGCATATTGCAAGAAGCTCTCACCAACGTCCATCGTCACTCTGGCAGCACCCAGGTCGATATCGCCCTGCGCACCACCCCTATCGACGTCTGGCTCGAAGTAAAGGATTATGGCCAGGGCATTCCCGCAGACCGCCTGAAACAAATCCACGATGAAAACGCACAAGTGGGAGTGGGCTTGGCCGGCATGAAAGAGCGCGTCCGCCAGTTGCAGGGCACGCTCGAGATCACCTCCAGCCCCAAGGGCACCATCGTTTCCGTGAGAATTCCGCTCCCCGAAAATTCAAAAATCGCGCCTGACACCCACACGCCCGCGAATCCACAAAGCATTTCAGCAGCCTGACGGATACAATCCAAATCCTGGGTTTCCAGGATGAGTCCCGAGGAAAGTCGAAAATGGCAGACACTGAAATTCACAATCGATCTCAGAGTCCCATCGCTGAACTCGACGTTCTCTGGATCACCGCCGGCCTCGGTTGCGACGGCGACACCATCGCCATGACGGCCGCGACCCAGCCCTCGATCGAAGATGTCCTAGCCGGCCAGATTCCCTGGATTCCCAAAGTCAATCTCCACAATCCTTTTCTCTCTGCCGCCAACGGAGACGAGTTCATGCAAATCTTCCACCATGCCGCCGAGGGCGAGATAGAAAATTTCATTCTCGTAATCGAAGGATCGATTCCCAACGAGCACAATAAAGAAGAAGGATACTGGGCCTCCTTCGGCACCGATAAAAGCACCGGCCAGCCCATCCTCACCTGTGACTGGATCAATCGTCTGACCCCCAAAGCATGGGCTGTGATGGCCGCCGGAACCTGCGCCACCTACGGCGGAATCCACGCCATGGAAGGCAATCCGACCGGCGCCATGGGTCTGCCCGATTATCTCGGTTGGAGTTGGCGCTCGAAGTCGAACATTCCTATCGTCTGCATTCCCGGCTGTCCCGTCCAACCCGACAATTTCATGGAGACCCTCCTCTACCTGCTCTACATGGCAAGCGGACGCGCGCCGATGATTCAACTGGATGAGGCATTGCGCCCCACTTGGCTATTCGGCAACACCGTCCACGAAGGCTGCGATCGCGGAGGCTTCTACGAGCAAGCCCAGTTCGCCGAAGAATACGGTTCACCGCTCTGTATCGTAAAACTCGGGTGCTGGGGCCCGGTGGTTCAATGCAACGTAGGCAAACGCGGGTGGATGGGTGGAATCGGTGGCTGTCCCAACGTTGGCGGCATCTGCATCGGATGCACCATGCCCGGCTTCCCTGACAAGTTCATGCCCTTTATGAATCAGCCTCCCGGCTCGCTGTTATCGTCGGCCGCCGTGCAAACCTATGGACGAGCGATTCACGCTCTCCGGCGCTTCACTCAAGCCTCCATGAACAAGGAGCCCAGTTGGCGCAAACGCGAATCTGTGTAGGGCGGACACTCTTGTCCGCCGGCCTTGCAGTTACTGTTGAACTTGTTCTTGAACTTGTCTGTCCAGTTTTGTGTGGTTGTTTTTGAGCTTGAAGCCTGACCGAGCGTGCGAGCATGATTTCGTTTTCCTGGCCCAATAACGAAGCGAAAAATGGCACCGCGGATCCCTCCGCCGCACAGCCCGACCTCGATCCCGTCCAGGCCGAAGAAATCCTGCAGGCGCTGGCCGGAGTCTTCCGCCAGCAACCGCATACCGTCGCCCGCCACGTAGTCTATCCGCCGCAAAAATCTGATCAGGACTGGTCCCGCGACGCGTACGATTCCAGCGAATCCCCAGCGCTCGACGCATCTCCGAATCTTGAAGCGCGCTATCGCGCCCTCGTAGAACAAATTCCCGCCGTAGTTTTCATGGCGTATCTCGATCGCGGCATCGGCGAGGCTTACGTCAGCCCGCAGATCGAAGCCGCCCTCGGCTTCTCGCAGGAAGAATGGCTGGAAGATCCCGTCCGCTGGTATCGCCACATTCATCCCGATGACAAGGATCGCTGGAGCACCGAAGCCGCCGAAATGTTTCTCACCGGCAACCCGCTCCGTTCCGCCTATCGCGTAGTGGCCCGAGACGGCCACGTCCTCTGGTTTCACTGCGAAGCCAAAATGGTGCGCAAGGAAAATGGCGAGCCGTGGTTCATCCACGGCGTGGGTTTCGACATCACCGACCTCAAGCGCACCGAAGAGGCCTTGCACGAGGAGCGCAACGTCGTCTCCGCCATTCTCGACACGGTCGGCGCCCTCGTCGTTGTGCTCGACTCCGAGGGACGCATCCTCCGCTTCAATCGTGCTTGCGAGCAGATGACCGGATACTCCCTCGCCGAGGTCCAAGGCAAAGTCATTTGGACACTCTTCGGAAGTCCCAACAATAATTCGAATAACGGCCCGAACGAAGCCAATCGCTTCAGCAAATTCTTCGAGAAGACGCGCCGCGAGCAACGCCCGCAGGAGCACGAAAGCAACTGGGTCAACCGCGAAGGCAAACAGAGAATCATCGCCTGGTCCACCACCCTGCTGCCCGGCGTTCACGAAGCCCCCGCCTGCATCATCGCCTCAGGCGTCGATGTAACCGAGCGCAAGCGCGCCGAAACAAAATTCCGCGGACTCCTCGAAGCCGCGCCCGACGCAGTCGTCGTAGTCAACCCGCAAGGCCGGATCGTCCTCGTCAACGCGCAGGTAGGAAAGTTGTTCGGCTACACGCATGAAGAGTTGCTAGGCCAACCTCTCGAGCTGCTCGTACCGCCGCGTCTGCGGCAGATTCACTCCGGTCACCGCCAGCATTTCTTCGCCGAGCCCCGTGTCCGTCCCATGGGCGCCGCCGGAGAAGAACTCTACGGCCTGCACAAGGACGGGCACGAATTCCCCGTCGAAATCAGCCTCAGCCCCTTAGAAACCGAAGAAGGAGTCCTCGTCTCCAGCGCGATTCGCGACATCAGCGAGCGCAAGCACATGGAGAGAACGATCCTCGATATCAGCGCCCGCGAACAGCGCCGCATCGGCCAGGACCTCCATGATGGCCTCGGCCAGCACCTCACCGGCATCGCCTTCATGAGCAAAGTGCAGGAGCAGAAACTTGCCGAGAAGTGTCTCCCTGAAGCCGCCGACGCCGCAAAAATCGTCTACCTGGTGAACGAGGCCATCCATAAGACGCGCGACCTGGCGCGCGGCCTTCTCCCCGTCTTGTCCGGCTCCCATGGCCTTATGTCAGCCTTGCAGCAGTTGGCGGGCGAAGTAGAAGACCTCTTCGGAACCGCCTGCCGCTTTCGCTGTCTGACTCAGGTCCTCATCCCTGATGACGCCGTAGCGACTCATCTTTACTACATCGCCCGCGAAGCCGTAAACAATGCCCTCAAGCACGCGAAAGCCCGCCAGATTATTATTCGACTCGCTTCCGACGAGCACCAGGGAGCGCTTACAATTCAGGACGACGGCCCGGGCATCGGCCCCAGCGCTCCCGGCAACAAAGGAATGGGACTGCATCTCATGAGCTACCGAGCCCGAGTCATCAAAGGTTCGCTCGAAGTTCGCAACATCCCTACGGGCGGAACCGAAGTTATTTGCTTATTTCCCATCCAGCTCTCCGAACCCGGAAAGCAACAAACTTAAAGGCCTACGAACATGACGCTGAGAACGCAGGTCCACAATTCGCACCCCACGGCCGGCACCAAGAAAAGAATCATGGTGGTCGATGACCATCCCATCGTCCGCCAGGGGCTGTCCCTCCTCATCAATCGCGAGCCCGACATGGTCGTTTGCGGAGAAGCAGAAGAAGCCATGGGCGCCATGCACGTTTTAGCTTCCGCTCGCCCTGACGTTCTACTCCTCGACATCTCGCTGAACGGTCCCGATGGCCTCGACGTTCTGAAGAACGTTCGCGCCACTCATCCCACTCTTCCCGTGCTCATTCTTTCCATGCACGATGAATCGATCTACGCCGAGCGTGCGCTCCGCGCCGGAGCCAACGGCTACATCATGAAGCAGGAAGCCACGGAAAAAGTTCTGGTAGCCGTGCGCCGGATTCTCAGCGGAGAAATCTACGTCAGCGACCGCATCGCCAACCGCATGCTGCGGCACTACATCACGCGCTCCGGCACCGTGCGAAATTCATCCATCGCCGATCTCAGCGACCGCGAGCTCGAAGTCTTCCGTCTGATCGGCGAAGGCCACGGCACCCGCCAGATCGCCGAAGAGCTCCACCTGAGCGTCAAAACCGTGGAATCCTACCAGGCCCACATTAAAGAGAAATTATCGCTGAGGAGTGCGCGGGAGCTGATGCAGCACGCCATCCAGTGGAACATGAACGAAAAAGCGGTTTAACAGGTTTAGGGCAGGACACGGCTTCAGCCGTGCCAAAAACAATTCAAAAACCGGGCTTTAGCCGTGGGGGATATTTACCTTTCCGTCATCAGGGTATCCCCGGCTCCATCTCTAGTATTTCCACCAAACCGAAAAAGTGGCGCACCCGCTTGTAGGCTCCCCATTCATCCCACATCCTGATCAAGCTGTCGCTTTGCCGCGACACCCAACTCAGGTTCCGTTTCGGAGACTTCGGCAACGAAGCCAACCGACGTATGCTTGCGCTGCTTTCGCTCGTACGCGAAGGCCGCCGCCGGTCGTTCTAGCAAGTTTCTTATGACCAGTTGATCTGGAAAGGAGAACGCAGTTATGGCAACAGAAGCGGTCCCTTACGGTCGAAAGACGCAACGGCCATCCCCGGTTGCGGAAGTGCACATTCTCTGGATCACGGCCGGTCTGGGCTGTGATGGAGATTCAGTTTCAATCACGGCGGCGACCCAGCCGAGCATCGAAGACGTCCTTCTCGGAGCGATCCCCGGCCTTCCCAAGGTTCACCTGCACAACCCGGTTCTGGCGTACGAAGTGGGCGATGATTTCCTGAAGTACTGGTACGAAGCCGAGGGGGGTAAGCTCGATCCATTCGTGCTGGTGGTGGAAGGGTCTATCCCCAACGAAAAAATAAAGAAAGAAGGTTACTGGGCCGCCCTCGGAACCGACCCCGAAACCAACCAGCCCATCACCACCAATGAGTGGATCGACCGTCTGGCACCGAAAGCCCTGGCAGTAGTAGCCTGCGGAACCTGCGCAACCTATGGCGGCATTCACGCCATGGAGGGCAACCCCACCGGCGCCATGGGCTTGGCCGATTATCTGGGCTGGGATTGGCGGTCCAAAGCCGGCCTTCCCATCGTCAACGTGCCCGGCTGCCCGGTGCAACCCGACAACTTCATGGAAACCGTGCTCTACCTGCTCTACCAGGTGGCAGGCCTCGCGCCCATGATCCCGCTCGACGATCAACTCCGTCCCACCTGGCTCTTCGGCAAAACCGTCCACGAAGGTTGCGATCGCGCCGGATATTACGAGCAAGGCGACTTCGCAGAAGTCTACGGCTCCCCGAAGTGCATTGTGAAGTTAGGATGCTGGGGCCCGGTGGTCAACTGCAATGTTCCCAAACGTGGATGGATGGCCGGAATCGGTGGCTGTCCTAATGTAGGCGGAATCTGCATCGGCTGCACCATGCCCGGCTTCCCCGACAAGTTCATGCCCTTCATGGATGAACCGCCCGGCGCCCATGTCTCGAGTTCTGCCATCGGCGCCTACGGACGCGGCGTTCGCGCCCTCCGTTCCATCACACAGAATACCGTCAACAAGGAGCCGAAGTGGCGTCATGCACGACCTGAATTAACCACCGGCTACCATGCTCGATCCTATTAACGAAGGTAAAGAAGCCGCACAACATTAAAGGAGCCATCGCCATGAGCACGATTACCGCACCCACCAAGGATATCCCCAGCAAGCAACGGAATCTGGTGGAGATGAACTGGGATCCGATAACCCGCATCGTGGGCAGCCTGGGCATCTTTACCAAGATTGATTTCGACGCTCGCCACGTGGCCGAATGCCATAGCACATCTTCAATCTTTCGCGGATACAGCATCTTCATGAAAGGCAAAGATCCGCGCGACGCCCATTTCATCACCAGTCGCATCTGCGGTATCTGCGGCGACAATCACGCCACCTGCGCCACTTATGCGCAGAATATGGCCTTCGGCGTTCGCCCGCCCGACATCGCCGAGTGGATCGTCAATCTCGGCGAGGCTGCCGAATACATGTTCGACCACAACATCTTCCAGGACAATCTGGTCGGCGTCGACTTCTGCGAGCAGATGGTCAAAGAGACGAACCCGAAAGTCTGGGCGAAGGCGCAATCCACCGCCGCGCCCCACTCCAGTCTGCACGGCTTCCGCACCATCGCCGACATCATGACCGCCCTCAACCCCTTCACCGGATCGTTCTATCGTGAAGCGCTGGTCATGAGCCGAATGACGCGTGAAATGTTCTGCCTGATGGAAGGCCGCCACGTCCACCCCTCCACCCTCTATCCCGGCGGGGTCGGCACCGTGCCCACCGTCCAACTCTTCACCGACTATCTGGTGCGCCTGATGAAGTACGTCGAGTTTATGAAAAAAGTCGTCCCGCTGCATGATGATCTCTTCGACTTCTTCTACGACGCGCTCCCCGGTTACGAAGAAGTAGGACGCCGGCGGATCCTGCTCGGGTGTTGGGGATCTTTCCAGAATCCGAAAGTCTGCGATTACAAATACGAGCACATGACCGAGTGGGGTAGAGCCATGTATGTAACCCCCGGCGTGGTAGTCGATGGCAAGCTGGTGACGACTGACCTCGTCGACATCAACCTCAACATGCGGATCCTGCTGGGCAGTTCGTATTACGACGATTGGAAGAACTCCGAGACGTTCGTAAAGACCGACCCGCTAGGCAATCCCGTAGACAAGAACCATCCTTGGAACCAGACCACGATCCCGCGCCCGCAGAAGCGCGACTTCGCCGGCAAGTACACCTGGGTGATGTCGCCGCGCTGGCTCGACAAGCGCACCGGCGATCATCTTGCGCTCGACACCGGCGGCGGCCCGATCGCCCGTCTCTGGGCAACCGCGCTCGCCGGACTGGTCGACATCGGCTACGTCAAGTCCACCGGGCACAGCGTAAAGATGTATCTGCCGAAAACCACTTCACTCCCCGAAGTCGAATTCGAGTGGAAGGTTCCCAAGTGGAGCAATGCCATCGAACGCGACCGCGCCCGCACCTACTTCCAGGTCTACGCGGCGTCGTGCGCTCTGTATTTTGCCGAGCGCGCGATGGAAGAACTGCACAGCGGCAAGACCAAGACCTGGACCGACTTCAAGGTTCCGGATGAGGCCATTGGATGCGGCTTCCACGAAGCGGTTCGCGGCGTGCTCTCGCACCACGTGGTAATTCGCAAAGGCAAGATCGCGAACTATCATCCCTATCCTCCCACGCCCTGGAATGCCAATCCGCGCGACATTTACGGCACTCCCGGCCCCTATGAAGATGCGGTGCAGAACACGCCCATCTTCGAAGAAAATGGACCCGACAAATTCAAGGGCATCGACATTATGCGAGCGGTGCGCAGTTTCGATCCGTGTCTGCCTTGCGGCGTGCACATGTATTTAGGAAATGGGAAAGTTTTGGAGACGCACCACTCTCCCATGTTCGGGGTTCAACCCTGAGCGGTAAGATGTTGCACTCGGGAGCGAGAGTGTTAGTTGCTGGGATTGTCAAATAGGTCATCCTGCCCGACTTATTTGGCGCTTTGAAACGACGCTCTCGCTTTTTTTGTCTGTAGCAAGTTATCGCTCGTGTAGAGACGGGGCTCGCCTCGTCTACCGCGGCGAACGGTGATAAAAAAGCGTGACCAAAACAATGACCGACGAAAAAGATTTGCGTGAGCGGGTCCAGCGCATCGGCGATCTCGTGCAGAACATCGAAACCATTGCCGATCCCGCACTCCGGGCCAACACCAAGGAACTGGTCCAGTCTCTAATGGATCTTCACGGCGCCGCGCTCGAGCGCGCTCTCGAAATCGTGGCCGAAGCCACCGAGCCAGGAATTCCCCTCATCGACAAACTCGGGCGCGATCCGCTGGTCAGCAACGTGCTCGTCCTCTACGGCCTTCACCCCGAAGAACTCGACACGCGCATCCACCAGGCCCTGGAGCGCGTCCGGCCGTCGTTGCGCAAACAAAGTTGTGAAGTCGAGCTGCTGTCGCTGAGCGAAGGTATCGTGAAGTTGCGCGTCCAAACTGGAGAGCACACCTGTGGCTCGACCGCCAAAACCGTGCAAGCCATGCTCGAGGGCGCGATCTACGACGCCGCGCCCGACTTGATTTCCCTGACCATCGAAGGTCTGGACGGCAAGCCCTCTTCCGGATTCGTAGCTGTAGATAAATTGATAGCCGCCGCGCCAGCGCCCCAGGTCGTGACCTGATGGACGCTGAAAAAATGGGCGGCAGCGACACATCGAATATGAGGTCAAGTCAATTCTCGGAATCTACTGGCGCTTTCGGAATCCTGCGCCAGTTCGTCCGCCGCGACCGCGCGCCCGTGAAGCTGGAAAAATGCGAGATGTGCAGCACCGCACTGCGCGCCGATCATCCGCACCTCATCGAACTCGCGCGCCGCAAATTGCTCTGCGCCTGCGATGCCTGCGCGCTCCTCTTCAGCGGCCAGGCCACAAAATATAAACGCGTCCCGCGCCGCATTCTGGCGCTGCCCGACTTTCATCTGAACGACGCGGAGTGGAATGACCTGATGGTCCCAATCAACATGGCTTTCTTCTTCAAGAGCAGCCTGGAAGAAAGAATCGTCGCCATGTATCCCAGTCCCGCCGGGGCCACTGAGTCGCTGTTGGCACTCGAATCCTGGAACGAAATTGTTGCCCGCAATCCCGTTCTCGAGCCAATGGAATCCGATGTGGAAGCGCTCCTCGTCAATCGTCTAGGCTACGCCCGCGGGTATTCCGCGCCCGAGTATTACCTCCTACCGATCGACGAATGCTACAAGCTGGTTGGCCTGATCCGCGCCCACTGGAAAGGCCTCTCGGGAGGCACCGAAGTCTGGCAGAACATCGGCGAATTCTTCCAGAGTCTGAACAAACGCTCCAGTAATTTCAATTCCGAAGGAACCCAGCAAGGCCAAATCGAAGACGCAAAGGAATCTCATGCCTGATCTGACCTTCCAAGTCGAGGGCGTCGAAGTCGTGAAGCACTCCGCCTCACCGCTCATCGCCCTGAAGCTGCGTCTCACAAATTCGCGTTCCGCGGAATCGATCCACACCGTGGCTCTCCGGTGTCAGATTCAACTGGAAGTCACGCGCCGCAAATACACGTCCGAAGAACAAGCCCGCTTGCGCGACCTGTTCGGCGAGCCCAGCCGCTGGGGCCAGACCCTGAAAAATCTGCTCTGGACCTACGCCAGCATGGTGGTCCCGTCGTTCGAAGGATCCACCGTAGTCGATCTTCCCGTCCCCTGCACCTTCGATTTCAACGTGGCCGCGACGAAGTATTTCGACGGCCTCGCGGACGGCGAAGTTCCTCTCTGCCTGCAATTCAGCGGCACGGTTTTCTATGCCGATGGGGAAGGCGGACTTCAGGTGGCTCCCATCTCGTGGGACAAGGAAGCAAAATTCCGCCTGCCGATAAAAGTCTGGCGCGAGATGATGGAGTCCTACTATCCCAACAGCGCGTGGCTCAGCCTTCGCAAAGATGCCTTCGACCGCCTTTACCAATACAAGGTGAGTCGCGGCCTGCCAACCTGGGAGGCAGTCATTGAGAGCCTGGTGCCGCAAGAGAAGCCAGCGCCCGAACGTCGAAGCCAGGCGGACCTGAAAGGAAAAGAAAACGAACGAGAAGAAGACGCGGTGGTAGGGATCCAATGAATTTAGCGGCGGTAGACCAGATCGCGAAAGCCGTTCTCTACGAGGGATACATGCTCTATCCCTACCGCCCCAGTTCGGTAAAAAATCAGCAGCGCTGGAACTTCGGCGTCCTCTGTCCCCAAGCCTACAGCGAAGCCCAAAGCGGCAGCGACAACTGGACCATGCAAACCGAATGCCTGGTAGTAGGCGGCTCCGACACTTCTCTCGATGTAAGAGTCCGCTTCCTGCAACTCGTGGCGCGCACCCTCACTAAGGCGAGCCTTCCGGAAACTAATTCAGAGGATTGTCGTCCCGAGCAAAGCGAGGGATCTGCAACCGCCGGCGAAGAGCAATCATTCCATGCGGTGGAGAGGCTCGAAGTAGATGGCCATCTCTACCAGCCATGGCAAGAAGCCGTGGAGCGCGAAGTCAGTGTGCCCGTGCAAAATCTGCAAGTGCTAACGCAAGCCCCATTTTCGCTGCCTTTCCTCTTTGCAGCTTCAACCCAGCAGGAATATCTTCGCGGTGCCGACGGCGCCATCGCTGGAGCCATCACGCGCGAGCAAAGCGCCCTCCACGGCATAGTCGAAGTGGCCAGCGAAAAGGTGGATAGCGCTTTCTACAAAATTACTGTGCGCATTCGCAATCTGACGCCCTTCGCCGCCCGGGCGTGCAGCGCAACGCGCGAAGACGCCCTTCTCAGTTCGCTGGTCTCGACCCACACGATCTTAGGCGTCGAAAGTGGCCGTTTCTGTTCATTGCTCGATCCTCCTGAATCCATCCGGGAAATAGTGGCCACCCTGCAAAACACAGGCACGTGGCCCGTTCTGGTGGGGAAGGAAGGCGAAGCCGACACTTTGCTTTCTTCCCCCATCATCCTTTACGACTATCCGCAGATCGCTCCCGAAAGCGCGGGAGACCTCTTCGACGGCACCGAGATCGACGAAATTCTTTCCCTTCGCATCATGACCCTGACCGACGAAGAGAAACAAGAAATGCGCAGCTCCGACGACCGCGCCCGCCAGATGTTAGAGCGCACCGAAACCATGCCCGCCGAGCAATTCATGAAGCTCCACGGAGTGCTCCGCAACCTGCACCCTATACTTCCCCAAGACCAAGAGCGCGGCTCCGTGGAGCCCAGTGCCTTCGAGGAGGAAGCGAGATGAACGAATGGGAATGGCAGCTCCTCGAAGATAAAACTCCGGTGGATCGCATCGAGATCGCGGGAGTCGAAGTCCGCACTGGAAGCCGCGTTCGCCTCCGTCCCCGTCCGGGCGGCGACATTATGGATCTCGCGTTGACCGGGCAGCCCGCAACCATCGAAGCCATCGAGCAGGATTACGAAGGCAAGCACCACGTCTGCGTCGTGCTCGACAACGATCCGGGCAAAGATATGGGCTTGCTCCGCCAGCCTGGCCACCGTTTCTTTTTTGATGCCGAAGAGGTCGAGCCGCTCTCCCCGGAAGAAGCGCGAACTATCCAGCCCGTTCAAAAGCCCGTCATCCTGGTCGCTGGCATCGGCAACATTTTTCTAGGAGACGACGCCTTCGGAGTCGAAGTCGTTCGCCGCCTCGCCAACGTAAATCTTCCTGCCGCTGTGCGCGTAAGCGATTTCGGAATTCGTGGCTTCGACCTGGCCTACGCCATGCAAGACGGATACGACACGACCATCCTCGTCGATGCCTGTCCCCATGGCCAGCCTCCCGGCACGCTCTATGTAATCGAACCGGAGTTGCCCGAGACAGCGGACGCTTCGCACCCGGCTACAGTCGACGCCCATACCATGAACCCCGCCAACGTGCTGCGCATGGCCAGGGCCATGAATATCGAAGTGAAAAACCTGCTGCTGGTGGGCTGCGAACCGGAAACGCTCGGCGGCGAACAAGGCCAGATGGGCTTAAGCGTTCCCGTCGAGGCTGCCGTAGACGAAGCGGTCAACCTGGTCGAGTCGCTGATCCACAAGATCCTCGATCAAAAGGATGATCGAAAACATTTCACGAAACAAAATTTGAGTTCAACCTGAACCATATCCGCCAAAAAGGAGACTGCCATGGCAAGCGAAACAAATGGTAATGGAAGCCTGACCGACCGCGACACACTCATGATGCTCAGCGGCGTCGCTCTAGTAGTTTTCGGAGCCGGCCTGATTCTGTCCAATCCCATCGCCAAGCGTTATCTGAACCAGTTTGGCATAGGCGACCTCGCGCAAGCCGCGTTGCCCGATCTCGATCGTTATTTAAAATTGCGGGCAATGTAAGGCGAAGGAGGACATACTCACGATGGCATCGCCCGGACTTGGCATGGTTCGTTACGCAATTGACACGCGCGTGAGCCAGTTCACCGTGCAGGCTTTTGCCAGCGGATTAATTGCTGTCATAGCGCAGAGCCCCAAGATCGCGATTCGCGATTGGACCGGTGAGATTGTGAAAAATGCCAATCAACTCGATGCAGCCTCCATCACCGTTCGCATCAAGGCCGCATCGCTCGAGGTGCTCGACGAGCTTCGCGACGACGATCGAAGGGAGCTGCATCGCGTGATGAATGATGAAGTGCTCGAGACGAGGATCTATCCCGACGTCGCCTTCCAATCCACGGAGGCGAAGATGGAGAAACTGCGCGAAGATTTATTCCGGGTGAGGGTGCGCGGCAAGTTGCAACTACACGGAGCAAATAACGATCTGGCATTTGGCGCCCAGGTCTCCATAGGAGCCGACAGTGCCCGCGCCTTCGGCGAATTCACCGTGCGGCAGAGCGATTACAACATCCGTATCGCGTCCGTCGCCAAAGGCAGCCTCAAACTGCAAGACGAGCTGAAGCTGTCTTTTTATGTGGTCGCTCGCAAGCAAGAGTAGAAAATGCTTTTCGAAACTGAGCCCGGTTTTGCCAGGAGGTAGTGCCAGTGCAGTACGCTACGCAACCCCAGGTACAAGCGGAGGACGCCACGGTTCGCTATTCCATTGACAGCCGCGGAAGCAACTTTACCGTGAAAGCTTTCGCCACCGGATTGCTTTCCATGTTCGGCCATAACCCGACCATTTCCATCCCTGACTTCGAGGGCGACGTTCTGCTCAATCCCGAAGCCGTGGAGCACAGCTCCCTTCACCTCGTCATCCATTCCGCGTCGCTGGTTGCGATCGACGACATCAGCAAGAAAGACCGCGACGAAATCAACCAAACCATGCACAACGAAGTCCTGGAATCCGATTCCTATCCGCAAATTATTTACGACTGTTCGCGTCTCACCGCCAGCAAGACCGGCGAAGGTCAATACTGGGCGGCCCTGAACGGAGAGCTGACGCTGCACGGAGTCACGCGCAACCAACCCGTCTCCGCCCGCGTCTCAATCAACGGCAACGAACTACGCGCTGCCGGAGATTTCACCGTCCGCCTGAGCGATTACGAGATTCGTCCCGTAACCGCCGCCGCGGGCACCGTGAAACTGAAAGACGAACTGAAGTTGTCGTTCATCATTTCCGCCCGCAAGCTGGCGTAAAGGAAGCGCTCTGTTCGTTAGAAGATGAATTGGGATCGAAAGAAAAAACGAGAATGCACATGAGTTATCGAAGAAATCGCTGCCGCACGATGAGTCAACATACGCCGCCGGAGGATGCAATATGTGTCTAGCCATACCAGGAAAGATCCTCGAGATCTCACCCGAAAATCGCGACTCCGCGCTGGTCGAGGTAGTGGGTGTCCGAAGAAAAATTGATCTCGGCTTGCTGCAGGACGACAAGCCCGTCCCCGGCGATTGGGTCCTGATCCACGTCGGCTTCGCCATGAGCAAAATCAGCCAGCAGGATGCCGCCGACCAGATGGCGACCCTGAAAATGTTGGGCGAAGTAGAAGCCGCCGCGCAGGAGGTCCAAGGCTACGGTCTCAACGAAATCAATTCGCAGGAGACCGAACGCGCGCAATTAAACGAAATCCTTCCCCACTTGTTTCCCACGGGAGGCTCCGCATGAAATTCGTAGACGAGTTTCGCGACGCCGAACTGATCACGCGCACCGCGGAAGAAATCAAGCGCCTGGCCGATCCCAAGCGGCACTACCGCTTGATGGAAGTCTGCGGCGGACACACCCACGCTATCTACCGCTTCGGCCTGAAAGATCTTCTTCCCGAAAACATCGAACTGATCCACGGCCCCGGCTGCCCCGTCTGCGTTCTCCCCATGGGCCGCATCGACGACGGCCTCTCGCTCGCGCAAGATCCCAACATGATCTTCACCGCCTTCGGCGACATGATGCGAGTTCCCGGCACAACCGGCAGCCCGCTCGAACACAAAGCCAGAGGCATGGACGTCCGCATCGTCTACTCTCCGTCTGACGCCCTGAAATTAGCACGCGCCAATCCCATGAAGCATGTAATGTTTTTCGCCATCGGATTCGAAACCACCGCGCCTTCTACCGCGCTAACGCTGATGCGCGCCAAAGCCGAGGGCATCGAAAATTTCTCTGTCTTCTGCAACCACGTAACGATTATTCCCGCGATCCGCGCGATTCTGGATTCTCCCGATATGCGCTTGGACGCCTTCATAGGCCCCGGCCATGTCTCGACCGTAATCGGCTGTCGTCCCTACGATTGGATCGCCGCCAACGAACGCAAGCCCATCGCCGTCTCCGGCTTCGAACCACTCGACATGTTGCAGTCGATCGTAATGATCCTCCACCAACTCAACGCCGGAGAAGCCAAGGTAGAAAATCAGTACAAGCGCGTGGTCCCCTGGGAAGGCAACCGCGCCGCGCTAAGAGCCATGGCTGAAGTGTTTCAGCTTCGCCCGTACTTCGAATGGCGAGGGCTCGGGTTCATCTCGCAATCCGCGCTCAGCATCCGCGCGAACTACGCCGAATTCGATTCTGAGCACCGCTTTCACGTGCCCGGAGTGCGCGTAACCGATCCCAAAGCCGCGCAGTGCGGAGAAGTATTAAAAGGCGTGCTAAAACCGCATCAATGCAAACTTTTCGGACGCGAGTGCACGCCCGAACATCCGGTAGGCGCGCTCATGGTCTCCTCGGAAGGATCATGCGCCGCCTACTACAATTACGAGCACCGGAAAAACGCGCTGGCGGATCTTGTGAGTCTGAGCGCCTAGCTTTCGGGAAAATTCGTCTGTAGAGACAGGGCTTACCCCGTCTCTGATTGCATCAAGATTGAAGTCGGGTGGAAAACTTTGAAACTGGAACTGGAAACTCCCGCCGAAAAAAATGCCGCCGCCCCGGAGCCTCGCATCCGCTTCCGCGAGCCGCAAATTGAAATGGCGCACGGCGCCGGAGGCAAAGCCAGCCGCCGCCTGATCGACGGCCTCTTCGCGCCCATGCTCTTCGGCAATTCGAAAGACCCTCTAGGCGACGCTGCTCACCTTAATATCAGTGGCGCAAAGGTCGCCATCACCGCCGACAGTTTCGTAGTCAGCCCGCTGGCCTTCCCTGGAGGCTCGATCGGCGAACTCGCCGTCAATGGCACCGTCAACGATCTGGCCGTCTCCGGAGCCAAGCCCGAAGCGCTGGTCTGCACCTACATTCTCGAAGCCGGACTTCCCACCGAAATCCTGACCGCCGAAGTCCGCGCCATGGCCAAAGCCGCCCGCGAAGCCGGCGTGAAAATAGCCGGAGGCGACACCAAGGTGGTCGAGCACGGCAAAGCCGATGGCCTCTACATCACCACTACCGGCATTGGTCGTCCCCTGCCTGGCCTGAACATAGATCCAAAATCCGCTCGCCCCGGAGACAAGATTCTTCTGTCCGGCCCCATAGGAGATCACGGCATCACCATCCTTCTGGCCCGAGGAGAGCTCGACATAGAAGCCGACTTGCGCTCCGACACGCGCTCCGTCTTCCCGCTGGTAGAAGCCATGGCCCGGGAAGCTGCCCCCGGAATCCGCTGGATGCGCGATCCGACGCGAGGTGGCGCGGCGACATCCCTGAACGAACTGGCGCTCGATTGTGGCTTAGGAATCGTGCTCTTCGAGGAGCAGATCCCGGTCCGCGACGCGGTCAGAGGAGCTTGCGAACTCCTGGGTCTCGATCCGTTGCACATCGCCAACGAAGGCCAGTTCCTCGCCGTAGTCTCTCCCGAATATGCCGACGCCGCGCTGAACGCCCTGCAACTGGCCCCCGGAGGCGAACAAGCCTGCATGATCGGAGAAGTCCGTGACCAGCCCGCCGGAGCTGTCCTGGAAACCACCCGCTACGGAGGCAGCCGCATCGTAGATATGCTGGTAGGCGACCCACTGCCGCGCATCTGTTAAGCGCGTAGCGGAATCGGAGAGATCGGGTCATCTAACCATCGGGTCATCGGGCGATCGAAAGTCAAAATCCAAACGCCTTTGAATTTAGATGGCCCGATGGCCCGATCACCCGATGGCCCGATAGAATTAGATTATGTCTCCCCGCTCTCAAGCGCCCTCCCGGCTGGCAACGCGCATCGAAGAGCGCTTGCTGGCCCGCAACGACGTCATGGAAAAATTCTTCGCCCACGAAGCGCCGCGTCTGGCCGAAGCCTGCCGAGCGATGTCTGAGCGTTTCCTCCAGGGCGGACGCCTCCTGGCTTTCGGCCGCGGCCCTTACGCCACTGATGCCCAGCACGTCTCCGTAGAATTCGTTCATCCCGTAATCGTAGGCAAGCGCGCCCTGCCCGCGCTCGATCTCTCCATCTCATTCCGCCCCTGGCTAGCAGCTATTCTCCACCCCGAAGACATGGTTATGGGCTTCGGACCACCCGAAGGCGATCCCGAAGTCTGGGCCGCTCTCGAGCAAGCCGAGTCGCGGAACGCCATGACCTTCGCCCTCCCCGGCCAGCATCAGCCGGGGAAAAACAGTTCCTACGCCGTAGAAGCGGCGACGCAAGATCCCTTCATCCATCAGGAACTAATCGAACTCCTCTATCACACGCTCTGGGAGACCGTGCACGTCTTCTTCGAGCATCGCGAGCTAGGCCGCGACGTAGGCGAAGCCGGCTTCCTCTATCCATTTCTGGGACAAGAGAAACAATCCACGAGCGGTCTGGTCACCGACGTAGCTAATTCCATCCTGATGAAAGTCCGCGACGACGCGAAGCTGCGCGAGCAGGTAGCCAAAGAGGAAGCCGAGCAAATCGCCGCGACCACGAAGGCCATGCACGACCGCCTGCAGCGCGGGGGCAAACTGATCATCTTCGGCAACGGAGGCTCCGCCACCGACGCCAACGACTGGGCGATCGACTGCGTGCTTCCCCCGCCAGGCTATCGGCCTATCCCTGCAATTTCGCTGGCGCTGGAGCCCGCGAACATCACGGCAGTAGCCAACGACGTAGGCACCGAATGCATCTTCCTCCGCCAGTTGATAGCGCAAGCCAAGCCCGAAGACATAGCCATCGGAATCTCGACCAGCGGCGGATCGCGCAACATCGTCATGGCGCTCGAAGAGGCCCGTAAGCGCAACCTGCTGACCGTAGCTCTGCTCGGTTATGACGGAGGAGAAATCCTCCGCCGCCAGCTGGCCGACTACCCGGTCGTCGTTCACTGCGATTACATTCCGAGAATTCAGGAGATCCAGGCCTCGATTTACCACATCATTCGCGAGTCGTTAGAATTGGAGTTGGAGGCGCCAGTTCGTGGCCAGGCTTGAACTCTTCGGCACCGCGCGCTGCCCGCACACGCAGGAAATGCGCGACTGGCTTGACCTCCGCCGCCAGGACTTCATCGAGTACGATGTAGAGGCCGACCCCGCCGCGCGAGCCCGCATGAAGGAAGTGGCCCGAGGCCAGCGCAACGTGCCCATCCTGGTAGAGGACGGCCGCGTGGTGCAGGTGGGGTGGCAAGGAAGAAGCTGCATCGTAGAAACCGACTGATCGAACTTATGCAGGCGGAAAAAATCATACCAAGCGCCTGCACCATAAAAGTTCGCGGAGTCGTGCAGGGCGTAGGCTTCCGCCCCTTCGTCTATCGCCTGGCCCAAGCAAACACGTTAAACGGATGGGTCCTCAACGGCGAAGAAGGCGTAGAGATTTACATCGAAGGGTCCGAAAAAGGAGTGCAAGCCTTCGTCGCCGATCTGAAAACGCAACCCCCTCCCGCCGCCAGCATAGCCGAACTGGAGATCGAACCCGCCCAACCCCGCGGCCTGAACGGCTTCACCATCCGCGAGAGCCATCGCCGCGATCGCCCCACCGTCCGCATCTCGCCCGACCTGCCTGTCTGCGCCGAATGCTTGACCGAGCTGTTTGATCCGCAGAATCCGCGCTGCCAGTATCCCTACATCAACTGCACTAATTGTGGACCGCGCTACACCGTAATCCTGGCCCTGCCCTACGACCGTCCCAACACAACGATGAAGGCGTGGCCGCTCGACGACTACTGCGCCGCCGAGTACAAAGATCCCGCCAACCGCCGCTTTCACGCGCAGCCCGTAGCCTGCCCGAACTGCGGCCCCAAATATTATTTGCGCCACGCTGATCAGGATGCTGCCGATCCACCCGCCGAAGAAATCATCGGCAAGGTCGCCGAGGTTCTCAACGAAGGCCAGATCCTCGCGATAAAAGGCTTAGGCGGATATCACCTTGCCTGCGATGCCCGCAACGCTAAATCCGTGGCCGCGATGCGCGAACGCAAGTTCCGCAAAGAAAAACCCTTCGCCGTCATGGCCAAGGACCTGCCCACCGCCGCTGGCCTGATCGATCTCAACCCTGAAGCGGAAGCCCTGCTGACCTCGACCGCGCGTCCCATAGTTCTGGCCCAAGTCTTAGCCAAAGCAAAACAAAATTCCGCGGCAGTAGCCTTCGACGAAATCGCCCCCGACAACGACGAACTGGGTGTGATGCTCCCCTACACTCCCCTGCAGCACCTCCTTTTCGCCTCCGGAGCTCCCGAAGTCCTGGTCATGACCAGCGCGAACCGCTCCAGCGAGCCGATCGCCTACGAAGATGCCCACGCGCTCGAAAGTCTCGAAGGAATCGCCGACGCCTTCCTCATCGGAGAGCGTCCCATAGCCCGCCGCGTAGACGACTCCGTGGCCCGCGCCGGAATCTTCGGATCCGCCGTTCTCCGCCGCGCCCGCGGATACGCTCCAGCAGCCGTAGCCCAACTCCCCACCACTCGCCCTATCCTGGCCCTGGGCGCCGATCTCAAGAATGCCATTACCCTCGTAGTCAACGGGCAAGCCTTCGTCAGCCAGCACATCGGCGATCTCGACCACTACGAAGCCTTCCGCGCCTTCGAGCAAACCATCGCCGATCTGCTATCGATGTACGAAGTGAACGTCGACGATCTGCTGGTCGTCCACGACGCCCACCCGCAATATCGTTCCACCACGCACGCGCCCACAATTCACGCGGCGAAAATAATGCCCATCCAGCATCACCGGGCCCACATCGCTTCAGTCCTCGCCGAGCACAATGAGTTCGACAAGCAAGTTCTGGGCATCAGTTGCGACGGCACCGGCTATGGCGACGACGGCTCCATCTGGGGTTGCGAATTTTTCGTGGGCAGCGTGAACCAGGGATTCACCCGCGTAGCCCATCTCCGCCCTGCCGCCCTCGCTGGAGGAGATGCCGCCGCCGAGCATCCCGTGCAAGCAGCCGCCGGATTCCTCGCGCAAATCGAAGGCCTGCCCGACCTGACCGCCGCGCCTTTCAATTTTCCGCCGCGCTACAAAACCGCCGCACAACTCATAGAAAAAAATGTCCGCACCTTCCCCACCACCTCCACGGGACGCCTCTTCGACGCCGCCGCCGCTCTCCTAGGCTTCACGCGCAGCATCACTTTCGAAGGTCAAGCCGCCATGTGGCTGGAGCACACGGCCCGCCGCACGCACGATGATTCTGCAAAAAACGTCGAGCCCTATCCCTTCCCCTTCGCAGAAATGAAATTGGATTTCCGCCCGCTCCTCGCAGCCGTCGCCCGAGATCGCCAAGGTGGACGCGCCATCCCCGAAATCGCTCGCGCCTTCCAAAAAGGAGTGGCGCAAGGCCTCACCGATGCCGCCCGCGCCCTCTGCAAAGCGCACAGCCTCGACACCATCGTCCTGTCCGGAGGCGTCTTCCAGAATGAGTTGCTGTTGCAAGACCTGAAGTCGTTATTCGCGCCGCAGAATTCCGTCGGCGAAAAGCATAGAATCTGGATCAACCAAATTTGGGTCAATCAGGCCGTCCCCACCAATGACGGAGGCATCAGCCTGGGACAATCCGCGCTGGCCGCCTGCACCACGGCCAAATAATATGCACGAACTTTCCATAGCGATGAGCATCGTCGAACTGGCCCAGGAAGAAATGGAGAAGCGCGGAGTCCGGGTCATAGCCGTCTGCCTCAAACTAGGGCCGCTGGCAGGAGTAGTAAAAGACGCCCTGCTCTCATCCTACGAAATGGCCTGCTTCGAAACGCCGCTGCAAGGCACGCGACTCGAAATTGAAGAAGTTCCCGTGATCATCTTCTGTACCACGTGCAAAGCCGAGCGCCCCATTACCTCCATCCAAATGTGCACTTGCAGCGAATGCGGAACGCCGGCCTTTGAAATCATCCAAGGAAAAGAACTGGAAGTAGTAGCGCTGGAGATTGAATAATGACAACGACACCAACCAAAAAATCCGAGCCCCGCCTGGTAGAAGTCCGAAAAAATGTTCTCAAGCAAAACGATCAGATAGCCCGCGCCCTGCGTCAGCGCTTTCGCGACGCCGGAGTCTTCGTAGTCAGCCTCGTCTCCAGCCCCGGCTCGGGCAAGACCGCCTTCCTGGAAAAAATTCTCACCGAACTCCGCCCCAATTCTCGCGTAGCCGCCCTGGTCGGAGATCTGGCCACGGAAAACGATGCCGCCCGCCTCGCCCGCAGCCAGGCCCCCGTCAAGCAGATCACCACCGGCACTCTGTGCCACCTCGAAGCCGCGATGGTAGAAAAAGCTCTGGAAGGTTGGGACCTACGCAACCTCGACTTCCTCTTCATTGAGAACGTAGGCAACCTGGTTTGCCCATCCTCTTACGATTTAGGAGAAGACCTGCGTCTGGTCCTGACCGCGGTCACGGAAGGCGAAGACAAGCCCCTGAAATATCCCACCATCTTCCACAGCGCCGACATAGCCGTAGTCACAAAGATGGATCTAGCCGAAGCCGTGGAATTCGACTGGCCAGCGGCTTATGGGAACATTCAAGCCGTCCGCCCCGGTATGCAGGTTTTCAAATTATCGTCAAAAAGCGGCGAAGGCCTGAAAGAATTTTTGGATTTCCTGACCGAACGTCTGCAGCAGCAACGTCAACCAGTGGCTGATTAAATGAATCTGTAGGTAGGATTTCGTACGGTTGGAAAGGTCACCAAAAGTCGCGTCGTGTCACTAAGGCGACCGCCTCGGCGGGGAAATCGCTCTCGCTTTTTTAGAGTCCAAGGTACGCTCGTCGCACTTCATCCATTCTTGCGACGTCGTCCGATTTGCCGCGAATGTTGATTCGCCCTTCGGCAAAGACGTACGTATAGTCGCTGATCGCCAATGCGAGATGCACATTCTGTTCCACTAGGACAACCGTGAGCCCCTGTTTCCGCAGGCTGCCCAAGGTCAGAAAGAGTTGTTGCGCCAGCACGGGAGCCAGACCGAGCGAGAGTTCGTCGATCATCAGCACCTCTGGCTCCTGCATCAGTCCGCGGCCCATGGCCAGCATCTGTTGCTCGCCGCCGGATAGAGTGGAGGACTTCTGCTGGCGGCGTTCTTTCAGGCGCGGAAACAGCGAATAGACGCGTTCCAGATTCTCCTTCTCTCGCTTGCGGGCCCGCTTTGAATAGCCGCCCATCTCCAGATTCTCTTCTACTGACATGTCCGGGAAAAGCTGACGCCCTTCCGGCACCAGTACCAGCCCGCGATTTGCCTTGGCATGGGGCGAAAGCCGCGTGACATCTTCTCCGTGCAGCAGTATGCGGCCTTTCCAGGCACGCACGCTGCCCATAATGGTGCGCAGACTGGTGGTTTTGCCGGCACCATTCGTTCCGATGATGGTGGTTAGTTTCCCGCGCGCAACATCGAGCGAAATGCCCCACAGGACTTGCACTTCGCCATACCCCGACTCGATGTTCTCCAGTTTAAGGGCCAAGTCCGTCATTCCATCCTCGTCAGTTTGTCAACGATATCGGGAAAGCCCAGGTATGCTTCGACGACTTCCGAATTGTGCACCACTTCTTCCGGACGGCCTTCCGCCAGCTTGCGGCCCAGGTTCAGCACCACAATGCGATCGGATAGGCTCATGATCGCCTGCATCAGATGTTCGATCATAAGTACCGAGACTCCGCTATCGCGGATCTTGCGAACCAGTTCGATCATGGTCGCAACTTCGGTGGGATTCAACCCCGCAAGCACCTCGTCCAGCAACAAAAGCTTAGGTTTCGCTGCCAGCGCCCGCGCTACTTCCAGACGTTTTTTGCCGGCGATTGTGAGCGAGCGCGCCAAGGTGTCGGCGCGATCCCCCAATCCAACCTGCTGCAGCACTTCCGAAGCGACCTTGCGCGCCTCGGCCTTATCGAGATTTTCACGTCCAAAACAGGCGCCTACCGTGACATTGTCCAGCACAGAAAGGTCGTTCAGTGGCTTCACGATCTGGTGTGTCCGCGCGAGGCCTAAGTGCACAATCTTGTCCGGCGAATAGCGCGTAATGTCTTTTCCCGCAAAGGTGATCGTTCCCTGGTCAGCCTTGTAGACTCCGTTCACGACATTGAACAAAGTTGTCTTCCCGGCGCCATTGGGACCAATCAGTCCCAAAATCTCGCCCTCACCGATATCGAAGCTGACTTCAGAAACCGCGATCAGCCCGCCAAACCGCTTGCTCACGCCACGCACTTCCAACAGATTGCTCATTCGATCACCTTGCGCGCGCGCGGTACCAGGCGATACACCCAACCGATCAAACCGCCCGGCGCGAACAGAACGACCAGCAGCAGCAATCCTCCGGCAATCACCAGATGAAAGTTTGAAAGCGCTGGAGAAGTAAGCAGGTAAGAGCGAAGCCGCTCATAGAGTGTCCCGCCCAAAGCCGCGCCGATGACAGACCCCTGGCCGCCGAGCATCAGCATGACGATCCCTTCCAACGACAGCATGTACTCGAAGGCGATCGAAGGATCGATCATCCCGTTCTTGAAAAACATCAGCGTGCCCGCCACGGCTGGCAGAAATGCGGACACACTGTAGATGATCGCCTTGTACAGTGTGGCGTTGACGCCCAACACGACGGCGGCGTCTTCATCCTCGCGAATGGCAAATAAGCCCAGGCCAAACTTGGAATTCTTAATGGCCAGGCTGACGATCATCGAGAGCGCCATGACCGCAATAATAAGGTAGTAAGTAATCCATAGAGCATGCCGCGCCCCGCCCAGCGACCGGTAGGATTCAAACGACAGATACATCCCCGTAGACCTTCCCCAGGGATCGAAGTTCGACACGAACGCCTGCACAGCCTGAAGAATGCCAATCGTGGCCAACGCAAAGTAAGCGCCGCGCAAGCGCAGAACGGCCAGTCCGAACAGAAAAGCGCAGAAGCTCACCACCGCACCCGCCACCAGCGCCGATAAAATCAGGTTCCATCCACGCACCGTAGTCAAATAGAGCCCCACGTAGCCACCCAGTCCGTAGAAGACGATGTGGCCGAAGTTCACGTAGCCGGTGTAGCCGATCATCAGGTTCAAATTACTGGCAAGAATAATGGCGATGGCAATAAGGATAAGATCTTCACGCAGAGAAACGTTATTGTTGTGCAGCGGCGCGTAAATGAACCCGGCGGCGAGAAGCAAAATAATCCAGAAGAAAGGTCGGCGCAGGATCATGCTGCCGCCCGTTTGCCGAAGATGCCCTGCGGAAACGCAACTAGCACCACTACAAACAGCCCAAACTCGATCAGCGGAATCCAACTGACAGCTATGAACGGCGTGACCACTCCCTCCAGCAACCCCAGCAGCACTCCCGCGACCAAAGCTCCGAACGGCTTGCCCAGTCCCGCCAGAATGGTTACCACGAAACTTTTCAATTGGTATGTAGCCCCAGAAAGAATGGTGAAGGGAAACAAGGTGGAGACCAGCGCGCCCGATGTACACGCCAGAGCGATGCCAATTGCAAACGCGATACTAAGCACCGCCGTCGAAGAGATCCCCATCAGCTCAGCCGCCTCGCGATTATCGGCCACCGCGCGAATAGCTTTACCCGTGCGTGTGTGATAGAGGAATAGTTGCAGCGCCAGCGCTATGACCACTGCGGAGATGGCAGCAGCAATGTGATTTCCGGTGAAAGTATAGGCTCCCACGGTGATGCCTGGGAGAACGAAGTTAACGTTGTAAGGACTTGTGCTCCACACCGCCGTACCGATCCCAATGACCATCATGTTCACGGCAAACGTGGAGAGCAGGCTCATCAACATGGAGCGCCCCACCACCCAGTGCACCGCCATCCAGTAAACGACAAGTCCGATCATCAAGCCGAAGCCGATGGTGGGCAGTAACAACACATAAGCATTGACACCGGTCGCTGCGTAGAGCAGATACATGCAGAACATGCCCAGCGCGATCATGGCCCCGTGGGTGAGATTGATGACATCCATCACTCCCCAGATCAGACTCAAGCCCATCGCCGCGAGCCCGTATACTGCTCCGACGAGTAAGCCATCGATCATGGAAGCTAGGACGCCTGACATATCTCACCTTTCGAGTTCATGGGTTCAACTTCCGGATGACCAATGCCCCGAACTGGCAAGCGGGTGAGCGGGCCATCGAAAAGCAAAGCCTTTGAGTTCAGATCAGCCGATATTCCTTAGTGCATTGGATAACTAAGATTGGCGCTCTTGCCCGCCAGCGGCCACACAACTTCCTTAACCACTTTGCCGGACTTGTCCTTCTGCCACTGCGCCAGAACCATGGAATGCCCCACCTGCATCCCGTGCTCGTTCGAGGCGGTCGCGAATTTTGTCCGCCCATAGAAAGTTGTCACATCGATCGCATTCAGCGCCTGCGCCACCTTGGACGACTCAATTACACCCGCCTGTTCAATAGCGTGCTGCAGAATCAGCCCGCAGGCATAGCCACCAGCCGATTCATAGCTGGGCGGAGCATTGTATTTTGCGGTGTACGCCTTGGCGAACTCCGCCCCGCTCGGCCCATACTGCGCCTTGAATGCCGACTGGGGTTCCCACTGTGAGGGCACCATCACGCCCAGTGCCGCATCCCCCAGCTCGACCCACTGCGGACTGTCAGGAGCCACCAGCAACGTCAGCATCTTCAGCGGAACTTTGTGGCTGGAGAGTTGTCGCGCCAAGGTCGACCCATCGGCATAGTGGCCGCCCCCGAGCAGCACGGTAGCCTTCGACGAAATCACTTTGTCGATGATGGAGCTGAAGTCGGTGGTGTTGGGAGCATAAGCTTCGCTGAACGCAACATTAAACCCGAGTTGCTGCGCGTAAGCCTTCGCCGGAGTCACCACCGCTACCGAGAACGAAGAGTCCTCATACACGAAAGCGACACTGGCTTTGGGATCCTTGGTCTTCAAAGCGTCTAGCGCAACTTTTAGATACTCAGGAGCAGGCGCGAACATCTGGAACAAGTCCTGGTTGCCCAGGGTGTAGGTTTTCGGTTCGGCTGCGCCGGAAGTCAGCATGATCTTTTCATACTGTTCCGTTACTACCGCCGCAGTAGCCGTAAGCGGAGACGAGTAAGGACTAAACAGGAAGTCCGCCTTGTCCTCGAGGATCATGCGGCTGTAAAGCTGCTGCACGCGCTTCGAGTTCGACTCGTCGTCGTAGCTGGCGAACTGTACCTTGTAGCTCTTCCCGCCGGCCTTGATGCCTCCGGCATTGTTCACGGTGTCGCGCCACAGTTCAAACCCGCGGTATTGCTCCAGGGAATCGACGTTCAGGGCGCCAGTCTTGGAAACGGTAAATCCGATGGTAATTGGCTGTTGAGCGAACCCGGGGATAACCAAAAGAATCAGAACAGTTGCGACCAGAATCATTTGCTTCACAATTCACCTCGCCAGCAAGATGTGTTCAAATTGCACTTCTAACCAAATCTCGCAGACAACGAGACACGCTTAGCGTTTCGCAAAGCGCAGCAGTGCGATCCGAGATTTTTTTAAGTCGGAAATCGACGAGGATTGTAACCCAGCCTATAGGCCCGCACTGTGATGGAGGTCACAGCCGATTCTTCTCGCATAGTTCGCGGCGGACAACTCCCAGGAGATGAAAAGCGACGGAGACATACGGATGGAGCGAGGGGCGTCTCGCCCGTGCAATCGATTCGCAATGTAGAGCCGGGCAGGACGCCGCGACGCCCCTACTGCACCACCGCCGGCACTGGAGTCTCCCACACGCCCGAAACCAGATACTCATCAATGGCCTTAGCCGCGCGCCGCCCCGCTCCCATAGCCAGAATCACCGTAGCGCCGCCCGTAACAATATCGCCGCCCGCAAACACACCTCTGCGCGAGGTCTTCTGCGAAGTCTCGTCCGCCTGAATATATCCCCACTTATTGGTGTTCAGTCCCGGAGTCGTACTCTGCACAATCGGATTCGCCGTGGTCCCAATCGCCATCACCGCCACCGACAACGGCACCTCATACTCCGATCCCTGAATCGGCACGGGACGACGCCGTCCCGAAGCATCCGGCTCGCCCAATTCCATCTTCAGGCACCGTGCCCCCGCAAGCCATCCCTTGCCGTCCGACAAAAATTCCGTAGGCGCCGTCAGCACGTGGAACTCAATCCCTTCCTCTTTAGCATGCTTCACTTCTTCGATTCGGGCCGGCATCTCCGCCTCGCTGCGCCGGTACAGTACGTACGCCTTTCGCGCTCCCAGCCGCAAAGCCGACCGGATCGCATCCAGAGCCGTATTCCCGCCGCCAATCACCGCCACATCTTTGCCCTTGAAATCCAACATGGGCTCGTCATACTTGGGAAACTGGTAAGCCTTCATCAGATTAATCCGGGTCAAAAACTCGTTCGCCGAGTAAACTCCATTCAAATGTTCTCCCGGAATCCCCATGAACTGCGGCAGCCCCGCGCCCGTCCCGATAAACACAGCATCGTAGGCTTCTTCTTCCAGCAACTCGTCAATCGTGACCGTGCGTCCGACCACGACGTCCGTCTCAAACTCCACGCCCATCGCCCGCATGATATCGACCTGCTGGCGAATAATCTTCTTAGGCAGACGAAACTCGGGAATCCCGTACACCAGCACGCCACCCACTTCATGCAGCGCCTCAAATACGTGCACTGCGTGCCCCTTCTGCACCAAATCTCCAGCCGCCGTCAATCCCGACGGCCCGCTCCCCACAATCGCGACTTTCTTCCCCGTCGGTGGAGCCTTCACAATCTTCGTAATATCAAAATGCTGTTGCTCATAGTCCGCCACAAATCGCTCCAGATAGCCGATTCCCAGCGACTCGCCTTTCCTCTTCAGCAGGCAAGACCCTTCGCAGTGATCTTCCTGCGGACAAACCCGTCCCGTAATCGCCGGCAGCACGTTATCTTCGCGGATCTTCGCCGCCGCCTCCATGAACTTCCCTTCCACGATCAACTCCACAAAGTCCTTCACCTTCACGCCCACCGGACAATCCGACACGCACGTAGGCTTGGCGCACTCGAGGCACCGAATCGCCTCCTGCCGCGCCAACTCTTCCGAATATCCGAGATTCACCTCGGTGAACTCATGCGCCCGTATCTCCGGAGCCTGCTCCGGCATATGCAGCCGCGGCATCTTGATCCGCTCGCGATTCGGTACCGGATTCTTCGACTTCACTTTTTCCGTCGCCATTACTTAGCCTCCAGGGCGCATCCCGCCGTTACCGCTTCCGTCGGAGCTTGCTGGGCCTCAGCCTTCCCAGCCGCAACTTCCTTCAGATATTCTTCCATCGACCGCTTCTCCGCATCGCGATACATCGAATTCCGCTGCACCAGCACCGCAAAATCCACCCGGTGCGCATCGAACTCCGGACCATCCACACAAGCAAACTCGCTCTTTCCCTCCACCAGCACGCGGCATCCACCGCACATTCCCGTCCCATCGATCATGATCGGATTCAGGCTGACCATGGTCTTGATGTGCTCCTTGCGCGTCATCTCCGCCACCGCCCGCATCATCGGAATCGGCCCCACCGCCAGCACCAGATCAATTCGAGTCCCGTTCTCAATCAACTGCCGCAGCTTATCCGTCACCAGCCCCTTGTCGGAGTAACTCCCATCGTCGGTGGTAACAAATACCGTGTCGCTGACCGCGCGCATCTCGTCTTCCAGAATGACCAGGTCCTTATTACGCCCGCCGAGAATCGTGATCACCTTATTCCCCGCCCGCTTCATCGCCGCCGCCGTGGGATAAGCCATAGCCGTCCCCACTCCGCCGCCAATCGTGACCACGGTCCCGAAGCTCGCAATCTCCGAGGGCTTCCCCAAAGGCCCGACAATATCCATGATGCTGTCGCCCGTCTCCAGAGAATTCAGCAGATGCGTGGTCTTCCCAATCGACTGCACCACGATATTGACCGTGCCCGCCTCCGGGTCCGACCGCTCGATGGTCAAAGGAATCCGCTCGCCGTTCTCGCAAATCCGCACGATGACAAACTGGCCCGGCCGCTGCTTGCGGGCAATCCGCGGCGCCTCGATACTAAAGCGC
This sequence comes from uncultured Acidobacteriaceae bacterium, assembly GCA_963775845.1. Classification (GTDB taxonomy): domain Bacteria; phylum Acidobacteriota; class Terriglobia; order Terriglobales; family Acidobacteriaceae; genus Acidiflorens. The sequence goes on along the minus strand of CAVZKN010000002.1, from coordinate 1,445,741 downwards.
TTGATCCCCGGAGCAATAAACTGGGCATTGACAATTTTGAACACAGGCCCCTCCCTAAGTTTCCCGTCTATTGTCCTAATCTCCCCACCCAGCGGCTGTGACCTAAATCACTAACCGGTGTGAGCCGCCAACGCGACCTCTCCCCACACCCCGGCCTCGGATGCCCAGCACAAGCAGATCCTTCGCTCCGCTCATGATGACAAATGCGTTCGACGGGATGACAAGATTTGGCAGACGACCCCTGGACTTTGTTGCTAATAGTCTGGGGGCCGGTGAGTTTCCAATCTTCTCGATGGTGCCCCCGGATTAAGTTAGAGGAGTGCCCCGGCCTACGCCGGAAACGGCCTCGGGGGCTGAAGCCCCCGTATTTATTGGCTCTTGGCGGCCTGGCTGAAGCCATGCCCTACATCAAAGGCATTCGGCTTCTACCCCATCAACATCCCGCCATTTACGTTCAGCACATGGCCTGTGATGTAGGACGCTTCCTCGGACGCGAGGAAGCACACGGCGTTGGCTATGTCTTCGGGAGAGCCTACTCTTCCTAGCGGAATCGACTTGACTGCGGTCTGCTTGAATTCCTCGCTTAGGACTGCGGTCATGCTGGTCTCGATGAATCCTGGAGCTACGGCGTTGCAGGTGATGTTGCGCGATGCTACCTCGCGGGCCATGGCCATGGTCAGGCCGATTAGTCCGGCTTTCGAGGCCGCGTAATTTGCCTGGCCTGCCTGGCCCATCTGGCCGAAGATGCTGGTGATGTTGATGATTCGTCCCCAGCGCTGCTTGAGCATGGAGCCGATGACCTGCTGGATGCAGAGGTAGGCGGAGGTCAGGTTGGTGTTGAGGACGGCGTCCCAATCGACGCGCTTCATGCGCATGACGAGTTGGTCGCGGGTGATTCCGGCGTTGTTGACTAGAATGTCGATCTTGCCGAATTCGGCTAGCGCCGACTTGATGCCGGATTTCACCTGCTCTTCGTCGGAGACGTCCATGACTATGGCTTTGGCTTTGCCGCCTTGAGCTGTGATTTGCGCTACCAGCTCTTCTAGCTTTTGCTGGTTGCGGGCGGCTGCGGCGATGGTCGCTCCCTGCTGGGCTAGCGCTTGCGCGCAGGCTTGGCCTATGCCTTGCGACGCTCCGGTGACTAGCGCTACTCGGCCTGCTTGGGTCATGGGTGCTCCTCTGGGCTTCGGGACTTTGGTTATTTGTGGGAACGTTGGATTATAAACTTCTTCTTGCTTCGGGGAGCGGCGGGCAGAAAAGTCACTATTACGGAGGACACAGGGGTCCACGGAGGAATGCTTAGGCTAGCCGGCTTGCGTGGCGGGACGGGCTTGCGGCCTGGCTCCCAGGATTGCTTCGATCTTGTCGAGCAGGGTTCGGCGCGAATACGGCTTCATCAGAAAATAGGTTTTGTCGGCTGGGAATTCTTTCTCGTACTCGGGATTGCCGTAATAGCCGGAGGTTATCAGGACGGTTAACTGGGGAGAACGCTGGCGCAAGTGCTGGCCCAGTTCTTCCCCGGACTGCCCAGGAAGGACCATGTCGGTCATCAGCAGGTCGATCCGGCGGGCGAATTGTTCGTAGATGCTGGTGGCGCGGTTGGCGTCTTCGGCGGTCAGGACTTCGAAGCCGGCGTTTTGCAGGATGCTGGCGGTGGCCTCACGCACGAAAGGTTCGTCCTCGACCAGGAGGATGACGCGGCGAGTGGGACGATCATTCTTTGCGAGGTCATTCTTTGCGAGGTCATTCTTTGCGCGCTCATTCTTTGCGCGCTCATTGGCTAGTTTGCTTGGCTGGGGGACCATAGCGCCTCCGATGAGATTGACGATAATTGAGAAGCAATTGCATGGCCCCGATGGCTGCGGGATCGGCTAACCACGCCCCAATGGTCGGCAGACGGGGCAAGCCCTGCCTCTACCGCGAATTCTTACTTGGGCGCGGTCAGAAGGGTTTGGTCGGGATCCAGAACAATCTTTCTGGTGCCGCTGGGAGCGGTGAGGTGGAAGGGCGTATCTTCGCCATCCGCCAGGACTTCGCCGAGGAAGACTCGCTCGTTGCTGGCAGTGGTGGCGTAGACGGGGACGGCGGTCACCAGATCTTCGGGCGCGTCCTTTTGTATGAGGATGCCGGTCACCTTGGTTGCGCCTGCTTTCTCGGTGATGTGAACGTCGCGGGCCTGCAGCTCGGGGATGGCCGTGCCTTCGATCCAGCCGGAGAGGAACCAATCCAGTTTGCGATGATGCTCATACCAAAGAGGGCGCGGCAGTTCCTCTTCGAAAACCTGGACGAGTTGTTGGGTGGTGATGGTCTTTCCGGCGTAGCGTTCGGTGATTTTGCGCAGGGCGCGGAAGAAGGGTTCGTCGGCGCTGGCGGGGGCGTTCGCGTGTCCTTTCCGAGAATGGGATACCGTTTCGGGAGTGTGGGGAGATCCCTCGAGCGTGGCATCGCGGAACATGCAGCGCAGCATGTGAAAAAGCCAGGTGCCGCGTTCGTAGCTGATCTCCTCGTAGCCTTGGGGGAAATGCGATGAGTCAAGGCGCAGTCCCAGGGTTACGGGGCCGGCGTCGCGCAGCGGCTCTCCATCTTTATTCTTGCTGAGGAGGTCCTGGCGATACTTTTCGAGGATCTGGTGGAATTGCTCGGGATTTTTTTTCTCCAGGATCAGGAGCGCGGAATAGTTGGCCAAGCCCTCGGAGATCCATTGATCGCGATAGCTCTTCCACAAGACCAGGTCGCCCCACCACTGGTGAGCGGTTTCGTGGATCAGGACGAGATTATCGAGTGCACGGGTCAGGTTGTCAAAATGCAGATCGGTTTGCTCTTGCGGGCTGAGGAAGGCGAAGCTGGATAGAAAGACGAGGCCGGGCCATCCTTGACTGAGGTCGCCGGGCATTTGGGTCAGGGCGAGCGAAGAGTAGGGATAGGGGCCGAACCATTGCGAAAAATTATCGATGGCTTTGGCCGTTCTGTCGGCTACGGCTTGGGCATCGTGAGCGGGCGATGGCGCCGCGGGGGTGACCAGGATCGGGTCGATCGTTCTGGGTGATCCGGCGGGCGCGGTGGGAAAGGGCTGAATCTGTTTGGTGGGCGCTTTGGGGAATGACTTTTCTACTTCCTTGGTTCCGTAGGCTGCGACCAGGATGTTGCCGGCCTTGGCTTCGGCCCGGGAATACTTGCCGAGATTGAATCCGGCGACGGGGATGGGACGGTCGGAAATCCAGCGGGAGACTTTTTCCGTGGCCGGCTGCGGGATTCGATTTGCGGCTGCATCGGCGGACGTGTCGGCTTCCTCGGCGGCGGAACGTGACAACTGCCTGCCGGTCGCTAGCAGCGTCCAGTTAGGCGGGTAGTGAAACTCAAGGTCGAAGCGCGCGGGGCTCAGGCCGAAGTTTGGATACCAGATGCCGCGTTCGCCCACGTAGATTAACCCATTGGCGGCCTCGGACAACACGCCGCCGGCGTAGGTGAAGCGGAGTTTCAATTCGCGGCCGGCTGCGAGAGGAGCGGGGAAGACCACCGCCAGCAAATCGTTCCCTTTGCGGCGCAGCTGGCTTCCTTCGATGGCGGGATTCTGGATGAAGTCGACGCGACGGCCATCGGATTCTACGGCGTCGGCTTTCAGGTAGCGCGACAGTTCAAAGAGAAGCGTTCTTTCACCGCCGTTGCGAATTTGCAATTTGACCTCGGTCGAACAGCGCAGGCTAGTGGGCGGCTGCACCCAGGCCTGAATCTGGAAACTGGAAATGGAAACGTCGCTCGGTGCTTCGCGAGGAGGCGAATTGCCTTTGGGAGCGGGCGGCGCAAACGACGTCCAGATATCAAAATAAGGGATGTCGTCCTTTACGCTGACCTGGCCCGCCCAGAGCGGCTCGGCGCCGGCCGCATCGTAGAAAACGTCGAACGTGCCCAGCTTTGTGCCGAGGATATGAGCGTGGAGGAATGCGGGAAATTCTTTCTTCGAGTCGTGACTGGCGGAAGGGAGGAAATGACTGAAGTCCAGGAACATGCGGAGAGCGTCGAAGTCGGCCATCTTGCGGCTGCTCTCGCCCCACCGTTGGATAAAGTCAGCGGGCTCGAGCGCAGGTGTGAGCGAGGGTTGCAGGAGGGAGGCGGTGTCATCGTTGAAGCGCAGGTAAATCGAACTGAACTGTTCTTCGAGAATGGCCATGCCGGTGAAGAGTTGCATCGATCCTCTTTCAGCGCGATTGGGCGGGCGCAGGCGGACCTCGCCTTCACCCTGGAAAAAGGCGCCGGTGACGCGGCCGCAAATGTCTTCGGTGAAGGCGAGGGTTCCATCATCGAGATCGATGTGGAGATTGGGGCGGTCGATGGTGGCGCCTCGAATGTGGTAGACCGACTGTGGATTGAGTCCCAGGCTGCGAATCCTGGCGTAGAGGTCGCTGGTGGATGGCGGACAGGAGGAGATGGGCGGGGACTGCGCGAACGCGATTGCGGAGAGAAGGCAGGATGCCAGCCCGATCAAGCAGGATCGATTGACCTGCTGCCTTGCCTTGTCCCGGGCTAGAGAATTGGGCCGCCCCATTTTTTATTGCTCCTGGCAAAGGAGACGCGGTTAACCGCGTCTCTACGGCAATGCGGTTGAGGCCGCTGACAAGCCGGTCCACCCTTGCACCAAGGTCACCTTACCGCGCTACTCACTGGTTGCTAGAATCAGCCGTGTGCGAGTCTTTATCTTTATTACTATGATTCTAGTGCCTACGCTGGCGCTGCCTGCCTCCGGGGAGATCATTCATCTTAAGAATGGGCGCAGCATCTGGGCCGACCAGGTGCGCGAGAGTAAAGACCGCGTTGAATATGATGTCGGCGATGATTCTTATGCTATCCCGCGAGCTTCGGTAGACCGGATTGAGGCGGGAGGCCGTGCTCCGGTGCGCGCGGGAGCTGCCGATACCCCGGACATCACGCCGCCTGCGCCTTCCTTCAACCACGCGGGCGAGATTGCCGAAGAAGTCATACGGGATGGAAAGGTCGATAACGATGCTCTGGCTAGCATTGTGCAGACCGGCAATTCTGAACTGTCGGCTACCGCATATTTTCTGGCCGGGAAGCATGAGTCGGACCGGGGGAATTTTCCGCAGGCGCAGGGCTATTACGAATCGGCGCTACGCTTTCAGCCAGATAATTCGACTCTACTCATTTACTATGCGGCGGCGCTGATGCGCACGGGGCATGCGGCGGAGGCTTTGCCTTACGCTGTGCATGCGGCGAGCATCGCTCCCGAGTCGGCGGATGCGCTGGCCATGCTGGGCTTTGTGCAGTATGCGGGCGACCGCACGGCCGATGCGATCCGGTCGTGGAAGAAATCGCTGGCGTTGCGTCCCGATGCGACGGTGAGCCAGTATCTGGCGCGGGCGGAGCGGGAGTTGAATGCCGAGTCGGACTTTGCGCAGCGTGAGAGCAGCCACTTCAATCTGCATTTTGAGGGCAAAGAAACGTCGGAGACGTTCCGGCGCGATCTGCTGGCCGCGCTTGATTCCGATTACGACGATCTGGCGCGGGACCTGGGATACTCGCCGCGCAATGCTGTCGCGGTCACGCTCTATACGAAAGAGACGTTCTTCGACGTCACGCGCGCGCCTTCATGGAGCGGGGCTCTCAACGACGGGAAGCTGCGCATACCGATCAGCGGAGTGCAAAGCGTTACCAGCGATCTGGCGCGTGTTCTCAAGCATGAACTGACTCACTCGTTCATTTCGCAGATGTCGGGCAACCGCTGTCCGACGTGGCTGAATGAAGGTGTGGCGCAGATGGAAGAGGGCAGGACTTCCGGAGGCAATGGACGTGTGCTCGCCCAGCTTTTTGCCGGGGGCAATGAAATTCCTTTCAACGTGCTGGAGGGGAGCTTTTTGAACCTGTCGGCGGGGCAGGCGAGCGTGGCTTATGCGGAATCGCTGGCGGCAGCCGAATACCTGCGCGACAGCTATGGCATGAGTGATATTGCGCGCATCTTGGGGCTTCTATCCCAGGGCAGTTCGACCGAGGCGGCGCTGCGCGCTACGGTCCATTTGGACTACCGGCAACTGCGCGACGAAATGACGCGGGGGCTGCGGGAGCGGTACGGGGAGTAGGGGCGGTTCACCTGACTATCTGGTAATTTCAGTTCAATCCGGCGTCTAATGAAATAATGAGGGAGGTGTAACGTGGCTTCATGGGCAGTGCAAGACGCTAAGGCGCGTTTCAGCGAGTTTTTGGATGCCACCCTTAAAAAGGGTCCGCAGATCGTGACCCGGCGCGGGGTTAAGACGGCTGTGCTGGTGCCGATCGAAGAATGGGAAAGGCTGCAAAGAACTGCCCGGCCGAGTTTGAAGGAGGTACTGCTAGCACCCGAACCGCGCTTCGACGACATCATCGGAAAACGCCGCGCCTGGCGCAGCCGCCCTGTTGTGGAGTTTGATTGACTCAGTACCTGCTCGATACCAACGTGATCTCCGAACTTCGAAAGCCGCGTCCCCATGGAGCGGTCGTGGCCTGGTTCGCCGCTATGGAAGGAGCGAGGGCGTTTGTTTCCGCGGTAACGCTGTGGGAATTACAAATTGGGATTGAAAAGGCCAGGCGGCAAGACCCACTGAAGGCGGATGAGATCGAGCGCTGGGTCGACCGGTTGGCTGCGACCTATGAGGTACTGCCCATGAACGCGGCGTGTTTTCGCGAGTGCGCTCGAATTATGCACAGCAAGCAGCCTCGTTTGCTGCAAGACGCCATGCTTGCTGCGACTGCTCGATTGCATGGACTCATTGTTGCGACCAGGAATGATCGGGATTTCAAGCAGCTTGAGGTAGCGACTTTCAATCCGTTCAAGAATTGACGATGCTGATCCAGCGATTTGGCTCGCTTCATTGCCTCCCCTCTTAAATTTTGATAGTGCTGGCAAGACGGGGCCAGTCCCGTCTCTACCGGAGTAGAATCCAGCTACCACACCAGTCGTGTAGAATAACCACTTATATATGGATCTGGCCGCCATCCAACAGGCTTTGCGCGAGCGCAATATTGACGCCTGGCTTTTCTACGATCATCACCATCGCGATCCTATCGCTTACCGCGTTCTCGGACTGCCCGAGGGGTTGATGGTTACGCGGCGCTGGTACTACCTGATTGCGGCGCAGGGCGAGCCGATCAAACTGGTGCACAAGATCGAGTCGGGGCACCTGGACAGCCTGCCTGGGGTTAAGAAGCAATACGCCGGATGGCAGGAACTGTTCGATGGGTTGAAGCAGATTCTGGCGCCGCATCGCGACATTGCCATGCAGTACTCGCCCAACAATTTTGTCTTCACCATCTCTATGGTGGATGCGGGGACGGCGGACATGATCCGCGGGCTGGGGAAGAACATTGTCAGCGCGGCGGATTTGATTGCCCAGTTTGAAGCCACGCTGACGGATGAGCAGATTGAGTCGCACTTTGCGGCGCGCGATGTGATTGACTCGGTGACGGCTGCGGCCTTCAAAGAGATTGGACGGCGCGTGCGCAATGGCGGGACGCATGAGCATGAGATCCAGCAATTTTTCATGGAGGCATTTGCGCGCGAGGGGATGGTGACGGATGATCCTCCGATTGTTGCGGTGAATGCGAATAGCGGAAACCCGCACTATGAGCCTTCCGCAAGCCGGCCGGTGGCGATTCGCGAGGGCGATTTTGTGTTGCTGGATGTTTGGGCGAAGAAGAATACTCCGCGGGCAGTTTATTACGACATTACCTGGGTGGGAGTGGTGGGAACACCTACGGAGCGCCAGCGCGAGATTTTCAGGATTTTCAGGATTGTCAGCGAGGCCCGCGACCTGGGTGTGAAGACCGCGCAGGATGCGGCTTCGGCGGGCAGGCCGCTGGCGGGATGGCAGGTGGACCACGCGGTGCGCGGGCACATCACGCAGGCGAAGTATGGAGATTACTTCATCCATCGGACGGGGCATTCGATTGGCACCGAGGTGCATGCCAACGGGGCCAACATGGATGATCTGGAAATTCATGATGAGCGGCGGATTTTGCCGAACTCGTTGTTCTCGGTCGAGCCGGGAATTTACCTGCCGGAGTTTGGCGTGCGGCTCGAGGTCGATGTTCTGGTGCGTCCGGGGAGCGCCGAGGTCACTGGTAAAATACAACGAGAGATCGTGACCATCTGAATGGCTAAGCCGACAGCAGACAAATCCAAAAATATTGTCGAGCCAGAGTATCCGCTGACCACCATGGCGGTGGTGGCTCCGATTGTGGGATGGCTGATTCCGGGGGGCGGACATATTCTGCTGAAGCGCTACGGGCGCGGCGTTCTGCTGATGATCTCGGTGGTGGCGATGTTCTTTATTGGCCTCGGCATGTCGGGCCGAATTTACCAGCCGAATGGCGGGGACGTTCTTGATATTCTGGGATTCGTCGGCGATGTGGGCTCGGGCGTGCTTTATTTTCTGGCGCGGATTATGGATTGGGGCAACGTGATGGCGGCGAATGCGGCGGCGGATTATGGCAAGACGTTTCTGATTGTCGCCGGGCTGCTGAATTTTATTGCGGCTGCGGACGCGCATCATATTGCTTTGGGGAAGAAGCCGTGAGCGTCAATTTGTCGCACTTCTCGGCGGCGGTGGTGTTTGCGCTTTTTGCCTCGATCGTCTTTGGCATCACGCAGCGGAATTCCACCCGCGAGCAGGTGCGGTACGGGCTCTACTGCTTTGCCCTGTTTGTGGGCGGAGTTTTCGTGGCTGGCTGGGTGATGGCGCTGATTCGGCGGTAGGGTTTCAGCCATCAGCCATCAGCCATCAGGTCTAAGTTGCCAGTCTTTGGTGGTTCTTCCCGGTTATCTTTTCATTCCTGGTAAAGTTCTCACCTTGCTGCTCAACTTCGACTATTTGTGAATTGGCTGGGCTTTCGAGTTATAAGGTGGGGGGGGAATTCAGCCGGCTCTGAATAGCACCCTTATCGCAGCGGTGAACCGCTGCGCCACCCAAAGACAAAAGCAAAAATGTGGTTCTTTCGGCGGCGGTGGAATCCCACTCATCGCAAAGCGCGCGATGAGTGGGGCACCGACATTGACTTGCGTTCCCACTTGCCGCAGCGGGGTTAATTCCGCACGAAGCCGTGAGCCACACCGCTCGCGTCGATATAAAACCCGGTGATTTGGCCCTGGTCATTGTTGCTGGCAGGCTGGGTGCCCTGGCCACCGGCTGTTCCGGCGCCCGGAGCGTTGAAGGTGGAGATGGCTCCATTGGTGGCACGCACGAAGCCGTGAAAGACGCCACTGGAGTCCAGGTAGTTTCCCGTGATTGCGCCCGACTGGTTGATATTTTCGGGTGAAGTGCCGCCAGCAGGTAAAACGTCAAACTCGGTGAGGACGCCCTGGTTGGAGCGCGCGAAGCCGTGGCTTATGCCGCTGGAGTCCACATAAAGCCCTGTGGTCGCCCCCGGGCCGTTGATGCCTGACATATTGGTGCCCTGCAAGGGACCGGTGCCTGCTCCGGGCGCGCTGAATTCGGTGATGGTGCCCTTGCTATTGCTGGCCCTCACGTAGCAGTGGAACACGTTACTGGAGTCGAGGTAAGATCCGGCGAATTGCCCTCCTGAGTTGAGGGCATCGAATCCAGCCGAAAAAGTACCTTGGCCGGCCCCGGTACCCGCGCCGGGAGCGTCGACGCTGGTGATGACTCCAGAGTTGGCAGTGCGCAGGAATGCGTGCGAGACGCCGCTGGAGTCGGTGTATTCTCCCGCGATGTTTCCGGGCGGGTTGATATTTGCGGCAATGGTACCCTGGCCGGGCCCCGTGCCCGCGTTGGGAGCCTCGAAGGTGGTGTAGTTTCCGTTCCTATCTCGCAGGAAGCCGTGGAACACGCTAACCGCGTCCGAGTAGAATCCCATCGTCGTCTCCGATGGGTTGATGCCGTAGACAAAGGTACCGGTGGAGCCCGGAGGATCGATGGTGGTGAAGCTTCCGTTCTTGTTGCGCAGGAAGCCGTGAGTCACGCCACTGCCGTCAATGTAGTAGCCGACAATCTCTCCCTGCCCCTGCGGCGTGATGCCGATGGGGAAAGTACCTTGGCCGGAGGCTGTGCCGGCGCCTGTGGCATTGAACGTGGTGATGGTCTGCGCAGACAGGTGAACTGAGATTGCCAGAGCCGCGAATACGGTGGCTGCGGTCAACAACTTCAAAGTTTTCATATTTCGCCTCGGTTGTGGAATCCAGCCGAGCTGGGGCTCAGGAAAAGGCGAACACGGCTGGGTGGACGAACAGTACTGCTACAGAAGGGCGAGTGTCAAGGCCATTGTGCCGGGTCTACACTCTGAATGCCGCGTCAGACGGTAGTTTCGCGGCCACGCGCATTCCAGGCTGACAAGTCCCCTTGGGCTTTGACTCCGTTATGCTATCCGCTTGCGATGCTGTGCTCAACTCTGATTATTCGGGGGGATCGGGTTGGAGGCCGTCGCCGGGGGCTAAGGGGAGATGGGCGGCTCCGCTTAGGATGACTCGCTCTTGCAGGGAAAATTTGTTGCGGTATTGTTCGGAATTGATGAGTTGATCGCGTTGGTCGGGCGGGAGGGCGCGCATCTGGCGGATGGCGCGGTTGAGGGCCTGACGGCGGTCGGACGGCAGTTGCTTGAATTGCTGGAAGAGCTGGCGGGCGCGCTGCTTCTGGTCGGCGGTCAGGTGCTCCCAGGTTTCCATGCGGCTCAGGACGCGCTCCTGCTGCTGCGGGGGCAGGCTGGAAAAATGCTGCAGTCTTTGCAGCAGGCGGGTTTGCTGCTGAGGCGGCAGCTTGCGGAATTGAGGATCGTTTTCGAGCGCGCGGCGTTGTTGCTGGGGCGGCAGATCTTTGTAGCGGCGGAGCCAGTTTCCGGCGTGGCCGGGCTGGTTGCGCGGTGAAGGCTGGTTGCGCGGCGGAGATTGATAGGAGCGGTTGATGGGGCCGCCCGGTTTTTGAAAGTGGTGCCACTGTCCGTCGGCGTCGGGGGCTTGGGAGTGGGGTTGCGACGGCGGGGCATATTGGGCAAGCGACGGTATTGGCAGCAGCGCCAGTGTCAGCAGCAGCGCTGGCAGACAGTCCGTTATGGTCGTCCGTCGCAAAATGTTGGGTCCTTAGTTCCTGGTAAATCTGACGGGGCAGAGCCCCGTCACCGCATAAGAATTACGGATTCGAGGTTACGTCGTCTTGCACCTGCAGTTGGTCGAGCATATCGAAATCGGCGTATAAGTCGTCGTTGCGGTCGAGCGACTGCAAATCGCCTACGGCGGTTCCGGGCTGCACGGGCACGCTCGGAGCGGGAGGTTTGGTGGCGATGGCTTCGGTCTCGACGAAGTAGGACTTGTTGGTGACGCCAATGACGAGCGCTCCGGCAAGGAGCACTGCGGCGAAAGAGCTGGCCCATGCGGGATGCCGGAGCCAGTGGAGCTGGGGCAGCCATCCGGCGGCGGGGCGCGCGGCTTCTTCGCGTCTTGTTTCGGCGAGGCGCGCCTGCAGGCGCGAGTCGAAATAGGGCGAAGGCTCGAGCGCTTGCCATTCATCGAGCAGGGCCATGGTTTGTTGCAAATCGGCTAGGTGCGCGGAACACTGGCTACACGATGCGATGTGTTTCTGGACCTCTTTCTGAACCTCCGGCGACGAAGCCTCGATGCCAGCGGCCAGGTCCGGCAAGAGCTCGCGAATTTGATGGCAGTTCATACTAACTTTCCTCTACTTCCTCGAAACAAATTCTTTCAACTGCTCGCGCAAGGTTTCGTAGGCGCGGAACAGCAATGACTTGGTGGCGGACTCGCTCAACTTTAATACGGCAGCGATTTGGCGGTAATCCATTTGCTGGTACTTGTGCATGATAACGGCGACGCGCTGGCGCTCGGGCAGGGCATTAACCTTGCTGCGAATGGCAGCGAGGCGCTCGCGCTTGAGGATCTGCTCTTCAGCGCTAAGGGTTTCGTCGGCCAGGTCGGGCGTGGTGCCAGTTTCCTGATCGGGCTCGTCGAGGCGAACGGTGTTGTCCGGACGCTCGTGTCGCGTGTCGCGGGCGTGGTTCACGGCGAGGTTCCTGGCGATGCGATAGAGCCAGGTGGTGAACTTGGCGCTGGGCTCGTAGCTGGTGCGGGAGCGGTAGACGCGGAGAAAAACTTCCTGGGCCAGCTCTTCGGCGGTCGACGGATTGTGGCACATGCGGTACATGAATCCGACCATGGGGCGGCGATATTTCTGGACGAGAAAGGCGAAGGCAGACTCGTCTCCGGCTTTGACTCGGAGCATAACCTGGACATCGGAATTGGAGTCGACGTCTTCGGCGCCGGCGGAGGCTGACTGGGGGACGGAGTGCGCTCCGCGACCTCGTAATCCGCCGGCCAGAATTCCGCGATCCAACATTCCGGGATCTAGGGCAACGCTGCTCACATCAGTAGAAACCCCATCGGGAGGACAAAGTTGCGAGTCTTTTGGGCCGGGGTCGGACGAGGAAGTGTCATCCCGTGAATTGTTTACGGAGCGGGGCTCGGGAGTGTCGGAGGCGGCCATGCCGGGTCGATAAAAAGAGGCTACCGGGAGGCGCGGGGACGGTCAAGCGGGGCGGAGGGGTGGGCGGGATTTGTTACAATGGCAAAACCGCAATCAGTGGGCGCATAACTCAGCGGTAGAGTGCCATCCTCACACGGTGGAAGTCGTAGGTTCGAATCCTACTGCGCCCACCAAATCTTTATCGTCTGGCGGCACAGTTACTTTCACAGCGGGACCGGCAAAAGTCAAAATCAGAAAATCAAAGGCAGCGGACAAGAGTGTCCGCGCTACACGGGCCGGGGAGAACACCTTATCCAGGGTGCGGATTGTTTCGGGATGGTCGTGCTCTTGTCTTAATCCTGTCCGGTTGTATTCCTGATTGAAATGCTAAGATTTCGGGCATGCCAATGCGCAGAGTGAAGAAGCCCACGCATCCGTCGGCAAAGTTGGCGCGGGGGCGCGGGGGAGATCCTCATGCTTCGGCGGAGCTGGTCATTATTACGGGCATGAGCGGATCGGGGAAGGCGTCGGCATTGAAGGCCTTTGAAGATCTGGGGTATTACTGCGTGGACAATTTGCCGGTGGAGCTGATTCCGCGGTTTGCGGAGCTGGCGTTGCAATCGGGGGAGATTCCTCGAACGGCGTTGGTGGTCGATGTGCGCGAGGGATCGCAACTGGAGAAGCTGCCGGCAATTTTGAAGTCGGTGAAGCGGATGATTCCTACGCGGGTGGTTTATCTCGAAGCGAGCGACGCGGCGTTGCTGCGGCGATACAGCGAGACGCGGCGGCCGCACCCTTTGGGAACGGGAACCACGGTGCGGGCCTCGCTGGGAGCGGAACGGCAGCATCTGCGGGCAATTCGGCGAATCGCCGACATGGTGATCGATACTTCGAAATTCAATGTGCACGAGCTGCGGGTGCACTTGACCGACCGCTTCAAGCAGCATTCGGGAGGCCAGCATACGATTCTGGTCTCGTGCGTCAGCTTCGGATTTAAGCATGGGTTGCCGGAAGATGCAGACCTGGTGTTTGATGTGCGGTTTTTGCCGAATCCGCATTTTGTGCCGGAGTTTCGCGCACTGACGGGACGGCATCCGCGGGTGGCGAAGTATATCCGGTCGTTTCCGCAGACGAAGGAGTTTATTAACCGGATCTCGGAGATGCTGATTTATCTGCTGCCGCATTATGTTCGCGAGGGGAAAAGCTATCTGACGATCAGCTTCGGATGCACGGGCGGGCAGCACCGGTCGGTGATGATCGCGGAAGATGTTCAAAAGCGGCTACGGAAGGCGGGATACAAGGTCAAGGTGGTGCATCGGGATAGCCCGAAGTAGAGCAGGAGGCAGGTAGCGGGTGAGGCAAGGCACATTTGACGGATTTGATCGAGTCTCAACGGAATCCATATTTCCTTTTGTTTTCTGGATACATCGTCTTTTCTCTGGGTGTGCATTGGACGTTGACCGGAAGAGTATGGGTGCGCTTTTATGGTTGGGTCTATCGCGCTAACGAGCCAAAAACGTTTTGGTGGAATGTTGCGTTGTTTTATATTCTTGGTCTCTTTCTTATTAGATATTGCTTGTGCATCGTATACGGACCTCCGGACTGAATCATCTGTGTTCGCCCAGAATGCTTCTTCGGCAGGCTGTGACAGTGCCCAGACTTCCTTTTCTGAGCTTTTTCGCATGTAGAATTGAGCCTTACTCGCATGGCAACCTCCTCTCTTGTTGACGCCCAGCCGGCAGGTTCTTTGGCGCAGGCGCGTCCTCGTCCGCTGATTCGGTTGCTGCGGTATGTGTTGCCTTACTGGTGGCAGTTTCTGGCTTCGGTGGCGTTGATGGCGCTGGTGGGGCTGCTTGAAGCAGGGCGGTTGTTGCTGATCGGCCCGATTTTCGATCAAGTGTTAAAGCCAGGCTCCCAAGAAAAAACCATCCCATTGTTCAAACTGCCGGGCAGCGAACGTTTTCTTGACTTGCAACGATTGGTTCCGTCTCACTTTCATAACCCATGGACCGTGGTTGCCTTTGCACTGGTGGCGGCGACGGCACTAAAAGGAATTTTCGACTACGCCGGAACCTACCTGGTGAATTACGCGGGTTTTGGCATGATTACGGACCTGCGAGACGATCTGTATAACGCCTTCCTGCGAAGTTCGGCGGCTTTTTTTACCCGGCACACTACAGGCACATTGCTTTCGACGATCGTTAATGATGTCGAGAAGGTGCAGTTTGCCATGTCGAGCGTTCTGTCGGAATTTCTCCAGCAGTTTTTTACTTTTATTTTTACTGCCGCCGTCGTGATTTTGCTGGGTGGAAGGCTGGCCTGGGTGCTGCTGCTGTTTGTGCCGGCGATTTTGTACTCGTCGCGAAAGATTGGGCGGCAGGTGCGCAGCACGACTCGAGGCGGGCAGGACAAGCTGGCGGAGATCCAGAACATCCTGCATGAGACGATTACGGGGAACCGCATCGTTAAAGCGTTTGGCATGGAGAAGTGGGAGGTGGAACGATTTCGCGCGGCGGCGCGACGGCTGTTCCGAGCGAACCTGCGGGTGGTGGCGGCGTTTGCGATTAGTTCTCCGCTGATGGATATTCTGGGGTCGGTGGCGATTGCTCTTTTGCTGTTGATGGGGCGCGACCAGATCAACAAGCACGTTTTTACGGCCGGAACTTTTCTGGCCTTTATTGTGGCTGTGTTTAAGTTGTACGAACCGGTGCGGAAGTTTGCTTTGTTTAACAATAATTTTCAGCAGGCGGTGGGAGCTTCGTCGGAAATTTTCAGGTTCATGGATATGGAAGACGAGGTGCGCGAGAAGCCGGGGGCGCGGCGGATGGGGAAGTTTGCGCGGGCGATCCGGTTTGCAGGCGTTTCGTTTTCGTATGAGAATGCCGAGGATTCTCCAGTGGTGCTGCATGACATTAATCTGGAGGTGAAGGCGGGTGAGGTGGTGGCAGTGGTGGGGTCGAGCGGCGCGGGGAAGAGCACGCTGGTGCATTTGATTCCGCGATTCTTTGACGTTAGCGGCGGGGGGATTCTGATTGACGATCAGGATGTGCGCGACGTGATGCTCGAATCGCTGCGCTCGCAGATTGGGATTGTGACGCAGGAGACCGTGCTCTTCAACGACACCGTGCGGAATAATATTGCGTACGGGCAGCCGCATGTTTCGCAGAAGCGGGTGGAGGAGGCGGCGCGAGCGGCGCGGGCACACGAATTTATCAGCGGGCTTCCCGAAGGTTATCAGACGATGATCGGGGAGCGCGGGGTACGGCTTTCGGGCGGGGAGCGGCAGCGGATTGCGATTGCGCGGGCGATTCTGAAGAATGCTCCGATACTGATTCTGGATGAGGCGACGTCGGCGCTGGACAGCGAATCGGAGTCGCTGGTGCAGGCGGCACTGCAAAATCTGATGAGTGGGCGTACTGTGTTTGTTATTGCGCACCGGCTCTCCACGGTGCGGCGCGCGGACCGAATTGTGGTGCTGGACAATGGGACGATCAGCGATATTGGGCCGCATGAAGAGTTGATGCAGCGGGTGGGCACGTACCGGCGGCTTTACGAGTTGCAGTTTGCGGAGGCGGATGCGCCGAAGGTGATGCATTCGTAGATGGACTTTATGACGCTTCGCTCCATGACGGGATTTGCGCAGGTGCGCGGGCAGGTCAATGCTCAGCTCGCGTTTTCGCTGTCGCTCAAGTCGGTGAATCATCGTTTTCTGGATCTGCATTTTCGGTTGCCTTCGGATAGCGATTCGCTGGAGATGAAGCTGCGGCGCGTACTGAAGGAAAAGATGGCGCGCGGGCACGTCGAGGTGATTCTGAATCTGGATCGCACGGGGACAAATGGAGTCGCGCTCAACCGGCAGTTGATTGCGGGGTATGTGCAGGCGTTTCGGGCGGCGGCTGCGGAGTTTGGAGTGGCGGGTGAACCGGATTTGAACGTCGTGCTGCGGATGCCGGGAGCGATGGAAGGGGGAGGCGAGCGATCGGGAGAAGAAGTGGAGACGGCGGTGATGGCTTTGGTTGAGGAGGCATTGGCTCGACTGAACGCGATGCGGGAAGAAGAAGGGCGCAGCATCAGCGCGGAGTTGCGGGCGCGGCTGAAGAGTTTAGAAAAAGCGGCGGCTGGAGTGAGCAACCATCGCAGCACGATTTTGCGCAGTTACTCGGAGCGGCTGCAAGTGCGGATGCAGGAATTGCTGGGGGCGCAGGTGGAGAAGGAACGCATCCTGCAGGAAGTTGCTGTACTGGTCGATCGCAGCGACATTCAGGAAGAACTGGTGCGGTTGAATGCACACGTGCAGCATTTTGTGGGATTGCTGGACGAGGGCGGGGAGGTGGGCAAGAAGCTCGACTTCCTTTTGCAGGAGATGAACCGCGAAGCGAATACTTTGCTCTCGAAGACGTCGGGCCTGGCGGGCGAGGCGCTGAAGATTACTGAGATGGGGCTGCTGATGAA
The DNA here is from genome assembly GCA_963775845.1 of uncultured Acidobacteriaceae bacterium. Classification (GTDB taxonomy): domain Bacteria; phylum Acidobacteriota; class Terriglobia; order Terriglobales; family Acidobacteriaceae; genus Acidiflorens. The sequence continues at coordinate 1,428,822 of CAVZKN010000002.1, read as the reverse complement.
GTCAGAGATCGAGAAGGCGCGGGAGCAGGTGCAGAATCTGGAGTGAGCAATTCTTCTAATGTTTCTTGCATGAGCTTTATTTCATGAGCATTGTCTATATTGTTTCAGCGCCTTCGGGGTCGGGGAAATCGACGCTGGTGAACGAACTGTTCAAGATGGTTCGTAATCTGGATTTTTCGATTTCATACACCACGCGTCCGCCGCGTGGCAGCGAGCAGAATGGCAAGGAATATTTCTTTGTCTCGCCAAAAGAATTCGACAGCATGATCGCGGCCGATGAGTTTCTGGAGTACGCCGAGGTGTTCGGGAATTGCTACGGCACGGCGCGACGGTTTCTGCGCGAGGCGGAAAACCGAAGTAACGACCTGCTACTCGACATCGATGTGCAGGGAGCGAGTAAAATCAAGAAGAAGATTCCGGAGGCGGTGAGCATCTTCATTCTTCCTCCTGACCGGGAAAAGTTGGAATGGCGGCTGCGGACGCGAGGTTTGGATTCCGAAGAAGTCATCCGACGGCGGTTGGATACGGCGCGGCGCGAGATTGAGAATTACTCGAAATACGACTACATTTTAGTCAACAACGTGCTGGAGCAGTCGGCGGACCAACTGAGAGACATCGTCCTTTCTGAGCGGTTGAGGCGAAGAGGGACGGCGCTTTCCGAGGAAGAAGAAATGGTAGTCGCGACCGCGCAGGCTTGCCGTTTGGAGCTGGCGCGTGAGCGGGTGCAACCGATCCTGGCTTCGTTTCATCTGGCGGCGGCAAAAAGCACGTAAAGTTTTGGGGGAGAACGTATGAAGCTGGTGGAAGGGTTCGACAGCAACTATCGGTACATTCTGGTGGCGGCACGGCGGGCACGGCAACTGCAGGGAGGAGCGCCTCCGGTGATCGATACCGGATCGCGCAAGCCTTGCCGCATCGCGCAGGATGAAATCAAGGCGGGCAAAGTGAAATGGCTAATTCCGGAGATTCCGAAGCTGGCGGTGGTGGCGGCGTCGGAGAATCTGGATAAAGTGTTTGCGGAAGACGCGTAGAGATAAGAATCATACGAACATATTGTCATCCAGCGGGGCGGGGGGCGTTGCATTTTATGCTGTAGGCAGAGTGCATAGGTCCTTCGCTTCGCTCAGGATGACAATTTTTATTTTTGATGACAATTCTGATTTGATCCAATGTAATTGTGCGCTAGTGGGATTGCATCTCCTATAAGCCGCGGACATCAATTCTTATAGGGGCGATGCTCGGCTTCTACGTCGGATGGCGTCTTTCTCTTATGAAAATTGCTTTGGGAGTTTGCGGCGGGATTGCGGCTTATAAGGCGGCGGAAATTGTGCGCCTGCTGCAGGACCGCGGCATTCGCGTGCAGGTGGTGATGACGGCGGCGGCGCAGGAATTTGTTCGTCCGCTGACGTTTGCCGCGCTCTCGGGAGAAAAAGTTATCACTGGCATGTTCGCGCCGGACGCAGGAGATGCGCAGGCCAACGTGGAGTCGGCGATCGAGCATATCGCGGTGGCGCAGGCGATTGATGCGCTGGTGGTGGCTCCGGCGACGGCGGATATTCTGGCGCGCTTCGCGCAGGGGATAGCCAACGATTTTCTCAGCACTCTTTATCTCGCCACGACGGCTCCGGTGGTGGTGGCTCCGGCGATGAACGTGAACATGTGGAACCATGTGGCCACGCAGCAGAACCTGGAGATCTTGCGGAAGCGCGGAGTGCGCGTGGTCGAACCAGGTGAAGGCTACCTGGCTTGCGGGATGACGGGAGCGGGACGGCTGGCGGACGTCGAAACGATTGTAGCGGCCGTGATGGAGACGTTGGGAGCGTCGCAGGATCTGGCGGGCGAGACGGTGCTGGTGACGGCGGGGCCGACGCGGGAAAAGATCGATCCGGTGCGGTATTTGACGAATCGCTCCAGCGGGCGCATGGGTTATGCGATTGCCGAGGCCGCGCTGCGGCGCGGAGCGCGCGTGCTTTTGGTGACGGGGCCGACGGCGATCACCGCTCCGGGAGCGGCGGAGATTACGCCGGTGGAGACGGCGGAGGAGATGCTGGCGGCGGTTTTGAAATTGCTGCCGGAGAGCACGGTGGTGATCAAGACGGCGGCGGTCGCGGACTTTCGGCCGAAGGTGGCGGCGGGACAGAAGATCAAGCGCAAGGGCGCGACTACTCTGGAACTGGAGCCTACGGCGGACATTCTAGCGGAGGTGGCGCGGCGGAAAACTTCTCAGGTGGTGGTGGGATTCGCGGCGGAGACGGAGAACGTGCTGGAGAATGCGCGCAAGAAGCTGGCGACAAAGTCGCTGGACGCGATCGTGGTGAATGACGTCTCGCGCGAGGGCGTTGGTTTCGATTCCGATCGCAACGCGGTTACGATTCTATCTTCGGGCGAGGTGATTGAGGTTCCAGAGACCTCGAAGTGGGAAGTGGCGCATCGGGTGCTGGATCAGGTGGTGAAGCTGCGGAGACTTCGCGGCGCGGTTGTCCGGTAGGAAAAATCAACTAACATAAATGCATGAACATACTTTGGTCTTTGGCGTCGGTGCTATTGCTTTCTGCCCTGGTTTCTGCGCAGCAGGCGCCGGTTCCGGTCGAGGAAGAGCCCCATCATCATGTTGTGCTGAAGAACGATTCTGTTGTGGTTATGCGGGTGAAGCTGCTGCCGGGGGAAAGTACGCTGATGCATTCACACTTGCATGATCGCGTGGCGGTGCGATTGTCCGATGCGACAAGCACTCAGCAAAAAATGGGGGAGCCGGAGAGCGCTTCGCAGGCGAATAAGCCCGGTGACGTGACGGCTTCGGAGTCGAACGGGCCTTACAGCCATATCGTGCGTAACGCCGGCAGCAGTGTCTTTGAGGTGCTGGATGTGGAGTTGCTGAAACGGCCTGCTCAGGCTGGGAGTCCGGCTTCGGGCGTGGCGGATAAGGTGGTGGCGGAAAATCCCAGCGCTCGCGTTTATAAGTGGACTTTGGCGCCGGGAGCGACTTCGGCTATGCATGCGCACGAGCGTCCTTATCTGATTATTTCGGCTACTCCGATGATGTTGAAGATGTCGGACCCTTCGGGGAAGTCGATGACGCATGAGGTTGCGGCTGGGGACTTTCATTGGGTTGATGCCAAGGTCACGCACTCGCTGACTAATGGAGGTACCGGTGAGGGGCAGATTGTGGAGATTGAGTTGAAGTAGAGGTACCTACGCTCCGGGCCTATTCTTCGTCGACGGAATCGCTCATTTTCAGCTAAGAGTCCAGCAGTATAATTCCCGTCATGCAAGTCAACTATGAGCTTACAGAAAGTGATTTTCGCTGTGGGATGAGAGCGTGCCGGAACAAAAGTGTTTGGACACGCTGGGCGTATCGTTTCAGAAAGACAGTGAGTATCTTGTTCCTTGTCCTCATAGCGGTGATGTTCGTTGCGGACGCGAGAGGCCGAGATACTCTGAGAAATTCCACGCCGCTCGTCGTAATTGTGGCGCTATGGAATCTTTGGGTTTGGGTTGGCCCTTACCTTGCGGCGCGTTCGCAATTCCGGGGTTCTCGTGCCGCTCACGGTCCAAAAACATTAAGCGCCTCCGCAACGGAACTGAGCTTTCAAACTGACGTTGGTAGTTCCCATTTGCAATGGACCGGATTTGTGAATTGGGTCGAGGGAAAACAGGTTTTTGCTCTATTTACAAGTCCCAAAGCGTTTATCGTACTGCCCAAGCGGGCATTTACTCCGGAGCAGTTGGGAGAATTCCGCGAACTGCTTCGTCAAAACATTCGGTAAGGTTTGCGAGCCCTGGCGGATTCCCTCTTTTGCTATTCTTATGGGCAATGTCCCGCACTCTTGACCCTGAACTTCGCCGTGCGCTGGCCGCGCGCATTCACTATTACAACGAAATGGGCATTTATGATTTCTACCGGCGGCCTGTGCCGGCTGCCGTTGTGGATGATCTGGAACCACATAATTTGGAGGCTGCACATGAGCCAGGAGAAGGAATGAGTCCACGGAAAGCTGCTACGGTGGCATCGGCGGTGGTCGAGTCAAATATTCTTGAAGTGATCGGAGTGAGGCCGGAGCAGAAGGTGACGGATCCGGTTAAGGCGTTGAAGATTATTCGCGAAGACCTGGGTGATTGCACGCGCTGCGTGCTTCACAAGCAGGGGCGGAAGCAGATTGTGTTTGGCGTGGGCAATCCTCGGGCCGAGTTGATGTTTGTGGGAGAAGGGCCGGGGGCGGATGAAGATCAAAAGGGCGAGCCTTTTGTCGGGCGCGCGGGGCAACTGCTCAATAACATGATCAAGGCAATGGGGATCACGCGTGAAGATGTTTATATCGCGAATATCGTGAAGTGCCGTCCGCCGGGGAACCGGACGCCCGAGCGGGAGGAGTGCGAGACGTGCTCTCCGTTTCTGATGCGACAGATTGCGGCGGTCAAGCCGAAGGTGATTGTGGCGCTGGGGGCTACGGCGGCCAAGACCTTGCTGGCGATGAATGCTTCGATGATTCAGTTGCGCGGGCGATTTTATGATTTCAAGCCGGCTGGAGTGCGGAGTGACGGGGAGTGGAAGGGATGCAAGCTGGCGGTCACTTATCATCCGGCGTTTTTGTTGCGGGATCCGCGACAGAAGGGCGAGGCTTGGAAGGATCTGCAGATGGTGATGCGGGAGTTGGGGATGACAGCGCCCAAGGCGAACGCGTAGGATGGCCGTGATTTGCGCTTGATCTGTCGCTGCAACTTACTCTGAGCAAAGAAGATTTCGGTTGATGTGGGTTTTATCTGCGGTGCATTGTCATTCTCACGATTGAATCGCATAGTGCTCCCTGAAACGGAGGCACTATGGGCACCTCAGTTGCTGATTTTGCGGAACAGACGAATCCATCGACATTGGCGGAGGCTCGATGCGCGGGATTTCGCTCGGCTCTGCGGGTTCATGGGAGCTTGCTGGCGGCGGCGGAGAAACGCGCTTTGCTGTGGATAGCGGAGCGGTTGCCGGCCTGGGTTCATCCCGATCATCTGACTATTCTTGGGTTGGCGGCGCAGATCTGTGCGGGAGTTTGCTACGCTTTCGCGGCTTACGATTGGCGCGTGTTGCTGGCGGTTGATGTTTGTATCGCCGCGAACTGGTTTGGGGATAGCCTGGACGGGACTTTGGCGCGGGTGCGACAGAACCTGCGGCCGCGTTACGGGTTTTACGTTGACCACATCATCGATTCGCTGGGCGCGGTGGCGATGATGGGCGGGCTGGCCCTTTCGGGATACATGCATCCGGCGGTTGCGATGGGGCTGCTGATTGCGTTCTTGCTGCTGTCGATTCAGTCGTACCTGGCTACGTACACGTTGGGAGAGTTTCATCTTTCTCTTTGGCATTTTGGTCCCACGGAGTTGCGCGTTCTATTAATCGTGGGTAATCTGGCGTTGGTCCGCTGGGCGTGGGTGGTGCATGGACGCTGGCGATTATTTGATATTGGAGGAATTATCGGATTGGTTGGAATGGGATTGATGTTTTTCGTGGTGAGTGGAAAGAATACGCTTCGGTTGTACCGGGAAGAGAGGGTGGGATGAAGAACAGCTCCCAGTTCCCGGTTGCCAGTTGCCAAAAAAACCAGAAGCTAGACAAAGATCAGAATCAGAATCAAATCTTTGTTCGCTGGATGAAGTTTAACTTCGTCGGGGGCATTGGCATCGTCGTGCAGTTGGTGGCTTTGACGCTGCTGCGCTCGTGGCTTCGGGTTGATTATTTGTTGGCCACGGGGCTGGCGGTTGAGGTTGCGGTGATCCACAATTTCTTGTGGCACGAGCGCTTTACGTGGGTGGATCGTCCGGCGGCGCGGACGGCACAGTCGCTGGTTCGATTTGTTAAGTTCAATGCCAGCAATGGCGCGGTTTCTATTGCCGGAAACCTGGTGGTGATGCGGTTGCTGGTGGGGCAACTGAAGGTGAACTATATTGCGGCAAATCTTTTTGCCATCTTCGTCTGTACGCTGGGGAATTTCTTACTGGGCGACCGGTTTGTGTTTGAGGCCGAGGAAGCTCCGGCTACGATTTCTGGTTAGAGCCCATTAGGCACCGGCAAAGGGCATCACCACGGGGTAGACAGGGTCCACAGAGGGCTAACACCTAATCAGAGCTTCCCTGGGCTTCGATTTTGCCTGGGTGGGGCAGCCGAGGGCGGCTGTTGCTACGTGAGACTTTGGGGGTTACGCCGCGTGCGCCCACGGGATATACTACTTGTAGCTGCTATGCGTTTTAAGGGCTACATTCCGTTGCTGCAGGCTTGCTGGATCGAGGGACGTGCTTGTCCCCGCCGGTACCTTTCGGTTCTGCCTTCGCACGTGCGCGCCAATCTTTTTGGCAGCGACTAGTTTTTTTTCTTTTCTTCTTTCCTCTCTTACGGGTACGCACTTAGATTGCGGCGATTGGGAATCCCACCCTTACGTCGCAAAAGGCGCGACGTAAGGATGGGGCACCCTCTAGTTGGGCACCCCGCTTCATTTGCAGCCTGTCGACACTGAGAACTGGGAAGTTTGAACTTATCCTGGAGGACTCCATGACCACCAAGACTTTGATTGCCGGGCCCAAGCTGAAGACAGCGCTGCCGGGTCCGAATGCTCGCCGCATACTGGCGGGCGACGAAAAATATGTTTCTCCTTCTTACACGCGCTCTTATCCGATGGTGGCCAAGCGCGGGCGCGGGATTGTAGTCGAAGATGTGGATGGCAATGAGTTCTTCGATTTTTCGGCGGGCATTGCCGTGACTTCTACCGGACATTGCCATCCCGAGGTGGTGGCAGCAATTCAGAAGCAGGCGGGTGAACTGATCCACATGTCGGGGACAGATTTTTATTATGAAGGGATGGTGACGCTGGCGGAGCGGCTGTCGAGGATTGCTCCGATGCCGGGGCCGCACAAGATTTATTACGGCAATTCGGGGGCGGAGGCGATTGAGTGCGCTTTGAAGCTGGCGCGTTATCACACCAAGCGGCAGCAGGTGATCGCGTTTTTAGGGGCGTTTCACGGACGGACCATGGGCGCGCTTTCTTTGACGGCTTCAAAGCCGCAGCAGAAGCGGCGTTTCTCGCCTTTAGTGCCGGGGGTGACGCACGTGCGTTATCCGGACGTCTATCGAGGGTGCGAGGGTGGTCCGCAGGACGCGGAGAAGTTTGCGCTCGGCTGCGCTCGCTATATTGAAGACAAATTGTTTAAGACCGTATTGGCTCCGGAGGAAGTTGCGGCGATTTTTGTGGAGCCGGTGCAGGGCGAGGGCGGGTACGTGGTGGCACCTACAATTTTTATGCAGGAGCTGCGGCGCATCTGCGACAAGCACGGGATTCTGCTGGTAGTGGACGAGGTGCAGAGCGGCGTGGGACGCACGGGCAAGTGGTGGGCAGTGGAGCACACGGGCGTGCAGCCGGACATTGTTTGCATGGCCAAGGGGATTGCGTCGGGGATGCCGCTTGGCATCACCATGAGCAAGGCCGAGATCATGGACTGGGTGCCGGGTTCGCACGCTTCGACTTTTGGCGGGAATCCGGTATGCATTGCGGCGGCGCTGGCTACGCTGGATGTGATCGAGAAAGAAGGCCTGCTGCGGAATTCGCAGGAGGTCGGCGATCACATGATGAAGCGCATGGCGGACTGGCCGAAGAAACACAAGATTGTCGGCGATGTACGCGGACGCGGTTTGATGATCGGGGTGGACATCGTGAAAGACCAGGCGACGCGGGAATATGGCGCGAGCGACCGCGACCGGATCGTGGAGTCGGCTTTTGAACACGGCGTGCTGTTTTTGGGATGCGGGCCGAGCACGATCCGGATTGCGCCTCCGCTGATTGTTACGAAGGAAGAAGCGGACGTGGCGATGGATGTGCTGGAAGAGGCGATTGTGCGGGTGGAGACTTAGCGGCTGCAGAAAAACTAGCTCCCGAGCAGGGAGCGTGACCTCCGCGGCTAAAGCCTCAATCTAGGGTGTTGTCTTTATTGCAGCGGTAAACCGCTGCGCTCAAACGCTGCGCGACCCAAAAGCCAGTATCGTCGCAGGAGGTACGTGATGGGAGACGGAAGGGTGGAGTCGATTTATATCGGCGCGGTGGCTCGCATGCCGCTTGAGGCGGTGGAAGAAGTTGCAGCGATTCCGGGCGCCGGACTAGAGGGCGATCGATATGCGCTGAAGGCCGGCACCTTCTACAAACCTACGCCTGATCATGAACTCACGCTGATTGAGGCGGAGGCGATTGAGGCGCTGCAGCGGGATTATCAGATTGAGCTGTCAGCGGGTGAGGCGCGGCGCAATATTGTGACTCGGAATGTTGCGCTGAATCACCTGGTGGGCCGGGAGTTTGCGGTGGGCGAGGTGCGCATCCGCGGAATTCGGCTTTGCGAGCCTTGCGGCCATCTGCAGACATTGACTGGGAAGCCCGTGATCAAAGGGTTGTTGCACCGCGGAGGATTGCGGGCGCAGATTCTTTCGGCAGGGATGATTCGCGTTGGCGACGCGGTTCGGTAGAGGCCTGGGGTCGTGATGCTCGCGGCGGAGGCGGGCAAGCGCCGTCTCTACATTTTTTGGTAGTGGTGCAGTTTGTAAATCGCCGGACCTCAGCGGCTAAAGCCGCAATAAAAATGCTCGACTTACGGCACGGCTGAAGCCGTACCCTTTCAAAACAAACTTAAATCAAAACAGATTCAAATTACACCCCATGTTTTGCCTCTCATAATCTACCGGTTGCTGGGTGATGACCATCACATTATGTTTATTTCCTCCCGGCTAGGGTAAAAGCGGGGTTTTTCATGTCCGGCGGGCGTTTGACGCAGATCATACTTGGCGCGCTCGACTGGTTAACCGTGAGCGTGCTTCCACCGCAAGAAGAACCCGAACATCTGCGCACGGGCCGGCGTGGCGAGGAGGACGCTTACTTCTATTTGCGGCGGCGGGGGTATACGGTGATCGCGCGGAACTTCCGGTCTCCGCTGCATCGCGGCGAACTGGATCTGGTGGGGTGGGAGCGGGACGTTTTGTGTTTCGTCGAGGTAAAGACGCGGACGTCGCGCGCCGTTAAAGCGGCGGAGGCGGCGGTGGATCGGGAAAAACAGAAAGATTTGTCGCTGGTGGCGCGTGATTTTCTGCGCCAGATGCCTCCAGCCTGTGAGTGGCGGTTCGATGTGCTGGCGGTTTATTACGACAACGGTTGCCGTCATCCTTCATTCGAGCTGTTTCAAAATGCCTTTCCCGTGTCGTACAATCATGGCTTTGCTGGTCGCTACTGAAAGGATTTAGTACGTGCCTGAATTGAGGAAAGACCCCATTGTGGGACGGTGGGTGATTATTTCTACGGATCGCGCCAAACGGCCTACGGATTTTGTGCGCGAAGCGGTGAGAATCAAGGGGGGATTCTGTCCCTTCTGCTATGGCAATGAGAACAAGACGCCGCCGGAGATTCTGGCGTACCGGCCTAGTACCAACGGTAGCACTCCTCAGAAAGACGGTCCCGGCTGGACGATTCGAGTTGTTCCTAACAAGTTTCCGGCGCTGGGGATTGAAGGCAACCTGAACAAGCAGGCCGAGGGCATGTTTGACAAGATGAATGGCATTGGGGCGCATGAGGTGGTCATCGAAACGCCTGACCACAATGCGAGCCTGGCCTCGCTTCCCGCTAAAAAGATCGAAGATGTGCTTTGGGCATTTCGCGACCGCATTCTGGATTTAAAGAAGGACCGGCGGTTCAAGTACATCCTGCTGTTTAAGAACCATGGAGAGGCGGCGGGGGCATCGCTGGAGCATTCGCACTCGCAGTTGATCGCGCTGCCGATTGTGCCCATTTATGTGGTGGAGGAGTTGCAGGGCGCGAAGCAGTATTACATTTACAAGGAACGGTGCGTGTTTTGCGATGCGATCCGTCAGGACCTTGAAGATGGAAGCCGAGTCGTGGCGGAGAACGAGGATTTTATTACGATCGCGCCTTATGCTCCGCGGTTTCCGTTTGAGACGTGGATTCTGCCGAAGACGCACGAGTCGGCGTTTGAGAATGCGTCGTCGCACATGTTTGAAAATCTGGCGAAGGCGCTGAAGTTGCTGCTGATGAAGGCGGACCGGGTGCTGGAGAATCCTCCTTATAACCTGGTGGTGCACACGACGCCGTCACAGGATCCGGCGAACGAGTATTACCACTGGCATATCGAGTTCATGCCTAAGCTGACGAAGACGGCGGGATTTGAGTGGGGGACGGGATTTTATATTAATCCTACTCCGCCGGAGGAGGCGGCTAAGTTTCTGCGCGAGGCTAGTGTGGAAGAGGCGGCGCCGCAGGGGGCGGGGGTGCGGTAGGCGCTTGTTGGTAATGAGTGTATGGGGATGTTTCAACAGCTAGGGATGAAGGGCTAGGAGATCCACCCACCGCAAACACGCTCTGACTTCTTCCACACCCCATCAACCTTTTCAAACAACCACACGCCTCCGCTTCCGCAAAGTGAGCCGCACACAAAGCTGTAGCTTACCAGCGCACGCCGTTGCTCGTTGTCGAATGCGATTTCCGACATGGAAAAGAGGCCAGTGGAAAAGGCCCTATTTACAGCGGTTTCGACCGACTTCCCCTCACGGATGGAATTGCTCGGGTCGTTGCTCTGGACAATCGCGGCTTGCTTATCCGCGTCGACCAGTCTGACGTTCTTTCCGCCCAGGACATATCCCGTCAGGATGCGGAAAGAGTGAGCAGCACTCGCAATAGCCTGCGGCTCTATGCCTTTCATGCAGCCGCAATCCGAGAGGTCGCGGCCGATCGGGAATGTCCTGTTTGACACGTCCAGCAGGCCGCGAGAACTTGAGTTCCAACGTTCGAGAATGCTCCTGTAAATGGCCACCTCGTCTGCGCTAATCGGGTTCGTATTTATGACTGGTTTCCTGTTAGAGGAACCCGCAAGAGCACGCTGGATTTGAGCGCAGCCGTCATCGGGTGGTGCAGGCGGGGCAAGCCACTTCGGTGCGAGTTCGGAAGGTGTGAGGACGGACAAGTGAAAGCGTCTCGCAAGAGGAAGGGCCACCACGAGAGCGAGAACGGCTATGACGGAGATGCCGACAACTGCGCGTCGCCCCATGCTTGAATCAGACACCATGGCGCGAAGACGAGTTCCCGAAAGATAGCTGTCGCAAACAGCGATTTCGCTCTCTTACAGTGACGAGTGGAACCTGGGCAGGCCGCTGCCGGGATGATCGTTTCATCCCTGAGTGCGGTCTAGAACCTCGGCGTGCCACGCCATTTGGATGGCTTCCAACTTCGCTTCGTTTGACTTTGCGGGATCGTCCTTGAAATCGGGGAGCGTTAGCACGTACTTGTGCAGGTCGGTGAAGCGGACCGAAAGCGGATCGATTTCAGGATGAGTTTCAGAGAGCAGGATGCCGATGTCTTCGGCATCGCTCCAGGTTAGTTCTTTGGGCATAGTGACCCCGCTATTCGTCTTTCGCTGTTCGCTATTCGCCTCGTCAATTTTACTTCACTCGTTCATCCGCGGAGCGAAGCCAACGGCGAACGACGAATAGCGAACAGCGGCTACTCAGTGTTCTTCTGAAACGTAATTCCGGTTCCATGCGGGAATCTCTACTACAAGTTTGCCGGGTTTCTTGATGACTGTCTGGCATCCGAGGCGCGAGTTTAGCTGAAGATCGGCTGCCATGTCGAGCTTGTCGGCTTCGTCGTCTTCCATCTCAGAGATCAGGTCGGCTCCTTCCTTGACCCAGATGTGGCAGGTGGTGCAGGCGCAGTTTCCGCCGCAGGCGTGGTCGAGGTGGAGGCCAAAGTTTAGGGCCACATCGAGCAAGGATTCTTGCTTGCCATGATCTTTGTAGGGCAGCTTGCCGTGCTCGAAGGTTACGGTTTTGCCCTCGGGCAGGAAGGTGACCTCAACCGTGTTTTCGCCGGCTGTGTTTTTCTTATTTTCGGCGGGAGCATCGTCCATTGTGGTGGCTCCGCTGGTTTGCGTTTTATCTTCAGACATAAATCCTCTATTCAAAATCTGCTTTGGCCACGGGATGGCCGGCTTGCGGGCCTTCTTCGATGCCGGTGTCGTCCATGGTTTTTCCTTTGAGCGCGGTTGAGACGGCGGTGTCCATCATCAACTCGGCGAAGCGCATCGTGGACTTGTTCAGTGCATCGATGCTCTCGCGGATGGCGTGGTAATCGTCAGACTCCCTTGTTTCGACCAGCGATCTCTCCAGGATTTCGATGTTGCGGCATTCGTCGGGCGACAGCTGCAGCCATGCCGCGTTGTTTTTCTCTTTGGCGAGCACGGTCAGGATGGTATCGGCTTCGCGCCGGGCTTCGATGAGCTGGCGCTGGCGGAAATCCTCTTCGGCGTAGTCGAAGGATTCGAGCAACATGTTTTCGACCTGCTCGTCGGTGAGTCCGTAGCTGGGCTGGACCTCAATTTCGGCTTCTTTTCCGCTGCGCTGCTCGCGGGCCGAGACGTGAAGGATGCCATTGGCGTCGATTAGGAATTTCACTTCGATGCGCGGCATTCCGGCGGGCATGGGAGGAACGCCTTTCAGATCGAAACGCGCGAGCGAGCGGCAGTCGCGGGCGAGTTCTCGCTCGCCTTGCAGAACATGGATGGCCACATTCTTCTGGCCATCGATCTGGGTGGTGTAATACTGCGTCGCCGAGGCGGGGATGGTCGAATTGCGCAGGATAATTTTGTCGGTCACGCCGCCGGCCACTTCGATTCCAAGCGAGAGCGGGGTGACGTCGAGCAGCAGCATCTCTTTGGTAATCTCGGAGCCGCCGCCTAGAATGTGTGCCTGCACGGCTGCGCCGAGCGCTACCACTTCATCGGGATTCAGGCCGGTGTGCGGGACGCGGCCGAAAAGATCCTGCACCAGGCGCCTGACTCTGGGGATGCGCGTCGAGCCGCCTACAAGCACTACTTCGTCGATCTGGTTGGGCTTGAGTCCGGCATCTTTCAGCGCCTGCTTGCAGGGGCCTACGGTGCGGTCGATGATCGGCTGGATCATCTCTTCAAACATGGCCAGCGAAATTTCGCGCTGATACTTTTTGCCGCCGGGGAGATCGACGTTGAGTTTCGCTGAGGGCTGCGAGGAGAGCGCAATTTTGGCTTCGATCACAGCCTGGCGGATGCGGGCTACGGCTTCGCCATTTTTCCTTGCGTCGTTTTTCCTTATATCGTTTTTCCTTACGTCGGGGCGTAAATCGAGGCCCAGGTCGCCTTGGATGTCGTCGAGGGCTATGGCGATGAGGAGGTTGTCAATGTCGTCTCCGCCTAGATGGGTATCGCCGTTGGTGGCAACGACTTCGAAGATGCCGTCGTGCAGCTTGAGGATGGAGATGTCGAAAGTGCCGCCGCCCAGATCGTAAACAGCAACGATCCCATTTTTCTTCTTGTCGAGACCGTAAGCCAGCGACGCGGCTGTCGGCTCGTTGACGAGGCGGAGGACGTTGAGGCCGGCGATGCGGCCAGCATCTTTGGTCGCCTGCCTTTGCGCGTCGTTGAAGTAGGCAGGCACCGTGATGACCGCCTGTGATACGGGGGCTCCGAAGAAACGCTCGGCGTTGCGCTTGAGCTGACGGAGGACTAAAGCGGAAATTTCGGGCGGCGTGTAGGTGCGCTCGCCGATCTGGATGCGCAGGACTTCTCCCGTGAGAAGATCGTCTGCCAGTTTGAAGGGGAAGAGTTTGAGTTCGTCCTGAATATCTTCGAGGCCGCGGCCCATCAGGCGCTTGGCGGAATAGACGGAACGTTCTGGCGTTTCGATCAGATAACGGCGGGCAGAATTGCCTACTATGATCTGGGTGTGTTCGTCGAGCGCTACGACGGACGGGACCAGATTCAGGCCGTCTTCTCCGGGGATGACTACGGGGGAGTCTCCCTGCATGTAGGCCACGAGCGAGTTGGTGGTGCCGAGATCGATGCCGACGATGTGTTCGGTTGCCATTTTGTAATTTTGTAATCGGGTAATTTGGTAATTTGAGCGATTGGCTTCGACGGGTTGCAGATTGCGAAATTACCCGATTACCAAATTACAAAATCCTATTCCAGTGCCTCATTCACGTCCCGGACCAGATTGCGGACGTAGTTTCTGCGGTTCAGTAGGTCGAGCATCCGGTCGAGAATCTCGCGCTTTTCTTCCTCGTTGGCGCTGCCATGAGAATGTTCGTCTGTGTACTTGTCCCATTGATTCCACTCGCCCTTGAGTTGATTGAAGAGCGCGTCGTATTTTTCTTCCAGAGAAAGCTTGGCCTTGCCGATTTCCTCTAGCAAAGCGGGATCGTCTTCGCCCAATTTTTTCTGCGCGCGCAATTCTTCGAGGTGCATGTTGAGCTCGAATACTTCCTCGAGAAGATCGGGAGGGACGACTTGCTTTTTTAATTCACCGGTCTCGCGCGCTTTCTCGGTGGCCTGTTTCGATTGTTCTTCGAGTTCGATGCCTTCGAGGCGCAAGAGATACTCCGTACGCTTGATGGGATCTTTCAAGGTCCGATAGGCGTCGTTCAGCATGGAACTCTGTTCGAGGCTGAAGGCACGTTCCTCGGCGTTGGCCTGCGCGAAGAGGTCGGGATGAAGGCGGCGGCTTAGCGCGTAGAACTCTTTTTCGAGCGCGGAGGCGTCGAGGTTGAGCTTGCGCGGGAATCCGAAAAAGGTGAAGTAGTCGACCGGGACGGGCGGCTGCACTTTGCCGCACGAACTGCAAAATTGCTGGGCGCGCGTGGTGCCGCACGACCAGCATTTCGGCGTGGCTTCTTCGGGGCCGTGTCCGGGAAGGATCGTTGATCCGGAGAGCGTCGATCCGGAGAGCGTCGATCCGGACATCGTTGATCCTGAGAACGATGCTGACGATTTGGATTCTGCATTTGCCATACAAAATTAGCCGTACAAAATTCAGGGCGAGCTCACGGCCCGCCCTCAACATCGTTGCCTAAATTCTCATCAGACTACTTCGCGGGCGAGGGCGCCCGCGCCACATTTTTCGTTACGAGAATGAACTGCCGCAGCCGCAGGATTTGGTCGAGTTCGGATTGACGAACACGAAGCCCTGTTGCATCAGGGTTTCCTGGTAATCGAGGGTCATCCCGTGCAGATAAATGAAGGACTTCGGGTCGACAAAAACCCTGACATCTTCGAATTGGAAGATCCGGTCGCGCTCCCGCGGCTGCGAATCGAACCTTATGTTATAACTCAGGCCCGAACATCCGCCACCCTGCACGCCCAGGCGAAGTCCGCCCTGCTCGGGAGCGACGCTTTCTTTCGCCATGGCGGAGCGGATTCTTTTGAGCGCGTTGTCGGTCACCTGAATGCCCTTCGCCGGAGGCTTGGGGACAGGCTTGTCGACTTCTTTCGCTGCATCGTCTCTGACGGCTTGATCCATGATTGCGTTCAGTCCTTGTCATCCCGAGCGGACGAGGGATCTGCAGGTCGCGCAAGATGCAGATCCCTCGCTTCGCTCGGAATGACAATTCGTAAAAATAAGTACAACTTTTTTATTGCGCGGCCTGCACAGCCACCGGTTTCGACGATCCCTGCTTCTTCTTCCAGTCGCCAATGGCGGCCCGGATGGCGTCTTCGGCGAGCACGGAGCAGTGAATCTTGACGGGCGGCAGGGCCAGCTCTTTCACGATCTCGGTGTTCTTGATTTCGAGCGCCTGATCGATCGTCTTACCCTTGACCCACTCGGTCGCGAGCGACGAGGATGCGATCGCCGATCCACAGCCGAAGGTCTTGAACTTGGCGTCTTCGATGACGTTGGTCTGCGGATTGACTTTGATCTGCAGTTTCATAACGTCGCCGCATTCCGGGGCTCCGACGAGGCCGGTGCCTACGTCGGTGTCTTTTTTGTCCATGGAGCCGACGTTGCGTGGATTGTTGTAGTGATCGATTACCTTATCGCTGTATGACATTTCAATCTCCTTGGAAACTCTAAACTCCACTCTCAGGGCTAAAGCCCCAATTTGTTTCTGCCCCATTTGGCACGGCTAAAGCCGCGCCCTACCCGAAAACCGCCTTATTCAGCCAGCGTCAGCCTCAATGCGCTTCTGCTGCCCACTTCACGCTTTTTAAATCCACGCCTTCTTTCGCCATCTCGTAGAGGGGCGATAGTTCGCGTAGACGCAGTACCGTTTCTACCACGCGATCGGCCACGTAATCGATTTCAGCTTCGGTGTTGAAGCGTCCAATGCCGAAGCGGATCGAACTGTGCGCCAGGTCGTCTCCGGTGCCTAGAGCCTTTAATACATAAGATGGCTCAAGGGTCGCGGAGGTGCATGCGGAACCGCTGGAAACTGCTATATCGTTGATGCCCATCAGCAGCGATTCGCCTTCCACATAGGCAAAACTGATGTTCAGGTTGCCGGGGAGGCGATGCTCCATGGAGCCGTTGATGTAGGTTTCGTCGAGGCGGCTCATGATGCTGTCTTTCAGGCGGTTGCGCATGCCCGCCATTTTGCAGGATTCCTGCGGCATCTCTTCCTGGGCTATAGCGCAGGCTTTGCCCAGCCCGGCGATGCCGGGGACGTTGAGCGTGCCGGAGCGCATGCCGCGCTCGTGGCCGCCTCCGTCGATGAGAGGAACGAGTTGCACGCGCGGATTCTTGCGCCGCACGTAGAGAGCTCCGGCGCCTTTCGGGCCGTAGAGCTTGTGTCCGGTGATGGAGGCAACGTCGATGTTCATCTTGTTTACATCGATCGGAACCTTGCCGATGGCCTGGACCGCGTCGGTGTGGAAGACGACTCCGCGTTCGCGGCACATTTTGCCGATCTCGGCGACGGGCTGCAGCACGCCGATTTCGTTGTTGGCGGCCATGATGGTGACGAGAATCGTTTTGTCGTCGATAGCTCGCTTCAGGTCGTCGAGATCGACGAGGCCATCCTTCTGCACGGGCAGATAGGTGACGCGATAGCCGAGTTTCTCAAGATGCTTGCAGGTGTCGAGGACCGCTTTGTGTTCGGTGACGGCGGTAATGATGTGGTTTCCCTTCTCGCGGTACATCTCGGCCACGCCCTTGATGGCGAGGTTGTCGCTCTCGGTGGCGCCGGAGGTGAAGATGATTTCTTTCGCCGTCGCGCCGATCAGCTTGGCGATGCGCTCGCGCGAGAGTTCGACGGCTTCTTCGGCGGCCCATCCAAAGGGATGGTTGCGGCTGGCGGCGTTGCCGAATTTCTCCGTGAAGTAGGGCAGCATCTCTTCGAGGACGCGCGGATCCATGGGAGTGGTCGCGTGGTTGTCCATGTAGATGGGCAGCTTGATGCCGTTGGGAGCTGCATCGTGATTGATCGGGGTCGTCTTGTTGCCATTGGTGCTCATGATTGCTGTCTCCTGATCCCTCAGGGGCTAAAGCCCCAAATTCGGTTGCGTCGAATGGCGCGGCTGAAGCCTCGCCCTACCCAAACCTTGCTACGAAATTGTTATCAACTCCACTGGCTTCTTCAGTTCCTGCTTATGCAGGTCCTGGTTCACGTGCAGGACTTCGGGCTCTTCTTTCATTTGCGAAATTTTGATGTTCTTTAGAACCTGCTCGATGCTTTCGTTGACTTTGCGCAGCGGCTCGCGAATGGTGCAGCGATCGCTTTGGCCGCATTCTCCGCGGACGGTCACGCAGGAGGTGATGAAGAGCGGGCCGTCGATGGCTTTAATTACCTCGAATGCCGAGATCGTTTTCGCATCGCGGGCGAGGGTGTATCCGCCATTGATGCCGTGCTGCGACAAAATCAAGCCTACCTTCGCCAGGCGTTGCAGAATCTTGGCCAGCGCTTCCTGCGGGATGCCGTAGGCTTCGGCGATATCTTTGGCGCTGCAGGGTCCGTCGCTCGCGCGTTCGGCCAGGTGCTTCATGGCCATCAGGCCGTAGTCCGCTTTTTTGGTCAGTTTGAGCATCGTTGCTTCGCGTCTATGGCACGACCGTAATGCCGACCTATATAGTCGGATAAAACTCCGACTGATTCGGTCGCATTTCAATATTAAATGCAGACTGGAATTCGCGCAAGGGGTGGCAGGCAGCGGTTGATTTTGGCGGGCGAACGGTAAGTTTCGGCAGGCAAATGGGTTAGGAGATGGATGCCAGGCGGGTGGAAAGGAGCTAGGGCCAGACCCGACCGCGAAACGCGGAAGAAATGGCCCGATTGATTCTGGAGTTTTGAGCGCAATGGCTATGTCGCGGCAACCAGCCCGTCTACGTTGTGAAAACAGAAAAATGAATGCTCTAATGAATATGATCGAGGTGCCCTCTTCTGTCGGAGACAAACCGAATCCAAGTCAAGGAAGCATATCGGAACTACACCCCGCCGTTTGATGCGGCGAGGATCGTTCAGGGCCTCATGCACACCGTGCCCGACAAATATCTGAAAGGCTTGGATTGCGTCGTTCTGATGAACCTTGGCGGCCTGTCTCGTAAGGACCGCGTCGGCAAGGTTTGGTCGCGCAAGAGAAGGTTTCACAAGTCATACATCCTAGCTCGCTATCATCCAAGGTCACGCAATTCTCAGCCCGACATAGAGCTTCGCGTCGACAAAATCATCGAGGGGCTGAAGGGAAAATTTCTGCGGTTGCCGTTCCTTCGAGAATTCGTCTTCAGCCACGTTCTTTTCCATGAACTAGGTCATCATATCCATTACACCATTCGCCCTGAACATAAAGAGAAGGAAGACGTAGCAGATCAATGGGCCACGAAACTGAGCGTCAATTTTATCCGCAAGAAGTACTGGTATGCGCTTCCAATCATTGTTCCCGCTGCGAAGCTCTATACATGGCTGAGGCGGAAGTAACGGGCTAGAACCGTTTCTAGGCGAGCTTGCCTTTGCAGGCGATTACACTGTGGTTCCTAAACCCCGCAGCACCAGGCCGCACACTTCGTCGGCGAAGCTTTCTTCCAGTTTGACGTGACGGATCAGGAAGCGCATCAGGATGGGGCCGTAGAGCGAGTCTAGGATCAGGTCGAAGTCGCTGCCGGCTGGCAGTTCGCCTCGGTCGACTCCGCGCTGCAGGGTTTCGTAGGCTTGTCTGCGTCTTGGCCAGAGGAATCGGTCGCGATAGGCTTCGAGTAGTTCGGGATCGGATTGGCCTCCGGCGAGGAGGGCGGCTACGACTTTGCCGCGCTCGGAGCGGAAGATTCGAATCAGGCCTCTCATCTGAATGTTGATGTCTTTGTAGACGGAGCCGGTGTTTGGGAAGCTGAGTTCTTTGTCGGCGCTGGCGGCGAAGGCGTCGGCTACGAGCGCGGCTTTGGTGGGCCACCAGCGGTAGACTGTTGTTTTGCCTACGTTGGCGTCGGCGGCTATTCCTTCGATGGTGAGGTCGGCGAAGCCTCCGTCTTGCTTAAGGAGCTTTAAGGTACTGCGCAATATCGACTGGCGCGATTCTTCGCTGCGCGGACGGCCGGGCTGGCGCTTCCCGGCTCCGTTATTTCCGTCGGTCGCGCTTGACCCGTTACTTCCGTGTCTGCTGTTTTGGCCGGTCGAGCGCCGGATATGATTTTGAACCATGGCTAAAGTCTAATATAATTTAAATCCGAAACGTAGTGTTTTGAATCTGAACGTAAAGATTGTTAGGTTGTGGGGATGCATATGGTCTTTCGGTATGCTCGGAGTTTGCGACTTTGAATTTTGGGGAGGAGCGTGCGATGCATCGTGAAAACGCCTTGACGGGCTCGTGCAGGCGCGTGCGGGTATGGGGTCCTTCGACTGCGCAAGACCTTCACTTCGTGAAGATCTTGCTGCGCTCAGGATGACAGGCCTGGGAACGACGATCTTTGGAATGACAATCTTGGGAAGGTTTATGGAAACGGCAGTTCCCGGATTTACCTATTAACGCTTTCTTATGTGGATAGTTGCATTAGCGCTTCGCCGCCCTTATACGTTTGTGGTGATGGCACTGCTCATCATCATTCTTACGCCGGTCACGATTCTGCGGACTCCAGTCGACATTTTTCCTGAGATCAACATTCCGGTGGTCAGCGTGGTGTGGAACTTTGACGGCCTGTCGCCGCAGGAGATGGCGGACCGGATCGTGACGAATTCAGAGCGCGGATTTACGGTCACGGTCAACGACATTGAACATCAGGAGTCGCAGTCGCTGAACGGAAAGGCCGTGATCAAGATTTTTTTCCGGCCCGGCGTCGATATCTCCATGGCGCTGACGCAGGTGACGGCAATGTGCCAGACCGTCCTGCGCGGGTTACCGGCGGGTACGACTCCTCCGCTGGTTATTACGTACACGGCATCGTCAACGCCGGTTGTGCAACTGGGCCTTAGCAGCAAGACGCTTCCCGAGCAACAGTTGTTCGATCTGGGGCAGAATTTTCTGCGCACGCAGTTGACTACGGTGCAGGGTGCGGCCACTCCTTATCCGTACGGCGGCAAGCCGCGACAGATTCAGGTGGATCTTGATACAGCGAAGCTGCAGGCCTACGGACTCGCGCCTGCCGATATTGTTAACGCGGTGGCGGCGCAGAACCTGGTTTTGCCGGCGGGCACGACGAAGATCGGGCCCACGGAATACCAAGTGGAGATGAATGGCGATCCGCAGACCATCGCCGAGTTGAACGATCTGCCGGTGAAAACGTCGAACTCGGCGACGCTTTACCTGCGGGATGTGGCGCATGTGCGCGATGGATTTGTGCCGCAGACGAACATTGTGCGGCAGGACGGCGTGCGCGGCGTGCTGATGTCGATTTATAAGCTGGGCGGGTCGTCGACTTTGACGGTGGTGAAGGCGATTAAGGCGATGGTGCCGCTGGCGGCGCAGTCGTTGCCGCGCGATCTCAGCATCAAGGCACTGTTCGATCAGTCGCTGTTTGTGCGGGCTGCGATTCAGGGAGTGTTGAGGGAAGGATTGATTGCCGCGTGTCTTACGGCGGTGATGATCCTCATCTTTTTGGGCGACTGGCGTCCGACCTTGATCATTGCGGTTTCGATTCCTTTGTCGATTTTTGTATCGGTCATTTTATTAAGCGCTCTGGGACAGACCATCAACATTATGACGCTGGGCGGATTGGCGCTCGCGGTCGGCATTCTGGTGGACGACGCCACGGTAGAGATCGAGAACATCGAGCGCAATCTGGCCATGGGCAAGGAGATGAAGCAGGCGATCCTGGACGGCGCGCAACAAGTAGCGGTGCCCGCGTTCGTTTCGACGCTATGTATTTGTATTGTGTTTGTGCCCATGTTCTTTCTGGCGGGCGTGGCGAAATTTTTGTTTGTGCCGCTGGCGGAGGCGGTTTGCTTTGCCATGCTGGCTTCGTACCTGCTGTCGCGAACGCTGATTCCGACGATGGTGATGTTCATCATGCGCGGACATGAACACCGCGCGCTCGAGCCTAAGAATCCTCTGGCTAAGTTTCAACGGCGGTTCGAGCGTTGGTTTGAGCGAGTGCGTGGCGGGTACCAGCAATTGCTGGAGTCGGCGCTGGAACACCGGGGATTGTTTTCGATCTGCTTTGCGGGGTTCTGCTTTCTATCGCTGGGGCTGGTGTTTTTTCTGGGGCAGGATTTTTTTCCTCAGGTGGATG
The DNA here is from genome assembly GCA_963775845.1 of uncultured Acidobacteriaceae bacterium. Lineage (GTDB taxonomy): Bacteria > Acidobacteriota > Terriglobia > Terriglobales > Acidobacteriaceae > Acidiflorens. Next base: position 1,407,344 of record CAVZKN010000002.1, on the reverse strand, counting down.
CGGGGCTGATTCGCTTGCATGTTCGGGCGCGGCCGGGGTTGCGCGTCGAAGAGACGGCGCGCTTGTGCGATGAGGTGGAAAGCGAGCTGCGCGCCGAGATTCCCAAAAACGAGTTGGACACGGTGCTGGATAATATCGGCGTTCCTTATTCGGGGTTGAATCTTTCGTACAGCAGTTCAGGCGTGATTGGGACGGGCGATGCGGAGATTCTGATTTCGCTGAATGCCGAACATCATCATCCTACGGCGACGTATATTCGCCGCTTGCGCCGCGAATTGCCGCGGCGGTTTCCGGGAGTGGAGTTCTTCTTTCAACCCGCCGACATCGTTTCGCAGATTCTTAACTTTGGATTGCCGGCGCCGGTGGACATTCAGGTAGTGGGCGCGGATGTTAATACGAACTATGAGATCGGACAGAAGATTGCGAACCGATTGCGGCTGATTCCGGGCACGGCTGACGTCCACGTGCAACAGATGCTCAGCCTGCCTACTATCCACCTTGACATGGATCGAACGCGCATCAACCAGGTCGGGCTCACCGCTCAAAATGTGGCGCAGAGCGTGCTGATTACGTTGAGCGGGAGCTTTCAAACGGCGCCTAACTTCTGGCTGAATCCTAAGAACGGCGTCACGTATCCGATAGCTATTCAGTCGCCGCAGTACCGGGAGACCTCGTTGCAGGATTTGATGAACACGCCGGTAACGAGTGCGACGGCGCAGGCTCCGCAAGTGCTGGGCAATCTGGCGCAGATCACGCCGGTGACGCGGGCGGCGGTAGTTAACCATTACAACGTGCAGCCGGTGATCGATGTGTATGCGAGCACGCAGGGGCGAGACCTGGGCGGAGTGGCTTCGGACATCATGAAGGCGCTGAAGCCGTTTAAGGATCATCTGCCGCGCGGAACAACGATCGTGGTGCGCGGGCAGGTCCAGACCATGCAGTCGTCCTTCTACGGGCTGGGTTTCGGGCTGCTGGGCGCGATCGTGCTCGTGTATCTGCTGATCGTGGTTAATTTTCAGTCGTGGCTCGATCCTTTCATTATCATTACGGCGCTGCCGGGAGCGCTGGCGGGAATTTGCTGGATGCTGCTGATTACACGCACTTCGTTGAGTGTTCCGTCGCTGACGGGCGCGGTGATGTGCATGGGAGTGGCGACCGCTAACTCGATCTTGCTGGTTTCGTTTTCACGCGATCGAATGAATACGGGAGTGCCGGCTTTTCAGGCGGCGCTCGAAGCGGGTTATACGCGCATGCGGCCAGTGATTATGACGGCGCTGGCGATGGTTATCGGCATGGTGCCGATGGCGCTGGGAATGGGCGAAGGCGGGGAGCAGAATGCTCCGCTGGGGCGAGCGGTTATCGGCGGATTGCTCTTTGCTACCGTGGCTACCTTATTTTTCGTGCCCAGCGTGTTTACGATAATCCATGGCAGGCGCGAGGCGCGGCTGCGGTCGGAGCAGAATTAAGATCAATAGTGTGGAGACGTCATTATGTCAGTGCAATCACCGCCGGTGAGGCCAGAGCCGAACGAGATGCAGTCCGCGCACGAACAGGATTTTCAGACCGACCATGCCGGGCCGTCGGACATGAATCGGGCTCCGGCAGGTCGGGGAAAGATTCTGATCGGTGCGGTGCTGCTGGTGCTGTTTACGGCTGGTGCGGTCACTTTTCTGAACCGGAAGAGCGAATCGGACGCGCTGGCGAAGGAAACGGATGCGGTGGCGGTTCCGACGGTCGCGGTGGTTCAGCCGAAGGCGGAGGCGGGAGACGACGAGTTGATACTGCCGGGAAATTTGCTGGCTTTCGAGGAGTCTCCTATTTTTGCCCGGACGAACGGGTACCTGCTGCGCTGGTACAAGGACATTGGAAGCAAGGTGGAAAAGGGAGAGTTGCTGGCGGCGATCGACACTCCGGAAGTGGACCAGGAGTTGTCGCAGGCACGAGCGAACCGGGAACAGATCAAGGCGGCGTTAGGGTTGGCGAAAATTTCAGCGGACCGCTGGGCCAACCTGCGCAAGACCGATTCGGTTTCGCAGCAAGAGGCTGACCAGCAGGCGAGCGGTTACCAGCAGGCACAGGCGAACCTGGACGCGGCGGATGCGAACGTTAAGCGGCTGGAACAGCTGGAATCTTTCAAGAATGTTTATGCGCCGTTTTCGGGCGTGCTCACGCGGCGCAATGTCGATCCGGGCGCGCTGATTAATTCCGGAGCGCAAGCGACGGGTAAGGAGCTGTTCGATATTGCGCGCGTCGATCCGCTGCGCGTTTATGTCAGCGTTCCGCAGGCTTATGCTCCGGCGATGAAGGTGGGTGTGAAGGCGGTCATAACACTGCAGGAATTTCCCGGGCAGAAATTTCTAGGCACGATTGCGCGGACGGCGGATGCCATTGATCCTGCCACACGCACTTTGAATACGGAAGTGGATGTTCCGAACAAGGATGGCAAGCTGCTGCCGGGTTCGTTTGGGCAGGTGCATTTTGTTACGGGGACTTCGGTGCAGCGGATCACGATTCCGGTGAACGCCATGCTGTTTCGCGCTGAAGGTGCGCAGGTTGCGGTCGTCGACCCGGACGGGAAGGTGCGCTTGCGCCACATCAGCATTGGGCGTGACTTTGGCGCCACGCTGGAAATCCTAGGTGGAGTTGAACTGAGCGATCGGATCATCATTAATCCCTCGGACTCGCTGGAGGAAGGGGAGCAGGTACACGTGGCCAAGCCGGGGGATACGCATTCGTGAAGAAGAAACCTCGGATTCAGTGTCAGCCAAAACCTGAAACCACAGGGTACGCGGGGGAGCACGGAGGCGGGCGAGGGTTTTGGAGTTTGCCGGCGGCGGCGCTGCTGGCAGGTTTTAGCTTGGTCTTTACTTGGGGATGCACGGTGGGTCCGCAGTACAAGCGGCCGACGGCGCCGGCGCCGGCGGAGTGGAAGGGGCAAGGGCCTTGGGAGATTGCTGCTCCCAAGGATGCGATTCCCAAGGGCGCGTGGTGGAAGACTTTTCATGACGCAGAACTGGACCGGCTGGAAGATCAGCTAGTGCAGGCGAACCAGTCGCTGACGGCGGCGCGCGACCGGCTGGCTGAAGCTCGGTCGCAGGCGCGGATTGCTTCTTCGGCGTACTTTCCGACAGTAAATGCGGATCCCGGCGGGGAGCGGCAACTGCTGTCGGGGAACCGTCCTTTATCGGGGTCGACGGTGCCGTTGACGCCCGTCACCCAGAATGTTTTTGCCATTCCGTTTTCTGTCAGCTACGAGCTCGATTTGTTTGGTCAGGTGCGCCGCAGCCTGGAAGCGGCCAATGCTTCGCTGCAGGGGCGGGCGGCGGACCTGGAAAATGTTCGGCTGATTTTGTCGGCAGAACTGGCGGCTGACTATTTCAACCTGCGCGAAAGCGACCGGGAAGCGGCGGTGGTGCGGGAGTCGGTGGAGATCCAGCAAAAAGGGATGGACCTGGTAAACCGCCGCCATGAGGGCGGAGTGGCCAACGGACTGGAAGTGGCGCAGCAGGCGGCGTTGCTGGATTCCACGGCGACGCAGCTGCAGCTGGTGCTGCAGCAGCGGGCACAGTACGAGCACGCGATCGCGGTGCTGGTGGGAAAGTCGGCGTCGGTATTCAGCGTGGCGGAGGCTCCGTTTGATGCGACGCCGCCGGCGATTCCTACGGGAGTGCCATCGGAAATTCTGGAGCGCCGTCCGGATGTTGCCACCCAGGAACGGCAGATGGCGTATGAGAACGCGCAGGTCGGATTGGCGGTGGCAGCGTTTTATCCCCATATAACGCTGAGCGGCGGGGCTGGCTGGCAGAGCCGCGATATTGGCACGTTGCTGAGTGCTTCGAGCGCCATGTGGTCGCTGGGCGGCGATTTGCTGCAGCCGATTTTTAATGGCGGCCGCAATCGAGCCAACCTGGCATTGACCCGGGCGAGTTATGACGAATCGGTCGCGAACTACCGCGAATCGGTGCTGGAGGCTTTTCAGCAGGTGGAGGATGGGCTGAGCGGGTTGGCGCTGCTGAATCAAGCGATGAAGACGCAGCAGCAGGCGGTTCTGGACTCGCGGCGCGCGCTTGAAATTGCTAATGATCGCTATGTTGGCGGAGTCACAACGTATCTCGACGTCATAACGGCCCAGTCCACTTTGCTGAGCAACGAACGGCTGGCGACGCAGTTGCTGGGGCAGCAGATGACTACCTCGGTTTATCTGGTAAAGGCGCTGGGCGGTTCGTGGGATGCGGCGGAGATTCAGGGTGAGCGGGTGAAGCCGGCGCTGGTGCAGGCACTACAGCCGTAAGGTTCTCGAGTCAGTCTGAAGGGGCGTCTGAATTTGAGCCATTTATGGCATCGCTCGAGCGATGCCCTGAAACGAAACCAGTCGGATTCTAAGAAAAGCCTTTTATCACAGGTCTGCGCCCACCCAAACAACACGAGTTGGCGTGGTCCTGGAAAGTAATGGCGCGGCTTCGGCCGCGCGCTCTCAGAACCACTTGGATTGGTTTCGATGAGTGGTGAGGCTTGCCCTTTAACTGTGGCTACGCAGATTGGGCCCGACTTTGCTGACGCGAGCGGATTTCGCGCTCCGCGATGAGCCAATCGTCATTCTGATTGCCTGATGCGTCGCCGGCGGTGGCGCGTCGCTCCAGGTACAACTCGTAGGCGCGGTGGCGAATCTGGTCCTCAATGGTCGAGGCGACGAAGCCGGAGTTGGCAGGAGTTGCCGTCATCTTCCCATTCGACGGGACTTCCTTGCTGACTTGAGGGACAACCTGCACGGGCGTGGTCTCAACCCGAGCGGGTTGAGCTTGTGAGGGCTGAGTTTGTGCCGTTATTTTCTTGCTGCGAGTGGTGGTTGAGCTTCCGTTTGTTTTTCTAGGCATTGTGTACTCCTTACAGCTTCCTAATTCCAAGAATGGTCTTACATAATGGATAAGCGACATGTTGAACCCCTATCGTCGCTACAAGCTTACGAATGAGTTATGTATTTACTATAGCGCGTATGGCTGTGGAATTGTGACGATCGCGATCAAAACAATCGCTGCTCCGCATAAAGAAAGTCACTCTTTAGTACGTAGCCAAGAGAGGAGGTAGACGAGGGATTTAAGCGGCGCTGAAAGTAACTCCGGTAACTTGTCCAAAGTTTTTGACGACCGCAGGATGGAGGTGGAGCAATTTGTGAGAACTATGTCATTCAATGGCAATCATGGCGTGGCTACGAGGGCGGCGAAGGCCACGCTTAGCGATCTGGAGAAAATGCTGTCAGACTCTCCGAGTGTGGAGAAGGCCTGCGCGAAGCTGGCGGAGATTCTACGGGTGCGGCGCAGTGAAGTGGCATTGCTGCGGCTCGACAAGGGCAGCTTGCGATTTGTTTTTCCGCCGGAACTGAGGTCGGCTGGGGTCTTGCCATTGAACGGATCGGCGGTGGCGGCGCGCACCGCATCGACGCGGACTCCGCTGCTGTCGAATAGTTTTATGCGCGTGCGGCACGTCAGCCTGTTTGAAGCGGTGAAGGTGGGGGTCGAAGCCGACGATGAGACGCGCAGCATGGAGCAGGTACCGATCCAGAAGATCATCTCTGTGCCGGTAGTTGAGTCGGGGCACGTGCGCGGCGTGGTGCAGGTTTCGCGGAGGGGACTGGATGCTGTCGAGGCGGGCGCCGATTTTACAGGCGCCGACTTGAAGCAACTCGAGCAGGCTGCAGATATTCTGGCGCGTATGCCCTTCATGCAGGAAGGCGCGGAAATCTAGGAATTTGTAATTGGTGATTTGCAATTTGCAATTGCAAACCTATTGAGTGAGATTACAAATTTCAAATCACAAATCACAAATGCCCTACACTGCCTGTCCGGCGCAAAAGGCTGAGGCCCAGGCCCACTGGAAGTTGAAGCCGCCTAAGTGGCCGGTCACGTCGACTACTTCTCCTATAAAAAACAGGCCTGGGATTTTGCGCGACTCCATGGTTTGGGAGGAGAGTTCGCAGGTGTCGACTCCCCCGGCGGTGACTTCGGCTTTGGCATAGCCTTCGGTTATTTCCGGATGTAGTTTCCACGCGTGCAGGTGATGCTCGGCGGCTTCCACGGCGCGATCGGAAGTGCCTGCCAGAGGATTGATTTCCAGCCAGCGATCGGCTAAACGGCGGGGCAGAAATTCTCTCAACAATAATTTCCAATTGGCGGCGTCGCGCTGGCCTCGGGCCTGCAATTCTGCAGTCAGGTTGCGGGCGGGCGCGAGGTCGATGGTCAGCGGATCGTTGATCTTGGCATTCGCATTGGCAACCCAGTAAGAAGAGATTTGCAGAATCGCGGGACCGCTCAGACCGCGATGGGTGAAGAGCAGGTTCTCGCGAAAACTTTGTTTCGAAGTCTGGGTCGAGACTCGCACCTCGGTCGAAACTCCGGCGAGGTCGCTCCAGCGCTTGCGGTCGGGTTCGGTGAAGAGCAGCGGAACGAGTGCGGGGCGCGGGGTTTGAATCTTCAGGCGGAATTGGCGGGCGAGATCGTAGCCGAACGATGTGGATCCTATTTTCGGGATCGAGAGGCCCCCGGTGGCTACGACCAGGCTGCTTGTCGTGTATGCGGCATCTTCGGTTTGCACAGTGAACCGATCATCTGCTGGCGCGCTGGTTGGTGCGGTGTTCTTCTGCACGGATTTTATTTTTGCGCTGAGCTGGATATGTACTTTGGCTTTTTGGCATTCCTGCTCCAGCATGGAGACGATGTCGGTAGCTGCCCGGTCGCAGAATAGCTGGCCTAATTTTTTCTCGTGATACGGGATGCGGTGCATTTCGACCAGTCGGATGAAGTCGGCGGGCGTGTAGCGGGCGAGCGCCGACTTGGCGAAATGCGGATTCGCCGAAATGAAATTCTCTGGAGTCGTATGGAGGTTGGTGAAGTTGCAGCGGCCTCCGCCGGAGATGAGGATTTTCTTGCCGCTGCGATCGGCGCGCTCGAGCACCAGCACGCCGCGTCCGCGCTTGCCGGCTTCGATGGCGCACATCAGGCCGGCGGCGCCTGCTCCCAGGATGATCACGTCGTGGTGCTCGCTCACGGTGGAAAGCTTAGCAGTTGAAGCACGTTCTACGCCCACAACATTGGGCGCGGGTGGGTGGGTGCATAGGTCCTTCGCTCCCGAAACAAATTTGGTGGATGTTGCTAACGTTGATTTGGGTCGCTCAGGATGACGAAGTTTTAGTGGTCTCGGGTTTCGCGGATCGCGACTGAGTGTGGTTGGAGCGATTCGAGGAAGGTCACAATTTGCCAGCGTTCGGGTTCGGGGAGCTTTGACCAGACGGGCATGCCGTGGCGGACTACTCCGTTCGTGAGGATCCAGAAGAGGGCGCCGGGCTTGGCTTTCTGCATGCTCTCGCGCAGCAGGCTGGTGCCGGGACGGACGCCTCCGGCTTTTTCTCCGTGACAATTGGCGCAATGCTGCTGGTAGAGTTTTCCTCCGGCGGCTTGGGCTTCGGGGTCGCCAGCGAAGGGATTCGTTGTGGCGCGGGCTTTTTCTGGGACGTGCGCCAGGGCGGTGTTGGCTAATTGGTTTTTGCGATCGATTCGTTGTGCTTCGTTTGTCTGCGCTGTGGACAGCGCGGCGATCAGAAGGATGCTGATGACGATTGAGATTGCGCGGATCGAGAGACGCGGGAATTGAGGGCGAGTCATGGGCGGTCTCCGAAGAGGCGGCACAACATTTCGCCGAAGCCGGGGAATTCTCGAGAAAGTCCCCAACGGACGAGAAGACGGTGGCTCTGGTCGTTGAGGCCGAAGCCGGTGGAGAGGCGGAGGGTCCAGTTGGAGGGAAGGTTCCAGGCGGCGACGGGGGCGATGTAGTGCGAGGTGTCGTGAAGACCGGCGCTGCGCGCGTCACCCAAGCCGCCGTACATTTCTACTCCGGCAATAAAATTTTCGGGACAGAAGTTGCAGTGGTTGGGAGAAGCCTTGAGGGCCAGTGGGCGACTGGTGCCCAGGGCGTAAGCGAACTCCCAGGGTTCGCTGGGCAGAAGGTTCTTGGTGACAATCGGATTGAGGGCAACGTTCCATCCTTTGAAGGTGCTGGAGAGCAGAAGTTTCATCTCGAGTTCGTGGTCGTGCTCTTTTCTTAGAATGCCGTTGCGCTCGGCGTAGTCGGACTCCACGTCGTGGCCTTCGACTTCTTTCAAAATCTTGTCGGCGTCGTTCGTGTTTTCGAATTCGATGTAGAGAACGGGGTTGATGATGTGCTCGTTCTGCAGGAGGCGAATTCGATTCTCCCAACGGTCACCGGTGAAGATGGTGCTGTCGTTGAAGGTGGTCTGGCCTGAGATGTAGACCTCGGTGGTCCACCAGGCGGTGACTCCGTATTCGAATTCGCTCCAGAAGGCGTCGAAGTCGTTGCCGGCGCGCTGGGTGCCGAAGGTGGAAAAATATTCGACCTCGAGGCTGCCGGGCTCTTCCAGATAGTGGTCGTAGGTAACGATGTAGGGGCTCTCCTGGGCGGAGAGCTTGGAGCAGAAGAGCAGCGAAAAAGTAAGGACGACGAGAAGCGAGCAGAGAAGGTTACGGGGCACCGGAGCGGGACAAGAGGACGGGAGCGTCGACTCCCTTATTTTCAATTTCATCATGTTGATTTTCTTTTTGCGACCGAGTCGCAAAAGACTTACAATCCAGAGTAGGGTGCGGCTTCGAAAACTGTCAACGGCGCGCCTTAGATTCCGTCGCAGGCTGTTTGCAAATTGTTGCGACTGCGAAGAAGGAAGGAGCTTCGATGCCGCTTCCACAGACCGAAATTCCTGGGCGTTTGCAGATGCAACTGGCGGGACGCGGGATCCGCATGACCGGTCCGCGGCGGGCGATTCTCAGGGTGATTGAGACGGCGACCAAACACTTGGATGCGAGCCAGATTCTGCGCAAGGCGCGGACCCGGGACGCTTCGGTGGACCGGAGCACGGTGTATCGAACGCTGGATTTGCTCAAGCGGCAGGGGTTGATTGACGAACTCGACCTGATGCATCTTAAGGGTGAAGGGCACTACTACGAGCGCAAGTTGGGGCGCGATCATATTCATATGGCGTGCCTGCGGTGCGGGAAGATCGCCGAATTTGTCAGCGAGATTTTTGAGTCTTTAAAAAAACAGTTGGAGCGCGATTGCCATTTTCATATCGTGGTGGCGCGTCTGGAAGTGGGCGGGTACTGCTCGGCGTGCAGGCGGTAATATTTGCTCGTGCGGGATGATCTGCAGCCGTTGCTATTGCCAACTTCTCTCCTCTCTTCGCTGCTGACAAGACGGGGCAAGCCCCGTCTCTACGCGGGAGCCGGATAAGAACTGATTTGATATTCTGTTCGCAAATTGCTGGCTAAATAAATCTTGCTTTACACGGACTTCTTTATGGGGGATGGGGTTACTGTTTTCGAGTTGCGCAAGGTCTATACTTCGCCGCCTCCGCTGGCGTCGGGGGGAGGGTTTGGGTTTGGTCCGGCTCGGACTAAGAAGACGAAGACTGAGATTGTGGCTCTGGATGGGATTTCGCTGGAGGTATTGCCGGGGGAAATTTTTGGGTTGTTGGGGCCGAACGGGGCGGGAAAATCTACTACGGTCGGAATTCTCACTACCCGGGTGCGACCTACCAGCGGACGCGCTTCGATCGGCGGGCATGATGTGTGGGCGGAGCAGGTCACGGTCAAGCGGCTGATCGGGGTGGTGCAGCAGCGTCCTAATCTGGACTTTACTTTGACGGCCCGCGAGATTCTTACTTTTCATGGGGCTTATTTTGGTCTCGACTCGCGGGAACGCGCTGCACGGGCAGACCGGCTGCTGGAGCGCTTCAAGCTGACCGATCGGGCCGACCAGATGGTACGCGGGTTTTCGGGCGGGATGATGCAGCGGCTCTCGATTGCGCGGGCGATGATGCATGATCCGCAGGTGCTGTTTCTCGACGAGCCCAGCGCGGGGCTGGATCCGCAGACGCGCCTGCTGCTTTGGGAGATTATCCGCGAATATAACCAGAGCGGAAAGACCGTCGTTCTGACGACGCACAATATGGAGGAGGCGGACGCTCTTTGCCAGCGCGTCGCGATCATCGATCATGGGCGCAACATTGCTTTGGGAACTCCGATGGGGTTGAAGGCTTCGGTTCCGGGCGGTTATTTGCTGCGGCTGCGGTTTGGACGGAAGACTCCCGAGTTGTTGCAGCGGCTGCAGACGCTCGGGGGAGTGCGCGAGGTTCGGGCTAAGGACGGCGCGGGAGATGGTGACGCTGATTTTTCGGTTGACGTTTACGCGGACCGCGGCGGACCGCTGGTTTCGGAGATTGCTCATCTTGCTTCTGGCGCGGCGGTTGAGTTGTGTGATGTGCATATCTCGGAGCCCAGTCTGGAAAATCTTTTTCTGCACCATACGGGAAGGAGCTTGCGCGATTGAACTGGACTACTTTTTTCGCTTTGCTGGGGCGCGATACTCATGTGGCGCGGCGCAATGTGGTTTCCTTGCTGCTGCAGACTTTTTTGCAACCGATGATGTTCGTTTTTATTTTTGGGCGGGTGATGGTTTCGAGCGGCTACATGCCCGCGGCTTACAAAAGTTTGCTGCTGCCGGGGATCATGGCCATCAGCATGGTGTTTACGGGAGTGTGGGCGGTAGCTATGCCTTTGATCGCCGAGTTTCAGTTCACGCGCGAGATTGAAGACCGGCTGCTGGCTCCGATTAATATTTCCTGGCTGGCGATTGAGAAAGTTATTTTTGGCACTTTGCAAGCATTGGTGGCGGGGCTGGTGGTGATTCCTACGGCGTGGTTGCTGCTGCGGCCGGGGGTGGAGTTGAATCTGCATTCTCCGGTGCAGTTTGCTTGCGTCACCTTGCTGGTGGCTTTGTTTTCGTCCTGCGGCGGGCTCGCGTTGGGGTGCAGCGTCAACCAGACGCATATCGGGCTGATGTTCAGCATGGTGCTGACGCCGATGATTTTTTTTGGGTGCACTTATTATCCGTGGAGCGCGTTGGGACATTTTCCTATCCTGCAGAAGGTGGTGCTGGTGAATCCCCTGGTGTATGCGAGCGAAGGGCTGCGGGGGACGCTGGTGCCGCAGTTTCCGCACTTGCCGGTGGTGGCCGTTTTGGTGGTGCTGACGATATTTGATTTGGCGTTTCTGGCTGTCGGGCTGCGGCAGTTTCACGGGAAGGCGGTCAGCTAGGGGCGTCGGGGAAAAAGAACCAACTCATCGACTTTCTCGTGAGAACGCCTTGCGGGCGCTCATCGTTGCGCTTAGTGGTATGGGGTCCTTCGACTGCGCGAGTGCTTCACTTCGTGAAGTTCTCGCTTTGCTCAGCATGACAAAATTTTGCAAGCGGTTAGTGGTAGTGCAGGTATCCGCTTCCGACTCGCATGTGTTGGAGGAGGCTGTCTGGGGTTACCAGGAAGATGGTCAGGCCCAGCATGGCGTGGATGATTCCGATGGGATAGATGCTGCGATAGCGACGGAACATTTCGCAGAAGAGGAGAGCACCTATTAACGTTGCGGTGGTGAGGATGGGACTGGGGAGATGGACCGCGGCGAAGAGGGTGGCGGCGATCCAGACGGCATTGGCGCTTCCGCAGAGTTCTTCGAAGCGGTTAAAGAAGAAAGATTGCAGGATGAACTCCTGGATGAGGGCCCAGATTACATATCCCCAGACGGATTGCAGGGTAGGCCAGGTGGGGTTGGCGGGGATGGGGCCTTCGGCCATGTCGACTAGAACGAACATCAGGATGACGGCTGCGAAGCCGATTCCGAGGACTATGCTCGCGCCTAACGTCTTGGGCGGGCGGAGGCCCAGACGCTGCAAGGATGGGCGATCGGCGAGGACTAGCGCCAGGATGGTGATGATCGCGGTTAGAGCCCAGCGGTTACGAAGGGAGCGGTCGTCGGACCAGAGGGCTAATTCCAGAAACAGAAATACGGCGATGATTTGCAACCAAAGGAAGTAGCGGCGGAGGCCGGTGACTGTTGCCGAGGTGGAGTTCGTGGTCATTTGCGCTTCTGCTATATTTCTCGTCCCCGAGTTTTGATGCGGCTGTCGGCGGTTATATAGGTCCTTCGCTCCCAAACCCAATTCCACGAATTCGGCCATCTTGCGATTCCGGTCGCTCAGGATGACACCCTGGATTTTGTAATTCCTCCAACTAAAACCAGAAGGTCCAGATGGCGTCTACGGTGGCGTGGGTTATGGAGGAGGCTGGGAGTCTTCTTTGTTCTCGCCAGGCACGGCCGTAGAAGATTCCCGCTATCGTCGCGAGAATTACGTAGCGCCAGTTGAAAGTGGTGGATCGTTTGTTGAAATGCGAGAGGCCGAAGAGGACGGACGCTATCGCCAGCGCTGATTTTCTTCCTGCGCGCCGTTCCAGCAAATTTTGCAGCCAGACTCGGAAGAAGAGTTCTTCGGGGACGGCTACGAAGATGAAGATGTAGATCCATTTCAGGACCAAAGGGATAGCGCAGAGGGCGGGGAGGGTGATCTTGATTGGCGTCGGCCAGCGGTTGATGGCTTGAGCTATGCGATTCCCTTGGAAGGCGAAGGCGGCGGCGGGGAGGAGTTCCAGGACTAGGACGGATAGGGCTCCGGGCGTCGCGTTATGCATGGGGATATTTTAATGGGCGGGGGAGGGGTCGCCCAGGTTAGCGCCCACAGAACGGGCGCGAACCCTTCGACAAGCTCAGGGCAGGCTCGGGGGCACCGTCGTTCCAGAGTCCTTCCGCCAAGTCAAAGTCTCTCTTTGTCGGCTTCTTCTTCCTCCAAGGACAAGAAAGGTTGTCAGCCATGCTCAATGACTGTGCAACCTACGGCAGCACCCCGTTACAACATTACGGTCAGTGCCCGACACAGGCCGCCACGGGATGCAGGTCCGACACACATTTCTCCTGGATCAGTCCACCGGCCAGGTATGGCAGATGTTCTGTCGCAAGGGCAGCCGAGAGGAACAGGTGGAATTCCGCAAAATCGAAGTCGATGGCGCCCAGGACTCGAAAGGCGGTTCGGTTCGTCATTAGGACCCTAACCGGGTTGCCGCGAAACCGGCCCTTGGGCCAAGGCCAGCGAGGCCATTCGCACGCTTGCCGGTGCTCCGTGCAAGCTTTGCGGCCCTTAGATCTAATCCACACCCAAGCTGCGATTCCTCTCACAGACTTCCACTTCGACCAGTCGAAAATGTCACATGATCTGCTAGCAGGGTAGAGGTGCGGCCGCCCACGTCATAGCCCAAAAAGTCGTGACGCAAGAAAAGGCCCCCTCCCCCGGCCTCTAGACCAGGTAAAAACCCCCCAAAAAACACCTCTTCCCAAGCAGCAATCAGAAATTTATTTTTAAGCGAAGAAAAAGTGAAACGAGAGCCTGAAGCGAAGGAAGAGGTAAGGTCGATCAGACTCCTAGCGGGATTCGTGAATGACTAGAATCATTCCCGGACGCAGGGATGCGATATTCCGGTTGTCGTGCTTCAGGGCTTGGACAGTGGTTTTATACGAGTTGGCGATGGAATAAAGAGTCTCGCCTTGTTTGACCTTGTGATGCTGCACGCTGGGATGAACTGCCGAGGAACGCACTGCGGCGCTTCGGCTGGGATGCGCGGCGCTCGCGGTCTTTGATTTTGAACTTGTCTTGGCGCCAATCTTTGAATTCTTGCCCGCTAACTGCGTTTCGGCTGCTCCGCGCGCGACCGGCAAGTGGATGTATAAACTTTTTCTTCCCGCGAGGCTTTCGCCTTTCAGGTGGTTCCAGCTGCGCACCATTTTTCCGGAGACTCCGAAATTTTCGGCCACCGATTCGACTGTATCTCCCTTGCGCACTTTATAGCGAGTTACTGCATGTGAGTAAGTCGTGGCATCGTTGTCGCGGCCGGGAGCAATCGGAATGATAAGTCGACTCTCAGGCGCGAGTGCATCGTCCCGCAAGTCGTTGGCTCGCAGATCGTTGGCATCGGCGATCGCCTTCGGAGTGGTTCGATACGTGCGGGCAATCGCAGCCAGCGATTCTCCGGGAAGAACCTTGTGATAACGCCACCAGACGCGCTTGTCGGCGGGAATCGCCGCGACCGCGGTCTCGAACTTGGCTGCGGTTCCGGCAGGAACGTGGAGTTCGAACTCGTTGGCATTTTCCGTAACTCGTGGAGTGGTCATCCGCAGCAGGCTCGGATTCAGATCGGCCAGGTCTTCGGCCTTGGCGTCGACGCACTCGGCTACAAGGCGCAGGTCGATGGGATAGTCGATCTTGACTGTGTCATAAGGCACAGGCTTGTCTTTGATGATCGAATCCAAGCCGTACTGCGCGGGATTCTTGGCCATGATGGTCACAGCCAGAATGATGGGAACGTAGTTACGCGTCTCCTTGGGCAGAACGTTGCGCCGGTAAAGCTCCCAGAAGTCGGCGTATCCAGTGCGCTTGACCGCGCTCTGCACCGTGCCTGGACCGGAGTTGTACGCGGCCATCGCCAGGTACCAGTCTCCGAATTCGTTGTAGAGATCCTTGAGATGGTGCGCGGCGGCGCGCGTGGCTTTTTCGGGATCCTGGCGGTCGTCGAGCCACCAACTGCGCTCGAGTCCATAGCCTTGGGCACGGCTGCCCATAAACTGCCACATGCCGCGGGCTCCAGCGCGCGAAACGGCTAGGGGATGGAATCCGGATTCGGCCTGTGCCAGATAGATGAGGTCTTGCGGCACTCCTTCTTCTTTTAACGTGCGGCGAATCATGTCTTCGTAGCGGCCGCTGCGCGCGAGAGCGCGCTCGACGGTGCCGCGTCCGCGGTTGGAGAAGTAGTTGATGAAGCCTGCAACCTGGTCGGTCATCATCAGCGGCAGATCGGAGTGCGTGGATTTAATCTCGGCTTCGGCCTTGGCTTTGACCGTCTCGTCTACAGTCGGAGTGAGTTCGTTGGCTTCGTCGATCGGTGCGGGTTCGGATTTCTGCTCGGCAAAGCCGTCTCCCTGCTGCAGGGCAGCGAGCTCCATGCCGTTGACGCCGTCGAGAATGCGGTCGAGTTCGCGCTGCAGGCGGTCATCGTTGTTGCTGTTGAGGTCGAGTCCGCTGCCGAGCAACAGGTTGAAAGCCGAGTCGAAATTCTGCTTGGCGGCTGCGAGGTGTCCTGCCTGGTAGTTATCCTGTCCGGCTTGATATTCCTTTTCGACGCGCGCAATCAGATCAGCGGCGGGATCGACCTGAAGTTGTTGCGGCACCGTGGGAGTAGACTGAGGGGCTGCAGCTTCGGCGGCTTGCTGCTTGTGCGGTTCCGGCGGAGTGCTGGCGGCGATCAGAGCTGGGGCTTGCGCCTGCGTGGGCGGAAGGAAGGATGACTTCTGAACCGTCTGGCATCCGAGGCTGGCCGCAAATGTCGCAAACACAATCGCGGACATAATCGCGGGGATGATCGCTAACAACGCGGCAGAAAAACGGGCGGCCAGAGTAGAGTGAGAGGGAACCTTCATATTTTCAAAAACTTAGCCCAACAGCAGTGACGGAACGAGCTGACTTTACTCTATTATGAGATGGTACTATCGCAAAATTCGTTGGGTCAACGCCAGAGAACATCCAATGGCCCCTGTTACTTCCGGAACCTGCGGATGTTACCGCAAGCGGGCGGGGATAGCAACCGCGAGTCGTTCGCCCCATCGCTATCATCGAAAGCGGGAGAGCATGAAGCAATCATCCAGGGCAAGTCGTTGAAGGCAAAGCTTGTGAGGGCAGAGCTATGAAAGCTATCCAGATCGAGCGTGTAGGCGGGCCGGAAGTGATGCAGTTAGTGGATATACCGGCTCCGCAGCCGAAGTCGAATGAAGTTGTAGTCAAGATTAAGGCGGCGGGCGTCAACTTTATTGATGTTTATAACCGCGAGGGCCGCTACAAGGCGCCGCTGCCGCTGGTTCTCGGGCAGGAAGCAGCGGGAACGGTTCTTGCGCTTGGAGCCGATCTGATCGAGCATCCCGGTCAGTTGGCCGTCGGAGACCCCGTGGCGTACTGCTCGGTGATCGGCAGCTACGCCGAATATGCCGCAGTGCCCGCCGATCGACTGGTGAAGATTCCGGCCGGTATCAGCGAGCGCGATGCTGCGGCCGTGATGCTGCAAGGGATGACCGCGCATTATCTTTCGCACGACACCTATCCGCTGAAATCGGGCGAGACGGCGCTGGTTCACGCTGCCGCCGGTGGAGTTGGATTGCTGCTGGTGCAGATGGCGCACAACATCGGGGCGCGGGTGATTGCCACCGTATCTACCGAAGAAAAAGCTGCGCTGGCACGATCGGCGGGAGCGGATGACGTCATCCTTTATACGCAGGCGGATTTTGAGGCCGGGACAAAACGACTGACCGGCAGCAAAGGCGTCGATGTGATCTACGACTCGGTGGGCAAGACGACCTTTGACAAGGGATTGAACCTGCTGCGTCCGCGCGGCATGATGGTGCTCTTTGGAGGGTCGAGTGGAGCGGTCGCGCCCTTAGACCCGCTGGTTTTGACGCAGAAGGGATCGCTGTTCTTCACACGTCCATCGCTAGGCCATTACATCATTACTAGCGAAGAGTTGCAGCGGCGAGCCGGGGCCGTCTTCGCCATGATTCGCGACGGCAAACTCAAGCTGCGGATCGAGCATGTCTATCCGCTGGCGGAAGCGCAGCAGGCGCACCGCGACCTGGAATCGCGCAAGACTACCGGCAAGTTGCTGCTGATGCCGGAGTAGCCTTCGACTTCCCGCACTTTTACCAAATATTCATATTCATGCCCTTCGTGGAATTACAAAGCTCGCCGCATGCCCCTGCGGTTCGTCCAGTTTCCATACACTACCGCGATGTGGGCAGCGGGCCGCCTATCGTTTTCCTACATGGTGGCTGGGGATATGCGGTGTATCCTATCGACCGCCAGATCGAATCTCTTAGCGCCGAGTTTCGACTTATTATTCCCGATCGCTCTGGCTATGGCGGCTCGGCAAAAGTATCGGACGAGATGCCGATCGACTTTCATAACCGCGCTGCTTCCGAAACGCTGCTCACCCTCGACGCGCTCGGCATCGAGCGCGCAATTCTCTGGGGACACAGCGACGGCTCCGTTATTGCCGCGAAGATCGGCCTCACATCGCCCGAGCGTTGCGAGCGCCTGATCCTCGAATCCTTTCACTTCGATCGCAAGAAGCCAGCCTCGCACAATTTCTTCCAGCGTTTTGCCCACCATCCCAATGAGATCAACGAGCAGGCGCAGGCATTGCTGGCGGCCGATCACGGCGCCGGATACTGGCGAAAGGTGGTCCAGAAAAATTGCCGCGTGTGGCTGAGACTAGCCGCTGAGAGCAAGCATGCGGGCGAGGATCTCTACGATGGAAAACTAGGCGAATTGAAAGTACCCGTGGCGTTCATTCACGGACGCCACGATTCCAGAACCGAGCCTGACGAAATGAAGAACGTGCAGCGGGCATTGCCGCGCGCCAAAATACATTTCATCGAGAACGGCCGTCACAGCCCGCACAGCGAGGCGGCATCGTGGCGGGAGTGCAATCGGCTTCTTCAGGAATTGGTCGCGAAGTGAGATAACTCTATTCGGGACTAGGTTTTCTTCTTACGCGAATAGCTTTTCAAGTAATCGGGCAGTTCACGCTCCGAGCGCTCATCGCGAAGGGCCGCACCGGCCATCATCTCCAGCGGAAGCACCCCGGCCCAGGTGGGAAAAGAATAATCGGCCTCATCGTCGTTGGGCGGCCCGACGCGAATCTTGGCAGAAAATTCATCGATGGGAATTCGCAGCACGGACGTAGCCTTCAATTCTTTTTCGTTGGGCTGACGCGCATCATCCCAGCGGCCCGGCACAATGTGCTCCGATAAAGTGCGCAAGGCCGCAATCTTTTCTGCGGCATCATTCTCATTCACCAGCGTCGCCGTGCCCAGAATGACCACCGAGCGATAGTTCATCGAGTGATTGAAAACGGAGCGGGCGAGGACCAAGCCATCGAGCAGCGTGACCGTGACGCACACCGGCACTCCCTGGCCGAGATTGCGCAGCATGCGGCTGGCCGCCGAGCCGTGGATGTAGAGCACATCGCCGGCGCGTCCATAAGAGGTTGGAATGACGAACGGTTGCCCATCCGCGACAAAGCCAATGTGGCAAAGGAAAGCTTCGTCGAGAATCTGGTTGACGGTTTCGCGATTGTAGCGCCCGCGTTGCGGCTCGCGCACAACCCGCGTCCGCGAAGTTGGATTGCTCGCGTTCAAAGGATCCGGCTCCATAGTAGCTTCGTATTTAAGTTGTCCTGAGCACAGCGAAGAACTATGCAATCGGCGGCGGATACACTGGTCCTTCGCTTTGCTCAGGATGACAATATCTTACTGGAACAAAATGGTTCTTTGAGACACGGACCAGTGTGACCTCTCGCCGCAGGCATCGTGGATTGCATTGCGCCGCGAGATCACTAATAATTTACGGGCACAGAGCAAATCGATGTTTTCCTCTTTCGCACGCTTGCTCGTATTCGGTATAGGAATCAGCGCCGGCCTGCGAACGATGACCGCTCCCGCCACGGTCGCGTGGGCCGCACACCTTGGCTGGATCAATCTCGCTGGCTCTCCTCTAGGGTTCATGGGCTCAGCCTGGGCGGTGACACTGTTCACGATCGCAGCTCTGGTCGAATACGTCATCGACCTGCTGCCATCAACTCCCCCCCGCACCCGGCCCTTGGGGTTGACGTGCCGCATTGCGACGAGCCTGCTAGCGGGCGCGTGTCTTGGAGTCGCCGAAGGCACAACCGGCGTGGGAGTTCCCCTCAGCGCCTTGCTCGCCGCCGTCGCCGCCATCGCCGGAGCCTTCGGTGGCTTCCAGGTTCGCACGCGGCTGGTTCGCGCCCTGCGCGTTCCTGATGCCGTCATCGCAATTCCGGAAGATCTGGTTGCGATCGGCCTCGGCCTTCTCTGTTGCTTCGAGATTCAGAAATTTCATACACCGTTGGCCGTCTTGTTAGTTCATCTTTCCTCGCGAGCCTACCTGTGACTGCCGAGCGCTACGATGCGATCATCATCGGCTCCGGGCAGGCCGGCACGCCGCTCTCCACCACGTTGGCCGAAGCCGGAATGCGCACCGCTCTCATCGAGCGCAAACATGTCGGCGGCACCTGCGTCAACGAGGGCTGCACTCCGACGAAAACGATGATCGCCAGCGGCCGTGTCGCCTATCTCGCCCGCCGCGCCGCAGACTATGGAGTGCACACCGGCGCAATCGGCATCGATCTCAAGCGCGTACGCCAGCGCAAGCGCGATGTCGTTGACAGCTTTCGCAACGGCAGCCAGTCGAAGATTGAAAAGACCGCCAACCTCAATTTGATTTTTGGGGATGCCAGCTTTACCGGTCCGCGAACGGTTGAGGTTCGGACAAACGATGGCAGCAGGCGCTCACTCTCGGGGGGAAAAATCTTTATCAACGCCGGGACGCGCGCCTCGCGACCGCCGCTCGATGGGCTGGATGAGATTGCGGCGCTCGACAACATTTCCATCATGGAGCTCGACGCTGTTCCCGAGCACCTGCTGGTGCTCGGCGGCGGCTATATCGGACTGGAGTTCGGACAACTTTTTCGGCGCTTCGGCAGCCAGGTAACTATTGTTCAGTCGCGTTCGCAGCTGCTCACCCGCGAGGACCCCGACGTCGCCGAAGAAATCGGCAAGATTCTTGAGCAGGACGGAATCGAAGTTCTGCTGAACACGAAGGCGACCGGGGTGAGGAAGGTCGGAGAGAAGATTCAACTCGATGCTCTGCAGAGAGTTGAGCATGGTGCTCAGCAGCACGATCAATCGCTCGTGCGAACCGGCTCTCATCTCTTGCTGGCCACGGGACGTGTGCCGAATTCAGACACTCTCAATCTCGCCGCGGCTGGCGTTGCCTCCGACGCGCGCGGCTTTATCACCGTGAATGATCGTCTGGAAACGACGGCCAGTGGCGTCTACGCGCTGGGCGACATCAAGGGAGGTCCGGCCTTTACGCATATCTCCTACGATGATTTTCGTATCATCCGTGCGAATCTGCTGGAGGGAAAAAACGTGTCGACCCGAGGACGTCTCGTGCCCTATACGTTGTTTATCGATCCGCAGCTCGGACGCGTGGGAATGACGGAAACAGAGGCGCGCAATGTGGGCCGACAAATTCGCGCAGCCAAACTGCCAATGAGTTCCGTGGCGCGGGCGATCGAGGTAGACGAGACGCACGGATTCATGAAGGTCGTGATCGATGCCGAAACCAATTTGATCCTGGGCGCAGCAATTCTAGGCATCGAGGGCGGCGAGATTATGGGCGCACTGGAAATTGCCATGATGGGCAAATTGCCCTACACGGCGTTGCGCGACGGCGTCTTTGCTCATCCGACTCTGATTGAGTCGCTGAATAATCTGTTTATGGCCATGGACAAAGAAGAGAAACAAAAAGGAAGCAAATAAGCATGGAGGTGCCCGCGCCGGCTAGAGCAATCCGCCCGTCTTGATCGCCAAAGTGTTCAGCGCCATTTCGAGCTTGGTGATGGCCTCACCCAGTTCGGGATGATTTCCCAGCGTCTTCTCCAGTCCTTTCAGGATCTGGTGCGCGCTGGCAACGTGCTCAGCCGCCGGATTCGGAACTTGCTCGGGCTTCGGTTCGTTTGGTGCTGGCATGTTTGTTTGCCCTCGTCACATTCTAATTCTATACAAGACTGCCGCGCCGAAAGCTCTCTGCTTAGCGCAAGTTCACTTACGCCGGATTTTTCCCTTAGGCTTCGGCTGCTCTTCAACCACCGCAAACTGAATCTTCTTCTCCACCGGATCGATCCGATCCACCAGCACAGTCACTCGATCGCCGAGGCTGTAAGTTTTGCGCGAACGCTGCCCGATAATCTGCCTCGCGTCTTCGTGAAATATGTAACGATCGTCGTCCAGCGTATTCAGCGGAACGAGGCCTTCGACAAAGAGGTCGGTCAATTCCACAAAAAAACCGAACTTGGTGACGCTGATGATGAGGCCATCGAAGTCTTCGCCGATGCGGCGCTCCATGAATTTTACTTTCTTCCATTCCATCAGGCCGCGCTCGGCTTCGTCGGCGCGGCGCTCGGACTGACTGGATTCGTCGGCAATGTTGTGAAGTTCATCGAGCGCGATGGGGCCGCCCACCGGCTCGAGCGCATGTTGATGCGCGTCGCGATCGCGCCGCTTTGACCAGGGCGAGGGTGCATCCGTGAGGTGGTAGGGGTCCTTCGACTGCGCGGAACGACTAGCCTCGCTGTTCGTTCCGCTTCGCTCAGGATGACAAGGTTGAGATACTCCCACCGGCACGTCTCCGTCTAGCTTTTCTGGTGAGTCGCGCAGCACATCTTTCAAAATGCGATGCACAATCAAATCGGGATAGCGCCGGATCGGCGAAGTGAAATGCGTGTAAGTAGTCGCCGCCAGCGCGAAGTGCCCGCGATTCTCTTCCGAATATCGCGCCTGCTTGAGCGACCGCAGCATCAGAAAACTGAGGATTCTCTCTTCCGGCTTGCCCACAATCTTTTCCGCCAGCTTCTGGTACATGCGCGGAGTAATGTGCACTTCTTCCGGCACTTCGATTTCGCGGACGCGCTTGCCGGTGCCGCGTGCATCGCGCCGGTCGGCCTTGAGTTGTACGCGCCGGATGGGCAGCGCGCCCACGCCCAGCGAATATCCAAAGGTCGCCGCAATTACCTCAAAGTCGTAGACCCGCTTGGCGTCGGGCTTTTCGTGAATGCGGTAGAGCGAGGCGATGCGTTTATTTTCCAGATAATGCGCGACGCACTCGTTGGCCGAGAGCATGAACTCTTCGATCAAGCGGTGTGCAATGTTGCGCTCGGAGCGCGTAATGCTCTTCATCATTCCGAATTCGTCGAACTCAATCACCGGTTCGGGAAGATCGAAGTCGATCGATCCGCGCCGACGGCGTTTGCGATTCAGAATCATCGCCAGATCGCGCATGCGCTCGAAGTGGTCAACCTGGCTGGCATACTCGCGCCGGGCCTCGGCGCCCCCTTCGGCTTCCTCGTCGATGACCGCGTTGACGGCCGTATACGTCATGCGGTTGGCCGAACGAATCACGCCTTCATTGATTTCATAGCCGACGATTTCACCCTGATGATCGATCTCCATGGTGCAGGAGAGCACGAGGCGATCGACTTGCGGGCGCAGGCTGCAAATGTCGGTCGAGAGTTCGAGCGGAAGCATGGGCACCGCGCGGTCGGGAAAATAAACGCTGGTGCCGCGCAGACGCGCCTCCTGATCAAGCGCCGAATGCGGCGTTACATATTGAGCGACGTCGGCAATGTGGACTTGCAATTCATAGTTGCCATTCTCAAGCCGCCGAACGTGAACCGCATCATCGAAATCGCGCGCCGTCTCGCCGTCGATGGTGACGATGGGAAGTTCGCGATAGTCGCGGCGGCGGCGCAAAGCTTCAGGCGCAAAATCGGACGGGATGGCCTGCGCTTCTTCAATCACCTCCGGCGGAAAACGGTGGGGCAGATGAAATTTGCGGATCATGATCTCGACATCGACTCCGAAATCATCTTCCTGGCCCAGAATTTCGATAACGCTGCCGCGCGGATTTTGCGTCGCGCTCGGCCAGTCGGTGATTTCGACGTCGACGACCAAGCCGTCGAGATCCTGCCAGTCAGCATGTACGGCAGCTTCGCCGCCGATGACACGATCGCGCGCGATTGCTAATTTTCCCGTCTGAGATTTCTTCCCGCTTTCAGCGTTCTCCGCGTTTGGCGCCTTGGGATTTTCCATGCCCGGAGGAATCACGATTTCCTGCGTCACTTTTTCATCGATCGGCTTGACATAGTTGTGGCGGCGTCCGTAATGAAAAATTCCGACCACCGTCGGATGCGCGCGCGCT
The DNA here is from genome assembly GCA_963775845.1 of uncultured Acidobacteriaceae bacterium. Lineage (GTDB taxonomy): Bacteria > Acidobacteriota > Terriglobia > Terriglobales > Acidobacteriaceae > Acidiflorens. The sequence continues at coordinate 1,384,523 of CAVZKN010000002.1, read as the reverse complement.
AAAGAACGCAGGACACGCCCTTCAGCGCGGCCATCGGAACGAACCGCCGTAACTTCCACCAGCACGCGGTCGCCATGCATCGACGATCCAATCGCCGGCGGCGGAATGAAGACATCGCCCGCCAGTCGCGCCTTGAGGCTCGCGTCAAGCGAAGTTGTCTCGGGGACCACGAAGCCGAATCCATCGCGATGCATCGTCAGCCGTCCGGCCAGCATGTTCCGGCCCTTCGTCGCCTGTGGAATGGCGTAGCGATCGGAGTCGACCTGCAGCAGTTCCCCCTTGCTGACGAGCGCCTGCAAGCGGTCTGTCAGTTCGCGGCGCGCCTCGCCCTTCACGCCCAGTTCGCGCAAAAGTTGCTTGTGGCTCGCCGTCTTCCTGGGCTGGCGTGCGATGTGGAGGAGAATGGAAGAATCGGAGAGCATCAGGCGCCGGAGGTCAGGTCTTCGATTTGATGGCTGTCTTTCAGAATTGACTGAGGAGTGGACGGGCGAGAACGCCCGTCTCTCCGTTTTCTATTTAAGATATTTTTCCTGAATCACGCTCCGGTGATGCAGTTCGTGACCGGCGATGATGTAAGCGAGCGAGCGCACGGTCACTTCGTTATTGCTGGCGATTCCTCGACGAGACCAGGCGGCATTATCCAGATTGCGCAACAGTGAAATGGTAGCGCGGCGGACGGCGATATAGTCCTCGATCAGGGCGGCCATCGTACACTTCGCGAAGGGGCCATTGCGAACATAGTCGTCCTGCTCGAAGCCCTCCATCGGCGTGGCATCGCCGCGCGCGATGCGCAGCGCGCGATAGCTCATGATGCGCTCGGTATCGTTGACGTGACCTAGAACTTCTTTCACGCTCCACTTGCCGGGCGCATAACGGATTTGGCCGTCCGCCTCGGGGCGTCCGCTCAGCCATAAGAGCGTCTCGCGCCGCTGCTCGTCGAGCGCGGTCAGAATATCCGGGTCCCGCACGAGCGAGATATAGCGGTCGTAATAGGCAGCGTATTCCTCCGGCTGAGGACGCAGTGAAGGATTGGCATTTGTCGCGGGTAAAGTTGTTTCGCTTAGATTCATAGTCTCCTCCTCAGCAAATGCAGAGAAATTGGCCGCACCTTGCGAACTACGATATCGACTCCAAGAGCCCGGGAGAGAAAACTCATCATAACTCTCGCCGTAAAAAATTACTCCGCGCAATGGGAAAAGCTTACGCGGCGCGGAGCCTGAACGCCCCTCGCGCCTGACCTGAATCAGGAAAGCAACTAGCAAAATCGGCGGGAAATGCTTGATTTCCACAGCACTTGGCGTTTACCAGGGAGTACAATTCAACTTGGCAGCCGAAATGCGGCGAGTTCTGAATCCCTTATTTTCAAACAGGAAAGGATTTCGACAACAATGTGGAAGCCCACGAATCAACCTGCGACACCCGGCCGTCCGGCTGAGCCGGAGAGAACGATGCCCTCCGCGACCCCGACCGCACCTCTAATGAGCAGCAGCGAGCCCGCCGCCGCGCCCCGCCCGGTTACGACCACTACGTCCGACCAGGCCACGATCGGCAAATCGCTGGTGATCAAAGGCGAAGTGACTGGATCAGAGTCTCTTTACATCGACGGGCGTGTCGAAGGCTCGATCAACCTTTCGGGCAATCGCGTCACGATTGGACGCAATGGCGTGGTCGCGGCCAACATCAGCGCGCGTGAGATCGTCGTGCTCGGCAAGGTGCGCGGCAACCTGACCGCCAGCGATCGCGTCGACATCCGCAGCGACGGATCTTTGACTGGTGATGTGGTCGCGGCGCGTATCTCGATCGAAGACGGCGCATTCTTCAAGGGCGGAATCGACATTCGCAAGGCCGGAGCCGCGGCCGGAGCGAAGCCAGAATCGCGGACGGAAGAGCAGCCCAAGAGCGTATCGAGCGCGACGCCGGAGCCGGCAATGTCGGCGAGGGCGTAAGGGCGCAATCCCCGATTTGTTGACAGCGTAGTTCAAACGGGCACTCTCAGGAGTGCCTGTTTTGTTTGCCATTACGAGGATTAGTCGGTTCCTGAGTAGAACGGTTTGGCCACTCGTGTGATTGACGCTTTCTGTGCGGGGTTCAAGAAAAGTATGTCGAGATGTTGGTCTTTGCCGAACAACGCCGCGAATTTCGCGGACACCTCGGCGACTAGGGCCCTGCTTGCGACATTCGCTTCCACGCCCAGCACAACGTCCGTTCCTTCCTTCTTTCCATACTGAACTCGAACTAGATACGCTCGTTTGACATCGGGATGGTGGCGAAACAGTTCCACGAGCGCGCCCTTGAGATCGCGTTCCGGCGCTCCGTCTTGCTCACAAAGGAAACGAATCTCAGCGATCCGAAGTTCTTCCGTGGGACGCGGCTTTTTTAGAAAGTCCATAGCAAATCACGGCTCCTTTCCCGTAGCCATCGTCTCGGCGGCTTCGCCTGCAGCGACTCCCGGAGCAGCCGCGGACCTCTTTCGCCGCAGGTCATTCGGCAACTCCGAACGCAGCAACCAAAGTCCGGCCGCAACCGCAGCCGCCCAGGTTAAAGACCCCAACGCCAGCGCAAACAGATCAGCGCGCCGGCTGCCATCCAGCCCGATGCTCCTCATGACCTCGTAACTCAATCCCCCGGAGACCGCTCCCACCAGCGCCGACTTCCCGAGTTCTTTCCAGTTGAATCCTGACAACGGCACCATGCCCCGCAAATGCAACAGCGCAGCAATCGCCACTGCATTGGCGGCGATTCCGATATCGGACGCAATGGCCAAGCCAGTTACAGAGAGCGTGCGAAAAAAGAAAGCGTAGACCGGCAAAGAGGCCAGAGTAATCAGGCTGGTGGCGACCATCGGAGTCAGCGTATTGCCCGACGCATAGAAAGCGCGAGCATAGAGCGCCTGGCTCGACCACAAGGCGAGCGAAAGCGAAAACCAGAAAAAATACACAGCCGTGGCAGCCGAATCATCGAAAGTAAAATGCCCGCGCCGGTAGACCAGATCGATGAGCGGAAGCGCAATCGCCATCATCCACCCTGTCATCAGCAGCGAAGCCGCCGTGATGCGATAGACGGAGGCGTTGACGGTTGCCGCAAATTCGCTGAACTTTTTCTCGCCGAATAATCGCGAGAAAAACGGCAGAGAAGCCTGCCCCGCAGCCTGCCCAAGAATAGCAATCGGAACCGCAAATAGCCGCTTGGCATAGTTCAGCCGCGCAATGTCGCCGACGCCGCTCGAAGCGAAATATCGAAGAATCCAATCATCCGCCGTAACCAGCGAGACACCCAGCATTAACGGGATCGACAGCCGCACCCACTCGCGGAAGGCGGGATTCTTCACATCGAATGACGGCCGATAGCCTGTGCCGATCTTCGCGGCCCCGATGGCGTTAATCAGAAACGGTCCCGCAATACTGCCTGCGAGCGCTCCGAAGGCCAGCGACGCGATGCCCATCTGCCGCCCGGCAACCACTCCTCCGGCAATAATGAATATGTTGTAGATGAGCGGCCCGAATGCTGGCAATAGAAAAAGACGATGCGACAGCAAGACCGCCGAGACCACTCCTCCAACGTAAAAGAAGATCTGCGCCGGCAAAAGAATGCGCGTGAGGTGAACGCAGAGCTGCATCTGCACGGGCGTAAATCCATGAAACATCCAGGCGGCGAACTGGGGAGTGAAAATTTCGGCGATGATCGTGCCCACGATCAGCACCGTGGTCATCACCGTAATAATGATGGAAAACGTTTTCTGCGCGTCGTGCTCGCGCTTCTCCGCCAGAAACCGCGTGTAGATGGAGATGAAGGTGATCGATGCGGTGCCTCCGGCGACGATGTAGTTGAGCCAGTCAGGCAGAGTGAACGCAGCGACGTACGCGTCGGTCTGCTGACCCGCGCCGAAAGCGTAGGCGATGTAGGCCTCGCGAATGTATCCAATCACGCGCGAGAGCATGATGGCCGTCATCAGCAGCAGGGTCGCCGAGTAGGCGCTGTGCTGGTGCGACGGGCGAAAGAAACGCAGCAAATGCATCGTTTGCAGATTAACGCATCTGGAGGATGGTGTGCCCTTGATCGCGGCCAGGAATCGCCAATGACAACTGCGTTTACTGCGGATGGGTGTCGCTGGGAAGGTTATTTCGCAGCCATACGTAAGGATGAAAAAGGTTGTGCTGTGCCGCGCTCAAGAGGGGAGTACAATTTCTGGTTCTCCGAAATCAAGAATGCGTTTCCCCTTACGGAGATGTTATGAGCCCTGTTACAACCCCTCCCGCTTCGCTAAGTTCTTTCTTTAGCTCTGTGGCACTTTTCATCCTCGTTCTCTTTGCCGTCAGCTTCATGACTGCCTGCGGTTCCGGTGGGGCAAGTAAGACTCCGCCACTGAGTGGGAACATCGAAGTTACGGTTGCGCTAACGAGCACCGCCAACGATCAATTGTCTTCATTCGATATGGTGCTCAACAGCCTGATCTTGACCAGTCGGTCGGGCAAGACGGCCCCTCTGCTCTCAACGCCCCAAGGATTCGAGTTCATTCATCTTAACGGGCAACTTGCGCCCGCGTTCACGGTTACGGTTCCACAGGATATTTATACCTCCGCTACGGCGACCGTTGGAGGTGCTGAATTCGAATGTGCCGCGTATATTCCGGGTTCCGGCCTGACGACGGCAACCTATAACTACGGCTACACGCCAGATTCCCACGTAAGTGTGAATTTGCCGTCGCCGATCTCCATCACGGGATCGAATATGGGGCTGGCGATCGATTTGCAAGTTTCGCAGTCGGCAACATTCCCCAGCAGTTGCTGGATTACGGGCGCGTCCTGGTCGATCACTCCTACGTTTAACGTAAGCCCGTTTGAGTTATCCTCGCAACCGACCAATGTAAGAAATGGTAAAGTCGTGGCGCTTGACGGACAGATCACCGCAATTGCAGCCTCGGGCAACAGCTTCACGCTGGCTGTAGTGGAGGGCGATGCGCTCGCTGACGATGTCACTGTAAGCACGAGCAGCAACACTGTGTACCAAGGGATAGGAAGTTTTTCTGCTCTCGCAGTTGGAACGTTTGTCGACCTGGATGCCACGCTTCAACCGGACAGTTCAGTTTTGGCATCGCGCATTGCAGTCGAGTACGCATCTGCTGCCAACGTCGTAACGGGCCCATTGATCTTTGTGGCCGCGAGCGAAAATGCGCTGTATACGCTCGGACCGGACCAACAAGGCATCGACTATGCCCACAATTATTTCATCGGTGGACAGCCTTTCAGTTTCGATAGCGCAATTTTTCAAATTTCCGGGCAGCTTACGAACCTGCAGAACCTGCCTTTCGTGCCCAGTTTTAGTGGCACCAACATGGTTGCGGGACAGAACCTTTATTTGTCTTCGCCCCGACTCACGGATACTTCCAATCCCTACACTGAATTGGAAGCGATCACGCTCATCCCGCAGAGCATTAACGGGACGGTGATGGGTTCGTCCGCGAGTGGCAGTTTTACCGACTACTCAGTTTCGCTAGCACCGTACGATCTGTTTCCGAACCTGGCAGTGCAGCCGGGACAAACTACGCTTCTGAACAATCCATCGGATATCGAGGTTTACCTCGACAGCAGCACACAGGTGCTCAACACGAAGGCTCTTGCTCCTGGCAACACGATGCGTTTCTACGGACTGGTGTTCAATGACAACGGCACCTTGCGGATGGACTGCGCGCAAGTCAGCGACGGCGTGACCCAGACGGTGCAATCATCCGGCACTCAGCAAAACCACCTGCAAACAGGCGAGGCGCAGGTTCGTCGTGAGAGGGACGGCCATTTGCAACATACGATCATCGTGAATAAACAGTACCCGCAGCGCTAGTCAACATTTAGCGACGATGGGTTGCGACTCGGCTGAGTCCGTGCGTTGAGCGATGGTCGGAGTGCACGGCGGTATCGGCGCTGATGGCCCGCTCTCCGCGCACCACTTCGTAGACACCCGGAAATTTAAGGGCCTTGGCCAGAGACACTCAAGCCCATGGGCTCCATAAACTCAGTCTTGAGAATTTCTCCTGGATGAACCGCGAACGCCTTCCTTGCATTGGCCATCATGGCTATTTCCTTCAGTGGTAAGGGATCGAAAAATCCGAAGCGCCAACGTACGATAACATTGCCGTGGCACCTCTTTCATGCCCCTGTTCTGCGACGTCGCTCTGGCCGTGCCGCTCGACATGGCGTTCACCTATGCCGTGCCTCCCGGCATGGAACCCGTAGTCGGCGGTCGAGTACTCGTGCCATTTCGGCAGCAACGTTTGTCAGGCATCGTGGTTGAACTGCATGACCGTCCGCCCCAAGTTAAAACCAAGAAAGTCATCGAGGCCCTCGATCTAGCCCCTGTGCTCGACGAACATTTGCTGAAACTCGGCAAGTGGATCGCGGATTACTATCTTGCCCCACTCGGCGAAGTCTTTCGCACCATGCTGCCGCTCGCCGCCGAGTTCAAGCGCGCCATCGCTTACCGCATCACCGATCAAGGACATATGGCGCTGCATCTTGCGGGAACGGCCGGGTCGCCCGCGCGTTCACAGCGCACCCCGGAACAGCAACTGGTCGAGTTTCGCGTGCTCGATTATCTGGCCGAGCGTGAGAGTGTGCGCGAAGAGCGCCTGCGCAGCGCCACCCACGTTTCGAAATCTCTGCTGCGCGGGATGGTACGCAAAAAGTGGATTGCCCGCGAAGATGTATCGGCATCCCGGGATGTGGCGCGCCTGGTGAAAGTCGCGGTGCTAGTGGGTGCTGAAGCTGCGGAGGCTCCGCCTCCGCTGGTCCCTTCGGCTTCGCTCAGGGCAGGCTCGCCAGAGGCCCGTCACCACACTGGCAACGAAAAGAAACTCAACGACAACCAGCGCACTTTGATCGAAACATTAGTCGCGGCGGGCGGCCGAGTCCCCGTAGAAACTCTGCGCGGACTCGATGTTCCGCGCACAACCCTGAGCACGCTGGTGCGGCGGGGACTGATCGAACTCGTGGATGAACCGCAGGACTTTACCGTCTCCAAAATCAAGCCGCGCCGTTCGCCCTTTGAATTCGAGTTCAGCGCGGCGCAAAAAGAAGCGTTGGCGAAAATTAACGAAGCCGTAGCCGCCCGCCGCTTTTTGGGCCTCTTGCTGCACGGCATCACTGGCTCCGGAAAAACCGCTGTCTATCTCGCCTGCATGCGTCAGGTGCTGGAGCAAGGCCGGTCGTCAATTCTGCTGGTACCAGAAATCGGGCTCACGCCCGCCGTGGCTGCCGATCTGCATCAGGTCTTCGGAGATGAAGTGGCTATCCTCCACTCGGGCCTGTCGAATGCCGAGCGCGCCGAGCAGTGGCATCGCATCCGCCGCGGCGAAGCAAGAGTCGTAGCCGGCACGCGCTCGGCAGTCTTCGCTCCAGTCAGCGATCCGGCATTGATCATCGTCGACGAAGAGCAGGACGCCTCCTATAAGCAGGAAGAAACGCCGCGCTATCACGCCCGCGATGTCGCGGTCATGCGGGCCAAAATGGCGGGAGCCGCGGTCGTGCTGGGCTCGGCCACGCCCTCCCTGGAGTCGTACTACAACGCCAAAAAAAATAAATACGCGCTGATCGAACTGCCCGACCGCGTCGAGATGCGCCCTCTGCCCGAAGTCGAGATCATCGACATGCGCCAGGAATTTCAGGAGACGGGCCGCGAACAGGTCATCTCGCGCAAACTAGCAGAAGAGATTCGCGAGCGCCTGGAGAAAAAAGAGCAGGTGATGGTGCTGCTCAACCGGCGCGGTTATTCTCCCGTGGTCTTGTGCCGCGCCTGCGGCAAGACGTTGCAGTGCAAGAACTGCGCCGTTTCGATGACCCACCACAAGCGCGAGGGCAAGATGGAATGCCACTACTGCGGCCACGTCGAGCACATTCCGACGAAGTGCGCGCAGTGCGGCAGCGAGTACGTTTACTTTGTCGGAACCGGGTCGGAAAAACTGGAAGAGCTATTGCACGGCATGTTTCCGCAGGCGCGGATCGGACGGCTTGATCGCGACACGGTACGCGGACGCGATGATTTCGAACTCGCCTTAAATGCGCTGAACGAAGGCGCGCTCGACATGCTCGTAGGCACGCAGATGATTGCCAAGGGCCACGACATCCACGGCGTTACCCTCGTCGGAGTGGTCGGGGCCGACATGGCGCTCGGCTTGCCTGACTTCCGCGCCGCCGAAAGAACTTTCCAATTACTCACGCAAGTGGCGGGGCGCGCCGGACGCGGCGAATCTCCGGGAAAAGTTGTTCTGCAAACTTATTTTCAGGATCACTATGCCGTGCAGTTTGCCGCGCGCCATGACTTTGCCGGCTTCTACGAAAAAGAGTTGCAATTTCGCGCCTGGATGCATTATCCGCCCTACAGTGCGATTGCCAACGTGCTCATCCGCAGCGAAAAGATGGACGAAGCGTTGGCCTGGTCGGGCGAACTAGGGCATTGGTTTGAGAAGACGCGTCACGAGGGCGTTCGCGTGCTCGGTCCGGCAGCAGCGCCCATCACGCGCTTGAAGCGCGATTACCGCTATCACTTTATTTTGAAGTCGCCGAGCCGCGAGAAGATGAACGCGCTGCTGCGCGCCATGCTGGCAGAAGCTGCCGCCCGAAAAATTCCCCGCACCCAGGTGATTGTCGACGTTGACGCAGTGTGGTTAATGTAGAGCTGCTGTGGGCTATTCGCTTTTAGCTTAAAGAAAATCATTTGTGAAGTAGTAGAGTGTAACGCGGAACGCTGCGGGCTGTCCGTGAGCGCGTCGCTCCAGATAAAAGGCAACACTCAACGCCAGCATCAGGGCGGCAATTCCAAACAATGTTGAACTCGTCACGCCGTTCGGTTCGAGAATGATCGCCTTTCGTGCCATGGCAATCAGGGCAACTTCCAGTGCAACGCGCACATGAATAACATCCTATCTGAAAGAGGAGCTCGGACCGTCTGCAGAAGTTCGACTCCGATGAGCACCAGCACCGCGGCTACTCATTCCCGTGCAGGGTCTGCTGGAAATCTTCGGAGACTTCCTGTGCTTCCAGATTTCTTCGCCAATCAGCGCTTCCAAGTGTGCCGTGGAGAGCACCACGACAACCGTCAGCATTGCAGCCAGCACGATGACGACGAATTTCAGAATCTTCGCAAGCAGAGTGTCGACCACAATCCCTCCGCGTCGTCCAAAATTATTTTCGATGCAACATGTGCCGCGTCTCGCCAGCTAAGTAGCGTCCCCACTGCCGACCTTCGTCGCGAATCCCAGGCCATCTTCCCCGGCCCGATGCGCCGGTAATCGGGGTCGGAGTAAAAGATAGCGACAGCATCACAATGGCGAACACGGCTAACCACTTCCGTCGCTTGGAAATTTCGCGCCGGCTGGGAATCGACGGATGTAGGCTGGTGAGCCACAAAACCACCGCCCACAGCAGCCAGCCAATCCAAAAATATTTCGCCAGTGGCACGAGCGCAATGACTACTGCCAGCGAAACCCAGCGATGCATCTTGGGAAATACAGAATATAAAATGTGCCCGCCGTCGAGTTGGCCGCCAGGCAAAAGGTTCAGAGCCGTAGCGAACATTCCGACCCATCCCGCTACCGCGATCGGATGCAACGACAGCGATGTCACCGGCACGTCAAGCCGCAACAGTCGCGCCGCGAGATAAAAAATACCCGGAAATCCCGGCTCATTGTCGAGCGGCCCGTTAAACATCAACGGACGAGATAAAGAAAGCCCCACAAAGACTGCCACGCATGCAGGAAAAAATCCGGCAATCGGACCCGCAATCCCGATATCAAACAACGCCTTGCGCGTCGGGATCGGGCTCTTGATGCGAATGAAGGCGCCGAACGTTCCAATCAAACTGGGGAACGGAATAAAAAACGGCAGCGTGGCGTTGACGTGATAACGCCGAGCATAAAGATAGTGTCCCATCTCGTGCGCCAGCAGGATGAACATCAGCGCCAACGAAAAGGAGACTCCATGCATCAGCCGCGCCGGAGCCTGCCACATCCACTCGATGGGAAACAGCGGAATATTTTCGTCGTTAAACGAGAACGCCGGCTGGCGCAAAGAGAAATTTGCATAGATGCGCGCGCCCACTGTCAGCGTGCTGACGAAAGTCGCCGCCAGAAGCAACAAGTGCAGCCACCAACGCTGGCGCGGCGCAGGCACCACCCAGAAACCGGGCTGAGCCTGCTGCTCCCATTGAAGCGTGGTCGAGGACGGGGACGAAATTTCAGACATGCGATGTTGGGCCTATCTAGATATTACCTGCAAAGGCCCACCGAGGTCAGACGCCGGACCCGCGCTGCCCTCGAGTGATTAGTCGATCGACTGCAGTTCCTTGCCCGGCTTGAAGCGCACGGCCTTGCCCGGCGGAATGGAGACTTCGGCCCCGGTGCGCGGGTTGCGCCCGATGCCGGTTTTGCGCGGACGCACGTTGAACACGCCGAATCCGCGCAGTTCGATGCGGTCGCCCGCAGAGAGCGCCTTCTTCATACTCTCGAAAACGGTTTCCACCGCCAGCTCCGCTTTGGTCTTGGTGATACCGGTGCGGTTGACGACTTCGTTGATGATGTCGAGCTTAATCACGGGCAGCTCCCGGCCTGCGAGGATTGGGACTCCTCAAGTGATTGATGCTAAGGGAGATAGAGCGGATTGTCAACGGGGGGACCATTCTCGTAATATGGCAGCACCAGCCGCGTAGAAATTTTGTAATTTTGTAATCTGATAATTTCGTAATTTGAAAACCATCGCAACCGGAGTTCTCCCTCGCGATCCGTTCTTCAATTACAAAATTACCCGATTACCAAATCCCAAGGAGTTTCATGATTAAGTCTGATCGCTGGATCCGGCGCATGGCGCAGGAGCAAGACATGATAAATCCGTACTCGGAAAAGCAAGTGAGTGCGGGCGTGATTTCCTACGGCGTCTCCAGCTACGGATACGACCTGCGCGTGGCCGACGAATTCAAAATTTTTACCAACGTCAACAGCACCATCGTCGATCCCAAGCATTTCGACGAGCGCTCGTTTGTGACCGTGAACTCGGATGTGGCCATCGTCCCGCCAAATTCGTTTGCGCTGGCAAGGTCGGTGGAGTACTTCAAGATTCCCCGTGACGTGCTCACCATCTGCGTCGGCAAGTCGACCTACGCTCGCTGCGGCATCATCGTTAACGTCACGCCGTTTGAGCCGGAGTGGGAGGGCTTCGTCACGCTGGAGATTTCGAACACGACGCCCCTGCCCGCGAAGATCTATGCCAACGAAGGTCTGTGCCAGATTCTCTTCTTCCAGTCTGACGAAGTCTGCGAGACCAGCTACAAGGATCGCAAAGGAAAATACCAGGCGCAAAAAGGGATCGTGCTTCCGAAGCTGTAGGAGCATCTTGTGTGGGGACGGGGCGTCCCGCGAGCCTGCCCTGAGCGGAGCCAAAGGGTCCACGCCAAGCGAAGCTCGGCCACGTCAGCTTCACAACTCTATTGGTCCAGACGAAAGTCCGACGCTTACTGAAGACTATCCCCGCGCCTCTCGCGCCTGCTAAAAATAGGTGTGCCGAGTCAGCGAACCGCCATTCCTTACCTCTCGCTTCTGCTCTTCCTGGGCACGCTTGCCCTCTACTACCCCGCGCTCCAAAACGGATTCGTCAACTACGACGATCCCGCCTACGTCACCGCGAACTGGCAAGTTCAGCACGGACTCTCGATAGCGAACGTGGAGTGGGCCTTCACTTCGACCGCCGAAGCCAACTGGCATCCGCTGACCTGGCTCTCGCACATGACAGATGTGCAACTGTTCGGCCTGCGCCCCGCCGGACACCACGCCCAGACCATCTTGTGGCACGCAATTAACGTGGTCCTGCTCTTCCTGCTGCTGGCCAAGGCCACCGGATTCACGGGTCGCAGCGCAGTCGTGGCCGCGCTGTTCGCTGTCCATCCCTTGAACGTGGAGTCGGTCGCCTGGGTAGCCGAACGCAAGACCGTCCTCTGTACCTTCTTTCTGCTTCTGGCGCTAGCCGCCTATGGCAGGTATGTGAAGCGGCCGCGCGCCACCCGCTACTTGCTGATTGCAGTATTCTTCGCGCTGGGGCTGATGGCCAAGCCCATGGTAATCACGCTTCCTGTTGCTCTTCTCCTGGTCGACTTCTGGCCGCTGCAACGCTGGCCGCAGATTCCATTCGCCAAACTCATGCTGGAAAAATTTCCTCTGCTCGCATTGTCAGCGGCCAGCGCGACCATCACCCTCCACGCGCAGCACGCGGGAGGCGCCATCGGCGAACCCGCGATTTTGCCCCTGGCCATGCGCCTGAAAAATGCGCTCTGTTCTTATCTCATCTACATAGAGAAGGCGATATGGCCCTCGCGTTTGGCGGTCTTCTATCCGCATCCTCAAAACTCGCTATCGCTCTGGAGAGTCTTGGTCGCAGCCACGCTCCTGGCTGCCATCACCGCGCTAGTCTGGCGTTTCCGCGAACGCCGCTATCTGCTGACAGGCTGGCTGTGGTTCCTCGGAACCCTAGTCCCGGTGATCGGAATCGTCCAGGTAGGCCGGCAGGCCTGGGCAGACCGTTACGCCTACTTCCCTCTCTGGGGGTTATTCATAATCGCCGTCTGGCTTCTCGCCGAAGCCGCCCTTCGAATCAAGGTAAGCAGGCAGGCGCAAGTGGCCATAGCACTGGCCGTGCTCCTGGCGTATTCCATAACCACGCACATCCAGCTCGGATACTGGCGCAACAGCTATACGCTGTTCGCCCACGCCATTCAAGTAACCAAAGCAAATCCCATAGCCGAAGGCAATCTCGGTTCCGCATTGATGGAGATGCAGCGTCCCGACCTTGCCCTGCCGCACCTGGAGCGCGCCGTCCAGCTAATGCCCACTTTCTCTACCGCGCACTACAATCTCGGCACCTTGCTGCAGCGCGAGAATCAACCCGAGCAGGCGCTGCATCAATATCAACTCGCGTTAAAGAATCCCGCGGACGAGCGCGAAGCCGCTCAAACACATAACAACCTGGGAGTCCTGTTCAATCAACTCGGCCGGCGCGACGAAGCCTTGGCTGAATTCTCCGCAGCGATTGCCCTGAATCCGTACGAACAGAATAGTTGGATCGGCCGAGGCCTGATCGAGCACGATGAGGGAAAGCCAGACGCAGCGTTGCAGGATTTGCAGCGCGCCGCACAGATTGCGCCCTCGCCGACTGCACTTTATTGGGAGGGTCGCGTCCTAGAAGAAAAAGGAAAATCGACCGCCGCCCCCGCAGCTTATCGAAGCGCGCTAAAGCTGTCGCCGGGTTTCAGCGATGCGCAGGAGAGATTGGACCGTCTTGAGAAAGGCGCGAAATAGCCTACAGGGGCCAGCCTTCCCAAACCGCGCTCTAGGCTTCCGGCACCTTCGTCGATGGCGTTGGAGAGGAATGCGTCGAGAACCACTCCAAGACTCGGCGTTCAAATTCCTGAGGCGCGGCCTGGTGAGCTCCTGTGTGCTCCGCTCCCGGTACCTTCCAAACCGTAATCGAAGATGGATTTCTAGCCTGGATCAAGTCCGAGTGGTAGGGAGGAATATTACGATCCTGCATTCCGTGGATCAGCAGCACCGGAATTTTCGTGCCGACGACTGCCTCCTCGGGCGACGCCGTCTCCATATCGAATCCGTAGTGAAAGCGAACGAAAAGAAATCCGACATCAACGGCGGGGCGGAAGAAAGTTCTGCCCAGCCACGGGCCCGCGTGAAACGGTCGGCCGAAGCGCGCATAGGCCACCTCTCGAAAGGTGGCAAAGGGAGATTCGGCCACCACCGCGCAGAATCGGGGTTCTTTCGGCAGCGATTGCAACAACTGCGCTGCCCCCATCGATTCGCCCAATCCGAACATGCAATGTGGATGTTCGGCAGTCTCGATCCAATCGACCCAGCGGTGAATGTCGTCAGCTTCTTTCGAGCCATAGGTCGCCATTTCGCCGCCGCTGCTGCCGTGCGCACGCGCATCGGGCATCAGCACCATGTAGTGATGTTGCACCAGCCACCTCCCATAGCCGTACGTGCCCATGCGGTTGTCGGAGACGCCGTGCAGAAGAATAACGGCATCACCGTTCGTCTCAGCCGGACGCATGAACCACGCGCGCAGCACAGCGCCATCCTGCGCCGTAATTTCAGCGTCGCGAAACTCCACACCGTTTTCCTGAGCAACCGCTTTCGCGTTGCGCTCTTCACCGGTTGTTATGGGATGGCTGTAAGGGTGCAATGCAATCCAACCCAGGCCACTGCCGCCGAGGATTGTGCCTGCAATGTAAAGAAATGCTAGAGCGCACAGAACATAACGAGCGGCAGAACGCCGACGCGAAGAAGGTTGCTCCAGAGGAGCGGCCTGTCGATGCATGATGTTGGAGCAGACTTCGGAGTTAGAGCTGAAAAACCTGTTGGCTGATGGCTGACCGCTGAAACCTACTTCCGCCCGATCTCGCCTTCCTTGAACATGTACTTGATGGCGGGCTTGTAGATCATCAGGTTGGCGGCTCCGGTGCGGTTCAGCTTAATGCAATTTTTGTCGTACCACTCGATATAGCCGTGGACTTCTTCTCCATCGCGCAGCACGACCACCATCGGCGTCTTGCTCTGCATCTGCTTCTGGTAATAAAAATTCTCGGCGTTGGTCTGGTCGGTGGGTACGGCCTTCTTGGCGGGTGCGCCCGCGGGTCGATCTCTATCCCTATCCCGTTCGCGGCGTTCGGGCGGAACATGATTGTGCACCCCGTTGTGCACGTGATTGTGGCCGTGGTTATTGTGAGCGCCCTCGGCGCGATTTAGCGTCGGGCGGATCAGCTTGCGATTGGCAAAGCTGTCCTGATCGACCGATGATTCTACTGGCATGGAGTCGAGCGCATCTTTCAAAATGCACCACCCTGCAAAATGCACCACCTGCGCCGAAGGGCAAAATTATGCCACAAACACTCGAGCTTAAGATAGTGGGTCCAGAGGTGTGAACTGTGGGTACGGTATCACAGCAGGCCCGGGATGACAATATTTTCTGCAGTGCCTGTAGATGCTCCAAGATAATGTCACCCCATAACTGCAACGAGACTTTGTCACCCTCTAAGGATGGTGACGATGAGTCAGAAAGAGTTCCAACGGGTGAAAGTGATTGAGAATGCAGCGGGCGGGAGGCTGAGCGTACGCGAAGCCTCCCGTCTGCTGCAACTGAGCGAACGGCAAGTACAGCGGCTCAAGCGCCGCTATCGGCCCGACTCCGTCGGCTGGGTGCAGCACGGCAATCGCGGACGCCCCATGCCTTGGGCCTTGCCTGTTCCCCAGAAGCATTTGATTTTGACTTTGGCTCGCGGCAAGTACCGGGGCTTCAACGATTCGCATTTGACGGAAAAGCTGTGCACCGAAGAAAACCTTGCCGTCAGCCGCGAAACCGTGCGCCGCATTTTGCGCGCCGCCAAACTGGCCTCGCCGCAGAAACGCCGGCCCCGTCAATATCGTTCCCGCCGCCCGCCCCGCCCGCGTTTCGGCATGATGGCGCTCACCGACGCCAGCCGTCATGACTGGCTCGAAGGCCGCGGCCCTGAGCTCACCCTCATCGGCTTTCAGGACGACGCCACCGGTCAGATCCTCGCCGCTCACTTTCAACTCGAAGCCGAAAATACGCTCGGCTATCTGCGCGCTCTCGACGCCATGATCACCACTCACGGCGTCCCGCTCAGCCTCTATCGCGACCGCCATGCCATCTTCCAGCGCAACGATCCGCATTGGACCCTCGCCGAACAACTCGCCGGAAAACAATCCCCCACGCAACTCGGACGCGCCCTCGAAGAACTCGGCATCGAGCAGATTCCCGCCTACTCGCCGCAAGCCAAGGGCCGCATCGAGCGCGTCTGGCGTACTTGCCAGGACCGCCTGGTCAGCGAACTTCGTCTCGCCCGGGCCACCACTTTGGCGCAGGCCAACGCCGTGCTCGCCTGCTTCTGCGCCGATTACAACCAGCGCTTCGCCCGTCCCGCCGCCGATGCCTCTCGCGACTTCCGTTCCTTGCCCCGCCGCTTCGATCTCGCCCGCTGCCTCAGCTTGCACTATCAACGCGTCGTCGGAGCCGACCACACCGTCACCTTGGGCGCGCACTCCATCCCCCTGCCGCCCTTGCCCGACCACCGTGGCTATGCCGGAGAAACCGTCGATCTGGCACATCACCTGGACGGCATGCTGCGCATCTATCGCCGAGAGCATGTTCTTCTCGCGCTCCCCCTGCCGCTCGAAGAACATGCTGAACGCCGTCCCAAGCTCCTCACTTCGGCGCAGAAAAGAAAAGCAATCCTGCCCCGCATCTACAACCTCTCCGGCCGCCCCGCTTTAGCGGCCGTTACTTAAAACGATCAGGGGGTGACACAGTCTCGTTGCAGTTAATACGACATTTTTTCGTTGCAACAACATATTTTCTGCAGTGCCAATGGTGCAATCCCCAAAAGGGCAGCGCCCAAACGGAGTGCTCGGGTGAAGGCTAAGACACCCGTTCCAGCGCCGTGGCGAATGCATCGAGCGACAACGACCGCAGCAAATTGCGCCGCAGCCCGCGCCCCACTTCGTCCAATCCCGCGGCGGCGCGCTGCACCCAGGCAAAGTCCGCGCTCTCTGACATTTTCTTGAGCTCGCCAAGAATGTCCGTATTCCGCACCAGTTGCGCCGTCCCCGACTGCAGAAACATGATGTCTTCGAGCAGCGAATAGAGCGTGCGAAAAAGATTCTCTATCTTCGTCCGTCCTTCCGCGCCCGACCGGTAAGTCTCGGTCGTTTTGAACAACTCCGAGTGATCGCCCGCGCCCAAGGCCGACTTCAGCAGGATAAGAGCGTGGCTGCGCGCCGCCACATAGCCTTCCAGATCGAAGGTCAGCGCCCGCCCGACGGCGCCAGCGCTCAGCCGCGCTACCAGCGCCCGCTGCCGCGCATTCCAGTCGGGACGGAGCTTGCCCAGCCGGCTTTCGATTTCCTCGAAAGGCAGAGCACCCAGGTTGAAGGTCATCGAGCGCGAACGAATCGTAGGCAGCAACTCGCCCGCGTTTTCCGTCAGCAGAAAAATCGTCGCGAACTCGGGGGGCTCCTCCAGAACCTTGAGCAGTGAGTTCGCCGCCTCTTTCATGAACGCAGAGCTGGTAAAAATGTAAACCCGCTCCCGAGCCTCGGCCGGACGATAGTAGACGGTTTCAATCACATGCCGGACCTGATCCACCTTGATCATCATCTGCGGAGGATCAGGCGGAATAATCAGCACGTCAGGATGCGTTTGCACAAAGAGCCGCGTGTCTTTCTTGTCCGCGTCGCGGAGATTTTCGCGAGCCTCGACCGCCTCGGCGAAACGCGCGTCCAGGTCCAGGCTCTGCGCAATGCGAATGCAGTTCGAACAATGCCCGCAAAAATCGGGCAGGTGTTCGGCGTTTCCACCTGCGTCAGTTGCGTCCGTCAGAGGCCGCTCCAGGCAATTCATGGCGCGAGCCAGCATCAGCGCCAGCGTATATTTCCCCGATCCTTGCGCCCCCGAAAGAATGACCGCATGGGGAAAACGCTCGCGCGCCAGCATCTCGCGCAGCCGATGAACCGTCTCCGAATTCCCCGCAAAATCAGAAAAAGGCATAGAAGGCGCTATTGGCTAAATCTTTAACTTCTTCCTCACCACGTTCATGATAATCGTGTGCGTCTCGGCAGGCGTTCCTCTCGCATTGATCACATGAACACGCTCTGGCTCGCGATCAGCAATCGCCAGATAGGCATGACGCACTCGTCCAAAAAATGCCCGGCTCTCCTGCTCAAAGCGATTCTCGTCCCGTTCTTTTTCCGACCGTCCGGCTCTATGCTTTCGATTGCGCCGCCGCGCGCGCTCCACGCTGAACGCCACATCATTATCGAGCAGCAAAGTAACGTCGGGATGCAGATTGCCGCAGAGAATCTCGTGCAACTGCAGCACCGTCTTCGATCCCAGCTTGCGCCCTCCGCCCTGGTAAGCCTCGGTCGAATCGGTGAAGCGATCGCACAGCACCACGCGTCCTTCGGCTAGCGCGGGCAAAATGATTTCGTGAATATGCTGCGCGCGCGACGCGAACATCAAGGCCATTTCCGTCATGGGAGAAAGGCCCGCCGTCGCCGAATGCAGCAGCACCTCACGAATTTTTTCTCCCGTACCGGTGCCGCCGGGCTCGCGCGTAACGGTTACGGAGAGTCCATGCGCCCGCAGCGAGCGCGCCAATTTTTCCAGTTGCGTGCTCTTGCCGCTGCCGTCCAGACCTTCAAAGGTGATGAATTTTCCCCGCGCGCTCACGTCGGAAATGATAGCAGGCCTGCAGATGCCTCGTGGCGGGCTGATATATTAGCCTACGGCTCTTTGATACGCGCTAATTCAAGCTTCGGAGGATGAATGGGCTTACGTTGCAAGGCAGGGAATAATTTTATTATCGCGGTGACTTTTCTTCTTTCGTTTTCGCTTTTCGCCGCGGCAGCGCCCAACGTGACCATTTCTGTAGACGCCTCCGACGCCCCGCGCAAAATGATTCACGCCTGCTTGCGCATTCCCGCCAAGCCCGGAACCCTCACGCTCTACTATCCCAAGTGGATCCCCGGAGAGCACGGTCCCACCGGTCCCATCACCGACTTGACCGGGCTGAAATTTACCGCCAGCGGAAAGACTCTGCCTTGGCGGCGCGACCTTTTGGACGGTTACACATTTCACGTCGAGGTGCCGGAGGGCGCCGCCGAGATCACCGCTAGCCTCGACTATGCTTCGCCGCCGTCCGACAAGCCCGGATATAGCGCCGCAGTCTCCGCCACCGAAAAGTTATATATCGTCAACTGGAACACGCTCCTTCTTTATCCCGCTGGCTACGCTTCTGACGACCTGACTTACACCGCGAGCCTGCGCCTGCCCGCCGGATGGAAGTTCGCCACCTCCTTGCATGTTACCGAGCAGTCAGGCAGCGAGATTCATTTCGCTCCCGTCTCGCTCACCATGCTGGTGGATGGGCCAGTACTCGCCGGAGAATATCTGAAAGTTGTACCCCTGACTGCGGTCAACGAAAACCCTCCCGCCGAAATCGACGTGGCCGCCGATAGCGCGGCCGCCCTCAATGCCCCAGAGGAAATCTGGGAGCATGATCGCAATCTCGTGAAGCAAGCGGGAATCCTTTTTGGCGCTCGCCATTATACGAACTACCATTTTTTGCTGACTCTCAGCGATCATGTCGCCCACTTCGGCCTGGAGCATCACGAATCCAATGACAGCCGCGCCGACGAGCGCGCGCTGATCGAAGAGCGCGGCCGCAATCACGTCGCCGGACTTCTGCCGCACGAATATGTGCACTCGTGGAACGGTAAGTATCGCCGCCCCGCCGACCTGGCCACGCCCGATTATGAACAGCCGATGCAGACCGACCTGCTCTGGGTCTACGAAGGCCTCACCTCCTATCTGGGAGACATGCTGGCCGCGCGCAGCGGCGCACGAACTCCGGCGGCGGCGCGGGATGAACTGGCGCGCATGGCCGCCGATCTCGATCATCGCTCCGGCCGCGTCTGGCGCAATTTGCAGGACACCGCCGACGGCGTTCCCACCATGCAGATGGCTCCGCGGGCCTGGGAAGACTGGCGCCGGCCCGTCGATTATTACGATGAAGATGTTCTCAACTGGCTATCGGTCGATGTGATCATCCGCCAGCAAACGAAAGGCGCAAAATCACTCGACGATTTCTGCAAACTTTTCCACGGCCAGCCGAGCGGTCCGCCCATGGTAAAAACCTATACCTTCGACGACATAGTAAGTGCGCTGAACCAGGTCACTTCGTACGACTGGCGCGGCTTCTGGACGGAGCGGCTCTCGAATCACGGCCCCGGCGCTCCGCTAGGCGGCATCGAGGCCAGTGGATGGAAGCTCGCTTATGACGAACATTCTTCGGAAGCCGAACGGGATGAGGATGCCGACGAAGGAAGGGTCGATGCTCACTATTCCGTCGGCCTGATCTTCGGAAAAAATGGCGCGATTCGCGATACGATCGAAGGTATGGTCGCCGCCAAGGCCGGCATCGGCCCCGGCATGAAAATTGTGGCCGTGAACGGCCGCCGATTTTCGCCCGAGATCTGGCACGACGCTATTAAAGCCGCGAAGACCAGCACGGCGCCCATCGAGCTTATTGTCGAAAACACGGAATATTTTCGGGTAGTCAAACTTGACTATCACAGCGGAGAGAAGTATCCGCACCTGGTGCGCGACGAAACGAAACCCGATCTGCTGACAGAAATCTACCGTGCCAAGTAGGGGGATCCTCGGGCGTCCACCTCTCGACAATTTGCTATTGGTGTCTTTTGATTTTGTCATCCCGAGCGAAGCGAGGGAACTGCAGCTCGCGGCAACTACAGATCCCTCGCTTCGCTCGGGATGACAATTCGTAGGCGATGACTGTTATAGAAGAGCGGACCTCAGCCCTCCGCAATAGTGACGACCGCTTCCTCGTCGCCGGCACCCTCGGCATCTTCCTCCAGCATGAATCCCAACACTTCCTGCGGGACGGGAGCCTGCCACACCGGGGCAAACGATTGCCGGTGCAGCGGCGAAGGCCCATGCTCGCGCAGCGCCGCCAGGTGCCGCGGAGTGCAGTATCCCTTGTTCGACACCAGCCCGTAGACGGGAAACACCGGATCCCACGCCGAAATCATGCGGTCCCGTTCGACCTTGGCGAGGATGGAAGCGGCCGCAATCGAAGCCGAAAGCGCGTCGCCGTGAATGATTGCTTGTTGTGGAAGCTCGCAGGCAATCTTCATCGCGTCCACCAGCAGATAACCTGCCGCGGGAGCCAGTTGCTCCACCGCGTGCAACATCGCCAGCCGCGACGCGTGGTAAATATTAATCTGATCGATGCGCGCCGAATCGACAGCAGCCACGGCCCAGGCAACGCAATGCTTGCGAATCAGAATGGCCAATTCTTCGCGGCGTTCAGCGGGAAGAAGCTTCGAATCGCGCAGCCCGCGGATGCGGTAAACAGGATTGTCGTTTGCATAAAGGTTCGGATAGAGAATAACCGCCGCAGCCACCACTGGCCCAAAGAGCGATCCGCGGCCAACCTCATCGACTCCGGCAACGTGCGTCGCTCCCAAAGCCCACGCCAGTTTTTCAAACTTAAGCGTGCAGCGCAGTTTTTTCAGCAGGCGCAGCTTGGCCGCGGAGGCAGAAATCTTTTCTGCTTTTGATTTTTGCGATGTGCGCGAAGACTTAGCCACGGAACCTGCCAAGCATCTTGGCCGAAGATGATGGGTGAATGCAAGCGCAGAGCGCCCGATGCAAAGCTCTCCCGAAAAGAATTGTCATCCGGAGCGAAGCGAAGGACCTGCCTTTTGCCGGCAGACGAAAAATAAGTCCCCCCTCGACTACTGCTCGACTTCCTTCAGCCTGGCCGCCTTGCCCTTCAGCCCGCGCAGATAATAAAGCTTCGCCCGTCGCACCTTCGCCGAGCGAATGACGTCGATCTTGTCGATGACCTTAGAGTCGATCGGGAAAATGCGCTCCACGCCCTGGCCAAAACTGATCTTGCGCACGGTGAAGCTGGGCTGTGCGCCGCGCTTTCGTGCGATCACCACGCCCTCGAATGCCTGCAGACGTTCTTTTTCGCCTTCGCGAATCTTGACCAGCACCTTGACCGTATCGCCAGGGCCAAATTTCGGCAGGTCGGTTCGCCGCGATTTCGCCAGCAGTTTTTCAATAATCGGATTGCGCATAAAATTTCCCTTCCCAATTCTCGAAATTAATTTTTCGTAGAGACGGGGTTCACCCCGTCTCCGTCAGTGGCCGTTTCGATCTCGGCCAGCAATTTCCTATCTTCCGCCGTCAGCGCCACGCGCTCCAACAAGTCAGGACGATTGCGCAGCGTCTTGGCCAAAGCTGTCTTACGCCGCCAACTGCGAATCTGCTCGTGATTTCCGTTGACCAGCACTTCTGGCACCACCATCCCGCGAAACTCGGCCGGCCGCGTGTAATGCGGATAATCGAGCAATCCGCCGGAAACGCAAGTCGAACTTGGCCCTTCGTCGAGTGTGGCGCGGGCGCCCTCGCCCGCGAACTCAGCCCGCTCGTGCCCCGGCTTCGTAAACGATTCCTGCCGCGTCGAATTCTGATTCCCAACCGCGCCCGGAATCAGCCGCGTGACCGTATCCAGAATCACCGCCGCACCCAGTTCGCCGCCGCTCAGCACATAATCGCCAATCGAAACTTCGCGGTCCGCCAAATGCTCGCTGATGCGTTCATCCACGCCCTCATAGCGCCCGCAGATCAGTACAATGCGCTCGAGCCGAGCAAGCTCCGCCGCCATCGCCTGATCGAGCCGCCGTCCCTGCGCTGAGAGCAGAATTACCGACTGCCGGGCATCGCCGCTCGATCCGCCGCTCAAGCGCGCACCGCGTGAGTCTACATCGCCCAACGACTCCAAACATTCAAAGATCGGTTCCGGCTTCAGGACCATGCCCTCGCCGCCGCCAAACGGGCGGTCATCCACGGTGCGGTGCTTGTCTTTCGTAAATGCCCGCAGGTCGTGAATACTAACTTCCACCAAGCCCGTTTCCCGGGCCCGCCGCACAATCCCGTAATCCAACGGCCCGCGAAAAAAGTCGGGAAAGATCGTGAGAATATCAAAACGGCATTGAATCATTGAATCATTGAAACATTGAGTCATTGACACCCGAACCAATGATTCATTGACTCAATATCTCAATGTCTCAATGATTCAATCGCTTTTTCTCTCGTTCACTTCCAGCAACCCTTCCGGCAACTTCATCCGCACCTGCCGCCGCTCCACGTCCAGCTTTTCCAGATAGGCTTCGGCGAAAGGAATTTCGTACGGCAGCTTCCCTTCCCGTGTCTTATCTCGAACCACCAGCAGGGGAGCTTCTCCGGCCCCAAACTGCACGTCGCTGACTTCGCCAATCTCGCGGCCGCCGTCAAACACCGCGCAGCCGATCAGGTCGCTAAGATAAGTCCAGCCCGGCTCCAGCGCAGCCCGATCACTCAGCGGAAGCTGCAGTTCAGCGCCGACCAGCGGCTCGGCATCGGAAATCGTCTCGATGCCCCGCAACTTCAGCACCAGAAAACTTTTATGCGGCCAGAGATCCTCAACCATCACTTCCCGGCGCGCGCCGTCTTTCAAAAGCGCCCAGAGCCGCATGCCCTCGTGAAAGCGCTCCGGAACATCCGTGTGCAACTCAACCGCGACTTCCCCGCGGCGTCCCTGCGTCTTGATGACCACCGCCAGGGTAATCCACTCGCCGCCAGCGTCCGTTGCCACCATTTCACGCTCTGCTCGTGTGGTGACGGGCCGCTCTGGCCCGTCCAGTGGTTACTCGATGATCTCCAGCGCGTAGCGCTTGTCGAGCTTCGACCCAGCCGCCGTCAGCACGTTGCGCAAGGCGCGAGCCACGCGCCCCGAGCGCCCGATGATCTTCCCCAAATCCGCTTCGGCCACTTCGAGTTCGATCACGGTCTCGTCTCCGTCAACGTACTCGTCGACAAAAACATCGGCCTTCGACTCGACGATTGCCTTAGCGATGTACTCGATCATCGCGCGCGGGCTGACGCTCGGCTCAATCATGATTGGCGCTTCTCCTAATGGCTGAAGGAAGGATGGCTAGGCAACCGAAGCGGCCGCGGCTGGAGCCGGCATGGCCAGCAGTTTCCGCACCCGGTCCGAAAGCTGGGCGCCTTTCGAGACCCAATACTCAATGCGCTCCCGTTTCAGATCGAACGTTGCCGGATTGGTGCGCGGATTATACGTCCCCACCACTTCCACCGGACGCCCGTTGCGAGCCCGTTCCTTCTCAATCACCACCACGCGATAATAAGGTTGTTTGCGCGCACCAAAGCGCGCCAGTCGAATCATTAACACAAGATGCAGTATCCTTTGCCCGGAAGAGTCCGGAGAGGTCAAAAACGAAGTAAAGACAAACACTTATTATGCCGGAGCTTAGGTCTTTACGCAAATGGGCGGGCGGGGTTCAAAATGGAGCGACGGCCGCTCGCCCGTCGGGCAAAGCGTTAAAATCTAGAAACGGTTGCATCCTTCTAAGGAGCCTCATCATGCGAGAACCACAACTCAACCGCATCAGCTCAAAAATTCTGATCGTCCTGTCTTTAGTAGCGTTGCTCGCGGTAATTAGCGGCTACTTTCAACCTCCGCAACCGGACGAAGGCGCTGCCGCACATATCTTTCAGCTGTCCGTCGCAGCCATCTTCGCCACGGTCATAGCCTTCCTGGTCACAGCGGATTGGCGAGAGCCGGCGCGCACCGTGCGACCGCTCGCGCTTCCAGCAGGAACGTTAGCGATCGCTTTTGCGGCGCTCTTTTATCTTGAACACTATCGATAAATTGGCCGGGCGGGGACGTCTGGCGCTCCACCAGCAATCTTCTACGCCGTCTTCGCCAACTGCAACTGATCCCCTCCCCGCACCGAATAATGCTGCTCCGGAACCGGGAATCCCGCATGAGCAAACGTCTCCCGAATCAGCCGGTTCGTATCGAAATAGACCTGCCAGTAATGCGCATTATTGCAGTAAGGACGCACCGCCAGCACCGGCCCCGCCAGGTTAAAAGTCAGAATCTCGACATCGGGCGCAGGCGCTTCCATCACATTCGGAATCTTCCCGAGGGCCGGTTTCAGCAAAGCAACCGCCGCCTCCGGATCGACCCCATGTGCCAATTGTGCCATCAGTTCCACGCGCCGGTAGGGATTGGCCGAAAAATTCTGGATCGTATCGCCAAACACCTTCCCATTGCCCACAATGGTCTTCACGTTATCAGGCGTGCTCAGCGTCGTGGCGAACAAGCCAATCTCCTCGACCGTGCCCGTCACCCCAGCGGCCGTAACAAAGTCTCCCACCTTGAACGGCTGCAGGATCACCAGAAATACACCGCCGGCAAAATTCGACAGTAGTCCCGACCATGCCATGCCAATGGCCACGCCCGCCGCCGCCAGCAGCGCGGCAAAGCTCGTGGTCTCGACGCCGAAGAATCCAAGGATGGCAACGACCAGCACGATATTCAGCAGCGCCGCCAAGGCCGAGTGGATGTAGCGGATCAGCGTCGGATCAATCTTCTGCTTTCTCAAGGCGCTTCCCAGCATCCGGAGCACCAGGCCAATCAGCCACCGGCCGACAATCCAAATGGCAATCGCGCCCAGAATTTTCAATCCAACGGCTGTCAACATCGTGGTGACGGTCAGCTTCATGGCGGTGAGATCGAAGTTCATACAGCCTCCTTCAGAAACGTTTTTGGGGGCTTACCGGCTTGCTGAGAAATTGTACCTGCCGCTCTCCGCCTTGGCTATGCCCGACATCGCCTATGCGTGTGACGAACAGAGTCGGCCCAGAGCGCAGGGTACAAGGCCCGAATCACATCCCAAAAGCTACGGTTTGTGGTAAAAAATACTGTAATGCCAACGCAAGTCACTGGCAGTCCCAACGCACAATCCGATCCCAGAAAATCCGCGGCCTCATATTCCGGTGCAGCATGCTGAGGGCAACCTTCATCGCGCTCTCCGAAAGCAAATGGCTGCGCGGAGTCGCCGAACGCTCTAGCTTCGGCCAGCGCACCAGCTCCCGCTTCGTCGCCGGAACCGGGGTGGCCGACGCCATCCGCGCCGCCGCTGCCATGAACCAGATCGGCGCCAAAGTCTCCATCGACAACTTGGGAGAGAACGTCACCAATGCCGACGAGTCGCGCGCCAGCGCCCAGCTCTATCACCACCTGCTAGACGAAATCGCTGCCAATAAACTCGACGCCAACGTCAGCGTCAAGCTAACGCACATGGGCCTCGACGTGGACGAACACATGGCCTACGAAATCGTTCGCGGCCTGGTAGCCAAAGCCGCCGCGATGACTCCCAGAAATTTTATTCGCGTCGACATGGAAGGCTCGCCCTACACCCAGCGCACGCTCGACTTCGTCCACGAACTCCACCGCGTGCCCGGAAACGAAGGTTCGGTCGGCGCCGTCATCCAGTCCTACATGCGCCGCGCCGAGGCCGACGTTGAAAAGCTGCTCTCTGAGCGCATCCGCATCCGCCTCTGCAAAGGTGCCTACAAAGAGCCCGAAGACGTCGCCTTCCAGAAAAAGTCCGAGGTCGATGCCAACTACGTCAAGCTGATGAAGATTTTGTTGAAGAGCGGCGTTTATCACGGTCTGGCTACGCATGACGAAGCCATCATCAAGCAAGCCAAAGCCTTCGCCAAGAGTGAGAGCATTCCGCAAAACGCCTTTGAATTCCAAATGCTGCACGGCATCCGCCGTGACCTGCAGCAAAGCCTGGTAAAAGATGGCTGGGGAATGCGGGTCTACGTCCCCTTCGGCACCGAATGGTATCCCTACTTCATGCGCAGGCTGGCCGAGCGCCCCGCCAATGTTTTCTTCATAGCCAAGAATATTTTGCGCCAATAATTAAGGTGTGGAAACGGGCGACTCGCCCGTCCAAGTCCCGTAGCCGAAAGCTCCCCACGCCTCGTTTTTGAGACGCGGGATTTCAAACCCTGCGAACAGGTCGGGTCCTCGTTCTTTTAATCTTTTAATAATTTTTTCCCAAATGATGCTCCACGCTCCCCGTTTTCGTTCTAGGATGTGCAGGCCATCTCGGATTGGATTCATAGCTTGCCCCCTCGGCGATGTGCTTTGTCCAGTTGAGGTCAAAGAGTCTCTTTACGACGGTTTTTGCGGAGACTACGGCGTTCGATCAAGCCCTCCGCGTCGTCTCGGGGAAGGTTTCGACGCGGAGGTTTTGTCCCTCTAAATATGTAAACCCTTGCACTCGAAGCTCGTCCTACAAGGCCTCGAAGCTTCTAAGTTGTTGATAACACGATCTGCCAGCCTGCTTCCGCTCCTCCGCCGCTTGGAGGACCGGGTGCCCTCTTATAGGCCAGAGGCAGCAGACCCTTCGCCTTCTCCCCACTGAAAGCGCCCATCGACGGAGTTCCCTAACAACTCCGGTCAAGCAGCAGTTAACACTTTGCGCTCTACGCAACCTAGGGGAGATTGCACTCACCTACATAAGGAGAAAACTTTGAAAGCATCCAAACCGGGATTTTCAAGCACCTGCTGTCAGCTTACGGCGATTCTTGCCCTCTCGCTGCTAGCCCTCACCGCTAACGCCAATGCCGAAGCCTGGAAAGTCATGGCGCCGCTCACCGTTCCGACAGGCTCCGCCGCAGCCGAATCCATCAATGGCATCATTTACATCGCCGGTGGCAACAACGCTGGCCCGAAATCGACCCTGCAAGCCTTCAACCCCGAAACAAAAGTGTGGACGAGCCTCGCCACATGCCCCTCACTCTCTATCAAGGCGACGGCGCGGGAGTCATCAACAGCCAGCTCTATATCACCGGCGGCTGGAACGGCTATCTGCCCACCAACATACTCCTCAAGTATGATCCGCCCACGAATACCTGGACGTCTCTCGCCGGAATGTCGCATCTGAGCGCCTGTGGCGGAACCGGAGTCATCAACAGCAAGCTCTATGTCACCACCGCCTGCAACGGATACAGCGGCTACGCCAATTATCTCGATGTCTATGATCCATCCGTCAATGCCTGGACCAGCCTGCCCGGTTCCGCCAGCGCCCACGCGGCTCCCGCCATCGGAGTGATCAACGGCAAACTCTACGTGGCCGGAGGCGTCAATAACGCTGGCGTAATTACCAGCACCGTCGAAGTCTATGACCCGGCGACCAGCGCCTGGAAAACTCTGGCGCCCATGCCAGTCGCAGTCCAGGCCGCGGCCAGCGCCGCCGTCAACGGACAACTCCTCGTCTTCGGAGGCAACAACGGAAGTGACTTGGCCACCATCCAGGTCTACGATCCTTATAAAAATAAATGGAAGGTTCTACCATCCTCGATGATGTCACCTCTAAGCAGTGCCAGCGGAGTAGTAGCCTACGGCATGGTATTCATTGAGGGCGGCGACGCCGGCGGCGCCACCAATCAATACGAAGCCATTGCCGCATCAATCCCCTAGCCTGGGTGCCCCACGTCTCGCGTTTGAGACGTGGGATTTCACCACTCACCGCGCGCGCTTGCCGGGGAATTATCCCTCCCAGACAAACGCATCAAACACCCACGTCGACTCAAACCCAATCCTCTTATAAAGCACAATCGCCCGGTCGTTCGCCTCCGTCACGGTCAGCGAAATGAACCGCAGCCCTCGACCGCGAAGGTTCCGGGTAGAAGCCGCCATCATGACCTCGCCCAGGCCCGCCGAGCGATATTCCGGCAACACGCAGACCTGCGTGATGTGTCCAACATCCGGCCGTACCAGCGAACAAAGAATCACTCCGACAAGCGTGTGCGTCCGCTTGTGAAAGACCACGAACGACGAGGGCTGATCGAAAGTCCCACATCCCGGAAACCGCACAATGTTATTCAAGAATCGCAGCGATCCTGCCAGCGTCCGGTACTGATCGTTGATCTCCGAGTCGACGTGCCCGCGATAGGCGGCCGTGATCAGCGCCGCCGCCGGCTGATACTCCTGCTCCGACCACGGACGTATTTCGAACTCCGCCGGCAACGAAGCGAGACTTCCAGGTGACGCTTGCGGTTGCTTGCCAATTTCGAAATTCATGAACACGCGCGGATGCCGGCTGAACCCCGTCCGCAGAAATGGCCCCGCAACCTCGCCCGTGCTGTGCGCCAGCAACTGCGCCTCCACGCGATGAATTCCAGGCGATTGTTGCAGGGTTTCGATGACGTGCGTGAGCAGCCGCTCTTCGACTTCGTGGCGCCCGGGTCGCTGCGCCTCGCCGCCTCTCTCTTCGCGAGCGGCCTCGCCCACAAACAGATCGCCGATTACGCCCTTGCTTTGCTCGTACACGAAGAAGCTGTAGCCGAAAATGCTTCCGCGTTCGATCGCCGCATATCCCGGAAGAATCTTCGCTTCCATGTACCGCAAAATCATCTCCGCCGAGGTCGAATAGTCCCACGAAAGCAAGCGCCCCCACATTGCAATCTCGTCCTCCAGCAAAGGCCGAAGGTCAGCGGCAGAAAAATGTCGGAGATCGAGAATTTCCATAAAACATTTCTGTAGTGACGCGGCTTGCCGCGACTCTCTCACCACGTAGAGACTGTTACTTTCCCACCAAATACAAATCCAATTTCTGCGCCGGAATGCTGGCCAAGTATGATACTCGCCGTCCGGGCACAAGTTGCGCCACTTGAGACTGCGACCCTTGCGCCGCCACCACGACATGGGCCGCAGCCGGCACTCTTCCATCCTCATACTTCTCCACGGGACGGTTGAGGTAAAACTCTAATCCATATTCCGGCTCGCGCTTGACGTGGAACAGCGCGACCGGCACCGCTTCGTGCGAAAACGCCTGGATGCTTTCCGCCACCGGGCGCGCCGATTGCGTCTTGTCGATGACCGGCGCCGCGAAACGCACAATCGCTGCCATGCTGACGACAACCGCAAATATGGTAGCGCGGCTCAGCAGCCGGAGCCCGGCGCGGGAAGCAAGCGCAGCAAAGATGCTTAAAGCAAAAATCGCAGCGATGGCGGCGGCCACATAATTTCTGCGGTCCCAAGTCAGCCGCCGACTCATCATGATCGACCCCGCCGAAAATGCCGCAAAAACTAAGATGCCGCAAAGCGCGCCATGAGCAGCCGCCAACCAGGGCGAGGCCTTTCGCTCCTGACGGCCCCGTCCTGCGAATCCCGCAACATAATCGCTGACCAGCAGCGCTCCCGCTGGAACCGCCGGCAGAATGTATCCTGGCAACTTCGATTGCGACAGGCTGAAAAAGACTAGCGGCACGAACATCCAGAGCAGAAGAAATACACTCCAGGAATCTTCGCGCGCCAGCGCGCGTTCTTTCTCCATTCGCCACATGTGCCGTCCCCGTTCCACAATCGCAACCATCAGCATCGCGGTCCAGGGCATGGACGCCAGCAGAAACACCGGCACATAAAACCAAAAAGGATAACGATGGTGATAGACATTCTCGGAGAAGCGCGCCAGATTGTGCTGCAGAATAAAAATGCGAAAAAACTCCGGATTTCGCATTTGCACCGCAACATACCAGGGCAACGCCACCGCCAGATAAAGGACCAGCCCAGGAATCCAGAGCGTGCGCGCAATCACGCGCCAGTCGCGCCTTGCACCGGCAAAAAGCAAAATAATGAGGGCCGCCAGCACCGGAGCTACCGGCCCTTTGGCCAAAGTTCCCAGCGCCATAAAAAAATAGAATGACGCCAGATAAACCTTCCGCTGGCTCTCGTACCACGCATACCAGGCGAGCAGCGCAATCGTGAAGCATGCCGCCAAAGGCATGTCGGTCGCCGCCGCGTGGGCGAATCCAACCATGCCCGCGCAACTTGCGGCAATGATCGATCCGTCCAATTCACTTCCCGGACGAAAACGCCTCAGAAAAAAATAAATGACGGCAATCATCAACGCCGCATCGATCGCCGAAGGAATGCGCGCCGTCTGGTCATTGACCCCTAACACGCGGAACGACAACATCGCCTGCCAGTAGTAGAACGCAGGTTTTTCCAGCCAGGGCTTGCCCTGCAGCGTAGGAGTCACCCAATCCGACCGCTCCAGCATCTCGCGCGCCACCTGCGCATAGCGCGGCTCGTCGGCGCCCACCAGCCCAAACGAACCCAGTCCGTATAAGAAAAGAAAGACGCAGAACGCCACCAGCAGCAACAGGTCCGTGCGGCTTGGCTGGCTTGGATTTACTCTTGGCGGATTCATTCTTCGTTGGATTGGTGATTGGATCGTAAGTCGGATCGTAATGGGAGCCGCTGCGATCAGAACGAGGTACGGCGACAGATTCTCTATTGTTCTGCCTGATCACCGGCAATCCCAGTCATGCCATTCTCCCGGTAGGCATTCAAGACTACAGGTTCCTCGCGCAAGCGGTCGACGATTCTAGATACGGCCACGGCCAACGGTCCATCAATCGAACATCCGCTGGCGCACTTGTGCCCACCGCCCCCAAAATACTCAGCCACTCTCGAAACATTTACCTCGCCTTTACTGCGCAGGCTGATGCGAAATCGCTGATCCGGCAGTTCGCGGAAGAATACAGCAACCTGCACATCGGAGATTGACAGAGCGTAGTTCACCAGCCCCTCGCAATCCTCTTCGCGCGCGCTCAAGCGCCTCATCTGCTCCTGCGTCACCCAGATCCAGGCCAGCGGGCCTTCGCGGTGCAGGTTCGAAAGCGCCGCCCCCAGCAACCGCATCTTGGCCGTCGAATGTCCGAAATAAATAGGACGCGCGCAATGCGCCGGATCGGCTCCCGCCAGCACCAGATCGCGCGCCACCGTAAAGGTATGCTCGTTCGTTCCTTCGAACATGAACGAGCCGGTATCGGTCATGAGCGCCGTATACAGGCAGGTGGCAATATCGCGGTCAATCGGAACGCATGCCAGCCGCGCCAACCGGTAAACCATCTCGGCGGTAGCCATCATGCTGGAGTCGATCCAGTTGACGTGGGCAAAATTGCGGCCGCTGGCGTGGTGGTCAATGTTGATGAGAAAACATTCTTCCAGCCCCTCGAGCAGCGTCCGCCGCGTGTTGTCGCATTCCAGCAGCACCACGGCATCGCACCTGCCATCTTTGGCAAAATCGTTGGCGGCCACCGAATTCGCCTTGATGACGTGCTCGGCAAAAGGCAGATTCTGGTAAATCCGAGGCACGCCGTCGTGCATCACCACCTTGGACTCTTTCCCCATCACCCGCAAAATCTGCCCCAGCGCCAGGGCCGACCCAATCCCGTCGCCGTCCGGGCGAGCATGCGACGTCACTACAAACCGTCGTCGCGCCCGAATCTCCTGTAAGACCCGCTCTAGCATTGCAGTGCTCTCTTGCGAGTTCTCAGTTCTCTGCTGTTAGTTGTCAGTTCTCAGTCACCAATGAAAAACCAGCCCTTACTTAGAACTGAGAACGACTCTCAGCCGCCCGGCTCAGCATTTTTCCGGGCCCGCTTCTTCGCCCGCCCCAGCAACTCGTCCACCCGGCCCTCCAAGCGATCCGCGCGATCGACCTGAAAGAAAAGTTCCGGAGGCTTCCGCAGTCTCAGCCGCTCGGCCAGTTCGTGCCGGATATAATTTCGCGCCGCCGCCAATCCTTCGAGCGTCCGCTCCTCCTCCACTTCATCGCCCGCCACCGTGACCATCACGCGCGCCGACCGCGCATCTTCTGCCATCAGCACCGAACTGACGCTGGCCAGCCCAATCCGTGGATCGCCCAGTTCCCCTTCGAGGATGGTCTCGATCTCTTCCCGGATCGCCTCGCTCAGCCGCCCCCGGTGATATTTGCGCCCACGCTGCTCCAAGCCCCACCTCGACTGAGAAGAAAACTCGTAAGAATATCAGAAAGACCGCTGGGAGTATGTCCTTTAGAGGAAGTCTAGAAACGAGTCGGAAACCTCGGCACCCGCATTATTAGCAATGCGCGTCGCCGCCCGCTCCACGTTCTTCATCAGCCCATCCAGATAATCGCGGGAGTCCGACACGCTGACCACCCCGATCGTCGCCTGATTCCATAGCGGGCTCGGCTCCAGCTCCGCCACCGCCACGTTAAAAGATGCGCGCAGACGGTCCTTAAGGCTGCGCGTAACCTGCCGCTTATCCTTCAGCGAGTGCGCGCCCTCGATGCGAAGTTCGAGTGTAAGAAAGGCGATCATCAGCCTTAGTGTAAGTTAAGAACGTCCGAATCGGACTAGCCCCATCGTCCTAACCCCATGCAAAAACTGCCATTTCCACTTTCGGTCCCCTTTTTCCTCCTGGTTGTGCTAGACTAAAAGTCGCTAAGGACTCACAAGCAGTTGAAGGTCAGGTATCGCCAACCAGCGTCACCCCCTCTACAGCAGCGAACTTCTCAGCACATTTCAAGAAACAAGAATAGGAAACACAATGGCAGAACAAGGAACAGTGAAGTGGTTTAACGACGCCAAGGGCTACGGCTTTATCAGCCGTCAAAATGGCGAAGACGTTTTCGTGCATTTCTCCGCTATTCAAGCTGGCGGCTTCAAGAGCCTGCAAGAAGGCCAAACCGTGCAGTTCGACGTGACCAAGGGCCCCAAAGGCTGGCAAGCGGAGAACGTTACCGCCATCTAACGGTAGCGCGCGATCGTCTGACAAGATTTCAGTTTTTGACAACGATCTCTGCGATAACAGTGCCCGGCGATTCGAAAGAATCCCGGGCATTTTCGCGAGTATGGATCCCCTTTTGCCCTAAGCCTCGCGCGCGAAAGACGTGGACTTCCATCACTTCACCGTTACTGTCACCGTGGCAGTGTGGGTCGACGTTGACGCGCCGGTAATAGTGATCGTGTAGGTTCCGGCTGGCGTGCCGCCCCCACCGCCGCTACTACTACTGCTATTGGCACCTCCGCAGGCCGATTGAAGCAAGCAAGCCCCAACCAGCAGGAATATCAGACAAAAGCCCATCGACCTCTTGCGCCGCGGTCCAGCCAGCCCCACCGTGCTAAGCAGCATGCCAGGAAGTATCAGCCACATTGAGTAGACAGGCCTCAACTCATCAGCCGATCGATGACCGGACCGAGTATGCCGGGACCAGGGCGGCACCAGGCTCGCACTGGCCGCCATAGTGGTAATCGTCAGTTTGCTGCTCACTGTATTGGAATTCGGCGTTAGCGAAGAAGGTTGGAAAGAGCAGCTCGCATCCTGCGGCAAGCCGCTGCATGAGAGGTTGATCTGGTCGGTGAACGATCCCTGCGGCATCACCGTCACTGTGATTGTCCCAGGTTGCCCTGCAGCCATGGTCAAGGTGGGAGGAGCAGCCGAAACGGCGAAATCAGCCGGCTCAATTGTTTGCACCAATGGTACTGACGCACTTCCATTGTTGTTTGAATCGCCCCCATATATCGCGGTAATCGAGTCACCTCCCACGGCCAACGCTGAGGTCGTCAGGCTGGCTGTTCCATTCGACAAGGTTCCGGTTCCAATCGCGTTGTTTCCGTCGTTAAAGGTGACAGTCCCCGTCGGCGTCCCCGGGCCATTGGTTGAAATCGCAGCCGTGAAGGTCAACGCTGTTCCTGAAATGGAGGGATTCGCGCTCGAGGCCAGAGAAGTGGTCGTGGTTGCCAACTCCACCGTCTGGGTCAGCACCGCCGAACTGGCTTGGTGGTTCGTGTCTCCGCTATACGCCACAGTAATCGACTGCGCGCCGCCGGCCAGCGCTGAGGTCGTCAACGTGGCCCTGCCGCTCGACAAAGTCACCGTTCCCAATGAATTGCTTCCATCCTTGAATGTCACGGTGCCAGTGGCCGGAGCAAATAATCCCGTCGTCACCCGGGCTGTGAAGGTTACCGCTTCATTGATGCCGGAAGGATTCAGCGAGGAAGAAATCCTGGTGGCCGTTGATTGTTTAGAACCCGCCGAGACGTTCGACAGAAAGGTTACGAGTGAATTTCCCAGCACGACCAGGTCGGTCTTGCCGTCTCCGTTGAAATCCCCCCCCACCGCCCACGTCCCCCCTGGGCTATAGAGTATTGCAGGCTGAAGGGTTCCGTCCCCCTTGCCCGGGAGCAGGCTGCTGGTATAGCTGCCATTCGCCAATACGTCCACCTTGCCGTCGCCATTGAAATCATCCACCAGAATTGAATTCAGGTCCCCGTATGTCATATTCCATCCCGGAGCGTAGGTCTGAACCGCCTGAAAAGTTCCATCCCCATTGCCCAGCAGCACTCCGATGCTGTTGTAGTTGCCAATCACCAGATCCAGCTTGCCATCCTTATTGAGATCGGCGATTGCCATCGCAATCGCAGTACTTGGTTCGGAGGAATACGTCACTGCGGGCTTAAAGGTTCCATCCCCGTTACCCAGCAGCACTCCAACGAAGCCGGAACCTGCGACTACGATGTCCGTTTTGCCATCGCCATTGAAATCCCCCACCGCAACGGGCCGCGGCATAGTCGCTCCCGACGAATAGGTCTGGGCTGCCTGAAAGCTTCCATCCCCTCTGCCCAGCAGCACTCCCAGGGTTGCACTCTTGCCGTTCGAGGTCACTACGTCCAGTTTGCCGTCGCCATTAAAATCCGCGACCGCTGAAGCTATCGCGCCTTCCCCTCCCGAAGCGTAGGTCTGCTCCGCCTGGAAACTCCCGTCTCCATTGCCCAACAGCACGCTGATGGTGCCATCGCAATTCGCGTCATCACACGCGTTCGTAACCAACACATCGGGCTTGCCATCGCCATTCAAATCGGCAATGTTGACCGAAACTCCGCCCGGCACTCCGCCGGAGAGATAGCTTTGCGGGGCCTGAAAGGTTCCGTCACCGTTCCCAAGAATCACGCTCACACTGTCGTTATGGCAATTGTTCGAGCTTGGGCAAACGTCCGCCGTGACCAGGTCCAGATTGCCATCTCCGTTGAGATCGCCGACCGCAACATACTGGGAATCGTTCCCCGCGGTGTTAAAGGCGCGCTCACCTTCCAGGCTGCCATCTCCATTCCCCAACAACACGCTTGCCGACCCGTTGAAGCACACGTTGTAGCTGCCGAACTGGCAATTGCTGACGGCGACCACATCGGGGTTGCCGTCCCCATCCATGTCGCTGACGACGATTGAATAGAGGAACGGGGAGGAGTACAGCGTTGCTGCCTGAAAAGTGCCGTCCCCATTGCCCAACAGCACGCCAACAGAATTATTGTCGCCCACCACCAAATCGACCTTGCCGTCCCCGTTCATATCCGCCAGCGCCACACTGTAAACCCCGAACCCGCCCGAGGAATAGGGTGCGGCTGTCTGGAAAGTCCCGTCGCCGTTGCCCAACAATACGGCGATGCCAGGTGCAGCTTGCACATCCGTGCAGTTACCGAGACACGCGTTGGCCGCCACCAGATCCTTCTTGCCGTCCCCGTTGACATCTCCCGCCGTTATCGACACGACGAGGCCGCCGGTACTGTAGACCTGACCCGCCTTGAACGTTCCATCCCCGCTGCCCAAAAACACATTCACAGCGCCACCGGTATACCCGCCGTTTTCGTTCCCCACTGCCAGGTCGAGAATGCCATCGCCGTTGAAATCGCCCACCGCGACCGCCGTTGCGTACAGGCCTCCAGAAGAAAAGGTCTGTGCCGCTTGAAATGTGCCGTCCCCATTCCCCAGCAGCAAACTCACACTACCGTTGGCGCAGCCAGAACCGGCACAGTAGTTGGTCGCCACCAGATCGAGCTTTCCGTCGCGGTTGAAATCGCCAACTGCTACAGTATAGGTATCCAATCCACTCGTTAAGAAGCTCTGTGCTGCTCGAAATGTGCCGTCCCCATTCCCCAGGAAAACGCTCACGCTCCCCTCGCCCGTGGTCGAGCCATACACGGCATAGTAGTTGGCCACCGCCAAGTCCAGGATTCCGTCATTGTTGAAATCTCCCACCGCCACCGACAAAGGGTCCACACCACCTGTCAAGTAACTCACCGCCGTCTGGAAACCGCCGTGCCCATTCCCCAGCAACACGCTTACACTGCTCGCGGTGCATTGAGCGTTGGCGCAGTCGTTGGTAATGGCCACGTCGGGTATTCCGTCGCCGTTAAAATCACCGACCGCCGAGGCATAAGCCGAGAAACCGCCAGATCCATAGCTTGGCGGTTGAAAGAACATCGGGCTTCCATTCAAGGCCCAGGCATTGCAATCGGAACCGAAGATGGTCAAAAACACCAGAAGCACGGCCACAGCGGGTAGTTTGATCGTCATTGAGTATGCTTCTCCCCCAAACCTCGCCAAACGAAGTCTGCGAACGCATCGACCAAGAGTAATGCGCAGGGTGGGAGCGTCCCTAGATTACGGACGTAATTGAGATTTGGACCTGCAAAAAGAAGGTCAACCCGTGCAGTTCGACGTGACCCAGGGCCCCAAAGGCTGGCAAGCGGAGAACGTTACCGCCATCTAAGGCAGTAGCGCGAATGTCGGGCACTTTTTCTGGTTCTGTTTCGCCTTTGTTTCGCTCGAAAATAAATATTTTCGCTCGATGGCGGATGAGGACGGATTTTTGGGTTTTTGTGTTCACTGGTTGGTACTGGGGGTACCCCCCCTATTTCTGGTCTCTTGGAATGAATACTTTAGCGGTCATTCCCGCCAGGTCTCTGGGGAATAAGGACTTGCAGGTAAAGTCTTTATTCTTCTTTCACTTAGCGCCGTTTCCCTGTGCGGGATCGGCGCTTTTGCTTTCTCCCGGTGTTGGGACCCCCATTTCATCCCGATCAAAAAGTCAAGCTTGACAAGAGCGAGGCCAAAAGAGGGGTCTTTCTTCCGCCGTTGCTTTTTGGCTGTGAGAAAGGCGGCACAGCTATACCTTGGCACAGGTCAATCATCAATCATTATTGTCGCCGACCTCTGAGCGGAAGTCTGTGATTGCGCTCACTGCTTGAATGTGAGGAAAAAGTCAAAGGCCCCCCAACCGAAGCTTGGAGGGCACCCTTCAGAGTTGGGATGGGTCAGAGTTGGGATGGGACGCGAAGTCGGGGCCACCCGCCCCTATGATCTCCCCAGCAATTCCAAGAAAGCCTTCGCCGCATTCGAAAGATGCTTGTCCTTGCGATAAATAGAGGAGCGCGTCAACTTCACATTCATTCCAACTAGAGGCACGCCTGCTATGGATCCTGCCGCGATCTCCCGCTCCACCACGCTCCGAGATTGAATCGATACTCCTAACCCGGCTTCGACCGCCCGCTTGACTCCCTCGATGTTTCCGAAATCGACGACATTGGTCAGTAAAATTCCCTTCTCTCGAAGCCGATCTTCAACTACCGCTCGCGTACCCGCACCGCGCGCCGACACGATAAACGTCTCCTCCGGGAAATCCTCAGGCCTGATCCGTTTCTTCTTTGCCCAACGGTGATTGCCCGGCGCAATGGCTATCAGTTCGTCGGTCATAAAGGGCTTCGAGATCAGCCGCGGATCGTTGACTCCCGGGCTCACGAGGCCCAGGTCAAGTTT
This sequence comes from uncultured Acidobacteriaceae bacterium, assembly GCA_963775845.1. Lineage (GTDB taxonomy): Bacteria > Acidobacteriota > Terriglobia > Terriglobales > Acidobacteriaceae > Acidiflorens. Next base: position 1,346,585 of record CAVZKN010000002.1, on the reverse strand, counting down.
GTTGGCCAATATCCTGGCCACAATTTTCTCGCTGAGCGAAATGTCCACTTTTACTTCCACTTCTGGAAATCGCCTGCGAAACGCAGCCAGCATCTTCGGCAGAACATAAATACCCAGAGGAAAGCTCGCCCCCAGCACCAGTCTGCCGCCGTATGAGCCTTTGAGGTCCTGGATGCGCTGCTCCGCGGCTGTGATCGAAGCCATCACCTCATGAGTAGCTTCAAAAAGAATTTCTCCGGCCTGAGTTAGTGCCACCTTCTTTCCCAGCCTGTCGAACAGAGGAGTGCCGTAGTACTCCTCCATCTGCTTGATGTGTTTGCTAATGCCAGGCTGCGTCAGATGCACTACACCGGCGGCGCGGGTGAAGCTGCGCACTTCAGCCACCGCCTGGAAGATCCGTAACTGATCCAGATTAATCATTACCCACAGCTATGATTTCAATCAAAACAAGTCATTGGACTCATGTCAAGTTCTTTCATAATCTAATCGCAGATCGATGACAGAAAGGAGAAACATCATGAACTGCATCGAATACGAGACTACCGAGATCGGGCAATCCACCGTAGAGCATCGAGTCGCGCATCAACGGCCGAGGCCGGTTGCTGTCCAAAGAGATCGAAGGCGTTCCGATGACGAGGTTGCCGGCCGGGTGACAGATGTTCTGAACATGCAATTGGCGCGCGGATCGATGCCCGCTTAGGCAGGGAACCAGAGGAGTTGTTCTTACTGCGCTAGAAGTGGCGCACCCCTCGAGTTGGTTCGTTGGAATAACGTCAAGAGCAAGGGCAATGGCAGCGGACAGGAGTGTCCGCTCTACATCCAAATGCCGGGATTCTCTGGACCGCCGTTGATTTTACTGATGGCTGACAGCTGAAGGCTAGACCGGGGTTCTTCCCTTGAACAGCCAGATCAGATCGATGATCAGAATGATGACGACCATCAACTCGAGCACGAACGCGCGGCTCTGATGGAATTGATCGACCATGAAACGATAAAGCTCTTCGGCTGTGTGGACCTTCTGGTTGACCAGGTCTTTGTAGTCGGTGACTCCGATTTTTGAAGCGGCCACTTTGTAGAGACGCGCCGAGAACATGTCGCTGAGAAATTTGATGGCGTTGTCGGCGCGCTCGGTCAGTTCGTCCACATCGAGGAGCACGGTGTGCAGACGGTTGGCGCGTTTGGCGGTGCGCCAGCGCGCCCAGATGCCGGAACCGTTGTCCATAAAATCGTAAACACTCTCCAGTTCGCGGGTCAGCAGTTCGTCGTAGTGGCGGAATTCGAGCAGTTGCGAGTTGGCGTATTCGAGCAACTGCATGACGGTTTCAGCGCCAGCCGTCGAATCGTAAAGAAACGCGCCGTTCCAGCTGATCACCGCGAGATCGTTCGGATAGTAGGAAATCTTCGACTGCATGATCTCCGCTTGCTCGCCCTCGGAGAGCGGCATGTTTTCGCCGCGCACGATCTGCGCGATACGTCCGCCGTGCGCCGCCAGCAGTTCGGCCGCGGAAGGATTGCCGGCAATGTCGCGCACGTGAAAGACAAAATAATCTTCATGCAGCCAGCTGTCGTAGAGCTTGACCAAAGCAGGGCGCGCGCGCTCGATCTTCTGTTTGACGATCTTCTGCGCGAAGCTGGTGAAGTCCGTATCCCAGACCCAGCGCCCCGCGAGGCGGACCAGCGTGTCCCAGTCTCCCGAAAACGGCAGCACGAAGACGACGCTGAGCACGCCATAATCATAATATTTGATCTGCACGTCCAACCGTTCGCCGCTTTCCAGAATCAGCGGCTCGACCTGCTCCACTACCGGAGGACGCTGAAATCGTACGTACCCAGGCGCGGGATGTTTGAAACTCGCGTCCTGCCGCCGCGCCCCGAAAATATCGCGCAGCGAATCAAGATTGATTTCTTCGCAGACGTCAAACTGAATCAGCACCAGCACCGAGCCCTGCAAGGACTTACTCTGCGGATTCGTCGCGGACGAAACGGGCGCAGGAGTTGAGCTCAGAAGGCTGGTGTAGGCAGGTTCCATAGGATCTGCAGTCCGTCTCTATTTTCCCAGAAAGTTGCCTAGTAACCCAACTGCTCTTCAAAGTGAATCGAGGCCTGGACCGGCGAGGCGCTCGTCCCGACACCATTAACGTTTTCTGGCGAGCGCCAAAAGCAGCGCCGCTCCTGCCGCAATCCCAGCCACAGCCAACCCAGTGCGCTTCATCGATTTCCGCACAGCCGCCTGATGCGGACGCACCCAGTAATCTTCCGGATAGTGTTGTGGCGCTAAATCCGGCTCGACCAGATCATCTACGTCTTCGCAAGCCTCGTGCAGCGCCATCTGCAGCACCTCGGCAAGGTGCAGGGCGTGACGGTCCGTCTCCTGCGCGATCTGCTCGCGGCAACTGAAACCGTCGGCGACAATCAGCCAATCCGTCGGAGCCTGCCGCACCGCCGGCAGCAATTCCAGTTCGCCGATCGCCCTCGACACGTCGTATTTTTCTTTTTCGAAGCCAAACGCTCCCGCCATCCCGCAGCAGCCCGGCGCAGGCGTGGTGAAGTCGATGCCCATGCGGTGCAGCACAGCTTCTTCCGCCGTCATCTTCATGATCGCCTTGTGATGGCAATGTCCGTGAATGAGCGCCCGGCGCAGCAATTTGGGGAGCGGGAAATCTTTCGCCCGCTGCTCAAGAAATTCGCTCAGCAAAAAAACCTGTTTCGACAAAGCCTGCGCACGCTCATCTTTCGGAAAAAGATTGGTGAGTTCATCGCGAAAGACGGAAGCGCAACTAGGTTCGAGCACCACGATGGGCGTGGCCGCTTCGATCTCGGGAAGCAACTCGTCCATGATCTGCAGAAGCAAACTCTTGGCGCGATCCAGCATGCCAACGTCGTAGAGTGGACGCCCGCAACACAGATGAGCCCGCGGCACGCTGACCTCAAATCCCGCCGTTTCCAGAACCTCGACCGCGGCCTTCGCCGTCGAAGGCAGAAAATGGTTGTTAAAAGTGTCGGCCCAAAGCAAGACGGCATTATCGCGTCGGTTCGTAGAGCGGCGCGCGTCGGCGCCCGTCCCGCGCGGCATCTCGCGCCGTTCCCACCACTGCTTGAAAGTCTGCGGAGCCAGCGCCGGAATGCGGCGTGGGCCGGCCACTCCGCCGGTTAGCTTGGCGAGATCGCGCAATCCAGGCAACTGCGTTGCCAGATTCACCAGTCCCGGCGCATGCGACGCGGTTCGGAGCAGAAGGTCGAGTCGCGAAAGCGCCATCGCATTCAGCGGACGCAGGTTCGTCTCGTAATAATGCGAAAGAAATTCCGCTTTATAAGTCGCTACATCGACTCCCACCGGGCAATCACTCTTGCAACCCTTGCAGGCAAGACAAAGATCGAGCGATTCCTTCACCGCCTCGCTCTGCCATCCGTCTTTGATGAAGTCGCCCTTCGTCATCTCCCAGAGCAAGTGGGCACGTCCGCGGGTGGAATGCTCCTCCTCGCGCGTAACCCGATAACTCGGACACATCACGCCGCCAGAATCGTGCCGGCACTTGGCCACTCCAACACAGCGAAGGGTGGCCGCCGCCAGACTGCCTTGATCGTCGGGAAATTTGAAGTGGGTCTCCGGCTGCCACGGATCGTAGCCCGCCCCAAGCCGAAGATTTTCATCGAGCCGGTAAGCGTCGATGAGCTTGCCGGGATTCATCTTCCAATCCGGATCCCACAGCGACTTGAAGTCGCGAAAAGCCTGCATCAGCTCCGGGCCAAACATCTTGGGGAGAAGTTCGCCGCGCGACTGTCCATCTCCATGTTCGCCGGAAATGGAGCCTCCGTAGCGCACGACCAGATCGGCCGCTTCTTCCATGAAGAGACGAAATTTACGCACGCCTTCCGCCGATTCCAGATCGTAATCCATGCGCGTGTGCACGCAGGCGTGGCCGAAGTGGCCGTAGAACGAGCCATCAAAATGATGGTCCTGCATCAGCTTGCGCAGATCACGCAGGTAAGCGCCCAACTTTTCTGGAGCAACGGCCGAGTCTTCAAATCCTTCCCACCGCAGCGGTTCGCCCGGCACGTGCGCCGTCACTCCCAAACTCGACTCGCGGACATCCCATATCCGCCTCGCCTGCCGCGCATCCGTGAACATGCGCATATTCGGCGGAGCCGCTTCACGTCCCAGGGTCTCCATCAGATTGCGCGCCTGCGCTTCGGCCTCGACCACGGTGTCGGCGCCAAACTCGACCATCAGCCAGCCGCAACCTTCGGGCAACAGCGCAATCGCATCGAGATTAATTCCCTTGTGGCGGCTCGCGTTCACCACGATGTCATCGAAGCCTTCGAGCCCGATGGGGCGATGCTCCATGATCTGTGGCACATGATCAGCGCAGATATAAACGTCGGGCCATCCAATCACCACGAGAACACGCGCCGGCGGACTTTCGACCAGCCGGCAAGTGGCTTCGAGAATCGTGACGCAAGTGCCTTCCGAGCCAACCAGCGAACGCGCAACGTGAAATCCATTTTCCGGAAGCAGGTGATTGAGGTTGTATCCCGAAACGCGGCGCGGAATATTCGGAAACTGCCGCCGCACCTGGTCTCCACAACGATCGGCGAGCGACTTGAGACCGGAGTAAATTGCAGCGCGGCGTCCGCCTTCGCGAACATAGCGCTCAAAGTCATCGGCGCTGGTTGCACCCACGTGCAAGCGCTGCCCGTCGTAGGTGAGGATCTCCAGTGCCTCGACGTTGTCGTCGGTTTTGCCCGCCATGATCGAGTGCACTCCGCAGGAATTGTTGCCGATCATTCCTCCGATGGTGCAGCGGTCGTGCGTGGCGGGATCGGGCGCAAACGTGAGGTGGTGCTTCTCAGCGGCGGCGCGAAGATTATCAAGGACAACGCCCGGCTCAACTCGAGCAACGCGGCGCGCCGGATCGATTTCCAGAATGCCGTCCATATACTTCGAAAAATCCATCACGATGGCGGCGTTGCAGCATTGTCCGGCTAGCGACGTGCCTCCTCCGCGCGCCAGCAGAGGAGCATAGTGCTCGCGGCACAGCGCGACCGTAGCCAGCACGTCTTCCTTGTCGCGCGGAACTACGACGCCGATGGGGACTTGGCGATAGTTGGAGCCGTCAGTGGCATAGACAGCTCGGCTGCCCTTATCGAAGCGAACCTCGCCGCGAAGGTGGCGGCGCAGAGCCGATTCAAGAGCGGAAGCATCGAGTTGCGTGGACTGAGAATGAGGCGGAGGTGGAGCAATATTCTGTGGCATAAGGCACAGAACATCTTCATGGATGCAGGCTTTGGATGCAAGGGGTTTGCAGATTGCCAGCTACCGCCAGGATCGCGTCAGGTAGTCAGCCATCGAGAGGGATAGCAAAATCGCAAGAAAGAAAAATCCGGACACCACGACCGCTCCCGTCAGCTTTTCGCTCGCACCTTTAACATGCATAAAGAAAAGCACAACGAGCGTGGCTTTGATAGTCGCGATCAGCAGCGCGACCACTGGATTGAACGGGCCGAGGTTCACGAACGCAACCGCCGCCGTCGTGACAGTGAGGACCAGCAACACCGCACCAATACCTATGTAAAATCCTTGCGAGTGCGTTGTATGTTCGTGTTCTACGGTAAGATCGCCCTCGGTCTTGGGTTCGTTTTCTGCCATGCTATTCTCAACTCCAGGAATTTGAGTACATAGGTCCTTCGCTTCGCTCAGGATGACAACCTATCTTTAGATGAACAATTTCTGCGTCAAGTGTGTCTACTGATCAGATACAGCAACGGAAACAGATAAATCCAGATAATATCGACCAAGTGCCAGTACAACCCGCCGTTTTCGATCGGCGTGAAGTAGTTACTCGTGTAATGTCCCTTCCAGGACAGGATCGCGAGCCCTGTAAACAAGCCGCAGCCGATAATCATGTGCAGGGCGTGCATGCCGGTCATGGCGAAATAGAGAGAGAAAAACAGCTCCGCTTCTTTCGGATTGACCGGGATCTGCTTGCCGTTGTCATCGAACTTCTCGGTAAAGTTGAAGGACGGACCGGGTACGTGATGCTTTTCGAATTTCTCCTTGTACTCAAAGCCTTTGATAACCAGAAAGGTCAGGCCGAGAAGAACAGTAACTATGAGATATCCGGTGAGTAACTTGCGCTTGCCAGCCTCCGCCGCCTTTACTGCCAACACAACCGTTACCGAGCTAACGATCAGGACGGCCGTGTTGATCGCTCCCATCCAGATATTGAGTTGCTGACTGCCCGCCGCGAATGCGTTGAAGTGCGCGAGCCGATAGACTAAATAGGCGCAGAACATGCCGCCGAAAAACATGATTTCCGTCACCAGGAACAGCCACATGCCCAGCGAGGCGGCGTTCTTCTGTTGCTGCGCGTCGGCGAAATGATGCAGCAGCGCGGGATTATGCGCTTCGTGTTCCATCGTCGCTGGACTGGTGGTGGTTGGGCTATCGTGCAACGGGAGCCTCCAAAGGCACGTCTGGGATCTCGTCGTAGTTATAAGCCTCCCATGTAACTACAGGAGTCTCATCGAAATTAAACGTGGGCGGCGGCGAAGAAGTTTTCCATTCAAGGCCGGCGGCGTTCCATGGATTGTCGGGAGCAAGCGGCCCGTAGCGCAGCGACCACATGAAGTAGATTACCGGCAGCAGATAGCCGACGGCCAGCACGCTCGAGCCGGCTGTAGATAACACGTTCAGCACTTGAAACTCCGGCGGATACTGCCAGTAGCGACGCGGCATGCCCACATATCCCAGAATGAATTGCGGGAAGAAGGTCAGGTTGAAACCGACAAACACCAATAGAGCCGAGAGTCGCGCCCAGCCCTCGGGATACAATCGCCCGCTGATTTTCGGCCACCAGAAATGCATGCCTCCAAGAAACCCCATCAGCACACTACCCACCATGACATAGTGGAAATGCGCAACGACAAAGTAAGTGTCGGTAACATGCACATCGATGCCGAGGGTGGCCAGAAAAAGTCCCGTCAACCCGCCGATGGTGAAGAGCCCGATAAAGCCGAAGGCGTAAAGCATGGGCGTGGTGTAGGAAATAGAACCTTTGTAGAGAGTCGCAGTCCAGTTAAATACTTTGACCGCAGAAGGGACTCCGACAAAGAAGGTCAGGAAAGAGAAAATCATGGCGGCGTAGAGCGAGATGCCGGCCACAAACATGTGGTGAGCCCAAACGAGAAATCCAATGACCGCGATGGCAATGCTCGACAGCGCGATGAACTTGTAACCGAAGACGCGCTTGCGCGAAAAGCAGGTGATCAGTTCACTGATAACTCCCATCGACGGCAACACCATGATGTAAACGGCCGGATGCGAATAGAACCAGAAAAGATGTTGGAAGAGTAGTGGGTCTCCTCCCAGCGCGGGATCGAAAATGCCAAGATGAAAAGCGCGTTCGACCGCGACGAGCACAATGGTGATGGCAACTACCGGCGTGCCCAGAATCATGATCAGGCTGGTTGCGTAATTGGCCCAGATAAACAGCGGCAAGCGGTCCCAGGTGAGGCCAGGCGCGCGCATGCGATGAATGGTGACAATGAAATTAAGACCGGTAAATATGGACGAGAAACCGGCGATGAACACCGCCAGGCCGGCTTCGATGACATTTGTATTACTGCCGACGGTGCTGTAAGGGGTGTAGAAGGTCCAGCCAGTATCGACGCCGCCGTTCAGCATGCAGTGCAGAAAGAGCGTTCCCGCGATGACGTAGAGGTACCAACTCAAGAGGTTGATGCGCGGGAAGGCGAGGTCTTTCGCCCCAATCATCAGCGGCACGAGGAAATTTCCAAGCACCGCCGGCACCACCGGAATAAGAAAGAAGAACACCATGATCATGCCATGCATGGTGAACACCTTGTTATAGGTGTCGGCCTGCATGAGGTCGCCCTGTGGAGTCAGTAACTCCAACCGGATGAGCATGGCAAAAAGTCCGCCCAGGAAAAAGAAGATTGTCACCGAGACCAGGTAGAGCATGGCGATCCGCTTATGATCGGTCGTCAGCAGCCAGGACCTGAGACTGTGCCCGTTGGTGAGATAGTTCAACTTAGGAGTCGGATTCACTGGAACAACTGTACTCGCCATAACTATTGCACCTGCGTATTCTGGGTTTGCCCCGGAGCAACGGCGGGCTGATTCTGCAGCTCCGCGGTTCCCGTGGGCTGCTGGCTTAACGATTTGATGTAAGCCACCAGCGCGTTCAACTGCTCGTCGCTGACGATACCTTGAAAAGTCGGCATGATTGGCTTGAAGCCACTCACAATCTTCGCCGTCGGATTCAGGATCGATTCGCGGATGTAATTGTCGTCGGCAGTCATGGTGCGACCATCTTCGAGCAGAACCTGCTTGTTATAAAGTCCCGCCAGATTAGGTCCGCGCCCTTGCACATCAAGCCGGTGGCAAGTCGAGCATCCGAGCGAGGCAAATAGTTCCTTGCCCGTATCCTGCAAGGACGAGGTCGCCCCGCTTGCCATCCACTGCGCATACTCAGCCGGATCCATGACGACGATATCCCCGCCCATGCCGGAGTGCATCGTTCCGCAATATTCAGCACAGAAAAGATGATAGCGCCCCGGCACCGTCGCCTTAAACCAGAGCGTCGTATAGCGTCCGGGAAGGACGTCTTGCTTGAGGCGAAAGGCGGGCACGAAGAAACTGTGAATCACGTCCTGCGAGGTCATGATCAGCTTGACGTTCTGGCCCGTGGGCACATGCAGTTCGTTGATCTCGCGCTGCCCTTCCATATGCTCGATCTTCCACATCCATTGTTTCGCGACGACATAAACTTCAGTGGAGTTGGCCGGAGGCGTACGCTCCTGAAAGAAAAGTACGGCGCCCCACACGAAGAAGGTCAGCATGACAAAGAAGGGGATGATCGACCAGGAAAGTTCCAGAATCGTCGAGCCTTCGATCTGATGCGCTTCAACGCCAGGCCGACGCCGATACTTGATCGCAAGTACCGTCACCGCAATAAAAATCAGCGCCGTCATAACGCCGGAGACCAGCAGCAGGTAGATGTAGAGCATATCCACCTGGTTCGCCATGGTCGAGGCGCGATCGGGCCACAATGGTAAAAAATTCGACATAGTTACACTCAGTTACTAACTCACTTACCTCACTCGTCCGAGCTGGCCAGGACTCGCGCGATCAGGGTCCGTCGGGCTTCCACCAGATCGACGATCGCTGCGAAACATTACAAACACGAATGTCCCCAGAATCAGCATAGTGGCCAGCCCGGCCAGCTTCAGAATATTGCTGATTACCGCCCCGTATTTCCCCGTGCGCGGATCGTAGTGATAGCAGTACAAAAGCACCTGGTCGCCGATGTTACCCACACGGTTTTGCGAAGCCTGCACCAATCCGAGGCGCAAGTCTTTCGGCGAAAACTCCACGCCATAAAAATATCCCGAGATATGGTGATCGGGCGTGAGCATGACAATCGCGGCAGCATGCGCGTACTGCTGCGTCTTCGGATCGAACTGGTATTCGAAGCCGACCGCCTTGGTTAGAGCATTAACCTGATCGGCCTTGCCCGTCAGAAAATGCCAGCCCTGCGCCGTGTTTGGCCGGCCATACCGTTTCATCATGTCGCGCTTCTTGGCGGCCGCCATCTCGGTTGTCTCGCTCGGATCGAAGCTGACGGTAACCACGTCAAAATCCTTGCCGAGATCGAAAGTCAGCGCCTTCATCGATCCGACCAGGCCTTGCAAGAGTTCGCTGCACAGCATCGGGCACTGGTAATAACCGAGATTCAGAATTACGGGACGTCCATGTCCGAAGTAGTCGGCCAGTTTCACCGGATTACCAAGCTCATCACGGAACTCAAGATCAACCGGAACATCGGCGTTAAGGTGCTGGTCGATGCCGACAAACTGCAGTCCGGGCGGCCGCTGATTCACGGGCGGAGTCATAATTCCTCCGCTCATAGGTCCACGCCCCACCTGCGCAAAGATACTCGACGGAGCCAACACCAGCACTAGTAACAACGCTGCAACGGCGATCGATTTGGAGAACCTTCTATTACTACCCACTGCTTTTTTCCTTTTCCGGCAATCCGGCCGGATCGGTTTACATGGGGACAGCCGCCGTCCGCTGTCCGGCCGAGTAAAGCTCGGCAACTCACTGCGATCCTTCCACACCCTTCTTCTCCGGTTCCGTGCTCGCCGAAGTCGTCATCCCACCGGGATTGCCTTTCACCGTAGGCAACCCGCGCTGCACGAGCAAATCCATGGCGCGATCAATCGGAATCCGTGCCACCCCGCCCTTTTCATCGACCCAGCCATAACTGTTGAGCTGACTCTCCTGACTTACCAGAAAATCCTTGAACTGACTTTTCTCGCTGGTTTCCAGCATGGGAGCGCCATTGTCTTTGAATGCCTTATCCATGTCAGCCTGAGTAACTACCCGCGACATGGCTCCCTTGGTAGTAACCAGCGGGCTGGCCGTCGCCATCTGCGAGCGCTCGTAGTTATCGAGAAACGAATACATGCCGACGATGATGAAATAGATGACCACGCCAATCACCGCCAGTCCGACCATAAAGACGAAGATCCCGCGCGTGCCGAGGTCTTCGCGTTCGAACTCGGTCTCGTGGCCGTGATTTACTAACTCGTCACTCATATCTCGTTACCCATGTCTCCTTACTTAGTCGTGCGAGGGCTCCAGAAGCCGTAAAGTCTGCGGCGCATTGACAGCCAGCAGCGGACGCCCCCTTAGATTGTGGAAGAAGTAGGCCACCCAAAGCCCACCCATTCCCACAATGATTGCGAAAAGCACCCAGCTAAGGTGAAACTTCGGATGAAACGCCGGCTCGATGTGCCAGAAAATATCAACCATGCGCATGAAGAAGAGCCATGCAGCGATGCGGACCAGCGTCCGCGCCTTGCGCTTCAGTTGCCGCGAGAGCAGCAGCGCGAAGGGCACCGCGAAATGAAAGACCACCAGAAACAGTCCCACATTTTCCCACCGGCCGTGCAGGCGACGCACATACCATGGAATCTCTTCCGGCAAGTTACCTGCCCAGATGATGAGCCACTGCGAAAAATTGAAATACGCCCACACCATCACGAAAGCCAGCATCAACTTGCCGTGATCGTGGACCTCCGTGTCGGTAAGGTAGTCGGACAGAGGCTTGCGCTTGCCGAGAATGCTTTCGACAATCACGCAGAAGCAGAAAGCCGAGAGCGCTTCTCCGGCAACAAAAAGCAGCCCGTAAATAGTAGAGATCCAGCGCGCCTGCAGCGACATCACCCAGTCGATCACCGCAAACGAAATCGTAAACGAGTAGATGACCAGACCAATCGCACTCAATGCGCGGAAGCGCAGCGTACTCTGTCCCGCAATTGTATCCTGCTCGGTCGACCAGCGACTCAGGAGGTACGCCATCCCGTACCAGATTATGAAATAAATGACGTAGCGTGCGGCGATGCCGGTTGGATTGAGATACCTTTGGGCAATGTCGGCCAGTTTGTGATCGGAGGCCAGTTCGGCGGACTGATCCCACTTATAGAGCTTCGGTAAATTCAGCAGAATCGGGATGAACAGGATGAACATCATCGGCAGCGTCATCATGCCGGATTCGAGCATCCGCCGAATCACCGTCCCCCACGCGCCGCCGACGAGGTGATACAGCATCAGCACCGCCATACAACCAAGCGAGAGGCCGAGCCAGAACATGTATGCGGTCAAGTAAGCGGAATAGAAGCTTTCGGGAGCAAGGAAAGCTCCCGTGATCGCCGCAATCGCGCCGATCACGCCGACCATGAGCGAGCGCTGTTGAATGGTCTGGGCCACGGGCGGGGCCATCAGGTCCGACTTATTCATAACGGCCGTGGTCATTTCGACTCCCCTTCGGTTGCGGCGGCAGGCATTGCGATCTGCGGAAGCGTAGCCCCATTGCCGATATCGCGGAATTGCGGCGGCGCAGATGGAACCTTTTGTCCACCCGGAATGTCGCCCGGCGCAGCATTCTGACTAAGCTGCAGTGCGCGGATATAAGTTGCAATGCACCAGCGGTCGCGCGGAGTAACTTGCGTTCCGTATTCCGGCATAACTCCGTAGCCGTTCGTCATGACATCAAAGAAATAGCCGAGCGGAGCTTTGCGCAGGCGATCAATGTGATACGACGGCGGACGCCTGAATCCGCGCGTGGGAATAAATCCATTGCCATCGCCCACTCGCCCGTGGCAAGGCGTGCAGTTGATGTTGAAGCGCTCGCGTCCGCGGGCGAGCACGTCGGCGGTCAGCGGAAAAGGCAACGCGTCACCTGGAACACTACCATTCTTACCGGTATAGAAATACCTGTCTTCATGCAGGTCGTCGCGCGCGACCGTTCCTTCCACTGGATAGCGCGCGGACCGGTTGTCGCCAAAGAAATCGCTCTGCGCCATGTCACGGTAGTAAGGCTGAATATGCATATCGATGCGGCATCCTGCGGTAAGGGCGAGCAGCACGACCAGCGCGGGCAAAGCGCCTTGCAACCTCGGAGTGGCTCGGCGAATCATTCGTCGGTTCCTCATGATCAGTTCGGAACCTCCGAGATCATGCGCGGCGATAATTCCGAAAGGAACGACCGCGTGCCCGAAAGGTCGAACTTGGGATCGGCCGCCTCGACCACCAGAAAGAATTTGTTCTCCGTGGCCTTCGAAAACTCAGGCACATTGAACACCGGGTGATACGGCATCGGCAACCGATTCAGTGCCAGCATGCCGATAGCGGCGGAGAGTCCGCCGAAGAGAATTGTAAGTTCGAAAGTCACGATGATGAACGAGGGCCATGAATGATAAGGTCGGCCGCCGATATTTGTTGGATAAGTAATAACCGCTACCCAGTACTGCAGCGCGTATGCTGATATCCCACCAAATAGTCCGCCGAGTAATACGACCAGCGGCACCCGATTCTTATGAAATCCAATTGCCTCCGCCAGCCCCTCAACCGGAAAAGGACTGTAGGCATCGATTTTGAGATAGCCCGCCTCATGCGTCTTGTGAGCGGCCTCCAGCAACTCTTGTGCCGAATCGAATTCCGCCATCAATCCATAAATAGGACCATAGATCCGCGGATCGTAGCTCGACCTGTCGAGAGGAAAAGTGCTCAATTCTTCACCTCCGAGACTTCGTGCGCATGCGACTCAGGCAGCAAGGTGCGCAATTCGAAGATGGAAATCATGGGCAGAATCCGCACGAACAACCACATGCCCGTGAGGAACAAGCCAATCGTGCCGAAGTACGTCATCCAATCCCACTTAGTCGGATAGTACATACCCCACGAAGAAGTCAGGAAGTCGCGGCTCAGGGAGACAACGATAATAATGAAACGCTCCAGCCACATGCCAACCAGCACAACAAACGAGATGAGCCAGAGCCAGCCCGTCGACACGCGAAACTTCTTCAGCCAGAGAACCTGCGGAATAAAAATGTTGCAGGCGAGCAGCGCAGCATAAAAGAACTTATAGGGCCCATGCAGCCGGTTCCACAGCAGGAAGGAATCAAATTGATTTCCGCTGTACCAACCCATGAAAGCTTCCATGCCGTAACCATAGGCAACGATCAGGCCGGTAGCCAGCATGACCTTGGCCGAATTCTCCAGATGGCGCATGGTGATGAAGTCTTCAAGCTTGTAGATAGCGCGAATCGGAATCGCGAGACACAACACCATGGCGAACCCGGAATAAATAGCGCCCGCGACAAAGTAAGGAGGGAAGATAGTCGTATGCCATCCCGGAACGATGCCGACCGCGAAATCGAAACTCACCACCGTGTGCACAGAGAGCACCAGGGGAGTTGCGAGTCCGGCGAGAAGTAAGTAAGCCGTCTCATAGCGATGCCAGTGGCGAGCCGAACCGCGCCATCCCATGGCAAGCAATCCGTAAATGCGCTGGACCCACTTACTCTCCGCCTTATCGCGCAGTGTCGCAAGGTCCGGAATCAAACCTACAAACCAGAAAACCAGTGAAATGGTGAAGTAAGTCGAAACCGCGAACACGTCCCACACCAGCGGACTGCGAAAGTTCGGCCAGTAGCGCATGGTGTTGGGATAAGGGAAGAGCCAGTAAGCCAGCCACGGGCGTCCGGTATGAGCCAGCGGGAAGATACCGGCGCAGGCCACGGCGAACAGAGTCATCGCTTCGGCAAAGCGGTTGATCGAGTTACGCCACGACTGTCGCAGCAGCGCGAGAATGGCGGAGATCAACGTGCCCGCATGGCCGATGCCGATCCACCAGACAAAATTGACGATCGCAAATCCCCAGCCAATGGGAATGTTGATACCCCAGATCCCCGTGCCCTTAACAAACAGATAGCCGAGGGCCAACATGAGCATGTTCATCATTCCGAACACGATCAGGAAGCCGAGGATCCATCCCAGCGAGATAGGCCGGCTCAGCACGATGTTGCTGATCTTGTCGGTGATGGTGGAGAAGGTGTGTCCCGGCGCAATTACCGGCACTCGCCTGTCAGCCACGGGAATTTGCGTATTAGTAGCCATGCCTTAGCTGCGCTCCACTTATGCGTTCGATCCCGCGTTCGACCCCTCTGACTTATGCTCTAATTCCGGGTTAGGATTGCGGACTTCCGCCAGATAGGTGGTGCGCGGCCGCGTATTCAGCTCACCCAGGAGAGAGTAATTCCTCGCCTGCGCCTTCCACTTATTCACCTGACTGTTTGGATCGTTCAGGTTGCCAAAAACGATTGCATTCGCCGGGCACGACTGCTGGCAAGCCGTTTGCAGATCTTCGCCAATACGTGTGTCCTTGCCTTCGCGAATGGATGCTGTTTCCGCGTCGATGCGCTTCTCGCTGATGCGCTGCACGCAGTAAGTACACTTCTCCATGACGCCGCGACTGCGGACGGTCACGTCAGGATTGCGCATAAGTTTGAACTGCGGCGTTTCCCAATCCTGAAAGAGCAGGAAGTTAAACCGCCGCACCTTATAAGGACAGTTATTCGAGCAATAACGGGTGCCGACGCAGCGGTTATAGACCATATCATTCAGGCCCTCGCTGCTGTGCAGCGTGGCCTGCACCGGACAAACCAGCTCGCAGGGCGCATTCTCGCACTGCATGCAGGGCACGGGCTGGAAGAAGCCCCTGGGATTCTCGCGCGGCCCCTTGTAGTAAGTGTCCACGCGCAGCCAGTGCATGTGGCGGCCTCTGAGCGTCTGATACTTGCCAACCACCGCAATATTATTTTCCGACTGGCAGGCGACGATGCAGTTATTGCATCCGACGCAGGCATTCAGGTCGATCGCCATGCCCCACGAGTAATCCTCCTTGGAATAATCGACAGGCGGCTTGTAGAGCGTAAGTCCCGGATGAGGCTCGCCTTCTTTCGCAAAGTCGGGTTCTTTCTTATACTCCTCGAGACTGCGGTGTTGCACCAATGGCCGCTCGCTGCCGTCAGGAGTTTCCATGGTCTGATAACCCTGCGTGCTCGCAAGTTCGATGACTTCGCCGGTAGCGCGAAGCTGCGCACCGTTGCCGAACCAGGCAGTCTGACTGGTGCGCAGCGGATACACATCAAAACCCTGGCCCGTGCCGATGCGCCCGGCATTGCGCCGGCCATAGCCCAAGAAAACGGTAATCGAGTTATCGGGATGCCCGGCCTGAATCCAGATTGCGCCCTTGGCTTTCTTATCGTTGAATTGTACTTCAACAACATCTTTGGATTTCAGCTTCAGCCGCTCCGCCATCGCCGGGCCTATCATGACGGAGTTATCCCAGGTCAACTTAGTAAGTGGCTTGGGCAATTCCTGCAGCCATCCATTGTTCGAGAAGCGCCCGTCATAGATGGAGGGATCGCGCCGGAAGTTGATCTCGTAACCGCCGCCAGAGGCCGGCGCGGAGGGCGAGGCCGGAATACCAGCAGCTTTCGCGGGGACAGTCTTTGGAGCATAAGCTGTATTCTCAACCCAGCCGTCATGCAGCGACTTACGCCAGAAAGCATCGAAATCGCCGCCCGCGTGCTGCTTCTGCCAGTAGGCTTGAACCAGATCGTGCGCGCCCATGGCTTGCCCCGAAAGGACGGAAACAATTTCATGGGCGCTCTTGCCGCCGTAAAGAGGCTCGATCAAAGGCTGAATAATGCTGACCGTCCCGTCGTAGGCGCGGGCATCGCTCCACGATTCGAGATAGTGTGCTTCAGGCACGTGCCACTGGCAGAGCTCGGCCGTCTCGTTGCGATGCGTGCCGAGAAAAACCTTCAGCGCCACGGCATTCGATTTCAAAGCCGAAGCGAACTCAAGTTCTGCGGAAGCGTCGTAAGCAGGATTGCCGCTGAGAATCAGCAGCACGTCCACTTTACCGGCACGCATGTCTTCGACCAGCGCGTGCAAAGATTCGCCGCGACTTACGGGATTCGCGTCCACGGGATCGGTATAGAAGACCGTCTTGCCGACGTTGCCGAGCTCCTGATTGATCGCATGTGCCAGCGCGTGCACGGCTGGCGGCTGATGATCTCCCGCGATCACTACGCTGGAGCCTGCGCGGAGGTCCGCCGCCATCGCGAGAGCGGCCTTGCCTAGCTCTCCCGCCGAGGCTGGCAGATTGGAATTCGCCGTCAACGCAAACTGGAGAAGGCCAGCAAACTTTTCGATCTCCCCTGCCCGCATCGGCAACCGGTGGTCCGCCTTCATCCCCGTAGACGTCGGAGTGCTCTCAACCACATACAGCCGGTTCATGTTCCCATCAGGATTGCGCCGCGCCGCGAAATCTCGCGTGTAGCGCGCCGTCCCAGGGAACCCGGCATAGAGAAAATCGGCGTCCAGCGAAACGATGACGTCAGCTTTCGACAAGTCGAAGCGAGTCTCAACCACCTCGCCAAAGGCGAGCTTTGCGCCTTCGTAAACATTGTCGCGGTTGATCGGCTCGTAAACGTGCCACTTCGCCTGCGGATTCGCCGCCAGGTAATCGCGAATCTGAGCGGCCAGCGTAGGCGATGTTACCGTCTGCGTAAGAATGCGAACGCCCGCGCCCGCAATGCCGTTCTCCACGTTCATGGGAGCGCGCACCGCGTCTACGAACGCGTTCCACGACCGCACGTCGCCAAGATAAGTGATGTTCTGCGCGCGGTCGGGATCGTACAAATCAAGGATCGAGGCCTGCGCGTAAATATCGGTCCCGCCCAAGCTCGCGGGATGCTGCGGATTGCCTTCCACCTTCGTCGGCCGGAAAAGATGGCTCTCGACGATAATCGGAGAAGCATATCCGCCGAGTGTAAATGCGGTCGCATAAAACTTTGGCCGCCCCGGAATTACATTCTCCGGCTGCCGCACATACGGCACGATCTCGGTGATCGGCATCCGCGTGCAGCCGGTCAAGCCGGCCAGCGCCAGCGACGCGCCCATGGTCTTCAGGAAGCCTCGGCGCGAAAAGCCGTCCAGCCACTCCGAAGCGCCCTTGGGGAACTCGCGGTGCAGCATCTCCTGAAACTCTTCGCTGCCCGCCAATTCTTCGAGGCTGCGCCAGTATTCAGGGCCGGTCGTCTCCTCGATCTGCTCTATCACCGTCTGCAGGTCAAGTTGCTTGCGCTTGCTCGGACAAACGTCCGTCTTGGCAGCGGCCCCGGCGGCTTTCGTTTTGTGCTCGTCCATTTTCATCAAATCGCGCTCATCAAATTCAGCTCTCGGCCTGCAGCTGTCAGACCCAATTTTTAACGCCAAGCCCGCGCTCGATGACTACCGATGACAGGTATTGCAACTCGTGATGTCCAGCACCGACCGCACCTTATATTGCTGCTTCAAAGCATTGCCCAGCTTCTCCTGCTCCGAATACGCGACGCCATTCACGATCACGGGCTCGCCCGTCGAAGGCGGCTCATAGCGCATGTTGAAGACCTGCTCGCGCGGCCGCAGAAATTTCTCGGGCTCGCGATGGCACTCGAGGCAGAACTCCATCTGCAGCGACGCATACTGATAAGTCAGCGGCATCTGGTCGATCGGACCATGGCAACTATTGCAGCCCACGCCCTTATTGATGTGAATGCTGTGATTGAAATAGACGTAATTCGGCAACTGGTTGACGCGTGTCCATTCAATCGAACGCCCGGTGCGGAAGCTTTCGCGCACCGGCTCCAGATAAGCGGCATTGGTCCAGATCTGCTGGTGGCAGTTGATGCAGGTCTTCGTCGGCGGAATGCCGGCGAAGCTCGAGGTTTCCACCGAAGTGTGACAATAGCGGCAGTCGATGCCGAGCCCGGTCACGTGATGCTGATGGCTGAAGGGCACCGGCTGCGATTTGCGGATTCCGGCGTACGTGATATACGGAGAGCGCTCGATCTGCACCATGGCCCAAAACAATCCGGCCACGGCCAGGACCGTCAGGACCATCGAGGCCCGGGCGATAGCATTACTGCTGCGCGGAAAGATCTGCATTGATTAAGAGGTCTTTAAAATTGCGGAACTGGCTCCGGCCGCTTCCGGCTTGACCGCGTTCGTATGATTTACGTCACATTGAACGGTGACGCACGCTACTGAAACTAGCGAGTATAAACAGTTGCCTGGAGAAATGGAATAGCCAACGCAGATTTTCTTTCGTACGCCAGAGAACTTGAGAAAACCGACCCGACTCTTTTCTTTTAAATCAAAGTCGGATGAATTTCCATCATGAATTTCGCAATATTTTTGTTCTCAACGTAAGTTCATGACCAGGAGTTTTGGTTCAGTCATTTCCTCAATCGCGTCGCGCAATCCCTCACGTCCAAAGCCGGAATCTTTGATGCCGCCATACGGCATGTGGTCTACGCGAAAAGTGGGAACATCGCCGGCGATCAAGCCGCCTACCTCCAATTCGTCGTAGGCTTGAAAAATCAGTTTGGCGTCACGCGTAAAAAGGCCTGCCTGCAGTCCATACGACGAACTGTTGATCTGCTTCAACGCCGAGGCGAAATCATGGTAAGGCTCAACCGTGACCACGGGAGCGAAAATTTCCTGGCAATTCACCTTCATGTTGGGCTCGGTGCCAGTGAGTACGGTGGGTTCGAACAGAGAGCCTTTCCGCTTGCCGCCGCAGAGCAGGCGCGCTCCGCCTCGCATCGCCTCCTGCAGCCAATCCGTCGCGCGGATAGCATCCCGCTCGCTGATCACCGGACCAAGATCGCTCGTCTCATCCAGCGGATCGCCCACTTTCAACTTACTTGTCGCGGCCAGCAAGAATTCGGTGAACTTTCCATACACCGTGCGTTCGACGAGGATGCGCTGCACCGAGACGCAAGACTGCCCCGCATAGGCGAATCCGCCGCTGACGCAACGGTCGGCGGCATAAGCGAGATCGGCGTCGCTGTGCACGATGACCCCTGAATTCCCGCCCAACTCGAGCACAACTTTTTTCTTGCCGGCCTTGTTCTTGATCTCCCAGCCCACCGCCGCGCTGCCCGTAAAGCTGATGAGCTTAATGCGCTCGTCCGTCACCAGGAGGCTTGAATCTTCATTCGAAAGCAACACCGCGTTGAATCCGCCGTCAGGCCAACCTGCCGCCTGGATCACCTCCGCCAAAAGCATTGCGGTGAGCGGCGTTTGCGGAGCCGGTTTCAAGATGAAGGAACAACCGGCAGCAATCGCCGGCGCAACCTTGTGCGCGACCAGGTTCAGAGGAAAGTTGAACGGCGTGATGCCGGCGACAGGGCCCAGAGGAAACCGCCTGACGATGCCCCAACGGCCGGCAGTCGATTGCTGCCAGTCCAGGGGCAAGTACTCGCCATAATTGCGAACCGTTTCTTCGGCGGCAATGTTAAATGTGAAGACCGCGCGATCCACTTCCATGCGGGCGCTCTTGATCGGCTTGCCCGCTTCCAGCGCAATCGTGTGCGCGAAGTCATCCTTGCGATGATGAATGCCGACCGCGATCTGGCGCAGAACGCGCTGGCGCTCGAAAGCCGGCAAGCGGCGTGTGGTTCCAAAAGCCTTGACGGCGGCGGCTATCGCGGCTTCGGCATGTTCGCGGCGTCCCCGGTGAACGAACCCGACCAGCGCCCCGTCATAGGGCGCACGCACTTCGACGATGTCACCCTCTTCCAGCCACTTCCCGTCCAGAAAAAATCCATGGGTTGCTACTGGAGCCACCGTCATCTCGGCCATGCCTCCACCTCTTTCGCCAATATGGTTGATTGATGCGCAGAACCACGATGCGCGGGTTGATGATGATGCGCAGGCTGATAGCCAGCTCGTCTACGTTACGCTGGATGAGGTTGCGCATGTTGATCGCGCGAGTGTCGAAATTCCCCTTTGCCCGACCGCCCCACGTGCTCTGCGATTATAAGCCTCGCATGCAAGCGCCGCGCGGCATATAACCTTTTGGATGTCATTTTCCGTTTTGAGGTTTGAAGCGATCGTCGACTTCCACCTGATATCCCGCGACCAACCGGTTGGTTTCGTTCGCCATGCCGACCACCCCCATCAATTCTTTGAACTGCGCGTCGGTCATGCCCTGCTTCCGCGCCGACGCCGTGTGCGAAGCGATGCAATACCCACACTGATTCGTCACCGACACAGCCACGTAGACCATCTCTTTAGTCAGCGGATCCAGCGCTCCAGGAGCCATGATCTGCTTTATGTCCTCCCAAGTCCGCTTCAGCATTGCGGGATCGTGCGCTATCGACTTCCAGAAATTATTGATCCAGTCGGTCTTGCGCGTAGCCATGATGTCGTCGTAGATGGCGCGAACTTCCGGCGTGGCTTCGGCGTATTCGATCAATCCAAAAATTGACATGAAGTTCTCCCGTAATGTGGGTTTCAAGAACCCCTGTGTTCTCTGTGTTCCCCTGTGGTTATCTTTGCTTTTTGCGCGATGAATATCTACAGCACCGCCGTCTCATGAATCATCCGCCCCTCGGCGAATCGAGAAAAATTCAGCAGCGACGCGTCGATCAAATCCGTCTTCCCCGTCAGAATCAGGTCGCTCAAAATCTTCCCCGTAGCCGGAGCGTGCATCACGCCATGTCCGCTGAATCCGTTGGCAAAGAAAAAGCCCGGCACATCCGGCGATTCCCCCAGTATGGGATGGTGGTCCGGCGTCATCTCGTAAAGCCCCGCCCACGCTCGCTTGGGATTCACCGCAAGATTTTCAAAGACGGGCACGCGATCGGCCGCCCGCGTCAGAATCTTCTCGATAAAGCTCGCCTCGAAATCGGTCTTGTAGCCGGGCGTTTCTTCCGGATCGTTCCACGCCAGCAGAAATCCGCGGCTCTCCGGACGAAAATGAAATCCATTCGACATGTCAATGATCATCGGCGCGGAGTGCGGGAACTGATCAAACGGTTCGGTTGGCACCAGCATGCGCCGCAAAGGCTCAACCGGCAGATCGATATGTATCATGGCAGCGATAGAAGCCGCCCAGGCTCCGGCGCAGTTGACGACAATGCGCGCTGAGAGGGTGTCACGCGTAGTCGCAATCTCGAAAGCTCCAGGGTTCAGCGAAATTCCGGTGACCGTCGCGTCCTTCCACAGCACGGCCCCGTGGTCCCCAGCCCAAGTCATCAACCCGATCATGGCGCTGTAAGGATCGACGAAGCCGTCGGTCGAGCAGAAGCTGCCGCCAACAATGTCGTCGCCGCGCAGTTGCGGAAACATCTCGCGAATTTCGTCGCCCGCCACCAGCCGCACGTTCTTCAATCCCATGGCGACCTGCTTTTCATAATTCATGCGCAGATAGGCCGTGTGCCGGTCGCTGGTCGCGCAAAAAAGATATCCTTGCGGACGGTAGTCGCAAGGGTAGCCCAACCGCTCCTCGAAGCCGGCGTAGAACGGGACCGAATACAGCGACATCTGAATGTTGACGGGAGTAGAAAACTGCGCTCGCACGCCGCCCATGCTCTTGCCCGTGGATCCCTTGCCCTGCGAGGACTCGCGCTCGAGGACCACCACGTTGCTGCAGCCCGCCGCGGTCAGGTGGTAAGCAATGCTGGAACCGACAATCCCTCCGCCGATAATCGCGACGTCCGCGGTGCGCATGGTGATAGGTGGCGCTCAGGATGTCGCCACGGCGATGGCAACCCGAGCCAGCACCACGACTGCGAACCAGCCAAAGACCACCGCGAACGCCGTCCCACGCTTGACCTTGCTGATGCAGGTGATGCCGATGGCGGTCAGCACTAATGACCAGAAGGTGACCACATCCAGCGGCGTGAGCAGTGCGCGCAAAACCGGCGAGCCTTCCGGTCCGATGAAATAGCCCGGATTTGTGGCCAGAGAATTCTGAATATTGAATGAGTCCGTGCTCACTCCCGCCAGAAGGGTCAGCATGGCCAGAATCGCTCGCAGCGCTTCGGGCAGCCTGCTATAGACGATCAGGGCAAACATCGCCTTGAACTCGATCTCGGCGCTCGCTCCTAACTTCAGGGTGACAAACAAAACCGTGGCGAAAATCAGATAGAAGATCAAACCCACAACCGGAAAGGCGTAGCTGATTACTTTGGTGATCGCGACCTGCAACCCCATGCTTTTCTCGCGCTGCTCGGCGGGCAACTTGTCGAGACGCTCCGCCTGCTTGGGTTGCAACTCGAGCGTGTTCTCCACCACCTTGCGAAAGCCGACCTTCTGGTCGACCACATAACTGAATGACAAAGACACAATCACCAGGATGAGGAACGGCGCCCACCAAGCGGCGTTCCGCCGCAGATCCGTGAAGGCTTTGCTGGGGGCGACAAAAGTGTAGGCAAGACGTTGCCCCTCCGACAGAGGGGCGGTTTCCTGCGGAGGCACGGTTGCGGCTGAAGCCATATCCTGCTCCTTCGACACGCGCATTGTAGAACACGAATCGGTGCGAAGGAAAAAGGTTGAATGAATTTTTCGGGAAGGTTAGGCCGGTTCCCGCCAGTCTCCGGTTTTCCCGTGGACAGCGGGGGCGCAACGATGGCGCGGATTACGCCGACTTGGCGGTACGCTGGTTGAACATGATCACTTTGGCGGGTCCTGACTGCGGAGCCGCTGCCGTTTTCTTGCTGAAATTTCTGGGCGTATAGAAATCGATGATGCGAGCCATAATAACTTTCCTTTCGTGATCTTCCTGTCGAGCGTTTGCGACCCCGGACCAAATTACCGATCCCAACACCATCCACACTGGCAACGGACCACATCGTGCAATCGAAGCTTGATCAGGACTGACTTGCAGACCGCGCATGACCGCATCCACATGGCTTCATCTCCCCACTGCCGACATGCTCCACACTTCTGTCATTAGCAACTGGCGTGCCAAAATGGAAGCTCCGATTACGGCGCCGGGCCAGCAAGTCCTGCGGGTTCGCAAGTAGCCACGACCAAAGCTCTTGCTGGTTGTGTCGGGGCCGAGCCATTTCCGCGGAAGGCACAATTACGTTTCTGAATAACGCGGTTGGCGATCGGTCGGCAGTCGAGCGTCACAAGCGTTGAGTGACTTCCCTGCCTCGACTGGGTGAAATTCCCGGAAGTGAGATTCCCGGCAACTGTTCCAATTCTGTGGAGCGGTTGTGCAAATTGCGCTCTCCCGGCGCCGCGCGAAATCCGCGATCTCAGGCGCAGGGTTCGAACCCGCTGCCCGTGAGGCAACCGGACGGCCTCGAACCGGGTTCTCGCGACCATGCATCGCCTGGGATTTGGGACCGGAAATCCACCATTGCACAATTCTTATGGTATTGACCCTGTCGAATCAGGCGAGTAGAGTCACCCCACTCTAGATAAGAATTCGCTGATGGAATCGCGGGCTGATTTCAGCGCTTTGCGACGCTGCCATTGACATTTTCTCAACTGGATACCCTTAGCACCTTCAGGCTACAAGATGTGGTGTTTCCCTCTTGACATGCACCATATACGGGAGTACGTTAAGCATCCCAGAGTACTTTGGGAGCTCCCTTACAGCGCGGATCGTCCCCTGGTAAGGGCGAACATTATTAGGCATCACGGTTAGGCTACGAGAAACACCTAAAGTCGAAAGACTTTGACGTTTTCTCCCTTCACGGAAACCATCCCTCCGAAGTGGATGGAAGAGGCAATCCCCCCGGGTTGAACCGGCGCTGAACCCAATTCGGCCCAGAGGGAATCGTCCAGTTGTAGAGACGGGTCACACCGCCTCCATCGCACAATTCAGGAGCCCCGATGGAAGATTTGATCGCATTGGTAGCCGCCTCTTTCGCCCGCCATGGCATCCACTGCCCAGACAGCGATTCCACGCTGGCATGGACTAGCCCAGACAGTCATGGGCTTATGGCCCCGGCGGCGCGCCAAGTCGAGCCCTCTGCGCTCCTCGAACACAATTTCCGAAACGACTCGCGTTCCGATTTGACTCCTTAAGGAAGCCCTCCGTTCGAGACGGGCCGCTCCCGTCCTTGGGCGTGCCGGATTCATAGCCGGGTGTTGCTGTCACGATCACCCATAGTTCTTCGACACAAAGTTTTCGAAACATCGTTCTTCGAAATAAGTTCCCGACGGTAGCCAGTTTGAGAGGCTAATTCCGGCCAGTTTTCAGGCCGGATCGTTTTCAAATTTGCACGCCAGAACTGCTGTTGCTGCTAGATCAATTGCTGTCAGCCATCATCTAATCAGGAGAGAGATATGCCAGAAGTGAGCGACCGACAAGTGAACGACCAGGTTAAAACTCAAACCACCGTAAGCACCAGAAAGACGAAGGCCCCGGGGCTGGCCTTCCGCCGTTTTTTCACCAAGCTTGGCGTGTCTCCTTACGACGAGGTTGAGTGGGAACTTCGCCTCGCTCAGATCACCGACTCCCAGGGAGGCGTGATCTTCGAGCAGAAGAATGTCGAGGTTCCGAAAGACTGGTCGATGACCGCGACCAACATCGTCGCATCGAAATATCTCCACGGCCAGATCGGAACGGATGAGCGCGAAACCGGCGTTCGTCAGCTGGTTGCCCGCGTGGCCGAGACCATTCGCGATTGGGGCATGAAAGACGGATACTTCCGTTCCGCCGAAGATGCGGCGACATTTCACGACGAACTTGTCCACCTGCTGATTCGCCAGCATGTGGCCTTCAATTCGCCGGTCTGGTTCAACGTAGGCTGCGAGCGGGTCGAGCCAAAATCCGACGCCACCAACTGGCACTGGAATGCGACCACGAATCAAGTCGAGTTCGGCGTGACCGGTTACACGCGTCCGCAATGTTCGGCCTGCTTCATCAACTCGGTCAAAGACTCGCTCGATTCGATTCTGACCCTGGCCAAGACCGAAGGCATGCTCTTCAAGTGGGGATCGGGCACCGGCACCAACCTGTCGCCGCTGCGTTCCTCCACCGAAGTTCTCAGCGGAGGCGGCACTGCCAGCGGCCCGCTCAGTTTCATGAAAGGCTTCGACGCTTTTGCCGGAGTCATCAAGTCCGGAGGCAAAACGCGCCGCGCCGCCAAGATGGTCATTCTGAACATCGAGCATCCCGACATCGTCGACTTCATCGACTGCAAGTCGAAAGAAGAAGCCAAGGCGCACGCGCTCGTGGCGCAAGGCTATGACGGGTCGCATCCCGACTCCGATGCCTATAGTTCCATCTTCTTTCAGAACGCAAATAATTCGGTGCGCGTAACCGACGACTTCATGATCTCCGTAATGCGCGATACAGATTTCTCAACGCGCGCCATTGTCGATGGCCGTGTAGTGAACACTTATAAAGCGAAAGACCTCTTGCAGAAGATCTCCGAGGCCACTTGGCATTGCGGCGATCCTGGCATGCAGTACGACACGACCATCAATCGCTGGCACACCTCGAAAAATACGGCGCGCATCAACGCCTCGAATCCGTGCAGCGAATATATGTTCCTCGATGACTCGGCCTGCAACCTGGCCAGCCTGAACCTGCTGAAGTTCGCGCCCAACGGCACGTTCGACGTAGAAGCGTACCGTCAGGCGGTCGACGTGACCATCACCGCGCAGGAAATCCTGGTCGACAACGCCGGATACCCGACAGAGATCATCGGCAAAAACTCGCACGACTATCGTCCGCTGGGATTGGGCTATGCCAACCTAGGCGCGCTGTTGATGGCTGCAGGCCTTCCCTACGACAGCGATGCTGGACGCGACTACGCCGCCTGCGTAACCGCAATCATGTGCGGAGAGGCCTATCTGCAATCCTCAAAGATTGCCGAGCAGTGCCCGCCGCTGACTCCGATCACTGACACAGTGCAAACGCGGCTCGGGGTGACCAAAGCAGAAGATATGCCCGGAGGAGCCTGCCCCGGCTGGTATATGAACCGCGAGCCGTTCCTCGATGTCATCAGAATGCACCGGGCAAGCGTTAACAACATCGATAAGACCAACGTCCCCGGTCCTCTCTACGAAGCATCGAAACAATGCTGGGACGAAGCCCTCGCCTATGGCGAGAAGCACGGCTACAGAAATTCCCAGGTCACGGTCTTAGCTCCAACCGGGACCATCGGCTTCATGATGGATTGCGACACGACCGGCATCGAGCCCGACCTGGCGCTGATCAAGTTCAAGAAGTTGGTCGGCGGCGGCATGATCAAAATCGTCAACAACACTGTCCCCAGCGCCCTGTTCAAGCTCGGATACACCCACGAGCAGACCGACGCGATCGTGAGTTACATAGACGCCACGGGAACAATTGAAGGCGCTCCGCATGTCAAGGACGAGCACCTGGCCGTATTCGATTGCTCTTTCAAGCCTGCGAAGGGCACGCGTTCCATCCAATATCTAGGGCATCTGAAGATGATGGCAGCGGCTCAGCCATTTATTTCCGGAGCCATCTCGAAGACCGTCAACTTGCCGAACGCTGCGACGGTCGAGGATGTCTCCGAGGCTTATATCCAGGCCTGGAAGCTCGGTCTCAAAGCCGTGGCGATCTATCGCGATGGATGCAAGCAGTCGCAGCCGCTCTCAGCAGCAGGCACAAAAACGGCGAACTCCACCAAGGATGATGCGGCCCGGAATGCGGCAGCCGTGGCGTTGGCCAATATTCAGGAAGAGAATCTCGACGCCCCTCCGCGATCCGTTCGCCACAAGCTCAAAGAAGAGCGCATGTCGATCACCCACAAGTTCAACGTCGCCGGACACGAGGGCTATATCACCGTCGGCTTGTATCCCGGTGGAGAGCCCGGCGAACTTTTCATCAAGATGGCGAAAGAAGGCTCGACCATCTCGGGGCTCATGGACAGCTTCGCGCTTGCCGTTTCTCTGGCTTTGCAACATGGTGTGCCGTTGAAGGTCTTCTGCGAGAAGTTCGCGCACACTCGCTTCGAACCGAGTGGCTGGTCGACCAATCCCGATATCGGCTTTGCCAAGTCGATCATGGACTACATCTTCCGCTGGCTGCAGTTGCGCTTCATGACTGGACAACAGCAGTTTCTGTTCGAAAACCTGCGTCCGAAGCCGCTGGCAGCGCCGGAAGGTATCGGCGATCTGAACGGGTCGATTGGTTCGAGCCCAACGACTAACGACCAACGACCAGCCACCGGAAGCATTCACGCTGCCGACGCGCTCGCTAACATGATCGACATGGGAGACGCTCCAAGTTGCCACGTCTGCGGTTCGATCATGGTGAGAAATGGCAGTTGCTACAAGTGCATGAGTTGCGGATCAACCAGCGGCTGCAGCTAGGGGGTTGGCTTAGACCCCCCTGGGTGCGATCTTTTAGAATCAAAGATTTAGCGGAATAAATTTGCCAAATCTTTGAAAATAAATGACTTGGCTTTAAGCTATTTATAAATCAATAGCTTAGCTGGAAATTGGCCGGGTGAAGCGGCTCGATATGGTGACGCAACGGCAGTTGCGGCAAGTGCATGAGCTGCCGCAGCACTAGCGGCTGCAGCTGAGATCGTTTGGGGACGGGCAACTCGCCCGTCGTGCTTTCGTTGCACCAAAGGCCGTATGAGTCGGCTTCGTGTCGGGATCGGCAACGATCATGCAGGCCTTAGTGCAGACTTGGAGTATCGAACGAACCATGAGCACCTTAATTGAAAGTCTGCATGAACCCTCCGGATACGGCTGGGCTGACAACGAACCCGGCGCGATCGAAGAACTGCTGGAGTTGAACGACTCTTACCGCCGTAATCGCTGGCCCGGGCAGTTTGCCAACACGGTGCATTCTATGCGGCGTGGAGATGCTCGGGATTTGTCGTTCATCCCAGATGAAAGCATTCACCTTATAGTTACTTCTCCGCCGTATTGGACATTAAAAGAATACCCGCCGCACGAGCATCAACTAGGCGCGATCGAAGATTACGAAATGTTCCTCGCGGAACTCGACAAGGTATGGAAGGAGTGCACACGGGTTCTAACTCCTGGTGGTCGGATCTGTTGCGTTGTAGGCGATGTTTGTATCTCTCGAAAAAAGGCGGGGCGGCATTATGTGATGCCACTGCACGCCGACTTGATGGTCCGCACTCGAAACTTCGGTCTGGATTCGCTTACACCAATCCTTTGGTTCAAGATTGCAAATGGCGCGACCGAGGTCGAAGGGAACGGAGCCGGATTCTATGGCAAACCTTACCAGCCGGGAGC
Source organism: uncultured Acidobacteriaceae bacterium (assembly GCA_963775845.1). Taxonomy (GTDB): domain Bacteria; phylum Acidobacteriota; class Terriglobia; order Terriglobales; family Acidobacteriaceae; genus Acidiflorens. Next base: position 1,318,159 of record CAVZKN010000002.1, on the reverse strand, counting down.
GATCGTCAAGAACGATTTCGAATATCTCCTTTTCTTCCGCAAAGGTGGGGCATACAGATCGCCATCCTTGGTTCAGAAGGCACTTTCCATGCTCTCGAAGGAGGAAATGAAATCCTGGCTGCGGACTGCGTGGACTGATATCAAGGGGCACTCAACCAAAAAAGGACATCCAGCTCCTTATCCGGTCGAACTGGCTGAGCGTCTCATTCGTCTGTTCTCTTTTGCTGGTGACACAGTACTGGATCCGTTTGTTGGCACGGGAACCACCTGCGTAGCGGCGATGAACACCGGCCGCAACAGCGTTGGAGTTGAAATTGACCGGGATTACGTGCGGTTAGCGCGAGAAAGACTGTTGAAAGCTTCGCTGTCCAGAAGAGATCCCATCTTGTTCGACGTGAAAGTGAATGTACAATCGCGGTGAATGATCGCCGACGAATACGGTCTCTTGAAAGCATTCCGTCGTCTCTTTGAGGGGACTCAATACCTTCACAGAGACTCCAGCCTGGGGGACTGGGTTGCCAGTTATTTGTACGAAGATCTTTTCCAGCTTCGCAAGTCCAAGAAGTTAGGCGACCGCATAACCGCTGGCGATCGAGTACTCAACACGCAAAACCGAACCGTAGGCATCGCCCGCAGACGCGGGGATGGCACTTTCGGCGAATTGGTTCCCGCAGGTGCCGCAATCAGAGAAGCAGGATTCTCCGTGGCGCGTGGCCCCGTGGCCACAATCGAAATTGGAGCCGAAACAAAGATCCTTGCCAAGGCGATGATTAAGCAAATTGATAGGGTCATTGGCGATCTAGTGAGGCAAACGGAGGAATTTAGGAAACGAGGCGGCAATCCAATCTGCGTCGGGATTATCGGTGTAAATTTCTCAGAAGTCTATACGTCGTACGAAGGGACGCGTGAGTTCCTCACCGACGGGGGTAAATACAAACATCCGAGCCAAGAGGCCAGCGGGGCTATTTCTCGTCTTCAGCAACGCGCCCAAGGCAGCTTCGATGAATTCCTGATCCTGAAATTCGTTGCAACCAACACGCCTCCACATCCTTTTTCATGGGTTTATGAGCAAAAGGCGGTGCTCGAGTACTCTGCTCTGCTCACGAGGGTCTGTAGAGAATACGATCGCCGTTTTGCTTAGCCGTTTTGGCAGGATCCTTCGACAGCCAAAGCATCTACCTCATCCCTCCTTCGCCAACCCATCATCTTCCCACTCATACCCGCAAGCATCGCAGCTCCATTGAAATTTGCTAACCGACTCATCCTCCGCGTCGGCCGCCTCTGCCGCTAAACCTTCGAACACGACCTCCTCAGACCGGCACTTGGGGCAGCGCATGGGAAGCTCTTCGGCTACTTCCGGCTGCTTCGGAGTGGGATCATCCTCGGGCCCGTAGTTCTGCATGGCGGCGCTCGCCCAGGGGATGCCGATGCGCATGATTTTCACGGCTACGCCTTTGGTGTAGTTCGAGGTCACCGCGTCTACGCGGGTCGCCTTCTCCGCTCCCATGAAGAATGGAATGGCCGCCAGATCGAGGAGCTGTTCCACCTGGAGCGCGTCGCGCTCGCTCCAGACTGTGCAGAGATCGACCAGCTTGCGGTCTTCTTCGTATGGGTCTTCCTCGGTCAAGCCTTCCTCGTTCAAGTCTTGCTCATCCGCAGAATCTGGGGCGGAAGAATCTTCCCCGCCCGAGCCACGGAACCTGGCAGATTTGCGCTCAAACAAAGAAGCCGGCGGCTTTAATGGCGCCGGACCCGGCAGCCTCTTGTCTTCTATTTTTGCCTCAGGGACTTCGGCTTGCAGCCCGCGCTGCCGCACTTCGCTGGCCAGCGCCTGCTGCGCCACCGGCGTCAACTCGGAACTTTGCGGCAGCAGGACGAGAATCTCCTCGTCGCTCATTCTTCGATAGCGCTCGAAGATGCGCAGGTACTCTCCCGCCGGATCGTGCGTATCCATAGGTGTCGAACTACAGCCGCCGAACTATAGCCGTCACACCTTAGCCGTAGCCGTCGGAAATGATATACCCGACGGAAAGTATAAATCGGCCATGGTTCTTTCTCTGCTCCGATGCATCTTAAAACTTAGATTTCGGAGAGGGGTCGAAATACCTGCGTGGGTCCCTTCGGCTTCGCTCAGGGCAGGTCCGCGCCACACGAACGGCTGTAGAATCTGGAGATTGATTTCTCCGGCAAGGGAATACTGCATGAAAAACTCTCGGTTTTACTTTTCTCTTTCGGTGATGTTTTTCTGGGCGCTGGTAAGTCTGCCGTGCGCGATCGCTGCCGATACTCCCGCGCAAACTTCTGCCTCGCCGGTGCTGGTCGAATTGTTTACTTCGGAAGGATGCTCCAGTTGTCCTCCCGCGGATGAGTTGCTGCGGATGCTCGATGAGCAGCCGGTTCCGGGCGCGCAGGTAATCGTGCTCAGCGAGCATGTGGACTACTGGGACCACGACGGCTGGAAGGACGCTTACTCTTCGCATTTTTTTACCGAGCGCCAGGAAGATTATGAGCGCCGGTTCCACGTGAACAGCAGCTATACGCCACAGATGGTGGTTGATGGCGAGACGCAGATGAATGGCAGCGACGGTTCGGCGGTGGGGCATGCTATCGACAGCGCTCGCAGCCATCCTAAGATTCCGGTGCGGATTACTTCTGTCTCCGCGGCCGATCCCAAGACGCTTCGCGTTCATCTGGAGGTCGCGGCATTGCCCGGAGATTCCAAGGCGCGCAAGGCCGGGGTGTTCGTCGCCGTCGCGCTCAGTCATGCGGCATCGCATGTTACCGGCGGAGAAAATAAAGGCAGCGACATCCGCCACGTCGCGGTCACGGAGAGCATCGATAAGGTGGGAACGGTGGAGCGTGGAAAAAATTTCGATCGCGAGGTTGCGGTGAAGGTAAAATCCAGCGCCGATCTGGCGAATGTGCGCCTGATCGCCTTTGTGCAGGAGGCTGATGCCGGAGAAGTTTTAGGAGCGTCGGTGGTGAATGCACCGAAAGTCAGCCCGCTGAGCACGGCAGCGAAATAATGCAATCTGCAGCACGCGGGCGAGGGCGCCCGCGCCACATGAATGCGAATGAGTCAGCGATGGAGTTGGGCCAGGTGAATTCTGCGATGGAGAGATTGTCTACGCAATGTTGCGTGGCTGGAGGCGGGCCGGCTGGGATGATTGCCGGTTTCTTGCTGGCGCGAGCGGGCGTGGATGTAGTGGTGCTCGAAAAGCATGCCGACTTCCTGCGCGATTTTCGCGGAGACACGATCCATCCTTCGACGCTGGAGCTGATGTACGAACTGGGCCTGCTGGAGGAATTTTTGCAGCGGCCGCATCAGGGACTGGCGCGGATCGGCGCGCAAATTGGGGACTTTACGGTGACCGTTGCCGACTTTTCGCATTTGCCCACGCAGTGCAAATTCGTTGGCCTGATGCCGCAGTGGGATTTCCTGAATTTTATCGCTGAGCAGGCCCATGCTTATCCTCAATTTCATTTGCGCATGGAGTCGGAGGTCACCAGCCTGCTAATTGATCATGGCGTGGACCGCCGAATTGCGGGCGTGCGCGCACGCACTCCGCACGGCGAACTGGAAGTGCGCGCGGAGCTGACGATTGGAGCCGATGGCCGGCATTCCATCGTGAGGGAAAACGCTGGGCTGGAAGTCATCGATTTCGGTGCGCCGATTGACGTGCTGTGGATGCGAGTGAGCCGCAGTGCCAGCGATCCCGATGTTACGTTGGGTCGATTTCGCGACGGAAAAATTCTGGTGACGCTTGATCGCGGCGATTACTGGCAATGCGCTTATGTGATTGCCAAAGGAGAGTTCGATGCCATCCGGCAAAGAGGGATGGGGGCGTTTCGCGAAGACATTGCCAGCGTAGCTCCGTTCCTGCGTGAGCGACTGGACGAATTGAAGGACTGGAACGACATCAAACTGCTCACAGTAATGGTCGATCATTTGCGCCGCTGGTACCGGCCGGGGCTCTTGTGCATTGGAGATTCGGCGCACGCGATGTCTCCCATTGGCGGGGTGGGCATTAATCTGGCGATTCAGGATGCGGTGGCGGCGGCCAACATTCTGGCGCGTCCGCTGCTTGCGGGTACAGCCGGCGAAAATCATCTGCGGCAGGTGCAGGAGCGGCGTGAATTTCCGACGCGGATGACGCAACGGGCGCAGGTGTTTGCGCACAAGCATTTCATCGGGCCGGCATTAGCCAAGCGCAGCGCAATGCGGCGGCTGCCGCTGCCTTTCCGGTTGATGCAGCGCTTTCCGGTGCTGCGGCGGATTCCTGCACGGCTTATTGGGCTTGGCGTCCGGCCGGAGCATGTGCAGACTCCTGATGTCGGACCAGCAGCTCCATCACAGCAACAAGACCATGCGGCTTGAGCCTGCGGGGCGCCAGTTCTCTTCGAGGTTGTAAGGGCGCTTTTTCCAACGATTTCACACCCCTTTAACAATTCTTCCGTATAGTTTCGCTTCACTTGGGTCACACCTCATTGGGGAGCGAATGGATATGGCGGATATGGCCACGGCAGCGCCTGCGATTCATGACAAATTAAGTAAACGCCCGGGGATGATCGGGATGATCGGCTTTGGGATTGTGCTGATCATCGGGGTCGCTTACTCCGCATTCCATCTGCTCACGGATCTCTCCGGTGTGCGCAACGAGTCCATCATGCCTTACGTTCTGTTGGGCATTGCGCTGCTAGTGGCGCTGGGCTTTGAGTTCGTCAACGGTTTTCATGACACGGCGAATGCCGTGGCTACGGTGATCTACACCCATTCATTGGAGCCGCATATTGCGGTGGTCTGGTCGGGATTCTGGAATTTTCTGGGCGTGCTGACTTCGAGCGGGCTGGTTGCTTTCGGAATCATCTCTTTGTTGCCAGTGGAACTGATTCTGCAAGTCGGCAGCAAGGCCGGATTCGCCATGGTCTTCGCCTTGCTGGTGGCGGCCATCATCTGGAATCTGGGGACGTGGTATTTCGGACTGCCGGCTTCCAGTTCGCATACTCTGATCGGATCGATTATTGGCGTGGGCATTGCTAACCAGCTGATGTCGCCGAAGACGGGAACCAGCGGCGTGGATTGGGGGCAAGCCACCAAGATTGGCCAGTCGCTGGTGCTGTCTCCGATTGTGGGATTTGTCTGCGCATTTCTCCTGCTGTATCTGATGAAGGTGGTGGTCAAGAACCGGACGCTGTATGAGGCTCCGGTGGGAACGGAGCCGCCTCCGTTCTGGATTCGCGCGTTGCTGGTGCTGACTTGCACCGGCGTGAGTTTCGCGCACGGGTCGAACGACGGGCAGAAGGGCATGGGCCTGATCATGCTGATCCTGGTCGGCACCGTACCTACGGCGTACGCGTTGAACCACGCCATCACGCGCCAGCAGTCCGATGACTTTATTGCGGTTTCACAACAGGCGGCGGGGATCTTGTCGAATTATGTCAGTCCGAACGCAGTGATTTCGGACGCGCGGGAAGAAGTTACCGATTACATCCGCACCAAGCAATTCACTCCCAATACCATGCTGGCATTGCGCCAACTGGTCAGCGATATCGGCAATGAGACGGCTTTGTTTGGCGAATTGGCCAAGGTCCCGCACGACCGGGTGCGCAACTTCCGCAACGATATGTATGTGGCCAGCGAAGCGCTGCGCTTGATGAAGAAGAACCATCAGCCGGCGAGTCCGGCAATCACCGAAAACGACTGGAAGGGTTTGGACAATTACAAAAAGCATGTGGACGCGTCGACGCGGTTTATTCCAGGATGGGTCAAGGTCGCCGTGGCTATGGCGCTCGGCCTCGGCACGATGATCGGATGGAAACGCATCGTGGTCACGGTGGGAGAGAAAATTGGCAAAGAGCACCTTACATACGGGCAGGGGGCGGCGGCCGAGATCACCGCGATGTTCACCATTGGTGCGGCGGACTGGTTCGGCTTGCCGGTGAGTACGACGCACGTGCTGTCGTCCGGAATAGCGGGGACCATGGCCGCGAACCATTCAGGGCTGCAATGGTCGACGGTGCGCAATCTGGCCATGGCCTGGGTGCTTACGCTGCCGATGTCGATGATGCTGGCAGGATTCTTATTCTGGGCATTCAAGAGCTTCTTCTAGAAATAAATACCCCGCCCAAGCAGAGTTTGGACGGGGTTCGTTCGGCACAGTTTCGGCGGCTAATGGGCGAAGGCGAAGTGGTCCACCCGGTTCTGCTGCCAGCACTGTTCGTTTTGGTCGGTGCAGAACGGTTTTTCTTTGCCGTAACTCACAGTTTTTACCTGATCGGCTGGGACCCCTCCCTGCGCCAGGGCTTCCTTGACCGATTCCGCGCGATTCGCTCCGAGGGCGATGTTGTATTCCTCGGATCCACGATCGTCGCAGTGGCCTTCGACTAACACCTTGATGTGGGGATGGTTCCTGAAAAAGACCTCGTCATTCTGGACGACTGGCGCTTCGTTCGGACGAATGGACGATTTGTCATAATCGAAGAAGACGTCCTTCACGTTTCTTGCGAATAACTCCTCATCGGTTGGGGACGGCGCGGGCGCGGCGGCTGCGGCCGGCTGAGTTTGAGTCGGCTTGGCGGCTACCGTCGCGGCGGGCGCGGGAGTGGCGGCCGGTGGCGGCGGCGGCGTTACCTTAGCTGCTTTCTTGGCGCAGCCTGCCAGCAACAGGACGGCCACGAGCGCCGCATAGAATGCAAGCGTATTGAATCTATTGAGTGCCATAAATTTTTCCTCCTGTGAAAGAATTTGATTCGCCCTCAATGAGGGGCATTCGTTTCTGAGACGGTTTGCGGCCACCTCGCTGCAACGCACGCAGAATGCGGGACGCCGACAAAAATCTCAATTGACGCGACGGACTGATCTTAGAAACTAAACAGGAGTGTGAACCAAGACATCAGCAGCGCAAGATGGCGCTCGACTCGGAGGGGCGAAGCGAGGAAGATTCGTTGTTCAGTATCGAACGAGATAAGACCATGAGTGGCGCGGTAAGCGAGGGGATCAGCCGGCCCGCTGAAGAACGTAGCGCGGCGTGGATGATGGCAACACGCAGCCGGAGTGCAGCCCGCGCAGCCAGGAGCGCCGTAGCCGGTCCGTGAACCACCGAATATGGACCCTGCACGCCTGGAAAGAGGAAGATCGTCAGGATCGAGAGCACTGCGAGCGCAGCCAGTCTGCATTCAACGCGGCCAGAAGTCATTGAATTCCCACAATCATTATAGCGCCGGATTCATGCCTCACTGGAGTCGAACGTCCAGGTCGGGCTTGGCCTTTCGTGAGTCATCGCCGCCCCCTAGCGAAGCCTGAGGGGAAGAACACAAGCGACGTGCGATACTGATTTTATGGCTTTGCCGGATTTTACGCCGCGATTGGGGAACGACCCCAAGTCAGTGATGATTCATCTGACGACCGGGAATGGGCTGGAGATTGAGTGGAAGGATGGACATCGCTCCGCTTATACATTCGTCTTTTTGCGGGACGCCTGCCCTTGCGCGATGTGCGAGGATGAACGAACGAAGGCGCGGAGGAAACCGGGCGAGCCGGAGAAGCTCGCTCCCGGAGCGTTGCCGATGTTTAAGCCGCTGGTGAAGGCGGTATCGGCGGAAGCGGTGGGCAAATACGCGCTGAAGTTTTCCTGGAGCGACCGGCACGATCTCGGAATTTATTCGTGGTTTTATTTGCGGGAAGTTTGTCCCTGCGCGGAGTGCGCGGCAGCGCGAAAGTAACTGGCTGTGAGCGCGGCTCATGGGAAAATTGAATTGAAGCCTAGACCTGACGCGCCCCCTTGTTTTTCATGATGACGATCCGGATCCGCTTGGCAACGGCTGGCGATGTTCCCATGCTGCGGGAGTTGATTGAGGCTTCCGTGCGGGAATTGCAAGCCGGCGACTATTCGCCGGAGCAGTTGGAGAGCGATTCGCCGGAGCAGTTGGAGAGCGCGCTGCGCACGGTGTATGGCGTGGATACGCAGTTGATCTCGGATGGAACTTATTTTGCGGCAGAGGCCGCGGAACCTTCCGGCGAACGATCGAGCCCAACGGCGGTGCTGGTCGGGTGCGGTGGGTGGAGCAGGCGGAAGACCTTGTTCGGCGGAGATCAGTTTGCAGGCCGCGAAGATTCCCTGCTCAACCCGGCGGTCGATGCGGCCAAAATACGCGCATTTTTTGTTCATCCGACATGGGCGCGACGCGGCATTGGCGGGATGATTCTGGCGGCTTGCGAGAGGGCGGCTTGGGCGGAGGGATTCCGACGGCTCGAAATGGGCGCGACCTTGACAGGCGTTCCCTTCTATCGGGCGAAGGGCTATGTGGAACTGGATACGGCGGATGTTCCGCTGGAGAATGGGCTCACACTACCGAATCGTACGCATGGGGAAAGACAACGCCGGGTAATGTTTTCGGCAAGCGCCTGCGCTCAACGACCTTCAAGTCACGATGCCGTCCAGGTATCGATTCAGCAGGGGTTCGGCCTGGCCTTCAAAATCAACGAACATGATGCCATTGCCGAATTCGGGATGCCGGGTCACGACGCGTCCGCGAATGACGATCGGATAGTCGTCGAGGCACAGCGTGCATTGCACAATGATGCCAACCGGTAGAGTGATGCCGGGCCGGACGTAGCAACCGCCGCGGCTCAGGTCGATAGTTTCAAGACGCAGCGACACCGGGTCGTCTTCGCGCTGGACTTCGACCGGCACCTGCACGCTGTAGCGCGGAAAACGGCGGTTATCCACTAGAACAGCGGACGTGGCGACAGGTGCATCGCGCAAATCGGATTTCATTGACGCTCCGGGGGCTATTTTGTGGATTCCGAACACACTGCCCCTTGAAGGATCATCGGCAATAAGACACGACGAGTCTAGGACGCAGATCACAAAAATGTTACTAATTCCCGGATTTAGAACTTTCCCGCAACGGATTTCACGAAGTTGGTAAAGACCGCGTCTGGCGTGCCATCTTGCCTGATGGTTGGCGGCGGCGACTCTCATGCCACCTCTTGTCGAGTGCGTGCAGTATAATCTTCGCCTTGACGGAACTGCATGACTGACTCGAATCCCACTCCGAATGCAGCGACGGCTGCGGAGACGCCGTCCGCGATGCCGTCGAAAAGTTCTATGGAAATTGGCGATATTTTCAAGATCCTGCCGCACCGCTTTCCCTTTCTCCTGATCGACCGGGTGGTCGAACTGGTGCGGATGAAGAGCATTGTCGCGCTCAAGAATGTAACCATCACCGAACCTTTTTTTCAGGGACATTTTCCCGACAAGCCGATCATGCCGGGCGTACTGATCGTGGAGGCGATTGCGCAGGCGGGCGGATTGCTGCTGCTGACAGAGGTTCCGAATCGCGACGAGATGCTGATGGTGTTCACCGGGATCGAGAAGGCGCGCTTTCGGCGTCCGGTAGTGCCAGGAGATCAGTTGCGCATCGAGGTGGTGGTAAAAGCCTGGCGGATGACGGCCGCTCGACTGGAAGGCAAGGCTTATGTCGATGGCAAGGTGGCGGCCGAGGCCACGGTGACTTGCCGGCTGGTGCCGCGGGCGATGGGAGCGGCGAGCGCGGAGGAGGAATAAGTGGCCGGTGGTCAGTGGTCAGTGGTCAGCGAATCGCGCACGATTTTGCTGGTCACCGGCTACTGACCGCTGCCCACTTTCTCGCAATGTCCATACACCCTACCGCAATCGTCGATCCACAGAGCCGGATCGATCCGTCGTGCAACGTCGGGCCATATTGTGCGATCGGACCGGCGGTGGAAATTGGCGCAGGGTGCGATCTGGCTTCCCATGTGGTGATTGATGGCGCTGCGAAAATCGGCGCCGAGAATCGCTTCTCTCCTTTCACTTCGATTGGGCTGGCGCCGCAGGATATTACGTATGCCGGCGAGCCCACCCGGCTGGAAATCGGCTCGCAGAACGTGATTCGCGAATTTGTCACCATCAACCGCGGCACGGTCAAGGGCGGCGGATGTACTCGTGTCGGCGATCACAACCTGATCATGGCGTATACGCACATTGCGCATGATTGCCAGGTTGGAAGCCACATCATCATGGCAAATGCGGCTACGCTTGGCGGGCACGTTACGGTGGGAGACTGGGCTACGGTGGGGGCGCTGTGTCCGGTGCATCATTTTGTGCGCATTGGGACGCATGCTTTTATCGGTGGGGGCACGACCGTCACGCGCGATGTGCTGCCGTTTTCCAAGACTTCGGCCGAGCGCGGGACGCATGCTTATGGGTTGAATGCTATCGGCCTCGAACGGCGCGGTTTTTCGAGAGAGCGGATTCGGAAAATTCATCATGCTTATCGCGTGCTGCTGGCTTCGAAGCTGAACACATCGCAGGCGATTGAAAAGCTGAAAGCCGAATCGGATATCGGCGAAGATGTCGGGATGCTGATTCGATTTATTGAAGCTTCGGAACGCGGAGTCATTAAGTAGGTGGTGCAATCTCCTGGTTACAGCAGTTGCCGTAGCGGTCGTTCGCTGGCTATTATTTCGCTAGGCGAAATTCTCCGATGGTGACGTGGAGCCAAGAAAAATCGCGAAGGGATAGCAGCGGAAGACGTTCGAACTTCTGCTATTGGCAGGACGTCATCTATGGAGACAAAGGTGACAAAGTCTTTCAGGCTCACCGGCTATTTTTTTGGGATGACAAAAGGGCAGATTGCGGGGTCGTTTTCTTTCTGCCCGGATCAGCAATACCTTACTCTCGGGTAAAAACGCTTATCGAAAAACTAGTCGCCGACCCCACTATGCGAAAACAGCATCGGAGGGATCTATCCTTCCCGCTTGAACGCCACTACTCGGATTTTGGAGCGTTTCCCGAAGAATCGCATGTCGGCGCCCTCGGTTGTGGGCGCCGTGATCGATAGCTGTCGATAAATCGCCATTACACTCGTTGATGACGCACCCAAAACTCGGCATCATCGCGGGCAACGGACGCTTCCCGTTCCTGGTGCTCGATGCTGCCCGGGTGCAAGGCTACGAGGTCGTGGTCGCCGCTATTCGCGAAGAGGCTTTGCCAGAGATTGAATCCAAGGGCGCCGCCTCGGTGCACTGGCTTTCGCTGGGCGAGTTGTCAAAGTTAATCGAGACATTCAAGTCGGAGGGCATTACTCGCGCCGTGATGGCAGGGCAGGTCAAGCACAAGCAGATTTTTTCTTCCATCAAGCCGGACTGGCGGCTGGCCAAGCTGCTGCTTTCGCTGGGCACGCGGAATACGGATTCTTTGCTGGGCGCGGTCGCCAAGGTGCTGGCGGATGAGGGTATCGTGCTGGAAAATTCGACGGCGCTGCTCGAACCGCTGCTGGCGAAAACGGGGGTGCTTAACAAGCGGGCTCCCAGTGCACACGAGCGCAAAAATATCGAATATGGGCGCGGGGTGGCGCGGCGGTTGGCGGAGTACGACATCGGGCAGACGGTAGTGATTGCGGAAGCGGCATGCGTCGCGGTGGAGGCGATGGAGGGAACAGACGCTACGATCGAGCGCGCCGGGGCGCTCATGCGGTCGTTGCAGACTAAATCGGAATCCAGTGATGGCGATTCGACGCTGAGCCGCGCGCTGACGGTGGTGAAGGTCGCGAAACCGGCACAGGACATGCGTTTCGACGTTCCGGTGATTGGGGTGAAGACGATCGAAACGATGGTTCGCGCCGGGGCTAGTTGCCTGGCCGTGGATGCGGGGCGATGCCTGTTGCTGGATGGCGACGCGATTACGCGCGCAGCAGATGCTGCGGGCATCGCGGTGTGCGGCGATTAGGTTCGTCGATTGAAAGGGGTGTTCGATGTCCGAAGCAGCTCGCATCGCCGATCAGCTTCGTCGCGCGTTTGACGGCGAGGCTTGGCATGGGGATTCTCTGGTTGAAATTCTGGCGGGGGTAACGGCGGCGCAGGCGGCGGCACGTCCGGTTAAGAATGCGCACACGATTTGGGAGCTAGCGCTGCATATAGCGGCATGGGATGACGCGGCGCTGCGGCGATTGGGCGGGACGGCGGTGGATCTTTCCGACGCGGAGAATTTTCCGCCGGTCACGGACTCCAGCGAAGCGGCGTGGAAGAGAACGCTGGCGGAGGTCAGGCATACTCACGAAAAACTCGTTGCCGCGGTGGCAGCTATGCCCGACTCGCGGCTGGGTGAGGGGGTTCCGGGGAAACCGGACGCGCACTATACCGTCTATTACCTGTTGCACGGCGTGGTCCAGCACGAGCTTTATCATGCGGGGCAGATTGCGTTGCTGAAGAAAGCTTGATCTCGCGGCAACTGAGGCGCCTGTTACTACGCATTTCGTTGCTTGAGCGTTGCGCCGGCTCATCGAATATTTTCTTTGCGGAGCAGTTTTCTGACCCAGGAATCTCCTGTTAATGTCGCCGTCGTGGGCGTGGGCGCTTTTGGGCGCAATCACGCGCGCGTTTACCGGCAACTGCAACAGGCGGGCAGCGTGCGACTGGTGGGAGTTGTCGATTCGGATACGGCTCGGGCCGACGCAGTGGCGCGTGAGTTTGGCTGCCGGGCGTTCGGTTCGGTCGAGCAGATGCTCGCCTCCGATGCCAAGGTGCAAGCTGCGTCGGTCGCGGTGCCCACGGTTTTGCATCTGCAGGTGGCGCGGGCCCTGATGGAAGCTGGGGTTGACGTGCTGATCGAGAAGCCCGTCGCGGCTGCGCTGGGCGAGGCTGACGAACTGATTCGCATTGCCTCCACGCACCATCGGGTGGCGCAGGTAGGGCACCTGGAGCGGTTCAATCCTGCTGTACGGGCTACGCTGCCGCTGGTCAGCCGGCCCATGTTTTTTGAGGTGCACCGGCTTAGCGTCTTTTCTCCGCGAGCGCTGGATGTGGATGTGGTGTTGGACCTGATGATCCACGACCTCGATATTGTGCTTACGTTTGCGAAGTCGGAGGTGAAGGAGATCCGCGCGGTGGGGCTGCCGATTCTTTCGGGCAAAGTCGACATTGCGAATGTGCGCATCGAGTTTGAATCGGGTTGCGTGGCCAACTTTACGGCCAGCCGGGTTTCGACGGAGCGCGTGCGCAAGCTCCGATTTTTTCAGCCGGGACAGTATATTTCGATCGACTACGGGCGCCAGGATGTGCTCGTGTTCTCAGTCAGCGGCGCGAACGGATCCTCCGACATTGGTGATTTTTCTGGGAACACCCAGCCTACTGCGAATCCGCAGATTTCAATGGCAAAGCCGGCGATCACAGCCGAGGAGCCTTTGCTGGCGGAGATCACCGCTTTTTTACTGGCGGTGCGAGAGCGCTCGCGTCCCGTGGTCTCGCTTGAAGATGGGCGTAAGGCGCTGGAACTGGGGCTCGCGATTCTGGCCGAGATTGGGCGGCACGCGGGACGCGTCGGGGTCGGCTAGGCAATCAACAAGTCTAGGGCGACGCTGTCCCTTGCGCTGACACTCGCTGCTTGATCTGGGCGATGAATTGGGACCGTTGCTCGTCGGATAATTGCAATTGACCTTCGACAACGAGACCCAACTGGTCAGCGCCCGCATCTTGAAACTCCGCTTTCTGCAACCGGGCCGAGTTCTGTGCCACGGGTGGGAGCGTGATATTGAAATCGACGGCCTTCTGCAACGCGACTAACATCGACGCAGCAATCTGCTGACGCAGGCTGGCGCCGAGGTCGCCGGAATGCAGCGCACTGCGAAGCGGACCTTCTGCATCGACCCGGGAAATTTCCGCGAGCACGTTCAATCCGTCTTTTGGATCGACGACCGCAGTCAGTTTGAAGTCCATCTTGGCGTCGCTGTTGGCCACTTCCATCGGGCTTTCCCGGTTGGGACCGGGAGGACAGATCCAGCGCTCATAGTGCAGGTTCGCCACCAGCAGACTGGCAGGGACGGCGGGAGCGAGCGTGGCTTGCTGAATTTCTATGCGCTCGCCGCAACGCGGAAAGCGATCGAGTTGGGAGCGCAGAACGGCCGTGATGTTCTGTTGCAGATCGGAGAGATCGGCGGTCAACTCCAGCCGAAAAAGGTTGCGGCCATTTTCGCCCGCGGCGGAGGGCGAGGCGCCCGTGACCGTGCCCGCGGCAGAGAGGGAGATCTTCTGGCCCGCGATGATTACCGGGTTGGTCACTCTCGGAATATTGAGAGTGAGGTCCGCACCTCCGGTTGGGAACAGGATGCTCATTTCCTTGCCCAACGTGAGTTGCTCATTCTGAAAACTGGCGAGCGCTTTTTCGAGACTTGCGGCGGCTGCGCCTTGTTCGCCTTGCGATTTTGCCGTGCCGGCCACCTGTTGGAACGCTTTCGTTTGCTTCTCGAGTTCGGAATCGGTTTTCGCGAGTTTTTTGGCGGTATCTTTCAGACCGGATTTTTGTGTCGAGGAAAATGAGGCGAGAAAACCCTGATTGCCGGCGCGCGCCTTTTCAATCGCGTCCTGGACCGAGGTTGCGCTCTCCGGGGAAACTGAAGGCGTAGCGGCCTTCTGCAAAGAATTCTGGATTGCCTGCAGTTGATCGAGGGCTGACTGAGTCAGTTGTGTAATCTTAGCGAAGGCGTCTTTTTGATCGGGCGCCGCCTGCACCGCCATGATACGGTGGAAATCCTTCAGTTCATCCTTCTCGCTGACACCGCTTGCGGTGCCTGAACCTGCGCCTCCGCCAACCCCTCCGCCGCCTCCGCCGCCGCGCTGGGCGAGGACGAAGCTGGGGCCGTACAGCAAACCGACGCCGATTAAAACGGCTCCCAGGCTAAAAACGCGAACTCTATGACGAAACCATTGCCGGCAAAACATGGAAGCTCTCCAGCAACATTGTACGGGCAGATTGAGAGTGGACAGGCATCGACGGAAGAAAAGTGGCCCGAGGGACAACGCCCCGCCAGAAAAAGCAACCCGGCCGGCTCAGTGCATGGAGATTACTCATGTACTTACCCGGCACGCAAAAAAAATGCGACAATAGGATTAACGGTCGCAACTCCGCTATTTACGTATCTTTACGAAGCGATGGAGGGATTTTTTGCTCGTAAATGTTACGTCAATGATAACGCAACCCGCGAGGTCGCCCGTAGCTCTAAGCTTGTAGTGTCTGCCTGATGCCAGTCACCCAAATTCCGTCCCGCGACTCCCGTGATCCTTCCTCGGGTGAATCCATACCAGGCCATGCAGTGGCGGGAAAATCGCCGGCGCCTTCAAATGGAGTGGCGGAGCAGCGCGATCTATTCGACGCGCAGCACTGGGAGACGGCTTATCGCGGCTTCGATCCCGACGATGTTCCGCACCTGCTCATTCAATTGCAGGACGACCTTTCGCGGGCACGCAAACGGGAAGCGTTGTGGCTGTCGGTAATTTTGCATTTGATGGTGGTCATTCTCTTATGGAACAGCGAGAAATTGATGATGCTGTTGCCGCACCGGACAGTCGAGCTGGCGATACAGAATACGGATCAATCGAAAGATGCGACTTTTCTGGAGTTGCCGCCGGACGAGCAGAAGCTGACGCGGCGTCCGGAGGCGAAGGTGTTGTCGGATAAAGACCGCATCGCCACCAGCAAATCGCCACAGATTAATCGCGAGGAATTAAGAAAGATTCTGCAAAGCCGCAACCCGGGCGAACCGGGCATGAATACGCCACAGTCCCCAGCACCCGCGCCGGCGGCGCCACCGGCTCAAGCGCAGAATCAATCTCCTCCCGCCCCGCTGCAGCAGAATTCGCAAGGCTTGGCAGCGCCCCAGCCGAACAACCAGGTGGCGCGGCTGCAGGTGCCTCCGCAGACAAGGGCGATGCCCGATTTTAAAAGCGCCATGACGCCGGGGCGTGCGATTGAACAGGCGGTGGAGGCTGCCGCTGCCAACCGCGGGTATGCCGGCAGTGGACAAAGTGGCGATTCCGGCTTGAGCCGGGGTCAGAACGGGGCCAAGGCGCTCTCCCAGGCGGAAATCCTCACCGACACGATGGGCGTGGATTTCGGGCCCTACGTTACGCGCATCCTGCAAACCATAAAACAGAATTGGTATAGCATTCTGCCGCCATCGGTGTTTCCGCCGATCCGAAAACAGGGCAAGCTCACCATTGATTTCGTAATTCTAAAGGACGGCAAAGTGAGCGGCATGACACTGCACACGCCGTCCGGCGACGTGGCGCTGGACCGGGCCGCGTGGGGAAGCATTACCGCGTCGAATCCGTTTCCGCCGCTGCCCAAAGAATTTCCCGGTCAGATATTTGGCTTGCGACTAACCTATTTCTACAATCTCGAGCCGGGCGCCGACGTCAGGTAAATTTGCAATAAGTTGAAGTAAGCGGGTCTACCTCAACAATAGGTGGGTGAGCCTGGGTAGCATAAAATATTCTGAAATCGATGCACATCAACAAAACTATGAAGATTCAACCACTGCTGCAGCGCTTGTGTATTTCGCTCTCTCTTCTCGCTGGTTTCGCGCTTGTCTCCGCGCAAGTTTTCGCCGACGACGTGCCTGAGGCGCTTCGGCCTCCGAAGGGTTCTTCGTTGGCAATCGTTGTCTTCGAGGATTTGCAATGTCCGCAATGCGGGCGGGTTGCGCCGCTGCTGGTGCAGGCCGCAAGGACTTACAAGATTCCTCTGGTCCAGCACGACTTTCCGCTGCCGATGCATAACTGGTCGTTCGAGGCGGCGGTGCTGGCTCGATATTTCGACACGCATTCGAAAGATACCGGGAATGATTTTCGCGCGACTGTGTTCGAGCACCAACTGGAGATCACTCCGCAGAATTTGCACGGCTTTGCCGAGAAGTTCGCGACCGACCACAAGATTGGATTGCCCTTCGTTGTCGATCCGGATGGCAAGCTGGCCGGGCTGATTCGAGCGGACAAAGACGTGGGGCTGAGCCTGCACATCGACCACACTCCGACGGTGTATCTGGTGAGCAGCAAGCATCCCGAGAAGCCGTACGTGGAAGTGAAGGACACCAACCAGCTCTACCTGATGATCGATGAGATGAAGAAAGAGTAGCGGATTTTACGTGGAGGCGGGCGCAGTCCCGCCTGAACGGCAAAGTTGTTTCAGCAATCAAGAATCCTCGCGTCCGCCCGTGTGACTTTTCAAAACTCGCAGGATCGCATTGACTGTGTTCCAATTCCGGGTTGTAGCTGGCACGCCGTACAGCTTGTCGATCTGGCCAAGATAGGCGATTGTCTTCATGTGACGGCGGTACATTCCGAACACGAACTGGCCTTCGCACGCAATCACCCGCACCAGCCACTCCCCCTCTGCGGGAAACGTCACCGGAAGCGGCGCCCGAACACCTCCGGCTTTCGACAGGATACTCACGAAGCGGACAACATCCGGGGATGAGGGCTGAGTTGCAAATGGATTCTCCATTTCCAGTCGGAGAAGATCGCGGCCGTCGCACAGGACAACCTCCGCTTTAAACGGGAGCTTGCGCAGCAAGGCGGCACGGAATTTTGCTCGGGACCCAGGTTTACGAACAACAAACGTGCCCGCAGCACCGACATTCACAACCTCATAGCCGCTCAGTTCTCGTGCCAGGATACTGGGGCGAAACGTCCTGTGTCCGCCAACATTGACACCCCGCAGGAAGACAACCAGGGCCATCTTCGGATTATGAAGAAAAAAGCGAAAGTGCGCTATAGCAGCCTGCGAGCCGAGAAGATTGGTCTACGGAAGCCTGGCGCCCCAGGTTCGCATCCGTTAAAGTGAACCGCCAAATCTCCGAAGTTACACATAGGAGAAGGTGAAGCTGCGCGCTGTGTGCAGCGCGCCGACAATGGCTACCATGATGGCTCCCTGGTCGATCCGGAAGAAGCTACAAGTGTTGTTGCTGGTTATCTTCTTGCCCGCGGTCGCAGTCATCGTGGTAACCGGACTGAACCAGCGCCGCAGCGAAATCGAGGAAGCGCGTAGCAATGCGCTGCTCATGGTGAAGAGCCTGACCGCGCAGCAAGAGCAGATGGCCAGTTCGACCAAAGCGATTCTCATCCTGCTGGCGCAATTGCCCGCCGTGCAGGACCGGAACGCCAAGGGCACGGGCCAAGGACTCGCCTTGGCGCATACGGTGATCGTACAACGGCATAAGGGACGAATCTGGTTCGAAAGCGCGGAGGGCACCGGGACCACATTCTTTGTGCAATTGCCGCTTGCGGCAGAAATGAACCCATGAACAACGAAGTCGTGAGCAACGATCCCCTCGTATTCGGCAGGAGCAGGTGCCCCAGAGCTGCCCTGAGCTTGTCGATGGGTTCGCACTGACGTGGATGGCGCGTGCCTTCGCCGGCGGGACTGGCATGGATCGAGCTCGACTCGTAATACGAGTCTTTAGACCCTGGTCGGCAAGCATGTGGCTGACATGAGTTATTCGGTCCAGCGACGAAAGAGCAATGCGCCGTTGGTGCCGCCGAAGCCGAAGGAATTCGACATGGCGTATTCGAAATTTGTCTTGCGAGCATGGTTGGGAACGAAATCCATGTTGTCGGTTTCGGGATCCTGATTCTCAAGATTGATGGTCGGCGGCAGAATCTGATCGCGCAGCGCCAACACCGTTATTCCTGCCTCCAAGCCGCCCGCTCCGCCCAGGAGATGGCCGGTCATGGACTTGGTGGAACTTACCGGAACTTTGTTTCCAAATAAATTTCTTATGGCGTGCGCTTCGAGCGTATCGCCGATGGGAGTCGAGGTGCCATGGGCATTGAGGTAGCCGACCACGGTGGCGTCGAGTTTCGCATCGCGCAGGGCATTGCGCATGACGCGGAATCCACCCTCGTGTTCGGGAGCGGGCTGGGTCATATGATAGGCGTCGGCCGACATTCCGTAGCCGACCAGTTCGGCGAGGATGGGCGCGCCGCGGCGGCGGGCATGTTCCAGTTCTTCGAGCACCATGATGCCGGCGCCTTCGCCCATGACGAATCCGTCTCGATCTCTGTCCCAGGGACGGCTGGCGCGGGCGGGATCGTCGTTGCGCGTGGAAAGAGCGCGCATGGCAGCGAAGCCTCCTACGCCCATGGGAGTGATGGCGGCTTCGGCGCCTCCGGCAATCATTACGTCAGCGTCGCGGTGCTGAATGATGCGGAAGGAATCGCCGATCGAGTGCGCGCTGGTGGTGCAGGCCGTGGCCGTGGCTTCGTTCGGCCCCTTGGCGCCGAAGCGCATGGAGACGTGGCCCGCCGCCAGATTGATGATGGCCGCAGGAATGAAGAAGGGCGAGATTTTTCGCGGACCGCCCTCGATCAGCGCGGTATGTTCGCGCTCGATCACATCAAATCCGCCGATGCCCGAGCCGATATGCACGCCAACCATCTCGGCGTTTTCAGGGGTGATCTCGAGCTTCGACATCTTCATCGCTTCTTCGGCAGCGGCAATGGCGAAGTGAATGAAGCGGCCCATCTTCTTCACTTCTTTTTTCTCGATGAACTGAAAGGGATCGAAATTGCGGACTTCGGCTGCGATCTGGCAGGCAAAGGCGGATGTGTCGAAAGCGGTGATGCGGTCAACCCCGCTCTTGCCGGCGATGAGCGCCCGCCACACGGCATCGGTCGTATTGCCCAAAGAGCAGATCAGGCCGAGGCCGGTGATGACGACCCGTCTTTGCTGGTTAGTCGGCAGAGTACTCTCCGAACTGGTGCAAGATGATTTTCGTCAACGGGCCGCGGAAAATCAGCCGCAGCCTGGTGTGTACTACATTCTTGTGTACTACATTCTGCGGTAGGGCTGGAGCAGGACCCTACGGCAAGCCGCCGGATCAGCGGCCTGCGAGACTATTTGCCCGCCTTGGCGTGCTTGCCAATGTAGTCAACGGCATCAGACACGGTGCGAATCTTCTCCGCATCTTCGTCGGGGATTTCGATATCGAAGGCCTCTTCGAACGCCATCACGAGCTCGACCGTATCCAACGAATCGGCGCCCAGGTCATCCACGAATGACGCGCTGGGCGTAACCTCGCCCTCATCCACGCCCAACTGCTCGACAATAATCTGTTTCACTTTTTCATCAACGGCTGCCATGTTCTCCTCGTTTCTGAGTCTGGGGATCGCGGGCCCGAATTTGCGAACCGGCGTTTACTGAATTACGGCTGCGTGTTGCTCGACTGATGGTATGAAGTCGAAACCAGTAGTCTAAAAGGGATTGGGAAAGTATGCAAAGGAGCTTGCGTGCTGATCACTACGAAATCCTAACTGGCGGCGGGGAGTTGGGTCAAACGCGGCTGTCAGCCAACAACGCCATTACGCGCACGAAATAAAGCATCGGCGACCGCAAACCCCTGCCTCGGACTCGGAATCATAGCAGCCGTTGTCGCAAACGAGGCGAAGGGACGGTTTATGGCGAAGCAGGTTTCCGATCTTATTGTTGAGCGTTTGATCGAATGGGGAGTGGACACGATCTTCGGGCTTCCCGGCGATGGGGTCGATGGTTTTTTTGAAGCGCTCCGAACTCATCAAGACAAAATAAAGTTTATCCAGGTGCGCCACGAAGAGTCGGCGGCATTTGCGGCGGTTGGTTACGCGAAATATACGGGTCGCATCGGCGTTTGCTGCGCGACCTCCGGCCCGGGTGGCGTGCATCTTCTCAATGGACTCTACGACGCGAAATGCGATCTGCAACCCGTGCTCGCCATCACGGGCCATACTTTTCACGATCTGATTGGCATGAATTATCAACAGGACGTCGATCTGGACAAGCTGTTTATGGATGTTTCCGTGTTTAACGAGCGCCTCATGGGCCCGTCCCACGCGGTCAATTTGGTAGACATGGCGGTGCGGACAGCCTACGCTCGCCGGGGCGTCGCGCACATCTGCATTCCTAAGGACACACAGGAGTGGGAGGTTTCAGACAAGCATCGCAGCAAGGCCAACGTGCCGCATCACAGTGGAGACTGGAGCTTACCGTCGACGGCGCGGCCGGCTGAAGCGCTGCTGCGGCAGGCAGCGGACATTATTAACGCGGGGTCAAAGGTTACGATTCTGGCCGGGCGAGGCGCGCTCGCATGCCGGCAAGAGATCACGCTGCTCGCCGGACTGGTGGGCGGGCCGGTGGTGAAGGCGCTTCTGGGCAAGGCTGTGCTTCCCGACCGCAGCCCTTACACAACGGGTGGAATCGGCTTGCTGGGCACATCTCCATCGGTCGATGCCATGAACGATTGCGACACGCTGATCATGATCGGCACCAGCTTTCCGTACATGGAATTTCTTCCCAAGCCGGGTCAGGCGAAGTGCGTTCAGATCGAAATCGACGCCAGCCGCGTCGGCCTGCGACATCCGGTCGATGTGGGATTGGTGGGTGATGCCAAGACCATTCTCACCGCGCTCTTGCCGCTCCTGAAACAGAAGAAGCCGGATTTTCTGGAGAAGGCCCAAGCCAACATGAAGGACTGGAATCAGCTGATGGAAGAGCGTGGCACGCGGCCAGACATGCCGATGAAGCCGCAGGTTGTTACCTACACGCTGAACAAATTGCTGAAGGATGACGCCATCGTGTCCGCCGACAGCGGAACCATCGCCACCTGGGCGGCGCGCTACGTGGAGATCCGAGGGAATATGCTGTTCTCGCTCTCAGGTTCGCTCGCGACCATGGCGAACGGGTTGCCCTACAGCATTGGAGCTGCCGTCGCTTATCCAGGCCGGCAGGTAGTGTGCGTAGTTGGCGATGGCGGGCTGTCGATGTTGATGGCCGAGATTGCCACGCTGGTGAAATACAAGCTGCAGGTGACGGTCATCGTGGTCAAGAACAATGTGCTGGGACAGATCAAGTGGGAGCAGATGATTCTTGACGGCAATCCGGAATTTGGTGTGGAACTGGAACCGATTGACTTTGCCAAAGTAGCGGAGGCGTGCGGAGCCCGCGGATTCACGATTGAGCATCCGGAAGAAGCGGAGGGAGTGCTGCGCGAAGCGCTCAGCCATGAAGGCCCGACGGTGGTACAGGCGGTGGTGGATAAGAACGAGCCTCCCATGCCGGGGAAGGCCACAACGGAACAGGTGCTTCATCTCGCCAAGTCGCTGGTGCGCGGCGAAAAGGATGCTATGAAGATCATCAAAGCGATCGCCTTGGATAAAGTTCGCGAGGTGGTCTAGGTGCGCTGACTTGGCATGCAAATGAGTAAGCTATTCATAAGAGGTAACCCTGCGGGCTAGTGTTCTTGGGCCAAGATAGATTGGCCATTCTGGAATGCGCTCGGAACAAGTAAGTTTGCGTGGAGCCTGCGGTCTGCGCCCTTCCCCGTCAGGCAACTCAAGCAATTGCGGAGAAATGCCTGTGACGGAGATGGCTGATCGCGTGGAACAGTTCGCCAACCGCTTTGTACCAAGAGTCAGAGACCTCACGGCTCGCCTCGCTAGTTCGCAGAGGGAGAGAGAAATCTACCCCGGCCATCCGAATAGGCTGAACCTCCGAAGCGAGATCGTTAACATTGAACAGGAATTCAGTCGCATGCTGGATGATCTCGTGAGACTCACCAACGAGTGTGAGGCGTACCTACTGGGGAAGGAGCTTTTCAACGCTACTTCATCCCTTCGCTCTGGCGAGCAGCGTATTGCCGCAGCCGTGAGGGAAATGACTGCCTTGATCCAGGAGTACGCCAAAGAGAGAGACCGCATCGCAGCGCTGTCGAAACGGCTCGCCCCTGGCCGGATTTTGCGGAGAAATCACGACTATTCCTCCACTCAGAGGCCGTCCGCTCACCCGCCGGCTAAGGTTGGCGGGGGCACCGTCGAATTTCTTATCGGAAGCCGGCGCTTCCATTAGGTCACGTTCTTTGGAGGCGCCGCCCGGCATTGACCTTCCGAGTTTTCTGCGAGATATTGTTACGAATGGACGTCGAGCAAACCGTCGCCGAAATCGAGTGGCTGGAGCGCATCTTCGCCGCTCCGGACTCCAGACCGCTGAGCGCGAGCGATCTGTCGGCTGCGAATCGCAGGCACGACGACATGCTCGCGCAGAGCCCGTGGTTTCGGCTCTGGCAGAGCTATGGGGTTTGCTGCCGTCCCTGAACACATTGTGTCGCTTGACGGAAGAAGTGCATTGCGTCACCAGGACATCAACCGCAACGACTCGCTTCGAAGCGGTGGCAACCATCTGTAAATCGCGCTTTCTCGCCGCCACGGCTTCCTCCGCGGGCCTGCGTTCAGCGACTTCCTTTCTCAGCACTTCGTTGGCTGCAGCCAGTTCTGCGGTCCATTGCGCGACGCTTTCATCGAGTTCGTCGGCAACCCCCTTCTATTCGGTCAATAGCCGTGCCTGTTGTAGTCCGATCACCGCCGGGTTAGCCGCTATGCCCAGAAGAAGTGCCTCGGTATCCCGCGGGACATCTGCTCGACGAGACCCCGCTCCGGTCCGGTTTGAAAGAAAGAAGTGCGAAATTACGGCCAATTTCGCGAGTTTCAGAGCAATCCAAGCGGAGTTCTCCGCGGCAACCCAGCCTGGGCTATTATTTTGAAAATGTGACTGAAAAGCCGGACACAAACCCAAAGACCCCGCTTCGCAAGGATCTTCTCCGACTCCTTGTTCGATGGCTTGTCATCGGTGCGGTGCTTGTTTGGTCGCTGGCCGTGCTGCTCCTTATGGCTAGCCGGTGGATCGACCCGCCGTCAACCGCGGTGCACATCCAGCGCCGCTTGCAGGCCTGGGTTCACCACACTCCTTATCACGAACGCTACAATTTCATTCCGCTCGGCCAAATCTCGCCCGATCTGCAGCACGCTGTGATTGCAGCGGAGGATGCGCGCTTCTACCAGCACCATGGGTTCGATTGGCACGAGATCCAAATCGCTGCCGAAGACGACGTGGAAGGTGGTCGTACTCGTGGAGCCTCCACCATTACACAGCAACTTGTAAAGAACCTATTCTTTGGAACGGGCCGCTCTGTCCTGCGCAAGGGTGCGGAGGTCACACTGGTACCGGTGGCCGAATTCGTACTCGGCAAGCGTCGCATTCTGGAGATCTACCTCAACGTGGTCGAATGGGGCCCTGGTATTTATGGCGCAGAGTCGGCGTGTCGTTATTACGACGGAACCGCGGCTCGGAATATCGGCCGGGAACAAGCAGCACGGCTTGCCGCGATTCTGCCGGCTCCCCGGAAGCGACGGCCCGAGCGCATGAATAACTACAGCGCGCTCATCCTTGAGCGGATGCGCAAAATGGGTTGGTAATGACGAGCAACACCTTGCCAATGCAACCCGTATTATTTCCCTCACGTTGGGCCCGGCTGGATGGTTCCGATTCAGAAATTACCACCTCGAAAATAGACGGAATCGACGCGGCATCATCTCTGATCCTGGAAGATTCGAAGCGAGAACCGCGCTCATAGCTTGACAGCTCAACCAAAGGTTGATGAAAGTGCTTGCGTCCACGAATGGAGGGGCACAGTCTCGCAGGAACAGTGTCCGTCCTCTCCAAAGTGTTAGCCTTATTGCTCGATGGACCACCACGCAGTTGCGGCCGTCAGCATTACGGGTACATCCCTCGATGTGCTGGGTAGCCTCTACCTCGCCTATGACTTGTTGGGCGGACAGCACGGTCCGTTGAGACTGCTTTCCCGCGCCGTCACGTATTCAATTGTTTTTGGAATCGGCTACGGTTTCGGACTTGGTCTTTTCTTTGGCCTGGCGGCCGGAATTGCGACAGGAATAACTCTATCCATTGAATTCAATCGGGCAGCGCGTGGGCTCGATCATTACTCATTGCCGTGGGAAGGACTATTTTCCGCGATCCGGGGATTTGGTTTCGGATTTGGACTATATCGGATTTTGGGCTTGCGATTCGCCATCGCCTTTGCCCTTCTCATTACTGTCGGCCAAGTTTTCGCTTACTCTCGCGGCATGCGTCCTGCCGTGGATTACGTGGCGGCTCGCCGCCCTCGGCTTACGCGCCGTCAGTTCTGGGGAACAGTGGTTCGCACCTTCGGCTACATCGGGAGCGCCCTTATCTGCAGCGCCTTCATCCATCATGTGGACCATGCATGGTCGTTTGCGATCCGCGTGGGATTAGTGACAGGCATTGTCACCGGTCTTGGGGTGACGGTGAATCCTTACATCGAATACTACGCTGACAACCTTCCGGAGCGACGCCTTGGGGTGTTTGGCATCGGGCTCATCCTTTGCGGTTTTGCGTTGCAATCCCTTCAGTATTGGCTAGCGCTGTTTGATGTTCACTTGACTTAGGCAGCCAGGAATATATGAGCGATCGAGAATTCCCAAAGCACTTTGACGGGCGGCGTTTCTATAATCCGGCTGCGCCACAGGCACGCGGGTTTCTTGATGTTCTTCGATGGAAGTTGAGCAGTAGTCCGGAGTCATCGCCCGAATTCATCGCGGACGTCGACCAGTCCGTACCGCCTGGTCGCATCGAAGGCAGCGAGCTTCGAATCACCCTCGTGAACCACTCGACTGTGCTGATTCAGCAACGCGCGTCGAACATTCTGACAGATCCAATTTGGTCGGAACGAGCCAGTCCTCTGTCCTGGGTAGGTCCAAAGCGGCGACGAAAACCTGGGGTCCGCATGAATGATTTGCCCGACATTGACATCGTGCTTATCAGCCACAATCACTATGACCACCTCGATTTACGGACTCTGCGTCAGCTTGCTGTTCGTGGACGTTCTAAGTTCATTGTTGCTGCCCGTGGCGCTCGCCTGCTTCGAGCAAAAAAAATCGAACCCGTTTACGAACTGGATTGGGGAGAATCACTGACCCTTTCGGGCTGCAACGTCCATTGCGTTCCCGCTCTGCACTTCTCAGCCCGTGGGATCCTTGATCGGAATAAGACCCTTTGGTGCGGTTACGCAATCGAGTTCCCAGAACGACTCGTATATTTCGCGGGAGACACCGCGTTTGGAGATCATTTCGGACAGATTCTCGAAAAGTTCGGCTCGCCGAATCTCGCGTTACTGCCGATCGGAGCTTATGAACCGCGCTGGTTCATGTCGTCTGTGCATATGGCTCCCGAGGAGGCGGTTCGAGCCCATGAAATTCTTGGCGCCAAGACCAGCATCGCGATCCACCACGGAACTTTCCAGCTGGCTGATGACGCCATCGACACTCCACAGAAACAGCTAATGGCTTGTAGGCGAAGCGATTCGTTTTTGATTCTCAAGAATGGTCAATTCGCCGAAATTCCATAATTACTCCACGTCCACGCATCACTAGCCAGGCTGCACGAGCTGTTACCTGAAAGGCCCCAACGAGGATGGTCTCAAATTCCTGATGGAGTGCGTGTGCATCTGTCCAGTATGCTCAATGTTCTCGTTTATGCGAAGTGTTCAATGTCGGCTGGAAGCAGAAGGAGTGGGGTTTTCGGTATAACTGTTTCGGACTTTTTCAACACCCTTGCCACGCTGCTGGGAGAAATCTTGTAGGCCTTAGCCAGCTGAGCAAGGCTCAAACCTCGCGACGGTGGGCAGCGGCGAGCATCTGGTCGAGTGCCGGACGCGTCGCCTTGGCGCCAGTTGTTCTGGAGCCAAAGAGCAGACGGAGGAAGAATGGTCAGGAGATCGGTCCTGAAGGCATTGATTGCTTTGACGGTATTGCTGGTTGCCGTGCCGGCTGGAGCAGAGGAAGCAGGACCAGGTTACGACATCGAAATGGGCCGCATGATTCCGATGCGAGATGGCGTCCAGCTCGAGGCCTGGGTTTTCAAACCCTCCCATCTAAAGGCCAAAGCGCCGGCAGTGCTGACCCTGACTCAGTACGACATTGATGGCGGGCGCCGTGGCAACGTCTCCGCTTACACCCGCCGCGGTTATGTTTTCGTGCAGGTGTACGTGCGCGGTCGCGGCCGCTCGGGCGGCGTAAAGAGCGACAATCTGGGCCTGCAGGTTGGGCGCGACGGCTATGACGCGGTGGAGTGGATCGCGGCACAGCCCTGGAGTGATGGACATGTCGTGATGTTTGGCGGTTCGTTCGTCGGGATGACGCAATGGCGCACCGCCGCCCAGCACCCGCCCCACCTCGCCGCCATCGCGCCTTACGTGCCGATCTATCCGGGATGGGATGTGCCCAACACTAACGGAATTCCGCAGGCGTGGTCGGCAGTGATCCTGGGCTACACATCAGGCCGATCGCTGAATACAGGGTTCATAGCAAACCAAAGCTACTGGGCGGGAAAGATGCTCGAACAGTATGCCGCCTATGGTCCCTTCCGGGAACTGGACGATGCCATCGGGATTGCTCAGAACGACTGGTGGATGACTGACGATCGCGGCCAAAAGCTCTCGTTCATGAAAATGTGGCTCGACCACGTAGGCGATGAGTCCTTTAATCTTGCGGCGGAACCCAAAGCTCAAGACTATGCTCGCATGGATTTCCAGGTGCTGACGGCAACTGGCTATTTCGATGACGACCAGCCCGGAGCGCTGCGCTACTATCGAGGCCACGTCAATCATGCTCCGGCGGCAGCCGTTAGCCAGCATTACCTCGTGATCGGTCCCTGGGACCATGGTGGCACGCAGAAACCGGCTAAGGAGATTGAAGGTTTAGCCATACCCGACGCCGCCGTCATTGACATGGACGCGCTGCACGCTGACTGGTACGACTGGGTGCTGGGGCGCGGGTCCAAACCTGCTTTTCTGCATGACCGAGTTGCGTATTTCATGATGGGTGCAGATGAGTGGCGATACGCCAAGACTCTGGAAGCCGTATCCTCGGGGAAAAATTTAAATTTGTTCTTGTCCGCGGCAGAAGGAACACCGCGAGATCTATTCCACTCTGGCGCGCTTTCGCAAAGCCCGGCTGGCCAGGAACCGCCTGCCATCGTTGTGGATGATCCACACGAACTACCCGAACTCGAAGTCGCCAAGTTCGCTGAAAACGAGGATCTGAAAAGTCAGTTTCGCGGTCTTCAGAAGCGAGCGATCAGCTTTCACTCCGAACCCTTTGAACGGGATACCGAAATAGCAGGGCAAATGCGTCTGAAGTTGCTGGTGGAGGCCGACGCGCCTGATTTTGATTTGTGGGCCCAGATATTGATGGTGCTGCCGGACGGTTCCACGGTCAGGATGGGCGAAGACATCCGGCGCGCCCGGTTCCGTAACAGTGCGTTCACGCAGGAACTGTTGAAGCCGAATCAAATCGTAGAGATACCCTTCGAGTTTTACTGGATGGCGCGAAGGATTCCAGCGGGTGCGCGGTTACGGCTCACCATCGCTCCGCTCAATTCTCCCAACTTTCAAAAGAACTACAACACCGGCGGCAGGATTGGCTACGAGAAGCCAGAGGACATTCGCGTTGCGCACGTCAAAATCTTCCACGATGCCGAACACGCGAGCCAATTAATCTTGCCGCTGGCGGCACCTGTTTCACCATCCACGGGACAATGAGATGCCTATGAGACACTCGTCGGTTTCGCGTCGTGAATTCCTTCGTCGCGCTAGTTCTGCGGCAGTGGCTGCGCCATTTGTCCTGCGGGGCCGCTACCGGCTTTTTGCCGAAAGCAATGAAGAGTATCCAGAGCGCGTCGTGCGGCTGATCCGCGAGGAGCTCGTCATTGACATGCTCAATCAGTTCCTTTACCGCAAGGATAAGCAAAAGGTGTTGGATGACTGGCTGTCCAAGCCGGGTGCTTTCCGGCGGTCCGACTTTGAGTTCTTTACGAACTCGGGAGTGAATGCAATCAACTTTGGTGATGGCGCATCGTCCCTGGATGAAGCAGAAAAGCTTTTCGCAAAGTGGAACAGCTTTCTTCTCGACTACCCGCAGTGGCTGGCGCGGATCAATTCCGCCGATGACTTTGAAAAAGTGAAGAGCCAGGGTCGGTACGGCATTATTTTTGGGCTGCAATCCAGTGCGCAGTTCGAAACTGTGGATGCCGTCAATACCTGCTACGGCTATGGCCAGCGGATTTCACAGCTCAGCTACAACTTCCGCTCCCTGGTCGCGGATGGCGCGTTCGAACCGCACGATGGCGGAGTCAGTGAGTATGGCCAGAAGGTGATTGAGCGTATGAACCAGGTCGGAATGGCCGTGGACCTGGGACACGCGAGCGATCGCACCAAGCTCGACGCTTGCGAGATGTCCAAAGCGCCGGTGATTCTGTCGCACGGGAACTGCCGCGCACTGAATCCGGAGGCCCCTCGAACTTCGACCGATGAAGCGATTCGCAAGCTGGCGAAGCGGGGAGGAGTCATGGGAATTACGTGTATTGCGTTCATGGTCAAGGGCACGGAGCCGGTGACCGTAGAGGACGTCGTGAACCACTTCGATCACGTGCGCGACCTGGTGGGAATTGAGCACCTGGGATTCGGGTCCGATGCCGGAATCGAGAGTAATGATCTGGCAGATCCTCAGATACTCAAGGAGATGCTGGCGAAGGCCGACCCGCGCTACCACGTTCATGGAACGCACGAAGTGGTCGCGGGCCTCGAAGGACAGAAACGAGTCTATGATCTCACCGCCGCCCTAGTCAGGCGGGGATACACCGACGAGCACCTTCGCCAGGTTCTGGGCCAGAACTGGCGCCGAGTGCTCAGAGAAATCTGGCATGCCTGACACTGCCTGCCGCCGGCACTGATCCAATTTGATCTCGTACCAGGGGCACTCTTGGTGGTGGTAAGGGTCCCACAGAGAATCATGAGCGCGGTTGCCTGTAGTCCCCGGACTACTCCGATCAATCGCGCCCTAGCGCAAATGTTTCCACGCAGACGGTCATCTAAGCAAGGGCCTGCCGGAGATATCCTGCCACGTCGCTAACGAATCGATGCACCGACACCTCTGCAATGCGGTGGCCGACGATCGCATTTATAGTTTTTCCCACGGCGCCGAAAGGTGGTTCGTAAATGCCGGAGAAATCCAACTGCGTTTCGGTGGAGGTGAGCGGGTAAACGGAAAGCTGGCCCTTCATGAGCGGAAACAATCTCGGCATGGTCGCGGCCTCCCATTCCAGCAACAGCCGCGTGGTGGGAGTTGAAGTGGAATCAACGATATTTTCCTCAATGTTTCTCACGGAAATACTGATGTCGGTCTTCACCCCAATACTGCCAAAGTCGACATGAAGTTCAGCAGCGACCGATTGCGCCCGAGAAGCAGCCGCCTTCGTAGCCGACTGGAACACCGTGAGTGCGTTCTGTGTCAACGCATCGCGGACGCGGACGTAGGGATGGTTCACATAGTCGTAGCTGCGAATCTCACGCCCTGTACTCATCGTTCCATCCCAGATGGACGCCAGCCTTCAAACTGGTGGTCACGAAAACTGTACCACAGCGCGCTCGTACCGGATGTTGATTGCGTGTGGCGTCGGTATTCTTGGATTCATTGTTGTCCACTGCTCATTTGGGGCATCTTTTCCGAAAACAATAGGAATGAATTTCCCTGTATTATGACTACCGTCAGTATTCAATCGCAATCAGGCTGGCGCTTGATAGCGGATGCGGGATCAGTACGAACGCGTGAGGAGGCTTGATGTCTCAGATTGACGTCCCATTGTCGCGCGCGGGTTTTGGACAGACGCAGCGAACCGACAATTGGTGGGTCCAGCCGCTGGTCGTGTTTATAGGGTTGTCGACATTCATCGTTTACTCCACATGGGCTGCGCTGCAGGGGAATCATTTCAGGTTCGGACCCTACCTCTCCCCATTTTATTCGCCTGAATTGTTTGGGCCAGAGGGTTGGTTTGGCACAAGCCCAAACTGGATGCCGGTTTGGTTTACCGGAGCCATGCTCATACTCTGGGCTCCCGGCGGTTTTCGATTTACGTGCTACTACTATCGCGGCGCGTACTACAAGGCTTTCTGGGCGGATCCGCCATCGTGCGCCGTAGGCGAGCCGCGCAAGTCATATCTCGGTGAGCGATCGTTTCCTCTCATCATGCAAAACGTACATCGCTATTTTCTTTATCTGGCGCTGGTGTTTCTCATAATCCTGGCGCGCGACGTGTGGGATGCATTCTGGTTCGACGGCCGGTTTGGCATCGGCGTTGGCACTCTCGTCTTGTTGACGAACCTCGTGCTTCTAAGCTCCTACACCTTCGGATGCCACTCCCTTCGTCATCTGATCGGCGGTTTTCGCGATCGCCTGGCAGGAGCGCCGGCCCGCAAGCGAGCTTACGATTGCGTGAGTTGCCTTAATCATCGTCACATGCTGTTTGCCTGGTGCAGCCTCTTCTCGGTAGGGTTTTCCGATTTGTATATACGGATGTGCTCGATGGGTATCTGGACGGATTGGAGGATCGTTTAGTGAGCGAGTACATCACGCATGAGCACGATGTTCTAATCATAGGAGCCGGGGGCGCCGGTCTGCGGGCGGCTATCGAGGCTTCGGCCGCCGGTGTAAAGGTCGCGGTCATTTCAAAGTCTCTTCTCGGCAAAGCACACACAGTCATGGCCGAGGGCGGCGTAGCTGCGGCGATGGGAAATGTGGATGATCGCGACAGCTGGCGCGTTCACTTTGCCGACACCATGCGCGGCGGTCAATACCTGAACAACTGGCGAATGGCGGAACTGCACGCCAAGGAAGCTCCGGCGCGCGTGCGTGAACTGGAGGCCTGGGGCGCCCTTTTTGATCGGACGAGCGATGGCCGGATTCTGCAGCGGAATTTTGGCGGCCATCGCTATCCTCGCCTCGCTCATGTGGGCGACCGCACCGGGCTCGAAATGATCCGCACTCTGCAAGACCACGGCATCCATCTCGGTCTCGACGTTTTCATGGAGCACACCGTCGTCACGCTCCTGAAGGACGGTGGTCGTATCACGGGCGCTTTTGGATACGATCGCGAGCGCGGCCGATTTCATCTGTTCCGCGCCAAAGCTGTTGTGCTGGCGACGGGAGGAATTGGAAGAGCATTCAAAATCACCAGCAACAGTTGGGAATACACCGGGGATGGCCATGCGCTCGCATACGATGCAGGCGCGGCACTCATGGACATGGAATTTGTGCAGTTCCATCCTACGGGAATGATCTGGCCCCCGAGCGTGCGCGGCATTTTGGTCACGGAAGGAGTGCGCGGTGAAGGTGGGGTGCTGCGCAACCGGAACGGCGAGAGATTCATGTTCAAAGATATTCCGCCGCTTTACGCCACCCAGACCGCCGATACGGACGAAGAAGGCTGGCGCTACACGCAGGGAGATAAGGACGCGAGACGTCCGCCGGAGTTGCTGACTCGCGACCATGTGGCGCGTTGCATCCGGCGAGAGGTGCGCGAAGGGCGCGGCAGTCCCCACGGCGGCGTCTTCCTGGACATTGCGTGGATCAAAGAAAGAATCCCCAAGGCGTCGGAGCATATAAAGAAGAAGCTGCCCAGCATGTATCACCAGTTCAAGCAACTGGCCGACATTGACATTACCCAGGAGCCGATGGAAGTGGGTCCCACAACCCACTACATGATGGGAGGCATCAAGGTAGACGGTGATTCACAAATGTCAAACGTGCCCGGCCTGTTTGCAGCGGGAGAGTGCGCAGCAGGTCTGCATGGCGCCAACCGGCTCGGCGGGAATTCACTCTCCGATTTATTAGTTTTCGGCAAGCGAGCCGGAGAGTACGCGGCAGCCTATGCCAAAGACAATTCGCTCGGCGAGGTGAATACAGATGAGCTCGGATCCGCAGAAAAATGGGCGCTGCGGCCCTTCGAGAGCAAGGGCTCCGACAATCCGTACGCCGTCCAACATGCATTGCAGGACTTGATGCAGGAACTGGTGGGGATCGTGCGTCAGGAACAGGAGATGCTGCAAGCGCTCGAGCGTATTCGAGAGTTGAAAGCTGCCAGTGAACGAGTCAGCGTGCCGGGAAACCGGGAATACAATTCGGGATGGCATACGGCGCTCGACTTGCACAGTCTGCTGACCGTATCGGAAATTGTTGCTCGAGCGGCGCTGGAGCGGAAGGAGAGCCGCGGGGCGCATTTCCGCGACGATTTTCCAGCCAAGGACGAAACGTACGGCGGTTTCAACCTCGTGGCGCGAAAAAGCGTCGGCGGAGAAATGCAGCTCACGCGCGAGCCCATTCCACCGATGCGAGAGGATCTGAAGCAGATCATCCAGGAGATGAAGTGATGGCGACGGCCACGTTTCGAATCTGGCGCGGCGAAAAAGGTCAGGGAAGCTTCCAGGACTTCAGCACGGAAGTCTCGGCGGGAATGGTCGTCCTCGATGCCGTGCATCAAATACAGGCGGAGCAGGCCGGCGATATGGCGGTTCGCTGGAACTGCAAGGCCGGGAAATGTGGCTCATGCTCGGCCGAAGTCAATGGCATGCCGAAATTGATGTGCATGACGAGGTTGAATACACTTCCTCTGGATCACCCCGTGACCGTCGAACCCATGAAAGCATTTCCGCACATCAAGGACCTGGTCACGGACGTATCGTGGAATTACGAGGTAAAGAAGCGCATCCCCAAGTTCCAGCCGCGGCGGCCCGACGCGCCCGATGGCACCTGGCGCATTGCCCAGGAAGATGTCGAACGGGTGCAGGAATTTCGCAAGTGTATCGAGTGCTATCTATGTCAGGATGTCTGCCACGTCTTGCGCGACCATCACATGCACGAACAATTCATCGGCCCGCGATTTCTGGTGTATGCGGCCGCGCTCGAAATGCATCCGTTGGACGTAGGCGACCGCGTTGAAGAGCTGAGAACGCAATTCGGCATCGGTCTCTGCAACATCACCAAGTGCTGTACCAAGGTTTGTCCTGAAAGCATCACCATCACCGACAACGCGATCATCCCGCTTAAGGAGCGCGTTGTGGATCGCTTCTTCGATCCGCTGTCGAAACTGTTCCGGGTATTCAGCAATTCGAAAGATAAAGACTAGGAGATGTTATGCATTTCGAACTGAAATCCATTTCCAAGCAGAGTATTCCCGAAGCGTTGTCGAAGGTAGAGCGCTACAGACTATTGAATGAACCCAGCCTCGCGGAGAGCATTTGCCTCGATATTCTGGCCATCGAGCCCGACCATCAGCCAGCGCTGATTTCGCTTCTGCTCGCGCGAACCGACCAATTCCACTCGCATGTGGATACGAAAGCCGCGCAAGCGGTTCTTGCACAGATCAAGGGCGACTATGAGCGCGCCTACTACGAGGGCATCATCTGGGAGCGTTTGGGAAATGCGCGCATTCGCCATGGCGGCGCTGGGGCCGGCGCATCTGCATACCACGCGCTGCGGGAAGCAATGGATCATTACGAGAAAGCTATGAATTTTGCGACACCGGGAAATGACGATGCCATTCTGCGATGGAACACCTGCGCGCGCGTGATCATGCAGAATCCGGCCATAGGACCGGTTCCCGAGAATGAGCCGGCACAAGCGTGGGAGCGCGACGAAGCCGGCTCCAGAATCGGGGACGTTTAGCGAATCGCTACCTGTTGCCTCCAGATCGCGCTAGCGCCAAACAGTCTAATTCGCAATTAGCTCCAAAAGCTCGGGTAGTGGTGCAGGGCACGTACAACCGTTACCCATGGATGGCCCGTACGAACTTTGGCTCTATACATCGCTATGACCCTCCTACGTCGCGTCGTAATGCTTTCTCGTAACCGCAAGGTTGGCAGGTACCCCTCTGGTAC
Organism: uncultured Acidobacteriaceae bacterium; assembly: GCA_963775845.1. Classification (GTDB taxonomy): domain Bacteria; phylum Acidobacteriota; class Terriglobia; order Terriglobales; family Acidobacteriaceae; genus Acidiflorens. The sequence continues at coordinate 1,283,752 of CAVZKN010000002.1, read as the reverse complement.
GATTCAAGCGTCCCTCGCTTTGCTAGCGCTGTTGTCGCTGGTGTGTCCATCGCAGACCTTCGCAGCGAATCCTGAGCTGGAGACTGTGCTGACGGGCACGCGCCAGCGTATAGAGAAATTGGACTACCGCGTGACCGGGCGCCTCACACGCGTGGAGGGCAACGGTAAGCGCACCAGCTACAAGTTTGCCGCCAAGGCTCACTGGTTTCCCGATGGTCTGCGTGTGCTATGCGAGATCTCCGGGCCCGGCTCAGAGAAGACGAGAGTTCTTCTGCATATGAGCGTGAGTGGGCACGTGACCATCGAGACGGTCCTTCCTGGCGAGAAGACCGCTAGCGTGTTGCCATTCGAACATTGGAAAGACCCACTCGCGGGAACAGACTTCTCCTATGAAGATATGGTAGAGAGCCAGTTTTTCTGGAAGCATCAGGAACTTCTGGCGGCCGAGAAATATGGCGCACGGGATTGTTTTGTCCTCAAGAGCGTGTCCGGCTCCGAAGACCAGACTCACTATGATTCGGTGACCTCGTGGATCGACCGCAGCATTTTGTACCCGGTGCATGCGGTGAAGACGATTCGGGGAACGGGACAGCAGAAAGAATTTATTTACTATGGGCTGCGGCAGGTCGGCGGCGCTTGGTCCGCGTCGCAAGTGGAGGCAAAGCTGCAGGGCAAGCCCGGCTCCTCGATTCTCGCCATCGAATTCGGCTCGGGAAAGGCAAATCTTGGGCGCAAGGATTTTGATATCGGCCGCTCCAGCGCTCCAGAAGAGAAAGTGAAATAAATCGAATCGCTTCATTAAGTTGTTGCCAGGGAAGTGCCGCCACTGGAGCATCCACGGTGTCCACCGTCATGGCATGAGCTCTTTTTCAGATGTTGCCGTGGCTCCATATAAGCCGAAGGGCCACCAATTCCAGTCGCCGGCAAGTTGCAGGAGTGCCGGCCCGACCACCATCCGCACCACGGTAGCATCAATGAGCACCGCCACGGCGAGCGTGAAGCCGAGCATCTGGATGACCAGAAAGCTCCCCAGGGTGAATGCGGTGAAAACGGCAATCATGATTGCCGCAGCGCTGGTTATGAGCCCGGCCGTCCGCGCCAGGCCCTCGATCACGGCTGATCTCTCCGAGAGTCCGCGCCTCCGTTCTTCGAGGACTCGGGCGACCAGGAAGACCTCATAGTCCATGCTCAATCCGAAGACAATGGCAAACGCGAGAATGGGCACGATCGGATACACCGTACCGGTCGGCCCGTCGAGCCCAAAGAGTTTGCCGCCGTGGCCTTCCTGAAAAACGACAACCAACGCACCGAATGAAGCGCCAACGGAGAGCAGATTGAGCAGAATTGCTTTCACCGCCGCAAATAGGGAACGTAACCCGATCAGGAGCGCCAGCAAGCTCCCCAGGATGACGCCAAGCATCACCCTTGGCAACCGCTCTCTTACTACCAAGTCATAGTCTGCATCGATTGCGGGAAGGCCGCCGACGCGCAATACAGCGCCGGGCACGCCGGTTATGGCGGCGACATCGGAGGAACGCACATCTCGTACCCATCGTATTTGTTCGTTGGGCGAAAGAGTTGCCGTGGGCAGCAACTCAATCAAGGTTGCTTGGCCATCGCTGCGAAGAAAACTTTCGCGGATGGGGTCGGGTACATCGTTGACAGCATCCGCGGTGTCGGACATTCCCGTGAGTGTCGGAAGTGACAAGACCTCTTCCGCTCTAGGATCGCTCTGGAAGCGCTGGGTCAAGCGACTGACGGCAAGCCAACCAGCCGGCGAGAGTGGCGGAGATTGCGGCGGAAACTCCAGCACCACTCGAAGGGACTGCACAATACCGGACCGCCCCATGCCTTGCAGCGTGTGCAGCGCTTTTACCGACTCGGCTGCGGCCGGGAGCGAGTTGTGGTCGGGAATGCCCGGAGAGATTCTCCGTGCCTGGAGTGCAACCATCAATAGCGGAATCCCGGCGACCAGCAGAGCTGTGCGGGGCCAGCGGGTTATGATGCTTCCCCACCATACCCAGCGCTCATTCGCTGCGCATAGGTTTTCCCGCGTTTTGATTCGTCTTGCTGGAAGTCGCACTCTGGCGGCATTGATGCGATGCCCCAGCAGACCAAGCACCCAAGGCAGAATGAATGTACACAGCATGACACTCAAAAGGGTTACCAGCAGGCCAGCTATCCCGATGGAGCGCAGGTCGCTGATGGGCACGGTCAGCAGCGCCGAAAATCCGATTGCAACTGTCGTGGCCGAGACGATCAGCGTTCGCCCCGCTTGCCCGGCGGCAATATCGGCAGCGCGGCCGGGATCATATCCCTCGGCCAACGCTTCGCGAAACCGGCTGACCATCAGCAATGCATAGTCGATGCCCAAGCCAAGACCAAGCATCGTTGCCAGATTCTGCACCAGAATCGACAGGTGCAGATAATGCGCGAGGAGCGCAGCCGCACCCATCGCCATCGAAATTGAGAGTACGCCGACTCCCAGCGGCAATAGCGCGGCCACAATACTGCCGAATGCCAGCACCAACAGGAAGAGAGTAACTGGCATCGCCCGTTCTTCGGCATGGTTGACTTCATCTGCACTGACCTTGCGAAGATCGAAGGTCAGCGGCGTTTCACCCGTAATCTCCAGTTTGATCTTGGGATATTTCGATCTAAGCTGACCTTCCATCCAGTCTGCTCTTGCCCTCAGTTTGGGGACCAACGCCTCGACGGTTTCATCGTGCGGATCCAGTCCGACGATGATCAAGCCCCCGCCATTGTTCCCAGTGAACAGAGGATCTGGCCAATCTAGACTCGAGACGGCACCCGACACTCCCGGCACACTGCGCAGCGAATTGGTTAAAAAGCCTAATGCATCTGCGCCTTCAGCGGAATCCGGATCGGAAATACCGCTAATCACCAGAACCACACGACGTGCGTACGGTGAGTGGAAACGCTGCGCAAGTTCGCGGTCGACTTTTTCCGATTCTCCGCCCTTGATGTGAACAACTGTCTCGAGGCGGCGTTCGACTTTGTAGGAAAAAGGCAGCAGCGCAAGCGCCATGGCAAACCCAAACATTGCCAACCAGAATCGGCGGCGAGCTGCATCATGGCCAGGCTTCAGGCTTGGCATTACCATGGAAGATCCACGCGGTTTTCTGGTTCGTATAAGAGCAATGAAACGACTCCGGTGATCGGGCACATCCATGATATAGGGTCAAACTGGATATTCATTGGGGTTCGGGCTTAGCTTAGTCAAGGCTAAACGATGGATGTGGGCAGCTCCCCGTTAATCCCTTGTCAAGTACGTCTGCTACTGCGGGTTCCTTTCTCTGCGGACTTCCCCAGTCGCTCTCCGGCAGAGAGAAGGTGCTCCACAGCTTCGCGGGCGGAGGGAATGGCGGCACGCCCGAAGCTGGGCTGGTAATGGATTTACAGGGTACTTTGTATGGAACTAAATTTGGCGCCGGACCTGTGCGGTACCTGTAGGGAGGCAGCCCAGGTACCGGGTGCAAGACCATCTCCGGCAAGCCCAGTCGCGGCATCCCCTGTTTCGGGTCTGATCGGCGGATTCGGAGAGAAGCCAAAAGTGCTTGTGTTCGTTCCGAGACATAGGTAACAGAAGGTTCCGGAGACATAGGTTACACTTTTCGGCCCGAAGGGGGCGGAGAGGTGATGCCATGGTATGGTGGCTGCGGTTAGGAATCTCCATTGAGCGGATTCGTCCGCGCCCCCTCTGACTGTCACAATCTGAATCGAGCAGACAAACATTCTCGGCTCAGAGCTTCGCCTCGATTCCCCACGCATCCAGCAAATCTTGCGGAACATACTTGCTGTCTTTATGCTTTTTCGCCCATTCCTTCAACAGAGCGGAACTCCGATATTCTTTTTCCGATAGCCTCAATCTCCGCACCATCTCCTCAAAAGAGGATGGAGTATTGGGAATCTCTCCACAGGGTTTGCCCCAATTTGAATTACTCTTGATTCGCAATTTCGGCACCTTCCTAAAACATCTTAAGCTGACCGAGAACCGTGTACAAAAGAACGAAAGTCACTTTAGGAAGCGAACGGAAGCGTTCGATGAGGTGTAAGCCGGAACCTCAATCTCCACTGCCCCCCCCAAAAAAGCAACTGCGTCCCAGACTCTGTTGCTAGGCTGAGAGGTCATATTTTTCGGCGACCTTCTGACTTGTGAAGTTTGGCTAATAGTCTTTGAACGTAGCATTCAGCATGAAGGGCTTTGCCGTCCTCATCGGCCTTTGCGACCTCAGGCTCTACCGGCTGCTTCCCCTATTACGCGGCTAAGACCTTGCCTTCACACTTATGTTCGACAAATTCTTCGCCTCGGCAATTAGCAGCCCATCTACAGAGCAGGTGTTCAAGGAGAACGGTCTGACAATCAGCGCAAATCACCGTGAAACCCAATCGGTCTTCACTGGGCTGAAGGATTATCCTTACGTTGTCCATGCGGCAGCATAAGCACGCACTGGGGTGTTTGTCTGTGGCAGAAATCACAATACCAAGTGACAGAACTGTTCGGCGACTCCCCTCCCCAAATATTGCATGCCGTTAGAAGTGTGGTCAGCGGATTGGCACTGCTGCTGTTCTTGTATTTGGCGATTTCCAGGAAGCCGCTTTGAGAGTCGAGTAAGTCCGCCTCAAACTAAGGATCGCCTTCCGCATGAAGCCGGAGAAGGGGCCAAACAGACTTCAAAATTAAGCGGCAACAGATCGGTACAGCCCATAAGCGCGGGAACAGAGCAACACCCGCAATGCGCTCAACAGGGCTCCAACATTTCCCTTTTCGATGCAGGCATCCGCATGCCGTAAGCGTCTGCACGGCACACCGCAGAACGCCGACATCATGATGATCGGAACATCCGGGCCGATCCGCCTTAGCACGGGCACAATTTCGCGACCGGGTATTTCAAGGTGGCAGTCCGTGACCACTGCGTCGATTGGGAATAGTCGAAACAAGGTCAGGGCTTCCTCTGCGTCTGGGGCTACTTGTACCTCGTAACCGCAAGACCGAAGTTTGTGAACAACCGTGTGCGACCCACATGTGTGATCATCGATGAAAAGGATCGCCATTCGGATGGACATCTCCCTTAGTGGGGCTGGAGAAAAATCTTATCGCCGGACTGGGCCACATGTCGGTACGTTGGCGAACGTACTTGCAACTGCGTACCTACCGTTACGCTGCTCGCTTCTTTTTCCTAACAGGTGTCTGAGTCTGGACAAACGAAAGCCCCCGCTTCAATGCGGAGGTTAGATCAACAGTTTCGGTTGCAATCCGAACAGGCTCGGAGGCTTCATGCACGAATTGATCCACACATCCCGTTGATGTCGCGATTCTCAAGGACAGGTTTTGGGAAACCTCGCTTCGTCACGCTTAGCATGGCGCGACCTACGCATTCAGTCGTTGTCACGTAGTTCGGGAAGAGCATTTTCAATAAGGGATACAGGGGTCTCATCAAAGCGTAAGCCGCCCCATACCATCTGGTCTTTGTGCGAATGCCATGAAGTAGCTGAACGTAGCCGGGGCGAAACAGGAACACGGCTTTAAATCGCATCTGCAAGAGTGCGTTTTCGGTTCTGCCTTTTACCCGCGCCCACTTTAATCTGCCGCGTTCCGTGCTATCGGTTCCCGCTCCAGACACGTAGATGAAGGTCATTGTCGGATTGAGCTTGGCTAAGGTCTTAGCCACTGAGACGGTCAGATCGTATGTCACGCGCCGATACGCTTCCTCCTTCATCCCTACCGACGAGACGCCGAGGCAGAAGAAACATGCGTCGTAGCCTGAGAGCCTATCCTCAATCGCCGCGAGATCAGAAACATCTTGGTGGACGATTTCGCGCAGTTTGTCATGTTGCGGCAGGCTGGCGCTGCGGACAACCGCGAGGACGCCATCGACATCAGGATCAAGCAGACACTCGCGCAGGGCACCCTGCCCAGTGAGACTCCTCAACGCACCCACGTTCAAATACGGCTGATCACGCTGCCGCTCATTGCTGCTGCATTCTATCTGACGGCGAAGTGGTCACAATTGAGGGATGATGACCATCAGCGCTCATTCCGCGGATTCTTTGCCCTTGCCGGCACGGCCCTCGTTACTTCGCTTATCTATTACGAGGTCGCTGAACTCTGGCAACCGCTCGCGGCCATTGCCTTTGCCGTGCTCCTCGTGGAAATCCGGCAGTGGATTCGATATCACGCGCTCGCCTGGCACTCTCACGCCTTGACTGGTCTGGCCGTGCTGGCCGCACTGACCGTCAATCGAGCCGGCACCGAATGCTGGCACAACATCCCACTCCACGCGATTGCCGCGTTGCCATTCGTCGCCGGGGCATATTGGATTGCCCGGCGCGTAAACCTGCCTAACCGGAGTCACGCTGATTTCTCGCGCATTGCCTACAGCTGGATTGGCACAGGCATGATGCTATGGGTACTCCACGAGGCGGTGCCCACGCCTTGGATTGCCGTCTCCTGGATCGTCTTCGCCGTCGCTCTTGCGCTGGCGATGCGCCGACTCGGCTACCGGCAACTGGCATGGCAAGCTAATGTTGTAGCGGCATGCGCAGTGGTGCAGGTCTATACCAACAATTTCACCTTGGAAGAAACACACTGGCCAGGCATATCTCTGCGCATGGTTACCGTTTCAATCGTCGCCGCGGCCCTTTATTTTCTTTCGCGCAAAGCCACCGTTCCCGATTCTTCGTCGGCGCGCGCAATCACTTATGTTTTTTGCTCCCGTGCTCTTGCTTACGCTCATGCTTGCGCTGAAAATGCGAGCGGGCATGGTCACGGTCGCTTGGGGCATAGAAGGAGTTCTGGTTGTCTTGCTCGCCCTTGCCGCGAACGAGCGGAGCTACCGCCTGACCGGGATGATCCTGCTACTGGTTTGTGTCGGCAAGATCATGTTGCGCGACGCCTGGGGCCTGGCGCCCCGCGATCGCTACATCACCTTTATTATTCTCGGGGCCGCCCTCTTGCTGGTGTCGTTCTTGTACAGCAAGTATCGTGATGCCATACGGCAGTTCCTATGAAGCGTTTGGCGATTTTCGTCGTCGTTCTCGCAGTCGGCGTCACCGCGCTTTACTTCAGCCAACGCCGGCATGACTCTACTCCTGTTTCGGCCAATGCGGTCGTAGAAGTCGCAGCCGACGCTCAACGGGACTTGAGCCGAGTGCCGATGCGGTTGACCCGCCTTTCCGATGACGAAGCAATCGCGATCGGCAACCAATTGGCCGACCAATATTCAGCCGGCGCCGCCCCGTTGAGTCCCGAGCAACTCGGGCTCGAGAATTATGTTCGTAGCGTCGGCAACAACGTTGTGCTGCACGCGCACCGGCGACTGCCATATTCTTTTCATATTCTGCCGAACCGCGCGATGATCAATGCATTCTCACTTCCGGGCGGTCCCATCTATGTTGCAGAGGGCTTGCTCGACTTAATGACTAGTGAGGACGAATTGGCAGCTGTTCTCGCCCACGAGGTGGAACACATTGACCACTATCACTGCGTCGAACGCGTACAGATCGAAGCCCGGCTGCACAATCTGAAACTCGACGTTGTCGGGTCTCTGGTGCAGATCCCGCTGACCGTGTGGGAGGCGGGCTATAACAAGGATGAGGAACTGGAAGCAGACCGCGAAGGCATGCGGCTCGCGGTCCTCGGCGGCTACTCACCCTACGGCGCAGTCACCTTATTCGAGAGATTCGCCAAGCTACACAACGAATACATTATTCACGCTCAGAGCCCGGAAGAAGAACTTTCGGAGTTGGCAATTCAAAGTCTCGAAGGCTACTTCCGCTCCCACCCTCAGCCCTCCGAACGTCTCGCTCAGGCCAATCGATTGATAGCACAAGAAGGCTGGCAAGATCGCAAAACGCAGAAACCATTTCGCGTTGAATATGAAGTCCACAATGGCAAATATGTAAAGTGAAGGTAACCTTTCAGACTGATTCAGCTTAGGTTGCAGACGCGAGGGTCGAAGGAGTTGACGGCAGCCGCGCGAGGGGTCGCCGCTTTTGCAGCATCCGCAGGATGCAATAACCGGCCGCGGCAGCAGCAAGGTGCTTTAAGCTGTGGCCACTAACGATGTGCCCAGCCGCGAAGATTGGTTTGTCGAGCGCCTCCAAAACCTTCGCCAGCGCATAGAAACCGACTACGATTGCTAGATCCGACCCGCGTGTGTATCGCTGCGGCAGGAACAGCGCCAGTAACAGCACCAACGCCGAATACACTTGCACGGCAGCGTACAAACGCAAGTCGCCCAAGCCTCGCAACTCGCTCGCATACCACTGCCACACGCTGCCCATTCCAACAAGAACGAGAATGGGTAGCAGCCAGAGGCCGACTCGGAGACTGATGCGTTCGGCGATGATCGCTGCAACCATCGACATGAACGCGATGGTCATCGGCAGCCTGTCCCACACCAATCGCGAATTGTTAGGAGACAGGTGATAGTAGGAAGACCCGAACGCTGTCAGTAGCAGACCCAGAAAAACGAAGACGTATGGCCATCGTTCGCCGGGCTCAAGGAAACGCCCGGTGGCTTCATTTGCATCGGACCGCAGTAAGAAGATCAGGCCCCATATTCCAATTGCGGCGAAAGGCAAGTTGGAAGCGACATCGCCAAAGTTCGGTGTGCCCAGTAGACTCCGCCGATCCGCAAACAGGTGATACGTCTGTGGTTGCGGAATCCTGGGCAGCAAGAGGAAGATCAGGGCCACGGTGGCTGTAAGAATAAGCAGCAGAGTCACACTCGTTCTTTGACACATCGATTGGATCCCCTCTTGCGATGCGGAAGCGAGTATTCTAACTGGCTCTGAACGAGTTGAAAGGGACGGTTTCCGGTACAGGATCGGATTGAACCGTGTCTTGTAAGTTGTTGTAATTCCAATTGCCTGTGGGCTCATAACCCCAAAGGTCGGCAATCCAAGTTCAGCGCGTTTGGTCATCCCTAATAGTTTTCACCGTCTCAGAGTGGATAGGTTATGTGCTCCCTCTGAATCGGGCCACCGGGCCGGCTGACCGGGCCGGCGTATGCAAGTCGCTTCTTCAGGTAAGCTGCTTCGGCAAATTTCCGTCAACGGGTGACGATCGTATCCAACCAAAGGGTTCACCCTCGGGGCGCTCACCGTAACCCGTACTGCCAGTTGTTTATCAGACGCAGAGATTCACACGGCACGCGAGCGCGCCCGTTGCACCATCTCGACCACGACTTTTCTAGTCTCTGCCGGATTGCTCACCTCCCGCGAGAATGCGATGCGGGCGCCACGCATACCATCCTGAGTCTTCAAGCGGACATGAAACCCGAGGCGATCGACCGCAGTCATTGTTGCTTCATGGGAGTCGATGTGAGCAAATCCCCGGGCAAGCAGGACGAGCGTATCCTTGTGATCGGCGTTCATGTGCTGGATGATTTCGGCCATTGAGTCAGCAAGGGGATCGGGCTGGCTGCGATCATATTCGGAGGCCGTTACCCATCCCATCACTCCAAAACCCCCGATGTGGTAAACGTCCACCACTTCCATGCGGTAAAAAGAGAAGTCCTCAAAATCCACCCAATACCTACTGTTGGAATAGCATGCCAAGTAAAGCTTACGAGCCTCCGCTACCTCCGGCTGCGGTATCGGCCTTACATTTCCCACCAGCGTCACCCTCGATGCACCGAGGGGATCACCCTCGGCCTCAGTTTGAGTTACAAGCAAACTAGCGCGAGGGTCCGCCCGCAAATTCTGCGTATGCATCGCCATTGTGCTGATAAGGAAGATTGGACGCCCCTGTTCGTCCAACCCATAGGGCATCACGGACCCGAAGGGAAACCCCGGCTGCTTCCGCGAGAGGGTTGAGAGGCTACCGATGCGTCCCAAGTACATTAGGGTGCGCGCACGCTCGGCGTACGAAGGTTCCGGGACGGTAGGCTGGTCAAGCGCTGTCGCAGTGCCCGCATGTTTTCCGATAGATGAGGCGGTCATGAATGGTGCCTCCGGATATCACCTTAGATTATGCGCCGTCGTGCGGCATACCGCCGATTATCGGCACGCTGCGGATCCGAGAATCGTGACGCCGGAACCGACTCGCGCCACCGGCCACCGGGTTTCGCCAATCACCGCATCCAATCGAGCCGCGAGATCAGCGAAGGCGGGCATGGGCGCGGCAGGCGGCCGACCCTACCAATCTAGGCTTGCGACTTAGCCCACCAACTGGGGGGCTCAAACGCGAAGCTGGCAGCCGTTCTCGGGAGTAACCGCCAACCTCACCGGCTGCGAGGAGATCCCTTTCTACGATGAGTTTCTGAAGGCGGCTCAGGAGATTTTCCCGGACTACCATCCCCTTTTAATGATGGCAGTGCGCGCTGGATTGCGCCGCGGGAGAACTCGTGGCGCTCCACTGGGGCGACGTCCAGCTCGGCGGCGATGACAATAACTCTGCGCGCTTCATTCTGGTGCAGCACAACTACGTGCATCGCGAGCATACGACGACGAAAAGCATGAAATCGAGACGGGCGGATCTATCCCGCGCGCTTCGACGGGTGCTCGTCGAACTTCGAGACAAGCGTTTGTTGGAGGCTTACCTGAAAGGAAAGAACGACATCTCCGGCGAACTCGTCTTTCGGTCACCGGAAGGGACGATCCTCGACCCCGATAATCTCTACCAGCGCGTATTCCTTCCCGTGCTGGCCAAAGCTGGCATTCGCAGGATTCGCCCTCACGATCTCCGTCACACCTTCGGCTCTTTGCTTCCCCAAAATGGTGCCTCGATTGTCTACGTGAAAGAGCACATGGGGCACAGTTCCATTCAGGTCACCGTGGACACCTTACGGACACCTAATTCCCGGTGCTAATGTTTGCTTTGTGGACAAACTTGATGGAGTCGAGGCAGAGGCAGTCCAGGCAGAAACAACTCCGCAACAATCCGCAACCCCCGCGCAACCAGACGAAATGGCGGTCCCGCCGGATATCCTCCAAGTGCTTGAAAGTAATGGTGGCGGCGGTAGGACTCGAACCTACGACCTACGGATTATGAGACCGTCGCTCTAACCACCTGAGCTACACCGCCATTCCGGAAATGCGCGGAAGAACTTCAGGGACAGCCCGGAAATGGGCAAAGAATCCCGCAGACGCGGGTGGACGCGTCCCTAAAGCATTCTAAGAGTGCATCGAATCAAGTGTCAATCATATCCACTGCCCGGCGAATTGGGTCAAAGCAGCGCGCTTATGCGAAACTGAGCGCATGAAGGTCCTTGCGGTGATTCCGGCGCGGCTTGCATCCACCCGTCTTCCGCGCAAGATGCTGCGGGAGATCGCCGGTGTTCCATTGGTCTCCCGGGTCTACCTCGCAGTGCAACGTTCATCCTTGAGCCAGGTCATTGTCGCCACCGATTCGGAGGAAATTCTGCGGTTCTGCGAACAGGAAGGCTTCAGCGCGCGCATGACCTCGGCTGAGCACCGCTCGGGCACGGAGCGGGTGCATGAGATCTCTACCGCCATTCCCGCGGACGTCTATCTGAATATTCAAGGCGATGAACCGCTGACGCGTCCCGAGCATATTGCGAGTTTGATCGCCCTGATGCAAGGCGCCTCGGTCGAGGTGGGAACGCTGAAGACTCCGGCCGCGGTTGTTGACGTTAATAATCCGAGCGCGGTGAAGGTGGTGACGGATTCCGGCGGCCGCGCGCTTTATTTTTCCCGCGCCACCATCCCCCACGACCGCGACGGTGCGCATCCGAAGTATTACAAGCATCTGGGATTCTATGGCTACCGCAAAGACGCGTTAGACAAGTTTGTGCGCTGGCCCCAGTCTTCTCTGGAGCGCAGCGAGAGGCTGGAACAGCTGCGCTTTCTCGAAAATGGCGTGGCCATCCACGTGGCCGAGACACCGTTCGACACCGTGGGTGTCGACACCGAAGAAGATGTGCGGCGCGTGGAAGAGATTCTGCGGAAGAATTGGTAATTTTGTAATCGGGTAATTTTGTAATTGGAAAATCAAAATCCGGACTACAATCGGCGCCTCTTTCGTGAACTTAGGCTTGCCTCGATTTCCAAATTGCCAAAATTACCCGATTGCCAAATTACCCAATTCCGTCAGTGCGACTTCGCCCAAGCTTCGGCGGCGCCGATCCTCTTTGAAATTGCAGGATGCGAATGAAGCAGCCACTCCACCCAGGGGGCCGGAGTTTTTTCCGCAAGATTTTGCTCGGCCAGCTTTGTCATCGATGAGACAAATGGTTCGACGCTGGGCACGGACTGGAAGCAGTAGCGGTCGGCCTGCCGCTCGTTGAAGCGGGAGTAGGCGTTCAGGGCGGGCATCAGCAAAAGAGAAAGCACGGTCGAGACCAGGATCAGCAGTGGCAGATTGGCGAAGTCGGACATGGTCTCAAACATGTGCCGGCGCTCCACCGCGTAGCTCAAGACTTCGTTGGCCAGCCAGAAACCGAAAAGCGTGATCCCCGCCTGCACAAGAATGCTCTTCAGAATATGCCGGTGCACGTGGTGCCCCAGTTCGTGGGCGAGGACGGCTTCGATTTCGTCGTCGGAATAGTTGTCGAGCAAAGTGTCGGCCAGTATGATGCGCCGGGTGGCGCCGAGGCCGGTGAGCGCGGCATTCGCCTTTTTGCTTTTTTCCGACAAATGCCACTTGTAAACTCCGCGCACGCGCGTGCCGGCGCGTTCACTGAGCACGATCAGCCGCCGCTTGAGTTCTTCGTTCTCGAGCGGTTCGAATTTATAGAAAATCGGAAAGAGCACGACCGGCGCCAACTGCGCGAGAAGCACAAACAATCCGAGAAAAACGAACCACGCCACCAGCCACCAATGTTCCGGAGTTTGGCGCAAGAGGAAGTACAGAAGTTCAACCACCACGGCGGCCATTACCAGGCCGATCAGAAAGCTCTTGCATTCGTCCCACAGCCACGCGCCCAGTCTCTGGTTGGAAAGGCTATATCGATGTTCGAGCCGAAAGCCATAGTAGTCGAAGGGGGCGCCGACCGCCTTGCTGATGAGCATCAGCATGAGCACGTAGAGAAAAACGGCAAGCGAATAATTCTGCGCTGCGCCGTGCCAGGCCAAGTCGCGAAGTGTTCCCGTCCAACCCGTTGCCAGCAGTGCCACCAGCAATCCAAAGCCGATTACGACGTCGGCAACGCCAAGCCAGCGCTTAATACGGTTGTACTCGCGCGACTCCGCCGAATCGGCGACTGCTGCTGTGATTTCCGGGACGACTGTCATGGTGAGAGCGTTGCTACTATCCTATCGTGTTTTCGAGTCGCTCCAATGTGGTTATGTCTGCATGACAAATTTTTCGCCGCTGGCGAGAATTTCTTCGACCAGTTCGGGCGCGGCCGCTTCCACATAGCAGCGCAGCATTCGTTCTGTGCCCGAGGCGCGAAATAGAACCCACGCGTCGGCTCCATTGCCGTGCTTGGGAGCATCGAGATAGAACTTCACGCCATCGCGATTCTCCTTACGCAGAATCGAGTAAGCGCCGAGTTTTTTAGTCTGCGGATCGGCGGCGCGGCGAATGGCGCTCGCCTTGACCTCATCGGAAATGTGCAGATCGCGCCGCCCGTAATAATGTGGACCGAACTCGCGCTGCAGATCGGCGACCAACTGGCCGAGCGGCTTGCCTTCTTCCGCCATCACGTTGGCCAGCAGCAGCGCGTTGAGAATGCCATCGCGCTCCGGCAGGAACCGGCTGTATCCGATGCCTCCCGACTCTTCTCCGCCAATCAGGATGTCATGCTCCATCATCAGGTCGGCAATGTATTTGAAGCCGATAGAAGTTTCATGCAGCCTGCGTCCGTGCTTGGCGGCGATGCGGTCCATCATGCCGGTGGTATTGAAGGCGCGCACCACATCGCCCGGCCACTTTTTGCGCACCAGCAACCAGTTGAGCAAAACCGACATGCACTTGTGCGAATCGACGAAGCTTCCATCTTCTGCCACAGCGCCAATGCGGTCCGCGTCGCCGTCAGTGACCAGGCCGGCGTGGCATTTTTCTCTGACCACCGTTTCCTGCAGCATCGCAACGTGCGGCAGAATCGGCTCGGGATTAATGCCCGGAAAAAGCGGATTCACTTCCTGACGAATTGCCACATAGCGAATGCCGTGCGCGTCGAAGATTCCGGGCAAAACCCCGCGGCCAGAGCCGTACATCGAGTCGATGGCGAACTTAAAATTTGCTCGCCGGATGAGATCAAGATCGGCGAACTGGGTGACGGCCGCTACATAAGCCGGCTTCAGATCCACTTCTTCGATTTTCGCCGGCGGACCACCACTCGCTGACGTGTTGGCGGAAAGCTCTTCTTCAATGACCGCCATAATCGCAGGCGTGGCCGAGCCTCCAAACTTGGCTTTGAACTTCACACCATTCCAGTTCCACGGATTGTGGCTGGAGGTGACCATGACTCCGCCCGCCGCGCCCAGTTTCTTGACGTTATAAGAGACAGCGGGCGTGGGCACATAATCGTTAGCCAGCAGCACAGGAATTCCCGCGGCGGCGATGACCTCAGCCACGGCGCGAGCAAAGCGGTCAGAGAGGAAGCGCGTGTCGTAGCCAACGACAATACCGTTCGCGGGATTCTCGTGCTTTAGAACATAACTGGCGATTGCGCCGGCTACGCAGCGTACGTTATGGAAAGTGAAATCGTCGGCAATCAGGCCGCGCCATCCATCGGTACCAAATTTGATTTGCGTCATGGGTAGTCGTTGATCGCTAGTCGTTGGTCGTTCGCGATGCGCCGGTCTTGCTAACGACTAATGACCAGCGACCAACGACTGCCTTTTCACACTAATTTCTTCAGCTTCTTCTCATCCAGATGTTTCACCACTTTGCCGACATCTTGCGACTGGTCGAGCGTGGTTACGAGCAACGCGTCGTCCGTCTCGACAATTACCAGGTTGTTCACACCCACGAGCGCTACAAATTTGCCGGGAGCATGCACATAATTATTCTTCGCATTCAGGGCAAAACTTCCGGAGGCAGAAATCGGAGTCGAGTCGGCCGGTTTGCTTTTCGCCACATGATGCTCGTGCAACGCGGTCCAGGAGCCGAGGTCGTTCCATCCGAAATCAGCAGGAAGACAAAAGATGTTAGAGCGGCCTACCCCTTTTGCTGATCTAGGTTCGAGAATGGCGTAGTCGACGCTTATGTTCTCGCACTTGGCATAGAGTTTGCGAAAAGTGTCGGCAAATTTTCGCGTGCCATAGGCGGCGGCAATTTTCTCCAGCAGCGGCGCGGTGTTCGGAAGATGCTCGCGCAAGGCATTGGCCAGCGTGTCGGCGCGCCACAGAAACATACCGCTGTTCCAATAGTAGTTCCCCTCATCAACGAACTGACGAGCTGTTGCCAGATCCGGCTTTTCGGTAAAACGCCGCACCCGCAGCGAGCCACCGTCCTCCGCCGCCCCCGCCTCGATGTAGCCGTAGCCGGTCTCGGGTCGAGTCGGGCGGATGCCGAGCACCACGATGTTCTCTCCTGCGGCCGCGATCTCGATCGCCCGGCCGAGGGTTGCGCGGTAGCGAGCGGGGTCGGCAATAACGTGGTCCGAGGGAAACAGGCCGAGCACCGCGTCGGGATCGTGGTGAAGCAGCAGAAATGCGGCGAGTCCGATGGCGGGAGCCGTGTTGCGTCCCATGGGCTCGGCGACAATTTGCTTTGCGGGCAGTTTCGGAAGCTGCCGAGCAATCGCCGAGCGCAGGTCATCGTTCGTGATAATCCAGAAATGGTCGGGCCTGGCGACCGGTGCGAGCCGCGCCACGGTTTGCTGGATCATGCTCTCTTTGCCGTCGAGCGCGAGCAGTTGCTTGGCTCGGCGCTTGCGGCTGAGCGGCCAGAAACGCGTGCCTCGGCCTCCGGCCAGGATTACGGGATAAAAGTGCGGGTTCGATTTCACGGTCACTAAAGAGCCTACCATCTACGCCAGGATTCGATAAACTTCCAGCCTTTGGGGAACTACGGATACCTTGGCCGGGCGGGGACGCCCGGCGCTCCAACAGATCGTTACCTGCGAACCGCGGGTTCCGGGAGGGTCGCGCCCGGCACGCTGGCCTTCAAGAACTCGACCGCCCACTGTGGACGGACATGAAACTCGCCCACGCTCGCCGGAACCACTACCGCGTCGCCTTTAGAGAAGGTCACCGGGTCGCAGCCCTGCGCCTCGACGACGCCACAGCCTTCGACCGCGACTAATATCTGCGCCGACGTTTTGCCCGCGTACACTGGGTCGGATGCAGCAGTTGAAAACTCATGCGGCGTTTTCAATTCGAACAACTCCACCGTGAAGTAGGGAGCCGAGATCATCGATGAACGCCGGTTCTTGCCGCCGTCAATCGCAACCGGCGCGGGCCGAATCACCTTGCCGGCGGCGGTGTTTTCCTTGACCGAGGCGAGGCCGCGCTCCAGATGCAATGGGCGCGGGCGTCCGTAGTCGTAGAGACGATAGGTCGTGTCGGATTGCTGCTGTGTCTCGACGATCACCGCGCCCGGCCCCAGCGTGTGCACCGTGCCGCCAGCCACGTAGATCATCTCGCCCTGATAGACGTTGATCCAGTTGAGCAGTTCCTCGGCGCGATTTTCGTGGATCGATTGCTCGAACTGCGCGGCGCTGACACCGGGCTTGAGGCCGAGTGCAATCTGTGCTCCGGGTTTCGCGTGGGCCACATACCAGCATTCAGTTTTGCCCCAGGGATCACCGAAGCGCCGCGCGGTGGCGTCGTCGGGGTGTACCTGGACTGAAAGTTTCTCCTCGGGGAACAGAAACTTCAGCAACAACGGAAAGCGCTGTGGGTCGGGCGCGGCTGTGCCCGCGAGTTCTGGGCCGAATTCTTTGCTCAGATCCGCGAGCGCACGCTTCGCCAGCGGGCCGTTTGTTACTACGCAATTGTCGCCAGTCAGCCAGGCTTCTCCGATGCGCTGGTTGAATTTGTGATTCGGATAAATGGCGGAGAGATCGAGCGTGCCCCAGGGGCGCGGGTCGAAGATGGGCTGCATCAGGAGTGGGTAAAGTTGGGTCATGCGCGCAAGCTGTGAATGCGGTGATCCAGTCGTCTGGATTTTTCAGCATCAATCCATAAGTTTGTCATGAGCGAAGCGAAGGACCTATGTAATCCGCGGCATACATAGGTCCTTCGCTTCGCTCAGGATGACAAACCTAAAAGCGGTACTTTTGCGGATGCGTTTGACTACAGTGCGCCAAAGAACTTCCGCATGCGCTCCAGTCCGCGGTCGAGTTCGGCCATCGAGGTCGCATACGAGACGCGAATATGTTGCTTCGTCCCGAAGCCTTCTCCGGGCACGGTCGCGACGTGGTTTTCGCGTAGAAGTTTGCCGGCTATATCGGAGGCGGAATTCATCCCACTGCGTCCGAAGAATTCAGATACGTTCGGGTAGGCATAGAACGCGCCTTCCGGCATAGTGCATTGCACACCGGGGATCGAGCGCAGTCCCTTGACCACGTGATCGCGCAGCTTGATGTATCCCGCGCGCATTTCTTCAACGCATTGTTGCGAGCCTCGCAGCGCCGCCACTCCGGCTTTCTGCACAATCGAAGTTGGATTCGACGTCGACTGGCTCTGCAGTTTTTGTACGGCCGTTATGATCGCCGCGGGACCAAGAGTAAAACCGAGGCGCCAGCCCGTCATGGCATAAGTCTTTGAGAGCGACCCAACAACCATGAAGCGGTCGCGATATTCGCGCAGGGAACCGACCGAAAAACGCTTGCCGGTGTAGTTCAAGTAGACGTAGCATTCGTCCGAAATTACCCAGATGCCGCGCTGGTGGGCTAATTTGACGACTTCGGTCATGTCCTCGGGGCTCATTACGGCACCCGAAGGATTGGAGGGCGAATTCAGGATGATGAGCTTCGTCTTCGGTGTAACCAGTTTCGCGACCATCTCCGCAGTAACGCGGAAGCCCTGCGATTCGTCGCTGTGGAGTAGCACGCAGTTGCCGCCCGCGTAACGCACCATATCCTTGAACGAGACCCAGTAGGGGACCGGAAGAATCACTTCATCGCCATGATCGACCAACACGGATATGACGTTGAAGAGTGCGTGCTTGCCGCCTACCGAGGCCGCAGCTTCCTCGCGCCGGTAATCGGAATCGAAATCGACGGCGTGGCGATGAACGATTGCATCCTTCAACTCGGTCGTGCCGCCGACGGCCGTGTACTTCGAAAAATTTGACTGGATGGCGGCGATGGCCGCTTCCTTGATGTGCTGCGGTGTGGAGAAGTGCGGCTCGCCCGCGCCGAAATCCACGACATCGATACCCTGCTGGCGCAGCCGGTCGGCTTCGGCCACAACCGCCATGGTCGCCGAGGGTTCGATGCGGTTGATGCGTTCCGTCAGGCGGACGGGATGGGTTGCGGACGGTGCAGTTACGGTGCTCATATTCACTCGCTGATTTTATTCGTTGATACTTCTTTTTCTGGCCCTGGTCTTGGTCCTAGCCTCGGAAGGCGGCTTCTTCACGATGCGCTCTTTGTCTGCGGGATTGTCCGTGAACTTGTGCGCGATATCCATTTTCTCACGAACTTTCTGCTCCACAAGTTCGGGCACGAGGCATTCGATGGATCCTCCCAGTTGCGCCACTTCGCGCACCAGCCGCGAGCTGAGGTAAGAATATTTTTCGGCGGGCATCATAAACACGGTCTCGAGAGTGGGCTGCAGCTTGCGGTTCATCAGCGCCATCTGCAACTCGTATTCGTAATCGCTGATGGCGCGAATGCCGCGCAGGATAGCCTGGGCATCGAGCCGCAAGGCGTAGTCCACGGTAAGCCCGTCGAAGGTATCCACGGAAACGTTGTCGAAGCTCTCGGTCATCGACTCCAGCATCTTGCGGCGGTCGGCTACGCTAAAGAGCGGATCCTTCTCGGGATTGCGCAGAATTGCGACGACCAGTTCGTCGAAGATCTTGCTGCCCCGCTCAATCAGGTCAAGATGTCCGTTCGTGGGAGGATCGAACGATCCAGGATAAATGGCTTTGATACGCTTCACGGGCCCTCATTCGAAAACCAGCTTCAATGAAAGGAGGATTGTATGCGGGGGGCGGCGGAGATGGCAATTGGAGGGCGTGGCATCTTGGCAGTGTATGATGGCGGGTTAAAAAGGATGACCCCAGAGTTTTGTTGAGTTTTCAAGCCAAGAAATGCTTACGAGAATTGCCGATTTGTCGAGTATTGCAGGCGCGGTGCTCGGTGCTCCGGGGTTGCTAATCAGCTTTCTAGCTTTCTTGGCGGCCAAGGGAGCGAAGAAAAGTGCGGACGAGGCCCGGCGGGACGTTCGCAGCCTCGTCGCTGTTGACAAATTTCATCATCTGAATACGAGTGCGTCGGAGTTGTTCAGCCATGTCGAACATGAAAATCTGGCTGTGGCCTCCTTCCTAGCCAGAGACCTACGGTTTGAGATCAACGGCGCAATTACAAGATGGGAGTTCTTAGATTCCGCCACCAAAGAACGCTTCCGAGAGGCTAGCCGACTCACTCAACAGGTGGGGGAATTCATGCGGTCCAAAGATCAACTCGACGCAAGAGATAAGGCGAAGGTGCTCAAGAAGTGCGATGCGATTCTGGCGATACTGTCGGGAGAATCAGGTAAAATACAGTCGGGAATAGAGGGCGGGGGTGAAGCGTGAAGTCCGATCCGAAAGAGTACAAACAAGTCATAAACAAGCTTCTGGAGAAGACTCGCCAGCGTAAAGTGGACTGGGAGCAAGGCACACATTCAAGCAGCTTTCAATGCACCGTTACCGGCGGCCCAGAGTCTTTCCATTTTACCGTTTCGTATTCGACCGGATCCAACTTTGAAGCCGAAGCTTACACTCTCCGAATGTATGACAACGGAGAAAACGTTGTTTTCGAGACCAGCACCAACGACCTGCCGACGTCTCGCGCAGAAGAAGAGGTCTCGAAAGTGATCGAGGAGATTTACGACTTGGCCCGACGACAAGCCCTAAACATAGAGCACAAGCTTGAGCAGGCCTCAGCCCTTCTCGATCAGGTATAGTTCCCCCGTATGAAGTTCATCTACCGCCTTGCCGCCGGCACCTTCCCCGGTTCGGCGACCGATGGCATGGTTGTGACCCGTCCCTGAGTGCCGGTCGCTTGCGCCGGGGCTGCGGCTGCCGACGCGGCTGCCGGAATTAGCCCCAGAGCTTTCCGCACTTCGATATCGAGCTTGGCCATGGTGTCTTTATTTTCTTTCAGGAAAGCGCGCGCATTCTCGCGTCCCTGGCCGATGCGTTCGCCCTTGTAGCTGAACCACGAGCCCGATTTCTCCAGGATATTGCTGTTCACCGCGATATCGAGCAGATCGCCTTCCCGCGAGATGCCTTCGCCGTAAAGAATGTCGAACTCGGCTTCGCGGAAGGGGGCGGCCACTTTGTTTTTTACGATTTTGACGCGCGTGCGCGAGCCCGTGACCACGTCTCCTTCTTTGATGGCCGCTATGCGGCGAATGTCGATGCGCACCGACGAATAAAACTTCAGCGCGCGGCCGCCGGTCGTAGTCTCGGGGTTGCCGAACATCACACCAATCTTTTCGCGGATCTGGTTGATGAAAATGAGGCAGGTGCGCGACTTTGCCACCGTGCCTGTCAGCTTGCGCAACGCCTGCGACATCAGGCGCGCCTGCAGGCCCATGTGGCTGTCGCCCATTTCGCCATCGAGTTCGGCCTTGGGAACGAGTGCCGCCACGGAATCCACCACCAGCACGTCGATGGCGTTCGAGCGCACCAGCGCTTCCGTAATTTCCAGCGCCTGCTCGCCGTAGTCGGGTTGCGAGACCAGCAGGTTGTCGACGTCCACACCCAGCTTCTTGGCGTAACCCGGATCGAGCGCATGCTCGGCATCGACGAAAGCGGCCATGCCTCCAGCCTTTTGCGCTTCGGCGATGACCTGCAGGGCAATCGTGGTTTTGCCGGAGGATTCCGGCCCGAAAATTTCGACCACACGTCCACGCGGCACTCCGCCAACCCCCAGCGCGGCGTCAAATGAGATCGCACCCGTCGAAATCACCGCGATCGGGACGATAGCTTCTTTCGAGCCCAGCCGCATGATGGAACCCTTGCCAAACTGCTTTTCAATCTGTGCGAAGGCCAGATCGATGGCCTTGCCCCTCTCGTTATTTCGCTCCTCTAGTCTGCTGCGCTCGTCGGCCATAAAGGCTGCTCCTGATGGATGGGATCTGAAGTCCGGGTAAGAATCCCCCGTAGCCTACACCCGCCGGCTGGAAGGTAAAGTGTTGGCTGTCACAATGCTTTCGGTCAGTTTAGCATGATGCGAACAAAAAGCGAATTAGGAAAAGATGACCGCGATGGTTCCGGACATTTCTTGCTACACTCACGACATGAGCGCAGAGACAAAAAATGGCAAAGCCCGCGAACGAGACAGCGTCGGAGGCCCATCGCTTTATCTCGTCGCCACGCCGATCGGGAACCTCGAAGACATTACGTTGCGCGCCCTCCGCGTGCTGAAAGAAGTAGACCTGATTGCCTGCGAGGACACGCGCCAAACGCTCAAACTCCTGAGCCATTATGGCATCCAGACGCGCCTGGTCAGCTATCACGAGCACAACGAAATGACCAAAGCCGCCGAGTTAGTGGTCGATCTCGAAGGCGGGGCCAAGATCGCTCTCGTCACCGACGCTGGCATGCCCGGAATTTCCGATCCCGGATTCCGCCTGATCGCGCTTGCTATTCGCCATCATGTGCCGGTCGTACCGATTCCCGGCCCGTCGGCGTTTCTCGCAGCTCTGGCCGCAAGCGGCCTGCCTACCGATTCCTTCCGCTTCAGCGGTTTTCTTCCGGCCAAGTCAGGACAGCGGCGCAAATTGCTGGAGAGCGTGAAAGATTCTCCGCGCACCCAGGTTTTTTACGAGGCCCCGCACCGCCTCTTGGAAACGCTGTCCGATGTTTCCGAGGTTCTAGGCGACGGCCGTCACGTAGTCGTCGCCCGCGAGGTCACGAAGCTGCATGAAGAATTCCTGCGCGGACGTGCCGGAGACGTTCTCAAACAACTGAAAGCCCGGGGGGACGTGAAGGGAGAAATCACGCTCCTGATCGCAAAGGCCGAAGAGGGAGCAACGGCGTCGGCAGTCGAGACGGTAACGGTCGCGCAGCGTGTGCGCGAAGTGATGGCCGAAAAAAAGATCGATGAAAAAGAGGCGCTGAAAAAAGTCGCTAAAGAGCGCGGCATTGGGAAAAGCGAAGCCTATCGGGAGTGGCAACAGAGCAAATAGCCTTTGCGGATGATGGTAGTGAACCAGCTCCTACGGGCCATCCTGCCCGCGTCCAATGAGTTTGCGAAGCATCCTCTGCGCGCCGCGTTCTTTTAACATTTGCCGCAGGCGTCTAGCGCCGGCCACGATGGCAGGCTCTGGCAGCAGCGGAAAACGGCCGACGAAACCGGGCTTTCGACGGTCCACGATACGCCCCACCAGTTTTTGTTCGTACACCGACCCGGCGACATAAACTCGCGGCCGCGAGCTTTTATTCATTACCGCAATCGCCTTCTCGACAAAGCTTTTTTCCAGCTTAAGGTTGATGTGGCCGTGAAAGATTTTCACGCGTCCATTCAAGTATCCCTGGCCGCGAAATTTGCAGTTGTATTCGCGGGTGAGCGTGGCGATGCGCGCGTCATTTCTGTAGGCAGCAACTCGAAAAAAAGGTTGATCGTTGATCTTCTGGCCTGGATGTTCTTCGAGAAACGCGCGGTAGAGGTTCGACCAATCCCTGAGAATGCCGTCCATTTGCGGGGACCGCCTGTACGCGAGAATGCCGGTGTTGAACTCGGGAAAACTGGACGGAATATCGGGGCGCGGATAGTGATGCCCCCAATCCGTGTCCAGGCATTCTTCGTGAGTGGCGGCAAAGTCGAACTGCTCAAGAATCGTAAACAGCTCAGGCACCGGCTCGGCGAAATATATATCGGCATCGACAAACAGCGTACGGTCGTACGGAGTCTGCTGCATCAAAAGCGTTTTGTCGTAGAAACCATCCTGCGAGCCTTCGACACGGACCACTCTTTCGAAGTCGGAACTCTCCAGCGGAAACTGGCTGAAGACGGTGATCGGCAGGTCGGGCATCACGCGCTTTAGACTCGCCGCGGAATTCAGGAGTAGCGTTTTGTAGCGCGGGTCTTGCGTGATGATGTAGATCGCGCCGGTGGTCACTTACTTGCTCAATTCCTTCTTCACCGCCTCGCTGACCACTTTGCCATCCACGCGCATTCCAGCGGCCGCGAAGCGGGCCATGGCGGCCTTCATCACCGTGCCCATGTCTTTCATCGTCAGCGGACCTGTCAACTCGACCATCGCCGCCCGCACTCCGGCTGCGATCTCCTCGTCGCCGGCGGCCTTGGGCAGGTAGGTTTCGATCAGCTTAATTTCGCTGGCCTCTTTGTCGGCCATTTCCTGGCGTCCGCCTTTGGTGAATTGCTCGACCGAGTCTTTGCGCTGCTTGATCAGCGTGGAGAGGACCTGCTGCGACTCCTTATCGTCCAGCGGAGCCATTTTCTCGATCTCGCGGTTCTTAAGAGCGGTCTTGACCATGCGCAGGGTAGAGAGGCGCTGCTCTTCGCGCGCCTTCATGGCCGCGACAATATCTTTCTGGATCTGATCGATTAAGGGCATGGCAGGATTATAGAGGTCGGAAGCCAGTGTCGTGTGCCACAACTTTCTGCCAAAAGCTAAGGGTGTCATCCTGAGCGACCGGGATCCCCAGCCGGCCGCGTTTGCCGGATGGGGTGGGGGAGCGAAGGACCTATGTATCTTGTTTGCAGCGTCCAACGCTTCCAGAATCTGCGGCTATCGCATATTCTGGTTATTCCCATGCTCAAGAAAAACCGCCTCTTCACTCCTGGACCGACGCCCTTGCTGCCGCAAGCGCAACTGGCGATGGCTTCCTATGGCGCGCACCATCGCACCGCCGACTTTCGCGCCCTCTTCTCGCGCGTTCTCGCCGATCTGAAGGAGTTTATCGGCACCCAGAATGACGTGCTCGTGCTCACTTCCTCGGGCACGGGCTTCATGGAGGCTTCGATTTCGAATCTCACGTCTCCCGGGGATCGCGTGCTGGTGTTAACCGCCGGAAAATTTGGCGAGCGCTGGACTTCGCTGGCGAAAGCCTTTGGCTGCGAAGTCGAAACCGTGACCGCTCCCTATGGCGAAACATTTTCACTGGACGAACTGCGCCGTAAGCTGACGCCGGAGATTCGCTGCGTTTATGTGCAGGCGACCGAGAGTTCCACCGGTGCGCGGCATGACGTCGCAAAGATCGCCGAGTTGGTACGCGCGCTGCCCGACACACTCCTTGTCGTTGACGCCATCACCGGCTTGGGCACCACGCATCTCGACGTCGATGCCTGGGGAATTGACATCATCATCGGCGGCTCACAAAAGGCGCTGATGATTCCGCCGGGACTGGCTTATGGAGCGATCAGCGAGGGCGCCTGGCAGCGCATGGAGCAGGCCAAATCTCCGCGGTTTTATTTCGATTTGCGCAAGGAACGAAAATCTGCCACCAAGGGCGAGACTGCTTCCACGCCGGCGACCTCGCTCTTCGCCGGAATGGCGGCCGCCCTCGATTACCTGCGTCAACTGGGAGGAGGCGATCTCGCAGCAGGACGTGAGGCGCTGATCGCCAACGCGGAGTTGTGCGCGGCCATGACACGCGCCGGAGTGAAGGCGCTAGGATTGAAATTGTTCGCGCCGGCTTGTCCCGCGGCTGCGGTGACGGCGGTCGCCGCGCCCGAAGGCACCGACTCCAACGCCATCTGCAAAATGTTTCGCGAGCAGTTTGGCGCGGTCGTGGCCAACGGAAATGCGGAGTTGAAGGGACAACTTTTCCGCATCGCCCACCTTGGCTACTACGATTATCTCGATACCATCGGAGCGCTAGCCGCCCTCGAGCAAGTCATAGCCGAGCTGACCACCAAGAAAGTAGAATTCGGCAGCGCCGTCCGCGCCGCCCAGCAGGTGTTTGTAAGTCGTTAATCACTAGCTGCCGGTCGTTAGACCCCGGTAGATTACCGACGACCATGTGAAACAGGAATGGCGGGTCACCGAGCGCTATCGCCTGGTTACAAACAGTTGCACGCCTGCAGTCATAAGTGACTGAGACCGCCAAACATCTAATGCACCGGTCCCAGATATTGATCGAGCCAATTGAGGTTTTCTTTGATCAGTTCGTTGCGTGGGATGTTATGTCCAGTTTCGTACATCAGATGTTTCTTTTGGTCTTTCGGCGAACCTAGCAGCCGAAAAAATGGCTCCTGATTCGAATCCACCGGAAAATAGAAGTCATAGCGTCCGTTCAACATCAACGCCGGCTGCTGCACATGGGGCAAGAAGTTGATGATGTCAACTTCCGGCAGCGAGCGCTCATAGTTGAGGCCGCCAAGAGCTAGCAGGCACACCTTAATCCGGGTGTCCAGGGCTGGAATCAACCCTCCCATCACCGCCCCCCAGCTGTATCCATAATATGCGAGCCTTTCATGGTCCAACTCGGGGCGTGTCTCGGCGTAATCGATGGCTCGCGACGCATCCTTCGCCCACATAATCACGTGGTCCCGCCAGGCGCTGGACACGTTCGCCGTATCGTCCTCCATGCCATCGCCCCGCTCGTACGTCCCCTTGTACACGGGATACAGCACGGCGCGTCCGCTCCTCAGAAGCGCATCCAGGGCGGCGGTGGAATACGGCGAGAACGTCCGCATCAAGAGCGCGTTGGAGCCAGGGAAGAAGATCACCGTCTGGAATGGCGGTTTCGCTTTGGTTGGAAGAAATAGATAAGTGATAGCCTTCTCATTTCCATAGGCTGCCGGGTAGGTGATTTTCTCCGTGGTCCAGGCAGCATCGCCGCTCTCCAAGTGTTCCACGCTGCCATTGAGGGGAGTCTTGTCGTAAGAATATGCGCCGCGATAGGCAAGGAACAACTCCTGCGAAACCGGTTTCTCCTTACTTAGGTCGCGCCTTGGGGACACAACCGGATCGCTAGCCTCCTTGGGAATCGATGCCGGATCGATGTACTTGGCGCAGCGAAACCCCACGTTGGAAGCGCGTAGAAATGGCGATTGCGCATCCGGGTCAATGAACATGTAGATAGGCTCGTCCCAAGCGCCGCCCAGAACGTAGCGTTTGCCAGATTCGGCCTCGTTCCAGGCCCACTCCTTCGCGTTTCCAGCCATGTCATAGTTGCCCCACGGGCTCATCCCGAGCTTGCTGCCGACGCGCAACATGCCTGAGCCGCCAAAGTTGCTGGCGGGCACGATGAAGGCCGCAGATATGGCGCCAGCCGCACGATTCCAGTGATAGAGCGTAGGCAGGCTTTTACCAGCGTACTCCGCGTAGGCGGCGGCCTCATACCAACTGACCCCCGTCACGGGAAAGTCGTCCTGTCCTTTCGGGTATTCCCCCTGAATCCAATCTTTCGGACCGGGTCTTCCTGCCGCATCGCGGAACTTCGACATCGCCTCGTCCAACGTCAACTTCTTACCATTCTCGCGGAACTCCTGTTTCCAATACGCTCTTTCCTGATATCCACCGTGATCAACGAAGGCCTTGAATTGCCGATTCGTCACCTCATACCGATCGATCCAGAAGTCACCCAAATCCCGTGTGGGAAGACCTTCATAACCAGGTATCACCAGTTCTGGCGGATACTTTGGCGGCAGTGAGACCCTCACCATACCCGCTGGAATTTTTCCATTTTCGTCGAGAACGACGATGGCTTTCTGTCGAGGTCCACCGGGAGACGTTGGCACCCAGCGTCCAAACAGACCCGTTGTCGTGCGCAACACGGTTCCAAATCCTGGTTTCTCCAGCTTCCAGATGAAGTTGCCCTGCGGCGCGCGGACATCATTCAGTGGAGTGTGGCCTGCGAACTCCCACGGAGCGGCGGCGTCACCATACTTTCTCCGGCATAAGTCGGCTCCAGATGGTATCGTCTCCACCGAGATCGGGTAGGAAATCTGTGCCCAGAGCTTTGTGAGCTCAGGGTCCTCCCCGATGTATTTCTCTGCCTTCGATGCGAGCGCGAAGGCATCCCCCAGCTCTCCCTTGTCGGCGAGGTCCGAAATCTTGGGCAGGGCTACTGTCCGCGCCCAGTGCAGGTTACGGTAATGCTCCACGCCCCATATCAACCCCACGGCCAGCGCTACGACTAGTGCCGCAACTGGCGCAATCTTGCGCAAGAGATTCCGGTCCCTGGCAGGAGCTGTGTTCCCGCTGCGCGACGTGGAGGAGCTGGCAGCAGACTCGCCTCCGGACGAATTGCTGCCAGTATCGCGTTTCAGGCGTTGCAGGTTTGCCCGCATGTCGGACGCATGCTGATAGCGCAGCTCGCGATCTTTCTCCAGCGCCTCGCGGACAATCTGTTCCAGACCAGCCGGGATGTCGGGATTCAGGGATGAAACCGCGGCCGGCTGCTGGTGCAGAATAGCTCCGCAGGTTTCGCCCGAACTCGCGCCCGCAAACGGCAGCTTGCCGGTCGCCATCTCGTACAGCACCGCCCCGAAAGAAAACAGGTCGGTGCGGGCGTCAAGTTGCTTCGCCCTCACCTGTTCCGGAGACATATACGCAACAGTGCCTAGCATCGCGCCGGGGCTGGTCAACTGATCGAAGGTGACCTCCGGCTCGGTGTTCCCGTCCGATCCGGCGCCCTGAGTCGTTACTTTCGCCAAGCCGAAATCAAGAATCTTGGCGTGTCCGCGCTTGGTGACAAAAATATTCGCAGGTTTGATGTCGCGGTGCACGATCCCCTTCGCATGGGCGGCGTCGAGGGCGTCGGCAATCTCGATGGCCAGGGAAAGAATCGTGTCGGTCTCCAGCGGGCGATTGCCGATCTTGTGCTTCAGCGTCATGCCGTCCAGATACTCCATGACGATGAACGCTTGACCATTCTGCTCATCAACTTCATGGATAGTGCAAATGTTCGGATGATCCAGCGCGGAAGCCGCTTGTGCCTCGCGCTGAAAGCGGGCAAGAGCTTGTGCGTCTTTGGTTACATCATCAGGCAGGAATTTGAGAGCGACGAAGCGATGCAGCTTTACATCCTCGGCTTTATAAACCACACCCATCCCGCCCGCGCCCAGCTTTTCGACGATGCGGTAGTGCGAAATCGTCTGCCCGATCATGGGCTGAAATCTTAGGACGAGAAGTAGGGCAAGTCAATGAAGGCTAGGAAGTTGGCGGCGGACCCCCACGTCTGTTGTCGATGAATCCCATTTGGACTCGTTGAGGCGTTCGGAACAGTTCGTACAAATTTGTCCTTTAGCATTTCCCGGCAACTTCCCCACATGCAACTTATTCCAAGTCTTTGATTCCAAAAGACAGTTTTTAGGGAGGAAAGGGAGGGTACCAACTAGTAATATTCGGCAGAACATCTGCAATCGAACCTCTGACCTCTGCAATGCCTCCGCGCTCAGTCGAGCGCTTCGCGCCGCAACTTGCGGCTTTCTGCGAGCAGCGCCATCGAGTGCATCAGGTTTTGCAGAGTGACAATTCCGACGAGATGCTGCTCGTCAACCACGGGAATGATGCTGAGATTGCGCGCAGAGAGCTTGCGAAAGGCGGAGGCGAGCGATTCCTGCTTCGCGGCCACATCGAAAATGCGGTTCATCACTGCCTGCACATAGCCATTGCCTTCCGCGCGCAACGCCTCGAGCAGCTTTTGCCGCGAGACAACGCCGACCATGTCGCTGCCGCGGACCACGGGAAAATCATCCTGCAAAGTGTGCACGGCTTTCTCCAGCGCATCCTCCAGCGTGTCGGCCGGTGAAAGGGTCGCGAAGTCGGTCAGCATGACTTCTTCCAGGCGCACGCTTTGCAGCACCGATTGAAACATGGCCGAGCGCTCTTCCAGTTGCGCGCCGGCAAAAAGGAAGAAGCCGATCATCATTAACCACAGGCCGTCCAATCGCGTCTCCGGACGGCTGCTCATCAGCATTCCGACCATGATCATGAGGATGGAAAAAACATGTCCGATGCGGACCGCGCGCTGCGTGGCCTGAACCATGTCGGAGCGGCGCGAAAAAATTGCGCGCAAGACGCGCCCGCCATCCATGGGATAAGCCGGCAGCAGATTGAACAAGCCGAGGTAGACGTTAGCCCAGACAATGCTCCGCAACAGCGCACTCGAATGGAGGAGCGGCCTCGCCATGAGCGAAAAATGGGGCACGGTCGAAACCAGTACCAGTGCCGAGAAACCAGCAATCAGAAGATTCACCAGCGGACCCGCAGCAGCGATGCGGATGTCACGCTTCCAGGCGTTGATCGGGTCGGGAATCACATGGGACTCGTCGAGAATCGTAATTCCGCCGATCGGGAGCAGGATAATACCCTTCGCCGGAATGCCGGAACCGCGGGCGACCAGGGCGTGACCCAGTTCGTGCAGAACGACGCTGCCGAAAACTACACCGACCAGGGCTAGGCCGCGCAGCGCAGCAGTCGCATCCTGGGTAGAGGCTTCGACGAACCACACAAAGACCAGCAGGAAAAGAAAGGTCAGGTGAATACGAATTTCAATTCCGAAGAGGCGACCAACCGGTATGGACCAACTGCGCATCGACATTCCTACCAAGTATTCTATCTATTTAGACACGGATCGGAGCTCCGAGGATGCGAAAGCGCAAATCGGAAGGGCCGAGACTACAGAAGCGGGGTTTATCGGGGGTTGAGCGACAGAGGGGTAATTCGAAGGTCGAATTCGTTCTGTTAAGCGATTATGCGCGTCATTGCTGGAGAATACCGCCGGCGGTTGTTGCGGTCGTTGCCCGGCGCCGAAATCCGTCCAACCTCAGATCGCCTGCGGGAGACGCTCTTCAACGTCCTCTCGGCGGGTAACCCAGAGGCGCTCACCGGTTCGACGTGGATCGATTTGTATGCAGGGACGGGCGCGATCGGCATTGAGGCGCTAAGCCGCGGCGCACGGATGATCTATTTTGTCGAATCTTCGAAGGCCGCAGCCGATGTGATTGGCGCCAATCTCAAGTCTCTGGCGATTGCCTCGGGTTTCCAGATTTTAAAGAGTGAGACGTGGAAGGCGCTGCGCCAACTCGATTCGGCAAATGCGGTTGCCGACTTCGTATTTCTCGACCCGCCTTACGCGTTGCAGGACGAGTATTCAAAGACACTGACGGCACTCGCCGAATTGAAGTTGCTGAGCGAACACAGCATAGTGATCGCCGAACACGAAAAGCGATTTGATCCGGGAGAAGCCTTCGGCGAATTGAAGCGCTATCGGAAATTGGTGCAGGGAGATGCTGCACTGAGTTTTTATTGGCGGCTGGCATGAGACTCTCAACCTCCCAGACCTTGTCATCCCGAACGCACTGAGGGATCTGCAGTCCTGGCAAACTCGGGGGATCGTTATAATCAAACCGCATGACTAACTTTGCACCGGTTGCTGAACAACTGGCCTACATCAAAAAAGGCGCGGCGGAGATCGTCAAGGAATCCGAGCTTTACGCCAAACTTGAACGCTCGCGAGCCTCGGGCAAGCCGCTGCGGGTGAAGGCGGGCTTCGATCCAACCGCACCCGATCTGCATCTCGGGCACACCGTCCTGCTGCGCAAGCTGAAGCACTTTCAGGATCTCGGCCACACCGTCATCTTCCTCATCGGAGATTTCACCGGCATGATCGGCGATCCCACCGGGCGCTCGGCGACGCGGCCTCCGCTGACGCGAGAGCAGATTGTCGAAAACGCCGAGACCTACAAGGCGCAGGTCTTCAGAATTTTGAATCCGGAAAAAACGGTAGTCGACTTCAACAGCCGTTGGTTCTCGAAGTTTTCCGCCGAAGATTTCATACGCCTGACCGCGAAATACACCGTCTCGCAGATGCTGGAGCGCGAGGACTTCCACAAGCGCTTCCACGGCGAGAAGCCGATTGCCATGCACGAACTGCTGTATCCATTGGCCCAAGGATATGACTCGGTAGCGCTCGAAGCCGACGTGGAACTTGGCGGCACGGACCAGAAATTCAACCTGCTGGTAGGCCGCGAGTTGCAGCGCGCCTACGGCCAGGAATCGCAGGTGGTGCTGACCACGCCGATCCTCGAAGGCCTCGACGGCGTGAATAAGATGTCGAAGTCGCTGGGCAACGCAATCGGAATTCACGAACCGCCGCTGGAAATGTATGGGAAGGTAATGTCGATTTCGGATGAGATGATGTGGCGCTATTACGAACTGCTGACGGATGTGCGGGCCGAGCAGATCGAGCAGATAAAGGCCGATGCGGCGAGTGGGAAGGCGCATCCAATGGCGCTGAAAAAAGAGTTGGCGCGCTCGATTGTTGCCGATTTCCATTCGTCGGAAGGGGCGACAAAAGCGGCCGAGGATTGGGCGCGGCAGTTTCAGAAAGATCAAGTACCGGAAGACATCGAGACGGTCTCGGTTACCTTTGCCGAGTTTGCGAACCGCGAAGGAGATGGCATTCGTCTAGCGAAACTCCTGGTCAAGATCGGCTTCGCGGTATCGACGAGCGAGGCGGATCGAAAGATTAAAGAAGGCGCGGTCAGCGTCGATGGCACAAAAGCGACTGTGCCGATTGTCAAAGCCTCGACCAGTACTACACTCACGATCAGGCTCGGGCGGAAGATCAAGAAAATCTTGCTGACATCGTGACAAATCTTCTTCCCTTGAACTTTTAGGAGTTGATCAGCGATGGCCGCATCTTGTGCCAACCCGTAGTCTGCTCATAGGCATGCGCCGCCTGCAACAAAGCAGTGCCGCGCCAAGGCGCAGCCGCCAGTTGCAGGCCGATCGGCAAGCCATCTTTTGTGAATCCGCAGGGAATCGAAATGGCCGGGATGCCCCAGACGTTGAAAGGCCGCGTGTTTCTCAGCATCAGCAATTCCTGCGGGCGCAATTGGTCGGGATGCTCGCGCAATGCGGTGATCGCCAGCGGCGGAATGGGAACGGTCGGCGTCAGCAGCACGTCTACGTCATCAAATATCTCCTGAATCGCATGACGGTCCGCTTGCAGAGCGCGACTGGCCTGAAGAGCATCGTGGGCGGAGATTTTCGCACCCGACTGGATACGCCGCAGGGTTTCCGCCTGGTACAACTCGGGGGAGCGTTCGACAAATGACTTGTGATACGCATAGGCCTCGGCACTCGCCAGCGTACGGTCGGTGGAGACTTCGAGATGAATGTCACGAATTTCCGCGTGCAATCGGCGAAAAATATCGATCGCTTTTTCAATCGCCTGGGCGATCTCAGGATGAAGATCGTCAAAGAAGAACGCGCGCGGCACACCGACGCGCAGACTCTTCGGCAGTTCGTCGAACGCAGAGACCAGACTTGGCGCCAGCCGGTGAGCGCAGGGGCTCGGAGAATCGTAGTCCGACAGCACTTGCAGCATCAAAGCCGCATCGTAAACCGAGTTCGTCAGCGGTCCGACGTGATCGTAGGACGACGACAGGGGCACGACTCCGCGCGTGCTCACGCGTCCGTAGGTCGGCTTGAGTCCGACGATGCCGCAGTAAGCGGCGGGCAGGCGGACGGATCCGGCAGTGTCGGTACCAACGGCGGCAAATCCCAGCCCGGCAGCGACGCTCGCGGCCGAGCCTCCCGAAGAGCCGCCAGCAATGCGCGAGGGATCCCAGGGATTGTGCACCTCGCCAAAATAACTGATCATCGAACTGCCGCCGTAAGCGAACTCGTGAAGATTCTGCTTCCCCAGGATGACTGCGCCTCCGCAGCGCAGGCGCCGGACGACTTGCGCATCTGCGGCCGGAACGCGTTCGTTGGGCGAAGTGCTGGGCGAAGTGCTGGGCGAAGTGCTGAACAGCGCGCTGGCGGCCGTGGTACGCACTCCCGCGACATCGATGATGTCTTTCAGTCCAATCGGGACGCCATGCAGCGGGCCGCGATATTCTCCGGCAAAAATTTCGCGTTCGGCGGCGCGGGCCTGCTCCAGCGCGGATTCAGCGGTGACCGCGATAAAGGCGTTCAGTATGGGATTGAGCTTGGCAATGCGGCCCAGGCAATCGTGCGTGAGTTCGACGGGAGAGATGGAGCGATCGCGAAGCTTGGGGCCTAATTCACCAATCGTAAAGGGCATAAGACTAGTCCGCCCCGATGTTACGTCCTGACTCTACGCGCTGATGTTATGCGCTGGCTCGCAGCGGAAGCCAGGAGCTGTTTGTAACACCGCCTCGCTCCAGGTCAAGCAACTTGCGCTTAATGTCGAGGCCGCCTCCGTAGCCGCACAGCGAGCCGCCGCATGCGATCACGCGGTGGCAGGGGACGATGATGGCGACGGGATTCCGATTGTTCGACATGCCGACGGCACGATAGGCGCGCGGATGGCCGATGGCCTGAGCCATGTCGCGGTAGCTGCGGATTTCGCCGTAGGGAATGTTAAGCAACGCATTCCAGCATTTGAGTTGAAACTCGGTGCCGCGAAGATCGAGCGGGATGGAAAATTCCTTGCGTTCGCCGGCGAAGTATTCATCGAGTTCGCGAAGATAGGGAGCAAGAGCGGATTCAGACTCCTGTAACGCAGCCGTGCCGGAATTTATTTTCTGCACGCGTCCTTCGAACTCAAGGCGAACTAGCCCTTTCTCGGACGCTGCGAGGAACAACGGGCCGACCGGGGATGCCGTTCGCCAGTAGGAAAGAGTTTCCATAATACCCTGGAGAATACCACGCGGTTCTGAGCGTTCCATTCGCACATGAGCAAAAAAAGTCCCCCGTTTTTCACGGGGGGCCTTCACAGGAGGGACCACCAAATTTCGTTACTTCTGCTGATCTTGGGTTGTTGTCGGAGTCGAGCTACTGGAAGCAAGCTGCTCAAGATTATTCTTCAGCAGGCTAACTTCAACCCGTCCGCCAGTGATGCGCTTCGGCTTGGCGTCGTTGTCCGCGGTTTGAATGGGAGCATTCCCCATGCCCACGAGGTAAATCCGATAGACGGGAATATCATGGTTCAGCACCAGGTAGCGCACGACCGATTCCGCCATCTTCTGCGAATTCGCGATCGCCGTCTGGCCGCGTCCCGAGGAGAAGCCCTGCACCTCAACCACGTAACCACGCTGGTCCTTCAGCGGCGTCGCGAGGTCATCGAGAGCGGACTTGGCGTTCTGGCTGAGCACGGTCTGCCCCGGCTTGAAACGGATTTCAGTCTGCGTTGCCGGCTGGTACTGATCGATGTTGGTGACCACCTGTTCGACCGTGTTCAGACGCGTATTCGCCTGTTGCGCGGTCTGCTGCGCGGCCTGCGCCTTGTTGCCGGCGTCGACGGCGTGCTGGTCGGCTTCACTCGCCTTCGCTGAAGCAAGCTGAATTCCCTGCTGCGCGCGTGCGTCGGTATCTTTGATCGCCTTGCTGTTCGAGGCGGTCAACTCATCGAGTTCGTTGATGCGGTCGCGGATCGGCTGCGTCTGTCGCGCAACATATTTCTTACGAGCGAATGGATTGACGCGCCCCCAGAAGCCTTCCCGGGTTTCCGGTTGCAAAGGTTCCTTGCCCGTCGCGGTGCTCGAAGTGCTCGAGGGCGAATTCGACGAGTCCGTCTGCATCGTAGCCGGCGGCGTGGACGGTTGGTTCTGGGGGGCAGAATTATCCTGCGCGAAGACGGGCACGGCCAGAATCACGGCCAGCAGCAGTGCGAAGATGGTGCGGTTTTTCATTTTCAATTTCCTCCAAATTTAAGAGTGGGAACCACTCCCAGCGCCTTCCGGCGAAATTCTGATTGCGTCATTTCCATCACAATTGCATAACTAACGGAGGCAAAATCCAAGAGTATGGTTGCCTCAATTATTGCTCCAAGTTTGCTGCCAAGAATGCTTTGACACTACCCATTCCGATGGGCCACGCCTATCTACTAACAGTTTTTGTGCCAAAGATCGCCCCCCACGAAAACAGGGTCAAAGTGCTTTATTTTCATAGATATTATCGATCCTAGCACCGGAAGGGCTCTTTGCGCGGCGGTAATTATGGCAGGTATCGAATATAAAAACTGCGTGCAAACCTTTTTAGCTCGCACCGAGGATCAATCCGACCCGCTGTTAAAATCATCCACTACACATGGAAAGATCCACTTATCAATTTCGCCGGCCACAACTGCGGCTTTCCCTCATCGCCTGCCTGCTGGCTCTTTTGGCTTTTTCCAAGCTCGCGGGTGCCGCGAATACGCGTTTCGATCTTACTCAATTGAAGGCGCCGCAGGGATTTCACATCTCAGTTTTCGCCAGCGACATCGACGGGCCGCGCATGATGGTGTTTACGCCCGGCGGCGTGCTGCTGGTGAGCGAATCGGGCGAAGGTAGAGTGGTTGCGCTGCCCGATCCAAAACAAACGGGCAAGGCGGTGCGGACCGTGAATGTTCTAACCGGACTGAACGAGCCGCATGGCCTGGCATTTTATGAAGGCAAGTTGTACGTCGCCGAGAACGATAAGGTTCGACGCTACGATTGGGATGAAGCGAACCTGCGTGCGACCAATCCGAAGACGCTGACCGATCTTCCCGATGGCGGCGGCCACTCTACCCGCACCCTCCTGTTTCACGATGGCAAAATGTATGTGTCCGCGGGATCAAGTTGCAACGTTTGCGTCGAAAAGGATCCGCGCCGGGCGACGGTGATGGAATTCAATCCCGACGGCAGCGGCCAGAAGATTTTCGCCAAAGGCCTGCGCAACGCGGTCGGACTGGCGGTGAATCCGAAGACCGACACAATTTGGGTTACCGTGAATGGTCGAGACATGCTGGGCGACGATGTTCCGCCCGAAACAATTTACGATCTTGGAAAAAATGGCGGCGATGCCGGCTGGCCTTATTGTTATGGCGATCGTATACGCGATTCGAGCTTCAACAAAGGGGAAGCGGGAGAAGCCCGGTGCAAGAACGTGCTTGAGCCCAAGGTGCAGATGCAGGCGCACTCTGCTCCGCTTGGGCTGGCTTTTTATGAGGGCACACAATTTCCTGCGGACTATCACAACAATATCTTCATCGCATTTCACGGATCGTGGAATCGTAACGTGCCGACTGGATACAAAGTGGTTCGCGTGACGCTGGATGACAAAGGCCAGCCGGTGGGCGGCGCACAGGATTTCATCACCGGATGGCTGGCATCCGGCGAAACCAAACACGGCCGCTGGATGGGGCGCCCGGTAGGGATTGTCATCGGCAGCGACGGTTCGATGTATCTGAGCGACGATGCGGCGGGCGTGATTTACCGGATAACCTATGCCAAGTGATTCGCCCTCCTGGTCCATTGTTACTCTTAAGAGGTGTCATCTTGAGAGAAGCGAAAGACCCATGTACCTTGATCGCATCGAGGACTGCATAGGTCCTTCGCTTCGCTCAGGATGACAGCATTTTTAAGATGAACGCTACGCCCCGCAATACTTCTCATACTGCTGGTAGATGAACGGATCAGTCATCCCGGCAATGTAATCGCAGATGACGCGCGCGAGCGGCTCCTGGGCGGCCTTTTCGCGGTAGTTGCGCGGCAAGTCGTCGGGCTCTTCCATCCAGTGGGCAAAGAGTTCTCCGGTGATGCGCTCGGCATCTTCTTTCTCTGCCGCCAACGCCGGGCTGTAGTAAAGATTTTCGTAGAGGAATTCTTTCAAGCGCCGCCGCTCGTCCTCGACCGCGGGGCTGAAGGCTGCCAGCCGACGTTTATGGCGGCGGACATCCTCCAACGATCGCACGCCGGCAGCCCGCACGCGTTCGGCTGTATTCGTAATCAGGTCGCCGACCAAGCCGTCAAAAATACTTTTTAGTGCCTCGTTGAACACGAGCTTTTCGGCGGCGTCTGGATAACGATTTCTTGCCTCCCCAAAATGCCGCGCAAATAAATCTACGCTATCGGCAATTTGCTCAATTGTGAGCAGGTGGGCTTCGTAGCCATCGTCTAAATCAGCGGTGCTGTAGGCAATCTCGTCGGTCAGGTCGATGAGCTGCGCTTCGAGCGGCGGACGCTGATCGAGCAAATACTCCGCCAGTTCGGGATGGGCTTTGGCATCGTAATCATGCGAGTGCTTAATGATTCCTTCGCGCACTTCGAAAGTCAGATTCAATCCACGAAAGGCCGCATAGCGAAGTTCGAAGTCTTCGACGATGCGCAACGCGTGCAGATTGTGATCGAAGGACAGACCGTGCAGGCGCATGGCGGCGTCGAGCGCTTTTTCTCCCGAGTGCCCGAAGGGAGGATGGCCGAGATCATGGACCAGGGCGAGCGCTTCGGTTAAATCGGTGTTCAGGCCCAGTTGCGCAGCGATGGTCCGCGAGATCTGTGCCACCTCAATCGTGTGCGTCAGGCGGTTGCGGAAATGATCGGAGTAACGGCGAGTGAAAACCTGCGTC
The DNA here is from genome assembly GCA_963775845.1 of uncultured Acidobacteriaceae bacterium. Classification (GTDB taxonomy): domain Bacteria; phylum Acidobacteriota; class Terriglobia; order Terriglobales; family Acidobacteriaceae; genus Acidiflorens. The sequence goes on along the minus strand of CAVZKN010000002.1, from coordinate 1,246,449 downwards.
TTGGCTTCGAGCCGGCGAAAGGCGCGGGCGTGGACGACCCGGTCGCGGTCGCGCTGAAAATCGTTGCGGTAAGGGTGCGGCGGCTCGGGATGGCGGCGTCCGCGGGAATTCTCGACGCGGACCGCATAGTCGGCGAGCATGGTCAGAGTTTAGCAGTGTTCTAGTAATCACCGTTGAGACGCCGAGAAAAGTTTCTCAACACATTCGAGGCTGCGGCGGCTGAATATTACAGAGGTGTTTTCTCGGCGCTCTCTGCGTCTCGGCGGTGAAAAGTCCGGCGACTACTTCGCGTCCTCTTCTTTCGCCAGCTTCATCTTTGCCGAGTCGAGCTTCTTCTGCACCCGCGCCTGATCCACCGGATCGACATCTGCGGCAATCTCCCGGTTCCACTCGGTGAGCGCCCGCTCCCAATTAGTCGCGGCCTGCTTCAAGCGTCCCGTCTTCTGATACAGGTCGCCGAGGTGATCGTGCACCGTGGGATCGGTGTTGATCTTCTGCGAAGCCTTCTGCAGATTGTCTTCCGCCAGTTCGTACTTGCCCAGGCGGTAATATGCCCAGCCCAGCGAATCCAGATACGCGCCATTCGTGGGGTCGAGATCCACGGCGCGCTTGACGTAATCCAGCGCTTCTTCGAGCTTCACGTTCTGGTCGGCGAGCATGTAGCCGAGATAATTCAAAGTCGCGGCATTTTCAGGATCGCTGACCAGCACCTTTTTGAACTCCGCTTCGGCTTCGGGATATCGCTTCGCACGTTCGAACATTGCGCCGCGCAAGAACCAAACATCCCGCTTGTCTTCCGTCTTGATCGAAAGTTTTTCCGCCCTGTCGAGGTCCTGCTCGGCATCGCTGAAGCGGCGTAGCCGCGTGTTCATCTCCGCCAGCCGGATGTAAATTTCCCGGTTTTCGGAGGAATCCGCATCGCTCTTCAACATCGCATGCACGGATTTGAGCGCCTGGTCAGCGTCGCCCATGTCGGCTTGCTGCGCCGCCTGCACCATCTTCAACTGTGGGCTAGGAAGCTTCTGCACCGCCTCGTTGGCCGTATCCAGAGCCTTCTGCCACTCTTTAGCTTCGCGCCAGGTGTCGATAATTTGCTGGTAGCCGCGCTCGATGTTGTCATCGCCGCCCAGGGCAACAATTTGCCGGAAGGTCGCGTTCGCCTCCTGATTATTTCCCTGGTCTCGGTAAATCATGCCCAGTCTTTCCAGGAAAACCGCGCGATTGCTGCGCTCGCCGTTCGAATATTTGCCGTCGGCCTTCTCCGATTTTTTCAGCAGGTCAAGCATGATGGGAATCGCTTCGTCATAACGGCCTTGCGCCTGGTAGATGGCGGCAACGTCGTAGGGAGCTTCGAGCGAGTCCGGCACAATCGACTCAGCTTTCTTCAAATTGTCGAGGGCGAGATCGAACTTGCCTTGCTTGCGGTAGATCTCTCCGATGCGAACGTAAGTTTGTGCGTCTTCCGGATTCGCGTCGGCGATCACCTTGTATTGTTCCAACGCGGCGCTGGTCTGGCCATCGTTCAGCAGATTTTGAGCAAGTCCACGAATAGCATCGAGATTGTCGCGATCCATCTCAATCGCATGCCGGTAGGCCTCAACCGCGTCTTTGTATTGCTTCTGCTGTTCGTAGGTGTATCCGAGCGCCGCATACAGTTTGGCCGAGCGTCCGGCGTTCGGCACCGAACTCAGTACCTGCGTGGCACGGGCCGTGTCGCCCAGTTCGTTGTAAAGATACGCCAGAGTAGTGACCGCTTCTTCCGAGTCCGGTTGCAGCTTGACCGCAATCTTGAATTCGGCCTCCGCCTTCCGCAGATCGTTGTTCAAGCGATAGAGTCGCCCAAGAAGCAGGTGATCGTCCATGCTGTCGGGTTGCAGGCGGATGATCTGCTCATACTGTTCGATGGCCAGTTTCAACACGCTCTCCGAGCCGCTGCCCGACTGCATGTCGCCGAGCGACCGCAGATAAATTCTTCCCAGCAGACGCCGCGCTTCGAGGTTGTTGGGATTTTTCTTGATGATGTCTTGCGCTTCGATCACCGCGTCGCGAATGCGCCCAGTCTTCGCGTACAACTCGGCGAGGCCGGAGGTCAGATACGCTGAAGTCGGATCGGCCTCGATGGCCAGGCGATACTCTTCGATAGCTTTGTTGGCCAGTTCGCTGCGGCCGTAGGTCGCCACCTGCTCCTCATACATGTGCGCCAGGGCAAAGTGATAGTAGGCAGCCGCGCGATCGGGCGCCTTTACTTTCGCGGTGGTTTGCGGGGTGGACCCGGCTGTGGATTCCGCAGCGCCGGCGGGCTGTGAATCCTGGGCCAGCATGAAAGACACGCCTAGGGTGAAGCTAACGAGAGCGAAAACCAGCGAAAACAGCTTTTTCATGAACAGTCCTGAAACCCTCTAAATGCACACTACGATTGGATGCTGATCCGTACCCACCCGGATTTCCTTAATTCTACCCTCGCCGCAATGGTTCTGGACCTGAAAAGCGCACGCCCGTCTACAAGCCATGGTACAGGGGCTTTGGGAGCCGCAATTGTCAAGAAAGGTAAAAATTAGTGCCGGAAGTGCCGCACTCCGGTAAAGACCATCGCCAGGCCTAGCCGGTCGGCCGCCTCGATGACCTCCTGGTCGCGCACCGAGCCTCCAGGCTGGATAATCGCGGTCGCCCCTGCCTTCGCGATCTCCTCAACTCCATCCGGGAATGGAAAAAAGGCATCGGATGCGGCCACCGTGCCCTTCAGAGGCAACTGCGCCTTCATTGCGCCGATCTTGCAGGAGTCAACGCGGCTCATCTGTCCGGCGCCAACGCCCACCGTCTGCCCATCGCGGGCGTAAAGAATGGCGTTCGACTTGACGTGCTTGCACACTTTCCACGCAAAAAGCAGCGCCCGTTTTTCTTCCGCAGTCGGCGGGCGCTTGGTAACCACCTTCAGATCAGCTTCGGCGAGTTTGTGCAGATCGGCGTCCTGCACGAGCATTCCCCCGGAAACATTTTTCAGCACCCAGCCTGGCTGCCCCGCGGGAACCTCGACCAGCCGCAGGTTCTTCTTCGATGCGAACGCATCCTTGGCTCCGTCCTCGAATCCCGGAGCGGCAATCACTTCCAAAAACAGCTTGGCCATTTCGCTCGCCGCCGCCGCATCAACCGTACGGTTCACTCCAATGACACCGCCGAACGCTGACACGGGATCGCATTCAAGCGCCCGCAGATAAGCCTCGGCCAGCGTCTTGCCGGTGGCCGTTCCGCAAGGATTCGTGTGCTTGATGATGGCGCAGACCGGTTCGTCAAACTCCTGCGCCAGGTCCCACGCAGCCTGCAAATCGACAATATTGTTGTAGGAAAGCTCCTTGCCCTGCACCTGCCGCGCGTGCGCCACGCCCGCCGCCGAGTTGTCCGCGTACATGGCTGCTTTTTGATGTGGATTCTCTCCGTAACGCAGGTCGGCCACTTTGTTGAAAGACAGCCGAAGAGTTTGCGGAAAGCTCTGGGTCGAGCCGGTCTGCGACGATTCCAGCTTGAAGTCGCCGCCAATGCGCTCGAGCGTTGAGGCGATGGCGGAGTCGTAAGCCGCGGTCGTGGCAAACGCTTTCTGCGCCAGCCGCCACTTCGTCTCTTTCGACAGAGCGCCGCCCGCCTTCGCCATTTCGTCGGCGATTGCCTGATAATCGGCAGGCGAGGTGACTACCGCGACATCCTGAAAATTCTTGGCGGCCGAACGGATCATTGACGGGCCGCCGATATCGATATTCTCGATCAACTCCTCGAAGTGCGCTCCCGGCTTGGCAGCGGTTTTTTCGAACGCATACAGATTGACGACAACCATGTCGATGGCCGGGATGCCGTGCTCCGCCACCGCCGCGCGGTGGCCGCTGTCTTCGCGGCGATGCAGAATGCCGCCATGAACCTTCGGATGCAGCGTCTTGACGCGCCCATCCAGCATCTCAGGAAATCCGGTCAGCTCGGAAATATCTTTGACGGTGATTCCCGACTCGCGCAGCAACTTGGCTGTGCCTCCGGTGGAAACCAGTTCTACCCCCAATGAGACGAGCTTGCGGGCAAAATCTACCAACCCCGATTTGTCCGTAACGCTTAGAATAGCGCGCTGAATCTTAGACATGAGGCCTCGAATGGATGAGAGATTAGAGAAGGAAGATTCTAGCAGTTTAGTGGAACCGCGTAGGGACAGCTGCCCCGGCTGTCGAGCCGGGCGCAATCCAGGCAAGGGCCGAAACAAGTCGAGCGCAGGCCGAGCGGCGCTATGCGAGGAGTGGGCGATTAATTCGTGGAACTACTGTGATCAAGAAGCGCCGTAGCAATTTCAAAACCGCGCTCCTTTGAAACGCTGGCCATAGGCCACCGCCCGCTGACCACTGGCAACTGCCTATTAGCTCTTCGCTTTGGCCTTGAGCCGCACCTGTCCACCCTCGGTCTCTACCGAATAGACAACCGCATCGCAGCGCTTCTCCTCGCGGATTTCGCTGGTCTTTTTCTTGACGAAGGCAGCGAAAGAATCGAGATCGCCTGAGACCTCTTCTCCAAATTGTTTCTTGGCGTTCGTCAACACGCGATAGAGCGATTCCACCCGCACGCGCTCGGCTTCGGCTCCCGAAAACTCCACTGAAAAAGCTTCTGCGCCTTCCGCAGCCGGGCTAGCTGCCGCCGCAGCACGCTTGCCCACGCCATACACCGGACGCTTCGCCTCCAGCCGCCCGCGGTCCATCTCCGCGCCCTGCACCGAGAGCAGCGCCTCCTGCGGACGGCGGATTCCCTCTTCGCGAATCCTCGTCTTCTTGCGCCACAAGTCGCTCTGGATCGCGTAGCGCTGCGCCATCTCGTTGTAGCGGAAGCGCTGGGCAAAACTCATGCGCGAGCCGTCGCTGAACTTGCGGATCAGCAGCAGCACCTTCCACTCAATGTCGGTGGGAGGCCGTTTTCTTGGGTTGTTAAAAAAAATCTCGTACTCGATCTTCAGCCGGCGCAGTTGGTGGTCGAGATGGTCCAATTCTTCGTCAGTGGTCACAGAGATTCCCCACTCAAAGCTTAGCGTTGGTGGCGGCGGTTTACGAGATTCCCGGAAGTGACGTTAGGGAAGGAACGAAAGTGTGGGGATCAGCCATCAGCCATCAGGAAAGATCAGAAGCTCGTGCCCACCCATGTGAGCGGCTGCCCAGACCAGACCCCATCCAATCGCTTGACTTGAAGGGGTTTGACTTACCTGATGGCTGAGGGCTGATCGTTGATCGCTGAATACTGCCCTACTTCGCGCTGGAAGCCATCTTCTTGACCATGGCGATCACTAGCTTCCGGTCGCTATCGTTCAGATTCGCCGAGTAGCGGCGCATCTGGCTGAGGAAGCGCACCTCGTCGTCGGAAAGCTGTGGCAATCCCTTGTGGCCGTTGCTGTGGCCTTCGGCGAAAAATTGCGAGAGGGCCAGATCCATGGCCCCGGCGATCTTAGCCAGCGTATCGAGCGAAGGAATGGTGTGGCCGTTTTCGACCCGCGACAGGTAGCAGCGCAGCAGGCCGGTGCGTTTTTCAATGTCGCCCTGCGACATGTTTCTCTGCAGCCGAAAATTGCGGATGGTCTCGCCGATGTTCATAGTTATGCGACTTGGTTATCCGACTCGTCCGAACCCAACCTTGAGCTCAGGATCAGATTTCAGGATGCGTGCATAGTAACCAGAGCGGTACCTTCTGGCAAGTGGAAATTCCTTGTGTTCCTAACCGCACAAGAATCGGGCTACTTCTTCAGCGTTGCGGCCAGAAAATCCGTTGTGCGCTTCCAGGCGTCTGCCGCATCCTCGGGCTTGTATCCCTGCTTGTTATTCGGATTTTCAAAGGCGTGCCCCGCATCCGAATAAATTTTCACGTCAATCTTCTTGCCCAGCTTTTCCATCGCTTCCTGAAACTTCTTGACATCCTCGGGAGGAATGCCGCGGTCCTGTCCGCCAAATAGCCCCAGAATCGGTGCATTGATCTTCTTCAGTTCCGCGGGATCGGTGGCCAGGTGCCCGTAATTAATTACCGTCGCGGCCAGGTGCGGCTCCTCGAGCGCGGCGTCGAGCGAGTAGCCTCCGCCCATGCACCAGCCAATCGATCCGATGCGCTCTTTTTTCACATCCGGCTGAGCCGCCAGGAAATCGTACGCCGAGCGCAGATCTCGCTTCGCCCTGTCCTCCGGCAGGCCTCGCATCAATTCATGAGCCAAGTCGGGATCAGCCGCAACTTTGCCGCGATACAGATCAATCGCCAACGCGACGTACCCTTGATCGGCGAACTTCGCAGCCTGCTCCTTGACCCAGTCGTTCAGCCCCCACCACTCATGAATCACGATCAACGCCGGAAACGGCCCTTTGCCGGCGGGAGTGTAGAGAACACCACTCACAGTTTCGCCCCCGGACTTGTAAGAAACGTTCTTACCCTCGGCGGCCATTGCCGACACAGACAGACACGAAACCAGAGCCAGAATCACAAGAAATGTCTTCATAGGTGATCACCCGAAGTCAATTTGGTTCTCCATGATAAACGGAAAGCTGTCAGGAGGGTAAAAGGCGGACTTGAAATTTTCAAATCTGGGAAATAAACGGCTGATGCATCGGCCCCGAGACCTCAACCGAGGCAGGCCTCTAGGGCGTGCCCTCAAACAGCGTCCACAATCCGTCAGAGGTGACGCGGTAGATGGCATAAGCGCTTCCGTTGTCGAAGGTGCGACGGAAGAGCAACTCTCCGCGGCCATCGCCGTCGGCATCGACCGCATCGATCAATTCCATCCGCGGAGTTAAATCAAGATGGCGAGAATCGGTTGCGGAGAAAAAAAGCTTTCGCAGCTCACCCTCAAGATTGGTGCGCGCGATCAAAGTTATCTCCTTCGGCTCTGCGATCACTCCCTCAGCGTTCGGAACCGGACGGGTCTTCGCCGAAAGCACCAGCACCGGCTCGTTCGAACTGGAGAGATCGAAAATGTGCATGCGCAAATCTTCGAAATCTTCTTGCGAGAGAGACGACTTTGCCGGCTTGCCCGCTGATTTCGCTGCCGCTTTCGTGACAGCAGCTCTCTTGCCCGCGGTCGCGGTGTCTTTCGTTGCCGGGCTCGCCGGCTTACGCAGCTGGCTCGCCGCCAGCTCCAACATCTTGTTGCGATAGATCGCCTCTTCCGCGGGCTTCACATCATAGTTGTAAGGACGCGGGTCAGGGCCGCGTGCATCTGAGATGGCCGGGATCAGGACAACGCGCGGCGAAGCCACAACCTTCGTATCCAGTTGCGTGGCGCTGGCAGCCGTAACCGGATTTGCTGCCGAAGTCTTCGTAGTCACCGCGGGTAGCGCTTCGAACGTCGCATATGGCTCCTGGTGCGAGGTCGTTTCCGGCTTACCGCGACGCAAGCGCGGTCGATTCGGATCTCCGATCGGCACGTCCGCTTCCGGTGCGGAATCGGTCGCTGTGGGAATCGACGGCGCCGGCGTAGCTTTTGCGGCATCTGCCGCTGCAGGTGCCTTGCCGCTATCGGCGGAATTCGGCGCATTTGCCGCTGGCGCAGCGCTAGTCGGTGCCGAAGGGTTCGCACTCGCCGACTGATCTTTGCTCTTATCTTTACTCTGATTACCGGTATCGGAGCTCCCAGCATCCCTCTTTTCATCGCTTTTCGCCCCACTGTCCGAATCTGTCTTTTCGGCGCGGCGGTGCAACACCGGAGGCCCATCTTTGTCGTCGTCGGCAATCACTGGCGCCTCGTACTTCTTGTGTGCCTTCGGATCTTTCATCCCCGCTGGAAGCCACGTGCCTTCCGCGATCCACTCATGATTCAGCTGCCCGGGCTGCGTGATCGTCAGCGTGCCCTGCGACACACCGCTCTGAAAAGCCTCGTAGACAACTCCGAAGTCGAGAGCCATCGGGACAGGCGAAGCTTTATACGAGCCCGCGTCATAAAATTTGCCGTCCATCATGATGGCGACGGGAATGATGCGGGCTTTCTTGCCCGTGGGAGAAAGTTCCACCAGACCCAGGGCGCGAGGTCCCTTGTCGGCCGCCGCCTTGCGTCCGTATTGCGTCGTTATCTGCGCGGCCAGCAGCGCGCCAGCCAGCCAGACGGATGTAGCCAACGTGACGGCGAACATCCCCTTGCGATATAACTTGCGATGGAACCATAAACGGCGAGGAGAAATTCCCATGGAAGTCAATGATAAATCCCCAGACTTTAGTACGACGGATGAGAACGGCAAAGAGGTTGCCTTGAAAGACTTTCGCGGCAAAACAATCGTTCTTTATTTCTATCCGAAGGCGGATACGCCGGGCTGCACCAAGGAAGCCTGCGGCTTTCGCGATTCGTATTCGGCGATTAAAAAGACTGGCGTGGTGCTGCTCGGCATATCGGCCGACACCGCGTCGTCGCAGAAAAAATTTCAGGACAAGTTCAGTCTCCCTTTTCCGCTTTTGGCCGACCCCGACAAGAAGATCGCCAACTTATTTGGCGTGGTCAAAGAGAAAAACATGTATGGCAAGAAAGTAAAAGGCATTGCGCGAACGACATTTGTGATTGGTCCCAACGGCAAAATCCAGCACATCTTCAACAACGTGAAAGCCGAAGGCCACGCCGATGAGGTGCTGGCGTACCTGAAGAGCGCGGCGTGAAGGGTGAGCAACAAAGTTCACTAGATAATTTCAAGTTGTCATCCTTCGCGAAGCGAAGGACCTCTGCACATGGAAGTGTCCTTGCTCGATACTGCCTTCTTTGATCGCGATCCGCGCCGGGTAGCTCGGGCGTTGCTCGGCAAATTGCTGATCCGCAAAACGCCTCGCGGAATCCTCGCCGGTCGCGTCGTCGAAACCGAAGCCTACCTCGGGCAGGACGATGCTGCGGCGCACTCTGCCGCCGGCAAGACAGCGCGGAACGCTGTGCTCTTCGGCCCTCCCGGACATGCCTACGTCTATTTCATTTACGGCAATCACTACTGTTTCAACGTCTCCTGCCTGCCCGACGGAGTGCCCGGTGGCGTGCTGTTTCGCGCGCTGGAGCCGGTGGCCGGCATTGTACAAATGGCTCAGGCGCGGGGAATCGAGATAGCGAAAGAAACCGATCTTAAGCAGCTTTCTCTTCTCAAGAAAATCGCCTCCGGCCCCGGTCGTCTTTGCGAAGCACTGGACATCACTCGCGCACGCGACAACGGGAAAAGCCTGGTGAATTCACGTTCCGATCTGCGCATCGTCGATGACGGCTATCGCGCCCGCCGCATAATGAAGACGCCTCGCATCGGTATCGTGAAATCCGCCGAACAGCCGCTCCGCTTCTTCATTTCGGGTAATTCTTTTGTATCGGGTCCGCGACCGTAACGCTCAATTTCAGCCTGGGATCGACTACTCCATTTGGAGCGCCAAGTCAGTGCCATACCCCAAGTAACCCTATAGACATATAATGTTTCGAATTTTTTTCCCGGTCCCGAATGGGAGCTCCGGGAAGATCGGGGCGTATGCTATGTCACACTCACTGGCAGTAGACCCGGCGCTGTGTCCGATACCCGAACAGCGCACGAATTTCAATCCCTCACCTGTTCAGCCCAACATCAAAAAGCAAGTCCAGAAATTCTGGCAGAGCACGCCATGCGATTCATGGTTCACCTCGGAGCCGCGCGGAACACCCGCTTTTTATCGGAGTCTCGACGAGCACAGGTACAAAGTGCACCGGAGGTTGCAGGCAGCGGTGGGCTTTGAAAAAACCAAGGGCTTGCGTGTGCTGGAAATCGGTTGCGGATGTGGCAGCGAGGCCGAACGCTTCGCACGCGCTGGCGCGCACTACACGGCGGTGGACTTGACCAACGCAGCCGTCAACATTACGCGCAGACGTTTTCAATTGGCAAAATTGCAGGGGACCTTCGTCCAGGGTGACGCTGAGAATTTGCCTTTCGCCGATGGCTCCTTCGATCTCGTGTATTCACATGGCGTTCTTCACCACACCCCCGACACTCCGCGAACCATCCGGGAAGTCCATCGCGTGCTGTCTCCGGGCGGACGCGCGGTAATCATGCTCTATTACCGAGACTCGTTCAACTACCGCATCAACCTCGGCTTGGTCCGCCGCCTGCGCGCACAAATGCTGAGGATGGAATTGGGTATTAGGCTGGCGCGCACCATCTGGCGAGAGACAGAAGAAGATCTTCGCCGCCATGCAGAACTTATTCGCCAAGACCCTGGCGCCTACCTGGAGATGCAGAATATGCTGAATCGGAACACCGACGGACCCGACAATCCTCTCTCCCAAGTGTTTTCGAAGTCATCGGCGCGCGAGATGTTCTCGCACTTCAGGGATGTCAAGACAGAAGTTTGCTTCTGGAGTCCGAATTGGCTTCCTCTGCTTGGGAAACTGCTCCCCCTTCCTGTCGAGGACTGGCTGGCTTCGAAGTGGGGTTGGCATCTTTGGATTTACGCGCAAAAACGGCACCTGGAGTTTGCGCGTCCGGAAAGTGTTCCCTGCGAAATGTCGCAGAGAACGCACGAGACTCCGGTTTTTGCCGAAGCATTCGCCGGCTAAAAGGAGCCACGAGCAGCGCCGGAACCAGACTTGCGTCAGGGAAGCAAAATGATATTGTCGATCAGGCGCGTCGATCCTAGATAGACAGCAACCGCTGCGAGCGCAGGTTGCGACAGTTGTTCGACGGGATCGAGCGTATCCGGATCGACAATCTCGAGATAATCGAGCACGATCTCCGGCTCGCGGGCCAGCACTTCCCTGGCGGCGGCAATCAGCCTGGCAGCATGCCGTTCTCCGCCCCGAAATGCCTGCTCAACGTGCCGCAGCGAGCGGTTGAGCGCGAGCGCGCGAATGCGCTCCTCGCCGCTCAGGTAAGCGTTGCGCGAACTCATGGCCAGCCCATCGGCCTCGCGCACAATCGGGCAGGCAACAATTTCGACAGGAAAATTCAGGTCCCGCACCATGCGCCGGATCACCGCCAGTTGCGCTGCGTCTTTCTGTCCGAAGAAAGCAACATCGGGCTCAACAATGTTAAAGAGCTTGCAGACGATCGTGGTCACGCCGCGAAAATGGCCCGGCCGAGACCGTCCATCAAGTTTTTCGCTGAGGCCTTCAACCCATACCCAGGTGATTTCTCGGGCAGGATAAATCTCTTCGACCGGTGGCGCGAACAAAACGTCGACACCTTCCTGCGCCAGCAGTTCGCAGTCACGTTCAAATTGGCGCGGATACTTTGACAAATCTTCGGCAGGCCCAAACTGGGTAGGATTCACAAATATGGAAACGGCCACCACGTCGCAGCGCGCTTTCGCCGCTCGCACCAGCGAAAGGTGGCCATCATGCAGCGCGCCCATCGTTGGCACGAGGCCAATGCGTTGTTGCTTCGCGCGCGCATTACGACTGGCGGCGCGAGCCTCGGGAATCGTAGTACTGATTTTCATTGCTGGGCGGGATCGCCGCAGACGCCGGGATCCGCTACGTCGTCATCGGCAAACACCTCGGCCGTAAAACCCGTGATGCTGGCTCCTTTACGCCAGGCATCCAGCGGCAGACCCGCCTTGGCGCAGGTTTGCTCCATGAACGTCTCCCGGTCCCAGCCATTTTCAGCCGCCACCTGGGGCAGCAGCAGGCCGCGGCGGGTGCCTTGCGAGATGACCAGCCCATGACGCCCGATCGACACGGCCTCGGGCTCCAAAGGAAACAGCCGCGATAAGACGCTCAATGAAACCAGCAGCCCCACAGCTTCTTCTTTTCTCACCGGCACGAAACGGGAATCCTCAAAAGCCGCGGCCCGCGCCGTCTCCGCGACCGCGCGATACAACGGAGCCACGGCGGTTGCATAGCCGACGCATCCCCGAAGCCGGCGATGCGCTTCACGGTGGGAAGGCTGGCTCAGTCCTTCCCGAAGTGGGTTGCGGAGATCGTCGCAGACGTAAAGTGTGGTGAAAACGCCGCGCGGCTCCGACAGTGCTGCCGAAGAAGGTGGCGTGGCTGGGAACGGCCGTCCTTCGAGAACAGAAAGAATCGCTTCATGCGCGATGCCCAGCAGGGTTCGGCGCTGCTCAATCGAATATTCCACACTCCGCGGCGCGCCTGTATCGCTGGTTAGATTTTCCCGCGCGGAATGAGTATCAAACAGCTTGGACATCGCGTTTTCTCCGCCGGGCGAGGACGAAGGTCCGGCGTCGCCGCTTCTCCGACTTGCGATCGATGCGCGACCAGAAGGCTATGAAGTAATCGCCCGCCGAAACCAGCGACAGCAGAACCATGAACCAGATGGCCAGTTGCGCGATCCAGTAAACGGGAAAGATATAAACGCCGCCAAGCGGCCACTCATGCCAACGGTGTGCCAGAATCACCGCCACCACCGAGATGATCTGCACCAGCATTTTAAATTTGCCGAGCTCGCTCGCCTGAATCGTAAATCCTTCGGAGGCGGCAATCGACCGCAACCCGCTCACCAGAAATTCGCGCCCGATGATCACCACCGCCATCCATGCGGGCACTAGCGCCGGATTGAACTGCACCAGCGTGACGAAGGCCGCGGCGATCAATAATTTATCGGCCAGCGGGTCAAGAAGCATACCCATGGTGGTAATCTGTCCGCGTTTGCGCGCCAGGTAACCATCAATGCCGTCGGTGATCGAAGCCATGATGAACACGACGGACGCGAGGATTTCCCGCTCCCCCGTTCGTTCGCTGGCAAAGCGAGGCGTGCACAGAATCCATATCAACAGCGGAATGGCAGCGACGCGAGTGAGCGTGATGGAGTTAGGGAGATTCACGCGGCAACAAAACCGGCCTCGCCGGTGCGGACAATGTGATTATCCTCTACATCCGAGGTCATGGCAACGGACAGATGGACATTGAGGCCGGCACGGAAAACTTTTTTACGAAGCTTTGCTTTCAAAGCTAGCCAGCAAACTCGACGCCATCTGCATCACGTTGCTGTGCTCGGGGACTGAGCCATTCGGCGTCAGCTGGTTAATAAGTCCCGGCAGCAACTGGGCAATGGCCGGGCCGGCGACGTCAGGATTAATTCCCGCCTTGGCGGCCAGCTCCTTGACCTGATCGCTCCCGAGAACCTGATGAACCTGGTCGGCGGAAATCGGACAATTCTCCCCCGAGCCAACCCACGACGACACAACTCCGCCCATCCCTTTGTCGTGAAACGATTGCACCATTCCTTGCAGTCCGCCCGGTTGATTTTGAATCATCTGCAACAGACCCGCGGCCAGCGGATTGGAATTGTTGCCTAGCACGCTTCCCAACGCCTGATTTTCCAAATTGTCGAGCAAACCCATAATGCCTCCTTAAGATTCCTGCGAAGAGCATTGACCGCAGAGAGCACGGAGCCCTGCAAAGATTTTTTGCCGGATTTTCACTCCGCGTCCTCTGCGATTAGCTGTTCTTACTTCTGTTTCGCGATGATCTTGTCTTTGATCTTGTCGTATGTGGCTTGCGGAACAATTTTCTTCTTTACCAGGTCGGTCTTCTTTGCATAGGGACGCCCGTCGATGATCTTTTGCGAATAAGCCGCTCCGATGCCCGGCAGGGCGGTAAGTTGGTCTTTGGTGGCCGAGTTAATGTCGAGCAGATCCGCACTCGCGGCCATAGTTGACGTGGTAGCCGGCTTCGTGGCGGTTTGCGCAGCCGCCATTCCGCCGGTGAGGCTTAACATCAAAATCGCAAGGAAAATTCGGCTGATGAAATGTTTGATCATAAGTCTCTCTCCTCAGTATTTCTTCAATTATTCTTTCTGCGCTGCTTTGTAACCGGCAGCCTTGGCATCCGCCTCCGTCATAAATTTTCCCTGCTTCGTCTTTCCATACCATTCACCGCTCTTGTGGTAGACGCCGGTTGAGGTGTTCACCCAGACCTTACCGCTGGCTTGCGCGGCCGCGATGTCCGAACTCGATGCGGACGGATTTGACTTCGCCGTCGAAGTCTTCGACGATGCCTTGCTGCTCGAAGACGAAGCCGGTGCGGGCGCCGCCGCTGCAGCAGGCGTTGAAGTCGGTGCAGGCGCCATAGTACCCGAACTAGCCTTCGGCGCAGCCGCCGGAGTTGCCGTCGTAGAACTCGCCGGAGCCGAGGAATCCGCTGCAGCTTTCGATTTCTTGCTCTTCTTTGCCGGCGCGGCCGCCGTGTCGCTAGCGGCGGTCTTATCGGTAGTAGCCGTCTTGTCGGTAGCGGCGGCTTGGTCCTTGGCAGCCGCTGCGTCTGCTGCCTTCTTGGCCTTCTTCTTCGATTTCTTGCTCATAGTGTCGGTGCTGGTATCGGTCGAGGTGGTTCCCGTTGCCTGCGCCCTCGCCACAACCGGCGATAGCGTTGTCATGACTACCAGAGTGACCGCGAGCATCCACAAACTGAATTTCTTTGGGTAGTTATTCATTTTTCCTCGTGAGAATTTTAAGAGGCGTTAAGCCCGTTTTTTTACGAATCACAACGTCTGGCGCGGCTGCATATGCGCCGCAAAAGGTATGCTGAAAATGCACCAGCATGATTACATCGAGGTGGGACTGTGGTCAACAAAAATTAAAAGGGCTCCCGTCAGGAACTCCAGAACCTGTAAGTCTCGGTGCCCGCGAGCACAAAACATACCGCTAAGCGTAGATGCCGCGCTGCCGGATCGTATAAGCCACCCGGTCAATCGCCAGCATATAAGCAGCGATGCGGTTATTCACGCCATGCGTCTCCGAGTACCGGACCACGTCGTCGAACGCCGTATTCATGATGTCGCCAAGACGGTCGTTTACTTCCGATTCCTTCCAGAAGTAGCCTTGCCGGTCCTGCACCCATTCAAAGTAAGAAGTAGTCACGCCGCCAGCGTTGGCCAGGATGTCCGGAATGACGAACACCTTTTTCTCGGAGAGAACTTCATCAGCCGTCGCCGTCGTGGGCCCATTCGCGCCTTCGGCCAAAATCTTGCATTTCACCCGCTCTACATTCTGGCTGGTGATCTGGTTCTCGGTTGCCGCCGGAATCAGAATGTCGCAATCCACCAGCAACAACTCGGCCGGATCGTAGCTCTCGGCGCTCGGAAAGCCGTGAATCGTGCCATTGCGTTCGCGATATTCCCACAGCGCTTCCATGTCGATTCCGTCTTTCCGGTATAAGCCTCCGCCCACCTCGACGATGCCGATAATCTTGTAACCCGCCTCCGACATCAGCTTCGCCGCATTCGAGCCAACATTGCCGAAGCCCTGGACGATCACTCGCGTGCTGTTGCGATTCAGCCGCAATTTCGCGATCGCCTTCTCGCAAACCATCAGCACGCCGCGCCCCGTGGCCTCGCGCCGGCCGCGCGATCCGCCAATGTTAATTGGCTTGCCGGTCACCACCGCCGTGCACGTTTGCCGCATGTGCATGGAGTAGGTATCCATGATCCAGGCCATGGTCTGCTCGTTGGTGTTGACGTCGGGCGCGGGAACGTCTTTTTCCGGCCCGATAAATTCGAACAGTTCCGCCGTATAGCGGCGCGTCATGCGCTCCAACTCGCCCTGCGACATCTTGTGCGGATCGCAAATAATTCCGCCCTTGGCGCCGCCGAACGGAATATTCACCACCGCGCACTTCCAGGTCATCCAACTGGCGAGCGCGCGCACTTCGTCGAGATTCACGTCGGGCGCGTAGCGCAGTCCGCCCTTGGCCGGGCCGCGCGCAATGGAGTGCTGCACTCGGAAGCCGGTGAATACCTCGATGCGGCCATTGTCCATGTGCACCGGAATGTGGACGATGATTTCGCGGCTCGGACTGCGCAACACCTTCCACAGTCCTTCGTCGAGATTCAACTTACGCGCGGCCATGTCGAAGCGCGCCGCCTGCGCCTGCCAAGGATTAGTTTCCTGCTCGAGGTCCACTGCCGTCGTCATAAGAGTCTCCGCATAATTGCTGATTTCATAGCTTTCCCGTTTGCAGCGCGGGCCTCGCAAAGTATATTGCTGCCCCGCGGCCTAGGCAAGCGCAAGGGGTGCCTGACAGAGAACATTGGTATCAGCCATGGCTTCCCTATAATGAAATACTTGCGCTACGTATGATCCGTCCCGACTACAAACAATTCGCCCGCTTGTCGCGCAACGCCACGCTGGTTCCGGTGGCGAAGTCAATCTCTGCCGACCTGCTGACCCCGGTTTCCGCCTTCCTGGCCGTGGCCGAAGGAGAGCCGGACGCTTTTCTTCTCGAATCAGTCGAAGGCGGTGAACGAATCGGCCGCTACACCTTCCTCGGCGTGCGCCCGTTCTTACGACTGGAATCCCACGGCAAAGAAATCCAGATCAGCCGTGCGCGCAACAAGAACATCGAGCGCCGCTCGGGCAGCGTTTTCGCCGTCATCAAAGAATTGCTCCAGCAGCATCGTCCCGCCACCATCGAAGGCCTGCCGCCGTTCACCGCCGGAGCCGTCGGATACTGCGCCTACGACATCGTTCGCCAATTGGAGCGTATCGAAAACCACGCCGGGGTACACGCTAAAGACGATCTCAACGTCCCGGATTGCATCCTGATGTTTTTCGACCGCGTGCTCGCCTTCGATCACCTGCGCCACCAGATACATATCGTCGCCTCCGCTGACGTCACCCGCGACCCTCCGCGGATGGCCTATGATCGCGCCGTAAAAGACCTCGCGCGCATAGAAAAGAAACTTGCCGCAGGATGGAAGCCATCGCACTGGCGCAAACCGGCCGGCAAATCGAAGCTCACATCAAAGTTAAGGACAACGGCTGGTACTCCGAGGCGGGAGTTCCTGGCGAGTGTAGAACAAGCCAAGAAGTATATTGCTGCCGGCGACATCTTCCAGGTTGTTCTTTCGCAGCGCTGGGATTTCGAGCCCGATGTAGCCCCGTTCGATCTTTACCGTGCTTTGCGCACCGTCAATCCCTCGCCCTACATGTATTTCCTGCGATTTGGCAGTGGACTAAAGAATGCCGGACGAAAAAATGCCAGGCAAAACTCCGCCGCGATACACGTCCTTGGTTCATCTCCCGAAATGCTGGTTCGCGCCTCTCAACAGAAGTTGGAGTACCGCCCCATTGCCGGAACCCACCCGCGCGGCCGCGACGAAGCCGACGACGCGGCCCTCGAAAAGAAAATGCTGGCCGACGAAAAAGAACGCGCGGAACACGTCATGCTCGTCGATCTTGGGCGCAACGACCTCGGCCGTGTCAGCGAGTACGGATCGGTAAAAGTCCGCAAGCTGATGTTCGTTGAGCGGTACTCACACGTGATGCATCTGGTCTCGGCGCTCGAAGGGAGGCTGCGTCCTGAACTCAATGCCATGGACGCCTTCGCCGCCTGCTTCCCCGCCGGAACCCTGAGCGGCGCGCCCAAAGTGCGTGCCATGCAAATCATCGAAGAACTCGAACCAACGCGCCGAGGCGTCTATGGCGGCTCCGTCCTCTACGCCGATTTCGCGGGCAATCTCGATTCCTGCATCGCCATTCGCACCCTGCTGATGAAAGGTAAAAAGGCATACCTGCAAGCGGGCGCCGGAATTGTTGCCGACTCCGACCCGCAGCGCGAGTTTGAAGAGACCGAGAACAAGGCCCGAGCCGTTCTGCGGGCGGTAGAGATGGCGCGGGGAAGGGAGTAGAACGCCACAGCCGAGCTAACTTAACCTTCTCACCCACGTCTATATTTCGTCTTTCACAACCAACCTAACTACTCAGAGGGAGGTCTCATGCGGCTAAAACTAATATCCTCCTACATGCCTGCCGCTATCGTCGTCCTCCTTGTCGTTTTCGCTTGTGGAGCCTCTTATCCGGCATCCTCACCTTCTGTTGACTCGCAACACGCCGCGCGCATTCAGCGCGTAGAAAACGGAATCCCTCCCATCTCTCTCGGCGCAGGCGAACCGCCACTGCAACTCAACTTGCAAAAGCTAATGGAGATCTACAAGGTCCCGGCGGTCAGCATCGCAGTGGTCGACAATTTCAAAATTGCCTGGGCTAAGGCCTATGGTGTCTCCGAAGCCGGTGGCACCAGGGACGCCACCGCGCACACCCTCTTTCAAGCTGGCTCCATCAGCAAACCGGTCGCTGCCATTGGCGCGCTCTGGCTAGTCGAACATGGCAAGCTCTCACTGGACGAAGATGTCAACCAGAAACTCGTCAGCTGGAAGGTGCCCGAGAACGAATTCACCGGGAACGAAAAAGTCACGTTGCGCCGTCTCCAGAGCCACAGCGCTGGACTTACAGTGCACGGCTTCCCCGGTTACGCGGTCGGCGCCCCGATCCCAACATTGGTGCAGATTCTGAACGGCGAAAAGCCTGCCAATACCGCTCCCGTTCCCGTGGATGTCGTGCCAGGCACCGAGTCGCGCTATTCCGGTGGCGGCGTCACTATCGAGCAACTGCTCATCATGGATGTCACGCACCAGCCCTTTCCGCAGTTCATGCGTGAAACAGTGCTCGACAAAATCGGCATGACCGACAGCACCTACGAGCAGCCGCTTCCGCAAGCACGCGCAGAAGTCGCAGCCACCGGAACCCACACGGACGGCGAGATGGTCCCGGGCAAATGGCACATCTATCCGGAAATGGCGGCCGCCGGCCTGTGGACCACGCCCACCGACCTCGCGAAATTCGGCATCGAGATCGCTCTCTCCAAACAGTGCAAAGCGAACCACGTCCTGTCGGCGGCGATGACGCGACAAATGCTCACGCCGCAAAAGGGCGAAGTCGGACTCGCATTCTTCCTTGGCCAGGGAGGCAATCCCGAAGAATTCGGCCACAACGGCGATGATGATGGCTTCAAGGCCACTCTGATCATGTTTGCCGACACGGGCAAAGGCGTCGCGGTCATGGTGAACTCCGACAACGGAGTCGCCCTGACCAATTTTCTGGTGCAAAGCGTCGCCAAGGAATATGGCTGGCATTACACGAGCGAAGAAAACGCCGTCGACCTCCTGTCGTTAATCGCCAACGCTCGCGGCACGCAGACCGCAATCCAGAAGTATTTACAACTGAAGAAAGATTCTCCCAGCAAGCTGGATGAGAGCACTCTCATTCAACTGGGATACGGCGTCCTATTTGTGGGCAAAATCGATGAGGCGATCCAGGTCTTCAAGCTCGAAGTTCAGGACTATCCTAAGTATTGGAATGCCTACGACAGTCTCGGGGAAGCCTACATGAACGCCCGGCAGAACGATCTCGCCATCCAGAATTACGAAAAATCCATCGAGCTCAAACCCGACAATCAAAACGGCATAGACAGGTTGAAAAAATTGAAGCCGCCCAGGTAAAGCAACTCCTAGCACGGTGGATGGAGTGACGGACGTCCTCGCCCGTCCGCAACCTCAACAACCCACTGGATGGCTATCCAATCTCTCCCGCCGTGACTATGATGATCCTTTCCAGAAGGAGCGGATGAAACAGCCGCACACTGTCGAGCGAGATTGCAGATATTGCTTCGTGAGATGTGCCATCGTTGCGGTCGCGATTTTTTCCCTCGCTTCGGTGTCTCTCGCTCAAACTCCGCCACCACAGAACCCCAGCCTCGCGTGGGCGCAGTCGCTGCAAAGGGATCCGGCGCTGCGAGCCGAGTTCGCTCACCTGCTGGAATTGCTGCGTCACGGAGTACAGTTTCCACCCGCGCGCGACCACAGCCGCCTCTTGCCGCTGCAGCAGGACTCAACCATTTTCTATGCTGCGTTTCCCAACTACGGCGAAGCTTCGCATCAGGCGCTGACAATTTTTCATCACGAGTTGCAGCAGAGTGCGGCGCTGCGTGACTGGTGGCAGCATGGCGAAATGGCCACATTCGGCCCCAGCCTCGAGAATGCGCTCGAGAAGTATTATCAACTCTCTCGATTCGTGGGCGACGAAATCACGCTCTCGGTTGGAACCGAGGGCCGCCAAGGGCCAAGCCTGCTGGTTCTCGCGGAAATCAAGAAACCGGGTCTGCAGGATTTCCTGCAACCGATGGCGAAGAATCCCACCGGGAAGTCGAAGCCTCTATTTCGCGTCTTTGACAAGCAGCAACTCGCCACTGCCATCGATACGCCTCCGCCGCAGGAGCCGGTAGTCCTAGTGCGTCCCGACTTCGCGGTCGCCACCCTCGATCTCGGCGAATTGAAGCGTCTGAGCGCACACCTCGATGCCCAACGCGGCGACTTTATCTCGACCCCATTCGGGCAGCGAATCGGGCGGGCCTATCAAGGGGGCGCGACCTTCATCGGAGCCGCTGACCTGCAAGCCTTTCTGCACCTGCTTCCACCCAACGCCATGCCGCGACAGCTGACCTCCGAGCATTCGGGATTTGCCGACATGAAATATCTGGTTTGGAAACACGCGCCTGTCGCCGGCGAGGCCGCCAGCCAGATGGAGTTGAGCTTTACCGGACCGCGGCACGGAATGGCGGCGTGGCTCGGAGCGCCCGGTCCGCTTGAGAGCCTCGATTTTGTCTCGCCGAAGGCGATGCTGGTGTCCGCGATGCGGCTCCAGAATCCCTCGCAGATATTCGACGATATCAGGGAATTGTCCACCGCCTCGAATCCCACGGCTTTCGCCGCGATCACTCAGATGGAACAGGCGATGAAACTCAGCTTCAAAGACGATCTGCTTGACCTGCTCACCGGCGAAGTCACTTTTGAGCTCGACGACTTCACGGTTCCCGAATGGAGGGCAATCCTCAAAGTAAGCGATCCCGACCGCTTGCAGGCGACACTGAATAAATTACTAACCACGATTCCGGTCGTAGCCGAGCACTCCGAGTATGCGGGAGTTACTTACCACACGCTGCGCATGTCGAAAGGGAAGAAGAATCTCGAAATTGCCTACGCGTTCGTAGAGGGTTATCTGATCATTGCATCCAGCCGCAAGGGAGTCGCCGACGCAGTCCGCTTCCACAAGAACGGCGAGTCGCTCGCCAAGTCGGCGAAATTTCTTGCGTCGTTGCCGCCGGCCTCCGGTCCCGAGGCTTCTGCACTGCTCTACGAAGACCCGATGAAGATGGTGGCGATGAATATTCGCCGGCTATGGCCCGAGATGGCGGAGTCTTTCGCGCAATCGAGCGTAGAAGCTCCGCCAGTTACGGTCTGCGGCTACGGCGATGAGAGCTCCATCCGCGAAGTCAGCCGAAGCAGTGGAATGGATCCGGGCGCTCTTCTCATAGTCGCCGCCATCGCGATCCCCAACGTGTTGCGATCGAAGATCGCCGCCAATGAATCCAGCGCCGTCGCCGCTCTGCGTGCTGTGTATACCGCGCAGATCAGCTATTTCAGTTCCTATCCGCAGTTCGGCTATGCGCGCGACCTCGCAACTCTCGGTCCCGATCCAGCCGGACCGCGCCTCTCGTCAGCAAAACATGCGAACATCATCGACGCTACCCTCGGCAATGTAACCTGCACGGAGGACAACTGGTGCGCGAAGTCGGGATTTAAGTTCAGATTGACGGCGTCTTGTAGCAAACAAGCTTGCCAGGACTTTGTAGTCGTCGCTACGCCCGAGAGCCCAAGCACCGGATCGAGAAACTTCTGTTCGACTTCCGACGCGGTGATCCGCGTTCAGATCGGACCCCCGCTGACTGCCCCACCGAGCGTGTCGGAGTGCCGCGCCTGGCCACCCCTGCAGTAGTTCGAGCGGGAATTGCACGACGGTTGACTCCACGGTCCAAATCTCCCGCAAACAACGTAATCGCGCGGTAAGAGACTGTAGATGATTTTTTCCGGTGCTCAGAGAAGTTCCGGGTGCTCCACTCATCGCGGTCTTGGCGATGAGAGGGTCTTACCCGCGTAAAAAATTCTCCACCAGTTTTTTCCCTTCGTCCGTAAGCACGCTCTCGGGATGAAACTGCACGCCTTCCACAGGGAACTTACGGTGTCGCAGTCCCATGATCACCCGAGTGTCATCTGCATCGCGAGTCCACGCGCTGACTTCGAGATCGCCGGGCAAGCCTTCCTCCGCGAC
The DNA here is from genome assembly GCA_963775845.1 of uncultured Acidobacteriaceae bacterium. Lineage (GTDB taxonomy): Bacteria > Acidobacteriota > Terriglobia > Terriglobales > Acidobacteriaceae > Acidiflorens. Next base: position 1,224,579 of record CAVZKN010000002.1, on the reverse strand, counting down.
AATCAGCGAGTGGTAACGCGTCGCGGTCATGGGCGAAGCCAGCCCGCGAAAGATCGTCTTGCCATCGTGCTCGACCCGGCTCGTCTTGCCATGCATCAGGTTCCTTGCGCGAACCACGTTGCCGCCAAACGCCGCGCCAATCGCTTGATGTCCAAGGCAAACGCCCAGCAGCGGAACGCCACCCTTACCCTTCCCCGCAAAATGTCGAATCAAATCGATGCTGATTCCCGCTTCCTGCGGAGTGCAGGGGCCGGGAGAAACGACAATCCGCTCCGGTCGCATCGCCTCGATCTCCGCGACCGTGACTTCGTCGTTGCGGCGAACTACGACCTCCGCGCCCAGTTCGCCAAGATACTGCACCAGGTTATAAGTAAACGAATCGTAGTTATCGAGGACGAAGATCACTGCACTATTGTAGACGCTGCCGAGAAACGTATCTTTTGAGATTGAAAAACTGGTAGTGGCTGAATTTGACTTCAATCCTCATCGAGAGTGGCATCGGAATTGCCCTTGACAGGAATACAGTGATGACTACGAATACGTGGAAAACTTCTCAGTTCAAATTCAGCCACTACCGAAAAACTGCACCGCTTGACAGGACTGCCGGCAGTTGCCATGCTTAAGCGATTCCGTCGAATGTTCACAGCGAGGTCACATGGCTGAACCCCAGGTAGACCCGAATCAGGCGGGCCAGAAGCGGGTGGACTCGAGTAACGATAAGCGAGCGACGCGGCGGTTCGCTCTGCGTCTTCCCGTAACCGTCCGCTACGAACCCAACGAGCAGGAGCATCCCGCGCAAACTCGCGACGTCAGCGCCCGCGGAATCTGTTTCTATCTCGATACCGCCATCCAGGCTGGATCCGCCATCGATTTCACTCTGACCTTGCCGCCAGAAATCACGCTCACGGAGAGCATTCGCGTACGCTGCAAGGGGCGCGTGGTTCGAGTCGAAGGCGGCAATCCGCCGGATAAGCTCGCCGTCGCGGCCGTCATCGACGAATACGAGTTCATGGCCGAGTCATAACCGCGGCGGTTGTCACTTGCCCGGACGCGGCTTGCTCGCTCGTTTATCCGCGAACCTTTCTCCCCGCAACCCTCCGGTGATATGTTTGGTATAAGACTTGAGCGCTTCCGTGAAAGAGTTCCCGAGGAATTTTTCGTTCCCCCATCGCTTCCTTAGCCTGGTCGGGCCTCGCCGCCTTTCGCGCAATTTTCCACCCTCGTTCCTAGCGCTTGCAATATTAGCATATGGCACTCTCTGCCCCGCGCAACCACCGGCCGCCAACAATTCCGCCACCAACGTCGCCAATATCCTGAGTCTTCGCATCGTGCAGGAACAGGATGGCCCTGCCGTCGAAATTCTTTCTTCCAAGCCCCTGGTTCCGGCAATTCAGGCGCTCACCAATCCTGACCGGCTGGTGATCGATCTCGCGCACGCGCAGCTGGATGCGTCGCGCAAAATCAGCGTTGACGCCGATCAGATCAGCGCCTTGCGCGCCAATCAGTTTCAGAACGATCCGCCCATCGTGCGCATCGTCGTCGATCTGCTCGCCCCCCGCGCCTATACCTGGGACGCAGCCGGAAATCGCCTGGTCGTCCACCTCGGTAAGAATCCCGGTCAGGCAATCACTTCGCCATTCCAGTTGCCGACTGTTCCCACCCTCGCGTCGGCTCCGCAGCCGATCGTGGCCGCCATCCGCGCCGCCGGTCCGTTGTCGTTGTCCGGAAATTCTTTGGCCAAGGGCTCCGTCATCACGGCCAGCTCCGACACCAGCGTGCTGAGCCTGTCGAGCGGCGGCGAGATTCACGTTTGTCCCGGAACGACGCTCTCGGTGACGCCCTCGCAGAATCGCCACAATCTGATGCTCAGCCTGAACACCGGCGCCCTCGAAGCTCACTTTGGACTCGATGCTTCGACCGATACCGTGGTTACACCCGACTTCCGCATCCAACTCGTGGGGCCGGGCGAGTTCCATTACGCCTTCAGTGCCGACAATCAGGGCAATACCTGCGTGCGTGCTCTGCCCGGCAACACCGCGTCGGCGCTGGTCACCGAACTGATGGGCGACCGTACCTACCAGGTTAAAGCAACCGACCAACTCGTGTTTCGCGCCGGCCAGCTGGATCGTGTCGATATGGCCGTTCCGCTCGAATGCGGATGCCCGCCACCGCGCGAGGCTCCCGAATTTGCGGCTAATACCCTGCCGACACAACCGCAGTCTCAGACGCAGCCGCCGCAACCGAAAGCGAACGGCTCGCCGGATGCGGGCACAAAGACCGCCGCGACGCCAACTGGTATTCCCGCCCCCGCTCCCCTTGCCGCTTCGCTTGCGCCCAACGAGCTACACGTCAAGATCGAGGCGCCCTTCGTATTTCAGGCAACCGGCCCTCCGCCGTTGCCCGCTGAAACCGTCAAAGACTTGCCGCCCGCGTGGCGTCCTCTCGCGACTCCGGCCTCAGCCGCGCCGCTTCCCCCTTCTGTCGCTGAAGCGCCGCAGTCGGCCGCCACAGAGCCAGCATCGGCCAATCGCAAACCGCCGCGCGGATTCTTCAAGAAGGTCGGTGGATTTTTCGCCTCGCTCTTCCACTGATCTCCCTTGTCATGTCATCAGCGCTGGAGAACGTCCCCCAGCAGACAAATCTTTACGTCTCGCGCATCTGTTTTTCTTCAGCCATTACTCGTTAAGCGATTTTGAAGGAGGTAGGTATGCGAACTCTGTGGACTCTCTCCACTTTTAGACGAGGACGCAATCCTTCAAACCGCTTGCGATTCGATTGAAGCTGCGGTCTGCGCCGCGCACTTCTCCAGAATCAACGGCACTTCAAACAACGCCCGATTCTTGTATCCGCCCGTCCGCCCGCCGAATTCGCTGAAAATCTCTGTCTGCAGCAAGCGTTCGACAGCCGGAGCTATTTTCTCAAAGCTGGGCACGACGATTCCATATCCGTTTTCTGTGACCCACTCCGCGTTGTAGCGCTCCTGCGGCAAGGTTTTCGAATTGCACTCAACAATCACCGGCAGGTGGAACTGGAGCGCCTCGCTGATCGATCCCGGCCCTGGCTTCCCGATAAAGAAGTCAGACAGTGCCATGTAGTATTCGACGTTCTGCACAAATCCGATCACGGCAACCGGCTTCTTCGTCTTCATTTTCTGGAGCGCGGCCGCGAGTTTCTCGTTGTGTCCGCAAATCAGGATCAGCTGAACCCCGCTGCCCGCTTCGTTGATCTTTCGCGTAATGTCGACCATCACCTGCGAGCCGTGCCCGCCAAACAGCACGATGCCCGTCGGAGAATCGGCATCCAACCCCAGTCGGTTTCGTTCGGCAATCCGGCCGACGGAGATCTGTTCGTAGAACTTCGGCCGCAGAATCATTCCCGAGGTCAGGAAAACATGGTCGGCCGCGTGACCCATCGTCAGCGCTTGCTGTCGCGCCCGTTCCGTGCCCGCAATGATGAATTCCGACTCCTTCTCAATCCAGAAGTGCGGAGGATAATCCGCCAGATCGGTAATTAAAGTCACGAAAGGCGTTCGCGAACCAGCGCCGCCTATGTCCCCCGACCGGACACTCTCCGCAATCTCGCGATTGAAATGGGGAATCACTGAAAGCACCAGATCGGCCGGATGTTCCGCCCAATAGGCTCGCAGCAATTTGATGATCGCCGAGTGATAGACGCGAATCGTCGTCTGCAAGATCAGCAGGAGTTGCGGGGTGAAGCGCGTCCACCCTTTGCGCAAGATCACGTTGTATGTGTCCTGGATGCGCAAGCCGGTAGCACGCCGAATCAGGTCCAGCGGATCGAGCAACTCCTGGATGTCAAGAAGAGTGACGTCCCAGGGATGCTCCTGCTTGGAAAGCGTGGCTTTGAGCGCCTCGGCCGCGCTGCGATGTCCTCCGCCCGCATGGTGGAAAACGATGGTCAGTCCGCGCAAGATTTTCCTTGCCCTCGATTCATTGCGACGGTCAACTTCACGTCGTCACGCCCTCATACTCGCCATCCTCGATCCATCCCGCCTCGTCGGCAAATTGATAATCGGTGTCGGCTGCCTCCGGCTCCTCGGCATGATGCAGATCGTCGGCCTGCTCCACATATTCATGGATCTGCACTCCCTCTTCGCCAACCGTAATGTAGGTTGGATGCGCATCGATCCAGGCGCCGCAATTGAAGTAATCGATTCCATGCCCTTCATCGCGCTTGTGCAGCGGAGCGTGGGTGTGTCCACAAAAGATACGTGCCGCCTCATGATGGCGTGCATGCGTCAGCGCACCCTCGGCAACCTTGGGCGACAACCGCTGCCAACGCGTGCCCAGCCGGTCGAGATACCGGGTCAAGGTCTTATTTTTCGAATCCCACTTCTGCAGTTGCAGATAAAGCCGTGTCCCGATCCAATAACTGATGCTGACGTTTTTCACCACAAATCCATCGAATTGGTGGCCGTGTACCGCGATGTGACGCTGCCCCTGGTATTGCCAGCGATATTCCTGGTAAACGCGAACTCCCACCAGATGCGACATGATGTCGGTCAGTCCATGATCGTGATTGCCTTCAACCCACACCACTTCGACATTGCGCTTCGGGTTTGAGAGCTTGCGAATGAAACCCAGAAATTTCCAGTGTTCTTTTTTCAGGCGTCCAAAATTGAGGTCGGCAAAAATATCGCCCAGCAGAATCAGGCGGCGATAGCGATTCTCGCGGAGCACACGCAGCGCCTCGCGCGCTCGACTCATGTCCGCGCCAAGGTGCAAGTCCGAGAGGATCAGCGTGTCATAAATCTGACCGGCCATAGCCAGCGAGCCTCAACATTATTGTCGCTGGCAAGTGTTACGAGGTGATGAATTGGGAATCAGTGAGCCGCCATAGGTAACCCATTAGTAACGATGGGATTGGAGACGCGGCGGCGTGGGATCGCTTGAGCAGGGTCGGTCTTCCGCCTCCGTCTGGGGCCCGTGCTCAGTGCGTCGGAGGAACGTATTCCGCGGGACGCTCGGCTCCTTCGCCGAAGAAGAATTGCTCCATCTGCTTCACGATGACCTCCTGGTCCTGCTTGCGCGCCGGGTTCAGGCGGTATTCGTTCAGCAGCATCTTGCAGTGTTCCATCCACTGGCCCCAAGCCTGTTGCGAGACGCTATCGTAGATCTTCTTTCCCAGTTCGCTGTCGAAAGGAGGCTCGGGCAGCCCAGGCAATTCCTGTTTCAACTTCGCGCAAAAGACTTTGTGATCGGACATAGATTTTGTTTAGAAATTATCGCACATGGGGCGAGATGATCAGCGCCGGCCTGCGGCCGCATTATAGAAAAAACGAGAACGCCACCCCTCCGCTGCGACGCGCTCAAGCACGCCGCGAACCAAAATCGTTCGCCGCCTGAAGATTTTTGTTGACAATTTACATACTAGTGGCAATATCTTGTGGTAGGACATCCGCCTATACCAGTAGTTGGGCGGTTCGGGCATCAAGGTGCCCTGTCGTACCTTGGGAGAACAAAATCGTTCAAACGGAGGAAACACTTCATGGCAACCAAGAAGAAAGCCGCCAAGAAAAAGAAACACTAACTTAGCCGGATGCTCGTTTCAGAATTCCCCAAGCCTCCCAGGAGAAGCACCTCTTGAGAGGCTTTTCCATTAGCAGGAACGAGGTGAGACTTCCCCTGTGAACCTCAGTGCCCTCGGTGGTTAAGAAGTAAGCTAGATAACCACAGAGGACACAGACTTTCACCCGGAAATCTGCGAGGCATGTCTAGGAACGACGCACCAATTCTTCCGCGCTCAGCAGTTGATTCATCGAGCCCGAGCGAAACCCTTCCAAATCGAGAGTGACGAATTTGAAGCCGAGTTCTTTGAAGACCGCGGTAAACTCCGCTGCCATCTCTCCCGTCAAGGCGCGGCCAAGTTCTTCGCGCGCGATCTCGATCCGCACAATGTCGCCGTGATGCCGAACGCGAAACTGCCGGAAGCCCAGAGCCCGCAACGCATCTTCCCCCCGCTCGACAACACTTAAAGCCTCGGGCGTGACCGCGCGTCCATATTCGATCCGCGACGAAAGGCAGGCCGAAGCTGGCTTGTCCCACAAACGCAACTCCGCCTGTCTCGCCAATTCCCTGATTTCTCGTTTGCCGAGGCCCGCATCCAGCAGCGGCGTTAGCACATGATGCCGGCGCGCCGCCTGTTGTCCCGGACGAAAATCGCCCTCATCGTCGCAGTTCACGCCGTAGGCTATTGCGTCAAATTTGTGCTGATCAAGGTAGCGTTCCAGCACCGAGAACAATTCGTCCTTGCAATGAAAACAGCGCATGCCATCGTTGCGCACATAATCCGGATTCGCGAGCTCCTGCGTCGCCACAACCTGGCAGGGAATCTGGTGTTCGCGCGCGAATGCGAGCGCATCTTCAAGATGCGTGCGCGCCAGGCTGGGCGAATCGGCGATCACCGCGAGCATCTTCTCGCCCAGTACCTGGTGCGCCATCCAGGCCAGAAACGCTGAGTCCACCCCTCCGGAGTAGGCGACGATCAGGCGAGACCGTTCAGCGAGAATTTCCCGCAAGCGCTGAGCCTTCAAATCCGCTGTGTCCGCAATTTTCACCATCTCCATTATCCACGAGAAATAACTTCGCGATTGTCGCTCTCGAGCGCTTCCTGAGATCTGAAAAGCGGCGAACAAGCACTCCTCAGTACAGTCGCTCCTGCCGTCGAAGATTCCCAAACGCCCCCACATTGGCCAGCGTAAACGAAAACCGGTACTGATTCTCGTTGCGCACCGATCCGAGCGCAAAGCGCCGGTACTCCACACTCAGGCCGCAACAATCCCAGTTGTAGCTCGTCTGTGCCGTCGCATATTGCAGCGATCCAAGATTAGCGTCAAACCCGAAAGTGGTCGCAGCACTTAGGCCGCGCTTGTTGAGCTGGCCATATCCAAAGAGCAAGCGAAACTGCTGGAATGAACTCTCACTCGTCGGAGTCGTTCCCGCCGCTGTATCGATGACGTGGACAAAGGCATCGCCTCCGCCCACGGTGAATGGCCCGTAGTGATAGTTCACCAGCGCCGTGCTGGAATTGATGCGGCCCGCATTCAAGTCATAATCCAGATCCCACTCGGTGTTAGTGCGCGGGCTGGTCTCAATGCGCAACCGCGAAATCAACGGAGCAAAGTGCCGCGCCGAATTCAGAAACGCCGTCCCCGTGAAATCCGCCGTCGTGGTAAACACGTTGCGCTGCCCCTCCACCAGCGCATTCCCGAACGTGGGATCGAAAAAATACTTCTGCCCAATCTCCCAGCTGACGATCTCGCGCGGTCCGGAGGCGCATGGCTGCGTATCGGGACTCGGAGGCGCTTCCCATGGCACCGCGCCGACCTGAGGCACGCCTCCGATGGTCAGCGTATTCATGGTCGGCACATCGCAATCCTTAAAATTCGGGTCCAGCCGCTTGGCATAGATGCGATTCACGATCGAATATTCCAGTTCATTTGTGTTCGTAAGTACATCGGTGGCATCGAAGCGCAGAATGTCGGCGAAGTTGCTGATGCCAGTCACATAGTCGTAGCGCACGCGCGGCTCAATCGCGTGTTTCCATTTGCGCCCGAGCCACGGCCGATCGAAGATGCGCGACAGCGCCGGAGGACGCAATTCGACCGAGGCCTCCAGCGACTTGCGATTGAGAATGTCGTTGACCGCGACCGTCGAAGTGGCCGCGTTCCCTTCCTCGGTATAAAACGTATCCCGCAACGTAAGCGCCGGACGAAACGACCATCCTTGCCATTGCACCGGCATCACCAGCGTGGGCACGAGATCAAAGCGCCCCACCAGCGCCGCCGTGCGGAATCCCGGCTGCGAAGCTTGTGCGGGCTCGCGCCGTTGCAAACCTTCGGCCGCGGTCTCGAGCGACCAGTACAGCGGAGTGTTGCCCAGCCGCCGTTCTTCGCTCGAAAGAAAAACACTGGGAGTATGCAGAATGCGGATCAACTCCGTCTGCGTAATATAAACCGGGCACGCCGCCGGATCCGTGGCAGGACTGCAGATATCGAAGTTCTGGTAGCGCTCCGCCAGCCCGTTGAAGTGAAATCCTTTGGTCGTGTTGGAAACGAAAATCTGCGACCGCACCTCCGAATCAACCGCCTGGCTGTATACGTCCGTAAATGCCAGCCGAAAAACGAATGAACTCAGATAGTCGACATTGGCCACGCCGCGAAAGGTTCCGAAGGGCCGCTCGCCCACAAACCGCGCATCCTCGCCGCCCTGATTTTGCGGTGGGCTGCCAATGCCGCGATCCACCATGCCCTGGTAATTGAAGTACACGTAAGAGGTATCGCTCGGACGAGCGCGTAGTTCGCCCCGTTCGAAAAATCCGCGTTTCGAAAAAAACTCGGCGCCGAAATTGGCGTCCAGACTGCGATTCGGAGCCCAGTAGACGGAATCCCCGGCAATCAGTCCTTTCGTGGAAGAGTTGCCAAAGCTGGGAATCAGCAGCCCTGTTTGGCGTTGCTCCTTCTGCACCGGATGCGTCACATAAGGAAAATAAAACACCGGGATCCCCATCAGCCGGAAATCGCTGTGGTGGATTTTGGCCGTGCCGTCAACCTCCACCGAGATTCGCTCGCCATGAAATTGCCACTTCGGATGGGGCAGGTCGCACGTGGTAACCGTCCCCTGCCGCACCAGGTAGTGGTTCGGCCCTTGTTTCTCCACAATCTTGCCGGTAAAAGCGAACGGGTTCGGAGAAGTGAGCACATAGCGGGACTTCCGCATTCGCAATCCCACCGTTCCAATCACGCTATAGAAAATCCCAACCTCGGTGCGGATGTTATAGGTGCCGTGGCTGGCTTCCACGTGCTCATCGTAAGGGCCACCGTCGAGCACAACGTGCCCTTCGAGTTCACTGTCTCCGTTGTCCGAGTTGTAGGTGATTTCATCCGCCGTAAGAATATAGGTGCGGTAGTCGATCTCGGCCCGGCCGCGCAAATGATAAATAGAGCCCTCTTTCTCCTGCTCCACGGCCTTGATCGTAACGTCCTCCTCGGTTGCTGCGCTGGATCTCCCTGCTATTCCCACTTGCGCCGCACCGCTCTCCGAAGCAAGAGTCTGCACTCCGGCAGGGGGCAGCGTCTGGCTGGTTACTAGCGCGGAAGCGAGAAGCAGATGACAGACGCATACAGCCGTGATAAAGATTCGAGAGAGGGTGATCATTTGCGGGTGATAACTACCAGGGTGATCGTTCGATGAGTGATCGTGACCGCGTTAAAGTTGATCGATGCCAGCATGCGCGCACTGCAAACCATTTCTGCTAACGGAAACAGTTGACCTTAGCACGCAAGCCAACAGCGAAGCAAAACTGCACGCTCGATGCGGCATCCGGTCATCGCAAGATGGTCGCCACAACATTTATGACTCCGAACGGGAGAGCGGTCCGAAGCGAGCGGACCACTTGAACTCATCGTTCCCAACCTTAGAACGAATGGATGACGACGGCAGTGACCAACGGATTATCCGACGGCTTTATCGAGCCAGAACTCCCCGGCCCCACCAACCTGTTCGCTAGCCCGCCTGTCGAGAGAGCGGCGACGAACGCCCCTGCTTTGGCGTGCGCGCCCGCCAGCGTTGATTCCTTTGTCGATGCGAATGCCGGCGCGAACCTGAATCCTGACGACGATCCAGACAACGAATCGAACAACGACTCCTGGCGCGTCGAAGTTGCTTTGCGCCTTGAACGCTATCGCACCCGGCGCAAGCCACGCACTCCGCGCTACCCCTCGTTGCTCTTACCGTTCGATGCGCCCGAGAGTTGGACTCGTTCTTCTCCTTCGATAAATGGCACATCTGCTTTTGCCTTGACCCCGGCAGCAGCGGCGCTCGAATTCACCGGCGGAACAAGTGCGCCGCAGGCGGACGCAGACGAGACAGGAACGCCAGACGTTACGAGCCGCGGCCAAGCGCTTGATCAACCTAGCGACGCGGAATCGCCCCTGCCCAGATTTTTCCAACAAGCTGCGGAGCAATCCGCCAAGGTCATTGAATTCCCGCGCTCGGCCGCGATCCCTGTGTTTCGCCCGAGCGACCTGGCCGACCCGGTCTTCGATCCCAATCGCCCGCGCATTGTGGAAGCACCGGAAATTTTGCCGCCGCCTCCAGCACTGGGCGGAATGTTGATCGAACCCGCGGCTCGAAATTTGCCGGACGCGCACGAAGGCGAAACTCTTTTTGCGCCCGCAACCATCGCACAACGCGTTCTCGGCGCTCTGATCGATGGCGCGATTCAAATTGCGGCTCTCATCGCCTTCGTCGCCATCTTTCTGCGCTTGAACACTGCATGGCTGGCCATTCGCCAGCCCGTCCCCGTGCTGGTGGCAGCGCTCGGTGTCTTAACTTTCGCCCTGTGGCTCGGTTACGAATTCTTATTTTTGATCTACTGCGGATCCACGCCGGGGCTTCGCGCAACCGGCCTGCGGCTCGCCACCTTTGATGGCCGGGCGCTCACCCGCCGCTCGCGCGCTGGTCGCGTTCTTGCCTCGGTGCTTTCAGCGCTTTCCGCCGGACTCGGTTATCTCTGGTCCCTGCTCGATCCCCACGCGTTGTGCTGGCACGATCGCATCACCCACACCTATCTTCAAAATAGCCGCGCTGGCTCGCAACCGCATTCTTGATCTCGACTGTCCGCGCCGCCGCCGATCTTGTGTAGAGACGGGGCTTGCCCCGGCTCCGGCACCGGCGCGACCTTCGAAGCTATGCAAAAAATCGGTAGTGGCTCAGTTCTTCCAAACTGAGCCACTACCAAAAAATCCCCGGCCGCAGCGACCGGGGATCTTCTTAAACGCACTGGATTACATGCCCGCCGGCGTGGGCGAATGGCGTTCACACTTGCCACCGCAGCAGCCCATGGCAGCCTTATCACCCTTCGCCGCGCCGCACTCGCCCTTCTTGCAGCAGGCGTTCTTCTTGCATTCCTTTTTGCATTGCTTCATCGCGGCCTTCATGTCTTTGCCCGCGCAACAGGATTTGCCGTCTTTCATTTCGCACTTGCCTGCGCCGCAGCAAGAATCCTTCGCGTCAGCCGAGTGATGACAGCAACTTTCCCCCTCCTTCATGCCTTCCATGTTGTGATGACTGCACTCCCCAGCCTGGGCTTGCGGGGCGGTCGTTGAGTTGGAAGTTGCCGGAGTAGCGGGTTCCTGCGTCCAGCCCACCAGCGACAGTGCGAGGACGCAAATCAAAGCAATCATTCTGAATTTCATAAAAGCTCCTTTATCGAATTTATGAGAACGGTGGAGACGCGCGGCAACTGAACCGCCGCAGAAACTACGGAAGAGAATTTAGAATAAGCGTTCTAGACGCGCAAGATCATTCCCAGCACACCCGGCGGAGAACCGGGCGTCATGGCCACCGCTGGAAAGTCCTTCGAGGCTTCGTCAGCGAGATTGGGAATAGTCTGCTCTGCCGGCGCGATCGCCCGCGCAAGCTTATGTCCGGCGCTAGCCGGGGCAGGCACGTTCAGCGGGCCGGGCCGAAAGCAGCAACGATGATCGTCATCGCAGGGAGAGCCGGTGCCGGCGAATTCGGCAAAAACCGCGTCTTCCGTCTTCTGGATACCGGGACAACAACGATGCCCAGCCGGCATAGCGTGATGGGGAGAAGCCATCTGCTCAGCCATCTGCGCCGCGGCATGCACATGCGAGAAATGCATGAGAAGCATCGGAGCCAGAGACATCTCCGCCCAGACCAGCACGACGAAAAGCAGTCCGGCGGCAATAGGCTTCCTCAACATGTCGTTTCTACTATTACAGACGCACAGCCAGCCTTACAGTGATCGCCGTCACGCCTTATTTCACCAGATTTTCCAGCGCTGCCCGCACCTCACGGGAATGAAACTTGTATCCTGTGGCTCCGAGTTTCCCAGGCTGAACCCGCTGGCTGGAGAGGAGCATCTCCTCCGCCGCCTGCGTGCCGAAAGCCAGCTTCAGCACAGACTCTGGCACCGGAAAAAACGCCGGACGCTTCAGCACCGACGCCAGCACCTCGGTGAACTCTGCATTCCGCACGGCATTTGGAGCCACCAGATTCACCGGCCCCGCCAGCGCCTCGGTTCGCATGGCGTGGTGGATTGCTCCGACAATGTCGTCAATATGAATCCAGCTCCACCACTGCCTGCCCGATCCAAGTCGCCCGCCCAGCCCCAGTTTGAAGGGAGTCAGCATCTTCGCCAGCGCCCCGCCTTTCGCGCTCAGTACCAGCCCAGTCCGGGTGTTCACCACGCGAATGCCAGCCTCGGCCGCGGTCCGGCTCGCGTCTTCCCACTCCTGGCAAACCTCGGGTAGAAATCCTTGTCCGGGCGCACTCTCTTCGCGCAAGATTTCGTCGCCCCGGTTTCCGTAGTACCCGATCGCTGACGCACACACCAGCACCCGAGGCTTAGCCTCCGCCTGTGCCAGCGCCGCAGTCAGATGCCGAGTTCCCAGCACGCGGCTATCGCGAATTGCGCTCTTCTTTTCTTGAGTCCAGCGCCCCACCACGCTCTCCCCTGCAAAGTGGATGACCGCGTCGAATCCAGAAACTGCAGACGGCTTCACCGCCCCAAAGGGATCCCAAGGAACCTGGGCTGCATTCTGAGCCGCTCTCCGCACCAGCCGCACAATTTGAGTATCCTGAGCATCGAACGAGGCGAGAAGCGCCTGCCCAATCAGCCCCGAAGCTCCGCTTATCAAAATTCTCCGCAAGCCACTCCTCTAGAGCCCGTTTGGTAGGGACGCTCCGTTCGCGTGCTCTTTGATTTTGCCGTCCGCCGTCGCACCGAAAGGGTTGACTGAGGCTCAGACCGACCCATCATACCAATATGACGAGAGGTAATATGGACCAATCCAGAATGATCACGGCATCTGGGTGTTAGACACGGCTGAGCAGATACCCGTCTCTGCCAGGGATGATTTGCTCAAGCAGATCCGCGAGGAACACGACTTGCTTAACTGCGGCCAAGTTGTTTTCTCCTTCTCGGATTACAGCGACGATACCGATAACGCTGCCAATTCATAGGCGTAGTTTGTGAGTCGCCTGGGTTAGTAGCCCCAATGCTTTTCTCGGCGCCCTCTGCGTCTCGGAGGTGGAATCGCTCTAAGCTGCGCTAAAATCGATCATGGCGACGTTGCGGGAACAGGTCGCGACCAGCGTGCTCACCGTCACTCGCTTTCGCGAGCTGATGAAGAAGCTCCGCGAAAATCGTCCCAACGACGATCTCAACCTCGTCAAGAAAGCCTACGAATTTTCCCAGAAGCACCATGCCGGACAGCTCCGCGCCTCCGGCGAGCCTTATCTCGTTCATCCGCTCGAAGTCGGCAACGTCTTAGCCGACATGAAAATGGATGCCGTCTCCATCGCCGCCGGCCTCCTCCACGATTCGGTCGAAGATACTTCCGTCACCTCGGTTGAAATCCGCCAGGAGTTCGGCGAACAGGTCGCTCACATCGTCGAAGGCGTCACCAAGATCAGCAAAATCGATTTCTCGTCCCGCGAAGAAGCGCAGGCCGAAAATCTCCGCAAGATGATGCTTGCCATGGTCGACGACATCCGCGTCGTGCTCATCAAGCTGGCCGACCGCCTGCACAACATGCGCACCCTCGAACATCTCGATCCCGAGCGCCAGCAGAAAATCGCCCAGGAGACCCTCGACATCTACGCTCCCATCGCCCACCGCCTCGGCATGGGCAAGATTCGCGGCGAACTCGAAGACCTCGGCTTCAAGTACGTTGATCCGATCGGACACGAACAGGTCCGCGTAGCCGTCGAGTCGCGCCGCAAAGCTGGCGAAGCTTTCATAACCAAGGTTGAGGGCGTGCTGCGCGACGGCCTCAAAGAAGCCGGCATCACCGGACGCGTCGAAAGCCGCATCAAGCGTCTCTACAGCATTCACAAAAAGCTGCAGCGCCAGCGCATCAGCGTCGACCAGGTTTATGACCTCTATGCCATGCGCGTCATCACCAACTCGGTGCAGGATTGCTACGCGGTTCTTGGCATCATCCACAACCTGTGGCGGCCTGTGCCCGGACGCATTAAGGACTTCATCGCCATGCCGCGGCCCAACCTTTACCAGTCGCTGCATACCTCGGTCATCACCGAGACGGGCGAAACTTTTGAAATTCAGATCCGCACCGAAGAGATGCACAAGATGTGCGAGGAAGGCATTGCCGCCCACTGGAAATACAAAGACGGACCCGTTTCCGCCGAAGACGAGCAGCGCCTCGCATGGCTCAGGCAGGTGGTCGAGTGGCAGCGCGATGTCAGCGATCCTAACGAGTTTCTCTCGACGTTGAAAGTCGATCTCTACCCCGAAGAGGTCTACACCTTCACGCCCAAGGGAAAGGTTCTCGTCCTGCCGCGAGATTCTACGCCCATCGACTTCGCCTATTCCATCCACACCGAAGTGGGACACAGTTGCACCGGCGCCAAGGTCAATGGACGCATGGTTCCGCTACGCCACAAGCTTCATTCCGGCGACATCGTCGAAGTCATCACCCAGCCGGGACACAAGCCGAGCCGCGACTGGCTAGCCGTCGTCAAGTCGTCGCGCGCACGCAATAAAATCAAGCACTGGCTCAACGTCCACCAGCGCGAGCGTGCTATCGAAATCGGCAAGAAGCTGATCGAAAAAGAAGCGCGCAAATATCGCATTTCGCTTAAGGAAATCAAAGAAGCCGACATGCAACGGGCTGCGACCGAATATGGACTCGGCCGTCCCGATGATCTGCTCGCCGGCATTGGCTACGGCAAATACTCGGCCCGGCAGGTGCTGGCGAAGTTCGCACCCGCTGACGCGCAGCCCATGTCGGAGAGCGAAGCGCAGAGCGCATCCCAGGGTTTCACCAGCGCCGTGCGCCGCGTTTTTGGCGGAGACAGCAATGCCATCGTCGTTCGTGGCTCCGGCGATCTGCTCGTCTATCGCGCCCGCTGTTGCAATCCCATCCGCGGAGAGTCCATCGTCGGCTACGTCACGCGAGGCAAAGGCGTGGCCGTTCATTCCATCAATTGTCCGAACGTCACTAATCTTCTGTACGAGCCCGACCGCCGCATTGACGTGCTCTGGGCCGGCGACAAAGACGGCCAGCCGATTTCCTATCCCGTAAAAGTTACGCTGCTTTGCGACGACCGCTGGGGCATGCTCAAGCAAATTACATCCGTGATCAGCGACAGCAAGACCAACATCCGCAGCATGGAATCCCGCAGCCAGAACGGCCAGGCCAGCATCGACGTCGTCCTCGACATCGCCGACCTCAAGCACCTGCAGAAAATCATTGACGGAGTTCGCCAGATTCCCGGCGTCCACGACGTGCAGCGATTGCAGAAAATCTAAAAGCATTGTTTCACGCCATCGCCTGAACTATGATTCGACCGTTCGATCAAATCCAAAATCAAAATGGAGCGAAGAATGAAAAGAATGCTGGTGTGGTCTTTCGTGGCAGTTCTGTCGCTGATGGTGGCGGCGCAAGCAGCAGATGAAATGAACGGCGGAGTCGAAAAAGCAGTTGCCGGATTGGAGCAAAAGTGGATTGATGCCGCCAAATCCGGCAATGCGGAAGCGCTCTCTCCTCTTCTGGCCGACAAATTTGTCAACACCGATGCCGAAGGGAAAGTAACCGGCAAAAAAGAAACACTAGCCAGCGTCAAGGGCTCGAAGTGGGAAAAAAACGAAATTAACAATGTCAAAGTAATCGTTTACGGAGATACGGCCATCGCCACCGGCGACTGGATGGGCAAAGGCACACTGGCCAATGGAAAGGCGATCGATAGCCACGAGCGCTGGACCGATACTTGGATGAAGATAGCCGGTGGGAAGTGGCAATGTGTCGCCAGCCAAAGCGCCACGGTGAAAATGTAGAAGGTGACTATAGACAGGAACAACTTATAGAAGGTGCCCACTCATTCGCGGTGCTTGTTTTGCCTGAATGAGTGGGCTGAAAAATTTATGCCGCGCGGTTCGGCCAGGCGTTCGTGAACTTATCGCTGATTCCCAGCGATGATGCCGAGTCGTAATTGCGCTTCCCGGAAAGTCGGCGCCAACGCCAGCGTCTTGCGATAGGCGTCCGCGGCCTGCGGAAATTTACGTTCTTCTTCCAGCGCCGATCCCAGCGAGAAATAGGCCAGAGCATCCGGCCCCGTTTTCATCGCCTCTTCATATTGCGTAATCGCCTCGTCGTACCTGCGTTCTTTTGCCAGAAGCCATCCGTAGGCAACGCGATGACGGACCGACGTCGGATCGAGCGCCACCGATTCGCGGAAATCTTTCTCGGCCGCGTCCAGCAAATCTTGTTGCATTTCGATCACCGCCAGATTGTTGTAGATCTGCGCCAGCGTGGCTGCTTCTCCCGGATACTGCAGCGCCCTTTTATAGTAAACAGCAGCTTCGTCAAATTTTTGCTGCTGGAATTTGATCGTCCCCATCTCGAACAACGCGATGTCGGTCGGTCGAATTTCAGCCGAACGTTGCAGATGCTGCAGCGCCCCATCCAACTCTCCCCGTTGATAGAGAGCCTCACCCAGCGCCCGCTCCATCAGGCAGTTCGGACCAGTAACGGCCAGCGCATGCTCAGAAATGCTGATGCCATCATGCCAGTAAGAAACATCTCGAGTCGTGGCGAAAGCCAGCGCTGCCACGACCAGCCCTGCCGCCGTAACGAGTCCGTAGCGCACGACCGGAAATCGCATTTCCCATTGAACCGCAATGTCCGCAGCTCCCCACACCACCGCGATGAATATTCCCAGCAGCGGCACATACGTGTATCGGTCGGCGTGCGCGAGGTCGCCAACATGAACCAATCCCACCACCGGTACCAGCGTGCCGAGATACCAGAACCATCCCACCGCCAGATAAGGCCGCTTCCGAATTTCCCACATGACCGCAGCCGTAATCACGCCAATGAACAGCAGCGACACCATCACGGGCCAGGAGAAAATTGTTCTATCGCGATAGGGATAAAAAATAGCCAGCTTCGCCGGCCACACCATCTGCCACAAGTACGTAGCGTACGAAAGCACCGCATTCGCAATTCGCGAAGCCAGAGGGACGGCCTTGATTTCCGTATCCAGCGCCTGCGCCCGCATCGTCAGCACCGAACTTCCGGCCGCGAGCAGCAGTAGAGGCAACTTCTCCGCGCATCTTCGAAGAAAAACGCCTCCCGGCTTTTGCGCAGGCCCAGTTTGCTCGGGCAAAGTAACTAAGCGGCCAAGCGGCCAGTAATCGAGCAACAGCAGCACAAATGGCACCGTCACCAGCATGGGCTTCGACATCAGCCCCAGAACAAACGATGCCACAACCAGCAGATATCGATACCATCCCGGCCTGCGCGCGTACCATGTATACGACCACAAAGTCAGCAATAGAAATAATGTGGAGAGCACATTCTTTCGTTCCGCAATCCATGCCACCGACTCCAGCGCCAGCGGATGCACGGCAAACAGCGAGGCCACGAGCGCGCTCTTCCCAACTGCCCCCGTCAGGCTGCGCAGCCACAAGAAGAGTACGACCACATTCAGCGTATGAATCACCAAGCTCGTGGCGTGATGTCCTCTCGCATTTAGTCCGAAGAGCGTCACATCGAGCATGTGCGAGAGCCACGTCACGGGAAGCCAGTTGGCCGCCTCCAGCGCGGTCAGTGCCCAGGCTGCATTGTGCCACGTCAAGCCCTGTTGCACGTGAGCATTGCCAGTCACGTAGGCATTGTCGTCCACGTTGAGGAATTGATAGGAAGCAACCGGAGCGAACACCGCCAGCGTTAATCCCGCCAGCAACACAACCGCCAATGTCGCCGACAGGTCGAAGTGTAAGAATTTTGCCATCGCTGAACTTGGCCGCTCCGTCCGCGCTATTCATCGGAGGGATGGAGGTCTGACAAGGATTGTCGCTGGCGTCAGGTAGGAGAACAAATGACAACGGTAACGCTGCGCACTTCCAGGTCGAACCGCTAAACCGGAAGGCGCGAAACAGGCGCGAACGATAAGCGCCGCGCACCCGCGACGGTTCTAGTGCACATGAAAAAATCGGTCTAGGAAAAACATGCAGGCCGCTCCCACAAAAACCAGTAGCGCCATCTTCGCGCCCGGCTCTTGATTGACTTCCGGAATCAGGTCGGACGCCGCAACGTAGATCGTAACCCCCGCCGATAAGGGCAGGCCGAAGGCGACTTCGTGCCGGAAGACCGCCATCGTCATCACTCCAGCCACCGTCGCCACTCCCAGCGCCACCGACGCTCCCCACGCAAACGCGCGGCTGCGCCCACTCGCCAGCATCACCGACGAGACCGTAAATCCCTCCGGAATTTTGTGGAGAAAGACCGCTATAAAGATAATCCAGCCCAGTGCCGGAGAAACCAGAAAGCCGGACGCAATCGCAATGCCATCAAAAAACGTGTGAATCAGCAGCCCGATCAGCACCGAGTATCCCTTGTGCGAATGCACAAATTGTTCGGCGTGGGTTTCTTCTCCAAAGTGGAAATGAGGTGTAACCGTGTGCTCGAAGAAATGCACCAGCAGGTATCCCGCGAGAATCAGAAATCCGGCGTAAGACCCGCGCAGATGAATGCTCTCCGGAACCATCTCGACCAGCGCCGTCGCCAGCATAAAGCCCGCGCCGAGCGCCACGAAGTAGCGCAGGTACGAGCGCTCCCAGTTCCGTTGCACGATGATCGAGCCGCCAAAAACGTTCGCGGCCGCCGCCGTCAAGCCCAGCAGCACACTGGTCAGAATGGGAGACATGGAGGAAAAAGAATAGCAGGAAGTTGCACAGCAATCTCACCTTGCGTGCCACGGCTCGCGCTTCTTGACGCCATCGCGAAGCAGAGCATACGATTCGCCCAAGACTTCGCACGATGCTGACAACTCAAAACCTCGCTGGTGAAAGCCGTGCCAGACGCGCGTCCCTCCGCAAGCCCATTCTCACCACGCTCGCCATTCTGTTCGCTCTAGCCACAATCTTTTACAGCGCCCTCTGGATTCTCTATCACCAGCAGGTGGTGCCGGTAGAGCTCGGCTTTGACAATCAATACATGCCCGCGGAGCATTGCGATTTGGTGCAGAGCGTCCTGCCGGGAAGTCCGGCGGAACAGGCGGGGCTCAAGGCAAAAGATTGCATCGTCCGCATCAATGGAACCCCAGACAATGTAGATATGCTGGTTCGCGTCTGGATACAACATAAGCCCGGAGACAGCGTTGAGTTGACCATTGCGCGACCCGGCGTCGCGACCCCGCTCGACCTGCGCGCGACGTTTCGGGCCAGCGGTTCGGCTCCGACCGAAGGAGGTGTGGCACAGCATGTGGGCCAGGGCATTCTCCGCCTGTATCCATTGGCTTTTCTCACCGTCGGGCTGGCGGTTTTATTTCTGCGCCTGGACGACCCCAACGCCTGGCTGCTGGCCCTGCTGTTTGCCGGCTTCATCGCAATACCAAACTTCGATAATTCCTTGCTGGGCGTGCCCCCGTCTATGCGTCCGTTTGCCATAGCCTACCGGACAATATTCGATGGCATCGTGGCGGCGTTGTTTTACTTCTTCTTCGCAATTTTCCCTGCGCGTTCGCCACTTGAGCGTCGTCTTCCCTGGATGAAGTGGCTCATCCTGGCGATTGCAATGGCGTTGGCACTGACGAGAGGTTCGACTCTGGCCCTGTCGGCGTTCGCAGGGAGCGACCCCAACAGCGTCGGCATCCTCCACTGGATGACCCAAGGATACCCGCGCTACTTCATATTGATTTTCGATTACGGAGCGGTGGCTTTGGGCTTCGTTTCATTGATCTGGAACGCCGCGACCGTCGGCTCTTCAGAAGCGAGGCGAAAAATTCGAGTAATTCTGCTCGGCACTTTGGTGGGAGTGGTGCCACCCACGCTGTCGCTGGCTGCCGCCGACTTCTTCGGAGTTCACACCGGGTTGTGGGTGGGCGTAGCGACTGTCGTTTTGTTGTGGCTCTTTCCTCTTTCCTTTGCCTATGCCGTAGTCAAGCACCGGGTGCTCGAAATTCCCGTGCTGCTCAAGCGCAGCGCCCGCTTTCTGATGGTGCAGTGGGGAGTCCACATCCTGGGCGTGATCGCGACCATAGCGCTGGTCTTCTTCCTGGGCCGTACTTTCGCCAAGGATATTTCGGCGCATCCGCAAATGGCGGTGATTCCGGCATTCGGCCTCGGCGCGATCTTGCTCTGGCTGGGAATCGTGGTCGGCGAGCGCATCAACAAACGCATCGACCGGGCATTCTTTCGCAGCGCCTATGACGCCCGTCTGATCCTCGAAAATCTGGCGGAGAAAACGCGCACCGCCACCACCCGGCAGCAACTCGCGACTCTGCTGCAGGAAGAGATCCGTCACGCGCTGCATCCGCAACAGATGGTGATGTATCAAGGCACGGGCAACGGGCAATTGAAGGCGTTGACCAACGGTGCAACCCCCGGCCCGCAGGCAATTCCCTCAGACCTCCCTCTGCTAGTTGACTTGGCGCGCCGCGGCCAACCGTGGGAAGTACCGCCGCCCGAGTCGATTGTCGATGCCAAACTCGCCGCTTCGCTGGCAGCGTTCGCGCCCCTGCAGCTAGAATGCCTCGTGCCCATGCTCGGCCGCGAGAGCAAGCTCGCGGGTCTGCTGGTCTTGGGTCCGCGGCTCTCCGAGGAGCCGTACTCGCGCGAAGACCGGCGACTGTTGGCATCGGTGGCCAGCCAGGCAGGTGTCGCGCTCGAAGGCATCCACCTCACCGAACGCATCGCCGAGCGGATCGAGGCCGAACGCCGCTCCCAGCACGAATTGGAGATGGCAAGGCAGGTTCAGGCCCGGCTCCTTCCGCAAAAGCTTCCGTCGCTGCGCACGCTCGCATTTGTAGGGCGCTGCATTCAGGCCCGCCAGGTCGGTGGAGATTACTACGACTTTCTCGAACTTGCCCCCGGCCGCCTGGGCGTCGTGCTCGCCGACATTGCCGGCAAAGGATTTTCCGGCGCGCTGCTGATGGCCAATCTGCAAGCCAACCTGCGCAGTCAATATGCGATGGCCATCGACGATCTGCCGAGGCTGCTCAGTTCGGTCAACCGCCTCTTTTTCCAGAGCACCGACAGCGCCAGCTACGCAACGTTTTTCTTTGCCGACTACGATGACGCCAGCCGCAAGCTGCGCTACGCGAACTGCGGGCATCTTGCGGCGCTCCTCGTCCGTGGCAACGCCGTTTCGCCGGATCAGAACCCCGCCCAGCCCAAAGCGGAGTGGCTGCATTCCACCTGCACGGTGATGGGATTATTCGAAAGCTGGCAGGCGGAACTGGCGGAGGTGCAACTCAATCCCGGCGACACCCTGGTGCTCTACACCGATGGAGTCACGGAAGCGGCCAATGCCGATGAAGAAGAGTTTGGCGCATCGCGTTTGCTGGAGACAGTTGTCAGCCATTCGCATCTCGGCCCCGAGGCGCTGCTTCAGGCCGTGGTGCAAGCCGTCCAACAATTCAGTAGCGGCAGCGAACAGCAGGATGACATCACCCTGGTCGTAGCGCGCTCAGTCGCCTGAGCTTGTGTGGAGACGGGGCTGGAACCACCCGAGAACCAAGCTGCGGCGCAAAAAGGCTGCCGCCGCAGTACACCAATTTTCAAAATTGAGCCACGAGAAATGTTTTGCCTTCCGCGGCGATTGGTGTAATCCTCCCAACGGAGAACATCAGCCGTGTGTTTTTCAGCCACAGCTAATTTCGTCGGCAGCGGAGTTCTGGGCGCGGTCGGCGTCGTCACCTTGACCCGGGTGAAGCACCGGCGCGAACTCCTTTTCGCCTCCCTGCCCGTCCTCTTCGCCATTCATCAATTCATCGAAGGATTCGTCTGGCTGGGGTTGGATGGAATTTTCTCTCCTGCGGTGGCGCATGATATGGGCGCGGCCTTCATGCTCTACGCGCAAGGATTGCTGCCTTTTCTGTTGCCGCTCAGCGTCTTTTTGTTCGAGCCTGACCGCACGAGCCGCCAGCGCATGCTGCCCTTCGTGCTCCTCGGCGCGGGCACCACGCTCTATATTTTGTGGGCTTTGACGGCGTATCCGCTGCAGTTGTTCGTCAAGGGAAACAGCATCGTCTACATCAATCAGGCGACCAACAATCTGACGGTTGCGATTCTTTACGTGATCGCAACTTGCGGCTCGCTTTTTTTCTCGCATATCAGAATGATGGTCGCATTCGGCGGGGCGAACCTCATAATTCTGCTGGCGGTCATGGAGTACAAGCGCTACGCCTTCACCTCGCTATGGTGCGCCTACGCGGCGATCGCGAGTGTAATTATCCTCGCCTACTTCTGGACCAGCCACGAAGAGCGCCCATTTCGCTACGCGTAGCCAATCCAACGGCCGCCGCCTCCGCCTTGACACCCGCTTCCTCCGCTGACTAAACTCCTTTACCAGCGCGGACTTTCACCGCGCATGACATTTCCTAATCCAGCAGCAGTTTCGCACCACGCTTTTACAGCACTCCCAGGAGGATCCAATGTTTGTTTCCACCATGTCGAAATCCGCCCTCGCGATGGTTCTCGTCGCGCTGCTCTCTGCCTTCTCTGCCGCGCAGATCATCGGTTCCGGCAACACTGCGTTCGTCGATCCGCCGGTGCAGCATCCCAACACGACCCCTTGTGTCGTGACCCTTTACCAGAATTTTGAATTCAATAACTTCAATCCCCATAGCTTCACCTACACGCCGCCCGCCTCTTGTCCGGCTCCCTGGGGAGCGGTCGTTCTGTCCGCCAACTTCTCCATCACCAAGGGCATTCAGTACGATCGCACGGCCAACATTTGGATCGGCCCCTACAACGTCTACTTCGGCACCACGGCTGAGGATCAGCCCAACGAAGGCCGCGCCTGGCACGTCGAGCGCGATCTCACCGACTACGGCACGATTTTCACCGAGTCCCAGGTGGGCACAGTCGATCTCGGCAACCTCGTCAACAAGACCTACACCGGCATCATCTTCGGATCGGCAAAGCTTCTCTTCTACCCGGTCGCGCCCAATCAGGCTGCTCCGTATGTGGCCGACCAGGTCATCGCCTTTTCCGCCGGATCCACAGGTGGAACCGTCGCCCTCGACACCACCGGCCAGTGTTGTACCCCGGTGCTCGAAGAAACCCTCACCTTCCCCACCAATGTTGAAAGCCTCTTCTTCGACGTCTTCGCCCAGAGCCAGTATGAGGACGAATTCTGGTACACCTGCGTGCCCGACGATGTGGCTGGAGAGTTAGAGAGCTGCCCGAATACCGCGTTCCGCGAAGGCGAAGTCACCATCGACGGCACACCCGCCGGCGTCGCGCCGATTTACCCGTGGATCTACACTGGCGGCATCGATCCATACCTTTGGATTCCGATCCCTGGCGTCCAGACGATGAACTTCAAACCCTACCAGGTGAACCTGACACCCTTCGCCGCGATGTTAGACGATGGGCAACCGCACACCGTCGGGCTCAGCGTCTTTAATGCCGACAACTACTTCTCGGCCACTGGCCTGCTGCGGCTCTATCTCGATAAGAATGCCACGCAAGTCACGGGAGCCGTGACCAGCAACACGCTGACCGCTCCGAATCCGGTTATCACCGAGAACATTAAGACATCGCCGAAGGGCTACATCACCGGCACCGTCGGCGACAAGTCAAGCCACAACTTCCAGATCACGGGCTACGCCAACACCTCGCACGGCAAGGTCACGACCACAGTCGCGCAAGATGTAAGCTTCAACAGCCTGCAGTACTTCAAAATAACCAATGTGGAATACGAGCAGAATATCAACCAGCAGTCGACGCTGCACTCGGTAGTAACCACGACAAATAAAAGTGGCACCACCGTCTACACCGTCAATCATGACTGGCCTCTGCTGCTGAATATCACCATCAAGGTGCTGGCCGACGGCTCCGAAACGCAAACCACCATCAGCAACCGGTACTTGGAAGAGGACGAGGCGGCAAAGCAGAACGGCCAAGCCCTCAACTTCTCCCTGGTGAAGAATCGCGTCACCACCACTGACACGTTGAACTTCAACTCCAGCGGCCAGTTCACGGGCAACTCCAACCAGTCGAGCGCGCAGACTTATTTTGGTTCGAATTCGACGGGATACTGCTACAGCGAGGATTTGACGGCCGCTAATAACGTCCTGACCGGCGTTACCCGCGGGCAGGGCTGCAACTGAATCAAGGATCGAACAAAGTGCGCCGTGTTCCCTGTGGCTCTGGCTTTCTCAACCACAGGGAACATCCGGGCGCACCGTAGAAATCTCCCGCCTAACTCTTGCCCTTTCTCATCGGGGACTTCTTATCGAGAGTTTGCAGCAACAGGCGCGCCGAGGGCGGCGACGCGACCGCTTTGTCGAAAACAATTTCCTTGGCACCGACCTCTTTTCCGTAGAGCGCTTTGTTGGCGTCGTTATCGGGACGCAGAGTCGAGCCTTCCAGCGAGATTCCCGCAAACAGGCCTTTGGCGCGCGAGTATGACAGAATCTCGGCGCGCAGCGTCACGTCCGTTTCGGCGGAGGCCGTCCGTCCCACCGGACCCGCGGCCGCTGAGGCGTCGCCTCCAAGCTTGACCTTGCTGCTCAGAATGTTCTGCGCCGACTTGTCAGTCATCAGCAGGAGCACGAAGTCCGTCGCCTGCCCGCCCAGTTGCAGCCCAAAGCTGCCACCTTCCAGCGCCATCATCGTCGGAGCGCCCCAGTGGCCGGTGAAATCCCTGCCGCCCCGGCACGTCATCACGCCGCGGCCATAGCTGCCGCCCAGGCCAATGGCAAACTTCACTACCGACGGTAGGACCACCACGCAGTCCGCTCTGTCCAGTACATCCTGCGGAATGTCCTCCGGAATGTTGAGAATTTCCTGTACCACCTTTCCGGCATTCTCGACGCGTTCCCGTTCCTTCTTTTGCCCAAGAGCGGGCAGTGCAACAGCGAGCAGCACAATCACAGCCAAACAAACTCTCTTCATAACTTTCCTCCGTAGAATTTTCAAAAGACTCTACCGCCGGATGATCACAGCCCGGCGCGCGGTTCACAGGTTCGACACAACTCAGTTCGACATAGCTCAATGGATGAACACAGCAACTTTACGCCAAAAGCCTGTTCGAGTTCCACCCATCCGGACTCCAACCTGAGCGCTTGTTTCCCCCCCCGTGCAACCCTGTGTCCTCTGTGGTAAGGAACTTTCGCCAGCAGAGGAGAATGGCACGCCAAAGCACCAGCACGTGCCGGCACCAGCATCGACTTAACTAGCCGCCATCTCCGGCGTGGCCGCTAGAAGCTTCCGCGTATACGCATGCACCGGCAGGGAAGTAATCTGCTCCGTGCTCCCAATCTCGACAATCTTTCCGCCATACATCACCGCGATCCGGTTCGAGAGATAACGCACGACTGGCATGGAGTGCGAGATGAAAAGATAAGTCAGCCCGAAATCGCGTTGCAGTTGCTGCAGCAGGTTCACAATCTGCGCGCCGACGCTGACGTCGAGTGCCGACACCGGCTCATCCGCGACGATAAACTTCGGCCGCAACGCCAGCGCCCGCGCAATCCCGATGCGCTGCCGCTGCCCTCCCGAAAACTCGTGGGGATAGCGCGGCATGGCTGACTCCTCCATCCCCACGGCGCGCAGAAGTTCCCGCACCCGCCGCTGCAGGCCTTCACGGCTAAGTTTTTCTGCGATGATCCCCCGATGAAGAATGAGCGGCTCGGCAATCACATTTTCAACGCGAAAGCGCGGATCAAGCGAGCCGAATGGATCCTGAAAGATAATCTGCATGTCGCGGCGCAAACGCCGCATCTCTGCCCCGCTTGCCTCCACTAGATCGACGCCATCGAAACGGACCGAGCCCGAAGTTGGCTCGATGAGCCGGAGAATAAGCCGTCCCAGCGTGCTCTTGCCCGAACCCGATTCTCCCACCACTCCCAGTGTCTCGCCGCGCTCGATGTCGAGCGAGACATCGTCCACCGCGCGCACCTCACCCGTGCGTCGCCCGCCAAACGCAGATTCGCTCAGCGAAAATATCTTGGTCACGTTGCGAACTTCGAGCAAGAGGGGGTTCGATGACATCGACAGCAGAGTATCAGCGAACGCGAGGAAACGTCATCCCCGGTTGCCTTGTTCGTTAGCCTGCCAGCCCATCAGCCGGGGCCAGGCAATTTGCACCACAATGCCCGTGGCCAGGACGAGCAAAAAATCGAACAGTTGAGGATGATCCGGCCAAACCTTCTGCGCGATGCCCAACTCCCACGCTCCCCACCCCGCCGCAGTCGCAATCAGGGTAGCGGCCAACGTGGCTTTCAATGTTTTCATCCTTCAGTCCTCTACTCTTGGCTCACCACTCTTTATACGCCCAGGCCCACAGTTTTGTTCCCTTCAAATCCCACTTAGTAGGATTACGAAGTTCAATAAAGCCACCGTCATTCCATATTCTGGAATATTGAATGAGTTGAAGTTTAAGCAGCAATCATCGGCACCGCCACCAGCGCCGCCACCATGCCCAAGGTCCGGCCCCGGCTGAAGTGCTCATGCAGAAAGATGCGAGCGAGCACCACGGTCACCGCAGGATAGAGCGAACTGAGTACCACCGCCGAGTCGAGTCGTCCCACTTGCGCCGCGCGGATGAAAAGTACGCTCCCCGTAATATCGAGCAGTCCGGCAACCGCGGCAATCATCAGCGCCGGCGCCGGCACGGCACGAAATTGTCTCGCGAATAAAACCATCGCCCCCGTAATCAAGAATGAAGACAAGCGAGAGAAGGCCGCGACCCACAATGCTGAGGCGTTGCCCGCGCGGTGAGCGCAGAGGTACCAACCGGCAAAACCAATTCCGGTGAGCACGGCCACGCCTAATCCTTCGGGCCGCGCCGCGCCGCCTTCGGTTCGTGAGATGAGCCAGACGCCGACTCCGGCGAGAATAAAACCAAGCACTTGCCGTGCGCTCGGCGATCCCTCGGCAAATGCCGTCACAATGGTAGGAATCGCGGCGCTGAGAACGGCAGCCACGGGCGCGATTAAGCCCATATTTCCGCGGGCCAGTGCGCGATAAAAAAAGACCAACGAAACGCCGGCGAACGCCCCGGCCGCCAGCGACCAAGCTAGGCTGGCTGTCCCAGGTATCGGAGAGCCCATCAAACGCGCCAGCGCGAAGAAAACGACCAACCCGCTGCCGTGCACGATGGCGGTAAACAGAAACGCATTCACCCGCCGCGAGCCCACCCCGCCCAGAAAATCGCTGGTGCCCCACGCTCCAACCACAGCCAGGCTGTAAGCAGCAGGAATGTATTGAGCCGCCGCGGACATTGACCTTCGAGCTTAGCATGCACGAAGGGTCGTCGAAGTTGTAGTGGTATCCGCGCGGCTAGTAGAGACGGGGCTTGCCCCGTCCCCGCTCGCGTAATAGTTCCCGAGGAAACAGTTAAACCGTGACCGCCTCCGCCTGCGCTTTGCCCGCCAGCAACTGCCGCAGCACGTACTGCAAGATGCCGCCATTCGCGTAATAGAGAGCTTCCTGCGGAGTGTCGATGCGAACAATAGCCTGAAATTCCGACGTCCTTCCACCCTTGACCCGCACCGTAATCTTGCGTCCCGAAGAATATTTCTCGACCAGGTCGTGAATTCCCGCAATCTCAAACACCTCTTCGCCCGTCAGGCTCAACGTCTCGGCACTTTCTCCCGGCAGAAACTGCAGCGGCAGAATCCCCATCCCGACCAGGTTGGAGCGATGAATGCGTTCGTAGCTCTCCGCAATTACTGCGCGGACGCCCAGCAACCGCGGCCCTTTCGCCGCCCAGTCGCGCGACGATCCCGAGCCATATTCCTTCCCCGCCAAAATCACTAGCGGCACATTTTCCGAGTGATACTTTTCCGACGCGTCAAAGATCGACATCTCCTCGCCATCGGGCAAGTGCCGGGTGAATCCGCCCTCGGTGTTCACCATTTTGTTTCGCAGCCGGACGTTGGCGAACGTCCCCCGCACCATCACCTCATGATTACCGCGGCGCGATCCGTAAGAGTTGAAATCCCCTGGCTGCACGCCATGCGCCATCAGATACTTGCCCGCCGGTCCATCTTTCTTGATCGATCCCGCCGGAGAAATGTGGTCGGTGGTAACGCTGTCGCCCAGCACCGCCAGCACGCGCGCCCCCTTGATGTCCTCAACGCCAGACGGCTTCAACGTCATATCCTCGAAGTAAGGAGCCTGCCGGATATACGTCGAATCTTTCTCCCACGTATAAGTTTCGCCCTTCGGAACCGGCAGTCCGCGCCAGCGCTCATCGCCCGCATACACCTCGCTATAGCTCTTGCGGAACATCTCCGACGTGATCGCGCTCGACATCGACTCTTCCACGTCGCGTTGTGTGGGCCAGATATCGGCAAGATACACCGGCTTTCCGTCTTTCCCTGTGCCGACGGGGTCCTTGCGCAGATCGATATCGATGCGGCCCGCCAGCGCAAATGCCACCACTAGCGGCGGCGACATCAGGTAATTCGCCCGCACCTCCGAATTGATTCGACCCTCAAAGTTGCGATTTCCCGAAAGCACCGAAGCGACCACCAGGTTCTTCTCGTCGATCACCTTCGAAACTTCCACCGGCAGAGGACCGGAATTCCCGATGCAGGTCGTGCAGCCATACCCCACGATGTGGAATTTCAGCTTCTCCAGATACGGCATTAGTCCAGCCTTCTGCAGGTAATCAAGAACCACCTTCGATCCCGGAGCCAGCGACGTCTTGACCGTGGCCGGCACTTCCAGTCCGTGTTCGACAGCCTTTTTGGCCAGCAGCCCAGCCGCGATCATCACCGAAGGATTCGATGTATTCGTGCAACTCGTTATCGCCGCAATCACCACGCTGCCATGCTGTAGCCCTTTGCCATTTCCCGAGATATGTTCGTGCACCTTCGGATCTTCCACCCCAACCGCCGTCGGATTTCCACCCTCCGCCTCCCAGCGATTCACCGGTTTGACCGCCGATGCCGTCTCCGCCGGAGCCGCGACCGCAGCCCGGGACCTCGGCTTGATCAGGGAAGGCAATGCCTTCGCAAACGACTCGCCCGCCTTCGACAACACGACCCGGTCCTGCGGACGCTTCGGTCCCGCCAAACTCGGCTCAACCGTCGCCAGGTCCAGACTCAGCAACTCCGAATATTCTGCCTCCGGCGTCTTGGCATCGTGGAACAGTCCTTGTTCGCGCGCATAAGCTTCAACCAGCGCGATCAACTCTTCGCTTCGCCCCGTCAGCCGCAGATACTTCACGCTCTCTTTATCGATTGGGAAAATTCCGCAAGTGGCGCCATACTCGGGAGCCATATTGGCAATCGTGGCGCGATCCGCCAGCGGCAGATCCTGCAGTCCCGGTCCAAAATACTCTACAAATTTTCCCACCACGCCATGCTTGCGCAGCATCTCGGTGATCGTAAGAACCAGGTCGGTGGCCGTAGCGCCTTCGCGCAAATGCCCTGTAAGTTTTACGCCCACCACCAGCGGAATCAGCATGGATACTGGTTGCCCCAGCATCGCCGCCTCGGCTTCAATACCGCCCACTCCCCATCCCAGCACGCCCAGTCCATTAATCATCGTCGTGTGCGAGTCGGTGCCGACCAGGGTGTCGGGATAAGCCGTCCGCATTCCGCCCTCTTCGTGCACAAAAACCACGCGCGCCAAATATTCAAGATTCACCTGGTGCACGATGCCCGTGTCCGGAGGAACAATCGCCAGATTGCGGAAGCCCGTCTGCCCCCAGCGCAGAAACGCATAGCGCTCCTTGTTGCGTTGGAATTCCAGCAGCGCATTGACGTCCAGCGCCTTCGCCGACCCAAATTCATCCACCTGCACCGAGTGGTCAATCACCAGTTCCGCCGGTTGCAGCGGATTGATCAGTTTGGCATCGCCGCCCAGCCGCTTCATCGCGTCGCGCATCGCGGCCAGATCGACTACCGCCGGCACGCCCGTGAAATCCTGCAGCAGGACCCGGCTCGGCGTGAAAGCAATTTCCTTCTCCGGCTTCGAATTCTTGTTCCAGGCTGCCAGTGCCCGAATTTCGCTCTCGCTAACGTTGCGCCCGTCTTCGGTGCGCAGCAGATTTTCCAGCAGAATGCGCAGCGAAAACGGCAGGTGCTTCGTCGAAATTCCCTTCTTGTCGAGTGCGTCAATGCGGTACAGTTCGTACTCTTTATTGCCGACTTTAAAAGTGGCGCGGGCCCCAAAGCTATTCTTTGATGACATGATGACCTTCTTTCACAAGCTCCGGCACACGACCGGGCACACTGCGGACCAAACCCTAATATTGTAATTTGTTCTGCACGCCTCCGACGTGATGCGCATCACGTTGCACTCCTATCGAACACCTGTCCAAATCTGATAGAAAACAACGCCGACCATGAACACCAGGTAAATTCGCAGCGCCCAGAAAAGAGCCATCTCCGTCCCAGTCAACTGCCGCCGCGGACAATGGTGGTGCTCTTTGGTGAAGATGATCTGGTCCGGCTCCAAAGCCTCCATCACCGCCGCGAACTCTTCCCTCGTCACATCGCTCGCGCGAACCTCACCCGCAGAGCCACTTTGCTCTTCCATCACTTGCCTCCAAAAATCGCCAGCGCGTTGGGCGCAATCACGCTGACTCCAAACAAAAGTCCTGCCCCAACCAACACAATCACTACTCCCAGCGCCAGCACATTCGCCCACAGCGGGCTCACCAGGTCGCCCATGATCTCCCGATCGTTCACCAGCATATAAAGGAAGAGCAACGCCGGAGGCATGGCCAGCACCGCAATCACATTCACCAGCAGCACGATGTACACCAGCGGAATCCCCGGGATCAACACCAGCGCCGCCGCCGTCGTCGCCTCGGCCAGCAACACAAGATAAAATGACCGGCCCTGCCGGAACGGCAGATTCAAACTATGCGGCCGCCGCGCCACTTCTCCAAAAGCATAGGCGGACGAAGTCGAAATCGTAATCGCCGCCACCATCCCTGCTTCAAAAATGCCAAGCGCGAAAAGCGCCGCGCCCCAGTGTCCAATAAAAGGCTGCAGCGCCTGCGCAAATTCCGCGCCCTCAAAGTTCGCCGTCGTCATGTGGTGCGCATACAAGGGAGCCGTCGCCAGTATCGTCGCGAGCGCGGCGACCGCTGCCAACGCCGCCCCCAGCACGGTGTCCACGCGCCCAAAGCGAATGTCCCGTGTCGTGAGCCCCTTGTCGGCAATCGCGCTCTGCTGAAAAAACAGCATCCACGGAGTGACCGTGGCTCCAATATCGGCCAGCAAAATCAATACCGTCTCCTGACCCATCCCGCCGGGCAGAGGTCTCCACGTGATCATCGCGCGCCCCACTGCACTCCAATCCGGATGCGCCAGCAGCGCCACCGGCACGAACACCAGGTTGCAGATCGCCGCGCCTAAAATGATGCGCTCCCACGTAAAGTACCGGTGCGTCATCAGCGCCACCGCGAGCACTACCAATGCACCGACAACGGCGACCACCGGCCGCACTCCGAAAAAACCTAGCCCCGCGCGAATGGCGATGAATTCCGTGACCAGCGTCAGAAAGTTCCCGACCATCAGATCGATCATCGAGAACCATCCCCAAAACGGCCCGAACCGATCAAAAATCAACTCGGCGTGTCCCCGGTGAGTCGCCGACCCCAGGCGCACCGTCATCTCTTGCACAACGCAAGCCATCAAGAAGGTGAGCACCACAAACGGCAGAAAAAAGCCGATGCCGAAGCGCGCGCCCGTCGCCGCATACGAGAGCATGCTGGGCCCGTCATTCTCCCCCAGCATTACCAGGATGCCCGGCCCGATCAGCAGCCAGAACAGCCGCACCCGGGGAAAGAATCCGCGCCGCGCCCGCATCGCCGAAACCTGTTCGCGGTCGTGCGCTCGGTCAATATCCTCATGCGTGATGACGACGCCAGTTTCGCGCCCAACCTCTGCACGAGGTCCAGATATTTCCTCGGATGTTGTATTTCGCTCGCTCATTCAAATCCATGCAGCGGAAGTAAAAAGCTGAACCCCAGTCCGCTTATCACTTTAGCCTAAATATACAGCACCATATAAACCATAGTTAAATCGACAAAGATGAACGCTCCCACGCAAGAATTCTTACTTTTACTTATCCCAGAAAGAAGCGATTGTCATCCTGAGCGAAGCGAAGGACCTATGTAGTCGACAGCGCCTGACCTTTCGCCTTGGAAGGCACGTTCCCATCCATCGGCTTGACCCAGACCTTCTCCGCCGCCGATACCCCCAACGACACCCTGCCTGCTCCCGTTGTCAGCGTAAGCGTGTGATCATAATTGCGGTGCGCGACATGAACCTTCGCGCCTGGCCTGATCGCGCGCTGCTCCAGAAACTCCAGCAACTGCCGATCGCGCTCATAAATGCCGCTGACCTGAAAAGTCCCTCCCGGCGTAGCTTGCGACAGCAGCACGAGTCCCCGCCTATGCCGGCTCGATGGACTCTCCAGTTCCGTCAGGTTGCCGTGCGGACAAGCCACTCCACGCCCCAGTTTCGCCAGCAGTCGCGCCTCGAAATCCGGAGAAACGGCGTGCTCCAATCGCTCCGCCTCGTCATGCACCTTGTACCATTCCATCCCGAAAATTTCGGCCAGCATGCGCTCGATCAAGTGGTGCCGCAACGTCAGCTTGCGGGCAATTTTCTTTCCCGTGGCGGTCAGCCGAACCCGGCCGTCGGCGTTCACCCTGACCAGTCGGTCCTTCTTGAGCCGCCGCACCGCCATCGTTACCGCCGGAGCCGAAACCTTCAGCCAGTGCGCGAGCGTAGCCGAAATAACGGTCTCCCCTTCGCTCTCCGCCTCGAGAATCGCCTTGAGGTAATCTTCTTTGGAAACAGTAATCACGTGATTCGTATTATACGGCGATCGGTTAAGCGCAGTTAATTACGATTTGTGAACAGCAATAAGGAGTGCCGCAGGCTTGGAGCCACGAGCCGCTTCTCAATCTTGGCTGAACCTCCGGTTTGCTCGTATTGGGCAGCCGGCAACTCGAGGCCCGTTTGACATCATCCGCTTCCGCCCCTACCCTTAGATGTTTCCACCATGAAAATCCTTGTTATCGGCAGCGGCGGACGCGAGCACGCTTTAGTATGGAAGCTCCGTCAGTCGCCGCGCGTCACCAAGATCTACTGCGCCCCCGGCAATGGCGGCATCGCAGACGAGGCCGAGTGCCTTCCCGTCGACGTGAAAAGCCTCGATTCCCTCATCGCCCTCGCCAACAGGCTTCAGCCCGACCTCACCGTCGTCGGACCCGAATTGCCCCTGATGCTCGGCATAGTCGACGAATTCACCCGTCGCGGATGGCGCACCTTCGGCCCCACTCAAGCCGCCGCCCGCCTCGAAACCAGCAAGAGTTTTGCCAAGGAATTTCTGCAGCGCCATCGCATCCCGACTGCGCATTACGCAATTTGCGATTCTCCCGATCAGTTGTCCGACGCCCTCGTACATTTCCACCCTCCCATCGTAGTCAAAGCCGACGGGCTCGCCGCCGGCAAAGGCGTGGTCATCGCCAAGAATAAAGACGAGGCGTCCACCGTAGCCGCCGAGATGCTCAGTGGCCGCATGCTCGGCGAAGCTGGAGCGCGCGTGGTGCTGGAGGAATTTCTCGAAGGCGACGAGCTGTCCTTCCTTGTAGTGAGCGACGGCGAGCGCGTAGCTCCGCTCGTAGCCGCGCAAGATCACAAGCGTGCCTTCGATGGCGACACCGGCCCCAACACCGGCGGCATGGGCGCCTACACCACGCCGGCCATCATCGATGACAAAATGCGCGACTGGCTGATCGCTCACATTGCGCGTCCCGTGGTCGCTGGCATGAAGGCCGAGGGCGCCGAGTATAAAGGCGTCCTCTATTGCGGCCTGATGATGACCCCTCGCGGCCCCATGGTTCTCGAATTCAATTGCCGCTTCGGCGATCCCGAGACCCAGCCTATCCTGATGCGTCTCGAAAGCGACCTGGTCGAGGCCATGGAAGCCTCCATCGATGGCCGCACCAGCGACGGCGATTTCAAATGGTCGGACGATGCCGCTGTCTGCGTCGTCATGGCCTCCGGCGGCTATCCCGGAACCTACGAAGCCGGCAAGAAAATCACCGGCCTCGAAGACGCCGCCAAATTGGATGGAGTCAAAATCTTCCACGCCGGAACCTCCAAGCGTGACCACGGTTTTTATACCGCTGGAGGCCGTGTACTGGGAGTCACCGCGCGAGCGTCGGATTTACAAAGTGCTGTTAACCGCGCCTACGAAGCCTGCGCCAGGATAAACTTCGAAAGCGCCCATTACCGCAAAGACATAGCCGCGCGAGCCCTGAAGAAGAACTAATTGCATGACGGGAGAGTCTCCCCGTTCTGATAAAACTCATCTTAAGTACGAGTTGTCAACTTAAATCGGGTTGTCATCCAAGTATGAGTTTGTCATCAAATGAGAGTTGTCATCCTGAGCGGAGCGAAGGGCCTATGTACGTGCTCGCAGCGCCACAAGCGATCGCGTTCAACTAGCAATCGAATAGCATTCATAATTTACAATCGCATTACGACATGACCAAGCCACAAATTTCCATCGTAATGGGCAGCGACTCCGACCTCGAGATCATGCGCGAAGCCGCCAAAACCCTCGACGATTTCGGCATCACCTACGAGATCGACGTCACTTCCGCCCATCGCTCCCCCGACCGCACTGCCGACTACGCCAGAAAGGCCGCCGGCCGCGGCATTCGCGTGATCATAGCCGGAGCCGGAGGAGCCGCCCATCTGGCCGGGGTAATCGCAGCTCACACAACTTTGCCCGTCATCGGCGTCCCCATTCCTTCGACGAGCCTGCAGGGCATGGACTCGCTCCTTGCCACCGTGCAAATGCCCGCAGGCATTCCCGTGGCGACCGTCGCCATCGGAAAGCCCGGCGCCACCAATGCCGGCATCCTCGCCGCGCAAATTCTCGGCGTCGCCGACACCGCCGTCGCAAAAAAACTGCAAGAGTACAAAGAAAAGCTGGCCAACGGAGTGGAAGAAAAATCGAAGAAGCTAAAAACAACTTTGCAAGGCTGAGATGCAGCGAATATTCCTGGATTGTCATCCCGAAGAGGGATGTTCAGTTTCAAGGCACTAAAGCAAATCACAATTTCAGCCCCTTCAGATACTCCCGAAACTCCCCGCCCAGATCCGAGCGCTTCAACGCAAACTCCACAGTCGCCTTCAGAAACCCCAGTTTGTCCCCGGCATCAAACCGCCGCCCTTCGTACACATACGCATACATCTTCTCCCGCCGCAAAAGTCCGCGCAGCCCGTCTGTCAATTGCAACTCACCGCCCGCGCCCGGCCTGATATCCGAAAGCGTCTCAAAAACTGTAGGCGTAAGAATGTAGCGCCCAATGACCGCCAGATTCGAAGGCGCTTCTGCCAGGCTAGGCTTCTCCACCAGGTCGAGAACTTCATAAAGTTTGCCGCCCGAGCCCGCAACCTTCTTTGCCTTGAGCACGCCGTACGACGAAATCGCTGGTCCCTCCACGATCTGCGTGGCAATCACCGAGCACTGCTTCTCATCAAAAACATTCATCAGCTGTTGCAGCACCGGAACCCTGGCATCGATCACATCGTCCGCCAGCAGCGTCGCAAAAGGCTCGTTGCCAATCAACTCGCGCGCCGTGAGCACGGCATGGCCCAGTCCCAGCGCCTCCTTCTGGCGCACGTATGCCACATAGATCATGTCCGAAATCTGCCGCACGATCTTGAGCAGATCGTGCTTGCCCTTCTCTTCCAGCATCTTTTCGAGTTCGTAGCTGACGTCGAAGTGGTCTTCGATCGCGCTCTTGCCCCGGCCGGTAATAATAATGATCTGGTCGCAGCCCGCTGCCAGCGCCTCTTCCACGCCATATTGGATGATGGGTTTATCGACCAGCGGCAGCATCTCTTTCGGCTGCGCCTTGGTGGCCGGAAGAAAACGCGTGCCCAATCCGGCGGCAGGAAAGATAGCTTTGCGGACCTTTCGGTTCTTGCGCCGCTCGCCGTTGATTCGTCGTTCCCGCGTGGGTTTCATTGCACGATTATTGTAAACTGCCGGCGTTGATCAAGTTTCTAAGGTGCTATTCTTAGTCTTGAAGTTGTCATCCTGAGCGAAGCGAAGGACCTATGTACTCGCTTGCTCCGCCAGAGCAGATCGTGCCCTGCTCGGCTGACCATTGTTAGGTTGCCGCCAGCGTGACTGGCGTTGGAGGATCGCGCTACGTAGCTTGCGCCGGAACCCGCGCCTCCAGCTCTTCCAGCAAGTCGCGCAGCGTCTGTAGTATTCCCTCAGCGCTATCGATCTTGATCGAGAACTTCAACGTTCCATCCGGAGTAAACTGCGTGCCCCGCTGCGACGCCACGAAACGCGCCAGTTTCTCCGCATCAATTGCCGCCGTCTGGCTGAACCTGATGCTCACAAACTCCCGTTTGCGCTCAATAGCATTGGCTCCTACCCGCAACGCCTGCAACTTCAGCGCCGCATACTCCAGCAGATTGCGCACCGCCCGTGGCATTTCTCCGTACCGGTCGATCAACTCCGCCCGAACGTCATGCAACTGCGATTCTGTCTCGACCCCCGCGACCCGCTTGTACATGCGCAGCCGCTGGTTTTCTTCTTTGATGTAATCCGACGGAATACGAATATTCAGCCCCAGATTGAGCTGGATTTCCGTGACCTCGACGCCCGCCTCGCCCTTCATCTCGCGCACGGCGCGCTCCAGCATTTGCGTATAAAGTTCGAATCCGACCGCTTCAATGTGCCCGCTCTGCTCGCCGCCCAGAAGATTCCCTGCCCCACGTAACTCCAAATCAAGCGCGGCAATCTTAAAGCCGGCCCCAAGATCCGAAAATTCCTTCAGCGCCGCCAGCCTCCGCCGAGCAATTGGAGTTAGCTCAATCTCCGCCGGCAGCATCAGATAAGCATAAGCACGCCGGTTGGACCGCCCCACGCGTCCGCGCAGCTGATAAAGTTCCGACAACCCCATGCGATCGGCGCGGTTGATCAGAATCGTGTTGCACAAAGGAATATCCAGCCCGTTCTCGATGATCGTAGTCGACACCAGAATGTCGGCCTCGTGATGCATGAATTTCAGCATCACTTTTTCCAACTCGCCCTCACCCATCTGCCCATGCCCGACCAGAACGCGCGCCTTAGGAGCCATCGTCTGCAACTTGGCCGCAATTTCCCAGATCGTGTCAATTCTGTTGTGGACAAAATAAATCTGGCCGCCCCGATCGAGTTCCTGCTCGATCGCCGATTGGATCAGCTTTTCATCCCAATTCGCCACCACGGTCTGAATCGCCATGCGATCCTTGGGAGGAGTCTCGATCACGCTCATGTCGCGCAGCCCCACCAGTGACATATGCAGCGTGCGCGGAATCGGCGTAGCCGACATGGTCAGCACATCGACCTGCGTGCGCATCTGTTTGATGCGCTCCTTGTGCCGCACGCCAAAGCGCTGCTCTTCATCCACCACCAGCAACCCCAGGTCGGCGAACTTCACATCCTTCGACAGCAGTCGGTGCGTCCCGATCAGAATGTCGACTTTGCCCGCCTCCACTCGTCCCAGGATTTCCTTGACCTGTTTCGGAGTACGGAAGCGGCTGATCATCTCGACCGTAAGCGGAAAGGGCGCAAAGCGCTGCTTGAAAGTTTCATAATGTTGAAATGCCAGCACCGTAGTCGGAGCCAGCACGGCCACCTGCTTGTTGTCGCTCAATGCCTTGAAAGCCGCGCGCATCGCCACTTCCGTCTTGCCGTACCCTACATCCCCGCACAACAGCCGGTCCATCGGGAGCTCCGACTCCATGTCGCGCTTCACATCCGCAATCGCCTGCGCCTGATCGTCTGTCTCGTTATATTCAAACGAATTTTCAAACTCCTTCATCCACTCCGTGTCTGCCGGATAACTATGCCCGCGCGCCGCCTGCCGCTCCGCATACAGCTTGAGCAGTTCGTCGGTCATATCCTTCATCGCCTTGCGCACGCGCGCCTTGGTCTTGCCCCACGCCTGCGTGCCCAGATGATTCAGCACCGGCTTCGCGCCCTCCGCGGACCGATACTTCTGCACCAGGTCCAGCCGCGTCAGCGGAACATACAATCTCGCCCCTTCCGCATACTCCAGCAGCATGAATTCCGCCACGCCATCGCCCTGGTTGATCTCCTTCAGCCCCTGGTACTGCCCAATCCCATGCTCGACATGCACCACATAATCGCCGACCTGCAGGTCGCGGAAATCGGAAAGAAATGCCGAGACCTTCGACTTGTGCCGCTGCGCGCGCGCCGCCACCAGGTCCGACTCGTCGAACAGATCGCGCGCCCCAAAGATCGCAAGATGCGCATCCGGTAAAACGAAACCGTCCGGCAGATAGGCCTTCAGCAACGTAGTGGTCAGCACGTCTCCGGCAAAATAAGAAGTCTCGTCGGCATAGCTTTCGCCGCTGCGCGTCCGGCTCCCCAGCCGGTACGAAGCGTTGTACTCGGTGAACATGTCGGCCAGCCGTTCAACTTCTCCCGTGTTAGGCACGGCAAGAACGACTTGCATCCCGCCGACAACCATCTTCTGCACTTCCTGAATCATCGCCGGAACCGCGCCATGGAAGCGCGCAGCCGGCTGCGAAACAAAAGCCGCCTCCGCCGCTCCTTCCCGCGCCAGCGCCAGATATTCAAAATCGGCACCCGCCAGCGCTGCCGTTTCCTCCCGCCACATCTCCGGCGTCAAATACAGATCCGCCGGACGCACCAGATTCCCAATCTCGCTGCGCTCGTGCGCTTCTTCAATTCGCGCCCAAACTTTATCCAACTCAAGCTCCAGCGTCTCCGGCTCGTCCAGAATCACCCGCGCCTCTGGGAGCAATCCAAAAATGCTGCGGTCCGCGCCCGCCACCGGAGCATAGAACTCCCACCCCGGAAACACTCCCGCGCCCGAGTCGCGCATCGCCTGCTCCACCACCTCGGCCGACCCCGAAATCCGTTTCCCCGATAGCCGCGCGTTGATCGATCCCAGCAACTCTTCCGTTACTGGAGTCTCCGTCAAAGGCAGCAGCAACGCCTCATCCACCGGATTCGAAGACCGCTGGCTCGCCGGATCGAACTTCCGCATTGACTCAATCTCGTCGCCAAAAAACTCGATCCGCACCGGCCGGTCCGCCTCCGGAGAATACACATCCAGAATCCCGCCCCGCGCCGCATACTGCCCCGGCATCTCCACCACATCCGTCGAGCTGTAGCCGACGGTGTTCAAATGTTCCAGCAGTTTGTCCAGGTCAAAAGTTTCCCCACGCCGCAGCACCCGCGCCAGGTCGGCATAATACTCAGGAGGGCGCAGCAGAATCGTGCTCGCCGTCACCGGAGAAATAACAATCGCCGCCCGCCCCGTGGCAATCTTCCACAAAGCCGTAGCCCGTTCTTCCTGAATTTCCGGATGCGGAGAAAGATTCTGGAATGGCAGCACGTCGCGCGCCGGCAGGGTCACCACCGAGTCGGGATCGGCCGCACCCGTCAGTTCGCAAAACGCGCGCAAGATAGGCAGTAGCTCTTCCGCCGCCCGATTGTCGGCGACCACAAAGATAAAAGGCCGCTCCACAGTCCGTCGCAGCAGAATAACGATCAGCGCCTTGGCTGCTGGAGAGAGTCCAGTAACACGAATCCGGCCCGCGCTCTCCCGCAGATGGGAGGCCACGCGCGTAAAGGAAGGTAATCGTTCCACCTCCGCGAAAAGCTCGCGGACAAACGGCAAAAGCATTCCCAGTCATTTTATCAGTCCGTGTAGAGCGGACACTCCTGTCCGCTGCCCTTGACGTGGGTCTTCCTATGGAATGGTTTGAATGGCGCAAGAATGCCCGCTAGAGGAGAGACCGAAAAAATCGTAGAAATATTGCAAGTGAGTTGACAGCGTTGTCCGCCCGTCTATGCGCTCTTGCCCGGGTCCACCGTCATCGTCACCCGGTTGACCTCGTCGACTATCGCTTGCGCGGCCTCTTCGATCGCTCGCAGGCAAGCTAAATCTTCCGGATCGGTGGTACGTAGCGAAAGCAGTTCGCACGTGCCCAGAATTATGGCCAGCTTGTTGTTGATGTTATGAAATGGCATCTGCTTCCTCGCTTGAAACTCCATACATCTGCCCTCACCCTTTGAAGCATCGCTGCCATCCGCGCTTTTTAAGTTGGTGAATTTTTCCAGCCTGCAGCCGGCCTCTCGCTACCTTCCGCGAAATTAGCTGCCCCTCAGTGCGCTGCCGGCTTTTTTGTTCGTTTTGATTTTCGTGGCTTTGCTACTCCTTCTTTGGATTTTCTGCTCTCTCAGCTAACTTTCAATTACGAACCCCACAGTGCGCTGCCCACCTTCATGTTCGTCTTCACTTTCATTGTTTTGCTCCTTCCTTTGGATTCTTAGTCTTGCTCAACTCTCACATCCGTTGACTAGCTGCCCCAGAGTGCGCTGCCCGCCTTCATGTTCGTCTTCACTTTCATGGTTTTGCTCCTTTCCTTGGATTTTTAGTCTTGCTCAACTCTCACATCCGTTAACTAGCTGCCCCACAGTGCGCTGCCGGCTTTCATGCTCGTCTTGACTTTCATCGAAGTTCTCCTTTCTTTTGTTTTTTGTTTTTCTTTTCCATCTCGTTACGCACTTTAGTAATGCAAGCGCCCTGCCAAAAGTAACCTCCCGACTTCGTCACTTCGTTGATCACGCATTCTTCATTGATAAAAAAGGAGATAACTCTGACTGGCTCCCCCAAACCTCGCCCCGCCTTGCCAGATCGTCGTCACTCCACCTCTCCATGACCTAACCTTCCGGTTCGGCCACCTAACATTTCTGTTAGGAAACCTGTCGGCGAACGCTCCCAAACGAGTTTCGCGAGCCGGTCTGTATAATCGCTGCACCTTTGTCTGAACCTCGAAACCTTTTCTCAAGGAGTTCCATGCGCCAATTTCGTCGGTCGGCAATCCTCGCCTTGCTGCTGGCTCTCGCTTCCTTTGCCCAGGTCAATTCACCCGCAAAACTCCACACCTACTACGTCGCCGCCGACGAGGTCGACTGGAACTACGCCCCTCTCGGGGTCGATCAGATGATGGGCATGCCCTTCATGGACTATGCCAAGCTGTTTACCGAGCGCGGACCACACCGCATCGGCAGCACCTAC
Source organism: uncultured Acidobacteriaceae bacterium (assembly GCA_963775845.1). Lineage (GTDB taxonomy): Bacteria > Acidobacteriota > Terriglobia > Terriglobales > Acidobacteriaceae > Acidiflorens. The sequence continues at coordinate 1,183,481 of CAVZKN010000002.1, read as the reverse complement.
CGCAAAGCGATCTACCGCGAGTACACCGACGAAACTTTCACCACCCTCAAGCCGCGTCCGGTCGAGTGGGAGCACACCGGCATTCTCGGCCCCGTCCTCCGCGCCGAAGTCGGCGACACCATCAAGGTGGTCTTCAAGAACAATGCCACTCATCCCTTCGCCATGCACCCGCACGGCGTCTTCTATGCGAAGGAATCCGAAGGCGTGAGCTACAACGATGGCGCCTCGCCCTCTGACAAAAAGGGAGTGCCGCCCGGCAAGACGCACGTTTACATCTGGGAGGTCCCCGAACGCGCCGGCCCCGGCCCCAACGACCCCAGTTCCATCGTCTGGCTCTATCACTCGCACGCCGATGAACTGAGAGACGTTGAGAGCGGGCTCGTCGGCGTCATCCTCATCAGCCGCAAGGGTGCCGCCGGTCCAACCGGCCGCCCCAAAGACGTGGACCGCGAATTCATCAGCCTGTTCATGATCTTCGACGAGAACTCCAGTTGGTATCTCCAGCACAACATCGATACCTATACCAGCGATCCCAAAGGCACCAACAAGCTCGAAGCCGATCCCAGCGATGGCAAAGGCAACTTCAACATTTTCGGTGCCGGATTTACGGGAGTGAATTTCCGCTCCACCATCAACGGCTACATGTTTGCCAACGGCCCGTTAATGACGATGAAGAAGGGCGAGCGCGTGCGCTGGTACGTGGTCACCCTCGGTGAAGGAGTGAACCTGCACACTCCTCACTGGCACGGCAACGTCGTGCTCGACGCCGGCAAGCGCACCGACGTCATCTTTATTGGCCCCGCCCAGATGGAGACCGTCGACATGGTTCCCGACGATCCCGGCACCTGGATGTACCACTGCCACTTCGACGAGCACATGCAAGCCGGCATGATGGCGCTCTATAAGGTAGAGCCATAACAAACCGGAACATCCAGTGTGGTATTGGGGCTTTTCCCCGCGAACGGAGAGCGAAGTTCAGTGCCCTACAAGCGGGTCGATCCGGAGAAAGAATTAGAAGGCAGGAGGGTGTCCCCATCCACAGCGTTCATCCCCTCCGCAACGGCCGCGTCAGGCAAGTCGGCCCACCCGCCCCGTTAATGCAGATCTGCGACCCCGGAAAAGTCAACACCTCGAAGCCAGCCTCCCGCATCCGCTGGTGAGTTTTGCAATTTCCTTCAATCGCGACTACGCGCGACTTGCCCAAAGCCAGTACATTGCAAGCCAGCGTCTCGCGTTCGCTGTATTCAATCTCGATCAGCCGGAATCCGCGAGCCTTCAGCAGTTCGACCGTCTGCACCGCCAACCAGGGCAGATCGACCAGCATGGTGCGCTCATCCAGCACGCTCATCAGCGACATCAGGTGCAGGCAAGCCGAAGGTCCCTGCCCATAGGGCAAAGGAGCCGACACGACCTCAACATTCTTCTTCGGATCAGCCTCCGGACCACGCGCCGAATCACCCGCCGACAACCCCGCCGACAACAGCGACCGCATCTGCTCGATGCCAGCCCGGTTCGTTCGATATCCCTCGCCGATCAGCAGCGTCCGCGAATCCAGCCACACCATGTCACCCGCTTCCGATTTCCCGGGAGCGTGGATCTCCCCCAATATCGGGATCCCTGAAACCGCGTAGAAATCACCATGCGCCCGCGCCTCTGCCACCCGGTTCTTTTTCCCCGGATGCATCAGCACTATCCCTTGGTTCGTGGGCAGCGACGCATCGTGAGCATAGACCGCGTCCAGAGTCAGTGACTCCACCGCAGGAAGACTCACTACCTCCGCTCCCGCCTGTCGCAGCAACCCGCACAGCAAGTCGTGTTGACACTCGGCCGCAGCAACATCAGGAGCATGCTGAAATCCGAGCTCTTTCCACTCGGCCAGCTTGCGCGAGTCATGCCAGCCAGCATTGCGCGGAGAGCAAACGATCACCCGCCGCAACTCACCGGCCATCGAATTCGTGTTCAAGGATTCCGCAGTCACAAGAGAAGGCACGATAGACATTTCTTAAACTAGGTTGGTCCCGCACGAGCAATCTCAATCTAAAGAAAGGCTTCGTCAAAGGCAACTCGGAAGCCAGACGGTCACCTACCTTAATGCTTGCCTCAACACCTTTCTCTCGGTATACATATCAGCGGTATCCGTCCTGACAATGTGCTCGACATTCGCGCCGCTTGTGATAAGCTGCGCAGTTTGGTTTTTCTCCGCCTTTTGCCAATGCATCCTGATGGCGGAAGGCTCAGGAGCTCTTATGAAATCATCGTTGCGGCTATTCTGCCTGACAGTAGTCTTCCTATTCCTCCAGCATTTTGCCTTCGCGCAGGGCGTCACCACCGGCGACCTTCGCGTCATCGTGAAAGATCCCAAGGGTGATGTCGTGCCGAACGCTACGGTCACCGTTCGCGACGTGGCCAAAGGTGTGGAGCGCTCCGGCAGCAGCGATGGCCAGGGCGGTTACAACGTGCGGCAGTTGCCTCCCGGAAATTATTCCGTGACCGTGGAAGTCCCGGGCTTCGCCCAGGCCGAAGCTAGCGGAGTCAGCATCACCGTCGGTCAGATCGCGGAGCTGCCCATTGCGCTCACCGTCGCCAGCGGCAAAGAAGTTGTCGAGGTCAGCGCCCAAGCCGACATCGTGGAGACCGCACGCAGCTCTTCCACCGACACCATCGGCGAACGCCGCATCGACAACCTGCCCATCAACGGCCGCAACTACATTCAATTCACTCTCACCGATTCCCAGGTCAGCCACGACAACGCGCCCAACACGGGAGCCGCTCCCACCTCCGGCCTGAACTTGAGCGGCCAGCGTGCGCGCTCTAACCTGGTCAATGTCGACGGCGCCGACGCCACCGACAATTCCACCAACGGCGTGCGCTCGACAGTTTCACAAGAAGCCGTCCAGGAATTTCAGATCATCACCAACAGTTACGCCGCCGAATATGGGCGCGCCGCCGGCGGTGTGGTCAACATCATCACCCACTCCGGATCGAACCAGTTCCACGGCGACGTCTTCGGATACTTGCGCAACCGTGACTTCCAGGCCGTCAATCCCTTCAGCACCACGTCCAATCCGGCTTACACAAGGGTGCAGGCTGGCACCGCTTTCGGCGGTGCCATCAAGAAAGACAAAACTTTCTACTACTTCTCTTACGAAGTCACCCGCCGTCACGAGACTGGATTCTCCTCGCTTCCCACCGCGACCGATCCTTCGTTCGCCTCCTACTACGGGTTTACACCGGTCGACGTCTCGCCGATTTTTAACGCGCCACCGGGAGCCTTGCCCGAAATCCTCGCCACGAGCGGCCCCAACGGTCAGGCGGCCTTCCTCGCCAGCCACGAATTCCCGGTGCCTTCGCTGCAGGTTTATGCCTTTATGGTCGGCGCTTCTTCGGGCATCGCTTTGAACGGAAGCTATCCCTCCTGGTTCGCCGGCCTGGGTCCGGCGCTTGTGCCCGCCGGACTGCAGCAGTTTCCTACTTCCTGTAATCCGGCGTTTGCCTCGGGAGCCGGGTTCACTCCCTATTGCACCGGACTCCCCTCGTCTTATCAAACGTTAGCTTCGCAGGCAGGCAACTTCCCGGTTTTCGAAGGCACCAGCCTCTATTCGCTTCGCATCGACCACAATATAAGCAACAACAATCGACTCACCTTGCGCGGCAACGTCAGTCCGAGCACAGTCACCGGTATCGAAGTTAACGGCGAGGATCAACCTTTTGGACAGAACGCCTACTCCCGTACCTCGGAACAGACTTATCGCGACGTGACCGGCGTGGTGGCGGACACCTGGACTCTCGGCGCCAGCAAGGTGAATGAATTCCTTTTGCAGTACGCGCGCCGCGGCTTGTCGTACTTCTACAACACGCAAACGGCCAGCGGCAACGACCCGGCCGTCGACATTGTCGGTTACGCCTATTTCGGACGCGAGCCTTACTCTTACGTGCAGCGGGTCGAGAAACGCTACCAGATCAAGGATAATTTTTCTTGGGCCATCGGCCGACACAATACCAAGTTCGGTGGTGACCTCAACTACATTCCGATTAGCGCCATCTTCACCGTGAATTATGGCGGCTTGTTTGACTTCGGGGGCGATGCCCTGATTCCCGGCGTTCCCGCCTTTAACGCCGTGCAAGCCTACGGCTTGGGCATTCCGTCGGGCTTCGTTCAAGGTCTGGGCAATCCCAAAGGTTCGTTCTCCAATACGCCGTTAGGCTTGTTCTGGCAGGATTCATGGCGTGCGACTCCCAATCTCACCGTAAATTATGGTGTGCGCTACGATGTGGAATTCCCGCCCAAATTCCCCGCACCCACGGGGCTCGCCGACACCGCTCAAACCGGCTACAACTTCCTCGGCATCCAAAAGGGAATCCAGACCGACAAGAACAACTTTCAGCCTCGCATCGGAATTGCCTTCGATCCCAAAGGCGATGGCAAAACCGTGATCCGCGCCTCGTTCGGCATGTTCTATGATCACCCCTTGCTCGGCCTCTACTTCCTCGGACAGGCGTCCGACGGCTCGACCAGCGGCCAACTGGATTTTGCTTCCACTGGATTTTGTTCAGGCGCGGGTAGTCCCGGCAACCTGAATGCCATCCCGGTTTTTCAGGGCAACCTCTTCACCGCGTCGCAGTGCAATCCGGGAGCGCCAAACTCTGTGCTGGGTTATGGCACCCCCTCCGCCAACGGCAATCCGAACCCGCAGCGTTTCGATCCGTTCCTGTCGAGTTCAACCAACTTGTTTCTCAATCAGAACTATATTCAGGACGGCTTTCCGCTGTTGTTTCAACCCTTCGGTTACCCGCAGGGGAAAAACTTCGTATACGCGTATTCCCAGCAGGCCAATCTCACCGTGGAACGAGACCTGGGCAAGGGTTACGCGCTTAGTGTTGGATACAACTTCAATGGTGGACGCCATCTCAATCGTCCCATCAACGCCAATACCCAACGCGGCGACCTGCTGGTGGCAAACTGGCAGGCGGGTTACAGCGATCCGAACTCGTTTGCAGCCGCTGGCGGACCGTTGGCCGTGGGTCTCGGCGCTGCTCCTTGCGGGGTGAATCCCAACAACGGACTGCCCTGGGTTTCCGCCGCGTTGACCAACTTCTTCCGCCCCGGCGGCGTGAATCCCGCGATCGCCAACGCACTGATTGCCGGCGGCGGCGGCGCTTGTATAACCCAGATTCTTCCAGCCGTCATGCAGTATTTTCAGGCCAGCGGATATAGCACTGCCGGCTTTAACACCGGCTGCAATCCCAACCCCGCCAACCTGCTCGCGACCCTCGGCGGTTGCGTCCCCTTCACCGATATGGACGCCAATTATTCCAACGGCAGTTCTATCTATCACGGGATGACGGTCAACCTGCGCAAACGCTTCAGCAGCCACTACGAGTTGCTTGCCTCCTACACCTGGGCGCACACCATCGACGACTCCACCGACTTGCAATCCACGCAAACGCCGCAAGACAGCTACTATCCTGGCCTCGATCGTTCGAACTCGACCTTCGACCAGCGCCATCGCTTCGTGCTCAGCGGCGTCTATAACTCGGGCAAGCTGGGCGGCAGCGGCTTCGTCAGCAAGGTCTTCAGCAATTGGACGTTCTCTCCCCTGATCGAATTCTCCTCAGGGCGGCCTTTCAACATCGTGACCGGCAGCGACGACAACAAGCAGAACTCGACCCTCACGGTGCGTCCGAACACGTTCGTGAATGCCCTGTGCACGGCTGCGGGAAACGAACCGGTCAATTCGAAATTCTCGCCGACCGGAGTTTTCCAGGAGCCCTGCTACCAGGCTTTCACCCCGCCCTCCAACAACCCAGGTACTTTCCCCCACGTCTATCTGTTCGCAACTGGTGGCAACCCGGGTCTCGACGGCGATCTCGGGCGCAACGCCGGCGTCACGCCGTGGACCGTCTTCAACGATGTGCGCTTCGCCAGGAAGATCTACTTCGGCGAGCGCATCAACATGGACTTCATCGCCGACATGTTCAACATCGCCAATGTCTACAACGTAGCGGCCGTGAGCCCGCTCTTTACGAATGCCGGACAGGCGACCGCCGCGTACGACCCGCGCCAGTTCCAATTTGCGATGAAGGTGAATTGGTAAAATCAGAATAGACAGGTTTGCCGGAGGCTGGCGGTTTGCTCAACAACTCGACGCTGCGCGCGCTGGCAGGGATGATCCTGCTGGCGCTTTCGTTCTCGACGCCCTCTTTCGCTGAGAGCGGAGCGGAAATCTACAAGCAACGTTGCGCGCCCTGTCACGGCTCGAACGGAGCGGGCGGCACGATGCTGGGAAAGAACCTGAAACTGCGCCCGCTCACTTCACCCGAAGTGCAGAACCAGTCAGATCAGGAACTCGAACACATCATTAGCCACGGCAGGAATAAAATGCCAGCTTACGACCGCAAACTTTCACGCGACCAGATCGCGGAAGTAGTCGGATACATTCGCGCACTGAGAAAGTGATCTGCTGCCGTAGAACTCAATGGAAGAAAAGCCGCAAGGGGCGTGCGGCTTTGATCTTGAAACCACTCGATGCCAAGCCACGAAGCCAGTCAACTAGGTTCTTACTGACGGCTGATAGCTGACGGCTGACGGCTGATAGCTGACGGCTGACGGCTGCCATGGCTACTTGCGCTTGTCTTTGTAGATGCTCTTGCTGATCCGGTTCTGCTGGCGGTTGATACCCTTCTGCTCGGCCTTGGTGAGATGTCCGTGGTGTTGCGACATGTCTCGCTTTTCGCGATTCTGCACGCTGGTTTCGCGCCGCTCCAGGTTGCCCGTCTGCCGGGAATTCAGCGATCCGTTCTTGACGCCGTTGCCGATGCGCTGCTGCTGATTTCCTTCGCGGCCGTTCAGCTGATTCACACGCGGATGCCCGGGATCGACCACGCCCGGTCCCGCGCCAGAGGTTGAGGTTTGAGCAGAAGCGGAACCGGCGATGATCAGTCCCCCGACTGCCAGGATGAGCAGTGACTTCGTAAGCGTATTGTTCATGCGGATAGAAACCCCCCGCATGACAGATTAGTTGCGAAGCTGCCGCTGGACGAGGTTACACAAGTGATAGTCCGCAAGTTACCACGCTCGTGTAGGGCGGACACTCCTGTCCATCGCCTTTGACGCAGATTTTGAATTTGATCGACTCGAATCGATTCCAACACTTCGCACCTGGCTCCAGGCAGCCCGAGTAACCTGACTCTGAAGTTGTGGAAGCCAAACTCAATCCGCCGACATCCAATCTCTTGAAATGGAGGTCACCATGTACGTGATTCTTGGAGCAAGCGGCAACACCGGACATGCGGCTGCAAAAGATCTTCTAGCCCGCGGCAAGAAAGTTCGTGTCGTCGGCAGAAACGCAGCCCATCTACAACCTCTAGTGGCGGAAGGCGCGGAGACATTTATAGGCGAGGTCACCGATGCGTCCTCTCTGACCCAGGCTCTCGATCAGGCCGAAGCGGCCTACGTCATGATTCCACCGAACATGACCAGCAACGACGCGTCCGCTTTTCAGGAACAAGTCAGCGACGCGATCACCACCGCCATTCAAAACTCAGGCATCAAAAACGTCGTCGCGCTCAGCAGCATCGGAGCCGACAAGTCCAGTGGCACCGGACCCGTCGTCGGTCTCCACAATTTCGAACAAAAGCTCAACCAGATCAGCGGAACCAACGTGCTCTATCTGCGCGCCGGTTCTTTTATGGAGAACACACTGGCGCAAGCGGGCGCGATTCGCATGGCCGGCAGCGCGATCGGTTCCATCCGCGGCGATTTGAAACTCCCCATGATCGCCGGTCGCGACATAGGAGCCGCGGCCGCCGACGCTTTGCTGCGTCTCGACTTTCACGGCAAGCAGACACGAGAACTCCTGGGACAGCGCGATCTCGATTACAACGAAGCCACATCCATCATCGGCAAAGCCATCGGCAAACCCGATCTCCACTACATTCAGGCACCCGACAACCAGGTGCGAGCGGCAATGGTGCAGATGGGAATGTCCGACAATGTGGCGGGCCTGATCCTCGAGTTAGCCGCAGCCCTCAACTCCGGACACCTCCGAGCACTGGAACCGCGCAGCGCGGCGAACACCACGCCCACGAGATACGAAACATTCGTGGCCGAGGCCTTCGTACCGGCGTATCGGCAGCAGGCAGCAGCGTAACCGGCAACGAACAATTGCTATTACCCAAAGAGGCCACGCTCATCTCTGAACGTGGCCTCTTTATCTCTGCTAGCCCTATCTAGGGGATAAGTTATGGTCTCGACGACAAACTGGCGGGTCAGATGTGCGAGCCCATATTCCCATAAATATGGTAACATGGGAGCGTGAAGACGACTCTTGAAATTCCCGATTTCTTGTTTCGCCGCGCCAAGTCGGTAGCTGCCGAACGGGGCATTCCTCTACGTCAACTGGTCACCGAAGCGGTGCAAGAGAAATTGAAAACAACATCCCAGGAAAAACCCTGGATGAAACATCTAGGCAAACTCAAACACCTGCACAAAGAGAGGAAGCAAGTCGACGCACGGGTGGAAGAGGCCTTCGAGCGGATCGATCGGGAAGTTTGGGAATGATTTTCGATGCCCGATTTTCGATGTCCGATTTTCGCTACTGCTGATTTCATACCAATGATTTTCAATACCCATGATTTTCAAGGCTAATGATTCTCGATACCAATGCGCTGTCCGCCGCGGCCGACGACGATCCTGGGGTGATCGCTCAGTTCGCTCGCGCCGATGAGATAGCGATTCCGGTCATTGTGCTGGGTGAGTATCGCCACGGCATCGCGCAGTCGCGAAATCGCGCCGCCTACGAAAACTGGTTGACGGGATTGCTCCAGGACTGCGCAGTGCTCGACATCACCGAACCCACTACACACTGTTACGCAGAAATCGTGCTCGAATTAAAACGCAAAGGGAAGCCGATTCCGACGAACGATATTTGGATCGCGGCGCTCTGCCGGCAGCATTCGTTTCCGCTGCTGAGCCGCGATCGGCATTTTGATTTGGTGGCGGGGAACAAGCGGGTTGCGTGGTGAAAGTCCCATCAGTCCCTGTATCTCTCCTCGCCGGACGACGGATCGAGACCATCAGAGCCCAATCCGATTTGGATTCGGCTAGAACGGGAGCAATACCTTGTCCGGGCCTTCGATTTCGTCTTTGGCCTCGAGGAAGTCTTCACTCCAAGATTTGCCGGCGCACTCGGGGCACTCGTCAATCGTGTTCCCAACCGCGTAACAGTGATAGCAGGTTCCTTGGGAGCTGGCTCCGGGGAACTTCTTGCATCTCTTACAGACCTTGAAGAACTCGCGTTCGAGTGCGCGGTGCTCGTCCCACAATTCGTGTTCACAGACGATGCACATGCTCTCCTCCTGGCTACCCAGCTCTTGCCTCTTTCTTTCTGACTCTTGGGGCAGTTCTGGGCCGTGTGGTTCATACCATCCGGTTGAACATCACCGTATTATGTCTGCGCTTTCCGGCAATCATAGCGATCCGCGGAACACCCCTGCAGTGAGCTGGAACACAGTGCGATTGTGATGAAACGCGAATAGAGTTTCTCTGATTCAAAATGGGAAAGGCCAATCTGATTTCTCAGACTGAGCTCTTGATAAAATGCTGGGATGCCGACGGTGCTCCGATCGGGACCGTATCGCTTCTACTTCTATAGTCACGAGCCCAACGAGCCTCCGCACATTCATCTTGACCGGGACGATCTGTCGGGCTAAATTCTGGCTCAGTCCCGTCCAACTGGCGGGTAACTTTGGATTTCGCGCCCACGAACTGCGCGAGATACAATCGATGGTGAGGGATTCGCGGCAGCGCTTTCTGGAGGCATGGAATGAATTTTTCGGCATCGTCGGCGCATAGCAGTGCGGATGAGCGGGTGCTGGACGTCCAATTCTCGGATGACGCCATCAGCGTGAGCTTGCGCGACGGCCGCGTTATCTCCGTGCCGCTCGTCTGGTATCCGCGGCTGCTTGACGCTACAGCCTCGCAGCGCAAGAACTGGAAAATCGCCGGCGGCGGCTATGGAATTCATTGGCCCGACAACGACGAGGATCTGAGCACCAAAGGATTGCTGCGAGGCGCGCCCGCGCCTAGGGCATCGATTCCCGCGAAATAGAAGCGCTTGCCACTGTGCCAAAGTTAGATCCCAAGCTGCTGGCAGTTCGGTGGGCCACCTTTCGAAAATCGAGGTTGTTACGAAACTACTAGCGGCGTGGCGAAGTGAGTGGCAAGATGCAGGGCTATGGGATTCATTGCGGGTGAGGCGCGAGGGCAAGCGGCGTTGTTCCCGGCGAGTTTAGAAGAATTGATTCCGCAGGACCATTTCTGCCGGGTGGTCGACGAGTTTGTGAATCGTCTGGATATGCAGAGGCTGGGCTTCGTGCGGGCGGAAGCGGCGGGGACTGGACGACCTGGTTATGATCCACGCGATCTGTTGAAGCTGTATCTATACGGCTATCTGCAGCAGATTCGTTCTTCGCGACGGTTGGAGAATGAGTGTCGGCGCAACCTGGAACTGATGTGGCTCTTAGGGCGGCTCGATCCAGACCATAAGAGTATCGCCGAGTTTCGCCGGTTGCACCGGCACGCGGTGAGCGAGGCCGGGGCTGAGTTGGTGAAGCTGGCGCGTTCGGTGGGACTGATTCGGGGAGAGTGGGTGGCCATTGATGGCAGCAAGTTCCGCGCGGTAAGTAGTGTAAACAGCGTGCACGAACGATTGCAGTGGGAACGCTACCTGGAGGGTTTGGACACTGCCGACGGAGAAGACGAAGTTCGGGTGGACAATGGCGCGGTGACTCAGGCGCTAGAAAAACTACGCCAGCATCGGGAACCGGAAGTGGGCTTCATGAAGACATCTCAGGGCATGCTTCCTGCTTACAACGTGCAAACCGCAGTCGATGCCGAGCACGGCTTGATCGTGGCGCAAAAGGTGAGTAACGAAGCTGCCGACAATCGCAGTTTGCTGCCCATGGCCGAGGCTGCGCAAGCTGCCCTGGGCGGAACGGGTTCACCGTTGCATGTGGTCGCCGATGCAGGCTATTCCAACGGAGAGCAGGCGGCGAGCTGCGAAAGCCAGGGCATGGTGCCGCACATTCCGGCGAAGCGGGGGGTGAACACGCGTGGCCGACAGCTGTTCGACCGCACCGCATTCCGCTATCAGGAACAAAGCAACACCATGCTGTGCCCGGCGGGACAGAGCTTACGCAGTGACGGAAGAAGTGGGCACGCGCTGGCCTACGTGGGTCGCGCTGAAGTGTGCGGCGCTTGCGCCCTAAAGCCGCAATGCACCAAGAGTCCGCGCCGTGTCGTCCACCGTCACCTTTATGAAGGGGCTCTGGATCGTATGCAGCAGCGCGCTACCCCTGCCGCCATGGCATTGCGACGGAGCACGGTGGAACATCCCTTTGCGAATTTGAAATACCGAATTTTTGGTCATCCACGCTTTCTCGTCCGCGGACTGGAAGGGGCTCGCTGCGAAATCGCCCTCGCGGTGATGGTCTACAACTTGAAACGCATGCTCAACCTTGTGGGCGGTGAGACTCTCAAGCAAGCTCTGCAGACCACCTGATCGAGTTATGAAAGAAACTCACAACTACCGACCCATGCTATTTTTTTCCCATCTTCCGTACTGTTCATCGACGAGTTTCGTAACAACCTCAAAGCGTGAGAAGTGGCGCACCCCCAGTTGTTATTGTGTCAGCGTCCCGGAGATGTGGCCCACCCGCCCTGTCCCCAGACCCCTGGGATTTACCGCTTTGCCACCAAAATGGCAGAGGGGGAAACAGCAGGGCGACCGCATCTGCAGCCGCCCCGTGCCACTTCGGCCACTGAGGCGGCGCCCGGGTTGCGTCCCCGCAGAGCCCTACCCTCCGCTCAGCTGCATGCAGAGTGGAGCAACTCAACTTCGCCGTACAATGATTTTTCATTGAACGGCACTTACCCCCTTAACTCCGTGTCTCACTCCAGGGGTTCACTGCAATGTGGCCCACCCGCCTATCCCTGCGAGAGCGGCAGCGCGGAGCGGCTGGCCCCCGATAAGAGCAGAGTGTAATCCCCGCAAATAAACGGGAAACGCTGTTCAGTGAGGGAGTAAAATTTGTCCTAGCATGGCTGAATATTGGATCTTCGATTGGCTAAGAGAAAACGGGCTTACATCACTTGAAGACGTCGCCACGTTTCTCCCTAAGTACCGCGTCCTTGAGGTGCTAGAGCAACGAGCGGCTGATTCTGCGGAAAGGGAGGCCACTAACCCGGCGCCAAGCCAAAGATCGATAGTTGCGGGAATGGGCCTCGACTTGGCCGGAGGCGGAATTGTCTGCGCATCGCCGTCTTGCCTCAGAGGTCAGGTAGATAAACTGATGCGCCACGTTTGGCACTACTTCGACACTGTTGTTGTCGATGACGTGCTCACATCTTTGCTCACCGACGAGTACAAAGGAACACGCAGTGACCTTATTCAGGACATCCTACAGCAGTTCCCGCCATTGCTGTATATCGAGGAAATAGGAGCCACTGAACTCCTCGACTTCAGACCCAAGGTACGCTGCTCAGAGCATCTAGAAGAGAACGCAAGGGTCGAAGGCATTGGCAGGCTTATCGCGGAAAAGGAGCAATTCCTTAGTAGGCTAGTCGAGCGATCAAGATTAAGACACTCGCATGGCAAGAGCGGCGCGATTTACGACATCGAGTTTGTAGGCTCAGACTTCGGAACATCAATGCCATCCGCCGGTCTTAGCGAACATCAAGCGAAGCACGAGGCGGCTTCATTTGCGCTCTCGGAATACCTGCTTAATGTTGTGGCCGATGTAGGAGCTTCGCATCGATATCAATTACCGCTCGGCTCGGCCGAAGCATTCGCAGGTGAGATGCTGGCGATGAACCATTCCGCTTCGGCCGATCAGGCTGTATTTCAAATCGATCTCCCAATACTCGAAAAGGTGCCCACTGCGGAACTGATTCGGATTCGGCGCGAGAACGCTGACACTTTCGATAGATTCCGACATGCCCTTAGCGCCGCAGCCAGGGAGCAGCTACGACAAGACCCCGTGGCCGGCAGCGTCAAGATAGCCGCGGAGATCCGTCGGGACATTCTAGATCCAAAACTCGATGAAATAAGAGCAACACTGAAATCTGCGGAAAAACTGTTGTTGAAAAAAAGCTCTTTGGGGATTTTCTTAGGCGCACTCGCCACGACGTGTGGACTAGTCTCGGGTGTTCTGCCCTCTGTGGCATTATCCGCAGGCGTCGCGGCTACATTAGCTGTTGTCGGTTCCGCCTCGGCGAAGCATCTGGAGACAAAAGCCGAGACAAGTTTGCAGGATATGTATTTTCTGTGGCAGGCCGTAGGTCACCAACATGGTGATTGACGCTGCGACTCATTCATTTGACAAGCGGAAAAGGCCAATCTGATTTCTCAGACTGGCCTTTGATTTAATGCCGGCAACTACCTACTCTCCCACACACTTTCGCGTGCAGTACCATCGGCCCAGCGGGGCTTAACTTCCGTGTTCGGGATGGGAACGGGTGGAACCCCCGCGGTAAGATCACCGACAACTTGGAGCCGTCAGCCATCAGCCATCAGCCATCAGGTAAACCTTGGTTCGCTGTGGCTGCTTGCTTCGCCGATGGGCGGCAAACTTTTCAAAGAGCGTGAGGACGAAGCCTCACAACTGAATAGATTGGGTACTGCTTAAATCACCTGGCATATCATTTCGTCGGCGCCAGTCGTCAGTACTGTGTCTTCAGTGCGTCCAGTTTCTGACGCTTACTGAGGAGGCCATCAAAGCTTTCGAACAAGTTCGAACTGAAAGCTGATGGCAATTACTGACGGCTGTTTCTGCACCGAGTAAATTTTATGGTCAAGCCGAACGGGCGATTAGTACAGGTAAGCTACACGCATTACCGCGCTTCAACATCCTGCCTATCAACCAGGTAGTCTACCTGGGCCCTTCATTACCCTTAAGGGTTGGGAGATCTCATCTTGAGGAGTGCTTCCCGCTTATATGCATTCAGCGGTTATCACAACCGAACTTCGCTACCCAGCGATGCCATTGGCATGACAGCTGGATCACAAGAGGTTCGTCCATCCCGGTCCTCTCGTACTAAGGACAGGCCCTCTCAAATCTCCTGCGCCCACAACAGATAGGGACCGAACTGTCTCGCGACGTTCTGAACCCAGCTCACGTACCGCTTTAATAGGCGAACAGCCTAACCCTTGGAACCTTCTACAGCTCCAGGATGCGATGAGCCGACATCGAGGTGCCAAACCGGAGCGTCGATATGAACTCTTGGCTCCGATCAGCCTGTTATCCCCGGCGTACCTTTTATCCGTTGAGCGATGGCCATTCCATACAGAACCACCGGATCACTAAAGCCTACTTTCGTACCTGCTCGACTTGTAGGTCTCGCAGTCAACCACGCTTATACTTTTGCATTCGACGGCTGATTTCCAAACAGCCTGAGCGTAGCTTCGCGCGCCTCCGTTACAATTTAGGAGGCGACCGCCCCAGTCAAACTACCCGCCTTACTATGTCCATCTCCCGGATTACGGGAGTATGTTAGAACCACAGAACTCGCAGGGTGGTATCTCACCGTTGGCTCCTCCAAGTCCGAGAACCTGAAATCAAAGCCTCCCACCTATCCTGCGCAGCAAGTGCCATAGTTCATAGTAAAGGTATAGTAAAGGTGCACGGGGTCTTTCCGTCTAGTTGCGGGCAACCGGCATCTTCACCGGCACTACAAGTTCGCCGTGCCAGTTGGCAAGACAGTCGCACTTTCGTTACGCCATTCGTGCAGGTCGGAACTTACCCGACAAGGAATTTCGCTACCTTAGGACCGTTATAGTTACGGCCGCCGTTCACTGGGGCTTCAGTTCAAAGCTTCGCCTTGCGGCTAACCTCTCCCTTTAACCTTCCAGCACCGGGCAGGCGTCAGCCCCTATACGTCGTTTTCGACTTAGCAGAGACCTGTGTTTTTGTTAAACAGTCGCAATGCGCATTTCTCTGCGGCCTCTTCGGACTTGCATCCTAGTGAGGCACCCCTTTTCCCGAAGTTACGGGGTTAATTTGCCGAGTTCCTTACCAACTGTTCTCACGAGCGCCTTAGAATATTCATCTCGTCTACCTGTGTCGGTTTGAGGTACGGATCCCATATGTTCTCCTTAGAGGATTTTCTCGGCAGCGTGGAATCAGCAGCTTTCCCCCATACGGGGTACTGTTTTGCGTCTCAGTGATAACTTCCTCGCGGATTTTCCTACGAGAAACACCTTACACGCATCAACCGTCATAGCCATAGGACGGCCTGCTTATCCTTCTGCGTCTCCCCATCGTGATAACGACCACACGGGAGGTCCGGAATATTAACCGGATGTCCATCAGTTACGCCTTTCGGCCTCACCTTAGGAACCGCCTGACCCTGAGCGGATTAACCTTTCTCAGGAAACCTTAGACTTTCGGCGCGGAGGGTTCTCACCTCCGTTATCGCTACTTATGCCGGCAGGGTCTCTTCTCAACAATCCACCAGTCGTCTCCGTCTGGCTTCAAATCGTTGGGAATGCTCTCCTACCACGCACCACAATTAAGTGATGCATTCGCTGCTTCGGTAACAAGCTTAAGCCCCGTTAAATTGTCGGCACCGGACCGCTTGACCAGTGAGCTATTACGCTTTCTTTAAAGGATGGCTGCTTCTAAGCCAACCTCCTGGCTGTCTGGGCGTTCCGACTTCCTTTCCCACTTAGCTTGTATTTTGGGACCTTAGCAGGCGATCTGGACTGTTTTCCTCTCGACAACGAAGCTTAGCCCCCGCTGTCTGACTGCCGTACTGGTTGTTCAATGGCATTCGAAGTTTGATTGGATTCTGTAAGCTGGAAAGCCCCATAGTCCATTCAGATCTCTACCACCATGACAAATCATACGACGCTAGCCCTAAAGCTATTTCGGAGAGAACGAGCAATCACGGAATTTGATTAGCCTTTCACCCCTACCCTCAGCTCATCGGAGCTTTTTTCAACAAACAGCCGTTCGGCCCTCCATTAGGTTTTACCCTAACTTCAGCCTGGCCAAGGGTAGATCATCCCGCTTCGCGTCTATTCCTGCCAACTTGTGTTCGCCCTATTCGGACTCGCTTTCGCTGCGGCTCGCTTTCGCTTAACCTTGCTGACAAGAATAACTAGCCGGCTCATTATGCAATAGGCACGCGGTCAGACTTTCGGCTTACGCCGCATAGTCCTCCCACCGTTTGTAGGCACACGGTTTCAGGTACTATTTCACTCCCCTCGCAGGGGTTCTTTTCACCTTTCCCTCACGGTACTGGTTCACTATCGGTCAGAAGAACGTATTTAGCCTTACGGGATGGTCCCCGTAGCTTCTCGCAGGGTTTCTCGTGCCCCGCGATACTCAGGTACCAGCTTCGAGTCCGGATGATTTTCGCCTACGTGGCTATCACACTCTATGGCCCCTCTTTCCAGAGGGCTTCGACTAACCACCGGATTGGTAACTCTACTGTTGCTGGCCCTACAACCCCTGTGTCACCCGAAGGTGAAGCAGGTTTAGGCTGATGCGATTTCGCTCGCCACTACTATCGCAATCGAGGTTTCTTTCTTTTCCTCCAGGTACTGAGATGGTTCACTTCCCTGGGTTCGCTCGCACCCGACTATGGATTCGTCAGGCCGTATAGGGGTTTTACCCCTATGGGTTTCCCCATTCAGAGATCTCCGGATCAATGCCTGCTTGCGGCTCCCCGAAGCTTATCGCAGCTTGCCACGTCTTTCTTCGCCGTCTTCTGCCAAGGCATCCACCATGCGCCCTTAGTAGCTTGACCACAAAATTTACTCAGCACACAGCGGTTGACTGGGAGCTGTCGACTGGTTGCTGAGCTTTTAAGTTCTCAGTTCCCGGTTCTCAGTTCTCAGTAAAACCACTACACGCCGATTAAACTTTATAGCGCCACCCTGCTCCTCGCACGCTTAGACATGTTCACTGTAGCGCCAACTACAGATCCCTCGCTTCGCTCGAGATGACAATCCGGGTGAGGACTGTTATCCAGTTTGAAGAAGTCTTACGTACACCAGCAGGTACTGCGGCACTCATAAAAATTTACTTCGCCTTGTAATTTGCCCAATCTATTCAGTTGTCAAAGTTCGTCCTGGGAGAAACGTCGCTGGTCGATTGTCGTTGGTCGTTAGGCCAACTTCTCTCAGCAACAACATTTTCCTGACCCGCCTGAGCGGGTTTGGGAGTTCGCTATCAGCTTTCGCATCCGACTCAGAGAAGACCAAATCGAATACTACTGCTGGAGCACATCCAACCCAATGTTCGGCGTCAAAGCGACTTTCTTTGGACCGTGAACTGATTCACGGTTGTCACATTTGACGCCCAACATCAGGCTGCGCTTTCGATGTGCGCTACGCTCTCAATTCTCACCCAATAGTGGCACGGGTCGCCTCCGTCAGGTCCGCTGCAAAGGAAGCCTTCACCATCAAAACCACAGCCAATCTCTAAACATTCGACCACGCCATCGTCGAAAGTGATTCGGACCTTCTTTCCAACACTCTTATCGAGGATGCCGATGATTTCCTGCTGCGTCATATCGACAACCAACCCGAGGCGCTCGGTTGGAATTCTTGGTGGAGCTGACCGGGATCGAACCGGTGGCCTCCTGGTTGCAAACCAGGCGCTCTCCCAGCTGAGCTACAGCCCCTTGAACCCAGTAACCAGCACCCAGTTCTCAGTAACCAGTGAAATCCACTGGGTACTGGGTACTGTTTACTGGCAACTGATCTTGGTGGGCCTGGGAAGAATTGAACTTCCGACCTCACCCTTATCAGGGGTGCGCTCTAGCCAACTGAGCTACAGGCCCGGTCGGCTCATGATAAATCAAAACGCTCCGGAGCCTAAATCAATCTCCGCTATTGTCATAGCTGAGAGGAGTGAAGAGTCCGCAGCTCTCGATGTACGAGCGAACTGCAGATCCCTCGCTTCGCTCGGGATGACAACCGGGAAGAAGTTTTTCGAGGAAAAGGTTGAACGTGCGACCAGGCTAAGCCCAGTCTGACGGTTGTGGACGAATGTTCGAGCAAGAGAGGTCTGACCGTAAGCTCCCTCGCATCTCCTCAGGTTAGTTTAGAGATTTGAGGGGTACATGGCAACATTCTCCGTATTTTTAATCCCCGTTCTTCCGAAGAAGTAGGGGCCGCGGAAATGCCATGACGTTCTCTCTTAGAAAGGAGGTGATCCAGCCGCAGGTTCTCCTACGGCTACCTTGTTACGACTTCACCCCAATCATGAGCCATACCTTGGACGGCTGCTTCCCTTGCGGGTTGGCACACCGGCTTCTAGTGCAGCCCACTTTCGTGATGTGACGGGCGGTGTGTACAAGGCCCGGGAACGTATTCACCGCAGCGTTCTGATCTGCGATTACTAGCGATTCCAGCTTCATGGAGTCGAGTTGCAGACTCCAATCCGAACTGAGGCCGGCTTTTTCCGATTAGCTCAACTTTGCAGTTTTGCGACGGTTTGTACCGACCATTGTAGCACGTGTGTAGCCCTGGACATAAAGGCCATGAGGACTTGACGTCATCCCCACCTTCCTCCCCGTTATCCGGGGCGGTTTCACTAGAGTGCTCGGCTTGACCCGGTGGCAACTAGGGATGAGGGTTGCGCTCGTTGCGGGACTTAACCCAACATCTCACGACACGAGCTGACGACAGCCATGCAGCACCTATACAGCAGCCCCTTGCGGGGAAAGGATATTTCTACCCCGGTCTCCTGCATTTCGAGCCCAGGTAAGGTTCTTCGCGTTGCGTCGAATTGAACCACATGCTCCACCGCTTGTGCGGGCCCCCGTCAATTCCTTTGAGTTTCAGCCTTGCGACCGTACTCCCCAGGCGGATTGCTTATCGCGTTAGCTACGGCACAATCGGATTGGGTACCGATCACACCAAGCAATCATCGTTTAGGGCCGGGACTACCAGGGTATCTAATCCTGTTTGCTCCCCCGGCTTTCGCGCATCAGCGTCAGTAGTGGTCCAGTGCGCCGCTTTCGCCACAGGTGTTCCTCCCGATATCTACGCATTTCACCGCTACACCGGGAATTCCACGCACCTCTCCCACCCTCCAGCACGGCAGTTTCGCCTGCAGGCCCCGAGTTAAGCCCGGGGATTTCACAGGTGACTTACCGCACCGCCTACGCGCCCTTTACGCCCAATAATTCCGAACAACGCTCGCACCCTCTGTATTACCGCGGCTGCTGGCACAGAGTTAGCCGGTGCTTCTTCCACTGGTACCATCATTATTTTCCCAGTCGAAAGGAGTTTACGCCCCAAGGGGCTTCATCCTCCACGCGGCGTTGCTGCGTCAGGGTTTCCCCCATTGCGCAAAATTCCCCACTGCTGCCTCCCGTAGGAGTCTGGACCGTGTTTCAGTTCCAGTGTGTCCGTGCGCCCTCTCAGGCCGGATACCGATCTTCGCCTTGGTAGGCCATTACCCTACCAACTAGCTAATCAGCCGCGACCCCCTCCAAAAGCGGATTGCTCCTTTGATCTTGCGATATTATGCGGTATTAGCCTCGGTTTCCCGAGGTTATCCCCCACTCAAGGGCAGGTAGTCACGTGTTACTCACCCGGTCGCCACTATACTCATGGATTGCTCCACTTTCCCGTTCGACTTGCATGTGTTAGGCACGCCGCCAGCGTTGATTCTGAGCCAGGATCAAACTCTCATTTGAAACCTGAGTTGGTCTGGGTAGACCAACGGCCTCCGTCTGCTGTGACGAAGGTCCTATCTTGTGAGTACGTTCAGACTTGAGCCCGAACATTTGTTTCTCACGACTGGCACGTTCAACCTTTTGTCAAAGACCGATCCGCTTCCCGCCTGAGCGGTGCGCTTCCAGATCTGCCTCGATCCCTTAGAAGAGATTTTGGCGTCCTCGAAACCTGTAGTACTAAACTTGTATTAGCTTTGAATCTGGTTTTAGCCAGGATTCATTAAGCTACGCGCCGGACGCGACCGCTGTCAACCCTCTGAGATCACAGGATTTCCACCTGATTTCAACAGTCTGCCCTTAGGCAGGAGGGGGAGTTTCTATCGCAGACTGGGGACCAAATTAAGATCGTCCAAAGCTGGAGAACTCTTTACAGCGCGTCCGAAAACGCTCTTCCGCTCGGGCCATAATGAAGCAGCGCCACAACATCCGGCGCAAGCCGAAACGGAAGACAGTTCAAAAATTAAAGATCGCTTGGAGGCTCTGCTCTACGCGGAAACCCTTCAGGGAACCTTGTCCCCGAATGCGAACCCCGGAAAGGGGTCAATTGGAGGCTTTCAGTATTGGATGCCTAAACAGCCCGCGAAGATTCAGCGGACAGCTCAGACACGACTTCACTTGTCCTCGGCTCGATTTGTTATACCAAAGGGAACGGGATTGTGCAAGGGGGGAATAAAAAAAGTTAATGGGATCGTGGCTGGGGCACGTCACCGTTCGGGCCTCCGGTGCGGACCGCGCACTTCTCGATATCGCAGCCGCCGTACGATAGAGACGAAGCCGGCGCGCCGCGTCCTACTTTTGGACCAGCGGGGTAATCTTCGCCAGAGCCTGGCCGAGGGCTTTGCGATCGCCAGCGAAATCGAACTTTCCCTGCGTCTTGCTCACTAAGTGAAGGTTGCCAAGGTAGTTTACCTTCGCTTCTTTCAAAGTGCCTGAGGCGAAGGAAATTTGCTCTCCTTGTCCCGTTGGGTCGTCGCTTTGATCGCAATAAAAACCGATTGTGCCGTCTGGCAAAATGGAGAGAGTTCCGGGGCACAGATAGTTATTGTGGCCGTTATTCACAAAGTTGTAATGAACATGTCTGGCAGAGAAATCCAACTGTCCAGGTACCGGTGGAGGCCCTTTCGGCTTCTCGGGCTGCGTGTCGGAGGGCGATGCCGTCGCGGCGCCTTGATCGTTGGACGCGGTATTCGCGGCCGTTTGGGCATCGCGCATCGCTTTAATTACGGGATCGCTTACGCCCGCGCCCTTCAACGCGACCATGCCATTGACGCTGGTATCGAAGTTACAGGCGGAGCTGTTCACGGTGCTGATGATGATGTCGTCTCCGAGTTTAGCCCTCACCATCTTTATAACGTCGCCGTTCGTAAGCGCATCGCTTGACGCGCCGTCGGACTGGGCTGGCGAAGCCGGCGCAGGACTGTCGTCGATGGTTAACACCTTGCCGATCTCGTCTTCAATGCCAGTTACGTTTCCCTTTTCCAGAAGACGTGTATTGCCAAACTGGAACTCGACCTGAGCCTTGTAAGACGACGAGACGATGCCTGCGTTGCACGAGTCGCACTCGACAATCCAGATCCATAACTTTTCCTGGGAAACGTCCACCCGGATCTCCGAGGGATGGACCCTCTCCCCTACGGTGAGGGCGCGGGTGCTGGTATTTAGTGCCGCAGCACATGACGAGTCGGGGATCTTAGGGACCCCATGCATAAATTTTGAAACACACTGCTTGTTGCTGTTAAGCGCAATCGCCAGGATGCCTTCCTTCTGAACAACCAATACCGAGGTCGGCGGGTATTGCGCTTCGAGTTGCTCCTTCAGTGCTGGGCCCTGCGCGAGCGACAACAAGGGCGAAACCGAAAGTACTATCGCTAGAATTCGAACGGCGACATCGACTCTGTTTCCCATAACTCTTCTCCGAGACTTGCATTTTGTAGGGATGAATGTCTTACCCGGGGTCCGCCTCCTGAAGAGAGGCCCGCTGTCCGCGCGGTATTTTTTTCGTTTGTGGTCTTTACTTACGCTGCCATCATCCAGTGCGATCCACCTATGCAGATGTGCCTGCTGAACCTCGCATATCAAGCGCAGCCTGTCTGTGATATTCGTCTCTGCATAATGTGACTCGGCTGATTCGACATCCGAGCCGGTGCCTTGCTACTTGAATCATCCAACTGAGGTGCCCCACGACTCGCGCAGCATTGTTACCTTCTGGGCTAGTCGAAGGCGTACCCGGCGTAGCCCTAGGTTGCATAGTTACAATTGGGGCATTGATATCGCGCTTTACCCTTCCTCGTGAACAAAAGTATTAGGGAGACGATTATCAAACTAGGCCCGCCAACCCACCCCAGAAGCGGGATAGGAGTTATAAGTACTCCAAAAACAAAAAGAATCCAAGGCGACCTCGCTCGACGAAATACGACGATCATGAGATGGGTGCATCGAGGACATTGCCTCTGGATGGCAGTCTGATATTGCATTGATGCGGCTGCGCCAGTGGCAATTTGACTCGCCACGGCTATCTGTTCGCGGTCGATAGTCAGGCGAGGTTGAGTTAACTGCGGTGGCGCCGTTTGGCTATTTCCGCACTTCGAACAAGTGCCGCTGCCCTCGGTTAGAGGAGTTCCACAATTTACACAAAAGGCCATGACCCGCAATCCTCCTTGGCTAGATTTGTCTGCGCTGTAGAGGGGCCCGCTAACTAGAAAAGTTACAGTGACATGATTCGAGCTCGTTCGCGATCCTCGAGAAATGGGCTTGTGTTTACAGCCCCGTCCAAGGTCGCCTTGAGGAGTTGGCCTTGGGCTGAGATTAGTGTTCCTAGTATCCAGCCAATTGCTCCACCGGCCGTTGCCACTATGAGACCAAACAATCCGAGAGCCGCCCCGAATAAGTTCGGCCCAAACATACTCTGACTCCCTAAATTCGAGAGAATGTTTATTAGGTACAAGCCATCGATGATTCCGCCCACAACTAACGAGACCTTCTTTATAGTCGCGCCGACACCAGTCTGAAATTTTGCTGTTCTGTAAGCGTCGACATATCGATCTGTCATGGAGTTGCTCACAACTCCATATGGCATTGTCGGTGAGGAAACTGGTAATGAAGGTGAGGTTGCCATACTTATTGGTTCCCCTTTCTCCAAGCGCCGAACAGTATACACGACTAACCGCCACAACTCTTGTGACCTTTATCACGCTCCAGGGTGACTGACGAAGGACTGAAGGGAGAATGGAAAATATGGGGATAGGGGGACCTGTCCCGAATTTCTCAGGAAGATGCTCGTCGGGCCGCGGCTTCGGCGAGAACATCGCAACGCTCGTTCTCGCTTGTGCCCGCGTGACCTTTGACCCAAATCCATTCGACATCATGACGTGCGCGGGCCGCGTCAAGGCGCTGCCAGAGGTCCGCGTTGATGACCAAGCTCGTCTTATTCTCCGCTTTGGCCTTCCAGCCATTGCGCGTCCAATTTCGCCGCTTCCATCCATGGATCCATTTGGTAATTCCGTCTATGACATATCTGCTGTCTGAGTGCAGCTTTACATTGCACGGTTTCTTTAGGCTTTCCAGTGCGGAGATCGCGGCCATGATCTCCATCCGGTTGTTGGTCGTGGCGGCGTCCGCGCCGACGATCTCGCGGCGATGCTCACCATAGATCAGCACTGCCGCCCAGCCGCCAGGACCCGGATTGCCAACGCAGGCACCGTCCGTATAGATAAATACAGTCTTGGCGTCAACCAGCTTGGCGGGAACAGCAGTGATTACCTCAGCCTTATTGGGAAGAGCAGGGACCTCAGCAGCGGTATCCAGGGCACAAAACAAAGATGCTTCGACATTAGGGAAAGGGTCGGTATCGAAGTAACGCTTTGCCGACTCAACCATAAAGAAAGCCTTGCACTTCGGACAACGGAACCAATACAGAAAGTAGTACCCGCCAGGTTTGTGCTTCGGTGCAGACTTATGAGTCTCCTTCACAACGGGAGCATCACAGCGCCTGCAAGGCTGGCCCTCTTGTAAAGTGGCCTCATGAAGTCATTTTAGGCGGGTGGCCAACATCTCCGCCGGAGCTTAACTCCAGTTCTCTAAAATGCAGAATAAGAAGAACTGGGGGAGGAACAACTTCTCCGGCATGATTCTAACCCCGTTCGCGTGAGCGTTGCAGAACTCAAACTGAGGGCGCCCTGGCATCTACGCCCTGAGGGCGGCCCAACCTCCGGAAAACATCTATCGTGAGAGGACGTTTCGCCCTTATAATCACGCTATGCTCACCGACGACGACAAGCGGTGGTTGACTGAACGGCTTGACGAACGGCTTGATCGCGTGCGGGCCGAGTTCAGTGAGCGTTTAGAGAAGGTGGAAACCACCTTGCTGACCGAGTTTCACAAATGGGCTTCCCCCGTCGAAACGCGCCAGCGGAGTCACGCCGCGGCGCTTCGCGCCCTGGATGAGGAAGTCGAGTCTCTGGCGGACCGACTAAAGAAACTTGAAGGCCGCTGATCGTTCACGGCGGGCCTCGCGTGCCACCGCAATCTCCGCATCGATCTCTTTCATGGAGAGTCGATCCAGACCCTGATCTTCCGCGCTTTTCCAGGATGCCTGCAGCCACTCCGGTGTAGGAGGTGCAGTCGTCGTGCGGATAATGATCTCCTCGTTCTCGGCGATGGATCGTCCGAGCAGGCTTTCAATAGCCAGTTTCTGATCCGGCGACAAGTCTTTAGCCTTGCGAGTCATGCATGCACCTGATGCTTCACGCTTACTCGGGTCTAGTCTAGGGCGTCTGATTTGCATTTGTCACGTCGAAAGTGGAACGGTGGCGGCACGGCAAACCGGCGCTGGTCAGGAGCTGACCGTATCGAGGCTGCGCGCTGCGAAATCGATGACAGCTTTAACTTGTTTGCGCTTCCTGAGGTGGTATAATGGTAGTATGAAAGAGAAGACCTCTATCACACTCTCAAAAGAGGTACTCACCGGCATCGATCGCATTGCAGGATCGAAGCAATCGCGCTCCGCTTTCATCGAAGCCGTCCTTGCCCAGTACCTCCGCCGACGGGCGCGGGCCCAGGTCGAAGCTCGCGATCTCGAACTCATCAATAAAGCTGCGAATGAGCTGAATGCCGAGGTGGAGGACATTCTCCGCTATCAGGACCCGGAGGCATAGTCGGCAACGCCAGATGAGACGAGGCGAAATCTATCGCGTTCATCAGCCGGGCGATCCTGCCGGGAATGATCCGAAGCTCTACCGAAGCTTCGTAGTGGTCAGCCGGCAGATCTTGCTCGATTCCAGATTCCCGTCCGTCATCTGCGCCCCGATACTCACTCGCGGACACGGTTTCTCAACCCAGGTTCCGGTCGGTGTCGACGAAGGCCTGAAACATGAAAGCTGGATCCTGTGTGACAACCTAATAAGTCTTCGTAAAGTGCAGTTGACCAGCTTCGTTGGGTCCTTAGGCCGCTTCAAGATTCAAGAATTGGATCGCGCTCTCAAAATGGCCCTCGCTCTAGATTAGACGAGACCAACGGCGAACCGATTTTTTCATCACAAATTGGGTGTGATCGCCGTCGTATGCACGCCGGCAATTTCATGGAATGATAGCCATGTGAATCCATCCAAAGGTGCGCCAATAGCGGGGATTGCGTTCGATGCCGGCCAGAACCTCTGAGCTATTTACAAGTCAGTTAATAGGGGGGAGGGGGGGTGGGGGGGTACACGGCATACTAAATTGGCAGAACAATCCGCATATCGATATTTATCCTCCTGATTTCACGCTTTACCAGTAGGGCGAGTCGCCACCGTCTCCTATTCCAATTGCGGTTGCGGGTGAGCCGCCCGCACCCCACACTCAGCGGGCCTATAATTTCGAGAGCGTGATTTCCGTAGTCCAACTCGGAACGCTCAGTTACGCTGAAGGCCTGGGCCTGCAGCAGAGAATCCTCGAACTGCGCAAGGCGGGAGAGATCGGCGACATGGTGCTTCTGCTTGAACATTCTCCCGTCATTACTCTGGGCCGCAACGCCAAGGCTGCGAACGTGCTCGCTTCTCCGGAGGCACTGGCCGCTCGCGGAGTAGAGGTCTTCGAGTGCGATCGCGGCGGCGATGTCACGTTCCACGGCCCTGGCCAACTGGTCGGCTATCCGATATTTGATTTGCGGGGATTCAGCCGTCAGGCATCAGCCATCAGCCATCAGGAAGGGCCTTCGAACGTAGCTGCCGAGTCATTCCCATCCTGGCGAAAGACCTTGGGCGCGGTCGATTACGTGCGTCGTCTCGAGGAAGTCCTGATTCGCACTTGCGCCGATTTTGCAATTCCAGCGCAGCGAATCACCGGCCTGACCGGCGTCTGGACAGAATCGGTGCCGCCAGCAAAGATCGCCGCTATCGGCGTGCACATTTCGCGCTCGGTGACCTCGCATGGTTTCGCGTTGAATGTGAATACCGATCTCAGCTATTTCAATCTCATCGTGCCCTGCGGAATTACGGCCAAGCCGGTGACCTCGATGCAGCAGGAACTTGGACGGCAGATTGATATGAGCGCGGTCGCCGAGTCGGTGTCGCGAAACTTCGGCAGCGTGTTCGGGAGCCAGATGCTTTGGGTGGAAACCATCGACGCTCTGCTCGGACACAGCATGGGAGTGCCGATGAAAGCGCCGGAGGAGTTGCGGCATTTGCGCGGCGAAGATGAATTCTTTTTGAGCTAACGCGGGGCGTTAATTCGGTTGCTGACTTTTCGCGGACAGGAATGTCCGCGCCACACGGGTGTTAGCATGGGCGCAGATTGATCATGGCGAAGAAGAAAGCCAAGAGCCAAAAGCCAACAGCTAAGAGCGTAGTACCGGATGCCGATCTCCGCACTTACACCATTCGCGATTACCGGCTGGAAAAACCGAGCTTCACGCTGCGCCAGGTTCGAGTCGGCGACGAAGTTCGCTACGAAGTGGAGAGCGGCGATCTCTCCCGGCCGGCACCGCCGCTCCGCGATTCGAAGTATCTCAACCGCGAGCAGGTGATCGAAATCTATCGCTGGATGCTGCTCAACCGGCGCATGGAAACGGCACTCGAAAATCTTTACAAACAGGGCCAGGTCGTAGGCGGCGTTTATTTCGGCCTCGGACAGGAGGCCTGCTCTTGCGCTTCGGCCTACGCCCTTGACAAGGATGAGTGGCTTGGGCCAATGATTCGCAATCAGGGCGCTCTTCTCGTGCGCGGCTTCTCTCCCGCCGACATCATGATGCAGTACATGGCCAAGGCGGGATCTCCTACCAAGGGCCGCGATGCCTCGTCGCACTTCGGCGATATTGTCGAGCGCAATGTGGTCTCGCCCATTTCAACTCTGGGCGATCTGATTCCGGTGATGGCGGGAGTAGCACTGGGAGCGCGACTGCAAGGCAAGAACATCGCCGTCATGACGTACATCGGCGACGGCGGCCAATCCACAGGCGTGACATATGAAGGATTGAATTTTGCCGCGGTTCAAAATCTGGGCCTCGTGCTGATTGTCGAAAATAATCTTTGGGGATACTCGACTCCGGCAGATATGCAATTTCGCGTCAAGGACCTGGCCGAGCGCGCGATTGCTTACGGCATCCCCGGCGTAATCGTCGATGGCACCGATGCCTGCCAGGTTTATGATGCCTGCCACCAAGCTTGCGAACGGGCGCGCCGCGGCGAAGGGCCTACATTGATCGAAGCGAAGATGATGCGCATGAAGGGGCACGCCATCCACGACGCGGCGGAGTATGTTCCAAAGCCGCTGTTTGAATACTGGAAGCGGCGCGATCCGATTGCCCGGCTGGAAGGTTATCTGGTGAATAAAAAGAAGTGGTTAAGCTCTGCGGAAAACGAAAAGCTGATTGCCGGCGTCGAGCAGCAGTTAGAAGCCGACCGGGAACGGGCGGTGAATTCTCCCATGCCCACCCCCGAATCGGCCGCGGGCGGCGTCTATTGCGACAGTGGATGCCACCAGATCAAGCCCAAGTACGCTCTGCCGAAATTCGGCGTTCGAGCGGGAAAGCCTGGCGCCGCGAAGCGACCGGAGGCGGCGGTACATCTGAAATAGATGACGCCCTTCGTTTTTCGCGCGGAGCAGTTTGTTCCGCGGCCACTCGATGAGGTCTTCACATTCTTTTCTCGGTCGGAAAATCTGCAGCAGCTTACTCCTCCCTGGTTACATTTCCGCATTTTGAGTGTCGATCTTTCTCCAGTTTGAGAAGAGCCGCCGATCGACTATTCCCTCCGCTGGACGCACCGCAAATTGGGTTGATGGTTACCTTCGTGCGGCTCACTTTTCCTGACCGAGATCGTAGAGTGAGCGCGAACTTGGATCCGGCAAAAGCAGTGCCCCAGAGCCGAATACGGCTCTTACACGCGGGGAGCAAATTTTTTTGCTCAACGAAGAGGGTGACCTAGGTAACTTGTAGCGGCAAACTCATAGAACGAAGATTCCCTTGATCGACAACTGGAGGACTAACTCCCGTATGTCGTGGGGGAATTGTGAAACGCTTAGCCGCTGTTCTATTACTCTCGGGATTGTCTGCTCTTCTTACCTTAGGTCTGGCTGGATGCGGAAGTTCGACTTCGACTCCCCCGCCGATTGCAGTGGCGTTAACGCCCGGTAGCGCGGGCATCGATCAGGCGCAGACGGTTGCACTCACGGCTACGGTTTCCAACGACTCAAAAAATGGCGGAGTAACGTGGACAGTTTCCGGTGGAGGCACACTGACGGGCCAAACCACCTCCGCGGCGACGTTTAACGCTCCGGCTTCGGTTGCGAGCGCATTCACGGCGACGGTCACGGCGACCTCGGTCTCCGATGGGACCAAGTCGGCGACCTTGCAGATCAAGGTCAGCCCTGTGCCGGCGATCACGACTAGTTCCGCGCCAGCCGGAACGGCCGGGACGGCCTACAACGTCACGCTGAGCGAGTCCGGCGGAACACCTCCCTACACGTGGGCGATGACCTCGGGAACTCTGCCCGCAGGTTTAAGTTTCAACAGCAGCACGGGAGTCATCTCGGGCACACCGACCGGCGCTGGCAACGGCAACTCCGTAACCTTCACGGTTACCGATTCTTCTACCTCCACAAAAATGACCGCCAGCCAGACGCTTACCTTTACCGTGAACCCGCCTGCAGCGCTGGCGATCACGACCACGTCTTTACCGAACCCGGTGATTGGCACGGCATACAGTGCCACGGTGAGCGCCACCGGCGGAGTTCCCTCCTACAAATGGAGTCTCGGCGGCAATCCGGCTTGGCTCTCCATTAACGCCAACACCGGAGCGCTTTCGGGGACGCCGAGCGGCGCCACCGGCCCCATGAGCTTCGGCGTGACCGTGACCGACTCACAGACGCCGTCGAATGCCACCGCCTCTACCACGCTGAATATTACCGTCGATGAGGCTCCGGCCGTTACCAGTGCGAGCAGCACGACGTTTGCTCAGGGAGCGGCCGGCTCATTCACCGTGACCGCAATTGGGTACCCCGCGCCGACCGTCAACGAATCAGGCGCGCTGCCCACGGGCGTGACCTTCAATGCCGGCGTTCTGAGCGGAACTCCCACCGCCAACGGCACCTTCCACATAACGTTTACGGCGTCGAACGGCATCTCGCCCAACGGAGTGCAAAATTTCACGCTCACCGTCACTCAGGCTCCGGCCATAACCAGCGCGAGCAGCACGACGTTTACCGAAGGAGCCGCCAACTCGTTCACCGTCACGGCAACCGGCTTCCCCGCGCCGACGATCACCGAGTCGGGCGCACTGCCCGCCGGCGTGACATTCAACGCTGGCGTTCTGAGCGGAACTCCCACTGCCAACGGCACGTTCCCCATAACGTTCACTGCATCGAACGGCGTCTCGCCTAACGCAGTGCAGAATTTCACGCTGACCGTCAATCAGGCTCCGGCCATAACCAGTGCGAGCAGCACAACGTTTACCGTGGGGGCGACTGGCTCGTTCACGGTCACGGCAATCGGGTTCCCTGCGCCGACGATCACCGAGTCGGGCGCCCTGCCCAACGGCGTGACGTTCAATGCCGGCGCTCTCAGCGGAACACCCACCGCAAGCGGCACCTTCCCCATAACGTTCACCGCGTCGAATGGGATCTCGCCCAATGCAGTGCAGAATTTCACGCTGACCGTTACTCAGGCTCCGGCCATTACCAGTGCAAACAGCACGACGTTTACCGAGGGGGCGGCTGGCTCATTCGCGGTCACGGCAACCGGGGTCCCTGCGCCGACGATTACCGAATCGGGCGCGCTGCCGGCTGGCGTGACCTTCAATGCTGGCGTTCTGAGCGGAACACCCACCGTCAATGGCACGTTCAACTTAACGTTCACCGCGTCGAATGGCGTCTCGCCCAACGCAGTGCAGAATTTCACGCTCACCGTCAATCAGGCTCCGGTCATAACCAGTGCGAGCAGCACGACGTTTACGGTAGGAGTGGCCGGCTCGTTCACGGTCACGGCAATCGGGTCTCCCGCGCCGACGATCACCGAGTCGGGCGCGCTACCCGCCGGTGTAACGTTCAACGCCGGCGTTCTGAGCGGAACACCAACCGCCAACGGCACGTTCCACATCACGTTCACCGCGTCGAATGGTATCTCGCCTAACGCAGTGCAGAATTTCACGCTGACCGTGAATCAGGCTCCGGCCATAACCAGCGCAAGCAGCACGACGTTTACCGAGGGGGCGGCTGGTTCGTTCACCGTCACGGCAACCGGGTTCCCCGCGCCGACGATCACCGAGTCGGGCGCGTTGCCCACCGGCGTGACCTTCAATGCCGGCGTTCTGAGCGGAACTCCCACCGCCAACGGCACGTTCAACCTAACGTTTACCGCGTCGAACGGCGTCTCGCCCAACGCGGTGCAGAATTTCACTTTGACCGTCAATCAGGCTCCGGTCATAACCAGTGCGAGCAGCACGACGTTTACTGAGGGAACCGCGGGCTCATTCAGCGTCACCGCAATCGGATTCCCTGCGCCGACGATCGCCGAGTCGGGCGCGCTGCCCACCGGCGTGACCTTCAATGCCGGCGTTCTGAGCGGAACTCCAACTGCAAACGGCACCTTCCCCATAACGTTCACCGCGTCGAATGGCGTTTCGCCCAACGCGGTGCAGAATTTCACGCTGACTGTGAATCAGGCTCCCGCCATAACCAGTGCGAACAACACGACGTTTACGCTAGGGACTGCCAGCTCGTTCACTGTGACCGCAACCGGTTTCCCCGCGCCGACGATCACCGAGTCGGGCGCGCTGCCGAGCGGCGTGACCTTCAATGCCGGTGTTCTGAGCGGAACGCCCAGCGTGACCGGCACATTCAACCTAACGTTCACCGCGTCCAACGGCATCTCACCCAACGCGGTGCAGAATTTCACGCTGACCGTCGATCAAGCTCCGATCATTACCAGTGCAAACAGCACGACGTTTGCCCAGGGAGCGGCAGGCTCGTTCACCGTCACCGCCGTTGGGTTCCCCGCGCCGACGATCACCGAATCGGGCGCACTGCCCACCGGCGTGACGTTCAATGCCGGCGTTCTGAGCGGAACACCCAGCGCGAGCGGCAGTTTCCCCATCACCTTCACCGCGTCGAACGGAGTTTCGCCCAACGCAGTGCAGAATTTCACGCTGACGGTGACCCCGCCTCAGGCTCCGGCCATAACCAGTGCGAGCAGCACGACGTTTACCGAGGGAGTGGCCAACTCGTTCACCGTCACCGCAACTGGGTCTCCCACGCCGACGATCACCGAGTCAGGCGCGCTGCCTGCCGGTGTAACGTTCAATGCCGGCGTTCTGAGCGGAACACCCACCGCCAATGGCACGTACTCCATAACATTTACTGCGGCGAACGGCGTCTCGCCCAACGCAGTGCAGAATTTCACACTGACCGTCAATCAGGCTCCGGTCATAACCAGTGCAAGCAGCACGACGTTTATCGAGAATGTGTTTGGCTCGTTTACCGTCACCGCTATCGGGTTCCCCGCGCCGATGACCACCGAATCAGGCGCGCTGCCCACCGGCGTGACCTTCAATGCCGGCGTTCTGAGCGGAACACCCACCGTGCTGGGCACGTTCCCCATAACATTCACGGCGTCCAACGGCGTCTTGCCCAACGCAGTACAGAATTTCACGCTGACCGTGAGCGCAGGTCAGGCTCCAGTCATAACCAGTGCGAGCAGCACGACGTTTACCGAGGGTGCTGCTGGCTCCTTCACCGTCACCGCAACCGGATCTCCCACGCCGACGATCACCGAGTCCGGCGGGTTACCCAGCGGTGTGACGTTCAATGCCGGCGTTCTCAGCGGAACGCCCACCGTGAACGGCACGTACAACATAACGTTCACTGCGTCCAACGGCGTCTCACCCAACGCAGTGCAGAATTTCACCCTGAACGTAACTCAAGCTCCGTCCATAACCAGTCCGAACGGCACGACGTTTGTTCAGGGATTGTTTGGCTCGTTCACCGTCACCGCAATCGGATTCCCAGTGCCGACGATCACGGAGTCGGGCGCGCTGCCCACCGGCGTGACGTTCAATGCTGGCGTTCTCAGCGGAACGCCCAGTGTGACCGGCACGTTCCCCATAACGTTCACCGCGTCCAACGGCGTCTCGCCCAACGCAGTGCAGAATTTCACGCTGACCGTGAACGGGCAGCTCACCATCACCACGGGGTCGGTGCCCAACGGCAGCGTCAACACGCAATACAATGCCACGGTCAACGCCAGCGGCGGGGTACCGCCCTACAGTTGGAACTTCACCAGCGGCGGCCTGCCGCCGGGGCTCAACTCCGGCACCAATAACAACAGCCTGAACATCTCCGGAACGCCGACCCAGACGGGAAGCTACCCCTTCACGCTTCAAGTCATGGACAGTCAAGGGAACTTTGCCAGCCAGGGCTACACCATCGTCATCAGCACCCAGCCGGTGGGCTACACCGTCTCCGGCACCGTGACTTACAACGGCTCGAAGACGGGCTGGACCTATCTAGTGCTGAATAACAGCAATTGCACGGGCTGCAATAACAGCCAGGGCACAAGCATCTCCGAAACAACCCTCAAGTCGGGAGGCGCCTTCACCATCCACGGCGTGCAGCCTGGCACCTATACCCTGCTCGCGTTCATGGATAACCTCGGCTACGGCGCTCAGAATGCCTCCAATCCGACCGGCGCCGCCCTGGGGACCATCACGGTGACCAACTCGAACGTCACAGGTGTCTCCCTGGGGCTGGGCGATCCGGGCCCGGTGACTCTCGGCGTAGGTCCCACGTGGAAATCCGACAATGGAAACGGCGCATTCAACGGCGGCGCCTTTGTGTCCTTCAAGACCATCCAGAACAACGTCGGAATCGAGGCACCCACTTCCTACACTGTCCAATGGAGCACCAGTTCGTCGTTCGGCAGCGTACTTGGGAGCAAGAGCTTCCCGGCAACCGGCAATAACAATCCATGGATCATCAACGGGCTGACGAATGGCCAGACCTTGTACTTCCGCGCCCAGGGCGTGACGAGCAGTTCGACCAGTAACTGGTCCAACACCTCTAATCCCATGACCATCGGCGCGCCCACGGGTGCCAACACGGTTACCGGCACGGTCACCTTCAGCGAGACGCCCAAAGGACCGTTGTATGTGGGCTTCTACAACCAAAGCACCGGCAGCGTCTATGTCGATGTGATTGCAAGCCCGAAGAGTCCGCAAGCCTACACGGTCCAGGTTCCCAGTGCAACGGACTACTACTTCTTCGGATTCCTTGACCAGAACAACTCGGGCATGTTCGCCGGTGCGGGACAAGTGTCCAACACCAATGGCGGAAACAACCAGTCAATTTCTATCAACGGCAACCTCAGCAACGAAGACCTGACCCTGCCCAGCGGCAACAGTAAGGCCACCGTGCAGACGCAGAGTCAGGAACAGATCAATCAGAACGGCACCAACGTCTTCTACAGCATCGGCTTTAGCGTCACCGGTGTTGTCAAACTGCCGGTAGGCGTTGAACTGACCACAGGGCCCGCTCCGGGAGTAATAATCCCAACGGACTTTGCCGCGGGCGCCTTCTACGGCAACGGCAACTCCAGCCAGTTCAGCTATTACACGGGCCTCAACGGCGCCGTGCCGCACGTCGGCGACACTTACACCATGAACGTCACCTACAGCGATGGCAGCGTGGACAACCCGTCCGTTCAGGTCAGCGCCGTGCTGAACGCGTTTGCCACGAACCTTTCACCGCAGGGGACCGGAGTCAGCACGATGCCAACTTTCACCTGGACCGACCCCGCCAACGCCAGCAACTACCTCTATCAGTTCCAGCTATGGGATCAGTACGGGAACCAGATCTGGCAGATACCCGGCAACAACTCCAATTCCAACGGCTTCTCCAGCGCTTACACGACCATCGACTGGGGTGTCGATCCGACGGGCTCCGGTAGCCTGCCGAACGTGCCCAGCCTGACCGGCAGTTCGACATACTACTGGCAAATTACCGCCACGGATGCCAACGGCAACTCGGCGCAGGTACAAGTGACCTTCCAGACGGCGGCAACGCCCTTGACGTTGCCCGCACCTGGCAACGTCGGAACCGTCGTGGTCACCGAAAACTTCAACGGCTCGATCAACGCCTCAGGCGGCGTGGGACCGAACTATACCTTTACCGTGAACGGCAGCACTGGGCAGAACATTCCTCTCGGCGACGGCCTGTATGCCTCCAACACTGGCGGCAGCACCCTGTCGCTCTTCGGGACACCCAACAACGTCCAAACGGTTACGTTCAGCGTCTCGGTGACGGATAGCAACAACGAGACCATCGGCCCCTACACATACACCATCACCGTCACTCCCGTATCGCCGCTTGTGATCCAAACGACGTCGTTGCCTGCCGGTAACAACGGCTGGCCCTACTCCAGTTATCTGCAGGCCAGCGGCGGGGGTGGGAGCGGGACCTACACCTGGAGCATCATCAGCGGCAGCCTGCCGAGTGGGCTTTCCATTAACGCAGAGGGGAACGGCGGACTCATCGGCGGAACTCCGAACACGACGGGAGTCGTGAACTTCACGGTTCAGGTCAGCGATAACATAGGCAATTCAGCCACCCAGGCGCTCAGCCTCGCGATCAAGAACTGCACCTACACCGCCCTCAACGGGAACTACGCATTTTTGGTTAACGGCTGGAAAGCCAATTTCAACCCCCAAGAAACCATCTACGCCCAAGCCACAGTGGGCAGTTTCGTGGCGAATGGGACCGGAACCATCACTAGCGGAGAGGTCGATGTCAACGACCAGAATAATGGAGTCCAGAACTTAGCGATTACTGGCACCTACTGCGTGAACTCGAGCAATCTCGCCCAGATCAGTTTCACGGCGAGTGGTCAGAGCGGGGGCGCCACATTTGCAGCCGCGCTGGATTCGAGTGACGGCAACGGCCACATCATCCGTTACGACGGCACCAGCAGCGAGATCAGCTCCGGACTGCTGCGCAAGCAGACGACCTCGGCGTTCTCGACCAGCAAGATCAATGGCAACTACGCCTTTGGACTGGTCGGGGCCGATTCCGGCGACAACCGCTTTGCCGTGGCTGGCGTCTTGAACATGGACGGCAGTGGCAACGTCTGCAAGGCTGGGACAATCGCGTGCGAGTATGACTACAACGACGGCGGCTCAGGCCAAGGCTCGGGCCCTGGAAACGGAACTATAAGTCCGAGCACCTACAGCGTGGCCGCCAACGGCCGCGGCACAGCGACGATCAACTCAAGCAATGGCACGACGAGCATGGTGTTCTACGTGGTCAGCGCTTCTGAGCTGCTGATGATGGAATCGGATACCGGTTCGAACATTGAAGCCGGCCAGGTCCTGCTGCAGAGCGGCACCTTTGGCCTGGGTTCACTCAGCGGCGTCAGCGTGATTGAATCGCAAGGTTTCGATACCAAGAAGTCCGCGGCTGATGCACAGGCCGGGCTCTTGACGGCCGACGGCAACTCGAACATCACCTCTGCCACTATCGACGAAAACGACGGCGGCTCGGCGAGCTCAGAGAGCACTTCGGGGACTTACACCATGGCGTCGAACGGACGAGGGACGTTCTCCCTGGCTGCCGAAAACAATCCACGAGTCATGTACATGGTCACCAAGAACCAGGCTTTCGTTGTCTCCACGGGAGGCAAGACGGGCTTCGGCACGCTGACTCCGCAGTCGGGAAGCAACTTCACCAACTCCTCGCTGTCGGGAAATTACTACGGTGGAAGCCAGCAGCCCGTCGACTATAACGTGAGTTCGGAAATCGACTCCGTAAATGCCAACAGTGGCACTTTTAGCGTGGTATCGGATAACAGCAGCGGCGGCTGCGGTGGGAATGCCTGTGTTGACAGCAGCACCATGTCGGTGGGGTACACCGTTTCTGGCAATGGACGGGTGATAATCTGCCCGGCCGGCTCTGGGACCTGCACGCAGAGCAACCAGGAGGGCATCATGTACATCATTTCGGCCGCGCAGGTCGTTCTCTTACCAACGTCGGATAACAACCCGAAACTTGACGATTTCCATCAGTGAGAAGAATTACGAGCGATTACGGACCGGGGGCTTTCAATCTCCGGTCCTTTTTCTATTTCATTCCGGCTTAGTTCGTTTCGACGCTCGACGGTTTTCTTGCTGCGGCCACTCGTGGGATGCCCTGCAGATCCTTGGTTAATGCAACTTCCAGCCAGCCAGCCAGCCGTTGCTGGACGGCTTCGGCGATCGTCCCGCTGATTTCAAACACCAGCCAGCCGCCCGGCCGCAGCACGGTCAGGGCCTGGGGA
This sequence comes from uncultured Acidobacteriaceae bacterium, assembly GCA_963775845.1. GTDB lineage: Bacteria > Acidobacteriota > Terriglobia > Terriglobales > Acidobacteriaceae > Acidiflorens. Next base: position 1,146,957 of record CAVZKN010000002.1, on the reverse strand, counting down.
ATGAGCCGGTCGATGACTTCCATTCCTGTTGGTCCTGCAAAGACGGCATGGCGCGGCTCAAATTTGCGGACTTCCAGTTGCACCGTGTCTTCCTCTGACTCGCCGACATACGGAGGATTCGAAACCACGAAGGCGAACGAGGACGGGGCAAATCCCGCCAGAAGATCGGACTGGTGAAATTCGATGCGCGCAGTCAATTCGAGCCGCGCCGCATTAGCTCGTGCCACTTCCAACGCAGCCGAGGAAGTCTCGGTAGCATGAATCTCCGCGGCAGGTAGTTCGGCGGCCAACGCCAGCGCAATCGCCCCCGAGCCAGTGCCCACATCGACGATCCTAAGTCTGTGTGGAGCGGACACTCCTGTCTGCGGCTGTTGAGCTTGGTCTTTTTTTTGTTCTGAATCAGATTTCTGGCCTGAAGCAGGAGACGAGATAAGGTCGAGGACGGTCTCGACCACATGCTCGGTCTCGGGGCGAGGGATGAGCACTGCCGGCGAGACGATTAGGTCCAGCCCCCAGAATTCCTGATCCCCAGTGATGTACTGCGCGGGAACTCCTGTGGCGCGGCGCGCGAGGGCTTCGTCATAATGCGCGGCTTCGTCGGTGGTCAACTCCCGTTCCGGATGCGCATAGAGATATGCGCGATCGCAGCCGAGCGTGAACATAATGAGGAGTTCCGCATTCATGCGCGGCGAAGGAACTTGCGCGGAGGTCAGCCGTTCGATTGCCGCGTTCAGGGCCTGGCGAAGTTGCACGGTTCTATTTCACCACGGAGACACAGAGGCACGGAGAAAAACAACCATAAAGAGAGACAAGCGAGAAGACAATTGAGAAAGCTACAGATCCTAACCTTGCGCCTGCTAGGCAAGAGACCAACGATAAACGACCAGCGGAGGTCTTACACGACTCCAGCCGTTTCCTGCTTCATCTTCTCAGCCTGGTAGTGGGTGGTCAGCGCGTCAATGATCGGCTGCAGCTTGCCGTCCATGACCTGTTCGAGCTGGTGAATGGTGAAACCGATGCGATGGTCGGTGAGCCGGTTTTGCGGGAAATTGTAAGTGCGGATCTTCTCCGAGCGGTCGCCGGAGCCGACCATTTGTTTGCGCTCCTTGGCCAGGGCGTCCGCCTGCTTCTGCATTTCTACTTCGTAGAGGCGCGAACGCAGCACGCGCATACCTTTTTCGCGGTTCTTGATTTGCGATTTTTCATCCTGGCAGCTCACCACCGTACCCGTCGGAATATGCGTAATGCGCACCGCCGAATACGTGGTATTCACGGACTGCCCGCCTGGACCGGAGGAACAGAAAGTATCGATGCGCAGATCCTTGGCCTCGATTTTGACGTCGACCTCTTCCGCTTCAGGCAGGACGGCTACTGTGATCGCTGAAGTGTGAACTCGTCCTTGCTGCTCGGTCGCCGGAACCCGCTGCACCCGATGCACGCCGCTTTCATACTTCAGGCGCGAGAAGACGCGCTCGCCTTCAATTAGCGCGATCACTTCTTTCAGGCCGCCGACGCCCGACTCCGACGTGGAGAGCACCTCCACTTTCCATTTCTGCGTTTCGGCATAGCGGTTGTACATGCGAAAGACCTCGGCCACGAACAGTGTGGCCTCGTCTCCGCCGGTTCCAGCGCGAATTTCAAGGACTACGTTCTTCTCGTCGTTAGGATCTTTCGGCAGCAGCAATACTTTTAGATCTTCTTCCACCGTCACAATGCGCCCTTCAAGCTTCGCCAGTTCTTCTTCGGCGTAGGCACGCATCTCGGCATCTTTTTCGTCGGCGAGCATGGAATTGCTCTCGGCGATGCCGCGTTTCAGGTCCTTGTACTCACGATACTTCTCGACGATCTCGGCGACTTCGCTGTGCGCCTTGGCTGTCTTCTGATATTTCGCCGAATCGTTAGTGATGTCAGGCGACAAGAGCGCGCGGGTCAACTCTTCGTAGCGGATTTCGATTTGGTCAAGACGTTCGAACATAAAGTTACCGCTATTCGTCGTTCGCTATTCGCTGTTCGCTATGGCCCTCGGACCACGCTTTCCTCGTACTGTTTGTATCAGACCATTCAATCCGCGGCCTAGATCATCGGTAGAATGCGTTAGAGTCGAGGCCTGTTCCGTCGTCAGATATTCTAGACCCCTCGCAATTACAATCTGGGTTTGCAACTCAAGGAGCGAACCTCTTGCATGGAAGAGGAAACGGCTGAAATCTCCGTCTGAGTTGTGGCCTTTACCCTCGGCTATATTACTCGAAACGGAAACCGCAGCGGCATCTGCGATGTTAATCCGTAGAGTTCGTGCTTCGGGAACTCCGCGGTAGCATGATAGACCACCAGAGCCAGGTCCACCGCTTCCCGCCAAATCCGCAAATCTCGATAAGAGAGGTTCGTTGCCATGAGCTTGCCTATTTCGCAGTCTAAGCGAACGAAGGCACCCTTAGCAGCGACGGATAAATAATGAGTTTGTGACGATATTGAAAATCAAAGCAAGTTGATTTCGCACTTGCGAATAGCGAACGACGAGCGAGTAACGACCGCTACGCAATTACAAGTTCGCCGCCGCGCTGTTTTTCGAGGGCCATGGCTTCATCTAAGGCGACGATGGCGCACTCGACCTCACGGTCATCCGGAGGCTGCGTCGTGATTCGCTGCAGCCACAGGCCAGGCGCGGTCATCAGCGCGAAAAGCGATCCTCGATGCTTGGCGGCGAAGCGAATAATCTCGTAGGAGACTCCGGCGATTAGCGGCAGGAGCGCGATCCGAATTCCGAATCGAGCCCAGAAAGTATGGACGGGAATCGCCATGTAGACCACCATGGAGATGATCATCACGGTCATCAGGAAGCTCGTGCCGCAGCGCGGATGGAAGGTCGAATATTTCTGCACGGTCGCGGTTTTCAACGGATCGCCATTCTCAAACGCAAATACGGTCTTATGCTCGGCGCCGTGATATTCGTACACGCGGCGAATATCCTTCCACAGCGAAATTCCCCACACAAACAAGAGGAACATGGCGATACGAATCAGGCCATCGACCAGATTAAAAACGAACTGCTGACCGAAGACCGGATTCACCCGCTTCAATTCGGTCGTTGCCAAAAGCGGCAGGTACTTGTACATGAAGATGAAGAAGGCCACGGAAAACGCGATGTTCAGCCCCGCCATCCATCCGGTAATTTCAAATTTTTTGGCGGGAATTTTGTTGCCCGCATTGTCGGTCGATTCGGGCTCTCCATCCGATAATTCTTCCAACGCCGCGTTGGCCGAGAATTTCAGCGCGCGGAACCCCAGCGTCATGGCATGGCCAAGCGTCATCACTCCACGCACCACAGGCCAACCCATCCACTTATGCTGTTCGGATGGACGCTCCAGCGGCTCGCTGTGGGTCACGATTTCGCCTGAGGGCTTGCGCACGGCGATGCCCCAGGCGTGCGGCGAGCGCATCATTACGCCTTCAAGCACCGCTTGTCCGCCGACGAGGGTTTCTTCGCCGCTCTCTAAGGCTGGCAGCAACTGGACCGCTGCCAAAAAACGCAAGATTTGCCGCCAACGTTGCATAGGAATTGGATGTTGCATCGGGAAGGTAAGACTCCAAGGATCGGAGTGTTACGATGCCCGCGTTTGGGGGGTACCCCCCTCCCCCTCGGTATATTAGAATCAAGACTTTAGGCATCTCATTCCGTCAAAGTCTTGAATACAAGAGACTTAAAGACAAAGTCTTAAGAACAAAGGAGTTAGGATCAAATTCTCGAAAAAACTAACCCGGTTAGGCCAACTATTCCTTTTGGAGTAAGGCTGGCTCCCGGCAAGCTACCATGGTGCGTCTGCCAACATTATATCAGGGGCTGTCAAGCAGGACCCGATGGCTTGGTGACTACGTTCCTCCCACCGAGTTGGGCGCGGCAGGCCGGGTGCGACGAAAGTGAGACCGTGCCGTCGTTGACATTTCCCGCCCTTGGGCTAGGATACGGGAGAGACGGAACCGCCGGGACACAGGAGCCGGGGATGAACATCGAGATTCGCAACCGCGAGCTTCAGGCCAGAATTCAGAGACAGATACAGGCGACCGGGTCCGGGAGCGTTGAGGAAGTCCTGCTCCGCTTGCTGGAGACGCAGGAGGAACAGGATCGCTGGCTCCTGGAAAACCGAGAGGCGAACAATGCGAAAATCCGGCGCGGAATTGAGCAACTCGACCGCGGCGAGGGAATCCCGGAAGACCGGCTCGACGCTTACCTGGCGGAATTGAAGTCTAAGCCTGAATGAGCGTGCGCTATGTCCTCGCGCCGGAAGCCGCTCTCGATCTCGTTCAAATCTGGCGCTACCTCAAGAAGCAGAGCAGCATTGCGGTTGCGGATCGCGTTGAATCGGTTATACGTGACAAAATTGTTTTCTTGGCACGAATGCCGGGCGCGGGACACTGGAACAAGCACTTGACGGACGAACCGGTGAAGTTCTTCCCGGTTTATTCCTACCTCATCGTCTACCGGCCGGAAACAAAGCCCTTGCAGGTTGTTTCCATCCTTCACGGTCGTCGGAATGTGGAACAGATTCTCAAAGACCGTCTCTTAAAGTAGACCCGCAACGTCGTTGTGGCGACATTATCAGATCAAGTCGTAATACCGTTCACCAGCGCAGGCCTTGCAGAACACTCGCCCATCGCGCACGATTTCGCGGTGGAAGTTGATGCCTTCTCCGCACTCGGCGCAGACTATGCGCTCGCCTTTGTAGCCGGGGAACTCTTCGGTCGGAAGTTCGACCTTCACCCACTGCTTGGTGAATAGGTCGTCTTCTGGCATCTCGCGATAGGCCAGCATCTGCTGCTGGTTCTTGTTTTCGATTTCGGGATGCATGGCGCGCGCGAGCGCTTTCGAAGATTCTTTGGCGGCGATACGGATGGCTTTATAGCAATGGCCGGAAGCGGACCCACTCAAGCCAAAGGCAGGCTTGAGTGGGGCACCCGCGGGACCGGTAAGATCGACGAAGGTCGCGGCCATCTTTCCCCAGTCGCGAAATTTCAGGGCGCGCTTGCCGAGGCGGCATCCAGTAACTACGGCTATGGCGTCGGTGGCGCAACGGTCGATTTCTACGAAAGTGACCAGGCGCTTGCGATCTTTTCCCCGCGCATCTTCAATGCCCAGCTTTTCCAGTCCCAGCATGGCCAGGCGCACACCCAAGACTTGGCCGGCGCAGAGATGGCCGTGGGCGCTTTCGGCTTCGCGAAGGTAGTCGTCGAGGGAAAGCATTTTGTAATTTTGTAATCGGGTAATTTTGTAATTTGAAAACCGCCGGAGTCCGAATCAGCCCCACGCTTCGGTCCTTCAAATTACACAATTACCAAATTACACAATTACCCAATCCCGTTCACTTTCTTCGCCAGCGTACCCCGTCTTTTGTATTCTCTACGATGATTCCTTCGGCGGTCAGTTCGGCGCGCAGGGCATCGGAGGCTTTAAAGTTGCGCGCCTTTCGCGCCGCTTCCATTTCGGCAATCTTGCGATTGATTTCATCGTCGGTGAGCTGCGCGGAGCCAGCTATTTCCTGCAACTCGGGGCTGATTTCGTTTTCGCGGCCCTCGGCTTTGGCCCAATCGAGAATGGCTTTCATGCGCGGCTGATCGTGATCTTGCAGCACGCCGAAGATCTCGTCGAACTTTTCGAGCGCCCCGAGCAGTGGTTTCACATCGTCCTGGCGGACTTCCCCGGCATCGAGCGCCGTGTTGGTCCTGCGTAACATGTCGAACATAGCGGCTTGCGCCTCGGCGGTATTCAGGTCGTCATCGAGGGCGCTCTTCATCTGCGCCATGGTGTCGCACGCCAACTGCGCCATCTGCGGATTCGCGCCAGTGGGGAATTGCGTGCTCGTCAGCCGGAAGCGGAAATTGCGCAGCTTCTCCACCGAACTGGCCGCGGACTTCAGGCCATCGAAAGTAAAGTTCAGCTGGTTGCGATAAGGAACCTGGGTTAGCAGCCAGCGAATCGACGACGGTTTGTGCCCGCGCAGAATCAGATCGCGGACGGTGAAGAAATTCCCCAGGCTCTTCGACATCTTCTGCCCTTCAACGAGCAGAAAGCGGACATGAAACCAGTAGCGGGCGAACTGCTGTCCGCTGAGCGCCTCCGATTGCGCGATTTCGTTTTCGTGATGCGGGAAAATCAGGTCTTCGCCGCCGGCGTGTAAGTCGAAACTTGGCCCGAGTTGTTCCATCGACATCACCGAGCACTCGATATGCCACCCAGGGCGCCCCGGCCCAATCGCCGTGTCCCACGAGGCTTCTCCGGGCTTGGGAGCCTTCCACAGCGCGAAATCGCGGGCGCTGTCTTTTTCGTATTCGTCCAGGTCGACGCGAGCGCCGTCGGTCATCCCGGCAAAATCTTTTTTCGACAGCTTGCCGTAGCCGGGGAATTTCGCGATGCGGAAATAGTAGGAGCCATCTTCGGTGCGATAAGCGAAACCTTTCTTCTCTAATTCGACGATGAAGTCGGCCATCTGCTTGATGTGTTCGGTCGCCCGCACCAGGAACGGCTGTTCGATTCCCAAGATCGCCGAGTCTTCGAGAAAAGCCTGCGTGTACTTCTCCGTATACTTCTGCACGCTCACACCATCGCTCGCGGAGTTGCGGATAATCTTGTCGTCGACGTCGGTGATGTTCATGACGTAGCGAACATCGTATCCGCTCTGCCGCAGGAAACGATAGAGAAGGTCGACCGCGATAAAAGTTCGGAAGTTGCCGATGTGGCCGTAATCGTAGACGGTCGGCCCGCAGGCATACATGCGGACGCGATTGTCGTCGAGCGGCTGGAATTCTTCGATCTTTCCCGAGAGAGTGTTATAGAGATGCAATGGCATGAATGATTTCGCTGGGGTGAACTTTTATTCTAGGGGCGCAAAAGAAGAGGGGTCAAATACGAAAAGTAACCGGCGCTACAAGATTGCAAGGACGCAGCCAGACTTGAGAGCCGTAATCAAGCTGCCGGCGCCGGATGATCGCTACCGATTTTTCGCTCGCCATCGGGCAGAGAGCCGCCGGAAGTAGCGTCACCAGAGTGTTGCGCGACTGCAGGTTCCACCTGCGCCAGTGGCAGCGTCGCCAGAATGCAGGTGCCGTTACTGTCGCTCGTAACCGTGAGATGGCCGCCCAGGTTTCTGACACGCTGCTTCATTCCGCCTAACCCAACGCCGACGCCTGCTCCGATCGCCTGAAAGCTCTCGAGTTTATCCAGCGGAATGCCTTTGCCATAATCCCGGATTGAAAGGATGGCGTTGTCTTTATCCGAACTCACGTGGATATCGACGTCGGCGCTGCCGGAATGGCGCAGGACGTTGGTCAGACTTTCCTGCAAGATTCGGAAAAATACCAACTCCTCATCTTTGGTCAAACGCGGAGGATCGGAGAGTTGGAGACGCACCTTGACTCCGCTGCGTTGGGCGAATCCTTCGACATACCATTGGGCCGCGGAGCAGAAGCCGACCTCGTCGAGCAACGGTGGATGCAGCAGATGGGAGGTGACCCGAATCTCCTGCAAGGCCTGGTCGGCTAAGCCCTCCAGTTGGCGGAGCAGATCGGAGGCCATGGGAACCTTGGTTACAACTTTGCCGAGAGAATCGAGCATCAGTTTTAGCGCGACCAATGTTTGGCCGGTACTGTCATGCAGATCACGGGCAATGCGGCGGCGCTCCTCATCCTGCAGGCGAAGCGAGCGCGCCGAGAGTTCGCGCAACACGTATTCGGTAGTTTTGCGGCGCTCGATTTCGGATTCGAGGGATGCCAGGCTCGCTGCCAGCGCTTCGGTCCTTTCCTTGACTCGACATTCCAGGTCTTCATGGGACTGGCGCAATTCGGCCTCGACCCGTTTGAGTTCGGTCGTGTCAAGAGTCAGGCCATCGAAGCTCTTTGGCTTCCCGTTTGCGTCATAGAATGTCCGGCCCATAGCTCGAATCCATTTTTCGCGGCCGTCCGACGCTACCGTGCGGTATTCGATGTCGTAGGGAGTGTCATTCGCATTCGAATCGGCGATGGCTTGCCGAGTGCGCTCGCGGTCGTCGGGATGGATCTGCTGGTAGAAGGTGTCAATGGTGACGTCGGCTTCGGGCGGCAGCCAGAAATGCTCTTTGACCTGGCGATCCCAGGTTAGCTTGTCGAAGGGCAGATCGCAGAACCAGAACCCGACCTGGGCGGCCTGGGCGACGAGATCAAAACGTTCGCGATGACGGCGCAGGGTTTCCTCGCTCAACTTGCGCTCGGTGATATCGAGCACGGTTCCGAGCATGCGCCAGGTTGAGCCATCCGAGCCCGACTCCGGCTGCCCGGTGAACTCTACCCATCGCTCGGTTCCATCCTTGCGCCAGATGCGACCCTGATAATTAAAACGTGCGCCGGTCTCGATCGACTGCGAAAGCGCATACTCGAAGCCGGCGACATCATCGGGATGGCAGATGGCGGATCGGAACTCGGCCGCGTTGGCCGGACCTTCCTCTCGAGTGCGGCCGAAGATCTCATAGGGCCGATCGTTCTCCCAGGTGACGCGATCTTCGGCGACATACCAATTCCAGATGCCCAGTTCGGCCGCTTCGGTCGCGAGCCGCAACTGCTGCTCTGATTCCGCTATCGCCTCGCGCGCCTGCACCTGGCGGGAAATATCGCGGAAATAGCAGACCACGCCGTAACGGTCCTCGGGCAACGGGATGCGGTTGATCTGCCACTCATAGAACTGCCGAATGCCGAGGTCGCGGCGGTCCTTCACCCATTCAGGCTCGGCGTGGGGTAATCCGGAGTCGAGCGTATGCCTGAATTTCCGCAAAATTTCCTCGGCGGCTTGCGGCGGCCAGCGGCGCTGAATCAACTCGCTAAGATCCAGGCCGATCACATCGCCAGTATCTCCCAGGATTCGCAAGGCCGGGGGATTCGCTGCTCGAATGCGAAAGTTATCATCCACCAGATAAACGCCGATCGGGGCTTCATTGAGCAGGGTCTCAAACTGGTCGGTGCGCCGGCGCAGAGCGTTCTCGGCCTCTTTGCGGACGCGCGCCATCTCCAGATGCGTCTGCACGCGGGCCAGCAATTCACGCGCGCTGAAGGGCTTGATCAGGTAATCATCGGCGCCGTGTTCCATTCCTTCGACGCGAGATTCTTCGCCAGCGCGAGCTGACAGAACAATAATTGGAATCGTCCGCGTCGCGGGACCCGATCGCAATTCGCGCAGCAGGCCGAAGCCGTCCAGATTCGGCATCATCACGTCGGTCAGCACCAGCGCCGGAGTTCGCTGCCTGATGGCTGCCAACGCCGCTTCTCCGTCGGACACGGCTTGCACCTCGTAACGTTCCCCAAGCAGCCGCACCAAATACTGGCGCATATCCGCGTTGTCATCGGCCACCATGATGAGCGGACGTTGGTAGGTTGACGCTCCCTGTGTCGCGAGCGGAGGACACGGAACCGGAATCAACTCGTCGGCCGGAAGCTCATCGGCCGTTTCCTGATCCTCTGTATCAGGAAGCCAGCGCAGAGCCTCCTCCACGTAGGGCGCAGCGCCGACCGCCGTTGTAGCCAGCGTTCGAGGTCCGCCAATTTGATCGGCGGGCAGATGTGCGCTGCCCAGGGGAAGGCTGACAACAAACGTGCTGCCTTTGCCGAGAACGCTTTCTACCCGCACCCACCCGCCGTGCAACTTGACCAGTTCCTGCACCAGCGTCAAGCCAATGCCGCTGCCTTCATGGGTGCGGCTGCGCGTGTTTTCGATGCGGTAAAAACGGTCGAACAGACGCGGCAGCTCTTTGGCCGGAATGCCAACTCCGGTGTCGGAAATGCGTAGTTCAGCAGCTTTCCCGGTTTCGGTTAATGCGACCGAAATCTTGCCCTCAAAAGTGAACTTGAAAGCATTGGAGATGAGATTGAGAACAATCTTCTCCCACATGCCGCGGTCGACGTAGACTGGCTCTTTCAGCTTTGGACAATGCAGTTCGAGCCGTAGGCCGGCCTTCTCGGTCGCGGAACGAAATACGCCGGCAAGCTCACCCGTGAACGCCGAAAGGTCGGTGGGCTGGTAGATGGCCTGCATTCTACCCGCTTCGATGCGCGAAAAATCCAGCAGCGTGTTGACCAGGCGCAACAGCCGGGTGCCATTGCGATTCACCAGCTTGAGCTGGTTCTTGGCGGCAGGAGTCAAGTCGGTGTGGCTTCTCGCCAATAGTTCTTCTACCGGCCCAAGCATCAGCGTGAGCGGAGTGCGGAATTCATGGCTGACATTGCTGAAGAAGGCCGTCTTGGCGCGGTCAATTTCCGCCAAGGCCTCGGCGCGCTTTCGTTCTTCTTCGTGCGCCCGGGCATCCGCAATGCTGGTAGCGATCTGACGAGTGATCAGGCTGAAGAAGGTGCGGTAGCTTCCATCCAGTTTCTTTTTCGGACTGACGCCGCATACTAGAACACCGGGCGAACCATCGGGTCCCGCGGCGGGAATCGGCATTAAGAGCGCTTCTGACGCGGGTACGTTCCATGCGCCCAGAGGAAGCTCACCCCCAATGCTGGCAAGATCGATCTCGAGCGATCGATCCGATTGAATCGCCTGCTGCATCTTCTGAGCGACGGCTGAACCACTTCGAGAGAGCAGCGATCGAATTGGATGATCGGCAGGAATGCCGGCACTGAAAAGAGTTCGGAATCCCTCTTTCGTGACCGCGCACAAGGCTGCGAATGGAATGTCAAACAAATTTTCCGACAGTGTTTCGGCGGCTCTTCGATAGGCAACTTCCGCGGTTTTGGCATCGACAGACTTGGCCGCCAGATCGCGCAGAGTGCGGAGGCGACGTTCGCCAATAATATTGTTGGTGGTTTCAATGACTGCCGTGAAGACGCCGCCGACAACTCCTGCTTCGACCCGAACCGGACTGAACGAAAAAGAAAAGTAGCATTCTTCCGGATAACCATACCGCTGCAGCACCAGCAGCAAGTCATGGGACCAGGTCGCTTCAGCGTTGTCGATGACGCCTTGCAGCATGGGGCCAATCGTGTCCCAAATCTCGGCCCAGCAATCGCAGCAGCGTTGCCCCAAAGCCCACGGGTGTTTACTGCCCAGAATTGCGCTATACGCGTCGTTGTAGAGAACGACGTACTCCGGCCCCCAATACAGCACGATAGGGAAACGGGAGGCCAGGCAGATGCTGACGGAGGTCTTCAGGCTCTGCGGCCAACTTTCGATCGGGCCGAGCGGCGTTTGCGACCAATCCAGTTCGCGGATCAGCCGACCCAGTTCTCCGCCGCCCGCCAGCCAATCCGGCGCCGCCGGCGTTGTTGTCGCGACTTCCGGGCTATTGCCTTGACTGATCAACCCGCCAGACATCAAATTCCCCGAGAAGGAAGCACTTGCCTTCACCACTGACAACAGTTAAGTCTGGAGCTCGCCTTGGCGGAGAGGATACTCAACCCGACTTGCAGCCAAGGGCACAAAAATCATAGCCGAGCGTTCAAAGCGCAACCTATAAGGTGTTTCCTGTAGAAAGAGAATTACGCTAGGGCCGCATTCTAACTGCGAATTGCCGGGGTGCTCGCCAGCCTACGACCCGTTTTTCAGTGCCGGAGGCTCATGCAGCCGGTGCTGCACCAAAAATGCATAATGCACGGCGGAGACGATGGTGAATATAAAAGTCGCACGCAGAAAAACGTTGGCGGCGACGTCAACCAGAACGACAGGTTTGACCAGCAGCAGCAGAACGAAAAAAATTGCCGCGACCTGCGCGAAAGTGTTGGCTTTGCCAAAGATGCTGGGGCGAAAATCGCGCAGTCCCGCGATCATGTAGAGCACGCCGCTGATCAGGAGAATGGAAATGTCGCGGCTGAATACCAGGATGGTGTACTTCCACGGCACCAGAGTGCGCTGTTCGATCGAGAGCACAAGAAACATCGTGCTCATCAGCAGTTTGTCGGCGATGGGGTCGAGATACTGGCCGAGCAATGTCTGCTGGTGCAGGGTGCGCGCGAGCAGGCCATCGAGGCCGTCGCTCAACCCGGCCAGTACGAATAGGACCAGCGCCCATTTGAAATCGTGATGCACCAGGTTGATGACGATGAAAGGCAGGAAGATCATCCGCAGCAGCGTGAGCTGATTCGGCGCGGTCAGAATCTGCCGTAGATTCACCGCAACTTCTCTCCCGAGGTTGGCCCCGCATTATGTGCGAGGAATTCGCTGGCTAGAATCGGCGCGGGATCTTGTCCGGTCTTCTCCGCGAAACGCTGGGCCAGCGACATAATATCGCCTTCCGGAAGATCGAGTTCCATGCGCTCCAGCCGGTGCATGGGAAAGAAGACGACCCCGGAGGTAAAGGGCTCGCCATTCTTGATCTGCGAGGCCAGGACCTCGAAGCCACCCACATCGACTCCGCGCAGGCTTAAGCCTTCGGCGGCGAGATGGAGAATCGCTCCCCAGAATTTTTCACGCGGGTTGGTGAGCGTCGCGATCACGAGCGCGCCGGGATGGAACGGAGTCAGTGCTTGCGGATCCTGATAAAAGCTGGTGCTGGGCACAATCTGATTGTCGTCTGGAAAGGATGGAAATTGCAACCGGAGGCCCCGCACGCGGTGGGCCTCGCAAGAAAGATCTTGTAGCTTCGCATCCGCTCCAGCCACCTGAGAACCGAGAACTGAGGACCGAAGCTAAAAAAAGCCGCCACCAGATTCGCGCCAGTGACGGCGATCAAAGGAGTGCGAGGAAAACTTGACCGGCAAAATCTAAGCTGGGCTGCGCTGCATTCTGCGTCGCACGAGGCCGGCGATTCCGAGCAGTCCCGTCGAAAGCAGCATGAGGCTGCCGGGTTCGGGAGTGGCCATCGGCGACGGCACCGGTCCTGGCCGGTAGACCGCCCATTCGCCATTCTTGTGACTGATGGTTCCCGAGACATCGCTGCGTGCCGTGAAATGTGTGGTGGCGGTGCGGTCGCTGCCCAACGTCATCTGGCGCGAAACCGGCACACCGGGCTGCTGGAAAGAACCAGCCCCCATGAGCGCGGCCGTTGCCGGACTGGTCGATAAATGGCTCGTGGAGACTTGTGCCGCGACTGGAGCTCCGCTGCTGGAGCGGACAAACATCGTACTGACTGGAGCGGAATCCGCCAGGGCTAGAGAAGAAAGTGATAGGACTGCGATTACGGTCAACCCAACGCGACCACGTGACAACATAGATCCTCCAAATGCAAACTCGATGCCTGATATCTCAGAATTTTGTCTTATCGGAAGCACGCAACTTAGAGTGCAACTTCCGTGCCAACGAGGGAAAAAACATGCGACCGTAGTTGCAACTACTTACCGTTTGCGGAAACGGGAAAGTGAAAACAGGTGCAGAATGTCACTTCCACGGCAGCGACAAATCGTCCCTTGGTAACGTGGTTGGTAACTTGTAGTAACCGGAAAAGTAACTAAGGAGAGCGGGCAGTGAACCACGCCGGGATGGCGTCAGGCGTTCAGCAGTTCGTATCCCAGGGCGATACCGTTCGAGAGGTATTGCCGCGGCGAGCACCCGCCGACGTGCATGGCCAGCAGCTTGCCGAAAGAATCAGGGTTTGCTTGAAACATCCGCATCACGCGCAGGCGGAGGCCGCGGTACTTCGCCATGAGCAGCATCATTCGCGCCATCAGCGCAGGATGGCGCACTAACTCGCGATGCCGCGCTTCATACCTTGAAAAGTCTCCACTCGCCAGGCAATCGCCCAGCAGTGCAGCCTGCTGGAATGCAAGGCACAGGCCCTGTCCCGTGATGGCGTCGACACCGCCGGAAGCATCGCCCACCAGCACAGTCCGGCCACGATGCAGGCGCCGCAATCTTCGCGTCATCGTAATGGCCCCGCGTTCGCCGGAGGCGAATTCCGCATTCATCAGCCTCTCGGCAAGCTCCGGAAATTGCCCCAGCGCATCTTCAATGTGCAGCCGCGGGTCGGGGTGGGACGAGATCAGCACCACACACACTTCATCGCTGCTGACAGGTGTGACGTAAACCTGGCAGCGATTGCCCCAGTGCAATTCCATGAAGTCAGTCCAGGGTGCGATCCGATAATGGCGCCGGAAGGCGAAACGGAGACTGCTCTCGCGGGGAGAAAACAGTTTGCGGCGATCGAGTTTGGACCAGCGCCGGACGCGCGAGCCGGCTCCATCGGCGCCCACCACCCAGCGCGCGCGCACCAGTTCTCCCGCGATCAGCGCCCCTTCCGGATGAAGTCCGGTGACCGAAGACTGCCACAGCGTGCGCACTCCGCAAGCCGCGGCTTGTTCCAACATGAGTCGGTGTAGATGCGTGCGTCTGATGCCGTACGCGGTTCCGCGCGGAAACGTAGCTTCGGCTTTGATTCCGCCGCTCAAAAACCGAATGCCGCGAAATGCGTAAGCCTGGTCCTCCGGAATTGCGATCCCAAGCTGGTGCAGGGCATTGACGCCATCGGGCATCAGCCCCTCGCCGCACGGCTTATCGACCGGAGGCAGCGCGCCATCGGCCACAATTACGCTCAGGCCGCGGCGCCGTGCGGCGATCGCCGTTGCCAGACCAGCAGGCCCGCCGCCAGCCACGAACACGTCCCACGATCTGGAAAAATGGCTATTCACGAATTTTCGGGTAATCCAGATGGGATGCGCGAATTCTCACCCGTGCCGCCTACCATTCCAGCAAAACGAATTCTGCGCAGAATCCCGGTCCCATTGCGGCCAGCAAGCCCAGCGTGCCGGGCTCGGGGCGCCGGTTCTTCATAACTTCTTCGAGCACCACCAGCACCGATGCCGAGGAGAGATTGCCGGTCCGGCGCAAACAGTCCCAGGAGACATCGAGCTCGCCATTTTTCAAACTCAGCGCGTCGGCGGTCGCCTCCAGAATCTTCGGGCCGCCGGTATGCAGCACCCAGCTGCCGATGTCAGCGCGAGTCAATCCGCGTTCGGCGAGAAAGTCGTCAACATCGTGCGCCAGATTTTTTCGCACCAGGTCCGGAATCTCTCGCGACAGAACAATGCGAAATCCTTTTTCGGATACATCCCAGCCCATCATCTCTTCTGTGTCGGGATAGAATACCGAACGGGTCGCAAGAATAGTCGGCCCCGCTAGCCCGCAATCCGCGCCCGCCACGATCACCGCAGCCGCGCCGTCGCCAAACAATCCTGAAGAAATCAGGTTGGCCATCGAGATGTCCTCGCGCTGCAACGTTAGCGAACAAAGTTCCACCGACAGCACCACCGCGATCTGCTGGGGATAAGCGCGCACATAATCGGCCGCGCGCGAAATGCCCGCCGCGCCCGCCACACAGCCCAATCCGAAAACAGGCAGGCGGCGAATATTTCTGCAGAGCCCCATCTGGTTGATAAGCAAGGCGTCAATCGATGGACTGCTGATCCCGGTCACCGAAACAAAGAAGAAAGCGCCCAGATTCTGCGCGCGCACGTTGGCAAGGGCCAAAGCGCCGCTGACTGCCTTCTCCCCAAGTTGCTTTGCGGTGCGAATCCAATGACGATTGGCCTCGCCCCAGGTCCTCATCTTCAGATATTCCTCTTTCGGCAAAGACAGGAAGCGCCCGTCGACGCTCACGTGCCGGTGCAAACGCCGCAGCACGTGCGGGTTCTCGATCTGATCGCCCCAGTACTCCTGTAACGCCTCGAGCAACATCTCCTGGGAATAGTAATGTTGTGGAAACGCACTCGCCGCGCTGACAATTCGCATTTTCGTTTTTCGCCTCGCAGGCTATAGCCTCTGAATCTGCACCGATCCGCAAAATCGTATTCTGATTAAAGTACCATTTGGACGCGCATTTGTAGTGATACAGTATGACATTCGGAAAGGCAGGCCCATGAAATTTCTTGTCGGATTGGTGCTCGGTCTAATCCTCGTACCCCTTGCGGTCTTTCTCTATTTCACCAGCGGAAGCGCACCGGTAGCGACAACCGACTCCGACATGCCCTTCGAACATTATTTTGCCCGCACAGCTTTGGCGAAACGCGTCGAAAAAGAAATGCCTAAAATTGTTCCGACCCCGCTGACCGAAGCGAACTACATGGGGGGCGCCGAACTCTATAAACAACACTGCGCCGTGTGTCACGGATTGCCGCTGTCACCGAAAACGGCCATTGCCAATGGAATGTATCCTCGTCCGCCGCAGCTGTTGCAAGGCAAGGGCGTAACCGACGACGAACCCGGCGAAACCTATTGGAAAATTTCCAACGGCATCCGCCTGACCGGGATGCCCGGCTTCAGCAAGTCGCTGTCGGAAACACAAATGTGGCAAGTGGCAATTCTGCTGGCGAATGCCGACAAGCTGCCGCCCTCGGCAAAAGCAGCGCTGGTCGCGCCTCCGCCGAGCGCACCGCCCGTCACCACCTCGACGCCTGCCATGAATCAACCGGCAGCGCCGCCCGCGTCCACGAGCCCGGCACCGACGCCAAGATAAGCGCGGCAACTGCACGCGCCGCCGTCTGGGCTGCTATCCTGCTCGCGTCCGGCTCCGCCGAATCAAGAGCGAAGACGCCCTCTTAGCAGCCGGCAGGATGCCTGCGCTAGCGAGACTGGCGATCGCTAACTCTCCCATGCCAACTCGCGCTATCGTGTAGGCATGGCATTCGGACGTCCCAAAAAGCTCTTCACCGAAGCCGAGCTTTACGACTACGCCTTAGGAGCATTAGCGCGCCGCCAGCGCTCCGTCGCGGAACTGAAGCGTCTTCTCCGCAACCGCGTGGAAGCCGACACCGAGATCGGCAAAACGTTGGTCGAACTGATTATCGTGCGTCTGAAAGATCAGGGCTATCTCAACGACGCCAAGTATGCCGCGGCGTTTTCCTCCTACCGCCGCGACAACGAAAAATTCGGGCGCATGCGCGTCGTCAACGATCTCAAAGCCAAGGGAGTGCACGGCGATGTCATCGAAAAAGCTGTCTCTTCCGTCTACGACGACGTCAAAGAAGAAACTCTGGCCCGCGAGTATCTGCGCCGCAAACGGCTGCAGAAGCCGAAAAACAGGGATCAGAAGCAAACCGCCCGCATCTTTCGCCAACTGATGCGCGCCGGCTTCGGATCAAAAACGATTTTTACGATCCTCAAGAAATGGGACGTCGACGAAGAAACCCTCACCGGACTGGAGAATGAAATCTCGTAGGCCGTTGCGCCCCCGCCCTTGTTCTGATACAACCTTGCAATCTGGGGAAATCTTAGTTCAGAGGAGCCAATATGAAGACGAAGTTGTGCTTGCCGCTCGCATCCGCATTCCTCGCTCTGACCGCGCTCGCGTATGGCCAGGCTGGAACCGACGTGAAAAACGCCGCCGACGATACCGGCAAGGCCACCAAGACCG
This sequence comes from uncultured Acidobacteriaceae bacterium, assembly GCA_963775845.1. GTDB lineage: Bacteria > Acidobacteriota > Terriglobia > Terriglobales > Acidobacteriaceae > Acidiflorens. Next base: position 1,129,669 of record CAVZKN010000002.1, on the reverse strand, counting down.
CGGCGAAGAAGACGGGCCACGCCACCAAGACAGCCGCGAAAGACACGGGCAAAGCAACCGAAACCGCCGCCAAGGATACTGGTAAGGCCACCGAAACTGCTGCTAAAGATACCGGTAAAGCGACCGAAAAAGCCGCCGATAAAACCGGCCATGTCACCAAGACCGCGGCCAAAGATACCGGGCACGGCGTCAAGAAAGCCACCACCACTACCGGACACGAAGTGAAAAAAGGGGCCGAGAAAACCGAAGACGTAGTGAAATAAATCGGTTTTCAGATCTGCTCCCTATGCGACGTCGAAGTGCCTGCTGCGAAAGTTGCGCTAAACTCTTCGACGTCGCCGTTGATTGAGATCTTTGCCTCGACTCCCCGCCTTCCCTTGTGCACCACTGTGTATCCCGCCCTGAGCGGAGTCGAAGGGTGGTTATCATTTAGAATTCAATCTCCGATGCTCACCGGCTCCGAAATTCGCCGTAAGTTCCTCGACTTCTTTATTCAGAAGGGGCACCGCGAGGTCCACTCGTCGTCGCTCGTGCCAGCTAACGACCCGACGCTGCTCTTCACCAATGCCGGCATGAACCAGTTCAAGGACGTCTTCCTCGGCCTGGAAAAACGCGCCTACAACCGCGCGGCGAGTTCGCAGAAATGCGTGCGCGCCGGAGGCAAGCACAACGATCTGGAAAACGTAGGCTTCACCAATCGCCACCACACGTTTTTCGAGATGCTGGGAAATTTTTCCTTCGGCGATTACTTCAAAAGAGACGCGATCGCCTATGCGTGGGAGCTGATCACCTCGCCCGAGTGGTTCGGGATCGACAAAGCGAAGCTCTACGTAACCATCTTCAAGGGCGAAAACGGAGTCGAGCGCGACGCCGAGGCCTACGACCTGTGGCTGGGTCAGGGCATACCCAAAGACCGCATCTACGAGTTCGGATCGAAAGACAATTTCTGGCAGATGGGCGACACCGGTCCCTGCGGGCCATGCAGCGAGATTCACTACGACATGGGCGTGGCGGCTTCGGATCAGGGGCACAAGGACTGCGCCTTTGGCTGCGATTGCGGACGTTACGTCGAGCTGTGGAATTTGGTGTTCATGCAGTTCGACCGCGATGCGTCGGGCAAATTAACGCCGCTGCCGAAGCCGTCGATTGATACGGGAGCGGGGCTGGAGCGCATGGCGTCTGTTCTGCAAGGCGTGATTTCAAACTACGAGACGGACCTGTTTACGCCCCTAATCAAACGAGCGGCCGAACTGACAGGAACTGGAGCCAATTCTTGTCATCCTGAGCGCAGCCCGAGCGGAAGCGAGGGCAAGTCGAAGGCCCCCTACTCCAAGGACGAGCCTGTCCGTACAAGCAGTAAGACAGCCGCGCATGGAGCCGCCTCGCTCCGCGTGGTAGCCGATCACTCCCGTGCCGCAACCTTTCTCATCTCCGATGGCGTGATCCCCCAGAACGAAGGCCGCGGCTACGTCCTCCGCAAAATCATCCGCCGCGCCATCACCCATGGCCGCCTTCTCGGCCAAACAAATCCGTTCCTGCACGAGATGGTGTTTGCAGTCCGCGACCTGATGCAGGATGCGTATCCGGAGCTGAAGGAGTCGGCGGAACGTGTGTCAAAGGCGGTGCTGGCGGAAGAGACAAGGTTCGATCACACGCTCGCTTTAGGGGTTGTAAAGCTCACGTCGGAATTGCACAAATTGCGGGAAGACTACCTAGCTGCGGAAGGCATCCTCGTGGTCGCGGCAGATGCAGCGAAAGGGTTGGAAAAATCGAGCTATACAAAGGATGAAGTCGCCCAAGCCGAAGAGTTGTTGGCGAAGCCATTGGTTTACGACGGTGCAAGGGCCTTCAGGCTGTACGACACTTTCGGTCTTCCTCTTGATTTCATAGCCGACACCTGCCGCGATGAAGGTATCGAGTTGGATGCAGCTGGATTTGAACGTGCGATGGAGGAACAGAAATCGCGCGCCCGCGCTTCCTGGAAAGGCGCAGCCAAGCAGACCGCCAATCCCGCCTACCAGCAACTCCCAAAATCCGCGTTCGAAGGCTACCGTCAAACGCGCTCCAACAATTGCGAAGTCCTGGCCATCATCAAAGCCGGCCAGGGCGCGCAAGAACTCAACCCCGGCGACCAAGGCGAAATCATCCTTGATCACACGCCCTTCTACGCTGAATCCGGAGGCCAGGTCGGCGACCGCGGATGGCTCTATTCCAACGATCACAACACTGTCGTCGCCGAAGTAACCGGATCCTACTACCCGGTCCAAGGTGTCCGCGCCCATCAGGTTGTGGTGAAGGGCCCACCCAACGAAAACCGCGTTGGGTGGGGCACCCTCCGCGTCGGCCAGAAAGTCGATGCCGTGGTCGACACCGCGATTCGCGAAGCGACTATGCGCAATCACACGGCCACGCATCTGCTCCAGGCTGGGCTGCGTGAGGTCCTCGGCAAGCATGTTAAGCAGGCGGGATCGCTGGTCGCTCCCAATCATCTGCGCTTCGATTTCTCGCACTTCACTGGAGTCGCCGAAGAAGAGTTGCAGGATATCGAAGACATCATCAACAAAGAAGTCTTGCGCAACGAGCGCGTCGAGGTCATCGAGAACGTCCCGATCGACGTGGCCATCAACGAATATCACGCGATGGCGCTATTCGGGGAAAAGTACGGCGACAAGGTTCGTGTGATCAAGATCGGAGATTTTTCGACCGAACTTTGTGGCGGAACGCACACGGCGCAGACTGGCGAAATCGGGCTGATCAAAATTCTGAAAGAGGGCAGCGTATCCTCGGGCGTGCGGCGCATTGAAGCCGTGACCGGAGAAGGCTCGCTGCGCCACTTCCGCAAGGATCACGAACTGGAAAGCGTGGTCGCCAGCCTCGTAGGTCCCACCCTTTCGCAAAAGGCGCGAAAGGATGGGGCATCCTCGCGAGATGGGGCGCTGGCGGATGAAGAGACGCTGGCTTCTCCCGCTGAAGCTCTGAGGCTGGAACTGGAAAAGAAAGACGCTGAAATTAAGCGCTTGGCACGCGAACTCGACCAGGCGCGGATGAAGTCGGCATCGTCGAGCACGGCCAACATTGGCGAAAAAGTGAAAGAAGTTCGCGGCGTGAAGGTTCTGACCCACCGCGTGGATAATCTCGAACGCGCGCAAATGCGTACGCTGGTCGATCAACTGCGCGACAAATTGGGTTCTGCCGTGGTCGTGCTGGGCTCGGCGTCGAATGGAAATGTTTCGCTGATTGTTGGCGTAACCAAAGACCTCACCGGGCGGATCCAGGCAGGAAAAGTTATCAGCCCGGTGGCGCAGAAAGTCGGAGGCAAGGGCGGAGGCCGTCCCGATCTGGCGGAAGCGGGCGGCAAAGATGCAGCCGCGTTGGACACTGCGTTGAGCGAAGTTTACGGTGTGGTGGAATCGCTTTTGAGTTAGACTTCCCCGTGTTCCTCCGCGTTCCTGCGGTTAAAGACTTTTGCGCCCGCAGGGGAAGCAGGAAAGAGCGAACCAAAAATCGGTGGCTGCCATGGATGAACGCATACGATTCATCGAACACAAGGGCAAGCGGATTTTGCTATTGGATTTTTCCCACGCCAGCGCCCACGAATTGCAACTACTGCTCGAGCAGGTGCGCATCACGGTGGCCCAACATGCGCGCGATTCGCTGGCGACGCTGGCCGATTACACCGGCGCCAAGGTCGATCACGCGGTGGCCACGAAATTAAAAGAAGTGCTGACGCTCGACCGTCCTTTCGTGAAAAAGACGGCATGGGTCGGCACCGGGAGTATTCCGCACGCCTTCATGGAAAACTTCCAGAGTTTTTCTCAGCGCGAGATTGCGACCTTCAAAACGCGCGAAGAGGCGGCGGACTGGCTGGCGGGAGAGTAGTCGGCGGTCGTGGGCCCAATTATCAAGTTCATATACTTCAATTCTTTTCAGGAGTTTCTTATGGGCCGCGACCTCGACAAGAGTGAGGCTTTCTTCTACGGGCGGTTTGTGCTGGCTGCCTACAAGATGTTCAAGAACCAGAATCCAGACCCGCTACGTCCCGCGCCAGACGGGATTCCGGACGGATATGAGCTTGCCGCATGGATCCACATGTCGGATTTCATCTTCGACAGCAAAGAGGTGAAGTTCTATGGGATTCTGGTTCGCGAGATCAAAAATCCGGACTCGCGCATTATCGCAATTCGGGGCACCGAGGGCGCAATTGAATGGTTCGATGACGCGTTTGCGTTGCCGGTTCCTTTTCGTCAGGTTCCGAGCGCGGGACGTGTGGCTAAGGGGTTCGATGAGATCTACGATACTTTGAAGGTTGTGCCCAGCCCGCTGCCTGAGGACAAGGTTGCGGGCCTCGAGGCAACGGCGCCGCTGGCCGGATCCTTCGGCGAACAACTGCACCGACTGGCGTCGCGAAGGGAGGCCGCACGCCGCGGCCGCGCCCTGCGCGCCGAAGAAGTGCGCCCCGCGCGTCCCACGGTGGTTACCGGCCACAGTTTAGGATCGGCGCTGGCAACTTTGTTTGTCATGGAAAACGACGCGCTTCGCAGCTTCGAAGTCTCCACGTTCTGTACCTTCGCATCACCGCGCGTCGGGAACCTGGAATTTGCACGGAAATTTGATCTTTTGCCGATCACTTCGTGGAGAATCGTGAACTCCGTGGATGTCGTTCCCAAGCTGCCACCACATATCCCCATCCTGCTGGAATATGACCACGTGGACACAGAATATAGTTTCCGTTCGTCGGATTTCGCCAGGAATAGCCTATTGTGCTGGCACACGATGGAGACTTATCTCCATTGGTTAGATCCGACATTTGCTTTGCTGGCGGAATGCAGACAGTAATTAGTCTGGGTGACGCTGAGAACTGAGGACCCTGGTCTAGCTTCTCCACCGCAGCGTCACCGGCCCGCTCATGGGATGCCGGAATTCTCCGCCATTTCTCTTCATCTCCAGCATGGCGTTCTTCAATCCGAAATACCATTTCGCGGGACGGTCGGCATCATCGATCAGCATGAGGTGCGGATTGTGCTTCAATCCTTCCGACTGGAGTTCCATAGTCCGCCGATCCTGCTCGACGAATTTTGCGAAGACGAACTTCAGCAGTTGCGGGCCAAAAGGAATCCAGCGAAATAGATTCCAGGCAGCCACCACGTCGATGCGGCACTGGCTGCGCGTAATCGGAGTGACGGTCGTCAGACTCGAAAACCAATACTTGCCCGCGCGAATGATCTCCGAGCGCAGGTTGGGCAGGACGAAATCGATGGTCGTGGTAATCGAATCGGCATCGGCATACAGCCGCAAAAGCTTGTAGGGAGCGCTATTTGAGCTGGGCGTATGCGCGCTCATGCGAAATCCGTACGGGATGGGCTCGAAATTCTTCCGCTTCTCGTGAATTGATTTCTGCGTGCGCCACCACCATGCCTGGTGAACGAAAGGACCATGAGCCGGATCCATCAATCCGATGATGCCGTGATCGACCGAGCAGGGCAGATCAGCAGTAAGGTAGGCGAGTTTGTAATGTTCGCTGAATTTCGCAATCTCGGGAGCAGGAATCGGCGCTGGCGCGGCTTTCGTAAATCCCGCGCCCGCCGGCGCAGGATCGGGAATGAACAGCCAGATAAAATCGTCGCGCTCTTCGCAAGAATAGCTGCCCGCATAAATGCGGTCGATTTTCAAATTCTGTTCCGCAACCAGCGATGGAATCAGCTGGCACTGTCCGGAGTGCGCGTCAAATCTCCAGCCATGGTACGAGCATTCCACTTGCTCGCCATCGAATCGTCCGCAAGAAAGCGGCATGCCGCGATGAGGACAAGCGTCGCGCAGAGCAAAGACTTTGCCTTGCCGGTCGCGCCCGACAACCAGCGGCTGTTCCAGCAACATCGTCTTTGCCAACTCGCCGCGGCCGAGTCGATCGGACGCGAGTGCGCGATACCAGAAACCGAAGAGCATGAGCGCATCGGGCGTCTGCGACTGTAGTGGAAATTCGTCAGCCATGGAACAGGTGAGAATACCGCAGGTGCCGCAAAATCAGAACTCGAAAGCGCTTCCTTACGTGCGCCTCTGTTTCCCCAGTGATCTTGTGGTAAAGGTTTTGCAGTCTCAGACGCGAGCGCGAAAAGGTTTACGATCTTACCCGTGTTGCCCGGCCAGCAAGCGCGCTTTCAATTGGACATAGGCTTCGCGCGCCGCACCCGGCCACTCGATGTGCGTGAGGAAAAGCCTGCGCAGAGCTGCGGTGTTGAAGCGCCCCTCAAGATAGGCATCGTAAACGTCGTTGCCGGTAAGATAGCCAAGTCGCTCGGCCACAAAATCGTATTTGCGGCCTGAAAAATCTGGAGCCGGGGCAAGCAATCCCGGCAACCGCAAATCGGCTGCGCGGTGGATGGCCAGAAAATCCAGCGCTTCGACCGCATCAACAAAGGAGAGCGCAGTCTGCTGCTCCAGATCTTCCCGCGTCACGTCGAATAATTCCGCGATGTCGGCATCGCGCAGAGCCGGGCGCGCCGGATGCAAAATCCTCGACCCGAAGAAAGCCAGCGCGTGTTCGATGACCGAAACATAAAACGCGTCGTCCCGATCCAACTGGGCAACAGGGAAGCAGTGCGCCACGTTTTGCGCCGAGGTTTTGCCGTTCGAAAGATTCGGCAGCCCGCGGCAAGCCTGATGGAGAAAGCGTGCAGCATCCTCCGCCGCCGTTGTCATGCGAAATTGCCGAACGTACACCGCATTAATTGGCGCAAGATAAACACTGCCACGTTCGTGAACCTGCCGAAGCAACGACCGCCGATGCTCGGCCGTAAATCCTTTGCGCGACAGCAGCCGGCGCAGCAGCGCATCAGAACTGCGCGAATAAACTTCCGGCATATGATCCACCAGCAGCCGCGGCTGCGTGGTGTTGTGCGGAGAATATTGGTTGATGCCAAGGAAGCGCACCAGTCCGTCGATCAGGTTATAGAGTGTCGGCCCAAGGTCGGGCGCACTGTGGTTGGCGCGTCCCCAGCGATCGAGGCACAGGCGGTAATTTTCATACTTTTCGAGAGGCGTAGCGTTAAAAACGCAGAGAACATTTTCGCGCACCTCGACGGCCTCGACGTGATCGTGGGCCTCTCCGGCAGCCCGCCAGTAGAGCGCGTCGATATTTTGCAGCACGGTGAGCCTCGGCTCCGCCGGAAGGCGCTGCTGGAGCAGGGCCGGCAGGTGCTGCGGAGCAAGATGCGACTCACCAAACAGAACCATGATCAGCGCGTCGGTATGGCGGCGGCGAATATCGGCAATCTTGTCGGCCGCATGCCGGTCGCGCGCCCCAATCTTGCGCAGATCTTCGCGAGGCATGCAATCCAGTCCATAGACGGACGCGCCATAATCACGCGCGGAAGAAAGCAGTTCGTAAAAAGGAGCCCAGTCGTATCCCCAGTCGAGATCAAACCGGATGCGCTGCCGCAGCTCAGCCTCGTCGATCTCTCCGCGGAACCATTCATCGAGAATGTGCTGATCGCGCGAAAAAATTGTCTCGACGCCGAGTACCACCGGACGGTGATGCCGTCGCAGATCGCAAAGAAGTGAAGCCAGATAACGCTGCGAATTGGGTAGCGCGTGATAGTCGCCGACCAGAACGATGCCAGCCTTGGCAACCTCCCGGCGAACATCGCTGGCGGCCAGAACCTTCGAATACGAGCAGTAAGCCTCGCGAAAATCGCGCAGGTATTTGCGCCCGGCGACTGGGTCGATGGCCCGAATCTCCCGCTCAACACTTGCGATCGCGTGGCGCTGGGCCACGCTGCGCCGCAATCGTAAGATGCCGGTAGTGGCCATATCTCCCTGGCGCTTAGTAGCGCAACTTCAACCGCCTTATTAGTTGCCCTGCTCTTGGCGCGAAGTCGTAAAGCGAATTCCCTAGAAGCCTTGACTTGCTTCCGGGCCATCCCTATCCTCAAGATTTCGAAGTTCCGAACCTGATCGGACTCCGCGGAGCGCAACAATTTGCCCCGAAATTTGTCTCTTCTGCCGCCGGAAAACCTCACCGTTGCCACCACCGGCGCCAGCGGATCGATTTTTCTCAGGCACCTTCTACTGACCCTCGAGCGCGATGCTCGGGTAAAGACAGTAAATTTCATTGCCTCTGACAGCGCCCTGCGCGTGCTCGCCGAAGAACTCTCGGTTGAAGGCCGGTCCGATCTCCTACGTCAGATCATCGGCACGCCGCCGGCAAAGATTCAGCAGCAGTCCAACAGCGATATCGGCGCCAACGTGGCCAGTGGGTCGTACCCTTGCGACGCCATGATCGTCCTCCCATGCAGCGTCGGCACCCTGGGACGCATTGCCAATGGCATCGCTTCGCGCCTGATCGAGCGCGCCGCCGACGTCACTCTCAAAGAAGGTCGTCCGCTGGTTCTCTGCGTGCGCGAGAGCCCGCTCAATAAAATTCATCTCCGCAACATGTCGCTGGCGGCCGACGCGGGAGCCACCATCTACCCGCTGATCCCGACCTTCTATAACCGCCCGTCGAGCGTCGACGACATGGCCAAGGAATTCGCAAACCGCGTCCTCGCGCACCTGGGGCTGGCCCAACCAGATGCCTATCGCTGGAAAGGGTGAAAGATCACGACTCGGGGAGATTTCGGGGAAAGTCTTTCCTGTCTAGCAGGAGTACTCCCAGTTTAGGAAAGGGAAATTGACCAGGATAGATATCAGCTGTGCATGTACTGCGAGTACCAAAGTTACGATAGGGTCGTTCTCGGGCATTACCTTGCTGTCTGACCCGCGATTCGATATAACTAACTGCCGCTTCGAAAATCTAAAGTTTGCTTGTTCGCGAGACGGCGATAGTCAAACTTCCCCAGCGTGAGAACTGTCTCCAACCCGCCCAACCTGCGTCGCTTCCTGCTCAAAGTTGTCGTGATTGGCCTGCTGCTGAGGGTCGCGGGAATGGTGATGATCCACTCCTACCGTGTGACTTTAGAAAAGGATGAGTCGGCGAACATTGCCGCCTCGATCGCCGCGGGCCACGGCTTCAGCAATCCCTTCGGAATCCAGACCGGCCCCACGGCCTGGCTGGGCCCGGTGTATCCATTTGTTCTCAGTCGATTCTTCCTGGCCTTCGGCTCCTACACCAAAGCTGCCATCTTCTGGGCCCTGATCTTCAATTCGATCGTCTCGGCCCTGACCTGCATTCCCGTTTATTTTGTCGCCCTTTACACCTTCGGCGAGCGCGTAGCCAAACTGTCAGCCTGGGTGTGGGCCCTATTTCCTTACACCATGTATTGGGGAATGAAAGCCGTCTGGGACACGTGTCTCTCGACGTTCCTGTTGACAGTCTTGTTCCTGATGACGCTGCAACTGGCGAAATCCAGCACCGCGCGCAAATGGGCGTTCTACGGACTGCTATGGGGTATTGCGGGATTAACCAACACCGCCGAACTCGCCTTCCTTCCTTTCGCCGGATGTTGGATCTGCTACCGCCAATTCCGGCAAGGTAAACCGTTCTTCAAGAATGCCACCGTGGGAGCGCTGCTATTTTTCGCCACGGTCGCGCCCTGGAGCATTCGCAACTACGAGGTCTTCCACAAATTTATTCCCATCCGCGGCAATTTTGGGGAGGAATTTCATCTAGGCAACACGCCCGAAGCGATGGGCAACTGGCAGGTCTTCCTCCATCCGACGACCAATTTGACCGAGCTCAGGCTCTACCAGAAGATGGGAGAAATAGCCTATATTCACGGCAAATTGGAACAGACGTTGCAGTTCATCCACGATCGTCCGCAGCGCTTTGCCTATCTGACTTTCGCGCATTTCTTCTACTATTGGGCGGGCCCGCCGCACACCGAAAAATATCCGGGCATCTACGAACTGAAAACCTTCCTCTTCCTGTCTTCCTCAGTCTTCGCCTTCTGGGGCTTGATCATGGCGCTGCACCAGCGTCTGCCGGGCGCGAAATTGTATCTGTTTTTGTTGCTGAGCTATCCCCTGGTCTACTACATCACCTTCCCGCACCCGCGCTACCGCCATCCCATCGAGCCAGAGATGCTGATCCTAATAGTGTTTCTGATGACCCAGTTTTCGGTTGCCCGTTCTCGGCACCGGGCCAAAGATCAAGAAGTTTTACTGAAAGCTATTGCCTCTCCCGGCACATCCCCTCGGTGCCATTGACGCCGCCCTGCGTTTTTTTGTAATCTGCCCGTACACCGGAAAGGAGGTGGTCGGATGACAAGTTCTGATAGTCATAGTTGCAGTACCAGTACAAGACCAGGTGAGGTGGCTGAGTCTTAGGGCGGTTGCTCTAAGCGGAGTTCTCGAGGAACCTTTGGTCGGGGGAATCGGGGACAATCTCTCGCAAACAATCCGTGAGTTTGGATGATTGCGTAAATCTAATCCGCCGGACACATGTTGTGCCCGGCACCGGAAGAAGCGAGGGGCCACGAGAGTGACCACCTCAGTCAATCCCAAACAGTCCACCGGGCGGCCCGCAGGCTGAAAAGCTTGCGGGCTGTTCTCTTTGCTAAACGTAGCGCTGGCGTCCCTCCGGCCTACTTACGCCCCTTGTTCAGCTGTTCGAGCGTGCGCTTCAATTCCTCCAGCTTCTGTCCCGCCTCTCCAAGTTTTCCCTCCGACGTCAAACGCTGGTAATCGGAAAGATCGCGCGCAGCTTGCGAAATCAGCCCGTTGACGTCCGTAGGCTGCGCCGTAGGCGGTGCAGCAGGCGCGCCGCGCGCTGGCTCGGCGCTCGGCGTGGGAGCGTTCCCTGCCGGAGCGCTGAGCGACGAGGGCGCGCCGTTAAAGAGCGCCGCCATGGCCGTCTCGAACGTAGGCCCGTAAGCCAGCTTATCCTGCAGCGCCAGCACCACCAGCCGCAGCTCCGGCATGGGGCTGCGCTCCGCCTGCAGATAAATCGGCTCAGCATACAACAACGCGCGGCCCGTCGGAATCACCAGCAACGCCCCGCGCCGGACGTGCGAGCCCTGCTGGTTCCACAGCGTCAACTGCCCGGACAGCTCGGCATTCTGATCGATGCGCGCCTCGATCTGCAGCGGCCCGTCGACCAACTTCGTCTTGGGAAAGTTGTAAACGACCGAAGCACCATATTTATCCGCGTCGCTGCGCCCGGCGATCCAGCCAATCAAATTATTTCGGTTGGCCGGAGTGAACGGCAAAATCTCCGCAAATTCAACCCCGGTTTCGCCCGGCAGTTTCATGAGCACAAAGTTCGGCTGCATAGGCTGGGTCGTTTGCCCGCCACCCTCGCTCATGCCGACTTCGGTCGCAACCGTCCAGAGATCCTCGCGATTGTAGAAAGCCTCCGGGTCCGTCATGTGATAGAGCCCGTAAACTTCAGCCTGAAGCTTGAGCATCATCTCCGGATAGCGCACATGTTTGCGCAGTCCCTGCGGCATAGTGCTAGCATTCTTGAACAACGCCGGAAAGATGCGCTGGTAAGCGGCGATGATCGGATCTTCGTTATCAAAGACATAAAACGTAGTTGTTCCGTCATAAGCGTCGATAACTACCTTGACGCTGTTGCGCATGTAGTTCAGCGAGTTATTGCCGAGGCGATAGTGGGTCGAGTAAGGATAAGTGTCCGAAACGGTAAACGCATCCATGATCCATGACAGCCGTCCATCCTCCCCAAGCACGATATAAGGATCGGGATCATAAGTAAGAAACGGCGCCAACGCCGAAACCCGATCGCGTATGTTGCGTTGCATCAGCAGGCGGCTGTCAGCTTTCACGTCATCGCTAAATGGCAGCTTCGCCAGGTCTCCGCGGTCGAGAGCAATGATGGCGCGGCGCAGAAAACTTCCGACGACGATGCCCCCCGTGCCTTCGTAAGACGTCAGATTGTTGCTCTCGCCCTGCGGGTAATTGAATTCCTTTTGCCCAGTCTTCACGTACACGTCGGTGTCCGTTAACTCCCCAAAATATATTTCGGGGCGAGTTACATTCAGTCCCCGAACCGTGCTCTGGACAGGCATATTGCTCAATATCAGCGTTGGCAATCCTTCCGGCGTAAACCCGTTCACCGGATTCATGGTGATGCCATAGCCATGCGTATAAATCAATTTCTCGTTGATCCAGTTGCGGCTGCTCTCGGGAAGCTTCTCCACGTTCAACTCACGCGCCGCCAGCATCACTTCGCGGGTAGTGCCGTCGATGACATAGCGATCGATGTCAATGTCGGGAAAATCGTAGTAAGTACGAATCTCCTGGATCTGACGCAGTGTATCTTGAAGCGCATGCCAGTCCCATAGCCGGATATTTTGCAGCGTAGCCTGGTTGGTCGCCGGTTCGGTCGCCTCTACGGTAGTCTCAGCCGGAAATTCGTGTTGCGCAATCCGATTCAACCCAAAAGCCTGCCGAGTTAGATCGGTGTTATAGGCAATGTAAGGCCGCTCGCGAACTAACTCGTTCGGCTTGACGATAAAGCTGCTGACATACCATGCAACTCCCTGAACAGCGACATAGCAGATAGCGGCCGGAAGAATCGCTGCAATCAACCAACGCCCACGCGGCAACCGCATCGAATTCAGCAGCGCAAGCCCCGCGCCGGCAACCAACGCTATGCACACGACAAGCGTCCCTGTAAGTACAATGTGCGCGTCGGTATAAGTGACCCCACCAAAGATCGTGTGATCGTCGAGCAGTCGCTCGAACCTACCTATGTAGGCAAGCATGGCAACGACGACCAGCAGAAAGGCCAGCGTGATCGAGAATCCGCGCCACGGCAGAGTCACCGCCGGACTGAGGCGGCCCGACAACATGCGGCTTCCGCCACTGATCAGAATAAAGAAAACAGAGATCAAACAAAGAATGATCGCGAGGGTGAGAAGCCAGCCCGCGACCAGTTGCCATGCCGGCAGGGTGAACAGAAAAAAACCAAGCGCCTTGCCAAATATCGGATCGAATACGCCGCCGGTCGTCTGCGGCGCGTACCAGAAGAGCGCCAGTGTCGGCCACTCCGCCATCATTCCCGCGCCCGTGCCCGCGGCGATGATGAGCGCAACCCCCAGCGCTATAACGCGCATGACAGATTCCACCGGTAGTTTCAGCGGTTGTCCGCCGATAAAAATGGTATGGCCGCTGGGCATGTCGGGCAAATGCGCCCGTTTCAACACCAGAAACGCTCCATAGATGATTAGAAATGTGACTGCGGCAAAGCCGGCGAAGGTTCCCCACTGGAGTCCTAGCGTCTTCCAGAAGACGCTTCCGTAGCCCAGCGAGTCGAACCAGAGCACGTCTACGTAATAAGACAGCGCGGCCTTGCTGCCAAAAAAGATGACGGCAAGAACAATGAAGATCAGCAGAAAGCGCCGGCGACGACGTGGCCCACCCGAAAATGACGGCAACTGGCGCGGCGGCCAGTCGATGGATTCAGGCATTCAGTGACTCCGTTCCTCGCACTTATCACTCAATTGACATCTTTAATGATGTTGCATTATTGCTTGACGCTGGCCAATAACTTAGCTTCATCCCCCGTAGCTGGCTCGAACCTTCCGCCAAGATACTTGGCCAGAAAGGCCTCAGTAGCTGCATTGAAGGCTTCGTTGTTTGCTGGCCGCGCAAACCCATGCCCCTCGTCCGGAAAAACATAATACTCCACCGGCTTGTTATTCTTTCGCATGGCGGCGACAATCTGATCGCTTTCCGCTTTATTAACCCGAGGATCATTCGCGCCCTGCCCGATCAGCAGTGGCACCATAATCTGGTCGGCCTTGAAAAGCGGAGACTGTTGTTCGAGTATCTGCTGCGAATCTCCCATGCGTTTGTGCAACGTCGCGAGAAAGACCGACCAATAAGGTGGGGTGGTCTTTAACAACGTATAAAGATTGGATGGCCCGACGATATCAACTCCGCATGCAAACGCATCCGGAGAAAATGCCACTCCTGCCAAAGTCGCGTAGCCACCATAGCTTCCACCCATGATACAGACCTTGGCCGGGTTCGCGATGCCTTGTTTAATGATCCAGTCCTTACCATCAAGCAAGTCGGTGTGCATAGTGCCGGCCCACTGCCGATCCCCGGCATTTACATATTGTTTGCCATATCCCGTCGATCCGCGAAAATTAATCTGCAACACCGCGTATCCGCGATTGGCGAGCCACTGGACGCCCCGGTTGTAGCCCCAGTCGTCTCGCGACCACGGACCGCCATGCACATACAACACGACCGGCAGGTCTTTCGACTGTACTCCCGCAGGCGTTGTAAGATAACCGTAAAGTTTCATGCCGTCTCGCGCCGCGAATTCTATAGGCTTCATCGACGAGAGCTTGTACTTCTCCAGCTTAGGACGGTTGCTGAATAGCAGGGTTGCTTTCTTTGACGCACGGTCGTAGATATACCAATACTCCGGCGTATCGTCGCCAACAAAATCGACGATCCACTTACTGTTGGACAAGTCAGACGATATAGCTTCTATATCTCCGCCGCGTACTTGTTTTAGGATGTCAAAATCGGTTTTTACGCTTGGATCAATGAAAACATACTCTGTACGCTGCTTCGAATAACTAACCGCTTCAAGAGCGTTGGTCTTAGGATTGTTGATTGTGTTGCGAACATCAAATTGCGGGTCTTCAGTTATAACCTTCCGCTTGCCGGTCACGATATCAATTTCCAACAGGCGGGCGGCGTTCACGTCGAGGCTGGTTGTAACCCACAAGGACTTATTGTCTGGGGAAAATCCATTTACTCCGCCAAAGGTTTCATCTGCGCTCCATCGGACGAGTTCGCGCCACGGCGACTTATTATCGTCGCGCACGCGCACAATGATTCCGCCATCCTGCGTTTCGGCCTGAGCACCACGAACCTGTAGTTCGTTATCGGCTTGCCAGGTTTCGACGTCCCCTGGATTCTGCGTGTCGAGCTCAACCTTACCGCTTCCGAGATCGATGCGATAGACATCAAAGACCTTGGGGTCGCGCTGATTCATCTGCACCAGAATGGTCGAAGGAAACTTCCACTCGTAGGCGACAATGTCCACCCGAACCTTCTCGAATGGTGTGAGATCTTTGGTCTGCTTCGAGGTAATGTCGGTCTGATAGAGCCGCCAGTTCTCGTCTCCGCCCTGGTCCTGCGTATACAAGATGTGCCGGTTATCGTATTGCCAACTAAAATTGCGGATTCCGCGATGCTTGTCGGCAGTTACCGCTCGGTCATCGTTCTTACCCAAGGTCCGTATCCACACATTCAGCACGCCATCGACGGGCGCTAGATATCCTATCTGCGTGCCATCGGGAGAAACCTGCGGGTCGGAGCGTTCCGGATTTCCAAACAGCACCTCGCGAGGAATCAGCGGGGTCGTGAGTTTCTCCTGGCCCAACGCCGAGCTCAGAAGAAGACCCGTCAGCGAGAGGACGATGAAAGCATGTTTGAGCAATCGCATAAGACCCTCCAGATCTGATTTCTTGGTTCCCTTAATTGTTGCACAGCAGCTTCGGCGCGCTCCGTATGACGGCCATCTTCCTGGCATTCCCATCGACCTCAGAGTCAGCGCAATTCGAGTAAGTCAACCTACCGCGCCGTGCCAGTAACTTCAATCGGAGCAAGATGAGCCTCGTGCAGCTGCCGGTTCAATTGCTGCAAGTGTGTTTGCTTGAGTTGAGTCCACTCTGCTATCCGCGCCTGAGCCTGCTTGCTCGACTCGTCGTACACAGCGATCGCCTGCGAAGGTGCGGGCCGGTCTCCTCCCTCGACAACGCGCAGCGCGGACGCCAGTCCGGTGTACGCATCCGCCAGGCCGGACTTTTCCCCATCAAATTTCTTATTGCTGAGAATTGTGTCGATGGCAGACAGCATCTCCCTGAGCTCGGATTGGAGTCGTGCATTCTGTGCCCGAGATCCTTGCCCGGCTAACTTGTGCTGAAGATCGGCCAGGCGCCGCTGGACCGATCCGATTTCAGTCAGCACTTTGCGCGCCGCCATCGTTTCGCCAAAGATCTGTTGGCCTAGGTGCAGTTGCTCGGCCAGCACCTCTGCCGTCGCCGGCGAACGAGGATCCATCGTCACCTTCAAGGGCTGGCTCTGCGCTTGTCCGTCGACGGTCAGTCGGACTTCATAGACGCCCGGCACAACCTTCGGCCCGGTGGGATTACGGTATTGGGAATCGTCGTCGGCATTCGGGCCGCCCGTATTGCCCCAAACCAGGTTCCAGACGAAGCGGCGCACCCCCGGACTTTTTTCGAGCACTTCCGGCTTCGGAAGCCATCTATCAGCGACCGGAATCGGCGGATGCTTACCACTCTTCTTTACTTCAGTAGAAAATTGCCGGACGAGATTCTTCTGACCATCAAAGATTTCCAGCGCCACACTGCTGGCTGCGGACGGGAGGAAATAATCGATCATGGCACCGGCAGGAGGGTTCTCAGCCGTCGGCTCGTCAACCGGCAGCGGTGTCCCCACAAAGAAATCATTATCCACGCGAACCGCTGCTGCCGGACGATAAAGCCACGCCCCCGCCGCCCGGCGAGCCTCCGCTGCCTGACGAAGCGGCGTGATGTTATCTAGTATCCAGAAAGATCGCCCGTGCGTGGCAATGACGAGGTCATCGCCATGAATGGTGAGGTCGCGAACCGAAGTGGTGGGGAGGTTCAATTGCAGCGACTGCCAGTGATCGCCATCGTCCCACGATATATAAACCCCAAGTTCGGTTCCGGCAAACAACAGCCCCTTGGTCTGCGGATCCTCGCGAACCGCACGCAAAAAGGCAGGCGCGTTCAGTCCATCGGTTATGAGTTGCCAGATAACTCCATAGTCCCGCGTCCGGTAAATGTAGGGAGTTCGATCGTCAAGGCGATCGCGATCAACAGCCACAAAAGCTTCAGCCGCGTCGAAATGCGACGCCTCGATCATCGATATCTTGCTCCACGCCGTGAGTCCCGGCGGAGTAACATCCTTCCAGTTCTTCCCGCCATCGCGCGTAAGATGAATCAATCCCGTGTCGCTACCTGCCCATATCACATCGCCGCTCAGCGGAGATGGCGCAATCGCGAATATCACTCCGTACCCGGTACGCTTGGCTTCCTCCAAGCTCGGCGGCGTTGTGGCCTTTTCCTTCTGGAGATCCTTTACATCGCTGGCCTCCCCCGTAAAATCCGGACTGATAGTCTCCCAATGCAGCCCGCCATCGATAGTCTTCATCACATACTGCGTCCCAAGATAGAGTGTTGAAGAATCCGCCGGAGAAAGCACCATAGGCGTAGTCCAGGGAGCGCGATACTTGCGCTGATTGACTTCGGCATTCCACGTAACCGCCGGCCAAGGGCTTATATCCTGGCTAAGTGTCGTCCGTCGATTGAAACGTGAGACCGAACCGTAAGATCCACTTAGATAGGTAATGTCAGGGTCTTTTGGGTCGGGCACGATGTACCCGCTCTCGCTGTCTCCCGCCGGAAACCAATCGCGCGGCGTGATCTCGCCGTAGTCGGAGCGGCTCAAAACCGCGATGGCGCCGCTATCCTGCTGCGCGCCATAAACGACGTAAGGAAACTGGTTGTCTGTAGCCACGTGATAGAGCTGCGCTGTTGGCTGGTTATACCAACTGGTCCACGTTTTGCCGCGGTCCAGGCTGATGGTTGTTCCCTGGTCGCTGCCAAGCACCATGTTCGCGGAATTCCTGGGATCGATCCACAGTTGGTGGTAGTCATCCCCTCCCGGCGCGCCGCGAACGATCGACACCGTTTGCCCTCCATCTTGTGATCGATAGACAGCGACATTCGGAACATAAACCACATCGGGATTCTGCGGATCGACGGTGACGCCGCTGAAATACCACGCCCGGTTGGTCAGGCGTTCATCGCTGTTGGCCAGCACCCACGTGTCGCCGCCATCGTCCGACCGGTAAAGTCCAGACTTGTTCGCGGCAACTTCACGGTTAACCTGGGCCACATTCTTTGTCTGTACCTGAGAATCAGCCTGCGTCGAAACCAGCGCGTACACTCGCTTCCCATCGAGAGCGACAGCAACTCCGACGCGTCCCCAATCGCCGTCAGGCAATCCGTGCCCCTCAAGTCGAGTCCACGTCAGGCCCGCGTCCCGAGAACGATAAAGAGCGCTGCCCGGTCCCTCTATCGGAGCATACGTGCTCCACGGCGGACGATGCGCGTGCCACGCGCCCGCAAACAAAATCTGTGGCGCTGACGCACAAATCGACAGATCGGAAATTCCAATCTCCGGTCCGAGGTCGAGAACCCGCATCCAATGCGCCCCGCCATCGGTTGACTTATAAACTCCACGCTCGTCATTAGGAGCGTATGCGTGCCCCAGAGCGCCAACATAAACCGTCTCAGCATTCTGCGGATCGATCACGATACGGCTGATCTGCCGCGTGTCTTCGAGGCCAACGTGATGCCACGTCGCGCCGCCGTCTGCCGACTTGTAAACACCGTTTCCTGAAGAAAGACTGGAACGAATATCGCTCTCGCCCGTTCCCGCATAAATAATCCTGGTATCGGAGGGAGCCACCGCCAGCGCGCCGATTGAGCCCACCGGTTGGCCGTCAAAAATGGGAGTCCACACCGTGCCCGCATCGGTTGTCTTCCAGACTCCGCCGTTCACCGAGCCAAAATAAAAGGTAGTCGAGTCGCCGGGCACACCCGCCACCGCCACCGCACGTCCCCCGCGAAATGGCCCAATCAGGCGCCATTTAAGCCCATTCACGAACTCGGGGGGAACGCTCTCAGCCAACGCCACGCAACCTACCGCCAGAAGAGCACATGCATAAAGAGGGAACACCGAACACGATCTGAATTTAAGCAAATGCCAGGCCCTCGTTCACAATTCAGGATGGTTGACATTCTATGCCGTAGCTCTCGATCCCGCATCCCGATTCACCACGCGCCATCTTCTCATCCTCGTCTCCATCGAGCTCGATGATTTGCCGTCTTCCTGCTGCTCAAGGTCTAATGTCGCCATGCGTCTCTACGATGTTGTCGTCTTGCTTCTGCTTCTGATGGGGATGGTCGCTATCCTGCTTGCGCTTCTTCATCGCACGCGCCTTGGCCGGATGGTTCACGAGCATATTGCCGATCGCCCTCGCCGCCGGCTTTTCCTCGCTTCGATCAGCTTTTTTCTCACCTTCGCCATCGTGCGCGGAATGGTCTACTGCATCCGTCACGAGATTCCGCCATTCCACTACATCATCATGAGCGGCCGTCACATCCATCATCTGGTGCCGGGAATCCTGCTTCTGCTAGCAGTCGGCTACGGTTGGCTGTGCGAGTTTGGTAATGGCGCAGATACATCGTCGATTTTCGCCAGCCGCATGATGTCGATTCTCTACGGAGTCGGCGCCGCACTGACCCTCGACGAGTTCGCTCTCTGGCTGAATCTGAAAGATGTCTACTTCGTGCGCGAGGGCCGCTCCAGCATCGATGCCGTGGTCCTTTTCGGCTCGCTCTTAGCGATTGGCGGATGGGGCGCACCGCTGTTCACCGGACTGGCCCACCGCAAGACGAAACGGCAGTGATACCATACCGGTCGGCCACAAAGGCGCCGCGTGACTCCCCACCACGCATCAAGACATCACGCAGTAAGAAGGAGCAACCATGCCTCTCGTCCGCATCGATCTTCTCGAAGGCAAGCCGCCGGAGTATCCTCTCCGCATTGGTCAGATCGTCTATCAGGCGATGTTGGACACTTTGAACGTCCCTGCCAATGACCGCTTTCAGATCATCACCGAGCATCCCCAGGCCGGACTGCAATTTGACCGCGGTTACCTTGGCGTCCATCGCTCCGACGATTGCATCTTTCTACAGGTCACCCTGAACAGCGGCCGCACCGTCGAAATGAAGCAACGTTTTTACCAAGCTGTGGCTGATGGATTACACGAGGCCCTTAAGGTGCGCCGCGAAGACGTCTTCATCAATCTCGTCGAGGTGTCGAAGGAAAACTGGTCATTCGGTAACGGCGAAGCTCAGTACGCATCTCCCGCGGCGAAATAGCATGCTGACTTGACTCAGCACTCCGCCGAACTGTACAGTTCAGTTAATTGAACTGGAGAGTTCACTCGTGCTGCGAACCATAAAAAGTGAGAACATTGTCGTCTCGGCGCTGCACGCGCGCGCCAACTTCGGCAAGCTTTTGCGCCGGGTCGAAGATGAGCGCCGGTCGCTCATCATCGAAAAGCGCGGTACGCCGAGAGCCGTGCTGCTAAGTATCCGGGACTACGCGCGGCTTGCCGCTCCTGAACCGGAAGTGCTCCGCCGTATTGGAGAGGAATCTGCGCGCAAGGGCACAAGCAAGCTAAGTTCCGGTCGGATTGACCAGATCATCCAATCAGCACGCGCCAAACAATCAGCGCGGCGATGATCGCTCTGCGATTGGTAATCGATACCAATATCCTCATCTCGGCCGCTTTGAAACCGCAAGGCCTGCAACGCACCGTACTCCTCTTTGCCATGACCAAGCCTGCGACGCTGTACATCAGCGCGCCCATTCTCGCGGAGTATCGCGCGGTCCTGACACGCCCGGAATTCAAGATCAGCAGGGGCTTTCAGCAGCAACTGCTCCAACTCGTAAAAAACCATACCCGCTTGGTTATCCCCACCCGTACACTCCACGTCGCGAAGGATCCCGACGACAATAAATTTCTGGAATGCGCCGACACCGCCCGCGCCGACTACCTCATAACCGGCAACCAGCGCCACTTCCCTAAATTCTGGAAGCAAACGAAAGTAATCAACTCCCGCGAGTTCATCGGCATCGTGGCCCCGCATTTCATGCCATAATCGCCTTGCCACGCTGTGTCTATCTCTCCGGATCGCAGTCGTGATCCCCATCACAATCTTCTGTGACATGAACCACCGCCTGACACTTCGGCGTCCCCTAGGATCGGTCCCAGAGCAGCTCTTAACCTAGATTACGAAGTAGGTCACTCCGATGAATAACACCAGCGACTTATCCATGTCCGATCCGGCGCGATCCAGCACTTTTCACAGCAACCGCTACGCGGCCGACTCCGCCTGCGAGCACTGCGAAGGAATTATTCGCCACGAGCCCTGGTGCATCACACTCGATCCCACCGTCTACTACGCCTATCAGATCGTGGTTGAGCCCGACAAACTGACCCCCGGAGATGCCCTGGTCCTGCACGCCCTGGGAGTAACCTGGGAACCAAAGAAGTGCGCCGGCAATTGCCAGACCAGCGACCGCACAAACTAGCCGCGCTCCGCGCATTTTTCAATTCTTCTGCTCGCAATGTGACATCCGTCACTGCAACCTGCGACATCCCGCGTAAATTCGAAGGAATGAACACCTCCCTGAAAAATGACCGCATCGAGTGGCTGCAAGGCCCGGCAGCCGATTCGACCAACCAATGTTCCGCCGTTCCCGCGCAGTCCAAAAGACCCTGGCGCCTGGTTCTGCTGGGAGCCCCCGGCGTAGGCAAAGGCACGCAAGCCGAGCTCCTCACCGAGCGCCTCGACGCCTGCCATCTATCCACCGGAGACGTCTTCCGCGCCGCGGGCAAGCGCCCTGACTGCGATCAGTCTCCTGCCATGAAGGCGGCCGTCGAGTATATGCGCCGCGGCGAACTCGTGCCCGACTCCACCGTCTGGGAGATGGTGCGCGAGCGCAGCCACTGCCTGCTGAATTGCGGCGGCTTCATTCTCGACGGATTTCCCCGCACCCTCGGCCAGGCCGAGTCGCTCAAAACTCTGATGGAAAAAGAGGGCCTCGCCCTCAGCGCCGTAATCAACTACGAACTGCCGCTCGATGAGATCGTGCAGCGCCTGAGCGGCCGCCGCACCTGCGAAAAATGCAAAGCGGTTTTCAACGTGAAAGACAGGCCGCCGAAAGTCGAGTCGGTCTGCGATCATTGCGGCGGACGCCTCTTCCAGCGCGAAGACGACCGTCCCGAAGCCATCACCGTCCGTCTCGAAGCCTACGAGCGAAGTACAGCCCCGCTGATTCAGTTTTATAAGAATCTCGGTCTGCTGATGCCGGTGGTAGCCAAGGGAACTCCGGATCAGATCATGGCGAGCACCATGTCTAAACTGGATCAGGCCGAAAAGGTCGCAGGCGATTCATAGCTGTCAGAAATTTTGTTCGCAGCCTCTCCGGCAACGCCGGCCTCAACGAAAGCCCAGGGAAGCGCCGCAACCGCTAGCAGCAAACTCTGCGCAATCAAAAAATAATAATTGGCAAAGGCCTGCTTGCTGGTTGAGAAAAACAGAAGTAGCGCCGATCCGTATCCCGCCGCGAACATAGCGGCATTCCACATTCCGGCTCTCAGGCACCACACCACGAACGCCAACGTAATCAGCGGTCCAACTTTGAGCAGAAATGGCGAGAAAACGGCGAAGCTCAGCGAGTCCATTCGGAGGGGTTGTGCCAGGTGAAATAAGACCAGATCGTGCCATAGACCGTGCCAATTCCACAGCGCAAAGGGCAGGATCGTCACGCCAGCCACCGGTATCGCCGACCCCATCAACTTCCAGTAACTCCTCCAGCGAAACGGATGAATCAGGCAGGCAACAAACGGCACCGCCACGACGTTGTACTGTTTCGAAGCCAGAAAAAGTCCGAGTGCGATCGGGACCCACCATCGTTTCTTAACCACCGCATACAAAGTCGCGCAGAGCGTCAACAGAACCAGCGGCTCAGTCCAGCACTTCATCTCCACAAACACCGTCAGCGGGTTTAACAGCAGAAGCACCGCAATGCAGAGGCTCCTGCGGGTGGGATATATCGCAAATAAGAACAAGGCAGAGACCGCGACGGCAACAATATACATGTATCGTACGTCGCCCAAGAAATATCCCGGAAGAACCCACAGCAGCGTCAAAGGCGGATACTGGAATCCAACTTGCACCCGTCCGTTAACCACCATTCCGGGACTGTAGAACGTCGACTTAGGCCCGTAGATATCCGCCTCCGTCGTCCCAAACGGGTCGATCCCTTTCAACAAGTTCTCACAAGAATCGCGCTGAAACGTATAAGTATCGATGGCAGGAAGCCATATCTTCGAAATCGCAAATGCCACCGAGGCATGAATCAGAATAAGCGCGATCAAGAGCTGCCACATCCGGCGCGAACCGCCTAGCCGCACCGTTGCCGACACATCAGTTTGCCGCCGAGATTGCGCGATCGCAACCACGATCAGCGGGAAAGCAAACGCTAGCAGCACTAATCCCGCGACCTGATCGAGCCACAGATGGACCATCGTGGCTGTGATGACCCAGAAAGCCGCGCCAGCCAAAAGAAACGCCCAAGAGAACCTTGGGCGAACGCACGTTTGCGGAGAAATTGACTCCGCACGCACTTCTGTGGCGATCTGCAAAACCATCTCCCGTCCAGATATTCCGACCGCTCACCGCGAGTTGGCAGCAACTCACGTTCTGCTGACCAAGGCGAATAGCACTCAGCGTGGCTTCAGTTTGCTGCCAGCAGGCTTCGACATAGTGTACCTTCTATAAGGCTCGCCAGATAAGCGTGTCCGCCCAGGTTTCGGAGGGCATCCAAGCTTAGGATTCGGGCCCGAGCGCTCGCAACTCGAGGAGGATCGATGAAGAAAGTTTTTCATTTCGAAGCGCCCAGAGAACGATATCAGTGCGACGCCGCCATTCTCTGGTGTTTCGACAATCGCTTCGACCTGGGCTTCGCCAAATTCCTCAAGCGCCTTGGGGTGCGCCACTCCGATCCGATCAAAATCGCTGGAGGAGCCAAGAGCCTGGCCTCTCCTGAGGCTGAAAGCGAGCGCGAATTTGTGTTGGAGCAGATCCGCAAATCGATGCGCCTGCACGAAACCAAGCGCGTAATCCTGATGGTGCACTCCGATTGCGGAGCCTATGGCGGCCTCGATGGCGCCTTCCACGGCGACGCGCAAGCCGAAAGGCTGCACCATCGGCAAGAGTTGCGCCAAGCCGCCGCCACTCTCTCGAATGCCATACCCGGTCTTGAAATTCAAAGTTACTTCGTCGATTTCGAAGGAATCTGGGAACCTGAAGTTCCCGCGGTGTCCGCCGAGCCAGGGGATCGGCCGATTGCTTCTTAACTTAATGGCGCTGTCACGGCTAGCGCACGATCTATTATTCACATGACTCCCGTTGCCAGAAAACCATCCACGCCGACCAGCGCCGAAGCTCAACGCCGTCTGACTTATCTATCTGGCCAGCGTGACGAAATTGGTGCCACCATCCGCGAACTCGTGCAGATGGAGTCTCCCAGCGACACCAAGCCCTCTGCCGACCGCCTGGCCGAGGTCCTCGCCCAGAAATTCGCCCAACTAGGCGGAGAAGTGCGCCTCCACACTGCCAAAGATTTTGGCAATCATCTCCAAGTCGACTTCCCCGGCAACTCGGCGGCCAAGCCCGTGCTCCTGCTGGGACATTACGATACCGTCTATCCCTTGGGTACCCTGGCCAACATGCCCTGCAACCTGACAGGCGGCAAACTGACCGGCCCCGGCGTGCTCGACATGAAAGCCGGTATCGCCCTGATGCTCCATGCGCTCGCCGCTCTGCAGGAGTGGAATGCAGAAGACTGGCACGGAGTATTGCCGCGTCCAGTGACCGTGCTCCTGGTCTCCGACGAAGAAGTGGGCAGCGAGTCTTCCCGACCCATCACCGAATCGCTGGCCAAGAAAGCCGCTGCCGTGCTCGTGCTCGAGCCCTCCTATGGCCCCGGAGGCGCCGTGAAAACCGCGCGCAAAGGAGTCGGCGGGTACGAGGTTAAAGTCACCGGCAAGGCTGCCCACTCGGGCCTGGACTTCCAGAAGGGAGTAAACGCAATCCTCGAACTGGCGCGGCAGATCGAAAAAATCTCCGCCTTCACCGATCTGAAGAAAGGTCTAACCGTGAACGTCGGCATAGTCAGCGGGGGCTCGCGCACCAACGTAGTGCCGGCCGAAGCCGCGGCCCAAGTCGACGTCCGCATAGCCCGGCTGAAAGACGCAGCGGGAATCGATAAGAAGATGCGCAGCCTGCGTCCGTTCAACCGCAAATGCAAGATCGAGGTCAGCGGAGGCATCAACCGCCCGCCTATGGAGCGAACCGCCGGAGTAGCGTCGCTCTATGAACAGGCCAAAGCCATAGCCCGCGACTTGGGACGGAAAGCTGGATGGACGCTGGGAGAAGCCGCTGTAGGCGGAGGCTCCGACGGCAACTTCACCGCTGCTTTAGGCATTCCCACCCTCGACGGACTAGGCGCCGTAGGCGACGGAGCCCACGCTCCACACGAGCACATCTTGATCTCGCAATTGCCCCGAAGGGCAGCGCTGCTGGCCAGCCTGATCGAAACGGTGTAGTGGAGCACGGGCGTCCCCGCCCGTCCCGGCGTAACGCTGCCGCATCTACCCTCTGCGTCCTGTGACTAACTTCACAAACCGCTGTGACGAACAGCACTGGCCGCTTTGACCCCAGGGTCCAAACTAACCTAGAATTCAATTTGGGGTTGTTTGGGTGACATAGCGTCCCTGTGAGCTACCCCGTGGAGGATGTATGGGTGAGGGACTGTTTCAGCCGCTGCACATTCTGTTGCTGATCGGCATAGCGCTACTGCTCTTCGGGCCGAGCAAGTTTGCTGACTTGGGCAAGGGCCTGGGTGAAGGCATCAAAAACTTCAAATCGGCGATGAAAGACGAAGAGAAGCCGAAAGATCCGCCCAAGCCGACCGCATAGCGGCTGTTAGCTCTTTGCATTTAGCTCTTACTGGGAACTGACGGCTGGCAACTGGGAACTGATTTCTCCCAGCATGCGCCAAACCAGCGCCACCGGCAATCCCACCACATTGCCGTAATCCCCTTCAATACGCGGAATCCAGCGCGAGGCCCTGCCTTGAATGGCGTAAGCTCCCGCTTTGTCCATAGGCTCGCCGCTGGCGATGTAGTCGGCGATGTCTTCGTCGGTGATCTCGCTCATGGAGACAACCGTGGTCTCGCTGCTCACCGCATGCTGGCCATTCCACGCCAGACATACTCCCGTAATCACGCGATGCGTCCGTCCGGAGAGCAGCCGCAGCATGCGCGCGGCGTCAGCGGCATTAACAGGCTTACCCAGTATCTGACCGTCGACTTCCACAACCGTGTCGGCGCCGAGCACAAAGTCTTGTGGCCTGTGGAGCGCGACCGCCAGCGCCTTCTCCAGCGCCAGCCGTTCGGCGCAATCCCGAGCGCCCTCCCCCGCCAGCGGCTCCTCCGGAATATTCGCGGGCTGGACTTCGAACCCGATCCCGGCATTGCGCAGCAGTTCCTGGCGGCGAGGAGAAGCAGAGGCTAAAACCAGCATGGAATTATTCTAGAGCGTCCACTAATTCCTCTCGCGAAGAGATGCGGGGTTCGCAGCCGCGTCGAACTTGCTAAACTTCAGTTTATGAGTCAATCGAAGCCTCCCAAAGATGCTAAGACTAGGTGGTTGTATTGGGGAGTATTCTGTCCGCACTGTAAAGCGTTTTTCCCCGTATTCGAAATTGACGAGAACTCACGTAAAGAGGCGGTGCATGATGGCAGCGCATGGCGAGTCAAATACGGGTGCGAAAACTGCAAATCAATTTCCACCTTCACTCACTCCGATCTTCGCCTGATACTCTCACTACGGAAAATAGTGCGGTATCGTCCGCCGACTCGCTCCGTTGTAATTTCCCAATAACGCGCACTTTGTTTAGGCCGTATGTGATGAGACACGTACACGTCCCCTGTTTTATAGGCAACAACGTTGTATCCGTTCATCCGCATCTGCTCAACAAAGTCTGGTTTGGTTAATTCCGGGAAAAATGTCCTTCGAAACGGGCACCGCTGTAAAACAACATCCAAGTTACCTGGGCTTATCAGCGAAATCTTACTGTCTTCCGGCTCTGCCATTCGCCTAAAACATTCACGCGCGACGCTGTTCATAGATTTTGCCTCCTCGGCATACCAGCGCGACAGGTAGGCTATGAGATCGGCGGCCTGGAGTAATATGGCGCTTCTTTTGCAAGAAAAGACAAGCTCGTTGGCCATTTTTCGAGTGCTTTCATTGTCGATGTTGAGAATCTCGTTATAGAGACGTCGCGCACGATCCGCAAAGCTGTCCTGTCGATCAAAAGTAAAGTAAACCTTGTCGTCATCTGGGGTCGCCGCCGCCGCAACCTGCGTACAGGCCTGAAATACGAAGAAATACGCATTAGTCGGTGATCCTTGGCTGTACCAATCCTTCCCAAAGTGCTTATTTGTGGTCAACCAGCGGCGCTCATCCTCGGTCAAACCCATAAACGCAGCCACTCCGATAGCAACTGCGATAGGCCGCAGCGGCTTAGTGGCCACAATATCCGTTAAGTGTCCAGCCAGCAGATCAGCGTCCGTGACGGAAAGATGCTCATACGGCCCGTGCATCTTCCCGTTAGTCCGATTCCAAAATTCAATTGAATGAAACGGAGACGTGATTCCTGAGTTTCGTAACGCATCATTCCACCTTTCCGCTGCCCAATCGCAATCCTCTTTGCGGCCAACAACTCCCCCGATGACTACGGAGACGTTTTCCTCCATGCCGCTTTCATCTAGGAACGCCTGAAACATGGCGAAGTGGCTAGACACTTTGGCTCTAAAGGTCGAGGTAACTACCTTACTCCAGCGCCTCGGGTTCGATGGAGATGTTTTTTTCGCCTTGGGCGCGCTTCTCCCAATATTTTTTCACCCAGGCCTCGTAGCTCTTTCCGGCGGCGGTGTCGCGTCCGGTGAAGGCTATGGCAGAGATGTCGGAGTACGGAATTGCGGGACGTTCGCTGCTGACAGCCAGCATCAGCCGAATCACGGAATTCTCCAGTGTCGAGCCGATGCGCCGGTCAAAAAGATAGCCAGTAATCTCGGAGCCATCCTTGCGCGTGATGGTTACGTCGCCGCGGTAGTCGAAGGCCTTCTCGATGACGGCCCGAACATCGGCTTCCGAGGCCAGTTGCGGAATCCATCCTTGAAGATTCTCGCGTTCGAATCCGGGGACAACTTCCAGTTCGTCGTTTTTCGAACTCGGACTCGGAGATGCAAGCGCGGATTGAAGAGCGTGAGGCAGCGCAGGATCGTGCCCGTGTTCTCGACCGCTCATGCCCGGCTTTCTTCCGGTTGCCGGGCGTCCGCGGCTGGCGACTCAATCTGAATCAGCGGATTATACGAGTGCACCGGACGCACCTCGCGGTCAAGATCGCGCAGCGCATCTTTATCCGGATAAAGCGAGAAAGTAGCCATGACTGTGTCGGCGAACCCGCGCAGCGATCCGAATGTATCGTCGACCGACGAAGGCTCGTAGCCGCAATGCACCATGCAATTCGCGCACTGCGGATTGCCCGACTCGGTGCCGTAGCTGGCCCAGTCCGTCGTTTCCATCAACTCTTTATACGATTCGGCATAGCCATCCTGCAGCAGGTAGCAGGGCTTCTGCCATCCGAAAACGTTGTAGGTCGGCATGCCCCACGGTGTGCATTTGTACTGGCGCTTGCCCATCAGGTATTCAAGAAACAGCGGAGACTGGTTGAATCGCCAGCTCTTCTTGCGATTCGACAGCATGGCGCGGAACATGCGGCGAATGCGCGCGCGCCCCATAAAATGCTTCTGGTCAGGAGCCTTATCGTAGGAATATCCGGGCGAGACCATCATGCTCTCGACGCCCACATCCATCATCTCGTCGAAGAATGCGCGCACGCTGTTAGGGTCGGCGCCATCGAACAAAGTAGTGTTGGTGGTGACGCGGAATCCGGCGGCAACTGCGGCGCGGATGCCCTCCAGCGCGATCTCGTATCCACCTTCACGGCAGACGGAAAAATCGTGGTGCTCTTTCTGTCCGTCCATGTGAACGGAGAAGCTCAGGTACTTGCTCGGCTTGAAGAGGTGCAACTTTTCTTTCAGCAACAGCGCGTTGGTGCAGAGGTAGATATATTTCTTGCGCGCCACCAACCCTTCGACAATCTTGTCGATCTCGGGATGCATGAGCGGCTCGCCGCCGGGAATGGAGACCATGGGCGCGGCGCATTCCTCGACCGCCTTGAAGCAGTCCTCGACCGAGAGATCTTTTTTCAGGATGTGGGCCGGGTACTGAATTTTGCCGCATCCGGCGCAAGCCAGGTTACAGCGGAACAACGGCTCGAGCATGAGGACGAGGGGATAGCGCTTGCGCCCCGCCAGTTTCTGGCGCAGGACGTAGGAAGCCACCGTCCACATCTGAGATACAGGAACTGCCATCGACCCTCCGGAGAGAATGTACCTCTATGATACCGGATTTGCTGGCCGATTTGTTTCGCGGCGGATGTCCACGGGGGTTATCCGCTGTGCCGTATGTGCATCACGTCGCCATCCTGCACGATGTAGTCTTTACCCTCGAGGCGCAATGTCCCTTTGGCGCGGGCGTTGGCTTCGGATCCAGCTTCCAGCAACTGGTCCCAGCGTATCGTTTCGGCGCGGATGAAGTGCTTTTCGAGGTCGGAGTGGATAGCTCCCGCGCCGTTTTGCGCTCGTGTGTTCACCGGGATCGTCCAGGCACGGCATTCGTCTTCACCGGCGGTGAAGAAGGAGATCAGGCCGAGCAAGTGATAGCTGTTGCGGATTAGGCGGGAGAGGCCGCTTTCGGTGAGGCCGTAGCTGCCTAGAAATTCGGCGGCGTCCTCGTCGGACATTTCCGCCAGTTCGGCTTCGACCTTGCCGCAGATGGCGCTGGCTCCAGCGTTCGGACGCGCGGCTACTTCGGTCAGCTTATATTTCGCAACCGCCGCGTCTAAATCTTTGCCGAGTTGCGTGCTCTCGCTGATATTGAGCACGTAGAGGATCGGCTTCTCGCTCAGGAACATGAAGCCGCGGATGCGCTTTTTGTCTTCGGGCGTCATCTCCATTTCGCGCAGCGGCTTCTCGGCTTCGATCTGGGCTTTGGCTTTGATCAGCAACTCGTTCTCTTTTTCCAGCTCGGGCGTCTTCATCTTCTTCAGGTCTTTTTCCAGCCGCTCGAGCCGCTTTTCGATCTGGCCCAGATCGCTGACCATCAGGTCGAACTCCACGTTCTTGATATCGCGCAGCGGATCGATCGGGCCTACGTGGGGAATCTCATCGCTTTCGAAGGCGCGGAGAACGTGGATGAGCGCGTCGACCTGACGCAAGTGGCTGACATAGGCTGTTTCTTTCAGGGCGTCCTGGCCGATGGCGCCTACGTCGACGTATTCGACGGAGGCGTGGGTCAGCTTCTTTGGGTTATAGAGCGCGGCCAGCTTGTCGAGGCGCTCGTCGGGGACCTTGGCGACTCCGATGTGGGCTTCGCGCGGATTCGAAAACGCCTGTTCGGAAAGATTGACCTTGGTCAGGATGCGGAACAAAGAGGTCTTGCCGACCTGCGGCAGACCGATGATGCCAGTTTTCATAAGGGCAGCTTTCAGCTATCAGTTGTCAGTTATCAGTGCAATCAAAAGCATAAATCATCGTGCTGGTTCCGCATACGCGCCGGCGACGCCTGGCTTTCGATTCTGATGCTAAGCTCGTCGAATGCAAGCTGCGCGGATCATTCTCGTGAGTGCGACGCTGATGGCTTGCGCCGTCTGGGCGTCAGCACAAACGCAGACGCAAAATCTGACGCAGGCTCCAGCGCCACCGAACATCCGACTGCAACCGCTTGATGTCGTCGAGGGACATTTAAAGTCGTTTTCCACCGACAATCGCGAGCGCGAGGCGCGGATCCGAAAGTGGTTTGCCGATGCGGGGTGCACGAATCTCTCGGAGCAGAGGGTCGACCGCACGCTTCCGGCCAACGTGGTGTGCGTCTTGCCCGGCGAGTCTAAGGAGACCATCGTCGTCGGCGCGCACACTGACAAGGTCGCCGCTGGCGATGGAGTGATCGATAACTGGACGGGCGCGGTGCTATTGCCCGCCCTCGTCTTTAGTCTGAACGACCGCCTTAACGACCGCCTTGACTCCAGCCGTCACTCCAGCATCAGCACCCGGCCGCTCCATCACACGTTTGTCTTTGTTGGATTCTCGGGGGAAGAGCGGGGCTTGGTCGGGTCGCGTTCTTACTTGCATCATCTCTCTCCCGCCGAGCGTTCGCGCATCGACGGCATGGTGAATTTCGACAGCCTGGGACTGGGTCCGACGGAGGTCTGGGCTCATCACGCCGACGCCGCGATGCTTGACGCGCTGACCTCGGCGGCGAGCGCCAGCAAACTTCCGGTGGCTAGCGTAAATGTTGACCACGGCGCCAGCGCCGATTCCGAAGCGTTCGCCGCTTACCAGATTCCGCGCATCACTTTGCACTCGGTGTCGCCTGAGACCTGGTCGGTCCTGCATTCATCGGCCGACCGGATCGAGGCCGCCAAGATGAGCGATTACTACGACAGCTACCGGCTGATTGCGGTTTATCTGGGGTTTCTGGATAGCACACTAAAGCCTAAATAGGAATTGGCGTCTCGATCGCCGGCCCGGTCTCCCAGGAAGAGCCGCCTTGGCCGGGCGAGGGCGCCCGGCGCTCCATTTGCGTTCCGCGCTCAGCGGAATGCCTGCGCGGTTGTGTATACCGCGACCAGGCCGAGCAGCAGGATCGCCTGCTCGAATTTTTCCGACCACACGTGCAGACGATCGAATTCGCGGCGCTGCGGATCATCGAGCGGCACGCTGTCGATCACTCCCACCTGGGCGCGAATGGCATGCATCCTGGGAGAGATGGCGTATTGCGAGATCAATGTCAACAGCAGCATGAGGACGATGAGAAGATTGCGAGCGGCCAGCGGATGAGCGGCACCGGTGGTCATCCGGCTATAGACCATGGACGAGATCAGAAAAATAACTCCCGAGGCGATGGCCATGTAGTGCAGCAAATCGAGCGAGCGGCCGACGATCGATCCGGCCATGTGACGAGTGGGAAGAAGTCCGGGAGAAAAAGCGATGGGCGCTTCAACGAAGGCGAGGAACATGAGGCCGCCGATCCAGACGACCAGCGACAAGAGCATGAGGAAGCGAAGAATTGACATGAGCGAATTATAGATGCGAGGACTGACAGCTTTGACCCATATCGCCGGCGAGTGCATAGTTCCTTCGCTCCCGAACTCCGTCCTTAGATAACGCCGGCGGTGGATCTCGGTCGCTCAGGATGACAGCGGCCGGCCGAGAACAGTTATCCACAGCCTGAACCAACGCTGTCACTTACTGCGGCCAGCACCACTATTTAACCTCATCGTTCATCATCTCTTCCGATGGAAATCACATCCACGCATATGCAACGTTCGCTTCGAGCCACCGACGTTAATTTTGTTTCTTTGCAGTCGGCAGTATTTTGCGCGCAGTGCGAACTGCTCAGCGCGAACAATACAACACGGTGTCTGGCCTGCGGCAGTCTGGCGGTGCTGAGTCTTTCGCGAGTGCTGGGAGGATCGCTGCGCGGACAACAGACGGCGCATCTGATCGCCGACGCGGAACTCGACCGCTTGGTGCGGTCGCTGCTCTACACGGTGCCGCAAGTGGCGGAGGTCGAAGATCAGGACGAACGCGAGGATGCGATCCAACTTCCAGCGGCTGCTTTCTCACCGCGTCACCGCATGCGTCCTCGGCATCACGGGCCGAATCCCGCGCCGCATCCGCTCGGCTTCTCTTGGGAGATCAATGCGGGAGAGATCGACCTGGAGCCGGGCATCAGCATCATTGCGGAAAAGGCGCAGGCGCTGACCGGAGCCACGGGCGCGGCGATCGCACTTCGCCGCGGAAATGAAATTGTTTGCCGCGCGCGCACCGGACGCACCGCTCCCGATATCGGAGTGCGTTTGCAAACCGATAGTGGACTGTCGGCCGAATGTGTGCGCACGGGCGAGGTGCTGCTTTGCAATGATGCCGAGTCGAATCCGCGGGTGGATTGGGCGACTTGCCGGCGCATGGGCGTGCGCTCCATCCTGGTGGCTCCGCTGCGGCATTTCCGGCGGACGCTGGGAGTGTTCGAGGTGCTATCGTCTACGCCCGGCGCGTTCGACAATAATGATGTGGCTACCATGCAGTTCCTCTCCGGAATGATGGTCGCTACGATCTCGCGGCTGTCGAGTTTGCAGCCGGCTCCGCCGATCGCCTCGGGCGAGTAGATTCGCCTTGCTCCTCCGGAGCTTATGACCAGCCACTGGCTGTCGGTACAAAGACCAGCCAGGCAACGAAGAAAAGACTGCAATGAAATATATTTCTTGGATCGCGCTCGTCGCGGCGATGGGTGTCGCCGGCTGGCGGATCATCGAACCGGAGATCACGGCCACTATTTTCCAGGATGAACTGCGTGATGCGGCAGCGCAGTTGGGATGGCGCACGGGCGTCACGCCGCCCGACTCGGACGACGAATTGAAAAACGTCGCGATTCGCAAGGCTGCGACACATGGGATCCGGCTCGTGCCGAAGCAGGTTGCGGTGCGGCACCGCGGAACGGGCGAGTCTACGACCTGGTTCATCGCAGTGGACTACACGGTGCCCGTGAATCTGCTGGTGTATTCCTATGACTTGCACTTCAATCCTACGAGCAAGGGCGGGAAGTTCTAAGTTCCTCCGAATCTTGCACAGGCGAAGAAACTCTAAAGTGGGGCCGAGCTGCGCCCGTCACCACACTGGCAAAACCTAAATTGGGACGGCCACGCTGTCGACGATCTCGCGCAGCACTTGTTCGGCTTGCTCGGACTTTTTCAGGGTGGAGGTGTAGAGCGAACTGACCACGACGCGGTGGGCGAAAACGGAGACTACCAGAGGCTTGAAATCTTCGGGTGTGCAGTAGTCGCGGCCCTCGAGGAAGGCCATGGCTTGCGCGGCGCGGTAGAGCATTTGCGAGCCGCGAGGGGAAACTCCGAGCGATAGATACTCGGACTCGCGCGTGCGGTTGACGATATTGAGCATGTAAGTGATCAGCGATTCGTCCACGTGGACTTGGGACACGGCCTGCTGAATTTCGACTACGTCGGCCGCATTGAGCACGGGGCGCAGATTCTCTAATTGGGCGGTTCCGGCTTCGGAGCGCAGGATCTCGCGCTCGGCGTTGCCTTCGGGGTATCCCATGCGAATGCGCATCAGGAAGCGGTCGAGTTGCGACTCGGGCAGCGGGTAGGTGCCATGGTGCTCGACGGGATTCTGCGTAGCCAGCACCAGGAAGGGCTGCGGCAGGGGGAAGGACTGCGCGTCCACGGTGACCTGGCCTTCATTCATGGCTTCGAGCAGGGCGGACTGCGTTTTCGGAGTGGTACGGTTGATCTCGTCGGCCAGGAGTACGTTGGCAAAAACGGGGCCGCGCTTGAATTCAAATTTCTGCTCGATGGCGGAGTAGATGGAGATGCCTAGCAGGTCCGAGGGCAGCATGTCGCTGGTGAACTGGATACGCTGAAAGGAGCAGTCGATGGCCCTCGCCAGGGCCTGTCCTAAAGTGGTCTTGCCCACTCCGGGGACACCCTCGATAAGCAGGTGCCCTTTCGCGAAGATGGAGACCAGGGCAAGGCGGAGGACGTCGTCTTTGCCGCGGATGACAAGGCGCAGAGATTGTTCCAGTTGAGTTGCGCGGCTGGAGGCGACACTTGCTGCCGGTGTGGACATTGTCTCAATTTTACTATGTCGTTCGGGGCGGAAAGAGTTACTGGAGTCACGCACCAGGGAAGCAGGTAGGGGTCCTTCGACTCCGCTGGTACTTCACTTCGTGAAGTATCGGCTTCGCTCAGGATGACATCGGGCAAGGGCGAATTGAGAGCCCGAGAACTGGCTCCTTTTACTGAAAGAATTCTGCTGGCCTTCCCGTCAAGCGTTCGATTCTTTTTGCCGTCGGCGGATGGGTGGAAAACAGATTTGCGAAGCTCATTCCACCGAGAAAAGGCGCGATGATGAACAGATGCGCGGTTGAAGCACTGGCGATCAGCGGCCGCTGCTTGGCGTAGGCGTCGATTTTGGACAAGGCGCTGGCGAGCGCGTAGGGATTGTGGGTCCAGTGGGCGCCGGTGTCGTCGGCTGCGTACTCGCGGGAGCGGGAGACGGCTAGCTGAATCAGCATGGCGGCCAGCGGCGCGAGGAAGATCATGGCTATGGCGGCAATGCCGCCTCCGCCGCCGCGATCTTCGCGTTCGCCGCGCATGCCGCCGAAGATCATACCCCAGCGGGCAATCGAGGCTAGCCAGGTGATGGCTCCGGCCAAAGTGGCGGCGATGGAGCTAATCAGGATGTCGCGGTTGCGCACATGGCCCAGTTCGTGGGCGATCACTCCTTCCAGTTCTTCGTCGTTCAAGAGACCAAGGATGCCTTGAGTTACGGCTACGGAGGCGTGATGCGGATTGCGTCCGGTGGCAAAGGCGTTGGGCGAGTCGGTCGGAATGACGTAAACCTTGGGGGTCGGCAATCCCACTTTTTGCGCCAGGCGCTCGACGATGTTATAGACGCGCGGCAATTCTTCGCGGGTCACGGGTTGCGCGCGGTAGGTAGCGAGAGCGATCTTGTCGGAGAAAAAGTAGGCCACGAAATTCATCACGGCGGCGAAGGCGAGCGCCAGGAACATGCCGTTTTGTCCGCCCAAAGCGCGGCCTACCAGCATGAACAGCAGCGTCATGATGGTCAGTAGAAGCGTGGTTTTAAAAACGTTACTCATATAGGTTTGCCTGGTCTTATCTGAGACATATTATTCGATGCTGTGGTTTCTGGCTGGGCTCAAGTGGGTGGAATCGCGGCTGAGGACCCCTCTGGTAGGGGTGGTTAAGAATCAGATACCTAGCGCCATATATCTGAAGAATAAGGGGCTAGTTGTAAGCTATTTATCAATCAGTGAGTTAGCGCAAATTCCCCAGGCCTGCATGCGCGGTGATTTTTGTCTAAGTAGTTGATACATAAGCAGCTTAGCCGCGAATCGCGCAGCGCACCTGCAAAATGTTCTTAGGCCCAGCTAGCTCTGTCGCTTCAGTGCGCGATCCAGTGTCTGGTCGAGGGCGGCTTTGGCTTTGTCGTAATCTTCGGTGGAGATCTTGCCTTGTTTCTTTTCAACTTCCAGTTGAAAGAGTTCTTCTTTCAGCGCTTCGAGGAGCAGCGACGATTTTGCCGGTTGCGCGTTCGTGGAAGTTGTCGTGGGTCCGACCGGTGCGACCGCGCCTGGCGCGCTGAATGCGGCGGAAGAGGGCATCGATGCGGAGGGAAGACCTACGGGCGGAATCGCGACCGCAGTTGCGGATTGGCGTTTCGTCACTATCCATCCGCCGATGGCCAGCAGCACGGCGAATATGCCCAGAATCCAGAGTTGATATTTTTTCAGCGGGTCGGGAGCGTCGATGGGAGCGCCGAGACCTCCGCCGGGACGATTCCCGGCTTGCGCGGGCTGACCCTGCGGCGCGGATCCGCTTGCGGCTTCTCCTTGTCCTTGTCCTCCTCCTTCTGCCTGAGATTCGGTTATCACGCCTGTGCCTTTCAAGGTGAAGGCTAGGGGCTGGCCGGGCTTGGTCTGCTGCGCCACCTGCACCATGCTGCCGGGCGAATTGGGGTCCTGCATCGATTGGAAGCTGGCGGGCGTGACTGCGGTGAACTGCATCGTTTTCGGAAGAACGATGACGAGGTGCGCGTCGGAGTAGAGCGGCTTGGGATCAATTTTGATCTCGCCGGAGTAGGGCAGGGTGAACTCGACCTGAAACTGCGTTTCTCCGGGACGGAGCGGAAAGGCGAGGGAGTAGCGGTTCTTGTCCGACGTTTTTTCGGGATCTGGCTTGGCTTCGGCGGGAATGGGCTGGCCGTTGGGAGAGCGGGCCTGGACCTGTTCGATCTTGGCTCCAGCGGGAAGGTAGAACTCGAAATTGTGATCGTTCATCTGCGTCCTGGCGGGAGACGAGGTGTTGCTGACTACGAAGAGGCGCACTCCTTGCAGGGTTCCTCCATCGGACTGGAAGCGCATGACGTCGGCGGTGACTCCGATTTCGGCCAGTTTCGTCGCGACGTCGTAAACCTGCACGTTGGCGGTGTTGACCCCGGGAGGGGCCATCTGGTGGTAGTTAACTCCCTGATGAATGGCGCGGATGAGGTGCGGGCCGGGCACGGTGACTTTGAAGCTGAATTTGCCGGCGCTGTCGGCGTGAGTGTCGCCGCCTACATCCATGCCGTTGGCCAGGTTGATGAGGAGGACCTCGTCGCCAGCGGCGGGCTTGTTGGTGGTGCCGTTGGTGACCGTGCCGGTTAGGGTCTGGGCGGCTGCGGCTAGGGCTAACGAGAAGATGGCGACTATAAGTGCGGGCTTTGCGAGTTTGGTCAAAAAGAACTCCTTACGGCTGTAGATGCTCTTGGGACGGCGGCAGCTATGATATCAGCGGCTGGGTGCGGGCGCTTTTTTCGTCGTCCAAGGCGCACTGGATAGTGGAGTCGAGGCGACCGTCGGCAAGATCGGATTGAATGCGAGTGTCAATCGGCGGCGGGCAGTGCTGCTCAAGCCATGCGTACAATTCCTCTATCTCGCGCGGCGTGAGAGCTCCGATGACGCGTTCGATCTCTTGGATGGTGGTTAGGCTCATGGGGCTTTTAATTTAACTCGTGACCCGAGCGGATTTTTCACAGTAACTGAAACTATTTTGCCCTTGTCACTGGTCAACAACGGCTTCGCTGGATACGTATCGGTCCTCATTAGCCAAGCGCGAAACCGTTGCACATTTTCAACCGTCAATGGGTAGTTGATTTCCGGACACGACCAGTCACCAATGATGTTCGCGAGGATCTCGTCCCCGTCCCCATTCCAGTGGAATTTATCGGATGCCATTAGCGCGAACCCGATCGTCTGAAGCGCGCCGGCCGTAAGCTCCCCGTTCAGCACAGCGTCACACAATAGCACCGCCATGTTGGTCGTCACGACAAAATCCGTATCCATGCCTTCAATGGAAACGACTGCGGTCTTTGGACCGGACCGCTTTGTGGACCCGGCAACATCTTGCCCCAGTTCAGCCCCCGACGACTTGCCCACGAAAAAGTCACGGAGCATCTTTTCACGCATTGCTCTAACCTCGCGCCACCACTTTAACGCAGAATTGTGACGTTGATTTGCATCACCCACTCAGGTAAATGCCAGTATCGCGCATTCTATTTCGGCGCGCCGAGGGCCTGTTCCAGCGTCAGACGAATAAACCGTTGATAGGGCAGGCCGACGCGGGCGGCGCGCTTGCGAACGGCGTCGTAGAGTTCTTCGGACAGGCGCAGATTGATGGACTTGCCTTTGCGCTTGATCTCAAAACGGACCAACTGCGCTCCGGAGAGATCGTATTGTGACAGGTCGGCTCGGTCGACGAAAGCTGCCGCCGCACGGTCGCTCTTAAAGGCCGGGATTTTCTTTTTCGAAGGCATCGATCTCCTTTTTGTGCATGTAGCGGGCGCTGATGGGCCGGATTAGAAGGTCTTCGCTCTTGCCTTTCCGCCGAAGCGTGGAAAATGATGAATTGCCACGCCCTTTGTCTGTCCGGCCGATGGCGCGAAAGCGATTTTCGCGCTGCGAGTGAGCAGCGTCGGGAAGAATGGCCAGCGGCGCGAAAAAAGAGCTTCGACGATGGCGGCAGAAAGACCATGCTTTTCGCATTTCGCGCGGTTGCCCGTGTCCCAGTCGAAGCCATTCGCCTGCAAAGTCATGGTAGCAGGTCAGGTATGCAATTGTATAGGCATACTCACGCCGGGTATGAAGCGGTTTGCTCCAGGCGGGCGATCTCGGCCATGATGGCGGCGGCTTCTTCTTCCAGCGACGCGCGCATGGATTGATAGTCGGCGTCGGGGACCTTGCCGGCTTTGTATTCGAAATTCAGGTCGCGCAGGTTTTCGTAGACGGCTTCCTTGCGCTCGCGGAGATAGCTCAGGCGGGTTTTTTCTTCTCCGGCGTAGACTTCGCCGGGGAAAAAGAAAACGTAGTAGAGGGCGGCGAGGGTGAAGACGGCGCAGACGAAGATCGTCATCGGGAGTTAGCTCCCTCGGGGGCTAAAGCCCCGGAACTAAATGGGACGTTCATCGCAGCGCTGAAGCACTGCGCCACCCAAACACCTTTGCGGACAGGAGTCGCCGCGCCACACATTATCATTATCATTGGTCGGTCTCTTTTCTGGCTTGGCGGCGGAATTCGTCCAGCGCTTCTTTATTGCCTTGCGGGATTACTATGCCGTCGGCGAGAGCGGGTTCGGGGCGGTTCTTCCAGGAGCGAACGATGTGAACGGCGAAGCCTATGCCTAGCGCCAAGACTAAGAAGGGCATGATCCAGGCGATGCGATTGAAGCCGGTCGCGGTGGGAGCGGCTATCACCGTGGGGCCGTATTCCTGCACGAAGCCTTGCAGGATGAGGTCGTCGCTGTTGCTGCTGTTGTCCATGGCGGCCAGGAGTTCTCCGCGCATTTTGTCGGAGGACTGGCAGCCTACGTGGTTGCATTCGAGGAGGATCTGGCCGCATCCGCAGGTGCACATCATGCGATGGCCGAGGTCTTTGAAGCGGGCGTCGGAATCGCTGGCGCCCATGAAGATGAAGATGGCGGAAATAAGGATGAGGGCGTGGAAGAGGCGGCGGGAATACGGCAATGTCCGGGGAGAACGAGGTCCTTCGCTTCGCTCAGGATGACAATCCGTAATAAGGTGGCGATCTGTGAAGGAGAATTTCATCCTAGTCTCCTGCTCCTACTTGCGCGGGAGTGCGGGCGGGGACGGGCGCGGTTACCGGCACAGGGGCGGCGTTGGGGATCAGCGCTACTATTGTGCCGAAGACCATGATGATGAGGCCGATCCAAATCCAGGGGACCAAGGGATTGAGGTGCGCTTTGATGATTGGCTTGCCGGTGGTGTCGTTCTTGCCCTCATAGACCAGATAGACGTCGGTCACCAGAAATAAATCTTCGCGGAAACTGGGATAGATGCGGGGCAGAGTCTGGGGCTGTCCGCTGGCTTTGTAGAAGCGGCGCTCGGGATACATGGTCGTAATCTGCTTGCCATTGCGGAAGACGTTGATGATCGCCCACTCATTGGCGTAGTTGGGATTGTCGTCTTGCGTGTAAGACTGGCAGACCAGCGTGTAGGGGCCGATGTTGATCTTGTCGCCAAAGCCCATCTCTTTTTCAACTTCTTTGTTGAAGGGAGTGCCGAGGATTCCGATGATGACCAGGGCTACTCCGAAGTGGACGATGTAGCCACCGTAGCGGCGGGTGTTGCGGTGGTAGAGGCGAAGCATCGCGGAAAATAAGTTCAGGTCGCTTTTGCCGGCGATGACGCGGCCTCCGCGCACGAATTCGGAGATTACGGTGAAGATCACGAGCGCGGAAAGGATGGCGGCCATGGTCGCGTAGAAGTAAGAAGGATCTTCCCAGGGACGCACGCCGAAGAGGATCATCAGGCCGCCTACGGCTACCGAGCCGATGGCGGGAAAGAGAAAATTGCGCTTCAGGCTTTCGATGGAAGTCTTGCGCCAGGCTAGCAGCGGGCCTACAGCTGTCAGGAGCAGGAGCAGCAGGGCTACGGGGACGGCTACGCGATTGAAGAATGGCGGTCCGACGGTGACTTTGTGGCCTTGGGCGAATTCGGAGAGAATCGGGAAAAATGTTCCCCAGAGAATGGTGAAGCAGACCACCAGCAGCAGCAGATTGTTGAAGAGGAAACTGGATTCGCGGGAGACCAGCGATTCCAGTTTGTGCTCGGACTTCAGGTGATTGCGGTTGGCTACGAGGAAAAAGCTGCAAACGGCGAGCGTCAATCCTATGAAGACCAGGAACCAGGTGCCGATGGACGATTGCGCGAAGGCGTGGACCGAACTGATTACGCCGGATCTTGTCAGGAACGTCCCCAGCATGGATAGCAGGAAGGTGGCGAATATGAGCGACATGTTCCAGACTTTCAACATGCCGCGTTTTTCCTGCATCATGACGGAGTGGAGGAATGCGGTGCCGGTTAGCCAGGGCATCAGCGAGGCGTTCTCTACCGGATCCCATCCCCAATAACCGCCCCAGCCGAGGACCGCATAGGCCCAGTGGGCGCCTAGAAAAACGCCGATGGTCAGAAAGCACCAGGTGACCATGGTCCAGCGGCGGGTGATCTGGATCCACTTTTCGCCGGGGTACTTCATGATCAGCGCGCCGAGCGCGAAGGCGAAGGGGACGGTGAAGCCAACGTATCCGAGATAGAGCATCGGGGGATGGATGACCATCTCGGGATATTGCAGGAGCGGATTGAGGCCTGAGCCGTCGGCTGGGATCGCGCCTTCCATGACGCCGAAGGGACGCGCGGCAAAATTCAGAATCAGCAAGAAGAAAACCTGCACCGAGGCGATGATGACCGAGGCATAGGCGAAGAGGCGTTGATCCGTCTTGTAGCGCAGGCGGAGAACGAATCCGTAGCCGGCGAGGAGGAGCGACCAGAAAAGGAGCGAGCCCTCCTGCCCGGACCAGAGCACGGCGAACTTGTAGGCGGCGGGCAGGTCGCGATTGCTGTGATGGAAGATGTAGGCGATGGAGAAATCGTCGTTGAAGGCCGCCATGACGAGAACGATGCCGGCCAGAAGAACGGCGGCGAAGGTGGCGATGCCGGCGCGGCGAGCGGTTTCTCCGAGGCGCGCGGAGGCGGCGTCTTTGCCAAACAGCGCCACGAAGCCCGCAAGAAAAGAGTACGCACTCAGGCAAAGCGCGAGCAGCAGCGCAAAACTACCTATCGTCGACATCTGGGAAACCCCACTTGTACGTGTAGCTGTATTTTTTCAGAGATATGGGTGGGATGCAAACGACTCAAGGCTTAATGCAGGCCTTGATGAGGGTATAGGGGTCCTTCGACTCCGCCTATTCTTCACTTCGTGAAGAATGGGCTGCGCTCAGGATGACAAACAAATCCAGTCAATACACGAACTACTTCTCCAGCGGATAGCCTTTTTCACGCCAGGCGCGGATGCCGCCGTCCATGGAGATTACATTGCTGTATCCCATCTTCTGCAGGTTGTCGGCGGCAAGTGCGGAGCGGAATCCGCCGCCGCAGTAGACAACCAGTTCGGTGTGCAGATCGGGATACTTGGCCTCAATGTCGCGTTCGATGATGCCTTTGCCTAGATGGACAGCTCCGGGGAGGTGGTCGGCGTCGAATTCGCGATCCTCGCGAACATCGACCAGAACGAACTTTTCGCCGCGATCAAGGCGCACTTTGACCTGGTCGACATCTGTTTCGCGCACGCGGCGCTTGGCGTCTTCGACAATCTTTAGAAATCTTGGAGGGTGCAGGTGGGCCATGGGATTTTGCAATCTTGTAATCTGATAATTTTGTAACTTGAAACCTGAATTGCCAAATTACCATATTTCCGAGAGCATGTAATGTTGGATATGACTCTAATTCTTCGGCAGTCTCGCATTCACTCTTATGGTTGTTATACGACGCGGCCCATCCGCAAGGGAACGCTGATCATTGAATATGTCGGCGACTACCTTACGAATGAACAGGCCGACGACTTGTACGACGATTTCGAAAACACTTATCTATTCGGATTGGATGGAGGCAAGCGCATCATTGATGGATTCGGCGTGGCCGCTTTCGTCAATCATTCTTGCCAGCCGAACTGCGAGACGGACCAGATCCGGGGGAAAATGTGGATCATCGCGCTGCGCGACATTGAGCCGGGAGAAGAATTGACGTACGACTATAACCTCTATGATGGCGAGGACGACGCTCCTTGCCGGTGCGGGGCGGCGCGGTGCCGCGGCAGCTTGTATTCGAGATCGCACCTGCGCAAGATCGCCAAGAAGCGCGCAAAAAATGCAATCGCGGCCACGACGAGCCAGCTTGCTTCGTAGTTTCTGGAGCCCTCGGAGGCGGGGGCGGTTTCCGGTACAATCTTTTCTTCCTGCCGATTCGAAAGTGAGAATGTGAAGGCGTGAAAGTCACCGACAAAGATGTCGCCTACGTGGCTGACCTTGCCAACCTTGAACTTTCCGCGGACGAGCGCGAGCGCATGTTGCGCGATTTGAATTCAATTCTTGAGTACGTCGAGCGGCTCAATCAACTAAAAACCGGCGAAGTTGCGCCTATGGCGCAGGTTTCGGATCGCTATGGTGTGGATGAGTCGCGGCAGGGAAGCGAGCGCTTTGCTTATGCCATCCGAGACGATGTGAAGTACGGGCTGCGGCCCTCGCTGCCGCATGAAGTTGCGGTGAGGAATGCTCCGGACACGGATGGAACGTTTTTCGAAGTGCCGAAGGTGATTGAGAGATAGCAGTGAGAAACGAAGGGTGCGCGAGTTGACGATTGATCAGGTTTGCAGCGCGGTCGCGGAGAGGACAACCACGGCGACCACTCTGGCGCAGGACTTCTACGCGCGGATCAGAAAAGAAGACTCCGAGATCGGCGCGTTTTTGACGCTTTGCGAAGAGCGTGCGCTGGCGCGGGCCGAGCGCATCGACAAGATGGCTGCGGAGGGCAAGCCCTTGCCGCCGCTGGCGGGGGTTCCGGTCGCGATCAAGGACGTGATGGTGACCAGCGGCGTGCGCACCACCGCCGGCTCAAGAATTCTGGAAACTTTTATTCCTCCATACGACTGCACGGCGGTGGCTCGATTGGAAGCGGCGGGAGCGGTGATTCTCGGCAAGACGAACTGCGATGAATTTGCCATGGGATCGTCGAACGAGAACTCGGCGTATCGGCCGGTGCACAATCCGCGCGATAAGAGCCGGGTTCCGGGCGGGTCGTCGGGAGGATCGGCGGCGGCAGTGGCAGCGGACTTCGCGGTGGCTACACTCGGGTCCGATACCGGTGGATCGATTCGGCAGCCTGCTTCGTTTTGCGGAGTGGTCGGATTGAAGCCGACTTACGGGCGCGTTTCGCGGTATGGGCTGATCGCATTCGCGTCATCGCTCGATCACATTGGGCCCTTTGCCAAAACGGTAAAGGACGTTGCGCTGGTGCTGCGCACCATCTCTGGGCGCGATCCTATGGATTCGACTTCCGCTGAAGTCCCTGTGCCTGATTATGTGGCGGAGATCGAGAAGCCGGTCGAGAAATTGAAAGTTGGCGTCGCCGAAGAATATTTCGGCGAGGGCGTGGATGCTGAGGTACGCGCTGCGGTCGAGGGTGCGATTCAGAAATTAGCTGGGCTCGGATGCGAGATTGTTCCGGTAAGTTTGCCGCACACCGAGTATGCGATTCCGACGTATTACATCGTGGCCACGGCGGAAGCGTCGTCGAATCTGGCGCGTTATGACGGAGTGCGCTACGGTTTTCGGGCCAAGGCCGGCACGCTTTCTCAGATGTATCGCGAGACGCGCGACGGCGGCTTTGGCATGGAGGTCAAGCGGCGCATCATGCTGGGCACTTACGCGCTCAGCGCCGGATACTATGACGCTTACTATCTGAAGGCGCAGAAGGTGCGCACGCTGCTCACCCGCGACTTTGATGAGGCCTTCAGGAAAGTCGATGTCATCGCTGCGCCGACTTGTCCTACGGCGGCGTTTCGGCTGGGGGAGAAAGTCGATGATCCGCTGGCCATGTATCTCGCCGATATCTACACGGTGACGGCGAATCTGGCGGGCATTCCGGGAATCTCAGTTCCATGCGGGGAGAATCGGGAGAAGCTTCCGATTGGGCTGCAGCTGTTTGCCAGGCACTTTGATGAGGCGACGCTGCTGCGCGTGGCACATGCTCATGAGTTGAGCCGGCGGTAAGTCCTGCTGCGCCGTTTGACTTCTTCTCGAATCTAAGAACAAACCAAAACCACAGGGTACACGGGGGAGCACGGAGGAAGACCCAGCGCTCCGAAGTAAGAATTGACCATGCTGCTCTTTGCCCAAACTTGCGATGCGATTGCGGCGACCAGCCGCAAAGGGGAGAAGACTGCGCTGGTCGCGGAGTATCTCCGGTCGCTGGTTCGAAAGGGTGCGCTCGACGAGTCTGCTACTGCTGCTATTTTTCTTTCGGGTCGGCCGTTCCCTGCCTACGAAGAAAGTACTCTGCAGGTGGGCGGGGCGCTGCTTTGGAGAGTTATCGGCGAGGTTGCGGAAAAGTCGGACGAGGAACTTGGCAAAATTTACCGGCGGGTTGGGGATGCGGG
Organism: uncultured Acidobacteriaceae bacterium; assembly: GCA_963775845.1. Taxonomy (GTDB): domain Bacteria; phylum Acidobacteriota; class Terriglobia; order Terriglobales; family Acidobacteriaceae; genus Acidiflorens. The sequence goes on along the minus strand of CAVZKN010000002.1, from coordinate 1,084,775 downwards.
ATCGGTGGCGGCGGAGGCACTTCCAGTTCGACCGGAGTCGGGGCTTTCGCTGACTGGAGTGCAGCGAAGATTTTTTGAAATTGCCGCGACTCGCGGACCGGCAGCGAAGGCTTCGCTGCTTAAGGATCTTCTGACGCGGGCCGCCCCGCTCGAGGCGAAATACGTGGTGAAGATCATCAGCGGGGATCTCCGAATTGGCCTGAAAGAGAGTCTCGTCGGGGAGGCTATCGCGCGTGGGTTTGAAGTTCCGCTCGACGAGGTGAAGCGCGCCAACATGCTGCTGGGGGATATCGGCGACACGCTGCGACTGGCAGTGGCGGGAAAACTGGCGGAGGCGAAGCTTCGGCTATTTCATCCTATTGATTTCATGCTGGCCAGTCCGGTGGAATCGTCGGAAGAGGCGCTGAGCTGTTTTCAGCACCCGACGGTGGAAGACAAATATGACGGCATCCGCGCGCAGGCTCACATCGGCAACGGGGAGGTGCGGATTTTTTCCCGCACTCGCGATGAAATTACCGTGTCGTTTCCGGAACTGCCGGGGGCACTGGCTGGGCTCGGCGGAGAGGCGATTCTTGACGGAGAGATTGTTGCCTGGAATTCGGATGCGGCTGGCGATTCTTCGGCTGCGGGGCGAGCCATGCCATTCAGCGTGCTGCAGCAGCGACTCGGACGGAAAAAAGTTGCGGCCAAGCTGATGCGGGATGTGCCGGTCGCTTACCTCGTGTTCGACATTCTTTACGCGGAGGGGGAACTGCTGCTTGATCGTCCGCTGCGAGAGCGGGCTCGGATTCTCGACGGGGTGATGGAGCGTCTGGGCTCTGTTCTCGACTCCTCCGAGGCCAGTACGACGGGAACGCTGGCGCTGTCCGGAAACGCGCAAGGGCTGTTTGGGTTCGCCGTACCTGAACTTCCCGTCGCCTATGTGCTCCGCGCTCCAGTCGCTGCCGCAAGTTCAACGGAGGACGTGGAAAAATTATTTGCAGCGGCGCGCGATCGTGGCAACGAAGGACTGATGATCAAGGATCTTGATTCTCTCTATACGCCGGGACGGCGAGGGATGTCGTGGCTGAAGATGAAGCGCGAACTGGCTACGCTCGACGTCGTAGTGACGGCGGTTGAGTATGGACATGGCAAGCGCATCGGCGTGCTCAGCGACTATACGTTCGCGGTTTGGGATGGGGACCGGTTGGTGAATATCGGGAAGGCTTATTCGGGCCTCACCGATCTGGAGATCGCCGAAATGACAGAGTGGTTCCGGGCGCACAAGATCAGCGAGCAGGGCCTGCGACTGGAAGTGGAACCTGCGGTTGTGATCGAAGTAGCTTTCAACAACATGATGCGGTCGGAGCGACACGCCAGCGGGTATGCTCTGCGGTTTCCACGGATCGTACGGCTGCGGCGAGACAAACTGGCGGGGGATGCGGATACGGTGGACGCGGTCAGGGAAATTTACTCGCGGCAGCACGCTGGATGAAGCAGTCGTCGTTAGTCGTTAGTCGCTGGTCGTTGGTCAAGGCGTTCGCTGACGACTATCGACCAACGACCGACGATTGTTCTTTCTCAGTGAGCGTGATCGTGGGGGTCGTGCCTGTGGTCGTGCACTTCCTCGCGCACGGCGATGACACAACTGTGCGGGGTCTCGCAGACTACGTGCTCCAGTTGGATGGTCGTGTGGTGGATGCCGAAGCCTCGGCCCAGTTTCTCGTTAATTTCGCGCAGGATGGAATCGCTCTCGGAGGTGGCCATGTCGGCGATTTTTACGTGCGCGGAGAGGGCGTGGTTTTCGGAGCCTATGCTCCAGAGATGAAGATCGTGGACGTCGCTGACGCCGGCGATGGCGCGCACGGCGGATTCTACGGCTTCGAGGCTCATACCCCGGGGAGTGCCTTCGAGCAGAATGTTCAATGTCTCGCGGACGATGCCGATACTCGACCACAGGATCAGCGCGCCGATGGCGAACGATAATGCGGCGTCGATCCAGTATTGACCGGTCCACAGGATGGCAAAGCCACCGACGATTACGGCTGCGGTTGAGAGCGTGTCGCCCACCTCATGCAGAAGGGCACTGCGGACATTGACATCGCGGGCGGAACGCCAGAGCAGGAGCGCGATGACCCCGTTCATGACCACGCCCGCGGCGGCCACCCAGATCATGAGTGCGGCGCGGACGTGCTCGGGATGCTGAAGACGGCGAAAGGCTTCGTAGAAAATGAAAAACGAGACCGCGACCAGCGAGAGGGCATTGACGAGGGCTGCCAAAACGCCAGCGCGCCGGTATCCGTAAGTTTTGGTGGCAGAGGGAGGACGGCCTTCGAGGAACACGGCCACCAGCGATAAGAGCAGGGCCAGGAAATCGGAGAAGTTATGGCCCGCCTCCGAGAGCAAAGCGAGGGAATGTGCACGGATGCCGGCCACGACCAGCAGGACGACATAAAACATGGTGACGGCGAGCGAGATGCGCAGCACCCGGCCGGTGCCGTGGGAGTGCGCGTGTCCGCCATGCGCGTGCATAGTATTAGGATAGCGCAAGGGTTCACCCGTGTGGTGACGGGCGCCTCGCCCGTCATACTTCTTCGCGGTTCGGTGGCGCAGACGGTGCCGCTCGCGTTATGCTTTTTGCTCTTAGGAGAAAATTATGAAAAAGGCTTTCGCGATTCCGGCTGTGCTGGTCGTCGCCATTGCCATAGCCATGTTGATGGCGGCGCAAACAACTGCGGCGCAAACCGCCCCTGCCGCGGCTGCAGTTGCCCCCGTCAAGAATCCGGTCAGTAGCGCGTTGCGCGACATCATGCCGGGCCGGCAGAAGAACACCATCGCCGCCGTCGAAGCGATGCCAGCCGATAAGTTCAGCTACAAGCCTTCGGTCGATCAAATGACATTTGGACATCTGGTCGCGCACATGGTTGAGGCGAATTATGTGCTGTGCAGTAAAGCGGCTGCGGTGACGGCTCCCAAGGTGGAAGAGGTGAAGGAGATGGACGGCAAAGACAAGCTGGTGGCCGCGCTCAAGGCATCGTTTGATTTCTGTTCCGATGTGCTGGGGAAAATGGATGACTCGAAGCTGGGCGAGGTGACGGAAGGCGGCCCGGGCGGGCAGCAACTTTCGCGGGCGAGATTTGTCTTGAGCATTGCCGGCAATTGGGCCGACCATTACGCGGAGGCGGCGATGTATCTGCGGCAGAATGGAATTTTGCCGCCCACGGCGAAGAAATAAAGGAATCAACTGGAGGGCGCGCCGGGACGGGCGAGACGCCCGTCCCCACACGAGACTTTAGCGCAGTAAATCTTCTAACTCTTTTTCGCCAATCACAGTGACTCCCAACTCGCGTGCCTTGTCGAGCTTCGAGCCAGCATCGCTGCCCGCGACAACGTAGTTGGTTTTTTTGCTGACTGAGCCGGAGACGCGGCCGCCGGCGTCTTCTATCATTTTTTTGGCTTCGTCTCGGGTGTGGCGTTCGAGGGTGCCTGTCAGCACAAAGGTCTTCCCTGCCAGCTTGGTGCCTTTTTCTTTCTTCTTGCCGGTGAAAGTTAATCCGGCTTTGCGCAGATCGCTTACTAATTTTCGGTTGTGTTCGTCAGCGAAGAATTCAACGATGCTTTCAGCGATGCGCGGGCCTACCTCATTGACTTCTTCCAGTTCTTCTGCGGTCGCGTTCATGATGGCGTCGAGGCTTCCGAAATGCTCCGCCAGAAACTGGGCGGTGCGTTCGCCTACGAAGCGTATTCCGAGGCCATAGATCACGCGCTCCAGCGGAAGCTGCTTCGAGTCCTCGATTTCTCTCAGGACATTTTCGGCTGACTTCTCGCCCATGCGCTCCAGTTGCAGCAGATCGTCTTTCTTAAGTCGGTAGAGATCGGCCACGTTTTTTACCAGGCCGCGCTCGGCGAGTTGATTGACCAGGACCTCGCCGAGGCCGTCGATATCCATGACGTGGCGCGAGGCGAAATGCAGGATCGTTCCCTGCAGCTTGGCCGGACAATTCGCGTTGACGCAGCGGTGGTCGGCCTCGCCCGGAGTGCGCACCACGTTGCCCCCGCAAACGGGGCAATGCTCGGGCATCTCGAAGTGCTGGTGGCCGCGCGGGTGCTCGCCATCGTCGACCACTTTCACTACTTTTGGAATCACATCTCCGCCGCGCTCCACCTCAACCCAGTCGCCGATCTTTACGCCCAGGCGCTCGATTTCATCCATGTTGTGCAGGGTGGCGCGCGACACCGTCGTGCCGCCTATGGGCACGGGCTTCAGCCATGCGACCGGGGTCAGTTTACCGGTGCGTCCTACCTGGGGAACGATATTTTCGATTTGCGTGACGGCCCCGCGCGCCGCGTACTTGAAGGCGATCGCCCAGCGTGGAGCTTTGCCGGTGAAACCCAGTTCCTGTTGCAATGCGGTGCGATCGACTTTGATGACGATGCCATCAATTTCGTAGGGCAGCGATTCGCGTTTGCCTTCCCAGTTCTGAATGAACTTCCAGACTTCGTCGAGATTCTTGGCGAGAATGCGGTTGGGATTTACTTTGAATCCGGCTGCTTCCAGTGCGTCCATCGCCTTGGATTGACGGTCGAAGCAGGTGCGGCCATCTTTTAAGAGCATGTAGGCGAAGAAGTCCATGCGGCGCTGCGCGGTGATCGAGGGTTCCAACTGCCGCACAGTGCCTGCGGTAAAGTTACGCGGGTTGGCGAAGGTGGCGAGGCCCTGACTTTGGCGCTCTTCGTTTAATTTGCGGAAGGCGGCGATCGGCATCAGCATTTCGCCGCGGACTTCAAAGTCAGCGGGAATGCCGGCTCTTTTCAGTTTGTCTTTCGAAATTGACAGTGGGATGGAGCGCACCGTGCGGACATTCGAGGTTACGTCTTCGCCCACGCTGCCGTCGCCACGGGTGATGCCGCGCTGTAAGCTGGCGTCGCTGTAGACAAGCGCGAGCGACATTCCGTCGAGCTTGAGTTCGCACGTGTATTCGATGTCGGTGCGGCCGCTCAACTCGTGCACACGGCGCTCCCAGTCGCGGAGTTCTTCTTCGCTATAGGCGTTGTCGAGCGAGAGCATCGGCGATGAATGCCTGGCTTTGACGAAGCCTTCGCGGGGCTTGCCGCCGACGCGCTGGGTGGGAGAATCGGGCGTGATCAGGTGAGGGTGCTCCGCCTCGATCTTCTTTAACTCGTTCATCAATTTGTCGAAGTCGGCGTCGGAAAGTTCAGGAGCATCGAGGACGTAGTAGAGATATTCGTGGCGGCGGATTTTCTCGCGCAGTGCTTCGATTTTTTTCTGGACGGCGGGAGTAGACATTTGAAATCAGTTCCAGGTTCTCAGTTCTCAGTAAGACCGTAGCGCATTTTCGGGGCTTGGACGAAATTGTATCGATGCTTTGATTTTCTAAGAACTGGGAACCGAGAACTGTTTACAGTCTTTTTGCCTTACGAATGCGTCCTCGATCAACGGCCCCGCGACCTACGCTGGAAGGAGGTTTCGGCATTCCTTCCAGCAATTCTTTCAGGACCGTGGCATTGTTATTCTCCACATTGCGCGACGCGTAGAGAAGCGTCAGCGGACGCTTGCCTTCCGCGAGATGATGCAGTTTTTCCAAGGCGGCAGAAGCTTTTTCATTGGTCAGTTCTTTGAGGTAGCGCTTGCGGAACATGCGCCATCCGGCGGGGTTGGCATGGTACCACTGGCGCAACTCGGTCGACGGAGCCAGTTCGCGCATCCAGAACTTAATGGCAGCGTCTTCTTTCTTGAGGCCGCGGGGCCATAAACGATCGACCAGCACGCGAACGCCATCCGACGGGGAAGGAGCCTCGTAAACGCGTTTTAAGACCACGTTCATGCCTTCCGTATTATCCTACCTCTGAGCCCGGCAGGCGATGCGCGATGATCATGAAAATGTCGAAACTTGCTTTAGGTATTCTTACAGTCCTGGCTGCAATCATTTTTGTTTTGGCGCTCGCTGGATGCGACGTCGAGCGTCGAAAATCTGACGCTGAACTTGGATTGAATGCGCAACAGGCCGAAGGCAGAAGATTGTATGACAATTATTGCGACCGCTGCCATGAGCCGTATTCGTCGCGCGGCAAGAAAGGGCCGAGCCTTAAGGGAGTGTTCAAGAAGCAATATTTGTCGCTGAGCGGGCTGCCCGCGAATGATGAGCGCATGACGGATATCATTAAAAATGGGCGCGCCAAGATGGAAGGTTTCAGGCAAGTGATGACCGACGAGCAGATCAAGGACCTGGTGGCCTATCTGCACACGCTGTAGTTCAGTTCTCAGTTGTCGTTGTCGGTTGTCAGTGAAATCCTACGCACTGGCTGTGGCATAATCGGCGGCAGTGGCCACCACCGACAAAGCTGCGCTTTTTCAAAAACTGCCTTCTACGGATGATGTTCTTCGCCAGGCTGACATACAAGCGCTCGTTCTACGCGAAGGTCACGCAGCCGTGGCCGAAAGTGTTCGCATCGTGATCGCGCGACTTCGCGGGGAAGTGAGCGCGGGACTCCTGGACGAAAAATCGTTGTACCTTGCACTGGACGGCCTGTCCGACGCGATCAAGCGGCAACTACGGCAGTCGCTTGGCTATTCCCTGCGTCCGGTCATCAACGCTACCGGTGTAATTCTGCACACCAATCTTGGACGCGCGCCGCTGTCCGCTAGCGCTTTCGATCACATTCGCGAGACGACGGGCGTCTATTCCAATCTCGAATTTGATATTGCCACGGGGAAGCGCGGGAAGCGCGATGTGCATGTAGACCGCCTGTTCCGGAAGCTGATCTCGGAAGATCGCGCTGAGAGGGACATTTCCACCATCGTGGTCAACAACAATGCGGCTGCGGTTCTGCTCGCGCTGAATTCGCTGGCGGAGGGCGGCGAGGTCATCGTCTCGCGTGGGGAACTGGTCGAAATTGGAGGTTCTTTCCGCATCCCCGACGTAATGTCGAAATCGAACGCAACTTTGCGCGAGGTGGGCACGACGAATCGCACGCGAGTCGCCGATTACGAGCGCGCCATCAATGAGCGCACGCGGCTGCTGCTGCGGGTGCATCGGTCGAATTTTGAAATTTCAGGATTCACCGAACAGCCTGAACTCGACGAACTGGTCGCGCTCGCACGCAGCCGCAACCTTCCGCTGATGGAAGATCTGGGCAGCGGGGCGCTCCTCGATTTGCACACGGTGGGCATTCAAGCCGAAGCGGGAGTGCTCGACAGCCTGCGGGCGGGCGTCGACATCATCACTTATAGCGGCGACAAGTTGCTGGGCGGGCCGCAGGCTGGATTGATCAGCGGGCGCGGCGACCTGGTGGCGCGCATGCGTTCCAATTCGCTGTTTCGCGCGCTGCGCGTTGACAAGCTGACCTACGCTGCGCTGGAGGCTACGCTGCTGGCGTATGTGAAGCAGGATTACGACGTGGTGCCAACGCTGCGCATGATGCGGCTGTCGAAAGATGAGATCGAGGCCCGCGCGGCAAAGATTGTGGGCGTTGTCGAATCTTCGCGCGGCAAGCAGCTTCGGCTGGAACTGGCCGATGGTGAATCGGTTATCGGAGGGGGCGCTGCGCCATCGGCAGTTTTGCCGACGCGGCTGATTGCGCTTACCCATTCTGCAATCGGCGCCGATGCGTTGAATGCCCGCTTGCGCGCGGGCACTCCGCCGATTATCGCCCGGGTTGAAGAGGGACGAGTGCTGATCGATCTGCGCACGGTATTCTCCGAGCAGGATACAAACTTGGCCGCTGCGCTGGCATCTCTAGGCTGAGACGGTCTTCTGTGGCAACGCTGTACACCATCGGACACTCGACACGCACGCTCGCCGAACTGGTGTCGGCTTTGAAGGTGCATGGGATTGAAACGCTGGTGGACATTCGCGCTTTTCCCATGTCGCGCCGCCTGCCGCATTTCAACCGCGAAGCGCTGGCCGCATCTTTGCCGCAACACGGCATTCGCTACCTTTGGACGAAAGAGCTTGGGGGATATCGCAAGGCAACGCGGAAGGATTCTCCGCATACGGCGTTGCGCAGCGCCAGCTTTCGCAACTATGCCGACTACACGCTGACGCCTGCGTTTGAGAGCGCGGTCGCTGATCTGTTGCGTATTGCCAGCACGTCGCGCACGGCTTACATGTGCGCTGAGCGCGTCTATTTTCGCTGTCATCGCATGATTGTTTCGGACTGGCTGGCCGCGCACGGGCATGAAGTGTTGCATATCGATGGCGAAAGCCCGGCGCGTCCGCACAAGCTTTTGCCGGAAGCGCGGATGGTGGGCGGGCAGATGATCTATAGCGGCGGCGAACTATTCTGAACCGCGGTGCTGGTGGAAGCGGCGCACAGTGCGGTGCGGGGCGATGCGGAACGGGACGCTGGTGCCGTCGGCTTGACAACGCCAATCCCGTCATACACGGCTTAAAGCCGCACCCTTTTCAAAGCAAAATTAAGTCGCGCCACTACCATTTTTCTGGCCAAATTGCCGCAGACCAGCATCTTAAGGATAGAATTATTAAATAGCAGCTTTTCAAATTGGGGCTACGCGCAGGATGAGAATTTTGGCAAATCGAGGCCGGTGGGTCAGAGCGGTGTGCGTGCTCTCGATCGCCTTGATCTGCGCAATGGGGGCGGTGCAGGCTACGCACTCCCATGCGGAAAGCTCTACCGCTTCTCATCATAGCTGCACCATTTGCGCTACCGCTCACGCTGGAGTCAGTACTGCAACGGTTGCGGCTGCTCCGGTTCTGCTCACGGCAGCCCTGACTATTTTTGTTGCAGACGTTTGTGCGATCTTCCGTCCTGTCAGCACGCAGTTCATTCGTCCTCCACCCGTGCTCTCACTCCTATTGCGCGCCTAATCGGTAAGTAGTTTCCTGGGACCGCGTCTTCGATCTTGCATGTTATCCAAAATGCGATCGAACTCGCTCGAGCGCTTTCTTCATGGAGGAATCATGCGTTTGTTTAATAAGAGCTGTCTGGCTGCGGCCATCGTGGCCGCGGTTATTGTGGTCAGTGCCGGCACTGCCAATGCGCAGTCGGGCGGAGGTTCAGGATCGATGAACGGCACAGTTCTGGATCCTTCGGGTGCGGTAGTAGCGAACGCCAGCGTCGAAATTCACAATCCGGTGAGCGGCTATGACCGGAAAACAACTACTGACGGTAAAGGGAATTTCAGTTTCCCAAATGTGCCGTTTAATCCTTATCACATGACAGTGACGGCTGCTGGATTCGCCCAGTATGCACAGGATGTGGACGTCCGGTCGGTGGTGCCTGCCAGTGTCAAGGTCAGCCTTGAAGTGACTGGTTCTTCCACTACGGTCATGGTGGAAGCCGGTGCCGACCTGGTGGAGAACGATCCCACGTTCCACACTGACGTCGACAAGGAGTTGTTCGACAAGCTTCCACTGGAAAGCGCGTCGTCATCTCTGAGTTCGGAGGTCACGCTTACCACCCCGGGGATTGCCGCCGATTCAAACGGTCTGTTCCACGGTTTGGGCGATCACGCGGAGAACTCGTTTTCGGTGGATGGTCAACCCATCACCGACCAGCAAAGCAAAGTTTTCTCCAATCAGATTCCACTCGATTCAATTCAATCGATGGAAGTCATTTCCGGCGCGCCACCTGCGGAATACGGCGGCAAAACCAGCGTCGTGATTGTCGCCACCACGCGCTCGGGCCAAGGCGTAACCACACCTCATGGCAGCGTCACCACCTCTTACGGGTCGTTCGGAACGTCCAACGTGGCGGCTGATCTGGCTTATGGAGGAGCCAAGTGGGGAAACTTCATCTCGATCGGCGCCCTCAACAGCGGGCGGTTCCTTGATCCTCCGGAGTTTGTCGTAATGCACGACAGGGGGAACGAAGAAAATCTGTTTGACCGGGTGGATTATCAATTATCGAACTCCGATTCGTTGCGCTTCAACTTTGGATTCACGCGCTCGTGGTTCCAGACGCCAAATTCCTACGACTCGCAATTAGCAACGCCATGGAACGGAGTGGTTGTGGCCAACGGCGGCCTCGATCCCAACGGCAACGTCGTCGGCCCGGCCGACCAGCGTTCCCAGATAAAGACCTTCAACATCGCTCCTGCCTGGACGAGATTGCTTAGCAGCAGTACGGTGTTTACTCTGGGCGGTTTTGTCCGGCGGGATGCATATAACTACTATCCCAGCGATAATCCATTCGCAGATCTTGGGGCGCCGGGTCTGCAGAGTGAAGCCGTGAGCCAGAGGCGCACTCTCTTGAATTCCGGTCTGCGCTCGGATATTTCCTACGTTAAGGGCATTCACAACCTTAAGGCCGGAGCTACCTATGAACAGACGTTTCTTGACGAGAAGGACCCGTTCGGCATCGTCGATCCGTCGCTGAACGCGCCGTGTCTGGATGCGAACGGCGTTCCAGTGTTTGTTGGCAACCCCGGACTCAACGATCCAGCACAATGCCCAACGGCGACGACGACCAACCAAGTGCTTTACCCGGCGCCGTTTACTGCCAATGCCAACTTCAACCCGTTGCTGGGCTGCTATGACCTGACCCGTGCGATTCCATCCGCCAACGACCCCTGCCCGCCGGGAACGGCCGCGAGCGGTCTTTACACCTTTAACGGCCACACCGATGTCAAGGAACTCGCTCTCTATGTCCAGGATTCGATCACCAAAGGAAACTGGGCTTTGAATCTGGGATTGCGGGGTGATTCCTACAACGGACTGACGACGCATCGGGAGGCCGAACCTCGCCTGGGTGTCGCTTATAACATCAAGCGCACCAACACCGTGCTGCGTGTTTCCTACGCACGAGCGCTGGAGACGCCCTTCAATGAGAATCTAGTGCTTTCGAACGAAGGCTGCGGCAACCCCGTGTTGAATCCTCTGCTTCTCTGCAACGGTTCCAACATCACTCCGTTCAGTCCCGGCTGGCGCAATGAATTCCACGCGGGGATTCAACAGGCTTTCGGAAGGTACCTTGTCTTTTCCGGCGAATACATCTGGAAATACACGCACAACGCCTACGATTTCAGCGTGCTGGGCGCCACACCCATCACCTTTCCAATCGAGTGGGACCGCTCCAAGATTCCGGGGTACGCGGGCCGCGTGAGCGTACCGAACCTGCACGGATTTACCGGGCTGGTGGTGTTCTCCAGCGTGGCGGCCCGGTTCTTCACACCGCAGATCGGCGGGGCTGGCGCGGTTCCTTCGGCATCGGGGCCGTTCCGGATCGATCACGACGAAAAGTTCAACATGACGGGCCATATGCAATACCAGCCATGGAAGACCGGACCGTGGCTTGGCTTCAACTGGCGGTACGATAGCGGCCTGGTGGCTGGCCCAGCGCCGTGCGCCGGGGGTAACTGTGCCAACGGTCCAAACGGCAGCGATACGGTCGTGGATACGTCGGGGCTGAGCGCCGATCAACAGTTCGAAGCGGGATTGTTTTGCGGCCCGATTCACCCGGCACGACCCACGCCAGGTAATCCAACCGGCACTCCGCTACCGACCCTGTGTCCGGCCTCGCAATACGGGTCGTCGCTTCTACAAATACCGGCGCCCGGAACCGAAAACGACGACCATAATCCCCCGCGCATCGCATCGCGCAACCTCTTCGACGCATCGGTCGGCGACGATAACCTGTTCAAGGACGATCGTTACAAGTGGAGTGTTACGCTGACCGCCATCAATCTCGCTAACAAGGTGGCGCTGTATAACTTTCTGTCGACTTTCAGCGGGACGCACTATGTGACGCCGCGGGCGCTGACGGCGGAGATAGGGTTCCACTTCTAAAGGAATGTCCCCTTCCCTGTGTGAGGGCAGTATGGCTTGTGCCGTAACTGCCCTCACTTTTTTTCGGCGCCACGGCCAATTACTTTGGATCGTTCGGCTTCCTTCCTACAAACTCGACGACTCCGCGATCGCGTACGGGACGTTCCTCGTGATGTAACACCTGCAACTCTGGGACCAGCAAGGGCAGTTCACCTCTGAGCAACGGATCGGTGCGAGCCACCCGTGGATATTTTTCAGAGGTCCAGCGAATGCTCAGTTTGGAGAGGAGCAGGCCTCCGGGATTCAACGCGGAGGCGATCTTCGGAAAGAGATCACGGTCGGTGTGATAGAAGAGCACGATCAGGTCAAACCGAGCAGCTTCAAAATGGTAGTCTGCGGCATCGGCTACAAGAAGTTCGAGTTTGACATTCAGGTTGAGACCGGCCTGATGGAGCTTGCCAATCGCTACGTCTGAGACATCCACCACGGTGACCTGCCAGCCTTGGCGGGCCAGCCAGAGGGCGTGTCTGCCGAGTCCGCCCGCCAGATCGATTGCGACGGCGGGGTTCGGAATTCCTTGGTTCGGAAGTGCGGGGTTCGGAGTTTGGTGCGGAGCTACTAGGTTCGGGAACGGCGGGGCTACAAACTGGTCATAGGCGGCAATGAAGAAGGGATCCGGTTCAGTTAGCGAGGGCAGGCCTTCTTGGTATTTGTGGTCCCAACAGGCTTTTTGTTCTTCGCTATTCACAGTTCAGAGAATAGCCGGTTTTCCCTGCTTTTGCAGTGGTTTAGGAGGTGTAGTCGCACGTCCGAGTATGCCAAACGGTCATCGCTTCCCATTACGTAAGTTTGGCGGGAAATATTCCATTCCTTTCCTGCCTCTTCACCGCCTGTTATCAATAAGATGTTCCCTCTTCTGTTGCCCCCGGGGAATTGTACCCGGCTTTCCGGGCAGGAGCTCGCGAGTAATGACAACCCGCCCTCAATCCTGGAGGGAACTAGGCGCAGCACCGCAATTTTTTATTGCCGTAGTCGTGCTTTGCGGGACGGGCGCGCTCACCTATTCTATTTTGCAGGGCGGGAGCGCGAATCCGCTCAAGTTCTTCTGCTATCTGCTGATTGCGCTCGCCGCTTCGCGTCTTAAAGTTAACCTGCCGGGCATCACGGGAACGATGTCGGTGAATTTTTTGTTTCTGCTGCTCGGGGTGCTGGAACTGAGCCGGGCGGAAGCCATGGCCATCGGCTGCGCGGCGGTGGTCGTGCAATGTGTGGACTTCGGTCACCTGAATCCGATTCAGGTGGCCTTTAATGTTTGCTCGACGGCTATCGCCATTGTACTGACCTTCCTCTCCTATCAATACTCGATGTCGCACTTGACATCGAACAATCCTTCCACCGCCCTGCTCCTGGCGGCGTGCGTTTACTTCCTGGCGAACACTTTGCCGGTAGCTGCGGTCATCTCCATGACCGAGCGCAGGTCGCTGCGAAAACTCTGGTCCGACTGCTACTTCTGGAGCTTCCCTTACTATCTGGTGGGCGCGGGCGTGGTGGGCGTAATGAGCTGGCTGCGCGGCTTTACCGACTGGCAGACGTCGTTGCTCACGCTGCCGGTGGTGTATCTCATCTACCGATCTTATCGGCTTTATCTGGGCAAGCTGGCAGACGAAAAGCGGCACGTCGAAGAGATGGCTGACCTGCATATGCGGACCATCGAAGCGCTTGCGCTTGCCATCGAGGCCAAGGACCAGACCACTCACGATCACCTGCAGAGGGTTCGCGTCTACGCGGTGGAAGTGGCCAAGGAGCTTAATGTCAGCCACGACGAGATGGAAGCGATCCAGGCCGCGGCTTTGCTGCACGACATTGGCAAGCTGGCGATCCCCGAACACATTATCTCGAAGCCGGGCAAGCTGACACCGGAAGAATTCGACAAGATGAAGATTCATCCGCTGGTGGGAGCGGAGATTCTGGAGCGGGTGCAATTTCCCTACCCGGTTGTGCCCATCGTTCGAGCGCACCATGAAAAGTACGACGGAACTGGCTATCCCATGGGCCTGCGGGAAGATGAGATTCCGATTGGCGCGCGCATTCTGGCGGCGGTCGATTTTCTGGATGCGCTGGCCTCTGACCGGCAATACCGGCGCGCCTTGCCTTTGAATGAAGCGATGGCGCGGGTGGTGGATGAATCGGGCAAGGCGTTTGATCCGGAGGTGGTACGCGTTCTGGAGCGCAGGTACGTGGCTCTGGAGGGGCTCGTTCACGCGCGCACCGATAACCTCAACAAGCAGAAGCTGTCCACGGAAGTGCAAGACAAAGAGGATGCCGAATTCGATGTGAACGGTGAGCCGGCGATTCGGCCGGCTGCGGGGTTCCAGGCACAGGGGCGGCGGCAAGTACCGGAAAAAAGTTTTCTGAGTTCGATTGCGGCGGCGCGGCAGGAAGCGCAGACCCTCTTCGAATTGAGCCAGGATCTGGGCGCCTCGCTCAGCCTGGGCGAAACGCTGTCGGTATTCGCGGTCAAATTGCGCCGGGCAATGCCTTATGACGCGATTGCCATCTACGTACGCCACGGCGACGAACTGGTGCCGGAATATGTGAACGGCGACAACTTCCGGCTGTTTGCCTCTCTGCGAATTCCGATCGGCCAGGGGCTGTCGGGATGGGTGGCGCAAAATCTCAAACCTATTTTGAATGGCAATCCTTCGGTAGAACCGGGTTATCTGAACGACAGCTCGAAGTACAGCACATTGAATTCAGCGCTGGCTGTGCCGCTCGAAGGCTTGCAGGGCGTGGTCGGGGTAGTGGCTTTGTATCACGCGGAAAAAGACTTCTTCACCACCGACCACCTGCGCATTTTGCTGGCGGTCAGTTCTAAGATGGCGCTGGCCATTGAAAACGCGGTGAAGTACGAGCAGGCGGAAAACTCGGCGGTCACCGATTACCTCACTGGGCTTCCGAATGCGCGGTCGCTTTTCTTGCAACTGGATCGCGAAATGGCGCGTTGCAAACGCGACAACAAGACGCTGACGGTCATGGTCGCCGACCTGGACGGTTTCAAACAAATCAACGACCGCTTTGGACACCTGGAAGGCAATCGCGTGCTGCGGCTGTTCGCCCACTCGCTCAAGGAAACCAGCCGTGAATATGACTATGTTGCCCGCATGGGTGGCGACGAATTCGTGGTCATCGCTCCCGGGCTGACGCCAGAAGCCGCCGCGCGCAAAGCGGAACAGATGCGCGACCTGGCGCAACAGGCGGGCAAAGACATCTGTAATGAAGACATTCTCTCGCTGAGCGTGGGCAAGGCCGTTTATCCGGAAGACGGAATGGATGCGGAAAAGATTTTGTCGGAAGCGGACAAGCGGATGTACCTGCAGAAGCGCAACCAGTCGTCGCCGAAAAACCGGCGCTTGTATCCGCGAATGCGGGGACGCATCACGACAGAAATCTCCGGGCACGGGCAGGCGGTGACTCTTTTGGGCATTGTCACCAATCTGAGTTTGGGCGGTTGCTATATCGAAACCAGCGGCCTGTTGATTCCGGGGACGCAGCTGCAACTCAAGTTCTCGTACGAGGGTGTGAACGTCTCGATTGCGAGTGAAGTGGTCCGCCTCGACATGGGCATTGGGGCGGCGCTGAAATTTAATGAAGCGACACACGAGGTTCGCGGCGCTTTGCAGCGCATCATGGACCAACTCTCGAGCGCGGAAGCAGTGGTTGATCTCAAACGCGGCCAGGCTGCAGCTGCCCATATTCCACAATAAATAATCAGCTGTTTAAGCGGAGACCTCGAGGGATTGAGCCGGGATGGATTGACTCGGGAGAGGCAGACTCTGGAGGGGCAGAATCTGGACGAGTTTGCTGGCGGCCGCGGTGCGCGGCTTTGACAAGCCTTGCCGCAGCATATTCGCGGTTGGCACTCCGGTGCGGTAAAAAGATTTCTCGCAGTCAGCGGTAGATGGGCCGCGCATGCTTCCTTCCAGGTACGCCAAGCCAGGGCAGCGCGTGCAACTGGTTACGTGCGAGCAGGAGGAACAAACGGTCAAATCTTTGGCCTTGATCGAACGAACCTCTTTCAGTTGCGGCGAAAGATTCCAAATATCCAAAAATTTCTGCTGGCGAATATTTCCGGTGGGGAGCGGAAACTGCACGCAGGGAAAAACATCTCCGTAGGGCGAGATGTAGCAGAAGGAATGGCCGGCACTGCAGGAATATCCTTCGAGATCCTGCTCTGAGACCGGCTTGGGAGGCGCGCAGAAATCTTCCTGGTTTCCGACCAACGCTGGGTTATGAAAAACCTGCGTGAGCTCTTCTCCTGGAATGCGCAGCGAGAGCACGGAGGTGTCGCCATCCATCATGGGCGTGATCGTGGGATCGAGTGTGTAATGGGCGTCGAGTTCCGCGGCGAGCTTTTGCACTCCGACATGATCGGAGGAGTTCGCGGTCATGAGGACGTTGGCGATCGTCACTCGCACCCCTTGCTCGCGCAGGAAGCGAATCGCCTTGACGGTGCGCTCGAACGAGTGCGGCAGCTTGGTAATCGCGTCGTGCACTTCGGGACGGTGCGAATAGACGCTGATCTGCACGGTGTCGACGGCCAGTTCGCGAATCTTCCGCGCTTCCTCTTCGTGGATCATTACTGCATTGGTCTTGATCTTCACGTTGAACATCAGGCGGCGTGCGTATGCGATGAGCTCGAAGAAGTCGCGGCGCAGGAAGACTTCGCCGCCGCTGAAGGTGAGAAAGAAAACTCCGGCTTCGGCCATCTGATCGAGCACATTCTTAATTTCGGCGGTGGTGAGTTCGCCGTGATCGTCATGATCGAGATAGCAATGGACGCAGCGCTCATTGCAGCGATAGGTGACATCCAAATGAACGGCGATGGGCACGCCCAGGTTGAACGCCTTTTGGCCAACCTCGCTCATCAGGCTCATCGAATCGGCTCCGGAGTGGTATCGGCCGGCAACGGGTGGTCGGCGACGAGAAGAATTCCATGACTGGAGAGCTCGGTGACAAATTGCTCGGCATCCGCCTGGGCCTGGTCGGGATCGACGTCAAATTGCTCACAGATCCGGTCGCGAACAATATCCCGCAGGGGCGTATGGCCATCGGCTGCCTGAAAGATGGCAGTGGCGACTTCATTCAATGTGAAGAAAGTTGAATCGGCGGAATTCATGATCATCATTTCGCCGGCCAGCGCGCGGGCGGCAATCGCCGAACTCCGGGTAATGTAAATGGAATTCTCAGGCATGGTCGGATACCTCTTGCAGGCAGAGTAATGGGTCGCTTTCGAAATTGCGGACTACATCCCACACAGTGGCATCAGGATAGAACGTCAGGCGGCGAATGGGAACCGAGGCGACAAAATGGCACGCGGTGGCGAAGAGCTTTTCGACGAGACCATGGTCCTCGGCGAAAAAGAGAATGTTGCGCATGAGGCGGCGAGTGGCTTCCGTGGAGGGAATTTCGTCGACGCGATTGTCAGATCCTTTCTCCAGAAAAAAGAGCGCGGCGACCGGAGCGGAGCAGTTCTCGCCAGCGCGGGCCAGTTCTCCGGCGAACGGAGTGCCGAATGCAAAATAGCCGCCGTCGCTTGGCCGCAGGTAGGAGATTTCGTCGGTGAGCAACGTGATATCCGGCGGCGCCAGCCTCATCATCGTGGTCTTGCCCGCACCCGACACACCCGAAAATAAATACGCCCGACCGTCGCAAATTGCGCTGGCAGCATGCAGCAGAAAACCTCCGCGCTCGGCAAGAATCAGGCTGTGGAGAATGCGCAGCACGGAATCCAGGGAGTAGGGATTGGCGTTCTGTCGTACTCGGCCGCGTCTGCTGCGCGGATCCCAGTGGGCGTGGAAATCGCCGCGCTGCAATATCCACGCGCCGGCGTGATCGCGGCGAACGTGAACATCTTCATCGGAAACCGAACCCGAGATCAGGTCAAAGTCCAAATGAACCTCGGGAGGTGAAGAACTGAGAAAGCCTTCATAGCGCTGTAGTAGCAAGGCGAAAAAACGCTCGTCCGAGGTTGACAAAGCAATAGGAATTCCACCGATCTCGACACAAGCGACTTTCGGTGGCCACGTCATCTGAGTTCCTGCTACAACATTCCCGGTTTGCCAAATGCAAACGCCGACGCTTGATTGCGCCGGTGTAGCCTCAGAGCAAAGCGCCGGGCCCCGCCACAATGGCAGAGAAAGAATCCTACAGCGCGCGACAGGAAGCTTGCTGACCAGCGACGGCTGCGGCCTTCGATCATCCGACCCAACAACGCTTCGGCAGGATACGGGGGATCGGGGTGAGGCATGGAATCTCCCCGCAATACGAAGCGGTTCGAGTCGGCGGCGATGAAACGATGCAGGAAGAGCCGGTCATGGTCTCGATCACCGTCACAACGATGAGCAAGCACGATATCGCCACGCCGAAGCTCTTCGAGGGAACATGGTTCGATCTCGACCTCGGTACCCGGCCAAACTGCAGGCAACATACTTTGGCCGTGAACTCGCATGCGCATCCCGCGGGGCAAAAGATTGGTTCCGCGCAAAAAGTCCGCCACCATCGCTGAGCGTGTCGCATCCCAACCTGCACTTGGGTCAGGAGTCGCGCTTTGCGGCATCAGGAAGTTTTTCCCGAGAATTGACATTGGCCGAGCGTGCCTGTGATCTTGCCGCAGGATAAGGCCATCGTTTCAAACACCTGTTCATGGCGGAAAGACGGCTTCTGATATGGCTTCTTGCCCTTCACCGCCTGCATCGGCTGGTGCTTCTCGTTAGAGGTCCGATTGTCGTTCATAATTTAGTCCGAGCCGTTGGATCGAGAACCGGCCTAACCCCCAATTTCGATAAGAGTACCGGCAGTTTACTACAAGGACATTCCGCGTGCCAGTACAACTCGATGAAAAGGTTAACGGATGCGAATCAACATCTTCAATAAAATGACAAAGTTCCTTTCTGGCGCGCACGCTGCAGGCTGAAGGAGAGCCCGGCCAGCGCCAGCGGCAGAAGAATCGCAACGAATCCAGCCAGCGCGACCACGGTCGATGCCATTGCCCCCAACGACTGCCCTTCGAGGAGCGCCCGGCGCATTCCATCGATGGCATAAGTGATGGGAATGGCGTGCGCGAGAAGTTCCAGCGGGCGGGGCAAGGTCTGAATCGGAAACATGGTTCCACTGAGAAACCAGAGTCCGGAACCGAGCAGCCACAAAAGCGCCGAGCCTTTCTGGAATGCGACCTGAAGCGCGGCTGCGACGATTCCCAGGGCGAGGGCCAGTGCAAGCGCCAGCACCACGACGACCAGGCACGAAAGAAGATTCGCGTGGACCGCCGCGCGAAAGACGGCTACCCCGGCGAAGAGATATATCAGCAGATTGACGAGCTTTCCGCTGAAAGCGGAAATTGCGCTGAGAATGACGAGCTCAGCCGGAGGGGTCGAGGTGGTCATGAGCACCTCCAGCGTTCCGGTCTGCTGCGCTTCCTGCACTGTGCTCAGGAAGGCCTGCGCGCTCATGACAAAAAAAGTGTAAAGGCCAGTGCCGACTAATAGAAAAGGAAAGTATTCCACGCCACCGGGCCGAAAGCCTGGGCCGATGGCGCGAGAGAGAAAATAAAAGGCCGACAATTCGGTGAAGACTCCGACGAGGGTCACGACGAAGCCGCTGCGATGGCGGACCGCCGTCAGCAAATCCCGCCGGAGGATCGCGTAGAGCTTGTCGAGAGTGCGAGTAATTTGCAATTTAAAATTTGTAATTTCCAATTGAGATGTCGAAATGATCGGTTCCGCGTCAAGCCTAAGAATTACCAATTACAAATTTTTAGAGACTCGTCGACCTCGCCGGTCGTGCGGAAGTAGAAAGCACGCAAGGCCTCGGGACTTTCGCCATTGTTCAGCGCGCGATCGGCCAGCAATTCACCGCGATATAGCAGGATCAGGCGATCGGCAATCGCGGCCGCTTCCGCGAAGTTGTGCGTGGCCAGCAGAATGGTGGTTTGTTGCCCGGCCAGAGTACGAATCGTCGCCCAGAAATGCGCGGCTGTCGCGGCATCGAGGCTGCGCGTTGGTTCGTCGAGTAGAAGGACGCTAGGACGTTTGACCAGCGCACGCGCGATCCCGAGCCTCTGGTACAGGCCGCTGGAGAACTTCATGACCAGGGTATCGGCTTGCGCCTGGAGACTGGCATCGCACAGAACCTCTGCGATCCTCTGGGCGCGCGCGGGGCGGGGCACTTCGTCGAGCGCGGCAAAGAATTCCAGGTTTTCGGACGCGGTCAGCCGCGGGAAGAAAGAACGCTCGGTGGCGACCGCGATACCTACTTGGCGCCGCACCCCACTCGCTTCCTGCCGCGTTTCGCAACCTGCCACGCGCACCGATCCGGCATCTGGCAAAAACATGGTTGAAATGAGTTTGAGAGCGGTAGTTTTGCCACTTCCGTTTGGACCGAGCAATGCTAAAACCTCGCCGGGAGCCGCGGTGAAGGAAACGTCTTTTAGGGCGATCGTCTCACCACGTTGCTCGCGTCCTACCCAGTTGAACAAGGCGGGGCGATGGCGAAAGATCTTGCTAACGGATTCGAAAACGATTCGGTCCATGAAGGCGCAAACGACGAGCGAAGAGCGATGGCGCAAGTATAACTGCGAAGGACGCGCTACTGGATCTTAATGGGAGTCGGGCTTAGCTGGGAACGCGGGGGACGCTGGTTCGGCGGCATGAGACGAGGCAAGCCCCGCCTCTACGGGGGAGTTGTTTAGACGCCGAGCTTTTTGACTTCTTCGTTGTAGTACTTGCGGTAGAGGATCGACCATTCCTCCGAGCCTTCGATAATGGTCCGGCGCTGGCTTTCGATTTTCTGACGGGCGGATTGGTCGATGCGGGCTTCCTGCATGAGCAGGCCTTCAAGAATTTTGCGGACTTCGAGGCGGATGGTGTTTCGATCTTCGATGAACTCGACCTCATCCATGTCGGCGACGGCGTCGGTGACTGTATGAGCGAGTTTGTTGACCTTGTCGCGGCTCAATCGCACAGTAGAGATCCCTTCCAATCCGACGTCACAGCACGGCTTTGTATTTTCTTACCAACTCATTTTTTACTTTACGGAACATTTCCTGATAATTGGCGCCGCTTTTCTGCATCTCTTCGGAATACGCCTCGAGGATGACGCGCACCTCGTCATTGATGCGATCTTCGAGCGCCAGTTCTTCGAGCAAGGCGGCGTGCACCTTCTCATTCAGAGCGGGCATCGCCTTGGTCTCGATGAGACCGCTCTCCACCAGTTTTTTGGAAACTTCGCGGGCCAGATAGCCCACATATTCTTTCGAAAACAGCATGGTCGGCGCGCTTTTTTAGTGAATTGAGAGTTTAACACAAGCAAGACAGTCGCCGGTCGCGGGTGAGGGGTCGTTTCGCCGCAACGTCCGCGAGGCCATGGCAGTGGCGGCTGACAGCTTCAGGCCTTACAATAGAGCACACAATCCTTATGTCTTCCCATCCGGACGATTTGACCGCTATGAAGGACGATATGACGGCCTTCATTGAAGGTCTGGGCATGCGCCGTTTCTTTGGCTATGTCGAGTGTGAAGAGGTTCCGAGCGTGCTTTGGGACTCGGGACAGAATCCGGACGGCTGGAAGGATTTCGTTGAGCTTGCCAAAGCTACGAACGCAGCCTTCCTGACCATGCATTCGTGGGCGCTCGACCGCGAAGAGTTGGAGGCCACGGCGCAGATGCTGGCCGACAGCGACTACCGAACCGAAGAAGATCTGGATGAAACGCGGGCCCTGAAGTCGTATGTCGGCAAGACTGGCTTCGTGCAACTGGGGTGGGCGTACCAGGGATGCGTATTTGTCTACGAAGCTGGCACGGAATGGTATGAGCGCTTTCAGCAATTGCGCGAATTGGCGGATGAGAGCGGCGGATTTATGATCGATGAGCCGGACCAGGACGAGTAAGATAATCGATCTTTTTTCTACAACTCTCTTTCTACAACTCTTCTTTACACCGACTCCAACACTTTAATCTCATGGGCAATCGCCGCGGCGAACTCTTGCGGATCAGGAGGGAACCGCTCTGCCGATCGCCCCGGAAACTCGGCGAGGATGTCGGAATAGTTGCGAGGAGAGGTGTAGTTAATTATCCCGAAGCCGAGTGAGTCTGCCAACGCACAACTGAGTGGAATTAACGAGGCCGCGGCGCGCTTACCGGCAGGTGGATCGTGGTGGCGGCCGGTGAACTCGATGAATGCCTCAGGCAGGCTCCACGCGCTCACCAGAGAGCTCCCGGCCTCGCAGTGATTGATTCCGCATAACTCCTGCTCGGTCTCGAGCACATCCTGAGGATGCTCTGCGCCGCGGTCGATGACGCGAGCATAGGCGGCGGGCATGACGGTGGCGAGGGCCACGCGGCCGATGTCGTGCAGGATGCCGGCGGTGTAGGCGAACTCGTTGTCCACGAAGCTGCTTTTCGCGCCGCGCTCGGCGACAATGGCGCACGCCACGCTGTGCCGCCAGCACAATTTCATGATGGGCGTGAAGCGATCGGTGAAATAGGCGCGAAGACCGATGGTGACGGCGACGCTCCGCAGACGACCGAAGCCGAGCAGCATGGAGGCCTGCAGCACGCTGGTAACGTCTTTGGGGAAGCCGACGAGAGGAGAATTAGCGATCCGGAGAATCGCAGTCGAGAAAGCCTGGTCGGAGCGGATCAGGTTGCAGAGATCGAGCAAGGAAGTGTCGGTGCCGGCCATCAGCTTCAATGCCTTCAGCGCGATTGCCGGGAACGGCGGAATCTTATCGGGATCCCAGCTTAGTCGTGCCGGTTCCACCGCCTTGGCGGCTGCGCTCGACCAACTCATAGAATTCACCGCTGCGTGGGGGGAAATGAGATCACCCCTCGAATGTTTCTATCGGCATCGCTCGCTCATCCCATGATCTGATTCACGAGCACATCCTCGGGGGCATGACCCTGAGCTGCTAATCTGATTGCTTCCCAATTGTCATGCGATGGACTTCCAACCCGTTGAATTCGTCGAAGGCCAGAGTGCTGGCAGCGGCGCTATCGGATTCAAAGCTCAACATCGCGCCGGCTGCCTTGCCTGTGCTCGCCGATCTTCTTGTGAGCCGCGGAATCGGCGAACCAGAGGCCGCCTTCAGATTTCTTTCGCCGGAACTTGGCCACCTGCACGACCCTCTGCTGATGGGCGGAATGAAAACAGCGCTCGATCGTCTCGAAGCAGCGCTGGAGCGCAAAGAGAAGATTCTGATTTACGGCGATTATGACGTGGACGGCACCACAGCGATCGTCATTCTAAAAACTGCCATTGAGTTGTGCGGAGGCACGGCGGACTTCCATGTACCGCATCGCATTCGTGAAGGCTACGGCATGCGCGACGAGGTGATTGAACGCGCCGCCGCCGAGGGGGTGCGGCTGATCATTAGCGTTGACACCGGCATCCGCGCCTTCGCCGCCGCTGAGACCGCGCGCCGCACTGGTGTAGATCTCATCGTTACCGACCATCATTTGCCGGGGACGGATGGCGTGCCACAAGCGCTGGTCGTCGTGAATCCCAATCAGGAGGGATGCGATTATCCCTGCAAGCATTTATGCGGCGCAGGCGTGGCATTCAAGCTGGCGCAGGGCTTGATGCAGCGCCGTCTGGATAAGAAAGACCAGTCGCGGCTGCTGATGTCGTTCATGAAAGTTTTGGCGATTGCTACCATCGCCGACGCGGTCCCGCTGCTGGGCGAGAATCGCGTGTTCGCGCGGTTGGGACTGCAGGGGCTTCGGCGTCCCGTGAATGTGGGGCTGAAAGCACTGCTAGAAGTTGCGAAACTCGGCGACGGGAGGGCGTTGACGGCGACCGAAGTTGCCTTCCGGGTCGCGCCGCGTCTCAATGCTGCCGGACGCATGGACGTGGCTCGCGACGTTGTCGATCTCTTCAATGAGAAAGACATGGAGCGCGCTCGGCAAATTGCCGGGCGTTTGGATAAGCTGAACGCCGACCGCCAGGACGAAGAGCGGCGGATCATGGAGTGCATCGAGCAGCGTCTGGTGGATGAGCCAGCCTTGCGCGACGCGTTTTGCGTGGTGCTCGACGGCGACGGGTGGCATCGCGGCGTGATTGGCATTACGGCGTCACGCGTGGTCGAGCGCCACGGTCGGCCGACGCTGATCATCGCACGCGACGGCGAGGAGGCGCATGGTTCGGGACGATCAATTTCGGCTTTTCATCTGCTGCATGCGCTTGAATCATGCCATGAGCTATTCTCGCGCTATGGAGGCCATGCGCATGCGGTCGGCTTCGCGCTGCCTAGCGCTAATGTCGAGAAGTTGCGCGAGCATCTCGACGGCTACGCGAGAGCGCGCTTGAGCCTGGCCGATTTCGAGCCGCAACTCGAGTTTGACCGCGAACTTTCCTTGACAGAGGTTACGCCGGAGCTTTACCACGCTGTGCTGTCGCTCGAACCTTTTGGCATGGAGAATCGAGAACCCATTTTCGCGGCGAGAGGGGTGCGGCTGATGGCGCCTCCGCAGACGGTGAAGGACAAGCACATTCGGCTGCGAGTGGCGACAGCGGTTAACAACGCGGTTGCGGCAGCGGCGCAGGACTTCACTCCGCGATGCCATCCCGATGCAGCGGCGATCCCGAAGCGAGCTTCATCCACTCAGCAGTCATCTTCATCGTCGTCATCGTCATGGCGTGACAACCTTGTGTTCAAAGCGATGGGATGGAGTCTCAAGGAATCCTGCGACCGCTTGCAACTGCTGGCTGGAGATCGCCTGGACATCGCCTACTCGCTCGGCATGAACGAGCATCCTGAATTCGGCGGGCTGGAGCTGACTTTGCGCGACGTCGTGCGCAGCGGTTGAGCCATTCAGGCTGGCAGTCCCCCTAAGTCGATCTTTTGGAATCAGAGACTTAGCATGCAATTCCTGCTAGATCTTTGAGGAATAAGGACTTAGATGTAACGTATTTATAAATCAGTGACTTAGGTTGCGGAGTTTGCGATGGAATCCAGCGTCGAACAAACGGAGGAAGCGAAACCAGTCAATCTCGGACCGCAAATCGTGAAGGCGCACGGCGTCACGTCGCCGCAGAGGGATTTTGTGTAGCTCGCGTCGCCGGCTCGGCCAGTCGCTGTCCGCAATACGCGCAATTCGCCCAAGTGGGCTCAACGGGCTTCTCACATTTCGGGCACGTTGGCTGCAGCAAAGTGCGGCAGCGCGGACAGAATGGGAATTTTCCTTTTTCGACATGCCCGCATCCGGGACACGGCTTCGGCAGGGGGTCGCGGAGAATGAAGTACAGGATCATCCCAATCCCATGGGGAACGAAGATCGCCAGCAGCGTCCACATTACGTACCGCATCTGCCGCCGCTTCGCGTCGCCGTAGATGTATCCGATCAGCGCAACCAGAGCCAC
The DNA here is from genome assembly GCA_963775845.1 of uncultured Acidobacteriaceae bacterium. Classification (GTDB taxonomy): domain Bacteria; phylum Acidobacteriota; class Terriglobia; order Terriglobales; family Acidobacteriaceae; genus Acidiflorens. The sequence goes on along the minus strand of CAVZKN010000002.1, from coordinate 1,059,637 downwards.
CATGAACAGGAACATCGCGCACACGCACAGCGCTTGTCCCCAGCGCGGCCATTTGCCTACTACCCGATCCGTGGGCGCCGTGAGCAAGAACAACGGCAGTGTGATGCACAAATTGACGAACCCAGCAACGATCCAGGCTGCCTTTGGAATCACGCGCAATTCCTCTGTGAAGCGGCTCATGCCAGCCTCCTTTCGCCGCGCAGCCGGATTGCCAGCATTACTGCGGCCACCGCTCCCGCGAGCCACTCTAGGGCGGTGAACGCGGCAAAACTGATCCAAGTATGGCTGAACTGCGTATGGCTGAACTGCGGCCCGAGCAAGCTCCCGAAACGTCCGCTCACAACGTGGAAAACCGGCCAGCTCGCAATCGTCAGCAGCCACGCAAAAGCCACGACAACAATCATTACGCCGCGGTTCCAATCGTGCTCGGCCTGTTCGGTGAGCTTCGCCTCCGCACGCGCCAGCGTGGCCTGCACCAGCCACGAAGAAGGCCGCGGCGTCGGCAATCGGCGGAGTTCGCCCGCAATCGGCCGCCAAGCCTCCAATTCGTTCGAGCAGGCGATGCAAGACCGCACATGCTCCGCAACCTGCTTTTCTTCCGCGCTCGTCAGTGCGTCGGCGGCGGCCAGCGCCAACAGTTCTCGAATCTTGTCGTGCTCGCTCATTGCCCTTGCCCCTGCCATTGCCATGTACCTCCGGGATACCGCGCTTCGAGCGCGTCACGCAATTGTTCCAGCGAACGCCGCAGCCGCGACTTCACCGTTGATACCGGAACCGCAGTAACCTCCGCGATTTCCTCAATCTTCATCTCATCCTCAAACCGCAGGGTGAGGACTTCGCGATAGATCATGGGCAGCCCTGCCATCGCTTCGCCGATCTCGGTTCGGCGCTCGGCCGCGAGCGCGTGATCGAGCGGCGTGTGGTCTTTACACGGAATCCGGTCCGCCACGGTTTCGCCATGCCAGCTGTTGGCGAGCGGCTCGTCCAGGCTCTGCGGACGAATCCGGCGCAAATGATCGATCGCCAGGTTGCGCGCCAGCGTGAACAGCCACGCGTCAAAATTGCGGCTTGCATCAAAGGAACGTATCTTCTCGACCACTCTCAACCATGTTTGCTGGAACAGGTCTTCCGCCTCGGCGGGCTGCCGCACGATGCGCAGCAGGTACCGATACAGCCGATTCTGGTACCGGGTAATCAGTTCCGAGAGAGCGTTCAGGTCGCCTCGGCGAAGCCGGACCACATCCGCATCCACTGCCACAAGCCCCTCCAGCGATATTGCCAGCGATAATGCGGTCGTCCCCACCATACTCGTAATACGGATGAGTGCCCAAGAAAGACGCAAGTGATGCAGTTGCCAGATTGGTGTTGAGGTTCAAGGTTGTCTCCGTGACTCCGTGGTGAAGCGAGGCAAATCAGGATACTCCCCAGTACCTTGCATCCTTTTGATGTTCTCGCCCGTATTCTCAAAGTGCTCAAATGCACAGTACAGAACGCAGGAGCGAAACTCAGATCCTGCATTGCTCTTCCGCAGGAGGTTGACATGCATGACACAAAGGAGCAGTTGTCTCTATTTTGGATCTTCGCGTTATTGAACTACCTGTATGCGGACGTTTTTGCCCTATGGTCTGTAGACCACGTCCCACATCTCCCACAATGGATTCTGGCCCCTTCAGCGGTCTTGATGGAAATACCCATGGCCATGATTGTGGCGTCTCGGCTACTTCCGTTTAGAGCGAACCGGCTGGCGAAATATCATCGCGGCTGCAATTTGCACCCTTGTAAACGGTTTCCTGACCTACGTTCCGCCTCTGGCCTGGCCAAATACCCGGACGCCCGCTCTTCCTGAGTACTTGTTCTTCGCGACGATCGAAACTGTATGCACCTCGGTCATCATCTGGCAGGCGTGGACCTGGTCAGGGGGTGAAGCCGCACTTAGTTCGGAGCGGATCGTCCGCCAACCGGAAGCTGGGATCACTTCTTCTTAACTACCGGATTGCTCAAAAATGTACCCAAACGATCCATGCGTTTGCAGGCCACCGTGCCGACCGCGAACCGACAGGATCGACGATCGTAATCGCCTGGCTTCAACAGTTGAACAATTTTGAGCAATAATCGACACCATGGAACTCTGGACAGGTCTCGTCTGCCTAGTCGCCGATCCCGCCTGCCAGAACTTTAAACGGTTCGGCGACGGCAAAGGGGCTTACGTGAACGTCGTTGCATGGGCGGAGTCCGCAAAGCATTTTGAAGATCGGGTGACTGCCATCGCGAAAAGAGACCTGGATTGCATCGCTCTCGAAATAGAACAGGTTGAATTACTGGAAACTGTTTTGCAGCAGGAGAACTGCCCCGACGAGTTTTTCACAATGCGAGCAACGGCCGATAGGCAGCCGGATGACGTGTTGTTTGGAGGGTTTCACATCTGGGTTCATGACGATGTCAATTAAATATGGCTCCGTGTCGCGTTAGCCACGTCAACGAGTTTGTGAATCCTCTGCGGGAGCCGCTGCAGCGCTTGCAACAAAATTCGCTCAAATGAGGTCAATGTGAAAATAGAACGCCTGACACAGGTCGTCCTGGTGATTGTGGGGCTGTTGAATCTGCCCCAAATTTATTTTCTATTTAAGGATCTGTGGCATTCCAGCTGGCTTGTGGAGGGGAAGTGCGAGTGCGGACCGATGTTTCTGAGCTTTTTTATTCCGGTCGGGGTCTTTCTACTCATCGGCGCAAGGAGACCCGCTGAGCATCGGTCGATGATTGCTCTGGTAGCTTGGTGGAACATCTCCCATGGCGCGGTGATGGCTATTCAAAGCGTGGAAGCGTGGATGCACGGCGTCCATCGGAACTTTGCCGATGTGATCGTAAACCTTGTTATCGGAGTTGTCCTGTTAGCGCTTCTGCCAGCAAAACGAGAGGCAGTCGCGCCGGGAGTTGCGTGAACGAGCTCGGAAGCCCCACACTCTACGCAGCCAATAGAGCCATACCCGGGTACGAGACTTAGTTCTTCAGCAACGGTTTTGCATTGATGGCGGGTCAGCATCGCAGCTTTACAGTTGGCTGGGAAACCCTTATAGTGCCGGGTCATGAACGGAACTTTTTTCTGCAACAAGTGCGGCGCGCAGAATGCAGCGGGTGCGCAGTTTTGCAGCCGTTGCGGAGCGCCGACCGCTCCGGCGACCGGGGTGTTTCCGGCAACGGCTCCAGCCTCGCCAACTCCGGCGGCCACATACGCGGCCCCGTATCCGGCGAATATGCAGTGGGCAGGAGTTCGCTACGGAGGATTCTGGATACGCGTTGTGGCGGCGATCATCGACGGCATCATCGTTTCTATGGTGGCCATTCCGTTTTGGGTGTTGTTTGGCGGACTGAGCCTGACCGGCATGATGCATGGAATCCATCCGATCGGATTCGCGATTCTGGGGGTGGCGCGGATCGTGTTTTTTTTCGGATCCTGGTTGTATGAAGCGCTCATGGAAAGCTCTTCTTACCAGGCGACGCTCGGCAAGATGGTGCTTGGCCTGAAGGTCACCGATCTTTACGGCAACCGGATTTCGTTCGGCCGCGCCACCGGCCGGCATTTCGCGAAATGGGTTTCGGCGGCAATCTTTTTCATCGGGTACATCATGGTCGGCCTCACGGAGCGCAAGCAGGGACTGCACGATCTGCTGGCCGGCACGCTGGTGCGGCGGGACTGATCGAGCGGCTGGCTGGATGTTTGACTTAATGAAGTTCCGCGCCTTACTTGCGGCCTGGCTCTGTGCCTTTGGGATTTGCAGCCTGCAAGCGCAGAAGCTGGAAGTTACTCCGGCGCAAGCTCTCTCGGATGAAGTAGTTAACCTGCGCGCGAGTGGATTACGGCCTGGCGAAGTAGTCACCCTCCAGGCTTTCCTGGTCGATGGAAACGGACACCACTGGAGTTCGCATGGCGAGTTTCTGGCCGATTCTCAGGGGTTGGTAGATGTTTCGCGCGAGGCTCCAGTCAAGGGCTCGTACAACGAAGTTTCGGCGATGGGGCTGGTGTGGTCGATGAAGCCGGAGGACAAGAACGTCGTGCGCTATGCGGCGCCGCACGATCTGGGAACGCAAATCATCCAATTTCAACTATTGGAGGGTGGCAAGCTCGTGGCGAGCGCTCAGTTGGAGCAGCGGACCGTGGCCGACGGAGTTCGCCGGGTGAATGTGAACGGGGAACTTCATGGAGTGTTTCTTGTGCCGGAGGGGCCTGGTCCTCATCCGGGCGTGCTGGTGGTGGGAGGTTCGGAGGGCGGGGTTCCGCTGCCGAAAGCGGCGTGGCTGGCCTCGCACGGCTTTGCTGCTTTTGCGCTTGCTTATTTTAATTACGAGAATCTGCCAAAACATCTGGAGTCGATTCCTCTGGAATACTTTGGCAGCGCGCTTGGGTGGTTGAGGAAGCGGCCCGAGGTAATGCCCGATCGAATTGCGGTGGTGGGAACTTCGCGCGGCGGTGAATTGGCGCTGCAACTGGGGTCGATGTACCCCCACATTCGAGCGGTCGTAGCCTATGTTCCGGCGAATGTTCGCTATCCTGCGTGCTGCGGAGGCACGCAAGTGCAATTTGCGTGGACGTGGCAGGGCCATCCGCTGGCCTACTTTTTTCCTCGGCATGGAAGTATTTTTAACGAAAACGCCCCGATGCAGGCAGCCATCGCAGTCGAACAAACGCATGGGCCGATCATGCTGATTTCCGGGGATGACGATCGCGAGTGGCCGTCCTCGATCATGGCAAACAGTCTGGTAAACCGTCTGAAGAATGCCCGTTTTCAGTATCCGGTTGAGAGCCTGGACTACTCTCATGCGGGACACATGGCGGGGCGGCCCGAAATCGTGCCGGCGTGGATGGGAACGATGCAATGGGGCGGTAGTGCGAAAGGGGATGTGGAATCTTCTCTGGATGCCATTCCGAAGGTGTTGGAATTTCTGCGCAAGAGCCTCGCAACCGCCGAACCTGGCAAATAGCCGCGCTTCGCGGTGGGCCGCTTCGCCTTGTCGCGGGACACAGCGCGCGGGGGCGTTACACTGAACCTGAGATGTCCTCTTCCAAGACAAGTTCCAAGACAGGGGTTTCACGGCTGCGCCACTGGTTTGCCGCGATCGCGATATTGATGGTGGCTACGGTCGCAGGAATGTACTTCTATGCGCGGTGGAGCCTGCATAAAGTGCTGCACGATGTTCCGGCGAAGATGGGGCTGAACATTCAGCAGACCGCCGAGGGCTTCTCTATCTCGAAGTCGGAGGGAGGACGTACGCAGTTCACAGTGAGCGCTTCGAAGGCGGTCCAGTTCAAGCAGGGCGGCCGGGCGGAGCTGCACAATGTCAAGATCATTGTTTACGGCAAAGATGCGAGCCGCTTTGACCAAATTTCGGGCGATGATTTTGAATACGATCCCGCTTCCGGCGATGTGAGCGCCAAGGGCCGGGTCCTGATCGACCTGCAGGCGAATCCCGAGGGTATTCGGCATTCCGACCAGTCGCCTCCCGAGCAGGCCACAGCCCCGCTTCATCTGGAAACCGACGACCTCGTCTTCAACAAAAATACCGGAGACGCTTCGGCGACGGGCAAGGTCGTGTTCCAGACCCCGCAGACAATGGGCTCAGCGATCGGCGTTCATTATATGGCTAAGGATGGCACGATGAACCTGCTATCGACGGTCGCGATCACCGTCAACCGGGCGCAACCCGTGCATCTGACCGCGGATCATGGCGTGATTTCGAAGCAGCCGCGGCAGGTGGTTCTGGCAGCGGTGCACATGGACCGCGGGGCGCAGCGCGTGCGGGCTGACGAGGCGACGTTCTTCCTACGCGATGACAACACGGTGGAGCACATTCTGGCCGAAGGAGATGTAGAGACGGAGTTTCCTGGTGCTTCGTCAAACTCTGCCAGCGCAAACGCGACGGGATCTGCTTCACCGACGCACGAGCGTTCCGATCGCGCGCAGTTATTCCTCAGCGGAGCGAAAAATGAACTGACGACAATGATTCTCACCGGCAACGTGCAGCTTACCAGCGGGGACGCCGCCAGCCGCGACTCAACGGAAAACCAGCCAGCACAGCCGCCCACCCAGGCTTTTGCAGGACAAGCGACTTTGCATTTCGGGGTTCACCAGGTGTTGAAGACGGTTCATGCTGAGGACGGCGTGCGGGTGATCCGGAAAGGCGGGCAGGGTGAGCGTGCCGGGATGTCTTCGGCGAAGGCGGGCGGCCAGGCACAGGATATCGAAATGACAGCGCCGATCATGGACTTCACTGTGAAGGACGGTCGTCTGCTCGAACGGGCGGAGACCAGCGGGCCTCCGCGTATTGTCATTACAGAGCCGGGAGCGAATCAGAAAACGGTGGTAACGGCCGCCAAGTTTACCGCCAGGTTCACGGATAAGAATCGTCTGGCAACGCTGCACGGCGAGCCGGACGCGAGAATCGTGAGCAGCACCTCCGGCAAGGGAGGGGCGGCGGTTCAACCCGACCGCATATCGACCAGCCAGATGCTTGATGTGATTTTTCTGCCGGACGGCGGGGTGCGGTCGATCACGCAGACGGGGAATCTTACATACATCGATGGCCCACAAAAGGCGTGGGCGCAGCGGGGCGAATACACCACCCGGGATCAAATGCTGGTGCTGAACGGGTCGCCTCGCGTCGTAGATACGGGTATGACCACGACGGCGCAGACGATTCGGGTGAACCGGGCGACTGGCGACGCGCTGGCCGAAGGGAACGTCAAGAGCACCTACTCTGATCTGAAGGCGCAGCCGGACGGCGCCATGCTCGCGTCGTCGGACCCGATTCACGTGACCAGCCGCAGCATGACGGCGCATCATTCTCCGGCAATTGCGCTCTATACGGGCGATGCACGGCTGTGGCAGGACGCGAATATTGTGCAGGCGCCCACGCTGCAGTTTGATCGGGATCATCGCTCGCTGGTGGCGCAGGCGAGCGCGGATCAGCCGGTTTCGACTGTGCTGGTGCAGCTGGATAAGAGCGGCAAGGCGACACCTGTGCATGTAACTTCGGCGCGTCTCAACTATGTCGATGCCGAGCGCAAGATTTATCTGGAGGGCGGGGTGACGGCGAAGGCTGCCGACGCCATTATGACCGCGCAGCGGATGACCGTGTTTCTGCTGCCGCAGAGCCAGTCGCAGGCAGGAGCGCCGCAAGCGAAGGCGGGGCCAAATGCGGCGATGCCGGGTCAGATCGATCACATCGTGGCAGAAGAGAAGGTCGTAATCGTCCAACCGGCGCGACGTGGCACGGGCGACCGGCTCGTGTACACGGCTGCGGACGACAAATTCGTCTTGACCGGCGGACCGCCTAGCATTTTTGATGCCGAACGGGGCAAAATTACCGGCGATTCGTTGACTTTCTACAGACACGATGATAGGGTGCTCGTGGAAGGCAGAGAAACGTCCCCGTCAGTCACGCGGACGCAAGTGGCACGATAAATGCATACGCTGGCGACCGACGAAATTGGTAAATCCTATCGTCGCCGACGCGTAGTCAATGGAGTAAGCCTTCAGGTTCTGCAGGGTGAGGTTGTGGGGCTTCTGGGACCGAACGGGGCCGGAAAAACCACCACTTTTTACTCCATCGTAGGTCTCGTTCCCCCCGACACAGGCAGGGTGTTGTACGACGACGACGATATCACTAGCGTTCCCATGTACTTACGGGCGCGCCAGTATGGGATCAGCTATCTTCCGCAGGAGCCGTCGGTCTTTCGCAAGCTGACGGTCGAGGAAAACATCCTGGCGGTGCTCGAAGTTCAGCCAATTTCGTGGCATGAGCGGCGGGAAAAGGCGGAGAAGCTGATCGATCAGCTGGGGCTGGAGCATATTCGCCAAAATCGCGGGTATGCGTTATCGGGTGGGGAGCGGCGGAGGGTTGAAATCGCGCGATCGCTCTGTATCAATCCGACATTTATTTTGCTGGACGAGCCATTTTCGGGAATCGATCCGATTGCGGTTTTGGATTTGCAGAAGATCATTTCCGATTTGCGGGCAAGCGGGATAGGAATTCTGATCACCGATCACAACGTGCGCGAAACGCTGTCGGTGACGGATCGGGCGTACATCATTAACGAGGGCAGGATTTTCCGCTCAGGTACGCCGGAGCAATTGGGCAGTGACCCGGAGGTGAGACGGGTCTACTTGGGGGAAAGCTTCTCATTGGTGTGAGAATTCGAGTTGAGGGAAATCGGGCCATCGGGTGATCGGGTCATCTGGCCATCTAAAATCAAACGCCTTTGACTTTCGATGATCCGATGGTCAGATCACCCGATGACCCGATGGCAGTTTTCGGTTACTAAGGCGTGGGCAGAGTGACCTTTCGTGTCCAGACGGTTGGGCGCGGTGCATGAGAAGCTTGAATTTATGGACTTCATTGTGGCGGCTGTTGATGGTCGCCGCTGACTGAAGACTGAGAAGATTTTTACGGAGAAACGGTGCTACTTCAGCACAAATTGAACGTCAAATTGTCCCAGCGGCAGATTCTGACGCCGGGCCTCGTGCAGATGGTGTCGGTGCTCGCGCTCAACAAGCTCGAGCTCAAGGACATGATCAATGCCGAGATGGTCGAGAATCCGGTGCTGGAAGAACTCGAAGACGCGGTTCCACTGCTGGATGATGTTGGGCGCCAGGAAGAAGAACGCGACCGGCTGGCATCGAAAGCGACGTCGGAAGAGCCGACCGCGATCGCGGATGAGAAAAAAGATCCCTTCGAAGAAATCGACTTTGGCTCCTTCTTCCAGGATTATCTGGACCCTGGTTACCGCAGCTCAGGCGAGATGGAAGAGATCGAAAAGCCTTCGTTCGAAAACTTCCTGTCGAAGCCGGGAAATTTAAGCGATCACCTGTTGTGGCAACTGGGCGCAATCTCGCTGCGTCCGCCGGTGCGGCAGGCGGCGGAAGTGATCATTGGCAACCTGAATGAGGAAGGCTACCTGATTGCCAGCGACGAAGAGTTGCTGGGAATCGCTCCGGTTACGCCACCCGAGGCAGATGTAGAGGCGGCGGCCAAGATCATTGGCGATGCGGAGGCACTGGGGCTGGCTGTAAGCAAGGATGCCGCTCAATCTTTGGTTGAATCTGCGGATTTTTCCGACGATATTTCCGAAGCGGGTGGCGGTCTTGCTACTTCAGAGTCCGCCGATCCGACGGAGATTTCTGGGGTAGAAATTTCCGGAGTTCCAGCAGTCTCGCAAGGAACTCAGTCCGCCTTCCCTCCCGAGTGCGCACTTAGGCCGGAAATTACGACAGATCCTCATCACACATCGATTTCGGATGCGCCGGTCGAGGCGCCGTGGCCCAGTTCGCCCAGCCAGAACAATGGGACTGGATCAGCCACGGGAGCCGCGCCAGCCCGGATTTCGGATGTGAGTTTTACGGTCTCAGAGCTGCACGAAGCTCTAGAAGTTGTCCGGCAATTCGATCCGCAGGGCATCGCCTGTCGAGACCTGAGGGAGTGCCTGCTCTACCAGCTGAACTATCACCTGCAGCAACTGCCATTGCATGCCAATGGCAATGGGCTGACCGAGCAGGTAATAAAAGACGCGATCGCGGTGGTCGACCAGCACCTGCGCGCGGTGACTCTGAAGCAGTTTAAGGAAATTGGGCGCGCCATCGGGCGTCCGGTGGAAGCGGTGATGGCGGGGCTCGATTATGTGCGGACGCTCGATCCGCGGCCGGGCTTGCGCTACAACAAGGTTCCGGCGCGCCTGATTGAACCGGATGTGGCATTCGTCAAGCACGGTGACGAATGGCTGGTCATCATGAATGACGAAGACATGCCGCAATTGCGCCTGAATCCCGCCTACAAACGGCTGCTGAACCGCGACGGCAACGACCGTGACACGCGCAATTATGTGAAAGATCGCTACAAGTCGGCCATTCAGCTGATCAAGAATATCGAGCAGCGCAAACAGACGATTGCGAAGGTCTGCTATTCGATCGTGGCGCGCCAGGAGGATTTTCTGGAGCGCGGCATCGATCAGCTGAAGCCGATGATGATCAAGGAAGTGGCCGAGGAGATCGGCGTGCATCCTTCGACGGTAAGCCGCGCGGTCGCGAACAAGTATGTGCACACGCCGCAGGGCGTGTTCGAGTTACGATATTTCTTCTCCGAGAGTGTGCAAGGACCCGAGGGCGGAGGCACCTCGCTCCTGATTTTGAAGCGCCGCGTGAAAAAGTTGATTGAGGAAGAAGATCCAAGCCGTCCGCTAACCGATGAACAGATCACCAGAATCCTGCAGTCGCAGGGAATCCAGGTTACCCGCCGAACCGTAGCGAAATATCGCGAGGATATGAAGATTCCCAGTACGCATCAAAGAAGAGTAAAGAAATAAGTGAAAAAATAATCTGGCCATCTGACCATCGGGTCATCGGGCGATCTAAGTCAAGGGCATTTGAACCTTAGATGATCCAACGGCCCGATCACCAGATGATCCGACCCTTGAGGACTCTCAATGAATGTGGAATTCACCGCCCGAAAATTTAAAGTTACTCCTACCATCCGCAAAGACGTTGAAACCGGGCTCAATAAGATCCGCAAAATTCTTGGCGACCGATTCGAAACCAAGGTGATTCTGTCGGTCGAAAAACGGCAGCACAAAGCGGAAATCACCATCGACCCGCCCAATGGGCCAATTGTCGGAATCGCTCAAACGGACGACATGGTGTCCGCCGTGAACCAGGCCATGGAGCACCTGCAGAAACAGGCGCTGAAACACAAAACGAAGTGGCTGAGCAAAAAGCGCAAGGCAGTCAAGAAGTTTGATGGCCAGTCGCTCGAAGCCAACATGGCGGAAGCCGCTATCGGTTTAGCCGAGGAGGCGAGTTTCTCGGTTCTGGTCCATAAATTCCCGTCGGTTGCGAGGACGACCGAAGTGCACCTGGTGCATGCAAAGGATTCGGTGTCGCTACGTCCCTTGACGCTCGAAGAAGCGATCAAAGAGGCGCACTTCCGCGACAAGGATGTTTTTGTTTTTCGCGATCCCAAAGGGACGCTGATGGTGCTGCACCGAACGCGCGACGGCAAGATGGAATTGATTGAAGCGCCGTAGAGCCATCAGCCGTCAGCCGTCAGTAAAATCGTTGAACGGGGTCGGCGTTTGCTACATTCTCGTTCAGCGGCGGAGCGTTATAGCTTTTGATTTTCCTGACGGCTGACCAGCTGAGAGCTGTTTTCCTTACACGTTGCTGGTTGCTTCCTGCGCCCACTGCAGGGCCTGAAACCAGGCCGAAGCGACTTCCTCATCCGACAAATGCAGTTGTTTGGCGAGTGTGCTGGAGTCTGCCCACTCGCCCGATTCCTGCGCCAGCATGAGCTGGTAGAGAGGCCGCAGGGTGCTCTTCTGTCCCAGCAGCGCGGCTTTGGTCTCGCGGTCGACCGGCACTTGTTCGAGAAGAAAATTGATGCTGACTTCGAGAACTGCGTCCATGATGGAAAGCAGCCCCATCAGGAAGAGATCCGTCTCTGCATGCAGCCGCTTGGAGAGCATTTCGCAAAACCGGCCGCGCGCCAGTCCCATCAACACCAGTTCGCTGCATGCTTGCTCGGCTGCACCCACGGCGACGACGAGCCGTATCCAGCGCCGTAATTCGCGTTCTCCGAGGATCGCCATGGCATGCCGGATGGACTTGATTTCGAGGGCAAATCCAAAGAGCGGAGAATTCAAATAGCGGAGCAGACGATAAGAAAGCGATGCTTCGCGTTTCAGCATGACTTCGAGTTCGTGCATATCGATTTCCGTGCGCGAGATCATCTCCAGCAGGCGAATATAGTGCAGGCGGCTGGCGGGAACTTCGTGGCCGATGACGATTTCGGGGCGACAGAAGAAATATCCCTGAAAGTAGACGAAACCCATGTCGCGAGCCTGGTGAAACTCGTGCGGGGTTTCGAGTTTTTCCGCCAGCATTTTGCATTTTGGAGACGCCAACTGGCGCATCAGACCCGCGCGCTCCTCCGGCGTCGTTGCCCGAATATCCACTTTGACGATGTCGGCAAATTCACAGAGCGGCAGACGTGGATCCTCTGCCACAAAATCATCAAGCGCGATGAGATAGCCGGCTGCTTTGAGCCGCTTACAGGCAGCAACGACGCGATCTTCGGGCTCAACCGTCTCCAGAATCTCGACCACGGTTTGGGTGGGTGGCAACAGCGTGATCAGGTCTTTGAAAAGCACCTCGCGCGTGCAATTCACAAACGCGCGGCGATTATCGCAAAGCGTGTTGATGCCGAAGAGCAGCGAGCTATCGAGGGCCGATCGTGCCGCCAGTTCCGGGTCGGCATTGAAATAATCCTGAATGCCGTTGCGGAACAGAATTTCGTATCCAAAGACTTTTTGCGAGCGGTCAAAAATCGGCTGGCGGGCGACGAAGCGTTGTCCGGGCAAAGCCAGCGATTCGGAGGCAGAGACTTTCTCGGCAGAAACGGCGGGTTTCACCTTTGCTTTATCGGCGGCGGCGCAAAGGAACTTCAGACAAGCAGGCGCCGTACCAACACAATGCACCAGTCTGGGCCAGGGAGTTCAGACTAGGCACGATGGAGGTGGCGAAAGGGTACCGGGGTAACGCCGATGTGGAAAACTTAGGGGATTCCCCCCTTGCGCGCCGGGCCATTTCATGAGTAACATCATAGTGTTCCCAATGGCCAAGCTTCCAGGCAGGCCGTTCGCGCCCAGCAAAAAACTCCAGGCGCCTGAATAGGAATAACGACAAATTCGAATAACGTTGAACAGCACCAGTTTGGTTATCGTTCTCGTATTGCATCCAGCCGACGTGGGGTTGTGGTCTGCCAGGCAGTCAAGCGTAGTCAGGCGTGCTCTGTGTAATGACGGGGCTGTGTTCTACGTCGCAGGTGCAGACCGATAAGGTGCAGGCCGATAAAAGACAATGCGAACCGGCCCCATCTGGACCGGCTCTGGCAAGGACCAGAAAGTAATTTCACGATTATCAAGAGAAAAATATGAATGCAGGACCAGGAAACCCCTCCCCAGGAGGAGGGAAACACAAACGGCGCCGCGGACGGCGGCCGCCGAGACGGGGCGCAGGTGGTCCCATGGGCCGCGCGCGTCAGGATCACCAGGGAATCTTTACGGCTCCCATGGATCACAGCTACCGCGCCAACCTCGCAGGCGACAATGGCAACAAGGGGCCGCGCAGGGGAGGCATGTCAGGGCCTTACCCGGTGGCCGATCCCGAGCCTTTGCCGACTCCGCGTGAGGATGCGGCTTCGCGCGTGTTCGCGTTTGTCGAGGACCTGTTCTTTCTGAGCAAGATTCAGGACACGGGCCGCAAGATGAACGTTAAGGTGGAGTTTGTCAAGAACGAGAAGGAACTCGCCGAGCGCATGAAAAGCAACGGTGAGGAGAAACCGTCCCTGATTATTTTCGACTTGAATAATGCCAATGCGAAGCCTTTGACGCTCATCCCCAAGTTGAAAAGCAAGCTTAAGAAAGGGACGTCGATCATTGGGTTCCTCTCGCATGTGCAGGGCGACCTGAAGCAAAAGGCACACGAAGTGGGCTGTGATATGGTTTTGCCGCGCTCCGCGTTCTCGCAAAACTTGCCGCAGTTGCTGCGGCGGCATGGCGCAATTGAGCCCGAGAGCGGGGCCGCCGACTGAAACTCCCGGACTGACCCCGGTCTCAGCACTGGCTATCGCTGTGATTGTTTATGTACCCATGGGCTAAGTTTCTTGCCTTTTGCCGCGTTGTCATGCACGCTGGCAGACCCTGATACAATCTCGCGTGTGTTCCCTCACAAAATTCTGATCGCGACCCTGGTTCTAGTCGCGGTGGCTTTCGCGCAGCAGCCGCAGCAGCAGGCGCCTCAAGTTAAAGTAAATGTTCTCAATGTGTGCGCTCCGGCAGCCGACGCACAAAAAGAACTCTCTTCCGCGCTGGCCAAGGTGCCGGGGCAACCGAAGTTCAGCGCCGACTTCGAGGTATCGCGCGGGCGATCGACCATGGACCCAAATACTCCAATTCCAGGCATGCAACCATTGCCGGCGGGGGCCGTTTCCGCGGCAGACTGGGTCCGGATCCGGCGTGAATTTCCCGAGAGCGCACTCTTCAGCAATGTGCAGTACTCGTTCAGCGTCGATTCGAAAAACATGGTGGAGACGCTCGTGCTGCGGGTGCGTGATCCCAAAGATATGGTGCAGGTTTCGATTGAAGACAGCGCGTCGACGGTAGCTTCTGCGCAGGCGATGTTAGCCTCGACCACGCCCGTCTCCCGCGTCCGCGTGGAGCGCTTTGGAAAATCGTCAGTGGCGCTGGCGCGATGTTCGGGAGAAGAGGGAACACCTGCCACGGACCAAAGCGCGTACGAGCCGATCTTCCACACGGCCTCGTCCATTATGGAGCACTATCGCGACGCCTTAGGTGCTCGGAAAATGGTGCCCGAGGAACTAGCTCGGCTGGGCGTGGGAAGCGCGGCCGTGAAATCAACTGAGGTGGGAACGAGCGTCAAAAAGAATCGGTAAGGCCGGGACCGATGGAGCGAAGGGCGTCTGGCCCGGACCGGTCTGTTTGAGCCGAGTTGAAGCGAAATCCATCCGTAGGAATCTATTTACTGGTGCGTTTATCACATTATGGACATACGCAACGTCGTAATCATGGGCTCCGGATGCGCCGGCCACACCGCCGCTCTCTACTCCGCCCGCGCCAACCTTAAGCCGCTGGTCATCGAAGGCCATGAACCTGGCGGGCAACTCGGCATGACCACGCTGGTGGAAAATTTTCCTGGTTTTCCCGAAGGAATTCAGGGCCCTGAACTGATTGAGAACATGCGCAAGCAGGCGATGCGTTTTGGCGCTGAGTATCGCATCGGCCACGTGGTGAAGGCGGACTTAAGCAGGCATCCGCTCGAACTGACGGTCGGCAAGGACACGATCCAGACGCGCACGCTGATTATCGCCAGCGGGGCTTCGGCGCGCTGGCTCGGCTTGCCCAACGAGCACGCTCTGATCGGCCACGGTGTTTCTTCGTGCGCAACGTGCGACGGTTTCTTTTTCTCAGGAAAGGAAATTGTGGTGATTGGCGGCGGCGACTCCGCCATGGAAGAAGCAACGTTTCTGACGCGTTTTGCGAGCAAGGTGACGCTCATTCATCGTCGCGAACAGTTTCGCGCGTCGAAGATCATGCTTGATCGCGCGCGCGCTAATCCGAAAGTTGCATTTCTTACCGACACGGTTGTGGATGACGTTCTCGATGTGAGCAAGAAAGAAGTGACCGCCCTACGCCTGCGCAATTTAAAGACGGGCGAGAGCTGGGAGTTTCCTACCAGTGCAATGTTTCTTGGGATCGGCCACATTCCGAATGCCAAGGTTTTTGCAGGCCAGCTCGACACCGATGCCGATGGATATCTGGTGACACACAAGGATGTCTTCACCAAAGTGTCCGGCGTGTTCGCCTGCGGCGATGTGCAAGACCGCCGTTATCGGCAGGCCATCACCGCCGCTGGTTCCGGCTGCATGGCGGCGCTGGAAGTGGAGAAATTTCTGGAAGAGGAAGGGCACTGAGACGAGTCTCTGGCCATCGCCGTGAAATGCCCTTACCAGGGACACAGAGGGCAGGGGGCCAAGCAAATTTTGGCAGAAGTTGGAAGGGTCTTCGTTGCGTCTTTACGTTGACTGCGTGGTTGGGAATCCCTCGTCAGCGCAAGACTTGCTTCCGAGTTGCGGCGGGCAGAGTTTCGCAGGCGGTCCGCAACACCAGTCTGGGCGCACGGGTGCGGATCTTCATCAGGTAAGGCACGGTGTGCTGGGGATCGGCTTTGGCGGCTTCGCGCAGGAGCCAGGCCAATCCTTTCTGCACCATGTCATCCTCGTCCTGCAGCAATTCAGAAGCAAGCCGCACGACTTGCCGGGAGAACTGTCCGGCGCGGGCCCCGCGAATCAGAGCGACACAGGCTGCGCGGCGCCGCCAGCGATTGGGCGACTTCGTCCACAGGAAAACCTGGCGGCAAAGGGCTGGGGACTCTGCCACCATCGGCGATAGCAGATAATGCGCCAGCGCATCGTGATCGGCCCAACTGCTGACGCGATCGAGCCAGGAGGCGAAGAGCTGAAATTCCTTTTTCCCGAAATTCTGAGTTTGTTTTTCGAGCAGGAAGACGGCCATCACCTTCTCTTCAAGAACCTGGCCCGAGAAAAGGTCGTCCGCAACCTGCACCAGGAAATCCATTCCCCGCTCGCGCACGATGCTGCGCCGGAAACGCACCGCGAATTTCCTCAACTCGGCCGTGTACCAGCCGCGCGATCGTACTTCTTCCTTAAAGAAGCGTTGCACATCATCCGAGTGCGGAGCCGAGCCGCCATCTTTCAAAACTCGTCGTATGTGTTCGGCAATATAGACAGGCGTGCTTTTTCTTTGAGTCACGAGCTCCTCGAATGATATCGGCGATGCGCGTTGTCTGCTGTTCGTACGCGCCGAGAGGCTCATCATAAGAGGAAAGGCTAGTTCAATGCAGTGAGCCAGGGTCACCGTTGAATGTGACCTAATTTGCCTGTGGAGTAGCGGTTCCACCCGTCTTCAATGCTTTGTCATAAACCCAAAGCGCCGCTGCCGTCGCCAGGCCGACCCCGGTCACCGCCCACCAGATGCGCTCGGGTTGATGCGTCACCTCGCCAAAATGGTGAATGAGCATGCCTCCAAACTTGCCGGCGATCAGCGAGCCGATGCCGATGGGCAGAAACGCGAACCCCATGTAGGTGCCCTGCTGCCCCGGAGGCGCGAGCCGCGAAACGTATTCGTAGTAACGGGGAGACTGAATAATTTCGCCGAGGGCTACGATCATCAATGCCAAGACCGCCGTCCAGACATGCGGGTGCCATGCCAGAATAAGCCAGGCCATGGCCGTAATCGCGGTTCCGAGCGTGATTGCCGGGAGAGGTGAAATTCGGCGCGTGAGAGCATTCACTGCGACCGTGAGCGTGATCACGATCAACGGGTCAGCAATCAGGATCAGTTCTGTGTTGGCCGAGGCGTTCACATAGTCGTGGATGTAGACCGGAAGAATCAGATACTGCTGCCAGAACACGATCCAATAGCCGGAGAAAATCAGCAGGAACAGGACGAACCGTCCATTGCCGAGTACGGTCAGCAGGTTGCGTCTAACCTGGGCAAGCGAGGCGGTGGGCTGCTCGCCGCTGCGCCGGGGCTCGCGGAAGAAAATCAAAACGGCAATAAACATCAGAAACACACTGAGAGCGGCGAGACGAAAAACGTTCTCGACGCGCATCCGCGAGTGCACCCAACCCGCGAGAAACGGTCCCATGAAACTGCCAATGTTCACCAGCGTGTAGTAGATGGAGTATCCGATGGAACGCACGTTTTCTTTGGAGCAGCGCGCCGTGGTGCCCACCACGCTCGGTTTGACCATCGCCACGCCCAGCGCGGGCAGGAATAACACCACACCGACCAGCAATCCGAGGGGGACGACTGACCGCACGGGCGCGAGCCACGGAGCTGCGATCGAGCCAACCAGGAAGTAAGAGCAGCTGAGGATGAAGTACGCCAGCGAAAGGGCGCGGCGAAACCCGATGCGGTCGGCCACCGCACCTCCGAAGATCGCCATCACCCAAACGCCCGCCCCGAACAATCCGCCAAAACTGGTCGCCTGATCGACCGGGAACTGCAGCGCCTCATGCAGGTAGCGCACGAGGACCGCAAAAACCGCGTAGTAGGAAAGACGTTCGAATATCTCGCTGATGTTCGCGACCCAGAAGGGGCGTTCAAAGCCGGTGCGGATTTCGTGGAAACGTTCGGAAAAGGTCAATCGCTGCTCCTGATTTTGTCCACGTGGGTACAGGCCTTGGCTGTGCGGATCGGCGATGCCAGCTACTTGCTTGCGAGACGTCGCCCGATCTCATCGGCCGACAAGCCGGCCACGCGAATCACTTTATTCCGGCTGCTCTGGCCAGCCGCAATAGTAACGGAGGAACGCGGCACCTTCAAAAGTTTTGTGAAGAATTCGATGCAGGCCTCATTGGCCTTGCCATCCACGGGAGGAGCAGTGAGAGCTACTTTCAGCGCGTCGCCTACTACGCCGGTGATGGCATTCTTCTTGGCACGCGGGTGGACTTTGACTGCGAAGGTGACACCGTCGGGCGAATTTTGAATCGCTACCATCGAGAGTCTCAACCACAGGGTACACAGAGGCACACGGGGTAACCCATTAACAAACTCTTAATTTCCCGGTGTGCCTCCGTGAATTTTTTGGCTACGCCCTTGCTCTCTCCCCAAAGATAGCCGTGCCCACGCGCACGCAGGTTGCTCCCTCTTCGATAGCCACTTCGAAATCGTGCGACATGCCCATGGAAAGAACGGCCATGTCGACCTGCGGCAGGCCAAACGCAGCAATGCCATCGCGAATCTGGCGGAGTTGACGGAAATAGGGACGCGAATCCTCCGGGTCTTCGCTGTACGGCGGGACGGTCATCAGACCGCGAATTTTCAGATTGCTCCACCGCGGCGCGCCTTGCAGAATCTGCTCAAGCTCGTTGGAGGCGGCAGCAACGCCGTTCTTCGCCGTTTCACCACCAACATTAACCTCGATCAGAACGGATAAGGTCCTGGCCGCGCTTTCCGCGGAAGAATTCAGTTTCTCGGCCATGCGCTCGGAGTCAATCGAATCCACAGCATCGAATAACTCCGCCGCCTTGGCGGCTTTGTTTGTCTGCAGATGTCCGATCAGGTGCCAATCGGCATCCGGCAGGTCGCGAAGCGCGGGCGCTTTCCCAGAAAATTCCTGGACCTTGTTCTCGCCGAAAACGCGCACGCCCGCGGCATAGGCCTCGCGGATGCTTTCGACGGGGAAAGTTTTGCTGACTGCCATCAGCGTGATTTGGCCGGGACTGCGCCCCGCCCGACGTGCCACTTGTGCGATACGCAGGCGCACCTCGGCGACATTTTCCGCTATCGACATTCCAGAGTAGCTTATCTGAACTGGGGCCGAAGCCGCAGACTGACGAGGCGTGTGGACGGTTATGAAGAAATCCAGCGGCGACGAGACGAATGTCCTAATGCCTAGTTCTTCCGGCAATCAACTCGAGAGCGTGGGGCAGCAGATCCATCACCGCTTCCAGTGATTCGACCGCGCCGGTGGGATTACCCGGCAGGTTTAAGATCAGGCTCGTCTCGCGCACGCCGCACACGGCACGGCTCAAGGCGGCAAAACGTGTATTTAGCACTCCCTGCAGGCGCATCTGATCGGCGATTCCTTCCACCATGCGATCGCACACCGCCCGCGTAGCCTCGGGCGTAACGTCGCGCGGAGCAATTCCCGTGCCGCCCGTCGTTACTACGAGGCGCGCTGTTCGGCACAGCTCAATCAGTTTTTCCTGAATCTCAACGCGCTCATCGGCCGCGAGACTTCGCGACACAATCTGAAAATTGTGCCGGCCTAACGCTTCGACAACCGCCGGGCCGGAGAGATCCACTTGCTCGCCACGCGAACATGAATCGCTAACGGTTAATACCGCCGCAGTTGTTTTGGAAGCCATCGCGTCAGAAACCCGGCGAGTCATCAGGTGTCAAGGAGGACATCTTCACCCTCGGCTGCGGCGTCGCGTTGCGCCTCATCCAACAGGCGCAAGCCTTCCATGAGCAAGCCCTGGGTGTTCAAGGTGGTAGTTTCGAGCGAAGATTTGCGGTTGAAATCGATCTGGAAATTTCCGTCCGTCCAGCGCAGCACTTTGTAAACGGCTTCGTCGCCGCTGACGGGTCCATAAACAGCGTGATTGATCTGTCCCTGATTAAAATAGAGTTCGCACTTTTCGGCGCCCTTGGTCAGCGTGAGCAGACAACTCTTGCGGCCCATCTCCAGCGACTGGACCAGGTCGATCACATTCATCTGCGATAAATTGCCGCGCAATAACCCGTCAGACGATGCCGCCTTGCTCAGTTTCTCGAGCGCGATCCGGTCGATCACGCGCTTGATTTTGTGAGTGGCATCTTTCAGGAAGAAAGGTTTTTCCAGATAATCTTCGATTGGGTCATGCATCGACAATCGTTCGCTGATGTCGGCCTTGGTGGCCATAAGAATGACCGCGACTCCCGCCGTCGCCGGGCGGCTTTTAAGCTTTTCGAGCAGTTGGCGCCCATCCATGCCGGGCATGCGATAGTCGCTGATCAGGATGTCCGGCAGCCCATCGACCGCCTTCAACAGGGCATCGGCGCCATCGGTGGCAGTGCTGACTTCGCCCATCGACGAGAGCGCCTGCTGGAGCATCCCCAGAACCATCGGATTATCATCCACCAGCAGGATTTTGACGTTGCTCGCCATAGACCTCGTGCATCGCTGAAACGCTACTTCAACTTCGCGCCCCTCTGATAGTCTCCGCTCTTGCCCCCCGACTTGCGCTGCAACACCACGTCGCGGATTTCGATCCCTTTATCGAGCGCTTTGCACATGTCATACACAGTCAGCGCTGCTACGCTGGCCGCGACCAGGGCTTCCATCTCCACGCCGGTTTCGGCGACGGTCTTTACCTTTGTGCTGATAGCAACGCCATTCTCGCACAGGCGCAGGGTCACATCAATGTGCGAGAGCGCCACCGGATGACACATCGGAATCAACTCCGAGGTGCGCTTCGCCGCCATGATCCCAGCCGTCCGCGCCACTTCCAGAGGATCGCCCTTGGGGTTCGATGGCAACGCCCGCATCACCTCAGGCGTCATCACCACAAAAGCGCTGGCCTCCGCTTCGCGCGCTGTCTGCGGTTTGCGGGAGACGTCCACCATGCGAGCGCGGCCTTGCGAGTCGTAGTGAGAAAGTTTTCTGGGCATGATTTCCCTAGGCCGGGGCCGAGCGATGTTACGGCCGATCCGGAAGCGTCGGAATGCATTCCACGTGTCCAGTCACCCCGTTAGCAGCCTTCTCTGTTGCAAAGTGAAACCCGAGCTGGCTTTGAACTTTGACGGGGGTGCCGTCGACGAGATAAGGATGGAATCGGAATGTTCGCAGCGCCTCCTTGGCGGCAGCGATCAACAGAGGGTCGCCCGCGACTGCATTGCTGGAAGAGATCGCTCCCGTCTCATCGACGTCGATCTTGAAAATCACGTCGCCCTGAATTCCTTTGCTCATCGCCTCATCGGGATATACAGGCAGTGTCTTATGTTCGACGCGTCCCAGCATGATTGCGGTGGGGACGCGGACCGGCTGATGCGCAGACTGAGATGGGCTCTGGGGAGTCTCTGACGAAGGAGGCTTATTTTGGGCAAGAGAAAGTGAGCCGCAATACGCAACCAGTAAAACTATGAGTCGAATCTTCGTCATGAGCCCTCCGCCAACCTGTTAGCTGTCTTCCCCAACCTTAAGCACGGCCAAAAATGCCTCTTGCGGAATATCCACGCGGCCGATGCGTTTCATCCGCTTCTTGCCTTCTTTTTGCTTCTCAAGCAGCTTGCGTTTGCGCGTAATGTCACCGCCGTAGCATTTGGCCAGAACATTCTTGCGGATCGCGGGCACCGTCTCGCGAGCAATGACCTTGGCTCCAATTGCCGCCTGAATCGCCACTTCGAACATCTGCCGCGGGATCAACTGCTTCATTTTCGTGGCCAGCGCCCGCCCGCGCTCGTAAGCAAAATCGCGATGGATGATGGTCGAAAGCGCATCCACCGGTTCGCCCGCCACCATGATGTCGAGCTTCGACATCGGCGAAACCCAGTTGCCCGAGAGATGATAATCAAGCGAAGCGTAGCCGCGCGAGACCGACTTCAGACGATCGTAAAAATCGAGCACGATTTCATTCAGCGGCAGTTCGTACTGCAGCATCACCCGCGAGGCGCTCACATATTCGAAGCTCTTCTGCTTGCCGCGCTTCTCTTCGACCAGCTTTAGGATGCCGCCCACGTACTCTTCGTTCGTGAGAATCACCGCGAGAATCACCGGCTCTTCCACCTTCGCAATTTCGCTCGTGTCCGGCCAGCGCGACGGATTATCCACCTCGATGACTTCGCCGTCGGTCTTGGTGATCTGGTAGCGCACGCCCGGAGCCGTCGTGATCAGTTCAAGATTGTATTCGCGCTCCAGCCGCTCCTGAATGATCTCCATGTGCAGCAGGCCGAGAAAACCGCAGCGGAAGCCGAATCCGAGCGCCACCGAACTTTCCGGCTCGAAGAAGAATGACGAATCGTTCAGCTTTAATTTTTCCAAAGCCTCGCGCAGCTGCGTATGTTCGTGCGCGTCCACCGTGTAGAGTCCCGCGAAAACCATGGGCTTGATTTCTTCGAAGCCGGGCAGCGCTTGCAGGGAGGGTCGATTATCGTCGGTGATGGTGTCGCCGATCTTGGTATCCGCGACATCCTTTATGTTCGCGATGATGAAGCCAACTTCGCCCGCCACCAACTCCTCGACTTCGACTGGTTTCGGCGTAAGCGTGCCCAGAGTTTCAACTTGATAGACGTGGCCGTTTGACCAGAGACGGATTTTCTGCCCTTTGCGCAAAGTGCCTTCGAAGACGCGCGCCAGCACTACCACGCCGCGATAAGGATCGAACCACGAATCGAACAGCAATGCCTGCAGATGGCGTTCGGGCGAGCCTTTTGGCGGCGGGACGCGCTTCACGATCGCCTCCAGGACGTCGGGCACGCCCTGGCCGGTCTTGGCGCTGATCAATAACGCATCGGACGCATCGAGGCCGACGGCACTCTCGATCATCTCCTTAGTGCGCGGAATATCGGCGCTCTGCAAATCGATCTTGTTGATTACCGGGATAATTTCCAGACCGTGATTGATGGCGAGGTAGGAGTTTGCCAGCGTCTGTGCTTCGACGCCCTGCGAAGCGTCGACCACGAGCAGCGTGCCTTCGCATGCGGCGAGCGAGCGCGAGACCTCGTAAGAAAAATCTACATGGCCCGGAGTATCGATGAGGTTGAGCTGATAAATCTGCCCATCCTGCGCCGGGTATAACATGCGGACGGCATGGGCCTTGATGGTGATGCCGCGCTCGCGCTCCAGGTCCATGGAGTCCAGGACCTGCTCCTGCATTTCGCGCATGGCGAGGGAACCGGTAAGCTCCAGCAGGCGGTCGGCCAGCGTGGATTTTCCGTGGTCTATATGCGCAATGATCGCAAAATTGCGGATGTGAGCTGCATCCATGAGGATAGGTTGATTCTAGCAGGCAGGGACTTATCACTCAGGAAGCGCCCCAGGGGGTGCCCCGTTCTAACCGCTCCGTCTTTTGGAGCGGTTAGGGCGGGGTTTTTCGCGAGCGCCCTAACAATCTAAGCGCAAAAAGAGAGCAAAACAAGGATTGAACAAGGACAGTTTCCTTGCTACCCTCTAAGCATGGGGAAGGTGACAAGCAAGCTCCAGCTTACGCTCCCGAAGGCAATCGCCGACCAGTACAAGATTCGTCCTGGCGATGAACTGGACTGGTTACCGGCAGGAGAGGCCATGCGGGTCGTAAAACGTTCGCGGTCCGCATCCCGCAGCGGGGACGCTGTTACGCTCCAGCAACGGCTCCGACTTTTTGAGCAGGCGACGGCCCGCCAGGAAAAGCGAAACGCTGCATTCCGCAAGAAGCATGCGCTCGGAGCCCAACCCTCAAACCGCGGTTGGACGAGAGAGGACCTTTACGATCGTGGCCTTCCTCGTTGATACAAATGTGCTTGTCTACCGTTTCGATGCCCGTTATCCGGAGAAGCAGCGAATTGCGCGTGATGTTCTGCATCGGGGACTCAGAGATGACTCCGCCCGAATTCCCCACCAAGCGGTGATCGAGTTTGTATCTGCAGCGACACGCACAAGAGTTGGCTCGGATCCCCTCCTATCCTTGGACGAGGCGCGCCACGAAGTGGAAGAACTCATGGCGCAGTTCCCCATCCTTTATCCGAACGCCGCGGTTGTTCATTCAGCGCTCTTAGGCGCGGCGGCATATCGGATTTCGTGGTTCGATGCGCACCTCTGGGCCTACGCGGAGCACTATGGACTGGAGGAGATTGTCTCCGAGGACTTCGAACATGGGCGGTTGTATGGCAGCGTCAGGATTCGCGATCCATTTCGGCGCGGGTGAGGCTGGCAGCAACAAGAGAAATGGGACGCGATTACGCGCCCCACTTCTGCACTCTGACCTCTTACCTCTGACTTAGTCTCTTACTCCGTCCATGAACGCCCTTAGCTTTCTTGAGCGGGATGGATGACGTAGTTTTCTTAGGGCTTTGGCTTCGATCTGGCGGATGCGTTCGCGGGTTACCGCAAACGACTGTCCAACTTCTTCAAGCGTGTGCTCGCTGCCATCTTCCAGCCCAAAGCGCATCTTGATGACCTTTTCCTCGCGCGGTGTCAGCGTGCGCAGCACCTGCGAAGTCTGGTCTTTGAGGTTGACGTTGATGACCGCTTCGGCCGGAGAAACGACCGCGCGATCTTCGATGAAGTCGCCCAGGTGCGAATCTTCCTCTTCGCCAATCGGCGTTTCGAGCGAGATCGGCTCCTGCGCAATCTTCAGGACCTTCCGGACTTTGGCTACCGGAATGTCCATCCGCTTGGCGATTTCTTCCGACGTAGGTTCGCGTCCCAGTTCCTGCACGAGCTGTCTTGAAGTGCGGATCAGCTTGTTGATCGTTTCGATCATGTGCACCGGGATACGAATCGTACGCGCCTGATCGGCGATGGCGCGCGTAATGGCCTGACGAATCCACCACGTGGCATAAGTCGAAAACTTATAGCCGCGGCGGTATTCGAACTTGTCGACCGCCTTCATCAGGCCGATGTTGCCTTCCTGAATCAGGTCGAGGAACTGCAAGCCGCGATTCGTATATTTCTTCGCGATGGAGACGACCAGGCGCAAGTTGGCTTCGATGAGCTCGCGTTTGGCGTGCTCGGCATCCATGTCGCCCTGGATGATCTCGCGCTGGGTGCGCTTGAGCTCCTGGAACAACAGGCCCGCTTCCACTTCGAGCTTTTCCAGCTCTCCGCGGACCGCCCGTGACTGCTTCTTGTATTCCTTTTTTTGCTCTTCACTGCGGGTCGATTCGGCCCGCTTCTCCAGGTTCTGGATCTGCCGGTCGAGCGAGCGCATGCCGTCGACTGTGCGATTGACGCGATCGATCAGGCGCTTGCGTTCGTTGTTGGTGAAGCCAAGTTTGCGGACCGCCAGCGAAGTGCGCACAATGGCGTGCGCCAACTGAAAGCGATAGCGGCGGTAATCGCGCGGCCGCTTCTTTTGATTCACCGCCGCCAGCTTTTCCTGGAGCGGAGCCACCTTCTTGTAAAGCTTGTCGAGCGTGTTGATCTTGGCAAGAAATTCCTTCAGGCGCTTCTCGACAATCTCTTCGGTGATTTCCTCTTCGTCGAACGTCACTAGCTCTTTGATCGAGCGGACGCCCTTTTCGAGGTCCTCTCCGAGGGCCAGGAGTTCACGAATAACGATCGGCGAGCGCGAAAGCGCCTTCAGAACGCGGTTTTGGCCACGCTCGATGCGCTTGGCAATTTCGACTTCGCCTTCGCGCGTAAGCAGGGGAACGGTTCCCATCTCGCGCAGGTACATGCGGACAGGATCATTGGTTTTTTCCAGAGCGCCAGGGGTCAGGTCGAGTTCGACATCGTCGGACGCATCATCCACTTCCTCGAATTTTTTTTCCAGATCGGTCGTCGGCCCTTTCGAGCTTTCGAGAACATCAATACCTTGCGTTCCGATCGTGGTCAGCAGATCTTCCAGGTCTTCAGGAGAGTGCACATCGTGCGGGATAAGGTCGTTGACCTGATCATAGGTCAGATATCCCTTCTCTTTGCCTGCGTCGATCAGCTTTTTTATGTCGTCGTACTTGTCATCAAGTGCCAAGCTAGATTATCCTCGGGTCGTTCGCTGGTAAGCGGACGCCAACTTCTTCAGCGGTGGGAATTGTTTAAGAAGTTGTGCGCGAGGCGCACAAACCCTAAGAGTATAGCACGCCGACTGCGTTTCGTGCCGGCGCAAGCTGAAACTTGCGCGCTCTTGTAAATTGCACCCAGCCTTGCCTAACTCTTTTTCCGCTAATCCTTTAGATGTCGCGGGCGCGGGTTTCGTTCCAGCTTTCACTGACCGCTAGGAGGCCCGACTGTCAGGTTCTCCCAGCCCGTGATCCATCAAGATTCGCTTCAGCCGCACTTTTTCCTGCAAAAGCGCCTGTTTTTCCGCCGCGGAGATACCAGAACGCTGCAATGCGACCTGCACTTCTTCGAGCCGGTGGCGCAAATAAATCCTGCGTAGGGCCCGCACCGCACCCTCCACGGTCTCGGGCGTCAACTCTTCTTCTTCGTGCAACAGGATCGAGGCCAGGATGCGCCGGTCCTCTTCGGTTTTCGGCAGCGTTATTACGTCTACGGCCTCGGGCTTGGTGCTGGCTTCCAGCAACGCCTCGATCAACGACTGCGAGGCCAGGCCCTCATACAAGTGTTCCGATTGCAGTGCGAATTGCGCCTGGCGAGCAGGATCGAATTCCTTGTCCGTCCCATCTCTGGCCGAAGTGCGCATTCCGCCCACTTGCATCTCGGTTATCGAGGCCAGCGCCCGAATCAGCACGCGTTCCGCGCCGGTCAATTGAGCCTCGGCGGTTGTCTTGACCTGCGTTGCCGAGCGGTTGGTCGCAACATGCTTCAGTTCCTGCCGCAGCACCGCGGAATCGATGCCCAGCTTCTGCGAAATTTCAAGGGCCAGTTCATCCCGCGTAATGCGGCTTGGAACGCTCTGGATGTGCGGCAGAAGATGGTTGACGGCTTTAACCTTGCTGTCCGGATTGCGCGCCGGAAACATGGCTTTGGCGCGGTCAATCAGATAATCGAAATATTTCTGCGAATGCTTCAGCGCTGAACCGTAGGCGTCCTTGCCTTTGCGGCGGATGAAGAGATCGGGATCGAAGCCGGTTTCGAGCGTAAGCACCTGAATGTTGAATTCGTCTTCCACCAGCAGACCGAGCGTCCGCTCGGTGGCTCGCGCTCCCGCAGTGTCGGGATCGAAGTTGACCACCACTCTCTTTGAGAATCGCCCCAGCAACTTTGCTTGCAGTTCGGTGAAAGCCGTGCCCGAACTGGCAATCACGTTGTGGAAGCCAGCCGCATACACCGAAATGCAATCCATCTGCCCCTCGACGAGGATGGAATAATCGAGCTTGCGGATTGCCTCTTTAGCGTTATCCAGATTAAAAAGCACGCGCGACTTCGAATAAATCGGAGTCTCGGGTGAATTCAGATACTTCGGCCCAGCCTTTTCGTCGATGGAAAGCGTGCGCCCGGTAAAAGCGATCACCTTGCCTTGATCGTTGCAGATGGGAAACATGACGCGATTGCGAAATTTGGCGTAGATGGCGGCGGGCTGCAAGCTGCGAGCTACGAGCTGCGAAGGATCGCTGTTCGTCGTTCGCAATTCGTCGTTCGCGTCGGATATCTCTGCATTGTCATCCTGAGCGGAGCGAGGAACCTGCTTTTCCTGATGGCTGATGGCTGACGGCTGGCGGCTATTTTCCTTCCACGAAAACAGCCCACTCTCGCGCAACAGTTCCTCGTCAAACTCGCGGCGCAAAGCGTCGCGCAGCAGGAAGCCGGAATCTGGCGCGTATCCGATACGAAAGCGAGCGATGGTATCGCTGTCCAGTCCGCGGCCTTTGAGGTATTCACGCGCATTCGCACCCTCGGGACGCCGCAGAGATTCCTGAAAAAAAGCGGCGGCTCGTACATGCACGTCGAGCAGAGCCATGCGAAGCTGGGCATCCCGAGCCTCCGCCGGACTCGAGAAAGTCAGCTTCGGCATGGGCACGCCCAGCTTTTGCGCGATCAGCCGGACCGCCTCAGGAAAGGTAATGTTTTCGACTTTCTGGATAAACGTGAAAACGTCTCCCGACTCCCCGCAGCCAAAGCAGTGAAAGAACTGCCGCGTTGCGTGCACCGAGAACGAAGGCGTCTTCTCCGCATGAAACGGACAAAGCCCCGAGAAATTCTGCGCCCCCGCCTTCTTCAGCTGGACGTAGTCGCCAACAATGCGGACGATATCCGCCTGCTGCTTGAGCGACTCTTTGAAGTTGTCGGAGGAAGGCGAGGTCATTGGGAGTCCACACGAGTGCCCTAGCGATTATCGACGTGGAATCGCCGTAAAGGAATAGACGCCCGGCATTCTGACTGTGGGAAAGGTGTGCAAGACGGGGATCTGCTGTTGAGGGCGGAGGAAAAGCGGCGTCCTAACGATTTCAATGAACCTGCGAGGCGATGGTTTGTTAGGCCGTCATTCAGATTCGAGATCAACAGTTATTCTCTGTGCGCCTCCGCTCAGCACCTGAATATTGCGCTGATAGGATCTAAAACCTTTCTTGGAAATCTTAATCGTCCGCTGTCCTAGCACAAGAGGCAATTCTGCAGGTGTACTGCCCAGGAAAGCTCCGTCAACTTCGATCTCTGCTCCATCCGGATTCGAAACAAAGATCACTATTGCCACGGAGGTCGCGACACCGCTGGGTGTAGAGGTTGATCCTGCCTGTACTGCGTTAGTATCTCTGTTTATGGGCGGGGAGCCCGACGGTTGCTGTATCCCGAATTGACGCTGTAGCAACAGCAAGTTCGCGCTCCTCGCGAGCTTCTTCGTCGCTCATGTTCTCGAAGTAGGCCGCCGTGTCCCGCTCAAGTTGCGATAGTTCCATTTTCATCACTGCACTCTACCGTAAATTTTACACCGCATAGGGGCTTGGAAAATCCCCGGGAGGGGGCGATTGCGATCCAAAAACAAATGCGGCCCGGGCCAGCCACCCAAGCCGCATTGTTATCGCGGACACTCTGAACTGCCCTTTCGCCAAGGCGAAAGATCACCGCGCAATCGCACTCCGAAGAGTGTCTTTGCATCGACGCTGCCCTGAGGCTTTCGCTTCAGGTTATGGTCGGCATTTTTGCGTCTTTCTTCGCAGAAAGACTCAGGAGGCCGCTAAGCCCGGGCAACGGCACACTGGACATGCGCCAATTTTCCCCCGGTGACTCACTCTCTGGATCACCGGCAAACGCCAAACCTTATCGCAGCAGATTCAGAACGTCGCACGCTTTGACTGCATGCACTTTGCGATATCCCGAAACGTAAGGCAACGGCAAATTGCGGCTGCATTGTGTAAAAACTGTGGAGTGGCGAAACTTCCTGTGGAAACGGCAGGAAAAGCGCGGCCTAATTCGAATTGCGCAGCGACCGCGCCTGGGCTGGCGAGCGGGCGAAGTCGTCCGACCACGGCTCTTCGTACTCTGCCGTACAATACTCGCGATGATCGCTCATCTTCGTGGAAACTTGCTGGCGAAGCATCCCAACCAGGCGATTGTGGAGACGCACGGCGTGGGCTATGACGTGGTGATCAGCGTGCCTACGTTCAGCGCATTGCCGGCTGCCGGCGCTGAGGTCGCGCTGCACATCCACACTCACGTTCGCGAGGATGCGCTCAGTCTGTACGGCTTTTTGCGCCTGGCGGAGAAGCATCTTTTTGAGAAGCTGTTGACGGTGAGCGGAATTGGGCCCAAGTTGGCAATTACCATTCTAAGTGGAATGCCGGCCGACGAAATGGTGGGAGCGATTCGCGGAGGCGACCTCGCTCGCCTCACGCGCATTCCCGGAATCGGCAGGAAAACGGCGGAGCGCATGGTGCTGGAACTGCGCGATAAATTGCCTGCATCCGCGGCGGCCGAAACAACTGCGGCGGCCGCAAGTCCGGTGGAGGAAGACGTTATTTCAGCGCTCGTCAATCTCGGCTACCAGCGGGCGGCCGCGGAGAAGGCGCTGCTGGCGGCGGGGACAGGTAAGAGTTCTCAAAGTTTTGACCTGCTGTTCCGCGAGGCACTGGGAGCGCTCTCCAGGTAACTACGCGTCGAGAGCTAGCATGGATGGTTCGGAGGTTATGTGGGCAGTCGGTTGGTTCAAATAGCTCTGCTGGTTGTGTGTATCGCGGCCGCGTTCTTTTTTTCCATTCCTCCGCTGGTGGATCAATCCGAAAATAAAGTCCTCAAGAAGCCGCCATACGCCGCGTCCGAGCGAGCGCTCAAGCTCCATCAACAGCTCATCATCGCCGACTTGCACGCCGATTCGCTGCTTTGGGGACGCGATCTGCTCGAACGCGGCACTGACGGACACGTTGATATTCCGCGGCTGACCGATGGCAACGTGGCGTTGCAGGTGTTCTCGCTGCCAACCAAGAGTCCGCACGGATTGAATATTGAGAGCAACGACGACAAGAGTGACGACATTTTCTGGCTGGCCATCGCCGAACGCTGGCCTCCCCGAACCTGGAACAGCTTGACGCAGCGCGCCTTGTACCAGGCGCATCGTGTGCATGCCTTCGCCCGCGGCTCGCAGGGTGGGTTCGTGGTGATTCAGAATGCGGCCGATCTCTCCAGCTACCTGGAGCGCCGCAACGGCAAGCGGCGAATCACAGCCGGCCTGTTGTCGATCGAAGGAGCGCACGCACTCGACGGCAAACTGGAAAATCTCGACGTTCTGTACAACGCCGGTTACCGCATGATGTCGCCCAGTCATTTTTTTGACAACGATATTGGAGGGTCGTCAGCCGGGGTTCATAAAATCGGCCTCACCGACAAGGGGCGCGAGTGGGTGCGGCAAATGGAAGCGCGCAAGATGATCATCGACCTGTCGCACGCGTCGGCAAAGTCGATTGAGGATGTTCTGGCTATCGCCGAGCGGCCGCTGGTCGTTTCGCACACGGGGGTGAAAGGCACTTGCAACAACAACCGCAACCTCACTGACGATCAGATTCGCGGGGTGGCGGCCAAGGGCGGTTTGATCGGGATCGGCTATTGGGACACCGCCACCTGCGGCAAAGATGCGGCGGCCATCGTGCGGGCGATGCGCTATGTTTCCGATCGTGTGGGAGCCGAGCACGTGGCGCTGGGCTCAGACTTCGATGGCGCGGTCACCGTGCCTTTTGACACCTCGGGGTTGGTCGAGATTACCGACGCGATGCTTGCGGCGGGCTTTTCCGAGCAGGAGATCCGCATGATTATGGGAGAGAATGTGATGAAGTTTCTGGCGGCGAATTTGCCGGAAAAGTAGAGGGGAGTCGCGCAACCAAAATCGCATCTAGCCGATTAAGGAACTATGGACAAGGATCCACAAATCGAAGACCGCGAACTGCAACTTGCGGAGTTGAAGCGCCGCATCCAGCGAGCGCAACAGCATGTTCGGAAGTACGTGAAGGCTGGAAGGTCGCTGGCCGATGAACTCATCGCCGAACGTCGCGAATCGGTTAAACGCTCGGTGCGATCCGAGGACGCGAGCGGCTTACGACATAAGAAGCATTAGTTGCCGACAAAGCGGAGATACAAATCGCGGTCATGGCGGCA
This sequence comes from uncultured Acidobacteriaceae bacterium, assembly GCA_963775845.1. Lineage (GTDB taxonomy): Bacteria > Acidobacteriota > Terriglobia > Terriglobales > Acidobacteriaceae > Acidiflorens. Next base: position 1,028,330 of record CAVZKN010000002.1, on the reverse strand, counting down.
AGTTTCCGCCATCTCTTTCACTTTCTCCCACGCCTCTAACTGGCTATCGTCGCGAACGCGATCTTTTACGCGATCCCATTCCTTGAGAAAGTTCTCCATCTGCAGATGGTTGAACACGGTCTTTCCGAACGGATCGATTCCGCTGAGCAACAGGAAATCCGCATGGCTGGCGGAGGGCACCACGCCGTGCAGCATGACCCACTCCCCGCGCTCGCCCAGATCGTCTTCCAGTTTTACCACCAGCGACATCGGCAATTCTGCCCCCGAGAAATGAAGGTACTGGGCGCAATGTAACACCCCCGGAGGGGTTGTCCAAGGTCACGGCGATAACGAAAGTAACGTGAGTAACCGCCGAAAACGGAGCTAATAGCCTCACGCCTCGCCAGCATATGTGCCGTGTTGAAAGTGATATTGCAATATCTTCGCGGCCAACGCGGGAGTCACTTGTCCTGCCCCTTCCACCGATCGTACGACTTCTCCACGGCAGATGACTTCGGTCGCGGCCAGCCCGGCAATTTCCATCGGCAGCACCAGACTGATTTCCAGTTGCACGCTGGGATGAATCGCTTCCTGCGCCTGGAAGAGCAAGCCCGAGCGGCTAATGTTCTCCGTGGTGCCTGGCCGCCAGCTTCTTTCGCCGAGGGGACGATAGCGCAGGGGCAGATGAAGATTGAAGCGGCGGGCGCGAAACGGGGAAATCTTCTTTTCACAGGCGATACCAGCACGAGCACGAGATGACATATCGACCTCCAGGGGAATGGGTTCGGAATCCAGCAACTCCCGCAGACGGTCTTTCAGAGCGGGCAGGCTGAACGGTTTTTGCAGCAGGTTGATGCCGGCATCGATCATACCGTCATGACCGACGGCATTCTCCGCATAGCCCGACATATAAAGAATGCGAACACCCGGAAACGCTTTTGCAATCTTCGCCGCCAACTCGCGGCCATTCATCGCCGGCATGATGACATCGGTCAGCAGCAGATCGATGGAACCTTGGAAGCCGTCGACAATCTGAAGGGCGGCAGCGCCATCCTCCGCTTCGAGAATTTTGTAGCCCTGCCTTTCCAGATACTGCCGCACCAAGTGTCGAACATTACCTTCGTCCTCCACCAGCAGGATGGTTTCCCGACCGCGGTCAGCGCGGGGAAGGCCGGCAAATCCCGGCGTTGCGGCCGACTCTTCCCGCCCGTCGGCGCGAGGAAAATAAACGCGAAAGGTGCTGCCGTGCTGCGGTTGACTATCGGCAAAAACAAATCCGCCGCTCTGTTTAACAATGCCGTACACGGTGGAGAGACCAAGGCCCGTGCCCTTGGCGCCTTTCGTGGTGAAGAAGGGCTCGAAGATATGCGAAAGTGTTTCACTGTCCATCCCGATGCCCGTGTCGCTGATGGCGAGCATGATGTAATCACCCGGGACTAGGGGAGGATGAGTTCGTGCAAAATTCTCATCGAGAGTGGTGTTGGCGGTCTCGATCGTGAGCTTGCCGCCCTGCGGCATGGCGTCGCGGGCATTCACCGCCAGATTCATAATCACCTGGTCGATCTGTCCGGGATCGGCACGGACCGCGCCCAGCGCCGCATCAGGAACCATCACCAGATCGATATCTTCGCCGATCATGCGGGTGAGCATTTTCAGGTTCTCAGAGACCACTTCGTTCAGTTCGAGCACCTTGGGAGCCAGCATCTGTTTGCGGCTGAAAGCCAATAGCTGGCGCGTCAGCGACGTGGCGCGCGCGGTGGCCTTGGAGATTTCCTGCGCCGGTCCGCGCAGCCGCGGATCGGGTCCGAGGCGATCCAGCAGGAATTCCGCATAGCCGGAGATCACCATCAGCAGATTGTTAAAATCATGCGCGATACCACCCGCCAGACGGCCGATCGCCTCCATTTTTTGCGACTGACGGAATTGCAACTCCAGGGCGCGTGTTTCCGAAACGTCTTCCATGAAGATTTCAAAGCTGCTTCCATCTTTGCCATTCGGTATCGAGCGCCCCGAAATTCGGGCCACGATGGTGGATCCATCTTTGCTGACGCACTCCGTGGTCAGATTGTTGAATTCCTTGCCAGCGTGAAAATAATCGGCGGTCTGGAACCATTGCTGCGCGTCGGCGTACATGCTTCCCAGATGCCTGCCCCGAAGATCGTGGGCGCTGGTATAACCAAACATCTCTACCAGTGCCGGGTTTGCGTCCTGTAGGATGCCGAGCGAGTTGCAGCGGCAAATTCCATAGGGCGCGTTCATGACCAGGGAACGAAAGTTGCTCTCCGACCGCCGCAGACTCTCTTGCGTGGCACGAAGCGCCGCATTGAACCAGCAGATCAGCAACGCGACGGCAAAGAATAAAGCAAGGTGCGCCATCGCTTGCCGGTACGCGAACGCATTCTGGTCTCCCGTAAGCGAATAGTAGGCGCTGACGGTAAGCGCAAAAGATGTGGCCGCCAGCCCAGGCTTCCATCCTCCATACCAGGCACTCACCATCACGGCGACGGCGAATACGACCAATCGGCTCTCTGCGATATTGGAAAAAAATAAGGTTGGAATCAACGCGAGTACGGCGCTCAGAAGCGCCACGCCATAGCGCAAGATGGGGGCGCGCCGCGGAGTAACCGACAAATTGCGGATGAAGGGGAGTTTCATTCGCATGGGCTCATGTTATCCGCGGAACGCGAAGGCGGCGAGTTACAAGAGACCAGCCGCAGTCTCCACGCCGCACAATGGCCACAGGTACAGCGAGCCAGTGGCACCGTTGAGAAAAACGAATTGCATGGCGCTCCACGAACCTTGAATTGGCGACGCGCGGGGGCCGGGAGGAGACCTCGATTAGCGAAAGAACAAGACACTTGCAACTGGGCTATCAAACGAAGAGACTAGCGAGGCGTTGTTCGCAACCTGAACTCATGAGCAGGAAGTTCTTCGCATGAACATCGGCCTCTTCGGTGGCAGCTTCGACCCGATCCATCGCGGACACATAGCCCTCGCGCAGGCAGCGGTTGTCCGCTGCTCCTTGCGCCAGGTGTTGTTCGTGACCGCCAACGTTCCTCCCCACAAGCAGAAACTTCCGCTCACGCCATTCATTCATCGTTACGCGATGGTGACGCTGGCCACGCAGGACGAGCACGGCTTCGTGCCCTCGCTGCTCGAAGCGCCGGAGTGGGCATCGGCTTCATCGCGGGCGCGGCCTGAAGAGATGGCGTCTATTATCGCGCGAGAGAATTACTCGATCGACACAGTTCGGCGCTTGAAGAAAACGCTCAAGAAATCCGATCGTCTTTTTTTTCTCATCGGAATCGATGCCTTTCGCGACATTGCGAAATGGCGCGAGGCGCGTGCTCTCCTGGCGGAGTGCGACTTCGTCGTCGCCAGCCGGCCCGGATTTTCGCTGCGCGATGTGGCCGAAGCATTGCCGGGCGAGTTGCGGCCTCCCGCCGCCGTCACCCGTCCTTTTCATCGTCAGCCGGCAAAAGGCGATCTCGTGCTTCCGGAGGTCACGCTGCACTTGCTCGAAGGCATTCACCAGAAAGTTTCCGCGACGGAGATTCGAGAAGCTGCGGCGCAAGGCAAGCCGTTGGCCCGGTGGCTTGACCCGCGGGTCGCAGACTATATCAAGAAGCACGGCCTCTACCGTCGGCGAAGCCCTTAGCGCAAACCATTTCCGTCTCCGAGTAAAGATGGCGAGCCAATCGGCAGGTTACAATGAGTTCGCCTTATGAAGAAAAAGGACGATCTCAAACACCAGGTCACGGAAGCTATTCTCGCCTGCCAGGACAAACAGGCCGCCGATGTTACGATCCTCGAGCTGGAAAAAGATTCGGGGGCATTCACCGACTATTTCCTGATGTGCAGTGGCACAAACCCTCGCCAGATCCAGACCATCGCCGATGCCGTTGACGAGCGCCTGGAAGCGCTGGGCCTGCGAGTGGCGCACTCTGAAGGCTACAAACAGGCCGAGTGGGTGCTGCTGGATTACGTCGACTTCGTGGTCCACATTTTTTCCGAAAAAGCACGCCAGTTTTATGACCTCGAACGCCTGTGGAAGTCGGCAAAGCGGTTGGAGCCAGCGGAATTTCTGGCCAAACCAAAATCACGGCGACCAGCAACCGAGAAGACAGCTGACGACAAAACAACATCTGCTGCGGCGCCCAAGAAGTCGCGCAAGAAGAAGGCCTGACGTGTCAACTCCCACCCCAGCTCCATGGAGCACCTCTTACCGCCTGATAGCCGCGGAAAAGTGGAAAGCCAAATCGGCGATGATGGGACACGCGGTTACGGATTCTCTGGTCGAATATTCCCGACCGCTCGCCGGCATGAGCGTGATCGATTTGGCAAGCGGCACGGGCGAGCCTGGAATCAGCCTGGCGCAACGCGTCGGGCGGAGCGGCGCCGTCACTGCCCTCGATCAAAGTTCGGAACTCCTGGAGATAGCCGCCGAAAGAGCACGGCTAAAGAATCTGCCGAATTTCACCACGCGGCAGGCGGATGCCCACCATCTGCCTTTCGCCGACGGGACCTTCGATCTGGCAACCTGCCGTTTTGGCGTGATGTTCTTCGCCGATGCCGGGCAAGCACTGTCGGAGCTCCATCGCGTCCTGAAGCCCGGGGCCCGTGCCTGCTTTCTCGTCTGGGGTCCGATCGAACAACCCTATTGGCAAACGACCATGCAGATCGTGCACCGGCATGTTGGAGGCCCCATTCTCCCACCGGGAGGCGCCGATCCGTTCCGCTTTTCCGCCCCAGGCTCTCTTGCGAAGGTCCTTGGTACCGCGGGATTTCACGACGTCGAGGAGTTGGCTCAAACTCTGCCCTGGATCTGGCCCGGCCAGGCCGCAGAAGTCTTCGATTACGCTTGCGCCGTCTCAGCGCCGTTCAAATCGATGCTGGAAAGAGTGCCTGAAGAAGCGTGGCCGTCGATTCGCGCCGAGGCCACGGCCGCCATCGAGCGCTATCGCGTGGGAGATGAGATTCACTTCGGCGCCAACGTGGTCCTGGCGGCAGGAAGAGCCTGACGCTTGTGAAGATTACGGTCGCATGGATTGGAAAGACAAAAGAACCTGCGATTGAGGCGCTCTCTGCCGAGTATCTGAAACGAATTTCGCGCTATGCCAGCATCTCGGGCACGGCCGCAAGAGATGAAGCTGCCATTTGCTCGTTGGCAAGTGGCGAAGGACGCCAGAAAGACGGACAAAAGAAACCACACCACAAACTGGTCCTTCTGGATTCGCGCGGCAAGCAATATTCTTCTGAGGAATTGGCCCAGTTCTTACAGCGCGAGCAGTTGAATGCTCAGCCACTCTTGTTTGCGATCGGGGGCAGCGATGGCTTCAGCGATGAAGTTCGTCGCCAAGCCGATTTTGCGCTGTCGCTGGGAAGGATGACGTTGCCGCACGAACTGGCGCGAGTGGTTCTGCTGGAGCAACTCTACCGCGCGTTCACCATCTTGAAGAACCATCCTTATCATTTGGGACATTAACATAATGGTAACGGGCAGGGGCCAGCCAGCCCATTCTTGTTGAGGCTTCTTTCGTGGGATTGATGCACTTCCGGCAGCTTCACGCCGACGCGAAAGAGGCATATTGTATTTTCAGACAGGCGAAGAAGCCTGAGTTTACTGGCGAGGCCCTCCCCCGATGAAAAACCCGTACGACGTTTTACGAAGCAAGGAGCAGCAGTTGATCCAGCTCCGCAAAGAAGTGGACGCTCTGCGGGTTGCAGCGCGATTGCTCGATGCCGAGGATTCGTTCGCAGCGAAGAACAACACGCCTCCCCCGCTGCAACGAGTCGTCGAAATGCCCTAGAAACCCTCCCTGTCGCCCCAAAGGCGGACGGACGCCGAAACCGTCCGCCTTTCAATCCCAATCGGCAAAACCGCGTTGTCCTTACAAATTTCACTTCCATCCGCGTACAATCAGCCATTCGGCTCCATGTCAGATATTCGCCGCGGACTCATCATCGTGAATACCGGCCCGGGCAAGGGCAAAACTACAGCCGCCATGGGAACCGCGCTGCGGGCCGTGGGCCAGGGCATGCGAGTTCTAATGCTGCAATTTCTGAAAGGTTCGTGGCATTACGGCGAGCTCGACGCGGTCAAAGCCTTCGGCGACAAGTTCATCATGAAACAGATGGGACGTGGCTTCGTGAAAGTGGGCGCCGAGAAACCCGATCCCGAAGATGTAAGAATGGTCGAAGAAGCCTGGGCCGAGGCCGAGAAAGCGATCCAATCCGGAGAATGGGACTTGGTGGTGCTGGACGAGATCAATTACGCCATCAGTTACGGTATGCTGGACGCGGCAAAGGTGGCAGAATCGCTGAAGCAAAAACCCGAGATGGTGCACGTAATATTGACCGGGAGAAACGCCCATCCTGCCCTGGTCGAGATTGCCGACACGGTGACCGAAATGCGCCAGGTGAAACACGCGTACGAAAAAGGTGTAATGGCGCAGAGAGGAATCGAGTATTAAATTAGTAATTTTGTAAATTTGTAATTTTGTAATTTGAAACCCTGGGGGTGACATTCGGTTTTAAATTACCAAATTACACGATTACCAAATTACAAATTCCCCATGACTTGGTTCAAACGACAATCCGGGCACCTCGACACCTCGGGCGAAAAGAAGGTGCGCACCGAAGGCTTGTGGGTGAAGTGCGACGGCTGCCGCCAGATCATCTGGAAAAAAGACCTCGAGGACAATCTCAACGTCTGCCCGAAATGCGACAAACATTTTCGCATCGACGCGCGAACGCGCCTGGCGCAGCTTCTTGACGACAACCAATATGAGGTCTTTGAGAGCAATCTAGCCTCCACCGACCCGCTCAAGTTTGTCGATTTGAAGGCCTATTCTTCGCGCCTGAAGCAGGCCAAGCAAGACACAGGCCTGAAAGACGCCGTCATCAATGCTCATGGCAAGCTCAACGGCCGCCCCGTCATCGTAAGTTCCATGGAATATTCCTTCATCGGCGGCAGCATGGGAGCCGTGGTAGGCGAGGCCATCACACGCGCCATCGAGAAGGCGATCGAGACGCGCACTCCCATCATCATCGTATCGGCCTCCGGCGGGGCCCGCATGATGGAAGGCGTAATCAGCCTGATGCAACTGGCAAAAATCTCCGCCGCCTTGGCGCGCCTGGACGCGGCGAAGGTGCCCTACATTTCAGTGCTAACCGATCCGACCACCGGGGGGGTAACCGCATCCTTTGCCATGCTGGGCGACCTCAATGTTGCCGAACCGGGCGCGCTGATCGGCTTCGCAGGCCCGCGGGTGATTGAGCAGACAATTCGCCAGAAGCTGCCACCCGGTTTCCAGCGCTCCGAGTTTCTGCTGGAGCACGGCATGCTTGACGCGGTTGTAGCACGTAAGGATTTAAAGCCTTACATAGCGCGGGCGCTCGATTTCATGGTGCACGCGGCGTAGTGCAGCCGTCAGCTATCAGCCATCAGTTCGCGCTCACATGGCCAACGCAGCCGTAACCATCGACAGAAGAGGAATGCCGTCAAGCTTCTCCATTCCCTGCTCAGCACCAAGTTTGACCCTTTAAGTGCGCTTCTCTGGATTGCGGAGCGCCAAAAGGTGAAACTGATGGCTGATGGCTGAAAGCTGATGGCTAACTACCAAACCGCACTCGCGCAGATGTACGCCCTGGGCCACGAATTGGCGCAAACGCCGACGCAGAAGTTCGATCTCGCGCACATGCGGATCCTGCTGGCCGCATTAGGGCATCCGGAAAAGCGCTTTCCCAGTGTGCTGATCGCCGGCACCAACGGCAAAGGCTCCACGGCCGCGACTCTGGCTTCCATTGTGCAAGCTTCCGGACTGAAGACAGGTCTTTACACTTCGCCGCACCTGATTTGCATCAATGAGCGCATTCGTCTCAATGGCATACCCATCGCCGACGATGATTTCGCTCTCGTTCACGACGTAGTGGACCGCACCGCCGAGCGCCTGGTCGGCGAGGGCGATCTCCCCTGGCATCCCAGCTTTTTTGAGATGCTGACCGCGATGGCCTTCGAATATTTCGCGCGCAGCCGGCCCGAGATGGTAGTGCTTGAGGTCGGGATGGGCGGACGTCTGGATGCGACCAACGTGGTTGATCCTCGCCTCAGCATCATCACCGACATCGCCCTTGATCATCAAAAGTATCTGGGAGAGACGGTCGCCGAAATTGCGCGCGAAAAAGCAGGGATCATCCGCCCGGAGGGCGTGGTGGTTACCCTGCCGCAACTCCCCGAAGCCAACAACGTGATCGGAAACGCAATTCTGGATGCAGGGGCGCGCGCGGTGAATGCCGTGCCCTATGTGCCTCCTGTTTCGCCGGGCACTGGTCAGTGGCCCGCGGCTGGTGGCCGGTGGCAGCAATATCCTCTGGAGGTGATGGACACGCAAATCATGGTCGACTCGCCGCTCGTAGGCCGCCATCAGTTGCGGAACCTGGCGCTGGCGATTGCGTCAGCAGAAGAACTGCACAACCAGGGAATTCTCCAGATCACGCCGGAGACAATCGCCCGAGGCATCCACGAAACGCATTGGCCCGGCCGTTTTCAGGTCGTACCGGCTTCAGGGAACGAGCCCGAATATGTGTTCGATGTTTCCCACAACCCTGCCGGGGCTTGGGCCCTTCGCTCAACGCTGACCGCCGCTTATGAAGATTCCGACTGCCGCGATATCACCATGGTATTTGGAGTGCTGCGCGACAAGGCGATTCGCGAGATGACTGAGATTCTTTTCCCGATCGCCAGCCACGTCGTGCTCACGCACGCCAATAACCCGAGATCGGCAAGTCCAGATGAGATCCGGCAGGCCGCTGAACGTGTGCTGTCGGGTACCGACATCGAAGAAGCAGCCGATGTAACCTCGTCTCTGGCGCGGGCTCGCGAGCTTGCCGGCGCGCAAAGTCTGATCGTGGTGACGGGATCGATATACATTGTGGGAGAGGCGATGCAAAAACTCGGCATCCGCATCTAAGGGTTAGTGCGGAGAGGACGCGCCCGAAGCGCCTCGCCAAGAAAATATCTGTGGAATCGAAACTGTGAACAAGGTTGCCACTACCGCTGAACCGGAAAAGCTGGAACCCGAACTCTGCCCTCCCGAGGCTTCAGCGTCCGCACGTCCTGTCGTGTCTTTGCAGAATTCCGTTGTCCGACATCATGGCTGGCTCAGCCGGCTCCGCTCCTATTTCGTGCTCGCCCCGCTGATCTGGCTCTACACCATCGTACTCGGCACCATTTCCCTCATCTGCTCGCTCTTCGATCGCAGTGGACGCGTGCAACATAATCTCGCCCGGTTCTGGTCGTGGCTGATCATGAAGACGATCCTGTCTCCCGTAAAAGTCATCGGCATGAACCACGTAGCGGCGGGCGAGCCCAGTCGCGCCGGGGAAGGTCGACCGCGCGTATTTGCGGTGACGCATGCCTCAGCCCTCGACATCCCGATTCTCTACGTCTATTTGCCTTTTCAATTTCGCATCGTCTTCAAAAGCGAATTGCTTGCCTATCCATTCGTAGGCTGGCATCTGAAGAGGTCAGGGCAAGTCTGCATCAACCAGCAGAACCCGGCCGCTTCCATTGGCGCCGTCAAGTCCGCACTGCGCAGCCTGCGCAACGGTATGCCGCTGGTGATCTTCCCGGAAGGCGGCCGCACTCGCGACGGCGAGCTGCAACCCTTTTTGCCTGGAGCATTCTTTCTCGCCATCAAGGCGCAAGCCGACATCGTGCCGATAGCCTTGGTCGGCACGTTCGACCTGCTGCCCATGAACACCTACCACATCAAGTGCCAGCCGCTGGAGATGAGGGTGGGCGAACCGATTCCGACGGAAGGCTTAACTCTGCGAGACACCGACAAGGTGTCAGCGCAGGTGAAAGCCGAAACAGAAGCTCTCTATTCCGCCCCCAGAATTTCCTAGCAAGTTTTGCGTGGTCACGCTGCGGAATTTGTTCTGCACGAGAGCCCCGGTAGACATACGAGAGCTGTGGGAGTCCTAATTCGCCTTTTTTCACCACGGAGTCACAGAGTCACGGAGAGAACCTCGAAGCTATAAAAAACAGAAGGGGACGGTTTTGCCGAGCAGTTGGGTTTCTCTGTGTCTCCGTGACTCCGCGGTAGAAGAATCTAAATTAGGACACTACCAGCGCCGTCCTACTACATAGTCAAAGCGCACCCAATGATAAACTTATGGAACCCAGCAAAATAAAGGCGCTTCTATGTCTGAGAGCATTCATCTGAATTTTCCCGACGGCAGGAACAAGGAATTTCCCAAGGGTACGACTGCGCTCGACGTTGCCAAGTCGATCAGCCCGCGTCTCGCCGATGCCGCGCTCGTCGCCAAAACCAACGGCGACCTGATCGACCTCACCCGGCCGTTGGATAAAGACACCGACCTGCGCATCATCACCGAAAAAGACCCCGAGGCGCTCGATGTCTATCGTCACTCTTCCGCGCACCTGCTTGCTGCCGCTGTGCTCGAACTCTTTCCCGAGACCAAACTCGGCCACGGCCCGGCCACCGAGAATGGATTTTTTTACGACTTCTATCGCGAAACTCCATTTACTCCCGAAGACCTGGAAAAGATCGAAAAGAAAATGCAGGAGTTGGTGGCGCAGAACATCCCCTACGCTCGCGAATTTCTGCCGCGCAATGAAGGCCTGGAAAAATTCAAGGGCGAAGGCGACTTCATGAAGTGCCACTTCATCGAGCAGTTCACCAAGCCCGATGAAAAGATTTCGATTTACAAAACCGGCAAGTTCCAGGATTTCTGCCGCGGCCCGCACGTCCCTTCCACGGGAAAGATCAAAGCCTTTAAACTACTCAACATCGCTGGAGCCTACTGGCTGGGCGACGAAAAGAATCCGCAACTGCAGCGCATCTACGGCACGTCTTTCTTTTCGAAAAAAGACTTGGATGCCTACCTCAACAGCATCGAAGAAGCCAAAAAACGCGACCATCGCGTACTCGGCAAACAGCTCGACCTCTTCTCGATCCAGGAACTGGCCGGACCCGGCCTCATCTTCTGGCATCCGAAAGGCGGCATCATCCGCAAAGAGATGGAAGACTGGATGCGCGAGCAGTATCTGCGCCGCGGCTACTCGCTCGTCTGCACGCCGCATGTGATGCGCCGGCAACTCTTCTTCACCTCTGGGCACGAAGGCTACTATTCGCAGAATTTTTTCGACTTCATGGAACTCGACGACGCCGAATATCGTCTCAAGCCCATGAACTGCCCCGGCCACATCCTCATCTACAAAGATTCACTCAAATCGTATCGCGATCTGCCCGTGCGCCTGGGAGAACTCGGCACCGTCTATCGCTACGAGCGTTCGGGCGTGATGCACGGCCTGCTGCGCGTCCGCGGCTTTACCCAGGACGATGCCCACATCTTCTGCACTCCCGACCAGATCGAAAAGGAAATCGCCGATTGCGTCGAGTTCGCACGCGACGTGCTCAAAGACTTTGGCTTTGACAAATTCCAGACCGAGCTTTCCACCTGGGACCCAAAGGACCGCAAGAGTTTTGTCGGCAGCGAAGAGCAGTGGGACATGGCGACCAGTTCGCTCGAAAAGGTTCTAAAGCAGCTGAACATCGAATACAAAACCATTCCCGGCGAAGCCGCATTCTATGGCCCTAAGATCGACATCAAGCTGGTCGATGCCATCGGACGCCTCTGGCAGCTCTCCACCGTGCAGTTCGATTTCAACCTTCCGCAGCGCTTTCAGCTCGAATACGTCGCCGAAGATGGCACTCGTAAGCAGCCGCTCATGGTCCACCGCGCGCTCTACGGATCGGTCGAGCGTTTCTTCGGCGTGCTCATCGAGCACTATGCCGGAGCCTTCCCCGTCTGGCTCTCGCCCGTGCAGGTCGCGATGATCCCCATCGCAGAACGCCATATCGAGTACGCCGAAAAAGTCGCAGCCCAGTTGCGAGCTGCTGGAGTGCGCGTCCAAGTCGATTCTCGCAGCGAAAAAATGAACGCCAAAATCCGCGAACAGGCCATGCAGAAGATTCCGTTCCTGCTGGTGGTCGGAGACAAAGAGGCCGAAGCCAACAAGGTCAACATTCGCACCCGCGGAAAAGAAAAAACGGAAGACATGCCCACGGGTGAGTTCTTAGAGAAAATCAAGAAGCTCATCGCGGAAAAAAGCGCGACTTTGTAGCTTGATTTCAGGCATGCCGCAGCCAAGAAACCGACGCAGCAAGGTCCAACCCGAAACTGCAAAACCTTGCACATCCCGCGATTGACAAGGCATCCCGCTTCCCTGATACTTGCCGGGCGAAGTTTTATGTGACCCTTCCGGCTTCGCAAATCCCAGGAGGAAAAATTCCCCAATGACAAAGTCCCGCTTTATTCTTGCCATCGCTTGCTTGGCAGTTCTCGTCTTCGCGGTGAGCGGACAGCAGGCGCTGGCCGAATCCAACCATCATTTCCAGATCAAGGTCATGCCGCGCACCAACCAGGATGGCGCAGTCAAGGCCCCCTCGGCGATAACCGCCGGCCTCTACGGTCTCACCGCCGCATTCACCGCCACCGCATACCCGGCAACCAACTCTGATGGAAGCGATCTGTGGCCCTGCCCCGGCGGCAGCACCGATTGCGCCACTATTGGCAACCCAACGGTCTCCTTCCCAGCTGGTGGATGGGCGCTGGGCAATCCTTCCTACGAATGGTCGCTCTCGGGCTGTGACGGAACCACCAACGGCAACGTTCCCTGTGGTCAAACCGAAACCTTCTACGAAGACCAGTCGGGCGATTCTGCCGATGACCTTACCTACCTGATCACGGCTACGCAGGTCCAGAATGGCGTCACGGTTTATCTCGCCGATTCCGGCACCGTGGATTTCGGTACGAACCCATACGGTGGGGCGACTCCGGCAGCCGATGTCGTCATTTACGGCGATCAGAACTTCGGCGCCCTGGGCGTGACCGGCAAGAACAACGGCAACTGCGAAGCGAACTACAACTATCCCGGTTCGGGAGGCCCACCATCTGGGCTATTCGTTATCGCTGCCGGCAAGACCTGTGTGGACCCAATCGCTGGACCGGTCACTCTTAGTGCCGTGACCACCGTCGCTCACCCGACCTGGACAGGCAAGAAGGGCGTATACACCGTCAAATACACGATCGTGCACACCCTGAAGCAGACCTGGACGATTAACCTGCAATAAGCACCTCAAACTTCAGCAAAAATCCCAGACTCAGGTCCGAACTTGAGTCTGGGATTTTTCTTGCTGCTCGATCTGAATCTCAAACTTTAGTGAACGACGGCAGAACGGCCTACGTGTGGAGGTTAGTCCTGCCAATAATTCAAACCCAAGCCGGGCAAGGGAGTTTTCCCTAACGCACCGGCTTGCCGGCGCGCGTGCGCGGCTCTTTCTCGTGAATTGAAATGAAGGGATGGCCGCCGGAGGGCGAGGCAGCCGTGGCCAGTTCCATAACGCGTCCCACAGCTTCACATGTTTTCTCGATGTGCAGATCGGACAGCGTGGGATGAACCAGCAACATCAGGCTTGTCTCGCCCAGTTCACGAGCCACGGGCAAAGGCTGCAACGGACGCATCTCCGGAGAAAAGGCTTTTTCCCGGTAGATCTCGCTGCAGCTGCCGGAGAAACAGGGCACGCCGCGCGCGACAATCTCCGCCACAATTCGGTCGCGCGTCCATTCCGGCCGCAATCGCTCCGGCCGGATGAAAACATAATACTTGTAATAAGAATGGCGGACCCATGGCGGCGGCTCGGTCACCCGCAAGGACGGTATCTGGCGAAAGAACGCGGTCAGTGCAGCGGCATGTTTCCGCCGGATCTCAACCCACGAAGTCAATTTTCGCAGGGCCACGCGTCCGAGGGCGGATTGCATTTCGGTCAATCGCCAGTTCGTGCCGAATGAATCATGCACCCAGCGGAATCCGGACGGACGCTGCGTAGGAAGTGCCGTTTCGTGCCTCAGGCCATGGTCGCGGTAACTCCAGGCGCGGCGCCAAAGCCTCTCATCGTTCGTCGTCACCATGCCACCTTCCCCGCCCGTCGTCAGGATTTTGTCCTGACAGAACGAGAAAGCCGCCATGTGCCCAAGCGAACCTGCCGGCCGTCCTTTGTAAACTGCACCGTGCGCCTGCGCGCAATCTTCGATCACCTTCAGGTCATGGTCTTTGGCCAACGTCAGGATGGGATCCATGTCGCAGGGCCAGCCCGCCAGGTGAACCGCCACAATAGCTCGAGTCTTCTTCGTGATCGCAGGCCGGATCGTTTCCGCCGTAATGTTCTGGCTGGATGGGTCGACGTCAACACAAACCGGACGCGCACCATGCACGGCCGCACAACTGGCCGATGCAATGAAGGTACGCGACGATGTAAGCACCTCATCGCCCGGCCCGATGCCGAGCGCGTGGAGTGCCAACTCGAGCGCCAATGTTCCATTGGCTACGGCAATTCCATACCTGGTCCCAATAAAGCTGGCAAACTCCGCCTCGAACTGACGTCCTTCCCACCCCGTCCAGTAATTCACCTTGCCGGAACGCAGCACTGCGCTCACCGCCTCGATTTCATCACTTGAGAAATAAGGCCAGGGAGGAAACGGCAGGAACTTATCCGCAACGATGGAAACGGAGTCCGCGACTTGTTGTGCCGGCGTCGGAGGGTTCATGTTGTCAATGGACGATGAGTTGAAGGGAAAGCTAGGTGGAGGCTACTGGAAAATTTCGAATGCTGTAAATCAACTGCGCAGGATTGACTCGCTAGCCGGCGGAGACTGCCACCGCGCGCTTCGGCTTCGCCGGAACTCCTACGACTGTGGTATGCGGCGCGACGTCCTGATGCACCATCGCGCCCGATCCGACCACCGCATGATCTCCGATGGAAATATATTGCTGAACAGCGGCGTGCGTTCCGATCAGGACGCCCCTGCCAATCGTCACTCCGCCCGAGATGGCCGTCAGCGGGTTGATGACCGACCCCGCTCCTATCTTGGCTTCATGGCCGATGGTGCAGCTCAAATTCACCATGGCGAATTCAGCTATTTCTACATTGACGGTCGCGATCGTGCCCGCGCACAGCGTCGCTCCTTCGCCAAACCGGCACGATTCGTGAAAAAGCACGCTCGGATGGATCAGCACCGGCCAGGGGATCCCAGGAAAACGCCGCTTCAGTTCGTCGCTCAAGCGCAAGCGCGTTTCGGGATTGCCAATACCCATCGCCAGACCGCCAATCGGGTTTTTCTCCAGCCAGTCGAAGCTTCCGAGCAAATCCTGTTCCGCTGTATTCGCCCTTGCCAGATCGCTGACCAGGAATCCAGCGAACTCAATTTTTCGCAGTTGTTTTTGAGATTGGCTGCGTCCCATCTCCGCAATCAACCAGGCAACCTCGCGGGCAAACCCTCCCGCTCCAATGACCGCAATCCGTTGGCCCTGCATCATACATTTCCTGCTTTCTGTTGGCCCGCCGCGCCCAGGAATTCGGGCATGGTCGCGTGTCCGTTCTTTGCGATTTCATGGCGCTGGACTGCCTGCCCCAGAGTTTTTGCCAAAATGCGGAGGTCGAGCCCCAGGCTCCAGTTCTCGACGTACCAGAGATCGAGCGCAAATTTTTCGGTCCATTCCAGCGCGTTCCGTCCGTTCACTTGCGCCCACCCCGTGATGCCGGGTTTCATTTCGTGACGCCGCATCTGCTCCGGCGTGTATCGAGCCAGATAGTCCGGCAACAGGGGACGCGGTCCCACCAGGCTCATTTCCCCCCGGATGACGTTCACCAACTCCGGCAATTCGTCGAGGCTGCTTCTGCGGAGAAAATTTCCCACCCCGGTCAAGCGATCTGCATCCGGAAGCAATTGTCCCGCCGCGCCGCGCGCATCGGACATGGTTCGAAATTTCAGGCACGTGAAAAGTTTGCCCTGGAAGCCAGGACGCAACTGTCGAAAGAGGATTGGAGAACCGAGCGACACGCGAACAACAACCGCGGTCATCGCCAAGATTGGAGCCAACATCACCAAAGCGAAGCCTCCGAGGGTCACATCGAAGATTCGCTTGACTCGGAGTCGCCAGTGGGCGCATAAGGACGCGTTCGCCAGTTGTTCTTCATAAAAAGCCGTTAGTGCTGCGGTCAAGCGCTGCGAGGAAAAATCAATCGTCGCCCGCACCTGCGCCTGCTGTCCAATCCGCAACCTCCAGGCGCAATCGTCCATCAGTGATTCCATCAGCGCTGCCAACTCCATCCAGTTACCGGGTTGATGAAGGCATCCGGTTACGCCGTCCTCGACCGCATCCGTAAGGCCATAGATTCGCGAAGCAACCGCGGGAATCCCACAGGCCGCCGCCTCGATCACCACGGCGCCGAAACCTTCGCGGTAACTCGGCAGACAAAGAACATCGGCTGCCGCCATGTATCGTTCCGGAAATCGGGTCTCGCCCAGAATGCGCACTCGCTCCTGACATGACGAACAGATGCCCCGCATGGCCGCTTCCATGCCGCCTTCGTCGGGCCCCACGCAAACCAGATAGGTATTCACGCGCCGCCCGGCAACCTGGGTGAAGGCCCGCGCCAGATCGAGCACGCCTTTATCCCGGTTCAAGCGGCCGACAAAAAGAAATATGGTGGCATCTTCGGGAATACCAGCTTCGACGCGAACTCCTCGTCGAGCCTCCGCATTGGGACGAAAACGAGACGCATCCACTCCACCGATCGATCCGCTCCCAAGAACCCGTCCGCGAAGAACGTCCACGACTCCCTCGGCCGCCATGAATTCGAATTGCGACCGGCTATCCGCCAGAACCCCGGTTGCCAGAGATGCAGTGAGCTTGTCAGCCAATTTCAGGAGCGAGCGAAATACTCCCGATCTCGTGGCCCAGACTTGGCCGGTGAACGTGTGCAGCCGAACGGGCACCCGAGCCAGTTTTCCCGCCGCCATGCTTAGCAAACCGGCTTTCGGCGTAATGGAATGAATCAGGGCGAACTTTCGTTCGCGGAACAATGAATACAAACTCGCCAGCGCCCGAAGGTCGCGCCACAAGTCAATTTGGCGGGAAATCGCAACCGGAATCAACTCGCCCCCCGGAATCAGCGAGCGGAGCAATTTGTTATCGTCGCCGTTGGCGACCACGGTAACTTCATGAGTCTCCATCAACGATCGAACCTGCTCGCGCAGAAAAGCGCACACCGTCCTAGAGTCAGAAACGACGATGCAAATTCGCTCGCGGTCTTTCGTATTCGTCATACTTCGTTCGCGCTAGCCTTCACTTCCGATGCTCCGTACCACTGCTCCGTGCTTCGACGCAGAAAACGATAGAACTCATTCCGGCGTTTCTTGAGCGCCTCGGGACGGTATTCCTGCACCCGCCGCAGATTGCGATCCGACATCTCAGACAGCCTTTCCGGACCGCTCCATACTTCCTTGATTTTGGCTGCCAGCCCGGCGACGTCATCCGGATCTACCAGATCTTCATCGGCCAACAACTCTGGAATCCCGCCCACCCTCGTGGCTATACAGGGCAGAGCCCTGGCCATCGCTTCGATCATGGCGCGCGGCAGGCCTTCGGTTCGCGAGGGCATGACAAACAGCGTGGCGCGATCCATCTGCTCGCGCACAGCCTCTCCCGAGGGCAGTTCGCCGAGGAATGTCACGTAGTCAAGAACATTCAGTTTTCGGCAGAGACGTTGCAACTCGCCTCGATGCTTGCCGTCACCCACCAAAGTGATTGCCGGAGCGATGATCGGAAGCAAATGTCTCACCGCCCGAATCAAAATGTCCGCGCCCTTGTACATCTGCGCCAGCGACCCCACGAATAAGATCCGCGGACGTTCGCGATCGTGATAACAGCGAGCCCGGTCGACGAATTCCGAGTTCTCACAGAGCACGCTGGAATAGCTGGTGGTAAAAACTTTCGGGTTGGCTCGGAAATCGAGCGGGCCCACGTCGGACACTCCCACCGAGTGCGCCGGGCACGGATACTTTTTCTGGAGCTGCTGCCGTGTTACATAGGCAACCGCAATCGCCCGCGTGCATTGCTGGCGCAAGGAGCGCGTGGCGAGCGCCCTAAACAATGGACGCAGCGGGTGCCGAATCGTGTGGGGCCCGAGCGCTTCATGAGGATCGCCTATGACCTCCAAGCCATACGGCCGGCCTTCTCTCCAGATGTTCGGCAGCAACTCGTCCGCCAGATGCGATCCCACCCGGCACAACAGCGCGTCCCCCGGTTCGACTGCGCTCCACAGAGACTTGAGGATTTTTCTTCGCCGCACCAGGAATTGCTCCGGCCCCAGATAAAAGGGAAGAGGCCAGAACTCGACTCCGGGGCCGGTCACCGCCTGATAACTGCTGTCGATCTGCGGGTCCGATTTTGCGCGCGCCACAACACGAACGAAATCGAAGGCTTGCAGATATCTCTCCCAGAATGGATACCCGGAACATATCTTTGCCCAAACCGAACCATCCGGAGCCAAGCTGAATCTGTTTTCCGAGGTTATGATGAGGCGCATGATTGGAATCGAATTTACAGAGTGTCTTCGGCGGCGCGAGCCCTGCCGCGCCGGAACTCACGCACTTTCTAGTTTCGCGGCCGCACAGAGAGTGTGGAATCTCCCCCACAGGTGCGCGATCAGTTTCTCCCCCAGCCAAAACAGCGGGGGCACGGACTCCAACCATTGGATGTAACGCGAATATCCTCCGGTAACGATGCGGGTGTCGCGCACGGCGAAGCCGCAGGCATCGACCAGATTCCCGAGCGACAAGGGATTCCAGGAATAAAGGTGGACATCCGGCTTCCGCGTCCATCTTCGATTGGCGAAGGCGGCCGGCATCTCGCACGGCACGACCAGGACGACGAGTTTTCCGGGCCGCAGCACGCGGTGAAGCTCTGCCAGCACCGCTCGCGGTTCCGGCACATGCTCCAGCGCGTGATGAGAGATGGCCAGATCGCAGGAAGAAGATGAGACATCCGAAAGAGACGCGTGCGCCTCGATGCCGTTGGCGCGTGCTTCCCGAAGGGAAGGCTCGTTGATCTCAATCCCGATCCGGCGCGTGCAAGCCAGATGTTTAAGAATTGCTCCCGTGCCGCAACCGAAGTCAATCACCGTCGACTCGGGTGGCACGAACGGCATAAAGAGCCGCGCGGAATGCAGCTGTGCATCCTCACTGCGCCTCTGCCAGCGGTGATCAAAGTAAAGCGCTCCCGCTTCTCCGGTATAAATGGATGGAA
Source organism: uncultured Acidobacteriaceae bacterium (assembly GCA_963775845.1). Lineage (GTDB taxonomy): Bacteria > Acidobacteriota > Terriglobia > Terriglobales > Acidobacteriaceae > Acidiflorens. The sequence continues at coordinate 1,009,171 of CAVZKN010000002.1, read as the reverse complement.
TCATACTCGGCGGACGCTCCGCGAATCCGACCCGAAATAAATGACCGAGAAGGGCAAGAGCGCATTCTTAATGAGAATAAAAAGATCGACATCAAGATCGTGGGCCAGCACGACGATGGCCACGCAAGCCAGAAAAGGAACCATCAGGATGCGGCAATCCTCGCGGTCGACGGAGCGGCTCAGATTGCTCATCTGCGCCACTAGATAGCCAAAGAAAAGAAAAGCGAAAGGCACGCCGGCGATGCCGAAGTTCAGCATGGACTCGCCGGTCAAGCCATACACCCGCGAAGAAGGATGATGATTGGCGTCGTAAGAGCCTTCTCCGTACTCGAGATCGGTCGACCATTTCAGCTTGGTGGGAAGCCGGTCTTCAGAAACGGAGCGGGGAACCAGCAGGTTGAGCGCGCCGAGATAGGTCCTTCCCATCGCGTAATCATAGGGACCGGTGGTCATGCGATAGAGAGCAAAAGCCTGTACGTCGGTCCTGGCCAGGTCCTGCACCAACAAGCTGCCAAATGAACGCCCGGACTTCTCCACCGCCTGCGCTCGCCATTCCGAGTCGCTGAAGGCGCGAATGCTCTCCGCTCCCGCATACTTATAGAATCCGTAAAAATACATGAAGGCCAGCATGACCACTCCACAGGCAACGATGGCCTTCCGCGACACCGGGCGCATGCCGTAGTGGATCATTCCGAGCACCCAGATAATGGCCCAGATAACGTTTTGCCGGCTCCCGCGCCACCCCCCGAGCAGCATTTCGAGGGCGACAATGAACCCGATCAAAGGCGTCAGCAGAAACCAACTCGCCCGCCTCCGCCACCACAAGGTCGTCACGCCAATCATCAGCAGAATGGGCAAGCTTTCCGAGATCATGAAAATCCACCCGGTGTTGTTGAACTTGTAGGGATCCGAGGTGAACGATTCGACCAGTCCCGCAATCCCGTTAAAACGGGTGAGCACGTAGACCTCTGCCACCGCCGCGGCCAGGATCGCGGCTCCTAGAAGCGGCAGGAAGCTCGAGCTTTTAAGCGTCCAGAGTGTCCGCGCCGGCCGCCGTTTTCCGGCAAAGATCGCAAGCGCTATTCGGTAGCAAAGCAATCCCGCGAAGTTGATGCATGACATGAGCCCAAGCCACGGCCGGTAATCCCCCGGTTGGTTCGTGACATAGAGCAGTTTCGTGTCGGTTAGGATCTGCAGCAGCGGGGCGAGGAAGAAAAAGTGCACTCCAAGGACCGCCACCAGGCCGATCGGATCGAACATGTCGATTTCTCCGGTTGCCCAGCGGTAGACGTCCACGCCGACCAGCCCGCCGCACGCCACCAGTGGAATCAGGAACCAGTGCAACAAGTCAGAGTCGGCCAACGAAAGAAGATAGGCGACCATCGCGGCCGCAAATGTCGAGGCGGCGAACTCGGCCGCCACCGTTGCCCGGCGCGGGTTTTCATTTCGCTGAAGGGCCAGCGCAACCTGATTTGTGCTCATTCCGTTCGCGCTCATTCGGTTCCCGCTACTGCCTCGCCGTTTGCCGCCAGGGCGCGGCTCAAGGCGATGCCGGAAGCGACAATCAAGACCAGCGCCGAAGCCAGCAGCGCGAAAACTGCGCCCATCAGCCGGAGCCGCGGCACCAACAAAATTGAAAACACCAGGGTGGCCAGCATGCACAGCGCGCCGATCGGGACCTGGATCCTGAATTGGCGGGCCGCCATCAGGGCATAGATTAGAAAGGAAGCGATGACATTCAGCCCCGAAACCAGCGCCAGCAGCACGAACAACGAAGCCTGTCGTGCATACTCCGGCGTGTAAAGAACGGCGAGCAGTCGGCTCCCCCAGCACGCAGCCACCAGCACCAGACAGCCTCCCAACCCGGCGCCGCAGGCAACCAGCTTCAACAGCAGGTGCTTGAATTCATCTATTCTTCGCCCTGCAAACAGACGGGAGAGCCGGGCCAAGGCTGACTGGCCGAGCGCATTCGCGATCAAGGTCGCCGCGGTCACGGGGTAGGCCAGTGAAGCGAAGATGCCGAGTTCCTTAAGGCTGAGAGCGCGCGCGATGGCGTAGCGGGGAATGTTGCTGTTCAAGGACGTGATGGCGCTCACCAGCCCCAGAGGGAGGCTGATCGCGGCCAGGCTGCGAAGCGTCGCCCAGTGGAACTGTGGCGCCAGTCCGCCTTCGAAGCGGGCGAGACGCCGCGCAGCGCGAACATCGTAGCCCGCGATGACGGCTGCCGCCGAGAGAGTCCACAGCAGCAGCGCGATTGGAAGATTTCGCCACCAGGCAAATGCGAGGGCAAACAGTCCGATTCCAATGCCTCCGCGGAGGAGCAACGCGATTGCGACCACATCGAGCCGTTCACACTTCTGCATCAGCCCCGCGATGACATCGCCAAAAGATTCCAGCGACTTGAAGGCTGCGACCAGCAACACCGCGAACATCGCAGTTCGCGGAATTTTCAGCGACGGACAGACGGCCGCGATCACCAGCAATCCGGCGGCGGATCCGAGAAGACGCAGCGTCAGGTAATCGGAGAAGCGGTATTCGGACCGTGCGTCGGACGATTGCACGCCGCGCAATTGCAGGTTCGTCAACATGAACACGGGGCCGCAGATCGCCAGGGCGAAGGCAAACTGACCGACCACTATGGCCGAGCCGAATTTCGCCATGACCGACAGCATGATCCACTGGCACGCCGCGTATCCCACCCAGCCCAGAAACGACCAGCTGAAGCCGACCCGCAGTGCGACCACGGGTCTTTGGCTGACTGTCTCCGGATCAAAAACGAAAGGCCTGGATCCTGACAAAGATGGAGATTGAGATGCCATGGGGTAACGGAGTTTGGGTTGTCAGAATTTGGGTTGACGAAATTTGGCTTGGCGCCGCTTGAGGATTACGGGATGCGATAAACGCTTGCGCCCGCGGCCGCCGGGAGCGCGGCTTCAAAGCTCTTCCATGCATCCTTGGCCGCGCTGCTGGGCACGAAGAGAATGTCATTGTCCCGCATGGCCAGATCGGTTTCCTTGGAGCGCAGAATTTTTTTTAGATTCACGGCTATTTCCACGCGCCCTGCATCGGTTGTGCGGATGAGGCGCGCCGATCCGGTCGCCGCCGTAGGATTCGTGCCCTGCGCCAGCGCGATGGCTTGTAGCAGCGTGAGTTGACCATCATGATCCATCGGGAAGCCTCCCGGGCGGGCCACGTCTCCCACCACGAAAATCACGCCGGTTCTTCCGACGAAGATGGTGTCCCCCGGCAGAATCTCGGGATTATTCTCCGGCGCCGGGCTGCGGCTTGCGCTCATCTTCACCCGTTGCACTTCCTCAGACTTGCCCGCGTGGGTGATGGAGATCGTCGTACCCGCCAGCGGAGTCAGCCCTTGCGCAGCCGATAGATAGTCGAGCAAATGGTGCGCGCCGAAGGCCGGATAAATGCCGGGGCTTTTCACCTCACCGAGAACGGAAACATTCTGCGTGGCATATTCGGCAATGAAAACCGTGACCTGCGGGTCTCGGAGATATCCGCCTTCAACGAATCTGCGGGCGATGACCGACGCAGCTTCTTCCGCTTTCATCCCGGCAATCTGAAATTTGCCGGCCAGTGGCAGCACCACTTCGCCCGTGTTGGAGACGCGCAACTTGCCGCTCAGTTCCGGCGTATCGAAGACCGACATTTCCAGCAGGTCTCCCTTGCCGATCGTTCCCGCCGCACCGCTGCCGAAGCCGCCAGGCATCGCCGGCACAACGGCCGTAGATGTGGACATCGGCGCATGCGGCTGGGCCACGGCGCAAGCCACGGCAAAGATCATTACAGCAAAGATCCGCACCAACCTTCCGCAATGTCTCGATCTATTCTTCATCGCATCTCTCATAAGGGTCCGCATCGGAGTTGGCGGGAATGACAGGCTTTCAGTTGTCCGGCAACCCGAGGTGGCCGTCCCCGTCGCTGCCCGCGCTTCCATTCCCATTTCCATTGCCGGAAGCGCTGTCGTGGTAGTAGTGCGAATATTCCGACCCGTAGTGCCCGTAATACTGGCTGTATTCGACCGAATCAAAAGAAAGATCGTTGACGATGACCCCGGCAATATTGGCCCGAACCTTGCGTAAGACATCGCGTGTTCGGATCAGCGATTGCCGACGCGATCGCCCCGAGCGCGCGATCAGCACGACGACGTCGGCAATGCGTGCGCAGACGACGGCATCAGTCACGGCCAGCACCGGCGGCGTATCGATGACGATGTAGCGATACTTTTCCCGCCAGCGCTGCATCAGTTGCGGCATTGCTTCCGACGCCAGCATCTCCGACGGATACGGCGGCATGTGGCCGGCCGTGACCACGTTCAGGCCGGGAATAGCTCCAATAACAATCGGCGCTTTGTCGGGCGATTCGGTTCCCGCCAGACACGCGCTTAATCCGTTGTCCATCGCAATGCCGAGGCAGCGATGCACCGCTGGACGCCGCATATCCGAATCGATGAGCAGAACTTTCTGTCCCGTCTGCGCCAGCACCACCGCCAGGTTGACGGCATTGAAGGTTTTTCCCTCCTGCATCATCGCACTGGTCACCAGAATCACCTGCGGCGGCGACCCGGGCGACGACAGCAGCAAGGAAGTGCGCAACGCCCGGAACGCTTCCGCGCTTCCCGAGTTGCGATGCTCCATGGTGACGGGAGCGGCAAACTGCCGTTCCGCGTGTTTTTCTCCGCGTCGTGATTTTCGTCCGAAATGATGCCCGGCGCCATTCCCATTGACAGCCAGACTGGGAATGACCCCGAGCGACGGCATCTGGCAATAGGTTTCAATGTCTTGCGGAGTGCGCAGCGAGTTGTCCATGTTCTCCACCACAAACGCCAACGCCACACCGCCCAGTAGTCCGCCCATCAGGCTGAGCCCGAAATTCAGCGGAAGGTTCGGCTCGACCGGCTCAATCGGCTGGCTGGCTTGGTCGACAATGCTGATGCTGCTCGACTTCAGGCCCGCCAGGATGCCCGCCTCTTTCAATTTCTTCAGCAGGCCGTCGTAGAGATCGCGGCTCGATTCGACATCGCGCCGCAGGATGGCATACTGAATGGCATCTTCATTCAGCTTGTACGCTTCCCCTTTCTGCCTGTCGAAAGAAACCTGCAGCATCTGTTCCGATTTCAACGATGCCTGATACTCTGCGCGAACCGCCTCGCCAACTTTCTTGATCTCGCGCTGAATCGCGCCGTCCAGTTCCGCGAGCTGCGATTGCAACTGCACCACCCGCGGATACGCGGACCCGTACTTGGCAGAAAGCTGGGCCATGCTGCCGCGAGCTTCCACCCGTTCGCGATAGAGCGCGGCCAGGATGCTTTCCGGAGCCAGGTTGGCCATCAGTTCGGGACTTTCCGTCATCCCAATGCGATATTTGGCCTCCTTGACAATGCGATCGCACTCGGCCGCGGAGAGCTGTTTGTTTAAGTCTTCCAGCTTGTCGAGGATGATGTTGTGGGTCTCGTCGGTGCCGAGGATGCCGGTCTTCTTCTGATAGTCGGTCAGTTTCTCCTGCGAGTCGGCGGCGTGGTGTTTTAAATCGTCCAGCTGCTTTGTCAGCCAGTCCGAGGTCTGCAGCGTGGCCTTGTATTTCGTCTGGAAGTTGTACTCGATATAAGTAGCAGCCACGGCATTCGCGATCTTCGAGGCCAGCAGCGGATCGCGGTTGCGGAAACGGACCTCGACAATCTGCGTCTTGGGCGTCAATTGGACGTTGAGCGCCTTGTGGAAAGACTCCGTCAATTTGGCGCGCGTCTCGAGTTTCACGCTGTCAAAATCGACGCCTGCCGGTACGACGCGGCTGCCGGCAAAGTCTTTGTTCTGGTGCAGCCCCAATTGCTTGATGACGCTGATCGCGACGGTATTGCTTTGCAGGATGCGGATCTGTGTTTCCAGTTTCGTGTTCAGGTCAAGCCCGATCGGCATCAGCACCTGTTCCAATCCCAGGCTGTCATTTCCATCGAGATCGAGGAGCAGCCGGGCCGAGGCATCGTAGCGCTCGGGCAGAATCAGGCTGACGGCCATGACCACGAACACCACGGCAGAAAGAGTTCCGAGCACCAGCCAGCGCCGTTTCTGCAGCACCCGCCAGAACTGCATGATCGAAATCTGATCGTTCTGCGCCTCGATCGTGAACGAAGGAACTTCGGCAAAGCCCGCCCGCACTAACTCATTTCCTTTGCTCAGGAGCACCGCCTGCTGGTCGCTCATTCCCTTGTCCTTATTTTGTTTTTTGCCGGCGCAGCGGTGAACCGCGCGCTACGAGGCCGGTTGGCATCGCCGGCTTCTGCCGTTTCGTCCGACATCAGCGGGGAGAAAAAGTTGTTCGCGCAGGATCAACTGCGGCTTTTGCCGAGTGATAGCTCGGCTCCTGCGCGGAATGGTAGGCCACATACGCGTTGACGGCCGATACCCCGAGCCCGGGAACAAACCACCAACGGTCTCGGCCCGCTTTGAGCCGGTAGCCGATATAGGCAATACCGGCATCCACCGGCAAACCAATCCCGTAAAGCGCCGCGCGGCTGCGCAGCGGCGCCGGAACAAACGAGCACGTGCGCTGTTCCAGACACGTGTTGGTTTTTTCGACGTCAACAATCGAGGCCGCAAACATCGCGCCCATCACGAGCAAATACTTGCGGTCGATGGCGCGACTCAATCCGCCCTTCGCCGCGGGCGCGGCAGCCCGCGCGCTCACGGTCCCGGAATTGTTGTCCGGCGCGCTGGCTTTTATCACCGCGCTCGGAGCATCGGGATAGTTCGGACACGAACTCACCGTGTAGGGGCGAACTTCGTTGCCCGTGGCCGAGTTGTTCTGCGCTGCCCCAAGCGGGAGCGATAGCAGGAACCCGGCTAACATCAAGCTGATGCGAATACAGGATGTGGACTCGATCATTGGAATCTCCAGAGCAGTGGTGAATTAGAAGCAGCTAACAGGGCCGGGAACCGGATCGGCACGCGGTGAGCCCAGCGCCCGTTTGGGACATGGCGACCACCGGTACCACATCCGACGCACTGACCTCGACCGATGCTGCTTGCCGGATCAGTTCGACGTTCAGCACGAAGCGGAATCCCGACGCCCTCCGTAAAAGAATTCCTTCAATTCCCGCCAGGCATCCTGTCTTGATCCGGACGCGGTCGCCAACCTGCAAGAAGGCGTGCGGCTCTGCCTTCGAGTGCGCCAACACGGTTTTGAGCGCTTCGATATCTTCGTTCGGCAAGGCCGCTGGGAGTCCCGCGAAGCCGACGAGGCTGACCAGGCTGGGCACTTGGAGAACGCACATCCGATCCTGCAGCGGGATGCGGACAAACAGATATCCGGGAAAGAGCGGAAGCTCAACTTCCGCAGTGCATCCGTTGCGCCACCGGTGATGGGCGCGATAAGACGGCAGAAAACTTTCGATGCCGCGCAGCAGCAGCTGGCTGAGAACTTTTTTCTCGTGCCGCGGATACGTGTAGGCTGCATACCAGTTCGCTTGATTCATCGCCTCACCGTCCCTCGCCTTGAACACGTCGTCCGCACTTCACTTCTGTTCCCACACTGGTTGCGGTGGCCGCGAAAGGCACAGCTTCGCCGCCTCACTTAGATTGGGTTTGTCTAATAGAGCAGACATGGCCTACTCGGGTTTGGCACTTGCGTAGCCAAAGGAGGAAGAGAGGATGGAGCGCTGCAAAACGAAAGTTACTAATGCTCCGCATTCGTCGATCTCACGAACAAATCGGTGGCGCCTTAACGTGCGTCAAGGAGCTACCAGCAAGCAAGGTTGACAAAGTATGCGGCTTTGCCCCAAGATTCGGCATTTATCGAAAGCGACCGGAAAGGTTTTCCGCATGGGCTCCAAGACCGTAAGATCGAAACGTCTTCTACTGACAGCGATCGCGCTCATTCTATGCACAGTTCCGCTGCTGCATGACGCAAGCGCACAACAGGCCACGGCAAAAATCGTTGGCACCGTCACCGACCAGCAAGGAGCGGTCGTGCCCGGCGTCAAGCTCACGATCACAAATACTGCCACTAACGTCTTCACCGAAACCACCAGCGACAAGAGTGGCTTCTACCAGGTCTTGAATCTGCCCATCGGCATCTACAAAATTGTCGCCCGGCACGAAGGTTTTAGGTCTGTCGAGGTGACGACGGCTCCGCTGGAGATCAACCAGTCCTTGCGGGCCGACCTGAAGCTCGAAGTCGGAGCCGCGAGCGAGCAGGTATTGGTCGAGTCGGAAGCAGCCGGCGTCGAGACGGTCAATCCGACTTTGGGCGAATCCGTCACCAGCCGCCCCATCGTCAACATGCCACTGAATGGACGCAACGTGCTCCAGCTCGCCCTCCTCCAACCCGGAGTCACCGAAGACAATCCCGACGATGGCAGCACGACACAAGGCTTCAACGTGGGCGGCGGACGCACCGATTCGGTCACATATTTGCTTGATGGCGGTCTCAACAACGATCTCTTGAGCAACGGCGTTGTCTATAACCCGAACCCGGACTCAGTCGCCGAGTTTCGTATTCTAACCAGCAACTACACTGCGGAATACGGCCGCAACGGCGCCGGCGTTGTCAGCGTCGTAACCAAGTCGGGTACGAACGGCTTCCACGGCAGCGCCTTCGAGTTCGTCCGCAACACCGATTTCGACGCCAACGCATATTTCAATAAGGATCCGCTCGTTAATCCCGTCCCGTTGCCCCGCAACAACCTCAAACGCAATCAATTTGGCGGAACTCTTGGTGGACCAATCCTTAGGGACCGCCTTTTCTTCTTCGTCGCCTACCAGGGCCAGCGCCAGATAGAGACCGACGTTCTGCAGGAGCAACAGACCTTCACCACCGCCGAACTCTCCGGCGATTTCTCGCAAGCCGGACCCAACGGCGGCCCCGATTCCAACGTCGTTGCCTTCCTGCAAGCGAATCCTTACTTCGCCAACAACAATGCCAGCGATGAGGCCAATGCCAAGATCGACCAGATCGATCCGGCCGCCCAGGCCTACATTGCCACCGGGCTCATTCCATCGAATGCAGCCGGAGATTTTTCTCCCGTGGGTAGCAGTACCGCCAATCCCTACGAGTTGACCGCCAAGATTGATTTCAACATCAGTTCCAAAGACAAGCTAAGCGGCACCATCGGCGGTGATAGATCTCCCGTGCTCCAACCCTTTGGACTCAGCAACACGGAAACGGCTCCGGGTACGCCGAGCACGGCCCAGATCAATGTTTATTTTCTCAATCTCGCCTATAGTCGGACGTTTTCGCCGACCAAGCTCAATGAATTTCGCGTCACCGCGCAACGCCGAAATGTCGAGCAGAGCGTCCCGGATGTCCACCTCTCTGCTCTGCCGCAGTTCGGAATCGTATCCGACATTTCAACCGGCCCTCCGCAGCTATATTTCAATGACAGTGGCTTGACGGTCGGGCAGGATCCCTACGGTCCCACGTTTCTGGTCGGCAACACCTTCGCCTACGCGGATACCTTCACCTGGGTCCGAGGCCACAATACGTGGAAGTTCGGCGCCGGATTTTCCGCCTACCAGCAGAACACTCTCTACGATTATTTCGGCGACGGCAATTTCAATTACTATGGCGCGGGAGGCGTAGGCACCGGCAACGCCTTTGCCGACTTCCTCGTCGGCGCTCCGAACTACTATCTCCAAGGCGCGAATGCCGCCAACAACATCCGCAGCAAATCTACCTTCGCCTTCGCGCAAGATGAATGGCGCGTGAAGGGCAACTTCATCCTGACCCTGGGCCTTCGCTATGAATACAGCACGCCCAAACGTGACACCAAGGGCCGCACCTTCTCCATCGTTCCCGGCGACCAGTCGACAAGATTTCCCAATGCGCCGCTGGGCCTGGTTTTTCCAGGAGATCCGGGCGCGCCACTGGGCGCCAATTTCCCCGACAAGACCAACTTTGGCCCTCGCATCGGCTTTGCGTACAGCCCCGGCGGCGGCAGCAAGACCAGCATTCGCGGAGGCATCGGAATTTTTTACGACGTGCTCAAAGGAGAAGACAATCTTCAATTCAACGGCGCGCCGCCGTTCTACGCCGAAGCCGCACCGAGTTACCCCTGTTTCTCGAATCCGAATACACTCGCCAATTGCCCTTCGAACTTCCCCGTGTTTAACTCGTTCGCCACGTCCGGTTCACCCATTTACGGGTCACCCTGGGCCAGCGCCTACCCGGCGCTCAGCAATCCATTCCCCTCCATGCCATCGAACCCCGCCACCGCCTTTAACACCTGCGCCGGCACGGGCTACGTATGCCCCTATAGCAATTTCCTTCCCTTTGGTGGATACGAGAGTTCTCTTTACTTCGTCGACCCGCACATCCACACTCCTTACACCTACCAGTACAACTTGAGCCTTCAGCATGAAATCCAGCCAAACTTGATTATGGAGCTCAACTATGTCGGCAGCAGCGCCAAAGGACTGACCGCGCTAAAGGACATCAATCCGTTCGACCTGAATAGCCTGAGCACCAATCCCACCCGCATCTTGAACGAGAATGCGGCTATACAGAACACTTTCGGCGGCTACTGCCTCGCAACCGCCGGCAGCTTCGCCGCCTGTCCCTTCAACGGCGACGAACCGGAGTTTACCAACTCCAGCTTCGCCAGCTTCAACAGCCTCGAAGCTTCCTTGACCAAGCAGAATGGCGACAACCACATCATCGGCAACACCTACTTCACACTCGCCTACACCTGGGGCCACAGCATCGATAACGCCTCCGGATTCCGCAACCGCGATTCGCAAGTCCCCTATTACAATCCCGGAGTCTTCCGTGCCTCCTCCAACTTCGACGTCACCGATCGAATCACCTTCAGTGGAGGATGGGACTTGCCTTTCGACAAAGCATGGGCCTCCGGTCCAAAACGCCTAGTCAAAGGCTGGAGTCTCTACCCCATCTTCACCTGGCGAACCGGCTTCCCGCTGAGCATCAGTTCACAGCTGTCCGGTGGCGATAGTACCGATCCCGGACCGTCTGGAGCCGGTGATGGCTACCTTGCCAATGCCGATTACGCCCCAGGATTTAGCAGGATCACCCTCTTGAACCCCAAGAAGAACGGTAATTATTACTTCAACCCTGCGGCGTTCCAGCCGATCCAGGATGCTTATAATCCAAGCGATCCCTACGGAACCACCGGGAGGGATTTCTTTCGCGGCCCCGGACGCACCAACCTCGACTTGGCTCTAGCCAAAACCACCGCCATCAACGAGCGGGTCAACGTCGAATTGCGCCTCGAGGCATTCAACGCTTTAAACCACACCCAATTCGCGAATCCAGACATTAATCTTGACGACGCAAATTTCGGTTTGATCACCAGCAACACCCTCGGATCTGGCGTCAACGCCATACAGACTCAGCGCATCCTCCAACTCGGAGGCCGACTGACATTCTAAGAGGAGACTGCGAACTGACAGAAAAAGAAGTCTCCAGTTCCGGCTTCCAGCCAGCCATCCACACGGTCGATTGTGCGCCCGCACAGTGGATGAACTAGTTTCACATTGACGCCAACCAGCCTTTCGGCGACAATGGTTTCCCTTTGTTGGGGTCAAATTTGTTGGGGCCGAACATTCCCCCCTGTAGTCTCAGCCGGTTCAAACCGCTAGAAAGATCGCCGCAACCATGAAGCTCTCCTCGTCTGTGTCATTCGCACTAACTTGTCTGGTGGCATGCGCCTTGGCAGCAACCGCCAGCGCTCAAACCTGGACTCCTCTGAACAACCCAGCTCCGGTTTCCATGGGCGCCATGCTGCTGCTCACCGACGGCCGCGTGCTCGTCCACGAAGAGCCCAATTGCAACCCTGGTACCGGCTGCGTAGGCAGCGACTACACTGCGTGGTACACTTTGACTCCCGACAGCACCGGCAGCTACATCAACGGCACCTGGACCAAGGTTGCATCGCTCCCCAGCAGCTACTCCCCCCTCTTTTTCAGTTCTGCCGTTCTGCCCGATGGAAAAGTCGGAATTCAGGGAGGCGAATACAACTGCCCCTCCGGTAATTGCGCCGATGCGTGGCAAAGTAACGGCGCGCTCTACGATCCAGCCGCCAATACCTGGACCTCCATTACTCCTGAAGTTACAAGCTCCTGGAAAGCCGACGGAGATGCGCAATCGGTGGTTCTGCCCAATGGAACCTGGATGACGGCCGCATGCTGCGCCAAGGTGACTGGAAAGAGCTCGTTCCCGCTCTATTTCTATTTCAATGAGAGCGCCTTAACCTTCACCAGCGAAGCCAGTTCCAGTGACGGTAAAGCCGACGACTTCGACGAAGAGGGTTGGACACTGCTCCCCAACGGTGAGGTACTCACCGTCGATGCCTACGTCGGAGCCTACAACTCCTCCGGCAAGAATTCAGAACTCTACAACCCGTCGACCAACAAGTGGGCGACCGCCGGCAGCACACTCGTCCAACTGTGGGATGACGGCTGCGGGAGCTCGAGCAAAGCGAGCTATGAAGTCGGCCCCGCGATCCTGATGCCTAACGGCACCGTGTTTTACACCGGCGCCAGCGAATGCGAAGCCGGCAACATCGCAACTTATAATTGGAGCACCAACACCTGGACGGCGCAGTCTCCCTTCCCCAACAGCGATGCTGCCAACGATGCGCCTGCCGCCCTGGAAACCAACGGCAACGCGATCGTGATGACGAGTCCCTACTCCGGTACGTTCTCCGCGCCCGCCACATTCTACGAATGGAATGGCACAACGCTCAGCACCTTCCCCAATCCGGCCAACGCCGTCAACGACGCATCTTATGTCGGACACCTGCTGGTGCTCCCGACCGGCCAGATCATGTTCACCGATTTCAGCACAAGCGTCGCGATCCTGACCACGGCGGGCACCTACCAGTCGGCCTGGCAGCCGACTATCACTACTGCCCCATTTAGTTTGACGCAGGGTCAAACCTACTCGATCTCCGGAACCCAGTTCAACGGCCTGTCGGCGGGCTCTTCCTACGGCGATGATTTTCAGGATGCCACGAATTATCCGCTGGTGCGCATCGTCAACAACGCCACCGGCCATGTCTACTACGCCAAGACGCACGGACACAGCACCATGGGCGTAGCCACCGGCTCGACCACCGTATCCACCAACTTCGATGTGCCCGCTGGCATGCCGAACGGGCCCTGCGAACTCTATGTGGTCGCGAACGGCATCCCATCCGCCGCCTCGGCCTGCACCGTTGGGATCACAGCAACCACGACAACCCTGGTCTCCAGCGTGAACCCGTCGATCCTGGGTCAGACCGTGACCTTCACCGCGAGCATCACTCCGGTCAATTCCCCGGCCCCGACTGGCACTGTGCAATTTACTTCCAACGGCAGCAGCATCAGCGGCTGCTCCTCGGTCACCGTGTCGAGCGCGTCGGCACAATGCGCAACCAACGCCTTGGCGTCCGGCACCGATTCGATCCAAGCCGTCTATTCGGGCGACTCGAATTACTCGGGCAGCACTTCGAACACGGTCTCGCAGGCTGTGAATGTTTCGCCCGGAATCTACAGCCCCGCCAATAACTCCACGCTGACCGGATCGTCTGTTACCTTCCAGTGGGGAGCCTATCCGGGTGCCACCGCCTACTGGCTCGACGTGGGCAAAGAAGCGGGAGGCAACGAGTATTACCAGTCCGGCAGCCTTTCGTCCTCCACCTACGCGCAGACCGTCAATTCTCTGCCCGTGGACGGCAGCACGGTTTATGCCACCTGGTATTACCTCGTAAGCGGGAGCTGGCAGTCGATTGGCTACACCTACACCGCTTTTGGCGGAGGCTCGACCAAAGGCATCATCACCTCGCCGACTCCGGGCTCGGCGTTGACCGGAAGCACCGTAACCTTTTCCTGGAGCGCAGGCACGGCTGCCACCGCCTACTGGCTCGACATCGGCAACGCACCCGGGGGCAACCAGTACTATCAGTCCGGCAATCTGGGCACCGCGTTGACCAAGACCGTAAGCGGCCTGCCCAGCAATGGCAGCACCGTCTACGTCACCCTCTACTCGTTAGTAAGCGGACAATGGTTGAGCAACGCTTACACCTATACCGCCTATAACGCCGCCGCAGCCGGTGGAGTGATGCAATCGCCAACTCCAGGCTCGACCCTGACCGGCAGCACCGAAACCTTCACCTGGACAGCGGGCGCAGGCGCGACCTCCTACTGGCTCGACGTAGGCAAAACAGCCGGAGGCAACCAGTACTTCCAGTCTGGAAGCTTGGGCAATGTTCAATCCGTAACCGTGAACTCTCTGCCGACCGATGGCAGCACCGTCTACGTCACCTTGTATTCGCTGATCGGGGGAACGTGGTCGCCGAATGCCTACACCTATACGGCTTATAACGCTACCGGAACCCTGGCCGCCATGCAGACGCCGACTCCGGGCTCAACCCTCAGCGGGAACGAAGCCACATTTACGTGGAGCTCGGATCCCAGCGCAACTGGCTACTGGCTCGACATAGGCAGCAGTGCAGGCGGCAACCAGTATTATCAATCCGGAAACCTGGGCACCGCGCTATCGACAACGGTGAATAGCCTGCCTGCTAACGGGAGCACCATTTACGTGACCCTGTACTCGCTGGTAGGAGGGCAATGGATGAGCAACGCCTACACCTATACTTCGGGTCCGTAAAGCGGGGTACGGTCTGAAAAATGGCGGAGGCACGTTCAGTTGGGAAGTGCGCGCGGGCGGGGGCGCCCGCGCCACACTAGCTATACCTGGTCGCGGGCTTCGCCCAGCTCTACTTGGACCTCCATTTTTCGCTTGCCCCTGTAAATCGTCACTCTCACCGTATCGCCGGCGCGGTGCCGGTTCATGATCTGGGCCAGAGTCTGCTGGCTTTCCACTTTTTCTCCGTCGATGGCGACGATTAAATCGCCGCCAATCATGATGAGCGTGTTGCCCAGTTGTGCGCGCTCGTTGCCGCCGCGCAGGCCAGCACGATCGGCGGAGCCTCCCGGGACAGCCTGCACGATCAGCAGGCCGTAGTCAGCAGCCAGCGTCAACTCGTCGGCAATTTCAGGATCAATAGGGATTGTGCGAACTCCAAGCGCGGGACGCCGCACGCGTCCAAGCGTGACCAGATCATTGAGCACTGCTTTTGCGGTGTTGATGGGGATGGCGAACCCGATGCCTGCACTCTGGCCAACGCTCGAGGCGATGATGGTATTGATGCCGATCACCTCGCCGTGCCGGTTGAGCAGCGGTCCTCCCGAATTGCCCGGGTTGATGGCAGCATCGGTCTGGATCGCCTCTTCGATCACCGGCCCATTCGGCTCCTGCACCTGCCGAATTGAACTGACAATCCCTTGCGTCAGCGTTCCCGCCAAGCCAAAGGGATTGCCGATGGCATAGACTTTCTGCCCCACCTGCAAATTCGTGGAGTCTCCCAGAACCATTGGCTGCAAGTCGGGAGCTTTGATCTGCAGCACGGCCAGATCATGCGCACGATCGGTGCCTACGATGGTGGCGCCATATTTTTTGCGGTTGTGCAGGGTGACTTCGACTTTCTGCGCATCGGCGATTACGTGATAATTCGTCAGGATGTGCCCTTCCTTGTCGATTACGAAGCCCGAGCCCTGCCCCTCCTGCGAGTACAGGCCGTAAAAGAAATCAAAGGCTTGCACGCGCGAAGTGATGTTGACGACGCCTCCTATATTTTTGCGGTAGACGGTAATGTTGTTCTGCTCTTCGGCATCGACCGACTCGTTGTTGGCGGCTTCGGTAATTTCAACGCGCTGCGGACGGCCGATCCAGTCGGCGGGATGAAGGCTGCCGTGGCGATAGGTAGTCAGGTAAAAAAACGCGGCGGCTAGGATTATGGCGAAAACAAGAGAGCGCAAGAGTCTCATTTTTGGTTAGTCCTTCAAGGTTACTATCCAAATTCTAGCTAAAAAATCGGATTTACCGCGGAGTACGCAGAGTGCGCGGAGAAAAATCTTTCCCACAGAGGCATGGGCATCCAGGTTATTAAAAGCTCTGCGTGCTCAGCGTTCTCACCAGTTCAGGCTTTTGCCTTGCCCCAGCCGCCTGCGCCGGGAGATTCTATCCGCACTCTTTCGCCGGCAGTTAGCCTCACGCTGGTCTTGCCTGGCAGTTCCTCCTCGGAATCATCACGGTGGATGATTACTGTTCGGCCGCGAACACCGTCGGATCCCCCTGCTAAGCCGTAAGGCGCTTGCAAACGGCGGTCGGCCAGTAAGGTGACTTGAGCATCGGTTAAGACTTCGATCTCTCTTACGATGCCGTCCCCTCCGGCATGGACTCCCTTTCCTCCACTGTTGGAGCGCAGCGAATACTGCCGCAGGCGAATCGGGTAGGCATATTCAAGCGCTTCAGCAGGAGTGTTCAGAGAGTTCGTCATGTGCGTGTGAACGCCCGAGACTCCCGCCTTGGTGGGGCGCGCGCCCATGCCTCCGGCGATGGTTTCATAGTAGGTAAAAGGCTCGCCGGAGCGCGGGGCGTTGGCTCGAGAATCAGTGCCCCCTATGGTCAGGTTGTTCATGGTGCCAGAGGCGGCGGCGGGAATACGATCGGGAATCGCCTGCGCCAGCGCCTTGAGCAGAACATCGACGATTCGCTGGGAAGTTTCCACATTGCCTCCAGCAACAGCCGCTGGCGGCTTGGCGTTGACCACCGTCCCCAGCGGAGCGATAACGCGGATGGGGCGCATCAGGCCGGAAGTGGCGGGAACATCCTCCTGGAGCAGGCAGCGAAAGACGTAGAAGCAGGCCGAGTAAGTGATGGCTTCGACCGCATTGATCGCCCCCTCGACTTGCGGGTCGGTGCCGTCGAAGTCGATGATCAGGTCCGGCTGCTGATTTGAATCTGCCGCCGGACGAGCCGCGGCGGAGCGTCCCCTTGCCTTCCGGTTCTTCGTGGGTCGCTTTACTTCAATGCTTACTGCAATGCGCACTGGCTTGTTGCGCACGCCATCGTTGTCCAAGAAATCTTCTGCTCGATAGCTGCCCGCGGGGATGGTGCGCAAGAAAGCGCGCATCATTTGTTCGGAATAAAGTTGCAAGTCGGCGGCAGCTCGCTTGGCGCGTTTCATACCGTAGCGATGGCAGATTTCATCGAGGCGCTGAGCTCCGGTATGGCACGCCGCGATCTGCGCGCCCAGGTCGCCTTCGCGCTCTTCGGGCGTACGGACGTTATTCAGAACGAGGGCCAGCACATCGGCGACAAGCTTTCCTCTCCGCATGATTTTTACTGGCGGAATGCGCAGGCCTTCCTGGTAGATCTCGCGGCACGGCCCCATGGAACCGGGGAAGGTTCCGCCAATATCGGCATGGTGTGCGCGCGAAGCGACATAGAAGTCGGGAGTGGTCGTGTTTTGCCTGGAAACATACACTGGCATCACCAGCGTTATGTCGGGGAGGTGAGTGCCCCCGCGGAAGGGGTCATTGAGCATCACGATATCGCCACGCTCGAGCGGCGAATGTTTCACGGCGGCCGCAACCGACATCGGCATCGAGCCCAGATGCACGGGCATGTGATCACCCATGGCGACGACCTGCCCGGCGGAGTCGAAAACCGCACACGAATAGTCGCGACGTTCCTTGATGTTGGGCGAAAAGGAGGTGCGCCGCAACGCTGCTCCCATCTCTTCGGCAATGGAGTGATAAAGATTCTTGAAGACCTCGAGCTCTACGGGATCGGGCATGAGAATTCTGTAAGTTGGCAATTTTGTAATTGGTAATTTCGTAAACCCGGATTCGATCTTCGCGCATTTGCCTTCAAATTACCAAATTACAGATTACACAATTACCAAATCTTTCCTGGTGCTACACTTTTCTGATTATGGCTGAAGGACGTTCACGGATCTGGATTTGGATTTTGGTAGGGGGCGGCCTCTTTGTGCTGTTTGTTGCTGCCGTGTTTACGCTGGTGTACTTCAGCTTCAGCAGCGGCACCGATGAAGAGTCGTTTTCCGCTTTCGGTCCCAAAATCGGCGTAGTTGATCTGAATGATGTGATCTTCACTCCCAAAAAGATCGTACCGGAGCTGAAGAAGTTTGCCGACGACGATTCGATCAAGGCCATCATCATCCACGTTAATTCACCGGGTGGAGGAGTGGCCGCGTCCGAGGAAATTTACCGCGAGGTGAAGCGGATCCGCGACGAAAAGAAAAAGCGCATCGTGGCTTCGATTGAAACCGTGGGCGCGAGCGGAGCTTATTACGTGGCCTCCGCGACCAACAAGATTTATGCTGACAAGGGCAGTATAGTCGGCTCGATCGGCGTGATTGCCGAGTGGGTGAATTACGGCGATTTGTTGCGGTGGGCAAAGATCAATCCGATCACGATGAAGGCGGGAGAATTCAAGGATACGGGCAGTCCTACGCGGGAGATGACTCCGGCGGAGAAGGCGTATTTTCAGGGCATGATCGACCAGATGCACACGCAGTTCATTCAGGCGGTAGCGGAAGGCCGTCACGCGAAAGAAGAAGACATCCGCGCGCTCGCGAATGGGAAGGTGTGGACCGGGGAGCAGGCGCTCTCGATGAAGATGGTGGATCAGATTGCGGATTTTGAGGGCGCGGTGAAAGATACGGCGCGGGCGGTGAATATCTCCGGCGAGCCGACGCTGGTTTATCCTGCGAAGGAAAAACGGTCGGGGCTGGATTTGCTGTTTGGCGATGTGTCCGATTATTTACCTACGCGGGAAAAGTTGCTGGAGGAGCAGGTAGGGTTTTATTACCTGTGGAAATAAAACTGGAGGCTTGGCAATGATTATCCTAAGGCTGGGTCTGGTGAGCGCTCTGATTTATGTGGGTTTTGCGTTAGCAGTCGAGATCGCCCAGTTCACTCTTGCAAACGTAACAGGGAGCTCCTTTCTAGGTGCGTCGAAACTCGGGTGGTTCGTCTTTTTTGGTGTGATGTGGTTTGTCTCCTTCTGGATCGCATTTCGCATGTCACCTTTTTTCAAACCACTCCACTAGCAGAACGGGTTCCCGCTTCTCCACTTGCGCAGAACCCCTTAAATTTGAGAAGGTTATAGGCAGGCGCGGCGGAGAGCGATAGCTCTTAGAACCCTGTTAAGGGTACGGCCCCTAAGGGAGCACGGAGGCTTATGACGAAGGCTGACCTGATCGAAGAAGTTTCACGGCTGGCGGAACTTACCCGCAAAGACAGCGAAGTGATTGTGGACACGATCTTTGACAGCGTAGTGCGCTCGCTGCGGGTTGGCGATAAGATCGAGATCCGTGGGTTCGGCAGCTTCCGCACGCGGCAGCGCAAGCCCCGAGTGGGGCGCAATCCGAAAACGGGGGACCGCGTCGAGGTCCCGGCCAAGAAGATTCCGTTTTTCAAGCCGAGCAAGGAATTGAAAGACCTGGTGAACAACAGCCCCACGCCGGAAGCGGCTGCTCCTGTACCTCCGGCGCCGACTACGCCGCCGGTCGTGCAATAGATTAAGACGAGATAATAATCCTCGATGTGACGTGTCTGATTCAGATCGTGCGGGCGCGCGAACACCCGGTTCCCCGCAAAAGCGTCCGCAAATTCATCCAGTGAATATAAGATAGAAACGGCAGGGCCCATAGCTCAACGGTTAGAGCAGCAGACTCATAATCTGTTGGTTCTAGGTTCAAATCCTAGTGGGCCCACCAGCAATCGTGATACAAAAATCTCAGGCCCCCTCCCCCATAGCCTGACTCTCGATCTGTTTTTGCGCCGCTACAAACGGGCGTTTAGCTTGATCATTTCAGTTACAGGCACTTCAGAGGATTTATGTTGTTATATGTTCGCAAAGTTTTGCGCGGCCTTATGCAAACGCGCAGACGACGTTTTGTTTTCTTGCTGACCGTGGCGTTGTTTTTCATCTGCTTGTTCGGGGCAGCCGGTCTGCGCGCAGAGACGATTTCAGGCACCATCCAAGATCCTTCCGGGGCAGTGATTGCGGGCGCAAAAATCGAGATCGCGGGCGGCGACCTGGCCCAGACGATCGTGCTTTCGTCGGATGGCGCGGGCAAGTTCTCCTCCCCGGACCTCAAGCCGGGCTCGTATCTATTGCAGGTGACGCGGGAGGGGTTCCAAGTCCTGGTGAAGAGGGTTGAGTTGCGAGGAGACCTTCGACTGCACTTGCTCTCGACATTGCCGGGCAAAAAGAGACCATCTCCGTTGCCGGAAAAAGCATGGCGTTCGCCAACTCCGATCCCATCTACCGTCAATTGCGCGGTATTGGACTCGGAAAGACCTACCGTTTCGATAACTTCACTTTGAGCTTGGATGTCGGAACTTTCGAATTTCAGAAAGGGACGCTGACTGAATTCCGGGCTGTGGATGGAGTTATAACCGGTGCGATCTTCATCGGGGAAGGCCACTTCGATCTCAAGCCCGTGCTGGCCATGGATGCACACGAGTTCATCCGGCGCACGGGAGCGGCCGAAGCCAATGAAGATTTTACCGACATTGTTTTTCGATTTACCAGAGATGGCTGGTCGAAGTTCCTTCCGGGAGTCGGCGAACCGGTGGAACCACCCGCAGACGCCGCGGCTGTCCTCAACCACTGGCGCGAGAAGATGCGACGGCGACGCGATGTCCCATTAACCTTTAGTCAGAGCGTTCTGGAGGGCGAGACCATGGACAACGTCGACGCCGACCTCATGGCCGCTCTCTACAACCCCTCCCATCCCGAATTTATTAATGCCTACATGCGCGGCAGGAAACATAAGGACCTGCGTTTCTTTGTGAGGAATCGTGTTGGAGCAGTTCCTCAGATCGATTCGCCCGAAGAAGTCGCGCTGATCAATTTCGATCCCGAGGGAATGGAGGATGGCATCTGGTATCCTCACTTGAAATCCGAATATTCGAATCACACGGCGAACTCGCGTGAAGACCGGCGACTGTTCGCCACGCGACGCTACAAAATCGAGACGGTCATCGCAAAAAACGACCATTTGTTCAGCAGCGCTACCATCACCTTTGAGTCGCTAATCGCTGGGGAGAGAGTGCTGAAGTTTGGTTTGCTACCCAATCTGCGGGTTACGCGCGTCAGCGACCAACAAGGTCATGACCTTTACTTCTTTCAGGAAAGCTACAAACAGGACGGTTCGTTCTACGCCATTCTGCCCGAGGCGCCGGATGTCGGCAAAGAACACTCCATCACCATCGAATACACCGGCGACAAGGTGCTGGACGAAGCGGGAGACGGAAGCTTTTATGTCAGCGCCCGGACTTCGTGGTATCCGAACCTGAACGGCTTTGGGGAACACGCGCTTTACGATCTCACTTTCAAGGTACCTCACAAGTACAAGGTTGTCAGCGTCGGCAAGTTACAAGCATCCACGACGGAACAAGATTTTGCAGTTACCCATTGGATAGACGCCAGTCCCGGTTGCGGTGGCTGGCTTCAATTATGGCAATTACGAAAAGCTAGAACTGGCGGATGATATCACCGGCTACAAGATTTCCGGGTACTACCTGACAGAAGTCCCATACGCGTTGCAAGGGTATGCGAAAAGCGCATTCTTGCAGAACATCGCTCCCAAGAGCATGACGAGCTACGCTTTGGAGCAGACGCGGGCACAAATGCAACTGTGCACTTACTACTTCGGTAAGAGCACGTATGACAACATCAACATTACCGAGCAGCCGAATTTCAATTTCGGGCAATCCTGGCCGAACCTCGTCTATCTGCCTTTCTCCGCGTATATGGACTCGACCCAACGATGGCTGCTGTTCGGACGCATAGACAACAAGTTTACCGGCTTCGTGCAAGAGGTAACGCCGCATGAGGTCGCGCATCAATGGTGGGGCCATACGGTTGGTTGGGCATCCTACCATGATCAGTGGCTCTCGGAGGGCTTCGCTGAATTCTCCGCCGGGCTGTTTTTACAGAAAGCCATGGCTAAAGACTGGCGGAAAGACTACATCGAATTCTGGGAACGGCTGCGGCAGCGCATTCTTGAGAGGAATTTGTACGGTATTGCTCCCAACGATGCCGGCCCGCTCTGGATGGGAACTCGCCTGATCTCTCCCAAGACTGCAAGTGCCTATCAGAATGTGACCTACCCTAAAGGCGCTTACGTTCTGCAGATGCTGCGTTCGCTGATGTACAGTCCTGACGAACAAGACCACGACAAGGCATTCATCGCAATGATGCAAGACTTTGTGGATAGCCACCGCGAAAGGGCGGCGAGCACAGAATCTTTCAAGGCCATTGTCGAGAAGCACATGACCAAAACAATGGATATTCAGAGCAACGGCCGCCTCGACTGGTTCTTCAACGAGTGGGTGTATGGCACGCAAATTCCCAAATACCACTTTGAATATCAGCTAGCTCCCGCCGACGGTGGGAAGTTTACTCTGCATATGACGCTGACTCAGAGTGACGTCGACGACCATTTTGCCATGATGGTTCCGGTATTTGCCGATTTCGGCAACGGAATGATCCGTATCGGGCAACTTGGAGTCGCCGGCAATTCCACCCGCAACAGCGATTTCGTGCTGCCAGCCCAACCGAAAAAAGTGGTCCTGAATGCAAACAAAGATATTCTGGAGCGCTAGATAAGAGAGTCGTGCGCATTTGCGATCTCACTCTCACCCCACCGGCAAACTGAAATAAAAGACCGAACCGTGCCCGAGTTGGCTGGTCACGCCGAGGCGTCCTCCATGGGCTTCTATGATGGCTTTGCAGATGGCCAGGCCCATGCCGGTCCCGTGAACCTGCACGCGCTGGTTCCTTCCACGATAAAACTTTTCGAAGACCAGCGATTGCTCGAAGTCGTCGATGCCGGGGCCGCGGTCGGCGATGCTCACAGTCAGAGTCTCGCCCTTCGCTTCCGCAGTAATCCGAATCGGCGCTCCAGCAGGGGAATATTTGGCAGCATTCTCCAGCAGGTGCACCAGGACTTCCTTGATGTGCGCCTGATCCATGCGCGCGTTGGGAAGATTTTCGGGGATTCTGACATCGACGGGATGATGGACGAAGAGTTGCTTCAGTTCCTCGAGCGAATCCATAACCGGGCAGTTGATGGGGGCGGATTCGAAGCGGAATTCAACTTTTTGGGCATCCAATTGTGCCATCTCCGCGGCTTCTCCGATCAGGCGGTTCAGGCGATCGCTCTCCTCGTTGATGATGGTCAGCAATTCGTGCCGCTGTTCCGGCGAATCGATGGGGCTGGTCAAGAGCGACGTAACCGAGGCTTTGATCGCGGTGAGCGGGCTGCGAAATTCATGTGTCACCGAATCCAGCAGCACCGAACGCAATTGCTCGCTTTCGCGCGCAGCCTCGGCGCGGCTCAGCTTTTCCACCGCGCTGGCGCGCTCGAGGGAGATCGCCACCAGACTGCCGATGGCCTCCAGCGTTTGCCGCGAAAGCAAGGAACCGGAAACGCCCATGCCGCCCACAACGCGCATGCCCATGCGCAGAGGCAAGAAGGCGAGTTCATGAGCGGCGTCGAATCGTGGTTCACCGCGGACGCAGACCATTTGCAGGTCGCGCGCTTCCAATCCGTCGATGGCGGGACCAGAGCGATAAATGTCGCTGCGATTGTCGAGCGAAATTGCCGCCGAGCGGATGCCAAACGATTCCACGATGTAGCGCGGGATCAGGTTCAACAATTCAACCGGGTTGTCGCTGGAGAGCAGCAACTGGCTGAAAGCGTAGAGGCGTTCCAGATCCTGGCGGCGCGCGATGGCCGTATGCGCTTCGCGGCGAGCACGTGCCGACAGTTCGCTGACTGCCCCGGCCGTGGTCAGGAAAGCGAAGAGCGCAATCCAGTTTCGCGGGTCAGCGATATTGAAAGTGAACATCGGCGGCAGAAAGAAATAGTCCAGCGCGGCGGCCGCTACCACCGACATGAAAATAGCTTCGCGGAAGCCCCAAGAGGCGGAAATTCCGAGCACGCCCAGCAGGAACAGCAGCGCGACCGTGGCCGAATTGATCTGATGCCAGTGGTAGCCGACGAGCGTAATGGCCGCCACGGTCAAAGACGCGGTCAGGTATCCGGCCACGAATCGGCTGAAGCTTTGCACGAGGGGATTGTATGACAAAAGCCAGGTTTCGAAGTCTCAATGTTTCCAAACGGGCATCACTTGAAATCGGTCGTTTCGCGCATCGACAAACTTTCGGCTCTCGACGACAATAATCGCGATGCCCAAGACTCCCGACCAGTGGCTGGAGGAATGTTCGCCGACAAAAAACGGCGGCCGCTTCAAGCTCTTTCTCGGCTACGCTCCCGGCGTAGGTAAAACCCACACCATGCTGACGGAGGCGATCCGCCGGCATGCGCGTGGCGAAGATGTGGTCATCGGCGTCGTCGAAACCCACGGCCGTAAAGCGGTGGCGGAACTGATTGGGAGCCTGGAAGCAGTCCCGCGCAAGCAGATCGAATACAAGGGCGCGCTCTTCGAAGAGATGGATGTAGACGCCATTCTCGCGCGCAAGCCGTGCGTCGCGCTGGTCGACGAACTGGCGCACACCAACATTGAAGGCAGCAAGCATCCCAAACGTTACGAGGACGTGCTGGAACTGCTGGATGCCGGAATCGACGTTCTCTCCACCATGAACATCCAGCATCTGGAGAGCGTCACCCCAACGGTGCAGGGAGTGACGGGCATCCAGGTGCGCGAAACCGTTCCCGACTGGGTGTTGCAGCGGGTCAACGAAGTGGTGATGATCGACCTCACGCCTGAAGCGCTGCAGAATCGGATGCGGCGCGGTGACGTTTATCCGCAGGAACGGGTCGGACGGGCGCTCGGAAATTTCTTCCGCGAGACAAACCTGATCGCCCTGCGCGAATTGGCCTTGCGCCAGGTGGCGCAACAGGTGGATCAGAGCCTGGAACAACATCGTGGCGTGGAGGAGAAGGACCATGCGTCGGTTGCCATCCGCGAACGCATAGCCGTGTGCATCAGCTCCAACCCGGCGGCGCAATATCTTGTCGCGCGCGGAGCCCGCATGGCACAGGCCATGAATGCCGAACTGTTTGTGGTCTATACCGACCTCGGCCAAGACTCGAGCGAGGCCAATCAGCGGACCTTGGCCGCCAATGTGCGCTTTGCCGAAAATGTTGGGGCGACGATAATACGCCTAAAAGGCAAAACGGTAGCGCACGCGGTCGCGGAATTCGTCAACGACAAGCACATTACCCAAGTTGTTTTTGGACGCTCGGCGACGCGCGGCTGGAAACGGTATTTCTATCTTTCGGCAATCCACCAATTCCTGCGCGACGCTCCCGCCGTCGACGTGCACATCGTAACCCAGGAGCGCTGATCGATGCCGATGGAGCACAAACACATCCTGGTGGTGGACGACGAATCGCAGATCACGCGCGTGTTGCGGACTTCGCTCTCCAGCCACGGCTATGACATTCGCGTGGCCAACGATGGCGAGACTGCGCTCGAGATCATGAAAAACTGGGCGCCCGATCTAGTAATCACCGACCTAGCTATGCCCAACATGGATGGCCTGGAACTGTGCAAGCGGCTGCGCACGCAGACGCAGATTCCGATCATAGTACTCTCGGTCCGCGGCGAGGAACGCACCAAAGTCAAAGCGCTCGACGCGGGTGCGGACGACTACGTTACCAAGCCTTTTGGCATGGAGGAGTTGCTGGCGCGGGTGCGGGCCAATCTTCGCCGGCCGCGTAAGGATACGTCGGAAGACGCGCCGATTGTGGCGGGTGATTTCAAGATCGATCTCGGCGCCCGCAACGTGTTTGTCAAAGATCGAGCGGTCCACCTCACTCCCAAAGAATTTGACTTGCTCGCCTATCTCGCGCGTCATGCCAGCAAAGTGGTCACTCATCGGGCACTGCTGGGCGCCGTGTGGGGTGGCGAGAGCACCGAGCAAGTGGAATATTTGCGTGTATTCGTAGCGCAACTGCGCAAGAAGCTCGAGCCCTCGCCCAATTCGCCGCGGTACATTGTGACCGATCCGTGGGTGGGTTATCGGTTCGAGCCCGGCGGGTAACCCGTAGCTAATAGATAACCGGCAGAGCATTTGCGGCAACGGAGATTTCGGCCGGCGTCCGGCACACAAACTCTCCGTCAGCGTAGATCTCCAGCGGAGAATCGGCCCCTACCAACACTCTTTCCGCCTTCGAATAATCGACTTTGGGCGAGAGCAGATGCTGTCCGAAATATACCGTCGGGAACATGCAGAACAATTGAAAAGGATTCATAGTCGAGACGCGGCAGACGTCGAGCTTGCCATCCGTGAAATCTGCCTGTGGCGCGATGCGCATTCCGTCTCCGTAGAACTGAGTGTTGGCGAAAGCGGCGAACAGGGTGAGTTTTTCTGAGTCGCTGCGATCTTCTTCGTTGATCGCCACGAGGCGCATGGAATATGCAGGCAGTTTGAGTAGCAGGGGCAACATCGCGAGCACGTAGCCTCCGTGGGCTCGCAGCCAGCGCGGCATCTGGTTGGCGCGGCTCGCGGCGGCGGAATCCAGGCCGCACCCGGCGACACAGCAGAAATAGTGGAGACGGTCGGGCTCGGCGTTGGAGACGATCACTCCCAGATCGATGGGCCGCGGCTGAAGTTGCCCCGCTTCGAACTCACGCCACACGCGCAACGAATCTTGCGGCGAGCGCAGTTTCAAGGCTCGAGCGAAGTCATTGCCGCTGCCCGCAGGCACGATCAGCACCGGCAATTGCAGACGCACCATGGCCGGAAGATGGCGATGAATGGTGCCGTCTCCGCCAAAAGTCAGAATGGCGTCGGCGTCGCCGGAGTTGGCGGGCAACCCCTCCATCCACTCCGTCGGAGAAACATTTTGAAACGGTCTTAGAACTGCCGGCGAGGTCCCCAACCCGACGATAACGGCGGCGCGCATGGAGTGTACGTTTCGCTGAGCCGGACTATTTCGGCAGGCACTTCTCCATGAAATCGACCAGATCTTTTTTCATCTTGTCATGCTCGGCGCGATCGATGTAGACCATGTGTCCTGCGTTATAAGTAGCGTAAGAAATATTCTGGCGGAACTTCTCGCCGAGATCGAGATGATCCATGGTCCAATTGGCGGCGGCGAAAGGCGTGGCCAGATCATAAAAACCTTCCATCACCAGAACTTTCATATAAGGATTTTTGATAATGGCTGACCGCAGCCCGGCAGCGGTGCTGGGAAATCCTTCGATGGAATTGCCCCACTCCCAGTCTCGAAACCCGGGCTGGTCGTAGGCAAAAACTCTGTAGGGCATGTCGGACTTGTAGTTCAGTTCGGTGCGCAGGTAATTGTTGAAGGCCGAAGTGTATGGTGGCAGAATCGCTCCGCTGGTGGGATCGTAGAAGTGCTCATCGTCTGGACTCGGGCTGGTGAAGCGTCCATCCAGTCGTCCGCTAATCAGCTTCTGGTCAAGCAGCAGCTCGTTATTGAAAGTCGGGACGTCGATGCGCATGTCGTGCGCCTCGATAACGTCGGGACGCAACCCGATATAGCGGGAGAGTTGCTCGACGATTTTGTGGTGATCCTCTGGCGAGAGCGCGTCGCCTTTGGCCAGAGCCAGCGCGTATTCGTTGGACGACCAGCGCACGACTTCTTCGCGGGTCTTCGCTACATCCTGAGTCAGATCGGCAGACAGCTTGCGGTGGTACCCGGCGATCATGTTGAAAGTCGGCACCAGCAGGACATAGGGCAGGTCGTTGGATTTATTCCACTCCAGCGTCTGGAAATCCACGGCCATCGACAGCAGGGTGATGCCGTTGAACGAGATGCCATGGTCCTCGAGATAGCCGGAAATTCCGGCGGCGCGGGTCGTGCCATAACTTTCGCCCAGCAGAAACAGCGGAGAACTCCAACGTTCGTAGCGAGAGAGATAGAGGCGGATGAATTCTCCGAAAGCCTGCACATCGCCTTTCACGCCGAGAAATTTCTTGGTGAGTTCGGCGTTAGCGGCGCGAGAATAGCCGGTGTTCATGGCGTCGACCATGACGATGTCGCTGCGATCGAGCAGGGTGTCGGGATTGTCTTCGAGACGATAAGGCGCCGCCGGCATAAAGCCGTTTGGCTGCAGAACAACCCGCTTCGGCCCCAGCGCGCCCATGTGCAGCCACACGGAGGCGGAGCCGGGACCGCCGTTGAAGGCGAAGGTCAAAGGGCGGTGGCCCGCGTCTTGTCCGTCGAGCGTGTAGGCCACGAAAAACATTTCGGCTTCGATTTTCCCGTCATCGCGCTTGATGGGGAGCCGCCCGGTTATCGCCGTGTAACTCAGCGTCCTGCCATTCAGCGCGGTCTGATGATGAGTGGTCACCGGCGGAACTTCGGCGACGTCGTAATGTTGTTCTTTGTCCTTATCCGCGGATTCGGAGGCTTCCGATTTGGGAAGCTCGGAGGGCTTTTCGGTTGCTGGCTGGGTCGCGGGCGTCGATGGCTTCTTGTCTTTTTTGGGGACGGCGGGCTTCCCGCTTTCGGAACTCGAATCCTGCGACCGCGTTTGCTGGGCAATCGCCAGCGCCATCATCAGCCACGCCAAAAAGATTACTCGTAGCATTCTCATGCCTGTCTCTCCGCAAAAAAGAATTGGAGGAGCATTATAGCGTTCGCCGATGGCAGTTGAAAAAGCGGCCATCCTGGCACATCGAAGACAACTCCAGACGTGCTAGAATTTGGTGCGCTGGATGTCGCTTCCCGGGCTCGTTGGCGCAACCGAATCTCCATCCTGGCAATGACGGACTGAATAAGTGGCCCAGAATCCCAACGCCCCCGGCGCCTCGATCACCTACGCTGATGCCGGCGTCAACATCGATCGCGGGAACCGCACCAAGCAGCGCATCAAGTACCTCGCCCACAAAACTTTTACCAAGGGAGTGTTGAGCGAAATCGGCGGCTTCGGCGGCCTGTTTGCGGTCGATAAGAAATATGTCGATCCAGTGCTCGTTTCAAGCGTGGATGGCGTAGGCACGAAATTGAAAGTGGCCTTCGAGATGAACGTCCACCACACTGTCGGCGGCGACCTGGTGAATCACTGTGTCAACGACATTGCGGTCCAGGGTGCGGCGCCGCTCTTTTTCATGGACTACCTGGCCACCGGCGTAATGGATTCCGAGGTAGTGGAGAAAATTGTGGCTGGCCTGGCCGAGGCCTGCAAGCATAACGGATGCGCTCTGATCGGCGGCGAGACTGCAGAAATGCCTGGCTTCTATCCCGAAGGCGAATACGATCTTGCGGGCTTTATTGTCGGCGTGGTCGAACGCGAGCGCATCATCAACGGAAAAGACGTGCAGATCGGAGACTGCGTGCTGGGCTTGCCCTCGAACGGCCTGCACACCAACGGATATTCGCTGGCTCGCAAACTGCTATTTGAGATCGCCGGCTACTCGCCCGAAACTTTTGTCAGTGAAATCAAGAACAAAGTCGGCAACGAGCTGATGCGCTCTCACCGGAGCTATTGGCCGATCATTCGCAAGCTGATCGCCGGCGACTGCGTGGCGGCGCTGGCGCACGTCACTGGCGGCGGCATCACCGAAAATCTGCCCAGGGTGCTGCCGAAAGGAACCGCAGCGGTCATCGAACTGGGCACGTGGCCGGTGCTCCCGATCTTTGAACATCTGCAGAAACTGGGCAACGTCGCCGAGGACGAGATGCTACGCACATTCAACATGGGGTTAGGCATGCTGGTGGTGGTGCCCGCAGCGAAATTTAAAAAGGCACAGACGCTGCTGGAGCGCGCCGGAGAAAAATTCTACAGTGTCGGCCGCATCGTCAGGGGCGATCGCAAGGTCGTGTTCAGCTAGGTCTGCCTTCCTCTGCTTAATTGCAATTGTTAAAGTAGAATTGTCATCCTGAGCGAAGCGAAGGACCTGCTGTTATGTGCGCCGCAACGGTTGCATAGTTTTCCGGATGATTTGAAAAAACTGATTATTGCGTTTCATGAAAAACCTCGGCATTCTTCTTTCCGGACGCGGCTCCAACTTCATAGCCATAGCCGACAGCATTGCCGCAGGACGAATACCCGATGCTCGCATTTCAGTCGTGATCTCCAACCGCGCAGATGCTGACGGTCTCGAAGCGGCGCGCCAGCGCGGACTGAAGGCGCTCTTGATTGCGTCGAAAGGCAAATCGCGCGAGGACCACGACCGCGAGATGGTCTCAGCGTTGCGGGAGCATAAAGTCGATCTCGTCTGCCTCGCCGGTTACATGCGCTTGCTCTCGCCCTGGTTCGTGCAGCAGTTCCCGGCCAAGATTCTCAATATCCATCCGTCGTTGCTGCCTGCTTTCCCGGGATTGGAAGCGCAGCACCAGGCATTTGCCTATGGCGTGAAAATCAGCGGATGCACGGTGCACTTCGTCGATGAGGAACTCGATCACGGCGCCATCGTCGTCCAGAAAACCGTACCGGTGCTGGACTCTGACGACGAACATAGTTTGGCCGCGCGCATCCTTGAGCAGGAGCATATCGCCTACAGCGAAGCGATCAGATTTGTGCTGAAAGGAAAATTTGAGATTGTCGGGCGACGACTGGTGAGATCTGTTACGAATCCTTGAGCCGCGGATAGGGCGCGGATGAAGGAGGTCCTTCGCTCCGCTTAGGATGACAACATCAGGGGAGGATGAGAGCCGCGTCTCTACATAATGAGTTCATTACTTCGGCGCGCAATCGGGTGCTGCATCACCTCCAACTCGTTCTTCACCAAGTTTAATCCATAAACGCACTGTTCGAATCGTTGCGAGAGCTGCGCGAACAGCGGAGCCACCTTGGCATACTCAAAGTGCTCAAACTTCGAGACGATGTAATAACTCTCTTTTCCCGCCTTCATCCAGTCCACAAAATTTTCGACCCGCTGCCGGCGTAGGCGATAGTGATTAATGCTCTCTGGGAACATGCCGGCATAGAAAAGCGTGTAGTCGCCAATGTGCTTGCGCACCTGCCGCTCACGATCGAACGACGGGGCCGGACCATACACTGGATCGGACTCGATCAGCATCTCACCCACATCGTTGAGAGGCTTTCCCGCTGCACTGCGGATCTTCAGCAGTTGGTCGGCGTCGCAGAATTCGGCGAGCAGATGCGCGACATAGCTCACCAGTTGGGGATCGCGAATCCCAATCTCCTGCGCATAATGACGGCCGACGAGTTCAAGAAACAACTGCTGCAGCGGATGCTGCTCCGGAATCATTTCCTTTTCCATGTCCATAAGTGCCCCCAACCTGTACTTTGTTCCTTACTTATCGGAACAAAACATCGTGCGCATTAAATACCGCGAATCGCTTGCCAATGCAAGTGACCTTTCGTGCCACACACGGTTAGAAGTCCGCTCTGGGCGCGGGGTTTCCTTTGTTTTTCTTAGCAGCCGGCACACGCGACTGCTAACTTGCCGCCATGCATCGAAAATCATGATTCACCGAATCTATTTACATGATTCAATGATCCTATCTACAGGATTTAGCGAACTTATTTACAGGTTGAGACAAGCTAAGGGAGACCAAGTGGAGCGAATCAACATTTCCAGCGGAACACCGTGGGAGCCCATCGTCGGTTACTCTCGTGCGGTACGAGTGGGCGCGTATGTCCATGTGGCGGGCACAACCGCAACCGGAGCGGACGGAAAAATCGTAGCGGGCGACGTCTACGCGCAGGCAGTCCAGGCCCTGAAAAATATCGAGCACGCGTTGCAGCGCGCTGGAGCTTCTCTGAAAGATGTGGTGCGCACCCGCGTCTTTCTTACCAACATCGCGGACTGGCAGCTGGTCGGCAAAGCCCACGGAGAATTCTTCCGCGACATTCGCCCGGCAAGCACGATGATGGCAATCACGGCGTTAGTGTCGCCCGAGATGTTGCTCGAGATTGAAGCCGACGCCATCATCGCCGACGGGAGGTAGAGATTACTTCCCTCGGTCCATCGCCTGGTTAGCGAGGCGGTCGGCGGTCTGATTGTGCTCTCGCAGCGCGTGGCGGATTTCAAAATGTTCCAGCCGGCGCACCAATTGCTGCGCCTCATCGTAAAGCTTGCGCAGTTCGGGATGACGCACCTTGTAGATGCCTTTCATCTGCCGGACCATCAGCTCGGAATCGCTGATCACCTTCAACGCGCTGATATGGTGTTCGGCGGCGTAGCGAAGAGCGGCGAGCAATCCCTGGTATTCAGCGTAGTTGTTGGTGTGGTGGCCGAGGTACTCACTCAGTTCGGCGACGGGATGGCCCAATGCATCCTGGATAGCCACTCCGTAGCCGGAGGGCCCAGGATTACCGCGCGCGCCGCCATCGACGTGAGCGGTATGCGAAGCGACCGCGGAGTTCTTCGGCGTAGGAAAAAGATTACCAGCATTTGGAGCACGAAGCGTCATTTTGCGAGTTTACAGGGTACGCGATTCGAAGCGCGAGCCGGCAATGTGTCGAAGTAGGTCCGATGGCCTGTCTTAAATGCCTTGATCGGGTCCTCATCGACCGATCACTGCTCGGCCGCGGGCACATAAACTCTCTCCGCCGCTACCAGTTCCGCATTCTTCACTTCGGTCATCACCTTGACTCGCTGCAATCCGCTCTTTTTCTGCGGCTTCGGAATGAAGGTCAAAAGATACTGCCGCGTCAAGCGGTGCTCCACGTCGGTCAAATACGGAGAGATGCTCACCGGTGGCCCGTTGAAACCAATGTAGTACGATTCGCCGCCGGTTTTTTCGGCAACCTCGGAGAGGTAAAGCTGACCCCAATAGCTGAGCCAATGACTGTGTCCGTAGTGGCCGACGCCCGGGAAATAGATCGCAAACACAATGACGCCGGCTCTCTGGCAATTGTCGATCGCCTCGCTGACGTACGGATCCTGCAGGTCCCCAGTCCCATAGTAAGGATCGATTCCATCGGATACGACAACCACTTCTCGCCGGGCCGTACTTTTCGGCCAGTGCTTGACCAGGTCGGTCAAAGAAAAATATGGACTGCCCTCGACGCCCCGAATGCCCAGAGGAAGCCGCAGAGATTTCGCGGCCAGCGCATGGTCGCTGGTCAAGTTCTGCTGCCATTTTGCGGAGCCGTTTTGCATGTAAGCAACTCCAATTTTTGTGGAGGCCGGCTGCGCAGTGATGAATTTGCGAAGATCGTCCCATTGCGAAGCGACGTCGAAACTGGACGCATCATCGAGCAGAACAACCAGGTCAAGCGCTGCGTTATCTCCTTGCGCAGGTACCCATCCGGTCACTTTGTCGCGATCGTGTCCCTCATGAACCAGCACGTCGTCGCGGCCAACCTCCGGTACGACCGAACCCTTAACGGCTTCAACCGTCACCACCACCTGCACCGACGGGCCGCTCGGAGCGGGCGACTGCTGGGCCTCGATGTTCCCTGCGCCGATTACCCAAAGACACAACCCTACCGCCGCATTCATCACAAAGAAACGCTTGTTCATATCACCCTCGATTGAAGAAAACTAAAAACGGGAAGCCAGACTTCAAGCAAACACCGGTTCGCAGTCCGCTCACCTTTCGGCATCCTTCCTCAGAATTTCATAAACTTGCCGGCGCATTTTTCCATGCTAATCCGCATAACGGATCTCCAGGCCATGTCTCGTCATACGCCCTCGAAAGCTCTCGCCAACGGGCAAGCCTGTACAAGCCGACCAGCGGTTGTACACCGTGCACCCAATTTCGATCGACTTGCCGCCCGATTTCTCGACGATCATCCTGTTCTCAATGTAGGTTTTCGGCCTCGAGCTGTAACAATAGGCATCGATGTCCTTCCAGTTGCAGTTAGGTGGATCAATCGGAGCTGCCTCGAATTGCTGGCTTTGATCGCTGAGCACCGTGATGCGCATTGGGTACGCCCACGCTATGGCTGCGAGAAACAATGCGCCCACTAACACAAATGGATGGGGGAACCCCATACTTAACAAGATGTTGCGGGAACAGCTTTGGTTGGCCGATCTTGATTGGCAGATCAACAACCGCCGGAGCGGCAATAGCTTAGCTC
Organism: uncultured Acidobacteriaceae bacterium; assembly: GCA_963775845.1. GTDB lineage: Bacteria > Acidobacteriota > Terriglobia > Terriglobales > Acidobacteriaceae > Acidiflorens. Next base: position 975,335 of record CAVZKN010000002.1, on the reverse strand, counting down.
ATCGTCTTGGCTTACCTCCCCGTAGCCAGCCGCGTAGCCAGTCGCTGCGGCAAGTTCGCGGCCAGGATTTTCTCTTGCGCCACGCGCAGGTTGTAAGGCACGCGATAGAAAGTCACGATCCCGGCTTCGGAGTCGAACACGGCAAAAGCGGCGCGCCAGTCGCCATCGCGGGGCTGCCCGACAGAGCCGGGGTTGATGAGATAGCGGCAATCCTTGCGCAGCCGCCAATCGGACGATTCGGCCTGCCCGATCGTGCGATATCCCGGACGATAAGCTTCGCTGACTTCGCCCGTCAGCACAAAACCGCCCTGCAGGTGAGTATGTCCGAAAAAAGTTATTGGGACGGGATCGGTGATCAGCGGGGCAATAGCATCGCGCGCGCTCACCATGTATTCATCTTCATCGAGCGAGGAGCCGTGCACGAACTGGATGCCGGGAAGTTCGCCCAGGCGAATGGGACCCTGCGGCAACTGGCGCAGCCAGTCGATATTGGCGGAGGTGAGTTGCTCGCGCGTCCAGAGCGTCGCCAGGCCGGCAACAGGATTAAATTCCTCCAGGTTCATCAAGCCGCTGACCGCTTTGTCGTGATTGCCGCGCACGAAGACATTTCCGAGCGATTGCGCCTTGGCGATGACTTCATTGGGATTGCCGCCGTAGCCGACCGTGTCTCCCAGATTGATGACGAGGTCGTGATCAGGCGCGGCGGCCAGACAGGAATCGAACGCCTCAAGGTTACTGTGAATATCGCTAAGTATCAGGATGCGCACAAGGTCAGGATTATAGCCCTTTCCGCTCCGAAACGACGATCGAACCGCAGCGGTTAGTGGCTCGCTGCCTCCGGCTCCGCCAGTTTGCGCTCGGGAACAAAATAAGAAAGCGCGACGAATACAAAAATGAAAAACGAAATGCGCACATCGACGAACGCCAGCGGCACGGATGCCGTGTAAAGCAGCAACGATGAAACGTTCTTGCCACTCATGCGACGATGGTATTCAAATAATTCAGGGTTGTCCCGATGATGTGCAGCGATGGCGGTGCGCAGCAGCGCGAACGATATCGAGCAGAGGCTGAGCACGACTCCATAGAGCGCAACCGCCCGCGCATCACGCCAATTGTTGCCCATGTAGGCGGTGACAAACGGAACCAGCGACATCCAGAAGAGAAGCAGATTGTTCGACCACAGCAGCCTCGCGTCAGGATGACGCGCCGAGTGCAGCAGGTGATGATGGTTCACCCACATTATGGCCACAACGAGAAAGCTCAAAAGATAGGTGAGAAACTGCGGAGCAATACTCCGCAAAGAAGTGAGCGTGGTGTCGCGCGGAACCTTCAGCTCGAGCACCATGATGGTGATGATCACGGCGATAACGCCATCACTGAAGGCTTCGAGGCGGTTGGTGCCCATGGGTCGCGATTCTCCAAAATATGTTTATCAGATTCGCGCGGGATTCACGACCGGGCAGCGGGCCCAGTGCCCGGCGCTGACTTCAACGAGCGGAGGCAGGCATTCTCGACAAGCATCTACGCGGTAAGCACAGCGCGGCTCGAACGGGCATCCGGGTGGCAATTGAGCAAGCGGCGGAACGCTGCCTTCAATGGTCGCCAGCGGAATCGCCCGATCCGTCGCCAGCGTGGGGATGGCCCGCAGCAGGCCTTGCGTGTAAGGATGAGCCGGCGCGCGGAAGATGTCGGCTCTCGCTCCCAGTTCGACGAGATCGCCCGCATACATGACAGCAACACGATCGGCGACCTGTGAGATCACAGCCAGATCGTGCGAGATAAAGAGCATCGCCAATCCAAATTTTTGCCGAAGGTCGTTGAGCAGATCGAGGATCTGCTGCTGAATGGTGACGTCAAGCGCGGTTGTAGGCTCATCGGCAATTAGCAATTGCGGACGGTTGACGATGGCCATGGCGATCATGACGCGCTGCCGCATGCCTCCCGAGAGCTGGTGCGGATAGCTGCGGGCGCGCTTGTCGGGATCGGGAATAGCGACCTCGCGCATGCCATCGATGGCTCGGCGCATAGCTTCCGATTTGGAAACATCATGGTGAGCCAGCACCGCTTCGGCAATCTGGTCGCCCACCCGCATGACCGGATTTAGCGCGGTCATCGGCTCCTGAAAAATCATGGCTATGCGCGACCCGCGAAGTTGTCGTAGCTGATCAGAGGACAAACTTGTTAGATGAGCGGCAGGGCCGCTGTCATTCTGAAAAGTAATTTCGCCGGTGACGATGGCCGCCGTGGGAAGCAGTCCCATGATGGCAAGCGAGGTGATCGATTTTCCCGAGCCCGATTCGCCGACCAGTCCCAGCACTTCGCCGGCTCCGATGGAGAAGGACAGGCCGAGCACCGCAGCCATGGGCGTGGATTGCAGTGGACCACCTGCGGTCATGGCGCGCCCGGCACGGGATTGCGGAAACGAGATAGTCAGCTCGCGGACGTCGAGAAGCGGGCGCACGAAGCCTATGGTATCAGCGTGAGATTACGCCGGGCGGCCGGACGCCCGGCGCTACCAACCCGCAGTCTATTTCTTGGGACGCGATTCGGGCGGCACCAATCCCGCCACGCGGTAATACACCACCAGTTGCCCGTAGTGTTCTCCGCAATGCTCGAGCAGACCCCATGCCATATCCGAGACACGCGTCTGCTGATTGGCAAAGGGATCGACGATCAGATCGTTCAAGCCTTTGTCGCCCTTCTTCTTGATCACCGCCGCGCCGTCAGCGAACGATTTCTTGACGACCTCAACGATCGCAGCTTTCGTTTTATATTGATCGCGCTTCAGATCCTCTCCCGCCGGTGGTTTCAGGCCCATGGCAGGATTGATGAAGAAATAATTCGCACCGGCCGCATGCAACAGTTGCTCGGCAAAGCTTCTCTCCGCGGGCGCCGGCTTGAAGTCGTACTTATCTTCCGGAAAATCTTCCGCCATCGCGATCACCTTCCGCCCAATATCATTCCAGTTCTCCAGCAGGACCTGGGATGGTGAAGCGGCGGCCTTCGGCGGAGTGTCTTTCTTCTTCGTGTCTTGCGCGGTTGCCCACACGGCAAGAACCAACACAGCGAGAGTTACGCTTACCACTTTTCGTTTCATTCGAGATCCTCCTGATTTAGATTTCGGCGCTCCTGGAAAGTCGGGGCCTGGCCTCGTCCCTACTCCAGACCGGCTTTTTCCAGCATCTGCAGAAACTGCTTTTGCGTTCGCATATCGATGGACTGCGCCACCAGCTTCCCTTCGCGGTCGTAGACAAAACTCTTTGGAATACCTTCCACCACAAACATCTCGTTCACTTTTCGTTCTGGATCCAGTAATACGGGAAACAAAACTTTGCGTTCGCGGATGAACGGCTCGACCTTCTCCGCTTTTTCATCGGAAATGCTGAGCACCACAAATCCCCTCGCGCTGAAGCGCTGATAAAGTGTCTCGAGATCGGGCATCTCCTTGCGGCAAGGGGGGCACCAGGTCGCCCAGAAATTTACCAGCACCACTTTGCCGCGCAGTTCGGAAAATGTCCAGCTCTTGCCGGATAGATCCCTCAGCGTGAAGTCCAGGTGCTCGCGTTGGCGGTCGTCGGCTTCAAGGCGCGCCAGGGCCGCACGAAACTGCTCAGCATTGAGCGGCACATCATCGAGCACCGCCTCGACATGTTCATAGCGCACAAGCGAAGCCAACTCGACATAAGGATAGGCGGGCGCACCCGCGCCCTGGACGCCGGATTCCGAGTGTTTTCCCTGATCCCACGGCATCGGACGCTCGCGAAGAGTTTCGGCCAAGGTCGCCGCCACTTCCTGAAGCGTGTCATGCCCGAAATCGCCCTCCGTAGAAAGTCCCGCCAAATTGACCGCCAGCCGCCGCTTGTTTTCGGCCGGCGGCAGCTTCCTGATCTTCATCGCCAGTTCGCGCGTGGCGCCCGCGCGCACGTCATCGGGCAAAGCCCGCAAGCCATGAATTTGATCGGCGATGGGCCGCTCCTCCGCGCTCCAGACAATCTCTTTGTGCTGCGCCTGGGCTACGCATGTTACGAAGCTCGTTGCGATCACCACCCAGGCCACTAGCATCAGGATAGATTTTTGTCGAAAAAGAGAGAGGTTGAGTTTCATAGCCCACCTAGCTTAACAACACATCGCCTCGTCTACCAACTCTGGGGCCAACTCGCCGCCCGTATAATTCTCGTGAAGCATTCTGCCATGAAATTTCGGGAGGCCGTTTGAAGGTTCTATTGCTGGAGAACATCAGCGGAGTTGCCGCTTCTCAATTTGAAGAAGCGGGATTCGCGGTAACTGCGCTCAAGAACGCGCTCGACGAGCGCGAGCTGATCGACAAAATGAACGAGGTCTCGATCCTCGGCGTGCGTTCGAAAACGCTGATCACGCCGGCGGTCCTCAATGCAGCTCCCAAGCTCGTCTCCGTTGGTGCGTTCTGTATTGGCGTTGACAAGATCGACCGCGCCGCTGCCAGCGAGCGCGGAATTGCCGTCTTCAACGACCCGCACTCGAACAGCCGGTCCGTCGCCGAACTAGCAATGGGGGAGATCATCTTGCTGATGCGGCGCACCTTCGAGGCCAGCACCCAGTTACATGCCGGAGTCTGGAATAAATCTTCCGCCGGCTCCCATGAGGTGCGTGGGCTGACTCTGGGCATCGTCGGCTATGGAAAGATCGGTTCGCAGGTATCCGACTTGGCGGAAGCGCTGGGCATGCGCGTGGTCTTTCACGATGTGGCGCATGTGCTGGCGCGGGGCAATGCTCGTCCTGTAACCTTTCGCGAATTGCTCGAGACCTCCGACGTGGTCACTCTGCATGTCGATGGCAAAATGCAGAACCGCGACCTGTTCGGCGAAGACGAATTCCGCGCCATGAAAGACGGAGCCTGCCTGATTAATCTAAGCCGCGGCTTCGTGGTCGACCACGAAGCTCTGTCCCGCCATTTGAAGAGCAAAAAACTGTCGGGAGCGGCAGTCGATGTCTTTCCGCAAGAGCCGGAAAGCGGCGGTTCTTTTTCCAGCCCATTGCTGGGCCTGCCGAATGTGATTTTGACTCCCCACATCGGCGGCAGCACCGAGGAGGCGCAGCAGAATATTGGGCAGTTCGTCTCCGCGCGCATGATCGATTATTTCAAGAGCGGAAATTCGCAGCTAAGCGTCAACCTGCCGCAGTGTCATCTGGACTATGAACCGGGATCGCACCGGCTGACGCACATGCACCACAACGTGCCCGGAATTCTCCGCGCCATTAACGACATTCTGGCCGACCGTGGCATCAACATCGAGCGCCAGGTGCTCGATACGCGCGGCGCCCTGGGCTATGCGATCTATGACATCAATCGCGATTGCGATGAGGCGCTGCTGGCAAAGCTCCGCGCCGTCCCGCAGACCATTCGCGTGCGCGTGCCAGGGGAGCTAGGCTAGATTTTTTGAGGAGAGGCTCCGCAGATTCTTTCCGGCTCCGATAGTTAGTCGCTAGCTGACGCCGCTACCGCATTGCCCGGCATGGCCGCCGGCTTCGACTTACTGATGTTTTCGATCGACGGTCCCAGGGTGAGAACCGGAGACGACGGAATTCCGTTGATATAAATGCTGGGCGCAACCGTCCCCCCCCGCACCGTTTCTCCTTCGGGCAACAACCCGACGGCGCGATTCCTTCCCAGACCTTTGGCCTGATAAAGCGCGTAATCGGCTAAGGTGAGCACCTGCTCGTGCGACAGTCGTTTCGGGTCCGTTTCCGCCCAGGGGAAAACTGCCCACCCGACCGAACAAGTGACAAACAGCTTCTTTTCGACACCCTCGACGTGGAACGGCCTGGCTCCAATCGACGTCAGCAGGCGATTGGCGAGAATATCGCCTTCGCCGCGCTCGGTGAAACGAGACAGCAGCAGAAATTCTTCCCCGCCCCAGCGGATTACCGCGTCCGAGAGACGCGCTGCAGAGCTGATGCGCCGCGCGACCTCGACCAGTACGTGATCTCCGATTTTGTGGCCGTACTGATCGTTCACCCTTTTGAAGTTGTCAATATCAATCAGATAGAAAACGAAATCCCGATTGCGCATATCCGCGGATGGATTGCCTGCATAGGAACGCAGAACCTGCTGCACGTCGCTCTCGATGGAGTTTACGAAAAAGCGCCGGTTGCGCACTCCGGTGAGCAGATCGGTGAGGGCAGCGTCGAGCAACTCGCGATTGGCGCCGGCCAGCTCCTTTTCCAGCCGAGCCTGCTTCACGATGCCTACAAAAGCGAACACAACCACTGCAACCAGCGATAGCACCACGCGGAACGTCCATACCGCGCTGGGTAAATTGCGGTCGAGGAAAGTCCAGGCTGCGAGTAGCGGCAAGATCAAAATGATGGGAGCAGCTAAACGCGATGCCCAGCGCCAATAGCGTTCGCTGTGAGGATCGCCCCGCTCCGTAAGCGGTTCCAGACGATGCGACATCAGGGCGGCGATGGTCATCCCGCCCAGACAGGCCGCAGTCGTGACATCGTACCAGCTGCCCGTAAAGTAAATTCCGCTCTCCGAGAGCGTGTCGACGAAATATTCCATCACCGTGTCGACGGCGACGATCCCCGTAAGCAAGGCATAGAAATACCGCCAGCGGCCCGAACTCCTCAGCCAGCCGTGCAGGACAATCGAAAGCAGGATCATGTCCTGAGCCAGGGCAAGGTACTTATAGGCAGGGCCATAGGACTGCGGCTCGGGCGAAATATATTGCCAGGGAATGACGAGGAAAAGGTACAAATACAAGCCCCATAACAGCAGCAGGAGCAGATCCATCGTACCCAGGCGCGCATGCTGCTGAGTCAGTTCCACATGAGGACGTAGCGCGAAGGCCAGAATGAGAGCCGTCCAGGCGAGGTAGATGCCAGCGTCACTGAGACTCATTACTGGAGTTTGTTTTACAACTAGCTCATAATGCATCCACACGAGCTGGCTGCCGGCCTCGATGGCATAACCCCCTCCCAGCAAAATCCACACCAGCCGTTGCTGGCGGTTACTGCTGAAAGCATTTCGGGTAAAGGCAACCGCTGCGGAGAGCATCAGGACGAAGGCCAGCCAATCGGTGACCAGGGTGAGCCGGTAGCATCGGGGGAGAAATGACGAGGCTCCTGCCTGAACGACTACCAGACAGAAAATGGCCCATGCCCAAATTTTCGTGCCCGATCGAAGACGCACCAATTCCCTCATCCTTAATGATTACAGCGTGTTTTTCGGGAGAGCCCAAATGACTGAAGTAATGTGGAATCAAATTAGGAACCCATTAAACCACCGTTAATCGAGTCCCAGCCGGCCGCCCGTTGCAGACGATCCTGTATCGCTTCCCAATCGGACGTGCACGGAGGGAGATCCACCGCAATCCAGTCATAATTCTCTTGGTCCGTTCGATGAAGGACTTCATAGAGTAAGGCAGCGTACTTTTCCGGCGCTTGCGGCATCTGCTCGATGTCAACATTGCCACTGCTCGGAGGATTCCGATGCTGCAAATAAATTCCGCGTCCCTGCGTTGGAATTTTTCCGTTGAGCGCCAGATACAGAGCCGTGCGCGGACTGTAATGCCGCCGATGCATTCCAGGTGCGGAATGCGCTCCAGATTGAACCTCACCCGACGTAGCGATGGGTCCGATGATCGCCTCCAATGCTGTCTGCGAGATCATCCCGGGACGAAGCAGCGTCGGAGTCGGCCCCGCGAGCGAAAGCACCGTCGATTCGATGCCGACCTGGCAGGCACCGCCGTCGAGAATGAGATCGATGTCGCTCCCGAGACTGCGCCCGACATGTTCAGCCGTGGTCGGAGAGATTTCCGTGAAGCGATTCGCGCTGGGCGCGGCTAGTGGCAATCGCGCTGCGCGGATCAGGGCTTGCGCCACTGGATGCGCGGGCATGCGCACGCCGACGGTCGCCAGGCCGGCGGTGACTATGTCGGGAATCGCAGGTCGCTTGTTGAGCACCAGCGTTAGCGGGCCAGGCCAGAAAGCCCGGATCAGCCGCTCGGCGGCCTCGGGCCAGTCCGCGGCGATAGAGTCGATCATCTCCGTCGAAGCCACATGCACGATCAGTGGACTCGTCGGCGGCCTGCCCTTCACTCTATAAATGCGGGCCACAGCTTCGGCGTCGAGAGCGTTGGCTCCGAGCCCGTAGACCGTTTCCGTAGGGAAAGCAACAATTCCGCCGCTGCGAAGGGTACGGGCGGCCCGTTCAATCTCAGCAGGACCGGCGGAGACAAGCATAGTTGATTGTAGATTGCTCAAGTCAGGTTTGCGGAGCGCGCAACAGCTTCGACTTCCCCCGCGCAGCCAAAAATTAGCCGGGCGTGAGCGCCCGGCTCTCAACTTGCAAATCCGCACTTTCAAGTCTGAGGAACTACTTTTTCTTGTCTTTCTTTTCCTCTTCTTCAACCACAAGATTATTGGTCACTGAAAATACTCCGGGAAGGGCGCTGGCCCTCATACCCGCAATCTGTTTGTCCATGGCGCGGGCGACCACTCCCTCCAGCGTAATGTGTCCATTCTTGACGAGGATGTGAATCGGCGGAACGGCCCGCAGTTGATACATATTGAGCGCCGGATCGCCGTAGATGGCGCGATAAGCAGCGCGGCGGATGCGGTCATCCATGGGAGAGGGCGGTTCGACCTCAATGTTGTTGATGACCTTGGTCACGCCTTCAATGCGCTTGACCGCGCTTTCGGCCTCGGATTTTGTCGAACCACCCCTGATCGGGTCGACTTCGCCAAGCAAAGTTACGGTCCCGTCAGGGTCAACTTTGTAAGCCAGGTTGTCGAAGACTCCATAGTAGGGAAGCATCAGGAGTTCGTGACGCACCTCCCGGTAAATGCGCTCCAGCGATTTCTGGTCCAACGTGCCGGTTGGGTTGTCCTGGATGGTGGCGCCGGCGAAACCTGCCATCAAGAAAATCAGCGCGAAAGCAAAAACTGCGATGCGAGATTTTGTCATTTGCTTGACCCCACGCAAGATTTCTACAGCTGGGCAAGAGCCCGAAGACTCCACCTATGAGACGCGGCAAGCACCGGGAAAGTTGCTGTCAAGTTCGCTGACGAATGCGCACAATTCGAGCCCGCATCGAGCAGCGAAGCAACCATTCATACTCCGAGATCAACTCGCTTTGCGTGTCTGTCTTCGTTCTCTGAAACCTTCAATCAGCAGATAAAGCACGGGGATGAAGAACAAGTTCAAAATCGTGCTCATGATCATGCCGCCGAAGACCGTGGTGCCGACGGAATGGCGTCCATTCTCGCCCGCGCCGCTCGCGAAGACCAGGGGCACAACGCCCAGAATAAAAGCGAAGGAAGTCATAAGAATCGGCCGCAGGCGAATGCGTGCTGCTTCCACCGCCGCGTCGAGAATCGTCATGCCGCGTTCCCGCAATTGCTCCGCAAATTCCACGATGAGGATGGCATTCTTCGAGGCGAGGCCGACCAGCATGACCAGTCCCACCTGGCAGTAGACGTCGTTCTGCTGGCCGCGAATCCATTGCGCAGACAAAGCGCCCAGCAACGCCATCGGCACCGCCAGCAGAATAATGAAAGGCAGCACGAAACTTTCATACTGCGCCGAAAGCGTCAGATAGACCACCAGTGTTCCCAGGCCGAAGAGAAGAAGCGTGGTCGACCCCGAGGCTAGCTCTTCCAGCGAAATTCCCGTCCACTGGTAGACGTAGCCCTGCGGCAGCATCTTTGCCGACATTTGCTGCATGGCATCGATCGCCTGCCCCGAACTGTACCCCGGAGCCGCCGAGCCATCAATCTCCGTCGAGCGAAAAAGATTGTAGTGACTGATCACCTGCGGCGCGCTGCTCTGGTCGATCGTGACCAGGTTCTGCAGCGGAATCATAGCGCCTGAATCCGAGCGTACGTAGTACTGGCCGATATCTTGCGGATGCGAGCGGAATTGCTTGTCGGCCTGCACATACACCCGATAAGACCGGTTATTGAAATCGAAGTCGTTGACGTAAGACGAACCCATGTAGACCCCAAGCGTGTCCGTGATCTGGCCCAGCGGAACATGCAGGCTCTTGGCCTTCTCGCGATCGATGGTGACCACGTATTGCGGGTCGCTTGCCGTGTAGGTAGTGAAAAGCCCAGCCAGATCCTTGCGCCCAAATCCGGCGCGCACCAGATCGTGAGTCACTTTGTCCAGATCCTGCAGAGAGTGGCTGCCCTGATCGATAAGCTCGTACTGGAAGCCGCCGAAGGATCCAAGACCTTGCACGGCAGGTGGTTCGAAACCGATGACGATGGCGCCTGAAATTCCAAACAACGGTCCGCGCAGGCGATTGAGCACCGCGGCGGCAGTGTGCTCGCGGCCTTTGCGCTTCTCGTAGGGCTGAAGCGGCAGGAACACGAGTCCCGCGTTGGGAGTCGCCCCGCCTCCGTTAGCGAAACCGGCAACGGCAAAGGTGCCGCGAATCTCAGGGACATTCTTGGTAATAGCGGAGACTTGCTCGCCGATTTTCCGCGTGTAGTCCAGTGAGGCTCCCGTAGGCGCTTGAATGGCGACGATGAGATACCCCTGGTCCTCGGTCGGAACGAAAGCCTGCGGAACCTTGCCGAAAACGTAGTAGGCAAGACCAAGCCCCACTGCAAACAAGATCAGCGCCACTACTTCATACCGGAGGAAAGTGCGCAGGGCGCGGACGTACCCGTTATTGACCGCACTGAGCACGCGATCGACGCGCTTGAAGAACCAGCCCTTTTCGCCATGCTGGCGTCCCAGCAGTAAGGCGGAAAGCGCAGGCGTAAGAGTCAGCGCATTGAACGCGGAGATGGCAATTGAAAAGGCGATGGTAAGCGCGAATTGGCGGAAGAGGATTCCCGTCGTACCCGGGAAGAAAGCCACTGGAACAAAAACCGCCACCAGCACGAGCGAAGTTGCGATCACCGCCCCGGTGACTTCTTTCATGGCATCGGATGAGGCTTTCACAGCGTCGAGTTCGCCTTCCTGCAGATGCCGTTTGATATTTTCAATGACGACGATGGCGTCATCGACGACCAGGCCGGTGGCGAGCGTAATGCCAAACAAGGTCAGCGTGTTGATCGAGAAGCCCAGCACTTTGACAAACGCGAACGTCCCAATGAGCGCAACCGGGATGGTTACGGCCGGGATGATCGTCGAACGCCAGTCCTCGAGGAATATAAAAATAACCAGGATGACCAGAAAGATCGCAGTGCCCAACGTCGAAACCACATCGCGGATCGATTCACCGACAGCATCGGTAGTGTCGAAGGCGATCTCATACTTCATGCCGGGCGGAAAGTGTTTAGCAAGACGATCCAGTTCGGCGACGCATTTCTGGTGGACATCAAGAGCGTTGGCGGTCGAGAGTTGGGTGACCGCGATGCCAACCGCTTCTACCCCGTTGTAGTCAAGATCGGTGGTGTAATTCTCGGCGCCGAGTTCGGCGTGACCAACATCCTTCAAACGGACGAGCGTGCCATCGGCATTGCTCTTAAGGATAATGTTGTCGAACTGCGCCGGTTCGGAAAGCCGCCCTACGGCGCGAACGCTGATCTGAAAATTCTGCCCGGGAAGCGCCGGCTGCGCCCCAACACTTCCAGCGGCAACCTCCACGTTCTGCTCCGTTAGAGCGTTTACCACATCGTCGGCCGTGAGCGCGCGTCCTGCCATACGTCCCGGATCGAGCCACAGGCGCATGGAATATTTTCGTTCGCCAAAAATGATAACGTCGGCAACGCCCGGCACGCGCTTCAAGCTGTCGCGCACATAAACATCCAGATAGTTGCTGATGAACAGCGGCGGGTAGCGGCCATCGGGAGAGAACACAGCGCCGCCGAAAACAATATTCAGCGAAGTCTTCGCCACCGTCACGCCAACTTGTTTGACCGCGTTGGGCAAACGCCCCTGAGCAGTGTTCACGCGGTTCTCGATGTCCACGGCCGCGAGATCCGGATCGCGGTTAATGTCGAAGGTAGCTGTCACTGTACTCACTCCGTCATTCGTGCTCGACGAAGTGATGTACTTCATTCCCTCGGCGCCGTTAATCTGCTGCTCCAGCGGCGTGGTGACCGCCGACTCGACCGTCTGCGAACTGGCGCCGGTATAAACCGCGGTGACGGCGACCTGCGGAGGCGCAAGGTTAGGAAACTGCGCGATAGGAAGCGTGGGAATACAGACCGCGCCTGCAAGAATAATCAGCAGCGCGCAGACAGTAGAGAAGACAGGGCGATGTATGAAAAAATCAACCATAAGAGAGAAATCGGGTGATCTGGCGATCGGGCCGTCGGGTCCTCTGCAAAACGTCGATCATCCAATGATCCAACAATTCAACATCCGGTCGCCCGATGTTTAGCTGCTGCTTTCTTGCGGAACCACGGATGCTCCGTCGATGAGAAACTGGGTGCCCGAGACCACCACCTTGTCTCCAGGCTTCACCCCATCCAGAACCACATAATCGTTTCCGACAATCTGGCCCACCTGCAGCGGCTTCTGGTGCACAACATAGCCGCCCTTCTGGTCCGGCTCGGCGACGAAGGCAAAATACAGCCCCCCAATGCGAGACACGGCGATGACCGGCACAACCGGCTTTTCCTGGCTGTCCCAGATAACGCGCGCCTGAATGAATTGAGCATTGCGCAGGCTGTCATTCGAATTAGCGATCGTCGCCTTGGCCAGTACAGTCTGGGTCGAGTTGTCGACTTGCGGAGAAATAAATGTGATGTGGCTGGTAGCGAGTGTTTTGCCCGAGCCATCCATAATTTCGACGGGAAGATTCATCTTCAGCTGGGCCGATTTCTCGACAGGAACATAGATGTACGCTTCGAGGCTTCCCTGACGATCAACGGTGGTCAGTGCGGTGGTAGTGACGACGCGATCGCCCACGCGCACCGGAATATCCCCAACAATTCCCGCCCGCGGCGCGACCACCCGGTAGTAGTGCAACTGCACCTGCTGCTCATTAACCTGAGCCCCCAGCGACTGCAGTTGCGCCTGCGCCGCATCGAGAGTGGCGCGGGCCTGGTCGAATTCCTGCTTGCTGACTACTCCCGCAGCGGCCAGCCCGCTGACGCGGTCGTAGTTCTGCTGCGCCCATTTCACCTGCGCCCGTTGCGCAGCCGTCGCGCTCTCCTGGCTTTTCACCGTGGCCTGCTGCTTTGCGGGATCGATCTGCATCATGGCCGCTCCGGCTGCAACTTTTTCTCCGGAGTGAACCAATATCTGCGTAATGATGCCCTCGACCTGCGGCATGACCACGGCGGAATCGCGGGATTTCAAAGTCGCGACGTAGTCAGTAGTGTCGTTAACTTTCTGCGACTTGGCCGTCTGCACCTTTACCGGCATGGCCTGCGGAGCGTTCGCCTTGGCTGACTTGCTGTCGCCGCAAGCGATTGTGGCCACAAGCGCACATAGAACCGCCAAGAACATTATCGAAGATAAGAATTTAGTTATCACGGAAGATCGAAACATAATTTTGTGCTTGATCATTTTGTGTCTGACCTTGTTACGCTTGAATCGCTCACGAGTCTGAGGCCGTCACCAACTCCGAAAACTTTGCCAGATCGATGTTGCCGCCGCTCACCACACACACCACTTTCCCCGAGCCGCATTTACCGCTGAGCCCGGCGGCGACGGCACAAGCGCCCGCTCCTTCGCTGATCACGCGATTGCGCTCCGCCACAATACGCATGGCCTTGCGCGTTTCTTCCAGCGTGCAGACGATCGACCCCGCGAGCAGATGATGCGCCAACTCCCACATGCGCGGGAACACAGACTTCCCTCCGCACCCGTCCACGAAACTAGCCTTCCAGCCCGGGAAATTTTGCGGCGATCCTACTTTGAGCGACAGCGCCAGCGGGGCCGCCGTCTCCGGCTCTGCCGCAAACACCTTCGCCGGATGCCCTCGCGTTTTCAATGCGGCGGCAATCCCGCACGATAAGCCTCCGCCGCCAAAGCCTGCCACTATGCAATCCACATCGGGCAGGTCCTCCAGAATTTCAAGGCCCGCCGAGGCGTTGCCTGCGATAAACGCGTCATCTTCGAAGGGATGAATAAAAGCTCCGCTCATCGCCGGATGCGCGCGCTCGGCCAATGCCTGCCAGCACTGATCGTAGGAGGCCTTCACCACCTCTCCACCGAGACGGGCCACGGCCGCGAATTTTGCCGCCGGAGCCGCGTCGATCATAAGAATCTTGCACGGGACCCCAGCCTTGCGCGCCGCCAGCGCCACTCCCTGGGCGGCGTTGCCCGCGCTGACGGTCCAGACGCCGCGCCGGCGTTCTTCCTCGGGCAGAAGCCGCACCGCGTTATACGCTCCCCTGATCTTGAAGGAGCCGATCGGCTGCAGGCACTCCAACTTCAAATAAATCTTAGCCGGCCCGTTCAGCCGGTCGGGATTCAGCCGATCATAGTTGAGTCGCACCAGCGGAGTCCGTAGGGCAGCTTCATAAACATGAAGACGCGCGTCGTCGATAAGCGCGGCAGGAATGTTGCGCTCGGCCGTCCCGCCGCCGGATGCAAGAGTAGTCGCCATAGCTGAAGCTCAATCAGACCACAGATTTAGATTCGCCGTAAGACCGGGAAGTTCCTTTTCTTCTGCTAGATTGTTGAGCATGAAGCCAAGCCGCGGTTTTGCCAGCGATAATTATGCGCCCGTGCATGCGGACGTGCTGGAGGCAATACATCGTGCCAATGAGGGCCATGTCGCCGCCTACGGTGACGATGCCTACACAGAATCGGCGCGGGCAAAATTTCGCGAGCACTTTGGGCCCGACATGGCCGTCTTTTTCGTTTTCAATGGCACGGCAGCGAATGTGCTGAGCCTCCAGGTATTGACCCGTTCCTATCATGCTGTGCTCTGTCCAGAGTTGTCGCATATTTACACCGATGAGTGCGGCGCTCCCGAAAAGTTTACGGGCTGCAAATTATTGCCGCTCAGGGCGCCAAGCGGCAAGCTGACGCTGGAAACCGTGATGCATGCCTATCACGGAATTGGCGACCAGCATCACGCGCAGCCAAAAGTGATTTCGATCACGCAATCGACCGAGATGGGTACAGTTTACAAACCGTCAGAAATCGAAGCCCTGGCCCAGTTCGCCCATCAGCGAAAAATGTTCTTCCACATGGATGGCGCGCGCATTTCAAACGCGGCAGCCGCGCAAGGCCTCACCCTGCGGCAGGCGACGCGCGATCTGGGAGTTGACGTGCTCTCCTTTGGTGGTACGAAAAATGGCTTGATGGGCGCGGAGGCGGTGGTCTTTTTTCGTCCGGAACTGGCCGATGATTTTCTGTATGTTCGCAAGCAGGCGATGCAGTTGTCATCGAAGATGCGCTACGCAGCCGTGCAGATGGAGGCCCTGCTCTCCAACGATCTGTGGAGGCGGAATGCCGAGCACGCCAACCGCATGGCGCGTTTGCTGGAAAAGGAAGTGAAGAAAATCCCTGGAATCGAGATCGTCTACCCGGTCGAGGCTAATGGAGTGTTTGCCCGTGTCCCGCGCGAGGCGATCCAGCAGATACAGCAACGCTATTTCTGCTATCCGTGGCACGAAGACGAACCGGTGGTGCGATGGATGTGTTCTTTCGACACCACCGAAGATGACGTCATGAGATTTTCGGAGTTCGTGGCGGCGACGGTGAAGAGCCTGCAGAAGTGACCTGGCCCGGAGTGACATCCCTACGTGCGGTTCATGATGACAGGCGGTGGCTTTCCGTCTGAGTCACCAAAATCCGCCGCTTCTACTTTTTCTTACCCGCTCGAACCTTTGCCCAGCGCGCCTTTTGGGCGGCTGCGATTCTCTTGCGTCCGGCCGCTGAAATCACCCGCTTCTTGCGCGGCGCCACGGCGCCACGCTTGCCTCCCGCCATGAACACCTTTCCAAAAGTGGTGAGGGCAGCGGTTACGCGATGCAGTTCGCTTTCAAGTCGCGCGCGCTCCTGGTTCAGTTGTTTGATCACAGTCTCGACTAGTGTTTGTGCCATTGCGGAATTCTATCACTTGCCGGTCGAGCGCCAAATCAGTTCGTCGCCGAAGACTGACCCCATCGGCGCCGAATTCCCTTATTGGCCGCAGACCCACTCTGAACGGTGTGAAGCGGGCCGCCGCACAGTGCTCGCAGAGTGAAGCGTTACACAGTTGCCAACGTTTCCGTTTGATGCGAGCATTATAGTTGGCAAAAGGCGTGTACTTCGGACTGGTTTTGTCTTGACATCGAATCAGCAGCGCGGTACCAATGCTATCTCTTGGTTCAGCCTCTCGTGGGAAATCTGAATAACCGCAGATTGGGGCTGGGCGCAAAAGCAGCGAATTCACCAGCTATCATTTATGGGGTCCATGTTGCAAAAATTTAGGAACAGGATGCGCGACTACGCCGAACTGACCAAGGCGCGCATCACAACCTTGATCGTTCTGACCGCGTGGTGCGGCTACTTCTTTGGCGCCCACCGGATGGGAATATCCTCGTGGTCGGTAGGCTTGCTTCACGCCCTGTTCGGCGTGGCGCTGGTTTCCAGTGGAACCGCCGCGCTCAACGAAGTGCTTGAGTCGCGCGTGGACGCGCGTATGCGCCGCACCGCACTCCGGCCCTTGCCTTCCGGACGCATGAGCACTGCTCACGGGGCCATTGTCGGACTGGCGTTAACCCTGGGAGGGTCCGTATATCTGGCCGTCTACGCCAACCTGCTCACAGGCCTGTTGGTGTTCCTCACCGCGCTCGTATATCTCGCGGCCTACACTCCTCTGAAAAAAGTTTCCCCGCTGTGCACTTTTGTGGGCGCGTTTCCGGGAGCGATGCCCGTAGTTCTAGGTTGGACCGCCGCGCGTGGCAAACTGGAAGTGGAAACGCTGATTCTCTTCGCCATCATGTTCGTCTGGCAGTTTCCGCATTTTCTCTCGATCGCCTGGCTCTATCGCGAAGATTACGCCCAAGGCGACATTCGCATGCTGCCGGTGGTCGACTCCGATGGCAAGTCGACGGTCTGGCGAATTCTCGCCTATTCCGCCGCGCTGATTCCCGTGACCATTCTGCCCTTCGCTATGGGCATGGCTGGCCGCGTCTATCTTGTGGGAGCAATTCTGTTGGGGGCAGCTCTATTCCGCGTTTCGATGGGGATGGCGTATCCGCTCTTGCCCGCGACCGCCGCCGCGTCCAAGCCGTCGGCTCGCCGCCTACTGCAAGCAACAATCTTCTACCTGCCTGCGCTCTTTGCTCTCATGATGGCCAACGCGGGCCGCTAGCCGACGGCAATCTAAGCTTGTCAGCTATTTGAACTTGTCATCCCGAAATTATTTTGTCATCCCGAGCGAAGCGAGGGATCTGCATTTTGGGTAGTGTCCCAATTTAGGGAACTACCGCATTTTGCCGCTCGTCGAAAGTCTAACGCCTACTCCAACTCCAACTCGATTTTCTTCGCCGCGAGATCGAGATTAGCAATACGAAACTTCCGCACCTGTCCCGTCCTTACACTTTCCGGCTTGGCTTCGTTTTCGGCGGGCCCACTCTTCCAACGCGTCTGGAGCATCGACCCGAGCGACGAGAGATCGATCTTCCCTCCCGACGAAGCAGGCACCGCTTCAGCAGCTTGTTTCGCCGCGGTTGCCTCGGGGATCTGGCACGTGGCCACAACTCCCTCGCCCAGTTCCACACGCACTCGACCACCAGAGACTTCGGTCATTCGCCCCGTCACAGTGTCTCCGACCTTATGTTCGGCGAGATATTCGTCCAGCCCGGTCGGCACGAGCTGTTTCATACTCAAGCGTATGTTCCGCTTCTCTGCATCGAGCGCCAGCACCTGCGCCTTCACCACCTGCCCCACCCGCAGCACTTCTTGCGGATGATTGATCCTCTTTTCAGCGGTGATCTCGCTGATGTGGATCATGCCTTCGACGCCTTCGGTCAGCTGCACGAAGGCTCCAAATTTCGTGATATTCGTAACCGGCCCTTCAATCACTGTGCCCGGCGCGAATTTTTGTTCCGCATTCACCCACGGATCGCCCAGCGCCTGCTTAAGCCCCAGCGAGATGCGCCGCTCCGCTGCATTCACTCCGAGAATCACAGCTTCCACCGTCTCGCCCGGCTTCACCACATCTGACGCCGTGCGCACCCGCTTGGCCCACGACATTTCCGAAATGTGAATCAGGCCCTCAACACCAGGATCAAGTTCCACGAACGCGCCATAATCCGTGAGCCGCGTTACCGTTCCGTGGACGCGCTCGCCCGCCGTATATTTGCCCGCAACCGCATCCCACGGATGCGGCAACAGTTGTTTCATGCTGATGGCAATTCGGTGCTTGTCCGGATCAATCTTGATGATGCGCGCTTCGATCTGCTGCCCCGTCGACAACACATCCGACGGCTTGTTGACGCGCTGCCACGAAATTTCGCCGACATGCAGCAGCGCATCCGATCCGCCAATATCGACAAACGCTCCGTAGTCGGTAAGGCTGCGCACCTCGCCCTGCACCGTGTCGCCTTCCTTCAGTTCTGAGAAGCGGCGCTCCTTGCTGGCGCGCTCTTCGTCTTCCGCAATCGCTCGGCGATCCACCACGACGTCTTCATCGTCCACATCGAGCTTGATGATGCGGCAGCGAATTTCCTGCTCGACCAGCTTCTCGAGTTCCGCCGCATCATGCGTTCCGCTGCGTGAAGCAGGCATGAAAGCGCGCACGCCGATATCGACGCTTACTCCGCCCTTAACCACTCCCGTGACAGTGCCCACGATGGTTGCCTTCTCGGCGAAAGCCTTCTCCAGCGAAGCCCAATCGGTGGGCCGCTCGACCTTGCCTCGTGTCAGCTCGTAATAGCCCTCAGGGTCGCGTCCCTTGACCGTCACCTGAAGTTTGTCGCCAGGTTTCGGCGGCTTGTCGGCCGGAAAAGCGGTGATTGGCAGAACGCCTTCCGTCTTGAATCCGATATCGAGAACGATGGAGTCCGCGGTCACGGCGATCACAGTGCCTTCGCGTCCTTGAGCGCCAGCTTCCCGCTTGCGGGAATGGCTCTGCTCGTACTCTTTCAGGGCGTCCTTAAAAGACTCGACCGGTTCGCTGGCAGCCGCCGGTTCCGGAGCGGCCGCGCTCGGCACGTTGGTCTCAAGAGCATTGCTCTCAGGCAAGCTGGGATCGGGAATGTTTGGATTGGACATGAAGAGACAAGAGCCCCTGGCAGTATGATCCCGCTTAGAATAACACCGGCGAGGCTGGAGCCGTTCAAGGTCCACGCTGGACCGAGGTGCGCACTATGCCCGAAACCTTACCAGCGATATTTTTCGGACACGGCAATCCGATGAACGCCCTTTGGGATAACACCTATACCAAGGGATGGCGGCGAATCGGCCAACGCATTCCCAGGCCGAAAGCGATTCTGTCGATTTCCGCGCATTGGTTTGTGCCCGCAACCGGAGTGACCATCAGCACCTCTCCGCCAACCATTCACGATTTCGGCGGTTTCCCTCGCGAACTTTACCAGGTGCAATATCCCGCGCCCGGCGATCCTGAACTGGCGCGCCGCGTGCAGGCGATGCTGCAACCGCTGCCGGTAAAATTTGACAGCTCCTGGGGCCTTGACCATGGCACGTGGTCGGTGCTCAAGCATGTCTATCCCGACGCCGAAATACCCGTCGTGCAACTCAGCATCGACGACACGCAAGCGCCATCGTTCCACTTCGAAATCGGCCGAAGACTCGCGCCCTTGCGAGACGAAGGCGTGTTGATTGTGGGCAGCGGCAACCTCGTGCACAATCTTCATGCCTACGCCTGGGGACGCCACATGCCCGACCCCTACGATTGGGCGGTGAGCTTCGAAAAGGAAGCGAAGGAGATGATGCTGGCCGGAGCGTATAAGCCCCTCATCGATTACGAACGCCTCGGTCCCGAGGCGCAGCTCTCCATTCCCACGCCCGATCACTATCTTCCATTGCTGTACGCGCTAGGCAGCCGCCAGGAGGGCGAAGCCGTCACTTTCCCAATTGAAGGTGTCGATGGGGGTTCGATATCGATGCTGACGGTGCAGATCGGATAAGTCGCGCCAAATCAGAGACAAGCCAGCACTGTTCGCCTGCATTGTTAAATCGTTAGGCGCGATCTCAGTCTGCCGGCATGGCCGCCGGTTGAGGCATCAAGACAGGCGCGGCCACCGGAGCGATCGCCGCGACCGGAGCTTCCATCCACTTGCGCACTTCCGGCAGCGCGGCACGCATGGCCGCCTCGCCCACGCAAATCAACTCGTCGGCCCGCTTGAAATCGTCGAAATCGAAGCCCGCGACATCCGGCTCAATCACGAGATCGGCAGCGCTTTTCCAAACCGTGCTCATCATGTCCTGCGCAATAGCGAACGATTGTCCGATGACGTCAAAGAAATGCCGGGGCGCGCACGACTTCGACCACTGCCCCTTGAGATGCACGGCAAGCACGCGCTCCGCTCCCATGTCACGCAACGGACGGCTGGGTACGGGATAAGAAAGCATGCCGTCAACCAGGCAGCTGTCGCCTATTTGCACGGGAAGAAACATCCCGGGATAAGCACAACTCGCCCGCACCGGATCGATGATAGGGCCGGAGGTAAACACAGTTCCCTTGCCCGTGCTGAAGTCGGTGGCTGTAACGGCCAGCGGGATACGCAGTTCTTCGAAAGTATGCACCTTCAACGTGCGCTTCAGAAACGAGACCATGCGGTCGGTAGTGGCAAAGCCGTAGCGCGAGAGCGTCCAGCGTGCGAAATTAGTGAAGCGCACCTTGTGCGCGATATCGACCAGTTCTGGAATCGTCAATCCGCTGCAGTAAGCCGCGCCCATGATGGCGCCGACGCTGGTTCCCGCAATCATGCTGACGGGAATATTCTCCTCTTCCAGAACTTTGAGAACGCCGATGTGGACGATACCGCGGGCGAAGCCTCCGCCCAAAGCCACGCCGATGGCCGGCATTCGTTGCGCTTCAACCCCAAGTGGATTGGTTCGGCGGGATAATTCGCGCCCGAAAGCTTGTACCGACCGTATTACTTTCCCCAGATGCTTCATACGGAACCCCACGTTCCTGGTCTGCCCGACCTGGTTTGCCGGAGGCCGCAAACCTGACTACTGGTTAGTAAGATGCCACGATTCCACTTTAAGCTGCAGCCCACCTTCGTGCTATGTCGCACTTACAGTGGAATTTACATCGCATTTACAGGATACAACGTAGCCCGAGGGCCACTCTGTCACTTAGCATCGACTTATCTGTACGAAACATGACGGAGGGGGAATCCTGCCCGCGACTTTGGTGCGCCCAAAATGGGCGTTATTCTCATCACCAGCATGAATTACGAGCTATGAATCGAGCCGACATGTGGGGCCGTATCGAAGCCCATCCCCAGCCCTGGGACATGATCGTGGTCGGAGGAGGCGCCACCGGCGTAGGCGTAGCCATCGATGCCGCTTCCCGAGGCTACGATATCTTGCTGCTGGAGCAGAGCGACTTCGGCAAAGGCACCTCCAGCCGCAGCACGAAACTGGCGCATGGCGGCGTTCGCTACCTGGAAAAGGGCAACGTCGGCCTGGTCATGGAGGCGCTCAAAGAACGCGGCTTGCTTCTGCAGAACGCGCCCCACTTAGTGCACGACCTGGCGTTCGTAGTGCCGAACTACGATTGGTGGGAAGCGCCGTTCTATGGTCTCGGGCTCAAGCTCTATCAGTTGCTGGCCGGCAAGTACGGCTTTGGCAAGTCGCGCATCCTGTCCAAAGAAGAGACGCTAAAACATCTGCCGACCTTGAAGACCGAAGGCCTGCGCGGCGGCGCCGTTTACTACGATGGCCAGTTTGACGACGCCCGCCTGCTCATCCACATGGCGGCGACGGCCTTCGAGCAGGGCGCGACCTTGCTGAACTATGTCGAAGTCACCGGACTGACCAAAGACGGACAGGGCTTTGTCGATGGAGTGACCGCGCGCGACGTAGAAACCGGCAACGAATTTCGCGCCTCGGCAAAAGTCGTGATCAATGCCACGGGCGCATTCAGCGACCAGCTTCGCCGCAAGGCGGAGTCAGAGTTGAAGCCCCTGATAGCTCCCAGCCAGGGCATCCATCTCGTCTTCGACCTAAGCTTTCTGCAAGGGGAAAGCGCGGTCATGGTTCCCCATACCAGCGATGGCCGCGTCCTGTTCGCGATTCCGTGGCACGGGCACACGCTGGTGGGCACGACGGATACTCCCATAGAAAACGCATCGCTCGAACCAGTCGCGCTCGAACCAGAAATTGATTTCATCCTGTCAACCGCCGGCCAATACCTGACAAAGGCACCAACGCGCGACGACGTACTGAGCGTCTTCGCGGGCATACGGCCTTTAGTGCGCGATCCCGACAACTTGCGCGCAGGCGGAAACACTTCGTCCTTGTCGCGCGATCATCTGGTCAACATCGATCCCTCCGCCCTGGTCACCATCTGCGGCGGCAAGTGGACGACCTATCGCCACATGGCCGAAGACTGCGTCGACCAGGCAGCGACGCTGGCGCAGCTGCCAGAGAGACCGTGTGTCACGCATCATTTGCGCATCCACGGCTTCCCCGCTGAAGCGGCCGACTGCGGTTGGCTTGCGGTCTATGGCTCTGATGCCCAAGAGATTCGCAAGATGATCGCCGAGGATCCCACGCTCAACCAGCCTCTGCACGCCGACCTGCCCTATGTGAAAGCGCAAGTGATCTGGTCCGTACGGAAGGAGATGGCTCGCACCGTGGAGGACGTTTTAGCCAGGCGCACACGCGCCTTGTTCCTAAACGCGCGAGCAGCAGTTGCGATGGCGCCATCCGTAGCCGATTTGATGGCTCCAGAATTAGGCTGGGACGAAGCAACGCGGGCCAAGCAGTTGCAAGATTTTTCGGACGTGGCAGCCAACTACCTGCTTCGCGTGTAAATCGCGCCGATAGAGCGCTATGTTGAATTTCCTTTGGTACTATGCCTGAAGCAGCCGTCCCATGAAGATCATATTGCAAGCGGCGGAAGTCATTTTGTTCCTCTTGTCGTTCTTTGGTCTTCTTGCCCTGATGCTGATGTTACCGATCGCTATATTTGCTCCTGCGAGGTTCACTAAGCCGTGGACTGTTGTGTCTATTTTGTCCCTGATGACTCTCGCTTGTGCCATTGGTTGGCTGCTTCTCGGCGCGGGATGCTGACGCAAAAGAAATCAAAGCAGCCCCCCATCATCGCGGCCGGCTCTTTGAGCCGCCCCATTCCCTGTGTTAGCATCGGAAGTTTCGCAGGTGATGTTGGGCTGGCCTGTAGCCTGTTCTCATCCTCATTGGAGCGACGAGCGACGATTGTGGAGCCATGCCCGTCGCTCCATTTTCCCGTAAGCCTGCGGAAGGAGACAACCCTTGAAAGTTTACGAAGCTGCCAATCTCCGCAACCTTGCCCTGGTCGGACACGGTCACGCCGGCAAGACCACGCTCGTGTCCGCCATGCTCTACACCTCGGGAGGCGCGCCTCGCCTCGGCCGCGTCGACGACGGCTCGGCGGTCACCGATTACGACGAGGAAGAAATCGCGCGCAAAATGTCGATATCGACCGGCGCGGCCTTTGTCGAGTGGGGCAAGCCGGAGGCCAATTCCAAAGTAAAGATCAATCTGCTCGATACTCCCGGCTTCAACATGTTCGTGCACGAGGCCAAGATGGTGCTGCCGGTGGTCGATGCGGCGCTCGTCGTAGTCGACGGAGTTGCCGGAGTCGAGGTGGTAACGCAGCGCGTCTGGAATTATTGCAGCGAAATTGAGCTGCCCCGCATGATCGTAGTCAACCGCATGGACCGCGACCGCGCCAATGCCGATCGCGTGCTGGAGTCGCTGGTCAACGCCTTCGGCCGTGCCGTTACTCCCCTGCAGTTGCCGATCGGAAGCGAGAAAAGCCTGAGCGGGATTGTCGATCTGGTCCGCATGAAGGCCTACACCTACGAGATGGGTGGAAACGGTAAAGGCAAAGAAGGCCCGATCCCGGCAAACATGGCCGACGCCGCGAAAGAAGCGCACGAAAAATTGGTCGAACTGGTAGCAGAGGGTAAAGACTCCTTGATGGAAGAGTTCTTCGAAACCGGCACGATTCCCGAAGAGCATCTCGTTCCCGCCCTGCACGAAGCGATTCGCGAAGACAAACTATTTCCCGTGCTGTTCACCTCCGGCCTGGGAAATATCGGCGTCGACGAACTGATGGATTTCATCGTCGATTACACCCCGGCAGCCAGCGAGCATCACGCCATCACCGGATGGACGGCCGAGGGCGCCGAACCATCCACGCGCAAGGGCACCGACAACGAGCCGGCTTCCGTCTACGTTTTCAAGACCATGTCCGACGCCTTCGCTGGCCGCATCTCCTACTTCAAAGTTTTTTCCGGCGTGCTGAAAAACGACGCCACGCTGCAAAACTACAATCGCAACACGGCGGAGAAGTTCGCCCACATTTCCTTGATCCAGGGCAAGCAGGCAGTTCCCATTTCCGAGCTGCATGCCGGCGACATCGGGTCGGTAGCCAAGCTGCGCGAGACTCTCACCGGCGACACCCTGGGCGACAAATCATCGCCCATTCGTTATCCCGCGGTGAAACTGCCCGAGCCCGCAATCACCTTTGCCATTGAACCGAAGTCCCGCGCCGATGAAGACAAGCTGGGCGTAGGTCTCCACAAGCTGATGGAAGAAGATGCCATGCTGCGCTTTTTCCGCGATCCGCAGACCAAGGAATTCCTGATTGCCGGCACCGGCCAGCAGCACATCGAAGTCGTAGTCTCGAAGATGAAGAAGCGTTACCACGCCGAGGTGGTGCTGAAGGCGCCGAAGGTTCCGTATCGCGAAACGATTCGCGGCAAGGCCGATGTGCAAGGCCGCCACAAGAAGCAGACGGGAGGCCACGGCCAGTACGGCGATTGCAAAATCAAAATGGAGCCGCTGCCCCGCGGCGGCGTCGAGTTCGAATTCGTCAACGACATCTTCGGCGGCGCCATTCCGCGCAACTTCATTCCCGCGGTAGAAAAGGGAATCAAAGATGCTGCCGCTCGCGGCTATCTGGCCGGATACCCAGTGGTGCACTTCCGCGCCATCCTCTACGATGGCTCGTATCACGATGTAGATTCGAACGACCTGTCATTCCAGATGGCGGGCCGCATAGCCTTCCGCAAAGCCATGGAGCAGGCCAAGCCGACGCTGCTCGAACCGATCATGACCGTCGAAATTACCATCCCCGACGAGTTCGCCGGCACCATCATGGGCGACCTCAACAGCCGCCGCGGACGCATCCAGGGCATGGACAACAAAGCCGGCAACACCATCGTCAAAGCCGAAGTTCCCATGGCCGAGATGCTGACCTACGGCGCCGACCTGACCTCGATGACGCAAGGCCGAGGCAGCTTCGCCATGGAGATGCATCACTACGACACAGTCCCGCAACAACAGCAAGACAAGATTATTGAGAAGGCTAAGGCCGAGCGGGGCGAGGTTAAGGAAGAGGAGGAATAGCAATACGCAATTCGTCCGCCCGAGAGTCGCCTTTCGCGCTTTTTGCGAAACGTGGAATTCCAGGACTCTCTCCCTGTTCGGTTGGTCCCGCCGCGAACGCAGTTACATATGTAGGAACCCCGAGGCCGTTCCCTGCACTTCTCTCCGACGTTTTTCGTCAAACGCCAACTCATCTATGATGTCGGGAATGTCCAACATTTTCACGCCATTTGATGTAAGGGCCATAACCGACAAAAGCACCCTTCTGAGAAGCTCCCTCATCGTTTCGAGTTCACCAAGACGCTTCGTCAATTTTTCATCAAGTTCAGCGCCGTGGACTATTCTTGATCGCAAACCATAGAATTGCTTCACTCCGGACGGGACGTTTCCCGT
Organism: uncultured Acidobacteriaceae bacterium; assembly: GCA_963775845.1. Classification (GTDB taxonomy): domain Bacteria; phylum Acidobacteriota; class Terriglobia; order Terriglobales; family Acidobacteriaceae; genus Acidiflorens. The sequence goes on along the minus strand of CAVZKN010000002.1, from coordinate 949,537 downwards.
GCGGTAAAATAGCACGATGAGTCCGGAAACCTCCGACCTTCTCAAACGGGCCCTCGCGCTCCCCGCTGACGAACGCGCCGCATTAGCCAACACTCTGCTCGACACGCTTGAGACTTCAAAGGAATCAGTCTCTGTTCAGGAAGCTTGGGATGCGGAAGTGGCCCGTCGAATCGCAGACCTCAAAGCTGGCAAGGCAGTGACCGTCCCTTGGGAAGAACTGCATCGAGAACTCTTGGCCATGGTGAATGAGCGCTGAGCGGGTCGATTACCACCAAGGTGCGACCGCAGATGTTAAGAGCGCAGTGGCTTGGTATCGGCAGCGCAGCCCCAAAGCGGCCTTGGATTTCATCAAAGAACTGCATCGAGCCGTCGACACGATCCGTCAGGCACCGGAACGCTGGCCGCTAGGGAAGAACAACACCAGGCGCTTCCTGCTTTGGCGATTCCCGTTTGCGATAATCTATTCGGAACGGGAATCTATAGTTACGATCTGGGCTGTAGCCCACGGAAGCAGACGGCCGGATTATTGGGCACATCGTCCGCATGATTTGCGCGAATAGCAGACCGACATGACATAGGACTAGCGCCGCCCGCGTTTGAACGAGTCCTGCATGGCGTGACGCAGCAAAATGTTGACCTTCGTCTGGTACCCGCGTCCGTAACTTTTCAGCCAGCCCAGGATGTCCGTGTCCAGCCTCATGGTTATCGGCTTCTTCGGCGGACGATAGAACTTTCCGATGTCCGCGCCGCTCCAGTCCACCACCTCCGGCATCTCCGACAGGTTAATGTCGGCGTCCTTTTTCGCGGCGATGGCGGCGATTTGGCGCTTCTGGTTTCTTGTGTGCTTCTTCATAGCTCCGTCTCTCTTCGGCGGTTGCGGCCCGCGCCGAAATCAGCCGAATCACTTCTTCACCCTTATCGGCAAACCATGGCTGGACAACAAAGAGAACCGCACCCGGGCCAATCTCGCCCAGCGTGATGTAGCGGTCCTCTTTGCCCCCATATTCGCCCACATAGGCAACGTCCCGAATGGTCACGGCATAGGGATCGTCAAACACAAGCTCCGCCGTCTGGAAATCGACGTCATGCTTGACAAGATTTTGCTTCCCCTTCCGCTCATCGCACTCGAAACGCATGCTGCAGCCACCTTTGAAGAATAAACAAGTGTACATATAGTTGTCAATACATTAAGAGGCATTTCGCTCTCTGAACACCTCATCGCCGAATCCGCAGGGACGAATAGGCGCGCGAGATTTGTAGTAGAAACTCCCTGGCGCTTCCAACCTTGCACGAAATCATTCCCCAGAACCCCCTTTCTGGCGTACCATTCCTCTTTCTTTATCCTTCATCCCAGGAGGCACGGATGCCCACACGGGTTTCCTCAATCTGCCACTTATTGCTCGCGACCGCCTTTCTTCTGCTCTCGCTGCTGCTCCCTCGAACTGCCATGACCCAGGAAAATAAAACGGTAGTCTTGGAACTCGACCATGTCTCGGTCTGCGGATCGAATCTCGACACTCTACGTCATGATTTCACCGACGTAGGCTTGGCTCCCGACATCGGCGGCCCGCACGGCAACGGCGTCACGCAAATGGCTCTCGTCGGATTCGATGACGGCACTTATATCGAACTGATTGCTCCGATCAAGACGGGCGTAACGGCGAGTTCCGATTGGGCCAAGTTCATGTCCAACGACGCCGCCACGTGCGCCTGGGCGGTAGGCACCAACGTTCTCCTGCAAGAAGTGGATCGTCTCAAAAAGGCCGGCATTGCCGTGACCCCTCCAGCGCATGGCAGCCGCAAGCGTCCCGATGGCATGTCTGTCGAGTGGACGCGCGCCGATGTCGGCCCGGGAACGCCCGGATCGGTGCTGCCGTTCGTCATTGAAGACGAGACCCCGCGGGCGTGGCGGGTGCAGACATCGGCCAGCGTCAAAGGCGCGCCGGTTTCCGGCGTAGACAATGTGGTCATCGGCGTCAACAACCTCGATGCTTCGATTGCCCTGTTCCGCAAGGCTTACGGATGGTCCGATCCGGTCATCGAATCGCAGAAAGAGTTCGGCAAGCTGGCCTACTTTCCCGGCGAACCTGTAATCCTCGCGTCCGGCGGCGGATTGGTCTCCGACCATATCGCGAAATTTGGCGAGTCCCCCGTCGCCTACCTGCTTGCCGCCCATGACTTCAACGCTGCCAGTAAAAAATATAAACTCTCCGGCACCAAGACGTGGTTCGGCCAGCGAGTGGCCTGGTTTGATGCCAATAAGCTGAAGGGCGTGCGGCTCGGAGTCATCGGGGAGTGAGTCTCCAATCGTTCCGATGAGGGAGCGAGAAAATCTGACCGCAGCCGTCTAGGAAGCGCACATACCGATGGCAACACAAGAAGTTTCCAACACTGTTCCGTCAGCCGATGCCCTCACCGTGGGCGCGCTCGGCCTTCTCGCCTACATGCTCGCGAGTCTTCTGCACGAAGGCCTGGGCCACGGTGGCGCTTGTGTTCTCACCGGAGCCCGGCCCCTAGCCGTCTCCTCCGTTTATTTCGAATGCAGCGTTGACAACCGCCTGGTGCTGGCGGGCGGTACGTTGATGAACCTGCTAGCCGGGCTAGTGTTTTTTCTCTTAGGACGCCTCACCGGCCGTAACTCTCCGCGATTGAAATATTTCTTTTGGATCGCCATGATGGTCAACCTTTTCACTGGCACCGGCTATTTCCTCTTCTCGGGCATCGGCGGCATCGGCGATTGGGGCGAGTTCATCAAAGGACTGGGCCCGCAGTGGCCCTGGCGAATCGGCCTGACCATCCTGGGCGCGGTCACCTATGTGCTAGCCGCGCGCATCGGTCTCATGGAATTGCGCCCGCTGATCGGCAGCGACAAAGAAGGTCGCTACCGCCGCGCGGTGCGCCTTTCGGCGATCCCATATTTTGCCGGTGGAATTCTGATGTGCATAGCCGGAGCTCTGAATCCGAAAGGAATGCTCTTGATTCTGATCTCGGCCGCGGCATCGACCTTCGGCGGCACCTCAGGACTGCTGTGGACGACCGACTGGCTCAACCGCGGCACGATTATTCCTTATGGGCCGGCAGTCGAGCCTGTGCCGATCCAAAGAAGCTGGCCGCTCATTGCAACCGCCGGCGTTCTTGCCATTGCCTTTGTTGCAATCATGGGGCCGAGCGTGCGCCTGACGCAGTGAGAAGAATTGCTTCCTGCCGTTTTTCGCTTTACCATCGCCTCTAGTGTCTGCCGCCAAAGACAATCCCGCTCTGCATCTCACTCTCAAAGACCGCCTGGTCTCCGCCGCCCCGGTCGAGGACGATTCCTCTTTCGAGCTCAAGCTGCGCCCGCAGCGCCTGAACGAATTCATCGGCCAAGCCAAGGTTAAAGATAATCTCGACATAGCCATACAAGCCGCCAAGTCACGCGGAGAGGCGCTCGATCACGTCCTCCTCTACGGCCCCCCCGGCCTCGGCAAGACCACGCTGGCTAACATCATCGCCAACGAACTGGGAGTGGCCTTTCAGCAGACCTCCGGCCCAACTCTCCAGATCAAAGGAGATCTCACGGCAATCCTCACCAATCTGCGAGATCGTCAGGTGCTCTTTATCGATGAGGTGCACCGGCTGCAGCCGGCTCTCGAAGAGATCCTCTACTCCGCTCTTGAAGACTACAAGCTCGACATCATGATCGGTCAAGGCCCGTCGGCGCGCACTCATACTATGGATGTGAAGCCCTTCACCTTCATCGGTGCGACCACGCGCGCCGGCTTGCTCTCGGCTCCTCTTCGCTCGCGTTTCGGATTGCTGCTGCGCCTCGAGTTCTATAGTCACGCCGACCTGCGCGTGATCGTCGAGCGCTCGGCCGAGATTCTAGGCGTAGCCATCGATCGCGACGGAGCCATGGAAATCGCCGGCCGCTCCCGCGGAACGCCCCGCATCGCCAACCGGCTCCTGCGTCGCGTGCGCGACTATGCTCAGGTGCGGGCTGCAGGAATCATCGATCTGCCCACGGCGCAGTCGGCGCTAAGCATGTTAGAAGTGGACCGCCACGGCTTCGACGAAGTCGATCGCAAGCTGCTGCTGACCATCATCGAAAAATATCAGGGTGGCCCGGTGGGATTGAACACTCTAGGGGCGGCACTGGCAGAAGAGCCCGACGCAATCGAAGAGATTTATGAGCCGTTCCTGATTCAGATAGGTTTTCTTAACCGCACTCCGCGGGGACGGGTGGCGACGCAACTGGCGTATGAGCATTTTGGAATTACGCCCTCGCGGCGGCAGAGTTCGCTGTTCTAAGGCGCGCGGTTAAAACCGGCTGACGCATCGTCAGAACTCCCTGCGGCGGCTGAGACACTTTGAGCCGTGTTGGGGTCTTTCGACGCTCAGGATGACAAGGATGATGACAAAGGTTAGGAGAGAATCATGCGCGACGTGATCGCTACCAATAAGGCTCCGCAGGCCATAGGTCCTTACTCGCAGGCCATTCGCGCGGCGGGTTTGATTTTTACCTCGGGCCAGATCGCCATCGACCCGGCCACGGCGCAGGTCATTGATGGCGACGTCAGTGCGCAGACGGAACGCGTGCTGCAGAATCTTTCCGCCATTTTGACAAACGCGGGCAGCGGCATGGAGAAGGTGGTGCGCTGTACCGTCTTCCTCAAGAACATGGGAGACTTCGCGGCCATGAACGAAGTTTATGGACGCTACTTCAAACAGTCGCCTCCGGCGCGTTCTACGGTCGAAGTGGCGCGGCTTCCAAAAGATGTACTGGTGGAAATTGATGCCATCGTTCTGGCTTGAAACAAAGACGGAAAAACGACTGAAGAGAGTTTGAAACCGTCAAGAATCACGGAGGGGGAATATGAAAGTCGTTATTGTTGTCATCGTTCTTATCGCTCTAATTGCGGCCGGACTGATGGTCGCCCAAACCACTCCCGCACATAAAGCAGCCACTGCCGGACCGACCAAGGTAACAGGCGCTCCCATTAAGACCGCCAGCGGCCTCGAATACTGGGACGTCAAAGTAGGGACGGGCGCGGTTGCGCAGGCCGGAATGAACGTCAAGGTCGACTATACCGGCTGGCTCACTAACGGCAAGAAGTTCGACAGTTCCGTCGGAACCGGCAAGCCGCTCCCGTTCCTGCTCGGCGGAGGACAGGTTATCAAGGGGTGGGATGAAGGTGTCACCGGCATGAAGGTCGGTGGAAAACGCCAGCTGCGCATTCCTCCGGAACTGGCTTATGGGACGACTGGGTTTTCAACGCTCATCCCGCCTAACTCCACGCTGATTTTTGACGTCAGGCTGGTGGATGTGAAGTAGAGCGGCAGCCTGTGGACGTTTACGCCTTGACCACTTTGCCGCTGCGCAGGCAGGAGGTGCAGACGCGGATGTGCTTGGTCGCTGCTCCCACTTTGGCGTGAACCGGCCGCAGGTTGACGTTCCAGCGCCGTTTGCTCACATTGTGGGCGTGGCTGATGGTGCTTCCGAACTGCGGCCCCTTGCCGCAGATATCACATACTCGTGCCATAACTCTGAATTCCTTCCAGGCATGTTGCCGAAACAGCAATTTTACAGGATTGCGGCGGATTTGGCCACGGGTTCAGTCCGGTGGAGCGATGGGCGTCCTCGCCTGTCCAAACGCGCCGTCGAAATGGGTATCAGTATCCGCCGCTCCCTGGACTAGGCCGCTTTGCCCATGACCGGCTGCGCGCAATGGCTGCAGCGCCGAGCGTCGATAGGAATCTCGCTAAGGCATTCGGGACACTTCTTCGTCGTCGGATCAGCCGGAGCAGGATCCTTGCGGGTGCGCGCGATCAGCGCGTTGATCGGCGTCACCACGAAGAAATAGATGGCGGCGGCCACTAGCAGAAATGACACTACAGCGTTGATGAAGTGGCCTATAGGAAATAGCGAGCCGTTAATGGTGTAGTGGATGGCGGAAAAATCAGGTTTGCCGACAAGCGCCGCGATCAGCGGCGTCAGCAAATCGGAGGTGAGCGCTGCCACCACCCCGCCGAAGGCCGCGCCGATCACGACACCCACTGCCATATCGACCACGTTACCGCGTAAGATGAACTGCTTGAAGCCGGATAGCATACGGTTTTCTCCATGAAATGAAGTCGGCAGAAAATGTAAATGGCGAGCAGGGTTTGGTCAAGGACGCTGAGTGTCTAGCCACAGCGGGCTGAGCGCCTTATGTGGACAATGACTTACCCCAACAACGAAAACGCTGCGCCGCCTAGCGACTGGCTTCCTAAGCTAAGCGCGATCAGATGCGCATCGGCATCACGATGTAGCGGTACTTGTAATCCTCGGCTTCGGCCGGCCGCAGCTGCCCGGCCGACTGCGCGTCCTTTAATTCCAGTTTCACGTCGCAGGAGCCAGTAGCTTTGATGAAGTCCATGATGTACTGCGCATTGAATCCGATCGCCAGCGGGTCGCCGTCATAGGCTACTTCGATGGAATCCTCAGACTCTCCCGTCTCGGTCGAGGAAGCGGAAATTTTCAGCTCGCCCTTATCCAGGCGCAAGCGGACCGCACGCGAGCGCTCATCTGCAAACTGGGCAACGCGGGCGATAGCGGCTCCCAGTTCTTCGCCATGCAAGGCGATGGACTTCGTGATGTCCTTGGGCAGAACGGCTTCGTAGTTGGGGAATTGCCCGGTCAGCTGGCGCGAGGTGAGTAATCTCTGGCCGACGCGGAAAAACAGCGTCGATTCATCTTTCGCAAAGTCGATCGTTTCGACCTCGCTCTCGCTGTGAGCGTCGAGCAGCGACTTCAGTTCGTCCATCGCTTTCTTGGGGATCAGCGTTTTCATCTCCCCGGTCACGCCTTCGAATTTTTCTCCGGAGCGCTCCACATGCGCGAGGCGATGCCCGTCGGTGGCGACCATGGTGATCGACTCGGGCTTCAGCACCATCAGCGCGCCATTCAGTGTGTAGCGCGATTCCTCGCTGGCAATGGCAAAGCCAGTCTTCGCGATCATCGAACGCAGTACCGGAGCCGGAATCTTGATGGCTCCCGCCGCCGGAAACACCGGCAGGCCCGGGAAGTTCGACTTCGCCATACCCACCATCTTTGTGTTAGACCGGCCGCAGCGAATGCTGACCCAGTGGTTCTCGAGCAGCTTGATGGTGATGTCGGCATCCGGCAACAGCCTTACGTAGTCGTAGAGTTTGCGCGCGGGGATGGTGCAGGCGCCTTCCTTCTTCACCTTGGCATTACACGACGTGCGCAGGCTGAGATCGAGGTCGGTCGCGGTCAACGATAGCTTGTCGCCAGCGGCTTCGAAAAGATAATTAGAGAGGATGGGAATCGTGGTCTTGCGCTCGACCACGCCCTGCGTGGCCGTCAACTCGCGGAGGAGTTCGAACTTACTGACCGTAATTTCCATGGGCGTTGGGGCAACGGCAGTGGCAACTTCCACTGGCATAGTTGGCTCTCCCGACTCTACTAGTGTCCTCATTCTTATACCAAATGCAAAACCTAGAAAACCAGTATTAACCGCAGGCGTCCTCAGATTTGGAGACCCTGTTCACGCGCCCAGTTGCTCGGTCAGTTTATTGAGCAGCCTGTTCAGATCCTTGTCGTCCTTCCGCAGCACCTCGATTTTGTCCACCGAATGCAGAACCGTGGTGTGGTGCTTGCCGCCGAACTGGCGGCCAATCTCAGGCAGTGACGCCTCGGTAAGATGCTTGGCCAGGTACATGGCGATCTGCCGCGGATAGACGATCGAGCGCGAATTATTCTTCGCCTTGATCTCCACCAGTCGCAAGCCGAACTGCTCGGCTACCGCCTTCTGGATCGATTCGATCGTCACCTTGCGCGCCTGCGAGTCGATGAAATTCTTCAGCACCTGCTGCGTGTAGGGCAGCGTGATTTCGGCTCCGATGAGCGAGGAGTGAGCGACGAGGCGGATCAGCGCGCCCTCAAGTTCGCGGACATTCGAGCGGATATTCTGGGCAATAAACAAGGCCACGTCGGTGGGCAATGTGACCCGCTCCTGCTCCGCCTTTTTTTGCAGGATAGCGACTTTCGTTTCGAGATCGGGCGGCTGAATGTCGGCAATCAGTCCCCACTCGAACCGGCTGCGCAGCCGGTCTTCGAACTCAGCCAACTCCTTCGGCGGACGATCGCTCGCGATCACGATCTGCTTCAGCGACTCGTGCAGCGCATTGAAGGTGTGGAAGAACTCTTCCTGGGTGCGCTCTTTCTGCGTCAGGAACTGGATGTCGTCGACCAGTAGAACGTCCATGGTCCGGAACTTGTCGCGGAACGTGTCCATTTTCTGGTAGCGCAACGAGTTGATCATCTCGTTGGTGAACTTCTCGCTGGAGATATAGCAGATGGCGGCGTCGGGTGTGCGGCGCTTGACTTCATGCCCGATAGCCTGCATCAGATGCGTCTTGCCCATCCCGGTGCCGCCATAAAGGAAGAGCGGGTTGTAAGCTTTCGACGGACGCTCGGCAACGGCGCGGCAAGCAGCGTGCGCGAACTGGTTGGCGCTGCCGATCACGAAGGCGTCAAACGTATAACGCGGATTCAGTTGCGCCGCGCTATCCCAATCGAAACGCGCTTGCGCGGGATGCAAGCCAGCCACGGGTTGCGGGCCCATGACGCTGCCGCCTGCAGCATGTGTGGTGCTGTTCGCGGCGCTACTCGAACTGTGAGCCGAAAGTCCGCCGTTATGCCGGATGAGCGTGTTCGAAGGATCGTCCTCGGCGGTAACGAACTTGACGTCTTCGTAGCCGAGAGCGAGATTGTCCAGCGCCTCCTGAATCAGGTCGGCGTACTTGTCGCCCACCAGACGAAACTCGGCGGTGGGAATGCGCACGAATAAAATTCCGTTACTGGCATGACTGTAGCGCGTGGGTTTCAACCAGGTGTCGTAGGAATGCCGGTTGACTTTTTTCTCCAGGGCGTCGAGGATGCGCGCCCAGGGATTCGGAGTAAGAGTGGTATTAGAGAGAGACATTTTGTACCAGAATATTGAACAGCGCCGGAACAACAACTCCGGGAAAAGACGATCTGAAATATGAATGCTTCGCTTTTAGTGCAGAGCAGCTTTCTGTGTTAATGCTACGGATTGTCTGAGAAATTCATTAGGAGACGAACGGCATAGTAGCACAAAAAAAAATGTTCGGCGGTGTCTTCACAACAAAAAAATTCCCGCGCAAAGGCTTATGCAATCCCCGTTTTGACGCCTTGTCAAGTGTCGAGAATCTAACTGCCGCGCGGAGTGTGCAACTGCGGCTACGGAACTGTCCGGCGTTCGCGCCGCGGTGCAGGCGACGTTTTGTAATTCGCCGGATACACAACCACCGAGCGCCTTCCGCCTTCTCCGTCGCTCTCGGTGCGCAAATCTTTTTCCTCGCGCAAGGCGAGGTGAACGATGCGGCGCTCGCGCGACGACATCGGGCCGAAGCGGTACGGTTCACTGGTCCGCCGCACTTCTTCCGCGGCAACGCGCGCCGCGAGTTGCAGTTCATCAATCCGAAGCGCGCGGAAGTTTTTGCAGTCGAACCAGATCTTCTCGTGCTCGTTGCCCTGCAAGTGCAATATCTCTGACGCCAGCAGTTCAAACGAGCGCAGCAACTCGCCGCCGCGATCGAGCAGCAAGCTCGAATCCGGCCCGGCGAATTCCACGAGAATCTCCGGATGCTCCCACTCGCGGTTCTGCGCAATCGGAGGATCGACCGTGATTCTGTACTTGAGGCGGAATCCGCCATTTGAAATAACAGTTTGCAGGAACTGGCCAATTTCCTTGGCGGCAGCGACTTTGTCGATGAGGGGCATAAATTAGCTCTCAGCCGTCAGCAGTCAGCCATCAGGTAAACCAGGTTCACTGGGTGCGCTGGTTTACCTGAAGGCTGATGGCTGACGGCTATTTCTCCTGACGGCTACTTCTCTTTCTTTCTGGCGCGCTTGGCCATCATCTCGCGCATCTCGCGGCCGAGCGAGCTTCGATTCAACGCCGCCTGTTGCACGATGCCGATGACCTGGCCCATGGCCCAATACAAGCCCAGGCCGGCGGGCAGATACCAACTCATGTAGCCCAGCATTCCCGGCATCATGATGTTCATCATCTTCTGCTGCGATGGATCCATGCCAGCTTGCGGCGTCATCCTCTGCATCAGAAACATGGTGACGATAATGGCGATGGGAAGAATATGCCACGGATCGGGCGCCGACAGATCGTGGATCCAGAGCCACGGCGCATGCCGCAGGTCCATCGCGACATTGAGCATGCGATAGTACGCAAACAAGAAAGGCATCTGGATGACCAGCGGCAGACAGCCGCCAACTGGGTTCACGCCTTCCTGCTTGTAGAGCGCCGAAATCTCTTCATTCATCTCGGCTTTCTTCGGATCGCGCAGGCTGTACTTCTTGTATTTTTCCTGGATCGCCTTGATCTGCGGCGCCACGCGCTGCATCTTCAACATCGACTTCATCTGCGTCAGCCGCAGCGGCAGCAACGCCACATTGATAACCAGCGTCTGCAGCAGGATCGCCCAGCCCCAGTTGCGTACGATGTGGCTGTACATCCACTTCAGCCACAGAAACAGCGGCCGCGCGATGATGCCGAGCCAGCCGAAATCAATGATCGCGCGCAGGTCCGGTTCCGCGCCCGTGATGCCCGGCACGTTGACCGATTCGAGATCTGCCAGCGCCTTGGGGCCAACATAGAGCCGCGTCTCCGTCGGTCCTCTCACGCTGCCGACCGCCGCGCCGAGCACGTCGATCTTGTCCATCTGCTTGGTATCGGAGCCGCCATGCGGAATCTCGATGGCGTTGCGCAGCGTAACCATCGCCGCGTTTGGCGCATCCTGCGGAAGGAAAACTGCCGCGAAATACTGATCGGCAACCCCCGCCCAGTTCAGCGGGCCCGGCACCGTCCCATTGCCGCTGATCTTCTTGATCGGCAGGCGCTCGACTCTTTCGTTGTACTGATACAGAATCTGTTCGGTTGCGTACTGTGGAGCCGTCATGTCGGCGCCAAAACCTGCCGGCCACATAGGTAACGCCATGGCCGTCGCGCCATTCACTTCAACCGCCGTCTTTACTCCGACGACATAGCTGTTCTCATCGAACTTGTAGATCTTCTGCACCGAAATGCCACCGTCGGAGTAGGCAAACTTGATCTCTGCCGGTGCCATGGTCGCGGTGCTGGTCACCACGTACAGGGCCGAATTCAGCTTGTTGCGCAGCGTTTCGTCGTAGCTCCACAGGCTGAGCGGATAGCCGTATCTTTCCGAGGCCGTGGCATTCACCAGTTCGAGCGGCGCACCTTTGTCATCCGTATAGTTCTTCAGGATCCACGACTTCACCCGCCCGCCGCGGTTGGTGAAGACGACGCGGTAGACCTTATTTTCGATGACGGTCTCAGACTCGGCCGCAGCCTGCAGCGTGACGGGAGCCGTTTTAGCGGTAGTTGAGTGCTTGGCCGGGGAAGGTTGAGCATTAATGGGCGCGGGCGACTGTGCTGAAGGCGCGGCCAGATTCTGAGCGGCGGCCGGAGTTTCTGATTTCGCCGGCGGTTGCGGCGAGAACTTCTTCATCAACGGCTGGAAGAGCATGATCGCGAGGAAGGTCAGCGCGAAGACCAGTAGTAGTCTGCGCTCCATGCCCGGCTCTTGCTGAGGATTTTTGAATTCCGCCAAATCAGTAGCTCATCCCTATAATTTCTTGTTTATTCTCGTTATTATTCCGCATCATTCCGCGAACAGACGGCCTTGCCTGTCTTCACTGGAAACTTCCGGCCTGAAACTGCCAGCCTTCACCACCGGATCGAGCCCGCCCTTGGCCAGCGGATGGCAGCGCAGCAACCGCCAGCCCGCCATGATTCCTCCGCTCAGCACGCCATAGCGCTCCACCGCTTCCATCGCGTATTCCGAACATGTCGGCACGTAGCGGCACGAGGGCGGAAATGCCGGCGAGATCCAGCGTTTATACCATCGCAATATGTAGAGCGCGACTGGCTTCATATCCCTTTCGGCGTCAACTTCCTTGCAATTGTATCCAGCGCCCGGCCCACTTCCGCGAGCACCACCGAGAAGTCTGCCTTCAGCACCGACTTCTTCGGATTGATGACCACGTCTACCGAGGACGCCCCAGCCAGCACCGAACGCCGTAGCCGAACTGCTTCTCGCATGCGCCGCTTGATGCGGTTGCGCTCGACCGCGCCCCCGAGGACGCGTCCTACCGTGAACCCGACCCGCGCGCCGCTTGCCAAAATCGTCCCCGGCAAAACCGGCTCCGATAGTTTGTCCGGTCCAACCGCTTCCCTGCGCAGGTAAAAGACCGTCATGTGCGAGGAAAAGAGACGCTGGCCCTGCTTGTAGACGCGCTCAAAGTCAGAGTGCTTGAGCAAACGAGCCGCGCGTGGAAACTTCGCACCCGCCTTAGCTGCGGTCCCCTCTACACTCCGTTCTGGAGCGTCGGCGCTCACCAACTCACAATTGTGCACAATAACCAGTTGTAACAACGGCCTTTTTACTGCCCGTGGGGAAAGCTAATCGCGGAAACCCGGCGCCACTGAAACACGCTTGCGCCCTTTGGCTCGGCGGCGCGATAGCACGGCGGCTCCACTTTTGGTCTTCATGCGAGTGCGGAAGCCGTGCTTCTTCGAGCGCTTGCGCTTGTTGGGTTGAAATGTACGTTTCGGCATCGAAAATCCCTTGCTCCTGAATGATTCAGCTTGCTTTAGGCAAACAATGAGTATAAATGACGGTGTGTGCCCCCGGCAAACGAGCAATGAATCTGGTAGTGTCCTAATTTAGTTTTCACCACGGAGGCACGGAGACACAGAGACACAGAGAAAGCCAACGGCGCGGCAAGACCTTCGCTTTCTGGTTTTCACAGTTCAAGTTTTTCTCCGTGACTCTGTGTCTCCGTGGTGCAAACAAGGCAAATCAGGGCACTACTATTAATCTAGATGACACCATAGTCGCCATATCCACGCCGCCCGGGCGCGGCGGGATCGGCATAGTCCGGCTGGCGGGGCCGGACGCGCGATCCATCGCCGCCCCGATGCTCCGTCTGCAAAAACCTCTGGGGGCGGGGAGAGCCATCCACTGCGACCTGATCGAACCGTGTGGCGCGGACACTCCTCTCCGCGAAACTGCCGGCAGCGCCGCTCGCATCGACGAGGTTGTAGTCACCTACTTCGCCAAGCCGCACTCCTATACCACCGATGACATCGTAGAAATCTCCGCGCACGGCTCGCCGGTCGTATTGCGCCACATTGTTGAACTGTTTCTCGCCCGCGGAGCGCGTCTGGCCGAGCCCGGAGAGTTCACCATGCGCGCCTTTCTCAACGGACGCCTAGATTTGACCCAAGCTGAAGCGGTGCGCGATCTCATCGACTCGCAGACCTTATTTCAGGCGAAGGTTGCCGCGCGGCAACTCGAAGGCGCGCTCTCCAACCGTCTCAAACCCATTAAGAAAGATCTGGTCGAACTGATCGCCTTGCTCGAAGCAGGCATCGACTTTGCCGACGACGATGTTTCCATCACGCCCGATGACGCCATTCTCGGCCGCATCGCGAACGTTAGAACGCCCCTCCTGCAGCTTGCCGCTTCGTTCACTTACGGCAAGATCATTCACGAGGGACTGACCCTCGCCATCGTAGGCCGTCCCAATGTCGGCAAGTCGAGCCTCTTTAACCGACTGGTGGAACGCGAACGCGCCATCGTCACCGCGCAGCCGGGCACGACGCGCGACCTGGTGAGCGAAACCGTGGCCATCGGTGGAATTCCAGTTGAGTTGGTGGATACAGCTGGCATTCGCCAGGCTCTGGACGAAGCCGAAGGCATCGGCATCCGGAAATCCATGGAGGCCCTCGCCGACGCCGACCTGGTGCTGGTCGTCATCGATCGATCTGAGCCGCTCGCGGAAGAGGACCACGAGTTGCTCAGCCAGATAAAAGGTCGCCCGGCGATCATCGTCGAGAATAAAGCGGATCTGACGGATGGCACGACCGAGCGCGGCCAGCACCACGCGCTCTCTTCGACCGAGATCAGCCTCCCGCAGATCGCCACGTCCGCATTAACCGGCGAAGGCATTTCGCTGCTGCGCGACGCCATTCTCCAACACGTCGCCGGAGATTCGAACGTGCAGGTCGAGTCAGGCTTTTTGACCAGCGTGCGGCATCAGAAACTGGTCACTGACTCGCTCGGAGCCCTCGACGCAGCGGTGTCGGCCGTGACGGCCAGAGTCCCACATGAAATGCTTCTCCTCGATCTCTACGCCGCCTTGCGCCCGCTCGACGAGATCACCGGCGCCACCACCACCGACGACATTCTTAACCTGATCTTCGGCACCTTCTGCATCGGAAAGTAGTTCTCGTGCGCTCGCCCGTACCGGGTACCGTCGAATTAGAGTCCTGAAACTACCAGGCACCTTCCTTGCGGCCCCACCACCAGACCAATCCCAGGGTCGCTGTGTTCTGATCTTTGCGCAAATTCCCTTGCACGTCCGACAGGAAACTCGGCTGGTTCGAGAAATCGCGCCGCCATTCGTAGCGCATAAGAAATCCATTGGCCAGCCTGTAATCAAAGGTGGCAGTGTTCTCCTTAAGCGCCTGGGTAATCCCGCTGAATAAGCCACCGCGATCCGACATGTATTCGCCACGGGTAGCCAGCGCCAGCTTGGGCGTGAGTTGATATGCGATGTACGCCGCTCCGCCATCAACATGTGAAGGCGCTGACGACTCACCCGGTGCCGCGTTTCTCCACAACCGCTGGATGAAGTAATCGCCCTCAAGTCCGAAAGTCAATTTAGACGTAGCCTGCCACGTAGCATAGCTGTCAAAGATGTGCGTCAGCCCGTTCGGCGCGGGCGTGATGGCAACGAAGCAGAGTCCCGGCTGCACCGGTATCGGCCCGCAATTCGAAGCCGGCAAGCGATCGGGATGCTCTTGCCCAAGGTAGTAATTGAAACTCCAACTGATGCTCTTCGCAGGCTTGGCAGCAAACCCGAACAACTCATCTTTGAAACCGTTGGTGGCTTCGACCTGATTGGTGCCGTTGACCACCCAGTAGTTCACCGTGAATCGATCGTTCACCGGGTAACTGACACGCGCTCCCATGTGATAAAAGGGCAAAAAGCTGAACCAGAAAGATCGAGAATAGTTGAACTGATCTTTCGTGTAATTGCCTTCAATTCCCAGCGAACTGCTCCACTTGCCAAAATCAACATTCAAACCTTTACCCAGTGGAACAATATAAGTCCCATAGGCCTGAAAAATATTTCGATATACCTCGGGGCGGGGTTCGTTGGAAGGATTGCCTTGCGACGAATCCGTCGCCTGGCCAAATTGCAGGTCCAGACGCGCACCCCAGCGGCGTGCGGCATTCAGATCGGGAGCATGTTCAAGAATCACGCTCGCCTGACTCAGGCTGAACTCGTTGCTCAGCACATCATAAGCGCGCAATAAGTTCACCCGTCCTACCGGACTGTTGAAGTTGTAGTCGTAGTACGTATCGAGCCCGAGGTTCAGCGTAGTGTCGTGCATGAAATCCAGCAACTTGCGATCTTCGCCGCTGATCACCGCCTGGAAGCTTTGGGGCGGCGGAGTCGCCGCCGTTTCGCTCGTTGGCGCGGCTTCTCCAGTTCGCGCCTGCAATTGCTTGACGACCTGTTTCAGCTCATTCACTTCACTCTCTAGTCTTTGGATTCTGTCGTTAAACTCCTGTTTCGAGATTTCACTTTCCTGTGCGTTTAGCCCAATCGAACAGAACCAAAGTGCCAACAAAGGAATCGCCCACTTCATGGACCACCTCTTTCTTCGACGCGATCGGCCCGTGGCTGGAAACTTCACTAAAATGCCGAGATAGATGAACCGCTCGTCTCTTCGCGGATCTGGGAACCGTACAGTATGCGCTCCGCAAGCGGCTTGTCGCATCGCCGAGGGCGCCCGGGACCGGATTCTCGGCAGGCGGTGAGCTATAAGGGGTGAGCTATGAGAAGATGACGGGATGAGGAGGCGGCGGTGTTGTCGTCCTCGTTTACCGAAACCAAATCTTCCCTGGAGCCTACAGCAAGCGAGCGAAGCGCTGAGATTGATTCCCGGTCAAAAATCACCGCTCTGACCGAGTTCTGATCAGACTTTTAGTGAAGTCGCCTGTAGTGAGCATCGAGCGCAAGGTTTAGCTCGAGCACGTTCACACGCGGCTCACCCAGAAATCCCCACTGCCGGTTTTGGGAATTGTCCCGAACCATGCGTGCGACCTCCGCCTCAGGAATTTTGCGCTCGGCAGCCACCCGCCGAATCTGGAATTGTGCCGCCGCTGGCGAGATGTCGGGATCGAGCCCTGAACCGGATGTCGTAACCAGATCGACGGGAATCGGCACGCCAGGATTCTCGGCCTGCAATTTCGCGACGTCTCCATTAACGCGAGTGATCAATTGCGCATTCGTCGGACCCAGATTCGAACCGCTTGAGGCGCCGGCGTCGTAGCCCGCCGCGCCGGCGGCCGATGGCCGTCCGTGAAAATAGCCGGGCCCCGAAAATGGCTGCCCGATCAGCCGCGAACCGACGATAACGCCGTCTTTCTTGATCAGTTCGCCGTTCGCCTGCTGCGGAAAGATCAGTTGCGCCAACCCTGTCACCACCAGTGGATACACAATCCCCAGCAACACCGTGGTTGCAACCGTCATGAGTACCGCTGTGATCAGATTCTTCTTCATAGTATTTCTCTTAGTGAGCGAACTTCATTTGTAATTTGCGATGATTTGCGATTTGGAATTTGTACTTTAAGAGCATCGGTCGTCGATATATTGAGCTTAGAAGAGCGGGCCACATCGGGTTCCTAAATTGCAAATTACAAATCACAAATATCACAAATTACAAATTCCTATACCAGCTTGATTCCGGTGATCACCATGTCGATGAGCTTGATGCCGATGAACGGAACCACCAGGCCGCCAAATCCGTAGACCAGTAAATTTTGCCGCAAGAGCGATTCCGCGCTCATCGCCTTGTACGCGACTCCTCGCAGCGCCAGCGGAATCAGCGCCACAATAATGAGCGCATTAAAGATGACAGCCGAAAGTATCGCCGACTGCGGTGTCTGCAGCCGCATGACGTTCAGCGCATTCAGCACCGGAAATGTTCCCGCAAACATGGCCGGGATAATGGCGAAGTATTTGGCCACGTCGTTGGCAATGGAAAAAGTAGTAAGCGCGCCGCGCGTCATCAGCAACTGCTTGCCGATTGCAACCACCTCGATGAGCTTGGTGGGATTCGAGTCGAGGTCGACCATGTTGCCAGCCTCTTTCGCAGCTTGCGTGCCCGTGTTCATGGCCACGCCCACATCGGCCTGTGCCAGCGCTGGCGCGTCGTTGGTGCCATCGCCGGTCATGGCGACGAGTTTTCCATCGGCCTGTTCGCGGCGTATCAGATCCATCTTGTCTTTCGGAGTCGCCTCCGCCAAAAAATCGTCCACGCCCGCCTCGCGCGCGATCGCCGCCGCCGTCAGCGGATTGTCGCCAGTAATCATCACCGTCTTGATTCCCATGGCGCGCAGTTGGTTGAAGCGCTCGCGCATCCCACCCTTGACAATGTCTTTCAGGTAGATCACGCCGAGCGCCCGCTGGTTCTCGGCAACCACGAGCGGAGTTCCGCCCGAACGCGATATCTGCTCCACGCTTGCCTGAATTTCGCGCGGCAGCGAAGTATCGAACTGGCGCAGATATTTGACGATCGCGTCGACCGCCCCTTTGCGAATCTCGCGGCCGTCCAGGTTTACGCCCGACATGCGCGTCTGCGCGGTGAAGGGAACGAAGACGGCTTCGTGCGAAGACAGTTCCCGCCCGCGGAGGCCGTACTTTTCTTTCGCCAGCACAACGATCGATCGCCCTTCCGGCGTCTCGTCAGCCAGCGATGAGAGTTGAGCCGCATCGGCCATCTCCGCCGCAGTAATTCCTGGTGCGGGGATAAACTCCGCCGCCTGCCGGTTGCCGAGCGTAATCGTGCCGGTCTTATCGAGCAGCAACGTGTTTACGTCTCCCGCTGCTTCGACGGCGCGGCCAGACATGGCCAGCACATTGTGCTGCACCAATCGATCCATGCCGGCAATACCAATCGCTGAAAGCAATCCGCCAATCGTTGTGGGAATCAGGCAGACCAGCAACGAGACGAGCACAAACACCGTCTGCCGCGATCCCGAGTAAATCGCGAATGGTTGCAGCGTAACTACGGCCAGCAGGAAGATGATGGTCAGCCCCGCAAGCAGAATGTTGAGCGCAATTTCATTCGGAGTCTTCTGCCGCTCTGCGCCTTCGACCAACGCAATCATCCTGTCGAGGAAGGTCTCGCCCGGATTCGAAGTGATTCGCACTTTGATCACATCGGAGAGCACGCGTGTGCCTCCGGTGACCGCCGAGCGGTCTCCTCCAGCTTCGCGGATCACCGGAGCGGATTCGCCTGTAATGGCGGACTCGTCCACCGAGGCGACGCCTTCGATGACCTCGCCATCGCCCGGAACAAATTCGCCTGCGATGACCATCACCACATCCCCTGCGCGCAGGTTCGAACTGGGCACAGTTTCTGTCGTCCCGTTCGGCAGCAGGCGTTTGGCAACGGTTTCGGATCGAGCTTTGCGCAGCGTGTCAGCCTGCGCTTTCCCGCGGCCTTCGGCCATGGCTTCCGCGAAATTGGCAAACAGCACCGTGAACCACAGCCAGAGCGTGATCTGCAGGTTGAAAGCGAAGCTCTGCTTCTCACGGAATAAGAGCAGGGTCGTCACCACGCTGCCGACCTCGACCACGAACATGACCGGATTTTTCATCATGGTGCGAGGATCGAGCTTGACCACCGCATCGACCAGCGCCCGCCGGATGATTTTCGCGTCCCACAAACTCTTGTTTTTTTTGTCTGCCATGTTTTTCTTCAGAGGCTCTGCCTCAAAGTTCTGCCTAGAAAGTTTTCCCTGCCATCATCAGCAGGTGTTCCAGCACGGGCCCCAGACTGAGAGCCGGAAAGAATGTCAGCGCTCCCACAATCACGATCACCGATACCAGCAGCAGCGAAAACAAAGGCGTTGTTACCGGGAACGTGCCTGCCGAAGCGGGTACAGCTTTCTTCTTCGCCAGATTGCCGGCAATCGCCAGCATCGGAATAATCATGAAGAAACGCCCCACCAGCATCGTCATTGCGCCCGCGGTGTTGTACCAGAGCGTGTTGCCGTTTAATCCGGCGAACGCGGAACCGTTATTCCCCGCCATCGATGTAAACGCATAGAGGATCTGCGTCAGGCCGTGCGGTCCGGCATTCGTGATGCTCGAGGTACCGAATCCTGCCACCGTTGAAATTCCCGTGAGCACGAGAATGATCAGTGGAAAGACCAGCGTCACCAGCATTGCCATCTTTACGTCGTAGGCTTCAATCTTTTTGCCGAGATACTCCGGCGTTCGCCCAACCATAAGTCCTGCAATAAAGACCGACAAGACGACATAAATAAGGATGCCGTACAAACCCGCGCCCACTCCGCCGAAAACCGTCTCGCTGAGCATGATGTTGACGAGCGGCACCATTCCCCCGAGTGGAGTATACGAATCGTGGACGCCGTTAATGGCCCCGCAACTCGCGTCGGTGGTGACCGTGGCAAACAACGCGGAGTTGGCAATGCCGAAGCGCACTTCCTTGCCTTCCATGTTGCCGCCCGGCTGCATAGCAGTCGCGTGTTGTTCGACCCCATGCAGAAGAGGATTCCCCCGGGCCTCGGCCCAGTAAGCCGTCGTCACACCACATAGGAACAGGAATGCCATCGCCGACCACACCGCCCAACCATGCCGCGGCGAGCCGGTCATCCGGCCCAGCGTGTAAGTAAGTCCCGCCGGAATCGCAAAGATAGAAAAGATCTGCAGCAAGTTACTAAGTGGTGTGGGATTCTCAAATGGATGCGAGCTATTGGCATTGAAGAATCCACCGCCGTTCGTGCCCAGCATCTTGATCGCTTCTTGTGACGCAACCGGCCCTTGCGCGATGGTCTGGTCGGTCACAGTGTCCATCACCGCTTTGCCGTCCGGCCCCACCATTGGCTTGCCGTCGGTTCCAGTCTTCTGTACTTGTTGCGATTCGATCAGCTTCACTGTGTCGTAGGGCTTGAAGTTCTGAACGACTCCCTGCGAAACCAGCAGCAGTGCGTAAATGATGCAGGCGGGCAGCAGCACCCACAGAATGGAACGGGTCATGTCGACCCAGAAGTTTCCGATGGTATCTTTTTCTCTGCGGTCGATGCCGCGAATAAAAGCAATAGCCAGCGCGATCCCCACCGCGGCCGACGCGAAG
The DNA here is from genome assembly GCA_963775845.1 of uncultured Acidobacteriaceae bacterium. GTDB lineage: Bacteria > Acidobacteriota > Terriglobia > Terriglobales > Acidobacteriaceae > Acidiflorens. Next base: position 929,252 of record CAVZKN010000002.1, on the reverse strand, counting down.
TTGTGATAAGCCAGGCCAGCCATCTGCGTGAGATAGCTCATCGTGGACTCGCCGGAATAGTTCTGCCAGTTAGTGTTCGTCGTAAAGGAAGCGGCGGTGTTGAAGGCCAGCACTGGAGATACAGCAGCGAACTTCTGCGGATTCAACCAGGGCAGCAGATGCTGCACCCTCTCGATCAGATAGAGCAGCAGCATAGAAGCGCCGCTAAACAGCAGCATGGAGAAGGCATATTCCGTCCAGCGCATCTCGTGCTTTTCATCGACGCCCGTCACGCGATAGAGCAACCGCTCGATGGGCCGAGCCACGGGATCGAGAAAAGTGCGTTCGCGGCTGAACACTCTGGCCATGAACGCGCCGAGCGGCTTGGTGACCGCCAGAATCAGAGCCAGAAATACGAAGATCTGTATCCAGCCGTTAGTTGTCATTTCAGAATTTCTCCGGTCTCAGCAACGCATACAGCAGGTAGACCATCAACCCGGCGCTGATAATCAGCATGATGATCGATTCAGCATTCATAATGAATTTGACCTCAGACGATGGATCCTCAGTGAATTCGATCGCAGAACTTCACATAACCCAGCGATAGCGCGAAGAACGCTATCGTCACCACGACAAAGATTGCATCCTGCATAGTGGGTCTCTCCCCTCACCGGCGCGCTGAACGGAGGCGCACACCATAACACGAGTCGATCTTTTCCATTCTGATCGGAGCCGGTTTCCCGAGGCAATCTCGATTAAATTCCGGGCGTCATAAAAAGGGAGTAAGTAATTCGTAAGGAAGTCATAAAGACCAGGAACAAGAAATGGTCTCGTGGAACCCACGCCTGAATGTACCGTTGGGTCGTGCAGTTCCGCCACTTTCGCAGGAGCATCGAGCCGCAGCAGGTGACACGGCGAATTCTGTCCGAGTGCGAGACTCAACCGCAGCATTGAGTGACTGCACAACGATGACTGGGAAGAAGAGTGACTGGAACCAGTCTCATCAACATTCTGGCGGGCCTGAAGTGGTGCATTCTGAAGTTGGTCTATCGAACCTCTGTTTCGCTGCGAGGATCGCGATGACGCCTTTGCTTCTTGCTCTCTGTGTTGTGTTTGCCTTTGGCGGTTTGAACGCACAGAAGAAGCAGAAGCCTGTATGGCAGCCATCGCCCGGACATACGCAAGTGCCGATATGGCCGGGAGCCGCGCCGGATCCGCAGCCGGTGGCGGGGCCGGAGTTCGCCGAGACGACGAAGCCGGGGAATGCAGGCAGGCCGGCAACCGGGATGAGCAACGTCACGCAGCCTACGATGACCGTCTATTCTCCACCAGGAAAGAATACGGGCGCAGCCATCGTAGTCTTTCCTGGAGGCGGTTATCAGATTCTTGCAATCGATATTGAAGGCACGGAAGCCTGTGATTGGCTGACATCCAAGGGGATCATCTGTGTGCTGTTGAAATACCGCGTGACGAATGTAGGGCCGTATCCGAAATCAGGGCCGTACCCGGAATCACCCATGGCGCTCGAAGATGCGCAGAGAACAATGGGGCTGGTGCGCTTGCACGCGGCGGAGTGGCATATTGATCCGCACAAAATAGGAGTGCTTGGGTTTTCGGCGGGCGGGCATTTGGTGGCCGCGATCAGCACGCATTTTGCCAAGCGTTTGTATCCGGCTGTCGATGCCGCCGACAAAGAGAGCTGCCGCCCCGATTTTGCCGTGGCTGTTTATCCCGGCCATCTCTCCCTGTCTGCGGCGAAGTGCGATGCAAAACAAGGCGCGAGGAAGTTTGCGATTCGTTATCCGGCGACTGCCGATAAGAACTTAGGGTTGAATCCTGATGTTCCGGTTATTCATGAAACTCCGCCTACGTTCTTGTTGCAGGCAGAAGATGACCACGTCGACAATGTCAACGACTCGCTGGCTTATTACATTGCGCTGAAGAACGCTGGCGTTTCAGTGGAGATGCATCTGTATGCCCAGGGCGGGCACGCTTTTGGATTGCGGCCTACGAAGTTCCCGATCACAGGATGGCCTCAGTTGGTGGAGACATGGCTGCGGACGATCGGCGTGATTTCCAATTAGGCGCTCTGGGATCGCATACGACGAAGCGGGCCTGAAAATTTTGAGGACGGGCGAGGCGCCCGTCCCCACCTGAACGGCTCTTCTATTATTTCTTCAGCGACGCCTGGTACCGCTTGTTGATCTCTTCCCAGTTCACAACGTTCCACCACGCCTGCAGGTACTCGGGGCGCCGGTTGTTGTACTTGAGATAGTAGGCGTGCTCCCACACATCGTTGCCGAAGATGGGATGGAGCCCTTGCGAAATCGGATTATCCTGGTTCGCGGTTGAGAGAATTTTCACTTCGCCTTTTCCGTCGCCCGCCAGCCAGACCCATCCACTGCCAAACTGGCCCACGCCGGCGGCATTGAATTTTTCCTGAAACGTTTTGAAGTCGCCAAAAGTTTTCTTGATCGCCTCGGCGATTGGACCGGTGGGGTCGCCTCCGCCGTGCGGCTTCATGATCGTCCAGAACATGGTGTGGTTGACGTGGCCTCCGCCGTTGTTGCGGACCGCGCCGCGAATATCTTCCGGGATGGAATTCAGATCGCGCAGAAGATCTTCCGCGCTCTTCTTGTGCAGTTCGGGATGCTTGTCGAGCGCAGCGTTCAGGTTCTTCACATAAGCAGTGTGGTGCATGTCGTGATGCAGGTGCATCGTCTTTTCATCGATGGTGGGTTCGAGCGCCGTGTAGTCGTACGGCAGCGGGGGTAGTTCGTGCGCCATTTTCACTTCCTCCAAAACACTTGCCATTTTATTCCCTCCAAAGCTTTAATGATGTCAGGGTGCGGTGGAAAGATTCACGTCGCGCGTGTCCGGTTGTCCAGCGCCTGCCCATATTTATGAAGTGGAAACGAAAAATGAGCAGTCGGGAGACTGGCTCAACCTCGCACCACCCCAACTCCGCCCGCCTCACCCTTCGCGGTTTTCGAAGGGTGAGCACCACGGACGATGGCATCAACCGGCCTTTCTCACCCGCAGTTCGGCCTTCTCGGTTTCATTCACCAGCACTGGACCACGCTCTCCGTCGGCATAATACCGGAAGCTGCTCCACGCCCACTGTTCCGGTTCGAGCGCCAGTCCGCGTTCGACTGGATTGCGGTGCATATAACGCAATTTTTCCGCTCGCTTCTTCTCGCTGAACACCACAAAGTCATAGAAGCGCCGCTGCCATACGTGTCCGGCCACAAGAGCCCCGCTCCATAACTGACCTTGCGCGGGATGGGTGCGCGAGCGCAACTTACCCAACAAACGCCGTGCGAAACACTTCGTTTCAGTGCGTGCATCACCAGTGACGGATGCCGCGCTCGGGTTCGCCAAAAAGCAGATGCACATGTTCAGGCATCACGACGTAGCCGACGACCACAAAATGATTGCGGCGGCGCATCTGCTCCAGAACAGAGAGCAACAAATCGCGATTCCCCCGGCTGCCAAGCAGCGCACGTCGCCGGTAACAACTGGTGGTGATAAAGTGCAGATATCCAGCACCGTAGAAACGATGAAGCCGGTTGGGCATTCGGGATTGGTAACACCTATCCGATGGTTTGTATGTGATCGACGAACTAAGGAGTCTAGGTCGGTGGGTCAGTATGATGTCGGAGAGCGTGGCCCGGTGTTCGTGAAGGAAACCCCGAAAGCTGAACTGCAAACGAGAAAAGTCGCCTGATGTCGGTGTCGGTGGTGCTCACCCTTCGAAAAGCGCGAAGGGTGAGGCAGCCAAAGTTGGGGTGGCGCAAAGGTGAGCCAGCCCCCAATCTTGTCATCCTTAAGTGGGTCAGGCTTCGGAACTCGGGGACGAACTCGGGGTTTTCCCTACGTATATGTTTACTTGTCAGTACTGGGATCCCCCTCGAGCGGTCTTTTAGAATCAATTACTTAGGAGGCGATTTCCCTTAAACCTTTGAATAATAAGGAGTTACTGCCGAAGCTGATGCAGAAATCTTGTCAAGGGGCAAAAGACGGCTGAATTGGTGCAAGTGCATGAAACAAGGGCTGATATAGTTTCGTTCGAAGTGTCCACTTACCCCCTCGAAACATGAAATAATAGATATAGATAGGGAAAAAAGCGGCGCGGCCTGGTGGCCGCGCTTTTTATTTGGAGCGAGAAATGGGCGAAAGGATAGAGATTCGGCGCTGTCAGCACATCAAGGTCAATGGAACGCAGTGCGGCTCGCCGGCTCGGCGGAAGGAGCCCTTCTGCCACTTTCACCGCGAAAATCAGCCGGAGCGGGTGAAGGTCGGCGGCAAGGGCGGCGTCAACTTCTTGATGCCGGTGCTGGAGGACGCGCAGTCCATCCAATCGGTGGTGAGGCAGGTGGTCATGCTGGTGCTGGGCGGAAAGATCGACAACAAGCAGGCGGGTCTGATGCTCTATGCGCTGCAGATCGCCTCCACCAACCTGAAGCGGATAGAGGCGGAGAAGCCGCGTCCGTCGCAGGTGGTGGTGGATCCGGAGAGGGTGGCCTTCACTCCGATCGGGATGACGCCGTGGACGGCAAGGGCAGCAGGGCTAGAGCTGGAGGATGAGGCGGTTGGGTTCCAGGGAGAGATCGCGCAAAACCTGAAGCGCCAAGCCCGGTCGGCCAGGGAAACACTCGGAATGCATATACGTTCGGCGCGCAAGCTGGTCAAATACGCGCGAGCCGAGTTGGATCACGAGCCCAAGCTGGATTGCGACCAGATCAGAAGGACACTGGACACATTCGCAGTAAACGTAGAGGAGCAACTGGGACAGTATTGAGCGGTTTTTTCGGCCGCTTTTGAAAAAGCGTAAGAAGTGGCGCGCCCCGGTTAATGTTGATACGAGGTTTGGGAAATTTGGCGCACCGGCAGCCCGGATATTGGCGGGATCGTATCTGAGGGGAACGTCCCGTCCGATCGAGCGGGTTGCGCATTCGGGATAGATAGCATGGAATGCGGCCGCATGTATGTGATGAATGAACTCGGAGTCGAGGTCCGTGGTGCCCACGCTTCGAACCGCGCGAAGCGTGGGGCAGCCTCGGTCGTAGTGGTGCAAAGGTGGGCCAGCCCCCACCAGGACATACCCGTGAACCACGAACCGGTATTTGCGGCGCGCTTCTTCCAGTATCTTCAGAAACAGATCGCGGCGTTGGGCCGTATTCAGAAAGGCCTGACGACGATAGCAACTGCAGGTTATGAAGTGCAGGTGCTTGGCTCCATAATAGCGGTGCAGGCCTTTGGTCATTCTCACAGAGTAACCACAAGAGTTTGAACTTGACTGTGATCCCGCGAACCGTCAGATTGTGACAATGCGCCCACTCATTCGCAAAAACCGCGAATGAGTGGGGCACCCGGCCGACCTCCGGCCAAAGCTGATGGAAGAAATTTCCAGGAAGCTGGCGGGGAAATAACTCCCGTAACTGATTGATAAATTCGTCTTATGTTCGCTATGCAATAGGCCGTAAACTACTGCAAACAAACATGAAATAAACTGCCGGAAAATGTCCGAATGGCAGCGTAAATCTGATATAATGAACGCAGCAAAAAGGGCGCGGACTTGTTCCGTGCCTTTTCTATTTCCCGTACTCTCCGCTTCGATATCTTCTCGGTTTCAGAACAGGGGTTTCTTGGGGAACGTTCCGTCCGAAAGGTGGGGCAGCCTCAGTTATCTATGGTGCCGACAACAATCAAAGGTGGGCCAGCCCCCAAACGAACGCCGTCCAGTGGAGAAATTTAATGACGAGAGCCGCAGGCCGCGCCCACTCATTCGCAAAAACCGCGAATGAGTGGGGCACCCGGCGGGAATCGTCAACAGAGGATACTCCGATCAGTGTTCGGAAGTTCTCCTCAATGGCGGTATCTTGCGTCTTAGAAAACACTTCATCAACTCTTCAAGCGCGTGCTCGTATTCGAAAATGTGATTGATCGTGCCCTCTCTCCCAAGCTGGAAGCTCGCGTGCTCCGCATCATCAAAGCCATATCGAATCCCTTGCAGATACGACTCGGCGTCTTGGAAGTAGAGGAGTTCCGGGTCCTTGTTGTCCAAGTTTCTGCCAGCGAAAACCAGCGTCTCGATAACCGGCACGAGCAGGTTTTCATCGGCATACTGGATAGAGAGGTATACTTCGCCTTCTTGAAGGGAACCCGTGGCAACGGGCTCGGCGTATGGCTTCAGCTCTCGCGCTTCGAACCGCATTTGAGGAAACTCCTTATCACCCAAGAACGCTCGGTAGTCAAGCGCATCAGTCATCACCGACTAGAAGAGGACCGGACCCCACCAGCAATCGGTGATGATGTGCGCAAGCCCGGGGGGCTGGCCCATCTTTGCACCGCCAAGACTGGGGCTGCCCCACCCTTCGTGATTTTCGAAGGGTGGGTACTACGGAGTATGCTATCAGGGCTTGGTGGAGTGCCTCAGCTTTCACGGCGACTGCGGGGGGTGTGAAGAAAGAACGGGAAGTCGAGGCCGGTGGTGCCCACCTTTCGAAAATCGAGGTTGTTACGAAACTACTAGCGGCGTGGCGAAGTGAGTGGCAAGATGCAGGGCTATGGGATTCATTGCGGGTGAGGCGCGAGGGCAAGCGGCGTTGTTCCCGGCGAGTTTAGAAGAATTGATTCCGCAGGACCATTTCTGCCGGGTGGTCGACGAGTTTGTGAATCGTCTGGATATGCAGAGGCTGGGCTTCGTGCGGGCGGAAGCGGCGGGGACTGGACGACCTGGTTATGATCCACGCGATCTGTTGAAGCTGTATCTATACGGCTATCTGCAGCAGATTCGTTCTTCGCGACGGTTGGAGAATGAGTGTCGGCGCAACCTGGAACTGATGTGGCTCTTAGGGCGGCTCGATCCAGACCATAAGAGTATCGCCGAGTTTCGCCGGTTGCACCGGCACGCGGTGAGCGAGGCCGGGGCTGAGTTGGTGAAGCTGGCGCGTTCGGTGGGACTGATTCGGGGAGAGTGGGTGGCCATTGATGGCAGCAAGTTCCGCGCGGTAAGTAGTGTAAACAGCGTGCACGAACGATTGCAGTGGGAACGCTACCTGGAGGGTTTGGACACTGCCGACGGAGAAGACGAAGTTCGGGTGGACAATGGCGCGGTGACTCAGGCGCTAGAAAAACTACGCCAGCATCGGGAACCGGAAGTGGGCTTCATGAAGACATCTCAGGGCATGCTTCCTGCTTACAACGTGCAAACCGCAGTCGATGCCGAGCACGGCTTGATCGTGGCGCAAAAGGTGAGTAACGAAGCTGCCGACAATCGCAGTTTGCTGCCCATGGCCGAGGCTGCGCAAGCTGCCCTGGGCGGAACGGGTTCACCGTTGCATGTGGTCGCCGATGCAGGCTATTCCAACGGAGAGCAGGCGGCGAGCTGCGAAAGCCAGGGCATGGTGCCGCACATTCCGGCGAAGCGGGGGGTGAACACGCGTGGCCGACAGCTGTTCGACCGCACCGCATTCCGCTATCAGGAACAAAGCAACACCATGCTGTGCCCGGCGGGACAGAGCTTACGCAGTGACGGAAGAAGTGGGCACGCGCTGGCCTACGTGGGTCGCGCTGAAGTGTGCGGCGCTTGCGCCCTAAAGCCGCAATGCACCAAGAGTCCGCGCCGTGTCGTCCACCGTCACCTTTATGAAGGGGCTCTGGATCGTATGCAGCAGCGCGCTACCCCTGCCGCCATGGCATTGCGACGGAGCACGGTGGAACATCCCTTTGCGAATTTGAAATACCGAATTTTTGGTCATCCACGCTTTCTCGTCCGCGGACTGGAAGGGGCTCGCTGCGAAATCGCCCTCGCGGTGATGGTCTACAACTTGAAACGCATGCTCAACCTTGTGGGCGGTGAGACTCTCAAGCAAGCTCTGCAGACCACCTGATCGAGTTATGAAAGAAACTCACAACTACCGACCCATGCTATTTTTTTCCCATCTTCCGTACTGTTCATCGACGAGTTTCGTAACAACCTCAAATCACGAAAGGTGGGGCAGCCTCAGTTATCTATGGTCCCGACAACAATCAAAGGTGGGCCAGCCCCCTGCCCCATTTATCATGGTGTCCGCCTTAGGGGCGAGCGGGGTGAACGGCGGACCGAAGGCGTGAGAAGGGGCCCACCCGCCCGTCCAGTTGATCTACCGATGTAGTGATCCAACCCAGGCGTATTTCGGTTTGCGAAAACGGGTATCGGACGTGAAGCGCGCAAGCCCAACTCAATTTGGCTCAACGTTCCTGGCGTTGGGTATCTTGAACAGTCAGGTGATGGCATCCGACACCATCAAGCGTGAGGCTCGCGGATTTTCGAAGCTCAGCACTCTGGTCGGTAGAGGCGGCCTTGCGAACCAGCGAGAACAGCCGCTCTCTGTCTGCGGGCATCGCTTTCTTGATGGCGTGCTCCATCCCATGAAGAGCAGCCTTTCTACCAGCTAGGTGTTTCGCGGAGAATAGCAGCTTCTCTAGGAGTTGCACGGTTTCGGGCGCGTTCCATTCGTCACCTAGGAGATCGCCGGCTTTCCACGCTGCGTGACCTGACTCAGATCTTGTATTCATCAGATAGTGCTCGACCAGAGCAAGGACTCGCCGTTGGTCGGTCTCAGTGAGATCGCCCCGATCCAGTGCGCAGAAGGCCGTAAATTGAACCTCGTACCAGAGCGGCGACGAAGAGTCCGATAGCAGTTCCTCAAGAGCCGGGAACGTCTTTGGCAGCAATGCCACTATCAACCGAACAGCTCCATTCCTCAGTGCCTCGTTCCTCTTCAGCCGTTTGTCACGCAAGATGCGCAGTGCTTGATTCTCTATTGCATTCTGCTCTACTCGACTCTGGCTCCGAAGATCACCGACTATGGAGGAGTTGGCAAGGTCGGAACTACTCTTCAAGAAGGACAGAGCCCATTCTGGTACGCGGCTATTCGTACTTTGTTTAGCCACTCTAGGTTTTGTCTTTCTTCGGGGCTTTGGGTTTCTGACGTAAGTCTTTTTCATGGCCTTTGACCTGGTCGATCTCTTTTTTGAGTTCGGCCTTGATTTTGTCCCGTTCCGCTTTCCCCTTGGTCGTGTCCAATCGACCGCTGAGGTCTTTGACTTGATCTACGCCCTTTTTCAGTTCGTCGATGTGGCTATTCACATCAGCAGGATTCTTGAAGCCAGCTATATCTTGTGACGCCCTCTCGATTGTGGCATTTGCTTTGTCAGTCGCTTCTCTCCCCGCCGCCTGGAGCTGCCCGGCCTCCGCGTCTTTGGAGAAAAAGACGCCGGCTATCGCGCCCATCGCATTGGTGAACGCTTGATGTGCAGCACTTGCTCCAGCTGCGAGCGCGTCTCCTGCATCGGGATTCTGTCGATAGTACTGGATCGTTGCAGCAGTAAAAATAACTCCCGTACCTATCGCGACTGCGCCCTCTACAAGACAGGCATCTTCCGCACAGTGGCCATTCGGATCGGTGTAGCGCAACGGGTTGTTGTAAACGTACGTGTACTTGTTCAGCGATTGTGGCTTGAAGACGTCAGCATACGGCAGGGGGCCCGCAGTGGAAGGACTCGGATCAAATGGATCGACCGGGCCACCCGAGAACTCATCGACTTGCATGAACCTGCCAATCGAACTGGAGTAGAACCTAGCCTCGAAATCATCCAGGCCCGACTCGGAATCGCGTTCTTTGCCGGTGAACTTATAGTTCTGCGATACGCTCGAGCCACTGCAGTAGTCGTTCTCCACTCCGCCGTAGGGATAGTAGTCGATATCCTGCTCGCACACGGTTCCCGTCGCATTCTCCACCACGCCATGAGAGCCGAGGTGATCGGAGAAATAGTAATGGAGCGCTCCCGCGCTGTCACTGCGCGCCACCCGCTGGCCGTTGAAGAAGATATACGTATTCAGAAGATTGAACGACAGATCAGTTTCCGACAGAGGATCGCTGCCCAGGCCGCGCCAGTAGAGCGTTCCCGAGGAAAGGGCTGGCTCAGCTTCGCACCACCCCAACCGAGGCTGCCTCACCCTTCGCGTTTTTCGAAGGGTGAGCACCACGGACGATGGCATCACCGGCCTTTCTCACCCGCAGTCCGGCCCTCTCGGTTTCATTCACCAGCACTGGACCACGCTCTCCGTCGGCATAATACCGGAAGCTGATCCACGTCCAATACCCCGGTTCGAGCACCGGTCCACGCTTCACTGGGTTCCCACCGTAACAGGACTAGGCTCTCTCCACGGAGCGTTTTTGAGAATCTGGTCCCACTTGTTACTGAAAAGATTCCCTTGCAAATGACAGGGATTCTGTTCAACCTTGTTCCACCGTGAAGGCGTATTGGCCTTCAATGCGCCATACAGCCAGCAATGCGGAGGACAGAATGGTTAATTCACCCCACTTATTACCGTGCTGATTCCTATGCCTCGAAGCTCGCAGATTACCCACTTTTCGATTAAGGTTAGTGCCCTTCCAGCATGCGCACGACGCGCTGAAAATCGTCCACGGAATTGTACTCAAGCGTTATTTTCCCTCTGCCTTTGCGATCCTGAATTCGCACCTTCACTGCGAGGATCGTTTCCAGCTCCCGCTGCACGGCACGCACGTTGGGATCGATCCGCCGCTCCACGTGCTCCTTTTTCTGAGGTTCACCCCGAGGAGTATTTGCGTCCAGCACCAGCTCGGTCAGTAGAGCCACCGACATCTTCTTCGCGATCACCATCCGCGCCACCTTGACGATCTCGAGGTCATCTACTAGGGAGAGCAACAGGCGAGCATGACTGTAAGTCAGTTCTTTCTTTCGCAACGCCGTCTTCACTTCCGGTGGTAACTTCAACAAACGCAAGTAGTTAGAAACCTGCTCCCGCGAGATTCCTACGCGCTCTCCGATCTGCTCCTGCTTCAGCTTGAATTCTGTGCTGAGCTTGAGGAAGGCCTCGGCCTGGTCGAGGCAATCGAGATCTTCCCGCTGCAGGTTTTCGACCAGGGTCATCTCGGCCGCTTGCTGGTCCGAGACGCGCTTGATGATCGCGGGGATCGTCTTCTTGCCGGCAATCTTTGACGCCCGAAAACGTCGCTCGCCTAAGATAAGGAAGAAGCGTTCTTTGATCCCGTCCGAAACCGCGACTGCACGCGGGCGCACGACGATGGGTTGCAGAACTCCCTGGGTCTGTATCGAAACCGCCAAGTCGTTCAGGGCCCGGGGATCGAACTCCGTTCGCGTCTGGTAAGGATTCGCGCCGATCTGTTCGAGATTAAGTTCGACGGCGATCTGACTGTCGGGATGGGGTGAGGTTCCGGCCGCAGCCTGCAATGCGTCTAACCTGCCCGACACAACGGTTGGGTCAGAAGGCGCGGCAGAGCCGGTCGCCGAATCATCAGCCGGCGGGCGTGTGGCAGCAAGCGCAGAGTGCGGCGTGACCACGGCGCGCGGCCCCGGCAGCAAGGAATCCAAGCCGCGACCTAAAGCTCGGCGCTTCTCCACCAACTTCTCGACTTTGTCCGCACTTTTGTCCGCACCAGGCTTGTCCGCACCGGGCTTTTCGCTCTTCTCGACTACCGCATTGGATGGCCGCATCAGTTTTTCTCCGAAAGGCTTTGCTCTGTTCAGGACGTCGCGCTCAGCTGGCTAAGCCGCTTCACCGGGGCCGCTTGTAGCCATCTTCGCCTGCCGATCCAGTATCTCTTTCGCGAGGCGAATGTAACTTTCGGCCCCGCGCGAACGCACATCGTATAACAGCGCGGGCTGTCCGTGGCTGGGAGCTTCGGCCAGGCGTATGTTTCTTGGGATCGCGGTGCTGCACAGCTTGTCGCCAAAGAATTTTTTCAGCTCCTCCGCCACCTGTTGGGCGAGGTTTGTCCGCTCGTCGAACATGGTGAGCACAACACCTTCGACGGCCAACCTGGGATTCAGCTCCGCGCGAATTCGTTCAATGGTGTCCAGCAACTCCGAAACCCCTTCGAGGGCAAAGTACTCGGCTTGCATCGGGATCAGCACACCGTCGGCGGCGACCAGCGCATTTAGCGTCAGCAGGTCGAGCGCGGGCGGGCAGTCCAGCACAATAAACTGGAAGCGATCGAGCAATCCGGCCAGCGCGTCGCGCAGGCAATACTCGCGGCGCTCGGCGGAAACCAGTTCGATGTTCGCTCCGATCAGATTCTTGTGCGAGGGGATCAGCCAGAGCTGCTCGAGCCCGGTGACCTGCAGCGCCTCTTCGGCGGAGGCCGCGCCCATGATCACGTCATAGACGCTGATGCGCTCGGGATCCTTGGGGAAACCGAGGCCGCTGGTGGTATTCGATTGCGGATCGCAATCGACGAGCAGGGTATTAACCTCGGCAGCGGCCAGGGAGGCGGCTAAATTGATGGCAGTCGTAGTCTTGCCCACGCCACCCTTTTGGTTGGCAACGGCGATGATGCGTCCCATGAATGAATTTTCTCTGTGGGGGTCAGAATAGGGGAATGCGGGAGCGAAAAGCAATGCCCGAGTTTAGTGCAAATCAGCCGTCAGCTGTCAGCCGTCAGCCGTCAGCTCTCAAAGCTGAGGAGGCCTGATGCGGTGTTTCACGTGAAACATCGGAGGGGAAAACGCTTATCGACTCAAAAGTGTTTCACGTGAAACACCTCTCATAGACATGCAAAATTCTAGAATTTTATATGATTTAGAATCATTTACTTAGGGTGACACCCCCGCAAATTAGGAACTCTCGGGACAGATGGTTGGGGGTGTGCGAATTTTTTAGATGATTCCAAACTTTCTAGCCTAGTTCAGACCGCCAATCATCAACGTCCGGCGTTCCGAGTGGGGGATTGGCAAGGGCTGATTCCAATGAAGGCCGGGTTGCGCGGTCAGGAACGTAACCTGAGCTTCGCCTACCAGTAGAGCCAATTTTCCTTTTAGTTTCAATAGTTTGACTGCTTGTTTCAGGATCGCTTCAAAATGTTCCACGGCGCGAAAGGTGACCACGTCGGCCTGGGGACGCTCCGGACGAGCCCCTATCGTCTCGGCGCGCTCGGCCAGCACTGCGACATGCTTGAGTTTTAGCACTCGGGCGGCTTCGCTCAGGAAGGCTGATTTTTTGTGGTTGGACTCGATCAGGATCAGGGCCAGGTTGGGCTCCCAGATCTTTAAAGGCAAGGCAGGGAATCCGGCGCCGGAGCCTATGTCCAGGGCGGTTAGGGGCGTGGGGAGAACTCCCTGCAGCGGCACCGGTTCGGTGGAGGTGTAGGGGTCCTTCGACTCCGCGGAACGATGCGCTTCGCTTATCGTTCTGCTCCGCTCAGGATGACACTCGTGTGGAAGAAGATGCCTGGCCAGGAATAACGATTCGCCGAAATGGCGGGTCACTATTTCTTCCGGGTTGCGGATCGCGGTCAGGTTGATGCGCGAATTCCAGCGTAGCAAGAGATCGATGTAAATCGATATTTGCTGTAACTGGAAATCGGATAAGGATTCGTCAAGAAAAGGCTTGAGCAGCGCGGCGATGCGGGCGGTTTCCATGAGCGAATGCGATTGTGGCAAATCACCGAACTGGAACAGGACAAGTTAGCATCCTAGGGGCTGACTTTGTTGCGTCGAGCGGCTTTTAATTTGTTAGCTTCGTAGGAACTTCTGCTGGGACTTCTGTAGGAACTTCTGGCAGGAACTTTGCCGGGACCTTTTATTCGTGAGGGGACATGGGACTGATCAATGTGCTGTTTGGACGGCCGCTGGCTTCTTCGGAGGACCAGGGAGAGCGGATCACGCCGACGCAGGGCATTCCTACGTTTGGACTCGATGCCTTGAGTTCGGCGGCGTACGGGCCGGAGGCGGCGTTGACCATCCTGTTGCCTCTGGGATATATCGGAATACGATATATCGTTCCGCTGACCTTCGCGATCATCGCGCTGCTGACAATTGTCTATTTCAGCTACCGGCAGACGATTGCGGCGTATCCGAATGGAGGAGGGTCGTATACCGTCGCCAGGGAAAATCTGGGACCACGCGCCGGATTGCTGGCGGGCGCTGCGTTGATGATCGACTACCTGCTGAATGTCGCGGTGGGAATTTCGGCCGGCATCGGAGCGTTGGTTTCCGCGGTGCCTTCGCTGCAGCCGCACACTCTGGCCTTGTGCCTCGCGGTGCTGGTGCTGCTGACGGTGGTCAATCTTCGTGGAGTCAAAGAAGCAGGCTCGGCGTTTCTGGCTCCTACGTACTTGTTTGTGGGCACGCTGGTCATCGTGATTCTGCTTGGGCTTTATAAGGTCGTGGTGTCGGGCGGGCACCCGGTGGCGGTAGTGGTGTTGGGGCAGGCGCAGGCCGGCCTCACCCCTTCAATCCAGATGGTGGGAATGTGGATTCTGGTCAAGGCGTTTGCTTCGGGATGCACGGCTTTGACGGGCGTCGAAGCGGTGAGTAACGGCGTGCAAGCTTTCAAGGAGCCGGTGGTTCCGGCGGCGCGCAAGACTTTGACCGCGATCATCGCGATTCTGATTGTGCTGCTAGGCGGGATCGCGGTGCTGGTGAAGTATTACGGGATTGCGGCGACGGATCCGGGGGCTCCCGGATATCAGAGCGTGTTGTCGCTGCTGACGGCGGCGGTGGCGGGCAAGGGAATTTTCTATGACATCACCATGTTCTCGGTTTTGCTGGTGCTGTGCCTGTCGGCCAACACTTCGTTTGCGGATTTTCCGCGGCTGTGCCGGATGGTGGCGCGCGACAATTATCTTCCGCACTCGATGACCCTGCGCGGACGGCGGCTGGTGTTCTCCCAGGGCATCTGGGCTTTGGCGATTCTAGCCGCGCTGTTGCTGCTTTTATTTGGCGGCGTGACCGACCGGTTGATTCCTTTATTTGCGGTGGGCGCGTTTCTGGCTTTCACTTTATCGCAGGCGGGCATGGTGGGGCATTGGCGGAGAACAAAGGGATTTTCTCCGGCGATGATCGTGAATGGGATTGGCGCATTGGCGACGGGGATCACGACCGTGGTGATTCTGGTGGCGAAATTTACTTCCGGCGCGTGGGTGGTCGTGCTTTTAATGCCGGCGTTGCTGGTGTTTATGAGCCGCATACGGCGGCACTATGAACTGGCTGGTGAAGAACTGGCATTGCCTGGAACCGTGGTATTGGAGACGCTGCCGCCGCCGATCATGCTGGTTCCGGTGGACCGATGGAACGCAGCCACGGAGAAAGCTCTCCATTTTGCGATGAGTTTGTCTCCAGATGTGGAGGCAGTGCATATTGCCTGCGATAACGATGACGGCCAGCCGCCATGGCAGTGGGCGGAGCAGCCGCCGGCGGAAGTGCGCGCTCCAAAGCTGGTGACGCTGCCATCGCCGTTCCGGCTGGTGGTGCATCCGATTGTGGATTATGTGTTGAAGGTGGAGAAGGAAAATCCTGAGCGGACGGTCGCTGTCGTGATTGCTTCAATGGTAGAGCGCCACTGGTATCACTATTTTCTGCACAATCAGCGCGGGCAGATGCTGACGGCGCTCCTCCTGCTCGGCGGAGATGAGCGGATCAATATTATTAATGTGCCGTTTTATTTGAAGGCGTGAGTTGTCGTTAGGAGTTATCAGTGTTTTAATCGACCACCTACGGTTTGTCGTAAACCATATGATCCAGCGTCTGGCTGCTCTCAGGGTCGAGTGGGTGTTGCTGCATCCATTTTTGCGCTAGGGACTGACTGGCAGATACCTGGCTCTTCGTCATTCGAGCCGAAAGGTTTTCCAGCAGATCGCGGCCCTGGGGGTGTTTTTGTGCACCCGCGATAGCCGTCCACTTGTAGGCTTCGACCAGATCCTGCTTGACACCTTTGCCGCCGGCGTACATGGCGGCCAAGCTGAGTTGAGCCGCGGGATTTCCCTGGTCGGCCGATTTCTCGTACCATTCCGCTGCCTTCTTGGGATCAGGTGGCATACCAACGCCCTGCTCATAGATTCGAGCCAGACCGTACTCGCCCCAGGCATCACCGTTTTCTGCCAACGTCGAGCACCATTTAATTGCACGGTTGTAATCGGCGGGAGACGCTAGGCCCTGGGATGTCAACCGGCACACATTGTACTGACCTTGACTGTATCCCATTTCGGCAGCTTTGTTGTACCAGCTAAGAGCTTCGGTCAACTCCATTTCGGGACCGATTTCATACGTCAGGCCCATGGCATTTGCCGATCGCCCACCATCACCGTGCGTAAGCGCCGAGGAAATCCATTTTCTGGCGAGCCCTAAATTCTGCTCAATCCCCTCACCGTGCAGATAGCAAATCCCAAGGCTATATTCGCCATTAGGATTGCCTTGGACTGCAGCCAGGCTGTACCAATGAACCGCTTGTTCCAGGTTTTTTCCGGTTCCAAACCCCGTGACGTATAAATACGCTAGGTCTACCTGCGCTCCATCCAGTCCCTGTTTCGCCGCAAGCTGGAACCACTTGAAGGCGTCCGGATAATCCTGTGTTCGTTCGGCGTCGAGACCCAGTTCGTACTGTGCCCCGCTGTCACCCGCTTCGGCTTTCTGCTGAAGTGACGGGTCTGGTGCCGCCTTCGTCGCATCCTGACCGCTTACAATGACCCGAGCGTGGCCTAGCAATGCCGCGACCATCAAGATCGCTACAATCCACAAGAGCCTTATTCTTAGTCGCATAACGCGATTGTTGGTGGCGCCCAAGGGTTGCGCAAGTTACGTTCGTTTCCACGGACTCCAAATAACAGTCCGATGCTCAAGTGCTGCAATCATTTGCAATCTGCTCAGAGGGAAGTATCGATAAGTGTTGTATTATCAGTATTATAAAGTCGGCTTAGAACGTGCATAAGCTTGACAGATCTTTAATTTTTGCCTCCAGGAGGGCATAATGCACAAAATTGCCGCAGTCGCAGTACTCGTACTCGGATTGGCTTCGGTCTCGATGGCGTCGGTTGGATTTGGTTCTCCCGAAATTGACGGCGCTACGGGCATGGCGGCGTTGGCTCTGGTCACGAGCGCTACGCTGATTATTCGCGGACGCCGACGGGGATAAGACCGCAATCCCGCACACACTTCAGGACAACTACTCTTGACGCTTGGTCCAGTCTCGTCTGGCATGGATACTCGTGTGTCAGAGGGCGCGATCGTCGAATCAGGGCAATTTCTGGTGTCCGCATCGCTGCGGAGTCTGGTGCAGCGGATGACGGCGGTGGTGTTTCTATTCACCGCGGAATTGATTGTCGTCTCGGTCTGGCTGGAAAGCGCGTCGCTCTCGACCGCTGGATTGAGCGGCGTGATGCGCAATTGGGGATCGTGGACGCTGCGCGGCATTGTCGGCTTCGCGGCGATCTTCGTTACCTTTGCCTACCTCAAGAACAAGGCTGAATTGGCGGAGATCTCTGCCCGATTTGCCGAGACGCCCATCCGGTGGCGGCTTCTGGCGGCGCACGGCTGCGCGATGGCTCTGTTCGCGGGGCTATCTTCTCTTCTTTATTCGGGTATTCCTTATTCGGGGTCTGCGGGACGGGGATATAACGTCTGGACCAATCCGCTGGCGGTGAGCTGGTTCGCGGCGGGAATTTCGGCGATCGCTTTTGCCGGGATGGCATTCCTGCCCTGGGCGGGCTGGGTGCAGTTGGTCCGCAGCACGGGTCATCTTTGGGCTTATGCCGGGATGGCGATTCTGGCGGCGTGCGTGATTGGCAAAATGTGCCAGTGGCTGTGGGAACCGGCCACACTTTTGACCTTCAAGCTCACTAGATTTTTTCTCAGCCCGTTCGTAGCGGACATTATCGCCAAGCCGGAGCGGCGGGTGATTGGCACTCCCATCTTTAAGGTGCGGATTGCGCCGGAATGTTCGGGTCTCGAGGGCGTGGGGTTGATCCTGTCGTTTGGGATTGTATGGCTGCTGGCGTTCCGGCGGGAGTGCCGGTTTCCGCAGTCTTTGTTGTTGCTACCGCTGGGGGTGGTTGTGTTGTTTCTGCTGAATGCGGTGCGCATCGCGGCGCTGATCTTGATCGGGAATGCGGGTGCGACGCAGATCGCGGTGGGAGGGTTCCACTCGCAGGCGGGATGGATCGCGTTTAGCGCGGTCAGCGTGGGCTTCTGTTTCGTCAGCCAGCAGGTACCGTGGTTTACTACGCGGCCGCCGCAGGAGACGAAGGCGGCGGTTGCTGCGAGTGCGGAGAATCCTACGGCGGCTTATTTGCTGCCGTTTGCGGCGATACTCGCGGCGGGGATGATCGCTACGGCTGCGGCGGGGACGGGCGGATTTCAGTGGCTTTATCCGCTGAGGTTTTTCGCCGCTGTAATTGCGCTTTGGATTTACCGGCGCAGCTATGCCGATCTCGACTGGAAGTGTGACTGGATGGCTCCGGCAATCGGCGTCGCGGTGTTTGTGATTTGGATCGCTCTCGACCGCTACGCGTTTTCTTTTACTTCCTTTTCTTTTACTTCTTTAGGCGCAACCGCTTCTCACGCTGCCGCCGACGATCAAATTGCCCCTGCTTTGATGGCCGCTCCCATGCTTGCCAAAGCCGCCTGGATTGCGATTCGCGTGCTGGCCGCGGTAGTGACGGTTCCCATTGCGGAGGAGCTGGCGTTCCGAGGATTTCTGATGCGGAGGCTGGGTTCGGCTGATTTCGAGGCGGTGTCTTTGCGGCGTTTTAGCTGGTTGGCGCTTTTGGTTTCCTCTATCGTCTTTGGATTTCTGCACGGCGGATACTGGATTGCCGGCAGCATCGCGGGTATTCTCTTCGGGCTGGCGGCGATTCGGCGCGGCCGTATTGGAGATGCGGTAGTGGCGCACGGCACTGCCAATGCGCTGCTGGCGGTGTATGTGCTCACCTATCACTCGTGGCACCTTTGGTAGCAGGATCGGATAAACAGCAGGCGAGGCAATGACGATGCCGATGACGATGCCCTGGGGACGAATCGAGAGCGACTCTTACTGGCTGCTGTTTGTGGTGTGCTTTATTGCGGTTGCGAGCTGGGAGTCGTTTCGTCCCAGGCTGAAGGCAGTTGCTCCGGTCGCGCGGCGCTGGGGACGCCACGGCATTGTTCTGATCGTGACGCAAATCGTCGTTGTCGGTGTGTGCCGCGTCAGCCCGGTGGTGATGGCGCTGGCGGTGATGCATAGCCGGTATGGATTGTTGAATAAGACCTGGCTGCCCTATCCGATCCGGTTCATTTCGGCGGTGCTCGTGCTCGATCTGGTGAAGTACGGATTGCACCGGATCCATCACGCGGTGGCGTTGCTGTGGCGGGTGCATTATGTGCATCACTCCGATCCGGACTTCGACGTATCGACGGGAGGCCGGGCACATCCCATCGAAGTGACCTTCCTGCAGGGAGCGAATCTGGCGGCGGTGGCGCTGTTAGCCGCCCCGCCGGCGGCGGTGCTGACCGCGGAACTGTTGAGCGCCGCGCAAACTTTTTTTACGCACGCCAACGCATCGCTGCCCGGTTGGCTGGAGAAACCGGTGCGGCGGGTCTTCGTCACTCCCGACATGCATCGCATTCACCATTCGCAGGAAATCGACGAACAGTGGACGAATTACGGAGACATCTTCACGTTGTGGGATCGCCTGTTCCGGACTTATCGCGACCAGCCGGCCACCGGGCAAGAGAATATGGTGGTCGGAATTAAAGGCGCGCAAAATGAAGGCGCTATCGGGCTGGGGTTCATACTCTTCGCGCCGTTTCGGCGGATGCAGGAGGAGACAGCGGGGGAGACGCTGAAATCCGCGACCTAGCAACTTTTCCCGAACACCTGGGTTTGCAGCTTTTGGTTTGGGCTCTTCTTCCGGGAGGTTCCTTGATGGACCCTATGGCGGAGAACGTCGAGGTGCGCCTGCAGCCTTTGCCGACAATCCCAGGGGAACGCGGTGACGTTCGGCTGGAGGAGCGGTTGCAGCGGGCGATCCCGATTATGGAACAGGTTGACCGGCTGCGCGGTTGGCGCGCACGGCTGGCGCCTCGGTTTCGCCGGATCGGCTCGGCGGGACAGTTGCTTTTTCAGGTTGTCGGAGTCGCAGGATACGCCGGCTATTTCGCTTCCATGCACACGTTGATGCGCTTTGTTTCCGGGGGCTTGATGGCGGGGGCTTGGTATGCGATTTACCGGATTCGCAGCCGTCAGCCATCAGTCGTCAGCCATCAGGTAAGCCAGCCCTCAGCAATCAGGTAAACCAGTTCCTCAACCACCGCGATTTTGATTTTGCATTTCCTGATGGCTGATGGCTGACGGCTATCGTCCCCCTGTTACGTCCAGAATGGCTCCGGTCACGTAGCTAGCTTCTTCGGATAGCAGCCATAGGATGGCATTGGCTATCTCTTCGGGCTGGCCTCCTCGCTGCATGGGTACTCCTGATTTGACTCGGTCTACACGGTTGGGCTCGCCTCCCTGGGCATGGAGCTCGGTGTAGATGTGGCCGGGGCGGACGGCGTTCACTCTGATTTTTTCTTCGGCCACTTCTTTGGCCAGGCCGATTGTCAGCGTGTCGATGGCTCCCTTGGTGGCGGCGTAGTCGATATATTCGTTGGGCGAGCCTATGCGGGACGCTCCGGAGGAGACGTTGACGATGGCGCCGCCGTTGCCACCGTAGCGCGGGGACATGCGGCGAACGGCTTCGCGGGCGCAGAGGAAACTGGAGAAGACATTGGTGGCGAAGACGCGCTGGAGGCGGGCGGCGTCGATGGCGTCGAGACGGGTCTGGCGTTCTACTATTCCTACGTTGTTGACGAGCGCTGTGATTGGGCCTAGCTGGCGCGTGGTTTCGTCGAAGAGACGGACTACATCGGCCTCGTTGCTTACGTCGGCTTGGATGGCGGTGGCGGTGCCTCCTTGGGCGCGGATGGCGGCTAGCAATTTTTCTGCGGCTTGATGATTGCAGTGATAGTTTATGGAGACTTGGAATCCGCGGGCAGGGGCGAGGTGGGCGGTGGCGGCGCCGATGCCGCGGCTAGCTCCGGTGATGAGGAGGACTTGAGACATCGTGAGAGATTCTAGCAGCGGGAGACGGAGCAAGCCCTGTCTCTACGCGAGTTTCGAGAATTCTGCTTCGAGGCGGATTTGATGCGCGCCGTGGTGCAACGTGTCAGCCGCGCTGAGGTTTCGATCGATGGCATAGATGGCGGAACGGAGGGCGAGATCACGGGCGAGATCGGGCTCGGGCTGCTGGTGCTGCTTGGCGTGGGGACTGGCGATTCTCGTGTTGATGTCGACTATCTGGCGGAGAAGATCGTCGGGCTGCGCATTTTTGAGGATGACGGCGGCAAAATGAACTTATCGGTTGCGGAGGTCGGCGGCGCAGTGCTGGTGGTGTCGCAGTTCACGCTTTATGGAGATGTGCGGAGGGGGAAGCGTCCGTCGTTTGATGCGGCTGCTCCTCCGGCGCTGGCTCGCGAGTTGTACGAATATTTTGTGGAGAAGATTCGTGCGGCCGGGCTGCGCTGCGAAACGGGACGATTTCAGGAGACGATGCACGTCGAGTTGGTGAATGAGGGGCCGGTGACGATTCTGCTGGATTCGGGGAAGGCGTTTTGAAAATGGCTGGGGACGAGGTCACGCCGCGATGGACGAGGTCACGATGATTCAGGCGGCCAAGCAAGAAAGAGACGGTCCGGTTCCTGCGCTGCCGCCGCTGGCGGTGGGCGCTATGGTCGGGTTGTGCGCGGTCAAGCTGCTGCTGCACATTTTTACCAGCGTCCGGCATTACGGATATTTTCGCGACGAGCTTTATTACCTCGATATGGCGCGGCATCTGAATTGGGGGTATGTGGATGCGGCTCCGCTGGTGGCCGTGTACGCGAAGATCGCGCTGTGGATGGGCGGTTCGCTCGGGGCGCTGCGGATTTTGCCGGCGCTGGCGGGGACGGCGCTGATTGCGCTGACGATGCTGATCGCGCGCGAGCTGGGCGGCGGACGTTACGCGCAGTTTCTTGCCGGACTCGCGGTCCTCCTCGCTCCTGGGTTCCTGGTGATGGACAGCTTTCTCAGTATGAACGCGTTCGAGCCGCTGTTCTGGATGGGATGCATCTGGGTCGTGGCGCGGATTTTGCGCACGGGCGACTCGCGGCTCTGGATATGGTTCGGCGTGGTGGCGGGGCTAGGGCTGGAGAATAAGCACTCGACGTTATCGTTTGGATTCGCGGTGACGGTGGCGCTGCTGCTGACGCACAACCGGCGTGAATTTGCGCGGCGGTGGATATGGATTGCGGGCGCGATTGCGGTGGCGTTGTTTCTGCCGAATGTCGTCTGGCAGATACGGCATCATTTTCCGACGATCGAAGATCTGGCCAACGTGCGGCGCGAAGGGAAGAATGTGGTGCTTGGACCGCTGGCGTTTGTGAAGCAGCAGATCATCGCGCTCAATCCGATTCTGTTGCCGGTGTGGCTGACGGGGTTGATCTGGTTTCTGCGCGACCGCCGGTGGCGCTTGCTGGGCGTCACCTTTGTCGTGTTCTTCGTGTTGATGGAGGTCGCGCACGGCAAGGATTATTACGTGTTTCCGATCTACCCGATGCTGTTCGCCGGCGGCGTGGCGGCGATCGAAGGGTGGCTCAGCGGGCGCGCAGCATGGACTCGCGCGGCTGTAGCCGCGATCATGGTGGTGGCGTCGCTTCCACTGCTGCCGCTGGCGACGTGGATGCTCCCGCCGGAAAAGTACCTGGCCTTTGAAAGCGCGATTGGTTTCAAGCCAGCCAAGCAGGAGGTGCAACAAGAATCGCTCGTGCCGCAAGGAATCGCCGACCAGTTTGGATGGCCGGAGATGGTGAATGAAGTCGCGGCGATCTACGACGCGTTGCCGCCTGAGGAGCGTGCCGAGACGGGCATCTGGGCGGGAAACTACGGCGAGGCGGGAGCGATTAATTTGTTCGGTCCCAAGCTGGGATTGCCGCGCGCGTATTCGCGGCACCAGAATCACTGGTATTGGGGACCGCCTCCGCAGGTTTATAAGAATCTGATTGTGATCGAGTGGGGGCTGGACGATGTGCAGGACAACTGCACCTCGTATGCGGCCTTTCCGCATTATGAGCGGTTTGGGATGGCGGAGGAAAATACTCCGATCTATTTATGCCATGGGGTGAAATTCGATATACAAAAGATATGGTGGCACTCGCATCATTGGAATTGAAGCCATCTTTCGTTTGACCGAGTTCCACGGCGCACGATAGACTAATTGAGTTTGCCTGTACTTGCGGAACCGTTCTGGAGCCGCGCCGCGTTTTTCCGGTTAAAAGCCGTTGCGGGAAACAGCAAGCATATTCAGGTTTTGCCGAGCTTGGCTCGGCGGGACGGCCGAAGACGGCTGTCTCTACGCGGGCGGGCGAGTCGCCCGTCCCTACACGAGCATAAGGAGAAGCTATGTACGCGGTGATCCGCGCTGGTGGAAAGCAGTATCGAGTCGCTCCGGGGGATGTGATCCGGGTGGAAACGCAGGACGACCAGGACGGCAAGGTCGAGTTTGGCGACGTGCTGGCGGTTTCGGCCGAGGCGGGGAGTGTGGTGCCTCCGGGAACGGGCGCGATGGTGACGGGCGAAGTCGTGGAGCAGGGGCGCGGCGAGAAGATCCTCGTGTTTCATTACAAGCGCAAGAAGCAATACAAGAAGCTGCGCGGGCACCGGCAGAATTATTCGGCGGTCCGCATCACCGAGATTGCTTTTGACGGGCAGTCGTTCAAGGCGCCGGAAGTGGTAAAGAAAGAGAAGAAGGTAAAGGCGGCTCCGGCGGGCGAAGTGAAACGTTCGAAGCGGCCTGGGAAGAAGGCCGTGGCGCATGCGCATGCGCATGCGCATGCTAAGAAGGCTTCGCTTAAGAAGAAGACGGCTAAGAAAAAGAAGTAGTAGCAGTGCGATTCATCGTGAGAACTCCCTGCGGCGGCGCGCATGGGAGATGATGAGTAGGGGTCCTTCGACTCCGCAGAACGATTCGCTCCGCGAATCTTTCTGCTCCACTCAGGATGACAATTTGATTTTCGATTTGCATTTACTGGCAACTGGCCACTAGAAACTGGGTACCGATTTTATGGCGCATAAAAAAGGACAGGGCACTTCACGAAACGGGCGCGACTCGAACGCGCAGCGGCTGGGGTTTAAGGCTTTCGGCGGGCAACTGGTGCCGGGCGGAACGATCATTGTCAGGCAGCGGGGCACGCGGGTGAAGCCGGGGCTGAACGTTGGGCGCGGCAAGGATGACACGCTCTTCGCCAAGATCACGGGGCGGATCAAGTTTGTCGACAAAGGGTCGATGGGCAAGTTCGTCATGGTTGAGCCTGAGGCGATCGAAGCGTAATAGGATTCTAAGAGACGGGGCGGGACGGGGTGAAGTCCCGGCACCACACCCGGCAGAGCACAAGCCTCGGCTTCGCGTCGAGGCTTTTTCGTTTCGGCGAAATTGCGGAGCTTCGCTTCGGTGGACGGGCGAGGGCACCCGTCCCGACACGGACTTTTTCAGACACCATGTTTATCGATGAAGCGAAAATTCGAGTGAAGGCTGGGGACGGCGGCAACGGCTGCATGGCCTTCCGGCGGGAGAAGTTTGTTCCGCGGGGCGGGCCTTCGGGTGGAGATGGCGGGCGCGGCGGCGACATCGAGATGGAATCGAGCCAGCAGCACAATACTCTGATTCACTTTCGCTTTAATCCTGAACACAAGGCCGAGCGCGGGCGGCATGGCGAAGGCTCGAAGAAAACCGGGCGCGATGGGGAAGGGATTGTGCTGAAAGTGCCGGTGGGGACGATCGTCTACGACGATGACACGGGCGAAGTGGTGCACGATTTTGCGCGTCCGGATGAACGGGTAGTGATTGCCCGCGGGGGGCGCGGCGGACGGGGCAACGCGCAGTTTGCTACTTCGACGCATCAGGCTCCGCGCGAGCATGAAGATGGGCGTCCGGGGGAAGAACGGAATTTCCGGCTGGAGTTGAAGTTGCTGGCGGATGTCGGCCTCGTGGGATATCCGAATGTGGGGAAGTCGACATTGATTTCGCGGATTTCGGCGGCGCGGCCGAAGATTGCGGATTATCCGTTTACCACGCTGGAGCCGAACCTGGGCGTGGTGATGGTGGGCGACAAAGGTCGGGAAGATAGCTTTGTTGTGGCGGATATTCCGGGGCTGATTGAGGGCGCGCATACCGGGTCGGGCCTGGGGACCCAGTTTTTGCGCCATATCGAGCGGACTCGGCTGCTGGTGCACATGGTCGATGTGTCGGATGGGAGTGGGCGTCCGGATGTGGTGAAGGATGTGGATGTGATTCTCGGCGAACTGGCCAGTTTTGGCGCGGGGCTGGAGAAGAAGCCGACTTTGATGGTGGCGTCGAAGATCGATGTGGCGAATCCGGAGAAGCTGAAGAAGTTGAAGGCGTGGGCCACGCGCAAGAAGTTGAAGCTGTATCCGATATCGGCGGTTACGGGCGAGGGGATTGAGAAGCTGAAGTTTGCCATGGCGGAGGGAGTGGAGAAGGTGCGGAAGGCGCTGGCCAAAACGCCGGAAGCAGCGATTTCCAGCTACGGCGCTTGATTGGCCAGGGGCGGGTGCGAATTCGGTTATTGGTGCAATGGCGATTTCTCGCCACTAACCCGCAGGACTCTCATTGATCTTCGGTGGAGTTGCCAAGGACGACCTACGGGATTGTCCCGAGCACGCGGGCGGCGGTGGTTCCCACCTTCCACAAAAGTGCGGGGAGGGATGAGGCAGCACCGGCGAACTGCAGATCCCTCACTTCGTTCGGGATGACAATTCAAAAAAGATTCTTGCCTGCGGCATTGTTCATCGAGAGCTTTACCTGGTTTCGTCGTCTTTTTTTTCGAGGTGTTCCTTGATGGCTTCGGTGCCTTCAAATCCGGCGACGGCAGCGGCGCCTTCGGTCAGAATCGATGCGTTCGGGTCCAGCTTCTTTGTGGCTTCTACGGCGGCGACTGCGCCAGCGATTTTTTCTGCTTCGTCCAGAAATCCCATGACCAACTCCTTGCGTTGAGCGAATGAGGGTTCGCCTCCAACTTTCTGCTGGAAAGGCGATTCAGAGTATTACTTTTAAGCTGTGCCGGAAGAACTGTCAAGGGCGGGATGTGACAGCGACGGCCAGGACCGGACAGCACGCGGCCACACTTCGGGTTGATGTGGCCAGAGCGGCACGACGGGCATAGGTTGGACAGCCGAGGGCGGCTGGCCCCACGCAGAGGCCCGTAACAACCGGGCGTGCTAAAATTTCCACAGCTTCGACCCTTATCTACCTTGGACCCTGTTTTGATCGAGCATTCGATTCAACTGGCCCCTTCGATTCTCTCGGCCGATTTTGCTCACCTCGCGGATGGGGTGGAGCGAGCTACGGCGGGCGGCGCGAGCGTCATCCACGTCGATGTTATGGATGGGCATTTTGTGCCCAATATTACGATTGGGCCTCCGGTGGTAAAGTCGTTGCGCAAGGCCACGCGGCTGCCGCTCGATTGCCATCTGATGATCGAGAACCCCGATCAATACATTCCGGATTTTGCGGATGCAGGAGCCGACTGGATTTCGGTGCACCAGGAGGTGTGCCGGCATCTGAACCGCACCCTGTCCCACATCAAGGACCACGAATGCCAGGCGGGAGTGGTGATTAATCCCGCGACTCCGGTGGAAACGCTGAGCGAAGTGTTGGATATTGTTGATTATGTGCTGGTGATGAGTGTGAATCCCGGGTTTGGGGGGCAGAAGTTCATTCCCGGAACGCTGCACAAGATGCGAAAACTGGCGGAGATTCGCGCGTCGCGAGGGTATTCGTTCCGCATCGAAGTAGATGGCGGTGTGGCTCTGGATACGGTGGCGGAAGTGGTGCGCGCGGGAGCAGAGATCCTGGTCGCGGGCAGCGCGGTCTTCGGCAAGGGCGATGCGCGGGTAAATGCTGCGGCTTTGCTGGATGCGGCTCGGAGCGCCAGTTTGGCAAGGGCGTAAGCTGAGGGATTGTGTAATCGGGTAATTTTGTAATTTGAACCCAATCCTCTGCAGGTTTCAAATTGCCAAATTACCCGATTACGAAATTACAAAATTGTTCTACGGTCTTGAGGTTCTTTATGCGTCGGAAATCTTTTCCTCTATTTCTTGCCCTGCTGCTGGCGTTGACAGTGGCTTGCACCAACAAAAAGTCGACGAACCCGCTGGCCAACGTGGGATCGAAGCAGCCTGACAAGGTGCTGTTTGACCGCGCCATGGATGCCATGAAGCACAACCGCTTCGACGTGGCGCGCATGACGCTGGACACGCTGATCAACACCTATCCGGACTCGGAATACATTGCGCGGGCGAAGCTGGCGGTGGCGGACTCGTGGTATGCCGAGGGCGGAACGACGGCGCTGCAGCAGGCAGAGCTGCAATACAAGGATTTTCGGACATTTTTTCCCAATATGCCCGAGGCGGCCGAGGCGCAACTGAAGGTCGCGAACATCCACTACGAGCAGATGGAAAAACCGGACCGCGATTTTACCCATGCAGTGCGGGCCGAGGAAGAATACCGGGCGCTGATTCAGGATTATCCCGACAGCAAGCTGGTGCCGAAGGCGAAGCAGCGCTTGCGCGAGGTGCAGGAGGTGCTGGCCGAGCGCGAGTTTGAAATTGGGCGATTTTATTATTTACGCATGGCCTATCCGGCGGCGATTGCGCGGCTAAAAACGCTGGTGGACCGCTACCCGCTGTATAGCGGGGCGGACGAAACCTTGTACCTGCTGGGGCAGTCGTACGAAGCCGAGATCAATATGGTCCGCAAGAACGCGCGCATTCCTGAGGTGGCGAAGGCCAAGATGATCGGCGACCTGACGCTACAGGCGTCGGAAGTGTACTCGCGGATTATCACGCGGTATCCGGCGATGGACCGGGCGGTCTATGCTCGCGACCGGCTGGTGGCAATGCACCAGACCGTGCCGCGGCCGACGAAGGCGGCTTTGGAGCTTAACAAGAGAGAAGAGGCGAGCCGGCAACAGGAAGGAACGATCGCCAGCATGATGGCGGGGGTGGAACGGCATCCGAGTGTAGCCAAAGCATCACGGATAGGCGAGCCGCCGCTGGTCGATCCTGCGCCCGTGAATCCCAGCGATGTGATTCGCCGCATGGTAACGGGTGGGGCCGACACCAAGGTGAATGCGGAAACAATTAATGGCACGCCAGCGCCGAATCAGCCTGCGCCGCGGTCTGACACGCCAGCAGCGGATTCGACTGCCGGGACGGCGTCGTCTTCCGATCATCCTGCCGGCCAAACCATTGCTGCGCCAACGACGGCGATCGCCGCCTTCGCCCACAGCGCGCCTGCCGATCCGAATGAGTTGAAGCCAAACGTCGAGCCCGACCCGAACGCGCTCCCGCCGCTGCAACAGAACAATGACCTGGATACGAGCGGCCAGACAGCTAGCTCGGCCACGCCGGCGAAGACGGAGGAGATGGCGGACATTTCATCGAGCAAGAAGAAAAAGAAAAAGGGACTGGGAAAGCTGGTTCCCTTCTAAATCCTCCGGGACCGGGTGGGGACGCCCGGCTCTCTGTAAGGTCGTCGCAAATCAGTGGGACTTTCGCGGTAGAACCTCCTCAAGTTACCGTAATCTGCCAATAGACTCACGACCGTCGTAACGTGTTACCTCGCGGGAATCATTGACTTAGCCTCAAGGACACGATAGTTTCGCGTTATCTCTTCTTATTTTTAATTTCCGGTCGAAGGATGACGCTTGGCACGGAAAATACTGCTCGCGGATGACAGTGTGACAGCCCAGAACATGGGGCGGAAGATCCTGACCGACGCCGGGTACGACGTGGTCACGGTTAACAACGGCTCCGCCGCCATGAAGCGGATTACGGAGCTGCAACCGGATCTGATCGTGCTCGATGTGTACATGCCGGGCTATAGCGGGCTTGAAGTCTGCCAGAAGCTGAAGGATGCGGCGCAGTCGGCGCATATTCCGGTGATCCTGACCGTAGGGAAGCTGGAACCTTTCAAACCGGAAGAAGCGCGGCGGGTCAAGGCTGACGCTCATATCGTAAAACCCTTTGAAGCGAGCGAACTGCTGAAGGTGATCACGCGGCTGGAGGAGCACCTCGCTCCGAGAGAAAACGCGATTGCGGCGAGCCCGAAATCGGATGCGCACGGCTCCGACGGAGGCGGCAGGAAAGCACACCCGAGCGCCGGGGATGAGACAGGATGGAAGAGCCGGCTGGGCTTCGGGTCCACGAAAAAGAAGGAAGAGACGCACGAGGCGGCAAGCGGCAGCTTCCGTGATTTTCGCAAGACGAAGGACGAGGCAAAGCACAGCACTCAGGCGGCTGAAACGGCGCCTGCAGCGGTATCGCCGGCTGCCGAAGAGGCGCCGCATGGAGTTCCGGATATTCCGCGCGACATCACGCCGGAAGAGTTGGACGCGCTCAGCGCGCTGGTGGCGAAGCTTAATACAGCGCCTGCGGAGCCGCAGGCCGCGCCGCCCGACGACGGCCCGACGCACGCAGCAGCGGCGGCAACAACGTCTGACGCGACAGCTACGACGAGCGGTGCGGAAGGCATGGCGTACGACTCGACCATGTTCGCTCCTCGAGTGCATGCAGAGGAGTCGGTGGCGCCGGTGGCCCCCGCCGAAGCGGTCGCTCCAACCCAGGAATTCAGGGTCGAAGGCAGCAGCGATGCCCATAGTCCGGCCGAGCACGTAGCGCATACGGCGGAAATTGCCACGCACGATGCGGCAGCCCACGCAGCCGCAGTCGAATCCAATTCTCAGGGCGTGATGGATTCACATGTGCCCGAGACACAGGAATATGAGCACGCGGACGCGCCCACAGTTTCTGTAACCGCGACCGTGAATGTTGGGCCGTTGGCGCAGGAGCCGGCGCCGGTTGACCTGAACGACGAGCCGTTTTTTGCGGTTTCGGCGCGAGAAGGCCGGCAACTGCCAGAGGACTCAGCGCCGAGCGACGCAGACCTGGCGCAAGCCCTGCGCTTGCTGACCCCATCCAACTGGCAGACTTCGAATATAGAAACGCAAGGAGCGCCGGAGGCCGCGGCGCGGGCAGCTGTAGAAGCGAGAAATGACACGGCGGCGACGGCTGGTGGTGAAACGGCCGGCAACGCGGCTGGAGTATCGCGCTGGGTGGCCGAACCAGTTCCGCTGAAATCCGAGGAAGCGTCGATTTCGTTGGAAGAAGAAATGTTTCGCACGCTGACCGGCAAGCCGGCGGCTATGTCGGCCGTCGCGGGCGTGGGCGCTGCGGAAAGCGCTGGGATCAGCGGATTCTCGGCGATAACGGCAGCGGTTGAGCAGAGGCTGGCGGCGAACGCGCTGACAAACACAGTCGAAAGCACGAACTCTTCAGAAGCGGCCTCTCTCGATGCTGAAAAAGTAAATGGACACGGCATCGCCGAGGCGGCGTCGACCGCAACCACCGCCGAGGCTGGAGCGCACGGCCCTGACGCCGGCACGATTGCGAGCATAGTGGACAGCGTGCTCGCCGACCTCCGGCCAAAGCTGATGGAAGAAATTTCCAGGAAGCTGTCGGGGAAATAACTCCCGTAACTGATTGATAAATTCGTCTTATGTTCGCTATGCAATAGGCCGTAAACTACTGCAAACAAACATGAAATAAACTGCCGGAAAATGTCCGAATGGCAGCGTAAATCTGATATAATGAACGCAGCAAAAAGGGCGCGGACTTGTTCCGTGCCTTTTCTATTTCCCGTACTCTCCGCTTCGATATCTTCTCGGTTTCAGAACAGGGGTTTCTTGGGGAACGTTCCGTCCGAAAGGTGGGGCAGCCTCAGTTATCTATGGTGCCGACAACAATCAAAGGTGGGCCAGCCCCCGTCGAGAGGCGATTCAGCGTGTCGTACTGATATGTGTTCGTACTTCCGTCGGGCGCGGTCAGGGAGGTGCGGTTCGAGGCGGCGTCGTAGGTGTAACTGTTCTGGAAGTTGTGCCCCGGCAGGAACGTGTATTGCGTGCTCGTGCCGATCAGCACTTTCAGGAGTGGCGGGGCAAGATCAAGGCGCGCCCGGTGGAGAAGTTTAGTGAGAGGGGCAGCACGCCGCGCCCACTCATTCGCAAAGTGCGCGAATGAATGGGGCACCCTCACTTACCTGGGGCACCCGGCTAAGGTAGCCAGTAAGTGCGCCAACAATAGCCGAAGGAAGGGCAGACCTTAGGCTTCTTCCTTGAGCGTAAGCGGTTGCCACCGCGTTGGTGATGCCGCTCACGCTCGCGTTTAGCCCAAACACGGTCCCAACAAGCGCATTTGTGGTTCCTGCAGCGAAGGCTTCGACCACGAGTTCCCTCTCCTGCTGTTGTGTTGGAGGGGGAATGTTGAGTATCTGGTCCTGGTACTCGGTGAAAAAGTTAGCTAATGCCTGAAATGCGGCGTTGGAAGTCCCTGCCACAATAACGTCGACTTTCTGTTTTGCTGAGCCGAATGCCAGTGTTAACCCGACGATCCCGCCCCCTAGCGCTCCGAATGAAGCACCCTTGAGTGAACCGGTGTATACGTACCCCGCGACGGCACCGAGGCCAGTACTGATCCCGATGGTGAAGGAAATTTCTGCGATATCGTCGTGGCCGGAAGGATCGATCGTGTTCGCTGGATTCGCGCCAACGTACAAATACTTGTGTAAGGAGATCGGATCCTCATCGTTGCCTTCGTAGCTGTCCATGCTCCAGAAGCGGCCCGTCGCCGTGTTCAAGTATCTGGCGCCGGGTGCCCCACTCATTCGCGGTTTTTGCGAATGAGTGGGCGCATTGTCACAATCTGACGGTTCGCGGGATCACAGTCAAGTTCAAACTCTTGTGGTTACTCTGTGAGAATGACCCGGGGTCTGCACCGCTATTACGGCGCCAAGCACCTGCATTTCATAACCAGGGGGCTGGCCCATCTTTGCGCCGCCAAGACTGGGGCTGCCCCACCCTTCGCGGTTTTCGAAGGGTGGGTACTACGGAGTATGCTATCAGGGCTTGGTGGAGTGCCTCAGCTTTCACGGCGACTGCGGGGGGTGTGAAGAAAGAACGGGAAGTCGAGGCCGGTGGTGCCCACCTTTCGAAAATCACGAAAGGTGGGGCAGCCTCAGTTATCTATGGTCCCGACAACAATCAAAGGTGGGCCAGCCCCCAAGGCGGTGGAATTGATCCCGGATTCGCCCGAATTGGCTATGAGTCTCGGCAGGGTATTACTTCGGGCCCATGATGACGAGGCAGCGGTGACGGAGTTGGAGGGCGACTCGGCGAAGTGGCCGGCGTTCTGGCAATTCGACCTCCTCCGGGAGATTATCTATGACCGGACGAACCGTTTGCCGGAAGCAATAAAGGAATGCGAAAAAGTGCTCGCCGTCCTGCCCGAACAATACGGAACCAATCTGCTTCTCGGAAGAGTTCTCATACGCTCGGGAAACCCCGAGGCTGCCTTGCCGAGACTGATGAAAGCGGCTTTGCTTCGCCCCCAGGCACCCGACCCGCACATTTCTCTGGCCGATGCCTATGCCAAGTTAGGACGAAACGACGAGGCTCAGCGGGAGCGGGATGTGGGCCAGCGTCTGGCCGAGAATGGGCCGGTGCCGGGCAGGCCGGAATAGTCCGCGGAACGGGCGCTCGCGAGTGCCTATAAACGATTCGGCATGAATCGGCTCAAGGTGAAATCCCCTAGTGCTCTCGCGACGAGTGAGCTCTGATCTTCTCACGTTTGACCCTTCTTTTCTCACGCCTGTAAGATCAAGGATTCCCTCCTTCTGCCGGAGAATCTGCCGGGCTTTGCCTGGCGGGACAGACTGAGACGGCTGCTCCTACCTGGGCGCTGGAGCTAGATACACATCATGCCGCACGAATTGCCGAAAGCTTACGAACCGGGCGCGATTGAAGCGCGCTGGGCGGAGTATTGGGTCCAGGAAAAACTGTTTCAGGTGGAGACGCCGAAAGGCAGCCATCAGCCGTCAGCCGTCAGCCCTCAGCTGTCGGAGGTTCGGCCGGTGTTTGCGCTGCTGTTGCCGCCTCCTAATGTGACGGGGCGGTTGCACATGGGGCACATGATGGAGCAGACGCAGATGGACGTGATCGTGCGCTGGCATCGCATGCGCGGGTTCGTTTCGCTGTGGCTTCCGGGGACGGACCATGCCGGCATCGCGACCCAGATGCTGGTGGAGCGCCAGCTATTGAGCGAAGGCAAGACGCGGCGCAACATGGGTCGCGAGGCGTTCGTCGAGCGGGTGTGGGAGTGGAAGCGGCATTATGGCGGGGCGATCCTGGAGCAGATGAAGCGGCTGGGCGCGTCGGTCGATTGGAGCCGCGAATATTTCACCATGGACGACAAGCTGTCGCGCGCGGTGAAAGAAGTGTTTGTGCGGCTCTATGAAGATGGGCTGATTTATCGCGGAAAGTACATCGTGAACTGGTGCTCGGATTGTGGGACCGCGATTTCCGATCTGGAAGTGAAGCACGAAGACGTGGCGGGACAGCTTTACGAGATCCGGTATCCCGTGGTGGGCGGCGCTTCTGGCGGGGCTTCCGGCGGCGCTCCCGAAAACGCAGAGTACATTACGGTGGCGACAACGCGCCCCGAGACGATGCTGGGCGACGTGGCGGTGGCGGTGAATCCTAAGGATGAGCGCTACACGCATCTGCATGGCAAGCATGTGATGCTGCCGCTGATGAATCGTCCGATTCCGATTATCACTGACGAACTGGCGCAGCCGGAGTTTGGGACGGGGGCGGTGAAGGTGACGCCGGCGCATGATCCTAATGATTTTGAGGCGGGGCTGCGGCACAATCTTCCGCCGATCGAGGTGATTGACGAGCACGCGAAGATGAACGCGAATGCCGGTGCTTATGCGGGGCTGGACCGCTTTGCCGCGCGGGCGCGCATTGTGGAAGACCTCGCGGAGCAGGGGTATCTGGTCGGCACGAAAGACTACACGATTGCTTTAGGGAAGTGCGACCGCTCGGGCACGATTGTCGAGCCGCGGCTTTCGACGCAGTGGTTCGTCAAGATTGCGCCGCTGGCGGCGCGTGCGATTGAGGTCGTGGATAAGGGATACATCCGCTTCACGCCGGAGAATTATGGGCAGATTTATTTGAACTGGATGCATAACATCCACGACTGGTGCATCTCGCGGCAGTTGTGGTGGGGACACCGGATTCCGGCGTGGTATTGCAAGGGCTGTGGTGAGGTAGTGGTGGCGCGCGAGGCTCCGGCAGAGTGCAAATGCGGCAGCGCCGATCTGGAGCAGGATAAGGATGTGCTCGACACCTGGTTTTCGTCAGGTCTCTTGCCATTCACGACTTTGGGATGGCCTGACGCTACGCGCGATCTGGATGTGTTTTATCCGACTTCGTTGATGATCACCGGCTTCGACATTTTGTTTTTTTGGGTGGCGCGGATGATCATGCTGGGGTGCTGGTTCATGATGCCTCCGCATAAGCCGGGATCGAAAACCGCGGGCGGCGAGGATGAACTGCGTGACAGCGTTCCGTTTCGTGAAGTTTATATTCATGCGCTGGTGCGCGACGCAGACCGGCAGAAGATGTCGAAGACCAAGGGGAACGTGGTGGATCCGATTGAAGTGATCGGAAAATATGGCACCGACGCTACGCGCTTTACTTTGGCGGCGATGGCGGCTCCGGGAACGGATATTGCGTTCAGCGAGAGCCGGACGGCGGGGTATCGAAATTTTGCGAATAAGATCTGGAACGCGGCGAGATTCATGTTCATGAACGTGGATCGGATCGACGGGGGCCTGCGGCCCGTGGCCGC
This sequence comes from uncultured Acidobacteriaceae bacterium, assembly GCA_963775845.1. Lineage (GTDB taxonomy): Bacteria > Acidobacteriota > Terriglobia > Terriglobales > Acidobacteriaceae > Acidiflorens. The sequence continues at coordinate 894,631 of CAVZKN010000002.1, read as the reverse complement.
CGAGGGTGGCTGTTCCCACGTAGGTGTTGCTGGATTTCAGGCTTCATCGCTCGAAGACCGCTGGATTCTTTCGCGCTTTAACCGGGCGGCGCGTGACGTAAACGAATCGCTGGCGACTTATCGTTTTGATGAGGCGGCCAATCGCATTTACGATTTCTTCTGGGCCGAGTTTTGCGATTGGTATCTCGAGCTGATCAAGCCTCGGCTGAACTTTGACGAAGGTGCGGATACCGCGGCGGCGCGAATTGCCTGCTCCAACCTGGTGAATTTGTTTGAGGCCTCGTTGCGGCTGCTGCATCCGGTGATGCCGTTTATCACGGAAGAAATCTGGCATGCGATGTATGACGGCAAGCCTCCGCTGGCGTCGATTGCCTTGGCGGCTTACCCGGCGGCGGACGACGCGCAGATCGATTTAGGCACGGAGACGGAGATGGCGATCCTGCAAGATCTGATCGTCAGCGTGCGCAATCTGCGGGCGGAGTTGAAAGTCGAGCCTAAGGTCAAAGTCGCTATCGAGGTGTTCGCGCATGAGGCGGCGATGCGGCGCCTGTTCGAGGAGAATCTGACGGCGATTGAGCGTCTGGGCAGTGTGGAAAAGATTACGTTCGTTGAGGCTTCGCTGGAGAAAGTTGCGGGCGCGCGCAGCACTTCGCGATTCGACGTGCATTTGATCTACGAGAAAAAGATCGATGTGGCCGCGGAATGTGAGCGCCTGAAGAAGGAGTTGGAGAAGATCGAGAAGGAGATTGCCAACGGGCAGCGGCAGCTTTCGAACGAACAATTTCTGGCCAAGGCTCCGGCGAAAGTGGTGGAGGGGTTGAAGGCGCGGGCGGAAGAACTACAGGTCCTACGCGATAAGATCCTGGGCAAGATGAAAGAGTTGGGTTGTACGTAGCGCGATAGTAGCGGCTCATCGAGCCGCATGGACGGACGGGACGCCAGTCCCCAAACGACAGCGAAACTAATATGGATTGGAATTCACGACGCATCACGGCGATTCTTGAGAACGCGCTGAGCGAAGATCGGGCCACCAGCGATGCGACCAGCTATGCCTGCATCGATCCCCATCAGCGCGCTTCGGCCACGATCATCGCCGAGCAGGAGTGCATTCTGGCTGGTCTCGGATGCGTGCCGCGAATTTTCGACGTCTATGCGGCGCTCGACGGAGCGGTCACTTCGCATTACGAGGTGACCAGCCATTCTTCGATTTTTGATGGTGTGCGTGTGCGGGCGGGACAGCAGATCGCGGTCATCCAGCACAATGCGCGGGTGATTCTGTCGTGCGAGCGGGTGCTGCTGAATTTTCTGCGGCGCATGGCCGGAATCGCGACTACCACTCGCCACTTTGTCGATCTGGTGGAGGGCACGCATGCGCGCATTCTCGATACCCGCAAGACGGCTCCCGGGCTGCGTGTGATTGACAAATATGCGGTGCGCTGCGGAGGCGGACAGAATCATCGGCTGGATCTTTCCGACGGAGTGCTGATCAAGCACAATCACATTGTGCTGGCCGGGGGAGTACCGCAGGCACTGGAGCGCGCCATCCGCAACCGGCGCGGACGGCAGCCGATCGAGATCGAAGTGCGCTCCCTCGCAGATTTGCAGCAGGCGCTCGATCATGGAGCGGAGGCCGTGCTGCTCGACCATATGAGCGTGGAGCACGTCCGCAAGGCGGTTGAAATTTGTGCCCGGCATACGCGCCGAATTCCGCTGGAGTGCGCGGGCGGGATCACGCTGGAGAATGTGCGTGCATATGCCGAGGCTGGCGTTGACTACATTTCCGTGGGAGCGCTGACGCAGTCGGCGATCGCCGCGAATATGAATTTGCGAGCCGCGGCGGCGTAGGATTGGATCGAGGTGCTGCCGCTGCTCGTCGTTCGCTTTTCGCTGTTCGCAAAACCAGGCCGATAGGCGAAGGACGATTAGCGAACAGCGAATGACGCTACTGTTTATAATTCCACCATCTCTCTTTCCACAAAAACTCGCAGCTTGCCCTCGGTGCACAAGGCGACTGACGTACGCCTTGGCCGCATTGTCCGGCTGCTCATGAGCAACGCTACTGTTGTGGTCAGCGGAACGAAGATTGCCGAAGAGATTGGGACCAGCCGGTCGGAAGTCTGGCGGCTGATTCAGCAACTGCGCGGGCTGGGCGTGGATGTTGCCGGACATCCGGCCACGGGATACCAGTTGCGGTCAGTTCCGGATTTATTGCTACCCGAGATGATCGCACCGTCGCTGAAAGGTACGATTTTTGGTGGGGGTGGAAGGCGTATCCCTCAGGGGCTAAAGCCCTCATCTGTTGAAACCGCGGACGGCATGGCTGAAGCCGTGCCTTACCCAAAACTGAGTCGCGAAACTAGCGCCAGGCACATCCATCACTATTACAAAGTTGGCTCGACTAATTCCGAGGCGATGCGAGCGGCGGCAGAGGGCGCTCCGGAAGGCAGCGTATTTTTCGCCGAGGAGCAATTAGCCGGGCGGGGGCGGGGCACTCACACCTGGCATTCGGTGCGGTCTTCAGGGATTTATTGCTCGGTGATTCTTCGCCCGCCCATGCCGCCTTCCGACGCGCTGATTTTTTCGCTGGCGGCAGGTTTGGCAGTGCGCGCGGCGGTGGCGGAGATTGCTCCGCAGCTGGCGGCGGATTTGAAATGGCCGAATGATTTGCTGCTTGGCGGAAAGAAATTTTGCGGCATTCTCACTGAGATGAATGCCGAGGCAACGCGCGTGCGGCACCTTGTCGTGGGCGTGGGCATCAACGTAAACCAAGTGAAGTTTCCGGCGGAGTTGCGCGAGATTGCGACTTCGCTCCGCATCGAGACGGGCACGGAGTGGTCACGCGTCGAGCTTTGTGTCGCTTTGCTAAAATCGCTCGACCGGGAGTATCGGAGCCTGATCGAAGATGCGAGCGCTCGGGATTTGATCCGGCGGAGATTTGAGCAGAGTTCTTCCTCGGCTCGCGGCAGGAAAGTTTCCATCGACGAAAATGGCGGCCTGACGGGCGTTACCGAGGGATTGGATGAGCGCGGATTCTTGCGGGTGAGAACTGCGGAGAAATTGACGACGGTGGTCAGTGGAACGATGAGGGTGATTGGCAATTTGTAATTTGTAATTTAAGAGCGGCTGCATTTTTCCAATTGCAAATTACAAATCACCAATTACAAATTCTCTATGCTTTTAGTCATTGATGTCGGCAACACAAATACGGTGCTGGGCGTGTTTGCCCGGGCGGAGCACCGTCCGGGCGAAGACGTTACTGCGGAACCGGCACGCTATGAAAAGCTGGCGGCGAACTGGCGCGTCGGTTCGCATCTGACCCGCACCGTCGACGAGTATGGAGTGATCTTCCGCAATCTTTTCTCCATGGAGAATCTCGAAGTTTCGGATGTGGAAGGGATTGTCATTTCGTCCGTCGTGCCACCGCTTGACTCGGTGCTGCGGCAGGTGTGCGAGCGCTATTTCAATACAAAGCCGCTGTTCATCGAGCCGGGCGTGAAGACGGGTATGCAGGTGCTGTATGACAATCCCACGGAGGTCGGCGCGGATCGCATCGTGAATGCGGTCGCGGCATTTGAGAAATATGGCGGACCTTGCGTGGTCGTCGACTTCGGCACCGCTACCACCTTCGATTGCATTTCGCAAAAGGGCGAGTATAAGGGCGGCGTGATTTGTCCCGGGATTGGGATTTCCGCGGACGCTTTGTTTCAACGAACCGCGCGGCTGCCGCGAGTGGACATTCGCAAGCCGGCGCGGGTGATTGGAACGAACACGGTGGGCAGCCTGCAGTCGGGGCTTTATTACGGATATCTCGGGCTGGTCGATGGCATCCTGGAGAGGCTGGTGGACGAGATGGGTCCGGAGACAAATGTGATTGCGACCGGAGGACTGGGGTCGCTGATTGGCACAGCTTCGCACTTTATTAAGAATGTGGACGAATTTCTGACGCTCGAAGGGTTGCGCATTATCTGGGACCGGAACCAATCTTTCCGCCGTGACGGCGCGCCGAAAGCGGCATCGACGAAGACGAGCGCGCCGGAGGCGGTTCGCTCCATTGATCCGGACGCGAAGCCCTGGCCCTCGCCGAAATCTTCTAAATCGCGCTGAACCGTCGGCGGCAAATCGCGCGGCTTATCGTGCAACATATCGCGCAATAATCGTGGAAAATTATTTTAACTACTTCACGGAGATCGAAGAGCACTATCTGCAGCGGAGGGGGACGCATCTGCTCCTCTCTACGCTGGATTGGGCTTTGATCGAAACCTGGAAGAGCGCCGGCGTTCCTCTGGAAGCCGTGCTCCGCGGCGTTGACGACGCGTTTGACAAGTACGACCAGCGCCCGACGAAGTCGAAGAAAGTGAATAGCCTGGCGTACTGCTCGCAGGCAGTGCTGGCGGCTGCGGAAGATATAAAGGAAGCGGCGGTGGGGTCGAGCGGCGAAGAAAATCATACGCGCGAGCCTGGATTTGATGTGGCGGACATCGCGTCCTTCTTGCGCGAAAATGCCGACAGACTGGAAAGGGCCAACCTGCCGGAGCGCGCCGGATTTGCCACGAAGACGCTGGCTAGCGAACAAGCGGGATCGTTACGCGAGCTGGCGGAGAGCATGGAACGCAGCGGAAAGCTTTCGCGGCTGGAGGATCTGGAGCGGCGTTTGACGGTAATGGAGGAAAAGCTATTCGCGGTGCTGATGGCGGCGACTCCGGATGAAGATCTGGTCAACGTTCGCGCCGAGGCGGATCGGGATATTGCTCCCTACCGGGGGAACATGACGGCGGCGCAGGTGGAACAACTGCACAAACAATATGTGCACAAGCGGATTTTGGAGCGGTGCGGCGTGCCGCGCTTGAGTTTGTTTTATATGCATTAGAAACTTTGTGGTATCCCCTGTTGTCATCCTGAGCGAAGCGAAGGACCTATGCATTCCGGCACCGCGGGCATGCATAGGTCTTTCGCTTCGCTCAAGATGACAATTCGGATTCATGGCGCAAGTTTAGGGAGGCACCGACGCTGGGCGTGACATCTCATGCTGCTTTCCATTGAAAAACTGATCTACGGCGGCGATGGGCTGGCGCGCATTTCGCCGGGCGCGGACGGGCGGAGTATGGCGGTGTTTGTGCCGTTTGTGCTGCCCGGGGAACGCGTCGAAGCTGAAATCCGGCAACAGAAGCCTGGCTTTGCGCGTGGCTCGGTGAAGCAACTTGTTGAAGCGTCTGCGGATCGCGTCGAGGCACGCTGCCCGTATTTTCAGCAATGCGGCGGATGCCATTACCAGCACATTCCCTACGAGCGGCAACTGGAATTCAAAGCTGGAATTCTGCGCGAGACGCTGCAGAGGATCGCGAAAATTGAATTAAAGGATGAGATTCGGCTGCACGCTTCTCCTGCGTGGAATTATCGCAACCGGACGCGGCTGCAAATTCGATCAACGCCGGAGTTCGCAGTCGGGTATTTCAAGTTTGGTTCGCACGAATTTCTTCCGGTGCGGGAATGCCCGATCAGCTCGCCGCTCATCAATCGAATCATGGCGCGGCTGCTTGAGTTGCGCGGCTTAGATTGTCCGGTGCAAGTTCAAGAACTGGAGCTGTTCGCGGATGCGGCGGACGAGCATTTGCTGGCCTGGGCATTCTGCGAAAACGATGCCGACAAAAAAGATTTGCTGCGCTGGGCGGGGGCGATGACGCGCGACGTGCCGGAAATCAGCGGGGTAACATTTTTCCCTGCACGCTCTTCTGCTCGGCTAGAAGAGGATGAAACATTCGCCGAGGCAAGAGCTCTGGCGCAGTCTGGCGCTAAATCGATTCTCTATCGAACGAAAAATCATCGAACGGAGAGCCACGCATACCAGGTCAGCGCAGGAGCCTTTTTTCAGGTCAACCGTCACCTGATCAACGAGCTGATTTCGGTCGTGACCGGCGATGCGACGGGCGAACTCGCCCTCGACCTCTATGCCGGTGTGGGGTTATTTTCAGCGGCGCTGGCGCAAAACTTTTATCACATATTTGCTGTAGAGGCGTCACAGACATCATATGCCGATCTCGTGCACAATGTTCCGGCGAACGTGAAAGCGGTTTGCGCGCGAACCGAGGATTACCTGAGCAGCGTGCATGGGAAAACGCGCTTCGCGGGCGGACGTCCGAACCTGGTCGTCCTCGATCCTCCGCGCATCGGTATCGGGAAGGCTGTGGCTCGCTCGCTGGCAGAAATCGGAGCGGCTCGCCTGCGATATGTTTCTTGCGATCCCGCTACGCTGGCCAGGGACCTTGTCCCTTTAATGGCGGCCGGTTATCACATCGAGGAGGCGCACTTGTTCGATCTGTTTCCCGAAACTTTTCATATTGAATCGGTGATGCTTCTTTCGCGTTGACCGCTTTCACGTCGTCCATTTGAATCCGTTCTTGTTTCTGGCTCGTAGCCCTCCATAAATGACACGCGACCGGAATCCGACGCGACAGCCGTTGTTCTGGACGGCGCTGGTATTCTCAATCGGTCTCTGGACGGGCGGGCGCTGCTGGCGGCCGCCGTCCTGGTGGATGATTGCGATTGCCGTTTTCGCATTCGCGACGGCTTGGTTTATCTCGAAGCGGGCCGGAGTGGCCCGACTACTCTCTTTGAGCACGTGGTTTCTGCTGGGCGCTCTTCTGATTCAGGTTCGCAGTCCCCATCCGGACGATCCTCGCATACTCAGCCTGGCGGATGGCCGTCCTGTGACGCTTACGGTGCGAGTGATGCGGGAGGGATATGCGCGCTCCTCAGGGCCGAAGGCGATTCGAGAGTCCATCGATGTGGAGACGGAAGAGATCGCAAGCGCGGGCCAAAGCTGGCCGGCGCGGGTTGGGGTGCGGCTGTCAATTTATCAAAAAGTGGACGGAGCTAAGTCCATCGCATCCGCGGATCGGCAGGTGATTCTAGATGACCCGACCAGCCGCTCACCCGATGACCCGATGCTGTTTCCGTACGGCACTCGGCTGCGCATTCGCGCCAAGCTGCATCCGGCCCGCAATTACCGCAATCCCGGAGCCTTCGACTATGAAGGCTATCTGCGCGACAACGGTATCAGCTTGCTGGGATCGGCGGAGGCTACGGACATTGAACGGCTCCCCGGATTCTCCGGCAGCCGAATTGAATTTTGGCGGACGCGCGCGCATTCGAGCATTGTGGCCAAGATTCACCAACTGTGGCCGGCATCGCAGGCCTCGCTGATGGACGCCATGGTGCTCGGAGAAGAATCGTTTCTTCGCAATGCGACTCGCACCGAGTACCAGCGCTCGGGAACTTATCACGTGCTGGTGGTTTCGGGAATGAATCTCAGCATTCTGGCGTTCGCCATTTTCTGGGCGCTGCGGCAAGTGCGGGTCGATCCGGCGGTGGCCGCCGTGGTCACGGTTGTCGTCTCGTTCGCATACGCGTTCGTCGTCGGAGTCGGGCCTCCGGTGTGGCGGGCGGCGTTGATGCTGGCCACCTATCTGGGTGCGCGGCTGCTGTATCGCGGGCGCAACATGATGAACGCAATCGGAGCGGCGGCGCTGGGAATTCTGATTGCCGACCCGCTTGCCCTGTTCGGCGCCAGCTTCCAACTTACGTTTCTAGCCGTCTTTATTATTGCCGGCATCGGCTCGCCGATTCTGGAACGCACTACTTTGCCTTATGCGCGCGGGCTGCGCCAGTTGCGCTTTGCCAGCTACGATCTGCATCTTGCTCCGGCGGTGGCGCAATTCCGAATCGATCTGCGGATGATCGGCGGGCGTTTGCGGAGATTCATCGGCGACCGGTTAAGCCTGGCGCTGCCTGCCTTTAGTTTGCGCATCATCATCGGCATCGGCGAATTGCTTTTTATTTCGGCGCTGATGCAGGCGGGACTCGCGCTGCTCATGGCGTATCACTTTCACCGCGCCACCACCATGGGAATGCCCGCCAATCTGGCCGTGATTCCTTTGACGCAGGTGCTGATGCCCGCCGCTGCCGCTGCGGTTGGCCTGGGATATATTTCGACGGCGCTGGCGCGTCCGGCGGTTTGGGTCGCAGGTTTTGCGCTCGAAGGAATCGCCGGAACAGTGCATTGGCTCGGTGGTGCGCAACTGGCCGGAGCTCCGATCGCGGACTTGCGCGTGGCCATGCCCTCGCTGGCCATGATACTGGCGGCGATTGCGGTCTTGATGTTCGCAATGCTGGCGGCGCGGCAGAAGCGCCTGATCGCCTTCGTTTCGATTGTGTTGGTATTCGGCGTTGCCATTTGGATTGCGTTTGTCCCGTCGCGCGCTCATCTTCGCCCCGGGATGGTGGAGATGACGACGATTGATGTCGGCCAGGGGGACTCGATTCTGCTGGTCACGCCCACCGGTCGCGCCTTGCTTATCGATGCCGGTGGTCTTCCGCAATGGATGCATTCCGATTTCGATGTGGGCGAGCAGGTCGTCTCTTCTTATCTTTGGAATCGCGGCATCGATCATCTGGACGCGGTCGTAATCACGCACCCGCATGCCGATCACCTTGGCGGAATGCCGGCGGTGATTGCCAATTTTCATCCACGAGAACTTTGGATCAGCATCGACAGGCCGGTGGGCGAACTGCTGCCGATTGTGCAGCAGGCTGAGCGCGCGGGTATGAATGTGTCGGTGAAAAAAGAAGGCGATGAATTCGATTATGGCGGCGCTCATTTTAAAATGCTCGCTCCGGGACGCGATCAGATCACGGGATCGATGCGTCCGAATGACGATTGCCTGGTGTTTACGGCGGCGTTCGGGGGAACGACTGCGTTGCTCGAAGGGGACGCGGAGCGTCCGGCGGAACGGCGGGTCGTCGAGGAGCATCCGGAGGCTATGCTGCTGAAGGTCGCACATCATGGCAGCGCGAGCGGAACTTCGGCCGATCTGCTGGCCACCGTGCATCCGCGATATGCGGTAATTTCCGTGGGCGCGCGCAATGTTTATGGGCATCCGAGGCGCGAGGTCCTTGGGCGACTGCAGGACGCGGGCGTGAAAACTTACCGCACAGATGAAGAGGGAGCAATCAGCTTTTATCTGGATGGCAAGTCAGTGACTCCCGATGCGATCCTCCTGCATTGAGCTCCGAATCAGAGCAACGGTATCTCTAGCGCCAGCGCACGGCAACTCCGTTTGTCCTCGGGATGCCAATCGGTTGGCACGGGACTTGAGTCGGGCGTCGGAGGGGCACTGGCTTTTGATTTGTCGGCGCCGCTCGCAACTTGTGCCACCTGGCTGACGGCTTGCGCCTCTGCCGGCTTCGATTCTCCGCAGGGTGAGCCCACACTCCTGTCTTGAGCAGGGGCCGCGGGCGGATCTCCAGCATTGCTGAGGTTAGCCGCAGGCGCGTCCGAGCATTCGACGGCATGAGGCTCTGCCGGCGGGTTGAGCGGTGTATTGTCGGGCACATTCGCTTCCGGAAACGCGTAGATCGCGGGTAACGAGGCGGCCGACGCCGCAGATGCAGGCGCATACACCGGAAGCCTGCCCGACGTAACGGAAGCAAACTGGAGTTTTTTCGGCAGCTGCGGAGGTTGCGGGGCTAGGGCCGCCAGGCTCTCCATCTGAAAGAGCGCCGCTGCCGGGCCCGCACTTACCGCGATCACCACATCGCAGGGGCCGACGCTTCCGGTCGAAGGAAGGAGTGCGGCCGTACCATCCTGGGCGCTCGCAACCGGCGTTTCCGATGACCCGAGTACAACCGGCATTCCGCCTCGACCATCATTTCCCGTGGTGAGCGTGGTGGCGAAGGAGACGGGCGCTCCCATCACCGGATTTGCGGACGTCGAGCCGTCAGTGACCCGCATCACCAGCCGTTGAAAGGACTGCCCGGTGACTATCAACTGGGCTGAGCCGCTGACGGTTTCGAGAGTCCAGAGCGAGGCGGGCGTAGAGAACAATGTGAAAGTCTGGCAGGGTGAATTGCCCGGCGCGACGCACGCACTCACCTGCACCGTAGAATTCTGATTGGTGAGCTGCGCGGAGATGGTCGCAAGTCCTGAGCCATCTGTGACTGCGCTGGATGCGGAAAGCTTGGCTGTTCCTGCCGTGAGCGCGAAGTTGATGGTGACGCCCGCTTTCGGCGAACCCAAGTCGAGCGTTTCGACCGTTAAGGGAACAGCAAGTGTCGCGCCCTGCGCGATCCAGCGGGTGGGAGTGACGGCGGCCAGATCTAGCGTGCTCGATGTTCCCACGACGGACGCAGACTGCGAGCGCGGCGGCGAATAGGAGGCGGGCGCGAGGGCAATTGTAACCACGCTCGAGCCTAGGGCAGTGGGAGTGACCAGGCTCGAAGATTCTCCTGATTCGTCACTGAGCACTGAACACGAAACCGCGCCGTTACATACGGAAAGTTGCGCGGCGTTGGTCGCACTCCAGGCGAGGGTTGCGCCGTTCACGGGAGTGACTCCATCGGCGGCAACCACTCGCGCGCGCAGCGGACTAGCGGCCACCGCGCCGACTGCAGTCGCCGGCTCATTGCCCTGCAGCAGAAGCAGCAGGTCGGTGGACGACGCTCCATAGGTCAGAGCACCGATCATCTGCGAAGAGGAGCCACTCGCCGGATCGGTGAGTTGAATCGTCGCCGCTCCGTCCAGCGCCCCGGCAGGCAAGGCAACCTGCATGCGGCTTCCAGCCAGAGCCAACAGTGAGCCACTATTTCCATCGACACTCACCTCCAGCCGTGGATTGAAGCCGATGCCGTCGAGAGTTGCCAGGCCGCCGGCCATGCTGGCGCGCGCGGGCGTCACTGTATCCGCATAAAGCAGGTTCGCCTGGTAGAAATAATCGGGACGTCCGTCACCACGAAAATCGGCAATCCCCACGCGGAATGGTTCGGTCACGCCAAACTGCGCATCGAGCCGGGTCATCCCGAAGGTTATCGTGTTGAAGGCCGACTGGGTCGCGGCGGGCGCTGGATTGCCGCTCTGGTCGACCAATTCCCAAATGCCAATTACCGGCAATAGTTTCGTTTCGGTGGGCTGGCCGGTTTCGTCGAGTGCGGTTACCGCGACCGAGGCGGTGCGGTTTGCCTGCGCCGTAAACTGGAAAAAATCAGCGCTGCCGTAGCCGGAGATCCACGATCCCCATGCGCCTCCCTGCGGCAGAGCGGACGGCTTCGCATAGGTTGATCCACTGCCGGGGTGCGTTTGAGCGATTTCGTCCTGCAGCATCAGAATGTCGCGCTCGGCGTTCGATTGATTCGCGACGGTGACCACCACGGGAGCGAATGTCCCCGATGGCGTCACTTGAAACGGCGTGTACGATTCGACTCCTCGGGACAAATGCGAATCGAGCGCTTCCACGCTGAGTTGGTATTCGGCGATAGTTTGCCCGGTAGGGATCATCAGCTCGCCCAGATCATAAAAGCCTTCGAGCGAGGGATCGCCGGAGCCCCATCGACCATAGGGAAGGCCGTCACCGTCTAAGTAGCCGTCGATAATGTTGCCCGCATTGCCGCAGAATGCGAAGCCGGAAACAGAGGTGACTACGTACTGGCGCGACGGCTCCCCCGCGACCATTAACCGGGCTACGACGTTAACTCCCTGCATCTGCTGCAACGCATTTCCCGCAGAGTCGGTGAAATAAACGCTGCCATAAACTCTTCCCCCCGGTTGCGGATTGCCGCTGCCGGGATAAAGCCGCGAGAGAGAGTCGATGTCATCCATCTTTGGAATAGCTGCGTTCGGATAGCAGATGCTGATGGGAACGCAGGCGATGGGATCGTAAAAGTGCATCACGGGAAATCCGGCATAGTCGGCGCTGGTGGGAGGCGGATCGCCGGTCAGCACGTTGAGATTGGCTTGCGACCAGCCCAAGCCTAGAATGCGTCCGAGAACTCGCACCAGCCGGTATTGGACATCCGGGAGCTGCGCGCTGGTGGCAGCGCAAACGCCGTTGATGACCACGAGCGCGTGGACGATGTTTCCGCCCGACGAGAAATTATCCGGCCCGCCATAGACGGCGTTGGTGAAGCAATCGGCCAAGCCGCCCGCGCCTTCGCCCAGCAGCGCATCGGTGACGGTTCCATCGTAGTCATAGACAATTCCGACCGGAGTGCCAGTGGCTGACGATGTAATGTCGGCGGGAGCGGTGATGACTCCGAAGCCGCCGATTTCGATGTTGCTGCCGTTGACGTCCTCGGCAAGATGGCCGCCGGAGGTTGCAGAAACGGCAGCATTGGAGACGCTGGTCCATGCGCCGAAGGCAGTGGCTACAAGACCATCGGCCTGCGCGCCGGTCAGGATCGGGCTCAGGTTTCCCTGGTCGGTGAAGTACTGAACCGAGCCGTTCGCCCAGATCAGCGCCTGGCCCTCGACTCCAGGATTGTAGCCGGAGCCCGCGATGAAAGCGGGACCTCCGGCGCGGCCGACCGCGGCGCCGCACAGGAATAAGGTTGCAACTGCCAGTATTCGCGAGTGCACAGTTACTCCTTTCGCGCGCGGCGAATCGCGCGCGCTACTTGCAGAACGCTGATCTTGCCGGCATCGCCAGCCGCATCGTTAGTTATGTATTGCCCGCTCGCATCGAGAGCGACCTCGCCAAGCGAGCCGCCGACGGGACTGGTGAGGCCAAGGCGGCTGATCGGATAGAGAAAGATCAGATAGTGCTGGCCGTTGTGCATCGGTCTTTCGTTCTGTAGTTGCGTGGAGATCCCGGCCCACTCGTGAATGGTGAGAATCTGCCCGGTCTCGACCCCCGCAATTGCCTCATCGACGCGAAAACTGAGTTGGACGGTCGACGTTTGACCGGAACCTGGCCGCAGGGTCGCGTCGGTTCGGGCCGACACAACCTGCGCGGGAGCAGATATGACTGTGCCCGCGAAGATCGTCCCAGCGCGGCGCGAGAGCTGCTTCCATTGCAGACCCAAGATGCTCTCGGCGAGAGCTTGATCGGATGGCTGAGCGGTGACGGCACTGGACAGAAAAGTGAAGAGCCCGACAAGCGCAAAGTGCAGCGCATATTTTGACGCAGGCATACTGGTGTCTCTTTTCTGGAGGGACGGACCGGGAGAGGTCCGGGGAGTGGCATCAGATTAGCGGGATCTTGTTTAGGGGGATGTGCGGGCCGTCACTGTGGATTTGTGATGAATCGTTAGGATTTTGCACGCCGGGTGCCGAGGATATGCGCCTTTGCATAGTATCGGTATTTCACGAAAGCCGTAAAATCTCTGCGAGGATCCTAAATGGAGCGAATTTCGATTTCTCAAATTAAGGCCGCTTTCGCGTCCGTGTCAGCGAGGATCTGCAAGACTATTCTGCGGACGCCACTACGTGAGCCTGCGGCTGACGACGCTCCTCCTCTCGCCTACAAAAAACCGAAACGCTGGGTAGGATCTCTTGCCGGAACGGGTCAAATCACTGGTGATATCGTTTCACCTGCCAGCGAAGATGAGGATGAGGATAAAGACTAACGCCATGGGGCGTTGATGGGGTGCACAGGTGTACAGCTCACTTGTAATTCTGCTCGATCCATTCCGGATAGCGATACTTGAGCATGCAGGCGGTCCACAATCCCTGCGCGGTCGCGTGAGCGGTGGGCATCTCATCATGAAAAGAGTAGCGCCACGGCGTCCGCGACCATCCGTGCCAATTTTGCATCCAGCCTCCGTCCGGCTGCTGGGCGGCCAGCGCTCTCTCGGCCCATCGCGGCCGGATGAGATCGGGTCTGCCCGCCGCCAGCAGAAATGCCAGCCTTTGCAGATACAGGTCCGTAACCCGAAAATCGAAGGCACTCTCCCACGCGATCTGGTGCTCGATCGTGTCCATCAGGCGATCCAACTCGGGCGTTGAACCTTTGGACCTTCGGTAGAAATACAAGGCGAATAACTGGTGGGTCGCTTTGCCGCGTCGATACTTGTCGGAAGAAAACATGTTTCCGCGGTCATGGGGCGATAGAGAAACGTCGAGGGGAGCGGCGCCGTACAAGATCCAACGCTGGTACTCCTCAATACTCTGAAGTTCCTCCTGATTGGGGACCTTCATCGGTATCGACGGGTCGACGATCTTCCCAATGATGGTCGGTTTATCCTTCCAAGCCTCGATGAAACGGGAAGCGAGTGCCTTCATGCGGGCGTCCGTGGAGATGGAAGCACAGTCGACGATCATGTGGGCAGTGGCGGCGTTGGAGAGAAGGAGTTGGCCCTCGGGCGTTGGCGCTCCGGTTCCGGTTTGCTGGTACTGCTGCAATGCCCATTCGGTGCCCCGGTCGAGGGTTTGATCGAGATTGTCAGCGAACTCCGCTCGCGTAGGCCGGGGGATGGAGACGTTGTTGTTCAACAAAGCGGCCGCGAGCGCAAGGATGATCAGCCCGGCGATGGAGGCAAGGATCCTCCGCCAGAGTTTCAAGGAGGCTCTTCGTTGCGCTCTTCTGTCCACCAGAACCGGCATCTAGCATTCCCTCTTCGCGGGACGCTCTCAATCTATACCTGTCCAGCGTTACAGGCGACGCGAAATCCATAATCCGCGTACTTGAACTCGGGAGGAATGCTGGAGCGGGCGGCGCAGCGCGAGATCTTGACGTGGTGACGCCAGGAGCCTCCGCGGGAAGCGCGCCGCTCGCCGGTTTCAGGGCCACACGCATCGCGCTCAGGCGATGCCGAATAATAGTCGGGGGCGTACCAGTCGCTGCACCACTCGTGCACGTTGTCGCACATGTTGTAAAGGCCGTAGGCGTTTGGCTCAGCGCGTCCAACCGGCTCCGGGCCAGACTTCCAATAAGCCTCGCAGCGCCCGTTGTAATCAGTCCGCGACTGCGGAGGAGCGTCTCCCCAGGGATAGAGCGCTCCCTCCAGTTCGCCGCGAGCGGCGCGCTCCCATTCGGCCTCAGTGGGAAGACGAAACTTTCTGCCGGTGCTCGCGCTCAGCCATTTGCAATAACTGACGGCATCGTGCCACGACACTCCCACAACCGGCTGTTGTGGATGATTGAACGCCGGATCGCCCCACCATTGCGGCGGGGCGGACGCTACGGAATCGCGCAAGAAGCAGCCATAGTCGGCGTTGGTAACCTGGTATGCCGCGAGCAGAAATTCGTCGACCCACACGCGATGAACCGGCTTTTCGTTATCCTGTCCGCTAGCGCAACCCATCAAGAACCATCCTGCGGGAATGCGGACCAGCGCCGGAGCCAATCCTTCAGCGCAGGACGGATTGTGCGGTTGCGTCGATCCCGCCAGACTCATCTTCGTCACACTCCCCGCAGCGCGCGAACGACGTCTTCGATTTTATTCTCCTGAAACAAGCGGATGCCGGCGATGCCCGCCGCTCCGGTTTCCAGGCACGAGACGGCATTATCCATGGTCACGCCGCCGAGGGCGAGGATGGGAATCTTTCGTCGGCACGCCTCTCGTAACGCAGGAAGACCGGCAGCCGGCGTTTCGGCAGAGCCTGCTTTCCCGAATACGGGAGCGAATACGGCAAAGTCGGCAGCTTCGGCTTCCGCGCGCTTTACCTCTTCGATCGAATGACAGGAGACGCCCACGAGAAAACTGGTAATCGGCGGAGCGCTGGCGGCGGCTTGCAAAATCTGGTGCACTTCGCGAGGTGAAATGTCATCTGCGCGCAGGTGAACTCCGTCAGCTCCTGCAGCGAGCGCGACGTCGGTGCGCGAGTTGATCAGGAGGCTCGGACCAGTTCCCGGTTCCCGGTTTTCAGTTCTCAGTGAAAAGCAATTGCGGACGACGGCGCGCGCCTCTTTGGCCAGCGCTCCCAGCTCCCGCGCGCTCAGATCTTTTTCGCGTAGTTGGACGTAGTCAACTCCGGCACAAGCAGCCTCGTCTATCTTGCCTAGCAGGGCCTGGCGGCGCGCGCTTTCATCTCCGGGAAACTGGGTTCGGTCCGTGATGTAGTAGAGCAGACAGCTGCGGCGATCCGCCATGCACCTAGCGTACTACGCCGCATCGATCCTCGACCCTATCCCGCGCTCTTAGGATGAGGGCAGCGTCTGGGGAACGGGCTCGCCTGCCGGCAACTGGTTGGATGGCTCTTGCAGGTAAGCGTGGCGCGTGCGGGGAAGCGTCAGAAAAATGGTCAGCGTGATCAGCCCGAGAATCACGAATATGAAGATGCTCCCTTCCGGCCCGGTCGCTCCTCCGCTCAGAAGAGGTTTGCCCACCGGGTGAGTGGCGAGGAGATGGTGTTGCGCCATGGTTCCGCTGTCGGCGACGCCGTAGAGGAATGACTGAGCCCAATCCCACGAGGCATGGAAGCCGATGGCCCACCAGAGAGAGCCGGTGCGCCAGAGGCTAAAGCACAGAACCATGGCGATTGTCCCGGCAGAGAGCAATCCGACGGGCGATTCTCCTGGATTGGCACGGTGGCCGAGGCCGAAGAGGATGGAGAAGACCAGCGCGGCGGTCCAGAAACCGAACGCTTCGCTGCGCCGCGTTTTGAAGGCCCATCGGTAGAAACCGGCCATGCCGCGCGTAACCGTGTATTGCAGATAGCCGCGCGTCATGAATTCCTCGTTGACTCCGACCAGAAAGAAGCCGAACAACCACGCCGCGCCGTAACGCAGAATGTCGCCGCCAAATAGCAAGCGGCCGTCAAAGACCAGCAATCCCGTCTTCCACAATGTGAGCACCAGCAGCGAGAGGAAGACGATCCCCCAGACCGTTCCGGCGAAAAAGTGAGCCAGGGTGCGTTCACCTCCCAAGCCATAAACGGAGAAGCGGCGGCGCTCGATCTTCGACATAATCCAGGCCGCGACCAGGAGCAGAACGATGGGGATGGCCTCCTGCTCGATCCCTTCCCTGAGAGTGATCTCCGCGGGCGGCTTCGCACTGCGCGCCGCGTTGGGGCGGGCCTTGTGGATGAGGAAGGCCACGGCCATGCCGAGAATGATCACGATGGCGACAAAGATAAGCGCGCTCCACCCGGCGCGTAGGCCATCTTTGCCGATAAAGACCTTCTCCACGACTGGCGGCTGCGGAGCAACCACCGGGTTGACGGGAGGAACTGTTTCGTAAGAACTCACAGGAAACTCCTGGATTGCGAAGTCTCGTCGCGAAATTGGCCTGGGCCGCACAAGAAACCGTCAGCCGGCGGCAATTTAGCTCTCAGAATACTAAGAGAATTTGGTGCGTTCTGTCGCGCGGAACTCGCTGCAGGCGGTGTGCTCATTTAGCTTCTTAGCTTCTTCTACCACGGAGTCACGGAGACACAGAGAAACCCAATTGCTTGGCAAAACCCTGCCCTCTTGGTTCTTACAGCTTCGAGGTTTTCTCCGTGGCTCTGTGACTCCGTGGTGAAAAAAGGCAAATTAGGACGTACCCCTTGCAGGCCGTCTCGCGCATGTCTTTACTGCTTGTTCGTAAATAACTGCAAATTTTCCGCCTTCCAGCGCATGGCGTCATGGATGCGATTCCGGCCGCTTGGATGATCGAAGAAGATCCACTCCTCGACCGGACCGGGATTCATCTTGCGATATTCGCCAAGGTGGATCGCGGCCTGGGCAAAGCCATCGGGCTGCCGGCTCGTGTTCAATCCGTACATGTCGGCTTCGTGCTCTTCCGTGCGTATCCAGGTATTCATGACCGGATTAATGACAAATCCAGCGATGGCGGCCAGCAGCATCACCAGCGGAAGGACCGCCGTGTCGCCCACGCCTCGAATCTGCCACTTTTCTCCCCAGCGTTGCAGCGACCAGTCCAAGGCCCAGCGCAGGTAGGCGAAACCAATCACGATGACGATCCCAAGAAACAGGATGCTTTTGTAGATATGGTTCATCACGTAGTGCCCCATCTCGTGGCCCATGACCGCCTGAATTTCCTCCGGCGATCCGCGGCGCAGAAGGTTGTCGTTGAGCGTGATGCGCATGGTGTTGGCAAAACCGCTGACATTGGCGCTCATGCGCGTCGTCTGCTTCGAGGCGTCAATCTCATAGACGTTCTTTGCCGGGATTCCGTTAGCGCGCGCCATGCTCAGGATGGGATCGACGATCTTTGGATTGTTGAGGGGCGTGACCTTATTGAAAATGGGAGTGATGTAGACGGGCGTGATCAGGATGGCAAAGATCGCGAAACATATGGTTACAACTGCTCCCCAGATCGGCCAGGTGCGCGGCAGGCGGCGCACGACGCCGAAGAGCAGCATGACCAGCAGCCCGCCCAGGACGAGGCCCACTGCCAGTCCCTTGACCTGATCCATCAGCCAGGGACCGAAGGTTTGCGTGGCGAGCCCGTATTTGTGTTCGCGAAAATAATCTTCATACACCGTGAGTGGAAAAATGAGGATTGTCGTCAGGACGAGATATTGCACCCAGTAGACAAACGTATGCACCGGCTTGAAGCGCGTGACCCGCTCCGACCAATCGCGCATTCGGGCCGACCAGCGCAGGTTCAGCAGCACGAGCGCCACCACGACTCCAGAGAGAAAGTCCCACAGGATCAGCCAGTAGCCGCCCTCGAAATAGGCGTCGGAACGGGCTGTCTTGTCGGCAGGAATCTGCGCCATATAGGCATTGGTGGCCGCGGTCGCGTCAAAATGCGAAGAGGGCTGCGCCTCGGGAGGAACCTGGAGGACCGAAGGCATCTCGCTGGCGGCGGGGGGCTGGGCGAACGCCGAAGTCGCGCAAAATGTTGTGCAGAAAACAATCAGGCAACAGAAGGCATAATTCGATTTTCTTCGTGAAAACATTCTCTCTCCGCAATATCGCTCGTCAGAGTCTATACGATGGACGGGCAATGGAGGTTCCTTGAGACAAGGATGGGCAACTACTTGTCAGTTTGTGCAGCTGCACGCACGCGGGCGGGGGCCCCTTCGGCTTCGCTCAGGGCAGGTCCGCGACACACGATTTACGGCCTGGTCTTGGCGATCTCGGGCACGGCCGGCTCCGTCGTGCGCTTGGCTTGTTGCGGAGCGAGATGGTATTTGGTCAGTCCCTCTTTCAGAAATTCGAAACTTTCTTCCGGCGAATCGCACATCTTGAACAGATCGAGGTCCGGCGCCGAGATCGTGCCCGCATCCACCATCGCCTCAAAGTTGATGATCTTCTTCCAGTAGGCGCTGCCATAGATGACGACCACGATTTTCTTGGCCAGCTTCTCGGTCTGGGCCAGCGTGAGAATTTCGAAAAGCTCGTCGAGCGTGCCAAAGCCTCCCGGAAAAATGACCAGCGCTTTCGCCAAATACGCGAACCAGAATTTGCGCATGAAAAAGTAATGAAACTCGAAGTTCAGCGAGGGAGTGATGTAGGGATTCGGACTTTGCTCGAAGGGCAAATTGATGTTGAGGCCGATCGTCTTGCCTCCCGCCTCATGGGCGCCGAGATTGGCCGCCTCCATGATGCCCGGCCCGCCGCCGGTGGTAACGACAAAGCGGTGGCGCTTGGCCGGAATCTGCGTGGACCACTCGGTCAGCATGCGGGCGAGGCGGCGCGCGTCTTCATAATAGCGGGCCATGTCGACATCCGCTTCGGCACGTTTCATGTCGAGAGCCTTTTGCTCGGCGGTGGCCTGCGCGTCGTTTCCCGGCAACTCGGCGACCCGCAGCTCGCTCAGACGATTGTTGGCGTGGTCGTGGCTGGGGATGCGGGCGGATCCGAAAAAGACGACCGTATCCTGAATCTGCTCGCGGCGGAAGCGCGACAGCGGCTCGCTGTATTCGGAGAGCAAACGCAGAATCCTGCCGTCAGGACTGTTGAGAAACGGCTCGTTCTGATACGCGAGCGGAGCGGACTTGAGTGGTTGATCAGACATAGATTATTGAGACATTAAATCATTGAGGCATTGAATCATTGAAAATCTTGAGTGATTTCGGCATAGGGGTTAATGACTCAATGCCTCAATGATTCAATGTCTAAATGTTTTCATTCCTCCCGGTATTGAATGGCCTCCCAGAAACCGATCCACACGTTCAGAAATCCCAGGCCGGTGGAGACGCCGCGCGCGAAGCCGCTGGCCATGATGGCGTGCAGCGTCGGATACGACAAAAGCAAGGGATTCTCAGACCATTCCGGACGCCAGGGCAGAATCATCAGCATCACGCCGAGCGTGGCGCACAAGAAAACGAACAGAAGCACTCCGATGCGATGCAGCCACAAACGCCCGATCGAGGGCGGTGGCGCGGCAGAGGGATTCGCTTCCGGCGGCGCGCTCACCGCGACGGACGCCTCCGCGGAGGATTTGAGGTCCCCCATACGGGTGGGTTCGTTGGGAAAAGGTAATTTAGGGTCCGAAATCATTGCACGCGCTGATCCGAGTAGAGTGCCGAGTCAAGTTCCGAGTATAGCGGTGAGTAAGGCCGCAACCAATGCCGTCGGAGAGGCGCGGGACGGGTCACATCCCAGGCGCAAACTTTCCCAGACCCACTTCGTGCATTCTACGACTTCAGGGACTGAATGCGCTCGGCCACGTCGCGATAATCGATGTTCGCGCCGTAGACTTCAGTGAAATAACGGAGTGCTGCCGGTCTGTCCTGGGCGCTTTCGCACGCCGATCCCAGTTCGTAGGTGATGGCGAGACGCCCATCCTGATCGAGGCCGGGCGTGCCGAGCGCCCGCTCATACCAGCGAACAGCGGCTTCAGGAACCCCTTTGTCGAGGAAGCACTGGGCCAGCCAGGTGTAGCTTTGCACCGGCTGCGAAAACTCCTTGCCCTGATCGAGCGCCGAGCATACTTTCTGAAATTCTGCGATGGCTTCGTCGAGCAGGCCCATCTCGCGGAATGCAACACCCAGGTTGTAGTGCGTTTCGGGATCGTCCGCGCCGGCGGTAACTTCTTCTTCGAGCTCCTGTTTCAGCTCGCCGAACATCTCGGAAAGATCGACGCCGCCCGCGGATGACGTGGCATGAGCGCCCCCGCCCAGGGGACGGACCGAGACCGATCCAAAGGTCATTGCCGGAGCAGTCGTTGACGCATTCGTCGGCGGAGCAACCATTGCAGGCGCAGCGGCGGCGGCAGCTGAACCTGCCGCTGACCCGGTTATCGAAGGCGTGGCCGCGGCCGCAACTTCCATCTCGTTCGCAGAGACAGGCGCAGGCGTCTCGGCCTGAGCGCTGGCCGCAAAGCGCTTCGGTGCCGGCCAGGCGGGTGCGTTTTCAGCGGGTGAAGCGTGCGCGGGAGTCTCAGCCGCAGGCGGCGCCATTGGGAACGAATCTCCAAGCGACGCTTCCAGGTCCGCGACAAACGCCGGCAATGCCGCAGGTGTCCCATGTTCCGTGGCTGCGGATGCGGCCTGCATGCTGGCAGGCTGCGGCTCGGGCGGCGCCGCAGCGGCCTGGATGTTGACATCGATTTCGCTGGGGACATCGCCAGGAACTTCGCTGGACGTCTGATGATCGTATCCCGTCATCAGGTCAGGCGAGGTGGCGATTTCCAGTCCCGAAAGACTTCTCGTCGCCGTTTCGAAATGCTCGGCCTCTTTGGGGCGGACGTTCGAAGTTTCGCGGTCCGGGATGTCGAACTTTGCTGTTTCGCCAACGGCCGCTTCGATGTCTGCCGTATCTGCGTCCGTGATTTCGATCACGGCCACTTCCGGCTCGGGTTCGGCCGGCGCTTGCTCGGCAGAGGCCAGGATGGCGCGCGCAGGATCGAGAATGCTCGGGTCGCTGGTGAGCGTTTCGAGCTTCTCCATTCTGGCCCGCGCCTGCTCCATCATGGACTGCTCGCAGTAGAAGCGGATTTCGTCGACGGTTTCGGCAATCTCAGGATTCGTGTCGTCAGCCTCGCCCTCGGCGGCAGCGGGCAATTCGGCCTCCGACACCTGCTCGCTATCAAGCTGCTCGGCGGCCATCAGGCGCTCCCACTCCGAAGTCAAGTCGGGAGCCTGCTGGGGAGCATCGACCGGCGACGGCGTTGGCCAGGGAGCTGACGCTCCACCACCAGTGGAATTAGCGGCGGCCGCTCGAGTAGCCGAAGACGATGTTGACGAGGACGCGTTTGCCGCCGATGGGTCCGCCACCGTCCCCGCGGCAACTGAAGTTGTCGCCGCATTTTGATCGTAGCGGGCGGCCAAGTCTCCATAGCGGACCGCTTCGTCCGGATGCCCGGCCTCGCGGTAAATGCTTTCCAGGGCGCGACAGCAGCCAGCCGCTTCCGCAAAACGATGAAAGCGCGTATGCAGCGCCGCCAGCCGCTGGTTCAACTGAACATCGCCCGGAGCTTTTGGCAGCACCGCCAGCAAAGGCACGACCGCTTTATCAGGCAGATTGTAGGAAATAAAAAGATCGGCGTCGGTGACCGCTGATCGCAGCGCTATTGCAACGTCATCCGCATAACTCTGCTCGATGACGGGAGCCGTTGTCTCCAGTTCCTCGACGATCAACGCGCCTTCTTCCGCGGTGATGCCCGTGGCCGCCGTTCCGCTCGCCATGCGCCCCAGCACCTGCTGATAGTTCTGCATGTGCAGCGTGTTCTGCGGCTCGGTGGTCGACAGCATCTGGTAGAGGTCGCGGGCGCGCGTCAGGTTGCCGTCCTCGACCGAGGCATGGGCCAGAAGCTCAGTGACCTCGTTGACGTGGGTGCTTTCGCCCGCCTTGTTCAGCAACCGCAGCAGCGAATCGAGTGCGCCGGAATCATCGCGCACGTGCGTGATCATGGTATGCAAACTCGCCAGCAGCTTGGTCGAGTCGATAGCCAGCAAGTGGTCAGCGTGGCGTGTATAGATGTCGAGCGCCTCATGAAACTGGCCGAGGCGCATGCAGCCCTCCGCCAGCAGAAACAGCCCTTCCGGATCGTTGTGCACCGTCAGCAGCTTTTCTGAAATCGGAGCCGCCTTCTTCAGATTGCCAATCTGCAAATACGACTTCAGCAGGTCGCGCAAACCGTCGGGGTGAGAATCGAGATCGGCGGCCATCTCCAGATAGTTAATCGCCTTCTTGAAATCGCCGCCTTCAAACGCGGCTTTCCCCCGCAGCAGCAAAACATAACTGTTGCCGGGCTCAAGCGCCAGCATTCCATTCAGGATATCGTCGGCAGCGGAGAGCGACCCGCGCGAGCGCAGCAATTCGGCCACCGCGCTGAAAATTTCCCACGCTTCTTTCTTCTTTCCAATCTTGACGTAGACTTCGGCGAGCTTGACCCGCATAGGCACGTTTTCCGGGTCCATTTCGAGGACCTTCTGGAAAATGCGCACCGCCTGCTCAAAGTCGCCACTCTTCGTGAAGTCCTCGGCGACCTGCAGGTATTGGGCCCGGGCGTCATTGAACAGACCCTGCTGGGTGTAGAGTTCCGCCAGCTTCAAGGAGCTATCCACGCTCGCCTGGAGCTTGGTGATCTTCTTGTACATGGCGATGCCTTTGACCGTAAAACCCTGCGCGGCGTAGGCGTCGCCCACCTTCTTGAAGCACTCGATAGCTTTCGCCCTGTCACCGAGGCGCGCGTAGAGATCGCCAATCGTGTTGTTGACGGTAAGGTCCTTGGCGTCGTTCTTCAGGACCTTGTCATACTCCGCAATCGCGTTCTGCAGCTTTCCCTGTTGGACAAACTTCTCTGCGGAGCTGAGAACCTTCTGTTTATTAAAGCCAAAACCAAACGCCATAAGGGATGCGGACTCCAGCCATTTTCCCACCAACGCCGGGTGATTTGAGCCCGCGCCGGACAGGTCAGAACCTCGCCGGGAGATTCCCAGACGAAACCCCGCAAACCGCCTGATCGGGAGCGCGGAGTGATGTAATTGTAAGGCTCGAAATGGGTGGCTCGCCTGTTACCGACGATTACCCGAGGTTACCTAAAGGGCGTGTACGTTCGGTTGCGGTTGCGGTCGGGAGGTTCTACAAAAGACCGGCTTGAGCCGCCGGGTTAGATTGACGTGGAATGCACTTTTCAGCGTCGGTGAACTGTCAGCCCCGGATCGCCTTCATCTCCGCACCCACCGGATGGTTGGCCTCATAGACCGCAATCTCCCCTTCGTGTTGCAGAGTGAGGCCGATGTCGTCCAGACCATGCAGCAGGCAGTGCCGCGAGAATTCGTCCATCATGAACGTAGCCGTGAATCCTTTTCCGTCCGTTACCCGCAGGGTTTCAAGGTCGATGGTCAGCTCGTAGTTTTCGACTTCTTTCGAACGCCGCATGATCTCCGCAATCTGCTCGTCCCTGAGCCGCACCGTGAGCAATCCATTCTTCAGGCTGTTGTTGGCGAAGATGTCGGCAAAGGACGAGGCCATCACCACCCGGAAACCGTAATCCATCAGCGCCCAAACGGCATGCTCGCGCGAAGAGCCGCAGCCGAAATTTTTCCCCGCGACCAGGATCGAGGCCTTGGCATAGCGCGGCTGATTCAGCACAAAATCGGCGATCTTCTTCGTTCCGCCTTTTTCATCGGCGGCAAGCCGCCAGTCGTAGAAAAGAAACTCGCCGAATCCCGTGCGCTCGATGCGCTTCAGGAACTGCTTGGGAATGATCTGATCGGTATCGACATTCACTTTATCGAGTGGCACAACGAGGCCGGTGTGTTTGCGAAATGGCTGCATAAGAAGTCCGTCCGAGTTTGTGTGGTGCTACTGAAATCGCCAATTCCTGATATCGGTGAAATGTCCGGCAATGGCCGCTGCCGCCGCCATCATCGGACTGACCAGATGCGTGCGCCCTCCACGCCCCTGCCGTCCTTCAAAATTCCGGTTCGAGGTGGAAGCGCAGCGCTCTCCCGGCTGCAAAATATCGGGATTCATGCCGAGACACATCGAGCATCCCGACTCCCGCCATTCAAAGCCGGCATCGAGAAAGATCCGGTGCAATCCTTCTTCTTCGGCCGCGCGCTTGATCGCCTGCGATCCCGGCACTACCATAGCCCGCACCTTCGGATTCACATGCTGCCCCTTGGCCACGCGCGCCGCCGCTCGCAGATCTTCGATACGCGAGTTGGTGCATGAGCCGATGAACACGCGGTCCACGCCAATGGCTTCGATCGGCGTGCCGGCATCGAGGCCCATATAGGCGAGTGCCTGTTCCGCGGCGCGCCGGTCGGCCTCTTGCGCGAAGCTGGTCAATTCGGGAACGCGCGCCGTCACAGCAACCACCATCCCGGGATTCGTCCCCCAGGTCACAAACGGTGCGAGTGATGCCGCGTCAATTTCGATCACGCGATCAAACTTCGCTTGAGTGTCACTGGCCAGCGTTCGCCAATATGCAACCGCCTCATCCCAATCTTTACCCTTCGGAGCAAAGCGCCGGCCCCTGACATATTCGAAGGTCGTGTCATCGGGAGCGATCAGTCCCGCGCGCGCTCCGGCCTCGATGCTCATGTTGCACAGCGTCATGCGGCCTTCCATCGACAAGCCGCGCACCGCGTCGCCTGCGTACTCGATCACATGGCCGGTCGCGCCATCGGTGCCGATGCGGCCAATCATTCCGAGCGCCAGATCTTTGGCCGTGACCCCTTCGGCCAGCTTTCCGCTGACTTGGATCTGCATCGTCTTCGGCTTTTTCTGCGGCAGGCATTGTGTTGCCAGGACATGCTCCACCTCCGACGTTCCAATGCCAAAGGCCAGCGAGCCAAACGCGCCGTGGGTCGAGGTGTGGCTGTCGCCGCAGACAATCGTCATCCCCGGCAACGTGATGCCCAGCTCCGGCCCGATGACGTGCACAATGCCCTGTTCGGCCGAATCCATATCGAACAGCGGAACGCCAAATTCGCGGCAATTTTTCTGCAGCGCTTCAATCTGCTTGGCGGCGATCGGGTCGGCAATGGGGAGGCTCCGCGGCGTGGTTGGGATATTGTGATCGACAGTTGCCACCGTGCGCAGCGGCTGGCGAACTGGCCTTCCCGAAGCGCGCAGCCCGTCGAAGGCCTGCGGCGAAGTCACCTCATGCACAAGATGCAGATCGATGTAGAGCAGCGTCGACTGCCCTTCGGGCGCTGCGACCACGTGCGCGTCCCAGATTTTCTCAAACAGGGTACGAGGAGCCATATTCAATCCGCCGGATACCATATAGTCTAACAACGCCAACCCGCAAAATCCCGTCATTCCAGACACAACCCCATTTTCCGGTTATGATTTAAGCATCTTATTTTAAGGAATTTCCGCATGATCGACGGCAAACGCATTGCCGTGGTGCTGCCCGCCTACAACGCGGAAAAGACGCTGGAAGCCACGGTTCGGGAGCTCCCCGACCTGGTCGACATCCGCATTCTGGTCGATGACCACAGCACCGACCGCACCGTCGAAATCGCCCACCGGCTGGGTTTGCAGTCCTTCGTCCACAACCGCAACTACGGCTATGGACGCAACCAGCAAACCTGCTATCGTGAAGCGCTGGCCGCGGGCGCCGACGTGGTCATCATGGTGCATCCCGATTATCAGTACACACCGCTGCTCGTGACCGCCATGGCGAGCATGATTGCCTATGGGGTTTATGACGTGGTCCTCGGCTCGCGAATTCTGGGAGGCCAGGCGCGACGCGATGGCATGCCGGTGTGGAAGTACATTGCCAACCGCTTCCTCACACTCTTCGAAAACATGCTCCTCGGAGCGAAGCTCTCGGAGTACCACACGGGATATCGCGCCTTCAGCCGTGCAGTGCTCCAGGATCTTCCGCTGCTTGAGAACTCGGACGATTTTGTCTTCGATAACCAGATGCTGGCGCAGTGCGTGATGTTCGGGTACCGCGTGGGCGAAGTTTCCTGCCCCACAAAATATTTTGCCGAAGCCTCTTCGATCAACTTCCGCCGCAGCGTGCAATACGGACTGGGTGTCGTGCAGACCTCGATCCAGTTTCGCTTGCAGAAAATGGGGCTAGCCCATTTCGAAATCTTCAATCGCAACGGCCGCCGGCTCGAGCCCGGTTCCGACGCCCGCTACTACAGCCAGAACGTCAGTCAGAACGTTTTGGAAGTATCGCCCGTCGTCGAGGCGCTGGCGGATGGAACGACGGGCAAGGGCCGGTCGGGCAAGTGACGTTGGCCGAGTCGCCTATCTCACAGACGAAACCATCACTGCCGCGCTGGACCTGGCTCGCGCTCTTACTGCTGACAGCCTTTGCCATTGTGGTGCAGGGCTATCATCCCGGCCTTGAGGACGACGCTTACTACCTCGCCGCCATCAAGCACAACCTGAATCCGGCTCTGTTTCCCTACGACGCAGATTTTTTCCAGGTGCTGTTTCGGGCGACGGCGTTCGACAAGTTGATGGCATTCTTCGTTCGCTGGACGCACATTCCTTTGGCGTGGAGCCTCCTGGCCTGGCAGTTCGCCGCAACATTCCTGATTCTCTGGGGATGCTGGCGCATCGCGCGGCGATGTTTCGCGGAAGTTTATGCCCAGTGGGCTGCGGTGGCGCTCGTCGCCGTTCTGCTGACGCTTCCGGTGTCGGGCACGGCGCTGACTCTGACCGATCAATACCTGCATCCTCGCGCGCTGGCGACGGCGCTGATCTTAGCCGCGATCGTCGCTGTGCTCGATGAGAAGTTGGTGCTCGCGGCGATCTTGTTGCTGGCAGCATTTCCCCTGCATCTCAACATGTCTCCGTTCGGCGCATCGTATTGTGTGTTTCTGGGGTGGAGGCCGCTAAAGAGGCCGCGCAAGGCAGAACGTCACGGCAGCAGTCCGCAGGCCGCGATGCTGCTGATGCAGTTGGGCTGGATGTTCGAGCCGGCGTCGAATGCCTGGCGAAGGGCCGAGGCCACTCGGTCATTTTATTTCCTGCTGCACTGGCACTGGTATGAGTGGCTGGGAATTGTGGCTCCGCTGGCCCTGTTGTGGTGGTTCCGCAAGCTGGCCCTCGGCCGCGATCGGGAGAGTCCCGAAAATAAAACGCAGGCATGCGTGGCGGAGCGGCTGGTCTACTTTGGCCTGTTCCAGTTCGCCGTCGCGCTCATTTTAATGGTGCCTCCGCGCCTGGAACGCTTCCGCTCGCTCGAGCCGATGCGCTTTCTGCATCTCGTCTACTTGCTCTTTATCTTGCTCGCAGGAGGCTTGCTCGGCCGTTACGTTCTCAAGCGCCACCTTCTGCGCTGGCTGCTCTTGTTTGTTCCTCTCAGCGCCGGAATGTTTTACGCGCAGCGCCAGATGTATCCCGCAACCGCGCATCTGGAATTGCCCGGCGAGCGGTCGAGCATCGCCTCGACCAACGCCTGGGTCGAGGCCTTTCACTGGATCAGTAAGAACACGCCCGTGAATAGCTACTTTGCGCTTGATCCTTATTACATGGAATTGCCCGGCGAAGATTATCACGGCTTTCGCGCGCTCGCCGAGCGCAGTGTGCTGGCGGATTTTGTGAAAGATGCGTGCATCGTGGTGCGCGTGCCGCATCTCGGCGAGCGCTGGGTCCGCGAAGTGGACGCGCAAAGCGGATGGCGCAACTTTCAGAAGCAGGATTTTTTGCGGCTGAAGAAAGATTTTGGAGTCGACTGGGTCGTGCTAACCGAGCCGCCAGTTGCCGGGATGACGTGCCCTTACCGCAACGAAAGCGTCGCAGTTTGCCGTGTGGAATGATCGAGCAGCGTAGAAGGGCGGAGTTGCGGATCAGCCCTCGAATCCTGCACGTGCCGACCGCCGCTCGTCCTCGGCGAGCCCCGCCTCAGCCCCGCGCGATAGTGACTCATCGAAGCCCAGCGTCTCGCGCACAAAATAAAGCGGGCGCCGTTTGTTTTCCGCGTAGGTCCGTCCCAGATATTCGCCGAAAATTCCCAGACACAATAATTGCGCGCCGCCGAGCAGCAGAATGACGAGCACAACCCACGCCCACGGCGCGATCCATCGTCCTTCCCCGAGCCCGAAACTTACCGCGATCAATCCGCCAAGCAATGCGATCACCGAACTAGCCACGCCGAGCACGGTGGCCAGACGCAGCGGCGCAATCGAGAACGACAAAATTCCGTCGGCCGCAAAGCGCGCCATTCTCCACAGTGTGTACTTCGATTCTCCGGCCAGTCGCGGAGCCCGATCATAAGTTACCGACCCCTGCTTAAATCCCACCCAGCTCACCATCCCGCGCACAAAACGGTCGCGCTCGGGCATGGCCAGCAGGGCCTCTACGACCTTGCGATCAAGCAGGCGAAAATCCCCCGTGTCCATCGGAATCGGAACCTCCGACAGACGATTGATCAACCGGTAGAACCATTTCGCGGTCAGGGTCTTGAAGGCGGTCTCGCCGTCCCGTTGCCGGCGCGTGCCATAAACCACGTCATAGCCCTGCTTCCACATTTCGACCATTTCGCCAATCACTTCGGGAGGATCCTGCAGGTCGGCATCGATCAGCACGACAGCGGCGCCCCGCGCGTATTCCAACCCGGCGCTGATCGCGATCTGATGGCCAAAGTTTCTGGAGAGCCTCACTACGCGGTTTCGAGAATCGGCGGCATGCAGGTCGGCCAGCATCCGCGGAGTATTGTCTTTGCTGCCGTCATCGACGTAGATGATCTCGAACGAGCGTCCGATGTGCTCCAGGCTGGCAGTCAGGCGGCGAGAGGTTTCGGCGATCACGCCCTCTTCGTTGAAGCAAGGAACAATAATGGAAATTTCGGGCTTCGGCCCGAACGACGCAGGCTGCATTCCTGGAAGCTCCCACCCGCCGAACTGACTTTCAGGCAAGGCTTTAATGATACGCTAGCGATGCATATTGGACGATATAAACAGGCCGCCGGGACCGTGACTGGGAAGTGACCGAGACGCCAAAAAAAACAAGAACGCATGCCACAAAAAATGTGGCTTCCTACTGGCCGATGGTGGCTGCCGGCCTGTTAGTTCGCCTCGCCGTTATCCCTTTCCTCTATCACGAGTGGCTCGATCCCTTTGTTGTGGAGCACTGGGCCTTTGGCCGGGTGGCGCGCTCGATTGTCACCGGGCACGGCTTCGGAAATGTCTTCGCCAATACGGGGCCGACCGCCGTGCTGCCTCCCGTGTACGCGTATCTGCTCGCGGGAGTTTTCTGGCTCCTGGGGCCACACACGCCCGCTTCCGTGATGACGGCGCTTGCCATCAACAGCCTCTTCTCGGCGCTCACCTGCATTCCCGTTTTTCTTCTGGCCCGCCGTTCATGGGGCGAACGCGCGGCGAAGTGGGCTGGCTGGGGATGGGCATTCTCTCCCTACGGCATTTACTACGGCGCAGACTGGGCCTGGTCAACCTGTCTCGTGACGTTGCTGCTGGCCATACTTTTTCTCTGGGCGCTCAAGCTCGAAGATTCCGGCAATCTCTGGGAATGGCTGGGCTTCGGCGCTCTCGGAGGATTCGCGGCTCTGACCGAGCCGGTCGTGCTGTCGGTCGTTCCGTTCCTCGGATTGTGGACATGCTGGCGGCGCGTCGAGAACCGGCAGGCTTACGTTTTGCCAGCTGCGACAGCAGCCCTCGGAGCGCTTGCCGTGATGACGCCATGGCTCGTGCGAAACTATCGCACCTTCCACGAATTCATTCCCATCCGCAGCGGTTATGGATTGGAGCTTTACATCGGCAACAGCGCCGACTCGCTGCACTGGGCCGACCGCACGCTGCATCCGAACCACAGCGACGCCGAACTGGAAGAATACGAGCAGCGTGGCGAACTGGCCTATATGGCCCACAAGGCGCAGCAGGGAAAGGAATACATTCGCAACCATCCGGCGCAGTACGTCTACCGCGTCGGACGCCGCATCATTTATATGTGGACCGGATTCTGGAGCTTCAGTCCGGAGTATCTGAAAGAAGAGCCGCTGGATGTTCCCAACACTTTTGTGGGTACAACGCTGACGGTGCTGGCGCTGGCCGGATTGCGCCGCCTGTGGCGAGAGCCCGGTTCAGCCAACGCGGCGCTGGCAGTGCGGTTCGCCATCGTGTTTCTATTTTTTCCGCTGGCTTATTATTTCTCCCATCCCGAGACGTACTATTTTCGCCCGGTCGATCCGCTGATTGTGGTGCTGGCTGCGTATTATGTGAGTGAACGCTGGGGCAAGCGCAAGCACCAGGCAGCCGTATCCCCAGCGGCAAGCGACAAAGCTTTTGACTCTAAATGATCCAATGACCCAATCACCCGATGACCCGATCGTGCCTCCGCTGAACGAAAACAGCCAGCGTTCCCGCGCCGTGGTCCTGCTCAGCGGCGGCATGGATTCCTGCGTTTGCGCCGCGCTCGCAGCCCGCGATCACCAGGCAGCGGCCGTTCACGTTAGCTACGGCCAGCGCACGGAACAGCGCGAACGGCGCGCTTTCGAAAGCATCTGCGACCGCCTCGGAATTCGCGACCGCCTGCTGGTGCGCAATGAGGCTCTGCGCGCGATTGGCGGCTCCGCGCTCACCGATCTGAACATAGACGTTCCCAGTTTTGCCGGCACGGGCAATGCTCTCAAAAGCAACGCTCTCGAAGGCACTCCTGCAGGCGTTCCCGTAACCTATGTCCCCTTCCGCAATGCGCATTTTCTCGCTGTCGCGGTCAGTTGGGCGGAGGTCCTCGGAGCCGAGCAAGTCTATATCGGGGCGGTCGAACCCGACAGTTCCGGCTATCCAGATTGCCGGCCCGAGTACTATCGAGCCTTCAACGAGGTCGTGAAGGCGGGCACAAGGGACGGAACCATCCGCGTCGTCACCCCGCTCATCGCCATGCACAAACGCCAGATTGTGACGCTTGGCCTTGAACTGAATGCCCCATTCGATTTAACGTGGTCATGTTATCAGCGCGAAGACCGGGCTTGCGGCGTCTGCGACAGTTGTGTGCTGCGCCTGCGCGCTTTTCGCGAAGCGGGAGCGAGAGACCCGATTCCCTATGCGGACGAGGCCGCTCGCCTGCGCTGATTGACGACAAATTCGTAAGCGGCACTTTTTGTAAATTCAGATTCACTGCCGGGAGGCTACGTCGTGATGAGATATTTGATCCTTCCCCTGCTGTTCGTGCTCGCCCTGGGACTAACGGCTCCGCTCGTATCGGCGCAAGATTCGGGCACCATCAAAGGCGTGTGCAAAGACGTCGATGGCAATCCCATCGTTGGCGCCGAAATTGAGTGGAGTAACGGCGACAACGGCCACAAATACACTCTTAAAACCAATAAGAAGGGCGAGTACTTCTCGCTCGGCATCACTCCCGGCAAATACAACGTTACCCTCAAAAAAGATGGCAAGGAGGTGTTTCACATCAACGGCCTGCCCGTCGGATTGGGCGAAACCGTGCAGGATATCGACCTGAAAACGGAGCAGGCAAAAGCCGCCCAGGGCCAGGGCATGTCTCCCGAAGAAGCCAAGAAAAGAGCCGAGGCTGCGGCCAAGGTAGCCGCCGAAAACAAGACGATCGGCAGCCTCAATGACAAGCTCAAGGCCGCCCGCGCGGCAGAAGACAGCAAGGAGTACGACAGTGCCGTCGCGATCCTGAACGAGGCCAATACCATTGACCCGAACCGCGATCCAATTTGGTACGAACTTGGCAACGCCTATCTCGGTGCAGCGGCAAAACAGACGGACCCCGACGAAAAGAAGAAGCGCTACGAAGCGGCCGCCGCTGCCTTCCAGAAGGCCATCGACTTACGCGGCGCCTCGGAGCAGGCGCAGAAAGATCCTGACAATAATAAGAAGCTGGCTGCTTACCACAACAACCTGGCCCAGGCGTATTCAAAAAACAATAAGATCGACGACGCGGTAGCCGAGTACACCAAAGCCGCACAACTGGATCCCGCGAGCGCTGCTTCCTACTACTTCAACATGGGCGCCGTTTATACCAATACCGGCAAGGTCGATGACGCCATCTCCGCTTTCGACAAGGTGATCGCCGCCGATCCCACCAAAGCTCCCGCATATTACTGGAAGGGCGTGAACTTGATCGGCAAGGCAACCACGAAAGACGGCAAGATGGTCGCTCCCGACGGCACGGCCGAGGCTTTTCAAAAGTATTTAGAACTCGATCCCACCGGTCCCTTCGCGCAACCGGCCAAAGACATGCTGGCAAGCATTGGCGCGACCGTCGAAACCGGCTTCGGCAAGAAAAAACCGGCGAAAAAGTAAAAATTCAGTTCTCGGTTCTCGGCTGTCGGTTCTCAGTGAAAACCGTTCCAGAATTTGGAAGGAACGTTTTTCTGGGAACTGACAACCGGCAACTGCCTTCCTCCAGTTACCGAGGTCGTTGTCCCGATTGGCCTTCCGCCTCTGCCACATCCGGGCTACATTCATTACAAGGCTTCACGCTGCACAGCGTTTCTCCCCTGCGGCGTCAATACTGATCAATGGAGTGTAGGGAATGGCTGCGCCGGGTAGTTCTCCGATTGCGATTGCTTTCGATGGCCTTAGCGGCAAGGACGCGCAACAAACGTCGGCCTTGCTTTCCGGCATGTTGCGCGCCTCGGAGAACGTGAGCGACCTGGTTTTTTCTCCCGGACGTCCGCCTCAGGTCGAAATCCACGGACAACTGTTGCCTGTCAAACTGGCCGGCAACAAAGTGCTTTCGGCCGACGACACGCGCCGCATCGCCGCCGACCTGATCGGCACCAATAAGCAGGCGCTCAGCGCACTGCGCGAGCAGGGCTCCTGTGACATCTCCTTCGGGTTGTCGGGAACAGCGCGCTTCCGCGTCAATGTTTTCATCCAGCGCGGCAGTTGCGCGATCGTGATGCGCGTCATTCCCACCACCATTCCAACTTTTGCCTCCCTCGGCCTGCCCGCGCACCTCGAAGACGCGGCCATGGTGCGTAACGGGATCATTCTCGTCGCGGGAGGGAGCGGCGCGGGCAAGTCTTCCACGCTGGCTGCTCTTGTCGACCGCATCAACAGCCAGCATTGCTATCATGTGCTCACCGTCGAAGATCCCATCGAGTTTCTGCACCGGCACAAGAAGTCGACGGTGCATCAGCGTGAACTGCACAGCGACGCCCCGAACTTTACGCTGGCCCTGCGAGCCGCGCTGCGCCAGGCTCCGCGCGTAATTATGGTTGGAGAGATCCCCGACCGCGAGACGCTCGAGATTCTTCTCGAAGCCGCCGAAAATGGCCACATCGTTCTCTCCAGCATGAACACCATCGATGCTTCGAAGACCGTCGAGCGCATTATCAATATTTTTCCCGCCGCCGAGCAGCAATCGGTGCGCGAGCGCCTCGCCAAGACTTTCCGCTTCATCGTTGCTCAGAGGCTCATTCCGCGCGCCGATGGCGCCGGCCGCGTCCCGGTGGTCGAGATTCTGAAGTCCAATTCGCGCACCCGCGACTGCGTCGAGCAAGGCGAACGCCTCGGCCGCACCCTGCTCGATGCCATCAAGGCCAGCGAAAAAGACGGTATGCAGCATTTCGATAACGAGATCGCCAAACTGGTCCGCTCCGGCCTGGTAGACCTGGAAACCGGTCTTTGCTTCGCCAGCAATGCAACCGGGCTCGGGCAGGAACTGGCGCGCTAGCCTTCCAGCCTCAGCTGCAACCTGCTGCAACGTCCTGTTCGGCGCGCAAGTTGCCTGCTAACGACTAGCGACTGACGACCAACGACTGATTAGCTCGGCAACCGCAAGCCCGCGCTATCATGCTGCCATGTCCTCATCTCCTCCGACCGCCCCTGCCCGAATACTTTCCTTCGAAGAAGCTCGCCGCCTTGTCGAGCAGCACGCGGCCAGCTTGGCTTCGCCAGAGAAAGAGGTGGTCAATCTCCTGGCTGGAAGAGGCCGCGTTCTGGCCGAAAAAATAACGGCCGACCGCGATTTCCCTCCCTTTCCGCGGTCCACTCGTGATGGCTATGCCGTGCGCGCGGAAGACCTGCAGCATCTGCCCGTGCGGCTCGAAGTAGTCGGCGAAGTCAAAGCCGGAGATTCCACCGCATGTTCGGTCAGCCGCGGCCAGGCCGTCAGCATCATGACCGGCGCCCCGCTGCCCCCAGGGGCCGATGCGGTTGTCATGGTCGAGGACACATCAGTCCTCTCCGACTGCGCCGTGGAAGTGCGCCGCAACGTTGCCGCCGGAGAAAATTTCGTGCCGCGCGCCGCTGAAGCGCGTGCCGGAGAGGCGCTCCTCGATCAAGGCCGGCGCCTCGATCATGCCGGCATCGCTATCGCGGCGTCCGTAGGCAAGAGCCGGGTTGAGGTTTTTCGCAGGCCGCGCGTGGCCGTGCTCGCGACCGGCGACGAACTGGTCGAAATTGATGCCACGCCCGGTCCAGCACAAATTCGGAATTCAAATTCCTACTCGCTGGCCGCGCAAGTTGAAAACGCCGGCGCTGAAGGCGTGCCGATGCCGATTGCTCCCGATGAACCCAAGCGCCTGCGAGCGCTGATAGAACAGGCATTCTCGGAAACCGACCTTCTGCTGCTGACCGGCGGCGTCTCCATGGGCAAATATGACTTGGTAGAGCAGGTTCTGGAAGACTTGAAAGCGCAGTTCTACTTCACCGGAGCCAGAATTCAGCCCGGTAGACCGATCGTCTTCGGCTCGTGTCCCTCAAGTTCGTGTGGCGCGGGCGCCCCCGCCCGTGTGCAGGCGCCGAATCGGGAGTCAGTGCGAGCAAGAATATCCGCAGCGCCGAAGAAGTACTTTTTCGGCCTACCCGGCAATCCTGTCTCCACCATGGTCACCTTCGACCTTTTTGTCCGCCCCATGATCGAAGCATTGGCCGGAGCCTCCCCGCAGCCACTCGTCTTTCTTCGCGCGCAGCTAAAATCCGATGTCCGCACAAAGACCGGCCTGAAGCGATTTCTTCCCGCCTTTCTTTCCGGAGAATTTGAGAATGCCACGGTTGAGTTGGCACGCTGGCAAGGCTCAGGCGACATCGCCACGCTGGCCAGAGCGAATTGCTTGGTGGTGATCACTCCCGATCGCGAACGGATTGAAGCAGGCGAATGGGTGCCGGTCATAATGCGCTAACGGTTCGCATGCACTTCATCGAGATTTGTCGTACAGATTCAGATGATTGCGTTCCAGGAAATCCAACTTCTCCTGCAAGCGAGTGTCTTCCGTTGAGGGGAAGATTTGAAA
The DNA here is from genome assembly GCA_963775845.1 of uncultured Acidobacteriaceae bacterium. Lineage (GTDB taxonomy): Bacteria > Acidobacteriota > Terriglobia > Terriglobales > Acidobacteriaceae > Acidiflorens. Next base: position 858,877 of record CAVZKN010000002.1, on the reverse strand, counting down.
ATGTGTTAAAGCGTCGCATCTGGAGATGTAGTGCTGGGCCAGATAGCACTCTCGCCACGCGTTTTTGCGGTCACTCAGGGTCGTCAGTTCCCAGGCATCTGCGCTGTTGAGAGGGCGCGTACCGAGCAACGCCAGGGCCAGCAAGATTAAAACCAGAGTTGCGCGCAAGATTCGGCCCCGAATCGACAATGCGAAGAGGTAGAGACCGAAAAGACCGAGGACCACATAGGGCACGTATCGCGATGCGGTTCCGCCCCACACCCCTATGCACAGCCGTCCATAGGCGGTATTGAGGCAATAGATCGCCGAATACAGCAGCAGCGCCGCGACAGCCGCATCGCGCGGCCACTCATTCGACTTGCGAGATGACAACCTCCTGATCGAAATCACCAGGCCCACCGCCAGCAACAGCAGCCCGACTGATCCCACCTCAGTCCCAACCGCCGACATTTTGTAATCGGCCGCGTTGGCAAACATGAGCGCGATAAACCAGGCGAACATAATCGGACTCTTGGGCGCGGGTGAAAAGCAATCCACGGCGGGATCAATCTTATAGTGGACAAAAAAAGATGCCAGCGAAGCAACGGCGATCACCGTGGCTGCCACGCTACCCCACTGATATCTGGAAGGCAGATGGCGCGTATTCGCGTAGTAGTCGAGAACCAGGAGCACCGGGGTCACAATCCCGATAAATATTCCGAGGCCGGTATAGGTCAGCGCAAAGTTCACCAGCAAAACGCCCGCGTATTTCCAACGATAGCTCGGAATCAACCAGCAAAAGCAATAAAGCACCGTCAATAGCGAGGGCACGGGACCATTCGCCAGATTAGGTGTCACCACCAGCGTTTCATACTGCAGGGGAGTCAGAAAGAGTAAAGGGATGATCGCATCGCTATATGCGACCTTGCCGTACAGACGAACCTTGAGAAGCAGCGCAAACACTGCGGCGCTGAAGATAATGGCGCCGACGACGAACGCTTCATAACGGCTGTTCCAGTGAAACCAGGGATCGATCAGCCTCTGCAGCAACGCGCCCAGGCCCTGGCGATGCGGTCCGTGCTGCCAGCGAAACATCTCCCACAGCGAGCGCTGCTGGAATAGAGTGGCGTCGTCGAACTTCCATTGGTCATACCACAACACGTTGACGGCATATTGCCGGATCAGACCAAAGAACCGCACGCCCAGCACGAGATAGGTAAGAACCAGGAAAATCGGCAAAAACGCTGCAGCCTTTTTTTTCTCTTGCTGGCATGGAACTACACGATCCTCAAACCCGTCAATTTCCACGGTTTTTCCGTGGAGTTCAGAAGTTGGCATGAGTAGCAATGTTCTCGGAAGCTGGGGAATGTCCTGATTTGCCTTTTCGCACCAAGGAGTCACGGCGAACGTCTTGCCGCGCCGTTGGCTTTCTCTGTGTTTCCGTGCCTCCGTGGTGAAAACTAAATCAACGAAACTACCGGAAGCTTCACGCCCTGCAGGGAGCTATCGCGGCGACCCTAAAACCCAGGAAGCTTTTCCTTAGCCTAGTAACGGATCGCCTGCACCACAGTGTAGCGCTCGGGTGGAACATGGCCAAACGTAAACGGCAACGGACCGAAATTCGACGCATAATAGCCGGCGCCCAGCTGCCAACTGGTCGTGGCTACCCCCGAGTGATTCGCAAATTCCAGTACTCTTTCGTTTTGCATAGACAGATTGTCGGGATATCGAAACAGTTCGGCGAATCGTTCCGATACCACAACGTGGTCGCCGGGGCGAATCTGGAAATTGTGGACATCAATCGACCGCGCCCCTAACTGGTCCATGTAATACTGGAAGCCCCAATGGTCTCGATACCAGATGGTTCCTCCTGCGCTGCCGGCCTGCTGCTGCACGCTATAGGCAGCCTCACGCGCGAGGTTGGCAAGCTGCGTATCGCCCACCAGTACCCAGATCGACAGCGCGCCCGATACTATCAACGCGCAAGCGACTTGCAGATTCAGAGTTTGGCTCCAAGCGTCGCGCCGCGTCTCCAGCCGTCGTGCAATCAGGATCCCGGCTGCGGGAATCAACGGAAGCACCGACCGGGCATTGACTGTCCAGTTTAGAAAGCTGGCAAAGATGAAGATTCCGGTCACCCAGGCCAACAGCAACAGCGAGTCCACGTCGCGCCGCTTCCAACTATCGCTAATTGCCAACGCGAAGGTAAGAAGCCCGCCGGCAATGAAAATCGCTAACTGGCTGCCCACCAGCATCCAGTGAGCGCGGACGGAATTAAACGCCAGCACCCCATGATCTCGGCCGTGGTAATCCAACCATCCAAAGATTAGCGCTGCCGATGCCAATGCTCCGACCGCAGCAGCAATGCCCAACGGTTTGCGCGACCACGTCACGGGAGCTAGCGTAAGCACCGAAAGAGCGCAGCCCCCGGTAAAGCTGAGTCCGATCCACACCGATACCCAGGCTTCCGGGCCTCGCTCGGTATTGGCGTAACGTACCGCGCCGGCCAGCATGTTGTGCCCATAAAGCGCGTGCGTCCACAAATCGTAGCCCACAACCGCACCCACGGGAATCAGCAGGTACCAGATCCAGTTTTCCACGCGACGCAACCGCACCACCGAATAAGCCGCCAGCAGGGGAATCAGCGCCACGCCCAGATACTTCGTCAAAAACGCCGCCGCCATCAAAACTCCGGCCCCCGCCAGATACCACGCTTTGCGCGGCTCCAGGCCTTCGATCCACAAAATCATCGCCCACAACCAAAGCGCGACCATCATCGTGTCGCACATCACGCTGGCTGCCGAGCCCAGCACTCCGGGGGTCAATATTGTCGCCAGCGTCGCCAGCAGTGGAAACCGCGTGAAATGCCCCGCCAGGCGATAAGTTCCAAAGGCCAAAGCCAGCGCGGGCAAAAGGAATGCCAGATGAAAAGCGCGTTCCGACCAGCCCGCAAACTCACCGACCAGCGCGCCATAGTAGCCGGCCAGGGGAGGATTCTGGGTGACGTCCGCCATCCGTTCCACACTGTCGTTCCAAACCAGGCTGAAGCCGTACGGATTGAAAGGATGGTGCGTGACCTGCCGCGCCACCATGACAAAAAGCGTGTCGTCCACGTGAAACGCCCGCCCCGAAAATGGCAAGAGGCAGGCGAGCGTCAACACTCCCACCACCACGTAGGAGTAAGTGGCCGGCCAGCCCTCGGCCAGCGAAAATGCTCTGGCGGAAATGTCGCCTTCCCGGCGATCTAAGATGTCGAAGGTGTTCGAACTCATCGGTCTAATTTTTTACGTTTGCACTGCACGTTGGAGTATTCCATGAAGCCTGTACACCGCAGTGTTAAAAAGTGCTGTAAACGGCCCGACTTACCGTGCGCTAACGAACAGAGTAACTATCGCCCGTTGCGCGCATAACTTCCAATTACAGCGCTATAGATGACCGTCCGCGAGGAAGTGGTTGCCTGTTCAAAATCCGGCGAAATTTCGCCGACCCTTCGCATGTTCCGAGATTTCTTTGATGAAATCGAACCACATTTTGGGCTTCGCTTTCATCTAAAACCTCTGGCTGGCTTAGATGAAAGCTTATCATCCCCGGTCAGCGAAACTGGACACTTTATTGGAGGGAGGAAGATTTGTGAAATCGATTCAGAGAATCGCTGTTTTTGTGCTGTGTTTCACGCCACTGTTTTTAGCTCCCACCCTGCTGTCCGCACAAAGCCCGTTCGATGGCACGTGGATTACAAATGACGACCAGTCGAAGCCGTCACCCAAACCGCTCGTCGCATCGCTGAAAGGGGGCATGTACGAGTGCTCCACCTGCGTGCCGAAAGTCAGCGTCAAGGCCGACGGACAGGATCAGCCGGTCAGCGGTCAATCCTATGACACCCTTAACGTGCATGAGATCAACGACAAGTCCGTAGAATTTAAAACCAGGAAGAACGGCAAGCCGGTCTACGAAATGACGCGTACGGTTTCCGATGACGGCAACACGATGACGGTGAAAACCGTCGAACATTCTCCCGATGGCGATAAAACCGCCACCTACGAGGCAACCGCCGAGAGAATAGGAAAGGCGCCGGCTGGAGCAAACGCTATTTCTGGCTCCTGGCGGCTAACAAAAACGAGCGCCAATGAAAATGGCCGCACCACAACCTTCAAAAGCAATGGCGATGAACTGACGATGTCGAATCCCACGGGTGAAACCTACACCGCCAAGTTCGACGGCAAAGATTATCCGGCCAAGGGATCCTTCTTCTACACTTCCGTCTCACTGAAACGCATCAACGATCATACGATCGAAGAAACGGATAAGCGTGACGGCAAGGTGACGGCGGTGGCGAAAATGACCGTCTCCGCCGACGGTAAGACCATGACAACGGTGGAGACCAATAAGCTTACCGGGCGCACGTCGACGTCTGTCGCAGAAAAGAAGTAAACTTTTTTTCGCACCGGGAACAACGATTACGAAAAGGGACGGTCGAGAACCGGCCGTCCCCTTACGCTCAAGAAGCTCTACTTGCTGCTAGCGAATCCCGGTGTGAAGCAGATCATGCTCGGGAGTCTCCTCATACGCATGTTCGCCATGAATCGATTCATCCAGCCCCAGCGCCTCGCTCAGTTCGTCGACTTTCACGGGCGTGAACATGTCGATGATTCGCAGCATCGCATATGTAAACACGAAAGCCCACACCGACGAGAAGGTTACGGCCACGACTTGTTTCAGCAGGAATGTTGGATCGCCGTAAAGCAATCCGTTCGCTCCGGAAGGATTGAACTGCTTATTGGCAAAAATTCCCAGCATCACGATGCCAAGGAAGCCCCCAACTCCGTGGACTCCCCAAACATCCAGCGCGTCGTCCCATTGCAGCTTGTTTTTCATTTCTACCGCGTAGTAACAAACCACTCCCGCAACCAGGCCAATGATGACCGCCGTCGTCGGAGAAACATATCCGGCCGCCGGGGTAACGGTCGCGAGACCGGCAACGGCTCCCGTGAGCAGGCCCAGGAGCTTGGGCTTCTTCTCATTGAGCCAGGCCACAAATAACCAGGCCACCGCCGCAAACGAAGCCGCCAGATCGGTATTCAGGAAAGCCGTCGCCGTGACTGAATCCACGCGCATTTCGCTCCCCGCGTTAAATCCGTACCACCCAAACCACAGCAACCCCGTGCCCAGCGCCACCAGCGGAATGCTGTGCGGCCCGCGATCGGCCGTGTGCCGCTTCCCCACATACAGCACCGAAGCCAACGCCGCGATGCCCGCAATGTTGTGCACCACGATGCCGCCGGCAAAATCGAGTACTCCCCACTTCTGCAAAAAGCCGCCACCCCAGACCATGTGCACAAATGGAAAATATACAAATGTCAGCCAACCGGTGAGGAATAGCATGTACGCCTTGAAAGTCACGCGGTTGGTGAACGCTCCCGAAATGAGCGCGGGCGTGATAATGGCGAACATCATCTGGTACGCGATGAACACGAACATCGGAATCGTTTCATTCGGCGACGCCGTCGTCAGATCGACGCCCCGCAGAAACGCATTGTGAAAGTTGCCGATGACCCCGTGCCAGTCGCCGCTGAAGCACAGCGAGTAGCCGTACAAGTACCAGATCACCGTAGTCCAGCCCATCGAGACAAAGCTCTGAATCATGATGGCGAGCACATTCTTGCGCCCCACCAGGCCGCCATAAAAAAAGGCCAGCCCCGGCGTCATCAGCATGACCAGGCTGGTGCATAGAATCATGAATCCTGTATTACCCGTATCGAGATGCAGCATAGGAAGTTCTCCAGGCAAAAAGGTTAGAAGACGTGAGGACAAAGAACTTGCGGAACACTGCCGGCTGGAATCAAAGCGCCAGCCCCCGGCAGGGCCACGCTGACCGCGACAGAGATATCGGAGGAAGGACCCTCCCATCCTGCCTTCCCGACTAGCGTAGGTCCAGGCGAGCGGACCCGCCATGAGCCACATCACCCTTGAGTGTGACAAAACCCCGACGAAATCTGCAGTCTCCAGCCCCCTTAGTCAGCCTTAGATCCGGAGCCGGCTGAGGGCGTTTACCCCGGGATGCCAATGCCCCTCGCCCAGATAATGTGCAAATCTCACATTTTGTGACAAAAGTGCTGATTTCCAAGCCTTTTCGCAGATTTGCCAAAAAAACGAGTTAACTAACTTAGAAACATAGCCTTAGAAACGCAACCAGATCGCCCGGGAAGTCTTCGCCCTGAGACAGGTTGAAAGCATTATGCGATCGGTCCTTTCATCCACATAGTTTTCCACAGGTAGGAGGTGTCGCGGGGTTAATGCGGATCCGCCCGATCCTCAATCTTCAGTAGCTAGATCCGCCTCGTTGATCCCGCCGGACACAGCAAAAGTTAAGTCAAGCAATGAGGTAGTGTCCCAATTTGGTTTTCACCACGGAGGCACGGAGACACAGAGAAAGCCAACGGCGCGGCAAGACGTTCGCCTTCTGGTTTTTACAGGTCAAGTTTTTCTCCGTGACTCCGTGTCTCCGTGGTGAAAACCAAATTGGGACATTACCCGCAAGGAAAGGGGTCCGGCAGTCGGATTCCCTATTCCCCGGGTTCGTTATTCCCGTCCTGCATATTCGCAAAACGCGTCGAATTATGCAGAAACGTCAGGTTGAATTTGCCGATGGGCCCGTTGCGCTGCTTGGCAATAATGATCTCCGCCCGTCCCTTCAGCTCAGGATCGTCCTGCTTATAGATCTCTTCGCGAAAGATAAACATGACCACATCCGCGTCCTGCTCAATCGACCCCGACTCGCGCAGGTCAGAAAGCTGCGGCCGGTGATCCCCGCCCCGGCTCTCCGGAGCGCGGCTCAACTGCGACAACGCCACCACCGGCACGCCCAGCTCCTTGGCAATCGCCTTCAGCCCGCGCGAGATCGACGAAACTTCCTGCGTGCGATTTTCAAAGCGCTTGCTGCCGCCCGACATCAGCTGCAGATAGTCGACCACCAGCAGATCCAGCCGTCCCTGCGCCTGCTTCAGCCGGTGGGCCTTGGCGCGCATCTCGCTCAGAGAAATTCCCGGCGTGTCGTCAATAAACAGCGGAGCGTTGCCCAGCTCTTCCGACGCCCGGATGATCTTCTTCGTGTCGTCGCCCCACAGCGACCCGGTTCGCAACTTGTGAGCATCGACAATGGCCCGCGAACAAAGCAGCCGTTGTAGCAGGGCCTCGCTCGACATCTCGAGCGAGAAGATGCCCACCACCTTGCCGTCATCGATCGCCGCGTTCTCCGCAATATTCATGGCAAAAGCGGTCTTGCCCATCGAAGGCCGCGCCGCAAGGATGACCAGGTCCGCCCTTTGAAAACCGCTGGTCATCTCATCGAGATCGTTGTAATGCGTAGCCAGCCCCGTGATGCGAGCGCCGCGTTGCAGCAGCGCGTCGATTCCGCCCGACTTCCGCGAAATCTCTTTAAAACTCTGAAAGCCCTTGGCAATGCGCTTCTCCGAGAGTTCGAAGACCGCCGCTTCTGCCTCGTTGAGAATCGTATCGGCCGGTTCCGCCTGCTCGCTGGCCTTGGCAATGGCCGCTGTGGAAACATTGATCAGTCCGCGCAGGATGGCCTTATCGCGAACGATTCTTACGTAGTGCTCAATCGATGGCCGGTCAGGCACTCCATCCAGCAGCCCGGAGATGTAACCAACGTCGCCGACCGCCTGCAAATCTCTTTTCTGGCTCAGCTCTTCGACCAGCGTGATGATGTCGATGGGCCGCGACGATTCGGCCAGCTCCATCATCCGCGAATAAATCCGCCGGTGCGAGTCGATAGAAAAATCTTCCGGCTTGAGGTATTCCGCCGCCTCGTTGAAGGCGTGATTATCCAGCAAGATTCCGCCCAGGATCGCGCACTCGGCTTCGACCGACTCTGGAACTCGGCTTTCAATTTTCTCTAGCGTTGCCATCAACGATCCTTGATCTCCAAAAAGCGCTATCGCACCAGACTCTAGCCTCTGCGCAATTCCTCAGCCTGCCGCTTCAATTCCGCCCGTCTTTCCGCGTACCATTCCTCATTGCGTTCCACCGCTGGAGAATCCCGCAGCTCCGCTTCCACTGCATCGTCCTGCACGTGCTGTCTCATGGATTTCCCTTCCGTAAGCTGCTTGATATTTCCCTCGAGCCGGCTGTCGCCAAATTGCTGTTGCAGCGGCAGAGCCATCAACTCTGCCGCCGGAGCCAGCGAGTAGGCCTCGCAGAAGTCCCGGTACATAAAGGGCCTTTTGTCCGCGTCGACCAGGTTCAGCGCCCGCAGGCCGCCAATTCGCCGCAGCGCATAATCCGCTCTGGCTTCTAATGGCGGAGGCGTGGTCACCTTCCCGCCCGAATACAACGGAAGAAGATCGACTCCCCACTTCCGCAGATATTCATTCACGTAATCCCACGCCGCGTTGGCTTCGATCTTTTTCTTATCTTCCAACTCCACACCGCCATGCCACCGCGAGATCAATTCTGCAATCGCCGATATTGAAGGAAAAAATGTTGATTGCAGCCGCCACTCGCGAAATGCCCATTCGATCGCTTCCGGCGATTCCTGATCGAACACTCTGGCAAATTCCGCCACCAGCTCTCTTTCCGGTTCCGACTTACTGTTCAGGGCGGTCAGATTTATTTCTACGGCCAATTTCTGCTGCGATCCCGTCAAGAATGTTTTGCTTGGTGCGCTCAGAGCGCTGTTGCGCGGCTGAAGCTTTGTATCCGCCATTCCCGTTCCTCCACTTCACATTTTCAAAATAAAACCTGTCGATGGTGATTCCCTTCCGCCTGTCCTCAAGTGCCGCACTGGTGATCAGCCCGGCTGCCGCTTCCACTGGAACTCCCCGATAACTTGTCTCCGCCTTCACCGCCGCCGTAACCGTGGAGATGAGATTATTCGTAGCCGGAAGATCCAGGTTCCCAAGTATCCGGCGGGCGGAGGTCTGCGACAGGAAGTCGTCTAGAAACTCGCGCCGTTCTATTCCCCGGCGTTCCGCATGGTTGGCCGCAGTGACCAACTCCTGCACCACTCCGTCCATGGATAATTTCGTACCCCGTACCTTGACCTCAACCGCAGCCGAGGCCGCGCTCAGCGCTGTTTGGGGAAGCCCTAGGATGCTCAGGATTCGTTGCGCTGACTTTGTGATTTCAGATTCCTTCTTTTCAAAAGTCTTGTCCAAAAAATCTTGTTCGTGAGTATTGTTAGGTAAGTTTTGTTCTTCCTTATATAGGGCGACATAAGTGTCGTTGGCCGGCGACACAAAAGTCGTGCGCTGCGACGCCGATGTCGTGTCCAGCGACATGGCTGACGCTCTCCGCGACAGAGGTGTCGTGCTGGCGACAGCCATGTCGTCTTCGCCGGTCAGCGGTTCACAGATGTCGTCGAAAAGAGGAGTTGATGTGCTCTTACTCCGAGGCGGGACGGGAACGATATAGAACGTCGTCACGTTTTCCGATCGCACGATGCGAATCAACCGGAGGCTCTCCAGTTTTTTTAGCGTGCGCTGTATGGTGCGTTGATCGAGATTCAAAAGCTTTGCCATTTTCGCGGTGCCAATCCAGGTCGAACGCGTCTCGCAATTGGCGTGGCGCTCAAGCACGTGATAGACGGCCACACCTGTCGTCCCTACCTCCCCGGCATAGTGGTCGATGAAACTATTCTCCGTGATATAAAAATTTGCCCTGCGACCGCTGCGAACCACTTCCCTCATTGCCTTCGTCCTCTAGCCGTTTCTTGTAGTAGTCATCTCTCGGTGCAAGCGTGAACGTTCGCCAGAAAATAAAAGTGGCGAACTCAACAATTGCATTGGATGGATTTTTTGCTGCGGTCTGAAGAATGCGCTATGCGACTTTGCTCTCGCAACAGAAAAATCGAACTCGTCTGTGTACATCATGTGGAGATGTAGGACCGCTTGTGGAGGAAGTAGGAAAAAACGGGGCGGCAAAATTCTGGATCCTCAAAAATGATCGTTCTCCAACCACAACTCGACCGCAACCCCTAACGAATCGCAGTATGCCACATGGAGAACAAAAAGCAAATATCTAGGAACAGAATGTACCCTCAAGAACAACTCGATACCAGAGAACCAAGGAAATCACACAATGATCGCGGGTCCGCAAGGTTTTACATCGCCCGATGACCCGCTGGCCCGATCACCCGGTTCCTAGACCCTCAGTTCCACGACGGTAGCTCCGCCCCCGCCTTCCTGAATCGGCGGCTCAATGACCGACTCCACGTGCGGATGCTTCTTAAGATATTGCCGCAGCGCCTTGCGCAGAATTCCCATGCCGCTGCCGTGAACGATCCTCACCCGAGGCATGCCGGCGAGAAACGCGCGATCGACAAATTTTTCGACTTCGCTGGTAGCCTCGTCCACCGTGCGGCCGATAACATTAATCTCGCCCGGCATGTTGAGGCTGCTCGATTCATTCTGCAGCGAGACGCTGATGCCGCGCGAACGCGCCGCCTGCACCGGCGAATCCGAAGGACGCGAAAGTGCGTCTTTCACGACTTCGGCAATATCCTCGCGGGCGATGCGCATCTTCATCGAGCCGATTTCCACGTCGAAATGATTGTCGCCAACTTTCTTTTTTACGACGGCCGCGCGTCCCATCGACTTGAGTTTCACCGTATCGCCTTCGGAGACATGCTTCACCATGCTGGGCTGGGCGTTCGGGTCTCCGCGGTCGGCGCCGGTGTGGTGCGCGACCACTGTGGCATCGAACTGCTCGCGAAATTCGCGGCGCATTTTCGCGATGCGGCGTTCCGCCTCTTTCGACAATTTCTGCGCGGCCGCGCGCTCCTGCACTGCATTCACCGTTTCGCGCGCGTGGTATTCGAAGTCGCGGAAAAGAGCTTCAAGCTTGTTTTCCATCTCGCGAATTTTCGTCTGCTGCTCTTTGCGGCCTTCCGCAGCGAGATGAGATTTCTCGCGTTCCAGTTCTTGCTCGCGAACCTGCATTCGCGTCCGCTCGGTTTCCAGTTCGCGAAGATCCGCATGCAGACGATCCAGGAAGCGCGCCACATCCTGCGTCTGCGAGCCCAGCCGCGAACGTGCCGAAGTAATGATCGCGGGATTCAGCCCGAGCCGCTGCGCAATATTGATTCCCGCGGACGCTCCCGGCACGCCGATCTTCAGCTCGTAAGTAGGCTGCAGCGTAGCTTCGTCGAAGCCGACCGAGGCGTTGATCACTCCAGGAGTATTCGCGCCATAAACTTTGAGCGAAGTGTGATGAGTAGAGATCACGATCATGCATCCGACTTGGCGGAAGTGCTCGGCAATGGCAACCGCCAGCGCAGCCCCTTCCTCGGGATCGGTAGCCGAACCGAGTTCGTCAAGCAGAACCAGCGAATGCGGAGTCGCCGTACGCGAGATGAAGTCGATATTCGTGACGTGCGCCGAAAACGTAGATAGATTCTGCTCGATCGACTGGTAGTCGCCGATGTCTGCCAGAATCGCATCAAACACCGGCATCTCGGCGCGATCTGCGGGAACCGGAATTCCAGATTGCGCCATCAGCGCCAGCAGTCCCAGAGTCTTGAGCGACACCGTTTTGCCGCCCGTGTTCGGTCCGGTGATCACGAGTTGTCGATGATCGCCTTCCAACTCCACGGTGATGGGAACGATCTTCGCGTTCTTGAGCTTGAGATTCCGCTCCAGCAGCGGATGCCGCGCGCGATGCAGAATCAGCCGCGCTTCGCTCGTAGGATTGATGCTCGCGCGCTCGTCCCCCACTCGTTTGTCCCGCGCCCGTTCGTCCGGCGCTCGCTCGTCCGCCAGACGTCCGTTGCCCGCTCCTTCGGCGCCTGCCGTTTCCGACAACGTCACCGCGACGCAGTTGTAATCTTCCGCGAAACGCGCCTTGGCAAATTGCAGGTCCAGCTCGGCAAGAATGACGGCTGCAGCCAGAATGGCTTCGGCATTGTCCCCGATCTGGCGCGTCATCTCCAGCAGAACGCGATGCACTTCCGCCTGTTCCTCATCCAGCAGGCGCACCAGCTCATTATTCTGTTCGATGGTTTCGAGCGGCTCCACGAAAACCGTCTGCCCGCTGGAACTCGCGCCGTGCACGACGCCCTGCACGCGGCGTTTCTGCTCAACCTTCACCGGAATAACAAAACGTTCGCCGCGGATGGTGATCAGTTCATCCTGCACCGTTCCGCCTTCCGCCAGTTTGCGCAGGTAGCCGCGCAGCGATTCCTGGATCTGCCGCTTCTGCCTCTCAATCTCACGCCGAATGCGGTTCAGTTCCGGCGAAGCATGATCGTCGAGCGTGCCATCGGGCAGAATCTTGTTGCGGAACACGCGCAGAAACGCGGTGAAATCTTCGATGCCAGCCGAGAGGGCATTGACGGCGCGCCAATCCGAGCGCATGGCAGCCGGAGGCTGACGCACAATCTCGCGCCATTCGGCCGCCCGATCCGCAACCAGAACGATGTCGCGAATCTCGATAGTTTCCAGCGCCGCTCCCGAGATACGCGATTTCTCGATCAGCGTCCTGACTTCCGGCAGACCGGAGAACTCGAAGCGCCCGCCAACCCGGCGATACTCCCGGATTTCGATCGTGAGCTGCTGCTGGTTGCGAATCCACGAATGGTCGAGCGAAGGCAGAAGCTCGGCAATGCGGCGTTGGCCCAGCGGCGAAGAACCGTAGCCAGCCAGCAGCTCGCGCAGAATCTCGAACTCCAGCAGCCGCGAGCTGGTATGAGTCACAGGATTGGGCACAAATGACATCGCCATTCGATGTTACAACGCAAAGCAGCAATGCGGCACAGAGGATGATTCCGGGCCCTGCGGCGGTGTAGAATCACAAACGCTAGCCAGCGCCGCAACTGGCAACCGATGGCCCCGTAGCTCAATTGGATAGAGCATCAGTCTTCGGAACTGAGGGTTGGGGGTTCGAGCCCCTCCGGGGTCGCCATTCGAGAGCCGCGTTGCATCCTCAACGCTTGTTGATTGTGGCATTTACGGCGTAGTTGAACGCCCGCCCGCCTGCCAATCTTCTACCGCCGCTAGACCGCCCTACCCGCACTCTGGTTACCTTGCTCACGGTTCTGTTTCGCGGTGCAATGTCACTGACGGAGCGGACTAACGGAGCGGACTATGGGACGCGTCTTCGGATTTGTCGGCACGGTCGTCACGCTGGCGATCGGAATGTATATCTATTCTCTGCAAGTCAAAACGCTGGCGCCGGGCGCCGGCAATGGCAGTCCTCAAGAAGTTACGACCATCACTGGTGTAAGGAATGACCTCATCGGCATCGCCAACGCTGAGCGCAGTTACCTGGCTTCGGAAGGGAAGTACGCCTCGCTCGACGAGCTGATTTCAGGCAACTACCTCGCCGTCAAGAATGAGCGGCCTCCCTACATCTACGATGTCGAAACCACCGACAACAGTTTTCGCGCAACCGCCACCCGCACCACGAAGGGGGCTCCGGCACAACTCTGGATTACGGAATCCATGCAGCTGCAAGCTTCGGATTGAAGCGTATTTGATGCGGAAGGGATGTGGTTGCTAGAAACGCGATCAGGTCTTTTTCCACTCGGTCAAAGACATCAGTTCGTCCATGATTTCCTGCAATCTCTGCAGGCGGCGTTCCTGGTCCGAGGCGCCTACCAGCTTCTTTCCGCCTTGCAGGTAGAGCCGGTTGGCCTCGCTGATTTCCGCGATCTCCTGCCGCAACTTGGCTACGCGCTCTTTGACCGACACCGGCATAAATCTAAGCTAGGAGAGCATTTCACACCTGGGGCGAGTTTGGCAAACAGGTTGACAGCCCGGATGGAAGCCGCTACTCTCGGCAACTGAGGCGGGCGCCGGTGTTTCCACGAGATTCTACAGATCTCAGCCGGCTGTTCGGCGGTTCGGGCCCACAAGCCTGCATCTGAATTTGCCTCCTCATCCAAATCAATTTTTCGAGACGAATTCCTATGAAATCTGCCATCTTCTCGACTCGTTCGCTCTGCCGCCTCGCTGCAGCGGCAAGCATCATATTCGCGACATTCGCCCACGCCCAGGTCGCTCTGACGCAATTGAGCGAGGATACCTTTACCGATACTCCCAGCCAGCACGATACTGAGGTTGAGCCCAGCACTTTTTCTTACGGCTCGATGATAGTCAGCGCCTTTCAAGTCGCTCGGATTTCCGGTGGCGGAGGCGCTGATATTGGCTTTGCCACTTCTACCGACGCAGGCGTGACGTGGACCAACGGCTATCTCCCGGGAATTACGATTTACGAAAGTGGCACGAATACCGCGGCGAGCGACGCGGCGGTGGCCTATGACGCGCTGCTTAACGTCTGGCTGATCTCCACGCTGCCCATCGGCAAACAAACGTCGGTCGCGGTAAGCCGCTCGACCGACGGCATCCATTGGAGCAACCCGATTACGGTCACAGGCTCGAGCCAGGCCGACAAGAATTGGATTGTCTGCGACAACACGGCCCCCAGTCCCTACTACGGCTACTGCTACTCCGAGTGGGACAACACGGGAAAAGGCGATCAGATCGAGATGAGCACCTCGACCGATGGCGGCCAAACCTGGGGCGCGGCAATGGCGACAGCCGGGCAGAACAAGGGTATCGGTGGCGTGCCGCTCGTCGAGCCAAACGGCACTGTCGTCGTGCCCATCAACGGATTCAATAACAACGTCATCGTCTTCACTTCGACCAATGGAGGCAAGAGCTGGACGAAAGCAGTCACCCTTGCCTCCGATACGAGCCACAATGAGGCTGGAAACTTGCGCAGCGCTGGCTTGATCTCGTCGGCACAGGATGCCGCTGGCAAGATTTACGTGATGTGGCCCGATTGCCGTTTCCGCAAGAACTGCTCGTCCAACGACATCGTGTACAGCACGTCGACCAATGGGACGACCTGGTCCGCCGTGGCGCGTGTGCCGATCGACGCGGTCACGAGCACAGTCGATCACTTCATTACCGGCGTGGCGATTGCCCCCGGCACGCAGGGTGCAACCGCCCAGATCGCGCTCGTCTATTACTATTACCCAGTCTCGAACTGCAACAACAACACCTGCTCGCTCAACGTGGGATTCATTCAGTCCTCGACGGCAGGCTCGACCTGGACCGCTCCTGAAACACTGGCTGGGCCGATGGAGCTTTCCTGGCTGCCGAATACTTTCTCCGGAGTGATGGTGGCCGATTATGTCTCCGTCGGATTTGCCGGCGGCAAGGCATTTCCGGTTTTTGCCACAGCGCAAGCGAAAACGGGATCTCTGTTTCATGAGGCGATCTACACCACGGCTTCGGGGCAGGCCCCGTCCAGGCCGGAACTGGAACTGAGGACTGCGGCGGACGATCGCCCGGTGCCCGATGCGCATTCCGATCACGGCCCGATGGAATATCTGGATCTGGATCACGAGATACCGATTACCGGGGAACGGCCGCCGGAGCGCGATTAACTTCGACTTTAGTTTTAACCGCGGAGAGCGCAGAGGTCGCAGAGTTGAAGGTAGTGGGTCAATAAGACGCATGGAAGCTAGAACTCCGGATTGCGCGACTCGCCTTTTGCCGTGAAGAGGACCGGCAAGAGCTTATCCAAAAGCGCTCGGAGAGAAGGAACTTCGTTAGGGTTATAATTTGGGTGAATGAGCCGTCCGCTTGAGTCATTTGAGTTTCTAAACCGAGGCTGGGACATTCGCATACTCGAAGGTCAGTCACTGCGAACAGTGTTCATAGTGTTATTGCTAGATTTGTTCATGCTCGGAATGCTGACAAGCATGATGCTCTTCGAGGCTGTTCGTCTTCATCGTTTCAATTGGTCAACCGCATTTCTTTTCCCTGTTTTCATTCTCGCTGTCGTTCGCTATGCACCGCTGGTCTATCGTCGCCTCGGACGTTAGAGCTAGCTGTGGACATCTGACTGACCCGCGCTTGTTTAAAGCGCCGTTTGCCCCTCGCTGGCCGCAAGCGATATAGTTGATTTCAACCTTCTCATGTTTACCGACTTCACCGCCAACGACCGCTGGACCAAGAAGCCAGTCCACTGCCTCTACCAGGCCCTGATCGTCGCCATTGCCACGCGCCACGCCGATGCCGTGGACATCAAGTTTCTGGTTGACGGACGTCCGGTCTGGGTTGCTCTACCGCACCCGGCCTGGGTCGAATACAAGAAGCGCACAGGAAAAGTCATCACCGACCCGCTGGCCAAAGAGATAGCCGGACACTACCTGAAAACTGCGCTGGAATCCGGCGAGGGCTTGGGCCGCGAAATGTATTCGCTGACCATCGAGGAGACTCTCAAACATCTGGAAGGCGTTGTGTCCCAGGTCGAGGTGTCGCAGGTCGAGCCCGCCGAGGCGGGTACCCGCTAGCGCCCATACGTGATGTGAATCATCAGCAAGCGTGACAAGTACCACTCCATAAACATCTTAGCTCTGGCAAACTTCGAGGGGACATTTTCAATACACCGCCATACTTACCGTAGCCGCTTCTGGCTGAAAAGAGCCAAATGAGGGACAATTACCCCTGTCGTTGGTGGCACGTGCTGGCCCTCCCCGCAACCTTGGAACCCGGCTGCGGATACGATTTTCGTGGCGAGAACCCCCGCGTTTGCCATCCAAGGAGACGTGATTTATGGCCAGCCTGATTTCCGATATGGAGACCATGACCGCAAAAAACACCGCTGCAAAACATAAGCGGCTGCCTGCCTGGGTTGAAGAAGCGGCCCAGCTTTGCAAGCCCGAGCAGGTTCGCTGGTGCGACGGATCGCACGAAGAATATCAGGCCATGCTGCGGTTGATGATCATGACCGGCAGCGCCATCCCGCTGGCCGAGAATAAGCGGCCCAACAGCGTTCTGGTGCGCTCGAGCCCGGCCGATGTGGCCCGGGTCGAAGACCGCACTTTCATCTGCTCTCGCACTCAAGAGGAAGCTGGCCCCACCAACAACTGGGCCGATCCGAAACAGATGAAAGCCAAGCTGCAAGGCTTATTCGCCTCGTCGATGGCGGGCCGGACCATGTATGTCATCCCATACAGCATGGGACCGATCGGCTCTCCAATTTCGAACATCGGCGTCGAGATTACGGACTCGCCTTACGTTGTCGCCAGCATGCATATCATGGCGCGCGTCGGCAGCCGA
Source organism: uncultured Acidobacteriaceae bacterium (assembly GCA_963775845.1). Classification (GTDB taxonomy): domain Bacteria; phylum Acidobacteriota; class Terriglobia; order Terriglobales; family Acidobacteriaceae; genus Acidiflorens. Next base: position 841,811 of record CAVZKN010000002.1, on the reverse strand, counting down.
GTGCTCGAAGTTCTGGGCAGCGAGGGCGCTTTCGTGCGCGGCCTGCATTCCATCGGCGCTCCCTTGGCGGCGAACCAGGCCGATTCGAGTTGGCCCTGCAACGCGGAAGAAAAATATATTTGCCATTTCCCGGAGACGCGGGAGATCTGGTCCTATGGCTCCGGCTACGGCGGAAATGCGCTGTTGGGCAAGAAGTGTCACGCCCTGCGCATCGCTTCAGTGCAAGCCCGCGATGAAGGCTGGATGGCCGAGCACATGCTCATCCTGAAGATGACCAGCCCCGAGGGCAAGGTCAAATTCATGACCGGCGCGTTCCCATCGGCCTGCGGCAAGACGAATCTATCCATGATGATCCCGACCATCCCGGGCTGGAAGGTGGAAAGCATTGGCGACGACATTGCCTGGATGAAGTTCCGTAGCGATGGCCGTCTTTACGCCATTAATCCTGAGTACGGTTTCTTCGGCGTGGCTCCGGGAACGAGCATGAAGTCGAACCCGAACGCCATGCGCACGGCGGGCAAGAATTCCATTTTTACGAATTGCGCCATGACTCCGGACGGCGACGTCTGGTGGGAGCAGATGACCGAGGAAAAGCCCGCTGAATTGATCGACTGGCTGCGGCGGCCCTGGACTCCGGCTTCCGGGCGAAAAGCGGCCCACCCCAACTCCCGCTTCACGGTTCCGGCCAGCCAGTGCCCGGTGATTGCTCCGGAGTGGGAGGATCCGAATGGAGTTCCCATCGATGCCATTCTTTTCGGTGGCCGTCGAGCTAGCGTCGTTCCGCTGGTGACCGAGTCTTTCAGTTGGCGGCACGGGACATTTCTGGGCTCGATCATCAGCAGCGAGACCACCGCTGCGGCTGCGGGCAAAGTCGGCGAGTTGCGGCGCGATCCGATGGCTATGCTCCCCTTCTGCGGCTACAACATGGGCGACTATTTCGAGCACTTTCTCAAAATGGGCAAGCGGCCAGGGGCAAAACTGCCAAAGATTTTTTACGTGAACTGGTTCCGCACCGACGAGAACGGCAAATTCTTGTGGCCGGGATACGGCGAAAACAGCCGCGTATTGAAATGGATCTTCGAACGCTGCGACGGTAAGGTGCACGCTGTCGACACCGCCATTGGCAGGCTCCCTGAACCGGCCGACCTGGATACAAAGGGTCTGGACCTTCCCGCTGAGAAAATCGCCAAGCTGCTGAGCGTTGACTTGGAGGGATGGCATACCGAGATACCGCTAATCCGCGAGCACTTCGCCAGATTCGGAAGCCATCTGCCGCATGGTCTGACGCAAGAACTGGGTGAACTCGAAGATCGGCTGTGGAAGGCGAAGAAGTAAGAGGGAGGCATTGAATCATTAAATCATTGAGGCATTGACTCATTAAAAGCCAATGCTTCAGTGTTGGGAATGCGCTCAATGATTCAATGCTTCAATGGTTCAATGTCTCAATGATTCAATAGATCTATGTTTGCCCGGAAGGTCCGCGTGGAATATGAGCAGGAAGGAAGGGTGCAGCCCTGCCCCTTGAAATGGCTCGACAATTTCAGCATGCGCAACTTTACCAACGCCTCGGTTTTTGACGACACGCTGCCGGTTGCTGACGGCCTCCTCGAAATCGGAACCAATGTTCCGCTCGATCAGTTGCACGCTGCGATGGAAGACTGGTTTCGCCGCAAAAGCTATCTGCCCAAGGATGCAACTCTGTTGGTGACTTTGAGTTAGGCTTGATGGCTAGGTTGAGCCGCCGAAGGTAGAAGCTTTTTCCAGCTTCAGCAGGCGCGCAAACAAACGCACAATCATCCCATCGAAGCGCGTACCACTTTTCTTTGTCAGCTCGGCCATGGCCTGCTCGTTGGTCTTGGGCGGAGCGAAGGAACGATCGCTCGTCATATTCGCATAGGCGTCGGCGACGGCAATAATGCGGCCATAAAGCGGGATGTCCTCGCCCTTCAGCCCCAGCGGATAACCAGTGCCATCGAATGCTTCGTGATGGGATTCGATCGCCTCCGCCACCCGCTCCATCTCAGGAATGGCTCTTGACACTTCCGCTCCGACGCGGGCGTGGTTCTTGACCACCGCGAATTCATCTTCGCCAAGCGCGCCTCGCTTGTTGAGGATTCGAGGCGGCACGAAGAGCTTGCCAATGTCATGCACACGCGCCGCGAAGCTAACGTCATCCACCTCGGCCGGGGCGAGGTTCAGTCCGCGAGCAATCATTCCCGCGTAACGGGCGCAGCGTTCGCCATGGCCCGGAGCATTATTCTCCCGAAGTTCGGCCGCGCGCGCCAGCGCTTCGATCGCGTCCATTAGCGCCTTGTTGCTGGCCTCTCCTTCTCGTCCGCCGCAGAGCTTGCGCAGCGTGCTCACCAACTCTTCCAGGTGCTCGGGGCCGTTGTGCTCGCGCTGCAGGAAGCCTTCGATATATCCGGAGACAAGCTGCCGCTGCACTGCTGAACCTTCGCCAAAGGCGTCCGAAGTAGATACCCTGTTGCCGCCCGCCTTCTTGGAAACGTACATGCCGGCATCGGCCACGCGAATGAGATCTTCGATGGAAAACCCATGCACCGGGAAGCTGGCGACGCCGAAGCTGCCGGTGATCTGGTGCTCTTCTAGCATAGGATCGGTGGCCAGCCAGAGCCGCAATCTCTCCGCCAGCACTTGTGCCTGGTCGATGCCGGTTTCCGGCATGAGGATGATGAACTCGTCGCCTCCGTAGCGGGCCACTACGTTCGACTGACGGCATTTCTGTTCGAGCAGGCGGCCCACCCTTGCCAGCACCAGGTCGCCTTCCAGATGGCCCAGCGAATCGTTGACTTCCTTGAATTTATCCAGATCGATCAGCACCACCGAGAACGGGCGGCCCGAACGGGACGCACGCCGCCATTCCGAACTTAGGGCCTCCCAGAAGAAACGCCGCGTCTTGATGCCGGTCAATCCGTCGGTGATCGATTGCTGCTGCAGCTTCTGAAAAACGAACGAATTGTGCAAAGCCGTCGCCAGCAAATCGGCCAGTGTGTTCAGAATCAGAACGTCTTGCGGCGCGAATGCATTTTCCTCGCGGCTCTCCACGTTGAGCACGCCCAGCAGCGTCTCGCCGTAACTGACGGGCAGGCAGAGCACGGCGCGCGACTCCAGCAGCACTCCGGATAATTGACCGGGGCCGGCGTTTTGCACCAGCGCGCTGGCGCCGGAGCGGGCGACTTTCCCGATGACTCCGTTGCCCACCGGAATCCTGCGGCCCAGGGTCTGCGACGCTTTGCCCGCTTCGGCTTTGATCTCGATTTCGCTCGTGGCATAGTCCATGATGCCAATGCCGATGTGATCGTAGCGGAAGTTTTTCTGGATCTCGCGCACGATGTTCGCCATCATCTGTTCGGCGTCTTCGCTCGAGATCGCTATCTTCGAAATGTTATTCAGAAATGCGAGATGCCGCGCGCGGCGCTGCTCTTCGGTGAACAGACGTGCATTTTCGATGGCTACGCCCAACTGCCCAGCGGCGGTTTGCATCACCTCGAGATCTCGTGCCTGAAATTGCGACTCTTTATCGATGCTCAGCGCAGCCATCACGCCGACCGCCTTGCCTCCCAGAAAAATGGGAACGCCGCAAAACGACCGGGCGGGACGCGCCGGAATGAAATCGACGCCCAGCTTGGCGCGCATCTCCTCGAGATCGGAGTCGATCAAAAGCGGGTCGCCCGTCCTCAGAATAAGTTCGGTGAACCCGTTGCTCACCTTGCGCGAGCGCTTCGGAAGAATGCCGCCGCCCTCGATCTCCAACTCGAAGTGAATCTCGTCTTCTTCCAGGAAGGCGATATAGAAATTCGAGGTATCGAAAATCTGCCCCAGTTCGATTTGCACCGTGCGCAGCACTTCGTCCTGATTGAGATGAGAAGTGATGGCCTGTCCGATTTGAGTGAGCAATTCGTATTCTTTGGTGCGGCGCTGCGCTTCGTGCATGACCACATAGTTTTCTAGCGTCAGCGCAATCTGCAACGCCAGTCCGATGAGCAACCGCAGGTTCGAAGTGCCGAACATGTGCCGCTCCGCGTGAGGAAATAGCAGGACACCGAAATTATGCTCGCGGGTCTGCAGGCTGATCGCCATAAGATCGGCGATTCCTTCGGCCAGCAGAGTCTGTTTGCACACCTCGAACTTGCCACCGGAGAGCGCCGGCAACGGCTCTTCAAGTTCGGCCAGATTACGGAGAGTGACCACGCCGCCGCGCCGGAACGCTAGCTCGCCGAGATAATCCCCTGATCCGGTCTTTTGCAATTTTTCAAGAAAGTCCGCCGAAAACCCCTTCTGTACCGAAGGCACAGTCGCGCGCCACTGCCGCGAAACAAAAAAGACAGCCCGGCGCGAAGGCAGGGGCGCCACTAATCGCTCCACGAATGCTTGCAATCTCGGTACAAGGTCTGAGGCCGACAGCAGCCGCCGCGGGTCAACGCCGAGAGTCGAGAACTCGAGAGCGTTGTCCTGCACCGCATTGCGCTCGTTTTCGAACAGCACCATCACCATGGCGATGGCCAGCAGCATCTGCGGAATCGGGCCGAGAAAACCTCCCAATGGGCCGCCGGTTGCCAGGAAAGGCTGGCGGAGTTGCCCCGCTCCAATCAGCGCTGCCCACAGCGCCAGCGAAATTGCCAGCATGCGGAACGCGACCGAATTCCGGCGAGAGGCGTAGCGGTAAAAATGGAAGGAGCAATACAAAAGCATGGCCGCCAGCCCGATCTCCAACCGAAGATAAGCGGGCAGGGGATTGGCGTTCTCATCGAACGCGCCGCCAACAATGTGGGCTCGCAGGCTCGCCCCCGCCATCAGCACCCCGGTCACCGTCAACACAACGTCATACCACTTCAGCTGGAACGGCTCTTTCATCAGCCGAGTCGAAACAAAAATGCAGATCGCCATCGCTACCAGCAGCAGCGAGCTCAGGAAATAGAGCACCGCCGACGGACCGCGAAAGTATTCCAGCGCCTTGAGCGCAAAATGGAGCGTGTAGGCGGCCCACGCCAGCTGCCAAGCCCGAAAATAGCTGTGACGGTTTTGTTCGTACAGGTAGGTAAAGACCAGAAGGACCAGCAGGGCCACTGCACCTGGAACCAGCACCAGACCTGCGGCGACGCTGTTCATCACGGACCGTCCTCGACTACAACAGATTGACTGATGCTCCCGTCAATCCTGTCATACTCGATACGTCCAAACAACAGGATCGTTCTGGCAAAATTCCGCCCGGGGGAGCTACCCACCATCTTCCTATAGGATGCAGTGCCCTCCAAGGAGTTTTACCAGTAACCATTACCGTAGTAACCAGTGGGTAATCAGCTGGACTTCTCCTGTAGCTTGCAGAAAAACTCACGAATACGCCGATCACCGTGGAAGAGCGGCCCTTCAAGGGCCGCGCAAGCTCCCTACAACCAATGCGGGTTACCGACTGCTGAAAAACTCGGTTTTGCCCTTGCTTTTGGGTGGCGCAGCGGTTCACCGCTGCGATAAGTACCTCGTCCTCAATGACGGCTTTAGCCGAGCCATGATCCGCTATACTCACGGGTTATGCTTCGTGTCCGCTTTGCACCTTCTCCCACCGGTTTTCTGCACGTTGGCAGTGCCCGCACCTTCATTTTCAACTGGCTCTACGCCCGTCACAATAAAGGAACCGTGGTTTTGCGTCTCGATGACACTGACGTCGAGCGCAATACCGACGCCTCCGTCAACTCGATCTTCGAGGGCCTGCGCTGGCTCGATCTGGGATGGGACGAGGAATACAAGCAGTCCGAACGCCTGGCCCTGCACCGCCAGATCGCCGACGCCATCTTTCAGAAGGGCCTGGCCTATCGCGACTTCACGCCCGCGCACGTTGGTGACAGCGAAAAGTCGGGAGCCAATCAAACCTGGCTGTTTAATCCCGGCATGCGCGAACTCTCCCGCGCCGAGAGTGACCGCCGCGCCGCCGCCGGAGAGCCTTTTGCCCTTCGTTTTCGTGTTCCTCGTGAAACAGACCGGCAGGTTCGCTTCAACGACGCGGTCTACGGCGAGCAAATTAAACAGGCCGCCGATATCGAAGACTTCGCGCTGCTGCGCTCCGATGGCATGCCCACCTATCATCTCGCTTCTTGCGCCGACGACATCGATCTCCGCATCAGCCACATCATTCGCGGCCAGGACCATCTCTCGAACACCTACAAACACGTCCTCATTTTCGAAGGCGCGGGAGCCCCGCCGCCGCAGTTCGCGCATCTTCCGCTGCTGGTTGCGCCCGATGGCTCCAAGCTCTCCAAGCGGAAGCACGGCCCCGTGGTCAGCGTGACCACCTACCGCGACGCTGGATTCCTTCCCGAAGCCTTCATCAATTTCTTGTGCCTGCTGGGTTGGTCGCCCAAAGACGATCGCGAGAACATGACGCGCCAGGACCTCATCGACGCATTTTCTCTGGAGGGCATCAATCGCGCTAACGCAGTCATCAACTTCAAAGAGACCCGTAATGGACTGATGGGCGCCGCACCCACCGTTCCCCCCATTCCTGTCATCCTGAGCGGAGCGGGAATTCCACGAACTAAAAACTATGTCATCCTGAGCGGAGCCGGCGCTTCACGAAGTGAAGTACCGGCGGAGTCGAAGGACCCCTACACCGACGAAACCTTCGACCCCAAGGCCCTCTGGCTCAACGCCGAACACATCCGCGGACTGTCGATCGACGACCTCAGCGCGCGCCTGCTACCCATCGTGCACAGCGCAGGATTTCCCGTGACGCCCGAGAAAATGCTGGCCGTCACACCCTTGATCCGCGAGCGCATCAAACTTCTGCGCGACGTTCTAACCGCCGCCGATTTTTTCTTTGTCGAGGAACTCTCGCCCTACGACACCGCCGAACTCGTCCCGCAAAAGGGAGACGCCGCCATGGCGCTGAAAGTTCTAACCCGAGCGCGCGAAGTATTGCCAAACATTGAATTCCAACACGATCCCCTGGATCAGGCTCTACGCGCCGCCGCCCAGGAGATGGGCCTGAAAGCCGGCCAGATGTTCCAACCAATTCGAGTAGCCGTCTGCGGCCGCAAGAACGCTCCGCCCCTCTTTGAAACCTTGCAGGTCTTAGGGAAAGAAACAACGCTATCAAGAATCGATCAGGCCATCAAAAAGCTTCAGCCGTAAGAATTGTCTGTGTGGTGACGGGGCGGAGCCTGCCCTGAGCGGAGCCGAAGGGCCCCGTCGCTTTACAGCTTGCCGCAAAAATCGTGGTGCACTTTTGATTTTGGGTGGCGCAGCGCCGGGGTCCCCGGCACGCCCGATTTTGGTGTGATGGGGTGGAGTGGTTCACCGCTGCGATAAGCGGCTTGTTTCGAATACCGGCTTCAGCCGCCGAGGTAAGACCGAGGTAGGACGATGATGCGGGTGAACTTTTTCCCGCAAGTTGTTTACCCATGAAACACAAAGTGAGTATGCTGGTGCACCCACATCCCCGCCAGAAGCAACACCACCACTCCCACCAGCAGCACGGCAATCCGCCGCAAAACGTCGTCCTCCCGAGGAGCGGCCTTGGCGATCAGCGCTCCTAATAGAAGTCCCATGAGCAACCCGCCAATGTGCGCCGCGTTATCGGTGCCCGACATCGTCGCTCCGAAGAATAGGTTAAATCCGACGAAGATCACCACGCTGCGCAGCGTTCCGCTGAGCGCCGCCCTCGGCAGAGAAAACTCGCCCAAATAGAACGATGCCACTAAAGCTCCAGCGATCCCGAAAATGGCGCCTGAAGCACCCACGCTCAAAATCACCGGATGCCAAATGATGCTCCCCAAGCTAGCCGCCACGCCGCAGATCAGGTAGACCGCGGCAAACGTCCAATGTCCGTAGAGCGACTCTGCCAGCCTGCCGAGATCCCAAAGGCACCACATGTTGAAACCAATGTGCAGCAGGCCGCCATGAATGAAAAGACAGGTCACGAGTCGCCACCACTCGCCGCTGACGGTGAGCGGCCCGAAGTTCGCTCCCCAGTGCACGAGGTCTTGCCCGCTGGGATTATCGAGCATCGAAACGCCAGAAAGAAGCATCCCCACGAACACCGCGACGTTAATGCCGAAAATCACCTGCGTGACCGCCATCGACGTGGAATGCCCCCGCATCCACGGCGCAGCCTCCACGCGCTGGTAAGGCACATCCTCGCCGCGTTGCGCCGCCTCATGCTGCACGCACCACCGGCAGATTTTCTTACCGAAGCTCAGGGCCGGAAGCTGCCGCCCGCATCGAACGCAATTTGCCATGAAAATTAAAGTCCGCCGCGACTGAAAATTGTTGCCCGCCTTCGCGGCTCCTCTCAACGCAGGTTATCACGCGTGCCGCTTCCGAAATTCATTGAGCGCCGGGCGTCCCCGCCCGCCCTCCGCGAACCCGCTCTTTCCCATATAAAATAAAAGAGTATGAGCGCTGCCAACTTGTCTCCGCCGAACTCCGGCGCAACCCCGCCTCCCGAACCTCGCCCTTCCAACTTCATCCGCGACACCATTATCGAAGACATCAAGACGAAGAAGTACGGCGACGCCATAATCCAAACTCGTTTCCCTCCCGAACCCAACGGCTATCTGCACATCGGCCACGCCAAATCCATCTGCCTGAATTTCGGATTAGCCGATGAGTTCGTCGGCAAGACCAACCTCCGCTTCGACGACACCAACCCCGAAAAAGAAGAGCAGGAGTACGTCGACTCCATCCTGAAAGATGTCCGCTGGCTGGGTTTCGAGTGGGATGGCCTCTATTACGCTTCCGATTATTTCGATCAGCTTTACGCTTGGGCGATCAAGCTGATCCAGGATGGCAAGGCCTATGTAGATGATTTAAGCGCGGATGAAATTCGCAAGTATCGCGGCACTCTGACCGAGCCCGGCAAGGAGAGTCCGCATCGCAATCGCGAAGTTAAAGAAAATCTCGATCTTTTCGAGCGCATGCACAAAGGCGAGTTCGCCGATGGATCGCGCGTGCTCCGCGCCAAGATCGACATGGCCTCCAAGAACCTGAACCTGCGCGATCCCATCATGTACCGCATTCTGCGCGCCACGCATCATCGCACCGGTGACAAGTGGTGTATCTATCCCATGTACGACTACGCGCACGGCCAATCGGATTCCATCGAGCACGTTACCCACTCCATCTGCACGCTCGAATTCGAAGATCATCGCCCGCTCTATAACTGGTTCATCCAGCAGTTGGGAATTTTCCCTTCGCAGCAATTGGAGTTCGATCGCCTGAGCCTCACCTACACATTGCTCAGCAAGCGCAAACTGCTAACCCTCGTGCAGGGAAAATGCGTTACCGGCTGGGACGACCCGCGCATGCCAACGCTATCCGGCATCAGGCGCCGCGGCTACACTCCCGAAGCCATCCGCAACTTCTGCGCAGCCATAGGAGTATCAAAAACCAACGGCACGCTCGAGCTAGCCATGCTCGAGCATTTCGTCCGCGAAGACCTCAATAAGCGCGCCCCCCGAGTGATGGCCGTTCTGCGCCCGCTGAAAGTTGTGATCGATAACTATCCGGAAGGTCAGGTGGAAGAGGTCGACGCCGTCAATAATCCAGAAGATGAAAGCGCCGGCAAGCGCAAGGTCCCGTTTTCGAAAGTTCTCTACATCGAGCAAGACGACTTCCGCGAAGATCCTCCCAAACAGTATTACCGCCTGTCTCCCGGGCGCGAAGTCCGCCTGCGCTATGGCTACTTCATCACGGCCAAGAGCGTTATAAAAAACGACAAAGGAGAGGTGGTCGAGGTGCACTGCACTTATGATCCGGCGACGCGCGGCGGCAATGCGCCCGACGGACGCAAGGTGAAATCGACCATCCATTGGGTCTCAGCAGCGCACTCCATCGACGCCGAAGTGCGCATCTACGATAAGTTGTTCACTAAGGAAGATCCGAACGAGGTAGAAGAAGGCCAGGAGTTCACCGCCAACCTGAACCCCAATTCTCTGGAGGTAATACCCCAAGCCAAGCTGGAGCCGTCGCTGGCGAACGCGCCGACCGAAAGCCGCTATCAGTTCGAGCGCCTGGGTTATTTCTGCGTTGATCCCGATTCCAAGCCCGGAACCCTGGTCTTCAATCGCACCGTAGCCTTGAAAGACACCTGGGCCAAGCTAGAAAAGAAGATCGAAAAGAAGTAGTTGAAAATGGAGCGACGGGCGTCCTCGCCCGTCCCCAAAAAATTGACCAAATAATGTAGAGACGCGGTTCGCCGTGTCTCCGTCACAGCACCTGGCTAGCCTCGTCAAACCCCAGCCGCGGACCGCGCGGGAAGAGTTTGCTCTTATCCCCATATCCCAGGTTGCACAGAAAATTAGCCTTCCACTTACCATCCGCAAAAAACTCGGCATTCACTCTTGCCGCATCGAATCCAGACATCGGGCCGCAATCCAGTCCCAGCGCGCGCGCCGCAATCATGAAGTACGCTCCCTGCAATGAACTATTTCTCAACGCCGTCTCCTCAATCAGCGCCGGCTTGCCCACAAAATACGAGCGCATATCCGCATGCGGAAATAATTTTGGCAGCTTCTCGTAAAACTCCGTGTCCCACGCGATGATCGCGGTGACCGGCGCCGTCTTTACTTTTTCCACGTTCAATGGCGCCAGCGCCGGCAGCAGCCGCGCCTTCGCCGCTTCGCTCCCCACAAATACAAATCGTGCCGGACTCGAGTTCGCGCTCGTGGGCCCCATGCGTGCCAGTTCATAAGCCTTACGCAATCAGCTCAACCGGTACGCGCTTCGGAAGCCATGCACTGTAAGTGCGAGCTTCGTGGAATATCTGCTTCAATGCCTCGCTCGAAATCTCAGCTGGACGTGCCGCCGTTTCTAAAGTTGCCGTCATAATGCTCTGCCTCAGTGTTTGAGTGCCGTTTTCGGCCATCGTTTTAGATGCGGCACATCGGAAAAGACGTAAGATCCATGGCCCATTCAGTTCCACGGCTTCCCCGTATGCACCACCCAAAGATCCGTGTCCGGCGAGGCAACGACTTCAAACGGCATCCAGAAATATCCTCGCTGTCCCCAGCCATCGCCCCAACTGTTCTGGATCAACGCCAATTGCTTTGCCCAGTCGTAGCCCAGGCAAAGCACTTCATGTCCGCCCTGTTGCTCTTCGCCCGGCTTTGGAATCGGCATAATTCCGTTGCCAGCCACCTGCTGCGACAGGAATGACTCATACACCGTAAAGCCAACCAACACCGGCCACGGAGTACCATCCGCCACGCACCTGAGAAAATCCGTCAAAGTTCCAATGCGGTGATAGGCGCCAGTCCTATACTTCAGCGCGTTCGCCGCTTGCTGCGGTGTGGGTCGCGTGATCTGGCCGGCGACATATGGAAAAAGCTCCGCCTCGCAACAACCGAGTGCAGTCAGCATCTGACAACCGGTGCGTGGCATAGCTCCATCATCGTGAGGAAAGGAGCCGTTGGCGAGTAACTCCTCAACATACAAACACTGCGGGCTAAGAATGGGCGACTCTCTCTGATACCTGCGCGCGATCCACTCCCGCGCCGAAGAAAAAGCGTGCCCCGTACAACTGCCTTCGTCACCCTGATCCTTAATCGGACCGCCCCACTCCCGCAAATCAACGAGTTGGGCCAATTGCCCAACAGGAGACAGCGCCCGATACATCCGATCCCGCCCGTCATGCACATCGCGAAGCGCGCCAAACGCCCGCCTCGTCACTGCAAGCGCCCGAAACTCGCCCAGCGCACAAGCTTCGAATGCTGGTGAAGTTTTAGTCCCGGAGTCAGCGCATCCACCGCAGCGTTGCCCGTCCTCGCCACCAGAATGCTGTTGTAGTAGGTTGCAAAACTCGAGGCACTGTACCCAGTTTGCGCCTCACGTCGATACGCCGCATTTTCACAAGAGGGAATTACTGCCACGATCGCTGCGACCGTGCCCCCCACCAGGTTGGCGAGCAGCGTGATCTTGTTCTGCGTATTAGCATCGCTGACCTGCGCCACCTGCAGCACCAGTTGCTGGTCAGCCTGATACGCGCCAATAGCCGCCTGCAATTGCTGGCAAACGCCTGGAGCGGATCCCGTCGACGCCGAAGCGAAGTCTCCGGCAAGTTGTTGGATGGCCGTCGCATCCACATTGATCTTCGCCGACAATGCGCTGTTAACGGGTTGGCCCTCGGCCGCCGCGACGATTTGCAGGATGTTTACCAGCGCCGGAGCGGCGGCGCTCAGAATCGAATCAAGTGTCGACACCCATGCTGTGGAGCATGCAGTGCAGAACATCGCGACCGATATAACAGTAGCAAGAATAGCTTTCATAACTATTACCTCCATTACCTGTGTGTGGATGTGATGACTACTTATTCGAGGATAAGGCTGCATAAGGTGACGGCAACCAATGCGCTACAATCACCGCAAGTGGAGCAACGATCGCCGCTGCAGTTGCATGATTCATCCAGAACGCCGCAACGGCGGGCGTAGCAGCATTCGCCAGCGTCGTTACTAATAGCATCACTGTGGGTAAGTAAACAGCGTATTTAGTCATACAAATATTCTCCTCGTGATCGTCACCTCGCGAAGTGACGGCATAAAGTTGGAAGGGTTGCAGCTGGCCACCCGCCTTATGTTCGGTCGTCGGGCCGGTTAGTGGGCTGACGGCAGATCGACCAGCATGACATCGGCCCGGCAATCGCTGGGCCCGTTGTTAGTCATCGTCGCCGTACCATAGGTGCACGTAGCGCCATAAGACCCGCAGATAGATTGCCATGCAGGTATCGCGCTATTGCTCGACACCACTCCTGCCACCGTGGTTACAAACACGTCGTAGTAACCATTGTTAGCCACGGGAAATACGATATCCCCCACGTTCAAGGTGGTGCCCGGCGTGCCGGCCAAGACAGGTACAGGCGCCGGATAGCGGGCCACGCCATTCGCGTATTGATTATTTGAATCGTAGTTATTGCAGGACCCAGGCTGGCGCGTCCAAGTCACCTGGTTCGCTCCGGCGTTATCGATGCAGGTGCCTGAAGCGCAGCTATCCCAGTTTGGTTCCCCGGTGCCACTGGTTCCGGTGCCACTAATAGCGGAGACTACCCAATCATAATGAGCGGTATTATTCGACTGCGGATACATGTAGCTACCGACCGCGTAGCTTTGTCCCCCGCGCCAGTCTGATGACCGCGAGCCGCGAGTGCCCATCATGTCCGTTGGGACAAGTGCCCAATTTCCATCCTGAGAGATGGTCGATTCATTATTCTGCGCCGCAAAGTCGGCCATCAGCGAATCGGTGAAGTTGTGCGCGAAGCGATAAAAGCAGTTTGTCCCGGCACCAGCCCCGCTGCTGGACGTACACGGAGCAGAGGCTCCCGATCCATCGGGCAAGATCCCAACAAACTCACTGTAGCCCGCCGAGTGGCCCTGATTTAGCTGGCTCGTCAGTCCGTAAGTGTTCACCGGAACCTGGGTTTTAGCATCCCCAAGGGGGTTCGTATCGGTCGTGCCCGCGTTCCGATAAGTGCCGTGATCGTCTCCCGGGATTCCTGGGGACGTGGCCCCAATGCCGGGATATGGGTTATAAACAGCGCACTCCGAGGACGCTCCGCATGCGCTCGAATTCGTAATGCAGCCGATTGCCGACGTCGCCGCACTGGTGGCACAGGTGACCGGCTTAGACCATTCATGAGCGTAGAGCAGCGTATCGCCAAAATCGTCGACAAAGCCATGTACGGTATGGCCGGCACCTGCCGACTTATCCCCGCCTCGAATCGTCTTAGGTCGCACGATTAAAGAGTCACGCTGCCATATGTAGTTATAAGACCATACCGGAGCACTGCCCCCACTTAGACCTGATGACCACTGCGTATTGCCGGTCCCAATATTGGCTGAGGGATGCGTACCCGAGGCAATACTTCCATTGGCTACATAGAGCGGGTAAGGAGGTCCGTCCTCCGGATCGTACACTGCGTCATTTGTCACATAGGTCGCCGTGCTGCTCCACCCTCCCAGGTAGATATCTGACGTTCCCAGGCAGCAGGCGTTCGTTACTGGTGAGTAAGGTTGTGATCCAGGCGAGCCTGTAGGAGTCCACGGGATATAGCCGGACGAGGGCAGCTCCGACGCGCCATGCAATGTCGAGTTATCGGTGAGCGGGCATGGATTTACCCCGTAAGGCTCGCAGATTAGCGCGTCATCGGTAATCATCGATCCAGAGGGATCGGAGCTTCCGCTATTTGGATAATTGGGGCCTTCGTTCCAGCCGCGATAGATTCTCCCAATGCGGGTGTTAACGCGCGAGTAACCTGCCGATGTGGCGCCGAACCCCGCGCCGACAGCCGAAGCAGGCACGTAGTTCAGGATGTCAAAGCCCGGGCCCTGGCCTTTTATGCTGCCTATGTTCTGCCACTGCGCGCATGGTTGGCTTCCATTGCCACACACGGAGAGACAGGTTTGCGGCGAGGAACTGACGCTGCTTGTGCCGTCGTCGCAGATGTATTGTCCCGTCGTGCCGGTTGCAGGTGCGGCCGCATTACTCCACAGGGGTTCGGTCGCGCCGTTCGAACAGCACGAATCGCCGCTAGTCACCGCTTGAAAAGCGTACTTAGGGTTCGATCCGTTGTTGATCTGCGGAAAAATGAACGACGTAGGAGTAGCGTTGGTATCGCCGGATAAGGCCGTGTAAGTCGTATCCGGCTGCCAGTCCGCCGCACCGCCCTCAGCTAGCGTGATCGAGCCGTCGTCACCCACTCCGAACGTTCCGGTCCAGGTCGAAATATATCCAGCTGGCAATACGCCATAATCAGCATCGGTGAACCTGACATATTGAGTTCTTGCAAAAGTGTCTGGCGCCGTTCCTAAGGGGTTATTGATTGGAGAACCGGAGCATATGGCATCGGCCAGAGGAGAAAGGTTCCGGCAGACGGTCAACTTATTGATCGTCACCCCATCTCCGGCCAGTTCGTAGATAACGTTAGGCTCGGTCGCAACGCGCGAAAATGTCTGGTTCGGCCCCTCCGCCACAATCGTGCATCCGGTCGTGCAATTCCCCGGAGCCCCGCCCACGATCGCGCTTGCCAGCAGGCATGCGTTCGGCCATGTGTCGGCAGGGGAGCACGTGTGCGTTCGGGCATAGGCCGCGTTCAAATAGTAGAAATAGGGCCCGCCTCCGTTAGAGAGTACGAAGAACATGGAAGAGTCGTAGCTGAACGTGTCCGTATCATTTCCGTCCTCAGCCATGTTGAACGTCGTGGTGAAACTCTTTGTGGTCTGATCGGTAACCATAATCAGGTGCGAGTGAAAATCCGGATCGGTAGCTCCTGTATAAGCCGGCGCAAGAGGAGAAAATGGCGGAGTGTCACTCGGCCGCATCTGAAAACTCATTGCCGTGGCGTCGCTGGTCGCGCAAGTCGGTGGAACCTGGTTGTTGCAACATCCCGCTTCCGTGCCCACCGCGCAATTGTCGCTTCGCGCTTGGTAGCCCGTGATCGCTCCAGCCACATACCCGAACTGACTGCTTCCGGAAAAAACAGCAGGGCCCGAATACACGGCCTGCCCCAGCGCGACTGAAGCCATCACCGACACGATTGTCAGCAGCCCCATGGTGCGACGAATCGGGTCGGCAAGGCATCGAGTCGTAGATTGATCAGAGACCCTCAAGTCCTGGCGCGCGCCGGCGACCGTCTCAAGAACCACCGTCATTTTTTTCGTCATCATTCTTTGCTCCTGCGGAACTGAATCGGTCTCAGCAACACTCTTTGCGAGTCACTTTCCTCGCTTGCTTCTGAATAGGCCGCACCGCCGGCAATCGAGCTCGCCTCTTCGAAGTGCCGCCCAGCTTATATAATGTCTAGTTGCTTCATTCCGCCGTTTTAACGGGAATTCCGGAGAGAGAGAACTATGCCGACTGATGTGGTTATGCCCCAGATGGGCGAATCAATTTTCGAGGGAACCATCACCAAGTGGCTGAAAAAGCCCGGCGACAAGGTCCAGCGGGACGAGCCCCTGTTTGAGATTTCTACCGACAAGGTCGACGCTGAAATTCCCGCGCCCGCCTCTGGCGTTCTGCAGGAAATCAAAGTTACCGAGGGCAACACCGTTCAGGTCAACACGGTTGTCGGTCTGATCGGAGACGGCACTGCAACCGCCGCCGCTTCCGTCCCCGCCCCCGCGAGGGCTGCCGCGTCAACTCCGGCCCCCGCCGAAACTCAACCGAAGAAAGAAGCGCCCCCAGCCCCCGCAGTAGCCGCAGCCACCACCTCAACCTCCACTTCCGAAGAGGACGAAACCTCCGACGTCCGCTCCTCCCCGCTCGTTCGCAAACTTGCCCGCGAGCACAACGTCGATCTGGCAAGAGTAAACGGCACTGGCACCGGAGGCCGCGTAACCAAACAAGACATCCTCGATTTCGTCGAGCACCGCGCCGCCGCCCCTGCTGCCACCGCGCCCGCAACCCCCTCAGCTCCGCGCCAACCCGCGCCGCCACCGCCAGCCATTCCCGGCGACCTCGTGCCCATGTCCCAAATGCGTAAGATCATCGCGCAGCGCATGATCGAATCGCGCCGCACCAGCGCTCACGTCCACGCCATGTTCGAGATCGACATCACCCGCATCGTCAATTTGCGCAACAAGCTGAAGGCCGGCTTCGAGCAGCGCTATGGCGCGCGCCTTACCTTCATGCCCTTCTTTGTCCGCGCCGCCATCATCGCCCTCCAGCAATTTCCCATCGTCAACAGTTCCATGGAAGGCGAGAGCCTGCGCTACCACAAGCACGTCAATGTCGGCATCGCCGTTGCTCTGGATTGGGGCCTGATCGTCCCCGTATTAAAAAATGCCGATGAGTTGAATTTCCTCGGACTGCAGCGCGGAATCACCGACCTCGGTGAACGCGCCCGCTCCAAGAAACTGTTGCCCACCGATGTCGAGGGCGCCACCTTCACCGTCACCAATCCCGGTCAGTTCGGCGCCGTATTCGGTTTGCCCATCATTAATCAGCCCAACGCCGCCATCCTCGGTGTAGGAGGCATCACCAAACAGCCCATGGTCGTCACCGACAAAGATGGCAACGATTCCATCGCCATCCGCTCCGTCGTTCACTTGACCCTCGGCTACGACCACCGCATCATCGACGGCGCCGTCGCCGACCAGTTCATGGCCCTGGTCAAGAAAACATTAGAAAACTGGAGTGAAGAAGTAGGCTAGCCTTGGAAATCTAGTCATTGGGTCATTAGCAGTTTGCCGAAAAACTCCATGTTGCATTTGCTTTTGGGTGGCGCAGCGGTTCACCGCTGCGATAATCAATTTGTTTTCAGCGTCGGCTTTAGCCCCTGAGGTCTTACAGCTGCGAGCGGAACAAGTTTCCCGCAACCTGTTTGGTCATCAGGCGACTGAAAGTCAAAGGCTTCGGTATTTGAACTTAGGTGACCCGATCACCCGATTTCTCTTACACCAGCGCCGCTTCGCCCAGCATCATCGGCCCATCTTCCGAACGCTCGATAAAATATCGCGCCACATCGTCGCGCAACCCTGGTTTATTCCCCGTCCACCGCCATAATCCCTGATAATCCCGCGCAATGTCTTTCGCCGGATTAAAATCCCATTTCTGCAGCAGCGCCCAGCGCTCTCCATAAGCCCGCTGCGCTTTGTAACCATGGAAAGCATGTGTCGCAAAGTTGTCGATGCATCCCACCGGCGATCGCCCTTCAATTCTGTCTAACTTGGCGGCACGCTCCTGCCAGTTAAGAACGGTTTCCACGTAGCGCCCCGTGCAGCGCTTCATCTCGGCCGCTACATTCGTAGCCTGCACCAGCCCGAACGCCATGTGCCAATCCCCGCTGCCTAGAATGCACGTGTCCAGCATTCCTCCCACCATATCGAAAGCATCCCGCCGCCACGACCACGCGCCTCCAGTTGCTCCCGGGGCATGACCAAACGGGAAAGCATCCGACGCCGGCAACTTCGCATAGTAAGTATCAGCCCCTCCCCGCCGGGCTCGCCGCGAACCAAGAAATTCCGTGGGATGCATATAATTCCAGGCAAAGCTCGCGCTCATCCGATAAGGACGATGTCCCAGATAACTACTCGGCGTTTCACCGCTAAGATCGGAGTAAGTACTGAATAACTGCACAAAGCTATGATGCTGGAGCATATGAATTGCCTCCAACGCCCAATCATGCCGTGTGAAGTGAAAGTCCCCATCGACATATCCGCCGTATTGCCAGTCCGGAGGAAACCGCCGCACCCCTTCATTGATCGCGCACTCCTTGATCCACAGAATCGAATCCGTCCGCAGCTGCAAATCCAGCGGATTGTCCGCGCTCGTCACCTCATGCGGCCGATCTCCAAAAGCAACCTCCACTACATGCAGTACGACGTTAGGGCTGCTCTCCATATGAAGCCTGAAATCATGGAATGCCTCCCGCCTCCTCTGCCAGCGGTAAGGATTCGAATAGATGGACACGATGTGTAGCTTCTGTGTCTCGGAATACTCCACGGCTTCGCGATGCACATTCGGATGCTTGAAATTCACAAACCATCTCCTGGCTAGCAACCTGCGGGAAAGATTTTGCCCTTGTTATTGGGTGGCGCAGCGGTTCACCGCTGCGATAAGCTGCTTATTTCCAATATCGGCTTCAGTCGCCGAGGTAAGACGTCGATGCGGATAATACTTTTTCCGCAACTTCCTCGACAAGAAATCGGGCCCCCTGAATCCAAATCCCGGGCGCTCTTGACTTTCGATCACCCGATGACCCGATGTCGCAATCACTTCACTCCAAAAAAATCCCGCCAGGCCACGATCACACCGATCGCCAGCGTGATGGCAAACGTCATCCCGGCAATTACCATCCGGTCGTAAACACTTCGGCGAAGATCGTTTTTTTCCAGTGCGCCCAGTCTCTCTTCCGCCAGTTGCATACGCCCAGGCTGTCCGTTTCCCACGATCATGTCGACTTTCGCTTCCAGCCGTCCCAGTTTTTCCAGGACCTTTTGTTGAAAGTCGCCCGCCCCCAGGCGAACGACAACTGGCAATAGTTTCCCGGTCGCACCGGTCTCATCATTTGAGTTTTTCATAATGGATAATCGACATGCAGCGCCGCCGAATACCGTGAATACTTCGGCGGGACACTGCCGTCATAACTCCTGAGAAAGTAGCTCTGCGCTCGTGCATATCGCGTAAGAGTAAAGTTGCTGCTCGTGAATCGCCCCACTAAGTTGCCGCTATAACCCTCGCCCCACCCCTGATCGGAGTACCTTACTTCAATTCCACCGCCCGTCGGCACTGTAGCGCCCACGTCAATCGTTACCGTAGTCGATGTAATGTTCGTAGCTTCGGCATCGGCGAGATCTCCCAGATAGGCATCTCCGACCTCGGTAACGTCGAGCGGCGTCAATATCTGTGTCTGTTTCGTAAGTGCCGTCGTAAACTCAAAATCCAGCGACGGATCCCCCGCATCCACAAACCGCAGCGTATAACGGCTGTTCTCTCCCGCAATATCGACAAGCTGCACATCCACTTCGCGCACAATCGCTGTGAACTCCGCCCCCCGTGATGGAACATCCACCGCCAGACCATCTCCCGGGAAAATGTCTGTCGCCCCGTCCGGCAGAAACCGGCTCCAGGCCTGATACTCCCCGGTCCACCCCTCGCCCGCATCGTCCAGCAAAGCCAGCGCCGCTGTCTCACAATCGGCCGAAGTTCGGGGAACAGGCAGCTCAATCTCCCGCACGTCACCGCGAATCCCGTCATCCGCGCCGCGCTGATGTGCCTCGATGCTCGCCGCATTTGTTACCCGCGCAGAAGCATGTCCCTGCCCTCGGTAACTGACCTGAATCAACTCATTAGCCGCCGGTATGTACTCAGGATAAAATTCCAGCGCCGGTGCGGTTGTAACTTGACATTGGGCGCCATCCAACAACGATCCTGTCAGTATGGTTACCGTATCCTCTCCGGGCAAAGTGCCACGCACCAGCGCATCGACTGGCAGCCAGATATATGTAAAAGCAAGTGAGCACTGGATGCTGCCCGCATTGATCAGCGAATAAGTACAGAACCCCGGCGCGTTAGAAATAATGTCATCGAACAGCACCGTAGCCGCCGCAATCTGCGTCGCCGGATTCGTCGGGTCGATGTCCTGCACCTCTAGTACCGCGTGTACATTGCTGGCGATAGCTTCACCCCCGCGCGCGGCACCCGATGGGTGTAGCGATGAGTGGAACACTTGCGCCATGCGGTAAGTCTCTGTCGGATACAACGTAGTGGTGAACACGTAGTGGTGTCCGGCCTGAGTGACGAGAGGCGTTCCTGTAACCACTCCCTCCACCAGGGCCTGAATGCTGTTTTCGCTCCCCGACGGAGTGATCCGAAATCCTGCCACGCAGTCAGCAATCGATACCGCGCCGCAATAGAGTCCCCCAATCACCCCGTCCGAAGCCGCATTGAACACCACGTCCCCATGCTCCAGCATCGTGGCTCCGCCTAACTCAACCTGCTCGATGAAAGTCAGGAGCGTTTGCCCGTCTACTCCGGTTCCGCCCGTAACCTGCAACTGGCCTGCGCCCACCGAAATAACGCCCAGGGGATCCGTCACCGTCCAGTGGCTGGGATCAAGTTCCGTATAAGTCTCATCCAGGATCGTCCGGTCATACAGAGCAACCTTGCTGGCGCGCGTGAAGGGTTTCTGCGACAAATAAAAGTAGTACGTTTTCCCGTCGCCACAGAAGTAATCTTTTACATGCGCCGCAGGCTCCGACGGCCCGAGGACCGTCAAGTCATTGACCAAACGGCTAACGCTTTGTAACTGTAGATCGCACGGAGAAAATGTAACTGCATTCTCGGACAACGCATAGGTGTTAGCACCGAGCGGCGTAAAGAAAAGACTGCCATCGCCATCGCGGTATGCAAACCGTGCCGAAAGCGCAATCTCTGCCGCCGCCACCGTCCATTTCTTCGCCGGATCCACGCTGTAGTAAGGGATCGGATCCCCTGAGTCGACCCCACCTTCGTCAAACCATCCCGGCAACGCCTCCGCCGTCAGTTGCATGAAAGTTGAGCCAGCGCTTCTTTCCACAAAAGGAGGATGCGCAGCCGGCGCCTTCTGATCCATCAACATCACATCGCTGAGTGCCTCGATCTCGTACAGGTACAACGACCCGCCATCCCCCCAGCCCAGGTATTGATAGGTCGGAGTCTGAACGATGTAACCCGCAAATAAAGTGGTCCCATTATCGAATGTGAGCGTAACTCGCCCGCCGCCAGACGGCACCGTGATGCTCCTTCCACCGTTAACAATGCCAACCATGAGCTCTGCAGGACTGTTCAGCTTTCGCACCAGCTTTGGACTCTTGCCCGCATTCACAAATGCTGTGTAATCCTGAGGCCCTATCCCGTCGAGATTATCAATCAATAGTTTCATTTCTCACCGACCATAAGTGGCCATCTGTGCCTCTGAGCCGCCATGATTAATTGTTCAGAAAGCGAGACGTGGCCAGCTATCTGCGGCGACTCTAGCAGGCCGCTGAGAACCTCAGCTTCGCCCTTGCTTTTTGGTGGCGCAGCGGTTTACCGCTGCGAAAAGTGCTTTGACTAACGGCTTTAGCCGCTGAGGGTCTGCGATGCGCTCACCACGAATTTGTCAGCAAACTGCTAGTACACCGCAGATGCAGCGCCCGGAAAGTAACTGCGGTAACAAAGCACCGTAGCGCTGTCATTACCGTCAGTAGCTGGCAATGCGATAAAGGATGCACGCAGCGCTAACTCGCCGATAGGCTTGGCGATCTCCACCAGGTTCTCCCGTTCCCATTCTTTCTTACTCGTGCACGGGCTTAATAACGGATAAAAATAACAAACACGCCCGCCCGATTCATCCTCAGCCACGAATAACCCGGACCACTGTTGGAGAAATGCTCCGCCCTCGCGGTCCACAAATGCCATGACCTTCTGCACCGATGCCCCCGTGGCCGGTATTCCTCCAGGCAATGGCTGCGTCAGCAGCAATGTAGTCTCAGTGATTAGCGCAACCCTGCCCACATTAAAAGTAACGCGGCGCACGTAGTTGGCATCCTCGCGCACGTTCGCTGGATTCCGTACATAGGCGCCCGCAAGGCCCGTGCCCACATAGCCCACCTGCTGCGCATAATCCACATCGCACGCAACCAGATCTCCGGCCTGAAATCCAGTAACTGCGGCTCCCAAAACAAGCTCCTCTGCCGTCGAGCCCGCCAGTAAAGGCAGCCCCGGCAGCGGAGCTCCGCCCGAACCCGCTCGTGATGCGCTGGGGTCCGTCGCCAGAACATTCATGTGCTCCGCCCCTCCCGCCAGCGCCATCTGTAACTTTCCCCAGTCGCGGAATTCGAAGTCAACCCGTGCCCCTAAAGCGTGTCGCGCCTGCGCCGCCGCCGCGCCCACTGCCCCTCCTGTAAGCGACTCGATCTGCGAAGTGCTGGTGCGTTGAAAGTTTTCAATCCACCCCAAATCGATCCAAGGCTGCGTAGGGGCTTCTAACTCAAATCTGTAGTCTTTCGAAGGGTCAAAGATCGCCGTAGGCCCGTTAACTCTATCTACCGCCGCAAAGTATGCCCGCGTCTGCCGCGATACTGGACGCAATCCGGCTCGCGTCATACCGTCACCTCGGCCAGAAAAAAATAGATTCGCAACCGCGCATAGCGATCAACCCGCGCCAGTCCAGCGCTCCACTGCTGTTTCTGGATCGCGATATCTCCTGGAGCGTTCCCCATTACCGGCGCCGTCCAGAAAAGTCCCGATCCCAAATCTGCGGCCGGAGTCTGGCTGTAATCGAGCATTCCCGTGTAAGGCGGATCGCAGATCTTCAGTAACTCATTGTCCATCTCCGCCAGAACGCGCCCGCGATCCACTCCTGTGCCGCCGCTCCCTTCGCTCGCATACCAGATGTGGCAATCGAGCCCAAGCATCGGTCGAGAGCTTTCCGCAATAAGAACGTCGCCAAAATCCAGATAAAACACTCCCGGCCGCGCCTCGCCAAATCGCGGCTCCAGATTCTCCCGCACCACGATGGCCGGCACGGTCACGCCGTCGATAACCATGGTGCGCGTCGGATTCAGCGCCGCGAGCCGTGCTCGCAGCGCCACATAGAAACTGTCTTTCGCCGCCTGCATAAGTTCCCTCACAATCCGAGTAAGTCGCGACACACGCCATGGTCTCAGCCTCTAGCAGGTTGCTGAATAACTCAGTGTTGTTGCTGGGTGGCGCAGCGGTTCACCGCTGCGTTAAGTACCCCGTCTTCAACCAGGCTTTAGCCCCTGAGGGTCTGAGGCCCGCCCTCCAGGAGTTTGTCAGCAAACCGCTAAAGAATGCCCGCACCGTTCCCGCGCGACATGGCCTGCCTGCCTCAAGCCATGGCAGTAACACGAAATAAGTAAGGCACGCCCGCCAGCCGCTCGACGACGAACCCTTGAATGTGGAAAATCTCTCCCCGGTACACCAGCCCTAGCGCCGTCTGGAACAGCACATCCGCACAGGCGACATTCCGTTGACTGACCTGTTCCGCCAATGCCGCTTGCCCTGCAAGCATCTCGATACGCCGCCGCGGACCGCTATTCTCGGTAGTGAGTTCGCGCACCACCACCGGCGCGATCAATGCCTGCACGATCCCCGGATCGACCAGCCCTAGTTCCGCTCCCGCGCCGGCCGGCAATCCCGCTGCCGCAAATAGCAAAGTCACCTCGGTCCCGCCCAGCGTTCGTAACATCGCATCCGCCGCTCGCGCCGCCGCCGCTCCTGAGATTCCCGTCATGTCATCCCGCTTTCCGCGCCACAAAGGGCGCCAGTAACTCGGCCACGGTCGCATCCATCAGTGAGTCATTGAAATACCAGAACTGCATCGCGTCGGGAGCCGCATTCTTCTTCACGTTCAGTGCCGGAGTCGCCTGCGCATTCTTCACCAATTGCGCGCAAGCCACTTTCACCGGATCGGGGAACAACTCAAAGCCCGCCGTATAAACGATCTCTACCTCTGTGAACGCCCATCCCATCACATTTACCGGAAGCGTAACTTCGCCGGTTTCGGCAAACGCGTCTAGGTCTGCTATGTCCAGATCCACCCACATTCCCGGAATCCCGAATGTCAGCGCGATGTCATATAACTCCGCCTCATAGTCCAATTCGCCGCGCCGGGGAACGGCATATCGGCCTCGCGCCGAAACAATCGGAGACGTGGCCGGAGCTACCATCGATAGCGGCAGGTAAGTAAGTTGAATCGGCCTGCGTCCGCTGTCCGTCCTGATCCGCTCCGTATATTGGTTGACCGCCAGCGTGATTCGTCGACAATGTGCATCGATAATTGCCGACGCCGCGGTAACCCAGGCTGGCATGGTCGTTGCCTCGAGCCCATAAGTCTCATATTCCGAAGGATGCAGATAATTCACAATGAATTCTCCGTTCTTGATTCTTCAGCCCTCGGTCCCCCTCCATCTAAGTCACTAATAACGAGGAACCGAGAACTGAGAACAAGCCTGACTTACCGGTTGACGAGCACTTCGTAGTGCGCATAAGACGCGCCCTTTACCACCGGCGCGCCGAACTTCACCACCACGCTCTGCGTCATCAACGAACTCGGAAGCCCAAGCCTGAAGACGCGCGGATTCGGATCAGTTAGCCAGTGATACTCGATCATGTCTTCGCTCACGATGTAAGCCGGCAGCACCGCATTGCCGCTCCCCGGCGTTCCCGTATAAGGCAGCGCCCATTCCGGAATCAGCGGTAACTCTCCGGCTTGCGTGCTCAGCGCCTTGACAGTTACCCCGCCCACGATCTGCACCGTCGACAGCACCACGTTGAATTCCGCCTTCATTTCGCGGTCGATCAAGTCGAGCAGCACCGGATTCGCATAGATTGCCGTAGGCCGTACATCGAACGACGAACTGGCAACCATCTCGGCAATGGTGCTCTTCAGTCCGTCCACGATGCTCGCCGTCGTTCCGATCGTGACCGTGTTTCCTCCTCCTTCAATCTGTCCGATCGTTCCGAAATACTGCGGCGTCGTAGGGTTACTCAGCGAAGTGTCACTACCATTCCACAGCGCCACATCGTGTGTGCGCAGAAGTCCGTCCACCGCATCCGCCAGATCCTTGGCCTGCAGATAGGCAAACTGGCTCTGCTGCGTTCCCACCTCCATGTCGAACAGGTTGTAATTGATCTCCGACACCAGTGCCTTCAGCGGAACCGCTCGCTCCACCCGCGTCGGCGTCTGCAGCGCCGGCTGAATATTGCGCGGATCGACAAACGCCTGGCTCGCCGTCGGCGACGGAATTGCCGTCTCCTCGAAGAATCGCGATGGCTGTCCCGTGGCCGGAACTTGCTTGATCCGCTGCCCAAACACCCCGCGCCTCCGCACAATGTCCGTGATCTCCGTCTGATACCGGTCGATTTCAACCGCGCCCGGCCCCAGAAAATCCGCTGCCGCATGCAAATCCAGAAAATTAGCTTTCATGTGTTCTCCTCATTTGTGTTGAGTTGCCGCACTTTCCCGGCTCTTGTATTAGTTCGTCCTCGTAATCGTCGCCCACGGCTTATCAGGTATTCCAACTTACGAAAGCGTGCCGAGAATCGAGTTAGCGAGAGTCAGGGCCGGATCAGCCGTGTCCAGATTGCCGGCGATCAGTCGGAGCGCCCGCTTCAGATCTGCGCCTGCCGCCGCCGCGGCACCCGCCATTCCCACCAGGTCCGGATTGTCCGTGGCACGCGCTTTGGCGATGCTCGCTGCCGTAAACGTGGATACCGACAGCGTATGCAGGTCGGTAATAATCTCTGTGCTATTGGCCATAGTTATCTCTCCTCCTCAGTGCCAAAATAAAAAAGGACGCTAATGACGCGCCCTGCCGGCTGACCCAATCATTCGCGCTGTTTGCGAACGAGTGGGCTCTATCACCCAAAAAACAA
Source organism: uncultured Acidobacteriaceae bacterium (assembly GCA_963775845.1). Taxonomy (GTDB): domain Bacteria; phylum Acidobacteriota; class Terriglobia; order Terriglobales; family Acidobacteriaceae; genus Acidiflorens. Next base: position 815,945 of record CAVZKN010000002.1, on the reverse strand, counting down.
AAGACGCGGCGATCTCGCGTCCCAAACGACCAGCGACCAGCAACTAACGACCAGCGACTAACGACTGCTCTGACTCAGTCGATCATCCCCGCTCGTGCCAGCTCGGCCTTCACCGCAATCCGCTGCTCCACGCTGAGCGCTGCCAGTGTCTTATTCAGCATCGCCGGATCCAGTCGCTCTCCCTCAATTTCATTCTTTCCAATCAGCGCCGACACAACCGGCGATAGCGTCTTGCGCGCCATTCGTGAGGCCTGCGCCCTCAGGTCCGCATTCGACTTCTCCAACTGCACCACCCGCTCGTGCCAGTCGGCCGCATCTCCTTCCGCCGGAGTCCGCTCACCCAGTTGTGCCCTACTCTCTTCCACCGCCGCCACGATTCGGTCCACCTTGGCATTCAGCATCTCTTGCTGAGCGTCCAGCTTCCCCAATACCCGACCCAGCGTTTCCGCGGCTGTCGCCAGCCGTTCCGCCGCCACCATAATCTGTTGCGCCGTATCTTCCTTCATTGGTCTCGCCTCCTGGTTAAATTTCCTTAGTCTTGTTCATAACTCGATTGCCTGAGCATCTCCGACTAACTAGGGTCCCCCCCGTGCACCCCTGTGCACTCTGTGGTGAATGCGTTTTGCTGCCCCATTCACCCCAACTCGATCCAGGTCGAGCAATAAGCCGCCTTATCACGTCGTAGCACCGCCGCTCCGGTAAAAGTCACGCGATTCAGTACCCACACGCTGGCCGCCATGTCTTCGACGAAGGCATCCGTGATTTCGTACGACATGCCCAGTCCCGCCCGCGTAGTCCGTGTATTAGCGCTCCCGGAGTCGGCCACAATCGCTCCACCCTTCTTCTGCGGTCTCCCAATTTCCTCTACGATCTCCGGAAAATCCCGCCCATATAAAAAGCCGCCTACTTCAATCATCCGCCCCACAATGTCAGCTCGCGTGATGACTCCTATCTTTCGTCGCGCATCGTGCCGGTCGAGCGAAGGAGAGTAATCCAACCCCATCCCCATCAAGGATGGCATGGCCGCCTCCGCTGCCCCGCGTGTAAGCAACACCCGATGCCCCCGCGCCCCCGCCGGCGACTTGTCAGATACCGCATCCACCACCGTCAGTACTCCCCGGAACCCCACACGGTTAGGATGGCCATGTACCGTAGGCATCTCAATCGCCATTGACTCCACCGACAATCCCATCTGTTGTCTCCCCTCCCTTGTAGCGTTCGTAAGTTGGTCGTAAATAACTGCGCCGCGTCGTGCGAATGAAGCGCGCTATAAGATGCGGCAATGAAAGTCGTGTGAGAAGTATGTCGCAGCAAGAAATGACTCGCGGCTCTCACCTGAGAGTTGTCATCCTGAGCGAAGCGAAGGACCTGCTTGCGCGTGCCCGCGAGATGCACACGATGCTGTTCTTAAATGTGTTGTCTCTGTGATTTAAAAGCCAGACTTATCACATCGCTGCCTCAGAGTATCTCTGCCATCCCCCGCGCTCGTCGCACCTCATTCACCGTAACCACTCCGCTCCGCAGGAGTATCTCGTCAATCTGCGCCTGCTCCATCTCGTCCTGCGCATCGACATCCGTGAACACAAACTCCAGGTCCGTCCACCCCAGCCGCTTCGCGATCGCATCGCGAGTAAGATACTCAGCCACCAGTCGCGCCGTAGGCACAATCGCCGATCGGAAACCCAGGTCGCTCATCGTCCCCGCGGTAGCTCGGTTCACATCCTGCTCCAGCCCCAAAAACTGCGCCGGCAAGTCGAACGCATTCGCAATGATCCTTACCAGAAATTCCTGCCACGCCAGCCGCAGGTCCGCATCCGTTCCCGCCCCAAACCGCAGCACCTCCGGCTTCGACTCCGCCGAAAGAATCGGTACTCGCCCCGTCCCCTCGATCTCATCCTGCCACCACCGAATCAACCGCTCGTGATGCGTCGGAGTCAGCCCCTGTATCCACAGCGCATATTGCACCACCGAATTCGAAGCCAGCCGCCCCGCATATCGGTAAGCGCTCAAGAATGCATTGATCGTTTCAAACGCCACTTCCAACCGCCCCAGCCCAAACGGAGTATGCGTCCGCGGATTCAGCCGGATGTAACTAAGTTCGTTATCGTCCAGCACAATCTGCCCATCCGCCCCATATAACCCCGTCACCTGCGCGTATCGCGGAGAATCCGGTCTCCCATCCCAATCCGTCATGATCCGGATCGTTGCCCCATCCACCGGCCACATTAATAAAGGAGGCGCCGCCGTTCCCCCGTCAACCGGCAGCGTCCATCCCTCCACCAGGTCCAACTCGATCGCCCCAAATCCACCCACGATCACGTCCTCGATCACCTGCTCGATCAGCGATCGAAACGAATCGTCGGGATTCGGTGCTTCGAAATTCTCAGTCAGTATCTGGATCCGCTGCGGCCCATGCGGAATCTGCTCCAGCACCCGCCCCCGCCGCGGCTGGATTCGCCATCGCATTCCGACAATCCGGTCCTTAATAACATTGATCGCCCTCCGCGCCACTGGAGTCTCCGCAAACCGCCGCAAATTCGCCGCAGTAGGCTTTGGCACTAGGTTGTGTGGCGCGGGCGCCCCCGCCCGCGACCCGCCGCCCGGAATCCCTGCCCGCGTAAAAGCAGGGGAAGAGAGCGGAGCCAGGTTCGACCCCGCTCCCGCCGTCCGCCGTCCACCCCACGCGGCCAGCAAATTGGTAGAAACGAATTCCCGCAAAGACACCTCGCCCGCCCGCCGCCATGCGCCGCGTACCCTATCCAGAATGTTCATGATCTCCCCGTCTCGTGCCGCAGAACCCCTGTCATCCTGAGCCGCCCTTACAACTTGTCATCCTGAGCGTAGCGAAGGACCCCTACTTTTTCCATGCTCTCTGGCTCGCACCAAGTGCCCTAGCCCTCAAATAAAAACGGCACAGCTTTCGCCGTGCCGTGCGCTCGCTTCCAAACCTGTTTCTACAATCTATGAATCTCTTGTTAGGGCAACAAATTTCTATTTGTCATCCTTAGCGAAGCGAAGGACCTCATGTTCCCCAGCTCTGTCACCCTGAGCTTCCGAATGCCACCGAACCCCTTTCATCCTGAGCGAGGATTGCTGCTTACGAAGTAAGCGGCAACCGCAGTCGAAGGACCCCTACTTTTTCCATGCTCCGTCACTCGCACAAGTGCGCTCGCCCCAAACAAAAACGGCACAGCTTAAAGCCGTGCCGTCAAGCTCTCAACCCATCAACATCGGAAAATCGCGACGTCCATCACCCCAGCAACTCCCGCCGCACCTCGCCCGCCATCTCCGCCATCTCTCCGGTCGTCCGCACCCGCACCGAGTTCTGCTCCAGCATTCCAACCGCGAACCGCGTCTTCTCTTCCTGCAATGCCATCCCCTGGGCCACCATCCCAATGTCCACCACCGCCGTCAACGACGCCTGCAATTGTTCCCCCCGCATACCCGCCTCAATCCGCGAGTACCGATACGCCAGCGCCAGTGCCTGATCCACATTCGCCGCCACCACCGGGGCCCCCATCAAGCCCGGTTTTGGCTTGATGGGGTGCAGCGACACCGCATGGAACATCTTCACCGCCGCTCCCACTCGATATCCAAAATCAATGCGAAACGGATCCCCCGCTCCGGTGTATTGCATCACGTCCAAATCTCTCTGCATCAACTCCAGCACGCCAGCCTCGCTGAAGGCCTCCTTCATCGTGCCAACAATCGCCAATCGCCCCGTTCGTGGCCCTCCCCGCTCCCCGCGCTCCATCGGAAGCAGATACATAGCCGTCAGCGCCGCCATCTCCTTTTCCGGATTCTCCGTCAATACCGCCTTAGCAGGAGCCACATCGATCATCATCCCAAATCTCTCATTGACCAGTTGCAGAAGCTCTTCCCGCCCCCGCAATCTCCCCAGTTGCGAACGAATCTCGTTCTCCACCATCTGAAACCATTCCACTTCCACATCCGGAGCCACACATTGCAGCATCCTCAAATCGCGCGTGAACCGCACCTCGGCATACCCGCCATCGCTTTCGACAAGCAACACCCCCACCGTAACGAAATCGTCCCGCAAAGCATGCGGCAGAAATCGCACCAGATAAAGCTCAAGTTGTCTCTTCTCAGCCATCAGCCATCAGCCATCAGCCATCAGCCCTCAGCCAAGAGCGCGTACCTGATGGCTGAAGGCTGACGGCTACTTCTCCCTCAACCACCCGTTCCCGTCTTCGACTTGCCTGGATATTGCATGAAGCCGCTCAGCATCTTCTTTGTCTCAACCGCCTGTTCCGAAAGCTGCTCGTAGACTTCAGAAATCAGGTAACCCAGATCACGTGACAGCAGCAGGTGATACTCCAACTCACTAGCCGACCCCAGCGCAATCTGTAAGAATCGCCCGAACTCAGCTCGCGAGTTTTTACCCGCACCCTCCGCAATGTTAGCCCCAACCGAAACCGCAGCCCGCCGAATCTGATTAGTAAGGCTATACAATTCGTGTCGAGGAAATGACTGAGTAGCCCGATAAACAGTCAAAGTCAAAGCGTGCGCCTTTTGCCAAACCAACAGCTCCCGAAAATCACGCATAATCCCCTCCCGAAAGCCAGGCTCCGAATGCCTTACCTGATGGCTGATGGCTGACGGCTAGTTCTCCCAGCTCCCGAAAATCCCGCATAGTAAGCTCCTCAAAGCGTAAATCGAACGCCTTACCTGATGGCTGACGGCTGAAGGCTGACGGCTAGTTCTCCCAGTTCCCGAAAATCCCGCATAACCCCTTCCCGAAAGCCAGGCTCCAAACGCCTTACCTGAAGGCTGACGGCTGATGGCTGAAGGCTGATGGCTGAAGGCTGACGGCTAATTCTCCCCCCACTCCGGAAACGGCCTCCGCGGCGATCCCCGAAACGCCAGTATCAACTCCCGCACAATCGTCTTCCGCTCAATCAGCCGCGTCACCAGCGCCTCCAACTCATCCCAGCTCCCCCCATACCACGCCGGAGGAATCTCTCCCGCCACCCGCCAGATCACGTCTTCGTCCAGCTTTTCGATCCGCGACAGCCACGGCTCAAACGACTGCCACCCGCACACCCGCGCATAAACTTCATTCCGCGGATACACTCCCCGCAGCGGAAAATCCGGAAACGTCCACTCCCCCGCATTAAAGCAATATCCCTGATCGATGAACGACGCCGAATATTTCTTCTCCCGCATCTTCCGCCAGAACGCCGCCTGCCGCCCATCCGCGTTGCACGTCCACTTATCCAGCGCCAATATCCCCGTAAAAGTATCCAGGTTCCTCACCCGGTCCAACATCTCCGGAGGCAGGTAATCCAGCACCTGCCCTTCCACCGGACTCACCACATACCGCGACCCAAACTGCAGCCCTGCCTCTACCTGAATCGCGTGGCTTCCCAACACAATCGTCAGCTCCGCCGTGTGCTCCACCAGCCACGGCCTGACCTCCACCACTTCCGCCGCCGGAACCGGCAACCCCACCCTCTCCGCCAGCCGCGTCGCCAGAAACTCGTTCGCCAGCACCCGCTCATGCTGCGGATTATTCCGAAACTTCACCACGTAATAATGACCATCTTCGCAGCGCATCAGATGACTCTGCGCCCCGCCCCGCATCCTCTTAACATGCTGTACCGCCAAAGTCGTCATCCCGAAAGGTTTTCCCCCGTGCCTCCCTGTGTACCCCGTGGTCAAGAATTAAGCCGGACACCCGAGGAAAGCTCCAGGGATTAACCTTTCACCCTACCCGCCCACCGGCTACGCTGCCTGTGACCGTCCCCACATAAGAAATGTTCACTTTCCCCCTCCCGTCATTCGCCTTTCCTGATGGCTGACGGCTGATGGCTGACGGCTGCACTCCGCCCCGCGTCTTCCTTCCGCGCCCCCCACGCGATCGCCATCGCCATCACGCAATCGTCATTCGTCCCCTGAGCCGCCCTGCAATTCCCGTTCGCCATCCGCACAAACGTCCGGCACTCGTTCAGCAGCCGCTCGCTCCGGAACAGCCACGGCTCCGCGATCAACGCCGTCGACAGATTCTCAATCATCGCCGGACGGCTCACCGACGTCGTCAACCACCCAGCCCTCTCGCCCTGCCGGAATACGTTGCCATACCGAAGCGGCTCTTCCAGGCATGCCAGCACCGCGTTTCCGTGATTGTTACTCTCCACCGCCAGCAGCGCCCCGTTGTATTCCTTCCCCAGTTCCGCCAATTTCCCCGCAAACTCTCGCGGAACCCAATGTCCATGCACCTCCGCGCACTGCATGCCCGACTCCCGGTCGATCACCTCGCCGCACGCGTAATCCCCATCCGCCCCACCCCCCGCCGGATCGGCTCCAATCACATATTCTCGCCCCGGCTGCACCGGCAGCCATATCTTCAGCCGCTCGTTGTCCCGCGTCTCCGATGGCTCGATCGAGCCGAGCAGCGCCTTGTCCACCGACTCCAGATCAAAAAAACATTCTCCCGACGCCCGGAAACACGACACCGCATCCTCGGCAAACTCCTGCACCGCCATTCCCCGCAGTGCCGCCCATTGCCGCCGCCGCCACAACATCTGCTCGTCCGTCAGTCCATTCGCCTTCGCCAGCTCTGCTTCTTCCACCGTCTTCTCAAACGATGGGCCGATCGCGCTCTTGTAACTTTCCTCGTACCACCAGGGAAAAAAGTGTTTCGTGTATCCTGTCTCCTCCGTCCGCTGCCACTCCTCGTAAAACTGTCCCCACGCCCCGTTCGCCGTCGATTCCAGCACAATCTCTCCCCCCGGAACCAGCGCCGCCCGCAACGATGCCAGCGCCTCCCCTCCAGCACGGCCCCAGCGCGACACCTCCGTACAATGCAGGTTCTGGATCGTCCTCCCCCGCCCCGCATTCTCATCCGCCGACGTCACCGTAAACTCGCTGTCCAGCCGCGGAAACACCAGCTCCCGCGCGCTGCGGTGCGACGTCTTCAACGGCCCTGTCCGCCAGTCGTCCTCCAGGTTGTCCCAGAACCGGTGTACGATCCGGAAAATTTCCTCCGCCGCCTCCCGGTCGTGCGCCACCAGCATCGTCAACGTCCCCGGCCGCGTGATCGTCTGCACAAAAAATCGGGCCGCTATATACGACGTGATCCCCATCTGCCGCGCTTTCAGCACAATGTTCCGCTTCGATTCCTTCTCCGCGCACTCCCGCGAGTACGCCTCCTGCGCCGGGTTCATCCCCAGGAACTGGATCTCACCCAACTTCGTCCGGATCTTCAAATGTTGCTGCAGCCAGACGTCCCTGCCGGGCATTTTCCAAACTTCCACCCTCCCCGGAACCTCCCGCCAGAACTTCTCGTTCTGCGTGGGCCAGTCCAGCGTCTTCCCGATATCAATAAGTCGGTCTACCTTGTCTTTCCACCCCGCATCCTTATCCTCTACCGGCTCCTCCGGCAAACCCGCCTCCTGGTCTGCCTTTTCCTTCTCCTTCTGGTGGACCACCCCGAATCCCAAACCCAGTCGCTCCAGGCAGTCCAACGGTCCGCCAGGCGCCAGGGGAACGACCTTCACCTGCTCCTTGTCCGCATTTCTCTTTGTTGTGTCTTTCGACTCCCGTTCCCCATTCCGCCCCGCTTTCCCCTTCCAACCCTTCCCCAATTTGCCCTTCCCCAACTGCCGGTCTCTAGAACGCATCCCGTATCCGCACTGCCTTCCCTCTCATTTTCACTCCTCAAAGCCATCCGTCATTTCAACCTTCAACCCAATGTCATCCTGAGCGAAGTGAGGCGCCAGCCGAACGCAGTCGCAGGACCCCTACCTCCACTGCGCTACCCGCACGACACGCCCCGGGTCCCCCGTGCAACCCTGTGCTCCCGCTCTAAGAGTGTGGTGAAAGTCGTGGAGCAGCACCTGAAGCATGCCCTTAATAATTTTGTCATCCTGAGCGAAGCGAAGGACCTGCTTTTTCCCGTGCAATGCTGATCTCTCGCTTCACTCCACTCGGAGGGCTAGCTTTTGGGTGGCGCAGCGGTTCACCGCTGCGATCGAGAACCCTCCCTCGAATCCGGCTTTAGCCGCGGAGGTGACTCCCTCAATGCCTTACCTGAAGGGTGACGGCTGACGGCTGAAGCCTAATGCGAAGCGCTGATACTCTCCGGCACCACCGCATAAGCCCCCATCTCCCACCGCGGTCCAAAAGAGTTCTGATTAATTCCCAACAAATCGTATTGATACTCCGCGCCTAAGTTCACCCCCGCATCTCTCACCGGAGAATTCATCGTAGGCCGAAAATCCGCCTCCACCCCGCTCGACGGACAAACGTAATAACTCCCCGCCACATACCCCGCCGGCACGCTATCGTTAGCCTGGCAAGTCAGCAGAAAATTCACCAACGCCGTGTTCGACATAAGCCGCGCCCCTCCCTGCACCAGCGCATCCATCAAATTCTCGACCTCATCGGGACGCAGCTCATTCACATGCCAGAAATACCCAATAGGACGACCCCACAATGCGTTCTTAAACAAATCTTGACTAACTCGATTCCGCAACTGCGAATAACCCAGACCCTGATAGTTAGGCACCGCACCCTGGCTCAGAATGTTCAGCACGTCATACCCTGAAGCAAGCGTGGTATCAGCTCCGCAGCAAGGCTTAAGGCTCCCCGTCCCGCGCGCTCCCAAATATCCCAGCCCCGCCGCAATGTTCTCCGTAACCGGATCTTCATACGATCCCGGCATCACATACACCCGCGTCGCCGGCAGCCCGATAAGATTTAAATTCATCCATTCCTGCGCCCAGCCCATCTCTTCGGTCTCCATCTGCGTCTCGTCCAGATCCAGGTTCTGCGGACTAGTAAGAATGTCCATGTTCGCAACGTCGGCCAGCGAAATGCTCCGAGCCGTACTCTTGGCATTAGGATCAAGACTGACCGAAAACACCCCGCGTTGCTGCAGCGTGTACAAAATTCCGCCCAAAGTGTCGAGACCGTTCGACACCCCTCCCGGAGGCGCCGGCGTTAAATCCCAGTTGACGTCCGCCGCGGGATCATCCGGATCGGTAGTCACCGTCAGCCGCGCATGCCCCGGCGAAGGGTGAGTGATGTTCAAAGTGACCACCGAAGCCAGCAGCCCCGTATATTGCAAATTCTCAAAAGCATGGCAAGGAACCGGAAACTGTCCGCCCGCTCCACAACTGCCCGCCGGAGGCTCCCAGTATTCATGCGAGATCGAATGCGTATTAACGTCCCATCCCGCATTGATCCATCCTTGCACCTCGCCGATAATCGCCTGCGAATAACTGCCCCCCGTAACCACTGCGATTGACAACGGCACCAACTTGCTCGCAATCATTGGCAGCAACGAACTGATATAAGTGTCGCTATACGGCACCAGCCCCGGATCGTCATAACTCACCGTCGTATAAGCCGGCCATCTCTGCCAAGCCCGCACCGACGGCGCTGTTTCCGCCGGGATGTTGTGCACAACGCCATTCGTTCCCGCTGTCGGTCCCGGTGTCCCCGCCGTATCTACCGTAATCGCCGTGGCGAGATTGTTAGCGTACAAATGGCAGTAATCATAGCTAACCGCCCCCTGCACATTGTCCAGTATTCCGTAAGCCCGATTCCCATAAGCCCGGCAGTTCTTGATCTCAAAAGCGCACCCTCCGCTCCCGCACCCATCAAAGCGGTACCCCGCATAATTCATATGAGCGTCGGTGTTATAAAGATGAATGTCCACCGGTGTTCCCGTAGGGTGTACGTAAAATCCCAAAGGCACAGCCCCATTCTCAACTTCACTATCCGACGCGATATTGGCCAGCCAGATATGGTCGCTAGTCCCCTGGATCTGTACTCCATAACTGTCAAACCAATCGATCTGCAGATGTTGAATCTCCAGCCATGAAGCGTTATTCACATTCAGCACCGTCCCGTCGCTAAGAACAATAGGAGCAACCGTCGTATAGTGCGAAGCCGGATTCCCACCCGCGCTGTAAACATACAAAATGTACTTGACCGGGTCGTACCAGAAATCCCGATCCTGACTAACTCCAGCTAAGCTGCCCTGCGCATTTCCCCAGTTAGTCCCAAAGCGTACATACTGTAGCTCTGCAGGAGCCTGCGTCAGACAATAAAACCCCCGAATCCCGCAATGCACCACGCCCGCGAGCCCGCTTGTATCTGAATAAAGCGTAGCCGCCCACACATTAGCCGCTCCCGCAACCGGAGTCCACCATCGCTCCGCCACCGGCAAATATCCCGTCAAATGTGGAGGCAATCCCGTCCCATAACTGTCAATCTTGATCAGGCTCCCGCTAGTCCCGCTAGATGGCGGAGTCAAAGTCTCATTCCAGGTGCAATCCCGCAGTAAGTTGATCGTGTCCCCCGGCAGAAAACTCGAGATCCCCACCTCCAGCAAAGTTCGCCAAGCCGTTTGCGGACTAGTCCCCGCATTCCCATTCGACCCATAATTGCAGTCGACGTAGTAACTCGAGGCGCAAGCCACCCGCGCTCCCAGTAAAAGAAGCCCAAACAATAGTTTGATCATGGAGTCCTGTGTTACCTAAATAGAAATGTCATCCTGAGCGAAGTAGCCGCTCCGCGAAGCGAAGCAGCCACGCAGTCGAAGGACCCCTACAACGCCAACGCCGCCACTGCGGTTGCAAGGCATTCTCCCCAAGGCCATCGCGCCGCGATCACACAGTTCGCTCAGATCTTCAATAAACAATCAGCGCAGGAATCGAAGCTCCCGAACTAAAGCTATCCGCCGGCAAAGTAACAGTAGAAGGCAAAGCCGCGCCGCCAGTAGCAACGCTAACCTGAATATTAGCCGCCCAGGTAACTCCAGTACCCGATGTCCCCAGCAGAGCCGCGCAAGAAGACGAACAGTTACTAGTCAGTGCAATATAAATCCGCCCCGCCGGAACCGTAACCCCGGAAGCACTCCACGCGATATGCTTAATCCCAGCAGTCGGAGCGAAACTCGTCCCCGCCGTAGATGCGGTAGTAGCAATCAAAGTCCCCGCACCTCCCGACGACCCCGAATACAGCCCCAGCGCATAGTTATTCGCGCTGCTATCCGCCGTCCCCACCACATACGCCACATTACTAGTCACGCACGGATAAGGGTTATACACTCCCCACACAATAGCCTTATTAGTCCCCGTAAACGCATTGCCCGTCCCTCCCTGTGCAGGCACCGTAATCCACGAGCAAGCCGAAGCCGGCAACTGCGCCGCAGGGAGCGTCCCCGTAGTAAGATCCGAAGCTGACACGCTGACGTTAGCCGACAGTGCATGTCCATTGACCGTCGTACTAGTAGGAACATATCCCGGCACCGTAGGTGTCCCCGTAAACACCGGAGACGCAGTAAGCGCCAGGGTAGCCCCACTCCCCGAAGTGCCATAAGACCCGCCCCACCCCGATCCCGATGAGTAAGCGACGCCCGTCCCCGGATAAACCATCCCTCCACTCGAAGGCATGCAGGATGCTCCGCCAGCCAACTGGCACTTAAACAAATTGTCCGATCCCACTCCAAGTGAGAACGCCAATCCCGTGGGCACCGCTACCGTAGTCCCAGTCCACGGCTGTCCTGACCACTGTGTAGGTCCGGTTCCGCCCTGGTTAATATTCCCCGTGACATTCAAGTTCCCACTAAGTGTCACATCGCTCAAGAACGTCTTAGCCCCAGTTATAGTTTCACTTCCCGCCAGGTGCACCACCGACGAATCCGCCGCCGCTCCAGTAACCTGCGCCACCGCATAATCACCCGGAGCCGCGGTAACTGCCCCGGTTCGCCCGAATACCGAAGAAACGCTGCCTCCGCCCCCGCCACCCGCAGATTGCAAGGCGACCCGCATCCCATTAGTCTGCCCCGCGACCGCATTAGTAACATCGACATATCCAATCATCTGCGAGCCAGGTACACTTGCTGATCCCGTGTCATGGCATTCGCCGGCATTCGTAGCACTCGCGGTCACCGCATCACCAGCGACTGTGCCGTTATCAAAAATACAGTAAGCATATCCATGCCACGTAATAACTGCACTCCCACTCTTACCCGCCCCGCCCTCCACCACGCCAACCACGGCATTAGACGAAACCGGCGCCAGCACTGCCTGCGAAGGACTGTTAGCGTTATATGTCGCCAGCAGATTCAGCCCCGTACCCGTAGTCGCGTCATTTTGTATCTCAAAATCATTGCGTCCATAGACGACCGTGTTAAAGGAAGTCTTGGCAAACACGCTCTTGGCAGCGTTTCCCGTGTCACTACCCAGATTAAACTGGTTATCTCCCACCCCCGCAGCCGCCCACGGCTTAAGATTGCCCGTAGCGTCCACTACCCATTTCAGTCCGCTTCCGATCCATAACCCTAACCCGGGCGCCGATGCCGACGCAGCATTCTCACTTCGAACCACCGCGTAGTTATCGGGTACGTCGAAGCCGAGCGATATCCGTTGCCAGGTTGTGTTATCGATAAAACTGGAATACACGCGTAAGTTCTCGGCGTTGCCGCCGTTGCGCTCTTCGAGATTATCCGCGGGATCGCCGCCCGGATCATAGTTGAACACGTTAGTAAGTCCGAGTTGTACAGCCTGCCCGTTATTCTCAACCACCCACGGAGCATGAGTCGCTGAGTCAAACCAGAATACGCCCCAGTTGGGAATCCCCGCCGGCTGCGTCGTCTCCGGCAGTTGAATAATCTCGGGAGTCGTGCAATTCGCATTTCCATTCGCCGCTATGCCTGTAGCAAATGAACCACTGCATTGCGTCGGAGTCGCCGCCAAGGCCAGCGCCGTTCCCGCTTGCCCGCTGATATTTGAACTCGTGAGCGCAATTTGCTGCGTCGTCCCGCCGATGTTGACAACCGGTAGGCCGGCCGCTGTATCGATTCCAATTCCGCCCACTGCCGGAACGAACCCGTTACCCTGCGGCATTACCAGGTTACCCGTCGCTGACACCGTGTTAGTAAAGGTCTTTGCGCCTCCTATTGTTTCTGGGCCCGTGTTATGTACGACCGATGCATCGGCCGCTGCGCCTGTTACTTGTGATGCTGTGTAATCGCCGTTGACCGCAACTACGGCTCCGGTTCGTCCAAAGACGGAACTGACACTCCCCCCTCCCCCGCCGCTACCGCATGGGCTCCCCGTCGACGCGATAACTCCCGAAGCTACATTCAGACAACCATTAGCCAAACCTGCCAGCTTCACGCTTTGGTCGAACTGCGCCGGCACATTAAATTCTTTCAGCGCAGCGCTCAACCTCTCCAGCCAGTTCGCGTGAGCTCCGTCGCCCGTCTGCGCGATATAACTTGTTATCGACACCGGAGCCCCCATCGCAAGCTGCCCCGAGCCTAGTGTCGCTCCTCGCGCCGGAACATCCGTCCCTATCCACGTATCGTTCGCACTTGCCAGTGGCCGGTAGCCCCACATCGATTGTGTCAGGGATGGCTGCGAATCAATCAGTGTGATAATATGATGCGGCTGAATGACCGAGTAAGGTGTGCTCGAGAAATTCAGCCGGCCTTTGCTTACTATCTGCCCGTCACTTACTGCGCCCCCGTCCGTCAACAACGTAGCCGACTGATTCGCGACGCCGCTGTTCGCGGTTAAGCTGGCCAGGCAGGCCGTGTATCCCCCTGGCGACGCCGTTCCATAGTCAGTGCATTGAGTCGCGATTTGAAGAGGGTTACCGTACAAACCTACCCCAACCGGATTACCCGCCTCATTGTCTACTCGAACGCTTTTGTTAACCGAAACCACGGAGCCCGGCCAAAACACGAGGTTGCCGTTATAAGTCCCAAGTTTAATCGTATAGGCCGATGTGACGGATGAGCCGCTATCCGCGTAAGTGCAGACCAGCGTGTTCGAACAGGCAGTCGCTTGAGATATTCCGAGTGCAACATATCCGCACGCGCCGCCGGCCCCCCCTCCGCAACCACCATTGTACGGATAAGGTAGGTTTTGACCCGGACCACTCGCGCTTGCCATGCGAATGACATCGTAGGTGATGACATCGGCCCCAGTCGCTACTCGCGGCCATCGAACGGGGATTGAATCGCTGCCCGTGGACTGCCAGGTCAAGACTTGCATCGGTGAAGTCTGTGTGCCGACCGTAGTGTCGTTGGCAACGATGTAGTAGGAGTAAGATGTACTGCCGCTGCCACCTGCGGCAAATCCGCCAGAAGGAGCACCGTTTCCCGCCACCTGCATGCCTGCCGCGCCACTCGAGTAGCCGGCGATCAGACCCGCAATACCTAAACCAGGAAAGGGCGAGCGTGCCGGTGTCTGTGGATTGAGTCCGGTGTTACTCTCCGAATAGATATTCTTGAGATATACGCCTTGATAGCTACCCGTTGAGTTAGACGAATAAACCTGCCACGGTCCCGTGGCCTGAAGCACCGTATTCTCTACGTACAGTCCATTCGAGTTATAATCCGTGACTCCGTTCGAGGAGTTCGCCGTGATCGTCGAATCCCGTAGCGTAATCACTGGAGCAACTGGATGGCTCTGGTTTCCGGCGGAAAACACAAACGACCCTGTCCAATTAGCATTGTTATTCAAGGAAATCGCCTGATTGTTAAAATGCTCAATGGTCGCGTTCTCGTCATCCCACATGTCAAAGAAGTTATTGAATGCGCCCGCATTTCCGGCTAAATCATAAGAAATGTCGATCAGGTGCGTGTTCATGGCGTTGTCGAGAACCGCCACATAGGCCAGGGCGGCCACGCCCGGCGTCGTTTGCGAGGCGACATCGCTGCCTGTGTGCGAGTATTGAAATGTAGTCGCGCTCGGCACTGCCGTTACCACGGCATCCCCCCAATAGGCTGTGCTGTCCGTGAAGAGGATAGTCACCATATCTCCAACGCGAAAACCGTGCGGGCTGGCCGTAGTGATCGTTGCCACTTGAGACACTCTCTGAGTTTGCGTAATTGCTACACCCGCATAAGAGGGGTTGGACGAATAAGCCGTAGGAGTGCGAAAGCTGAGTCCCGTGACCGTGTTATTCGTGAAATCCGTCGACCTGACTTGATCGCCAATTTGCAGGCATGCGCCACGCCCTGTACAGTTCAGCGATACCCCATACCCGCTCAAAATGGATTGATTAGCGTGCAGATAAAGCGTTCCATAAACGTTGTAAGTGTTCACCGAATGAATCGGGTATCCTGGACCGTTAGCCGGGATCGTCACATTACATAGGCTATTCTTCCAGGTGGTCGCGTCCACTCCGCATGCCGCATTCAGTGTCTCCTGAATGCCGGAAGACGCGGAGCCAACAGTAAGTCCCGCTGCATAAGAATAGAAGGGAGTGAATGTTATCGTTCCTGAGGTTGCTCCCGAAGTGCATGCCCCCGCGCTGCTGACCACATTGACTGCTTCGCTGTTGCCGCTTCCTGCAAGCTCCACCTGGTAACCGGCGCCACTCGTTGTATCGATTCCTAAAGGACAGGGACTTAGCGTTATGGTTGCTTGTGACCCTCCCGCCAGTGCGGTTGAGATCGTCTGTGTCCAATTCTGTGCCGTCGTCGCATAAGTGATTCCTGCCGGCATTCCTCCGCCACATGCGCCCCAGGTCGAGTTACCAGTGAGGCAAGTACTTGCGTTCGCGATGCCAGTCCCTAATTCGCCCACCGGAACCACCCCGTTCGCTAAATTCGCCTTCGCCGTGAGTCCATTGTCGACATAGTTCCGGTCTGCCGCTTGGTTGGGCGCCGCCGGATCAGCCGGTAAAATGAGTGGCCCTGTCATCGTTCCTCCGGCCAGAGGTACGTAAGCCCCTGATCCCACATTGCTCACGGCCGCATCCACATAGCCCTTGTTGGCAGCCTCACCAGCCCCGGTCGGCACTGGCATGAGCGGCGGAACGGTATATTGTTTCAAGCCTGTGATCGATTCAGTTCCCGCCAGATGTACCACTGTCGCATCGATCGCCAGCGGCGCAACCGCTGCGTTGACATACTGCTCTGTCGCAACCGTGTTTGTAAGTCCAGTTCCAGGTGTTGTCAGTACGGCCGCAATCGTTGTAGGAGATGTTGTCGAAACCGCCCAATATTCAGTCCTGACGGTTCCATCATCCAATTGCAAGACCACGACATAGTAAGTGCCTGCGGGAGACGCGCCCATATTAGGAACCAGCTGCGCTGTAAACCCTCCTTGCGGACCCAATGTCACATTCAGGTTGCCGGCAGCTACCACGTCCCCTTCGGCGGACTGAAATGAGGGCCACGAAATCAACACCATGCCCGCTGCGGGCGTCCCATCAGCTCGATAAACCGTATCGCTGATAGTGGTAAGTGCCGGCCCTTGCGCCTGCAACCTGCTCGACAGGCCGAATGCCATCAGCAGCCCCAGCAACGGATAACCCAGCACTTTAGCCGCCGTCAGAAAATGTTTGCTGCTTAACGCGAACCATCTGGGCATTGATTGTCTCTCCTCGTAAGCGCACACCGCACCGATTCCCGGACACAAGAAAGCCGCTCGCTTCGAGCGGCCCGTCTTCTCATTGTTCCCTAAAAGCAGGCTGCTGAAAAAGCAGGCTGCTGAAAACTCAGCTTTGCTCCTTGCTTTTGGGTGGCGCAGCGGTTTACCGCTGCGATAAGTACCTTCTCTTCAATAACGGCTTTAGCCGCTGAGGTCGGGGGCGCGCTCACCGAGTTTTTCAGCAAACTGCTCCACAGCCGTCCGCTATTCGTTTGCGGATAACCTTCCATGACTCGTAGCAACTCTCGTCAAAGCACTTGACGACGAACATGCAAAGCGATTTCTCTCCGATACTCCCATGCCGGCGCCCGCAACCAGCATTAGTTTGCTCGCAGCTCGTTTTCCGCGCGCGACTGCAGGAATCGACGTACACTTTCAACATATACATCCGCGAAGTCGACCACCGGCCGGCGCGTTTCGATCTCCACTATGGCTGCTTCCAGTTCCCACTTCAGCGCGCACAAAACCGCCAGCGTCATCATCGGAGCCCGGTGAACTCCAGCTGCGCAATGAATATAAAGCCGCGCGCCCGGATCGTTCAATGCCTCCACCGCAAAATCAACTCCCCGTCCCAACAGTTCCGGAGATTTCGGCAAAAAGTCATCGTCCGTCGGATTCCACAGCACCCCGATCCCGTGCGGCTCCGCCAGCGGAGTGTCATCGAACTCAATCTGCATGTCGATGATGTGAGTCACACCGGTTTGCGCCAGTTCTTCCATGTTCCGCGCATTCCAGATTCCGCCCCCCAGCGCAACTCGCTCCGTAATCCAGGTGATGTCCATTCTTTCGCCGTCGTCCTCCACTCTGCAATTATCGATTATTCACGATTGTACTGATCTTTTGCCTTCCTGCCGTCCAATAGAAAAGGGCGGGAGTTTTGCCCCCGCCCTTCAAGGTTTTATTTGTTTTCTTGATCCTTAATTCTAGGATATCAGATCGGAGGGGTAAGAGTGGACATGTTTGCCACATTTATATTTGGCTTCCTTTGAGTTACTTACCCCATAATTGCTCTTTTTACCCTCTTGACAACTTTCCACCCAATCCATCCGATCAATCAACCGCACTATAAGGAGTAGCTGCGTGAGATCATCTATGGATGTCCGCAGTAGCCTCCTAATCGTTTTCGAGTTATAGTTCAGCAGCCGGGCGACTTCATCCACCGTGTATTCATCTAACACGTTCATCCCCAGAAGTCGTTGGCTAACAGGATCAAGCTTCTCGATCGCTCTCTCCATATCGGCTACGAAGATGACGATGTCCTCAAATCCGCCTCTTCTGCACGACGTAACACGTGTTCGGAAGAACTCCCTACCCAACAGTGAAGGTAACCTGCCTACTTCGATGGAAGCCCGGCCGTATCGCCGTAGTAGAGCTATTGTTTGTCTGCGATAGGGTGCCAGATCCTGCTCCCGTTCCCTCTTTACGGCAGATTGTGGTTCGGATTGCCCCATTAACTCGGACACACACCCGCCTGCGGCACTTGGCAGAACCATGGCGTTTGTCATGCCCACACCGCCGAAGCCGCAACGCCCAGCAAACGATCCACTCTGCCTGATTGAAGCCCTGATAGCCCTTGATCGGCAGTTCTGTGAGCTGCCTGTTTGTGCGACCTTCGTCGAGCTGACCCCCGGGGCAGAACATGCTCGCTCGCCCTGTCTCTCAATCGTGCGTCGCAACCCGAACAATACAATCCATCTGTTCCCTGCGGCCGGAGCCACAATCCGCCACAACGCTCGCAATATTTCAGTTCGACCTTTGTCTCAGGATCTTCCGAGCTGCTCATGAAATTCATAATTGCCTCTTTCTCAAAAGAATTAGGAGTTTCGTAGTATGCAAACAAAAAAGCCCTGGATACCGATTTCTCGGTCCAGGGCTCGTTTCTCTTACGATGACCTGTGCTGCTATTTAGTTAGGTTTGTCTGAGTTACTGCAGCCTGGCAGCTATTCCAGAGTCTGCGTGGCGAAAGTAACCTTCTTCATAGCCGGACTTGAGCACACGCCCGTTTTGAAGCAGGAGGCTCAACCGGCCGTTGAAGTGAAGCAACTGCAACAAGCGTTGCGTTGCTGCTGAAAGCAATTCTGCCCCTTGCACCTTTCGACGAAATTCACCGAAGTGTTTTTCGTCGTTTTCTTTGGACTGTACTTCTATCATGACTGACATCCCTTTCTCCGTATGTAAGTAAAGTATTGACAGATATGATGGGAATAACTATACAACGCCAAGCTCATAAGTCAAGATGAGGATTAGAACATAATGAGTACCAAGGTGGCGTCTACCTTGGTGGCACATACTGTTGTGAGGCATCATCGTAGCGTACAGAACTGCGGTGTGAAGTGAATCAATCCGCGCCATGGCACACATTAACCCCGTTCGAATGCGTGTTTCTCTTCCAATTGACGGCGCGCGCTCGTCATTTCTGCTTCGAAGCGTTCTGCCCCGTCCATCAGCAAAGGAAGTGCCGTGGCATAACGCCGGGCCAGAGTGAAGAGCCCGCGCTGTGCCAGTCCGGCCGCAACCTCAGCCATCTGATCGCTGGTCGTGTCCAGATAAAGAGCTTCGGTCGGATCGCCAAGCCAGACGTCTCCTCCCGCCAGCCGTGTCTGCCAGTAAACCTTGCGCTCGACCATGAGAGCGATTTCCTCGGGACCGGCTTTGCCGAAGACCCATCGGTTCGATTTGAAGTTGTAATGGCGGCTCGAAAAAGGCAGCGGTACAAGCTTGCCGGATTTCACAAACTCAATCTGCTGCCGGTCGACCTCCTTGCGCAGGGCGTTGATGACCGGCCCTTCCGTATCTCGTGCTTCGAGAGAGGGAAGTACTTCACGCAACGTGGCGGAAAGATTGACGGCGACAAGCGCGCGCAGGCCTCCGGAATTTTCCAGCGTGATCTCGACATGCAGAACCTCAAAGTCGGCGCCCGACGTCGCATGGCGGAAGGGCCATTGCAGTTGGAAAGTCAGCGGGAGCCCAGTGCGTGTCACATAGACGGTCTTCAGTGCTGGAGTCGCGTTATCAGTGGTCATAGTCAAACGTTAAAGTGGAGCGAGAAATCATAGCAACGACGGGTGACAAACGGTTCAAAACCAGGTCCGCCTCCGGTACTCGCGATATTCGTCGCCAAATTTTGCTTCCAGCACCGCAGCTTCGCGACGCGCCCGAACAATCTGCATCGGAATCATAAGCAGCAGAAGGACGAGCAACTCCAACCGCCACAGCATAACTATCATCCCCACCACCAGGATCACCCCAAAAACGTAAATCGGATTGCGGACCCGCGAATAGATGCCGCTCGAAACCAGCTGAGTCGCTTTGGCGGCAATCGAGAACGATTTCCCCAGCGTGTAGCGCGCGATTATCACCCCGCCGAGCCCAATCAAACTCAGCCCCAGACCGATCGGGCGCGCCGCTCCTCGCGGTCCCGGCGCGAAGTGAAACATCCACCCGAGAGCGAACAGACCGCCGATCAAAGGCAGCCAAACACGCCACAATGTTCCGCGATCCATCTTTAGTCTGCAGCCCTTCGAAGAGGTTAACTTATCTGGTATCCGGTTTGTACGTGCAGCTGTGGGCGGATTGAATCTGAGTGCCGAAGTGTGCGACTTCGCCCTCGTCAAGCATAAGTGCGCCATAGCTGCCACAGATTCCATACTGCGGAAGCGCCCAGCAATCCGCCAAGCCCGGCCTTCCACACCGGACTTTGTGCGGTCTCCAACAGGTCAGCACATACTCCGCTCACAAAGAGGAAGAAGAACACCAGCATGATCAAGCGAAACCCTTGTCCCGGGAAGCTCGGAGCGCCCAACGCCAGAAGCATCAACAGGATCGCGATTAGAAGTGGCGCCGTGTTCCCAAAATAGCGGCTGCGCTTCCACGCGAAATACGTCACCATCGCTACCGGCAATGCCGGTACCAGAGCGGGGCTGCTGGCAAAAATCCACTGCAGCAGGTTGCCATAACCAAAGTTTCTAGCGAAGGCTGCCGGTTCGAAGTCTATCCAGCGCGCATGTTCCAGGCCGCGCCCTAACAATGACGGGTTGAAACGGTAGGCGGCAAACAACAAAAACAGAGCCACCACGATTGCACTCGCCCAAATGATGAAGACAGCCCGCGGCCGCACTGGAGCCACCCACAGCATCACCGGCAACATGACTACTGCCAGCACCGCCAGTGAGAACTGATCGCCAACTGCCAACGCCAGCGACAAACCCAGCAGTAAGATGCGTCGCCAGTTCCAGAACACGACTTCACGCGGAGCGTAAAGCGTGTGCGCCAGGGCGATGGCGGTGAACACAGTTCCGAATGCTCCCCACACCCCGCCCATTTCACCCAAACTCTGGGCTCCGGCAACGTTCGCGATCATGCCGGGCGAAAAGCAGTACAGCGCGAGAGCGATATATCCTCCGGCATTTCCGTAGAGCCGGCGAGCGACGTACCATAGCGAGGCTCCGAGCATGACGCCGAAGAAGAGATAAGGTGTTGCGGCCACAAGTCGGCTGAACGTTTGCACCAGCCATGAACCACGCGACAACAGCAGTGGTGCGGCTGCAATCAGATAGTAGAGCGGCGAGCGATCCTCATCGAACCCGCCGCGCACTCGCAAGTTCGCGTCCGTCAGATTTCCAGCCTCCTCGCGCATCGACGCGGGAGTTCCCGCGATCGCGCCTCCTTTCAATTGGTTGAAGCCTTGATAAATTCGCAGAGCTTCAGAGGAGTTCGGGACTGCTGCTTGCAGGGTTTGCACCTCGATCAGCCACAGGCACTGAAGCAGGTAAACCAGCAACAGCGCAGCCGCCGCAAACTGCGGAGCGCGAAAAGCGTCGGAATGAAGAAATCGGCGCAACTTTTGTCGAACGGTCGAACCGATTGTTTTACCACGTTTGCGATGGCTGCGAAGCTAACCTATTTCCGCCGTTGATCAGTGCGTTCGGCTTAAACGGCGAGGATGCTCGTTCCTCCACAATCAATCAACGACGGAGAGAAGTCGTCCACCCACGCTAAATGTCCAAATTCTTCACATCCAGCGCATTGTCTTCAATAAACTTTCTGCGGGCTTCTACGTCTTCTCCCATCAGCGTGGTGAAGATGGTTTCGCACTCGGCTATGTCTTCGAGGCGGACTTGCAGGAGCGTGCGGCGCTCGGGGTCCATGGTGGTTTCCCAGAGCTGCTCGGCGGTCATTTCCCCAAGACCTTTGTATCGTTGGACGGTATACTCTTTCCGCCCTTCGTTCAGAACGTAATCGAAAAGGTCGCGAGCGCTGTTTTTCTCGACGATCACCGGCTCCTTCGCTCTTACTTTAGGGGCTGGCTTGCCCGTTTTCTTCTCAGCCTTCTCGTTGTCGCTCTCCTCGGCGCTCAAAGTCTCTTCTTCGTTTCCTACGTTTTCGTCACTCTTATCTTCCGCCGCGGCGGCGGACTTTGCCGCTCTAGGTATGCTCTCCACTACGAAAGGCGGCTCCAGATATTGCTCGATCTGCTTGAACTTGGTAATCAGTTGGCGGCATTCCGGAGTCGAAGCCAGTTCCCAGTTAATGACGTGCTCGGCTCCCTGCGAGTTCACGAAATGTACCGCCCACAAGTTATGCGCTTCGTCGAAGCGGCTTTCTAGGCTCTTGAGCTTGAGGTCTTTTTGCAGACGCTTTAGTTCTCTTTCCAGTTTCTCAATCTTTTTGGGCGCAGTATTCTTGTCGCCTTCGAAGTCGGTGCGCTTGGCCAGGTCGAGTTTTGGCAACAAACTCGTGATTTCCTCGGCGCGAATCCTCTTGTTGAGTTTGTCCAGAAATCCCAGGTATTCATTCAGAACGGTGATGAACTTGGTCAAGGCTGCGCCTTCGAGTTTGGCGGCGCCTTCTCCGTAGCGCACAATCAGGCCTTCCGAGGCGCGCTTCACCATCACCTTCACAAACTCATGTTCGTTTTTTATGTACTGATGGCTCTTGCCCTTCTTGATACCGAATAGCGGAGGCTGCGCGATGTAGACGTTGTTGCGCTTGATCAAATCCTGCATGTGCCGGAAAAAGAATGTGAGCAGCAACGTGCGGATATGCGAGCCGTCCACGTCGGCATCGGTCATCAGAATGATCTTGGCGTAGCGGACCTTGGTGGGATCGAAATCCTCTTTCGAGATGCCGGTGCCGAGCGCAGTGATCATGGCGCGGATTTCTTCATGCGCCAGCATCTTGTCGTAGCGCGCTTTTTCGACGTTCAGAATTTTTCCCTTGAGCGGCAAGATCGCCTGAAAGCGCCTGTCACGGCCTTGTTTGGCGGTGCCGCCTGCCGATTCTCCCTCTACCAGGAACAGTTCGCAGCGGTTGGGATCGCGCTCCGAGCAGTCGGCGAGCTTGCCCGGCAGGCCGCCGCCATCCAGCGCTCCTTTGCGGCGAGTCAGGTCTCGCGCTTTTCGCGCAGCTTCTCTGGCTCGTGCCGCATCGATCGCCTTATTGATGATCTTTTTGGCGACGGCGGTATTCTGCTCGAAGAACGCTCCCAGCTTTTCGTTGACTACAGCCTGCACGATTCCCGCTATATCGGAGTTCAGTTTTCCCTTGGTCTGCCCCTCGAACTGGGGCTGCGGCAGCTTCACGCTGATTACGGCGACCAGCCCTTCGCGGACATCGTCTCCGGTTAGGTTCTCCTTGACGTCTTTGAACAGGCCCATCTGCTGCCCGGCGTAATTAATGGTGCGGGTCAGCGAGGTGCGGAAGCCTGAGAGATGCGTGCCTCCGTCGATGGTGTTGATGTTGTTGGCAAAGCTGAATACCGTTTCGGAATAAGCGTCGTTGTACTGCAGACCGATTTCGATGTGTACGTCATCTTTGTCGGCTTCCATGTAAATGGGCTTCTCGTGCAGCGTCTGCTTCCCGCGGTTGAGATGCTTGATGAATTCGGCAATACCGCCGTTGTACTTAAACTCAGCGCGCTTGGCCTCACCCGTTTTCGAGTCCGTCTGGCGCTCGTCGGTCAGCGTGATGACCAGACCCTTATTCAGGAACGCCAGTTCGCGCAAGCGCTGCGAGAGCGTGTCGAAGTTGTACTCTGTAGCCGTAAAAATAGTCTTGTCCGGCACGAAGTGAACTTTCGTCCCGGTCTTCACTTTCGCCGCCCCGGCTTTCTTAAGTTTGCTGGTCGGCTCGCCCTTCGAGTAACTCTGCTCCCACGTGAAGCCGTCTCGCCAGATTTCAAGTTCCAACTCTTCGCTCAGCGCGTTGACGCAGCTTACGCCCACGCCGTGCAGGCCTCCCGAAACTTTGTAAGAGTTGCTGTCAAACTTCCCCCCAGCGTGCAGCGTGGTCATCACCACCTGCGCAGCGGGGAGTATGTCGCCGTTTTCCAGGGTCATGTTGTCGACGGGGATGCCGCGGCCATTGTCGACCACCGTGATGGAGTTATCGAGATGAATCGTGACATCGATCTTGTCCGCATGGCCCGCTAAAGCTTCGTCGACCGAGTTGTCGACGACCTCATAAACGAGATGATGCAGTCCCAACTCGCCAGTCGAGCCGATATACATGGCCGGACGTTTACGCACGGCTTCCATGCCGCCGAGCACCTTGATCGAGTCGGCGGTGTACTCTCCGTTAGACTTGCCGTTTTTATTGGTCGTGTCGATGCTCTTAGTATCGATGTTCTTAGCATCAACCAGTTCAGTTTGCAGTTCTTTAGTGGCCATTCTGCTCCGTGGAGAAGCCGGATCGGATGCCTGGCTGAGAGGACGATTCCGGGAGTGGTCGGGAACCTCAACTTATTGAATTTTCTGCTATTTAGGTGTCACCGAACCTTGATTCATTTTACCACAAAAAGCCATCTTCCCGAGACTCGAATTGAGTCGGTAAATAGCGGTTTTTCTTGCACTTAGCGCTGACTTTTTGGGCGCCGCTAACTAGGCCGCAAACGCAGCCGTCACCCAGATTGGAGCCTGCGCTAGGGCCGGTGAGCCGACGGTTTTGCCGCCACAAAATGCAGGCCATCTATCAGCTCGTCAAGCTCATCCTCACTGCCGGCGATAAAGGTGAAGGAGACGATCTGACCTTTCGCTAAGAAAACGAGGGTGCTCTGCCGCATGATGAGCTCGTCGCCGCCTTCTTTGACGCTGAGCGATTTGCTGAAATCGGCGCGAATGAGTTGTCGCGACTCCACCGTCAATGCGTACGGTTCGCCTTCGGCCTTGAATCCTTTCGCCGTCGCGAGTTCCGTGAGCGGACCGAGATAATCTTCAGCCCGCTTCAACCCGGGATAAGCAGCAACGTTCTCGGCAGCAATCACCACCGCGGAGTTAACCGTGTCCCCTGTAGCCTCAGGAGGACGCTCGAACGCCGCCAGCAGCACGTCGCCTTTGCCGGCCTCATTTCCCTGTCGCATCTCGCTGGTGCGGTCCACCCACCCGTAAGGAACCTGGTAGCGGAACCCGAACGTGCTGTTCCGGTAGAGCTGCGCATCACCGTTCGATGGCGCGGATGATTTAGCCACCGGTGCTGTCTTGCTTTGCGACTGAGCGTTGCAAGGCAAGCTCAGCACCGCAAGCAAGATTGCCGCCAGCAGCCGGCCGGGCAACCAGCAACGAGACCGAAAACAATTCATCACAAGGATCAGTTTAACTGTGTTGGGATGCGAAAGAGACAAGCATGTCGTAGCCCGGTCCCCGTCACTCGATGAACATGCAATCGCCATACGAGTAGAATCTGTATCCGGTCTCGACCGCGTGCCGGTAGGCGTTCAGCACGAGTTCCTTTCCGCCCAACGCGCAGACCAGCATCAACAGCGTCGATTGCGGCAGATGAAAGTTAGTCAACAGCGCGTCAACGACGCGAAACTGGTATCCCGGATAGATAAATGCGTCCGCCTCGCCCCGTCCGGCTTTAATCTGAGTCACGCCTTGTCGTTGTGCGGACGGTTGCGCCTCAGAAATTTGTGCGGCGTACTCCAGCGTCCGGACGGTTGTCGTTCCCACCGCCACGACGCGCCGTCCATTCCCTTTCGCCTCATTGATGGCTTGCGCTGCCTCACTTGAAATCTCGTACCACTCCTTGTGCAGTTGATGTTCTTCCACTTTTTCCACCCGCACCAGCTGAAACGTCCCCAGACCGACGTGCAGTGTAATCTCGGCAATCTCAACCCCGTGTGCGCGGATTTCTTGCAGCACGTGCGGCGTGAAATGCAAACCGGCTGTCGGCGCCGCTACCGATCCCCGGCATTGCGCGTAAACCGTCTGGTAGCGCTCCCGGTCCGCCGCCCGATCGTCGCGGTCGATGTAGGGTGGAAGCGGCACATGGCCAATGCGCTCAACGCAAGCAAAGAAATCTGGAACGGAAACGAAGCGGATGCGACGCTCTCCAAAACTTCCACGCCCGACGACCTCAGCTTCCAATAATGGAGCATCGTCTAGCGAGGCTGCGGGATCGGCAAAGTAGAGTTTTTCCCCGACCCCGATCTTGCGCCCCGGACGCACCAGGCATTCCCACTCATTCGCATCTCGCGAGGCCCGTTCCCCAGAAACCT
Organism: uncultured Acidobacteriaceae bacterium; assembly: GCA_963775845.1. Classification (GTDB taxonomy): domain Bacteria; phylum Acidobacteriota; class Terriglobia; order Terriglobales; family Acidobacteriaceae; genus Acidiflorens. Next base: position 790,027 of record CAVZKN010000002.1, on the reverse strand, counting down.
GCCGTGTCAGCAGAACTTCCACCCGGCCGCGGAGAAACTCATGCGCTGCCGGATTGTGTGGACTCAAGGGCTGCGCCCGCTGCCCGCTGCGATGCGCATACAGCCGGGCCGGGAATACCCTGGTGTTGTTCATCACCAGCAGGTCATCGGGCCTAAGCAAATTCGGAAAATCACGAAAGCTCCGATCCTGCCAGCTCGCCGACCCGCGCGTAAGCTGAAGTAAACGCGATCCCGAACGGTCCGCCAGCGGTTCCTGCGCTATGCTTTCGCGCGGCAGTTCGTACTGGAAATCCGAGACGAGCATTGAAAAGATTATAGAATTACGGAGAAATCCCGAATCTACCATTCGGATTTCCCGCATTTTTACGTTTTTGCGCAGCTTGTTCTTGTAAGGCCTCGGAGCGGTGCGGTACCATTGCCGCTCAGGGTTTGCTTGGCCAGATCCTTACAATCACCGGGATCAATGACCAGATTTGAATGACCAGGGCTTCAATGACTAGGATCAGCGAGCGCCAGCATCGTCTCGAAATCGTGCAGTACGGTCGCATGCTGCATGAAAATGGATTTGTCGCGGCCACCGACGGTAATCTGTCTGTCCGTCTCGATGAGAACCGCTTGCTCGTCACTCCCACTGGCATCAGCAAGGGCCGAATGCGTGTTGCCGACATGGTGATTGTTGATATGGACGGCAAGCGTCTCGTCGGCCAGCGCCGAGTCTCCAGCGAAATTGGCATGCACCTGATGATTTACAGGCTTCGCCCCGACGTGCATGGCGTTGTCCATGCGCACCCCACAACCGCCACCGGCTTTGCCGCTTCTGGATACGATCTGAACCGCCCGCTGGTGTGCGAGGTTGTAGTCGGGTTGGGCTCCATCCCACTCGCCCGTTATGGCACCCCAGGCACGCCCGAACTGACCGACGCTCTCGAGCCCCTGATTCCAAACCACGACGCGATCCTGATGGCCAACCACGGCGTGGTCACGTTTGGCTCGTCGCTCGAAAGTGCTTACATGAAAATGGAAACGGTCGAGCACTTCGCCAGGATCGCGTTGGTGACCCATCTTCTCGGCCACGAGCAGCCGCTCGGCGAAAAAGAGGTCGAAAAGCTCAACCATCTGCGCCATTGCTACAATGGCGGGGCCTCTTCGAGTGGGCCGCGCAAGACGGTTTCGAGCGATCTTCAGTCGGATCGCCGCTCCGAACTCAGGCCCGACTTGCAATCCGATATTCAATCCGATGGCGAGTCCAAAGAGCCGGCCGGCAGCCGCAGGTAGTTTTATTCTCCTCCAATGCGAAACCGCAATCCCGCGCGGAAGTTCGCGGTCAGCGCCGGATACCCCACCACTTCGTTGTAGTGATCATTGAGTGCGTTCTGGATGTTCGCATAGGCTGTAATTCGCGAATTAAACGCGTACCATCCCCCAAGATCGACCCGCGCGTAACCGGCGGCATGATTGATGCCGAAATTTTCAAAATCAGAATCGGGACGGCGGCCAACAAAACTTCCTCCCAGATTTCCTCCCCAGCGCCTGCCCAGATACGTTAAGAGCATAGTCGCCGAGTGTTTTGGCCGCCGCAGCAATGGGTTCCCCGTCTCAAACACCGAATCGCAGAAATTTGCCGGGGTGCAGAGCGGAGCCTGCAAATACTTGGTTGAGGTATAGGTATATGCCGTGTTCAGCGACAATCGCTTCCAGATTCTTCCTTGCAATTGAAACTCGGCCCCTTCCGCCAGAGATTGCTGCACATTAAAGAATTGATATAGGCTGCCCGGAGGGTTTCCATCGTATTCGGATTGGTTCGGCGCCGCCTCAATCTGGTCGTGAAAGAGATTATTGAAGTAAGTAGCGTCCACGGTCCATCGGCCTGCAACCAGACTCTGCTGCAAGCCTCCCTCAAAGGCCCGCGTGCGTTCAGGTAGCAGGCCGGGATTCGGCACATAGTAGGGCAAACCGGCAAAAGTCTGATAGAGAGCCGGCTCCATGAAGCCGGTGGCATAGGAAAAACGCAGGCGCGTTCCAGAAAAAGTCTCGCCGCCATGCCAGGCCAGCAGGGTCAGCGCGACCCGAGGCACGCCCGTATTGCCAAACAGGCTATTGTGCACGAAACGTCCGCCTGCAATTACTGACAACCTGCCGAGCACTACCTGCTGCTGCAGATATGCATCCTGAGTCAGGCGTTGCCCCGGAGATTGCGGAGGATACAGTAGATCTCCAACCGTGCCATTTTCGTTTTCGACGCGATAACCAAAGGTGGACTGGCTCCAGGTTCGTTCCGAGTAATCGCCCTGGTATTCAAATCCCACGCGGTTGATGTGATCGTACTCATGAGCCGGATAATCGAACTGGTAGCCATAGCCGTCCACGCGGTTGGGATCGCCATTCACGTTCACGTCGCTATAGCGGTATAGGTAGTCGAACCCCGTGAAGCGGTGCTGCCATCCCGAAGGCGCCGCTACCGTAAGTTCGACGCTTCCCAGCAGGCTGTTGAGTCGCGACGATTCGCCGGGGTCGGGTTGCAAAGGCAGGATGACGCCATTCACATTGACCAGCGGATCGTATCCGTTGAAATTCCATTCACCCGGTACGCCGGTATGGCTGTTGGAGTGCCGCATGCGCACCCGGAGAGCCGCTTTGTTGCTGAGCACCACGCCAACGTTGCTGCCCACAAGAGAATCCGCGTAGGCATCGTTCACGCCCTGGCCGTTCGTGTTGAACTGGCTGCCGAAAACGTTATAGTCAAACCGCCGGTAAGCGCCGGCAACAGATGCGTATCCATTGGCCGTCCCGAAATTTCCGCCATCGGCCCCGAAGCGCAGTTCCGGTACCCGCGTCGTTCCGCTGCGCGTCCATACCTGCACCACGCTGGTCATGGCGTCGGACCCGTACAAAGTGCTTTGCGCGCCCCGCACAAATTCCAGCCGATCGGCTTGCGTCAAAGACAGCGTGCCGAAGTCAAAGGTTTGACCCGGAGTGTCGATGGCGACTCCATCGACGATCACCTTGTTGTAGGTGGATTCGCCGCCACGCACAAAGAGCGAGGAAATCCCGCCGCGCTGCCCCGCAGTATTGACGACCGCGCCCGGCAGGAAACGCATGGCATCGTCCGCGGCAATGGGCTGCATCGTCTCCAACTGCGCACTGTTGAGCGCATCGACATCCGCGCCCGCTGTCTGCCCGGGCACTGGGGTTCGGGTCGCGGTGACCACCACGGTTTCAGCCGCCGTCGCCAGGCGAAGTTTGATGGTAGTGATTGCCGCAGCAGCGTGAATATCTGCCGTCGCCGCCGCGAACCCCGGAGCTAATACTTGGACGCGGTAGGAGTGTGTCGCGCTCGATTCACGAAAGACCGTTTCGCGAAACACTACCAATCCTTCCGCGGACGTGCTTTGCACCGCCCTGAAAGCCGGCCTCCCTGATTCAAGTAATTGAACCTGGGCGCCCGCGACGGCGGCCTCTTGAGGATCGACAACCTTGATTTTGATTTCCGCGAAAGCCAAGAACGGAAAGATGGGCAGCAGAAAAACTAAGCCGGTCAATACACGACAAAACCGCATACACGTCTCCTTTATCACGCGAAAGGGTTGTGTGGACGGTTCACGCCGGTCTCCTGGCTTTGCGAGTCAGGGTGCCCCTGCTCTGGCATCCGGCTACTGCAGCCGGCCTTCCCAGGTTGTCTTTGCAGACCCTCCAGTGACCGGTTGCGTTGTCCCCGCTTACAGTTGCGCGGCAGCGCGGGATTTTCACCCGCTTCCCATAGCGCCGGCTTTCGGCCGGCCTACGATCATGCGCGAACCTGATGTTGAGAAAGATCAAAACAGCAGCCCAGCCAATCTACCGGGCATCGCAAGGGAAAGTCAATCGCTGCCGCCGCCAGAACCGCATTGGATTTTGTTTTGAAAGGGTACGGCTTCACAGCCTGCGGAAAAAGTCGATTTTTCCGTTGTTATTGGGTGGCGCAGCGGTTCACCGCTGCAATAGCTGCTTGTTTCCAACACCGGCTTCAGCCGCCGAGGTAAGACGACGATTTTGACGATACTTTTTCCGCAACCTCTTCAACCGTGCCGTAAGCATCATTGTTTCATCGCGGCTTTAGCCGCCAAGGTACGGCAATTCTCAAACCGCACCACTTCTGGGCAGCGCGGTGGGTTGGAGTCTGGGCCCGGCTCTCCATACTAGTTATCGACGACCGGAAATTGCTGCGATCCCACTTGTCCAACGTGCTCCTCCGCAAAAGAGGTGACGCGTTCGAGCGCCGCTTGCAGTTGGTGGTGGAACTCCTCCATCTGCGCGTCGTCGGCCTCGGCGGGCACGCGCATTTTCGCGCTCACGCGCACCAGCGCCTTCGAAAACGGCTTGGGGATCATCAGCCCGTCCCAGCTGTTCAGCACCCACGCCTCGTTGAGTGCCACATAGAACGCCGCCATCGGCAAGCCGCTCGCGCGCGCCAGCAGCACGGGCCCCGGTTTGGCCACATACTTCGGACCCCGCGGCCCATCAATCGTAAACGCCACCGGATACCCCGTCTCCAAATAGCTTTTCAGTCCCAACAAACCCTGTGCGCCCCCGCGGCTGCTCGATCCGCGCACCGCCGCGAACCCGAGCTTCTCGATTGTCCGGGCGATGTATTCGCCGTCAAAGCTACGGCTCACGAGCACGCCAATTCCCAGCCCTCTCCACATCCACGCGCTGGAGAAGACAGCCCGATGCCAGAAAGAATAAATGACCGGTTTTTCGTAAATCGCATCCCGTGGTGATGGCGGTTCTTCCCACGAGATGGAATAGCGGAGAGTGGGGCCGATCAACGAGATCCCCAGATAGCTGGCCCAACTGATGAACCACAAGAGAATTCTCTGTCGCAGCGAGAATCGGGGCGTGTCTACGACAGCAGGCTGCTCCGGTTTCGCCGCGGCGGAAGGAGAACTCACGCCCGTATTGTATCTGGGTGCGAGCGACTGAACTTACTGCTGGAGCCTGAAAACAAGACCTGCGTAGCTATCCTTCCAGGTAGGCGACAATCCAATCCTTCAGCCGCTGGCGGCGTTCATCGCTGGAATCAAACCGCACGCCGAAGCTCTTGTTGTTCTTCCTCCATGTGACCAGGCCGCGAATGAAGACGCGCGGCAGCGTCAGCAGAGAAAACGACACCTCGACCAGGCTCCCCTCGTCCGGCACGTAATTGCCTTTGAGCGACATGCCCCCCGAGCTGATCTCCTGGCTCGTGGCCGTTATGCGGCTACCGTCGTGCAAAACGATGGCAACCTCGGTCATCACCGGAATCCGCACATAACGGCGAAATTCGTGCAATACCAGCATCTGCGTCGAGCGCACCAGCTTCATGGCCGCCGATCTTTCCAAAGGCTCGTGGAAGATGGCATTGATGCATAACTTCGAGTAGCGCATCGCATCCTGCGCCGTGCCGCCCAGGCCGAAGATGATAATTCGGCTGTTGGAGGTCGACCCTCGCGCCATTTCGATGATGCTTCCCGCCGCTTCTCCCAGCGGCAAAACGCAGGCCTCGAATTTTTCTCGTTGCAATCGTTCAATTTGATCGCACGAAATCGGAATCGTTTCGATGCCAAACTGTCGGAAGCATTCTGTAATCATGTGAGCCGACGACTCACTCAAATCGAACAGCGCAAGCCGTGCTGCCGTCTTGCGATGTGCGGGGAGAGGGGAGAGTACCGTGCCCGGTGTAGCCGATATGAGTCCCAAAGGATGAATTCCTCTAAAAGCCCATTCTGCCGCGCCATCTCGCGCTTGCCTAGGTTTCGAAAGGACCTGGGTCCGGTCCAATTGGACATCACGCTCGTAGTACCTGATCCGGCCAAGACCGCTCCCTTCGTTTGCCTCAGGTAAGATGTTGCCATCCTCGAAATCATGACGCGGTCAGAAGATGATTACCCTCAATGACATCCAGTCAGCCCTTCGCCGCATCCGCCATTCGATCTACTTTTCCCCCTGCGCCCGCTCGGCCACCTTTTCCGAGTCCACCGCCAACCACGTCTATTTGAAGCTTGACAACCTGCAGCGCACCGGCGCTTTTAAAGAACGCGGCGCGCTCAACAAATTGCTCCTACTCGGCCCCGAAGAACGTGCCCAGGGAGTGATCGCAGCATCGGCCGGCAACCATGCCCAGGGCGTTGCCTACCATGCCGGCAAGCTAGGCATCCGCGCGCAGATTTGCATGCCTCTGACGACTCCGCTCATCAAGGTTTCCGCAACCCGCGGTTATGGTGCCGACGTGGTTCTGCACGGCGCCAACTATGACGAAGCTTTTGAAGAGGCCCTGCGCCGCAGCCACGCCGAACATTTGACCTTCGTTCATGCCTTTGATGACGACGCGGTCATTGCCGGACAAGGCACCATCGGACTGGAGCTTATCCAGCAGCATCCCGACCTCGAAGCCGTCGTGGTTCCGATCGGCGGCGGAGGTCTGATTGGCGGCATCGCCTGCGCTGTCAAAGAGTCCAATGCCAGGATTCAGGTGTTCGGAGTTCAGCCCTCTCGCCTGCCGTCCATGAAAGTTGCTGTCGCCGAGGGCAAGCCCGTGACGCTCATGCCCGCCTCCACCATCGCCGACGGCATCGCTGTGCGCCGTGCCGGAGAACGCACCCTGCCGCTGGTGCAGAAGTATGTCGACGACATTGTCACCGTGGAAGAGGAAGAGATTGCCAACGCGATCTTGTTGCTGCTTGAACGCGAAAAAACTTTGGCGGAAGGCGCAGGCGCGGCGGCCATCGCCGCTCTCGTCAACCGGAAACTGCCCCTGGTCGGAAAGAAAGTTGCCGTGCTCGTCTGCGGCGGCAACATCGACGTCACGCTTCTCTCCCGCATCATCGAGCGCGGCCTGGTCAAAGATGGACGCCTGGTCCGTCTGCGCGTCCATCTCCCCGACTATCCCGGAGCCCTGAATCAGCTGACATCGATTCTGGCGCAGCATCGCGCCAATATCGTCGAGACCGATTATGACCGCGCCTACCACGGCGTGGGCCTGGGCGAGACCGCCATCGAAATCACTATGGAAACCCGCGGCCCCGATCACATCGCCGAAATCATCTCCGCATTGGGTGCGGCAGGCTATACGCAGGAGCGAGTGCTGTAGAACTTTTTCACTGCCAAGACACTGATCGCCGAGAAAATCCGACAGACCCCCGTGCTACCTCGTGCCTGTGGTTAAGATTTTGTCTTTCTCGGCGCCTTCGGCGTCTCTGCGGTGAAGTCATTCAAACTGCCTCCGAAATCTCTCCATCTGATCCTTCACGTCGGCAAGCTCCCGCCGCAGTTCCGCCACTTCTTCTTCCAACCGCGCAATGCGCTCTCCATCCGCCGAGTTGCGCTCGGCAACCGCAGCGTAATGCGGAGCTGCTTCAACCTCCACGACATCCCCAGCCAGCAAGTGCGCATACCGCGACTCCTTCGTCCCCGGCTGCCGCGGTAGAACCTTCGCCAGCGGAGGATCGCGCTGCATCAGCTTCTGCAACGCTGACTGCACGTCCTCCAGCGCTTCGAAGTGAAACATGCGCTCCGAGCGCCCGCGCAATTCCCCTGGAGTCTGCGGCCCTCGCAGCAGCAGCACGCACAGCACCGCCGTCTCCGGACGCGTGAAGTTAAACACCTCCTGCAATCGCTGCTCATACTTGGTCACGCGGCTGTCCGCCCCGCGCGCCGGGCCGGCCAGCCGCTGCTGTTGCAATCCCTCCAGCGCATCGCGCACTGCGTCTTCATCCAGTTGCATCACCGGATCGCGATTCGACTTCTGGTTGCACGCATTGACCAGCGCATTCAGCGATAGCGGATAATACTCGGGCGTGGTGATGTCTTTTTCGATCAACGATCCCAATACGCGCGCTTCTGTTTCCGTAAGCTTGATATCCATAGGATTTCTCACATTGTATCCAGTGTGTGTCCGTGGAGCGTCGGTCATCCCCGCCCGGCCACGATGCCGCCGAAGTTTACGCCTGTATGGGCGACACGCCCATCACTTCCCTCACCGAGCACGGTATACTCAATAGTTTGTCGAATGCTCTCATGAATGACCCGGCTTTGGCGCGTCGCGTCCACATCAACGAATTGGTGACGGAACTTCACGCCCTGCCCTCCGCTGCCTTCGACGGCATCGAGCAGATCCGTGCCTTGCTCCAGAAGTGCCCGGTCCACGAAGAGAGTCTCGCGCCTTATCTGCACTGGAATCGACAGCACTATACCCGCAATCTCATCGACAAGACCGACCTCTACGAACTGTTAGCCATTTGCTGGGAGGTCGGACAATACAGTTCCGTCCACAACCACCGCGACCAGAATTGCTGGATGGCCGCCCCGATCGGCAAATTGCTGGTCGAAAATTTCCACGTAGACTTCGAAGATTCCAAGGCGGGCAAGTGCCGCCTCAAGGCATCTAATTCGGTGGAGCTGACGGCAGCGAATCCTTGCGCGGTCGATCCCCGGCATCCTGTGCACCGGGTAGTCAACCCGCGCGAAGCTCAGCTACGGGCCGTCAGCCTGCATGTTTATTCGCGGCCTTTTGATACTTGCGTCGTCTATTCGCCCGAGCAGGGAACCTGCGGCGATATTCGGCTTCACTACAATACGGTTTTCGGAAAACCAGCACCCAGTACTCAGTAACTAACGTTCCGCGCCGGCGGCTGGGTGACCATGAGGCGTATGGACTGGCAACTGGCAACCGCACTTCTAAGGAGGAATCGTGAGGAAATATCTGGCGGCGTTGGCCGTCGCGGCTGCTCTGTGTATTATGTCGTCGGCACAAGCTCCCGCTCCGGCGCAAACGCCAGATCAAGCGCAGGCTCCCGATCAAGCGCAAGCTAAAGATCAAAATGCGCCAGCCCCCGCCGAGCCCATCGCGACCTCTACTTCAGTTCCTGCGCCGCCGCCCCTCTCCTCGTTCCCGCGCATCGAATTGTTTGGCGGTGGCTCGTACGCGGAGGCTGGCCTGTTCAATTCCGGACACTGGGCCGGGTTGCCAGGTTGGGATGCGTCCCTCGGCTTCAACGTCACCCGTTGGCTGGGATTCGTGGTCGAGGGCGGCCAATATTTCGGAACCTCAAAGATCCCGGTCGGAGTGCCCACGCCCTTCCCCACCTGCCCGCCCTTTTGTCCTTCCTCGGTGACTACGTTTGGCGCCGACACGCGCGAATACAACGTTCTTTTTGGCGCTCAATTTGCCCGTCGCAAGTATGAACACTGGACCCCGCTGGCCGAGATTCTCTATGGCCATCAAGGCACTCGCGGGCAGGCGTCCGCTCATGGAGAATCCTTCACAGAAATCGGCACGGGCCACGCCATAGTCGCTGGCGCCGGACTCGAGCATCAAATCAATCCGCGCTTTGCCGTCCGCTTCAAAGCCGACTACTTTCAGACCCAGTCCCAGTTTCCAACTTACGCGAAAAAGAAACAGGACAACTTCCGCTTCTCCGCGGGCATTGTCATCCACACCGTAAAGAAGAAGAAGCGCCGGCTGGAAGACGAATCCGACACCGCGCCATAAGATTTGAGCCTGGATCCCTCACGCCAACGCAGCCGTCGTTACGGACGGCGAAGCATGTCGGTGAGCGGCTTGGTCTTGCTCCGCACTTCGTCCGCGAAATTGCTGCCCTTTTCGAGAACCTCTTCGAACCGGTCGCGCGCCTCATCCGTCCATTCCGACGCGGTTTCGAGAGCGTCGCCATAAGACCGCCGTAAGTCCTTCCGCAGTTGTCGCCCGGTTTTCGGAGCGAGCAACAGACCCACCGCCGCACCCACGCCCAGTCCAATCAAAAGAAAAGTTATTGCCGTGCCGGCTGAACCCGAACTTTCATCACGCATAGGAGCCTCCTTAACTATTCTAGACCTCTCCGCCGGAGAAGCTTCTATGGAATCCACGAACTTCTGCCCCGATCCTGAAATTGCCATCAAGCGGCTGCCCATTCACGGCCATGCTCGGGTTCCCACAACCGCTTCCGCCTGTGTAGAATAAATCGTTGATCCTAGTACGGCGGAAGCCTGGCGGCCTCTACCCCGGCAGGCCAAAAACAAGCCTGCCATGGACTTGCCCGTCCCGCTCCCCAGAATTCCTGGTAAAGCGAAGGAGATGTAACCAGCAATGTCGATTCCCGCGACCCAACTCCGTCCCGGCATGATCATTAAGCACAACAATGACCTGCATTCCGTGTTCAGCGTCGAACACCGCACCCCCGGCAACCTGCGCGCCTTCATTCAGGCCAAGCTGCGCAACCTGCGCACCGGTGCCATGTTCGAGCACCGCTTCCGCTCGCCTGATCCCATCGAAAAAGTCAACGTGGACGACGAAAACATGGAGTTTCTTTACAACGACGGGGATGACTACTACTTCATGAATACCGAGAACTACGAGCAGACCCACTTGACTCGCGACATCCTCGGCGATGCGGTCGAATACCTCACCCCCAACCTGCAAATCAAGGTAGAGTTTTTCGATGGCAAAGCCGTCGGCATAGAGTTGCCCCAGACCGTGGTGTTGACCGTGATGGAAGTTGAGCCCGGCCTCAAGAGCGCTACCGCGTCGAGCGTCACCAAACCCGCCAAAACTGAAACTGGCCTCATCGTGCAGGTGCCGCCCTTCATCAACGAGGGCGAGAAAATCAAAGTCGATACCGCGGACGGCACGTATCTGTCGCGTGCGCAGTAGGTTCATCACGAAATGGCTCTGCCATCGCAGCCAACCTCTATCCAAGCTCGCCGCTTCCTCGTCCGCGGACGGGTCCAGGGCGTCGGCTTTCGCTGGTTCGTAGAGCGCGAAGCGCAGCTCCTGGGCATCGCTGGCTGGGTCCGCAACCATCCCGACGGCAGTGTTGAAGTGCTGGCCCTCGGATCCCGCGAGCAGTTGATGGAGTTGCGCTCGCGTCTCAGCGAAGGTCCGCGCGCCGCCCGCGTCGATAGCGTCGACGAGTCCGAGGCCGAGCCGGTCGAGAAACTTAATTCATTTCAGGTTCGAGGAGCTTAAGCTCCAGAATAACTCCAAAGGATGACTACGAGATGACCACGAAGATCACTGCCCCGCCCGATGCGGCTCTTATGCCTCTCGATTGCGAAGACCTGAAAAAGCTGATCCGCGAGGTTCCCGACTTCCCGAAACAAGGGATCCTCTTCTACGACATCACCACCCTGCTCAAGGACAAGCGCGGCTTTGCCCGATTGATTGACGCGCTGTCGGCCAACTACATCGGCAAAGAGATTGACCTGGTCCTGGGCATGGAGGCGCGCGGCTTCATCTTCGGTCCCGCGCTCGCCTACCGCCTGAATGCAGGTTTTGTTCCCGTCCGCAAGCCGGGCAAGCTGCCTGCGGAAACCGTGAAGATAAGCTACGAACTCGAATACGGCAGCAACGCGCTCGAAGTGCACAAAGATGCCATCGCTCCCGGCCAGCGCGTGTTGATTGTCGACGATCTGCTCGCCACTGGGGGAACCGCGGTGGCTACCGCTGAACTCGCCAAAGGCCTTGGCGCCGAGATTGCCGGACTCGCCTTTGTGGTTGAACTCGATTTCCTGCAAGGACGCGACAAACTGCGAGACTATGATGTCTTCTCGCTGCTGCACTACGCTTGTTAAGGAGATGAACGAAAGCCCTTATCTCGCCAGCCGTTCCATGGCCCAGAACACACTTCGCCAAACCGTCAGGCTGAATGCCAACGATGCGGTGTAGGAGAAAATGGCGATCCAGTTGAAATGCAGAGGCCTCTTCGCCTCCTGTATCCAACCGTCATTTCCTTCCTCCAGTAATCGAAAGAATTGTCTGAGTCTCAAGCCAATTCTCCTTCAAGCCTTTTCTCTTGCCCACTCAGGTGCACTCTGTATTCTGCTTTCTTCTCCGGAAGTGCTACTCTTCACCTCATGAAGGTGTCTAACCTCGCGCTCCAGCACGGATGATGAATGGCCGCAGCTCTGTATTCAATACGTGGTTCGGTGCATTTCATCGTCGGGCTTTCCCTGATGCTGCCCATTACTTTCATGTTCACGGCTACCGCCGCTCCTGAGGTCAACGCTCTTCCTCACCCGGCGAGTACGGTTCCTCTGTCGGTCGAACAGGTGGTGTCGAATTTCATTCGCTGCGATGAAGAAAGAACGCTCGCTCTTCGCCATCTTGCGTCCACTCGCACTTACCGGCTTACCTACCGTGGGTTCCCCGGCGATCGCGATGCCGAAATGACGGTGGAGGCGACCTACGATAGCCCCTCGACCAAGCAGTTCAAAATCATCTCGCAGAAAGGGTCGAAGCTCATCATCGACCGTGTCTTCAAGCGGCTGCTCGAAAGCGAAAAAGAGGCGATTGAGCCCGACATGCACGCTCGCATCCTATTGAATCGGGAAAACTATAACTTCACGCTGGTCGGTTACGAACCCTCTGGCAAGGGCAACCAGTATGTTCTTGCCGTGACGCCAAAATCCAAATCCAAGTACGTGTATCGCGGCAAGGTCTGGATCGACGCCGCCGAGTTCGCGGTCACTCGCATCGATGCCGAGCCGGCTCTGAATCCTTCGTTCTGGACCAAGAAAAGCGAGATCCATCAGGAGTATATGAAGGTGCAGAACTTGTGGCTGCCGCGCCGCAACGAGTCCGACAGTTACGTTCGCATGGGCGGCCGCGCCACTCTGACGATTGACTACGCTAATTACCGCATCAACGAGATGCGCGCGTCGCGATAACATCGCGGCCAGTCAAGCCATCGCTCCGAGCATTCCGGGATAGTACAATTTCCGCCATGGGTGAATCGCATGGGGAGCGCCATGGGTGAGCGCCAATGACGGGCCTGATCGAGCCAAATGCAAATCCTCGCGCGGACCAGCGCGACTCCAGTCTTCGTCCAATTCTGGCCGGAATTGTCATCGTCGGGATTGTCGTCGGCGTTCTCGCGCTGATTTTGCGGTCCGAGCGCCCCAAGCCTGTTCCGCCACCCGCCTATGCTGCGAACCTCAAATTCTCCGATCTCAAGACCAGTGCCGCGCAGAATTTTGTCGGCGCCACTGTCAGTTATCTCGACGGTACCATCTCCAACACCGGCCGTCAGACCGTGACTCATGCCGTCGTCCAGGTCACCTTTAAAGACGACATGGGACAGATGGCGCAGCGCGAGGAACTGCCTCTTCGCGTTCTCCGCACTGGCGGCCCCTACGATGAAGCCGTCGACCTCAACTTGTCGCCGCTTGCGCCCGGCCAGAGCCAACCTTTCCGCCTTACCTTTGAGAATATTTCGGCGCAGTGGAACCATGCTTATCCCGATCTGCAGATCACGCAAGTTACGGCGAAGTAGGAAGTTTTATGTGCAACCGTGCCGCCTGGCTCCTGTGCTTACTCCTGGTTGTGCCGGCGACGGCGCGCGATAAAGCAGAGGCCTGGCTTGCCGTCCGCAGTCTCCACTTCACCATCGTAACCAACGCGGGTGAGAAGATGGGTCGCCGCATTGCCGACCAGTTTGAGCGCATGCGCTCGGTCTTCCAGGTACAGTTCCCGCATCTTTCTCTCGACAACGGCTCGCCCATCACGGTTCTGGCCATCAGAGACGAGAAGGACTTTCGCACCCTTGAACCTCAGAGTTTTTTAGCCAAAGGGCAACTCAAGTTAGGCGGACTTTTCTTGCGGGCGCCTGACAAGAACTACGTGCTGATGCGCGTGGATGCCGAGGGCGAACATCCCTACGCGGTGATTTATCACGAATACACTCACTATCTTCTCAGCTCCGACGTGGAATGGCTTCCCTTGTGGCTGAATGAGGGGATGGCCGAGTTTTTTCAGAACACGGAGATCCACGAGAAGGACGTCGCACTCGGTCAGCCGAGTCCGAAGAATCTGCAACTACTGCGCGAGGGCCGTCTGCTGCCGTTGGCCACTCTCTTCGCAGTCGACGCCACATCGCCCTACTACCACGAAGAGAACAAAGGCTCGATTTTCTATGCCGAGTCGTGGGCGCTGACTCACTACCTCTACACCAGGGACTATCAGGAAAAGAGGCGTCTCATCCCCGACTATGCGGAATTGCTGGCGAAGAAAGTAGACTCCGTGACCGCGGCCACCCGCGCCTTCGGCGACCTCAAGCAACTGCAATATAATCTCGAAGCCTATATTCGGCAGGGAAGCTTCGCCTATTTCAAGTTGTCAACCCCGGCTAGCGTCGACGACTCTACCTTCAAAGTGCAGGCCATGGCCGCCGCGCAGGCCGATGCCGTGCGCGCGGATTTTCTCGCCTACGAAGATCGTTTCGCCGACGCGCGTTCTCTTTTGCAGCAGGTGCTGCGCGACGATCCTCAGAATGTTCTGGCGCATGAAACTATGGGCCTCCTGGAGTTTCGAGCCGGACACATCGAGGAAGCGCGCAAGTGGTACGAAACCGCGGTGAAGCTTGATTCCCAGAGCTACCTTTCCCATTATTACTATGCCGCGATGTCGATGAACGCTGGCACTGGAGATGACGACCCGCGCGTGGAGAGCAGTTTACGCGCTGCCATCCGGCTCAATCCTTCGTTTGCCCCCGCCTTCGATGCCTTGGCGGCTTTTGAGGGCGAGCGCCGCCGCAACCTTGACGAGGCCTACAAAATGGCTATGATCGCGATAAAGCTCGACCCGCAAAATGTCGGCTATCGCATCGACGGAGCCAACGTCCTCATGCAAATGGACCGCGCGGACGACGCAATCGACTTGCTTCACCGCGCCGCGAAACTGGCTAAGTCTCCCGAGGAGACGGCTAGGCTTGAAAGCGTTCTTGAAAACGCCGAGGAGTTCGCGATTGCCCGGCAGTCGGAAAGAGTCCTCGAAGATGTGACCACCAATGCTGAGACGACTGCCCGGTTCCCGGCACAAGACACCGTCAGCGCTTCTGTCGACGATGAGGTAGTTCCCGTCGGACCCCACCATTTCCTGTCCGGCACGCTGCAGAGCATCCAGTGTCACGATCTCAGCATCGATCTGACGGTTGATGTCCGGGGAAAAAAGACGGCGCTGCACAACGGCAACCTCTACAAAATTGGATTCACCACTTTCGGCTTCTCTGCGCACGGAGATCTCAATCCCTGCAAGGACCTGGAAGGCCGGGTCGCCAAGGTCGAGTATGTCGAGTCGTCCGCTAAATCGGTGGCGCCGTATATCGTGGCCATTGAGCTTCACCGCTGAATCGACGCTATGACTCTTGCTCAAGCCGGCACGACTCGCAGAGCCATCCGCGACCGCCTCGTTGTCGTCCAGTACAATCTCCTCGTGGCCGAAGTAAAACCATTTCGATTGACCGAGTCGGTGAAAGCCGCGGGTTGAGCATCCAAGCTGAGTCCGGCGGCGCTGGACACGGTGCTTGGGAAATTAGCCCGGCAACACGACCCGAACGTCTTAGTCGGCTTCGATCACGCCGACGACGCCGGAGTGTATCGGCTCACGTCCGAGACCGCTCTGGTGCAGACCGTCGACTTCTTTACCCCTATCGTGGATGATCCGTACGTCTTCGGGCAGATCGCCGCCACCAACTCGCTCAGCGACGTCTACGCCATGGGTGGAAAGCCGCTCACCTCGCTGGCTCTCGTCTGTTTTCCCGACAAAGGCGACCTCAACATCCTTGAGCGCATTCTGGCTGGCGGATTGTCGAAGATGATCGAGGCGGGATGCACCGTGGTCGGCGGGCACAGCATCCGCGATGAGGAAACGAAGTTTGGATATTCGGTGACTGGAATCGTTCATCCCGACCGCGTGCTCGCGAATCAGGGCGCGCAAGCCGGCGACAAACTGCTGTTCACCAAAGCGCTGGGCACAGGAGTGATCTCCACAGCAATAAAAAAAGGCCTTGCCAAGCAGGAGTGGATCGACGCGGCCGTCAAGTCGATGACGACCCTGAATAAGGCTGCCGCAGAGGTGATCACCACCGCCGGTCGGGTGCCGAGGCTTCGCCGCGTACAAGAGCGCAATTCGTCACCGAGCCATACGACGAACGACCAACGACTAACGACTAACGACGCTTTTGATGTCCATGCCCTCACTGACATCACCGGCTTTGGACTGATCGGCCACGCCCGCGAGATGGCGCTGGCTTCGAACGTCAGCCTCGTCTTTCACTCCGCCAACATTCCCGTCCTTGACGGCGCTCTCGATTGCATCCATGCGGGCTACATTCCGGGCGGCCTCAAGGCGAATCGCGAGTTTGCGGAATGCACGGTCGCCTATGATCCGGCCGTCCCCGACGATATCCGCACGCTTTTCTTCGACCCGCAAACCGCCGGAGGCCTTCTAATCTCCGTCGCGGCGGCAGATGCGGCGCGGCTTGCCGCCGAGCTTCATAAGGCTGGTGTTCCCGCCGTGGAAATCGGCGAGGTCCTTCCTCACACGAAGCCGCTGATTCGCGTCGATGAGCGCTAGCCAGCGCTGGACGATGAAACCCGTCCCGCTGCGTTCGCTAGCCACCAAATCTGCGCCAGGTGATGGTCATCATGCTCCGCTACAAAATAGAGATGGTCCACCAGCCGCATCGGCGTTTGTAGCCGCGGATGGATCATGGCGCGGCCAAAGATTGCGCCATCGATCTTTTCCGCTGCGCTGACAAGTTGTAACCGTGCTCTTCGGAATTCGCCCAGGATCTCTTCCATCGGGCGCTGGTTATGGTCCGCTTCAAAAGTCTTCCGGTTGCTGAGGTCGGCCGCTGTAAGCTTCTCCGCTCCCGCCAGGTAATCTCCCACCCGCGCCATCCACAGCGATTCGAGATCCAGCATGTGCCCCGCATGTTCTTGCGCCGACCACTGTTCAGCCTCCGGCCGCCGAATCAGGATCTCGCGATCGGCTCCGCGCACCATCTCTTCCAGCCGCGCCGGTGCGCCTCGCAGCCGAACACACAAATTCGCATGCTGCTCGACGGGGAATGTGAATTCGAACTTTCTTGCGAACCATGCGGGTGGTCGATGCATTCTTCCGGACCTTCCAAAATGCTACGTTCGTGTCGCTTAAGAGATGCCGCATTCCGCAATGCGACACAATTTTGTGAAAAGCCTTCGGCCCGCAGAACCCTACCCTCACTGGTCGCATCTACACGATGCGCAGACCTTTGCTGCTCGCTCTCGCATATGGCTCTTCACTCACGGCTGTTATATTTTCGAGGTAGCTTGGTTCTTCTCTTCTTTGAAAGGAATTCATGAATACGCGGCTTCTCGGCAAGTCTGATCTTCGAGTTTCGGCTCTCGGCCTCGGCTGTATGGGCATGTCGGAATTTTATTCCGGGCGCGACGATGATGAATCGATCGCTACCATTCATCGGGCGTTGGAGCTTGGCATCAACTTTCTCGACACAGCCGATATCTACGGTCCTTATACGAACGAAGAGCTCGTCGGACGCGCCATTACCGGCAGGCGCGATCAGGTCGTGCTGGCCACGAAGTTCGGCATTGTTCGCGACCCCAGCAATCCCCATGTCCGTGGCGTCAACGGCAAGCCCGACTACATAAAGCGTTCGTGCGAGGCCAGTTTGCGGCGGCTGGGCGTCGAGTATATCGACCTCTACTATCAGCATCGTGTCGATCCCGAGACTCCCATTGAAGAGACAGTCGGAGCGATGGCCGAGCTGGTCAAGGAGGGCAAGATTCGCCATATCGGGCTATCGGAGGCTGCGGCCGCAACGCTCCGGCGCGCGGTAAAGGTCCATCCCATCACCGCCCTCCAGACTGAGTATTCGCTCTGGACGCGCGATCCGGAAGTAGAAATTCTGCCGACCTGCCGCGAGTTGGGTATTGGTTTTGTCGCCTACAGTCCCCTGGGACGCGGCTTTCTGGCCGGCCAATTCAAGGCATTCGACGATCTGGCAGCCGACGACTACCGCCGCTTCTCCCCCCGTTTTCAGGGAGAAAACTTTCAGAAGAATCTCGACCTGGTCAAAGAGGTCGAAGAGATGGCCCGCGAAAAAAAATGTAAGCCTTCGCAACTCGCATTGGCCTGGGTGCTCGCTCAGGGTGAGGATGTCGTTCCGATTCCCGGCACCAAACGCCGCAAATATCTTGAGGAGAATGCGGCCGCAGTCGCCCTGGAACTGGCCTCCGACGATCTACGGCGCCTGAATGAAGTCTTTCCCTCCGGCGCGGCTGCCGGATTACGCTACCCCGAGCAGATGATGGATCTGATTAATGGATAGGTTCAGCCGCCAAGCAGTTTGTTGACTTCAGCGTGCGGAATGGCCCTATCCATAGCGCTGTACGTTCCCGAGTTTCTCAGTTCATCGCCCATTCGGCGCAGCAATCCCAACGTCGCTCTGATCGGCCCCGAGCCCACGCTAACGCGCGCCACTCCGAGCTCGGCCAGCTCCGGAATCGTGGGCGACCCAGGCCCCGCCAAAATATTCAGTGGACACTCTACCTCCTTCGCCAGGCGCCTTATCGTTTCGGCATCTTTAAGACCGGGGGCAAAGACGCAGTCGGCGCCGGCATCGCGAAAAGCGATCAGACGCCGGACAGCTTCGTCGTAGTTCGCATCGGGATTGCCTCCGCCGAGCAGGTAAATATCGGTACGCGCGTTGACCACAATTTGCGCCTGCATCTCGACCGCGGCTTCGCGCGCCGCTTGGATCTTTTCCACGGCCAACGGTAGCGCGATCAATGGCTGATCGGCGCGCCCGCCTGCATCTTCCAGGTTCATCCCGACCACTCCCATCTCGATCAGTTCGCGGGTCGTCCTGGCGGCATCTTCCGGGGCGGAGCCGTATCCCCACTCCACGTCAGCGGTCACGGGCACGTGCACGGCCCGAGCGATGCGCCCGATGCGCGCCATCATCTCTTCGCGTGAAATCCGCTGCCCGTCGGGATAGCCCAGCGAGAAAGCGATACCCGCAGATGTAGTCGCTATCGCCGGGAAGCCGGCTTCTTCGAAGATGCGCGCGCTGACCACATCCCAGACGTTCGGCAAAATCAGCGGGGCCGGTCCGCGGTGCAGCTGCCGGAATTGGATGGCTTTGGCGAGTTGCGGTTCCATAGTGGTTAGCTGCGGCCAGCTCTCTCGTGCATGCGCTTCAAAAAGCTGGGGACGTGCACCACGGCTCGCCCCACTGTGCCGTTTCCGATCTCCTGCGTCCCATCGTGCGCGCGCACTCGCATGATATAAAAGCGTCCGTCAAACGATTCCAGTTCAGCCTCGGCGAAAATCTGCATCCCTATGCCGGTGGCGGCGCGGTGTTCGACGTTGATCGATATACCGACTGTGATTTCGCCTTCGTCGCAAAATGGTTGCAACGCGTGGAAGCACGCCGTTTCCATCAGCCGGATCATGTCGGGCGTCGAATAAACGGGAGGCAATTCAGGATGATGAGCGGCTAGTGTGTGCTTCAGGTCAACGGTTTCTGATGCCTCCCCGCGCACGCCGATGGGGATGTGTCGCGTCATTCGTCGTTAGGAGCCGCCCGCGGCTTAACTAGCTGCCAGCTCGGCCATGCGTCTGGACTCGAAGCCGTCCATCACGGTCCACAACATCTTGGCAGCGGTTTCGGCGGCCGCCAGCGCTTTTTCCGCCGACTCCGGATTCGCCTGCACTCGCTTCTCGAGTTGCTTGCGCCACACCTGCGCATGATACAGGTCGGCGGTGGCGTGCAAGATGAAATAGCCGCGCGTCTTTTCATTGGCGCCGTAGATCTCGCGCAGGCCGCGGTCTTTTTCCTGGGCCACGCGCGGCACCTGCGATTCATAGGCGTAAAAAGCAGCCAGCGCCTCTTCGGGCGTTCCTTCGCTCGCAATTTTCTGGAACCACCGAATCAGCTTGCGGACCTCGCCCGTGGGCTGGCGCTTGCGCAAGCTTCCGCCCATGCCTTCAACAAAGTCCAGCCAAAGATCGGCGTGGGAGCGCTCCGGCTCGCCAAACGAATCCTCGCCGCCTTTCTCGTCGGTCATATTAGCCAGGACGGCGCGCCGCAGTTCTCCTTCTTCCAGCCGGACGCCTAACTGCGCCAGATAGCCGGGGAAAGCCTCGACGTGCGGGTAGTAATCTTCGGCGTAGAGGCGAATGTCATCACGCGTGAGTTCTCCGGCTGACCAGGCTTGATAGAAAGGATGACAGAGCAGGTCGTATTGATGAATGCGGTCGTCGAGCAGAGACAAAAATGCCTTAGTGTCCATGGTTAGCTCCTGGGTTTACCCCTGTAAGCAATAACTATACGGACTCGACCGGGGGATCACAAGGTCTGCTTCTGGCTTTGTGATGTTCCACGCGCATGCAGCCCCTGCAACCGGCTTTGAACTCAAATCATTACGGCATCGCTCCAACCATGCCCGGATACAAAGCTCGAATTCCAGACAAGTGGTTGCGCCGTTTCGTGACTCGAGACTGTTGCTGCACATGGCGTTGTGCTCAGGGTCACATCGGGTTCGGCCTTCCAAACCGCAAAATAGCGTCTGGAGATGAAACCATGCATGGCGACCAGAAGGTGATTGCGGAATTGAACTCCGCTCTTAGCGCCGAGTTGACCGCGATTGTGCAGTACATGACGCAGTCGGAGATGTGCCAGAACTGGGGCTATACTCGCCTGGGCGCGCGTACGAAGGCGCGCGCGATCGAAGAGATGAAACACGCGGAAGGCTTGATCGAGCGCATTATTTTTCTGGACGGTGCGCCCTCGGTTGAGGTTGGGTTGAAGCCACAACTCGGCACCAATGTGCAGCAGCAAATGGATATTAACCTGAAAGACGAGCAGGATGCGGTGCGCCAATATAACCGCGCGGCGAGGGTGTGCATTGAAGCGGGAGATGATGGCTCCAAGGCATTATTCGAGCGCATGATTCTGGATGAAGAGCGCCACGTCGATTATCTCGAGGTGCAGATTCATTCCATCAAGGAAATGAGTATTGCCAACTATCTTTCGCAGCAGTTATAGGTTTGCAGGCTGACTTCTGTTTCTTCGGGTGCCGCGTGAATCCATTCCCTGATTCCGCTCGGCGAAATTTTGTCACGGGCGTATGCTTCTGCTCCGCTCCCTGAATGTAGAATGACCGGTATTGGGTGCGTGGATCGAGTTCACTTCTGAACTCAGATCAGAGGCTCGGCAATGCGCAACTTCATTCTTGGAGTCGTTCTCACTCTGCTGCTGCTTGTTTTTGGCGGGCTGGGTCTGGCCCTGCTTGGATTCCTGCCGACCCGCGCTAACCGTGTTCCTCCGAAAGCGGAGATCCATTTGGCCATGAGCGCGCTCGATAATTCGGTCGAGCGCCACGCGCCGCGCCTGAATAATCCCGTCCCGCCCACCGACGACAATCTGATCGAAGGCCTCAAGCTCTATACCATGAATTGCGCTCTTTGCCATGGCGGAATCGATCGCCAGCCCTCGACGCTCGAGCAATCGTTCTATCCTCCTCCGCCGAATTTTATACGCCATCCACCGGACGACGAAGAGTGGCGCCTTTTTTACATCATCCGCAATGGCGTCCGCTACACCGGCATGCCCGCCTGGGATAACACGCTCTCGGAAGCTGAGGCGTGGAAGATAACCGCGCTTCTAACCCGCATGGACAAGCTGCCCCCCGCGGTGCAGGAGTATTGGAAAAAATCGACCGGCGTGAATGCTCCGACGAGTAGTGAAAAAGAGGAGCACAAATAAAGGCTGGTTAAGCAGTTTGCTGAAAACTCGTTTTTTTGCCTTTGCCTTTGGGTGGCGCCGCGGTTTACCGCTGCGATAAGTGCCTTGCTTTCAAACAGCGGGCTTTAGCCTCTTGCGGGCTGAGTCGCGGCCACCACCAGTTTTTCCGCAACCTCGAAAGCCCCACGCGGCAAGCTAACTCGGCGGAAAACTGAAATTCACCGTAATCGTGGTTTGCGTTGCCGCCGCATGCCCGCCCGCCACGTAGGGTTCGAATCGCCACTGCTTTACCGCGGCGATCGCCGCCTGCCCCAGTATGAAATATCCCCTGACAATTTTTAAGTCCGCAACCGTGCCGTCGCGCGCAATGAGGGCTTGCAGCACTACCGGGCCGTGCAGTTTCTGGGCCAGCGCTTGTGGCGGATAGGTCGGGTTCACGATCTTAAGCAGCAGCGCCCGCTCGGTTTCCTCGGTGACAGTGATCGGCTCATGCAACTGCTGCATCGGCGGCGGAGGCGGTTGCGCGATGGAGATCGGCATCATCTGCGCCGCATTCACCGTGACCACGATGGGCGGCGCTATGGGAAGCGAAGTTTTCATACTGTCGGGAATCGCTGCTCGTTCATGGTGAAAGGGCGGCGGCTCCTGGCGCAGAACTGTCGGGGTGGGCAGCGGAAAGTCTTGCGCCTTCGGCAACGCCATGCGAGTGTCTGCGAGCGACGCTTCGGCCGGAACAACTCCGATGGTCAGCGTCTGTGTAGATGCACTTGCGGGAGCGTCTGTGGCGTAAGTCTCCTGCTGCGGGGCCACGACGGCAGGCGCTACGGGTGTCGCACCCGAATTATTATGCAGAAACGCGGCCAGGGATTCCTGTATGACGTGCAGCCTGCCTTCTGATGTGTGCGACAGATAGACGATAGCATGCTGCGATCTCCACAAGAAAAATGTTGTCGCGAGCAGCAGCATTGCGGCCACGGCTTTTCGCCCATAGTGATGCGACGGAGATTTCTGCTCAGCATTGATGCGGATGTCCCCGCCATCCGCCACGCTGGCGTCAGAGTCAGAGAAATTTTCATCACCGTAGTTTTCTGTCTGCTCGATTTGGACTGGGGCAACCGGGACGGTTGGGACTTCCACAACCGCGGCGTCTTCCTGCAGTTCTTTCTCATCTTCATCGCCGGAGGGCCGCATCTGCTCGCACGCCTGCGCGAGAACTGCCAGGGCTTCATCGCGAACGATGGGGCGGTGGATCAGAAATGCAAGCCGGTTTTCCCGAACTTCGGCAGCCGTGGGTTCCCGGTCGACGATCGCCATCGCCAGCGTCTCGCGGTTGGGCGCGGATTCACGCGCCCGCCTCAGCAGAAAGCTGGCTTCGGGCTGTTCGGCCCAGTCTGCGATTAGGCACGAGTACGGCTGCGTCTTTCCTTTTTCGATGGCCGCAAAGATGTCGGTACAGACCTCGACACGAATGCCCGCATTCTTGCAGGCTGCCACCATGCTGGTATTCGTGTCGGCGTTTTTTGAAGACAACAAGGCGCGGAAAGCCATCGCGGCAACAGCTTATCGCGAATTCCGTCGCCGCAACAGGTAACCAGAGGGTATTGACGCTCTGAATATCGGCCAGTTCTGGCCGTAAGCCCGATACATTCTACCGCCAAGCGAGGTTACCTTCGTCACCTGTGACCACCCACGCTCAGATTTCTGCCCAGCCAGAAAACTTGTGGTGCATTTGCCGCTGCAGTTCTTGCATGGCTCTTTCCCTGTCCCTCAATGTTTTCTGGGAGTCCCGTAGCGCCCTCTCAATATCCTTGTTTACTTTTTCGCTGGAGAGTTCTTGCGTCTCAATTTTCTTGAGGATCGCAGGATCCATGCGGGCAATCACATCTTCTGCGCGGTTAATTGCCTCTTCTGTTTCGGCGCTAAGATCCGGAATGCTGGCGCTATCGTCGTGGAGGCTTCCCGAGTCTTTTTTAGAGGGAAGAGCGAGGGTGAGATTCTGTTCTTTCTTATCCCGGATCACGGTCACACCCGCGGTGGCCCCGGACAAAGAACGGATCGCGTGCGTGAAGTCGGACGTATCGTGGACCGGTTGGTTGTTGACTTTGACGACCACGTCGCCGGCGCGGAACCCGGCCTTGTCTCCGCGGCTGCCTTTTTCCACGGAGCGCACCAGAACGCCCTTGCCGTCTTTCACGCCGAAGAAATCTCCCAGCTGGGCGGTAATGTTTTCGACCATCAAACCGCTGCGCGCCAGCTGGTGGACTACCACCACCGAGACGGGAAGATCGAAGTCCTGGACCATTGGCATGGGCGGCATATCGAATTTAAAATCATTGTTCTTCGGCTCCCACGACATCGTCTTGTGCCGATCGGCAAGTTGCACTTTGATCGTCATGGGCTGGCCGTCTCGGCTGATGCCGAGTGTGACAATGCGTCCCGCAGGAGTTTCTTTGATGATCCGCCGCAGTTGGGCAGCACTTTCAATTGCTGTGCCGTTCACGCTGAGGATCACGTCGTGCTCGTGCAACCCGGCCTTACCCGCAGGTGCGTCCTGGTCCACGGTGGTGATTTCGGCGCCATGCTCTTCGTTAAGTTTCAGCGCGCCCAGGCGCTCAGTGGTCACGTCAGCGATGTCGACGCCGAGGTACGACGACTCGCTTCCGCCCTCGCCGGAATTCATGTTCCAGTCCCAGTATTCATCGCCACGATAAGCCGGACTCGATTCTTTAGGCTGGGCGTTGGCCATGTATGACGCGCTCAGCGAGGTCAGAAGCAGGCAGCAAAGAAAAGCTCGAATCATACGTCCTCCCAAAGACGACTTTAGCCCTGGTTTTTGGATGGCGCAGCGGTTTACCGCTGCGATAAGGGCTTGGCCCTCAATGCGGCTTTTGGCCGATGAGGGCCTGAGGCGCGTCCACCCAGAGTTTTCAGCCAACGGTTTAACATTGAGATACAGAAATCTTCAATCTGACCCACTACGTTTTCTTCGTCTCCCGCGCCGCATTTCCAGCCCATCTGTCCCCTAACGGCTCACGCGGCGAAAGCTGACGTTGCCAGAATTCGTTCGCACCTTCAGCACTGGCCCTCCGCCATTGAGCTGCCCCTCCGCCCTGACTGTTTTCGCCCAAGCTCCGCCTTCGGTGGAAATATGCAGATCGGAAAAGTCGCTGCGAATAGTGTGGCCGTTAGCAACTTCAATCTCCGCCCGAATCGTGATGGGAAGGTCATTTGCCAGGTACACGGTGATATCGCCCGCCGAGGTTTCAAGCGTGGAATTGTTTCTGCTGTCCGCCGCCGACAGCAACTTGACGGTAATTCCGCCTGCCGAAGTTTCCGCCTGCACCGAGGACGCTCCGTCCAACTGAATGCTGCCGCCTCCGGTCTCAGCCTGCACGCGTCCTTTCGCCGATGTCAGGCGAATGCTGCCGGCTGCGGTTTCAATTTGCGCGGAGCCCCCGATTTCTCCCAGATCGACGCTGCCGCCTCCCGTGGTGGCTTTGACTCGCCCGCTGCATTTATCCACGCGAATGCTGCCCCCTCCGGTTTCCAGCACCGCGCCTTGCAGGCCTGAGAGAACCACTAGACTTCCGCCTCCGCTTTCGGCTTTGATCTCGCCCTTGGCGGACGCAATCTTAATGTTGCCTCCGCCAGTTTCCAGGCTGACGTTGCCTTCAACGCTGCCCACGTCGATCGTGCCCCCTCCGGTTTCGGCTTTCACGTCGTTGGCGATGCCATCCAGGTGTATGTTGCCGCCTCCACTCTCCAGTTCGACCGGACCGGCAATTTCGGTGACGTTCATGTTGCCACCTCCGGTTTCAACTTTGGCCACGTCGATATTGCGAGGCACCTTGACCAGAAAATCGTCGGAGCAGCGCTTGCGCCGCCCCCCCTCCTCGGCCACGATCCACGCCGTGTCGCCCTTCAGCGATGCGTTGATGCGGTTCGATTCAAATTCTTGGCGCGCCTGCTGTTCCGAAGACGTATAAGCCCTACGATGAATTACGTATGAGACACTTGCCTGCGCTCCGCCCTGAATTTGTACCGAGCCCGCTGCCAACTTCATCCGCAGATGCTTCGCCGCCCCCAGGTCTCCCGTCATTTCCTGGACCCAGCTGTTGCCGTCGCGATACATGCGCGTTTCCTGGCCGAAAGCCAGAGATGATGCAGCCAGCGCCATTACAAAGACTCCCGCGCTGACCAGTTTGATTGCGTGTTTCAATGAATGTCCTCCCTCTTGATCAGTCGTTAGTCGATGGTCGTTAGTCGTTAGCAAACCTTCAATCATTAGCAAATCGTCGCCCCCAGCAGCGAACTCCGAACGACCAACGACTTGTTCCTAATCCATCTCCGGCATCTGCGCCAGCATCGTGCGCGCTTGCGTTCGAATCGAAACATTCTGATCGCTCTCCGAGAGCCGGGTCAGCACCGATCGCACATTGCTGTCCGTCTTCATCGGCTCTACCAGCCGCAGCGCCTGCATGCGCACGCCCGAGTTCGTGTCGCTGATCAATGCCCGCAAAACTCCGTCCCTCACCTGGTTATCCTGCTGCACGAACCCGCTCAGACCGTCGAGCGCCTTCAGCCGCACTCCCGGATTCGCGTCGTTCTGCAGCACGTAAAGCAGTGCCTCGCGCACATGCGAATCGTTGGGCGCCTGCGTCAACACATCGACCGAGTCCAGGCGCACTCCCGAGTTGTAGTTGTTGCGCGCGGCGAACAGCAGCAACTGCTGGATGCGCTGGTCGTTCAGCGAGCCCTGCGCTTCGCGCGTCATCACCGTGTCGTACTTGATGTTGACCTGGTTCGAGCCCGGCTCTTGCGTCACCGAGCGGATGCCCGTGATTGCCGCCGACTCCAGCGGCTGGTTCGACGGCACATTGCCGCTCCCCGATTCGATCGATCCTGTCAATATTCCATTGCCGCCGCGTGCCGAGAGAAAGTTATAGGTCGCGCCGATGCCACCGCCAAATCCAACAATGAAAATCATCGCCGCGAGCGCGGGAGACATGCGAATCTGCCGCAGCCAAATTGCCGGCTCAAGAATCAGCCGATGCCAGAGCCCGCCTTGCCGCGTCGTCTCCAGCGCCTCCTGCAGCCGCATCCGCGAAGCCGCCAGCAGGTTCGGAGTCGGCTCCGCCACCGTCTCCGAAAGTGTCGCGTGAAACTTGCGCGTCGCTTTCAGTTCGGTCGCACACTCCGGACAGCGCCCCAGGTGCTGCTCGACTTCGTAGCGCGCGTCATCCTCCAATTCGTTGTAAACGTAAAAGAGAATGTTCTGCCGCACCCAATCACATTTCATGTTCGTATCCCTTCGCGGGAATAAATCCAATCCTCATCGCATCTCCGCCAGCGCCGCGCGAAGTTTTTGCGTCGCCCGAAACAATGTATTCTTCGCTGTCTCTTCCGTCGTGTTCAGCATCTCGCCCACGGTCCGCAACTTCAGGCCGTGATAATGCTTAAGCTCAAAGACCATGCGCTCCCGGGGCGTCAAGCCTGACAGCGCGGTTCCTATTTTTTTGCCCAATTCGCGCCGCATCAGATCGCGCTCCGGATTCGCTCCCGCGCGCACGTCTGCAAACTGTTCCAGCCGACTGTACTCTTCGCCCGACGCATCTACCGCTACCGGCGCGTCTTCCTTGCGCACGTTCCGTTTCCGCAGATGATCGAGGCAGAGGTTGGTGACGATGCGATAGATCCACGTGTAGAAAGAACACTCGAAGCGGAAGCTCCCGAGATTCTTGTAGGCCTTGAGAAAGGCCTCCTGATAAACGTCTTGCGCGTCCGACTCCGAGCCGGTAAGGTGTAGCGCCAGCCGCAGCACCGACTGGTCGTAATGACGCACGAGCACCTCGAAGGCCGCGCGGTTTCCCTGCTGCGCCTCTCGGATCAGGCTGGTGTCGTCAATGCGGTTTCCCTGCGCTGCCAAACAGCCCCTCTGATTGCTATACGACCTGGGGTTGCGGTTGCTGCTGTCCCGCTCCGGCTGTCGTTCTCCGTACTCTCGCCCGTAATTTCGACCGCGACTGTCGCCAACCGGAATTGCGATTGCATAAGAATCGGCGGGCATCGTCTATCTCTCTGTCCTCTACAAGTGGTCAACCTCTTCTTGCCTGACAGAGAAATAGACGGAGCAGCAGCCCGAACGTTAGCAGATTATCAGGAGTTGGCCCTTGGTTTGCTTGACGTTTGTCTGTGTAGGGCGGGCGCCCTCGCCCGCGCAATAGAACGAGCGCAGATTGCCGAGTTCCGGGGGTGCGCCGACCGCTGACGGCAAACCAGCGGCTACCCCCCCCTCTTCTCAACTTCGGGTCCCACCAACTTCATGCCCCACCAAGTAGAGACGGGGCTTGCCCCGTCTGGCGGTAACCGAGACAACGCGTAGGGGCGGCTTCAGCTGCCCCGTAACTGCCACCGGATCATTGCGGCTTCACAGACTGCTGAAAAACTCGGTTTTGCCCTTGCTTTTGGGGTCGCGCAGCGGTTCACCGCTGCGATAAGTACCTCGTCTTCAATGACGGCTTCAGCCGCCGAGGGAATGCCCCGATCCACCACGCACCCATTTCGAAGAACATGTCTCCCAGCGCCTCGAAATGTACAATAAATCACAGCCGAGGCCACTGGAATTCATGTACGAAGTCACCGTTGAAGAAACATTCGCCGCCGGACACTACCTGCGCAACTACAAGGGCAAGTGCGAGAATCCCCACGGACACAATTACAAAATCCGCGTCACTCTCGCCGGCGCCGAACTCGACAAGGCTGGTCTGCTCCTCGATTTCAAGGATTTGAAAGACGTGATGAAGCATGCCATCGATCGTCTCGATCACCAGATGATCAACGATATCGAGCCCTTCACCGTCCTCAATCCCTCGGCCGAAAATCTGGCCAAGTATTTTTACGATGAAACCAACGCGCGGCTGCGTAGCGTAACCAACGGCCGGGTCAGTGTGAAAGACGTCACCGTTTTCGAAACCGATGTCACCACCGCTCGCTACTCCGAATAGCAGTTGCCAGTTGCCGGCTTCCAGTCGCCAGTTTTCTGGCCGCCTGACGGAGAAATCATGGGGCGCGATCCTATAAAGATCTCGTAGCTTGGCAAAAGGCGATGGATCTCGTGACAGCAATGTATCGATCAACCACAAGTCTTCCGAAAGAAGAACAGTTCGGACTCAAGTCGCAACTGAGACGCGCGGCAGTTTCGATCCCCAGCAACAGTGCGGAAGGCCAAGGTCGACTCTCCGAAAAAGAGTTCCGCCATTTCCTGGGCCAAGCCCGAGGTTCCTTGATGCAGGTGGAAACCCAACTTCAGATAGCTCAAAACCTCGGATACCTCCCAGCCGGGCAAACGAAGGAACTGCTAAAGTCTTGTGCGGAGGTAGGTCGAATCCTGAACGGACTTATTACGTCTATCTGCAAGCCCCCAGATCCCCCGTACTAACTGGCAACTGGCGGCTGGCAACTGGCAACTATTTTATGCAGGTCACCGAAATCTACAAATCGCTCCAGGGTGAATCGACCTACGCCGGTCTTCCCTGCGTCTTCGTCCGCCTCACTGGATGCAACCTGCGCTGCACTTGGTGCGACAGCGAATTCAGTTTTTACGGCGGCCGCAAGATGATGTTGCAGGAAGTGTTGAGCGAGGTCGCACGCCTCAGTCCTGGCGGGGGAATGGTTGAAATTACGGGCGGCGAACCCATGTTGCAGGAGCGCGAGGTCATTCCCCTCATGGAGCAGCTCTTGGATGCCGATTATCAGGTGCTGCTCGAGACCAGCGGCGAACGCGAGTTATCCCGCGTCCCAAAGGCTGTAATCAAGATCGTTGACGTCAAATGTCCGCACTCGGGCGCGGCCGATACCTTTGCTATCGAAAATCTGAAGGCCCTTCACGCCCACGATGAATTGAAATTTGTTTTGACCAACCGCGCTGACTACGAATTTGCCCGTGACTTCGTTCTGGAGCACAAGCTGACGGACCGGGTTCACGCCATTTTGTTTTCGCCGGCGTTTGAAAAAACCGCGTCCGGCGCGCGCGACAGTTCCCACTGTTTGCTCGATCCGCAGGAGCTCGCCGAGTGGATGCTGGCCGACGATCTGCCAGTACGCCTCAGCCTTCAAATTCATAAACTAATCTGGGATCCAGCCGCCAAAGGCGTCTAGAGCATCGATGGAGCGACGGGCGTCTCGCCCCGCGTCCAGCGGTTCGTACATCTCTTATGCTGTCTTCGCGTGTAACCGATTCTCGGCGCGGAGATGCGCCACGACCAGCCTGATGTCGTCGAAGCTTACATAAGGTGGTACTGAGTTTTTAATGTCTCTCAGCCTTTCTACTCCCTGCTTCGCGCAGGCGGCTTCGATCAGCGGTTGCGCATCAGGCGAGATCCACTTCGAGTCTAGCTTTATCTGGCCGCTCTCAATCAGGCTCGCTACTGTGCAGACCACGGTTGAAATCTGTCGCGCACGAATGCGGGCAATTTCTTCGAAGCTGCGGCCTTCGTGCAAAAGTCGGAGCGTCTGCTCAGCTGGTTCTGCCTCTTTGGGCATCGCGGGCGCGGCGCGCGCTCCATCGCCGAAGTTGCGCAGGGCTTGCAGAATTTCTGCGCCGTAGACGTCGGCCTTCTTTTCGCCGATTCCAGCAACCTGCTTCAACTGGACGAAATTCGTCGGACGCCGCCGGCATAATTCTTCCAGCGTGCTGTCGTGAAGAATAATGTAGGCAGGCACTTTGTTCTCGCGGGCCATGCTCCTTCGCCATTCGCGCAGATATTCTGCCAGCAGCGGATCGGCCTCGGGTAACGCCGCATCCTTAGCGCGCGGCTTGTCGGAGCCCAGTTGCGGA
Organism: uncultured Acidobacteriaceae bacterium; assembly: GCA_963775845.1. GTDB lineage: Bacteria > Acidobacteriota > Terriglobia > Terriglobales > Acidobacteriaceae > Acidiflorens. The sequence continues at coordinate 759,652 of CAVZKN010000002.1, read as the reverse complement.
ACATAAAAGGAACGCTGTGCGGGCGCGTACGAATCCAGTGACGGCGCTACTCGCGCCAGGTCGACTCTCACAATTTCCTTGCTCAGCCATTCCGGCTTGCCGCCGCAGTTGTCGCAGTTCCCACAACTCTCCCACTTTGGAGTCTCTCCGAAGTGCAGGCAGATCTGCCGCTGGCGGCAGCCTGTCGAATCGGCGAATCGGCTGATGACGCGTTTTCTCGCAACGCAGCGCTCGCGCTCGGCGTCATCGGAAATCTGGCGGATGAAATAATCGAGCAGAACGTGGTCCTTCTTTTGCCATAGCAGCACGCAGTCCGCCGAACGGCCGTCGCGCCCCGCGCGGCCTGCCTCCTGGTAATACTGCTCAATGGATTTCGGCAGCGACAGGTGAATCACCGCGCGGACCGAAGGCTTGTTGATGCCCAGGCCAAAGGCGATCGTTCCAACCAGAACGCGCACTTCGTCCGACATCCAGCGTTCCTGGTTCTGGCGCCTCATCGGGGTTTCCATCTTGGCGTGATACGGGATCGCCGCGATTCCATTCTCTTCCAGATATTCGACCGTCTCCTCCACGCGTCGAATCGTGGGCGAATAGACGATCACGCTTTCTCCGTCGTAGTGGCGCAAAGCTCGGCTCAGCAATTCAAGTTGCGTGCGCGCTTCGCATTCATGCACCACGTAGCGCAGATTTTTTCGATGGAAGCTGGCGATGTAGAGATGGGGATCGCGCATCTGCAACTGCTTCAGAATGTCGTGCCGCACCTGGCGCGTTGCACTCGCCGTGAAGGCGGCAATCGGAAGCTGGGGAAAGCTCGTGCGTAATCGGCTGAGCTGGCGGTAGTCGGGCCGGAATTCGTGGCCCCACTCGGAGATGCAATGCGCCTCATCGACCGCAAAAAATCCTACCGGCACTTTACCCAGCCATTCGAATGTATTGCCAGCAGCCAATCGTTCGGGCGAAAGATAGAGCAGGCGGTATTCTCCACGCGCCGCTTTCTCCATCACTTCTCTCCGCTCGGAGGAGCTTTGCGAACTGTTGATCACTGCGGCTGGAATGCCCATCTGCGCCAGTTGTGTGGCTTGGTCCTGCATGAGCGCGATCAGCGGAGAAACCACGATCGCGGTCTTGCCCGAAATCACCGCCGGCAGCTGGTAGCAGAGCGACTTGCCGCCTCCAGTCGGCATCACCACACAGGTATCGCGCGCGGCGAGGAGGCTGTTAATGACGCTCTCCTGCTTGGGGCGGAACTCGTGGTATCCCCAGTAGCGGCGCAGCACTTCGGCTAAGTTTGGAGCGTCCGGCATTCTTTTTTGCAACTTCTGGCTTTGGCCCTTCTCGGCAGTATAGCCTTTGCGCTACGGTGGAAGTCTGTGAGCGCTCGAACACCGGGATTGTGACGAAACCAATGACAGTCGGCGTAATTTCCGATACCCATGGTCTGCTGCGGCCGGAGGCCGTCGGAGCTCTTCGCGGAGTCGACCGCATTCTCCACGCTGGCGATGTCGGTGATCCCTCCATCCTCGAGTCGCTGGCGTGCATCGCTCCAGTGACTGCGGTGCGCGGCAATGTCGATACGGCCGCGTGGGCGCAGCGTCTCGCTAAAACCGAAGTTGTCGAAGTAGGCGATGTCTCCATCTATTTGTTGCACGATCTTGGACAGCTTGACCTGAAGCCGCAACCCGCTGGATTTCGTGTAGTCGTCTACGGCCACAGTCATCAGCCGAAAATCGAAGAGAAGAATGGAGTGCTCTATTTCAATCCTGGCAGCGCCGGGCCGCGGCGCTTCAGCTTGCCAGTGAGTGTCGGAAAGCTGATGTTAGAAGCGGGGAAAGTGCGTGCAGAGTTGGTGGAGTTGAAGATTTGGCGGCACAGCGAACTGCAGATTCCTCGTTCTGCTCGGGATGACAAGGAAACAAACCAATAGAAAAGGCCGACTCGAAAGCCGGCCTTTTTTGATGCTCACTTTTCGCGGGCGAGGCGCCCGCGCCACATACAAGTTCAACTACTTCTTGGGTGCGATCGCGTCTTTGGCGGCTTTGGCGACGCGGAATTTTACGACCGTCTTCGCCTTGATCTGAATCGGTTCGCCGGTTTGCGGGTTGCGTCCCATGCGGGCCTTGCGATGCGCTTTCACCAGGCGGCCGAGGCCGGGAACTACGAATACGCCGTTCTTCTTCGTCTCTTTAATCGCGGTGTCAGCGAGGTGCTCGAGAAATGTTGCCGCAGTCTTGTTGTTGGAGCCGAGCTTTTCGGCCAAGTGACGGGTGAGCTGAGTTTTGGTCATACCAGAAGCCATGAATTCCTCCTTCAGGAACTTACCAATTTGCTTGTATCCAGCGCATATTAACGCAATCGGCTGTGGAAAAGTAGTACTTTGTGCAGATTTTATGCGGTTCCCAATCAGGTACCCCCGCGAAAATGGGCATAAAATGGGGGTACAAGGGCTGAAACGCGCTAAAATCGCCCGGTTGGACGAGAAAATGCCGGTCGGACCTCGCTGTGGATCACAGGCGCCGGCCCCGCATCACAGCAACAGCCGATCCTTCAGCCAGAAAAGCAGAGTGCGGATCGCCCCGCAGGGCTAAGGCGAAGCCCCGTCCGTAGAGCTTTTCGACCTCGCCTTCCAACGCCGCTTGCCGAACTTGCCAGACTCGCCACGATGGATGAGTCACGCGATACTCGACGCATCCGCCGCTGCGCTGAGCGGCGTATCCCCAATAGTGTTCAGTGATGAACTGCTCGATGGATCCGTCGGCGGGAAGTTCGGGGCTACCGTCGGTCTCTAGGCTGATCTTGTTCCACCGTTCGTCACTTCGCCACCGGTACGAGACGCGCACGCGGCCATTTCCGGCAGAATTGATCTCGTGGTCCATGGGAAGCGCGGTGTAATTCTCGTTGTAGAACGCGCGCGCCGCGAAGGCGATCGCCCGGCGGGGAACAATCTCGCGGATGAAGACGACTCCTCTCCGCACTTCGCCACCCGCTCGCCGCCGCACGTAAAAGCGCAGGTTGATTTCTTCGAAGTTCGCGTGGAACGGAACCGGCAAACATCCCAGCAATCTGGTTTCGAGGAATTGAAATCCCACCAGGCTGATAAAAACTTTTCCGTTCCAATCGTCCAGCTCGGTGCCTTCGGGAACTAGAGTGGCAAGCAGGTTGGAATCGACTTCGTAGTTCAGCATCGCCAGGTATTGCCATCGCGCGGTAAGAAAGATTCGGTCGGCGGGCACAGGTTTAGGATGGGCGAAAGGGTTCGCTCGATTCATCGAAGCGCGTGGCTCTCATCGTAGGTCCTACGGATCGTAGACGGCCGTGTGCATGCCGGCATGGCGAGCGGAATCTTGCATCTGGTCGAGCTTGCGTTTCTGCTCGTCGAGTTGCAGTTGGATTTGCGCTGCCCGCTGCAGTTGCCAGGCTTGGTAACGGTTCAATGGTCCCTCGGACTGCACGCTCCCGCCGGCCGCCTGAATCGACGCGTGAAGCTGGTCGATACGCGCCTGCAGATTTGCTATCTTCGCTTTTTGCGCCAGGGCTTGGCTCCTCCACTGGATCGTCGCACGCTGCTCGGCTCGGCGCTGCTCTGCGGAACGATGTTCTGCCGCGAGCCGATCTGCTGTACTAACGCTCGCGCTCGGTTCCGTCAGCGGCTGAACCGTCGCTGGGCTGGCATTCGGGTCTTTCGGAAGATCCTTGTTCGTAATCACCCGTGGCTGAGCCGTCGCGTCCGCCGAAGCCTGCGCATTCTGTTTGTCCCGGTTGTCCCGCGCGACATCTCCCAACGATTGTGCGTACCCCGCGGATTGCAGTGCGAGCGCGACTCCCATTAAGTTCAACAGCAAGCCTGATCCAACCCTGTGCCGCATGATCCTCTCCTGACGCACGACTGACTGGCGTCCTTCCTCTCATGGTAGCGCCGCTCTGTGCGAATCCAAGCCAGCGTTAGTAATCCATGGGCGAAACGAAAGTGCGCTCTCGTCAAGGCCGATTGGCCATCTGGAGAACCTCTTCCCGGGTCAATCCGCTGGCTCGCAAATGGCGGATGCTCAACGCGTCGTTTCGCTTCGCGAGGCGCACTCCCCCGCAGTCTCGCACCAGTTCGCAATGGAAATAATCAGGAGTGGCATAACTCAGAGCGCGAATCAAGAGCAGCTGCCGCGCCGTCGATTTCAGCAAATCGGCGCCGCGCACGACTTCGGTGATTCGCATGGCTTCGTCGTCCACCACTACCGCCAGTTGGTAGGCGGGAACATCGTCACGCCGCCAGACGAGAAAATCGCCGAAATCTCGGCCTATACCCGCCACATACCGCTGAGTGCCCATATTCAAATCGGAAAACTCAATCGCCTCGCCCTCGGGAACCCGGAAGCGCCAGTTCACGCCCGCCGGCTCTGCGAACGAGGAAGCATCCAGACGTCCGCGGCAGGTTCCTGGATATACAGGTTCATCATCAACGTCATTCGGAGCCACAGCCGACTGCGCCAGATCTTTACGCGAACAGGTGCAGGGATAAATGAATCCACCTTGAATCAGCGCTCGCCAAGTGTGCAGATAGTGTGTCCGGCGCTCACTTTGCGCATATGGGCCATAGTCGCCGCCGCAATCAGGGCCTTCACTCCATTCAATGCCCAGCCAATGCAAATCTTCAATCATCGCGCTGGCGAATTCGGGCCGTGAGCGCTGCGGATCCAGATCTTCATTTCTGAGAATCAAGGTCCCGTGGTTGGCGCACGCGCGCTCCGCGGCAATCCAGAAAGTTCGCGCATGACCGACATGCAACAATCCAGTGGGCGAGGGGGCGACGCGGCTGCGATATTTTCCCTCGCTTAACGCCGAATTAGCGACCACATCGCTCACGCTAACATTCTAGCGATGCCTCGATATAGCGATGCCCCGATGCCACAGTGCGCAGGCGTGGGATCGGCTACACGCTGTGTCTGACGGGGCACGGCGATCGTTAATCGCCAAGCTGCTAAGTCTTGTAACATCAATCGCCAGGAAAGTGGTCATTCTCCTGCCTTTGTCAGTTTCGTCTGCGGCAGACGCAGCAGGAGGATGACAAATGGCAAACATCGGGAAAGAAACTCAACAGAAATCCACTATCGAAAACACGGTATGCGGGCCGCGGGCTTCGTCGTGGTCACGCCAACAGAAATTCGCGATGATCGGAAGCTTCGCTGTTCTCGCGGTATTCCTTGCAGTTGTTGGGTGCTCGACGCAATCTGCAAAAGAGGCTCCGACCGTTGTCCCGAGTCCGGCGCTCAGTTTAGTACAACCGCCGATCGTGCCCATGGCTCAACCCACTCCGAGCGCGACGGCTTTGCCGGCACCGCTGAAAAAGGTGGCGAAGAAACGGCCAGCGAATGTCATATACAAGGACGCCGATTCGGGTGTGTCCTTCCTCTATCCGCGAAAAGCGGTCCTGATCTCGCACGATGACGCAAAGAAAGATTCAGCGGCCGCGGACGACGTGAAGATGAACTTTGTGCACGATGGCGGCGTCGCGGTCGCAACGGTCGTGCTGCCCGAGAAATCCTATCCCGGCACGGATTTCGAATCGGGGTTCTTTCAGGTGAATGTTAATCGCGGCCTCTCGCAGCAGGAGTGTGCGCAGTTCGCCGTCGTCGACAATCGCGATGCCGATGCCGAACCCGTCGACGCCGAGAAAGTAAGCGTCGGTCCGGCCGCCATGGAGATGACTTCCATCTCGATCACCAACTCAACCCGGCAGACTGAAACGCAGTACTATCACAACTTCGTCGAGGGCGCGTGCTATGAATACGTTCTGGGCCTGGAGACGGAAGGATTCTCCACGGAGGGAGGTGTTAAGCACGTCAAGCCCGAAGCAGTATTCGCGAAGTTGGAGAAGATCCTGGCCACGGTAAAGATCAAGAGCCAGCCAGCCGAGCAGGAGAGCGTTAAGGAAGCGGCAGTAAGTGAAGTAGCGGGTGGGAAGGAATAAGTCGCGGCTTGCGGCGGCGCTCCGCTGCTGATGCGGGCGCCGTCTGGCCGCCGGCCAATCGAGTACAATGCCGAGGGAGGAACAGAATGACCCAGAAAATTATCGAGATAGTCGGTACTTCTAAAGATAGTTTCGCCAAGGCCGCGGAGCAGGCGGTGCAGGAGGCCGCCAAAACCGTACGCAACATCAAGTGGGCCCATGTGGATTCGCTCGACATGCTCCTCGACGGAGCGAAAGTCGTGCAGTATCGTGCTACCACCAGAATTTATTTCGACGTCGAATAATAGAAATCAACTGCGCAGTTCGCACTCACTTGCGTGATTGGCTCGACGGGTTCGTCCCACATGTCGAGCCCTCGCGCGAATTATTTTTTGTGATCAACCTGGAAGCAATAACGCTTGAAGCAATAATAAAGGATCGTTAATCATCATGCTCAAAGCTTTTCACTCAATCAGTCTTGCTTTGGCGCTAGCGCTCACTAGCGTCGCCGCCTTCTCCCAGACCTCGACCTGGAATCTCGATCCGGCGCACTCCACGGCGCAGTTCACCGTGCGGCATTTTGGAATTTCCAACGTGAGCGGAAACTTTGCAAAAGTGGCAGGAACCGTGGTTTTGAACGACAAAGACATCACCCAGTCGCAGGTGTCGGCCAGTATCGACGTCAATTCTATTTTTACGCGGGTTGAGATGCGCGACAAGGATTTGAAGAGCCCGAATTTTCTCGATGCGGAAAAATATCCCACCATCGAATTCAAATCGACACGAATCACCAAGAAAGGTGGACAGCTGCTGGTGACGGGCGATTTGACCATCCACGGAACTACGCGTGAAGTCACCCTAGACGTCGATGGCCCGACGCCAGAGATCGCCGACGCGCATGGCAACGCGCGGCGCGGGTTGTCGGCTACGACGACCATCAATCGCAAGGATTTCAACCTCACGTACAACAACCTTCTCAAAAGCGGGGAAGCGGTGGTCGGCGACACGGTCAAGATTCAGATTGATGCGGAGATGGTGAAGAAATAGCTGTGGTGACCCAGCGCGTCGCGAAACCCAAATTACAACTCTTACGTTCCGAGAAACTGGCCAAGCTGCCTTGGCTGGTGCAGGGTTTTTCAACGCGGCATGGGGGCGTCTCGCGCTGCTATGGCGGATCCTCGTTGAATCTTGGATTCACACAGCACGACTCGAGCGCGGCCGTGGAGCGCAACCGCGAACGTTTTCTTGCGGACCTCGGCGCTGGCGGTATGCGTGGCCGCCGGCCGTGGCCCCTGATTTCGCTGCGGCAGATTCATTCTGATTTGATCCACCGTGTGGATGAATCGCAAGTCGAGCGAATGCTCGATCAACCGTTGGCCGGGGACGGGTTGGTCACGGATACTCCCGGTGTGCTCGTGGCCGTTCAGGCAGCCGATTGCCTGCCAATCATTGTGGTGGATCGCAAGCGGCGCGCGGTCGGCGTTTTTCATGCGGGATGGCGCGGCACGGTCAAGCGGATCGTCGAGAAAGGTGTCGGCGAGATGCGCAAGGAGTTTGGCAGCGATCCGCGCAACCTTGTCGCCGCGATTGGCCCGGGCGTTCATTCCTGCTGTTATGACGTCGGCGAAGAGGTGCGCGTCAGGTTCGAGGCGCAGTTCGCTTACGCCGGCAAATTGTTTCGCGACGTCAAGGAATCCGATCCGGTGCGGGAGAAATATCCGCTGCTGTTTTTGACGGCTCGCGCTCCAGGACATAGCGAACTGCCGGTTAAACTTTTTCTCGACCTGGTGGAAGCGAACCGGCAACAACTGCTGGATGCGGGCGTGCCGGCGAAAAATATCGACACGTCCGCTCCTTGTACGGCCTGCCATTCGGAATCATTTTTCAGCTTCCGCGCCGAGAAGGGAATCACTGGAAGAATGATGGCCGTGGCTGGCATTCGACAAGATCGGTCATCATGACCGGCCCATCGCGTCATCAAAAGCCTTACGCTAAGTCGAACAGCAAGACCTCTGCCTCTTTCTTCGCTTTGATCGTCAACTGCTGCTCGTCGCTGATCGCCGCTCCGTCTCCCTGGCGCAGCTTTTTCCCGTTCAATTCCACTTCACCTTTGGCGACCTGCAGCCACGCGTAGCGCTTATCGCTTAACGATTGGGTCACCTCTTCGCCGGCCTTGAGCAGGGTGACGAACAACTTCGCATCCTGGTTGATCTTCACCGAACCGTCGGCGCCGTCTTTCGACGCGATCAGACGCAGTTTGCCGCGCTTCTCTACTTCGGCAAAGGCTTTCTGTTCATAGCCTGGCTCGTGCCCCTGCTTGTCCGGAAGAATCCAGATCTGTAGCAGGTGCACGGATTCGGTCGCCGAAGGGTTCGCCTCGCTGTGGCGAATGCCTCGGCCGGCAGTCATGCGCTGGCCGTCGCCCGGCAGAATGACCGAGCCGGTCCCCAGGCTGTCCTTGTGCTCGAGTTTCCCCGAGAGCACATAAGTGATGATCTCCATGTCGCGATGCGGGTGCGTCGGGAATCCGCCGTTGGGCGTTACCCAATCTTCGTTAATCACTCGTAGCGACCGGAACCCCATCCACTTGGGATCGTGGTAATCGCTGAAACTGAAAGTGTGGTGTGTCTTCAGCCAGCCGTAATCGCCGCCTCCACGTTCATTGCTGGGCCGGATGGTAATCATAGAAAGCTCCTTACATTGATGAATCGTATTTTAGTCGTTACAACGACTATTTAGATGCCGAGCAGCAGTGAAGGATTCATGCCGGCTGGGCGCCCGGCGCATTCTTGCCGGGGGCAAGTGCTATGCTTCGTCTCACGTCACTATCCTGAATTCCTATGGCTTATCGCGTCATTGCTTTCACGATGGCAGAAGTGCGGCAGGGAGCACTGGGTTTCCAACGCAGCTTGACTGCCGGGGTGCGTGGAAATCCTGAGATCAAAGTTTATTCTGCCAGTCCGTTCGATCTCGACGAGCGCCGCCGGCTCAAGGATCGCTTTGGCGGAGATATCGTTTACTTCCTCAATGACGCCGCATGGCGCGAATGCGAACGGCTGGGCATCGGGATGCAATCCCTGGCGGAACTCAGCGATGACGAACTCCCGCGCCGCCGAAGCCTGGTTGTCGGCGTGCCCTAGCTGATTGGTGCATCGGATGACCTGGTGATCGAAAAAGGCGATTCGGGCGTGAGGCCCTTAGTCCTTTTTTTGTTTCTTGTGTGAGCTCTCGGGCTTTGTCTTATCGTCTTTCTTGGAGCTTTTGGTTTCTTTCCCGTCCTTGCCCGTGTCTTTAGATTCTTTCGTCTCTTTCGACCCGCCTTCGCTCTCGGAGGACGCTGCCGAGGCGCTGCTGCCCTTCTTCGCGTAGTCGGTGACGTACCAACCCGAGCCTTTGAACTGCACCGCTGGAGCCGAGATCACTTGTTCGATGACGCCTCCGCATTCGGGGCATTTGCGCAGTTGCTTATCGGAAAATTTGCGGATTTGTTCAAAGCGGTGTCCGCAGTCTTTGCACAGGTATTCGTAGTTGGGCATCGGTGAGCTGATTTTAGAGGCGGGATTCGTTGGCGTCAATTTCGCCCAAATACACCAGCACCCTTTCGCGGGCAAGGGCGCCCGCGCCCCACGTGACTTAGCGTTTCAGCAAATCCACTGGTTCGCGAACATCGTGCACGCGAAAGTATTTTGCCAGCGCCGGATATTTTGCCGCGACCGCTTCGTACATGGCATAGGCCACGTTGCGGTACGACGTGTGTCCGGCGGGAGTGGTGCGCAACTCGGAAATGTAGACGGCCTCGGCGAAGTCCATCTTGAAGAGCGTGCGCTTACGGAAGGCCAGCGGGATCGCATACTGCGCGTTCTGTTCTGCTTCTTTGCCTCCGGATACGGCCAGCTTCTGCACCGCGGTTGCTGCTCGCTTCATCGCAGCCTCGTACTCGGAGCGAACTCCGGCGGGTTCCACTTCGGGCGGTGTGTCGAAGCCGTGGGCCGTGGCGAAATCCTGCATGATCTGGATGCAGCGGCGATGCCGGTGCATGTCGCGGAAGCCGCCGATGTCCATGAGAATGTCGAATCGAAATTGCTGGCCGGCCGAGAAAACGCGCAGCATCTCATCGTGGCGGCCGCGATGCCGCAGCCCAAGGTCGATAATCTCGCGCCGCCGCAACTCGCCCGCAGCTTCGATCGTCTTGCGAATCTGGCGGTAAGAATAATGACTGTGGCCATAAAGAAGAGTCGTGGCCAAGTCGATCTCCAGCCCGTTGTTATTCGCTGAATCACTGTCGATCAAGTCGACGAGAGGCGCAGGTTCGATGGTAGCGTCTTGCATGAGTGCTGTCGCAGCCTGCTGCAGTTCGTGGCGCGTCTTGATTTCGTATTGATTCGGATCGGCGTACTTGACCAGCGTAGGAGCGACTCGCACTTCGCGAAGCAGTTCGCGCTCGGCCTGATCGGCAACCTCGGGCGATACGGTGCGAATCTCGGCTACCAGCGCGCGCAATGATTCTTCGTTTGCATTGTAGGCTGGAGAAATGGCAGCTTTCTTCAGCAGCGCTCCGAGATCACGCACCTCTTTATGCGGTTGCGAGAGCAGATGAGCAACTTGGCTCTCGAGTGTACGGGCGTTAACGATCTCCCCCAGAGACGTGTTCGTCGCCAGCGGCAACAGATAACGTGAGATGTCAAAGGCGCGTGCGCGTAGTGTGCGTTCGTAGGCTTCCGGCTTCATCTCGGTGGGGCGCGGCGTGATGCTGGTCAGGTATTCGAAGGTTCGCTGCGAAACTTTTTCGTACGCTGCGAAAAGCGACTCGATCGTTTCGCGATAGAGGTCAACGGCCGCGGTGTCGGGAATTCGGCTCGTCTGCGCAACACTATCCCTCTCGAACGTAGGCGTGTAGTAACCGCTCTTGCGGAAGTCCTGATAGCGAGTCGACCGCTCCTGCCCGTCCCAGCGCTGCTCGTCGGCGACTACGATGGCTGCCAGGATCGAGAGCCGTTCGATGGCCAGCGCGATGTGGGCAAGGTCGGCGATTGAGCGGTGTCCGTACTGGAAGTAGAAGGTGTTGAGAAATTTCTCCGCCTTCTGCGCCGTGATCTCTCGCAGCGACTCTTTCATGGAGAGCGATGACCGCGAATACTTGGCCATGGCATAGGCCTGGATCTCAGGCTCGACGCCGTACACGGCGAAGACCTCAACAGAAGGTTCTAACGCTGGGGTGGAAGCAGGTTGCGAATTTGCGATTCCAGGTGAAATTACTTCGGGCATAGAATGCACAAATCTTAAATGTCGATTGCTCGCGGCGCAATTGGTCGGGAGTGGCGTAGAATCTTCGCGAGCACTAACGCGCCAAACTTCCCGCTATGACCTCGTCAGCCGCAAACAGCAACCAAATCGAGTTGTTTAAGGTCTGGCGTCCCGAGCATGTCGACGAGGTTCGTTCGCTCTTCATGGAATACGGCAAGTCGCTTGGCTTTAGTTTATGCTTTCAGAATTTCGATGAAGAACTAAGAAGCCTTCCGGGCGCCTACGGTCCACCAAGTGGAAGATTGCTCCTTGCCCGCTATGCCAACCACGCCGCCGGTTGTATCGCCCTGCGCAAACTTCAAAACGGAATCTGCGAGATGAAACGCCTTTACGTGCGTCCTGACGATCGCGGTCACGGTCTCGGCCGCATGCTCGTAGAAAAGTTGCTGGCCGAGGCCCGCGCCATGGGTTACTCCCTCATGCGCCTGGACACGGTTGAATCGGCGATGCAGGATGCCATTGCCCTCTATCGCAAGATGGGCTTCAAGCAGATCGCTCCCTACTCGACCATCCCCATCGAAAGCGCACTCTGGATGGAACTAACGTTGTAGAGGACCGCTGTTCGAAATGTTCGGCACTAGCGCTGGCGCCGGCGACAGAACGGGAGATGGCTTCTCGGGCACTGTTCCGGTCTTCACTCTGTCCTTATTTCCCGCTAAGGATCCTGTTACGTCGGGCACGATCATCGCTTCAGTGATGGCATGTCCGAGGATTACGATATCGACTCGACGGTTGATGCCGCGCCCTTCGGCGGTGGCATTCGTGGCTAATGGATGATAATCGGCGTATCCGGCGGCGCTCAGACGGTTGGGACCGAAGCCCTCGCGAACGATCAGCAGGCGCACGATTTCGGTGGCGCGCGCGGTGGAAAGTTCCCAGTTCGAAGGGAAGTGGGAAGTGTGGATCGGGACATTATCGGTATGACCTTCGATACGCAAACGATATTCTCGTTTGCGCAGCAACTCGGCGATGCGATCAAAGGCGCCCTCTGAGTTCGTCTTCATCACGTTGGACCCGCTCTCGAAAAAACCTACCTCGCGCAAACTGATAACCAGCCCATCGGGCTCGCGGCGCATGGCGATTTCCTTGCGCTTGATCTCGGCCGCCAGAGCGGTTTCCAGTTGCGCCTGCAATTCCGCCAGATCGCCGTTCTCTTGGCCCGTGTCAATGGTCGCGCCCAGCGTGCCCTCCGGCTTCGATGCCACGCGGCCCAGGCTCGCGGTGCGTTCCTTGTTTTCGATCGCTTGCACCGTGCTGAAGGGCATGGGCTCGGAATTATCGATCGGCACCTGTGTCGTCGAGGCCTGAAAAACTCCCATCTCCTGAAAAGCAACTTGAATGGCCAGGGCCAGTTTTCCCACCTTTCGTTTGTCGACTTGGGCCGATGCGTAGAGCACAACAAAGAAGGCAAACAACAGTGTGACGAAGTCGGCATACGAAACCAGCCAGCGTTCGTGGTTGCTGCGACCCGGGGTTCGTTTGCGCCGCCTCATACGTTGATCTCCTCTTCCAAGGCGGGCTCCTGCGCTTCGCTGAGGAAGCCCAGCAGTTTTTCCTCGAGCATACGAGGATTCATTCCTTCGAGAATGGATACCACGCCTTCAATCGTCATTTCGCGGATGATCTGCTCATCGCGGATGCGGATTCTTAGTTTTCCGGCGGCCGGAAGCAGGATCAAGTTGGCGGCGCCGACTCCGTAGAGTGTCGCCACGAAGGCTACCGCTATGCCTTTCCCCACCTCGTCGATTTTGTCCAGATGCTGCATGACCTGGATTAATCCGAGCACCGCGCCGATGATGCCAATGGTGGGAGAGAATCCTCCCGCCGATTCGAAAAGCTGAGGGATTTTCTCTTCCTGCTCTTCCTTGTTATTCAGTTCGAGTTCCATGATCTTACGCAGTTCTTCGGGATCGGTGCCATCCACCGCCAGCATCAGAGCGCGCCGCAGAAAGGGCTCATCGATAGTGACCAGTTCTTTGTCGAGAGAGATGATTCCTTCCCGTCTCGCCATGTTTGCGTATTTGACCAGAAGATCGATCGTCGCACGCGCCTTGTGCGCAGGCTCGACGAAAACCTGCGCGAGGCGGCGCAAAGCATTCAGCGCCACTGTCAACGGGTATTGAATCAGGACCGCGCCCAGCGTCCCCCCGAAGACAATCATGGCGGCGGTGGGCTGCAGTACCTGGCCTAGATTCCCACCCTCCAGTGTCAAGCCGAACAGGACGCCGCCGATAGCCAGGACCAGACCGAGGATAGTTGCCTTATCCACAATTTTATTTCTTACCCGCCACAGAGCTGTTATCCGGCGCGGCGCAATCTTCGACCATCGCCTCAACGGCCGCGTCTTCCGGGCAAACCTTCGTTCCTTGCAGGACCGAACGGCGGAACTGCACCACTCGGTCGAGCACATCCTGCGCACTTTCGCGAACCACTATTTTTTCGCCATTTAACAGCGTGATCACCGTATCGGGGGCTTGCTCCACGAATTTGATCAGATCGGAATTCACCACCAGCGGATGATTGTTGAGGCGGGTGAGCTGGATCATGGCTTTTGCTCCTGATTTTCACTGCCGGACGTAAGGCCCGCCGCTTATGAAGCCTTCAACAATAAAGATCGGCAGAAACGATGATGGGAAGCGCCGCAGATCGAAACTGCAGGGCGAATTACTCAAGGGCTATGTCGAACGGCACTTGTGGAAATAAAGCCTCCGCGACCTTAGCCGATGAACCTGAGTGAAACGCAATTGGGTTCCGCAGGACAAACGGAACGAGCTCCGGGAAGGTTTCGGGGACGGATCCCAAAATCGGAACCGACGAGGAGCAATTCAATGGCACTCAGCATTCTGAACAATATTGCTGCTATCGCTGCGGAAAACCAGCTCAATATCACTAGCGGCAAACTCACTTCCACTCTGGAGCAGTTGTCTTCAGGATCACGCATCAACAGCGGCGCCGACGATCCGGCAGGTTTGGCCATTGCCAACGGCTTGCAAGCGAACGTCGCCGCACTCACGCAATCCTCGAGCAATGCCACCGACGGCGTGGGCGAATTGCAGGTAGCAGACGGTGCGCTCTCCCAGGTCACTACGCTGCTGGATCGCGCGGTTACGCTGGCCACTGAATCCGCCACTGGCACCGTGTCCGATCCGCAACGCATCGCGCTGAACACCGAATATCAATCGATCAAGGCGGAAATCGACAGTATCGGTTCCACCACCAACTTCAACGGCGGCCAGGTGTTCACCAACAACACCCTGAATGTCTTCTTGAGTGATGGCAGCACCGCCGGCAGCAGCACGATCGGTGTCTCGACCGGACTGTTGTCGTCCACCCAGCTTAGCTTAGGCGGAACGCCGGCCACGGCTACGTTGGGCGAAGCGGTAGCGTCCAGCGCAGCTGCTGCCACTGACGTTCTGACCGGCGGCACCTTTGTAGGATCCACGCAGGCCAACAGCCTGCTGACCGCCAGCACCCAGTTCAACGCGCTCACCAAAGCCGCCGCCACCTTTACACCTGGCACAGTCAACCTCGCCACCGAAGCTACCCAGGCTCTGACCGGAGCCACGACCTTCGCCGGTTCCACTAAAGGCACCAGCGTAAACACGTTCAACGCCACCGCAGTAGGCAACAATGACACAGTGCTTGTAGGCGGCACGACCTACACGTTCAAGACCGCCCTTACAGGCGCCGCCAATGAAGTTTTGATCGGAGCCACAGGCGACACCACCGCGCTGGCGAATCTTCAGAAAGCAATCAACCTTTCGGGCATCGCAGGAACCGACTACGGCACGGGTACCGCCGTAAACGCCAACGTCGTAGCATCCGGGGCTTCGGCTACCAATCTGACAGTTACTTCAAAGGTGAATGGACTCGCCGCCCCGGCGTTCACGTTTACCAACGTGTCGACAAACGGTGCTGCCGCATCCCAGGTCCAGACTGCCGGCCTGGTCGGCACTGAGATAACTGCCGGAGGCCAGAACTACACCTTCGTGACTGCCCTCAGCACTAACACGGGCGGAACGGCGAATGAGGTACTGTACACCGGCACCGTAGCGACGGACTTGGCAGCTCTTAAACAAGCAATCAACAATGGGCCTGCCGGAACCG
This sequence comes from uncultured Acidobacteriaceae bacterium, assembly GCA_963775845.1. GTDB lineage: Bacteria > Acidobacteriota > Terriglobia > Terriglobales > Acidobacteriaceae > Acidiflorens. The sequence continues at coordinate 744,303 of CAVZKN010000002.1, read as the reverse complement.
GTTCTGGAACGAACTACAGTACCGGAACTGCCGCAAACGCTAATATCACTGCGGGCGCGATCTCATCGGGTGTCCTCACTTTAACCTCCAACGTCAACGGCGTGAACGGCACCATCGGCGGAGCGATTGCGCAAAACACCGCCGGAGGAAGCGGCGGATCCTTCGCGACTCAAGTCGCCGGCACCGCCGGAAGTACCGTGACGGTGGGCAACCAAACCTATACCTTTGTGACCAGCCTCGCGACAAACCCCGCCGTGGCCAATGAAGTTGTCGGCAGCGTGACCACGGCCACCAACCTTACCAACCTGGCGGATGCGATCAACTACAGCGCGCCGAATACCGGTTTGTATAGCACCGCGAATAGTGTGGCCAACACCTTCGCGTCCGCGACCACGAACGGGACCGCCATCACCTTAACGGCCCTGACTGCGGGCATCGGCAATGGCACCACCACGGGCAACTCCGTTGTGCTGTCCGGTACGGCTGGCACGTTCACCAATGCGGTTGGAGGCGCCACCGGGACCTTGGCTGGAGGAACCAATGCCAGTACAGTTACGGTCGGCAACCAAGCCTACACCTTTGTCAGTGCGGCTCAGCTTGGCACCGCGAACCCGTATTCCGTTCTCATCAACACCACCGCCAGTGGTACAGCTGCACAGATTCTAGGCAGCCTGACCAATCTAGCAGACGCCGTTAACGGTGTCACCGCTGACGCCGGCACCAACTTTTCCAGCGCCGCGGCGAATACTTTAGCCACCGCTGGAACGGCCACGGCAGGCAGTGGGAATACGTCCACCCTGAACTTCACGGCACAGGTCAATGGCTTAGGCACCACCCAGGCCGGAACGGGCAACTACACCGTTTCGACGACCTCGGGTACGGCCAACGGCTTTGCCACCACCACCTTCGCCAACGGCAGCACCGGAGACAGCATTACGGTGGGCAACCAAACCTATAACTTCGTGACCGCGCTCAGCACCAACAACGGCGGAGCCCTCACCGGTGGGACGGCCAATGAAGTTGTGGCCGGCACTTCGGTAGCTACCGACATTACCAACCTATTGGATGCGGTCAACAACAATGGTACCGGGCAAGGATCCACTACCTATAGCACCGGGACTGCAACCAACACTTCCGCCCATATCACCGGCAGCACCGGCACCACCGCAACGTTCGCGGCGAACAGCACGGGCACCGGCGGAAACAGCATCGCCACTGCCATCAGCGGGGGCATCGGGGCCTTCGCCACACCACACTTTACGGGTGGTTCCGCCCTGGTTTCGGTCGGTGGCCCCGCCGTCGCCGGCGATACGGTCACGGTAGGTGCGCAGCAATATACCTTCGTCGATGCCATCAACGCCAACTCCGCGGCCAATTCGGTTCTGGTCGGCGCAGGAACGGGTGCGGCCTCGGAAACCGCCAGCCTTACCAACCTGGCAGCTGCCGTCAATGGCGCCACCGGCGCTGGCTCCATCTACGGGCTCGGCACCACCGCCAACGCTTCTGCCACGGCATCGTTGGTTGCCAATCCAAACAGCGGCCCGGTCAATCAGATCCTCTTCACGGCTCTGACCGGAGGGGCCGGCACCCTCGCGGGGGGAACAGGTAACTTTATCGCTTCCACATCAACCGGCGGTGACAACACCTTCTCCGCGGCATTGTTCAGCGGGGGCGGCGCTGCCACCAACGATCTGCTCACCAGCGCCGATGCCACTGCTGCCTTGACTCAGATCGATTCCGCTGTCGCTGTCGTCGCTCAACTGCGCGGCACGATTGGCGCTACCGTCAACCGGTTGCAGTCTGCCTCCTCCGTCATCAACAACCAGACCCAGAACCTGACTTCTGCGGAAAACGATGTCACGGCTGCCGATATTCCGACCACTGTGGCCAAGCTTTCCCAGTACTCCATTCTGGAGCAGACCGGTATTTCCGCTCTGGCCCAGGCGAACCAACAGAATCAGCTGGTCCTGAAACTGTTGCAGTAGATTCAGCGCTAGACGCCAAAGGAGGCGGTCAACCAGCCGCCTCCTTTGTAATAAATCCGGAGTAGTGCGTGGAGTCACGATATGAGCATCGCACCGGTACAAAGTTTTCCACCCGCAAAGAGCGAACCGTCAGACGCCGGCAATGTGCGTCCCAGCCAAAGCCCAGCCCGTCCCGTGCCCGAATCGGTAGCTGAGCCGGCGCGACCCGTTTCGGCAGTTTTGCCAAAACAAGAAAAAGCTGTCCCACAGAGTGTGCCAGCAAACTACGCATTGCCCGAAGATGTTGTCGAAGTGCATCAGGATCCTGAAAGTAAGGACCAGGTAATCGAGTATCTCGATAAATCCAGGAACGTGGTCCTGCAGGTGCCAAGTAGCCAGGAGCTAAGCGTGGAACGTGGAATCGCGCAGGAGCTTCAGCACGCGGCAAGACTGCGCTCCACGGCAGAGACGGCGGCAGCCGAAAGCGGAGGAAAGACACATGGGCATTAGTTTTAACGCGGCGAGCCTGTTGAATGGCAACGGCATCAACGTATCTTCGATTGTGTCGGAGATTCAGGCAGGCCAGAGCGGACAAGTAACCGCCTGGAAGGCGGATCAAACCACGCTGCAAACGGAGGCGACGACCATTGGCAATATCAACAGCGATTTGTCGAGCTTGGCCACGGCCGTGCAAGCCCTCTCTGACCCGACTGGTGCGCTCACGGGTTTAACCGCGACCTCTTCGGTGTCGCCCATTCTGACGGCCTCGGTGCAGGCCGGGGCCACGGCGGCTAGCTACACGGTGGTGGTGAGCGGGCTGGCGACCACGGGCACGCTTTATACCGCGTCGATAGCCAGCGCGAATACGTCGATCTTGCCGAGCGGCCAAACCAGCGGCGACCTCAAATTGCAGATTGGAGGATCGGGCGGCACTACGGCTGACATCCCGATCACCGCCGGAACCAATGACACGTTAACAACGCTCGCCAAATCGATCAACACGCTCAGTACCACCAACAAGTGGGGTATTACGGCCGGCGTCGTGACGGACGCGAGCGGATCGCGGCTGGCTGTCTATAGCCAGGCGAGCGGCAGTCCGGGAGCCTTGGCCGCAGCGAACAACACTACAAGCCTGACATTTGAGCCGCCTGTAGGAGGCACTGACGCCCTTCTCACGATCAACGGAATTCCGTATGCGACCACGACCAACACCGTGACCGGGGCGATTCCAGACGTGACCTTGAACCTGGAGAGCGCCGATGCGGGGTTGCCGGTGCAGGTGACGGTCGGTCCGAATACTACTGGTATCACCAGCGCCGTGACCACTTTTGTGAATGCTTACAACACCGTCATCAGCGACATTAACAGCCAGTTCGCTTACAACCCCTCGACCAATGCGCAAGGGACACTGGGATCGGATAATTCCCTGCGCATTTTGCAATCGAGCCTGCTGGCGGATGCATCCTATGCGACGACCGATGCAACATCGGTGAGCAGCGGTTTAACGAATCTTGCAGCGATCGGGATCGATTTGAACAATGACGGGACTTTGACTGTCAACCCAGTCGCGACCCCTACTCATCCCTCATTCGCCAATGAACTCGCCACCAATCCCAGTGGGATCCAGAATTTCTTTCAGAATGCAAATTCGACAGGCTGGGCCAACAACTTCACCAGCGACCTGGCCAGTCTGACGGCGCCGAAGGCCGGAGTATTAGAGGAAGATCTCGCGGCCAACCAGAACCAACAAACCGACATTAGCAACGAAATCACTAATTTTCAGACGCAACTCGCGGCCCAGAAGGTGCAGCTCGACCTGGTATTCAACAGCGTTAACGCTTCGCTCGAGCAATACCCGTTTACGTTGTCAGAAGTCAGCGCAGCGCTAGGGTCGATTACTTCCACGGGGCTTACCACCACTCCGACCGCAACCACAAACACGAACACTACTCCGACCTCCGGCAACCCCACCGGTTAAGCGAAAGGCATACCGTCATGAATATTCAACAATCGTATCGAGAAGCGTCGGTTCGCGGCGCAAACCCGATTGCACTCATAGTGCGGCTTTACGAGCAGATGATTGAAGACATGCGGCAGGTGGCCGCCGCCATTGAGCGGAAGGACGTCCAGGGCCGTAGCGATCGAATCAAACATGCCCTTCTCGTCCTCGGGCATCTGCAGTCGTCGATTGACTTTGACAGAGGAGGCAAGGTTGCCCAGGACCTCGACATTTTTTACAATGCGCTGCGCCAGAATCTGGTTTTTGTGCAATTCCATCCCACAAAGCGCGCGGTCACCCAGGTGATCACGGACTTGCTGGCGGTGCGCGAAGCATGGAGCGAGGTGGAACTCGCCGAATATCCATCGGCGACTGGCGTTGGCAGCCCTCTCTCTTCCGAGCCCCATGCGGCGCGCGATGTCAGAGACACCGATGCCCACATGGAATGGAACGGCTAGGTGCCGCTCGACGCGCTCGAAACTTTACGGCGAGTGAATGAAAACCTGCGTTCCGCGCTGCTTCGTTTGCGTCCCGAACATAAGCACTGCTCCGCCATCAATCCCCAGTACTTCTCCGAAATTCTTACTCAGCTTTTGCGGGCTGCGGAATGTCTCCGCCACAAGCCGGTGCAGGCCGAAGCGGTAGCGGCCCTCGAAAAAGAGACGCTCGAATATCGCAGCAATCTTGAAAAGCTGAAGCAATTTCTCCCCGACCTGCAACTGCGTCTTCTGGCCGAGAGATCACGCTTGGAAATAGCACGAAGCCACGTGGCGGCAGCAGCGGCCTGGGCTGAAGCCGCCAAGAACCGTTGACCCATCGACGAATTGAATCACTGCGCCATTGATCATTGATCATTAATCATTGCGCGACTCAGTCATTGAGCGTTTGAATTTCAATGACTCAATGTCTTAATGATTCAATCGCTCAATACCGCTGGGCCTACGTAATGTAGTTGAACAGATTATTTTGGGAAAGCTTGCCCAAGGCGTCAATCGCGGCCTGGCTATCGGTTTGTGCCTGGCTGAGATCGGTAGCAGCGCTCACGATGTTCGCGGCGCCAAGTGTGTTCTGCTGCTGGCTGATCTGCAACTGCGCGGTATTTAGGTAAGTCGTCTCCGTCTGGGTCTGGTCGGTGGCATTGCCATAGAACACGGTTTGCGTGGACAGATAGCTGGAAGCGGAACTCAGCGCATTCACGGCAGTCCCAATGCCGCTGTTCGTCTGCACCGCTTGGATCAGATTGTTTATGGCGAGAAAAACGTCATTGCCGCCAGCAGAGAACAGTTGCGATCCCGGCACGTTGACGGCGAGATTGTAGCCGCTTCCAATCGATACGTTATTGACGCCAGTGTTGCCCACATAATCGACGCCGGAAGGCGAACTACCGTCGACAACATAGGGCGCGGCATTCGTTTTGGTGCCGGCGAAGACATACTTGCCCTGATAGGTTGTGTTGGCGAGCGACACCAGTTGGCTCTGGATGCCTTGCAACTGCACCACGATGGCAGCTTGGTCGGCTGCCGATGCCGTGCCGTTCGCGGCTTCGATGCCTAAGGAAAGGGCCTGCTGCAATGATGTGTTGAAGGAATTCAGCGTCGAACTGCCAGTCGAGAGCTGTCCCTGAACGGAACTAATTTCCTTTAGATAACCGCTGGTGAAAGTCGCCTGATCGTTATTTTCGACGAGTAAGGCAGCGGCGGTCGGATTATCGGAGGGCACATTCACGCTTCGGCCGGTGGAAATCTGCAGTTCGGCCTGTTGCGCCTCCAGTTCAGTCTGGTTGAGAGCGGCCAACAGGTCGGGCATCGGATTGGGATCGACGCGCATGTTCACCTCGAAATCGATTCTCGTTTGCGGCTGACTGTTTTCGTAGGCGCCGCACCGTTCTCGCCGCTACTGCTCGGCTCCGCCCAAGCCAAGATTTACGGCATCAAGAAGCAGCAGATTGATGGTCGAGACGACGCGGGCTGAGGCTTGATAGGCGTTTTGAAACTGGATCAGATTGGCCGCTTCCTCGTTCAGTGACACGCCGGAAACGCTCGCGTTCTGGTCCCGCAGTTGCTGCAGGATCAGATTGGAGGAGTCGGCATCGGCAGACGTATTCGCAGTCGTGCTGCCCACCTCGCCCACCAGATTCGAATAGGAATCAATTGGCGTCTTGCCGCTGGCAAGGGGTGTAGTGGCGACCGCCGAGAGAAGGGCTAGATTACCGTTGCTGCCCTGGCTCCCGTCGGAGCTTGCCGCCAGCAGCGATGGATCGGTGATCGCGACGGTCAAAGTCGCGGCTGCGCCAGCTCCGCCCGCCGGCGGTGGCACAAAGATCTCACCGCCCGCCTTGCCATTCAAGTCGAAACCCTGGGTGCTGGCGTAATTAAGGTTGGTCGCGAGGCCTGCGGCCAGCTGGTCAAGACTGGCGCTGATGCCGGGAATTTCCTGATCTCGAATCTGCACCAGGCCCGCCAGGCTGCCGCCCGTCAGCGAGCTGGTGATGTCGCGGCTCCCGGAAAAAATGTCTTGCCCGCCGCCGGCGGATTGCGTGGTCAACGCGAAACTCTGCGATCCCGATACCAGCGTGGTTCCGTTCGACGTGGCCAGCGTGACACCCTGGTCGGTGTGAACTACCTGGACGTCGATCAGACCCGACAGCTGCTGGATGAGATTGTTCTGTTTGTCGACCAGCGCACCGGGATCCGGGTTAATGCTCTTGAGATTGCTGATCTGCTGGTCGACATCGGCGATCTGTGAAGTCAGGCTATTCACCTGCGCCACCGTCTGCACCACGTTCTGGTCAACATTGCCGCGCTGCGTCTGCAGGTTCTGGTCCGTGGTATTGAACGCGACCGCCAGATTATTGGCCGCTGTCAGCACGCCTTGCCGCAAAGTTAAGTTCGAAGGATCGGGAGAGAGTTGCTGCAAACTTTCAAAAAAATTGCTGATCGCCGCTCCAATTCCGGAAGTGGAGCTGGCAAATTGGGTTTGAATCTGCTGCAACTGCGTCAGTGACGTGTTCAAAGCGCTATTCTGCTGCGTCGTCTGATTGATCTGAATTTGCAACACCGAATCGCGCAAGCTCTCGATCTTATCCAGCACCACGCCCGTGCCCACGCTCAGCGCACCAATCTGCACTGGATCTCCCGCCTCTACCACCGAGACCTCGCGCGAGTATCCGGGTGTGTTCGCATTGGCCACGTTGTTGGACGTGGTCGCCATCTCCTGCTGGCTGACCGCGAGTCCGCTGAGGGCAACCGAAAGAGTGCCGACTAACCCTGACATACTTATTCTCCCATCCGGAGATGCGCTGTGCTAACGGCACAATGTTCGTATTCTGGCGCGCAACTGTTGACCACGCGCCGCATCACACCGAGGCTTCGCTCGAGGTGCCGCAACAGCGACCAGTGCACTCGCGTCAGATAACGGATTCGCGCTGCGAGCGTCTCCCACTCCGCCTGCAGGCGTGCGGAGTGCTCCGTCTTCGTCCACTCACGGCTTGCGCCCGGCTGCGATCGCCGCCCTGCCTCGCCCCGCAATTCCTCTTCGAGCCGGCTCCATTGCCGGCACAGTTCGGCCTGATGCGCCGCCCCGCGCGCAATCGCCTCGGCATCGTTTTGCAGCAACGCGGAGCCGCTCGACTCCAGGCTTTCTGCCAGCGTGCGCAACAATGCCAGCCGCTGCTCGATCAGTTGGCCGAGAACAGGAAGCGACGTGGCAATGTCATCCATACAAAGGTTTGGCTTGGTTCGAATTGGAGATCTCAGTGGCGCGGAAAGGTCAGGCTGGTGGCATCGCGATTACGCCAAATCGTCCAGTGTGTGCGGCGGAGAGTCCTCGTCTGGATCCTGACTGTTTTCTTCGATTTCTTCGTCCGTCTTAGGAAGGCTGGGTCGTTTGCGCCGCGGAATCACATCGCGCTGCTCGCCTCGCTTTTCCAAAACCCGCAGAAGCGCGGGATCGACTCCGTTTGTAATCAAAGGATCCATAAGCTACTCCGCCTGCGATTCTTCGCTCAATCCATTTTTCTCTCTTCCTCTGTCTTCGTTTTCACTACTCTTGCCTGCATTTCTCTCTAACCCTGCGCTCCACTCAGTTCGGCGATCATCGAATCCGCGATCTGGCCCGGAAGAACTGAATATTCGTTACCGGAGATCGACTCCTGTAGCGCCTGCACCATGGTCTGGCGAATTTCCGGCTGTGCCAGAATCTGCGCCTGCAACGACTGTACCCGCGTCGGATCGAAAGAAAAATTCGCCTGATCCACGGCCTCCGAGCTCGCCCCATTGCTATCGGAAACGCCCGATGTCACGCTCCCCGCGCTCGCCTTTATGCCCGGTCCCGCCCTGCCCGGTTTGCTGTTCTCCGATGCATCCACCGGAAGATTCGTGAAATCGATTCTCATGAAAAACCTCCGATCACTACCTTTATCTATCGACGGATTCTTAGCGAATCTTAATGACGCGGACGGTTTTTCCGAGACGCGTCACACCTCAAATAAAAGATCGGCAGAGTTTTGAGAAACTTTAGCGCCAGCCACGAATCCCCTGTTCAGCCTCCCCCCGGTACCTTTGGTGGCGGCAAATGGCGCAAGATGAGCTGCGCGATGCCAATGCCGCCCCGCGCCGCGATCGCCTGCGCCAGCGCCTGGCTCCCCAGCGCGCGATAATCGCCGGCCCCGGGCATCTTCGATTCGTCCTCACCAGAAAATGTCTTCTGCAGACTTTCCAGCACCGGCGTCAGCAGCATCGCTTCAAAGTCGCGAGCCGCCTTCTGGTTCTTGCCAATGTTCTTGGCCGCCGCGTTCGCCTCCGGAGCGTTTGGTGTAGTCAAGGAGGCGGTTGTTGTAGCGAGCGTGATGTTCATAGAATTGTCTCCGCGCAAGGGCCACTTGTTCGTTAGTTTTCACTCGCATCAAGAGCGAACAGCGAACAGGAACGACCAACGACCAACGACCGACGACCAACGACCGACGACTAGCCGTCGCCCTTAGATCACCTCCAGATCGGCATCGAGCGCGCCCGCCGCTTTGATCGCCTGCAGGATCGAGATGATATCTCGCGCCGTCGCACCCATAGTGTGCAATCCGCTCACCAACTCGTCGATGCTCGCGCCTTCCGTGATCTCGAGCCGTTTTGCCGGATTGTCCTTCGCCGTCAATTCGGTCTGCGGAACCACCTCCGTTCTCCCGCCCGAGAGTGGCCCCGGCTGCGACACCCCATAGGAAGTTGTTATCTGCACCGAGAATCCGCCGTGCAGAATTGATACCGCTCCGAGACGCACGTCTTTCCCTATCACGATCGTCCCGGTGCGTTCGCTGAGCGCCACGCGCGCCCTCCGGTGCACGGGCACGGTTAAATTCTCGATGCGCGCCAGCACCGTAGTCAGGTTCGCCACGCCCGTACCGGTGGGATCGACATCCACACGCCCGCCGTCGCGGGCAATGGCCACGGCATGTTCGAATTCCTGGTTGATGGCGTCTGCAATGGCGCCGGCGGTCGAATAATCCGACTCGCGCAACAGCAACGACACCGGAGACAGGCAGCTGAGGCTGAAAGTGAGGGCTCGTTCCACTCGCCCTCCCGATGGCACTCGGCCCGTCGTCGGGTGATTCATCTGCTTGGCCGCGCCCTGGCCCGACGCTGCAAATCCTCCCACCGCAAGCGCACCTTGGGCGGACGCATACACTTGCCCATCCGCGCCGTAGAGTGGAGTCATCAAAAGGACCCCGCCCTCCAGGCTCTTGGCATCTCCGATCGAAGAGACGGTCACATCTACCAGCGTGCCCGGCCGTGCGAATGCCGGCAAATTAGCGGTCACAAACACGGCTGCCACGTTCTTGACAATGGCCGTCGCTGGCGGAATCTGCGCTCCCATGCGCTGCAGAATGTTGGCCAGCGTCTGCGTGGTGAAGACGGTTTGCTGGCTGTCACCGGTCTGCGTGAGCCCCGCGACCATGCCGTAGCCGATGAGCGGATTTTCCCGCACCCCTTCGATACTCGTCAGATCGCGAATTTTCACCACCGCCAGTTCGCTCGCCAAAGCTTTGCCGGGAACGAATGCAGCAATAAAAAAGAAGATCGCACCCGACAGCATCAGCAGCAGCGACCCGGCAGTGCACGCGGCTTTGTTATCTCCCGGCAAGCGATTCTCCTAGAAATCCAGCAAGTGAAGGATGGTACGGATCACCCGATTCGGTTGCCGCACGCTGTCGGAAATCACACCCTTGCCCTTGATTTCCAACTCCAGATCTCCGACTGCGTTCGACGAAACCGTGTTGCTCGGTCCGATGTCACCGCGGCGCACCACCCCGCGTAACACGATGGTCTGCTTTTCATTGTTCATGTTGATAATCCGGCTAGCCTCGACCACCAGGTTGCCGCCAGCCAGAACCGCTACTACCCGGCCGGAGAGGGTGGTCGTCACGCTGGTAGCCGTCGAGGCCGCGCCCTTGCCCGCCAGGGACTCGGACGAGTTCAGGCCCACCAGGCTCGTCACTCCCCCGAGCTTGATCTTGCCCGGCAGCGAACTGATTCCCGAACTGGTGCTCAAGGTGCGCGACGTATTGACCGAGTTGGCGTTTGATGAGGTCAGCCCTTGCACCACCGTGATCTCAATCGTGTCGCCAACCACCCGGGCCTTGTAATCGGAACTGAGCGACGCCATCGGTCCGGAATCTATCCACGTGCTGCCATACGAAAGATTGGCTCCGCCCGGCTGCGCCGCCTGCTCCCGGGCCAGGTACTTTGCCAGGTTGTCTTTCTCCTTATCCACCTTCGCAGCATGGAGCGATCCTGCGACCAGCAGCAACAGGCAACACAACACTGGTTTCACTCGGCTCTCTCCTCTCCCGGTAGGCATCTGAGCAGCCACGTTTTTCGCCCTCCACTATCGCGGCAAAGCTTCCAGCAAAGCCGGACCGGAAATCCGTGCCCGGAAAATCTCCCCATCCTGGTTCCGCACGCGGATCACCTCGCCCTCGCGTCCGCGTTCCAGGCACGTCACAGTGGCGGCGATACGCAATCGCTCGGAAACAAACACCGCCGTTGCCCGGTCTCCGGGATGCATGGTGGGCGCCGAGAGAATTTTCGGAGAAGCCTCACGCGCCGAGTGCGCCTCTGGCGCAGACCCGCACGCTCCGGCATATGCTTTGCCCTCGTTTTCACTCTGAACGCGGGAATGACCATGAACATGAACAAAGACCAGGAATGGCAGACACTGCCCCGGCTCGCCGCACTCCAAACGGAACTGGGTGCGTTGCGGGCCCTCGTCCCAACACGCTGCCGTAACCCGCAATGTCCGTCCCGAGATAGCCGGAAGTCCGGCCGGCAGATCGAGCTCGTCGATTCGCGGCCACCGCAGCTCCGGAACATCTCGGGCGTGCAGTTCATCCACCACCGCCTGCCACACTTCCCGCCGGGTCACCGGATTTGAGCGCGACCCGCTCGGCGTGCCAGTCTCTTCCGCCGCCAGCCACGTCGCCAGCAGAAATGCCGCCACCGTGGCACTCACCACCAGGCCGCCGCCAGGAACAATTCGGATCATCGCTCTTGTCTCCACTTTCCCCGGGTCTCCACTTGCTTCGTCTGTTCTTCCAGCTTCTCTCCTGCTACTTGCCCAGGTTGTTGACCAACTGGAACATCTCATCGGCCGCCTGCACCACGCGCGAACTTGCCTCGTAGGAACGTTGCGCCACGATCATGTTGATGAACTCATCGACCACGCTGACATTCGACTGCTCCAGATACCCCTGCTCGATCTGCCCCAACCCGGCGTTGCTCCCAGGCGTGCCCACGACTGGATCGCCCGATGCGGTCGTCTGCAGATAAAGGTTCTGGCCCACGCTGTTCAACCCTCCGGGATTCGGAAATAATGCGAGCTGTATGCTGCCCACCTGCTGTGCTGCTGTCTGCCCCGCCAGCGTCACCGACACGGTGCCGTCCGACGCAATCGTGATCGACGTGGCTCCCGCCGGTATGGCGATCGCAGGCTGCAGGGCGTTCCCATCGGCCGTGACCATGTTGCCCGCCGAATCCTGATGGAATTCGCCGCTGCGCGTGTAAGCAGTTTGTCCAGTCGGCAAGAGAACCTGAAACAGTCCCTGCCCTTCGACGGCTAGATCCAGCGGATTGCCGGTCTGGCTCAAATCGCCCTGCAGTTGCAGGATCTCAGATGCGGCCGAGCGCGTGCCCAGCCCGATCTGCAGGCCCGTGGCTACCGTCGTTTGTTGCGACGCTGCCGCGCCCGGCATAACCACGTTCTGATAAATCAGGTCCTGGAACTGCATGCGGCGGCTCTGAAAACCGGCGGTACTTGAGTTCGAGAGATTGTTCGCGATCGTGTCCAGATTGGTTTGCTGCGCCTGCATTCCCGTCGCAGCCGTGTAGAGTGCTCGAAACATACGTTTCTCCTGACCTGAATCCCCCGTTAAACTTTTGCCAGATCGCTCGTGGCAATGCGGTTGAATTCCGTATCAAACAATGACAGCGCGCGTTGCAGCATTTCGGCTTCCCTCTGTACTCCGATCAGTGTCACCACCGAAGCGATGGAATTCACATTCGACGATTCCAGCGCGCCCTGCTTGACCGCCGGCTTCGGCGTGGGCTGCGAGCTATCTGGCGGCGCCGAGAGCAACGTTCCGCCTTCAGAAGACAGCTTGGTGCCAGCACGGAATTGAACTAGCGCAATCGTGCCCGCCACCGCGCCGTTCACCGACAGCGTTCCATCCGAAGCGATGGAAACGGCTCCTGCCGGAACGTTGATACCGTTCTTGTTCTTGAGCGTGGGATCGCCATACACGAGATCGCCCGCAGCCGTTACCAGTTGCCCTTGGCTCGATACCTGAAAGCTGCCATCCCGCGTGTAGCGAACGCCCTCCGCCGTCTGGATGGCAAAAAACCCCTCCCCTTCGATCCCTACATCCAGTGGATTGCCGGTAGCAACAAGATTGCCCGTGCTCATGTCGAGGTGCGTCCCTTCGAGCACTCCAAAATTGTTGGTGGCGCGGTTGAGCGGGGACCTCAGAACCTGGCTGAGCGCCATCGGATCGCTCCCGGCCGAAGCCACCAGGGATTCAAACGTCGTTTGCTGGCCGCGAAATCCGGTGGTATTCAGATTGGCCAGGTTGTGCGCCGCCACTTCGAGCGCCTGGCTCTGCGCCTTCAACCCCGCGCATGCTGCATAGAGTCCACTGTCCACGCTGGCTCCTTGTTATAAAAGCCAGAGTGCAAGCCGGTGGCCATGAACATCGCCGCTTGTCATTGAAGGAAGGACCGTATTCTGAGCCGCTTAGGAAGGGCGAAACGGAGCACAAATATTAGAAGATTCGAAGAAACTGGGAAGGAAGAAAACTCTGCCCGGTTCGACCCGGCAAACTTTTCTCCACCTCAATTTTGTAGCTGCAGCCGAATGGCGATCGGCGCGTCTTCAAAGAGCACGACTGCTTCAGTCGAATTCCCCTCGGCGAGTGAATGGAGATGGTATTCTCCCCCGCTGATCACGCTGGGAACGCTGAGCATGCATTGTTCGTCAGTGCCGGGCAACTTGTTCTTGAAATTCCCCGCGATCATGTTGCAGATTTCCCCCAGCGCGTCGGCCACCTGTTGCTCCGACTCGGCCGCCGCCCCCAGCATGGACCTGGCGACCTCGCCCGCCGTCTTCGCGTCGCAGCAAACGGTCAGAATTCCGCAGAGAGATCCGGCCAATCCGATCATCGCTGTGAATTCCCCCTCCGCTGCCGGTTCCGCATTCGCCGCTGGTTTTACCCGGCTGCCTAGCATGATTTCGAAGACCTCTTCGACCGCGAGTTCGAGAACGGGCAGCCAGTTCTCTTCGTGAGAGCGCGTGATAAACGAGGTGTCGGTGCTCATAGCTTTTTCCCCAGCACGGGTAACACATGCTCCTTAACCTGGTCGGGCGTGAACGGTTTGCGAATGTAGCCGCGGGCGCCGGCGGTCAGCGCTTGCACCACGTGCGACTCGCTCCCCTCGGTCGTGATCATGACGATCGGCACGCCCTTGGCGCTTTCCGATGTGGAAACCTGGCGCACGAACTCCAGCCCGTCCATGACCGGCATATTGATGTCGCACAGAATGAGATCGACCGTGTTGTTGTGCAGGGCGGTGAGTGCCTCCGCCCCATTCGACGCTTCCACAACTTTCTCCAGATCAATGCCCGCCTGGCGCAGCGAACGCTCGACTATCTTGCGCATCACCGAGGAGTCATCCACGATGAGCGCTTTTATCTTATCCATGATTTGCCACCGGGGTTTCCGCCACTTTGCGGCGCGCGCGAGGCTTGCCTACGCGTTGCCGCCGTTTCTGGCTGACTAGTTGTACATCGGCAGGACAGGGTAGGTCTTTAGCAGAATATCGGCCTTGCTATTCGTACCGTAGCGCCTCGGCCGGCAGGATTCGCGCCGCCGACCATGAAGGATAAATTGTTGCGACAAACGAGATCCCAATCGATACCAGGGCCACGATCACTCCGTCGATCGGCCGCGCCGCGAACGGAACATAATCAATCGAATACACCTCCGGCGAGAGCGAAATAAAGTGATAATGTCCCCCCGCCCACGAGATTGCGTAGCCAATCACCAGGCCAATGGCCGTTCCGATCACGCCAATCAGCACCCCCTGCGCAATGAACACACGCCGGACCTGCTGCTTCTTCGTGCCCAGCGACATCAGCACGGCGATGTCTTTCGTCTTCTCCATCACCATCATGATCAGCGAGATCAGAATATTCAGCGCCGCCACAAAAACGATCAGGCCAATGGTGATGAAGGTAACCACGCGCTCCAGCCGCAAGGCGCGGAACAGCGGCTTGTTCTGCTCCATCCAGTTCGTGGTCATAAAGCCATGTGTTCCTGAAAAAAGATTGGCAGCCTGTTCGAGTTGCTGGGCGACTTCCCCCGCCCGGTAAATGTCGTCAATCTTGAATTGCATGACCGAGATCACGTCTCCCAGTCCAAATAACGGCTGCGCATCTGTGAGCCGGATAAACGCCCACGAAGAGTCGTAGTCGAAGAAACCAGAATTGAAAATTCCCGCCACGTGAAAACGAATGTACTTTGGGACCATGCCAAAAGGAGTGAGTTCACCCTGCGGCGATGTTACGAGCACCACGGACCCCACCGTCGCCCCAAGTTCGTCCGCCATGTCTTTGCCAAGAATGATGGGAGGCATGCTCGCAATCCTCTGCTGCACCCCAGCCAGATCATCCGGCGATTCAGCCTGTGTAGGGCGGACACTCTTGTCCGCCGCAGTTGCCTTCGCACTTGTTGTTGATCCTGTTTCTCCAGACCGGGATGCTTCAGGAACAGATGTTTCCAAAGCCGCGGCCGATCCGAGCACGACGCTGTTTAGCAACTCGCTGACCTTTCGCTCATATTGCGGCAGCATCCCCTTGAGCACCGCGCCCCGCGCCCGTGGTCCGCGCGAAATCAGCACCTGCTCGTAAATCGCCGGAGCCGCCGCCACCACATGCGGTTCCTTCGACAACTTCTCCAGCAGCGGACGCCAATCGCTGATGCCGTCGCTCTCCACCCGCAGCAAGCTGATGTGCGCCGTCGAGCCCAGCAGCCGCGCCTGCAGGTCTTGCCGAAACCCATTGTTGATCGCCAGCGCAACAATCAGCGAAGCCACGCCCGCCGCCACTCCTAGGATGGAGATGCCGGTGATCACGCCAATGAACGCTTGTCGACGTTTGGCGCGAAGATACCGGGTTGCCACGAAAAGTTCGAAGCGCATGAGAGCAGCTGTCAGCCGTCAGTTCTCAGCTTTTCAGTTAATGCGGATTATAGCTGGCGTCGCGGCAACACTCTTGGCAGAACCGCTGGCACGGACTCCCGATAGGCCCGGTAAGAATCTCCAAACCTCTTCTCCAACTCCGCATCCTCCATCCGAATCATCACCGCTCCCGTGACGACCGCAAACCCCGCCAGCCCCCAGCACACCGCGAGCCCTGTACCAACGCTCCATGCCAGCATCTCGCAGAGATGCGCCAGATACACTGGATGCCGCACCCGCGCCCTGATTCCCTCTGTCACCAGCCGCTGCTCGCGATTCGCGCCGTGAAGTTCCGGCAAGCCACCAAGCTGTTTCGCGCTGAAATTTTTTCCGGACCGCGAATAGATATAAAAGCCGCAGACAAAGAGCAAGACCGCCACGCCCCACGGCCATTCCGCTCGATAAATAAAGATGCTTCGCCAAGGCCAGGTCCCGAGCGCAACCGCCACCCACATCGCCATCCAAGCCGGCAACAGTAGTAAATAAGGAGAGCGCCGCCGCGCCCGCCAGCGTTCGGCAAAAGGATGAATCATCAGCCAGAATGCAGGGATGGTCGAGTAGACAACGCAAGCGAGCCATCCGGCCACTTGCAGCCAGTGGAGCATGCTCGGTACCATCAAGCGCGCGGCGGCCCTGTAGCGAGGAACGATTCCGCCGCCTTCCGCGCCTCCTCAAGATTAGTTATACGCGCGGAAATTGTCTTCGATTCGTCCGCGCGTCCGGCTTGCTGCAAAGCCTGCGCCAGCAAAAAATATCCCACATCGGTAGGACGCACCGCCACTGCCTGCGAATACTGCCGAATCGCCTCACCAAGGTCGCCGCTCTCCTGCGCCAGCAATCCCAGTCCAATCAACGGCCTGATCCGCTCCGGCGCCAACTGCAACGCCATTTCAAAACATTGCTTCGCTTTCGCAGCCAGCCCCATCTGCCGGTAAGCGAATCCAAGGCTGCCGTACGCTCCCGCCCGCATAACCACGTCCGGCGCATGCCGTGCCACCATCTCATAGCGCTCAATCGCCGCCGGAAAATTTCCGCGGCTGTCTTCATAAGTCCCAAGATTCAGATTGGCCATCAGGTTGTCAGGACGAATCGCCAGCGCCGCCCGGAAATGCGCAGCTCCTTCCTCCGCTTTGCCCTGCTGAAAAAGATACGTCCCGAGGTTATTCTCCGCGATGTAGTTGCCTTCGCTATACGCCAGCGTGTGCCGCCAGAATGTTGGAATGTCGCGCCAGTATCCAACCTGCCGATAGCTAAGCATCCCCAATACCAGCAGACAGCATACGGCGGGGGCAGCAGTCAACGATGCGGCAATCCCCGATTTTTCAACCCATGATTTTTCAATCCCCGATTTTTCAGTCCAACGCCCGCGAATCTTCCAGCCGTCAATCCAGTCCGCTGCCAGCCACGTCGTCATCACAAACAATCCGATATAAGGAAGGTAAGCAAACCGATCAGCCATCGCCTGCGGACCAACCTGCACCAGTCCGATCATTGGCACCAGCGTTCCCAGAAACCAGAACCATCCTACCGCAAGATATCGTTGGCCACGCGCACGCAGAACCAGAACGGTGATGGCCATTAACAACAGCAAGGCCGCGCTCACCTGCCAGACTGGATAGAGTTTCATCGGATGCGGATAGAGCGCCACCAGCTTCGTCGGCCAAAGCGCATGCCCCAGGTAGCGCGCATACGAAATCACTGCCGTCTCCACCCGCAAGAGCAAACTATATTGCGAATGAACGGCCCCTCCTGCCTTCTCGGCCGCCATGGTAATCATCGCACTGCCCGCCGAAAGCAAAAAGAGAGGCACTTTTTCCAGCGCAAGCCATCCCACCGACGATCGCCCCTTCGACAATCCTTCATTTGACCATCGCCCCAGCGGCCAGTAGTCCCACAGCAACAACAGAAATGGAAACGTAATGATTTGCGACTTGCTGAGAAGTCCCAGTGCGAGCAGGAAAAACACGGCTGTGTAAGGGATCAGCCCAGGTTTTCGTGTGTACCACGTGTAAGCATGCAGGGCGAGCAAACAGAACAACATGCTCAGGACATTTTTTCTCTCGGCCGCCCACGCGACCGATTCAACATTGACGGGATGAAGCGCAAACAGGGCCGCCACCATCAGGCTGCGCCAGCGGAATCCCGTAGCCCCCTGCAGCAGCAAAAACAGAAGAACAGCATTGGCGGCGTGAAGCCCAACGCTGACAAAGTGATGCCCGGCAGGATTCAGCCCGAAAATCTGGTAGTCGAGCGCATGAGAAAGCCACGACAGCGGAGCCCAGTTCGCCTCATCATAAGTGGTGAAGGCCCACCGCACGGTCGCCCAGCTCAATCCCGCTTTTACATGAGGATTGTCGGAAATGTAACGGTCATCGTCGTAATTAAGAAATCCGTTGTGCCGGACCGGGCTATAAGCCGCAAACGCAATCGCCGCCAGCAGCAGGCAAATAACCAAATTAGGCCAAGCCGCAGACCCAGGCGAAATAGCTTTCTGCCGCGATCCAGGCGCTTCCCGAGCCTCCAGACATCTCGCCGCCGCAGCCGAAGAAGACAAACTCATCCTGCACTATTTTCAACGGTCATAGAAGAATTCAAGCGCAGAACTGGCCGCTCCCGGTGCCCGAGGTAACCGCAATGCCCGGTCCGATCTCAACGCTATTCATGGCAAGATAATTAAACCGTGCATATGTTCCGAACCCGTTTCGCCCGCGACATTGTCACCGAATTCCTTCCGCCGGCGCGCCGCACAAAACTTGCGCGCGCGATCATTCTTTGCGACGGAATGCCCTCCATCCCGCGCAAGCAACCCTTGTCTGAATTTCTCTCCGCCAAGGGATACTGGGTCTTCTATCCCCGCTATCGCGGATCCTGGGAGAGCGGCGGCGACTTTCTGGCGCGTTCGCCGCACGAAGATATTCTCGACGTCGTCGGCGGGCTCGCGAAAGACTTCCGCGGACTGGCCTTTGGGCGCCGCTTTCACGTCGCCCTGGACGAAGTCTTCGTGATCGGCGGAAGTTTCGGCGGCGCGGCCGCAATTCTTTGCTCGCTCGACCCCCGCGTCAAAAAAGTAGTGGCAAATTGCCCGGTCGTCGATTGGTCGATCCTCGCCCGCGAAGAAAAAAAGGAAACCTCCAATCCCAACTACGCCGCCTACATTCGCGCCGCCTTCGGCAATGGCTACCGCCTTGCCGACAAGAATTGGAAGAAACTGCAGGCCGGAAAGTTCTACAACCCCGCCCATCACGTAAAAGAAATCACCGGGTCGAAGATCATGATGTTTCACGCCCAGGACGATCCTTACATCCCCTATCGTTCAGTGGAAAAATTTGCGCGCCAGGCCAATGTCCGGTTGAAACTATTCCGCCGAGGCGGTCACTTGAGCACCGATAGGATCGTGCGGAAATATTGGCCGCAGATTCAGGCCTTCTTCAACAATTAAGCGCAGAGCAGCCCTGGCTGCATCATCAACGTCCCAGCCCGTCGCGCTATAATCTCCCGTGCCTGACGTAGAGTGGATTCGCAAACTCTGTCTATCCTTCCCTGGGGCGACCGAAGACATGCCCTGGGAAAATGACCTTTGCTTTAGAGTCCGCGGCAAAATCTTCACTACTTTGGCTCTCGCTGACGGCCGTTTTCCCCGCGTCACTTTCAAGTGCGCGCCGGAGACGTTCCATGACCTGCTGGAAATTGCAGGTATCTCCCCAGCCGCCTATGTGGGACGCTATAAGTGGGTCACAATCGCCGACTCCAAACTACTGCCCGAGAACGAACTGAAGAAGCTGATTCAAGTCTCCTACATTCTGGTGGCCGCAAAAGCGCCCAACCGCAAAGCAGCAAGAAAGAAATCTTCAAGCAAGCGCAGAGCAAAATAAGCGGATCCCCAGTTCCTACCCCGTGCAACTCTGTGCCCCCTGTGGTTAAGCGCTTTTCTCGGCGCCCTCAGCGTCTCGGCGGTCAACACGCCGAACAACAATGACGTTCCCTAATCGCCAGTTTCTACCCCCGTGCCCTTCCGTGCCCTCTGTGGTTAGGCATTGAATTTCTCGGCGCCCTCAGCGTCTCGGCGGTGAACACACCGAACAACAATTGACGTCCCCCAATCGCCTAAGCTAGCCTCATACTTTCGCCGAATCCATGAGCCTTCACAATTCTGCCCCAAGATATTGCCTCATCTTTTTGATCCTCTGCAGTCTGAGCGCTCAGCTGGTTATTCCGGCGTCGGCTGCGCCCCTGCGTCCAACCCACGCTCCCCACGCCATGGTCACGAGCGTGCACGAACTTGCCTCGAGGGCCGGCATCGAAATGCTTCGCGCCGGAGGCAACGCCGTCGACGCCGCCGTCGCCACGGGGTTTGCCCTCGCCGTCGTCCATCCTCAGGCCGGCAACCTGGGCGGAGGTGGCTTCCTTCTCCTCCGCAACGCCAACGGCAAAACTCACTTCATCGACTTCCGCGAAAAAGCTCCGGCCGCCGCCAGCGAAAACATGTATCTCGACGCCCAGGGCAACGTCATCCCTCAGTCCAGCCACGAATCGAGCGTTGTCGGATACAAGGCCATAGGCGTCCCCGGCACCGTAGCTGGCCTCATTTATGCTGAAAAGCAATATGGCAGACTCTCGATCGAAAAAGTCATCGCGCCCGCCATCCAATTAGCTCGCGATGGCTTCCCGCTCGCCTATCAAGATACGCAAGACTTAAAAGACGACGAGTACCTTGCCCAGTTTCCCGAAACCAAACGCATCTTCCTGCGCGACGGAAATGCCTATCAGCCGGGTGAAATCCTCAAGCAGCCCGAACTGGCCCGCACCCTCGAACGCTTAGCCAAAGATCCCGACACCTTCTATCACGGAGCCATGGCCCACGAGCTAGCCGCCGCGATTCAAAAAGGCGGAGGCCTGGTTACGGCGGCGGATCTTGCTGCCTACGAAGTCAAAGAGCGCGAACCCATCCACGGCACCTATCGCGGCTACGAGATCATCAGCGCTCCGCCGCCATCGTCAGGAGGCGTCGCGCTGGTCGAAATCCTGAATATTCTCGAAGCCTATGACCTGGCCAAGCTAGGCAACCGCTCCGCTGCCGCCATTCACCTCGAAGCCGAGGCCTTCCGCCGCGCATTCTACGACCGCGCCGATTTCATGGGCGATCCCGATTATGCCAAGGTTCCCGTCGCCCAACTCATCGACAAAAAATATGCCGCCGCCTGGCGTGAGTCTATCGATCTCAATCACGCTACGCCGAGCAAAGAATTGAAGCGCCCGGCTAACTTCAGTGAACTTGAGAGAGACGCTACCTTGCGCGTCCAACCGATCCGCGAATCGCAGAACACCACGCACTATTCCGTAGTCGACGCCGAAGGCAACGCCGTTTCCATCACCACCACCCTCAACGACTCTTTCGGATCACGCGTCACCGCCGAAGGTCTGGGCTTTCTCCTCAACGACGAAATGGATGACTTCGCCTCCAAGCAAGGCGTCCCCAACGCCTACGGTCTCATCCAGGGCCCCGCCAATGCCATCGGACCCGGAAAGCGTCCGCTCTCGGCCATGACCCCGACGATCGTGCTCAAAGACGGCAAGCTTTTCCTGGTTCTCGGATCGCCCGGCGGCCCCACCATCATCACCACCGTGGCCAACGTTTTGATTGGCGTCGCCGATTTCGCCCTCGATATTCAGGAAGCCGTCAATGCACCAAGGTTTCATCATCAGTGGCTCCCCGATGAGATTCTCGTCGAAGACCGCCTTTCTCCCGATACAATGAATCTTCTGCGATCCAAAGGACACAAGTTGAAGGTCGACCATTTTTGGGGAGACGCCGAATGCATCATGATCGACCCCAAATCCGGCGAACATCTGGCCGGGGCCGATGGGCGCAATAACGGGAAGGCGGTAGGTTACTGATGCAGCGCGCAGTATCGACATACATCTACGTAAAAGAACGCCTGCATCCAGGCTTGCTCGACGAACTGGTCAAGGCGGGAGCCCAGTCCATCGAAATCTTCGCCGCCCGCCAGCACTTCGACTACGCTAATCGCAAGCAGCACGTTCGTGAGATTGCCGAATGGTTCAAGTCCACCGGCATCCCGTTGAACTCCGTCCACGCTCCTCTATATTCCGACTACGAGTGGGGACGCACCGGCTCGCCGCCCGTCAACATCGCCTCCACCGACCGCGCCGGACGAGTCGACGCCATGGACGAGATCAAGCGTGCCCTCGAAATCGCCGAGCACATCCCCTTCCGCTTCATGATTCAGCATCTGGGAAATCCGAACGAGGTCTTCGACGAAAAAAAGTTCGAAGCCGCCATGACCTCGGTCGAGCACCTGCGCGCCTTCGCCAAGCCCTTGGGAGTGAAAATGCTGGTGGAGAATATTCCCAATGAGCTTTCCACGCCCGACCGCCTCGTCGAGTTCATCCGCACCATGCATTTCGACGATATCGGCGTCTGCTTCGATTGCGGACACGCCCACATGATGGGCGGCATCGCCGAGGGCTTCGCCACCCTGAAGAACCACATCTGTTCCACCCACGTTCACGACAACAACAAAGATAAAGACTCGCACCTGTGGCCCGGCAACGGTTCGATCGACTGGAAAGAAACGATGGAATTACTGCGCACCGCACCGCAAAAGCCGCCCCTGCTGCTCGAAATTGAGGGAGAAGAGAAAAAGAGTCCCAGCGACGAAGTGAACGCCACATTCCAGAAGCTGGAAGATTCATAATCACCGCCGAGACGCAGAGTGCGCCGAGGAATGCTCTTATTGAGAACAACCCGCGGTTTGCTCCTAATTGCCTTTCTGATATCGCTCTCATCCCTAGCCATTGGCCAAGCGTTGTTCGCAGGTGAGTGGCGGACGAAGAGAAACTCTGTAACGGGGAAACATTCCATTACCGTAAACATCGCTGTGAATGAGGGCAAAGTGAGGGGTACGGTCGTCCTTGCCAATCCGGATGCAAGTGAGAACGAGTCTGAGATGCTTAACGTTGGGCAGCGGGGCAACACTCTCGAGTTTGAGACCAAGGATAAAAGCACCTTTCGCTGGCGTTTGACCCTCGAAAAAGGTTCAGAAGGCCGATTGAGTGGCAGCATTGGGGAAATGCTGATCGACGAGAACGTAGTTAAGAGTCCTTAGCCTCCTGCGCCCTCGGCGTCTCGGCGGTAAACGCTCCACACAGGCAGCTGCACCATGCAGGAAATCGACAGACTCGACCAGATCTCACACCGCATCATCGGCGCCGCAATCGAGGTTCATCGGCATCTCGGCCCCGGATTACTGGAATCGGCCTATCAATTGTGTCTGGCATTCGAGCTGAAGCATCGAGGTCTCCGGATCGAAGAGCAGAGAGCGCTCCCGGTTACGTATAAAGAGGTCAAGCTCGATTGCGGTTATCGGCTTGATTTTGTCGTCGAAGACGACATATCGTAGAAATCAAAGCAGTCGAAAGGATCCTACCGATTCACGAAGCTCAACTCTTGTCGTATCTCCGTCTCGCTCATAAGAGAGTCGGCCTCCTGATAAACTTTCATGTCCCGGTTCTGAAGAGCGGTCTGAAGCGGATAGTCGACGACTTCCCGGACTCAAGCCAAAAAACCGCTTCCTCGGGCGGCACGAATCAGGAAGAAATACCTTAGCTTTTCTCGGCGCCCTCGCCGTCTCGGCGGTGAAAAGGTTCTTGAATTTATGTCTACACCCATCAGCACCATCGCAGAAATCGGCAAGCACGAAGGCCAGTCCGTAACCATTCGCGGATGGCTCTACAACCTGCGCGAAAGCGGCAAACTGCTCTTCCCGCAGTTTCGTGACGGCAGCGGCGTCATCCAGGGTGTCGTCCCTAAGAACGCCGTGCCACCCGAAGTCTTTGAGGCGATCAAAGGCCTCACCCAGGAATCGAGCATCATCGTAGAAGGCAAAGTCCGGGCCGACAAGCGCGCTCCCGGAGGCTACGAACTCGACGTCTCGAATATCGAAGTCGTGCAGCGCGTGCCCGAAGCCACTCCCTACCCGATCACTCCCAAAGAGCACGGCGTCGATTTCCTGATGGAGCATCGTCACCTCTGGGTGCGCTCTCTGCGCCAGGCCTCGATTCTCCGGGTTCGCGCCGAAATCATTCGTGCCGCTCGCGATTTTTTCGACAGCAACGGATTCACCCTCACCGATCCACCGATTCTCACGCCCGCGGCCTGCGAAGGTACCTCGACGCTCTTCCCCGTCGACTATTTCGAGGAGCAAGCCTACCTGACGCAGTCCGGCCAGCTCTACATCGAAGCCACAGCCATGGCGCTAGGAAAGGTCTATTCGTTCGGCCCCACCTTTCGCGCCGAAAAATCGAAAACTCGCCGTCACCTCACCGAATTCTGGATGGTCGAACCCGAAGTAGCCTACGGCACGTTAGACGATGTGATGGAACTCGCCGAAGGCCTGCTCACATTTTTGGTGAAGCGATGTTTAGAACGCCGCCGCGCCGATCTCCAAACCATTGGCCGCGATCTGACCAAGCTCGAAAAAATCGACGCTCCATTCCCCCGCATCACCTACGACGAAGCCGTCGAGAAATTGCAGCAAGGCCACGCCGAAGGCAAGCTGGAAAATAAATTCGAGTGGGGCGGAGACCTCGGCTCTCCCGACGAAACTTACCTTTCATCGCTCTATGATCGCCCCGTAATGGTCCATCGCTATCCCGCAACGGTTAAAGCCTTCTACATGGAGCCCGATCCGCAGCGGCCCGAATTGGCTCTCTGCGTGGATGTGTTAGCCCCCGAAGGCTACGGCGAAATCATAGGAGGGTCGCAGCGCATGGCCTCCCACGATCTGCTTCTCCAGCGCATCCACGAGCACAATCTCCCCGAGGAAGCCTTCAAGTGGTATCTTGATCTCCGCAAATACGGAAGCGTCCCGCACTCCGGCTTCGGCATGGGTATCGAACGGGCCGTAGCCTGGATCTGCGGCTTAGAGCACGTCAGGGAAACAATTCCATTCCCCCGCATGTTGCATCGGTTATATCCATAGTCTTTACCGCCGAGACGCAGAGAGCGCCGAGAAATGCGATAGGAGAAAATGCGCGAGCATGAGCGGCTGGACGAGATTTCTCATGGCATCATCGGCGCAGCCATCGAAGTTCATCGGCATCTAGGACCAGGCTTGTTGGAATCTGCCTATCAATCCTGTTTGGCATTTGAGCTGAAACAGCGAGGACTAAAAGTCGAGGAGCAAAAGCCACTGCCCGTCGTCTATAAACAAGTAAAGCTGGATTGCGGCTACAGATTGGACATGGTCGTGGAAGATGAAATCATCGTAGAAGTCAAAGCAATCGAAAAGTTGCTGCCCATCCACGAAGCGCAGCTCCTGTCGTATTTGAGGCTGACCAGAAAAAGAGTAGGGTTACTGATGAACTTCCACGTCCCCGCTTTAAAGAGTGGACTAAAAAGAATAGTGAACGAATACCCAGACCAAAAGTGGGAGAAGAAACAAGCGTTCCAAGCCGAATAAATCCAAGAAAAGGTTTTCTCGGCGTCCTCTGCGTCTCGGCGGTGAATAAATATGTCACAACGCAACACAACCTACTCCACCATCACTCCGCGCCAGATCCGCGTGATCGGCGTCCCCCTCGATCTTGGCCAATCCCGCCGCGGCGTCGACATGGGCCCATCCGCCGTCCGCGTCGCCGGACTCGAAGCCCGCCTCGAAGCCATCGGCCACATCGTCGAAGACGCCGGCAACATTGCCGTCGCCATTCCCGAGCAGAAAAAAGAAGGCGCGGCCCACGCCAAATATCTCAAGGAGATCACCGCCACCTGCACCAAGAGCGCCGAACTTGTGTTAAAGACGCTAGAAGACGGCAAAGTGCCGCTGGTCCTCGGCGGCGATCACTCCGTCGCTGCGGGAACGGTGTCCGGCGTCGCTAAATACTTCCGCCGCAAAAATCAAAAAATCGGACTCCTCTGGATCGACGCTCACACCGACATGAACACGCCCGACTCCTCGCCCAGCGGCAACGTGCATGGCATGCCCCTGGCCGCGCTCATGGGTCTTCCTCCCCTCGAACTCGGCAGCATTTTCGAATTCTCCCCCAAAGTCCAGCCCGAGAATTGCGTGCTCGTCGGCATCCGCGATGTCGACAACTTCGAAAAAGAAAACATTCGCAAGGCCGGAGTCCAGGTCTTCACCATGCGCGACATCGACGAGCGCGGCATGCGCGCCGTCATGGAAGAAGCATTACGCATGGCCGGACACGGCACTGCCGGCTATCACGTCTCGCTAGATATGGATTGGATCGATCCCGAAGATGCGCCCGGAGTCGGTACTCCCGTTTGGGGCGGTGCCACCTATCGCGAAGCTCACCTAGCCATGGAGATCATCTCCGACCACGGACGCATGACCAGCTTCGAAATCGTGGAAGTGAACCCCGTAATCGATGAGCACAACCAGACCGCCGACCTGGCCGTGGAGCTGGCGCTCTCAGCGTTTGGGAAGAAGATCCTGTAGCGGACCACTTGGAGAAACCTTTAGTGTCGTCTTGAGCGCAGCAATTCCGTTTCGCGAAGCGAACGAAATTGCGGAGTCGAAGGACCCCTACAGTAGAGATTCCCTCTGCAACGTCAGCGAGTTCTCACGAGACGCCCAGCCATGTTCGCGCTACCTGAACCGACTCGGTTGCCCCACTCTGACGTCGCGCCTTTTGGCATGTGGCCGCCCTCTATGCTCTCGGGGGCAACGTCCCTCATCCGTAGCGGGACCACTTCACCCCCGCGCCGACCTCACATCCGTCCGCAAGAAGTCTTGCCCTTTAAACAAAAGCGGTTCTCCCTTGGATTTCGCCAGCGCGTAGGAAAAGCAATCTCCAAAATTCAATTTGGCGGCGTGGCCACTCGTTTTCCCGAAGTCGCGATAGGCCTGGCGCGCTATGCGGGCTTGCGCTTCCGTGACCGGCTCGATCGCGATTTGCGCCGCCTCGATCAATTCATCAAAACGGCGGCTGGCCACCGGATCTTTGCTGCCATCGATCACCGCCCCGGCTTCCACATAACTCACGGCCGAAACACGAGGCTGTGCGGCCTGCTCAATGATTCCGGCGAACTCCGGCGCTTCCTCTTCATAGCGGAGAATGGCGATCAGAGCGGAAGTGTCCAGAATCATTTGGGCAGCCCCTTCTCGTCATAGAGAAGGTCGCCATGATCGGCCGAGCGAAACGGTTCCTTCAGACGCGTCGCACAGTCCCGGCCGATTTCGAGCAGTCGGTCGGAGAGCCTGGCGGCAAGTTTGTCTTTATCTTGTACCCTTTTAAGCCGTTCGCGGACCGCTTCGGTGACAGCCTCGGTTAAGCTCTCTCCAGTGAGTCGGGCTAGCTGTTGCGCGAGTTTGTGGGCGTCTTTGTTTTTGATGTTCAGGCTCATCTCGGTAGATATTCTACCTCAAACGTCTACTATTCTACCATAGAAATGGTTCGGCCTCGCCAAGCCAAATCCCTCATGACCTCTAAAGTATTTCTCAGAGACCTAGCAGGAAACGAACCGAAAAACAAGCCCAAAACTCACGCCAACTCATTGATTTAAGATATCTTACAAGTAAGTCCTTATTTCTCAAAGATCTAGCGTCTCTTGCCCGCCAAGTCTTTGATTCTTAAAGACCGCTACCGGGGGGTCCAAGCCAATTCCAGCCACCTGTCAGAGAAGCCAAGCGATTCCCATTAGCGACAGCAAACGTTCACCGAAAGCTCCTTCACTGCACGTCCGAAACCTTCCCGTTAATAAACGTGACCTTAATATCCTTGTAAACGTAAATCTGCTTCGCTCCCAGATTGACAATCTTGTCAGGGGTTCCAATGGCCGCTTTCACCTCATCCGGCGTCTGCCCTTTTTCTATCTGCACGGGTTCCGCGGGAGGCGCTTGCTGCGCCTGTCCTCCACCACCGCCCTGGTTCGCTCCCTGCTGGTTTCCGCCTTGCTGGTTTCCACCCTGCTGCCCACCTTGTCCGTTGTCGCCCTGATCGGCACTGTCATCGAACGCCAGCAAAGCAGCCATCGTATCTTCCACCTGCGAAGGGCTGGTATTAGCGAGCGATCCCTTGGCAAATTGAAAAACTACATCGGCTTTGTAAAACGTAGTCGGGCTGACATTGTTGCACGAGTCGCAAGCAATAACGCTCAGTTCGACCTGATCCTTCGGCAGATTAACCGCTAGCTTCGAGGGATACACTTTCTCTCCCACCTGCATCAGCCGCGTCGTTTGCGTCTTCCCCATCTTCCCCAAACCAAAGCCGATGCCTTTCATCACCATGTTGTTCGGAGAATGTACGACCCCATCCTGATATTTGGTAGGAACAACACTTGTGTCGCCAAAAGGCACGCTGAGAATTCCGCCCTTCTTGATGACTAGGATCGTGCCCTGCTCCACCACGGCAGGTCCGCCCGTGTCCGCACCCATCTTCACCATCGTGTATTGCGCCTTAAGCTGGTCTTCCAGTGAAACCGACGGTGCTTGCGCAACCACAAGCCTCGACGTAAGCCCGGCACAAATCAGTCCAACCATCAGGACGGCCCTTTTCATTCTCCGCTGCATGGCAACCCTTTCCCATCGCTCAAGCTGCAATATCACAACCGGATGATTCGTTAGTGGAGTGCCGGGCGTTCCCGCCCGGCCCAACAAGCGCGACAACCGCGATTCCACAAGCGTCACTGCGACTGCTTCGCTTCCGCCTCCACCTGCGCCGCATCTTTCTGCTGCTGTTGCAAGTCGCTGCCGACACTCGTATCCGCAGTGGGTGCCGGCACCTCGCCCGCCTGCGTCTTGGTATCGGGAGCGGCTGGCAATCCATTCTTCCCTTGCTTGTCCGCCAACTCCTTCAGCCCCGCGTCCATCTGGATCCGCAGTTGATTGTGCATCTCCTGCAGATCGTCAACCGCCACGCCAACCGTTGCCCCGACCGCGCATTCATCTTTCTTGCTGCTCTTCACGGTGGCGTCGACCATGTTGTCGTCGTCCGGCTTATCACCCGTGCGATAGATGACGTCCCCGGCAGTCAGCACGCACTCTGCACTGTCCGATGTCGTCACATCCTCTTCGCTCGATACCACGAAGTAGCGAATCTTAGGATCGAGCGCCGCCGGCACTTCGTCGCCACTCGCCGGTTTTTGGCCGTTCGCCGCTGCGTCTTTTTCCGCCGCGATCTCCCGCTTCATCTCGTCGGCGATTGCCTGCTTCACATCCGCTGGAAGCCCCGCAGCCGCAGCCTTCGCCGGCGATCCCGCCATCAGCATGTACGGTCCGTAGGCAGCCTCAAGATTCGCCGCAATCAACGGATCGTCAGAGAAAAGACTCGCCAGTTCGTCTGCCGGATCGACGCCAAGCGGTCCCGGAAGCGCCTCTCCATTCTCCGCCGCCACCTCGGCCTGCGCCGCATAAGCCGCCTGCAGGTTCGCTGCGATCAGATAATCCGCGAGCCAGAAAGCCGCTGTCGGATACACCGGATAAGGCGCAAAGTAACCGCCGTAATATCCATACCACGGCGCTCCGCCCCATCCCCATCCGTAAGCCACCGGCGCCGGCCATGGATTGTAAGCCCACCCGTAATACGCGGGACCATAATAGTACGCGGGAGCATATCCATAATAGGGATGCCCGCCATAGTAATAGTTGCGATATCCGTAAGCGTAATAGTGCCCGCCTCGGTAGTAGGTCCGCTGCACATAAGCCCGGCCGCCATGATTGTAGTAAGCGCGCTGGCTGTATCCACCGTATCGGCCATTGCTTACAATCGTGCGTCCGTTGTGGGTGCTGACAATGTGATTGTTCCCGCGCAGCCCGTGATTAATCGTCATGCCATGCGCCGAGATCGACCGCACCTGCCCGTTGCTGCGGAAAGTAGCGTGTCCGCCGTTCTTCAGAGCAACGCTCTTGCTTCCCGCCGGCTGATGCCGGCCGGCATTCCCGCCGGCATTGCCCCTGTTCCCCGCAGCCTGTCCAGGCCGGTTCCCACCCGCCTGTCCGGCTCGATTGCCGCCCGCCTGCGCCGCGCGGTTGCCACCCGCCTGTCCCGCCCGATTCCCGCCCATCTGCGAACTGCGGTTGCCATTGCCGACGCCGCCACTGCGATTGGCAGAATTCCCCGCCGCACGATTGCCCGCATTGCCGCCAGCCGTTCCCGGACGGCTGGCCTGCGTTCCCCGATTCTGTGCGCCAGCCGCAGCTCCGCCGTGCTGCGCGCCACCCCCGGCCGCGTGCTGTGCGGGCGCCGCGGAATGTGTCGCTGCCGCCGGTCTGCTTCCACCTCCGCCGGATGGGTGCGCCGCCGGCGCCGAGTTTCCCTTCTTTTGCGCTGCAGCGACCACGCTTAGCGCAAGCACAACCAACAACACAACCCATTTTGGCAGCACTTTCATTCCCAGACTGCTCGATTTCATAGACCACTCCTGTGAAATGTGAAGCTCTTCCCGGTTAATCCGACAGGGCATGTCCGTTCCCAGACAATTCTCCCTGAACCCGTGTTCCGCTCAGAGGTTTCAGCACGAAGGCTTCGAATGCGGATGCCATGGGGAAGCGTCGGGCACCAGCGTTCGAAGTTCCGCATAATTTCACACCCGATTCCCTGCCCTGTCAAGCAACGACTCGCATTCCCGTGGCATCGAAAACACGCGTTCTGGCACCTTAAAAGCAGGAGTTGCTGGGCCGGCCGGGTCGCCGGTCACAAGAAACATTCTTGAAAAAAGTTCTTCTGGCCGGCGACGGTGGCACCTGCATGGTCACCTCCCAGAGTAACCACGGTAATAGGGGAGTGTTCCATCGTTCGTCGATGGACCTAATGAACGCGATGTCATGTCCTTCGCACCTTCGCTTCACCCTTCTCGCTCTCGTTTTCCTAACTAGCCTTTCCCTAACTAACCTTTCGGCCGCTCAAGACGCAGCGCGAGATTACGACAAGAGCCCGAACCAGGACGTCGAAGCGTCTGGGATCACCTACAGCACCACCGTTTCCGAAGTAAGAGTTACTTTCTTCGCGACCGACCAGAACAACCATTTGCAGGAATCTCTGACAAAATCTGACTTCGCCGTCGTGGACAACGATCGGGTGATTCGCAATTTCCGCAGCTGCACGCGCGCGAGCGAAACCATGCTTGACGTGGCAGCTCTGCTCGATCTCAGCGAATCCGTTGGACCGCACTTCCGTGAGGCGATCGCAAACGTGCTGCAACTAATCGCGAGAGAGAAATCCTTCCCCGAAAACAACCTCGCGGTTCTGTCTTTTGGAGGCGGAGGTGGAGGCATGTCCGGAGCGGCGGAAGAAGCAACGCCCGCCGCTGCTTTCCGGCAGACTTCTGGTTCGATCAAGCCTGCAATTCTGTGCTCACGAGGATGCCCAGTAGCTGGCTCCATAGCCAAATTGCAAGCGGTGAAAAGCGGCGGCTTGACGCCGCTCTACGATGCGCTGATATTCGCCTCCGACTTTCTCGGAGAACATCACGCCGAAAGCGAGCGAAACGGCGCACGTGATGAGCCCCCGGGAAGCTCTCGACAGAATGTCCGCCCCGTGATCATCCTCTTTTCCGACGGCAACGACACCATCAGCCTGCACAATGCTGGCGATGCGCTGCAGGCCGCGCGCGATGCCGGCATCCTGATCTATTCCGTGGACATAGGCGCATCCGAGCGCTCTTCCGGAGGCCACTTCATGCAGCAGGTCGCCAATGCCACTGGTGGCCGCTATTTCTCGCCGCGATTCGTCCAAAACGGTAGTGCCGCCTCGCTGCTGAACACCGTCCTCGAGGACGCGCGGGCTTCTTACGTGGTCACCTACGACTTGCCCGACGAAGAAGCCCGCTTCCATTCGCTTCGCGTCCTGCCCACTCACAACCTCAACCTCACCTTCCACAGCCGCGACAGTTACACCTACGAACCGCGGACCGTTCCTCGCTGATGAGGATCATGCATTCACTAACGAGCATCGCTGAGAGGAGATCTTTATGAAATCCACCGTGTTGTCCACCATGCTCTTGACGCTGGTACTCAGTTGCGCCGCCACTTTCGCCGCGCCCATCGGAATCTATCGACAGGGAACCGTGGTTCGCATGCACATGGCCGACTGCCAGCTCATGCATCGAGGCTTCATGAATCAGTTCGGCCCCCCGCAAGCCGCCGCCGTCGAAGACCTTTGTCCCGAATACACGCTGGTCACGGATAAGGTCGTCTACGTGATCGTAGGGAAGTCATCGAATCAACTCGTCCCGCTTGCGGAAACCATCGATTTCCGCATTGAAAAGAAAGAACTGGCAGTACGGGTAGACGATGCCCGGAAGGAATCGAAGTTCGCGATCAAAGAAATGATCCTGCGCTCGCAATGGGAGGTAGTCCAGAAGCACATTGAACAGGAACTAAACGCGCCGCCGCATCAGCCCGTAGAAACCTCGCTGGCGCAAAGGAACCGCGAGTAGCGATCAAGGTGACAGGCAGGCCTATTCGGCTGGTTCGCACGGTCACGCACTCGCGAAAGGACCGAATCCCGGCATCATGAGCGCTATCGGGATGTTTCAACAACTAATTGTAGATAGTTTGCTCAAGAGCCGCGAACTCGTCTCGATCCAACTCTGTATGAGTGACTCGTAGCTTCTTCCCATCTCGCAGCGAGAAGTAGGGTGTACGTGGTCGGCGCGGCGCAACAATCGAGCTTCGTGACCTCATAAATTTGATTGATCACCTGTCCACTCTCGCCGGGTCGCTCGGAGGTCCACCCTAACCGCTTTGTCGCCGAGTGTGTCTACTTTGATGGACAATGTCGCCTAATTGGAGTGTCCGAGTGTTCACGCTTTAGCCATCAATCGCTGCAATGCATCAACTTCACCATTCGCTGTAGCTTCCAGTTGCCGCAGCCCTTTGAGCGTGACCGTTGGCTCTTCGTAAAACTCCTCATCCAGCTCGATCTGGCGATATCGGCTGGCTGACAGGTCATATTATTTCGAAGCTGTGGCACGCCGCGGGGCGGAACTCTACTCTGAGAATTGCGCCTGGGTTTTGAAGAATCCCTGAGAACCTGCGTTGCCAGCCGTCTTTCCACGACTACTATCCACAATCGGATCGCAATTATTGCCTCTTGGGAAGGCGGTGTCAAGAGGGCGGTGGCGCCTCTTAACCTGCGCTTCGAAATCTTGCACGCGTCGCGAAGCGGAGCGGCGATTAAGGAATTGACCTGATTTCCCGGGCCGATAGGTGGACTATATGCAGGACGCTAAGGCCGAGTACGCAAGGCTGCAGTAACATCCTGAAGGAGGCCAAAGCGGAGTATGCGAAGCTGCAATAGCTGCAAAAGCGATATAGGCCCTGTCTTAGCCGTTTTGGCGCTTTCGGTCAACTTCCGTTAACAGGCGATTACACGTTTTGACCCAGGTTTCGCTTTTCGCAAAACTCTGCACGAACCTCTTTTTCATCACAAATTCGATGTACCCCCATCACATACACCCGCGCCGCAATCATGCAATGATCCTTCGAGTATGCAGAATCGAGAACTGTGTCCGTCCCGAGAGACGGTATAACCCGCCGAAACCGGTCGGCGGCCTTCTTTGATAATTCAAGACTTTTGCAGACTCGGCCAGGGCGGGCCCGTTTCCCGCTAATCCACGGCTTTACCTGTTCTGAAAAATTCGCCCCGTTCACCCCTCTGTAAATAAAAAGCATGTTAACCAAAATGCTATTAAACATGTTAATCACAATGATACCTGGGGGGTAGGGGGGGTGGGGGGGTACCACGTACACGTTATCTAAAAGCACGTCTCCATCAGCCAATCAGGAGCCAAGCATAAAGATGGGGATGACTGCGTAAGCACTCCCGCCCGGAACTCGACATCTTCCCCGCCTTCCGGAACCACCCCAGAGATTGACGAATCCCCACCCCAGCGCCAGACTGAAATGTCATGGCAAAGTTAATGGCGAAGTTAAAAGTAGGCATCCTCTTCGGCGGACGCAGCGGCGAGCATGAAGTCTCCTTGCTCTCCGCCGCCTCCGTTCTCAACGCGATCAATAAGACGAAATACGAAGTCGTACCCATCGGCATCACCAAAGAAGGCCGCTGGCTCACCGCCGAGCATGCCGAGCGCTTGCTGAAGGGCAACGCGGCGGCCACACCAGAAACGCATCTCCGCGCTGGCGATCCCGAAGCAACTCCGGGAGCGGCCGTGCTCGCCACCGGCGAATCGGTGATAGTTCCACCCGAGCCCATCAGGCGCAATGCCGGACTAGCCCCCTTCCAAACCGACCTGCGCCGCGCCTCCGATCGCGCCATCAATGTCGATGTTATCTTCCCAGTCCTCCACGGAACCTTCGGCGAAGACGGCACTATCCAGGGCCTCCTCGAACTCGCAGACATCGCCTACGTGGGCGCCGGAGTGCTGGGCTCCTCCGCCGGCATGGATAAAGACATCATGAAGTCTCTATTCCGGGCCGCCGGGCTGCCCATCGTCAAACACGTCACCCTCCTGCGCAGCCAGTTCGAACGCGAGCCGAAAAAGGTCCAGAAACTGGTGGAGAGCAAGTTGAAATATCCGGTCTTCGTGAAGCCGGCAAACCTAGGATCCTCCGTAGGAATTTCGAAGGCACACGACCGCAAAGAACTCGGTCCCGCAATAGCAGAAGCCGCCAGGTTCGATCGCAAGATTGTCGTTGAAGAAGGTGTAGGCGGCAAAAGGAACAAGGCGCGCGAAATCGAATGCGCCGTTCTCGGCAATGACGATCCCCAAGCCTCGATTGCCGGAGAGATCGTTCCCTGCAAAGAGTTCTACGATTACGACGCAAAATATCTTTCGGAAGGCTCGGAAGCGGTGATCCCCGCGAAGCTCACGACAACAGAAATGAAAACCGTGCAGAAGCTGGCGATCGCGGCATTTCAAGCCGTCGACTGCACCGGCCTTGCCCGCGTCGATTTTCTGATGGACCCCAAATCGCGCAAGATGTTTGTCAATGAGATCAACACCATGCCCGGCTTCACCGCTATCAGCATGTATCCCAAGATGTGGATGGCCTCGGGATTGTCCTATCCCGATTTGATTGATCGTCTGATTCAACTGGGCATCGAGCGTCACGAAGATAAAAAACGCAATCAGTACAGCCGGTGATGCGAAGTGCAGAGCCGGGCGTCCCCGCCCGGCCAAGCGAATCGCAACAGTTCGCCCAATTCGCCTGTAATATAGTTGTGAAGCCGCTATTCCGCGGCGAATCAGGGCAGGCGTCCCCAACCGCCGATCAGCAGGAGAATCGTGGCTCAAAATCACTATGTCAGCAAGACCAAGCGTCGTCCCAAGAACAGCAAGCGTAAAGACACCTCGGCAGCCACGATGGCAGCGCTGCGCAAACGCGAAGCGGCTGAGAAAAAGTAAACTACCAATCTGCTTCTGTGACCTCGGGTAGCTGAGTAACTCAGCATGACTCGCCGTTGACAAACAACTTATCTATCTTCATAAAACTTTACCTGCGGACACATCGCAGCGCACAACATGTTGCGCTGCTCCGTGTTTGATTCGACAAAGCGCCTCGACAAGAAATGGATGTCGATTGTCGAAAACGGCTTTGACGGATCCAACCATGAGACCTCGAACCAGTCTTCCGCGTCAGATCCTCCTCGCCTGGGCGAGTTGCTTTGGCCTGGCCTGTCTGCTCGGACTGGGCGCCTGCACTCCTATCAAGGTCAAACTGGGGATGAAGGTGTACCTGGCCAAGACCCCGGTCGCGTCCATCACGGTTAACCTGCCCAATGGTCCGGGTCTCGCGCCCGGAGAGAAGTTGCCCCTGGTGGTGGTCGTGACCGAACCCGACGGGAAGGTTCTGCAGACGGAAGGCGCAGGTAAGGGAAAAGTTCTGTGGAAGGATCTCACGGTGACACCGAGTGTCGTTACCGTCAATCAAAAGGGCGTTGTGTCCCTTCCCAAAGATCCCAGGATCAGCGATGGGAAGTTGGCCCATGTCACCGTCGCCGTTCCCAGCCACCCTGGCATCAGCGCCGAACTCGACATTCCCGTACGTTACAACTATGCCTTCACCTCGAATTTCTCCGGCAGCCCCGGCGCCAGCGGCATGAATGGCTCCGATGGAATGGCGGGATCAAGCGGCACTTCAGGCTCTACCGATCCGAATAATCCCTCGGCCGGAGGAAACGGCGGCAACGGCACCAACGGCTCGGATGGCGGTGACGGCGGCCCCGGAGGCGATGCCCCACCTGTACAAGTGCGAGTGGCGCTCAGGTCAGGAAGCCATCCTCTGTTGCAGGTTGCAGTGTCGGCGGCAGGCCATCAGAAACTCTACCTCGTCGATCCTCAGGGAGGTTCACTGACGGTGCGTGCCGATGGAGGACAAGGAGGTTCCGGTGGCAGAGGTGGCAGCGGCGGTCCGGGAGGCGCTGGCGGCATCGGATCGCCCAGCGGATCCAGCGGCATGAGCGGCTCTGACGGACGAAATGGATTCGATGGCCCTTCCGGAAAGGGTGGCGCTATCACCGTAACCTACGATCCGCAAGTCAAACCTTACCTGGATGCGATCCATCTCTCCAACAAAGGTGGACCAGCGCCGGTATTCGTCGAAGCGCCGGTCGCTCCCTTGTGGTGAATTGCGCCGTGACACTGCATTTCACCGGAGGAACTCGGTTCGAATTGCAATCCCTTTCGTGCCACGGCTCTTTCCCAGACCGTTTACGCCGTCGTAGAATAATTTGCAAATGCCGTTTCCGATCAAAATCTGCTCGGTCTGTGGAGAGGAATTCGAACTCAAGCCCAACAAGCCAGGCTTCGCCAATCGCTGCCCCGATTGCAGCGATCCAGAGCGCGAAGACTCCGCGACCAGTCGTCGCATGGACGCCGACGAGCGCCGATCCGCTGCCGAAGCCAACGAAGCTCGGAAGGCGGCGATGCGAGATCTTCTCTACCGCAAGGACAGTTGATCTTCGTTCGCTAATTCACCTTTACGACGAGCAAATTTCAACGCTGTCAGACAAATATGCTATGATGTCTGACACCATGTCCTCGCAACGCATTACGATCCGCGTTTCTGAATCCTTGGTCAAGCGTCTGAAGCAACAGGCTGGGATGAAGAAACTCCCCGAGTCTGCCTTGGTCCGTGAAGCCCTGGAAAATTACCTGGCGGAATCGCCGTCTTCCAGTTCCGCGTACGCTTTGGCGAAACAAACCGGCTTGATCGGATGTGTGCGCGGCGGCCGCTCTGACCTGAGCACCAACCGCAAGCACTTTGAAGGTTTCGGCGAATCTCGCTCCGCACGACCCCGCTCCGCCGAACCGCGATGATGAGAGTGCTGGTGGACACCGGCCCGCTAGTGGCGATCATGGCGGGCACCGATCAACATCACCAAGCCTGCGTGGAAACGCTGCACGACCTGCCCGCGCCCTTGTTTTCATGTTGGCCAGTCATCACCGAGGCGGCCTGGCTGTTGCGTGGCCATACTGGAGCCGTCCAGCGATTGCTCAGCAGTATGGCGGACGGCTTCCTTGAACTCCTACCCATTCAAAGTGCCGAGGCAAGAGAAATCGCGAATTTGATGGAGAAGTACAGAGGTATTCGCCCTCAACTCGCCGATGCCGCCCTGATTTATCTGGCCGAGCGGGACGGCTTCGACATAATCTTCACCCTCGATCGGCGCGATTTTTCGGTGTACCAGGCAGGCCGTAAGCGTGCCTTCCGCATCATTCCGTAGTTACTCTTAGGTGCCGGCTCATCCCGCCGGTGCTACAATTCCTCGCCATGAAGCGATCACTGTTGTTCTTCCTGCTCGTTCCGTTCCTGCTCGCGCAAACCGCGACTGAAGTCGCGATTACCGCTGAGCCTTCGCATCATCTCGCCGTCGAGAACGAATACATTCGCGCCTTCAAAGTCGAGGTTGCGCCTCATGCGGCCACGCTCATGCATCGCCATAACCATGACTACGTTCACGTCACGCTCGGCGATGCCGACGTCTCCAATGAGGTCGAGGGTAAGGCGCCCGCCGAGGTCAAACTCAAGGACGGCGAGGCGCGCTTCTCGGCAGGCAACTTTGCCCACATTGCCAGGAATCTTTCCGATCAGCCCTTTCGCAATATAACCATTGAGTTGATGCAGGATGACAAATTACGCAGCCAGCCCTCGCACTGGGCGGAGGACTCCGGCGAAAAGACCTTCCCCGGCGGCCGCAGCAAAATTCTTTTCGTAAAAGATGGAGTGCGCGTCACCGAGGTGAATCTCGACCCCGGCGCCACCGTGCCCAGCCACCATCATGATGGCCCGCACCTGCTGGTCGCGGTCACCGATCTCGATTTGCGCAGCGATGTTGAAGGCCAGGGGCCAATGCCCGGAAAATTCAAGGCGGGCGATATCAAATGGTTGCCGGGTAACTACACGCACACCGTCACCAATGTAGGCAAGACGCCGGCAAGAATCGTGACCGTGGAATTCTAGAGGCGGGTTACTCGCTCTTGAGCAGCGGATTTCCCGGCGACACAAACGCGATCCGGTGCAGCTTGGCGGTGAGGCGGTCTTTATCGGCGGAAGCCGAAGCGGCAGCAAGACGCTTGCGCAGCTTGGTAACTTTTTCGGCGCGGGTACGGCGGCGGCGGATTTCCGGACGACGGCTGGGTGCGGACATTCATTCTCCTTGGTGAGCCAGTCAATTATAGGGTTCCTTGCTGTTGCTGGCAAAGTGACCGTCTAAAGGAGTAGCGTTCTAACTTGACGCACGGGCGGTTTCGTTGCATACAAGGAGCGTTCTGTGGGCGCAAGAGAGACAACAAGCTCAATTGGCCAGCCAGTGCCGGAGTTGCCGGTCGCTGATGTCGAACGCGCACAACAGCATTACCGGGATGCACTTGGCTTTGAGATCGGATGGCTTTACCCAGGCAAAGAGATTGGGGCCGTGTCACGCGGTAACGTGGCGATATTCTTTCGGAAGAGGATGCCGCCGTTCGAACCTTCTGTTCACTGGGTGTTCGCAGAAGATATCGACGCGTCGTACCAGGAACTGAAGTCGCTAGGTGCGAACATCGTGGATCCTCTGGAAAAAAAGCCTTGGGGACTACGGCAGTTCACCGTAAAAGATCTGGACGGCAACCTGTTCTATTTCCACCATGACTAAACCGAATTCAATTAGAAAGGCTCTGTCGGCAAATTAGGAGGCACCGTCTATCGCGGACTATAACCGCTGCAGGTCAGTACCGGCAGCCGGGGATATTTCGCGAAGCGCGAATCCTGAAATGAAAGCTCGCACAGGAAGAAAAGCGAACCCCGATCAGATTCCATGCGGCGGGAATAACGGCAGGTCTTGCACAATCCAGGATCAGGATGAGCTGGTCTCAAGCCGCTTTCATCAGTCGAGGCTGTAGGGTCAGAAGACGGCACAGCCTTCAGATCTTACCAGTCTTGGGATCATGAGTAAGATCGCGTAGAGGCGGGGCGCACCCGGTCTAGGGCCGCCCAAGAACGACGCGCGGGTACTAAAGGGCTGGGGCACGGCGTACACCGTGCCGCCTCCTTCGACAACTCTAGTCGCCGGTTCCGCAGCTGCAGATACCCTGCCCGCTGCCCAGTTGCTGGATGGCGGCACACTCGTTGGCCAGCGCCGCACCTTGCGCGCTGCTTAACGGATCAACTGCGAACTCCGCCTCGGTCATCGTACCTGTCGTGTCTTGGATGTGCGTGCCCCATGCCGAAAGCTGTCCATCCGGAACCACCATTCCAGCATTACATTGCCCACTCTGCGCTGGATCCGAGGATATGATCTCGACCACGCCCGCCACCGGCTGTATCCCGGTCAGCGGATTGGCCGTGAGATCGTTGACCAGCGAAAGCGTTCGTATCCCGTCCGCCGAGATCGAGCATCCGCAACACTCGATCATTTCCTGGCTTCTATCGAAGACATAAATCATCGAGCAAAGGTTCCCTTGCTTGATTCCCGGGTTGGTGAGTTGCACCGAGCCGTCGACACCGGAAGCCTGCGCATTCGCGAGGTTGAAGTAATCCACCAGCAGCAGTGGCGTTACGGTGACATTCGCCGACCCCGAAATCCCGTTGTTCTGCGCCGTGATGGTCGTCGAGCCAATCTCGTTCGCCTTCACCAGTCCCGTGCTGTTGACGCTGGCAATCACGGGCTGTGCCGAGCTCCATGTCACCATCGTCGTCATGTTCTGCGTCGATCCGTCGCTGAATGTTCCCACCGCTTGCAGTTGACTGGTCGCGCCGAGGATGATCGACACGTTCGACGGAACAATGCTCAATGACGTGAGCGCGGCGGGCGATACTGTCAACGTCGCCGATCCGCTGAACGATCCGGAGTTGGCGCTGATGGTCACCGTTCCGACCGCGACCGCAAGCGCCGTGCCGCCGGCTGATACGCTGGCAATCGTGGGATCCGTAGAGGCCCAGGTCGCCACATTTGTCAGATCCTGCATGCTGCCATCGCTGTAAGTTCCCGTGGCTGTGAATTGCTGCGTCTCTCCGATAGCTATCGAAGTGGTGACGGGCGCAACCGCCATCGAGGTCAGCACAGGAGCCGTCACGATCAGCGAAGCCGTCCCTTGTATGGTTCCAGAAGCAGCAGCGATGGTCGTGTTGCCGGCGAAGAAGGTGTTGGCCAGTCCTGACGCGTTAATCGCTGCCACCGTGGGCGCTGAAGAACTCCACGTCACCGACGAGGTCAAATCCTGCGTGCTGCCATCGCTGTAGGTTCCGGTGGCGGAAAACTGCTGCGGTACACCCGCTGCAACCGTTCCGTTCGCGGGAGTCACGGTAATAAACTCAAGCGCCGACGTTCCTACCGTTACCGAGGTCGAACCGCACACTGTCCCGGCGCACGCGCTCACCGTCGCCGAGCCCGATCCCAGCGCATAAGCCGCGCCCGAATTGCTGGCATCGTCGGTGACGCTGACGGCTGCCGTGTTGGCGGAACTCCAGGTGACTGAAGCAAGCTGCTGCGTGCTGCCGTCACTGAAGGTTCCCGTGGCAATCATCTGCTGAGCCGTATCGAGAGGGACAGTTGGATTCGCCGGACTGAGCGCAATCGACACAAGGTTCGCCGGCGTCAGCGAGCTCGTCTCGTACAATTCGGCGCTGGCGAGATAACCGCCGGAGTTATAGCCGCCCGCAACCAGCGCGTGGCCATTCGCCAGCATCGTCGCCGAGTGCTGATAGCGTGACGTGTTCAAACTACCGGTGGCGGCGAAGGTGCTCGGCGCGGGATTGTTCAACTCCGCGCTGTTCAAGTAGACGCTTGCGCCATAGCCGCCGGCCGCCAGTTCGGTGCCGTTGTTCAAGAGCGTCGCGGTTTGCAAGTAGCGCGCAGTATTAAGACCGCCGCTGGCGGTGAAGGCTCCGGTCGTGGGATTGAACAGCTCGGCGTTGGTCAGCGAGTTGCCATTGACGTCCTCGCCTCCCGCGATCAGCACCATGCCGCCGTTCAGCAACGTCGCCGTATGTTTGTAGCGCGCGGTATTCAGGTTGAGCGCAGCAACGAAGGTCGCAGTCGCGGGATTGTATAACTCCGCGCCGGACGAGATGTTGCCGTTGCTGTCGTAGCCTCCGGTGATCAGCACACTTCCATTGTTCAACAGAGTGGCCGTGTGATAGAAGCGCGCCGTGTTCAGGCTGCCGGTCAAGGTGAAGGTTCCGGTCGTGGCATCGTACAACTCGGCGCTGCCGAGCGGTCCATCCGAGCCTTGTCCGCCCGCAATCAGCACGGTTCCATTGCTGGCCGTCGCCGTGTGCAGCGCGCGCGGGACATTCAGATTGCCGGTCGGAGTGAAAACTCCGGCCACCGGATCGTAAAGCTCGGCGCTGGACAAGATGTTGCCGCTATTATCCGAGCCGCCCGCAATCAGCACCATGCCATTATTAAGCAGCGTTGCCGTGTGATACAGGCGCGCGGTATTCAGGCTTCCCGTCGGAGTAAATGTGCCGGTCGCGGGGTTGTACAGCTCGGCGCTGGCCAGAGTGGCGCCGTTGTAGCCGCCCGCGATCAACACCAAACCATTGTTCAGCATGGTCGAGGTATGCGACGCGCGCGCCGTGTTGAGACTACCCGTCAAAACGAAGCCGGCGGTCACGGTCAGACCCGTCGAGCCATTGATCGAGCCCGACGTTGCCGTGATCGTCGCCGAGCCTAATGTTGCCGCCGTCACCATTCCCTGAGAGCCCGGAGTATTGCTGACCGGCGCCACTGCTGGGGCCGAGGAAGTCCACATCGCTGTGCTCGTCAGGTCCTGCGTGCTGCCGTCGGTGTAGATTCCGGTGGCCGAGAATGTCTGCGCGCTCGAAAGCGGCATGGCTCCGTTCGCCGGAGTCACCCCGATCGAGACCAGCGCCGGGGCCGTGACCGTCAGCATAGCCGAGCCGTTAATGCTTCCGACCGTCGCGCTGATGGAGGCCGCGCCCGTAATTAAACTCGTTGCCAATCCCGAGCCACTGACCGTCGCTACCGTCGGCGCCGAGGAACTCCAGATCGCTGTGCCCGTCAGATTCTGCGTGCTGCCATCGCTGTATGCACCCAACGCCGTGAATTGCTGAGTGTTCCCCGCCGCAACCGATGCACCTTGCGGCCCGAGCGTAATCGACAGCAGGGCAGCCGGCACTACATTGATCGTGGCCGACCCTTGCACCGTGCCCGACATGGCTGTGATCGTCGAATTGCCCACACTCAACGCGCTGGCCGCGCCTCCGCTAATCGCCGCCACCGTCGGTGCCGACGAACTCCATGCTGCCGTGCCCGTCAAATCCTGCGTACTGCCGTCGCTGAATGTTCCCGTAGCCGTAAGCGTCTGCGTTTCACCCACAGGAAGCGCCGTGACCCCCGGGTTCACTGCAATCGACACCAGCACCGCCGCTGTCACGCTCAGCGTGTTGGAGCCGCTGATGCTGCCCATGCTCGCCGTGACGGTGGATATGCCTTTGGCAAGGCTCGTCGCCAGTCCCGTCGCGTTAATCGTGGCCACGCTCGAAGCCGAAGATGTCCAGGTCGCCGTACTCGTCAGGTTCTGCGTGCTTCCATCTGTATACGAGCCCGTGGCCGTAAATTGTTGTGTGTATCCCGCAGCCACCGAGGCGCCCGCCGGCGTCACCGCAACCGCGGTCAGAAGTGGAAGGGTAACGCTAACGGTCGTCGTGCCCTGCACTGAGCCGTAAGTCGCTGTGATGGCCGTGCTGCCGATAATCAAGCCGCTGGCCAGTCCTGCAGAGTTGATCGTTGCGATATTCATCGCCGATGAACTCCACGTCGCCGTTTGCGTCAGATCTTGCGTGGATCCGTCGGAGAAATTTCCGGTTGCCATCAACTGTTCGGTCATGCCCGCCGGTACAAACGACTGCGATGGAGTCACCGTGATGCTGTTCAATGCGGGCGCTCCCACAGTGACCGATGTGCTGCCCGTCACTCCTTGATAAGCTGCCGACACTTGAGCGACGCCTTCGGCCATGCCCGTCACCAGGCCTTGCGCAGTGATCTCCGCATAACTCGATGTCGAGCTGCTCACCTGCCAGGTCACCGAATCCAGCGTCTTCGAGCTTCCATCGCTGTAGTTCCCCGTCGCGGCCAGTTGCAGGGTTGCACCCTTGAGAATGCTTTGATTCGCAGGAGCGATGGAAATCTGTTGCAGGGTTACCGGGTTGCTCTGCTGCGACGACCCACCACCACCGCCGCAACCCAGGCAGATTACGAGCAGAATGAAGACGCTAACCACGACGATGGCGCGAGCGACGGGTCGGAATTTCATAATAGGGCCTTTTGGCAGCAACTTGGGGGAGAACATCAGGGGGAGACAACAAACGCAGGGGAGGCCAGAACTAAGGGGAGGAAACCAGGGAGAACGAAAAAACGAATTATCTAATCCTTATTAACTACAATCGACTGCGTAGTTAAAGCTATATCGACTCATTATACCGTGCAATTCTCAGTTGGCATTAGCACATTTGGGCTAGTAAAGCGGGCCTACGCCCTTAGCAGAGACAATGGCCTACAAAACGCTATGCCATTTTCTAGACGACGAATTGCAGTCCGCTGACATAACTCGCCGACTTTGGTCCGCGCCGGACCGTCCACCGCACCTGCATAAGTGTGGGGACAGCAACCGGAACGTCGAGCACCGGAAGATTGCAGCACACGAAAGTGTCGACCTGGAGCGGGCTCGAGCTCAGAATGCACACCCCGCCATTGCTGAGATTGTGGATGCGTCCGTCAAATTCCTTGGGAACCGCGCCCACCGTCTGCCCCGACAGCAAGCTCCGCGCATGCACCTGCAACACCTGCGGAAAACGCTCATGCTGGCGGCGCTCTTGATCTGTGGGTTGCATTGCAGCATGATCATGACTCACCCGACCCGGTTCGTAAATTCTGCAATCGAACTAATTCGGAACTAAACTATCCAAAATGTGAAAAAGGGGGACGAGCAGACTAGGCGTTTGGCCTGGATGATGCTGCGATCTTTCCGGCAATTCCCGATCGGGTTGAAACTTTCATTTTAACCATCACTAACCGGAGAAACGCTTTGACCGTGTTGGGACTGATTCCCATGCGGTTCGCAATCTCCTTGCTGGTGAAGCCTTGCAGCAGGAACTCGACGGTCTCGCGTTCCCGATGCGTTAGATCGAACTGTTCCGAAATTTCCGCCAGCGCCGATTCGCTGCTCGCTGGATTTCGCTCCAGCAGCACCGCGAACGCGGGCTGCACCGGGAAGTGTCCGTTGCAGTCGATTTGAAAATTCTTACAGATATAACGGCGTTTTCCCGATTGAAACTCGCGCACAAAAGTCGGACCATTGTCGCCGCGATGACCCAGCAGCGCGGTGCGCACGCGATCGGCCAGGAAAACTTTCGGCTGCTTGATCCCGTCCGCCTTGCTGGGAAAGCAAAGTATCTGGAGAGCGGGCGCATTCGATGCGATCAGATTGAGTCCTGCATCCAGCAGTAGAAATCCATTATTGCTCGGAGCCATTGTCACAATGTTCTCCAGTCTTCAAACCGGTTTTCTTGCATTCAACCCAAACCCCTGTGCTTATCCCACAGCACTGCGGCCGACCGGTTGAAGCTTCCATCAAGAATCTATAAGTTGAATTCTCCGGCCTTAGGGGGGAGTGGGGCTCTAGATAGCCACCGTACTAACGCACGAAGAAAACTCAGTATGTTGCATGATTTGGCCGGTGTCAACCCCAAACGTTCTACTCCCGATGTATTAATTTCATCGATATGC
The DNA here is from genome assembly GCA_963775845.1 of uncultured Acidobacteriaceae bacterium. GTDB lineage: Bacteria > Acidobacteriota > Terriglobia > Terriglobales > Acidobacteriaceae > Acidiflorens. Next base: position 699,388 of record CAVZKN010000002.1, on the reverse strand, counting down.
AAGACTTTTCTCTTTTCGCTGCAGGCTTTTGGTGTGCGTGATCTGGGGCTTTTCGCGTCTTAGAGAACTCGCCCACTCGGCGTGCATCGTACGGTCTAGTTCAAATGGATTAGTCTTAATCCGGACTAACCCGATCGTGGGGTTGTTGACTCTTTCCATTCGTAGTCTACTGATTATGCCTAGCACTCTCCCCTAGCAGCGCGGCGTCTCCGTGGAGCGGCGGTGAAACCGCATCCTCGAAGTGAATGGGCGTGCCACCCGTGCGCAAATGCTGGCTGCTCACGGAAGTGAGGTGGGATCATGCTGAGCGGGATTCGAGCGAAGTGCGGTCGCGGCGTTGGCGCTTTGCGCACCCATCGTGTGCGAAACCACCCTTTGCCATTTCATCGTGTGACAAGCGGTGTCTCGCGTCCTTGGCTCCTCGGCTGTATGCGTCTTCTTCTCGCCGTCGGTGTGCTGGCTTGCCTCGCTTTGCCAGGATTCTCCGCTTCCTCCGATCCGCCGCCCGGCAAATTGATCGTGCATCGTTCCGCGGGCACCTTTCAACACAAGTTCATCATTCGTCCGAGCGAACCCACGGTCTCCGTCAATCAAACGCAGCAGTTCGTGGTAACCGACGCTCAAGGCAAACCCGTTGCGGTTCATTGGAACGTTTCTGGATTAGGCTGCTCCGGCCTCGATTGCGGCACCATCGATGACAAGGGGACGTATCACACGCCATCCACGCTCCCGCAACCCAGGGTCGTAATTCTGGAAGGCGTTCTGGATTCGGATCCCAATTATTCCGTGCTGACGCGGATTGAACTCGCTCCCCCTACGACGTATAGCGGAACCCCGACGCCGTCTTCACAAGTGCCACGGCGCGTTGCGGCCGAGATGCCGGCGATGCCGGGTTCGGCCGCCGCAAGAACGAACCGTTCCGATACATTGCCTGCGCTTCCGAGGGCTGTCGCCGCCGCGCCAGAGGTCGAGCGAAGAATCGTTTCGCACACTTCGCCGCCATCCACGGCCAATCCTGTAGCGCCTGCGCCCAGCATCGCTAAACAGGAGATTGCCGCTCGCAATACGCAGCCGCCGCTGTCAGCAGCAATTTCGCCCGCGCCGGTGGTGGAAGAAAGAGTCGCCGCCCGCGCATCATTGCCCGACTCAAAACCGAATATTGTTGGTCCTCCTCCGACGGTTGAGAATCAGAAAATTGCAGCACGGGAGACCATGCCACCGTTGCCCGCAGCGATCGCGGCTGCACCGGTGCTGGAAGGACGCGCTGCCGTGCGCGCGACGCCATCTGCAACGGCATCCAGCGTAATCGCGCCTCCGCCCGCAGTCGACAATAAAAAAATTATTGCGCGAAATGAGTTGCCCGCCCTGCCCGTCGCGATCAGCGCCACACCCGTCGTCGAAGGACAGCGTTCCACTCGCCTGACGTCACCATCGGCATCGGCTAAGATCATCGCACCGCCGCCTGCGGTCGAAAGTCATCTCAGCGCACGCAACAACCCCGCTCCTCTTCAGGGAGCAGTCGCCTCCACGCCAAGCATTGAAGATCAGCGGGTCGCCCGCACTACATCTGCACCTGCAACGCCCGGCATCATAGCGCCTCCGCCTGCGGTTGAAAGCCAGCGAGTAGCCGGGCGGAATGCATTGCCTCCGTTGCCAGGCGCAGTCTCTGTCGCGCCCGTCGTTGACGGAAATACCGCTCGCGCTGTTTCTGCACCGGCGTCGCCGAATATCATCGCGCCTCCGCCTGCAGTCGAAGGCCATCAGCTTATGGCGCGCAACAACATGCCTCCGTTGCCCGCTGCGATCTCGTCCGCACCTGTCGTTGAAGGAAACACTTCCCGCGCTGTTTCCGCTCTGGCGTCGCCAAAGATCATCGCGCCTCCGCCTGCGGTCGAAGGCCACCAGTTTGTCGCGCGCAACCAAATGCCTCCTCTTCCGGATGCAATCTCCGCCGCACCCGTCATTGCAGGACATTCGGCTCGCACCGTATCGGCGACCGTGACCTCCAGCATCATCGCGCCTCCGCCGAAGATCGAAACTCAGAACATTGCGGCCCGCACTGCCGCGCCATCTCAACCGGACGCAATCGCTCCAACGCCCACAGTTGAGATCCAGGCCGATCGACAAGCCGACCGAACCGCTCGCGCTTCGCTGCAACCCGCACTGCCGCGACCCGCTGCGCCGCCGCCCGTGATTGAACGTTCGACCATAGAAAGTCGTAAAAGCACTCTGCCGGTCTCGCAGCCTGCGGCCCCGGTCGTCATCGCCGCCGCCACGATTCCGAGCCGCGTAACTCCCGCGAAGGTCCAGCCGCTCACACCGCCAGTTGCCGCGCGTGCGGCCGTCAGCAAGCCGCTGTTAGTGCCTCTGCCGGATGAAACCCTGTCCGCACCAGCGGCCGCGACAGCGGCCCCGCAAAACGCGCCCATTGTCACTTATAACGACGGCCAACTTACGATTAACGCCCAAAACTCAACCCTCGCGGAGGTGCTGCGGCTGGTTGCGGAAAAAAGTGGCGCCACCATCGACGTTCCGCCGGGAAGCGGCCAGGAACGCATTATCGAGCACGATGGCCCCGGGCCGGCCCAGGAGGTTTTGGCCCGCTTGCTCAACGGCTCCGGCTACGATTTCATCATCGTGAGTTCGCCGCAGAGCCCGCATGGCCCGGCACAGGTGTTGCTCTCGCTCCGCCCGTCGGACGGCACACCGCCTGCGGTTGCGCCGCAGGAAGCTGCGAAGTCAGACGCCCCTGCTACGCCTACCGGATGGACTCCTCCCGAAGCTACGGTTCCGGCTGCGGCAACGCTTGCCCCCTTGCCGGTCGATCCCGCCAGCTTGCCCCCCAAGGAGTCAATGACTCCTGAAGTTGCCGGCAAGTTGATGCGAGAACGAGCGCAGCAACTGCGCGAGCAATTGCTGCAGCCACAGCAACAATAAGACTTGCAGCACGACGGCTGCGGTTAGAGATTTCGTGCGCCTGTAATTCCCCCAAACTAGTTTGCAAAGCGGAAATCAGAACGGGTAAATGGCTCGTGGCTAATCCAAAAGTATTAGCTCGGAAATCTAGCTTGATAGGTTAGGCCACGTGGGTACTTGTAAAGATCTCCAGATCGATTAGAGTTTCGCCAGCGCCCATAGCTGACCCTCCCCCCAGCACCAGGCGCCACCAAACAAAACAGGAGGATCACAAATGAAAAGGCTCGGATTGTTCTTTCTTCTGGTTCTAGCAGTAGCACTGCTGGCCGGAAACGCCTTGGCACAGGGCGACAACAGCGTATATTTCGTCAGCTACTATTCGTACGCCAACACAACTGGTGCGCCGGATGCAACTCTGCGCGCTATTAACGACGGCGACACGGAAGCTAACCTGTGGGCTGACATCTACGTGTTCGACGACAGCCAGGAACTCACCACCTGCTGTGGTTGCGTGATCACGCCCGACGGTCTGCTTTCGGAATCCGTGAACAAACAGCTCACGGCCTTCCCGCTGACCGGCAGGATTAACACCCGTGGCGTTATCAAGATCATCTCGTCCTCGACTGGTCCTGACGCGAACGGCTTCCCGGTTGTCGCAACCCCGACGGCTGGAATCCGCGCGTGGCAGACCCACATTCAGAAGCTGGCGAGCGGCTACGGGGTTACCGAAACCAAGTATGCTGATTCGAACCTGGCTTCGTCCGAACAGGCGTTGCTGCAGAACCTCTGCTACTACTCAGAGCTGCTCAGCGGCACCGCTTGCCCCTGCACTCCGGAAGATCACGACTTTTAATCTTCGGTGTGAAGGTTGACAGGCAGGGCTGAAACAGCTGCATTGGAGGGTTGTCAAGCCGGGCCGAGCATGAACATCCCAGGCGTTGGGTGGTATACTTAATGCCTGGGCCCTCCCCCTCTTTCTTAATCCCACGCCCCGAACTTTAGAAGAGAGGAAACTTCCACGATGTTCACCAAATACCCTCTGATCGCACTTGGATTGGGGATCGCCTTGAGCGCTTTCTCCTTGCCGGCCTTGGGCCAGAATGATTCCACTGTTGTAGCCGAGATCGGCGGCCGCAAGGTCACGGCCGATGAACTGGAGCAAAAGCAGGCAGGCAAACTGCTCCAAGCCAAATATAAGTACTATCTCGCCGAGCGCGATGCCCTCGATCAGTTTATTGACGACCAGCTCCTGGAAATGCAGGCGAAAAAAGAAGGCGTGACGCTCGATGAATTGTTCAAGCGTCATGTTGCGATCAACATCCCGGAACCGACCGAAGACCAGCTCCGTTTCTACTTCGAGGGCGTGCAAACCGACGAATCCTTCGAGTCGGCCAGACCTCACATCATCGATACCATCCACCAGCTGCGCACCAAAAAAGCGAAGGACAAGTATATTGCCGATCTCCGCGGACAATACGGCGTGGTGATTGAACTGGCCCAGCCCAGCAGTCACGTCGAAGTAGCGAATGATCCACGGCTTGGTCCCGAAGCGGCTCCTGTTCAGATCGTAGAATTCGCCGACTACGAGTGCCCTTACTGCCAGGAAGTGAACAGCGATCTAGCCCGGATACGAGGTCAATTCGGCGATCGCGTATCCATCGTCTTCAAGGATTTCCCGCTGCCCATGCACCCGCTGGCTCCGCGCGCCGCCGAGGCCGCGCATTGTGCCGGCGAACAGGGCAAGTTCTGGGAGTTCCATGACCTGCTCTTTGAGAACAAGAAGCTGCAAACGTCAGAGCTGAAAAAGGACGCTGGCACTTTGAAACTTGACACCGCCAAGTTCGAGCAGTGCCTCGACAGCGGCCAGGAAACCGCGGTTGTCAAGAAGGACGCCGATGAGGGCAAGCGGCTTGGATTGCAAGGTACGCCCAGCTTCTTCATCAACGGCCACTTCATGAGCGGCGCCATCGGATTCATGAAACTGCGCGATACGGTGCTCGAGGAGTTGGGGGCAACTCCGAACAGCAAGAAGCAAAGCGCCGCGCTCGTGCCATCCGAAGAAGTGCAGAAGAAGTAAACGCGTCGGAAGATCCGTGCCGACTGTCGGACGGATCTTCCACGTACCCCGCTCTTGGCCCGGGGGTTGATGAGTAAGAGGAGCCGCTTAGTTCTTGCCAGGCTTGGCACCGGCAGGGGACGTGCCGGTTTTAAAGGCGGCAACGCTCATGCAGTATTCACCCCCGGCCTTCCCCCCCGTCATCGTCGGAGTATAAGGTCCCGCCGGCGCATTCAGGGCGTAAACATACGACTTGCCATAGGTCCAGGCCGCGGGTTTAACTCCGCTCGGAAAAGGCGGGTCCGAAAAGTAGCGCGCAATCACAAAATCTTTCGCTGTTGTCGTGATGCTGGGGCCAGCCTGCTCACCGGTGCCGCTGCCCGTCTTGTTGCTCACTTGTGCTCCGCTTCCGTCCAGTACGGAAGCTAACGCCATACTGGAAACTTCGACGAAGGAATTCAAACTGCCTTTGACATGGTCCGAGAGGTGGAATTTGAGTTCGGTCACACCCGCCTTGCAGTTCTCGCAATACCAGATATCAAGCGATTTTTGCGAGCACGAAGAGACCGAGCCCGGCACTTGCTTATAGGTGTTGCCTCCACCCGGTGCGTTGTCGGTAACTTCCAAAACCCGGATGTCCGGCGAAAAAAGCACCGGCATCGCGATCAGGACGCTTCCCTTGCTGGTCTCGTTCGGTAGATCCATATCCGAGACCGTCCCCGCTCCACTGCTCACCGCCGTGAACTGTTGAAGTATCGTTTGCGCGGAGAGTTCGATCCCTCCCCACAGCAGCAAAAAGACCAGCATTTTGATTTTCATTCGATTCCCTTCGAGGGTTGAAATAATGGCACGAGTTCCCTTATTCGCAGGCTACAACGCCATTCGAGACAAGGGAAGTCACTGCGGCAGTTCCTGGGAACCGCCGCTCCCTCATCTTGCCGCAGTGAGACGCGTTATTTTTGTTCCGGCTGGGCCTTGATCTGGGCTCGGTCCGCCGCCATGATGAAGGGCCCGGTGGCTGCCTGCGTGATCTTGCCGCTTACACAGACCTGCTTGCCCTGGTAGGCGCTGATGGCCTCTTGCGCTCCGCCCTCCTGCGTTCCGAAGGCCACAAAGTAAAACACCGGATTCGATTCCGGCTGCTCGAGATAAAACGACACCGGCTTGCCGCGGCCTGAGATACCGTACTTCGCAACCTTGGCATCTACGACTTTGCCGCACACGGTTCCCATTTCGCCGATGTGGTTCTTGACATCGGACACATTCACCCGCGGCGCCGCACTCTCACCATAAGCGGCAACCGCCAGGCACAAGAACATCACCACAAAACGTATTTTCATAGTTGGTATTTTCCGAGATCTTGATCAGTCAATGGAATGAGAAGGTCGGCACTTGTCAGCCAATCAACCCCAGAGACATCTAAACTCAGGCCCTTACAGCCAGTCAATCCCCCTTTAGTTCAGGCACCCCTAGTTCCAGTGTTGCAGGATGACCAATCCAGCTTACTCTAGCCGATTTTGGTCTTGAGTAGTCCCAGAAGACTAACTCCGCGGGTTAATCCACTTGGGTAATTGCAACCAACCGCATTAAGACGTACTTCTGTTCAAGTGCCGTTGTGTCTGAAGGCCAAGGGAATAAAGCAGTTATCCCGCTTGGATGGCTCAGTCAGGTTGGAGTTTTGTTCTAATCCCTGTCCTTCGACACGCTCTCCATCCGTCGCGTGAGTGGCGTTTGAGAGCTGGCAGTACCATCGTTTCACACCTCCCCCAACCGATTCGTTAACTCCCGACCCCCAAGGAGGTGGTTGTGAAATCTCTCCGTCTTGCCGCGTGCCTCTTACTTGCCTCTCTTACTTTTTCTTTCGTTGCGTGGGCGCAGGATACACAACTTCCTTCAGCAACTGCTTCGCTGGCCACGGTGCCCCGTCTGATTCGCATACAAGGCGCGGTGCACGACGATTCCGGAAAGCCGCTGACTGGCAACGCGAGCATCACCTTCGCGCTCTATAAAGATGAAACCGGCCAGCAGCCCGTCTGGCAGGAGATACAGAACGTCGAACTGGATTCCGCCGGGCACTACAACGTGCTTCTCGGCGCGAGCAGCGAAGCAGGACTGCCGCTGGAGATTTTTTCCGCCGGTGATGCGCGCTGGCTCAGCGTGCGTCCGGAAGGACAACCGGAGCCGCCCAGAATTTTATTTCTGAGCGTAGCCTATGCGCTCAAGGCGGCCGACACCGAAATGTTAGGAGGCAAGCCGGCTTCCGCTTACGCCCTCGCCGAGAATTTACCGGCGACCCAATCCGGAACCGTCGCCGAAGTCAACTCTTCGAGCACGCAGCGCGGGCCGCAGATTCTGATTCCGCCCGTCGCGGGCGCAGTCGGACAGTCGCCGCAAAGCGCGTGTTCCGCCATCACCAGCGACGGAACCGCCACCGCCAACCAGGTCACGAAGTTCACCAGCGCCTGTAACATCGAGAATTCCGCCATCTTCGAATCGGGCGGTAACGTGGGAATCGGCACCACCACTCCCGCAGGCGCATTGGACGTCAACGGAACCAGCTTTTTTAGAAGTTGGCTCACAGCCTCGGGCGGCGCAATCATGCCTCCGGTCAGCACCGCCACCTCGGGAATGGGATTCTCATCTACCCCCTTCGACCTTCAGACCTCCGTCTACAACTCGGGATCGTCATCGGCGGTGACTTACGACTATCGCTGGCAGACTGAGCCGGTGGGAAACGACACCTCGCACACCAGCGCCACGCTCAACTTACTCTTCGGTACCGGCGGAGTGTTCAATCAAACCGGCCTCTCCGTCGCCGGCAACGGAATCCTCACCTTCGCCAGCGGCCAGACTTTCCCCGGCGCCAGCGGCACCGTCACCAGCGTAGGCACGGGCGCCGGCCTCACAGGAGGCCCGATCACCACCAGCGGCACCATCAGCGTTCCGAACGCCGGAATCACCAACGCAATGCTGGCGAATAACTCCGTGACGGTTACAGCAGGATCGGGATTATCGGGCGGCGGAACGGTTGCTCTGGGCGGCACGATCACACTCACCAACTCCGCTCCCAGCTTGGGAGGAACAGTCACCAGCGTGGGTAGTGGCACCGGTCTGACCGGAGGTCCGATCACTAGCAGCGGCACTCTGAGCCTCAACACCAGTTTCACTGACGCGCGCTACCTCCAACTCACCGGAGGCACGCTCACCGGAGGCTTGACCGGCACAACCGGAACTTTCAGCGGCGGTCTCTCTGCCTTGACCGGAGCATTCAGCGGCACAGTTTCCGAAGCGGGCGCGTTATTGCCGAACACGGGCACAGCCACCGCGTCGAAGGGCTTCATCTCGAATCCCTTCGATCTGCAGACATCGTCCTTCAAAAGCACAAGTTCGTCGGCCGTCACACAGGATTTCCGCTGGCAAGCCGAACCGACTGGCAATGACACAGCAAATCCGTCAGGCTCATTGAACTTGCTCTTTGGATCGAATGGCGCCACACCCGCCGAAACCGGATTTTCCATCGCGAGCAATGGCCTGCTGAGCTTTGCCACCGGTCAGACGTTCCCCGGCACAGGCACAGGCAATGGCACGGTCACGAGCGTCAACACGGGCGCAGGATTGACCGGAGGCCCGATCACCAGTAGCGGCACGATCAGCATTCCGTCGGCTGGAGTCACCAACAGCATGATAGCCAATCCCTCGGTAACAGTGACCGCAGGCTCGGGATTGTCCGGCGGCGGCACGGTGGCTCTGGGCGGCACGATCACGCTCACCAACTCCGCTCCCAGTCTGGGAGGAACAGTCACCAGCGTCGGCAGCGGCACCGGGCTAACCGGCGGTCCAATCACGGGCAGCGGCACCCTGAGCCTGAACACAAGTTTCACCGACGCCCGTTACCTGCAACTCTCCGGAGGCACATTGACCGGCGGCTTGACCGGCACAACGGGAACTTTCAGCGGCGGTCTCTCGGCATTAACGGGCGCATTCAGCGGCGCAGTCTCCGCGGCGGGAGCGCTATTGCCGGGCACGGGCACGGCCACGGCGTCGAAGGGCTTCGTCTCCAATCCGTTCGATCTGCAAGCGTCGTCGTTCAACAGCACCAGTTCGTCGGCCGTCAGCCAGGATTTCCGCTGGCAAGCCGAGCCAACCGGCAACGACACGTCAAATCCGTCTGGAACATTGAACCTGTTGTTCGGCTCCAACGGCAGCACGCCCGGCGAGACGGGATTGTCGATCGCCAGCAATGGCCTGATCAATTTCGCATCCGGCCAGACATTCCCCGGGTCAGGCAGCGGGACGGTCACCAGCGTGAACACGGGCGCAGGATTGACCGGAGGTCCGATCACGAGCAGCGGCACGATCAGCATCCCGTCGGCCGGCGTAACTAACACGATGCTCGCGAATAATTCCGTCACCGTCACGGCAGGATCAGGATTATCCGGCGGCGGCACGGTAGCGTTGGGCGGCACCATCACATTGACCAACTCCGCTCCGAGCCTGGGAGGAACTGTTACCAGCGTAGGGAGCGGGCCCGGACTAACCGGAGGTCCTATCACCGGCAGTGGCACGCTGAGCCTCAACACAAGTTTCACTGACGCACGTTACCTCCAGCTCACCGGAGGCACGTTAACGGGCGCCCTGGCCGGAACCTCCGGCATGTTCAGCGGCAACCTGACGGCGGCAGCCGGAGCATTTACGACCGGCACTTTCAGTGGTGCGGTTTCCGAAGCGGGCGCGCTCTTGCCAGGCACCGGCACAGCAACTGCAACGAAGGGCTTCATCTCCAATCCATTCGATCTGCAGGCATCGTCTTTCAAAAGCACAAGTTCGTCGGCCGTCACACAAGACTTCCGCTGGCAAGCCGAGCCGATCGGGAACGACACATCAAATCCGTCAGGCTCGTTGAACTTGCTCTTCGGATCGAATGGCGCCACACCCGCCGAAACCGGATTTTCCATCGCGAGCAATGGCCTGCTGAGTTTCGCGTCAGGCCAAACATTTCCCGGCACAGGCACGGGCAATGGCACGGTGACGAGCGTCAACACCGGCGCAGGATTAACCGGAGGCCCCATCACCAGCAGTGGCACCATCAGCATCCCGGCCGCTGGCGTGACCAATTCGATGCTGACGAATAATTCCGTGACCGTCACGGCCGGATCAGGATTATCCGGCGGCGGCACCATAGCGTTGGGCGGCACCGTCACATTAACCAACTCCGCTCCCAGCCTTGGAGGAACCGTCACCAGCGTAGGGAGCGGCACCGGACTGACGGGAGGCCCAATCACCGGCAGCGGCACGCTGAGCCTGAATACAGCTTTCACCGATGCACGCTACCTGCTGCTCACCGGAGGCACGCTCACTGGGCCGTTCGGCGCCACCAGCGGCGCATTCAGCGGCCTGGTATCCGAAGCGGGCGCATTGTTGCCGGGCACAGGCACGGCCACCGCAAGTCAGGGCTTCGTTTCGAATCCCATCGACCTGCAGGCGTCGGCCTTCAATAGCACGACCTCATCCGCAGTAACGCAGGACTTTCGCTGGCAAGCCGAGCCCGCCGGCAATGACAGTTCGTCCCCCTCAGGCTCGCTGAACCTGCTCTTTGGCGCGGCCGGCAACTCACCCGCAGAGACCGGACTTTCGATCGCAAGTAACGGCCTCATCACTTTCGCCACCGGACAAACCTTTCCCGGCGGAGGAGGCGGCGGCAGCGGAACCGTCACCCAAGTCAACACAGGCGCGGGCTTGACGGGTGGCCCCATCACCTCCAGCGGCACCATCAGTATTCCCTCCGCGGCCGTTACCAACAGCATGCTGATAAACCCCTCGATAACCGTGCAGGCTGGCGCAGGGTTATCCGGCGGCGGCACTGTGGCCTTAGGCGGCACAATCACGCTGACTAACTCCGCTCCCAGCTCGGGAGGCACAGTCACCAGCGTAGGCACCGGCGCCGGCATTCTCGGTGGTCCCATCACCAGCAGCGGCACGCTCACTCTCGACACGAGTTTCACCGACGCGCGTTATCTGCAACTCGCCGGGGGCACCTTGACCGGCGGCCTGACCGGCACCACCGCTTCCTTCAGCGGAGGACTCGGAGCCGCCGCCGGAACTTTCACGGGTCCAGTAACCGAAGCCGGTGCTGTATTGCCCGGCACTGGCACGGCTACCGGTAGCCAGGGCTACATCTCGAATCCGTTCGACTTGCAGGCATCGTCGTTCAACAGCGCAAGCTCCTCCGCCGTCACGCAAGATTTCCGCTGGCAAGCGGAGCCGGCAGGCAATGACACCCCGAGCCCGTCAGGCTCACTAAACCTGCTGTTCGGATCCAACGGCGGCGTGCCCTCAGAAACCGGCCTGTCCATCGCAAACAATGGATTAATCACTTTTGCGACCGGACAAACCTTCCCTGGCGGCAGCGGAGGAGGAACCGTCACCCAGGTCAACACCGGCGCGGGCTTAACCGGAGGACCGATCACCAGCAGCGGAACGATCAGCATTCCCGCAGCGGGCGTGACCAACACTATGCTGGCGAATCCCGCCATCACTGTGCAGGCAGGGACAGGATTAACAGGCGGCGGCACAGTCGCCCTTGGCGGGACGGTGACGCTGGCCAGCAATCTTTCCGGCACCACCAACGGAATCCCGTATTTCTCCAGCCCGACCAGCCTGGCCTCGACTCCGGCCCCAACCAACGGTCAGATCCTGGTCGGCTCAACCGGCAACGCTCCCGTTCTCACAACGCTAACGGCCGGGCCCAATGTCAGCATCACGAACAGCCCCGGTTCGGTCACCATTTCTGCGACCGGCGGCGGTGGTGGCGCTCCCACTTTGCCCTTCTTCACCACCGGTTCGGCACGCACCGGAGCCTTACAGGCAATTACATCGAACGTAACCAAGCTCTGGGGACTTCTCCTGCCCTACAATGTCACCACCACCGAGGTCACCTACGACATCACCACCGTTGACAGCACGGCGAATGACTACGACATCGGAATCTTCAGCAACTCGGGAACGCTTCTCGTCGATCTCGGTCCTATACCGGGCACGACTTTCGCGCCATCGAAAAGCTTCAAAACGTTATCGTGGAGGCAAGGTTCCACGACTCTCCCGCCTGGACGCTACTATCTGGGCATCACCACTAATTGCGCCAGCAAATGTGCCGTGGTCGGCGCTGCCGTCACTTATGTAAGTTATGCCATCAACCTATCAGCGGGAGCCACCACCGGCGGGGCCCTGCCCTCAACCCTGACGCCTCCAGCCGACAACTGGGGCACGGGAGATCAACCCACGGTAGTGATTCACTGATTGTCAGCACGTGCCCGAGTTGGCGCCGTTCCTTTGAGCGCCAACGTGAGGCCAGGAGAAGCTCCGACGGTTTTCTTCATAACCATCAGAAAGTGCTCGCCTACACATCCGCCTCGCCAACTTGAAAAAATCGCGGCGCGATTTACAATGGGCCGCTCGCGGAAATCAAGAAAGAAATCCGTGCTATCCATTCGACCGAGGAGGTCAACTATGAGAAGAATCGCCGGAGCGATCCTCGCTCCCTTTGTTCTGCTGGCAATGATGTCCGGAATTGCCTTGGGTCAAGACCATGCGATGGACAAGCCCACGATGACGATGGGCCACATGCCACCCAAAGTGCTGGTCGTCACGCGGGAGTTCACCAAGCCAGGCAAATCCGGCTCGCAACATGAAAAGACTGAAAGCGCCTTTGTGCAGGCCATGGCGAAAGCGAACTGGCCCGTTCATTACCTTGCGGTCGAGTCGCTGTCGGGCAAGCCGCGAGCGCTGTTTCTCACCGGCTACGAATCGTTCGAAGCTTGGGAGAAAGATAATCGCGCCACCCAGAAAAACAGCGCGCTCTCGGCGGCCCTCGATCATGCCTGGGCCGGCGACGGCGATCTGCTGAGCGAGACCAACAATGCCGTCCTCTCCTTCCGCGAAGAATACAGTCTGCGTCCCGAAGTCGATATCGCTCACATGCGCTATTTCGAAATCACCCGCTTCCAGGTCAAGCAGGGCCACGACAAGGATTGGGATGAGATCGTGAAACTCGTGACCGAAGCCTACAAAAAGATTCCTGACGCTCATTGGGCAGCATATTCCTCCGTCTACGGATTTCCTGACACCACTTACATCATTTTCAATCCGATGAAGTCGCTGGCCGAAGTTGACAAGAATTTCGCCGCCAACAAAGACTTCGAATCCGCCATGGGCGAGAAGGGCATGAAGCGGCTGTCCGAGCTGTCGGCCGCAGCCATCGAGTCCAGCGAGACCAACCTCTTCGCCTTCAATCCGCGCATGAGCTATACGGGGGAAGACTGGGTGAAAGCCGATCCGGATTTCTGGAAGGCAAAGGCGGCTCCGATGGCCAAGAAGCCCATGGAGAAGATGGAGAAGCCCGCTGAAAATCACTGAGTCTTTGAGATAGAAGTTCCAGCCCGCCCTTCGATCATTTCGATCCGAAGGGCGTTTTTCTTTTTAAGAAGAAAGCTCCCCAAGGCCAACGAAACTGTCCTCGATACGCCGCAGTGGTTTATCCTAACTTCTCTCAGGGGACCAACCGTGAACCAGCGATACCATTGGATTTCGTTCATGTTTTGCCTTGCGCTTCTTCCCGGCGCTCTCTTCGCCCAGCAATATGACCAATCTCTCTACCAGGAACTTCACTGGCGTCTGATTGGCCCGTTTCGCGGAGGCCGCACCGTAGCCATCTCCGGTGTTCCCGCCCAGCCCAACGTCTTCTATATGGCTCCCAACAACGGAGGAGTCTGGAAGACGACCGACTCCGGCCAAACTTGGAATCCGATCTTCGACCATCAGCCCGACGATCCTCATCATTCCGGTTCCATAGGAGCGCTAGCCGTAGCGCCGTCCAATCCAGACATCATCTACGTAGGCAGCGGAGAAGGCCTGCGCCGTCCCGATCTCTCCATCGGCGACGGCATGTACAAGTCAACCAACGCAGGTCGCACCTGGCAACATCTCGGCCTTCGGGATGCGCAGCAGATTGCCGCAATCATCGTCGACCCCAAAGATCCCAATCGCCTCTTCGTGGCTGTGCAAGGCCATCCCTATGGACCCAACGCCGAGCGTGGAATCTTCCGTTCGCTCGACGGAGGGCAAACCTTCCAGAAGGTTCTTTACAAGGATTTAAATGCGGGCGGCATGGACCTGGAGTTTGATCCCCGCAATTCGCAGGTGATCTTCGCCAGCCTGTGGGCCTCGCGCCGTCCCCCGTGGATGGCAGGCCTAGGCCTTTACGGCCCCGGCAGCGGCCTCTACAAATCCACCGATGGAGGAACCACCTGGCGCCAACTCACCAAAGGCTTGCCCGGTGCTTCCGACGGTATTGGCCGCGTTGCTCCGACAGTTTCCCCAAGCGATCCTGACCGCATGTATGCGTGGGTGAACGTTGAGGAAGCCAATGCGAAGAAGGCCAGTGGCATCTACCGCTCCGATGACGCCGGCGAAACTTGGCAGCGGGTGAATGATGAAGAGCGCATCTACGGACGTGGCGATGACTTCGGCTGCGTGCGCGTCGATCCCCGCAATAAAGATGTAATTTTTGTAGCCAACACGTCGACCTACAAGTCGACCGACGCAGGCAAGAACTTCACGGCCATCAAAGGCGCTCCCGGAGACGACGATTATCACACCATCTGGATCAATCCCGAGAACCCCGACATCATCGCCCTCGCCGTAGATCAGGGCGCAACCATCACCGTGAATGGCGGCCAGACTTGGAGTTCCTGGTACAACCAGCCGACCGCGCAGTTCTATCACGTGATCACCGACAATCAGTTTCCCTACTGGGTTTATGGCGGACAGCAGGAAAGCGGCTCCATCGGCATCGCCAGCCGCGGTGACTTCGGCGAAATAACTTTCCGCGACTGGACCACGGTAGGCATTGAAGAATATGGATACGCGGCTCCCGATCCCTTGCATCCCAATCTCATTTACGGCGGCAAGGCGACTGTTTTCGACCGCAACACATCACAAACGCGCGACGTTTCACCGGTCGTCCTACACACGGGAAAATATCGCTTCGACCGCACTGCACCTTTAATTTTCTCGCCCGCCGATCCGCACGTGCTCTATCTGGGATCGAACGTTCTCTTCGCCACGCGCGATGGCGGCAATAGCTGGCAGGTCATCAGCCCCGACTTGACCCGCGATGATCCCGGCATCCCGGCGAACCTAGGACCCTTTGTCGCGGACGATCCCGAGAACGGCAAGCATCGTGGCGTCATCTATTCTCTCGCTCCGTCCCCTAAAGACGCGGAACTGATCTGGGCGGGAACCGACGATGGCCTCATCCATGTTACCCGTGACGGCGGCAGGACCTGGCAAAATGTCACGCCGCCGGAATTGACCTCCTGGAGCAAAGTCGCGCAATTGGATGCGTCGCATTTCGATGCCGCGACCGCCTATGCCGCGGTGAATCGCTTTCGGCTCGACGACCTGCATCCCTACATCTATCGCACGCACGACGGCGGAGAGAGCTGGCAGAAGATCGTCACCGGCCTGCCGGACAATGAGCCCGTCAACACCGTGAGAGAAGATCCTGAACGCAAGGGGTTGCTTTTCGCCGGTACCGAACGCACCGTCTACGTCTCATGGGACGACGGCGACCATTGGCAATCGCTGCAACTGAATCTGCCGCCAACGTCGGTCCGCGATCTCGTCATTCACCAGGACGACGTAGTCGTAGGAACCCACGGGCGTTCATTTTGGATTCTGGATAACATCAGACCGCTCCGTCAGTTGACTTCGGAAGTAGTAAGCGCGCCCGCGCATCTCTTCGCGCCGCAACTCACCTATAGAGTTCGTCGCACCAACGGCACCGATACGCCCCTGCCGCCCGAAGAACCTGCAGGACAGAATCCTCCCGATGGCGCGATCATCGATTACTGGCTAAGCCCACGGCTAGAGGCAAGCTCGTCCATGCATGCTCACGTCACTCTGGAAATTGTCGATGCTGCGGGAAAAATTGTGCGCCATTTTTCCAGTGACGACAAGCCCGAGACGGTGGATCCCAAAGACTTCAACGTTCCCACGTACTGGGTACGCCCGCCGCGAACGCTCTCCACCGCGCCAGGCATGCATCGGTTCGTATGGGACCTGACCTATCCCGCGCCCGACGTCCTTACGCGCGACTATCCGATCTCGGCCATCTACCACGACACGCCGCTGTATCCGCTTGGCGCGACTGTATTACCGGGCAAATACACGGTGAGCCTCTCGATTCTGTCGATGCCTTCGCCGGAGGTTGGGGGTGCAGCGGGCGTGTGGGGTAATTCACAGCCGCTCGAAATCCGGATGGATCCCCGGGTAAAGGTGCCGCCCGAAGATCTGCGCCTGCACTTCGAACTCGACCAGAAGATTGCCGCCGCTCTCCGCAAAGATTATGAAGCCCTGCAGCAAATTCACAGTCTTCGACTGCAGTTGAAGCCGCTGATCGACCGTAAGCAAGGCGCAATCTCAAAAACCGCCTCTGATCTCGACGCGAAAGCCGCTGCCATCGAAGGGGATGAAGGAGGGTATGGAACGCGCTACCTGCACTCTTCCCAGGGCCGCAGCGTGGCTCGCCTGAATGGCGGGTTCAATGCGCTCCTCGCTGCTCTAGATAGCGCCGATGCCGCGCCGACGACGCAGCAGGTGGCGACGGTTGGGGAATTAGATAAAGCTCTGGCGGAGAAGTTGGCGGCTTGGTCCGACCTTAAATCAAAGGATATTGCAGCGTTGAACGATACCCTGAAGAAAGCGGGCAGAGCGCCGATCGACGTGCAAAAACCATCTTCGCAACCGGCAGCCGCATCCAAGACAATCTCGCAAAATCGCGACAATAACCAAGAGTAGCCCGCGCAAAGCCAGCACCATTAATAAAGCTGGCTATAAAATATTCGGAAGGTCGAAAGCAGAGCACATGGCCACCATTCCACAGGATGCCCTCGCGAAAGACGCGTTGTCTGATTTCGGCGCACATTCTATATCGCGCGAAACTGCTTGTGAATTGCTCAGGCCCAGCCATGACCTGCTGCCCGACCTGCTCGCGGCGGCGCAATCCGCTCGCGATAAATTCAAGCCACGCGTCATCACGTATTCGCGCAAAGTATTTCTTCCCTTAACCAATCTCTGCCGCGATTACTGCGGCTACTGCACCTTTCGTCGCGATGCTGGCGAGCCGGGGGCGCACACCATGACCCCCGACGAGGTCATGGAAGTGGTCCGCGCCGGCGAGCGTCTCGGATGCACCGAAGCGCTCTTCAGCCTGGGCGACAAGCCGGAACTGCTGTTTCCCGAGATGCGCGAAACCCTGCGCCAAGTGGGCTATAAATCCACGCTGCACTATCTGGAGGCAATGTGCGACAAGGTGCTGCGTGAATCGAGCCTGCTTCCGCATCCGAATCCTGGGCTGATGAGCGCGGAATGGCTGGACCGGTTGTCTCGCGTGTCTCCGAGCATGGGCCTGATGCTCGAAACGACAAGCACGCGCTTGCTTGGGCAGGGCTCTGCGCATGATAACGCTCCCGACAAGGATCCGGCGAAACGCCTGCGCGTAATCGAAGATGCAGGACGTAAGAATATCCCGTTCACTACTGGCATTTTGATTGGCATCGGCGAGACGTTGGCAGAGCGAGTCGATGCGCTGCTCGCAATCCGCGCCCTGCATGAGAAGTACGGACACATTCAGGAAGTGATCGTGCAGAATTTCCGCGCGAAAACTGGAACACCGATGGCCCACTGGCCGGAACCGGATCCCGGCGACATGCTGCGGACGCTGGCCGTGGCGCGCCTGCTGATGCCGGAGATGAATCTGCAGGCGCCGCCAAATCTTTCCGATCCACACTATGCCGATCTGCTCGATGGCGGTATCAACGACTGGGGCGGCGTTTCGCCGCTGACGCCGGATTTCATCAATCCCGAAAAACCGTGGCCGCATCTCGAACAATTACGGCAGCGAACAGCAGCGAAAGGCTTCGAGTTGCGGCAACGATTGCCGGTTTATCCAGAGTTCGCAAGTCAAGCGGCAACTCACAGCAACTTATTGACAGAACGCCTCGGCACAGCGGCCGACTCCAACGGCTATGCTCGGAGGGCCGCATGATTACGGTCCTGACCGGCGGCACGGGTGGCGCCAAATTCGTCGACGGTCTGCGACAGATCGTACCCCAGGAAGAACTCACAGTCATCGTGAACACCGGCGACGACATGCGCTGGTGGGGCTTGTATGTTTCACCCGACGTCGATTCCATCCTTTATGTGCTGGCCGATACGCTGAGCCCGGAGCGTGGCTGGGGCATTAAGGGAGACACGTTTTATTGTTTGCAGGCAATGCGCCAGTTGGGAGAGCCGGCTTGGTTCAATGCCGGCGATCGCGACCTGGCAACGCATATTTTTCGCACTGAGTTGCTCGCCGACGGCAGGACATTGGCTGAGGTGACATCCGAAATCGCGACGCGATTTGGCATCAAGTCGCGCGTCCTTCCCATGAGCAATGAGCGAGTCGAGACTCGCGTCTTGACCCCTGCAGGCGATTTGAGTTTCCAGGAATATTTCGTCCAGCGCCGCTATCAGGACGCGGTGAAATCGATTCGCTTCGAGGGCTCCGCGCATGCAAAGCCGGCGCCGGGGGTGGTGGAGGCTATTCACTCGGCGGAAGTTGTGCTGCTCGCCCCGAGCAATCCGGTCACTAGCATCGGGCCAATTCTCGCTGTGCCTGGAATTCGCGAAGCGCTGTGCGAAACCGATGCCCGCATTGTAGCCGTGAGCCCAATCGTCGGAGGAGCGGCCGTCACCGGCCCTGCCGGAGCTCTTATGGCCGCGCAGGGTTTCGCCGTCTCCATCGCCGGTGTGGCAGATTTCTATCGCGATTTCCTCGACCTGTTGGTCGTCGATTCCGAGGACGCGACGTTGGCCGCCGATCTTCGCAGAAGCGATTTGTGCCGCAACGGCCTGCGCGTGCACTGCGCGCCCACTCTCATGCGCAAGAACGAAGACCGAAGGGCGCTGGCAAAAAGCGTGATCGAGGCGGCAACGCAATTTGAGCAAACTCGCCTCCAAGCGGAGCGCGCATGATCCTGGTTCCCGTGAAAAACCTGGCGGACGCGAAGCAGCGCCTGTCTTCGGTTCTGACTCCGGAAGAGCGATTCGCGCTCGCGCAAGCCATGTGCGAGGATGTGCTGCAAGCACTGGCGAATTGGCAAAAGCGGCCTCCGGTTGCGGTCGTGACCAGCGACCCGTTCGCTCGCGATTTGGCCTCGCGCTTCAGCTTCGAGATTATTGCCGACGACAACTCCGGAGAGACGAACGCCATCGAAATGGCGACCGTTGCTTGCATGGAGCGGGGAGCCAAAACTACGCTCGTGGTTCCCGCAGATATTCCGTTGATCGACGAAGTTGAGTTACAGACAATTGTGGACAATGCTCCCGCTAACGGTACTTTGCTTGTGCCCGATGCGGCGGGGCGAGGCACGAATGCCGCGTGGCGCGCGCCGGGAAATCTATTTCCCCTGCGCTTTGGCAACGACAGTTTCCTGCCACACAGGGCTGCGGCCAAGGCGACTGGGCTGCCGTGCGTTGTGCTCCAATTGCCGGGGATTGCGCGCGATGCGGATCGTCCGGAGGATTTATACGAATTGAGCGCGGCCAGCGGCGAGCGGCGGTCGCAGAAGTTGCTGCGAAGCTGGAACCTTGCCGGCCGAAACTTCCTCGTCCGGAATTCGGCGTAAGATGGCGAGAACCGGAACGACCTCCATCGTTCGGCGCGAGGCGGCCGGGGAAATTCGTATTATTCCCCTCGCCGTCAGCGGAGAAATCCGCGCCGGGGATTTGCTGAGCGCAAAATTGTTGGAAGCCGCGCGCGTCTGGAGCTTTAGTTTTCAGGATGGCGACATTTTGGTGGTGAAGCATAAGGTGGTTTCGAAAGCAGAAGGCGCGCTGGTCAAACTCGATACGGTCAACCCGTCGGCTGCGTCGCGGCGGTGGGCGAGTCGCTTCAAAGTCGACGCCCGGGTCAGCGAATTGGCGTTACGCGAGAGCCGGCGCATCGTGCGAAAAAAGCGCGGCGTTCTGATCACCGAGACGAAACATGGTTTCGTCTGCGCCAACAGCGGCGTGGATGTTTCGAATGTTGATGGCGGTCAGCATGCTGTCTTGCTACCGGAGAGTCCAGATCGTTCGGCGGCAAAGATACGTCGCGAAGTGAAGAAAACGTTGCGCATCGACATCGCCGTCATTGTCAGCGACAGCTTCGGCCGCCCCTGGCGCGAGGGTTTGACGGAAGTGGCGATTGGTGTTGCCGGAATGCGCCCGCTCATCGATTATCGCGGACGCCGCGACCGGCATGGCTATTCGCTGCATGCAACCGTCGATGCTGTGGCCGATGAACTGGCTTGTGCCGCGGGTCTGGTGTGCGGCAAGCTGGCGAATACTCCCGCGTGCATCATTCGCGGTTATGCTTATCAACGTGGTAGTGGCAGCGCGCGAGAGCTGATTCGTCCCGCCAAGAACGATTTATTTCGCTAGGAGAATGGCATGGCATCGCAGTTTCTTGAACTCGAGCACTTCACGTCGTTTACCTGGGATGACATCGCGCCCCGCGCTTCCCTGGCGACCCGCCACGCGCTGGAAAGTGTGCTGGAAGCCCAGGACGGGGCGTGTCTCACCGACGCGCAACGCTACTCGCTGGCGAATTGTGACGGCGCAGACTCGCTGGCGCTTCTCGTCGCTGCCGACAGCTTGCGCTGCGACTTGGCCGGCAATATTGTCAGCTACGTGGTCAACCGCAACATTAATTTTACGAATATCTGTTTTGTCGGATGCAAATTTTGCGCCTTCAGCCGCGGACCGCGTGAGGCCGACTCCTATTTTCATACGCTCGAAGACATGGCACGCAAAAGCAAAGAGGCCTGGGACATCGGCGCCACCGAAGTTTGTATTCAAGGCGGCCTGCCGCATGGTCTGCCTCCGTTCTACTACCGCGATATCTTGCGTGCCGTGAAAGATGCCGTGCCCGGCATGCACATTCACGCGTTCTCTCCCATGGAAATCGTGTACGGCGTGGAACTAACGGGCATGACGTTACGCGACTATCTCATGATGCTGCGCGACAATGGTCTCGACACGCTGCCTGGCACTGCCGCTGAGATTCTCGATGACCAAGTGCGCCATGTTCTCTCGCGCAACAAGCTTTCGTCGGCACAGTGGGAAGAAGTAATTCGCACCGCGCACGCCTGTGGCATTCGCAGCACCTCCACACTCATGTACGGCCACATGGAAACGCCCGACCACTGGGTTCGCCAGCTAAATTTGTTTCGCCAGATTCAGTTAGAGACAGGCGGGTTCACCGAGTTCGTCCCTCTGGGTTTCGTGCATCAGAACACGCTCCTGTTTCAGCAGGGACTGGCGCGCACCGGACCGACGCTCGCCGAACATCTCAAGATTCATGCACTGGCCAGGATCCTGCTTGCTGGCTCGATTCATAACATTCAGGTTTCGTGGGTAAAGCTGAACCGCAAGCTGTCGCAACTCTGCCTGCAGGCCGGAGCCAACGATTACGGCGGAACACTGATGGAGGAAAACATCTCGCGCGAAGCGGGAGCGACCGCGGGACAATACACGAGCCCTGAAGATTTTCAGTCGCTCATCATGGAAATTGGCCGCATACCCGCCGAACGCAACACGAAATATTCGCGGATGCAGATCAAACTGCCCGCTGTCCCCGTTTCTTTCGAATCGTCCATGGTTCCGGAATTCGCATGAGCGACCGCGCGAGTCGCTCTATCGCCATCATCGGTGGAACCGGGCCTGCGGGAACTGGCCTGGCCTTGCGCTGGGCGCGTGCGGGAGAAACCGTCATCATCGGTTCTCGCGATGGCGCGCGGGCCAAGCAGACGGCAGACATGCTTCGCCAGCGGGCTGGCGGTGATGTCCAGGTTTCGGGAATGGAAAATACCGAAGCGTGTGCCGCCACTGATCTTCTGGCACTCACCGTGCCATTTGAAGGCCAGGCCGCTCTCCTTAAGCAATTGAAGCCCGCGATCCGCCCCGGCAGCATTCTGATCGATGCTACTGTCCCTCTGGCGGCGAGCATCGGAGGACGCGCCAGCCGTACCCTCAGCGTGTGGCAAGGCTCCGCTGCGCAACAAACCGCCGAGCTTGTTCCGAAGGGAGTGTCGGTCGTGGCCGCGTTTCATAACGTTTCGGCCGAGGTCCTGAACAGCGACGAAACTATCGATTGCGACGTGATCGTATGCAGTGACGATCCGAATGCAACGCAAGTTGCGATGGAACTCGCCGCAAAAATTGCGGGCGTGCGAGCGATTGACGGCGGCAAGCTTGAAAACGCCAGGATCGTCGAACAGATAACCGCGTTGCTGATCGGTCTGAACATCCGTTACAAAGGGCACAGTGGAATAAGAATCACGGGATTGCCCGAGAGTGTGTATAGATCCGGCTCTCGCTAGTGAGGCGTTGGAGCCCGTCGCTCCTCTTTATCGAATGACCTCTCCTGCCGACCGTGCGCCTGCCATCGAATTCGATCACGTATCGTTTCGCCTCAACGGACGGGCGCTGTTGCAGGATCTTGTGCTGTCGGTGAATCAAGGTGAAACAGTTGTGTTGCTGGGCCGCAGCGGCTCCGGCAAAACGACAACTCTAAGATTGATCAACCGCCTGCTGCTGCCGACCGAGGGCAGCGTGCGCGTGAACGGTCGCAGCACAGCCGGGTGGGATCCCATCCGTTTGCGGCGCGGCATCGGCTACGTCATGCAGGATGGAGGCCTCTTCCCGCACTACACCGTAGAGCGCAACATCGCGCTCGTTCCGCAGAGCGAGAACTGGCCGCGGGCGCGGATCGAAGAACGGGTGCGCGAACTCCTGGCCACAGTTGGCCTGCCGCAGGAACTCCGAGCGCGCTACCCCAGTCAACTCTCCGGGGGCCAGCGGCAGCGCGTGGGAGTGGCGCGAGCGCTGGCGGCCGATCCACCCATTCTGATCCTTGACGAAGCTTTTGGCGCGCTCGATCCCATCACTCGATCGGAAATGCAAAAGGAGTTTCGCGCTCTGCGGCAGCGGATGCAAAAAACCGTCATCTTTGTGACGCACGATCTGCGCGAAGCACTGCTGCTCGGCGATCGCATTGCCCTGATGGAAGCAGGACAGCTCGTCGTGGATCTTCCCGTGGCGGAATTTACGCGCGCCCAGAATCCATTAGTGCGCGCTTACGTGGAAGCATTCTCGGCACTGCCAGATCCGGCGGCATCGAACAAGACGACGAGGTAACGAGATGAATTTTCTGCAATTCATGATGACGAATCGCCAACAGGTATTAGAACTTACGCTAGAGCACATCACTCTAGCTGGCACGGCCACGCTGCTCGCGGCGTTCGTTGGAATTCCGCTGGGCATCCTCATCACGCGCTGGCCCAAGCTCAGTACTCCGGTGCTGGGCAGCGCCAACATAATTCAAACCATTCCCAGCCTCGCGCTCTTCGGTTTTCTTCTGCCTGTTCCCTGGATCGGAGAGCGCGGCAGCCGCCTGGCAATACTTGCTCTCGCCCTCTATGGGCTGATGCCTCTCATCCGCAATACTTACACGGGCATTCGCAATGTCGATCCCACAGTGGTCGAGGCCGGGCGTGCAATGGGCCTGACCGACCGCCAATTACTCTGGCAAGTAGAGTTGCCTCTGGCCTTCGGCGTCATCGTCGCGGGAGTACGAATTGCCGCCGTGCTCTCGATAGGCCTTGCCACCATCGCAGCCGCCATCGGCGCCGGCGGCCTCGGCGAATTTATTTTCCGCGGACTGGCTATGGTGAATAACCAGGTTATTCTAGCCGGCGCAGTTCCAGCCGCGCTCCTGGCACTTGCCGCGGACTTCGCGCTCGGACGACTGGAGCGTCGTCTGGGTTTGTTGCGGTCCAGATCGTAGAATCATCATCCGCGAAACATCATTCCTCTTGAAGATCAATTTCATCCCCGCCAGCCGGCAACAATGTATCTTCAGTTTTCTGCTGTTAATGGTCGTCGGCATCGTGCTGTTCACGCCGGTGGGTTGCGAAAACAATTCGGATCGCATTGTAGTTGGCTCCAAGAACTTCACCGAAAACCTGATTCTCGCCGAGATGTTCGCGCAAATCATCGAGGCCCGCACACATCTCCCTGTGGAGCGTCGCTTCTATCTCGCTGGCACTTTCATTTGCCAGCAGGCCGCTCTTGCCGGACGCATCGACATCTATCCGGAATATACCGGCACGGCGCTGACCGCCGTCCTGAAGCAGCAACCTGGAGCGGATAAACAGAATGTTTATGAACACGTGAAGCAGGACTACGAAGCCAAATTCAATCTTCGCGTGGGGCCGCCGCTAGGATTTGACGACACTTTCGCCATGGTCATTCGCGGGGATGACGCCAGGCATTTTCATCTGAGCGCGTTGTCTGAGGCAGCTCAATTCGCTCCACAATGGCGCGCCGGATTTGGCTATGAATTCATGGAGCGCCCGGATGGATACAAGGGTTTGGTCGCTAGCTACGGCCTTCGGTTCGCAGAACCGCCTCGCATCATGGACCTTGGCTTGATCACCCGCGCTCTGAAAGATCATCAGGTCGATATCATCGCCGGGAACAATACCGATGGTCTGATTCCGGCGCTTGACCTGTTCGTGCTGAAGGATGACCATCATTATTTCCCGCCCTATGAGGCCGTCGCGATCATGCGCGACGAGATGCTGAAGCGCCATCCTGAAGTGGGAGTTGCGCTGAACGCGCTGGCGGGGGCCATCTCCGATGACGACATGCGACGGCTGAATTACGCGGTAGACGGACAACATCGCGATCCTGCAGCGGTGGTAAAAGAGTTTTTGCAGCAGCGCAAGCTGGTCCAATGATTTGCGACTCGGTAGAGGTCAAGTAGCGAGAAACACCATGACATCGCGGTCCGAGGCAGTCGATACACTGCTGGCAGCCGATGCAGCCTGGCTGAAAGCCTTTGCGGCAAAAGACTTGGCCAAATCGGTCGGCTTCTTCGATGAACAAGGCTCGATGCTGGTCCCCCACTCTCCCATTTTGACGGGTAAGGATGCCATCTCTGAATTTATCGCACGCGCGTTCGCGCTGCAGGATCACCAGATCACCTGGCATCCGAACCAGGCCGGCATTGCCGCTTCGGGGGAACTTGGTTATACCAGCGGCGCCTACGAAATGAGTTTTAAAGATGCGTCGGGGAAACCTGTCTCCGACCAGGGAAAGTATCTGATGGTTTGGAAAAAACAGGCGAACGGGGAATGGAAAGTGTTATTCGATATGTCCAACTCCGACCTTCCGGCCCCACGGAGTTAACCGTCACTCCTCCACCGGCTGCGCATTGAATTCCTGAGCAGGCTCACCTCCAGCCAAGCCCTGCGCGATAATGAGGCGCCGCGCTTCGACGCGCATGTCGGGTAATGCGCGCCAGAATGAGAACGCGCCAACCACGCACGCTACGCCTCCAACCGCAACCGTGATGGGCGCGCCGATGCGGTGAGCCAAAGCTCCTCCGAAGAATGCTCCGAGAGGAGCCATGCCCATGAACATCATCGAATAGACGGCCATAACCCGGCCGCGCAACTGGTCGGGCACCATCGTCTGAATCAGCGTGTTCGAGCACGCCATCTGCAGCATCATCGAATATCCAGCCGGCATGAGCAACGCTACCGACAGCCAGAAGTGGGTCGAGAAGGCGAAAAAAATCAGGCTGATCCCAAAGCTTCCGCAGGCGAATGCCGCCCACCGTCCCAGCCCTTTTACGCCGGTCTTGGCCGCCAGCGTCAAAGCGGCGAGCAATGCTCCTATTCCAGTCGAACCCATCAGAATGCCCAGGCCACGTGCGCCGCCGTGCAGAATTTTGTCGGCGAAGATCGGCATCAGAACCGTGTACGGCATACCCACCAGGCTGACCAACCCCAGCAGCAAGAGCAGGGAACGGATGATGCCGGTTTGGCTGGCCCAGCGAAAGCCCTCCACGATGTCTTCAAACGGCGAATGGCCGCTGATGCGCGCAGCGCTGTGCACGTCCATCAGCAGAAGCCCGACGATCACGGCAATGTAGCTGAGCGCGTTAGCGCCAAAGCACCAGCCCTCGCCGATTTTCGCCACTAAAATTCCCGCAATTGCCGGGCCGATAACGCGCGCGCCATTGAACATCGACGAGTTCAGCGCAATGGCGTTCATCAGATCTTCTTTTCCGACCATGTCAACGAGAAACGACTGGCGGCCGGGAATATCGAAGGCGTTCACCACTCCCAGCAACGCTGCGAGCACAAAGATGTGCCACACATGAACGCGACCGGTCAGCGTAAGCCAGGCGAGTATGCCCGCAAGGATCATGGAGGCAGTCTGCGTGGTGATGATCAATCGCTGGCGATTGACGCGATCCGCCGTTATACCTCCGAGCGGGGCCACTAGGAAGACCGGTATCTGGCTGGCAAAGCCCACACTGCCCAGTAACAGCGCGGATTTTGTCAACCGGTACACCAGCCATGCCTGGGCGACGGTCTGCATCCAGGTGCCAATCAGCGAGATCAGTTGTCCGCTGAAGAAAAGCTGAAAATTGCGGTGCCGCAAGGCGCGCAAGGTCGTCGCCAAGGTTACTGTGGACGAGTTTTTTTCGTTCGTCGCTTTGCCGTCTTTTTCGCCAGACACTTTAACTGCCGCGGAATTTTGCCCTTCAGTCACTCCTCTAGAACCCTTTCACATCTTTCGGATGATCGCAAGCCGCACCAGGATGCCGAGGAAAACTCTGATCGCGTTTGCGCCAGCCGCCTCACTTCGCTTCTCGCGTAAACTAACCTACTTGAACAAAATTAAGCATTTTCTCCACGCCTACAGCGAATGGATCAAGCACGCGCTCCTGCCTCTTGGGCCCTGGGGAATGCTCGCCCTGGCCGCGGTGGACGGGTCCTTCCTGGGCATGCCGCTGGATGCGATTTTCGTCTACTACGTGTATAGCGACCGCTCGCGCTTCCTGCTGTATGTGCTGCTGGGAGCGGTCGGGTCGGTCCTGGGCAGCATCGTCATTTACGTCATCGGATACACCGGCGGCGAGGTTCTGCTGCGCAAACGGCTTTCCCCCGAGCGCTTCGAGAAGATTCACGAATCCTTCGATCGGCATGAATTCTGGGCGCTGATGTTCCCTTCCATGCTCCCGCCGCCTACGCCCTTCAAGATTGTGGTGCTGGCCGCCGCGGCGTTTGAGATGAACTTCGGCCATTTCATGCTGGCGATTTTCGCCGGTCGTTTCACTCGCTTCCTGATCGAGGCGCTGCTGACCCTATGGTTTGGTCCGCAGATCGTCACCTTGACAGGCAATATCTTTGGCCGTCACTTCCTGTGGATTCTGGCATGCGTGGCCGCAGCGCTACTGGCTTGGCTTGGATGGAGGCACTCAAAACGGCGGGCAAGAAAAACGCGCGAGCTTTCCGAAGCCCGCGCGAAAAAAATCGATTAACCGAGAAATCAGGCGGCTGTAACTCCGCTGGACCTATCCACAGGGCGCCCCAGCGCGACAACCATCGCCGGCAGTCCGAACATCGCGGCCGTGAACAGCATGTCGCCGGCTAGCGCTTGCCGGAAGAACGGCACCGCCGCCACGTAGCAAGTCATCAGGCCCGGCAGAGTCTTCGGATACATATTCCAGCAGGCCCACACCGCAAAATTGCTGATCGCAAAAAACGAGACGGAGCTGGCCAGCGCCGCTGCTCCCACGCGCAGCCAGTTGCTGTTCTCGCGCAGCCGCGTGCCCAGCAACAAGATCGCCGCATACCACGCCCAGGTCACGAAGTGGTCCCAAGAAAACTGGTAGGAGTAAACCAACTTCGTCAGGATGACATCCGAAGCCGCGAGCATAGCCAACGGCACCCACAACTGACGGCGAGGCCCGCGCGCGCCGAAATAGAGCAGAGCTGCCGCTACCGGCGTGAAGTTCCAGGGATGCGGCATGAAAGGCATCCGCGCCAATACTGCGAAAACAACGAACAGATACGCCAGCATATTCACCTCATCAAAATCCGCGAGTCAGTTGTCAATTAGGATTGTTGCGCGAGCGCAGCCTGCCGGTCAAGCGCAGCACATAGGCCGACTATTCAGGCGTCGCTATTTTGAGTTCAGGGGCCAAGCCATCAAATGCCCATTGCTGCGCCCTATTAGCACCATGGGAGGCTGATTTTGAATTGCCACCGGGTCGCCCAGATCGTTGGCAACATAGTAGGACGCATTGATTTTTCCCGCGGCATTCGCTCGCACTTCAATGTGGTTGGAGGAAACCGCGGCGGTCAATTGACCATCCTTCGAAGTCCAGCAGTAGTAACCCGAATCGGGAGAGATGTGCGTGGCCTGGTTGATATCCTCCGCAGGTACGAGCCACAATCCATCCTTTTCGCCGAATTGAAAATTCGCCCACCAGCCATGAGCGGCAGGGCAGAGCATGTAGATTATCTGCTTGCCGGTTTGAAATTCCTGTTTCATCGTCCAGTCGGGCGCCGTCCCCTGGTACAGGTATAGCCCGCCGCCCCAGTCCGAAACCAGAAAAGGTTGGTTATCACCGGGCAAGAATGAAACATCGGCGCCGGCGTCCTTCGTCAGCCCGAGATCTTGCGCCCATCTCAGGCCCGGCAGGGCCCAAAGTTTGATGGCCCGGTCGGAACTCACCGAGATAAGCCATCGCCCGTCGGGACTGATGGCGAAAGCGTTGATCAGGCTGCGATGTGCCTGCACGGTTTGCAGCAGCTTCCCGGTATCCGGATCCCAAACACGAAGCGTGGAATCGTCGCCTGCGGAGATAAGCCGATTCGCGGAATCGTAGCGGACGAATGGCACACCGTCCGTGTGGCCTTCCAAAGTTCGAACGACTTTCTTTTGGCCAAGATCGACAATATAGATGCGCGAGTCCTTGCCCGAGACCGCCACCCGTGATCCGCGCGGATCGGGTGCGACCGACCACAGTTCAAGCGCAGAGACAGGTAAATCGAGAAGCACCGAGGGCGTCACATAGTCCCACGACAGCGCTCTACCACTATCACTGACGGCCAGCCAGCGGAGTATCGCCGAAAACCAGAAAGCGCGATATACACTTTCGGCGGGTGGCTCCTGCCGCAGTTCCCAGCCCTTGAGTAGATTTGACGTCCAATAGAGCCGGCCGCGATCATCCATGACGCTGAGACCTTCGTCGGAGATCCAGCCAACTCCCTTGATCCAGCCTGTGCTGGCGAGGTCTGCAATCCGTTTTTTCTGCTGCAGATCGTAGATCAGCAACTGCTTGAAGCCGAAGGCGAGGTAGCGGCCGGAAGGCGACCAGCCATAGGCCGCATCGCCCGGTATTTTCTCGGACAGAGGATCTTTGAGAACTTCTTCCAAACGGTCGAAGGTTCGCACACTAACCTTATCCCGGCCGATCAGCACCAGAAGATTGTCGCGAAAGTTAGATGCCACCCTGACATACAAGTCCGGCAGTAGAAGGGATCGCTCCGTTTGATTGGAGCGTGCATCGAATTCGATCAGACGCGAAGCTCCACCATTGTCGGCGACTAGAGCCCAGCGTTCGCCAGCGGCGTCGAGACACGCCGCGGCTCGAAACGTTGCAGGCATTCTTAAGGTCTTGACTGCGCGCTCTTTCTGAGTATCCACTGGGTGATGTGCTGGTAGTCATCGTGAATCAACCACATTCCGCCGCCGCAGTCAGCTCGGCCGGCGATGGTAAAGTCGGGGGCCGTTACCGGTTGCGGACGCTGGGTCGGATCCCAGGTCTGCAGCGACGATGCTCCAAACAGCGAGAATGCCGCAGACCCCACTACGGGAGGCGCAATCACGAGAGCGTTCGATAACGACACATCGGCGGGAAATATGGTCTGGTGCCATCCGAACGTCGCTGCGCTCCAGGCAGTTGCCGCAGTGCTTGCCGGCTTGCGGGAAATTCTGGGAATGAAATAGACGAGGGCGAGCAGCACAACCGCCAAGGCGATTCCCGCCATCGTGAACCACGTCGTCTGCCGCTTTTTCTCTTTGGCCGTTTGACTGGTTGCCAGTCGCGGTGCACCCGATGGGCGTAAGCGAAAATCCTGCGACACAGCAGCATCGGAAGCGGGCTTATTTTCCAGCGCAGAAACCACCTCCAGCACGCTCGGAAAACGATCTGCCGGAGCGCGCTCCAGGCATCGGAGAATCGCCGCCTCCCACTCCGGTTCAATCCCCGGAGCGTAGACGTGCGGCGGAACCGGAGCTTCCTGCAATCTCTTCGCGGCAACTGCCCATGGCGTCGGACCCAAAAAAGGCAAGGTCCCAGTGCGCATCTCGTACATGACGATGCCGAGCGCGTAAATGTCAGTGCGGGCACTGGTCTCCGAACCCTCAACCTGCTCGGGCGCCATGTAGGCCGGAGTGCCGGCCATCGTGCCTGCACCGGTAAGCGTCGTCATCACCGAATCGCCTCCGGTAAAGACGCGCGCCAGTCCGAAGTCAGTGATCTTCGCTTGCACTGACAGAGAAGTTGACGGCGCTCCCGCAGCCTCCGGCTGAATCAGAATTACATTCGAGCTTTTGAAATCTCTGTGTACGATGCCGGCCATGTGCGCCGCGTTCAAACCCGCCGCCACTTGCTTCACGATGGCCAGTGCGTCCGCCGCATTCATCGGGCCGCCGCGTGCAATCGTCTCCCACAAGGTGAGACCGGCAAGTAATTCCATGGTGAGGAACCACGTCTTACTGCCCGACTCGGAGACGTGCAACCCTAAATCGAAAATGCGGCAAACATTCGGATGGGTGACTTGCCGCGCAAGATGTACCTCGCGCTTAAATCGGTCCAACTGGGCCACTCGCGTTTCGGATTGCGCACTGCTCGATCCGCTGACATCGGATCGAACCGTCTTCAGGGCGACACCAGTTTGCAGCACAAGATCGACCGCCTCGTAGACCTCACCCATGCCGCCGCTGCCGAGAAGGCTGATAATTCTGTAGCGGCTGGCGAGGATTTCTCCTGCGGCAATGGCGGGTGAATCGGGCGGCCTGTTTTCTGCAGAGCCAGGACCCATCGAAGCAGTTTCCCGCGACGGAGGGTTCGAACCAATTCCCCTCTGGCGTGGGCCGGTCTCGTCCGGAAGGCTCACTCGCGCATTATAACCATCGCGCCATGAGTGCAAGTGAGAAAAGACTTGTAGCCCGCGACAGGGATTATCGACCTTGCGCGCCGCTGAGTCCGAAGCTCTCGTCTACTACTTGCAGATCGCGAGTGAGCAACACTACGCCGCTCAATGTGCCACGCGCCCTTTGTGGATAGTCGTAACGAAGATCGTAGAACCGCACGGCGTAGGCGGGGCGGGAATTGTTGGCCGGATCGCTTGCCAGTTCTTCCGTCTCGTTAATCGGATACTGAGCCCAACTGAGATAGACGCGCCCCAGATAACTTCTCTTGGCGGCCAATGTGATCGCGGTTTCTTCGGGCTTGTAATGAATCTGCATCTGCGCGTCGGGATCGACTTCAGGCCTCGCCGAGTCTACTTCCACATTGGCGAAGAAAGCAGGCGTCTCCACCACCCCATACCAGCGAAAAGGATTGACCGGATGCGGATACGCAGAAACGCGGGTCGCGACGGCTCCGTTGTAGGTGCGCGAATCAAGCGCGGCGACAGCGCGGCCATGCTCATACGCGCGCAGTCCCCACCAGGCGACGACGGCGATCAGAGCCAAAGTCGCGGCCAAGCGTCCACGCGGCAGGGCGTGCGGGGATTTCCTGTGAGCGCCAATTTCTTCGGCGATGAGCGCGAATAATGCGGGGAGAATCAGGCCCAGCGTCAGGACGACGAGAATCACAGGGTCGACGATGAAGACGATATCGCCGGAGTGCCAAACTTCAGAAAAGGGCCAGAAGGGACGCACTCCGTAGTTGTTCGTGTAGTCGAGGAAAATGTGGCTCAGTCCGGCAAGGCAGGCGTAAGCAAAGAGCCATCCCCATCGTGGAAGAAGATTCGGATTGCGCGTCTTGCGCCCACGCAGCCGCCAGATGAGATAGACGAACCCCACCACCGCCGCTGCGACCATCGGCACTCCCAGAAAAGAGTGCGTGAAGCCGCGATGATGGTTCAGCCCAAAAGCCGAGCCGCCAAAGCGGCTGAGAACATCAAGGTCCGCAGCCTCCGCGCCTAAAGTCAAGGTAGCAGTGGCCAGCGCCGTTTTGCGATTGAGCCCGGCGCGGCCCATGGCGGCGCCAAATAGAAAGTGGGTAACGGGTTCCAAGAATGATTAGTTTAGATCGGCAACCCGGAAAGTGTCTTTGTCGGTCTTCTGCCCTCCGGTTCTGGGGCCGTTCCCCGTGAACCTCGGTGTCCTCTGTGGTAAAGGGTCGCCTTAAACAGTAGACGCAGGCAGAGTAGAACTAACGCTCATCGCAGGCTTGTACCACTCGTCGAGAGAGTTCACGGTGCCACAATCCATGCACCGCGTTTGCGCAAAGCGCGTCGCACAGTGCGGACAGACACCTTGAGCCTGAAAGAAATCGAAAGGCTGCCCGCAGTGACCGCAAGTCCACAGATCGCCAATCGGCGGATGCGACTGGCACGCGGGACAAGTAAAGCCTTCCCGGCGCGGCAACTTGGCAAAACGCAGAAGTTCCTGGGCGTGGCGCAATCCGCTCCAGCAATTCAGCAGCATAAAGGCGGCGATGAATCCGTACCAGAGCGACTGCGTCCAGATGGCAAGCCCGATGAAGCCGACAACTCCAATCAAGCCGAGAATCGTGGCCACCTGCAAGCTTCGCGCTCGGCCCATCACAAACCAGAGGAGGGACCGAAGAATCTGTCCGCCATCCAGCGGGTAGATGGGCAGAATGTTGAACAGCAGAAGGCCGACATCGATATAAAAGATGGCGTGAAGTAATGGCCGTAGATCGGGTATAGCGGCATATAAGCCGATCGAGCGGCACATATACCCGACGCCGATGATAATTGGGATCAGCACCACGTTGACCAGCGGTCCGGCAGCAATGCTCCAGAGCGTAGCGCCCGGCCGAGGCGGAGGATTGACATAAGCCACGCCGCCCAATGGCCAGAGAACGATCTTGTTGGCTTGCCCTCCAACTTGACGGCAGGCCAGCGAGTGGCCGAACTCGTGCATGGTCACAATCAAGAACAGCGCAAGATACTCCGCTACGCTCCAAGCAACCGAAGAATAATGGCCAATACCCCCGCGTTGGATCTCATAAAACGCCACCAGAAACCACGACCAGTGCAGAAATACATCGATCCCCTTGAACTTGAAAAGGTGCACGGATCCTTGGCGAGTGGGCATCTGCGAGAGTTATAACACAGCGCTGCCGGCGGCTGGAGTCGAGGTAAGCCTGTTACGCCTTAGCGATGAGCAGGTACCGCTGGTTGCGCGACCGATTCCAGCTCATGCTGAATCCATTGCAGGTTCTTGCCGTCCTGAAAAGCAGCCTTGAAGTCTTCCATATTCTTGTACAGCATCACCTCTGTGCCGGCCGGAGCAGCAGCACGCAGCTTGTCTTTGACGGCTGGTGGTGTGCTGGGGTCGAACCACTCCATTTCGAGCCGGAATTTCTTCGCTTGAACCCCGGGGCAGCCACTCCACCGGATCGAGGTTGATGAACTACTACTACATCGACGCAGGTCACGGATTCTTCATCGAAACTGATTTGCTGAACCCAAGTCCCTCGGTCAGGTCACGCTCGGATACTACGCGGGCGCGAACTCTAGTGTGCTCGGGTTGCCTGTAGGACGAGTCAAGCGCTAAGCAGCTCGCGCCAGGGCTCGGTACTCTTCATCGGACTGCGCCGGCAGCAGCACCCACAGCGTGTAGACCCCGAGCACAGTTCCGATCGGAACATTGAGTAGCGCGATGAAGCCCACCACCAGGGCAACCGTCCGCGCCCAATCCTCGCGCTGCAGCAAGCCCCAGCCGGCAAAGAAGCCCGCAGCCGCTTTCACCAGCAACAACCACCCGAAAACGCTGATCAAGGGCCGCAGCCAGACCGTCACTTCAGGCGGAGGACCATTTGGAATATGGATCAGCCCATGCACGCCTCCAAAGATTGTCTGCGCTATGATCAGCGCGCCGACTCCTCCGACAGCGTGAAATGCCGAGTACGCCATCCAGAGAATGCCGAGCAAGCGCACATGTTCACGCACCCGGCTGCGGCGAAGTTCGACGAGTCCAAGAACGGCTTTGCCGCACCGTCCACAACGAGGTTCTCCCGCTCGCAACTGCATTCCACATTGATCGCAGAACATTGAAGCTCCTCGGAGCAGCACAACTTGCCCTACAGTTGATACGGATGCGGTTCTCTGAAGTTCCTAAAGAAGTTCCCAGTTCTGAGTTCTCGGTGGGAGCCGGACTTCGATCTGTCCCGGAGAACTGAGAACCGGGAACGGAGAGCTTTTCCACACAAAACGAAAAGGCCACCCGGCAACAGGGCAGCCTTTTCTTTCAAGGGAGAATAGTTCCTACGGAGGTTTTTTCCGATCAGAACTTTCTGCCGAAATCTTATGAGCCTTAAAAGCACACTGTCAAGCAAAATATATGACTTAAATAGTCTTATTTTCAATCACTTAGGGGATGCGTCCACAAGTCAGCAAACCAGGTCCAAAACGGGCAAAATGCCCTCTTTTTGCAGCTAAGAAGATTCGATTGAGTCACTTACCGCTCGCGGGGCACCACCCGGACCTCTTCCTCCAGGTGCAAGGAGATGATTTCCACGACCTCTCGCCGGTCAAAGACGGAGTCAGGGAAAAAGCGCTTTACCAGCAAACGCAAGCCGCCAAATGCAACGCCAGCCACCAGCGCCAGGCCCAACACAATCCCGCAGAGAACGATTGCATTAAACAGAAAGTTCGCCAGATTATCTTTTTTGCTGACGTAAGTGTTTTCGTTCCACGTCACATCGGCGTCGTAACTGATCGACGACATCAACGACCGCGCCTCGCTTTTTGACAGCGGCCCCGCAGCAATCACGATGATCGGTCCCGTGCGGGCGTCGAAGAACGGGCCCACATCGACAATCGATGCGACTCCCGGCTTTTGTTCGGTGACATGATGCGAGGCATCGATCTGTTTGAGCCGCTGGGCCGCAATCTGCGGCGTCGGATACTCGATCAGCATCAGCGTGGCATCGCCTGCCGCCGCTTCGTATTTGCCCAGGGCAACTTCCGCGCCCGCCGTGAAATCCACCATCGATGCCGGCAGCGGCGCTCCTACTCGATTCAGCGCCAATGGCCCCAAAACATATTTCGTTGTGTTCCGATCGAAATCCTTGTCAAAAGCGCGCCTGGGAAGATAAGTCTGTAGCGTCGGAGGGTTCGCCTTGTTGCCCGGCGGCGGCGGCAGCAATCCCGCCAGTTCGCGCAGTTGCGCAGCCGACATCACGCTCATGCGGTCAAAGACCGCGTCCACCAGCACACTTCCCTGATAAAAGAGCACGCGGTTATTCTGATAAGCTCCCGCTGCGCCGATCGTCTCCCGGCGCATGTCGGCGGTGACGTAGTAGGTGAAAGCACCGTAGGCGCCGCTGGCATCGTCAAATTCCGCGGCCCTGATCGTCAGATTGCGGCCATCGTCGCGGTTGTAGACGGCCTTTTCGAACCGCTGAAAGCCGTATTCCTTGAGGACAGGAGCATTGGCAGCATCTGCAGCTACGGGATCATCGCTTTTCGTGACAGCGCCCTTGAGCTGCCAGCCGGCGAAGTCGGTGGGCAGAACCGGCGCGGAAGAAAAGGGAGGTGGTTGCGGTACTGTCTTGCTCTGATCGGCCCAGACGCCGGAACAGAAAAGTGCGTACAGAAGAAACGAGACTGGAACAGCAGAAAGAAGTCGAGAGAATTTCATTCGCGAAAAAATCACAGCAATCCTTCAGAATTAGACTACTGGCTGGCCAGGAAAGTTTCCAGCCTCGCGAATTGCTGAGTCTAGTCGCAAAAAAAGGCCGGACTGGCGTCCGGCCCGAAACAGCTTCTTACGATGATGTTTACGGCTCACCGAACAGGTCGGTAATTGCCGCCGTGCTCGAGTCGCAGGCATGATTCAGGCAGGGCAGCCTGAACCCTCCTTCGAGGGTCCTGAGCAGCGAGAAGTGTGTGTAGTACACATTGCTCTCAAGTTGCTTGAAGCCGTAGTTGGTGTCAACGATGGCTGCGACCTGGTTGATGGTTGGAGCAATGCTGTAGTCATCCTCGTCCCAGATGGTGACTATGGCGGCGTGTCCATGTTTCCATGCTGGAGAGGCATGGATCGCGCTTACGATCCTCTGCAGTGCCTGGTCGCCAAGCGCCATCAGAGCCGGATTCAGGCCGGTCTGCGTGCCGTTGTCGTTAGGATCATACTGGCAGAAGATGGTGCCGTTGCCGCGTCCGTGCTGGTCGTTGCACTGGTTGGGCACGATGAAACTGTAGTTCGGCACCTTACCGGACCGCAGGTCGCCATAAAGGCCGCCGTCCCCGTCGAACGGGACCGTATTCGCCAGGCTGTTTCCCGGCGTCAATCCCTCTTGCGTGGATTGGAAGTAGGCAAACGGATTGTGCTTCACGGCGTACAGCTGAACAATATTGCTCGAACTGAACGTCGGCGGTTGCGCTGGCCAGAGATTGTTGAACAGCGTGAAGTTGGTGAGGTTGGTAAAGTTGCCGTCGCTGTAATTGATGTTGTCGGCGCCCACCAGCGGAAGGCTTTCCTGATAAGTCTTGTAGGTCTTCCCGGCGGCGACCAACTGGTCCGCGATGCTGATGCCCAGAATATTAGGATCAGCTGCATACGAGTGAACGGCATCGATATTGATGGTCGGCTTTCCCGGGTTCTCGTTGGTGTAGTCGATGGCAGGAGTGGCTGCGTCGATCCCGCTGCCGGAGATGGGGCAAATGGGAGTGGTCGTCACTTCCCAATTGGTCACGCCAGTGGCCAGGTTCGGCAAGCAGGACGCGTTGTGCCAGTCGGGAGAATTGTCATCCAGAACTCCGAAGTTCGATCCGGCATTGGTCTCCAGATAATTGGTGAGGCTGGGATGCGCGACGGCGAAGTAGTTGGTGGCGAGGTTGGCGGAGTAGGCGTATTGAGTGGTGAACGGTGCGGCTGGGTTATTCAGCACCTGCACGAAACCATGATTTTCCATCATGATGACCCAGACGTGGTTCAGTTCGGGAACGCCTTTCGGCACAGGACCTTCCTGGGCAAATGCAGCGGTTGCAAGGACCAACACGACCGCAAATAACGCAAGTCTTTTCATGAAGCGATCTCCTGGAAATTTGGATTTTGAGAGTCGCCGCGAGTGTCAGCGACAAATGGTGGCCAGTCTAGCAGGCACTTGTTAGCGCGAGGTGAAGAACAATGTTAAATTTTGATGAAATAAAACTGTATATCCAAGGGCTGATGCTGACAGTTATTGCCCTTCGCCGTTGTCCATCTTGCTCGCCACCATTGAACTCCATTTGTAACGAGCAGCTAGCGTAGTGTCCCGGAAATACACGGAATAAGGTCTGGCACGCCTTTCGAGATGAAGCCGTTTCCTTCGGGGTTAGAGCCCGTGTTTCTGCGGCTCGGAATATGGCGCGGCTAAGAGCGTGCGGAAAAAGTGAATTCAAGCTTAGACATCTTGCCTCAGCGGCTAAACAGTTTGCTGAAAAACTGGTTTTCCTTTTGCTTTCGGGTGGCGTAGCGGTTCACCGCTGCGATAAGTTGCTTGTTTCCAATATCGGCTTCAAACCGCCGAGGCAAGACGCCGATCTGGACAATACTTTTTCCCGCAACCTGTTTTCAGCCGCTCAGGTCGAGCCGCACTCGGGACATAGTTTACGGCCAGCGCTTGGCCGCGTCTTCCCATCCAGCCGCGCGTGCCGCAGGCGGCGCGGTTTGCGCGGCCACTACCGGAGGCATGCGCACCGGTTGCTGCGGAGGCGCTGCGGCCAAAGTAGGCTTGGGCGCTTCCGCAATCTGTTCCTTCTCCTCCGATAGCAGCGGCGCCGCCACTCGCAACGCTTCCACTTCTTTTTCCAGCCGGGTCAGTTCAAGTTCCTTCTGGCGTAAAACTTCATAGACATTTTTCATGCGTGAGCACCTGTTCCTGGGACTAGAGATTATGCGCAGAGTATGGTTCGACCGCCGATTTGTCAAGACCAACGCATATCTGCCCGTACATAGCTGGTAATCGAAGCCGACTGGCAGAAATGATTATTGAAACCTATTTACCTGAATACCACCACAGCAACGAGAATTCCCAGAATCAGCACGAGGATCGCCAGCAGATTGATGTGCTCGGCTAGCCACGAGTGTTTTTCCGACGCGGAATTGACCAGGAAGGCCGGCACGAATTCCTCCTGTGCCGTCGAACTGGCAGCATCCGAGCCAGACAATGTGTCTGGGGATGGCTCCTGCGCCTTCAGGTCCGGCCTGGCGCCATCGTTCAGCTTCTCTGCCTCGTTCTTCTCGCGCTCCTTCTTTTCACAATCGAGGCAGAGCGTTCTGCCTTCGGAAACCGGGAATCCGCAGGAAGCGCATTTTTGCACCCGCAGCATCGACTCCGGGACGGGCTCCCGAGACAGAGGCACAGTCGCTGGAGAGGATGACGAAGACAAAGCCGAGGGTGAAGTCAGCGGAGGCGCAGCCGCCAGCGCCTCCGAAGAACCTGATGGTTGTGGTGTGGCAACCACGCCCGGATCTGCCCTCACTGCGCCGCTCGCCGCCGCTGCCGCACTCAACCGCGCATTGGGCGTCTCTGGTTCGCGCTGCCCCGCCGCCGCATCCGCCGGTCTCTGTCGTTCCGACAGGTCGAGAGCTGCCCCGGTCAGCTCCGCCATCCGCTCCAGAGCAATCAAATCCCGCTCCTCAAAAGCATAAGGATGGTCGGAAAACAATTCGAACAGTCCGCGAACTTCGCCATCGCGCCGCAGCAATGGCAATACCACAATCGAGGCGATGCCCAGCGCCCGGCAAGCTTCCAGATTCACTCGCGGATCGGCTTCCGCATTGTCACAGCGCAGCAACTGCTTCCGGCTCAGGCTCTCGCCCGTCAATCCCGACCGAACCTGCAACCGCGCTCCCACCGCCGGCGCTGAACTCCCCGCGCTGGCGCGGCAAACCATCTCTTCACCCTGCGGCAGCGCGAGCGCTGTTCCCGTGGCTCCGGTGATGTACTGCGCACGCTCCACCAGCAACTGGAGAGCCGCGTCCAGTTCCATTTTTTCCAAAGCGCTGCCCGAAGACAGAACATCAACCGCTGCCGCGCCGGCCCACGATCGTTCGGCCATCGATCCGTCTTTGACCGCGCCGGCTTCGCTCTTAGCGCGAGTATCCGCCGTCTCCCTCGCGTCGTTCCTGTCCTTGTCGCTTAGCTTCGACCCATCCTCGGGTTCAGTGAATCCACGCATTCAATCTCAGTCCAGCCGCTCGCAGTATTGAATCAGAGAGCTAAACCGAGTCTCGCCTCGGATACTTTCGCTGTCAAGAGCCAGCCATAGGAACCACCACGCGTTCGTCATCGGCCGGCGACAACTGACCTATCTGCACTGAAATCTTGGGCGGATGTAGAAGCGTGTTGTGAATCAGGCAATGATGCACCGAGTTCTCAACCCCCGCCCGATGTTGCTCGCTGAGCGCCCCAGGCGCATCGATCTCAATCGAAAAATTGTCGATGCGCGCCGGATCCTTGAGTTTGTCGGCGGTCACCCGAACCCGCGTGCCTGCGGATGCCAGCTTATGTTTGCGCAGATACTGCGCCGCGTAAAAGCCGGCACATGATCCGAGCGAAGCCAGCAGAAGTTCCGGCGGCGTCATGCCTTCGTCATGGCCGCCATTCTCCGGCGGCTGGTCGCTCACAATCGAATGCTGCCGCGCCTTGATTTCAAACTGTACCGCTCCCAGATGTTCCACAGTAATTTCCATAAAGCCTCCAAGTCGTATGAATGGATCGACAAACAAAAATCAAAAGCAATGCACCAACCCTTACTTCAAAGCTTGCCGCGCCAGCGCCCCATCCAGATGAGTCCGCACCATTTCGCGCCCCCGGTGCAGCCGCGATTTCATGGCTGCTCGTGAAATCCCCAGCCTCTGTGCGGCCTCGTCGCCCCGCAAGTCTTCTACATCGCATAACTCGTAAACGGGACGATAAAGCGCTGGCAGCGCCTCGATGGCATCATTTAACAGCCGCTTCATCTCCCGTCGCGCCAACTGCACATCCGGAAGCGGCTCAACCCCCGCCAGTTCGCGGCCCTCGTCCTCCAGCGCCGACAGTTGCATCAGCGGGAGCAACGCCTCACGCTCTTTCAACTGCCAGCACACCCGTTTCGCGATCGTGGCCAACCACGCACGAAAGGCTGCCGACTCGCGCAATTGATCAAGATGGCGGTAGGCCTTCAGCAACGCTTCAATCAGCACGTCTTCCGCATCTTCACGATTGCCGCACACGCGGATCATCTGTCGATAGACGGAATCCTTATGCTGCCGCGTCAACGCGTCGAAGTCGAGGTCCACAACTTCATTGTTGCACTGCGGAAGCTCGACGTCACAGCAGAGAGTCATGGACGACTCGCCGAGTGCGCCGTACGTTCAGTCCCGATTGCACAATGACTGCGTCGATTCCAGGGCATTTTCCCAAGCAGAATCCCCATCCCGCAAATGTCCGTGAGCCCGGCAAAGGTCAATCCCAGACCAATGAAGCCGCAGAGCAACACCCAGAGTGGATGAACCGTCAACGCCAGTATGCAGCCCGTCAACGCCAGCAAACCCGCGCCCAGCCGCACTTGCCGCTCCAGCGACCAGCGCGTGCTGACGCTCGCCACCACCGGCAGGCCCGACTGCATCCATGCCTTCGTGCCGCCTTCGAGGACCGAAATCTCGCGCGAACAAGGCTTCAGCAATCCAGCAACAATGCGCGCCCGCTGCCCCGCCTGGCAGATGAGGACGATGGGGAGATTGAAATTAAGGTCCTGTACGCGCCCCTCGATTTGATCCATCGGAATATTGACCGCGCCCGGTATGTGGCCGGAGGCGAACTCAGCCGCCGAACGCACATCCACCAACTGCGACGACGTGGATGCACGATTTTGAAGTTGAGAGACAGTGATGACGGAATCCAAATTTTCTCCTACATAAGGGAAGATCGGAAGTTTCGGAAAAAGGATTCAAGGTTCGCATCCTGAACAAAGGAAAGGGCATGTCGCTGAACGCGAGGGCGAACGTAGTTCAGTCGGCAATCAGCCGGATGGAAAAAGGTAGATCGGAGGAAAGCAGAATAGGGCGCGAATGTAAGGTCGAACCTACTGTGATTTTTCTTCTTTGTGCCGCAGCCACTCGATAAACATCTGCTCTTTCGGCTTGTCATACGCCATCAGAAGATGGCGAATGCTGCGCCCGCTGACAAAGTGGCACACCTCTTCCGCCAGGTTCTTGGCGTGGTCGCCGGCGCGTTCCAGCGACTGCGTCATGAAAATCACCTGCAAGCTTGAATGGTGCGGAATGTTCTCGGGATTCTCGATGTGTCGCAGAAAAATAAGATTGCGCAGCCGGTCCATCTCCGCATCCGCGCGAAGCACCTCAATAGCCTTCTTCACGTCGTGCTGCGAAAATGACTGCCCCACGTCAGCCAGCATTTTTTCCAACACCGTCGCCATCTGCGTCAAGTCGCGTGCGTCCTGAGTGTCAAGGTGGCCGCTGGCAGCCTGCGCGCTGGTGGCGAAACTGAGCAGCAGATCGCCGATGCGCTCCAGTCCGATCATGACCTTCATACAGGCCAGCAGTTGCCGCGTCTCGCCTTCCGGCACGCGCGTGATGGTCGAGGTCACGCCCGAATCCACTTCCGCATCGATGGCGTCCAGCTCTTTTTCGCATTGCCGGATGTCGTTCAGCCGCGACATCGATCCCGTGGCCACACCTTCAGCCGCGATCGCCGCAGCTTCGCGCGCTAACTCGCAGGCCTCCACCGT
Organism: uncultured Acidobacteriaceae bacterium; assembly: GCA_963775845.1. Taxonomy (GTDB): domain Bacteria; phylum Acidobacteriota; class Terriglobia; order Terriglobales; family Acidobacteriaceae; genus Acidiflorens. The sequence goes on along the minus strand of CAVZKN010000002.1, from coordinate 657,478 downwards.
TCGCCGCACCAAATCGTGATGCGACGGCTCCGGCGGAAAGGTTTTCGGGCTGGCTGTGCTCATAGTGGCTATTGGATGTCCGACATTTCTCGTGGATGCAACCGCACCCTCCAAAAGTGTGCCATACAATCCCAACTGGATCATAGTTCTTGGCCGCACTGGGGCAGGTTACAGCGCGGTGAATTTCGTTATCTTCCCAGTGAAGCATTACTCGCCAAGTGACTCGCCGATTCCGGGGGTTCTGCGTGCTATCACGATTAATCGTCGACAACCCAACAAACAAGCTTCTGATTCTGATGGGCCCGCGCGGCGGCCACCGGCCGCCGGCACCGCGACGACGGCGGATTTTTGCCCAACAAAGCGTTACACTAACATTCCAGTTGGTACAAAAGATCGGTCAGGTCAGCGCTGTCGCGGATATCGGTCCACAACTTCCTAGTTTCCCACACTCAATTTCTTAAATTCATCGTCAGTTCACTGCGCTGTAAGAATTCCTTAACTTAAGTCTCGTTTAATTACTCGTTCTACTCGCACACTTGCCGAAAGAGTCTTTGTTCGGTGCGTTTACCAAATGGGCTTCGGAACTACTGTAACAGCCATGCGCCTTCGTCCGCCGTACACGGATACATTTTGTCCGAGTCCCGACGGCCGATGTGCCAAAGTTGACGGCAGTAATTGTCTGCCCTTAAATACTCACCGTTCCATGGGAGCAGCAAATTCACCGCTCATGGGCTGGTGTGTACATGGTTCTTTCGCTGTGCGAATCCAAACTTCTTTTTAGACGTGCCGGAGGATAAATCTATGAGTTCTCTTACGTGGCTCAAATCAAGTTGTGCGTACTTGCTGGCTGCCGTGCTAGTGCTGAACCCGTTAGCCGCCGTAGCCAACGATGCCAAAACCCTAGCCCAAACCAGGAATCTGCAGAGCGAGCTCGCGCCTAGCCAGATCGGTGTAATGACTTCACCAACTCAGGGTTCGACGCTGACCGGAAGCAGCGTGACCTTTCAATGGAGCGCCGGGACGGCTGCGACTGCCTACTGGCTCGATATCGGCAGCTCGGCTGGCGGCAACCAGTACGAACAGTCCGGGAACCTGGGCAATGTGACGACCATAACAGTGAACGGACTGCCGACCACCGGCACGACCCTGTACGTGACGCTATACTCGCTGACCAGCCAAGGTTGGCTGTACAACGAGTATACCTACACCGCGCTGAACGGCCCGGCGGCGGCGGGAGTGCTGACGACGCCGACTCCCGGCTCGACGCTGAGCAGCGGCACGGTAACATTTGACTGGACGGCAGGCTCGGGTGCAACCGCTTACTGGCTGGATGTGGGCAGCACGGCGGGCGGGAACCAGTACGATCAGTCCGGGAACCTGGGCAATGTGCTGACCACTACGGTAAACGGACTGCCGGAGGATGGCAGCACGGTCTATGCCACCCTGTACTCGCTGGTGGGCGGTCAGTGGTATGGCAATACCTACACCTACACGGCGTTCAATGCCACAAGCGGATTGGCGCAGATCACCTCGCCAGCTCCAGGCTCGCTCATCAACGGAACTTCGGCGACCTTTACCTGGAGCTCGGACCCGAATGCCACGGCGTATTGGCTGGACATCGGCAGCTCGGCTGGCGGCAACCAGTACGAACAGTCGGGGAACCTGGGCACGCAGACCAGCCTGACGGTGAATTCTCTGCCGGGCAATGGCACCACCACGCTGTACGTGACCCTGTACTCGCTAGCCGGAGGCCAGTGGGTGAGCAAAGCGTACACCTATAAGAACTACGCGGCGCTCACTCAGGCCCTTTCTAGCTCCTATGGCTCGACCTCGTCGCAGTATCACAGCGTCAGTTCCATGACCTCGCTCACGCCGGCGCAAAAGCTTGCGGAGCTGCAGCAGAAAGTGAAGTATGTGTTCGTAGTCTTCCAAGAGAACCGCTCGTACGACCATTACTTCGGGTCCTACCCCGGAGCTAATGGGCTATTCGCGACTTACCCCGGCGCAAACAGCAATGACCCTTCTGCCAAGCCGGGCAACGCCTTTTCCAGCTTCAACTCCGTAATCCAGTCGGTCACATCCAACGGCACTGTGAGCTATTCGACGGTGAGTCCGTTCCTGGTGCCGCGCGCAATCGTTAATCAGGCGGGCAACACGACGACGATCTACTCGGAGGACATGTACTCGGTCGACCACAGCCATACCGGCTACATCGACGACCTGCACTCCGACCAAGCCACCCGCTCGGTGCCGAAGAATGATGGCTACGCACTCGATCAGGAAGGTCTCTACTACTATACCGACAGCTCGGGTCCCAGCGCCGCCATCTACAGCACTTCGACGCACGCTGCGCCCACCAGCAACGTCACGCTGCAAACCAAGCAGAAGGGCGAGATCGCGATGGGTCACATCGACTGCGACACGATTCCGTTCTTGTGGCAGTATGCCGACCGGTTCACCCTCTTCGACAACATGCACCAGACCGCGATCGGACCATCGACTCCGAATGCGATCGCGATGATCGGTGCGCAGACCGGCGACACGCAGTGGGTGCTCCACCCGAACAACTACGACAGCTACAGCGTCACCTATGGCTCCCCGACGGCGGTGAGCCACATCCAGTACTCGCTACCAAACCTCACCGACACTCCGCCCTTTGCGGGCAGCTCGAGCGATAACGCGGCGGTCAAACCTCCCTATGGTCCGGATGAAACGACCGGTCAGTCGCCAACCAGCATCGGCACTCCCAAGGCTGGCCAGGAGACGCTCACCTTCGCTTCCTTGCCGCTGTCCTTTATGGGCAACCAGATCACGACCATCACCGGCAACGATCAACATTCGGCATTCGATCTGATCGACGTACAGCAAGACATGCAAACGATCGGGGCGAATAACCCGAATATCCCCTGGGGATGGTATCAACAAGGCTATGGCGCCGAGCCCTTCGATGGCACGGCGTTCAAAGATGACGAAAACACCTACACAGCCGCCCCGGAGCACGCTTCCTATATCGTGCATCACAATGGCCCGCAGTACTTCGGCTACGTCGGCGATAACACCACCGAGCAAGGCTATATGCACGGCCTGCAGCAGTTTTACACCGATGTCGCGGGCGGCAATTTGAGCCCGACGGGTGGCGTCTATTACATCCGCGGCGGTTATTACAACAACCTCAGCCAAACTCCGGTGGATCCGAACCCGACCGTGGCAGCCGATTTCTCTGGCAACGACGACCATGGCTCGTACTCGGATTCGCAGATCTCAGAAGCAATGGTAGCCGCGACCATTAACGCGATCGCGAACAGCCCCTACTGGAATCAGAGTGCGATCATCGTCACCTACGATGAATCGGACGGGTTCTTCGATCATCAACCCGAGCAGTTCCGCACCTACGGCCCGGACGGGGAGCCCGAGACCGGTGGCCCACGCATTCCGCTGATGGTGATCTCGCCATACGCGATCACTCACGGCGTGAGTCACACTTACAGCGAGCACTCGTCTGTGATCCGCTTCGTCGAGGAACTTGAAAGTCTCGTCCCACTTGGACAGCTTCCGAACGAGGCCGCAGCGTTCACCGCCGGAGTGAACTTCTGCACGACGCCGCCCACCTACAGCGGCGCCACGCCCGCACCCACGCTTGTGCTACCGGGAGCACAGTCGACTTCAACGCAAATCAATCCGTTCTGTTTGCCCAACGGCTCGCCGCAGACCGCCCTCGGGCCTGCGGATGTCTATGCCGGCATGGGTGATCTCACCGAAGCCTTCGATAACGATCGGTTGCTTGGCAACACTCCACCACTGCCGGCGAGCTATGTGACGATCCCAACCGCGACCGTCACAACGCTGCCGCACTACAGTGCAACCGGCGCCTGCGCCAACCCGGCACTGAATATCGTGCCGACGGACTACACCAACGGCTACAGCTCGACACCGTTCGATCCGACCGGTGTGCAAACAGCTGTGCCGGTCATCGATCCGCCGCCTGCGGACTTCAATCCGCGTCCGACGGTGAGCACCGGCAGTCCTTACTACAACACCAGCAACAACACTGCTGCCAACTCCCCAACTGGCACTGGGGGCCCCTGGCCGCAGTAATCGAGCTTTCGGGCGGGACGGCCGCGTGGCCGTCCCGGCTCGATGGAGGGTATGAAACTTGAAGTGGATTGGATCGTTGGCGGCAGTACTGCTCGGGCTTGTGGCGCACGGGTTTGCGGACACACCACCGATTGCTGCCGGCGCCACGCTCCGCGGGCTTCAGGCGGCTGGGGCACTGCGCTGCGGTGTTCTTGCCGCGCGAGAAGACTGGAACAAGGACGACCTGCATGGTGACTTGACCTCGCTCGACGTCGAGATCTGCAAGGCTGTCGGTATCGCAGCCTTGGGCAAGAATGGCAAGATCGACATCACCACCTTCAATTCCGAGATCGAGGCCGAACAGGGACTAAGTCATTCGCACGTTGATCTTGTGGTCGGAGTATCTCCGAGTGTCTCAGCGGCCGCGCACTGGCAGATAGCCTTCGGTCCGCCAGTGTTCTATGACGGCCTTGCGGTCCTGGTGCGATCAGATGTGCCAGCGACGTCCCTCAGTAATCTTGCCGGCCGCAAGATCTGCGTGATCGACGGCACCGACAATGATCACATACTGGAAGCGCGCGCGGGCACGTTCGCGGCCAAGTTGCGCGTCGCCACGTGGCAGGAAGAGGGCGAGATGGATGATGCCATGGCGACTCACTGGTGTGATGTCGTCGGCGCCTACGTCACTCGGTTGCTGCCGCTGCGTCAGCAATACCGGGAGTTGGTGAGTGCGCGCATTCTCCCGGACCTCCTGACACTGGCGCCCGTTGTTCCCGCTTATCGGCGCGACGACGCGCAATGGGGGCTATTGGTCGATTCGACGATCTATGCGCTCATCCAGGCCGAGGAGAGCGGCGTGACCCGCGCCAATGTGGCCGCTCAAAAGGCGAGCGAAGACCCGGTGGTGCAGCGCTTGCTCGGAATCGATTGGGTCACCAGCCAGGCGCTCGGGCTGCCGAATAAGGATTGGGCCGGCACGGTAATCTCCGCGGTCGGCAATTACGGCGAAATCTATCAGCGTACAATCGGCGCCTCCTACCAGCTACCGCGTGGAGTGAATGCGCTGTGGCGCGACGGCGGACTGATGCATGCACTTCTCATCAAATGAAGGCACCGGTACGCACGCCGCCATGAGCACCTAGAACTCCAGCAAAGGATCGTAAGGCCCGAGGAAAACACAAACGGGACAAAAAGTCATGTGCAGTACACTCTACCTCCGTTTAGCGCGCTTAGCTCCAGATCACTGTCGCAACCAGCCGTTTACACTTGTAACCGTTTGGTTACGAGTTAACGGCGATATATGGCAAGGTTCCCTGAGCTTGTCGAAGGGTTCGCGCCCGCCTTCTGGCGCTAACCTGGGTGCCGACTACGATGTCCCCTTCGGATTCGCTAACTCCTCTGATCCGGTGGTGCCCGCAAGATACGACTCAGAAGCTACCCCTTTTACTTTTTCATCACAAATTCGATGTACCCCCGTCACATACATCCGCCCCGTAATCATGCAATGATCCTTCGAGTATGCAAGATCGAGAATTGTGTCCGTCTCCAGAGACGGTATAAACCGCCGGAACCGGTCGCCGGCAATCTTTGATAACTGAACGCTTTTCGCAGACTCGGCCAGGGCAGGCCCGTTTCCCGCAAATTTACGACTTTGCATGCACTGAGTAATTCGCCCCATTTATCCCACGATAAATAGAAAGCGTGTTAATCAGAATGATACTAGGAAGGTTAATCACAACGATACCTGGGGGGGGGGGTAGGGGGGGTGGGGGGGTATCTACGTTGTGACCATCTACGCCGCATCCGCCTTGGAAGCAGTCAAGGTAAACAAGAAAGTCGATCCATGGTTAAGCTCGCTCTCCGCGCGAATCGTTCCGCGATGGGCCAAAACAATATGTTTGGCAATGGCCAGTCCAAGCCCGGTCCCGCCTGACTCCCGCGAGCGGGCCTTATCCACCCGGTAAAAGCGTTCGAACAGCCGGGGCAAGTGTTCCGACGAAATGCCCGGCCCAAAATCTCTGACATAAAATTCGACGCCCGCCTCCACTCCGCGCGCCCCCAGAATAACTTTCTTCCCCGAAGCCGCGTATTTCAACGCATTCTCGATCAGGTTGGAAAAAATCTGGTGAATCGCTTCGCGGTCCGCATCCACGCTCGCGTTCGGAGCTGCGTTCTCGATCACCAGTTCCACTCCATAACTCCGCGCTACTTCATGGAAGCTTTCCAGCGCATCCTGTAAAAGTTCTTCGGCGCTGACCGGATGCACACTGAAGCGCTGTTCGCCCGACTCGACTCGCGCCAGCGTCAGCAGGTCTTCCGTCAGGCGCGCCATGCGCGCCGCGTTCTTGCGGATGATCTCCAGAAAATCCCGCACATGAACGTCGGCTATCGGGCTGTCGAGCAGAGTTTCCGTATATCCCTGGATCGAAGTCAGCGGTGTCCGCAGTTCGTGCGAAACATTGGCGATGAAATCCCGCCGGCTCTTCTCCATGCGCTCGGTCTCGGTCAGATCGCGCAACACCGCGACCGCTCCGCCTCCCGGCATCGGCGCCGCAGTCACGTCAAAAGTGCGGCTGGAAATGATGGTGCTCGATCGCGCCGAGGTCACAACCTGTTCGCGTGCTGCCTGCTGAATTGCGCCCAGAAACTCCGGATCGCGCACGCTCTCGACCAGCGGCGCATTCAGCCGCGGAGCCCGCAGCAGCAGACGATCCATGCTGCGATTGGCCCACTGGATTCGCCCTTCGACGTCCACCGCAACCACCGCGTCCTGCATGCTGTTGAGCAGGGTCTCCAACTCGCGCTGGCTGGTCTGCACCCGAACATAACTCTCTTCCACGCGGCGGGTCGTCTTATCCAGCGCCGACGCAACTTGCCCGATCTCGTCCGTCGAAGTCGAAGCAATTCTCGCGGTCAGATCTCCGGCCGCGACGCGCTCGGCGAAACTCACGATCCGTTGCAGCCGACGTCCCACGTAATGCGAAGCTATCGCCGCCACCATCATCGCGAAAACGAATGCGGCGAGCGATCCCCAGAACAAGGCCACGGAAAGTGGCCGGTCCGTGGTTTCGATCTCAGGCAGCGGATACGCCAGACGCACCGCTCCCCCGGAAACCGGAGCCGCCACATACACAAAAGGAACATGAAGAGTCAGGCTATTGCGTTCGTCCAACCCCACGTGCCCGGCAAGTGCGGCGGCAAACTCCTTACGCTGCGCGTGATTTTCCATGGTGCTCGGATCGGCCTGCGAATCGGCCAGCACCCTGCCCGTGGGATCGATAACGGTGGCGCGGGCCCCCGCAGCCTGCCCCTCCTGCGCGGCGATGTCGGCCAGCGAGTGCTGCCGGTCCGTCTCCACACGATAGGCGAACATCAATGTTTTCTGCTGCAGGTTGCGCTCAATCTGCTCGCGCAGAGCTCGTTCCCAAACCCTGTGTACGGTCACCTGCAAGGTGACCGCCGTTACGCCGATCACCAGCAGAAACACAAACATCAATTTGACGAAGATGCGACTTCTCAACGCGCAACCTCAAAGCGGTAGCCCGCGCCCCGCACCGTTTTCAAGTAGCGCGGGTTCTCGGGATCGGGCTCGATCTTTTCGCGGATGCGGCGCACATAAACGTCCACCGAACGCGGCGTTACATACGCTGTGTCGCGCCACACCGAGTCGAGCAACTGGTCGCGAGTAAAAACGCGTCCGGCATGGCGCATGAAGTGGTCAAGCAACCGGAACTCGGTCGCCGTGGTAGAAACCTGCTTGCCGCGCACCGTCAGCGTCATGGCGCCGGGATCGATGTGAATTTCCTCGATCTTCGTCGGCAACGGTGGCAGCGGCCGCTCAAACCGCCGCAGCACCGCTTTCACTCGAGCTACCAATTCGCGCGGGCTGAAAGGCTTGGGAATATAATCGTCCGCGCCCAACTCCAACCCGAGCACGCGATCCGCCTCGCCGCTCTTCGCGGTCAGAAAAATTACCGGCACCGAAGCCAACGCCACCGACTGCCGGATCTGGCGGCAAAGTTCCAACCCGTCTTTTCCGGGGACCATGATGTCCAGCAGAAACATCGCCGGACGCTGCCGTTCGGCATCGACCACGACCAGATTGCCGGTCGAATAAAGCCGCACATTGAAGCTCGCGCCCTCCAGATGATGGCGCACCAGCCGCGAAATATCCGGATCATCCTCCACTACATAAATCGTCGGTTTCACGCGACCATTGTAGCTGGGAAGTGTTGCGATTTCGATACAAGGGTGAACGATGAAGGAACGAAGTGAGTGGGTTCTGCTGGGCGCGAGCCCTTTCAGCGCAGCGCCATCCCCGCCTCAGCGGAGAAATCCAAACCCACGAATTCCCGCCGCAAAAACTTCGGAAAGGCCGCCGCCGCAATCATCGCCGCATTATCGGTCGAGAGCGCCCGCGACGGAAAATAAACGCGAAGTCCCTGCATCTCCGCTTCTCGCTCGAACATGCTCCGCAATTCGCGGTTCGCGGCCACACCGCCGCTGACAAACAGAGTTTGCGCCTCATACTCCCGCGCAGCCGCCAGCGTCTTCAACACCAGATCGGTGACAATGGATCGCTGGAACGACGCCACCAGATTGAGCGTCTGCAGGTCGCAGAGCGCGAGCGTCTCTTCCAGCGAAAGCTTATTAAGGCCCGCGAGAGCATGGCGGCGCGCTTCAATCGCAGGCTTCAGATTTTCGATCTCCACATAACGCAAGACTGCCGTCTTGATTCCGCTATAGGAAAAATCAAAAACCGGCCCGTGTTCTCCGGCCGCGCCCTGAGCAGCGTTTGCTTGTCGATGCTCGCGCCGGTCGCGGTGCTTGATTTGCGAAGTTTGAAACTTGACGGCCAGCGGATCTCCATTCGGCGCGAGCCGGTCAATGATCGGCCCTCCCGGATAGCCAAGAGCCAGAAGCTTGGCAATTTTATCGAACGCCTCTCCCGCGGCATCGTCGCGCGTGCGCCCGATGTTGCGGTAAGTCCAAAGATCATCGCGCACTTCGGCGAGATAAAGGTGCGTATGCCCGCCCGACACAACCAGCGCCAGCACCGGAAAATCGAGCTTGCCCTTCGCGCTCAGACGGTGCTCCAGCAACACCGCATGAATATGTCCTTCGAGGTGATTCACCGCCAGCAGCGGTTTCTCGAGCCCGAAAGCCAGCGCTTTGGCGTAACTGATGCCAACCAGCAAAGCGCCGGCTAGCCCCGGCCCCTGAGTGACCGCGATAGCGTCGACCGATTGATAAGTCTGTCCAGCCTCGGCCAAAGCTTGCCGTACCACCGGAACAATCGCCCGCAAATGCTCGCGCGACGCCAGTTCCGGAACCACACCGCCATAAGGCTGGTGCGTGGCGATCTGCGAAGCAACCACGTTCGACAATATCTGCTCGCCCGAGCGCACCACCGCCGCCCCCGTCTCATCGCACGAGCTTTCGATGCCGAGGATGTTGGCGTCAGGCATAATTGGCTTTGGCTCGTAGCTCGCAGCCGGCTCCTGGCTAGTTTACGCGGACAGTTTGCGCAGTCGTTAATCCACCGGCCGTTAGTAATCAATGTCGAATGCAAAACAACACGCCGCCGAAATCGTCCGCGCTCTGCGAGCCCACGGCTATCAAGCCTACCTCGCGGGAGGCTGTGTCCGCGACTTGCTTCTAGGCCGCGAGCCCGCCGACTACGACGTAGCCACCGACGCAATCCCGCGACAGGTCATGCAGCTATTTCCCGAAACCTACGCCGTAGGCGAGCAGTTCGGAGTTGTCCTCATTCCACAAGATCAAGAAGCTGAGGAAAGTGTGGCGTCGGGTGACCCTTCGACAAGCTCAGGGCAGGCTCTCCCCCGCCCGATCCATCGCTGTAAAACAACCGTCGAAGTCGCCACCTTCCGCTCCGACCTGGGCTACTCCGACGGCCGTCATCCCGACGAAGTCCGATTCAGCAAAGATCCTCGCGAAGACGCGCAGCGCCGCGATTTCACCATCAACGGCATGATGCTGGACCCTGAAACGGATGACGTCTTGGATTTCGTCGGAGGGCGTAACGATCTGAAAGCCGGCATCATTCGCGCCATCGGCGAGCCCGAACACCGCTTCACCGAAGACAAGCTCCGCATGCTGCGAGCTGTCCGCTTCGCCGCCCGCTTCGATTATCAGATCGCTCCCGCCACCATGCAGGCGATCCAAAAGCTAGCGCCCATGATTCACCAGGTTTCCTGCGAGCGCATCCGCGAGGAACTAACCAAGATGCTCACCGAAGGCCAAGCCCGCCGCGCCTTTGAGCTCCTCGACATCACCGGCCTCTTGCAACAAGTCCTTCCCGAAATTGCCGCCATGAAAGGAGTCGAGCAGCCTCCCCAATATCATCCTGAGGGCGACGTCTTTGTGCATACCCTGCTGCTGCTGGATAAACTCCCGGCCAACGCGTCAAAAACGCTAGCCTGGGGAGCTCTTCTGCACGATGTAGGCAAGCCTCCCACTTTTCGCGTCGCGCCTGACCGCATCCGCTTCGATGGCCACGTCGAAGTCGGAGTCAGGATGGCTGCCGAAATCTGCCGCCGTCTGCGCTTCTCCAATCATGAGACTGAGCAGATTCTGGCGCTGGTCGACCATCACATGCGCTTCGGACAAGTGCAGCGCATGAACCAGTCGACACTGAAAAAGTTCCTTCGCTTGCCCGCCTTCGACGAACATCTGGAGTTGCACCGCATCGATTGCCTCTCCAGCCACGGCCAGCTCGACGCCTACGAGTATGCACGCGAGCAACTCCGATCCATGCCGCCCGCAGCGATTCGCCCGCAGCTGCTCGTTACCGGAGGCGACCTGATTGCGGCGGGCTATGAACCCGGTCCCCGCTTCAAAGAAATCCTGTCGGCCATCGAAGACGCGCAACTCGAAGGCCATCTCACTTCCCGCGAGGCCGCGATGGATTACGTGCGGCGTGAGTTCCCGCTATCAACCAATCACTGACGAACGCACCGATTCAGCGCGATAATATCGAGCACGACATGATTCCTGAATTCGTCGTAGAGCCGTTTTCCGCATGAGCCTCGACGCCGCCGACTTTCGCAAAGCCATGGCATGTTTCGCCACCGGGGTCACCGTCATCACCGTTGACCAGGAGGGTGAAGTTCATGGCATGACGGCCAACGCGTTCACCGCAGTTTCGCTCGACCCGCTGCTGATTCTCGTCTGCGTCGATCATCGCGCCAGAACCCACGCGCATCTGCACACCCGCAAACGTTTCGGAGTCAACGTGCTGCGCAGCGATCAAACGGCAATCTCCGAATACTATGCGCGCTCGTCGGAGACCCACCAGCATCCCGAGTCAGCGGGCGCACGTTTCGATCGCACGGCGCATGGCACGCCAGTGTTGCACGGAGCCCTGGCCTACTTCGAATGCCGCCTGCATTCCGCACAGCCCGCCGGCGATCACACGATCTTCATCGCCGAGGTGGAAGAGGTTGTAATCCGCGAGGGCGACCCGCTCTTATATTTCCGCAGCCGTTACCGCGACATCGACGCGCGCCAACAATAGGATCTCGAAAAAAGTGGTCAAGATTTACTTTGACATTACCAGCTTCGCGATCGTAGCCAGTTGCATATTCGACGTGCCTTCATAGATCTTCCCGATCTTCGCGTCGCGCCAATATTTCTCGACCGGATAATCCTTGGTGAACCCGTATCCGCCATAGACTTCAATCGCCAGCGACGTCACCCGCTCCGCCACCTGCGACGTAAAGAGCTTGGTCATCGCCGCTTCCTTCACAAAATTGACTCCCGCATCTTTCATGCGGGCTGCGTTGTAAACCATCAGACGAGCCGCCTCGATCTCCGTCGCCATCTGCGCAATCTGAAACTGGATTCCCTGAAACTCCGAGATCGGCTTGCCAAACTGCGTGCGCTCCTGCGCATATTTCGCAGCATATTCCCAAGCGCCTCGGGCCACACCCAGCATCTGCGCGCCAATTCCAATCCGCCCCTCGTTCAGCGTCTCAATGGCAATCTTATATCCTTTGCCCACCTCGCCCAGAACGTTCTCTTTCGGCACGCGGCAATCTTCCAGAATCAACTCGCATGTTGACGACGCCCGAATCCCCAGCTTGTCTTCTTTTTTCCCAACCGTGAATCCCGGGAAATCCTTCTCAATCAGAAACGCCGTAATCCCCTTGTATCCCTTCGACGCATCTATGGTGGCGAACAGAATGAATAGTCCCGCCTCTGTGCCGTTCGTAATCCACAGCTTGCGCCCATTGAGAATAAAGTCGCTCCCTTTGGCCTCCGCCTTGGTCTGTAGCGCGAACGCATCCGATCCCGATCCGGCTTCGCTCAGGGCATACGCGCCCACCGTGTCCGCAGTCATCTTGGGCAGATAGCGCTTCTTCTGATCCTCATTCGCCCAGCGCAGAATCGCATTCGCCACCAGCGTGTTCTGCACATCGACGATGACCCCCGCCGAGGCGTCCGCCCGCGAAAATTCTTCGACGGCCAAAATCGCCTCAAAGAATTTCCCGCCCGCCCCACCGTACTGCTCGGGAATTTCAATGCCCATCAATCCCAACTGAAAGAATTGGTCGATCAGCGAGTGATCGAACATCGCCTTTTCGTCCATCTCTTTCGCCAGCGGACGAATCTTGTCCTCGGCAAACTGCCGGACGCTATCGCGAAACAGAATTTCGTCTTCGGTAAGAGTGGTTAGCGGCGTGGGATTGGCGAGTTGCAAAGTTTCCGGCATGACGGCACCTCGTAGCGACAATTGCCCCGGCGCGGCTCACCGCGCCCTGGTAGGATGGCGAACCAGAAATTGTAGCAGCAGCGCCCCCTTAACCCACGCGTAAGCCGCCAGAGAGCGCGAATCGAATTCAATTCAGCAAGCGCCGGAGCATCGGCCCGCTTTCCGTGCTGAGCGCCCAGTCTAGGGTTCTTCCTGTATTTCCAACTCTCCACTTCCAACCTGCGATTTCACGGCAGCATCCATCTTGCACCGGAGGCTCGATATGTTGCGTAGTACTCGCTATTCTCAGGAAGCGCGAAATCCGCGCGCCCCTCATTTTCTTTTGCTGCTGCTCGCGGCTTTTGCATCCCTTGGTTTGTTGGCCACGGCTCCCGCCGCAGCCTTCGCGGCAGTTACCTTCACCCTTTCGGATATCCAGTCGGGCGACACCACTAGTGCCGGGGTAGTCTCGGGAGACTTCAACAACGACGGCATACTCGACCTGATAACCATCAATACCGCGACCTTATCGTTTTACAAAGGCCTCGGCGGAGGTCAGTTCGCCGCTCCCGTTAACCAGCCCATAGCAAAAAACCTCGGTCAAGTCTTCGCCGCCGACTTTAACGGAGACGGGAAACTCGATCTCGCCATCTCCAGCACTCCCGGCCAGACCAATGGAGTGGTCACCATTCTGCTCGGCAATGGCAACGGCACCTTCACTCAAGGCACGAGCCTCAGTGTCTCCGGTAACGCCTCGACCATCGCCTTGGCCGACTTTAATGGAGATCACAAGCCCGACATCGCCGTCTCCGATGCCACCGGTTACATGTCGTGGATTTTCCTGGGCAATGGCGATGGCACCTTCACTCTCTTCGACACCGAATACTACGGCGGCAACGCTATCGCCGTTGGAGACTTCAATGCCGACGGCAAACAAGACCTGGTCTTCGCCTCGCAAGACAACGTCGGCCTTTTTCTCGGCAATGGTCAGGGTTCCTTCTCGAGCCTGATTCTCGCCCCACTCAGCGATGTGGCGTCGCTCGCAGTCGGAGATTTCTATAACGATCGCATCCAGACGTTGGCCGCCCTCGCCGTGGCCGCGCAAGGCGCTGGCACCAACGACGCATATATCTACTCGCTGCGCTATGCCAACGACGAACTCTACGTCGAAAATCAGAACCTCATCAACAATGGAGGACAAGACCCGCCTTACTATCTCGCCGCTGGCGACCTCAACGGCGACTTCAAGTTCGATATCTTCCTCACCGGAGGAACTCTGATGGGCGGACCCGTTTCCGCCTACATGCTGGGCAAAGGCAACGGAACGTTTCAGCCCATGGTGAACGCCCCGTCCTACGGAGATGCCGAATTCCTCCCCATCATCCGCGACCTGAATCTCGACTCGCGTCATGACGTGGCCACCGGCTGGACAAGTTGGTTCAACGGAGACGGTGGCCTAGCCGTGCTGCTCAATACCAATGGAACGGCGAATTGCGACCCTCCACCGGCGAATAAGCTAGGCGTCCATATTTGCGCTCCGACCGTCGGCCAGACAGTGGGCAAGACGTTCACCTTCAAAGGCGCAGGCAATGCCTTCAACGGGACCGTCAAGAGAATGGAACTCTGGATCGATGGCAAGAAAATCGGCCAGGATCTGGAAGATCAACTCAAGGTCGCGGCGTCTCTCAGCCCGGGGCAGCACAAGGCAAGCTTCGTGGTCGTCGACAGCTTCGACAACTATGCTTCCAGCTCGGTGTCCTTCACCGCCCAATAGGATGGGGCCATTAACTGTAGATTCAAAGGGAGCCGACAGGAGTGTCCGCTCCACAACTTTATTTCGGCATCAATTCCGCTACGGTCAGCTGATCGGCGTTGCGCAATTCCGGAAACAGCCACGCCCAGATGCCAATCACCACCAGCGTGCCGAGGCCTCCGAGAATCACCGCCGGAACCGTGCCGAACCATTGGGCCGTCAGACCCGACTCGAACTCGCCCAACTCGTTCGAGACTCCGATGAAGAGCATGTCGACGGCATTGACGCGTCCCCGCATCTCGTCTGGAGTCGCAACCTGCACCAGCGTGCCGCGGATGATCACGCTGACCATATCCGCCGCTCCGGTCAAAAAGAGCGCGATGAGCGACACGATGAGGCTATGCGAGATTCCGAAGGCGATCGTGAACACGCCAAAGCCCGCGACCGCGAACAGCATGGTCAATCCCGCTCGGCGGCGGATGGGCCAGTGCGCCACCGCAATCGCCATCAGCGCCGCGCCCACTCCGGGAGCGCTGCGCAACAACCCGAGCCCCCACGGCCCGGTGTGCAGAATCTCCCGTGCGTAGACCGGCAACAAAGCAACGGCCCCGCCCAGAAGGACTGCGAACATATCGAGCGAGATCGACCCAAGAATCAGCTTTTTCTCGCCAATAAATCGGAAACCCGCCAGCACTGTGCGCAGGCTGATCGGCTCCTTCGGGGCCCGTTGCTTCAGCGCTGAAACTGGCAGGGGGTGAACACGCAGGGTAAAGATGGTCGAAACAATCGATACGGCAACGGCGATGGCATAAACTCCTTCGGGCCCGCGCAATAGAGCGTAGGCGATTCCTCCGACTGCGGGGCCGACGATGGTTGCAACCTGAAAGGTGCTGGCATTCCAGGCGACTGCATTCGGGAAATGCTCCTCGGGAACGAGTTGCGGCAGCAGCGCACGGTTTACCGGAAAGCCGAAGCTGCGCGTGATTCCCACGAGCACCAGGACGATATAAATCAGGTGTACGGAATGGGGAGCCCTCCAGCTGATCGCGAGCAGCAACGCCGAGCAGACGCCATAACCCGCATAGCAAGTGGTCATGAGCTTGCGCCGGTCGAGCACATCGGCCGCGTGTCCGGCAAAGAGAAAAAGCACAAAGCCGGGAGCAAACTGCGCCAGGCCGACATAGCCGAGATCAAGCGGACGCCGCGTAATCTCATAGACCTGCCAGCCCACGGCCACCGACTGCATCTCAAGCGCCAGCACGGTGAGCGCCCGCGCAAGGGTGAAGCGAACGAAGTTCGGGTAGGTGAAAGCGATGCGGCCAGCGAGCCGCGGGTCTTTAGTCGTCAGCATCGGAGGTTGGCATTCCTTTATTACTTTGCCACATCGGAGCCAGTTCAGCGGCGATTGATCAGCGAGGCGACGTAGCCCGCGCCAAATCCGTTGTCGATGTTGACCACGCTGACGTTCGAAGCGCAGGAGTTCATCATCCCGAGCAACGCCGCCAGACCTTCGAAGGCTGCGCCGTAGCCGATGCTGGTGGGAACGGCGATCACCGGAACTCCGACCAGCCCACCGACCACGCTCGGCAGCGCGCCTTCCATGCCGGCGCAGACGATGATCACCCGGGCTTTGGCAAGAGTTCCACGATGAGCCAGCAGGCGGTGAATGCCTGCGACTCCTACGTCGTAAATGTGCTGAACGTCATTGCCCATCAGTTCGGCGGTCACCACGGCTTCTTCGGCCACCGGGATGTCGCTGGTCCCGGCGGAGACGACGACGATTACGCCCTTACCGTACTTCTTGCGATCGTGTTTCAACACGATGCAGCGAGCCAGCGGACGATACTCGGCCTTGACCGAGCCCGTAGCCACCGCCGCGTACTGCCCCTCGGAGGCTCGAGTCGCCAGCACATTACCGCCATGAGCGGCCAGGCGGGCGAAGATTCCCGCGACTTGGCCAGGCGTCTTGCCCTGGGAAAAGATCACCTCAGGCATGCCGTGGCGCAGGTTGCGATGATGGTCGACCTTGGCAAAGCCTAAGTCCTCAAAGGGCATGTGGCGCAGGCGCTCGACGGCTTCGTCCGGGGAGATGCGCTTCTTTTGGACCTGGTCGAAGAGCGTACGGAGGGCTTGAGAGTTCATGGATGCAGACGCCATTGTAGACGGGTCGAGACTAAGGTGCAGCGAAGCCGCCAAAGACATTTTGATCTTCCAATTCGTAATTTGTGATTTAAACAGGCATTAGTTTTTAAATTGCAAATTACTAATCACCAATTACAAATCATTCAAGGAACCCGTCCGTCCTCGAGGTCCACCCCTGTGGACCCTGGTGGTTAAAGCTTGAAAATCAATTCTTTCAGTCACTTGGGAAGATTACTTCAGTGGTTCTATGGCCTTCGGATAGATTGCTCCCCTCATGGGCGAGCCCTATAATCACCGTACTCTGGTTCTGGATTCTCCGGCAGGTGCTCGGGTAGGTAGGCTGGGAGTCAGTGTGCCCTTGGGCTGGTCTTCTTAATAGAACATGTTAATAGAACATGGACCGGCCGATCGCCCCTATGCGTAAACGCCTGCAAATCACGCTGATGGCCAGCCTGACCGCGATCTCCTTTCTTTCCACTCTGTTTTCGGCCACGCCGTCGTCTGCACAATCGCCCGCGCGGTCGAACGCCCGCGCGGGTGCAATTACCGCTACAATCGATGAATCCGGCCGCAAGATCTATGTAAACGCCGATGGCGGCAATGCGTCCTCAGGAGCATCGAATGAGGCATCGCGCAGCGAGGTATCGAGAACCGAGTTGACGAGGAAAGTTGGTGCGTCTTCATCGTCGCCGCTGGTTTATTGGAGCGTGACCGAGCATCGGTTCAAGCCCGTGCCGACAAGCGGAGCCGTCATGCGAGCAGCACGAACCGCGGCCTCCGAGGTGAATACGTATTTCGACGGCAAGGTCCAGAATCATCAGACTCTTAACCGCGCCTTTACTCCCCAGGAGATCGATGCCGCCATCGACGCGGCCGCGGCGCGGCATCATGTCGATCCGAGCCTGGTGCGTTCGGTGGTCAAGGTGGAGTCCGACTTCAATCCCAATGCTGTTTCGCGCAAGGGTGCCATGGGCCTGATGCAGCTGATGCCGTCGACAGCGCGCTCGCTCAATGTTGCCAATCCTTTTGATCCAGCGCAAAACGTCGACGCCGGCGTGCGGCATCTAAGACAGTTATTGGATACCTACGGCGGCAATGTCCGCCTCAGCCTGGCCGCCTATAACGCCGGAGCAGGGGCGGTGGCGCGAAGTGCCGGGGTTCCGCATTTCAAAGAGACGCAGGACTACGTCCGGCGGATCACGAGTTTGTACAACGGAGGGACCGAAACGGGCTCGTTCGCTTTTAGAAGCCCGAGCGGTCACTTCAACCCTAACCCTGTGCAGGTGCAACGGGATGCGCGCGGCGTTCTTTATATCAGCAATACAGACTAAGGCCCGCAACGGCTTTGTTTTTCGAGCCCTTTGGATTCACCGCAACTTCGCGGCGCAACAAGGGTTGTCATCCTGAGCGAAGCGAAGGACCTCTGTAGTTGTCGGCGGATTGCTAGTGGAAACCCAGGCTTCTTCGACCCTAACTCGGACCCTAACTCGAGGCGGCCACGCCTTTCGTCTTGGCGTTGCGCTGCTCTTTGCCCTCCTGCCGGTCGTTTCCGCCTCGGCCCGTGTCCACCACAATGATGCCTGGGCCCGCCAGCAATTTGCCCGGGCGGAGCGGATGCGCGAGGCTCTCAATGGACGTCCGCTGGGTCAGCGCACCCGCCACGAATACCAGCGCGTGATCGATTCCTACCGCAGCGTTTACTTTGGTTCTCCGACCTCGTCGAAGGCCGACCCGAGCGTAGTGGCTACCGCCGAACTGATGGTCGAGATGGGGCGGCGCTTCGATGACAACAAGATCCTCCGCGGAGCTATCGAGCAATATCACTTCCTGCGCAAGGAATATCCCGGCAGCAAATACCGTTTCGATGCCTTATTTACGATTGGCGAGATCTATAAGGATGATCTCAACGACCCGGGCGAAGCGCGCAAGACTTTTGACGACTTCCTGCACCGCTATCCACACAACCGGCTCGCCGGGGACGCCCACGCGGCAGTGAAGGCTATCGACGCCGAGGCGCAAGATAAAGAGAAGCAACAGTCGGCACAAAAAACCGCGCGCAAACAGCCGCCGCCAAAGGGTAATAGCGCCAATCCATCCGGCGGAAAAATCGGAGCTGTAGACGAGACTGATTCCGCCAATGCCGGCGAGGCTTCGGCCGTGCGACACAGCGAGTTTCCGCGCGTTACAGGAGTCCGCCACTGGTCGACGCCCGACTATACCCGCGTGGCGATCGATGTCGAGCAAGAGGTGACATTCGATTCGCGGCGCATCTCGCATCCCGACCGAATATTTTTCGATCTGCGCAACACGCAGCTCGCTTCGACGCTGGTGGGAAAGACCTTCGACGTCGACGACGGCTTCCTGAAGAAGATTCGGGTTGCCGAATACAAGCCGGGTCGCACGCGCATCGTGCTGGAAGTGGATGATCTTGCGAGCTACGACGCGTTTTTGCTGCCCGACCCCTACCGCCTCATCATTGACATTCATGGCAAGGACAATCACGGCAAGAACGTTCACGGTGAGCCGAACCGGCCGTTCCCCGCAGCGGATGCGGGTAGCGCCGACGCGGACGTAGCCTTGACGGCTTCCACCGAGTCAGATGAAGACCGGGGCGACGCGGCGCCTTCCAGCGGTGAGCCGAAAACCGATGGTCAAAATGTGCAAACCAGAGCGCAATCCTTATCGCAGCCGCGCTTGCCACCACGCTACGGCACCCAGGCATCCGACAAGCAGCGGCCGGTGAAGCGCCAGTCTGAAAAGCAATCGGCAGGGCTGGTCGAGATGGATCTGCCGCCTCAAGACGCCGGCTCCGATGAAAAGCCGCCCGATTCGACGAATCCAGCCAATAACATTGGAGTCATCAAGACCGAGGTGGGCGTTAAGGGATCGAACCGCAAAATTCCCAAGACGATCGTTGAGGCAGATGACCGCGCGCCTACCACCATTGCCAAGCTCAAGACGGAGAAGATTCAGCCCGAAGAGCCACCTGATACTCAGTCTAAGTCGCCATCGTCTGCTCGCCGGAAGAAAGCTCACGCGGCGTCAGATGCGGACGACGGTTCGGCGCTTCATCTTGATAATCGTCGTCTTGACAGTCGTCATCTTGAGAATGAACCTGCGGAGCGGGGTTTCGAGACCCGCGAGGCGCGTCCTACGGCGAGCGGCGATCGGTCTCTAACCCGCGCCCTCGGACTGAAAATTGGCAAAATCGTCATCGACGCCGGCCATGGGGGTCACGACACCGGCACCATCGGTCCAAATGGACTGCTCGAAAAGGATGTGGTGCTTGACGTAGCTAAGCGTCTCGGACGCCTGCTTGAGTCGCGGCTGGGCGCCGAGGTCGTCTATACGCGGCGCGACGATACCTTCATTCCGCTCGAAACCCGCACTGCGATTGCCAACCGTGAGCGCGCCGATTTATTTATCTCGATCCACGCCAACTCGAGCCACGACGCCGATGCGCGCGGGGTCGAGACCTACTATCTGAATTTCACTTCGAATCCTGAAGCCCTGGAAGTAGCGGCGCGCGAAAATGCGGTGTCCGAGAAATCGATTCACGAATTGCAGGACCTGGTGAAGAAAATCGCGATGAAGGAAAAGATCGACGAATCGCGCGAGTTTGCCGGCGACGTGCAGGATTCCCTTTACGGCGGGCTCTCGCTGAATAACGCCGGCATTCGCAATCGCGGCATCAAGAAGGCTCCGTTTATTGTGCTGATCGGCGCGAATATGCCTTCAATTCTGGCTGAAATTTCCTTCGTATCGAACCCCACCGACGAGCGCAAGCTCGAAACCTCGGAACATCGTCAGCGCATTGCCGAATCGCTTTATCGAGGAGTCTCCAGGTACGTTAACGGTTTGAGCGGCGTGAAAGTGGCAAGCAAGATCGACAAGGGCGAAGGGCAATAACGAAGCGCCCCCGACGAGTATGCCGCGGACCTGCCCTGAGCGAAGCCGAAGGGGCCTCCCCCGTGAAACGGTATCCTCGGCTGCACCCTCAGCCAGATCGTTCGGATCTTTTGCCTTCCCGGACTTTATTTTTAGCTTTCAGCCCTGGATGGTGAAGGCCAGGGTTAACAAGGTCTTCTGCTCGACCTCGTGCGCCTTCGCCGATCCGGTCGCGGGACTTGCGCTTCCAGAACGTTTCACCGAATGCACGGGACGGTCGTCGCTGATGTGCTTGAGCCGCGGCAGCATGTAGGAAAGGGCGCCCATGTTGGCCGGCTCCTCCTGCACCCAGACGATATCGCGGGCCGTGGAGTGGCGCTCGAGTTCGGCGGTCAGCTCGGTTTCTGGAAACGGATACATCTGGTCGAGGAGCACGATGGCGCAGCTTGTGTCTTTGCGTTTCTGGCGTTCGGTGCGGAGTTCGTGTCCGATCTTGCCGGTGCAGAGCAGAATGCGTTTCGCATTCTGAATTTCAGTGTCGGGAATCACGGGCAGAAACTGCTGATGCGTTAAGTCTTCGAGCGGAGAGAGCGCGTCAGGATGGCGCAGCATGCTCTTCGGGGTGAAGGTGATGAGCGGCTTTCTCCAATGGCGCAGCGCCTGGCGCCGCAGCAGGTGAAAGTATTGAGCTGCGTTGGAAGGCTGGCAGATCTGGATGTTGTCGCGCGCCGCCAGTTGCAAGAAGCGCTCGATACGCGCGCTGGAATGCTCCGGACCCTGACCTTCGTAGCCGTGAGGCAGCAGGAGCACGAGGCCTGAGAGCAGATTCCACTTGTCTTCGCCGGCGCATACGAATTGATCGATGACGGCTTGCGCGACGTTGGCAAAGTCGCCGAATTGCGCCTCCCACAGCACGAGCGCCTCGGGATAATCGCGGCTGTAGCCGTATTCGAATCCCATCACGCCGGCTTCTGAAAGCGGCGAGTTGTAAATATCGCAGGCCGCCTGGCCGGGTGAAATGTGGCGCAGGGGAACGTATTCGGACTCATCCTGAATATCAAAGAGCACGGAGTGGCGCTGATTGAAGGTAGCGCGACGCGAGTCCTGTCCGCTTAGGCGCACGCGGATTTGCTGTTTCACCAGGCTGGCAAAGGCGAGCGCCTCGGCCATGCCATAGTCGACGGGCTTTTTGCCGGTCCCCATCTCCTGCCGCTGTTCGAGCATTTTTTTTACCTTGGGATGAATGTGGAAGCCCTCAGGATACGTAGTTAAATGCCCGGTGAGTTCTTCCAACTCTTCGCGCGCGAGGCCGATGGGCAATTCATACGCGGCTTTGTAACGGCCTCCGAAATAATCGTCCCAATAGCTGGGAAGATCGCGCATCAGCGGCTTCTTGGTGAATTGAGTCGCGGTTTTTTGCGCGGCCTCGTACACCCCCTTCACCGCCTGCACTTGCTCGGTGACCTTGTCATCGGCCATGCCGAGTTGTTTTGCGTAAATCTGGTAGAGGGGCGGATGCTCTTTGATCGCCTTGTACATCAACGGCTGGGTAACGGTCGGGTCGTCCACTTCGCTGTGGCCATGACGCCGGTAGCCGATCAAATCGACGATCACGTCGGTACCGAATTTGTAGCGGTATTCAGTGGCTATGCGCGCGATGCGCATCACGGCATCCACATCTTCGCCGTTGACGTGAAAGATGGGGATTGCCTGGCGGCGTCCGAGCTGCGCCGAGAAGCGCGAGGAGTGTTCGTCGCGTGCGTTGGTGGTGAAGCCGATCAGATTGTTGACCAGTATGTGGATGGTTCCACCGACGGTATAACCGGCGAGGTCGGCGAAATTCAGTGTCTCCGCGGTGATGCCTTGTCCGGCGAAGGCGGCGTCGCCGTGCACGAGCAGCGGCAGATACTTGGCTTTGCCGCCGTCTCCGGCGCGATCCTGCTTGGCGCGGGTGCGGCCCACGGTGACCGGATCGACCGCTTCCAGATGGCTGGGATTAGAGGCGAGGTGAATATGAATTTTCTTTCCGCTCCGGGTCACATATTCGCCGGTGGCTCCCATGTGATACTTCACGTCGCCCGAGCCGAGGACGCTGCGCGGGTCGACATCTTCGAACTCGGCAAACACCTGCTCCGCCGGCCGATTGGCCACGTTAATTACGACGTTCAGGCGTCCGCGATGGCTCATGCCCATCACGAGTTCGACGGCGCCACTCTCACCGGCCACATCCAGAATCTGATCGACGGCGGGCAGCAGAGAGGTGGTGCCTTCGAGGGAAAAACGCTTGTTGCCGAGATAGCGCTGTTGCAGTGTCTGCTCGAACAGGTCGGCGCGCATGAGAAGATCGAGCGCACGCTCGCGGTCGACAACTGGCGGTTCGCCCTCGATGCGCTCCTGAATCCAGCGGCGACGCTCCGGGTCGGCGATGTGCATGAACTCGACGCCGACCGTGCCGCAGTAGATGCGGCGCGCTTCGCGGGCCCACTCGTTATCGATCGTCGTATCAAACTGCAGATCGGGATGCGGTTGCGGAGGGAGCAGGCCGAGCGGGTTCAATTCGGCTTGCAGATATCCAAATTGGCGGAAGAGGTTGAAGACGTGCTCACGTTCATAGTTGTCGATTGTTGGAGGGGGGGTAGGAGCCGCGCCCCGGCTGGCAGTGCGAGTTGTAGTAGCCATAATATGTGTCTATAGAATAACGGATGATCGGGCGGGCGTGGCCGATTCATGTGTCGCGGATCACTGAAGGAGCCATCCTTGAGTCATTATCCTGAAGGCGTAGTTCTGAAATCAGGGAGATACTCCCATGACCCTTCATACTGAGGCATTGGCGCCGGGAACTCCTGTACTTCTTGGCGTGCCGTTCGAGCAAATTCTTCATGGTTGCGCGGGGCGGCGGGAGCTCCGCCGATTATTCGCGTGGCGCTCAATTCCATTTCGTCGAATTTGTGGACGGAAACTGGCGTCGACCTGAGCGCCCGCAGAGCCTATTGCGATGCCGGCGATTTGAAGTTCACCTTTCAGGAGCCGTTTGCCGCGATCGAAATGAAAGTCGACGAACTGCTGGAAAAAGGCATGCGCCCGATGTGCCTGGGAGGCGACCATTCGATTACGCTGCCGATTGTTCGCGCCTTCGGAAAGCGCGTTCGTGGGCTGACGATTATTCATTTCGATGCGCATCCGGATCTCTATGACGAACTGGAAGGCAACCGGCTGTCGCACGCCTGCCCGTTTGCGCGCATCATGGAGGAGGGGGCGGCGAAGCGGCTGATCCAGGTCGGGATTCGCACGATGACCGGACACCAGCGGGAGCAAGCGGAGAAATTCGGGGTCGAGGTGATTGAGATGCGGCATTTGCCGGCGCTGGATCGCATGAAGATCGATGGTCCGATCTATATTTCTTTTGACCTGGACGCGCTCGACCCGGCGTTCGCTCCGGGCATTTCGCATCGCGAGCCGGGAGGGATGTCGGTGCGGGAGGCGATTGCGCACCTGCACGCCATCAGCGGAAAGATTGCCGGGGCCGACATTGTCGAGTTCAATCCGGCGCAGGATCATACGCAAATTACCGCCATGGTCGCGGCCAAGCTGCTGAAGGAAATTTTGGGGAAGATGATTTTGAACTAGGTGCAGGTTGCGGCAAAATGCAGATCCCTCGCTTCGCTCGGGATGACAATAATGTAAGTAGGAGGTGTCGGGATGGACAGTGGAATCATTGATGTGCCCAGCCGCTACTCGGTGACGGGGACTTTGGCGCGGCTGCAGACGATTCTTAAAGAGAAGGCGATTACAGTGTTTGCCCTTGTCGACCATAGCGGCGAGGCGGAGAAGGCCGGGCTCAAAATGCGGCCCACGCAGTTGCTGATCTTTGGGAATCCGAAGAGTGGAACGCCGTTGATGGTGGCGGCGCCGCGGCTGGCGATCGACCTTCCCTTGAAGGCGCTGGCGTGGCAAGACGAAGAAGGGCAAGTCTGGCTCTCGTATAATTCGCCGGAATATTTGCGCGAGCGGCACGGGTTTCCGGCGGAGCTGGTGAAAAATATCGCGGGCATCGGCGCGCTGATACAGAAGGCTGTGGAATAATGAAAAAAATCAAAGTCTTACCACAGGAGCACAGAGAAACACAGGGGAAATCGGCTTTTCCTCTGCTCCCCTGTGCTCGCTGTGGTAAGAAGCACTCTTATGCCGGTGAGGCATCACTCGGCGCCACTCCATGCCCGATAATCTCAATCCCAACCGCGCCCGCGATCATCTGGCCAACGAACGCACGTTTCTGGCGTGGCTGCGAACTGGAGTTGCGACCATCGTCTTTGGATTCGCCATTGGGCGCTTCTCGATCGCACTGCGCGAGTTTATGCGGATTCAAGGCTCGAAGTCGGTCACTCCGGGCTTTACTACCTGGCTGGGAATTATTTCGGCAGTGGGCGGGGTGATGCTGGTTTTTGCCGGCCTTAACCGCTACCGGAAGGCGAAGGTGCAAATCGATTCCGACAGTTTCGAGCCCGCCGGATTCGTGATTGATCTGGTGTCGTATCTGATGGGACTTTTCGGATTGGTGCTGGCCGGCTACCTGGCTTACATCGAGATTGCTAATAAATAAACGAGTATTGAATCGAGTAATTAGATAACGAGTGAATCATGGCCAATGAAGCTGAAAAAGAAGCTGCCGGCCAAGCTGCGGCGAAAGTGGTCCGCGACGGCGACGTGGTGGGGCTGGGCACGGGCTCGACGGCGTACTTTGCGGTCGTCGCTCTCGGCGAGCGCGTGAAGGCGGGATTGAAGATTGTGGGAATTCCGACCTCCGTGCAAACGGCTGAGCAGGCGCGCGCGGCCGGCATTCGGTTGACCACACTCGACGAACATCCGGAGATCGACATTACGATTGATGGCGCCGATGAGATTGATCCGCAACTGCGATTGATTAAAGGCGGCGGCGGCGCGCTGTTGCGGGAGAAGGTGGTCGCGTCGGCGTCGAAGATGATGATCGTGGTGGCGGACTCGGGGAAGGTTGTGCCGGTGCTGGGCAAATTTCCCTTGCCGGTGGAGATTGTTGGGTTTGCGCGGGCGGTGGTCGAGAAGAAGATTGCGGCGCTCGGTGGAGCGCCTAAGTTGCGCGCGAAACCGGACGGCAGTCCTTTCGTCACCGACAATGGTAATCAGATACTCGATTGCAGCTTTGGAAAGATTGAGGATCCGGTGGCGCTGGCGCTTGCCCTGAGCGGTATCCCCGGCATCGTTGAACACGGGCTGTTTATCGGGCTGGCGAGCGTAGCGCTGGTGGGAAGAGGATTGTCTGTCGAGGAGATTCGGAGATAGCTGGCGCATCTAAAGACGGACGCCATCAACAAATGTGTCCACACAATGCGCAATCGCCGCTTCCTTCAGGATAGAAATAGCACCCACAGCCATTGGGACAGAGAGTCGCTTTCCCCTCTGGGTAATATGGCTCCCGGCCTCTCCGGAAATGATGGATCGCCAGAGCCTCCTCAAAGGTATCGGCTTCTATTCGATAGAGAATCTTAGCGTCCGAAGTAATTAGTTTGCGGTTCCTCAGATCCTCAATGTCCACAACGAGGGCGAGGGTGCAATCACCGCAGAGTTCCAGCCATGCCTCGTAAGTTTTCTTCACGTAGCATTCCTTATATAGGGCGCACAATCTCCCGCAGTGCCGCCAGCAGCCTCTCCACTTCTTCCATCGTGTTGTAGTGCACCAGGCCGATGCGCAGAAATCCACCTGACCGTTCGACGTCTAATTGTTCGGTCAGATTTAGCGCGTAGTAGTTTCCGTCCCAGGTGAAGATGCCGCGCTCGCCTAGTTTCGTTGCCAGTTCGAGCGGCGGATGGCCTTCGCTTCGGACTACGAACGTTGCGCATCGGTGGTCGAAGAGCTTGGGATCGGTGATGCCGTAGAGCTTCAGTCCGGGGATCGCCAGTAAACCTGCAATCATCTTTTCCATCAAGGTGCGTTCATGCTGGTGAATGGCTGCGTGCGCGGCTAGGATTGCGGCGCGGCGAGTCGCGGCCGACGGATTCGCTCTCCGGCCCAGTTCTTCCCAGTAATCGACGCAGGCTTTGATTCCGGCGATGCACTCGTGGTTGAGCGTGCCCCACTCCCAGCAGTTGGGAATGCTGTCGGTGTTGGCTCGCACTTTGTACGGACGCAGCCTTTGCAGGTGCTCGCGGTTGCCGTAGAGGACGCCCATGTGGGGGCCGAAAAACTTGTAGGTCGAGCAGGCGAGAAAATCGCAGTCGAGCGCGCGCACGTCGATCGGGCCGTGCGGGGCGTAGTGGACGGCATCGATGTAACTCAGCGCTCCGGCTTGCCGGGCGAGTCGGACAACTTCAGCTACGTTATTGATTGTGCCGACCGCGTTCGAGGCGTAGCCCACCGCGACGAGTTTTGTACGCTGGCCAATTTTGGCTGCGAGGTCGTGCATGTCGAGAGTGCAATCGGCCTCGTTGAATTTGGCGGCGCGGATGATGACTCCTTTTTCTTCGAGCGCTTTCCAAGGGGAGAAATTGGCATCGTGATCGAGCAGCGTGAGCACGATTTCGTCGGCGGGGGCGAGTTCGCGGCCTAGCGCCCGGCTGATGGCGTAGGTCAAGGTTGTCATGTTCTGGCCGAAGACGACTTCATCGGGAGCGCAGTTGAGGAAGTCGGCCATGGCGTTGCGGGCTTCGGCGATCATGCGGTCGGTGTGGCGGCTGGTGGGGTAGGCGCCTCCAGTGTTGGCGTTGTTGCGGGAAAGATAGGCGGCGATAGCGTCGATCACGCGTTGCGGGACCTGCGTGCCGCCGGGACCATCCAGAAAAATCGCGGGATGTCCGTCGACGGTCTGATGCAGCGAGGGAAACTGGGCGCGAATCCATGCCAGGTCCAGCTTCGTGGATGACGAAAATTTTTCTGCCGTGAGCATAGGTCATTTTAGTTCGCGACTGAATTTTTCTACCACAGAGATCACAGGGGACACGGGGTTTTGTCCCGGCTACTAGCTCGGAGGCCTGAAACATTCGGGATATTTGATGGCTTTCCGGTAGTGGTGCAGTTTGAAAATCGCTGTACCTTAAGTGGCGAACAAACTTGCAAATTGAAAATTACGGATTACCCATCCACAATGGCTGCATGATTATTGGCACGGGGGTGGACATTGCCGAAGTCGCGCGCATCCGCGAAAGCATCGGGCGCTTTGGCAACCGTTTTCTGCACCGCATTTTTACTGCCGGCGAAATCCGTTATTGCGAACGGAAGGCAAGCCGGTTTGAAAGCTATGCCGCGCGCTTCGCGGCCAAAGAAGCGGGAATGAAGGCGCTGGGAACGGGATGGAGCCATGGCATCCGGTGGCGCGACATTGAAGTGGTGCGGCCGCAGGGGCAGCGGCCGACCCTGCAATTTCATGGCGAGGCGGCGGCGATTGCGGCCAAGCTGGGCATGAAGAATGTTGTCTTATCATTGACGCACACGTCGGAACAGGCGCTGGCGCACGTCATTCTGGAAAATTAGCCACGGCTTAGCGACCGCACCATTGCCTCGCCCAGGTTAACGTCCAACGCCGGGGCGTGAACCTGGGGCACCGCGCTGAATTGCCTGAGGTGGCAAAGCAGACCCCACAAACAGGAGCGCAAGTGATTACTTCTACTAGCCAGACTAAACAGGATTCTCTCTGGTCAGCACTCTTTCACTTCGCGATCGACTCGAACTGTAACGTTGACTACTTGCGGGGTGCTAAAGGAGGTTATGTCAACGCAGTTAGCCGTGCCGTTACGAATCCTGACTTCATAGCGCGGGTTTTTCAAGCCTTGTGCGAGCGCCAGCTAACACTTATCGATTTCTCGAAGGTCAAACAGTTTAGTCTATGCGACCCTACGGAAAATCTGTCGCAGGACTGGATAGAGCTTTCGAAGAAGGCACTTGCGAGTGGCGATGTTGAGTTCACCGAGTTTCAGTTGTACGACGAGGAGTGACCCCAGGTCCAAGGGTGATGTAATTTCCGTTGCGGTCGTCGTTCTTGCGGTACGCCAACTTGCCCGGGAGCAGTCCCACCTCAAGATGTAGCTGATTCAAAATAACTTTTTCCTTCCACGCAACATCGCGGCGATTCGGGGTTTATATAGCCAGCACGGAATGGCTTGTGAAAAAAGATGTCCAGGCCAATCTGATGGATAAATTTTGAATCGTGAGAGGCACGAATATGAAACGCTCGACGCTAGGTTTGACGATGCGAAGTTCGATTTTAGGAGTTTTGCTGTTGACGCTTTCGATGTTGTCACTTTCGACGACATCGCCGGCGCAAATTGGAATTGGAATCTCGGTGCGTATTGCTCCTCCGGCGCTGCCCGTGTACGCGCAGCCGATTTGTCCTGGTCCGGGATATCTGTGGACACCGGGTTACTGGGCGTGGAGCGATGACGGCGGCTATTACTGGGTTCCCGGCACATGGGTGATTGCGCCCGTGGGCATGCTTTGGACGCCTGGGTACTGGGGGTTTGCGGGCGGAGTCTACGGCTGGCACGCCGGCTATTGGGGACCGCACGTCGGATTTTACGGCGGCATCAACTACGGCTTCGGCTACGGCGGCGTCGGCTTCTTTGGCGGCGAGTGGA
Source organism: uncultured Acidobacteriaceae bacterium (assembly GCA_963775845.1). Taxonomy (GTDB): domain Bacteria; phylum Acidobacteriota; class Terriglobia; order Terriglobales; family Acidobacteriaceae; genus Acidiflorens. The sequence goes on along the minus strand of CAVZKN010000002.1, from coordinate 628,307 downwards.
GGGGCGGGGCTTTCTTCTACAACCGCGCCGTGATGAACATCAATGTAACCAACATTCATAATGTCTACAACCGGACGGTTGTAGTCAACAACACGCACGCGGCTTTCAATGGGCCGGGCGGAATTGTAGCGCGGCCTACTGCGCGAGAAGAAGCTTATGCGCATGAGTCGCACATCGCGGCAGTAGCGGTACAGAGGGATCACGAGCGCGCGGCCAGCCAGAATCGAGAGATGTTCGCATCGGCAAATCATGGGCGTCCGGCGATTGCGGCCACGGGAAGACCGGGAGAATTTTCCGGACACGACATCGTGCGAGCGCACGCGGCTGGAGGCGAGTATCACGCGGCGAATATGCCTTCCCGGGAGGCGCGGGCCCAAGGCGGCAATCATGGCGAGGCGGCACGGAATTCGGGGCGGACAGATCGTCCTGCTGCCCGGGCTGAAAATAACGAACGAAATAGCATGAATCGGGCCAACGAGAACAACGGCGAGGCGAAAAACAACTCAGCGCGAAACAACGCCCGCAGCGAAGCGGGGAATCATGAGCAGAAAGCGGCGCATGAAACATCGAGGCCGTCCAAGCCGGAGAAGCAGTCAAAACCGGCGAAGGCCGAATCGAAGCACGAGGGGCGTCGCTAAGAATCGAGCGCTCGGGGGGAGAAATCACCGCCAAAACCTAGCTCCTGGTCCTTTCGCAGAACCTGCGAGGGAGCGGGAGCTTTCCTTTTGTATCCTGTGATTTTCGAGTGTGGCGAACAGGCAGGAATTCAACGCTAAATTCGAACCGTGCAAGTCCGCCGTGTTTGCTATGATGTTGTGTCGTTTAGCAAAACACTTTGCCTAGCCAGAAACAGCTGAAATGGTCGAAGCTGCGCGTGGGACTGACCGTCCTGTTCGCCAGCGTCACGCTCATGGTTCTGATCTTCCTGATGAGCGGGACGGGCGGATGGTTCTCCCGCAAAATCACGCTGCGCTCCTATTTTGATAATGCGGGTGGATTGCGCGAAGGCGCGCCGGTGCGGCTGGCGGGCGTCGATATCGGCAATGTGAAGGCGGTGAAAATTGTCGACTCCAAACCCCTGACGCCGGTTGAAGTCACGATGAAGGTTACTGACCACTACGCAAAGACTTTGCATAAAGACTCAGTCACGGTGTTGAGCACGGCCGGCGTGCTGGGTGAAACTTATGTGGACATCCAGAGCACGACTGCTACGGGGCCGCCGGCAGCGGACGGAGACACGCTGCCTGCCCGCGACCAACCGCAGATCCAGGATGTCGTGCGATCCACGCAGGGCACACTCGAGAACATGGACGCGCTGCTGAAGCGGGTGGATCGCATCCTCGCATTTATCGAAAGCGGCCAGGGTTCGATCGGCAAGGTGATTTATAGTCCCGCGCTGTATGACCAGCTCAATGCGACCGTGGCGGAATTCAAGGGATTGGTGGATGACGTCCAGAATGGCAAGGGATCGCTGGGTCCTCTTTTTACCAGCGATGAGGCTTACAAGAAAGCGATGGCTGCCATCGACCAGCTGAACGTGATTGTCAACGAACTGCAGGAGGGGAAAGGCTCGGCCGGCAAATTACTCAAAGATCCCACATTGTTTGACAATGCGAACAAGACGATCGCCAACGTGCGGCAATTGACTGACGATATCAACGCCGGCAAAGGCGCGCTGGGCAAGCTTTCGCACGATCAGGAATTTGCCGAGAAACTGCAGACCACAATGAACAACCTGGCTGCCCTCTCCGAACGCCTGGAAAAGGGCGAGGGCACGGCGGGCATGCTGTTCAAGGATCCCGCGCTCTACAACAACAGCAATCAGATGCTGGTGGAGACGCGGGAATTGATCAAGGCGATCCGGGAGAATCCCAAAAAGTATCTGACGTTTCACGTGAAGGTGTTCTGAAGACAGTCGTTGGTCGGTAGTCGATGGTCGTTCGGAATTACTCTCTGGGGTCGCCTTTGCTAACGACCAACGACTAGCGACCGACGACTTGTTTATCCCGCCGCTACATCCGCCTGCTCGTGGGCGTGATAGCTGGAACGTACCAGCGGTCCCGATTCGACGTGCTTGAATCCAAATTTCAGAGCTTCTTCTTTCAGCGCGACAAACTCCGCGGGCGTGTAGTAGCGCGTCATCGGAAGATGATCCTTTGACGGGCGCAGATACTGGCCGATGGTCAGGATATCGACCTTGCGCTCGCCCAGGTCGCGGAAGACGGCGATCAGTTCGTCGGTTTCTTCGCCGATTCCCACCATCACTCCGCTCTTGGTGACGGTCGCCGGGTCCCATTGTTTGGCATTCTCCAGCAGATCGAGTGTGCGCTGGTAGCGCGCGCCCGAACGCACGGCGCGATAAAGACGCGGAACCGTTTCCGTGTTGTGGTTGATCACGTTGGGCTTAGCTTCGAGAACGATCCGTAGCGGCTCTTCCAGGCCCTGAAAATCGGGGATCAGGACTTCGACGCGGCACTCAGGCACAAGCTGTCGAATCTTATGGATGGTCTCGGCAAAAATCCTGGCGCCACCTACATTGTCGTCGTCGCGGTTCACGCTGGTGACGACCGCGTGCCGCAGGCCCAGAGTGGCTACGGCTTCGGCGACGCGGCGTGGTTCATCCCAGTCGATCGGCTCGGGACGTCCCTTGGGGACGGCGCAAAATCCGCAGCGGCGAGTGCAGATATCGCCGAGCAGCATGAAGGTTGCGGTGTGATGGTGCCAGCATTCTCCGATGTTGGGGCACTGCGCCGACTCGCACACTGTGTGCAGTCCCAACCCGCGCGCCAGCTTTTTCAGATTGTGAAAGTTGTCGCCTACCGGAGCTTTCGCCTTCAGCCATGCAGGCTTTGGGGCGTGGAGCTTGGGGCCGAGGTCGATCTGGATCAGTTGGGTCGATGCGGACATGACGAAGTTTTATTTTATCAGTTGGGGGCGACGAGCTGTTTCGGTCACGCTCGTTCGAGCGACCGGTTCAGCCGCTGCCTAACCTCCGGCCATTCTTCGGCCACGATGGAATATCGGGCGGAATCCCGAGCAATGAAGTCAGCGGCCATTCTGTGGGCGCGGAGAATGCCTTCGAACTTCCCTCCGATGCGTTCGATAGCCGCCCGGGAGCGCTGATTGCGGACATCGGTGTGCAGACAGACGCGAAGAACCTGCCAGGTTTCGAAGGCATGCTGCAACATGAGGAATTTGGCCTCGGTGTTGACCGCGGTTCGGATCGCCGAGCGCGCCAGCCAGGTGTATCCGATCTCGCAGGCGTCGGGCGCGCCGCGGTTGTGCCGTGCATGGCCTGGAGGCCAGGCCCAGCGCTCGATATTAAAGAAGCGGGTGGATCCGAGGACGGCGCCGTCCGGGGCAACGATGGCGAAAGAAACTGCGCTGCCCGCATCGCGCCATTCTAAAGCGGTGGCAATGTAGCGAGTCGCTTCGTCCTTGCCTTGCGGGACTGGGCTCCAGCGATAGAGTGACGGGTCTTCTGCCGAAGCGGCGGCTAAGCCGGCAGCATCGCAATAATCGAGCGGTTTGAGACGAAGGCTACGGCCGGAGAGCGCTACGTTTTCTGTGGCCACGGCTGAGTATGCATGAAGTGTCCGGGAGGCCGCAATCGGACGGGGCAAGCCCCGTCTCTACCGGAAACTAAGGATCGTATGGTGACGGACTTCGCCCAGCCACCACACGTCCAGCCCACACAAACTAGAACGTTAGCCGCACGCCGAGTTGTGCGGCGAAAGGTGTTCCGACGGTTGTGCCAGGGCCGAAGAAATCTCCTAGAGCGCCAGAAGGTATCTCCAACTGCTTTAAGCTGGTCACCGGAATGTAATGACTCGGATCGCAAGTTGGGAAGTCTCCGCAGATGGTTGTGGCGTTGCCCGTAGCTATGTCGTTGGGGATGAGCGGAAGGGCAGCGATGTTGGCGATGTAGTTGGCTCCGGGATTGTTGCGGTTGAACAGGTTGAAAAACTCGGCGAAGGGATCAATCATCCACCGCTCGCTTACCTTGATGGGGCGGCTCACCCGCATGTCGACTTGCACGTAAGGCGTTCCTCGAAATTCGTCGAGGCTGGTGGGCACTCCGTTTACCGAGATGCGGTGACTGTTGTCGGCGGTGGTGATGGTGATGGGGCGGGCGGCCTCCGCCTGCGTAACCGTACTTAATTCGAAGCCACCTGGGATGTGCACCGTACCAGCCAACACGAAGCGATGGCGAACGTCTTCCCCGGATGGGCCGTAGTCGCCGGGAGCGAAAGCGTTCAGCGGATTGCAGACGCCATTGACATAATCAAAAAGTTCGCCGAGCACGCAGCCCCAGGTCTCCGCTTTGGAGAGGGTGTAGTTTGCGACCAGATTGAAGCGATGCATGTTGCCTTGCGCGTGCAACATCAGGCCGTTGTAACTGGAGCGGTTGTCGGAACGAAACACATTCACGTTCGGAACCACGGCGGCCTGATCTGCGTCATAACTTGGATCTGAGGTGGGGATGAGGGGCGTGACAATGTCGGCGTTACCACTGCCATCGTCACTGGCGTAGCTGTATGCGCGATATCCATGATTGCCCTGCTCATGGATGTAATCCGCGCTCACCAGCCAGTGTTCGTTGAAGGCATGCTGAACGCCAGCGGTGATGTGAATCGCGTAAGGGGTTTTGTAATTGGAAGTGATGAGGTTGCCGGCCGCAGTATTACCACCCTGGAGGCAGCCACCTCCAGTGAGCGCGTAAGTGCCGGGACCGCCGACAAGCGCGCACGTCCCCAGGGCCGCATTGCTGTTGTTGACTCCTTGAAATGCCGTGGCCCATCCGTTCTGTGCGAGATCGTTGTAGAACGCGCCAAACCCGGCGCGGATCACGGTTTTCTCGCTCCCACCCGGCGAGTAGGCGATTCCAAGGCGAGGCGCAATCTGTTTGTGATAATCGTGCGGGACGCTGGGCGCCACTGGAATTTGCAGCGCCTGCAGAGTCACGAATGCAGTGTTTTCAGCCTGGCTGCGTCCCGATCCCCGGAACAGTCCGAAGGTTGTCTGATAGCGGAACCCGTAGTTGACCGTCAGGTGGTGCGAGACCCGCCACGAGTCCTCGGCATAAAGCCCGAGTCTCTGGACGTTTTGCGCAAAGCTGCCGTCGGCGGCGGGAGTGTAAGTGCAGGTCGAGCCATCTGTGGCGGGCGTGCCGGCGCACTGGGGAGCGAAGGTTCCAAACACTCCGGGATTCTGTAGGTAATAGGTCGGGTTATTGAGGTACTGAGCGAAGGTCTCCGCCGTCGCCGCGTAGTCGCCGCTGAGCACGGGTTCGTGAATGAAGTCAATTCCGAATCTAAAAGCGTGGCTGCCGGCAACGTGGCTCAGGTCGTAGCGGACCTGGTATTTGTCTTGATTGCGCAGGTCGGGAAAAAGAGTGATGGGAGTGGCAAACTGATTGTCGCCCAAAGTTTCGAATCCGGAAACGGTCAGAGTTGTCGAGCTGAAGGGAAACGCCAGCGCGAAGCCAAGATCCGAGTTGCGCGTCTGGGTGAGATGCAGAAGACTGGCATCCAGAACCAAAGTGCCGAGCCATGTTGGACTGAAGGTATATGTATTGCTCAGCGCGGTGTTCCAGTAATTGTTGTGGGTAGTCAATCCGGTGGAGGGCAGCGTGCCTTGCTGGACCAGGGCATTGTGCGTGAGATAGCTGTCTGAAGAGACGCGCAGAAACCACTGCGACTTCGAGGATTGTGCCCAGTCAAAACGTGCTGAACTGATGTAGTCGCGAAAAGGGATGGGAACGGTCTGCGGAACGGGAATGGACGGGATGCCGGTAATCAAACCCTCCGCGGCCAGCTGCGCCAGCGCATCGAACTGCGCGGTGCTGGCCGGGCTGTAAGCGATGCTGGCGTTCTCGTGGACATTCTCGAATGAAGTAAATATCCACAGCTTATTCTTAGCAATGGGCCCGCCGATGGTGCCCACGTAGTTCTGGCGAGAAAAGGGCTGCTTGGGATTGGGGGCGGGATTCTCGATGGGGAAGCGAGCGTTGAGTGCGGCTTGACGGTCGTAGACAGCGGCGTTGCCGTGCCATTCATTAGTGCCGTGCCTGGTTGTGATGACGACGGAGCCGGCAGTGGTCCAGCCGGTATCGGCGTCTTCGTTGGATGTGCGCACGGCAAATTCCTGGATCGCGTCGGGGGAGAAGTTCTGCAGGAAGCCCCCGATCCAGTCATCGGAATTGTCGGCGCCATCGACGGAGAGTTCGTTGTTCAGGCCGGAGCTTCCTCCAGTGGAGACGGCAGTGATGCGGGCCTTGGTGGGATCGGAGGGCTCGACGGGCTCGGTTCCGGGCACAAGATAGGCGATATTGGCGAAGCTGCGGGCGGGAAGCGGAAGCGATTCGAGGTCCTGGCTGCCGACTACGCCTCCTCGCACAGCAGTTGACGTATCGATAGTTTCTGTTGTGATCGAGGAAGTTTTCCCCTGCACGCTCACCGTTTCAGGCGTGCTCGCAGGCTTCAGAGCCACGGCGATATCGCGCACTACACTTACAGCGACATTGACGTCGGCGGTGGCCTGGGCAAATCCCCGGACCTTGACGGTGACGCGGTAGGAGCCGGGCAGCAGGCCCTCGATGCGGAATTCTCCTCGCTCGTCTGCGGTCACTTCGCGAGTGATAGAAGAGGCGGCGGACTGGATCGTAATGTGCGCACCCGGAACTCGCGCGCCGCTCGCGTCCTGAATTTCTCCGCGAAGTGCGCCATTTGGATTCTGCGCGCGCAGAAGTGGGCTGCAGAATGCCAGCATCATCAAGGACAGAAAGATCGTTCTGCGCCCAAAAAGGGAGCTGCGCGTTTTTGCAGTCAAGAACATAAGCATGGGAGACCATCCGACGAATCAAAAGAGTCGCTGTCGACCTGGCGCCGGAAAGCGCCCAAAAAGGTCCAAACAAATCAGCTTATGCAGACTAGCGGTCGGCGCGGACTACTACCAGCGATAGTGGTTTTGAGATTGCGGAGCGGACATTGGGACGCGCGTCTAGCGCACCAGCCACTCTGTCAGTTCGTGCGTCAGGGCCAGCGCGGGGCCATAGGTAGCACAAATGCAAAACAACGCCAAAATAATCGGAGGAATCGCGCACCAGGCGCGAATCTGGCGCAGAAGGGATTTGCCGGCGTCGATTTCATTCCAGGCCAGCAGGCGGGCCACGCGAGCGCTGATCGATCCAGTGACGAAACCAACGGTGCAGACCTGAGAAGCGTCAACCGTCACCAACCGAGACAGCTTGACCAGGGCGGCCGCCAGGTCGATGGCGTCATCCATATTGGAGACGGCGGCATCGTCGGCGGCGAATTCAGCGGCTTGCGACCACGTGTTTTCCAGTTCGGTCATTCCGGGAGATGGACAAAGGCGGAAGATGAGCTTTTTCAGATTATCGCGCGAGCGCATGTGCGCCAGTTCGTGCTTGAGCGCAATTTGCAGTTCTACAGGAGTAAGTAGTGCAAGAGTAGATTTCGAGATCAGCACTTTTGGGTTATGAACCCCGACCAGCGTAAGAGGAGGCGCGTCATATCTCGCGCAGAAGGTAACGTTCTTTGCCGCAGTGTCAAGCTCTTGACGAGAGGTGAGACCGATCGCCAGTGGATGCGAGCCTTCCAGCCAGCGAGCCACGACGCGCGAAGTTTTTACCTGGGCCGCGATGACGCGGAACGAGCCCCAGGCAATCAACAGAAGAGCGCACAAGCCAAGACCGAGCGGCAGTGCGCCGATGCCCTCCGGAACATCGAACGATCGCGGCTCGAGCAATTGAAACGAGGGCACGACGAAGGCAAATGTGATGACTATGGAAGCCACGACCGGCAGAACGCGCACTGCAAATAGCAAAGCGGCGCGGGTGCGTTCCGTCGTCTGTATCGACGTCAGCCGGCGCCAGGTCACTGCGATCAGCGCCGATAGCGCGCAGTAGAGGAGAACGAAGAAAGTGAGGGAGACGGTGACTCCACGCAGGGCGAACATCAGCGATGTCCCCCAGCTTTGGATTCGCGACCGCTGCTTTCGTCATCCTTCGTCTTGGCTTTGAGTTCGCGGCGCTTGCGTTCGATCAAGGCCTGCAACTCATCGAGCAACTGGGCGTCGTGAGTAGTGAGCGCCTCGACCAGATAAGAAAGAGGTAACGAGGAGGCATCGTCCGAACCCAGCAGTTGCCGGATGCCTTCGAATGCGGCGTCACGCTGCAATTCCTCGGCAGTGTGGCGGGGAGTGTAGCGGAATGCCCTGCCTTCGGCGACGCGATCCAGCAGACCTTTCTTGTAGAGACGGTCTAACGTCGTCATCACCGTGGTATAGGCCTGATGGATCGTGCTCTCGCCGAGCAACTCGCGCACCGTGGCGCTGCCACGCGACCAGAGCGATTGCATCAACTGCTGCTCGAAGGGGCCGAGTTGAGGCGTGGAAGTTAACCTGAAAATTGAGAAGGCTTTCGTCATTCACGATGCCGGCGCGCTGCACAGGCTGCAAAAAGGATACCACCTCAAAGTCGGTTCCCCTAGGCTCGATTTGGAGACAGCCTTGGGGAGGCACCAGAATCCCGCAGAAAGAGCACCCGCCAAGAGGCTCCGGGCGCCGGTTCTGAGCCGGGCGCCCGGGTTCTAAGCTTACCACCCTCAGGAACTGGGGGTGAAGCTGCTGGTCCCGCTCCAGCCACCAGCGCTGCCGTCGGCGCTGTAGTGCCAGCGCACGTTGACCTTGTCGGCCGTGTCACTGGACTGCAGTTGAGCGGTGAAAGTGCCGCCCTGCTTGAGCGTCATCTGGCCGCCTCCGCAGAGGTTCGGCACCACGACCGAACCCTGGTAAACAAGCGCGCTATTTTGATCGCCGCTCGGGAACCACTGGCTGCTTTTGGCTGGATCCGTGTAGGTGCTGTCAGAGATCGGTACGACGATAGCGCCTCCACCAGTTCCAGTCACGCATTGCGCCTGGAAGGTGACCATCGCACCAGAGAACTGGAGGGTGGCAGCTGGGTGATTGCCGGGCATAGTGAAGTCATAACCCGCACTCAGGGTGTCACCCGGCTTCACCTTGAGATCTCCCGCCATCGCTTGCGGTCCCATGCTGATGGATGTGCCCTGAAGCGAGCGAAGAGTGGAATTGTCGATGGGCAGGTCGGTGATCTCCTCATTCGGGAACCAGCCGTAGGCGGTGCCGCCGACACCACTCAACGGGAAGCCCTGATAGATCGTCCAACTGGTGACAACGTTCGCGCTGCTGTTGAGGATGGTTAAATCGACAGCGAGATTGTCGCTACCGTCATTGCGGAAGGTGTGGCGGAAGGTATACCAGCCGGAAGTCGTGATCAATACGGGCGTACGGCATGTGTTCGGCGGCGCGCTGGGATTCGGGCATGGGTTCTCCGGGTACGTGGAGTTGCGGAAAGCATTCGGGCTGGAACCGATGACGAAGCCGGGGCCTCCCGGGTAGCCTGCGGGCGTGGTGCCGGCGTTAAAAACAACGTCGCTCAGAAAATTGCCGGTGTTATCGTTGATGGCCGAATCCCAGTCGAAGCGCACGTCTTGATGAGTGCTGGCCCAGGCGACGTCAAGATAGATTGCGAGTTCGGTCACATAGCCGCCGGCGGGGAACGCGGCGCCATTTCCGTTCGTGCCCCACAAAGTGTAGGGGCCGAGGCAGTCGGTGCCCGGACCGAAATCGTCGACGCAGTTCGGCTGAACTCAAGCGGGCGTGGAACGAGCCAGCGGCGGAAGCGATGCCGTCCGCGAAGCGGCCGCCATTGCTGTAGCCGGAGGCTTCGCGCGTGATCGATCCAAGACCGCCGTTGGAATCGTCGTACCATCCCGACGTATCGGTCTCAAAGCCCTGGTAAAAAAACGTCGCGGCAAGGGCGGTGCCGACGGCCAAAATCATAATCGCGCCAAGAGTTGCGGCGGATTTCTGCGTAGATTTGTTTCTCATGGAGTTATCGTCCTTTTCGAGCGAAATGGATGGTGGCCGTGGCAGCCACAATCGCTGAATCTTATTTTGCGTTGCTGGAGCCCCGGGAGGTCGCCTCTGCCGGGAGCAGATGGAGAGGCGATAAAATCGCCCTCCCGCCGCGGGCGAAAGTCAATGACTGGTCTGGGTTTTCGGGGAACTGCTATCGAGCTGCGCCTGCCGGCTGAATTTCTTCCACATCAATCTTTGTCGGATACTTCCCCGTATAGCAGGCGGAGCAGTACGTCGTTTTTTCGCCGTCGGCGCAGGCTTTCTTGAGACCCTCGATGGAGAGATAGGCGAGCGAGTCGGCAACGATGAAGTTGCGAATCTCGTCGATGGTCTTATTGGCGGCGATCAGTTCTTTCTTGGATGGCGTATCGACGCCATAGAAACAGGGCGAGATGGTCGGCGGGCACGAGATCCGCATGTGGACTTCTTTTGCGCCGGCATTGCGGATCATGCGGACAATTTTCTTGCTGGTGGTGCCGCGCACGATGGAATCGTCGATCAGAACTACACGCTTGCCCTCGATCAGGCTGCGCACCGCATTCAGCTTTAGCTTCACGCCGAAGTCGCGGACGGATTGCTGCGGCTCAATGAAAGTGCGTCCGATGTAGTGGTTGCGAATCAGCGCGAGGCGGAACGGGATGCCGCTTTCGGCGGCATATCCGATGGCGGCGGTGTTGCCGGAGTCGGGGACGGGAACGACTATGTCGGCATCGACTGGAGCCTCGCGCGCCAACTGGCGCCCCATAGCGTCGCGGCTCTGATCGACGGAGCGGCCGAAGACCAAACTGTCGGGACGGGCAAAATATACGTGCTCGAAGATGCAACTCGACTGCGCGGGCGAGGGCGAATAAAAGCGCGAGCTGACGCCTTCGGGGCCGACGATGACGAGCTCGCCAGGCTTGATGTCGCGCTCATAGGTGGCTCCGAGAAGGTCGAAGGCGCAGGTTTCGGAGGCGAAGACGATTGTGTCTTTCTTTTCGCTGGTCAGGGCGGGAATGCGGCCCATGGCAAGGGGTCGAAATCCGCGGGGATCACGTGCCGCAAAGACGCGGTCGCGGCTCAGCATGACTAACGAAAACGCGCCTTCTACGCGGCGCAGGGCATCAGCGATGGCATCGGGCAGGGTCTGCTCGCGAGATAGTGCGATGAGGTGAACCAGCACTTCCGTATCGCTGTTGGTCTGGAAGATCGATCCCTGACCTTCGAGCTTGGCGCGGACGGTGTGCGCATTCGTCAGGTTGCCATTATGCGCAATCGCGATGGTGCCCTTATTGGACTGCACCATGATGGGCTGAGCATTGAGCAATGCCGAATCGCCCGCCGTCGAATAGCGCGTGTGTCCGATGGCAAGAACACCACGCATGGAGTCGAGGATGTCGTGGCCGAAGATGTCGGCGACCAGGCCCATGGCTTTGTGCTGGCGGAGACGCTCGCCATCGGAGGTAACGATGCCGGCCGATTCCTGTCCGCGATGCTGCAATGCGTGCAGGCCGAGATAGGCGAGCTTCTCAGCCTCGGGGTGGGCGTGGATGGCGACTACGCCGCATTCATCGCGAAATTTGTCGGACTTCAGCATTTAGCGGTTAGCCAATCTCTTAGCTCGTGTGGTGACGGGCGTCTCGCCTGTCCCGCCGGGCAAAGGCACACTCACTTCGAAGCAACATCTGGCTCCGTTCGTAGCGCCTTCTCCAGTGCGCCTTCGTACGCTTTTTGCAACTCGCCAAGGCTTGCGGAAATCACAGACTCGCCGCCTATTTTGATCTCAACCTTGTCAGACCCCGTTTCGCCAAGCACGTCGGCGAAGACTTCATATTCTTCCGCTATTTGTTTGATTCGCGGGAGGTGGCCGGGGTCGCAGCTTAACAGGACTCTGCTTGCATCTTCTGCGAAGAGCGCGAACTCTCGCGCCAGTTTCTGCACCTGCAGTTGAACATCCAGGCCGACTCCCGCGGGCAGCGCTGACTCGACCAACGCCACGGCCAACCCGCCGTCGGCACAGTCGTGAGCGGATTCGACCAGGCCGGCCTCGATCAGGGCCACCAGCGCGCGTTGCAGCGTCGCTTCTTTTTCGAGATCCAAGCCAGGTGGGTAGCCCCAGACGGCTCCGAGAATTTCTTTGGCGTATTCGGACGAGCCAAACTCCGACTCGGCGTCGACGGCATCACCCGGGTCATTCGCGCGCAGAAGAACGATCTTCTTTCCGGCTTGCCCGAAGTGCATCTTCACCGTTTTGTGGACGTCTTCGAGCAGGCCCACGACTCCAATCACAGGAGTCGGATAAATTCCTTCGCCGAGAGTCTCGTTATAGAAGCTGACATTGCCTCCGGTGATGGGGGTGTCGAGTTCTTCGCAGGCTTTGGTGATGCCGTCGATCGTCTGCGAAAACTGCCACATGATGTGCGGCTTCTCGGGATTGCCAAAGTTAAGGCAGTTGGTCGCGCCGATGGGAGTGGCTCCCGCGCACGCCACTTTGCGGGCAGCTTCGGCTACGGCATGCATTGCTCCCAAACGCGGATCGAGATAGCACCAGCGGCCGTTGCCGTCGAGAGCCATGGCCAGTCCGCGCGTGGAACCCTTGATGCGGATGACGCCAGCATCGGCTGCTCCAGGCGCCCCAACGGTGTTGGTCTGCACCATGTGGTCATATTGCTGCCAGACCCAGCGCTTGGAACAGATGTTCGGGCTCGCGAGAAGCTGCTTGAGTTGCGAGGTGAACTCTTGGGCTTCGCCGAGACGAATGTGCTTGGGCATTTCACGATCGACCGGCGGTTCCCAGCGCTTGAACGGACGCTTGTACACGGGCGCATTGTCAGTGAGCGCGGCGTTCGGAATTTGGGCCACGACTTGGCCATGCTCGAGCACGCGCATCTGGGCGTCGTTCGTGACCCGGCCGATTTCCACCGCGTCCAATCCCCATTTTTCGAAGATTCGGAAGACTTCATGCTCGCGATCTTTTTGCGCGACGAGCAACATGCGCTCCTGCGATTCGCTGAGCATGATTTCGTAGGGAGTCATGCTGGTCTCGCGTTGCGGGACGCGGTCGAGCTCAATTTCTACGCCGGTGCCTCCGCGGGCTCCCATTTCGCAGGTTGAGCAAGTAAGGCCGGCAGCACCCATGTCCTGGATGCCGACGATCGCGCCGGTTTGCATGGCTTCGAGACAGGCCTCCAGCAGCAGCTTTTCGAGGAATGGATCGCCGACCTGAACGTTGGGGCGCTTCGCCTCCGAGCCCTCGCTGAACTCTTCGCTCGCCATCGTAGCGCCGTGGATGCCGTCGCGTCCGGTCTTGGAGCCCACGTAGATCACCGGGTTGCCCTCGCCCGAAGCGCGTCCGTAAAAGATCTGATCGAGGCGAACCAAGCCGAGAGCGAACGCGTTGACCAGCGGATTGCCAGAGTAGCAGGGCTCGAATTTCACCTCGCCGCCAAGGTTGGGGACTCCGAAACAGTTGCCGTAGGAAGCGACGCCGGATACGACGCCCTCCATGACGGAGTGATTTTTGTGGATCTCGGCTTGCGTGGGCTCGGTTTGTGTGGTGGCGGAGCTCTGCCCCGTCACCACAGGAGTTTTCTCTACGCTGATCGGCCCAAACCGCAGCGAATCCATGATGGCTACCGGCCTTGCGCCCATGGTGAAAATGTCGCGCAGAATTCCGCCTACACCGGTGGCCGCCCCCTGAAACGGTTCGATGAACGAGGGATGATTGTGCGACTCGATCTTGAAGGCACAGGCCCAGCCGTCGCCGATATCGACGACGCCGGCATTTTCACCCGGGCCCTGAACCACCAGCTTGCTGCGAGTGGGCAGACGCTTCAGGTGCACGCGCGACGATTTGTAGGAGCAGTGCTCGCTCCACATCACGCTGAAAATGCCGAGTTCCGTGCGGGTCGGTTCGCGTCCGCCGAGCAGCTGTCTGATTTTTTCGAATTCTTCCGGAGTGAGGCCGTGCTCCTGGATCATCTCCGGCGTAACGGCTGGAATCGCAGAGGTGGTCATCGGGGAGTCTTTATTGTCGCATCTCGACGGAATTTTCGCATGTGAATTTGTGTAGCGCGGACACTCTTATCCGCGGCCTTTGAAGTTGACTTTGTTTTCTCGACCTTGATCCCGAATCTTAAGACCAAATTCAAAACCAAGATCCGCGGTGGCGGACAAGAGTGTCCGCCCTACACATCCCACACGCCCGTCTATACTGTCGCTAATGAAATCGGTCATCGTCGGTACGGCCGGACATATCGATCACGGCAAGACCGCGCTGGTGAAGGCCCTGACCGGCATCGATGCCGACCGCCTCGAAGAGGAAAAACGGCGCGGCATCACCATCGATATCGGCTTTGCCCATCTTGAGCTGCCCGCGCCCGATGGCAGCCGGCTTCGGCTCGGCTTCGTCGATGTCCCCGGACACGAGCGCTTCGTGCGCAATATGCTGGCGGGTGTGGGCGGCATCGACATGGTGCTGCTCGTCATCGCCGCGGATGAAGGCATCAAGCCTCAGACTCGCGAGCACTTCGACATCTGCCGCCTGCTGGCCATCCGCCGCGGCATCACCGTTCTGACCAAATCCGATGCGGTAGACGCGGAGACGCTCGAAGTGGTGCGGCTGGAAGTCGAGGATTACGTTCGCGGATCGTTTCTCGAGGCTTCGCAGTCACCGGTAATCGCGGTAAGTTCGTTGACCGGCGCCGGCCTAAACGAACTGAAAGCCGCATTGGGCCGCGTCAGCGCAGAAGTTGCGGCCAAGGATTCTGCAGCCCTGGCTCGTCTTCCGATTGATCGTGTCTTCACCATGAAAGGGTTTGGCACGGTCGTGACCGGAACGCTGGTGGCGGGGACGATCCGCAAATCCGACGAAGAAGAACTCGAAGTCTTTCCCGCAGGCAAGCGCGCTAGAGTTCGCGGCGTGCAGGTACATGGCTCGCCGGCGGAGGCCGCGGTTGCGGGCGAGCGCACCGCATTGAATCTCGCGGGACTGTCGACCGAAGACCTGGCGCGCGGCATGATGCTTGCGACGGCGGACACCTTTCGCTCCACATCGCGCGTCGATGCGATGCTTTCGCTTCTTCCTACAGCAAAGCCACTCAAAGACGGTGCGCGCCTGCACTTTCACGCCTATACGGCGGAGACGATCGCGGAAGCGCGGTTGTATGGAGGGAAGCAGCTCAAGCCCGGCGATGAGCAGTATGTGCAGCTCCGCTTGGCTCAGCCGGCACTGCTTTTGCCGGGAGACCGTTTCATCGTGCGGCAATTTTCGCCGGTCGTGACGATTGGCGGCGGCCTGGTTCTGGACGCTTCACCTTTGGCTCGAAAGCAGTCCCGGAATGACGTCCTCACGTTTTTGTCGAAGGTGATGGCAGGCTCACCGCAAGAGATATTGGCGGCGCGTGCCGGACGAAGAGGAGTCACGGGACTGCCGCTGAATGAAGTGCCCGGGGAGATGAACATCCGGCGGGAAGAGGTCATGAAACTGGTGCCAAAGGCCGGAGTGGTGCAGTGTGGCCAGGTACTGGTTGCGTCGATGGCTTTCGACGAAGCAAAAAGCCGGGCACGACAAGCCGTAAAGAAATTCCATGAGTCCAATCCCCTGGTGGCAGGGATGAGCAAAGAAGAGTTGCGCGATCAGCTCAACCTGGGCGCGGAAGTTTTCAATGGCGTGCTGGGAAAACTGGTGCAAGAGAAGCAACTGGAAGTCGCGGGCGAACTCGTCCATGTTGCCGGACGCGGCGTGGTCATGAAAGACGAAGAGGCTGAATCCAAGAAGATCATCGAGCAAGCGTTCGCTTCCGCGGGATTGAAAGTTCCCTCGTTGAAAGACGTGCTGGCGGGGTTGAAGGTGGATAGAGTCCGCGCACAGAAAATTGTCACTTTGCTTTTGCGCGACAAGGTTCTGATCAAAATTTCAGAGGAGCTTGTCTTTCATCACAGCGCGCTCACAGAGCTTCGCGGCAAGATCGGCGCGCTCAAACCCAGCACGCCAAAAATCGACGTCGCGCGCTTTAAAGATATGACGGGAGTCAGCCGGAAGTATGCAATCCCGCTACTCGAATATCTCGATCGCGAGCGCGTCACGCGGCGCGTCGGCGATGAGCGGATCATTTTGTGAGTGCGCAAGCGCAAGGGAAGATGCCGAGCGAAAGCTTTTACCGCAGAGGCCGCAGAGAATTTCTTTGTTCTTAGATTGCTCGTTCCAGTGGCCGTTGAAGCCGGATTTTTAGTTCCCGATTTTTCTCTGCGGCTTCGGCGCTCTCTGCGGTTCAAAGCTGCATTCGGCTTGCCGGGCGAGGACGCCCGTCGTTTCATTTTTCCTCAGCTAGATCTTTTCTTCGGGGAACTCCACTTGCAGCGCCAGCGGGCCGGTGACGCGGTTGGTCAGGTTGGCCAATCCAATCAGCATGTGCAAGTCGACAATCTGCTCGTCGGAGAAATGTTTCTTTAGATCGGCGAAGTCGGCGTCGCTGGCACTGTCAGCATGGCGCGTTAACTTCTCGGCATAGCGCAGCGCGGTCTGCGTTGGCCCATCAAATTGCGAGACCTCGCCCGCGGACAATCCGCTCATCTGGCCCGCGGTGAGCCCGGCACGTTTGGAGCCCTGGATATGGTGCTGGGTGCAGTAGTTGCATCCGTTGATGAGCGAAACCCTCAGATACACCGCCTCGTACAGCTTGCGATCGAGTGAGCGCCCCACGCTGGCATAGAATGTCAAAAAACTTTCCAGCATCGCCGGGCGATGCGCCAGCGCCTTCTGAATATTGCCGGGCTTGCCCTTGAACTTGCCGTCGTAAATTGCCTTAACTTCGGCGCTGGCTTCGGCCGGTTCAATCAGACTGATTCGAGCCATGAATTTTCTCCTGGGTGATCCGACCTATAATAAACAGATTCGGCAAAGTGTGGGCGCGTCGAACAAACTCAAAGTCGCGTGAAAAAAATTCGCATCATCGGCGCAGGCCTGGCGGGAGCGGAAGCGGCGTGGCAGTGCGCGCGGCGCGGCGTAGCCGTGGAATTGTTCGAGATGCGTCCAGCGCGTAAGACGCCCGCGCACCAGACGGACAACTTCGCGGAGTTAGTGTGCTCCAATTCTTTGAAATCTGAAAGCGAGAACACCGCGCCCTGGCTGCTGAAGGAAGAAATGCGGCGGGCAGGCTCCTGCCTGCTGGAGATTGCGCGGGAGACGGCGGTGCCGGCGGGGCACGCTCTCGCTGTGGATCGCGCTGAGTTTTCACGCAAGGTGACAGAGGCGATTTGCGGTGACCCGTTGATTTCTATTCACCGCGAAGAAGTCACGCAGGTGGAGGTCGGACAGTTCACCATTATTGCCACGGGCCCGCTGACATCCGATGCGCTTTCGCGGGAAATTTTGCGGCTGAGTTCCGTGCCCCACGCGACGTCGCAAACAACTGCTGAAACTTCACGGGGCGAAGCCCCGCCACCACACGAACCTTCACCCGGCATAGCGCCGCCGCCGCGCGACAATCTGTTTTTCTTCGATTCCATCAGTCCGATCGTCGAGGCCGATTCCATCGACATGACCCGCGTGTATCTGGCCGCGCGCTACGACAAGGGGTCGGCCGACTATATCAATTGTCCGTTTACCAAAGAGGAGTACGACCGTTTTTACGATGCGCTGCTGGCGGCGCAATCGGTCGAGCAGAAAGATTGGGAGAATTTAAATTACTTCGAGAGTTGCCTGCCCATCGAAGAGATTGCCCGCCGCGGGCGCGACACGCTGCGTTTCGGCCCGATGAAGCCGGTGGGTCTAAAGGATCCGCGCACCGGCAGAATTCCCTATGCGGCGGTGCAGTTGCGGCAGGAAAATCTGCGCGCCGATTCCTACAACCTGGTCGGGTTCCAGAATCACCTGAAATTTGGCGAGCAGGCGCGCGTGTTGAGCTTGATCCCCGGCCTCGAAAATGCCCGTTTTCTCCGCTACGGACAGATCCACCGCAACACCTATATCAACTCACCCGCGCTGTTGCATCCGACGTTGCAGATGAAGGTGCATCCCCATGTAATGTTCGCGGGCCAGATTTGCGGGGTGGAGGGTTACGTCGAATCGATCGCGACCGGTTTGATGGCAGGAATGAATGCGGCCGCGCTGGCCGAGGGCAAGGAGCCAGTTCCTCCGCCGCGGCCGACGGCGCTCGGTTCGCTGGTCCACTACATCACGCAAGCGGGTAGCAAGAACTTTCAGCCAGCAAATATAACCTTCGACCTTTTGCCCCCCCTCGAGACCCGTGTTCGCGATCGCAAGGAACGGCATTCGCAGCAATGCGAAGTGGCCTTGCGCGAGTTTGATGGATGGCACGGCAGGGCCAGTTGCCAGCACCCAGTTGCCAGCAGCCAGTAGGTCGGACTAGAAGAAATCTGGATATGTGCTTGACCTGTCCGGCCGCCTCGCTTTAGGGTGCTGATGTCAGAGTGAGGTGAGATTCTTGCCGGTTTCCGCGGTTGATTGTGTTGAGCCCGCGCTGCGACACGCACGCGAACAACTATTTACCCGTTTTCGCTTCGGGCAATGGGCGCGGCTGGCGCTGGTGGGGATTCTGGCAGCAGAACTGCATGTCGGCGGCTGCGGCTCCGGAGGAAATTTCGGCCGCCACTGGCATCGCGTCCCACGAAAAAACTATGGCGGCCTGCCATCGTGGGTTCCTCCCTCGGGCCTGCATTCTTTCGGGTCGCACCTTTCCCCGCATATTGCAGCGATCGTCGGACTGGTTGTCATCGCGATCTTTGCGTTCATAGCGCTGACTTTCGTTTTTCTATATCTGAACAGCGTCTTCCGATTCATCCTGTTCGACTCGGTGCTGCGGCGCGAGTGTTCGATCAGCGAGGGATGGCGCAAATGGCATCGGGCCGGAGCGCGATTCTTTCTCTGGCAAATGGTGTTCCAGATTGCGGCCACATTTTTCCTGGCCGTTCTCTTTGCTTTGCCCCTGGCCGCGGCTTTGGCCGCGGGCTGGACGACCGATTTGCGGGAGCATGTCGGGCGGCTGATTGTCGGAGCGATCGTCCTCGGAGGAATGTTTCTAATTTTTTTGCTGACTGCCGTTGTGATTCAGGTGCTGGCCAAAGATTTTCTGGTGCCGATCATGGCATTGGAAAATCTGGATTTCGCCGACGGCTGGCACCGCCTCCTGACCTTGATCGGGCGCGAGAAGGGACGGTTCGTCGCATATCTGTTGCTCAAACTCGTGCTCTCGATTGCGGCGGGTATCATCTTCACAATCATCGCGCTCATTCCCGCGTTGTTCTTTGTGATTCTTGGTGGCGCAGTGGCGGTTGCCGCTGTTGCCGCCGGCCTGCAGTGGAGTGTGACGACGATCAGCCTGGCTGTTATCTTCGGAACCCTTCTGCTGCTGATCTTGATGTACGTGATCGCCCTGCTCTGTGTGCCGGCTACCGTCTTCTTCCCCGCCTACGCGATATATTTTCTCGCCTCGCGATATCCGAATCTCGACGTGCTCCTCCATCCCGCACCAGCGCTAGAATTGCCCCCGGTCGTAGAGAGCCCTCCGCCATTTGACGCGCCGCCTCTGCCGCCGTCGGCGGAGCCGATTGGTTAGGCTCTGTTTGTGGAGAACCGGGCATCCCCGCCCGGCCGGCGCGCGATGATTTACTTATTTTTGCGCCGGCCGCTCATGTTTCCAGCTGAAGCGGCGTCCGACAATGCACTTCACGATCAGGTGGTCAGAGGAGTTCGTCACATCCACGCCCGCTCCGAAATTAAACTCCCAGTCCGGCGAAACATTAAGGTCGATGACGGGAAATATCTGTTGCGACAGCTGGGAAATGGGATCGAAGTTTGAGACGGGTCCGAATGCTCCGTAATACTCGAATCCTCCGGTAATTTTCTTCGTAAAATCAAAACCGACTTTCACGTTGGGAGAGAATTCCCATCCCTTGCCCGTGTTCAAGCCGTGCAGCGACCGGTCGAACGTCGGATTAAAGTCCAAATACCAGCGGCCAATCTTCTTGTCGATGATGGGACGCAGTTCATAATCCCAGCTATCCTCGGCAAACTTGCGCCGCTGGTAACCGATCTCCTGCGCAATGCTCAGGCCGACCGGCAAATGCCACGACTCAGGAGCGGCGATGCGCGGCCGAATGTGATCGCCCACCCAGTCCCACCCGTCGCCGTTCTCAAGGCTGGTGAATACGTAGAAGCCGGTCTCGAACCAGTTCGTCCAACCCTGCGTGATTTCAAGGGTCTCGTGCTCGGCGTGATTCGTGGGAGCGACGCCGTTGATGACTTGCTTCGAGCCGTCGACGGTGAAGTTGGAGTGAACCTCAACCATGGTGACATTCTTGGGGACCAGGTCTGACTCGTAGACCTGAATTTCGTAGTTGTCCTGCGCGTGGGCCGGCACGAGGAGGGATAGGAAGAGAGCAACAACGAAGTTGCGGAGAACGATTCGGGACCAATAATCCGCCGTGCGATTCATGCCATTCGATTTTAGAGCAATTTTGTGACGTGCTGAGTAAGGGCCTGGAACTCGCCACCCCGTTCGGGTGTCCAATCCTTCAAGACAGACGCGTGTCGTCCCCGTTATTGCGATTCGGTTTTCGATTCTCGTTCGAAGAGAGGAAATTCGCATGGGATTCTCCACGGCAGGCGGTGGTCCGTTTTCTACTGGCCCGAAGATGAACGTCACGCCGCTGATTGACGTTCTCCTGGTGCTGCTCATTGTTTTTATGCTGGTGGTGATCGAACAGCGGCCAACGGGATTGCAGGCGGAAATTCCGCAGCAACCGAAGCCTACGGATCGCACGATCCCGCCGCCGCAAGCGACGATTGTGATTCAGATTCACGCCGCGAAAGTGGCGCCGGAACACCCGCGGGTGATGGTCAATCAGGAAGCGGTGGAGTGGGATCATCTGCGCGACCGACTGGGGGATATTTTCGCCATTCGTGTAGAGCGTATCGCCTACGTCGAAGCGGATGACGACATCGACTTTCAGGATGTGGCGGACGTGATCGCGATTGCTCGAATCGCTGGCGTCGACCGCGTGGGGTTGCTGACGGAGGACGGGAAGCATTCTACGACAGCAAGTTAGCGGATTTGGTTTCTAGTCTCGCGCCCGGTTCTTAATCCAGATCGGCGATCCCATAAATCCGAACGCCTCGCGAATCTGATTCTCCAGAAAGCGCTGATAAGAAAAGTGCAGCTTCACGGCACGGTCGGTAAAGAGTACAAACGTCGGCGGAGCCACTCCCGCCTGCGTCATGTAGAGAATCCTCACGCGCTTGCTCACCGGAACGGAGGCGCGGTCGAAATCAACTGTCCTGAGAAAGCGATTCATCTCGCCGGTCGTGATGCGCTTGCGGCGCTCGGCGGCGACCTTCTCGATCAGCGGAAGAATCTTTTCCGTTCCCTTGCCCGTGTGCGCGGAGATAAACAGCACCGGAGCATAGGCCAGAAACTTCAGCCCGTAGCGCAGGCGTTTTTCATAGAGAACACGATCTTGCGGGCGCTTCGAATCCTGAATGCGCGCCGTTCTCGACTGGCTGATGGCGCGCTTTTCGCCGCTGGCGATCAAGTCCCACTTGTTGACCACAATAATCACCGAGCGCCCGCTCTCGTGGGCATAGCCGGCGATGTTCGCATCGAGATCGCTGACGCCTTCGGTGGCATCGACCATGAAGAGCACGATGTCGGTGTCTTCGATATTTTTGCGCGCCATGACCACGGAAAGTTTCTCGGCCATCAGCTTCGTCTTCCCCTTGCGCCGAATACCCGCCGTATCGATGAAGCGAATCTTCCGTCCTTTGTATTGGATGACCTCGTCGATAGAATCGCGCGTGGTGCCTGCGATCGGCGAAACGATAGCGCGGTCGGTCCCTGTAAGTCGATTGAGAAGCGTCGACTTGCCGACGTTGGGATGGCCGATGATCGCGACCTTGATTTCATGCGGCTCCTCGGGAGACGGCGATTCTTCATCCAGAGTCTCTGCGAAATCCGCGTGCTCTGCGGTTGCTTTTGAGGACGCCGGCAGCACCAGGAGTATCGCGTCCAGCAGATCGTCGACGCCGCGCCCATGCTCAGCGGAGATGGGAAAGATATTCCGTAAGCCGAGCGCATGAAATTCACCGAGCAACGAATCCTGCTTGTCCGAGTCCATCTTGTTAACAGCGAGAAAGAGCGGCTTGCCAGTGCGCGTCAAAAGCCGCGCCAACTCACGATCTGGGCCAGCGATCTCGGTGCGGGCATCGACCACCATGATGATGGCTGACGCCTCTTCAAACGCGACCTTGGCCTGGCGAAATATTTCCGACGGAATGTAATCCCTGTCGTCGGGAATGATGCCGCCCGTATCGACGACGCGAAATTCGTGTCCGCGCCACTCGACCTCGCCATAGAGACGGTCGCGCGTGATGCCAGGCTCATCGCCGACGATCGCGCGGCGCGACCCGGTCAGATGATTGAACAGGGTCGATTTGCCGACGTTGGGACGGCCGACGATGGCGACGAGAGGAGTGGGTTTCTTTTTGCTCAAAGGAGTGGATGAGTTGCGCGGTCCATCCCGTTATTATAGAGACTCCGTGCCTTCCTCATCCCATCCCGTGTCCTCCGCGGAAACCCGGCCTGCGGGATTTTCGCTTTATCAGTTCTTCGCGCCCGGGGGGTTGCTGTCGAAGACACATCCCGCTTACGAGTTTCGCCGCGGTCAATTGCAGATGGCGCAGGCGGTGGAAGAGGCGCTCGAAGAGAAGCGGCATCTCATCGTCGAGGCCGGCACCGGCACGGGGAAAACTCTGGCTTATTTGTTACCGGTGATCCGTTCGGGCAAGCGCGTCATCATCTCGACCGGCACGAAAAATCTGCAGGAGCAACTTTTTTTTAAAGATGTTCCGGCGCTGGAGCGCGCGCTGTTCCCAGAAGGCGACCGCAAACTGAGCGTCTGCTACATGAAAGGACGCAACAATTATTTGTGCCGCAAGAAGCTCATCGATCTCACCGACCAGCCCGTACTCAGTGGACTGGACGAAATCGAGCATTACCGCGCCATCGCCGCCTGGGAAAGGACAACGCAGTCCGGCGATCGCGCGGAACTCGCCGAACTGCCCGAGGCCAGCGCTCTTTGGCACAAGCTCGATGCCCGCGCCGACACTTGTACGGGCCAGAAATGCCCGGAGTACGAACGCTGCTTCATCACGGAGATGCGGCGTCGGGCGGCCGAGAGCGACATCATTATCGTCAATCATCATCTTTTTTTCGCCGACCTTTCGATCAAACTTGAAGCCGAGGGCGCGCCTGACGCGGGCGTGCTGCCAGAGTGCGGCGCAGTGATCTTCGACGAGGCGCACGAACTGGAAGACATCGCGGGCAACTACTTTGGAATTTCCGTCAGCAACCTGCGCATGGACGAACTGACGCGTGACGTCGACCATCTTTTGCAGCGCGAAAGACTCTACACGCCGCAAATGTCAGGCGCAATTCAGTCAGTACGAGAACGCTCGCAGCTGTTCTTCTCGCTGCTGCCGCCGAGCGAAGGACGGTTTGCTTTCGACTCGCGGCGTGAATTTCTGGAGGAAAATGGCGACGAATTTCTCGCGCTGAATCAGTCACTTTATCGGCTGGGCGCGGAGTTGGAGCAGCTCGCGCAGAAGCCAGAGGATGTCTTTACGCTGGTGCGGCGGGCGCAGCAGTTACTAGTGCAGCTGCGGTTCGTGATGGAAAACGAAGATCCGAACACCGTGTTTTGGATCGAGCGGCGGGGCTTTCGCGGGCCGGCCGTGTCGCGCCGCAAATCGTCGTCGGAGCAATCCACGGGTGGCCGATCGAATGTTTTTCTGCAGGCGACCCCTATAGAAGTTGGACAGATTCTGCGCGAGTGCCTGTGGTCGAAGCTGGAAGCGTCGGTGCTGACTTCGGCGACATTGGCTGTCGGCGGCGGTTTCGAATACATCCGGCAGCGTCTTGGCCTGGACCACGCGCGCGAATTAATTGTGCCCTCGCATTTTGATTATGAAAGCCAGGCAATCCTTTATGTGCCGCCCGATTTGCCCGATCCGCGCACTCCGCAATTCACCGGCGAGGCTGCGCGGGTGATTCGGCGCTTGCTGGAGATTACTCGCGGGCGCGCATTTGTGCTCTTCACCAGCTATGCGCAGATGAATGAAATCTACGAGCGGCTGCTGGGTGTGTTGGATTATCCCATGCTCAAGCAGGGAAATGCTCCGAAGTCGGCGCTGCTCGAGGAGTTTCGGCTCACTCCTAACGCCGTGCTGTTTGGGACGTCATCATTCTGGCAGGGAGTGGACGTGCAGGGCGAGCAGCTCAGTTGCGTCATTATCGACCGCCTGCCGTTCGCTGTGCCCAGCGATCCGGTGGTCGCCGCGCGGGTGAAAGCCATCGATGCCGGCGGCGGCAACGCTTTTTTTGAATATCAGGTGCCGAGCGCAGTCATTACTCTGAAGCAGGGATTTGGAAGATTGATTCGGTCCCTGCACGATCGGGGATTGCTTGCGCTGCTCGACAACCGGATTCTGAAGAAGCAATACGGCCGCGTGTTTGTGGAAAGCTTGCCGCGCTACACCCGAACCACGGATCTGAAAAAAGTCGAGCAGTTCTTCGGAAAAGACGTTGAATGAGTAGGGTTGTGCGGTGGCGGAGCTTTGCCCCGCCAACCGGGCGGAACCCCGTCACCTCACAAGCTAATCCAGGAAAATTATTCCACTACGGCTTCCTTGTCGACCACGACCTTCAGGTGCGTAGTCACATCCTTGTGCAGTTTCACCGGGATCGTGAACTCACCGACTGACTTCAGCGGTTCGTGCAACTGGATCTTGCGGCGATCGATGTGGAAGCTTTTCTTCTCGAGCGCTTCGGCGATGTCGCTGGCGGTGACCGATCCAAACAGCTGATCGCCTTCGCCGGACTTGCGCAGGAACTTTACTTCGAGCCCGTCGAACTGCTTCGCCAGTTCCTCGGCTTCCGACTTCTCCTTGGCCGAGCGGCGGACAGCGGCGGCCTTCATTTGCTCGATGACCGTCTTGTTGGCGACGGTGGCTTCAATCGCCAGCTTCCTGGGCAACAGAAAATTGCGCCCGTATCCTTCGGCAACTTTCACCACCTCGCCGCGGTTGCCAAGCTTCGGCACGTCTTCTTTCAGAATGACTTCCATGAATGACTCCGTTTCGTAACAAGCTGGTCGTTAGTCGCTGGTCGTTTGCAAAGCTCGAACCCTGCCGATAACTGCGAACGACTGGGGACTAACGACCAACGACGAATTTAAATTTACTGGGCGCGTCCGGCAAAGGGCAGCAGGGCTATGTTGCGTGCCTGCTTGATCGCCCTTGACAGACGGCGCTGGTGCGGCGTGCATACGCCGGTCAGGCGGCGCGGAGTAATTTTGCCGCTCTCCGCCACGAATTGCGCCAGCAGGCGCACGTCCTTGTAATTGACCGCCTCGATCTTCTCGACGCAAAACTTGCAAACTTTCTTGCGCCGGAAAAATTTGCGGCCACCTTCACGCGGACCGCCGGGTCCTCCGCCTGGACGCGCGCCGCGAGGCGGACCACTGCGCTCGCGATCGCCCCCGGTGCGTTCCGGGCGACCTTCGCCATGACTCGATCCCGCGTGAGAAGATCCTGCCGACGCGGTGGGTGCCTTTGTTTCTTCTGCCATAGTGCTCCTGCTTTCTTAGAATTCTTTGCGGACGCGAGATTCCCGGTTCCGCAGCCCCTAAAGGGACCGTGATTTCAAATGCCTGCGGTATCGCTGAAGCGATACCCTGATACGAACCTGTACGAAGTCGCGTGAAGCCGTTCTACCTAAACTGGCGTTGTTGCCGGAGTTTCCGCAGCGGGTTCGGGCGCGGTTGGCGTTGCCGGAATGGCCGGCGTTACCGGAGCAACCGCTGCCGGCTGTGCGCTGACCTTCTTCTTCGCATCGCGCAGCTTCTTAATCTTGTCCAGCCGCTTCAGTTCTTCGTCCGTGCGCACGGTGAGGAACTTGATCACCGGCTCGGTCACGCGCAGGCGGCGTTCCACCTCGTGAACCATGGCGCCGGTGGCCTCGATCAACATCAGCACGAAGATGCCGTCGTTGAATTTCCCGACCTTGTAGGCGAGGCGGCGCTTGCCCCAAGTCTCGCTCTTGACCATTCCTCCGGCGGTCGTGAGGGAAGACTCCAGCGTCGAAATCAACTTGTTCAAATCCTCGTCCACCATGTCGGGCCGGACAATAAACATCAGCTCATATTTACGATTCATTCGTTATCTCCAAACTTTTTAAAACAGTCGCTGGTCGTTAGTCGTCAGTCGTTCGCGATTCATCGTGGACCGCCTCTGTTTGCCAACGACCAACGACTATCGACCGAAGACTCACTCTTACTCATCCGGCTCGTTCTTGCGATTGAACTTGTTCATCGCGGCTGCCGGCCCTTCTTTCAAAATCACTTCAACCGCCTGCGCCGCCGTGTCAAGAATTTCGCTCACAACTTTGTCCTGCGCCTTGCGGAACGGCGTCAGCACATACTTCACGCCATCCACGACTTTGCGGTCGGGCGCAATGCCCAGCCGGATGCGCGAAAACTCATCCGTACCCAGCGCACCCAGAATCGATTCCATCCCGTTGTGCCCCGCCGAACTACCCCGCTGCCGGATGCGAATCGCGCCCAGCGGCAGGTCGAGTTCGTCGTAAATCACAATCAGGTCGCGACTCACATCGACCTGAAGTCCCGCCACCAGTTCCCGCACCGAGAGCCCACTCAGGTTCATGTAGGTTTCCGGTTTGGCCAGGACCACCGGCTCCCCGGCGATGCTAGCTCGTGCCGTCAGCGCGCGGCACTGGCGATTCCTGACTTCGATGCCGAGGTCGTTGGCGATTCGATCAATCGTCAAAAAACCCAGATTATGCGGCGTGAACTGGTACTCGATTCCGGGGTTCCCTAAACCGACGATCAGTTTCACGCTGTTAGCTTTCAGCCTTCAGCCATCAGCCATCAGCTAAAGCCAGGGCCAATGGCCGGCAGCTACTTCTTGTCCTTCTTCTCGGCCTTTTCAGCCTTCTCAGGCTTCGCCTTACCTTTAGCATCGCCTTCGGCTTCTTCACCCTCAACTTCCTGCTTGCCCTTCTTGATAACTTCGGGCTCAGCTGGAGCTGCCGTCGCATCCGCCGCCACCGCTTCCGGAGCCGCCACCACTTCTTCTTTCACCGTGGTGATGTGGGCGATCATCTGGTTCTCATCGGTCAGGAACTTCAGCTTTTCGCTGTGCGGCAGGTCGGCTACGCGCACTTCGATTCCGAAGACGAGATGGCTGATGTCAACCTCAATGTTCTTTGGAATATCGGCGGGGAGGCACTCGATCTCGATCTCACGCAGCAGTTGCTCGAGAATTCCGCCCTCGGTCTTTACGCCCGCCGCCTCGCCTTTCAGCACGACCGGAACCGTGACGGTCAGCTTCTTATCCATGGCAATGCGTTTCAAATCGACGTGGAGAAGCGTTCCCTTGATCGGCTCGAATTGCCAGTCGACGATCATAGCTTTCACACGATCGCTATTGACGGAGAGGTCGAAAATCGTGTTGTGGCCGCTCTCCGACTTCAAAATGCGCAGAACCTGCCGGGGATCGACTGCGACCGCAGCCGCCTCTTTGCCCGCGCCGTAAACCACGGCGGGAACTTTGCCGCCGACGCGGACGCGCCTCGCGGCGTTCTTGGTGCCTGCTTCGCGCGGCTGTGCTTCGAGAATGCTGATGTCCGTTGCTGTTGCCATAATTGCGTTTCCATCCTTCGCTGGGTCGCTTTTCGTCGTTCGCTTTTCGCGGTTCGCAAACCCTTTAGTTCAGGGCGAACAGCGAACGGCGAATAGCGAACGACGTTCCTAAATAAATAATCTGCTTACCGATGTCTCTTCGTGATTCGCCTGGATCGCGCTGCCAATCAGCCCCGCGATCGAGAGCACCGTGATCTTGCCGCCTTTTTCCGTGCGCGCGGCATCTGCTTCAGGGGTCAAAGGAATCGTGTTGGTGACCACGATCTGCTTGATGACCGAGTTGCGAACATTTTCCACCGCCGGGCCCGAGAGCACGGCGTGCGACGCACACGCATAAACTTCGGACGCGCCATTGTCGATGAGTGCAGCCGCCGTCTTCACCAAAGTGCCCGCCGTGTCAATCAAGTCGTCGATGATCAGGCAAGTCCGGCCCTTGACGTCGCCGATCACGTGCATTACTTCCGCCACATTCATCTCGACACGCCGCTTGTCGACGATGGCCAGCGCCGCGTCTACCTTCTTCGCAAAGAAGCGCGCGCGTTCCACGCCGCCTGCATCCGGCGAAACCACGGTCAAGTTGGGCAGCTTCAGCTTCCTGAAATGGTCGACCAGCACCGGCGAAGCGAACAGGTGGTCCACCGGAATATTAAAAAATCCCTGCAACTGCGGCGTATGCAAATCCACGATCAGGGCGCGATGAGCGCCGGCCGTGGTAAGCAGATCGGCCACCAGTTTCGACGAAATCGGGCTGCGCGGTTTATCTTTGCGGTCCTGCCGCGCGTAGCCAAAATAAGGAACCACCGCCGTGATGCGCCGCGCCGACGCCCGTTTCAGTGCGTCGATCATCAGCAGCAACTCCATCAGGTGCCCATCCACCGGGCGGCACGTCGGCTGGATGACAAATACATCGCAGCCGCGCACGTTCTCCTGAATCTGCACATAGCACTCGCCGTCGGCAAAGCGCGTCACCTGCGCCCGCCCGCGCGGCATGCCAAGGAACTGGCAGACCTCGTCGGCAAGTGCCTCATTGGCGGTGCCGCTGAAAACCTTGAACTTGTCATCGACCCGGGCGCGCTGCGGCTTGCGTTCCGTTTTCTCGTCCGTAGCCGGCTTTTTTTCCGTAACGGTTTTCTCGGCGACCGTCTTTTCGGCGATCGGTTTCTCAGCAGTCGTGGTTGCAACTGTGGCCATAGTCAGTTCTCAGTTCGCGCTTTTCAGTTACTCGTTCGCAGTTCTCAGCGTTGGGGCTCCAGCGTCTCTACTGAGAACTTGAGAACTGGCCACTGAGAACTGGTTCAACTGGCTGGGCCGCTAGGATTCGAACCTAGACAAAGTGCTCCAAAGGCACTTGACCTACCATTAGTCGACGGCCCAGTAAAAAAATCGGATTGGCTCATCAAACTTGGACAGTCAAAATTGAACTGTCATCCTGAGCGAAGCGAAGGACCTATGCACTCGCTGCGACCTGCTCGGTCCTTACTATTTGCCCAATATCAGGATTCCGATGTCGTTCCACAATTGTCCTTCAATCACGGTCGCGGAACAAGCAAAACTACAATCAGTCCAGAATTCCCCACCAGTACTGCCGCCGCGTCAACGTGCGAGTCGCCACTGCCTTTAGCCCCCGCTTCCGCAGATGGCTTGCCGCCTTCGCGGCCTCGGCGGGCGACCGGAACAGCCCGTACAGGGTTGACCCTGAACCGGAGAGCGAAGCATAGCGCGCACCGGCGCGCTCCAACTCACCTTTTATGTCACGCAATTCGGGATATTTAGGAAAGACGACCTTCTCGAAGTCGTTTTCAATCCCGGTACGGACAAGGTCGAGAAGCAACTTCTCAACCCGGCTCCCGCCTTTTGCGGAAGCACCGGTGTTGGGTGAACCTATAATGCCGGGTAAACCAAAACTGTCAGAACCAGATAGCCACGCTGAAAGCGCGCAGCCAACCTCAAACAGTCTATCGGAGGCAGAGGGCTGCGTCAATTGCCGGCCGCTTTTCATGAGTCGATCCCAATCCGCAAATGCCTGCGGAGTCGATACTCCCACCTCAGGCGTCACCACCACCATCGGAATCGAAGGCAAATCCGGCAAAGGGTAAACTACCTCGCCGCGTCCCACTCCCAACGAAGTTCCGCCCATCAGAAAGAGGGGCAGATCGGATCCCACATGAGCCGCAAGTTGAAGTTGTTTGGCGCTAGATATCTTCTTCCTCAGTGTCCGCTCCAACCCAATCATAGTTGCCACCGCATTCGAAGAAGCCGCGCCCAGCCCTCCCTGCACCGGCAACCGCTTTTCGATCTGGATGCGGACTTGGCCCTTCGCGCCAAGTTCCTCCATGACGCGCTCGGCCATGCGATAGCAAGTGTTCGACGAATCAAGCGGAACGCGCGGATCTTTATTCGTGCAGACGATTTCAATTCCGCGACCGCGCCTGGGTTCGCCGCCTCGTTCAGCACCTCGTTCGACACTAACCCGGATCACATCATGCAGCGCAATCGTCTGATAGACGGTGCGCAGATCGTGGAATCCGTCGGCACGCGCGGCGCCGATATAGAGCCCGAGATTGATCTTCGCAAAGGAACGAATCGTGACTGTCATGGAAGGGGAATTGTAAGCGATTTTGAGTGTGTGGCGCGGGCGCCCTCGCCCGCGTTCTCGACGCAAGAGGAGGTCGAGTGCCCCATCCTAACGTCGCGCCTTTCGACGTTAGGGTGGGATTCCACCGCCGCCGAAAGCGTGGGATTCTGCAGGGATGGCGGGACACTCTTGTTCGCGCGCCGTCATCGCATGAATTCTTAATTGAAAAGCTGGCTGTGCGAACCCATGCGAACGAGTTGAAGAACCTGCGCGTCCGGCTTGCGATAAATCAGCAGCAGATCGGGCTTAAGGTGACACTCGCGATGATCGCGCCATTCGCCAGCCAATACGTGGTCGTGATTCTTTTCGGGCAGCCTCCGGTCCTGCGCCAGCAGCGAAACTGCAACCGTTACCAGGGCTTCCACTTCGCTTCGGTGCTGCCCGCGCTTCTCGCGCTTGAAATCGCGGCGAAAAGTACTGGTGCGTTCAATCCTCCGCATTAAGGTCGGCCATCAAGCCGGAGACACTGTCGAACGCAGGCAGTCCCCCCTTGCGCGCTTCCCGCATCGCAGCCGCTGTTACAGCATTGGGCGCCTTCACTTCGAAAGGCAGCGTTTTCTCTGCTGCAACCCTCGTCAACAGGACCCGAACCGCATCGGAAACCGACAGTCCCATGCTTGCGAGCGCCTTGGCAGCGCGTGCCTTGGTTCGCCTGTCGATGCGAACGTGGACCATTTCAGTCGTGGCCATCCGGTTCCTCCTGAGATACATTGTATCTCACCGAAACCAGGATGTCGATACAACCGTCTATTCGGAGTTTAGAGCCGGCCTCCGAGCGCCGAGATTGATCTTCGCAATAACCTGCCCCGCCATGCCCCTACGCTAGCATCTCCCAGCTGACGTCGAGCGCAGCCCCCAGCCTCTTCCTTGTCCCGACCGACCCGGCCTTGCGCCGAGTCTCAATCGCCGCGATCAGCGCCCTCGATACCTTCGCTTTCTTCGCGAGCCGCTCCTGGGTAAGCTTCCGGTGCTCACGCCAGATGCGGAGCGCGGGCTCTCCCCTCAGCCTGCGCTCGGTGATCTCGAGCGGAATGAGTTCGTCCTCGCCACTATCCAAACGAGCTCTTGCCGCATCATAGGCCTTCACGTCGGCCAGCATTTCCGAGTCTTCCATCAGCTTTTGCAGAGCGGTCAATGGAATCACGGCGAATTCCTCGTCGGTGTGTGCATCACGCAATTTTGCGTAGCAGCAATCCCAGGACTTGGAGCGGACGGGAAATTACTTTGCATGCTTTTCCAGCACGGCGGCCATGCGCGTCTGATAACCGCGGCCACCGGCCTTGTACGCCTCGACCGTTTTGCGTTCCAGCCTCAGCGCGATCAGAACTTTGCGAGGTTTCTTCTGCGGACCGCGCTGGCCGCGTTTGCGCTTCTCCGAATGTGCGGCGAGATCGGGAAAAACTTCGGACGCCGACTTCGCCTTGGCAAACATGGCATCGGTCCATTCCGGGTTTTCCTTGTCGATCATCTCAGGATCGGACTTTTTCATAGCGTCTTACCTCCGTCTTGTGGGCGCGGCGCAGGCTGATAATCCGTACGCTCGCGACGGATTTGGTGAAGGCCAGGGCATGAAGGCGGCTGCCGATATAACCGATGGCGAAAAGGCGCGCTTCGCCGTGGCGGCTGGACGGCGCGATCAAGGCCGTGGTCCAATCGAATTCCTCCACAAGCGTAAACGGCAAGCCTCTATCCGTGATGTTTCTGGCATTTTTCGCCGGATCGAACTCGATCTCCCCTGATTTAATTGTATATACAATAGACTGGCGTCAACCGTAATCGCGTTGACACTTAGTTTTGTTAGCTGATGGCTGACGCCTGATAGCTGACAGCTTTCTTGGTAAACTTCCCGCACATGCCCGTAACCACCTACCTCGAAGCCATCCGCCAGGGAATCTGGGAGGAGATGGAGCGCGATCCTTCCGTCTTTTGCCTGGGCGAGGACATCGGCATCTACGGGGGAGCTTTCAAAGTCACCGATGGATTCATCGACCGCTTCGGGCCCGAGCGCGTGATTGATACTCCGATTGCCGAATCGGCCATCATCGGCGCGGCGTTTGGCGCGGCGCTTACCGGGTTGCGTCCGGTGGCCGAGTTTCAGTTTATGGACTTCATCGGCTGCGCCTTCAATCAAATCGTCAACATGGCCGCCAAGTCGCACTACCGTTGGGGAGCGCCGGCTCCGCTGGTGCTGCGCGGGCCGAGCGGCGGAAATGTGCATGGCGGTCCGTTTCATTCGCAGAATCCGGAGATGTGGTTTGTGCACGCGCCCGGCCTCAAGGTGGTCTGTCCGGCGACGGCTTATGACGCCAAAGGTCTGATCAAGGCGGCGATTCGCGATCACAATCCGGTGATTTTTTTCGAGCACAAGTACCTCTATCGGCGAATCAAAGAAGAGATTCCGGCGGAGGATTACTTAGTGCCACTGGGCAAGGCGCGGGTAGCGCGCGAAGGGCATCATCTCAGCGTGATTACCTACGCGGCGATGCTTTACACGGCGCTCGAAGCGGCGGAGATCTTGAGCAAAGAAGGAATCGAAGTCGAGATTGTTGACCTGCGCACGGTCTCGCCACTGGATCGCGAAGCGATTGCGGCGACCGTGAAGAAGACGAATAAAGTCATCATTCTGCACGAGCACGCGCGTACTGGCGGATTGGCGGGAGAGATTTCGGCGATCATTAACGAAGAGGCGTTCGACGATCTCGATGGGCCGATTGTGCGGCTGACTTCGTTGGATACGCCGGTTCCGTTTTCTCCTCCGCAGGAAGATTTTTTTCTGCCGAAAGTTTCCGACCTGGTGCGCGAGGCTCGCCGGTTGCACGCTTACTGAGTTCCGCTGTGCGCTTTCCCCTGTGGGCCTCTGTGTTCTCTGTGGTGAGGACTTTATTTGCTTCTCAACCACAGAGGACACAGGGTTGCACGGGGGAAATCAACCCAGGGAATAGGTTGTTACAATGAAGGCAGCTATATTCCGTCCGCGAGTGTGGGTCCTGATACGCACAGATGCTGAAGTTTGACGAACATTTCGATGTGGTAGTTGTGGGCGCAGGCCATGCCGGATGCGAGGCTGCGATGGCGTCCGCACGCATGAGGTTGAAGACCGCGCTGTTCACGTTGAACGTCGATCTGATTGCGCAGATGTCATGCAATCCGGCGATCGGCGGCATCGCCAAGGGACACCTGGTGCGCGAGGTCGATGCGCTCGGCGGCATCATGGGAGAGATTACCGACGCGGTCGGAATCCAGTTTCGACTGCTCAACACTTCGCGCGGCCCGGCGGTGTGGTCGCCGCGCGCGCAGTGCGACAAGCAGGCCTATCGCCTGAAGATGCGCGAGGTGCTCGAATCGCAGGCGAACCTGAAGATCAAGCAGGCGGAAGTGGCGGATGTGGTGGTGGAGCAGTCGTCGGTCGATGGTCGTTCGTCGTTCGCGGGTTCTGATGGGAATGGCGGCGCGACTGCCGACGACCAACGACTAACGACCAACGACTGTCCTCGCATCATTCGCGGCATTTTGCTGCGCGATGGGCGGCGCGTCTCGGCTCACGCGGTCATCATCACCACTGGAACTTTTCTGAACGGACTGATTCATTGCGGCGAGCAGCAGTACCCGGCGGGACGGTCGGGAGAGCCGGCTGCAGTTCTGCTCGGCGAAGCGCTCAAGAAGTTGGGGCTGCGCGGATGCCGCCTTAAGACGGGGACACCTCCTCGTCTGGATGGACGAACGATCGACTGGTCGCGCTTTGAGCTGCAGCCGGGCGATTCGGATCCTACGCCTTTCAGTTTTCGCACGCGGCGGGTGGCGCATCACGATTCGCAGGTGCCGTGCTACATCGCGTTTACCACCGAGGAAACGCATCGCATTATTCGCGAAAACGTGCATCGGTCGCCGATGTATAGCGGGCAGATTCAATCGACGGGGCCGCGGTATTGTCCGTCGATTGAAGACAAAATTGTCAAGTTCCCCGACAAACTGACGCACCAGCTTTTTCTGGAGCCCGAAGGGCTGAACACGCACGAGATTTACGTCAATGGCATGAGCACCTCGCTGCCGATCGATGTACAACTGGCGATTCTCAAGTCGATTCCGGGGCTTGATGAAGCGGAGATGATGCGGCCCGGTTATGCCATTGAATACGATTCCATCGATCCTACCGAGTTGAAGCGCACGCTGGAAACGAAGAAGATTGCGGGCTTGTTTCTCGCCGGACAGATCAACGGCACTTCGGGGTACGAGGAGGCAGCCTGCCAGGGAATCATGGCAGGAATCAACGCCGCGCTCAAGGTGAAGAATGAAGCTCCGTTGGTGCTGGATCGCACCGAAGCTTATACGGCGATTCTGATCGACGATCTAATTTCAAAAGGGACGAACGAGCCTTATCGCATGTTCACTTCGCGGGCCGAGTTTCGTCTGCATCTGCGGATTGATAACGCCGACCGGCGGCTTACTCCGCATGGTCGGCGGGTAGGGCTGATCTCGGATGAGGCGTGGGCGGAGTTTGAGACGAAGCAGCGGCGGCTGGAGGAAGTGAAGTTGCTGCTGGAGCGGACTAAGGTGACGGGCGAGATGGCGGTGGACATCGAACAGGCCGCTTTGGCTGCCGGCGGCGACGCGCGGACAGGAGTGTCCGCCCTACACGATCTTTCTTCGGCGGTAGGACAACCATTAGCGCAATTATTGAAGCGTCCGGAGATTACTATCGAACAATTTGCGCCGGTTCTTGCAGAGTTGCTGCCGAGGTTTTTTGAAAGAAATTCCTCGGCGAACTCGGCGTCCTCTGCGGTGAATGGTTCTGGCTCCCTTCTTTCGTCCGAAATTCGCAACGAACTCAAGTCGATCGAAACTGAGATTAAGTACGCCGGCTATCTCGATCAGCAGCAGCGCGCTATTGATCGGCTGAAGAGGGCGGAGCAGCGGCGGATTCCAGAGTGGTTCGATTATCAGGCGGTCAGCGGCTTGTCGCGCGAGATGCAGGAGAAGCTGGGCAAGGTTGTGCCGCAGACGCTGGGCCAGGCTTCGCGAATTCCGGGAGTGACTCCGGCAGCAGTGTCGCTGATCAATGTTTATATAGAAATTCAGGGGCGGCGGCGGGAGCAGACTGCGACGCTCTAGGCCGTGGTTGCAAAAGCTGCCGACTTTGTTCGGCTGGACAGCCGGGGGCGGCTGTCCCTACGTGATTCCGGCTAGCGCGCTGCTTCTTGCACGGCGGCTCGGAGGTCGTCATAGGAAAGCGCTCCGGGATGATACATGGAGACGTGTCCGGCTCGATTCAGCAGCACTAGAGTTGGAGTCGTGCTGGCTCCATAAGCATTGAAATTCTGTTTGCTCAACGGGATCGGCACGTCTTGCAGGCTGGCGTAATAACGGGTGCGGACGGATTCGATATACGCACGCTCCTGTTCGGGCGAGGCGTCGGTGCCTTGGGCGGCGTATCCGTAGAGTTGGGTGGGCCCGATCACGGCCAAGCCCTGGGAGGCGAACTCCTGGCGCAGGCGGGCGATGATCGGAACTTCGGCTTTGCAGTCCACACACCAGTGCGCCCAGAAGAAGAGCAGAACGGGCGAACCTTTCAGCGACAAGAGAGTGGGCGGCTTCGGGCCCAAGTATTGAGCCTCTTGCAGGGCGGGAGCGGGTTGTCCCACAAGAACCAGCAGGTTGAGATTCTTTTGTAGGCGCGGGCGGATGGAGGTAGTTCCATACCGCGTCAGGGCTACACGCAACAAGCTGACTGCTTGCTGGTGCTGTCCTTTGGCCTCGGTGCTCAGAGCCAGGACTTCATAGGCTGCGCCCAGGGCGATGGGCAGATGTGGATCGGAATCGAGCTTGCACTTGCATGTGGCTAATCGCTTTTCCGTGAGGGTGCGAGTTTCGGCGGCATACGAAGCGGCTTCATCCCAGCGCTTGGTCGCGGCAGCGCCGCGCGCCATCCAGGAGAGCGCCTCTAGATACTCACGCGTCACACCTTGCCGAGCCTTGTAGGCGTCAAGCTCCGACTTGGCGGAGGAGAGAGAATTTTGCGCCAGTTGGGTGCGTATATCCCCGATCAGATCGCCTTGTGCGGAGAGCGAATTCCATGAAGTGAGGAAGAGCAGACCGGCGAGGAGCGCGACCCTCGTAATTGGCTTGCCCATGTTTCTGATGATGAACGAGGCGGCGGCAAGTTGCAAACGGCGGTCCCAGCTTAGCGCCCGAAAAGGCACGGGCGCGAACCTGGGGCACCATTCCAACTGGGGCGCCGTTTTAGGCAGCTAATTTGCCCATGCCGTAGTCGGGATCGGATTTCTGCAGGATCTCCATTAATTCGTGAAAGGTTGCGACCTCAAAATCCAATACCGACCGAATCTGGTATAAGCCTTCCATTACCGAACGGGATGGGCTGAACAGCTTGAGTTGAATCTGGTGTTCGTCGGCCCAATGCTGCAGGTAGGCCAGCATGCCGAGGCCGCCGCCTCCGATGGCCTCAATTTCGGAGAGATCGAGAGCAATGATGCGAGCGTCGGCTTGCGAGATCACCGTGTCACGCAGCTGGAAGACAGCGTCGCTCTGGACGATTCGTCCCTTGCACTCAACCACTGAGAGATCATTCAACTTCTCGACGTATATGGATAACATTGCGCGCCCTCGCTGTTACTGATGAATAAAGCAATAACGCTGCCAGGGCGGGCGAGCTTATTTTTCAATGGGATAGGAAAGCTATTCGTTGGAAACCGGGCAGTTTCGGGAGGTGGCGAGAGCAATGTATACCTACAGCCCGGGCCCTAGGCTGGGGTGATCTGGGGCGCTAGTCCGGTGGGCATCGTACTTTTGTAAGGCCAAAATTCTGTCGCCACTTGCACATGAATAGGTACAATTTAGGTGCGTTTGATCTTTGCGATTTGTCAGCAGTACCCTGCTCTACAGCTCGACCTGCCTGAGCGCGATCTGCGAGAAATCCTCCGAGTTCCAGCGCTACTTCAACAAAAGGAACACAGCAACATCATGGAAACAGGAACAGTAAAGTGGTTTAACGATGCCAAGGGCTATGGATTTATCAGCCGCCAGAGTGGCGAGGACGTATTCGTGCACTTCTCCGCTATTCAGGCCAACGGTTTTCGCAGCCTGCAGGAAGGTCAGCAAGTTCAGTTCGACGTAGTTAAAGGCCCGAAAGCCTGGCAGGCGGAGAACGTCAAAGGCGCCTAGATCACTTGCAAAATCCGATAAAGAAGGCGGCCCGCGCTGGCCGCCTTTTTGTTTGGGAATTGAGATTGGAGCGACGGGCGTCTCGCCCGTCATCGTGGGGTAGACGGAGGGGGGACGCCGGCTCTCCACTTTATGTCTACGCAGCCGCTTGTTCGGCTTCGGCCACGGTGGCGAAGAATTGGAAAAAATTCTGCACGCGGGTGACTTCGAGAGCGTTAAGAATCCGCTGATTCACTCCTACCAAGCCCAGGCTGCGCCCATCTTTTTGCCGCGTGACAAAGGCTCCGACGAGGGCGCCGATGCCGGCCGAATCCGCCAGCGGAACATTGGTAAAGTCGAGTATCAGAGCGCGCGAAGTGTTGGCGCGCAATTTGGCTTGAAATCCGAATAGGTTGTTAAGGGTTAGCGGTCCGGTCAGGCGCCAGATCAGAATTCCTTCGCGCGAGCCGGGGGTCTCTTCTATATGCAGGGGCTGTTCAGCCATGCCGGAATGTTAACGGCTAATGAAGGGATAAATGTTAAAAACAGATTAATTCGGGAGCTAGAAGCGCTTGCCTGCTGGACGGGCCGACGCGGCCGTTTCTACGTGAATCTCGCTACTCCCCGCCAACGGTCAGGCCGTCGATACGGATTGTGGGTGAGGCGACGCTGCCGCGGAATTCCAGGTCGCTGCCGATTTCAGAAATATTGCAGAACATTTCTTTGAGATTGCCGGCCACGGTGATCTCTTCGACGGGATAGGCCAGTTCGCCATTAATGATCCACATGCCGGAGGCGCCGCGCGAGTAGTCGCCGGTGACGAGGTTCGCTCCGTGGCCCAGGAACTCGGTTACGTAGAGGCCGTCTTTGATGTCGGCGATCATCTGCTTTGCCGTTCTCTTTCCCGGCTGAAGAAAATAGTTCCCGGGACCGATGCCGGGAGTTCCGGCTAAGCCGCGAGAGGCATTGGCTGTGGTTTGGAGGCCCAGTTTCCTGGCGGTATAGGAGTTGAGGAGATACGAGTTCAGCACGCCATTTTCGATGACGACGGTGCGCCGGGTGGGAATGCCTTCGCCATCGAAAGGCGCGGTGCCGAAGCCTCCTGGCATGGTGCCGTCATCGATGATGGTGACATTGGTTCCGGCAATTTTCTCGCCCAGCTTGCCGGCGAGAAAAGAGGCTCCGCGATAAACCGAGTCGCCGTTTATGCCTTCAAAAATATGTTCAAGCATGGAGTTGGCGACCATGGGATCGAGCACGACCGGAACATGCGCAGTCTTGACTTTGCGAGCGCCCAAGCGCCGTAAAGTGCGGCGGGCGGCTTCTTTTCCAACGTTCTCCGCGGAGTCGAGCCCGGCCAGGGTGCGTGCCACGGAATACCAGTAATCGCGCTGCATGCCTCCCTGTTCGTCCTGCGCGATGGGGACGACCGCGACGCTGCAGTGGGAGCGGCGGTATTCGCCGACAAAGCCGTGGGAGTTAGCCAGTACTTTTCTTCCGGTGGCGGCGTCGAAAGATCCGCCTTCGGAGTTCTTGATGCGGGGATCGGCGTCGAGCGCGGCCTTTTCGGCGCGGCGCGCGTATTCGATACGCTCGGGGCCGGGAAGCGAGTACACGTCTTCGGAGTAGAGATGAAGGTCACCGGAGAGCGAGCCCAGTTGACTAGCTTCCGGAACTCCGGCAAAGGGGTCTTCGGAACAAATTTTCGCCAGTTCGAGGGCCGACGTCAGCATGCGCTCGATGCCTTCGGCGGAGAAATCGCTGGAGTAGGTGCTGGCAGCGCGCTGTCCGAAGAAGACGCGGACACCGATGGCGCGGGAGCCTGACTCTTTCAGGGTTTCGACCTGGCCGAGGCGCACCACGGTGGCAAATTCGTCGCCTTCACGGACTACGCATTCCGCGGCGGTAGCTCCGCCTTTCATGGCGCGCACAACGACATCGGTGGCGAGTTCTTTGAGATCGGTTGCTAGCTTCGCTTCGCTGGTTTCCAGGGTGGTCGTCATTTTCAATTGATGAGTAACTGCAGATCCCTCGCTCCCCCACCCCATCCAGCAAGAGCGGCTGGCTGGGGGCCCCGGTCGCTCGGGATGACAATCCTTAGATTCTGATCCCGGGCAGACACTACTGCATGTATCCGCCGGTTTCGCGTTTGGCAGTCCCGCCTACCGTCATCCGGTCAATCTTAATGGTCGGAATGCCGACGCCGACCGGAACGGCCTGGCCGTCTTTGCCGCAGGTGCCGACGCCTTCGTCGAGCTTCAGATCGTTGCCGACCATTGAAACCCTGGTGAGTACGTCAGGGCCATTCCCGATCAGGGTTGCACCCTTGATCGGAGCCGTCACTTGTCCATTTTCGATCAGATAGGCTTCCGACGCCGAGAAAACGAACTTGCCATTGGTGATGTCGACCTGCCCGCCGCCGAAGTTGACGGCGTACACTCCGTTTTTCACCGAACGAATAATATCCTTGGGATCATCCTGGCCCGCCAGCATATAAGTGTTGGTCATGCGCGGCATCGGGATGTGCTCGTAACTTTCGCGGCGTCCGTTGCCGGTATCGGCCAGGCCCATCAGCTTCGAAGAAAGTTTGTCGCTGAGATATCCCTTCAGGATTCCGTTTTCGATTAGCACGGTTTCCTGCGTGGGCTGGCCTTCATCGTCTACGTTCAATGATCCGCGCCGCCAGGGCATGGTGCCGTTATCGATCACGGTGCACTTTTCGCTGGCCACGCGTTTGCCGATTAGTCCGGCGAACGCCGAGGTCTTCTTGCGATTGAAATCGGCCTCCAAACCGTGACCCACAGCCTCATGCAGTAAAACGCCGGGCCAGCCGGGGCCGAGCACTACTTCCATGTCTCCGGCGGGAGCTTCGCGGGCATCGAGCTGCAAGATTGCCTGACGGGCGGCCTCCCGGGCAAAGAACTCGGGAGTCTTTTCGTTCTCTCGACCTCCGAAGAAAAAGTCGAGCGCTACGCGGCCGCCGCCGCCCGAAGAGCCGCGTCCAGAGGTCGTATCTGTTTTCGCTATGCAGGAGACGTTCATGCGGGCCAAAGGCTGCGAATCTTCGGCAAAGGTGCCGTCGGAGCCGACTACGAGGATCGTTCTCAGTTCATCGGCGTAGCTGGCGCGCACTTCCTTGATGCGCGGATCATAACCGCGGGCGGTGGCATCGGCGCGCATCAGCAGTTCGACCTTGGCGGTGATGTCCGCATCGACGGAAGGCAGCGTTACAGGATAGAGACTGCGTGCAGGCTTTTGCTGGAAGCCGGCAACCGTCGATTTTGCCGGAGCGCTGGCAATGAGCGCGGCCGTGCGGGCCGCATGCAAAATCCGCTGCGGCGAGAGATCGTCGGTGTAGGCATAGCCGGTGCGCTCGCCGGAGACGACGCGCACGCCACAGCCTGCGGAAATTCCCTGCGAGGCAGATTTCACCAGCGATTCGTCGACCATCAGCGAGGTCGAGGTCAGGTATTCGAAATAAAGATCAGCGTAATCGCCGCCGGCGGAGAGCGCCGCAGCTAGATAAATTTCAAGGTCGTGGTTGGTCAGGCCGTAGTGTTCGAAGAAGAAACGCTCTTGATTGGCAGTCACCATATTTTGATGCCTTTGTCCTTAAAACGACTCGCAGCGGTAAGGCCACGAGCTACGCCTGGAGAACAACCCGTTGAGACTGTGGTGCCGTGCTTCGTTGTTGGAGAACTGCGCCTAAAGTAGCGGTCAGGGGCCCGGACGGTGCGAACCCGTCCTACAATAGATAGCATTATCCCATGGTCTGGCAACTTAAGGCCGACCGTAACATTACGAAAGTCAGTCGGTTGGAACCAAACCAAACAATCTTGCGGCCCA
This sequence comes from uncultured Acidobacteriaceae bacterium, assembly GCA_963775845.1. Lineage (GTDB taxonomy): Bacteria > Acidobacteriota > Terriglobia > Terriglobales > Acidobacteriaceae > Acidiflorens. The sequence goes on along the minus strand of CAVZKN010000002.1, from coordinate 586,993 downwards.
ACCATCACTGACGGGCAGTCCGGCAAGGGCGAATAATGAAGGTCTGTGACGCCGGAATCGCTCAGCCAGATGCTCTCCGACTTTCTCGGAGGCGCACGCGCCGCGGTGGTGGTCGAAGACGGCGCCGTCGCCTTCGATCTTGCCGATGCGAGATACTCCATTTCCGGCGAATATCACAAATGCCTGCTGCACTTGTGGTCGAGCGAGCGCAATTTCGTGCGCCGGGTGCTGGATGCCGAAGTCAAGGCCACCACCCTGCGGTTGCAGGTGCAGCGCATGGGGCAGAACCGGCCGACGCGGCTCGATTTCTGCCGCGATCGCGATCAGCGCTCGCTCGCGGCACGCCGGGCTGCACGCTCTGCCCACGAACCGCGACTGCGCCGGGCGCTGGAGAGAAATCTTCCGGAGTGGACAGTGGTTCGCCTTACGACCAGCGTGGACCTGGAACACTCTTTCGGTCCAGCCTATTTGCGCGGGTGGTTGCGTCATGGACAGAGCGTTCTGGCGGTCGTAGGAGTGAACGATCAGGAGACGCAGGCGACGGTCGATGGCGCACTGACTTGCGGGCTCCTCTGGCTCGAAGAATGCCGACTGGCGCAGCGCGAGCGGCGCGTGGTGGAAGGCCTGGCTTTGATCGTGCCCAAGGGCGCCGGAACGCTGACCCGCCAGCGCATGGCGCACCTGCATCCTTCGGCAGCGAAATGGTACTTGTACGAATTCGATCAGCGCGAAGATTCCCTGACTCAGGTTGACACCAGCGATTGCGGCAATCTGGCTACCCGGTTGGTGCATTCCATCGATGAAGCGGGGGCGCGCGAACGTTTTGCTACGCCGATTGCGCGTATATCCGGGATTTTGCCGCAAGTGGAGGTGGTGGTACTTTCCCCGGCGTTGATCTCGTTCCGGCGGCATGGTCTGGAATTTGCGCAGTCGCGGGTGGCGCACGATCGGCGAACCTTCCACAGCGGGGTGGAAATAGCGTTCGGGACGGGCGCCGAAGAACGGGTTCTTTCGCCAGAGAACGAAGAGCAGTTTGCCGACCTGGTTCGGCTGGCGGCGGCTGTCCGAAATGAGAACGGTCCTAAAAACCACGCTTTGTGGCGGATGCATCCCGAGCGCTGGCTGGAATCGCTGGTCGTGCGCAATATTGTGGCGCTGGACGGACGGCTGCGTTCGGAATTTGTCTATGCCCAGGTGCCCGCGTTCGCAGCGGCCGATCGCGCGATGATCGACATTCTCTCCGAAACGACGGAGGCGCGGCTGGCGGTCATCGAACTCAAGGCCGACGAGGATCTCCACCTTCCGTTGCAGGGCTTGGATTACTGGTCGCGTGTTGCCTGGCACCAGAGCCGCGGGGAATTCGCGCAGTTCGGATACTTTCCCGGGCGCGAACTTGCAGCGCGGAAACCACTGCTTTTCCTGGTCGCTCCGGCGCTGCGCGTGCATCCCTCCACCGATACGATACTGCGTTACCTCTCGCCGGAGATCGAGTGGGAGGTGCTGGGAATCGACGAGCACTGGCGCGACGGAATCAAAGTTGTGTTCCGCAAAAGGCCCGAGCGTGCGCCGGTTCGGGCCGCTTAGAACTGGCTCACCGCCGAGACGCAGGGAGCGCCGAGAAATTCTTTTGCAAAATGCGAAGCCGAGAGGAATGGGTTGATTGCTTCTGAAACCAGTTGCCCGGCGTTGGGAAATCCAGAAGAGCTTTTCTCGGCGCTCTCTGCGTCTCGGCGGTGAACCTAGATGCCGATACTCTTTCGCAGCATCACCAGTTGGCCGAGGTGATAGGCGTTGTGATCGGCGACCAGCAGCGCCTCTCGCAGGATTGTTTGGCCATCGCCCCAAGGTATTTTCGCGTGCAGATCGACTTTGCGGTTGGCGACTAGCTGCTCCATCGCTCGCAAGTCTTTTTTGAACGCGGCCATGCTTGCCTTCCATGCCTTCGCATCGGCGGGTGCTTCGGACGGCGGCCAATGTCCTTCGGGCCACTTCGGAGAGACGTGCTTCGGGTTGCGGCTGAACTCAAGAATGTCCCACTGGGCGATGCGCATGTGCTCGAGCAGCATCCACGCGGTGTGAGGGAAGTTCGCCACTTTGGCTCCGGCGAGTTGAACGGGCCAGTCGCCCATGGCGGCATCGAAGTCGGCATGCGCCTGGCCGCCTTTCAGCAAGGCGAGTACTTGTTCACGCAGAGGATGGTCACTGGTTGCTGTTTTGTTCTGCGCTTGCGATTTCGCGGCACGGTCGGATGTCTTGCCTGAGTTTCGCTTGCTCGTCTTCTTCGCCATCGCAATTCCTTTCCGAGTGAGGGTTATGAATGCTGAAGAATCATCCGATGGGTTTGATGTGCAGTTGGGCTTCGATTTCCGGTGCTTCCCCTTTGTACACGCGGCTGATTCCGCGGACGAGGCGGCGCATCGGCAGCTCTCCGCGGGGATCGGCGAAGAAGATTTCGCCGGCGCGAGTGCCACGATAGCACCAGCGCTTGAGCAAGGCCAGATGCTCCATGCGTTCGATTGCGCTGGAGAGTTTTGCGGGGGGAAAGGCGCTGAGCGCGGACTCGATGCGGGCCTCCATGGATTGCGACTTGGTGCGTTCGCTGGCGGAGATGGGAAAGTCGAGAGGGCCTGCAATGGCGCCAGCGTCGACGCGGAAGAGTGAGACGCTTTCCTCAGGTACCGGCGACAGCGCCAGTTTTTGCGCGCTTTTCTGCACGACTACGCCGCGCAGCTGGTCGATGCGATGAACGGACTCCGGCAGTTGCTGCAGCACGGGCGCCAGCTTTTCGATCCGGGCATGAATGGCGGCCGCGGCCTCGAAGTCCATTTTTGCCGAGGCTTCGTCGCGCTCGGCCGCCATCTGGCGCTTGAGGCTTTCGCCGCGCGAGTCGAGGAAATTTTCCACGCGCACGACCTCGGCGCGGTATTCGTCATCGGAACAGCCGCGAAAGCACGGAGCCAGGCACATCTTCATCTCGGAGTAAATGCAGCCGGGGAAGGCCGGATCGGGATGCAGGTCTTCGATGCAGCGCCGCATTTTGAAAAAATCCAGCGCATCGTTCATGAACTTCTCGGCTGCCGTCCGTGAGGCGAACGGGCCGTAGTAAACGTCGCGGCCTGACATTCGCCCGAGGCGCGTGGTAATCGATGCACGGGGAAATTCATTCTCCAAATGCAACTTGACGAGGAGGGCGAAGCGCGAGCGCAAGCGATTCGAATAGGTCTTGGGAAAGGCGGCGCGTAGGACCTGATAGAGGACGAAGCCGGATTCGAAGTCCGATCCGGTAAGCGTGTATTCAATGGAGCGGACTCGATCGCGCAAGTTGAGCCGCTTGGTGCGTTCTTCAGGAGGCGCAAGTAGTCGCTGGAGCCGGCGGCGTAGATTGGCTGTCTTGCTGATGTAGGGCTCGGAGTTGGGGTCTTCGCCTCGCAGTAGGAACACGGCTGGCGCGTGGGCGACCGCCGCAAAAATGGCGGCGTCACATTCCGGCCGGAACTCGATGCGTTCCTTCAGCATTTGCCGATTCTAATTCGGATTCGAGGGCAAAGGCTTAACCACAGAGGACACGGGGAGGCACTGGGGAAACAGGCTCAAGGTTCTGCGACCGTCGCGGGGAAGCAAGTCGAGGGGCGCGATGTCGAAAGCGGCAACCTGAACGTCTTTTCCCTTGACATTCCCGCGGTTCGGAGGACAATGAGCCATCTCCGGTGTTCACGTTTATTTCTTTTTGCAGAGAGGCGCGCGCGCCGGGCACAACTAGTTGTCAGGAGAAAGCATGAACAAAGCTGATCTGGTTGACCGAATTGCAGGAGCCTGCAGTATTTCGAAGGCGCAGGCCACCACTGCGATCGATACCACCGTGGACAGCATCACAGCTGCCCTTCGCAAAGGGGACCGGGTAGCCTTGATCGGATTCGGCACATTTTCCGTCTCGCAGCGCAAGGCCCGCAATGGCCGAAACCCGCAGACGGGTGCCACCATCAAGATAGCCGCTCGCAGAGTCGCCAAATTCACTCCCGGAAACGAACTCAAGAAAGTCGTCAACAAAGGCAAGTAAGGGGCCCAGAATTTTTAATTTCAACCGAAACGGCAGGGGGTCGGCCCTGCCGTTTTATTTTGAGCCGTCAGCCCTCAGCCATCAGGTAAACCGAAGCTGGACACGACTGGGTTAACCTGACGGCTGATGGCTGATGGCTGACATCCCGCCTTGCTGAATCCTTCCGAACTCCTGTAGAATCAAATGTCTGGAATCGAGGTCAGGAACTGATATGAAAGCAGCTATCCATCCCAATTACACTGAGATCCGCGTGCATTGCGCTTGCGGGAATGCATTTGTCACCCGTTCTGTGCACAAGGGCGATATTTCGGTCGAAATCTGCGCCGCCTGCCATCCCTTCTTTACGGGCAAGCAGAAGCTTATGGACACCGCAGGTCGCGTGGAGCGCTTCCGGCGCAAATACGCCAAGAGCGATGCCGCAAAGGCCGAAGCGGCCAAAAAGTAACGTTGGCAGAAAATTACAGGAAGGCCTCCCGCTGGCGGGAGGCTTTCTTTTTGATATGGACTGGTTGGCTCCTAACGCTCGATAGCGCGGCTACCGTAAGCAAGTAAAATCAGCCTGTGGGAAAATTCTGGGACAGCACGGATCCAGCAGCCTCTCGCACGGGGCAGAGCCCCGTCACCACACCGGCTCGTTCCTTCCCTGAGTCCCTGGACATCGGCAACGTTCACATCGCTCCCGCTACTGTGCTCGCCCCTATGGCTGGCGTCACCGACACGGTCTTCCGGCGCTTTATCAAGAACCTGGGCGGATGCGGGCTGATCATGACCGAATTCACCTCGGCCGACGGAGTGCTGCGCGACCAGCGGGTTCGCGGGCGCTACCTGCACTTTTATGAAGACGAGCACCCGGTTTCGGCGCAGCTCTTTGGCAGCAGTCCGAGCGTACTGGCCGACGCCGCGCGACTGGTGGAGGACCTCGGATTTGATCTGGTCGACCTGAACCTGGGATGTCCGGCGAAGAAGGTGGTGAAGTGTAACGGCGGCTCGGGATTGTTGCGCGACCTGCCTTTGATCCGGCAGATTTTTGAGGCAGTGCGGGCGGCGGTTAAGATCCCGTTTACCGTGAAGTTTCGCGCGGGATGGAACGATGACGAAATAGTCTGCGTCGAATTGGCGCGGTTGGCTGAAGATTGCGGGCTCAGCGCGGTGGCGCTCCACGCCCGCACCCGTGAGCAGGGTTACAGCGGAACGGCTCGGTGGGAGTGGATTGCTTCGGTGAAGCAGGCGGTCAAGATTCCTGTGATCGGCAACGGCGATGTGCGTTCCCCGGAAGATGCTTGCGCCATCGTAGCGCAGACCGGGTGCGATGCGGTGATGATCGGGCGGATGGCTCCGGCAAATCCCTGGATCTTCCGGCAGATCGGGCAGTATGTCAGCCGCGGCAGCTATGACGAGCCCACCGAAGCGGATCGCTACGAGATGATCCGCACGTACTTCAGCATGCTGCTCGAAGAGGAGATGCCCGGCGCGGAAGGGAAGATGAAGCAGTTCGCTTCGTGGTTCACGCATGGCGTGCCGGGAGGGGCGGCGCTGCGAAAGGCAATTTACGAGGCGAAGAGTGGGGGCGAAATCCTGGGGCGAGTGGAAGAGTTTTTCGAAGCCAGATTGCCGGCGCCCGCTCCTTAGAAAGCCGGCGGGGCGGACGCGCGAAGAGTCATCTTAGTGACCCGCTGGGGCGAGTTGCAGTGCGCGCCAATTCTTCTGGTTGCGCTTTTGATGCTGTTTGTCCGCCAGATCCAGGCCAAAGGAAGGATGGTCATACGTGCCGGTGATCTTGATCGGCAATTCGTAGCCGACCTGTCGCTTCTTAAGAAAGGGCGTCAACACTTTCAGCATTGCGGCTTTCGCGCCGCTGGTGGAATTGGCCGGCGCGGATTCGGTTTTCAAGATGCCGTGCAGATCGATTTTTTCCGTGATCAGATTGTAGGTTCCCTGCATTGTCGCGGAGGCTCCGGGGACAGTGAAGGAGAGATTGGAAAACTGGGCAGTACCGTTTTGCAAGGATACATGCCCTTTCAAGTTCGACAGCACGGCGGATGAGCCGGGAGAGTTGGCCTCGTCCTTGGCGGCAACTTTTTCACCGCGCGCGCCCTCACTTAGATGGTTTACCCCCTGCTGTGTATTGGCGTCGGCAAAACTTCCGGCATCGATGCCGAAATCCCCTTGTAATTCGACTTTCTTGAGAAATGGACGTTTCCCGGGCGGGATGGAAACCTGGGCGCGAAAGCTGGTGACTCCAGACATGGGCGCACGTTTCGACTGGGAGAAGAGTGACAGAACATCCTCGATCCGGCCGTTGCTCACGCCTAAGTCGACCGCGGTGGTCTTGCCATGATGGCCGGGTTTTCCGGCCACGCTTCCATGCGACCACACGGTTGTGTTGAGGAAAGTAGCCGTAACTTTATCGAGGAACGTGTCGCCATTCTCGGCATTGACGGCGGCGTGAAACTGGGTGTGCAACGGCACATAGTGCGAACTGGACGTCACGGCAAATTGAGGCGTATCGGTGGATCCTTCGGTTTCGATGTGGTTGAGCACGCCGGAAAAGCTGCCAGAGGACAACAACGATCCTGCGATGCCATGGAAGACGCTGAGGTTGGCGTCTTGGAAGAGATACTCGCCGGATACCGGAGTCTGGCCAACGTCCGGTTGATTCCAAGGGCCAAACTTTCCATCGGTCGATATCTCGCCGGGCGGTTCGGGATTGAAGAATTTGGCATGAAAAGGAGCCCGGCCTTTACCGCCGACATTGCCCAGGGAAAAATTGTGAAAAACAAATTTGAGCGGGGGAGTGTTGTCGGCACGGGTCACTTCGAGAATGGCTCCGTCGGCAAGCAATTCATCAATCACGACGGTCGATCTTTGCGGTGTCTGGAAGCGCTCTCCTGAGTTGCGCGGCGGGATCACAATGTGCATACCTTCCGCGCGCATGCGCCTGACATGTTTGCGGAAGAGGCCGGGGAAACTTCCCTCGATAGTGAGCTTTTCGATCGTAATGAGAGGAGCGCCGCCCGGATTGGAATCGTGCCGGAAGATGACATGCTGAAGGATGCAGCCGGGATGCGGAAAATATGTGCTTTGGAACACGACCGCATCTACCTGGCTCAAACTCGCTTCCTGCAGTTGTTTCAGGACAGTTTGGCGACGGAAGGGCCAGTGGAAAGCAAGGACCGCGAGCGCTCCGAGAATGGCGACCAGAGCCGCGATCAAGATAGCCGGCCACAGAATTCGGCGCGTTGCAGCTACGGACGGGCGGAGTGTTTGCGGCATCATGAACATGGGCGCCGTCTTTGGAGGCTAATTTGGGGGAAGAGGTTGCGCGCAGCGCCAGGTTTATCGGGCGGAGGTCTCTCGGGTTATTTTCGCAGCTAGGGAAGAGTCTTCAGCCCCAGCCTTCCACGCTCGCCGCGTTCCACGTAGCCCCAGGGCGTCGGATCGTCATGGGTGAATACGGTCAGCCATTTTTCCGGGATCGCTTGCGCGTAGAACTTCTTGCGACTTTCTATGGTATCCAGCGGGAACAGGTCAAATGCCATCACCCAGGTCAGGTCGAGATGATTTGAGGTTGGAATCAGGTCCGAGATATAGCACGCTTTTTTGCCGCCACTCTCGACCATGACCGCCTGCATGTTCGCGGTGTGGCCGGGAAAGACTTTGACGGAAATGCCGGGAAAAATTTCGGCATCGCCGCTGAGTAACGTCATCTGGCCGCTCTCGATCAGCGGATCGTAGTTGGGACTCATGTAGCTGACCGCGTCGCGCTCGAGTTGACGGCGGCCATGCTCCCACTCTTGCTTTTGGGCGTAATACTTTGCTTTCGGAAATGTCGCTACCGCCTGATCGCTGCGGCGCACGGTATTCCAGCCGCAGTGGTCGAAGTGCAGGTGCGTATTGATGACAATGTCGATATCTTCGGGCGCGACTCCGGCGGCGTGCAGATTGTCGAGGAGTTTGGCTGGTTGCTTGTAGATCTGCGCCATCTTGTCAGGGAGTTTGTTGCCGATGCCGGTTTCGATGAGAATCGTTTTGTCGCCGGTGCGTACCAGCAGCGAGTTGAGTCCGGCATCGAGGCGGTTTTGATTGTCGGCTGCAACTTTTTTGGACCACATAGTCTTCGGAACCACGCCGAAGAAAGCTCCACCATCGAGGAAGTAGGTTCCGTCGGAGACTACGGTGAGTTCGAAATTGCCTAGAGTTGTGCGATGCATAAAGTCAGCCATCAGCTCTCAGCCATCAGGTCAATCTCAGGTTCGCCGATGGTCTGGGTTGCCTGACGGCTGACGGCTGATGGCTAAAAGCTACTTCAATTCCTTATTCCAGAAATCTTCCATCATGTGGAACAACTGGGTGCGTGCTCCGGCGCCTGCGATGCCGTGCGTTTTGTTCGGATACGCCATCAATCGAAATTGCTTGCCCGACTTTATCAAGGCGTCGGTCATCTGGATTGTATTCTGGAAGTGAACGTTGTCGTCACTGGTTCCGTGCACCAGAAGCAAGGATCCGTGCAGATTGGCGGCGGCGCTGACAATCGAGTCGTCGTAACCGGCGGCGTTATCCTTGGGCAGTCCAAAGTAGCGCTCCGTGTAAATCGAATCGTAATCGCGCCAGTTGGTGACGGGAGCGACGGAGATGCCGGCTTTGAAACGGTCGCAATGCGTCATGGAGTAGAGCGTCATCGAGCCGCCGTTGGACCATCCCCAGATGCCGGTGCGGGTGCGATCGAGTTGCGGAAACTGCTCGTAGAGGTGGTCGAGCGCGGCCAACTGATCCTTCAACTCGGTGGCGCCGAAGCGCAGGCGGATCGCGGTGGAAAATTTCTTGCCACGATTCGGGCTTCCACGATTGTCGAGAGTGAAAATTGCGTAGCCCTCATTGGCCAGAAGCTGGTGGAAGAGCCCGTTGGTCCCACTCCAGACGTCTTGAACGGTTTGTCCAGCGGGGCCTCCATAGATATGGACGATCAACGGAATTTTCTGGTTGGGATCCGGGTTGCGCGGCAGAATCAGATGGCCATATAACGTCGTCCCATCCTCGGCCTCGAAAGTTAGCGGTTGCGGCGTGATGAGGGTGTAATCGGCTACGCTGCGGCCTTCCCAGATTTTCTGGCAGGCACCGCCGGGGGCACAGACCGAGATGCGTTGCGGATTGAGCGTTGCCGAATGGGTTTCCACAAAATGTTTGCCACCCTCTGCGAAGTTGGCCGTGACATTTCCGGGCTCGGATAAACTCTGCAGGCCAGAGCCGTCAAGTTTTACGGAAAAAAGTCTCTCCTGCCGCGGATCGTCCTTATTCGCGGTGAAGAAAACCGTTCCCGAGGAGTCATCGACTCCGTTGATCGCGATTACCTCGTAGTCTCCATTTTCCAGCTGGCGTTGCAGGAGGGCCTCGGCGCCGGCCGGATCGTTGGCGTTGAAGCTGTACAGATAAATATGGGTGTGGCCATCGCGCCAACTGGTCCAGAGAAAACGGTCGCCGGATTTCAGAATTCGGAAATCGTCATTAACGTTGACCCAGGCGCCCGGCGCGGATTCGGTCAGCACCTTAAGAGAGTGGCCGGACTTCACGTCGATGAAATAGAGGCTGAGCACGTCTTGTTTGCGATTAAGAACTTCGGCCCAGGCCCAGCCTTCGCGAATCCAGCCGAAACGCGGGATGTAGATGTCGTCGTCATCGGTAAGCTTAACTAAGCGCACCTTACCGCCGTTTCGGCCAACGAATGCCAGGGTCACGCTGGGATTCGGATCGCCCGGTTGCGGATATTTTTCCGGGTCGGTATGGGGATGCGTGGGCATCCAGTCGGTGATGGGATAGGTGGGGACGCGAGTCTCGTCCATTTGCAGGAACATTATTTCGTGGCCTTCGGGCGACCAGAAAAAGTTGCTGCGCACGGCCAGTTCTTCGGCGTAGACCCAGTCGACTTCTCCATTCAGGATTTCGTTTTCTTTTTCCCCCACATCCTTGTCTTTGTGCTTCTTTCCTTTTTCGCCGGTGAGCATACGTTCACCTTCTTCGCCGGAGACGGGGTGAATGTAGAGATTGTGTTTGCGGACGAAGGCCAGCGCTTTGCCGTCGGGAGAAAACTTCGGGTCTTCACTGGGCTCGGGAGACGACGTGAGCTGGAGCGCGGTTCCATTATCGAGGCTGTAATACCAGAGCTGGCCCTGGGAATCGAAGAGCAGGTGCTTGGAATCGGGCGCCCAAGTGTAGGCGGCAACATGATAGCGGATTACGCGCTCGATCTCGCGCTCGTCATGTAGCCGGTTGACGGGTGGCGCAAGCTGCGACAGTTTCGCTTCGCTGACGAGTATTTTTTTTTCGCCTGAGGTGGTGTCGACGTACCAGAGTTGACCATGTTCGCCATCGTCACCGCGCTGCACGAAAGAGACTCTCGTGCCGTCGGGGCTCCACTGGATGGTCTCGGGCGCGCGACCGGTGAGGCCGCCTTCAGAAAAGATCTTCTCGATGGAAAGTTGCTGGGGCGCGGCGGTCTGGGCGTAGGCCGCGCAAACAAGAACCATGAGGTTGACGGCGAAAGCTAAACAGGCCTTTTTCACGAACGACTCCCAATGTTGCTGACGTGCGATATCAATGGCGATGCGACCGTGGAAACTCTGAGCAAGCATCGAAACTTATCGAGTGTACAACGACGGGAGGAATTTTACGCGGGATGGCGCCGCGACGAAGAAACAGAATAATCCGTAATTCAAGCAATTCGGGAATGTTTCAGGAGAGTTTCTTCTCATTTTGTGAGTGGATGTTTTGTTGCGGGACGCTCGACTGTGTTCGCCCAGCGCTGACGTATTCCCGCTAGAAAGTTATGCTTGTCCTCTTGCATTTTGCGGACCAGCGGCTGATTGCCTGTATCTTCGTGAGCGGCTGCCCAGAGGACCATCTCGGTGAGGACGGGAGCGAGGTCGATTCCCTTCCCGGTCAGCGAATAAATCAGTTTGCGGCCGTCCGATGGATCAGGCCTGGAGGTGATGATGCCATTCGCAACCAGGTTGCGCAGGCGGCCAGCAAGAATATTAGTGGCGATGCCTTCGTAGCACTCCATGAATTGCTTATAGGTGCGGAAGCCGCGTAGCATCATGTCGCGAACGATCAGAAGGGACCAGCGATCGCCCAGCATCTCAACCGAGGCGTTCAGCGGACATTCCGATCGGCGCCGGGGCTTGCGCTGCCTGGGCATAGTTTCAGAGTAAATTATTCTACTTGCATTTTACAAGTAATCTGTTTCATAATTCGCGGCGAGGTAACAACTCAACCTGATCGATTCACACAAAAAACCATTGCAGAAATCTTAAGGAGACAAGACTATGGATGCAAAACCCACGCACGAACAAGCGCAACTCCATCTGCAGATCTATGACATGCGCCGCGAGGCCCGGCTGCGCGAGGCCCGCGACTGGTTCTTCAAGAACTTCTTCGCGGAGAATCTCGATGATTGGATGAAAATCGCGGCTCCCGGATCGCCCACCGGCGCATTTTCGATGATGGTGCTCACCTATTGGGACCAAGCTTGCGCGATGCTCAACTATGGTCTGCTGCACGAAGATCTCTTTTTTGAAACCAGCGGTGAGTTTTTTGGCGTCTATGAACGCATCAAGCCGCTCCTCCCCCAGGCTCGCGAGAAGTTCGTGAATAAGCAATTTCTCGCGCACCTGGAAAAGGCAGCGCAGCGCTACGAAAAATGGATCGAAAGCCGTTCTCCGGGCAATCTCGCCGCGATGCGCGAGTTCATGAAGATGATGCGGCCGCAGCCGACGAAGGCAGCTTAAGCATTTAGCAGGCAACCTCAAGAACGCGCCGGGACGTTGATGCTTCGCGTCCCGGCGCGATATTAAAAAGGAGTGGGGGAAATTTCATGTCCTCGGGTCTACAGAAAGCTCCGATTTCAAAAACCGTCTGGGCAGGCCGCATTCTGAGCGCATTGCCGGTGCTTCTGATGGTGGGCACGGCCGTGTTCGGAATGCTGAAGCCCGAAGCCGTGATGCAGGGGTTCGCTCATTACGGCTACCCGGCGGGCGCTTTACGAGGCATTCTTGTGGTGGAGATGGGATGCGTACTTCTCTATGCCATTCCCCGGACTGCGGTATTGGGCGCGGTGCTGCTGACCGGCTACCTTGGCGGCGCAACAGCTACGCACGTGCGGGTCGGGGAACCGTTCTTCATTCCTATTATCGTTGGCATCGTGGGGTGGGCTGGAATTTTCCTGCGGGAGGATCGACTACGGGCGCTGCTCCCGCTGCGCAAGGCGGAATAAACCCAGGCGTTCTCAAAATCGTGGGTCAGGAGAAATGAGGGATAAACACATGCAGAAGATCACTCCATTTTTGTGGTTTGACGGTAGGGCGGAAGAGGCGGCAAATTTCTATACTTCCATTTTCAAGAACTCGAAGATATTGAATGTGGCGCGCTATGGAGAGGCGGGGCCGGGGCCGGCGGGTTCGGCGATGACGGTGACCTTCGAACTCGAAGGGCAAAAATTCATCGCGCTCAATGGCGGGCCGCATTATTCGTTCACTCCGGCCATTTCGTTCTTTGTCGATTGCGAGACGCAGGCGGAGGTGGATGAGTTGTGGGCGAAGCTGACGGCCGGCGGTGGCGAAGTGCAATGCGGATGGCTGAAAGACAAATTTGGGTTGTCATGGCAGGTCATTCCACGGGCTTTGATGGAGTTGATGGGGGATAAAGATCCGGCGAAGTCGCAGCGGGTGTTCAAGGCCATGCTGCAGATGACGAAGATCGATATTGAAGGATTGCAGCGGGCTTATCGCGGGGAATGAGGCTGAAAAACTTCCAGGCGCGGCGTCCAGGCGGTGTCATCCGCGGATAGAATCTCTACCACAGGGGACATAGATGCGCACGGGGGAAGGCTCATATTCCTCCGTGAATCGGTGAATCAAACTTAGGGTCAGGAGGGCGGTATGAGCGGGGTACGGGTTCTGGTGGGGACGCGCAAGGGCGCATTCATTCTCACGGCGGATGGGAAGCGTGAAAAGTGGGAGGTCAGCGGCCCGCATTTTGCGGGGTGGGAGATGTATCACCTTAAGGGGTCGCCGGCCGATCCGAATCGCATTTACGCTTCGCAGACGAGCGGTTGGTTCGGGCAGATCATTCAGCGTTCGGACGATGGCGGCAAGACCTGGCACCAGCCGGGAACGCCGCCGGGAGAGCCGGTTGCGCCGGGGCCTCCAAAAAGCGCCAGCAACAAGTTTGCTTACGACGTGGCGGCGAAGCCGCTGACGACGCATCAGTTCTATGACGGCACGCAACATCCGTGGGAGTTTAAGCGAGTGTGGCACATGGAGCCTTCGCTGACAGATCCGGATACGGTTTACGCCGGCGTTGAGGACGCGGCGCTGTTTCGGTCGAGCGATGGCGGCGAGAACTGGAAGGAACTGTCGGGGCTGCGCGGCCATGGGACGGGGCCGATGTGGCAGCCGGGAGCGGGCGGGATGTGTCTGCATACCGTCATTCTCGACCCCAGCGACCCGCGGCGTATCTTCATCGCGATCTCGGCGGCGGGAGCGTTTCGCACGGACGACGGTGGCGTTACGTGGAAGCCCATCAACCGCGGATTGTATTCGCAATATATTCCCGATCCGCACGCCGAGGTCGGACACTGCGTGCACCATATTGCTATGAACCCTTCGCGCCCGGGCGTGCTGTTCATGCAGAAGCACTGGGACGTGATGCGCTCCGACGATGCGGGGGAGAATTGGAAAGAGGTCAGCGGTAACCTGCCCACGGATTTCGGATTTGCGATCGATGTGCATGCGCACGAGCCGGAGACGATTTATGTGGTTCCGATCAAGAGCGATTCGGAACATTTTGTTCCGGAGGGGAAGCTGCGCGTATTTCGCAGCCGCACTGGCGGGAACGAGTGGGAGCCGCTGACCAAAGGACTGCCGCAGAAGGACTGCTATGTGAATGTGCTGCGCGACGCCATGGCCGTGGATTCTCTGGACAAGTGCGGCATTTATTTTGGGACTTCGGGTGGGCAGGTGTACGCGTCTTCCGATGCTGGCGATAGCTGGACGGCGATTGTTCGGGATTTGCCGGGGGTGCTTTCGGTGGAGGTGCAGACGCTGAAATGATCCGCGTCATTCTTCCCTTCCACCTTCGAGCGCTGGCGCGCCTCGGCGGCGAGGCGGAACTGGAAATCGACGGTCCGGTCACGCAGCGTTCGATTCTCGACGCGCTGGAGGCGCGCTATCCGATGCTGCGCGGGACGATTCGCGATCAAGATACGTTGGAGCGGCGGGCGTTCCTGCGCTTCTTTGCCTGCGAGCAGGATCTGTCGCACGAGCCGCCGGACGCCTTGGTGCCTGAGGCGGTAGCCTCCGGGAAAGAGCCTTTTATTATTATTGGAGCGATTGCCGGAGGTTAACCGGGTACCCCCCCACCCCCCCCTACCCCCCGGGTATCGTTGTGATTAACATCGTCAATATCGTTCTTATTAACATCCTTTTTGTTAGTTGCAGGATAAATGGGGCGATCGGTTCAGAACAGGTAAGGGCGTTGATATGCGGGAAACGGGCCGACCCTGGCCGGGTCTGCGAGAACCTTAAGTTGTCAAAGATGGCCGCCGATCGGTTCCGGCGGTTTGTACCGTCTCTGGAGACGGACACAATTCTCGATCCTTGCATACTGTGAGGATCATGGCAGGATTGCGACGCGGTGTATGTGACGAGGGTACATCCAATTTGTGATGAAAAAAGTAGAAATGGTTGATCGTGAGCCTCCCTATCCACTGACAACAGTTGGCGTAACATCGGCAATTTTACTCGTAACCAAACGGTTACGGGTGTAAATGCCTGTTTCAGCATTTTGAGCGCCAGCCGTTATCAGTGACACTTTGGCGGGATAATGTTCCAAGCAGCGTCAGGGTGCCGCTCCAGGTATTCGAGGGCACTCGGCGCAAAGTCGCATAACCTATTACAACCTCTGACGCTCGTCAGACATGCGGCGTTGAATTTGCGCGCTGCCTCAACCTCTTCATCTGACGCTCTCGGTGTGAAGAAGTTCTCGATCATCGTTCCACCACCGTCTTCCATCGTCAAATTCCCTGCGCCGATAAGGTAGGCTCGCGGTCGAATGTCATGGCGCGGCATTCCCTCGGCAATCTGCCATCTGTGGCCGAGCCATTCAGAGTGACCTTCGACAAGGGTCATCGCCGAAACCGACTGAACGCGATTGTTTCGGATCGACAGTTCAACTTCTGTGCCCCAGTCACGCATTCCGAGTGCCGACCGCAAATGTGTGGGAACGGCTTTCCTCGCTGCCGTCATGACTTGAGTTAATCGGGTCACCCTCAGAGCTGTAGTGGCAAACGGACTTACTCCGAGTTCGTATTTATAGTCGCTCAGCAGTTGTTTTTGATAGTCGTACTCATCTTTATCTATCCATTCTTCTCTGGGTGATAGCTGCTCTGGCGTCCATTCGTATCCGCCGAATCGCTCGACCAGTGGAAGCACGGAAGCCTCGGTGTCGCCCACACGTATGCGTGATGCTGCCGCGAGCATTGACCTGGCACGATGGGCGGCGCATTCGACATAGGCCCACAGCGACCCGTAAACGGAAGCTGCGAGTATGAGTACTACGACTATCAGCCGTGACCCTAGACGACCTCTGCGGGACATCGCTCCTAAACCCTGCCAATGCGGCCAGACCATCGCAGGAATCTCCTCCTGTTAGTTTAGGCTCCGATCATGGCAAAAAGGTTCCCGAACAGGACGTAGTTGGCGAAACATCCCGATCACACTCTTTGACGGGTTGCGAGCGAAATGGGCTTGGCTAGAACAACGTTCGTGGGGAGGCGTTAGTTTTTTTCGCGGCGCTGGAGGGGCTCCGCCCCCTGAGTCAAAGGGCACTACGACTTTATCCGCAAGCGGTGCAGCCGTGCCGCCAGCCGCAATAACGACGCGGGCTTTTTAGCGCAATGAAAATGCGATCCGTACGGCACGGCTGAACGCCGTGCCCTTCCCGTTCGTGCTTGAGCCTTATTCTCAGATGGGCAAGCCCCGTCACCACGCGATTCGACAAGTATACGGAAAACCGAGATCGCAAGATCCAAGAAAACGCGCCAGTCTGCTATCGCATGGCAGACTGGCGCGTTACCGGTACTTCTTAACTCTGCTTACCGTTTTTCCATGGGCACGAATTCACGCGTGTCGTGTCCTACCCAGACCTGGCGCGGACGGGCGATTTTCTGCTCGGGGTCGTTCAGCATTTCCTGCCACTGCGAGAGCCAGCCAATGGTGCGCGGTATGGCGAAGAGAACGGTGAACATTTCCGGCTTGAAGCCCATGGCCTGGTACATGATGCCGGAGTAGAAGTCCACGTTCGGATAGAGCTTGCGCTGCACGAAGTAATCGTCTTCGAGAGCGATGCGCTCGAGTTCGAGGGCGATCTCAAGCTTGGCATTGCGGCCGGTGACTTCGAAGAGGCTGTCGGCGGCCCACTTGATGATCTTGGCGCGCGGATCGTAGTTCTTGTAGACCCGGTGTCCGAAGCCCATCAGCTTGCCTTTGCCCTCTTTAATCTTGCGGACGTAGGCGGGGACGTTGGCTTTGGAACCGATCTCGTCGAGCATGCGGAGGACTTCTTCGTTCGCTCCACCGTGCAGAGGTCCGGAGAGAGCGGCGGCAGCGGCGGCGGTGGCGAGATAGGGATCGCTCTGGGAACTGCCCACGGCGCGCATGGCGTTGGTGCTGCAATTCTGCTCGTGGTCGGCGTGCAGGATGAACAGGATGTCGAGAGCGCGGGCGATGACCGGATTGGCCAGGTATTTTGGCTCGACCATCTTCCAGAGCATGTTCATGAAATTTTCTGGATAGGTGAGATCGTTGTCGGGATAGATGTAGGGAAAGCCCATGCTGTGGCGATAGGACATGGCGGCGATGGAGGGCATCTTGCCTACGAGGCGCTGGATCTGCAGGAGGCGGACGGCGGGATCGAAAACATTTTTCGCATCCGGATAGACCGTGGACAACGCTGCGACCGTGCTGACCAACATCGCCATGGGGTGAGAGGTCGGATTGAAACCTTCCATAAATTTCTTGGTGGTTTCATGCAGCATGGTGTGATGGGTGATGGCATTAACCCACTTCTTGAGTTCGTCGGCCTTCGGAAGCTCGCCGTTCAGGAGAAGGTAGGCAACTTCGAGATAGGTGCAGTTCTGGGCGAGAACATCGATGGGATATCCGCGATAGCGCAGGATTCCGCGGTCGCCGTCGATGAAGGTGATGGCGCTCCGGCAGGAAGCGGTGTTCATGAAAGCCGGGTCATAGGTCATCAAACCAAAATCTTCGGGACCGGTCTTGATCTTGCGCAGATCCATGGCGCGGATGGTGCCGTTCTCGACGGGAACGGTGTAGTTCTGGCCGGTACGGTTATCGGTGATGGATAGACTATCTTGCGGCATTGCTGTTCTCCTGACGTTTTCGGTGCTCGTCAAAATATCCGGCATTGAATGCCCCCCTTAGAGATGATGGCGCGAAGTCGGCTCGGGCGAAATATGAGCGCGTCAAATCGTAGCGAGGGCCGACACAGTGCGCTGTAACCTGCGTCACAGATTAATGTTTTCACAGGCGTCGATGCCTACGTAAAGAATGTTACCAGCAACGGGCGCGGTGGGTTGAGGGAATTGTCATGGAGTATTGGGAAGGGCTGGGGTTAGCGTGGCGGATGCGTTTCGGCCCGATGGCGTAGGACAGAAATGTGGCGTCCGCTCGGCCAGACGGGGATTCGCTGCGAGGTGCAGGAGTTTCAGGTATCGCTGGAAGCGGTACTGCCGTAACGAAGGACGAAGGCGCTGGCGGACTCGTCGACGTTGTGGGGAGAACTCCCTGACTCGGCCCGGCCAGAACTTGCTGTGTAGCGGGTCCCTTCGGCTTCGCTCAGGGCAGGCTTTTCGACTGCTCCGCTCAAGATGACAGTTGTTGTGGGCCAAAAGCTGACTACTCGTTGGCGACACGGCGATGGGGCTTGACGGCCAGGCAGCGGGCAAAGACGGCCGAGACCTGGGGAATTTCTTCTTCATTCAGGCGGATGGCGCTACCCAATTTTTTCAAGGCCGAATTCAGGGCGGCGGGCTGGGCTCCGGTTAGATCGGTAAGTTGCTGCCACTCGCGGGCTACGGGGATGCGCTCGTCACTATCGGCGTCTTCGCAAAACTGGTCGGCGGCTTCGGGAGGAGTTCCGTATTCATCGGCTACATCTTCGTGAAAGTAGCCGCGCAGGAAAGTGTGGAGCGCGGGAAAGTTGGCGGTCGAGATTTCCGGTTTCGAATTCATTGGCGGCCACTCCTTCATCGGCAGTCTTTCACCGGCACTTCATCGGCACTCTGGGTAAGAGGTCAAGACGTAGTAGCTGCCGGGACCAACGTATTTTAGTACGACTAGCGCGTGAGCGCACGGGTGGGATTGGGTCTCGCCGCGATTGATTGTGCGTCCGACGGGAGCGTGGCTGTCATAGTCGAGAACGAGGTTGGGATGTCCGCCGGGGCGAGCGAGCCAGCGCTGGATACGGTCTTGGGAGTTGGCGATGGCGGCGCCTACGGCATGTTCGGCGGCGGCGCGGTCGGTGTAGGTGGAGGCTCCGGTGATGCGGGGTTCGCGTTCGAGGCGCTCGCGGAGCTGGCCGTCGGATTGTCCGACGTGCTTGCGAAGAATGTGGCCGCCGGCGGCTTCGTCCTGGGAGAGGTCGCGGATAGGGCCGGTGGCCGGGCGAGCTTCGTTCCGCTCGACCATAGAATCCGATGGCGCGGACCTTGCGTCATTCGTGGCAACGGGCGCCTGACACGAGGTCAGGAAGCATATCCCCAAGGTTACGGAGACACGAAAGATAAGAAATCGCGTATTCAGAAATCCAGACATGTAAGATGCCGCCTTGTTAGCCGTGATGAATGTGTGGCCGAAAGCAGTCGCCCCTTCAAGACTTGTCTCGCTCCTTCCAGCTTCCCCAGCGCTGAAGCGCTGGGCTATTTTCCGTTTTGCCCCTGTGGGGCGCTAAAGTTGGGGCCCCTCCGAAACAGGATTTCAAATGTTGAACAATCTGGCCTGTAAAGTTCTGGGAATTGTGCTACTAAACAGGGTGTGCGGGCAAGTGTGCTGGATTCGCTGGACGATTTCGAGCGCTGGGGTGGGGGGACAGCGTATGTGTTTCCGCGCGGGTATCGTCACGAACGCTGGAGCTACGAGCGTGTCGCCGGAATGGCGTATCAGTTTGCGCGGGAACTGCAGGCGCGACACATTGGCAAAGGCGAAGCGGTGCTGCTGTGGGGGCCGAACTGCGCGGAGTGGGTGGCGGCGTTCTTGGGATGCGCGTTGTGCGGGGTAATTGCAGTTCCGGTCGACGATGCCGCGCACGCGGACTTTGTCACGAAGATCAGTTTGCAGGTACGGACCAAACTGGTACTGTGCCCTCGCGACCGCGGCCACCTCTTTAATACTGATGGGATCGCCACGATCGATCCTGCGGAGCTGGCTGGCGTGATTGCGCGGCATTCGGCTGAACGCTATCGTCCGGTCGAGATTTTGCCTTCCGATACTTTGGAGATCGTCTTCACATCGGGCACCACGGCCGAGCCCAAGGGCGTTGTGCTCACGCACGCTAATGTAGTTGGCAATCTCATTCCCATCGAAAACGAGATGCGGAAATATTTGAAGTATGAACGGTGGGTACATCCGATTCGCTTTCTGAATCTGCTGCCGCTCAGCCACGTGTTTGGACAGTTTTTGGGGATATTTCTTCCTCCGCTGCTGGGGGGGACGGTGGTGTTTGAGGACACTTTCAATCCTTCAGCAATTATGGCGACGATTCGGCGCGAGCGGGGGTCGGTGCTGGTGGCGGTTCCGCGGATGATTGAATCTTTGAAGCAGAAGATCGAACGGGACCTGGAGGATGCTGGCCTGCGCAAGGATTTTTCCGGTCGTTACGCTGTTGCGACGGGACAGCATTTCCTGCGGCGCTGGTGGACTTTTCGCGACGTACGGCGGAGGTTCGGATGGAAATTCTGGGCGATGATCAGCGGTGGCGCAGCTTTGGATCGCGAGACCGAGGAATTCTGGCATCGGCTGGGATATGCGGTCATTCAGGGCTACGGGCTGACCGAGACTACTTCGCTGATCAGCTTGAATCATCCTTTTCATACGAGCCGGGGGTCGATTGGCAAGGTTTTGCCGGGGCGCGAGATCAAATTAGCGGAAGACGGCGAGATTCTGGTGCGTGGCAGCGGCGTGGCCAGCGGCTACTGGAATGGACGGGAACTGCAGCCTGTCTCCCGGACCGAAGACGAAGGGTGGTACCACACGGGCGATCTGGGGGCGCTCGACGAGGAGGGCAATCTTTTTTTCAAGGGGCGCAAGAAGGACGTTATCGTCACGCCGGCGGGGATGAATGTCTACCCGGAAGACCTGGAGGCGGCTTTGCGGCAGCAGAAAGAGGTGCGTGACTGCGTGGTGGTGGGAGTGGAACGCGGGGGGAATGCAGAGCCTTGCGCGGTCATCATTACTCGCGACCGTGTTGGACATTCTTCGGCTGATCTCGAACCTGTTGTGCAGCGTGCCAATGAAACTCTGGCGGAGTATCAGCGGATGCGCTCGTGGTTTCTTTGGCCGGATGAGGATTTTCCGCGCAGTTCTACGGGAAAACCGCGACGAAACGTGATTCGCTCGGCGGTGGAAGCAGCATTCGGTGAGCGACAAGCAACGGCAGGGGACAGGAGTGTCCGCTCTACACGGCCGCTAGCGGAGTTGCTAACCCGGATTACTGGGCGCGTGCCACAGAATTTTTCGTCGGAGGCGAACCTTGAAAGCGGGTTGGGGCTCAGTTCACTGGAGCGGGTTGAGTTGCTGAGCGCGCTGGAAGATCGCTATCAGATCGATCTCAGCGAGACGAAATTTGCCGAGGCCGCGACGGTGGGCGATCTGGAAAGGCTGTTGCGAGGAGAACGCCGTGAGGGTGGTGCGGAGATTTCGGATTCGCGAGGGGAGGGCCGGGAATTTTCGCCGCGCGCATTTCATTATCCGCGGTGGACGTTGCGCTGGCCGACGACCTGGGTGCGGACGGCGGCTCGATATCTTTTCATGCGGCCGGCATTGTTTTTTCTGGCATGGCCGCGGGTGATCGGGCTGGAGAATCTGCGCGGGGTCAGCGGGCCGCTGCTGATTGTGTCGAACCATATCTCGGACGTTGATATTGGATTTATTCAGGCGGCGCTGCCGGCGCGCATCAGGCACAAACTGGCTACGGCTACGGGCGGGGAGGCGCTGGAGCAGTTGCGCTCGCCCAAGCCGAGTCGGGCTTGGCCTCTGCGAGTCTTCTCTCGTACATACGATCGTTTGCGATGGACTTTGGCGGTGGCACTGCTGAATCTGTTTCCTTTGCCGCGCGAGGCGGGCTTCCGCGAGAGCTTTGCTTATGCGGGAGAGGCGGTCGACCTGGGGTACAGCATTCTGGTGTTTCCGGAGGGTCGGCACACGGCTGATGGTAAGCTTCAGCCGTTCCGGAGCGGGGTAGGGCTGCTGGCGAATAATCTTCAGATTCCGGTTTTGCCGATGCGGATCGATGGGTTGTTCGAGGTCAAGAGCGCGGGGAAGAGGCACGCTCCGCGAGGGAAGATTGTGGTGCGGATCGGGAAGCCGGTCAGGTTTGAAGCGGAGATTGAGCCGGAGGGGATTGCTCGGGAGCTGCACAGGGCGGTTGAGTTCCTTTGAGCTGCGATATTTCGGATGCAAAAAGCGCGATGAGCGGGGCATCCGGTTGGATCGCAGTATCTCGCGAAATCCTAAGCTTTCAGCGGCCGTGGAATGCCACCCCTTCGGCGTTGCTCCGGGCAGGCTCTAACGTCGAAAAGCGCGCGTCGTTAGGATGGGGGCGTCAATACTGGCTCTACCAGCGATTCGATCTCCGAGCCATCGAGCGGAGTGTCGGCGATTTTCTCGACCTCTCCATTCTTGCGGATTGAGGCGGCGACGCCGTGAACCAGAAGCAGGTCGCTGCCTCCGCGCTGGAGGAGTTCTTGCAGAAAGTTGTGCAGTCTGGTGTCTTCGGGCAATGCGGTGTGCCTCCGGGCAGTGACATTACTGATCGTACCGGAGAGGGATTCTTGCGTGGGCCTGTGCAGTAGCCGCGTCGTGTACGTCCAGCGGGCAAGGCTCTTGCGTTTCCGTGTGTGATGCTATAGTCGAGATTTCTCGGGAATCCAATTCAGCAGAATTGGACACTTATGCGACGTCGATCTGGAATCATTGTAATAGCTGTAAACTGCTTCTTGTATGCCGGCTATATGGGAGCCGAAGCCGTGTGGACTCTCCTGTCGCCAAGGTCGATTGCCGCCAACCCGAGCGTGGAACTGTTGCAGCAGTCGCCAAAATTTGGACGGATAGTACCCTACCTCGCAATCATAGTGGGACTAGGGTGGACTCTGATCGGGCGGGGATTACTTCAATTCCGTAACTGGGCACGCTGGGCAATGATTCTGGTCGCCACGTGGGGCATTGTGTCGGCCTTGGCTCCCAAGCTGTATTACTCGCTTCTGTGGTGGCCATTCTTGTTGGTCGCATTGCAGATAGTGGTGCGAGTTGTTGTCGTGATCTATTTGTTGCGTGCTTCAGTGGCGCGCCAATTTTCTCCGTCAGTGAAAGCCGCTTGAATGAACCTCGCTCGACATGGGACGGGCGAGATGCCCGTCCCTACGCGAGCAATTACTTTTTTGTTTTCGCTGGCGTCTTTTCGCCTACTCGCTCGCTGACTTTGAATGTCATCTTGCCCGTTTTCTTATTCGCGTCGACGATGATGTGGTCGCCGTGCAGCACTTCGCCGTCGAGAATCTTGAGCGCCAGCGGATCCTGCACCAGCTTTTGGATGGCGCGCTTCAGCGGACGCGCTCCGAAGTTTGGATCGTAGCCTTCGGTGAAGAGAAGCTCTTTTGCGGCGTCGGTCAATTCCAGAGAAATCTTGCGGTCGGCGAGCAGGCGCCGCAAATCTTCGAGGCGCAGATCGACGATCTTCACCAGTTGCTCCTTGCCGAGCGGACGGAAGATGATGATGTCGTCGACGCGATTGAGGAATTCCGGCCGGAAATGGCCGTGCAGCGCGTCCAGCACCTGCTTTGAGGCGCGCTCGAAAGCCTCTTCGGACTGAATGTTTTCCGACTGCAGGTAAGCCGAGCCGAGATTCGAGGTCATGATGATGACCGTATTTTTGAAATCTACGTGGCGGCCTTTGCCGTCCGTGAGACGGCCGTCGTCCATAATTTGCAACAAGATGTTGAAGACGTCGGGGTGCGCTTTTTCGATTTCGTCGAACAAGATGACGGCATAAGGATGCCGCCGCACAGCCTCGGTAAGCTGTCCACCCTCTTCGTAGCCTACGTATCCGGGAGGCGCGCCGATCAGACGCGAGACGGCGTGCTTCTCCATGTATTCGGACATGTCGATGCGGATCATGGCACGCTCGTCATCGAAAAGAAATTCGGCGAGAGCGCGGGCGAGTTCGGTTTTGCCGACGCCAGTTGGACCCAAGAAAATGAACGACCCGATCGGACGCTTGGGATCGCTCAGTCCGGCACGCGAACGGCGGATTGCGTTCGACACGCGTTCCAGCGCCTCATCCTGGCCGATTACGCGCTGGCGCAGGCGATCTTCCATGCTGACCAGCTTTTTGACTTCACCTTCGAGCATCTTCGAAACCGGAATGCCCGTCCACTTGGAGACGATGCGGGCGACGTCTTCTTCATCGACTTCTTCTTTCAACATGCGATGGCCCGATTTGCTGTCGATCTGCGAGTTGATTTTTTTTAATTCTTCTTCCGTCTGACGGATGAGGCCGTAGCGGATCTGGGCCACGCGTTCGAGATTTCCCTTGCGCTCCTCCGCGGCTTCTTCCAGCTTGAGCTGCTCGAGTTTTTCTTTCAGAGCGCGCGCCTTGGCGATGAGATCTTTTTCCTGCTTCCACTTGGCTTTCAGGGCATTGGATTTTTCGCGGATGCCAGCTAATTCTTTCTCGACATGCGCCAGACGCTCTTTTGAATTCGGGTCGTCTTCTTTTTTCAGCGCTTGCTTTTCGATCTCGAGTTGCGTGGCTCGACGTTCGAGCTGATCGATTTCCGTGGGCATGGAGTCGATCTGGATGCGCAGCGAAGACGCGGCCTCATCGATCAGGTCGATCGCCTTATCCGGCAGAAAACGGTCGGAGATGTAGCGATGGGACAAGGTGGCGGCGGCGACGATTGCCGAGTCTTTGATGCGCACGCCGTGATGCACCTCGTATTTTTCTTTCAGGCCGCGGAGAATGGCAATCGTGTCCTCGACATTGGGCTCGCCTACGAAAACAATCTGGAAGCGGCGTTCGAGCGCAGCATCTTTTTCGATGTACTTGCGATATTCGTTGAGGGTGGTTGCGCCGATGGCGCGCAGCTCTCCGCGGGCAAGCGCTGGCTTCAGCATGTTCGAAGCGTCGATGGAGCCTTCGGCGGCTCCGGCTCCGATGAGCGTGTGCAGTTCGTCGATGAAGAGGATGATTTGACCCTGCGAATCTTCGATTTCTTTCAGGACAGCTTTGAGCCGGTCTTCGAACTCGCCGCGATATTTGGCGCCGGCGAGCATGGCTCCGAGGTCGAGCGCGACCACGCGCTTGTTTTTCAGAGCTTCGGGCACGTCGCCCGAGATGATGCGCTGGGCAAGGCCTTCGACGATGGCTGTTTTACCGACTCCGGGTTCGCCGATGAGCACAGGATTATTTTTTGTGCGGCGCGAGAGCACTTGCACGACGCGGCGGATTTCCTCGTCGCGGCCGATGACGGGATCGAGCTTGCCGCGCCTTGCCTGCTCGTTCAGGTCGCGGGCGTAGCGCTCTAGCGCCTGATACTTTCCTTCAGGATTCTGATCGGTGATGCGCTGCGATCCGCGAACCGCGGTCAGCGCTTTCAGGATGGCGTCGTGAGTCGCTCCGAAGCGCGCCAGCAACGTCTGCGCGGGATCCCGTTTCAGTTCGGTCGTCTTCTGATCGGTCAAGGCCAGCAGCATGTGCTCGGTCGAGACGTATTCATCCTTGAAGGTGTCGGCTTCCTTGAAAGACTTTTCGAGGACTTGATTGATCTGCGTCGACATCGAGGGCTGGTTCACGCCGCTGCTGCCCGAAACTTTCGGCAGCTTCTCGATTTCTTTGTAGAGATCGCTGAGGACCGCCTGCGGGCCGATGCCGATTTTCTCCAGGACGGGCGCGACGATGCCTTCTTTGTCTTCGACCAACGCCGCCACCAGATGGAGCGGGGTGAGTTCCGAATTGCCGTGCTCGCTGGCGAGCTCGTTCGCGCGCTGGATGGCATCCTGCGCTTTTACGGTAAATTTATCCCAACGGATGGCCATGGGTTTACTCCTTCTCTGCCTACCTAAACGAAACGACTTTCCGTTTCAATAATCGGTGCAACCGAATACAAAGAACTCACGAAGGAGGCCGAGGGACGTGTATTTCTAACCCGATCCATTTACTCCCGTTACATCCGACAGCCTTGAATGAGACCATTTTCACACCAACTTCTTTGCTCAAGGTGCAAGAAAACTCCCATACCCTTTTGTCAGGGTTTAATCTGACCTTCAATGCCTCCCTGAAATTTCCGTTTCGAGCCTCCGTATCGATATAGTACGTAGTCTCTTTCGTAGGATCGGGAGTAATGCTCTGACCAACGAGAGGAAATATTGCCCCTGGACTAGATGAGTAAGCTCCATAAATTGGTCTTTTTGGGCCCCTCCCCGCAAGCATATCGGCAAAGCGCGCCAAGATCGGGCCAGTCCCCGGCTCAAGCGGATGATATTCATCGAGCGACACATTGACATCCCACATGGGATTCTTACCTTCGATGATCATCGCCAGCGTAAATGTATTCTTCCCATCAATAGGATAGAGGAATGGGTGTCACAACCAGGTAACTGCCCGCCCCGGTCATCCGATCAAGCGTTTGCTGGGATGTATGTACTGTCGTCGTCGTCGATCTAACGAGGGCGTCGGTACTGCGCATCGTTGCTTGGAAGTGCTCATCACTCTGTTGGATAGCTCTGTTAATCCTACCGGCGATACCTTCAAAACTTTCCCTCTCTCTTTGCCTCGCCTGCGCCTGCTGTGCGTCGTGCTCATTGCGATCATGGTTTATCGCCCTGATCTCTATCAGTGCAAATGCAAACAGCACCATGGCCCAAAGCCATTTCTCCCGACCTGTCATGTCTGGTCTCAGCGCCATAAGACCAGCCGCGACGGCCATGAACGTAACCGAATAGCTGGGCGGCGGGATCTGGAAGTACCACCAAGCACACGTCGCGGATGCAGCCGCGACGAGGCAATAAGCGAGCCACGGCCTTTTCCAGACGCTCTCCATGTACCGCCACCATGATCTCGCGAACAAGCCCCCCTCCACGAAATTACGCAGCCGCAAATGAAACGGGAGGCATAATTTATCGCCTCCCGCTGAGTTTACAACTGCCGGGCTTTGCCCGGGTGGGCGGACGGATGCGTCCGCCCCTACGTCATTCTCCCTTAGGCGGCTTTGCCAGCGCTCTTCGGCTCTTTGCCTTCGAGCGTCTTCTGGCTGGCCTGCTTTTCGCTGCCGACGTTGACTTTGATCTGCTTTGGCTTGGCTTCGGCTTTCTTGGCCAGCTTGATCTTTAGCACGCCCTTGTCGTAGTCGGCCTGGACGCTTTCCTGGTCGACGGTGTTCGGCAGCGTGAAGGTGCGGGTGAAGCTGCCGTACTGACGCTCCACTCGGCGATAGTTCTCTTCTTTTTCTTCCTTTTCGAACTTGCGCTCGCCGTGTACGGTCAGCGTGTTGTTCTCGATGCGCACGTCGATATCTTTTTCATCGATTCCGGGCACTTCGATCTTCAGGGTCACGTTGTGCTCGTCTTCATAGACGTCGACGGGGGGCGCGAACGCGGTGGTGGTCAGGGCCTCTTCCTGTCCCCGCGAATCGCGCAACAGGCGGTTCATGCGGTCTTGCAGAGTAGCGTATTCACGGAATGGATCCCAACGGGTAAGCAAAGTCATAACTAAATCCTCCTACTTGAAATTCATTTGGAGAGCCTATCAAAGCTCCCGAGTTGTGATTAAGTATGAAGTGATAATAAAATCTTAGTGTGTTATTGTCAATATATAAAATATCTATATTTTTCAATTACTTACTGACATAATTAGACAGCGGAGATAGCTCGTTTCCGGAACGTTCAGCAGGACGGGGTGGTCTTTGGCTGCTCCGCGGCTCTCGATGATTCGGAGGGACTTGTGGGCATCCTGGGCGGCGTCGGCCAGCACTTTGACGAAGTCGGCGGCCCTGACGTGGTAGGAGCAGGTGCAGGAGACGAGGATGCCTCCGGGACGCAGCATCTTCATGGCGCGCAGGTTGAGCTCTTTGTAGCCGCGCAGGGCTTTGTCCAGGTCGCGCTTGCTTTTGGCGAAGGCGGGAGGATCGAGGACGATGGTGTCGTAGTGACGCCCGGCGGCCGCGTAATCTCTCAGGAGATCGAAGGCATTGGCCTCGATCCATTCCAGTTCGCGTGCGTTGAGGGCGGCGTTTTTGTCTGCCATTTCGAGCGCGGGGCGCGAACTGTCGACTCCGGTAACGGCCGAGCATTTCGCGGCTAGATGCAGCGCGAATCCTCCCTGATAGCAGAAGGCGTCGAGCGCTTCGCCGTGGGCATACTCGGCGGCGGCAGCGTAGTTTTCGCGTTGGTCCAGGAAGGCTCCTGTCTTTTGGCCTTCGAGGGCGTCGTAGTGAAAGCGGACGCCGTTCATGGTGACTTCGGTCGCGGTCTTCTCTCCCCAGAGCAGGCCGGAGGCAAGCGGGGGCAACTGCTCGAGTTCGCGGATGCGCGGCTCGACGCGTTCGACGATGGATGCGGGGCGCAGGTCATCTTCTTCTACTTCTTTTTCTTGCCGTTCTTGCCGCAGCGTTTGCAGGATGGCTTCGCGGACCGGGACGGAGTCCATCGCCTGGGTAAGGATTTGCAGGGAAAGAATGTCGTTGTAGCGGTCGACGATAAGGCCGGGGAGAAAGTCAGCTTCACTGAAGACCAGGCGGCAGGCGTCGGTGCCGGAAACCAGGTCGTTATCCCTGCGGTAGGCGATGGCGGCGCGAATGCGCTCCGCGATCAGGGCGGGCAGATCGGCGACGGAGCCGTGCGAGATCATTCGGATCGCGATCTGGGAAGAAGAACTATAGAGGGCGGTGCCGAGGAATTTTCCGCGCTGATCGTGAACTCGGACGAGAGCGCCGGGAGGAATGTCGTTCGCATCAAGGACGTCGGAGCGGTAGGCCCAGGGATGTCGGGCTTGGAGGCGAAGGACACCGCGAACGGAGAGTCTTACGGATGGCTCCGCAGGCGGAGCGGAAGTGGTGTGTCTCTTTGGCATGGACTGATGGTATAGCGAACCGAAGATCGATAGGCGAGGGAGATGGCCCAGTTGCGCTCAGGTTGGACGGGCGAGACGCCCGTCCCCACTTCACAACACAGCAAAGCCTTAAGTCGCAATTACGATGCCATCAAAGTTCTCCCTGCGTCTGCCTGTTTCCCGCGCGCCTGGGATTGTTCCTACACTAGCCGTCACCGCGCCCGTCATCACCTTTTGCCATGCGGTTTGAAACTGCTCCATCTCTGCGGCCGTACCGACGGTGATGCGCGTGTAGGTCGGCATTGAGGGCCAGATGCGCCCGATCAGCACATTTTGCTTGGCCATGGCTTCGATGGTGGGCTTCGCGGGGCGTTTCGTGTCGAGCATGAAGAAATTCGATTCGGAGGAGATGTAGGAATATCCGTTGCGATCGAGCCAGGCAAAAACCTGGCTGCGGATGCGCGCGTTAACGCGCTTGCGCTCGGGCACGAGTTGCGCATCTTTCAAGCTCGCGGTGGCGGCTACCAGCGCGGTCGTGGGCATGGCATTCCAGCCGCCGTAATTCTCGATTTTCTCCAGCAGATCGGGACGTCCGAAGGCGGCGCCGCAGCGCAGGCCGGCCATGCCGTAAATTTTCGAGAACGTGCGCAGGACGATTATGTCCTTGCCGCCCTTGACCAGGTCCATCGCCGAGGGGGCGTCGCAAAAATGAATGTAGGCTTCGTCGACCATAACGACTGAATCCTTGGGCTTGTTTTCGAGCAGGTATTCGATATCGGAGTGGCTGGTGAGCGTGCCCGTGGGATTGTTGGGCGTGCAAATATAAAAGAGGCCAGCGTCGGGAGCGGCGGCCAACATGGCTTTCACGTCGTGCGCGTAGGTCTTGGTGAGTGGAACCTTCACCACCCTGGCGCCGATAGTGCTGGCGGCCATCATTCCGGCTTCGTAGCCGGGATCGGCGGTAACGTAGCTGTGCTGCGGCGAAGTGAATACGGCCACGGCGTGGTGCAAGGGTTCGCTTGATCCGGGATAGAGAAGAATCTGATCGCGCTTCAGGCCTTCGGTTTGCGCCAGCGTGTTGAAGAGTTCGCCGGTTAGTTCGAAGGAATAACGTCCGCCTTGCGGGATGATCGCGGTGAGCGCTTCGCGCGCTGCGGGAGCGGGGCCCAGCGGATTCTCGTTCGAGTCAATCTTGATCGCTCCCGCCGTCGCGATCGGTTGCGCGGCATGCGCCAGCATGGGTTCGGTCACGACGCGGAAGGCCAGCGCGGCTGATGCGGCGGCGGACAGGCTCAAAAACGAGCGACGGGATGCGGAGCTGATGCTGTTTTGTTGGCGGGGCTCTTGTTGGCGGGGATCCATGGCTCACCTCGTGGCAGAATCTTACCGCAAAATTGCCACAAATAATGGGTTCTTTGGGGATGGAGGGGCCCGCGTGCTAACCTTTTGCCCGGTAATTGATTGACCAGGAAATTGGCAGATAAATTCTCGTCTTCCCCGGAGGCCCACTGTGAAACGCCCGCTGGTCGCACTGTTGCTCTTGGTCGGCATCGCTTTGACTATTGCGATTTTTCTTCCTTCAACTCAACCGGTTCTGGCTGGAGGCGCGGCGACTGCGAGCTCTAACGCCGCCGCCGATAAGGATGACGCTCAGAGCGCTGCGGACTATTGCGTCAAGAAAGGCGGCGAGGTGGACGACCGCGAGCCGTACTTTAACACCAATGACGATCCGCAGAACTGGTTGCGCCTGGCGGGAGAGAAGCAGTTCTGCAAGTTCACTTCGCAGAAAGATGGATCGCGGATTTACGTGTTGCTTTCGACTCTCTATACCGATCGGCCTTCGCTGGCCGCGCTCGCCTATTATGCGGAGGTTCCTCTAGGCAGCGGGTGCAACGGAAATCCGGCGTCTTGCTACTGTTCGCAACTGGGCGGCAGCGATCTTTTTGGCGGCATCAATCTGAACGGTGGGGGGTGGGTGAAGAAGTCGGATCCGGTCGACACCGTGCTGGAGAGCTGCATATTTCCGGATATGTCTACGATCGATTCGTGGGGGTTGACTTATCACTCGGTGGGAATCGTTCGGGGTAAAAATCTGGCGAATGTGATGCGCTATAAGAATCCTTACGGCACTAAGTAGGGATGCAGATTCGGGACGAGCCATCGGATTGACGGGCGAGGCCGGCGCTAGTCGGCCAGAAACTGCCGCACGGTGGCGATATCGTCGTTGAGATCTCTCGTCATGCTGGCGGCCTGCGACTCGGCGGAGCGGGCCGCATCTGATTGTCCGGCACGATCGAGGGCTTGGGCTAGAAGTAGATAGCCGACGGATGACGGCTGAAGTTGGACGGAGCGAGCGTAATCTCTGACCGCCTCGTTGATGTTCCCGGCCCGTTGCGCCACGAGGCCCAGCCCGCGATACGCGGCGGAATTCCGCGGCTGCTGCTTCAATCCGGCTTCGAAATCCTGCTTAGCATAGTCATATTGCTTCAGGGAATAATGCGCGTATCCGCTATTGACTCGCGCTGTCGCCACCAGCGACGGCACTTTGGAGAAGCGAGAGACTTTCGCGTAATCGTCGAGGGCCGCTGGATAATCTCCGTGCATCTGTTCGTACACGGCGATGTTGACCGCAGCTACGGGGTCATTCGGACGGTAGAGGCGTGCCCGCTGAAGATGCGGCATGGCTTCGTCTATTTTTCCCTGGGCTAGCAGCGCCGTGGCCAGATTGTCTTCCGCAGTGTAGTTGCGCTCGGTGATTTGTAGGGTGTGGGTCCAGAGGGTGACGTTGTCGCTCCAGAAACTTACCTGGCGATGAAGGGCAACTCCCAGGGCTAGAAGCACGGCCAATGCAGAAGCCGCCGTCACCATTCGCGGCACATGCCAATTTTCGAGACAATCAGCCACGCCCCAGCAGACGACTACGAAAATGCCGAGCAGGGGGATGTAGGCATAGCGGTCGGCCATGGCGTGAACGCTGATCTGGACCAATCCGATCATCGGAATCAGGGTTCCCAGGAACCAGAACCAGCCAACAAAGAGTGGGCGGCGACGGCGCTGGATCACGACCAGAATCGTGATTGCGGCAATTACGATGGCCGAGAGCATGGCGGCGCTGACGTTCAGCCTTAGTTCGGGATGGGGATAGACGAGCGCGAGATTGAGCGGCCAGAAGGCTTTCTCCAGATATCTGACGTAGGAGATGGCCGCATTTCCGAGGCGTATCCAGAGAGGAAGTTTGGCCTGAGTTGCGTCGGCCTCGACCCTCATGGTGATAATGGCGCTCGCGGCCGACAGCGCGAACCAGGGCAGCTTTTCCCAGATCAACTTCCAGAGTGTGGGGCTGCGGACCGATGCGGCTTGCGGCACTCCATCAACTTTGGCTGGCGCTCCGAGGCGATACAAAGGCCAGTAATCCAACAGGAGAAGAGCGAAGGGAAACGTAATGACCTGCGCTTTGGTCATCAGGCCGAATGCGTAGGCAAGGGTGACGGCCAGATATCTTCCGACGTTCGGGCGGCGCACATACCAGCCGTAAGCGGCCAGGGCCACGAGGAAGAAGAACATGCTGAGGACATTCTTGCGCTCCGAGATCCAGGCCACGGATTCGACGTTGATCGGATGCAGAGCAAAGAGCGCGGCGACGGCGAGGCTGCGTCCGGTGAAGCCGGTGGCGCTTTGGAGAAGCAGAAACAGCAGCACGACGTTGGCTGCATGGAGAAGAATGTTGATGGTGTGATGGCCCTGCGGATTCACGCCAAAAAGCTGGCAATCGAGGGCATGGGAGAGCCATGTGATCGGATGCCAGTCGGCGGCTTCCGAGGTTTGAAAGGCCCAGACGATTGTCTTCCAGGTAAGTCCGGAGCGCACTTGAGGATTGTCGGTGACATGGGTCGCGTCGTCGTAATTCAGAAAGGGAGCGCGGGTGATCGGGTTATAGAGGGCGATCGTGGCTAAGACGAGGAGAAGAGAAAGAATCAGCGTGCGCTGCGGAAATTGAAAAAAGTCGGAGTCGGCCGGACGCCAATGCGTGGGGTCGGTCGGGCCTGTCGATTCCATGAAACTCTATTGGGCTGC
The DNA here is from genome assembly GCA_963775845.1 of uncultured Acidobacteriaceae bacterium. Taxonomy (GTDB): domain Bacteria; phylum Acidobacteriota; class Terriglobia; order Terriglobales; family Acidobacteriaceae; genus Acidiflorens. The sequence continues at coordinate 554,472 of CAVZKN010000002.1, read as the reverse complement.
GGTTTGATGCGCCGGGGCAGCGGCATGTTTGAGGCTGGCTTTGTGCTCGCGGCGAATGGCCAACAAATCCTTGTGAAGAAGATCGAGTGCATTTGAGGGAATTTCCGAACCCCATTGATCCATCTCTTCCTCATCCCAATGGCCGTTGAGGCGGAGGGCGGACTCAGTCAAGTCTTCGGGAAACGCGAGACGGTAAGTCCCTTCGCGCAGGAGCACGTCGCCCACCTGGCGTCCAGTATGCATTTCGTAGATGCGCCGCGTCGAACTGCCCCCGCTGTTGGTGAAGACGAGGAGCACTTCGTCTTCTTCGCCGTAATCGGGGCGGTAGAACCAGGCCTGCGGCGCGTCGGCCTTGGGGCGGGCGCGTTTTCTGCCGGTAACGGTCACCACTTCCTGCTCGGGCTTCACTTCATTGGCAGGATTGAAGTAATAAACCCTGGAGCAGGACTCGCAGATCATTACTTTTTCGCCGTTACGCACTTCGTTGTAGGTCTGGGGCCGGAGCATGACCTGGCAGCCCATGCATTTCTGCTCGCGAACTTCAGCCAAGCCAGTGCCGCGAAATTTGGCCACGCGCTCATATTGCCGGAGGATGTCTTCGGAAATTTCATGGCGCAGAGCATCGCGCTTGGTATTCCATTCGGTCAGCTTCTGCTGATCTTCGGCGGTGACTTTTCGCGCATCTTCTTTTTCTTTTTCGATCTCGGCCGTCTCTGCTTTCAGTTCGGCCTCGGCGGTCCTGACTTCTTTCTCGCGCGCGTCAACGTTGACCATGACCTCGAGGATGCGGTCCTCGTTCAGCCGGATTTCCTGTTCGGCAAACTCGATCTCGTGTAGCAGAGCCTTGTACTGGTCGTTGGTTTTGACGTCGAGAGACTGGTCGCGATACTTGGAGATTTTGCCTTGCAGGTCCTTGATGTTGGTCTCGAACTTCTTGCGGTTGGCTTCGTCGGCTTTGGCGGCGGCGCGGGCTTTTTCCAGTTGCGCTTTGGTTCCGGTCAGTTTTTGCTCGATGACGGCTACGCGTTTGGGCAACGCGGCTACTTCTTCCTGCAGGCGGCGAATTTCTTTGTCCGCGATCTGCAGCTCCAGCAATTTTTCGATATCAGGAAGCATCGGCCCCAATAGTCACAATAAGTAATTCTAGCATGGGGGGTTGGGGCTGCGGTGCGGCGTTGATGAGGATGCGGAGAAACGCGGCCCGACAAACTCGCGGAGATCAACGATGGCGGAGTTTCAACGAAGAAAAAGTGTCAGGAATCCGCCGGGTCTGTTTTGTCAGGGATGCTCCCGGTCTGTACCACCACCCGGTACCCCCCCACCCCCCCCCATACCCCCAGGTATCGTCGTGGTTAACATCGTTAATATCAATCTGATTAACATACTTCTTATTTACCGTGGGGCGAATGGGGCGATTTATTTGGAAGCAGTGAGGTGGTTGATTTGCGGGAAACGGGCCTGCCCTGGCCGAGTGTGCGAAAGCGTTCAGTTATCAAAGAATGCCGAGGATCAGTTTTCGGCGGTTTATACCGTCTCTGGAGACGGACACAATTCTCGATATTGCACTGTTGAACGATCATTGCATGATCACGGCGCACGTGTATGTGATGGGCCGTACATCGAATTTGTGATGAAAAAAGCGAAAGGGTGAGCTTAAGGCAGTTAACTCGTAACCAAACGGTTGCAAATGTAATCGCCTGATAGCAGAAGTTACCGTGCAACCTTCCGTTGCGTGGGGGTAAAAGCGGGTAGGAAATCCCGAGTTTCACCCTAACGTCGAAAAAGCCGACGTTAGGATGGGGCACCCGACAGTTGTAGCAAGACGTTATCGAGCCGCCGCGGTGGAGGGCCAGTTCTCAAAGGCGCGAGAAGTGGCGCACCCGGCTGTTGAAACACTCCAGCTTCCCGAAAACCAGGTCAAATGTGGAGATAGAAAATGTCTGCCAGAACCGAGAAAATCGTTCCTGGAACTCAGCGTGTCCATGTGCGCCTTCGGACCGAACTTGGAGCGGATTGTAGCGACACCGGGCACTACCAGTGCGTGCTATCCTTTTCCCCTCGCATCAGCAAGCGGAGCCTGGCCACAATGCCACCAGAAGAAGACCCTCGAAACAAAGACGCTGCTGATGGGAATGACATCGGGTCCGCCGCCACACTGAGCATGAACTCGAGCGATTCCTCGAACACCTTGATTGGGCGGTACCTACTGGTGCGGAGAATCGGTGAAGGCGGTATGGGTGAGGTCTGGCTGGCTGAGCAAAAGGAACCCGTTCGTCGTCGTGTCGCGCTTAAGCTGATCAAGGCCGGGCTGAACACACGGGAAGCGCTGGCACGCTTCAACTCCGAGCGCCAGGCTCTGGCCCTCATGGATCACCCCGCCATCGCCAAGGTGTTCGACGCCGACGAAACGCCAAAGAAAGCGCCGTACTTCGTCATGGAGTATGTCGCCGGTGTCCGCATCACCGACTACTGCGACAATCACCGTCTCAGCACACGCGAACGGTTGGAGCTCTTCGTGCAGGTCTGCGAAGGCGTCCAGCACGCCCATCAGAAAGCCATTATCCACCGCGATCTGAAACCCTCCAACATTCTCGTCACCGAGGTCGATGGCCACGCCGTGCCCAAGATTATTGATTTCGGGGTGGCCAAGGCGCTCACCCAGAAACTGACCGTCGACACAATGTTCACGCGCGCCGGAGGTCTCGTCGGAACCCCCGGTTACATGAGCCCCGAGCAGGCTGGTTCGTCGGGGGAGGACATCGACACCCGCACCGACGTCTACTCCCTCGGAATTATCTTTTATGAGTTGCTGGCAGGTGCGCCGCCGATCGAACCGCAAAAACTCGCGCTCGAAGAATTTCTGCGGCGCTTGCGCGAGGACGATCCCCCGAAGCCGAGCACCAAGATCAGCACTGACAACGCTACTACGTCCACCGATGTTGCGCACAAACGCCAGACTGAGCCGCGTGCGTTGGTCCATCAACTGCGCGGAGAACTGGACGCGATCGCCATGAAGGCTCTTGAAAAAGAGCGCTCGCGCCGTTACGCATCCGCCTCTGAACTCGCCGCCGACGTCAAGCGCTATTTGAATAACGAGCCTGTGCTGGCCGTCCCGCCCTCGCTCGCGTATCGTGCGCGCAAGTTCGCCCGTCGCCACCGTGCGGCCCTGGCCACCGCTCTTGCCTTTGCGTTGGTGCTGATCGTGGCGTCGATCGTCAGCATTCGGGAGAGCGTCCGCGCCAACCGCGAAGCCTCGGCATCGAAGCGCGTGACCGACTTCATGACCAAGATGTTCAAGGTCTCGGACCCGAGCGAAGCGCGCGGCAACACCATCACAGCGCGCGAAGTTTTGGACAAAGCATCGAAGGAAATCGACACTGGCCTGGCGAATGACCCGCAGTTGCAGGCCCAGATGATGACCGTGATGGGCGCGGTGTATGAGAATCTCGGTCTTTACTCGCAGTCCGAGCCTTTGCTTCGTCGCGCCCTGGATATCCACCAGCGCACCCTCGGCCCCCGAAGTAAAGAAACCTTGCAATCAATTTACGACCTCTCCCAAGTGCTGACCTGGGAAGGCCACATCCCAGAAGCGGAGAGATTATGCCGTCAGTCGCTCGACGGCCGCACGAGCTTGCTCGGCCCAGAACATCGCGACACCCTGGAATCCATGAACTGGCTGGCGTGGATCTGGTTTCTTCAAGGACGGTACGCCGAGGCAGAGAAACTGGGGCGTCAGGCGGTGGAGGTGGCGCGGCGAGTGCTGGGGCCCGAAGACACTGTAACTTTGGGAGCAATGAAGCACCTGGGAATCATTTTTTCCGAGACAGGCAAATACCCGGAAGCGGAAAAAATGTTTCGAGAAGTGGCCGAAGTCCAACAGCGCACGATTGGCCCCGATCACCGCGACACATTGGGAACAATGAATAACCTGGCCACCGTGCTGGATCACGAGGGAAAACTGGCCGAAGCGGTGCAACTGGATCGCGATCTGCTTCAGGTATCGGTGCGAGTGTTCGGACCGGAGCATCCGCGAACGCTGATGACCATGGAAAACCTGGCTTCCTTCCTGGACGACAACCAACAATTCGCCGAAGCGGAGAAACTGCTGCGCGAGGCGCTCGAATTGGAACGGAGAAAACTCGGTTCCGACAATCGTGGAACTTTGATCACGATGGGAAACTTGGCCGACTCGCTCACCAACCAAGAAAAATATTCCGAGGCCGAGACGCTGTTCCAGCAGACAGTAGACGGAAAACGAAAAGTGATGGGTCCGGAGCACCCTTCCACCTTGCATTCCTTGGACGGCCTAGGCAATCTCCTGAAAAAAGAGAAACGCTATCCCGAAGCGGAGAAGGTTTACCGGCAAGTATTCGATGGCCGCACTCGCGTTCTGGGCGCTGCGAATCCTGATACCGCCCACAGCGCGTACGAACTCGCCTGCGTACTCGCGCTCGAAGGTAAGCGGGACGAGGCTCTCACCAACTTGCAATTCGCCATCGAACACGCACTCAGCCCGGACGTCCGTAAGGGGCTGGCGAACGACCCGGATCTCAACCCGCTCCACGGAGACCAACGCTTCGACACGCTCCTGGCCGCCGTTCCCCAGCCTGTCGCAGTGCCGTAGCAGTCGGCCCGCAAAGTCTGAAGCTGCTTTATTGCTGGTAATTGATGCTGGGAAAAGGCGCCTGCTCTTCACAATGCGGTTTGCTTTGTGGACAACGAGTGGAATGGAGATATTTCAGGTAGCATCCTGATTTTTTGGTGCCGCATGGGTCTACTATCCCGATCCGATCGATTTGAAATGTCGGCACGGTCACCAAACTGCTTGCCAGCACCGGGGCGGTGATCGGCACCTACTCCGTAGGCCAATACCCTCAGGGTCTAGCCTTTGATGGAACCAACATCTGGGTTGTTGCTAACGGTCACGACAGTTCTGTCGCCAAATTGCTGGCTAATACCGGCGTCGTGCTGAGAAACGTGGGCCATAAGACGATTACAAGCTATACATTCGCTTGCTTTGTGCTAGACGGAAAGAAGCGAAAAATCGATGTGGTCTTTGACGAACCGGAGCGCGGCCCGATACCACCCAACGAGACGACTGGTGGTTACGGGTTCGACGCAACGCCGCCCAACATGTGCAGACACCGAAAGGCTCTGTTGGGGGTTTATCAGGTGGCAGTTTAGCGACAGCACCTCGTGGTCAACGACAGGGTCGCGGTAGTTGGCGAAAAATCGCCATTGCACTCATTGACCCCGGTCGCCAATTCCCCATGAGCGTAATCGTGTTATCCAACAGTTGTGAAAGCGGGCCGCCGACCTGAGGTACAATCTGCCGAGACCTCAAGATGGAATCAGATCTATCGCCGGACGCGGGGGGATTACATGAAAGAGCTTCTTACCTTGGTGGCGGTGCTCGCGTTAGCGGGTTCGGCCTTGGCGCAAACTGCTCACAAGGTGGTCAGGGTCGAGGATGTGGTATGGGTCGACCATCCGTTCTTCAAGGGCGCCAAAACCGCGATACTGGTTGGCGACCCGACGAAGGCCGAAGTAATTGTCCAGCGCGTGAAGTTCCCGCCCCACTACCGCGTTCCACCGCACACCCATCCCTATGCAGAGATCGTGACCGTGTTGACCGGGAGCTACGGAAACGGCTTCGGTGAAAAATTCGAGCCGAAGGGCGAACTGATGAAGCCGGGCTCTCTCTTTGTACTGCCGGCGAAGCACTCCCATTACACCTGGACCGGGGATGAGGAAACGATCTTGCAACTTCAGTTCATGGGGCCGGGCGGTATTGAGTTCATCGATCCGGCCGATGATCCGCGCAAGAAATAGGCGGGCCCCAGATAAGTTCTGTTCTGTGCATCAGAGCCTAAACGCAGACGCCGCAATGGTTGTTGGTTCTGGATAAGCGCTAAGCAGAACGTAATCTCAGCTTCCGCTCAAGTCCGCTGTTGTGGCGGTAGCGGCGGATCGAGCGGATAACCGAATCGCCCCAAAAGCAACGTAACGGTCGTTAAATCCCCATTACACTCATTGACCAGTTCTTAGTGCGGGTGCCTGTTTGGGGAAATAGGGCGGCAGGCCATCTCCCTTGTCACATACACATAGGCTCCATCGTAGTCCGTCGTAGCAAATTGAGACATCCGGCGATAAACAAAACACACACCCGATCACTGCGATCGAGCGCGATTCAGGTGTAGAATCCGCTCGGATTTGATTCTGCCCAAACACTTACTGATTGGGAGTAGACCGTGCGCATCCGCCTATCGATTCTTTGCTTCTCAGTTTTCATCACAACCATAGTTTCGTTGACGCCAATCGGACAGGCCCAGGAGATGACCCGGTTGGAGCGCGAAGAGCGGCAGGTAATGCTGAAGAATGTCTTCGATGACCTGCGCAAGGACTATTACGATCCAAAATTTCATGGCCTGAACCTGGACGCAATGTTTGCGGACGCGAAGGGGAAGATTGCGCAGGCAAAATCGAAGTCCGAAGCGAACTTGCAGATTGCTGCGTTCCTCGAGCCATTGAATGATTCGCACACCGTCTTCTATCCTCCGCAACATTCACTTCGAGAGGACTATGGCTGGCAGTACCAGATGATCGGTGACCGTTGCTATGTGACTCGCGTGAAGCCGGGAAGCGATGCGGACGCCAAGGGCTTGAAGCCCGGAGACCAGGTACTGACCATCAATGGATTCGCCCCCGCCCGTGAGAGCCTGGAAAAAATGCAGTATGTGCTCGAGGTGCTTTACCCGCAGACGGGCCTACGGCTAGAACTACGCGATCCGTCCGCCAAGACTCGCAAGCTCGATGTCATGGCCAAACAACGAGAGACGGCATTGGTGAATGGCGAATCCGATCTTGATAATCACGATCTTCGCATCGAACGTGAGCGCAACGCGTACCATCAGCGATGGAAATACGAGGAATTCGGAGACCGCTTGATGATCCTGAAGTTCCCAAGCTTTTTCCAGACCGATTTTGTTGTGGACGAGATCATTGGAAAAGCCCGCCAGCATAGCACTCTGGTTGTGGATTTGCGCGGCAATCCGGGAGGAGCGTTGAAATCGCTCAAGGCGCTTCTCGGAGGCTTGTTCGAGAAAGACGTTAAGATTTCGAACGAGATCGAACGAACCAAGACCACGCCGCTGATTGCGAAGGGAAGGCGCAATGAGGCGTTCACCGGAAAGCTGATTGTGCTCGTGGACAGTAATTCAGCGTCGGCCGCGGAGGCGTTCGCGCGCGTAATTCAGCTTGAAAAGCGCGGAACCATCCTTGGCGATGTTACATCCGGCAGCGTGATGGCGGCCGAGTACCATCCTCACGCCTTTGGCAACGATCAAGCCAAATACTACGGAGTAATGATCTCGGTAGCTGATTTTATTATGACCGACGGCAAGAGCCTTGAGCATGTGGGAGTAACGCCCGATGAGAAAGTACTCCCCTCCAAAGAAGATTTGCTCGCCGGCCGCGATCCGGTGATGGCCCATGCCGCCGAAATGGCGGGAGTGACGTTGGATCCGCAAAAAGCTGCGGAAATGTTTCCTTACGAATGGCCCAAGTTGTGACGTTTGAACAGAGTTACAGACGCTCATCGCTCAATTGGTGTGTTAGCGTCATGGCACGAATGATCCCGAAAATTTAGTGAGATAAAACATCCAGCGGCCCGGCGCCCGCCGTCCAGCGTAGCAAATTGAGACATCCGTCGATGCAATTGTGATAAGAAAGGTTGCAAATGAGACGGAACGGCAGTAGTATGGCTTTTGGACGTGGCTTTTCGCGTTCATCTTGTCTCAACAACTCAAAACTTCCAGGTAGAAGACGCAACCCTAGTTAAAAATCTACGGGGTGCCCAAGGCCCCGGTGCAATTCGGAGAGAATGCATGTCGTGGTACGCGTACTGCCTCATGGAACACCAGACCCTCCCAAATGGTGTTCGCGCCCGCCGTCCATTTCTGTTAGAAGGCATCCAGGGAGTGAATTCCGCTCCCGTGATGAGCTACCCGAGCGGTGAATTCGCAGTAATCGTCAGCGAATACGACCGCGCTACCTCTAAACTCGACGAAAAGTCGGTTTTGGAGCATGCCCGTGTGGTCAGCCAGAGTTTCCGCACGGCTACGGTTCTGCCCTTCCGCTTTGGAACAATTTTTGACACGGAGGACGCCATTCGCCAGGCGGTGCGGTCCAATCGCCGCACTTTCTGCGAGAGCGTGGAACGCCTTCGCGGCAAGTCCGAGATGCGCATCAAGCTGACGGTCCGTGATGGTTCTTTGCGCAGCAACCTAGAGGAGATTGTTCTGCCCGATACGGTTGGCCGCGAGTACCTGACCAAGCTCCGCGAGAAGGCTTCGCGGGAACGCGAGCGCCAGACCAAGGCTCGCGCCCTATCGGTGCAGGTGCACAAGCTTTTCAATCCGCTGGAGGAAGAGGTCAGCTGCAAGAAGGTTGACGCGGATGGAATGCTACTCGATATCGCGCACCTCATCGACACGAAATCGATCGAGAAGTATCAGAACCGCTACAGCACGGCCGCGAAACAGCTGAAGAACTGCCAGATGGTCGTCACCGGTCCGTGGCCGCCATATCATTTCCTGCCGGGGAAAGTACGCACTGTGGCTGGCGATAGCTAGTAACCTGAGGTAGATGCATTCCCCGAAGCCCCTTCCGAGGGGCTTTTTTCTTGCGCGCCGCGCCGGTTAGTTTTTAGCGTTATGGTGGGGCTTTTATCGCCGCAAAACGGGGCATAGCCCCGACATCACACATTCAAGACAGAGAAGCCGGGGACGTACGTTGGCTTGTTCCCGCTGCGCGCAATGTGCAGCTTTGTGCAATAGGATGCGGTTTGCCGGGCGGGAGCCTCATAGGCTTGACGTGGCGTTATTCATCCTAAGTCATTGATTTCAGACATCGATTGGAAATCGAGGTGGCTTATTACCGGCTCTTATTCTTTTGGTTCGGCAAATGCTTATTCATCCTGCAATAGAAGAGGTCGCTACTTTGGAACAACTTCACTCTCGATGTCTTCGACATTTCTCTCTGTCGGTTCCACTCCCCGGACCGTCGCCCAATTGAGTCTCCTCAGATACCCGCCACTCGACCTCTTTGAAAAAGACAGGCCCCGAAAGGGGCCGCTTTTTTTTGCATCGGCCCAGTCACTTTCGAAAAATGGACGCGGGCAATCTCACGTTGAAATTCGTCCTGGCGCAAATCGGACAATTCGGCGCATCCACCTTGACACCTTGCTGGCGCTCCGGCATTCTATTGAACTTGGGGATAAGGTCCATTTCTTAGTGTGCCGTTCCGGTGGAAAACCGGGACGCGGCACCGCCGGTCCCAGCCTGCAAACGTAGGATCTCCGGCTGTAGAAGAGAATCATTCCCGTGTAGCGCACAGAAGTTAAGCCGAGCCCAGTGGAAATAGAGCGGCGAGAACAGCAAAATTGTGCCGCATTTTCCTGGCTGGGACGGGAAGTTGTTGGGCGCGGCCGCATTCCGGCCGGACGTTGGGCTGCAAAATCTTGTTGCACAGGATCAACTTGGCGCTGGAAATCATTTTGTTGAATGTTCACGGCCGATTGGCGGCGTGGTTGCAGATGCCGGGAGGAGTTGGTCTGCTCCAACTCGCACCCTTACTTTTTATTTTCGCCATTTTTTATTTTTTGCTGATTTTGCCGCAGCAGCGCAAGCAGAAAAAATGGCAGGCGATGCTGAGCGAGTTGAAGAATGGGGACAAGATCGTGACCAGCGGCGGTTTGCGCGGCACGATTATCAATCTCAAGGACGATGCGGTAACGCTGCGCGTCCCGCCGGATAATTTGAAGCTGGAAGTCAGCCGGGCATCGGTGGTGTCGGTGACTACGGCGGAAGAAGGAAAGTAGTTCTTGGGTCGTTGGTCGATTGTCGTTAGTCGCTCGCGGAGCGATCACGATTTCGGCCTTGTGGTTCTAGCCAACGACTAACGACCGACGACTATCGACTGTTTTTTATGAACAAGAATCTCACTTGGAAGTTAGTGGTTATTGTCGGCATTCTGCTGGTGTTTCTGGCCGGCATTTTTGGCATTCCCAAGGACTGGTCGGGCAAGGGCATCGTGGCCGCGATCACCGACCGCATTCATCTGGGTCTCGATCTGCGCGGTGGAACGCACTTGATTCTGCAGGTGCAGGTCAACGACGCGGTGAATGTCGATTCCGACAACGCGATGGCGCGCCTTAAAGAGGACATGCGCACCCACAAGATCAATTACGCCGACATCAGCAAGCCGGATCCGGTGAATCATCCGGAGATGATCGTGGTCAAGGGCGTTCCTCCGGACCAGACCAGCGATTTCAAGAGCATTATTTCCGACCGGCTGCCGGAATACGATGCGAGTTCGGGCGCGGAGAATTCCTGGACCGTTTCGATGAAGGCGCAGAACCTGGCCGACTTGAAAAACCGGGCGGTCGCGCAGGCGATTGAGACGATCCGCAACCGTATCGATCAGCTCGGCGTCAGCGAGCCGGTGATTCAGGAGCATGGCCTCGGGCAGTATCAGATTCTGGTGCAGCTCCCGGGCGTTGACGATCCGGCGCGAGTCAAAGAAATCATGCAGTCGACGGCGATGCTTGAGATCAAGCAATCGCTGGGCGGGCCGTATCCGAGCGAGCAGGCCGCTCTCCAGGACAAGGGGGGCGTAATGCCTCCAGATGCCGTTCTGATGCAGGGCAAGAGCATTGGGTCGCGCAATAGCGAGGGCGGCGAGCAATGGTACTTTATTTCTCGCGCCTCGGCCGTAACCGGCCGCGACCTTCGCACCGCGGAACCGAGCACTGACGAAAACGGACAGCCAGCAGTGCGCTTTATTCTGACCAGCGAGGGTGGACGCAAGTTTTATACTTTCACCTCGACCCACGTCGGCGACTATCTCGCGGTGGTGCTCGACAATAAGGTTCAAGAAGTAGCCGTGATCAAAGACGCTATTCGCGACAATGGCGTGATCAACGGCCGCTTCACCCAGCAGGAGACGCAGGACCTTTCGATGACGCTGCGCTCGGGCGCTCTGCCGGCGGGAATCAAGTATCTGGAAGAGCGAACGGTCGGCCCGTCGCTGGGCGCCGATTCGATTCGCTCGGGCGTGCGGGCGGCGATTGCGGGAATGCTCGCCGTGCTCATCTTCATGCTAATTTACTATCGCTGGGCGGGCGTGAATGCGGATATCGCGCTTATTCTGAACCTGGTAATTCTGCTCGGATTCATGGGCTACTTTGGCGCGGTGCTCACGCTGCCGGGGATTGCGGGCGTCATTTTGACGGTGGGCATGGGCGTGGATTCGAATGTGCTGATTTTTGAGCGCATCCGCGAAGAACTGAGGAATGGCAAGACGCCGCCATCGGCGGTGGAACAGGGCTTCAGCCATGCCTGGATCACCATCGTCGATACCCACGTCACGACCATCGTTTCGGCGGCGATTCTGTTCATCTTCGGGACCGGGCCAGTGAAGGGTTTTGCCACGACGCTGGTCTTTGGATTGGCCGCAAACCTGTTTACGGCGGTGTTTGTTTCGCGCGTGATTTTTGACTGGGTGCTGAGCCGCAAGCAGCGCGGAGAAACGTTAAGCATTTAGAAGACGCTGTTCGTCGTTCGCTGATCGCTGTTCGCGAGAAAACAACTGCATCGGCGAATAGCGAAGGACGAACAGCGAACGACTAACGACTGAATTTCGAAGGGATCGTACGCAGCGTGGAATTCTTTAGAGATACAAATATCGATTTTCTTGGCAAGAAGTGGTACTTCCTCACCTTCTCGCTTATTTTCAGCATTGCCGGAGTGCTCTCCATGGCCTTCTGGCACGGCATTCCGCTGGGCGTCGATTTCCGCGGCGGCACGCTGGTGTATGTGAAGTATGCGCATACTCCGGATCCGGGCGCCATTCACAACGAAGTCGACCGCGCCGGGCTGAAGAATGCGCGCGTGCAGCGCTATGGGCAGGTTTCCAATAATGAGGTGTTGATCGCCCTCGATATTCAGGAGACGAGCGAGCAGGCGCTCGACAAGGGCAAGACGCAGATCATCGAAGCCCTGGAAAGCCATGCCACGCCGGGGAAGCAGGACCTCAACAATTCCAGTTCGTTGACCATCGCCAAAGATCTTTTGGAGAAAGACCCGCTCCACCTCGGCTCCGGCCCTGACGCCTACCCTCGCTACACGCAGATCGCCCAGGACATTGTGAATTACCGGGACAAGACCAAGAGCGGCGTCCTCGGCTCGATTGATGAGTTGAAGAGTGCGGCAGATCCGGCCGTGGTTGGAGCGCTGCAGGATAGTTTTTTTGTTTCCGACTTCGGCATCCGCAACGTCGAGATTGTCGGACCGCAAGTGGGGCAGCAACTTCGCAAGCAGGCTATTCTGGCTACGCTCTATTCGCTGGCGGGAATGCTGATCTACCTGGCGTTACGCTTTGAATGGATCTATGGCGTGGCAGCCGTGCTTACTGTCTTCCACGACACGTTAATCACCGTGGGCGCCTTCTCGCTGCTGAACTGGGAAATTTCGCTGACGGTGATCGCGGCCATTCTGACCTTGATCGGATATTCCAACAACGACACGATTGTCGTCTTTGACCGCATCCGCGAAAACATCAAGCTCCTACGTCGCGACAGGCTCGCGGACATCGTCAACAAGAGTATTAATCAGACTTTAAGCCGAACCATCTTGACAGCGGGCCTGACTTTCCTTACCGTGCTTGCTCTGTTTCTTTTCGGCGGCGAGGTGCTGCATGGTTTCAGCTTCGCTCTGGTGATTGGCATTCTGATCGGGACGTATTCTTCGATTGCGATTGCCGCCCCGATTCTGGTCGCTTACCAGGAATGGCGCGGGGAGCGCGGCAAGAAGCCGATTGCCATGCCGTTGCGGCCGGGCTCGCCGCAGCCGAAGGAAAAAGTAAAAGTCTGATTTCGTGTTAAAAGGCGTAGAATCTTCACCTGCCTGCAAAGGCGGGATGAATAGACACAAGAGCCAGAGCCAGCATCCAAGGGCGGGAGCAAAGAAGGCGTGGCCGGTGTCTAATCTGGGGTACGGTCGGGTAGGAGGAGCCTATGTTTGAAGACAGCCTTATTGAATCAGGGAACAGGTTCAAGGCGAAGCGGGGATTGGGTTTCACCATCCTGTCATTTGCGCTGCAAGTCTTTCTCATCTGCATCCTGGTTCTGATCCCGCTGATCTACACCGACGCGCTGCCGAAGACGCAGCTCATGACGTTTCTCGTAGCGCCGCCTCCGCCACCGCCTCCTCCACCACCCCCGGCCGCGGCTCCGGTCAAAGTGGTGAAGATGGTCAGCGAGGTGGTGAATGGGCAGTTGCGCACTCCGACCAAGATTCCCAACAAAGTTCAGATGATCAAAGAAGAAGAAGCTCCGCCTGATCTCGGGAGCGGCGGCGTTCCGGGCGGCGTTCCGGGTGGAATTCCGGGAGGCTCGACGGGCGGCGTCATGGGCGGAATTCTCAGTTCGACTCCGACGGCTGTGCCGAAGGTTGCCACTCCGCAGCGCATTCGGGTATCGACGGGCGTTGCGACTGGACTCTTAATCAAGAAAGTTACTCCTGTTTATCCGCAATTGGCGAAGCAGGCGCGTATTCAGGGAACGGTGATCCTGCAGGCGGAAATCAGCAAAGACGGGACCATTCAGAATTTGCAATTGATCAGCGGCCACCCGATGCTGGCGCCGGCGGCGATTGAAGCGGTGAAACAATGGCGCTACCGACCGTACCTGCTCAATGGCGAACCGGTGGCGGTGGAAACGCAGGTCCAAGTGAATTTCAGCTTGTCGGGAGGCTAGACGCTCCGGGCGGCTGCGCGGTTTTGGCGTAATGGCAGGTTTTTAGTTTTGGCGGTTTCCAAACCCTCCCCGTCCCACCTTTTCCCGAGACGGGAAGCCAGGGTGATTCACCCGGGCCATTCTGCCGACTTTGCATTTCTTGCATCAAACGTTTCTGATCGATTTTGCTCACGCTGGTCCATTGGTTGAGCGTGTGCCGCTCTTCTGGCATTTCGATGCGGTTCGCCGCCTCGCCCGCCGGGGTGTGGCACGAGTATTAAGAGGCCGGGAGAGTTCAGGTTTTCAAACAGTTCTGAGGAGGAGAAGCAACTCATGGTCGTGAACTTGGCAGCAGTCGCACTCTGTAACTTCCATCTTTTCGCCGCCTGGCTTTTTCAAGACAACAGCTCGGTCGGTTGGGACCCGATTTCGCTCTGGAAGCAGATGGGTATTCTGGCGAAGGTCGTGGTCATCATTCTGTTCATCATGTCGGGATGGTCGATCGGCGTGATGATCGACCGCTGGATGGCTTTCAATGCCGCCCGCAACCAATCGCGCTCGTTCGCTCCCGCGGTTGCCGGAGCGCTGCGCGAGGGCAAGATCGACGAAGCGATCAAGGTCGCCGAGCGCAACAAGAAAAGCCACCTGGCCAAGGTTGTCACGGCCGGCCTGATGGAATTCAAGGCGCACCAGGATAGCCCGGGCGAAATTCCCGGTGAGACGATTGAAGCCTCGAAGCGCGCGTTGGAGCGCACCGAAGCGATCGTCCACGCCGAACTGAAGCGTGGCTTGGGCGGTCTGGCTACCATCGGATCGACGGCTCCCTTCGTGGGACTGTTCGGAACGGTGGTCGGCATTCTGAACGCCTTCAATGGCATCGCCAAGGAAAAAGCTACCGGTCTGGCTGCGGTCGCCGGCGGTATTTCCGAAGCGCTCGTGACCACCGCGGTCGGCTTGTTCGTGGCGATTCCAGCGGTCATGATGTTCAACTATCTGACCGGTCGAGTGGAAGCGTTTGACGTGGAGATGGATAACTCGTCGAGCGAACTGATCGATTACTTCCTGAAGCGCCGGAGCATGCGCCGGTCCTAAAAGTACCCATGAGTTGCTGGTGTGGGGACGGGCGGCTCGCCCGTCCCTTCGCCCGGCAGAGTGGGGTGGCAGCTCTAGGCAAGCGCAGGCAGGAGACAGAATTCCATGGCATTAGCAAAACGAAACGAAGGAGCCAATGTCAGCTCCGACATCAACGTCACGCCCATGGTGGACGTGATGCTGGTGCTGCTGATTATTTTCATGGTGGTCACGCCCATGTTGCAGCACGGCGTGCCCGTCGATATGGCCAAGGTCAATAATCCGGAAGACATGCACGATGCCGACAAGGAAGACGCGTTGCTGGTGGCGGTCAACCGCGACGGCAAAGTTTTCTTCGGCAACGACCGCATCGAACCGGCAGACCTTACGCAGAAGATCAAAGACAAGTTGACGAACCGGACCGACAAGCGGGTGTTTCTGAAAGCCGACGCCCGGGCAAAGTTCGGCTGGGTGGTGGACGTGGTCGATGACGTCCGCGCCGCCGGCGTGGATCAGCTTGGCCTTTTGACCGATCAGAAGAAGTCTGGAGCACTCGCACCGCCGCCGGGCGCGACGACGCCGACCGGTGGGCAATAGCGGGCAAAGAGTAGCGCGGCTACAGGAGATCGATTATGTCTATGGCAGTCGGCCCCAAAGGGGGCCAAAGCGCGAACATGAACGTGACACCGCTGATTGACGTTCTGCTGGTGTTGCTGATCATTTTCATGGTGATCACTCCCCTCACGCCAAAAGGCTTGGAGGCGTTGGTGCCGCAGCCTCCGCCAAAGGACAAGACGCCTCCGCCGCCCACCGACCGCACCATCGTGGTGCAGTTGATCGATCACGGTGCGGGCAATCCTCCCGGATTGAAAATCAATCAGGATGAAGCTACGTGGGAGACGCTGCAGGGGCGGTTAGAAGACATCTTCAAGACCCGGGCAGAAAAAGTCATGTTTGTGAAGGGCGATGACAATGTGCCCTTTGCCGATGTGGCCAGCGTGATCGATATTGCGCATTCCGCAGGCGTCGACAAAGTCGGCCTGATCACGGCGAAAATTGAAGCCGGCGGTTAGAATTGGACGGCCGGAGAATCTTCTGAGCACAGTGTACGATCCGCCGCCAAGAGAGCAGGTCCTTCGCTTCGCTCAGGATGACAAGTCATGAGCAGGTGTCGCTCCAGGCTCTTTTACTCCGCTGCAAAGGGAGATTCATAAAGCAATGAAAATTACGCAGAAATTTCTGGTGGTCTTCGCCGCCGCGTTGATGCTGCTGGCCAGCACGGGCTGCAACAAACTGAAGGCGCGCGACCATCTCAACAAAGGTGTGCAGGCTTACAAGAACACTAAGTTTGAGCAGGCAATTGACCAGTTCCAGCAAGCCGTTGCGCTCGATCCGACGCTGATCAATGCCCGCCTTTATCTAGCCACGGCGCTTGCCCAGCAATACATTCCAGGCGCTGACGCTCCCGAGAACAACCGTTACGCCGAGCAGGCGATCGATGAGTATAAGAAAGTGCTGCAAGTCGATCCCCGAAACATCAACAGCGTCAAGGGCATCGCCTATCTGTATCTGCAGCAAAAGAAATTCGATCTGGCCAAGGAGTATTACAAGAAGGCGTCTGAGGTTGACCCCAACGATCCCGAGCCTTATTACTCGGTCGCCGTCATCGACTGGACCCAGACTTATGTGCCGCGTCAGGAAGAGCGCGCCAAACTTGGCATGAAGCCCGAGGATTCTCTGCCGGCCAAGGACAAAAAAGTCTGCGCCACGATGAAGGAGAAGAACACGGCCAATGTTCAGGAAGGCATCGATAATCTGGAGAAGGCGCTTAAGCTTCGTCCCGATTACGACGATGCCATGGCTTACATGAACCTGATGTACCGGGAACGCGCCGATATTCAGTGCGATGATCCGGCCGCGCGCGCCGCTGATTTGAAGACAGCCGACGAGTGGGTCGATAAAACCATGGCTACCAAAAAGGCCAAGGCGGAAAAGCAGCCCGCCGGCACCATCGTCATGGATCAGAACAAGTAATCATGTGCTCGCCGGGACGGGCTTTCGCCCGTCCCGACTCGAGCTTTTTCTCGAAGACAATTCCTTCCTGAATCACAATAGCGCGTGATTTCCGTCATAGCTACTTTCGCCGCCGCAGGTACAATCAGGGCGGCGCAGCGCGTTGAACCGGCGCACCACTGACCGCTTCGAAAGAACATGTTCAAGAAGATTCTGATCGCCAACCGGGGAGAGATTGCGGTTCGGGTTTTGCGCGCCTGCCGCGAGATGGGGATTGCCACGGTGGCCGTGTATTCGGACGTCGACCGCGCGTCGCTGCATGTGAGGAAGGCGGACGAAGCGTATCCGATTGGCCCCGCTCCCGCGGCCGACTCTTACCTGCGGATGGACAAAATTCTCGACGTCGCGAATCGCTCCGGCGCCGAAGCAATTCATCCCGGATACGGCTTTCTATCGGAGAACGCGAAGTTCGCCCAGGCGTGCGCCGACGCAGGCGTGAAATTTATCGGGCCGACTCCTCACTCGATGAATCTCATGGGGTCGAAAACCAGCGCCCGGCAGCAGATGGAAAAAGCGGGAGTGCCATTTGTGCCCGGAACCTCGCGCGGCCTGGCCTCTCCCGAAGAAGGTGAACAAGTCGCAGAGCGTGTAGGTTATCCCGTGATGCTAAAAGCCGCAGCCGGCGGCGGCGGCAAGGGCATGCGCCTGGTGCATTCGCGGGCTGAACTTCGCTCCGCTCTCGAATCGGCAAAGAGCGAGGCGCAGCGGTCGTTTGGAGACAGCGAAGTCTATATCGAAAAAGCGATCGTCAATCCCCGCCACATCGAAATGCAAGTACTGGCCGACGAGCACGGGAACACGGTCTGGCTGGGAGAGCGCGAGTGTTCGATCCAGCGCCGGCACCAGAAAGTCCTCGAAGAAGCGCCTTCGCCGATTGTCGATGCTGACATGCGCCGCCGCATGGGCGAGGTCGCGGTGAAGGTTGCGCAGGCGGCCAACTATACCAACGCCGGCACGGTCGAATTCCTGGTCGATCAGCAGAAGAACTTTTATTTTCTGGAGATGAATACGCGGCTGCAGGTCGAGCATCCGGTGACGGAGCTAACTACCGGGCTCGACCTCGTCCATCTTCAAATCCGGATCGCAGCCGGTGAGACGTTGCCGTTTACGCAGGCAGACGTGCAGATTCGCGGCCACGCTATCGAATGCCGCATCTATGCCGAAGATCCCGACAACAACTATTTCCCCAGTCCCGGCAAAATTTCTGTCTTGCTGCAACCGTCGGGCCCGGGGATTCGTCGTGACAGCGGCATGTATGAAGGCTGGACGGTGCCGATGGATTACGATCCGCTGCTGGCCAAATTGATCGGCTATGGCGCCGACCGGCAGCAGGCGATCATGCGGCTGCAGCGCGCGCTCTACGAATATTTCGTTGCCGGCATCAAGACCAATATTTCGCTATTCCAGCGCATTCTGGGGAATGAGGATTTCCAGGCGGGAAAACTCGATACTGGTTATCTCGATCGCCTGCTGGCAAGAAGCAACCCGGCCGTCGTCCCTAATGCGCCGGGGCGTGAGACTGAAAAGATGGAGAGTATCGCCGCCATTGCCGTGGGAATGTTTTCGGTGCTCGACCCCGCTTCGCCCGTAAGTAAGAATGGAAATTCCGGCGCAGGAGCGGGGAAGGTTTTATCCCATTGGAAACAAGAGGGGCGCGTGGAAGGGCAACGCTGAGTTTATGGTTTACGAAGTCATCGTCGGAGGCAAGTCGGGCAAAGACAGCAAAGCCTACCGGCTCGTATTGGAAAGGACCTCCGACGGGTGGGAGTGCCGCCTCGACGGCAAAGTGATTCGCGTGGATGCGGTCATCCCGCGACGCGACGTCTTGTCGTTGTTGGTGGATGGTCGCGCGTACGAGATCAAGCGCGAGCAGACGGCGACGGATCTTCACATGTGGGTGGGCAGCGCGCGTTTCGCGGTGGAGCTGCGCGATCCACGGTCGTTGCGCTCGCGGCAAGCCTCGGCGGGCGATGATACGGGGCCGCGGAAAATTCTGGCTCCCATGCCGGGGCGCGTGGTGCGGCTGCTGCTCGAGGAAAATTCGCCGGTCGAGGCCGGGCAGGGCGTGGTCGTCGTCGAAGCCATGAAAATGCAAAATGAGATCAAGTCGCCGAAAAAGGGAGTGGTGAAGAAAATCTCGGCGGTCGCGGGCGCGGCGGTGAATCCCGGAGACGTACTGGCCATCGTCGAATAAATGGGCCGCACCTACGATTGCGGCTGGCTGTAAAGCAAAATTTTCCTCTCCGGCTACACGATGGTTTGCTTGTCCTAGAGCTTTCTAATCTCCCTCTAATCTCGTTTTAACCGAACCCATTTCCAATCGCGGAATGACCAGTTTACCCATCCCGCCCAACTATCCGGATCACATTTTGGTGGCCAGCCCCAGCCCCGTAGTGCGCCAACGAGTCCTCGAAAGTCTACGTTCCCCCGCCCGTCGCTTCGAGCAGGCGAGCGGCGGAGCCGAAGCGCTAGTCCACCTGGAAAGCGGATACTGGCAAGCACTGTTTCTCGATCGCCAACTCCCTGATCTTGACGCGGAGGAGTTGAGCCACACAGTACGCCGGCGTTATCCGGAGATCGAGGTCGTGTTGCTCAATGCTGACGGCGATGCCGACGCCTGTACCGATGGTGAAAAAGACCGTGAGAATATTGACGCCGCGCGACCTCTGGGTGCCGATGAGTTGCAGACGACGAGTAAGCAGGCCGACATCTGTGACGATAGTTCAATCGATCGTTCAATCCCCGGCCGCTCGCCTGCCTACGCTGCTCCTTTGCCCGGCATGATCGGCAATTCCCGCATGATGCAACCCGTCTACCGACTGGCGCGGCTGGTTGCCGCCCGCAATACTTCGGTGCTGATTACAGGCCCGACCGGATCCGGCAAAGAACTCGTGGCCCGTGCCATCCATCAACTCAGCCCGCGGGCGGGGCGCGGTTTTGCGGTAGTAAATTGCGCGGCCATTCCCGAGACCATGCTGGAAGCGGAACTTTTCGGATATTCACGCGGCGCCTTCACCGGAGCCATGCAGTCTTATGCGGGGCGAATCCACTCGGCGCAGGGGGGAACTTTATTTCTCGACGAAATCGGCGAGATGCCGTTGAGCCTGCAACCAAAACTGCTGCGCTTTCTGGAGCAAAAAGAAATTCAGCGGCTGGGCAGCGCAGAAATCGTGCGCGTAGATGCAAGGGTCATCTCCGCCACCAACGCGCACCTTTTGTCGCTGGTTCGCGAGGGAAAATTCCGCGAGGACTTGTATTACCGTCTGAGCGGCTTTCCGATCGAGATTCCTCCGTTGTGCGAGCGGGCGGAAGACATCGAGCAACTGGCCGAGCATTTCCTGGAGCGATATGCCTTGCGAGCGCCCGTGCCGCGATTTTCCGCGCAAACACTGCACGTATTGAAGACCCAGGCGTGGGCTGGGAATATTCGCGAACTGCAAAACGTGATTGAGCGGGCGCTGATTCTTTCGGAAGATCAGGCGTGGATTCTTCCGGAACACCTGCTGCTTGCGGATCCGAGCTGGCGCAGGTTTGTTCCCTGCGAAGACGCCACTTGCTCACCCTGCCGGGATGAGTCGAGACGGGCCTCGGCAGCGGGACGCAACTCCCTTCGGTAACCGGCCGGGGCGCGCCGTAGGACGTCTGCGAACGAACACGGAATAAGCGCGTTCTAAGGCAACTCATGCCGGGCTGGCCCCGCCGTTGCAGAGCACTCTTTATGTTCACAAATCTTCCCCCAGCCCGCGATCCCGCTCGCGACCCGGAACATCCCTTGGCCCGTGCCTTTGCCTCTTTTACCGAGGCGGCGGGATCGCTGGAGCGCACCTACGGGCAACTGCAAGGGCAGGTGGCTCACCTGCGCCAAGAACTCGAAGTTACGAACCGCGATCTCGCGAACAGTCTTGAGGAAAACGACAGGATTCGCGAACGCCTGCGGCGCATTCTTGAAGGCTTGCCTTGCGGCGTTCTGGTGGTCGAAGCGGGATCGCGAATTTCGACTCTCAACCCCGAGGCGGTGCGGCTGCTCGGAGGCTCGTTTGAAGCGGTGGAGGGTTTGCCGGCAGAACTACGCGCGGCGCTTGACCAGGCGCGTGCGACAGGCAACGAAGCGGAATTGCAGCTTTCCGCCTGGGTCGCACTTCGTCACGCCTGGTTGGAACAAAGCGAGGGGCGCGCGACATCGGTTTTCATCCTGCGCGATGTCAGCGACGCCAAAAAACTGGAGCAGGAGCGGGAACAGCTAAGACGTCAGCAGGCGTTGGTTGAGATGTCGGCGTTGCTGGCGCATGAAATTCGGAATCCCCTGGGCAGCCTGGAACTGTTCGCCGGCCTTTTGGCGGAAGCGAATCTCGAAGGCGACAGCCGCCGCTGGATCGAACACGTGCAGGCCGGCCTGCGCACGCTTTCTGCGACCGTCAACAATGTTCTCCACCTGCACAGCTCGCCGCAGCCCGAGTTCGCGCCCACCGACGCCGGACAATTGCTCGACTGGGCCTACGATTTCCTGCTGCCGCTGGCCAAGCAGGCGCGAGTGGAAATGCAGGTGATCAACGGTCTCGAAGGAGTCGTGATTCAGGCCGACCGGCACCGGCTGGAACAAGTGCTGCTCAATCTCGCGCTGAATGCGTTTCGCTGCATGCCGGGCGGCGGATGGCTCTCGATTCGCGGCTTGAATTACGGATCCTTGGGGGACGAACCGCTGCGAGATAGACCGCTGGAAGATTCTTTCAAACATGGAGGCGCCGTAGAAATTTCCGTGCGCGACACGGGGCCGGGAATCGCGGCGGAGAATATACCGCGCATCTTTGAAGCGGGGTTCAGCACGCGGGCGGGCAGCTCAGGACTCGGGCTCGCCGTGTGCCGCCGCATTCTTGAACAGCATGGAGGCTCGATCTCGGCCGAGAGCCGGCCGGGCCGGGGAGCTACTTTCAGATTGCGGCTTCCTCGGCATCAGAAAGCTGGCGGCATGCTGCCTGGCAATGCCATCGAGCCGGATGCCGTAATGGGAGCCTCCCTATGAAGCGGTTGCTGATCGCCGATGACGATGCCGGCATGCGCGCTGCCCTCGAAGCCCGCTTCCAGCGCCGGGGATGGCTGGTCGATGTCGCCGTGGACGGGACCGAGGCGCTGGAGAAATTTCGCGCCGGGCAACATTCGCTGGTCATCACCGACGTACGTATGCCCGGGCGCGACGGTTTTGAGCTGATGCGCGAAGTGCAAATTTCTTCGGCGCGCACGGCCGTGATCCTGCTTACCGCATACGGTTGCGTGCCCGACGCGGTCGAAGCCATGCGCGGCGGCGCCTGCGACTACCTGGTAAAGCCAGTGTGTTTCGAGAAACTGGAACTCGCCGTGGAACAGGTTTTGCGCCGCGCCGAACTGGCTGGGAAGGAATTCGACAAGGAATGCGAAACGATGATCGGCCACTCGCCCGCATGGGAGAGGGCGCTGGACCGGGCGCGGCAAGCGGCCGCCACCGACGCCGATATTCTGATCGAGGCCGAAAGCGGCACCGGCAAAGAGCTGATTGCCCGCCTCATCCATCGCCTCAGCCGGCGAAAAGCTGGCCCGTTGATCGCGCTCAACTGCACCGCTTTTCCCGAAAGTCTTTTGGAAAGCGAACTTTTTGGCCATGCGCGCGGCGCCTTCACCGGTGCGGTCGGCGCGCGTCCGGGCAAGTTTGAGATGGCGAACGGCGGCACGCTGCTGCTCGATGAAGTGGGCGAGATGCCGCTGGCGCTGCAACCGAAGCTCTTGCGCGCGCTGCAGGAGCGCGAGTTCGACCGCCTGGGATCGAATCAGACGGTGCACGTCGATATCCGCGTTATCGCCACCACGAACCAGGCTTTAGAAGCGGCGGTTAAGGAGGGTCGTTTTCGCGCGGATCTTTTTTACCGCCTGAATGTGATTCCGATTACTTTGCCGCCGCTGCGCGAGCGCGCCGGCGACATTCGCGAACTGGCCGAATATTTTGTGGCGCGCTATGCGGCTTCCGGAACGGCGGGAGACGCTGCGATGCATCCTTTCTTGTCGCGCGAACTGATCACTCGCCTCGAAACCCACGCGTGGCCGGGCAATGTGCGCGAACTTGCCAACTTCGTACGCCGGGCTGTGGCCTTATCGCGCGGAGGTGAAATCGGGGTGGAGGCGTTCGACGATGGAAAGAACCCGCGGACAACAAATCTCGCGGCAAAAGAATCGCCTTCCACCTCGCCTCGCTCGCTCGAGTGGAAGCCGGGCCTCTCGCTCGGAGAGATGGAGCGCGAACTCTTCGCCATGACCCTGGAATCCACCGGGGGCAATCGCGCGCGGGCGGCCGAGTTGCTGGGCGTCAGCCTGCGCACGGTGCGCAACAAAGTCCGCGAGTTTGGCCTGCCGCCGCGCAATACCTATCAGCGCGGCATTCTTGCTCCGGGCTTTTCCGGCAAGACGCCGGGCAGTCCCGGCAACTACATGCACGACACCAATATTCCCGGCCCAAAGAGGGAGCCTTCATGTCCATGATCGACACTCCACTGATGCGCGGATTGGAGCGCGTGCTCGACATTGCCGCGTTCCGTCACCAGGTCATCTCGACCAATCTCGCCAACATCGACACGCCGGGGTATCACACTCGCGATGTGCGCCCCTTCGCCGGCGAAATCGAGCGGGCGCTGGCGGGCAACGCCGTTCCGGTAGAAGAGGATTCGCGCTTGCAGCAGGCGTCTTTCCCTGAGCAATCGTTGACTCCAGTGACGCAGAATGTCCGCGGACTCCTCGAGCGTCCCGACGGCAACAATGTCTCAGTCGAGCGCGAATCGCTGCTGCTGGCACAGAACCAGCTGCGCTTTGAGGTGGCAATTCAATTCCTCAAATCCGAATTCCACACCCTGTCGAGCGCCATCAACGGAGGAGGGAGCAACTCATGAACCTCTTTGGCATGCTGGAACTTAGCGGCTCGGCGCTCGGGGCGGAGCGGCAGCGGGCCGAGGTGATCGCGAGCAACATGGCCAATGCCCAGACCACGCGCACTCCTGCGGGCGGACCGTATCGCCGCCAGATGGTGGTGTTTCAATCGCAGCGCGTGCCGCGCTTCTCGCTCGCGCTCGCGGGCTTGCAACGCGATCACTCTGCGGCAGTGCGCGTGGCGGCCGTTGTCTCCGACCAGCGGCCTCCGGTGATGCGCTTCGAACCTGGACATCCCGACGCCGATGCTCAAGGCTACGTTGCCTATCCCCAAGTCGATCCCATCGAAGAGATGACCGATCTGCTGGGAGCGGTGCGGGCTTACGAACTGAATGCGGCCGCGGTGCAGGCTACGAAAAACATGATCGGGCAGTCGCTCGACCTGCTGCGCTGATCCAGTGACCAAGAAATACAGGAAAAGGAGGGCCCTGCCATGAATACTTTCATTTCGCCGATTCGCATTCTTCCCGCCGACATCAGTCCGGCCCCAGCGGCCGGCGGCAGCAAATTTATCGACACCCTGCAACAGTCGATGGACCAGGTCGAGGGCGCGCAGGGCGATGCCGCCAACCTGGTCGCGCAGTTGCTGAATGGCAAAGGCGCCGATCTGCACAGCGCCATGATCGCAGTGGAAAAAGCAGATCTTTCGTTTCAACTGATGATGCAGGTGAGAAACAAAATCGTGCAGGCCTACCAGCAGATTTCGAACATGCAATTTTGAGTTTCCCATGGGCAGGGAAGCTCGAAGGACAATACCGAGGCGGCATGAGTGAAGAGAAATACAGGAGAAGCGGAAATCATTGAATCAGGGCCTGCAAAAAATTCAGGATTTTCTCCGCGGCCTGAGCCTGCAAAAGAAAGCGCTGCTCGCCGGAGGAGCGGCAGCCGTGGGCTTGACGCTGTGGCTGTTCGTTACGCTGATCGACCATAAGAACGTCGTCCTCTATTCGGGACTCAAGCCGCAGGATGCGCAATCGATGGGAACGCGGCTGGCGGCGAAGAACATTGCTTACGAAATTTCGCCGGACGGCGGCAGCATCCTGGTTCCCTCCGACAAAGTCGACGCGGCCCGCCTGGAAACTGCGGCGCAGGGATTGCCGCGCAATGCCCGCCTAGGCTTCGAGCTGTTCGATACGCCGAACTGGGCGGGATCGGATTTCAGCGAAAAAGTGAATTACCAGCGCGCGCTCGAAGGCGAACTGGAACGCACGCTGCAAACCTTGAGCGAAGTGGAAGCGGTGCGCGTGCACCTGGTGCTGCCGCGCGAGTCGCTGTACAGTGAGCAGGAGCACGAATCGAAGGCGGCGGTGATTGTAAAAACCCGCGGCGGCACGCTCTCGCGCGAAGCGCAGCAAGCGATCCCGCAACTGGTGGCGAGCGCGGTCGATGGACTTCGGCCGGAAAATGTTACGGTTGTCGACGCCGAAACAGCGACGTCATTTCTTGCTCGCCGCGGGCCCTCCGGCAGAGCCTCGTTCGATTCCGACGAAGAATTAGCGGCAGCGGCCGTGCATGCGATCGAGCCCGTGGTGGGCGCGGAGCATGTACGCGCCAGCGTGCATGTGGATTACGAATTAAGCAGCAGCGAAGATACCTCGGAAATTTACGATCCGAAATCCACGGTGGCGCTCGCGCAGCAGCATTCGGAAGAACTCGCCGGGGGCGCGAATCCGGCGGGCGTTCCCGGAGTGACCAGCAACGTTCCCGGCAGCACAGCGGCGGTCACCCCAGCGACACCGGCCGCGGGCGGCACGACTACCGCTGCCAATGCCGGAAGTATTCTCTCGGCGCTCGACAATCAGAGTGCAAAATCGGATAGCTCGACTTTTGCGGTCAGCAAGAGTATTCGCCACGTGGTCACGCCGGCGGGCCGCGTCCGCCGCATCACGGCCTCGGTGCTCATCGACGACGCGGTTGACAAGCCGGCCGGCGGCAAATCCCCGGCCACGCGTCGAAAACGCACTCCCGAGGAAATGACCGCGATCGAAAAGCTGGCGCGCGCGGCCATCGGAGTCGACGATCAGCGCGGCGACCTGCTGGCGGTTGAGAATCTTTCCTTTCAAGCGGCACCCATTGAAGTTCCGGCCGCTCCGGGAAGATTCGACAAATATCACCTTCTGCTCCAGCCCTGGTTTGGCATGTTGCGTTACGGCGGGATTACTTTGCTCTTCCTGATGGTCTACGCGTTTGTTCTGAATCCTGTGAAAAAACAAGCGATCGAGGCCTTCAAACAGATTCCCGAACATCTTGCCCATCCGCTGGCTGCCGGCGCGGTTTCCGGCGGGGCCGGGGCCATTGAACTCCCGCAAGCCAGCGATGAAGTCAAGCGCGCGGCTGCATTGAAAAAGGAATTGGGCGACAAGATCAAGGCCGAGCCGGGTCCAGCCAGCCGTTTGGTGCAGAGTTGGATCCACGATCAGAAACTGAAGTAAGCGACGCTCGAAAGACACACAAGAAACGGACTCATCACCGGGAGAATAGCTGCCGATAGCGAGGATACCGGGGCCTGAGCGCGGTTCGACAAGTTGAACCGTCGCGGCCCGGTCAACGAGACAACACATGTCCACTGCGGTTCACAATGCGGGCTTGCAGAAGGCGGCCATTCTGATGGTGGTGCTGGGCGAGGAGGCGGCCAGCCAGATCTATCGCCAACTGCCGGAGAATGACGTGCACCGGCTGACGCGGCGCATTGCCGAACTAGAACACTTCAAGCCGGAGACGGCGATTTCCGTGCTCGAAGAGTATCACCAGCTCTGCGTCACCCATGGCTATCTGGCGGATGGCGGGCCCGACTATGCGCAAAAGCTGCTGATCAAAGCTTTCGGCGAAGCGGCCGCCAAACGCTTGCTGGAGCAAGTCGCCAATACCATGGACCAGAATGCGGTGCACCTGGAAAGCTTGCAGGATGCCGATCCGCAGCAGCTGGCGAAATTTCTAGAGATCGAGCATCCGCAGACTATTGCCCTTATACTGGCGCACTTGAACGCCCGCCAAGCCTCAACTCTTCTGCTGCGCCTGCCGGAAGAGGTACGGGCGGAGACGGTAAAACGCCTGGCGCAATTGCGCCAGTTTTCCCCCGAAGTTGCCCAGAAAGTCGCGCTCGCCTTGAATAAGCAGCTCGAGTCGGTAGGCGAGCAGAGCCGCCGCGCTTATGCGGGATTCAAGGGGGCAGCCGAACTGCTCAACCAGATCGAACCAATCAAGAGC
Source organism: uncultured Acidobacteriaceae bacterium (assembly GCA_963775845.1). Taxonomy (GTDB): domain Bacteria; phylum Acidobacteriota; class Terriglobia; order Terriglobales; family Acidobacteriaceae; genus Acidiflorens. Next base: position 527,381 of record CAVZKN010000002.1, on the reverse strand, counting down.
AAGATCATCCTCGAGAGTATAGAAAAAGACGATCCCAAGATGGCGCTCGCCATTCGCAACCTGATGTTCACCTTCGAAGACCTGCTCGGAGTGCCCGAACTTGGGATTCGCGAATTGCTGGGTCAACTCGACAAAAAAACTCTGGCGCTGGCGTTGCGCGGCGCCAGCGAAGAATTGAAAAACCTGATTTTCAAATCCATGTCGTCGCGGGCCGTCGATATGTTGAAAGAAGATATGGAAGTGCTGGGCGCGGTGCGCGCCAAAGATGTGAACCAGGCGCAGCGGGAAATTGTGGACGTGGCGCGCAAACTGGAGACCGAGGGCAAGCTCGTATTGAGCGCGGAATCGCAGGAGGAGTATGTCGTCTAGCGCGGTGAAGCGGCAGGTCGCTCCCGAACCTTCCCCCTTCGGTTATCTTGATGCCGGCCCGCCCGGCGGGCTAACCGGCAACGCCGCCGAGCACCGGCAGACGCCCGAGGAGCACCTTCGGATCGAGCGGGCGGAAGCTTTTGAGCAGGGACGTCAAAGCGCACAGCAGCAATTGCGGGCTGAATTCGACGGTGCTCTCGCCAAAAATCGCGGAGAGATCGGCAGCGCTGTGCAGGCGTTCGCCGCCGAACGTCAAAGTTACTATCGCCGCGTGGAGGGCGAAATTGTCCAGCTCGCATTGGCCGTCGCGCGCAAGATCCTGCATCGGGAGGTGCAAATCGATCCCGACGCTCTGGCCGGCATCGTCCGAGTAACTCTCGAAAAACTCGAAACGGGCACCACGGTCAAACTCCACGTTCACCCGCAGGAGGCAGCGGACTGGCGGCGCTACTTCGCTTGCCAGATTGGAGATACTTCGCCGCCCGAGATTTCCGAAGATCCCGCTATCGGTGCGGGCGAATGCCGTTTGGAGACCTCGCTCGGCTCGACCGAAATCGGCTTGCAATCGCAGCTCAAAGAAATTGAAACCGGATTGCTCGACCTGCTCTCGGAAAGGCCGGGGGCTCCCCACTCCAGCGCAGCTGCCGCCTCCTCCTCGGCATCAACTGCCACGCCAATGTCAGCAGGCAGCGCGTTCGAGAGACGCTGAATGGCCTCGCCCATCCTCGCCGCCTACTTCTCGCATCTGGAACACTGTTCCGCCCTGCGCTGGCGCGGCCGGGTGACCCAAGTTGTCGGTCAGCTGGTCGAATCCGAGGGCCCTTTCTGCACGGTCGGCGAAGCTTGCGAGGTGATTGACTCCTGGGGGCGTCACTGGGCCGGAGAGATTGTCGGCTTCCGCGGCCACACCGTTCTTTCCATGTCGCTGCGGCGACCGACTGGAATTCGCTACGGAGACCAGGTCGTGGTTTGGGGACGGCGGCCGTCGCTGCGACTCAGCGATCAACTTCTGGGCCGCGTGCTGGATGGCGCTGGCAATCCGATTGACGGTCTTGCTGCTCCCATGTGCCTGGAACGCCATGCGCTCGACCGCGAGGCTCCGCTCGCTCTCGAACGCACTCCTATTCGCGATGCGCTCGGCTGCGGCATTCGCGCCATTGATGCCCTCCTGACGTGTGGACGGGGCCAGCGTGTCGGCATTTTTGGCGGCAGCGGCGTCGGCAAAAGCACGCTCATCGGCATGATGGCGCGCAACACCAATGCCGATCTGACCGTGCTCGGGCTGATTGGGGAACGGGGACGCGAAGTCGGAGAACTGCTCAACTCGCTCGGCGAAGCGGGACGAAAGCGCTCGGTCGTGGTGGTATCGACCTCGGACCAGGATCCGCTGCTGCGCATTCGCGCCGGACTCGCGGCCACCACTATCGCCGAATATTTCTGCGCGCAGGGAAAGCACGTGCTGCTGGTGGTCGATTCTCTCACCCGGCTTGCCATGGCCCAGCGCGAAATTGGATTAGCCGCCGGCGAACCGCCGACCGCGAAAGGCTACACGCCCTCGGTCTTCACCATGCTGGCCCGCCTGCTCGAGCGTGCAGGCTCGTTTGGTTCCGGAACCATCACAGGCTTTTACACCGTGCTGATGGAAGGCGATGATGAAAACGATCCCCTGGTTGACGCAGTTCGCGCACTACTGGACGGGCACGTCATGCTGGATCGGCGGCTGGCGGCACAGAGCCACTACCCTCCCATCGCGATTCTCGACAGCATCAGCCGCATCATGCCCGCCGTCATCTCCGCCGAGCATCTGGCAAAAACCAACGCGATCCGCCGCCTCTTTGCTGCATATAAATCCTCGGAAGAGCTGATTCGCATCGGGGCTTACCAGAAAAACAGCGATCCCGAACTGGATCGCGCCATCGCTCTGATGCCTGCGCTCAGCCAGTTCCTCAGGCAATCATCTCAGGAAGTGGCGACCATGAAAGATTCCGTCGATCGTCTTATGGCGCTGCCGGCTTGAATCTGTATTACGACCTTTGACTTATGCCTTTCCGTTTCGCTCTCGCCACCCTGCTGCGGCTTCGTCAGAGCATAGAACGACAGCGAACCTTGCAGTTGCAGAAGGCCAATCTTGAAGTTGCCCGCGCCGCGGACGCGGTGGCGCAACTGGATCGCTTCCTCTCCGACTCGGCGCAAGACGGAGCAAAAGGGCTGAGTGCCGGATGCACAGCCGCCGAACTCCAGTTTGCCTCGCTTCTCCGGGAAAACTTCCTCTGCGTCCGGGTGGAGTTGCAAACCCTTCTCAGGGATGCCGAAACGTCGCGGCAGAAGGCGCTGGTTGAATATCATGAGGCGTTCCGGGAACGTGAAGCTCTGGAAGGCCTGCGCGCCCGCCAGCGACGCGATTACGAACAAGAGGAATTGCGGCGCCAGCAAAGGGATCTCGACGCGGATTTTTTGTTGCAACGCTGGCACCGCCGCAGCTAAGTCACCAGCGAAAATCGCCTGAATTTGCCGCGCTAGCCCGGCAACCCTTGCCGAAGATCCCATTCCGAGTCGCGAACCCAGGGATCACACCTTACCGATCTGTATTGTAAGTGGTCTCATTTCAACAACGGCTTACACCAGTCCAGCGTAAGTTCACATATGTTGATGTTGGTAACTTGAGTGCAATCGATCTTGCGGTACTTCGATGCAGGTTGATGCGGCAGTCATTCCGGCGGCAGTTCCCGCGGCTACAACCGCGGCGCGAAGCTCTGCCCCGCCTATCACCTTCTCTTCAGCCCTAGCGTCATCTATCGCGACGGAACCGGGGCAACTGCAAGATCGGTTATCGCCACCACTAATGCAGGTCGATGCGGCAGTCATTCCGGCGCCAGTACCCGCGTCTACAACCGCGGCGCGAAGCTCTCCCCTGCCCATCACCTTCACTGCAGGCCTTGCGTCCTCTATCGCGATTGAACCCGGGCAATTGCAAGAGCAGCCATCATTACCGCCAACGACGAACAGGGTCGGACAAGAACCCTTATCAAAGCCTCTGTCACAAAAATTGGTTGTAACTGCCAGGATCGAGCCCAGGTTGGATGTCAGGGCCAAGAATAAGCCGGACAAAGAGCTGGTTACCAGATTTGAGGCTCGCTCCGATACTAATTTGACCCGGGGTGATGCCGCTGTGCTGCCGCTGATCAACGCCGCGCCATCTCCAAAGGCGAGCGATAAGACTGCCGACTTCTCACTTACTGCATTCGCTGCGTCCTCAAGTTGGCTCCAGCCGCATGGCGTTCAAGCGACGGTTGGTCGAACCGGTATCAATGCGTTATGTTCTGCTTCGGAGGTTGTGACAGCAGAGTCGCCTTCAGCCGCCGGGAAACCCGTCTCCGTAATCCAGACAGAATCGTCGATCCAGCCGGTTGAGCCTCCGGTTTTCAAATCCTTCACGCCGGAGACTGGCAATCGTGACTTTACCTCCACGTCCTTGGCGAACTCCATTCCGACCACTCCTGCTCCGGCCATTTCGGAACGCGAAAATGTTGCGCCCCTGCTCCAGATCATGAAACCAGTGCCGGCCGCGACTCCGGTCGTCCAACCGGTCGCGGGAAATGCGGAAAGTTCTCTTCTCGATGCGCGATCGGGCCAGACTGGTGGAAGCATCTCCGGATCTAGTCCTGCCGTTGAAAGCCAGGTCAGCCTTCCGATTTCACGGGGAATGACCGATTCGATGTTGGATCAACATCCCGCCGGGCGCGACTTGCCGACTGTCGCGGCGTTCAAAATCGGGCAAGACAACTCAGTATCGTCGCCTCGAATAACAACAGCCCCGGTGGACATTATTTTGAATGTCCAGCCATCGACTGCTGTGCCCATGTCCGGCACATCACCGTTAACTTCTCCACTGCCCGCGGTATCGTCGCCCAACCATTCAGATCAGAACGTCTCGTTGCCGAACGCTACGGTCATGGCTCTATCCGCGCCCGCGTCGAGCATTCTCTCCTCGAGTTCTGCCGCGTCGACGCCCAGCCCGGTTTCGCCTCCTGCCGCCGATGAAAATAAACCAGCGACATTGGAACCACTATTCTCCAATGTGAAGACCGAGACCGGATCCTTGGCAGCTATCACCGCCGCCATCAACACAAGCAGTAACAGTTTGGATAACATCACTGCGAATAAAGCACCGGCAATTACTGCAAATCCCTCGGTCTCGAATCATGCGTCGATCATGCAGGAAATGACGGATGGCAAAGCAGCGACCGCCGCTGCGAGGCTTTCTTCACCGGAACCGCAGAGCGCCGCGCTCAACAGGAAGTCCGAAGCGATCCCGATTAATACCGCAGGTTCTACCGGACCTGCTTCGCCCGGTCAGTCTTCGTCCGGTCAATCTTCGCCAAGTCAATCTTCGCCCGGTCAGGGTTTGCCCGGTCAAGGTTGGCGCGCACCTTCGGCTTCCGCGCCATCTATCCCTCCATCCTCTTTTCCCGCGGCGGTGACGAACCATATCACCCTAATCCATTCGAGAGCAGCCCCGTCGGACTCAGTCAGCGGCGTCAGGGACGCAGTCGCGCTTCCAACGCCTTCGCCCGTTCCTACGGCAATGATCAACGTCGATCCGGCAGCCGGACCGTCGCTTCCCCAGGTTCACCAGATGCTGGACTCCGCGACCACACCTACCGCGGCGCCCGCTCCGGCCGCCACGGCTGCCGACATTCGCGATCTGCAGACCAACTCACAAATGCATGTCGGAGTGCACACCGAGAATTTTGGCGCGGTTGAAATTCACACTGTTATTCAGCAAAGCCAGGTGGGCATTACCGTTCACAATGATCGCGATATTGCCCGCTGGTTCAGTTCCGAGGTGCCGGGCCTTGAATCCCAACTCAACAACAGTCACCTCAACCTCACGGGCGTAAATTTCGATCACGGACATTCCGGGATTGAGACCGCAACCGGTTTTCAACAAGGGCAGCAACGCCAACAGTTTTCACAGCCCCAGGGGGCGAGGACGGCAGCGGCGAGCGGGCCGCCGGCGGCCGACCCGGACACACCCGTGGAGACGGCCACGGGAATTGTTCCCAACGTAACGGGCGATCCTTGGTCAAACCGTGTCAGCGTCAGCATTCTCGCTTAGGAGGACTTTCCCTTGTGTTCAACTCGTTGATACATCCTTTCAGTGCGACCAGTCATGCGGCTTCGGCTGCAACGGCAGCTTCCTCGGCCGGTACGAGCTCGACCGCCAGCACCAACCCGGGCGCAGACTTGACCAACACGTTCTTGCAGCTCTTGACCATACAACTGAAGAACCAGAGCCCGCTTGATCCGGTCGATCCCAATCAATTCGTCACGCAATTAGCACAGTTCAACTCGCTCGGCGAATTGACACAGATCCAACAACTCATGCAGACGCTGGTCAACGACGTGGGCGGAGGCGCTCCCGCGCCCGCCGCCGCCGGCAATAACTTAACTTCCACTCCAACTTTCAATTCCATTTCTCACTAAAGGAGTCTCCATGCCCAATTTTTCGATACCTCTTTCCGGACTGGACGCCACATCCGCGGCGCTCTCGACCGCCGCCAACAACCTGGCCAACCTTAACACCATCGGTTATAAGGACCAGCAAATCCAGTTCGCCGATCTCTTCTACCAAACGCTGGGCGCCGATGGCGCCGGGGACCCGATCCAGCAGGGTGCGGGCGTAAAGGTCAGTTCCGAGACGTCGAATTTCACGCAAGGCAACGTGACTCCGACAGGGATTGCCACGAATGTCGCCGTCAACGGCAACGGTTTTTTCGTGGTACAGCAGAATGGAGCGACCAGTTATACGCGAGACGGAAATTTCCAGGTAGGCACCGACAATCTGCTCGAAACGGCCGACGGGCAACAAGTTCTCGGGTATCAAGCGGTCAACGGAGCAGTGAATATCAGTGGCGGCCTGGGCACGCTCGCCCTGGGAACCGGAACCGCCAGCCCCGCGGTCGTCACCCACAACGTGAGCCTGACTGCGAACCTCGATGCCAGGGATGTCAACGGCAATGTTTATTCCACGCAGGTCACTATTTTCGATTCTCTCGGGGCTCCGCACCAGGTGACCTTCAGCTACACCAATGCCGACAGCCCCGCCGTGGCGGCGGTGCCTGCTACGGCCGCCACCGGCACGCTGACCATGGCCGCGCTGCCCGCTGATACACAAACGGTAACCGTCGGAGGCCAGACTTATACTTTCACCACCTCACCTCCGGCGGCCGGAACCAATGACGTGTATATCGGCGCCACCGTGGCCGAAACCACGGCCAATCTGGTGAACGCCATCAACGGCAATTACGCGGATATGGCGGGGACCGCTTCTCCCGGCGGCTACGGGACCGGTACCGCCGCCAATCCAGCCGCCACCGTTGTCGACGCGGGCGGTGGGCTCATCAATTTCACTGCAACAGCCACGGGTAGCGCCGGCGATTTCACCGCTACCAGTTCCGGCGGAGGGGGCACGAATGAGTTGACCTGGAGCACGGGCGCAGGCGCTAACGGAGCCAATGCCATCCCTGCCGTCCCTGCTGTCACCGATACCTGGACCTATGCGATAACCCTGCCCGGCACCGATATTTCCGGCGGCGGCTCCACTCCGGTATCTCTGGGCACGGGAACTCTGAATTTCAATGCGGATGGGACTCTGGCCACAATTACTCCGACCGGCGGCACCGCCTCCAAGACCAATCCGAGCATTCGCGTCCCGCCCACGGCTAACGGCGGCACGCAGCAGGTTTTCACCGACGGAGCCAATCAACTTTCCTTTGCCTGGCACGTATTTGGTCCATCGGGCGCCGGCATCCTCACGCAGACCGCCGCCACCAGCAGCAACTCCTCGATCCAGCAGGACGGTGCGAGCAGCGGCACCTTACAGAGTTTCAACATCGGTTCCGACGGTACGATCACCGGATCCTTCAGCAACGGAACGACAGCAACCCTCGGCCAGATAGGCCTCGCGAGCTTTGCCGACGTGCAAGGCCTGTCGCGTCAAGGCAACAATACTTATACTCCTACCCTGGCATCGGGCCAGCCCGATATTGGAGCGCCGACTAGCGGCGGACTCGGGAGCATCTCTGGCGATGCGCTCGAACAGTCGAATGTCGATATTGCCACTGAGTTCGCGAATCTGATCGTCGCGCAGCGCAGCTATGAAGCCAACGCCCGTGTCATCACTACTTTCGATCAGGTAACTCAGGCCACATTGGCGCTGAAACAGTAGTAACTCCGTGTGGGCGGAAGAATGCTGCTTTCCCCCGCCCTCGCTTCGAGCAGGCCAGGATAGACCGGGCCGTCTCAGGCGCGGGCGGCATCGGCGATGGGGGCGCTCATTTTGAAAGCCGGCAGACGAATTTCGAAAGCCGCGCCGCCTTCAGGCCGGTTGTAGCAGGTGATCTGCCCTTGATGATCCTTGATCACGCCATAAGTGGCGCTGAGGCCGAGACCCGTGCCCTTGCCTACCGGCTTTGTCGTATAGAACGGATCGAAGACGCGTTCGGGATCGCGCAATCCGGGCCCCGAGTCGGAAAACTGCACCATCACTTCATCTTCTTCGCACCAGAGCGAGATTTGCAGGCTGCCGCCGCCGATTTCCTGGAGTGCGTCCACCGCATTCTCGACGATCTGGAGAAACGCCTGCAGCAACTGATTTGCGTTGCCGAACACGCGAGGCAGGGGGTCGCTGCTTTCCACAGTGAGAACGATCTTCTTGGTTTCCAGTTTGAAGCCTTCCATCTGCACTGCGCGCTGCAAGAGCGGCTTCAGTTCGAGAGGGCCTTTCTCTCCCGGAGTTTGCTGGGCGAAGCTGAGCAGATCGCTCACCAGTTCACGTGTGCGCCGCGCCTGCTGGCCGATTTTCTGAGCGATGCCAAGTTGCTCGCGGCTGAGGTTGCTGCTGGCGGCAATGTGTTCAGAGTTACGGAGAATCATGGACAGCGGAAACTCGAGTTCGCTGGCCGCGAGCGCAACCAGTTCTCCCAACGACGCCAGCTTGGCTTGCTGCACGACCCGCCCTTGCAGGCGCTGCAGGTTGTCAAAGCTGGTCCGCGAATGCCGCAGCAACTGTAGAAGCTTGCGGTCCATGAGATGTTGCTGCAGAAAAACCAGCGCGGCGAGAATGGCAACGCCCCCCAGAACCACCGTGAAGCGAACATGACGCAGATACGGCGGGTCATGGCTCCAAAATATTGCCCAATAACCCATCAGGGGAAGCGAAAGCAGGGCGAGCATCGCCAGGCGAGGGGCGATAGGACGTCTGGGTACAACCTTCGCGACCGCTTGCTGGCTGTCGCGCAAGCGCTCCCGACCCGCTAGCGGAACCCAGAGGAAGGCGAGAGCTGCGGCAAGAAAGCCGAGATCGTAAACTCCGCCGGTCTCGTAGACGCCACGCGCGACGGCCGCTCTTAAGGCCTCCAAAGAGAAGGTGTAGACAACGGCGGCCAGAAAAATGTCGCCGTAGATTCGCCGCCATGCTCCCGAGCTGCTGAAAAATGCTGACGCCGACAACGCTATAAGGATGATTTGACCTAGCGTGTATAAGAGGTCGCGGCGCAGGCCGTAAGCCGCGACGTCGCGAACGATGTATGCCTCAGGAAATACGAAGAAGGCGTAGGCTACGATCCCCCACATGAGCAGGATAAGAACATTCAGGGTGCTGGCGACCATCCCCTCACGCTCATCGGCCTGATGCGGGCGCAGTGCTACCGCTGCCATGATGGGAATAATATGCAGAAATCGCATCACTGCCCCGGGAGACGGCTCTGGCAGCGGCTGTCGGAGCACCACTTCAAACCACACCCAGCAGCCCTGATTAAACGACCACATCGCCATGGCGGCGGCGATCAGGCCCCAGAACAGCCGAGCATGCCCGTGGCTATCCATGGCGTTGCAGGTTGAGACGATAAAGGCGGCCAACAGCACGAGCAATGGAACGGTATCTCCGATGACTATGCGGAAGTAAGGGTTTGGGAAGACGACCGGAGCCAGCGCAAAGGCGAGCAGAAGGCCGCCTCCATAGAGCAGCAATGAAATGTGGCTCCGCGACATTACTCTGATAGTATGACGTCCGCGAGAAGCTGTTTAGATCACCAACTAGTTACCTACCGGTTACTCTGGTAACCCTTCGGCAAGATTGCACGACCCGAGTGACCCAGATCACAAAGGGCTGTGACGGATTCGGTCGCCCGGCCCGCCCCAACTGCTAGAATTGCGGTGTTATGGCATTCCCGGTTACACGCCTCCGCCGCTTGCGGCGCAATGAAACCTTGCGCACCCTGGTCCGCGAGACCCGCCTCACGCCTGAAGCTTTCGTCTACCCACTGTTCATTTGCCCTGGAACCGGCATCCGGAAAGAAGTTCGCTCCATGCCCGGGGTGTTCAACCTTTCCGTGGACGAAGCGGTCAAGGAAGTACGCGCCACCCGTGCCCTCGGGGTTTTATCGGTGATCCTGTTCGGCCTGCCGGAAAAAAAGGACGAGGTAGCGACCGGCGCTTGGGCGGAGGACGGCATCGTGCAACGTGCCGCTCGCGCCATCAAGAGCGAGGTTCGGGATGTCATCGTCATGGGCGATGTTTGCCTCTGCGAGTACATGTCGCATGGCCACTGCGGCATTATCAAGGCGGAGCCCCAGTCGCTGGGAGCGGCCGCTGCGGCGCCGCCCGCAACTACCGACTACGAGATCGTGAATGACGCCAGCCTCGAGTTGCTGGCGCGCACATCGGTTTCACTGGCGCGCGCCGGTGTCGATATCATTGCGCCCTCCGACATGATGGATGGCCGAGTCGGGGCTATTCGCCGGGCACTCGACGAAGAAGGCTTCGAAAATACTCCTATTCTTTCCTACGCCGCAAAATTTTCCTCGGGCTTTTATGGGCCGTTCCGCGAGGCGGCCGATTCCGCGCCGGCATTCGGCGACCGGCGCTCCTACCAGATGGACCCGGCCAATATTCGTGAGGCAATGCGCGAGATCGAGTTAGACATTGAAGAGGGCGCGGACATGATCATGGTCAAACCAGCCATGCCTTATCTGGACGTGATCGCCGCGGCCCGCGAGCGCTTCGACCTGCCGCTGGCGGCTTACCAGGTTTCCGGCGAGTACGCGATGATCGAGGCTGCGGCGCGCAATCAATGGATCGATCGCGAGCGCGTGATGATGGAGTCGCTGCTCTCCATTCGCCGCGCTGGCGCCAGCATGATTCTGACCTATTACGCCAAGGAAGCAGCCAAACTGCTGGCCTGACATCTTCCAGTCGCAAGCTGCAATTCGCGGCACTGGCGGCGCGAGGCTGTTCTCTGCAAGCCAGCCTTAACGTTCTATTGGATACGCCAGGCGCACCAGCGTTCTCTCAGAAAAAGGAACATAGAGGAGGGCCGCCGTCGCCGCGAACGCCAATCCAATGCCGATTTGCGTCAGCAGAAGAAACGGAGCCAAGGCCCACAACTCATCCAGCGCCAGAACAAACGGAAACAGCCACACGAATTTTGCGCCCAGTTCGCGGTAATCGAAGGCGGTCGCGGATAGCAAGTAGAGCCGCAACGGAATTCCGACGGCGCCCGTGATCAGGACCGCCCCCGCCACAAAACCCGCTCCTCGGGCAGAAACGAAAATGGTCGCCGCCAGCGCGGCCCCGTGCAGGTGAGCAAGACCAGCTAAATAAAAAATGAGATACATCGCCTGAATCAGGGCGAAGAGTGCGCGCACCGCTCCGCGCCGGGGTGGGGGCACGTGCAGATCGGGATGCAGCGGCACAACATCCAAAGCAGCCTCGGACATGCGCTCTTGTTCTGAGGCGCTATCACCAGCAACGACGGGCGCGATGAAACGGTATCCACGCCGGGCCAGGGTCTCTACAAAGCGCGGACTTGAGGGGGAGTCGCCCAGCGACTCGCGGATTTTATTCACTGCCGTGTTCAGACTGTGATCGAAGTCGACGAAGGTATCGGCAGACCAGATTCGCTCGCGCAGTTCGTCGCGGGTGACAATGCGTCCCGCATTCTGCAGCAGCGCCGCCAGCACCTGAAAGGGCTGCTCCTGCAGACGAATGCGCACGCCATTTTTTCGCAGTTCTCCCGCGGCGAGGTCCACTTCAAACGTACCGAAGCGCAACAACCTTGCCTCGCGGTTGAAAGGTGTCATCGGCATACCAATGCGCCCGTAGTGTACACCGCGATGAACCGCCGTTCCGAGACGTCATTGGCATCGAAGGGATCCCGGTGGATGCTCGGCGACGCGCGATCGAAGGGACTACAATATTGGCGTGAATGCCCCTGTTCCATCGAGGCCGGCATCTGACGGCAAGCACCAGCATCATCACGCGGCATATGCCGCCGAAGCCACGGGATTGCTCCTCATGGCGGTTGTACTGCTTATCCTGACCCTCATCCGCTACTGGCAAGATATTCCATGGAGCGCCCGCTAGACGTGGCGCAGGTCGCGGAGCCTCGACATCCCCGCGAACCGCTTCTCGTCGTCGTGCTCGGGCCTACGGCGAGCGGCAAGACAGCTTTGGCGCTGGCCATCGCCCGTCGCTTTAGCGGAGAGATTGTCAACTGCGATTCGGTTGCTATGTATCGCGAGTTTGACGTCGGCACCGCCAAACCTACGCTGGAGGAGCGTGCGGAGATCCCGCATCACTTGCTCGATTGCGTGGACCCACTCGCCGACGTAAGCGCTGGAGAATACGCTCGCCAGGCCCGCCAGATTCTGCATGAGATTGTCGCGAGAAGATGTGACCGGCCCGAAAACGTTTTGCCGGAAAAGGATCTGCGAGGCAATTTGCCTATCATCAGCGGGGGCACCGGCCTCTATCTTCGTGCTGTGCTGCAAGGCCTATTCGCTGGACCGCAGCGCTCCGAAGATCTCCGCGAGAGACTGCGAGCCCGGGCGCAGCAGAAAGGGGCGGAGCACCTGCATCGAACTCTGCGCCGGTTGGACGCTACGGCGGCAACTCGCATTCACGCCAACGACGTTCCGAAAGTTATTCGCGCCGTCGAAGTCTGTCTTACCTCTCGCCGGCCGATGACCGAGCAATGGCAACAAGGCCGTGAACCGTTGCAAGGCTTTCGCATCGTGCGTATCGGCCTCAATCCGGACCGTGAGGTGCTTTATGAACGCATCAACCAGCGGGCCAGAAAGATGTTTGACGAAGGTCTGATCGCCGAAACAGAAGCGCTTCTCAAAAAGTATGGGGAACAAGCACGTCCGCTCGTGTCGCTGGGATATAAACAGGCGGCGCAGTTTCTGCGCGGCGAGATCGATCAGGAGGCGGCTCTGTCAGCGGCGCAGCAGGCACATCGGAATTATGCCAAGCGCCAGATGACGTGGTTTCGGCGTGAGCCCGAAGTGCATTGGCTCGCCGGGTTCGGCGACGATCCTGCGATTCAGGCAGAAGCGATGGCTTTGATTGCACCCGAAATATAAACGTCACCGGTCAGCCTTTTGCTATTGTCATGGCATGTGTCGTCGTTTGTCTCAATGGCTGCTGTTCGCTTTTCTGCTGGCTGGCGCTGATACTGCAACGGCCGGAATTGCGCGCAGCCATCAGCCGGATCCGATCCATCTCGACAAAGCGGGCAGGAAGTGGGTTGACAAAACATTGCGTACGCTCTCGCCCGAGGAGAAAGTCGGCCAGCTTTTCGGCATCCGGGTGAATGCCCAGTTTCTGAATGACGCCGATCCTGCCTGGATCCAATTGCGCGACAGCGTGAATAAGTATCACCTAGGATCGCTGGTCATGACGGTTCCGCAAGACGGCGCCGCGCTGCTCAAGAGTTCTCCGTACGTAGCCGCCGAGCTGCTGAACCGTCTGCAGGGTTCTTCGAAGTTGCCCTTGATTGTCGCGGCAGATTTCGAGCGCGGCCTCTCCATGCGACTAAATGGCGTCTCGGTATTTCCTCATGCCATGGCCTTCGGAGCCACCGGCAAACCCGAGAACGCCGAAATCTTTGGCCGCATTACCGCACTCGAAGCACGGGCCATCGGAGTGCACTGGAACTTCTTTCCGGTTGCCGACGTGAATTCGAATCCCGCCAATCCCATCATTAATACGCGCTCGTTCGGAGAAGATCCGCAGCAGGTGAGCGATTTTGTCGCGGCCTACATTCGCGGCGCGCACGCTGGCGGTATGATGGCCACGGCCAAGCATTTTCCGGGGCACGGCGACACAGCCACCGATTCTCATCTTGGCTTCGCGCAAGTCACCGGCGATCGAGCGCGGCTCGATGCGGTCGAACTCCCGCCATTCAAGCGCGCTATCGATGCTGGCGTGGATGCCGTGATGGTGGCGCACGTAACTGTTCCCGCCATCGAACCCGATCCGAATAAAGTGGCGACCACCTCACAGGCAATCGTTACCGGCTTGCTGCAGCAGGACATGGGATTCAAAGGAATCGTAGTGACCGACGCTCTCGATATGGCCGGTGTGACGCGCTTGTATGCGAACGGTATCGGAGCGGTCGATGCCTTCAAGGCAGGCAACGACGTGCTCATCATGCCCGCCGATCTGGATGCCAGCTATCGCGCCCTGCTGCTAGCCGTCGAGAGCGGCGAAATCAGCCGCCAGCGCCTCGATCAATCCGTGCGCAAGATTCTGGAAATGAAAGCTTCCGTCGGATTAAACAAGGCGCGGCTGGTGGACCTCACGCAACTGTCGAGCGTGATCGCTAAACCCGACGATGTAGCGGCCGGGCAACGAATAGCCGAGGAAGCCATCACCCTGGTCCGCGACAACGGCGCCGTTATCCCCCTGAAATCTGTTGGAACTCCGAAAGCCGCCCTGCCGTATCAACCATTGACAGTGGTGGACAGTGGTCTGGTGGTTGTGATTTTTTCCGAAGATATGCGCACGGACACAGGGCGTACGCTTGAACTGCAGATCAAATTCCGGACGCCAGGCACGCGTGTGATCTACGTCGATCCGCGCACGGCCGCCGGCATGGCGGCTTCGGTGGAAGCAGCGGCGGATGCCGCCAAGCACCTCATCGTCGCCGTCTATCTGGTTCCCACCGCCGGCAAAGCGCTGCGCGACGCCGCTGGAGGATTGAAGAATACAGTAGCCATGGACGACGGCTCGGCATCTTTGCTCAGAACGATCCTCGATCACGACACGGATCGCACCGTCGTGCTCGCCATGGGAAATCCATACCTGATAGCAGATTTTCCTGGGATCAAGAATTATGTGTGCGCATTCTCGAATGCAACTGTGTCGGAAATAGCCGCCGTCAAGGCGATTTTTGGCGAGATCCGGATCAGCGGCCGTTTGCCAGTTACAATTCCCGGCATCGCCTCGCGAGGCGAGGGCCTTGACCGACCAGCGCGGAGAAGTTCAGTTCAATCAAGTTCGGCTCAACCAGATTCAGTTCAACCGGGTTCAGGAGGTTTTTCGGATGTGCAAAATAAGATTCGCTCAAATGTCCAAGACGATAGGCGACAAAGTGCGCAGCCATAGTTTTGTCGCCACGCTATTCTTCGCAGCGCTGGTAACGGCGCTGTGTGTCATCCCCGCATGCAGCATCAGCACCAGTGAAAGGGATAAGAATGGAAACGAACGCGTTGACATCAAGTCTCCGCTGGGCGATTTGCACGTCAGCGAGGATGCCGATATCCGCGATGCCGGCATGTCGATCTACCCCGGCTCGAAGCCTGCTCCCAAGGAAGATGGCGACGACAAGAAGAGCGCCAACGTCAACCTGTCGTTCCCGGGATTCTCGCTGAAAGTGGTGGCCGCAGAATTTGTCTCCGACGACGCGCCCGATAAAATCCTTGCGTACTACAACAAAGAGCTGCAGAAATTTGGCAAGCCTATTCAATGCCAGGGCGGATGGGACAACGGCCACGCCAACTACAACAGTCATGAGAATAAGGACGACTTGTCGAAGCCTGTCGCCTGTGGCAGCGACCACGGAGATGGGGTCGAACTCAAGGTAGGAACCGAGGGAAATCAGCACATCGTTTCGGTGAAATCCAGCAGCCATGGCTCGCGCCTCGCGCTGGTTTATGTGCGCATCCACACCGGCAAGGATGACACCATCTGAAAGGCATCGGGCCATCTGGCGATCGGATCATCGCAAAACTATCCCGATCGCTCCACGGATTAAGTTTCAAGATCACCCGATGATCCGATGGCCCGATCACCGCGATGTTCTTGCCATGCTCCTCGCTCTGCGCTAGTTTCAAGTAGGTGGAACACGCTTGCTCACAATGCGGAACCCCGGTCGAGGACGGGCGTCCGTTTTGTCCGCAATGCCGGACCCCGCAAATCCACGTGCAGATTGCGAGTCCAAACGCTGAAATCGTCGCGCCCATCGAGACACCTCCGCAACAGTACCTGCCAGAAACCGCCGTGGAAGCAGGTTTCAGGCATCCGGAAAGAGCTTCGAGCAAATTAAGTCTTCGGCAAATCGCGGTTCGTTCGGCGCTCAAGGCCGGCTTGCTTGGCATCTTCATCGTCCTGATTCCCTATCTCGGCATCCTGCTGACCGGAGCGCTGGCTGTTTTTTTCTACCGGCGAGCCAGCGGGACCGTGGTTTCCCCCGCCGCCGGATCGCGTCTCGGAGGAGCGGCCGGAATCGTCCTCTTCGCCAGCAATGCGGTGTTCGTAATCCCGATCATCGCGTACCATGCGCAGCAGGAATACATCGATGTCCTCATGCGCACCCTGCAAAAATTGGGCGTGAACACAGCCAGCCCTCAAATTCAGACCAGCGTCCAATACCTGTTTACTCCATCGGGACTTGCGGTCAATTTTGTCGTGATCGTGGCGCTGACTTCGATCGGCGGCGCCTTGGCCTCGCTATTTCTGCGAGCCGGCAAGCCGCGCGCTTGAGCAGCAGCATTCCGAGCTCGCCCTTGCTCTCACCCCGGCGCGCGCGTATGATGCAGCGTTTATGAATTCTCGCGCGCCCGAGCGTTCTCCCGAGACCTATCAGAAAGCTCAACTGATGTCGGCCTCGGAGGTGGAACGCACCTTGATCCGGCTGGCCCACGAGATTCTGGAGAAAAACAATGGAGTCGACGATCTCGCGCTCGTCGGAATAAGGCGGCGTGGCGTTCCTTTAGCGGAGCGCCTGGCGAAAATCATTCAGCGCATAGAAAAAAAGCCGGCAAGCGTTGGAACTCTCGACATCACCCTCTACCGCGACGATCTTTTTTCCTCCCCGCTCGGAGCCAAACCGGTGGTGCAGAAAACCGAAATGGAGATCCCGATCACCGGCAAATCGGTAGTGCTGGTTGATGACGTGCTCTTCACCGGACGTACTACACGCGCGGCCATGGACGCCTTATTCAGGGCCGGCCGTCCGAAGCGCGTGCAGCTGTGCGTATTGATCGACCGCGGCCATCGTGAGTTGCCGATTGCCGCCGCCTTTGTTGGACGAACCGTACAGACCACCGAAAATCAAATTATCGAAGTCAAACTTCGCGAGGTTGACGATTCCGAGAAGGTCTTGCTCATGGAAAAACAACTGACCAAGACTTAAGCGACTTGAACGCACCTATGAATCCTGCACGTGGATCGCTGCTCAGCGTCGAGCACCTGGAGGCAGCCGAGATATTAAGGCTCCTGAAGTTTGCCCGGCGCATGAATCGGGACAAGCCCCGGCCCCTGCTCAAAGGCAAGCGGGTGATCCTTCTTTTTTATGAAGCGTCGACACGCACGCGCAGTTCGTTTGAGATTGCCGCGAAGCTGATGGGCGCTCACACCGTCTTGATTCAATCCATCGGGTCGAGCATCGAAAAGGGCGAATCGCTGCTTGATACCGGCTACACGGTTCGCGCCCTGGGCGCCGACATCATCGTCCTCCGGCATCCGAACGCCGGCGCGCCTCAGATAATGGCGCAGCACATCGACGTGCCCATCATCAATGCTGGCGACGGATTGCACGCGCATCCTTCGCAGGCACTGCTTGATGCCTACACGATTTTGCGCAACAAGAAAACACTCAAAGGGCTGCAGATCGCGATTGTCGGAGACATCTTCCACAGCCGCGTAGCGCGCTCGGCTTGCCATTTGTTAAGCAAATTCGGCGTGAAGATTATTCTTTGCGGCCCACCCGAACTGGTGCCCGAAATTGCGGTCACGCTCGCGCCCGGCATTCGCGTTACCCGCTATATTGAAGAAGCCCTGCGCGGGACCGATGTGATCATGCTTCTGCGCGTGCAGTCCGAACGTCTTGCCGGAATGAAGATCGATCTGCCGGAATATATCGCGCGCTTTCAGATGACTCCGATGCGCTTGAAAATGGCGAAGAAAGACGCGATCGTCATGCACCCCGGTCCCATCATTCGAGGCCTGGAGCTGACCGGCGAGGTGGCTGACGGCGCCCAGGCGCGCATCCTCGAGGAAGTCCGCAACGGCGTGCCCACGCGTATGGCGATTCTGGCTCGCGCGATTGGAAAGATGCCGAGATAGGGAAGATGACAACTCCGAGCAAAAATCGAACCAGCCTGCTGATCAAAGGCGGCCACCTGATCGATCCCGCGGAGCGCATCGACGCTCCCATGGATGTTCTGCTCAAAGACGGCCGAGTCGCCGAGATCGCCGCTCCCGGAAAAACTAAAGGCGGGGCAGACGAAAAATTTGAGGCCCGCGGACTCATCGTCGCCCCCGGCTTTATCGACCTGCACGTCCATCTGCGCGAGCCCGGCCAGCCGCACAAAGAAACTATTGCCACCGGCACAGCGGCCGCTGCCGCAGGCGGTTTTACATCGGTTTGCACCATGCCCAACACCGTTCCAGTTGTCGATTCGGTGGAGTGGATCGACTGGCTTCGCCGTCCCGAACGCGGCGCGATTGTGAACGTGTTCCCGATTGCAGCTGCGACGCGATCCAGCAAAGGCGCGGCGCTAACCGACTTTCGCGCCCTGCAGAATGCCGGAGCCATCGCCGTCACCGACGACGGCAAGCCCATCCTCGATGACCACATCATGCGCGAGGCCCTCATTCTCGGCGGAGAACTGAATTTCCCCGTCGTGCAGCATGCCGAAGACACGCGCATGACCGAGAATTGCTCAATGCATGCCGGAGCGCGCTCCTTCCGTCTCGGCCTGCGGGGCATGACCGCGGCTGCAGAGGCATCGGTCGTCGAGCGTGACGTGCAACTTGCCATGCACATTCCGAACGCCCGCCTGCACGTCGCCCATCTTTCCACCGCCGATGCGCTCAAGAGTGTGCGCCGCGCCAAACGCGCGAAGGCGCGAGTCACCATTGAAGTCACGCCGCACCACTTCACGCTGATTGATGAAGACATGCGCGACTTCGACAGCAACTACAAGATGAATCCGCCGCTGCGTTCCGCGTCTGATCGCGAAGCGATTCTGGCCTCGCTCGCCGACGGCACAGTCGATGCCATCGCCACCGATCATGCTCCTCATGCCATTCACGAAAAGCAAATGGAGTTCGAACGCGCCGCCTTCGGCATCATCGGGCTGGAAACCGCGCTGGCTCTCGCCGTCACCCGTCTGCATCGCGAAAAGCGCATTCCCCTGTTTCGCATCGTGGAGCTTTTCACCGCCGGTCCCGCGCGTTGTTTCGATCTTCGCGGCCGCGGCTCGCTCGCGCGCGGATCGCTCGCCGACGTCACTATCTTCGATCCGAAAAAGAAGTGGACCTTCGATGTCGGCAAGTCCCGCTCCAAATCGAGGAACACGCCTTTCGATGGCTGGCAGCTTACGGGCAGAGTAGTGGCCACGATCGTCGGCGGGAGGATTGCATACGACGGGAGCTTGAAATCACCTTCCGAAATTCGTGCTTGACAGACCACTCGGTCGGTAATAGTATTTATTCCCAAGTTTGCCTGTAATCGGCAAATCGGAATTTCATGCAGAGTGGCTGAGGGACGAGCCCTAAGACGCCACGGCAACCGGAGCGGGATCATATATCCCGATTGACAGGTGCCAACTCTCGCCCGGTAACGGGGACCATGAGATTCGGGTAAGCGATCTGTTATTCGCACCACCCGAGCCTCTTTTCCCATTCGGAAAAGGGGTTTTGTGTTACCAGGGAATTTTTTCCCGGGCTCGTTCCTCATTCACGGAAAGAAGTTGTATGACGACGAGCGCCTACCACCTCCGCTGCCGCGAATGCGGCAAGACTTGGGACAACCAGCCGCGCAGTATCTGCGAAGAATGTTTCTCGCCTCTCGAAATTACCTACGATTACGATTCGCTCCGCCCCAAGCTTTCGCACGCGCTCTTCGCCTCGCGCGCCCCTAACATCTGGCGCTATCGCGAACTGTTGCCTCTGCCTGCTGGATTTGAGCCGTCACTCCCCGTAGGCTTCACACCGCTGATCAGCGCTCCAAGACTCGGCGACAAGATCGCCGCGCGCAAGCTTCTCATCAAGAATGACGCCGTCTGCCTGCCCACTCTAAGCTTCAAAGATCGCGTCGTCGCGGTCGCCCTCGCCAACGCCCGTGCCTTCGGATTCGACACCGTTGCCTGCTCCTCCACCGGCAACCTCGCGAACTCAGTCGCCGCGCAAGCGGCCCGCGAAGGCCTGAAAGCGTGGATCTTCATCCCCTCCGATCTGGAGCCCGCAAAAATTCTCGGCACCCAGGTCTTCGGCGCGGAGCTCGTCCGCATCAATGGCAGCTACGATCACGTCAACCGCCTCTGCTCGCAGATCGCCGATGAGCATCGCTGGGGATTCGTCAACGTCAATCTGCGCCCGTACTATTCCGAAGGCTCGAAGACGGTAGGCTACGAAATCGCCGAGCAGCTAGGCTGGCGCTTGCCCGATAACATCGTAGTGCCGATGGCCGGCGGATCGCTGATCACGAAGATCAAGAAGGCGTTCGACGAATTGATTCTCCTCAAGCTGGTCGATCCGAAGCCGGTAAAATTTTTCGGAGCGCAAGCCAGCGGCTGCTCGCCCATCTCAACCGCGATCAAGCAATACAGCAGCGAGATCGAGCCGCAGCGTCCGAAGACCATCGCCCGGTCGCTAGCCATCGGCAACCCCGCCGACGGACACTACGCGCTCAAAGCCATCACCAAAACTGGAGGCTGGGCCGAAGACGTCTCCGATCCCGAAGTAATCACCGGCATTCAGTTGCTCGCCGAGACCGAAGGCATCTTCACCGAAACCGCCGGCGGAGTCACCGTAGCCACCGCCCGCAAACTCATCCAGCAGGACCGCATTCTGCCCGATGAAACCACGGTCCTCTGCATCACCGGCAACGGCCTCAAAACGACGGACGTGCTGGCTGGCAAGTATCAAGCCGAAACCCCAATAGCTCCAAAGCTCGCCGAGTTCGAAGCGTACCTGGCGTCAAAGGTGTCGGCTTTGCCGCCAACATTTCCCGACGCAGTGGCGTCGGCCGTAGCCGTAGGTGGCTAGAACCCAGTCGATAGTCGTTCGTCGTTTGCTTTTGCTTTGGCTCGCTAACGACTAACGACCAGCGACCAACGACTTTTCTAAGGAGCCTTCATCATGAGCATCACCGTACAAATTCCAACTGCACTACGCCGCCTAACCGCCGGAACGCCGCACGTAGTCTGCTCGGTAGCCAATCTCAACGAGCTCTTCTCGGAGCTAGACGCGAAGTTTCCCGACCTGAAACCTCACCTGCGCGATGAAGCCGGAGAGACACGCCGCTTCCTCAACATCTACGTGAACGAGGAGGACATCCGCTTCCTCGGAGGCGCGTCCTATTCGTTCCAGGATGGCGATGAAGTTCTGCTCGTGCCTTCGATTGCAGGCGGGTTGGATTAGAATTCTGGCAGGAGCATTCGCCTTTGAAGAGCTTGCTGACTTGTTTTCTTATTACGGTGGCTTGTGCTGCGCAAACAAGTTTGAAGGCCTTCGAGGATGAGTACACTCGCGGACTGCAACAGAACCACCCTGGCATCACATTCATCATCTCAACCGTCGATGGTCTCTCTACCTATCATCTCCACGATACGATTGCAATTAAGTTAGCTCTTACAAGCAAGGAACCGCACGTCTATACCTTTGAAACCACCAGCGGCATCTCCACGGAAGCGAGCACTAGCGATGACTTGGTAGTTGTCGGACCAAACGCTGTTTCGCCAATCCATTCCCGCTCACGGGTAATGCAAGGTCACTACGTTTGCTGTAGGAGCAAGCGACTCTACCTGAGCGAGAAGCCTTCAATCGCTTCGTTCTCCACCACCTTGGGAGGAATACCGCGACTCATTCCTAAACCTGACATGACCACAGACACGGAGATCACACCGGGCGAATACACGGTGTTTATGCAGACACGCAGAGTTCTGCATGGCTGGCCTAAGTCGGAGGATGAGAAGTACAGGGGCGTGAGCAAAATCGTGGTGACCTCAAATAATGTGCTCCACTTGACGCTTGTCGGAGATAGCACGAACCCCTGATGGGCCGACTCGCTCAAGGCACAGCACTTGCGCCCAACCATCTTCCCGCTTCCCCATCCTGTCCTCCTACAATATTCCCCGCCCTCCAACGTCTACATAAATAGATGGAGCAGGCGCTGAAAAAACCGTGGCCTATGGCCGAACAGGATCAGCGAATCTCTGAAGCAATCGACCGGGATCGTTCCCGTGTGCGCAACTTCATTCGCCGGCGTGTGGCCGACCGCGAGGACGCGGAAGACATCCTGCAAGATGTCTTCTACGAACTCATCGAAGCCTACCGCCTGATGAAGCCGGTCGAGCAGGTGACCGCCTGGCTGTTTCGCGTGGCCCGCAATCGCATCACCGACCTCTTCCGCAAAAAGCAGCGCGAGGCGCAGAGAACTGAGCCGGCGGCGATTGACAACAACGGCGAGCTGTTGCAACTCGAAGACCTGCTGCCCTCGCCCGATGCCGGCCCCGGCGCAGCCTACGCGCGCAGCATCTTGCTCGAAGAACTCGACGCCGCCATCGATGAGTTGCCGGACGATCAGCGCGAAGTATTCGTTGCCCAAGAGCTGATGGGCGAGACCTTCAAAGAGATCGCCGCCAGGACTGGCGTGGGCGTGAACACTCTGCTCTCACGCAAGCACTATGCCGTTCTCTATTTGCGCCAGCGCCTGCAGGCCATCCACGACGAATTTACGAAAGCATGAGGATAAAGTTATGAGAAGGAATTGGGCAAGAAAAGCAGCCATGATCGCGGCATTCGCCATCCTGTTCTTCACCGTATTTGGCTATGTGGTCATGCGCCTGTGGAACTGGCTTATGCCGGCTCTCTTCGGCTGGCATCCGATCAACTTCTGGCAAGCTCTGGGAATCCTGGTCCTGAGCAAGATCCTTTTTGGCGGCTTTCACGGCCGCCGCGGTGGCCCCATGCACTGGCGCCACCGCATGAGGGAGCGCTGGGAGCACATGACTCCCGAAGAGCGCGAGAAGTTCAGCCAATCCATGCGCGCCCGCTGCGGACCATTCGCGCCTCCCGCAGAAGAGTCGAAGTCATAAAGGGTGCCTTACAGGTCATAGAAAAATTCGTGTAGAGACGGGGCTTGCCCCTTCTGGAGTGCCCCCCCCAGAGCCAGGCCAATTTTGCAACCCTTGGCCGCCATGCTACAATCTAACTAACTGGTTAATTATATGAAAGCGTCCGCGCCTCCTGCCCGCACGCCGCCGCCTCGATCGAAGATCCGTCCTGGCGCACGCCCCTCAGCTTCGCGCTTCGGAACCCGCGGCCGTCCCGAACAAAGCCGCGCCGCCATCCTCAAAGCCGCCGTCGCCGAGTTCGCCGAGTACGGAATCGCCGGCGCCCGCACCGATGCCATTGCCCATGCCGCCCAGGTCAACAAGGCGCTCCTTTATTACTACTTCAAAGATAAAGACGCGCTCTACGAAGCCGTCCTCGACCACGTCTTCGGCGGCTTGCTCGCGACGGTCACGCCCGCCCTCGAAACCAACCTACCTCCGCGACAGAAAATGTTGGCTTATCTCGGCGCCTATTTCGACTACATCGCCGCCAATCCGCAGTTTCCGCGCGTTGTACAGGCGGAATGGATGCGCTCTGGCGCAAAAGGCACGGCGCGCATGCAGCGCGTGGCGAAACAATATTTCCGCCCGATCTTCGAAAAGCTGGTGGAGGTATTGCACGAAGGCAAAAGAACCGGAGAATTCCGCGCGGTGAATCCCATGGATTTTGTGCCTTCCATGGTCGCGGTGATCGTCTTCTATTTCGGAGCCGCGCCGCTGATGAGAACTTTGATGAAGGTTGATCCGTTGTCGCCCGAGCGAATTCGAGAGCGCCGCGCCTTTGTCCTCAAATTCATAACGGCAGGGTTATTCGAGTGAGCAAACGTCAGCCAAGTCGAAAAGCAAACGACGAACAGCGAACAGCCATTGGAGATTTTGATGAGTGTACGCAATAAATTTCTGATCATCATGGCCGTCATTCTGGCAATGGCGTCAGGCTACTATTTCCTTACGACTCCCCGCGGCAACGATCTGGTCCTGGTAGGAACTGTGGATGCCAATCAGATCGTCGTCAGCCCGCAGATTCAGGGAAGAATTCAGAAGCTTTTCGTGGAAGAAGGCTCGCAGGTCAAGCAAGGAGACTTGATCGCAATCCTCGATCCGTCCGAACTGGAAGCCGAAGAACGCGCCGCCGCCGCAACCATATCGAGCATGCGCTCGCAGGTCAGCGCGAATGAATACACCCGCCAGTCGACAAAGGGTTCCACATCCAGCGACGTGTCGAATGCCCAAGCTAAGCTGCAATCGGCTCGCGCGCAACTAGCGCAAGCGGAAGCAATGTTGACGCGGGTGCAGAGCGACAGTCGTCGAACCATCGGCTTAGCCGAGGCGGGAGTGGCCTCCGACCAGGACCGCGTGCAAGCCGAAATGAATCTCAAGGCGCAAGAGGCAAGTGTGCAATCTTTGAAGGACCAGGTCACTGCCGCACAGGCCGATTTGGCTTCGGCAATCGCGCGTACAAATCAGGCAACAGCAGCCCAAAGCACGGTTGCTTCCACGCGCGCGCAGGCCGAGAACGCCGAAGCGCAATTGAAGGAAGCCGAAGTCCGCCTCGGCTATACAAAGATCTATGCGCCGGTCACTGGCACGGTGCTGGTGCGCGCGGCCCGCGAAGGCGAAGTGGTCAACGCCGGGCAGGCGATCGTGACCGTCGTCGATTTCAGTGACACTTGGGTCTTCGTCGCGATTCCAGAAACGGACACCGATCATATCGGATTGGGCGACACCCTTCGCGTCCGCCTTCCCGGCGGCACTATAATTCCCGGAAAAGTTTTCTACAAAGCGGCCGAAGCAGATTTCGCCACCCAGCGCGACGTAGGCCGCCGCAAGCGCGACATCCGCACCATTGCACTCAAAGTCAGATTAGACAATCCGAAGGGAGCCTACGTGCCGGGCATGACCGCCGAGGTGTTGGTGTCGCCGGAGCAATTGAAAGGCACGCCACCTTCACAAACCAAGAACGCGGAAGCGGCGGTGAAGCCATGAATGGTGAGCTCAGCAAGACCAATGGCGCTCCCATTTCCGCCTCCGAGTTCCTCAAGAGCGAAATACCCGCGGACGCTCCCAATGCCATCGAAGTCGATCACATCGTGAAACGATATGGCCAGTTCATCGCGGTCGACGACATTTCCTTTTCGGTCAAAGAGGGTGAAATCTTCGGCCTTCTCGGTCCTAATGGCGCCGGAAAGTCAACGCTGATAAGGATGATGACCACGCTGATCCCAATCTCTTCGGGATCGGCCCGCGTCGCAGGATATGACGTAGCCTCCGATCCCGACGATGTCCGTCGCACCATCGGAGTCATTCCGCAAGCTCTCACCAGCGATCTGGATTTAACCGTAGAAGAGAACCTCAACATTTACGCCAAGTTGTACGACGTTCCCGCCAAGCGCCGCAAAGAGTCCATTGATGAGTTGCTCGAGACCGTGGATCTTACCAAATGGCGCGGCGCGCAGACGAAGACTCTCTCCGGCGGAATGCGCCGCCGCCTTGAGATTGCCCGCGGTCTCGTGCACAGTCCCAAAATATTTTTCCTCGACGAGCCCACCACCGGCCTCGATCCCGTGTCGCGCGTCGCTGTGTGGGAGATGCTCACCAACATCAAGGCTAAGCGCCAGCTTACGATCCTTATCACCACTCATTACATGGATGAAGCCGACCGCCTCTGCAACCGCATCGCCATTGTCGATCACGGCAAACTCGTCGCCCTCGATACTCCCGAGGCTCTCAAGGCCAGCGTCCCCGGCTCCAACGTAATCGAAGCGCACTTCGAACACGCGCCCGCCGATTGGGAAGAACGCCTGCGAGCCCTTCCCGGAGTGACATCCGTCCAGGATGAGAGTTCCGGAATGTTCCGCATATTAACCGACAACGGGTCCGGCACCACCACCGATCTCGTACAGATGGCGGTTGTGTTGAAAGTGGGTTTAAAAACGCTGAGCGTGCAGAATACGACGCTCGACGACGTCTTTGTCCACTATACCGGGCGCCAGCTGCGCGATGAACTGGTCAAAGCCTACGGTTACCAGACGCCGCAGAGGCCGGGGTTGCAGCCATGAACCGGATGATGGCGATTATCGAGCGCGAGATGCGCAAGTTCTTCCGCTCGCCCACGCTCATGATGGTGTCGATGGTGATGCCCCTCGTGCAGCTCATCGTTTTGGGGAACGCTTTCGGAGGAAAAATCCGCGACGCCAAGATGGGCATCGTCGACGAAGATCACGGCACCCAGGCCGTTCGCGTTCAGGAAGCCTTCGATGCCGTGCGCGCGAATATGCGCACCTTCATCGCCATCCCTTACACCAACGAAGTGCAGGCCCGCGAAGACGTCCGCGACGGCAAGATTCAGGGTGCCGTTATCATTCCCGCGCAGTATTCGAAAATGGTGTATGAGAAAAATCATCCACGCATCGCGCTCATCGTCGACAACAGCGACAACTTTATGAGTTCCACGCTCGAAGACGAGATGACCAGCTTGACCGATGCCTTGAACCAGCCCGATGTCTCCCCGCGTCTGTTGCAGCAGACCGCGCTCGAAGTGGTCGAGCTTTATCCGTACATCGAATACATGAAGTTTCTGCTGCCCGGCTCCATCTCGCTCGCCATGTTCGTCTCGGTCATGATCGGCGGCGGCATGCTCTACATCGACGATAAAGCCCGCGGAGTGCACGAGGGCTATCTCGTAACTCCGATCACCAAGGGAGAGCTGGTGCTCGGTTTGAACGGAGCGGGAGCGATCAAGGCCGTGATGACCGGAGTGGTGATTACCGTCATCGGATCGCTCCTCGCTGGCGTGGGCACCATATTCAATCCGACGACCATGCTCGGCCTTCTGGTGATGATCGTTCTTACTTCGCTGGCGTTCAATTCGATGATGTTCCTTCTCATGGCGCGAGTCGAGGACCCGCTCGTCCCCCGGGCCATGTTCGGCATCCTCAACACGCTGCTGTTTTTCCCCAGCGGATCGATCTATCCGGTCGAAGCCTTCCCCGCATGGCTGCGCGCAATTGCCAAGGTCGATCCCTTCACCTATGCCGTCCACGGATTCAAGTGTCTGCTGCTCAAAGAAACGGGCCTCGGAGCGATTGTCCCCGACATGCTTTATCTTTCGCTGTTTGCCGCGGTGACGCTGGCCTTGGCTGTCCCCTTGTTCAAGCGCACGCTATAGTACAGCGGACTTGGGAGAATCGATCCCTGTGTTCCCCCGTGCCCACTGTGGGTACCGTTCTTTGCCGGAGTTCGAAACAGAAGTTTTCCAAGCCCCACGTCACGGCATGTGCTGCGAGGACATGGAATGAGCAAACACATTAGGACGTGAAGCATCCGGCAGGCGAAACACCAGGTTCGTAGTCAAAGAGCGCGGTCTAAGATCAAGCCCAAATCGCACATTGGAATGCACATCCAGCCGAAGCCAGATGAAGGGCCCGACGCGGCAGAGGCGCACTGCTTCAGGAGTCAGCCTCGTCGTATAACTCGCTGCGATCCGCGCCATCTCGCCCAGGTCATTCATCGGTCCAAATTCCACGTCGCTCGTGCGTGTCAGTTGCCGCATTGCCTCCAGTTGGCGGGCAACGCTCTTTCGTCCTGCGACGCACGGTTGCGTGCGGCAATTGAGAAGTTTCTCGATGGCCAAAAGTGCCGAGTGATCCACGCGCTCCCCGAAAGCGATATAGAGAATGTTGGTGGCAGCAACGTAATTGAGTGGCAGCATCTGAAAAGCGTCAAGAATGGCGAAAGGAATATTGTGCGTCGACGAAATCGTCGCCGGATCGAAAGAAGTAGCCACGGGGCAACCCCACTGCAGCCCGAGCGCCGTCGTCACCTCCTGCTCCGTGGCAAAGCCGAGTTTTTCGATCCACTCCCCGATCTTTCCGTAGCGCGCGCGCCGTTGTGCTTCGAGCGCGGCGCGCACTTCAGGATAGGTAAGCTTGCCCCGCGCCACCATCAGCAGCCCCAGCGGAATTCGGTTGGGAACCTGTGGCGCCGGGGTCAGCGTGCGCAGGCGCGAGAGCTGCCCCGTCAGTGCCGACTCCAGACATTGCGGCTGGCAATAAAAAACGCCCTGCAGAAAAGTTCCCATAGGGCGCGGCCGGGCGCGCAATCGCTGCCAGATCGACAGATGGCTGCTGCAGGACGCCAGCGCACATGGTGGATTTTCGAATTTGAAGTTGCGGCGTCGGATCCAGTGCGCCGGCCAGGCTAGCGGCTTCAGAAAATCCGACACAGAACGGCCCTCCCAAAACCAATTGCGCTTATCGTGTTTGGCACCGCTAGCTAGCCACGACCACGGCCGGCGGGGGCTCTACTACATCGGTAATGCGCAATCCATATTTCCCGTCGACCACCACCACTTCCCCTTGCGCAATGAGTCGCCCGTCCAGCAGCAAATCCACTGGCGAGTGGAGCGTGTTATCCAGTTCGACCACCACCCCTGCGCTCAGGGCGAGCACGTCCCGCAGCAGCATGCGCCGGGTTCCGAAACGCAGCTTGACGTCGAGCCCGACATCCATCAATCGGCGGTAGCTCGCCGGAGGCGGGATTGGCGATGAAGCCGGTGCGTGCGCTGACGCCGGAGCCGCCTCGGCGCGAGGCAGCAGCGCCGAGGCCAGCGCCCGGCTGATCTGGATTTCCACCCTGATTGCATCTCCGCCCTCGGCCAAGGCACCGCACAGGCACACGACCGCATCCGGCGACCACGTTGGCGCGCCCGATGCCGCCAGGTGAAGTTGAACTTCGCCGCTCGCCGCCGTCGCCAGGGCCGTGGCCGCGAGGCCCGTAACCTGCCGCAGAAGCTCTTCCAGCGCTTCCTTGTTTTCTGCCGTGACGCTTTTCGCGGTCGCCGTTTCGGCGGCCGCAGCTGTGTCCAGTTCGCCAAGAAGCGCTTGCGCCAGCCGAGTGGCAGACGCCGCCGGCACGCGCAAAGACATCTCTCCCTGGACAGCACCTCCCGCGATCACCACGTACCACACATCGGAGTCGGCCGTTTCCACAGGCTGAGGCGAGATGTCGAAGTTAGCGGCCTTCCCCGAAACTTGCGAAACGACTTTGCCCAGGCACGTCCCCCACGTCTCGCACCACTGCTGCACTTCGGCACGCAAATCCGAGCCTGCGTTTTTCTCGGGAATGATCAGATCGTCTGCCATGAATTTACCGTCATAAACTTCCAAACCGGCTACTCAGCTTCGCTCGAGAGCGGAGCCTCAAGCGACAGCACCCGAGCGGCGCGGCGCGAGTGCACGCGCACGGGTGCCGCCGAACACAGCCAGACGTTTTCCACCAGCAACACCGCCGGTTCGGCGGCGTTCCGCGGAAAAGTCAGCACGTGCCCGGGCTCGAGATCAGTCAAGGCCTCCAGGGGAACTTGCAGGCCCGGCATCGACAGTTCGACCGGGAAAAAACAGTTCAGCGTTTTTTTCTGCAGCTGCAGGCGCGCTTCCTCCGAGCCGCGCCGCCTCTGGTAGCTGAAGTCGGCGGTAATCTTCCGCAGCAGCGCATTCGAAACCACGGCCGGAATCGCCACGTTCAACGTGCCCCGCGTCTCCGACATCTTGATCTCGAAGCTCAGGCAAAGATTTTTTTCTTCGGGAGGCATCAGCCGTTGCGTCTGCAGAATGTGCTGGCGCGCTCCAAAATTGAATTCCAAAGCGATCGCTGTCCAGCTGTTCTGCAGCTCGCGCAGCATGATGCGGACGATTCCTTCCAGCACCTGTTCCTCGATCTCGGTCAGGTCGCGAGCGCTCTCCGTCTGCGTGCCCTCCCCTCCCAGCATGATGTCGATAATCGGAAAAGCGATCGTCAGGTCGAGTTGCAGCACCGCCGTCGCGCCCACCGGCGTCAGGTCGCACGAGGCAAAATAAGTTTTCTCCGGAACACCCGCCAGAAATTCGCGAAAGGTAAGATGCTCGGCTGAAACCAGCTCGCAATCAAAAAGGATGCGCAAGTATCCGCCGATGGCGGTGGTCAAATTGCGCGCAAAACTTTCGTGCAGCTGGTTGATCGCCCGCAACTGCTCGGTTCCAATTTGCCCCGCTTGGCGTATGTCCCACGGCTGGATAATCGGGCCCGTGCTGGCCGCGGCGGAGCCACCCAGCCGCGCCGCCCGCACCATGTCATCGATTTCCTGCTGGTCTAATACTTTGTCCATAAACGCCCGTCGTCAATCATTCAATCTGTGTCTGCCCGCGTGGTGACGGGCGCCCCGCGAGCCTGCCTGCGCGAAGCCGAAGGGTCAAGCCGAGCGCAGCTCGGCTGCCTCTCTCAACCCCGGCTACGGAGTTCCCGCCGCTTTGCCGCGCGCTGCTCCCGGCGCGGTCAAAAAGTTGAGCCGCGCGCGCAACCGCACCATGGCCAGCGAATGAATCTGCGAAACTCGCGACTCCCCGATCCCCAGTGCCGCTCCCACTTCCTTCATCGTGAGTTCCTCGTAGTAGTAAAGGGCCAGCACCCGCTGCTCCTTCTCCGGTAACTCCGAGATCGCCTCCTCCAGCAAATGGCGCGTCTCCGACCGCAGGCATTGAAAAAACGGAGTCTCCTCCGGCTTCGACGGAACATAATCGCTCAGGTTTTCTTCCTTCCCGTCCCGCGGGGATTCCACCCGCAAGCTGCCCAGCTCCAGTCCATCGAGTTCCGCGAGCAGCGACTGCAGTTCATGCAGGCTGATCCCCATCTCTTCGGCAATCTCGCTCTCGTCGGGCGCGCGTCCCAGCCTGCCGGAAAGCTCCGAATACGTGGAATCGACCAGCCGTCCCTTGCGCCGCAATTCACGCGGACTCCAGTCCAACTCGCGCAGACTGTCGAGAATCGCTCCACGGATGCGGAACTTCGCATAAGAACTGAACTGCACCTGCTTCGACAAATCAAACTTGTTGAGCGCGTCGATCAGTCCCACCACGCCCGCGTGCACCAGGTCCTCAAAGGGCACGTGGCGCGGCAGCCGTTCGTGGATCCGCCGCGCGATGTAGCGCACCTGCGGCAATTGTTCCATCAAAATGCGCTCGCGTTCCGCGTCCGTTGGAACGCTCTGATAGGCTTCGGCGGCATGTTTGGTCACAAGCCTGCTTTCTTAGGGTCATCGTTCGTCTCTTCGCACTAAGGGTCGTGTGGTGACGGGGCTCGGCTCCGTGCATGCGGGCAGGAAGCCTTTTCCACTCAATTCGGTCCTGATTCATCATTTGCACACCGCACGCCGAACGACCGACGGCTGACGGCCAACGTCTTGCACTTATGGCCGCAGACGTTCTCACCTCACCGTACCCAGCGACTGCACAGAAATCATGGGAGGAATTTCCAAGGGGGAGAGCACCACAATCTTCGGCAAGAACGGTTCCAGCAATCGCCGCAGATGAAAACGCGCCGGTGTGCCGCACAGAAGAATGGGCGCCGTCTGCGCCACCTGATCTCCCGCCAGTTGCCGCAAGCCATCCAGAATGCGGCGCACAAATGACGGCTGCAAACCCGTGCTGCCAGCGGGCGCCGCCTGCGGATTAAAGGCGCGTCCCAGCTCTTCTTCGATATTGTGATCGAGCGTCAGCACCCGCAGCCCCCCATCCTCCGACAGCAGTGGACGCACCAGCGCCCGCCCAAGACTCTGCCGCGCCGCCTCCACGAGCAGCACCGGGTTCTTGCTGATGGCGGATGTATCCAACAGTGTTTCGAGGATGCTCGGCAAGTCACGAATCGAAACCTGCTCCCGCAAAAGTTGCTGCAACACTTTCTGCACCTCGCCCAGGCTAAGAATCTTCGGCACCAACTCCTCCACCAGCTTGGGATGGCTCTCGCTCAGCCGGTCCAGCAGCCGCTTCGTCTCCTGCCGGGTCAGCAATTCATAAGCATGCTGCCGGATGAGCTCGGCCAGATGAGTGGAGAGCACAGAGGTCTGATCGACCACGGCGTAGCCGGAGGTCAGTGCCTGCGCCTCCAGGGCGCGCGCAATCCATAGCGCGGACACCCCAAACGCCGGCTCCCGCGTGGCCGTTCCCGCCAGCGCCGGAGGCTTCACCTCCGAACTGATGGCCAGCACCTTGTCTTCGAGCATCTCCCAGCGCGCAACCTCCACGCCCCGCAAGGAGATCACGTATTCACGCGGCTTCAGCCGCACGTTGTCCGTGATATGCACGGGCGGAACGATGAAGCCCAGTTGCACCGCCAGACTGCTGCGCAAAGCCTTGACTCGCGCGAGCAGTTGTCCCCCCTGCGCGACGTCGACCAGAGGGACGAGCGCATATCCCACCTCCAGCGAAAGTTCATCCAGCTTGAGCAGATCTTCGATCGATTCGGATTTCGCCGCCTTTTTGTCTTTATCGACTCCCGCCGCAGCGGCCGCTATCGGGTCGGCAAGCGAAGGCTCGATCACCTTCCCGTCTTTATCTTTCACCGGAGCGGGCAGCCGCGATGCCAGCAGCAGCACGATTCCAGCAACGGAGAGGAAGGAAAATTTCGGCAATCCCGGAATGCAGGCGAGCGCCACCATCACCCCCGCCGCTATCTGTAGCGAGCGCCGCCGCGACAGCAGTTGCGTTCCGAGGTCGGCCGAGAGCGTGGCGTTCGACGACGCCCGCGTCACCACCATCCCCCCCGCCATCGAAACCAGCAGCGATGGAATCAGCGTAACCAGCCCGTCGCCGACCGTCAGCACCGTATACGTCTTCAGCGCCTCGCGAAACGGAATATCGAGTTGGAAGACTCCAATCAGAAAACCGGCGAGAATGTTAATGGCTGTAATCAGGATGGTCGCAATCGAATCGCGCTGGTTGAAGCGTGCCGCCCCGTCCATGGCGCCGTAGAATTCCGCCTCGCGCGCCGTCTGTTCGCGCCGCGCCCGCGCCTGCGACTCGTCGATCAGCCCGGCGTTGAGGTCGGCATCGATCGCCATCTGCTTGCCGGGCAGAGCGTCCAGAGTGAAGCGCGCCGTGACCTCCGCCGTGCGCACCGCGCCGTGGCTGACCACGATGTATTGAATGGCGATGAGCGCGAGAAAGAGAACGAAGCCCACAATATAGTTGCCGCCCACCACGAATTGCCCGAAGGCTTCAATGACGCGTCCCGCCGCGCCCGCGCCTTCATTGCCATGCAGAAGAATGCGGCGGCTCGACGCCAGATTCAGCGAAAGACGAAACAGCGTCAGCAGTAACAGCAGGCTGGGAAAGACGGAAAACTGTGCCGGGCGTAGAATCTGCAGCGCGGAAAGAAGCACCAGCACGGAGGCGGCAAAGCTCATGGCCAGCAGCAGATCGAGCACCACCGCCGGCAACGGCACCAGCATGACAAAAACCAGGCTGACGGCCGCAATCGGGATGATCCACTCGATCAGAGGATTGTTCTTTGGGGCTGTCGCTGTGGTGGGGGCGGATCCGGTGGCAAGTTTCCCGAGGACGGGCATCAGCGGCGGCCTCCCGTCACGGCGGCCGCAGCGGCGGCGGCCTCGGCGCGATACACCGCGGCCAGAATTTCAGCGATAGCGGCATACAGTTTCGCAGGAATGGTTTGCCCGATCTCGACCGTGCGGTAAAGCGCGTGCGCCAGCGGAGGATTCTCCACCATGGGAATGTTCTCCCAGCGCGCGATTTCCTTGATCTGCGCCGCCAGCAGGTTGCGGCCCTTGGCGACCACGACCGGCGCTGCCATCTCCGGACCGTACTCGAGCGCGATGGCGTACTCCGTAGGATTGGTGATTACGACACTCGCCCGTTTCGTCTCTTCCAGCATGCGGCGGCGCCGCATCTGGCGCTGCAGCCGCCGTATGCGCCCCTTGATGACCGGATTGCCCTCCGTGTCCTTGTACTCGTCCTTCAACTCCTGGCGGCTCATTTTCAATTCGCTCGAAAGATGCTGGCGCTCGAACAGATAGTCGAGCACCGACCAGATCAGCAGGACCAGGGCCGACTTCCAGGCAATCTCAAAAATGCGTTCTGCGGCAAAGCCCAGCAAACCGCGCGCAGATCGCGCCGGGAGCGCCATCAGCAAACCCCAGTCGCGGCGCAGGCAGCCGACGCCGGCGTAAGTGACCGCCGCAGCCGGAAGCAGCGACTTGATCAGCCCGCGCAACGCCGTGATCGAGAACAACTGTCCGAGCTTGGCTGCCGGACTCATGCGCGAAGCGGTCGGCATCAACGATGCCGGCGCAAACACCAGTCCTCCCTGCGCCAGCGCGGAAGACAGCGCAACCCCCCAACTCAGCGCCAGGGCCGCGCCCACGGCGGCGAACAGGCCCGTGTGCGTAAAAAAAGGACGCAACGCCTCCATTCTCAAATTGCCGGAGACGGCGCCCTCCAGGCAGTCGCGGAAAAAACCGCGCCACGCCAGCGGGAAGCTCGACATCAGGGAAAACAAGACAAAGATCGCAGCCATGCCCGCAGCCGCGCCCATCAAATCGCGGCTGCGCGCCACTTGTCCTTTTTCGCGCGCCTTCTGCCGCCGTCGCGGAGTCGCCTGTTCGGTCTGATTGGCTTCTGCCATAAGTCAAAAATCAGTTCTCAGTTCTTACTTTGCGGTTCTCAGAAGCTTTGAAAGGCCCGGCTTCAGCCGGACCGGCGGGAACTTCCTCACCGCGCCAGTTGCAGAATCCTCTCCGAAGCCTCCAGCGCGCGTCCAAAGCGCGCATCGAAAAAACGCGGCCAATACACGACCGCTCCGCACAACAGGGCCAGCCCGAGCAGGTTCTTGATCGAGATGCCGACAAATAAGACCGGCAACTGCGGCGAAGCCTTCCCGATAAAACCCAGCGCAATGTCGGCGAACAAACTCGCCACCAGCACCGGCGCGGCAATCTGCAGTCCGGCAACAAACATCCCCGCGGAAAACTTGAACAGCGCATGCACTGCCGGCCCGCTCAGCGAAAAGTGTCCTGGCGGAAGATAAGTGAAACTGCGTGCCAGTCCCCGCAACAGCCAGTGCGGCACGCCCAGTTGAATGAAGAGCAAAAGCACAATCAGTTCGTAAAACGTCGAAAGCACCGCCGAATCCGCTTGGCTGTTGTCAGGATTTACCAGGCTCGCCAGCGAATATCCCATCTGCACTCCGCATACCTGCCCGGCAATCTGCCCGGCTTCGAAGATCAGCTGGAGGGTTAGTCCCAAAAGAAAGCCAATGGCCACCTCGCCCAGCAACACCTTGAGCATCGCCGGCGTCGACAGCGCCGAAGAATTTGCCGGAACCATCGGCGCCAGAAATACAGTCAGCAGCAAGGCGAAGCCCACCTTGATGCGCGGAGGAACGGCCGCGCTCCCCAGAAACGGAGCCACCACCAGCATCCCGCTGACCCGCGACCCGGCAATCATCCAAGCCTCAACCGTGCGCTCGACCGGAATCGGAAAAGGCATCGTCAGCGCACGAACGGGTGAAAGTCCGACCACATCCCAATCGTGAAGAACATCAGCTTGCGCAGCATCCAGGGAAAGAAAACCAGAATCGCCGCCGCCACCGCCGCCAGCCGCGGCACCGTCGAAAGCGTCTGGTCCTGCAACGACGTCAGCACCTGCACTACATTGACCAGCAGGCTGACCGCCACCGCCACCAGCAGCAGCGGAGCCCCCATCAGCAGTGCCATCTGCAGTGTGTGCCGGAAGAGCGTCACCACTTGTTCCGTTCCCATAACCGCCTTTCAGGAAAAACTCCGCATCAGCGAGCCGATCAAAAGGTTCCACCCATCCACCACCACAAACAAAAGAATCTTCAGCGGAGTCGAAATAATGACCGGCGGCAGTTGCATCATGCCGATCGAAGTCGTAACCGCCGCCGTCACCAGATCGATGACCAGGAATGGAAGAAACAAAGCCGCGCCAATACGAAATCCCACCTCCAGTTCACTGAGCAAATAAGCGGGCGCAACAATGCGCATGCCCAGATCCTCCGGTTTCGCCGGCCTCGCTTCGTGCGCCAGTTCGACAAACAGCGCCAGATCTTTTTCCCGCGCGTACTTGAGCATGAAATGCCGCATGGGGACCACCGCACGATCCATCGCTGTCATCATCGTGATGTGCCCGGCGTCCAGCGGAACCATCGCCTCCTGGTAGATGGCCGCCCCCACCGGCTGCATCAGAAAAAAAGTCAGAATCAACGACAGGCCAATCAGCGTCTGGTTGCTCGGCGTAGTCTGCGTGCCCAGCGCCTGCCGTAAAAAATGAAAGACGATGAGCAGCCGCACGAACGGCGTCATCGACAGCACAATCGCCGGAATCATCGTCAGCAGCGTCAGCAGCACGACAATGTTCCACGGCGCGGAATTGCTCGTCCCGCCCCCAGGCAGCAATCCCGGCAACGAGAGTCCCCGCGACGCCTGCGAACGCGCCCACAGCGGCGCCGCCCCCGCCATCACCACCAGGAGTACGCCTCCCGCTTTCTCCCCGATCTGCTTCCAGTTCTTCAGATTGCCCTCGTCCCTCTTATTCGTGCCTGCCGCTTAAGGTTCCACGGACGTCACCACCGCATCCTTCACTGCATCGGGGAGGCGCGCCAGCAAAGTAATGGCGGATGGGCCCGAGCCAATCAGAAACCTCTTCCCCTCAAACTGAATCACGGAAACGAACCGCCGGTCGCCCAGCGCCGCCGTCTCGCGCACGGAAAGTGTCTTTCGTTTCCTTCCCGCTCGCACCCGTGCTGCTTGCCCAAAAGCTCGGAGCCGGTTCCACCAGCCGCTTGCAACCTGGGCCCACCGGCGCGCTGCGCTTGCTTCTTCGCACCTCGGAACGATCTCCATTCGCGACAGCCCGGGCGTTGTCCATTCCATTGGCTTCCGTGACCTCATCTTCCGACGCGTGTGCCTGCCTATGCCAACTCCGTCAAGCGCACTGCCAGGCGGTTCTGCACGACTTCAAACTCGCTCCACGCCACCAGTTCATCGTTGACGCGAAGCGGCACATCCTGTCCGACCGTCCAACGCGTGGCGATGATCCGCCCGCGTTCCAGCCGCAGCAGATCGGCAACGGTGAAACTCGGCACCGGAATCTCGACCGTGAGCAGGCATGGCAAAGACTCCACCCGCACCCATTTCTCGGCGAGAGGATCGAAGGCGGTCGCCGGTTCCGGAACGACGGGCTTAGGTTGCGCGGATGCGGCCATCGCGTTCGCACTTTCTCTACCGGATGCGTTTCGCATTCGGCGCCAATCTGTCTGCCCGTTTTATGTCTGCACCAGAAATTCGGTGAAGTACACGTTCTCCACTGCCAGCTGCGGAACCCGCTCCTGCAGCGCCTTCAGCAGTTCGTCTTTCAATTGCCGCTTGCCCTCAGCCTTCACCAGTTCCTCCGGTTGAGCCGTCGCCAGCACCGACAGGATCGTGTCGCGCACCAGTGCAGTCGGCACCTCCGCCGGATTCCGCGGCAACGGTTTCCCGAGCCCGAGCGTGATCCCCACCCGCAAAAAAGCGCGCTGGTTCGGACCCGTCAAATTCACCACAAAAATTTCGAGCGGAAGCGTGGTCTCCCCAAGCGCTCCGCCAGACAAGTTACCGGCGCGCTGCTCTGCCATCCACACCACAACCGAAACCGCCCCCAGCAGACCAATCAGCATCACCGCCAGCGCGCCCCTTCGTCGACTGCGGCGTTTCTGCGGCGCGCCGCCAGCTTTCAAATCCGCCATCTTGCTGTCTTGATCTGCAAGCGGCGTGCCGGGAATCGCTCTGGGTGAAATCCAAAGGGTGGTGGAGGAAAGGAGCCAAACTTGAAGGGTTAACCACTCGTCTCTGCTGCGCGCCGAACAACGCAGACACCCCGTCTATATTGCTAAGAGCGCTCTCATGAAAAACTTCACAAGATGGGATGGATCAGGCTGGTGGAAAAAGAATCGAGGAACTGTTAGAGACTTAACCGCCATTCACTCGTGCGGTCGCCACAGAGATAGCTACCGCCGTTGTTGAGAGGAATTGTTGCCGGCTCGCACTAGTGCTAGCCGCCCCGAGCTACCATGGTATCCGCGACCCGCGCCGCTTCCAGCGCGAAACGCACGTCGTGCGTCCGGAGAATGTGCGCCCCTTTTAGAATCAACCCCGATTCCGCTGCCAGCGTTCCATAGAGCCGCTCCGAAATCTCCGCGTCGTTGCCCTCCCG
Organism: uncultured Acidobacteriaceae bacterium; assembly: GCA_963775845.1. Lineage (GTDB taxonomy): Bacteria > Acidobacteriota > Terriglobia > Terriglobales > Acidobacteriaceae > Acidiflorens. The sequence goes on along the minus strand of CAVZKN010000002.1, from coordinate 489,559 downwards.
CGCCAGCATGCGCCCGATAAACGACTTCCGCGAAACCCCGGCCAGCAGCGGAAATCCCATCTGCTGCAACTCGCCAAAATGCGCCAGTAGCGGATAATTCTCCTCAAAGCGTTTCCCGAATCCAAATCCCGGATCCAAGACCAGGTGATCGCGCTTCACCCCGGCCAAGGTCGCCGTCTCCGCCCACTGCCGCAAATCCCGCTTTACCACCAGCACCGGATCGCCAATCGGCGGCAGCCCCCGCCATTCCTCCGGACGCCCGCGCGTGTGCATCAGCACCGCTCCCACCTTCAATTCCGCCAGCGTCTTCGCCATCTTCGCATCCCACCGGAACCCGCTGACGTCGTTCACCACCTCCGCCCCCAGTTCGATCGCCGCCCGCGCCACGCCAGCCTTGTAAGTGTCCACGCTGACCACCGCATCCGGACGCCGCCGCTTCAAATCGCGAATCACCGGAAGCACCCGCCGCCGCTCTTCTTCCTCCGTCACCACGTCCGATCCCGGCCGCGTCGACTCCCCGCCTACGTCAATGATCGTCGCCCCTTCATCTAGCAACTGCTCGCCGCGCACCACCGCCTTTTCCGCGTCGATGTACATCCCTCCATCGGAAAAAGAATCAGGCGTGACATTGAGCACTCCCATGATCAGAGTGTGCCGCCCCAACTCCAGGACGCGAGTGCCCAGATTCCACTGAAAGATTGCGCGCATAATGCCGCTATTCTAGAGGCGATTCCAACGCCCCGAATACACAACTTAAGGATGGCCGCAACTTTATAGGATGAAATTTAGAAACTACAAGCACTCTGTCATCCTGAGCGAAGCGAAGGACCTATGTATTAACTTGCCATGCCACGGCCCCTAACCAACAATCCCCATCCGCTTCCCCACTCGCCCCAAAACTTCCAGCGCCCGCTGCAGCTCATCCTGAGTATGCGTGGCCGTCATAATGGTCCGTATTCGCGCCTTCCCCTCCGGCACCGTAGGAAAAGCAATCCCAGTCCCCAGCACGCCCTCTTTAAACAGTTCGCGCGAGAATTCCATGGTCAGCCGCCCATCCCCAATAATGATGGGAGTAATCGGCGTCTCGCTAGCCGGAGTAGTCTGTCCGCCAATATTAAATCCCAACAGTCCCAGTTCTTTTTTCCAGAAACGAGTGTTCGCCCAGAGCTGTTCCATCCACTGCGGCTCCGTTTCCAGCACATCAAAAGCCGCAATGCACGTAGCCGCGACCGACGGAGGATGCGACGTAGAAAACAGAAACGGCCGTGCCCGGTGATAAAGAAAATCAATCAGATCCCGCGTGCCGCAAACATATCCGCCCAGCGCCCCGATCGCCTTCGACAAAGTTCCCACCTGAATATCGACGCGCCCGTGCATCGAAAAATGATCGACCGTTCCGCGCCCCTGCCGCCCCAGCACGCCCGAAGCATGAGCGTCATCCACCATCATGACCGCCCCATATTTCTCCGCCGCCCCGCACAGCCCCGGCAGCGGCCCGATATCGCCATCCATTGAGAACACGCCATCCGTGATCAGCAGCTTCTTCCCCGGCTGGTCCTTCACGCTGGCCAGTTGTTCCGAGGCGTGCGCGACGTCCTTATGCCGGAAGACGAGAATCTTGGCCCGCGAAAGCCTCGCCCCGTCAATGATCGAAGCATGATTCAGTTCATCCGAAATGATGAAGTCATCCTTACCCAAAAACGCAGAAACCGTTCCCGCGTTCGCCGTGAATCCCGACTGGAAAACCACGCAAGCCTCGACATTCTTGAAGCGAGCAATTTTCTCCTCGAGTTCCATGTGGATTCGCATCGTCCCGGCTATCGTCCGCACCGCACCCGATCCCACGCCATATTTGCGCGTAGCCTCCAAAGCCGCCTCGCGCAGCTTGGGATGCGTAGTAAATCCAAGATAATTGTTCGAAGCCAGATTGATCACCTGTTTGCCATCAAAAGTGCACACCGGAGCCTGCTCATCCTCCAGCACCCGCAACTTGAAGTGCGTGCCCTTGGCCTTGAGTTCAGCAAGCTGATCAGTCAGGAAAGAGAGCGGATTCGTGCGGGTCGCAGTGGGCATGGCCTACCTCAAAGAAATTCTATTTCTGCTGACCTCCAAGGATCAACAGCCGTTAAGACTGCTCCGTTATACGGTCGAAGAGAAGCCCAGCCATTCAGTACCTGAGCTTGCGCACACTTGGTGGCCCGGTGGAAATAACGTCAATTATGTGATTTTGACAAATCAGACCGAAATGATGCATTGGTCCAGGAAGTTCGTTGCATGCGAACGTTGCGCGCGAAGCGTATTCGAGAAAATGCGACTTCGAGTAGACCCTGATCAACCTGCCCGAGAATTCCTCAAAATCGTCTTTGGAAACAAACGATTCATTCCGGACTGAATAAGCAACGTAGCTTTCCCAAAGAACCTCGAAGAGTTGGCATTCCTCTGTCGATTCAATTGGGTGCCCAGACAGCTCCACGCCACACACCTGAGCAGTGCGCACCTCCTCAGTAGCGCGGGCCTCCTCCACTAGAAGGCGAAGTTGGTTATCTCCCGGCTCACTGATCTCCCGCATAAAGAGATATCTACAAGAATCGAGGTCGCCGAAGATTTGTGACAGAACGAACATTTCTCGAGCCATCAGTGTACATCGTGACACTGAGCGCTCCATCGGCCTGACCGACGCGCGGCTCACAGCTTCGCTTCCCCGAGCGCCGCAATCGTTCCCTTGGCAGCCCGCAAATAATCCGCCGGCGCGATCAGAATCTGCACTCCCCGCACCCCCGCCGAAATAGAAACCACATCAAACAGCTCAATCGTCTCATCCACAAACACGGGATAATCCCGCTTCCCCGCTAGCGCCGTAACTCCGCCGCGAATATACCCGGTAAGCCCCTGCAGCTCTTTCACCGGAACCAGCTGTATTTTCCGCTCGCCCGCTGCCACAGCCAGCGCCTTCAAATTCACTTCCTGATCTCCCGGAATCACCGCCATACAAATCCCATTACGCTCCCCGCGCGCCACCAGCGTCTTGAAAACCTGCTCCGCAGGCAACCCGATCTTCGCCGCCACCGTTTCCGCCGCCAGATCCTCCGGATCAACCTCATACTCCCGCAGTTCGTAGTGAATTCCCATCTGATCCAGCAACCGCGCCGCATTCGTCTTCTGCGCCATATATTCTTAAACAAATCTGTCATCTTGAGCGAAGCATGGAAATCGGCGAAGCCGATGTCCATGTGCAGTCGAAAGACCCCTACCCAGCCACTTCTGACCGCAGCGCGTCATGCAGTTCCCAGCGCCGCCATCAAGCTGTATAGTGTCCAATCATCAGCAGTAGAAGGAGGCTGAACCGTGCGTCTTCTGCTCCATTGGATTCTAAGCGCGCTGGCCGTGTGGATCGTCGCCCACGTCGTCCCCGGCATCTACGTGAGCGGCCCGATGGCCGCGCTAATTGCAGCAGCCGTTATCGGCTTGGTCAACGCAACGCTAGGGTTGCTGTTAAAAATTCTGACCTTCCCACTGACCCTGTTGACCCTGGGCCTGTTCTGGTTCGTAATCAACGCGCTCATGCTGGAGCTGGCAGCCTCCGTGGTGCGCGGCTTCTTCGTGCGGAGTTTTGAAGCAGCTTTTCTCGGAGCCATCGTCCTCAGCGTGGTGAGTTCGCTCTTGCAATGGATAGTGATGCCGAAGCGCGAACCCCGCTAAAACGCCGGCCATCACAGAATTGCTTTGTCATCCTGAGCGAAGCGAAGGACCTGCTGTTGGACGAATGACCAACAACTACCGACTCTAATCCACATCTCCGTCCTCAGCGTCATTATCCGGAGGCTTGGGATATCCCGGAAAACACCCCTGCGCCGCCGTCGCCGACAGAAAGCAACTCGTCGGATACTTTGCCCCGGTAATTTTCACGAACGCATTCGCCTTCTTGAAATTGAAAAAATCGTAAAGCGAATAGTCGTCAGCTTTCTTCCCTTTGTCCTGCGCATAGTGATCGGCATAGTGCCAGTCGGAATACCCAATCTCCGGCAGCGGCTTCCCGCCCTTGCCAAACGCATACTCGATAAAATTCAAAATGCTTCCGAAATCGTGACAATAAGAGTCAGGACACACTGGAGGATACACACCCCCGCCCGAAACATAATTCACGTTGGCGTAAGTCGAATTCACCAGCAGCGGCACACGGAACCCGTAAACATAATTAGTCCCGTTCGATGTATGCGGATACCCGCCCTTCCCGCCATTGCCCGCGCTCATGATCGGAATCGGATTCAGATCATCGTAGAATCCGCCCCAGTCATCCCACGTCGTAAGGATCGCCGTGTTCGCCCAATACCCGCACTTGATAGGCAACGAACTGCCATCATTGTTATATCCCCCAACCGCATTCACAATCGCCGCCACCCACGACGGCCCGCCATCGTGCCCCACCGTTCCCGGATGGTCCGACCAGTTTCCATCCGGGATCACCCAACTCACCTGCGGCAGCGTGCACTGCGCCTGCGCCGGATTCGCCCCCAGATCCGTAAACAGCTCCAGGTCATTCACCACGTTGGCCGTATAAATCGGTCCCGTGCACGTGCTGGTACCATCCGTCGTACTGCCGCTCGGCATGCAAATATGATTGATCGCGTTCGGAGCGTTCCACAGCGACCCATCCGCCGCCGTGTAATAACGCCACGTAATCTCCGGAGTCACCGCACTGAACACGTCCGAAAGTGTCTTATGCTCGTAACACGGATACCCCGGCGTCCGGTCCGCCGTCGCCACATAAGTAGGCGTGTAGCCCGTAACCTCCGCGCCCTTGGTATTCACCTGCCAGACAAAGGTTCCCACGTCGGCCAGGCAGCCGTAATTCTTGTCCTTGTCGCCTTTAGGAAAACTCGCATTCTCCGCCGCGAAAAATTTGTAATCCGTGGTCGTCGGAGCAATCGGTTCTGAAGTTCCCGAGAATAGAAATTGGTGAGCGGGGAAGCTCGGCCCCTGGTTCGTCTGAAACATGTAGTTGGCGAATCCACCATGGGCCGCCATCTGGAAATAAGGTCCAAGCTGCGACGCCGTCACCGTCGTATATTGCGGGCACGCCGTTGCCACCCCATTCACCGTGCACGTTGGAACCCCCTGCTTCTGCTGCGCCGTGCAGTTCGCAATACCCGAAGGAATCGTGCAGAACCCATCCATCTTCCCGCTGTCCCACGCCATCTCCCACGCCGTATGCGCATGCGAGGCGTCGAAACAGGCGTCCAGTTGATAGGGAGCCAGCGTGATCGTCTGCGTTCCGCACAAACCGCTGGTCACCAAGTGAAAACCATTCGCTACCAGCGCGCTGTCTTCGCCGAAAAGATTGGTGGCCGTGCGGTTTTCCTGCACCACCACGATGATGTGCTGGAAGGGCAAATTGTAGCTTTCAGCGGAAGCCAACGAGGCCAGCAACACCATCGCGACGAAATTCAGCAGACCTTTCATATCAACCTCCGGAAGTAGGCCCCCGCAACCGCAATTCCCTAATCTTGATGGGTGGCGCAGCGGTCTACCGCTGCGATCAGGATCCCTGCTTTAAAAGCCGGCTTCAGCCGCTGCGGTAAGCGTGCCCTCAGAAAACATTCATGCCGGCTGACGAAGCGCCGAAAAAACTCTCTCAACCTGCTCATCCGTGGCCTGCAGCGTCCCCGAATTATCGATGACAAAGTCCGCCGCTTTGATCTTCTCTTCATCCGGCATCTGCGCCGCCATCCTCCGCGCCACTTCCGCCCGCGCCGCGTCCTCCGAGATCCCCAGTCTCTGAGCCAGCCGCGCCACCCGCTGCTCAGGACGGCATGTCACGACAATCAGCCGGTCAAAGCGCCCCGCCGCTCCCGCCTCTAGAATCAAAGCCGCTTCGACTACAACGATCGCGCCCGCATCGCGCCCGCCAATCTCCCACATCCATTCATTCTCATACTCAATCACCGCCGGATGCACAATCTCATTCAGCTCTTTCACGCGCGGCGCCGTTCCGCCCTGAGTGCCAAAAGGTGCCCCGAAAGCTGCCTGAGCCAGCCGCGACCGGTCGACGCGGCCATCCGCAGAAAGTATCTCGCGCCCAAAGCGCCGCACCACTTCGTCATACACCGCGTGCCCCGGCTCCATCAGCGAGTGCGCCACCGCATCCGACTGAATCAGGTGCGCACCCCGTTTGACAAACATCTCCCCCACCACCGATTTTCCGCTAGCGATCCCGCCCGTAAGCCCAAGTCGAAGCAAATTGATACTCACAAATTCGGTTTTAATATGTCCTGAAATGCTTGGTTCTGCTTTTGTTTTCTTGTGGCACCGGTTTATCGCCAAGCTGTTGTCGATTTTGGGTGGCGCAGCGGTTCACCGCTGCGATAAGCACCTCATCTCCGTATCGGCTTTAGCCGCCAGGTGTGAAAGGAAGTTCACGCGCAACCAGTTACGCCGCCGCCAGAATCCCCCGCCGCAGCATGGCCGCCTTCACCGTGTTCGCCATCAGCATGGCAATCGTCAGCGGCCCCACGCCTCCAGGCACCGGCGTAATCGCTCCCGCCACTTCCGCCACCTCGGGATGAACATCGCCCACCAGCGTCGATCCCTTGGCCAGAAACGTCTCCTCGCGCTTCCGATTCCCCGCGAAGAACCGCTCAAACTCGCCCCGCTCCGTGATCTTGTTAATTCCTACGTCGATCACCGTGGCTCCCGGCTTCACAAATTCCCGCGTAACCATCCCCGCCCGTCCAATCGCCGCCACCAGAATGTCAGCCCGCCGGCAAACTCCCGCCAGGTCCCGCGTCTTCGAGTGGCACACCGTCACCGTCGCATTCTGATTCAGCAGCAGCATGGCGACCGGTTTTCCCACAATGTCGCTACGCCCCACCACCACCGCCTCTTGCCCCGCCACCCCAATCCCGCTCCGCTTCAAAATCTCCATCACTCCCGCCGGCGTGCAAGGCACCATCCCCGGACGTTGCGTCGAAAGATACCCCACATTCATAGGATGAAACCCATCCACATCCTTCGCCGGATCCACCGCCAGCAGCACCTTCTTGGCATCCACTTGCGGAGGCAGCGGCAGTTGCACCAGAATCCCGTCAATCTCGTCGCGCCGGTTCAAATCCGCAACCAGCCGCAGCAATTCCTCGGTACTAGAGTTTTCGCCGGGCGAATGCTGCTCGCTATAAAGTCCCACCTCCAGCGAGCTTTTCACCTTGCCGCGAACATAAACCTCCGACGCCGGATTATGCCCCACCAGCACCACCGCCAGCCCCCCCCGCACCCCCGTCGCCGCCAGCGCCGCCGCCTGGGCCGCCACCTCTCCGCGAATCTCCGCCGCCAACTTAACCCCATCCAGGATTCGAGCTGTCAATAGCACCTCGCCAACCAAACTAAACGAAAGCCGATTCTATAACATAGCTTCACCCCGTGTTTCCCCCATTGCTCCCTCTGTGTTTCCCCTGTGCCCCCTGTGGCAAAGAATTTGAATTCGTCGCAACCATGCATGAAGGCCCCTAGTCAGTAGAAGTAAGGAATAGAATGAGGTGATGATTCCCGACGATCTGCTGTCGATGCTGGTTTGCCCACTCTGCAAGACGAAGGTTGTGCCGAACCCGCAAACTTCCGGCCTGAAGTGCTCCGAGTGTGGTCGAACCTATCCCATCCAGGACGGCATCCCCATCATGCTGGTGGACGCCGCGACGACCGAGTAAGCTGCCACCTGCCCTGACCGGCAGTCGTCGCCCCGCTCCGCATTTTCCCGCAATAAAACGACACTAAGTGTCAATACGGCAACTCCTGTGCCTGTTGTCTTTTCCCATCCCCGTCCCATAATCTCCCCGCAACCTTTTGTAACAACCTGTGTTCTAAGGACTAGAGGCACCAATAGGGTTCCTCGATGATGTACCAAAGTTACGGCATTTCGATTGCATGTAACGAAATCGGTTGCCGATGAATCTAATCGAGCAGCGGTAGGAGGTCAGGGTGAGAATGGCGATGAAAGAGCGATTTACGGTAACCGAACTATGCGCCCTGCGCAACGACCTGATCCAGGGCGGCATGGTTGACTCCCGCGAAGCGGCGGAACTGCTGCAGGTTTTCCTGGCGGGGCGAGGTTACGGCGTCTCCCAAACCGCTGCCATCGACGCCGCCGGCCGGGTAGAAATGGCTGGCTGCTCCCTGCCCGTCCTCGAGCGTGAACTCGAAGGCTTGGCCCTGGTAATGTAAGTTCGCCATTGTAGGTTTCGTTCTTCGAGCGATTAGTAAAACGATGCGAGATTAGTAAAACGAGGTTATGAGAAGTCGATCCGGATAACTAAACCGATCGTTAGCCTCTCAGTACGAAGCGCCGGGCAACCCGCCCGGCCTTTTGTATTTCTGCAGCCTTCATAAGAGTCGGCTGCCGGTAGGAGCGGCTCAGTACAACGCCACGCAGATTGCCGATTGTTCGTATCGAATCGCGGGCGTGGGACGTTTTCGCATCAACCTGCATCGCGAGCGCGGCCGCGCCGCTGCGACCATCCGCGCCCTTCCTATGAAGGTTCCAGCGCTCGACGAATTAGGACTTCCGCCAGGGGTCGCCAATCTCGCCCAGCTTCGTCGCGGGCTGGTGCTGATCGGCGGCGCGGCCGGCGCCGGCAAGTCTACGACGCTAGCGGCCCTGGTCAACGAGATCAACCACCGCGATGCGCGCCATATCGTGACCATCGAAGATCCAGTTGAATATGAGCACGCGCACCTGCGCAGCATTGTCGAGCAGGTCGAGGTTGGAACCGACGCGCCCGATTTTCCCACCGCGTTGCGAGCAGCGTTGCGCCAGGCGCCCGATGTCCTTGTGGTCGGCGAGATGCGCGATCCCGAGAGCATGGCGATAGCCGTTTCCGCCGCCGAAACCGGACATCTCGTCCTCTCCACCTTTGCACACCACCGACGTGGCCTCGGCCATCTCCCGCATCTCCGATTCGTTCCCGGTGGAACGCCAGAGCACGATTCGACAGGAACTGGCGATGGCCATCTCCGGCGTCTTGACGCAGACCTTGTTGCCCAGTCGTAAGTGTGGGCGCATTCCGGCCGTCGAGCTATTAATGATCGGATACGGCGCGCGCCAGCACATCCGCCACAACGCGCTGCAACACATGAACCAGGAAATCACTATGACCAAGGCCAAGGGGTCAATTGCCCTCGAGGAGTCGCTGGCCAGGCTGGTGAAAGACGGTCACCTGAGTCGCGATGAAGCCATGGAATGCGCGGTGCATCCCGATGAACTGAAGAGCCGGCTGCGAGGCTTTGCCTGATTTCTGCAGACGATATTCAGCCACGCAGCGTCAGGCAGAACGCCGAAACGACTCCGCAACTTCTCCGCGCGACAGGTGCCACGCCACGATCACGCGCACGATAATTCCCAATCCGCCGTAAGCCAGCGCTTTCGGTTGCACCATAACCGTCGCGTCCGAGACGGACGGCACGAGCATGACGATGCCGGTGATCGCAATCAGCACCGCCGCATGGCGAACGAGGTTGTTGAGTTCCACCAGTCCCCACGCCACTCCGCCACCGAGGATGGCCATCAGCAGGAACATATAAGGTCCCGACAATTCCAAGCCAAACAAAAGCGGCGCGCCCGCCGACATCGAGATCGTTCCCGGACGAACCAGCATCACGCAACCAACAATTCCGAGATAGCCTCCGCAAAGCGCAAATAACGCAGCAATGGTGCGCACTCCTCTGGGGCTCGAATTGCCGCCGCTGTCGGTCACACTCTTATTACCGTTGTCACTCTTATTAGCATTGTCATCCCGAACGGAGTGAGGGATCTGCAGTTGCCGAAAGTGCAGGTCCCTGACTTCGTTCGGGATAACAACTCTTTAGACGAATCGCGCCTCGTAGAATACCGTTGTGCCTGTCCCTTCACAATCTAAACTCACAACCGTCAACCTCAAGGCCGGAATGCCGACGGTCCAGCAGGCGAAGCGCCGTCTCCTGGAGTCGCTGTATGCTCCCCTGGGAGCGAGCGGCCCAGTCGTGAAAATCATTCACGGCTACGGCTCTTCGGGCAAGGGCGGCGCAATTCGCACCGCCATTCGCGAACAGATCACGGCCTGGCAACGCGAGGGAAAAGTGCTGAAAGTTATCACCGGAGAAAAGTGGAGTATCTTCGACCCCGAATCGCAGGGCCTGCGCCAACGGTATGCCTTTTTAGCCAAGGACGAGGATCTCGACCGGGGCAACGAAGGCATGACGCTGGTCGAGTTTCCGCCCGACAAGTCGCGCATCTTCCGCTGAAGCCCTGAACGGGCGCTGGCCTAAACCGACAACCCGTCAGATGCCATAGTTGACGCTGCGGAGCGCATCCTTGTAAGCTTCGCGCGCCGCCGTAACTTTCTCGTGGGCGTCGTGCTCTTTGAAGTGCGCATCATCCCAGTGCTCCCAAGCCACCATGGAATGGTCGGCAGTGGCTAAAGCTTCTTCCGCGCGAATCGTGTCGACCCACTCATCGACAGCTTTCTTGTACGCAAACCGCAGTTGGTCAAGTTCGGGTTGGCTCATAGGCAGGCAGGTTAATTCCGCGCCATGATCAGGTCAATCGGATCCAGCAAATTTCACGGAAAATTAACGCGGCCTGAACAACAGCGCGATCAGCTATTTGAAGTGACTCGTCAGTAGAACCTCATTTCCGGTTGATACACTCATCACCGGACACAGAGGTTCCAGGCTAGCCCATGATTCCCTGCCAGCGCCATCTCTTCGACATCCCCGAGGATGTCGCTTATCTCAACTGCGCCTACATGTCTCCGCTGATGAAGCCAGTGGTCGAGGCCGGAACCGCCGGGCTCGCCCGCAAAGCCCATCCCTGGGAAATCACTCCTGACAAATTCTTCTCGGGCTCGGACGAATTTCGCGCCACCGCCGCTCAACTCCTCGGCTGCCCCGTCGATTGCGTAGCCATCGTCCCCTCGGCCAGTTACGGCATCACTACCGCCGCAAGAAATTTACCGATAAGTCGGGGCCAGAGCATCCTGGTGCTCGAAGAACAGTTTCCCTCCAACTACTACGCGTGGCAACGGCTGGCGGACAGAACCGGCGCCAAGCTGAAAATCGTCCCGTGGCCCGATGACAACCACAATAATGACTGGACCGCCGCCGTTCTCGAGTCCCTGACCTCCGAAGTCGCCATCGCCGCGCTCCCGCATGTTCATTGGACGAGCGGCGGAACGCTGGACCTGGTCCGCATCGGCAGGGCCTGCCGCCAGCAAGGAGCCGCGCTCGCCCTCGATCTCACCCAGTCGCTCGGTGCGCTGCCCTTCAGCGTCAGCGATGTAGAAAACGGAGTGCACCCCGATTTCGCAGTAGCCGCCAGCTACAAATGGCTGCTGGGCCCGTATTCCGTGGGCTTTCTCTACGTCGCGCCTAAATGGCACAGCGGATTGCCGCTCGAGGAAAACTGGATTCAGCGCGCCAATGCGCGCGACTTCTCCAGCCTGATCCTGTACACGGAGAACTATGACGCGGGTGCGCGCCGCTTCGATATGGGCGAGCGTTCAAACTTCGCTTTGCTGCCCGCAGCCGCGCGCGCCATGCAGCAGTTGCTCGAATGGGACGTAGCGCAGATATCCGAAACAATCGGCGCCCTCACTCAGCAACTGGCAAGAAACGCCGCTGGCGTTGGTTTTTCCGCGCTCCCGGAATCTGTGTGCGCGCCTCATTACCTGGCCCTGCGCAGAAAACACCCGATCCCGAAAGAGTTGCCCGAGATGCTGGCCCGGGAAAAGGTATTCGTCAGTGTGCGGGGCAGTTCGATCCGCGTGACCCCGCACGTTTACAACACAACCCAGGATTGCGAGCGCCTGATCACCTGCCTGCAAACCATCGCCGCAAAGGCTTCCCATTAATTAATGAAACGATGGGTGCCCCAGGTTCGCGCCCATCCTTTGGGCGCTAACCTGGGATCTGCCAGGGAACTCATCCGCGCGAACGCTTACGCCGATTCCCGAATCGAATCCGCTTCCACCAGCGGCTCATCCACCAGGTGCTCGCTGACAAACCACACCTGCAACTCATTCGTCCGGAGCACATCGCTTACCACCAAATCATTAGTGCCGGCATCGCCCAGTTTGTCGGCGCGCTCCGCCAGTTCGCGACAGTGAGTGATGATCACTTCATGCGCATCGAGCAGCCGCGAGAGTTGCACCGGAACCTCTTCCCGCCCCTTCGGCGGCCGCGGAATTTTCGTCGTCTCCGCTACATCCGCCGCCATGGCGATGCTGATCCCGCCCAGCAATTGGATCCGCTCCGCAATCGTGTCGACCAACTCACTCTGCTCTCCAAAATGCTTGTCGAACAGCAGATGCAGTTGATAAAAAGTTGGTCCCGCCACTTGCCAGTGCGATTTCTTGTAGAGGTCACGCAGCGTCATGGTGTCGGCCAATAATTGATTCAGTTGTTCCGTCATTTCCAGACGCACGGGCCCGTCCAGTTGCAACGGCATCATCGCCGTCACCGTGCCAAATGCCTGCAGTTCGCGAGCGCTCTGATGAAATCGTGGTTGGGCGGAAGGTTTGCGCGAATTGGTGGAGACTGGTTTCTTCGCCATAAGATTCTCCTGAGACTACGATTTGTGGGGCCAGTCAGAAGAGAGGAATTACCGAGACGGACGTATCCGCCCCGAGTCTGCTGCCCGGACCAGTTCTTTGGATGCCGCAAGCGCAAAAGGGGTCGTCGATTTTTTCGCAGGGCGCAGCACCTGCGAGCCGTTAGAACAGAACCAGCCATCGGAATGCCGAAATGTCAAACTGCTTCAGTCCGCGGCGCTACGCCGAACGCTATGCACTTCTGTCAGAAAATCCACCCGAGGCTCACCCTTGACCCCGGCGCTGGCCATCTTGGCTTTCAGTTCGTCCGAAGCCAGAAAAGCCCGCGCCGACTCCAGATTCTCCCACTCAAAGAAAAGCACAAGCCCGTTGACGTTTCCGGCGCTGCGAAAGATGCGGCAAGCCTGCTCTCCATGCTTGTGCCGCCAATCCAGATTGGAGTCGAACGCCGCTTTCCAGGCCGTATAATCGGCAACTTCGTGATGGACGAGAACATTGATCATAATTTCGGGACACTCCTTTCAACGTGAAAAGGTGCTCCAAATCAGGGAAAAATGCAAGGGCACGGGTCACAGGGGGCTGGCGAGCCGCAAAGAGTAAGGTGGGCCTGAATATCCTCCGCGCTTTCCACGAAGGATGGGATTCCACGGTCGCATCGGGATTCGATAGCACAGCGCTGCCCCGCGCGTCATGGACACACGCGGAAAATGCTCCCTGCCCCGTACTAGCGAAGGATCTCTAAGGGGCAGAAGGGAGTAGAAATGGTCGGGACGGCGAGATTTGAACTCGCGACCCCTTGCACCCCAAGCAAGTGCGCTACCAGGCTGCGCTACGTCCCGATGATCCGACCCGAACCACGTGATTCCGCTGCCAACAAAATGATGACAACGTGGGGTTAACTTTCAAATTCTACACTACTCGCTCGCCCCGGATGATAGCGACGCTTACCCGCCGCAATTCGCAGAGAAGATCATGTCAAGCCCAGTTACTGCGCTCGTGGCGTGTTTACTCAATAGTTAATTCGTCACAATCGCACAGTGATGACCCTCACTTCGCCCCTCCGCCTCTCCGGTCAACATAGATCGTGGCCATTCTGGTCTCTGGCGGAGCGGGCTACATCGGCAGTCATGCTGCCCGTGCTCTGCGCCGTGCCGGATACGAAGTCATCCTCTACGACAATCTCTCCGCCGGCCACCGCCGCCTTGCCCAAGGCTTCGAGCTCGTGGAGGGCGACATCGCAGACCCCGCCACGCTCCAATCCGTCCTTCGCCGCGCCGACGCCGTCATGCACTTTGCCGCCCACGCTTACGTTGGAGAATCGGTCGAGCACCCGCGCAAATATTTCCAGAACAATGTGCAAGCCGCGCTCACCCTGTTGAACTCCGTGCTCGAGGCCGGAATCCGCCGCTTCGTCTTCTCGTCCAGTTGTGCCGTCTATGGCGTTCCCGAACGCTTCCCCATCACCGAGCAGATGCCGCGCCTGCCCGTCAATCCCTATGGCGCAACCAAACTTTTCTTCGAAAACGCGCTCGAAGCCTATGGCCGCGCCTACGGACTCCGCTCCGTCAGTCTGCGCTACTTCAACGCCGCAGGAGCCGACGAAAGCGGCGAGATCGGCGAGATTCACAATCCCGAGACGCACCTGATCCCGCTGGCCCTTGACGCTTCCACCGATGACGGCCAAAAACTGCGAATCCTTGGCTCCGATTACCCAACCCCCGATGGCACCTGCATTCGCGACTACATTCATGTAAGCGATCTAGCCGACGCGCACGTGAGGGCGTTGCAATATCTGGAGAGTCATGCGGAAGCAAACGGCAACAATGCTCTGGCCATCAATCTGGGCACCGGTAAGGGCAACTCAGTACTGGAAGTAATCCGCGCCACCGAAGCCGCCACCGGCCAAGCAGTCAAACGAACGCTAGGAGCGAGGCGGCCCGGCGACCCGCCGATTCTGGTAGCCGATCCAGCGAAAGCTCAAAGCATCTTGGGATGGACCGCCCAGCGTACTCTGGCTGACATCGTGTCGAGTGCGTGGAGATGGAGGGGAAATTTGTAATTGGTAATTTGTAATTCGTAATTCGTAATTCGTAATTTGCAATTTGAAAACAAAACCGGTGGGCCTCTAAATTACCAATTACAAATTACCAATTACCAATGCCTTCCGAATCCGTTCCCAGGTCACCTGGAGCGACTCCGGGAGAACGCGAGTCTCGCCGACCACGCTTAGGAAGTTGGCGTCCGCGACCCAGCGCGGCAGAACGTGCATGTGGATATGTCCGGCCACTCCCGCGCCCGCGGCCCGGCCAATGTTCATGCCGAGATTGATGCCGTCGGGCGCATAGAGCGAGCGCAGCACCGACTCCATTTTATGCATCAGCGCCATCATCTCGTGCGAAGCGTCTGTCGGCAACTTCTGCAATTCGTCGAGATGCGCGTAGGGCACAACCATCACATGCCCATTCGTATAAGGATAGGTATTGAGAATGACGTAGCAATGCTCGCCGCGATGCACAATGCGCGACACCTCGTCGCTCACCTTGGGAGCATCGCAGAAGATGCAGCCGGACACCAGGTCCGCGCCCGTCACGTAAGCATAACGCCATGGAGTCCACAGCAGATCCATGCGTGGAGGTTAGCAGAAAAACGCGGCGAGGAAGAAATCCAATATTGTCCAAGTAAGGACGGTGATCTTTAAACGAGAGGGACCGACTCTTCACATTGCGCGGACGGCGTCACATCCCACCAGATGTCGAGATCGTTGGGATGCTCCCGCCGCTTGTAACCGACATGCAACCGATCCAGTTCACGCAAAACTTCAGCGATCGCTTTCTCCAACGATGCTTTCACCGGCGCGCTCAAGCTGCACGTCGCGTCGCAAGACTCAACCTGAATTCCCACAAGAAGCAGGTCGGAGGGCGCGACTCCGAACAACTCGGCGCTGAGCAGCGCGTCAACCAGCGCCGGGGCATGTGGGTCCATCCTTTCCGACGGACCCTGACGAACGATATCGGCCTTGCGAAAGAGGACGATCTCCCCCGGCATCGCATCGGCCTTGATCGCATCGATGAGGATGACGGCATCCCTGCCCGAAAGCTGATCGATCAGCTCCAGCGCCGGAGTTCCCAGATCGATAACTTCGACGCCATCGTCAAACTGGTAGTAAGCGTCCAACATCCGCGCGAGGTACGGCCCCACGCCGTCATCGCCTAGCAGGACGCCTCCGATGCCGCCGATCAGGATATTCTTCACAGCACCTTCACTTTGGCAATCTGCCGGCCCGATGGATCGAAAGTATGGCAGGCGCAGGCCATGCAGGGGTCGAACGAGTGTATCGTGCGCAACACTTCCAGCGGCTCCTCGGGCCGCGCCAGCGGCGTGTGCAGCAACGAGGCTTCATAGGGCCCGTGCGCGCCCGAAGCATCGCGCGGGCTGGCATTCCAGGTCGACGGCACCACCGCCTGGTAGTTCTTGATCTTTCCGTCCTTGACCACCACCCAGTGCGAGAGCGTGCCGCGCGGCGCTTCGTGAGTGCCCACGCCTTCCACTTCGCCGCTCGGAAACACCGGCTGGTTGTGAACTGCGTAATCGCCTTTAGCCACATTGTCGATCAACAGTTGCAGATGCTTCTGTGCCAGTTCGCCCAGCATGGCGCAGCGGATTGCGCGCGCGCCGTGGCGGCCGAGAGTCGATTCCAACATCGCCGGAGTTGCCTGCACTCTGGCAACAGCCGAGATCTTTTCCAGCGCCAGGCCTGCATGTTTCCTGGTCAGCGGATGGCCTTGCGCAAAACCGACCAGAACCTGCGCCAGCGGACCAACCTGCATGGGCGCGCCGTTGAAGCGTGGCGCCTTGACCCACGAATATTTTTCGTCGCCATTCCAGCCCGTGAAGTCGGGGTCGGTCACTCCTTTATAAGGATGGAGCGGTTTGTCGCCGTGATAGTAGGCGTGCGCAACATCCTCGCTGACGCCATCGCGAAAATCTTTATCGGCTGCGGTCTTGAAGGAATGCACGCCGCCGATATTTCCGTTCATGATGTAGCCGCCGGGAAGATCATAGGATGTGCCCGCGCTGTCGAGCGGCAGGTCGGGAACCGCAAGGTAATTGTTAACGCCCTTGCCGATGCCGAACCACTCCGGATACATGCCGGCGATGGCGCAGACATCGACGAAGTAAACCTGGTTGACGAACTCGATGACCTCGCCGAGCAGCACGCGGATGGTTTCGAGTTTGTCCATATCGAGGGCGCTCACGCTGTCCAGGTCGATCGCGTTTGCTACTCCTCCTACCGTCAGGTTTTGAATGTGTGGCGTCTTCCCTCCCAGAATGCCGACGACCTGCAAAGCCTTGCGCTGATATTCAAGCGCCTGCACATAGTGCGAAAAGGCGAGCAGGTTCACCTCGGGCGACAGCCGCATCGCGGGATGACCCCAATAGCCGTTCATGAAAATTCCAAGCTGGCCGCTGGCTGCGACCGCCTTCACGCGGTCCTGTGCCGCTTTGAACTCCTCGCGGGAATTGCGCGGCCAGGGCGAAAGGCTCTCCGCCAGCTTGGCCGTCGCGGCTGGATCGGCTTTCGGAATCTGCAGTACGTCGACCCAGTCGAGCGCCGATAGCTGATAGAAGTGGACGATATGGTCGTGCAACGCGTGCGCAATCAGGATGAGATTGCGGATGTACTGCGCGTTGAGCGGCACCTCGAGCTTGAGTGCGTCCTCGACCGAGCGCACGCTGGCCATGGCATGCACGGTGGTGCAGACGCCACAGAAGCGTTGCGTGAAGAGCCATGCGTCCCGCGGGTCGCGGCCTTTGAGGATGTTCTCGATGCCGCGCCACATGGTGCAAGAGGCCCATGCGTTGCTGACGGCGTTGTTGTCCACTTCGACATCAATGCGAAGGTGACCTTCAATTCGGGTGATGGGGTCGATCGTGATTCGCTTTGCCATAAGACCTGCTCTTTATCGGATTAACTAGTCGGATTCTGTGGGCTCGCTATCGCCGAAAAATCCAAAATTAAAATATTTGGTCCAGTTGCTGTACGGTCCCCGCGCCTTGAAGTAGAGCGCCATGTTGTGCCATTCCTGAACCGGCGCGGGAAGAATGGCGAACACCTTGACCATCACCAGAAAGGCGGCGATGCCGGTGGCAATGAAGCCCATCGCGATGAACAGTTCGGTCACCGACGGGAAGTACATGGCGTACGGGCCGGGCATATAGGCGAGGGTAGTGGGGCTGAAGCGATAGAGCATGCCGCCCACCGAACTCAGGGTGTAGCCCACGAACATGAGTCGTCGGCTGTGGTTCTTCAAGGAGTGAAACAGCAGCCAGCCACCGTAGGAAATCAGGAAGGTCTCAAGCCAGAAAATGCCAGCGTAGCGCGTGAAGTGGAAGGCGGCAAACAGCGATCCGCGGAACAGAAGGTCGAGGTTGCGGATGATGAGCCAGCCGAAGATGATCCAGCAGGTGATGCGCGCGGCTTCGTCCAGAACATCCATATCGATCGGCCGCTTCCAGACCAGGCAACACAACATGGTGCCTCCGGCGACGCAACCGAACGACATGAAACAGGCCGCACCGAGATAGAGCAAGGGCAGGAACGGGGTCTGCCACAACGGATGGACTCGTTGTCCTCCCAGCAGCATCAAGGCGCCCAGGGACGACTGGTGCATGCCCGGCAAGAGGTACGCCAAAGCCACGATAAAGGGGAAAAATTTGTGCAGGCCCTTTTCGAGTTTCTCTATGATCGGCTGCCAGCGCACGTCGAAGTGCCAGAGGCGTTCGAGCACCGGCGGAATATTTTCCAGGAACAGCGGGATGCAAGCATACACCGACATGCAGATCGCCACTTCCGCCATCGGGGAATGCACGTTCCAGTTCCACGGGAAAAGGACCCAATAGAAGTTCCAGGGGCGGCCCACATCGACGCCCAGCAGGCACAAGCCGCAGGCGTAGGCCAGCATACTGGTGAGCAGGGCCATCCGCATCAGAGAGTGCAGACGCCTCCGGCCAAATACCCAAGCAGCAACTCCGACCGCGAAGGCGCCCGAACCCCACGCTGTCAGCACCACCACGTTAAACGTCTTCCAGATGCCCCAGCCAAACTTGTCGTTCATGCCGCTGGCTGGACCGAGGCCGACCGCTTCGCGGTAGATCGTTAAGAAAAGCGACAACACGGCCAAGCCCACCAAAAAAAAGAAGAACTTGTTGAATACGGAGACGCCGTAGACGGGAACGGAACGCTCCCAGCGATTCTTGTTAACGGAGGGCCGGACAGGCGGCGCGCTATTCAGGGTTGCAGTGCTCATAATTGGGCCCTCAAGCCGGTTTCATTTTCTTGCTGGTGCGCTTCCTGCTCGTGGTCCTTCTGGTTTCTGCGAATCACCGTGACCAGGCCGGCATACAACACCGCCGGCAACGCAAAGTAGGAATAAATGCGTTTCTGCCACCGCAGGGTTGAGGAGGGACCCGATTCCGGTCCGATGTCAGGCAAGCCCAGTTTGTCGAAGGGAACGCGGGCCAGGTAGAGAGCCTGAGTGCCGCCGTTGTCGGTCTCTCCGTAGACACGATCCTGGTAATAGCGGCCAGGATTATTCTTGATGCGGCGCTTGGCTTCGAGCAGCAGGGCGGTGCGCGGGCCAAAAATTACCGCGCCCACGGGACACACGCTAGTGCATCCGGGCTTAAGTCCTCGGGCCAGCCGGTGGCTGCACAACTCGCACTTGGTGATGACCGGGTTCAACCCAAGCCACTGAAAGCGCGGAACGGAATAGGGGCAGGCAATAGTGCAGTAGCGGCAGCCGATGCACTTGTCGCCATCCCAGTGCACCACACCATCGTCCTCGTCTTTGTAGAGAGCTTCGAAGGGGCAGCCGGCAACGCAACCGGGATCAAAACATTGCATGCACTGGCGCTTGACGTACGAGGTGGAAGAACCATCCTCCGGCTTGTAAAGCTCGATGATATTGCGGGTGGAAACATTGAGGTCGACGGGGGCCTGGTGCAGTCCGTCGCGGCTGGTATCGGGCAGGGTGTTATTCGCCTGATTACATGCCGCTTCGCAGGCTTTGCACCCAATGCAAAGGCTGGCGTCGTAAAGCAGTCCGAGAGGGGCCTGCGGGACGGGCACGGTCTCCGCCTGAAGGACTTGGGTGCCGGCCGTCATGGCAACTGCCGCCGGCACTCCCGCCTTGGCAATGTTGGTGATCAGTTCTCGCCGAGTGATAGCCACGTTATTTCTCTTTCTTGTCGGCGTCAGCGCGGCTGGTTTCGATGCGTTCCGCACCAGCCTCCTGGCTGCTCTCAAATCGCTGCGAGTAGACGTAAGAAGCGCCGCCCAGTGCTCCGGCTACAGCGCCTACGATCCCTACCGCTGCCAGCGAGGCTTTTCCGGTGGGGCTGTTAATCGGTGGATAAGTATCCGGTGGAGTCGCCATGTGAATGGGAACGGTCTCGAAGGTGCCCATTTTCCAGACCACGCCCTTTTCGGTGCAGCCGACGCAGGGAATGCCAGCGCCGATCGGCCAGCAATCGGCCATCTCGTTGAAGTGCCGCGTCGAGCAGGCGGCGTGCGTGATCGGCCCCTTGCAGCCGAGCTTGTACAGGCACCACCCCTTGCGGTGGGCTTCGTCGCCGAACGCCGTGGCGAACCGGCCGGCGTCGAAGTGCGCGCGCCGCGGGCAATTCTCGTGAATGACACGGTCGTAGGCGAACTTCGGACGGCCGACTTCATCAAGCGCGGGCAACTTGCCCATGGTTACGTATTCCAGAACCACGCCCAGCAGGTTATAAGGATTGGGCGGGCAACCGGGCAGATTGACGACTGGCTTGTTGGTGATGATGGAATCGACACCGACTGCGCCCGTGGGATTCGGGTCCGCTGATGGGACGCCGCCCCAGGAGGCGCAGGAGCCTATGGCAATCAACGCCGCCGACTTGGCGGCAACTTCCCGCAAAACCTGAAGGGCCGGCTTGCCATTCAACTCCATGAAGGTGCCTTCGTTCTTCATCGGAATCGCGCCTTCGACCACCAGCACGAACTTGCCGGCGTTTTCCTCGATGGCCTGGCGCAAGGCTGCTTCCGCCTGTGCACCGGAGGCTGCCATCAGGGTCTCGTGATAATCGAGCGAGATTACGTCGAGGATCAGATGGGCAACATCGGGAGTCGAGGTGCGTAACAGAGTCTCGGTGCAACCGGTGCAATCCTGAAAATGCAGCCAGATTACCGACGGCCGCTTGGTCTTGCCGATCGCTTCCGCCAACTGCAAGACCGAGGTCTTGTTGGTGAGCGCCAGTCCGACTGGCGCTGTCGCCATCAGCATGCTGCATAACTGGAGGAAACTCCTACGGGAGACTCCGCTAGCCAACAGGTGTTCCGCAATGGTTGGATGCTTGGACATGTAAGCCTTCCTGGGCACAACATTCCCCCCGGTGTTGTGAGCATGCCTGCTGTCGCCAATTTCAGCCGTGAAGTGGCGGAGCGGGCACGAGGAGGCTAGAACGTTTTGGGGGGCTAAGCTGACTGAAACCGGTGAGGATTAAGTATCAAAGCGTTTAAGTAAGCAAAATGCCGGTCTTGACTTCGCCTATCTCCCTGCAACCTCTAACGCACCTTCGGCCCCGACAGCACCTGGGGATCTGAACCACTCTCCTTATCGCTTGCCGGGGCATACTCCATCAGTGATAGCGGTCACGCACCTTTGTGACTGCCCTTCCCGAAAAGCGCATCATTAAGGGTTGCAGAAATGCAGTCCGTGAACGGCCCGGCGGTGGATCAGTTTAAAAGAGATATTCCCTCAGCGGCTGTAAAGCCGCCATGGTTTTGTGCTATTTACGGCACGGCCGAAGCCGTGCCCTTTCAAAACAATTTCAAAACTAAGCCACTACCCGATTTTGTCATCGTTTGTAAAAGTAATTATTTGTAAAGGCGCCTCCTGTCGCGCACCCGATGCCAGCCGCGCAGCATCTATTTAACTAACCGGTTAAGAACGTGGGGAACCGGAATTCCAGAGAGGATGGCATCTATGAAAAAGCCGATGGTTGTGCGGGGATTTGCGGTGACATTAGCATTGCTCGTCCTGCTGAGCATGACTGCATTGGCCGCAACCGGCCGCTATGATCAGCAGATTCAGCAGGCGGTCAGCCACAAGATTCAGGCGAAGAAACAGCTGCGGGGCGTAACCTCCAATGTGGAGGATGGCATTGTGACCTTAAGCGGCACGGTGGACCTTTATCAGTACAAGGTTGACGCCGCGAAGAGGGTGAAGAAACTCGACAATGTTACGGGCGTCCGCAATGACATTGCGGTCGCGGGAACGACAGTGCCTGACGCTCAAATCGAAAAGAAGTTGTCGAAGCAGTTGGCTTACGACCGCGTCGGATACTTTGATAACACCTTCAACTTTCTGACGATCCAGGTAAAGGATGGCGTGGTAACTCTGGGCGGCGAAGCGTTGTGGGATACACCCAGGGATTCGGCGCTGGCGATTGCGGCGGGCACTCCCGGAGTCAAGGATGTGGTCAACAACGTGACCGTGCTGCCGACTTCGATTTATGACGATTCGATTCGGGCGAAGACCTTTCGGGCGATTTATGGCGACTCGGTGCTTGGCCGCTACGGCAGCGACCCGGCGCACCCGATTCGCATCATCGTCGACAACGGACATATAACTCTCTACGGCAGCGTTGCGAACACTATGGATAAAAACATCGCCGGAATTCGCGCGGGCGGTGTACCAGGAGCGTTCGGCGTGGAGAATAAGTTGGTAGTGGATTAACGGCCGGAGCTCAGCGACAAAACGAACAATCTGCTTTCTACTTTCTCTCCTGTTGGCGCGGCGCAAGCCGCGCCTTTTTTCTTAACGCCAACGGGCAGGACTAGCGGCTCTGCTGGTTCGGTTTCCATTTGTTCAGGAAGGCCAGGATTTCTTCGGGCGCCATGGCGCGTGCATTTTCAAATTCGCCATTCTTCTGACTGTAGACCAGCTTTCCGTCGGCATCGAGCACGGCCAGCCCGGGAATGCCTTTCTTCATGGGAACCTCATACTTGGCCATCAGGTCCTGGTTCTTTTCGCCTCTTCCAATGTCGACGTGCACAAGTTCATAGTTGGCGGCGATGATGGCGGCCATGTCGGGACGATGAAAATCCTTATCCAGCACGTGGCAGTCGAAACACCAGTTGGCTCCAAAGACGACGACGACGCGCTTGTGGCTGGCGGCGGCCTTCTCCATGGCCTCCTTGATTTCGACGTGCGCATCGGCGGTGGTCGAGTAAAGCTCTTTTTCTTCTTTGGCCGCCTGGCCATGGCAGATGGCATTGGGCGCAACTACGGCAATTGCGAGGATGAGTGTCCAAGTCCAGCGAGAAAGATGCACCTGAGATCTCCTGCGTTGATCGGTGAATAGTGAATATTGATTTCCGAGTATAGCGCGGTTCAGTTGGCTTTGCGGGTGTGCACCAGCTTCAGGCTATCGGTCTGCAGGATGCGCTGGATCTGATGTTTGGCGTGGACCGTCCAAGGGCCGGTGGTGTCGAGCCTGACGTATGCCTGCCAGTGCTGCAGCGCTTTGCGCGGCTGACGAATCTTCTCGTAAGCGAGCGCGAGGTTATAGTGCGCGTCCGCATAGGTGGGCGCGAGTTGAATCGCGGTCTTATAAGTATTAATGGCTTCGTCGACGCGTCCGGTTTCATCGAGCACATTGCCCAAATCGAAATAGGCGAGAGCGTAGCGCGGATCAATGGCGATCGCCGAGCGATAATGCTTTTCGGCGAGCGCATATTCCTGACGGTTGTAGTAGAGCGTACCCAAATTGATGTGCGCGGCGGCGTGCATAGCATCCATTTCGAGTACCCTCAAGTAAGCTGCAATTGCCTCGCCTTGGGTCGACGGATTTTCTTCCAAAGCGATCCCGCGCGCGAACAGGTCGGCCACGTCGGTGACGACGAGTTCAGGTCCGCTGCGCGGCGGGCTGGTCACGACTCTGTTTTCTTCGGACGAGAAATCAAACATGAACTGCCCGGCAATGGGCTCAACCAGGCGTCCCTGGTGGCGGAAGGCGATGCGTCGGCCGTTGCGATACGCGCCGGCTTCGAGCAAGGGATTCTCCATGCCGGCCACTTGTTTCTGCATGGCTTCGAGCGATTGCCGGATCACGGCCGGGCGAACGCGCTGGGCGCAAAGGTCGCGCACTTTTTTGATCTGCACGAGATCGAAAAAGGAATAGTCTTCAGCCGCCGCAATCAGTCCGGCCTTCTCCCAGGTTTGAAGCTGGCGAGGAGCGAGCCGGAGAATACGCTGCAAGTCTGCGCGGCTGTAACGATACACGTCTGTCTGCTTTCGAAGCTGATTCTCTGCCAGCATGATTATCTGAACTTGTGCTTTGGAATGCAAGTAGCAAGCCAGTGGAAGCTGTGGAGAACCCGGGTGAAATGGCGCAAGAGTAGTAAACAGGACGCATGTCTTTCCTTAGCGAAGCTTGGTTCTGTTGTAGAGAAGCTGGTTGGAGCAGCGTGGCCGGGCGGGGACGCCCGGCACTCCACAATCTAAGCGTGAAACTTTTCTTCCGCTCACGACTCTATTGATAGAGGGCTCCAGCGCAATCGCTGAGCCGATTCGAGGAAGTCATTCATGTCCAGTTTCTTTGTGCGTCTGTCTGCTGCCTTCTTGCTGATCGCCGTGGCCGGCGCAATTGCCTGCAATGCGGGAGAGCGTTCGGCGACTGCCGTTCCCAGTCCCGCTGTCGACGCTCCGCTCGCGACCGCCAAATCTCCGCAAACGGCGGTCGTTGCCGGAGGCTGCTTCTGGGGCATTCAAGCGGTGTTCCAGCATGTGAAGGGAGTAATCAGCGCCACATCGGGCTACTCGGGCGGCGCAGCCGACACCGCTGAATACGAACGGGTGAGCGAGGGCGACACCGGCCATGCGGAATCGGTGCAAATCACGTACGACCCTTCGCAGATCACTTATGGACAACTTCTCCGCGTATTTTTCTCCGTCGCCCACGATCCGACCGAACTCAACCGGCAAGGGCCCGATATTGGCAGCCAATACCGCAGCGTCATTTTCTATAGCAATGAAGAGCAGAAAAAAATTGCGGATGCCTATATCGCGCAACTTGACCAGGCCAAAGTCTTCTCCCGTCCTATCGTGACCCAGGTGATCGCGCTGAAAGCGTTTTATCCCGCCGAGGCTTACCACCAGAATTACGCCACGCTTCACCCCAACAATCCGTACATCCTGTATAACGATGCGCCTAAGGTCGCCCACCTGCAGCAGGCGTTTCCGAATCTGTACGCGCAAAAATAATCCGGCGGTTGGCCACGACTCTTGATGACGATCCATCCCCCGCCCGCCCTGAACCGGGCGATGGGTCGGCCCGCCCGTTACATCACACAGTGATAGAGCTCACGCGGACACGCACAAAGATCACAGACAGCCGATCCCTCCCAGCGCACAATAGAAGCAGGTTTAAGAGTCTCCGGATGCATGGGAGGACTTATGAAAAGAGATGTTTCCTTTCTGCTTTTATTGCTCGCTGCCTTTGTCCTTTCGATTTCCAGCCCGGCTTTCTCGCAGGAGAAAACTCCTGTCAAGGTAAAAAGCTCAGAAGTCGTCACCGGAGTGGTTCTCGTTCATCTCCAGAAGGACGCGAAATCGATTGAGCTGCAGTGCAACGAGGGAGCCAGCGGCTGCAAGGCGTTGCCCGCCGGCAACTACCAGATGGTTGAACTACCTCCGCATTTCGGGTTGTACGAATGCAAGGACGTCGAGGTTTATCGATCTGATCCGGACAAGCCGCAGTCGAACGAGAAGGTCGGCGAGTACTGCCTGACCCAGTGAAATTTAAGTTGATGTGTGCCGGATGGCGGCTGCGGGAGATTCTTCGCGGCTGGTGGGGCTAGTGCGTGCTTGATCGGAGATGGCGGCGCATTCAACGGCTGTCGGAGATCAATTTGCGGAGTTCGGTAATCTCCGCTTGCAGCGCGCGCTGTTTGCTTTTGTAGTCCTCTTCACCCTGCGACACACAGGACATCTCGCGCTGCAGCATCTCGAGAGCCGAGATAGCTTCGACTACGTGTAGTGCGCGTCCGGCTGGGGGAACGCTGGGCATGACCGCCTTCCAAAGGGAACGTGCGAGAAAGTGTGCACCAGCTTAGGACGAATGGAATTTGATGTCAATGAATTTTGACGAAATCTTCCTCGAGGATGCGAGCACCGAGAAGGTCTGCAACCGCACGCAGACTATTCCAAAAGTTGATGAATTAATCTTTCTGGATTAATCCTGAATTTTGCTCTATCCGGCTAAGCCACGTGGGGAATTGTGATTTATTCACAATCAATTAGAGTTCACTGGCGCGCCCGTGTCTGCCCTCCCCCCAGCACTCGGCGCTACTCAAACAGGAGGATCGCAAATGAAAAAGATCGGATTGCTCTTTTTGCTGGCCCTGACCGTTGCATTGCTGGCCGGAAATGCTCTCGCTCAGGGTGACAAGAGCATCTACTTCGTCAGCTACTATTCGAACGCCAACACAACCGGTGCGCCTGACTCCACTCTGCGCGCCATTAACGATGGGGATACGGAAGCCAATCTGTGGGCGGATATCTATGCCTTCGATGACAGCCAGGAACTCATCACCTGCTGTGGCTGCGTAATTACTCCCGACGGTCTGCTTTCGGAATCCGTGAACACTCAGATCACGGCCTACGCACTGACCGGCAGGATTCCCTCTCGTGGCGTGATTAAGATCATCTCGTCCTCGACGGGTCCTGACGCTAACGGCTTCCCGGTAGTCGCTACCCCGACGGCTGGAATCCGCGCGTGGCAGACTCACGTTCAGAAGTTGACGACCGGTTATGCGGTTACCGAAGCTGCGTATGCGGATTCGAACCTGGCTGCGTCGGAACAGGCTCTGCTGCAGAACCTCTGCTACTACTCAGAGTTGCTCAGCGGCACAGCTTGCAACTGCACCCGGGAAGACCACGACTTTTAATAGTTGGTGGCGCTCCTTCCATAGCACAGCAGCGTGAGAGTCAACCTCTTGCGCTGCTTTTTTCTTGCGCAGCCGGTTGATCGCGATACCTGGAGCACGGGTTGCATCCCGTGGCTGCTTCGCTTCATACTTCCACCATGACTCTGAAAAATGCGTCGTTGCTGGCACTCGTGGGGACGGTACTGA
Organism: uncultured Acidobacteriaceae bacterium; assembly: GCA_963775845.1. Taxonomy (GTDB): domain Bacteria; phylum Acidobacteriota; class Terriglobia; order Terriglobales; family Acidobacteriaceae; genus Acidiflorens. The sequence continues at coordinate 462,811 of CAVZKN010000002.1, read as the reverse complement.
TGACGGCTCTCCTGCTCTGGAATTTCATCTTCACCCTCCTCAACGTCCTGCGGGATCTGGTTCCTGCGGTGACGCTGTTTTCCACGTTCGTTTATGCATTTGGCTGCTTGACTGTGGCCGTTTTTTTCTACGTCTTCCATCGCTCGCAGTAGCATTCTGACTCCCATGAGCCGACCGGCAGCGAACTGCGTCTATACTCGGCAGATGCGAATCATTTCGATTGTTCTGTTAGTCGTGAGCTCTTTGTTCGCCCAGTCGGTGGCTGGATTGAAGTGGGTTGCGCCCGCAGGATGGAAGAGCGGAGAGACGAAACCGATGCGAGCAGCGACCTACACGATCGCGCCTTCCGCCGGAGACTCCGCAAGCGCCGAGTGCGTTGTTTATTTTTTCGGAGCGGGAGAGGGTGGCAGCGTACAGGCAAATCTGGATCGGTGGAAAGGACAGTTGGTCGCTCCCAACGGCAAGCCGACGGATGCCAAAATCGCGAAGCGGACGATTCACGGACTGGCGGTGACGACGATCGATGCGTCGGGCGACTATACGGGAATGGGCGGCCCGATGGCTGCGTCAAAATCGGTGCAGAGCAACTATCGACTGCTGGGCGCGATTGTCGAAGGGCCAGGCGGAAACGTGTTTGTCAAGTTTACCGGGCCCTCTCGGACGGTCGGCGCCAGCCAAGCCAAATTTGAGCAGTTGCTGAACTCTTTCGAGCGAGAAAAGTAGGAAATCCGTGTTCTTTCTTATACGCGCGTGCCCAGAATGCGAGGGCGCGTGTGCCGCGAAAGTGGCGGCGTTCAGTCAAAAGGTTGGCGCGTTCCTAATCAAATTAAGGCGTTCCGTCTCGGATAACGGACAAGGTTTTTCGCGGCAGCACTCCTTGCATGCCTCAACAAAGTGCCGCCCGCAGAGCGCCACTCCTCTTCGCTCAGCGTGTTCCGCTTCGAGCACTACAACCCGGTATGGCACCTCACTGCATTGGCCGCATTGATCATATGCTTGTACCGGAATATGGAGTTCACTGATCCAAGGAATTCACGCATCCCCGGATGCTCTCGCCGGGTTCCGGCGTCCAACTACCCCGACTCTCAATGATTGCGTTCATGGATCCATGCTAAACATTCGGTAGCGGGTTCAACGTGATAGGCATCACACGCCGCGGCCTGCTAATTACATGGCCCGCCGCAAATGCGGCTTTGGCTCACTAATCTTTAATCTCTGGCTCACTAATCCGCCCGAGCGGGGTTGTGGGAATTGACTCAAGTCCAGTGAAGTACAGTATGCGATGTCATTATTCTGCGATCCCGTCCGGATGCCATTGATTCAGGCTAACTACAACAAAGTAAGACGCACTGCCATCGCTATTGCCGGATTCAAATCGATCAGCGGCAACCGTTTTGAGTGGCGGCGTCTTTGGCCTTTTAGTTGCTTGTTGTATAGGCGGAACAAGCAACGTTCGGAGGCAAAAGCCATGTGGATGAGATCATGCGCGGTCTGTAAGGCACTCATGAGAAAGTTCGGATTGCGCGAGTCCGTTCGCTGCGGTTGCGGGTGGGAGTGGATGTGCTAAGCAATCGGACAGATCTCAGTAACCGGAATTTAATTTGCGCAACGGTTCCAGAAAACGTGCTGCCCGTTCTGGTGCCGCAGCCAAAGTCCGCAAGACATAAATGGCCAAAGCGATGGTGGCCGGGCATAATGGTCGGTGCTTTGGCGGGGGCGGCGGTGGTGCTACTCCGAGGATGCTGGCACGGCAATCGCGGCTGGCCGCTGCGAGCACAAGGATATTCGTACCAGGTTTGCCTGACCTGCGGGGCCATCCGACTGTTCGATGAGAAAAACTTTCGCGGCTACGGCCCGTTTCGTTACGACCTGAATGAACTCATCAAATGGGAACGGTCAAAAACGAAGAAAATCCAGCCCGTGGCAAACCAAAAGCAGACTGCGGAGACGCTGGTTTGAGATGATGGAGCCGACGATCACACTTGAACTGATGACCTGCCGATTAAGAAAAGACCCAACCTTGCGTATGTTGTTGTGAGATATGAGCAGTTCAGAGTCGTTTTAGTGCGCTTTAGGGGGTACTGGGAAGCGATTGTGCAGCAGTTCGTGCAGCAATGCCGGAGGTGACGTTTTGCTAAATCCGCTATCGCTGGGGGTGATGCGCGGCATGCAGCGGTAAATCCGCACCTCACAGCCATACTCGTTCCTAGTGAGGCGGAGGAGCAAATAGGCGATCTCTTCGTTCTTCATGCAGGGCTTCTGTTTATCCCACTCAAGCGCTCAGTTCACCGTCGCCCCGCCGCAGCACTTCTTGTATTTCTTTCCCGAGCCGCACGGACAGGGATCGTTCCGCCCGACCTTGGGAGCGGTGCGTCGTGCTTCACTCCGGTGGGAACCGGGACTGACCTCCCGTTGCGCCCTGAAGTACCGATATGCCTGCAACACTCCAGCCGCCATGTGCACGATGACTTCTTCGCGCTTCTCTGGGGTGATCGGCTTGGGACGCATCTCGGGGTCTTCGCTGTGCTCGTAGTGGAGCACCATCATCGGGAGCATGCAGCCGCCGTGCTCTTCGTCTTCCACAAGCTCAGCCCAGCCGTTACGCCGCATGAGTGTGCCTCGCATGAAACCGTGCGCCCAGGCATTGCCATGAGCCACGCCGTTCTCGTCCTGTAGCAGGAGCGGCATGTAGACCTCATCCTTGAAAAGGGTCGAGGCGATGGTGTTCCAGTGCCGCATCAGGAGTTTCAAAATCTCGTTGGCTTCATGGAGGCTGCCGAACTCGCAAACATCCGACATCTCGCCGCCGAAAATCTCCCGGTTGTATTCACTCGGCATCACGATCTCCGGCCCTGCGATCAAAGCCGCGAAGAACCCGTCTAGTTGCTCAACGTTCATCGCCTTGCCGCCCTTGCAGGATTCGAGGAAGTCTCCGAGGCGATCAAGTTCGGCGTCGGTCAGCGGCTCGTTTTCAGTGAAGGTCTGCATGGGAACCATCCGGCTTCGCGAGCATTCTACAGGCATCCTTTCATATCTTCGCGCCAACTCCGCACCAAGCTCTAGTCAGCAGCAGCGACAAGAATTTCGCGCCAACTTTGGTAACCCTCGCGTGATACCTGCCACTAGCGTTTTCCGGCGACCATCGGTAGCCTGATCACGGCAAAAACCACTTCACCAAGAGGTAGGTCATTTCATGGCTCTAACAAAAGGTAATCCAAGCTGGACGAACGGGAAGGTCGCCGAGATCAGACCGGCGTCGATGCCAACCGAATTTGAGAACGTTGCCCGAAGTTTGCAACTCGATCAGAAAGGCTACGTCAAATCGCAGCAGCTTCGAGAATGGTGCCGCTCGAACAAGAACCGGTGCTATGTACCGGAGTGGCCGCTTGAGGAATGGGAAATGCAAGTGAACGCAGAACACTTTGATGCGGGCGGCTCCTATCGCGAGCACTGCTGAACCCAGCTCTCATCTCTCGTAGATCAAGTCCGCTAGACTCCGTGAGCGTCAAGCCAGTCGCGCCGAGCCGACCGAAGGCGGGGGACGGGTTGCTGATCTCCTCGCAATCGCCGTTTAGCGTGGTTGGCGAGAATTTTGGCATTCCAATCCCCTGCTGGACAACAACACCACCCTTGCCTAGCGAGTACCGAACCTCACTGTTGAAAAGATTTTAGGCGGGACGGCATATTTGTCACTGCACCGTCGTTTCAGAAACGGAGTACGATGTCGCCATCCCACAGAGGGGGTCTTGGGGATGATGAAGACGAGATTTGTTCTTGTTTTGCTGTTGTTCGCGGGTTCTCTGGCCGATGCTCAGAATACTGCTTCCGAATACGAGACCAAGACCCTATTGATTGCGCTGGAGAATGGCTGGAATCAGGCACAGTTGCATCACGATTCGAAGGCGCTGGACGAGTTGGTAGCCGATACCTTCATCAGCACAGACAATGACGGTGTTTTGATGACGAAGGCGCAATTCATGGCTGACAATAAAGACCTCTCCTACGCTCCCAGCGTCATGGCAAATAGTGACGAGCGGATTTTTCTCTATGGAGATGTGGCGGTGGTTGCAGGAATTTATCACGCGAAGGGTCTTAACAAAGGTAAGCCCTTTGATAACTATGGGCGATTCACGGACACGTGGGTTTCTCTAAGAGGCAAATGGCTGTGCGTTGCTAGTCATACCAGCCCGCTCAAAAAAAGACCGTGACAACTTTCTCACGAGCATGACGCCTGCGATTTCACCGTGTAGAGCTTGCCGATTATCCCCATAGCCAGAGTGAAATCTCCAAACTTCCACCAGTTCCTCCAGCCGCTTTCGCAGTGGAGCGCCCTGAGTTTCGTCAGCACTGCAACGAGAACAGTCTGATTGATGGAGTTTCCAACTCGCCCTCCACTTCGGGGAAAGCGCTCCTCCGTCCAGCGGGTTTCTTTTTTGAAAGCATCCTCCCCATGCGAACGGCGAAACCATACGCCACTGTAGGGTTTTATCCTACCGATGGTGACTTCCGGTAGTGGGCTACTTTGAAAAAATGGGTAATGGTGCCGTTGCGCGTCCTCAGCGGCGCGGGGGAAGATTCTCCTGTTTCTGGCCGACACTAATCCATGATTGGAGCCATATTATTCTTGTTCCATTTTGGACAGTCTGACAACCCGCTCAATGGATTAAACGATCATTTTTCGCCCTAAAACGGGAGCTATTGTCCCCCCCATTCCTGCTTGCGTCAATATGAAAGAATTTTCATCACGATCCGTACTAAAAGCCGCCGTGTACTGCGCAGCGGACCGTTTGGCAACTTTGCAGTAGGTTGCCGGATATGGATTAAGGCGAGGCGAGATCGAAGGCTTGGAGTGAGAGGATTACCATGACGGCAAATTGCACGTCGCTCGCTCGATTTGGAACGGTGTCATAAACGAACCAAAAACAGACGCGATTGCCGGCGCCGTTCCGGTCATTCCCTTGCTTGCAGAACGGTTGGAGCTTCATCGCTTCCGCTGCGGCGACCCCAAGATAGGCCGAAAAGTCAGCGATTTCGTTTGCGATCCGGACTGTATTGATCTATAACTGCGGGGTGTACCGCAACCGGGACATGGGCGGTTCAGATTGTTTTGTTGGCGCCATTCTTCCAACCGCTTCATCCTCCGATCTGGCTCATCATGTGCTCGCTGTCTAGGCTGCTTCCCACGACAGGGCCGATCTTCCGCAACTCTGTCGGGCATCGATTGAGCATCAAGAACGTCACCGATCGCGAGATTCTTCCGCGGTTGAACGTTTGCCAGGTCTGTGGGCTTGCGAATTGGATACCGCATCTGAAAGCAGATCACGAATGGGTGCGTGACCCACGTCGCCCCGAGTGGAGAGGATGACACGCGTGTCGGCGTGGAGTTGCTTCCAACCTGTATCGCTTGGGTGTGCGCAGCAAGGTGATTCAAGAGATCATGCGCCATGCAAGCGAGACCACTACGAAGAACTGCTACATCAAAACCACGAGCAATGACACGCTCGCGGCGATGACGGAGCTTGGCAAAAATTACACCGAAAAAATGGCTGACAAAACGGCGGGTCAGGCCCTTCCGGACACCGTCAGGACACTAAACGCGGGACAGCGCCCCACGCTGCCCACCGTCAACTAAGAAAAGATTGGGGTTATATGGAGCCGACGATCAGACTTGAACTGATGACCTGCCGATTACGAATCGGCTGCTCTACCAACTGAGCTACGTCGGCTTCCGCTGGGCATCTTTAGTTTATCAAATCGACAGGCCGCAGCCTCCGTGCCCGCCATCACGAAAGTTTGGGCTCCAGCAGAAACAGGTCAGCGGCCCGCTTCGAAGCGGTAGCCGATTCCACGCAGAGTTTTCAGATATCGAGGATGTCGCGGATCGCGTTCGATCTTTTCCCGCAGACGGCGCACAAAAACGTCGATGGAGCGCGGAGTCACGAACGATCCCTCTTTCCATACCGCGTCAAGCAACTGATCGCGGGTGAAAACGCGCCCGCGGTGACGCGCCAGATATTCCAGAAGCCGGAATTCGCGCACCGTCGTGAGCACGGTTCTGCCCTGCACGCGCACGGTCATCGACGCGATATCGATCTCCAGCTCGCCGAGTTGAATGAGTTCGCTTCTTGGGGCGGGCGGCTGCATCCGCAGAAGGTTGCGGACGCGCGCAATCAATTCTCGCGGGCTGAAGGGTTTGGTTATGTATCCATCGCCGCCGGCATCGAAGGCCTGCAGACGGTCGGGTTCCTGGGTTCGCGCGGAGATAAAAATTATCGGCGTCTTGGCAAGTTGTTGGTGCTGCCGAATCTGGCGGCAAAGGTCGAAGCCGCTTATGCCGGGCAGCATGATGTCGAGGAGAAACAAGGTTGGCGGGATCGCCGCCGCCTGCGCGACCACGGGCGCACCCGAGAGAAAGGTGGAAACCTCGTATCCGGCGTTCCGCAGATTGTGTTCGATCAGGTGCGACACATCGGGGTCGTCTTCCACGACGTAGATCAAATCGGCGCAGCGCGGGTTAGGGGTTGCTTCCAACAGATCCATGGCCGGCAAAGCACGCCTCACGGGTTCTCTGCGAAGATGCAATTGAAAAATGTCGCTTTGACAGGTCTCCACACTAGAGTGGCTGTGTTGCGGCAATATTGCGGTAGTGTTAAAGGAGGATGAATTTGGCCGGCCAGAAATTCTGCCGACTCGAGTCAGGCAGAGGATGGCACTCAACTACGACGCTGACTCACCAGGGACGACCAGTGACAGCGCATCGGGCTGCACCGTCATGCGGGCGGGCAGTCGCCCGAGGAGTTCTCCGTCGGCTTCGACATAGACACGGTGATGGTCCTGACCGTCGCCAGCCTGCGGCGGTTGACAGATAATCTCCGAGCAATCCACCAGATCGATGCCGGCAATTTCCCGCCGCCATCCGAGCAACGCCCCCGCTACATATTGCAAATAGGCATTGCGGCTGGCGGTCCGGCACATCACCACGCGCAGATCGGTGCGGTCGAGCGAAGCTCCCGGCACCAGTTCGCGCAGAATATTTCCGAAGAAGCGGATCCTCACTGCCAGCAACTCCGTTAGCGATGCCTGCTGGCGGTGGCCGTTTCCGTTGGCGTATTCGACCTCGAAGCGGCGCATGTTGTAGGTCGCCCATAATTGCCAGGCTTTCAGATAGTAAGCGGTCATTCCCGAACTATTTTTCAGCTCCGCGGTCAGCTTGTAAAAAAGATGCGCGTCAACTCCGATTCCAGCCGCGACGGTGAAATAGCGTACAGCGGTCTTGCCCCCAAAGTCCAAATACTCGATGCGGCCGAGCGGAATGCGGCGCGCCGTCCCCCTTACGGCTGCTTCAGCCGCCAGGCTCGGACGCAGCGGAAGGCCGAGGTCATGGGCCAAAGCATTAGCGGTTCCAAAGGGGAGAATGGCGAGCGCGACCGGCGTGTCCGCCAATCCCTGAATTACATCGTGAATGGTGCCATCGCCGCCGCAGGCAAAAACGGTGTCGCTGCCCGCCGCCACCGCGCAACGCGCATTGTCCGTAGCCTCCTGGCTGGAGCGGCAGACCGTAAGATCGGTGTGAACTCCCGCCGATTGGATGATCCCGATGGCATGATTCAACTCCACGTCGCGCTTCCTGCCGCGGCGTCCGGAGTTGGGATTAAAAAGGATGGTGGCTTTGCGCATGCGGCGAACTGGTCTGCTTTGAGTTTAACGCATGCGTTGCACCGGCAACGCCCGAACACAGGGCAAGCAGTTGCTTCCGCCGTCATCCTGCATTATGCTGGCGCGCACAGAGGTTGTAGCTCTCACTATTTCAGTGTGAAAGTTCGTGGGTTCACCACAGGAGGCTCCTTATGAACCTGACGGTTAGCATTGCGTTGCGACTCTGCACAATTGCACGCATCACCACCATCTTCACTCTCCTCTTTTTTCTTAGTGCGGCCGCCGGCGGCGACGATCAGATGCATCCCATGGCCACCTCCAAGCCCGCCACCATGATGACCGGGCTGGGCGATCTGCATCATCCGGTTTCGACCAAGAGCGTAGCGGCGCAAGGATTCTTCGATCAGGGGCTGCGCTTGATCTATGCCTTCAATCACGACGAGGCGGCACGTTCCTTCCAGCGAGCGGCACAACTGGATCCAAAGCTGGCGATGGCTTACTGGGGAATCGCCGAGGCCGTCGGTCCGAACTACAACGATCCCGCCAGCGAAGACCGCTTCAAGCAGGCGCACCAGGCAATTCAGAAAGCCGTGGATTTGAGCGGCAACGCCTCCGAAGGCGAGCGCGGATATATCTTCGCCATGGCGAAACGGTTTCCCGCAGATCCGAAGTCCGATTTGCATGCCGCCGCGGAAGAGTACCGCGACGCGATGCGAGAAGTGGTGAAGAACAATCCCGACGATCTGGACGCAGCAACTCTATTTGCAGAATCGGCGATGAACCTTCACCCCTGGGGCCTATGGCATCAGGACGGAACGCCGGCCGAGGGCACCGAGGAGATTGTCACGACCTTGGAATCGGTCATGAAGCGCGACCCCGACCACCTTGGCGCTCTTCATTACTACATTCACACCGTTGAGGCGTCGAATTCTCCGGAACGCGCTTTGCCGGCGGCGAACCACCTGGCCGCGCTGGCTCCTGGTGCAGGACACATCGTGCACATGCCCGCACACATTTACATCCGCACCGGAGATTACGCGGCCGCCGTAAAAACTAACGAGCAGGCGGCAGCGGTCGATCGCGCCTACATCGAGAAGAGCGGAGTGCAGGGCATTTACCCGATGATGTACTACAGCCACAACTTGCACTTCATTGCCATGTGCTCCGCCATGCGGGGAGACTATCCGGAGTCGCGCAAAGCCGCCGAGATGCTAGCCGAACACGTGGCGCCGGCCGTCAAACAGATGCCGCCCCTGGAAGGCTTTATGACGATTCCCATGGCGGTGAATGTGCGCTTCCACAAGTGGGACGCAATTCTGGCGATGAAGCAGCCCGACCCTGAACTCAAAACCACAGTTGGCTTCTGGCACTTTGCGCATGGTATGGCCCTCGCCGGAAAAGGCCGGATCGACGAAGCGGAAGCCGAGTACAAGATCGTATCCGCAGCCGAAGAAGCGACTCCGCCCGATGCGATTTTCCAGATGCCCATCAACAACAAAACCAAAGACATTCTGAAGATTGCGGAAAACGTTCTGGGAGCGCAGGTGGCATTGGCAAAAAAGGATAACGCCGCCGCCCTGACCATGCTTCGTGAAGCCGTCGCCGTGCAAGACACGCTGAAATACGACGAGCCGCAGGATTGGTTCTATCCGGTGCGCGAATCGCTCGGCGGAGTCTTGTTGATGAGCGGCGACGCAAAAGGCGCGGAGCAGGTATTCCGGGAGGATCTGTCGAAAAATCTGCGCAATCCGCGTTCGCTATTTGGCTTGCATCAGGCGCTCAAAGCGCAAGACCGAAACTCCGACGCGTGGTTCGTGGAGCAGGAATTTCGCAAGTCCTGGAAAAGCGGCGCGGCCGACTTGAAAGTGGAGGATCTGGTGTAAGGCTGCCTGCGCCTACTAAGAGCCTGTTTTGCCCGCTGCCGCTTTCAGGCTTTCAATCTGCCGGAGGTGTGCCGCGCCATGGCCGCCCATCCGCTCAACCAGTTCGCCGACGCTGACATCGCGTTGCATCTCCGGATGAAAGGCCGACTTGGAAAGATCGGGCAATTTCAGACTGCGCAGCAGACGCAGATTGTGGTGCCGCGCCAACCCGTAAAACGCAACCAACTCCGATGGAGGCGAATTCAGATAATTGAGATTGCGCGCCCAAGCGTCCTGATCCAGCGGCGCAATCACCGGCTTCGCATCCGCCAGCATCTGCCGCAGCCTGTATCCATAAATAATCTCGACATCCGCAAGATGGCCGAGGATCTGTAGCACGCACCATTTTTCCGGAGACGGCTGATAGCGTAAAACTTCTTCTGACAAACCAGAGACGGCAGCCGCAATCTCTTTCGGGCTTCGCTCGGCTGCCTCGAGATGTTTCTTGAACTCCGCTTCGGTCATAGGCAAAGGCTCGGCAAGCTCCGAGCAAAAGTTTACCGGAATCGCGATCATCGAGGGAACTTGTAACCTCAAGCGGCCTGGCGCACTCTCTTACGGTCACAGATTCCGGCGGGTTAAACTCAAAGCATGGCAGAGATGGGACGAGTGCTGGTAATCTTCGGGATTGTCCTGGTAGTAGTTGGGGGCATGGTAATCCTTCTCGGCCGAACTGGGTTGCCGCTGGGACGGCTTTCTGTAGTCTTTTTTCTGATCGGAAGGGTGAAGCGCTAGTTCTCTACTCGCACAGACGATGGCAACCTCCGATCAACTCGACTTTCACTTTCGCCCGCCGGAGCGCCGCATCTGGACGGTGGGCGCGTTGGTCTCAGCCGTGCGCTCGCACATCGAACGTGAGTATTCGGATTGCTGGGTGGAAGGCGAAATTTCGAATCTGCGCATTCCCGATTCCGGTCATTTGTACTTCACTCTGAAGGAAGAGTCGGCGCAAATTCGGGTGGTAATGTTCCGTTCGTCGGCGAAGCTGCTGCGGTTTCGACCCGAGAATGGCTTGCACGTCACGGTGCGCGGACGCATCACCGTCTACGAAGATCGCGGCGAACTACAAATCTCGGCGGAATTCATGGAGCCGAAAGGTGCAGGCGCATTGCAGTTGGCGTTTGAACAGCTTAAAGCGCGATTGCAAGCGGAAGGGTTGTTCGAGGCAGCGCGAAAGAAGCAGCTTCCGCCATTGCCGCAACGAATTGGCATCATCACGTCTCCGCAGGGAGCGGCGCTGCGCGACATCCTCAACATTCTGGGGCGCAGGCACCATTCGGCGAATATCGTGATCTATCCCGCGCAGGTGCAGGGCGACTCGGCGGCTGGCGAGGTGATCGCCGGACTGCGGCATTTTCAAGCGGAGTCGCGCTCGGCAAGCGCTGTCGAGGTCATCATCATCGCGCGCGGCGGAGGGTCGGCCGAAGACCTGGCTTGTTTTAATCACGAAGGGCTGGCCCGCGCCGTCGCCAATTCGAAGATTCCCGTGATCTCGGCCATTGGCCACGAAACCGATTTCACCATCGTCGATTTTGTGGCCGACCTGCGCGCGCCAACGCCTTCGGCAGCCGCTGAACTGGTGATCCGGTCGCGCCAGGAGATCGAAGCGCAGGCGGAAGATCTCTCGCACCGGTTAGAGCGCGCGTTGCGCTACCGGCTCTTGATGGCGCGTCAGGATCTGGCAGATCGAGCACAGCACGGCGCGTTTGCCCGCATGATGGATGGCATCCACCGCCGCCAGCAGCGGGTCGATGAACTGCGCTTTCGCCTGGAAAAGGCGGAACGGCAATTGCTGGAGCGTTTTCACCGGCGTTGCGAAACGGTCACCGCTGCCGTCCGACATTACGATGCGCGACGACGGCTGGCCGCTGTTCGCCAGGGCTTGGAGAGACAGGTCGCCGACCTTGCTGCCACCATGCATCGGCGCCTGCTGGAGCACCAGGGCGCGCTCGACCGTCAAACCGCCAGCCTGGAGGCGCTTTCGCCGCTGGCGATTCTGAATCGTGGATACGCGCTGGTGTTCGACGCGCAAGGCGTTCTGGTGAAGAATGCGGCACGCTTCAACGTCGGCGATGAATTGTCGGCTCGCCTGGCCCGAGGACAAGTTCGCGCCCGCGTGACGGAGACGAAGCGCGACTGAGTATCTTCCAGTTCCATCCGCCTGGCGCCCGCTGCGTCGCCCGCCCTGCATTCGACGCGCTGCATTAGAATAAGTGCAACTTACTTTTTAACTTAGCTCTGTTCTGAGGGTGGCGTGACACCGTCGCTGGTCTGGTCGCACATCTCGACTGTCTCCATCATTTCGATTCTCGACATTGTGCTGGTCGCGATCCTGATCTACCAGTTTTTGTCGCTGGTAAGGGGTACGCGCGCCGCACCAATGCTGATCGGCGTGGCAACGCTGGGATTGGGCTTTTATTTTGCGCGGCTGGGAGAATTGCGGACCTTAAACTGGCTGCTCAGCACGCTGTTGCCGTATGTTGTCTTCGCCCTCATCGTGGTCTTTCAGTCGGAGCTCCGTCACGCCTTGGCCAATCTCGGCAGCCGCATTTCGCTGATGCGGTCGCCAAGCTCTGTCGCAGATGTTTATGACGACATCGTGCTGGCCGCCAACCTTTTCTCGCAAACGCAGACCGGTGCGCTGATTGTCATCGAGCGCGAGATTGGCCTGCGCACCTATATCGAAAGCGGAGTGGCCCTCGACGCCCGGCTGTCCTATGATTTGCTGGCCACAGTATTTCGGCCGAGCGCTCCCTTGCACGATGGAGCGGTCATCGTGCAGCGCGATCGTATCGCCGCTGCCGCTTGTTTCCTTCCACTTTCGATGAACCCCGTGCTCTCCACTCAACTCGGAACGCGCCACCGCGCCGGCATCGGCATCACCGAAGAAACCGACGCTGTGGCCGTCATCATTTCGGAGGAGACCGGAGCCATCAGCCTGGCCGTATCTGGAGGCATCGAGCGCGACTTGACGGTGGAACGCCTGCGCGAGCGCCTGGGAATTCTGCTGCGCCGCTATGCTCCCGCGCCCGCTTTGCCCAGTCCGGTGGAGGAAAGCTTCATCGAAGAAGAACCGCCGAGCTCTAATTTCTCGCGCCGCCACGACGCTGGAAGGGACGATTGACCTTGACCTCTTTTTCCCAGCGCAGTTTTTTCCATCGCGTGTTCGTGCAGAACGCCGGCCTCAAAATTGTCTCGCTCTTGCTTGCCATCGGACTATGGGCAGCCGTGGCCCGCGATCCGGTTGCAGAAGTCGAAGTAAAAGTTCCCATCGAATTTCATAATCTTCCCGATAATCTGGAGATCGATTCCGCCAACTCCACCGAGGCCCGAATTCGTGTGCGCGGGCCGGAGCGCGTCATTCATCGCCTTCAGCCCGCCGACATTCGCGCCGAAGTGAATCTGTCCCGCGTTCAACCCGGGGAGCGGACCTTCGATTTAACTGGACGCCAGGTGGTGGTGCCGCAAGAGCTCGAAGTCGTGCAGATCATCCCCGGGCAGTTTCATCTTTCCTTCGATAATCGTGACAATCGCACGGTCAACATTCAACCGCGAGTCACAGGAAATTTTGCCAGCGGCCTGCACGTCGCGCAGGTCATCGCCGATCCGCCGCAGATCATGATTACCGGACCTCGCCGTCGCGTTGATGCCGTCGAAACGGCGACTACCGACCCAGTCGACGCCAGCGGCGTCATGACTCGCGCTTCGTTTGAGACACAGGCCTATGTCCCGGACCCTCTAATCCAGGTCATGCACCCCACCGCAATTCGCGTCACGGTTATCATGGAGGGTTCCGGAGACAAGAAGAAGTAAGACGGTCGTTGCTCGATAGTCGTCTGCAATTGCATGGACGACGATATGCAAGCTGCCCACTGACGACCTACGACTGACGACCTACGACCGACGACCTACGACCGACGACGAACGACTTATTCATGACGCAAATCAGACAATTATTTGGCACGGACGGCATTCGCGGAGTCGCCGGGGAATTTCCGCTTACCCGCGACAGTGTTTATTGGATGGGACGAGCGCTCGGCCACGATTTGATACGGCTGAATGCGAATCCGCGAATCGTGATCGGGCAGGATACGCGCGTCTCCAGTCGCTGGATCGCCGATCGCTTGCTGCAAGGCCTGACCTCAGTGGGCGTGGAGACGCGCAGCGCCGGCGTACTGACGACGCCAGGGGTTGCCTACCTGGCACGTTCGCAAAAATTCGATGCGGGCGTAGTGGTTTCGGCCTCACACAATCCATGGACCGATAATGGAATCAAAATTTTTTCCGGCGACGGCTACAAACTGCCGGATGCGCGCGAACTCGCGATCGAAAAAGAAATCTTCGCGTTGCTGCAATCGGCTGCGGCCCCCGATCCCGCCACCGACCTGGCCAGCCTCCCCGGTGAAGAGACCCTTCGCCAAGCCTACGTTCGCTGGCTCGCCTCCGGAGTGTCCGCCGACTTCACATCTCTGCGAGTTGCGGTCGATTGCGCCAATGGCGCGGCGGCGGCCGAAGCTCCCGCGTTATTCGGAGCCTTGAAGGTCAACACCACATTCCTCCATTCTGCTCCCGACGGCCAGAACATCAACGAGAACTGCGGAGCCCTGCACCCCGAAATCGTGGCCCGCTTTGTCGCCGGGAATGCCAGTCAGTCCAATTTCGACTTAGGGGTGACCTTTGATGGCGATGCCGACCGCGCGCTCTTTTCGGATGCGAAAGGTCAGGTCGTCAATGGAGATGCCGTGCTGCTCCTGGCGGCGCGTGACATGCAATCACGGGGCACGCTCGCGAATGCCACCGTGGTCGCGACAACGATGTCGAATATGGGATTGGAACTGGCGCTGAACCGATCCGGCATCCGTATGCTGCGCGCCAACGTGGGCGATAAATATGTGCTCGAAGAAATGCAGCGCGTGGGCGCGACGCTAGGCGGCGAGCAATCAGGCCACATTCTCTTTCGCGATGGAGACGCGACCACCGGGGATGGCTTGCTGACCGCTCTCCGAGTGATGGAGGTCATGGTGCGAACGGGGAAGCCGTTGGCCGATTTGGTCGGCGATCTGAAGGTCTTTCCGCAGACGATTCGCAATGTGCGCGTACGGGAAAAAGTTCCGTTCGCCGAAATTCCGCTCGTACAAGCGGCGATAGCAGCGGCGGAGCGGGAACTCGACAGCAATGGACGAGTCGTGGTGCGCTACTCCGGCACCGAAGCACTGGCGCGAGTGATGATCGAAGCCGAGTCCAAAGAGCAGATGGATCGGCTGGCGGAGTCGATCGTTGCGGCGATTCAATCTGCTTTAGCCGTCTAAACAAACTTTCGCAGAAACGCGGCTTGCCGCGTCTCCGACGCCATCAAATCTCCAATGCGGTGCGGTTGAGCGTTCCCGCTACGTCCTTTTGTATGCCTGGGTTATCTTGTGTCTCCAGCCTCGCCGGCCGACAATGAGAATTGCTTAAGACTTCACCGGCTTAGACGAGGCTCATGAGAATCCTTATTGTGGAAGACGATGCCGCGCTTTCCAGTTTCATCAAGAAGGGGTTGGAAGCTGAATACCACGTGGTCGATGTTGCCGGCGATGGAGGGCAGGGCCGCTCCGTGGCCATGGAGTATGACTACGACCTCGTAGTGCTCGATCTCAATCTGCCCGGGGTGGACGGCCTGTCGGTTCTGAAAAGTTTGCGGCAGCGGAAAGCAAATTTGCCGGTGATGATTCTGACCGCGCGCAGCCGCATCGAAGACCGTGTCCAATGTCTCGACTCCGGTGCCGATGACTATCTGGTAAAGCCATTTTCTTACCTCGAACTCTCGGCGCGGGCGCGGGCGCTGTTGCGGCGCAGTCGTCTGCCCTCCGAATCCATAATCACCGTCGGCGATCTTTCCCTGGATCGCGTGCAACGCAAAGTCGCGCGCGCCGGACGTTCTATCGAATTAACCGCCAAGGAATTCGCCCTGCTCGAATACCTGATGCGCAATGCCGGGCGGCGCGTGACGCGCGCGATGATCATCGAACACGTTTGGAATCTGACCTTTGATTCCACCACCAACGTGGTCGACGTGTACATCAACTACCTCCGGCGCAAAGTGGACGATGGCTTTTCACCCTCGCTCATTCACACCGTTCGCGGCGTAGGGTATCAGATGAGTTCGGAAGCGGAAGTGGCATGAGCGCGGCGCCGAATTCCTTTCCCAGTCGGTCTTATGGACTACCGCCGCCGGCCAACGACGTGCTGGGGGAATTGCTGCATTCGATGAGTCAGCCGCTCACGGGCTTGCGCTGTTCACTCGAACTTTCGTTGGAACTTTCCTCGGGACTCTCTCAGGAACCGGCCTGCGGCAATTCAGTTCGATTTTCGCCCGGCCAAATCGCCGAACAGCAGCAAGAAAAAGTGGCCGCGGCGCTCGAACAGACCGAAAAGGTTATCGGCATGGTCCGCTTGATGCGGGAGTATCTTGACGCCGAACAATTCGGGCCGTCCGCTCTCTCGTCATTCGCTCCCGCTGTTTCTAATGTCTGCGAAGAATTATCATCCATCGCAGCAGTGAGAGGTGCGCGAATCGATGTCGTGGGCAGGTGTTCGGCAATGGTGCCGGTGGCGCCATCGCAATTGCGGCTGGCTTTGCAGTATCTGCTCACATCCGTAATTGAGTCGCAACCGAAGGGTGGCATAATGACGCTTCGCTTGGCGGATAATCTCGCCGGGGCGGAGTTGCATGCGCAAGGCGTCGCTTTCACGGACACCCATGTCAATTCTTCGGACCCGGCATCACCCGCGGGTGTGCCATCGACCTTGGGCAAGGTGAGGCTGGCAATTGCCCGCCGAATCCTGGAAACTGCGGGAGCGTCGCTCGAATTCGGTGACCTTGGGTCCGAATTCGTTCTTCGTTTCCCACCCCGATTCTCGGTCGCGGCGGAAAAATAAAGCTTGCCCCTCTGAAGTCCCGCATCCTAAAGAGTACAATCCAGCCTTTCGTAGATGTCTATAACGACCATTGAGCCCGGAGCCCAAAAGGGGAGCGAATGAAAATTCTCGAGATGTGCGATGCCGAAGCGGCATCGGTTCCGGTGCAAGCGACCGCCGAGCAGGCAATTCGAACGATGCTCGAACACAATGTGGGAGCAGTCGCGGTGCTCGACGAAAATCGGCGCGTGGCGGGAGTTTTTACGGAACGGGATGTCTTGGCTCGACTCTCGCTCGGTGAACACGACCTGCGAAAAATCCGCGTCCATGAAGTCATGACCACTGTCGTCGAAATGGCCACCGAAGCGACGACCGCCGCCGAAGCGCTCGCCACCATGGTTGAGCGGCATTACCGCCATTTGCCGATCGTCGACAACGACGGTCGGTTGCTCGGAATGCTTTCCATTCGCAACGTGCTGCAGGCGAAGATCGACACCCTGACCGCGCAGCTCGATCAGGCAAGGTCGATTGTGCTCTGAATTTTCGGGCGAAATGCGTGACCCTGACTACTGGTGCGCGTGCGGGCTTTGCGCCGGGTTCTTCCCCGGCGTCGAGGCGGCTTTGGCAACCTTCACATCGAAGTTGACGGGCAATTGCTTCGGCGGATAACAGGCTGCGTTATCGCAGGCCTGGTACTTCAAGGTTCCGCGGATGACATACTTGCCGGATTGCACCGAGTGCAGCGGACGGACCTGCACGTCGACTTTGAAATCGCCCGTGTAGACATTTAATTTTTCGTCGGGATCGAAAGGAAAGCTGAAGTCCTGACCTTCCGGGTACGTGGTCTTACCGATAACGATGTCGGTGGTCGCCTCCACTTTCAGTACGGTCGGGATCAGGAACTCTGATTTGGGTTGGTTCGAATTGATGTGGTAGCCGCCAGTGACCTCAAAGGTAAGAGGAATCGTCGCCGCCTTGCCTTGCACGACGGTCACCAGGGGGACGGGCAACAGCTTGACGAGCGGGCCTTGCGGGCCGAAATTTTCCTGCGCCCACGTCCACGTGGAAAAAAAGAGCAGAATAGTCGCTAATAAAATCTTCATGATTCCCTTGCTTGACGCGGCTAGTTCCGGGCCTGCATTGACCGTCCCTGGCTGAGCGCTTTCTTGATATGGTCGACAAACACGCTGCGGCTTTGCAGCCCGAATTCTCGGGCAATCACTTTGCCGTCGCGATCCAGAAAAAAGGTCGTGGGCAGAACGCCGACCCCGCCATAACTCTGGCCCACCGACTCTTTCCCCAGGAGGATCGGATAATTAATGCCCATGTCTTTCGCGAATTTGGCGATCTCTTCGGTGCTGGCGTCGTCCATCGCTACGCCGATAATCTGGAAACCTTGCGGCCCATATTCTTTCTGCAGCTCGACGAACCAGGGCATTTCTACTTTGCAGGGCCCGCAATAAGTGGCCCAGAAATTCAGCAAAACGGCCTTGCCGCGCAGGTCGGAGAGCTTGAGGTTTTTGCCCTCCAGAGTCGGCAGCTCGAAATCGGGAGCCACATTGCCCATTAGTTGCCCCTTGGCGGGAGCATTGGCGGCATTATGGCGGGCGATGTGAACGCCAGCAAACAGCATGGCCGCGACCACCGCGGCAACGAAGAACAGAACTAATGGATTCCTTTTCAAAGTAACCTCAGTCGTTACAAAAATCTAAAACCGGCTGACAGTTCAATGAGAGCGGTCTCTCACTGTCTTACAGCGCAAAGCGATTCAAGAACGAGAAATAGCCGGAAATGAGCGTAAAACGGCCCATCACCAGCAAAATACCTAAAACGATCAACAAACCTCCGCTAGCCACTTCCACCGCATGCATGTGAAATTTGAAGCGGTTATAAAACTTCAGAAAGCGCTCGATGCCGAGCGAAGTCAGCAGAAATGGCACCGCCAATCCCGCCGAATAAACCGCCAGCAAAAAAATGCCCTTCCAAACCGTGTCCTGAGCGGCGGCAAAGCCAAGCACAACTGCAAGAATCGGCCCAACGCAAGGCGTCCAGCCAAAAGCGAACGCAAATCCGATTACAAACGCTCCCCATGCTGAGGAATTGCCTTTCAAACTGTGCAGCCGCGTATCCGCCAGCAGCGCCTTGATCTGCAACAGCCCAGTCAGGTGCAGACCAAAGAGAATAATCACCGCTCCCGCGATGCGCGCCAGCAGCGTCTTATATTGCGCGAGAACCTGGCCGACTTCGGTCGAGATCGCGCCTAACGTGATGAAGACGATGCTGAAGCCAATGATGAACGCCGCCGAATTGAGCATCACCTTGCGAAAGAGCTGCCCTTCTTTCATCTTCAACTGCTCGACGCCAACGCCCGAGATCAGGGAAACGTATCCCGGCACCAGCGGAAGGACGCACGGCGACAGGAAAGAAATCAATCCGGCGACAAAGGCGGCAAGCGGTAAAGGCAGGCTCGTCATAAGTTCTCTAATTGTAGCGATCAGACGATTGTAGCGATCAAACGGTAGCGCGAGCGAAGCACCCGCACTCCTGACGTCGTTATGCCGATCAACCCTACTCCTTACAAGATGCGGCGAAGGGCTGAATTGTTACAGCATTTCCGCACTACCGCGAGCCGGGTTTTCGCCGCTTCGGAACCGGCGCTTCTTTTGGCGGAGTTTCAGTTACCGCCGGCGCGGCGGTTTCGGGCGGCGCCTCCGTCAACACCTTGCGGATGAACCCCTCGGGCACGGTGGCAGTCAGCACGGCGCGATCTTTCGTTTGCTCGACTTTGAGGCTGGCGAAAAATGCTTTGACATCCGCGTCCGCACCCTGCGAGCCCACGCTGCCTTCAGCGGCGTGAAACAGACTGAGAAACGCGGAGGTCTTCTCCATGATCGCGCGAGCATCTTCCTCGTCGCCGGTGAATGCCTCCGCGCGCAGGTGAAGGGCGCGGGTCTGGAACGAGGGAAGATAACGAGCCGAGATCACGGCTACTGCCGGCTTCGGGAAGAGGAAGCTCCAACTGCCTAGCCCACCCATCGAGTTCATCTCGGGCTGCACCCGCAGAATCGCGAAACACAAACTCGCCAGCGGAACTCGCTTATAGAAGTTACGAAGCAGCCACGGTCCACCGAAAGGCGAGGCCAGTTTGCGCGAGCGGTCCAGCATGCCGCGAATCACCTCCGGATCGGGATGGTTCGAGACCGCGACGCTGTCGTACGAAAGACGCACCACGCGCACCGTGCGTCCCTCGAAAGGGATGTTGTAAATCGCAAAGCCGTGATAATCGTCGACCGAAGACGCCAGCTTCGTGAGGTAAGTATTCAGACGCGCAAAGTCGATCTTGCCGACGAAAACTTCGGAGAAGCGCGGCTCCCCGGCCGATCCGGCGATTCCGCCTCCCCAACTTTGTGGATAATGTACAGCGAAAGCGGCCTGGTCCAGGTCGCGCTCGAACTGAAAACCAGTCTCATCGACAAACTTCTGGTATTCCGGATCGCGCGAGACAGCCGGGAGTTGCCCCGCCGCGTTAAACGTCCGAATCCACTTCAGGTTGATGTATAAAAAGCCATCCGCGCCCGGAAGCAACCGGGCCGCCTCTGGCGCGGCGTGCCTGCGCAAAGTGATGATCAGCGCAATGCCGGCCACAATCAGCAATACAATAAGAGGAATCAGCAGACGGCGTCGGATGCGCATCGATTTCGGAAGGTATCGGCTCATCCGCCATAACGATGGGTGAGCCTGCTAATGATAGCACTGGGCGGAAATTCGGCCGCTGCCGTTAGAGGTCGTGGGGTTGGATTGACGGGGCCCGATCGCCTCCCATTCCCGGTTGCACCCGAAATCCCCTTGTGATAACTTAAATAATTGTCCCGGACATTCACGAAGGGATCAGGGAAGTATTTTGCCCTCAGGGGCCGGGCTTCCACCTGCTGGCGTAGCTCAGTCGGTAGAGCATCTGATTTGTAATCAGAGGGTCGGGGGTTCGATTCCCTTCGCCAGCTCCAGAAAATAAGATTCCGGAAATAGAGAGGTTTTGCGCGGTAGCGCGCGGGCAATACGGTTCTTAAAAAGCACTCCTTCAGATTATTTTCCGGCGAGCGGTTAGGTGTCAGGCGGGAGTTCTCGCAATTCGTTTCCCGAGCTGAGAGTTGCTGTGCAGTGTCACGAGTTGTTTGCGCGGGTGCTTTTATCCGACCCAAGGTTTTCGGATTTGCACAGGTGGGTGAGCGGTTAAAGCCAACAGACTGTAAATCTGTCCCTCTCAGGAGGTACGGAGGTTCGAATCCTCCCCTGTGCACCAGAGTCAGGTAGTTGATGGCAAAGCAGTGACGATCAAGAAGAAGTTCGCGTTGGCTTTGATCGCTTACGCGGTGCTGGGCATTTTGGCTTGGACCACGTTGTCCGATGAGCCGATCCGGGTCTTCAATGCCAACATCAGGCTGCGGACCGGAACGTTACTAATTCTCGGATTGTTTGCTTTTCGAGCGGCGTTGTATTTTTGGCGAACCCGGATTGAGGAACAGCGGGAACGCGAGAAGTTGGCAGAGTGAAGAGTTCGAAGTGTGAGTGGTGCGAAGAAAAAGCAGGTCCTTCGCTTTGCTCAGGATGACAAAGAAGTTTGTGGATGACAAGCAGTAAAGGCGGGCCGATGTAGCTCAGTTGGTAGAGCACTCCCTTGGTAAGGGAGAGGTCATCAGTTCAATCCTGATCATCGGCTCCATTAAGTTGAGGCGCTGTGCGGGCGTGAGCGAAGCGGGAGCCCGCAGCCGAAATCCCGAGCGTTTTGGGCGAGGGATCTGAAGGGTTTGAGGCTGAGCGGGAGTAACTCAGTGGTAGAGTCACAGCCTTCCAAGCTGTTGGTCGCGGGTTCGATCCCCGTCTCCCGCTCCATAGTTTGATCGTTGATTGCAAATATGGAAACGGCCAGGTTCGAGCAGGGCGTCATCAAGGTTGCGAAGGAACGCGAGTTCGGCGACTTGAAAGCTGAGATAGAAAAGGCTTTCGCCACCGGCCAGGTAACGAAGTTTTTGAAAACGCTTGACAGCCGCGGCATTCGAGTTCGCAATCTGGAGGCGATTTTTGCAGCCGATGCGATCGACCGGGCCGCCGGTGAAAAAGCTGGGACGGCGCGGGCGCTGCACGAATCGCTGCCCGTCTCGGACCAGGCGCAGGTGCGAGAGTTGTATCTCTCGAAGATCGAGGAAGTCGAACCGGCGCTGCGGGCGAAGTTTCACAAGCTGTATCAGTATTACTGAGTGGATCTCAGGACGACGATTGATTCGCGAACCAGCCGGCGAGAGGCCGGCGCTACAGAGGATAAGAGCAAATGGCAAAGCAAAAGTTTGAACGGAATAAGCCGCACTGCAACGTTGGGACGATTGGTCATATCGATCATGGGAAGACGACGTTGACGGCGGCGATCACCAAGGTCCTGCAGAAGCACAACCCGAATATTGTTTTCCGGTCGTTCGATTCGATCGACAATGCTCCGGAAGAAAAGGCGCGCGGAATCACGATTGCCACGGCGCACGTGGAGTATGAGACGCCGAACCGGCACTACGCGCACGTCGATTGTCCGGGCCACGCGGATTACATCAAGAACATGATCACGGGCGCGGCGCAGATGGACGGCGCAATTTTGGTCGTCGCGGCGACGGATGGTCCGATGCCGCAGACGCGCGAGCACGTGCTGCTGGCGCGGCAAGTCGGTGTGCCTTACATTGTTGTCGCGCTCAATAAGTGCGACGCGGTCGATGATCCCGAGTTGCTGGATCTGGTTGAGCTCGAAGTGCGCGAGTTGCTGAAGTCGTATCAGTTCCCGGGCGACGATGTGCCGGTGATCCGGCTGTCGGCTCTCGGAGCGCTGAATGGCGAAGAAAAGTGGGAGAAGCAGATTGACGCGCTGATGGAGGCGGTCGACAAGAGCGTTCCGCAACCGGCCCGTGAGTTGGATAAACCATTCCTGATGCCGATCGAAGATATTTTTTCGATTCAAGGTCGTGGCACGGTGGTTACGGGACGCATCGAGCGCGGCAAGGTGAAAGTCGGCGAAGAAGCGGAAATTGTCGGCTTCCGCGAGACGCGCAAGACGGTGGTGACCGGCGTCGAAATGTTCAAGAAGCAGCTCGACGAAGGCATGGCGGGCGACAACGCCGGCCTCTTGCTGCGCGGCATTGCTAAAGAAGATGTCGAGCGCGGGATGGTGCTGGCGAAGCCGGGATCGATCACTCCGCACACCAAATTCAAAGCTGAGGTGTACATCCTGACGAAAGAAGAAGGCGGTCGGCATACGCCATTCTTCAAGGGATATCGTCCGCAGTTTTATTTGCGCACAACGGACGTGACGGGAATCGCGGAGTTGCCGGAAGGTACGGAGATGGTGATGCCGGGAGACAACGTGAGCCTGGTGATTGAACTGATCACTCCGGTCGCGATGGAGAAGGGCTTGCGGTTCGCGATTCGCGAAGGCGGGCATACGGTCGGCGCGGGAACGATCGCCGAGATTATTAAGTAGCTTTCAGCCATCAGCCATCAGCCGTCAGGAAAAGCGGAGTAGTTGAATTTGGAAGGCCAGAAGCTAAGAGCTAACAGCCAAGAGCTGGTTTGGAGTGAGCAATGCCCCGAGAGATTATTACGTTGCAGTGTGGTGATTGCAAAGAGCGAAACTATTCGAAGACGAAGAACCGCAAAACAACGCCGGATCGTCTGGAACTGAAAAAGTTCTGCAGCCGGTGCCGGAAGCACACGCCGCATAAAGAAGTGAAATAGGGCGATTGAGTCATTGAGTCATTTTGTCATTGAAACATTGAAGGTCAAGAACAGCGGCTGAGGTTTTTCAATTGATTCAATGGCTCAATGATCAAATGGCTCAATAAAACTTAGGGGCGTAAGCTCAACGGTTAAACTGTCGGTCTCCAAAACCGAACTTGGGGGTTCGAATCCCTCCGCCCCTGCCAGAGTTTAGGACAGACGTTGAGGCCCGAGAGGGAGCAGTCGAGGAAAGCGGGAAGGTATGGCAACTGCGGTAGAACAAAACGCGATCACCACATCGTTGCGCTCCTGGCCGGAACGCATCAAGTCTTTCTATCACGACGTTCGCACGGAGATGAAGAAGGTCACATCTCCCTCGCGCAAGGAAGTCCAGGCTACGACCACGGTGGTTATCATCACTGTGTTCCTGTTTGCGTTCTTCTTCTGGGTGGTGGATCTGGCCATCAGCAACAGCCTGGAACGAATGCTGCACTATCTCTCGCGCCGATAAGCGCGGGACGAAAGAAGCGATTGAATGCCGGATACGGATACAAACACGGACATTAAGAACGAAAAGAATGTGAGCACTGGCGCGGCCTCGAAAGATGAGGGCCAGCAACCGCCGACTCCGCCCGCCGCGGACGCAGTTGCGGAAGGCGAACCGGCGCGCAATCCCAATATGAAGTGGTACATCATCCACGCCTATTCGGGATTTGAGCGCAAAGTGCGCGAATCGCTCGAATCGCGCATTCAGGCTTTCGGCTTGCAGAACAAAATTGGCAAGGTGCTGATTCCGACCGAGTCGGTCACCGAAGTTCGCGGCGGCAAGAAATACACGTCGGAGCGCATGTTCTATCCCGGCTACGTGCTTGTTGAAATGGACATGGACGATCACGTCTGGCACGTCGTCAAGTCGACGCCCCGCGTGACCGGATTTGTCGGCACCGGCCAGCAACCGACTCCGCTGTCGGAAGAGGAAGTCAATCACATTGTTTACAAAGTGGCCGATAGCCGCGAGAAGCCGAAGCTCAAAGTCAAATTCGAAAAGGGCGAGCAAGTGCGAATCGGCGAAGGCCCGTTCGCAACGTTTACCGGTGTGGTCGACGACGTCAACGAGGATCGCGAGACTCTGAAAGTCATGGTCACCATCTTCGGCCGCTCGACTCCGGTGGAATTGGAATTCGGGCAGGTGGAAAAAGTAGCGTAAGTTCAAGAGCAAGTAGCAAAGCGCTGAGCCGAAAATCCTAGACTCGGGCTTAAGATCAACCTAGGTATTCGGGAAAGGCATCATGGCAAAGAAAGCTACAGGATCGGTAAAGTTGCAGATTGCGGCGGGCAAGGCTACTCCAGCGCCCCCGGTAGGACCCGCGCTCGGTCAGGCGCAGGTCAACATCATGGAGTTCTGCAAGCAGTTCAACGCCCGCACGTCGCAGAAGGAACTCGAAGGCCTGATTGTTCCGGTTGTGATCACGGTCTACAGCGACCGCACGTTCACGTTCATCACCAAGACGCCGCCGGCATCGGTGCTGCTGAAGCGCGCCGCCGGCATCGCCAAGGGATCGGGCACTCCGAATAAAGATAAGGTCGGCAAGGTAACGCTGAAGCAGGTTGAGGACATAGCGAAGCAGAAGATGCCCGATCTGAATGCGGCGTCGGTCGATGCCGCCATTAAGAGCGTGCGCGGCACCGCGCGCTCGATGGGAATAGAAGTCGTAGGGTAGCGCCGGCGTGTCGCCCGCAGAATTCAGCAGTAGAGACGCGGCTTGTCGCGTCAGATGTCACACACACCACGGCTCTTCAAACGAGTGATGAGCGGTGGGAGACGAGGGAAACATGAAGAAGTCAGGCAAGAATATTGAGAAGGCGCGCAAAGCAATTGAGCCGCGCGCCTACACGCTGCAGGACGCCGTTCCACTGCTGCAGAAAGTTAAATACGCAAAATTCGACGAGACGGTGGAAGTAACGCTGCGCCTCGGAGTGGATCCCAAGCACGCCGATCAGATGGTGCGCGGCACGGTCGTTCTTCCCCACGGACTCGGCAAGGCGAAAAAAGTTCTAGTCATCGCGAGCGGCGAAAAAGTGCGCGAGGCTGAAGCGGCCGGCGCGGATTTTGTCGGCGGCGAAGATATGGTCGAGAAGATCACCAAAGAAAACTGGACTGACTTCGACGCTCTGATTGCCACGCCCGACATGATGAAGTCGGTGGGCCGCCTGGGTAAAGTCCTCGGGCCGAAAGGGCTGATGCCAAATCCAAAGACGGGCACGGTCACGATGGATGTGGCGCGCGCCGTCCAAGAAGTCAAGGCCGGCAAGGTCGAGTTCCGCACCGACAAAACAGCGCTGGTGCATGTGCCGGTCGGGAAAATTTCTTTCACGCCCGACAAGCTGATCGACAACGCTACTACCCTGATTTCGAGTGTGGTCAAAGCGAAGCCATCGGTTGCCAAAGGGAAGTACATCAAGGCCTGCTATCTGAGTTCGAGCATGGGACCCGGCATCTCGCTCGACACCACGGCGATTGAGGTTGCGTCGAAGGCATAGTTAACGACCGAGGCGGAGATCGGAAGCAGGTCCTTCGCTTCGCTCAGGATGACAATTCGAAATAAGGGGCAATCGCCCGGCAGTAGACGATTTTTGAAAGGGTTCTTATATGGCGGTTACTAAGGCAAAGAAAATTGCGCAGGTAGAAAAGCTCGGCGGCGAGCTGAAAAACGCCTCAAGCATGATCGTGGCCACGTACTCCAAGCTGACCGTGACGCAGGATTTCGAATTGCGCAAAGCGTTGCGTCCGACGGGAGCGAAATATCGCGTAGTGAAAAACACTTTGGCTGAGCGCGCCGGCAAGGGCACCAAGGTCGAAGAGGCGCTGAAGAATCTTCAGGGCGTCACCTCGATCGCCTACACGGAAGGCGATCCGGTAGCGCTGGCGAAGGCGCTCGCCAAGTATGTCAAAGATAATCCGGAATTCAGCTTCAAGGCAGGGATCGTCGAAGGCCGCGTCATCTCGGTCAAGGAGATCGAATCGCTCGCGACCATGCCGTCGAAAGAAGATCTTTATTCGAAGCTGCTGTTCCTGCTGAATGCTCCATCGCAGCGCCTGGTCACGGCGATGAATGCCGTCGGACGAAATCTGGCCGTGGTCGTTGGCCAGGGTGTGGAACAGAAGAAATTCAGGGAAGCGTAAGCTTCCCATTTGGTAATTGGGTAATTTTGAAATTTTGTAATTTGAGACCCGTAGAGTTGGGTTTTCAAATTACCAAGTTACCCGATTACAAAATTACGAAATTTTCTGGGCAGCCCTGCTGCTCGAAAAAAGATTTAGCTATCGCCAAGGCAGGGGTGGCGCGGCCGAAAATTCGAACGTTGTCTGGCGCTCGAATGGACGGCCTGGTCGCACTGGAAACCTGGCTGAGCGATGGCAAAATCGCAAATCTTAATTAAAGCGGAGAGGTTCACATGGCGGATCTACAGCAGTTGGAAGAATCGATAGTTGCTCTGTCGTTGCTGGAAGCGGCAGAATTGGTCAAGAAACTGGAATCGCGTCTCGGCGTTTCGGCGGCGGCTGCGGCCCCGGTGATGGTTGCCGGCGGTGGCGGAGCGGCGGCGGGCGCGGCCCCGGCGGAAGAGAAGACCGAATTCAGCGTCGTTCTGAAGGAAGTCGGAGCCAACAAGATCAATGTAATCAAAGCGGTACGCGAGGTTACCAGTCTTGGCCTGAAAGAGGCGAAGGATCTGGTCGACGGCGCTCCGAAGAGCATTAAAGAAGGCGTCTCCAAGGAAGAAGCGGAGACTATCAAGAAGAAGTTCACCGAAGCGGGAGCAGTGGTCGAAGTCAAATAGTGTGGCGAAGAGGTCCTTCGCTTTGCTTCAGGACGGTGGCGGCGGGCTCGGACGCCCGCCAGTCGCCACCGCTTGCAATTATTTGACCGAACACTAGCTGAATCCTAATGACTAGTGTTATTATCTAAAGAAATAAACCGCTTACCCTGGCTTTCACTGTGAGGCGACGGCGACCCGCATCCTCCAAATAACCCAGGAAGCGGAACGGAAATGGGTCGCTGGAATCGAAGTTTGGCAGCCGGTCCCGCGGGCGGCGGGACGGAAACAGG
The DNA here is from genome assembly GCA_963775845.1 of uncultured Acidobacteriaceae bacterium. Classification (GTDB taxonomy): domain Bacteria; phylum Acidobacteriota; class Terriglobia; order Terriglobales; family Acidobacteriaceae; genus Acidiflorens. The sequence goes on along the minus strand of CAVZKN010000002.1, from coordinate 435,474 downwards.
CCCTTGAACTGGCGCGGAATTTTACAAGTTACTCAAGAGTAAGCGCAGCACGTGGCGCCCGAGGACAAGTTTGTCCCTGCGGGAGCCTTTGTCTTTTCTCCGCGTAATACCGCCCGGTAGCTGTCTCGTGAAGCACTAATTTGTGGCGCTGCTGGTTTGCGCCCTCATTCCGCGCTGTATCGCAGCCGCTGGCTGCCTGAAAGCAGGAGTCCCTGAGCATGACAAAGCACAATATTCATCGCAAGCGTTTCGACTTCTCCAAAATTCCCGCAACCATCCAGATCCCAAACCTCATCGAGGTGCAAAAACGCTCCTACGACCGCTTCCTGCAGATGGACAAGCTGCCGAGCGAACGCGAAGACGGCGGGCTGCAAGCCGTGTTTCAGTCGGTGTTTCCGATCACCGACTTCCGCAACGTCTCGCAACTCGAGTTTGTTGACTTCGCCATCGGCAACTGGGAGTGCAAGTGCGGCCACTTGAAAGGTCTGCATCACCTGCGTACCACTTGTAAGAATTGCGGATCCACGGTGATCACCGACCCGTTTCATCCCGGCGAAGTTCTCTGCCACAAGTGCGGAACCTACAATGCGAACACTCCCGACTTTTGCAACAAGTGCGGCGACCCGGTGGGACTGCAGCTGAAGTACGACGTGGCCGAGTGCGAAGAGCGCGGCATGACTTATTCCGCGCCGCTCAAAGTCACGATGCGCCTGACGATCTGGGATAAGGACGAAGCCGGTAACCGCTCCATCCGCGACATTAAAGAGCAGGAAGTTTTCTTTGGCGACGTTCCCTTGATGACGCAGAACGGCACCTTCATTATTAACGGTACCGAGCGCGTCATCGTCAGCCAGTTGCACCGCTCGCCCGGCGTATTCTTCGAGACCGCTGCCAATCGGACCTATTTCCTCGGAAAGATCATTCCTTACCGCGGATCGTGGGTTGAGTTTGAATACGATCAGAAGAATGTTCTCTACGTTCGCATCGACCGCAAGCGCAAATTCCTCGGCACGATTTTTCTGCGCGCCCTGGGCCTGCGTTCCGGCGAAGATATTCTCAAGACTTTCTACACCACCGATCGTCTGGTCGTCCGCGACAAGAAACTGTTCTGGGCGCTCGATCCGGCAAGCGAGAAGCCGACCAATCTGCTCGGCATGAAGCTCGCACACAGCATCAAGTCGAAGTCGGGAGACGAAGTAGCGCACTCCGGGCGCAAGATCACGCACGCGATCCTGAAAGAAATTCAAAAAGCGAAAGTCAGCGAAATCGAAGTCGATGTCAGCGACCTCGAAGGCGCGTGGGCGGCCGGCGATATCGTCGACACCACCACTGGAGAAGTTCTGCTCGAAGCGAACTCGGAAATCACCGCCGACAAGGTCTCGAAGATTCTCGAATCAGGCGTGGTCGAGATGAGCGTCTTCTTCCCCGAGCGCGACGACGTGGGCACGGTCATCAGCCAGACCCTGCGCCGCGATTCCATCACCAGCCCGTCCGAAGCGCTGATCGAAATCTATCGCAAGCTGCGTCCGGGCGATCCGCCGACGCTCGACACCGCAACGGCATTGTTCCAGGGCATGTTCTTCGACCCGCGCAAGTATGACTTCTCTCGCGTCGGTCGTCTGAAGTTCAACATCAAGCTCTTCGAGAACCAGGAAGCTACCGGCCTCGAACAGCGCACGCTTGATCCGAACGACTTTTACGCAACGATCAAGTATCTGCTCAAGCTGCGCAAGAACATCGGCGCCGTCGATGATATTGATCACCTTGGCAATCGCCGCGTACGAGCTGTCGGCGAGTTGCTGGAAAACCAGTTCCGCATCGGCCTCGTCCGCATGGAGCGGGCGATCAAAGAGAAAATGTCGGTCTACCAGGAAATGTCGACGGCCATGCCGCACGACCTGGTCAATGCCAAACCAGTGATGGCTGCGATCCGCGAATTTTTCGGATCGTCACAGCTCTCGCAGTTCATGGATCAGACCAATCCGCTGTCAGAGATCACGCACAAGCGCCGTCTGTCGGCCCTTGGGCCGGGCGGCCTGTCGCGTGAGCGCGCCGGATTCGAAGTCCGCGACGTGCACCCTACGCACTATGGACGCATTTGCCCCATTGAAACGCCGGAAGGTCCGAACATTGGACTGATCTCGTCGCTGAGCTGCTTCGCCCGCATCAACGACTACGGCTTCATCGAGTCGCCCTACCGCAAGGTGAAGAACGCCCGCGTGGTCGACTACGTAATCGTGGTCAACGCCGGAGACAGCAGCTACAAGGTCGGCGACTACGTTGAGAAAAGCGAGATGGAGAAGATCAACGCTGACTTAAAAGACCGGAAGAAGAAGGCAGTAGAGGTCGAGCCTTTCTCCTTCTATCTGTCGGCGTGGGAAGAAGACCGTCACACCATCGCCCAGGCCAACATTGAACTCGACGACAAAGGCCGCATCGCCGGAGAACTTGTTAACGCCCGTAAAGCCGGCAACTTTGTTCTCGTCAATCGCGATGAGGTCGATTATGTCGACGTCAGCCCGAAGCAACTCGTTTCGGTAGCCGCATCGCTCGTGCCCTTCCTCGAGCACGACGACGCCAACCGCGCGCTGATGGGCGCGAACATGCAACGGCAATCTGTGCCGCTGCTGCGAGCGCAAGCTCCCATTGTCGGAACCGGGATGGAAGGCGTCACCGCTCGCGACTCTGGCGCGGTCATTTTGGCCAAGCGCAACGGCATCATCGATTCGGTCGACTCCGAGCGCATCATCGTGCGCGTCGAAGGCGAACATCATCCCATGCAGTTATCGCGGGAGGTGGGCAGCGACATTTATCAGCTCACCAAGTTCAAGCGCTCGAACCAAAACACCTGCATCAACCAGAAGCCGATCGTGAAGAAAGGTCAGCGTGTTGTCAAAGGCCAAGTCATCGCCGACGGCCCCTGCACCGACTTTGGGGAGTTGGCCCTTGGACGCAACGTGCTCGTGGCCTTCATGCCGTGGCGCGGCTACAACTTCGAAGACGCAATTCTGGTTTCCGAAAAGATGGTGAAGGAGGATTACTACACCTCTGTCCACATCGAAGAGTTCGAGCTAGAAGCCCGCGACACCAAGCTCGGACCCGAGGAAGTGACGCGCGATATTCCCAACGTCAGCGAATCCACGCTGCGCAACCTCGACGAAGCGGGCGTGATCCGCATCGGCGCCAGTATCAAGCAGGGCGACATCATCGTCGGCAAAGTTACGCCTAAGGGTGAAACCCAGCTCACGCCGGAAGAGAAATTGCTGCGCGCCATTTTCGGCGAAAAGGCCGGAGACGTTCGCGACGCTTCACTCTACTGCCCGCCAGGAATCGAAGGCATCGTGGTTGATGTCAAGATCTTCTCGCGCAAGGGCCAGGAGAAAGACGAGCGCGCGAAAGCCATCGAAGCCAATCAGATCGCGAAGCTCGAAAAGAACCTGTCCGACGAAATCCGCATTCTGACCGACGAGCGCCTCAAGCGTCTCGAAGGCCTGCTCGGCGGCAAGGAAGTGCAGGCCGACCTGCACGACGAGCGCACCAACAAGCGCTTGTTAACGAAAGATACGGTCCTCGACCGCGACGCCATCGAGCGCATCTCGACCCGCAACCTGAAGCGCATCAAGTACGCCGATAAAGACCCGCGGGTGAACGAGCAGATAGACGAGATCGAGGAAATGACCTCGCGCCAGATCGACGTCCTGAAAAAGATCGTCAACGAAAAGAAAGAAAAGTTGACCAAGGGCGATGAACTGCCGCCGGGCGTGATCAAGCTGGTCAAGGTGTACATCGCCATGAAGCGCAAGCTGAGCGTCGGCGACAAAATGGCCGGACGCCATGGCAACAAAGGCGTGATCGCGCGCATTCTGCCCGAAGAGGATATGCCGTACCTCGAGGATGGAACGCCCGTCGAAATCGTCCTCAATCCGTTGGGCGTGCCCAGCCGTATGAACGTCGGCCAGATTCTCGAAACGCATCTCGGATGGGCGGGCGCAGAGTTGGGCAAGAAGATCGGAGAATTGCTCAAGCAGAATAATCGTACCGATGCCATCCGCCGCGATCTTAAGGCGTTGTTCAAAGACACTGTGCTCGCCGACACCATCAGCGACATGAGTGAAGATGAACTCGAAGCGCTCGCTCCCACGCTGAAGAAAGGCGTGTTCATGGGTTCGGCCGTGTTTGACGGCGCGCGCGAATCCGAGATCAAGGCATTGCTCTCAAGCGCCGGCCTGCCCACGTCGGGCAAGACCACCTTGCGCGACGGCATGACGGGCGAACAGTTCGAACAGCCGGTCACGGTCGGCTACATCTACATGTTGAAGCTGTCGCATCTGGTGGACGACAAGATTCACGCGCGTTCCATCGGGCCGTACTCGCTGATCACGCAGCAGCCGCTGGGTGGCAAGGCGCAGTTTGGAGGCCAGCGCTTCGGAGAAATGGAAGTCTGGGCCCTCGAAGCCTACGGCGCAGCGTTCATCCTGCAAGAGTTGCTGACCGCAAAATCGGACGACGTTTACGGACGCACCAAAATCTACGAGGCCATCGTCAAAGGCGAGGCCGCGATGGAGCCGGGCGTTCCCGAGTCGTTCAACGTGCTGATTCGCGAATTGCAGGCGCTATGCCTGGATGTCGAATTGATCAAGGCAACCGAGAAGAAGCCGGTGGCCGTGGCAGCAGATTAGTTGGCAGTCGCTGGTCGTCAGTCATTAGTCGTTGGCGATCAGCGATACCAACGTAAAGTTTTGGAAAACGAGACTCGCAGGATTGCCTTTGAGGCTGCGAGTCAGAGATCGAGCTAGCGACTGACGATCAGCGACTAGCGACTCCTTCAAAGGCCGCGAGCGGCGGCGTAACAGCCGAGAAAGCGGAGGAACATGTTTCGAGCGAGCCCGTTCGATTTGGCAAATCCGGTGGCTGACTTTGATGCAATCCGCATCAGCCTGGCATCCCCGGAAAAGATCCGGAGCTGGTCGCATGGTGAAGTGACCAAGCCGGAAACCATCAACTATCGCACCTTCAAGCCCGAGCGCGATGGCCTGTTCTGCGCCCGCATCTTCGGCCCGGTCACCGACTGGGAATGCCTCTGCGGCAAGTACAAGCGCATGAAGCATCGCGGAGTCATCTGCGACAAATGCGGCGTGGAAGTCACGCTCTCCAAGGTTCGGCGTGAGCGCCTCGGTCACATCGAGCTCGCGTCGCCCTGCTCGCACGTGTGGTTCTTCAAGGGATTGCCCAGCCGCATCGGGCATCTCCTCGACATCTCTCTGCGCGACCTCGAAGCGATTCTCTATTTCGAAGCTTACGTGGTTGTCGATCCCGGCGACTCTCCGGCCAAAGAGCGCGAAGTAATCAAGGACGAAGCCAAGTACCGCGAACTCGACCAGCAGTTCCGCCCAGCCGGCTTCAAGGCCATGATGGGCGCGGAAGCGATCAAGGAACTTCTTAAACGCATTGAAGTCGATGGACTCTCCACCGAACTGCGCGAGAAGATGAAGCACGAAACCTCGCTGCAGAAGCGGCTGAAATATGCCAAGCGTCTGAAAGTCGTCGAAGCCTTCCGCAAGAGCGGCAACAAGCCGCAGTGGATGATCCTCGACGTGCTTCCGGTGATTCCACCCGAGCTGCGTCCCCTCGTTCCACTCGATGGGGGCCGCTTTGCCACCTCCGACCTGAACGACCTGTATCGCCGCGTCATCAACCGCAACAACCGCCTGAAGAAGTTGATGGACCTGCACGCTCCCGAAGTTATCGTGCGCAACGAAAAGCGCATGTTGCAGGAAGCGGTCGATGCGCTCTTCGACAATGGACGCCGCGGCCGTGTGCTGCGTGGCGCCAATAACCGTCCGCTGAAGTCGCTCTCCGACACGCTGAAAGGCAAGCAGGGCCGCTTCCGCCAGAACCTGCTCGGCAAGCGCGTCGATTACTCCGGACGTTCTGTAATCGTCGTTGGCCCCGAACTCAAGCTGCATCAGTGCGGCCTGCCCAAGAAGATGGCGCTCGAATTGTTCAAGCCATTTATCTATCACCGCCTCGAGCAGACCGGCAACTGCACCACCATCAAGCAAGCCAAAGAAATGGTGGAGCAGCAGGATCCGATCGTCTGGGACATCCTCGAAGAGGTCATCAAAGACCATCCAGTGATGCTGAACCGCGCCCCCACGCTCCATCGCCTCGGCATTCAGGCGTTCGAGCCGGTGCTCGTCGAAGGCAAAGCGATCAAGATACACCCTCTCGTTTGCACCGCCTTCAATGCCGACTTTGACGGCGACCAGATGGCCGTTCACATTCCGCTCTCGCCTGAGGCGCAGGTGGAAGCCAGCGTTCTCATGCTGTCTTCGCACAACATTCTGTCGCCGGCGTCAGGACAGCCCATTACCGTGCCCACGCAAGACATGGTGCTCGGTCTTTATTACCTGACCAAAGCGAAACCCGGCGCCAAAGGTGAAGGCCGCTCCTTTGCCAACATCGACGAGGTCATCATCGCGCTCGAAATGGGCGAAGTCGAAACCCTCACCCCGATTCGCCTGCGCTATAGCGGCGAGGTGATCGACCTCACGCAAGCGTATGACGATCAGGATGTGAACCATACCGAGCCCATCCACATCACGCGCGAATATCTGAACACGACCGTGGGCCGCGCCATCCTCAACGACAATCTGCCCAAAGCCGTGCCCGGCGGCAGCCAGGCCATGCCCTACATCAACGGACTACTCAAGAAAAAGGGTGTTGGACAACTGGTCAACTATTGCTACCTGCGCTTTGGCCTCGAAGTCACGGTCAAGATGCTCGACGAGATCAAGTCGCTGGGCTTCAAATATGCCACGCGTGCCGGTCTCTCCATCGGCATCGACGATATGGTTATCCCCGACAACAAGAAGACTCTGGTGAAAGACGCCGACAAGTTGGTTATCGCGGTCCAGCAGCAATATCTGGACGGCGCCATCACCAACGGCGAGCGTTACAACAAAGTCATCGAAATCTGGTCGGCCATCACCGAAAAAGTAGCCGATGAAATGTTCGGCCAGATGCAGCGTCGCGATAAGGAAGGCCAACTCAACCCGATTTACGTTATGGCCGACTCTGGCGCTCGAGGATCGAAGCAGCAGATTCGCCAGCTCTCGGGCATGCGCGGATTGATGGCCAAACCGACCGGCGAGATCATCGAGACGCCCATCACGGCAAACTTCCGTGAAGGTCTCACCGTGCTTGAATATTTCATCTCGACCCACGGCGCCCGCAAGGGATTGGCCGATACGGCTCTCAAGACCGCCGACTCGGGCTATCTGACGCGCCGACTCGTCGACGTGGCACAAGACGTAATCATCAGCGAATACGATTGCGGCACGGTTGACGGGATCTACGTCTCCGGTATCGTCGAAGCGGGGGAGATCATCGAGCCTCTGCGCGACCGTATCGTAGGCCGCGTATCGCTGGAAAAAATCAAAGACTACGAAGGTCAAGTCGTGGTCGACGTCAACCACGAAATCACCGAAGACCTGGCCGGCGCGATTCAGGCCGCTGGTATCGAGCGCGTAAAGATCCGCTCGGTGCTGACCTGCGAATCGAAGCGCGGCGTTTGCGTCATGTGTTACGGACGCAACCTCGCCTCTGGCCGTCTCGTCGAACTGGGCGAGGCCACCGGCGTAATCGCGGCGCAGTCGATCGGCGAGCCCGGAACGCAGCTCACCATGCGTACCTTCCATATCGGAGGCACGGCATCGCGAGTCTCTGAGCAATCGCGTCTCGACGCCAAGAACAATGGCACCGTCCGCTTCGTCAACCTGCAAACGGTCAAGTCCAAGACCGGCGATCTCGTCGTCATGAATCGCCAGGGCTCGATCGCTGTAGTCGACGAAAAAGGGCGCGAGCGCGAGCGCTATGCGGTCGTGTACGGCGCCAAGGTGAAAGTTGCGGATGGCGGTCCAGTCGCGCTCGGCGAGGCTCTCGTTGAGTGGGATCCTTATACCTTCGCCATCCTCACCGAAATCGGCGGCACGGCGCAGTTCAAGGACTTGCAGGAAGGCATCACGCTGCACGAAGAAGTCGACGAAGTCACCGGCCTCTCGCGGCACGTGGTCGCCGATTCGCCCGACGAAAAGCGCCAACCCGCGATCGTCGTCAAGGGCAAGGCCAGCAAGCGCTACCTGATGCCGTCACGTGCTCACCTCATGGTGCAGGACGGCGACACGGTCTTCCCCGGCGACGTGCTGGCCAAGATCCCGCGCGAAACCACCAAGACCAAGGACATCACGGGTGGTCTGCCGCGCGTGGTCGAACTGTTCGAGGCCCGCAAGCCTCGCGAAACCGCCGTCATCAGCGAAATCGACGGCACGGTTCGCTTCGGCGAGGTTGCCAAGGGACAACGCAAACTCTACGTGGCTGCCGACAACGGCACGGAGAAGGAATACTCCGTCCCGCGCGGCGTTCACATCAACGTGCAGGAAGGCGAGCGCGTAAAAGCTGGCGAACCTTTGATGGATGGCCCGCTCAACCCGCACGACATCCTGGCCGTGCTCGGCGAAAAAGAACTGCAGTCTTACCTGGTCAACGAAATCCAGGAAGTCTACCGTCTGCAGGGCGTGAATATTTCGGATAAGCACATCGAGGTGATCGTCCGCCAGATGATGCGCTGGGTGAAGGTCGAAGACGTCGGCGATACCCAGTTCCTCCTCGAACAGCAGGTGGACAAGTTCCGCTTCCACGAGGAGAACGAGCGTGCGATTGCGAACGGCGGCAAACCGGCCACCGGGCGCCCGCTTCTGCTCGGCATCACCAAGGCGTCGCTCTCGACTGACTCGTTCATCTCCGCCGCTTCCTTCCAGGAGACAACGCGCGTGCTGACCGAAGCATCCATTCAGGGAGCCGTCGATCATCTGCGCGGATTGAAGGAGAACGTGATCGTGGGCCGATTGATTCCCGCCGGCACCGGCATGGAGTATTACCGCAACGTGCGCCTCTCTCCGGAAATGGAAGAGGCCGCAAGCAAGGTGCAGGAAGAAGTTTCGCAGGCGTATGAGGATGCCGAGCGCGCCCTCGAACTCATGCGTCACGAAGGCGAAACCGAAGAACTGGCTGCGGAGTAAGAACGCACGAACCAAAAACTGGGGCGACGCAAGTCGCCCCAGATTTTTGCCCGCTTGGAGATAGCCGGTATGGTGATATTCCTTTGTGGTGACGGGGCGGAGCCTGCCCTTAGCCGAGTCGAAGGACCCCGTCCAAGCCGTGCGAAACTGGGCAGCCGCAGCGCTCGCGAGAACTCATTATCAGCGATAAAATGGCGCTGAATCGAGAGATGGTCGTTAAGATGCCATGTCCTTAGCACTGGAATCACAGCGCTTCACCGAGCCCCCTGCGGACCCTAACACCCCGCCGGAGCCCCTCCCTGGCGCGCTCATCGTCGCTCCCGCGCTGGGAAAATTCTGGCGCTACTTTCGCCTGTCCGTCTGGCGCGCCTTCGAGCATGACGCCTTCGGCACCGCCAAGGCCTCCGCCTATTCCTCCATCTTCACCTTTTTCCCAGCGCTTCTCGTCCTCGGCGCCGTCCTCGCCACCCTTAACCGTGGTCAGGTTTATCTCCGCGAAATTTCCTACGCACTGGGGACCATCCTGCCCGCCGGCAGTTCCACAGTCCTCGCTTATCTCCGAGGCAACGCCGACCGTCCCGTTGGCCTGCTCATCACCACGTCCCTGCTGACCCTGTGGAGCGCCTCCGGCGTCATCATCTCCTGGATGGATGGCTTTCGCCGCGCCTACCAGTTGCCCAAAACCTGGGGCCTGGTCAAGGAGCGAGCCATCGCCATTTCGCTCGTGCTCATGGCAGGCCTGCCATTGACCTTTTCTACAATCCTCGTAGCCTTCGGCAGCCGCATAGAATTGCGAATTCTCTTTTTACTCGGCCACGAGTTCGGCCCAGTCATCCTCCTGCTGTGGGGATTAATTCGTTGGGTCATAGCCATCATGACCAGCATCGCTGTGATTCAGCTCATCTACCACAACGCCGTTCCGCGCACCCAGCCCTGGCACAGCGTTTTGCCCGGAGCGGTTTTAGCCACCGGCCTGTGGCTGATCTCGACCGCGCTTCTGGGATGGTATCTGCAGCACTATGCCGACTACAGCGTGATCTACGGATCGCTGGGCGTAGGCATCGCTCTGCTCGTGTGGATGTACATGATTTCCCTGGTGGTCCTGATCGGCGCAGAATTCAACGCCATGCTCTTCCCGCGCGGCTTGACAAAAGTTGCGCCTCCGCAGATCGATGGCGAGAGTCGCTGACATTGCAGGTTTAGCTGTAAAACGTATCTATGATTTTCGATCGCGAACTGATCGAGGCGAAACTTTCTCTAGGCCTCATTCATTCCGAAGATATGCCCACGGTCGCATGGGACGCGCTCGAAGCAGGGCTAGACGGGCCTAGCATCACGCGCCTCGCAGCTTTGCAGCATCCTACATTCTTTGAAGTCGCTGAAGTGCTTGTGAAAGCGAAACTCGAGATGGGACTTAACGACCTATCCGCCAGCGAGGCCGCTCTCCGAATTGCAAGGCGGTGGGCCCAAGAAATATTAGTACGCGGGGATGATCCCTTACATCACACGCAAGATTTTCACTCGCTTTTTGTGAAGGCTGGCTACCCTAAAGAGATTCAATCTCTGGGGCTCCTCGGCGACGATGTTTGGGTAGCGGAATCTATGGGAGAAACAAAATCCCAGATTCGCAAATGGGTGACGGAAAGGCTGAGAGCTCTAAGTGCCTGAATCACGGGTGGAGCAATTCGCCGATGACTCCCTAGACCCCGCCGTCCGCGGCTTTCTGCACAAGCCCGACCAACCCAATGGCAAGGCGCTGGTCCTGACTCACGGAGCCGGAGGGAATTGCTCCGCTCCTCTTCTGGTAGCGCTAAGCGAAAGCTTCGCCCAGCACGGCTACGTAGTCCTGCGCTGCGATCTACCCTTCAGGCAGCAGCGCCGCACTGGCCCGCCGTTCCCCGGCAATGCGGAGCGGGATCGCGCCGGCCTGCATAACGCAGTTGCCGCCATACTCAAGAATTCCAATGGTCAGATTTTTCTAGGCGGTCATTCCTACGGAGGACGCCAGGCCACCATGCTCTGCGCCTCCGAACCCGACTTAGTCGCCGGACTCCTTCTTCTTTCCTACCCCCTGCATCCGCCCGGCAAGCCCGAACAGCTTCGCACCCAGCATCTTCCCAACCTGCGCACCCCCAGCCTCTTCGTCCAGGGAACGCACGATCCCTTCGGCAGCCTGGAAGAAATGGAAAATGCGTTGCACCTGATCCCAGCCCAAACCACCCTTATGAAAATAGAAGGAGCAGGTCACGACCTGGGCTACAAAAGCAAAGCCCGAGCCGTAGAACTCCCCGCCAGCATACTAACCAGATTTGAAGAAGCGTTCAGGTAGGCGATAAAAAACAAGAAAAGGTTTTCTCGGCGTCCTCTGCGTCTCGGCGGTGGATCCGCCCCTAATTCACCCAGCCCGACTTCGATCCGCCATTCGTCTTGTCATTGTCGTCGGGAGGTATGTAGTTTCCATGCTCATCAAACGAAACCTTGCGGTCGTGGTCCCGCATATAAACTTCAAACTTCCGAGCCGCGCGCCGCCGCTTCCAGCGATAGTAGGAATTCCGCACGCCGAAATAGCGCTCGGATGCGGCATAACTCATGCCGCGAGACGGCATGAATTTTACCCACAGGTAGCCGAAAAGCAATCCGCCGAGATGAGCAAAAACCGCGACCTCGCCCGTGGGCTCGAAAACCGCAATGATGGCAACGATCACCCAGATTCCGACCAGGTATTTTGCCTTAATCTTGAAGGGCAGCGGAAATAAGTACATTTCCTGATCTGCATAGAGAATTCCAAAAGCCATCAACAATCCGAAAATACCGCCAGATGCTCCAGCCGTGGGTGTTCTAGGGTCCATCCCCAGAAAGTGGGTGTAGGACACGGCGATCGTTACCAGCGCCGCACCCACAACACAAAAGGTGTAACACTCGATGAATCGTCGCGAGCCCCAGTCGCGCTCGAGGTAAGCGCCGATAAACCACAGCGTCAGCATGTTGAAAAATATATGGCCGAGGCTTACGTGAAGAAGCGAGTAGGTGACCAGTTGCCACACTTTGCCATGCATTACAGCGACTGGAATTAATACCAGCTGCGCCAATGCCCATTGAGCAAGATCCGGGGCAAATCTGAGCAGCACGACCTTAAGCAGATAGATTCCGGTGCAAGCGATAACAATGCGCCTCACCCACCCTGCAAAGGGAGGAAAGCTGAACGAGATGGTTTGTCCGCGACTCACTTTTTATCTTTCTGGCTCGGGCACAACTGGCAGGCTGCGATGTCCCGCCGCATCGACCGCGCGCACTCCGAATATCTCATTATCCTTCGAAACGTTCAGGGTTGCACGCGTCCCGCTACTGATCGTTTGGGCGTACTCCCAATCGGCCGCCGTAGTCGAACGCCACACCACCTCGTAACTAACCGCGCCCTCCGGGACGTCCCAGGTAAAACTGCTGTCATTTTCAGGTCTCTTAGTCAGCAGCTTTACGTTTGTCGGAGGCGCCGGAGCCAGCGCCAACGAGGCCAGGGTTGCGGCATTCAGCCGCGCAACGTGCGCCACGTACTCAAAGTTGACAAACTTCGCCAGGTCTCCATACTCGGTTCCATTTTCGGTGCGAACATTCTGGTGCTGACGGTTGAAGTCCTCCCGGAATTCAGTAAAACGCACCGCAGCGTAACCCTGCTGATTAAAAGAAGAATGATCTCCGCCGCGCAAAAAACGGTCCAGCCGAAAAATCAGCATCGGCTTCACTCCCGCCTCGTAGGAGCGCCCAACATCCGCGATGTAACGCGCCAACTCCCGCGAAGTCGAGTCGCTCTCGCCGCCCAGCATACGTAGGCGCTTGATTTCTGCCTCGCTGGCCGCCACCGGCACTCCCTCCGAGAATACCCGCACCAGGCTTGCATCCTGCCCCGCAACGAGATTTCCTCCCACAATGTCATTGTTCAAAACGGCTTCGATCTTCCAACCCTGCTGCTTGGCCATCTGCGCGAAGTTCCGGCTGCCATTCAGTCCCTGCTCTTCGCCGGCGACCGCAAGAAAAATAACGGTCGCCGGGAATTTCAATTTTCCGGCAGCCTGGCTCAAAACGCGAGCGCACTCCAGGCTCACCGCCGTCCCGCTGCCATCGTCATTCGCGCCGGGAGCCGCATCCGTCCCATTCACCGGATCGCTATTCCGCGAATCGTAGTGTCCCGTGACTAGTACAATGCGGTCCGCCTGTTTCGGATCGGACCCCCGCAAGACCGCATAAACATTGGCGATTTCCGTAGCTTTGGGAATGCGATCGCCCGGCTGCTCCGTAAACGTGTCGGTCTTCACCTCAAGGCAGCCGCCGCAAGCCTTGGAATAGCGCTCCAATTCCGCCTTGATCCACTCTCGGGCTGCGCCAATTCCTTTGCCCGCCCTGATAGAATCCGCATCCTGCGCTGAAATCGTCGACCGGGTCCCAAAGCTGACGAGTTTTTCAATGGTGTGCTGAAGGCGCTCTTCGGAAACCTCCCGAATGACCGCAGCAATGTGCGGATCGGTGTGCCGGTCGGCGGCCAGTCGCGGTGGCTCTTGCACCGCTTCCTGCGCCCCGCACCGCGGAACGGTCAAACCCACGAGGCCCAAAGCCACGGCCAAGGCAAGCCAAACGCTCGATGCGGCCGCCGCCGTTCGGCTACGTCCCAAAGGCTCGGACTCGCAGGTTACACCCTTGGAAATTTTTTCTTGCTTACCCACTTGACCTTTTCCTCACGAAGAAACTAAATATAACAGGGGACTCTGAGTATGGAGGAAATCATGGTGTATTGTCCTGAATGCGAGACGGACCTCGACATCGACGAAGATGAGGTCGATGAAGGGGCGGTCGTCTCCTGCCCGGAGTGCGGCACCGACTTCGAGGTGGTCACAGTGAATCCCGTCGAGCTGAAAATAGTCGGCGAAGACGAAATCGACGAAGATGAGGACGAAGAAGAAGCTGTAGACAAAGAGGACGAAGACGACGAATAAATACCAAACGTCCCGGCTGGAATCCCGGGGAAGTCAGAACGCTGGGCGGTGAATCCCAACTATTTTGAGTCTTTGCGGCGCGCTACATCCACTGCCGGAACCAGCGGCCGCCGCAGCGGCACGATCGCGCCTCTTGCCGGATCGGCAGCCGCCGAAGCCCGCGCCAGCACCTCATGCTGGATGTACTGCACGAAATCCTGGATCTGGTGCTGCATCTCTTCCATCCGCTCGCGCATCTGCAGAATGATCGCGATCCCGCTGATGTTTACTCCCAGATCGCGCGCCAGCGACAAAATAAACTCCAGACGCTGCAAATCTTCATCGGTGTACAGCCGGGTATTACCCTCGGTGCGGCTAGGCTTAAGCAGTCCCTCGCGCTCATAAAGCCGCAACGTCTGCGGATGAATCTCATACATCTCGGCCACCGCCGAGATCATGTATGCGCCTTTGGATTTACGCTTGGTCATATCTCTGAGTACAGTTCCAGGCCCGTCATCCGCGCAATTCGCGCAAAGTCGCGATCGAGCGTAAAAACGCTGGCGCCGTGCTCCAGCGCAATGGCTGCGATGAGCGTATCAATTGTGCTGGACGCGATACCTTTTCCTCGTCCAGCCCGGTAAATCGCGGCCGCGCTCCGGTACGTGTCAAATCCCTTGGGTTCCAGCATGTCCCACTGTGCCAGGAAACGCTCAATCACACCTGCATCCCGTCCCAAACCCTGCAAAACCTCGGCGACGACGATCCCGGTCAGAGCGAAAGGCTCACTCTCCTCAATCATCCGCCGCAGTTCAGCCCCTCCACGTCCCGCCGTTGGACGAGAGGAAGACGGACGAAAGAAATCGACCCAGACCGAGCTGTCGACCAGGATCACACTCGATTTCTCCGCGAGGTCTTCAGATCGCCTTGCCAGATGCCGCTTCCGTAATACTTCAGGATTCCTTTGCGACTTTCTGAACGCACCAGCAGATCGAGTGCCCGGTCGACGATCTGCCGCTTGGTCCGGAGGTGGGTCAGTTTTCGCGCCTTCCGGATCAGGCTCTCATCGATCACAATGTTGGTTCTGCCCATGCGTATAGTATACACCCATTTCCCTGCATTTTGTGTATAAAACGGCCAAGCCCAGCCGCAAAAGAGCAGATGCAAGAACAAAGAGACGGGGCCAACGGCGTCTCCATTTTGGGGTTCCCGTGGTCCCTCTGTGTGCTCCGCGGTTAATTCACTCAGCCACCGCCGGGATCATGTAGGCGTCTTTGGACTTACGTTTGGAGGACATGCTCAGAGTGAGAAATCGATTTTCGATCTAAGAACCAACAGCTGACAAACCAAGCGGTGGTTCCCGGTACGTACCATGCAAAGCCGATTCCACCGAAATCACGAGCCCACACCCAAACCAAAATAGCGCTGAGCGCAAACGCGAACGTCGGTGCCCGCCAGGACGTGGCGTGATGCCAGTTGACTAGGATCGAGAAGCAAAGTACGAAGCCGAGAATTGCAATGCTTGGTGCCGCAGAGAACCAGACGAGAAGCGCAAGGCCGAGATCGCTCGGCCGATGGAGCATCTTCTCAAGGAGGGAATCTAGTAGCGCTTCGCCAAGGACTGCGAGCGCGAGGGCCGCGACGGCGGAAGCCAGAAGAGCCAGAGGGGCCGCGAGGTAGCCCGGCATTCTTCGATAGGCGCCCTGGATGCTCATGCTGAGACTAATGTAGCACCGAGAGCAAAGAAAAGCGGGACAACTCGCGTCATCCCGCCATTCGCGTCAAATTGTAGCTACGCTGCCATCTCTGGCTTCGGTTCCGCCGCCGCCCAGCCCGCCGGCTTCAGCGCATGATTAACCAGGTAGGCAAGAACGCCTGCACCGATCACAATCACTCCAAACCAAAGCGCACTCATCCCCAGCACCACCTCGCGCTCACTGCGCAGGATAGCGAATCCCAGCAGCAGCACAGGAGGAATCCCGACCGCAATCGCTCCTAACAGCCCGCCCGGCACGCGGAACGGACGTGGCAACTCCGGCTCGCGAATGCGCAGACAAATCAGCGCCACAAATTCCAGCGTCAGGCTGGCGCCATAAATCATAATGTCGAGCGTAATCAGCCGCGCGAACCCGAGATTCAAAGCCAGTCCCCAGCCAATCGCCAAAGCCAGAATTGCAACCCAGGGCGCGTGCGATCGAGGATGCAGCTTGCCAAACACCTTCGGCAGCATCCCATCCTGAGCCATAGCCAGCGGCAGCCGCGAGTAGCTCATCACCAGGGCGTTGAACATGCCAAAGCCACTCATCATGCCGCCCGCTACCAGCGCGATCCGCAGCAGCGGCCCACCCATCAACTGCGCAATGTCGGCCCAAGAGCCGGTCTCCCACGCTCCCGCCGGAAGCCCGGTCGTCCACATCGCCGCAAAGGGCAGAACATACGTCAGGCACACAATCGCCACCGCAGCCAGCATCGCGCGAGGATAAGTCCGCTGTGGACGCTCCACCTCGGTAGCAATCGTCGAAGCGTTGTCCCATCCCATGTAGTTCCACATGCAGATGAGCACTCCGCCCAGAATGTCGACATTCGAAGTAGTCGGTTTCGTGACCGCGCTAGCCAGCGCGTGCCACTTGAAAGGAGCCAGCACCACAATCGCCGCAAACGGCGCCGACAGCGCGAAGAACAGCCAGAGTGAAGTGGTCGAAACCACCTTCACGCCCATGATATTGAGAATCGCGCACACTACCACTACGCCCAACGCCACCGCCACGCCGCGATGGTTCTCCTGAAACCAGGGAAACATGCGCGTAAGGTAGGCCACAAAGAGCGTGGGATAAATCGCCATGTCAAAGATGGACGCCACCAACGACAGCCAAGCCTCCTGAAAGCCCCAGAAATTTCCCATGGCGCGCCGCACCCACGCATAGTACCCGCCCTCAAAAGGCAGAGCGCTGGAGAGTTCTCCAATCATGAAAGCCGTCGGCAAGCTCCACAAAAGCGGAGTCAGCAGCAGGATGAGAATCGCCTTGCCATACCCCGCGCCATGCACGATATCTTCGGTGCCGTACGTTCCGCCCGACACCATAAAAAACGTAGCTGCGACCAGGGGCCAAAGCGTAAGGCGGATAGATTTCTTCCGAGAAGGGGCGTCGCGACGAGAGCCCGGCTGAGAGCCGGATTGCGAGACATCAGTGGGTGCGGTAGCTGTTGCCAATTTCTATGGCTTCCTCCTGAGTGCGACTCACTCTCACCACCGCGCCTTTAGGATGTTTTCCCGCGGCTCCCAGGTTGGAGCGATTCCCGGGCATTTTCGGCGAAGTTAGTTCGCATGTGTGAGATTACGGGAATTTTCCACAGATGCAAGAATATTTTTGAGCAATTTTGAGAGATTCAGGGAAAAATCGATCTGCCCGCAATCGAGATGCTTTGCGGGAAAAATTCTCTTGGCTCTGAACAGCAATCTGATGTATAAAATCGCCCCTAGCAGGCATTTCGACAGAGGAGGTCTTCCATGAGGGGGTTAATGATTGGAGTGCTGTTGCTGGCAGTAGTTGCTTTGCTGGCTCAACCTGGAACACATCAGAACGCCTTTACTCCCGGCCAAATGAAGTATGGACCGCCGCCACCATTCGTCGCTCCGGGCGCGCAATTGGCGGTGCTCGAAGGAGATCCCACCGCGAGTTCAGGCGATTTCACTATCCGCCTCAAAATGCCCAATGGCTACAAGATCGCTCCCCACTGGCACCCCAAACGCGAGAACGTAACCGTGCTCTCCGGAAACTTCAAGGTCGGCATGGGGGACAAGTTCGATGAGGCTAAGATGACGACGTTCCCGGCCGGCAGCTTCGCATATCTGGATCCCGACATGCATCACTATGCAATGGCTTCGGGTGCGGTCGTCGTGCAGGTCCACGGGATGTCGCCGCTGCAGTTTAACTATGTCAACGCGGCAGATGATCCAAGCAAGAAATAGCAAATCAGGAGAATTCCCATCGCCGGGCCAACCGCCGGGCGATAGCGCAGAACACAACCCCGATGATCACCAGTACCAGCACCTGGGGCCAAAGGTGCGACACCGGTTCATCGCGCCAGAAGACTTTGGTGAACCCGTCAATGGCCCAGGCGTTGATAGTCAATAGCCCAGCTTTCTGCATAGCCTCTGACATGAAGTACCGCGGAAACATGCTCCCGCCAATCGACGACATCAGCAGGATCACCAATGTAGAGAGCGGCCCCAGTTGCCCGCGAGTGCGGCACACGCTGGCCAGCAGCAGCCCGAACGCTCCCACCGCGAACGCGGTCGAAACTCCCATGACAACGAATCCCGGAATATGGGCGAACAGATCGACTTTGAACACTGCCCAGGCCCATAAAAACATAATCACCAGCTGAGAAAACGCCAGCAGCGAACTGTAGCAGAGCTTCCCCGCCAGCAGCGTTCCCATGGTGACCCGCGAACTGAGCACCCGGTCGAGCGTCCCGCTCTCGGCTTCGTCGAGCAAAGATCCGGCCGCGCTGCTGGTCGTGAACAGCAGAAACATCACTCCGATAGCCGCCGCGTAAAACGACACCATGTCCTTGTTCGGAGCGACAACATCACGCGTGGCCACCGCAATAGGCATGCCGGCATTCGAATCCGTCCCAGTGGCCTGTTCCCCACCGCCAGCGTTCCTGGCCTCTTCAGGTTGGCGCAGCGCTTTGAGGCCGGCGTCAATTCTCCTTCTCTGTTCGGGAGTAAAGCCCCCGGCGTACTTATCCATGTACTTCGACCCTTGCTGCGCCATAATGTCAGGCATCGCAGTCATAGCAACCTTCTGCAGCAGGCCCATCACCATCTGCGCAGCAACCATATCGCTGCTGTCTTTCAACAATTGGATCGTCGGCCGGTCCTGATCCGGAGCGCCAAAAGAAATCGGGTTCTCCCCGAACCCTCGCGGAATGATCAACGCCACCGGTGCCTCCCCCGCCTTCACCGCCGCTTCCGCGCTGGCCGCCGTATAGTCCGGTTCCTCGGAGCCTCTCTTGCCCGCCGGCCTCTGTCGAATCGAGAGCGAACCCTCGCGCTCCAACCCCAGCATCAATCTTTGCGAAGCCGCGCTGTGATCCTCGTCCACCACCAGCACGCGAATTTTTGGAGTGTGATCGCGCTGCCCGCCAAAGATCACCGCGAAGATAGAAAAAAAGGCAATCGGCAGGATAAAACTCAGCGCCAGCGCGCCGCGGTCCCGGCGCAGCCCAATCAATGCCGTACGCACGATAGGAAAGATCAATCGCGCAACTCCCGTCCGGTAAGTTTCAGGAATACCGACTCCAGATTCGGCTTGCGCAGCGAAATGTCTTCCAATTCGTGACCCGCCACCGTTGCCGCCTCCAGGATTCCCGCAATTTCAGTAGCGTGTTCAATGGTGAATTGCGCCATGCCATTCTCGTACCGTCCGCCGCGCTCCTTCACCCAGGCAGCGACCGCGTCATCGGCCTTCACGAATCGCGCCAGCACCTCGCTTCGCGAAGCGAACGACTTTTGCACCAACTCATCGCGCGTGCCCATGGCGATGATGCGCCCATGATCGATAATTGCGATGCGATCGCAAAGCCGCTCCGCCTCTTCCATGTAGTGAGTCGTATAAATCAAGGAGACGCCCTCGCCGCGCAGCGTCTCAATCATTTCGAAAATCCGGTTGCGCGACTGCGGATCGACTCCCACCGTAGGTTCGTCCATCAAAATTACCTGGGGACGATGAATCAGCCCCGCCGCCATATTCAGCCGCCGCTTCATTCCTCCCGATAAGTGCTGCACCGGTTCCAGCGCACGGTCCGCCAGCGCCGCCCAATCCAGACACCAGTCCACAGCCGTCTTCAACGCGGCGCCGCGCAGCCCATGATATTGTCCGAATGATTCCAGGTTTTCGCGGCACGTCAGCTTTCCGTAAAGTGCAAGGTCTTGCGGAATCCATCCCAGGGCCATGCGTGCGCCAGTAGAGTCGGCAGGTGCGCCCAACACCGAAACCGATCCAGCATCCGGAATCACGCGCCCGACAATGCTCCGAATCAGAGTGCTCTTGCCCGCGCCATTAGGGCCCAGCAACCCCAGGCATTCTCCGTTCTTCAACTCCAGAGTGATCCCATCAACAGCCGTCAAGTTGCCAAAACGCTTGACGAGACCGTCAATTCGCAACGGCAACAGCGAAGATGGAGCGCCAACCACAGGCAAAGAAGCCATTGTCCCCTCAGTTCAACCAGATAAGGATTGTAGCTAGAGAATGGGCATCATGCGGCGCAAAAAAAGGAAGCAACATATCGCTAGAAAATTCCTCTGCGATTTCCCTTGAGCCCTCTGCGATAAAGAGGGAAGGCTCACACTTTACTCCAAAGCTCCTCCCGAGGATCTTCCGGGTTCAGCTTAGCCAGCTCCCGCAGCAGTTCTTTAGTCTTCTCGTCGCGAGGCACCGGAGCCGCAATCTTCACCTCTACAATCTCATCCCCGCGCACGCCATCTTTTGTAGCCGAAGGCACGCCCTTTTCCCGCAGCCGCAGCTTCTGACCCGACTGCGTTCCGGGAGGAATCTTCAGCACGCTTCGCCCATCAATCGTGGGCACTTCGATCTTCGCCCCCAGCCCCGCTTCCGGCACGGTCACCGGCACGGTGATGTAGATATCGTCTCCTTCGCGCCGGAACAGCGGATGCTCATCAATGCGAATAATGACGTAGAGATCGCCCACTCCACCGCCGCGCAGGCCCGCATTACCCTTGCCCGCGATGCGAATGCGCTGTCCGTCCCGCGTCCCCGCCTTGATCCGGATCTCCAGCGGATCGGTCCGCTCCACGCTGCCTTCTCCATGGCACACCGGGCAGGTAGAAATATTCTTTCCCGTCCCATGGCACCGCGGACAGGTAACGTTAAACTTCATCCGCCCGCCCGTCTGCTCAATCGTGCCCTTGCCATGACACTGCGGACAAACTCCCGGCGCTTCGATATATCCATTGCCATGGCAGTTCCCGCAGACATCCCGCCGCGCAATATTCAGCTTCATCACACCGCCGCGGATCGCTGTCCAGAACGGCACCTGCACCTGATACTCGAGATCGCTGCCCGGTTCCGGCCCCTCGTCAACCGCCTCGCCGCGCCCGCCGCCCGAAAAAATGTTGGAGAAAATATCGCGGAATCCGCCTCCCGAACTAGTCGAGGTCTTGCGCCCACCCGCCCGCGCCCCCTCGAACAAATCGGAAAAATCGAACCCGCCAAAATCGACATTGCTGGGGCCGCCTGCGGGACGCCCGCCTCCCGGAAACCCTCCCCCAAAATCTCCCGACCCCGGCTGCCCGCCACCGCGAGCATAGGCCTCAGCTGTAGCCGGATCGATGTTGTCGGAATAAAAGCCGAGCTGGTCGTAGATTTTCCGCTTCTTGGGATCGCTGAGTACGTCGTTCGCTTCTGAGAGTGTCTTGAACTTCTCTTCGGCGGACTTGTCCCCAGGATTGACGTCAGGATGATACTTGCGCGCCAGCTTGCGGAAAGCCTTGCGGATATCGTCGGTCGAGGCCGACTTCTTTACACCGAGAACGCCGTAATAGTCTTTGTCTTTGGTTTGGGTGGCCATGAATAGCTCTGAGCTCTCCTATTTAGGAGAGAGCGATTTTCTATTTACTTATCGGTGAACCATACCCCTCTGGACGATCTTTGAAAACAACAGACTTATAACTGGTTTCGCTCCAAATCTTTGAGGAATAAGGGTTTAGCCGACACGAGACGGGTGAGAGTAAGTTGTTGATTCTATTGTGCTTACTTGAATCGATGCGAAGTTGCGGGGAGGATCCTTGCAAAATATTCATTCTAAAGGGACGAATTTCGCAAAATATTAAGGACAAAGGAGTTACTGAACTGGGCCGCTGGCGCTAGCGATCTAAAAAGGATACTCCCATCGCACCTCACCTGAATTGCCGCAGATACTCATTCTAATTCACGATCTCCTTCGCCTGCTCATCCACCGGCACCGCAAACGCCTCAAACGGAGCCGTGTCCATCGACACCGGAATCCGCTGCACCCCCGTAGCCGTGGGAGCAAAACAATACCACCGTCCCTCTTCCGGAACGAAATTCACGAAAAATAATTGCCCATTCACTTCAAATCTCACTTGGCTTCCTCATTTCTGGCCCGCATAATTACTTCGAACTCGAATGCAAGTTGGGGGCGCAAACCGCGCCCCTTAATGCCCGCCTAGAGCATTGCGACGAATTCCTCAACCGACACTTCCGCCTGCTTGAGAACCCCGCGCAAAGTGCCGGTCGCAAGCTCGCGGTGCAGTGGCACCCACGCATCCTCTGACGCCAGTTGAATCGGCGAGTTTGAGAACAACGTGACTGCCGCGCTGTCGAACTTGCGCAGCTTTCCGAGCGCACGAATCACGTCAGCCCCGGAGACGCGGGGCAATTTAGGCATAGCGCGCCTCGAAGACCGTCACCAAAGGCGGTCCCGAATTCTCCGGCGGGAACTCTTCCAGATAAAGCTCGGTCGCCTCTTTGAGGTTGGCCAGAGCTTCCTTGATGGATGGTCCCTGGCTCACGGTGCCAATCTCCGGACACTCCGCAACGTAGAGGGAGCCTTCTTTGTGCATTACTGCTGTAAATGTGCCGACTGGCATTTTCCACTCTCCATCAAAGAGCTTTGTCGTTCGTCAGCAAAATGGAAAGGCGGACATTCCTGCCCGCCCTACACGGATAAGAGTGTCCGCGCCACAGGTTACTTTTTCTCTTCGACATCGACATACTCGGCATCGATGACGCCCTCATCCTTCTTCTGGCCCGAGCCATTCGTCCCGGAAGCCGCATGGCCATCAGCCGGCGCCGCCCCAGGTGTCGCTCCCGGAGCCGCCTGCGTAGCCTTATACATCTGCTCTGCCAACTTGTGCGATGCTGTCGTCAGCCGCTCGCGCGCCGAGTCCATAGCCGCCTTGTCGCCGCCTTCAATCGCTTTCTTGGCGTCCGCCAAAGCGTTCTCCACGTCCCCGCGCTCCGAGCCTGAGATCTTGTCGCCGTGCTCCTTCAGCATCTTCTCGATGTTGTAAACCATCGAGTCGAGCTGATTCTTGGCTTCGATCTCTTCCCGCCGCGTCTTGTCCTCCGCCGAGTGAGCGTCAGCCTCTTTCGCCATCCGCTCCACCTCTTCCTTGGATAAACCCGAAGACGACGTAATAGTTATCTTCTGGTCCTTGCCCGTGGCCATATCCTTGGCGGTCACGTTCAGGATGCCGTTCGCATCAATGTCAAACGTCACTTCAATCTGCGGAATGCCCCGAGGCGCTGGCGGCAATCCCGTCAAATGGAATTTCCCCAACGTCCGGTTCTGCGCCGCGAGCGGTCGCTCGCCTTGCAGCACATGCACCTCCACCGAAGTCTGACTATCGGCCGCGGTAGAGAACGTTTCCGTCTTCTTGGTAGGAATCGTAGTGTTCCGCGGAATCATCGGAGTCGCCACGCCCCCCAGAGTCTCGATCGACAGAGTCAGCGGAGTAACGTCCAGAAGCAGCAGGTCTTTCACTTCGCCCTTCAGCACGCCGCCCTGAATCGCGGCTCCAATCGCTACGACTTCATCAGGGTTGACGCCCTTATGCCCTTCGCGCCCAAACAGCTCTTTCACGATCGCCTGGATGCGCGGCATACGAGTCTGCCCGCCGACCAGCACTACTTCGTTGATCTTGGAAGCGTCGACACCGGCGTCCTTCATGCACTGCTTCGAAGGCCCGACCGACCGCTGCAAAATGTCCTCCACCATCGATTCCAGCTTTGCCCGCGTCAGTTTCTTGACCAGGTGCTTGGGCCCGGAAGCATCCGCGGTAATAAACGGCAAGTTGATCTCCGTCTCCATGGTGGTCGAAAGCTCGATCTTGGCGCGCTCCGCCGCGTCGCGCAGACGCTGCAAAGCCATCTCATTCCCCTTGCCGCGCAGATCCAGCCCTTCATCCTTCTTGAACTCGTCAATCAGCCAATCCACCAGCCGCTGATCGATGTTGTCGCCGCCCAGGTGTGTGTCGCCATTCGTGGCCTTGACTTCAATCACGCCCTCGCCGACTTCCAGAATCGAAATATCGAACGTGCCGCCGCCAAAGTCATAAACGGCAATCGTCTCGTCCTTGCCTTTGTCGAGCCCGTAAGCCAGAGCCGCTGCCGTGGGCTCGTTGATGATGCGCTTCACGTCCAGACCGGCAATCTTGCCCGCATCTTTAGTGGCCTGCCGCTGCGCGTCGTTAAAGTACGCCGGCACGGTGATGACCGCCTCGGTCACCTTCTCGCCGAGATAGTCTTCCGCCGCCTTCTTCAACTTCTGCAGGATCATCGCCGAAACTTCCGGCGGGGTGTATTTCTTCCCCTGCGCCACGATCGCGACATTGTCGCCATCCCGCTCAACCTTATATGGGACCATCTTCAGCTCTTCGCTGACCTCGTCATAGCGTCGTCCCATAAAGCGCTTGATGGAGAAAACCGTGTTCTCCGGATTGGTAATAGCCTGCCGTTTAGCGACCTGCCCCACCAACCGCTCGCCAGTTTTCGTAAATCCGACAACCGAAGGCGTAGTTCGCCCGCCTTCCTCATTAGGGATAACCTTTGGCTCGCCCCCCTCCATAACCGCGACGCAGGAGTTGGTAGTTCCCAAGTCAATTCCGATAATCTTCGCCATAATCTCAATCCTCCGATGCTATAAGTGCTTTACAATCAATATAATGATGATTACGCTCTGGGTCATGCTATAACCTGAGCGAATCATTGTCAAGGTTTAGATGCTATTGGAAGCGAAGAAGTTGCGCTGGGATTTGCCAGTTGAATGTCCGCCACCGCTGAGATCAGCGTTGCGCCTGCCGGTAGGCCAGGATCTCGTCTCGAACCGCCTTCAGCGCGCCCTTACCCCACAGATTCGCAGGCTCAATATCGTCGTGGGTGTTGGCATCGAAGCCCTCGTCGGGCGGACCAAACTCATTGAACTGATGAATCAGCAGAAAGATGGGATCGAGTTGCCTCGCATAAGTCATAAATGAGTCGAAGGTGTCGTAGCCTCCGTCGCTTCCAAAACGAAGAGCGTCGTCAGGACAATAAGGCGGGGCATTAGGATTTGGGCAGCCCCATCCGTTCTGACCCGCAGTGGCGATGGATGCCGTGAAATTCTCCACTCTCGAACTTGCCAGGTCGTACGAAGGCGCCAGGTTGTACGAAGGATAGTACGGGCAGGACGGTTCGGTGCAGGTAGGCTTCAGCCGGTCGACCCAACTCCAGAATCCATACGCGGGATTTATCTGCACTGGTCCGTCAGGCGTGCCCTGCGAAGCCCACAGACTGGGCTGGCTGTCGAGGTATCCCGCCATCAACCTGAAGGTATATTTGCCGCTGAGCTCGGGATGGCGTTGCAAAAACTCTTCGATGCGCAACCACAGCGGATGATCGGCAGGGTTTGGATCCTGCGCCGCACCCAGAAAAACAAGCATCAGCGGCTTGCCTTCGTAAATCACCGCCAGGTCGGGAAAGCGTTGCAACAGCCCGCCAAAGTATTCCACTTCTTTTTCGAACGCGTTCTTCCCGTCTTGATCCTTGATTAAGACATTGTTCTCACTTCCGCCCAGCAGGGGGATGAGTTTGAGCCGCGTCCCCAGCGCCGACCATGCCGGATACAGATTGCCGGTATTGTTGCGGATCGTCTGGTTATAACGTCGGAAAGACGGAGTGCAGTTCGGAACGTATTTCTTGACGAACCACTCGCTGTCAAATATGCAACTCACATTATTCGTGACTTCGCTGATGGCCGCGTCGACTCCCATGGATTCCAGCCAGGCGACGTGCTGCTTGATGACCGCCGGATCGGCGCTGTCATAGCCGCCTCCGAGCGTTTGCATGTCCGCCGACTGCAGCAGTGGCAGAGCGGAGAAGCCTTGAAAGGTCACGGCGTGCGGACCAAACCACGCCTCGTACTCCATGACCACGACCCGGCTGTTGCCGTCAACCACCAGCGGCCCCGACGACGCCGCGGCTGCGAATGAGCCTATGAGGAGAGCGCTAACCGCTGCGAGGATGCTCTTCATCGAAATGCTCCGCCTTCGGCAAGCCGGTCTGCACCGAACGTGCACTCTGAAATGATAACCCGCATGCGAAGCAGAAGTTCCAGGCGCTGGGGCTGGGATTCCACGCCAGTTTCGCGGCTCGACCGGTCACTCGAAGCTGACGCTGAAATCAGCATCCACAATGCTCGGCCCTTGCGCCGCCGCGGAATTCCGGAAGACGAGATAATATTTTTGCGGATCGCCCGCCGCTGGCTTGATCCGCCAATCAATCTCGTCCCCGCTAGCTGGGTGCGTTGATAACATCGCCGTCACCGGTCGACGGTTGAGGAAGCGCCCAAACTGTTGCGCATTCATCAGCAGGAGTTCCACAGAAGGATTGCTTTCGGAATCTTGCCGCGCCGCCAGCCGAACCGTTCCCTGGAGTTCCGGCCGCACCGCCTGCGCCGGAAGCGCGAATTCGAAGAATTCGTAGCCCTTCACTGCGAAGCGCCGGTGCAGAAACTGGTGGGGTATTCCGGCGGCCAGCGCGGTGGCATCGAATCCGACGTGGTCGCGTATCGCAGGCGGGCCGCCGCTCTCAACTGGAGGAGCATTGTCTGCGCCTGCCGCGTCGTCCGACTCGCCGCTCTCGCCCAGCTTGGCCGCGCTTGGAGTCGAATCGTCGCTGGCCAGGCCAGGCTTCGCGGATTTCGGTACTGGCGTCGCAAAAAATGATTGCTGCTGCCACCACGACTTGCCGTTAAGCGCCAAACCGTGAAAAAAATAGGCCGCTAACGCCAGCGAGGCCACACCAATCAACAGGTGGAAGCAGTTCGAACTTCGTTTCATCTAACCCCATCTTGTCATTGTGCGGCTATGACGATGCGATTTGCTATTCGAGTGTCTCCCTCAATCACCTTCTCGCCAAGATTACAGGCGTAATGAGTGTCGTTATGCAGCGGGGGGCTCCGCTATTCAACAACTCGTTTCAAGGACAGAGAGGATTTCGAGCGGCTCAGGACGCTCCATGTAGTCCTCGTTCGCGGAGGCGAACAGAATTGTGCCATCGCGATCGATCACGAACGTCGCCGGTATCGGCAGCTCCCAGCTGGAATCGCCATTGGCAAAAGGCAGGTTGACGAAGGTGCTGCGGTAAAGCGCCTGTTGCTCTTCCGGAACTCGGTACGCGAGTCCGAACATTCGGGCCAGTTGGTTGTGCGCGTCCACCAGCAGCGGGAAGGCAAGCTTGTGCTGGTCGTGCATGAAGAAGGCCTGCTTCTCGGTTTGAGGAGAAACAGCGACAATCGACGCCCCAGCAGCTGCGATCTCGGCAGCGACATAAGACATGGCCTCCATTTGTCCAACGCAAAACGGACACCAGCGTCCGCGGATGAAGCTGAGAACAAGGCGGCCTTTGCTGAGCAAGTCGGCAGACGATACAAGCCTGCCACTGTGATCGGGGAGTTCGAACGCGGGAGCCGATGATCCAACTTTGAGCGCCGACGCAGCGAGACCCTGCGCTTTGAGTCCAGCCACGGTGCGGTTGTGAACCGCCTGAACGTCAGCAGGAACGTATTTAGCAATGAGTTCTTTGCGCTCGGCGAAAATATCGCGCAATGGCCGCAGGTCGTGATCAGAGCCGGATTCCGGTAGAGAACGCCACTTCATGGAGATCAGTTGTTGGTCGCTAGTCGCTAGGCGTTCGTTTTGGTCCGTGGTGTCGCAAGCTCCTGAGATTCGCGAGCGACCAACGACGAACGACGAACGACCTTCTACATTCCTGGAAATTTCATCCCCGCCATGCGCCGCGCGAAGCTCGGCTTGCCCATCTGCTTAAACATCTTTCGCATCTGCGCATATTGCCGCAGCAGGTTGTTCACCTCCTGCACGCTGGTGCCCGAGCCGCGGGCAATACGCTTTCGGCGGCTGCCGTTGATGACCTCGTGATGATTGCGTTCGTATCCGGTCATGGAATTGATGATGGCCTCGACGCGATTGATCTGCTTCTCGTCGACTTTGTCGGCAGCCTTCTGGATGCCGGAGAACGCGCCGACGCTGGGCAACATGCTCATGAGGCTTTGGATCGATCCCATTTTTCGAACCTGCCGCAACTGGTCGCGGAAATCCTCCAGCGAAAAGCCGTCGCCGCTGAGAGCCTTGGTCGCCAGTTCGGTAGCCTTTTTCTTGTCGATCTGCGATTCGGCCTTTTCGATGAGCGAAAGAATGTCGCCCATGCCCAGAATGCGCGACACGATGCGGTCGGGATGAAACGGCTCCAGCGCATCATACTTTTCGCCGATGCCGATGAACTTGATCGGCTGCCCCGTGACCTGCCGAATGGAAAGCGCCGCGCCACCGCGAGCGTCGCCATCCATCTTGGTAAGCACGACGCCAGTGAGAGTGAGCTTCTTATGGAATTCATCGGCCGAGCGGACGGCGTCCTGTCCGGTCATGGAGTCAGCAACAAATAGAATTTCCTGCGGGTTCAGCAACCGCTTGAGCGACTGCATCTCCTCCATAAGTTGGTCATCGATGTGAAGACGCCCCGCCGTATCGACGATGAGTACGTCGCATCCGGAGTTGATCGCCTCGCGCCGCGCTTCTTTGGCCAGACGTTCGACGGTTGCGGTATTTGCCTCGCCGACCTCGCCTTCGTAAAGGTTGGCCTTGATCGCCGCCGCGACAACCTTAAGTTGCTCGCGCGCCGCCGGACGGTAGACGTCGACCGAAACCAGCAGCGGACGGTGTCCGCCATTCTTCAGCCAGTTGGCAAGTTTGCCAGAGGTCGTAGTTTTGCCGGAGCCCTGCAGTCCCGCCATCAGCACAACCGTAGGCGGCTGCGAGGCGAACTTTAATTTGGCCGTATCCTGGCCAAGCGTAGCGACCAGTTCATCGCGGACAATCTTGATGACCTGCTCTCCGGGCGAAAGCGCGGTCAGCACTTCCTGGCCAACGGCCTTGGCCTGGATGCGATCGATCAGCTCTTTGACAACTTTGAAGTTAACGTCGGCCTCAAGCAGCGCCAGACGAATCTGTTTCAGCGCCTCGGAGATGTTCTCTTCGGTAAGGACGGCTTGTCCCCGAAGAGACTTGAAAGCGCGTTGGAGTTTTTCCTGGAGATTCTCGAACATAGGAGTAAGAGGCTATTTTAGCAGTCGCGGCGGGGGCGGGAGTCGTTGGTCGTTAGTCGTTGGTCGTTCGCTGTTCGTCGTTCACAAGAGCCTTGGTGTCATCCTGAGCAAAGCGAAGGACCTATGCAGGCTGCCTGCGTCAATAGCGAGTTGTATCGCTGGCATACAATGCAAGAACCCGAGAAGAGCTATGGCACATGGAAATCACGAACCTCGTTTGCGAGACATCACTCTTTTGCGAGACCGAGTGGCAGATTGGGGGGTCTATCCCTTCGCAATACCGGTAATCCGCAATTTATCCGAAATCAAGCTCAAGAGTCAGGTCTGTTTCTTTGTCGGGGAGAACGGGTCAGGGAAATCCACACTGCTTGAGGCCATCGCGGAGCATGTTGGGTTCAACCGAGAAGGCGGCGGCCGCAATTTCTCGCGCGAGACCACAGCGAGCGTGCAATCAACATCTCCGCTTTCTCGTGCGCTGCGACTGGGGTGGTCTAGAAAGCTCACGAGAGGTTTCTTTCTGCGAGCAGAGAGTTTCTTTAACATGGCCACCTACCTCGATGAGCTTCAGACGATAGATGGTATGGCCCTCGCTCCTTACGGAGGAAAGTCGCTCCATGAACAATCCCACGGGCAGTCTTTCATCGCGCTGTTGGAGAACCGGTTCTTCCGCGAGGGATTTTACCTTCTGGATGAACCGGAGGCAGCGCTCTCTCCACAGCGCCAGTTGAGCTTCTTGCTGTTGCTCCACGGCCTGTTAGAGGGCAATTCCGATATTCAGTTCATCATTGCGACGCATTCGCCGTTGATTCTCGCCTACCCCGACAGCCAGATTCTTTCCTTTGATGGTGCGCAACTAACCGAAATCGCCTATGAGGAGTCCGCGCCCTATAGCATCGTTCAAGGCTTCCTCAAAAATCCCAAGCTCTACCTGAGACATTTGTTCGCAGAGTTGCCGCTGGAGTGACGAAGTTTGCGCCAAGTGGGCGGTGGCCCGCATCTTGGCGGCGGCCGTTTGGTTCCGCTCAAGATACCAGCCAAGCGCAGACTTAAATTCCGCGAGCGCGGAAGGATGGATTTCTAACTGCTTAGCGGCCATCGAGCATAGCGGCAATTTGCCGCCGCGCCTCCGCCCAGGGGATGGGTTTCACCTTGCCCGAATCCAGTTCCGCAATGCGCCGCGCAATTTCCTCGTTCCAATCCGCCTCGGCTGTCGGGTCCAAGGTGTCTTCAAGGCTCTCAAGAAGCGATCCAGCCAACGCGGCGCGCAACTCCGGAGGAAGTGCCAGCGCCTTCTTTAAGAGTTCAGAAACTTCTTGCGTCATGACCGTATTTTACGTTATTCACTCCACCTTAGGCCGCACCATCTCAAACCGCTGTATCGTTCGCGAGTACTGTGTGCCGCCCATGCGCCCGATCATATCGAGCGAGTTGCGGTCGATGCGGCCCTCTTTCAGATGCTGCTCGTTGACGTGAACCGAAACAACCTCGCCGATCACCAGGCTGCCGCCCTCGGGCTCGGGGTTGAACTCGAGAATCTGATGCAGCCTGCACTCAAAGCTCACGGGAGACTGCGCCACGCGCCATGGTTGCACTACTTTCGAAGGCGCAGAGGCAATCTTCGCCAAGTCAAATTCGTTGATCGACGGATCATAATCGCCGCTGGTCAGGTTCATGGCCTCGGCGAGCGCGAAGGTGACCATGTTGATGACGAATTCTCCGGTCGCGCGAATATTCCGCAGCGTGTCTTTGGGTTCGCCTGCAGTTTTTCCAGCGGCTGCTTCGGATTTCTTTGGCGGACGCATTCCCGGCGCGAACGCGAGCAGCGGAGGCTTGGCGCATACGGCGTTGAAAAACGAGAAGGGGGCGAGGTTGGGCTGTCCGGAAGCGCAGAGGCTCGAGACCCAGGCGATGGGACGCGGGACTACGGCGCTGATCAGAATGTTGTAAAAATCACGGTGCGAGAGTTGAGAGGGGGCAACGTCCATGGCGTTGAGTATAGCTTCAGCGCCCTGTCGCTTCTCGGATCGGTCGACGATTAGGGAAATTCTGATTAAGTGCCGGCAGAAAGCATAAACCACAGGGTACACGGGGGTGCACGGAGGAACCCAGAGTTAATCAGAACTTCTTTAGTCTTTAGTCTTTGCTGCCAAAAACTTCTTTCGCGGCCACTACCGTATTGCAATGAATCGTGATTGTGTCTTCGAGTTTCATGGCGTAGCCGCCGGCGTAGGTGACCATCACGGGAATGCCTTCGGATTTGGCGACCTGGAACATCAGAGCATCGCGCTTCTTCAATCCCTCGATCGTCAGTGACAGTCCTCCAAGCTGATCTTCGCAATAGGGATCGGCGCCGGCGAGATAGCAGATCAGGTCGGGCCTGATTTTTTCCAATCCCATGCTGAGGGCATTGCCGAGGCATGCGATATAGTCGGCGTCGCCGATTCCGTCGGGCAAATTCAAGTCGAGCGATGAAGGAGGCTTGAACGCCGGGTAGTTATTCAACTGATGGAGCGAGATCGTGAAGACATCGGTGGCGCGACTGCCGCTGCGCGGTCTGGTGCCGGGCGCGATCGGGGTCGCAGTAGTGAGAACCGAAGCAAATGTAGAAGACAGTGCTTCCGTAGGAATGCGCGCCCCGGAAAAAATTACGGCCGTGCCATTGCCTTGATGAACGTCACAATCGACGGTCATCGCGGTGCGGATCTTGCCGTCGCGCTGCATGCAGCGAATGGCGACGGCCACATCGTTGATCATGCAAAAGCCTTCGCCGTGTCCGGGAAATGCGTGATGAAATCCGCCGCCAATGCTGATGCCGATGCCATCTTCAAGCGCATAGTCGGCCGCGAGAATGGATCCGCCCGCGGCCAGCCAATAGGCCTCGACGAGTTCTCGGGAATAGGGGACTTCCAGTTCCAACTCCTCGAGCGCGGTGAGCGTGCCTGTCTTCAGCTTGTGAACGTATTGTGCGGTGTGCACCAACCGGATGTCTTGATCGGAGGCTGGGCCGGGAGCAACAAAATCGGAGGCGTCGGCGACTCCGGATGCTAGCAACCGGTCGTGAACACCTTTGTACTTTTCGGCAGGAAACACATGGGAGCCGATGGGCAGGAAATAGTCGTCGCTGTAAATGAGCTTAAAAGGCAGCATGAAAACTCAATTTTGGCGCTCCGCGGTCGGAGAGACGAAAACGCCATATCATACGCGGATTGCGGACTTTTCGCAGTGACCAGAAATTCTTTGCCATGCGGAGTGCGGAAGAACACAGCGGAATGCCCAACTGTTAAACTTGGTTGATTGCCTGCCAAAAAGAAATCATCGCTACCAGTGATTGCCGCTCCCGAAGCGCACGTGTCCCGCGAAAACAAGGGCCGGATTTTCCTGATCGACACCATGTCGTTTATTTTTCGCGCCTATCATGCCATGGCGCGCCAGCGGCCGATGTCCACGAAGACGGGCATTCCCACGGCGGCAACTTATGTCTTCGTGAATATGTTGCGAAAACTTCGCGACGACTTCTCGCCCGAATATCTGGCTGCCGTGTTCGACGTAGGCGCGCCAACCATCCGCAATCAGCAGGCGGAGTCGATCACCACCATCCGCAAGTTCGACATCAAAACGCAGACCTTCAAAGAGTCGCAATATGGCGGTTACAAGGCCAACCGGGCCGAAATGCCTGGAGACCTGGTGCAGCAGGTTCCTTACATCCGGCGTGCGCTCGAGGGCTACCGCATTCCCATTCTGCAACTCGAAGGCTACGAAGCCGACGATGTCATCGGCACTCTGGCCAGGAAGGCCGCAGCGGAATCCTATCCCGTTTATGTCGTGTCCAGCGACAAAGACATGCTGCAACTGGTGAACGATAAGGTCTGTGTGCTGAATCCGCCAAAGGATAACTTGATCTGCGACGCGGCGAAGGTGGAGGAGCTTCTCGGAGTTCCTCCGTCGAAGGTGGTCGACGTGATGGCGCTGCGCGGCGATTCGGTCGACAATATTCCCGGAGCTCCGGGGATCGGCGACAAGGGATCTGTGGATCTGATTCAACGCTTCGGAAGCGTCGAACAGGCGCTGGAACATGCATCTGAAGTGGAGAAGAAGACATATCGCGAGTCGCTGCAGAATAATCGCGACAACATCCTCTACAGCAAACAACTGGTCACCATCGATTGCGATGTGGCGATCGAACTGAACGTTCCCGGCATGCAAGCCGGCGAACCAGACGTTGCAGCCTTGCGCGCATTGTTTGCCGAACTCGAATTTACCTCGTTGTTGAAGGAACTGCTCCCCGTGGTCGAGGTGAAAGACGGCGATTACCGCGAGATCAGATCCGAAGCCGACTTCGACGAATATTTGGAAACCCTGGAAAAGAACGCGCCCCTCGCGCTCGCGCTTCCGACTGCTTCGGACGAAACTACTGATTCTGAAGCCCCGGCCGAAGAAGATGAGCCTCAGCCTGCACAGTCAGGGTTTCTCGATTTGCAACCACCGGATGCGGAACGTCTCGACGAAGGCGGCTTCGAGGCTCACATCGGTGCGACCGTGAAACCGATTGCTATTTCTACCGCGCCGGGCTCTGGAGCAATCGTCGCACTGGAAGATCAGGCACTCGCTGAACGCGTGGGGACATTGATCGAGAGCGATGCTCAACCCAAGAGCGTTCACGATCTCAAGGCTGCGCTCCATTATTTTGCAGAGAACTTTTCTGAAAATCGAATCACGCTGGCTGGGGTGCGGCATGATCCCATGCTTTACTCTTACCTGCTGGATCCGACTTATTCTTCGCATTCGTTGGCCGAGGTCGCGCTCCGCCGGCTCAATTTGAAACTAAGCGGCCACCTTGCCGAAGCGGCCGACATAACCGGGAGGCTCGCAACCGCGCTCCGCCAGGAGGTCGATGACCAGGGACTCACCAAGGTTTACGAAGGAATTGACATGCCTCTGGTGCCGGTGCTGGCGCGCATGGAAGACGCCGGAGTGAAAATCGATCTCGCGGCCCTGGAGCAGATGTCAGAGAAGTTGCAGCGCGAAGCTGCGACGAAAGCGAGAGAAATCTACGACTGTTGTGGAGTCGAGTTCAACATCAACTCGCCAAAACAATTAGGGGACGTTTTATTCAACAAGCTTTCGCTTCCGATTCCGGTGAGATACGGGAAGGGGAAAAAGATATCGACGGCCGTCGATGTGCTGGAAGGGCTTGCGGCGGACCACGAAGTTCCGCGCATGGTGCTGGAATACCGCCAGCTGACAAAACTGAAGTCGACGTATGTGGATGCGCTGCCGGCGCTCATTCGCAGCCACAGCGGCCGCGTGCACACTACTTTTGGGCAGACTGGAACCGCCACGGGAAGACTATCTTCGGCGAATCCCAACCTGCAAAACATCCCCATCCGTACCGAACTTGGACGCGAAATTCGCGCGGCTTTCATCGCCGAACGGGGGCACGTACTCTTGGCTGCGGACTATTCGCAGATCGAGTTGCGCTTGCTCGCGCACTTGTCGAAGGACAAGTTACTGGTCGAGGCGTTCCGGCGCGGCGACGACATTCACACTTTGACTGCTTCCCAAGTCTTTGGCGTGCCACCGCTCATGGTTTCGTCCGACGACCGGCGAAAGGCCAAGGCCGTGAACTTCGGCATTGTTTACGGACTCTCGGCGTTTGGGCTGTCACAGCAGCTCGGAATTGAAACGGGAGAAGCCAGGAAATTCATCGATGCCTACTTTGAAAAATATTCCGGGGTGCGCGCATTCATCGATGCGACGCTCGAACAAACGCGACGGGATCAGAAAGTGAGAACTCTCTTCGGCCGCATTCGTCCAATTCCCGACATCAACAGCAAGAACGCCACGCAACGCGGCTTCGCCGAACGCACAGCCGTCAACACGCCTTTGCAGGGAACGGCCGCCGACCTGATCAAGCTGGCGATGATTCGCATCGATAACGAAATTCAGAAACGCGGCCTGAAGTCGCGGATGACTTTGCAGGTCCACGATGAACTCGTCTTCGAAGTGCCGGAGAACGAAGTGGAGGTCCTGAAGCCGATTGTGCGGGAGCATATGGAAAAAGCGTATTCGCTGGAGGTGCCGATGCTGGTTGAAATCGGAGTTGGATTGAACTGGCGCGACATGACGTAGGAAAAACTCTCTTCCGACAAAAATAAAACTGAGGAAATCTTTACGTTTCTCAACCCCGCAGATTGGATATACTCGGGGCAACAATCAGGGAAGCGCCGATTCAACATTCATGCCAGCCGCGTTGCAGAAACTTTGATTGGGCGGAGGCAGGTTGATGAGTGCAGCTCCAGCGATGGCGCTCGAAGAATCTTCACGAAGAGTTTTCCACCGGCACACCATCAACGTTCCCGTTGACTTCATCGCATTGCGCAAGGGAGTGCCCGAAACTCTGCCGGGCCGCTGCACCGATTTGAGCGAGTCCGGTTTCGGCGCGGTTGTCGCCGGAGAACTTTCCCCGGGCCAAACCCTCGCGATTCAACTCAGGTTCCCAACCCTCAACATGCCCATTCGGGCCCGCGCCGAGGTTCGCTATCAGTCACAGCTTCGCTGCGGATTCGAGTTTGCCGGATTGTCGGCTGAGCAGCGGGAGATGATTCGCTATTGGATTCGGCACGAGAAGTTGCGGCTAATAAATTCGAAGGAAACAAGAATTGTAGAACTCGCAACGCCCCTGCCTGCAGTTTCGCTGCAACGTGCGGGGAATCGCAGAATCCGCATTGGGCGGCGCGGTTTCTCTTTTCTGATCGCGGGCATGCTCACCTTCGCCGGCTTGGGATGGTGGCAATGGCAGAGGTCTTGGAATGAACTGGAGCGGGCATCTTACGAAGCGCGGGAATTGCAAATCGGTTCCGAAACCCGAATTCCTTTTGAGGCCATGCAGAAGCGGCTCATCACCAAAGTGGACCCGGTTTATCCCGACGGCGCGCGCACTGCAGGCACTGAAGGTTTAGTGGTTCTTGATGCGCTGATTGCCCAGGATGGCAGCGTGAAGCGTCTGCGATCCGAGTCCGGTCCCGTATCGCTGGTGCAGTCCGCGACGGAAGCGGTGCAGTCCTGGAAATTTGAGCCCTACCTGTCGGATGGCCGCCCGATTGAAGTTGAAACCACTATTGCCGTCGTGTTCCGGCTGAATTGATCGGCGCTAATCGATTTTTTCTGCCTGTTCGAAGGGCAAGCCAAGACGATCTCTCGATGAGACGATCGCGCGGACGGCCTCGCCTGCATCAAATTGCCAGTCAATATTTAGCTGAGGATCATTCCACGCCACCGTACGTTCATGCTCGGGCGCGTAAAAATCTGTCGCCTTGTATAAAACATGAGCCGCCTCCGACACAACTCGAAAGCCGTGCGCAAAGCCGACAGGTATCCACAAAATGTTTTTGTTCTCTCCGGAAAGAATGAACGACTCCCATTTTCCGAACGTTGGGGAGGAGCGGCGCAAGTCCAGCGCGACATCAAGAATCTCACCCGTAACCACGCGAATCAGCTTTCCTTGCGGCTGACGAATCTGGTAGTGCAATCCGCGAACGACATTCTTTTCGGAATACGAATGGTTGTCCTGCACGAATGCGTCAGAAATGCCGAGGTCGGCGAATGTGCGTTGGTTGTAGCTCTCTAAAAAGAATCCCCGGTCATCGCCGAACACGCGCGGTTCGAGGAGGAGAACTCCGGGCAGGGTGGTGGAGAATTTTTTCATCGGAGAATTTTCATGGAAGCAATCAGAAAACACGTTCGCGCAGCAGTTGCAGAAGGTAAGCGCCGTATCCATTGTTGCGCATCGACTGCGCCAGAGCTTCAAGTTGCGAGGCGCTGATGTAGCCAGAGCGATACGCTATTTCCTCCGGGCAGGCGACCATCAGGCCCTGGCGTTTTTCCAGCGTCTGGATAAACAACGATGCTTCCATCAGAGCTTCGTGCGTGCCCGTATCGAGCCACGCCATGCCGCGGCCCATCACACAAACATTCAATTGCTTGCGCTCAAGATAGACGCGGTTAACATCTGTAATCTCAAGCTCGCCTCGCTTCGAGGGCTTGAGACTGGCGGCGATTTCCACCACCTGCCGGTCGTAAAAGTAGAGGCCCGTCACTGCGTAGCGGGATTTCGGTTGCGCCGGTTTTTCTTCAATGCTCAGAGCGTTGCCGTGGGCATCGAATTCAACCACGCCGTAGCGCTCGGGATCGTTGACGGGATAAGCGAAAACGCGGGCGCCTTTCGGTTGCAGCGTGGCCTCACGCAAGTCTTTTACCAAGTCATGTCCGTAAAAAATGTTGTCGCCGAGCACGAGCGCGCAGCCGCTCGATCCTATGAACTCTTTGCCGATCAGAAATGCCTGGGCGATGCCCTCGGGCTTGGGCTGCGCCGCATACTGAAATTCGACGCCGAAGCGCGACCCATCGCCGAGCAAGTGCTGAAAACGGGGCAAATCTTCCGGGGTCGAAATGAGAAGAATTTCCCGAATGCCCGCCAGCATCAGTGTCGAGAGCGGATAGTAGACCATCGGCTTGTCGTACACCGGCAGCAGGCTCTTCGGCAGCCCGTGGGTTACGGGATAAAGGCGCGTGCCCGATCCGCCCGCGAGAATGATCCCTTTGTAAGCCGCTGCTGCGTTGCAGGTCATATCGATTTCGGTTTCGGCCCCATTTCCTATCGGCTTTCGCTGGAGTATTGCTTCGCCATCCACTGGCGATAACTGCCGCTTGTAACATCACGCACCCAGTCATCGTGTTCCAGATACCAGTGCACGGTCTTTCGGATGCCGCTTTCGAATGTCTCCAGCGGCTGCCATTGTAGTTCGCGCTCGATTTTGGTTGTGTCCATCGCGTAGCGGCGATCGTGGCCGGGACGATCTTTGACGAAAGTGATCAGCTTGCTGTGCGGAACGACAGAATCACCCGGCCGCACTTCATCGAGCAGTTGGCAGATGGCACCAATAATCTCAAGATTCTTCTTTTCGCTGCGCCCCCCGATATTGTAGGTTTCTCCAACGCGCCCGCGCGCGAGCACGGCTCGAATGGCGCGGCAGTGATCCTCGACGTAGAGCCAGTCGCGAACATTTTGTCCGTCGCCATAGACAGGAAGCGCTTTGCCGGCGCAAGCATGCAGGATCATCAGGGGAATCAGTTTTTCCGGAAACTGGTAAGGCCCGTAATTATTGGAGCAATTCGTGGTGAGCACGGGAAGTCCATAGGTATGGTAATAGGCGCGGACCAAGTGATTGGAAGCCGCCTTGGAGGCCGAATACGGACTATTCGGCGCGTAGGAAGTGGTCTCGGTGAAGGCCGGGTCATTCGCAGCGAGCGATCCGTACACCTCGTCGGTCGAGACGTGCAGGTAGCGGAACGCGGTGCGATCGTGTTCGGCCAACGAGGTCCAGTAGGCACGCGCCTCTTCGAGCAGGCTGAATGTGCCATTGACATTGGTGCGAACAAAATCATCAGGGCCATGAATAGAGCGGTCTACGTGGCTCTCCGCGGCGAAGTGCACGATGGCGCGCGGCTGCTGGCGGCCCAGCAAGTTCCGTAGGAAATCTCGATCGAGGATGTCGCCCTGTTCAAAGCGGTAGCGCGGGTTGGCCTCCACTGATCTAAGGTTGCTGAGATTGCCGGCGTAGGTCAACTTATCGAGATTCAAAATGCGGGCGGATTCCGAGGCCGCCCATTGCAGAATAAAATTCGAGCCGATGAAGCCCGCGCCGCCGGTAACGATGATGAGATCTTCCATGTAGTAAGACGGGCATCGTGTCGAAACATGCCGCGCTCCGATTCTAACGTAATCGCCAACCGTGGCGAGGTGACGAATGGCTGCGGCGCTGAATACGAAATTGTCGCCGGGGTGCGGCCTTCTCTCCGCGATCATTCTGCTATCATCCTGCTATCATCGCCGCAGGGCTAGAACCCGGCTGCCTTTGACCTTTTCAGGAGTTCGCATCATGGAATCGCCTTCGCTCAACATGGGCTCCCGCCGCAACGAAGACATCGCGCTCGACCTCATGAAATTCATCGCCATGACCACCAACTACGGCAAGACTACCGGCGCTGGGGTCGGCTTCCAAGGCACGGGCGCGGCCGCCAAGCCCGAAGATTACGCCGCTCAGTTGCTGGAGCTTTACGGGCGCTGCCTGCAATCGGTAAGCGGCAAGGAGAAGTAATTTTCAAGGTGCTGGGAAGAGTTTGGCTCCAAAGCTGCCGTGAGCGAAGCTGGAAATGCAACTGCAGCCCTATCAACACAGCGCTTTGGCCTTCAGGCAACTGCCCACCTTCTGACGCCAGTCTGGGGGGAATTCTGCAACCCGCGATAAATCCCTTCGAGTGGCGTTTTATGTTTGCGCCAACCGTTCTGCCTTCTATAGAATTGTTGGTTTGCTGCACGCTGTCCAAAGCCGCAAGCAAAGTCCTCTCGGTGCCCCTTAGCAGCCGGTCGTTGAATTTTTCGTGACCGCCTCGACTAACCACTGGCGAGCATTTACATATCAGGAATCATTATGAAAATTCATGAGTATCAGGGAAAAGAAGTTCTCAAGAAATATGGCGTCGCCGTACCACGCGGCCGGATGGCAACCAGTCGCGAAGAAGCGGAAGCAATCGCCCGGGAGCTGATGGGTGCGGGCGCCACCGGAATTGTGGTGAAGGCGCAGATCCATGCCGGCGGGCGCGGCAAGGGTGGTGGCGTAAAAATCGCCAAGTCGGTGGAAGAGGCGGCCGAACTTGCCGGCAAGATTTTGGGCATGAAGCTGGTGACGCATCAGACCGGGCCCGAGGGACGCATTGTCCACCGCTTACTCATCGAGGAGACTTTGCCGATCGAGAAGGAACTCTATCTCGGCATTCTGGTGGATCGAGGTGAAGGTAAGCCGGTATTCATGGCCTCGGCTGCGGGCGGCATGGATATAGAACAGGTCGCCGTCGAGCGGCCCGAAGCGATCCTTAAGCAGTACATCGATCCGGGCATGGGCCTCGAGCCTTTTCAGGCGCGCAAGATTGCATTCAGTCTGGGGCTCAAGGCGGAACAGATTAATCCTGCTGTCAAATTCCTGACCGGCCTCTACCGTGCATTCCTGGACACCGACGCTTCGCTCGTGGAGATCAATCCTTTTATCAGTTGCACCGATGGCCGGTTGTTCGCGCTTGATGCCAAGTTGACTTTTGACGACAACGCGCTCTTCCGGCACGCGGATATTCGCGATCTCCGCGATCTGGGGGAAGAAGATCCCCTTGAAGTGGAGGCCTCGAAATACAACCTCAACTACATCAAGCTCGACGGCAGCGTGGGCTGCATGGTGAACGGCGCAGGCCTGGCAATGGCTACCATGGACATCATCAAATACGCCGGTGGCATGCCCGCCAATTTCCTCGATGTGGGCGGCGGCGCCAACGCCGAACAGGTCGCTCATGCCTTTGAAATCTTGCTGAGCGATAAGAGCGTGCGCGCCGTTCTGATCAATATTTTCGGCGGCATCTTGCGCGTCGATACGCTGGCTGCGGGGGTGGTCGAGGCGGCGAGGAAGACAAATTTACAACTCCCCGTAGTTCTCCGACTCGAAGGCACCAATGTAGAAGAAGGCAAGAAAATCTTAAGCGAGTCGGGGTTGAATTTCATAGTGACAGACACAATGAAGGATGCAGCCGATAAAGTAGTGGCGGCGGCAAGGGCCTAGCGGATCAGCGAACGACGAGCAGCAAAAAGCGATTCTTAGCGAAAGTGAGCAATTATGGCAATCCTGGTTGATAAGAGAACTCGATTAATCGTGCAGGGCCTGACTGGCCGCGAAGGCACTTTCCATGCCAAAGCCTGCGCCGCCTATGGCACGCAGATTGTTGGCGGCGTGACTCCGGGCAAGGGCGGAACGACTCACGAAGGCTGGCCTATCTTTAATACAGTGCAAGAAGCGACCGATAAGACGGGCGCCAACGCCACGGTGATTTTTGTGCCGCCGCCCTACGCAGCCGACGCAATCATGGAAGCGGCCGATGCGGAGATCGAACTCATCGTCTGCATCACGGAAGGCATTCCCACGCTCGACATGGTGCGCGCCTGGGAGTTTCTGCAAAACCGCCGCTCCCGCCTGATCGGGCCGAACTGCCCAGGAATCATCTCGCCCGGCAAATGCAAGATCGGAATCATGCCCGGTTCGATTCACAAAGAGGGCAACGTCGGAATCGTGTCGCGCTCTGGAACCCTGACCTACGAAGCTGTGCATCAACTGACCCAGCGCGGAATTGGGCAGTCGACCGCAATCGGTATTGGCGGCGATCCGATTATTGGCACAAATTTTGTTGACGCGCTTGATCTGTTCAACCGCGATCCGCAAACCGAAGCCGTGGTCATGATCGGAGAAATCGGCGGTAATGCCGAAGAGACGGCCGCCGAATTCGTCAAGACGCACATGAAGAAGCCGGTAGTGGGCTTCATCGCCGGGCAGACCGCGCCTCCCGGACGCCGCATGGGTCACGCCGGAGCAATCATCTCGGGCGGCAAAGGCACGGCGGCCGAAAAGATTGCGGCCATGGAAGCCGCCGGCCTGAAAGTCGCAAAATCGCCCGCGGACATTGGCGAGACGCTAGCGGCGGCGCTGGGGGCTGGAGTTCGGGCGTGAATAGGTTTCTTTGGGAGTAGGGGGCCCTTCGGCTTCGCTCAGGGCAGGCTCTTCGACTGCGCGGGGTGTCCGCTTCGCGAACATTCCGCCCCGGTCAGGATGACAAGTTTAGAGTTTCAAGCTAAAGACTAACGATTGAGGGCTAACGACGGATTCATGAAAACATTGCAACGCACACTGACCATCATCAAGCCCGACGCGGTGAAGAAGAACGCGGTCGGAGACATCATCGAGCAGTTCGAGAAAAACGGCTTTCACATTTTGGCCATGAAGATGCTGGAAATTTCCCAGCATCAGGCGGAGCACTTCTACGCCGTTCATGCCAGCCGGCCCTTTTACAGTTCGCTGACCAAGTTCATGTCGAGCGGCCCGATCGTGGCGCTGGCGCTGGAAAAGGAAAATGCAATCGCCGATCTGCGCACCCTGATGGGCGCAACGAATCCGGCCAACGCGGAAGAGGGCACGATCCGCAAGAAATGGGCCAGCAATATCGAACACAATGCCATTCACGGCTCCGATGCCGATGAGACCGCGCGCTTCGAGTTGAGCTTCTTTTTTGCTG
This sequence comes from uncultured Acidobacteriaceae bacterium, assembly GCA_963775845.1. Lineage (GTDB taxonomy): Bacteria > Acidobacteriota > Terriglobia > Terriglobales > Acidobacteriaceae > Acidiflorens. The sequence continues at coordinate 393,119 of CAVZKN010000002.1, read as the reverse complement.
GATACGAATTGGCGCAGTAAGCCGTCAGCCCTCAGCGATCAGCCGTCAGGTAGAAGCACTGCGCCGTTACTGAGAGGTGACGGCTGAAAGTTCAGGTTTCATGCCGCTAGTTCAAGTCACAATGCTGCAAGGCCGCACCGCCGATCAAAAGCGCAAGCTCTCTCAGCGAATTACCGACGCGATGGTGGAAGAAGCGGGCGCTCGGCGGGAAGCTATCGTGGTGACGTTCGTCGAATTGTCTAAAGAAAGCTATGCTTCCGGCGGAGTGCTCATGGTGGATAAGCAATAGAGTACATGGCAGGCAGTCAAATAGACTGCGGATGCACGCTGACATGAGGTCCTTCGCTGCGCTCAGGATGACAATTGATTGATGCTTATCCGAGCGGTTCGAACAAATGTCCTTCGGTCCGGTCGGCAATCTTCGGCAAATCCTTCTTGCCAAACTGGAGAAAGTGCGGAGAAGTACGATGCGCTTCGAGAGCGGCGTCATCGTTGTACTGTTCGTAGATAAAGAACCGGCGCGGGTCCGTCTTGTGTTTATGCACCTGATACATGCGGCAGCCCGGTTCCTGCCGCGATTCGGCGGTAAGTTTTTCGAAGATCGCGGCCACTTCGGCTTCGCGTCCGGTTTTTGCCATCCAGGTTACAGCCAGCACCACCATCCTTTGCTCCATTCTTTCCAGTGGCCCTCGAAGGGCGCCTGATTTTGTGGAATTGTAACGCCGCTGCCGCTAAACCCGTTAACCGTTCTTCAATCCCAACTCCATCACGAACTCCGGCACCAGAATCGTCTGCTCGCGGTCGGGACCGGTGGAAACCATTGCGACTCGGGCCCCAGTTTCCTTTTCAATAAAGGCCAGATACTCGCGCGCTGCTTTCGGCAGACCTTCCATCGTCCGGATTTCCTGGGTCGGACTGGCCCAACCCGGCAGCTTGCGATAAGTACATTCGAGCTTTTCGTAACCGCAGGCCTGCGCCGGAACCTCCTCCGTTTCCTTGCCGTCTACCTTATAGCCGACGCAAACCGGAATCTCCGCCAGGTGATCGAGCACGTCTAACTTGGTAACCACCAGCCACGAGATTCCGTTGATCATGCAAGAGTAGCGCAGCAGGGGCAAGTCGAGCCAACCTGTGCGCCGGGGACGCCCGGTAACCGCGCCGAACTCGTTGCCGCGCTTGCGCAGATCCTCGCCCTCTGCGCCGAGAAGTTCGCTCGGGAAAGGCCCGCCGCCAACCCGCGTGCAATAAGCTTTGGTAATGCCAATGACTGTGTCAATCGACGTGGGAGGCACGCCGGTGCCGATGGCAGCGCCACCCGATGTGGAACTCGACGACGTTACAAAGGGATACGTGCCATGATCGATGTCAAGCATCGTGCCTTGAGCGCCTTCAAAGACGATCGACTTGCCGTCCGCTAAAGCGCGGTTCAGCAGGAGCGCCGTATCGCAGACGAAAGGCCGCATCTGCTCCGCGGCATCGGCATACTCGCGAAACATTTTGTCGGCATCGAGAGGCTCGGAATTAAAGAGCGCATGCGCAATCGTATTTTTTTCGCGGCAGGCGTTCTCGATATGCGTACGTAACAACTGCTGGTCGAGCAGATCGGCGACGCGCAACCCCCGCCGTCCCATCTTGTCTTCATAGGCCGGGCCGATGCCGCGCGACGTGGTCCCGATCTTCACCCGTCCCGGAGCATTCTCCGACCCCAACTCCATCATGCGGTGGTAGGGAAGAATAACCTGCGCTCGATTGGAGACAAAAAGGTTGCCGTCCACTTTAACGCCGGCAGCGCGCAGGGCCGCCACTTCCTTCAGAAATGCCAGCGGGTCGATCACCACGCCGTTACCGATCACGCTGACACATTCGGGGCGCAGAATTCCGCCCGGCACCAGTTGCAAAATGAATTTTTTGCCGTTGATGATGACCGTGTGCCCGGCATTATGTCCGCCCGCGTAACGCGCCACCATGGAAAAAGTTTGGGTCAGCACATCGACAATTTTGCCCTTGCCTTCGTCGCCCCATTGGGCTCCGACAATGACCGCAGTTCTACCTCTGCTTGTCCTGCTTCGGTTCAATAAACTCTCCACGTGGAAGATTGCGCGGCCGTGTAACGAGGCCCGCCCCAGGGTCGCACACACAGATCACTCCGCTGCTTTCGAGCTACGACGGAAGCTGTGAGATCGGGGTGATGGGTGTGTACGCCCTAGCATACCGAATCGCCCCAGTAGGGGCAAACGATATGCGTAGCGGCAGGCCGCCTTCGGCTGTCCGCTCTGATCGGGTATCCTGAAAGTGTGCCGGAACTTCCCGAAGTAGAAACTATTGTCAGAGGCCTTCATAAGCGCGTCACCAGAGATGTGATCGAATCCGTCTGGATAGGTTCGCGCAAGCAACCGCTCAAATCGCCCCCGGCCGTCATCGCCGCAACCCTCGAGGGCAGACGAATCACGAAAGTGCATCGCGCCGGCAAGCACATCGTTTTCGATTTGGAGCGCGTCGCTTCTGCCAGGAAGAAAGCCCGCTCCAAAGGCAGCAAACCGCCTCGAGGCTCCATTCGTGAGGCTTCGCCAGGCCGTGCGCAGTGGATTGTCCATCTCGGCATGACTGGCCGGATGCTGGTATCGGATGGGGCTGCCGAAATTGCTAAACACACGCACCTGATCGCGAAACTCGCATCCGGCCGCGAGTTGCATTTTGTCGATCCGCGGATGTTTGGCAAGCTGAGTGTCCACACTGGCGGGTTCGATCCTGGAGGCGTCGAACCGCTGGAAATCAGTGAAGAGAATTTCATTGCTCTTTTTCGCGGCCGCAAAACTCCCATCAAGAGCGCGCTTTTGAATCAGAAACTGCTGCGCGGAGTCGGTAACATTTATGCCGACGAGTCTTTGTTTCGGGCAGGCATTCGTCCCCGGCGGCGCGCCGCGTCGGTGACCCGTGACCGGCTGCGCAAGCTGCATGGTGCGGTGCAAGAGGTGCTTCGCGAAGCCATCACGCTCGGAGGGTCCTCCATCTCCAATTATGTTGGCGCTGATGGAGAGGAAGGATTTTTTCAGCTCCAGCATCGCGTGTATGGACGGGAAGGCGAGCCTTGCTTGTCTTGCCAGAGTGCGATCCGCCGCATTGTGCTGGCCGGCCGCAGCAGTCACTACTGTGCAAAGTGCCAAAAATAGCTGCGAAAACTAAAAATAGCGATGCATGAAGACACATTCTGCTGAGCGCAGGGTTAAACTTCTTCTTCGAATATTACGAGTTCTTGGCCATGAATAAATTTTCTATTGGAGTCGATCTTGGGGGCACGAACCTGCGCATCGCAGCGGTAGATGAGCAAGGCGCTTTGGTCGAGAAAATTACTCTCGGCACGAAAGTTTCCCGGGGACGCGATCACGTCATCGCCGACATGTGCGCAGCCATTCAGGGACTAGCGGACAAATACAAAAGCTCAGCCCCGCTGCTCGGCATCGGCGTGGGAGTGCCCGGCATCATCGACATGCGGACCGGCGTGGTGCGCCAGTCTCCCAACCTTCCCGACTGGGTCGACTACCCCGCGCGCGCTGCCATCGAGGAGCGCCTGAAGACCGTGGTCATTCTGGAAAACGATGCCAACGTCGCGGCTCTCGGAGAAAAGTGGCTGGGTGCGGGCAAAGAATTTCCCGACGTTGCCATGCTGACGCTGGGCACGGGCGTTGGCGGTGGACTGGTGCTCGGCGGAGCAATCTGGCGAGGCGCGAATGGAATGGCCGCCGAGTTCGGACACATCACGGTTGAGCCCGAGGGATACCTCTGCGGCTGTGGCAATCGCGGGTGTCTCGAACAATATGCGTCAGCGACAGCCGTGGTCCGCATGGCCAAAGAAGTGATCGCCAACAATTCCGCATCGACTTTAGCCGGAGCCGCCAGTTCGGACCCAGAATTCAGCGCGAAATCGATTTACAATCTCGCGATTCAAGGCGACGAAGACGCGCGCCGCATCTTTCGCTACGTGGGGCGATGTCTGGGCATTGTTCTCTCTTCGCTGGTGAATTCACTGAACCTGCCGATTTATGTGATCGGTGGAGGAGTTTCCAGCGCCTGGGAAGCTTTCGCCCCTTCGATCTTCGAAGAGTTGTGGCAACGCTCCGTAGTCTACGCGGCCACTGCGCCGCATGATCGGTCAGTTGCCGGCCAGGGCGCCGCTTCTCTGGTCCAAGCTGGCTCGGGGAAGAAAACGATTATTACGCGAGCGCTGCTGGGAAGCGATGCGGGTTTATATGGCGCGGCACGGCTACCGATGATTAGCGAATCGAAATCACGATAGCGTTGAGGCGCAGGAATCTTCCGGGTTGTGTGGGGATGGGCGTCTCGCCCGTCCAAGCCGAGCAAAGCTCGGCAGCGATCCGGGATCCAGCAAAGATACGATCCGCTTCAACCGCGGTGGTGTTTCGGTGCTCGCGCTTTCGGCGCGCTCGACCGTTTAGAAGAGCGCGCGGCTGAGCGCGAAGGACGGGGTGACCGCGGTGCCGATGACGATTTCAATGCGCGCGGCGGTGTGGGTGTGGGGGGCGGGAGCGTAAGCTTCGGTCCCGACGCAGCCGTCTTCAGTTTGGCGACTTCCAGCAAAGTCAGGTTTCGCCAATCCCCCGGAGGCACATCGAGAGCGAGCGGTCCATATTGCACGCGGCGAATTTTCTCCACGTGGTGCCCAACCTCTTCAAACATTTTTCGCACCTGGCGATTGCGGCCTTCGATGATGGTCACTTCAAGCCACGGATTATCGCCTTCACGAATAAGCCGAATTTTTGCAGGAGCCGTGCGCACGCGCCGGCCGCCTTTTTCGGCAATCGAAACACCGCGCCGAAGTTTGTCGAGCTTGGTTTCGTCCGGCTGCCCTGCAACCTTCACAACATAGGTCTTCGGCACATTCGACGACGCTTTCATCAGGGCATTGGCAAGCTCGCCGTCGTTCGTCATCAGCAGAAGGCCTTCGCTCGCCCAATCCAGACGTCCGACCGGATACACGCGGCCTTTCACTTTGCCCACCAGGTCCATCACCGTGGGGCGCTTCTTGTCATCGCTTACGGTGGTCACGTATCCCTTGGGCTTGTTCAGCGCGACATAGGTGAAGCGTTCGGGCCCTTGCAGCAATTTATTGTCGACGCGGATGTGATCTTGCTCGGGATCGGCTTTGGAGCCGAGTTCGGTGATTACTTGTCCATTGACCTGCACGCGGCCCGAGGTGATGAGTTCTTCGGCTTTGCGGCGGGAGGCGATTCCGGCAGCAGCAATTATCTTTTGCAGGCGTTCGGCGGGCATTCTTACTCCTGGCCGGTATTGGCGGGTTCTTCCCTTTTTTCTCGTTCGCGGTCCAGTTCGGTGTGAGATCCCTTTATGATTTCAGCGTCATTCTCCAGCGCAGGCGAAGCTCCGGATGACTCATCCTCCAACTCGACAAGCGGCAACGTTTCTGTCGCAGGCGCAGCATCGCCAATGTGCAAGTCGCCTTGGAACGACTCGGCCAGAAGCTTCTCGAACTCTTCCATGCTGGGCAGATCGTTGATGTCTTTCAGTCCAAAGCGCAGCAGAAACTCCTTGCTGGTTTTATAGAGAATCGGCCGGCCGATCACCGCTTTTCTGCCCGCCGTCGTGACCAGCTTTCGGTCGAGCAAAGTGGCGATGACTCCGCCCGAATCTACTCCGCGAATCTCGCTGATCTCGGGCACCGTGGCTGGCTGCTTGTAAGCAATTACGGCCAAAGTTTCCAGCGCGGGAAGCGACAAGCGGAAAGGCGGCTTGAGGCTCTTGGCAAACGCACGCATCAGGTCGTGCTGCTCGGGCTTGGTGGATATGCGGTATCCGCCCGCGACCTGGCGGATTTCGATCCCGTGATTTGCGCTGGAGTACTCCGCGACCAGTTCTTCAAGCGCAGCGCGGATGCGCGACTTGATCTCCGCTAGATCGATCGCCGGATTTTCCGCAAGTTGAGAATCCTTCACCAGGAAAAGAATCTGGTCGGGAGAAATGGGCGTTTCCGCCGCGTAAACGATGGCTTCGATTTGGGCTTTAAGACTCATAGAGGGCAGTTGTCAGTTCCCAGTTGCCAGTGCCCAGTAAAACCAGCATTCACTGGCAACTGGTTCCTGGCAACTGTTCTTACTTCCAATCATCGCGCACAGCAGCCTGTTCCGTCATTACTTCCTCGAAATGAGAATGCTTGCGCACCAGCACTTCGCCGAAGACGTGTTCCTGCCGCACTTGAATCGCCTGCAGACGGATCAACTCCAGCATCGCCAGAAACATACACACCAACGCTTGTCGCGAAGGAACATTGGCGAGCATCTGCTTGAGCCGAATCGGCCGATCTTCGAGCGCGAGCCGCCGGTGCAGATATTGAATCATCTGGCCAACCGTTACCGTCTCTTCGTCCACTTCCAGAATCGGACGCGTGCGCGCCCGGTCCAAAATTTGCTGAAAAGTTTTGACCAGGTCGATGACGTCGGCCGCCAGTTCAGGCTCCGTGCCCTCGGCGTCCATAAAGTCTCTGATCGCCGGATTGCTCAGAACCGCGTCTTCCAGTTGCTGCTTCTGGAGCAGCATTTGTGCCGCCGACTTGAATTTTTCGTGCTCCAGCAACCGGTTGACCAGTTCGTCGCGCGGATCATCCGCCACTCCCGCCGGGGCCAGCGGATCGCGCGGCAACAACATCTTCGACTTGATGTGGATCAGCACCGACGCCATGTAGATGAACTCGGAGGCCACGTTCACATCCAGTTCGCGTATGCGCTCAACATAAGCCAGGTACTGCGCCGTGATCTTGGCAATGGGAATGTCGTAAATATTGATGTCTTGCTTGCGGATCAGGTCCAGCAACAGGTCAAGCGGGCCTTCGTAAATTGCGCCCAGTTCGATCGCAAAAGGGAAGTCGCCGGCGTCTTCTGCGGTAGATTTTTTCGCTGTGACCTTGCCTTCCACGGACAATCGAGGCGGGTCAAGCCGCTTCTCTACGGAAGAGTGTGCCAGGGATTGCGACAAATCCGTCACTGCGTGGAATCCTTCGCTGGCCCGTAGTCCAGGCCCATCGAGCTGCGGACCTCGTCCATGGTGGCGCCGGCAACCTCGCGCGCGCGCGCCGAGCCAGCCTCCAGAATATCCCACGCGAGGCGGGGATTGTCCTCGTATTTTTTTCGGCGCTCCTGCATGGGGTTGAGGATTTTGACGAGAGCATCGGCGACCCAGCCCTTGCATTCGATGCAGCCGATCCCAGCCGAGCGGCAGCCTTCGTAGACTTTTGCCATCGTTTCTTTGCTGCTGAATATTTTGTGCAGGTCGCCCACCGGGCAGACATCGGGATTGCCAGTGTCGGTGCGCCGCACCCGCGCCGGATCGGTGACCATGGTCTTCAGTTTTTGCCGCACCACGGGCTCGGGGTCGGTGAGCATTACGGCGTTGCCATACGATTTCGACATCTTGCGGCCATCGGTGCCAGGCAAGCGTGGGGCGGGCGTGAGCATCGCCGCCGGTTCGGGAAAAACATATTCGCGTTTGCCGGCATAAAACCCGTTGAACCGCCGCGCAATTTCGCGTGTCAACTCCACATGCGCCACCTGGTCTTCACCCACCGGAACAACGTCTGCTTTGTAAATCAGAATATCCGCCGATTGCAGCACGGGATAACCAAGGAACCCGTAAGTGTCGAGATCCTTTCCCTTAATGTTCTCCTTCTGCTCCTTGTAGGTCGGAACGCGCTCCAGCCAACCCAGCGGAGTAATCATCGACAACAGCAGATGGAGTTCCGCGTGTGCCGGCACGTGAGACTGGATGAACATAATGCATTTCGCGGGATCAAGCCCCGCCGCCAGCCAATCCAGCAGCACCTCAACCGAGTTTTCTTTCAGACGCGACGTGTCGGCATAGTCGGTGGTCAGCGCGTGCCAGTCGGCGATAAAGAAGAAGCAGTCGAAAGTGTCTTGCATGCGAACCCAGTTTTCGAGAGCGCCGACATAATTTCCCAGGTGCAGTTTGCCGGTTGAGCGCATTCCGCTCAGCACGCGTTTCTTGGCAGCAGTTGTCATTCAGAATTTGCCATCAGTGAACCCTGATTCTAACAAACGACGGAGAAGGCAGCGGAGAGCAGTCAGATTGGCGAGTTGGAATCGGAGGCTTCGGAGCAGGTCTGCGGAATTATGTCACGAAGGTGAAGCGAGGATCCTAGTGCCCGGCGCGCGCCGGCGAAATGACCAGGTGCCCGGGACTTCGCTTCTTGCTGTCGCCTTTCTCGTGCTGATAAAGCAACGAGAGGGCGCCTTCCGAGGCCGTGCTCGCGCCCGCCAATTCTGCCGCCAGGCCTTGATAGGAGCGTCCGAGTTCATGATTCCCCATAGTGGCGACGGGACTGCCCTTGTCGATCGCCGGACCGATCACCTGGTAGTTGTTCGGCACTTTCCAGAGCACGCTGCAATTGGTGGCCTTCTCCACGTCTTCGTCGGTGAATCCGGGAATCTTCTTGTAGCGGTTCAGCACGATTCGCAAGCGATCGCGGCCTGCGCCTTCCTGCAGAAACGCTTGGATCCGCCCTGCACTCCACAAGGAAACAACGTCGGTCTGCGTCACCAGCAGAGCCGCGTTTGATAGATCGCAGATCATTTGCGCCGTGCCATCCATCCTGCCTGAGCAATCGATCACCACGAAGTGATACTGATTGACAAGAAGATCGAAGAGGCGCGCCAGTTCCGACCCGGTCGGGATAGTGCTATGCGGTTGCTGCGCCCCGGCCAGCAAATGCAGGCCATCGCGATACGGCGTCATCAAGCCGTCGAGCAGCGAACCATCCATGCGATGCAGATTTTGCAACGCGTCAATTAACGTGAATTGAGGCCGCAGATTCAATTGCAACGCAGCATGGCCAAGCGGAGCGAAATCCACCAGCACCACGCGCCCGTGGGTCTCCTGCAGGGCAACAGCGATGTTGACCGCGGTTGTGGTCGCGCCGGCTCCGCCCTTCGAGTTCAAGAAGGTAAAGACGCGGGCCTTGCTGGAACTCCGTTGCGCACGGCTTAACGTGGCCGAGAAACGAGTGAACGCCTCGACTAAAGCTTCGCGGCTCGCCGCATGATCCAGAAACTCGCGCGCCCCTGCTCGCATTGCCGAAACAATGTTGGTGGGCTGGCTCATATCGCCCACGGCAAAAATCGTAACCTCGGGAAGGCTGGTGTGGATCAGCTCAATTGTGCGAATGGCGCGCTGCGGATTGTGCGGATCGATATCCACCAGCACGACTTCGGCGCGCTGGTCCTGCAACTGGCGCAAGATGGCATCGGTCGGGCCCATCGGGAACCCAACATGGCTCAGGGCGGTGCGGGCGAGGTTCGTGCTCTCGACCCGGCTGTGCATCACCACGGATTGTTCGCGATCCTCGGTGAGAAGCGCGACGGCGATCCCAGGCATGATTCGATTCTCGGTATTCATTGCCATGCTACGAACTTCTCGCGTCAGGTCCAAGTGACCTTCGTAATTGAAGGCGGTTCAGACGAAGCGGCAGATCGCCGGCGGGTTCGACATCGGGGAGATAACCCGCGAGACTGCTGGTTGGTCCTGATTGTAAGGCAAAGTTCAGCTCTTGAAAAGACGCGCTAGGACATCCGAGGCGAATCCCGCAATGACGCCCGCCTGCGAAGTGCAGACGTGGCCGCTATTTACGGGACTTCACGCGCGACGTCGCCCGAATCAGATTTTTTTCTTGTGCAGAATCGCCGACGACGCCCAGAACCAGGCCAGACTGGCCCCGAGCAATGTAAAGAAGAGCCACAACTTCAAAGTGAGGGCAAACGCTGCCACCGCCAAAGCAAATCCCCAGTACCAGGATTCCGCCTTCAGGCCTTCGGCCCAGTTCGCCGCGCCTCCGGCAGAAGGAATGCGCGGCCATAAAGCGGGCCACAGGCGCGGCACCGCCTTTCGATAGCTCTCATATCGCTTGCCCTGTTCGGCTTGAAGTTCACCTTCTTCACGCAGAATCAGACGGTAGCAAAAGACCAGCATGGCCACCACCGCCGCCATGAAACCGAGTCGGCTCATCATCGAACCCAAGGCGACCGCCATCAACACATTCGCCAGATAGAGCGGATTGCGCACAAACCGGTACGGCCCATCGGCAACCAGAGAATCCGTCTTCACTTCAGCCGCATAAACAACTCCGGCGTTCAGGTAGGACGAAGCCCAGGTTCGGAGCAGTGCCGCTGCCCCCAGCAGAATGCGCGCGACATGATCCGCATTCCAGTACGTCCTGAGTTCAATCCAGTTGGCAAGCGCGGCGGTTGAATTCTGCGGATCCACGATGTACAGAGGAAACGTGAATCCCAGAATCAGTCCGAAGACCATCGCCCGGTTGGTAAACTCCCAATTCGTCGCTTTCATACCTTAAGGAGGTCAGGCTTGTGAAGATTCGCCGGCGATACGCGAAACCAAGCCAGTCGTCCGACACCCCTCACACCGGCCTACATGATCGCCGTCGGCGGCGCCGGATCTTCCGGCCTGCCGGCATTCGCCAGCGGAACCCGGATCATCACGATTGCCAGCACGGCCAACGCACCGAGCGCCAGAAGAAATGGCGGCGTCCACCTGAACAGCGTCACGTCGTGTCCGGAACCGACCAGCCCGGCAATCGCTAGGCCACACAGCGCCTCGCCTGCGATCAGCCCCGAGGCCGTCAGCACGCCGGCGTTTTCCACTCGGGCCTTCTGCGCATCGTTATAGCCGCGGCGATCGCGCAATTTGTCGGTGAGCCAGCGAATCACGCCGCCGACAAAAATGGCGAATGTTGTGCCCAGCGGCAGATACATGCCGACCGCGAAGAGCATTACGCTCTTCACTTCGATCATGATCATCGCCAGCCCCAGCAGGATCCCCACAATTACCAGCGGCCAAGCCATTTCGCCGCCTACGATTCCTTTCGAGAGCATGGCCATCAATCCCGCCTGCGGGGCTGGCAAGGCGGAACTACCGAACGTGTAGGCCTTGGCCAGGATCGCGATAGGAAAGAAAAGGACGAGCGACGCCACGACGATGCCGAGCAGATCTCCAATCTGCATCTTCGCCGGAGTGCCGCCTAAAATGTGTCCGACCTTCAGGTCTTGCAGCATCTCACCGGCCACGGCCGATGACACGCAGACCACGGCCGCGACTCCCAGCACCGCCGCAACCCCGCCAGTACCCGAGACTCCGAGCGCGACCATCAACAGAGCGGCGATCACCAGCGTGCACAGCGTGAGTCCTGAGACCGGATTATTCGACGACCCGATCATCCCCACCAGGTTTCCGGAAACCGCCGCAAAAAAGAATCCCACGATGATCATCACGCCCGCTGCCACCAGGCATCCCGAGATCACTCGCGAACTGGAGAGCGTGCCCGCTGCGCTGATGAAATAGTAGTAGAGGAGAATCATGGCGACGAAAACCACACCCACTCCGGCAAAGATTGCTTTGGCCGGCAAATCGCGCTCCGTGCGATTAGAGGCGGCGTGCGCTGCCGCGGATTTTTTCAAATCCGAGACGGCCCGCCCCATGCCCAGCGCCAGCTGTTTGCGCATCTTGAAAAGCGTGTAAGTTGCGCCCACCAGCATTCCGCCCACCGCGATCGGCCGCACAATAGAAAAATAGATAGCCTGCGCCAGCAACGGCCAGGCAATGGGTTCTTGTCCGGGCGGCAGCGAGGCCTGGATGTAAGGGCCAATCGTAAAGGTCAGAAGGGGAACAAGCAGTCCCCAGGCCAGCAATCCACCCGCAAAGTTCAGCGCGGCGAGTCGGGGACCGATGATGTATCCCACGCCAAGATACGCTGGACTGATATCAGGAGCCGTCATCAGCGTTGCCCCGCCGGTGATGGTCGTGGCCACATTCGGATTCGTGCTGGTCCGCAGCAGCAGCTTCTTACCGAGGTCGCTGATCTTTACCGGGAAAGTGTTGTTGGGATTAAAAACATTGACCGCTCCCAGCAAATACATCAGCCCGCCAAAGCCCATGTTGGCAAAGAGAATTTTGGCGGCTTTCGCGCCCTGTTGTCCGGCCTTGTGAATCTCCGACGCCGCCACCGACTCTGGAAACGGCAGATCGGGATCCTCGACCATAACGCGCCGCAGCAGGGTCACGAAGAGGATGCCCAGTGTGCCGCCGATCATCATCAGCGCCACCGATTTCCAATACTCCGGCGACCTGACACTCGGGGTGAGCGTCGGCCACAGCCCCGCCATTACGAACGCCGGGATGGTAAAAATCGCCCCCGCCGCCACCGACTCCCCGATCGAGCCCACGGTTCGCGCGATGTTCTCCTCCAGCAGCGAACCCTTCATCAGCCGCAGCAGCGCCATGCCGATCACCGCGGCCGGATAGGTTGCGGCAATGGTCATTCCCGCCTTCAGGCCGAGGTAGGCATTCGCCGAGCCCAACAGAGCGGTCAGGAACAGCCCGATTAATACGGCCCGGAAGGTGAACTCCTTCATTTCCATGGTTTCCGGAACGTAGGGACGATGTTTGCGGGGAGCTTCAAGATTCGCCGCAGGAGTGCTCATAGGGGCCTCGTAATCACCAGAAATTTCATTACAGATTAACAGGAGCAGCGACGGCGCACCTTACCACGCCCTAAGCCTGATTTACAAGTGCTGGCCAAGTCACCAGATCGTTGCCAGGCCCGATCATCGCCGTCAATCGCATTGCGCAGGCTGTGCGCTGCGGCTATACTGGCGGGTAGTAATCCGGCTCGTGGTTCGCTGTGTGCCGGTGCGGGAGGCCGTCTTCAGCAGTACTGGGTTTCGAATACGCGCTGCCCAGGGCCAAGCGGCGGGTCAAGTTTTGCCAGATCATGAATGTGCGCCACATGATTTGGCTAAGACAGGCTTCGTCGCATTTGCCGAGCGAGTGGCTGCGAGTTTATTTTTCACCTTCTTCCCCGCTGATTGCCGTATTTGTAACTCTCCCCTGATTCGAGTTTCTCGCCTTCCCGTTTGCCAATCCTGCTTGCTGGCCATGCATCCGCTTCAAGGAACCTACTGCTCGGTTTGTGGAGAAGCCATGCACCGTCCCTCCTACCTCGACGATGAAGGCGGCGTTTGCAAGGCAGAATACGGAGAATCACGCTGCTCGCTCTGCCAGCGCGTGGATCCTCCATTCGAGCGTGCGGTCGCTTATGGAAGCTACGCCGCCGGGGTGCGCGACCTGGTTCATCTGCTGAAGTTTCAACAGGTTCGTCCCGCCGCCGCGATTCTCGGAAGAATGCTGTCCGAGACGATTGACAAGCTCGAACCGGAGATGCCGGTGGGGACGATTATGGTCGTTCCCGTGCCGTTGCATCGGCGCAAGCAGGCGCAGCGCGGATTCAATCAGGCCGAGATGATCGCGCGCGCCGCCCTTAACCAACTCTCCCGTCCGGAGCGATTCGAACTGGCCCGTGGGGTTCTGTTGCGCCAGCGCGAAACTGGAAGCCAGATCGGCCTGACCCGGCATCAGCGGCGCGAGAACCTGCGCGGCGCTTTTGTGGTCAGTGATCCAACGCGAATCGCGAAACGCGACATCTTACTGGTAGATGATGTTTTCACGACCGGCACAACCGCGTCCGAGTGTTCCCGCGTCCTATTGCGTGCTGGAGCGGCGCGGGTCTGGGTTGCAACCGTCGCCCGGACGCTGAAGATTTTCGATGTCAGCCCCTTGGCGGAGGCAGAGAGAGAGGAAGAATTCTCACTTCCCGCATCTCAGTTCTCAGTAGATTCGCCGATCTCTGCCCAGGAAGAGCGAACTGACCACTGGCCACACTCCACAGGCCACTGATTTTATGTCGTTGCGATTGCACAATTTCGCCGGCAGCATGCGTTCGCACCTTCCGCCGTCGATGCTCGCCTCCGGCGTCCATTCCGACGGCGATGGCCATGCTCTGCATCAGCCGGTGCTGGTGTTGAACGCCTCCTACGAGCCGATCAACGTCTGTGCCGCGCGCCGCGCCATCGTGCTGGTGTTGAAGGGCGTCGCCATGACCGAAGAAGAGAATGGACATTTCCTTCACGCCGCCCGCGTCGCCATGCGTGTGCCCTCGGTCATTCGGTTGCTCGAGTATCGCCGGATTCCGCACCAGTCGCGCGCGTTGTCGAGAAAGAACATCCTGCTGCGCGACCGCAACACCTGCCAGTATTGCAGCACCACGCTGCCTTCGGGCGAGCTCACGCTCGATCATGTGATTCCGCGCTCGCGTGGCGGCCTCTCCACCTGGGAGAATCTCGTCGCCTGTTGCCATCTCTGCAACCGCCGCAAGGGCAACCAGCTTCCCCATGAAGCCAATATGAAGCCCGCGCGTGAGCCCCGCTCCTTCAATCTCCACACGAGCCGCCACATCATGCGCCTGATGGGCCACTCGGATGACAAGTGGAGAAAATATCTGTTTTATTGAACGAATCAGGGTTCAGAGTTCGAAATTGGGTTGCACCGGTTGCTGAAGTCCCAGACATGGTAGTCGCTAGGGTAGGATCATAGATCGGTAATAGTGATGGGCGCTGGCTCTGCCCAATGCAGCAGCGGCCAGGGGCGGCGCCGGGAAGTAACGTACCAACAAAACTGGCCAGCTCCAGCCGACGCGTGCCTCGCTGGCGTCTTCGCCTTGTTTTCGCCTCGCTCTTTGATCTGAATCTTTCCCGCATGATTTTCCTCGCAAATCCGCGGAGAATGCACGATACTGCCCCGTGAAACTCTCCGTGCTATAATCACGCGCTTTAACGAAGACGGAGTTTCGCAGCACGTTGTCCTAATTTTCCGGCCCGTACGCCCTGCGTGCGGTGACCACAAAATACTTTTAGGAGGAGATATGAGCTTCGATGATCCGACTCTTTATGGTCGGGACGATGAGTCCGATGAGTTCAGCGATAGCGGCGCTTACGGCGAATCGCTGGAAGAAGATTTAGACGAAGAAGAAGAGGAAGAGGAAGAAGAACCGGTACTCGAAGTGGAAGAGGACGAGGCCATCGAGCCCATGCCCACACCGGAACCGGTAGCTCCCTCGGGCGGCGGCGGCGCTCCCAAGAAAAAGGCGCCTGCCAAGAAGAAGACACCTGCGGTAAAGAAAGCTCCGGCGAAGAAAAAGGCTGCGGCCAAAAAGCCCGCCAGGAAAGCTGCGAAAAAGCCGGCCAAGAAAGCTGCTAAAAAAGCACCGAAGAAGGCCGCGAAAAAGCCGGCCAAGAAAGCTGCCAAGAAAAAAGGACGCCGTTAAGGCATCCGTTAAACCATCCTGATGGCCGAGAGCCGATCTCTATTTTCGGTTCCCGCCATTTCCATCTGCACGAACAGTGGAGCTGTCCTAAAGAGTGGAGCGCCGGGCGTCCGTCCGGCCATCCCGCACT
The DNA here is from genome assembly GCA_963775845.1 of uncultured Acidobacteriaceae bacterium. Lineage (GTDB taxonomy): Bacteria > Acidobacteriota > Terriglobia > Terriglobales > Acidobacteriaceae > Acidiflorens. The sequence goes on along the minus strand of CAVZKN010000002.1, from coordinate 377,778 downwards.
CAAATTTCTCGCAAAACTCACGACAAGCATAGGACGCCAGTCGCTTCGAGCAAACTTATGCCCGGCTTTTCTTCGCCGCCGTTGCCGCCTTCACCTTCACCGTTTCCCACGGACGCTTCGGTCGCTTGACCTCAGGCTCGTCCCGATCTTTGATCCGGTCATACTGGTAAGACTCGCTCACCGTGCCCAGCGATTCGTTGTAGAGGCTCGGAATTCCGAGCGCCTCTTTCAGTTCTTCCGAAAACTGTTGCAGCGCCTTCAACTGGTCCGCGGTCGCCGGCACCTCGGTCTTCGAGGTTTTCAGAAATTGCTGATAGCCGCGATTGACCAGCTTCGAAATCTCGCCGCCGATCAGACATCCGGGATAGGCAAAGATCTTCACCCCGCCATCGTCCGTCTTCTGAATTGCCGCCGAGCAGCTGTATTTTTTGAGAAACACCCGCGTTTGCGCACCCGGAGCTTCAATCAGATCAAAGCCGTGCTCGCGCAACCAGTTCACCGCGTCTTCGTACGTTCGCTGTTCAACCTTAGCTGTCATTTTTATAAGCTCAATTCTCTCGTCATCGGTTTAGATGCGACAGCAATGGATTCGATAGAGCGATTCAGATTCAATCTATCGATTCGATGGAACCAATTCACCGACCCGATGGTAACGATTCCATGGAACCAAAACCATCCATCGCGAATCCAATGCAGTTAGAATGATGCAACGCTAGTATAGATATACCTTTTCCGGATTGTGGGCACATTACTCTGGTCACTAGGTTTCTTACCCCATGACAGCAGCTTTTGACTCGTCGCTACCGCCTTGGAATTTGCAGAACGAAGCCAGGCACGCGCCTGCCGCAAAAGCCGCGCTCCCTAAGGGAGAAGCTGTACTCTCCGCTATCGGCAACACTCCGCTGCTGCCGCTCGATGCGCTGTTAAGTTCTCCTCCAAGTTACGAGGTTCAGCTTTGGGGCAAGGCCGAATGGTATAACCCCGGCGGATCCGTAAAAGATCGCGCCGCCGCCAGCATCGTTACCGAAGCGCGGCGCACCGGAAAACTCTCTCCCGGAAAAATTCTTCTCGATTCCACCAGCGGCAACACCGGCATCGCTTATGCCATGCTCGGCGCCGCCCTCGGATTTCCGGTGACGCTCTGCGTGCCGGAAAATGTTTCTCCCGAGCGAAAACGAATTCTACAGGCATATGGCGCGAATATCATCTATACCGATCCGGGGGAAGGCTCCGACGGCGCTATCAAAATCGCGCGCCAACTCGCCCATCGCCATCCCGATCTTTATTTTTATGCAGACCAGTATTCGAACGATGCCAACTGGCGCGCCCACTTCGAGACCACAGCCAACGAAATCTGGCAGCAGACCGAAGGACGCATCACCCACTTCGTCGCCATGCTCGGCACCACCGGCACATTTGTCGGCACCACACGCCGCTTGAAACAGTTGAACCCTCATATTCATTGCATCTCGCTGCAACCGGACTCCGCCTTCCACGGCATCGAAGGCGCAAAATACCTGCCCACGGCCATCGTGCCGCGCATCTACGACCCGTCGCTGGCCGATCAGAATCTGGAGATTGTCACCGAAGACGCCTACGCCATGGCGCGGCGACTGGCCCGCGAACAGGGCCTGCTAGTAGGAGTTTCGTCCGCCGCCGCGATTGTCGGCTGCCTGCAAATCGCCGAGAACCTGAAAATAAATCAGCGTGCGACCATCGTGACCATCCTCTGCGACTCGGGCGAAAAATATCTAAGCGAAAAATTCTGGCACGAAGGAAATTATTGAGGCATTGAGGCGTTTGACCTCCAATCACTCAATGTCTCAATGATTAGGCTCCCTCAATTCGCCTATGCCGTCCTCCGCCAGCACGGAGAAGAAACTTATCCGCACGAATGCTGTGGTGTGCTGGTGGGGCACTTTGACGACAACGGCGCCGGTTCCGTTACGAAGACGGTCACCCGCACGGCCCATTGCGGCAACACGCGCGCCGACTCTCCCCATAACCGTTACAGCATCGATCCCAAAGAACTCATTCGCATCCAGCGCGAAGGACGCGAACGCGGCGAAGACATCGTCGGCTTCTATCACTCGCATCCCGATCACCCCGCCCAATGGTCCTCCACAGACCTCGCCGAAGCCCACTGGATTGGCTGCTCTTACGTGATCACGAGCGTCGAAAAGGGACATGCCATGATTACGAATTCGTTCGAATTAACGGGCAACGACGAGGCCGACAAGAAATTCGCGGACGAGCCAATCGAAATTTTCGATTAGCCTGCCACTTGCATCTTCCACCCCTATCCAAGCATCCTTATTCACATGCCTCAGATTCAGATTCCATCTCCACTTCGCCAATATTCAGGGAAACAGGCTTTGGTACATGTCCCCGGAAACACAGTGGGCGAGGCGCTTGACGGCTTGGTTGCACAGCATCCCGACCTCAAGCGGCACCTTTATACTGACGACGGGAAACTGCGCGCCTTCGTGAACGTTTACGTCAACGATGAAGACATGCGCTATCTGCAGAAAGAAGCGACCGCGCTGAAAGACGGTGATACCATTTCCATTGTGCCGTCGATCGCCGGCGGCGCGTAACTCTTCGATTCATAGGATTCTATGGCCACGCTCTCCGATGTCCAGCCCACTGAAGCCGTCTTGACCAACGACGAAATCCTGCGCTACTCGCGCCATCTGATCATGCCCGAGGTCGGCATGGAAGGCCAGCAGAAGCTCAAAAATGCAAAGGTCCTCTGCATCGGAGCCGGCGGCCTCGGTTCGCCGCTAGCTCTTTATCTGACCGCCGCAGGCGTCGGCACGCTCGGCATCGTCGACTTCGACGTAGTCGATTACACCAACCTGCAGCGCCAGATCATCCACCACACGAGCGATGTGGGCCGCAAGAAGCTAGACTCCGCCGCCGACAAACTCAAGGCGATCAATCCGTATCTCAACCTTCGCACCTTCGATACAAAACTAACCAGCGCCAATGCGCTCGAGTTATTCCGCCAGTTCGACATAGTCGCCGACGGCACCGATAATTTTCCGACGCGCTATCTCGTGAACGACGCCTGCGTGCTCACCGGCAAGCCCAACGTTTACGGCTCCATCTTTCGCTTCGAAGGCCAAGCCAGCGTCTTCGCCACCGAAGATGGCCCCTGCTATCGCTGCCTCTATCCCGAGCCGCCGCCGCCCGGCCTGGTTCCGTCGTGCGCCGAAGGTGGAGTGCTCGGCATTCTGCCCGGCCTGATAGGAGTGATTCAGGCGACCGAGACCATCAAACTGATTCTCGGACAAGGCGACTCGCTTGCCGGACGCCTGCTGCTGGTCGATGCCCTGGGCATGAAGTTCCGCGAACTGAAGCTGCGCAAGAACCCCGATTGCCCCGTCTGCGGCACCCACCGCACCATCACCCAACTGATCGACTATGACCAATTCTGCGGCATCCGCGGCCAGGAAGAACCGGCAGGCAACGACATCCCGTCGATCTCGGTCGAAGAATTAAAGAAGAAGCTGGACGCCAGGAAAGACATCTTTATTCTCGACGTCCGCGAGCCCCACGAATACCAGATCTGCAATCTGAATGGATATCTGATTCCGGTAGGCGACTTACCCAAGCGAGTAAGTGAACTGGACTCCAGCCGCGAGATCGTAGCCCACTGTAAGATGGGCGGACGCAGCGCCAAAGCAGTAAACTTCCTGCGCCGCGCCGGATTTACCAAGGTCTATAACCTGACCGGCGGGATTTTAGCTTGGGCGGAGCGGATTGATCCCAAGATGCCCAAGTACTGAGCGACTGTCGTCAGACCTAATTTAGCATTTGACATACCTTCTGCAACGAGGATAATGGCTTGTTCGCGGATTGACCGCGAAACAGCAAGACCAGAGGCTTTTTATGCGGAAGGGCTACTCTTTATTTCTCGTAGTGCTGCTTGTTCCTCTATCTATAATCCTGCTCGACGTTCTTCCCGTAAATGCGCAGGAGTCGGCCACGCATCAGGTAACAACCAATGATGTCATCGCAATGAAACAAGCGGGGCTTTCTGACGATCTTGTAATCGCAAAGATCAAGGCTAGTAACAGGCCCGCGAATTTAAGCACTGACGAACTGATCAACTTGAAGAAGCAAAACATCACCGACGCTGTGATCAAGGCTTTGATGGACCCGAACAACGCGCCAGTTCCTGCTAGCGGGGGTGCAATTGCCAACCGCCTGCTCAATGTCAATCCGTCGGGAGCAACACCAGAGGCGGGAAGCCCCGCGCTAGGAAACCCTGACGACCCTCTGACGCCGCACGACTCGGGCATTTATGTACTCAACGCAGACTCGTCAGGGAAAGAACACATGGTCATGTTGGAACGGGCTGCCTACCAGGGAACCAAGACAGGCGGCCTCTTCGCCTCCGCAGTGACTTATGGTGCCGTGAAAGCCAAGACAAAGGCGATACTGCCGGGCAGCGCTGCCTCGATTCGCACCACGCAGGGCAAACCAGTTTTCTACTTCTATTTTGAAGACAAAGCAGCTGGCTTGGGACGTGGAGGATTCTTCGCAGGTGGGAGTATCTCGAACCCGAACCAATTTGCGCTGCTGAAGCTGAATGTCGATAAGCATAATCGTTCGACAGAAGTTGGGGCATTCAGCATGTGGGGTGCATCCTCCGGATCGCAAGAGAAGTCGATCACCGCTTTCAAAGCGGAGCGACTTGCCGCAGGTCTTTACAAAGTCGACATTAATAACGAACTGGCACCCGGAGAGTATTGTTTTGTGGCTACGGCAAGCGTGGCGGGCGCCTATGGCTCCGGTGCAACCTTTGCACACGATCTTTTTGACTTCGGAGTCGATGCGAAGTAGCAGTTTCCCGAGTTCCGTCACCTACGGCACCATAAAACAGCTGGTCGTTAAGGAATTGCGGCAAAGCACAGCAATCCTGTTTCCTATTCCTGCGAGTCCGCCATCAGAGCCGTCACACCCGAATTTGCCTCAATGTGTTACTCTCCATGCGAAGTCCGGGAGGGGGATGGACAATCTGTCTATCATCCTGATCTGCACAGCAGCCCTTCGCTGGAGGCAACAGCCATAAGGCAACCTACATGGGGCCTCCTGCCCGACCTTAATGTCCCCAGAATGGGTGGTGGAATGGATTTCGTTCCAAGAAGAGGAGAGCATGAGAATTTCCAGCTTTACCGCCCGTAGTGCGTCATTTTGCAGCTTGATGGTTTTTTGTGCAGTTGGCACGCTTTTGCTCTTCGGAACGCAATCGGCCCGTTCGCAGTCGAGTCTCGAGAGTGACGTGGATAATGCCCGTATTATTGATATGACTCATAAGGGCCTCGGGGATGACGTGATCGTCGCCAGAATAAAAGCGGGTGCAACAAAGTTTAGTCTTTCAGATGACGACCTCGCTCACCTCAAAAAAGAAGGGGTGTCCGATCCCGTTGTGGCGGCCATGATTCAGTCAACACAGTTGACGAGTCCTAAAGTCACGATTGACGGCAACCCCCTCGAGGTGCGCACCATTGGCGAGCAGAAGGTCGGAGGGCGGCTCGGGCACGCGGTCACATTACACATTAAGTCCGTCAAGAACAAGGCATATTTGCAAGGGCAACATGCTTCGCTAATAGCCTCTCGGAAACCAGTGATCGACATTCAACTGCCGGCAAACGACAACATCGACAACTACATAGTTGTCGAGATGGACGGCAAAGGTGACCGGAGGGAAATCGAAATGGGCTCCATTGGCGGAACCGTGGGAGAAAAGGTTGGCATTCGAGCCGATAGAATCGTGCCCACTTCTGCAACTCCGGTTGGAGGTCGCCGTTTCAAAATGGCACCAGTAAAGGAATTGAAGAAGGGCGAGTACATCTTGTACTCGGTTGGGTCAGCCGATTTTCCTCATGGTGTTTACGGGCAGGGCTATGATTTCACAGTTCAGTGATTTGTGGCCATGAGAACAAAGCGAGCCCGTTCTACAACCTGCCGTGGACTAGTAGCATTAGGGGCGCTCATCGCTCTTGCGCCGATATTTCTCTGGCCTCAAGCAAAAGAAGATGAGAAAGCGGGTGCGGTGCTCTTGGCCGATGGGACGCCAATTCACCTTGTACTGATGGACGACCTGCATGGCAAAGAGCTGCGATCCAAGCAGACGGTTCATTTCAAGGTTCGCGAGGATCTCGTCATTGATTCCAAGCTCATTGTGAAAACAGGCACCGAGGCAATTGGGCATATTGAATCAATATCAAAGAGTGGTCTCTTGGGAAAATCCGGGAAGCTTGTTCTACAGTTCGACTACGTCGTTACCGTGTCGGGTGCAAGGCTCGTCTTACGGGGCGGTGCGGGGGTTGGGGGAGGAAAGGGTGGCGCTCTCACTTGGGAGTCCGCTCTTTGGTACGGTCCAAACGCGAACTTGCCTGTAGGAACAATGCTCAACGCCTATGTCAACCAAGATCAGCGGATCGCGGTCCCCTAAGCCGCAATCAGAAGGGAGCGCCTAAAGCGCTCCCTCTATCTAACTAACACAGACACATTACTTACTAACTCAGTTGCTGCCGCTCATCTCCGCCTTCTGAGCGTTGCCGATGGCGAGCGCATACTTCTTGCCCGCGAAACGAATCTCAGAAACTGTGGATTTGCCGCTGCTGTTGTCAAGAATGGCGCAATCGTCGCTGTACGGTTTATCGAGGGTAACGACCTTTGCCGAAGCCTTGGCCACTTCCTTCCCATCCCGCACAAAACTTACTTCGACGTCCGATCCCGCGCCGTCCCACCGGACTTGATACTCTCCCGCGGAAAGTTGCTGGCCGCTGACTACGAACGCTTCCCCTAGATGCACCGTGCCCTTGTTGCCTGCATTACTTGCGAAAGCACTCGACGCGAGCAGCACCGCCAGCCCGAGCACCACCGTCTTTGCGAGATTCTTCAGTTTCATTGGCTCCCTGCTTTCTTCCCGGTTCATGCCGGGAGTTCGGGGCGGCTGGTCATCAATCAAGACTGCTCAGAGTAAAACTTGCCTTTTTCCTGCCAAGCCCTACAATGCGCATGTCAGGGTGACGCAAAAAGATCCGGGTCTCACACTCGTTCTTTTTACTGGACTCGACGCACTCAGGGCCGCCAAACCACGCGTGCGCCAGTCCCGTCACCCTGCGAAATGTCCTAAGTGGATCGACCCTCTGCAGTCTCCACCGTGTGTCTTACTCAATACGAACGATTAATCGAGTTAGTTCCAGAATTGTCGTTCTTCAAAGTTTTGGTTGCTCGCGAGGTTAGCTATTGGACGAGGGACGACGATGCGCGTTAGCAAAATACGGTGCGCGCGGGAAGTTAGGAACCCTAGACAAAAATTGTCATCCCGAACGAAGTGAGGGATCTGCAGTTCCCGGCTGAGCACACCAACAAAACATTCAGGCCTTGTTATTGATCTTCAGCACAATCTTCCCGTAGTTCTTTCCTTCCTGCATCAGCGTATAGGCCTCGCGCGCCTGCTCGAGTGGAAAGACTTTGCCAATCACAGGATGAAGTTTATCCGCCGCCAGCCATTCCGATAATTGCTTCCATGCCGATTCCATCAGCGGCCGGTTCGCGCTCAGATACGAAAGCCATAGCCCGTGGACGCTGGCGCCCTTGGCATAGAGGGCGCGAGTATCCAGTTGCGGAGTCTCGCCGGTGGCGGCGCCGTAGACGATAACGCGTCCGAAGTCGCGGACGCACTTCACGCTCTTCGCGACGTGCTCGCCGCCCAGCATTTCAAACACTGCATCGACGCCTTCGCCGTGCGTCAAATCCTTGATGGCTTCGACGTAGTCGCGCTGTTTGTAGTTGATGCCGTGCTGCAAGCCCAGTTCGCGCACTTTCGCCAGCTTGTCGTCCGAAGAAGATGTGCCATACATCTCGATGCCAAGAATTTTTCCGATTTGGACGGCGGCAGTGCCGACGCCTCCGGCAACAGCGTGAATCAGAACGCGCGCTCCCGGCTTACCGTTGCCAGGAACTAGCAAACCGGCCTTCCAGTAGGCGAAGTAGGCGGTAAAGAAAGTTACGGGGAAAGCGGCGCCTTCTTCAGCCGTCCAATTTTCAGGCACCGGCCAGACCAGGTTGCGATGCGCTACGGTTTTTTCGGCGAAGGCCGCCCACTGTGTGTAGCCCATGACGCGGTGTCCAGGAGTCCCATCAGCCGCGAGTTCGCGGCCGGCAAATTCTCGCCCCGCAGTCAGCGGAGGCTTCGGAGTGCCGGCGTATCCGCCGTGTGTGGTCATCAGGTCAGCGAAATTCAGACCCCCCGCCTCCACCTTGATGAGCACTTGTTCGGGCGTGGGGTGCGCGTCAGGCACCTGCTGTATTTCAAGAACTTCCGGACCGCCAAAGCGCGTGATGACCAGTGCTTTCATGGGGAAAGTCTACCAGCCTTGTGGAGAGCGCGGCGTCCTGCCCGGCGAAGCGCGGCCGATTCGCGCAGGCAGGCGTCTGCATCTATAATGAGGACCGAGTTTCCGATCCCCGAAGCCTGAGACCTTGTCTGGCGGCTGGGACGAGGATTGCCGCGGCATAACGTTAACCGTTGCGATCCAAGGGTGCGGCGGGAAACTTCCGCGCCTCCCGTGTTGGAAAGGGAACGCTCGCTGGATAACTTCCTGCCGGTGTTTTTTTCCACGACTCACGATTGAAATCTTCCCATGCCGCTCACCGACAACTTCGGGCGCTCGATTCACGACCTGCGGATTTCGATCACCGACCGCTGCAACTACCGGTGCGTGTATTGCCGGACGGGGACGAACGGCGCAGCCTATGCCGAACTTCCCTTCGCCGATTATTTGCGGATGGCGCGGATACTCGTCTCTCTCGGCATCACAAAGATACGACTAACCGGCGGCGAGCCTCTGCTGCGAAAAGGGATTATCGAGTTCGTGCGCGACCTGTCGCAGTTGCGCACTATAGAAGGTAAGAAGCCTGAGATTGCCCTGACGACGAACGGCCATCTTCTGGCCGAGATCGCGCAGCCGCTCAAAGATGCCGGCCTCGACCGCGTGACCATCAGCATGGATGCCGTCGATCCCGACCGCTTTGCCCGCATCACGCGCGTCCCCAACGGATACGACAGCGTTCTCGCGGGCGTGCGCGCCTCGCGCGGGGCGGGCCTTGATCCGGTGAAGATCAATTGCGTGCTGCTGCGTGGCTTCAACGAAGATCAAATCATTCCGTTCGGAATGTTCTCGCGCGAAGAAGGCGTGGTGGTGCGCTTCATCGAATTCATGCCCCTAGAAGAAGATCGCGTCTGGACGCCGAAGATTGTGGTCACTCTCGATGAAATCGTCACTCGCATGTCGGAATATCTGCCGCTCGAAGAGATTACCCACGAGCGCAGCGAGACAGCCCGCCGCTATCGCTTCGCCGATGGCATCGGCGAAATCGGAATCATCGCGCCCGTCTCGCATCCCTTCTGCGGACACTGCAGCCGCATCCGCATCACCTCCGACGGCAAGCTGCGCACCTGCCTGTTCTCGGTGTGGGACCACGATCTGCACCAACTGATGCGGCGCGGTGCAAGCGACGAAATGCTATCTGAATTTATTGTGAATGTGGTGGAGAAAAAAGAAGAGCGCCATCATATCGGCGAGCCCGGCTTTGTGCCCGCCTCAAGAACCATGGTGCACATCGGCGGATAGCTAGTAGAACGCGTCGTACTTGGTAACCACCCAACCCGATTCTTTCTTCTCCTCAGTGAGCGAAAAAAGATCCTTGTAAGTCGAATCCCGCTGCGAATTACTATAGCGCTGGCCCTTATAGTGCAGAATCACGAGCGGCGGGACGTCTTCCCACTCCACCAGGTTCCAGGCAATCAGCGGATGCTCGGTTTCGGACTCGCATAAAAAGTCGGCCCGCTTCCGGCGATAATCCTTCTCCCACTGCGAGAGCAGTCTGCGGCAATTGCCGTCGCGCATCGCCGAGATAAAGGTGTTGGCGGTCCGCTCGATAGTTCGGTCGCGGAAGGGATTCATAGTGATGCTGATGGGCATTTGCGTCAGCGGGTCGCGTTCGGCGGACCGCGACAGAACCGGCGGCTGCTGGCTCAGCCAATAGAGATAGCCGAGGCACACCACGACGAGCAGTCCGGCCGAGCCCAGCGCGATTGCCAGGTGAACGCGAGAAACTTGCATCAGGAAAATTCTCCGCGATAGAACCAGCGGCGGCAAGATATCCGTGGTCACTTTTCCCTCCGGCAAGCCTGCCGGAGGGGATCGGCGCGCGGTTTGTATTTTCCCTATCGGCGGCGTATAGTTGCTGGTGAATACTGTTGTGTCGTAGTGTCAGGACTGTCGAAGCACACCAGTGGGCGAAAGCCCACTTTTTCGTTGGGCCGAGTATCGGCAACCATTGGGCCCGGCGGTTCTGGCATAAGTTTTTGAAAACATGGCACTTGATTTGGAAAAAGTCCGGCGGATTGCCGAGCGCGTAGCGGGCTCTAGCGGGCTGGAAGTGGTCGAACTAGAGGTTTGCGGGGCGGGCAAGCACCGCATGCTGCGGGTTTTCATCGATCGGCAGGGAGTTGCTCCCAGTCCCGATCGTCCCGACGGCGTTACGCACGAGGATTGTTCGAAGTTCAGCCGTGAGTTTGGCACTATCATCGACGTTGAAGATGCCGTCCCGGGCGGATCGTATGTGCTGGAAGTCTCCTCGCCGGGGCTGGATCGCAAGCTGACCAAGGCAGCGGATTTTGAGCGCTTCCGCGGACAGCGTGTGAAGTTGACGACCAGGGAACCGGTCAATAACAACCGCCATTTCGAAGGCACGCTGGAGAACTTCGAGAATGGCAAGCTGCTACTGGATTTAACCGCCGCACGGAAAAAGAAAATGCGTCCGAAAGAAGGCGCCGCGGCAAAGATCGAAATTGAATTAGACAACGTAGAGAAGGCGAATTTGGTTCCGGAAATCTAGTTTGTCAGTTGCCAGTATTTTCTGACTGTGACTGGCTGAATGGCGCCGCACACAAAGTGGTCGGGCGCTCCGGCGAACTGGCAACTGGATACCGGCAACTGAGAACTGATTTTTATGGCAAGTGAGCTTTACAACATTATCGAAGGGGTCAGCCGTGAAAAGGGCATTGATCCGCAGATCGTAGTCAGCGCGGTGGAAGACGCCATCGTCGTCGCCACGCGCAAATACTACAAGACCCAGGAAAATCTGCGCGCCGTCCTCGATAAGGACAGCGGCAAAATCAACGCCTACGCGGTGAAGTCGATCGTCGAGACCCCCGAACAGGTCGAAGACCCAAATCTTCAGGTCACCGTTGAGCAGGCGCGCAAGCTCGATCCGAGCGCTGAGGCGGGCGGCGAGTTGCTGATTCCGAAAGTGACGGAAGGAATTCTGGGACGCATCGCGGCGCAACTGGCGAAGCAAGTCATTTTCCAGAAGGTGCGCGAGGCCGAACGCGACACCGTTTACAACGAATACATCGGCCATGTGAACGAGATTGTGAACGCCACCGTGAAGCGGCTCGAAGGTCCGGATGTGATTCTCGACATCGGCAAGGCCGAAGCGCGCATGGGGCGCAAGGAGCAGTCACGCCTCGAATCCTTCGCCGTCGGCGAGCGCATTCGCGTCGTGATCGTGCGCGTGGAAAAAGCTGTGAAGGGTCCGGGCGTGGTGGCTTCACGCTCCGCGCCAGAGCTTGTTCAGCATCTCTTCCAGACCGAAGTACCGGAGATCTACGATGGCACGGTGGTCATCCGCGCCATTGCGCGAGAGGCGGGCGAGCGCACCAAGATCGCAGTCATGTCGAAAGACAAAGACGTCGATGCCGTCGGCGCTTGTGTCGGCATGAAGGGAATGCGGGTGCAGTCGATCATCCGCGAATTGCGTGGAGAGAAGATCGACATCATCGAGTATCACGAAGATCCGGTCACCTTCGCGGAGAAGGCTTTGCAGCCGGCGAAAGTGAGCCGCGTAACCGTCGTCGACGCAACCGATAAACATCTGGAAGTGGTGGTCGACGATACCCAACTCTCGCTCGCTATCGGAAAGAAAGGCCAGAACGTGCGGCTGGCGGCCAAGCTGCTGGGCTGGAAAATCGACATCAAGAGCGAAGAAGAAAAGCGTCAGGAAGTCGAACAGCAGATGTCGGCCCTTGTAACGCAGACTGTAACTCCGCTGGAAAATGTTACTGGCCTGGGCGAAGGTCTGGTCGAGAAACTGAAGGCGGCGGGCGTCAATACTGTCGAATCTCTTGCCGATATGACGCCCGAGCAACTGGAGGCGATTGAAGGTATTGGCCCGAAAACTGTGGAAAAAATCAGTATTGCGGTCAATAATTATTTTGCCAGCCTCGATGGTGGCGAAGCGGTAGCGGCGGTCGATTCCGAAAGCACGGGCGAGGAAGTTGCCGCCGATGCCAGCCTCGAAGTTGGGGCCACCGATTCGGAGATCACTGACACGCCAGTCAGCGAGGAGTCGCTCACCGAAGGTACGGTGGAAGCCGACGCCTTGGCTGCGGAACCGGAAAACACCGGAGAAGCCGAATCGCCCGCAGATGGCGAACTAGAGGCGGCCAGGTTGGCCGGCGAAACAGAACCTGCCGAAACGGCGCCAGCAGAAGAAGGCGTCGAGTCTGCAACGGAAGAAGCCCCGGAAGACAAGCAGAACTGAGCTGCAGACGATTATGGCGAGTCCGGAGCAATATCCGGACCAAATGCGCGGGCTCCGTCAGGTTGCTGGCAGATGGCGGTCAGTACGATGAAGTCAGCAGAAAGACAGTCGGTGCAGGCTGAAATCAGTCTTGCGGAAGTTTAATCGAGGTTGGATATGCGAGCCTAGATAGCGCTTAGAGCCGCGAACTTAGCGGGAGAAGAAGAGGAAACGACGGCGGATGAGTAAGATTCGAATTAACGATTTGGCCCGTGAGTTGGAAGTCAAGAGCCGGGAAATTCTTGACACGCTGACCACGGTGGGCATCACGGAGAAGAAAACGCACTCCAGTTCTCTCGAAGATTTCGAAGCCGATCTGGTGCGCAAGCATCTTCGTGGACGCTCCGACGCCGCTCCGAGTTCCTCAAGGCCTGCTTCGCGCGCCGCCCATGGCGAAGAAGAGATCAAGACGAAGATCGATCTCTCGCATATTTCGCAGCCGGGCGACGTGTTGCGCGCCATCAAGCAGAAGATGGGAGCAGCCGAACCGGCTTCCACTCGTCCGGTCGGCAAGCCGCCGGTCACGCCGCCACCAGCTGAAATTAGAACTGACACGAAGACCGCAGCGCCTGCGGCAACAGTGGCGCCGTCCGTGCCCAAGGCAGTTCCGCCAAAGCCCCCGGCCGAGCCACCCGCACCGAGAATGGTCACTCCGGCATCCGTTGCGGCTACCTACCGTCCGCCGTCGGTGGTCGTGATTCCGCCGAAGGTCCCGGCAAGTCCAGCCGCCCCGAGCGCTTCCGCCGCTTCTACCACGACCGCGCTCCCGGCGACCGCAATTCCACCGCGAGTCCCGGCTGCACCTCCGGCCGCGACACAGGCGAGTGCTTCGCCCTCGGCTCAAGCGCCGTCGAACCTCGCGCAGATGCAAGCATCCGCGCCGGTAAAGCCGACGGCTCCCGTAGCGCCTCTGCCGCGCATGATCATGCCGCAGACCGGTCCTCGACCTGTCTACAAGGCGCCCGCGCCTGTTCCCGGAGCCTCAGCCGGTCCTATAGCTTCCCGTCCCGCGCCCGGACGCCCCGTACCCGGTCAGCCGATTTTTCAGCGCACACCGCGCCCCCTGGCCCCAGGACAAGCGCGTCCTCCGCTGCGTCCCGGTGAACGCCGTCCGATGCATCCGACGCGCGTAGCCCCCGCTGGCGCGCGTCCGCTAGGTGTAGGCCCAGGAGCCGGTATGGCTCCCCCAGGCCCCGTCCGCCCCGGTGCTCGTCCCGGAGCTCCCTCGCGTCGCCCCGGCCAGCGCTACGTTCCGCGTGGAGTAAAAGAAGGCCCGATGAAGGGCTACACTCCGCCGCCGCGCATGATGGTCAGCAACGAGCCGGCGCCCATTACGCGCAACATCACCATCACGGAAGGCATTTCAGTAAAAGACCTCGCCGAGAAGCTGGGCATCCGCGCCAAGGATTTGATCGCGCGCCTGGTTGTGCGCGGCGTATTCGCCACCATCAATCAAACCCTCGACGCCGAACTCGCCAGCGAAATGGCACGCTTCTTCGGAGCCGATACCGAAGTCATCACCTTCGAAGAGCAGGCCGCAAAAGATACGACCGAGGCGATGGAGAGCAGCGAAGAAGGCGCCGAGGCCATCCCGCGTCCGCCCGTCGTCACCATCATGGGCCACGTCGACCACGGCAAGACCACGCTCCTCGATTCCATCCGCTCCACCAACGTCGCCGGCGGCGAAGCCGGAGGCATCACGCAGCACATCGGCGCCTACAAAGTTTCGATCACCGACCAGTCATCTCCCGCCTACGGCCGCGAGATAGTCTTCTTAGACACGCCCGGCCACGAAGCCTTCACCCGCATGAGATCGCGCGGAGCCAAAGCCACCGACATCGTAGTCCTCGTAACCGCCGCCGACGACGGTGTCATGCCCCAGACCGTAGAAGCCATCGACCACGCGCATGCCGCCGAAGTCCCCATCATCGTAGCCGTGAACAAGATCGACAAGCCCGGAGCGCTTCCTGAACGGGTAAAGAAGCAGCTAGCCGATCGCGGTCTCGTCCCCGAAGAGTGGGGCGGCAAGACCGTATTTGTCGATGTCTCCGCGAAACAAAAAACGAATCTCAATCTGCTGATGGAGATGATTCTCCTGACCGCAGACTTGCAGGAATTGAAGGCAACTCCGGGACGCGCCGCCAGTGGCCTGGTGCTCGAAGCGAAGCTCGATCGCGGACGCGGTCCCGTAGGGACGATTCTGGTGCAGAACGGCACCCTCCATGCCGGCGACAACTTCGTAGTCGGCAACGTCTACGGCAAAGTCCGAGCCATGTTCGACGATCGCGGCAAGCCGCTGAAAGAGGCTCCGCCCGCGACCCCGGTGGAGATCATCGGCCTCGAAGGCCTGCCGCAAGCTGGAGACCAGTTCGTCGTCGTCACCGACCGCGAGAAGGCCCGCGACATCTCCGAATATCGCGAGCAGAAAGCGCGCGAAGCCCAGCTCGCCAAGAGTTCACGCGTCTCGCTCGAAGGCCTTGCCGAGCAACTGAAGACGGCCGGCATGAAGGAACTCAACATAATCCTGAAAGCCGACGTGCAGGGGTCGGTCGAAGTGCTGGGCGACCTGCTCGGGCGCCTCTCGAACGACAAAGTTCGCCTCAAGCTCCTGCGTTCAGGTATAGGAGCGATCACCGAAACCGACGTGCTGCTAGCCTCCGCCTCGAACGCCATCATCATCGGCTTCAACGTCCGTCCCGAGCGCAAAGCGCAGGAACTGGCCGATCAGGAAAAAGTCGACATCCGCCTGCACTCGATCATTTATGAGTTGCAGGACGAGATCAAGCGCGCCATGACCGGCCTGCTCGAGCCCACGATCAAAGAAACCTACCAGGGACGCGCCGATGTGCTTGAGACTTTCCGCATTCCGAAGGTAGGAACTATTGCCGGTTGCCGCGTCAGCGATGGATTCATCAAGCGCGACTCCGAAGTGCGCCTGCTGCGCGACAACGTTGTAGTCTTCAAAGGCAAAGTAGCTTCGCTGCGCCGCTTCAAAGACGATGCCTCGCAAGTGACCAGCGGCATGGAGTGCGGCATCTCCATCGCAAACTACGGAGACATCAAAGCCGGCGACGTAATCGAAGCCTTCGTAACCGAAAGAATCGCCGCCGAAGCCATCAAATAAACAGGGAAAGAAAGAGCTGCCGGGTGCCCCACTCTTGCGCGTTCTTTGCGCAAGGGTGGGATTCCACTTCCGCCAGTCCACTAGCGGTTTTGAAGTCAGTCGGGTAGCGCTACTCTCAGTTGCTACTGCCCCGCCTGCTGCGCGAAGACTCCTCCGATATCGCCTGCGCCAGCATCTTCTTCAATCATGAATCCCGTGTTCGGCGAACTCAGATAGAAAACATAATTAGTGGCAGGGCTAAAGTTGTTAACCGCCACCGTGAAACGACCGCTCGGACCGCTTGCCGTGTAGTTGCCATTGGTTCCGATTCCCGACCCGCCGCTGCCGGAATTAGCCACCTCGTTCCAGTTAAAGTTCCCACCATTCGTCGGCTGAAAGTCTCCCACCTGCCCCCCGAAGGCGCCGGGGAATCCATCCAATACAAAAGCTCCCTGCGCGCTAAGAGACGAGACGCTGCCAGATTGCGCCGTGAAGCTTCCTTCCTCAACTGCGAGCGGGCTATTGTCCAGGAAATAAGCACTGGTCGGGCTCAGCATCCAGAAAACTTCCGTGACAGTAGGGCCGTTCGTCAAAGGCAGAGTGATGGTTCCATTGCCGCTTCCGTTGATCGTGTAGGTGCCGCCCGATACCGCGAGAGCGGTATAGATATTCGAATCCTGGACCAGGTCGACAGTGCCGCTCGTGACATTGCCGTTGCCGTCGGTCGCAAAGATCCCCGCCGAGTGCACCCCAGGCTGATTGTTCTGTGTGTCGCCACTACCCCCGAACACATATGTGCCGGCAGCGAAACTGGTGGCAGTTTGCGTCTGCGCCTGACCGATTTCCAAGGAACTGGAAGCTGGATTGGCCATAAAAAAGAACTCTGTAGGGCTCACTACATAGTAATTACCCGATGCAGCGCCCGTCGGAGCGTTCAAGGTGAATGTGCCGACGCCGCTCGAACCCGGCGCCGTCACGCTGCCCGAAATCGTTTGGGATTGATTCGATCCGCCTAATTCAAGAATATCCTGCGTGCCGGTGAAACTGCCCGCGCTGATATTGATTCCTCCCACTCGCGAACTCAGCGCAAAGTTGTGCGCCTTAAACACATAGGTTCCCGAGGGAGCCGAGGTCGAACTCTGCAGCACACCGTAGCCCGATGAAACCGCGTAGGTGTCCGCGTCGATCACGTAGAAGTGGCTGTTGTCGATCATGGTGATCGCGTAGTTCGCAGTAGCGGAGTTGGCGCCGGTGTAGCGGAAGACCATCGTCCCCGTCCCGTCTTTCTGGATGCTATAGCTGCCGGCAAGATTTTCCGCGCCCGGACCTTGCGGCCCGCCATCGTCCTCGAGCACGGTCAAACTGCCACTTCCATTGGCCGAGAAAACCGTGGTCTCAGAGAATTGCTGCGCCCCGCCGCCGGTAGTTTCAAAGAACCCAGTCTGCTGCATCACGTAGGTGCCGCTCAGGCTGCCATTGTTGTAGCTGCCACCCAGGGGCGTTACGTTCGAATTGCTGTTGCCGCAGCCGGCCGCAAAAAGAACGCTTGATATCGCCGCCAGGGTCATGAGCAGGCCTCCGGCGCGCTTGTCGAAAGCAAGGGGATTCATATGACACTCCTGTCTTTTATTGCTATGATGCGCTAACCCTGGGAAGAAAATAAAGTTTTGGTAAAAAAATGTGATGCTTCTTTTGGTTAGCTGGCGACCCAATCCTTCAGGTCTTGGCGACAGCCACTCCATCCCGAGCCCGAGCCGAAACCGCCGCCTGCTTGCCCCTTTCCAATACCCACACGCCAACGCGATAAAGCAGCAGGCAGCTGAGCACGATTCCATAAACTATGGGCTTCCGGTGATCCGCCTTTACCAGCCAGTAATAATGGATCACGCCTAGCATTCCGGTCAGATAGATAAGCCGGTGCAGGCGCTGCCAGTTCTTCCCGCCAAGGCGCCGAATCGACCATGCCGTCGACGTCAGCGCCAGCGGAATCATCAGCACAAACGCGCTGAATCCCACCGTGATGAACGGACGCTTGGCAATGTCTTTCCACATTTCATGCACGTCAAAGAACTTATCGAGCCAGATGTATGTCAGGAAATGTAAAGTTCCGTAAAAAAATGCGAAGAGCCCAATCATGCGCCGCAATCCAATCAGCCAGTATTGCCGCGTGACTCGGCGGAGCGGCGTAACCGTCAAAGTGGCGAGCACAAGAATCAAAGTCCAATCGCCCGTCGAATGGGTTATCACCTCGATGGGATTGGCGCCGAGGCCGTCGTGCAATGCCTTCCAGGCAAGCCGTCCCAGCGGAACCAGCGCGCCCAGAAAAATCGCGATTTTTGCCAGCCGAAGTTTCATTTGTGATCGCGAAGGTTCGTCATCTCGCGCGCCATTGTCATCCCGAGCGAAGCGAGGGATCTGCATCTTGCGCCGAACTGCAGATCCCTCGCTTCGCTCGGGATGACAAACGGTCCTCTAGAAGTTCTTCCGCAAGTCCATTCCCGAATACAGGCTAGCCACCTGATCGTATCCATTGAACATCAGCGTCGGCCGCTTCAGAAATTCGCCTAAGCGGCGTTCTTTGGCCTGGCTCCAGCGCGGATGGTCAACATTCGGATTTACGTTCGCATAGAAGCCATATTCGCTGGGCGCAGCCAACTGCCACGTATTTACGGGCTGGCTGCCGGTGAAGCGAATGCGCACAATCGATTTCGCGCTCTTGAACCCGTACTTCCACGGAAGCACGATGCGGAGGGGCGCGCCATCCTGATTAGGCAACTCTTCGCCATACATGCCGAAGCAAAGCAGAGCCAGCGGATGCATCGCCTCATCCATGCGCAGACCTTCAACATACGGCCACTGCAGCACACTCGATCGTTGGCCGGGAAACTGCTTCAGATCGTACAAGGTGGTGAACTCGACAAATTTCGCTTTCGGCAAAGGATCGGCGCGCTTGATCAGTTCGCTCAGCGAAAATCCCACCCAGGGCACGACGATCGACCAGCCTTCCACGCAGCGATGCCGGTAAATGCGCTCCTCCGGCGCAGCCATCTTCATGACCGCGTCAACGTCGAGCACCTGCTTCTTCTTGACTTCGCCGTCGATGGTCACCGTCCAGGGACGTGTCTTGAAATTCTTCGCGAGTCCGGCCGGCTCGTATTTGTCGGTCGAGAATTCGTAAAAATTGTTGTAGTTGGTTACATCCTTGTAAGGAGTTTCTTTTTCCGTCGTGCTCAAAGGACTTTTCTGGATGCCGTCAATCTTCGCGTTGGCCTGCGCGATCAGCGTGGGCGACGCCAAATCGCGAAAAGCCACGCCTGTCAACGCAGCCGCTCCCGTAATCGCAGCGCCGGCCAGAAACCTCCGCCGGTTCAGATAAGTCTCCCGCGGGGTTATTTCAGACGACGGAATTGCGTTCTCTTTCCCATACAGCATCGCTCACCTCGAAGATAATTCCCCACTCGTAGTACGTACCACGACGAAACCTGGATGGGCTCCCTTGCCGCAAGCCCTCGCTTCCCTTAAGTATAAGACACGCCGACGAAGCGAAAAGTTGCACGTGTTGCGGCACAGTGTCCGCGGTTCAACGTAAGATGGTGAAATTTCAAGAATGGAGCGACGGGCGTCCCCACCCGTCCGGCAGCGGCCACTTAATTTGAGGCAGATTTAGCGATGGCTCGAGCAGCAGGCGCCGCGCTCCGAGCGCGCAGAACTTCGCGCACTTTGCGGGCAAGATTCTGCAAGGTAAAAGGCTTCTGCAAAAAAGCGATACCCGGATCCGGCGTCCCTTGCGCAATCACCGCATCCTCGGTATATCCCGATAGAAAAAGAACAGTCAGACCCGGACGAAGCGAAACCAGTTCTTTGGCCAGTTCGCGCCCGCCGATGCCCGGCATGACCACGTCCGTTATAAGGATGTCGATGTTTTCTTTGGCCGCCCCCGCAATGCTTAGCGCGCGCTCGCCATCTCCCGCCTCCAGCACTTTGTAGCCGCGCGAGACGAGCGTCAGACGCACCAGTTCGCGCACCGATTCCTCATCCTCGACCAGCAGCACCGTCTCACAACCATCCGTCTCGTTGGCCTGAGCTTTCGCCGGCCTGATCTCTTCAGCCGCGTCTTCCACCCGCGGCAGGTAAACGAAAAATGTAGTGCCCACTCCAAGCTCGCTGCGCGCAAACACATAGCCGTTGCTCTGCTTGACGATGCCGTAAACGGTCGAGAGCCCGAGCCCTGTCCCCTTGCCTTTTTCCTTCGTCGTAAAAAACGGCTCGAAGATGCGCGACTGAGTTTCCTTGTCCATCCCATGGCCGGTGTCGGAGACCGAAATGACCGCATACCGTCCTGGTTGGATAAATCGCTGCTCGCTTAAATTGTGGCGCACCGTTACATCGGAACTCTTCACCGTCAGCCTGCCGCCCGCCGGCATGGCATCTTTCGCGTTGACCACCAGGTTCATGATCACCTGTTCGAGTTGCCCGGCATCGGCGCGCGTGTGTCCCGCGTCCGGAGAAAGATGCGTAATCAGCTCGATGTTTTCCCCAATCAGGGGACGCAGCAACCGCTCCATATCGCCAATCACTTTGTTGACGTCGACGACCTTGAGCTCGAGAAGCTGCTTCCGGCTGAACGCCAGCAACTGGCGCGTAAGCGTAGCCGCCCTGTCGGCGGCCTGCTGAATCGACTGCACTTTATGATGCAGATCGCCGCCCGCCTCCAGTTGCTCGAGCAGCACTTCGGTGTAGCCGTTGATCACCATCAACAGGTTGTTGAAGTCGTGCGCAACACCGCCCGCCAACCGGCCGACAGCATCCATTTTCTGTGCCTGCCGCAGTTGTTCTTCCAGTTGACGCCGGTCGGTGGTGTCTTCGGCCATCAACTGCAAAACTTCTTCCGACTCATCGGCGCTCATCGCGGCACAACCCGTCAGCCGCACAATGATGGCGCGCCCATCCTTGCGCTTCCACTGCACCTCGACGCCGTTCAGAACGCCCGTGCTGCGATAGTCTTCGGCAAGCCGGTCCATATCCAGCGGATTTACAAAAAGATCGTCGCGCGCATTGAGCTGCAAGAATTCTTCCACCGAGCCATAGCCCAGCATGGTGAGAAGTGCCGGATTGACATCCAGGAATCTCCCCCCGAGCGTGCAGCGGCAGATGCCGAACGCCGCGCTCAAGATTAACGAGCGAGAGCGAGCTTCAGAACGGCGCAAGGCTTCTTCATAGCGCTTGTGCTCGATCGCCGCCGCCAACTGTTGCGAAACAAATTTCAGAATCTCGCGGTCGCGCTCCCCGAAACGGGCATTCTCGTGATAACTCTGCACTACCAGCGCCCCGAAGCAGTTCGCTCCACTCTTTAGCGGAACTCCCAGCCAATCGAGCGATGCCGCGCCGATCAATTCCACTTCCTCGCGCCGCACCAGTTCTTCAAAAACGGCTGGTGTGGCCAGCAGAGGCTCGCCCGTTCGCAGAACATATTCCGTCAAGCCGCGCCCCAGGCGCTTCGCCACCGGAGTTGAATCTTCCTCGTCAACAAAATAAGGGAAGCTCAGCAGCTGAGCTTGCGGATCGTAGAGCGCGATATAAAAATTGCGCGCATTCATCAGCTGACCAACAATGTTGTGGATCGCGGCAAAGAACTGTTGCAGGTCCTCCGCCGACTGGCTGCGCGCCGCGATGGCGTAAAGCGCCGCATTCAGCTCCTCGGCGCGTTTCTGCTCGGTGATGTCGCGATAGGATGCATAAGCTCCCACGCGCTTGCCATTAATTACGATAGATGAGGTTGAAAGCAGGACCTCGACCAGCGAGCCGTCTTTACGCTGGCGGCGAGTTTCGAGCAGCAGCCTGCTCTGCATCTTGACACTTTCCGCGAGCCATGTCGTCTCCGCATAACGGTCGGGCGGAACAATCAGCTCATTCAGGCGTTTCCCCGCAACTTCCGCCGGAGTAAAGCCGAACAGGCGGGTGAATTCCGCGTTAATGCGCAGAATACGCAGCTCCCCATCGACGATGCTGATCGCTTCCGGCGCATTCTCGATGATCTGTTCGAAAAAACTTTGCTCTAGAGCGGGTGAAACCGCGGCGACATCGCCATTTTTGGGCGAGGCCGCGCCAGCTTCGCGGAACGGACCCGGGAGTTGGCCGGAAAGGTGACCGGCAGCGCGGTCGGAAGTGAGCGCAGACAGAGGCAGTTCGCCCTGCTCAGACCCATTCCTCCACGCCCTCACCCGCGGCGGTTCGTTTGAACCTGCCGCTGGGGCGATCTTCTCACCCATAACGTCCTTTCCGGGGGATATTGGCGACAGCCATATGGTAAGCGCGCAAGATTCCCGCCGGTAGTTACGGGGGTAATGGAAAAAGGACGAGTTGCCCTAATGATTTCCGCACGCTGGCGCTGCTCTCACCCCGACAAAAACAGGGCTGATGCGCGTGACAGATCCGGCCGCGCCATCTAACATCTAGAGAGAGAAGAGAGAAGTTTCCCGAGGTTCTCGCCGACCCTATGCCTTACCGCACCAATGCCGCAGCCGTGTCGTATCCCGACCCGCAGTTGACAGAAAACAATTTGGAGATTCCCCTCGACCTGCTCCCGCCCCCGAGCCTGACGCAGCCGCTATGGCGCTCGCTCGTCGGCAATCTGCGCGATACGTTGGCGCCCGAAAAGCTGCCGCCCCTCAACCTCACTTCGCGGCCAGTCAATGTCGGAGTGTCGCTCGGCGACCGCCTGCGAACGCCCTGGTTTCGCACCGTCTTTACGAATATTGGCGACGTGCTCTCGCCCGAAGTCTTGCCTCCGCTGGAACTCGAATCGCGCCCCGTCGATGTCGGCGAACTCATTACCGATCAGCTCAGCCATTTCTGGTGGGGTTCGCTGCTCCGGAACCTAGCCGATCGTGTCGCGCCGGAAACGCAGCCCGCGCTTCACCTGACTGCCAAGCCGATCCTCGACATCATTCCGAAATCGTGGATTCTCTTGCCCCTCTGGTCCGAGGTCGTGGATACTCCAAAAATCTTCTACCCCGATAAGCCGAAAACGGCCGATGCGCTGCGCCCGGTCAATCTCCAGCCAGTGCCGTTGCCGGAGAAGCGTGAGGCCTTGGCCGAAGTTCTGGTCAAAGAACCGACCGCCGCCGATCTGCTGCGCGATCTACGCCGTTCCCGCATTCGCCAGCGCATCTGGATCAGTCTGGCAGCCGCCCAGATCCTCTACATGATAGCGATGGCGCTAGGAAAACTCTGACCTTTGTTTCTCATCCCGTGGTGAATTGTTCTTCTTACTGCCGCAACTCACTGCCGCAATCCCATCCATCCTTCCGCCACCACCATCGAATTCCCCGGATTGCGAGCATCGTACTTCACCGAAGTATGCAGCCCCAGTCGGCACGACTGCAGGTTGATCCACTGCCGCAGATACGTAACATCCTGCGAAGCCTCGTACGAAACGCCCGCCACGTCATACTGATAAATCAGCATCGTCGCTGGACGGCTCGTATCCATCACAACTTCCTGCACATCGACGACCGTGCCATCGGTGATTCGCCCCACGCTATTCAGCCAGTTGCGCCGCTCCACCTCGAGATCGGCGGCATTCTTAGGCTTCCGCCGCAGCAAAGCATAGCCGATAAGCACCGCGCCAGCCGTTCCCAGAGCCAACGTGTAAATGCGAAGCGAAATCATCTGCAAAGCAAACCTGCCCCTTTTGATCTGCTTCAGCATAAGCCGTAAACTCGACCAGCGCCAAGAGCACGAAGGTGTCCGCGCAGATACCTGTGGAGCGGAGAGAGAACCTTCCCCGTCTGGTTGCTCCGAGATCGTCAAGCTGTTGGTTTTTCTGTCCAGTCGGTGGGGTAAAAAACGGACAAAAAAAGCCGGGAAGCGCTGCGGCGTTCCCCGGCGGGTCTTGTTTAATCGCGATCGGCTTTAATGGTAAAGATTTAACGTATTACTGGCGTCGTCCACGTAGTAGACATTCTGCCCGACGGTGACCAGGCCGAACAATGCACCCGATCCCGGAGGACTGCCGCTGCTATCGAGTAGCACCTTCGAAACCTGCAGCCCATCGGGCGTGGTCTGGACCATATAACCGTCGTCTCCGTTCGCGGTCAGAATGTCACCGTTCGACGCCACTGTCAGCCCCAGCGGATCGTTCAGGCCCCCATTCTTCGTGATCGTGGTGCCGGTGCGACCGCTTGTTTGGCGCGTGATGGGATAAGCAATTGCCGCTATGCGATTATTCAGGCTGTCGGCTACATACAAGGAGAAGCCGTCCGGGCTCAGGGCAACTCCGGTCGGCCCAATCACTAACGCCGCCGGATCGCTGCGCTCGGCGAATCCCGAACCAATCACGGTCATCGCTTCGACAAATGGAGGAGCCGACTTCGAAAGCGTGAGATCGACTCGAACCACCGTGCCTTCATTCACCACACTTCCCGCGGCCGCAACCGTGCCGTTCAGCACGTTGGTCACAAACAGCGACGCCGTTCCCCCACCGTTGACATTTGAATGGTCGAGCGCGGCCATGTCCCAGGGCCCGTTGATCAGCGTGCCGTAGATGGTTTCAGCCACGTTTCCCATGGGATCGAGAACCAGCAGACACCCCGCTTGCGCCGTCGACGCCGTGCCATCCGCGGTAGGCAAACTGCCGACGATAACCCAGCCGGCCCGCAACGCCACCAGCGCGGTTGTCAGTCCGACGCCGCCCGTGCAAGTACCAGGCAGGGTCGATGCATCAATCTGCGCGAACTGGCTGACCGTGCCACCCGGCGATATCTGCACAATCGTAGTTCCGGTCCCTTGCTCATTGGAGGCGGCGTTAAAGTTACTGACGAGAACATTCCCCTTGACCAGGGTTCCCACCGTGCTGGGAACGACGGCGATGCCATAAGGGTTTACATCGCCGTTTGCCGGGACCGTGGAAGCGATCACGGTAATGGTGTGCATTGCCGCTGGCGGCTCTGCGGCGGCGAAGCCCGGTGCCAGACATGAGAACGCCAGCACCGCGAAAACGAGAGCCGCAATTCGAAACTGACTTTGAAATCGCATTTCTCCTCCTTGGAACTCCTGGGTTGGTGTTAGCGCGTACGGCCTTAGAAAAAGCTGGGCGGGCTCGGCCTCAACCACAAGCACGAGGAAAAGCCGGACGACGCGAACTCAAACGAAGCTAGCAGAGCGCGAAACGCCGTTTGTCACCGGATTGTCAACGGATTGTCACTTTCCCGGCGAGTGCGACTGAACTTTCGGACTAACCTTCCGCGTGCCTCACCCGTCGCGCGCTGTTGCCTTGACTGGATTTCCGGTGTCCTTTATTTGACAAGAAAGTTACAGATCATTGACAACTCCTGGGCGGCGAAGGTTTAGTGTTTGCGGGTCGCGTTCGCGCCGCAAATTTCAGTGACCAGATCCGCGTCCACGGAATCCGCTTCAACGAGCTCAACGCGCCCTACGACTCCAAGGTAGTGGGCAACTACACGGGGCTAACGGCGCCGTAGCGACGGGTTGAGTTCGTGGAACAGGGGCCGCTGCCTACCTCCCGGCCCCTGAGTTTCGTTCGTCACTAAATTTTGTCATCCTCGGTGCAGCGAGGCTGCACGAAAGCGAGGCCGCGCCGAAGGAAGGTCTAATATTCCGCAGGAGGGAGGGGGTAGGGGCAGCGTAAGCCTGGCTCCGGCCTTATGACCGGCGCCGGTAGTAAATATTGAACTCGAATCCCGGATTCGGCGGAAAGATTTCCGCGACTTTGCGCAGCCTCTCGGCCATCGGAGCAGGAGCTAATAAAGGATAGTCGCGCTCCCGCAGATCGTAGTAATCGACATCGAGATAGAGCGAGAGCAGGTAAATCGAGATCGCATCGGCAAAACTCGCGGCCAGATATTCGTTCTTGTACTTCTCTGCATCCGGTCCAGGAGCCGTTGCAAATTTTCGCGCCTCCCAGGCATCGAGCGAAGTTTCGCCGCGCACTCCTGACTCGGCTTGCTGCCACGCCAGATCGGCAAAAGCTTGCGAGACGCCGGCGCGTTCGACGAGGGCGTGTCCGACATTGATATAGAACTCGAAGCCGACGGAAAATTTATCTTCCATCAATCGAGTCGAAATAAAAACGCACTGCGCATCGCCGAGATTCAGGTTGCGATGGCAAACCGCGTTGTCGCTGAGCCCGACATCGTAGCGATCGGCAATCACTGTCTCATCGCCCTGGCTGACGGTGAGCGGCACGAAATAATAAGCCTTGCGGCTGAGCGCCGAGGCCACGGGAACGGGCACGGCGGCAATCATCCGTTCGAGATCGCTGTCGGCAATGGTGATTTCGCCCGAGCGCGCATAACAGATTCCATTCGGAGCCTGTGAAACCGGGCTGCTTTGCACCACCTCAGCCGGGCTGCGGACGATCGCGGAAGCGCTTTGCGACATTTCAGTATTGTAGCGTAAGCACGCGAGGCGGGTGACAGGACGCAGGTGAGAGAGCTCGCGGCTGATTCAACGACCAGCTCTTTCCCGTCCTGATTTCACTTGATCTTGGAAACGAAGGCATCAATATTGCCGTTATTCACGGTTTGAAAGGGAGACTTTGTCGGGAAGTTGCTCGACGCGGTGTCGCCGGTGATGTAGGCGTCGCCCGCGGCATCCAGTGCAATCGCCATGCCAGCATCGTAAATGCTGCCTCCGAGATAAGTGGAGTACACCAGCGCCGAGCCGGCCTGGTTGATTTTGGCGATGAAACAATTGGCGTCGCCATTATTCACGGCTTGCAAGGGATTCACGGTTGGAAAATTAGTAGAAGCGGTTGTCCCGACTACGTAAACGTTCCCGGCACTGTCGAGGGCGATGCCGTTGCCGTTGTCCTGCCCATTGCCGCCGAGATAAGTGGAGAAAATCAGAGCCGAGCCCGTCGCATTGAGCTTGGTGATGAACGCGTCTCCGCCGCCTGCGTTATAACCCTGCAGCGGATTCATGGTAGGGAAGTCGTTCGACCCGGTCCAGCCCACGACGTAAGCGTTGTCTCCGCTGTCTAATACGATGTCGGTGCCAATGTCGTAATTGTTGCCGCCGACGAGGGTGCTATAGACCAGCGCTGAGCCGGTGGGGTTGAGCTTGGCCACGAAGGCATCGGTAAGAGCGCACTGCGAATCGCCGCACACAGTTTGGAATGCTCCCGGCGTGACTGGAAAATTATCGGAAGCGGTGCCGCCGGTTATATAGGCGTTGCCTGCGCTGTCCACGGCAATGGCGCGCCCATAATCAATGGCGGCGCCGCCAAGAAAGGTGGAATACACCAGCGCCGAGCCTGTTGGATTCAGCTTGGTGACAAAAGCGTCGCCTAAAGAGCAGCGATAGTCGGCACATGTAATCTGCATCGCCCCCGGAGTTACGGGAAAATCGGTAGAGGTAGTGGCTCCGGTGACATACGCGTTGCCGGTCTTATCGAGGACGATGCTTCCACCCCAGTCGGTTCCGCTGCCTCCGAGATAGGTGGAGTAGACGAGAGCCGAGCCTTTGGAATTGAGCTTGGTGACAAAGGCGATGCCTCTCTTGCCGCAGCGGTTCTTGCCCGCGCAAGTTTTCTGAAACGCGCCCGAGGTAACGGGAAAGTTCTTGGAGGCTGTCTGGCCGGTCACGTAAGCGTTGCCTGAGCTATCGACGGTGATGCCCGACGCAATGTCGCCGCCTGTGCCACCCACGTAGGTGGAATAGACCAAAGCCGTTCCCGCATGATTGAGCTTGGCAACAAAGGCTTCTCCATTCTTGGTGCATAGATCCTGGGCCTTGCCTGCGCATGCTACCTCGAAGGCGCCGCGAGTAGTGGGGAAATTTGGAGAATACGTTTGTCCGGCAACATAGGCATTGCCATTGTGATCGACGGCGATTGCGTACGCGATGTCGGTTCCGATTCCGCCGAGATAAGTGGAATAAAGCAGCGGGTCAATGTACAGCGGCTGGCTGGTATCGTACTTGGCGATTTCGAAACTGACGCGATTCTTGTCCGCGATGGTGTAGTGAGCCGCGATCTCGCGCCGAACTCCATTCGTCGACTGATAGACAACCGGCGCGCGCCAGCGCAGTTCCTGCCCGCCTGTTTTCAGAACCAGGTCGCCGTGCTGGTCGGTGCGAATGCGATCTGCTCCACGAAGAGCGAAGGCGATGCGATTTGGATCTGCGCCGGGCGCAACGATAAAGTCATATTCCAGTTGCTGCTGGTTGCCGTAATAAACGAGGTCGATGCCGGAATAGATTTCCTGATACTTGACTTTCGCGTATGTCGGAACATCTGTCTGCCACCGTTTGGGGTCAGAGCCGATGAAGTAGTTACTGGTTCCCTCCAACGCATCCACTCCGACGATTTTCGCGGTGGGATTGGAGTGAAGGAGTTTCATCCGCAAGGCTTGGGCCGAGGAATGCAAAGACAAGATTGTTTCCCCGGGAGTCAGGAAGACTGTGTAATTACTGGTGCGAGAATAGAACTTTATGCGGTCGGAGGCCTGTCCGCGGTTTGCCTCGAACTGCAGAGGCAACTTGCCATAACTCTCTAATACTTTTGCTTGCAGCACAGGGTCGGGTTGCGAAGGGGCTGCGGCGGTTAGCGGAACGGCTGACTGGGTGACGTTCGACAGGGACTGTGTCAGAGCCGCGGCACTCAGTAGGGAGATAACTAGTAAGACACGACAAAGCTGCCGCATAGCGCCCTCTTGACAACGAGAATCCGGACGGCTGAAGTAAGAAAGCCAGCCCGTGGGGAGAGCCCTATGATTTTGTCCCTCGATGCGCACCCTGTCAAATGAATAGTGATGAAATGTTTGTACCGGGAAGATCGTAAACGCGCGCCAGATGCGGTCTTTGCCGCCTCCTACAGCGGAAGCGCAGTGCGTTATTTGACCCACCGCGCTAAGCTCTTTTGCCTCTGCCGGTTGGAGGCGTGAGAAAAGGCAGCAGGGAGAGTCTCCCCAAGCATTCCTTTGAGGGACGACAAGCCGAGGAGTCTCCAAGTGAGATGGATCTGTATTTGATTTTGCCGTCGTCACGAAATTTTACTACCTGGTAAACGGCATGTTCGAGGGTCTGACAGCCGAACTAAACGGTCAGCGCACTTTGCAGGTCGATCGCAACACAGATTCCTCATGGTGTAGCCTAAAAGAATGGTGGAAACGAGTTCAAAACGGCCACGCTGGATCGGGATTCCAGCGCGCGTGTTCGCGATGACTTTTCTTTTCACGTTGCTGACCTTCGCGGTCACACTTCTGCTCAGCATACTCGGGACGGTGGTCTACTCGCAGGTGAAACACGTCGCGCCCAATCTGACATTTGCCTATCGCCACATCGCCTTTCCCTGTGCCATCACTGCAGGGAGCATCGTGCTGCTGTTGTCGCTGGGCATGGAAATCCGAAATTACCGCCAGCGCAAAGCACTCGCAGGAATCGAGCGGGTGAGTTGAGGGTGAGATCTGGTGAGATCTTAATGATGTCCGAGTCGATTTCCAAGTCAATGTCTGAATCGTTCTCCGAGTCTGCGAGAGTCGCGCCGCGCATTGCGATTCCGGTGCCGCATTCCGGGGATCGCGAATACGCCGAACGCGCTTTACCGCAGTATGAGAACGCGATTCGCGAGGCTGGCGGCGTGCCGGTACGCATCGGCCTGGACGAGACACCGGATCAAGTGATGACGAAGGTCGAACAGTGCGATGCCGTGCTGCTCCCCGGAAGCCGCGCCGATATCGACCCGCAGAAATATAAGGCTCATGGTCACGAAAAGACCGCGCCCGCCGATGCCAAGCGAGAACTGGTCGACGAACTGCTGCTGCGGAATGCTTATGGCGAGCGCAAGCCGGTGCTGGGAATTTGCTACGGACTGCAGTCGCTGAACGTGTACCGGTCAGGTGGACTCGTGCAGGACATCGAATCGGCGATCGGCGAATCGAAGATCGGGGATTCGAAAATCAATCACAGCGCGGGCCGAACGGTGGAGAAAGCGCACACTGTGAGCGTCGATCCGGCGTCGAAGCTGGCGAAGATCGTGGGCGCGAACCACGCGCGAACGAACGATGCTCCCACGATAGTGGCAGTGAATTCTTCCCATCACCAGGCTGCGGATCGAGCGGGCGAGGGTTTGCGCGTGGTGGCACGTTGCGCGGAGGATGGAATTGTTGAAGCTTTAGAAGGAACCTTGCCGGAACATTTTGTGCTGGCGGTGCAGTGGCATCCGGAGCGGAGCGTGAACGATGGGCCGGAGGTCGCGGAGTCGGCGCGCGCGATTTTCCGCGCGTTTATCGATGCAGCGCGAGAGAAGCACGCAGAACTTGAGAGCGAGCCAGAAGAACTCCCTACCTGATCGGAAACTCGTCCGACAGGACCGAATTCAAATCGCCATCAGAAAATCTTCCGAATTCTCGGGGTCGTCTTCTCCGGAGCCGGCGCGTTTCAACAAGACCGCCGCGTGGGCAATTGCGGCGTTATCCGTGCCCATACCTTCCGGAGTTTTTGCTTTGATGCCAACGCAGTCCGCGGGAATTTCACACAACTCCGCGGTGCGTTTGCGGATCGCGTCCGCGTTCGGACCAATTTTCGGAGCGGCCAGAATCAGCGTGGAATCGAGATTCGATAGTTCGTAGCCGGCTACCTTCACGCGGCGCAAAGCCTCGCGCAAAAAAACGGCGGAGTCGGCGTTTTTCCACTGTGGGTCGGAAGGTGGAAATAACGATCCAATATCGGGCCCGGCGATAGCGCCGAGGAGCGCGTCGGTGATGGCGTGGAGCAGGACGTCACCATCGGAATGGCCGCCGAGCCCTTTATCGTGTGGAAGGACGACGCCGCCGATTTTCAGCGGAATGCCGGGCTTGAATTCGTGGGAGTCCCATCCGTAGCCAATGCGCATTGGAGGTTTCAAGTTTCGACTCCTGTCAGCCCCAGAGGGGCGCGGGGCTCGACTTTCGGCATCGCTCAAACGACGCCAGATACGAAGCACCCTTAGGTTTCGCTTCGCAAATAGAACTCGGCCAACTCCATGTCGGCTGGGGTGGTGATTTTAATGTTGCGCGGCGATCCCATCACCACGAAGACGGGCAATCCGGCGCGTTCGATCAGGGAAGCTTCGTCGGTGCCCAGAAAGCCGTCGCTGGCGGCATCGTCGAAGGCCTTCTTCAAAATGGAATAACGAAAGCCCTGCGGCGTCTGCGCCATCACCACGCTGGCGCGCGGAATTGTAGCCTTGATAAGCGCGCCATCCGCGGTGCGCTCGACCTGCTTGACGGTGTCGACTGCGGGCCAGCCGGCGATCGCGGCTCCATAGTGATGAGCGGCTTCGGTTACTTTGCTGATAATTTCTGGCGTCACAAACGGACGCACCGCGTCATGCACCAGCACGATATCCTCGGGGTCGGCCGCTGTACATGCCAGCGCGCTGGCCACCGAATCCTGGCGGTGTTCACCGCCTTCGACGATCTGTAATCGCTTGTTCAGTATTTCCGGAAACTGGGTCTCGACCTGCTTGCGAAAGCCTGAAATTTCATCGCTGCGCAGGGCAACGATGATTTCATAGACAGCGGAAGTGGCGGCAAATTTTCGCAGCGTGTGGACGAGGACCGGAACGCCGCCAAGTTCTTTGAACTGTTTGCTGGAAGCTTTTTTTCTGGCCGTCGCCGCCGAGGGCGGAGCCATACGCGTGCCCAATCCGGCGGCGGGAACGATAACAAACACCTTCATAAGGGGCGATCAGTATAGTACAGACGGCTTCGGTTGTCCCAGGGCAGGGTTAGTCAGCGACCCGATCAATCACCGACGGCTTTTTTATAGTTTCGGAGGCCGGCCCATTGGCCGTGATCGGGGCGGTCACCGGAGGCGCGGGCATCACCGGAGAGCTGACCTTGGAATCATGGCGCCCGGTGGCTCGCTCATCCCACTTGCCAAAGATCATTTTGCCAGCCGTGGTCTGCAGGACCGAGGTTACCGAGATGTCAATCGTCTTGCCTATCATCTTGCGCGCGTTGTCGATCACGACCATTGTGCCATCATCGAGGTAGGCAACACCCTGGTTATATTCTTTTCCTTCTTTAAGGATGAACACGCGCATGATTTCGCCGGGCAGGACGATAGGTTTGAGCGAGTTCGCCAACTCATTAATGTTTAGGACGGCTACTCCCTGCAACTGCGCAACCTTGTTCAGATTGAAGTCATTGGTAATGATCTTGCCTTCGTACACCTTGGCCAGTTCGATCAGCTTCATGTCAACTTCGCGGACGCTGGGGAAATCATCTTCTACGATCTGAATCTGGACGGAAGCGGTTTTCTGCAGGCGCTGGAGGATATCCAAGCCGCGCCGGCCGCGATTTCGCTTGAGCGAGTCGGCCGAATCCGCCACCAGTTGCAGTTCGCGGAGCACGAACTGAGGAATCACAATCAGTCCGTCGAGGAAGCCGGTCTCGGCGATGTCGGCAATGCGGCCGTCGATGATGACGCTGGTATCTAGAATTTTGTAGCTTTTCTTGCCCGACCGCTCGCCGCCGAAGATTCCTCCTAGTGCGGCCAGGTTGAGCAAATCGCCCTTGTTGGCGCCGACGGCCAGGCCCACGTAGGCCATGATCAGCATGACCATAATCTGGAGAAAGCTTTGCGTGGGGCTAGGCGGGATGCTGTTACGAATGACGAGCGCGAACAGGTAAGCGCCGAAGATGCCAAGCACGCTGCCGATGGCGGCGCCGATCAGCCGCTTCAGGCTCATCACGCGCAGTCTCCATTCGAAGCCGATGATGGCGCCGCCAATCAGCAGGCCGACAACGGCGGCAAGGTTGGAGGGCAGGTTAAAGGGACGGATTAGAAAGCAGATAACGCCGACAATGAGGACAAACAAAAAGCGTATGATCACGACGTCCACGACTAAATACCTCTCTCGGGGAAGGCGCCTTTGAGCGAATCCAGCCCCCGCCGGGCGTTTTCGGGCGAATGATAATAAAGTCCCGACGCCAGCGTTCTATTGACGGAGCGTATAGGTAAACTAAGGAAATGCTCCGGCCCCGGTTATAACCGGGATACCGCAAAACTATCGTGAGCAGTATATACCCCACTGAGGGGAGGGGCCAGTGCTTGCAGCACGGCGTTACCACTCCTTGGACGGCATCCTTTTGATTCTCGATCGGCTAAAAGGCGATTACTTCCCTAATCGACTTTGACGCTCCAGAAACCGCCCTGTTAGACTGAAGAATCGTCATCCTACAGTTAATCTAAGAAGGAACCCGTGCGCGCAGAAACCCGGCATCAACTGAAACAGGACCGCTTCAGCAAAGTCACCCTCGAAGCTGCGGAGAACGCCGCCCACTGGACGGCGGAGCATCAGGCGAAACTAGTGGCCGGCATCATAGCGGTGGTAGTCATCGCCGCTATAGGATTTGGCGGCTGGTATTACGTCAGCCTGCAGGACGAAAAGGCGAGTGCCGAGTTCACGACGGCAGTTCGCACCTTTGAAACCCCGGTGCGTCCCGCAGGCATACCGCCTCAGTCCGGCATGGAAAGCTTTGCCTCGCAAGAGGAACGCGCCACGGCGGCCCGCAAACAATTCCAGGCGATTGTCGATAAGTATCCGCGCACTCACACGGCAGATATGGCGCGCTATTTTGTCGGCCTGGCTTCCATGCAGCTAAACGACAACGCGGCGGCGGAGCACAATCTGCAGGAGGCGGCGAACTCCTCGAACCCCGACCTGGCTGCTCTGGGCAAGTTCGCGCTGGCTTCGGTGTATCGGGCAGAGAAGAAGGATACGCAGGCGATCGATCTTTACAAGCAGTTGATCGCCAAGCCCACGCTGGTGGTCAGCAAGGCGTCAGCACAGATCGAACTGGCCGGGTTCTACGAATCGCAGCAGAAGCCGGATGAGGCTAAGAAGCTCTACGATCAGGTGGAAAAGGAAAATCCATCCTCGGAAGCGTCATCGCTGGCGCAGCGGCGCGCGGCCACGCTCAAACAGTAACGCGAGCCGTCACTCCAAAAAACAATTAGTGATGAACTGAAAGAATGTGCAGGATCTGCTGCAGTTCCTGCCGCAGGTAGGCAACGCTGATCGCTGGATTGATGGGAAATGGCAGGGCGGTCTGAGTGCGGTCGGGCTTCGTTTCCTCGCGTAATTGTAGCCGCGCCCCGGCGATGGTGAAGCCGTCGTCGTAAAGAAGCTTCTTGATCCTCACCACCGACTCTACGTCACGTTTGCGGTACATGCGCTGCCCAGTGCTGCTTTTGATGGGCTTGAGCTGCGGGAATTCCGTCTCCCAGAAACGCAGAACGTAAGCGGGCAAACGGCACAACGTTGCGACCTCACCGATACGGAAATAAAGCTTATCGGGGATTACGACTTCCGCGTTGCGGGCGTTTTTTTTCGATACTTTCTTGAGACTCATCGAAACCCGGTTCCCTGCTTCTAGTGTATATACGCGTTTCTAGCACGAGCGGCCCCGCGGAACAACCCCCCGGAATACCCAAAGGTACAGCTTGGAGTCTTAAGATGCTCGCTGCGCGCTTCTCGTCAGCCCCGCGATGCTGATTCCCAGGCCTACGAGCATCAGGAGACCGACCACTACCAGGGTCGTGGAGGAGACACCGCCTTTGTGCAGGAATACGAACCAGCGATCCCACCCTAAGCCGAGTGGAGCAGGCTCGGAACTCTGCAGATATTTCATGAACAATCGAAGTTGGCCAACCATCGAGTAGCTCAGGCGGTAATTCCAGTGGACGTCGTAATAGGCGCTGGGCGCGCGTCCTCGCGGGACCTGATCTTCCATGAAACTGGTGGCGAGCGAGACGCATTGGACGCATGCTCCGATGACGAGAAGCAGGAACGCTACTTTCTTAGTTCGTGTGCTGGCATTGGCCAGCACTGGACCCAGGGCCATGCAGAGCAGGACGATTGACGGGACCAAATACCTGGGACCCACGCAGTAGCCACCTTCCCATTGCGTGTAGCGCGCGAAGAAAAGAACATATGCCAGCGGGAGAACGATGGCGATGGTGGCGGCGCCGCGCTCGGCTCGCCACAGGCGACGGAGTCCGGCTAGGGCCAGAATCACGGGCGGAGCATAGATAAAAACCGACTTGCCGGGAGAGAGAAGAAATCCGTAGAGGCCTTTCAGCAGCGGCGTGTCGAACGTGTTCAGGCGCTTGGCGCCTTCGGCGGCGGTAGGATATCCAAACTGAAACGGGCTGCCAAATAGCAGCGTGTTGTGAAGGAGGAGCATTGCCACTCCGAGTGATGCTGCTGCGCACAGGGCAACCGCGGCGCGGAGTGCGGGCTTTCCGTCGCGTATGAGAATTGCTGCCGCAAAGATCGGAATGCCCAGGCCATTGGTTGGACGGATCATGGTGGATAGTCCCAGCAGGAGGCCGGCGCTGGCGGCGCTTCGCAGAGAAATTGTGTTCTGCCTGCTTCCGAAGAGAATCAGCGTTGCTCCTGCAAAAATAGCGGCGGAGATCGGCTCCGAGAACAGCCAGCCCGAATAGGCAAAGATTGGAGTACCGAGGCCGACTATGGCGGCGGCCAAGAGGGCGGCACGCACGGGCGTGCCGATTCCTACGAGCAATAGAAAGAAGAGAGCGACGGTCAGCGCTGCGAAGGTTGCGCTGCTCAGGCACGATGAGAAGGCGACTATGAGATCGGTTGCGTCGACGGGAACTCCGGGCAATCTGGCCAGAACGTACTGGCCGAAAGCGTACCAGGGCACGCAGAGAAAAGCCTGTCCGGGCGGGTAAGCGGCACGAGGCTGGCCGTGCAGGTCATATCTTCCGTAGAAATTATGAAGCTGTACAGCTTGAGGGACGGCAGTGGTCGCGTGCAGCGTCAAACTTTCGGCGGTGTAGAGTGTGTTGTACTCGTCGGAAGTGCGGACTCGTCCGGTTGATGTGAGCAAGTAGAAAAACTGGAACGCAGCGAAAAGCCACAGGGTTATCTGCCGCCTGGAGGACGCGTCGTTTGGTGCGCGGGATGTCGAGATGCTTTGGTGGATAAACGCTGGTCCTCGCTTTACGCGGAGTCTTGCTGCAGTTTGTCCAGCGACGATTCGCATTTGGCTCATTTCTCCACGTGAGCCATATTTGGTAGCCGGGAATTAAGCTACTGATTCCAAAGGACTGGCGGAGAGGGAGGGATTCGAACCCCCGATACCCTTTCGGGTATGCCGGTTTTCAAGACCGGAGCCATCAACCACTCGGCCACCTCTCCGCTATCGCTCTTACCAGAATATCAATTCTGCGGCAGGAATCGCGCGGCCAGAGGAATGATAGAAGCCTGCTAATTTCGCGCTTCCACTGGCGCCGATGGAAACCAGAAGGTTCTGGGTTACTTCGTTCCATTCGGATACACCAATATTTTGCTGGCTTCTCCCGTTTTCAGGCGCGACATGGCCTGGGAAAAATCCTTCATCGCAATGCGGTCGGTGATTACGGGATGAAGATCGAGGCGTCCACTCTTCAGCAGAGCCGTCATCTGGTACCAGGTCTGATACATGCGACGGCCGTTGATCCCTTGAATGGTGAGGCCCTTAAAGATGATGTCTTCGGAGAAGTTCAGCGGGATGGGTTTGGAGGTGAGGCCTAGCAGGGACATGCGTCCGCCGCGACGGATGATATCGAAGGCGAGGCGAATGGCGTCGGGATGGCCCGCCATTTCGAGGACAACGTCGACCCCGAGGCCTCCGGTTTTTTCGGCGACTATGGCGCGCACGTCTTCTTTCGAAGGATCGAGCGCGTAGTCGGCGTGCATGTCTGTTGCGAGCTTGCGACGGTGTTCGTTGACTTCGATGGCGAAGATCGTGGTGGCGCCCACGGCTCTGGCGACTGCGATTGAAAACAGGCCGATGGGGCCGCACCCGGTGATGGCCACGGTTTTTGCTGCGATCTCTCCGGCGAGCACGGTGTGAACGGCATTACCGAGCGGATCGAGAATGGACGCGTACTCCAGCGGGATGGCGGGATCGAGTTTCCAGATATTTGATTCGGGGATGACGACGTACTCGGCGAAAGCTCCGTTGGTATCGACGCCGATGATCTTAACGTTCTGGCAGATGTGCGCTTCGCCGGTTCGGCATTGCAGGCACTTTCCACAGGCCACGTGCATTTCGGCGGAGACGAAATCGCCTTCCTTGACGCTGGTGACTTCATCGCCGAAGGCGACCACTTCACCGCAAAATTCGTGCCCGGGAATAAGCGGGGGATGAATGCGGCCCTGCGCCCAGCGGTCCCACTCGTAAATGTGCAGGTCCGTGCCGCAGATGGAGGCCACTTTGACTTTGACGAGCACGTCGGTGCGGCCGTAGGCGGGAATTTTGACTTCGCGGATTTCCGCGCCCGGCGCGGCTTCCGGCTTGACCACTGCGAGCATGGTGCTGGGCATGGAAGCCTCCTTCAAGAAAAAAATGTTAGAAGAGCAAACGAGTCATTCTACACCTCGATGCGATGCGCTGCCGACTGAGTACAAGACGCGGTAGTGGCTGAATTTGAAAGCCACTACCCAAGACGCTGCCGAACCTCGATCCGAGGGCGGGTCGAGCGCTCTCAAGTTTTGAAATTTAGAAATTGTGAAGCCGGAAGGATGGGCGCAACAAAAGGCTAGCTCTCTAAGCGCCCCTTTGCTTTCTTAGTCGCTGGTTCGCTTTCTTGGTCTGTTTGCGTTGCGCCTTCTCGTATTTCTTCATTGCTTTCGCTTGCTTCTTGTTGGATTTCTTCAAGAACTTCTGCTGTTTCTTGGCCGCTTTGGCGGACTGGCGCGCATTTTGCTGAGGAGTCATGCGTTGCGCTTGAACTGGCAACGATCCGGCAAGAGCCAAAACGGCAAGCAAAAAGAAGGCGGCGATTTGTTTCATAAAATCTCCGAAGCGGAATTCTGATGCAATCTTACACCGAAGCTTCGACCCTGCTGAACATAGGCTGTTACTTCTGTAATCAGGCTTGCAAAGGACCGAGCAGTTCCATTGGGAGAACGCTTTGAGACCGCCGGCTTGCGTCCTATGTACCCAACTGGCCTAGTGAATCGTCTTCGTTTTGCGCGACATGTAATCCATCAGCAAATATTGGCCGAGCGTGTAGGGCGTGGTGAAGTATGCTTTCCCGCGGCACATCTGCGTCACTTTCTGGACGAACTGCACCAATCCATAATCCGATGCCAACATGAAGGTGTTGATCAAAACGCCCGCCCGTTTGCACTTGGAAACTTCTTCGAGCGTCTGGCTCACGACCAGCGGATCGAGGCCGAAGGCGTTCTTGTAAATGCGCCCGTCTTCGAGGGTAAGCGCGGAAGGCTTGCCGTCGGTGATCATCACGATCTGCTTCATGTCCTTGCGCTGGCGCTGCAGGATGCGTTGCGCCATGCGCAGGCCTTCGCGCGTATTCGTATAGTAGGGACCCACCTTCACTCGCGCCAGTTGCGAGAGGGGAACTTCTTCCGCCGAGTCGTGAAACAAAACCAGCGACAGTGAGTCTCCGGGATACTGCGTGCGAATCAGTTGCGACAGCGCCATGGCAACCTTTTTTGCCGGAGTGAAACGATCTTCGCCATAGAGAATCATGGAATGCGAACAGTCGAGCATCAACACCGTTGCGCACGATGATTGGTACTCACACTGATGCACCTGCAGATCGTTGTATTCGAGATTGAGCGGGAGGCCGAGTCCTTCGCGCTGGATGGCGCTCGAAAGCGTCGCCGTGATGTCGAGATTCAATGAGTCGCCAAATTCATACGGCTTGGATGCGCCGCTCGCCTCGATTCCCGTCGCCAAGTCGCGCGTATCGTGACGTCCGAAACTGGATTTGCCGAGCGATCCCAGGAGATCGCGGAGCGCTTTGAATCCTAAAAAGTCGAGGCTTTTGTCGGTGATCTCGAACTTCGCCTGTTGCTGCGCCTCGCCGACCTGCCCGCCAATGCTCGACTGCTCCGAAGGATCGTGCGGCTGGGCTTCGAATGGACGATCGATGGAAATATAATCTTCCTGCTGCATGCGCTCGATCAGCTTTTCGATCAGTTCCTCGAGTTGGCCTTCCATCTGCATCTGCTGCAGGCGGTCGCGCATTTCTTCGTCAAACATTTCGCCGTCGAGCAGCGCCTGCTCGAGAGCGCGCTTCAACTCGTCAAGCGTCTGCTCGCCCTCCGGCAGTTCGTACCAGAAATTGTTGTTGAATCCGCTTTGCAGAAAGTAGTCAGAGAGGGCGCTGAGCAGGTCTTCCATGCTCATGTCGCCGGCCGGGTCGGGAACGTATTTGGAGTAGCGAATGCGTTTCATAAGCGGCTCTCAGCCGTCAGCCATCAGCTAAACCGGCCTTGCCACCAACAGCCCATTGGATTCCGCAATGCACAAAACATGTTTTTGAACCGGCGTTTCCTGGCGGCTGATGGCTGACGGCTAGTTAAATCCCCTCTTCCTTCCAAACTCCGACTCGTCCCGCTCAAACACTCGTTCCTGTTTTTTCGGAGGCTTTTCACCCGCAGTAAACACGCGTTCTTCGTTGCGTCCGATTTTTTTGTGGGCATACAGGCCTTCGAGGACGAACTCGGCCGCCGACACCTGCACTTCGGCGCTGTCATGCGGGCTGACATTCAGTTTGGCCAGTTTATCCATCAGGCCCTGGATCTGGCTCAGGCCCGTGCGCGCTTCTTCGGCTCCAGCGTTGTCGCTCAACTGAATCTCACCGCCCAGATCGAACCACTGCACCACCTGGCTCAGGTTGACGCCGTGAAGATAACTGTCAAACGTCCTGGCGATGGCGGTGCGGATCAACTCCCGGCTCACATGGTCCGCGCCCTTCATCTCACCTTCATATTCGAGTTCGAGTTTGCCGGTGATCGCCGGCAGCGCGGCATAGATATCGCTGATCCGCGGAACAACCAGATTCTCGCGATGGGTCAGGGCTCGCCGTTCGGCGTTCGATACCACGTTCTCGATCGCGGAGATCGGCAGACGCTGGCTGACGCCCGAGCGTTTATCGATTTTCTTGTCGTCGCGCGCGGCGAACGCGATCTGCTCAATGACCTCCTGCACGTATTTCGGAATATGCAGATGCGATCCGCCATGATTCACGCTGCGCTCAATCCAGGCTTCCTGCACCGTGATCGCGATTCCTTCTTCAACGGTCGCGGGATAGTGGGTGCGAATCTCCGAACCGATGCGGTCTTTCAGCGGTGTAATGATTTTGCCGCGCGCCGTATAGTCTTCTGGGTTTGCGCTGAACACGATCGCCACATCGAGC
Source organism: uncultured Acidobacteriaceae bacterium (assembly GCA_963775845.1). Classification (GTDB taxonomy): domain Bacteria; phylum Acidobacteriota; class Terriglobia; order Terriglobales; family Acidobacteriaceae; genus Acidiflorens. Next base: position 337,811 of record CAVZKN010000002.1, on the reverse strand, counting down.
GGCAACCGGATCGGGTATCCCTTAATCTGCACGTCGCCTTCCTGCATGATGTTGAACAGGCCAACCTGAATTTTGCCGGCCAAGTCTGGTAACTCGTTGATGGCGAAAATTCCGCGATTCGCCCGCGGCAGCAATCCGTAATGCACGGTGAATTCGCTCGACAGTTCATGTCCGCCCCGCGCCGCTTTGATGGGATCGATATCGCCAATCAGATCGGCGATGGTGACATCGGGAGTGGCCAGCTTCTCAACGTAGCGATGCTCCGGGGTCAGCCAGGCGATCGGAGTATTGTCCGCTTCGGTTGCCACCAGCTCGCGGCATCGCCGACAGATTGGAGCATACGGATTGTCGTGGATCTCGCAGCCCGCAATGAAAGGCATTTGCGGATCGAGCAGCGCTGTAAGCGCCCGCAGGATTCGGCTTTTGGCCTGTCCCCGCAAGCCAAGCAGAATAAAATTATGCCGCGATAAAATTGCATTCACGATTTGTGGGATCACCGTGTCGTCATATCCGACGATACCGGGAAAAATCGGACTGCCTTCGCGCAGGCGCAACATCAGATTCTCGCGCAGCTCATCTTTTACGCGCCGCGAGCCGAGATGCTCTTCGGTGAAAGGACTTCGGCGCAGCTCGCCGAGCGTCCGCGGAAACTTCATGGTGGGATCCCCCAAAAGAAAAAGCCTTACGCGGATTATACCGCCGCGCAGAGCTGTCAGCTTTCAGCTCTAGCTTGCAGTGAAACCTGGCGGCCGTTCGCTTGCCACCGCGAAGTAGCGCTCCAGCGCGATGCCTGCACGGACTATGGTTCCTTCGTCGAAAAGCTGGCCGATCAGCGTGACGCCGTGGGGCACGCGGCGCGGCGGTGAAAACTTCGGCAGCGGATGCTTGGGATCGGGCGCCCAATCGCTGCGCGCCTCCGAAACTTCGACAAAGCCTGCGCGCAGGGTGAGCGAGGGATGCCCGGTGAAGTTGGTGATGGTCAACATTTCGTCACGCAACGACGGCACCAGCAGCAGGTCAACGCGAGAAAAGCTGCGCGCCATTTCCACCGCGACTTTGCGGCGAAAGCGGTCGGCCTGCACGAAATCTACCGCTGACAAGAAGCGTGACTGACGAAACAGGTTCGGCCAGGCATCGGGAACCTGAACCTTTAGCTGATTCAATGCGCCGCTCAGGGTGAGTTCTTCGAACGCCGCCGCGCCTTCGGCAAAGAGAATGAGATCGAGCGAATCGTAGGGCCAGTCGGGAAGGGTGACTTCAACCGGAACCATACCCAGCTTCTTGATGGCGTCGAGGGCGGCGCGGTCAACGTCGGTGGCCGGGTTCTCTTTCATCCATGCCGGCAAATAGCCAACGCGCAGTCCCACCACGCCCGCGTTTGCGTCGAAGTCGAGCTTGCTGGGCACGCTCGCAAGGTCGCCGGGGTCGGGTCCGGAAATCGCGCGCAGCACCAACATGGTGTCTTCGACGTTTCGGGCCATGGGGCCGAGTTTGTCGAGCGACCAGCAGAGGGTCATTGCTCCAGTGCGTGGCACGCGGCCATAGGTTGGACGCAGGCCGGTTACACCGCAACGCATGGCTGGAGCGACGATGCTGCCTCCCGTCTCGCTTCCGATGGCGAAGGCTATCAATCCGGCGGCTGTCGCGGCACCAGGGCCGGCGCTTGACCCGGATGAGCCTTCTTCCAGCAGCCACGGGTTCATCGTCTGCCCGCCGAACCAGATGTCATTGAGGGCTAACGCTCCCAGGCTTAGCTTCGCCACTAGCACCGCGCCAGCCGCATGCAGACGCTTTACTACCGTCGCATCTTCGGCGGGCACACGGTTCCGGAAGGGCTCGGCGCCATAGGTAGTAGGAATTTCTGCGGTGTCGAGAAGATCCTTGGCTCCCCAGGGAATGCCGTGCAGGGGCCCGCGGTACTTGCCGGCAGCGATCTCTGCGTCGGCCTGTTTGGATTGCCGGAGCGCAAGTTCGGTGGTGAGCGTGATGACGCAGCGCAGCGTGGGTTCGTACTGCCGCAGACGTTGCAGGTAAATCCGGGTGAGGCGCTCCGAAGTGAGTTGGCGCTGCTCGATCCAACGTGAAAGCTGCGCTACGGGAGCGAAGGCGATGTCATCGTCCTTGGACGGCAGGGCTTGCGGTTCGGTATGGCTACGCACAAAACGATCCTGCGCGGGCCGCGCTTGCAAACCCGGCAGCATCGGATTCCACTGCGTTGCCGGAGCGAGCGGGGTCTCGAGCGCTACTTTACGCGGGCCGGTGCGGCGCTCATAGAGCGCGGCCATATTTGCGCGCCAACTGTCGGCAGCTTCGGTGCGCTCGGCTTCCGTCATTTCGATTTGAACTAACTTCTGCGCTTCGGCGAAGGTGGCTGGCGCTACCTCGGGGCCGACTTGCGGCCCCGCGCCAAATGCGGGAGGCGCTCCCGGCGGCGGTGCGGTGGGCGTTTGTGCATCGCTGTTCTTGGCGATAGCAGAGCCGAGTAACAGCGATGTCAATGCCAGAAATTCCCTGCGCGAGCTTGACGACATAAGTCCCCCAAACCGAATTCTGCAGAGCTATATCAATCGGAAGCGACCTGGTTGCATGAGCTGACGGCTGATGGCTGACGGCTGATACCTGTACTCAATTCCATCTCGCCTTCGCCGCGCGGCGCAATCCGGGAAGCACCGCTTCGAGATAATGGATGACTGCCTGCAGACGCTTTGCTTCGGACAGCGTCGAAAGCAGAGTCTGCTTGAAATCGAGATCGAGCGGAAGCGAGCCGGCGAGCAAGAAAGAGAGGTTGCCGGCGTGTTCGTCGGGTCCGGAGGGTTCCACTCCTGCCAATTTTGCGATCTCCGCATGCAAGCGTACCGCTTGCGTCACCATCTCGGTCGGCGGGTTCTCGGGTTCGTCTTCAACCAGCGTGATCTCGGCGCGCAAAAACGAGCGGTCCTGGTTGACCTCGATTACTTCAAAGCGCTCCACTCCGCGGGTCAGGATGTCCATGCGGCCATCATCATATTTCTTGGTAATGGAAAAGATTTCGGCCGTACAGCCGATCTCCGCCACTCCGTCGGAAGACGCGCGCACCACGCCGAAAGGTTTCTTCTCTTCCAGGCATTCCGCGATCATCTCTTTATAGCGCGGCTCAAAGATATGCAGCGGCAACGGAACACCGGGCAGCAGCACCAGTTCGAGCGGGAAGATGGGCAACAGGGAACTCACGCGGTCTCCAGTGCAGAGATTTTACGCCATCAAAGAAGCTCTCAGCTCTCAGCCATCAGCGGTCAGCCAAAACCGAATGCTGTCGGCTTTTACTCAGAGCTGATGGCTGATGGCTGATACCTTGCCGTTTGACTTGCCGCACACTCCGCGATACAAGGGTCGCCATGGAGATGAACGGGAAAGTGGTGGTCGTGACCGGGGCTTCCATGGGAATCGGGGAAGCCATTGCCAAGGTTTTTGTCGACGAAGGAGCGAGCGTAGTGCTGCTTTCGCGCGATGCCAGCCGCGCTGAGGCTGCCCGCGGCCGCATCGGGCATTCGGAGCGCACGGTGGCTCTGGCTTGCGATGTCACGCATCGCGAAGAGATTGACCGCGCACTCAGCGCGACCCTTGAGCGCTTCAAGCGCATTGACGTATGGGTGAATAACGCCGGCGTTGGCATCCGCGACTCTGTTGCCGAAATGCAAACGACGGCCGTTCGCCAACTTTTTGAGACCAATGTCTTCGCCGTGATCGCTTGTATGCAAGCTGTGGTGCCCGCGATGCGCAAGACGGGAGGCGGCGACATCATCAACATTTCGAGCGTTGCCGGACATATCCCGGTGCCATTTATGACTTTGTACTGCGCCAGCAAGTTTGCCGTGAATGCCCTGGGCAAAGGCGCGCGGATGGAGTTGAGGCGCGACAATATCAACGTGCTTACGGTTTGTCCGGGCTATGTGAATACGGATTTCGGCGCGCACATGGTCGCCAACCGGCAGGGCACTGTGCGTCCTGCGGCGGTGCGCGGCATTACGGCGGAGCGCGTGGCGCGGGCGACCTATCGTGGGTATCGCGCTCGAAAACGCGAGGTCGCTGTCCCTTGGACGATGGTTCCGGTGATCAAGCTCTACCAGTTGTTTCCGGGTGTGGTGGAGTGGGGAATGGCGAAGGCCATGAAAAACTCGACCTAAACGCTAGTCCTTCGGCTCGGCCACTCACGATGGGTTAGTAAAGAAAAGTAAATGGCGCAAACCTTCGGCCGAGTCCTGCATCGAAGTGAAAAGGCAGAACCGCAGTCTTCCACCTCCTGATAAGGAGCCGTATGCACGGCGGCTCTGGAGGTGGAGGCTGCCGTTAACCCTTTCCCATCACCTTTCGATAGAATGGCGTTTATGGGCTTCCGGTCTCGACTCTCATTCTCCGCGGTCTGCTCGTTTTCCTTCACCTCGCTTTTTGCCGTTCTTTTGTCAGTTATCGCGCTGACATCCGGGGCACGCGCGCAGCAGGGGGCTCTCGATAAATCGCCACCCAAGGGCGCGACAGTCGAGGAGATCATCAAGCATTTCGCCGCCAAAGAAAAAGAATTTAAAGAAGCCCGCGATCAGTACACCTACCGGCAGGACGTCAAGGTGATGACGCTCGATGGCGACACGCCGGACGGAGCGTACCAGCAGGTTTTCGATGTAACCTTCGACGACAAGGGACGCAAGATCAAGAACGTAGTGTTTGCGCCACAGCCAACGCTGCAGCGCATTCAGATGACCGAAGAGGACTTCGACGACATCGAAAACCGGCTTCCGTTCGTGCTGACTTCGGATGACGTCGGCGAGTACGACATCCTATACGTTGGACAACAAAAGCAGGACGAACTGAATTGCTACGTTTTCGATATCGCTCCCAAGCAGATCGTCGGCAAGAAACGCTATTTCCAGGGACGCATCTGGGTAGACGACCACGACTTTCAGATCGTCGAAACCTATGGCAAGACCGTGCCCGACATCAAGAAGAAGAAAGGGCAGGAGAATCTGTTCCCTAAATTCACCACTTGGCGCGAGCAGATTGACGGCCAGTACTGGTTCCCAACCTACACGCGAGGCGAGGATACGCTGAAGTTCTCACTGGGCGATGTCAAGATTCGCGAGATCATCAAGTACACCAACTACCGCCGCTTCGGATCGAAATCCAGGATCACCTACGAAGGGCAGGAAGTACAGAAGTCTGCGCCGAAACCGGGAGAGCCGACGCCGGCAGAGCCGCCGAAGCCGCAATAAAGCGGGGTTTCAAAACGATAAGAGGTCGGCAACGAGAGGAGAACGATATTTTTTTGTGAAAGCATGGCCCGTTCGGCAGGCTCAGGGGCAGGCTCGCGAGGACGTTTGACCTTCCACAATATCGCTATTCATAGGCCAGCGCGTCGATAGGATCCTTCTGCGCCGCCTTAAAAGCCGGATAAAGAGCGCCGGCGATGGCTCCTGTTATAGCGATGAGGGTGGCGCGGACGATCCAGCCGCCATCGACGATCACCTGCAGCAGCGGAAACCTGTGGTAGAGCGCCAGCCGGGCTCCCAGGCTTACGATTACGCCCAGCACAATGCCGCCCAGCGCCAGCAGCACCGTCTCACGCAGCACCACATTTACGATGTAGAGCTTCGACGCACCCATTGACTTCAAGATGCCGATTTCGCGGGTGCGCTCCATGACGGCCGTATACATGGCCTGGAAAATGACGATGAATCCGATGACGACCGAGATGCCGACCACAACATCAATGAAGGTGGAAAGGCCGGGATAGTTGCTGGTCGTCATCATGGCGAGGTAGTTGGCCATGGAACTGGCCACATAACGTTCCATGCCCGGAACGTGCTTGATTTCATCGACCACTAAGTCGGCGTTGGCCGGATCGTCGAGCTTGAGATAGAAGATGGTGGCCTTGTCCTTGGCGCCGATCAGGTCCTGCAGAGTGCTGAGCGGAACAAATTTGCGGGCGCCCTTGCCGCGCTCGACAATCCCACAGATGCGGAATTTGTTGTTCAGGATTTCAATCGTGTCGCCGACTTTGGCGTGTTTTGACTTGGCAAAAAGATCGTCGACCAGGACGTCGTAAGGTCCCTGAAACGGGCCGCCTGCCAGGTAGTGAAAACCCGACGACATGCTCTCATAGCTGTGAAGATCGATGCCGGCAATAATCTCAAGCGTGCCGGTGGAGGCAACCTGGGTAATCACCGGAGCCACGCTCTTGACGTGGTCGAGTTTGGCGAGCACGCCTCCAACCTTGATGGGCATGGGCGCACCCGAGAAGGCGGTGATGAATGACGAACCGGGCGGCAGGACGAGCACGTCGGCGCCGATTCCGGCGGTGCGGGTGCGAGTGTCTTGCAGCATTCCGAGAGAGAGGCCGACAATCAGCAGGATCATCGTGACTTCGAGCGCTATCGCCACTACGCTGATCGCCGAGCGCAACGGCCGGTGCACCAGATTTGCGACGATCATGCGGTTCATCATGAATGCCCTCGCCTCACCTACCGCTTGTTATGGCTTTCCTTCGGGGTGTCGCCTTTGGCCTGCCCGACATGAACAACCTCAGCTCCTGGCGGCTCTTCAAGCGCAAATTGATCGTCGCTCAGCGGCTTATCAATTTCGAGCTTCACCATGTTCAGGATGATGTCGTAGTTCTCCATCGGCCGGTCGATCTGAGTCACGCTTGGGAAGGTGGTGCCCTCGTAGTCTTTATATCCGCGGTAGCGCGCCTCGGTGACAACGTTGCCCTGCTGATCGTAGATTCTTTGCCGGTCCGGCAGCAGGTCGATGCGGCTGAACTCCACCCTGCGCGAGAGATACCATCCCTGTGGGCCCTTGCGAATAATGGCCAGCTCATAATCCGGCTGCAACACTCGATGCTTCTTGTTGTCTACTACAGTTTCGTATCCGTTTTCGAGAACTGGAATCTCGTCAGGGCTGACGCTAGGGATCAGCAACGCGTCGTAAATGTATTGCGGCCGCATGTTCTCCAGCGGCTTCTCGGCCGGAGTGAGGTTCTCAGCGTTGGAGCCAAAGTAGAACTTGTTCTTGGGCGGGAGCCAAAGCTTAAACTGCTTTCCGTCGCTGACCATGTCAAAGGCCGTATTGCGCACCACCGGGAGCAGCCCTTTCATGCGGAGCAGGGCCGGCTTGCGCAATAGCACGTAGCCACGAATCTCTTTGTAATCAGTGATTCGCCCGGTTTTCACATCTCCGGCCGAAGCATCGATATCGACCGTCGCCTGTAGCGATTGGACTTTCTCGGCCTGGTTGTTAACGTAGTCGATGAGTTCCTGCTGGGAGGCAGATTTCAGCGGGCGATCGGATAGCTGCCGGTCCAAAGGCCGCGTCCGAAACAGGCATCCGGTGAGCGGGAAAGCCGCTGCCGCCAGAAGCAGCAGCCAAAATACGCGCAGATTAGGACGATACATTCCTATGCCACTACCTGGGAAAAACTCTCTCGCATGGGTATCAGATTAGTATAAGGCAGCAAGGGATTCCGCGCTTTGGAGCGGATTGAAACTCAGTGCTGTCCTCCTGAAAAGCTGGGCTAGCAACGGGGAGCAGCGGGGGATCGCAGGGAAGACTGGGGTGTTTCTAATGGATTCCCAGCGCGCGGCGATAGGCGGCAACGTTCCGGTTGTGCTCTTCGAGCGTGCTCGAGAAACGGTGATGGCCACTGCCATCGGCCACAAAATAGAGAAATTTCGTGGTCTCGGGGTGCAAGGCAGCTTCGAGAGAGCTTTTTCCGGGATTGCCAATCGGGCCCGGGGGCAGTCCGGGGAAACGATAAGTGTTGTAAGGCGAATCCACGGCCAGGTCGGCGTGATGCAGGCTACCCTGGTAGGTTCCGGCCAGCAACTCGGCGTAGATCACAGTAGGGTCGGCATCTAGAGCCATCTTACCAGCAAGGCGGTTGTAGTAGACGCTGGCGACCCGCGGACGTTCCTCCGGAACAGCGGTCTCTTTCTCCACGATCGAGGCCATAGTTACAACCTTGGTCAAATCGCCATTCAGTCCGATTTGTTGGCCGACCTGGCGAAACTCGTGAACCATGGCCGCCGCCATCTCCTCCAGCGTCTGCGTGCGCGTGAACTGATAGGTGTCAGGAAAGAGATAGCCTTCGAGCGACTTCGCCTCAGGCGCCAGATCTGAAATCAACTGCGTCTGTGTCTCGGCGATACGCAGAAAGTCAGCCGAGGTTCCGAGGCCGGCGTCCTCAATCGCCTTGGCAATGTCGAACATGGTATAGCCTTCGGGAACCGTAACTACGTGAAAGTAAATATCGCCGCGTGCGATTCGACCAAAAACCTGCGTAAGCGCGGCCGGACGCTCAAAACGGTACTCGCCCGCCTTGAGCGACACCTTGGGATGCAGGAGGTGCCAGAGCCAGAAGGCGCGCTCGCTGCGGATGACTCCGGCGTGTTTTAACGCCGCGGCAATTTTGCGAGACGAATAGCCCGAGCGTAGCAGGACAAACGTGTCGGGAGCGGGCGTGACGGGGGCGTAAATCAGCCAGGCAATCGAGCCGCCGGCGGCCAGAACGAAGAGCAGGAAGAGGGTAATTAGCGTGCGCAAGGTATTAGTTTAGAGGCGTTTCGGATTGCCGCAAAGTGAGAGAAAAAGTACGGGCCGGAGGCGTAATGGAGTGACGAGGCGCGGAGGAAGATCTGTGCCGTTCCGTTGACTACGCGCACTAGCGTTGCATTTTAGATAACATTTTTTTCACCCTACACAAACCGGGGAAACGCGTATACAGTAGTGATCGTTTGTCGACGGTCAAGAAAGAGGATCCCGCTTGAAATTGATTCGAATCATCGCCATCACGTTGACCCTCTTGTGCGCATTGGTTGGCGCCTCGGGTGCCCAAACCTGGACACCTCTCAACAATCAACCCGGAGTCAATCTCGGCGTTATGCTGCAACTCCGAGACGGCAGGATCCTGGTGCACGAGGAACAGCGAGGAAATTCCTCCAACTGGCATATTCTCACTCCCGACTCCACGGGCAGTTATATCAATGGCACGTGGAGTTCGGGTGGCAGTTTGCCGAGTGGCTACGCGCCCTGGTTCTTCGGTTCCCAAGTGCTGTTGGATGGGAAAACGATTGTGATCGAAGGCGGAGAGTACAACGGAGGTTCGCAGGATTGGACAAACCGGGGTGCAATTGGAACCGTGTCCGGAAGTTCTATCACCTGGGCGACCAACTCGCCTCCTGCAGGATGGGGCAACCTTGGCGACGCGGAGAGCGTGATTCTGCCCGACGGAACGTACATGCAGGCGAACTGCTGTACTGCCCAGAATGCCCTGTTTAATGGTCCAAATTCCTGGACGGCGACGGGCTCGGTGAACCAGTCGAGTAACGATGAATCGGGGTTTACGCTGCTCACCAACGATCTGGTGCTCACCGTCGATGCTAAGAGCGACTCTCCGTGCGGAACCAGCCAAGGTTCGGAGCTTTACGCTCAGGGCACAGGTGTGTGGTCGTGTGGACCTCCGACTCCGGTGCAGCTCTACAATCCCTCTGACGAAGAATTGGGCGCGGCAGTCCTGATGTACAACAACCAGGTTTTGCAGTTTGGAGGGAACGTAGTTGCCACCGCGATTTACGACGTTGCCGGCAACAGTTGGTCGGCCGGTCCGACTCCCGCCGGCGGTCTGAATCAGGCCGATGGTCCCGCCGCGCTTGAGCCGAACGGCAAGGTGCTGGCCATGCTGAGTCCGGGACTGTTCCAGAGCGGTTGCCAGTTCGTTGAGTACGATCCCGTGGCCAATACCTTGGCCAACACTGCGAATCCGTCGCATTGCCCGTCCGATTCGTCCTACGTCGGACACCTGATGGTCCTCCCCACCGGTCAGATCATGTTCACGGACTTCAGCGGGACGGTCGAAATTTATACTCCGGCCGCGGGCGTGGTTGCGGGGGTCGCGCCGACGATTAGCTCGGTCAGTTCGCAGATCAACAGCCCTTCGACGAACAACGCGCTGTCGGGCATCCAACTCAACGGCCTAACGGAAAATAATGCCTACGGTGACGACTACCAGGGAGCAACCAACTATCCCCTGGTTCAACTGGTGCAGGTCAATGCTCCTAACACCGTTTACTATGCCACCACCCACAATGAAACCACCCACTCGATCGCTCCATTCACTTCCAATACCACTCAGTTCGACGTACCCGCCGGCCTACCCGCTGGCAATTACACCTTGACCGTGGTCGCCAACGGGATCGAGTCGGATCCGGTAACCGTGACTGTCGCGGAGGGCGCCGACTTCAGCCTGACCGCGAACCCGAGCACGCTGAGCGTTGTGCAGGGTGGCAGTAAAACCAGCACAATCACCGTCGTTCCGGTGAACGGCTTCAGCGGCAGCGTTAGTTTAAGCGCCTCTAGTCTGCCAAGCGGGGTTACGGCGCAGTTCTCTCCGAATCCAGCAACTACAACCAGTACCCTGACCCTCACGGCGAGCGCGACGGCTACTAAGGGAACATCGACTGTGACTGTTACCGGCACATCGGGCAGCCTAACAAATACCACGACGATACAACTGACTGTCACTGCGGCAAGTGGCCCGGCCGTCACTATCACACCGGCCTCGCTGGCATTCGGTAATGTCGTGTTAGGCGCGAGCAGCGTTGGAAAGAGCGTTATCCTCGCCAATACAGGGAATGCGACGCTGAGTATCAGCAATATCGCCACCAGCGGTGATTTCAGCCTGATCACCAGCACTAAGCCCTGCGGCGCCACGCTGGCGGCGGGACAGGAGTGCAAGATCGAGATGACCTTCACTCCAACCCAGCTTGGAACCCGCACGGGAAGCTTGACCGTTACCGACAACGCCTCGAACAGTCCGCAGACTGTGCCGCTTTCCGGAACAGGCATTGTGCCGGCCGCCTTGACACCGGTCAAGCAGTTGTTCCCAAATACGAAAGTGGGAACGAGCAGCGTCGCAAAGGTGTTCACGCTGGCCAACAAGCAAAGCGTGGCCCTGACCGGAATCTCGATCGGGACGATCGGAGATTTCGGTGTCTCGTCGACGACCTGTTCGACCAGTCTGAATGCCAAGTCCAGCTGCACGATCAGCGTGGTGTTTACGCCAACCCAGACCGGGAAAAGAACAGGAACGTTACAGGTGAGCGATAGCGCGGTCGGCAGCCCGCAGACTTCGGCTCTGACGGGAACAGGTAAGTAGCCGAGACGTATTCGGAATCACTTCCTAACGGGGCTGCATTTAAGCGGCCTCGTTTTTTCGCGGCACCCGTGAGAGTTCCGACGGAAACCCTGGCAATTAAAGTGCAGCGTGACCATTGAGCTTTTTGCTGTCAACGTCATTCGCCGAGCCAATCCGCATAGGGCTTCATCGACTCGACGTGATCGAAGACAATCTTCATCGCTCCCGTGATCGGGATGGCGAGCAACAGTCCGATTCCTCCCCACACGGCTCCCCAAAATAGCAGCGCGATGGTGACGGCCAGCGGATTGATTCGCAGACGGCTGCCTAGAAATTTTGGATAGAGCACATTGAGCGCGAAAAGATGCAATCCAACGACGCTCAAGACCACGATCAGCAAGCCCCCGGGATCGAGTTGGCCCAGTCCCACCACGATGGGAGGCACGATGGCAAGCACAATTCCAAGGTAGGGAACCAGACTCAGAAAGCCGCTGAGAAAACCGACGAAGTAAAAGAAGGGCACATGCAGCAAACCAAAAATCGCCACGCTGACGCCCGAGATCAGTAAACCGATTAACAGATTACCGACGATGAAGCTCTGCAGCATCTTCCCGATCAAACCCAGGGTTACGAAGGCGGTGTGCCGGTGATGCAAGGGAAAGAGCATCACGGTGGCGGAGCGTGCGTGGCTTTGCCAGGTCAGCAGAAAATAAGCGAGGAAGGGAATGAACGACGCGGCCAGCACGATGTCGGTGACCGTGCCAACGCCATGAGTCAGAGTGTCGGACCAGGTTTGTACCTGCCGCACCCGCACCACGTTGGGCTCGGGCGCGCCGACGGCCTCGCCGGTCTTCGCGAGCTTTTCCGCTTCCTGCTGATAGGGCCGGAGGATGGAGCGGATTTTCGATGAATATCTGGGCACATTGTCGGCAAAAATCACCGCCTGCTTGTAGGAGGCGGCCGTGACGCCATAAACCAGCGCCATCAACATGACTACGCTCACCAACGCGGCCAGGGCGCGCGGGATGCGCACGTACTCCAATGCCTGCACCACAGGCGACAGCATGAAGCTCAGCAGGATGGCGAAGAACAACACTGCTAGCACCGACTCTCCGTAGTAGGCGATCATTACGATCAGAGTCATGCCGAGCAGCGTCAGCGACCAGTGATGGCCGAATTCTGTATCTGTGATCTTCACTGGCCACCAATTCTGCCTGAGCTTCCGGCGAATTGCACTACCGGAAATTCCGCTTCCGCATCATCTCGGGGCCGGGGGCATCTACAATGCATTCATGGAGAGCGTGGGAACGCGCGGCCACAGGCGCATCATGGCGCTGGATGTGGGCTCGAAAAGAATTGGAGTTGCTGTGTCGGACGCGCTCGGCATCACCGCACAAGGATTAGTGACAATTCAGCGGCAGAACAAGCGCCGCGATCTCGAGGCCCTCAGACAGGTGCTGGAGAAATATCAGGTGCGCGAGATCGTGGTGGGGCTGCCATTGCGCTTGAGTGGCGCGGAAGGGACGCAATCCGAAAAGATGCGCCAGTTCGCTGCCGATCTGCGGGCTCACTTCGGATTGACCGTTCATCTATGGGATGAGCGCTGGACCTCAACCGAAGCTAACAGGCTGCTGCGCGAGACCGATCTTTCGATCAAGAAGCGAGGACAGGCGGTCGACCGTATGGCCGCGATCCTGATTCTTCAATCGTGGATGGAAGCGCACCAGCCTCAGCCGTAGAGACGCGAGGTTTCAGGCAAAGCGTTCCGGGCAAGGTGCTTGGCATCTCCTAACACCTAAGACCTGACGCCTGACAGTTGGGTTACGAGGCTAATTCGGCAATTTCGGGGAAGCGCAGATTGCACTTCGTGAGGGCCTTGGTAAGCGCCTGCTCAATCAGACTCTCGTCGCAATTGCGCGAGATGGCTATTTCGCTGACCAGGAGATAACGCGCCCGTTCGAGCATCTTTTTTTCGCGGAAGGATAGGGACTTGGCCTGCCCGAGAATCAGCAAACTCTTCAGCACCGCGGCGACATCGGCCAGCGACCCCGTCCTCATGCGGTCGGAATTCTCTTTGTAGCGGTCTTTCCAATCGGCGGCGTTAATGCATTCGCCCGACGAGAGATAGTCGACGATTTTCTCGACCTCGCCATTACGCACCACGGGACGCATGCCCACGCTGTTGGCATTGGCAAATGGGACCCTGACCTTCAAATTGCTCGCTACAATGCTTAACACGTAAAATTTCTGGATTTGGGTTCCAATCGTCAAACTGGCGATTTGTTCGACAGTCCCGACGCCATGGTTAGGGTAAACGACCTTGTCACCGATGTGGAAAACGCCGTTTCCGCTCATGGAGGGGCCCCAGCCCGAGAGGTGCGTTGGTACTGCTCTTAGTCTATCTGAGGGTAGCTGCGAAGGCAATGGAGAAGCGCCGGACACTCGACCTCGGACCAGGGTAGGCCGGCGATGCCAGCTCCACAAGAACGGTTGTCGAAACTAACTCATTCCCCCTTAACAAGTTGGCTAGAAAGAGTTTTGCGGCCAAAAATAGGGTAGTGGGTCAGTCTGATTTAAATCACACTGACCCACTACCAAAAATAGGCCCGTAGCGCCGATCTCCGCCCACAGGGTTATAATGCCCAGAGCAATGACGGAAGACATCAAAAAGAAGCTGAGCGACGAACTCAATACGCTCGAGCATGAACTGGCTTTCGATATCCCCAGGGAATTGAAAAAAGCGGTGGCTCTGGGCGATTTGAGCGAGAACGCCGAATATCACACGGCGAAGCAGCGGCAGGAGTATCTCAAAGCGCGCGTGCGCCAACTGGGCCAGCGCCTCGCCGACCTGTCTCTGGTCAATATGAACAAAATCCCCAAGGATAAGGTTGGCTTGGGTTCACTCGTGACCGTGTTCGACAGCACCAAGAACGAAGAGATGCGCTACGAGTTAGTGGCGAGTGAACAATCCGACGTGGCGGCGGGCAGGATATCGACGACCTCGCCGATAGGGCGCGCGCTGCTGAACAAGCAAGTCGGCGACATTGCAACCGTGGTCACGCCCGGCGGCAGCCGCGAAATGGAGATCCTGAAGCTCTCGACCATGCACGACATTGCCGAAGCCAAGCTGGAATCGGATGGTGCCGCGGCAGAGGCAGAGCGGAAATCCCAATGAGCGGGGAAGTAGTGTTTGTGGAGCGCGCCCGTCCTCGCCCGTCGCTCCACGACTATATAGATATGCGAGTTGGACTCTATGAGCTGGACTAGCGGCGTCGGTCGAGCCTGTGGCGTATTGCTCGACGCCATTGTGCGACTGCTCGCGCTCTCGCGCATCAATCCCAATGTTCTTACTCTGATGGGTCTGCTGGTCAATACTTACGCCGCTTTCTTGTTTGGGTACGCCAATGGCGAGAACCAGCGCCGCATGTTTTTCTACGCCGGCCTGGTCATCATCGGATCGGGATTTTTCGATCTGGTCGACGGCCGCGTAGCTCGGCTCTCGAACCAAGTCACTCGCTTCGGCGGATTTTTCGATTCCATCGTCGACCGCTACAGCGATGCCTCGCTTTTCCTCGGATTGCTGGTTTTCTACGGGCGCGGCAACCGCTTTTTTTACGTCGTGTTGGCGGCTCTAGCCATGATCAGCGCCATCATGGTGAGTTATGCCCGCGCCCGCGCCGAATCCTTGATTGGCTTGTGCAAGGTCGGCTTCATGGAGCGTCCCGAGCGCCTCGTGCTGCTCATCATTGGTGCGTTGTTTAATGCCATGGCTCCGGTGCTGTGGGTGATCGCCGTGCTCTCGACGATCACCGTCATTCACCGCGTTCTCTATACCTGGCAGCGAACGCGCGAACTCGACGCGCCAGCCAGAGCAGCGTAGGAAAAAGAGCGACTTCCTCTGGTTCTAATCAATCCGCCCCGAAATGCTCGCGCAGTTCACCCGCAATTCCCTCGGGAGCGCGATCCACCGCCGCTTCCCAGTGCAGCCGTTCCATGTGCATGGCGTCGCTGCGGTAGTAAGGAAGCATCGCCGTGCGCGTGATCATTGAAAGATGGACGCGGGAGCCGCGCGAGGCGTTCAAGGGTCCCGAATAGAACGCTAAGTTGAAGCTGTTGTAACCCGCCGATTCGTACCAGCGAAGGATGCGTGCGATACCGTCGGCGAGCGAATGCAGGTCATCCTCTGATAGATCGAGAAGGGTCGCGCAGCCTGGAACGACCGCCTGCACTTCGTTGAAGCCAATCGGCGCGAAGGGAGTCATCCACGCGATCCGGCCGATTCGACCGACGAATCGCAGGCCACCGATCTCTTCGGCGTCGATAAGGTCGTCCCAATACTCGCGTCCGTGGGCATCCCAATAAGCTGTGCCGGCCTCTTGCTGCAGGCGCATCAGAGTTGTCGGGTGAGGGTCGAGATACACCTGCGCGTGCGGATGCGGCAACGACCCGCCAGAGGGATACAGGTAATTCACGTTGTAAGCGCAACTCACCGCCAGCGGATCGAAAGCCTGCACCTTGCGGATGTAATCCGCCGCCACGAAGAGGTTGTCAAAAAGCAGTTGAGGCGTGAAGTCCTCCAGCCCCAGCCAATGCCGCTGCGTGAAAATTGCCACGGCGGCATATTGCGAATAAGGCACGAGGTTGGGAAATAAAAGCGACTCTCCCCGCTCCAGGCGTCCGCCGGCATCGATGCCCGGCAGCACTTTAGGCGTGACTTTGCCGACTCGCTCCGGACAGAACGGGCATGTCGCGCTTGGAGTTTGAAGAGGAGAAAGTGTGCTGTAATCCGCCTTGGAAAGAACGACCCCTTCCGCAATACGAGACGACGTTCCCAACAGCGGGTCGAAGCGGACCTCCAGAGACTTCGTCATCTCCGATCCGTCGGGCGCGAGAAAACGGGCTGCAATTCTTTCCGAGTGAAACCGAAGTCGGCCGGTCGATAAGAAATTCACTTCCCGCATAATACTTTCTCCGCGGCCTGCTAGACTATCTCCCGCAACCTGCTGCTAGGGGTCGACGATTGCCAATGAATCCTGTTCTGGTTGTCCATGGCGGAGCCTGGGCGATTCCCGATGACATGGTGGAAGCGCACCTCAACGGAGTGCGCAATGCCGCAGCCGCTGGATGGCGCGTGCTGGAACGCGGCGGCGCGGCTCTCGATGCGGTCGAAGAATCCATAGTCGTCATGGAAGACGATGAGACCTTCGACGCCGGCCGCGGCAGCTTCCTTAACCGCGACGGCAAGGTGCAACTCGACGCTTTCATTATGGATGGGGCCACCCTGCGCGGGGGTGGCGTCGGATGCGTCGAGCGCCTGCGCAATCCGGTACGCGCCGCCCGCAAAATTCTCAGCAATAGCCCGCACGTTTATTTCGTGGCCGAAGGCGCGGAGCGCTTCGCCGCCGAGCACGGAATCACTCTTTGCCGCAACGAAGACCTGATCGTCCCGCGCGAAATCGAGCGCCTGCGCGAATATCAGGCACAGGCTTCAAAGCACGGCAACGATCTGTTCGCGCCCGAAGCTTCGTCCGAGGTGGAGCAGGACATGCTCTCCCACGACACCGTGGGAGCGGTTGCCCTCGACCGCGACGGCAACATAGCCGCGTCGACTTCTACCGGAGGCACGCTGAACAAAGCTCCGGGACGACTCGGGGACTCCTCGCTCATCGGGTGCGGTTGCTATGCCGATAATCTCAGCGCGGCCGCTTCCACCACCGGATGGGGCGAACCGATCATGAAACTGGTGCTGGCGAAATGGGCGGCGGATCGCGTCGAATCCGGCAGCCTGCCGGAGTGGGCCGCGAAAGAAGCGATGAGCTACTTGAAGCAGCGCCTCAACGGCCACGGTGGCATCATTCTGCTGGATGCGCAAGGCCGCTTCGGAATTGCCCACAACACTCCGCGCATGGCGTGGGCTTCGCAGACGACGACCGAGCAAGAAGTGGGAATTGACCGAAACGGCGCTGAGGCCTCTGTGAGGGCGCCGACCCATGAGAAATAACACGAATCTCCGTAGAGACGCGTCCTGCGCCTCTATCAGCATCGCTTTGCGCAAGATGTACACGAGAATTCACATTCCCATAATCCCTTCTTAACATTCGTCGTTTATTCCTTCGGAGTTCCCATCCCGCGCTGGTATAGTTCGACCGTCTTTCCCTTGGAGCTTTCAACTGAAACAATTCTCAAGTTTGGAGGACGAGAATATGAAGCTAAGAAATATCCTGCGCATTGCCGGCTTCGCGGCGCTTCTAGCCGTGAGCGGCCTTGCATGTGCTCAAGTTCTGCTTCCGACCGGTGCCACGATAACTCCGACCGCGGCCCCGGGTTCGGTGTTTTCACCCTTGACCACTTCGTTGCCCGACTTCCCGACCTACACTCCAGATGGCGCAGAGACGACAGCGATCAGTCCTGACGGCAAGACTCTGCTGATCCTGACCAGCGGTTACAACCTGATGGTTGATTCAAGCGGCAGCTACACTGGAGCCGATTCTGGTGAGTTTATCTTTGTGTATGACATCTCCATACCCAGCACGCCCGTGCAGACGCAGGTAGTACAGATGTTGAATTACGAGAGAAGCTTTGACGGGATCATCTGGGCGCCGAATGGTTCTGCATTCTTTGTTGGCGGCGGGGCCGACGACAATGTGCACACTTTCACGCTGCAAAGCGGGCAGTGGGCGGAGTTCGGTACGCCCATCGGCCTGGGTCACGGTTCTTACCCGCACTGCGATTTGATTTGCCAGGAAACAGAAACCGGCCCGACCGCTGCCATCCTCGGCATCACCCCCGACGGCAATACGCTCTTCGTGGCCAATCATGAGACCGACTCGATCACCTCGGTCGACCTGGTCCATGGCGTGGTGCTGCAGGAGTACGATCTGCGTCCCGGTATCATCAATCCGCAGCAGACCGGCGTCCCCGGCGGAGAGTTTCCCTACGGAATCGCCGTTGCGACGGGCGCGAACGGCAGCACCGTATATGTCTCCAGCGTGCGCGATCGTGAGATTGACGTGCTCAGCTTCGTCAATGGTGTTTTCAGCCTCACCAACCGTATTCCCGTCGCCGGCAATCCGGAGAGGATGGTTCTTAACGCCGCCGGAACCAAGTTGTTCGTGGTGGCCGCGAACTCCGACGAGTTGATCATTATTGACACCGGGTCGAACAAGGTGCTGAGCGCGGTGAATGCCAGCGCTCCGGTCGGTGTTTTAGGCACCGGCAAACACGTGCCCAAGGGCAGCAATCCCAATAGCGTTACACTTTCGTCCGATGAGAGCACTGCCTACGTCACCGACGGCGGCACGAACGCGGTGGCCGTCATCAACGTCAGCGGTAAGAGGCCCGCCGTGATAGGACTCATCCCCACCGGCTGGTATCCGAATTCAGTCAGCCTTAGCCCGGACGGCTCGACTCTTTACGTGGTGAATGCCAAGAGCGTCGAGACACCAAATCCGATGAACTGCCGCTACATCAATAACGATCCTGGCGGCGGCTTCGGCTCAGCCTGTAACCTGGCCGCACAGGATGGTTCCGGCAACCAATATGCGTGGCAGAATGAGTACTCCGCGCTGCTGACTCTGCCCGTACCCACCTCGGCTCAACTTGCGCAGTTGACCGGACAAGTGGCGCAGAACAATGGCTTCAACTTCCAACCGAGCCAGCAGGACATCGCCACCATGACGTTCCTGCACAATCACATTCAACATGTGATCTACATCGTCAAGGAGAATCGCACATTCGATCAGATCCTGGGTGACCTTACCAACGGAGCCAATGCGGATCCGGCGTATACGCAATTCCCGGCCTCGGTCACGCCGAACTTCCACAACCTTGCCAACCAATTTGTGACCTTCGACAACTTCGACGACAGCTCGATGGTGAGCATGGATGGCTGGCAGTGGTCGCTCGCGGCACGAGCTCTCGATATGAACGAGAAGTGCGTGAAAGTCAATTACGGCAAGGGCGGATGCCAGTACGATAGCGAAGGCACGGCCCGCAACATCAACGTTGCGATCACCGGGCTTGCCGCTCGCGAGCAAGAGCAGCCAATCTATCCGCCCGATCCGAACCTGCTGCCCGGGAACCGCAACGAAGTCGAAGCCGACGGCCTGGAAGGTGAAGAAGGCGGTGGCTATCTGTGGGATGCCGCTCTCAAGGCTCGCCTCACCGTGCGCAACTACGGCTATTACACTGATCTGGGCGCTCTTATAATACGCGAAGATCTTGGCCTGATCAGTCCCACCCTCGCCTATCCTTGCGCCACGAAGCCTCGGACGCGGGTTGAGTGGCCGGCGAAGAAGGAACTGCTCAAACGCACCGATCCCTGCTTCTGGGCCTTCGATCAGAGTTATCCCGACTTCTTCCGCTATAAAGAGTGGGAGCGGGAATTCGATCAGCAGGTCAAGGCCAATCGATTCCCCAACCTGGTTTTGTTGCGCTACGTCCATGATCACTTCGGCAACTTTGGCACCGCCAGTTTTGGCGTGAACACGCCGGAATATCAGATTGCCGACGATGACTACGCCGTAGGACTGACGGTCGATAAGATCGCTCACAGCCCCTACGCCAACAACACGCTCATCTTCGTGATCGAAGACGATCCTCAGGATGGCGCTGATCACGTCAGCGGCGACCGTAGCTTAGCGTTCATTGTTGGACCTTACGTGAAACAAGGTGCGATTGTTTCCAATGCTTACTCGACTGTCAGCATGCTGCGGACGATCGAAGGAGTGCTGGGCCTCGGCCAGTTGAGTGTGCATGATGCCGGTGTGGCGCCCATGACCGCTGCCTTCGACGTTACGCAAGCGAGCTGGACATACTCTGCCATTCCCTCCAGCTACCTTTACAACACGCAACTGCCGATCCTGAATAAGTACGTTCAGAACAAGGAGAACCTGCCGCAACCCACGCACGACGCAGCCTGGTGGGAAGCCGAGACAAAAGGAATGGATTTCAGCGAGGCCGACCGCATCCCAACCGAGAAATTTAATCGAATTCTTTGGAAGGGTATGAAGGGCGACAAGCCCTATCCTGCGCTAAAGCCGGCCGTGAAACCGCAGTCGGAAGCGAAGGAAGCGGCGAAGGAGACCACCAAAGCTGGATCTGAATAATCCAAGGTCAGTCGTGAAATATCCCGGCCGTCCTAGTAGATGGGCGGCCGGGATTCCTTTTTTAGGTAAGAAGATAGAGGAGCGGCGGGCGTTTCGCGCATCCGTGGAAGCCAGCTTGTTCCGCGACAACGCGTTTTTCTAGAATTCCGTGTGAGCGCGCAGCGTGGGCACAACCACCGGTCCCCGGTCACGGTTGTAGCCGGGATCAGTCAGGTACTGGACTCCTGGAGCGATATAAATACCGCGCCAGATGTGCGCCGTGTAATACGACTCGATAATGTTTTCCCGACCGTAGCGTAACCCTCCATCACCCAGCAGAAAGCCGAGCCCGCCATCCGCCAGATAAACCTGGTGATCTTTCTTGATTCCGTTGGACACGAAGGCAATTCCGGCACGATCCTGTTTGCGATGCCAGAGCGCGCCGTTGGCTCCAATGCCCTGGTTGAAGGTCGAATCGACCTCGGTGTAGGCGAACGACTCCGTCCTGCCGTTGCCCCAGCCCCAGCGTGCGAACGCTGTGAAATTTCGCGAAAGATTCTGCTCCAGGTTGATGCCAAAGCCATATTTTTCTTTGACGTGCCAGGGGTGATTGGTGATGTCCGGCACCTTGACCTGGCCTTCAACAAACTGAGCAATCGCATCGCGATAGATGCCCATATTGGCGTGATTGACATAGCCAAGCAGGCGCACGACGCCCGATCTCTTCGGGATCACGCCATGG
Organism: uncultured Acidobacteriaceae bacterium; assembly: GCA_963775845.1. Lineage (GTDB taxonomy): Bacteria > Acidobacteriota > Terriglobia > Terriglobales > Acidobacteriaceae > Acidiflorens. The sequence continues at coordinate 316,825 of CAVZKN010000002.1, read as the reverse complement.
CGCAACTCATATTCAAAATTTTCGGCGTGCACTTGCCAGGGCCGCCAGACCAGGTCGATTCCGTTCGCGATCTTTGGCATGAGACTTTCACTGAAACGGAATCCCCAGCTGCGGTCCTCGTAATCCGCCACCGCGCCCACCGTGTAACCGCGCGTATCAGCGGCGTAATCCCAGGCGCCGTTGTTGTCGACGGTCCAGTTATTGAATTGAAAATGGGTGTCGGAGCCGACCGAATTCTGATCGAAGAAATCGGGCATGCTGAATTTGCCGAAGCGGATTTCAAGGCGCCGCCGCGGCAACTCGTCAAACAGAGAAAGAAAACTGCGCTCGTTCTCGACCATGTCCTTGCTGAGCGCAAACACTGTGTGGATCATGCCGCGGCCGAGATATGGCGCCTTGCTGAGCAGCGGATTGCGCACGATGTCGAGGTCAGTATTTCCCGCCAGTCCAAAACCCATGCTGAGCGCGGCGCCGCCGGCTTCTTCAATATCGACCAGAAACTCGGTGGAGTTATTGACTCGCGCCCCGGTGTAGAGTGTCATCACCCGGGAAGTCGCTTTTTCATAATTTGGACCGAGGCTGTGCGGCCCGCTGTAATCGGCGTGAAAACTCGGTAAAGCCTGGAAAATAAAGTTCGCCTGCCCCGTGAGCCAGAAGCGCGTGCTCTTGAAATGCGGAAACATAGCTTCCGTGTCGGCAACAGCTTCGCTCGACACGCCTGGCGGCTCGGCGGCAGAGTCGCCAGTCTGGGCGACGCCGGGATTGCCGCTTTGCGCAGAAACGGTCGCTGGTCGTGCCTGCGGCCATGCGGAAGCGGACGCCAAAAAGAAGGCCAGCGTCAGAGCCGCAATCCGAGCGTGCGCCAGGTGACACTCCCTGATTATGAAAATGAATTTCAATTTCAATATCATGACCCCAAACTAATGGCTGCGCTCCGCCGCAGCCACGGCTCTAGTCACCCTTCGATGTGATTGCAATCACTCGCCCCAGGGCAATCCCGCAGTATGCCCGTCCTTGGTTAATAGAAGGTTACAGATAGGGACTCCAGGATCCCTTGATCGGGTGCGTCCCTCATTTTCCCTTGTCGTGCCCTTCCGCGCCCCACTTCAACGTTAACGCAATCATACCAAGAGAAGTTAACCATGGTTAATATCGCAGCGCAAACAAGCAACCGGCGTCGAGTGTCTGGTTGGGGCTGCGGTTATATAACTGAGGATTCAACGCGCGCCGAGTATGCAGATTGTGCAAACGGAAGCAGGGCCGAGAAGTCGCGGCAAAATGAAAAGGACAGCCCGGAGCCCCCCAAGGCCGTCCTGATAAACCCTCCCGGTTAGAAGGGCAACTGGCAGTAAGATAGCCGCCAGAGATTGCAGCAGTATTGCAATTCTGTGAAAGTCCGATGAATTCGATTTCGCAGCCAAAAGCTCCACTGCTCGATTTGCGCAACGTCTGTGTTATGCGCGGAAGAAATCTGGTTCTCGACCGTATTAATCTTCGCATCGATCGTGGCGAACACGTCGCCATCCTGGGCCCAAACGGCTGCGGCAAATCAACCTTGATCAAGACCATAACCCGCGAATGTTATCCCGTCATCCGCGAAGGTTCGAGTATTAGCATTCTCGGCGCCAAGACCTGGAACGTCTTCGATCTGCGCTCGCTCTTAGGCATCGTCTCGAACGATCTGATGTATCTTTGTACCGGCGAAGCCAGCGGCATGGATGTGGTTCTCTCCGGCTTCTTCAGCAGCACGCGCATCTTTCCCAATCACAACGTTGATCCTGCTAAAAGGGATCTCGCCGAGGCCGCCTTAGCCGAACTCGGTGTCTCGCATCTCGCCCAACGCTCGGTCGAGGCGATGTCGTCCGGCGAGGCCAAGCGCATCCTGATCGCCCGCGCGCTGGTCCATAAACCGAGCGCACTATTGTTCGACGAGCCCTGCAACTCGTTGGACATTCTTGCCCAGCACAGCCTGCGAGAAACCATGCGCGCGCTCGCCAATTCGGGCCTCGGAATCATTCTCGTAACCCACGAACTTCCCGACATCGTTCCGGAAATCGAACGTGTTGTGCTGATGTCAAACGGGCGCGTTGTGGCGGATGGCCCCAAGGAAGAGCTCTTGCAATCCGATCGGCTGAGCGAGTTATTTGGTCTGGGCGTGAAACTCGGACGCCGCAGCGGTTACTATCACATCTGGTAACCCGTGCCGCTGCTATATTGGGAAAGCATCGGATGATGTGGCGAACACGCCTATCCTGGCTGATTTCTACCGCCAACGAGAAGGAATAAAAATGGCCCGCAAGACCGAGCAATCCAGCAAACTGCAAAAACGCGCCGAACAATTCATTCCGGGAGGTGTGAACTCTCCGGTGCGCGCCTTTCGCAGCGTGGGAGGCGACCCGCTCTACATCGTGCGCGGCCAGGGCTCCCATATCTGGGACGCCGACGGCAACGAATACGTGGATTACATCGGCTCCTGGGGACCGCTGATTCTCGGCCACGCCACTCCTGCGGTAATTGACGCGGTGATTAACGCGGCACGCAATGGCACCAGCTTTGGAGCCTCGACTCCTGTCGAAGCCGATCTCGCCGAGCTCGTCATCTCCGCGTTTCCACATATGCAAAAAGTGCGCTTCGTAAGTTCCGGTACCGAAGCCACCATGTCGGCCATTCGCCTGGCGCGCGGCTACACCAAGCGCAAATACATTGTGAAATTTGAGGGCTGCTATCACGGACACTCCGACGCGCTGCTGGTCAAAGCCGGATCGGGCGTGGCCACGCTGGGTATCCCGGGTTCCGCGGGCGTTCCCGAAGAATTCACCCAGTTCACGCTGGCGCTGCCCTACAACGACATCTGCGCTCTCGATCAGGCATTCCAAAAATTCAAGGGCCAGATCGCCTGCGTAATCGTGGAGCCGGTCGTGGGCAACATGGGCTGCGTGCCGCCAGCGCGCGGATATCTTGAAGCACTGCGTGCGATTACCCAGCACGACAAGGCGCTACTGATCTTCGACGAAGTGATGACCGGATTCCGCCTAGCCTTCGGTGGAGCGCAAGAACTCTATGGCGTTCAGCCCGACCTGACCACCATGGGCAAAATCATCGGCGGCGGCCTGCCCGTAGGCGCTTACGGAGGCCCGAGCGAAATCATGGACCTGATAGCGCCGCTCGGACCTGTCTATCAAGCCGGAACGCTCTCCGGCAACCCGCTGGCGATGGCCGCTGGATACGCCACGCTAAGCTACCTGCGCGCGCACAAAGATGTCTACGCGAATCTGGAAAAGATGGCTGGAGAAGTAGTATCCGGAGTAGCGGCCGCCGCCGAGGATGCGGGCGTCACCATGTGCTACAACCGGGTGGGCTCGATGTTTACCTGGTTCTTCATCGCCGGTCCAGTCACCGATTGGGCGTCAGCCGAGAAATGCGACACCAAGGCCTTCGGGCGTTTTTTTCGAGCGATGCTGGAAAATGGAATCTACCTGCCGCCGTCGCAGTTCGAGGCCGCGTTTCTGGGGGCCGCGCACACTGGGCGGGATGTTCAGCAAACGATCGCCGCAGCGAAGCAGGCGTTTGCGGGTGTGGCGGCGTAAGGAGCGGGATGTTTAACCGGCGTCTTGCGGCGCGAGTTCACCGGCCCGCATCTCCTCCGCCGTCACAAACTCACACCCCTGATCGCGATATCGCCGGATCAAATTGTCGGTGGCAATTACCGTCTGCGCCCGGTCTGCGCCCATAGCGCGATGGGAGCCATCGTGCAGGAGAATCACGTCTCCGCCGCGCACCTGCCGCATTACCTTCTTCTCAATCACTGCGGCCGGAGGAGCGTTCCAGTCATAACCGGTCACATTCCACATCACCGTCTCTAATCCAAGTTCGCGCGCGGTCGCGAGCGTTGCGGGGCGTCGGCCTCCGAAGGGCGGACGAAACAGATTGGAATGTTCGCCGATCGCCTCCTGCAAAGCCTGATGACAACCGACTAACTCCGACCGTGTTTGCGCCTCCGACTTGAAGATCAGCAGCGGATGGGTGAAGGTGTGGTTGCCGATGACATGTCCAGCCTGCGCGACGGCGAGCGCGATATCGGGCCGCGCTGCAACGTAGCGTCCGATCATGAAGAACGTCGCGCGCACGCCGTGCTTCGCCAAAACATCGAGCAATCGGAAAGTGTGCGGATCGTTCGGCCCGTCGTCGTAGGTTAGAGCAATCTGCTTGCTCCCGCGGACCCCGGCAGTGAGCGTCTTTCCATACCACTGCCCGGTCGGAGCCATTGACTGATAGCCAGCGGCACAAGCGGCCGCGGCAGCGGTCAGTCCTATGAGGGCGGGGAGCATGAGGAGATTCTAGCTCGTCGTTCGCTCTTCGCCGTTCGTCGTTCGCAACTTTGTGTCAGACGCGAAAAGCGAATAGCGAAGAACGAATTGCGAACGACCGACGACCGACGACTGAAGACTGAAAACCCACGACTACTTCTTCCACATTGCGCGGGAAGGCGAAGCCATATATTCTGCTCTGCAGTCTTCTCGACCAATCGGTTACCGAAAAAATCCATGGCCAAGCTTTTCGAGTTACCCCGTTACATAGCTGTAGAAGGCCCCATACGCGTGGGGAAGAGCACGCTGGCGCGGGTTCTCGGCGATCGGCTGGCCGCGCAGCGCGTGATCGAACCGGAAGACAATCCATTCCTGAAGGCGTTTTACGACGGTGAGCCCGGAGCCGCCTTTCAGGCGCAGTTCGCTTTTCTGATTCGCCGCTTCGAGCAATTGCGCGCGCTCGATCTTGGTCCGCGTTCGAATAAGACCATCGTCTGCGATTACATTTTCGAGAAAGATAAGCTCTTCGCCTGCCTCAACCTCAACGATCAGGAGCTGGAAACCTACAATCGCTACTTCAATTATTTTCAGGAACAGCTGCCCACTCCCGATCTGGTGATCTACCTGCAAGCCACGCCCGAGGTGCTGAAGAAGCGGCTGAAGAAAAAGAACGCCGCCGGCGAAAAAGCCATCAGCGAGGATTACCTGATGGAAGTGGTGAAAGCTTACGAACATTTTTTCTTTCACTACACGCAGTCCGACCTGCTGATCGTGAACACCTCGGAGATCGACTTCGTCGACCGCAACGAAGACTTGCAGGAGCTGCTGAAGAAAGTCTCCGCGCCGATCAAGGGCACACAATATTTTCTGCCGCTGGGCAGTCAGGATGCGGCCAGCGCGTAGGAGCAGATCTCGCGGCTCAGGTGTCAGGTCTCAGGAAAATCCAAGGTCAACGGCAGCGGATTTCCGTTGTTTCGGGGGTACCCCCCCCTGTGTTCACGTAACGCATTCAATCTAAATTGGTTAACTTCATCTGGAGACGGGCGCACGTCTGGATTCTTCGATCCGATCGTTATTATGGCGCGCGCGAGAAGGGACGTCTGTGATGGCCTGCACAGACGATTTGTGATGAAAAAAATGAGAGTAGGGCAAATCGCCGTCTTGCGGTGATCGCGCAATGTTATTACAATTGTAATAACATAAGGAGAAGGGCATGGTTGAGCTGAAGATCCGCAAGTTCGGCAACTCGCTAGGGGTTGTCCTGCCGAGAGAAGTGATCGACCGTCTGCAGACCAGCGACGGGGAGCGGCTTTTCCTGATCGAGTCGGGGGACGGCGATTACCGGCTCACGCCTTATGACCCAGCTTTCGAGAAGAAAATGGCGAAGGCGGAAGAAATTATGAGCCGTTATCGCAACACGCTGCATGCGCTTTCCAAGTAGAGCAGCGAATTGAAGAAGAAAGTGAAGAAGAAAGAACCACTTTGGATCGAAGAACGCGATGCGCTCGCGATCCACGATCGGCTCCTGGCCCTGCACGGCGGCGCTACCGGGTTGCGCGACCGCGGCCTTCTGCAATCCGCTCTTGCCCGCCCTCGCCAGCACTATGCTTATGCCGCGGAGTTGGACTTCGTCAAATTGGCCGCGCTCTACACGGCGGGAATCGTCCGCAACCATCCTTTTGTTGATGGCAACAAGCGGACGGGGTTTGTGCTTGGCGTTCTCTTCTTAGAGCTCCAAGGCTTCGTCTTCAAGGCCAGCGAGGAGGACGCTACGCAGGCCGTGATGGATCTGGCGGCGGGCACGCTCGACGAAGACGGGTATGCGGCGTGGCTGCGGGAGAATGCGAAGCGCAAGCGCTAAGATCTCTTTTGAAGAGGTGTAACCGGAGTCAGCACCAGCCGGCTTCCATCTCTTGTCCAATCGATGCGAGTGCCCTTCTTGATCCCGAATCGTTCCCGCAAGTCAGCAGGAATGGTGACTTGTCCCCTCGCGTTTATCTTGGTCGAGCGGATGATCGACTCTCCCAACAGCACCGTGCGCTTGATCGCGTTTTCTTTATGTCGCATGGATCTCCCAATTTCCACTAATGTCGGAATCATCGGCATCACGTGCTCATCTATCACTTTTGTGGCAAGCAACAGCATCAGGTCGAGTCCGTAGATTGCAAGCACTATCGCCATAACCACTTGGCAAATCTGCCGAGTTCAAGAACGAAGCATCCGAAGATCAGAGTCCGCAGGAGGATCTTTTCGCAGAGGGCGTAGAACCCGTCGATGCGGCGCTCCAAATCACGATTGACCTTCCCCGCCATGCTGACCCTTTCGCGTGGATTGAACGCCTAAATTCAACCTTGTTTTCCGTTTTCGCGTTCCAACTTCGCTTTGTGTGCATGTGCGAAGCGTTTGCGGGCTGTCAATTGGTATGCGAGCGGGCCACTACCACCTTTCGGGCTAACTTCCTGTATCTCATTTGCAGCAACCAGTCGCCTAATCACGGTGTGAACAGAGGCCAAAAGGTTCTGCTGGGGAGGCAGCCCGAGCGCTTCAACTCTTTCCTTTACCTGAATCGGGTACAAAGGATCGTCGGCAGCGCGAAATACAGTCCGGCAGGCATCGGTTATTCCCTGCACAAGTCCCATCGGCGCAGGAGCTTCGTCATTTCCTTCTGCCAATTCATGCAGAGCCGCGATCCTCTTTTTCTGTTTTGCGATACGCCTCTCCATATCGGAAAACTCGACTTCCATCAGCAGCAATTCGTTCAGGGCCGCAACGAGATCGGCTTTGTATTTATTCGTCACAGGAGAAGTTAGACACTATGTCACATTAATTGTCAATGATAGAGTCTGTGGGAAACGTGGCCGGGAACGCGATCCCCTAGCCAAACTTCAGAGCAGCGACACAGCGCTTAAGAAACCACCCCAATGGCTAACGACCATCGACCAACGACTGTTTTGCGTTTATAATCCCCTCAGCGTCATCTAACCCAAAGACGACGCGCACAGGCTCTATCCGCCAAGGCGGAGGGGCACTGGAGGACATCGTGAGTCTCATTCCTATCGGCGGGCCTGCGGGCAGCCGCAAGATCACCACCGCTACACTTCGCGAAAAGAAATTTCACCGACAACCCATCACCTGCCTCACCGCTTACGACTACGCCACGGCGCGTCTGGTCGATGAGGCCGGAATCGACATTGCTCTCGTCGGCGATTCGCTGGCCATGACCATGCTGGGCTATGAGAACACGCTCTCGGTCACGGTTGACGAGATGCTCCATCACGTAAAGGCGGTGCGCCGCGGAGTGAAAGACGCGCTGCTCATCGCGGACATGCCCTACGGGTCTTACCAGGTTGACCCCAAAGACGCGATTCACAACGCCACACGCTTCGTGAAAGAAGGAGGGGCGGAGGCGGTCAAAATCGAAGGCGGAGAAAAGCGCGCGGAGATGATCCGCCGCGTGATCGACGCGGAGATTCCGGTTGCCGGGCACATCGGGCTCACGCCGCAATCGGTCAATGTGATGGGCGGCTACAAGGTGCAGGGCAAGACGCTGAACGCCATCGAGCAACTGATGCGCGATGCGGTTGCGCTGGACCGCGCCGGCGTGGCTTGCATTTATATGGAGGGCATTCCCCGCGAGGTGGCGGCGATGATCACGGCAGAGGTCGAAGCGCCAACGATCGGCATTGGCGCGGGCCCGAATTGCGACGGCCAGGTGCTGGTCTTCCACGACCTCGTGAACCTGACATTCGGACACGCGGCGAAATTCGTCCGCCGCTACGGCGATGCCGCCGCCCTGATCTCACAATCGCTGCTGGCCTTCAAGGCTGACGTGATTTCGCACCAGTTTCCGAACGACAGCGAGTCGTACCATCTTCCGAAAGAAACGCAGAGCGCGCTCGAAACGATTTTGCAGCGCAAGCAGGCGATGCAGTAGAACAAGCCGGAGCTTGAGCTAAGCGACATCATTGCCTAAACGCAAAAAGAGACGCGGTGTTCCGCGTCTCTTCTGTTAAGTCCAACGGTTTGCTGTGCTCGGGTGTTAGTTCTGCTCGTCCAGTTCGACTGTATCGCCGGCATAAACATCTTCCAGCGCAAAGACCACCATGGCAGAGGCCGCCGTGGGCGTCACGTTGAGCACCACGACTTCGCCCACCGCGCGTCGTGGAAGATCGCGCACGTGAATATTCGGGCCCTTGGTGCGGGTGAAGCTGTTGGCCTCAAACGACGGCGGAGCCACCTGCGTGTCTTCCGACGTGCGCGCTTTGAAAGAGAGCGAGTCGACTGGATCCTTCAAGGTCGCTTCATAGGAGCGGACGACGCGGAAATAGTCGCCGATTTTCACGCCCTGGTTCGAACCCATGTTCATGTAGAGTTTCATTCCCGTGCCGAGAAAGCCGTCAAAGTCCTTTCCGAGGACGATGCGCCCGGTCAACTTTCCATTGGCGGGGGCAAAGCGGTCGAAACGACCCGGCACGTGGAAGGCAACGGCAGGCTTCTCCACGAAGGGGACGACAACATCTCCCGGGTTGATGGGATCGCAGCTGAATTCGACCTGAGCGATCGCGCTACGATTGCGCGTATCGACCACGCGCACGCGACCGATTTCTCCATAGGGACGTCCCGCGGCGGCCAACACCTTTCTCTGTCCCGGATAGATTTCGTACTCGTTGACGTCGCGCATTTCGCGAACCACGGAATAGAGCTGCCCCGCCTTGTAGCCGCTTCCGGCCAGGTAAATGAGTTCACCAATCTCGAACTTGGTGGAGGTCGGAGTCTCCAAGCCGCCGTTCACATAGTTCGAATCCGGAACCCGTTCCTTGGTGAGAAAGCCGGCACAATAGATGTCGGCTGGAGTTGGGGTCTGAAAACGCACATAGGGCACGTTCACCGAGGTGTGGACGATTCCGTCATCGTCCGGTGTGGAGGCTGCCAGCGAGGTTTGCCCGAACGACAGCTGCCCCAAGGCGACAGTTGCCGCCATGAATAGAAATAACCATCCTGTTTTCTTCATCTTACCTCCGGCCCGCCATTATCCGGGCTTCCCCGGCTATCTGTCTCGTTCGACAAGAGTTACAGTCGAAAACTAACAAGTGGCTGAAGGCGGGTCAAGGTTACGAGGGTATTGAGGCGGTTGGCCGGAAAGTGTTTCCAAGGCTTTTCGCAGCTTAGGGTTGCATCTCGGCGAACACCCCTGTAATATCGCGCCGTCGTTGCAAACAGGAGTAGCATAGGTCGCTGAAAGAATGGCCTTGGCATTGTCGTCCACCGTCGCGCCCCGCACGCTGCCCCAGCACCTGCCCAGAACCTGCTTGGCGCTAGCCGCTGACACGATTGAAGAAATGCTGGCGACCGCGGAATCCATGGCCAGGGATAACCCATTTCTTGAGTTCAGGCTGGACTACCTGAAGCAGCCGCTGGCCGCAGTCTCTAAAATTGATCGTTTTCTCGAGACCCATCAGTACGTCACTGCCATAGGGACCTGCCGCCGCGCCGACAATGGCGGCAAATTCAAGGGAACCGTAGCCTCTCAACTCGAGATCTTGACCAAGGCGCATGCAGCGGGGTGCCAGTTGGTCGACCTCGAACTGCAAAGCGCGCAATCGGCCAAGCCCGAAGCCGTCGCGCGCCTGCGCAGCCGGGTCGGCCTGATCCTGTCCTTCCATGATTTTCGCGCCACCCGCAATCTCGAAGAAACCCTGCAGAAGATGCTGAAAGTGCGCGCCGACTATTACAAGTTGGTGACTACGGCGACTTCGCTCTCGGACAACGTGGCGATGATGAAGTTTCTGCAAGCGCACGCCGGTGAGCAGGCGATGATCGGATTGTGCATGGGCGAGCAGGGCGTCATCAGCCGCGTGCTCAGCGTGCGCGCCGGAAGCGTTTTCACCTTCGCCGCCGTGAACGCCGACGCGAAGACTGCACCGGGCCAGATCAGCGCCCGCGATTTGCGCAACATTTATCGCATCGACCAGGTCGATGCTGCCACCCGCATCTATGGAGTAGCCGGCGATCCCATCGGCCATTCGCTCTCGCCGGTGATGATGAATACGGCGCTTCGCCGCGAAAACGTTAATGGCGTTTATGTTCCGTTGCACGCGAAAACCATGAAGGACCTGATCTACTGCGCGCGCGAAATTCCGCTGCACGGCATGAGCATCACCATGCCGTACAAGCAGGCGATCCTGCCCTTCCTCGACAACACCGACGCGCACACCGCCAAAGTGGGAGCCTGTAACACCGTGGTCCGAGGCCAGGAAGGCAAGCTGTATGGCTTCAATACCGATATCACCGGCGTGCTTCGACCGCTGGAGCAGCGCATCACTATCGAGAACGCGAAGGTCCTGGTGCTCGGAGCGGGAGGCGCGGCGCGGGCCGCCGTTTTCGGCCTCAAAGAGCGCGGGGCGGAAGTGTGGATATTGAACCGCTCCGCAGTCAAAGGCCAGAAGCTGGCGCGCCAAGCCAAAGCGCGCACCGTGAAACGAGCCGACCTGCGCAAACTCGCCTTCGACGTCATCATCAACGCCACGCCCGTAGGCATGGGCAACACGCGCGACTGTCCGCTGAAAGACGAAGAGATTCAGGCGCGCATCGTCTTCGATATGGTCTACGATCCGGTGGAAACGCACCTGCTGAAGGTAGCGCGGGCGAAAGGACTCACGGTGATCCCGGGAGTTGAAATGTTCGTGCAGCAAGCCGCGCGCCAATTCGAAATCTGGACGGGCAAGCCCGCTCCCGCCGCGGATATGCTCCGCGCGGTGACGGTGGCACTGCAAGAACGTGCCGCGCAGAAGCATGCGAAAGCATGAAAAAGCATGAAAAAGAAAATGGCGGTGCGCCTCGATCGCCGAGAGTATGACGGGTTCCAGAATTCTCTGTTTGTTCGCCGAAAAATAAATTTTCTTAGTGTTGCTTGGGAAAGACGTATTTTTCTGTATTGAGTGTGGGCTGGCCTGTAAGGGTGTACCCCCTCCCCCTAGCCGGTCTTTGGGAATCAATACTTTTAGCCAGGCTATTCCGCCAGGTCTTTAAGGAATAAGGACTTAGAGGTAAAGTCTTTATTCTTCTTTCACTTAGCTCGGCACGCTTGCTTCCTCACAACGTTGGACCTCGTTTCATCCCGAGCAAAAAGTCAAGCTTGACAAAACCGAGGCCGGGAAAGGCCTACCCGTTTCGTTCCGATCAGTCGGTGAAACCCGTTCGGGAGAAATCCAGAATGTCGAAGAACGTTTTGCTTCTTAACGCGGAAGGCTTGACCGCGTCTGGAGGCGGGCACACGCTTCACTCACACGATCTGGGAATGATTCTCGCAGGGCACGGGGGATGGTGTCAGTGATCGTGAACACAGTGCGGATGTGATGAAACAGAATGGTGAGATTCCGGTGGCAACTATGGGACGTAGCCCGGTTTTCTTTACGTTACTGACTCGGAACAAGAACTGATGAACGTCCCGTGTGCGCCGGGGTTCCGCTGGGTTCGCTGGTTTGCGCTTTGGAATCGGCAGGGGCTTCTTCACTCTAAACAAGCGAGTGTGATTTAATTGGCGGGCGTCAATCCAATTGTGAAAGGAGTCTGTATGCCTACTGTAACCACCAAAGACGGCGTTGAGATCTTTTACAAGGACTGGGGTTCGGGGCAGCCGATCGTGTTCAGCCATGGCTGGCCGCTTTCGGCGGATGACTGGGATAACCAGATGATGTTCTTTATGGGCAAGGGGCATCGCGTGATCGCGCATGACCGACGTGGGCATGGGCGCTCGACGCAGGTGGCCGATGGGCACGATACGGACCATTACGCGGACGACCTGGCGGCGCTTACTGCGCATCTGGGTCTGAAAGATGCGATCCATGTTGGGCACTCGACCGGCGGCGGTGAGGTAGTGCACTATCTGGCGCGGCGTGGGCAACAGGACGTGTACAAGGCTGCGATTATTAGCGCGGTGCCTCCGCTGATGTTGAAGACGGCTGCCAATCCGGAGGGCCTGCCGAAGTCAGTGTTTGACGATCTGCAGGCGCAACTTGCGGCGAATCGGTCGAAGTTCTATCGCGACCTACCGGAGGGGCCTTTCTATGGATTTAACCGGCCCGGGGTGAAATCCGTTGAGGCCACGATTGCAAATTGGTGGCGGCAGGGGATGATGGGCGGCGCCAAGGCGCACTATGACGGGATTGTGGCCTTCTCGCAGACGGACTTTACGGAGGACCTGAAGAAGATAACGATTCCGGTGCTGGTGATGCATAGCGAGGACGATCAGATCGTTCCATATGTGGCAGCGGGACCGAAGTCGGCAAAGCTGCTGAAGAATGGGAGGCTGATTACATATAAGGATTATCCGCACGGCATGCCTACTACGCAGGCGGAGACGATCAACGCCGACCTGCTGGCATTCCTCAAGAGCTGAAGATAAACCTTTGAGACGATCTGGACGAATGAGGGGACAGATGGGACGTATGCCGGTTTTCTTTACGTTACTGAGTCGGAAGAAAAACTGGTGAACGTCCCGTGTGGACCGAGGTTCCTCGTCCGTCCCTAGGTTCCCCTGGGTTCCAGATGAGAGAAGAAGGCAGGGGTCCTTCGGCTCTGCGCTGCTTCGCTTCGCTCACTGCGCTCCGCTCAGGATGACAGGGCTGGGAGGGCGGGGCTGCCCGACGGATTCAAGATTCAAAATCCATCCCGCGTTATACTTCTCCCGTCCAATATGATCGGCCAAACTATATCGCATTATCGCATTGTCGAACAACTGGGCGGCGGAGGTATGGGCGTTGTCTACAAGGCCGAGGACACGCGGCTGCACCGCTTCGTCGCGCTTAAATTCCTGCCGCAGAAAGTTGCCCGCGATCCCCAGGCGCTGGCTCGTTTTCAGCGGGAAGCGCAATCGGCGTCGGCACTGAATCATCCCAATATCTGCACCATTTACGACATTGGCGAGCAAGAGGGCCAAGCCTTCATCGCCATGGAATTTCTCGAAGGCATGACGCTGAAATATCGGATCGGCGGAAAGCCGATCGAAATGGAGGTTTTACTGGCGCTGGCGATCGAGATCGCCGATGCCCTCGACGCAGCCCACTCGAAAGGCATCGTGCATCGTGACATCAAGCCCGCCAACATTTTCGTGACCGGACGCGGCCACGCGAAGATTCTCGATTTCGGATTAGCGAAGGTAGCGGCGGGCAGCGGATCGTCAAGCAGGATAGCGGAGTCGAACACGGTGACCGTCGAAGACGAGCATCTCACCAGCGCCGGATCGACGCTGGGCACGGTCGCCTACATGTCGCCCGAACAAGTGCGGGCGAAGGAAGTGGATGCGCGCACCGACCTGTTTTCGTTCGGAGTCGTCTTATATGAAATGGCGACGGGCGCGTTGCCGTTTGCGGGCGGCAGCACCGGAGTGATCTTTGACGGAATCATGAACCGCACGCCGACCCCAGCCGTGCGGCTGAATCCGGCGCTGCCCGCGCAGTTTGAGCGGATACTGGAAAAGTCGCTGGAGAAAGACCGGGAGATGCGCTACCAGTCGGCGGCCGAACTGCGCGCGGATTTGAAGCGCATCCAGCGCGCCTCGGAATCAGGGAGAACGCCTGCGGCGGATGTGCCAGCGGAGCGGCGTTCGAAATCGAAGCGCGGAATCGTAATCGCAGCCGTGGTCGTGCTGGCTTTGCTGGCGGCGATCGGAGGCGTCGCGTGGTACGAGAAACATTCTGCGGCGCAATCCGCGGCGGTGGCCAGCAAGCCGACGGTTGCCGTGCTTCCGCTGAAAAACCTGAGCGCTGAACCGGACAGCACCTATTTCAGCGATGGCATGACCGATGAAATCACGACCAAGCTTTCGAAGATCCAGGCCATCGACGTGGCATCGCACTCATCGGTGGCGGCATTGAAAGGCACCGACAAGAGTGCAGCGGAAATCGGCAAAGTTCTGGGCGTCAGATATCTACTGGAAGGAACCGTGCGCAAGGCGGGCAACCAGGTGCGGATCAACGTGCATCTGATCGACTCCAGCACCGGATTCCAGGTCTGGGCGGATGATTTCGTGGGCGAGATGAAAGATGTCTTCTCGCTGCAAGAACAAACTGCGCTGAAGATTGCCGAATCGCTCAACCTCAAGCTCAGCCCGCAAGAACAAGAGGCGATTCAGCATCGGGACACGCAGAATCCTCAGGCCTACGACGCCTACTTGCGCGGGGAAGCATTGATTGCGTACGGCGACCAGCCCGACAAGCTTGAAGTGGCACGCCGGCACTTCGAAGACGCGCTCCAGTCGGATCCCAATTATTCTCGCGCCCTGGCCGGGCTGTCGTGGGTAGAAGGGCAGATCTATCGCAATCTCGACGCGAGTCCATCGCATCTGCAGCGAGCCGAGCAATTCGCCGAGCGCGCTCTGGCCATCGACCCGCAATTGTCCGAGACCCACGTGGCTCTGGGCATGGTGGCTGCGGATAAGTACGACTACGTGGGCGCGACGCGGGAGTTCCGCACCGCGACGGATCTGGACCCGACGAATGCCTACGCCTGGGATTTGCTTTCGTGGTCGCTGGCCTACGAACAGCCTCCCGAAGCCGTGGCTGCCGAGAAGGCGGCGCGCGAGTCGCTGCGTCTGCGACCCTCGCGCTACCAGACCCTCTATCACCTAGGTCGAGCCCTTTTGCTGCAGCAGCGCTATCCCGAGGCGATTGCCGTCTTGGAGCAGGCACAGGGGTTGGACTCAGCGAACACCATGGCGACACTCGGACTGGGGCAGGCTTATCTGGCCCAGGGGGAATACGACAAAGCTCTGAGCGCAATGTTAAAGGGTGTTCGCCCGGCGAGCATCAACTATTACTGGCTTACTGCAGCCTATGCGGCTCGCGGCGACAAAGAGAAAGCTTTGACCACGCTGCAAAAGACCTTCGAACTGGGATTCCACGATTTTGCTGCGCTCGATTCGAGCCCTTACTTTTCTGCGCTGCGCGCCGACCGTCGCTACCAGCAGTTAGTGCAGCGCTACCGCAAGTAAGAGTGGCGCCGGCATCCTTGCCGGCTGTCCCGAGGGCGGCTTCGCCATCGCCCGTCAGGCACGATATCCGCAAAGACAGCCGCCGGGACGGCGGCGCTACAATCGCGATACGCGGAATTAGCGCGCTCTCTTGTCCACCCTTCAGGGCGCGAGCCGGAGGTTTGTGGTAGCCTGCGGAGTTTGGTCGCAGTTGCTACAAAGTGTTTATGGAGGCCACATTGAAGCCGAGCAAGTCCGTACCTTTTCTCGATCGCATTTTTCTCGCGCCGGTCATTGTTTCCCTGATCCTGTTATCCGCCGCACCCGCGCACAGCCAGCAAAAGAAAGTCGTGCTGGAGCGAGTGGGAGATTTTGCTTTCATCCAACTTTATGCTCCGAGCTTCCAATCGCTGACGCCACGGCAACAGAACCTGGCCTACTGGCTGGTGCAAGCGTCGATTGCCATCGACCCGATTATTTACGATCAGCAATCGGCCTACGGGCTGCAGGAAAAGCGGCTCTTCGAAGAGATCATGGCGCATTCCAAGGGAATCGATCCTGGCGATCTGCGGCCGATCTCCGACTTCGCGAAACTGTTCTGGGCCAACCGCGGTAATCACCACGAAC
The DNA here is from genome assembly GCA_963775845.1 of uncultured Acidobacteriaceae bacterium. Taxonomy (GTDB): domain Bacteria; phylum Acidobacteriota; class Terriglobia; order Terriglobales; family Acidobacteriaceae; genus Acidiflorens. The sequence goes on along the minus strand of CAVZKN010000002.1, from coordinate 300,922 downwards.
AGACGGCGCAGAAATTTCTTCCGTCCTTCACTTTCGAGCAATTGCAAAGAGCGGCGCAAGCGGCGCAACACAACGGAGCTTTTCAAACCTCGTACGCCGATCTTCCCGCGCTCGCATCTCCCGGCGATCTGAAACGTGAACTGGAGGCGCTGCGGCCGTCCCTGTTTGATCCCAACTTCGAGCCCATGGTCACGGCCAAAAGTCCGGCAGGGGGAAGGGACATAATCCAGTCGAGCTCGAACACTTTTTATCCTGGAGTGAGCGAAAAAGATCTTAAGGGACTTGCGGAAAAATATCCGCTGAACTCGCGCGTGGTAAAAGGGCCCGACGGCAAACTTGCCGAACAGGTCTACCGCGCCGGCACTCCCGACGGCAAAATTCCTCCCGGCCTGTACGCGACCTACCTGAAGAAAGCGAATGACTGCCTGGAGAAAGCGCGCGCTCAAGCGGAGCCGGCGCAGGCGCAGGCCATCGACCATCTCATTCGCTTCTACCAGACGGGCGACTATGCGGAGTGGGTCGCCTTCGGCATCGCGTGGGTGCAGAACGACGCCACCGTCGACTTCGACAACGGATTCATCGAGGTCTATCGCGATGTTCGCGGAGCCAAGGGCAGTTCGCAAAGCTTCGTCACCATCACCGACAAGCCGTTGAGCACCGCGATGAACAAACTGGGACAAAACGCCGGCTACTTCGAGGAGAAAGCGCCTTGGGACGCGAAGTACAAGCGCGATTCCTTCAAGCTGCCGGTGGTAAAAGCGGTGGAGACGCTCATCGAAAGCGGAGACTTTTCGGTCACGACCATCGGCGACAATCTGCCCAACGAAGATGAGATTCATGAAAAATATGGCTCGAAGAATTTTCTTTTTACCGGCAGCAAGCGGGCGCTTGACGAAGCCGCGGGGACGGCCACCATCACTGAGTTTGCCGCCGACCCCACCATACTGGCGCGCCACGAAAAGTATGGCACCGAAGCCGAGAATCTGATGACCGCCCTGCACGAAGTCATCGGCCACGGCTCGGGCAAGCTGAGCGAACGCGTCAGCGGCGGAGCCCAGAACTTTCTGAAAGAATATTATTCCACGCTGGAAGAAGGCCGAGCCGACCTGATGGCGCTGTGGAATGTCTGGGATCCCAAGCTGAAAGAGCTGGGCCTGATCTCGAACCAGGAAGAAGTGGCGAAGGCGATGTATGACAACCAGGCGCTGGTCGGGCTGATCCAGCTACGCCGCATTCCGCACGGCGACACTATCGAAGAAGATCACGCCCGCGACCGGCAGTTGATCGCCCACTACATCGCCGACAAGGTTCCCGGCTCGATCGAACAATTCACGCGCAGTGATAACGCTAAGACCTACGTTCGAGTCGTCGACTACCAGAAAATGCGCCAGGGAGTAGGCATGCTTCTATCCGAACTGATGCGCATCAAGGCCGAAGGCGACTACGACTCCATCAAAGCGCTGGTGGACAAATACGGAGTGCATTTCGACCCTGCGCTACGCGACCAGATCCTGGCGCGTTATCAGAAACTGAATCTGCCCACATATTTCGCCGGCATCAACGCGCACCTGACCGCCAGCTTAGGAAAGAACGGAGAAGTGGAGAAGGTCGAGATTCATTACTGGGATAATCCCGTCGCGCAGTATTTAGACTATGGCGCCATGTACGACAAGGGGCTGCGCCGCGACGCGAAGCAGTGACGGGCGCACCCGAAACGCCGCCTCTCAGGTGGCGTAGTCGCGAATAGAGTCGAGGTAGGGAGGATCCCACGTCTGAGCGCTAGGACATGGGACCCTTGCTTGGAAAGCGTTGCCATTACTGCGGCGGTGTCGTGGTGGTCGTAGTTGTACTTTGCGCGGGCTGACCCGGCGTCGTGGTCGTAGTGCTGGATTGACTGTCTTTCTGGACTTTCTTGTGATGGTGCTTGTATTTGGTTGTGCTCTCGCTCGATTGCGTGGTCTGGGTTTGCGAGGGAGTAGAGGGGCTGGTGGTAGTCGTGGTGCTCTGCGACTGTGCCTCCGGTGGAGGCGGAGCCTGCGTGGTGGTGGTGGTGGTCGATTGCGTTGTGCTCTGTGCCAGTGCCGGCAATGACAGTGCAAAGACGACGAGGGAGGCAAACGTCAAGACAATAATCTTGTTCAATTTCATTCAATGCTCCTTATGGATAGGCCGAGGGGCACGAGTTCGACGTGCTGAAGAACGTGAGCTCCTGGCTGTCTTTACAGTTTCGCTGGTTGGGACCACAGATACTGTGCAAAACAGCTCATGAAATTGAAGCGGCAGGCTAACCCTCGGTGCTATCCAGATACCCCGGTCCGCGGCTGGTAGCGGTTTCGAGCGGCCGAACCCTGGCCGCTGGCTCGCACGCCCTCGCGCTTCAGTTCTGCCCTGGCATCGGATGCTGCGCCTCATCTGCGTAGGGCACGAGTTGCTGATAGACAGCATGCGGCACATGCGAATCCCAGTAGCCGGCGGTCTTAGCGAATCCAACGAAGCCCACGAAGAGCAATGCAATCCCCGCAGCCATGGCCCAGACCGGCAAGCGTGCAGGCTTCGGCGCCAGGATCTTGTGTAGCGCAAAGCTCGGCAGCGACAATCTCAGCGTATCTTTTGCCGGACAAACCGCTACGCACTCCAGGCATCCCGTGCACTCCGCCGATTTGATGGTGACTAGTTTGTCGACCGGCAAGGCTGAAGGACAAGCCTTGGCGCACTTGGCGCAATCGATGCAAGTCTCGGTATTGCGGCGAATACGCGCTGGACTGAAGAGCGACACGATGCCGAGCAGCGCTCCATAAGGACACAAGTAACGGCACCAGAAATTCTGCACGAACACAGATGCCACAACCAGCACGCCGAGTACGATGATGCCGGTCTCTCCGATGTGGCGGAAGAAGTTCAGCATTTTCACATCGGCGATCACGCCGTAAGGACTGTTCATGAAGGCGGCGAGTTGGTCGGCGGCCATCGAAGTAACGGCCCACACGAAGAAAGCAAGCAGCAGATACTTCAGCGTGCGCAGTCCGATATCAAGCCAGCGCGGCAGGCTAAAGTTACGCCGAAAGATTTTGTGCCCCAAGCGCCACAAATATTCCGAAATCGTTCCTACCGGGCAGAGCCAGCTGCAGAACGCCTTGCGAAACAAAAATGACATGGCCAGAAATGAGAGCAGCAGAAACATTCCTGCCGGATGCAGAGCCGGAACATGACGGGTAAGCAGAAAGTAACTGAGATTCATCAGGCCGGCGATGGGGAGCCATCCCTCGACCCCAGCCGGGCGTTGCAGGGAGGTAGCCGCACCGCCCGGCTCAAATTGCCGCACCCAAAAATAGAAGACAGTGCCCATCCAGAAATTGAGCAGCAAAAAAGCCACCTGAAAGCTGCGCCGGATGGTCTGCGACCAGTCGCGGTCGCTGCGCCGGATGAGCTTCTTTTTTGCCTTGACCAGAGGCTCCGATATGTCGCTGAGAACTGCGCTTGCCATAACCAATCCTTATGTAGCGAGAGTAGCGCGGCGGTAAACATAAGGCTGTGACTTCTGTCACAGGGTGCCGGCTCTGTTCGGCCATCTTTGTCGAGCCGGGATCTGGCGTGCTTGACAGTCGTCCATAGTTCTGCAAATATCGAAATATGAAAAGCGCCCGGGCACGCCGCGATTCCGAAAAGACAGCCAAATACGCTGACATGTTTTCCGCCATGGGTACGGAGCCTCGGCTGAGGATCATGCAACTGCTGCTCTCCGCCCATCCCGAGGGACTGGTAGCGGGTGAGATTCAGGAAGAACTCGATATTCCGAACTCGACCCTGTCGCATCATCTGGACAAGCTCAAGGCGGAAGACTTAGTTCGCGTGCAGAGGGAAAGCACGTTCCTGCGCTACACCGCCAGCACGGAGGCGCTGCAGGAGTTGCTGCGCTTTCTGTATGCCGAGTGTTGCACCCGCAACCAGGCAGTGAAGGCGGAAACCATCATTCAAGTGTGCCGCTGATTCAACCGGCCGTCAGGAGAAGATGCACAATGACCTCGAAGACGAAAGAAGCCATCCAGGAAGTAGTCAAAGAAAAATACGGGCAGGCGGCCTTGCGAGTGACCAGCGGAGGTAGTTCGTGCTGCGGCGCCACGGCCAGCACTGGTTGCTGCGATCCGATCACCTCCAACCTTTACGATCTGTCGCAGGCCCAGCAAGTTCCTGAGGAAGCCCTGCTCGCCTCGCTCGGCTGCGGCAATCCAACCGCGCTGGCAAATCTGAATCCCGGCGAAGTTGTGCTCGATCTAGGTTCCGGCGGAGGGATTGACGTATTGCTTTCGGCGAAGCGAGTCGGCCCGACCGGCAAAGCGTACGGCCTCGACATGACCGACGAGATGCTGGCCCTCGCCAACGAGAACAAGCGCAAATCCGGAATCGAAAACGTCGAGTTCCTGAAAGGTGAAATCGAACACATCCCGTTACCCGACAACTCCGTCGATGTCATCATCTCGAATTGTGTGATCAATCTTTCGGCCGACAAAGGGCGCGTCCTCGGCGAAGCGTTTCGCGTGCTGAAGCCCGGCGGACGCTTTGCGGTCTCGGACGTGGTCACTCGCGGCGAGATGCTGCCCGAAATTCGCCAAAGCGTTCTTCTGTGGGTGGGCTGCGTTGCTGGCGCGCTGGAAGAAAATGAATACAGCAGCAAACTCGCGGTGGCAGGATTCGTGCAGATTGAGATCGAGCCCACGAGAATCTACCGCATCGAGGATGCCCGCGAGTTTCTTGCCGGCCAAGACATCGACGTAGAAAAGATTGCGCCGCAGGTGGATGGCAAATTCATGAGCGCCTTCGTGCGCGCCATCAAACCCGGAAGCGCGGCGTCATGTTGCGGACCAGCCTGCTGCAGCTAGGAGAACACGAATATGGAAGGACATTACAACGTGCTATTTCTGTGCACGGGCAATTCAGCACGCTCGATCATGGCCGAGGCGATTCTAAACTTCAAAGGCAGGCCGAATTTCACGGGCTATAGCGCCGGAAGTCACCCCTCGGGGGCGGTTCGACCGGAGGCCTTGCGGCAGCTCGAAATTGCGCACATACCAACCAAGGGTCTGCGCAGCAAAGCATGGGACGAATTCGCGCTGCCGGGTGCTCCCAGGCTCGACTTTGTTTTCACAGTTTGTGACAATGCGGCCAAGGAAGTCTGCCCAATCTGGCCAGGTCAGCCTGTGACCGCCCATTGGGGTGTTCCCGACCCTGCGGTAGTCCACGGAAGCGAAGCCGATGTGCAGCGGGCGTTTCGCGAGGGATTCCTGATTCTGGATCGCAGAATCAGCCTGTTTCTGTGCCTTCCTCTCAAGACCCTTGACGGCCTCGCACTCAAGAAGGAGCTCGACAGGATTGGGCAGACGATGACGGCTGTCGCGCAGAAGTAGCCGCGTTTCCCGAGAACAAAGGTGAGGACTCACCCATGAAGGCAACTAGCAGTCTCAGTTTTCTCGACCGTTATCTGACCGCGTGGATCTTCTCCGCCATGGTGGTGGGCGTAGTGATTGGTTGGCTGATGCCGGGAATCGTGCCGTTTCTGAATCGCTTCAACGTTGGCACAACCTCGGTTCCGATTGCGGCGGGATTGATTCTGATGATGTATCCACCTTTCACGAAGGTGCGATACGAGCGGCTGCACGAAGTCTTTCGCAACAAGCGGGTGCTCGTGCTTTCCCTGCTGCAGAACTGGGTTGTCGGGCCGATTCTGATGTTTGTTCTGGGGATCGTATTTCTACGCGGCTATCCGGAATACATGGCCGGGCTAATCATGATCGGCCTCGCCCGCTGCATCGCCATGGTCATTGTCTGGAACGAACTCGCCCGCGGCGATAGCGAATACGCGGCGGGCTTGGTGGCCTTCAATTCTCTTTTCCAGGTTTTTTTCTATTCTCTTTACGCCTGGGTTTTCATTACTATCTTGCCCGCCAGGCTTGGCTTTCGCAGCACCGTCGTCAATGTATCGATTGGGGAAATTGCCAGGAGTGTATTGATTTATCTTGGAATACCATTTCTTGCCGGATTTCTGACTCGTACTGCGTTGGTTCGCGCTAAAGGGCTGGATTGGTACAACCGGAACTTCGTTCCACGCGTGAGCCCCCTGACGCTGATTGCCCTCCTCTTCACGATTGTGGTGATGTTCTCGCTGAAAGGTGGGTATATTGTTCGACTGCCCCTCGACGTCCTGCGCATTGCCGTGCCGTTATTGATTTATTTCGTGGTGATGTTCCTGGTGTCGTTTTACATGGGCAAGAAATTGGGGGCGGATTATTCCAAGACCACGACCCTGGCATTTACCGCCGCCTCTAACAATTTTGAACTGGCGATTGCGGTTGCGGTTTCAGTATTCGGAATCAACTCGGGAGCCGCCTTCGCGGCGGTCATCGGCCCGCTGGTGGAAGTACCCGTGATGGTCTCCCTGGTCAACGTGGCCTTGTACTTTCAACGCCGGTTTTTCGCCGATCCTCGAGCGATCATTATCGAAACCGTCTGCTCGCCGACTGGCCGTTAGGAAATTCCTAAGCATGCTCCGTCGTCGGGAGAACCGTCTTGCGCAGCAAAGTATGGGACGAAGTCGCCGTGTCCGGTTCTCGCCTCCCTAGAAAAGAGCCATAACTCACTGACAAAATGTGGTTGGCGTGCGGGACCTCTCTTCATGCCTCGTTGTGACTGGATTCCTCACGTGTTATCAGGAGTTACCGCGCCACCTTCTGTTGGTGCGAGGGTAAAAGCGGGTAAAAATTCCGAATCTTGCGCGGCAGTGGAATCCCACCCTGACTTCGAAAGACACGACGTCAGGATGGGGCCGATTTTGTTTCGCAGCTTTACGGACGGGAAACGCAGATGTACGCATTGTGCGACCATTGGCCTCCCACCTAGGAGTACGGATTGACGTTGATGGTGCTGCCATCAGCAAATGACATTTACCAAATAATTTTCGCTCCCACTTGGATATGACGCGATCCACCGGAACCGATGACGGGATTGGATGCGGCGATATCGGGCGTGTAGAAAGCCTGTCCAACTGTTCCATTGAACAAAGGGTTGCTGTTGGTGCTGAACCCGTCGGAAAGATCGGTGTCAACGCCGGCGAAGTTGGGATGGTTGAGAAGGTTGAAGAACTCGCCTCTCAATTCGAGTTTGGCGCGTTCGCCGAAGGTAAAATTCTTAATAATGGAGAAATCCATATCCACGTAGCCCGGGCCATAGACAACGTTTCGGCCCATGCTTCCAAACTGGCCGGCATTGGGAGGCGTGATCTCCCAACCGGGACCGGCGAAGCAGCCGTAATAAGCCAGTTGTCCGGGATCTGCACCGGTCGCGAGGCAAGCTGGATTGGTGGTTCCGTCCGGATAAAAGGGCAGGGGATGATATTGAGACCAGTGAATCTTGGACGGATCTCCAGCGAGATTCCAGCGGTCATTGAGTTCCCCAGTGCCGCTGATGTCATCGGAGCTGTCGTAAAACAGCAAGGGCTCTCCGGTCTGGGCGGTGAAGATGGAATTGATACGCCAGCCGCGCAATAGTTGCGCATATCCTGGCCTCGAAGGCAATTCATAAGTCGCGGCCATGGTGAAGCGATGGCGGATGTCCGTATCTGAGTTACCACGCTCGGCCGCGGGATTATTACTATTCTGAATGTTGAACTGGCGATTGCCGCTGGCGTCGTCGATGGAGTGCGCCCAAGTGTATCCGGCAACGAAGTACAAGCCCTTGTGCGTGTTCTGCCGGACGGTAACTTGCAAGGCGTGGTACATCGAGTTGTCTCCATTGCCGAGCATGTCGATGTAGCTGAGATAGGGAAACTGGTTGACGAAGGGACGTCCGGATTGCTCGTCGCCCGCCGAGTCATTGGCGTAGACGTTCTGGTTGATATCGCGAATGCTGTAGAGCTTGACGCCCTTGTTGGCAACATAGGCGATCGTCATAGCAGCGTCACGCCAGAGAGCTTGCTGGATGTTTAAATTCCAATTGATCACATAGGGCGTGGCGATGTTGCGATTGACGCCAAAAACCGGACAGGGAGTGTCGTTGATCGAGTCGTACTCGCAGCTTACGCTTCCAGGCGAAAGATTGCCGAAGATGGGCCCGCCGTTCTTCCAGTTCGTGGAGACGGCGGTATCGGTCAAGGTTTCGGTGGTGGCGTCGATGTTGCCGGGACTTGGATACGTGCCATTGGGTCCGATGAGCGCGAGGCCGGTTGGGATGAGCGCCAAGCCCTGAGCTTGAGTGTTGTTTTGTCCGATGTAAACAGTAATGTGGGGAATTTCGTAGATGATGCCTGCGCCCGCACGGATTACGGTCTTTCCCGTTCCAAACAGGTCGTAGGCAATTCCTAACCGCGGAGCGAAATTGTTGTAGTCGGTGTTGTAGGGCGAGCTGATCTGTTTGCCGACCTGCACCAGACCTCGGATCGGATCGAAGTTGGCCAACTGGTCATGCTGGTCGGTGATGGGCAGGCTCAGGTCGTAGCGCAAGCCGGCAGTGACGGTCAGCCTTGGACTGACCCGCCAGTCGTCCTGGATATACGCGCCAAAAGATTTTTGACTTACCATGCGATGGCTGTCGCCGACCGCGACATAAGCATAGGCAGCATCGCCAGTCGTAAAGTTCTCCAGCGGTGAGGCAGGGCCATCGGTATTAAATCGGACGTAGCCGGGACCGTAAGTATCGCGGACGTTGTCGGTGCTGCCGGTGCGAAATTCCGCACCAAAGCGCAAATTGTGCGCTCCTAAAGCGTAGGTCGCGTTATCAGCAAACTGCAAGGTCTGGTTCGGGGTCGTGTATAGAGGCCAGGAACCATTGCCCCCCATTGTATGGCTGTTAAATCCGGAGATGCGAATCTCGGGAATGCCAAAGTCTCTGGGATTTATAACTCCAATATTAATGCCGACGGAGGCGGGATTGAGGTTATGATCGGCGACCACCACTTGCTGATAGAAGCGGTTGTAGCCCACATGGAACTGGTTGGTAAGCCGCGCGTTGGGAGTCCAGATCCAGGCGCCACCGATTACCTGTGCCCGGGTGTAAGCCTGAGAAAGAAACAGCGGGTTGATGACGGTCACATCCTCTTCGGTCTGCACGCTGTCGCCGATAAAGTACATGCCCGTCAGCATGTGTTTGTCGGAGAGGTGGTAGTCAACCTTGGCGATCCCGTTGTCTTCGCGATTGACGTTGTTAAAGTCGAGATTCAAGATTAACGGATTGTTAGGATCAGTGGTGCCAGGATTAAAGGGCAGATAGGACGCCAGCTTTTCACTGATCGGACTGCAGGTATTGGCGGCAGCGCATTCGGCGAAGGCGTCGGCGATGCTCAAACTGGCATCTCCAATGGGCACCGAGACCGGAGTCGAGACTTGGAGCGGGTTTCCTACCTTGTCACGCACGCCCTCGTAGTTGCCAAATATAAAGAGCTTGTTCTTGAGTATGGGGCCGCCCAGCGACGTTCCGAACTGGTGCAGATTGAGTGCAGCGAGCGGATTGGGAGCAGGGTTAAACCAGTTGCGGGCATCCGTCGCGGCATTTCGGTTGAAGTAATAGGCCGATCCGTGGAGCGTATTGGTGCCTGACTTGATGCCGATGTTAATTATGGCGCCGGGCTTCCAGCCATAATCGGCTTCGGGGCTGGACTGTACGTTGAACTCCTGAATCGCGTCGATGGGGAGATGGGTGGCCGGCGTTCCCTGCACGCCTTCATCGTTGATGACGGTCACGCCGTAATAGGCATCGTTGTCGTCGATTCCCTCGACGATGAAGTTATTGTCCTGTGGCCGGTTGCCATTTGCCGTAATCGATTCAAATCCGCCGCCGGGAGTACGCTGCACGCCGGGCTGCAGGATCGCGAGATTTTGAAAATCGCGACCCAGGAGAGGCAACTCGTTGATGGCTTCGTTGGAGAAGGTTCCGCCGAGAACGTCGGAGGTGGTATCGACTATGGGCGCCTCTCCCGTCACGAGCATGGTCTCAGTGACGGCGCCGGGCGCCAACTTGAAATCGATGCGCACGTCCTTCGCTACTTCAAGGGTGACGGCAGTGTGCTGAGCCTTCTCAAAGCCTGGAGCTTCCACCAGCACCACATACGATCCGGGCTCCAGGTTCGGAGCGGCATATTCACCCGCGGCAGTGGTGGTTATACTACGGGCAATGCCGGTGGCTGTATTCGTTACCGTCACCCTGGCTTTCGGCACCACGGCCCCGGAAGGATCGATCACGGTTCCGAGTATTCTGCCTTGCGAGGTCTGGGCCACGAGAATTAACTGCGAGAAGACCAGCATAAAAATAATGATGACAGCGACTGCAAAAGCAGCTTTCATAAGTGCTCCTGACCCGAATTTCTCTTGTGGCAATAAGTAAAACAGAGGTGATGAGACAATATGGCTGGAGATTACAGGCCTGCTTCGAGCTTGCCGGCGTCCACGAGAAAACACCGCCGCGGACAAGCCGCGGTGCCAAAGCTCAAGGGATGGCAGCACTGGTTGATAGCGAACCTCGGGCTCAAATGCTAGTCACGGAGTTTCGCAGGGAAAGACTTTGAAGTCAATGGGCGACTATCATTCGTCGCAAGCAGTCGTCGGCAAGGCTCATTAGTAAATGGCATGATTTGCTTGTGTACTATCGATCTGGCCTTTTTTCACCGACAGTGAATATTCCACGCCGCCGTCCCCCGTCCACGACCGCAGATCAAAATGCCCGCCAGTCGGCGCCTTAAAGACGTTGATGTTACGAATTGTCAGAGGCTGCCCAACTTTGCAAACCTCGGGTGCGCGCGTAGGCCGCAAGAAGTACACGCCTTTTCCATTTCCCACTACAGTTGCCTTCCCATCCGGCTCTACGAGGAGCGCAGATTTTTCGTCGATAGCAACCTCCCGCGGAGAGTTGGACCACCCATCCTGCATAATGCGCGCCAAGAAAACTAACGTGCGGCCCATGCGATCCCGCTTCGCAAAATGCGAATCGGTGATCAGGTTTTCCAGCAGAGGTTCCTTCAGTAAGTCGCGAACCAGCGTTACCCTTTCGAAGTAAGGATTCGGCAAAACATCGGTGGAAGCGAGGTCAGGGCCGTCAGTACTGTCCCCAAGAGCCCCATAGACAAACTCGCCCAGCACGGCAAGTCCTGCGCTGGTCCCACCGATCGGCTTGCCATTGGCAATATTCCGGTTGATCGCGTCCTGCACCGGTGTCCCCTTCCAAGCGCGGATGTAGTGCGCCTGATCGCCTCCAGCGATAAAGACTACCGCCGCGTTACGGATGATTTCCGCGACCACGGGATCTTGTGCGCTTTGCCGATCGGCAATGACCAGCGTGGCCACAGAGTTTAGCTTGCACAATCCGTTAACGTAGGAGTTATAAGCGTCGTCCCCGGCCGCGCGAAGAATAAGGAAGTCTCCCCCGTTGCCCTTCCGGCAGAGCCAGCGAAAGCCTTCATCAAGATCGGTGCCACCTCCCATCATGGCAATGCCCGCAGCGGGGTCAACCGTATTGTTGTTCTTGCTTCCAAGGCGAAAATATTGGTACGAGCCAGCCTGAGCAAAAAGGCTTGCAGCCATGGCAAACGTCAATGCGCAAATAAGGCGGCGAAACTTCCACATGTATGTCATTTTATATACTTGAGCCGCTCAAGATTAGCATTTGCGAAAAGAGCAAGTGTAGGTACCGCCTTCTGATCAGGTTTGCAAAGTCGGAAAGATGACTGGATAAAAGTTCTTGCAATGACTTGAGTTCTGGGGATATTGCACGATGAAACTGGCAAGTCGATTAAAGACGTGGAATTGGCGGCATCTCAAGACGATGGTTGGCGTAGCATCGCGTTTACACGCATTGACCCGACAAAAGGCGAACAGACAGCGCAAGCTTGTGCGGGGCGAATCGCACATTATTGCAGCTTGAAGCGTTCGTTCATCAGACGCTGCAAGCGGGGACGGTAGAGGATATCGTAGGCCAGTTCTTTGTCGGGGAACATGGTAAGCGCGGCGCGGCGGGCATTCGCGGCCATTTCTGCGGCTTCTTCGACGGTCAGGTCGGGATCCTGGCTGATGACGGACATCACCATGCTCATCATCACCTGCAGACGGCGGAGGCGGCGGGCCTCTTCGGTCCGCGCTTCCTCGGTTCGATCGCGGTAATCGGCTGCCGGGTTGGCGGGTTGCCCTTCCACTCGGTCTTCGTCCTCGTCCTTCCTGGTTTAATTGGATGTTGGCGGCATCCCGACTGTTGCGCCAATAATGCTGCGCCTGAGCGCTATTCTTGCACTTTCTGGCGCTGAAACAAGCTGCCCTTGGCCCTACACCTTCGTGTTGGGGCCGGGCCGAGGGCGAGACAGACGAGCAGTGACTGCCGTAATCTGTTACGAGACAATTAATGGAGGAAGCATGCCCGAGCCCACTACGCCGTCACCAACCGACTCCACGCGCCAACCCGACCCCAACGAGAAGCTGGTCAAGGTTTTCGACACCGAGCAGGAGACTGAAGCCATCGTCGTGCAGGGTTTGCTGGAATCGTCCGGCATCGAGTCGGATTTAAAATCGATTGACGCGGTGCAGGATGCGTTTCCGGGCGTGGGCGGATCGGTGCTTTTGGTGCGCGAGGAAGATGCGGCCGAAGCGACGAAGATTATCGACTCCTACCGGAAGCTGCCGCCGCTCGATGACGAGACGGCGGATAACAGCGCCTAACCATTTAATCCATCACACCACAGAATCTTGCGCGGCGAGAGCGGTGAAGCTACGTGAGCTTGGGCGTGGTGATTGCGCCTTCAGACGCGGAATTGACCAGGGCTGCGTACTTGGCGAAGACTCCCGTTTTGTAGTGGGGTGCGGGGGGTTTCCATTCGGCCATGCGGCGAGCGATCTCGGCTTCGGAAATTTCCAGCTGCAACTTGCGGGCTTTGGTGTCGACCGTAATCGAGTCGCCTTCGCGGATGGCGGCTATGGGGCCGCCCAGCGCGGCTTCTGGAGCGACGTGACCTACCATCAGGCCACGGGTGGCTCCGCTGAAACGACCGTCGGTTAAGAGAGCCACGCTTTCGCCGAGGCCTTCGCCTACGATCGCGGCGGTTACGCTTAGCATTTCTCGCATGCCGGGTCCGCCTTTCGGGCCTTCGTAGCGGATTACGACTACGTCTCCGGACTTGATTTGCTTGCTGGTCACGGCTTTCATGGCGGCTTCTTCGGAGTCGAAGACGCGGGCAGGGCCGGTGTGCGAGGCGCGCTCGTGGCCGGACATTTTTACAACCCCACCCCCCGGAGCTAAGTTGCCTTTCAGAATCACTAAACCGCCCGTGGCTTTCAGCGGCTTCGACAACGGAGCGATCACGGATTGCCCGGGAGTTTCTTTCGCCTGATTCGCCTCTTCGGCGAAGGTCTTGCCCGTCACCGTCATGGCGGAGCCGTTCGCGAATTTGCCATCGAGCAATCTTTTTGCGATTACGGGAATGCCTCCGGCGGCATCTACGTCGGCGGCTACATACTTTCCGGCAGGCTTCAGGTCGGCGAGGAGCGGCGTGCGTTCGCTGACTCTTTGAAAGTCGTCGATCTGCAGGGGATGGCCCATCTCGCGTGAGATCGCGAGCAGATGGAGAACGGCGTTGGTTGAGCCTCCGGTGGTGGCGACTCCGGCGATCGCGTTTTCGAAGGCGGGCTGGGTGAGGATGTCGCTGGGCTTGATTCCCTTCTTCAAAAGATTCATCACCACTTCGCCGCAGTGGTAGGCGACTTCATCTTTGCGCGGATCCATGGCGGGAATGCCGTTGAAGCCCATGGGACTGAGGCCGATGAGTTCCATCACCGTGGACATTGTGTTAGCGGTGTATTGACCGCCGCAGGCTCCGGCTCCGGGACAGGCTACGTTTTCCAGCGCTAGCAGATCGGCGTCGGTCATTTTGCCGGCGGCGTTGGCGCCTACGGCTTCGAAAACATCTTGGATGGTTACGTCTTTGCCGTTGTATTTGCCGGCGGCTATGGTGCCTCCGTAAAAGACGAGACCGGGGAGATTCATGCGGGCGAGGGCCATGGCTGCAGCGGGGATGGTTTTGTCGCAGCCCACGATGCAGACGGCGGCGTCGAAGAGCTGTCCGCGGCAGACTAACTCTATCGAGTCGGCTATCACTTCTCGGCTTACTAACGACGCCTTCATGCCCTCGGTGCCCATGGTTTCGCCGTCGGAGATGGCGATGGTGTTGAACTCCATGGGAGTGCCTCCGGCGGCGCGAATGCCCTCTTTCACCTTGGCGGAGAGACGGCGCAGGTGGAAGTTGCAGGGCATGGTCTCAATCCAGGTGTTGGCCACGGCGATCAGGGGCTTGGCGAGGTCAGCGTCGGTGAAGCCGATGGCTTTGTACATGGCGCGGGCGGGAGCCTGGTCGCGCCCGTCGGTGATTTGGCGACTGCGGTGCTTGAGATCGATGGTCATGACGATAATGGGAATCGGGTGATCGGGCCATCGGGTGATCGGATCATTGAAAGTCCAAAGGCGTTTGACTTCCGGTGGCCCGATGATCAGATCACCCGCTTGTTATGCGTTGACTACTTTTTTCTTCTCCGCGGGAAGCCACGACATCATGGCTCTTAACTGCTCGCCTACTTTTTCTATGGGATGCTGCTTCGCGGCTTCGCGCAGCTTGGCAAACTTCTTGCCGCCCTTCTTGTTCTCTTTAATCCATTCTTTTGCGAAGTTGCCGTTCTGGATTTGCTTCAGAACTTTTTTCATGGCTTTGCGCGTGTCGTCGCCTACTACCATTTCGCCCCGGGTGAGGTCTCCGTATTCGGCGGTGTTGGAGATGGAGTAGCGCATGCGGCTGAGGCCACCTTCGTAAATCAAATCGACGATCAGCTTCACTTCGTGGACGCATTCGAAGTAAGCGACCTCGGGGGCGTAGCCTGCGGCTACCAGTGTTTCGAAACCTTTCTGCATCAGGGAGGTGAGGCCGCCACAGAGGACGGCTTGCTCTCCGAAGAGATCGCTTTCGGTTTCTTCTTTGAAGGTAGTCTGCAAGACGCCGGCGCGGGTTGAGCCTATGCCGTGGGCGTAGCTGAGCGCGAATTCGTGGGCGCGGCCGCTCGCATCCTGATGTATGGCGAGCAATGAGGGGACGCCTCCGCCTTGGGAATAGACGCGGCGGAGAAGATGGCCGGGGCTTTTGGGAGCGATCATTACTACATCGACGTCTTTGGGCGGCTTGATGGTTTTGAAGTGGATGGCGAAGCCGTGGGAGAATCCGAGGATTTTTCCTTTGCGGAGATGGGGCCGGATGGCGGATTCGTAGAAGTCGGCTTGAGTTTCGTCGGGCGTGAGGATCTGGATCCAGTCGGCGCGCTTGGCGGCTTCGGGTGGGGCGACTACTACCATGCCGTCGGCTTGCGCTTGCTGCGCTGAACCGCGCTTGGGATCGAGACCGATGATGACGTCGTATCCGCTGTCACGCAGGTTCTGAGCTTGGGCGTGTCCCTGGGATCCGTAGCCGAAGACGGCGATGGTCTTGCCTTTCAGGGCGGAAGGGTTGGCGTCGTTCTGATAGAAGACTGTGGCCACGGGGAGCTCCTTAAAGTTGATTTCCTTTTGTATGTATTGTTGCGTTGAACTGCAATTGGAAAAAGGCAAGCTACATTTAAAGGCTGAAACCGACCGATTGGTCGGTTTACAAAATGCTACCTACGCGTAGCTCGCAGTGTCAACCAGAGTTTGACTCAAGCAAATCAGAACTCGAAGCAGGCTCCGGGACGAGGAGGCAGCGCTGCGCCGGCGGTTCCGGTGGGTGGGAGCAAGGCTTCGGCGTCGTCGATGCCGTGCAGGCTCTCCCATGCGGCTTCGGTGAGGGCGGGATCGGCGCCCACGATGTCGCGGATCATTTGCCAGGCGGCGAGATTAAGCGCGCCTTCGGGGGCTGGACCCATGGCTAGCGAGACCGAGCACTGGGGGCAGAAGCAGATGCGCTGGGCGGAAGATTTCTGGCGCGGACGTACTCCGACAGTTTGCGCGAAGAGGAAGACGGCCACGGATTTCTGTCCCGCTTCGAGTTCGCGATTACAGCGCAGGCAATACAAGTGGTCCAAACCGGTCTCCGCGTTGGCGCGCCCTCAGCCCCTTGGGGGCGATCACCTCTTACTTTCGCCAAGGCGTTGCTGCGGGCGCAAGTATGTAGAAGGATTCCTCGCGAGCGCTGTCGAACCAAGCTTTGCTCTAGGCAAGTGCGAGAGCATCGCGCATTCTAAGGCAATGGGGGTCGATCGGACGGTGAAGCGTGCGGCGGTGAAGTTGGCGCGGCGGCAACAGGTGGCGGCGGTTTGTTATCGCATCCGCAAACGCGGGGTTGAGTTGCTTCTGGTGCAGACGCGGGGCGGACGCTGGATTTTTCCCAAGGGCGGCTTGGAACCGGGGCTCACGCCGGCGCAGTCGGCTGCGCTCGAGGCTTTTGAAGAAGCGGGCGTTCATGGGCGGATGGAGGAGACTCCATTTGCGCGATATTTTCGAGTGCAGCCAGAAGGTGTGTCGACAAGAAAAAGCGAACGGCGGGCGGAGCCTTGTGAAATGGCCGCGCTTCCGGTGGTGGCGTACTTGTGTGAAGTGTCTTACCTTGAGCCGCCCCAGGAATCAGATCGCAATCCTACGTGGTTCTCAGCAGAAGGAGCGAAACGTAGGCTGCGCGAAGGCCGGGCGCTCGAATTCGGCAGCGAGCTTTCTCGTATCGTTGATCGGGCGGCTGCGCGCGTGCGGCGATTGCAGGGAAACATGGGGTTGCATTCGGCGCATGGCGCGATGACACATGGCAGGATGGTCCCTTCGAAAAGAGATCCGCTGCACGAGGTTCGATTTGAGGCGTCTGAACTTTCCTCAATGGGCGGGATGGAGCGGACCAACGTTTACGCTCGCTACATTCGGCGTGAGCACCCGGAGCGGGGCACTCGAAGCGCTACTAGTCTCGGATCAGCGCGGCCCCTTCTGCGGTTAGGAAGTGGAAGCGCATCTTCGCCCGAAGCATCGAACGCCGTGCGATATATCGACGAATCGGGTCTGGGCGGCCGGGGAAAGGCAACTCTGGGATCGGCCAGGAATCGACGCGCTTAGCTTCCGACTTCCCCAATGCTGGTGGAGCGTTGAACCCATTCCGCGATACCATCGGTGGAGATGCTTCACGACACTATCTTCGAACCTCGACAGGAATCGCGTCCTGAACCGCGCCAGGAAATTCTGCGCACGGCCGCGCGACTGTTTCAGCAAAAGGGATATGACGCCACCTCGATGAACGATGTGGCGGCGGCGCTCAAACTTTCAAAGGGCGGCCTCTATCATCATTTCGAGTCGAAGGATGAAATCCTGTTTCACATCATGTCGCACGCCATGCAGATTACGGAGGACCGGGTCATCAACGTGGTGCGGCGCATTGGCGTCGGCGGCGGCGAGGCCGGGCGTCTCGGCGTGGCCGAGGAGCGGTTGCGCACTCTGATCCGGCTGCACATTCAGGTTGTGCTTAGTCTGGAGGACCGGGAGATTACGGTCATGCTGCATGAGAATCATCCGTTGCCTCCGGCGCTGCGGCGGAAGATTAACGCCCGCAAGAAAGACTACGTGCATTTTGTCGAGAACCTGGTCGCCGAGGTGCAGCGGAAGCGGGGGTCTGCTGCGCGGGTTACGCCGCGTGCGGCCACTTTTGCGCTGATGGGAATGATCAACTGGATCTACCAGTGGTATAAACCGGACGGGCCGCTGACGGGAGAGGCGCTGGTGGGGCAGTATACGGATATATTCTTTCGCGGCGCGATGGGGTAGGAAGGCAGTCGTTGGTCGTTGGTCGTTCGCGATTCTTATCGGCTTCGCTCTTTCCTTAGCAGACATCATGGCTGGCTACTTTCACTTCGACGAAATTTCCCGTCAACGGCGCGATCTTGGCAAACCTTACTTGGAGTTTCTGCGCGTTGCTGCCATGAGCGCCGGCGTTTACGTCATCCCCAAAGGCGGGTTGGACCGGCAAAAGCCGCACCGCGAAGATGAAATGTATTATGTGGTGCGTGGACGCGGGCGCATGCGGATGGGAGCGGAGCAGGTGGAGATTAGCGCAGGCTCCATTATTTTCGTCGAGGCTCAATTAGAGCATCGGTTCTACGATGTTGAGGAAGAACTCGAGGTGCTGGTGTTCTTCGCTCCTCCTGAACAGGAGTAAAATCTCTTCGATCTACCGGTGATTTACCGTCCGGCTAGTTCTTCCGCAAAGCTCACCAACTTTTTACTTTCTGTTGACAATTGCCATCGGATAGACTGCTAGGCTGCTGGCACACAGTCAATTCCCGCGCCCATAGCGGCATATGCGAGGTAGACGGATGAAATGCATGATCAAGATTCCACAGTCTCAAGCAATTCTTTTAGCGGTCATCGTCATTACCGGGATCGCCCTGTGCGCAGCAGGGCTGACACCTGCCGCGACCGCCCAGTCGGGCGCGTGGCTGACGCACTCGCATGACGAGCAGCACACTGCGCTTTCTACAGTGCAATCGCAACCGCTCAGTGCGATTCATTGGCATGTGCCGGTGGATCTGCATCCGCCCCAGGGTGAGATCTTCATACACTACGGATCGCCGCTGGTGACCGCCGCGAACACGGTGATCGTTCCGGTCAAGACGGGAACGAACAGTTTCCGGGTTGATGCCCGCAGTGGGGCGACGGGCAAGCGTCTGTGGTTGCTGAACACTGGCTGGCAGGCGACTGCAGCAGACTTCACTCCCGGGCTGGGTCCAACCATTTTTGGCAACCAGCTTTTTGTTCCCGACCTTGCCGGGCGGGTGTTGGTGCGGCAGAATCCTGATCAGGCCAAGGGCACGGTCACCCGGCTGTATTTTTATGGAATCAAGAATTATCGCAAGAATCCCACCGCTTACCAGCAGAACGTGCAGATCGATACTCCCCTTACTACGGACGCTAATGGAAATGTTTATTTTGGATTTATCGTGCTGGGGCCAACTCCGCTGAACCTGCAAAGCGGCCTTGCGCGCATTGCTCCGAACGGCACGGGAACGTGGGTCTCAGCCGCTACTGCCAGTGGAGACCCGACGATTACACAAGTCGCTACCAGTTGCGCAGCGGCGCTTTCACTCGATGGCAGTGTCGTGTATGTTGCGGTGAACAACAGTAACTATGGATATCTGGTGGCCTTGAACAGCTCCACGCTCGCGCCGTTGGGCCGCGTGCTTTTGACCGATCCGTCTTCGGGGATGGCGGCCCTCCTTTATAGTGGCAGTTCCGCAACTCCGACGGTCGGACCGGATGGAGATGTTTACTTCGGCGTGCTGGAAAATCCCTTTCCCAACCACAATGACCGGGGCTGGCTGCTGCACTTCAACAGTACTTTGACGGAGACCAAGATTCCCGGGAGTTTTGGGTGGGATGACACGGCGTCGGTGGTGCCGGCATCGCTGGTACCGAGTTATACCGGGAAGTCGAGCTACTTGCTGATGACGAAGTACAACAACTATGCGGGCATCGGCACAGGCGACGGGAAGAACCGCATCGCAATTCTTGACCCTAACGCCACCGAGAACGACCCGATCATCCCGAGCACCCTGGTTATGAAAGAGGTCATCACCATTCTTGGAGTGACGCCGGATCCGAGTTGGCCGGGAGGTTTTAAGGAATGGTGCATCAACACAGCCGCAGTCGATCCGTTTACGAAATCGGTTCTGGCCAATAGTGAAGATGGCAACCTTTACCGCTGGGATTTGCCGTCCAACTCTTTTACGCAGGTGATTACGCTGTCGAGCGGAATTGGCGAAGCCTACACGCCGACACTGATAGGAAGCGACGGGACGGCATACGCGATCAACGAGGCAGTTCTGGATGCTATTGGCACGGCGAAAAGCGCTTCCGCGACATCTTTAACTTACTAAATAACTAAGGATATCGGAAGGTAACTACAACGCGGTGACTTAGGAACACTTATTGCGGAATCCAGTGCGCCTGCGAAGTAAAGAGACCGTCGACAAAACCGATGTGGTAAACCAGAAACATTCCGAATGCCACGCTGGCGAAGCCGGAGATTGCGATCAGGTGCCGGTTGATGTTGAAGAACTTCCTTCCTGTGTAAACCAGGGGCATGGATATAGCGGCGGTCATGATCATCATTCCGGCCATGGTTCCAAAACCAAAGACGAGCAGATAAGCGGTCGACCAGAGCGGACTTTTGATGGTGGAAAGGACCAGGAGGGCGACGGCGGCCGAACCGGCCAGACCGTGTACGAGGCCGACTACTAACGGGCGGAGGGTCTGATAGAGGCCGAGTCTTCCGATCGTCTTATCAAAGAAAGCCTGGACGCGGACGGGCATGGCTGAGTTTGACTTAGTGGCTTCAGCCGAGATAGGAACCGTGGCTTCGGCCGGTTGTGATGGAGTAACTGCAGCTTTGATCGGAGTAACCCGCTCGTTAATCCAACGCATGATGCCGGTCAGATTCAGCACACCGAGCAGGATCAGCATCAAGGCAACGCAGAACTCCATCGACAGACCGAGGCGGGGTGGGATGACGACGCCGAAGATGATGATCGCCGTTCCGACGAGAAAAATGGTTAGCGTGTGGCCCAGACCCCAGAGCAGGCCGATGGTCGCGGAGCTTCTGATCGACCTTTGGCGGCTCACGATGGTGGATACGGCAACCACATGGTCGGGATCGGTAGAGTGCCGCATTCCGAGGAACAAGCCAAGCAGGATTATGGTTACGAACGGAACCAGTTTGTCTTTCGAAAGAAGAGTGACAGATAAAACCCCTTGCCAGACCGGAACGGATGTGATCGCCGATGCAGTGATGCCGATGCCGAGCGCAACCATAAATGCCGATGACAGGAGGGGGAGATAGCGGACGAGGGTGTTTCCGGCGCGCATGCGGGATGACATTACGCGCTTGGCATAAACCATGGTCAGGCCGACTATCACCAGGACGAGCGCCAGTCCGAAGCTGAATGCGGTGATCAGAAATAATCCGAAGCCAATGCGGTGAAGAGAGAAGGCGCTCAGCAGCACGACCAACGCGGCTGGGCAAGGGACGATGCCTCCGGTGATGCCGAGCATACAGAGTTCGCGCAGGGACAAGGGGCGCCCGGCGGGATTTGAAGCGCCGACGGCCGAGGCCGAATTGCGATTCGGTTGCGCGGCGCCTTGCTTGAACATCGATAGGAACCAGTGCGAATGCCGCTCGCCGGCGGCGTGGGAATGTTCGCCGGTGTCGCCGGTCCAGTGTCGCAAAAAGATAAATATGCCGAGTCCGGCAACGCTCAGGCCGGAGATCGCGCCCAGCCACGGATAGAGTTGTTCGGGAACTATGTAGCGCGAGGCGTAGAGGGTCAAGGCTCCTAAGAGGTAGACGCCGGCCGTGTGCGCGGCGGTGACGACGATCCCGAGCAAGACCGCATGTCGGGCTGTGCCGCGCGAACCTACCAGATAGGCAGCGACGATGGTTTTGCCGTGTCCCGGCTCGAGGGCATGAAGCGCGCCCAGGCCGGCGGCAATCAAGGCAGCGGAGATCAAGACCCAGAGGCCCAACTTGCTTTGGCTAGAGATTAGTTCGGTGAAGCGGCTGCGCGGCGTGTTTCGCGAGTGCGACGCGGGTGGGAGGGGCGCAGCAGCGGCGGTTGCGACCATGCCGGGAAATTGAGCCCCGCTTTGGTTTGGCGACGTAACGGCGCTGGGTGATGGGGCGATGTTTCCGCGTCTGTATAAAGATCTGGACATCTCGCCGGCGACAGCTCGGGCCCGCGTGTTCGCCTGATTGACGGGGGTTGGTGTCGCCACCGAGAGAATTGTTTTGGGTTGGGCGGGTGGAGTTCTGAAGCTGGCCTGAGCGGATAAGAGCTGCGGAGGGCTGTTCAACGCGTCGCTCGAGTAATTGGTCAGTTCCTGGCTGCGGTCGGTAGCGGGAGCGGAACTATCGAGCAGAGTGACACCGTCGGCGAAGACAACGATCTCTTTCCACCCTGCGCGGCCAGAGAAGTTGTTATCGAAGAAGGAGAGTTTGTTTGCGTCGGCTGCGGCATCGAGTTTGCCGCGAAAGACGAAGCCGATTTTCATGGTGGGCAGGCCGCCGGCGCCATCGGCAAATGTAATCTGACGAGATATCGTATCGAGTGTGATGGCTTGACCATCGCTCTCCAATGACAATCCACTTTTCAGGATTTGCTCCTGCCTCGCGAGATAGCGCGTTGAGCTGGGATCATCCGGCTTAGGGGCAATGTCGAATTCCCGCATCTCCTGAAAAGTGGGAATTTCGGCCATGTCGATGAGGTAACGGATCTCGATCGACTGCTGACCGATTTTGATCTTTGAGTAATGATTGACGCTGAAATTTCCCATGGGATGGGCAAGGGAATTTGCGCAGCCCAGAAGCAGTAGAAACAGCATGAGAGCGATTGCGGCTGGGTGACCGCTCTTGCCGTCAATGTTAGGGCGCATTGCTTGACCTCAAATCCCGGTTCTGCGATTGGGAGATTTCCTGCAAAGTTCGGCTCGCCACTTCTGCCTGAAAAACGTGGAAATGCGGGTTGGTTTTTAACGCACGGCTGAGAAAGTCTTTCGCATCGGAATCCTGATCCAGGCTGTGGTAAATCATGCCGGCATGAAACAGCAGCAGCGGGTCGCTGGTGTGCAGAGCCAGGGCGTTGTTGATCGCTTCGGCTGACTCGTGGAAGCGGCCATTCTTGTAGAGGACCCAGGCCAGGGCATCCCACGTGTAAATATCGTGCCGAACTTCAAGTTCTTTTCTTGCCAGCTCCAACGCCTCCGGCAATTTGATTCCCTGATCGGCGTAGAAAAGGGCCAGTTCGCGATTGGCGAGCACTTGATTCAACTGGCCGAGGTGTCCGATGTATTCGACCAGGTCATACTGCTGCTGGGCTTCTTTCGTGCGTCCCAGTTTCTTGTAAACATCGCCCAACTCGGCGACGTGGACGGGAAACGGAATGATGGCTATGGAGCGCTGATAGAGCTGAATGGACTCTTCCAGTTTTCCTTGCGCGGCCCGCACCTTGGCCAGACCGGCCAGAGAACGGTAGTGATTGGGATCGGCGGCTATGCCTGACTGGTAAGACAGAGTGGCGTTCTCCAGATCGCCGGTTTGAAAGTAGCGCTCGCCTAATTCGAAATAGAGCCATGCTAGATTTTCGCGAGGAACATTAGTTTGAAGGGCGGCGGCGATGGCGCTCTTCATCAGGCGGATGGCTTCGGCGGAGTCTCCATGAAGGTAGCTGAGATAGGCCATGCGGCTGTCGCCCATGTAGGCGAGCGTTAGAGGAGAGACCGAGATCGCCTGCCCCAAAGATTGCAGCGTGTTGTAGGCCACGGCCGCTTCGTCGTAGTCGCCCATATCGGTGTAAGCATCGCCTTCGATGGCAAAGGCCGCGAGATTTCCGGCGCCGGTGGCGACCGCTTTTTGCGCATTCGTAAGCGCGTCGTGGAAGCGATGCTCGCCCATATACACCAATGCCATGTGGACCAGGGGGTCCGCAGCCCTGAAGTCCTGCGGCGCCAAAGCGAGCGCCGTTTTCAGGGTTTGCTCGGCCAGGTCGTAGTAGGTGATGTCGCCAGTCTCTCTGGCTTTCTGGTAGAACGAGGAACCGAGTCCGTCATAAGCTGCGGAATCGTTGGGAGCTTTCTTTACACGGTCTTGCATCGTTTGAATCAGCCGGTCGGTTTCCGAGAGCGGAGTGGGGTGGCTGGATCCGGCGGAACTAACTGGAGAGGCCTGCGACCATGCCGGGGCGGCAACGACCATCAGGAAAATTAGCAGCCACTTCGCCATTCCAGCCTCACTGGGGTCGCAAATGCTTGATGTAGATAGGGGCAGCCGAATTTGGTGCCGCTGCCACCGATCAGCTACATCTTGGAATACGAGCAGGAGGGGAGATCGGATTGCTGATTATCCGGATTTTTATTTGAGCCTTCGCTTTTGGCGGGATGCAAAGATTTGCGTAGTCTGCGGGAATCGCTGACGTGGTTGTGAAAACTTGGCTAAAAGGGCGGGCGTCAGGAGGATGGCGGTACAAATCGCCGTGAGAGCCAAAATTTTGATCCGTAATATCGGAATTATTCATCCAACTAGCGATTAGTAAGCTTGACGCCCGTATTGGCGCGGCATACCATCACAAACCAGCATGATGAGTTTCGGCCATCTTCGCCAGCTTCACATCTGTGCATGTTGTTGTTGTTGCGCATGCGTGTGTGCTGGCGCGGGGAGGCTGCTGACTTAGAAGTTTTATAAGGATCATCAGCACTTATAGCCCACCGCCAGAGAGCATCTGGCGGTGGGTTTTTCTTTTTTGGCGGCAATTTATGACAACTGCAGTGCAGGAAACCAAAGCGCAAAAGTCGGAACGCCTGAAGCGGGCCATGAATCCCTGGGACGGATTGGCGGAGATTCGCCGGTTTGCCCGGGAGGGCTTTGCCTCGATTCCACCGGAATGGATTGGGACCTATTTTCGCTGGTGGGGCGTCTACACGCAGGGCGACGGGGCCGGCGTAGTGGGAGGCAAGAATGGCCAGGGGCTGGCTTTGCCATTCTTCATGGTGCGCATTCGCATCCCCAACGGTATGTTGAGGTCGCACCAGTTGCGAGCCATCGCCGACCTCACGCGCCGCCATGCGCGCGGAATCGCGGATCTCACGGTGCGGCAGAATATTCAGTTGCACTGGGTCACGATCGAATCGCTTCCGGAGGTGTTGGAGGAACTCTGGCGCGTCGGTCTGAATACGACGGGCGCTTGCGGCGATGTGACGCGCAACATCACTGGCTGCCCGGTCGCGGGCGTGGATGCGGACGAGATCTGCGACGCCTCATCGCTCTCCCTGGCTGCGGATCGTATGCTCGCGGGCAATGCCGAGTTTTACAATCTGCCGCGCAAATTCAAGATTTCCATTACTGGATGCCGCGTCTGGTGCCCCTACCCCGAGATCAACGATGTTGGCCTGACCGCGGTCAAGCGAGGCGCCGGGGAAAAAGCTGAGATCGGTTTCGCGTTGCGCGTGGGCGGCGGGCTCTCCACCGAACCCTACCTGGGCGCACCGCTTAATGCGTTTGTGCGCTGGGAGCAGGTGCTGCCGGTGCTGCGGGGAATCGCGGAACTGTTTCGCGACTCGGATCCGTTGCGCGAACACCGCGAACGGGCGCGGCTGAAATTCCTGTTTCTGCGGCATGGCTGGACGTCGCAGGACTTCCAAAAAGAGTTGGAGCGGCGAATCGGATTTCAGCTTGATCCTGCAGAGCCCGAGCATCCCCCGGTCGACGTTTACCGCGATCACATCGGCGTCCACGCACAGAAACAGTCTGGCTATTGCTATGTGGGGGCCAGCGTTTTGCGCGGCCGGATAACTCCAGAGCAAATGCACGCTGCGGCCGATCTCGCCGACCGCTTCGCCAACGGCGAACTGCGCACCACCAACATGCAGAACTTGCTGATCGTCAATGTACCCCGGTTGCAGGCGGATGATTTGGCCAAGGAACTGGGTGCGATTGGACTCCCCGTCAGCGGGTCGCCGTTCTGGCGCGGGGTGGTCGCTTGCAGTGGCACCGAGTTTTGCAAGCTGGCGATCACGGAGACGAAGAGCTTCTCGCGGTGGCTGGTCGAGGAACTGGAAGAGCGCCTGCCCGGCTTCGACCAGCATTTGAAACTGCACGTTACCGGCTGCCCGAACAGCTGCGGACAACACTGGATCGCCGACATCGGAATCGAGGGCAAGAAGATCAAGGTCGACGGGCGCATGGTGGATGCCTATTACTTCTGCCTGGGAGGAGCGCTCGGGCTGAACCAGTCGATTGCCCGGCCCGTCGGATATCGCTGCGCTGCAACCGAAGTTCCCGAAGCGATCGAACGGCTGCTGCGCCGCTATCTCGCCGATGTCCAGCCGGGCGAGAATCTTCGACGCTTTTTCGCGCGTCACAGCGAAACCCAATTGCGCAACTTTCTCGCCGGAGAGTTTGTTGAGGCAGTTCCTCGCGACTTGCCCGAGGGACGCGTGCCGAGTGGGATCGAAGGATAACGATACGGAAGGGCTTAAGGAGAATTATGACGAGCTTGTTTCCCATGTTCGCAAAACTCGAAGGCAGGCGTTGCCTGGTCGTGGGCGCGGGCAAGGTCGGCGAACCTAAAATCGGCGGACTGCTCGATACAGGGGCGCGGGTCCAGGTGGTGGCGTTGGAGGCGTCTGACGCGGTGCGCGAGTGGGCGCGGCGCGGGCAGATCGATCTCCATCTGCGGGCTTTTGCTCCCGAAGACCTCGATCGGACTTTTCTGGCGGTGGTTGCGACCGCTTCGCGCGATCTGAACGCGTTCATCTATCGCGAGGCGCAGCGGCGTGGCGTTTTATGCAACGTGGTCGACGTTCCGGAGTATTGCGATTTTTATTATCCCGCGGTCGTGCGGCGCGGCGATCTTCAAATTGCAATTTCGACGAACGGCCAGAGTCCGTCGCTTTGTCAGAAGCTACGGCAGCAACTGGAAAAGCAGTTTGGTCCGGGATACGCCGAATGGGTCGCTCAACTCGGAGAGACACGAAAGCTGGTGCTGGCGAGCGATCTTGATCCGCAGCGCAAGCTGGACCTGTTGCACTCGCTGGCGAGCCGCGAGGCTGTGGAGGCGGCGCTGGCAGACCGGCCGGTGCCGGTTCGACCCACGGAAGAAGAATACCCGGAGACAGAAGACGCGAACAGCGAACAGTTCGAAGAGAGGAACAGGAGGTTATTTGCATGAACGGCAAAGCGTACCTGGTGGGAGCCGGCCCGGGCGATCCTGACTTGCTGACGGTGAAGGCTCTGCGATTGCTGCGAACCGCCGATGTCGTGCTTCACGACGACCTGGTCGCGGATGAAATCCTGAAGCTGATTTCGCCCACGGCGGAGGTGCGAAATGTTGGCAAGCGTTGCGGAACGAAGACCATTCGCCAGGAAGAGATCAATTTTCTGATGGTGGCGCTGGCAGCTTCAGGACGGAGCGTGGTGCGGTTGAAGAGCGGCGACCCGCTGATCTTTGGCAGAGCTGGGGAAGAAATCGAAGCGTTGCGCCGGGCCAATATTGAATATGAAATCGTCCCTGGCGTGACCTCGGCGCTGGGCGCGGCGGCTGCGGCGGGGATATCGCTGACGGATCGGAGAAAGTCTTCGACCATTGTGCTGACGACCGGCCAGCGCGCGTCGGTCAGCGGCCAATCGGACTGGAGCGACTTCGCGGCGGGCGACGCCACCCTGGTCGTCTATATGCCGGGTCACAACTACCTGGAAGTGGCCAGCCAACTTGCAAAAGCGGGGTTCAGCGATTCGACTCCTTGTGCAATTGTTTCGCGGGCAACAACTCCCCGGCAGCGCATTCACGTCACGACCGTGTCAGACCTCCATCGGTCGCCGATGCTCGCGTCGCCGACTCTATTGGTGGTGGGAGAGGTTGTGAAATCTGCCGATCCGAGATTGATCGAAGAAGCGGGCGGGTGGGGACTGGAACAGGGAGCGGCGGAGTTTGCGCAAACCGTACCTCACTCCACCGAACGCGTGCTAGCAGAAGAGGAGCCTCTGCCGTGAAAGTAGAAAGAGACGAATTGCAGATCGATGCAGAATCGTGGGGTCCTCAGCGAGTGCTGGAGTGGGCATTCGCCAGCTTCGGGAGCACCGTGGCGATCTCTTCCGCGTTCGGCGCCGAGGGCATGGTCCTGATCGACATGGCCTCCAAAGTTCAGGCGAAATTTCGCCTTTTTACGCTGGATACGGAATTTCTGTTTCCGGAAACTTACAGCCTTATGGATCGAGTGGAAGAGAGATACGGGATCACGATCGAGAGAGTGTATCCGCTGAGTTCGCCGGAAGAACAAGAGCGAGTGCATGGGCCGGCGCTCTGGCAACGAAACGCCGACCAATGCTGCAATCTCCGGAAGGTTGAGCCGCTGCGGCGCAAACTCGCCGAATTGCAGGCGTGGATTACTAGTATTCGCCGCGATCAAACCGCAGCCCGAGCGAGCGCGGGCAAAATCGAGTGGGACGAGAAGTTCGGGCTGTTGAAGATCAATCCCCTTGTCGACTGGAGTGCCGAGCAAGTATGGCGGTACATCCACGAGTTCGACGTGCCGTATAACGTTCTGCATGAACGCAACTATCCCAGCATCGGCTGCACGCATTGCACGCGCGCAGTGCGTCCCGGAGAAGACCCGAGGGCAGGACGCTGGTCGGAGTCCTCGAAGACGGAGTGCGGACTGCACGTCATTCAGCCGCTCGGCAACGCTCCGCAGCCGATGCGTGAAGAATCTTAGGACAAATATCGCTCGGCGGGAAATGGAGCTTCGCTGCCCCAGGTTGCGGTTTCCAAAGCGAAAACATCTCGCGCGGACGCAGAGTACTCGGGCCATGGTGCTTGTCCATCCCTCGCGAAGTCGACCCAGATCTGGTGAATTCTTTGTGCGAGCGAAGCAGGAGGATTCTCGCCGGCGAGGCCGTCCGGTCCGGTGCAGCACGGAAGAGTGTTGAAGACGAACGGCAATTCGAGCCCGTGGCAGGCGCCTAATTCGCCTGCACAGGCAGGGGAACGCCAACCCAATTCGTAAAAGTGCGTTCGTCCCTGGTGCGCACCGGCGAATTTTCGGGCGGGAGCTCTAAACACGAGGTCATGCGTCGCCTCGGTGAAGGCGTCCCCAGGGCTCTTTCCTCCGCGCCAAAGGCCATAGTCCCGCAAAATGCGAAGGCCGTGGGGCTGCACGCGGCTCATGATGAAAAGAGCAAGCCAGGCTTTGAGCGATTTGCGAACCCCGGTCGGCACAAAGTAGAGATTCATCTCCTCGCGATTAGTGCCGATTAAAAGGTCAATATCTTTGCCCGCGCCCTGGGCCAGCAAAGACAAGGGATGCTCCGGAAGAACGTCATCGCCATACACAGGAGTGACGCGGGTCAATCCAAATGCCGGATCACGCCCGCTGGAGTCTCTCAAGTCAATTCGCGTGGTGGGGAGCGAAAGGGTGTCGAGCGCCCGCACACATTCTTCGATGGTCCGGTTCTTGAAACCCGCCGCGTCCGGAGTCACGCCCAGCAACTTTGCCATGCGTTTTACCACTCGTTCGGCGACATGCGGGGCGCGAACCACGGAGCCATGACCGCTCTGCACGATGGCACGCTGGAAGAGTCCTTTTGCCAGAGGCGAGGCGACAAGATTACTGATCGCCATAGCACCAGCGGATTCTCCAAAGACAGTGATTTTCGTGGGATCGCCACCGAAGGCTGCTGCATTTTCCTGCACCCAGCGCAAAGCCGCCAGCATATCGCGCAGGCCAAGGTTGGTAGGTATGCCAGGGATCGGCAGAAAACCTTCGACTCCCAATCGATAATTAATGCTGATGCAGACAATTCCCGACCGGGCAAAGCTGGAACCATCGCTCACAGCCGCGTTGTTGCTACCCAGCGCAAAGGCTCCGCCGTGAACGAAGACCATTACCGGCAGGCCTGCGGCCGCAGGATCGGGCGTCCAAATGTTGGCGGTGAGAAAGTCGTCGCCTTTTTGCCAACCTTGACCTACCAGCGGCGTGACATGCAGATTTGGAAACGGACGCACGAACTGGGGCGCTGTCGGGCCAGGTGCAGTTGCTTCGCGTATGCCGTCCCATGGGGCATGAGGCTCGGGAAGCGCGAAACGACGCTCGGCGACGGGAGGCGCTGCGTAGGGAACTCCCAGGAAACGGGTAACGCCGTTTTGGGCCACGCCATGGAGCGTGCCGCTTGCGATTTTCACGGTTGGCTGCGTCATGGCTTGGCTTTGGATGGTAGAGGCCGCGGAGAATGATGCCACAATTTCGTGGTGTGCGGTCGAATCTGCTCAATGGATTGAGGAAGGGATGGACAGCGGTCCAGGTTGATGGCATTGTGACAGACATCGCAGGGGCCACGCATTGCGAAAAGCGGCCTTCGGAAGGGGCCGGGCGTGCGTGGCGGCTGCGGATCTAAGAACTTGCTGGCCGTGACCAGCGCCTCTCTCGTTAAATCTCGGACAATCTTATTTGCATCCTCCTGTTGGTAATGTTTGCCTTGTGCTCAATCTATTGAGATCCTTCTGGACTGACGGGAAACCTTCGAGATAACGTACTGGCCGCTATGTCGCCCCTTGGCGGGGCGATACGGATCCTTAGCGTCCTGAGCAGAATCCTGGGGAATTGGGGATAATTCATGCAAACACTTTGTATAGTTAGTGATCGCCCACACGGCGGTCTCATCGGTAGTAGCATTGTCGGGACGGATTATCGAGTGGAAACCGGTCACCAAGCCGACTCCCTGGCTCGCGCGTTGCGCATACTGGAACTAGTCGCTCAAACTTCTGGCGGCCTCACGAATTCCGAAATCTGTGCTCGCTTGAAGATTCCCTCCAGCACCTCGTCGTACATCCTGACCCGACTGGAGAAGAAGGGTTTCCTGCGACGCGATGCCGAAAGCCGGCGTTACGAAGTCGGTTTGAAGATCATTGCGCTAAGCCACGGCGCTTTGCGGGATATGGGGCTGCGGCGCATTGCCGAGCCGGTCCTGCACAAGTTGGCGGTTGAGACCAAGAGTTCGAGCTTGATTGGAGTCCTTGAACGAGGGCGAATGATGATCGTGGACCGGGTCGAGAAGTCTGACCTGTCGCGGATTGACCTCGAAATCGGCGTGAGATATCCGGCCCACTCCACCGCTCTCGGAAAAGCCGTACTTGCCTATCTTCCGATGGAGCAACTGCTGGAGCTTTTTGAACAGTCCGGGCTGCCCAAGTCTTCTCCCAAGACAATTGATTCGAGGAGCGCCCTTCTGGATGAACTGGCCATCGTTCGGCGACAAGGATATGCCACCAGCGATGGAGAACTTTTCCTGGGATTTCGCGCAATCGCCGCGCCAATTTTTGATGCCGGCGGTGTGGTGTGCGCTGCGGTCAGCGCCACCGGAGTGGCCATCGCCGTCGATGACACCGCAGTAATACGCGCCGTCACCACGGCCGCTCGCGAAATTTCACTTCGCATCGCTGCCGCCGAGTTAGAGAAATCACGCCGCCGCTAACCCGCGGCCATATTTTCAGACGAAATCATTATCTTCAATCGATGGAGGAGCCGTGAAGCAGATGCTCAGAAAATGGTCAATTCTCGCAATGTTGATTGGGACCGCACTGGTGCTCATGGTGGTGGTGGCTCCGGCTTTCGCGGACCAATGTGACCAGGTCAAGGATTTGAAGATCGACGGCACGAAGATAATCTCCGCCGAGAGTGTGGCCGCGGGCGCTCTCAGTATTCCTTCGGTTCCTGCGCCACTGGCCCCCAAACTGGCGGGCACGCCTGCGTTTTGCCGTGTAAAGGGAAGCATACAACCGACCAGCGATTCGAATATAGGGTTCGAGGTGTGGATGCCCACCTCGGGCTGGAACGGACGATTCGTGCAACTCGGCAGTGGCGGCCTGGGCGGATCGATTAACTACGCACAGATGGCCAGCGAACTCAAGCAAGGGTCGGCAACCGCGGCGACCGACGATGGTCATCAGGGAGGCGGGACTGACGGGTCCTGGGCCATCGGGCATCCCGAAAAAGTGAAGGACTTCGGTTATCGGGCGGTCCATGGAACTAACGAGAATGCCAGGAAGATCATCGCCGCTTATTACGAACGCGCGGCAAAATATTCCTATTTCAACGGGTGCTCCGAAGGCGGGCGTGAAGCATTGATGGAAGCGCAACGTTTCCCCGAGGACTTCAATGGAATCCTGGCGGGTGCGCCGGCCCATTATTGGACGAGCCTTCTCGCCGCGTTCGACTGGAATGCTCAAGCCCTCGACAGCCCGGCCAGCTACATTGCAGAACCGAAGCGGCGCGCCATTGAAGAGGCAGCTTTATCTGCATGTGGAACACAAGACGGCGTGATCGACAAGTTCATCCAGGATCCGCAAGCGTGCCACTTTGATCCGGCTGTTCTTTTGTGCAAAGGGGCAGAGTCAGACAGCTGCCTGACATCTCCGCAACTGGAGGCCCTCAAGAAAATTTATTCTGGCCCTAAGGCACCGGGCAGCCGCCAGCAGATCTCTCCCGGTTATGAGCCGGGGGCCGAAGCCGAGCCGGGAATACCGGGGATTTCTTTTGCCAGCTATATCTTCGGCTCAGGGCCGGGACAAAGTCTGGCCGCGATGTTTACGACTTCCTTCTATGGTGGATTTGTCTTCAACGATCCGAAGTGGAAATTTAACGAGCTAAATTTTGACAAGGACATAGCGACGACCGAAGCCAAGGTGGGAGAGATCCTCAATGCTGCGAATCCCGACTTGACGGCTTTCAAAGCCCACGGTGGAAAGTTGCTTCACTACCACGGCTGGAACGACGGTTCGCCGCCACCGCTGCATTCCGTGAATTATTACCAGAAGGTGGTGGAAAAAATGGGAGGGGTCGGCAAGGCGCAGGAGTTTTACAGGTTGTTTATGGTTCCGGGAATGATGCACTGCGGATCTGGAAATGGACCGAATAGCTTTGGGAATTTCCTCGACCCGGTTCCGGCGAGCGACCCCGAGCACAATATATTTGTTGCGCTGGAAGATTGGGTTGAGAAAGGCGCTGCGCCGGAGCAGATCATTGCCACGAAGTATGACGGTGACGATCCGAAAAAGGGCGTGCTGATCACCAGGCCGCTGTGTCCCTATCCTCAGCAGGCGAAGTGGAGCGGCAAAGGGGATAGCAATCGGGCCAGCAATTGGGTATGCCGGCTGCCCGCAGATGCTGCGAAGAAGTAACTACAATCCTTATCGTTGAGCGGGTCTCGCGCGAGCGCAAAGCAGAACTCACCTGCCGCGCAGACCCGTTGCGACCGAGGTCCGGTGGCAGCGATCCCCGTGCGCCATGAGATAATCAAGCATCTTACTCATAATCAGGCGGTTCTTATTGATGATCGTTCAGCGCGCGTTCCTGGCTCTTTTACTGGTTTGTCTCGGCTGCTCGGCGCAATCTCCTCCTTCTTCGAATCCACCGTCAGGCTCTCCAGTTTCACCGCCTTCGGCTCCGCAGGATGTCGTCACCGCGATCGAGCGGCAGGTGCGGTCGCATTATTCGCTTCCGCCTGAGGTGAAGGTTCTGGTTGGGCCGCTGCATGCCAGCGACTTTGCCAACTATGACGCGGTGACAGTGACGTTTGCCAGCCCTACAAAAAAACAAGACTTCGAGTTCTTGCTATCTCGCGATCACAAGACATTGATCCGAATGACCAAATTCAATCTGTCCGCCGATCCCTACGCTGAGGTCATGAAAAAGATCGATCTAACCGGGCGGCCGACGCGGGGCAACAAGGACGCCAAGGTTACCATCGTGAATTTCGACGATTTTGAATGCCCGTTCTGCTCGCGAATGCACAACACGCTGTTCCCCGGGCTGTTCAAGGAATACGGCGATCGCGTTCTTTTCGTTTACAAGGACTATCCGCTGGAGGAATTGCACCCGTGGGCGATGCATGCGGCGATCGATGCCAACTGCCTGGCGGCGCAAAACGGAGATGCCTACTGGGAGTACGCCGATTATCTGCATTCGAATCCACACGTGATCGCTTCTGACAAAGGACGCGACGGGCAAAACGCCGAGCTCGACCGGCTGGCCGAAGGGCAGGGTACGAGGCACAATCTCGACCTGCCTAAGTTGCAGGCCTGCCTCAGGGCGCAGGATGAAAAGGGTGTGCGCGCCTCGATGCACGAGGGCGAAGAAGTCGGAGTGGAGGCAACGCCGACCATATTTGTGAACGGTCAAAAACTGGATGGAGCCGTTCCCGCGGAGGAAGTGCGAGCTGCGCTCGACCGCGCCTTGAAGGATGCGGGCGTTGCGGTTCCGGAGCATAAGAATAATTAGAAATACAGGCTTGCAGTGGAGGCAGAGAATTTGAAAAACGTTAATCGTCTTGGGCCCATGGCCCTGATCACGGCCGGCGCGTTGTTGTTGATCGGCCTGGCGGCATGCAACCGCGCCACCACGGGCGGCGACGTCATGGCGTCGGTCAATGGCCGCAAGATTTACCGCAGCGAAGTTGACAAGTATTATTCCAACCAGACGGCGGGATCCGATCAACAGCCGGTGGGCGAGCAGGCGGTCAGCCTCCGCCTGAGCATATTGAATGAGCTGATCGAAACCGAAATCCTGATGCAGCGGGCCGAGAAGCTCGGGCTGTTGGCGACGGACGATGAAGTCGACCGCAAACTCAACGAAATCAAATCTCCTTATACCGCCGAAGAGTTCAACAAGCGCCTGCAGGACAAGAAGATTTCGGTCGACGATTTCAAGCGCGATCTGCGCCGATCGCTGACCCGCGACAAGGTGTTGAACAAGGAGATCACTTCTCGCATCAACATCACCGATCAGGATGTGACTAACTATTACAACGAGCACAAAGCTGAGTTCAACCTGATCGAGGCGCAGTACCACCTGGCGAAGATCGTAGTTTCGGGGACGGCGAATCCGCAGGTGCATAACCTGCAAAACAGCAAGGCGCAGAATGATGCCGAGGCGCGCAAGAAAATCCAGATGATCGAAAACCGTCTCGACAGCGGCGACGATTTCGCCACGCTGGCCATGAATTATTCGGAGGATGCGGAGACGAGTAACAATGGCGGCGATCTGGGAATGGCTCCCGAGTCGGCGCTCAAGAATGCCGACCCGGCGACCCGCGATGCGGTCATGAACCTGAAGCCGGGGCAGTATACGCAAGTCGTTCCCATTATCAATCCGGCGACGCGGCAGCCCGGCGCATACATGATCGTGAAGCTGATTGCCAAGGAGCCCTCGGGGCAGCGGGATCTGAACGATCCGCGGGTACAGCAGGCGATCCGGCAGCAATTGCGCGACCGGCGGGAGCAGTTGCTGAAGGCGGCGTATTACGAGACGCTGCGCGATGACGCCAAAATCACGAACTATTACGCTGATGAAGTGCTGAAAAATCTGGGCGCGACGAAGTAGTCATTCACTTGTCATGCTGAGCGAGGATTGAGCTTCGCCCAAGCGAAGCTCCAACCGCAGTCGAAGCACCCCTACCCAATCACTCTGCCGCCAAGAACGGGCGAGGCGCCCGTCGCTTCAGGCGCTTTACCCTTCCAGCTTTTTCGTTAAAACTTCATTCACCAACTGCGGATTGGCTTGTCCCTTCGACGCTTTCATCACCTGCCCCACGAAAAAACCGATCATGGTTTTCTTGCCTGCTCGATATTGCTCGACTTGTCTGGGATTTGCCGTGATTAGTTCATCGGCCAGCTTTTCCAGTGCCGAGGTGTCGCGCGATTGCTCGGGACGTCCCTCGGCTTCGTAGACGGCAGGGAAGTCCTGCCGACGTTCGAAACATAGGTCGTAAAGATCCTTCAGCATTTTGCCGGAAATGGCGTCCGACTCGACCAGATCGGCCGAAGCCGTGACTCCAGCCATCGAAATCGGCGATTGTTCCAATTCGAGGCCGTGCGTTTTCAAGCGACCGAGCAACTCGCTCTGCACCAGATTGGCAACGCGCTTCGGATTTTTCGCCGTGCGCGCTGCCGATTCGAATTGGTCGGCCATCGTGCGCGTCATGGTCAGCGTGTGGGCGTCGCCTGCGGTGATGCCATATTCCTTGATCATGCGCTGGCGGCGCGCTTCGGGAAGCTCCGGCAGATTCGCCCGGATCGCGGCTTGCCATTTTTCGTCGACCACCAGGGGCAGCAAATCGGGCTCGGGGAAATAGCGGTAATCGTGCGCCTGTTCCTTCGAGCGCATGCCGTAAGTCTTGCCTTCGTGCGCATTGTAGAGGCGGGTTTCCTGCTGGATGCGGCCGCCTGCTTCGAGGATGCCGATGTGGCGCTCAATTTCATACTCCAGCGCCTGCTTGATGAAGCGGAAGGAATTTACGTTCTTGACTTCGGTTTTCGTGCCGAATTCTTTTTGTCCACGCGGGCGCACGCTGATATTGGCATCGCAGCGCAGAGAGCCTTCCTCCATATTGCAGTCGCTGACTCCGGTGTAGAGGATGATTTCCTTGAGCCGGGTGAGATACTCGTGGGCTTCGTCGGCCGAGCCCATGTCGGGCTCGCTCACGATCTCGGCCAGGGGCACGCCGGTGCGATTCAAATCGATGGCCGTCTTGTTGGCGGCATCGGGGAAGCCTTCGTGCAGACTCTTGCCCGCGTCTTCTTCGAGATGGAGGCGGGTGATGCCGATTTTCTTCTTACTGCCGTTGATATCGATGTCGATGAATCCGAATTCGGCCAGCGGCTTGTCGTACTGCGAAATCTGATAGCCCTTGGGCAGGTCGGGGTAGAAATAATTCTTGCGCGCGAAGATGGAAACTTCGTTGATGCGGCATTGCAGCGCCATGGCGGCCAGTGTGGCAAATTCTACAGCCTTGCGATTGAGCACGGGCAAGGCGCCCGGGAGTCCGAGGCAAACCGGACACACGTTGGAATTGGGCGGATCTCCGAAGCGAGTCGAACAGGAGCAGAAAATTTTCGACTCGGTCAATAGTTGAACGTGAACTTCGAGTCCGATGACCGGCTCGTATTTGGCGAGCAGGTTTTCGGAAACGGCGGGAGAGGTTGCCATAACGGAAGATTATAGCTGCTGCGAACTGCAGATCCCTCGCTTCCCTCGGGATGACAATCTGTAAAAACTGAAGGGAACTGCCGAGATGCCAAGGGGTAATCGCTAGGGCTTTTTCGCTTCCGGCGCGTGCAGGTATTTCTCCAGCGGAATTTCAAAGTACATCAACTCTTTGCCGTCGGCGCCCTGCACTCCAGTCACGTAGAAACTGGCGCCTGGCAGCGGATTGGAAATGTCCTGGATATCGAAGAATAGAAATCCGCGTGCGGTGGAATGCGGTTCGACCGCCTTGGCAGCGAACTGAGATTCCTCCAGTTCGTCCCAGTCCTTGCGGCTTACGCCGCCTTTGACTTCTTTCTTCGGCAGCGGAATGGGCAGAACAATTTTCCCGTCGTTGCGCGACGGATGCGAGAGGCGGCGCACAAGATCGTCCATGCTGGCGGGGTAGAGCTTGCTGCGATCGCTGGTATTCAGCTGGGCTTTCATGCCAACGAGCGAGACGGGCTGATCGCCGTCGTTTGCGATGACGAAGAAGACGGGCAGGTAATCGTTGTTGCGATAGTTGATGCTGAAGATCGATGCCTTACTCTCGGTGTCATAAGGGTCGATGGCGATGGCGACTTTTTCGGTCGAGTGATCGTCGCGCGCCGGGTAAGTGCGCGCGGGCTGCGCCGTGGGCATGATGAACACCTTGGCGAACGCGGCGAGCGCGCAGCAGAGCAACATGAGAGTGCACACGGCCGCAGAAAGCCGAGTTCGCGGCTTCGGCGACCGATCTGACCTCTGCCTGCCGACAATACTCATAGGAGAATTATAGGATCTCGATTTGTTGGATGCGGTCAACGAGAAACACGGTGTCTGGCGAGAGACTCAGTCGGCGAAAAATGTGAGTTTCCGTTGCGGCATTTAGAATGAGGCTTCGCCGCATGTATGTGCTCTACAGTGCGCTGCTCTTTCTTTCTCTCCTGCTGACGCTGCCTTATTGGCTGGTGCAGATGCTGCGGCATGGGAAGTATCGCGCCGGGCTGCGGCAGAGATTGGGAGCGGTTCCTCCGGCTGTGATTGGCGCGAGCGGAAAGCCCGTAATCTGGGTGCACGCGGTTTCCGTAGGTGAGGTGGTCGCTGCAAGTGCGGTGATCCAGGCGCTGCCGGCCGCATTTCCGCCTCATCGCATTCTGATATCGACGACGACCAACACCGGCCAGAAGCTGGCGGCGCAACGCTTCGGCGCCGAGAACGTTTTCTACTTCCCCCTGGACTTTGCTTTCGCGGTTCGTCCCTATGTCAATGCGCTGCGGCCGGAGCTCGTAGTGGTTGCCGAGACTGAATTCTGGCCGAATTTTCTTCGGCTGGCGAAGCGCGGGGGAGCTCGTATCGCCGTGATCAATTGCCGCATCTCCGACCGCTCGCTTCCCGGATACAAGCGGTTCCGTTACTGGCTGCCGGGGTTGCTGGGGCGGACGCTTGGCAATGTAGATCTTTTTCTCGCGCAGACCGACGAAGACCGGCGGCGGCTTCGCGAGATTGGCGCGGCCGAGGCAAAGATTCAGGTGGCCGGCAATCTCAAATTCGATGTGGCTCCGCCGCCGTTGCCGAAAATCGTCGCCAGCCTCCGCGAAAGCCTGGTGCAATCGCAGGCGTCGCCGGTACTGGTGTGCGGCAGCACGCTGGAGGACGAAGAAGGGGCGCTGCTATCGGCGTTTCGCAATATTCTGGCGAACCATCCGAAGGCGGTGATGGTGCTTGCACCGCGCCATCCGGAGCGCTTCGCCGAAGTTGCCGAACTGGTCGAGAAACTCGACTTTCGCATGGTACGACGTTCTTTGTGGAGCGGCGAACCCCTTGCTGGTAGCGTCTTTCTGGTCGACAGCATCGGCGAACTGGCGGCTCTCTACTCGCTGGCGACGGTAGCGTTTGTGGGCGGCAGCCTGGTACCGCGGGGTGGACACAATATTCTTGAGCCGGCACTGTATGGAGTCCCTATCGTCACCGGCAACCACTACGAGAATTTTCGCGATATTGTGAATGTTTTTGCCAGCCGTAATGCCGTGCGCGTCGTGGGCATTGCGGAGTTGCCGCTCGTCTTCATGGAACTCATCGAGAATGAAGCGGAGCGGGCGGCGCTGGGGCGCAATGCGCTCGCGGCGCTCGAATCGCAGCGCGGCGCGACCGAGCGCACGATCACCGCATTGCGGCAGCTGATGAGCGGGAGGGTCGCTTCGTGAAACGGATCAGCGTCAATCCGTTGAGCGCAATTTATGGTGGAATTACGTTACTGCGAAATACCTTGTTTGATCGCGGAGTCCTGCGGGCGCGGCGGCTGGAGCGGCCGGTGGTTAGCGTAGGAAATCTGTCGGCGGGTGGTTCAGGCAAGACGCCGTTTGTTATCGCGCTTGGTGAGCTGTTAAAAACGCGCGACATTCGTTTCGACGTGCTCAGCCGCGGCTATCGGCGCAAGACTCGCGGTGTGCTGCTGGTTGAGCCGGAGGGCAGCG
Source organism: uncultured Acidobacteriaceae bacterium (assembly GCA_963775845.1). Lineage (GTDB taxonomy): Bacteria > Acidobacteriota > Terriglobia > Terriglobales > Acidobacteriaceae > Acidiflorens. The sequence continues at coordinate 261,902 of CAVZKN010000002.1, read as the reverse complement.
CCAGCGAGTTCGGCGATGAGCCGATTCTGATTGCGCGGCGGCTGGGCGTCCCGGTCATCGTGGGGGAGAGCCGTTATGAGGCTGGCCGCCTGGCGGAGCGCGAATTTCAGACGCAATTACACATTCTCGACGATGGCTTTCAGCACCGCTCTCTGGCCCGCGCCTTCGATATCGTCATCATGACGGCTCGGGATTTCGATGACCGGCTATTGCCCTTCGGACGATTGCGGGAGCCACTATCTTCCCTCGAACGCGCAGACGCGGTTGTGCTCCCAGTCGGCTTGGCGGCGGATCATCCGGCTCTAGAGGGGAAAACAATCTGGAGAATTCAGCGCGAACTCGTTCTTGCCGATCTGCCTTCCGCTCCAATTGTTTTTTGCGGAATCGCGCGGCCGGAGCAATTCTTTGCCCAGGTGCGCGCCGCTGGCATCTCGCCCGCCGCCGAAGTCCAATTTCGCGACCATCATGCCTATGATCGGAGTGATATCGAGAACCTGGGGGCGATGCGAGACAAGCTGCGCGCTGCCGGCTTCCTGACTACGGAAAAAGATGCGGTGAACCTGCGATCTTTGCGTGCGGAATTAGAGCCGCTCACCGTCGTTCAGCTCAAACTCACGCTCGACGATGCCGATGGCGTGGTGGGTGCCATTTTGTCGAGAATTGCGAAATAGCGGCGGGACTCATGAGAAAATCTTGCTTGGATAACTCAACTAAAGCGATTGATGATAAAGCACACTAAGGACAATGGGCGCCTGCGCCTGCGCAAGATCGTCGAATCATTTCCCAAGCTGACGGTCACCGTGCTCGCGGATCTGGTGGCCGACGAGTTTGTATTCGGCGAAATTTCCCGCGTCTCGCGCGAGGCTCCCGTGCTCATCTTGCGGCATCGCGACCGCACGGTGGTTCCGGGCGGCGGTGCGAACGCCATTTACAATCTCGCCGATCTCGGGGTGAACGTTCTGCCGGTTGGCGTGGTCGGCGACGACGAGCCGGGAAAGATGCTGCTGCGGGCGTTTCGTCACAAGCGCATTCCGGTGAGCGGCGTCTTCAAAGAGAAGAATTACCCAACGGTTACGAAGACGCGCATCCTGGCTGGTTTCGCGCACACTGCCGGCCAGCAGGTGGTGCGCCTGGACCGCGAGCCTTCCGAGGGACCCAATTCGCATCTGCGGCGTGAGATCGTGCTGGCGGCGCGAGAGTATGTGCGAGCTTCCGATGCCTTGCTCGTCTCCGATTACGGGTATGGCGCGGCCACGCCCACTTTGCTGAACATCATTCGCGAAAAGCGGGGCATCGACAAAATTCCTGTGATGCTCGATTCGCGGCATCGCATGCTGGAGTTTTCTGGAGTGACGGCGGCGACTCCGAATGAGTCGGAGGTGGAGGAAGTTCTGGGTATCCGCATCGGCAACGAGTGGGAGCGGCTGCTCGCTGCCGGGGACCAGATTGTGGGCGAGATGAATCTTGAGGCGCTACTGATCACGCGCGGCAAGGACGGCATGGTGGTGTTTCCGCGCCGGCACAAGCCGGTGGATATTCCGATCTACGGCAGCGACCAGGTCGCCGATGTGACGGGCGCGGGCGATACGGTGATCGCGACCTTTACTGCGGCACTGGCCGCCGGAGCCACCGCGGAAGAAGCCGCGCGCCTCGCCAATTACGCGGGCGGCATCGTGGTGATGAAGCGTGGAACGGCCACGGTGAGCCAGGAAGAATTGCTGGAAGCGCTCGACAAGGATACGGCACCGGCTGCTCGCGAGCATTAATTCGCGCGGGCATGAACTCAAGCGAGTAGCGGGCGCGAGATGGGATTCATTTTTGAACATATCAGTCCATCAAAAAGTTCTTTCTCGCGGCGAACTTCGGCAGCGTGCGGCGGATTGGCGGCGCGACGCACATCGCATCATTCTTGCCAATGGTTGCTTCGACGTGCTGCACGTGGGACACGTACGTTATCTGCGCGCGGCGCGCGAACTCGGAGGCAAACTTATCGTTGCGGTGAATGACGATGCTTCGGTGCGCGGATTGAAGGGCGAGGGGCGTCCCGTGATGCCGGCGGCGGAACGGGCGGAGATTCTCGCGTCGTTGCAGGATGTCGATGCGGTCGTGATTTTCCCGGAGCCGGATGTGCGCGCGATCATTCGCGAAATTCATCCTGATTTTCACGTCAAGGGCACGGACTACACGGCGGAGAACGTCCCCGAACGCGATGAGGTCGAAGCGTGCGGCGGGAAAGTGGTCATCGTGGGCGATCCCAAGAACCACTCGGCCACCGAAATTATTCGTTCGCAATTGCGGCGGAGGATGGAATGAGTGAAAAACTCCGCGAGTGGCACTACGACTGGCTGTGCGGATGAAAACGGCCAATTCCGATTCTCCTCAGCCCGGGCCCCGATCGAAACGGTTGCTCATCGTGCGGCTTAGCGCCATGGGCGACATTATTCACACGCTGCCGGCTGCCGCCGCGCTGCGAGCGGCTTTTCCCCGGGCCACGCTGGGATGGCTGGTCGAAGAACGTTGGGCGGAACTGTTGTGCACGTTGCGTTGTCCCCGATCGGGAGCGCGGTCGGCGCAGCGTCCGCTGGTGGATCGCGTTCACACGGTTAATCTGGCGGCGTGGCGGCGCGCATTTTTCTCCTTCAATACGTGGCAGCAGACGGCGGCCGGCTTGAGCGAGTTGCGCGGCGTCGGCTACGACGCGGCCATTGATTTTCAGGGTGCGGTGCGCTCAGCGCTGCTGGCCAAATGGTCGGGCGCGCCCATGGTCTATGGAGACGCGCAACCGCGCGAAAATGCGGCCAGCATGTTTTACACGCGCAATGCGATTCTGCCGGCGAATGGCACCCATGTGATCGAACGCGCCCTGGCGTTGGCGGATGAGGTCATTGCAGACGGGATGAGTCCGTTGACGGAGGTTGTTTCAAGCCCGGGTGCGTCAACGGCAAGAATGCCGGCGGAATTCCCACGCGATGCGGATGCTGAGAGCGTGACCGCTTCTCTGATAGGAGAGAGGAGAGGTTTCGTCATTCTCAATCCTGGTGCAGGCTGGGGAGCGAAGATGTGGCCCGCGGCACGTTTCGGACAAGTGGCCAAAGAACTGGCAAAAGACGGATTATGCTCGCTCGTAAACTATGGGCCGGGCGAAGAGGAATTGGCGAAGGCTGTCGAAACGGGTAGCGAAGGTGCCGCGCGCGCAATTTCGTGCTCGGTCTCGGAGTTGATTGCGCTCACTCGCCACGCTCGCTTGTTCATCGGCGGCGATACGGGGCCGATGCATCTGGCGGCGGCTTTGAAGATTCCCGTGGTGGCAATTTTTGGGCCGACGAATCCCGCGCGCAACGGGCCGTTCGGAACCCGATCGATTGTGCTGCGCAGCGCCAGCAGCATGACCGATCATTCGCGCCACGATGAGCCGGAGTCGGGGTTGCTGGAAATCGGTGTCGGAGAGGTTGTGGCATCGGCGCGGAAGATCCTGTCAGACTCGCCTGCTCAGGACTAGATTCTTTTCGAAAACAACTGGCGTGAATGAACTGGCCAATCTCGACGCGCAGACTCCGCCCAGCGGCCACACTTGGTCGCGGGTCGCGCGCCGCATCCGCGTGCCCTTGGGATTTATCTTTGCGATTGTCTTTTTATTGCTCGCACAACCAACGAAGACTTCGCTGATCGTCGGCACGCTCGTGCTTATTCCCGGACTTGTTTTGCGGGCTCTCGCCTCCGGGCATGTGCAAAAAGACAAGCAACTTACCACCAGCGGACCTTATGCCTACACGCGGAATCCCTTGTATCTGGGGTCGCTCGTGCTGGCGGCGGGCTTTGCCATTGCGGCTCGCAGTTGGTGGATTGTCGGTATTATGCTGCTGATGTTCGCAGCGATTTATGTTCCGGTGATTGCCGGCGAAGAGCGCTTCCTGCGAGGAGCGTTTCCCGGGTACGATGAGTATGCGCGCCACGTCCCGCGCTTCTCGCCCCGGCTTACTCCCTACGGCAACGAGCGAAGCGCCTATTCTTCTGCGCGTTACTGGAAGCACCGCGAATATCAGGCCAGTATCGGTTGCGCCGCGGTGCTGGCGGCTCTGGTCATCAAGCTAATGCTCAAGCGGCTGTGATAGTCTGCCCGAAGCATGACGCGATTATCTCAGCGGCTCAAGCCCGTCTATGCCGAGGCTTTTGCGGCACGACGTGTCCCGCAGACTGCGAAGTCGTTCCCTTTGGCGCGTGTGTTCTGCTGGTGGATCTTTCTCTGTGCGACGGTTGCTTACGCGCAGCAGGCTCCGCCCACGGCGACGATTGGCTCGGCCCCCAGTGTGATTGCTCCCCCTCGTCCCAACTATCCTTTTCCGGATGGATGGTCTTATATCTATTCCGCCGAGTGGCATCTGATCAGCGCGGGCACCGGCGTTGTTCGCATGGACGTGGCAGGGAACGAACGCAAAGTTACGGCCTCGGCCGAATCTTCGGGCGCGGTCAACGTGCTCTTCCCCGTGCGCGACCGGTTTGAATCGCGCTTCGATCCGCGGACCTTCTGTTCGCTTTCCATCTTCAAGCACAGCGAGGAGGGCTCGCACAAACGCGAGACTTCGATCCAATTCGATTACGTGCACAAGAGAAGCACGCTCGACGAAAAAAATCTGAAGACGGGTGAAACCAAGCATGTGGACAGCGATTTGTCCGGCTGCACCACCGACCTGGTGACCGGCTTTTATTATCTGCAGTCGTTGCCGCTGCAGCTGGGCGCGAGCTATGAATTTCCGGTGAGCGATGGCGGGAGGACGACAATTGTCCACGCGGCGGTGGAGAAACGCGAGCCGATCAAGGTCCCGGCAGGATCTTTCTCGACCGTGCAGGTGATGATCGAACCCACCTCTGGGCCGCTGCAGTCCAAAGGGAAAGTGTGGGTATGGTATGCGGAGGATGCCTCGCATACACCCGTACAGATGCGGGTCAAGCTGGGATGGGGCACGCTGCTGTTTCGGCTGCAGAAGATTGAGAAGTAGCCGCTTTTTCTTCTTACTCCCGCTATAGGTCTTGCTGCCGGGGTTGGCAGGCTGCTCTCTCTTCACGTGCATAAAAAGGAGAAACCATGTCCAAAGCAATCGTCCGCTTCCTCGCCATTCTGGGCGCCTTATGGCTCATTGGCCTGGTCATCGTCCTGGTGTTTGCGATCGGATGGAAAGGCAAGGTTCCCTCCAGGACAATTCTCGAAGCCAACTTGGAGCAGTCATTCGTCGAGGACATTCCGGACACGCCGACCGCGCAGCTCATGCTCTCGGATAAAGAGACGCTGCGCGACGTCATCGACGCGATCGATCGCGGAGGCAATGACGATCGCGTAGTCGGCATGATCGCCCGAATCGGCGCGGCTCCGATGGGCGTGGCGCAGATCCAGGAGTTGCGCGACGCCGTGCTGCGTTTTCGCACGCACAAGAAATTCGCCGTCGCCTACTCCGAAACCTTCGGCGAGTTTGGTCCGGGCAACGGGGCTTACTATCTGGCGACAGCATTCGATCACATCTACCTGCAGCCCTCGGGCGATGTAGGCCTGACCGGGATCATCCTCGAATCGCAGTTCATCAAGGGGACGCTCGCGAAACTGGGCATGACTTTTCACGGCGATCACCGTTACGAGTACAAGAACGCGCTCAACTTCTACACGGAGACGAAGTACACCGCGCCCCACAAGGAAGCCATGACTGCGATCATGAATTCCTGGTTCGGCCAGATGAAAGACGCCGTCTGCCAGGCACGCCAGATCGCACCTGACAAATTTCAGGCCGTAGTCGATGCCGGACCTTATCTGGGCAAAGAAGCGGTCGATGCGAAGCTGGTCGACGGCGTCGCCTATCGCGACGAAATCTACGGCAAGGTGAAAAGCCAGGCTGGCAACGGGGCGGAACTGCTCTATCTGGATAAATATCTGGACCGGGCCGGCCATCCACACGATCGGGGCAAGACGATAGCTCTGGTCTTCGGCGCGGGCGACGTCACGCGCGGCAAGAGCGATTACGATCCCGTGCAAGGTGTGCAAAGCATGGGTTCGGAGACGGTGGCCGGTGCGATTCGAGCGGCGGCCGAAGACAAGGATGTGAAGGCGATTCTGTTCCGGGTCGATAGTCCCGGAGGCTCATATGTCGCCTCCGATACGATCTGGCGCGAGGTGGTGCGAGCGCGTCAGGCCGGCAAACCCGTGATCGTGTCGATGGGAAATCTGGCTGGCTCCGGCGGATACTTCGTCGCCATGGCCGCCGACAAAATCGTCGCCGAGCCGGGAACGATTACCGCCTCCATCGGAGTGTTAGGCGGCAAGATGTTGACGAGCGGCTTCTGGGACAAAATCGGAATGTCGTGGGATGAGGTGCATCAAGGCGAGAACGCCACCATGTTTACCGGAACCGAAGACTACACGCCCGCCGAATGGGGAAGATTCGAGGCATGGTTGGATCGAGTGTATGTAGATTTCACCAGCAAGGTCGCCGAGGGCCGTCAGTTGTCTAAAGAAAAAGTATTGGAAATTGCTAAAGGGCGCATCTGGAGCGGCCAGGACGCCAAGAATCTGGGCCTGGTCGACGAACTCGGAGGCTACGACACGGCGCTCCGGTTGGCGAAGAAAGCGGCTGGAATCCCTGAAGATAACGAAGTGAAAATCGTGGTCTATCCGCGTCCAAAGAGTTGGCTGGAGAGCGTCATCGAGCGCCGAGGCGCGAAGAACAGCGACAAGGAGGCGGTGGGGCAAACGCTCACGCGCATCCTGCAAGTCGTGCAACCGGCGGCGCGCCAACTGAATGCTATTGGGGTCAAGAGCAAGGATAGCGGTGGCGACGATGTCCTGCGCATGAGCACGGTTCCCGGCAGCCGGCCGTAGCTTTCTACCGCATGATTCTAATTATGACCATGGTACAATGACCATGAGCATGGGGGAGTCGGCATGAAAACGATGGCGGCGGGTTCGTTCAAAGCACGTTGCCTTGCGGTGATGGATGAAGTGCAGGCGAAGCGCGAGGCGATTGTGATCACGAAGCGCGGCAAACCGGTGGTGAAGCTGGTTCCGGCGGACGCGGAGAAGGACGATTTTTATGGCTTTCTCAAAGGTAAGGGAACGATCGTTGGAGATATTGTGTCGCCCGCGATTACTCCTGAAGAATGGGGCGACATGTATTGATCCTCGTCGATACCCATGTCGTCGTTTGGCTGGCGCTGCAACCAGAAAGAATCTCCAAGGGGGCGCAGGCCGCAATGGATGAAGCTCGAAGAGACGGGGCTGGGGTGGCAATTTCCGCAATGACCCTGGTGGAAATTGCCACTCTCTTCGGCAGGCGGCGCTTTCATCTAGCGATAAGTCTGGAGTCCTTCTTAGAAGAACTGGAGCGCAGGTTTGTGGTGCTGCCGATCAGCGCCCGTGCCTGTGCGCGCATGCTGACGTTGCCAGCCGGCTATCCGAAAGATCCGGCGGACCGGGTGATTGGGGCGACGGCGCTGGTGGAAGGCATAGGCTTGGTGACGGCGGACCGGGAGATTCGGCGGGCGAAGGTGGTCAGGACGATTTGGTGACAGTCGCCAGTACACAGCGCCCCGCAGACAGCAGGCATGATCAGTGAAATCGCCTGATTTCAGCAGTTGACTTCTCACGCATCGAAAATCGACATATCATTGCGTTTCATAGCTGAAGCGAGCGGCATTCGGAGAAATGCTTCGTGAGCAAAACCCAGTCGGTCACATACGCAGATCGCGGTTTCTGGGCATACGACGTTGCTGTGGGAGTATTCCTCAAGTACCTCATCGACGCTGCTCAAGCGAGCCGAGAGGCAAACGCACCATGGCTATGTGATGGTGTGGCTTCTTGGCGGGTGCGGGCCGTCATTTCAGATTACGGACTTAGGTTCGACGGACGTTGGTCACCAGAGCAGCGGAAGACGTTTATTGCTCTGGCGGAAGAGGCGTGCGCTGCGCTTGTGAGTCGGGACTCGATACCTGCGAAAGAGATTACCAGTTGGTCTTTTGTGGATGACCTGCGCATCCATCCGCGTGGAGCGAACGAGGTGTTCACCGCACCAGTTATCGAACTCGGTCGTGCAATTATCGCCTTGCTCCGTGATGAGTTGCCGGAGGCGCCGAAAGGTGAGGTGTGGGTCTTCGGCACACCAACTGGTCGCTCCACGATACTGATGAACCCTTCGTGGGATGGGCGATGGGTGTGAACGATCCAGTTGACGCAATATCCGATTTCACCCGTTGAGGTGCAATCGTTGTTGCGGTCAGCGGGAGGATTGGAGCGAATCTCTACTCCACAGTTACCGACTTAGCCAAATTCCTGGGCTGATCTACGTCGCATCCGCGGCGCACAGCGATGTGATAGGCGAGGAGTTGCAGGGGGACGATCTCAAGGATCGCCGACAATTCCTCCGGAGCAGGTGGAACGAAGAGCACGTGGTCGGCCTCTTCAACAATTTCTTTGTCGCCTTCGGTGGCTAGCGCGATCACGATACCCGAGCGCGCTTTGACTTCTTTCAGGTTCGACATGGTTTTTTCGTAGCGGGTCATGGACTGCGGGCTGGTTACGTCGCGTGTGGCGATAATAACCACCGGCAGATTTTCGTCGATCAGAGCATTCGGGCCGTGCTTCATCTCGCCAGCCGGATAACCTTCGGCGTGGATGTAGGAAATTTCCTTGAGCTTCAGTGCGCCTTCGAGGGCGATGGGATAGTGAATGCCGCGTCCCAGGAAAAGAAAATCCTGCGCGCGAACGTAGACTTTCGCCAGTTCCTCGCAGGCTTCATCCTGGGTGAGAATCTGCTCGAGCTTGCCGGGAATGTGGGTTAGTTCCTGCACTGCGGCCTTCGCCTGTTCGGGCGTCATAGTGCCGCGCACCTGCGCGAGATACAACGCAAATAGATAAAGAGCGGTCAGTTGTCCGGTGAAGGCCTTGGTGGAAGCCACGCCGATTTCCGGACCGGCGTGCGTGTAGACGGTTCCGACCGCCTCGCGGGTGATCATCGAGCCGACTACGTTACAAATTGCTAGCGTCTTTGAGCCTTTTGCCTTGGCCTCGCGCTGCGCCGCAATTGTGTCGGCAGTTTCGCCGGATTGCGAGATCAGCATGGTCATCATATTGGGGCCGAGGATGGGATCGCGATAGCGCCATTCGCTGGCGTAATCGACCTCGACGGGAACGCGGGCCAGGTTCTCGATCATGAACTTGCCGGCGAGTCCGGCATGCCAACTGGTGCCGCAGGCGGCGATGTTGATTTTCTGCAGCGCCTTAAATTCGGCTTCGCTGACGTGCATTTCGTTGAGGAAGACGGCTCCCGTATCCTGGGAGACGCGGCCGAGGGTGGTGTCGCGGACGGTGCGGGGCTGCTCGTAAATCTCTTTGAGCATGAAATGCTTGAAGCCGCCCTTTTCGGCCATGATCGGATCCCAGGTGATGCGCTGCGCTTTGCGCTCGATGGGATTGCCATCGAAATCGGTGACGCGGACGCCATCGCAGGTAAGCACGGCGAGATCGCCATCGCCCAGAAAGAAAAGGTCGCGGGTGTGATCGAGCAGCGCGGGCACGTCGGAAGCGACGAAATATTCGTCTTTGCCGAGGCCGATGACTACGGGCGGTCCATTACGCGCTGCCACGATCTTGTTAGGTTCGTCGGTGGCAATCACTACGAGGGCGAAAACGCCGGTTAGTTCTTTGACCGCTTTGCGCACCGCTTCTTCGAGCGACGTCGCTGGCTTGCGGCCGTTGCCGGATTGCAGATAATGCTTCTCGATCAGGTGGGCGATGATTTCCGTGTCGGTTTCGGTGGTGAAGGTGTGGCCTTCGGCGATCAGCTTCTTTTTGAGCGAGAGATAGTTTTCGACGATGCCGTTATGCACGACTACGATTTTGCCGGTGCAGTCGCGATGCGGATGGGCGTTTTCTTCCGTGGGACGGCCATGCGTGGCCCAGCGCGTGTGGCCGATGCCGTAGGTGCCGTCGAGCGGCTTGAGCCGTATAACCTCTTCCAGATTGCGGAGCTTGCCTTCGGCGCGCCGGATTTCAAGGCCCGCGCCATTTCCGGAGACGGCAATTCCGGCGGAGTCGTAGCCGCGATATTCCAGCTTGCGCAGTCCCTCGATGATGACCGGGACAACTTGCTTCTTCCCTACATATCCCACAATGCCGCACATTGGCGATTTGGCTCCTTAGACGGGTAGTGGATCAGTTTGAAAGAGACATTCCCCCAGCGGCTAAAGCCGCTATTGGAAACAAGCAACTTATCGCAGCGGTGAACCGCTGCGCCACCCAAAATCAAAAGGTCGCAACGACTTTTTCCGCAAGCTGTGAAGCCGTACACTTTCAAAACAGATTCAAACTGAGCCACTACACTTTATTAGATGTGACTTCTTGACGAATGTTTCGGTGGGGACCCCGAAGATCGAACACGCGTAGAATCGCGGTAAAGTCTACTCTTCGAGGGAGAAGCGAAACTCTTCAATAACCGGGTTCGTCAGAACTTCGCGCGCCATCCGCTCCACTTCGGCTTGCGCCTCGCTCTTGGAAAGGCCGCCGTTGAGCGTTATTTCGAAATATTTTCCCTGCCGGACATCCTGTAGACCTTTATAACCAATTTTTGCGAGCGCGCCATGGATGGTCTTACCCTGAGGATCCAGAACGCTCTTTTTCAATGAAACGTAGACGTAGGCTTTCATTTACTCATTGATTATACGTCAGGGCGCAGGGCAGCGGCCCGCGGTTTTGCTTATGGGAGGCATACGTTAGACCCCCTCACTTTGGTGACTGCGAAGCTGGCTTGGTGGAATTCGCGGGCGTGGAACTTGAAGTCAGAGACAAGATTTGCCGGTCCAAGTCGGAGATTGCCTGCTCGAGCATCCGGCGCCGGCTGGGGTTGGTGGCTGACTTGAGTTGCTGATGGAGGCGCTCCCGGGAGAGGAGCAGTCCCTCGCGTTGCCGGTTGCGTTTCTGCTCTTCGGGAGAAAGCGGCGCGCGGACAGTCTGGTTGCGGTCAGATTGTTCCGCTTGCTGCTGTTCAACCGACTTGCTTTCCCAGCCCCGTGCCATTCACTTCGCGCCTGATGGAGAACGTCGTTCTTCGTTCTGTCCTATGATACGGGTTTAACGGGCCGCCATGTGCCGTTCCGGCGAAAGCCGGCCGAGCCGAAGCAGAGTCTGTGAGGCCCGCTCGTACTGATCGACAAGCGGCGGGAGCGCATGCGGCTGCAAACCGGGCAAGAGGATGTCGGTCAGCAAGCGAAAACAAGCATGCATGGTTTGCAGTCGCAGCCGAAAGGCATTTTCGGAAAGTTGAGCGCCTGAGGCGGCGACCTGGGGGTCGGAACTCCGGCGCGCGGCCTGACCAACCTTGGCCAACGCCGCTGCCGCAGAGCCGGCTTCCCAGGCATAGATGAATGCGGCCCAAGCGCGCTGCCGCTTGATGGCGCGGAACTTCTTCGGCGGCAAATTCTGGCGCAGAAAAGCTTCTTCGTCGGTATCCACCAGATTTTTGAAGGCTTCGAGGTCGAGAGATCGGAACGCGCCGATCGCCCGCTCCGGGTTCACGTGGCGCTTATGGATAGCCAGGTAGACTTGGACCGCGAGCGCAACGACGGCAAAAGCGACCAAGGTCCAAACCGTAATCAATCCTTGAGCAAGTGCTGCAACTCCGTGTTCCAAGTCGCCACCTCATCCCGCGGAAGAACCGCGACGGAAACCGGATTCGATTCGGGAGCCAGAAGGTATCGAATCCAGATCGAAACGCTAACCGCGTATGTGCCGGTCGTGAACAAATCGAGATACGGCACCCATATTGTACTGCTAACCTCGGCGCGAATGGCGCGAACGATGAGTTCCACACTGGTAACAATGCCAAGTCCGAGCACGATGCCGAATGTGGGACGCCGCCAGGTTACGCCTAAAAAACGGGCAAGAAGCAAGATAAAAAGGAGCGTGCCCGATTGAACTATGGCTGCTCCCCGAGTTATGACCATCGCGCCTGCGTACCATTTGGCACGGTTGGGGCCGGGCGCGTACACCGCCAGCACAACGGCAATCAGAAGCAGCAATCCGGTTACGCCCTGCAGCACGCCCCTGGCCGACGATTTCAGCAGATCGAAATCTCGAAATAGATCTCGAGAAACCTCGTCGATCACGCCAAAACGCAGCACCGTGCTGCACAACAGCGTGGCATAGAACGCATAAGCATACTGAAACTTAGTAATCTTCATGAAATACAGCGCCAGAGTTAGCGCGCACGACGCCATCTCATAAAGCACATACGCGTAAAAGATCGGGAATTCCCGATACAAGCCGCGCTTATGCAAAATAAGAGCTACGCCGCCGAGAAGGGCATGCGGAGCGATCCAGAGGAAAAGCAAAAGGGCCTTGTACCACACGGCATGTTGCATTTTCAGCAATATAGGCCTAGCAATGCCGCTTTTCAAGCAAGAACGCCCCGAGCTTTTCCCATTTTGGGAAACGACTGGTTAGCGGCCGGTTGCGGGGCAACCCAGGGGGCACTCGGGGCCGCCGTCGGCCTTGCTCGTTACCGCCGTGCTAGACAACAACATAACCAGGGCTAAAGCCAGCATAAGTTTTCTCACGGTAGTACTCCTTGGCGAAAGAGTTCGCACCGTGATACATTGCTGGCGTAAGTGGGTTTCTTAACACATAAATGATTTTGTAAGTCGTTTCGGAAATCGTAAATTCCATGAGGCTTAAATCCGCCCTCGAGGACTTTGAAACCACTACGCTGAGGGTGGTTCCCGGATTATTAGGAAGGTTGTATTACGTCGGGCGATTGAGCGACGGAAATGGAGTTTACGATCACTGGGGTTTAGCGAAGGTCTATGGACCGGAGGCCGCCCAAGGGGCTATCCGAACGTCGCATCGGGTGCTTGTCTCGGAAGTTTTGAAGAAGCCGTTATCTTCGCTGCTGCAGGAGTTACTCGCGGCGTGCTCGAATGGGCAATCGGCGGAGAATCTAACAGAAAAAGAGTTCCTGGCGAAGCTGGCGGAATCCCCGCCTAAGCCTCTTTCGCCGGCGGCCCGGGCACATCTCGGGTCAGTGCTGAGCGCACTTTCGGCGTTGGTTGAAAGTCGGAATACTGCCAGTCACCAATCCGCATCGCCACCCCGACCACCTGCCCAAGAACCTCCGCATCCTGCGGATATTTGAGTACTCGCACGGAGACTGGGGACAAGGGATGCGGCTGCAATACGATCGTGTCGCGCTTCACCGAGCACCAGCAACAGGTGTGGCCGTCGCGCGTTTCTACGAAGTAAATGGGACGCTCAAACTCTGAGCGCCACGTTCCATCCGCTACCTTCTTCTTGGCCTCGTCGACTTGCACAAAACTGCCGGGCGGAAGGATGGGATACATGGTGAAATCCTCGGACCCGATATATCCATAGATATAGCGATCATCCGCAAACAATGCCAGGTAAGCCATGGGCACCGTACCCCATTGCTCGATAGCGCGACGTAAGTCGGTGGTTTTCTGGAGGGAGAATCCTGGATCCATGCGCGTAGGCACGCGCACGCTAGTTAAGTTGGCCATGACTTCCGACAAATGCGATTTTTGCGGTTGCGCAAAACCTAAGTCGGCCGCGATGCCATTCAGTTCAAGGCCATAAAAGGAGAGTAACTCCCGGTAGTCCCGCCGGTAGATCGCGGCAAAAGAATAAAGCCTGAAAATACTAGGAGTTATACCTTTGGTTTCAATGTCGGATAAACGGCTGGGGGGGATGGCAAATTCCTCGCTGTCGAATCTCTGCGCAATCTGATTGCTGGCCAGCTCCACATCGCGCATTCGATATCCGAGCGTTTCTCGCAACGCTCGCAGCCTCTGCCCCCCCTTAATTTCCACAAATTCTGCCCTCTTTGAGGACATTCTACCACCGGTTCCGAGGGCGGTGGGACAAGTCTCTTCTACTCGATTTCCGGTTTTCGAAACACAAAAACCTGCATGGACACTAGGTGTTTCGATCCGCCGGCATTCAGACCGGACACAGCGGGGCCTCAATTCAGAAATTTGCGGGCAATCCCGGTTCCGGTTTTCGTAACAATTTACCGGCTGCCGCGCAAGAAAACGGCAAGTCTATACCATCGCTTCTTCACTATCAAAGTCGAAACGCGATCCCCCATTTGTAGTGAACGTGCACCTTACAGTATTGAGCTGATCGGGAAGCTTGTACAGAATCCAAAGACGGAGTAGAACATGATCGCAGTCTCATCTCGAGCCTGGCGGTCACCTTGGGTGGTCTAGCGGTTGACCTTAAGTGAATTTTGAGACTTAGCCTAAACCGGTAGAGGAGATCGGTGTGTGATCATCTCTGCAAACGCGGCCCTGACTGGCTCTTACGACTATGGCGAGGTGGCACGCTCCATATTGATCGCCATCGCCGCTTCCTATGCCGCGCTCGACCTTACGGGACGTGTAACCGCGGCAAGCGGCCGGGTTCGCACAGCATGGTTGACCGGTGGCGCCGTTGCGATGGGTATCGGCATCTGGGAGATGCACCTCAAGGGGATGCTGGCCTTACGCTTGCCTGTGCCGGTCGAGTATCACTGGCCGAAACTACTGGCGGCACTCTTAGTCGCCATTTTCGCGTCCGCGGTCGCGTTGTATGTGGCGAGCCGTCAGAAAATGGGCCGAGTTGCGGCTATGACCGGCAGCGTCGTTATGGGCGGCGCCATCGCCGGCATGCACTCCATCGGCATGGCCGCAATGAGATTTGGCATTACCCGGTACTCTCCTCTTCTAGCGATGTGTTCCATCTTGCTCGCAATCTTGTTTTCTCTAGTCGCGTTATTTATGGCGTTTGGTCTACGCGAGGGGACCAGATGGTTCGTGTTTTTGCTGCTGGCGTTCTTTCTCCTGTTCCGAAACGTTACCCCAGCCGAGGTTAATGACGTCCGGCGCGTGCTCATTATTAACGACCTCGGCGTTATCTCGTCACCCGGCTTCGCTGAAGTCGATCAGGCAGTCCTCGCTGGTCTACAAAAATCTCCGTACCGCATCGAACTCTATGAGGAGAGCCTGGATCTCATCCTATTTCCAGACCGAGTTTCGCAGGACAGGTTTCGAGAAGAGATTATTCAAAAATACTCAGCCCGCAAGCCCGACGTGATCATTGCCGCCGGGCCCGAGTCCCTGAAGTTCATCGCCGACCTGTACGACAAGTTCCAGGGTACCCCAATTGTCTTCTGCACAATTTGGAGCGGAATTCCGGAACAGCTAAGGCGCGGCATGCCCTTTACCGGTGTTTTGGCCCAGTTACGCCCCGAGGGGACCCTGAATGTGGCGTTGCACTTGCTGCCCAGCACCAAGCACGTGGTAGTCGTCGGTGGAGTGGGTAAGTTTGACGAAGGATGGGAAGCCATCGCGAGGCAGAGTTTCCACAACTACGAATCGAAGCTTGAATTCACGTATCTTTTCGACTTGACCATGCCCGCACTACTTGAGAGGCTCAAGCAGCTACCCAGCGATACGATTGTTTATCACACTGCAATCTCGCAAGATGCAGCGGGAGTCCGCTTTATCGATTCAGCTCAATCGATACCGATGGTCGCCAGTGCAGCGAATGCTCCTGTCTTTGTAATGGACGATGTGGATCTTAGAGCAGGAACAGTGGGTGGCGATCTGGTGAACTGGGCCGACGACGGTCGCGTCGCAGCAGAGATGGCTGTGCGGGTTCTCAACGGCGAGAATCCCCAGAACATCCCCGTCGTCACGGGCAACCACGCCTACATGTTCGATTGGCGGGCACTCAAGCGCTGGGGGATGATCGAAAAGAACCTTCCCCCCGGCAGCATCGTGATCAATCGACAGCCCACCGTCTGGGAAGCTTACAAACAGTACATCATCCTCGGCATCGTTGTGATGTTCGCCGAAGCCCTGCTCATTTTCGGGTTGCTCTGGCAGCGGAAGCGACGAAAGGAAAGCGAAGTTCAGCTGCGCGAGAGCGAAGAGCACCTGCGGCTGGTGATCGACACAATCCCACAACAGATCTGGACTGCAATGCCCGATGGCTCGCCTGACTTCTTCAATGCGCAATGGCTCTCCTATACGGGCCTTACGCAGGAGGAAGCGCAACGCGATGGATGGCGGCGAATCGTGCATCCCGATGATCGTGAACGGAGCGCGAGGGCCTTGCGCGAAGCCGTCGCCAAGGGCACTCCAAACGAGGTGGAACTTCACCGTCGTAGCGCGGACGGCCAATATCGCTGGTTTCTAACGCGAGCGGTGCCGTTAAAGGATTCCAAAGGACGCATTGTCAGGTGGTACGGCGCGACCACCGATATTGACGATCGAAAGCGGGCCGAGGAGCGCCTCCGACTCGTGATCGATACAACTCCCGCGATGATACACAGCGCTCGTCCCGACGGCTACCTGGATTTCTTTAATAAACGCTGGCTGGAATATCTGGGCGTTTCTTTGGACGACCTTCTGGGATGGCGATGGACCAGCGTAATTCATCCCGACGACCTGGCGCAGCTCGTGGACAGGTGGCAAACATCGTTGGCGACAGGCAAACCGTTCGAAGCTGAAGCACGCCTTCGACGGGCTGACGGAGAATATCGCCTGACACTCCATCGAAAGGTGCCGCTCCGCGACGAAACGGGCAACGTCGTTAAGTGGTACGGCTCCATTATCGACATCGAGGACAGGAAGCGCGCCGAAGAGGCATTGCAGGAGGCGCATGCGAATCTCACTCGCGTCACCCGCTTGGTTGCGATGGGAGAACTGGTCGCCTCCATTGCCCACGAGGTCAATCAACCCCTGGCCGGCGTCGTCATGAACGCCAATTTCGCGCTCCGCGAGATCGGCAGCGGGACACCGAATCTCGAAAAGTTGCGCGAGGCAATTGCAGAGATGGCGGAGGACGGAACGCGGGCTAGCGCGGTTATTGCACGGATTCGCGCACTGTTGAAGAAAGACGCCGCCGACAGGGTTGAACTGGATATCAACGACGTGATCCGGGAAGTCGCTGTTCTCGTGCGCAATGAGGGAGCGCGAAACCATGTTGAGGTACGGCTCGACCTGGCCGCTGGGCTGCCACCCGTATCGGGCGACCGGGTGCAGCTGCAGCAGGTCTTGATCAACCTGGTGACGAATGGCATCGACGCTATGCGCACTGTGACTGACCGGCCTCGAAATCTTGAGATCACGTCGGCGATGCACCCCGATGGTGTGCTGATTCGAATTCAGGATTCCGGAGTCGGACTTGACCCGGATCGAGTTACCCGTATCTTCGAGCCGTTCTTCACCACCAAGGCGCAGGGTATCGGAATAGGATTGTCGATCAGCCGCTCCATCGTCGAATCTCATGGTGGCCGATTGTGGTCTGAACCAAGTTCCTGTGGTGCTATCTTCCAATTCGTTCTGCCAGCAATAGACATTGAGGGTTAGTGTGCCATGAACGAACCTGCACCTATCGTTTTCGTGATCGATGACGATGCCTCGGTTCGCCGCGCGATCAAGCGACTTGTCGAGTCTGTAGGATTGCAAGTTGAAGTGTTCGAGTCGGCCGCGGGGTTTCTGCAGGCCGAGCGGCCGGATGCGCCCAGTTGCCTTGTCCTCGACATTAGGTTGCGAGGAGTAAGTGGGCTTGATTTCCAGCAAGAGTTAGCCAAGGCCAATCTTCATATTCCGATCATATTTGTAACTGCTCACGGCGACATCCCAATGACGGTGCGAGCCATGAAGGCAGGAGCGGTTGAGTTTCTCACCAAGCCGTTTCGCGATCAGGATCTACTGGATGCGGTTCAAAGCGGACTGGAGAGGGACCGGGCCAGACGCGAACGAGAGGTAGAGATTGCGGGGTTGCGGGAGCGCTTCGAATCGCTGACCGCGCGGGAGCGTGAAGTCGTCGTCATGGTCGTCTCCGGCATGCTCAACAAGCAGATTGCTGCGGAGCTAGGCACCGCAGAAAACACCATAAAGGTTCATCGCAGCCGTGCCATGGAAAAAATGCAGGCACAATCTCTAGCCGAATTGGTGAAGATGGTCGAAAGACTCCGGCTGCGGGCCACAAAGTCTGCCTAAACTAAAGCATTACAGGCGTACCTCTTTCTGTTACTTGCTGCTTGCCAACTACCAATAGGATTGCCCGTCTCTCAAGTAATAGGTTGACCTTTAGGTTAGGCCAAGCTTCTTGCTCCGAAGAGGTGATGAGCCACTTTGTGAGGCTACTGCCTGTTGCCTGGCATCTGCTCTCGCTAATTGGTCGAGGTCAAAAGCGGGGCCGTTTTGAGTAACTCTGCTTAGAAGTTTCTGGATGAGACCAAGGAAAAAACTTGCGCGTGACACGGAATCTGAGTAAGAATAGCTTTCCCGGCCCGAACCGGGAAACGGTGTCGCAGAACCTGAGGGGGCTCCCCGACCGGGGAGAATGAGATTGGTTCCCAAGTGAAGGAGCCAACGCCTGCGACGCGAAGGTTGAACTCGAGTCCCGCGGCTCGGCAAGCTGCGATGGCCCCCTGTTCCTGCTCAAAACAAGCTGCGCGAAATAGTTTCTGCGGCAATCGCAGGAGGAGTGTGCATGTCAGCAAACAGAGTCGCCCGCGAGGGAGATGACTCGTCTGACCGCAGCCGATACCGGCTGCTCCTTGAGATCACGGAAACGGTTGCGCGAGCGCAGAGCCTGCCCGATGCATTCCAGGAACTCGCTACCTCGGTGCTGGCCCTGACCGGCGGCGAATTGCTGAATCTCTCGCTCTACGAACCACGCCAGAATTGCATGCGAACGCGCTTCTGGAACAAGAAGCAGGAGAGCGCAGAGTTTGTCCAATCTGTCGACGAAGCGGCGAGCGGGTGGGCCTGGAAATATCAGGAACGGATCGCCATCCCCGATGTTGAACATGATCGCCGCTTCCCTCGCTGTACCTCGATGTTATTCAGTCATGGAGTCCGAGCCTACACCGTCTTACCGATGAGCACTCCCTCAACTCATTTTGGGGCTATCGGTCTCGGCAAGGGCGTTGCCGGCGACCTGTTGGAGGGCGAAGACGCCGAACTGCTCTCGCATGTAGCGCTGCTCGGCGCCCTGCGGTTGGAAAAAGACAGCGTCGGCCGGGCCCTGGAGGAACAGCAGAGTCTCCTCACTATTAGCCGGGAGTTGAACTCCAGCCTGGAGTTGGAAGAATTGCTGCCCGCCATTCTCTCCAGCCTGCGCAGCATTCCCCGTTACGATCGAACTCTTCTGTTCCTTCTGGACGGTGAAGGTGGGAGCAGTCATTGCTACGGAGGCGCTCTCGAATGGGAGCCTTTCCTCGATAAAGAATCCACCGTTCCCGTGGAACGCTTTTTCGCCGCCAAGACGATTCACTCACGGGAAGTCATGTTTTTCAGCGCCGAGGATTTGCGCAAACTGGACGATCCCCTGGCCCAGGCCATGTACGCGGCGGGAGTCAAGTCCCTTTGCAGTGTGCCCCTGATCGCGCGCGATCGTGTCTGGGGAGCGCTGAATCCGAGCAGCACGATGGAAGATGCATTCGGCGCGGCAGAAATCGAATATCTGCAGCAGGTGGCCAACCAGATTGCCCATGCGCTCCAGAACGCCCACACCTATCGCGAGATCGAGCAACTGAAGGAACGGCTTGCGCAGGAGAATCTGTATCTAGAAAGCGAGATCTTAAAAGCCAATCCGCCTGACGACATCATTGGAAAAAGTCCGTCCTTGAAACATGTGCTGGAGCATGCGGCCATTGTTGCCGACACCGATTCGACGGTCCTGATCACGGGCGAGACCGGGACCGGCAAAGAGCGGATTGCCCGGCTCATTCATGGCATGAGCCGGCGGCGCGACCGCAACTTTATCAAACTGAATTGCGCGGCGATTCCCACGGGGCTGCTCGAAAGCGAACTGTTCGGCCATGAAAAGGGAGCTTTCACCGGAGCGGTCAGCCAGAAGATCGGCCGCCTGGAGTTGGCCGACAAGGGAACCTTGTTACTCGACGAAGTGGGCGAAATTTCGTTGGAGCTGCAACCCAAGTTACTGCGCGTGCTGCAGGACCAGGAATTCGAGCGCTTGGGCGGGGTCAAGACCATCCACGTGGACGTGCGCGTAATTGCCGCCACTAATTGCGATCTGGCGCGGGCGGTCGAGGAGAAGGAATTTCGCGGCGACTTGTTCTATCGTTTACACGTGTTTCCCATACATGTGCCGGCATTGCGCGACCGCCGCGAAGATATCCCGATGCTGATCGAACATTTTGTGAAAACCAGCGCCGCACGCCTGCACAAGCGGATCGACACGATTCCCGACAGCGCCATCAAGGCCATGATGAACTGGAGTTGGCCGGGCAACATTCGCGAGCTGCAAAATTTCATCGAGCGTTCGGTGATCTTGTCGGAAGGCAATCGCTTGAATGCGCCGCTCGAGGAGTTGCGCGCGGAGTCTCCGCGAGTGCCGTCTTATTCCGAGGGTACGCTTCGCGACAAAGAACGTCAGCACATTGTCGAAATTCTGCGCCTAACTCACGGAGCATTGTCGGGCCCGAACGGCGCGGCCGCGCGTCTGGGAGTCAAGCGAACTACCCTCCAATACAAGATGCAGCGGCTGGGAATTTCCCGAATCGACTTTTTGGACTAGGGAAGGTTGCCGGATGGTCGGCAGCGCGGACAACACTCCGGCGAGCCTCGGCAGATGCAGCCTTCTCAATCGCGGTAATCCCTTAAGTTACAACGCCTCCTTACGGGCCGCGTGTGGCCTTTGGTGTGCGATGTTCAGTCTGCATCTACCTTATTCTGGCCGAATTGCATTCGCGAGATGGGAGCGGGAGTTGTGACAAGTTTACCGCGGCGTTTTACGATTCCACTTGATTGCCTTAGCTGTACCTTGAGGCAGCATTGTGACTTATGCAATCTTCCTCAGCCCTTGATGACGGAGTTCAGTTCGCTCGGGCATTTGACCTTGTATCCTGCCAACGCCACGCTGATGTCAGAGGGGCAGATGCCGCGCGGCGTTTACATCGCCTGCTCCGGCCGCTCGAAGCTGTCGCTCGAGGCCCGCGATGGCAAGACCATCATCCTGAAAATTGCCGGCGACCGGCAGGTATTGGGGCTGAGCGCAGTGATTGCGGGCGGTCCATCACAAGTTACGATCACCACCATCGAACTGTGCCAGATAAAGTTTATCGAACGCGATAGCTTTCTCCACCTTATCGAGCGCAATAGTCATCTGGCTCTGGAGTGCGCCAGGCTGGTGGCTCGCGAGATTCAAACTTCATTTGACGACGTGCACGACCTGTTACTGGCCCGGAGTTCGACCGAGAAACTCGCCCGATTGCTGCTCTCGTGGGTCTCGGATGAGCCCCGCAATCGCGAACTTCGCGTGCCCACCGAATTCACGCACGGGGAAATTGCCCAGATGATCGGCTCCTCGCGAGAGACAGTGACGCGCTTACTCAGCGATATGAAACGGAAGGATTTGATTCGTCTTGACGGCGCAACGTTGGTGATCCCTAACCGCATCGCTTTGCAGGCAATCGCAGTTTGAAAAAGACCCTCCCCTGGGGCGGACGAAGTTGTCTCTCGTCCGCTTTTTTTCAGCTCACGAAAATCAGAGGTTGAAAAGTTCGCGCAGGCGACGGGTTTGCGCGCGGCTCACCGGAATCTCCGTCTGCTTCTTATCATCCATGCGCAATTGATAGGAGCTCTTGAACCAGGGCACGACTTCGCGGATGTGATTGATGTTCACCAGAAACGAGCGGTGCGCACGCCAGAAGAAATTGGGATCGAGATTATCGAAAAGTTCTTCTAGTGTCCGGCAGTTCGACTGGCCTTCCATGCCCGCATGGCCGCTGGTGGCCACGGTGATGACGCCATCCTCGATGGTGGCGTAACAGATATCCTTCGGGTCCGTCAGGAATAACCGCCCCGCCGCCTTGATCAGAATCTTCGCCGTTTTTGCTCCGGCGGGCTTCTGCGATTCCAGCATGCGCACCAGCGCGTCAAATTTTTCTTCCGGGCCGGCGCCGGCGGCCATCTTTGCCCGGGCTTTCTCGATGGATTGCGCGACCCGTTTTTTGTCGAATGGCTTCAGGATGTAGTCGACCGCATTCACTTCGAAGGCCTTCACCGCATATTGGTCAAAGGCGGTGGCGAAGATAATTTTTGGCAGCGGAACCTTGCGGTCGAGCAACTTCTTGATCACGCCGAAACCATCCAGGCCCGGCATCTGCACGTCGAGAAACACGAGGTCGGGATTATGTTCGCGAATCAGATTAATTGCTTCCAGGCCGTTCTTGCCTTGCGCGACCACATTGACGTCGTCCTGGTTTTTGAGCAGGTAAGCGAGTTCATCGCGCGCCAGTTGCTCGTCATCGACAATGACTGCGGAAAGAGGCATCAGACTTCGAACCGGAGCGGTAAACCCAGAATTTACGGCAGTTATCGCCATGTCCTTCGAGATGAGTATAACGACTGGGGCGCGCAGCCCGCCAGTCGGGACTTTCTCTAGCGGCAATTTTCGATGGCCAGAGCCATGCCCATTCCGCCGCTGACGCAGAGCGTAGCCAGGCCGCGCCGAGCATTTCGCTTCAACATTTCATGCAGCAGCGTGACTGTAATGCGTGTGCCGGTGCAGCCGATCGGATGTCCCAGTGCGATGGCGCCGCCGTTGACATTGAGTTTCTCCCGATCAAAATGCAGCTCGCGATCGCAGGCGAGCACCTGGGCAGCAAAAGCTTCGTTGAGTTCAACCAGGTCGAAGTCGCCGAGTTTGAGTCCATGTTTCTGTTCCATTTTGCGGATGGCAGGCACCGGCCCAAGACCCATCACTTTTGGATCGACTCCGGTGGAAGTGACCGCGAGAACTCGCGCCAGGGGATGCAGGTTATTCTGCTGAACAAATTTTTCACTCGCCAACAGCACGGCGGCCGCACCATCTGTGATCCCGGAAGAATTTCCCGCCGTGACGGTGCCGGTCTTCGAAAAAACCGGAGCCAACTTGGCCAGCTTCTCGAGGGTTGCGTCGAGAAACAGATGCTCATCGCGCGAGAAAATGCCTGTGCTCTTCTTGCCTTCGCGCTTAACTTCGATGACAACCGGAGCAATCTCGGCGTCAAAGCGTCCGCCCCTTTGCGCCGCTGCCGCCCGCTGCTGAGATATCAGCGCGAAGTCATCCTGCTCGTCGCGCGAAATGTTGTATTGGGCGGCGAGAACCTCCGCTGTCTCGCCCATCAGCATTTTCGCCATGGGGCAAAAGAATCCGTCGCGCACCATGCCATCGACGAGTTCCTGGTTGCCGAGGCGGTACCCCCAGCGCGCTCCCTCAAGATAATAAGGAAGCCGCGACATCGACTCGGTGCCGCCCGCAAGCGCGCAGTCAAGATTGCCCGTAGCGATTTCCTGATATGCCAGCGCGACCGACTTGATTCCCGAAGCGCATGCTTTGTTTACCGTGTAAGCCGGAACCTCCTGAGGAATGCCGCTGCGGATGGAAATCTGCCGCGCGACGTTAGGCCCGCCTCCAGCCTGGCGCGCATTGCCAAAGATCGTCTCTTCGACTTGATCTGGCTGCACGCCGGCGCGTTCAATCGCCGCCTTCGCGGCAACCACTCCCATATCGGCGGCCGAAAAGGAGGCGAGAGAGCCTCCAAACTTGCCGATGGGCGTGCGAACCGCAGAGAGGATATAGACGTTGTTCACCAAGTGCTCCCGAATATTTGAGTCTAGCAAACGGCAAAGAAACTTAACCACGGGGGACATGGGGCGCACAGAGGCTTCTTGCCGCTTCCCCCGTGTTCTCTGTGGTTAAGAACTTCTGCAGCTGCACGCGGTACACTAGTCGCCGTGAATATTCTCTACGGAATCAACACGGTTACCGAGGCGCTCAAGGCGCGCGGGCGAAATTTCGAGTGGATTGCCGTCGCCAAAGAACGCAACGATATTCGACTGAAGCGGGCGATCGACGAGTGCCGCAAGATAGGCATTCCCGTGCGCGTTCTGTCGCGAGTGGAACTCGACGAACTGGCCGGCAATGCCGCGCACCAGGGGCTGGTGGCGGCGACTTCGGCGAAACAATACAGCGATCTCAACGATCTTGTGGCCGCGCGCCGCGGGGAGCTGTCGCTGATCGTGGTCCTTGATGGAGTCGAAGATCCGCATAACCTGGGAGCGATTCTGCGCACCGCCGACGCTGCCGGAGCCGATGGTGTGGTCATTCCCGAGCGCCGTTCCGCCGCAGTGACCGCCGCGGTGGCAAAAGTTTCGGCGGGCGCGAGCGAGCATCTTCCCATCGCCAAAGTGACCAATATCTCGCGCGCGCTAGAGGAGTTGAAAGAAAAAGATCTGTGGGTGGTCGGCTTGGACGAGCGCGGCGAAAAAACCTACGACGCCATCGACTACAAGATGCACTGCGCCATCGTGCTCGGTGCGGAGGGCAAGGGGCTGCATGACCTGGTGCGCAGGCATTGCGATTTCCTGGTATCGATTCCGATGCTCGGGAAGGTGCCATCGCTGAATGTGTCGGTGGCGGCAGGAGTGGTGTTGTATGAAGTTGTGCGGCAAAGACGGCTGGACTTATCTAATAAAGACGCATCCAATAAAGACGCATCCAAGAAAGCATGAAGTTTCTCTACGTCGTGTGTTTCTGCGTGGTCGCATCGGCGGCGTGGCCGCTGGATCGCGAAGCCTTCACGATTACGAAATATGATTTGGCGATCACCGTAGATCCGCAACAGCAGAGGCTCGGAGCGCGGGGCAGAATTACGGCCCGCAATGATTCTCCGCAACCGCAGAAGATCATCGCCCTGCAGATTTCATCGTCGCTCGACTGGCGCTCGATTCGTGTCGAGGACAAGCCGGTGCAATACGTCACGCAGCCCTATCAGTCGGATATCGACCACACCGGCGCTCTTTCGGAGGCGCTCGTCACCTTACCAGCCGAGGTCAAGCCGCAGGATTCGGTGCAGATCGAGATTGGTTACGAGGGCGTGATTCGGCTGGATGCGACACGCCTGACGCGAGTGGGAGTGCCGGAAGCGATTGCCAAGCATTCGAGCTGGGACCAGATTTCCAAGTCTTTCACGGCGGTCCGCGGCGCGGGATATGTGACGTGGTATCCGATTACAACCGCGTCGGCGGATTTCTCGGAAGGGAACAGTCTCTTCGAGGTCACCGATCGTTGGAGGGGGCGCGAGGCAGAGTCCAGCATGAAGCTGATCATAGTCATAAGCGCGGATGTGGAACCGCAAGCTTCTCACCTGACCGTGCTTTGCAATGGGACTTGGATGTCAATGGACACGCGAGGCGGCAGTCCTCACCAGCACTCGGCGACGTGCGATTACGAACGCATGGGGGTGATCACTCCCATGTTCGCGATGGCTGACTACAACCATCAGGAGGGGACAAAATCTCCCTTGTATCTCTTTAGTTTGCGCGGTGACGAAGATGGGGCTGCAACTTACTCCAATGCGTTCGAGCCGGCGATGAAGTTTGTAAGTGGATGGTTTGGGCCTCCGAACGCCCCCGTGGCCATTGCGGATTTCGCGGATCCTAATTCCGCTCCCTTCGAAAGCGGAACTTTGCTGATGGCCTCAATGGCCGCCGAAGATTCCAAACTTGCCGGCATGAATGTCGTTCACCAACTCGTCCATTCCGCGCTGCCTTCTGCGCGGCCGTGGGTTTATGAAGGATTGGCGCACTTTGCCGAAGCCCTGTATCGCGAACAGCAAGGTGGACGCCAAGCCGCGCTCGACTATCTTGGACTGCATCGCGCTGCATTTCTCGATGCGGAAAAAGAAGTACCGGCGAATCCGCAACCAAAGAATGCAGCCGTGAAGAATGCGGGCCAACCGCTGGTTAGCACCTTCGATGAGACTTACTATCGCAGCAAAGCTGCCTATGTCTGGTGGATGTTGCGTGACATAGTTGGAGGCGATGCGCTGAAACAGGCAATAGCAAAATATCGCGCCGCGGACGACAAAGATCCGAAGTATGTCGAGACCTTAGTCGAAGCTGCGGCCAAGCGCGACTTAGGATGGTTCTTCGATGACTGGGTTTATCACGATCGCGGCCTTCCGGATTTGCGGGTGCAAGCGGCGCATCCCTGGAAGGGTGAGAATGACGTGCAGTTTCTGACTGTAACCCTGGAAAACCTGGGGAATGCGGGAGCGGAAGTTCCGTTCACGATAACTTACGAAGGCGGAGAGGTAACGAAACGGTTGGAGGTGCGCGCCAAGAGTATGGCAACCACGCGCGTGGAGGTGGGCGGCGCGCCAAGCCAAGTCGTGGTTAATGACGGTAGCGTTCCGGAAAGCGATTTGAGTAACAACGTGTTCAAGATTACTGAGCCATAGGGCTTATCTAAAGCCCTCCGCTTGACCGGTTTAGTCCAGTTGCGGCATCGCGCGGAGCATGAATTCGTCGAACAACGGCACGGTAAAAGCCATGTCTCCGTGGGCCGGGCTGTAAATCATGCCTTTCCGGATCAGGTTGGCCCGCCCCGGACCAATACTGTTGATTTCCACTTTCAGAGCGTCGGCGATGTCACTGCTCCTATGAGCGCCCGCACCGAGGCCAGCCATAGCGCGCAGAAAACGTTTCTCGCTAGGGGTGAGCCGGTCGAACCGGACTCGGAAGAAATTCTGGTCAAGTCGTTCAATCACCGTTGCGGTAGCTTCTCGAACAACCTGCAAAGTGATCGGTGAGGCGGCGGCGCGATTCCACGACTGGTAACCCCATTCCTGAAGAAAGTAGGGATAGCCTTGCGTCAGCCGAAAAATCTCTTTCAGCGCGCCCTCTTCAAAGTCCACGCCGGTCGCCCGGGTCGGTTCTTGCAATGCTTTTATGGCGTCGGGCTCGGAAAGCGCGCCAATGTCGGGAAAGCTGAACAGCCGCTCCGCGTAGGATTTCGATTCCCCGGCAAGTCTGGGCAAAATGGGTAAGCCAGCCCCGAGCAGCACCATCGGCAGCTGCCGCTGCTGCATCTTGTGCATGGCCATGATGAGTGCGCTAAGTTCCTTCGGATTAAAATACTGTAGTTCATCAATGAGCAGCGCAACTAGCGTTTCCCGCTCCTCGGTGGCTTCGGCGACCGCCATAAACAGATTGGGCAGGTCGTTTTCAAGATCGCCGCTGTCCGCCGCTCCTTTTTCAGGTTCGATGTCCAAGCCTATCTCGATGTCACCCATCGTCACCTTGACGCCGTTCATGAATCCCTTGAGCACGGCCAGCCCGCGTTTGGCTTTGTCTCCAGCGCCGGCAACGCGATCCAATTCGAACAGAAGTTTGCGCAGGGGCGGCACAAGCAGCGCCGCCAGCGATTTATCCTCGTGGGCTTCCAACGCCACGGTCCGGTAGCCGGCCTTGGCAGCCATGCGTTCGATTTCATTTAGCAACACTGTCTTGCCCACTCCTCGTAGGCCAGTGAGCAGGATGCTTTTTTCGGGACGTTTCTCTCTTATGCGACCAAGCAGAATACGAGCCTGTTCAAGGATTGTCTCGCGACCGACCAGTTCGGGCGGAGGCGATCCGGCACCAGGCGAGAACGGATTTTTTATGGCGTCCATAATGTCGCCGGAGCTAATTCTATTAATGTCTAGCTATGTCTACATCTATTTCGCTAGACACTATTATACATTGGTATAAATTTATGGCAAACACGTTCAATTTTGCTCGGTAGCACGTTGAAAAGCGGTGAACGAGACAAGAGCCTGCAACTTTGCGAGCGCTGCCCCCGAATCCACAGCCTTCGCAGCCAGCGGGACGGCGTCTCGCAGATGATCGGCCTGTCCGGCCGCAACCAGGGCGGCAGCGGCGTTGAGCAGGACTACGTCACGGCGTGCGCTTTTCTTTCCGGCGAGGACTTCGCGGATCAGAGCAGCGTTGCGGGCAGCGTCTCCGCCAGAAATATCGTCGAAGGTCGCGCGCTTCAGGCCGAATTCCTCGGGCGTGACCTCGTAACTGTGAACTTGCCCCTCGCGCACCTCGGCAATGCGTGTCGATGTGGTGATGGTGATTTCGTCGAGGCCGTCGGCACCGTGGACTACGAAAGCGCGGCGCAATCCTAACATGCTAAGCGCCTCGGCAAGTTTTTCGACCAGGTCCGCGGAATAGACTCCCACCACCTGGCAGGTGGCGCGGGCGGGATTCGTCAGCGGACCGAGCAGGTTGAAAACGGTGCGCAGGTGCAACTCGCGGCGCGCCGTCTGCACGTGCTTCATCGCCGAATGCATGGCCGGAGCGAAAAGAAACGCGATTCCGACCTGTTCCAGGCAAGCGCCGATCTGCGAGGAGGGCAGGTGGATGTTGACGCCTAACGCTTCCATGACATCGGCGGAGCCGCACTTTGAAGTCACGCTGCGATTGCCATGCTTGGCAACGCGCACTCCCGCTCCTGCCACGACGAAGGCTGTGGCCGTCGAAATGTTGAAGGTGCCGCTGGCATCGCCGCCAGTGCCGCAGGTATCGACCAGCGCATCGCGGCCGGTGCCGCTCGTGTCGAGCACGGAGCCGGCGTGAAGTTCAAGCGGAATCGCGGCGGCGCGGATGGCCTCGGCAAAGCCTACTATTTCTTCAACGGTCTCGCCCTTCATGTGCAATGCCACCAGCAGCGCGGCAATCTGCGTGTCGGAGCATTGGCCGGTGAGCACCTCGGTCATGACCGCGTGCGCCTCCGCCCGCGACAGCGACTGACGGTGGTTGGCGATGCGGTGCAGGGCGTCGAGGATCATCGATAGTCCATTCATTCTCGCGATGGCCTTATTGTTTTTCCGTTGGCGGAGCCGCCAAATTCCGCGGGAAACTCTTGAACTTAACTTCATGCGACTGCGAGGAATTTTTCTTCGCTGCATCGGTCGTCGTTTCGACGAGGGTTCCCTTCAGCAGGTAGTAGGCTTCATCATCGCGGGTTTTGCCCTCTCCGCGCTCAATGGTCCCGCGAAACTCGAACGATATCCCGCGCTCAATCTTGGTCGTAAATTCCAGATGGTTGCCATCAAGCTGGCCCGACTTGAAAAGATTGTTAACAAACTCGCCATTGCCTGACGGGTCGGCATAGCGCGAAATGAGTCCGATGACCTGACCATGATCCTGGACCGTAAGCTGTACGTACTCGCCCTCGCTCATGAAGCTATACATGCCCGAATATTCGGAACCTTGTCTGGCTGAATTCGGTGCTGGTGGTTTCGTCTGAGCGCCTGCCAGCACACAAATAGAGATTACAAAGAACGCCAACTGAATGGTGTGGAGGCGACGGCTGCGGATTGGCATATTGGACTCGAAATAGCAGTATAGCGGGCGGGCTGAAGGAAGTGGGCCTCACGGCTAAAGAGGCTGCGCGGACTTGCGGTATCGCCAAACCGTCTCTGGAGACGGACACAACGCAACGGGGAACCGCTGGCTGTTCGCTTTGTCCTACGGTTTGACGACTCCATATTCGTTGATCAGAATCTCGACGAAACCATTGGCCACTCCTGAATAGGTGACGATATCGGGTCGATTGTCACCATTCAGATCGCCGACCGCAATTTGCGCGGGAGACTCGGCTACCTGCAGTATCTGTTCCGGTTGAAAAGTTCCGCTTCCCTTGCCTAGCAAAATGCTGGTAGTAGCCAAACCGCAACAACTGCCCAGCACGATATCGAGTTTGCCGTCTCCGTTGAAATCAGCGGCTGCCAGGTGCATCGGTATCTGGGAAACGGTGGGAAGCGATTTTCCGGCTCCAAATGTCCCTGTGCCGCTGCCCAGGAAGATCATGGGAGGCGCTGTGAGACTGCCATTGAAGTCGGTCGTTGACACTACCAAGTCTAATTTTCCATCTTTGTTGAAGTCGCCAATCGCGGCATCGTAGGGATTTGGCACGTCGGTGAGGTCAGCCGACAGGGTGAATCCTCCCTTACCATTGCCTAGCAGCACGTAGGTGCCACCGTTTTCGGAGTTCTGGAAGTCGCCGACATTGAGCACGACGAGATCGATCTTGCCATCGTGATCGATATCGGCGCTATAGATTCGGCCGCCCGTCGATTTTGCCGCCTCCGCCGGCAGCGTGACTGCTAGCGGAGAATTAAATGTGCCCTTGCCTTTTCCGAGAAGAACATGCACGGCGATACCAGACCCCGGTGTGTAGGAAAGAAGCGCGAGGTCAGGAATCTTATCGCCGTTAAAGTCGGCGATATTCACGTCGATAGCATTTTGCACCGGCAATGTAGCGCCCGCTTTAAACTTCCCAGCGCCCGTATTCAGAAACACCTGAGGCTTGGCCGTGCCGCTCACGGTCGTGACCACGGCGTCGATCTTCTTATCGTTGTTCAGGTCGGCAGTGCGAATGATCTGTCCGGCATTACTGCCGGTGATTCCCGGGAATTCGGTTCCGGACTTAACCGTAAATGTGCCCTTGCCGTTTCCGGCCAGCAATGAGAAAGGTGTAAGGATGTCCTGATTTCCATCGCCATTGATGTCTGCTATAGCAAAGGCATAATTATTAAGGCCGGGGCTCGCGCCGGTTTGGTAGGCGGGAGCGCCTTGAAACGACCCGTCCCCGTTACCCATCAATACGCCGAGTCCGCCTGTTCCACCCAGGACGTTTGGTTCAGGTGCGAAACCACCACCGGTTTGCGTACCCAGCACCAGGTCCAGATTCCCGTCGCCGTCCAGATCGGCAGTCGTGATCGCTCCACATTGATACACTCCCGAATACCAACTCGGAGACTGCAATGTACCATCTCCATTTCCCAGGAACACACCCACAATATCGGTAAGAGTCACCAGCGCAAGATCGGTCTTTTTATCTTTGTTAAAGTCGGCAGCCACTAAAGACACCGTATTGGATGGAATCGGAAGCGTGTTGCCGAAGTTGAATGTTCCGTCGCCGTTGCCGAGCAATAATTGGCCATTGGTCAGCACGATGTCCGGATGCCCGTCCCCATTCAGGTCGGCCACCACTAAGGTGGCGGGAATACCGGTTGTTGCATACGTTTTCCCAGTGCCGAATACACCATTTCCTTTTCCCAAAAAAATCCCTACGGCAGCGGTCGGGGCCGTGAGCGCCCCTTCCAGAGCTTCGATATCCAGTTTGCCGTCATGGTTCACATCCACGAGCGACAAGGCATAGATACCGGCATTCGGTGTCTGCGTAATGGTCGGCGACTGGAACGAACCGTCGCCGTTGCTCAGCAACACCGCGAATCCGCCATTCGTCTGGGGTGAGTAGTTGCCGAAAAATCCCACGATCAGATCCGGATTGCCGTCACCATTCAGGTCCGCCGCAACGATGGAACCGATGTTGGGCCCGATGTTGATCGTCTGCACGGGCGCGTCTTGCTGCTTGGCCACTGGAGCGGTCACCTGGTAAATGTCGATCGCATCCGGGTTTGAATTGTCGATAGTCGCTACCACATATTTCTTGTTTGGAGCCTGGCCCGCATAAGCAGCGATAGAGCCAGGATTATTCGCGTTTGGATCCGTACACCCGTCGGGCCATAAGTCGCCCTTGGTCGTGAGGCCAGCGAGACTGTGCAGAGTGTCCTGATAATTTTGTTTTACCCCCAGCACGTTGAACGTAGCGCCGTCGTTCGCGGCAACGCCTGCAACCGAGCAATCCGAGCTTCGGTAGAGTCCTCCAAAGACATTCGGACCGGAGGCATAGCCCGTGTCCTTGGTGGGAGGAGCCACAACAGTCACGTTCCCCCAAAAGTAAGGAATAAGAATAAAAGGGTTTTTAACTTCTGAGGGGCCATCATCGCAATCTTTTCCCCCCATTAGCACCAGCATTGCGCCAGCCCACAGCAGAGCGAGAAGTAGTTTGCGCACAACAGGGTGTGAAGAAAAAACGGGGTTGAACATAATGCACCGCCCTGGGGAGACAATGTCAGTCTTTGCACTCCGAGCGACTGGAGGGACGAAACGGTAGCATAAGGCCCGAGGTTTGTCGAATCACGGGCTGGTGGGGGGCAGTCAAGATGCTTGTGCGCGCGTAACGCCTTTATCCGCGAGCTGTGACGTTGTGCCCTTTCCTGACAAGATCGACTCGCGACCACGCCGGACGGCGGTTCGACTGGGCTATAATCGTTGAAATCATCAGCCATCCGCGGCGTGGCAGTTGTGGCGCCTCGGATCCCGCTTTCGGGGTACCCGTCGTGGGAGTTGGGTTAGGAGTAATTTAGAGCGACATGGCATCCCCGAGAAATAATTTTGCACGCCTGTCACCGTTGCGGGATTCGGAGAGCGGGCCAAGTCACGGCGAAGCGCGTCTCGTTATTCAACCCCCGGTGCTTCAGCCGCCGCCGGTCTCGTCGGCATTGCCCGAAGCCGAATTTGACTTGTGGCGGGATGTATTCGTCCACCAACCGCTGCCGTGGAACCGTTTTTTGCAATCCGTGCTGCTGCACGTGGCGGCGCTGGCCCTGCTTCTGACTATTTCGCTGGCGTGGATGCGGCACCAGAAAATTCTCGATAGCGCCGCGTTTGACCGATCGTCGCTTGTGACCTATACGCCAGAAGAATATCTTCCACCACTCGACACCGGAGCGCCCAAGGCGGCAAAAATAGCGCAGAAGGCCGACCCCGTTTTCGCGAGGCAGCCGATTCTTTCCGTTCCGGCCGAAGCGGACAATCGTTCGCAAACCATCGTCGTTCCGCCGGCTCTCAAACTCGACCACGACGTGCCTCTGCCCAATATCGTCGCCACCGGCGCGGTCGTACCCGTGGTTCCGCTGGATGCGACAGCGACGCGATTGAATCGCGCCACGAACGTTCCGGAGCAGCAGGTTGTTGCTCCGGCGCCCGACGTCGCGGCTGCAACCAACCGAATGGCGCAAGCGGAAATGAAAGCGGATGTAGTGGCTCCCTCCCCGGAAGTGACACAGAACAAGGGGCGCGCAGGTCTGGTAAATATTGGAAGCAGCGACGTGGTGGCGCCGGCTCCGCAGCTTGTGCTGGAAGAACAACATGTGGCGGGAAAGCGTGGCGGCGCGAGTTTGTCAGGCGGAAACATACAGCCGGTCGGGCCTCCTCCTAGCGTGGCGGCGGGCAATCCGGGGACGGGCGGAAGGCTGATCGCGCTCGGCATTCACCCCGTCGCACCTGCTGCACCGGTGGCTGTGCCCTCGGGCAATCGCCGTGGAACATTTTCCGCAACTCCCACGGGAAAGGCCGGCGCCTCGGGAGCGCCGGAGACGGCCGCAGCAAAGTCAGAGGGCAGGGGCGGCGCGATCGCGCGCGAGGCGGGTTCTCTTCCGGCTGGATTGCGGGTCGATGCGTCTCGATCAGCGAACGGGCCAGGGGCGACCGACCTCTCTTCAAAGGGCGAGCCGTCTGCCAAAAAAGCACTTGCTCGCGCGGCGTCTCCCATTTCCGATGACAAAATTACCGACCTGGACCGCAAAGTCTTCGGCGGCAAACGGGTTTACGGCAGAACGCTGAATATGCCGAATCTGAATTCTTCGAGCGGGAGCTGGGTGATCAAGTTCGCTGAACTCGGCGCCCAGGGCACACAAGGAGAGTTGCTGGAGCCGGTGGCCATGGAGAAACCAGACCCTGGCTATCCGTTGGAGCTGATGCGTTCCAATGTGCACGGCGTGGTCACGCTGTATGCCGTGATTCATTCCGACGGACATGTCGGCGATATCCGCATCCTCGAAAGCCCCGACGACCGGCTCGATTCTTATGCTGCCAAGGCTCTGGCCGGCTGGAAATTTCTCCCCGCCGAAAAAGCTGGGAAACGGGTAGCGCTGGAAGCGGTAGTGATGATCCCCTTCCGGGTGCGGCAAAATTTTTGAGCGTAGTCTGAAAGGCAAGTCGAGACAGGGGTCTCAGTTCCGCGCAGAGGCGGATTTTTCTCCCGCGAGCGCGGCGTACACGGCGGGATGGGCGCAAACTTCGTAGTAGCAGCGTTCGGTCCAGCGCAGGATGGAGAGATCGCGGACATCAACCTGCGTAATGCGGTTTTTGCGGAGTACGATCGTGCGAAACACTCCGTTCGCAATCGGAACGGTGCCGACAAACAACTCATGTTGCTCGTCAACCCAGGGTCCCCTGAAGCCGGGCTCGACGGAATTTCCCTCCCAACGCGAAAGCGAAATTTCCTGCTTGAGTTTGATGAAGGCCTCTTCGCTCAGGCAGATTCCGCCCACATTGTAGTTGAGGCGCATATCCTCCATCCCCGGCGTCGCGTCAGCGCCGGTTTGCCCATTCTTGTTCCCGCCTCCAATGAGCACCGAGTACACACGAAAGACGCCGGCGTCGGGCGCGATTTTGTGGCGGACGCGTTTGCTGCAGGAGGAGAGGCGGTCGCTTTCGTTGATGGCGTCGGAGATCATGATGCGGCGCTCGCCATCCATGAGATAAAGAGGAGCCGAATCCTGATAGGAGATGCCCAGGCCAACTTCCATCGCAGGCAAACCGGAGCGCTCGAGGAGTTGGTTATATTCGCCGAGCAAATTGACAATTTCCCACGCCAGAACACAGGTGCGGCCCACTCCGAGCAAGGTTTCGCCATCGCGCTCGAGCAGCGCCACGATGATGGCATCGCCTTCGAGGAAAACCTTCGTAGCTCCGTACTTCGCCAGCAACTTGTTGACACGGTCATAGAAATTAAGGCTGAAGTAGGAGGCGGCGTTCATCCCTCGTTCCATCAGGGAGCGAGTCAGGCGTGAGGAGTCGCGCACATCGGCCTTCAGAATCACGTGATGCACCACTCGATCTTCGGCGGGCTTCTGGTCCTCGGGAGGAAGGAACTCGTACAGCATGCCATTCAGGCTTGAAAGTTTGCGGACTTTTTCGTCGCTCACGAGGTTGATGCCGTCAAAGCCGGCGGTAAGGGTTTCGAGGCCGCGCAGGTCGCGGTGATAGCAAAACAGGTCGTGCAACAGGCGCGCAGCAAAACGGCTACGTTCCGAACCACGGCAATAGCTCACACGTCCCGCGGCCGCATTGAGCCGGTCTGAAGATAGACGGCTTTCGGCAATGATTTTTTCGACCCGCTCCGCCTCCTCGCGGTAGATGAGCGCGTTCTTGATCTGCTGCGGATTGACCCGCGCCGCATAGTCGGCCAGGAGCGGGACGGCCTCATACGAGGCGACGATGTAGGCCAGGGCGCCTTCGCGTTGCAGCAGGCGAGTCCAGATGTCGAGACGATCTTTGCGATGCCGGTCCTCGGCGGTCAAGTCTTCGCCATTACCGGGCCCGACCAGTGCAGCGGCATTTTCGGGGACGTTGAGCGCCTGCTCCAGACGCTCGTCTTCCAGGTTCTCGCCGAAGCCGAGTTCGCGCAGAAAATTCAGAGCCAGTTGCCGGAGGTTGGAAAACCGGTCGGGGTCCTTGTCGAAGTTGCCAAACATGTAGTAATGCTCGGCGCAAAGATAGTCGTCACGCCCGTTTTCGGTGAGAAGCAGAGGACTCAAGAACAGCCGGTCATGGCTGGCGGAGGTCTCGCCGAGTAGCGAACGGCGAGTGCGAATCAGCGTCTCTCTTTCGACCTCCCGCAACAGCCGCAGCAACTCCTGGCCGGCGCGCCGCAGGATAATTTTCTTGTACGCCTGGAACCGGGAAACGAGTTCTTGCGTCTGCAGCATCTTCGCTTCCCGCAGGCCCTCCAGCGACTTCGATTTCGTGCGGCACTCGGCGAGGATTCGCGTGAACTGGGTTTGCAGTTCCGTGCGAATGAACTTGAGCACAGCCAGCCGGCCCAGCACATCGACCGACGGGTTGCCCTCCGCTTTGGCGCGGTTCAGAATCGCCAGATGAATGGAGACGAGGAGTGCCTTGAGATCGCCGGCCTCGGGCTGGCGCAGTTTTGTCACGCGCTCGGACGTGCGCAGAAACGAGTTCTGGGAACGAGAGGGAACCTCCATCTCGAATAAGGACTCCACCTCACCAAAGCGGCAGATGTAGCGCGCAATATGAAACGTCAGGTCGCGAGCAATGCGAGGGCTTAAGAAAACGTCGTGGCGGAGGTTGTCCACGCCCAGTTGCAGGTCGTTCCATACCAGCTTGGGGCCGTAATATTGGAGGTCTTGCAGACTCGACGGGTCGGACGTGCGCAACCGGAAAATCGGGAGCTTGGGCATCGCGGGTGTGCTGGCAGATTGCTGAACAGCTGTAAGCAGCAGCCTAGCATCGGTCGCGCGCGCTCGAAAGTTACCCAAGTTTTACCACTTGTGAACGGGGGGAGAAATCGATGCCGCGAACGGCCTCAGCGGCGTGCTCTTCAGCTTAAGATAGACTCTTGCCACGCGAGGAAGGGCTTTGCTGCGGATTGGTCTGGATGGCCGTATCTTGATGCATTACGAGATGCGCGGTTTCGCGCGCTATACGGTTGAACTGTTTCGTGCCCTGCAGGAGATCGCAGGCGATGGCCTTGAACTGGTGACATTCTCGCCGGGTCCGATTGCTCCCGAATTTCTCGCCGAATTGCAAATACAACCGATGATCTTCGGCGCGCGTAGAGAGATTTTGTGGGAGCAAGTCGAACTGCCGAAGCAATTGCGGCAGGCGCGTATCGACATTTTTCATGTCACTGCGAACCGGGGACTCCCCTACAGGCGTGCCTGCAAATACGTCGTGACCTGCCATGACATCATCGACCGCCTGCCGGAGTATTGCATGGGCGAGCACTGGCGCGGCCGGCTGCGGAAGAGGTATTCGGATTTCATCTCTCGCCACAGCGCCGATAAATACATTACCGTCTCGAATTTTTCAAAACAGGATATCTGCCGGTACCATCACCTGGGGGAAGAGCGTGTTGTGGTGATCCACAATGCGGCTAGCCGGCGGTTTTATGAACGCTTGCCTGCGGCCGAGATTTCGCGCATCCGGCAGAAATATGATCTGCCTCCCGAATATTTTCTTTTCCTGGGAGGCTTCGATCAAAAGAAGAATGTCGGCGCCCTGGTGCGAGCTTTCGCATTGCTGCAGGACTGCGAACTGCCGAACGCGCTTTCGTCGAGTCGGATTCCGCCGCTGGTTCTTGCGGGCGAGCGCAAATGGGACTTTGAAAACGTGGCGCTGACCATTCGCTCACAAGGACTTGCCCAGACCATCGTCTGCCCCGGCCAAATCGACGACGAAGACTTGCCTGGTATTTACCAGGGCGCGCTCGCCCTGGTGCATCCTTCTCGCTACGAAGGTTTCGGGCTGCAACTAGTCGAGGCCATGGCGTCTGGGATTCCTGTGCTCGCTTCTCAAACGACCAGCTTGCCGGAAGTGCTCAATGGCGCCGGCCTTCTCTTCGATGCGGATGATCCAGCGTCAATCGCCGGGCAAATGGCGCGAGTTGTCAGCGACGCTGGATTGCGCGCCGACCTCGCCGAAAAATCCCGCCAGCGCGCCCGTTTCTTTTCGTGGCACAAAGCCGCGCAGGAGACGCTCAGCGTTTATCAACAACTTCTCGGTGGAAGCGACGATACTCTTCGCACTCAATCTCAGCCGGCCACCGCACTTCCGGAGCGGCGTTCGTGAGAATTATCGTGGTGACGCCAGCTGTGCCGCATCCTTTCGGCGACACTGCCGCGCGCTGGTTCTACGTCCTCATTAAAGAGCTTTTATCGCGCGGATATGAAGTCGTGGCTCTCGCCGTCACCGAAGAAACAGAGGCGCGAGTCAATGAAGCGAAACATTGGTTGTCGGAATCTGCGCGGGCGCAAAATGGTCAGTCAAAGTCCGGTAGTCAACTGACGCTTTATTGCCATCGCCTTCAGGTCGACTCCTTCGCGCTTCGACGCAAATGGCAAAACTTGCTGCGCCCACGCAGCGAAATGCTGCAAGACCCGGCGTTGGCCGCGCTGCTGCATCGCGAATTGGCAAAAGGCTATGACATCCTGCACCTCGAGCAAATGTCCACGGGATGGCTCGGCCTTGATGTGCCGCGGGCGCTGCTCAACGTCCACTTCTTCGACGTGATTGACTGGGCGGAGAAGCCCGGTATGGGATTTCGCGAGCATAAGGCACTGTGGCAAGCGCGCCGTGCCACGCGACGTCTGCTGCACGGCATTCCGAATGTTCGTCTGCTGACACCGCGCCTCAAGGACATGGCGGAACGCATCAATCCCGATCCACGCGCTCATTATTGGGTCGTGCCGTTCGCCCTTGACACTAGCTTATATAACCTCCAGCCTCCTGCGCAGGAACCGGTCGTCGGCCTGATTGGTTCCATGCACTGGGAGCCATCCCGCTCCGCCGCCGAGCGGTTGATCACCCGCATCTGGCCTCTGGTGAAGACGGATATGCCCCAGGCGAAGCTCTACATTGCGGGCTGGAATGCCTCCAAATATTTGCAGAAATATTCTTCGCAGCCGGATCTGACGCTGGAAGAGAACCTGGCGCATCCCTCCGACTTTTTCTCTCGGGCAGCGGTGATGGTCTACGCCCCTTCGCGGGGCAGCGGCATGAAAGTGAAAGTGATGGAAGCGATGGCCTACGGCGTTCCCGTGGTCACGACATGGGAAGGAGTTGAAGGCATCGATACCACAAACGGACGGGAATGTTGGGTCGCCGAAACCGACGAAGAACTCGCCGGCAAGATCAGCCGTTTATTGGCCAACCGCGCGGAGTGGCAGCAAATGCGGGAAGCAGCGCGGCATCTGATCGAAGAACGCTATTCTCCGCGCCCCGTTGTTGATAAAATGTTGGAAGTCTACCGGCAGATGATCGACCGGGCGAATGATTTACCGGACAAACGATTGACCGGACAAATGATTTGACGGAAGAACGACCGCCACTCCCTCGGTTCATCCCCATTCTTCTGCCAGCGGTGATTTGAAATAACAGAATATGTATTTGAAAAGCATTCTGGTGATGGCGGCGCTGACCGTGCGTTTTCGCAACGGTCTTACCCTCGTCCAGCGGATGCGCGCCGGTCAACCCTGCGACGACCTGGTGCTCTGGGATGGCACCCGCATTTCTCACCCGCCCGAGCGCAGCGGCTTAGTGGAGGCGACCATAGAATTGTGGCTGGAGCACGCCTACACGGCGGGATTCTATACGCCCGCTGATGGAGACGTGATCATCGATGCCGGCGCCAATGTGGGTCTGTTCGCCATCCAGATCGCCAGGCAGAACCGCCGCTGTCATGTGATCGCGCTTGAACCCTTTGCCGAAAATTTCAAATATCTCGCCGCGAACGTAACCCGAGCCTGCCCGGAAAATGTGATCTGCCGAGAAGCCGCTCTGGGCGCCGCTTTCGGCAAGGGGCGCATGCTAGCCGTGGGTTCTCGCTCGCTCGATCACGTCTTGCGGGTGGATTCGCAGGCAACGGATGGCATCGACGTGATTCCTTTGTCGGGCTTGTTCGACCTGGCGCAAGATGGTCGCGCGCGCGCCGGTCTTGCCGCAACGCAGGAGATCGATTTTCTCAAGGTTGATATCGAAGGCTCGGAACACGATGTTTTTGCTTCCGCTACGCCGGAACTTCTACGTCGTTTCAAGCGACTTGCGCTGGAGTATCACGATTGCATCGTCCCCGGCACCCTCGACCTCCTGCGCCAGGTTCTGAGCGCGACGCACGAGATTACAATTCGTCCCTCGAAGATGGAGGGCTGCGGTATTCTGCTGGCACGGCGTAAGGATCTACCCGATTAAGCCATGCCCAAGTCAATGCCAACCATGGATATGGATAGAGGTTCCGCCGCTCCCCAAAGCGCGCGGCCGCCGCGGGTCCTCACGGTTCTGCCGGATTTCCCGTTCCCGGCCACAACTGGCCTGCACCTGCGCATGGTCAGCAATCTGGAACTGGTCCGGCGACTTGGCTGCCATAGTGCTCTGCTCTACTTTTCGACTGAAGGGCGCGACCCCGGGCCGGTCGAGTCCACGCCCCTGGTACACATCTGTGATGAGGTCCGTCATGGAGGCCGGCGATTTCCGCACAGCGAATTTTCTACTGCGTCGCTGATTGGCCACAAAGTTGATTTCCTGGTCCGCGGCACGCTCGGAATTCCCGGCACGATTTATCCATTTTCTACCTCCTACGATCGCATCGGCGCGGCGAAGATTATTCTTGCCGAGGCGCAGAGAGTGCAGGCAGATTTCGTAGTCTTGCCTACTTTTATGCTGCACTATGCTGCGCTCCTGAAAGGCAAAGGCATTCGAGTGATTGGCGATGCCATTGACGTCCTCACCGATCTCACGGCGCAATTTCTCGCTAATTATCAGACTGGGAGGCTCAGCAAGTTGGGCCTTTACGCCAACTATCTGGCTAGCCGTGCGCAGGAGCGGATTTTTCTGCCCCAATGCAGAGAAGTCTGGGCAACTTCTCCGGCGGAAGCCGAGGCACTGGCGCGCATTGCACCTGGTGTCAAGGTCATCGTGGTCGCCAACAGTCTTGATGAAAATATTTTTCAACCGGAAGCCAAGACTTTGCCTGGGAACAAATTGGCGGAGAATGAGAATGTCGGATTCATCGGTACTTATTCGTCGGTTCCCAACCTCGATGCAGCGCGGTTTCTCGCTGAAACAGTATTTCCCATTGTGCTGAAGAAAAATCCCAAGGCGCATCTTAAGCTTGCCGGTGCTAATTTGCCGGCGGCAGACGAAGCCCGCTGGCGTGCTCTTGACTACGTCGACTATCTAGGAGCGATCGCCGATTCGGGCGAGTTGTACCGTCAATGCCGTGTGATCGCTTTGCCGGTATTTGTCAGGGGTGGAGTGCCCCTGAAAATTGTCGAGGCATTTGCTCGCGAAAAAGCCGTGGTCGCCTGCCCCGAACTGGTTGAAGGATTGCCCGTGCAAGACGGCCATGATCTGCTGGTGCGCGAACGTCCCGAAGACTTCGCACAGGCGATCTCACTGCTATTGTCCGAGGATGGCTTCTGCCGCCGTTTGGGAGCGAATGGGCGCGAAACGTTTATGAGAAACTGGTCGCGTTCGCACGCCGAGGAGATCATGCGGCGATCGAGTGTGCTGGCATCTTCTCGGCGCGATCAGGCTGAGTGACTGCGCATGACTGAACGGGTAATGTCCGAACGACCAATGTCTGAATGAACTACGCTGAATCACCGATGACTGAGTCGATCATGACCAAGCCTTCCGCCCTGGCAAAAGTTGGAAGCGTCTCCGAAAATACCGTGCTGTCGG
This sequence comes from uncultured Acidobacteriaceae bacterium, assembly GCA_963775845.1. Classification (GTDB taxonomy): domain Bacteria; phylum Acidobacteriota; class Terriglobia; order Terriglobales; family Acidobacteriaceae; genus Acidiflorens. Next base: position 220,901 of record CAVZKN010000002.1, on the reverse strand, counting down.
TGGGGATTGTAGGCGCTGGGGAAATCGTGAGTCGCGTCCATCTGCCGGTGTTGAGCGCGTGCGAGGGCGTTCGCATCGTGTACGTCGCGGACCGGAATCGCGAAACCGCAACTTCAGTAGCACGCAGTTACAAAGTCGCGCCCTTCGCGGTAACGGACAATGTTAATGAGCTTCCTGAAACCGACGTGGTGTTGCTCGCCGTTCCGGTGACGAAAAGATCGCCATATTATGATCTTTTTGCCGCGCGCGGCGCGAGCGTACTCGCGGAAAAGCCGCTGGCAGCCGGCGTTGTAGAGGCCGAGCGCGTCTGCGATCTATATCCCGAATATGCCTTAGCCTGCGGCTTTCAACGCCGCACCTATGCCTCGATCATGATGGCAAAATTACTGGTCGACGAGAATTGGCTGGGTGGCTTGCGGTCGATTTCAATTTCCGAGGGCGCGCTCACAACCAAAACGGGCACCGATTCACGGTTCTACGACGATGCAGCCAGCGGCGGCGGTGGTGTGCTGATGGATTTGGGCTGTCATTCCCTCGACGCAGCCATTTACATCAGCGACGCGACCGAGGCGAACGTAATCGATCAACGCTTCGTCTTCGACGGAAGTGTGGATCGCGAACTTAAAGCCACTTTGACGCTGCAAACTCCGCATGGATCGGTCGACCTGCACTATCTCGTGACCTGGCTGCGGCCGGCTACGAACACGATGGAATTGCGTTTCGACAACTGCATCGTCGAGTTTTCCTGCGGACCTTCGCAGGATGTCCAGATTCACGGTGTGGGCAATGGCGGCGAAGTTGTGTCGCTCGCGGCGTCCTCTGCAAAGCGCGCTGGAGCCGACACTACTTACCAAGCTTTTTATCTGGAGTGGATGGATTTTCTCGCCGCTGTGCGTAGTCGCCAGCCTTCGAAATTCAGCGCCCGCACTTGCCTCACTACGGTTCGCGCTATCGAGGCCCTCTACCAGGCAGGGAAGCACAATCCAGGTATGCAGAATCTATGACACGCATTGCGATTCTGGGAGCGAACGGACAGGTCGGAAGCGAGGTCTCTCTTCGTTTGCAGAATGTCGCGGGCTTGCAGGTCGTGCCCATCGCGCGCAATGTCTCCGGCTCCGCCTTCCTGCGTTCGCAGGGATTGGAATGCCGGCACGGACGCATCTCCGATCCTTCCCAGGCGCAGAGCCTGATTGGCGACTGCGACGTGGTCGTGAACTTTGCCTTAAGCAATACGTCGGTCCCGCGCGTCGACAGAGAGGTCAATCGCCAGATCCTACACAACGTGGTCGCTGCCGCGAAGCCGGGCGCACCCATCGTCTTCGCCAGCACAATTATGGTTTACGCGCCGGGCGTGAAATTCCGGCTTCCCGATTCTTACGGTCTGGAAAAATTGGCCGCCGAGAGATTATTTCGCCGGCTTTGCCGGGCATCGCATCATCCGGCCTTTGTATTTCGCCTCGGTCACGTCATGGGCGAGATGCAAAATATCACCAAGAAAATCTGCCACGAGATTCGCGACGGAAAAGTAGCTCTGCCGCACCATGGATCGCGCGCCTCCAACACAGTGTTCACGGCGGCGATTGTCGAGACTATCGTTCAGATAGCGCACCGCCAGGCGACGCCACCACCCGGCACCTATGATCTGATCACGTTTCCGCAGTGGACCTGGCTTGACGTTTATCAGTATTATGCCGCGCAACTTGGAGTACCGCTGCCATCGGCAAACACAAAGGAAATCAGCCGTCCGCGGTCCAGCTTAGCGAGTCCGGGCGCGGCGGCGCGGCGTTTTTTGCATTACTTGTCGACCCATCGCACGGTGAGCGAGCGGCTCATGTTTCTGCTGGCGTTTCTGCCGCGCGACGTCAATCAGAGAATCTACCTGCGCTATTTGCAGACGCGGGCGTTGACCGAAATCAATGCCCTGCGGCAGGGGGAGAAGGTGGAGTACTGCGTTCCGGATTGGCGCGAATTGCCGGTGCGCAGCTTTGGCGTTATGCCCGACCCCGCGAGTTTGATGGCGCGTTATCCTCTGCCCGCAGCGGCTGAATTTGCCGGATCGGCTCCCTATGGCAAATAAAAAAATACTTGTCATCGGGCCATCGAATGCTGGGGCGCTTCCTGAAAGTTATGCGCGGGCTTTCGAACGCCTGGGCATGGAGGTGGTTCGCTTCGATTCTGAGCGCGCACTCCTGCGAGCGAGCCGTTTTGCAGGCAACAGAATTTTGCGCCGTGTTTTGCGCTCGCGGGTGTGGAATGCGGTCAACCGCGAATCGATCGAAATTGCTGAGCGAGTGCGTCCTGCCCTGATCTTCGCCGTGAATTGCAAGTTCTTTCATCCGGAGACGATCCGAAAAATTCGCCAATCTGGCGTTCCCTTCATGAACTATTATCCGGATCATCCTTATATAGGGGTTCGCTGGGATCCGCGCGAAGCCTCGGCTCTGCGCCGCGACCTTATCGAAGCGTTGCGGCAGTACAGCATGGTCTGGATGTGGGAGCGCGGCCTGGTGGAGCGGCTGCGGCGCGATGGGGTCGAGGCGAAATATCTGCCCTTCGCGGTCGATCCGGAGATTTCTCGCCCGCTGCCGCTTCCTGAGGGTTTACCTTGCGATGCTTGCAGAGTGAACCACGACATCGCTTTCGTCGCGACCTACTCGCGCTTTCGTTGCGCGGAAGTGGCGGCGATTGAGAAACACACAGCTGCTATCTGGGGCAACAACTGGCCGCGCGAGTGGCGAACGCTGACCGGCCAGCATCGCGCTCATCCCCCGGTCTGGGGCGCGGCGGTGGGAGAGATTTATGCGAAGGCCCCAGTCTCGCTAAATGTTCTGAATGCAGAAAATCTTGGCGGACCCAACATGCGCACCTTCGAAATTCCGGGAAGTGGCGGGGTGATGCTGGCTCGTTATTCGGCGGAGCAGAATGAATTTTTCCCGGAAAACGAAGCCGCGGTTTACTATCGCACGCCGCAAGAAATGGATGACAAAATTGCAGCGGTGCTCGGCGATCGGGAATTGCGTGCTCGCATCCGCCGCAATGCGGTGCGGCTGGCGGCCGAGCAAACTTACGACGTGCGCGCGATGACGGTGTTGCGTGAATGCGGATTGATTTCTTTCGCTAACCAAAGTTCGGCGAATCTGAGGAGCATTACCACTTGAGCGGAATGCGCATAGCCTTCGTCAGCCACCAGCGGCAATGGTGGCGCAAGCAGCGACTGGCGGCGAAGTATCTCAAGATGCGCCTCGAAGGCGTCATTTATCCGGATGTTTACTGCCTGGCGTACATGCTGGCCGAGAAGTTCGACTTTTTGCTGGAAGACGAAAAAGTTGCTCCCGGGAAATACGACCTGATCATCGCCGAGCTCGGCGCTTCGGAGAGTCAACTGCGCTACCTGGAATCGCTGGTCGATGCGGGAGATCCTCCGCTCGCCGTCATCCCGGGGCCGCCGGCAATTCTTTCGCGCGAGCTGACGGATGTAAAGCTGCGGCGCGCGAGGCGCATACTTGGCGCGGCGCGCCACGTCTGGGCGTATTCTCCCGAACTCAAGACATTTTGCGATGGGCTCATTGGGCGGGAACGGGCCACGATCATCCCCTGGCCCTATGACCTCGCAGCTACCCAAAAACTGGGCGAGAATTCCACTCGCGACCCCGGCCGCCACAAAATACTGGTGCAGGCGCCGATGTGCTTTCATGACACCGTGCAGAATCATCCCTTTGTGCTGAAGGCCATCCTGCTCGATCTTTGGCAAGAACTTCCCAGCTCCTTTCGCGACAAGATTTCATTTCATACCTTCATCTACAACTTCACCGACATCGAGCTGTACAGTTCGACCGAGTTCGCCAAAGGCTTGCCATTTGTGCTGGAAGGGAAGCGCGGCTACCGTTCGTTCGTTCGCTTTTTGGCGGAGTGCGACGGCGTCATCAACCTCACGGCGGGAAGCATTCTCGGGCGGATCACATTTCTGTCGGCTGCGTTGGGCCGGCCCGGAATTTTCAGCGACAACAGTGAGCTGAACGGGCATCTGTATCCCAACTCGGGAGTTGCCATGTTCGACACGGTGTGTCTGCGCTCGTTGGTCAGCGCCATGCTCAACGGATTGCGGACTGGACAGATGGACGCTCGGCTTCATCCCTCCGCTTCGGCAGCTGCAGGAATAGGAAATTTCGTAGCCAATCAGAAGCGTTTGCAAGAAATTGTTGCCGCCGCCGCTCACTAGACCAGCACTCGAACGGTCTAAGGAATCCTATGAAGAAGCTGCTCCTTCTTTTGGCACTAACACGCGTGTTGCTGGGGCAAAACTCAGGCACGGCAGTTTCAATCACCGATGCTGAGGAGGTCCGAGCCGGGCAGATACTGGCTGAACAATTTGCGCAAAGCGAAGGGATGCGGCCTACTCCGCAGACGACGAAGATCGACGAATATCTGCAAGCCGTGGGCGACAAGGTTGCCGCTCACGCTCAGCGCAAACTTCCCTACCGTTTTCGCTTCGATCCCAGCCCTGCCTTCAAGAGCGCGGTGGGCCTGCCCGGAGGCCAGATCTTCGTCGGGGGCGGCATCCTAGCGTATATGGACACCGAAGATCAATTGGCTATTGTCCTCGGACACGAAATCGAGCATATCGCGCTCAATCAGTGTCACGACCGGCTGAGCAAGATTCTCGCGGAGCAGCATCTTTCGGCTGACAAATTGCAAAAACTTAAGGTTGACGATTTTCTGCCCGGGTATGGGCACGACAATGAACTCGCGGCCGATCGCGAAGGGGTGAAACTCGCCATGCAGGCTGGTTATTCACCCAAGGCTGCGATTCGACTTCTGCGCATGTACGTGATCTTAGGGCAGCAGATGCCTCATACTGAGGTCGAAGCACAGAAGAGTTTGGAGGAGCGCATCCGGCAGCTTGAACCACTCAGTAACCAGAAGGACGCTCAAGTTTCCGAAAAACCTCTGTCTCTACCGTAGCTGCGCGCGGTGTTATCGGCCTTACTTGTAGTCCCGCGACCGCGGGATCAATTCTTGGAGCCTCAACCAGCGCGGAAATCGTGGACCTGTTCTCCCGACTTAAATAGCGGCAGAGAGGGAGCAGCCTGCACCGCCGTGAGCTTGCGGTGAATCTCCTCCACTTCTTGTTTATTCCATCCCACGCTGCTGATTTCAATCTCGCCGTCCTGGCCGATCAGAAACAGGCTGGGAACGTTGGTCAGGCCGTACGCGTTTGAAACAGCATAGCCGTTCGGATCGTCGAGCAGCGTGAGAAAAGTGATTCCGTACTCCTTGAGGAAAGCGGCGGTCTCGCGCCGATCATTCTGCGAGATGCCGAGGACGGTTGCTCCGCTGCTCCTCGCCTGATGAATGCGTTCGAGATACGGGAACGTGTACTGGCAGACGGGACAGGAGACCTTAAAAAAAGCGGCAAGAACCGGCCCTTTTTCCAAGGCCGCCTGCAATGAGAATTTGTTGCCGTCCTGGCCCGCAACGGGCAAGGAAAAATCGGGTGCTTTGCTACCGGCTGGCAATGCAGCCATATCTTTCGAACCTCCGAATAAGCGATTGAGCCACTTCATAGTTAAGAACAACGGCGAAAAATAAAGATGAAATGCCTCACTAGTTTAGATGATGCCGCCAGCCTTGAGGATTTTTCGCGTTAAGCCAGTGATTGGAATCCGCGAAAGACTTTCGACGGCGATCCATTTGCCTTTACCGGCGTTGCCTTTACCGCCAGTTAAGGGCACATCTCGCAGCACGTGGATCGTGTAATCGGTGATGGTAATCGAATGTCGAAAGCTGCGCCAGGGAATGCAATCTGCTGGCAGCTGTGGAGCTTCGAACGATTGCGGCAGCTCCCACATGCCAGGCATGAGCGATGTTTTTCGCGGCCGTTGCTGCAGGCGAACCTTCGCTCCGCTGCCGTTGCTGTCGCGGTACTGTAAAGAGCACCAAATCTGTTTTTTCTGCTGGCGCACGAGTGCTTTCTTGCGCGGTGCCTCTCCCTGCGTAGCGCACCATTTGCGCACGGGGCACACCGGGCAGCGTGGCTCTCGCGGAATACACACGGTTGCGCCCAGTTCCATCATGGCCTGATTGAAATCGCCCGGCCTGGAGCTCGAAATCAGCCCTTGGGCCCGCTGCCAGACTTGCGGCGGAGTTAATCGCGCGCCCGTCAATCTCTCCAACACGCGTTCGACATTGCCATCGACCACCGCGACTGGTTCGTCAAAGGCGATGCTGGCGATGGCGGCGGCGGTGTAGCGTCCGATGCCGGACAGATCCAGAAGTTCCTCGGCGCTTCGCGGAAACTGCCCGCCGTGCTGGCGATCGATCTCATTGGCGCACCGGTGCAGATTGCGCGCCCTGCGATAGTAGCCGAGGCCGCTCCAGGCCGCGAGCACGGCGTCTTCCGGGGCTGCGGCCAGCGCGTGAACATTCGGGAAGCGTTGCAGAAAGATGCGGTAGTGGTCAAGCACCGCGCTGACACGCGTCTGCTGCAGCATGATTTCGCTGAGCCAGATGCGATACGGGTTGCGAGTCTCACGCCAGGGAAGATCGCGGCGATGCTGGTCATACCAGCGCAGCAGCGCGCCACGAAAGGCGGTCAAGCTTTTCCCGGATAGCGCATCTCCAGACGCAGAATGCTGCGTTGCCTGCGAGATCGGCCGGGCAGTGCGCATCATTATCATCGTCATTATTATTGCCCGCTTACGCTGTGCGCGATTACGACCCAGCCTTCTTTTTGCTGCTGCCAGACGGTCATCATGTGCTGCGGCGACGAGGGCAGCGGTTGCGAGCCGCCGGCTCCATTGGCAATGACGCCGTTCAGTGTGATCGTGTAAGTCACCACAAAGGTCGATCCGTTCAGCTCCGTCTTCAAATCGCCTACGGCAAAGTCTTTCAGCTGCCACTGGTGGTATTGATCGAGCGCGGCGGCGCGATCGAAAGATCCGCCGGGAGTGATGCCCAGATAATTGGAAGCGAGCGAGCGATCCACTTCGACCCAGTTTGCCGATTTCACATCATTCCAGAAGACTCGCTCCAGGCCTTCGCCGCCGGTCGCATCCTTCATCGCACGCGCCGGATGGCTGCCGTAAAAAGTGCAGGCGGGCGCGAACAGCAGCGACAAACTCAGCGCGGTCGTGAGCAGCAACGACCGGACGAACGACGTGGATGCCAGAGTGGCACGTGAACGCATCGGGTGATTGTATCGCGCCTTGCTGGCGTTGCGTTGCGGCTCACCGCCGGCAGTCGGCGCTGACGGCTTCCGGTGAATCGGTAACGGTTTGACCTCCGCGAGCAAGGCCGGGATAATAACGGAGCCAGCTAACCGCGGCATACGCGTGAATATTACCTCGAGCCGGCAGGATGAATATGACAGATTTCGACCGCAAGGTGGAAGACGCATCATCTCGTTTCAACCGCTCGATGGCCAACCTCGCCGAGACGCTGGAGAAAGAGACGTCGGAGTTGGTGACGTATCTCAACAACGAGGTGGTGCCGGCGGTCCGCACCCATTCTTCCAAGGCGCTGCGAACGGCCGCCGTGAAGCTTTCGAAGTTCGCCGAATATCTGGACGAACAAAGCAAGCATTCTTGAGATTCCTCTTTTCGTCGCGCGCGCCCAGTCACGATCCAAAGCTCCTCTCGTGTCTCTTAGCATATTCGTTGTGTTCTCTGTTGCTGCTGGGCAGCGTGTTTTTGAGCGGCTGTGGACACAAGGCCACCCAGGCGCAGGTTCCGCCGCCGCCTTCGCTGCCGCAGGAGAAAGACAAGCCAGCCACGCCCCCACCGCCCGTCACCGGCGAAAACGAAAAGATCGAAGTTCCCCCCGGCACTCTGCCTATCTTTGAGCAGACCGGGCTCGCCAGTTGGTACGGCGCTCCCTATCACAACCATCGCGGATCGAACGGCGAAGTGTACAACATGCACGCCATGACGGCGGCGCATCTCACTTTGCCGCTGGGCTCGATCGTCCGCATCACAAATCTTAAGACCAACCATTCGGCGCTGGTGCGAATCACCGATCGCGGGCCCTTTGTGGTTGGGCGCATCGTCGATCTCTCTCTGGCCGCCGCCAAGGCGCTGGATGTGTATTTGCCCGGCACGGCCCAGGTGAAACTCGAGGTTCTGGAGGCCCCCCTGCCTCTCGACACCGGGGGACGCTGGGCGGTTCAGATCGGCTCCTTCGCCACGCAGGAAGCGGCCGCCGAATTTGCAGCGCACTTGCAGCAACGATACCAGACAGCTAAAGTCATCAAGTTCATCAGTCCAATCGGAGTCTGGTGGGTGCGGGTGCGAGTGCTCGACGACAACCGCCAGCGCGCCATCGCTTTGGTCAATGAAACCGAAACGCTGGAAGGGTCGGTCTTTCTGGTGCGGCTCGACTGAAAACACCATTCTTTACAAAACATTCTTGCGAGTAGTGTTATGGTTGCTGCGGAGATTACGAGTCACGATCTCCCAGTTACTTGCCGGGCGATCGTTATCCCAGGCAAGAGGAGGCTCACTTCATGGCGGATTGCCTTTTCTGCCGGATTATTAGTGGCGAGGTTCCATCCAAGAAAGTTTTTGAAGACGAACACACCTATGCCTTTGAAGACCTCAATCCTCAAGGCCCAACTCACGTTCTCGTCGTCCCCAAAAAACACATCGCCGGACTGAAGGAAGCGGTCGGCGCCGACGCAGAAATAGTAGGCCGCTGCCATCTGACGGCTGCGCGCATTGCGCGCGACCGGTCGATTGAAGACGGCTACCGCACGGTCTTGAATGTAGGTCCGCGCGCGGGCCAATCGGTTTTTCATCTGCACGTGCATCTCATTGGCGGGCGCTCGTTGCAGTGGCCTCCAGGATAGCTGTGCGAGCGGGGGGCGTGATCGCCCGTGCCGGCTAGTCCACAGTCGACTAGTTCACACTGGACGGGCGAGACGCCGGTCGCTTGACGGTCCGCCGGGAAGTCTCTGGCTTTACAATCGTGGCATGGCAAACCTGACGTTGGTGTATGGACTCCGCCTGCTGCCTTCCGAGGAAGTCGCCGAGGTAGGCTCGGCCACAATCAAGCTCAAAAATGGCCGGGACGCGCATGTCACCATGCACGTCCTCGAGGGCAGCAAGGACGAGATCGAAAAGCAGCTGAAGACGAGTCTCTCGGCCTTTTTCGACATCTATCCAGAGATCTGAGAACAAAGATCTCGGAACAAAGGTCTGAGAACGAAGATCTGATGCACCAACGATCTGGCGACAAGCACCGTGGCGGCGCGCGGACCGTCCTATAATCGGGCCGCGCATCAGGCAACTGGATGAGACTGATCTCCCTGGAACTCGAGAGCAGGCTGCGCGCGAGAAACCTCTGGCCGCAGAGTTGGGTCGCATGGGCGTCGCTCTACGCCCTGGGGCTCGACGCCATCCTGTTTCTGGTGCAGTTGCTGACGCGGCGAGTGAGTCCGCGTACCTCCGCGAGCCTGACTGGCTGGATCATCTTCGTCAGCGCACTGGCAATTGTGTTACTTGCCATAGCCGCATTCCGCTGGCTACGCTCGCAATTGCTGTGGCGGCTGCGCAACCGCTTGATTGTTACCTATGTTTTCATCGGCGTCATTCCGGTCTTTCTGCTGGTCATGATGTCGCTGATTACGCTGTATCTTCTCTCCGGGCAGTTTGCCAGCTTCGTCGTGACTTCTGAAACGGCCGCTCACCTCGGCAGCATGGAGGCGGCCAACCGGGCCATCGCGCATCATCTGGCGAATCAAATCTCCGGAGGCGGCAAGCTCGATGCGGAGTTACTGGAGCGGGTGAGGCCGCATCGTCCTGAGTGGTCGCACCGGCAGGTGTGCGCATGGTACCGCAATCAGGCGCAGTCGTACTGCACCGGACCTGACGGCGCGCCGGGCTTCGATTCTCCTGCGTTTATCACGGGAGACTTCCACGACATTGTCATCGACCATGGCCGATTCTATCTGCGCACCGCCGTCGTTCTTCCCGCCGATCAGGACGCCTTGCGTGTCATTTTGAGCGAGCCGCTCGACAAAGAACTCGTCGAGAAGATTGCTGGCGGCCTCGGACGAACCACAGTCTATGCAACCCTTAACCCTGCGCCGCGCGCGACGAATCAGGAGCAGCAGAACAGTTCAGAGCCCGATCGGGGTGAGATGCGCGAAGAAGCTTTCTCCGCGGGAACGGCTCCGCCCGGAAGCAACACGCTCGATCGCGAAGTAACTCTAAGGATTCCGTTGCCGGTGGTCGATTGGGCCACGGGAGCGCGGCAACCAGTTGGAGCCATCGCCGAGGTCGACACGCGCTACTCGCGGCTCTACGCTACGCTCTTTGGCGCGCGCGAAGATTACGCCAAGGGGCTGGAAACGATACTGGCGCTGATCGCGCTCGCCTTCACCATCGTGCTGGTGCTGGCGCTGATTGTGGGCACCAGACTCACGCGCAGCATTACCTCGGCCGTCGATCAGCTTTACGACGGCACCAAGCACATCAACCGAGCCGATTTCGAGCACCGCATCGTGGTGCAATCGAACGACCAGTTGGCAACGCTCGCTAATTCTTTCAATTCGATGACCACGTCGATCGAGAACCTGGTCCGCGAACAGAAGGAAAAGCAGCGCCTGGAAGGCGAACTCGCGATTGCGCAGGAGGTGCAGGCGCAGCTTTATCCGAACGTGATTACGCAGCTCGACACGCTGGAGGTGCATGGCTTCTGCCGTCCGGCGCGAACCGTCAGCGGAGACTATTACGATTTTGTTTCGCTGAATTCCGACAAGCTGATGCTGGCGGTCGGCGACATCAGCGGCAAGGGAATTTCGGCTGCGCTGCTGATGGCGACGATTCACTCGGCGGTGCGCGCTTACAGCATCGAGGATGTGCCCGTGCTGCGCGAATCCGCGACGGTGGCTATGAGCGGCGGCTCGGCCTTGATGCTGGCCTCCGAATCGCGGGGAGCGGACGCGTCTCCGGCAACCTTGCTGGCGCTCTTGAATCACCAGCTCTACGAGAGCACTCCGGCGGCGAAGTACGCGACTTTGTTTCTCGGAATTTATGACGGCGTTACTCGCCGCTTCACTTACGCTAACGGCGGGCATCTGTCTCCGATCCTGATTTCCGACGATGGCTCGGCGCAGTTGCTGCTGGGCGGCGGGACGGTGGTTGGACTGTTCGACAACCTCAGTTTTCCGGAAGACACGGTGCAACTGCGTCCGGGCGATCTGCTCGTGGCTTACAGCGACGGCGTCACCGAGCCCGAAAACGATTATGGGGAGTTCGGCGAGGAGCGGCTCATCCAACTGGTGCGCGACAATCGACACCTGCCGCTCGAACGCATCACCGAAATTGTTGTCTCTGCTGTCGCCGACTGGATTGGCGACAACGAGCAGCCCGACGATGTGACGCTGGTGCTGGCGCGGGCCCGGTAGACTACTTCTTCGTTCCGTTTCCAGCCCCAGCCCCAGCCCCAGTCCCAATCCATCTATCGACCCAGTCGCTAACCGTCTTCCACCAGAGCTGTGAGTTCTGCGGCTTCAGCACCCAATGGCCTTCGTCGGGAAAGTAGAGCATCTTCGAAGGGACGCCCATCGTCTGCAGCGTGGTGAAAAGCTGGAAGCCTTCGCTGACGTCGAGGCGATAGTCGAGTTGTCCGTGGACTACCAGAGTTGGCGTCTTGAATTTCTTAGCCGAGAGGCGCGGATTCCACTTCTCGTACATCTCCGGGTTCGAGTAGGGAGTGCCCTTGAACTCCCAGTCATTGAACCAGAGTTCTTCGGTGGTCCCCCACGCGGAAACAGTATTGAACATGCCATCGTGCGAGACGATGCACTTGAAGCGGTCGGTGTGGCCGAGCACCCAGTTAGCCATGTATCCGCCGTAGCTCGCGCCCAGCGCGCACTCGCGGTCTTTGTCGATGAACGGATAAGTCTTCTCCGCGTAGTCGAGCCCCTTCATCAGGTCTTCAAAGGGAGCGCCACCCCAGTCGCCGTTGATCTCGTCAATAAACTTCTGACCGTACCCGGCTGAGCCGTGGAAGTTGATCATGATGACGACGTAGCCGCTAGCGGCGAAGAGTTCGGCATTCCAGCGATAGCTCCACTCGTCGCCCATGGGAGACTCCGGCCCGCCGTGGATGATGAACTTCAGCGGATATTTCTTGCTGGGATCGAAATTCGGCGGCCTGACGAGGAAGCCTTGGACTTTGTCGCCGAATGAGCCCGGGAACCAGAAGGATTCCAATGGAGACATCGCAACTTGGGAGAGGACGGCGTCATTGAGATGCGTCAGCTTGTATGGAGGCGGAGGAGGAAGGTGCCCGCACGGGTTGTCGCGCCCGTTGGGACAAAGGAGGGAACCATATATTGCGTTTGGCTCCTGGACAGAATTGTTTGTGAAAAGAATGTCTTGGCCATTGGGAGTGACCACTAAATCATCGTCGGTGGCCATTATGAGAAGCGGAACTTGCAGGCGTTCGCTGGTTGCTACCAGCACAGAGTAAACAGGAGATCTGCCTTGATCCTCCGCGCTGAAGAAGATCCGCGTCGAGAATGGTGACCACGCAATAGTGCCGACCCAGCCATCAAAATTCTCACTCAGGTTCTTCCTCTCCCCCGTCTTGCGGTCGTAGAGCATCAGGCGAAAACGGTCGCTCTCGTATCCCGGACGCTGCTGGGCTCGGTAGGCGATGTACTTGCCATCGGGAGAATAGAGCGGAGTGGAATCGCTGGCGGGATTGTCGGCCGTGATGTTCTTTGGAGCGACGGGCGTCCCGCCCGTCCCCGCATTCACCGAAACAATCCAAAGATCGTTGTTGGTCGAGGTAGCCTCAACCTTGTCATGATTTGAGGTGTAGCAAATCTCCTGCCCATCGGGCGAGAAGGCGTAGTCGTCCTGTCCGCCCAGCGAGAACACCGGAGCATCGTAATCACCCGGCGTGAGGTCGCGGGGAGCGGGGAGCGCGATAATACCACCGCTAACCCCTGCGCACTCGTGAATGCAGGAGGAAATCACAAAAATGTGAGTGCGCAATCCTCGCTTGTAGGCATTCCAGTGTCGATAGAGCAAGCGATCGAAAATAATTGCCTTGACCCTAGATTCCGCGGCGTCCTTCGATTTCTTGGCATTGCAGGCGATCTCATCACGCTGCCCGTTGCATTCCGGATAGACGTCCGAGGTAAAGAGAATGTTCTTCCCATCAGGCGACCAAAGTTCACCGCCAGCTTCGGTGGCAATCCAAGTCAGCTTGTCGACCCTCGTCACCGTGCCCGTCGCGCCGTCAAACTCCGCAATCCAAACCTGCGATCCGCCCTCCTTATTCGAGAGAAACGCAAACCGCTTCCCATCCGGCGCCCAGCGCGGACGGTCGCCATCCTGATCGGCAATAATCTCTCGTTCCTGCCCTCCAGCGAGCGGAACGATCCAGATATGCGGCGTCTTTGTGTTCGCGGCCAGGTCTACGTCGACCGCGCTGAACAGCACCCACTTCCCATCCGGCGACGGTTCGGGCTCGCCGACGCGCTTCAGCTTCATCATGTCTTCGAAGGTGAAAGGGCGCTTGGCTTGCGGGAAGGCGGGAAGGGAGGAGAAAAGAGAAAACAGAACTACGAGCAGGAAAGCAAAACGCCGCATGGATGAGGTCTCCGTAGAAAAAAGTTTAGCACTGTGAAGGTCGCGCCGAAACCGCCGCCCCGCCCGTCCCGCTGAGATAGCGACGGCCTAGAATTTCAATGATTCAATGACTAAATGGCTCAATGATTCAATGCTTCTAAGCGCTCAGCTCTTCCAGCATGGCGGTCATCTCGGACTGGGCGTGGTTGTTGTTAGTGCGGCGGGCGGAGGAGATTCCATCGACCAGCCAGCGCTTGGCCTCATCGACGCGGCTGGAGTTGGCGAGCGTTTGCGCGGCCATGAAGTAGGCAGGAGTGTAGTCGGGATTTTTCTCGACCAGCGTTTTGAATTGCTCGAGCGCGGACTCGATCTGGCCGGCTTTCGAGTACTCCATGCCCAGGCCGTAGCGGGCGAAGGAGTCTTCGGGATTCGCGGCGAGGATTTCGGTCAGCAGGGCGATGCGGTCCATAAAGAAACTCTCAGCTCTCAGCCGTCAGCTCTCAGTAAAAACCGAAGGCCAAAAGCCTTAGCTGAAAGCTGAGAGCTGATGGCTGAGAGCTGCTCTCTCCATTGATATCATGACCCGCGCTACAATGTATTCTCCGAGAGACTGAATTGGCTTGCCCTTTTTTTATCCCGCTGAAAATTCTTAACGATGGGTCGTGGCCGCATCCTCCGCGGCTGCCTCTGGGCGCGGGGTGGACGGGGCACTGCTGTGCTTTGGGCGGGGAGCTTGCGCCCTCTGACTTGCACCTGCGCGAGTTCTGCAATCTTGGGTATGCGACTGGTTGTCCACATCTTCCGCTGGAGCGCGACTGGGATGCGATTCGGTTTTCGATTGCGCGGGTGAGCGATGAGCAGATCACGATTTGTTTCGAGTGCGAACTGGGTCATGCTCCTGTCGAACACGGGGAGCTGATCTTTGATCTGCGGCGCGAGGCCTGGGATCTGCGGCGCGAGACCTGGCTTACCGCGCAGGGGAAAGCGCACGAGGATGCGCGCGTACGCAGGCTCGCGGCCTGCTATCTGGAGACGTACCGCGCGCGCCGAGAGTCGGTTGCGGTGTGAAGCTGGCGTTAGCGCCGACGGAATCTTACGCTGTCTTCCGCGCCGCCAATGCCGCTGTCGCTTCGGATTCGCTGACCCACTCCCACACGCGGCGTCCGCGATCGTTGCTCAGGCTGCGCGCCTCGCCGTAATCGACCAGGCGATTCAAGACGGTCGTGACCGACGCCAGCGGATCTTTGTGCCGCGCGAGGATGGCGGGCGCATAACGCCCGAGTTCATCGCAAACTTCGCGGGCCTCCCAGGGGACGGCGCACTTCCATCAGCACACGCCGGCAGGCCTTGGTGAAGCCGGGCTGGCGGCCGTTGGGCTTGCGATCGATCAGTTCGAGCAAATCGTCGCCGAGAACCTGGTCGCCGAAAAGGTCGGCTAATCCGGCGATGGTCTGTTTGACGGTTCCGATGCGCTTCATGATTTCGGCACGCTGCCGCACCAGTTGGAGGAGCTCTTCACGCGCTGCCTTGACCACCTGCTGTGCTGACATATTGGGCTGGCCGTTGATTGCTCGCAGGCTGTCGCTGGTGTGTTCAATAAACTCCATACACTCCTCCCGAAAACAGAGAACCGCTCCGTTGCCTTCTGATACGTGATCTGGAGCGGTTCGGTTCCCTTTTGGAGTTGGACTCGCGTAGGCGAAAAAGGTTAGTCAGGGGTGGCGCAGACACTCCCTTCGGCTTCGCTCAAGGTAGGCTATGTCCGCGAAAAGTTGGCGGCGGAACTCAACTTTCGAGGACCACTGCCTCGCGGCTAGTAGAGCGCCCCGGAAATACGCGAACAAAGTCGGGGGCTGTTTCGGGACGGGGGAAAAGGTTTCGTGGTGCAAACAAAATACATGGGTCCTTCGCTTCGCTCAGGATGACACCATGAGTTTTTGCTATGGAATGGCGGGACACCACTCTAGTAGAGCACAGCAAAATCAACAGCAACGGCCGCGGACAGAGCCTGCCGTGAGCGAAGCCGAAGGGAGTGTCCGCGCCACGCAAAACTAGCCACGCACAAAAGCTAGCCCATTACGGTTGTGTGCTCGGGACGGATCTTGTAGAGGACGCGAACCTCTCCGGGCTGGCCGTAGGGATACTTGTCGACGCCCAGGTATTTTTTCGCCATCTTGTCGATATGCTGGGCGGCGCCGTCTTCGGTGATTTCGACCACGGTGCCGCGGATTTCGAGATAGCGATAGGGATTATCGGGATCGATGATCGCCAGGGCCACGTGCGGATCGCGGCGCACGTTGCGGTCCTTCTGGCGTCCGCGGGCAGAGTTGAAGAGAACGTGCTGGCCGTCGTAATCGCACCAGACCGGGGTGACTTGCGGGCTTCCGTTCGGCATTAGAGTGCCTAGACTGGCGAAAGCCTTCTTGTGAAATAGATCGACGTATTTTTCGGGAATTGCGCTGGACATGAATAGCTCTCCTTGATCGAGGATGATTCGTCGAATGATGACTGATTTATTGCCGAACCGATTATAGATGCGGGATGCGATTCTTAGGTTTCGGCTTTTGCGCGGATCGTCGCGGCGAAGCTGAGCGAGATTTGGCAGGCTAGGCCGCTGGCTGCAAATCCTCGGCGATGCGGGGCAACACGGAGCGCAGCAGTGCTATGAACTGGCCCATGACTCGCCGGCCGACTTCCAGGACTTCTTTGTGATCGAGCGGTTGATCGAGAATTCCGGCGGCCATGTTGGTCACGCAGGAAATGGCCAGGACCTTCATTCCCATGTGACGGGCGGCGATTGCTTCGGGGACCGTCGACATGCCCACGAGATCGGCGCCGATGGTGCGCAGGTAACGAATCTCGGCGGGAGATTCGTAGCTGGGTCCGGGGAGCGCGGCGTAGACTCCCTCGTGCGGCGCGATGGAGAGACGCTTGGCTTCTTCGAGCGCGATTTCGCGATAGCGCTTGTTGTAGGTGTAGGTCATGTCGGGAAAGCGCGGGCCAAGGCGCTCGTCGTTCGCGCCGGTCAGGGGATTCTGTCCTTGAAGGTTGATGTGGTCGCGCAGGACTACCAGCGCGCCTTGTCCGTAGGCGACGTTGATGCCGCCGGCGGCGTTGGTGAGGATGAGGGAGCGTATGCCGGCGCGTCCCAGGACGCGGGCGGGAAAGGCAACCTCGGCGGCGGAGTAGCCTTCGTAAAGATGCACGCGGCCTTGCATTACGGCGACGGGAACGTCGCCTGATTTGCCGACCACGAGTTGCCCGGCGTGGCCGATCGCGGTGGAGCACGGAAAGCCGGGGATGCTGGCGTAGGGCATTCGCGTGGCGTCGGTGAGGTTATCGGCGAAGGCTCCCAGGCCGGAGCCGAGGACCAGACCGATCTGTGGGCGTAGCGCGGTCTGGGCAAGAACAAATGCCGCGGCGGATTCGGCGCGCGTGAAAAGGTCTGTCATATCTGTCATAGAGGGATGGCAGTTCTGGCGCGACTACGGTCTGTGCTGGCGCCTGCAAGTTGCATAGGTGTTTCGCTTCGCTCAACATGACAACGCTTTTGAGAAGCGGTTTGAAAGCACGAAGTGCAAAGTAAAAACGCACTCCAGGAACGCAACCCAGGCAACCCAGGAACGCAATCCAGGAACGCAATTCAGAAGCGCTTCTCGAACGCCGCAAACGCGGTTTCGAGTTGCCACTGGACGCGGGCGCGTTCGCTGGTCTGAATGAACTGCCGGCACTTTGCCGAAACGCGATCGTCCGAATTCTTACCGGATGTTTCAGCCTTGGAGCACGGCGCCGGATGCCGCGACCCGGATCCACCGCTCCACAGACTATCACCGGGGATGAAACTGTGTTCGAGGCTGGCGCGCGCCATACGCTTCAGATCCGCGTATGACAAGCTGTAGGTCTCGACCGCGCGCAGATATTCATGCGTCATGTCGCTGCGCGAGACGCCTTCGTCGTCGGTGGCCAGCGCCACTGGAACTTTATATTTTATGTAGAGCGGCAGGGGATGGCGATCGCCGCTTACACCGAGAATGACGTCGTTCGAGGTGAGGCAAATTTCGACCAGCACATTTTTCTTTGCCATCTCCTGCAGCAATTCGATCGGATTATTTTCGCTCATGACGGCCACGCCGTGACCGATGCGCTCGGCCCCCGCGCGCTCGATCGATTCGCGAATGTGAAAACGCAAACCTTCGGGAGGAACCAGGCCTATCCACAGTTCGTCGGCGTGCAGGGATACGTGCGCTGCCGGATAGAACTTGTGCAGGGCTTCGATAATGCGCATGTGCAGATCGAAATCGTGCATCGGGACGTAATAGTCTTCGGGCATGACCAGATTGAATCCGACAAAACGCGGATCGGCCTTGGCGAGTTCGAAGCCTAGCAGGATCTGGGCGAAGACCTGTTCGCGCGGCAATCCTCGCAGCACCTGGTAGAGGTAATGGAGCGTGACCGCGCAGCCGGGGGCGGCTTGCGCGGCGCCGCAATGCAAAATTTCTTTCTTGCGGGCTTCATCGGAATCGAGCTGGCTGCGGACGGAGGCGACAATCTCCGCCAATCCAGTCGCCAGCAATTTTTCGCGGAAGGCCGCGAAATCATCATCCCATCCGACCTTGGCGCCGAGGGTCGCGGATTGCCGGCCGTCGGCGGTGTGCATCAGCTCGACGTATTGCAGATGATCTTCTGCCGCCCGCGAAGCAACCTCGGCCAGCGCGTCGCCGATATGCTTGTCGAGCGCCGGACCGAACTTCTCGAATGTGGCGAAGAAGCGATCGTGGCCGGACTCCTCTTCGCCATGCCAGTTGCGCATCGACCATGCATCGACCAGCTGGTCGTAGAGAATGTGATCCAGATAGGCGCAGCGCACCGACGGCTTGCTGGTGTAGGAGTCGCAGGCATCGCAGGAAGACTGGATGAGCTTCGAGGTGCTGCGATCGACGCAGAGAGCGTTCTCGGAGGCCCAGTCGATCATGCTCTCGGCATAGATCGCGCCTGACAGGTGGACGTGGAGGTCTCCGCCTTTGGGCATCTGCTGCAGAAAGGCCAGCAGCAAGCCCGGTTGGTGCCGTATGGATTCGAGGTAGGAGGAGGTCTTTGCCTCGGGATTGCGCGGGCGAGCGAGTTGGGGCGGGGTTTTTACTGGCTGAGCCGGTTGCGCAATCGCGATAGGCGAGATTTGCGTCGAAAAGACTAGAGCCAGCAATGCTGTGACGACCGCCAGCCACGGCTTGCGCATTAGAACCCCTCCTGCCAGAGCATCCTTTGTACACGGGAGTTGTAAGAAAGGAAATTGTAAAACCATTTTGGGGTGTGAGTGGGGCGAAGGACGCGCGCAAAAGTGCGGAGAGCGCTGGATTGATGCGGGCGAAACTTGGATTTGCACAATCACATACCCATGTGAGCGTCGGCGGCCGATCGCGCAGAAGGCGCGAATAACCGCATGAATACAGGCTGTCGAGGCGGGGGCGCGGCGGCGTGCACAGTTTCCGGTTCATAGGGCTGTGCATGAGCTGCACTCGATTGATAGATAAGAGGTTATAGGCGCGTATTTTTGATTGACGAAAAAAACAGGCGTGTTAAAACCATAATCGTTCTTTGACACGTTCTGAAGTTTTTCCGGTTGGTGCAGCGTCCGGGGCTCAAGCGTAGTCACCCAGACAACCGCGAGGTGAGTTTGGGAGGGCGAGCGAGGGTCTATAGCTAAGCGCTGGTCGAGGAGAACAGGAGCCTCTGTTGAAGGCAGGATAGAGTCCCGAGGCGTTGAACTGGTTTATCCGGTTGGCGGTGAGCCCGGAGCCCAAGCAAGGATCGGCTTACAATGAAACCCGCAAGGGAGTTGTAAGAATAAGGTCAGCAAGGGTCTAACGCGAGCTACTGGCCGAGACGAATGAGTCCAACATCACCTCGGGACTCTCTATTTTTGCTGTGTTTGTGGAGCGACGGGCGTCCCCGCCCGTCCAAGCCGAGCAAAGCAACTCGCCGCGAAATCTGCATCACCCCGCCGCAAGCGCCGAAGCCTGAAAGCTCCTACCGAATTCCTCAACCCAAGCGACGCACTTAGCTCGTTCGGGCACGGGTCGGAGCACCCGCTCCGGATACTCGTCGTAAGTGCGCCGATCAAGAAGTCTGCCGTTTTTGGCTTTTCGCACTCCGCCCCACTGCTTGAAAAAGAAAGGCACTCTCTGCATGCGGCACTGCTTCCGAATGGACACAACCCACTCCCGCTTCATAGGACGCGCCCCCGGCCCGCTCTCGCCGCCGACAATAACCCAAGCAATGCCTGATAGGTCGATTTCGCCGAGATCCTCCAGCAGCGGCTCAATCGACAGGAAGCGAACCTTGGCAGGGGTCTGGCGAAGATGATCGACGCGAGGCAAACCATGCTTCCGGTCTTCGACGCTGACGCCCCACCAGATATTTTCCTGGTCCGCCGCAAAACGTAACCTGCCCGTGAGCAACTGTAGCAGCCTTTCCGATCTCTTTGTCAGCACCTGGTAAGTGTGCCAATTCGCCGTCGCCATCACGCGCCCGACGGCCTCGGCGTAGTCGTCCGGCACCCCAGCCTGAAACAGATCACTCATTGAATTTACGAACACCAACTTTGGAGATCGCCATGAAAACGGCTCCGTCAGCTTCTCCGGCACCAACCGAAGATCGAACCCCTGTTCGTAGGGGTGACCCTTAACGCCCCGAAACCGTTCAGCAAACGTTTCGGCATAGCAGTGCTTGCAGCCGGGGCTGATCTTGACGCAGCCGCGAACGGGATTCCAGGTCGCGTCGGTCCACTCGATTTTGGAGTTGTCTGACAAGCTTCTCCCCTAGAATAGAGTTCGTTGATCTGTGCCGTACTTTAGAACTTCGCCCCAAAACTTGTACGCCAGTGGACTTCGAGAAAACAAAGCCAGGTAGTAAAGCGGTGAGTTTGTTTCGTCCGACCGCACCCGCTTCATTGTGTGCAAAGGCGTTGGCAAATATTTCAGGGTTTCCATGCTGCCCGCGAACTCCGCCGCCAAAAACTGCGGGAACTGTATAGCGTCTTTCCGTGCAGTATCCCATCGATCCCGCCAAGTCTTCGAACCCAAGAATTCGTCGATCCTTACCGCGTCCTCCTTCACATATATTTCGTAGTTTCGATTCGCGTCCATATATAGGGCCAACAGTATCAAGAAATCAATTTTGCGAACCGAGAGTTTACGCAATGTCTCAAATCTAATTCCCACGTTATACGGATCGGCAAAACAAAGCGAAAGCACGGAATCGTTTACCGAACCCGCCGGAATCTCTGCCAAGATGTCAGCAATGCGTTCGTTGCAGTCTCCTGCGACGTAGACAACATTTGCGTCAGGGGCGACCCGCTTAACGCGGTCCCTCAGAGCATCAAGTTTCTTTAAGTCCTCCTCGCAGAAGATGTACTTGTCGAAGGGATGTTCGACCACCAATGCCTGCAGCGGGGAACCAGCTATAGTCCTGGCCGTGCCGCGAATTCTTGCATAGCCAGCCCCCGCATAGAGATCCACGTATACCCGCCTGTTCCATTTATCCTTCATGCCGGAGGAAAACAATTTGGCGTACAACGAAACAAGCCGATGTTTATCCTCCGACCAGCCGCCGACCTCGGGACAAATGAGATCATCCTTCAAGACAACAGGTGCGCGGTCTTTGATCACAGTGACAACCCTCGGACTGCAAATTTGGTCCCCTGGGGCCCGTGTTGTCGAAATTCGCCTTTTGTTCGCTATGACGATCAGACTCGATTTTACATGATCGGAGGATGACTTCAATAGCAAGCGGGGCTCAATCCGTAGCTACTACTGAGCCGTGCGCTTTCAGGTCGTTGAGCAGACGCTGGAACGCCTTCTGGAATGAGTCGTGATTCTTCCAGTTGCTGAAGTCGGGGATGAAATATTCGCGAACCTCGCGGGCGGAATCTTTTCCAGTGTCGGCATCGAAGCACTCCCAGTCGCGCAGGCTTTCGAAGGGCGCGAGCCGGATGGGGAACATGACGCGCCGCTTGTCGCGCACCTCGCGCTTGCGAGCCTTGGCGATTTCGGTCTTCACCCACTCGCTGTCCATACTGCACGGCGACAAGATCAACAGCAATTTGTCATGCGAGCGGATGGCTTCGTCAATCTGCTCGTGAAGTTTCCTGCCGCCTTTTGCGTCGTGACGGGCGAACCAGCAGCGCACGCCTTTGCTCTGCAGGTCGGCGTGCAGGCGGTCGGCGAACTCCTGGTCTTTGGTGGAGTAACTGATGAAGCAGGAGTAGAACTCGATGGGATTGGTAATAAGGGATTTCGCGTACGTGATGAAGTCATCCGGGACACCAGTGCCGCGGAGGAATGACTCGGGAATCTTGCCTTGGGAACGGTAGATTGTGTCGATCCCAACGGTGCACGGCCCCTCGTGAAGGACGTTCTCCAACCCTTCCACATCCGAGAGATCCACGTCTCCAAAAACCGTACCTTCCAACAGGGCACCGCTGAAGTCAGCGCCGGCGAGCGTGCTGCGGCTGAAGTTTGCCCCGAAGCAATCGGCGCCGGTTAGGTCGGCTCCGGCCAACTCGGTCCCGCTGAAATTGGTCGAAGTGAGAAGCGATCTCCGGAAGTCCGCGAACAGCAGGTTTGCGCCTGTCAGATTCGCTCCGCTAAAGTCCGTGTCATTCAGTTCTGGCACGGTCTCCAGGTGATCCCGTCGCCAGCTGTTCCACTCCTCCACGCCAAACTTTAGGCGCTCCACGTGCTCAGAATTCGCCATCGGGTTCGACCTCTATCCACACGGTACTGCCAGGTCACAACCTTCGCAAGCTCAGCGTCAGGAAAGCAAGAGTCCACAGCGGACTAATCCCATGCTTCCTAGCCAGTTCTTATCCCACTTAGTCTCCAGCATTTCTAGCGCCTGCATCAGCTTCTTGCGGACCTACTCCACCACCCTTGCGCTCTTTACAACGATGCGAACCTCTGCCCTCTGACCTCTAACCTCTGACCTGACTCCACCCCCGACCGCCGCCTCTCCACCTCCACCCCATCCCGCGTAACACTCCCCAAGCCCCGGACGCGCAATACTGCACGCAGCACTCCCGTGCAATCAACTCCCCCACCCGCCGCACCGTCCACTTCCTCGACCGCATCACCTGCGGACCACGCTCCAACTGTTTCTCTACCCGCTTCAACTGTTCCGCATGGAGCTTCCGAGGCCTTCCCAGCCGCCCCGCCTTCAGCGCCCACACCCCTCCCCGCCGAATCTTCTTCGCCCACTCCCCCACCGACTGCCGACGGACACCCAGCCGTCGCGCCACCTCCGCCTGCCACACGCCCTCCCGGAGCAGCCGGGCCCCCTCCATCCGCCGCCGCTCCAGCCCAGAAAAATTTCGCCGAACCGCCCGCATTCCGCTCATAAATTCACTCTCTCGCAGTTTCAAAAATATGTCAGTCACTTATTGATCAAACACCCAAGTCTTTGAGGAATAAAGACTTTAGCTAAGTCCTTATTCTTCAAAGATTTGGCAGCAAAATGTCTCTAAGGCATTGATTTTAAAAGATCGCGACCAGGGGGTCTTACAGCGGTATATTCCCGTGCTTCTTAGGCGGGTTTTTGTCGCGCTTAGTCTCCAGCATCTCCAGCGCCTGAATTAATTTCTTGCGCGTTTCACGCGGCTGGATTACTGCATCTACGAATCCGCGGTCGGCGGCTACGTAGGGGTTCGCCAGCCGATCCCGGAATTCTTCTATTTTTTTCTGGCGCATCTCTTCCCTGTTCTCGGCGTGGTCCAGTTCATGTTTGTAGACAATATCTACCGCGCCTTCGGGACCCATCACTGCAATCTCGGCGCTCGGCCAGGCGTAGTTTACGTCCGCTCGGATGTGCTTGGAGGCCATGACGCAATAGGCTCCGCCGTAGGCTTTGCGGGTGATGACCGTGACTTTCGGCACCGTTGCTTCCGCGAACGCGTAGAGCAGCTTCGCGCCGTGGCGGATGATTCCTCCGTACTCCTGCTGCGTGCCGGGGAGAAAGCCGGGAACGTCTTCAAAGGTCACCAGAGGAATGTTGAAGCAATCGCAGAAGCGCACGAAGCGCGCTCCCTTGACCGAGGCGTTGATGTCGAGCGTTCCGGCCAGCATCGCGGGCTGATTGGCCACGATTCCGACTGGCTTGCCGTTGAGGCGCGCGAATCCTACTACGATGTTCTTGGCGTAGTGCTCGTGAACCTCGAAGAAATAGGCGTCATCGACCACGGTGTGAATCACGTCTTTCATGTCGTAGGGGACGTTGGATTCGTTGGGAATTATCGTGTCGAGCTTATCGTCGAGGCGGTCGATTGCATCGGTGCAGGGCTTGCGCGGAGGGTCGTCGAGATTGTTGGAGGGAATAAAGCTGAGCAGCTCGCGCACCATCGACAGGCATTCGGCGTCGTCGCGGCATAGGAAGTGGGCTACGCCGGAGGTTTCGTTGTGGGTGTGCGCTCCGCCTAGCTGGTCTTTGGTGACTTCTTCATGCGTGACGGTTTTGATTACGTCGGGGCCGGTGATGAACATGTACGAGGTCTGGTCGACCATCAGAATGAAATCGGTGATGGCGGGAGAGTAAACCGCGCCGCCCGCGCACGGGCCCATGATGGCGGAGATTTGGGGCACGACTCCGCTATACAGCGTGTTGCGCAGGAAGATGTCAGCGTAGCCGGCCAGCGACATCACGCCTTCCTGAATGCGCGCGCCGCCGGAATCGTTCAGTCCGATGACGGGCGCTCCCATCTTGGCGGCGAGGTCCATGATCTTGACGATCTTTCCGGCGTTGGCTTCGGAGAGCGAGCCGCCGAAGACTGTGAAATCCTGCGCGAAGACGTAGACCAGGCGGCCTTCTACGCGGCCGTAGCCGGTGATGAAACCGTCGCCGAAGTACTTCTGCTCGGCCATGCCGAAATCGTGGCAACGGTGGGTGACCAGTTTGTCGGTCTCTTCGAAGGTGCCTTCGTCGAGCAGAAATTCAACGCGCTCGCGGGCCGACATCTTGCCTTCTTTGTGCTGGCGCTCGCGACGCTTGGCGCCGCCGCCTTCCTCAGCCATCTGGTCCCGTTTTTTAAGTTCGGCAATCTTCTCTTCGAGTTTCATAGGGAGACATTATAGGCGAGGGCGGAAGCCGGGGTGTGATAGGTGGCACAGGGAGATGTGATGGGGTAAACAAGATTCCAGCGGCTTAAAGCCTCCCCATGCACCGTGGGACGCAACGTTAGGAGGGAGTGACTTGGATTCCGAGACTCGTAGCCGCCTTTTCCAAGGCACCATCCAACGTCCACAATTGGGTGCCGGGTGTCATTAAGCATGACGCCAAGAGATGGGCATCCGTGAGCCCGATGCCCATCGAGTAAAGCGCGCGCGCCTCAATCATGTGCCGCACCTCGCTGAGTTGCGCCACCCTTACTTCGAGGAGCGCTTCCAATTCGTCAAGCCTCTTGCGCCGGTTGCGGAGGGATCCGAGAGCAATCTCGGCTACGACGAACGGGTGCATCACAATCTGCCCCTGGTTGAGGCTTCTTTCCATGACTGGATTGCCGCGTCGAAGATAGTCGATCCAGACGGAGGTGTCGGAGAGGATCACAAGGCGCTGGCCCTGACCCGCTTAATGGCTTTCAAATCCGGCTCGGTGCCGCCTACCGCTGCAAGCCTCCTGGAAGCTCCAAGGTGAATTAAGGCTTTTAAAGACTCTCGGAGGAGAGCCGTTCTTTCCGTCACGCCGGAAAACTCTTGCGCCTTGCGTACCAAATCATCGTCGAGTGCCACGGTGGCTCTCATAGTACCCTCCATATCACCCATTATATCACTATTTAGTGATATTAATGGTGCTAAGCAGAACTGAATGTTCTTTCGGCTTTGGAGCGATCCAGGGTGAGAGACAACCTGCCATACGCGAGCACGCCTACACTTTTGGCATCACGGCGTCGAAGAGATTCAGGAACTCGATCTTCTTCTCCGGGGGGAGAAACGAAGCCTCGAAAGAATTGCGGGCTAGCTCGCGCAGATGCTCGTCGGTGAAAGCAAAGGTCTCCTGCACGAGGCGGTATTCTTCGACTAGCGAAGTGTGAAACATGGCGGGATCGTCGCTATTGAGAGTGAGCATCAGGCCCTCGTCAAAGTAGCGCCGTACAGGATGCTGGGCGAGGTCGGTGCAGCAGCCCGTCCGCAGGTTGCTGGTCACGCAGATTTCAAGGGGAACCTGGCGCTCGGCCAACTCTTCGATCAATTCCTGATCTTCGGCGGCGGTGAGGCCATGGCCGATGCGTTCGGACTTGAGGTTGAGGGCTCCCCAAATCGACTCGGGGCCTGCGCTTTCTCCGGCGTGAGCGGTGAGATGAAGACCGTGCTCGGCGGCGCGCTGGTAGATCGCGGCGAACCACTCGGGAGGGCCGGCGCATTCGTCGCCGCCGATGCCGAAGGCGACGACGTTGCGATCGCGAAAGCGAAAGGCCAGGTCGAGGACGGGCTGCGCCTTCTCGGCTCCGAACTGGCGGATGGCGTCAAAGATCCAGAGCAGCGAGATGCCAAAATCTTTTTCGCCGCGCTGGCGGCCGCGTTCGAGGCCTTCGAAGATGACGGCGAAATCCTGCTTGCGCCAGAGGCAAACGCCGACCGAAACAATCACCTCCGCATGAAGAATGTTTTGAGCTTTCAGGCGCTCCATGAGGCGATAGGTGATCAGTTCGTAGTCTTCTGGAGTGCGCAGGTGTCCGGTGACATCTTTGAAGGCTGAGAGGAAGCCTTTGAAATCTTTGTAATTGTAGAGTTGCTCTACTTCGGGGAGAGAAGCGCCTTCCATGTTGTGACGCTGGCGAAGCTCGAGGAGAGTGGAGGGAGTGATCGAACCTTCGAGATGGAGATGGAGCTCGGCCTTGGGTAATGAACGAATGAAGCTGTTCGGCTGGCGCTCGGGGACGGTGGGCATCAGTCCCGATTGTAGAGCAAAGAGAAAGCCGTGAGGGAGGTCACGAAGCGCGGGGAAGGTAGGGGTCCTTCGACTACGCAGACCGATTCGCTTCGCTCGTCGGGCTGCTCCGCTCAGGCTGACACCGTGTTTTAGGTCGGAGCTGCCGGGTGAAAGTTACGCCTTCTTGCAGAACTCGCTGTGGTGGCGGCTGTAGAAGACGTAGATGAGAAGGCCGATGATGAGCCAGGCAAAGAAGCGCAGCCAGGTGAGGATGGGCAATCCGGACATGAGGAGGACGCAGAAGAGCACGCTCAGCACTGGGGCGGCTATGCCGCCGGGGGCGCGGAAACCGCGATGGCGATGGGGATCGCGATAGCGCAGGATGATGACTCCGATGGAGACGAGGACGAAGGCAAACAGGGTTCCGATGTTGGAGAGGTCGGAGAGCGTGCCGATGTCGAGGATTCCGGCGGGGATGCCGACTACGAAACCGGCGATCCAGGTCGCGGTGGCGGGAGTGCGGAAGCGAGGATGCACGCGTCCGAAAAGTTTGGGGAGAAGGCCGTCGCGCGACATCGAAAACCACACACGCGCCTGTCCGAGCTGAAATACAAGCAGCGACGAAATCATGCCCATCATGGCGCCGAAGAGCACTCCCAGTTCGACCCAGCGCAGGGTGTTGGAGTGGTATGTCGTGACCAGCGTCTTGAGGCTGTTGGCGACCGGCGCGGCATCGTCGAGCAGGGTTTGCCAGTTCACTACTCCCGTCAGGACGATGGCAACGCCGATGTACAGGACGGTGCAAACGACTAGCGTGGCGATGATACCGATGGGCAGGTCGCGCTGCGGGTTGCGCGCTTCTTCCGCCGCAGTGGAGACAGAATCGAATCCGATGTAGGTAAAGAAAATAATGGAGCCGCCGGTGAGAACTCCCGACCAACCCATGGGGGCGAATGGATGCCAGTTGCCGCGATTGATGAAATGAGAACCGGCGATGATGAAGGCGAGAATGGCGGCGATTTTGAGGATGACCATGGTGTTATTGGCCTCCGCCGACTCACGGATGCCGCGCACCAGGATCACGGTGAGAATCATTACCACTACGAATGCGGGAATGTTGAAGCCGAAATGGAGGCCGGGCGCGTACAGCATATTGCCCTTGAGGTCAGATAAACCGGCGGGCAGATAGGCGGGGACAATCCAGCGCAAGGCAGGATGGAGGCCGAACCATTCGAAAGTGTCGACGAGGTGGGCGGAAAAGCCGACGCTGACCGCCATGTTGCTGACGGCATATTCGAGAATCAGATCCCAGCCGATGATCCAGGCGATCAATTCGCCCATGGTGGCGTAGGTGTAGGTATAGGCGCTGCCGGCGATAGGAATCATCGAGGCGAGCTCGGCGTAACAGAGAGCGGTGAATCCGCAGACTATTGCGACCAGGACCAGCGACAACGCCAAGGCCGGGCCCGCGCCAGGGCGCCCTAGCGTGGCGTGATGCTTGATCATGTAATCGAGCAGGGGAGCGTTGAGGATCGACGAGGTGTCGAACTTCTGACCGGCGATGGCGGTGCCGACGACGGTGAAGATGCCGGAGCCGATGACCGCTCCGATGCCGAGGGCGGTGAGAGAAACGGGGCCGAGGGTCTTCTTCAGCCTGCGCTCGGGATCTTCCGAGTCGGTGATCAGCTTATCGATGGACTTGCAGCAAAAGGCTTGCGTGCTGGAGGTACGGACGACGGCGGCGGCAGCTGGCTCGGTGGAAGATTGCGACAAGAGTTCGTTCTCTCCTCACAGCGGGAGTCGGGCATGGGCGTAAACCCATGCCCCGGATTTGCTATCCGATCAGACTAGCGCCTTATCGCTTTGCCTGCCCGCGTGCCAGTTTTTTCACTTTGCGCTTCTTCGATCCGCGGGCGTAGTCGCGGGGCTTCTTCGGCTTTTCCGCTTTGTCTTTCTTGCGGGAGGCTCGCTTGCTTTTCTTGCGCTCTTCTGTGCTTAACTCTTTTGTGTTTGCCATCAGTGCGTTTCTCTTCTCTCTTCTTTTATTGTTGATGCAAGTTGTTGGTGCTTCAAACCCTGTTCTCTCCGAGTTGTGAGCTCGAGCGGTTTCGTTCGTGGCTCAGATTGGTAATTACTGTACCTCAGCTGCTAAAGCCAATTATCGGAAACAATCAACTTATCGCAGCGGTAAACCGCTGCGCCACCCAAAATCAGGAGCAACATCGTATTTTCCGCAAGCTGTAAAGCTGGAGGAAAATGCGATGCTTGCGGCACGGGTGAAGCCGTGCCCTTTCAAAATGATTTCAAACTCAGCTGCTACCGCAGTTTCGACTGTTTTGACCTAAGCCTTCTCCAGCTGCGCGTAGCGCTCGACCAACTTTTTCAAACCGAAGCGAGGAAATTGTACCGTAATCTTGGCATTCTCCCCATCTCCTTCGCGTTGATAGACGGTACCTTCGCCATATTTGGGGTGCTTGACCTTCTGGCCGGGACGAAATCCGCGGCGGCCGGTGGGCTCTTCCGCGGCCAGCTTGGGCAGCTTGAACTTCTTGCCGCGCGAGGCGAAAAACTCGGCAATATTGTCAATGGAGTTGTAGCTAGCGAGAGGAGTCGCCGGCTTGGGCTTGACCCGCGCCGGGTTCCAGGTCGCGCTCTGATCTTCGTCTTCGTAGGAATAGTGGGCGCTCTCGGCGGCTGCGGAGCTTCGCCCGACTGGACGGGCGAGGACGCCCGTCGCTCCACGAACACTTGTGCGGCTGGCCCTCGAACCACCTAACTCTTCGACCAGTGGCGGCGGTACTTCTTCCAAAAATCTTGAGGGGACGCTGGCTTCTGGCATGTCGGTCCCGTAGCGGCGGCGATAAACAGCGCGCGACAGAATCAGCGTATCCATGGCCCGTGTCATGCCGACGTAACACAAACGGCGTTCCTCTTCGATCGAATCGGGCTCGAGCAGAGTGCGCGAGTGCGGAAACAGGCCTTCTTCCATTCCGGCAAGAACGACCAGCGGAAACTCGAGGCCCTTGGCCGCATGCAGGGTCATCAGGGTGATCTGCGCGTGCTCGTCATATTGATCGGCATCGCTGACCAGCGCGGCATGATCGAGAAACTGATCGAGCGATTCTCCACGGTCGCGCGCATCCATGGCGGCGTTCACCAGTTCGCGCAGGTTCTCAATGCGCGAGAAAGCTTCGGGCGTGTCCTCGTCTTCGAGTTGCTTGATGTATCCGGTGCGGTCGATCAGGAACTTGAGAAGCTCAGCCGTATTCGCGGCTGCGCCGGGAGCGCGGAAACCCTCGACCGGCTCGTCGACCGACTCGTTCGTGGGGGGGTGTGCGTCTTCGCTCTCCGCGTCGCCGGACGGAAGATCATGGGCCTCAAAATCGAAACTAAAGTTGCCGGGATTGAAATCGGTGTCGTCGTCGGATGGGGTCGGCGCGTCGTCCAGCGAACGCGCTGCCGAGCGTTGATCGGCTTGGGCGGGCGAGTCGCCCCTCCACACACCGCCCGCAGCTGCTTTCGTCAGAGCTGATTCTGCTACGCGTTCTACGAACGTGCCCGCCAGCATCGCACGGGCATCTTCGATCAGGTCGCGAAAGCTCTTGAGCGCCGCTAATGCGCGCGGCGGCAATAACTGCCGGTTGATCGCCTCGCCCACCGCACCCCACATCGATAATCCGGTTTCGAGGGCGAGTTGCTCGAGCATCTCGATGGTCGTCTTGCCAATTCCGCGCGCGGGAGTATTGATCACGCGCAGCAGTGAAACCGAATCATCGGGATTTTGGATGACTTTAAGATACGAGATCAGGTCCTTGATTTCGGCGCGCTCGTAAAACGAAAATCCGCCGACTACGTGATACTTCAACTGATAGCGGCGCATCGCTTCTTCGAACAGTCGCGATTGTGAGTTCGTCCGATAGAGCACTGCGGCCCTCGCGGTCTCGCCGTTCTCAGCAGCGTGCCGTACGTACTTGCTGATCGTGTCAGCAGCAAACAGGGCTTCGTTTTCACCGTCGGGAGCCTCGTAATATCCGAGCTTCGCCCCACCTTGTCGCGACGTCCAAAGATTTTTGCCTTTACGCCGGACGTTGTTTGCGACCACGGCCGACGCTGCTTCGAGAATATTCTGCGTCGAGCGATAGTTTTCCTCGAGACGCACGATCTTCGCTTCGGGGAAATCGCGTTCAAATTCCAGAATGTTACGAATGTCGGCTCCGCGCCACGAGTAGATGGACTGATCTTCGTCGCCCACGGCGCAAACGTTATGCCGATCGCCCGCCAAAAGCCGCATCAGCTCATATTGCGGACGATTTGTGTCCTGATATTCGTCGATCAGCAGATACTGGAAGCGGCGGTTGTAATATTCGCGCACCGAAGCCACCGACTTGAGCAGACGCGTGGCTTCGAGCAGAAGATCGTCGAAGTCCATGGCGTTGGCTTTGAGCAGTTCCTTGCGATATTCCTCGAAGATGTGCGCGATTGTTTCCGTCTTGGGGTCAGCCGACTGCAGA
The DNA here is from genome assembly GCA_963775845.1 of uncultured Acidobacteriaceae bacterium. Lineage (GTDB taxonomy): Bacteria > Acidobacteriota > Terriglobia > Terriglobales > Acidobacteriaceae > Acidiflorens. Next base: position 189,892 of record CAVZKN010000002.1, on the reverse strand, counting down.
TAAATTTCCTGCGGATCGAGCATGTGATTCTTGGCCCAGGAAATCCGAGAGAGTACGGTGCGCGGCGTGAGTTGCTTGTCGTCAAGACCGAGCCGGCGCATGACACCCTTGACCACCTGCTGCTGATCGGTCTCGTCGTAGATGACGAAATTCTTCGTGAGGCCGATGGGCGATTGCCCAGGCACGGTCGAGGGAATGCGCAAGGCTTCGATGTCACGCCGGAGCACACGCACGCAAAAAGAATGAAACGTGGAAATCACCGGCTTGGCAATGCTGAGACCGCCGACCAGTTTGTCGACGCGCTCGGCCATCTCGGAGGCAGCCTTGTTGGTGAAGGTCATGGCGAGGATGGATTCCGGCATCGCGCCCATCTTCTCGATGAGGTAAGCAATGCGAAATGTGATGACGCGAGTCTTGCCGCTGCCGGCTCCGGCGAGGATGAGCACGGGGCCTTCGGCGGTTTCGGCCGCTTCACGTTGTTGCGGATTTAGCTCGTCAAGGAACGACAAAAGAAGATAGCTCCGAAGTGCGCTAGAGGGATTTTACAGGAATGGTGACGCGCGATTGGTTTTGGTTGAGCAGGCTACAGCGTGGCCACTTCCCACTGGAATGCTCGGAACTCGCCAAGTTTGCGGAAGTCCCGCTGGTTGGTCGTAATCACTCTTGCTCCGATCCGCGCCGCGTTCATTGCGATCAGCGCGTCGTTTGCCAGGCGTCCCTGTCCAATCTTCTCGTAGCCGTATTTGGCCGCCAGGCGCGCCAGCACTTTTCCGGCTTCGGTCCAATCACTGAGGTTTGGAACCGATATCCGTTTCATCCGGTCGAATTCGCGCTCCATCCGTTCCAGGGATTGCCGAACGCGGCCCGATGCGCCCGCATATAGTTCTTCGAGGACGACAGCGCTGAGCCATAGCGGAGTATCGACCGACCAGCGTCGCAATGCCAGAACCGCCTCGTCACCTCGCCGCAATCCGGAAATGTAGACGGAAGAATCGAGCAAGGCGGCGCTCATCTAGCGGTCCAATTTGCCGAAGACGTCTTTAATCTCGCCGCCGCTCCTAAGAAAACGCTCGTTGGCTTCCCACGCCAGTCGGGTCCTCTCATGCTCCGTGATCGTGAAATCCAATGCGCGTTCGATAGTCTCGGTCTCGGTCTTTGCGCGCAAAACCTTTTGAGCGCGCTTAATCTTCAAAGAATCCAACTGAAAGTGTTTGTGCGCGCGCCGGCTCGCCGTGGGCATAGAATTACTCTCTACTTCCGATAAGTATATCATGGATGTACAAATATTGAGACTATTTGTACATGCCGAAGAATCGCAGTATCGTGCCAAAAGAATTCGCCCGACGAGCTCTCCAAAACCACATCCTGCAGCGCTGCTATAATCAACGATTGCGCTCATGATAAAGAACACATCAGTAGTAGCGGTGGATGAAGACACCGCATCCGCTCCACGCCGAATTCGATCGACCACCGTGCTCTGCGTCCGTCGCGACAACAAAGTTGTCATGGCGGGAGACGGGCAGGTCACGCTGGGGGAATCCGTCATCAAGCACGGAGCAAAAAAGATTCGCCGGCTCTATCAGGACAAGATTCTGGCCGGATTTGCGGGCTCGACCGCCGATGCGTTTACATTGTTCAGCCGTTTCGAGGCGAAACTGGAGCAGTATCATGGCAACCTTGGACGCGGCGCGGTTGAGTTGGCAAAGGATTGGCGGACCGACAAATTTCTGCGGCATCTCGAAGCGTTGTTGATTGTTACGGACAAAGAAACAACGTTCCTGCTGAGTGGCCAGGGAGACGTGATCGAACCTGATACCGGCATCGCTGCCATTGGCTCTGGCGGTCCGTTTGCGCAGGCAGCAGCTCAAGCCCTGGCGGATCACACCAAGCTCTCGGCGCGAGAAATCGCCCAGGAAGCAATGAAGATTGCCAGCCAGATGTGCATCTATACCAATGACAGGATTACGATTGAAGAACTCTAGCCGCTCGTCGTTCGCTTTTCGCTGTTGGCGCCAAGATGCCGGCGGCGTTACACAAAGCGGATAGCGAAAGGCGAATAGCGAACGACGCATTTATGGCTATTTATTTACCCGGAACCACCGAAGAAGAGCAAGTCACGCTCGACGAACTGACGCCGCGCGAAATCGTCACTGAACTCGACAAGTATGTTGTCGGACAAAAAGACGCGAAGCGGGCCGTCGCCATCGCTTTGCGCAACCGCATGCGGCGGCAGAAACTCGCGCCCGAGATGGCGGAAGAGGTCATCCCGAAGAACATCATCATGATCGGGCCGACCGGCGTGGGCAAGACCGAAATTGCGCGCCGGCTGGCGAAGCTTGCCAATTCGCCATTCCTGAAGGTTGAGGCTTCGAAGTTTACCGAAGTCGGATATGTGGGCCGCGATGTGGAGTCCATGATCCGGGACCTGGTGGAGATCGCGATCGAGATGATTCGCGAGGAGAAGCTTGAGGACGTCTCCGATAAGGCCGAACTGAATGCCGAGGAGCGGCTGCTGGATATTCTTCTGCCTCCAACTACTCGTTCGACGGATTCCAGTTCATCGACCAGTTCATCGGGGGGAGTGGTGATCGATGCCAGCACCAATTTGACGGAATCGGCGAGCCGCACACGCGAAAAGCTGCGGCAGCAGTTGCGCGAAGGCAAGCTTGATGACCGGACAGTGGAAATCGAAACCCGCGAGCGCAATTTTCCATCGTTTGAGATTATCTCCAATCAGGGCGTGGAGGAGATGGACGTCAACCTCAAGGATATGTTGCCCAACATCTTCGGCCAGCGCACCAAGAAGCGGAAGATGAAGGTTAACGAGGCCTTTGAGTACCTGATCCAGGAAGAAGAGCAGCGCCTGATCGACATGGAGCAGGTGACGCGCGCGGCCATCGACCGCGTCGAGAATACCGGCATTATTTTTCTGGACGAGATCGACAAGATCGCTGGGCGGGAAAGCGGCCATGGACCTGATGTTTCGCGCGAAGGCGTGCAGCGCGATATTCTGCCGATCGTCGAAGGCACGACGGTCAACACGCGCTACGGCATGGTGCGCACCGACCATATTCTGTTTGTGGCGGCGGGCGCGTTTCACGTTTCGAAGCCTAGCGATCTGATCCCTGAGTTGCAGGGGCGCTTCCCGATTCGCGTGGAACTGCAATCGCTTACCATGGAAGACTTCGTGCGCATTCTGACCGAGCCGAAGTCTTCGCTAACCCGGCAATACATTGCGCTGCTCGAAACTGAAGGCGTCAAGCTGGAATTTACTCCCGATGCTTTGGAAGAAGTTGCGCGCTTTGCGTTTCGTGTGAATGAAGGCACGGAAAATATCGGGGCGCGGCGGCTGCATACGATCATGGAGCGCGTGCTCGACGAGATCAGCTTCGAAGCTCCGGAGAAAAAGGGCCAGACGTTTGCGGTGGATGCGGCTTACGTACAGAAGATGCTTAGCGATATTGTGAAGGACCAGGATTTGTCGAGATACATACTGTAAAAAATCTTAACCACAGGGTACACAGGGATTTCATGATCTCTCCGTGTTCTCTGGTTATTGCCTGTTTCGGCCTCACACTCTGATACTCTTTCCCTTTCTCCATGGGCTCACTTCTTGCCAAGACTGTGGCGTTGTCCGCGCTCTGCGTGCTGCTCGCTGGCTGCGCGCAGACTGGGCCGCCGCTGCCGCCTTCGCTGGAACTGCCCAAGGCCCCGGGAGATCTGCGGGCCAGCCGCAAGGGGAATCGCGTCACGCTGACCTGGAGCGAACCTACTCAGACTACTGACCACCAGGGTGTGCGCTATCTGGGACCGACGCTGGTTTGCCGCGAGGCGGCGCCGGAGATGGCGAGTTGCGGACCTCCTGTCGCCACGGTGCCTGCTCCCATCTCCACGGCGAAGCGAAAGTCCAAGAAAAAGGAGGCGCAGAAAGCAAACTCCGCACATCCACCTCCGCTGACCTTCGTTGACACGCTGCCTACGAACTTGCTGCAGCCAAGCCCGACGGCCGAGATAACCTACGCTGTCGAGGTGCTCAATCGCAATGATCGCAGTGCGGGATTGTCGAATCGCGTGCACGTTCCGGCGGTGATCACGCTTCCTCCGCCGAGCGATCTGGGGGCTACGCTGACTGGCGATGGCGTAGTGCTGGGCTGGACAGAATCCGGCAAAGCGGCGAGCACTTCTGCCAGTAGCCCGGGGATCGAGTTTCGTTATCGGATTTATCGTTTCGAGGAAACTGCGGGCGATAAAAGCTCGGGCAAAGATGTGATAGCCGGCGAGGTTGCGCTGGGACAGGCGGGAGCGGTGCATTTCACCGACTCCGGCTTCGAGTGGGAGAAGACTTCCCTTTATCACCTGACCGTGGTCACGGTGGTCAAGCGATCGGCGAGCGAAGTGCAGGTCGAAGGCGACGATAGTCCGCAGGTGCGGGTTGTGGCGCATGATATTTTCCCGCCATCGGTGCCCGTGGGCTTGCAGGCGGTTTATTCGGGAGAGGGACAAAAGCCGTTCATCGATCTGATCTGGGCTCCGGTGACGAACGCCGATCTTGCGGGCTACAACGTGTTCCGGTCGGAGGGCGGCTCGGCAAACATAGTGAAGCTGAATTCGGAGCTGGTAAAGCCGCCTTCGTATCGCGATTTCGCGGTGATGTCGGGCAAGATTTATACGTATGCGGTTTCTGCCGTCGACATGCGCGGGAATGAGAGCGCACGGTCGGCGGAGACCAGCGAATCCGTGCCCTAGATGTGCTCCATGGTTTGTGGTTCAGATATATGCTGTCATCTTGAGTCCGGCGACCTAAGCATGGCGCCTACGATTCCATAGGTCCTTCGCTTCGCTTGATTGGATAACGACGACGTTGGCTGATCGCAGCGAGTAAATTGGTTGCGAGGAACAAGACCAAGGCTCGTGAGAGGAGCCAACGTCATGCTGATTATAGGCTGTGATTTTCATCCTGGGTTTCAGCAGGTCGCGATCTTTGACAATCGAACGGGCGCGATGGAAGAAAAGCGGTTGGCCCACCGCGAAGAGGCGGAGCAGTTTTACCGTTCGCTTTCCGGTCCGGTGCGGGTGGGGATGGAGGCGTGCGGACACTATCCGTGGTTCGAGCGGTTGCTGGCGGAGTTGGGGTTCGAGCTGTGGATGGGAGATGCGGCGGCGATCCGGGCGGCGGTGGTGCGAAAGCAGAAGACGGACCGGCGGGACGCGGAGCACATCCTGCACTTGCTGCTGGAGGACCGGTTTCCGAAGATCTGGGTGCCGAGCCTGGAGGTGCGGGATGTGCGGCAGTTGCTGGTGCATCGGCACAAGCAGGTGCAGACGCGAACGCGGACCAAGAACCAGCTGCAGGCGATGGCGCTGAGCCAGGGGGTGCAGAAGAAGTGGAAGCTGTGGACGAAAGCGGGACGGGCGGAGCTGGAGCAGTTGCCGCTGTTGCCCTACGCGGCGGCGCGGCGCCAGCAGTTGCTGGGAGCGCTGGACGGGCTGGAGGCGGAGATCGCGGAGCTGAACCGGCGGGTGGAGGAAGAAGTACGAAAGCGTCCGGAGGCGGTGCGGTTGACGACGCATCCGGGGGTGGGACCGGTGACGGCGTTGGCGATGGTGCTGACGGTGGGGCCGGCGCAACGCTTCGCCTCGTGCAAGGACGTGGGCAGCTACTTTGGACTGATTCCGCGAGAAGATTCCAGCGGCGGGAAACAGCGGCTGGGCAGGATCAGCAAGCAGGGCAGTTCGTTTCTGCGCTTTTTGCTGGTGGAGGCGGGACAGTCGGCGGTGCGCTGCGATCCGCAGTTGAAACGCTTTTATCGCCGTCTGGCGACGCGCAAAAATCGCGGCGTTGCCAAGGTGGCCGTGGCCCGGAAGTTGGCCACGCGGTTGTACCTGATGTTGCGCGAGCAGTGGACGTACGCGCAACTATGTCAGGCGGTCATGCAGGTGAGCCCGAGTCATTCTGTGGTCGAGCAACAGAAACCGATCGCTTGAGTGGGCAGCTTGCCTCCCTGGAAAGCGGGGAGTTCGCAGTGCGAATCATGGGCGCAAGTCCCGAAGAGATGGATGGTGGGACCTGAGGTTCCACCGCACGATTACAAAACAGTGACGAACCTTGGTCGGTTCAGAGAAGTCAAAACCTTTCCACCAAGAGCGAAATGGCGCGCTTCTCCGCGTCCACGCCCTCGTGTTGCCTGAAAGGTCTTGACAGTGCACACCGTCGTTAGAGACAGGATGACAATCTAAATTGGGGCCCAGCAATTTGGCTACTCCTCAGGAGACAGCCATGTCTTCGTAGTGGATTGCTTACCCTCTTGATCTTTTCCCCGTAGGTCGCAAATTGTGTTTGAATAGCGGTGATGAAATATTGCCGCTTCTCGCTTAACGGATCTGCCCACTACGGGCTGGTCGAATCAGGCTATAACAATGAAGGTGAGATTACGCGCCTGCTTCTCCAGTCTCCGCAAAGCAGCGATGGCGACGTCGAAGGGCTACCCAGCCGCCGCATGGATCGTATTCCGCTGGCACAGGCGACGCTACTGCCGCCAGTCGAGCCTTCGAAGATTGTCTGCGTCGGGCGCAATTATCGCGAACATGCGGCTGAGCTTGGCCACGACGTTCCGACGGAGCCGCTGATTTTCTTGAAGGCGATCTCGGCGTTGCTGCCGCCGGGTGGAACCATTCTGCGGCCGAAGATTTCCGAGCGTACCGATTACGAAGGCGAACTGGGAGTGGTGATTGGCCGCCGCTGCCGCCATATTGCCGAGAGCGAGGACGTGCGCCCGTACATTCTTGGCTACACTTGCGTCAACGACTTCACGGCCCGCGATTTGCAGACAAAAGATGGACAGTGGTCGCGCGCCAAAAGCTTCGATACTTTTTGCCCGGTGGGGCCGGTGGTTGCCGACGGACTCGATCCGTGGGCGGGCGTGAACATCGAAACGCGGGTGAATGGCGAGGTGCGGCAATCCGGCAACACGCGCGATTTTATTTTTCCGCTGGATGTCGTCATTCGATTTATTTCGCAGGTGATGACGCTGGAGCCGGGAGATCTGATTGCGACCGGCACTCCGAAGGGAGTGAGCCCGGTGGTCGCGGGCGATGTGGTTGAAGTTTCGGTGGAAGGGGTTGGGGTGTTGCGGAATCCGGTGGCGGACGAAATTCTCCCAGTCAGCTAATTTTTCGAGACGCATGAGGCACGGGGAGAACGCCTTGCCACTAAATCGAAAGGCGTTTAGTGAGTCGGGGTTCTTTCGACTTCGCTCAGGGCAAGCTTTTCGACTGCTCCGCTCAAGATGACAACGAGACGAGAAGGTAACTGACAGATAACAATATGTTTATTGTTTCTGCTTCGATTTTCGGGGCCGAGTTCGAGATACTCCGTCCCGCGATTTTAGGTCTTATGTTACTCCTGACCGTTGCCTCGTATCTTGCTACCTGTTCGGCGCATCAAAACGTCTATAATGTGGTATCGGTTCCCTCACTCTGCTCGGGGTCGGAGTTCCCTGACTAAGAATCACTTGGGGCAAATCGCTACATCCATCAAGGCTGAAGATTAAATTATGTCGACGAAGTTGAAGGTCACCATTGTTACTTTTTCGCTGGCGATTCTGCTGTTCACGCTGGTGGGCGGGTTTGTTAACGTTCGCGCTTCTTCTAACGATGGGGCGTATCGCCAGCTCTCGGTGTACAGCGAGGTGCTGTCGCGAATCCGGCTGGAATATGTCGAGGAGCCGAATATTGCGGGCGTGACCGACGGCGCGCTGCATGGGCTGCTGGAGTCGCTCGATGCCAACTCCAGCTACTTGTCGGCAGACGAATACAAGCACTACAAGGCGGCGATGAAGGCGGACGGGAAGGCGGGGATTGGCGCGACGGTTTCGAAGCGCTTTGGATATGCGGACGTGGTCGCGGTGATTCCCGGCGGTCCGGCGGAGAAGGCGGGGATTGGAGGCTCCGACATTATCGAGTCGATCGAGGGCAAGAGCACGCACGACATGTCGCTGGCGGAGATTCACAGCCTGCTGTCGGGTGAAGTTGGAAGCACTCTCACCGTGGCGGTGGTGCGGCCGCGGCGTGCCGAGCCCGAGAAGATTGTGATCACGCGCGATGTGGTGGCCATTCCGGCGGTGACGGAAAAGATACTGGCGGATAACGTCGGCTACATCCAGGTCGATTCGCTGCCGGAGGGCAAGTCGCAAGAAGTGGCGGCGAAGATTCGCGAGGCACAGCGAGAGGGAGCGAAGAAGCTGGTGCTCGATCTGCGCAACTGCGCCAGTGGCGAGGAGTCTGAAGGCGTTGCCACGGCGAATCTATTTCTTGACCACGGGACGATCACTTATCTGCAGGGGCAAAGATTTCCCAAGCAGGCTTTTAATGCCGATGCTTCCAAGGACATCACTAAACTGCCGGTGGCAGTGCTGGTGAATCGGGGAACGGCGGGGCCGGCGGAGATTGTGGCTTCGGCCATCCTGGAGAATGCACGCGGCGACGTGGTAGGAGACAAGACTTTTGGTGACGGTTCAGTGCAGAAGCTGATCGAGATGCGCGACAACTCCGCGCTGATATTGTCGATTGCGAAGTACTATTCGCCGGGCGGGAAGGCGATTCAGGATGTGTCGGTAACTCCTAATGTTCTGGTGGCGGATGCAGTGGAAGACGAAGCCGGACTGCCCGACGAGGACGAGCCAGCGGTTGTAGGAACTCCCGGAGCAAAGCCGGGTGAGAAGAAAGAAGAAAAGGTCAAGACCAACCAGCCGGACGATCAGCTGAACAAGGCGCTCGAAGTGTTGAAGAATCGGGACTCGAAAGGCTAGAGAGATCAGCTTTCAGATTTAGGATTGACTAAATCGCTCGCTTCGGCGGGCGATTTTTTTTGTGGAGAAAGTTCTTAAGACGCACAGGAGATCAAGATCTTTACCACAGAGAACACGGAGGGGCACTGGGGAAATCTGAAACTGGAAGCTGCCCGGTAAGATAACATTGAATCTTGAACTCATGAAATTGTGAAACCAGACTGGTGAAGATCATTTTTCGACATCTTCCTGCGTTGGAAATTGGCGGACGGAAGCTGGTGGGACGCTTTCTGTTCGCATTTCTGGTGGTGCTGTCGGCCGCGGTGGGCGCGGCTGCCGGACTTCTGCTGGTTTATTCCACGGATCTGCCGCAGGTCGAAGAGCTCGAACGCTACCGGCCGAGCTCGGTCACGGAACTTTACGACGGGCAGGGGCGGGTGATTGGGACTTTTGCCTTGCAGCGGCGCGTGATTGCCGGCTACGACGACTATCCGGAAGTGCTGCGCAATGCACTGGTGTCGATCGAAGACAAGGACTTCTACAAGCACTCCGGCATTAACGTGTGGCGTATTGTGGGCGCGGCTTATCGCGACATCGAGTCGGGCGGCAAGGTGCAGGGAGCTTCTACGCTCACCATGCAGCTGGCGCGCAATTTGTTTTTGTCGCCCGATCGCTCGTTCTACCGCAAGGTGCAGGAGGCGCTGCTGGCGATCCAGATGGAGCGGCGTTTTACCAAGCCGCAGATTTTTACTCTCTATGCCAACCAGATTTTCCTGGGACACGGCGCTTACGGCTACGAAGCAGCGTCGGAATATTATTTCAGCAAACCGGCGAAGCAGCTGAAGCTGGAGGAAGCGGCGCTGCTGGCGGGGCTTCCCAAGGCTCCGCAATATTATTCGCCGATCAATCATCCGGAGCGCGCGCTTAAGCGGCGCAATCTCGTGCTCAATGCCATGCTCGAAGATGGAAAAATCACGGCAGCGCAGGCGGCGGAGGCTAAGAGCACGCTAATCGTGCTCAACCTGCAAAAGGACCCGAATTCGCTGGCTCCTTGTTATGTGGAAGAAATTCGGCGCTACCTGGAGGCGAAATATGGAAGCGACCAGGTGCATGAAGGCGGGTTGCGCGTGTATACCTCACTCGACACGGATTTGCAGCGGGCGGCGCGGCAGGCGCTGCTGGACGGGCTGGCGGCTTACGAGCGCAGGCACGGCTGGCGCGACAAGCTTCCGAACGTGATCGCCGAAGGCGGGACGATCGACAAATATGTCGATCCGGATTGGGATGAAGAGCCGGAAATCAATGGATACATGCACGCGCTGGTCACAGCCGTATCAGCAAGCGCGTCGGAAATTCGATTCGGATCGAGGAAGGCTACGCTCGGGCAGCCGGACGCGGCGTGGACGAAGCTGAAGCTTGCGGAGATTCTTCACGAGGGCGATATTGTTTACCTCAAAGTGCTCGCACTCGAAGCGGGGGGGAAGGCGCGCGTAACGCTGGAGCAGGATTCCGGAACCGAAGGGGCGCTCGTCGCCATCGACAACGCTACGGGCGAGATCAAGGCGATGATCGGAGGGCGCGATTTCAATCTTTCGAAATTCAATCGCGCCACGCAAGCGCTGCGGCAGGTCGGGTCGTCATTCAAACCCTATGTCTATACGGCGGTGATTGATCAGGGCGGCGAGCCTGACGACACTATTCTCGACGCACCGGTGACTTTTCATACTGTTTCTGGTCCTTATTCTCCGCACAATTACGATGCGAAGTTTGAGGGCACGATCACGCTGCGGCGCGCGCTGGCGCAATCTCGCAATATTCCAGCGCTCAAACTTGCAGATCGCATCGGCATCAAAACGGTGATCGATTATGCGCACCGCTTCGGGATCACCTCCAATATTCCCGCCTATCTTCCGGTGGCACTGGGCTCGGCAGAGATTACTCCGCTGGAGCAGACTTCGGCGTTCAGCGTGTTTCCGAATGATGGGGTGCGCGTGGCTCCGCGATATATCACCAAGGTGACCGACTACGAGGGGCGCATTCTTGAGGAGGACTATTCCGATATCAAGGATGTCATCAGTTCGCGGACGGCGCGGATTATGACCTCGATGCTGCGGGAAGTGGTGCTGCACGGGACGGCTGCGGCGGCCGCGAAGATGCCTTATCCGCTGGCGGGCAAGACGGGGACGACCAATGATTTCACGGATGCCTGGTTCGTGGGCTTTTCTCCGTCGCTCACTTGTGGCGTGTGGATCGGGTATGACGAGAAAAAATCGTTGGGCGAAAAGGAGACGGGCGCGCGGGCGGCTCTTCCTGTCTGGATCCAGTTCATGAATATTGCCTTGGCGGGTAAAGATCCGGGAGAATTTCAGGCCGTGCCGGGGCAGGGAACTGCGGTGGCGCGAAAAGTCGACACGCCCGACGTGGCGCCGGGAGATGGGGAAACGCATTAGGACAGCTCTCAATTCCTCGGTGAATGAGAAAAGGCATAACCACGGGGTACACAGAGAGACACAGGGGTCGAGGGGCAAAGTCTGGCGATCACGGCGGCAACCGGTACTGAAACCGCGGTGGCTACTTGAACTCCAATACTTCTTTTTCTTTGGCTTTGCTCATCTCTTCCATCTTTTTGATTTCGTCGTCGGTGAGCTTCTGGATTTCTTCCAGCGCGCGTTTTTCGTCGTCTTCGGCGATTTTTTTGTCTTTCGTAGTTTTCTTGATGGCATCGTTGCCGTCGCGGCGGACGTTGCGTATCGCGGTGCGATGTTCTTCGAGAATCCGGTGGAGGTGCTTCACCATATCCTTGCGACGCTCTTCGGTGAGGGCGGGCACGGGCACGCGGATGAGCTTGCCGTCGTTCATCGGATTGAGGCCCAGGTCGCCGCTGCGGATGGCTTTTTCGATGGCTCCGAGTTGCGAAGTGTCGAAGGGCTGCACGGTAATCATCTGTGGCTCGGGCGCGTGGATTTGCGCGACCTGGTTGAGCGGCATCTGCGAGCCATAGTAGTCGACGGAGACAGTATCGAGCATGTGGACATTGGCGCGTCCGGTGCGGGTGGCGGCCATTTCGCGGCGAAAGTCTTCAACCGCCTTATCCATGCGAGTTTTAAGTTGCGCGAAAACATCTTTCAGGGCAGGATGAGGCATTTTTCTCAGCTCCCAATTTTCAGCGATAGCGAACGGTGAATTATAAACCCGAAGGGCAGTTGCCAGTACCCAGTTGCCAGTGCTTCAAACCTCCGCTTTTGCTGGCGATGGTAACTGGCAACTGCTTTTACGCGCTGACCAGCGAGCCTATCTTTTCTCCGAGCACGACGCGGCGAATATTGCCGCGCTGGTTCAAATTGAAAACGATGATGGGCAGGTTGTTATCTTTGCAGAGAGAGATCGCGGTTGAATCCATCACTTTGAGGCCCTGCTTCAGAACATCCATGTAGGTCAGGGTCGAGTATTTCTTGGCGTCGGGAACCTTCATCGGATCGGCATCGTAGATGCCGTCAACTTTCGTGGCTTTCAGGATGGCGTCGGCTTTGATCTCCATGGCTCGTAGAGAGGCGGCCGTGTCGGTTGAAAAATAGGGATTGCCGGTGCCACCGGCGAAGATGACGACGCGTCCCTTTTCCAGGTGGCGGATGGCGCGGCGCCTTATGAAGGGCTCGGCTACCTGATTCATCTCGATGGCAGTCTGGACGCGGGTATAGACGTTCTGTTTTTCGAGAGCGTCCTGTAGAGCGAGCGCGTTGATGACCGTGGCCAGCATGCCCATGTGATCGGCGGAGACGCGGTCCATGTTGCGGGCCTGGTCGGCTACGCCGCGAAAGAAATTGCCTCCGCCTACGACGATGGCCATCTGGATGTCGAGATTGTGGACATCGGCCAGTTCAGCAGCGATTTCATGAATGCGCGCGGTGTCGACGCCGAAGCCTTGCGTGGCGGCGAGGGCTTCGCCGGAGATTTTCAGCAGGATGCGTTTGAAGATTGGATCGGGCATGAAAAAGCAGGTCCTTCGCTTTGCTCAGGATGACAACGGGCTACACCGGAAGGATAAATCAAAAGGGGCGCCGCAGCGCCCCTGAATTATTTCGGCTGCTACTTGGCAGCCGGAGTCGGAGCCTCGCCGGCATCTTCGGGATGGTCGGGCTTGGTGCTGACGAAGGCGATGGTGGCCGTAGGGTCTCCCACCTTGAAGCGGGCGAAGCGCCTGACCGCGATGTTCTCGCCGAGCTTGCCGATCTTGGCGGCGATGAGCTGGGAGATGTTAACGGTCTGGTCCTTGATGAAGGGCTGCTCGAGCAGGCAAACCTCTTCATAGAACTTTTCCATCTTGCCGGCCAGCATTTTTTCGATGATGTTCGGCGGCTTGCCAGTAGCGGCGGCTTGGGCGCGGTAGATGTCTTTCTCGCGCTCAATGTCTTGAGGAGTTACGTCCTCTTTACGCACGAACTTCGGATCGCTGGCCGCGATGTGCATGGCGACGTCGTGGACCAGTTCTTTGAAGTCTTCGGTGCGCGCAACGAAATCGCTTTCGCAATTGACTTCGAGGAGCACTCCAATCTTGCCGCCGGCGTGAATGTAGCTGGCGACGGAGCCTTCATTGGCGGCGCGCGCCGCTTTCTTCATGGCCACGGAGACCCCTTTCTTGCGCAACACAACGATCGCCTGTTCCAGATCGCCTTTGGCTTCGGTGAGGGCCTGCTTGCAGTCCATCATGGGCGCTCCGGTCTTTTCGCGGAGCTCTTTCACTTGTGCAGCGGAAATATTTGCCATAGTAGTGCTCATTGTAATTAGAACCTCGTAATTGGAACCTCGGGTTTAACAGTTTCAAGGTTTCAGAGTTTCAAGTTGGATCAGTCGGGGGGCAGCCAGAGGACCAATCAAGGCTGCAACCCTGAAAACTTTGCAACCTTGAAACCCGTTTTTGCGAGAACCTGGGGTTGCTAGAACCTGCGTGTCTCGGCCTGCAGTTCGTCGACATCTTCGGTGGCCGCTGTGGGACGCTTGCGTGTGCCCTTGCCGAGGACGTCTTCCATGCGAATCTCTTCGCCTTCGACGCCGGGTTCCGATGCGGCGGCGGCCGCGGTTGCGCCGTCGGGCACAGCTTCTACCAGCACATCCTCAGCGGCTACGGTGGCTTCGACGTCAGCTTCGAGTTCGGCGACCGCCTGAATATCGGCCATCTGCTTGTCGTCGCGGGCATGCACGCCTTCGGCGATCGACTCGGAAATCTTTGAAGTGAAGAGTCGAATGGCACGTAGCGCGTCATCGTTGCCCGGAATTACGTAATCCACTTCGCTCGGATCGCAGTTGGTGTCGACCACGGCCACCACGGGAATGCCGAGCTTGCGCGATTCGCGCACCGCGATTTGCTCTTTGTTGGAATCGACAACGAAAATCGCATCCGGCAAGCGCGTCATGTTCTTGATGCCGGCGAGGTTCGCCTGCAAGTGCTTGCGCTCGCGCTCGAGTTTGATCACTTCTTTTTTCGGAAGCAGATCGTAACGGCCATCAGTGGCCATCTCGTCAAGCTCTTTGAGCCGTTTCACGGATTTCTGCACGGTGACCCAATTGGTCAGCAGTCCGCCCAGCCAGCGCTGGTTGACGTAATACATGGAACAGCGCTGCGCCTCTTCGGCGATGGCGTCCTGCGCCTGGCGCTTGGTGCCCACGAAGAGGATGATTCTGCCATCGGCGGCCAGGTCCTGCACAAATTTGGACGCTTCCTTGAACATCTTCAGCGTCTTCTGCAGATCGATAATGTAAATACCGTTACGCTCACCAAAGATGTACTCCTTCATCTTTGGGTTCCACCGCTTCGTCTGATGCCCGAAGTGAACGCCTGCTTCGAGCAACTCCTTCATCGTAATGTTAGCCAATCAACCTCCTCAGTTGGTCTGCATCCGGGGTGTATCGGTTGCCAGTCGCCAGTGCGGCGACTGCATTTTCCGGATTACCATTCCCGTCCACCCCATCTCGGGGAGGTGGGGGGATGAATTTTTTGCAACAGCTGTCAGCCATCAGCCTTCAGCTAAATCTAAAACCAGTCGTTAGTCGTCGGTCGTTCGTCGTTCGTCGTTCGTCGTTTGCTAACGACATCGACTGACGACCATGGAACTATCGCTTGCTGAACTGGAAGCGCTTGCGTGCGCCCTTTTGTCCATACTTCTTGCGCTCTTTGGCTCTGGGATCGCGCGTCACCATGCCTTCGCCCTTCAGTTTGCTGCGGAGCTCAGCGTTGAACAGCATGAGAGCTCGCGTAATGCCGAGGCGGACCGCATCCGCTTGTCCGGCAACTCCGCCGCCGCACACATTGGCCAGCACATTGAACGTCGCGCCCGTGTCGGTCGAAACGAGCGCCCGCTTCGCTGCGATGCGTTGCGAGGGCGTCACGAAGTATTCATCGAACGACTTGCCATTGACCTTAAACTCGCCGCTGCCCGGACGAAGAAAAACGCGTGCGATCGCCGTCTTCCGACGTCCCGTTCCGTAATATTGAACCAACTCTGCCATTATCAGCCCTCAGCACTCGGCCGTCAGCCATCAGCTAACCCAGGTGCTTATCACCTTTCAAATTTTTCTCGTCAATCTTACTTATTCAGATCTACCTTACTCAGGTCTACGCCTTGAGGCCTTGCCCTACCGCGAACACTCTTACTTCCGGCTTTTGCGCTTCATGCGGATGCTTGTCGCCGCGATACACCTTCAGCTTGGTAAACATCTGTTTGCCGAGTTTATTTTTCGGGAGCATGCGCGATACGGCGTCTTCAATGATCAGTTCCGGCTTGCGCACCATGCGCTTCTTCATTTCTTCGGCGCGGATTCCACCGGGATATCCGGTGTAATGGTGATAGAGCTTCTGATCGGCCTTCATGCCGGTAACCTTGATTTTTTCGGCGTTGATGATCACAACATGGTCGCCGGTATCGATGAAGGGTGTGTATTTCGGGCTTTCTTTGCCCATCAAAATGCGGGCGACGCGCGAGGCCAGCCGTCCGAGCGGAAGGCCGCTCGCATCCACCACAAACCACTTACGCGCAATATCTCCCTCTTTCGGGAAATAAGTTGACATCGGAAATTCTCCCAGAGCTTAAAGAACTTTATGAAGACTGCTGAGCGCCCTAAATTTTCAAACTATCCACGCAGAACGCGCGCTTAGGTATACCAGGCGGCAGCCGCAGGACTTCCAAAGAGAGTATAGGATAGCCCAGCGCCAACACCTTGTCAACGAAGTTGCGCAGGGCGAAACACGCACCCGCAACGGCGGGCACCATAGAATGAATATCTTAGCATGACCGGGAAGGGAAAATCCGTCTCTGGTAAGGGGGCCCAGGTTAGCGCCCGCAGGACGGGCGCGAACCCTTCGACGGGTCCAGGGCAGGCCCTGGGGCACTTACACCTTCCTACTGATAACGTGATCTTATGACCGATCTGGACAATCTTCGCGTGGTGCTGGTGGCGGCGCGAAATCCCTTGAACATCGGGGCGGCGGCGCGGGCGATGAGCAATTTTGGGGTGCAGCGGCTGCGCGTTGTAAATCCCTACGATGTGGCCTTTCGCGAGGCGCGCTCGGCGGTAGGGGCGTCGGAACTGCTGGCGAAGGCGGAAGAATTCGCGACGATCGCCGACGCGGTGGCCGACTGCCGTTTGGTGGTGGGAACAACCGCGGGCGGACATCGGGAGATGCAGCATCGACTGCTTCGACTCGAACAGGGCGGTCGCGAGATCAAGCGGCAGCTTACCAGCGGAGCGGCGGCGTTGCTGTTCGGCTCCGAACGATATGGCTTGTCAAATGACGAGATGAGCCATTGCCATTGGATGATGCGGATTCCGACTCGTGAAGAGCACGGGTCGATGAATCTGGGGCAGGCGGTCGCGGTTTGCCTCTACGAGTTAGCACGGGGACGGAAACAAACGGTAAGCAAGGCTCGGCGGCTGGACGCTAAGCCTCCCGCACAGTCGGCAGAAGTGGAGCGATTGACGCAGATGCTCTTCGAGGTTCTGCGTGACAGCGGATACATCAAGCCACGAATTGTAGAAGGCGAAGAAAAGTTGCGACGGCTGGTGCGGCGATTGAAATTGAATACGAACGACGCCGAAGTACTGCTCGGAATGCTGCGGCAGGTCGCATGGAAACTGGGAGCCAATAAAGACGACAAGTAATTATCTATCGCGCTGGGGCATCGAATCTGCGATGACCTTCCCGATCACGAGAACGGTCATCAGGCTGATTATTCCGAGCGACGCGACGCAGTAGATGCACCAGACTCCCAGAACCATCGCTTCGACGTCCGCCAGATGAATGGCAAAGGCGAAGGCCACTGTCACCAGCGGGAGCATCCACGGATATTTTGTTTTGAAGGCGAGCACGGCGAGCAGCAGGTAACCGAGGATGCCGATGGTAGCGACGGGAATTCCATGGAGCATGGCATAGGGACTGTGATTCACGATGCCGCAATCCCACCGCTCGTTAATGCTGCAAGGTGAAGCGTCAGTACGGTAATGTTCGCGCAGTGCGAGCGAGGAAACAATGATGCCGGCGATGGCTAGTAAGATCAGCAACCATTTCATTTAGGACTCCCAGATAAAACCTAAGAAGATGCACTTCTGAAAAAGACATTATCCATGATTTCGATAGTAGAGATGGAGCAATCGGCTGACGGGCGAGACGCCCGTCGCTACACAATCACACCCATTAATCATGGTAACGCCGCTCACCGGCCGGTATCGGCACAGTCAGGCGATTCTGCGGCGGAGGCAGCGGGCAGGTCGCATACGCAGTAAAGGCGCAAGGGGGATTCACCGCGCGGTTGAAATCGAGCCAGACTTCGCCGGGCTGGGTCACGCCATGGTCGGGCAGTTCGCTATCGAGAAAACGTCCAGCGCCATAGGTAGTAGTTTTGCTGGTGGCGTCGCGCATGATAAAGAAAAGGTCGGTCGCCTGGGGATCCTCGAGCACAGGCTCGAGGCGGAGCACCTGACCATCGAGCGTAAACTCGGCGACACCCGGCGCCGGCATGTGCGAAGTCGTCCCAAGAACGGTCGGAATGTCGAGCATCTTTGGCGGGTTGTAGGGAATCCACCGAGCGCGCACGCGGTAGGCGGGGTTGGGCGCATACCAGCGCAGTCCGTGAAAAGCAACGCGCGTGGGCGCTTGCAGGTCTTTGACCCGCAGGGCAAAGCGCACGTCGCGATGGATCACGGTGATGGTCACTGTTCCGAGCGTCAGCTTCGAGGGCTTGCCGGAATCGTCGGCCGCCAAAATCTGCGGCTTGGCAGGCTGGCCATCGACCAGCAGATCTTTGGGAAATCCGTCGGCGGGAGGTTCGAGGCGCAGCACGTCCTGCCCTTTGTCTTTATCTTTATCTTTCTCCACGCGCACGATGGCGATGTGCGCCGGCACCTTCGCCGTGATCTGAACGCGGCAATCGTCAGCCGCGCCGAAACTGTTGTCGCCGTCCTGCAGCCATCCCAGGGCGATCAAGGAAAGCCAGCCTTCCGGAGCCTGCAAACCTTTGGCTCGCTCGGCGCGCCAGGCCAGCAGATCGCGCTGCCATGTGCTTTGATTCTGAGAAGGGTGAGCATCTTCGCCGGCGAGCAGCGGCTGCGAGAGTATTGTCACCAGCAAGAACACGGCGGCCGGCAGAAATTTTCTCTTCATTGGCAGGTCTCCCTTTTTCGCGCGACTGGGTTAATCAGCAGATTCTATCTTTATTCCTTATTCTTGCTACTCATTTCCTTAGTCTCGTCGTTACTCTCGATGATTCACAGAGGGTGGGCGTCAGTTGTCAGTTGCGGTGCGCCGGGCAAGGGCCGTATCGAGCGACCATCTTCCGCTGTCGGCGGCAATGAGAAAAATCAGGCAGCAAAACATAGCGAAATCAGTGCGCGCATCGCTGACCATGTACCAGAAACCCTGATTCGGGCGAAGAAGTTCGGGAAGCTTGGTGGTCGCAATCGCCGTCGTAATTATGATGAGCAGCGGAATCGAGGCCAGCCGGGTCGCCAGTCCGACGAGGACCAGCCGACCGACTTCGCTCGAGAACCAGATAACTTGTCATAAGGATATCGCATCAACATGACGGGACAACAGGTGCAAAACGGCGTCCATTTGCCAAGTTTACAAATGCACTTTATGTTTGCGGGGGAGAAATTTATGTTGAGACGGTCGTCGCGGTTGCTGGTAATTCTGTGGTGCACGTTTCTCGGTTGCCTTGCTGCCGCGGCTCAAGACAAGCCCAAAGATCGGGAAGGCCATCAGTGGTGGCAGAATGCGGTCTTCTATGAGATCTATCCGCGCAGCTTTGCCGACAGCGATAACAATGGAGTCGGCGACCTCAACGGCATCACCTCCAAGATGAATTACCTGCAGGATATAGGTGTCGATGCCATCTGGATCACTCCCTGCTACCCGTCGCCGCAGGTCGATTTCGGATACGACGTTTCCGACTATCGCAACATCGACCCGATGTATGGGACTCTCAGCGATTTCGACCACATGGCCGCCGAGGGCAAACAGCACGGCATCCGCATCATTATGGATTTCGTGCCGAACCATACCTCCGATCAGCATCCCTGGTTTCTGGATTCGAAATCTTCGCGTACCTCGGCGCATCGCGATTGGTACGTCTGGCGCGACGGCAGAGGGGCTGGGCAACCTCCCAATAATTGGGTTTCACTTTTCGGCGGGTCGGCTTGGGAGTTCGATCCCACGACCAACCAGTACTACTATCATTTTTTCTACAAGCAGCAGCCGGATTTGAACTGGCGCAATCCCGCGGTGGAAAACGAGATGCTCGACACGACGCGCTGGTGGTACAAACGGGGCGTGGCGGGATTCCGGCTGGATGCTGTCGACACTTTGTTCGAAGATCCGGCGCTGCATGACAATCCTGTTTTGCCGGGCAAGAATGCGCAGGGCGATGCCAACGAAAAGAACGAATACAACACGAACTATCCCGAAGTGCACACCGAATTGCAGAATCTGCGCAAAGTGGCTGACGAATTTCACGCGGTGCTCATCGGCGAAACCTGGACGGCCAACGTCGCCGAGCTCGACAAGTATTACGGCAACGGCGGCAACGAGCTGCAGATGCCGATGGACTTCATGTTCATGATGGTCGACAAACTTTCTCCAGCCGAATACCGTCGCCAGATTGCGGCCGTCGAAAGCGCCCATGGGTGGCCAGTTTTCGTTCTCAATAATCACGACAGAACGCGCTCCTACAATCGCTATGGAGACGGCAAGCACAATGACCAGATCGCCAAATTGATGGGCGCGTTTTATCTGACGCTGCGCGGCACGCCCATCCTGTATTACGGCGAAGAGATCGGCATGGAGAATAACGATCCGAAGCGGAAGGAAGATGTGAAGGATCCAATCGGGCGCACGGGATGGCCGAAAGAAAAAGGCCGCGACGGGGAACGGACGCCGATGCAATGGAGCGCCGCTGCCAATGCCGGTTTCAGCCAGGTAAATCCCTGGCTGCCCGTGCCTCCGAGCTACAAGACGCACAATGTCGCGACCGAGTCGAGCAATCCTGACTCGATTCTCAACCTCTACAAGAAAGTGCTGGCGCTGCGCCACACGAATGAGGCCCTGCTCGACGGCAGCTACACAGTGCTGAACGAAGCCGACCCTAACGTGATGTCATACCTGCGCAGCTACAAGGGAAAAGCGGTGCTCGTGGCGCTGAATATGTCGGCAGCTCCGCAGAAAGCGGTGTTCGATCTGTCGAAGCAGGGATTGGGCGGAGCTTCGCTGAAAACTGTGATCTCTTCCGACGCATCGGCTACGAAGAACGAAGTTACGCTTGCGCCTTACGGGCTGCTGATCGCCGAAGTGAAATGATTGGGCGAACTACTTTCGCGGGAGATTGTATGCCTGGCCGGGCGGGAACGCCGGACTCTACCTTGTCGATACTCTCTACGACTGTTCTTGCTTGCCGGCTTGCTCTAATCCCGCCAATCTGCGTATTGTAACCAAGTGAAATTTCCGCGATCGAGTGGCATCCTGCTTCACCTCACTTCGTTACCCGGACGCTTTGGCATTGGCGACCTTGGCCCTTGTGCCTATGAGTTCGCTGAATTCCTTTCTGCCGCAGGACAGAAGTTGTGGCAAGTGCTGCCGCTGAATCCTACGGGGTACGGTGATTCTCCTTACCAGTGCTTCTCGGCGTTTGCCGGCAACCCGATGTTGCTGAGTCTTGAACGCTTGCGCGATCAAGGGCTGCTTCAGGGATCAGACATGACTTCTGCGCCGAAATTTCCTGAGCACTTTGTTGACTACGGGCCGGTGATTGAATTCAAGATGGCGGCTTTGCGGCGTGCCGCGCAGTTTTTTTTGGCCCACGGTTGTGACGCGCATCGCGAGGCCTTCCATCACTTTTGCGAGAGCGCTGGCTCCTGGCTGGATGATTACGCGCTTTTTATGGCCTGCAAGGATGAGCATGGCGGAATCATGTGGACCTTATGGGATCCGGAGATTCGCAGGCGCGATCCGAATGCGGTTCGGGAATGGTCGAAAAAGCTGGCGCCGGAAATTCAGGCTTACAAATTCTGGCAGTTTGAATTTTTTCAGGAATGGGAGCAGATCAAGACGCATTGCCAGCAGCGCGGCATTCGCTTGATGGGCGACATCCCGATCTATGTTGCGCACGATAGCGCCGACGTCTGGGCTCATCCCGAACTTTTCTATCTTGACGATCAGGGTAAGCCGACTGCGGTTTCGGGCGTGCCTCCGGACTATTTCAGCGCCACGGGGCAGCTTTGGGGCAATCCTATTTATCGCTGGGACGTGCTGGCGGCGGATGGATATAAGTGGTGGATCGAGCGTTTTCGCGCCTCGTTCAAGCTGTTCGATCTGGTACGCCTGGATCATTTTCGCGGCTTCGAAGCCTACTGGGAGGTGCCGGCGGGCGAAACCACTGCCATCGACGGGCGCTGGGTGAAGGGTCCGGGAAGAGATTTTTTTGTGGCGTTGCGCAAGGCCTTGGGAGAACTGCCGATTGTGGCGGAAAACCTTGGCGTCATCACACCGCCGGTGGAAAAATTGCGGCACGAATTTGATCTGCCGGGTATGAGCCTTTTGCAATTTGCGTTTGGCAACGATCCGCAGGGGCCGTCGTTTCGTCCGCATAATTACACGCGCGACCTCGTTGCCTACACCGGGGGCCACGACAACGATACCACGGTCGGCTGGTGGTCGAGTTCGGGATCGGCCGACAGCACGCGCACCGCGGAAGATGTTCTCCAAGAGCACGACTTCGCCCGCGCCTATCTCAACTTTCATGACGATGCGGAAATCAACTGGGTGATGATTCGCGCTGTGCTGGCGTCGGTCGCCGATGTGGCGATTGTTCCTCTGCAGGATGTGCTGGGCCTGGGCAGTGAAGCGCGCATGAATCTTCCCGGCAAAGTCAGCGGCAACTGGAAGTGGCGCTATCGTTCTGGCGCACTGACGAAGGAGATGAGCGCGAAACTTCGTTCTCTGGTCGCGCTCTTTGACCGTTAAGTTTCGCGGGGATGAGCGTGCGGCGACGGGTCAGTTGCTCGTCATTCGTCGTTCGCAATCTGCGGCCTGAGGGCCGACACTCGGCCACCAACGGACTGTTTCACGGGCCAACCTGCGCTATAATCCCTCCCTGATAACGCGAGTTGCTCGCCGATTAAAGATTTGGAGGAGACCCTATGAAGACCCTTCGTGTCACATTCGTGGTTTTGCTGATTGCTGCCTGCTCGACCCTGTGCCTTGGACAAAAGGTGTATCAACCCAAGTTGACTCCGCAAAACAGCGGCACGACGGAATTGCTGATCTCTGTCAGCCCCGTCAACTCGCAGGTGGTTTGGGCAGCGGGGACGCACGGGACATTTGTCGTCACCACCAATGGCGGAAAGACGTGGAAGCCGGGCAAGGTGAAGGGAGCTGAGTACCTGCAATTCCGCGGCGTGCGCGCGGTGAGTGCCAACGTCGCTTATCTGCTGTCGATTGGTAACGCGGTTTCAGATTTCCGCATTTACAAGACGGAAGACGGTGGTACGACCTGGACGAAGGAATTTCAGAATCGGCTTGCGGGAGCCTTCTACGATTGCTTCGCGTTCTGGACTCCGAAGCGAGGCATCGCCCACAGCGATTCGGTGAATGGAGTATTTCCCGACCTGCGCACCACCGATGGCATGACGTGGCAGAGCATCTCGAGTAACATGCCGCCGGCATTGCCCGGAGAATTCTCGTTTTCTGCGAGCGACACTTGCGTTGCTACCCAAGGCGAAAACAATGCCTGGATTGCGACGGGCGGACCGGCGGCGCGAATTCTCGCCACCACCGACGGGGGCAACACCTGGAACGCCTATGACACTCCGATCGTTGCTAACTCGAGCGCGGGCGCGTTTTCGGTCGACTTCCGAAATCCGTTGAATGGCATCGTGGCGGGAGGCGATCTTGATCCTTCCGATCCCGATCAGGCGCGCACGGCAACGTCAAGCGATGGCGGAAAGACGTGGGCGCTTACCAATCCGCCTCCGGTGACGGGAGCAATCTGGGCGGTCAGCTATGTGCGGCAGCGGGGTTCGGTTTGCAATCAAACCTGCCAGAATCTTCTGACCTACGTGGTGGTCACGGCCGATGAGGGAGGAGCGGCATGGTCTCCCGATGAAGGGACGACGTGGTATGTGCTGCCGGGCGTGGCCGGCGGCTGGGCCGTAGCATTTGCGGCTCCGGAAGCAGGATGGCTGGTAGGCACAAATGGGGAGATTATCAAGATCAGCTTTTGAGAGGAGCCGTCAGGGCTATCAGCAAAAATAAAATGGGGTGCCCCACTTCTCGCGGTTTGAGGTTGTTACGAAACTACTAGCGGCGTGGCGAAGTGAGTGGCAAGATGCAGGGCTATGGGATTCATTGCGGGTGAGGCGCGAGGGCAAGCGGCGTTGTTCCCGGCGAGTTTAGAAGAATTGATTCCGCAGGACCATTTCTGCCGGGTGGTCGACGAGTTTGTGAATCGTCTGGATATGCAGAGGCTGGGCTTCGTGCGGGCGGAAGCGGCGGGGACTGGACGACCTGGTTATGATCCACGCGATCTGTTGAAGCTGTATCTATACGGCTATCTGCAGCAGATTCGTTCTTCGCGACGGTTGGAGAATGAGTGTCGGCGCAACCTGGAACTGATGTGGCTCTTAGGGCGGCTCGATCCAGACCATAAGAGTATCGCCGAGTTTCGCCGGTTGCACCGGCACGCGGTGAGCGAGGCCGGGGCTGAGTTGGTGAAGCTGGCGCGTTCGGTGGGACTGATTCGGGGAGAGTGGGTGGCCATTGATGGCAGCAAGTTCCGCGCGGTAAGTAGTGTAAACAGCGTGCACGAACGATTGCAGTGGGAACGCTACCTGGAGGGTTTGGACACTGCCGACGGAGAAGACGAAGTTCGGGTGGACAATGGCGCGGTGACTCAGGCGCTAGAAAAACTACGCCAGCATCGGGAACCGGAAGTGGGCTTCATGAAGACATCTCAGGGCATGCTTCCTGCTTACAACGTGCAAACCGCAGTCGATGCCGAGCACGGCTTGATCGTGGCGCAAAAGGTGAGTAACGAAGCTGCCGACAATCGCAGTTTGCTGCCCATGGCCGAGGCTGCGCAAGCTGCCCTGGGCGGAACGGGTTCACCGTTGCATGTGGTCGCCGATGCAGGCTATTCCAACGGAGAGCAGGCGGCGAGCTGCGAAAGCCAGGGCATGGTGCCGCACATTCCGGCGAAGCGGGGGGTGAACACGCGTGGCCGACAGCTGTTCGACCGCACCGCATTCCGCTATCAGGAACAAAGCAACACCATGCTGTGCCCGGCGGGACAGAGCTTACGCAGTGACGGAAGAAG
Source organism: uncultured Acidobacteriaceae bacterium (assembly GCA_963775845.1). Lineage (GTDB taxonomy): Bacteria > Acidobacteriota > Terriglobia > Terriglobales > Acidobacteriaceae > Acidiflorens. Next base: position 165,252 of record CAVZKN010000002.1, on the reverse strand, counting down.
TGGGCACGCGCTGGCCTACGTGGGTCGCGCTGAAGTGTGCGGCGCTTGCGCCCTAAAGCCGCAATGCACCAAGAGTCCGCGCCGTGTCGTCCACCGTCACCTTTATGAAGGGGCTCTGGATCGTATGCAGCAGCGCGCTACCCCTGCCGCCATGGCATTGCGACGGAGCACGGTGGAACATCCCTTTGCGAATTTGAAATACCGAATTTTTGGTCATCCACGCTTTCTCGTCCGCGGACTGGAAGGGGCTCGCTGCGAAATCGCCCTCGCGGTGATGGTCTACAACTTGAAACGCATGCTCAACCTTGTGGGCGGTGAGACTCTCAAGCAAGCTCTGCAGACCACCTGATCGAGTTATGAAAGAAACTCACAACTACCGACCCATGCTATTTTTTTCCCATCTTCCGTACTGTTCATCGACGAGTTTCGTAACAACCTCGGTTTTCGAGAAGTGGGCATTCCCGCAGCCAGCAGCTTAAGGTTTAGGATTCCATGAAAATTTGCATTTTCATTCTGGGCTGCACGCAGGCGCTGGCCCTGCTTTCGTTCGGGCAGCAACCGGAATTTCGCACGGTCATCGATCTCACCCACGCTTTCAATGCACAGGTTCCGAACTATGAGGTGACCAAGGAGCCGCCGTTCCAGGCGAAAACGGTTGCCACGATCGAAAAGGACGGCTATTTCGCGCGCGAGATTTCGTTGCCCGAGCATTACGGAACCCACCTCGATGCGCCGGCTCACTTTGTGGCCGGTTTGTGGACGGTGGATCAGATTCCCGTAGAGCGCCTGTTCGCACCGCTGGCGGTGATCGACGTGAGAGCGGGCGCGAAAGGGAATTCGGACTACCAGATTTCAGTCGATGACATCGCCAAATGGGAGCGGGCTCACGGCCAAGTTCCGAAGAGCGCGGTGGTGATCGCCTATACGGGATGGGATGCGCGCTGGAACTCCAGCAAGGAATACCGCAATGCCGACGCTGGCGGGGTTATGCACTTCCCCGGATATTCCAAAGAAGCGGCGCAATTTCTGGTGGAGAAACGCAACGTCGTCGGCCTCGGCATCGACACGCTGAGCATCGACTATGGCCCCTCGAAGGATTTTCCTGTCCACCAATACACGCTCGGCCACAGTCTCTACCATTTGGAGAACGTGGCTAACCTCGAGCACGCTCCGGCCGCGGGAGCGATGGTGGTGGTTGCGCCGATAAAGCTGGAAGGCGGCTCGGGCGGGCCGGTGCGGATATTGGCGCTGGCGCGCTAGCATTTATTGACTTGCTCCAACTCGCGCCCTAATATGGTCGCTCTAAGAACGCGCGGAAAGGATCTTGGCATATGCTAGACATCCAGACCAAGCAATTGCAGGCTGAAGTCGTGCTTCTCGAACTGACTGGGAAGATCACCATTGGCCGCGACTGCAAGCAGTTGGAGTGGGCGGTTGAGGGGCTGGTCAAAGAGGGCAAGAAGAAGGCGATTATCGACTTGACTGGCGTGACCAATGTCGACAGCACGGGAATCGGCATCATCGTGATGTCGGCCGGCCACCTGAAAAACGCGGGCGGAGAGTTACGCGTATCGGGCGCGAATGGACATGTGGAACAAGTCTTGAAGATGACGAATGTTCATCAGATTGTATCGTTGCACCCGACATCCGACGCAGCCGCGGCAGGTTTCTGACGGGACCCCAACGATTTTGACAGGCCCGAAATTCAGCTCACTGTCAAAAACGAGAAAGTGCGCGTAAGGCTAGCCGTCGATAGCAGCGCATTCCAAGCGTCACTTCAACCCTAGCAAGTACCGGGCATTCTCGTGCAGGATTTTATTTCGCTCGCGGTCGGGTAGCTTGAGGTTGTTGACGGCTGCCAAGTTCGAGTGAATGAAACGCTGTCCGTTCTCTGGGCCAAACGGGTAATCCGAGCCAAAGGCCAGACGATCTGAGCCAAACATCTCGTGCGCACAGGTCATTGCTCCATCGATTCCCGAAAGAGCGGTGTCGCCATAAAACATTCGATAGTAGTCAATCGGCTTTTTGGCCAAGGGTGGTGGAGCATGCGAACCTGAACCCCCGGAAAGCCGCATCAGTTCTTCATTTTGATCATAGGTGTCGATGACTCGTCCGATCAGGTAGGGCGTCGCGCCACCTGCGTGATGAGCGATAAATTTCAACTTGGGGAACTTCTCGAGCACTCCACCGTAAACCAGCCGAGCCATAGCCAGAGTCGTGTCGATGGGCCAGCCGAAAATCTGCCAGATCAGGTGGTCGCGAACCCAATCGTAATAATTCCAAGAAATCGGATGGATCCAGAGAGGCACGTCGAGGGCCTGAGCTTTTTCGTAAACAGGAAAGAGTTGAGGCATATCGACAGGCCGGCCGCCGATATTGGTGAAGAGCATCGCTCCTTTCATTCCGAGGTGCTTGACTGCCCGCTCCAATTCGCTGGCGGCTTCCTGAGCGTCGAGGAAAGACAACAGTGCGACCCCGACGAAACGATCCGAGCGCTTCGCGATTGCTTCGGCCATGGCGTCGTTGGCCACCCGGACCAATGCGGCAGCCGACGAATCACCTACGAACAGGTCCGCCGGGATGGGCAGCGGAGTTAATACCTGAAGCGATGTTTCATATCGATCCATATGCGCCAGGCGTGTTTCGAACTCGCATAGGTTGGGAAACATCCGCATGAGCATCTCGATATTGGGAACGTCGGGCGGAGTGCGGGTCGCGACCCGGGTGATTTCTTTTGCGTATGCGGGCGGAAAGAAATGCGTGTAGATATCGATATTCGAAGATGAAGGCGCTTTGCGATCGGAACCCCAGTTGGCGAACATCTTGCTCGGATAAGCCAGGGCGCCGAGCAGCAACAGCTTTCTTCTCGTCAGCATAGTTTGGAATGTGCTCATGCGCGCCTGCCGGTGCGGAGCTGAGCTCCGCGGAAAAGACGCCCGACCCAGCTCAGAACGCTCCACTTGAACAAGGTGCATTCTAAAAGAAGCATGGCGTCACTGGCGTCCTGGGCGGTCGGAATCAGCGCGTCGGTAAAGCGTATTTTTCCCTCGAAGAGGCGCGACAGTGTTGCCTGGGAGAGCTGGAAATGTATGAGATCGTTTACGTCATAACGCTCGGTTCTGCCTGCTTCTGTTTTGATCTGTCCTCTTTTTATCAGCACGCGAAACGGATCGGCATCCGTAAGATCGAACTCTATGCGGTGGTTCTGCTCCTTCAACAGACGGCGCCCATCTGCATCCTCTGAGAGGGCTCCGAAGAACTGTGAAGCGCTTTTTTGCGCAGAAATTGACGACCTGCGTTTGTTCGTTACTGCCCGGCGGACTCGCATCGATTTACCTCTTTGACGACTGGGGTTTTGCGCCTTCCAGACGGAAAAAACGCGCGGCGTTGTTATAAAAAATATCGGCCTTCTGCTCGGGAGTCAGGGAATGCATGGAGTTGATGTTGTCGATGGCTACTCCGAAAGCGTCGGGCCAGACGATCTCGTCCGTTCCAAACATTAGGCGTTTTCCCATCCCCGCTTGGATAAGTCTGGAAAGATATTGCTGAAATTCGTCGGGTGGAAGAAGCCAATCAATTGCGGCCAAGTCAGCATAAATCTTGGGATAGGCGTTCATCAGCGCCAGGGTTGCGTCGAGATAAGGATATCCGGCATGCATGACGTAGACCCGCAAACGCGGATGGCGAACCAGGAGTTCTTCCACGTTTAAAGGGTTAGCTAAGCCGATGCGGAATCCGGGGCAACAACTGTACGAGGCTTCCGGGATGCCAATTCCGGTATGGATGCCAACCGGGATGTCCATCTTCTCCGCCAAAGTATAGTACTCATCCATTTTGGCGTCGCTGGGGGAGAGGCCATCATAGATCGCGGTAACTTCACCCAAGGCGCCGAGGCGTCCGGATGCATAGCCCTCACGGAGTTCTTCGATGCTTGGATAGGGCGCGAGTTTGGGGAGAGGAAAAAGAGGCGAACCAATGATGCGGTCGGGATCGGCGGCTTTCCACTCTGCCACGATGTTGAGCGGCCCGCTCGCGACAACTTTGACGATGTTGTAACGCCGCATGGCGGCGAGCATGGCAGTTCGTAATTGCGCGTTGGTGACAGCCCCGGAACGCTTGCCGGTAATGGGATTTGGAGGATCAGGGAGTTTCTGGCTTTCGGTCGCCAGCGGCCCCAGGACATTCTTCACCCAATCGGCAGGATAGGCGTGCACGTGCACGTCGATGATCGGTTGGGCTTGCTGGCTCAGGCTCACCGCGCACAGGCTCGAGAACAAGAGCAACGGCAGAATCGTTTTTCTAATCGTCGTGCTTCTAATCATGGTGAGAGGCATCCAGCCACGTTAATCCAAGTAATAAATGGGCTCCATCTTAATCGTGGAGAGATCTTCTGCGCCTTTATCGCCGAGCAGGACACAGGTGGAGCAAGTCGTGCGCACCTCACCGGGGACCACGATGTTGGGATGCCAACTCATGACCATGTCTTTCTGCAATACCCAGCCGCGCGTTCCTTCTGCCGTGAAACGCGGCCCTTCATGGTTCTGGGTCCCGATCCAATGGCCAACTGGAACAGTCGAGCCCGCGTATCCGTGACTCCGAATGAAGCTTTCCAGCTTCTGCAAAATCGGCGTCAGTTCCCTGCCAACCTTCAGTTCGCCCATGAGCGATTGGAAGGCCTCGTAGATGACCTCGGAGCCGCGCTTCTGCGATTCGGGTATGGCGCGGCCGAGCGCGAACGTATACATCTTTTCGGATTGATAGCCGGCAATGTTCGGTGTTGGTTCAGAGAGGATGATGTCGCTTTTTTCCAACCGGTGTCCGTGAGTTCCACTCGCCCACGTGCCCGAACCGGCTGGGCCCGCATCGAACAGCAGCACCGTTGCCGCATTTGCGCCTTGCTCGAGCATGCCGGCCAGTACATGCGCGTAGGCTACTTGATCGATTGCTCCGGGGCGCAGCTCTTGACGAAACGATGGAAAAGCAACTTCATCGATAATGCGCTGCGCTGCCCGTATGAGTGCGATTTCGACCTCATCCTTGACCACAATGACTTCGGTTAAAGTGTGATTCGCATCCACTGTCTTCGCATTGGGCAGACGATCCCGGAAGTAGAACGGCAGAAGCCAATCAATCTCATCGCCGGCCAATCCGATTCGGCCGCTCGACAATTTTCGATCCTGCAATCTCTGAATACAGGCGTCGACTAAATTCTGGTTGCTGCCTTCGGACACCGAATCGCGCGGAATGTCTACCAATTCGTCTGTCCGCACAATTGGAATGAGAGCACGCGTATGGGCAACACTGTAGGTGTTCACGAACAGCGTTGACGGCCCGTCGGCCAGCACTAAAGCTAGCCCTGGCTCGAGAGGATAAGGATGGAAATTGCTTACATAACCGATGTAATCCAGTCCACGGTTGGTGACGACCAGAGCGTCGAGGTTGGCGCGTCTTATGGCGGCCTGGATTTTCTGCATGCGCCGGCGTCCATATTCTTTGGAATAAAGGGTAGCCACCTCCGGTGGACGATCGAGCGCGGAACCCGCATTTTCGGCATTACCTTTCGTGTTTTTCGCCTTAGTGGCGTCAGCCGATTGGCCAAAAACGTCTGGATGAAGCGAAGCCATGCCGCCGGTTGCGAGTGCCGCAAGTTTCAAAAGCTCGCGTCGATTCAGCTCGGAGTCATGCATCGAAGTCCTCCTTAGTTACATGACCCGAGTACCGCGGGGCGGATACTTCGACAAATTCTCGAAGCCTTTCTCTGTCACCAGCAGAAGTCCACAGATTTCTTCCTTGACCTGCCCGGGAATCACGATGTTGGGGTGAAAGCTGAAAATCATACCAGATTCGAGGACAACATCCTGGGAACGCAAGGATGGGCCCTCGTAGTTATCCAGACCAATAAAGTGACCAGGTGTATGAGTAAAAGAATCGAAACCGTGAGCTCGAAAAGCCTGTAGCGAAGCCTCAACCACTTTTGCCGTAGTGACGCCTGGCTTCACTTCAGCCACGCCAGCGTCGTAGGCTGCGTGGCAAGCGTCCGCGGCTCGACGTTGCATCGCAGAGACGGGGCCCAATGAGAATGTGACGGCCAGTTCGGTGTTGTAAAGACGATAAAATGGCAACGTTTCATAGACGACGACGTCGCCCTTAGTGAGCTTGCGGCCAGCCAACAGCTCCATGAGCATCGTATTTGGATTGGGTCCAATGCCCATTAGGACAAAAGTGTCCTCCTCGCCGCCGGCCGAGATCATATGGGCTTGGCCTCGGGCGTAGAGTTCGAAATCGGTGACGCCGGGCGCGATGTGTCTCTCAATGTCGGCCATGGCGGCATCGCCGAGAGCGGCAGAATATTTCATCAATTCGATCTCTTCCGCATCCTTGACGATGCGCAAGAGATTCAGCATCGGGTTCGCGTCTGCCAGGTTAATGCGCGGCAAAGACTGGGAAAAGAATAACCGCGCAGCCCAGTCAATTTCGGCGCCAGCCAATCCTAGTCGGCCATTTTCCAGCTTCCAGGTATGGATCTGATCCGCAACCAACTGAAGCACGTGCTGGTTGTCGCCACCCACCAGCCTTATATCCTTTATATAGCTGGCTGCTTCTGCCCGCGGACGCATGTACTCGGCGGCGGTAAAGGTTTGAAGAAACAGCACCGGATCGCCCTCAAGCGGCAAGAGGACCGAAACAAGTTGCGACGAGCCGGAGCCGCGGCCCTGGAGTTCCGGGTCAAAAAAACCTAAGTAGCGAACGGCGTGGTTGACTACCGACGAAACCAGCAGACAATCCAGCTTATCGGTTCGCATCTGTCTGCGAACTCGGGCAATGCGCTGGGCAAATGCCGCGGAAGAAACAGGTGGGGGAGGGAATACAGAACTCTCACGCGGCAGCGCAGCCGAGTCTGAAGGCACAGCCGGAATCGGCGTTCCCAAAATAGTTCCGGCCGTGCCCCACATCAATCCAGTCGCGGACAAAAGGCCCAGCAACTCTCTTCGAGTTGGATGGTATCCCATTGTCGTCAAAAAGAAAGACGCAATCCAAATTGGATCAGTCGTGGCAACTGCGCCGAGGTGATTTGTCCGAAGGTCGACGTCGCGAAATACCGGTTCGGAGTGTTGAAATTCGGATGGTTGAAGACGTCGAAGAAATCGGCGCGAAACTCGAGGTGTGCGCGCTCCGTGAGAGTGAAGATCCTGGCCAGAGTCGCGTCATAATCGCGATAGGCAGGTCCTTCCACGATGTTGCGACCGCAGGTTCCGAGAAGCTTATATGGGAAGCCACTCGCCGGAACGATCGTCGTATTCGGCGCAAAGGCATTCACGTTAAACCACTCGGCTATTGTGTGTGGAGCGCCATCATTCGGATTCGCTATGCAATTCGGGCGGTCGGCGCTGGAGCTTGCAATTCCACTGACATTGGCTGTCAATTGGACGGTGAATGGAGTTCCCGATTCGATAGTGGCTACTCCACCCCACTGCCAGCCTCCAAGAATTGCATTGGCGGTTTCGGATTCGTTCAGGAATTTCTTGCCGTGGCCAAATGGCAAATCCCAAACATAATTGACAATAAAGCGATTGCGGCGATCGAAGTTCGACAGCCCCTTGTTGCCGGCTATGTCATAAGAGTTCTGCGGCACAGGCGAATCCGTCGGTCCGCCGGTAAAGGTGGATACGGTGTCTTCAGATCGCGCCCATGTGTACCCGACCGTGAACGTCAGCCCTTGCTGCACACGCTGCTGGACTCTGGCCGATAGCCCTTCATACCAGGACATCCCTTGACTGTGCTCCTCAAAAGATTCACCGAATTGAGGGTTGGGAGGGAAACCGCCAGCCATTTGTGGTGTATTGGGAAAGTTTTGGTCGGAAAGATAGAAACCATTCAGGTGGACGCCGTGATTTCCCGCATAGGAAACCTCCGCGACCATGTCCTTTCTCAGTTGCGACTGCAAGCTCAAAGTCCACTCTTCAACATATCCTGGACGTGTTCCCGGAGGAACACCACCGGTAGACGGCCCTCCATTGTCTGTTGTGCGGTCAGGAGGACCTCCGAAAGCATAGGTCGATTCGTAAGTATTTGGTGTGGTTGGGAAGAAGAGTGAGTCTTGAAAAGTTCCGATCGTGGGGGCAAATGGCGGACCCAAGCTTCCCGACTCTACGCTGTAACCACGTTCCTGGAAGCTATTGAACAGACCCGCAGAACTGCGGACTACGAGATGGGAGTCTCCCCGTGGATCCCACGTAAACCCCAAACGCGGAGCGAAATTGGGATAGCGAGTCGGATTAATGGACGGGGGTAGGCCGAGCTGGCGGTTCGTCTTAAAGGTAGTGCCAAAGGTGTTAATGAAATATTGCGTCAGCGGGTCGGCTAAGGAAGGCATCTTTCCCGACTGTGAACCGAGGACGATCGCCCCCGCGGGAAGGTCCAGTACCGACATCACCGTCCCGTTAATAGGAGTGGGACTGGTGGAGAATTCCCAGCGCAACCCAAAATTAACTTGTAGATGCGGAGTAGCTCGGTATTGGCCAGCGTAATACGCTCCGAAATAGTTGTACCGATAGTATCCATAGCCGTTCCCCAGCTGAATCAGACTGAAGCGGGGACGGTCCAGCAGAAAATCCGAGAAGCCCGAACCGGTGGCGTTCTGCCCAAACCCATTATCTCCTCCAAACGTGAATTCACCATTCGAAAACGTGTCGGTGACCCCGGCAAGATGGTAGTACCAGTAATCCACCCCGAAATCGTGAGTGAGTTTACCGTGCGTCCAGGTTACATCGTTGCGCAGTTCGAAACCATTATTGCGACGGATGTTCGGCTGCAGCGTGTCATCGTCTCCCAGGCCCCCAAGTCCCGGAATGCTGATGTACGGAATTCCACCATTGAGCGTCTTCCCGTACCTCTGGAATCCAAGACCCTGAATGAAGTTCGAGTCTATGTTCTGCGATTCCGCGATCGCATGCAGGCCGTTGTATCCAAAGCGAAAGGTATTCACCAGGGATGGAGTCAACACGCTGGTCAGAGAGATACCGACGTTGTGACCCATAGAGTTCCCCACATCGCCGAAACCGACTGGGCCAGGCAACACGGGCGAGAAACGTTGTACGAATGGCGAACTTGAATCGTCCTGCTGTTGGGTGTAGCGAAACGATGCGAGGTTCTTGGGAGTGATCTGGTAGTCAATCCTGCCCAGATACACAGTGCTGTTATCGTAACGATGTCCCACGCCCAGATAATTCGATTGACCGGGGGCCGCGTTCGTAATATTGGGCAATGGCGTTAGTGCCAGAATCCCCGAGGCGAGCGGACTTATATCGGCCAAATTGACTTGATTGTCGAAGTACGGGACTCCATTGACGCTATAGATCTGCGGAAAGGGCTGGCCCGTGCCAGGATTGATCCCCGACAGGTTTCCGTTGTGCATATCCTCGGTGGGCACGGTAGTTGTTTCCGTTATAGATTGGCGGATCCGTAAAGCTTCTAAAGACAAAAAGAAAAATATCTTGTCTTTTTTGATGGGCCCGCCGAAGGTTCCGCCAAACTGATTTTGTTTATACGGCGGGATTTTAGCATTGGGATCGTCAAAAAAGTTTTTCGCATCTAGCGCCGAATTGCGCAGGTATTCGTAGAGAGAACCATGCAACTTGTTCGTGCCCGAGCGAGTGACGATGTCAACCTGCGCTCCCGGTACGATGCCGTACTTGGCGGAGTAGCCATCCGCCAAGATTCTGAATTCCTGGACCGCGTCAACCGACGGACTTACGGTAACGGTGTTGTAATTGGTGTCCATGAGGTTAACGCCGTCGAGCGTAAAATCGTTATAGGAGTCGCGCTGGCCAGCCACCGAGAAACCTATATTGCCGCCGGCTGTACCCCATTGTGCTTGAGTACTTCCCTGCTGGGGTTCGCTGACCCCGGGAATGAGCAGGCCAAGCTCAAGAAAATGCCGCCCGTTCAGAGGTGTGGACATGATTTGCGTATTGTCCACAACTCCGCCGACAGCGGTGGAAGTGGTATCGACCACGGGAGCGATGGCCTGCACCTCGATCTGTTGCTGAACGTCGCCGACCTGCAAAGCGACATCGAGGCGTGCGGCCTGGCCCACGGTGAGGACGACTCCCTGTAGTAGGGCTTTTTTGAATCCGGCCAGGGTGACCGACAGATCATAGGTCCCCACCGGCAAAGTGGCGATGCGGTAGAAGCCATCGGAATTGGAGACCCCTGTTCGTACCAGTCCGGTCGAACGGTTCGTCGCACTGACCTCCGCTTTTGGCAGGATAGCGCCCGTGGGATCAGTGACCAGGCCTTCTACGGAGGCGGTAACCTGAGCGTTCGCATAACCAGCAAGCAGCAAGAGGCAGACGGCAATCGCCAGCCCTACCGGAGCCTGTATGCCAGACAAAAATGCGCGGACCAACTGACGGGAAGTTTGCCGGAACATTTTCATACTGCCTCCTCTGGGAAAAGAGTGTTTAAAAACTAAGACAATTGTGGTCACGTTGTTAACACGTATCAACAGCAAAAGTCAAGACAAAATAGGTTGGTAGACGCAGTCAAGCCAGGAACGGTTTTCGACGGCGCAAATAATCCAACGTTTGCTGCAGGTCGACTACATCCCCGTACTTCATGTCGATGTCAAAAAGACTGGCCTCGTGAGGTGGTTGGGCTCGATCCCCTACCGCTTCACGCGGCACAATGGCATGCAGTCCATACTGCAGGGCATCGACCACGGTTGCGCGCACACAACCGCTGGTGGTGCAGCCGCCGACGATCAACGTGTCCACCCTCTGCGTGGCGAGCACAGACGCCAGTTCCGTGCCGAAGAAGGCCGAAGCATATTTCTTCCTGATAATCAGTTCGCCCTGCTGCCACCCCAAGGCCGGGTGCAGTTCCACCCACTTGGATCCCCGGATGAGCCATTTCAGGCCGCTAACCTTTCGCACAAACAATCCTGCGTCCTTGAGGCTGGGGTCGTACTCAACGCTAGTAAAGACAATCGGCAGACCCGCTTCACGGCCGGCCTTCAGCAGTTCGACCGTGGCCGCCAGTTGGGAACTGAGATCTGCGGCGAGGGGCGAATCGGGTTCGGTAAAGCCTTTAATCAAATCGACAATCAGGATGGCGGGACGCTCTCCAAATCCGACCCGGCCGGCGAACCCGCGCGCGTCAAAAAACTCTTTGGTTGTCTCGTTACTCGTCATCCCATCCCCTCCACAATCTTAGATTCCGGTGCCATGGTTTCTCGATCACGCCCAGGGCTTCTTGCCATGGCGGATTCGAAGAGTTGCGCGCGGGTTCCAGATGCCAATACGTAGCTCGCCAGGGGACGGCGAAGAAAATCCTGGAGCTTTCTTGACGCACTCATCACCAGCGACACATCGATCCCGGTATTCATTCCCATTTCCTCGAACATGTTAACCAGATCTTCCGTGGATATATTTCCAGTGCCTCCTGGAACCACAGGGCACCCTCCCATGCCACCGCACGATGCATCAAAGGTGTCGACGCCTTCGTCAAGACCTGCCAGAACATTGACGAGGCCTAACCCACGCGTGTTGTGGAAATGCAGGGAGTAATGCACATGAGGAGCCGCCATCCGCAGTTTTTTGACTAGGCGCCTTACTTGGGCCGGATTCGCGACGCCAACTGAGTCCGCGACTGAAAGTTCGTCAAAACCAATGTCAACCAACTGACTGGCGATGGCAAGGACCTTGTCTTCGGCGATGACTCCCTCCAACGGACAGCCGAAAGCCAGGGCGATAATCGCCTCACGGTTAATGCCATGAGCCTTGGCCAGTTCGAAAATACGAGAACAATCTTCGAGAGAGTCGACGATCCCTACACCGACATTACGGCGGTTATAACTTTCGCTGGCGCAGATCACCACTCTTACGGCATCGACACCTGCTTTGATCGCGTGCTCAGTACCTTTTACATTGGGCACCAACGCCGTGTAACGAACTCCGGGAATACGGTGAATGTGCGACATTACTTCGCCGGCGTCGCGCAGTTGAGGAATTATATCGGGTCGCACAAACGCCGTGGCTTCAATCTTCCTTAGTCCCGCGCGCGCGAGAATATCTATGACTTCAAGCTTGAGTTCCGTCGGGATGAAGCTGGCCTCCATCTGAAAGCCGTCTCGGGGGCCAACCTCCACTATGTGGATTTGTGGAACCGGCATTGCTTCCTTTTTCCTTTCCAAAGACTTCGCCGACTGGAACTTAATATCAGTTGGTTCTCACTCAACTATTGTTTCTTTTCAAAAACAGGTATCTGTCGTATATTAGTGGCCGCGTGGACACCTTGAAACATCCAATTGCTCAGTGGGAACGTTTGACCATGGATTTCACATTGGATAAGCACAGTCCGCTTCCTCCCCATTCGCAGATCCAGGAAAAGATTAAACTTGCACTGCTGTTAGGGCGATTGCGGCCGGGTGACACTCTGCCGTCGATCCGTGACGTTGAACAAGAAGTCGGAATTAGCCGCAACATTGTTCGCAAAGCCTACCTGGAGCTGCAAACACTAGGTATATTGAATCTCCGCCATGGCAAAGGTGTTCTGGTACAGAAACATTTGCATTACGGAGGCCGCGATAGCGTTCTCGAAAAAAGTGCGGCATTTTCCCAGGAAATTCTGACGCGCGCGAGGGAGATTAGCGTTTCCCCGTCCGCTTTCGCCCGCTATTTGTACCAACAAGCGAGAGAACATGAGGTTCAATCCCCTTTTCTAATTTTCGTTGATGCCACCAAGTCGCAAGCCACCGAACGCGCCAGCAACATATCTGCGATCTGGCAAGTCAATGTTCCCGGCTATTCTCTAGATGAATTGGCCGCCTTGCCCAAGCAAGAACTGCGTACGATTCGCAAGGTTCTTACCAACTACATTCGTTTTGATCAAGTTCGGCGCATCGTGGGAACTCATGCCGAGGTGATTCCACTCGGTCTCAGTTTTACCGAGAAAACCATAAAAGAGTTTGGCCGCTTACCTTCGCGGGCCAATCTCATTCTCGTCCTCGATGACGCAGACTACCCATCGTTGAGCCTTTTGATCGATTTGTATCGCAAACTCCTAGTCAAACCCGGAACGAACATCAGTGCTTCGCCACTTACCAAGATTAAAGATCTTTACAAGTTCGTAAACTCCAGTAAATATGACAAAATCATTTTCAGTAACCGTATCTGGGAAACGATTCCGGAAGATTTGCGAAATAACTCCAAAGTCACGCGTCCGCACATGGAAGTTGACCTCTCATCCCTTGAGAGTGCACGCATCCACGCTGGGGTCATTATCTAGTTCTGTCACTCACTGTATCCGGCACCTTCTCGGACCCCACCACACCTTTCCGCACTAAATCGTGCATCTCTGCTTCCGAAATACCCAGAAGTGTGCCCAAAATTTCGGAGTTGTGGGCTCCGAGTTCCGGTCCAATCCACTCCGTTTGCCCAGGCGTTTCAGTCAGTTTCGGCGTTAGAACCGGAAGCTTCACGGTTGTACCGTCGGGCAGAGTCTGAGTTTCGAATAATCCACGCGCAATGAAGTGGGGATCCTTTACCATGTCCGCGACCGAGTAAATCGGTCCGACTGGGACCTCAGCCTTTTCCAGAGTTTCGATAACTTCCTGAAGAGAGTGCTTACGCGTCCAAGTTGCGATTGCATCGTCAATCCGATCCGCATGTTTGACGCGTCCGTTGTTATGCGCCAGGAGCGGGTCACTGGCCAGATCAGTTCGCCCCATGGCCAGCATGAGTCGGTTAAATATGCTGTCGCCATTACCGCCGATCACCACATACTTATCGTCTTTACATTGCCAAGTACCGGTGGGCACAATTCCAGACAACCGGTTTCCCTCGCGCTGGCGGATCAGGCCGACTTTATCGTAGTCGGCCACTATTCCTTCCATCACGTTAAACACCGATTCATAGAGCGCAACGTCTACGATCTGTCCGACGCCGCTACCTACAACGTCTCTATGATAGACGGCCACGAGGACGCCCAGGGCCGCATGCAAGCCGGCCAAAGTATCTCCCAGGCTGAGATTGGGACGGACAGGCGGACTATCTGGATAGCCAGTGACGAATCGCAATCCGCCGACCGCCTCGGCCACGGAAGCGAATCCGGGTAAGTTCTTATTCGGTCCGTCTTGTCCCCACCCCGAGACTCTTACCATGATGATTCGAGGATTAATCTTCTTCAGTTCTTCGTACCCCAAACCCCATTTTTCCATGGTGCCAGGTTTGAAATTTTCGACGACTACATCGACTTTGCTGGCCAGACGACGTGCTATCGACTGTCCCTCAGGTGTTCGAAGGTTCACGGTTACGGACTTCTTGTTTCGTCCGAGCGTGTACCACCACAGTGAGGTGCCCTTATAGAGGCTGCGCCACGTACGCAGCGGGTCGCCCTTGCCGGGCGGTTCGATTTTTATTACTTCCGCTCCGAACCATGCAAGCAAGACCGAGGCAAAAGGTCCGGCAAGCAGTTGCCCCATTTCCAGGACGCGCAAGCCTGCAAGGGGTTTTCGCGAACCATTCGTATCTAAGTCGTTTGTCATTCTCAATGCCTAACGGTCTAATCTAACTCACTGAATTAGGCCCCGCTCCACTCAGCTATAACTCGTCCGCTGCACACCGATTGCTGGCGGAATCGGTCCAAAACTGAATTTACCGATTTCGCCGCGACTTTGCCTGAGTCGTGTCCGTAACTCATTCGTTGCAGCTGAATCAACATCCCCGTTGGAGGACAGCGCGACGCCATAGTCAGCCCGCGCTTTGTCAACCGACACCAACTTACGGCGCACATCCGCTTGTACTAATTCCGCGGGCCGGTCGAGTGGATCTTTCCATCCTCCTCCTCCCGCCGTCTGGTAAATGAGTACATCTCCGCGCCGCACCTTCACACAGGAAGTTTTGGAAGGCAATGGAACGGATTCGCCAGTTGCCCTAACAAGTGTCTTGCTGCTGGTGTTACCCGGCAATCCACCCAGAATTCCCCAGGGCTGTGAGCGCTGGCGGTCGTCATGAATTGCAATTTCTCCATCGGCTTCAAAACGATAGACTTTGTGGACGCCGTTACCACCGCGATGAAAGCCGGCTCCGCCGGAGTCAATGAGCGATCCGTATTCCAAAACCGTCAACGGATAATAAGTCTCGAGATACTCGTTGGGAATATTTTCAAAGAGGGGCCACCAGGAGTGCGCATCCATGCCATCGCCGATCGGCCGCCCCGGAATGCCTCCGAAGCTGATTTCCATTAAGTGAAAAAACTCGCCATTCTGATCGGTCCCGTTGTAAAGCAGATAAGGAGAAGTGCCATAGCCAGCAGCCGTGGTCAACTCTGGAGCCTGGTTCCCGAGCGCCCCTCCAAGTACGTCGAACAGACGCGTCAAGGCGTGGGTGCGGCATCCTAGCGCCGCCGGAAATTTCGGCAAAATGAGCGAACCTTCTGGTTGAGTTACATGTAATAAAGGATAGAACCCATCGTTAAACAGAATCTGAGGGTCAAAAACCATGATCAAGTAGACGCCGATGAACATCTTGAACATTTCTTCATTGAGGAAGAAATTGATGGGACCAGGCGCCTGCGAATCCGTTCCTGTCCAATCGAAATAACCATGTTCACCTTCGCGCCAAATCGTCAGCTTCATCTTGTAAGGACCGTTGCCAAGTCCATCATCGTCGACATAGTCCTCAAAGCTGACTTTCTGTTCGGGGAGATTCTGGCGGATTAGTTTAGCCATGGCTTGATAAGTTCGGTCGAGTAGCGCCCGGCAAGAGCTTAAGTACACTTCACGTCCAAAGCGCTCGCAAAGTTCCGTAACCCTTTTCTCAGCCGTTCGGCAAGCGGCTACAATGGCCATCAGGTCAAAGTAGTTCATGGTGGGCATGCGCGAGTTATTAAGGATCAGGTCGAGCAAATCCTCGTTCAATTTTCCCTTCACAAACAATTTGACAGGTGGGATGCGGGTGCCCTCGCCAAATATGGTTGTTGCATCGGTGGGCAGGCTTCCGGAAACCGGTCCACCCACGTCTATGGTGTGCCCGAATTGCGAGGCCCAGCCGACAAGTTCACCCTGGTGGAAGATGGGAATCAACACCATCCAATCATTGATATGGGAGATAGCGCCTCTGCATTTGTAGGGATCGCTCATCAGGAACACGTCCCCTTCGTCAATGCCACGCTTCCAGGAAGAGATAAAGCCGCTCACGTAGGATCCAAACTGCCCTACAACCATGCGGCCATCGGGCAGGCAAATCATGGGGAAGCCATCGTGCTGTTCCCGGATCACAGGAGACATCGCAGAACGAAACAACACCGTATCCATTTCATGGCGGGCATTGCGAAGCGCGTTCTCAATAATGTCCAGTGTCACTTTATTGGTTGTGACGCCAGGCTTCGCGCTGGGCGAAACTCGATTCTTAGCGATTCGTTTCTTTTTCTTTCCCGCGAATGTCTTCTTCACCATAACTTTCGACCCTAAGACCGGAGATACAACAGCCATCCGGTCAACTACGTTCAGCATGCCTTCGACTGCCCAGCTTTGCTCGACCAGAAAGGGATCGGTCGGGCGTTCGACGATTCGGATAAATCAGGATGTTGAGGTAAGGATCAACTTCTCCGTAGTGACCGGGCAGAATCAACGTCGTCGAATCGGCTTGAGTAATGATGGCAGGGCCGGCAATCCGATGGCCCGACTTCAACCTCGAACGCTCATAGACGGTTGCTGTCGTTGACTGTCCGCGGTGATACATTTGCCTGGAGCCGGTCCGGGCCGAGTCTGATCCCGCTTTCGCGGCCACGTGGCGCTTCAATTCGACCTTGGGTACTTCTCCAATTGCGATCGCCCGCAGGTTCACGATTTCAACTTCGTGGTCAATGTTGAAAGTGTAGTTGCGTTGATGGACATCTTTGAACTTTGCCACAACCCTTTCCATTCCCGAAACGCTCTTAAACCATTCTGGATGCACATCGATGGCAAACTCATATCCCTGGCGGTAATAGCGCATGTCGAATTGAAATTGAACACGTTGCCGCGCAGCCGGGATGCCTTCAGTCGCCAGCCATTCGCGAGCTTGCTTCCCAAGTTCATCTAAAGTTTTTCGGATTACTGCCACATCGATGCGGCCGACGGGACGGATGAGAGTGCGCGAAAACTCAGTTCTGATATCAGCATGTAAAAATCCGAGAGCTGACAAAACTCCTGGCACGGTCGGGATGATCGCAGGCCACGAGCCGATCAGACACGAGAGCGCGTTAGCGTGAAGAGGTCCAGCGCCTCCGAGCGCAAGCAGCGCAAACTCTCTGGGATCGTAGCCCCTCTGCACTGACACCAGCCGTAACGCGCCGAACATATTCTCATTGACAATTTCGTAGATTCCTTGCGCCGCGTCCAAAAGCGACAGACCCATGGCTTCCGCAATCTTTCGTACCGCTTCAGCGGCCTTCTCCTCATCCAACTTCATCTCGCCGTTGAGTAACTCGGGCGGCAGATAACCCAGAACCACGTTGGCATCGGTTACTGTTGGTTCGAGTCCACCTTTCCCGTAGCAGGCGGGACCTGGGTCGGCGCCGGCCGACACTGGACCGACGCGCAAAGCGCCGGTAATGGGCACGTGGGCAATGGAACCTCCGCCGGCCCCTACCGAATGCACATCGACGCTCGCCACTTTCACGGGATACTGACCGACCCGCGTTTCGCGAATGACCGAGGGCATTCCATCTCGGGACAGTGCGACATCCGTCGAAGTACCGCCCATGTCGAACGAAAGAACGTTGGCAAATCCTGCCAGGCTGCCGATGTAGGCAGACGCCACGGCACCGCCAGAAGGACCTGACAGTAAGGTTGCCACAGGATGTTCCGATGCGGCCTTCATGCTCATCACTCCGCCATCGGAGCGCACGATTTCCATGCGGGCAGTGAGCTTGTCCTGCTTCAGCCTCTGCTGCATCCCCTCGAGATACAAACGCATGCGAGGCTGGACGTAGGAGTTCATTACCGTTGTCAGGGTTCTCTCGTACTCGCGAAATTCGGGCAGGATTTCATAGGACGCGGTGACTGCCAGATCGCTAGCGATCTCCATGGCGATCCGCTTCAGCCTTCGTTCATGGTCGGAATTGGCATAGGAGTTCAGCAGGGAGATGGTGAGGGCCTGGATCCCGCTCGCGCACAACTGGCGTATCGCATTGCGCGCTTCCTCTTCGTCGAACGGCACAAGTTCTTCGCCGGTAGCGCTCATGCGGGCGCTGATGCCGACGGTCAGATCGAGCGGCGCCATGGGTTCCGGCTTGATCATGATGATCCAGCCGGCGAGCGGTCCAGGAGTCTGACCCCGCGCCACGTGAAGGATTTGCTCAAAACCGCGATTGGTGATGAGGCCGACCCGGGCGCCTTTGCCCTCCAGAACAGTATTGGTGGCAACGGTCGTGCCGTGCAGAATTAACGAGACGCGATTGGGATCAATGCCGGCGAGGGATGCGACTTTGTGAATCCCGGTGAGCACTCCGACGGAGGGATCGGCACTGGTGGATGGGGTCTTGGCCAGCACCAGTTCGCCCGAAGTTTCATTGAACAGCAATAGATCGGTGAAGGTGCCGCCGACGTCGATAGCCAGCCGGTACACGCCGCGCGTCGATGGTGGTTTGGCTTTCACAGCTGCGCCCCAGTCATCCGGGCATATAGTACATCAATTGTTTTAATATGCAAACAGTTATTGCAAGACCTCGGCCCCGGCTTTTACGGCCGGTGCCAGCAGGGAATACGTTCCTCGCAGAAAAGCCAGCAACACGAGCGTCAAGAACATGGAAAGCGAGCACAACAGGAACGTACTCCGATTGCTGCCGGTTGCGGTTAACAGGTATCCACCCAAATAGGTCGAAACAATGGCTCCGCTGTAGCCGGTGGTGAGAATGAGCCCGACCGCTTTTCCGCCGTGTTCCTGCCTGACTAATTTGGATAAGACGCTGGTGAGCGGAATGGTCAGCAGGCTGGTGCCGAGCGAAAGCAGGCAGATGACACCCGAAACTCTTGTCGAACCGAATCCTGAAAAAAGAACGAGTAGGGCGGGACAGATCGCACATAAGGCGGCGCCCGATACTGCGACCAGCCAGGCGCCGACACGGTCTGCCAGCCAACCGGCCAGGATTGATCCGGGGATGACTATCAGGCCGAGCAACATTGAGATAGCTCCTACCTGGTCTGGCGGGAATCGCCGCTGTTGTGCAAGGTATTCCGGAAGCCATGTGATCATGGCAAAGGACTGGAAGAACAACAGGAAATTACCAGCGCTCACCAGTACAAGCGCCCAACTCGAATTCTCTTGTGCCCGGGCGATCGTGCTCTCGCTGGTTGCGCTCCAAGGTCTCACAAAAAAGTCGTTGGTGGTAAAAGATAATAAGAGCGCCGACAGAGCTATCGCTGATATTCCAAACAAAGACAATGGTACCCGCCATCCCAGGAACTTAGCGGCAATCGGGGTCACTAACATCGCTGTCGAGAGACCAAGATTCAGCGAACTAAAGAATGCGCCCGTCGCCAGGTTGACCCTCGCCGGAAGTAGGCGCAGCACGGTGGCCAGGCCCGGCACAAAAATGGTGGTCGCACCGATTCCAATCAGGATGCGGCAAGCTAGCATCTGCCAAAACGTCTGCGTGAACGACGAGAGAATTCCGGCTGTGCCCAGAAGCGCCAGGCCAGTGATGGCAGCGTGCCGCACGCCAATCCTGTCGCTAAGGAATCCGACGAGCAGACTTCCGAACGTCGGAATCATGGTGTAAGCCGTCATGAAAAGTCCCGCTTGCGCATACGTGATATGAAACTGGCGGGTCAGCGTTCCCATCAATGGCGGAATGGAAAATACAGCAACAAAGGCGGTAAATACGGCTGCACAAATCAAGAGCAAGGCAATCCACGATCTAGACGGTGCATTCATCGCTTGCGCTCGTGAGTTTCTGGCGCGTTCGTGGAAGTCGTAGAGTATTGCGATTCGGCGTCTAGTTTGAAGATGTGAATCGCATTGTCGCGTACTAATCTCTTGCGAGCTAAGGGAGACAAAGCAAGAGCATCAATCTCCTTCAAAGAAATTTCCGGATCTTGCAACGGCCAATCGGTGGCCCAGACAACTTTGTTGCTGCCGCCCAATCCTTCAAATTGGGCTTCTTCTTTTAGGTATTCGAGGATGGCGGAGTGCCATAGACGCGGCGGGGGGACATCCGGGCAAATGAAGACATTCTCATTGTTGATGGCTAATGCCACCAATTCTTCCTCCCACGGATACCCACTATGCAAGGCGACAATTTTCAGCTCGGGAAAATCACGGGCGATGTTATCAATCCAGATAGGCCTGGCTACAATGCGCGAATTGGAGCGCATCGTACCCTGCCCGGTCTGGAAGGAGATCGGGACATCAAGCTCCGCACATTTTTCGTAGATCGGGTACATCCGGGGATCGTCAATGCGTATGCCGAACCAGTGAGGATACATGTGGGCACCCTTGAATCCGTGCTGTCGAACCATGCGCTCGATATATCTTGGGGCATAGTATTTGTCGGTCCAGGGTCTGATCGGTGAAATTCCGACTAATCCAAGGAATCTGGTGGGGTGCGCGGCGAACATAGGGAGCATTTCCTCGGCAGTAACATACAACTCTTCGCCTCCTACCCCGTTTGCGCACCAGAGCGAGATGACTAATGAAAGCTGAACGTTGGACCGGTTCATCATCTCCAGCATGTATTCCGGCGGCCACCCCGCGCGAATCTTATCGACCCAGGTTGGCCCGGCCGCCTTGTAAAGGCCAAGAGGCAACAACCGGTAGGAATGTTCCGGCAGATGAATGTTGACGGAAACATCGATGGCCTCGTAGGTAGGAAGATCTTCTTCTGGCATATCCATTGACGATTCTGTCCCGGTGTCAGGAAATCCAGGCCCGCGCCAGGATCTCGTGCAGATGTCCCTCAAAGTAGCCGCCCGGATATCCCATCGCGGTCCATGCCGGAGGGTCGCCAGCGAAATACTCTCGGCCGACTTCCATGACGGGTCCTATGTCGCGCGCGTCCTTGTGAAACGAAAGTATGTCTACCACACTATCCATTCCGCCCCCCGCCATTTCCACCACCTCGCGAATGCGATTGAATGCATAACGCGCCTGCGCCATGGGATCGCCCGGCGTGATGATTTGCCCATCCATATCCATTCCGACTTCACCGGCTACACAAAGAAGGTGGCCCTTTTCTTTCTTCGTCCCACCTGATACCGGCAGATTGCGCCAGAAAAGGCTCTGGGGTGTGTAGGCCACGGCTTTACCATTGCCAATCTCGCAAAGTCCACGCACTGTGTGAAACACCAGATGCTTATAGAGACTCGTCGCACCAATGATGGATGAGCAGGGTGCCTGCGCGAAGGGCATGATGAGAAACTCGGTGTTTTTCACTGCACACATCGGCGCAAAAGAACGGGGATCAATACTAAAGGAGAGGATATCCAGGAGGTCATCTTCCAGTTTGCCGCCGGCCAGTTCTGCGATCTCTCGCATCCGGCTGAATAGATATCGCGCCTGCTCGCCATGATCGCCTGCGTTCACCACATTTCCATCGCTATCAATGGGCATTTGCCCGGAGATAAACAGATAGGGACCCTTGCGGCATCCACCTGAGATTGGATACTTACGCCACCAGCGCAAGCTGTCAGGTGTAATCGACTGCTTTTTCTCAGGCCCCAGATGTGCGACGGCATGAATGAGAAGCTTCGCGGCGCGGTGTTGCAGGCCTTGGGTGCCCATTGCAGTCCAAGCCGGATAGTCTCCTTGAAAAAACTCCCGCGCTACTTCGAGAACGTCATCGGCATCGCGAATATCGACGAATGCCGCAAGCAGGTCGACGACGTCGGACTTTGTGCCGCCTGCCATGGTCACTGCTTTTTCGATCTCGCGAAACGCAGCTCTGGCTTGGACCCGAACATCGGTGCTCGGGTTAT
This sequence comes from uncultured Acidobacteriaceae bacterium, assembly GCA_963775845.1. GTDB lineage: Bacteria > Acidobacteriota > Terriglobia > Terriglobales > Acidobacteriaceae > Acidiflorens. The sequence continues at coordinate 143,294 of CAVZKN010000002.1, read as the reverse complement.
CGCCCTGCACTCCCGTGTGGCCGCTGATAAACAGCAAATCTCCCGCGCGGACCGCGGAGGAAAAAGGCGCTCCTGCCGAGCCTTCAATCTGGAGTCCGACTCGTCGAAACGTTGTCATCAGTTCACCGGGATGAGCGCAGGGCGCAAGCCATCGACAACACCTTGTTGATCCGCCAGGCGCCAGATCCGCTGGGTCGCCTGTCGAACACGCTCCCGCAATTCGTTCTCATCCGTATTCACTGCGCGTCCATGATCGACGACGATTTTTCCGTCGACGATCACCGTTTCCACGTCTGTGCCCGATGAGTAATAAACAAAATTCTTGATAGGATCGATGACGGGACAATTGTGCGGCTTGGTCAGGTCGATGAGCACGAGGTCAGCCTTGGCGCCGGGCTTGATTTGACCGAGATCATCCCGGCCTAACCCCCGTGCGCCACCGAGAGTTGCCGCATCGAATGCGTCCGTAGCGGTGGGTGCGCCTACGCGGCCCGTTCTGATCTTTCCGAGCACCGCAGCCATGCGGATCGTTTCGGTGATGTCACTCGAGTACGAGTCTGTTCCCAGTGCGACATTAATTCCTTTTTGCAGATACTCCCAGAAGGGGCCGATCACCGCCTCACGCGCCTTGCGGTAAGAACAATGCGCCACGGTGGACTTGTTTTTGGCCAGCAGTTTCTGATCGTTCTCGTCCGTGAAAGTGCAGTGAGTGATAACTGCATCCGGACCTAAGATACCCGTGTTAGCCAGGTGCTCGATTGGCGTGGCATTGAACTTAGTGCGGCATATCTCGAATTCCCGCTGGTGATGGGAGGCGTGAATGCTGATGCCACAGCCCAGCCGATCGGCTGCGGCGCGAGTTGCTCGTAAGACCTCGGGCGGACAAGTATCTGGCCCGGTAGGACTCAGCCGAACACGAATGCGATCATTGGCGCATCCGTTAAATTTGGCGTGCAAATCAATATTTCGCTGTAACCCGGCACTAACCGCGCCTTCAGCCGGACGGTCGTACTCCAGCTTTCCATCCTTGATATATCCGATGTTTCCATGACCAGAGGGATAGGTGGGGCTAAGATACGCCCGATTTCCCAACCGCTTGGCCACTTGCACCAGGACTTCATAGTGATCGAAATTCTCTTCCAGGATCGTGGTCGAACCTTTCTTCAGCATTTCCAGCATGTCCCACTCGATGACAGCGGCAAACTCATCCAGAGTGAAATTTGCGGCGCCTACCGCGATCAGGGGGACCACGTAGTGATAGAAAGCGCTCCCAGGAAGAAGATCGCGATCTTCGCACAAACCGCGTACGTAAGTGGCAGCTCCCACGTGAACGTGCGCGTTAATGAATCCGGGTGCAAGAAGCCTGCCCTTTGCATTAATAGTTATGTCTGCGGGGCCCTCGTAGCTATCACAAATCTGCGCAATGCGATCACCGTGCAGGACTACCGTCTTGTCCCGCACAACAGTATGGCTGTCTTTTTGGGGGACCACGACGTAGCTCGCGCGAATGGCAGTAATCGGCCCTTCTTTCGACTTATTGTCCTGCAAGGTCACCCCCCTCGGCTCCTTTTCAGCTCTCGTACGACAAGAATGTCTCTGGAAGCCCGTACTTCGACGCTACTTCCCTTACGTCTGGGTCATCGAGCATGGTGAGATATCCGCGGTCAATCACCGTCTTCTTGCCTAATGTTAGAGTAGCCTTCAACCCACCGCCATCCCAGTGAAAGGGACTGGGCACTCCCATTCCCGGCCAAAGTCCGACCGCGCAATGAAAACTCCCAGCTCGACGAAACAGAAGACTGTCTGGAGCTTTTACCTTCAAGCCCTCCTGCAATGGCGAACGCGGGTTAATACCCCAGGCGAATTCGCAGAAGTACGATCCGTTCTTGTAACGACGCATGCGTTCTTTCAACCATTTGGCTTCCATACCGCCTTCGACCTTGGTCACCCGGTGATCCTTGATAGTCAAGCGAATCGGCTCGCTCAAGTAGCCCGCAAACCCCTCCAGTAGTTCGAACACAAGCGTGCCTTCGACCTCTTTGGGACAGAGCGCGATCGTGCCGCCCGGGAAAAACTCCCATGTTCCGGCCGGCCTGTGTACTTTCGCCTTCTTGTCTACGCTGGCCCAGGACGACGAAAACGGATCTCCTGTAGGCCACGGAAACAACTTCATGCGAAGATCTGTGCCGAGATCATCGGTGAGGTGCGCTTCAGTATCGCAAAGCAGTCGAGCTGACTTGATCCACATGTAGTAATGCAACTCCGGCGGATAGTGCGCCCAATCGGAGTTCATAATCAGGGGAGTGGTTGCAATGACGGAGGTGACACGCAACTCATGCTCCCACATGCATCGATAGATATCTGCATTGTCGACCGACGCCGCGTTCTCCAGGTCAAAGACGTGCATCATAACATTGGCATTGGAGATAGCCGCTTCCTCTACAGGAGACAGCCTTTCTCCGTAGCGGAAAATCGGGGCCTTCGTTTGCAATACACTGAGAGGTGCGCCCGTTTCATCGATTGCCTGCATCAGGGCATGCACGACGGTTGGGTCAACCGTGTCACTGCGGTCTAACCACAAAAGGACGCGCTCGTCCGGCTGGATCGCGCAATATCCGTTGACGCAGTTGCGGGCGCCTGGCATCAGATCTGCGATTTCCGGCATTGGTTTACCTCCATGGGAATGGTTCGCTCAGACTGCGAATTTCGCTCCGTTCAGGAAGAAATCGAATATTCCCTGAGTTCCGTTCATCACGGTGTTATGCGCGGGACAGCGTCGCTCAACGAAGCCGATGAGTTCGCGAATCTTATCAGCGGTTTCGTCGCTCTGCAGATTGACCGTGTACTGAATTCTCGAAAAACCGGGGCGTGAACCATAACCATCACCGTTCAGGTCCAGGATTCCTTCCATGTCGAGATCGCCCCGAACACGGACTTCCACTGAGTCAATCTTGAGTCCGAGATCCGCGGCAGCCTCGCCGTAAATGCTTGCCATGCACATACCAATCCCTGCGAGAAATATGTCGAGTGGTTGGGGAGCCGTACCTTTGCCGTAATACACCGGCTCTGCCTGTTCATCGGCGCGCAGAACAAAGTCGCCTGGCAGAAGAGGGAAGGTCGCTTCTTCGATACCCTCGTCTATCTTGCGAACAACGGCCTCGACAGGCACGCAATAGATTTCGTCGCTAGCAGTTTTCGCTTTACTGCTGCGGATTTCGTCCCGCCACCGATCCATACTGCGTTTGACCTTGTTGTAATCGATCGTGCAGCAAGCTTGTCTTATTGCCATTGACAACTCCTCTCTTGTAGCTACTTTGTGACTCAGAGCCCCGCATCATAAGGCCAGGCATTACGAGACAAAATCCATGCGAGATTTCAAGAAAACCCTCCCAGTATCAAATTGCGGTACGCCTCACTTGCATTCTAGACATCTACACGCGCAATCATGGGGATCTCCTCCTGTCGGGGGCTCAAGTCGGCCGCTTTGGCATAGGAATTCCGCAGCGCGAGCAGAAGAAAGAAGGTGATAACCATGGAGAACACGTATAAAGCGAAAGGCCATTTATAATCGCCAGTGATCGTTAGCAGATAGCCCCCGAAGTAAGTCGATAGAATCGATCCAAGGTATCCAGTTGTGTGCACGAGGCCCACAGCCTTGCCATTATCCTTAGCGGGAACCAGATAGCTAAGAATACTGGTAAGTGGTATCACCAACAGGCAAATACCAAACGCGAGGAAAAACACATCCGCAAAGGCACCGGCCAAAGGCAAGTGTTTGCTAAGGATCAGCGCAGCCGGGCACAAACCGCATAGTGCTGCCCCTGCCAACCCGATGCCCCAGGCGTCAAGCCGGTCGCCGAGCCAGCCCGCAAAGAACGTGCCTGGGATCATCACCAGGCCCAGCAACATCGAAACTGTGCCCACTTCGGTTGGCGAGTAACCACGGGCGACCTTCAAATATTCTGGCATCCAGGTGATCATCCCGTAAGTGTGGAACAACATGAGGAAGTACGCGGCACAGATCATAAGCAAAGGGAAATTACGGATTGAATACTGGCCAGAAGCAGCACCAGACCGCTTGCTCTCGATGTGTGACGTACCCGCGGGCTGCAGCGTTTGTCCTGAGGTCAAGGCATAAAACACCACAGTAATTAGCGCCCCGATGCCAGCAAAGACCTTGAGCGGTGCACGCCAGGTTAAGGAAGCTGCCATGATCGGAGTCACCAGGAGCGCCGCTGTCAAGCCCAGGTTCATCGAAGTGAAGAATATCCCGGTCGCAAGATTTACCTGGTGCGGTTTGAGCAGGTACATCGACGCAGCCAGCCCGGGGATGAAGATCAGTGTGGCCCCGATACCGATCATGGTGCGGTAAACTAACATTGACGCAAAGCCATGGCTATGTGCGCAAAGCCAGCCGGCTAACGTGACCAGCGTCAAACCGGCGAGGACAAAGTGCTTAACGCCATACCGGTCACTGAAGCTTCCCGCCATTAGGCTGCCAATCATACGCACGAGCGCGTAGACGCTCATGAACAACCCCGCCTGCGCATAGCTGATATGGAAGTCGTGAACCAGGTTGCCAATGATGGGGGGTAACTCAAAGACTCCGATGTAGGCCACAACATTGGCTAGGCACAACAACAATAGAAGTTTCCAGCCCCGTAGACTCGGTACCATAGACCCCGCCCTTCAGTGAGCCCCAAGCTTGAAAATCCGCAGTGCATTGTCCCGTAGTAGCTGAGAGGCGATGATGTCTGTGAACGCGATCGAGTCAAATTGACTGCGGGATTGCACCGGATCTATGAAGGGAAAGCCAGATCCCCACATTACCTGATCACTTCCGGCGTCATGTTTCGGAAATCGTCCTTGCTTGATGAATCCTACAAAGTCTGCAATCCAATGCTCGGGAGGTGGCGAATCGGCCAGCACGCTGAAGTTGGCGTTATTACGAGCCAGGTAGACCGATTCTCTCTCCCATGGATACCCAATCGATTGTCCGACGATACTAAGATCGAGAAAATCGCCAATGACCGGATCAAGTAAGTGAGGTTCCGCTACATTGCGCGCTCCCGAGCGGGGAGGCGCAGCGCCGAGAGGCATCACGATGGGAATCCCCAGCTCTAAGCACTTTTCATAAATTGGATACAAGCGTTTGTCACCGGGCTGCATGCCAAACCAGTGCAGGGCCAGATGGGCGGCCTTAAATCCGAGCTCCATTACGGCGCGCTCCAGATATCGCGGTGCGTAATAAGGGTCTTGAATTGGGGCGAGCGGGTTGAGTCCAACGAGTCCAAAAAAACTTTGCGGATGAGAGTCCAGGATGGGTTTGAGTTTCTCCGCCGGAATAAAGCAGTCGGCTCCATTCTGTGGATTGGCGGCGCAAAATGCGACTAATCCCGCAATTTCCACGTTCGCCTCGTTCATGGCACGGAGAAGACCGTCGACCTTCCAGCCACCCTGTGCCGTCCTCAGCATATTGTCACCGAAGAAGTTCCAATACCCAAAACGCAGGTATTGATCCCTGAACTCTGTGAAAAACGGATTAACGCAAACATCGATCGCTTGAATCATCGCCTCTCCCAACCATCCCCCTGGGCCCGTCAGATCTGCAGTTTGTAAACCCGGATCGCATTGTCGCGCACCAGTTTGCGACGTATCTCCGGCGTAAAGTCAAGCGCGTCGACTTCCTGCAACGACTTATCCGGCTCCTGTAAAGGGAAGTCCGTGGCCCATAGAACCTTGTCGCTGCCGCGCATGCCTGCAAAGCGTCCTTCTTCCTTGATATACGACACGATCGATGCATGCCAGAGTCGTGGTGGAGGAACATCTGGACAGATATATACATGCTCGTTCGTGATAGCGAGGGCAACTAACTCGTCTTCCCAGGGGTATCCGCTGTGGAGTGCAATAAGTTTTAGAGTCGGAAAATCACGCACGATCTCATCAATCCATATCGGACGGGCCACGACCCTCGAATTGGAGCGCATCGTCCCCTGACCGGTCTGAAACGAGATCGGCACATCGAGTTCCGCGCACTTTTCATAAATCGGATACATACGCCGGTCATTAACCCGGATTCCGAACCAGTGGGGATACATGTGTACGCCTTTGAAACCGTGTTCTTTGACGGCACGCTCGATGTAAGTGGGAGGATAGTAAGGACTGCCCCACTTCTGGATGGGCGAAAGTCCGACCAATCCGACGAAGCGTTTGGGATACTTCTCGATGACAGGAATGATTTCGTCAATGGGAACAATCAGTTCCTCCCCGCCAACGCCGTTTGCCGAACAAAGTGAGATCAGGCAAGAAACCTCAACATTGCCCCGATCCATCATTTCAACCATGTACTCGGCGGTCCAACCTTTACGAATTTTCTCCTCGTACGAGGGACCGGACGCCTTCCATAGGCCGAGCGAAAGATGCTTGTAGGAACTCTCGGGCAGAAAGGCATTAATAGAAATATCTACCGCTTTGTAGTTACTATCAGACATTTTCCAGCTCCCGTTATGAACCTTAAGTCCCTTACGGCTTACTACGAAGACAGCAGTTCGGAGTTATGGCAACCAAAATTATGGCAACCAGGCGCGCGCGCAAATTTCGTGCAAATGCCCTTCAAAATATCCGCCCGGATAGCCAACCGCAGTCCAGGCCGGAGGCTGCCCTTTGAAAAACTCCTTCGAGACTTCCTGAATCGTAGGTATCGCACGAACATCTTTGTGAAAGGATATGATGTCCACAATGTTGGCCATAGTTCCACCGGCCATTTCCACTACCTCTTTGATGCGGTTAAATGCGTACCGCCCTTGCGCTGCTGGATTTCCCGGGGAGACGATCTGGCCATCCATGTCCATTCCGACTTCTCCGGCGATACACAGTAAGTGACCATGTTGTTTCTTCGTGCCTCCAGATACGGGCAAGTATCGCCAGAAAATGCTGGTGGGAGTAAAAGCCACAGCGTCGCCATTGCCAACCTCGCAGATAGCCCTCACCGTATGAAAGGCGAGGTGCTTGAACAATCCGGTACTCCCGATCACCGACCATGACGGAGCCTGGGACAGCGGCATGGTCAGGAATTCTTTGCATCCAACTTCGATGCACATCGGATTAAAGCTTCGCGGATCGATACTGAAGGAGAGCAGATCAAGGACATCACGCCGAAAATTTCCACCCGCAAGTTCAGCGAGTTCTTCGAGCCGGTGGAAGATGTAGCGGGATTGCGCCGCATGATCGCCGGGGTTGGTGATATTGCCATCTAAGTCGGCTGCCATTTGTCCCGATATAAAAAGGTACTCGCCTTTCCGGCAGGCGCCGGACATCGGGTACTTGCGCCACCACCGCAAACTATCGGGCGTGAAACACTGCTTCGCAGCCTTGCCGAGATGGGCTACCGCATGAATGTGCACTCGCGAGCCGCGCTGGGGCAGCCCCTGAGTGCCCATAAATGTCCATGCGGGATAGTCCTTGGAGAAAAAGCTACGACTGACTTCCAAGACGTCTTCCGCATCCCGAATATCGAGGAAGAACGCTACGACATCTACGATGTCGTCCATCGTGCCGCCCGCCGCGACGACGACCTCGCGGATGCGTTCCAGAGCAACCTTAGCCTGATCGCGTACATTTCCCTCGACGGAATGTTGGGCTGCGACAAATAACAGCTCTCCGGCTCTCACCGCCGGCGAAGGCGCATCGCTATTGGAGTCCTTCCACTTCTCAGGCCTCACCACAAGCCGCTCGTACGGCATCTTTTCATCCTTCCATTAAGACCTTCGAATTTACACGGTCACCGGTTCTTTCTTGCTTGGGACAAACGAGACACCTGGCAGAGCCCCTTCGCGGGCGGCAATTCCCCAAATGCGATCCGCAGCTGCCTGCACCCGCTTGCGGAGGGCCGACTCATCGGTGGTTAGCGCCACGCCGTTTTCGATGACGAGCTTGCCATTGATCATCACCGTTTCGACGTCGGTACCGAAAGAATAGTAAACAAAGTTCTTGATCGGCTCTATCACCGGGAAGTTATGAGTTTTCGTGAGATCGATCAGAACCATATCGGCTTTCGCGCCAGCCCTGATCTGTCCAATATCATCGCGGCCGAGAGCTTTTGCTCCCGACAATGTAGCTGAACTCATGACTTCTACGGCCGTGGGAACTCCCACGCGCTCCATGCGAATCTTACCGAGCACTCCGGCCATTTTGATGGTTTCGGTTATATCGCTGGAAAAGGAGTCAGTGCCTAGGGCGACGTTGATGCCTCTTTCAACATATTCGTGATAGGGGCTGATAACTGCCTCGCGCGCTTTGCGGTAAGAACAATGGACGACTGTAGAATTCGACTCGGCGAGCAGTTTGCGATCTTTGTCGTCGGTATAGGTAACGTGAGTAATGATCGCATCCGGCCCTAAAATACCCGTGTTGGCCAAATGCTCGATGGGGCTCGCGTGGAAGACGTTTTTGCAAAAATCTGCCTCCATGGAATGTTGCGCGGCATGGATACTGATGCCACACCCGAGTTTATCGGCAGCTTTTCGCGTGTCCCGCAAGACTTCGGGAGGACACGTGTCAGGCCCTGTCGGACTTAGTCGCACCCGAATCCGGTCCGAAGCGGATCCGTTGTGCTTGTCATACATTTCCAAGCCTCGTCTCAGACCCTTGCCAACTTCAATCGGATCGGGTTTGTCATAACAAATCTTGCCGTCTTTCAGATAGCCGATCTTACTCACCTGGTTAGGATAGCTATAGCTGATGTAGGCCCGGTTTCCGAGCCGGTTCACGATTTCGATGACACTGTCATAGCCGCCAAAGTTCTCTTCCAGTATCGTGGTGGATCCCTTCTTCATCATCTCCAAGATGTCCCATTCCAGAAGAGCCGTCAGTTCGTCTGGGGTGAAATTGCGGTAGCCGATGGTCAGCAGCGGAACGAAATAGTGATAGAAGGCGCTGCCTTCGACCAAGTCGCGATCCTCGGCCATACCTCGTGAGTACGTGGCGCACCCGACATGGGTATGACAGTTAATAAAACCCGGAGAAAGGAGGCGGCCCTCGGCCTTGATCCGGCGATCCACGGGACCCTCGTAGTGGTCAGTCACTTCCTTGATCCGATCGCCTTCCACTACCACCGTTTTGTCGCGCTGGATCGTCTGCGAACCGTTGTTGTCTGGCACCATCACATAAGTTGCCTCAATCGCGGTTATCTTCTCGCCTGCCATTTCTACCCTCCGTGTATTCGTAAAGCCACTACTGGGGAACAACGTTCAACCAGACGCGCGCGCCCTCGAGTATTGTTTTACTGTTTACTATTGCAAACACTTGTTGCGTGGTGCTGATTCTCGCGGGAGCTTCTCCCGTTGTCAAGCAGAAGTTTCACGAATTTCGTGACCGCCCGGAACGGAAACTCGCGGCTCCCCGCTCGGATGTAACTGTGTGGGGCGACGGATATACACTCCCGCCGGTTCTCCCGTAATTTCCCCGTCCTTCATCATGAGTTTGCCTCGTAATACGGTTTCGGTGGGCCAGCCCTTGAGTCTTATTCCGGCAAAGGGGGTGAAATCCTGGGCGGATTGCAGCGAATCAGCAGTGACGACCTGGGTCCGATGGAGATCAATAATCGCAAAATCGGCGTCGGAACCGACCGCCAACGTTCCTTTGCGAGGAAACAAACCAAAATGGCGGGAAGGGTTCGCTGAGGCGATCTCGCTGATACGGGTCAGGGAAACATTCCGCCGATGAAAGCCCTCGGAGATCAGCGTGGGGTAAAGAAGAGACGATCCACCGAAACCAGGCAATGATCCCCACAGGTCATCTTCCCGTTTATCCTCTTCCATACAACAGGCGTGATCGCTGACGACCGTATCGACCTCGCCGTTGGCAATGCCCTCCCACAAGTAATCGACATCGTCTTGTTCCCGTATCGGAGGGTTCACCTTGCCGATGATTCCGCCTGCCGTCTCGCAAGTCAGAGTCAAATGGTGAAGCGTCGTTTCCAAAACTATATCGATCTCGGGATGTTCACGGCGTGAACGTATTCCTGCTTCCAAGGCTTGCTTACTGCTGAGGTGGAGAAGATTGATCGGGCATGCTGTGGCTTCAGCCAGCAGCGCCGCTTCTACGATAGACAAGTGCTCAGTCAGGGGAGGGCGCGCTTTGCTATAGGCTTCCAGTCCTTGCCAGCCTTGCTGTTTCACTTTATCGATAAAGACACGAATCAACTCCGGATTCTCGCAATGCAGACTCAGCGCAATCCGTCCCTCGGCCGAATGTTTGCGCGAGACCGCAGCAACCTGCTCCATGAGCAAGTAAAGGTGGCCGAGATCGTAGCTTTCGGCCATGGTGTAATCATTTCCACGCGTAGAATCGGAAGACAAGTTCAGCGCCTTGTAGAACATATAAAACTTGAAGGATCCGACGCCAAACGCCTCGACCAGTTCCTCTACTTCCGGCAGTTGCTCGGCCGTCATGATCGCCAGATGAAATCCATAGTCGGTGTAAAAGTGTCCTTTAGAGAGCCCCAGCACTTCCGGAAAAATCTCGCGATAAGGGCCCGTCTTGTTCAAGTAGTGGTGCCCCGTTCTGAAGTAGCTGAGCAGGGTGGTGACACCACCAACTAAAGAAGATCGCGATTCGCTCTCCGCATCCTGTGAAAAGGGGCGGTAAATGCCAATGTGATAGTGAGAATCCACCGCGCCCGGGAATACCATCTTTCCGCGAGCATCAAGGTGCGTCTCGACCTCATGGAGAGCTATCTCTTCTGCAATCGCGGCGATCTTTCCATGTTTGATCGCAACATCGGCTTGCACCAGCCCGGTATACGGGATAACCAGAGTCCCGTTCTTGATGACGAGGTCGTAGTGACTCACGGCTGCACTTCCTTATGCTTTCGATCTATCGGATTTCCTTCGTGCTTCGATGCACTTAAATGGCGTTTGACGGGACCGTCATATTCGTAGGCGGCCGGATCGATCGGACGCAGCGGAGGATTGCGAGCCTGCTCTTCGAGGCTGTGGGCTACCAAACCTGGAATCCGAGCAATCATAAAAATTCCGTTCGCCGCCGCTTTCGGAAATCCCATCTCGCAGAGCAGGGCAGCGATCGCTCCGTCCGCATTCAGCGGCAATCGCTTGCCGGCGGTTCGACTAAGAACAACTTCCATGGCTTGCGCATTAGCCACAACTTTTCCCGACAACTCGAGCTCTTTCGCCAAGTCGAACAGTCGGATGCTGCGCGGATCCTCTCCATGCTGCCGGTGGCCAAACCCGGGAACTCTTTGTCCCTGGTCCCGGTATTGTTGCGCCACGCGGGTGGCCGCGGCGACCGGGTCCTGTTGCAGCGCCACACAACGCTCCAGCATAAGCATGCAGTCTTCGATGGCGCCACCGTGCGAATTCGCGATCGCGAGAATGCCCGCAGCCACAGAGCTAGCTAACGGCGACCCCGTGCTGGCGACTGTGCAGGCTGCAAGAGTGGATGCCGGTGTTGGACCATGATCGATAATCGAGACCAGGATGCCCTCGAAGAGCCGCTCCACCCGCGCATTGGGCAATTCTCCAACCAGCGTAAGATACACTGCCGCAGCCCACGACGCATTGCCAATGAGCCCGTCGATTGGATAGCCTCGCAGTAAAATCCGGTCCGGTTCCACCCACGAGATTGCGGTTTTGCGGGAAAAGCCCCTCATAAGGAGTGAACTACGGACGGGGCGCCCTGCGAAAACCGCAGAGCATGCAAGCTCTCTCTGCGACCTTATCCCCTATACCTTCGGGGTTCTCTTCCCACGCGAGCGCTTCTCGTCATTCCTTTTGTAGCATGATTCGTTGCCGACACAGCATACAAACAACTGTCGCATTTGTCAAACAGTTGGGAACGCTAGCCGTCCTCGATCCATCCTGCAATCGTCAGGCTACTCGCGGTCGTAGGATTTGGGAGGGAGGAGGAATTGCAGTCCGAAATAACCGACGAAGTAGGACTGATTCGGGCGCGTGGGTTCTAGGCTCCGCCCGCTCATCAGAAGCACGATCACCGGCTTATGAATTTTGTAGCGAGCGCCCAGGGCGAGGGTGGGTTGCGCCAAGGCGGGATGGAATGAGCCTTGGGAATAAAACTCCATATCCATTTCGAATTTTGAACTGAAGTCGTGGCCGAGAACCAGGCCGTTCAGCCAGCTGTCGGGCCCTTTGTGATTGAACTGGTAACCGAATTCGTAATTCACTCCGACCGGGCCAAACTTCCGGGAGAATTCAATGGGCATGAGAAAGCCCTGGCTGGCCGGGGTGATGCCGCGACGGACCGCATCGTTCGGATTGTTGACAAAGGCTTGCGGAAAGATTGAGACCGAGAGCCCGGATTCTCCCGCATCATAGAAACGCCATTTCACGCCGAAATTGGATTGATTCAAGCCGAACTTCACCGGCGATGACTGATTCTGCACGCGCAGCCAGGCGTTCTCATAGGTGAGCTGAATGCGCTCGCCAACTCCGAAATTCAGGTCGAGATCGGGCGTGTGCGAGATCGACTGATTGCTGTAGTAGAACGGCATGTAGCCGAGGTTGATCTCCCAGTTGAAAGGGCCGGGAGTTCCGGGATCGTTCGTATAGTAAGGCGGCCCGCCCTGGGCCAGGGCGCTGGTTGCAACCGCAAAAAAGGCAAGGACAAGTATTAAGCTCCGCCAACCGGCTCGCAGAGAAGAATGGGCAGAGGACGAAGGCCACCACATGATCAAGGGAATATCCACGGGCTTTAGATAAGAGTCGGACGCGCGCAGCCGCCGAAGCAGATTGATGAATCCTGCTGTTCGTAGCCGGCTCTAGCGCCCCGCCTCCAGCACCAGCACCACGAACGAATCCGGTTCTATTTTTCTCTCCGGACGCGGACCTACATTCGCCGCCACGGTGAAAAGCTGATGCGTCTTCGGGTCCACCGCCATGGTGCGCGCCGACTTCTGCGTGGTCACCGCCTGCACCACGCTGAATTTATTTTTATCGTCTTCTTTGACGACCGTGAGGGTGCCGTCTCCGGCTGGAGCAAAGGCGAGGCCGCGATCGGCGTCGAATGCGGTTGCATCGCAACCTTCGCCGATCGGAAGCGAAGCTACAATCTTGCCGCTGTCGGCATCGACGACCGCCATTTTCTTATTTCCACCGCATCCGACGAACAGGCGGCGATTTTTGCGATCCATCGAAAGCCCGGTCGGCTCTTCGCAGTCGGTCAACTTCCAGCGCGCTTTGATGGCCAGCTTCTCTGGATCGAAGGCGACGATCTCGGACTTATCTTCGATGTTGACGAACACCGTGCCTTTTTCGTCGGTGGCGGCAAATTCCGGCTTGCCCTCCAGTTCCATTTTGCCTACCACTTCGCCTTTGGAGGCATCGATGGCCGTTGTCGTCCGCTCGGTCCCTTTTCCGTTGAAGGTGAAGACGCGCTTGGAAAAAGGATCGTAGAGGATGGCGTCAGGGCCGGAGCCCACCTTGATTTTTTTTTCAACCGCCAGCGTTTTCAGATTGAAGACGCTTACCGTGTCCTCGCGGCCGTTGCTGGTGAAGCCGCGCCCGAGCTCATAATTGAGCGCAACGCCGTGGACGCCGGCAGTGTCGGGAATGTCGCCGATCTGCTTGCCCGACTCGGTATCGACTACCATCACATGCGTGGCGCGGGCAATGAACAAGCGATGTCCGGAGCTGTCGGCAGTCAGGTAATCCCATCCCCCGTCGCCGCCAAGCTTCCAGGTTTTAACTACCTTGTAATCGGCGGCGGAGGCTAGGCCCACAATCGCCAGCAAAAGAAGCGAGATTCGCAATACTTTCGGCATTCGCATTTTCCTATCGACCGTCCTGTCAGTGAACTGTGTTATTATCATTATACAATAATGACGTTTGTGGCTAATAATATTATTATCATATATCGATAAACATATATACTATCGATTTGTCTTTGAAGCCCTGTGCAATCTGAGATGCGCGTTTCTGCGCCTACTATTAAGGAGCGAAGCAAATATGAAAACACACTTGAAGGCTTATTTCGAATGTCTGTTCTTTTTGGGTGTCTTTCTCATGTTAGCTTCAGCGAGTAGTTGGGCCAGTCCGGGACAAGTCTACGTCTTGAATAGAGAAGGCGGGAGCGTTTCTGTCATTGACCCGGCAACCAACAAGGTGATCCAGACGATCGCCATCGCGGCCCCGTGCGGCGCGGCGTTCTCGCCCGACGGCAAACTGGCTTATATAAGCTCGGAGGAAGAGCACACGCTCGACGTTGTGGACAGAAAGACGGGCACGATTACTAAGAAAATCCCGCTCAGCGGTCACCCTGCCGGTAATCTGATGCTCACGAAGGATGGGAAATACGTTTTGCTCGGTTTGACTCCATTCCTGGACCTGGCGGTGAAGCACAAGGACCCGAAAGACTCCGGCGGTGAGGATATTATCGACACCTCAACTCTGACGAGGATCAAGACAATCCCCATTAAAGAGGGTATACACGACACCTTCATGACGCCGGATGGAAAATTTGCGATCATCGGGGCGGATGACGGCACCTTTGCCATCGTCATTGATCTTAAAACTCTGGAGCCCACCTGGAGCGTTTCGTTCGACAAGGCAATGCTGACCATGGCCATCGAGAGCGGACCCGACGGGTCGACCATCCGGCTTTTTCTCGAGCTTAAGAATTTCAACGGCTTTGCTGTGGTCGACTTTAAGACGCATAAGGAAATCGCGCGGATCGATTTGCCGGATCCCATCAAGTTCAGTTTCGGTGGCGGGCTTCGCCCCGATGGCACTCTCCAGTACAATCCCACGCATGGAACGGCGATAAGCCCTGATGGCAAGACTTTGTGGGTGAGCAGCCGCGCGACCAATTACGCGTACATTTATTCTCTTCCTGAAATCAAGCTCGTTTCGAAAATCTACATGCCTGAACTGGAGGTTCCGGGAAAGCCCGCCAAGGGATCCGACCCCCACCTGGATCGTTTTCTCACGCGATGGCAAGAGAGCCTACATTTGTCTGGCAATGATCGACGAGTTGATCGTGTATGACACGAGCACTTTGAAAGAAGTGGCGCGCATCCCGGTGGGCAAGAGACCTACGGTGGTCGAGGTCAGCGGATCTTAGACTAGCCGATCATGGAGCTAGTCGCGCGATTTCCGAATACGGGAGAGCGACATTCAGATGATCTGATCGCGGCGAAAAGTTTCGATCTCAGCGGCGGAGTAGCCGAGTTCGCGAAGAATCGGCTCGGTATCCTGCCCTAAAGCTGGAATCGGATCGAAGCGCGCTGGACTATCGGAAAGCCGTAGCGGGCTTCCGATGACCGGCACAGGCCCGACCGGCGACTCCATTTCGCGAACCATCTTCCGCGCGATTGTCTGCGGATGAGCCAACACAGCGCCGATCCCGTTCAACTTCCCATGCGGTAATCCGCTGTCTCGAAGTCGCTGCAACCATTCTTCTCGCGGTCGCTCCAGGAAGATGCGCTCGACCAACTCCTCCAACACCGTGCGGTTCTTACGTCGGTCTGGCGCCGTGCGGAATCGGGGGTCTTCGAGCAGCGCAGGCCGATCGATCACCTTCCGGCAAAATACTTCCCAGTCCTGCGGCGTGGCTACCGCCAGGCTCACGTATTCACCGTCGCTCGCCAGATAGGGGCCATACGGGACGATGTAATGGTGCCGCATGCCTACGCGTTCCGGCTCCTCTCCATTGTGCCAGTAGTGTTGCGGAAAATATCCGAGCCAAGCCAGTGCGGATTCGAACATGGAGATATCGATCACTTGTCCCCGGCCGGTTCGCTCTCTCTGATAAAGCGCCAGCAGAATTCCCACGGCCGCGTACATCGACGATGCCAGGTCGGTGATCGGCACTCCGACCTTGGCGGGTTTGTCGGGATAGCCTGTCGTGGCAATGATTCCGGCCTCGCCCTGAATGAGCAGGTCGTACGCTCGTACATTCCGGTAGGGGCCGTCCTGGCCGTAGCCGGACAGGGAACTTTGGTTGGGACCAAACGGTCAGTACCAGGCTTCAGCACGATTATGGAATTACGAGCGAGGCGTTGGCGAAGACAGTTTTCTTCGCTGATCGAAATGCGCACGATCGAACGTTTTCCAGTAAGAACATGCAGATGTTCGACGATCCGCCCGCCAGCTTTGTTCTCGGGGCGGATTTTGAACGGCATTCCAGATTGCAGCAGGAGGACCTTCAATGGAACCTTAAGAGCGTAAGCGCGGCGCGGCGCTCTGCTGACTGGGTGATTTATAGCATCCACAACCATGAGGGCGGCAAAACCGACGAGGACCCTCCTGAGCACATCAAGGCCATTGCACATTCCGTGATTGACGCCGGAGCCGACGTCGTTGTTGGTCATGGCCCTCACGTCACCCGGGGCATCGAGATCTACAAAGGCAAACCGATTTTCTACAGCTTGGGGAACTTCATCTCCGAAAACGAGGTGCTTTCCCTTCTGCCTGAGCAGATGTTTCATTTCTATGGAATGGGCAGTGAGAATAGTGCGGCAGACTTGTACGGCAGTACGCGAGGTTCCACTGCTACGCCGGCAACCATGGAGAGCTTTGTCGCCATTACAAGTTTCAAAAACAAGAAACTTCACGCGATCAAGCTTTATCCTGTCGATCTCGGGTTTGGCCTTCCCCGCTTCCAGGCCGGCCGGCCTGTGTTGGCCCAAGGGCAAAGCGCGCGGAAGATTCTGGAGCGAGTCCAGCGTCTTTCCGCAGCCTTCGGCACGAAGGTCGAAATCGACGGCGACGTGGGAGTCATTCGTATCGATTAATCGAACGCCTGCTTACTCGCGCAGTGCGAGCGTGTCGATAACACGAGGCAGTTGGCCCACCGGGATATCCGACACTACTTTCATAGTTGCAGTGTCAATCGCCGACACCGAGTTAAGCCATGTATCGGAAATGTAGACTTTCTTGCCGTCAGGAGTGAACGTGAGCCAGTTCGGCTGGGCGCCAAGAAGATGGTTTCCAGGAACATTGCGCTGCGGCAACTGCACTCGGCCAATCACTTTAAGACCCGCGAGCGCATAGACGAAAACAGAATTCGCTTCTCCGCTGTTTACCCATAATGTCTTGCCGTCAGGAGCTATGCCGATTCCGTGCGATGGATTGTGGAATTTTCCCAGGAACCCGCTCGGCTCTTTGGGTAGATAGATATCACCCGTTTTTTGGCGCTTATCAAAATCCACGACGGTGAAGCCGTTGAATCCCCTGAGTTGAACGAAAATTCGGTTGGGCGAACCATCGGGCCGGCTCTCCACCGCGAATGTGTACACCCGTTCATCAAATTTCAAATCCCAGATAGGTTGCTCAGTCCGAAGATCGACAACAACTAAGAACTGCCCCATATCCGATGCCGAGACGAGATACTTGCCATTGCCGGCTAGACACATATCATGCATCGCGCCTTTCATCGGGATCGTTTTGATCGTCCGTAGAGAAGCGGTATCGATGATCTCGATTCCGGCCACCGGAGGCTTATTCTGAAGATTCACGAAGAGTCTCCTGCCATCCCCGCTAATGGCGATCATCGATGGGTGACCGCCGACCGGTATCTGTTTGACCTTCTTCCCGGTCTTTCGATCGACGACATAAATCAGGTCTTTATATTCATCGCTTACATAGACGCGGCTCCGGTCAGGAGAGAACGCGGTTGCAAAGGCGCCTTCCATACCCTGAATACGTTGCACAACCTTATCGGTTTCCGAGTCGATGACGTCGACCGTGTCGCCGGCTCCATTCACCACGTAAATCCGGCTGGCCTGGGCGGACGAAACTATAGCCAACAGAAAGCATGCACAACTTACTAACGCCACATAGCTTTTTAACTTGAGTCGCATAGTCATCCTATTTTGGGCAAATATTTCTCACTTCGTTTACTCTTTCGCAAGCCGTGATAATATCGCTAGAACAACTTACCGTTCACCCAGGCTGTGCGGGAAACGTACAGCGGAAGGCTAGCAGTGAACAGCGCCGATCATCTTCTTTCTATCCTCCAGCTTTTTACTCCCGAGCGGCCCGAGTGGTCGGTCGATGAGGCTTCCAAGGAAATTCACGTTTCGGTCAGTACTGCCTACCGATATTTTCGCAGCCTGTGTAAGGCTGGACTTTTGGATCGATTTTACGATGGCAATTACATCTTGGGCCCCGCGATCATCGAATACGACCGCCGCGTTCGCCTGATTGACCCCCTGATCCAGGTTGCTCGTCCGGCTATGCGGCGCCTGGTCGCTCGATCCGAAAACATCGGCGTCGCCCTCTTGTGCCGTACCTATCGCAATTGCGTGATGTGCGTTCATCAGGAGTTCAACGGAATTCCCGAAAATCTCGGTTACGAACGCGGACGGCCGATGCCGATGTTTCTGGGCGCCTCGTCCAAAATTATCTTTGCCAGCCTTCCTTCGAGATCGGTGCGCTGGTTCTACACCAGGTTCCACGACGAAATCTCCGCGGCGGGACTTGGGGCCGACTGGAAAGGGGTAAAAGTCAATCTTCGGCGCATCCGAAAAGCCGGTGTTCTGGTCACGCACGGCGAGGTTGACAGCGGGCGCGTGGGAATAGCTGCACCGGTCTTCGCCTCGCGAGGCAACGTTATTGGCAGCATTACCCTGGTTCTCTTCGAGAAGGACGCTACCCCGGAAATCGTTGCAAACTCTTCCGCTCTGGTACAAGCTGCCGGGCGCGAAATCGATGCTAGTCTGCTTCTTCATGCTCCAGTCGATACCGTTCTGGAGAATTCAGGAACCGCGGATCTGGGAGACGACTTGGATTCACCGTCGAAACCTAAAGACCCTTTGAGGCTGGGATCGGTTTAGCTCACACAACTCCAGTCGAAAACGCTTTGCTAGGCGTAAACTGTTGTTTACTTGCGCAAAGAACCGCTTTGCCTGGTCCTCCTAATCCATTCCGCGATCGTTTGCCAGTCCCGATCCTTATCGGATTCAAATTGCCAACCGCAGCGCGGCACGAGGGCTTCTCGACCTCCTCCTTCTTCAAGCGCGAGCGGATACATCAAAAGCGGACTTGATCGTGGGTTTCCGGGAACAACAAATTTCGAAACGCGTTGAAAATTATCTCGCGACTGCTGGCCGGTCCAGGAAGTGCTTCCCGTCGATAAATCATTGAGGAACGCTGGCGCCGCCGTCAGTTCTGCTCCTTGCGACGTGTGGCACATATAGCATCGGGCGTGTCCGACCCTGTGTTTCAAAAAGATCGGCTCAACCCGCGCCTTGAAGAATTTGAAATCGAGTGCGTCGGCCGGCCCAGCATTCACCGGGCTGTCCGCGCCGCGAAGCAGGTTGGTCGCCTGGCACGCGGCGATCAAGCAGAGCGTGGCCAGAAATAAG
Organism: uncultured Acidobacteriaceae bacterium; assembly: GCA_963775845.1. Taxonomy (GTDB): domain Bacteria; phylum Acidobacteriota; class Terriglobia; order Terriglobales; family Acidobacteriaceae; genus Acidiflorens. Next base: position 123,955 of record CAVZKN010000002.1, on the reverse strand, counting down.
AGCTTGCGAAGCTTCTTCACAAGCCGCCCGTCTTAAACAAGCATGCCATCTTGAGTGGAAGAGGAGATCGGCGAAGCCAATCTCCATGTGGAGTCGAAAGAACCCCAGCACAGGAAATGTCGCTTCGTTCCGAAAGCTTCACGGCAATTGTTTATCATATAGCGATAAAACAATACCTTGACAATAATATTTTTGCAATATATGACTATTATTGCTATGGAGATCCCAGATGACCCCCAGTAGAAGATTTCTTGTAGTTTTTTTCTGCTCTGTCCTGCTTGCGACTCCCTTGATGGCAAAGACTGGCCGTATTTGGGTCATGAACTATGAAGGCGCCAGCATCGATGTGATCGATCCCGCTACCAACAAAATTGTGCAGACCATCACCGGCATCCCGAACCCGCATGCCGCCGTTTTTTCGCCGGACGGTAGCCGAGCATACATCAGCAGTGAGACAACCGAGCACAATTTGTACGTCGTTGACACCAAGACGGGAGCCGTTCTCAACAAGGTGCTCCTCAGCAGCCGCCCCAATCTTCCCGCCATCACCCCGGATGGAAAATGGGTTGCCGTCTGTATCCGGGAACCCGGTCCTCCTTCGCCCATCGGCAATGGGCCGTTGCATAACTATCATAAGGACAATACAGCCCGTGTTGCGACGAAGCCCGGTGCGGTTGATTTCATCGATACAGAAAGTCTGGCGGTCACGACCGTCCCTACCAAAGTTTCGCTGCATGATTGCTACGCGACGCCGGACGACAAATACATTGTGGCCGGCTCCTCCGAGGGAAAATTCGCGGAGGTCCTGGATGTAGAGACCAAGAAACCCGCATGGGAGATCGATTTCGACCGGAGGGTGCTTACCATGCTTTCGAAAAGGGCCGCGATGGCTCGACTCGCCGCATCTTCGTAGAGCTGGATAAGTGGAGGGGCTTCGCCGTCGTTGATTTTGCCACTCACAAAGAAGTGGACAGAATCAAGTTTCCCGACCAGCCCCCGGACCTGCATTCCAATGATCCCAAATTCACTCCCAATGACGTCCACGGCAGCGTCATATCGCCTGACGGGAAAACTCTTTGGATTGGCGTGATCGGTGGCAATGAGGTATTCGCCTACTCTCTGCCTGACCTGAAGCTTCGGGGATCGGTTCCGACCCCTGTGCTCCCGGAGCCATGAAATCCTAAGGCCGGGGGCGTACCGGCGTGGCTCGCCATCACTCCCGATGGGAAAAAACTCTACGTGGCGTTGCAGGAAGCGGCTTCGGTATCGGTGATTGACACCAAGCACATGAAAGAGGTGGCTCGCATCCCCGTCGGGAAAGATCCCAAGCGTGTCGCAACGTTAGTTCTGCCCTGATGATGTGCCGAGCCGATAATGCTGGAGGCGCGGGTCGGAATCGAACCGACGTATAAAGGTTTTGCAGACCTCTCCCTTACCACTTGGGTACCGCGCCCCATTATTCCACAGTAGAACATTTTCTCCCGGATGGATATGTGCTACAACACCAGACATGAATTCAACCGTGCCGCGAAATTCTTCCGGCTTCGCTATTGCGCCAGCCTCGATTGAGAGCAGGATCGCTGCACCGGTGAAGTCTTCCTCTGCGCCCTCGCAGAAAGACGCCCTGCCAATCTGCCCCAACTGCTCGACCGAGTTGCGCGGACACCGCTGCAAAGTGGTCTGCAAGCAGTGCGGATTCTACTTGAGCTGTTCCGACTTCTACTGATTTTCTAGAAACCCATACGGATAATGGGGCACTAATTGTCGTGGGTTACGGGCCTCCACGGTCGGTCGCGATTCGCGGCATACCAATTTCTCCAGGCGGCGGGATCGTGCGGCAAGGTCTGTCCCGTAATGTCGCGCAGCGCTTGGAAGACCCACTTGCGGGTTTCCGGATCGAGAGAGGCATCGTCTGCGAAATCGAGCAGCTTTGGGACTGCGCTCCGCCTCTGCTTTTCGCTGAGCATGCCGGACTGCGCCAATCCGCAGGCCGCGCGTTCACGGATTTGAGGCGAAGGATCGTCATGAAAAACCTGCAGCAAGGGAGCGATGGTTTCATTCGTGCCGAGGTAAGCCAGCCCCTCGACCGCCCAGGAGCGAATGTTCGGGTTCGAATCGTGAATCGACGCCAGTAGCGCCTGCAGGGCGCGCTCAGGCTCGACTCCGCGATTGCCGAGCAGGGCCAGGTCCCAGAGCGCGTTGACCCGGGGGCCCTGCTCTCCGGATTGCGCGGCGGGCAAGAGCGCGTCCATGATTGCCGGATTCTTCTCCAGATTGCGGCACGCGAGATCGATCTCGATCGCCGCCGCCCGCACCCGTACATCGTCGGAGTTGATGGCCGTCGTAAACAACGAGTTCAGCGATTTATCCAGTTTGATCTTTCCTCGCCAACTGTCCACGCGGGCGGCAATCTGATCGTTAGCCCCGCGGTAATGATTGATCGACCGCTCCAGCAGCAAGTTGGCCTGGCTTTGCGGGGTCATCTTGTCGAGGTATTCAATTTCATGTTCCGATAAAACGTTGGCCGAGGACGGTTCCGGCTTCCCATGCAGACTGAGGAGTTGCGTCACCTCTTCCCAAGCGGCTCGCGCCGTACCCGTGCCCACGCAGAACGCAGCCAGCAGGATGACGGCAACGGCAGCGGCAAGCGCTCGTCCGTTGCCGCGTTTGCTGCTGTTCATTTGCTCGGGCGACTGCCACTCTGCTTGCTGCTGGATTGGGTCAGGGCGCAACCGCGGGTCGGAGTTTGGGTTCACGAGAAAAGTATAGGAGGGCGCGGACAGGCGAGAAAGATTACCCCAGGCCATTCTCTGGTAATCGGCAGGTGGCTGCAAGGTTTGGCCCGACAAGAAAGAGCATCGCGAATGATCGAGACGCTCTTAATGCGGGAATTCGGCCTTCCTCATACAATAGGTGAGACTTTCATCATCTTCCTGTGAGGTGTTTCGTATGCAACGGAAAGCAAGCGCAGTCTGGAAGGGCGGGCTCAAAGACGGGCAGGGAACAGTGTCATCCGCCAGCGGCATTCTATCGAACACGAAGTATTCATTTACCACGCGGTTTGAGGACGCCCCTGGGACGAACCCCGAGGAACTGATTGCCGCGGCGCACGCCGCCTGCTTTTCGATGGCGCTGTCCGCGCAACTGGGAGCCGCCAACCTTACGCCGGAGAGCATCAACACATCGGCCACGCTGACCATGGAAAAACTTGAGGCCGGCTGGACGATCACAGCCGTGCATCTCGATGTGCTCGCGAAAGTGCCGGGAGCCAGCGCGGAAGCCTTCAACACCGCCGCGCAGAATGCCAAGGCGGGCTGCCCCGTCTCCAAGGTCCTGAACGCAAGAATCACTATGGATGCAAAGCTGGGCTAGCGGTTGGAAGTGACGCTCCACCTTCTAAGTTGTCATCCCGAACGAAGTGAGGGATCTGCAGTTCGCCGCTTAATGCAGATCCCTCACTTCGTTCGGGATGATTACAATTCATAAAAATAATTCGTGAAAAACAGGCCTAGCTTTTCCGGCGCAAGATCTCGCGCAGCTGTTGATTGATCTTGACCGCTTCCTTCGATGCCTGATCGATGAGTTCCACCCAGCGGCGTGAATTTTCCGGCGGTCCCGCCTGCGAGATCAGGTAGGTGGCTTGCACGATGGTTTCGAGCGAATTGCTCAGATCGTGCGCTAATGTGCGCAGCTGTTTCGCTAACTCCTCTGGAATCTTGTCGGGCCCGCTGCTTGCCATGTTCGCAAATCGGCGCGCGTGGCTTCGATTGACAGCCAGACGCCAGCCTGTAGAATATTAGTGTAGTCCTCAAGAAGAGCCTGCCGACTTGTAATCTTGAATGCGGATATGGCGGAACTGGCAGACGCGCTAGGTTCAGGTCCTAGTGATCGCAAGGTCGTGGAGGTTCGAGTCCTCTTATCCGCACCAAAAATCAGCACTTGGCACTGAGCTAATCTGTGTGGCTGCGGGCGACCTCGTCCGCGCGCTCTGCTAGGCCCCAGCCGATAGCCGGTGCGTGCTGCGGCTCTGCGCAATCCCGTATTGCCGGATCTTATACAGCAAAGCCTTGTAGCTGATCTTCAGCAGCGCCGCTGCTTGTTTGCGATTCCAGTTGGTGTCTTCGAGCGCGCGCGCGATTGCCTCCGCCTCGGCTTCGTCTTTGGCGGTGCGCGACAGAGACTTCAGCCCTCCGCCCGACTCCGCGGCCGCAGCCACGGATTTGCCAGCGACATCGGTGTGCATGCCCATGCCGCCATCCGGCCGCAGTTCCAGTTCAGAAGCCGCCAGCGTTTCATCTCCCAGCACCAGGTAGCGCTTGATGAAGTTACTCAGCTCGCGCAGGTTGCCGGGCCAGGAATGCTTCAAGCACGCATCCATCAAAGGCGGCGAAAGCGGCAATGGAGAACGCGCGTAAGATTCCGACATGCGCGACATGAAGTGCTTGAGCAGGATGGGAATTTCTTCCTTGCGCTCGCGCAGCGGAGGCAGCGACATGGTAAATGCGTTTAGCCGGTAATAAAGGTCTTCGCGCAGCCGCTTGTTGGCCAGCGCTTCAGGAATATTAATGTTGGTGGCGGCCAGGATGCGCACGTCGACCTTGATCACGGTGCGGCTTCCCAGACGCGAGAAAGTCTGGTCCTGCAACACGTGCAGCAATTTCGCCTGCAGCAGCGCCGGCATCTCGCCAATTTCGTCGAGCAGAATGGTGCCCTTGTTGCACAGTTCGAATTTGCCCGGCTTGGCGTGATTGGCACCGGTGAACGCTCCCGCCTCGTAGCCGAACAGTTCACTTTCCAGCAGGTCGGCGGGCACTGCCGCGCAGTTTACCTTCAAAAATGTGCGATGCGCTCGCGGAGACAGTTTGTGGATGAGCCGCGCCAGCACTTCCTTGCCGGTTCCGCTTTCGCCGAGCAGCAGCACGGGAATGTCGACGTTGGCGACGAGCGCGGCCTGCGAGCGGATTTTTTTCATCGCCGGGCTGGCAGCGACGAAAAACACGTCGTCGCACAGCTCTTCAATCTCACTGGAGTGGTTATCCGCCTTGGCCGTCCCCACACATTGCCCAATCACGGCGTCAAGTTCCGCCTTCTGGAATGGCTTGGTCAGATAATCGATGGCGCCCAGGCGCATGGCCTGCACCACCTTGCGCGTATCATTTACACACGACAGCATCACGACTTTCAATCCCGGCTTCAGGTGGCGGAGTTGTTCCAGGGTCTGCAATCCGTCGATACCGGGCATCAGAAGATCGAGCAGCACAAGATCGGGCGAGAGCCCTTTCTGCACGCACTCGACCGCTTCCTCGCCTGTGCTTGCGGTTTGAACTTTGTGCTCATCCACCTCGAGGAGTGTGCGGATGTAGCGCAGCATCCCCGGTTCATCATCCACCAGCAAAATGTTGGCAGTTTCGCTCATTGGGTTCCTCTAGGCGGAGTATTCAGTAGTGGTCTCATGGGGATGAGAAAAGAAAATTTACAGCCTGCGCCGGGTTCGCTTTCGACCCAGATCTTGCCGCCCATGCCTTGCAGCAGACGGCGGGAAATGGCCAGTCCCAGGCCCATGCCTTCGGCCGACTCGCTTCCCGGCAGGCGAAAGAAATCGTCGAAAATTTCCATGTGAAACTCCGGGCGAATACCCGGGCCTGTATCGGCGACGCTTACTTTCACCGCATTCGGCACGTTCGATGACTGGCGGCGGCGATCTCCATTAGCGGCGGGGGCGCTGGCGCTTCGGCGTTCCCACATATGGGGTTCGGCATGCAGCCACACCGTGCCGCCCTGCGGCGTGTACTTCGAAGCGTTCTCCAGAAGATTCGAAATGACGCGTTGAATCTTCGGTGCGTCGAAGGCAAACGGCGTCAACTTGTCATTGGCCAGAAAATAGAGTGCCAGCCCGCGCTCGTGAAACCGGTTCGACCACAGCCGGCAAACTTCTGAGAGGCATGCGTTCATGTCTCCCTCGATGAACTGCATGCGCAGTTCGCCGATTTCCAGCACGCTGTAGGTCAGAAAGTCCTGAATGAATTGCTGCAGGCGCTGCCCGCTCGTAAACATGTCACCCATGACCTCTTGCTGGCGGTCATTGAGCGGTCCGAGTTTCTGGCTCCGCAGCAGGTCAATGTAGCCGTTAAGGATCGCCAGCGGCGTCTTCAGGTCGTGCGCGGCCGAGGCTAGGGCGTTCGTCGTCTTGCGGAAGCGATCTCGCAATTGTTCCAGTTCGCGGGCTAAGTCCTCCGCCGCCAATGCGGGAACGGCAACGCCTGACGCTGCCCCATCGATCGTAGCCGGTGTAACAACTAAGCTTTTCTCAGACAGCGAAGACATGGATACCTAGAAATAGCGCAAATTTTTACAAGGGGAGGAGACAGCACATACCGACATAAACGTGGGGTTACAGCGATATTATGTCAGGGGCGAATAGGTGTCAATTGGAAAGGTGGGCCATGCAAACAGGAAAAAGTTTGCACTTAATGATTGTATCTTAAGGTCATGTTTAGTAAAGCGACTTCACCCAAACCGCTGTAATCCCCGTGTTGAAAGCGGGTTTTAGGTTATTCGGGGTGTGACTCAGGTTCTCTCTAGAATTTGGCCCCTCAGATGCCTCTTCTAAAACGCTAATTGCGGTTTTGGGGGCCGGTTGACGAGTGGCTCGTACCTTATCTAAGCGGGAAGAACGGAAGTGGGCCCGGCTGCACCTTGCCATTCCGGTATTCATACGTGCGCGAGATGGAAGTGGCAAGGATTCCCTGGAATTCGCCACCGCCATTAACATCTCGGCCGGAGGCGCTCTGGTCGTCGTTCGCCGTTCTGTACCCCAATCTACAGTGATTTCATTGGAGATACCTAGCGCCCCGATCGGCCCGACCGACGCCGTAGAACTTTCGTCGCGCGTGATTCAGGCAAAGACGGTCTGGGTCACCCACCAGGATGCCTACCACCTCCTAGGTCTCAAGTTCGACCGCCCTTTGAGCATGGATTCCGCCCCTGCCGCCGGCCGGCAACTGAGGAAAGTCAGTGCCGCAGTGTGAATATTTTTTCCCTATCTCGCCCTCCCACCTTATGGCACTTTGGTGCCATGACGGAGGGCAAGCCGCTCAGGATATGATCACCGTAAGCCATTCATAAGTTGAGCGCTTAATAGCGGACTGCGCGGGTGCTTGGCTACCCCCCTGTGTTTGGTGCTCGGGATGCACTTTTAGTGCATGCGGATGAACACATCACCGCTATGGGGCCTTTCACTATGACGACACTTTCCGTTAGTTCGCTGGCGCAATCGCTCGGCGAGGTTCCCCCGGACCACATCATCTTCGGCCAGTCCGACGCCATGCAGGCGGTTCGCTCGCGCCTGGCTAAGGTAGCCGCAGCCAATGTTCCCGTTCTCATCACCGGCGAAAGCGGCACCGGAAAAGATATCATCGCCCGTCTGATTCACGGACTTTCTCCGTGGAAGGTCGGGCCCTACGTCAAAGTGAATTGCCCGGCGATTCCCGGCACATTGCTGGAGAGCGAATTATTTGGCTACGAAAAAGGAGCCTTCACCGGCGCCTTCGGCTCCAAGCCTGGCCGCGTCGAAATGGCCCACCGCGGAACACTGTTTCTCGACGAAATTTCCGAACTCGATCCGTCGCTGCAATCCAAGCTCCTGCAGTTGCTGCAGGACGGCCAGTTCTGCCGCATCGGCGCCCAGGAAGACAAGAAAGTGGAGGTTCGCGTTGTCTGCGCCACCAACCGCAATCTCGAAGCAGAAATCGAGGGCGGAACTTTCCGCCAGGATCTTTACTATCGCATCAACGTCGTGAACATTCGCATGCCCTCACTGCGAGAACGCCGCGGCGACATTGAAGCTCTCTCCGCATACTTCCTCGAATATTACAACCGCAAGTTCAATTGCCGCGCTCGGCCCATCTCCAATGAAGTCATGGCCGTGCTGCAGAAATATCATTGGCCGGGAAACATCCGCGAACTGGAAAACCTGATCAAGCGCTACGTGATCCTCGGCCACGAGGAAGTCATCACGAACGACTTGGTGGCGCGCGAACCGGATTTCTTCAGTCAGGATTTCAATCTGGACGGCCCCATTTCGCTGAAGAAGCTGACCCGCCAGTGCGTGCGCGAACTGGAACGCAAAGTCATCCTCAAAGTTCTGCAACAGCACCACTGGAACCGCAAGCAGGCCGCCCGCACGTTGGGCATCAGCTATCGCGCCCTGCTCTACAAGATCCGCGATGCCGGATTGCCCTCCAATCGCGCCTTGCGTCTGCGACAGGCCGAAAAGATTGCCGGCAACGGCAGCAGCACAACTACCGGAGCCGCCGCCGACTGATCGTGGAGTGACGGGCGTCTCGCCCGTCCGCTTCCGTAAAAATCGCACCCTCGGTTTTCACTTCTGTCAGTCATTTGGCTTGTCAGCAGTATTGTGTATTGCTACACTTTACACATGCTGAAGAGCTATCGGCATAAAGGCATCAAGCAATTTGCCGAAACCGGCTCGAAAGCCGGTATTCAACCAGAACACGCAAATCGACTTAGAACAATCCTGTCCGCTTTGGATGCAGCGACCTGCCCGCAAAATATGAATGCGCCCGGTTACTTTCTGCACCCATTGAAGGGCGACCTTCAGGGCCACTGGGCCGTGCGGGTGAGCGCCAACTGGCGGCTTACATTTGCATTCGAGGGCGAGGACGCGATTCTCGTCGATTACAAGGATTACCATTAGGAGCTAAGTATGCTTTTCCATCCATCCCATCCCGGCGAAGTCTTGAAGGATTACCTGGGCGACATGACCGTGAAGGAAGCGGCCCAGCGCCTTGGGGTGACGCGGCCGAATCTCTCCCGGATACTCAACGGTCGCGCTGGAATTTCAGCGGTGATGAGCGTGCGGCTTGCTAAGGCGATGCCGTACACGTCTCCTGAGTTTTGGCTGAAGATGCAGCTCAATTATGATCTTTGGAAAGCCCGGAAAAACAGATTGCCAAAAATCAGACCGTTCCCGGTTCGGCTGCAGAAGGAAGCCGCCTCAGCCTGATTGAACATCGCATCCACGTCGGCGCGTTTGCGCGAACCGATACCCAAGTTTCACGAGATGGGCGGCGAGCGGATCTAGTTTTTCGAGTTTCCGATCTGTGAAGAATTAACCCCACAGAAGATCACCCGTCGCGTTCCAACCAGACCTATTCTTCATATTCTCAAACATCTGTTCCAGTTGCTCAATGGGGATGTTTGCCAGGGTGACTCCTTAGGACCAACTCGCTCATGACTATAGCGACTCGCGACATTGTCACTCAGGAAACGGACCTCCCTGTGCACTCCCTCTTTCACGCCCAGTACGTCCGGTCCAGCGTCCTGTACTGAATCGCCTCGGCAATATGCTTAGGCTCCAGTTGCGGAACCCCATCCAGATCGGCAATCGTCCTCGCAACTTTCAAGATGCGATCATGGGCGCGAGCGCTCAATCCTTGCTGCGCCATGGCGCGCTCCAGCAGGCGCTCACAATCCGCCGACAATTCGCAGAATTTGCGAATCAGCTGCGAAGGCATCTGCGCATTGCAGTAGAGCTTTTGCCGTTCGGAGGAAAAGCGCTTCAGTTGCACGTCTCGCGCCCGAACTACACGCTGCAGAATGCTGGCTGAACTCTCCGCATCTTTCGTGCTGCGCATCTCTTTGTAATTCACCGCCGGAACGTCGATGTGAATGTCGATGCGGTCGAGCAGCGGTCCGGAAATTTTAGAAACATAGCGCTGGATCATCGGCGGCGTGCAGTGGCATTCGCGGGTGCGGTCATTGTGAAATCCGCAAGGGCAAGGATTCATAGCCGCAGCCAGCATAAACCGCGCCGGAAAAGTCAGCGACATGGCCGCCCGCGCGATGCAAACCGTACCGTCCTCGAGCGGCTGGCGCATGACGTCTAGCACATTGCGCGGAAATTCGGGGAACTCGTCCAGAAACAGCACTCCATTATGAGCCAGAGAAACTTCTCCCGGCCGCGGAATCGCGCCTCCGCCAATTAACCCCGCATCCGAAATAGTGTGATGAGGCGAGCGAAAAGGCCGCAGCCCGACGAGCCCTGCATGGGCGTCGAGCACTCCGGCAACGCTATGAATCTTCGTCGTCTCCAGCGCTTCTTCAAAAGTAAACGGCGGCAAGATCGTAGGCATGCGTTTCGCCAGCATCGTCTTGCCCGACCCCGGAGGCCCGATCATCAGAATGTTATGCCCGCCCGAGCAGGCGACCTCCAGCGCGCGCTTGGCTGTCTGCTGTCCTCGCACGTCTTTGAAGTCCACATGAAAGTCCTGAGCCTGATCGAGCAGTTGAGCCGTATCAACCTGCAGGCGAGAGACTCCATTGCCGGAGTTGATCAGGTGAATCACCTCCAGCAGCGACTTGACCGGATAAACTTCCACGTCCCCGACCATGGCCGCTTCACGAGCGTTAACCTCAGGCACGATCAGACGCTTGACTTTGGATCGCCGCGCCTCGATAGCGATCGGCAGAGCACCGCGCACCCCCCGCACTCTTCCGTCCAGCGAAAGTTCACCGACAAAGAGCGCATCCGGCACCTCCTTCTTATTCAACCCTCCATAAGCGCCCAGAATGCCGAGCGCCATGGGCAGGTCAAAGCCGGAACCCTCCTTGCGAATGTCAGCCGGCGCAAGGTTGATGGTGATCTGGGTGGGAGGAATGTCGTAGCCGCAATTCTTCAGCGCCGCGCGCACGCGGTCGCGGCTTTCGCGCACCGCGGCATCGGGCAAACCGACAGTGTGAAAGTGGTCTTCCTGCATCTTGATGCCGGAAACATCCACTTCCACCTCAATAATGTTGGCATCGATGCCGTAAACGGCAGCACTCAAGGTCTTATAGAGCATAGGGCACACTCGTGGGCACACGGAGGGGTAAGCCTGGGATGGGAGATCCTTGCCGACATCATAGCCAGCGCCAAACTCAGACGCTGTGATGGCCATCACCCCGTTACCGTGACGGAACCTAAGGCCACGCTTCCGGCGTAATCGCCCACGTTCGGTGCTACGCTAAAGCAATCCGGCGGAAACGAAGCTCGATTTTTCAGAATTGATTTCCGGCGTTCGTCGAGAAATCACTTCTACCTGAGAGGAACAAGTCATGCCCGACCCCGACCCCAGGTCCAACCGCCCCGATCCCGATTTAAAACCATTGGAGCGTGAAGAGAGCCAGTTGTGGCGTTGGGCGCTGGGCTTGCTGGTCCTGATGGCGGCAGCCCTGGCCGTCGCGTCGTGGCAGGAGATGAAAGACCTGCCCTACCAGCTCTGGGCAATCCCCGCTGGTTTGTTCCTGCTTTCCATTCTTTTTGCCGCCTATGCCTTCGGACGCAAGCGGGAGGTCAGCGAACTCAAGGAGGTTCTTCAAACTTTTCAGAATCGCGCCGGCGTCACTCCCTCCGAAGAGCAACTCGACCAGTTGGGCCAGCTTATCCTGCATTCGCAGCGCAATTTCAAGGAACTGATAGATTCGCTCGATGACGTGGCGCTCGCCGTCTCGCTCGATGGAACGCTGCGAACCGTGAACCGCCGTACCACCGAAATTCTCAACGTTCCTTACGCTGACCTCGTCGGGCACCGAATCGAAGAATTCCTGGGCGTTCCCTTGCGGGCCGAGTCGCCCGCCGGCGTCGCGCAGTTTCGCGAAAAGCGCCACTGGTCGGGAGTCGTCGAAGTCCAGCTCAAGAACGACTCCCGCCGCTTGTATTACGACTGCGTGGTCAACGGCATCGTCAAAGGCGGCGAACTGGTAGGAGCGAGTGTGCTGGCGCGTGACATCACGGGCCATCGCGAAAAAGAACATCGTTTCACCCAGCTCTTCGAATCGCTCCAGGAAGGCGTCTACATCAGCACGCCCGCCGGCAAACTGCTCGAAGTCAACCCAGCCCTGGTCTCGATTCTGGGCTACGACAGTAAAGAAGAATTGCTGAACCTCTCCGCCGAGCAACTGAATGTCGATCCCGCCGCCGAGCCCGTTCTCGGACGCATAGGCAGCCAGAGCGGCAGCACCCGCACCCGCGAAGTTCATCTGCGCCGGAAGGACGGCAAGATTGCCGTCTGCGTCGATACCTCAAGCGGCGTGATGGACTCCGGAAGAGTCGTCCGCTATGCCGGCACGCTAGTCGATGTAACCGAAAAGCGCGCGCTCGAACGTCAGTTGCGCCACCAGGAAGAATTCCGCCGCCATCTGCTCGAAAGTTTTCCCGACCTGATCCTGGTTCTCGACCTCCAGGGCAAATACACCTTCGTGAGCGCGAGGATCGCAGAGCTTCTCGGCTACGGTCCCGACCATCTCCTCGGCAAGAGCGTCCACGATACGAATTACACCGCGCCCGAGTTGGCCGAACTGTATAGCACGGTAGCGGCCGGCAAAAGTTCGCTCAAATCAGGCGAGTACAACTCGCAACACCGCGACGGCTACCTGTGCACCATGCTGGGAGTCGCCAGTCCGCTTCTCGACGCCGAAGGTAAACGGGCTGGCGTGATCGTATCCGTGCGCGACGTAACCAAGGAGAAAAAGCTCGAGCAACAGATCATTCAAAGCGAGCGCCTGGCAGCCATGGGCCAGATGATCGGAGGCTTCGCCCACGAATTGAACAATCCGCTGACCAGCATTCTAGGAATGGCAGAACTCCTTCAGGAAGGCCTGACCTCCGAGGGCGCACGAAAGCAGGTCGCGATTCTGCATCAGCAAGCCAGGCGCGCCGCGGAAATCGTGCAAAACCTGCAATACTTCGCCCGCCCGCCCGCTCCCGGACGCAGCGAGGTCGATCTTAATGAACTGGTGCAGCGCATGGTCCAGATGCAGGCCTATCCTTTGCGCAAAAGCAATATCGCAGTCGACTTTCTGCCGGAGCCAAATCTTCCCGCCGTCGTGGCCGATCCCAATCAGCTGATGCAGGTCTTCCTGAATCTGCTGCTGAATGCGGAACAGGCCATCCGCGAAAACCGCGAGAAAGGCACAATCCGCGTTCGCCTCGGACGCAAGCCCGATGCAGTGTGGTTGGTATTTCAGGATGATGGCCCAGGAATCGCGCCTGAAAATCTAGCCCACATTTTCGATCCCTTCTTCACCACGAAACGTCCCGGCCGCGGCACCGGCCTCGGGCTAAGCATCTGCAAAACCGTGCTGCGCGAGCACGGAGGCAACATCGAAGCCTCAACCGCTCCGGACGGTGGCGCGGTGTTTACGATCACACTACCAGTCGCGTCGGAGGAAGCGGCAACAGCGAAGTAAACGTTATTGGCTGCTTGCTACGATCTTAGTGGGTACCCCCCTACCCCTCCGGTATACTAGAATCATGGACTTAGCGGCGGGCTGTCGGCAAAGTCTTCAAACCAATGTAGTTACAGGTAAAGTCTTGATTCTGCTTGGGTTGGCGGGGTCGGGTCCCATTATCTGCCGGATAGGTCACGTCTGAGCGCGGAGTTATCGGGCGGCGCGCTTATCTTCTATTGTTTGTATCTGACCATTATATAGTACGTTGTCAAGGGTTACTCGCGAAAAGGTGTGATAGATAGGTTGGAGCGGTGTCGGCTGTCCGGCGGGCCCGCCGATTATTTGGTGTCAATGTTTGGAGATCCCAGCGTTATACTTGCCGCGTTAAGGTGGCCCACCCGCCCGGTCGCTTCCGCTATGCCGACATATCATTACCAATCCGCGCTCGATGAGTGACATAGTGATCTCCAAATGCTTGCGTGCTCACTACTCTATATGAAGCCTTCAGAGCGGGCTTCACCGGAAGGGGTGCGATCATGCAGGCACCGCGTTCGCCCGGCTCAAGCGGCGGCGAGAGAAAGTTATAGCTTCTGCTTGCCGATGGCCTTCAGGCGCGGCAGGAGCACCAAGTGGGCCGCTTCCTCGGCATCCCTGAGCAGCGTCTTGCGCGGCGCGCCAATCTGCGCACGCATGGTCAGGCCACGAGCAAAATCCGTGACTTGGATCGCGCGGACGGCCACAGGAAAGTTGGACGGGATTTCTCCAGCGTTGATCCCATCCCGGAAACGGCGCTCCACCAGCGCCGCGCCGCCCGCGACCGCGCTCTGCAGGAACCGCTGAACCTCAGCGTCGTTCACAAGCGGCGCGACGCACATCATAAGGCAGCCCCGGGCGGACCCTTTCTCGGTCGCACTTTCGACGGCGTACCTCAGAAACTTCGCGATCGAGTCGCGAAGACTCTGTGGCGAGAGGAGTGCCTTCGCGGCTGATGCGCCCTTCCGTTCTGCGTACGCCCTAAGGACGCGCAAGAATATCGCCCGCTTGTCCCCAAATACGGCATACAGGCTCGGCCGTCCCACACCCATCCCGGCGACGAGATCGTCAATCGTCACCCCGTCGTAGCCCTTCGACCAGAACACCTGAGTCGCCTTTTCCAGCGCCCCGGTCTCGTCGAAGCTGCGCGGTCGACCCCGCGGCCTAGCGGCATTTTGAATCATTTAGTTCAAAACTCCTTGACAATCTCCATCCCCACCATTATATAACTGAATAGTTCGAAATTAACAAGCCGGCTCTGGCCTCGGGACTCACGACTCGGCCTTCACCCTTCACCACGGAGACACACATGGAACATTCGATCGCACTCGTCACCGGCGCCACCTCCGGGCTCGGTTATGCGGCGGCCCGCTTGCTCGCCGCCAAGGGCTACCGCGAGGTCATCGTCACCGGGCGCAGCCTGGCCCGGATCCAGGAAACAGTCGCTCAGCTCGCGGCTGAGACCAAAACGAAGATCTTCACGCCGCTGGCGCTGGATCTGGACAAGCCGTCCAGAGTTCAGTCCGCGCTTGCCGAGCTGGTCAAGCGGGGTCAGCCGATCGACTTCCTACTGCTCAATGCCGGATTGGTCCCAACCAAGAAGCGCGTGATGACTGCGGCGGGCGTTGAGGCTTCTCAGGCCCCGCTGATCGGCCATCATCAACTGACTGTCGGGTTGCTTCGCGCCAACCTTCTTAGCCCCAACGCGCGGATTGTTATCGCCGGCGCGGAGCCTGCCCGCGGGGGCGTACCCATGTTCAAGTACACCGACGTGCCAGCCTTCGCGGCCAAATACTACCGGGGTGACCGAACCGCGGCTGTTGAAGCCCTGATTCGCAACGGGCCGAACGTGAAGTACGTGCCCAACAATGCGTATGCTGACGCGAAGCTCATCATCGCTTGGTGGACCGCGGCGCTGTCCCGCCGGCTGCCATCCGGCATGGCCGTGTACGCCGTATCGCCCGGTGGGGCGACCGACACCAAGGTGGTGCGAAACGCTGGCCCGCTGTTGAAGTATCTGTTTATCCCAATCGTGAACCTCATTCCCGGCATGAATCAGACGCCGGAGACCGCGGCCCGCCGGTACCTCCAGGCGTCGGAGTTCGGAACCGACGTCTCAGGGCAATTCTTCGCCTCGGCTCAAGGGAAGTTCTCAGGCCCAATTGAGGCGCAGCGTCATCCGCACCTTCACGATCGCGCCAACCAGGATGCCGCGTGGCAGGCCGTCGTCAAGGTCTCTGGCGTGGACTTGTCTTAACCCAGCATCCCTGAACGCTAGGTCCCGAAGGAGCGCTGATCGGCGCGTCACTGGATGCAAAACAACGTTGCCACTGCCCTAATTTGGAATCACGGAGACAGAACGAACAACAACCATTCTCAAGGAGAATTCATATGAAACGGTACGAAGGTAAAAAGGTGGTAATCATCGGCGGCACGAGCGGCATGGGGCTCGCTACGGCGAAGATGCTTCTTGATGGAGGCGCGCGCGTTCTGGTGACGGGTCGCTCGAAGGAAGGACTGGAATCGGCGCAGAAAGAGCTTGGAAAGGACGCCATCGTGGTTTCGAGCGACGCTCGGTCGTTGACGGACCTCGACGCACTCGCCGCTCGGGTGAAGGCTGAGTTCGACACCCTCGACCTGCTGTTCGTCAACGCCGGGTTCAGCATCCGAGCGCCTCTCGAGAGCATTACCGAGGCTATCTACGACGAGATGTTCAACCTGAACGCCAAGGGACCGCTTTTCGCAGTGCAGAAGTTCGCGCCGCTCATAAACCGGGGAGGCTCTGTCGTCCTCACGACCTCGATCGCCAACGTCAAGGGAATGGCCGGCAATGCCACATACGGAGCCGCCAAGGCCGCGCTGCGATCATTCGCTCGGACGCTCGCTGCTGAGTTGCTTCCTAACGAGATTCGCGTCAACGCGGTGACGCCCGGTCCCATCGACACGCCCATCCTCGAAAAAGCGTTTCCCGGTGGCGCAGCCTCTCAGATTAGGGAGAAGATGGTTGGTATGGTCCCGATGAAGCGCTGGGGGACGTCGGAGGAAATCGCGAAAGCCGTCCTCTTCCTCGCGTTCGATGCGACCTTCACGACCGGCGCCGAACTTCCGGTCGACGGAGGATGGTCTCAACTCTAAGGCTTGGACCGTCCAGGAAGGTGCTGGCATCGAGGACGGTCTTCAATGACTCGCATACCATTGCGCAATTGATGCAATAGCGAACGCAGTGGCGGCGGCTCGGTCGTCGCCACTGCGCGCTCCTCCCAGGAGGAAACATCGTGTTCGGCGCGACCCACGACCGGCGCGGAACTCCCACGGGAGGGCACAGCATGAGCCACACCTCAGAGGATTACTGCCGCTCCTGTACAGCGACCGATGAGTATCGGCGCGGAGATGCAGGCCGGTAAAAGGAGGACTAAGAAGATGCACAACCTAGTGGTGAGCTCTTTGGTGGTTGCCTATCTCGCAGCGAATACATACGCCATCGTGAAGGTAGGAGTGTTTGAGTTAGCCCGTTCGCGCAAGCATCTCCTACTCTATGGCGTTCCCTTCATATTGTGGGGCTCTGTCATTCTGATGGGATGCAAGCTCATGGAGATTATGCGCCGATTCGATGAATGGGCGGCCTGATGGCCCATTGAGATGACTTATTTTGCGGACAATGCACTCATTGACCTTGGGTTGTGCTTCGTTTTCAGGATTGGTCCCCATAAACGCGCTTCTCGTCACTTACGCCTGGATGGTCGCAATCCGGAAAAGATCCGGTCGTTGGCGAAACAAAGCCATTACACTCAAAACCGGGTTCCAGACCCTCCTACCGTTCCACCGCCATCGCCACCGCGTTCCCACCGCCCAGACACAGCGCGGCAATCCCGCGATGCACATCGCGGCGAATCATTTCGTAGATCAAGGTGACGAGCACGCGCGCTCCGCTCGCTCCGATGGGATGGCCGAGAGCCACCGCGCCTCCATTTACATTGACGCGATCCATATCGAGGCCGAGTTCGCGGCAGACTCCGAGCGCCTGCACTGAGAAGGCCTCGTTCAGTTCGTAGAGATCGACGTCGTCTTTCTTCCAGCCCGTCTTCGCCCAAATCTTCTGCACCGCGCCCACGGGAGCCATCATTACCCACTTCGGCTCGACTCCGCTGGTCGACTGCGCCACGATCCGAACCATCGGCTTCGCACCTAACTCTGTGGCGCGCGAGGCGCTGGTCACAACCAGGGCCGCCGCTCCATCATTCACTCCCGGAGCATTCCCCGCCGTAACCGTCCCATCTTTTTTGAACGCCGGCTTCAAGGCGCGCAGGACTTCGATGGTGGTGTCCTCGCGCGGGCCTTCGTCCTTGTCAAAGATCACGGGCGGCTGGCCTTTCTTTTTCGCCGGAAGCTCGACGGGAACAATCTGCGCTTTGAAGCGGCATTCTTTCTGCGCGGCTACAGCTTTGCGATGGGAGTTGACGGCGTACTCGTCCTGCTCTTCACGGGTGATGCGGTATTTTTCGGCGACGTTCTCACCCGTCAGCCCCATGTGATAGTCGTTGTAAATATCCCAAAGCCCGTCGTGCACCATGGAGTCAACCAGTTGTCCGTTGCCCAGGCGATAGCCCTTGCGCGCATTCGGCAAAAGATAAGGAGCGTTCGTCATTGACTCCATGCCGCCCGCGACCACGATCGAGCTGTTCCCGGTTTCGATAGCCTGCGCGGCCAGCGCGACCGCTTTCAATCCCGACCCGCAGACTTTGTTGATGGTCATGGAACCCACTGCGGGTGCGAGTCCGCCGAAGAGCGCTGCCTGCCGCGCCGGATTCTGACCCAGCCCGGCGGCGACGACATTGCCCATGATGCACTCGTCAACCTGCTCCGGCCGCAGGTTGGCGCGCTTGACCGCTTCGCGCACCGCGACCGCTCCAATTTGCGTAGCCGTCATGTCGCTGAGGCTTCCCTGAAACTTTCCAATCGGCGTGCGGCATCCCGAGATGATCACAACTTCACTAGAACTGGCCATGGCTGCGCTCCTTCAATTCGCCACTCGAAGACGTCTTTTATTATAGATGGCGGATCGCACAGAAAGTCGCTGGTCGTTCGTCGTTGGTCGCTCGGAGAGCTTGCTAACGACCAACGACTAGCGACCAAACGACGAATGACTGAATCCGCATTTTGTTTTCGCAACGACGCATGAAGTGACTTTGGTGTTGCGTTGCATGCGACCGTTTCCATCATTTTTCTCTTGACTTCGTTCTGCGTTGACTCTATACATCAACTAGTTGCAACAAAACATCGTTGCGAAAAATTCCATGAAGAATGGAAAGGGAGAATAGATCCATGGCAACCAAAAAGAAAGCAAAGAAGAAAAGCAGCAAAAAGCACTAACCAAGGGAAACAGGCAACGACAAAGGGGGCGCGATGAGCGTCCCCAGAGTTTTTTTACGGCAAATTATTTTGTGGAGTGCCGGGCGTCCCCGCCCGGCGGATGCCGAAACCGCCGCGCATTATTTCGTCAATCAATTCACCCGCACGCGCTTCTTCTGCGGCAGCACAACGATTCTCTCCGTGGCCGGACAAAGATTCCGATAAGGACAATACGAGCAGTGATAGCCCGCCTTGGCCATAAACTTCCCCTCGGCAATTCCCGCCGCGACCTTCTCCACGCGCAATTTCGCTTCTTCCAGTTGAGCGTCATTGCGCTCGGTGCAGATGGCCGCGTTATTTTCCAGGTTATAAAGGATCAGGCGCTCGGCCCGCTTCCCCCAAATCTCGCGCGCGGCCAGCGCATAGAGAGAAAGCTGCAGGCTCTCATCGGCATCTTCCTGCGACTGCGCCTTGCCCGTCTTGTAGTCCACGATGGCTACCGAGTCTGGCCCCATCCGATCGATGCGATCCACCCGGCCCGCGACTTTCGCCGACCCGACCGGCATCTCGAATTTCCATTCCGTATCCACCACGTCCGGCGCCGGAGCCTTCCGCGCGCATTCGATAAACTGCCTTAACTGCTCCATCCCCTGCCGCAGATATAACTCATACTGATAGCGGTCGGCGATCCCCGCTCCCGCCAGATGCGCCCGGAATTGCTCGAACAAATCTTCGTCGCGGACCTCGCGCTGAAAGCGCTGCGCGTCATAAAACGTCCGCAGCACCCCATGCATCGCCGCTCCGTAATGCAGCGCCGCCGATACCTCACGCGGCAAATTCCACTCCCGCTCGAGCTTGAAACGCAGCGGACACTGCTCATAAATCTGAATCGCCGACGCGCTCAGCCCGGTAAAGAAATTCGAAGACGGCTCCAGCAGCAGCCAGGCCGCTATGTTCGACTGCTGCAACGCAATCCTCTGCTCTTCCTCGGCAAAAAGTTCATCCTGCACCGCCGCCGCTGAACGAGTGCACCAGAACTTCCTGCAATCCGGTCGCAGCATGAATTCGCGCATGAACTTCGTCGGCTTCGGATCCTTGCCCTTGCCCTGGTGAACGTAGATAGCCAGCGCATCCTTCGCCCGCGTCATGGCCACATAGAAAAGCCGCCGCTCCTCCTCTTCATGCAAAGCCTTGTCGTCGTCCGAAGCCGCGCCCGAGCGCCGGAGTTCCGCCGGAAAAGCGATCAGCGGCTCGCGATAGGAAATAGGAAACGAAGTCGATGTGCCGCGAATAATCGCGACATGCTGAAACTCCAACCCCTTGGCCGCATGCGCGGTCAGAAGCTGTACCGCATCGTCGGCAGTGCGCGGCAGAGCAATCGACCCTTTTGCCTGCACAAAATAATCCAGGTATTCCAGAAATTCGGAGGCGCTTCCCGTTTCGCAAATGGGCCGCGTGTGCCAGGCTTCGACAAAGGCGACGAGCGCATCCAGCAATGGCGAGCGCTGCAACCCAAAATGCCGGATGACCAGGTTGATGGCCGCGCGAGCCGGCACTCCTTCGGGGTCGGCTTGCTTCAACGCAAGATGCACCTCCGCGACGCTTTCAAGCACCGCTGGGCCCTGGGGCAATCGTCCTAGCACCGTCCGAAGATCCAGTTCATCGCGCCGCACCGTGCGCATCGCCGACCGCAACTCCACCGGATTGATCGCGAACTGCGGCAACGCCGCCACCCGAAAAAGGCTGCCGGCATCATTCGGAGAGACGGCTGCGTTCAAGCAAGCCAGCACATCGCGGACCTCGGGAGTATCGAGCACGTCGAGGCCTTCGATGGAGAAGGGAATACACCGCTCGCCAAATTCGTGCACCAGTTCATCGCGATGATTATGTTGGCGATAAAGGACGGCAAAATCCTTCCACGCACAATGCGCCGCCTTGCGCTTCTTCTGGATCCAGCGCGCCAGGTCAGCCGCTTCGACGACCTTGTCTCTCCAGGTAACAATCTCAACCAGCGGCGCAGGTGTCAGCGTGCCTGATTGTGCAGCCGACTCCTCACGCTGTGATTCGAGCGCCTTCCGCTGATACGAAATTGCGCTTTCCTTTTGTGAAGGAATTCCTGAAAAGACCGGTGGATTGTCGTTCACTAATCCAAAAGCGCAACGCAGGATCGGCGAAAGCGACCGGCGGTTTTTCCCCAGAACCACAAATTGAGTCGCGGGAAATTTCTTGGCAAATAAGGTGAACGCTTCGCTCGAAGCGCCGCGAAACTGGTAGATCGCCTGGTCCGGATCGCCCACCGCAAAAACATTCGCCGCCGCGCCGCTCAGCAAGCTCAGAATTTCCACCTGCGCAAAGTTGGCGTCCTGAAATTCGTCGACCAGCAGAAAGCGCGTGCGGCCGCGCTCTTCCTCCAGCAGCGCCGCATCATCTTTCAGTAACTGGTAGGCACGCGTAATCATGTGGCCAAATGTGCCCAGATTCTTCTCAAGCAACATCTCTTCGACGCTAGCGAAGACGCGGGCAATTTCGTGGCACCGTCCCAGAATTTCAGCCTTCTCCATCTCCGCGTGCTTCTTGGACGCGGCCACGCGAGGCAGCGGAATCTCGCCGCGCTCCAGTCGCTGCACATAGCTCGAATATTCCGATGGACCGACCAGTTCATCCTGGCAACGCCGCATGAAATCGAGCAGGCTGAACAGAAACTGGCCAACGTTCGCCGCGCGCACAAAATGCTTCAACCGCAAATCGCGAATCCGCCGCCGCAAATAAACCCAGAGATCGTTATCATCGAGCACCGCAAAACCAGCGCCGCGGCGCGCCAGCAATCCGTTGCACCAGGCATGAAAAGTGCACGCCTGCAGCCCCTCAGTCGGAGTGCCCGCCAGTTCGCTGCGAACGCGCTGCAACATTTCCGCCGCCGAATTGTCGGTGTAAGTCAGCGCCAGAATTTCGTCAGGACGCGCATGCCCCTCGCGAATCAGGTGCGCGATGCGCTGCGTAAGCACGGTAGTCTTCCCCGTCCCCGCGCCGGCAATGACCAGCATCGGCCCATGAATATGCTCAATCGTCTCGCGCTGGCGTTCATCGGGAACGATCTTGCTTTTGGTCGGAGGTAATACAGTAGAAGCCACGTGAGAATCTCTAGCCGGAGAATATCAGAGCAGGCTGTGGAACGCTTCTCCCTAAATTGAATGTCGCCCTAAGCGGCCCGGTGGGGGGGAGCGAACGACCTGTGTACTACGCTCGCAAGGCCGTGAATTCAGCGTAGCGCCTCGAGCGCCACTGCGGTCGCCACAATCGCCGCCGTTTCCGCGCGCAAGATCGTGTCGCCGAGCGAGGCCGCCGCCCATCCTTCTTTGTGAAACCATGCCAACTCTTCCCCGGCCCATCCGCCTTCGGGCCCCACGGCAAGCGCGATGTCGTTTGACCCGGATCGCAAAATATCGCCAAGCCGAGCATCGTGTTCCGACTCGGAAAGCACGATGCGCGCCAGCGAATCCGCCGGCGCAATTTCGCGAGTAAGGTCCTTCAATCGAACCGCCGCCGCGACCTCAGGAGGCGCCGCGCGCCGCGACTGCTCCGCCGCCTGGCGGACAATGCGCAGC
The DNA here is from genome assembly GCA_963775845.1 of uncultured Acidobacteriaceae bacterium. Taxonomy (GTDB): domain Bacteria; phylum Acidobacteriota; class Terriglobia; order Terriglobales; family Acidobacteriaceae; genus Acidiflorens. The sequence continues at coordinate 101,738 of CAVZKN010000002.1, read as the reverse complement.
CAACGTTCATGGCGCTTTCCCGCGGCCACCGTCAGATGAGCATCGCTGCGCCGGGCTATGACAGGGATAATGCGCGCCACTCCAATCTCGGTGCACTTCTCAATCGCCCACTCCATGCGATCGAACTTGAAGACAGCCAGAGCCAGCGTGATGGTGGGAGCAACCGACGGCCTCGATCGAAGCCACTGTGGCAGCGGCTCGCCTAGTGAGAATTCAACTCGATCAGGGGAAATGGTCGTAATGAATCCGCGGCGAAGCTCTTTGCCCGTGGAGATATCGAACTCCTGTCCCACTTGAGCGCGCAAGACGCGAGCGAGATGAGCGGCATGGTCGCCCACCAGTGCGGCAGTGTCTCCTTTTACTTCGTCGGCGATCCAGCGGCGGCGGGTCATGGGACAGCTATTAGCTCCCAGCCATCAGCCATCAGTAAAATCTGATGTTTGAGCTGAGAGTGAATTCCCGGACATGAACAAAACTCAGTACTCGGAGCTCTTACTGAAAGCTGATGGCTGAAAGCTGACAGCTGAAAGTTGAAAGCTGCCTCACACAAACATATCCTTGACCCGGCCCAAGAGCGACCGGTTCTGCGGCTTGTTTTCCACTGGAGACAACTCTCCCAACTCCGCCAGCAACTCACGCTGACGCTTGTTCAATTTTCCCGGCGTCTGAATTCTGACCTCAACGTAGAGGTCGCCTTTACCGTGCCCGTTCAGCACCGGCACACCCTTGCTGCGAATGCGAAACGATGTACCCGACTGCGTGCCCTCGGGAATCTTCAGCTTGTGTTCTCCTTCTAAAGTCGGAACCAGAATCTCGGTGCCCAGCGCGGCCTGCGGGAACGAAATTGGAACCACACAATGCAGGTCGTTGCCCTCGCGCTCAAAGAACGCATGTTCCTTGACGTGCAGCACGATATACAAATCGCCCGCCGGTCCGCCAAATGCCCCCGCTTCGCCGAGCCCGCTGAAACGGATGCGCGTCCCGTCCTCCACTCCGGCCGGCACCTTCGCTTCGACAATCCGCTCGCGCAGCAAACGCCCCTCGCCCTTGCACTTGGGGCAAGGATCGGAAATCACGCTGCCCGCTCCCTGGCAAGTCGGGCAAGTTCGCGCAATACTGAAAAATCCCTGCTGATAGCGCACCTGCCCGCGCCCATTGCAAGCCTTGCAGGCCACGGGAGCTTTTCCAGGTGCTGCCCCGTTGCCATGGCAAGCATCGCAAGTTTCGTGCCGTCGAACGTTAACCTGCTTGTCAACGCCAAACACCGCTTCATCAAATTCCAGATTCAGATCTTCGCGGAGGTCCGCTCCACGCTGCGCCCGGCTGCGCCGCCGCCCGCCCTGCCCAAACATGTCGCCGAAACCGAAAATGTCGCCAAAGATGTCGCCGAAATCCTGGAAGACCGACGGATCGAATCCCGCCGGCCCGGTGCTGCCGCCCACTCCGGCATGCCCGAAGCGGTCATACAACGAGCGCTTCTCGCTGTCCGCGAGAATGGCGTAAGCCTCCGTAATCTCCTTGAACTTATCTTCCGAGTCAGGATTGTTAGGATTGCGATCAGGATGGTGCGTCATCGCCAGCTTGCGATAAGCGCTCTTGATTTCAACCTCGGTCGCGGTCCGAGTAACTCCGAGAACTTCGTAAAAATCGCGTTTTGTATTAGCGGCCAGAACTCCCCCACCTCTTTATTGGATTAGTACGTTGACGTAGAGAGGGGCTCGCCCCGTCTCCCGCAGCATTGCTGTCTGAAGGCCGACTAGCCGCGCGCATTCCGCGCCACCCGCACCATCGCCGGCCGCAGCAGCCGCTCTTTATACTTGTACCCGCGCTGCAGTTCGTCCACCACCTGATGGTCCGGGACCTCGGTCGTATCCACCATCTCAATCGCCTCGTGGACCCGCGGATCAAAGGGTTGCCCCAACGCGGCAATCGGCTGCACGCCAATTTTTTGCAGGGCGTCTTGAAACTGCCGGTAGATCAACTCAATCCCATTGCGGAACTCGCTGGCATTGCCTCCAGCCTTCAATGCGCGCTCGAAACTATCCAGCGTGGGCAAAAGATTCTTGATGACCTCGGCCGCCGCAAACTCGCGAAACTCCTGCTGCTCCCGCACCGCGCGTTTGCGCGCATTATCGAACTCCGCCTGCAGCCGGGCCAGCCGGTCGATCAGCGCATCGCGTTCGGCCTTGAGCTTCTCGCTTTCTGGCAGCACGGCCCCGCCATCCGCCTGCGCCGCCAAGTCCCCAGCCGACCCCGGTTCTTCCGCGCCGTCTCCCGAAGGAAGCTCGTGCTCCACGCCTTCCTTCTCCAGAAAACGCGTATCGGTCTTTCCATTTCCTTTATTCATACTGCTCGTTACTCCGATTCATTCAAAAGTTTGTCAAACAGACGAGCGATGTATGACACCGCCGACATGGTGTGCTGATAATCCAGCCGCGTGGGACCAATCACCGCCAGCGATCCCATGACTTCCCCGCCCACTCGAGCCGGTGCTCCAATCAGCACAAAATTCTGCAGATTTGATGCCGGGAGAGCCTGGTCGAGTCCAATCACCACCCGCACCGCTTCCTGCCGCGTATCGAGATAAGCGCTGAGCAGCTTTACAACTTTTTCTTTTTCCTCCAAAGTCCGCAGCATGTCCTGAAGCCGCTGCCGGTCTTCCCGATCGGTGACCAGGTTCGCGGCACCTTCCACAAACACCGCCTGCGTGCCTTCGTTAGATGCCAGGGCCCCTTGCTGGTAAAGTTGCTCAATCGATTTCATGAGCCCGTCATATTCGCTGCGCTCCTGGTCGATGCGCCGCGCCAGTTCGGCGCGCATGTCACCCATGGTCCAGCCGCGAAAATTATCGTTGATATAGCGGGCCGCCAAATCCAGGTCCGCCTGCGGAATGTCGAGCCGCAACACGCGGTCGCGCACCACTCCCGAGCGCGTAACCACGACAGCCAAAACCTTCTGATCGCTGAGCCGCGAAAAATAAACATGATCGAGCGCATTGCGCGGGCCAGTCGTAGCCACCGTCACGCCCACGCTGTGCGAGATCAGCGAGAGCACATGCGAAGTGCGCTCCATGAACTCGGCCACGTCGGTAACGCCCGTCAAAGTGTCTTGAATAATGCTCTGGTTCTCGGGCGAAAGATGAGCCTCGCCACTGAGCTGTTCGACGTAATAACGATAAGCCTCCGCCGTCGGCACGCGCCCCGCCGAAGCATGCGGCTGCTCCAAAAATCCGGCGTCGGCCAGATCCGCCATCACGTTGCGAATCGTGGCCGCACTCAGTCCCTCGCGGCTGGCGCGGGCGAGCGTGCGCGACCCCACCGGCTCTCCGCTGGCTATAAATGTCTCGACGATTGCGGTCAGGATTTCTCGTTCCCGTCCGCCCGCAGGCCCGACTGGCATATCAACTCAAGTTCTCGGAGCTGAAATTGCTCCTCTAAATACTTTAGATGCAGTGGCTTAGATTAGGATTCGCACCGAAGCCTAAGGGAATTCTAGGGAGCGCTGCGAAGGGTGTCAAGGAAACTAACGGAAGACCATCCTTGGTCTCAGCAGCGGTCCGACCACAAGTTTTTCAAAAATTTTCGCAGCCCTATATTTTTTGGCCCCCATCCGACTCTTCCTTACCAGATTTGATATTGAAATGAGGAGAGCTTCCATGCTTCGTTCTATCCTTCGCACGGCAGGTATTCTTACATTGCCCTTGCTTCTCGGGGCATCGCTCACGACGGCATCGGCGCAGACCTGGGTACCGACAGCGACGCAGGCCATCACCATTTCCAACATACCCACGGCGATCGACGCCGGTCCTCTGAACCCCCAAACCAATATTTCTGTTGTGGTCGGATTGAAAACGCAGAATGTCAGCGCTCTTCAGCAACTGGTCAAAGCTCAGAACACTCCCGGGAATGCGGCTTATCAGACCACCATCACGCCCGCCCAGTTCCTGTCGACCTACGCGCCCACCTCCAGCCAGGTGCAAGCTGTTACCTCCTACCTGCAGAGCTTCGGCTTTACCAACATTACGGTCGAACCGAACAACCTGCTGATTGAGGCGAATGGGACGGCAGCCGCGGCCGCGAGCGCCTTCAATACGAGTCTCGAACTCTTCAACGTTAATGGCTCGCTGGTCTATGCCAACACGCAGCCGGCGCAAGTCCCCAACTCGCTCGGCGGCACAGTGCTGGCCGTGCTGGGCCTGAATTCTGTGAATCGCATGACTACACCGCTTGCCACGAGGTCAGCAGGCGAGTGCGCGGAATCCCTTTGCCTGCTGAACTCAGAGGCTCCGCAGGGATTCTGGCAGGCCTATGACGTAGGCAGCACGCCGACGGGATCGAACACTTCGATCGCGATCTTTATTTTTGGCAGCTCGGCTGGTATCGCAAATGATTTGCACGTCGCCGAGCAGGCGAATGGATTGCCTCAGGTGCCCGTCCAGGTCCAGCAGATCGGCACTCCGAACCCCAGCGACCTCGGTGGCGGCGAGTGGCAACTCGACTCGCAGTTCTCCACTGGAATGGCCGGCTCGGTGAAGAAGCTCTACATCTATGACGTCAGCGATCCGATCGATGCCGATATCGCGCAGGGTTTCAATCATTTTGTTACTGACAACCTGGCCCGTGCTGGCAGCGCTTCGTTCGGCGAATGCGAATACGGACCCTACATCGATGGCGCCGCAGCCATCATCGACGGCATCCTGCTCGAAGGCTCGGCCCAGGGACAGTCGGTATTCGCCTCCTCCGGTGATACCGGAGCCGCTTGCTCGGTGGTTCCCGTCGATACCAATGGCGATCCCGACACCGGTCTTCCGATGGTTTCTTACCCGGCATCTTCCATTTATGTGACGGGCGTCGGTGGCACCTCGCTCTTCCTCGACTCCAACGGCAATTACAGCAATGAAGTGTCGTGGGCAGCGGGAGGCGGCGGAATCGCTCAGTTCTCTTATTGCGGCTACTGGCAGCAGGCCGCCAGCGTCCTGTCCTGCACCGATGGGTCGAAGGGAGTTCCCGACATTGCCATGGATTCCGATCCGTATGAGACTGCGGCAACGATCTATTACAACTGCGGATCTGCCGGCGCCAGCGCGTGCCAGGAAACAGGAATTGGCGGCACCAGTTTATCGTCGCCTCTGGCGATGGGCGTGTGGGCTCGGCTGCTTTCGACCAGCAACAACAAGCTGGGTTATGCCCCGCCGCATCTCTACAGCTTCTATCAGCCCGGAACCTACGGAGTCGGATCCACCGATCCCGGCTTTCACGACATCACCGTGGGTAACAATGGTCTCTACTCGGCTGTTCCGGGATGGGACTACACCACCGGCTTGGGAACGTTTGACGTAAGCGCGATGAATGCCTTGCTCAATCCGCCCAAGAAAAAATAGCAACCGCGGCTGGAGGATAGATTGAAGTACAGGGTGACCCACTCATCGCGCTCTTTGCGATGAGTGGGAACGCTGCGAAGGGTGCCCGGGATCGGCCTCGATCAGCAAACCAGGATTTTCATGCAGTTTGCGATTTCATCGGGCAGGCGGCGGATTTCCACCAGCCAGAACACCATCGATTCTCTTTGAATCAATGTTGGGCCACTTCTTGTGCATCTCTTTCCACTCTTTGTCCGTCAACGACGAACGAATCCTTCTAGCCTCCACGCCGGCACTACCCGGCGATAAGAGGCTTTTTCCAGTTTGTGAGAAGTGGCGACGACCAACAAATTGTGCTGAAGCCGTGATCGCCGCCCTCGTTGCCCCCTACGGCTGTATCACTCCCGAGAGAACCTGAGCCAATCCTGTCGTCGGACCGCTCAGGAACGGAGTCTTGGCATAGTTCACGCCAGGAATGTCGGCTGCAGTGATCTCGAAAAAGTATGCTTTCCCCCCACTTAGCATGCCCGCAGGAATTACCAGCGACGTACCCTGCGTGTAAAACACGGCAACGGAAGTGTAGCTCGTGTTGCCTCCATTGTTCGACAACTGATTCACCGAGACAAAATAATTGTTGGCCGTTCCCACGGTTGGTGGCGACCATGCCAGCGTCGGTGTAGTGCCCACGCCACTTTGATTGTCAAAGAAACTCACACCATTCACGGTCGGTGAACTCACGACTCCCACCAGTGGTTCGACCGGACTGGTAGAAGTCGGTAGCGTGGGCGTGATGCCGTATACCACGGTGACCAGAAACGCCGCGTTTGTGGCTCCCGGTGCTAGAACGTAGGTATAGGCACCCCAACTAAAGCCCAAATATACCGGCCACTTTGAGGAATAGGGGTTCCCGTAAAGAACCTGCCCTAGGTCGCCATTGGTCGTGATGAGTGCCGACCCTGAGTAGAAGGCCAGGTCCGGGGTGTCCGTGGTTTGTCCCTTTGCCAGGCTCCCAGGATTAACCGCCAAGCCAGCGCCCGTGTAGAGGAGCGCAGCACCGGGGTTAGCCGCGACCGCTTGCGCTGTAAGATCCGCTCCGTTGAAGTTGGCTTCAAACGTGTTGCTCTGGGCAATGGTTTTGAGCGCGCCATCGATCGGCGTATCAGAGCCTTGCGCTTGTGTAAATTTCTTCGGCGCCAGGTATCGTCCCAATGCGACAAAGGGATAGCTTCCCAGGTCTTGCGTGATCATTTGCGCGACATAGTACTGGTCGCCCTCTGCTGCCACGCTCAAATATCCGATTTGATATTTGTTATAGGGGAACGTGCCGGTGAAAGTGGTGTCCCCCACCGAGGAGTAGTAATACTCGTAAGAGAGATTGTTTGGACAGACTAATTCCAGGATGTCCCCTGACTGCCACGAATTGAGATTGGTGAGATCGAAGGTGAGCGAGGTGCTTGAGTTCGCCGCCACAATGTCAGAGCGGTAGTCGGCGTAGGAATCGGCATCTACCAGATTGTTGCTCGTCCATACGTAACTGCCGCCGATCTGCAACAGATAGAACCCTTTGGGCACATTCGGGACGCTGAACGTGCCGCTGCTGGTTCCGGTACCCGGCAACACGTTGTAGCCGCCGTGCCCATTGGGAACAAGGGCGGCAATAGTCGTGCTCGAAAGGTTCACCGGCACGGGTCCCTTCTTGTAGTGGACGATCTGTGTACCCGAAACGGTGCGTGTCGTAGCTGGCGGGACAATCGGGCTTGGTGCAGCTCCGGTCGCGGAATACGATGCCATCGAAATCAGCACGACGGCTGAGGCAAAATAGAATTTGCGCATAACCGATCTCCTGTAAATCGGAATTTGCTTTCTGGGACCTCCAAAATTGGCGCTAATTGTCCCTCAGGCCGCTGATCCCGTCAATGTGAAATAGTTTTCATTCGATCAGTAGGGTGCCGAGTAGACCACCTCCCCGAGGGAGATACCACCGAGCCTGCCCTTGGGCTCTCGAAAGGGGATGAGACCCCGAACTCCGCGCCACTCGATCTTGGGGATTTGCTAGTCGGCGTTGCTGATGCGTCTCAGGGCTGCATCACCCCCGATAACACCTGGGCCGTGGCGCTGGTCGAACTACTCTTGAACGGAGTTTTCGCAAAGTTCACGCCAGGAATGTAGTCGGCAGATATCTCAAAAACGAACTCGTACCCGGGCGTCAGCAACCCCGGCGGAAGTACCAGAGACGTGCCCTGCGTGTAAAACGCAGCGACGTTAATGAATTGCGTACCCCCGTAGTAGTCGTTTAACTGGTATATCTGGACGACATAATTATTGGCGGATCCAACGGTTGGCGGGGACCATGCCAGCGTGGGTGCAGACCCCACGCGCTTTCGTTTGTCAAAGAAACTCCCGCCATTCACGGTCGGCGTGTTGACCACGCCCACTAAAGGTTTGATCGGACTACTGGACGTGGGCAACGTCGTCGTGTTGCCAGAAACCATTGTGAACAATGCGCCACCAACCGCCGCTCGCGGTGCCAAGTAGCTCGTTATGGACCCCCAGAAATAGCTCACAAAGAGCGGCCACTTTGAGGAGTAGGGGTTTCCATAAAGAACTTGCCCCAGGTCGCCATTGCTCGAGAAGAAGGGTGGGTATAGCTGACTAAAGAAGACCAAATCCGGCGTGGAGGTGGTTACCCCATGCGCCAGGCTCCCGGGAAAAACATCCAAATAAATACCGGCCTCGATCAAAAGAGCAGCGGGGTTGGCCGCGAGCGCTTGTGCGGTGATATCCGCTCCGTTAATGTTGGCCTCGAACTTATCGTTCTGGGCAATGGTTTTAAGTTCGCCGTCGATCGGCGTGTCCGATCCTTGCGCCTGCGTAAACTTCGGCAACTCCAAGTATCTCGCTAACCCGGTGAAGGGGTAGCCCCCCAGATTCTCGGTGATCAGTTGAGCGGCATAGTACTGGTCACCTTCCGACCCCACGCTCAAGTTTCCCGAAAACTCGGGGTACGTGCCGGTGAAGGTGGTTTCCCCTGTCGTGCCGGCGTCGAAAATAAACGACCCCCAAGATGTGCCATCGTTTGGGCACACTATTTCCAAGTTGTCTGTTTGCTGCCACGAATTGAGATTGGTGAGATCGAAGGTAAACGAAGTGGTATTTGGGTCTACCGCAACAATGTCAGAACGGTAATTGGCGTAAGAATCAGCATCCACCTTTGTCTCGTTCGTCCACACGTAAGTGGCGCCGATTTGCAACAGATAAAACCCGCTCGGCACATTGGGAATGCTGAAGGTCCCGCTGCTGGTTCCAGTGCCGGGCACAACGTTGTAGCCGCCGTGCCCGTTCGGAACTAGGGCGGTAATGGTCGTACTTGAAAGGTCAACCGGCACGGATCCTTTCTTGTAGTGCAAGATTTGTGTGCCCGATACAGTGCGGGGCTTTGACGGCGGAAAGTTCTGGCCGTCAGCAGCAGCCGTAGAGTAAGAAACCATCGAGATCAGCACGATTACTGGAGCAAACCAAAAATTGCGCATGAGCGGTTCTCCTAAGAGCAGGATTTTTTGTTGGGGCCCTAAGAAAGCTGCATTTTCCGCTCAATCTCGGCTCAAGTCAATGTGAAAGGGGAATTTCAATCGAATCGCAGCCTAACTCCATGATTCCAAGAGATAGAGAGAGGAGGGCTAGTGGTAGATACGCGATAATGCCTCAAGACTAACTACGGAAGGAAGTTAATTCTCGCAAGACGTCACCAGTGAATCGCGCAAGGACAAGATACTGAGCCAATAAGATCAAAACCAGTAACACGCAAGAAAAAACTCCGCGACCTCAGCGTTCTCTGCGGTTAAGGTTCTTGCTCTACTGAATTCGAATCACGCTTTCCGTGCTCGAAGCTTTGATCTCTTCCACGCGCTCCACCACTTTACGGGCAAACGCGAAAAGCGACTTGGCATGGGGAGAATTTTCTCCCTCCAGCACAGTTGGAGTTCCGCCATCGCCCGACTTACGAATCTCGGGATCAAGCTCAACATGTCCGAGATAGGCAACATCGAATTGCCGCGAAGTTTTTTCCACTCCGCCGCGCGAGAAGATATCGATTTCATGCTGGCAATGCGGACAGGTGAAATAACTCATGTTCTCGACCATGCCCACAATATCCACCTTCATCTGGCGAAACATCTCGATGGCCTTGCGAGCATCCTGCAATGAAACGTCGGAAGGAGTAGAAACCACAATCGCACCCGTTAAAGGAACCGTCTGAATCAGCGACAGCGCCACATCGCCGGTTCCGGGAGGAAGATCGATCACCAGATAATCCAGCTCTCCCCATTGCACCGACCCCAGAAACTGCTTGATGATCGAATGCAGCATGGGACCGCGCCAGATCAGCGGTTTGTCTCCCGGATTGAGGAAGCCCACCGAGATCACCTTCAGCCCATGCGAATTGATAGGAGCAATCTGCCCCTCGCCAATCACGCGCGGCTGCTCATTCGTGCCCAGCATCAAAGGAACATTCGGACCATAAACGTCGCCGTCGAGCAGCCCGGTTCGATAGCCCATCTTGCTCAGCGCAATTGCCAGATTAACGGAAAGCGTGGTCTTCCCGACTCCTCCTTTGCCCGAACCGACGGCAATAATGGCATTAACACCAGGCAAAGGTTGAGGAGCAGGTTGCTGCTGTCCAGGATGATGGGAATGAGCGCTCATGGGGAGATTATACGGGAAGGAAGGACAGCCATCAGCCGTCAGGTAAAGCAAAGACAGCCGTCAGCCATCAGGTAAAGCTCTGCTGCCAGCCGTCGCACGGCTCGCCCTGCTGCGGGAACTGCAAAGGAGTTCGTTTTTCCTGATGGCTGATGGCTGATGGCTGCCTTTCAGTAGTGTCCTTCGCCCGACTGCACCTTGCCGCGAAACATGCGATAGAGGAACACGAAGTAGCCCAAGCTAAGCGCCGCGGCCAACGTCCACCAGACAATGCCAACATACAGCCCGTGACTGGCGGCTGCGGTGTTGTAGATCGTGAGGTCGTAGCGATGGTCGCGAGCCGGCAATACGACCGGATAGAGAGCGAACGCTGCTCCCACCAGCATAAAGATGATGTACACACTGGAGGCCACGAAGGCCAGTTTCTCCTTGCCCGTAGGATTGGCCCAGAGCATGACAGCCAGGCTCGCCACCACCACAATCGGCACCAGAATGCCCACCGGATACTTGGCATAATTCGCCATGATGTCCGGACGGATGAAGTAAGTCGCAACCAGCGCGCTGACGGTCAGGAAGAATTGCACCGGCCAGCACATCAAGGCAAATCCGCGGGCGCGCCGGCCAAGATCCGCGTCGGTTTTGAGCGCAACATAATAGGAGCCGTGCGCGCTCAGCGTTACCAGCGCCATCACCCCGATCAGCACGGTATACCAGTCGAGGATGCCAATTGCCTTACTGAGTTTGAAGTTCGTCCAGAGCGGCTCGAAGAAGTATCCGGTGGCATCAAGCGGAACCCCGCGCACAACATTACCCAGCGCTGCCCCAAAGAATATCGCCAGCAGAATGCTCGATACGCTGAAGACTACGTCGAAGAAGTCCTGCCAGACGGAGTTCTCGATATGCGAGCGGAACTCGATGCCGACAGCGCGCAGCATCAACAGCCACAAGACCATCATCAGCGGAAGATAGAACCCGCTGAAGCTCGAAGCATAGAGTTGAGGGAAAGCAAAATAGAGCGTTCCGCCCGCCGCCAGCAGCCAGACTTCGTTGCCATCCCAAACCGGACCGATGGCGCGCAGCACGCGGCGGCGCTCGTCATTCGTCTTCGCCGCAAAGAGATAAATCGCGCCCGCTCCCAGGTCGAAGCCATCGAGCACGACATAGATGGCGACCATTACCGCAACAATGCAGAACCAAAGGCTTGCCATGTTATCTCGCCTCCGTTGCCAGTTGCAGATTCGAGGGTGTTGCGCTTCCACTTACAGGCCCGTGTTCAACCTCACGCCAAATCAGGAACAGAAACAGAATGCCAAGCACGGTGTACATGCCCATGAATCCCAGGAGGGTAAACATGCTATTACCGGCGGAGACCAGAGTTGAATAGCCGTCTGCAGTTCGCATCAGTCCATAGATGAGCCAGGGCTGCCGTCCCAGTTCGGCGGTCATCCATCCCGCTGTGTTAGCGACGAAAGGAAATGGCGCGGCCAGCATCAGGATCCAGAGCATCCAGCGCGCCTTAAAAAGCATGCCTCGCCATAACAGAAATAAGGAGACAGCCATGATGGCTATGAAGAATGTGCCGAGACCCACCATGATGTGATAGCTGTAATAGACAAGGGGAATATTGCCCGGCCAATCCTGTTTCGGGAAGGCGTCGAGCCCGCGCACATGAGCGTTCCATCGCCGGTAAGTCAGCATGCTCAAAACACCTGGCACGGCAATTGGATTATCGACCTTACCTTGCTCCTCGTTAGGCTGGCCGACAATCAGCAGTGGCGCGGCCGACTGACCTTGAAACAGCCCTTCCATCGCCGCCAGAGTGACGGGTTGCAGGTCGGTAACCATCTTTCCTTGCCGGTCACCGGTGGGAAAAATCTGCAGCACGCAAAAAATGACACCCGTCGTCACCCCGGTGGTGATGAAGATGCGCGCGTGCTTTTCCCATTTTCCGGAGAGCAGATAAAATGCGCCCACCGCGGTCATAACGAAGGCCCCGGTGGTGACGGCGCCGCACATGTTATGGGCGTATTGCCATCCGGCCCAGGGATTCAGCACGAAATCCCAAAAGCTGGCCAGTTGCAGGCTGCCGTCGGCGGCGGTGAAATAGCCGACCGGATGCTGCATGAAAGCGTCGGTCGCAATGATGAAATAACCAGAGAGCCACGAGCCCGCGAAGACGGCGACGGCGGTTCCCCAATGTGCCTTCGCGCTAAGTCGGTGCTCGCCAAACAGAAATAAGCCGAGCAAGGCGGACTCGAGAAAGAAGGCGAACATGCCCTCCATGGCAAGAGTCTGGCCGATCACGCCGCCCGCGTACTTGGAGAAATGCGACCAGTTGGTCCCGAACTGAAATTCCATCGGAATGCCGGTGACCACGCCTAAGACGAAGCTGATGCCGAAGATTCTTGCCCAGAAGCGCGCCGCCTCGTTGTATACAGGATCGTTGCGCCGCAGGGCCATGGTCTTGAGCACGACGATCAGCAACGCCAAGCCCATGGTGAGTTGTGGAAAGAGATAGTGAAAAGTCGCAGTGAAGGCAAAGTGCAAGCGATGCAGTAGAAGTGCGCTCTCCATAAAAAACGTCCCAATCTAAATTGGCAGAATTTTGACCCACTAGCTTAGCAGGATCGTGGCATAAGTTGTCGGATAAGTTAGAGGTGAAGGTCCTAATCCCTAGCTGTGGGCATTTCTAAGGGCAGACTCGGCGCGCCTTATCTCGCGGCGGCGCGCGGCGCCTTCATAGCGGCGCTTTTCATCCTCGGTCTCGGGAACGACTGGCGGAACTGCGACCTTGTTTCCGGCCGCGTCAACGGCGACGAAGGTCAAGTAAGCTGAACTGACATGGTGCCTCTGTTCCGCGCGATAATTCTCCACCCAAACCTTGACGCCGACTTCCATGGAGGTATGAAAGACACGATTGACGGAGGAGCGCAGGATCACGAAGTCGCCGACACGAACGGGCACGAGGAAATCCAGATGATCGATGGAAGCGGTGACGACGTAAGCGCGCGCGTGGCGATGAGCAGCCATGGCGCCGGCGAGATCGATCCAGTGCATAAGGCGTCCGCCGAGGAGAGCGTTCAGTGGGTTGGCATCGTTCGGCAGGACGATCTCTGACATCTCAGAGATCGATTCGCTAACCCTCCGCGGATTCGCCGATACCGGGTTCTTGGAGTTGTTCATGCCGGCAACAAACGCCCTTTTTCAAGATGCCGCGTAACGTGCGCATATTCGGCGGCGTGCGGATCGTGCGTCACCATGACGATGGTCTTGTGAAAACTTTCATTCAGCCGCTTCAAAATCTCCAGAATGTCAGTCGCGGAGCTGCTGTCGAGGTCGCCGGTCGGCTCGTCGGCAAGAATCAAAGTGGGGTCTCCGACTATGGCGCGAGCGATGGCGACGCGCTGCTCCTGCCCTCCGGATAATTGCTTGGGGAGGTGATGGACGCGGTCTTCGAGGCCGACGAGTTTGAGCGCGGTCATCACATGATCGCGGCGTTGCTGCGGAGTCATCCTCGTCAACAATAGCGGTAACTCGACATTTTCGAATGCGGTCAGCACCGGAATCAGGTTGAAAGTCTGAAAAACATATCCGACGTGAGTGTTGCGCCACTTCGCCGACTGCCCATCGTTCAGGCTGAAAATATTCTTGTCCATCACCAGCAGTTCGCCGGAGGTCGGACGGTCGATGGCGGCGATCATATTCAGCAGCGTGGTCTTGCCCGATCCGGAAGGCCCCATCAGGGCGAGAAATTCTCCGCCAGCGATGTCAATGGAAACCTTGTCGAGCGCGGTGACCTCGAAAGCGTCGCGCTTGAAGATTTTGGTGACGGCGCGGGCCTGCACCACTTTGCTGCCCACGGCTGGTTGCGTCGGAGCTGGGGTCGTCATTACGTTCATGAATGCCTCTGGTTCATTGTCTTTTTGTCATTGCCCTTTGATACGAATCTTTTGCCCATCCTGCAAATCGGCGGGCCCGGCCGTGATCACGCTCTCGCCGCCTACTAAAGAATCGACCAGGTAGCCTCCTGAGCGTTGGCCCTGGACGTGAACATCGCGGCGCAGAGCTTTGCCGTTGAAGGCCAACAGCACGAACTTCGTGCCGTCTTTATCGCGCAACGCGGCCGTGGGCACGAAGACATAAGTCTTTTTCGCACTCGCGCCTGGTGAACTCTCAGTCGCTGGCGCTTTGAACTGCACGGTCGCATTCATCTCCGGACGCAGATAAGAGTCGGGTTTCAGAATCTGCACCTTGACCTGTACGGTTGCCTTCTGCCGATTCGCCTCCGGTGACATTTCGGCAATCTCGCCGGGATAGGAGCGGTCTTTGAAGGCATCGAGCGTGACGATCCCTTCCTGCTTTGGAGACAGTTTGGCAAAATCATCCTGCGCGATATCGAGTTCGACTTGAATGTCGTTGAGATCGGCGAGCGCAACGACCGATCCGCGCGGACCACCCTCGGCGCCGCTGGCAAATTGCGCGGTCACCAGTTCACCTTTTTCGGCGGTGCGCTCGAGAATTGTGCCGGTCACGGGAGCACGAATCTCTGTGGCGTCGAGCTGCGACTTGGCATAGGCCATCTGACCCTCGGCCTGCAGCAGATCGCCCTTGGCGCGATCAATCTCTTCAGAGCGCGGCCCAAGCTGCATGAGCCGGAAGGACTGCTCCAGCGAATTCATGCGATGCATCGAAGCGTCATACTTGGCGCTGGCGTCATCGAGATTCTGTTTGGAATTGACTCCCTGAGCAAACAGATCTCTCGCGCGGGCGAGATTAATCTTGTCATTCTGCGCCGTGGCTCGCGCCTCTGACAGATTGTGGTCCGCCTGTTCGATTTCTTCGGGGCGCGATCCATGCTGCGCTTCGAGCAGGCGAGCCTTGGCGCTTTCGACCGCTCCGCGAGCCTGTTCATATTGTGCGCGGAATTCTTCGTCTTCAAGCCGGACCAGAACCTGTCCTTCTTTTACCTTGTCGCCTTTTTCCACGCCGATCCACGCTACGCGGCCGGTGACCTTCGAATTCACGTTGATCTTGTGATGAGCGACGACGTATCCGCTGGCTGAAAGGACGGTGCTGCCCGCTGCGTCGGAGCCTTCGGCCGTCGCCCGCGTTACTTCTACTTCCGCGGTATTCGCGGCGAGCAAACGGTAGGCCAGCGCGGCAATCCCGAGCAGGACAACGAGAGCAATGCCGCCGAGAATGACGCGACGCGACCACGCGGGAGGCTCTCCGCCATTATCGCGCAAGGACCGATCGATGCGCAGGCTTCGCAGATCGTCGTGCTTCGCGTCGGTCTGTCCCAGATCGGTGGGCATTGCTCGTTATTGTACGAATCCTTTGTGAATAAACCGCAATTCAAGCGCGCAGCGAGGTCAGAATATCCTGGCGCGCGGCATGCCACGCCGGAGCGAATCCTCCGAGCAGGCCCATCACCATGGCGAAGACGACCGCGGTCAACGCCACTCCCAAAGTCAGATGCAGGCTAAAGACAGTTTCGCTGAAGGTTAAAGAATTGCCGATACCGGTGCTCATGCCGTTGAACGGTAATATAAGGAGGATGCCGACAGCCGCTCCCAGCAGCGAAAGCAGCAAGGCCTCGATCACGAACGACGTCAGAATGCTGGGCCTGGAAAATCCTATGATGCGCAAGGTTGCGATCTCGCGCGAGCGATAAGCCACGGCCGCATACATCGTGTTCATGGCGGCAAAACTTGATCCGATGGCCATAATGACGGCCACGAACATGCCTATAAATTTAATCGCTCCGCCGGAACTGGTTTGCTTTTCGTAATACTCGGTTTCGAGCGTGCCCTCGAGCTTCAGCCTTTGATCGTCGCTGACGCGGTGCACGAGCGCGTCGGCAGCGATCGGATCCGTTGCCCGGAGATAGGCTGAAGCGAAGGCCCCCTGGCGATCAAAATCGGCGGCAATCTGATTGACGTCGCCCCAGATTTCCGAATCGTAGGCGGTGCCTCCTGAATCGAAAACGCCGACAACTTGCCACTTGCCCTTGGCGAAGTCGAGCGTGTCACCAACGTTGGCGCCGGAAAAACGACTATGGATGGAGTTTCCCACCACCACCTCGCGTTGTCCGGGAGTAAACCAGCGGCCTTCGGTCAATTTCAACCTCGGCGTGTCTTTGGAGTCTTTTTCATCCAGGCGCAGGGCAACACCGGCTGGCATCAGGCCGCGCACCGACACGTTGACTTCGCCGGTGCCATCCTTGCGCGGCAGAACGACCACCACCACCCACTCGCCGGAAGCGATCGGCTCGCCCTGTGCGTTCTTGGCGATGCCGGGGAGCGTTCTTAATGTCGGAAAAAGATTGGCGTCGAAGCCTCCCGAGAGTTCAGCGGTCGAGCCCTTGCGCATGACGAGCACGTTGAGCGGATCGCCGCTCGACTTGAAGGCTTTGTTCAGACCGGCCAGGAGCGCCATCAGGAAAACGGCGGTGGTCACGGTGAGCGCAATGCCCAGTGCCGTCATGATGGTCAGGCCCTTGCGCAATTTCAGATTGCGAATGTTATAGCTGATTGGAATCGCCATGCTGTGGATCTCTGTGGCCGCCCCTCAAGGGGCATCTCTATCTTCGATTTTATGGCATCGCTTAAAGCGATGCCCTGATACGAATCCAACCCGAATGAAAATCAGCACTGCCAGGAAACTTTAGCCGATGTAGCGCAGGCCCTCCACGATATCCAATTTTGCCGAGTGGTAGGCGGGGATGACCGCGCTCAATAATCCCAGTGCTCCCGCGACGACAATGGCTACAAGCAAAGTGGGAGGCGTTATTTTCAGGCCAGAAAAAAAGAAATCCATCCCCGGCGTGTGCCCGAGTGCCGACACCAGTAGCATCGCCAGTCCGCAGCCTATGATCCCGCCGCTCAGAGCTACCATGACCGCTTCGCCAATGTAGAGGCGCAAAATTGTCTGCCGCGTGAATCCTAGCGTTTTCAGCACCGCAACCTCGCGGGTGCGTTCGCGAATCGACATGGCCATGGTCGTCGCCGAGACGAGCAACGTGGCAAACACGACCGCGAAGCAGATGCTCAGGATAAACGCTTTGACATTGCCAATGCTATTGATGAAGCCCAACTGGAAAGCTTTCTCGGTCTCGGTTTTGGTCGGTTCGGGTGAGTTGCGGAACATGTCGTCCACCGCGGCCGCGATCTTCGGAACGTCATCGGGAGAAGCGGCGAGGATGTTGAAAAATCCCGCCTTCCCCTTGGCAAGTGCCGGGACTGCTTCTTCAATATAGGTTTGATTGAAATAGAGGGAACTGGTAGGTTTTGGCGCCGTGTACAAGCCGCGAATCGTGAGTTCGAGATCGACCGGATAAATTGTGCCTTGGAGGACGATGCGATCGCCCAGCTTCCAGCCATGTTTGGCGGCGAGTTGGTCGTCGACGATGGCGCCCGCGCGGTCACGCTGCCAAGCCACCAACTGGTCCTCAGGCATACGGAAGTCGGTAAAAATTTTCATGAATTCCGAGGGATCGGTGCCGAACTGGGCGAACATATTTTCCGGCTTACTGTCTTTGTAAATGCCGCCAAACCAGTTGTCGGGGCAGACAGCCGCGACTCCGGGGACGGCTCGAATCTTCTCCCGGTAGTAGGACGGCAGCCATTCGGTCAGCGAGACGCGGTGGCGGGTGATCAAGCGCTGGGCAGACTCGGCGCTGACCTTGTCAATGTAGAAAGAGCGCCAGATGGTCATCATCAGGGTCAGCAGCAGGAGCGAGAAAGCGATGCTCAGCACGGTCAGCAGGCTCCGCCGCCGGTTACGAAACGCGCTTTTGGTCACGAAGCGAGTTAAGGTCATACACTCCCAAAGAACTTCTATTTTAGACGAGATCCCGCGAGAGGAAATCAGCCCCGCATCATTCTACTTCGAGGATAAAGCAGCGGTTGTGGTTGGAACAACTGCACGCGCGTCTTTTTTCGCGCAGAATTGCGAGCCGAAGCTAACGAAGGATGGAAAGCAGCCTGACAAAAAGAACAAGCGCCACGGCAATCGCCGCCAGGCTCCTGGTGCGAACCGCGCGCAAGGTGGCCGCCCAAGGGTACATCAGGACATCGAAAATGGGCATCAGCTTCTGGGGCCACAATAATCCGGCCAGTCCGATTACGACAAACAGCTGGATGACAAAGCAGAGTTGAAAACTATTCATGACTACAAATCCTGCGGGGAAACGCCTTCTCTATTGGAACGCGGGAAGGGCGTTAAGGGAAAATTACCAAAGTACCGACGCGCTTGCCAAGTATTCAGGCAAGAAAAAATTGGCCGGCAGAAGATAAATGAAAGGGTTGAGGGTATCAGCAAGGACTCATCCGTGATTCGTTGAAAGTGCATCTGCCGCGTGTCGCTCGTTGTTTCTGGTACCTTCGTAACTCCCGGACGATCAGTTGATGGCGGTATTCTAGGTGCGATCTCCCCTTTGATTCTTGCCCAATTCCCAGCTGGGATAAGGTGCGGCTACGTGAGCGCGAGGCGATGGTAAATGGCGACGATGTTTGGCCGTTTCGAAATCCAGAGTGAACTGTCGAACTCAGACACCGCCCTGATTTACAAGGCGTTGGACTTGAAGACCGAGCAGGTCGTGGTCCTCAAGACGCAGAGTCTGGAGCGGCTGGGCGATGCCAAAGATGCCTTTGTGACCGCGCTGCTTAACGAAGGCGAAAGCGCCCGCACTCTGGCCAACCAGAATATCGTTCCTCTTTTCGGAGCGGGTGAGATCGACAACCAATTCTGCGCCGCCATGGAGTACATCCAGGGCAACAGCATTGCCACCATGTTGTCGCATGACGAGGGGTTCTCGATCTGGGACCTGATCGACATATCGCGTCAGGTTTGCGCGGCACTGGAGCACGCCGCCGCAAAAGGCGTAACCCACAGCTCGCTCGAACCCGCAAAAATAATGGTGCAGTGGGATGGGATGGTCAAAGTCCTCGGCTATGGCATCTCGAACATGAGCTTGATCAATGCCGAGTCGGGGCAAGGCCTCGGGCGATTAATGCCCTATTGCTCTCCCGAACAGATTCGCGGTGAAGGTATCGACTTGCGTTCGAACCTGTTTACTTTGGGTACGATCCTCTACGAGATGGTGGCGGGCCGCAAGGCCTTTGATGCTGCAGATCCGGTTGAACTGGTCCAGCAGATTGAGAATGGCATGCCGCAGGTGCCGGCGTCGCTGAATGGCAAGGTGCATCCAGTGATCAGCGCGCTGATCATGAAAGCTCTGGCGAAAGATCCGGCGGAGCGCTATCAGACTGGTCATGAGCTGGTGGATGATCTGGAACGATGCAAGGAGAATGGCAAGAAGGCGGCTGATCCGGTGAAGTCTGCCCCGGTTCCGAACACGGTGGCAAATCGCGCGGCCCGTGCAGCCGCATCGAGCAAGTTCGTCTCCGCAGCCTCGACTCCGGCTTCGACAGCCCCTGCGAACATTCCACCAAAGCCACCTTCTCGTGATCAGGTTGCCCCTACGTCAACGCGCGCGCATGCTCCGACTCTGCCCAATCCGCCAAGCTCGAAGCTTAGCGCTGCCGCGGCCGCTGGAGTTTCTGGCCGGGCGTCGAGTGCTTCCTCAAGTAACTTTTCTAATAGCCCGTCGAATTCGGGCGCGCGCTTGATCAGCGATCTGGAGAAGAGCACACTCGATTCTCTGGCAGCCTCGGGCCCGGTCTTATCCAGCGCACTCGAGAAAGATGTCGAGCGTCCGCGCGTCGCGGTTGATCCTCTGATGTCTGAGCCCAACTCGGGACCAATCTCAAGGCTGATGACCGGGCCGTTGTCTGAACCCGAGACGGCCTCAAGCGGGAAGAGTTTTTCCGATCTTGCGGAAATGCCACCGTTGAAGCAAGCGTTCGCAGCGCCGTCCATTCCCGAGCCCGCCGAACC
Organism: uncultured Acidobacteriaceae bacterium; assembly: GCA_963775845.1. Classification (GTDB taxonomy): domain Bacteria; phylum Acidobacteriota; class Terriglobia; order Terriglobales; family Acidobacteriaceae; genus Acidiflorens. The sequence goes on along the minus strand of CAVZKN010000002.1, from coordinate 81,781 downwards.
CGCTCCCGTTGCCGCGCAGCCTTATCGAAGAAAGGAGCCGACTCCGGGAAAACCTCGTGAAGTCGCACAGAAGGCGATTCATCAAATCGCCACCGTCCCCCCGAAACTGATTCTCTTTTCAACGCTCGGTGCTGTCGGCCTGATCCTGATCGTGGTGATCGCCGTCTACTTTCACATTCGCTCGGTGGATGACGGCTCGACCCCTGCACCGCAACAGATCTCCGCGGCAAATGAGAATTCCGCCGCAACTGCCGTGCAGCCAACCGGTAACAGTGGGTCATCAGCGAAGAATGGGAACGAGACCGCTCCAGTGCTGGAGCTGCAACCGCGTCTGTCGGTACGTCCTGCAGAGAAACGTAGCGCCAAAAATACCGCTCGTGCGCCCATTCTCGTGCCCGAACCAGCCGCTCAGACAGGCGAGGCCCTTGTCGACTCTAATCCGCAAGGCGCCTCTCTGCAGGTTGATGGACAAAGCGACCCTGCGTGGGTTACTCCGTTCACTCTTGCCAATCTAAGCCCGGGCAAGCACATCATTTCTGTCAGTAAGCCGGGCTATTCTTCCGACATTCGGTCGATCGAAGTAGCTTTCGGCAGCAAAGTGTCTCTGCAATTCGTGCTCGCGTCGGTCAACGCGCTGGTGGTGGTCAGCAGCACGCCGCCGGGCGCCGACATCCTCATCGACGGCAAGCCAATGCGGCGCGTGACGCCGGCCCAATTCGCCGTCGAAAAAGGAAGTCACACCGTTTTACTGCGTAAACAAGGTTATCTTGATGAAACCGTCACCGCCGACCTCGGTCCGGCTCAAAATTTCCAGTACTCACCCGTGCTCAAAGCGCTGGGCAATACCGAAGACATGCATACGATGGGGGCGCTCAACCGCCTGTTTGGACGCGGCCCCGACAGTGTTGCCGGCATGGCATCGATTGTGATTCGCACTCGGCCGAAAGGCGCTCAGGTATCTATCAACCAGCATATTCTGGACAAGACCTCGCCGGTCGGCGTCGCGGTTGGTGCGGGAAACTATATTGTCGATATCACTCTGACCGGATTCCAGCCGATCCACAAAATCGTCACCATCGACAAGGGCAGCCGCGCCGAAATCGACGAAGTGCTGGAACGGCAATAGCGATACATACGCTGCGCAGTCCTTTTTGCAGCGGATCTCCTAAGTCTTCTCCCTGTCTCACTAAGTCAGGTGATGGCGATCACATCCCGCGCGGGCCAGCTTGTGCAGAATGGGTCTCAATAAGAAAAGAGAGAACCGGTGTCGTCGCCGTCTTTACCGGGTAAGTTGAGTCCTGATCTGTTAAAGGCCCTCCGCGCGATCAGACCCTCCGAGCGATTTCCGAGAGGTTCAATTCTGTTTCAGCAAGGCTCCCTGGCAAAAGGTGTTTACGTGGTGGAAAGAGGCGGAATTCGTGTTCTGCTGACAGCAGGTAAGTGCCAGGAACAGTTCCTGGAAGTTGCCGGTCCCGGGTCTGTTCTCGGGTTGAGTGAGATCATGAGCGGAGACAAGTATCGCGTCACGGCGGAGGCTGATGAAGACGCCACAGCGGTTTTTATACCGCGAGACCAGTTCCTTGCGTTTCTGCGCGAGCACGGCGACTTCTGCATGATGGTTGTGCGGCAACTGAGTGAAGACTTGCATGACGTCTATCACAAGTTTCGCAGCATCAGCGCGCATCCCGGCCGCCCCCGGCAGCGCCCGCTCGAAGAGCAACTGAATTAGCGGTCAGCTATCCCATCAGCTCACTTAGTCAACTCACAAACATCTGGGTAGAAAAAATGGCGTCGGCGGCTGCTTTCGCAGTCGATATTATTACGGCTGGGATTGGCATTGAGAGCTGAGAACAGACAATTGAGAAATGAAAACTGAGAAGCCGTCTATCTCATTGGGCCCGGAAGTTAACCGTGATCTGGGTCTGGATTTCTACCGGCTGGCCATCCAGGTAATACGGCTTATATCTCCATTGCCGGACCGCATCTAACGCGGCCGCCGCTAAGAGAGAGTTCCCACGAATCACCTTCGTATTCGTGACGTAGCCTTCTTTATTGATCGTTGCCTGAATCTGCACCGAACCCTCGGCGTGGGTCGCAACCGCGGCTGGAGGGTACTTTGGCTGGACGCGCTTGATCAGAAGTCCTTCCGAAACGCCCTGAGAAATTCTCAAGTTCGCCGGTGACATTCTGGGCAGGCTCGATGGCGCCGAGGTGATCAAGTTCGCGAGTTTGCTGTCTTTGGGAGCCACGTCGGCAATCAGTCCAGAAATCTGCGGCGCCGCTTCTTCAGTACGCGTCTGAGAGCTGCCCGCGCCGGCGTTTGATTTCACCCTTAACGGATGCGGCGTTGCTTCGACATCGGAATCTGCAGTTGAACTCGGCGTCGATTTCAGCGAGACCCGTTCCTGGTTAACGTTCGCGGCACCGGTCTGCAGATTGGACGGCAGCGCCCTGGCTGTCTCTTTGGAAGCTGAGTCGTGGGAAGTTGGGTCGTGCGTAGCGGAATTTGCACGAAGGGAGGCGTTTGTCTCCGGCGCAATCGCCTCGTGTGTCGCGGATGAAGAACCTAGCCCCGGTGAAGCTACGGGCGCCGGTTCAAGCCGCACCTTCTCTGGTGTTGAAATCACCGCCGGTGGAGCGGCAGGTGTGCCAGAACCGCCAAGCTTACCGAAAACCAGGTAGCCAATCGCGGCAATCGCCAGGATAAAGATCGCCGCCAGTAGCAGCTTCTTTTGGCCGAACCCTCCTCCGGAGACATCGTCGTCCAGTCTTGCAAAAGAAGGAGCATCGCTCGCTTTCACCGAACTGAATGATGGCGCTGGAGTCACGCCGACCGATGATTTGTCCGGACTTGAGCTTTCCGGAGCCGGTTTGGCGGGGGCAGGGCTGGTTTGAGCAGGGCTAGCCAGAATGGGAGTGGTTTGAACGGGGTTGATGGCCGCGGATTTGTCCTCAGACGCTTTAACAGTTTCCGCCTCGACGATCCGGTTGGCCGATGTGGTGCCTGACTTCGCCGAGGCCGGCGCTGCGGCCGTTCCCGCCGCGGGTGTTGATGCGAAGCCGCGGCCTGGCGATGGCACGGCCGAACCGGGATTTGCTTCCGACTTGTCGGGCACAGCCCCATCATGGGTCGAACTATTCTTGCCTGAATTATTCTTGACCGTAGCCGAAGAGACTGACTGCCCTGCGATTTCGCTACCGGTAGTTGCCAGGCGAATCGTTGGCTGCGGGGCGGGCGCCTCTGTAATTCTTGTTCCCGCTGTCGGGCCCTGAGATTCATCCAACCCCGGCTGTGGACCTGCACCTGGCCACGGAGCCTCAAAGTCCCTCACCTCGATCCGGCTCGGCGCAGGCGCTACAATTCGCGCCCCGCGACGATCAGGTTGTATTCCGCTGGAGCTGACCACGAGTTTTGCAGGCGCCTGAGGAGCGCCCGCACTGCCAGTTGCATCGGAACTCTTTCGTAGGAGCCCCCGCGCAACGCGCAACGTCCCTTTGGCTTGCTCAACGTTGATCGGCTTGGTAAGGACGAGGTTCGCCCCGATACGGTAGGCCTTGGCCACGCCCGCTTGCCCTTCGACTAAGGCAATGGCCAAGGATCCTTGATTGAGACTGGAATTTCGTGCGCTCTTAAACAGCAACGCCGCGTTCTGCTCGTTCTCGCCCTCGACGACGATTACGTCGTAATGTTGCGCCATCAACTTCTTAACCGCTGCAAAGGGGTCTTCGGCCGGGTCAAGAGTGAACTCCAGTTCACCAAATACTTGGCGGACTACGCTGGCGAGTTTTTCATCAGGACAAAAAAGTAAGGCTTGGTAACCCATGATGAGGCAATCCTAGGTAATGAGGTAGGTACCAGCAAGTTACGTGAGTAATTGATAAGGAGGGTGATAGTGAGACCAGTCGCGGTGGATTGAGATCTTCAAGCCGGCCGCTAGTGGTTCGCTCTCACGAGACTATCGACCCACGTCTTGCGATTACTTTCTGCTGAATCAAGGCCGCTGAAAGTCGACAATAACAACCGTCTGAAACGGCTGAGTCTTGCCGTCGCGTACATAGGGCCGATATCGCCACTGCTTCACAGCCTGGACCGCGGCCGAAGCCAGGGCCGGCGCTCCTTCAACCGGCTGCAGGTCGATAACTCTTCCGGTTTCGTCTACCCGCGCCTTCAGCACCACCGTTCCGTCCGCACCATTCGCCGTGCCTACGGGATACTTTGGCGGAACGGATTGTTCCAATCGTTTTTCGGCACCTTTAGACGAGAGAACGATTTCGCTATTACCTTCTCGAGGCTGAGAGTCGGGCGTCGATCTGTCAGTTGCTTCTTTTGTTGCGCCACTCGTTACCACAGCCGGAGCTGTCGAATCCCCAGCACGTGCAGCGGGTGTGCTGGCAACGGGCGTGAGGGGCGATGCTTTCGCGGAGGCACTTCCCGATCCCGTAGGGGAAACAACCGAGACTGCCGAAGAGGCAGATGACATTGGGTCGCTGTTGCCGCTCGCCAGCGTTGGGATACCGGTCCAAGCTTTCGATGTTGCAACTCTCGGGGCAGCCGGAGCTGGCGGCAATCCCATGCCAATCAGCACTACGGCGCGGTCGATTTGCGACTGTGCCAGAGAGCGAAATCCCGGCTCATACATCCACGCGCCATATAGCCCTCCGGCAGCGATAACCAGCCCCAGGAATGCGTTGACAGCAGTGCTATTTCTCTTTGGTTCGCTTGGCCGAAGAGGTGCACGCTTGGGAACGGTGCTCTTCACCTGGACCTTGGCGGAATCCTCTGTTGATTTCGCAGCTCCACTTTTGTCGACAATGGGCGTGGACATAGCGGAGGCATCAGGAGGAGGAGACTTCCTGGTGGCAGCGCCCACAGGGTCGGCCAAACTGGCCCGTTGTCCCGCTTCCGCCGCAGTTGCACGAGCGGGTTGCGCGGACTTTTCCGCGCCATTTACGGGCTCGCCGGTTGCTATCTGAGTCGTTGTCGCCGCTGCCGTCGTCGTCTCTACGGTCGCTGTCTGGGTGGCCGTTGCCGCTGTCATTTCATGAGTGCCCGTGGCTCGCGCGGCCATCGCCAGATAGGTTGAGACTTGGCTGGTAGCTGAAGCTGGACTCTCGACCTCGTTTTCGATTGGCAGGCTTGGGAGTGGGACGGCGGGATCGCCGGCCCCGACTTCCTTTCGCACACGGCTGACTGCCGTGCGGATGGTGGTGCGAGCCTGGTCCTTCGCGACCGGCTTGGTCAAAATCAGTTCGGCTCCCAGCCTGAAAGCGGTCGGCAATCCGGCGCGGCCGTCGACAATGGCGATGGGAACAGGGCTGTGACCGTTATTGCCACGACGGCAAACATCAAAGATCAGCTTGGCGGCCGCCAGGTTTTCGCAATCCACCAGCACCAGATCGAAATTGCGTGCGGTAAGCTTTTGCGCAGCCGTTACTCCGTCCAGTGGCCGCTCGCAGCCTACGCACATCTCTTCGAGCACTCCGGTGATAGCCGCGACGGCTTGGTCGTCCGGCGATAGAAGCAAAGCATGGGGCATGCTCTAAATGCTAGGAAGCGGGACAGAAAGCTGCAAGTTACGGGAGTAAGTTGGGGCCGCGTGACTCCGTCAGAAAAACGAAGAGGTCAAGCCGCGCGACCAAAAGCCCTAGGAATTCTTCCCGTCGTTTGCGACGGCCGATTCAGGTGGAGGATAAGTGATCGATCCGCGGAACGAAGACTTATCGGCAGGAGCAAAATCAGGGAAGGGAAGCTTGTGCTGATCGCGCCACAGTTGTACTGTGTGCTCCGCGGCGGCGGTTTTTTCCGGATCGAGCCCGTGGGCGCGCGCCATATACAGGGTTTGCGAGGGAAAGGCGAAAACGCTGCCCGACTGCTCGACAATATTCATAATGCGCAGTAAGAGATCTTCGCGGATGGCGGCGAATTCATTGGAGTCAGCCGTAAGGACATAGGCGAATATCTCCAGGCGCAAAGCGCTGGCATCGAAATTGGCGAAACGGATGCTGGCGCTGTTGGTCTCGACTTTAGGGTGTTCGAATAACATCCGCCGGGTCTCCGCCAGCAGATAGCGGAGTTGATCGGCGGTGGTTTCATACCGGATCGAGAGCACCGGATTAAAAAGTATCTTGTCGCGGCGGCTGAAATTTTCGATGCTCATGGTGGCCAGCGTGCCATTAGGAATGGAGAGCTCGGTGCGCGCGTCGGTGCGAACGCGCGTCGAGCGCAGGCTGATGTCTTCGACCGTGCCGGTGCGGTCGCCGAAGCGGCAGTAATCGCCAACGCGGATCACCTCGTCGGCCAGCACGGAGATTCCGCCAAAGAGATTTTCCAGCGTCTTCTGCGCTGCCAAAGCGATGGCCAGGCCGCCGATGCCGAGGCCGGCAAGGAGCGTGGTTAAGTTGAAGCCCAGGATGCCAAATATGGCCAGCACGGCCACAACCAGCACCAACGCGGTCAGCAAGCGCTCAGCCAATACCAGGAGTGTCCCGGTGCCGACCCGGCCGCCACTGATCGCGCGCACGCGCAGGCGCTGCATGGCGAGACTGGTGACGCGGAGCAAAAACCAGAAGAAGCCGATGCTGACGAAAACGCCGATGGTCCGGTAATAATAAAGGCGAGGGAGTAGGGGCAGATCGAGATAGGCTGCGATCACGCGATCAGCCAGCGCGCTGAAGAAAACCAGCAGAGGCTTGGTCACGCGGCTGTAAGAGTGCAAATCAGGACGATTCTTAACCTTGAGCCAGATCCGTCGCGGAATCGCCAGCAACAACACCACGGCCCAGCCGATGACGATGGCCACCGGTATCGCGACCAGAAGCGCCAGCCATTGCCAGGCTGGCATTCCCAGAAACACATTGCGGACCAGGCTTGGCGGCAACTTGTTTTCGATGAGGTGAGATTCAACGCTGTCGTACAGTTCGGGGACTTTGCTGAGCGTGTCCGCGGAAAAAAGCCAGACCTTGCCGGCGTTGGGATCATTGACCCGCACTAGGACGACGGGGATATCCTGGTCGCGCGTTGAAAAGTTGCCGATCGTCTGCTGGTCCGAGGTACCGCTTTCGGGATCGCCGTCGGGCCGCGTGCTGATGCGGCGAATGCTGCCGACGAAAGCTCTGTCCATCAGCACTTTCAACTTGCTGGCCATCTCAGGGCCCTGAGACTGACGGCGTGCAACGCTCATCTGCAGGTAATCTGCGGCGGTTCGTTCGTTTCCGTCTTGTGCAGCCTGCAGGAACCCAAGCACCGTTCCCGAAGGAGTGTCACGGCCCAGGGGATCGGACGAAGCCGAACCCGGCGCGCGAAGCGACGTTCCAGGCTTCAACAAGCCAGGCACGGATTGAGCGACCGACGAGGGCGCCGTCAGGCTAAAAAGTCCGGCGACGTAAAGCAAGAGGAAGATTTTTTTCATCAATGTTTCTGTTAGTGGTGTGATGGGGCATCATCGCCCGGTCGAACCTTGGATGCTGGTTCGCACGGGCGCGACGCAAGTTACTCCACTTTATCTTTTGGGACGATAGATGTCCGTGGCCTGTCCGTAGAAAACTTCCGCCGACTCCATCATCGTCTCCGACAAGGTCGGATGCGGATGGATGGTCATACCGACATCGGCTGCCAGCGCGCACATTTCGATGGCTAGTACGCCTTCGGCGATCAGTTCGCCCGCGCCCGCCCCGACGATGCCGACGCCGAGCACGCGCTCCGTCTTCGGATCGATGAGGAGTTTGGTGAGGCCTTCGGGCCGGTCGAGGGTGATGGCTCGCCCTGAAGCAGCCCATGGAAATTTGGCGATGGCGATTTCGCGTCCTTGTTCTTTCGCCTGCGTTTCGGTCAGCCCAGCCCAGGCAATTTCCGGATCGGTGAACACGACAGCGGGAATCGCATTCGGCTCGAAAGCGACCTTGTGACCGGCGATGGCTTCAACGGCAGTGCGCCCTTCATGCATGGCTTTGTGGGCGAGCATCGGCTCTCCAGCTACATCGCCGATGGCGTAGATTGCAGGATCGGCAGTCTGCCGCTGACCGTTGATTTCGATAAATCCCTTCTGGTTCACCTTGACTTGCGTTTTGTCGAGGCCGGGGATCTCGGAATTTGGACGCCGACCCACCGACATCAGCACGCGGTCGAAGACCTGCTCTTTTTCTTTTACGTTCGGGCCTTCGAGGGTTACGCGAATGCCAGTCTTTTCGTCTTTGAGCGATTTAACGGTGGTGTTCAACAGAATCGCGGCAAAAAGTTTTTCGAGCCGCTTGTGGAGCGGCAGAACCAGGTCGCGGTCGGCTCCGGGGAGCAAGCCGGGCATCATTTCGACGCACGTCACCTTGGTGCCGAGCGTGGCGTAGACCGATCCGAGTTCCAGTCCGATGTAGCCGCCGCCGATGACGAGCAGCGTTTTCGGAATGTCAGGCAGGTCAAGCGCGCCAGTTGAATCCATAAGGCGCGGGCTGTCGAGCTTGAGGCTGGGCACTACCGTTGGACGCGATCCGGTGGCGATGATGATGCGGTCGAACGTCAGGTTCTCTTCGCCGCCAGCCTGGCTTTTCGTCACCTTCAACGTCGTCGAATTCACAAATGCGGCTTTGCCCTGAACAAATGTGACGGAGCGCTGTTTAGTTAGCTGTCCCAGGCCGCCGGTCAGCTTTTTGACAACGCTCTCTTTCCATCCACGGAGCTTATTAAGATCGACTTTGGGCTCGGCGAATTCGATGCCCCAGTTCTTGGCCTGCTCGGCTTCTTCCAGCAATTTGGCCACATGCAGCAGCGCCTTCGATGGAATGCAGCCGCGATACAGGCAGACGCCTCCAGGGAGTGCCTCCGGATCGATCATGGTAACTTTCATGCCCAGATCGGCAGCCAGAAACGCAGCGGCATAACCGCCGGGGCCGCCGCCGATTACCGCCAATCGCAAATTCGAATTATTCGCCATCTCCGTTATTTATCCTTTTAGCATGGTTGTCATCCTGAGCGAAGCGAAGGACCTATGCACCTTGCCGCAGAATACTTAGGTCCTTCGCTTCGCTCAGGATGACAGTATTTTGTTTTCTCCGCGGACTCTGCGTCTCGGCGGTGAAATTACTCTCATCCCTGCACCGAAAGCAAGAACGGCTGCTCAAACGCCTCGGCGATCCAGCGCAGAAACCGTGCAGCGTCTGCTCCGTCGATCAACCGGTGATCGTACGAGAGGGAGAGTGGCAGAATCAAGCGCGGCTCGAATTTATTGCTGACCCACTCCGGCTCCATGCGCGAACGCGACAGGCCAAGAATCGCAACTTCGGGATGATTTACGATGGGTGAAAAACCGGTGCCGCCGATTCCTCCGAGATTCGTGATCGTAAAAGTCCCGCCTTCCATCTCTTCGGGCGTCAGCTTACGCTCGCGCGCTTTCTTGGAGAGCTGCGTCATCTCCGCCGCCAGCTCAACGATATTCTTTTTATCGACGTCGCGAATCACCGGAACCAGCAGTCCGCGGTCAGTATCGACTGCCACGCCAATGTTGATGTACTGCTTGTAAATTATTTCTTCCTTCGCCATGTCAATCGAGGCGTTGAACTGGGGAAAAACTTTTAACGCCGCCGCGCAGACTTTCAGTGCAATCGCTGTGACCGTCATCTTGCCGCCAGCTTCTTCGGCTCGCGGCGCGAACTTCGCGCGAAGATGCTCGAGTTCAGTGATGTCAGCGCGATCCTGTTGCGTGACATGCGGAATCGTGTTCCAAGCCTGCCGCAGGTGCTCGGCGGTTTTGCGCCGGACTCCGCGCATGGAGACGCGTTCGGTCTTGCCCCACTTCGAGAAATCGGGCAAGTCCGGCTCGACGAACGTTCCGCGAGGAACTTGTGCCGCCACGGCCGCCGCCAGCAGAGCACTCTTGGCGCTCGCTTTGACGTCCTCCTCGCTGATGCGCCCGCCGCGCCCGCTGCCCTGGATGCTGTGAATGTCGACGCCAATCTCGCGCGCCAGCCGCCGCACATGCGGAGCCGCCGGCACTGGATCGCGATGCTCAGTGCCGGCAACTTTTTCCAACTGCACGGGCATGCTGAATTCAGCCGGTGGTGCTTGCGGATGATCCGGAGGCAGGGCCTGTTCTTCGGTTTTGCCTTCGGCGCGCATCGCCAACTGAAAGGAGAGCCGAGCTCCTTGCTGGCCAGACATGTGTTCGACCGGCTCGTGCCGGCGCGCCGGCTTCACTTCCGCGGCTCCAGCATTGCCTTGCAGGGTAAAAATAACGTCGCCTACTTTGACTTTCTGTCCTTCTTTAACCCTAATCTCTCCCACCACGCCCTGGACCGACGAAGGCACCTCGACCACCGCTTTGTCGGTTTCAAGTTCCATGACCGGCTGGCCCTCTGAAACGCGGGTACCCGGCGAGATCAGCAATCGCACCAGGTCGCCGGAGTCGATGTTCTCGCCTAGCTCCGGCAGCTTGAATTCGCTCGCGGTCGAGGATGCGGCCTCCCGATCTCTTTCGCGCGGTGCCGATGGGGCAGCCTTTGCTGAAATTGTTGAAACTGATGTATCGGAAACGAAACTTTCCTCAACAGGAGCATATTGCTCTTCCGGCTTAGTTGGCTTAGGCGGAGCGGAAGCCGTCTTGGATGCCGGTTCTGGCCGCGTTCCGGCGCCGTTCTCAACGGTAAAAATCACCTGCCCCACGCGCAGCTTGTCGCCCTCTTTTACCCGCACTTCGCCAATCGTTCCGCTGACCGATGAGGGCACTTCAACCACTGCCTTGTCGGTCTCGAGTTCCATCACCGGCTCGCCTTCGGCGATGCTGGCTCCGGGCTTGATCATCAAGCGAACCAAATCTCCACTTTCGATGTTCTCACCCAGTTCGGGTAACTTGAATTCAATTGCCATTCTTTACGTTCTTTCCCGGTGGCTCGTTAATCGTAATTCCAAATTGTCATCCTAGCGAAGCGAAGGACCTGTTTTTCATCGGCCGCCGCGAGACAGCAGGTCCTTCGCTTCACTCAGGATGACAGCTCAAACTTATCTCGCAAACCGCGTGCGCACTTCCCTTAGCTGACAGCTGGATTGCGTTTCTCCGAATCAATCCCAAGATCGCGGATCGCCTTCTCCAGAAGCTTCGCGCTCACGCCGTCGGCCCCATCCTTCTTGTGGCCCGACTTTTCTGCGGATTTGTCGCTCGCCAAAGCATGCAAGGTGGCCAGGACGATGTGCTTCGCGTCCACTTCAAAAAAATCTCGCAAAGAGGCGCGATTCTCGCTGCGTCCGAAACCATCTGTCCCCAGCGCTACCACTTTGCCGGGGATCCATTGCGCGAGGCACTCCGGCAGCACCTTCATGTAATCCGATGCCGCGATGAACGGACTCGATGCTCCCTTCAAAGCCTGCGTCACGAAGGGAACCTTCGCCGGTTCGGTCGGATGCAGCATATTCCAGCGCGCGCAGTCGTTCGCCTCGCGATAAAGTTCTTTGTAACTGGTGACGCTCCAAACGTCGGCCGCTACTCCATATTCTTTTTCGAGGATGGCCTGCGCCTTGAGCACTTCAAACATAATGGTGCCGCTGCCCAGCAATTGGGCGTGCAACTTGGCGTTTTTCTTTTCAGAAGCCTTGTAGCGATAGAGGCCTTTAAGGATGCCCTCGCGCACGCCCTTTTCGTGAGGCATTTCCGGCATCGGCAGCGGCTCGTTGGTGACGGTCAAGTAATAGAAGATGGATTCGCCATCGACGTACATGCGCTTGATGCCATCCTGAATGATGACGGCAATCTCATAAGCAAACGCCGGATCGTAAGCCATCAAATTCGGTACCGGCAGAGCCAAGACATGACTGTGACCATCCTGATGCTGCAAGCCTTCGCCGGCCAACGTGGTGCGCCCTGCTGTGCCTCCGATGAGAAAACCGCGGCAGCGCATGTCGGCGGCAGCCCAGATCAGGTCGCCGATGCGCTGGAACCCGAACATCGAGTAATAAATAAAGAAGGGAATCGTGTTGATGCCGTGGTTGGCATAGGCAGTGCCCGCGGCGATGAACGAGCACATCGAACCCGCCTCGGTGATGCCTTCTTCAAGGATCTGACCGTTTTTTGCCTCCTTGTAATAAAGGAGGGTATCCATATCGACCGGCTCGTAGAGTTGGCCGACGCTGGAGTAGATGCCGACCTGGCGGAAAAGCGCCTCCATGCCGAAGGTGCGGGCCTCGTCGGGAACCACGGGAACAATAAACTTTCCTACCTCAGGGTCTCGCAGCAACTTCGCTAATAGGCGCACGAAGACCATGGTGGTGGAAACGTCGCGGCCTTCGGTACCCTTGTGGAACTCTTCGAAGAGCGCGTCAGACACCGGCTTCAGCGGCATGGCACGCACTTTGCGCACCGGCATGTAGCCGCCCAGTTGTTTGCGCCGCTCCTGCATGTACTTGATCTCCGCACTGTCGTCGGCGGGTCGATAGAAGGGAGCTTCATGCAGTTCACCGTCGGGAATCGGAATGCCGAAGCGCGAACGGAAAATTTGCAGCTCGTCGTCGTTCAGCTTTTTCTGCTGGTGAGTGATGTTCTTGCCTTCTCCCGCCTCGCCCAGTCCATAGCCTTTGATGGTCTTGGCAAGAATGATGGTCGGAGTTCCTTTATGCTCCACCGCGACTTTATAGGCGGCGTGCACTTTGATCGGATCGTGGCCGCCGAGGCGCATGCGCGCGAGTTGCTCGTCCGAAAGATGTTCGACCATCTTCAGCAGGCGCGGATCGGTACCAAAAAAATTCTGCCGGAAATAAGCGCCGCTCTCGACAAAATATTTCTGATACTGCCCGTCGGTGATCTCACCCATGCGCTTGACCAGCAGGCCATCGCGATCGGCTTGAATGATCGGATCCCAGTCGCTGCCCCAGATCAGCTTGATGACATTCCAGCCGGCGCCGCGAAAGATCGCTTCCAATTCCTGGATGATTTTGCCGTTGCCGCGCACCGGTCCGTCAAGACGCTGCAGATTGCAGTTGACGACAAAAATCAAATTGTCGAGGCGCTCCCGCGAGGCCAGTGTGATGGAGCCGAGCGATTCCGGTTCGTCCATTTCGCCGTCGCCCAAAAACGCCCACACCTTGCAGCCGGTCGCAGTTTTTAGCCCGCGATTTTCGAGATACTTGATGAAGCGTGCGTGATAGATCGCCTGAATTGGCCCCAGTCCCATCGACACGGTGGGAAATTCCCAGAAATCAGGCATCAGCCAGGGATGCGGATAGGACGAGAGGCCGCCGCCCGGCTTCAACTCCCGCCGGAAATTCTGCAATTTCTCAATTGGAATTCGTCCTTCAAGATAAGCGCGGGCATAAATTCCGGGAGCGGCGTGTCCCTGAAAATAAACAACGTCGCGATCGCCCGACTCGGTGGCTGCATGAAAAAAATGATTGAACGCGATTTCGTAGAGGGTGGCCGCTGACGCGAACGTGGAAATGTGTCCGCCTATGCCCTCCTGCACTTTATTGGCGCGCACGACCATAGCCATGGCGTTCCACCGGACCAGGCTCTTGATGCGGCGCTCCATCTCCTGGCTGCCAGGGAACGGCGGTTGTTGGCGCGAAGGAATCGTATTCTGGTAAGGAGTCGTCGCGGTAAACGGCAGGTTGATCCCCGCCGCACGCCGTGCATGCAAGGCGAGTTGCTGCAGAAGCCGTCCCGCCCGCTCCGGCCCGCCGTTTGACAAAACATAGTCGAGCGAGTCCAGCCACTCCCGCGTTTCTAATACTTCAATGCCGTTGGTCTGTTGCGTCTCAGCCACACTGCCCCCACGTAGAAATGCGTTTCCTCATCATAAGCAATTGGGCAAAATTTTGCTGGAGAGAGGGTCGCAGATTGTCGGTTGATAGTCGCTGGGGCGTTGTCCAACTCATCATGAACCATGAATGGCTAACTGCCCTGCTCGTAAATTTAGCGTTGGCATTCCACGCCGCCAATAAAGGTCCGGAGCACTTCGCCCTCCGGGTTCAGGACTACGAAGTCCGCGTCGCTTCCCACGGCCAGCACACCTTTGCCGGCGATTCTCGCGACCCGCGCAGGATTGCTGCTGGCCGCCGCTACCGCCTGAGACAAATTCCACTCCGCGAAGCGTGCCAGATTGCGCACGGCACGATCCATTGTCAAAACGCTCCCCGCCAGCTTGCCATCTACGGTGCACTTGCCATCGCTTACTTCGACTGCGAAAGACCCAAGTCGATACTGGCCATCCGGCATTCCAGTAGCGGACATAGCATCTGTTATGAGCACAGTCTGCTCCGGCCCTTTGGCGCGAGCAAAAAGCTTGACCACTACTGGATCGACATGAATGCCATCGGCAATAATATCCGCGCTCACGCGCTGATCCGTCAGCACCGCGCCGAGAATGCCTGGGTCGCGATGGTCTAATGTCCGATGATCCAGCGGCCGCATGGCGTTAAAAGTGTGTGTAGCGTGCCGCGCGCCCGCCGCGATTCCGCGTTGAGTCTCTTTCAGGTCTGCGTCGGAATGTCCCAAGCAGATACAAACGCCCCGCCGCGAGGCCTCAGCAATAACCTCAGGGGCACCCTCCAGTTCAGGAGCCATCGTCAGCAGGCGAATTCGGCCGCGCGCCGCTTGCCAGAACTGCTCGAATACACCGAGTGTGGGTGCCAGCAGGTATTCGGAGGGGTGCACTCCACGGCGCGCGTGGCTGATGAATGGCCCCTCAAGATGAATCCCCAACGGAACGGATCGAGGCTGCCTATCCTTTATATGTACATCGATATTTACCCCCTGCGCGCGTTCCGACTCGCGCATCTCGATCGCATCTGCCAATCGCTCAAGCGCTCGCAAAGTGGCGTCCAAAGGAGCCGTGACGGTTGTAGGGAAATAGCTAGTGACTCCATGCCGCGCCAGCAACCGCTCGATCGCCGGCAACGCGGCCGCGTCGTCGTCCATAACGTCGTATCCGGCGCTGCCATGAATGTGGAGATCGACGTACCCCGGTGCCAGCAGTCCCTCGCCGAAGTCGACCATCGACATTGCAGAGGGCGCTGCCTCGTCACCCCGCGTCGAAACCTTGGCGATGCGACCCTCCTCGACCAGCACAAGAGGACGATCGAGGGCTCCGGTAGAACTCAGCAAACTTCGCGCGGTAAAAGCCTGCATAGAAACGCTTGAACGAGCGCAACCGAGACAAGTGACCAAGATTGTAGCAGTGTGAGCGCCGCCTCCGTCCGCAAGCAGAGAAAAGCGCGAGTCGAGAGAACCCAGATGATAGATCAAAACCGACTGTGAGAATTAAAGACAGGTCCGATAAAACAAGAAACGTCGATTTCGCCGCGAGACACCTGGTCGAAACATGTCCGAACGATTTGATTCAAATAAGATCGACGTGACCATCAAGAATCGCAGCCCGTCTTCGCCGCCCCATCAAATCATGAATTAGCAGGATGTTATACTGTTAAGGTTCCTCCAGTGCATTTTCTCGCGGTAGGAGCGTCAGTCGGGGAGTGGCTCAGCCTGGTAGAGCACCTGGTTCGGGACCAGGGGGTCGGAGGTTCAAATCCTCTCTCCCCGACCAATATTTTCAAGCATATAAACAGCATTTCTGGATTTTCGTCTACAGCGCTGTAGGCAAAATTGAGGCTAAAAAATCCTCAGAGTTCACTCAGCCACCGTCTCCGACCACTCGTTCTCAACTTCGATCTCAATAAATTCCTTGAATAGAAACGACGAGGTCTCGCTTATAATCTTGGACGGTTAAATTTAATTTTTCTCGGCTTTCGTCCTCTTTTGGCGAGCCCAGTCTTCCCAGAAGCGCAGTCTACAATTGTTCACGTACCGGAGGTGTATAACCCGTGAGCCCTCTTCACACAAACTCCAAAACAGAGGCGAAAGACGAGGCGAACCATTTCGCCGACGGCAATCGCTTTCAGGACGAAATCTACGGCGAAATCGGCGTGAGTGATCTTGAGCGAGACGTGATCGACACGCCCGAGTTTCAAAGACTTTTTCGGGTTTCACAGTTAGGCCTCGTCGACTTGGTCTATCCCTCAGCAAACCACACCCGGGGATTGCACAGTATCGGCTGCTGCGCAGTAGCTAAAGAACTCGTGAGTTTACTCAATCGCAATTCCGCAGAAGGAATCGCCGCGCAGATCCCCAGAATCACGGAGGCAGAAAAAATCCTGATCTCCTTAGGTGCTCTTCTCCACGATATTTCGCACGGTCCATTCGCTCACGATCTTGAGAAGAAAAACCACGAACTGCATCCCCATAAAAAGTTGGTGAAGATGAAATCGGGATATGGGCCTTATGACAAGCACGATGATTACGAAAGAAATCCGGTGCTTTATCTCACGCTGTTTGATCTCAAAAGGTCCGTGTTGGCTCGCGTGTTGCGACACTATTCGCCCGCATTTTGGCGAGTCATGAAGAGCACTGAGGCGTTAAGGTCCTTTGCAGAAGTGGTGGAAAAAACAAAGTGGCCGAAATTAGACGAAGAGATTCTACCGTCACTTTTGTTCCATGTGCTCGTTTTCGAGAAATTCGAAGTCGCCAGTCGTAGTCACAAACTAAGTGTGGCAACGGATTTTGACTCGACCGCCAAACCTTGGGGACTCGGACCGGATCCCGCGAAGTGGGAAGAGCTACATCATTCATGGTATCAGCCATATCGGCATGACATCATTGGGGATACTCTCAGTGCCGACTTGCTCGATTACTTGCGACGGGATGCACGTCGCTTGGGCCTCCCACGCGATCTAGATCGTAAGCTGCTTAACTATTACATATTGGTACCGGCGGATCGTAACGTTGCGCAGGAGAAAACCGAGGCACAACGAGACCTTCAATTTGCAACCCTTTACCGCTGTGCGATTGATCTTGAAGATCACAAGCGGGGCACCCACCGAACAGAGCGGCTTAACGATATTTTTCGACTGCTAGATCTGCGTTACGAGATCCACGAAAAAGCTGTATTTCATCGAGTGGTGCAGTCGGCGATCGCGATGATGGCCCGCGCCCTACTCATTGTCCCAAAGAGAGCAAAGCCGACACTTAAGCAGATATTTGGATTCGATGGCACAGAAAGCCCCGCTCTTTGCGGTGAGGATCGTTTCTTGAGAATGTTGATTGACGCGACTACCGACACGAGAGTGTTATCAACTAGCCAAACAATTCCACAGAAATTAGCCGAGCGTCGGGTCTACCGTCCTCTGATGGTGATTCCCGGAGACAAGATTCCTGCACTTCTTCAAATGGATGATCCGAGTGATCCCGAGCCGTTGCTCCGAGAAGCAGCTGCCATTGTGGACTCCGAATGCTTCAAACCGTATTTTTTCTTCTTGTCTTGGTGCGTAGAACAGATATTAGATCACGGTTTTGAATCGGATAATGTGTTATATGAGCACATCAGCAATCTAACAATCGACGCCGACGCTTTAAAGAAAGCGTTTCAACTGCCGGCTCCCAAGAGGGTTATTTTCTGGAGCACCCCTTACAAGCAACTTTACAAGGACCCTGGAATGCAGGTTTGTGTACGGGGTAAGTCAAGTCCTATCGTCACGACAATTGATCGGCTAGTAGACAACGAGGAGATCGGCGATTCACTGAGGGAGCGCATCAGGGCCGGTATGCGTGACGCTAAGACAAAATACGCGGCCATGTGGAAGCTTTATGTTTTTCTCAGTGACGGCCTTTTCTATACGGGCACACTGGCAAAATTGGTTGGAGGAGCGTGCGCTGGACTGCAAGGTGAACAGGCACATGTGGCCCATCTTAGAACTGCCCAACAAATTGTCAGCACGGGAATTCGGGTGGCATGGGAATACTGGGTTTCAAGCGGAAAGAACCTGGATCTAAGTAATCAGCTTTCACAGGACGAGTTCCGACTGTTGATGACGCTTCTTCAAGCGAAGGCGGTTATTTCAGAGAAGTTCGACCTCGACCGTTCTGATTCAATTTCCGCCGTGCGTGTTGACCAATATGTCCATGGACACGACTTCGACAAGTGCCGCGACGTTCGATATAAATTTGACCGGCCAGGTACGAGTGCAACACTGAAGTCCATTATGGAGACGATGGGAGTTTCCAGCGAGACGCGGGAACTCATTCAAGAGGTTCTTAAGGAAAGTATATCGCCGATAAGCGACTTCGGCGAGGAGGAGCTCGTCGAGATAGTCGAACGGATGAAAAACTCACCTCATCGTTTAGCCGCAGCTTTCGACGAACAGAAAGCAGCCCGTGGAGAGAAGCTGTTGATCCCGGCGGTCATACAGCGCATCTGGCGCGAACCAGAGGGGGATTCAGAGAAATGGCAAAGCAAGTAGCCAAGAGCAGCGCCCTACAGGAATATTTGAGGGTTCTCGATGTTGGTAGCCTTAGGATTCTTGAGGAACAAATCATTGCCTCAATAATGCGGGTGGCTGATCCAGTTAAAGCTCCTGTCCGTCTCGCACGACATGTGTCAAGATTTTTGATCAATCCTCGGCCAATATATAGCGCGACTGTTGAAAACGGCCGGCTGGAATATGATTCGAGTAGTCAGCGATTTAATATTTTGTTGCGCGCCGGGAAAGGCCCCGGTTCGCATGACGATCCTCCTACGGCCAGGCTAAGATTCACCTACGCGCATGAAGTGGGCCATCGTTTCTGTTTTGTCCATCACAATGGTGATTGGAAGCGGGCAATTCAAATAGTGGTTAGTAAGTTGAGCGGAGCGACAAGAGTGCGCTCGCTACGGACACTAACAATGTTGGAAGAGCGACTTTGTAATGATGTCGCGGCAAGGTTGTTAATGCCTGACATGTTGCTTACACGAGTGGTTGAGACAGCCGCCTCCGATTCTGGTCAGTCTTCGCTATCAGACATTGTCCTCAGCGTATCTAGGACCTTTCATGTCACAAATCAATGTGCGATGGTGCGCCTCGAGAAGGCAGTTCGAAGAGGGGTTTTGCACCCTGCAGATGGGTTATGCGTGTTTTTGTTAGGGTGGCGACCTGAACATGGTCGATTGAACCGGAAACCATCAGTACTAACATCCATTATTCCTAGGCTTCTTGATGGAAGCAAGGTGCGTGGCTCGTTTCCAGGAGCAGATTTCAAAACTTTCGGTGGGGACTTGGAGCGATTGGCCTATGAATTTCTGAATGCACGGGAAGGAGTGATTGAATCATCCATTACGCTGCACGTTGGGGGGGGCCATTCACAGTGGGTACCGATTCGGAAGGATTTCTCGGGTAAGTGGGATACGATTACTCGGCGTGGACTTGGCGACGGCGGGAGCGTCTTGGTTTGGGGTCGTATAGCTCAACCCTTGACGAACAACTCCGGGTTCTTTCATAGCACCCCATGCAACTATCTGGGAGCCGCGTGAATTACTCCGACAAAAAAGCTGCCCAAGTCGGGCAGCGGTGGTCTGCAATCAAATTTCTTGGATCACAAATCGAGAACGCACTTGAATGCCAATAATCCTAAGATCTTCAAGTTGAACGCGAGTCTTCCTCTGCGTGGGATCTTTGTCCCAGATCACTATCGGTTCCCAGAAACCGACCTCCCTACGGTGAGATACCCAATCAAGCAGTCCTCTTTCACGTTCAGCGAATAAATAGGGGGAAGCGTCATCACATTTACCTTCACCATCTGCAACAGACTCAACGACGACTTTGGGTCCAATCATATTTGTTGCTCCTGTCAAGAATCCCCGACGTTGGCTTCCGCAAATGAACTCGGACTCACAACCCCAGGCTAATCTAATGATAGGAGAACAACCGGCGAAGACAATGGTGACAAGACGAGACGGATGTGTCCTTGTAGTAACATCCAGAATTGGGGTGGCAGCGACCGTGGCACTTGAGGTCATACAGAAATGTCGCAAGCCCGGCGGCGACGACTTCGCCTTGTTCTGCAACAAAATCATAGTTGGGTCATGCTGGACAGGCGCTATTCCGCAATCGGGGCAGCACACAAGGGCCTGGGACGCACACTTTCGAATCCTGGGGTGTCCTTTAGACGGGCAACTCCATAAACACCCATGAGCAGTTTTCCTCAAATTCCGGGTTCTGAGAAGGCGAGCTTCTAAGTGAGCCTTTCGACCCTCGAAAAAAAGTGGCGGAGTAGTAGCCAATTCTGGTGGCGTTTGTGTGCTTCGGCAAAGCTGCTGGCAACGCACATGACTTGCAAGTGCAACGGTCGATATTTGTTCGACTGTTCCTTCCCCCAGGGTTCACCGAATAGTTCCGTGTCCACGCCCGGGCGCAAATGAATGAATATATCGGTCGCTGACGAGTTTATTGCACATCACCGGACGAGCGGAGAAGATCAGAGCTTGTCCCGGCATCTCTTGGAAGTTGCATCTCTGGCCAGTACATTTGCAGGAAAGATTGGTCTGCCCAATGCGGGCGAACTCGTCGGCTTGCTCCACGATTTGGGCAAATATAGTTCCGCGTTTCAGAACTATCTCAAATCCGCCGTTGGTTATCTGGAGCAGGACAAAGACGATGATTTCATTGATCCCCAACGCATGAAGGGGAAAATCGATCATTCGACAGCAGGAGCGCAGGCAATTTTTCACGAGTTCAAGCAACGAGGGCAGATTGACCGGATTGCGGGTGAAATTCTGGCGGTCTGCATATGTTCTCACCACTCCGGACTGATTGATTGCCTTGGATCGGATGGTTCCGATCTGCTGACCAAGCGATTGGAAAAACCAGATGCCTTCACACACCTGCTCGAAGCGTGGAACCGGGTAGAAAGCACGGTTCTGTCCCGCTATAAGTACCTAACCGGCTCACAAAATGTTTCTTCGGAAATCCACAGAATTATCAACAGCCTATGTCGGAAGCGGGAAAGCGAAACCATCATACGCTTTAACGTCGGATTGCTGGCGCGCTTCCTCTTTAGCTGCCTGATCGATGCCGACCGAATCAGCACAGCAGACTTCGAGTATCCGAATCGCGGCAAGCACCGTTTACTCGGCCAATACGAAGACTGGCTTGTTCTGTCCAAGAGATTGGAGTACCACCTATCCAGCCTCACGATTGAAAGCCGAATTAACCGACTACGGCGCACAATTTCTGATCATTGCCTTGCTTCTGCCGAACGAGAGCGAGGCATTTTTACCCTTACAGTGCCGACTGGAGGAGGAAAGACCCTGGCCAGCCTGCGCTTCGCCTTGCGCCATGCTGAGCTCCACCGGATGGATCGCGTGATCTTCGTGGTACCTTACACCTCCATCATTGACCAAAATGCCAAGACAGTCAGAAACATACTGGAGGTACCGGAGGATGCGGTAACTCCTGGAAGCATTGTGTTGGAGCACCACTCTAACCTGCTTCCAGAACAGCAGACATGGCGCAACAAACTGCTCACGGAAAATTGGGACGCGCCGGTGGTCTTCACCACTACCGTACAACTATTGGAAACTCTCTTTGGTGGCGGAACCCGCAGCGCCCGCAGAATGCACCAGCTAACAAACGCAATTCTCATATTTGACGAAATACAGACGCTTCCGCTCAAGTGCGTCCATATGTTCAATAACGCAATAAATTTTCTGGTTGAACAATGCGGCACCACCGTCGTGTTGTGCACCGCGACCCAACCATTGCTCGACCAAGTGGATGCGGCGAAAGGTGGGATTCGAATCACGGGCGCCTCCGAAATCATGCCGGATGTGGCGAACCTGTTTGTGGACCTAGCCCGAGTTGAAGTCGTCGATCGCCGCAAGCCTTGTGGATGGAAGAACGAAGATGTCGCGGACTTCGCACTGCAAGAGGTAAGAGCGACTAGAAGCTGCCTCGTGGTCGTTAACACCAAAGGAGCCGCGCGTCTGCTTTATCAGCTGTGTCGGAATTCTTCACCAGATGATCCGCCCATTTTTCATCTGAGCGCAAACATGTGTCCCGCCCATCGAAAAGAGATTTTGACGAGGCTTGGAAAGCTGCTCTCTCCAGATTCGGGATCGGCGGTGCTATGCATCAGTACTCAGGTAATCG
Source organism: uncultured Acidobacteriaceae bacterium (assembly GCA_963775845.1). Taxonomy (GTDB): domain Bacteria; phylum Acidobacteriota; class Terriglobia; order Terriglobales; family Acidobacteriaceae; genus Acidiflorens. Next base: position 59,856 of record CAVZKN010000002.1, on the reverse strand, counting down.
AAGCGGGCGTGGATGTGGATTTTGGGTCGGTGATCCGCTTTACCGCCGGACTTGATTCGATCGCCCAAGCAGCTGGCCGCTGCAACCGTCATGGAGAGCGAGCGGTCGGGCGCGTTTCAGTCGTGAACGCTGCGGAAGACGCATCGGAAATGATTCAGGATATTCGGATCGGCAGGCAAGTAGCGGAACGCGTTTTTAATGAGCTCGCAGCCAGTCCAACCCAGCGCAAAGATAAACTTCTCACTCCAGAGGCAATGAACCTCTATTTCAACTACTACTTCTTTGAGCGCCGAAACGAAATGAGTTATCCGGTTGGTCCCGAGCAACACGAGCGCAACGACACGCTGCTCAATCTTCTTTCTGTAAACAGTATGGCCTCTGATGGACTCGCACTACCCAACTATTTCCGGCAATCGTTCAAGACTGCTTCTCGACTTTTCAAGTCCATCGACGCTCCAACTCAAGGTGTCATCGTTCCTTACGGAGCAGGCGCGGAGTTGATTGCCGATGTCTGCGCGGCATTCGAGGTGGAAGAGCAGTTCGATTTACTTCGCCGAGCGCAACAGTTTTCTGTCAATGTGTTTCCTAATGTTCTGCTACGCTTGCAAGCGCAGGCTGCTCTCCACGAAGTCCAGAAGGGGACCGGCATCCTTTATCTGGATTCCCGCTTTTACGATGCTGAGTTCGGACTTTCGGAAGCTCCGGTTAGCCCAATGGAGATGCACTATGTCTAAAGAGCGCAACACAATTGAGTTCAAGATCTGGGGCCGTTATGCGATGTTCACCGATCCCCTCACTCGCATTGGAGGCGAAAAGTGTTCCTATCACGTGCCCACCTACGAAGCGCTCAATGGGATCGCAAAGTCCATCTACTGGAAGCCCACATTCATATGGATCATCGACGAAGTGCGCATCTTGAAGCGAATTCGCACGCAGACTAAGGGGACGAAGCCACTCAAGTTCGGAGGCGGTGGACACGATCTATCCATTTACACATTCCTCACCGGCGATCCTGACCCGACTTCGGGAGTTCCCAGTGTTGAGTATCAAGTACGTGCACACTTTGAGTGGAATCAGCATCGCCCAGAGCTAGAACAAGACCGTAATGAGCATAAGCACTTCCAGATCGCGGGGCGCATGCTTGAACGCGGGGGACGCCAAGACATTTTTCTTGGTACCCGAGACTGCCAGGGCTATGTCGCCCCGTGCGAATTCGGTTCAGACAAAGGAGATTACGACAGCTACGGCGAGCTGGCATTCGGCGTGATGTTTCATGGTTTCGACTATCCCGACGAGACGGGTAGGAACGAACTCGCCACACGCTTCTGGCGGCCCACCATGATCAATGGTGTAATCCGCTTTGTTCGCCCGGAAGAATGTGACATCCGGAAGGTTGTTCATGGTATGACGCCAAAGCCTTTCGGCGTCGGCAAGAACCTTCTCGACGTGACCATCGAAGCTGAGAGAGCGGAGGTTTGAAATGAGTTGGATCGAGAAGCTCTCCGAGACCTATGAGCGTTGCGACGGAGCCGCGCAGTTTGAAAACGACCCGCTGCTGCCGCTCTGTCATGTTTATCAGCAGGCTCATATCGAAGTTGTGATCAGTGAGGACAGTCGATATCGCAGCGCGCGTGTCTTGCAAAGAACAGAGCAAAGAACATCCATTGCATGCACTGAAGACTCCGCTTCTCGTTCGAGTAACGAAGCGCCGCATGCTCTTTGCGACAAGATTCAATACTGTGCCTCTGACTACGAAAAAAGGGGAGGCAGGAAGAAGCCGTACTGGCCGAGCTACAGCGACCAATTGAAGCTGTGGTGCTCTTCACCCTATGCGCATCCTAAGGCGAAGGCCGTTCTGACGTATCTTCAGGGAGGAAGCCTGTTGGAGGACTTGATTTGCGAAAAGATAGTAGTCGCGGATCAAAGTGGCCTGTTGCTTGATACCTGGGCCGAAGACAGCCCTCTTCCGCCGTTACTGAAACTCTTAACGGCAAAGCAAGGCCGCCGGGACCAGGGCGATGCACTGGTGCGCTGGAGAGTGGAGGTCCCAGGCAATCTAGTGTCGGCTGTATGGGAAGACCCAGATTTGCAGGCTTCTTGGATCAAGTTTTGCGCGAGTCGTGAGGCTCGCCTCGGCGTGTGTTTTGTCTCTGGCCGCCAAGAGGTTCCTCTCGCGAGCAAGCATCCGAGAGGAATCCGCTGGTCCGGTGATGGGGCAAAGCTAATATCCTCCAACGACGACGCCGGCTACACATTCCGTGGCAGATTTACCAGCGGGGATGAAGCTTGCGGAGTGGGGTTCGAAGTGAGTCAAAAAGCTCACAATGCCCTGCGCTGGCTCATAGCGCGGCAAAGCGATGCGGGCAAGACGGCGGAGCAGGTGTTTGTGTCCTGGTCGACCGGTGGCCAGTCGATTCCCGACCCTTTGAAGAATACAGCACAACTCTTTATCGAGACGCCGCTGGGAGATGCGATTGAACCACAATACCAAGGGGATGCTGGTCAGATGTTTGCCTTTCGGCTAAACAAGCTGATTGCGGGCTATACTGCGAAGCTCGGTCCGACCCAGAGCATCATCGTCATGGGACTGGATTCGGCGACACCTGGGCGCATAGCAATTACCTTCTACCGCGAGTTAACCGGGTCGGAGTTTCTGGCGCGCGTGCTGGCTTGGCACATGGAGCAGGCGTGGGAGCAGAGCTATTCAAAGGGGCTGCATTTTTGGGGCGCTCCGGCTCCCAAGGATATTGCCGAGGCCGCCTATGGCCGCAGGCTTGACGACAAACTGCGCAAGTGTACGGTAGAACGCCTTCTTCCCTGCATTGTCGACGGTGAGCCTGTTCCGCGTGATCTGGTGGAATCTGCCGTGAGGCGAGTTTGCAATCGTGTGGGCCTTAAGTCTGGCGAGTGGGAAAAGTATCTTGGAATTGCATGCAGCGTCTACCGGGGCTGGCGAAAGAAGGAGGATTACCAGATGTCCCTCGAAGAAAACCGTACATCGCGTGATTACCTATTCGGACGCTTGTTGGCCATCGCAGATCATCTTGAGCAACGGGCACTCCATGTCGCAGGAGAAGACCGCGACACGAACGCGACGAGAATGATGCAACGGTTCGCCGACCATCCTTGCTCCACCTGGCGCAATATTAAACATGCATTGCTACCCTATGAAGCTCGGCTACGGTCCAAGCGTCCCCCGTTACTGCACCGTTTGAATGTGCTACTCGACGACGTAATGGGTAAGTTTCAAACGAATGAATTTACCGACGACGGCAAGCTCTCTGGCGAATATTTACTGGGATTTCATTGCCAGCGATCCGCACTCTGGCAGAAACCAGAAAACATCGGGGAAGAAACCGGGGAAATATAGAACAATGAAGGGAAGGAATCATGGCCGAGTCTTTGCAGAACAAGATTGACTTCGCGGTGGTGCTTCGCGTGAAGCACGCCAACCCGAACGGCGATCCACTGAACGGAAACCGTCCGCGCACGGATTACAACGGCTTAGGCGAGATAAGCGATGTTTGCCTGAAGCGGAAGATGCGCGACCGGCTACTCGAAAGCGGGGTGCGCATTTTTGTGCAATCCGATGATCGCAAGAAAGACGACGCGAAGAGTCTCCGTGAGCGTGCGGAAAAAGCACTCGGGAAAAAATTTGGTTCTTCCGAGACCGTCGCTCTGGCCTGTACAACGTGGTTCGACGTGCGGGCTTTCGGACAGCTGTTTGCCTTACCGAAGAAGAAAAGCAAGAGTGATGAGGAAGGCAGCGACGCCGGCGTTTCCATCCCTATCCGGGGTCCCGTCTCGGTTCACGCCGCATTCAGTATTCAGCCTGTCGAAGTCACCAGTATGCAGATCACGAAAAGCGCCAGCAACGAGGGCGATGGCACTAAGCGTGGCTCCGACACGATGGGGATGAAGCATCGGGTTGAGGACGGTGTCTACGTTTTTTACGGCAGCATGAATCCGCAACTGGCCGAGCGCACGGGATTCACGAATGAAGACGCCGAGGCCATCAAGTTGGTCCTCCCAAAACTGTTTGAAAATGACGCTTCCTCGGCGCGCCCGGAGGGCAGCATGGAGGTTCTCAAGGTCTTCTGGTGGCGGCACAATTCAAAAACTGGCCAGTACTCCTCCGCCAAGGTTCATCGCTCGCTGAATGTGAAGCTCGACGGCAGTTATACGGTGGATCGCCTCGAAGGGCTCACCCCTGAAGAAATCCCCGGATTCTAGAAATGGAAATCAGTTACAGTTTGGCAGAAGGTAATGGGTACAATGTACTCCGAATCTGAACTGCTGCCGCTTTCGGGACTCCAGCATCTAGTGTTCTGTGAACGGCAGTGGGCATTGATACACCTCGAACAACAGTGGGAGGAAAACCATCTCACGGCGGAGGGCCGCAATTTGCACGAGCGTGCCGATCAAGGCCAGGACGAATGGCGAGACGGCATCCGCATATGCCGGGGAATGCGCATCCGGTCGCTTAGGCTGGGGCTGGTTGGCCGGGCGGACGTGGTGGAGTTTTACCCAACGGGGGAAGGCGCAATGCGGCCTTTCCCAGTCGAATACAAGCGTGGCCGTCCAAAAGCTGATCGTTGTGACGAGGTACAGTTGTGCGCGCAAGCGTTGTGTTTAGAGGAAATGCTGCAAACGTTCGTGGCTGCGGGGGCGATCTTCTATGGTCAGCCACGTCGGCGCGCCGACGTAACGTTCGATGCCGGGTTACGCAACGAGACAGAATCTTGGACAAGAAAATTGCATGAACTGCAAGCCGCCGGAAAAACACCGCGCATTCCCTATCAAAAGAAATGCGACCGGTGTTCTCTTTACTCTATCTGCCTGCCCAAGAGCACGGCAGAGAAAAGTGTGCGGCGTTATCTTGCGCATTCTCTGGCGTCCGCACTTGTGGGCGGCCCAGAATGAAGAAACTACTGAATACACTCTACGTGACCACGCAGGGCGCGTACCTTGCCCGCGAAGGTGAGACGGTGCTGGTGCGGCACGAACACGAGAATCTCTTACGTGTCCCTATACATACGCTTGCCGGTATCGCCTGCTTCGGCCAGGTTTCGTGCAGCCCACCTCTCATGGGGCTGTGTGCCGACAACAACGTTGCTCTCTCGTTTCTGACGGAACATGGTAGGTTCCTTGCGCGAGTCCAAGGGCCGGTGAATGGTAATGTTCTTTTGCGCCGGGAGCAATACCGCAAGGCAGACGACGAAGCAGCCACGACTTCGATAGCGGCAGCCACTGTAATGGCCAAGATTGCGAACTGTAGGACTGTAGTATTGCGGGGTGCGCGGGAGCATGCGGATCGGAATGCGGTGCAAGCACTCGATGCGGCTGCGGCTCGTATGGCGCGCATCCTTACTTTGCTTGACAAGGCGACTACTGCCGATGCGGTGCGCGGATTCGAAGGAGAAGCCGCGAGTCTGTACTTCGGTGTCTTCGATCATCTCATTACCGCCTCCAAGGAGTCTTTCTTTTTTCGTGAGCGCAGCCGCCGCCCGCCTCTGGATAACGTCAACGCCTTACTTTCATTTTTGTACACACTCTTGGTCCACGATATCGAAGGCGCGCTGGAAGCCGTCGGATTGGACCCGGCAGTTGGATTTCTGCACCGCGACCGTCCAGGACGCCCAGGGATGGCACTAGATCTCATGGAGGAACTGCGTCCGGTTCTGGCTGACCGGCTGACGCTAACACTCATCAATCGACGCCAGGTGCAAGCCGATGGCTTTCGAAAGAGTGAGAGCGGGGCAGTCGTGATGGATGATACCGCGCGAAAGGAAGTTCTCATTGCTTGGCAGAAACGGAAACAGGAAGAAATTCAACATTCTTTCCTTGGGGAGCGGATCGAATTGGGATTGCTGCCGCACGTGCAGGCACTGTTGCTGGCACGATACATCCGGGGTGATCTGGATGGCTACCCTGCTTATTTTTGGCGGTGACGTTTCATGATGGTGCTCGTTGCCTACGATGTTCGAACGGAAACGGCGGCTGGCCGGCATCGCCTGCGCCGTGTAGCCAAGTTGTGTCGAAATGTTGGCCAACGCGTCCAGTTTTCGGTCTTCGAGTGCCTGGTAGACCAGTCACAATGGGTAACGTTCCGCGCCAAGCTCGTGGCGGAGATCAAGACTGAAGAAGATAGTCTGCGATTCTATTTTCTTGGTGCAAACTGGCATCACCGAGTGGAGCATGTTGGAGCCAAGGCCGCCTATGACCCGGAAGGCCCGCTGATCGTGTAGCCACCGAGGAACCGAGGACTCTGCGAACCTGAAGCGGTGGTGAAAATTGCGTGAAGTCCGCGAGTATCGCAAGTGCTTCTTTAATAACAACTTACTTTCCGCCTTCTGTATGTAACCCTTTCTCCGGATTTTATTTTTGACCCGGTTCGCGCATCCTCGGCTCTAACTCATTATCGGCAAGCATGTTATGGTAACGGCAGTCGCGCCCCGCGAGGGGCGCGTGGATTGAAACCTCTCCGCAGCCCGCGCAATAGCCGACCCGGCCGGTCGCGCCCCGCGAGGGGCGCGTGGATTGAAACGGATCGAAGCCGTTGCCCCAGCCGGGACCGCCCTGTCGCGCCCCGCGAGGGGCGCGTGGATTGAAACCCGAAAGAATAGCAAGGTTACCGGGGTGCTAGGGTCGCGCCCCGCGAGGGGCGCGTGGATTGAAACGCCCATGCCCAGGTCGCCGTGACCATCGCCCCCGTCGCGCCCCGCGAGGGGCGCGTGGATTGAAACACGCCCATCCTAGCAAACTCAGTAATTGTCAGGGGTCGCGCCCCGCGAGGGGCGCGTGGATTGAAACACAGAGGACGTACATCAAATCCACAAACACCGGGTCGCGCCCCGCGAGGGGCGCGTGGATTGAAACCTTACTGGCGAGTGTGAATGGCATGGCTTAATGTCGCGCCCCGCGAGGGGCGCGTGGATTGAAACCGTCCGGGTAGACCCGCACCGCCCCGTCTAAAATGTCGCGCCCCGCGAGGGGCGCGTGGATTGAAACTGAACTGAGACCACTCTAGTACGCGCTTGCACGCGTCGCGCCCCGCGAGGGGCGCGTGGATTGAAACGTGACGTGCGTCGAGCGCGTTGCAGTGATGTAAGGTCGCGCCCCGCGAGGGGCGCGTGGATTGAAACTGGGTCGAGGTGGTTTTGGGGGAAGTCTTTGGCGGTCGCGCCCCGCGAGGGGCGCGTGGATTGAAACCGCGGAGCAGTCGCAGGGCGGGCAGACCATGCTTGTCGCGCCCCGCGAGGGGCGCGTGGATTGAAACTGGATGGCGGGGGCGGAGAAAGGGGTAGCACTTGTCGCGCCCCGCGAGGGGCGCGTGGATTGAAACGTGGACATTGCAGTAAGGTCCGCCGTCCGGAACGTCGCGCCCCGCGAGGGGCGCGTGGATTGAAACTTGCGGCGAGGGATGATCCCAGTCCTTGCGAACGTCGCGCCCCGCGAGGGGCGCGTGGATTGAAACTCGGCGACGGCTGGCACAGTACAGCTCTGGCTCGGTCGCGCCCCGCGAGGGGCGCGTGGATTGAAACGAGATTTTCCCCGCCGACGTGCTCGACCCGAATGTCGCGCCCCGCGAGGGGCGCGTGGATTGAAACGCCGAGGGCATGACCTCGATCGACAAGCCGTGTAGCGTCGCGCCCCGCGAGGGGCGCGTGGATTGAAACTCTTGGAGGACGTTTTGATTTGCGGTATGCTGCGGTCGCGCCCCGCGAGGGGCGCGTGGATTGAAACCAGCCTGGACTCTCGGATGCGAAGAAGTCCCTCGTCGCGCCCCGCGAGGGGCGCGTGGATTGAAACGTGCGCGATGCCGACTACGAGGCGCTGGCGAGAGTCGCGCCCCGCGAGGGGCGCGTGGATTGAAACCTCGCGATAAGGCGGGGATGGAAGCTCTGGCCGCGTCGCGCCCCGCGAGGGGCGCGTGGATTGAAACGTGCGCGATGCCGACTACGAGGCGCTGGCGAGAGGTCGCGCCCCGCGAGGGGCGCGTGGATTGAAACTCTTTAAGGGTAATCCCGACAGCATCCGGCACGACGTCGCGCCCCGCGAGGGGCGCGTGGATTGAAACCGAGTACGCCGAAGTGCCGGTGGCGGGAGTGATCAAGTCGCGCCCCGCGAGGGGCGCGTGGATTGAAACGGGATGATAGCGATGCGGATGAAATGTGGCGGAGTCGCGCCCCGCGAGGGGCGCGTGGATTGAAACGTCACCGCAGCGGCTCCATACGTGAAGGCAAGGGCGTCGCGCCCCGCGAGGGGCGCGTGGATTGAAACTTCCCGCGAGGTCGAGGCGGTCGTCGTCAAGCGGTCGCGCCCCGCGAGGGGCGCGTGGATTGAAACGGGTTCCCTGCCGCATTGAGTGGACAAACATTGACGTCGCGCCCCGCGAGGGGCGCGTGGATTGAAACGCCGTGCTGCGGCTGAAAGACTTTCGTCCGGATGTCGCGCCCCGCGAGGGGCGCGTGGATTGAAACTGGCGTCCGGTCTTGGGGTTGACGGTGACATGGTGTCGCGCCCCGCGAGGGGCGCGTGGATTGAAACATCTTGCTCTCCTCTGGGGTGATGGCCCCAGTACGTCGCGCCCCGCGAGGGGCGCGTGGATTGAAACTTCGCGAAGTCGGCCCCTGACGTGCTTTGCCGCCGTCGCGCCCCGCGAGGGGCGCGTGGATTGAAACACTAATCCGTCTTGCGGAATCTCATGCGACTCTTGTCGCGCCCCGCGAGGGGCGCGTGGATTGAAACACGATAGCGTCTACCGAACATGAATCACGCGAAGTCGCGCCCCGCGAGGGGCGCGTGGATTGAAACGGGGCGATGCGGGAAAACCCGGCAGCCAGGCGGTGTCGCGCCCCGCGAGGGGCGCGTGGATTGAAACGAGAGCGGCGAGCACGTGGCTGTCGGTTCGATCTGTCGCGCCCCGGGAGGGGCGCGTGGATTGAAACAAGTTCAAGAAGTTTATGCGACCGCTCACCTTGTGTCGCGCCCCGCGAGGGGCGCGTGGATTGAAACGCCAAGCCATGGGATCTAATCGGAGCCCCAGCTTGCAGAGCAATTCGCGCTTTCCGGCAGATCACCGAAGTCCAATTCAAGCTGTTGCCTATCGCGAGCGCCCGACGTTCTGTGATGAATCTGCCAAACAGCAACAGGCTCAACTCCAATAATCTCCGAATTCGAGACAAGTCCGTTGCAGGTCTCGCACCTCCCAACCAACAAGCCCATTCGCAAAACAATGCCACATCCACAACGGTGTGCGAGTCCCCGATGTTCGTCGTAGATGTGAATGTTGGCGCAATGATCGCAGCCGCTGCCGACATGCGCGGCGAGAGGGTAAGAGGATGCATCAATCTCAACCCCCATAGCTCGTAAGCTCCTCTGGAACATGCAACAATCGCCAGTTCCCAGCTAAGCGATACCTTTGAACGCTGTGCGGCACAAACGGGAGAAAATGGCAGCCAGCGTATGGGGCTCCGATTCGCTTAAGGCCTATTCCAATATCGTCACGGATGCGGCTGACTTCCATTTTGACGCTACTTTCCTTTAAGGGTCGACCTTTCAAAAATGATCGCAGAGAAACAGATTCATTCACTGTCTGCGCGATCTCGGCGGCTGATTGTCCGCGACGCATGCGGAAGAGAGCATTCAACATCGCCATGCGGACGGGTGTGAGATCGATCTCCGCCTCGCTCGTGCCGTAGCATACGGATGCACCCTCCCATTTGCAGCTTATGCAGAGCTTGTGCGGAGCCCGACCCTGGAACCGATGAACTCCCAAGAGAACGGGCCCAAGCATGCGGTCGGTGGTCAAGTTATCCGCAGCCGTTTCAACGCAGCGCACAACCGCATCAAAGTTTGACCCTTTGACGACTACGTGAGCTCCGGTCGACTGCGCTAGACGCATCCGGTCCCAATCCGCGACCGGGAGAAGGACGAGCGCCTGCGCTCTACAGGAAGAGTAGGTTCCTTCGGTGTTGATCCGGCAGATCTCGGCGAGACGCAAGCCGGATTCCGGTTGATCACGTCGAAGGCGTTCGTCAGCGACGATCATTTCCGGTTGCCAATGTCGTAGTAATTTGGCACATTCGCCGAGGCCGGAGCCGATAACTGTCCTGTGGCCCAGTGCCTCCAGTTCGGCGGCAAGCAACTGGGCATCTGATTCTCTTTCGAGCGCTAGAAGGATCTTCACTGTTGTCCTCCCTGTGCCAGACCGTAGAAATGTTTGCCAATGCCGTTTGGTGGAGCCTCGAAAGGACTCCCACCACAAAGCGCAGCGTCGAATTGCTGTTGAACCAGTCTTCGCGCCGCAGGATCAAGCTGAGACGGCGGGATGTGAAGCCGTCCACCATCGATGAAGGCAAGTCCGATGGTTGGTCCGTATGGCAATCCGTCGACAGAATGAAGGCAAGCGGCTCCTTGACGCACGAGCGCATTGACAGCCTCGTCTTTGAGGCGATAGCAAGTAGCTCGTGAAGCCCCAACAGCGATTTTGGCAAGACGGTTTGCGAGGAAAGCGCGATCTTTGAGACGCCGGATGTTCAAGCTTCGGACGTTCTTGAGAATTGCCGCAAAAGCGGCACTTTTGTTGTAGGAATGAGCGTTGGCCTTGACAAAAGTTGCCAGTCGGCTAGTCTTTGGTTGAACCCCGAGAGAGGCCAGTAGATGGAGGTTATTGGTGGCAGTGCTAGCAACAGCACTGATAGCGCGGGTGCTGATCGTCATAGGGCCTGACTCCTATCGTGATTGGCTCCCATTAGCGGGATAGCCAGCGCGTTGGAATGCGCTAGCTTTTTCATACCGCGCATCGCTAAGTTCTGTAAGGCAAGAGAGGTCCTATTTCGAGGCAATTACGAGGCAAATACGCGGGGGTTTTGCGCAACTTACACAATGCCTGGCCAAAACAATGCGAACGATGCTCGTGATCCAATCCGGTTTGATCCATTTGAGTACGACTTCCGCAAGCGATTGCTGAAGCGTGATGGGATACCGGTCCCTGGAATCAAAGGGATTGCTCTTAAAGGCCTGGATTATGTTTTACGAAATCATGACCGGTTGGTTACCTATGACGAACTAATTGCCACACTGTGGGGAGATAGAGAAGGCGAACGAGCTAAGAACGGAGACAGAGGCGCCAAGTCGGACAATGCTGTCCAGAAATGCCTACGACCAATTTTCGACATTCTCGAGCACGAAGGGCACGAGTTCATCGAGCCGCTTCCCGGCGAGGGTTACCGATTCGTGCCATTGCCCGAGCCTATACAGATGTCAATCGTCCGGACTTCGCGAACTGGTCGACCGGACGCAGTCCTAGAATCAGAACACGCCCCAATGCCGGAAGCCGAGGCACCTACCTCTAGCGGGCGAGTATGGAACGAGGGTGCAAAGGACGTAGGCGACCGGGATCCGAGAATAAGCTACCTGCATGATGTACACAAGTGTGATGATGTCGTGGCCAGCTACACTCAGGCACTGATCGCCGAGATTCAGAATAATCTAGTATTGGAACTCTACGAGAGGTCGCACTACGAAGACCTGTGTATAACACCGCTGGTGCAAGCTGTTGACCCACTGGGCAGGTTTGCTGATATTCACGACGTCTCTCAGGTGATATCCCTCGGCCGCTGTACGATTTTGGGGGATCCCGGAAGCGGCAAGACCACTGCGCTCCGTCTTCTGGCACTCGATCTCCTTCGCCGCTCTCCTTTGCTAGAATTTCCCGTCTACTTGCCACTCGCAGCATTTGAGCATTCGGCTAACAAAGATTGCGCGGAATTCAGTGATTTCATAGACAGCGAGATCTCACTCCTAGGGTGCGAGTCTCTCGCCCGACTTAGGTCGGCCTCGCATGCAGAACCCGTTCTCCTGCTCGACGGCTGGGATGAGATTGGCGAAGCCAGCCAGCAAGCCATTAAGCGTTATCTCAATAAGACCCAAGCCCGGTTCGTACTGACGACGCGTCCTGAGGCGCAACGAACCTTGCCATCTGTTGACCGCTTTGAGATGTATCCGTTGACCGTCGAAAGAATGCGCGAATTCATAAAATTGCGCATTAAGGATAGCAAGCAGGCGGATGATCTGCTTTCTTGGATATCAGATAATCCTCAGGTTCATAGTCTTGCGCGCAATCCGCTAAATCTCTCAATTCTCGGTATTGTCTTTTTGGAGCAGGGTGCGGTGTCTCGGTTGACCAAAACCAGATTGTTCGAGCGAGCGTTTGAAGCAATCTTGGAACAACATCATAAACTGCATCTTCGGGCCCATCACAACAGCTTCGCGGAAGGGGGCGACCTCAGTTTGCATATCGACGATGTGCTCGGAGCGCTAGCGTATCAGACCGCGCGAAATGGCGATGGACGTTTCTTTTCGACAAAGGAACTTTGGTCTGCATGCGCCGGAATCGTGGATAAGATCCCTTCTGACTTTCCTGCAATCCTGTCCGGTCGGCTTGGTATTATCCGGGATAGACGTTCGGGCCGCTTCGAATTCTTCCACACCTGGTATCAGGAATTTCTGGCTGCGCGTTACATTGTTGACTTCGGAAAGAACTTAGTCGCGGAGTTTGAAGATCCGAGACTAGGGACCTCGCTAGCATTCACGGTAGGGTTACTCGACAATGCGGATGCTGCTCGTGATCTCCTCGATCGAGTTTCAATTAAAGACGTTTTCAACTTTTGTAGAGCGATTTCTGAAGGTGCATTTTCTCAGCGCGACATCGGAAGGCTCTTGGACCGGGCAATAACTTTCGGAGAGAACCATAGACCACCTCTTCCTGTCCGAGTCGAAGTCGCAAGGGCTCTTGCCAACGCCGGTCCAGGGACGATTCCAGCTTTAACAGATACTGCCAAATCGGAGGCTCGTTCGGACTACGCGCGACGCGCCGCCTTGGAGGCGATTAGTATCCTTTCTGGAGGTTCGGAGGCTTTCGAGAATCTCTTGGTCGAACTTCTAGAAACGGAGTCGGAGGGATTGCTTTGGCATGTTATGGAGCATGTCGGGCATCGCCGAGTTGCGAAAGGCAAAGCAATTCTGGAGAAACATGCCGCTCACACCCATCCGATAACGTCAGCTGGCGCCATCTGGGCACTGCGAAAGATAACAAATTCGGATCACCCTGAAATTCCTGATCAAATAAGAGAACAACTTCTGGGCTGTTTACAAGCCGCCGACGGACACTTGCGGGGACATGCGCTCAGGCTGATTGGTCGACTGAGAATGACCGAGGCGTGCAAGGCTCTGGCTGCCTACTTGGCGCAATCTGATGTGGAGTACCGATGGATCGTACCAGAGGCAGCTGGGCTCATTGGTGGCGATCGAGGGCTCGCGATTTTAGAGCAGGCGCTAGATGACCACGATAGCAGAGTTGTAGCAGCTGCGTTGCACGGATTGGTCATGGCGGATGGCAACCTGTCATCCGAGTTGTTGAAGAAAATTGAGAAGCACGAACAAAATGAAACCTGGGTGCCATTTCTTGAACAAACACTGGGCAGCCTGGCAAGGACTAGCCTTTCAAAGCTGAAATTCCGATCGAGACTCGATAATTTGGCGACTATCTACTTGGCAAGACACTGCACGACTTCGTGGAGCGCACAAAGGCGACTTCAAGGAACAATGGATCTTCCCCTTTCGGAAATTGGTATTCGGGAGGCGCAAGACAACATTTCCCATTTGCTGCATCTTGGCATTGGCCGGATAATTTGCAGCACAGCACGACGCGCGTTCGAGACCGCCCGGATATATTCAACTGCTTTGGACATTCCGCTGCACAGGACGCCACGGCTTCGGGAATTGGATCATGGCGATTGGGAGGGGGAACAGATTACGCATCTGATGACTTCTCGATCTTCAAAGTACTCGTCGTGGCTGCAGGATCCCGGTTCTGTATCTATACCGGGCAGCAAGGAAACGGCAGAATCTGCCCAACAGCGGATTTTAGAAGCGATTCGTGACATCGCTCTCTCATTTCGAGGCGAAACAGTGTTGGTGGTCGCTCACAAACACATAATCGCCTTGCTCATGTGCGGTTTAGCGAGGGCTCCAATGTCGGAATTTGAGAACTTCGTGGTCGAAGATTCACTACCCCATCGCGTGGACACAGAAGACATAAGTCGACTTTGCGAAGTCGTGAATCCAAAGCTTTCGCTGCACGACGAAAGATAATTTCCGTCGCCGCCGAACTCGGGCAAGCAGAAAGCTCGCCAAGTCAAATCCGTATCCGTCGGCCCTCCGTCAAGCAGCGACTGTTTATTCAGCTATCCCACCGAGAGGCCTGGCGAAAGAACTTCAGGAAACACCGTCACACGACGACCAGTGCCTCGTCACAACTTCCTGCACATGCCTTAAACACAAATCAATGCTTGGAGTATCCACCCTTCGTAACTCTTGCCCGCTTCGGGTAGACCCTGCGTTATCTGCGTCCCCTGGGCTGAAACTCCGTTTCTTTGTTCGGATTTTGTAACAGCCCAATTTTTGCCATTGACACGAGGTGATGCCGTCATCACAATGTTTCCGTTCGTTTTCTCTTAGGTCACTTTGGTCGCACATAATCGGGGGACTTCTTTCATTGTACTTGGCGCGTCTTATGCCCAACCGGCTGCCTCACCGCCTTCCAATGCTGCCCGCTTTTCCCCGATCTGAAAGTGCAATATTGGTGGACCATTTAGCCTAGTTATTGGTAGAACTCGGAACCTCAGCCGTAGCGGGCGGACCTGGGGCGGCTGGCGCGGGCAAAGTGGGAACTGAAGTTGGAGCCGAAGGCTTCGGAGTTGGAGGTAACGGCGGCTGAGACGTTGACGTCAAGCCGGAAAGTCTATCAATGAAACTACCCCCAATAAAGTAAGATACAAAGCCTACAGTAATCGCACCCCAAAAATCGTCGACCGACACTTTTACTGGAAAAGCGGTGGTGGATAGCCGACTCGCAATGACCGTCACCGTAGCGCTAAGCAGAATGGCCGCACCAGCCCCCCGCGCGATTATCACTAATTTAAAGGGTGGCTTGTCAGAAGTTGCTTGCACCTTACCCGCATACTCGGAGAGCGTATTTGCGCTGCGAAAGGTCATGACGAGAAAGGCTAAGAGTCCACCAAGACCGGCGTAGATGATGACCTGAGCCTGATCGATAGTGACTGGAAGATTCGCCGTCTGCGCAAAGTAGTGTTCCTCCGGCTTCGCCTCGACAGCAGGACTCGCACTTTTGGAAGCTGGCAAAGAGCTAATTCCTTGCAATGTTGGCGTGTACGTGAAGCTGCCAATCACCACAAAGGCGTAGTTGCCGGGCACGAAATCCAGCCGCCTTCGCAAGCGACCCCAAAAGTTTGCGACACATGAAGGATCGGCTTTCAATGCTTCGGCACTAGCTCGGGCCCCCGTGTCGAAGAAAACCGTGAAGTGGTCCCCCGGGAGCATCGCAAGTGAGGTGAGCCCGTTTCTGGCAGCGTCGTAAAACCAGGTGCAGGAGAAATCCGTAGGAGCAAGTTCCGGTTGTACCGCGAGTTGCAGATGGCCCAGATCGAGAGTGATCGGTACACTTGAAACGTTCTCAAGTTCGGCGTGTAATCCGTACACAGCTCCTTCGATAATATTAGTTGTAGAAGGATTAATCGTAACGCCAAGGTAACGTGATGTGCTACTGGTTGGTTGACCTGCCGATCGTGGTTGTGACGCACCAGCTGGTATCGTCTGAAGCGACATAGCTCCAGGCGCTAAGCTCCCGACAATCAGTAACGCAGTGATGAGTTTCTCGTGGCGCGAGCCTTTCGCTAATCTATCAAACATACAAACGGCACTCCGTTCAGAAGTTATTTCCTATACACGTTAAGGAAGCGTCGTACCAATTAGCCGCACTGGTTCAACGAGGGGGCTCGACCCCGTTCACCCCGTCGATTTCCTCCCAGCACGGCAGCGGCGGCCCATTTTGCATATCCGAACCTGAGGATCCATTTAGCGAGAAGCTCTTCTTCCAAGCGGGCTTCTAGCTCGGAATAACTTCAGTTTATGTCGCTACTCGCGTATAGGTTCCCAAAAAGCCAATCGACCCTTTCAATGGCGGTCGCCGTTGCGCTCACGACATGAGTTCGACGCGAGGTTGTGCAAAACGGATCGCTGACGCCGTGGCCGAACTCACCCGAGAAGACGTTCAACAGCCGGGCCAGACCCTAAAGCCACAAGTACTTTCCGTAGCACAGCAGTTCACGCTAGCCTCGGGTAACCACAAAAGCAAGATAAATCCCCCAGAGAACGTGTGCGACTCCCCAAACTGTCAACGTTATGAATAACCGAGAGCCTCTTGGCGCTAATGTGGCGGCCATGGCCATGCCCAGCGCAACTATGCCGAGCGCTATTCTGTTTTTCTTGCGTACGTTCGCGGTGACCTTCAAATGGTACAAATACCAGAGGCCAGGGCGATGGAGCAAGATCGCGACTAGCGTCCTTATGAGCAAAATCGAACTTGCTTGTTTAGGGGGTTGCATGAGTTGCCGGAAGGTCAAGCTCATGAAACAGCCTTTCCGACCCCTCCACGAGTCCAACAAGTCCACGGTAGTTCCAGCGGTAGTTGCCACCGTGAGCGCGGACCACCGAATCCAACTCTAAGTTGGCGTTCCGCCAAGTGCTGTCAAGCCATGAGTAATCCACCTTGGCAGAGTAGGGCTGATAGACGGGATCCTCTTTAATTAAGTCGATTTTAGTCAAAGCATCACCGAAGATTGAGGGCGCGTAGCTTGTTACGCCGTTGTGGATAAAACTCGAGAATGCCGCCATTGTGGCGAACGTCTTTGAACGAAACTCGCCGTTCGGTGCCGGTTCCATTTCGGCTTTGAAAAGCTTCTGGCAGTCAGGAAAGTCGATCTCCACGCTGATCTTGTCTCCAGAATGTTTAATCCTCGGCCGGATTGCGGGAAGAGTGTCGTACAGAAGCCACGGCGAAAGTTTTGCGATGATCGGAAGATCCGAAAGACGATCAATGATCCAGACGGCGGGCTGCGGAGATCCGCCTGACGCGTCCAGAACGCCGCACCGGTAGGCGCACGAGATCGTCTTCCATCCGATTATTGAACCGGGTAACGGCCAAACGGTCACTTCTTTGAGGTGAAGGATGCAGAACGACAGCACGCTGACGCCATTGATAACCAACGGCTTCAACCACGGTACGGGTAGCTGAGTAGCGAGTTGCTCGGGAGCCACCCGGAAGTTGAAGAGCAATCTCTCTTCGAGCACGGCCGTTATGCTACGCGGAATGATCATTGGTGACTCTCTTTCATGCAACTTTAGAAGTGGCGATCTCAGGTATCGAATCCGAGCAAGGCCTTTGCCCAGGGTTTGCTCTGAGATTGCCGAATCCTCTACAGCAATCCAGCGGGGGAATCAGTCAAACGCATGCAACCAATACACTGTGTGGAAAAAAACTTCGTACGCGGTCTACCCAGTTTTATGGATGTTTTCCTTACGCCATCTCGTCAATAGCTCGCCTGGTCGCATCTTTGGCTGCCGAGTCACCTCTAGCCCAGTGCCCGTAGCGTTGACCTTGAAAATCCCACGGTTGCGTATCGAAGATATCGGCACGTGCAATGTTTTCAACCCAGCAACCGAATGGCCAAAAGCCATCGCGTGATCGGCTGTCCGCTTCTCTAGTTCGGCATCGCTGATTGTTTCCCGGCCATGAAGCGTCGTCAAACCGTGGATGTGAACCACTCGGCCGTCTTTGGGGTCGAATAGAACGCAAACTCTGCTCGCGTCGTCGGCGACCGGCTTGCCATGTGCGAATAGCGTTTTCATTGCATCCTCCTAGCCTGTAACCCAGATTTCCATATTGATATTGGCAGTAAGCGATCCACCAGAAGAAAATAACCCGCTCCCAGACGAACCGATGCCCCAGCCGAAAGTTACATCGACTACTGCCCAGTCGCTCATGAAATCCGTTACGCCATTGTCAAAAAAACCACTCGGGTTCGTTTGACCCACAGGATGATCGGTGTCAGAACCATCGGGATTTTGTGTCCTGTAGGAGACAATCCCGCTGAACATGTACCCTCCTCCTAGGTCCATAATAGTGTTCAAAGAGGTCCTGGCGTAAGTCCATTGGCTACTGCTGGAGACGAACTCCACATCCCACGTCCAGGTAGTGTCACCCTGAATTACAGGGTCAGGACTGTCGTCGCCGCTAAACGACCACATGTCCTCGTTCCCGAAAAACCAGAGGTCTGCCATTTTTGACACCTCCTCGCGGATACGCGACTCATATTAAGCAAGAACGAGTTCCATGGCCATTTCCCTTCACAGTCCGTAGCAAGGTGCATGTGCCCCAGGTTCGCGGTTCTTCGGCGGTGGGAGCCCTCGCGCAGAGGTAAAGTGGCAGATTATCACACCATGGGCCTTGTATTTCATGTAATTGAAAGTTCCGATACAGGATTTCTTCTGCTGAAGTCCACTCCCTTGGATCTTCTTGAGTTCGTGGATGAAAACTTCGCGGGCGAGGTGGTTTTGGGGGATACCAATCCGGTTCTCGGCTGGTCAAGTGTAAGAAGGGGTACAATCACGGGCATGCGGGGCGCATCCAACGGTCTTGTACAGCCAAAGGACGACTATCTGAGCTATCGTTGTCGAGCTCAGTGAGGGTGTTGGAAATGACTGAGGTAGCGGTTGTCGGAGGAGGGCTTGCTGGTATGTCGGCTGCTCTGCGGCTGCTTGAAAGAGGCTGTCGCGTTACGCTCTATGACGCTGGTGTCCGGCTCGGTGGCAAAGCTGGTGCGGACAAAGATCTCACCGGCTACAACGACCATGCCTATCACATTTTCCCCATGTGGTATGTGAACGTCTGGAAGCTTGTTGATGAGCTTGGCATAAAAAATAACTTTGTCGATTGCACTGAATATTGGCACCTGGAGGCAGGACAGTTTCCCAAATTCAAGGTCCTACGCAATATGGCTTCGCCCATGTATTTGCTGCAGAACTTGACATCAGGCGTTTTGCCGCTCCCAGAAATGTTTTTATTTTTCTACTCGCTCCTTGACCTCATCACGCAGCGCTATAGGGAACGGTCGTTGCTGGATCAGATCAGCGCAACGGGTTTTATCCGTTCAAGATTCTATCGCACGGAACGGCTTGCCCTGCAGTATCAGGACATGATGCTGAAAGGGATTTCTGTTCCTAGTTATTTCGTGTCGACTATGACAATGAGACAGGTCATGCGATACTGGCTTCGGTACCCAATCCCAATGTTCCGCATACCGCGGGGCAACCTCCAACAATTCTGGATCAAACCTATCGAAGAACGTCTGCGTCAATTGGGCTGCAAGATACTATTAGCACACCAACTCGAGCGCATCGAAGTTAGTGGAGACACGGTCACCCGTCTTAGACTTGTGAACGACACGAATGAGAGGATTGTGAGGACGGTCGACAAGGTGATTGTCGCAGTCCCGTGCGAATGTCTCGTACAGCTACTCGATAATGCTGTTTACAGATCAGCTCCAGATTTGTTTCGAATTCAAGGATTGAATGCCCGCCCTATGGCGGCTCTGAATATCTACCTGAATCGGCGGGTGCCCGGGATTCCGAAGCATCACGTTGACCTTGTGGGCTCCCGCTTTAGCTTGTCGTTTCTGGATGTATCTCAGTTTTGGTCTGGCTATGATACGACGGTCCTCAATCTGATTGCGTCGGATTATGAAACTTTGGAGCCGCTTTCAGCCGAGGAAGCTGTTGCCCAACTTTTGTCCGATTTGCGCCAGTTTCTTCCGCAAATCACCCCTGGTGATATAGACCGATTTTATTTTCAGTCCCACGTCCAGCAACCTCTTTTCATGAATGATGTCGGCGCGTGGCAGTTTCGACTGAATACGCACACTCAGTTGAAGAACCTCTTTGTTGCCGGTGATTACTGCCGCTCTCACGTCGACCTGGTGTCCGTGGAAGGCGCGGTGACAACCGGTCTACTCGCTGCCGAGGCCTTGCGAAAAGATGCGGGAATCGAGCATCCAGTGGAGATTCTCGTCCCCAAGATATATCCGGGAATAATCATGCTTCTCGGAAAATTGACACTTCTCCCTGTAGCAGCATTAGCCAAGCTTGCAACTCTTTTGCTCGATAGCTAGAACCTACGATATTCCACGTAAAGCTGCGGGCGCGAACGATACGTAGCTTTATGGCGCAATCGCTTCGTAAGGTATGTGCGACAGCTGCCAGTTTCCTGTCAGGCGAGGTTTTCTTCGGCGCGAAGTTTTTCCTTCAGATGCGAATCGTTGAAGCCCAGGTACTTGCCGCGCGCCAGGGTCAAAATCAGCTGCTTCTGGGGAAGAGGCAAGGCCCAAGGCATGGGGCGTCCGCGATTGCCGTGCCGGACCCAGCCGAGGGAGTCGGGCCGAGAGCGGCGCTTGAGGCGCTGTACCTGGCGTTCACTCAGCCTCCCACCCGCTGCATTCTCAATCACATTCACCCGTTGGAACTCTTTCTGACTCATCGTCACCATAGTGAAAGGTGACAAAGTCTCGTTGCAGTTATGGGGTGACATTATCTTGGAGCATCTACATGGTTTCTAAAAAGGCTTGCCAAGACATCTCTTATGGATTATGCTCGTCGTCTTCCTGTTGTAAGCTCTTGGGCCCTTTGAACAAATCTGGAGAGTAATTCCGATGCCCTGCGTGTATAGGTGTGCGTTACTGGCGATAATTATATCTTCTCTGAGCACTTGTTCTGTAGCTCAAGCGGCTGCCTCCTCCGCTGCGAGTTCGAGCGTGGCACCGGCTGCGGGAGTGGCGAAGGCCGCCCCTCCGAAGAAACCGGCTGCGAAGCCGCCGGAAAAGTATCTCGTCGAGGTCTATCCCCTATTGCAGACCTTTGGCCCTGCGTCTTGCTTCCTGGATAAACTCAACTTGCCGGCGACGAATGCCTCTGATGTAGTTAAGCTACTTGGCTCTAAGCCAGGCTTTACCTTCAGCGCGATAGTTCCTAATAAGGTGGCGATTTACTATAAATCCGCAACTCCTCCCCCGGCTGCCGTCCTGCAGAAGGTTGAAGACCAAATGGAGGAGCTCGCGAACTACAACCAAATAACTGCGATCGCAGTTCCTGCAGGTTCGGCGGAAAAAACCATCTCCCAACTCGCCCTACCATCCGATGGCAGCGTGGTCGCCAAAGCGGTTGGTAGGAACTGTGTGCTCCTTGAGAGCAAGCAGCAGGTTGATCCAGTGGCACTCGCGGCGCTCAAGAAGAATGCCTCGCGCGCGTGGCTGCAGTGCGAGTCGCCGGTGACCAAGGCCTACTGCGATACTAGATCCGGATTGTTTACCGAAGACGGCCGCTGCGATTGAGACAATGAATGGCGTTCTGCAATATATGTTTCTGTCCGGCGGTGTAGACATTTCAGGGTAGGCAGGGACTGGGGGCTACGATCACAACGTTAGAGTCTTCATAGCGGCTGGCGGCTTCGTGGGTGGGTGGAAACCGGAGTGGCTTAGGGTGTCGGTCGCTGGTTTGCGAAGCTTAGACTCAGTGGATTGTTGCGCTGGGTGTGCTAACGTTGCTTTTTCTCCTGGGTGTAACCGCGGCAACCCAACACCCTCCCATCACCCTGGTGCCAAAGCGCAGTCCGATTCACAGTCAATTACAATTAAGCCGCTGTGAAAATCCCGAGGGGGAAAAACAATGTCGAATCTAGAGAATGCGCTTCGAGAACTTCGTGACAAGCGGAGTCGAACGCAGATGGAACTTGAAAAGTTAGACCAAATAATTTCTGGGATCGAGTCTCTGAACGGTACAGGTTCCCGAACCCCAACCCGACCGACTCGAACAGTGTCAGCGGCTTCACGTCGTAAGATGGCGCAGGCGCAGAGAGCAAGGTGGGCGAGCATTCGGAAGAATTCCCAGCCAGCGAAGCTAGCCAAAGCAACGAGTTCCACTCCCGCTAAGCGAACAATATCAGCAGCGGGACGCAGAAGGATTGCCGCCGCTCAAAAGGCACGCTGGGAGAAAATCAGGGCCGCGAGGAAAGCAGCATAAGATGATCTACGAGGGAGCCTGCTGCAAGTATGGGGCAGGCTTTTTGTATTTGGAACACTCGACAAGTTGATCACCTCCACATCCCAAGAGGAAACTTGCGTGCCAACCGCGGTCGAAGGTTCACTTAAAAGTAATAGAAGATCGTTTTTCCAGCCTTTCCCATTCCTCTCCCAGAATAATTCAGATGGGCAGCTAGTCTTTGGGTTGTGAAAAGAATTCGTAAGGCGCTAGCATTAGCTTTTAGGGAAGCGGGTCTTCACGTGGACTCAAACCGAGTTCTAGTTTCCAAGGCCACGACGGGCAACGAGATTCATTACCAACTGCGCGCGCGAGGATTGACTGGGTCCACTTAGATGAAAACTCTCCCCCGACAATCAACGAGAGGCAGTCGATATTCTGAATGTTGAAGGCCTATCCGAAAGATCGTGTAGTCGAGATACGCTTCAGGTTCGAAGGTGTCAAGATTCGCGTCCCCGAATAATGTTTGTAAGTAACTGGGGATCATACACTTATGAGTATAAGACTGCGGGCGGCCAAATCAAATGCGTCGTTGCGAACCGTGAGGGCAATGGTGGCCTTAGCTTCTCGAGAGCACGTTATTGATTCTCTTGTCCTTCACGGGTCGAGGACTGCGCGAGGGTGCTATCTTGCGTTTAATTGTTCTGTCGCGTGCCTGCCACTTTCAGGGGACCAGTCAGGTTCAAGAAAAATTCAGTCTCCCTCTCACTTACGGCTGAGGGAAGCGCACTCAGGGTCTTCGGCACCAACTCCGCAAGCTCCCATGCGTAACGTCGAATCAGACGATAGACGGCGGAGTTTGGAATGCTGGAAAACGAAAGCGTTTCGATACCGAGCCCAAAAATGATTTCCCGAAATTCGATTAGGAGAGCGCGAGTGGCCTCTCTTCCTTGTGACCCTGTTCTGGCAGCAACCTGCCATATAAATAATGAATTCCTGGGACCCTCAACAGGAACCGCCAGCAGATAGGCGAACGGTCCTTGTGTGCTGTGCTCTGCCAGAAGGCAAATAGCTCCCTTAATCCTGAGCATCAGCCACAGCACATAGACAGGCGGTATGGTAAACTGCGGCTGTTTTGAGGCCAATTTTCGAACAAAATCGAAGTCTCCTATCTCGAGCGGCCGAACGTGAATATGAGAAACGCTTGACATTCGATTGTCTACAGTTCCATTGTATTTTTGACGATTGGTCATCCTTACTTTAATCCACTGCCAAACGCTGTCAAGAATCTACCGAATTGGTGATCGAGATGCTTGCGGCACGACGTCGGCAGCGAATTCACCGCCGGATCACTACAACATTGCGTGGGCAATTACCACAGCCGCGGCGTCAAAGATGGACATGCGATAAGCATCCGTTTGCCAAGGTTCGGCCCGAGGCGGCAGGCGCCACGCGAGGTCCGGAAGTATTGTAGTCACAGCTCGAGCAATTTCGTACCTTGTACTTGCGTCGTACTCGCCGAAGTAGTGATGAAGGGTCCGTGTCCCGATGCGGATTACAGGCGAGTCTCTCCGTCCTGCTTCTTTCTTGATAGCACGCGCAATCGCTGTTCTTTTCTTATCGGTGGTTTTTGAACCGGCAGTGGCCACGATCACAGCGAAAGGATTGTATGTGCGCAGGATGCGCTGGAACCGCTGGCCCAGGCAATCATCGAATTGAGAATGATGGCAAGCCCGAACTCCACAGTCTAGGACCGACCCTCCTTCGATAACGATAAATCCGAAACTATTTGGGCGCACGCTAATCCCTAGATACCGATTGTGGTCTGTCGAGACGGTCAGCGGCAGGTTGTTGTGTTGCTCCAGAGCCATTTGAAAAAATTGTCGTGTTCTTTCATCGGCCTCTCAAATATATTGACGGACCCCATTCGGTCTATACGCCAACGAGAGGCCGATGAAAGAATACGGTTGATTCCTCACTATGGTCAGTCGATTAGGAGAGCAACCTGTTTATATCCTGGGACGCATTTTCTCGCCTAGAGGATATCCTTTCGCTCTTTGAGCCACGCGATTTTGCGATCAATCACGGCGGCCGCGACGCCGCGACTTCTTCCCCTCTGTTTCAGAAGATTCGCTTCAAATTCGGCAATCTGTTTCTCAATAACGGTCTCAATCGACTGTTGAAGTCCAGGAAACAAGTCGGCAACGGATTGCTGAAAGATAGCCGCGTAAGCAAAAGCCATCGTCAGCGGCGGTATCGAGCAAAAACGTTCATGACCTGATACTGAATCCTTAGTGGAATACCCCAGAATGGAGGCGAGTTCGCGCTGGGTTAGACCGACTCGTTTTCTTTGAGCCCGCAAGTAGTTTATTAATCGATCTGTCATGGTAGTTCTGTTTATTTCGACCTTTTTCTAAGCCTAACAAGCCGAACAAGTCTAGCGAGAGGTGCTAATTCGCATTTGGCACGCCTTCCTGGGGTATGAATGCCGGGCAATGTGTCGGAATAGTAACTCTCGGTCCAGGAAAAATCGCATTAGGGAGCGCACCCCTTGGGGACAGGAAGTGCATAGCCGGTTAATTACCTGTGTAAAGCCGCGGGTTGGTGGCGTGGACAAAACGACGGAGCGCGCCTATGAAAAATGCTGATAATGAATACAATTCCTCTGATGAACGCGAATGTATTTGACAACGGAAATATTGCTCGCGAATCTCTAGAATCGGATCGCACATCTCAACTTTCGGCATATTCTGATTCAAACTCGGATGCGGAAAGCGCAAGCGCGAAACGTTCATCGCCAACCAAAAACCTCCGCGAACTGTTTCCAGGTCTTCCGGAGAACGAAGTTCAGGACATCGCGGAGACCCTCCACAGCTATTGCGCGATCGTATGGCGCATGTACGAACGGCTGAGTCGGGAGTGTCCCGAACTGATTGACGAACTGATGCGGAACCGTAGGATGAAGGGAAAGGTCGATTCCTCAAACCAATAAATCATTCATGGAAAAGCGATATTTCGGATACATCCGTGTTTCCACCGCGAAACAGGGAGAAAAGGGAGTTTCGCTCCAAGAACAACAGAGCGCAATTCAGCAATACGCGCAGCGATTTGGTCTCGTTTTCGCCCAATGGTTTGAAGAGCGCGAGAGTGCAGCAAAACGGGGGCGGCCGATCTTCGCGCAGATGATGCGGCAACTTCGCCAAGGCAAAGCGCACGGGGTGATCATCCACAAGATCGATCGGAGCGCAAGGAATCTGAAGGACTGGGCTGACCTCGGAGAGTTGATCGACGCGGGAGTCGAAGTTCACTTCGCTAATGAGAGTTTGGACCTCAATACGCGAGGGGGCCGCCTTTCGGCTGATATCCAAGCGGTTGTTGCGTCCGACTATATTCGGAATCTTCGAGAAGAGACACGTAAAGGGTTTTACGGAAGGCTCAAGCAGGGCCTCTATCCTCTGCCGGCACCGCTCGGCTATCAGGATCGCGGCAAGGGCAAGGTCAAAGAAATTGACCCGCTGATTTCACCCATTGTCACCAGAGCCTTCGAACTCTATGCCTCGCAGCAGTACTCGCTACACCGTCTGTTAGCGGAAGTGAGCCGGATGGGCCTCCGCAATCGCCAGGGAGCGCCGATTAGTCTCACAGGACTAAGCACGATCCTGAACAACCCCTTCTACATGGGACTTGTTCGTGTGAGACGGACTGGCGAATTGTTTCCCGGCGTACACCGGCCGCTCGTGAGCAAATCACTCTTCGATCGCGTGCAACTGATATTGGCGGGCAAGACAGTGGATCGTCAGGTTCGCCACAATTTCACCTATCGCCGACTGGTGCACTGCGCCGGTTGTGGAAGGTCGCTCATCGGTGAGTTGCAGAAGGGGCATGTGTATTACCGCTGCCAGACGAGAGAATGTCCAACGAAAACGATTCGCGAGGAAGTAATTGATAACTCAATCACTGCCATGATGTCTGTACTAGAACTTGACGAGGAAGAGCTAGCGTATGTGCAGGAATGGATAGAAGACGCCCGTGTGCATCAGGACTCACTCCGGGAAGAAGAACTGCAACACGCAAAGTTTAGGCTCGATGCCCTTCGGAATCGGCTCAATCGGCTCACGGATGCTTTCATTGATGGCATGGTGGAGAAGCCTCCCTTCGAAGAACGAAAGGCTGCCCTGGTCATTGAAGAGCGGGAAATTCGGGAACAAATTCACAATCTGGAAGCTGGAAATGGACTGGCGCTACGAAAGCTGGAAGAATTTCTCGAACTCACAAAAAATGCGCCCTTCCTATACAGAAACGCCACTTCGGACGAAAAACGGGAATTAGTCAGAAATCTTCTCTCGAACCTGAGATTGATCGGCAAAAATCTAAGCGTAGAGCCTAAAACCAGCGTTCAAGTGCTCGTAAACAGGCCCAAACCTACATACGGTGCCCCGTCTCGAAGCGTACATCGAACTTGGGTTGGAATCTTGAAGAAGCTTCTGATGCATTTCAGTGAGCCAGGGAATGAATTGGCAGCGACTATCCAAGCATCGGAAGCCGCTGCCTGAACACAACGCCGACGACTCAGGCTAATGAGTTCGGCACATTCTCAATTCTGCCAGCCAGACAAGGGTCGGCGAAGTTAAGGGCTTCTATTTAGAGGCCGCATTGCTGATCTACATACTGATTTGTCGACCAAGTCGAGGCGGCTCCGGAATTCTTCGAGTTGCTCGTCCACCTGTTCAAATTGGCCGTTCCACTGCGAAGCATAGGTTAAGAGATGGTGGTCCAGGTTTTCGATGGCCCGCAGGATGTTGATTTCTGTTGCTTTCAATTCTGTCTTCGTTACCATCTCGCGCCGAATGCGTTCAAATTCATACTGTGCGAGGATTGAAAGTTCTTCCAATGTCATCCAATAACTTGGTCGCCATCACAAATAGGCATAAAGGCACGCTGAGGCGTTTCTTTCTTGCCTTTTGTTGTCAGCAGCAACGTTCTCGAAGAAAAGCATAGCTGCCTTTACGAGAACAAAAGTATTTCGCAGATTACTTATGGCAGTTATGCACAAGGGATGCACCGAGTAGCGATAGAAGTCGCGTCGCAATCGCCAAAGAGTGCCTTTTCTTTTTTCACTACCGCTGTAGGCTTAATCCACGCTTCGGCATGTGGGCCTCGGCCGAAGTGTCTCACCGGGAAGGCCCATCATTGAAATCCGGGAAATGGCACGTTCGCCGCTTACGTACATAGGTGGGAAGAACCGGTTGGCGAAGCGGGTCATTGCGTTATTTCCGAAGCACACGACCTACGTGGAGGCATTCGTGGGCGGCGCACAAGTATTTTTCCGCAAAGAGCCGTCCGAAGTCGAAGTCCTGAACGATCTCGACGGCGAGATCGTGAACTTCTACCGCGTCTGCCAGCAGCACTATGAG
Source organism: uncultured Acidobacteriaceae bacterium (assembly GCA_963775845.1). Lineage (GTDB taxonomy): Bacteria > Acidobacteriota > Terriglobia > Terriglobales > Acidobacteriaceae > Acidiflorens. The sequence goes on along the minus strand of CAVZKN010000002.1, from coordinate 32,488 downwards.
GAGTTGCTTCGGTATTTCCGCTTCGCGGTCGTGAGTCGCGAGTGGTTCGATCTCCTGAAAAAGACGGACCCCACGACTCTTACCGACATCCAGCGGGCCGCACGCTATCTTTATTTATTGCGGAACTGCTTTGCGAGCCTCGTGCGGAATCCCGTCTACCACCGCAACGTCGTCCAGCCCCCGAGTTTCAATTTGACAAACCTTCCCGAGCTCATTGAAAAGGCCCATAAAAGACTGGAAAGGGTGCAATTGGAATGCGCGCCGTACGAAGAGGTGCTACGGCGCTTCGATCGCCCGACGACGTTGTTCTATTGCGACCCGCCCTACTGGGGAAAGAACCTCTATCGCCATAACCTGGGCGAAAGTGATTTTGAGAAGCTGGCGGACCGGCTCGGAACGGTTCGCGGGAAATTCGTCTTGTCCCTCAATGACGTGCCGGAAGTGCGAAAGCTCTTTCAAGACTTCCATATTCAAGGAGTCGAACTGCATTACACGTCGCAGAAGGCTGCCGGACGCCGCTACAAAGAGGTGATCATCACGAATTTCAAGTCGTAGGCCGCTGGTTCACGTTCGGACCCCTCCATAAGCGGCCTCGGAACCCAGGAGATCAGCCGGAGAGCTCGACTCCTGGGTTTTTCTTCGTCGCATTCCCGCGTATCTCGCCGGGGTGGTTTGTTACCGATAATCACACACCACCCCGGACAATCGAAGCATCATGATTCGCTTCCTTGAACAACTCATTGCAGCCATGTGGAACCGCCTGGTCGGACGGCGGCGCGGAGCACGGTTTGAGGGCGGAAGTTTGGATCTGGGCTTTCGTGTCGTCGATGACGCGACAACGAAACGACACGTGACGCTCACGAGTCAGGATCGGATGCGACACGTCGTCGTGCTTGGCAAGACCGGCAGCGGCAAGAGCTTCCTGCTTCGCCACATGAGCCAGCAGGACATTGAGAAGGGTCGCGGGTTCATTTACTTCGATCTCCACGGGGACGCCACGCCCTTTCTCATGCAGGCGATTAACGCCCGCGAACGGCGCGAACACCGTCACCTGAGCGACAAGCTAGTGCTCATCGATCCGTCCGATCCGATCATGTCGGTCGGCCTTAACCCGCTGGAGCAGGAAACACCAGACTTCGTCCGCATTGCGGAGGTCGCGGAGATTCTCAAGCGGCACTGGGCGCTCGACCACTTCGGAGCGCGGACCGACGAACTGCTGCGAAATACCTTGTTTGCGCTATCGGCCAACAATCTGACCCTCGTTGAACTCGTTCCCTTCCTGACCAACGGAGCGTTTCGCCGAGCGTGCCTCAAGCGCGTAGCGAACACTGATGTCCGCCAGTACTTCGAGGTCCGCTATGGCGAGGCGAGCGAGGCCATGCAGGCCACAATGCGGGAACCCATACTCAACAAAACCTCTGCATTCACCGCCGATCCGAAATTCCGCCACATCGTGGGCCAGCCGCAATCAACCTTCTCGTTCGGGGAGGCTATGGATGAGGGTTACTGGATTATCGTGAATCTCGCCAAAGGCCGGCTGGGTGCACAAGCGCTTGCGCTCGGCAGCCTGATCTTCACGATGGTGAAGAATGCGCTCTTTGCCCGCACCACGGATCGACTATGCAGCCTCTACTGCGATGAGATCCAGAACTTCGTTGCCCAGGGCAGTGAAATTGAGACGGTGCTCTCCGAGGCGCGGAAGACGCGCACTGGGTTCGTTTCCGCGAATCAGTTTCTGGATCAGCTCCCGTCAGAGATGCGTGCCGCGCTCCTCTCGGCGGGAACTCACATCTTCTTTCAGCTGTCGAGCGCCGATGCTGTGCAAGTCTCGCAGGCGCTCGACGGCGGCAGGCCTCTTGCCGAACAACTCAAGAACCTTCACCAGCGACACGCAATCGTGAAGGCTGGAGCCAACCGCTGGACGGAACTCCGCGTTCCCGATGTCCACACGCCTCGCGTCGACTACACCGACCTTCTGAACCGGGTGCGCTACACGCGAGGGCGCGTGCGTGCGCACGTCGAGCGGGATATCGCGAAACGCGTCGTCCAAGTCCTTGAAGCCAAGGAGGAGCACCTCGATGGATGGGAATAGGAGGATTGGCATGGTGCTTCAGGAGCGAGACCGCAGGCTTCTCGAGGAACTGGCCGTCATGCGCGTCGTGGATCGCGATCAGGCGAAAGCCGCAGCCGGTTTCGGCTCCATCACGCGGGTGAATACGCGACTCCTTGCACTCACTCGCGCTGGGCTCTTGCGGCGGTTCTTTCTTGGGACTTCAGGTGCCAGGCAGAAGGCTCTCTACACGCTCTCTGGCGCAGGTGCCCAGCTAATCGGCGCGGCACACCGCGGGTTACAGAGGCGGAAAGACGAAAGTTCCATGGGCGGTGCCTTCGTCCAGCACCAATTGGCCCTGAATGATGTCTACTGCGCCCTCAAGTTCCAGCCGATCCCCGTCCCTCGCGTCTCCTTTGTGCGCTGGCTCACCTGCGACGTGCCGCTCGTGCCCTCACTGTTGCCCGACGGATACGTGGAGCTTCGAACTCCCGAAGATGTGCTCGCCGCGTTCATCGAAGTAGACCTCGGGACGGAGCGCACGGCGATTTGGACAGAGAAGGTTCGGAAATATCTTGAGCTGGCCCGATCCGGCGACTATGAGCGGCGCTTCGGGCAGAGCCGCTTCCGCGTGCTCGTCCTGGCGAATTCCGTACGGCGGATGCAGTCCATCCGAACGGCGGTCGCCGCGCTCACCGACATCATTTTCTGGTTTTCGACGCTCGACCTCGTCCGTGCCGGAGGTTTCTTTCAAAGCGTATGGCTCCGGCCCAAGGGAGACGAACCACTGCCCCTGATCAAGGAAATCCCATGAAGCACTGCTATCACTGTGGGCGGGTAACTTCTGGCGAACCGTTGTTCTGCAATTCCTGCGGGCGGAGCTACGACGTAAAGCTCTGTCCCCGGTTGCATGTGAATCCGCGCTACGCGACCGTTTGTTCCCAGTGCGGGAGCCGCGAACTCTCGACGCCGCAACCTAAGGTTTCCCTGTGGTGGAAAGCCCTTGGATTGGTTCTGCAGATCGTCTGCGGGATTACGCTCGTCTATCTCTCGCTCTCGCTCCTCGTGGAACTTCTCAAATCTCCCATGGTCCAGGCCGGTCTTCTAGGACTTGGTCTTCTCCTCCTTATTATGTGGGCTCTTTGGGCGATGCTTCCCGAGTGGTTCCGCAAGCTAATCGGAAAGGTACTCAAGCGGAAGGAGCGCCACCGTGAGCGATAAGGACGGAACAGGTTCGGAGAGGGCATACGGACGGATAATGTCGGCTTTCGCTGAGAACGCCAAAGCCGCAGAAAACTTGAGCTTTTCGCCTGTTCCCCTAGGGCAACGTTACCCGCACCAAAACCCGCAGCCCTGCCCGCACCCTGAAAGCCGGGCGCAGGACGAAATCGACGATCCCATGGGGAAGCCGATGTCGATCCGTGAGGTCGCGAAGATTCTCGGCTGCTCGGAGTGGACCATCCGCCAGCAGTACCTGCCCCGCGGCTTACCGCATTTCCGGCTTTCCCCTGCCGGAAAGCTCTTGTTCTTTCACAACCAAATCGTCCGCTGGGTCTTGGAGATTCAGCGACAGAAAGGAGGCATGATCCGATGACACTCTTCAGGCGCGGCAACGTGTACTGGGCCTATGTCTACGTCGATGGCGTCCGCCATGCGAAGTCAACCGGGACCAGTACCCGCCGCCAAGCCGAACTGATCGAACAGCGCTTCAAGGACGAATTGAACCTGAAGCGTCAGGGCATGAACCAACTCGCACCCGAAACGTCCTTCGGCGAACTGGCTGCCCGCTTTCTCGCCGAAGGCCAACCCCGTCCCTATCATCTCGACCGCCTGAAGATTCTCCTGCCGTACTTCGCGGAGATGCCCATCGGACGGATCACGAAAAATCTCGCCCTTGCCTATCGCAAGCATCGCCACGCCGAAAAGCAGATCACCGACACGACCGTAAACCGCGACTTGGAGGCCTTGCGGAGCATGCTCTTCTGGGCGGTCGATGAAGGATTGCTTGCGACAAATCCCTTGAGCCGGGTGCGCATGACGCGCGAGCGCAAGAAGCCGCGCTTTGTGCTGTCGGTCGCCGAGGAAGAACTGCTTCTCCAGTCGGCCGCGCCACATCTTCGGTCGATCATCGTGGCTGCGCTCGATACGGGAATGCGCCGGGGCGAAATTCTCGCGCAACGCTGGGAGCACGTTGACTTCAACCGCGAGATTCTCTACGTCACCCACTCAAAAACGCCCGAAGGCGAAGCCCGCGAGGTTCCCCTTACCGGGCGCTTCCGTGACTTACTCCGAGCACAAAAGCAACCGGAAGGTCTGGTCTTTACCTTCAAAGGTCATCCTATTCGCAAGATCAAAACCGCCTGGAAGGCGGCAATACGCCGCGCGGGGATTCGTTACTACCGCTTCCACGATCTCCGGCACGGCTTCAACTGCCGCCTCATGGAAGCCGGCGTCCTGCAGGAAGTCCGCAAAGCCTTGATGGGACATAGCACCGGCGAGGGCGCGCACTCCACCTACATCCATGTCGAGTTGCCGATGAAGCGCGACGCCATCCGCAAGCTCGAAGCCTGGCTTCGAAACCAACGAATGCAACTACGACGACAAGGAGGCGACTATGAACCAAATCCAGCGATTGCCAACGACCGAAGACCTGCGGCACTCGCTACGGGAGGACTGCCGGGAGCAAGCCGAGGCCCTGCACAAGAGATTGGGCGAGGCTGTCGCGTGCTTGCGCGAAAGCAATCATCTGGGAGCCCTCGGGGCGCTCGCGGGAGTTGACGAGAAGCTGCGTGATCTCCTGACCACCCTGAAGCTCATCCCGCGGCTTGAGTATCGCAAGAAATCTTAGAACGAGTCAGAACCGCTTAATCAACAAATGCCGGAGAGGAAGGAGGAAACAGAATGTGACCGACAAACAAGCGCTGAAACTGGTCGTCGCCTACGACCGCAACCGCAACGAGTGTTCCATCGCGGCGCACAATCGCACGTCGGTAGAGGCCGACGCGTACGTCGCCGAATGGTCCCATCATCTACGTCCGGGCTGCTCATTTATCGTGCTCGCCCATACACGGCGGCACCGGATCGACGAGGCACAGGATTGCCGGACCTGCCGCGAGACCGTGGCACGCTCGGCTCATCTTGAGCCGCAACCGAAGTTCATAAGGAGGAGCGAATGACCGCGCAAAAGGCAACGGATCGGGAATCGTCCCGGTCTTCAACCGCAACCACGGCAGTAACCACCAGCACCACGGCCCGAAAACCGTGGAAGAAGAAAACCCCGGTCGAGATCATGCTCGACCAGATCGAAAAGATTCGGGAGAGCGTCGCCGAGAAAGAAGAAGAGCTGAAGCAGTCCAAACGTCAACTGCAAAAGCTCGAAGAGGCACGCAAAATTCTCGAATCAACCTAGCTCTTTGTACTTAGAGTCTGCCCAACGGCGGACTCTTTTTTGTGGCGGAGATAAGAACGTAGCGAGCGTCGGTGTTACCGATATGCACAAGCATCGTGCCAGAGTTAGACATGGGTCAGCAGCAATGCAGAGGGAGAAGATCAATACGATGGGAATTTTGCCAATGGCTGAATTGCTGACATCAATCGCAACGCTCGCGATCGTCGTGATCGGCATCGCGATAGTTTTGCAAATGACCTCCATCCAGGACGTTCTCGGCTTTATCGGGCGCGCCGTGGCGGCGGTCGTGGTCATCGTCCTTGCGTTGTGCTTTCTGAAGTGCCTCTGGGTTGGCGTAATGGCTCCATGGATCTCAACCGCCTTCGACTTCTTGAAGACACTCGTGGGGTGGTTCGTCATCGGCATTCTCATCGTTACTGCTCTTTTACTAGTCGGACGGGTCGCCTTGCGGCAAGCCGGTCGATACCTGACGCTGCGGCGTGATCCGCTGACTGGAGATGGATATGGCAAAGACTCTAAAGACACGGAAGATTGATTTTGAAGCGCTAGGCTACCAAACAATGGCGGAAACGGGCGATGAAGCTATCGCGACCTCAATCTGCGCAAATGACATTCACGCCCTGGCCCTAGGGTTGACCCCAAGACTCTCGCGGCTGTCCTTTGATATTGAACAGATGAAGAATAGGTGGCAATCACTCTGGTCACACCTCTACGACCGCCATACCCCGGCGAGCGATGCCGCGATACTCAGTTTGAGAATTGGGGCCGGCATCTTCGCGGCTTTGATTCTCGTCTCAGCGGCGGCCTCCGTCGCTGGCCACGTAACGACGTTCTATCTGTCCGGTGCTGGCGCGGCCCTGAGCCTTTTGATCGGCGTGCCCCTTACCGGCCTCGCCCTCGCCTCCGGTTACCAACTGTTCGACAAAATTCTGAGACGCCAGTGGACATTGGAGGCAATCGTTGTCCTCGCGGCGTCTCTCCTTGCCTCCTGGGGGTTCTTCCAGATGGCGCAGACTCGGGGATCGCTCGTGGAGAAGCTGACGACTTCCACGGCAACGCATTCGTTTGTCGATGACAACACCGAAGGGGATGATCCCGAAGAGGCCGCTCCCAGCGGTGATTCAGGTGAAGCCAGGATCAAAACTTTGATGGGGAGCGCGATGGTGAAAATCATGCTCGCCGCGGATATTTTCCTTGGCCTTTTCTTTGGACTGTTCGTCAGAATTTGGATGAACCAGGACTTTGTCGCCTGGCACGATATGAAGAAGACGACGAGAAGCCTGGGGGCACTCGAAGAGCGATGCAATGAACATTGGGCGAGTATAGAAATTGCCAAGAAGCTCTGCACAAAAGGAATACTTCGAGCGAAGCATGTCCAACGAAAAAAATGCGTGCCGTACCACAAGGTGCTCCCGATACTTCTGGTAATGCTGTTCCTAGCCCTAGCTCCCGTGTTCGCGCAGACAGTGAACCGCCATGAGGGCATTCTGATTGACGTGAGCGGTTCCATCGGCAAGGGCGGAACGAACGGCGATCTTTTCCGCGAGTATCTGTTTTCTGCGAAGAAGCTCCTCCTCACGGAGCCGCCAAACTCCCGCGTCTGGGTTTCCCTCGTCACGACGGAATCGTTCGGAAGCGTGCGCAGCTTGGTGAAAGGCTGGACGCCTGACGCCCATGGCGTATTTACCGATGATCTGAACCGCGCCCGGCATCAACTCGCCGCCAATTTTGAAGCCAAGTCCGCCGGACTCACGCCGACAGCGGCAGGAACCGACATCATCGGAGGCTTGTGGCAAATGAAAGCGCTCCTCGAATCCGGTTCTCGAGGTGACTCGGATGGCGTCTCAAAGACGATCTGGATCTTCTCCGACATGATGAATGAATCGGCGAGCTTCAACATGCCTGCCCTTCTGCCTAGCGGACCCGAACGGATGATCGAACGAGCAAAGGCCAACGGCTTGCTGGTCCCGCTCGCGAAATATCGAGTCTATGTCGTTGGTGCATCGCCAGCAGGACTAAGTCCGCAGATATGGAACGCAATCAAAACGTTTTGGACGTTGTATTTTCGGGAAGCGGGCGCGGAACTCGTTTCCTATTCGGCGGAATGCGGCGCGGAAAGAGAATGAGTTTCGCGCGCATTAGTTCCAAGGCATCACAAAGCCGCTTCGCAACAACGTTCGCCGGTCTATCTCCCGACGAAGGAGTCTTACCTATTGGCTCTGCAGTCGCGTTGTTCGGAATTCGTAATACAGTTAGCGCTGAGCAAGGTACGACGCCCTACAAGGCGGTTTCCTAAGTCCTAGTAAAGAACACTACGCGCAACGTATCTGTCCGGAATTTGTAAATCACGTAGTTTGCAGATGCGGCCCGTCACACATCAGTGTGATTGCAGTTGTTTCTTGTTGACTTCGCTTTGTAACTCCAATTACTTTTTGTGTCAATTAGAAAGTGAGGGTTTCATGAAGACGCGCACGCTCTGCTCCATTCTGTCGTTCACTTCTCTTCTCTTGAAAGGTAACCTGAGTGAGCCGACCACAGCACGTTGCAGTGCGACCCTTCTTGTTCTGAACGTCAGCGCGGCAGTGCGCGCGCTCACGACCACTTCCGCTCTTCTCTCGGTCATATTTCTTGTGGGACAATGTCAAGCCCAAACAAATGGACAAATGAATACGGATCGGTACCTGCACACGGCGACGGTGCTCGATTCGGGGCAGATCCTGATTGCCGGTGGCGAAAGTTGCTCCTCCGCCGTGTGCACATTTCTTAACAGCGCCGAGCTCTACAATCCCGCGACCGATACGTATACGTACACCGGTTCCATGGCGCAAGCCCGTTCTGCGACCGCAGTCCTATTAAACAACGGCAATGTGCTGATTGCCGGTGGTTACTTCTGCGATGCTTCTGGAAATTGCTCGTCCCTGAGCAGCGCCGAGCTTTACAACCCGAGTGCGGGCACGTTCAGCAGTATTGGCAATATGACGGTAGCCCGGGGCGGCCAAACCATGACGCTGCTGACTGACGGAACCGTGCTGATTGCTGGCGGTCAGACCTGCACGACGGCTACGTCCTGCACAGCGTTATCGAGCGCGGAAATCTACAATCCGGTTGCGGGGATGTTCACGGCTGTCGCAAATGCGATGGGCGCAGCTCGTTATGGCGCAAGCGCGGTGGCGCTCAACTCTGGCCAAGTGCTCATTGCTGGCGGCTTCGACGGCAACGACCTGCAGCCGACTGCTGAGATTTACAGTCCGATGCTTCAGGGGTTCATGGGGAACGGCCCGACTCTCAACGCACCTCTTTTCCAGCCAACCGCCACGCTTTTGAATAACGGCCAGGTTCTCGTAGCTGGTGGCTCGGCGTGCGGCATCTCCGGCGTGTCCAATGTGCCACTAGCTCTACTGTCGACGGGTTGCCCGACCAACGACGCCGAGATTTACGATCCGAACGCCAATACGTTCACCGAAACCGGAGGCATGAACGACGTACGGTGGCTGCAGACGGCCACACTACTCACGAACGGAGAAGTAGTGATCGCGGGGGGATTAAATCCCGGCCAGCTTACCGGCGGCTGCCGCTCATGCAACGATCCGTACTGGCAGAGCGACGGTTCGACGGAATTATTTGATCCGGTTGCCGTCGCATTTAATTATGACCAAAGCATTAACGGTGTCGCAGGACAAACCGCCACGCTTGTTGGTTCGAGTGGAAATGTATTGCTCACCGGGGGCATCTCGAATGGGCAAACAACCTCCCAAGAGCAGTGGTATGTACCAGGGGCGTTCACACCGCCCAGTCTCGTTTCCATCTCTGTTACCCCCTCCACCTTTGCACTTGCGCCCGGCCAGACTCAGCAATTCGTGGCTGTCGGCACATTCAGCAGCGGCAGCCCCCAAATTCTGCAAGGGGTTGTCTGGACTTCTTCGAATCCGTCGGTGGCAGTTATTAGCAACTCTTCTGGAAATGCAGGTGCGGTGAATGCTCAAGACTTGGGCACAACTACGATTACTGCGACCGTAGGTTCAGTAAGTGGTTCGGCGTCTCTCAATGTCGTTACGAGCACGGCGGTTGCACTGGCTTCCTCTGACAATCCCTCGGTGTATGGCTCTCAAGTAACATTCACGGCCACGGTGAATCCACCAACAGCAACCGGCACCGTGAGCTTCACAGATAGGGCTAATGTGCTTGGAACCGCGGCAGTCAGCGGTGGAAGTGCGACTTATAGCACTTCGGCGTTGCCCGTGGGGTTGCACTCGATCGCCGCCTCTTACTCCGGCGATGCAAACGATGCGCCTGGTTTGTCGCAGCTACTGGTGGAGACGATATACACTGCAAGCGGCGGTTCGCCTGCAAGCATGAATACGGACCGCTACCTGCATACGGCTACCGTGCTGGATTCGGGACAGATCCTCATTACCGGTGGCGAAAGTTGCTCGTCTGGGGTCTGCACATTTCTAAGTAGCGCCGAGCTCTACAATCCGGCGACCGATATCTACACATACACCGGTTCCATGGCGCAGGCTCGGTCGGCGGTTGCAGTCATGCTGAACAACGGCAATGTGCTGATCGCTGGCGGTTACTTCTGCGATGCTTCTGGCAATTGCTCGTCCCTGAGCAGCGCGGAATTATATAACCCGAGCGCGGGCACGTTCAGCAGTGCGGGGAACATGACGGTGGCACGCGGCGGCCAAACCATGACGCTGCTGACTGACGGAACCGTTCTGATTGCGGGCGGTCAGACCTGCACAGCGGCTACGTCCTGTACGGCGTTGTCAAGCGCAGAAATCTACAATCCGGTTGCCGGGACGTTTACGGCTACCGCGAACAATATGAGTGCAGCACGCTATGGCGCGAGTGCAGTGGCGCTCCAATATGGACAGGTGCTCATTTCTGGTGGATTCGATGGCAACAACCTGCAGCCGACTGCCGAGATTTACGATCTGACAGTGCCTGGATTTACGGGGAACGGCCCGACTCTCAACAGTCCTCTTTTCCAGCCAACGGCCACACTTCTGAATAATGGCCAGGTTCTCGTAGCTGGCGGCTCGGCGTGCGGTATTTCCGGTGTATCGAACGGGCCCTTAGCTCAAATGTCGACGGGTTGCCCGACCAATGATGCTGAAATTTACGATCCGAACGCTAACACGTTCAGCGAAACCAGTGGGATGAATGACTCGAGGTGGCTGCAGACAGCCACTCTACTCACCAATGGCCAGGTAATGATCGCAGGCGGTTTCACAAACGGGTATTGTAGATTTCGCCGCACTGACCAGGCTTGCTACTGGCAGAGCGACGGCACGACCGAATTATTTGATCCGGTTGCGGTTGCGTTCAATTATGACCAAAGCATCAACGGTGTTGCGGGGCAGGCTGCTACGCTCGTGCCTTCGAGTGGGAATGTGCTGCTAACCGGGGGCATATCGAGCGGTCAGACAACGTCCCAGGAACAGTGGTACCAACCGGCGACTTTCACTCCAGCGAATCTTGTTTCCATCTCTTTGTCGCCGTCGAACTTTTCTCTTGTGCCCGGCCAGACACAACAATTGCTCGCAGTCGGCACGTTCAGCGACGGCAGTACCCAAACGCTGCAAGCGGTTGTCTGGACTTCTTCCACTCCGTCCGTAGCTGTTGTCAGCAACTCCTCTGGAAATGCGGGCACAGTAAATGCCCTAGCCCTGGGTACGACAACGATTACGGTATCCGTGTTTTCCGCCAGCGCATCGGTGTCTCTTAGCGTGGTGACAACTCCAGTCGTCACGGTATTTTCCTCTGCCAACCCAGCGGCCTATGGCTCGCAAGTGACGCTTACCGCCACGCTGACCGCATCGACGGCAACCGGCACAGTGACTTTTATGGACGGCAGTACGGTGCTCGGAACGGCCACGGTCATCTCCGGGAGTGCGACTTACAGTACTTCGGCGTTGGCGGCTGGGCTACACTCGATCACCGCCTCGTATTCTGGTGACGCGTACGATGCACCTGGTTGGTCGCCGCCAATGGCGCAGATGGTGGACATCTCAGGCGGCCATCCACTATCAAGCGGCGATGGGGGCGGCGCCTCAGCTGGCGCGATCCCGCAGTTTTCGACAATCGAACCTCACGAATACGACACGATCAATTTGGCGACGCTCGGAATCCAACTGAACGTGCCCGTGCGCTCGAAGGCCGGGCATATTCCATTTTCCCTTAGCCTAGCAGGGGCGGCGCAGGTGACGACCATGCCCGGCGGCTTCATAGCCGTACCGACGCTCTATGCCCAAGAATCACACCTTGCACACCAAATCAACTATACGACCATCACGCAGTGCTACAACCCGAATGGTAGTCGGTACAGTGGATTTTACTTCACGGACTCCGGTGGAAATAAACACTCGTTTAGCATCAATGTTGGCTATCCAGCCTCTTGCGGGGGAGCTACTTCTGGCAGCGTGGCCTTGGACGGTTCCGGTCTTTACATGAGCGTGAACGTTAACGCAGGGAATCCAACAGAGACCGTATGGGATCAAAACGGAAATGTGCTATCCGATTCAGGTAATTTATTCACAGACCCCAATGGAAACGTTATCAGTACCACAATGCCAAACGGTGCCGGAGTCTACACTGATACGCTGAACGAAACTGCTACTACGGTGTCCATCTCTAGCGGCGGCATCACGGAGACGGCTACTCAGACAGACGCACTGGGGAACAACCAGCCGGTGACGCTTACGAGCAAGTCTGAGACGATATATACGGCATTCGGATGTCCCGAGGACGGCCAGCCGCAAGCCGGGGTGCTTTTTCCCACTTCCGTTTCGTTCCCTGACAATTCCACGCTGAGCTTTACATGGGAGAAAACCTACTCGAATACCGCGGATTACACGGGCAGGCTTGCCTCGATCACGCTGCCGACCGGTGGAGTAATCAGTTATGCGTACTCAGGCGGAACCAATGGCATCAACTGCAGTGGTGGGACGCCAGCGACAATGAAGCGCACCACACCAGACGGAACATGGACCTATACCAACGTTTACTCTGGAAGCGGTTCGAACCCTGTAACCACCGTGATGGACCCCAGCGGGAACAACATTGTCTATACATTCGACAACTTGGGTCATAACCAGCAAATTGAAAAACAAGTTTACAACGGGGCAGTATCCCAAGCGAATCTGCTTGAGACAGTGATCACTTGCTACAACAACACCAATTCAACCCCGGCGAACTGCAATTCGACCTATAGCGCTTACCCTTCGGAAAAAGACGAATACACGAGTTACCCTGGCGTGACCGGGTACTCGGCAGTCAAGACAGCCTATGCTGCTGGTGGCCTTATAACGGACGTCAAGACATTTGATTTCAATGCGACAACTCCGACGTATGAGAAGCAAATTGTGTATGGCACTGGAAGCCCGACTTCGCAGACCTGCGCTGCAATTGGCAACTACATCACCGCCAAGCCCTGCAGCGTCACGCTCCTCGATTCACAACATAATAATGCGATCTTGAGCCAGACGTGGAACTCCTATGATTCACATGGAAATCTTCTCCAGACTTGGAATCTGGTGAGTGGGAGCGGGCCAACCGGAACATATCTGACAAAGAGCTACACGTACGACTCGCACGGTGTGATTCAAACCATGACCGACGTGAACGGCGAGATAATGAACTACACGACGACTTCGTGTAACAACATGTTCTTAACCAGTCAGTATCCCAAGGATTTTCCGAATCTGTTGACTTCGCAAACTTGGGACTGCAACGGTGGCGTCGTGACTTCCTCCACCGATGCTAACGGTCAGACGACCCAGACCGTTTTTTCAGTTGGCACCCAAACGGACCCGTTCTATCGTCCCTTGGAAGACATCGATCAAGTGGGAAACCTTACGAGCTTTGCTTACACTCCGACGACCTTGGACAGCAGGTTCCTGTTTAACGACAATGCGTCGGTAGTCGAGACAATGTCCACCACAGATTCGATCGGGCGCCCGATCGTTTCTCAACTCAGGCAGGGGCCAAGCAGCACGAAGTGGGACACAAAATCCAGAACGTTTGACAGTGACGGCAGGGTATATGAGACCAGCCTCCCGTGCGCTCAAGGGGCCAGTTCTCCATGTTCGGCGTCAACGGAATCGCAGACCTATGACGGGCTGAATCGTCCGCTTATCCACACCGGTACTGGAGGCGACATCGTCACTAAACAATATATCGGGCAGGACGTACTGACCACGCTGACTCCCGCTCCGAGTGGAGAGAATGCCAAGGCTAATCAGAAGGAGTTTGACGGGCTCGGTAGGCTCAAGTCCGTTTGCGTGATCAGCAGCGCAACTGGAAGCGGGTCTTGCGGTCAAACCAATAGCAAGACGGGCTTCTTAACGACCTACAACTACGACGCCTCGGGACGCTTATTGCAGACGATTGAGAATGCCCAGGTGTCGTCCCCCAGGCAGACGCGCACGTACACGTACGACCTGATAGGGCGTGTGTTGAGCGAGACCAACCCCGAATCTGGGACGGTTTATCACACTTACGATTCAGTCAGTGGGACGAACTGCAGCAGTACGTCCCAGGGCGATATGGTGCAAGAGGTTGATGCGAACGGAAATACCACGTGCCACCACTACGACAAAATGCATCGAGAGACCTACACTACGTACGCCGGACCCAACAGCAATAACGTGAGCAAGTATTTTATTTACGACGCCGCTACGGTCAACGGCGTTGCCATGACCAACGTCGAGGGCCGGATGGCAGAAGCCTATACGTGCCCTGGGTCCGCGGCTCCTCCATGCACACAGCTGATCACCGATGAAGGGTTCAGCTACGACCAGCGGGGGCAAATGTTGGCCTACTACCAGGCGTCGCCGAACTCCAATGGTTATTACAGTCTTACGGCCAGCTATTGGGCAGACCACTCGTTGAATACGGTTGCGGGGGTGAGCCTGCCAGCTTTGACCTACGGCGGGTTGGATGGAGAAGGGCGAGTCACAACCGTTAGCGCCAGCAGCGGTACCAATCTCGTCAGCGGGGTGGTTTACAACAATGGCGGTTATACTTCGGAGCCGATCGGCGTGTTGCTGACGACAACGGTCGGAAACGGCGACACTCAAAACTTCACGTACGATCCAAACACCGGACGCATGACGAAATACTCCGCCTCGGTTGGGGCTACGCCAAAAGTGATCTCCGGCAGCTTGAGCTGGAATGCAAACGGAACCTTGCAGCAGAACAACATCGTGGATCAATACAATTCTTCGGACCAACAGAATTGCACCTACGCCTATGATGATTTCATTCGTGCCGCCAGCGTGAATTGCGTCAACGGGTCAACAAAAATCTGGAATCAGACTTTCACTTACGGCACGGATGCCTTCGGAAATCTGACGAAATCCACGACCGGGCCTGGTCTGTCGTGGGCGTGTACACTTTGCTATAACGCCCTGACGAATCAGTACAACAGCACTCTTTCGAGCAGCATCGCGTATGACTCCGATGGGAATCTAACAAACGACACCTTCCACTCCTACACGTGGCTGGCGGATGGACACGTGGCGGCGATCACGACCCCTCCGAATGGCTTGACTACAGTTTCCGTCACGTACGACGCACGCGGAAACAAAGTTGAGGAGAACAACGCGGGCGTGATCCATGAATATGTATCCGCCTTTGGCGTCAGCGCACAAATGACAGGTCAGACCGAGAACGCTACTATCGTGGGTCTCCCCGGCGGGGTAGAAGCCTTGTACTCGGGCGGCACGCTGCAACGCTTTCGGTTCCCAGACTGGCAGGGCAGTATCCGCGCCGAATCGAATCCTTCCACGCGCCTATTCACTGAGTCGCTGGCTTTCGCTCCCTTCGGAGAGCGCTACGCCCTGCAGGGCGCGCCGTACAACGTGGACAGTTTTACCGGCAGTCCCGATCAGATGGTCAGCGACGAATACGACTTCTCCGCCCGCGAACAGCACAACGGACAAGGCCGCTGGACCAGCCCCGACCCCATGCGCGGCACCGGCAACAAGTACGTCTACGCCGACAACAACCCTCTGAGCAAGGTGGATTTGTACGGGCTGTTTGCCATCGTCGTGAACGGAGTCCAGGTAGGTGGGAACGAGGACTCCCTAGGCAGCGTATGGTCGTCGTCCGAGCGTTTAGAATCCCGTGAGGCTACCTCGCAGGAAGCAGCGGACCTGGTGCAATTCCAATGTGCCAGCATAGACTGCAGTGCTCCGGGCGCGGAGGGAATGCTCCAGTCCATGGGAGCAGTACCACCGTCGGTAATGACACCGGCGGAGGAGAACAGGAACCAGACAAAAAAGGCGCAAAATAACGAACAAACAAGAGCAAATGTCGCAGCGACCGCAGACAAATACAACGGAAGTACCGATTGGGCTTACAGCAAGCAGAAAGGCGCGTTTGCCTGCAATACAAACAAGTGCAACGCCTTCGTCGGCGATGTAACCAAGGAAGCTGGCGCGCCAGCGTCAGTTACGGGTAGCAACGGGAAGTCTCGATATCCTTTGGCCGCTGAGTGGGCTGACAAAAACACCAAGATCGACAACTGGCGTGTGCTTGGAAAGGGCGAGTCTCCACAGGCCGGCGACGTTGCCGCATACAAGCTGTCGGGAGGAGGCACGTCATACAGTGGGCACTCCGGGATTGTCACATCGGTTGACGCGAACGGGGTCGTTCACGGAATGGCTGCCCATGAAAATGTAGTGGGACCGGACAACAAGTTTGATCGTAGCGTTACGCCTACGGTGGTGTACCGCAGGTACACAGGAGACGAATAAATGTCATTTCTTATGAGGGTACGATTCTGCATCTGCATCGCAGTGGTGTTCCTCTTTTCCGTGCCAAGTCTTGTACCACAGGAGACGCATCCAAAGCCGACGACAGTCGTGGTGGAAAAAGTTGGTGGGCGCGTGACCTACAAGGTCGATTCGCGGCAGGTGGACGACCTGCTGCGGGCGCTCAATCAAGTGGCTGATCGAAGCGGCCCGAATCAGCCAGTCAATGTAATCGTAGACTCGCGATTACCCTCTTCCGAAATCTGGAACGTGGATGGGGTTGCTGGCAAAGCGCAGCTCACGAATCTTCGGTTTTTCGTGCTGTTTCATGAGACGGAGATGATGACTGAAATCAAACGGATGCCTGCAGTGCCGTTTTCGGTGAAACCCGAGAACTAGCGGTCGAATTTACGTTCAGGAGGACCAAGAGCAGGCGCAAAATAACGAACAAACAAGAGCAAATGTCGCAGCGACCGCAGACAAATACAACGGAAGTACCGATTGGGCTTACAGCAAGCAGAAAGGCGCGTTTGCCTGCAATACAAACAAGTGCAACGCCTTCGTCGGCGATGTAACCAAGGAAGCTGGCGCGCCAGCGTCAGTTACGGGTAGCAACGGGAAGTCTCGATATCCTTTGGCCGCTGAGTGGGCTGTAAGCGGAGACGGACTACCGTCTTGACGTAGGAGAAAGGGTGAGGTTGTGTCCACTTCTTTTGTAATGGACACGACCTGCTGGAGTGGATGTGTGTGCTATCGGGTGGGGAGTTCTGCGGCGGAGTTGTTCAACCCAAGATTCCAGGGCAACAACTCTGCGATGCGGTTGACCGGGTAGTCGGCGATGCGCTCCAGCACCAGGCGCAGGTAGGCCTCGGGATTGAGGCCGTTCAGCTTGGCCGTGCCCAGCAGGCAATAGAAGGTAGCGGCTCGTTCTCCCCCGGCGTCGGAACCGGCAAACAAGTAATTCTTGCGACCCACTGCGACCGCGCGCAGGGCCCTCTCGGCCGCGGAGTTGTCGATCTCGATGCGGCCATCATCGCAGTAGCGCGCGAAGGCGTCCCAACGGGCGAGGGCATAGTGGATCGCCGCCGAGGTATCGGACTTCCGTGAGAGTTTCGACAACGATGTTTCCAGCCACGCACGCATCGCGTCGAGCAGGGGCCGCGAACGCGTGTTGCGAACTTCGCGTCGCTCGTCGGGAGGCCGCCCGCGGATTTCCTTCTCGATCGCATACAAGGCCCCGATGCGCTCAACCGCTTCGGTCGCAATCGGTGAGCGGTGCGCTTCCATCAAGTCGAAGAACTTGCGGCGGATATGGGCGAGACAGGGTGCTTCCTGGATCGAGCCGTTCTCGTAGAGCTGATTGAAACCAGAGTAAGCGTCGGCCTGTAGAATGCCGAGGAAGTTACTCAGATGCCGCTGCGGATGTTCGCCCTTGCGGTCGGGCGAGTAGGCGAACCAAGCCGCTGGAGCCGCGTTCGAACCCGACGGACGATCGTCACGCACATAAGTCCACAGGCGGCCGGTCTTCGTCTTGCCATTGCCAGGAGCCAGCACTGGAACCGGCGTGTCGTCGGCGTGCAACTTATCGGCGGACATCACGTAACGGCGCAGCGCCTCGACTAAGGGTGCGAGTAAGTGGCTGGCCTCGCCCACCCATTTTGCCAGCGTCGAGCGCTCTAACTCGACTCCTTCGCGAGCATAGATCTCCGACTGGCGATACAACGGCAAGTGGTCCGCAAACTTCGAAGTAAGTACATGCGCCAGGAGTCCCGGTCCGGCCAGACCGCGATCGATGGGGCGGCTCGGTGCGGGAGCTTGCACAATCTTGTCGCATCCCGCGCAACACAGCTTCGGACGCACATGGCGGATCACCTTGAAACTGGCCGGAACCCATTCCAGAACCTCGGAGACATCTTCGCCGAGCTTCTTCAGCGTGCCGCCGCACGCCGGGCAGGCTAGTTCCGCAGGTGCGTGGGTCCTGGTCTCGCGCGGCAGATGCTCGGGAAGGGGACGGCGAGTCTTCGGAGTAGGAGTGGGTTCTGACCCGTCCGCCTCGCTAGCTGGCTGCAGGGACCCGACGCGATGAGCTTCCAGGTCTTCGAGCTTCAGTTCGAGTTGCTCGATCTGCCGCTCGACTTTCTCCGACTTCCGCCCAAACTGCAAGCGCCGCAGTTTGGCAATCAGCAGCTTCAGGTGCTCGATCTCATGGACACGCGAGAGTAACTGCTCCTCTTTGACGAGTAACTGCTCCTGAGCCGCGATCAGTTCTCCATAGGTCGTCAGCAGGATTGCCTTCAATGCTTCCTGATCCAGCGGGTTCAGATCGGGCAGCGTCGCGCGCGTGGCAACCATGAACGCAGTATGTCACGAACTCTGCTGCCATGCGTCCACAGCCGCATAAATAGCTGTGCATATCGCATGCGCGAACTCAGATCGCCATCAAGGACTCCGCGGTTCGAACCGGATGACGCCAATCGATGCCTTCTAACAGCATCGCTAACTGCGCGCCGCTCAACGACACCGTTCCGCTCTCCACTTTCGGCCAGATGAATCGTCCACGGTCCAAACGTTTCGCAAACAGACAAAGCCCATCGCCATCGAACCAGAGTAGTTTGATCAAGTCGCCGCGCCGTCCGCGGAACGCGAAGACGTGACCGGAGAGAGGATCGTGTTCGAGCGTCGTCTGTACCAGCGCACTCAACCCGGTGAACCCGCGCCGCAGGTCGGTCACACCCGCCGCGATCCAGGTGCGCGTGTTGGCCGGAAGCGCCATCATCCGCGCAAGCACTCCAACACCACGCGCAGCACTTGAGCGTCTACCCTTCCGGTGATGCGAATCTGCGCTTTCGCCAGAGTGAGTTCCATCGAACCCGGCACAACCACCGCCTCAGGATCGACACTGGACTGTGGGCTCACCGCAGCAAGAACCGGTGGCTGGTTCTGCACCTCTTCGGCAACACTCACCGGCAGCAACCGCACCCCACTCGCCCGAGCTTGGCCCATGGAAGTGGCGGCCCGGTCACCCAGAAGCCCAGCGTGATACAGCTTGCGCCAGTGAAACACCAGGTTCGCGTTCACGCTATGCGCCCGAGCCACGACCGCCACCGAGACCCCAGTGCCCAGCGTCTCCTCCACAATCTGCCGTTTCTCTTCGGCAGTGCGGTACTGTCGTTTGATTCGTGTGGCGCTGAGAACCGGCGCCGAGTTGTTGTTCATGAATTCCCTTCGTGGCACGACATCGCGTCACAAAGGAAGCATGCTCCGACAGAACTACTCCCGTCTAGACGGCCATCGGTCTACGCTTACAGTGGGCTGACAAAAACACCAAGATCGACAACTGGCGTGTGCTTGGAAAGGGCGAGTCTCCACAGGCCGGCGACGTTGCCGCATACAAGCTGTCGGGAGGAGGCACGTCATACAGTGGGCACTCCGGGATTGTCACATCGGTTGACGCGAACGGGGTCGTTCACGGAATGGCTGCCCATGAAAATGTAGTGGGACCGGACAACAAGTTTGATCGTAGCGTTACGCCTACGGTGGTGTACCGCAGGTACACAGGAGACGAATAAATGTCATTTCTTATGAGGGTACGATTCTGCATCTGCATCGCAGTGGTGTTCCTCTTTTCCGTGCCAAGTCTTGTACCACAGGAGACGCATCCAAAGCCGACGACAGTCGTGGTGGAAAAAGTTGGTGGGCGCGTGACCTACAAGGTCGATTCGCGGCAGGTGGACGACCTGCTGCGGGCGCTCAATCAAGTGGCTGATCGAAGCGGCCCGAATCAGCCAGTCAATGTAATCGTAGACTCGCGATTACCCTCTTCCGAAATCTGGAACGTGGATGGGGTTGCTGGCAAAGCGCAGCTCACGAATCTTCGGTTTTTCGTGCTGTTTCATGAGACGGAGATGATGACTGAAATCAAACGGATGCCTGCAGTGCCGTTTTCGGTGAAACCCGAGAACTAGCGGTCGAATTTACGTTCAGGAGGACCAAGAGCAGGCGCAAAATCAGGCCAATGGCGCGGGCCAAGCGCATGGCGCGGGGCAGCAGGGAGATGTTGCAACGGCTAATCACTATCTCTCTGGAAGCAAAGAAATGCGTCTCGTACAGAAGGCCTTCAAGAGCGGTCACTACCATCTCAAAATCATTCATGATGGGAACGACCGATATGATCCCGAGACCAGAACCGTATATTGGGATCCCCACAGCGCGCTACAGACAACTGAAGGAGGCCATCAGACCCCTGCGCTTGGCCTAGGCCACGAGATGGCTCATGCCACGGGCAACCGTCATGACAATGCGGTTCTCAGCGGCACACCGGACGCACGATACGACACAAAGGAGGAGCGCAGAGTGATTCTTAACTATGAGAATCCGGCTGCGCGGGAGCTGGGGGAATCGACTCGCTCCAACCATGGCGGAGTTCCGTATAACGTCGATTGTCCAACGTGCCAATAGGATTGAACATCATGAGACGAATATCTAAACTGATCTTTCTTCTTTTAGTCGCTCCGGTACTTATGTCGGCTCAGACCTCTTCGCCGGGTGATCCACAGGTTGAACTTGGGAAGCTGGCGGCGCTCTTGAAGCAGGGGGCGGTCGGGAAAGTTAGGGTGTTACACGTGCACGATTCAATGTTGACGCGTGTAGCCGTAAGCAAAGACGCCTTGCGTTCTATCGCGACCTCCACTCAAGACTTCAGTGATCAAATTGCAGAGAAGTTCGGCTCGCTCTTGTCGGGTGTATCCGTCAAAACGGAAACCCACACGCCGGACCTTCGCTGGGGAGTGTTTTTCTATGATCCTCAAGGTCAAGAGATAGGGTCGTTGTTCGTCGACCAGTTCGGGCAACATGGCTACCTAAACGACCAGGCCGTGTCGTTTCAGACGGGTACCTCCGCGCGCAATCTTGCAAAGCGTCTGCACAAGATTACCGGTATTCGAAACTGATCGGGTGCGACGGGTAATCTGACCGCCTCACAGAGTACCTGTTGTTGGCGATCCTGGGCGGACCAGCGGTTGCGATCTGGGAGCCAGGTCAGGCAGGTACTCTCTCCGGTGCCGGGGGTGTTCTGAGCGTTTTTCATTTAGCTGTGCAGTTGGGTTCTTGGCCGCGCCGATATGTGGCGCGGCCTTGCAGTCTGCCGGTGCCGATGCCGTTCCTGATTCCAGGGGTGAGGAGCCGCCCATCTTCGCTCTGATCTGGACCCTGATCTGGGTCGGATTAGCGGCGCTTTCCGGTCCCGATCCTGCCGCCGATTCCCGACCGGGCAGTGTGGCGAATCCGGCCCGGTTGTGCGTGCGGTTTGCTGCTCCCGGAGGTGGGTTTGCGGGGTAGAGGTTTTTAGCCGTGCTTCGCACGGGGTGGGAGGGTGACACTCCACCCCTGAAAGGGTGCTGCAGAGCAACTTCCGGTTAACGTGCGCGAACTTGTTGAAAGCAGAGCAGCTAAGGAAAAAAAGCCCGCCGTCAGGGTGCTGTAGAGCAACCTGAAGTTAGCGCAGGCGAACTTGTTGATTCTTAAGCGCGGCTGCTAGTCTCGGCTGTGATGGCGAGAGAGGAAGCCGGGACATGGTGAAGCCGCCGCTGCGCACGAAATCCATCGGTTTCAAAGTCAGCGAGGAAGAATACGCGCGTCTGGAAACGGCGGCGCAGGCGAGCGGTCGGACGCTCGGGGAGTGGTGCCGCGAGGCGATCTTGCGGGGAGGGTCGGCCAGCGATGCAGCGAGGCACGATCCGGCGCTGGCCGAGATCGTAGGCGTCCGCTTGCTGCTGGTCAACGTGTTGCGGCCTCTGGCGGCCGGCGAGAAGCTGGCCCCGGAAGCGTTCGACAAAATGCTGGACCAAATCAGCGAAGTGAAGCACGAACTCGCCGCCAAGTTGCAGCAGCAGGCGGGCCGGAAGAAACCGCAGCCAGAAAAAACCAGCGGCGAGGGGAAGCGGTGATCTCCCATTTTTTCGCTGGAGAGTGTACCGAGCGCGGGAGCCGAGTCAAGGGTCTCCGCGTTCGCTCCGATGAACGCGCAAAAACCGCGCGCCCCTGACACGGCCCCCTCTCCGCTCTGTTTGCTTCCAGCTAGGAAAAAATGTGATTGAAAAATGGGAGTCAGGAGCACAGCGGGAAACGCAGGACGAGCCAAGACACCATCCCTTGCGCCTTCGGCGCAACGAAAAGCGCACAGCCAAAAAAGGCCGCGGCATCCGGTGAGCATCCGGGCTTTGTCCGGTGTCTGTCCGGTCTGGCGTTCGGGGTTTGTTCGGGGGACGTCCGAGTGACAGCCTAGCCCGTGGCGCTGCTCAGGAAAGCATCAATGGTGGTCAGCAGCGCCGTCTGCTTTCGACGTGGTAAGCGCTCGATCTGCTCCAGGCGACGCAGCACACGGCGGCTAGGTTTCTTACCGGAGAGTTTCTTGGCCTTCGGATGTAGCAAATCATCCAAGCTGATCCCCAGGGTCAAAGCAAAGCGCACGGCCATCTCGACCGAGAAATAGGCCCGGTCCGTCTCATAGGCGGAAATCAGGACCTGAGTGATCCCGGTCTTCTCCGCCAGTTCCACTTGCGTAAACCCGCGTTGCTTGCGAAGGCGAGCCAGGCGCTGGCCGAGGGTTTCTCCGCCGAAATCCAATGGCGGCTTCTTGCCTGCTCTCTTTCCCATGAGCCGCAGTGTATGCGTATCGTCGAAACTCATTGACACAATACTAACCTGTTTAGTATTTTTGTCACGCAGAAAAAATCTCACTTTCCTCTTGACAAGGTTTTTGCAGAAACCCTGAAAACGAGGTGAAGGAGGCAAACCGGATGGCCTACGTTCCCCCCGAGGTGAAGGAGCGGATCAAGCGGGAAGTCTCGATCCAGCGGTTAGCGGAGGCGCGCGGCATCAAACTGCGGCGTGTAGGCCGGAGCCTCATGGGCCTGTGCCCTTTCCACAAGGACACCAATCCCAGCCTCAGCATCGATCCGGCGAAGAACGAGTGGCATTGTTTCGGCTGCGAGCGCAAAGGCGATGTGATCGAGTGGGTGAAATGCGCCGAGGGTGTCAGTTTCAAGCACGCGCTGGAGTTGCTGAAACGCGACTATCTTCCGTCTTCCGCCGCCAGCGCCGATCCGCCGCCAAAAATCTCCACCGTGCCGAAGCTGCCGCCGCTGATCGAGCACACGGCGGATGACAAGAAGCTGCTCGAAATCGTGGTGAGCTACTACCACGAGACACTGAAGCAGTCGCCCGAGGCGCAGCAGTATCTCCTCAAGCGCGGCCTGCAGTCGGCGGAGATGGTGGAGCGGTTCCGGCTGGGCTTCGCCAACCGCACGCTGGGTTACCGCCTGCCGGACAAAAACCGCGTCGCGGGCGCAGAGCAGCGCGGACAGTTGCAGAAGCTCGGCATTTACCGCGACAGCGGACATGAGCACTTCGTTGGCTGTGTGGTGATTCCGATCTTCGATCTGAGCGGCCAGGTGGTCGAGATGTACGGGCGCAAGATCAACGACAACCTGCGCGCGGGAACGGATTATCACCTGTACCTGCCGGGACCGATGCGCGGCGTGTGGAACGAGCAGGCGCTTGCGGTCTCGAAAGAGATCATCCTATGCGAGTCGCTGATCGACGCGCTGACCTTCTGGTGCGCAGGCTTTCGCCACGTGACCACGATCTACGGGGTGAACAATTTTACCGACGAGATCAAAGCCGCGTTTCAGAAGTACGGCACGGAGAGAATCTATCTTGCGTATGACCGCGACGAAGCCGGAGAGAACGCGGCCATGAGACACGCGCAAGAACTGCTGGCAATGGGCATCGAGTGTTACCGGGTGCAGTTTCCGAAAGGCATGGACGCAAACGAATACGCGCTCAAGGTGCAACCCGCCGCGAAGAGTCTAGGGATCATGCTGAATCGTGCGGTATGGCTGGGCAAAGGTGAGCGTTCCACAGTGGCCATGATCGAGCCAGCAGAGATCGAACCGCTACCACCAGAGCTAGAGCCGCAGATCGAGGAGCAGCATCAGGAACCAATCGCCGAGCCACCCGCCACACCAGTCATCGAAGAACAATCGGAAGAAACCACCGACGACAAAATCAACCTCACAGCGAAAGAAGAAAATGCACTCGCACTGCCACTCGTGCCGCCTGCTGTGGAGCCGGAGAAAGTTTTTTCTTTAGCTGTAGAGCTGGACGCCGGCAGCGGTGAAGAAGCCGCGCCGTATCCACCGACGCCGGCAGCGTCCGAGACCTGGCCGATCATCGATGCGCCAGTCGAGATCCACGGCGAGGAAGTCATCATCCACCAGGGCGACCGGCGCTATCGTGCGCGCCCCTTGGATAAGAATCTGAGCGACCAGGCGCTGCGGGTCAATCTGCTGGTATCGCGGAAGAACGGGCGCGGCGAGACCACGTTCCACGTAGACACGTTTGATCTGTGCGCGGCGCGGCAGCGCACAGTGTTCATGAAGCAAGCCAGCGAAGAACTGGGCGTGAAGGAGGACGTGATCCGCCACGATCTGGGGCATGTGTTTTTGCAGTTGGAGGCGCTGCGCGACGAGCAAATCAAGAAAACACTGCAACCGGAAGAAAAAGACACGGGCATGTCGGAGGAAGAACGCGCCGATGCCCTGCGCCTGTTGCGCGATCCGCGCCTGCTTGATCGCATCCTGGAGGGCTTCGCGCAGTGCGGTGTGGTGGGCGAGGAGACCAACAAGAAAGTCGCGTATCTCGGGACCGTGTCCCGGCTGTTGAAGAAACCGTTGGCCATCGTGATGCAATCGTCCTCCTCCGCGGGCAAGAGTTCGTTGATGGAAGCGGTGCTGGACTTCGTGCCGGAAGATCAGCGGGAAAGCTACACGGCGATGACCGGGCAATCGTTGTTCTACATGGGTGGAAAAAATCTCCAGCACAAAATCCTCGCCATCGCGGAGCAGCAAGGCGCGGAACGCGCCGCGTATCCGCTGAAGCTGTTGCAGTCGGAGGGCCGGATCAAGATCGCCTCGACGGGCAAAGACCCGGCGAGCGGCAAACTGGTGACGCACGATTACCAGGTCGAAGGCCCGGTGATGATCTTCCTGACCACCACGGCGCCGGACGTGGACGAGGAGTTGCTGAATCGCTGCATCGTGCTCACGGTGAACGAAGAGCGGGAGCAGACGCGGGCGATTCATCAAAAGCAGCGCGAGGCGCAAACGCTCGAAGGCATGTGGGCACAGGAGGAGCGGGAGGCCATCGTCAATCTGCATCGCAACGCACAACGCCTGTTGCGGCCGCTGCGCGTAGTTAATGAGCACGTGCGCGAGCAGACGTTCCCCGATGCCATGATCCGAATGCGGCGCGATCACCAGAAGTTCCTGACACTGGTGCAGGCGATTGCGCTGCTCCATCAGCACCAGCGGGAGATCAAGACCAGCACGCGCAAGGGAAAAACGCGG
Organism: uncultured Acidobacteriaceae bacterium; assembly: GCA_963775845.1. Taxonomy (GTDB): domain Bacteria; phylum Acidobacteriota; class Terriglobia; order Terriglobales; family Acidobacteriaceae; genus Acidiflorens. The sequence continues at coordinate 6,862 of CAVZKN010000002.1, read as the reverse complement.
GAGTACATCGAGGCTACGCTAGACGACGTGAAGCTGGCCCTGCAGCTCGTCACCGAAGTGCTGTCGCCATCGTTTGACGAAGTACAGGCACAGACGAGGCGCTTGCTGTTGCTGATCGACAAGATGGTGAGTGAAGAATGCGCGCGGCTCGAGATCGAGCGGCTGGACTACCGTTTCACGCGGGCCACGGTGCGGCAGTACACGCGCTGGGGTGACACACAGCTCCGGGTGCATCTGCGACGGCTGGAAGAACTGGAATACCTGATCGTGCGCCACGGCGGGCCAGGGCAAACGTTCGTCTATCAAGTGAACTTCGAGATGGACGCCGAAGGCAAGCCGGTGCTCGCCGGGTTGAGTCAGTTCTATAGCTACGATAAAAACTGCGCGGGGGTAAATGGCGACTGCGCGGGGGATGCGCGGCCCGGTAGCGGGGGGATTGCGGGGGGTGCGCGGGGTGAGGAATCTCCAGCAACGACGCGAGGGAACGGCAACTTTAGGCGAAATCTCGAAAACCGCAGTATAGAGGGCCAGAGAGAAAATCCCGTCGTAGGTCAACTCATCGTAGGGAAACCGAACGGGCACTCTGCCGCGAGCCACGCAGCGGGGAACGAGTGATGGCGCGGGTTGCGAAGAAGCGCAAAGCGGAAGCCGCACCCGGAACGCCGCTCGCGGCGCGGTTGACGGAGTACGTGACCGCGCTCAAGGTGCGCGACTTCTCCGAGCACACGATCCGCAATCGCGAGTCGCATATCAAGTTCTTCTTAGCGTGGTGCGCCGAGCGTGGACTGACGGAACCAACCGAGATCACGCGGCCTGTGCTCGAACGCTTCCAGCGTCACATGTTTCACTACCGCAAGCGCGACGGCGAGCCGATGAGTTTCCGCAGCCAGCATGTGCGCCTGGTGGCGCTGCGCTGTTGGTTTCGCTGGCTCACGCGGCAGAATCTCATCCTGCACAACCCGGCATCGGAGATCGAACTGCCGCGCCTGGGTCGCCGCCTGCCCAAGCATGTGCTCACCATCTCTGAGGTGGAGCAAGTGTTGCAGCAACCGAATATCTCCGATCCTCTTGGCTTGCGCGACCGCGCGATTTTAGAAGTGCTGTACTCGTGTGGCATCCGCCGCGCGGAAGTGATCCACCTGAAGCTCTACGATCTCGACCCGGAGCGCGGCACGCTGCTCGTCCGCCAGGGCAAGGGAAAGAAAGATCGCTTCGTGCCCATTGGCGAGCGCGCGATCGCATGGGTGCAAAAATATATCCGCGAGGCGCGACCGCAGCTTGTGACCGAGCCAGACTTAGGCACGCTCTTCCTGTCGGGCGCGGGCGAAGAGATCAGCGCCGATCATCTCACGCTCACAGTTGGTTCCTATGTGCAGAAAGCGAGCCTCAGCAAAACCGGAGCCTGTCATCTGTTTCGCCACACGATGGCGACGGTGATGCTGGAAGGCGGAGCCGACGTGCGTTTCATCCAGCAGATGCTCGGCCACGCGGAACTGTCCACGACGGAGATTTACACGCACGTCTCGATCCGCATGTTGAAACAGGTGCACACAGCCACGCATCCGGCAGCGAAGCTCGACCACGAACACACGCAGTCCACAGTGGAGACCACGGACCAAGCACAGGAGGAACTCTTCGCCGCGCTCGACGCCGAAGCCACCGAGGAGGAAGGCTGACCATATACAAATCTCGTATATCCTGCCGTACGCGAAAATTTACGCGGAAAGCCGAACAATCCTCTTGACAGGTTTTTCGAGGACGCCTCGAAAACCGCGCTGTTAGCTGCGTTCCCTCACTCGCTGAGCCAGGAAGAACCCGAACAAAAAGAGTAGCTGCAACCTATCCCGCGCTGACTTAGAATCATGCTGGTACTCTCAGTGTGAGTGCTGGGCTGTGGTTTCGCTGGTGCTCGTGGTTCTTTGAAAACAGAATCGTGGTGGGCCGAAGCACAGCTAAGAAAAAAAACTCGCGTCAGGGGTTCGAGAGAAAAAATCCAGGCGTGCATTAGGGCTGAGAGCGGGCTAAGTGGAAACTCGCGTTGGAGATAGCGGGAGTGTTGCTCTGGAATCGTGGTGGATGCAGTAGTTGGCGCAAAATCAGGCCAATGGCGCGGGCCAAGCGCATGGCGCGGGGCAGCAGGGAGATGTTGCAACGGCTAATCACTATCTCTCTGGAAGCAAAGAAATGCGTCTCGTACAGAAGGCCTTCAAGAGCGGTCACTACCATCTCAAAATCATTCATGATGGGAACGACCGATATGATCCCGAGACCAGAACCGTATATTGGGATCCCCACAGCGCGCTACAGACAACTGAAGGAGGCCATCAGACCCCTGCGCTTGGCCTAGGCCACGAGATGGCTCATGCCACGGGCAACCGTCATGACAATGCGGTTCTCAGCGGCACACCGGACGCACGATACGACACAAAGGAGGAGCGCAGAGTGATTCTTAACTATGAGAATCCGGCTGCGCGGGAGCTGGGGGAATCGACTCGCTCCAACCATGGCGGAGTTCCGTATAACGTCGATTGTCCAACGTGCCAATAGGATTGAACATCATGAGACGAATATCTAAACTGATCTTTCTTCTTTTAGTCGCTCCGGTACTTATGTCGGCTCAGACCTCTTCGCCGGGTGATCCACAGGTTGAACTTGGGAAGCTGGCGGCGCTCTTGAAGCAGGGGGCGGTCGGGAAAGTTAGGGTGTTACACGTGCACGATTCAATGTTGACGCGTGTAGCCGTAAGCAAAGACGCCTTGCGTTCTATCGCGACCTCCACTCAAGACTTCAGTGATCAAATTGCAGAGAAGTTCGGCTCGCTCTTGTCGGGTGTATCCGTCAAAACGGAAACCCACACGCCGGACCTTCGCTGGGGAGTGTTTTTCTATGATCCTCAAGGTCAAGAGATAGGGTCGTTGTTCGTCGACCAGTTCGGGCAACATGGCTACCTAAACGACCAGGCCGTGTCGTTTCAGACGGGTACCTCCGCGCGCAATCTTGCAAAGCGTCTGCACAAGATTACCGGTATTCGAAACTGATCGGGTGCGACGGGTAATCTGACCGCCTCACAGAGTACCTGTTGTTGGCGATCCTGGGCGGACCAGCGGTTGCGATCTGGGAGCCAGGTCAGGCAGGTACTCTCTCCGGTGCCGGGGGTGTTCTGAGCGTTTTTCATTTAGCTGTGCAGTTGGGTTCTTGGCCGCGCCGATATGTGGCGCGGCCTTGCAGTCTGCCGGTGCCGATGCCGTTCCTGATTCCAGGGGTGAGGAGCCGCCCATCTTCGCTCTGATCTGGACCCTGATCTGGGTCGGATTAGCGGCGCTTTCCGGTCCCGATCCTGCCGCCGATTCCCGACCGGGCAGTGTGGCGAATCCGGCCCGGTTGTGCGTGCGGTTTGCTGCTCCCGGAGGTGGGTTTGCGGGGTAGAGGTTTTTAGCCGTGCTTCGCACGGGGTGGGAGGGTGACACTCCACCCCTGAAAGGGTGCTGCAGAGCAACTTCCGGTTAACGTGCGCGAACTTGTTGAAAGCAGAGCAGCTAAGGAAAAAAAGCCCGCCGTCAGGGTGCTGTAGAGCAACCTGAAGTTAGCGCAGGCGAACTTGTTGATTCTTAAGCGCGGCTGCTAGTCTCGGCTGTGATGGCGAGAGAGGAAGCCGGGACATGGTGAAGCCGCCGCTGCGCACGAAATCCATCGGTTTCAAAGTCAGCGAGGAAGAATACGCGCGTCTGGAAACGGCGGCGCAGGCGAGCGGTCGGACGCTCGGGGAGTGGTGCCGCGAGGCGATCTTGCGGGGAGGGTCGGCCAGCGATGCAGCGAGGCACGATCCGGCGCTGGCCGAGATCGTAGGCGTCCGCTTGCTGCTGGTCAACGTGTTGCGGCCTCTGGCGGCCGGCGAGAAGCTGGCCCCGGAAGCGTTCGACAAAATGCTGGACCAAATCAGCGAAGTGAAGCACGAACTCGCCGCCAAGTTGCAGCAGCAGGCGGGCCGGAAGAAACCGCAGCCAGAAAAAACCAGCGGCGAGGGGAAGCGGTGATCTCCCATTTTTTCGCTGGAGAGTGTACCGAGCGCGGGAGCCGAGTCAAGGGTCTCCGCGTTCGCTCCGATGAACGCGCAAAAACCGCGCGCCCCTGACACGGCCCCCTCTCCGCTCTGTTTGCTTCCAGCTAGGAAAAAATGTGATTGAAAAATGGGAGTCAGGAGCACAGCGGGAAACGCAGGACGAGCCAAGACACCATCCCTTGCGCCTTCGGCGCAACGAAAAGCGCACAGCCAAAAAAGGCCGCGGCATCCGGTGAGCATCCGGGCTTTGTCCGGTGTCTGTCCGGTCTGGCGTTCGGGGTTTGTTCGGGGGACGTCCGAGTGACAGCCTAGCCCGTGGCGCTGCTCAGGAAAGCATCAATGGTGGTCAGCAGCGCCGTCTGCTTTCGACGTGGTAAGCGCTCGATCTGCTCCAGGCGACGCAGCACACGGCGGCTAGGTTTCTTACCGGAGAGTTTCTTGGCCTTCGGATGTAGCAAATCATCCAAGCTGATCCCCAGGGTCAAAGCAAAGCGCACGGCCATCTCGACCGAGAAATAGGCCCGGTCCGTCTCATAGGCGGAAATCAGGACCTGAGTGATCCCGGTCTTCTCCGCCAGTTCCACTTGCGTAAACCCGCGTTGCTTGCGAAGGCGAGCCAGGCGCTGGCCGAGGGTTTCTCCGCCGAAATCCAATGGCGGCTTCTTGCCTGCTCTCTTTCCCATGAGCCGCAGTGTATGCGTATCGTCGAAACTCATTGACACAATACTAACCTGTTTAGTATTTTTGTCACGCAGAAAAAATCTCACTTTCCTCTTGACAAGGTTTTTGCAGAAACCCTGAAAACGAGGTGAAGGAGGCAAACCGGATGGCCTACGTTCCCCCCGAGGTGAAGGAGCGGATCAAGCGGGAAGTCTCGATCCAGCGGTTAGCGGAGGCGCGCGGCATCAAACTGCGGCGTGTAGGCCGGAGCCTCATGGGCCTGTGCCCTTTCCACAAGGACACCAATCCCAGCCTCAGCATCGATCCGGCGAAGAACGAGTGGCATTGTTTCGGCTGCGAGCGCAAAGGCGATGTGATCGAGTGGGTGAAATGCGCCGAGGGTGTCAGTTTCAAGCACGCGCTGGAGTTGCTGAAACGCGACTATCTTCCGTCTTCCGCCGCCAGCGCCGATCCGCCGCCAAAAATCTCCACCGTGCCGAAGCTGCCGCCGCTGATCGAGCACACGGCGGATGACAAGAAGCTGCTCGAAATCGTGGTGAGCTACTACCACGAGACACTGAAGCAGTCGCCCGAGGCGCAGCAGTATCTCCTCAAGCGCGGCCTGCAGTCGGCGGAGATGGTGGAGCGGTTCCGGCTGGGCTTCGCCAACCGCACGCTGGGTTACCGCCTGCCGGACAAAAACCGCGTCGCGGGCGCAGAGCAGCGCGGACAGTTGCAGAAGCTCGGCATTTACCGCGACAGCGGACATGAGCACTTCGTTGGCTGTGTGGTGATTCCGATCTTCGATCTGAGCGGCCAGGTGGTCGAGATGTACGGGCGCAAGATCAACGACAACCTGCGCGCGGGAACGGATTATCACCTGTACCTGCCGGGACCGATGCGCGGCGTGTGGAACGAGCAGGCGCTTGCGGTCTCGAAAGAGATCATCCTATGCGAGTCGCTGATCGACGCGCTGACCTTCTGGTGCGCAGGCTTTCGCCACGTGACCACGATCTACGGGGTGAACAATTTTACCGACGAGATCAAAGCCGCGTTTCAGAAGTACGGCACGGAGAGAATCTATCTTGCGTATGACCGCGACGAAGCCGGAGAGAACGCGGCCATGAGACACGCGCAAGAACTGCTGGCAATGGGCATCGAGTGTTACCGGGTGCAGTTTCCGAAAGGCATGGACGCAAACGAATACGCGCTCAAGGTGCAACCCGCCGCGAAGAGTCTAGGGATCATGCTGAATCGTGCGGTATGGCTGGGCAAAGGTGAGCGTTCCACAGTGGCCATGATCGAGCCAGCAGAGATCGAACCGCTACCACCAGAGCTAGAGCCGCAGATCGAGGAGCAGCATCAGGAACCAATCGCCGAGCCACCCGCCACACCAGTCATCGAAGAACAATCGGAAGAAACCACCGACGACAAAATCAACCTCACAGCGAAAAGAAGAAAATGCACTCGCACTGCCACTCGTGCCGCCTGCTGTGGAGCCGGAGAAAGTTTTTTCTTTAGCTGTAGAGCTGGACGCCGGCAGCGGTGAAGAAGCCGCGCCGTATCCACCGACGCCGGCAGCGTCCGAGACCTGGCCGATCATCGATGCGCCAGTCGAGATCCACGGCGAGGAAGTCATCATCCACCAGGGCGACCGGCGCTATCGTGCGCGCCCCTTGGATAAGAATCTGAGCGACCAGGCGCTGCGGGTCAATCTGCTGGTATCGCGGAAGAACGGGCGCGGCGAGACCACGTTCCACGTAGACACGTTTGATCTGTGCGCGGCGCGGCAGCGCACAGTGTTCATGAAGCAAGCCAGCGAAGAACTGGGCGTGAAGGAGGACGTGATCCGCCACGATCTGGGGCATGTGTTTTTGCAGTTGGAGGCGCTGCGCGACGAGCAAATCAAGAAAACACTGCAACCGGAAGAAAAAGACACGGGCATGTCGGAGGAAGAACGCGCCGATGCCCTGCGCCTGTTGCGCGATCCGCGCCTGCTTGATCGCATCCTGGAGGGCTTCGCGCAGTGCGGTGTGGTGGGCGAGGAGACCAACAAGAAAGTCGCGTATCTCGGGACCGTGTCCCGGCTGTTGAAGAAACCGTTGGCCATCGTGATGCAATCGTCCTCCTCCGCGGGCAAGA
>CAVZKN010000001.1:0-128200 GCA_963775845.1 uncultured Acidobacteriaceae bacterium | reverse complement strand
GCACTAATATAGTACGGTAACCAAATTTCTCTTGACAGTCTTTGGTTAGTCTGCTACCTTACTTTCATGGGACAGCCAAAGCCAAAGACACTCCAAGAAGCCATCCGGCATTACTCTGACGAGCAAGTCTGCATTGACACCGTGGCCCGTTTGCGCTGGGCGAATGGCCCGGAATGCCCTGCTTGCGGCCACAAAGAGCACTACTATCTTGCGACCCAAAAGCGCTGGAAGTGCAAGGAGTGCTACAAGCAGTTCACGGTGAAACTGGGAACCATTTTCGAGGATTCCCCGATCAAACTGGACAAGTGGCTTACCGCGCTGTGGATGCTGGTCAACTGCAAGAACGGCGTCAGTTCCTACGAGGTCGCCAAGGCCATCGGGATCACCCAGAAGTCGGCATGGTTCGTGCTCCATCGGCTGCGCTTCGCCTTGCAGAACGGAAGCATCGTGAAACTCGGCGGCGGAAGCGCTCCGGTTGAAGTCGATGAAACCTTTGTGGGTGGCAAGGCGCGAAACATGCACAAGGCGCGGCGGCTTCGCATGAAGGTGCGGGAGCATAACTGGTCGAAAACCGTAGTCATGGGAATGTTGGAACGCGGCGGACACGTCAAAACCGCCGTGATCCCAGAGCGCCGCAAGGTGATCGTGGACAAGATCGTCCGCGAGAACGTCCTCCCCGGCGCGGAAGTTCACACCGACGAATTCAGCGGTTACATGGATTTGTCGAATGAATTTACTCACAAGGTCATCAATCACCTTGAGCACTACGTGGACGGGAAAATCCACACTCAGGGAATCGAGAACTTCTGGTCGCTCTTGAAACGCGGGCTGAGCGGGACTTACGTAGCGGTCGAGCCGTTCCACCTGTTCCGCTACGTGGACGAGCAGGCTTGGCGCTACAATCACAGAAACGATGCAGGTGGAAACAAGTTGAACGATGGCGAACGTTTCGAGTTAGCTTTATCGCAGATCGCGGGGAAGCGGTTAACCTTTGCCGAGGTGACTGGCAAGGTGGGTGAAACGGCTTTCTAATCCTTTGCGCGGGAAGCGTGGCCGGAAGCCCGTCTCCCACGCTGTTTCCGTGCTCGCTTCTCGGCGTCAAGGTGAGCCTTGAGAGCCGAGTGCGGGACGGACAGAACTGTTTTGAGAGCAGTTTCAAATGTAGCGTACTCATCCGTCTCATTCTTGGCGGAAGGTTTTGGGTGAGTCGCCATAATCCAATTCGCGCCGCACTCCCATTTCTGGGCGTTTCGCGCCTAGATGGGAGTGTCGCGCAGTGGTGTGCAAAAGTCAACTTGGTAGCTGGATTCGGCGGCGTGCATTGGCATCGCATCCGTTGAACCAAGGAGAAAAGGTGTTCGCCATGATGCAGGCGTACATGGATGACAGCGGCTCTCACGCGAATTCGCACAATTGCGTGGTTGGCGGCTATTTCGGCGGAGTCAACGAGTGGCGAAGATTCGAGAGACAATGGAAGCCGATCCTTGACGAGTACCACGTTTCCGAGTTCCACGCCCGGAGATTCTGGGCGAGAGACAAGGCCGGTCAGTTGGTCGGAGAATTCCGAGGATGGAGCAATCGTAAGCATCTTGAGTTCTTGGACAGACTTCTCAACGTAATCGAATCGAAAAAAATATATCCGTTCGCGACCGGCGTGCTTGGCTCGGAATGGGGCAAACATAAGATTGGGCACCGCCGCTACTTTACAGGTGCGACCGTGGAGCACCCGACCGGCGCGCCATCGAAGCCCATTTTCCTTGGATTCATGACCTGCGTGCTGCGCGTTGCAACTCACTGCCATGCTGGAGTCAAAGTTAACTTCGTTTTTGACGACAATCCGCAAACGATGGGATGGGCTTCGATCTGTTTCTCTGATCTGAAAAAGATCACACGTAGTGATCGAGCATTATCCACTTGTCTGGGAGAACTGGTATTTGCCTCTAGTGCGGTCGCCCTTCCGCTTCAGGCGGCAGACCTGATAGCCTACGCCGCTCACAACTGGGCGAAGGAATCGAACGGCGACCAAAGTCATCCGGTCGATCCGATCTATATGCGCGCCCTCGCAAAGTTCAAGTCTCAAGAGGATTTTTGGCTGTACGACAGCAAGCGGTTCGCGAACCTCAGAAAAATCTTTGGATTGCTGGATCGATTCGAGGGCGAATAACCTATGCCAATTGACGCCGAAAAACTCAAACAAATACTGCGACGGCTGGTCACGGAGTTAAAGAACGCTGAGATTCGAGTGCGGGCATATCAGGTGAAACTCGATGGTCTGAATCAAGCTTACCCCGAAGAGAAGATCGTACAGAGCGTACAAGAACTGCTGAACAATCCGCTTCTTTCCCGCGATATTCATGCCAAGCATGATGCTCGACTGGATGCACTTCTGAAATCAATCGACAAAGCCGTGGCGGATCAAGACCTCGACCGGCTTCTGCGAGACTGGCTGTCAGAGCATCCAGAAACTCCAACAAATTGAACTGCTGTCCTGTCACGCTAAGCCCTTTCTTATCACAGATTGGTTAGCGAAGTAAATTAGTGCCGAAATAAACTGCCGGAAAATGTCCGAAGGGCAGCGTAAATCTGATATAATGTAGTGGAATCAAAAAGAGGCGCGGACCTGTTCCGTGCCTTTTCTATTTCCCGTACTCTCCGCTTCAATATGTTCTCAGGTTCAGAACAGGGTCTCTGGGGAAGGTCCAGTTGCCCAGGGATTGTCGTCAGGAGATACTCTGTCGCGCAAGCTCCCGAAATTCGGTAAACCGGTGCAAAACCCCCAATTTCTCCAGGCAGGCCCGGTCGGACTCCTCGAGTTCGGGGGCGGTGGAAGCCGGAGAGTCAGTTTCCAATTCGTTCGCCAGCAGATCTGCCACATAGATGGCGATAGAACTGTCGAAACCGGAGTGCGGAATGCGCGTGGGACGGTGGTGGTGAGCGATGGCCTCGACGACAAGGTTAGGCATGCCCCACAAACCGAGCAGGTATGCGCCGATCTCCGCGTGTGAGGTCTGGAGCAGTTCCTCTTCCGCCTCGAAGGGCTCGCACTCGCGCTCGCGCGTACGTGAGGTTACAGCATGGAACCTGTCCGGCATTTTGCTGGCCAGGACAAGTCTTCCAACGTCATGGAGCAGCGCGGCTAGGGCCGTGGCATCCCGATCTTTCGCCTCCACAGGAAGGCTGCACGCGATAGAAGCGGTGCGGTGCGAGTGTTGCTGGATAGCCTCGTAGACAGACGGCGCGATCCCCACGTCGGGTGAAAAAAACCTGAAGGTCTCCGACGCCAAAGCGAGATTTTTGATGGTGTCCATTCCCAGGTGAACGATTGCGCTCCGTAAGCTGTTGACTCTCTGCGCCAGCCCGAAAAAAGCGCTGTTGACGAGTTGCAACACTTTCGCTGACATAGCGATGTCCTGCTCGATGATGTCGGCCACATGGTTTATGGAAGCATCGGGGTCCTGCACCGCTTGTGTAAGGGCAGTGTACGTCCTTGAAAGGGAGGGCAGCGCGCCCACAGCTCCGATGACCTGTCGAATCTCCGGCGTGCACAACACGTCTTGCAGCGTGCAGACCCGTTCAATCGTAGTTTGCAGTTCGGTAGCATTACATGGCTTGTTGAGAAAACGGTGGGCCACCTGAACTACGCGCATTGCCAGCGCGACTTCGGCATATCCCGACAGGACAATTCGCACCGTGTTCGGATAGCGGTCGCGAATGTGGCCGAGCAGCGTCGCTCCATCCATTCCCGGCATGCGCATGTCCGAAACCACCACGTCGAACTGGCCGGCCTCGCATTTCTGCAGCGCGGCTTCACCGCCGACCGCGAAATCCATTTGCCACCGCTTCCGGTCCCCGTGCAGCATGCGGCGGATGCCGTCGAGAATGTTGCTTTCATCGTCCACGAACAGGATGCGCTTCACGCGCTCACCGCCTTGGCGGCAATAGCCGTGCCATCCAGGGGCAAGCGAATGATAAAGGTTGTGCCCTTTCCCAACTCGGTTTCGAAGTGAATGGTTCCGCCGTGCTTCTCAACGATCACTGAACGGGCAATGGCCAGGCCCTGCCCGGTCCCCTTGCCAATGTCTTTGGTGGTGAAGAAGGGGTCGAAGATCGGCGCTCGCGCCTTTTCCGGAATCCCCGTGCCCGTGTCCTGGATCCGAATCTCGGCCCACTCTTGACATTTCTTCGTGTGCACCGTAATTTTTCCCTTTTCTGTACCCTCTTTTCCGACCACATCGGTAATGGCATGGACCGCATTGACGATCATATTCAGAATTACTTGGTTGAATTCGCCGGGCAGGCATGAGACCGGAGGGAGTGATGGATCGAAGTCGGTCTCCAGGTCCGCCTTATATTTCCACTCATTCCGTGCCACCGTGATCGTGCTTTCAATTGAGCGATTCAGATCTACCGGGGTTTTTTCCTTCGTCCCTGGATGCGAAAACTCTTTCATTGCGCTCACCAGCTTCGCCACTCGGGTGACGCCTTCGATCGTCTGGTCGATGGCTTTAGGGATTTCCTCCAGCAGATAGGGCGTGTCCGCATGTTCCACGGCATCTGCGACTTCCTGAATTGTCTCGCTGGATAAAGTATTGGCTTTGGCCGCTACCAACAGCCGTTCGTAACTCGCCAGCAAGCCTTGCAGATCCGCGAACGAATCCTTCAGGAATCGAACATTATCTCCAATGTACTGAGTCGGTGTATTGATTTCATGTGCGATCCCGGCTGCCAACTGGCCTACGGACTCGAGTTTCTGCGCCTGCCGGAGCTGCCCCTCCATTGCCCTTTGATCGGTGATGTCTGAACCGATGACGAGTGTGGCCATTTTTTCACCGGTCACCTGGACAGGTGTGATCGTCAGTCCTAGCAGACGGATTCGGCCGTCTTTCTCAAACTGAAACTCACGCCGTTGAGCGCCCTGTTGAGAACTCCACGATCGTATTTCCTCCCGCAGGTCGTCCCCGAGCCATTGGATGCCACAATCCGCCAGCTTTTTGCCAACCACCTCATCCTCAGGTAAGCCAAACGCTCTGGCGGCAGATGAATTCCAACGTGCGATGCACGAGTTCTGGTCTACCCCAATCAGTATGGATGGCACGGCCTGGATGAAAACCTCCGCCTCCTGATGCGCCGCCCACAACAACTTCTTCTCGTCTCGCAGACGGGCGGTGATTCCCCGAACCAACCCTTGGCTGACAAACAGCGAGACGCCGGCTGCGATTAGTACCGCCAATGCGATCGCGAATAAGGCAAGCCGCCGAGCCGCAGCATAGCGTTGTCCGTTCTGCCGGGCCCTCAACTCAAGCTGGTCTCCCTGGTAGCCCACAAATTTATCCCAGGCGTCGTGGTAGACGAGCAGTACTGGAGTGGTTTGCTGCGTCATCACATCCAAAGCCTCGTCTCTTTTTCCTTCATCGACGAGAAGATGAAGGGCTCGCGAGTAGCTGTTGACATAGGGGAGCCTCGCGTTTTTGATCAAATCCAGCAATTCCTTCTCATCTTTTGATTCACAGATGTTTTCGAGGTCGGCTACCAGACTTGATATTTTCCTGGTGTTCTTCTCGCGCGTAATCAGCAGGTAGTCGATCTGCCCTCTATTCTTGAGCAGGAATATCTCCATCGTGATACGACTGTTGCGATTGGAATAGGTCACGGCCTCCTGAGCCAGCCGTAGTTTGGTCCACTGTTTGTCCATCATGTCGTGCAGATCGTCGTTGATGCGCCCCATTCGAGTCATACCCAGATCGCCGAGAGTGATCAGAATCGTGACCAGTAAGCCGAATGTTAAGCCCAAACGAAGCGCGATCTGTGTGGGGGTTACTGACGGAGAATGCGGCAAAGAGCGGTTGTGTTGCTTTGTTTTTTCATTCACAGAGTTTTGTTTCACACGGACACCCCTTCGGCGGCCCAGATTTCAGGCCCATTGTCATCGGCACAAGTCGTGCTTTTCTTCACGGACTCAGCAACCTCCGCTCTCAAATCCCCGGCGGTCAGGTATCGGGAGTAACTGGTCCACCCAGTATGAAGTGCCGATTAAAAGTTCCGATAAAAAGGCTGCGGCATGAACGAAAGCAACACGCCGGTCATATGCCGTTGGAGGTAGCGCCATGGCTGACAAGATTCTGTTCGTAGACGACGAACCCGCAGTGCTGGAAGGCTACAAGCGGATGCTGCACCGGGATTTCGAAGTAAACACGGCGGTGGGCGGCGAAGAGGGCCTTGCTGCCATCCTCGAACACGGCCCGTATTCCGTGGTGATCTCTGACATGCGGATGCCGGGCATGACCGGTTCCCAGTTCTTGGCGCGGATACGGCAGACCACCCCGGATACGATAAGAATGTTGCTAACTGGGTACACCGATTTAAACGCGGCGATGGAAGCAGTGAACGAGGGCAATATCTTCCGTTTTCTCACCAAGCCATGCGAGAAGGAGGTTTTGGCAAAAGCCATCACCACTGGCTTAGTGCAGTACCGCTTGGTAACGGCCGAGAAGGAACTTCTAGAAAATACCCTGATGGGAAGCATCAAGGTACTGACTGATGTCTTGAGCGCTGCCAGCCCCGCGGCTTTTGGAAGATCGCTGCGCATCGCGCGGTACGTCCGCCATCTCATCGGCAGGTTCAAATTGCCTTCTCCATGGCTCTTCGAGGCTGCAGCCATGTTGTCGCAGTTGGGCTGCATCACCCTTGATCCCGAACTCATTCAGGCTGCATACGTCGGTAGCCGCCTATCGCCCGAGGATCAGGCTCGGTTTGCAGCCCATCCCAAAGTGGCGCGCGATCTCCTCGTTAATATTCCCCGCCTAGAACCGGTAGCCTGGATGATCAGCCAGCAATTAAATAAGGAAACCGAGCGCCATGCTGGTTGCTTGCCGTCTTCATCGGCGGTGGACATCTTGTTGGGAGCCAAGATGCTCAAACTTGCGGTTGCCTTTGACGACTTCAGAATGAGCGGTCTATCGGACGAAGCCGTTCTGACCCGCCTTCGCGGTCGGAACCACGAGTTCGACCGCGAACTCGTTGATGCTCTGGCCGACTTGAAGCCAGAGGGAGAAAAAATGGAGCTGCGCAAGGTTTCTGCTTCGAAGCTGACAACCGGCATGATCTTGCAGCAGGAGATAAGAACTAGATTGGGAATGTTGGTTGTCGCCAAGGGCCAGGAAGTCACTCACGCTCTGCTCATCAAACTCGACAATTTCGCGCGGACGGGGACGATCGACACAGAAATCATGGCATTAGTCCCTGTGTAGCTACCACTGACTCGTACGCTTGACAACAATAGGATTTGTTATTTCAAGTTCACAGGCTATAACGGGGCTGCCCGTTCACGTCGAATTGAGACACTAAGCTAGGGAGATTCGTAGCGTCCAATTTGCATCAAGCCAGTAAGCGTTCTCGGTGGGGTACTTTCGAGGGGGGATATAATGCTCCCTAGTCGCGTTTGACCCTTCTTTTCTTGCGCCTGTAAGATCAATGATTCCCTCCTTCTGCCGGAGAATCTGCCGGGCTTTGCCTGGCTGGACAGCTGAGACGGCTGCTCCTACCTGGGCGCTGGAGCTAGACACACATCATGCCGCACGAATTGCCGAAAGCTTACGAACCGGGCGCGATTGAAGCGCGCTGGGCGGAGTATTGGATCCAGGAAAAACTGTTTCAGGTGGAGACGCCGAAAGGCAGCCATCAGCCGTCAGCCCTCAGCCCTCAGCTGTCGGAGGTTCGGCCCGTATTTGCACTGCTGTTGCCTCCTCCTAATGTGACGGGGCGGTTGCACATGGGGCACATGATGGAGCAGACGCAGATGGACGTGATCGTGCGCTGGCATCGCATGCGCGGGTTCGTTTCGCTGTGGCTTCCGGGCACGGATCATGCCGGCATCGCGACGCAGATGCTGGTCGAGCGCCAGCTATTGAGCGAAGGCAAGACGCGGCGCAACATGGGTCGCGAGGCGTTCGAGCGGGTGTGGGAGTGGAAGCGGCATTATGGCGGCGCGATCCTGGAGCAGATGAGGCGGCTGGGCGCGTCGGTCGATTGGAGCCGCGAATATTTCACCATGGACGACAAGCTGTCGCGCGCGGTGAAGGAAGTGTTTGTGCGGCTCTATGAGGATGGGCTGATTTATCGCGGGAAGTACATTGTGAACTGGTGCTCCGATTGTGGGACCGCGATTTCCGATCTGGAAGTGAAGCACGAAGACGTGGCGGGAAAGCTTTACGAGATCCGGTACCCCGTGGTGGGCAGCGCTTCTGGCGGGGCTTCCGCCGGCGCTCCCGAAAACGCAGAGTACATTACGGTGGCGACAACGCGTCCAGAGACGATGCTGGGCGACGTGGCGGTGGCGGTGAATCCTCGCGATGAGCGCTATACGCATCTGCACGGCAAGCATGTGATGTTGCCGCTGATGAATCGTCCGATTCCGATCATCGCCGATGAACTGGCGCAGCCGGAGTTTGGCACCGGGGCGGTGAAGGTGACGCCGGCGCATGATCCTAATGATTTTGAGGCGGGGCTGCGGCACAATCTTCCGCCGATCGAGGTGATTGACGAGCACGCGAAGATGAACGCGAATGCCGGTGCTTATGCGGGGCTGGACCGCTTTGCCGCGCGGGCGCGCATTGTGGAAGACCTCGCGGAGCAGGGGTATCTGGTCGGCACGAAAGATTACACGATTGCTTTTAGGGAAGTGCGACCGCTCGGGCACGATTGTCGAGCCTCGAATCATAGGAAAATCAAAGCCAGAAAGGTATCTATACGAGCGTGGTCTCTGACGGGACTGTTCAGCTAGCGCTAGGCCGTCTGAGGAGCGATCCGCCTATTCCATGTCATGCGATTACCTTGGCGGTCAAGAAGGGGGTCCCAACCGAAGTCGCGGCGGATAGACAAACTCCAACTTAAGGGTCTGGGGCGGCGCCTTTGACTCTGGCCGAGGATGGCGAACACCGCTGCTGAACTGGCTCCAATTGATCGAGGAGCGAACAGCCCAAATGTGCGCACAGCGTGTTCATAACGTTCCGGTACGTGTTGCACCCATGCAGCGAGGAATTCTTTCGGTGTGAGGCGAATCATCACCTGACGACCCAGCCTTCTGTCTTTCGCCCAGAATGCTATTTCTTGCTTACTGATCTCAGTGATGCGACATTGAGCAATGGGCGGACGCCTCGCATATCTGCCCGCATATCGCAGGAAGTGCTCCTTAGAGCCCAGCGACTGCAACTTCACACTCCACCAGCGATTCTCTTGGCTGCTGAGCGTTGCGTCGAGCTGTTCGGCGGGCAGGTTACAGGAGAGCATTCCGGCTCGCAAACTCGCTCGCAATACACGGATGACGGCCTTACGCCAGTAGTGATGACCAAGCAATAAGAAATGAGCGCGAGCATCGCCCCGCCAATTCGCAATGGTGTCCACGTTCGCTCTTTGACGCCGGGCGGAGGTTTTGTTACGAACTCTGACGGATGCGTCACAAGATATGGATGTACAATGGTGCCGCTTTCGAGGTCAGAAAGAAAATTCCACTTAAAGGAGTTCCACCCATGAAATGCGTGAGCCGCATCGTTTTGGCGCTAGTCGCCGTCTCCTTGCTCTTCGTGCTACCAGCATGGAGCCAAGGCGAAAACCCACCAGCCAGCACGAAGGAAGTTGGAGCAACTTCAGGCCACGGCGTGACGCTTGTAGAGCAGGGCGGCAGCGCCCAAGCCAAAGACGTACCTAAAGACGTTCAAAAGACTCTGATCTCGCTTGACAAAGAGTGGGGCGAAGCCGGGGGCGACGCCGCAAAGCTAGACAAAATCATCGGCGATAACCTACTGGCGATTGGCTCAAAGGGCGAAGCGCAAGACAAAAAGGAACTGATTGCCGACAATAAAGCTGTCAGTGCAAGTGTGCAGAATGCCTCTTACGTGGCAGATGAATATAAGTTCGAGATGCTCAGCCCCGGCGTTGCTGTGATGACGCATCGCGGAACCACCAAGGGCATGGAAAATGGCAAAGAAGTCACGGAGTCGCACCGCAGTCTTCATGTCTTCCAGAAGCGAGATGGCCGTTGGCAGGTGGTTGCCAATGCGCAACTCCCGATTGCGAATTGAATAGCGAATAGAGTATCTGGCTGATCGTGACAAACAGCAACGGATCAGTAACGAACCCGTAGGCGCGTTTCTGGAGCACTGCGCCGAATCCGCGAACCGTGCCGACCTTGACGGGCTATCTCTTGAGGTTGGTCTCACCGGGGGAAATTAGCCCGCCGCTACGAAGGGGAACGACTTAAGCAAAGGTATACGGCAGCCACGTTCACGGCCCGCTTTGCAGCGATGTGCCGTTGACGCAGCCCATTAACTCTTCGTCTTTGCCCTACAGAATGTTTTGTATGTAACGGATTGACATTGTGACGGTATCCTAACCGCTTGATCGGGGGAATCAAAAACAAATGTCTTGAAGCGGGTGTCCGCACTCTTTGTGAACGGCTCGTTGCCTCGCAAGATCAGGCTGAGGTTGCTGCTCTTTCAAACGAGTTGCAGCGTATTCTCCATGCCCGCGTAGAAGAGCTTAGAAATGATATTTCCCGACTCAAAACAATCTCTGACACACCTACGCGTGCCGCCTAATTCAAAGCGGTTTTACGAAAAACGAACAAGATGAGTTCTCCGACCAACGGGGGACGAATCTCTCATAAGATGACGGGCATCGCTTAATCGAGGGTTTCATGCTTCGGGAGCAAGTGCGACAAGTGCTTCGCCGCCTGAGACGTGTTCTAAGAATGGAACGGCGACTCAACATTGAGGAACTATGCGAACTTGCGGAAGCGATAAGCCATTATGCCCAAATGATCCAATCGCGGGAGAAGTGGTCAGCGCAGCCACCACTCTATGTGATTCTTGAGATTTCTGAATTGGCTGATCGATTTCGCCACCCCCCGCGAACCATTAAAGATGCGCTCCTCGTGTTGAACCTCCTTGGCGTCGCTGACCCCCTTCCTCGGCGGCGGCAATATTGGAAAGTGAAGCCCGCGGACACTCCCGGCAGTCGAGGCCGCCTAGTTTCTTTGGGTAGTCAGATGGATGGTCTAGCGGTCTAGCCCAACCAAACATTCCCATCCAGGGGGAAGTCAAATGGAAATTGAGGAGTTGAGGCTTCAACGGCAACTCTTTAACGAGCGGGAAAAAGTCCTCTGTCTACTTCCGGCGATCAGAACCAAGTCTGTTTGCGGTAATCAATGTAAGCTAGCCCGAATTTTTCCAGCAAGACCTTTGCTTCCCGCCGCGCCTGCCGAATCTGTAAGATCACTAAGACTGGCAAAACTATAAAGAGCCAGTACAACTGCAAAGCGAAGATCAAGCCAATGATCATGAGGCCTGGAAAACATACATGGGATTGCGGATTCGTGCGTAGAGACCGTGGGTGACGAGTTCCTTTGACTCAGGGCGAACCGAGAACGATTTGCCTAATTGGATGCGAGCCGTGATCACCAAGCAATACGATGTGAGCGCGAGGATCGCCCCGCCAACTCGCAAAGGTGTTCCATGTCCGCTCTTTTACACCGGGCACAAGAAAATAAAGCAGCAAAACAACAACCGGAATGAAAATCGCAGGCAGGAATTTCTTCATACGCCCAAAGCCTACCAACAAACAAGGGCCGTTCGCACTGGGTTAGTTTGGCAATACCGAGAGCGTCTCGGGCAGCTTCGCATCGTTGCGCACTCCGCTGCGCCAACAAACGATTCTCTCACCGGCTGACTGCCGCCTCGATCACGCTTTCCGGTGCCTTCGTCGGTACAATTTTGGTAATCGTGAATCGGGTTCGACTTTCCCACGGCGACTGGAAGCTTTACGGCTGGCTCTGTATCAGATGGAAAAACTTGCATTTCACATCAGCAGGAGCCGCCGAACCCTAAACGATCTCCGGTCGCTCCGCCGACTTCT
Source organism: uncultured Acidobacteriaceae bacterium (assembly GCA_963775845.1). Classification (GTDB taxonomy): domain Bacteria; phylum Acidobacteriota; class Terriglobia; order Terriglobales; family Acidobacteriaceae; genus Acidiflorens. The sequence continues at coordinate 116,293 of CAVZKN010000001.1, read as the reverse complement.
TCTCGACGAGCGAACCGCAGGAGCGTCTACGGTTCAAGCTGAGCCGCTTTCTGCTTAGCTCGTCATCCGATGTTCGTAACATGGGCGGCACCGAGGTGCGCCGATTATGTCCAATAAAGTACAAGCGACCAACAGACTGTTATTCGCCCCGAGTCAGCATCCTGAGGGAATGACCACTCGGGGGCTAGCGGAGTTCATCCAACAAAGCAACTGCTCTACCTGCTCCTTGCTGCGTGATTCAGGTTATCCACAAGAGGACAACGCAGGTCGAGAAGCAGGCTCCACAGAGATGTCCGGCGCACTTTGGAAGCTGAAGAAATATATCGCCGCCAGCGCCAGTGACGAAGACCTGAAAGCACGAATCATAGCAGGCTCTCGCGGCTGAGGAGATAACCTCGACAGTAAAGAAAAAAAACCAGAGCAGGTTCTCTCCGGGTCGATTCCCATTGCACTAAGCTCAATACCATCGTTCCATGGTCTGAGGCTGAGGTCTTCCTATTGGCACTTTGCCGTGTTCGATGAGTACATGTCTCAGCATGGCATCCGCAGCCTGCGTGCGACGATTACCGAGCCGGTCGTCGAACTCGTTGACGCGCACGGTGTGCGAGCACTCCTTGCACAGGAGTGTCACGCCACCTCCTCTGGGAACCCTGCTGATCGTGTACATCATGCCGAGAGTACCCTCGGTTTTTGCCGCCCCGGTGTGATCGCCATCACTCGCCGGTTACCCTCGTTTTGAATCGAGACTGCGTGTGCCGCTAACCATCCGATCCACTAGTCTTCCTCAAGCCCAAAGGTTAGGAGAAGTTCGGGAGGAACATATTTGTAGCGCTTGTTTCGCTTGACCCATGCTTTCAGTTCGGGTATACGGCGTATTGCTCTGGGGTCAGGTGCAACAAATGCACGACCTGCTCGAAGGAACTTCTAGTTGCTTGCGGGATCGGGATTAAACACGGATTTGTAAAGTATGGACTGGGCTTTCGGTTCGACATCTTTACCTCGGGTGGATTGCTTTCAAAATAGCGCCGGGCTCAAGATGCGACAGTATTTGCGGATACGGGACTTCGTGACGGCGGTCACAGGTTCTATCGACGTGGAATGAGCGCATGGAACACGCAGAATGGCCACGAGAGGTTAGAATCCCACTTTCCGCACTCAGCCCTGCCCCGGCAAGGGTGAAGATGCGGTCAGTGGGGGAGAGGGTGAGCATCGAAAGACTACGTGATTAATGACAGTGCCCCATCGGCAGCGTACTCTTGCTCGTTCAGACCCTTCGACCACGGGAACATCAACCGCTTATTCGGCGGCTGGAAGTAATACGCTCACTGACCGCACACGTAAGAACGCATTTCCTGCCGCGTAATGACAGCCGGTACGGCACCACACTTGTCCAACGTGGTTTTTCGTAAGACGCGCTGGGTTCCAGCAATCTCAGCGCAACGAAGTTTAGCTCAAGTTTGTTGAAACGCTGTCTTCGTCTTGTGCCATAATGCGTGCGTCACGCCTCTCCGAAAAGTTGTTCCCGCCCGTTGAGAACCAACACCCGTGAGGCGAATGCTCTGAATTTCCGCGAGGTGGATCGTGCAGTTGAAATGCTACCTATTATCCGTCCTGAGACTCGACCACCCAGACTGCCCTCGTTGCAATGCTGACGAAGCTCAGGGCGCTGCACTGCGAAAACGCTTGGAGGAGTTGAACTGGCGAACGGTTCCTCGCAGAGAGGTGGAAGCCGAGGTGGTAGTGAGGACGGCTATTATATTTGAAGGCGGGGAAGTGGAAGAAGAGTGCTTAAACACGAGATCAGCGTTGTTGAAGCCATGCCCGGTCATAATAGTTCGGCCTACATGCCCGCCAGACCGGTCATAAAGGCTGCCACAAACTCTGATACGCCGGAGCCGAGCCAAACCTCATCCGGGGCTCTCAAATCCCAAAGCGGCTTTTGAGAGCGCCTATCTTGATAAGATACCCGGCGAGGGAATCCATGCCTGCCTTTGGTTCGCAATGCCAAAATTCTCCCCAACAAAGCGAAGCGGCGATTGCGAAGAAATCGCCAACCCGTCCACCGCCTACGGTCGGCGGTGGCGCAACTGAATCAACGGACACGGAGTTTTGCGGACTTGATCGACGAGAAACAGGAGAGCCGGGTTCAGCGGTGCTCGCGATACAAGCCAGCGGCATCAAAGTGATCTGCGTTCACTTGCATTTCCCATTCCTTCAGCAGCCACTCCGGTACATAGCACCGGTTCTTGTTCGAGCGGCACCATTCTCGAAGCTGTTGCGATTTGACGTAGCCCTTCTGATCGAGTTGCAAACTTCGGGTAATCGTCTCAAATTCGGTTGGCATCGACGCCGGTCTGATCTCGGCGACCTTCCCACTCGTCCAGCTTGGATTGCCTCTTTTTAGAGCCATACGATGATCTGCCTCTTAATGAAGTGGTTTTTGCCGTGATCAGGCTACCGTTGGCTGCCGAAAAGCGCTAGTGACAGGTATCACGCGAAGGTTACCAAAGTTGGCGAGAAATTCTTGTCGCTCTAGAGGTTTTTTTTGCAGACCTTAAAACGTCCGCATGAACCGAATCTGCATTTTCTGCGGGTCGAGTGGGGGAAGCCGACCTGAGTATCGCGCTGCCGCCGAAGAGATGGGTGCGGAGTTCGCGCGAAGAATGAAATGGATGCCTGTAGAATGCTCGCGAAATGGTTCCCCAAGAAGACCTTCATCTGCACTTATCGTCAAAGGATTCTATCCCCAACCCTGGGTAGAGACTCTCCTTCGGAGCGAACGCATTTAGAATCAACAGATTTCTGAGGAGGAGCACCAAAAGGTTTCTATGAATCTCCGGTTAAATACCAACGTTTCTCAAATCCGACCTGGGGCCAGGAACGAGTGGCGGACGAGCTCTCGCTGAAGCTGGGCATTTTTGTCTCGCCTCGTACGGTGCGGAAGTACTGGCCCTGCAAGGAACCGTCACCCGACTGGGCGCGGCGGATGGATGCTAGAGGAGACAAGGCAAGCCTACTCCTTTTCCCTCTTGCATGTTGAAAATTTGAATTGCGCTCTTGCCCAGTGCGAGAACTAGTTGGGAGCGACCCGCTCAGCGGACTGAGAACGGGACAGAAGCGGCATCAAAAACTGAAGGCGGCACTGTGAGTTATTTTTCTTCGTACTCATCCGATTGCTCAGGGAACCGCTCACCCCAGAGATGCTTTCCCGGCTCCAAGCACTCAGCCCCGATTTGCTTTTCCGAAGACTCGTCGTGAGCAGCGATCCAAATGACTCGGAATCGTGCTTGCGCATGGCGGTACTGAATTACAAACTCGTCCCCGACTTTTATTTCGCCTCGATAACCACCCAACCGCACACCACGGTTAGTGACATTGAGAGTATGCGCGAGATGGCTCTCTTCACCCCCAGCGATCCGGAGACGCACTGGCACAACCGATTTGGTTCTCCTCGACCGCCTTTTTCCTGTACGAAGTTCCATGCTCACTGACTGGCGTCCTCAGTCTTGCATTCGTGTTCCGCGAATTCGGTCTTGAGTAGTTGTTGGGCGACCGACACTCTTTTCATAGAAGACACGGGCACCCTGAATTCGCGATTGCAGACGGCGCAGACGGTGGCGACGTGGGTGGTGCCTAACCATTTGACCACCCGCAGATTGCGTTTCGGCATGAGTCTTTCACCCAGGTTAAACCTCCCTGCCGTCAGAGACTTGTCGGGGCTGCCATCAGCCAGCGGGCGGAAGCGAAGTCATGGAACGTATGCGCCTGTTGTGTGATCACTCTAACGTCACGATTCGGAGCAAAACGAAAGCGCCCCGGACTCAGGTTAGAATCGCGGGACGCCCCGTTGAACAGCCCCTCCCACGAGCGCGATGTTAGGGCTTGCGAGGAAATCAGGTCACGCCGCTTTTGCGTGCGTTCCTCGACGGTAATTCTTGACCGCTTTTTCGATTCCCGGTGTCGCTTTCTTCAGGTCGTCAAGGTTCATTGCGGGATGCAACTCGACGTCAGCATCAAAGGCCAGAAACCACGGTTCCGCCACGGCCGGGATTTGAGACGCATCCTTCAGATCGAAGAAGATGAACCCGGTTCTTTTGCCATGGTCTCCGGCAAAGTAAGCGGCCTCAGGCTTCAGATCGGCGAGAATGGATTCGATGGTCTTGGGCAAACTGCCATCACTGATCGTGGCATTGCCCGTCTCGACAGGGATGGCTACCTTGAGTAAACAGCGCATGAAACACCTCCGAGACGAAAGTTTATTCCTCACTCGCGAGCGGGTCAATTTCACATTAGGGCGGCAACGAACTCCACTTTTCCGTTCGGGTTTTTAAGACACACACAGCCGACCCACCAGTCGCTCATGAGGGCTACCAAAAGTTATGCCGATGCCGCCTTCACGTGCGTGCCCTTTACCTCGTGTTCGGCTTGAAGCCAATCTTCTATGTCGTGACCGTCAGTTCTTCCGCGCTGCTCGTAAAGTTCGTAGGCGCGTTGCTGAATCTGCTGCTCTATCGGGATGAGGGCGGTCGGCTCGTCCGACTTTGGTGCGAGTATCGATGTGCTCGTCTCGCGGGCGTCGGAATGGCGTTCTATTCTTTTTTCTAGTTGTTCGGTCTGCCGTCCTAGTTTATTGATCTTGGTGCGCTTCTCTGCCATGCGCTTAGCTTGCCCCCCAAAGCATATGCGTCTGCACCCCAACGCTACGCCGAACTTCCCTTCCATTCCTGAGCCTGCCGCTGCATGATTCCGTAGCACTCACAGGCAGCCTCTTCCAGCTTCTTACGATTAGTGATCTCCACATCCCCACGGCTATAAGCGATCAGCCCCGCTCGCTGCAATATTCCGGCAGACACCGTAACGCTGGAACGACGAGTCCCCAGCATCTGCGCCAAGATTTCCTGCGTCAACAGCAGCGAATTCGATCCGATGCAGTCTGCGCCCATCAATAACCATCTTGCCAATCTCTCATCCACTTCATGCAGTCGATTGCAAGCTGCCATCTGTGTTACCTGCATGGCCATCATTTGCGAAAACTGTTGTAGACGCCGCTCTAATTGGGGACAATGCTTGAGCATTGCTACTAATTGATCGCTATCCATGCGGAACGCCGTTGCATTGATTTGCGCTACCGCCTGAGTAGCGGCAGTGCGAAAGCCCGCCACTAAGGGCACACCGATAAATCCTTCGTGACCGACCAGACCGACTTCTACGCTCTTTCCATCGGGAAAGACGCACAGAATCGAAATCAGGCCGGTATCGCAGAAATATGCCGACCTCAAAGTGTCGCCGGGCTCATGCAGCACGTGGTGAGTTTGTAATCGGATAAACTCCAATTTTGGGATCAGCATCTCCCATTCATTAGGCGGAAGGTCGAGCAGTATCTTGTTGTGGATTTGATTTCCATCACCGTCTCTGAGGGGCCGTGAGGACTTTGCAGGCGGAGGTCGATTGTTGGGCATATCGGCTCCTTGCATGTTGGGTATCTTGTCTAGTTTTGCAAGCAACCGTCACCCGACTGGGCGCGGCGGAGGGATGCTAGAGGAGACAAGGCAAGCCTACTCCTTTTCCCTCTTGCATGTTGAAAATTTGAATTGCGCTCTTGCCCAGTGCAAGAACTAGTTGGGAGCGACCCGCTCAGCGGACTGAGAACGGGACAGAAGCATCAAAAACTGAAGGCTCTCTTTACCGAGCAAATTCAGTAAAGACTGTAGGCAAAATAAGCACTTTCGGTGCGTAAACGTACCGACAGAATACTCTCAAACTCGCTATTGTCGTCCCAATCGTTGGGGTTCTTCCGAAAAGGCAAATCTGATGGTTACTCCTTCCCTAGCCAATTCCGCTGCCCCTATGGCGCACTGGCAAAAACTCTATGAGGGTGCAGTTTTCGAACTTGATAATCGCAAGTTGGTCGGGCGAATTGCGGAGGCCAGAAATGCGATTTATGATCGAGCGGGAAAAGTTCCCACTGACCCGTCGAGTAGTGAACGCTCTTCTCTCAATAGTGCCTTGCGGATGTTGCGAATACTGGAAGAAATGGCCGTGAACGAGCGAGAGGCATAAAGATTAATTTCGGTCGCCTTCGCTATCAGCTTTCCACGGGAAATCCGGCAAATAAAGCCAATGCCGGACTGGCGCGGTTTCATCGGGCGGGCACCGTAGGGCAGATTTTCGGCAGTTTCCCCCCCCAAAAAACACCCATTCGCTCAATTGGTTTCCGTCCGAATGAATATAATAAGAAGGTGGTGGTTACATATCCTTGCGGCTCCTGCTTGTGCAAACGGATGAGTTGATTCCGCCGGAGGCTAACGACTGGAACCGAGTTCTCCATCTCCCAACATCCTCTATCCCGAATGGGAACCCCAGTACCTAGCTGCGCTGACCGAGCTTGACTCCATAATACTCTTCGAGCGGGTTATAGCAGCGGAAACCGCTATCTTCAATCGCCTTCAGAGTATGGCGCACAGTTCAGACGAAACCGTTGAACGGCAGGCTATTGAAGATGCTCTGGCCAGCCTCCGCGTGATCAAAAGGGACAATCTTGAGTTTCCTGACTGGGAAAAGAAGTAAGAATCACGCGGCAGCGGGGTAGAGCAGAGTGCGGGCCTTGGCGATCAGAACAGACACCTGCTCAGCCTTCGAGACCAACGCCGATACTCCTACCAGCCGAGCTTGGTGTTTGGAGACCACATCGCTGTACTCGCTAAATATGATGACTGGCACCGAAGGCATCAACGTTTTCAGAGCACGGGCGGCGTCCAGGCCGTTCATCATCGGCATCGACAAGTCCATCACAATCAGGTCAGGGTGCAACGCCTGAGCCTTCTCAATCGCCTCCTGTCCATTTCCTGCTTCCCCACATACGTCAAATTCCGCCTCGGACGTAAAAGCCCCAGAGAGCGCCCGACGGATAGCCGCATTGTCATCGACTACGAGCACAGATTTGGGCATAGAAGAGCACCGCAAAGTCAACCCAGACTAGTCCCCAACAAACGTGGCGCAATTGAGATGCGGGAAGCGGCGATACCGTTTTCCTTGATCCCAGTGTAAGGTGCAAGCCCTATCGAAGTCCCGGGGTGAGCCCTGCAAGGTCGATAATGGAAATCCTGTATGGGCGTAAGAAGGATTTTCCCGACGCTGGACGGAGGGAGAGCATATCGACTGAAGATAATGTCGATAGCAATACCGATCCCGAGGAGGGAATCACGGGCAGGCTTGCCGCTGTTGAATCTGCCCTCGATGACGATCCGCACACCAAACAAATCGCCAACGAGAATGTCGGGCAAATCTCTTGTTTTTCGTGCGATGGCTTTGCGGATCGTCTCGGGAACAGAGAGCATGCCTCTGTTCGAGAAGTTCCGCCAACGTGACGTTCATTCCTCTATGGGACGCCCTCGTTTTTTTTATCTGGGTGACCAGTCTTGCGCGCTGCAGCATCCGCTGGCGCGACGGGGAATATTACATTCGCGACGGTCAACTGGTGCGCGTAATTACCAGCAATGCAGCTCCCCATGAATGCGCGGCGCTCCCAGGTAGGATTCTCCGCAGCCAGGCGAAAGTTCAGAGCACGAACTTCTTTACTCACCCGCCTCCGTCCTCCGGCGCGTCTGACGCTTGAGACCCACGTCCAGTACAACCGGAAGCCAGCTCGATGCCACCCGACCACGGTTCTAGGAGTGACCCGGGAACACATCGGATCAAGATCGCCCTTCCCGGCTACCAAACTTTTGAGACGGACATCAATCCACTCGCTAGCCAGAAGGTTGAAATCAAGACCGATTTGGTCAAGAATGGCGCTCCTTTGGCAGGGCCTCTAGTCCAAACGGAAACGAGTGCCGCCACACCGCCGTCTGTCGTTCGCGACGCGCCTCCACAGCGTTGAAACGCAACCGGAGAGGCGAGGCTAATCGGCGATGTTCGCGCAGTGACCAGTGGAACGCTGGCGGTAGGGCGCACTTGCGCATTCGGCCTCTTTGCGCCGAACTGCTATGGCGACTTATGCTTCGGCGTCTTCGCGTTAAGCGTCGAGATAAGGCCCTCTGCTGCGGGAGGGACCTGCGTCTGGTGCGCAATTACAATGTCCTTCGCCGAGATTTTCTCGCCGTAGATTCTCTTGTTAGCGTCGTTGTCAGGTCGGATGGTCGAACCCTCTAGCGAAATGCCTGCAAACAGGCCGCGCGCGCGGGAATAGCTCAACATTTCAGCACGCATCGAGACATCGGTTTCTGCCGTCGCGTTACGACCGACTGGTCCTGCTGCTACCGATGCATCTGCTCCGAGCTTCACTTTGCTGCTCAAGATTCCATTCGCACCGCGATCATTCATCACGAGGAGGACGAAGTCAGTCGCTTGCCCGCCGATCTGAAAGCCTACACTGCCACCCTCAAGGGCCATCATTGAGGGCGCGCCCCAGGGGCCGTTGAAATTTTCTCCCGTTCGGCATGTCATGGCGCCGCGGCCATAACTGCCACCGACCACAAACGCGGCCTTGAGGACTGATGGAAAAACAACCACACAGTCGGCTTTGTCGAGAAGATCTTGAGGAATGTCGTCTGGAATATTCAGAATTTCCGTCAGCACCGTGCTGGCATTCTTCAGACGATCCTCATCCTTTTCTTTGTCGTCTGCCCAACTGGTGATTGCTAGCAACCATGCGCTCATCGCGCAGACTAATATCCTCTTCTTCATGACGGTCTCCTACAACGGATATAGTTGCGGTAACCTCTGCTTTGGTTGGCGGGTTTCTTGTGACATGATCTCACTTGAAGATGCACTCTCGCCAAGGGGCGACGGATTCAGAAAGGGGGCGATATGCGCTTGTCCTCGCTTCCTGCCTGCGCGTGGACTTCACGAACTCACTCGTTTCACGCCGCAGACTGTCCCTCTCAGAATCAGGAACGGTCGCTGTTTTGCTAAGAAACACAAGTTATGACACTATTGGTTACCATAAGGCTGTTCTTTCTCAAGCGCCGAACCGGCTTGGAACAAAGCGATTTTCCCTATTTCTTTTTCTGAAAGAGCGAAACAACACGGTCCGAGAGCACATATAACTCTGACGTGTCAGAGAAAGAATGGCGGCTGGGACAGAAAGACGATGACCCGTTCTTATGATTTCCGCCTGGTGACGCTTTCCGTCATCATCGCGATTTGTGCATCGTACGCCGCGCTTGATTTGGCGGCACGAACCAGCGCGGCCCGCGGTCGAATCCGGGTAGCTTGGCTTGCTGGCGGCGCCGTCGCAATGGGCTTGGGGATTTGGTCGATGCATTACATCGGGATGCTAGCTTTCACCTATTCTCGTTGCTTTGGCTCCGCTATCGGCGCAAGCGCCCGCCCAACAGCAACAACCTGAGTTCGTAAAGCAAGGTCAGCAGTTGATGCGGGATGGAAAGCCCGAAGAGGCGTTGGCACTGTATCGCCAGACTCTCCAGACTTCGCCGAATTCGGTTCCTGCCAACATCGCGGCTGGGAGCGTGCTCGACCTGATGGGAAAAGGCGAGGAGGCACGGAAGTATTTCACGAAGGCAATCGATGTGGCTGACACACCCGAAGGCAAGGCATCAGCCAAGAGAGCGATGGCAATGTCCTATGCTTTCGAGGGGAATTGCCAGATCAATACGCCGATGGTTCAACGTTACGGACGACAAAGTTGGTAACGTCCTTAAAGCAATTGTGATTCCATAAGGGGGACAATTGGTTTACTTCTGGTTACGAAAGTTGGATGGTATACCACTTCGTTCGCGGGAATCAAGAAAAACATCTTAATAGAGTTTAACCGGATCGGTTCGCCGAAAGCAATCCCTCTAAGCCCTTGAACTGCGGGCGTTTTCTTTAATGCTTGATTGACGCGACAAAAATTGTAAAAGGCGATAGAGCCTCACATGCCGCTTGCATGTTCGCCAGCGTCTTGCTGTGAGCATTCGTCGGGCTCCATTGACCGCTGGAGCCTCGTCTACTGGTCGTGATCCGCGTCCGCACAGGGGATTGGGAGAGCAGCCAGCTTTACCTCCAACAAGCCGAACGGCTGGCGAATCGGGCATCGGTATCAACCCGCGTCCGCTAAGCGGACACCCTGTCCGTCGTGGCCGTAAAGGAAGGTAGATCACTGTAGTGAAAATTGTAGAGACTCATCGCCTCTCAGCGCCGATAAGGACGGATCACTAGAAAAGGCAAGACACTGAATTGATAGGCAATTATCGACGGTGACTCACCCTGCTATATTCCCCTTGAACCGGCTGTTAACCGGAGGGTTGTAGGTTCGAGTCCTACCTGAGGAGCCATTTCTTTTCAGTAGCTTCCGGCAATTTTCAAATTGAACAGTGCCGCATTGGAGCGCATTTGAACTGGGGCGAGACGTTTGGACCAACCGCGACGAATCCAGGCGTAGCACTCACAATTCCGGGCATCGACCCCTGGGGTAATTTGATCAACCGGTCAGGCGTCACAGGCAAGACCAGCCATGAGGCGCTGAGCGCCTCTGCTGGAACAAATAATCAACTCTCGGGTTTCGGCTACGATGCCGCCGGTAACATTATTAGTACTAGTAGCCCCACTGCGTCCTATGTGTATGATGCCGAGAATCGCTTGGTTTGGACTTCGGGCACCCGCTATATTTACGACGGCGACGGCCAGCGGGTGGAGAAGTGTGCGGCTTCCAGCGCAACGACGGCGTGCGCGACCAGCGGCTCCTCGGGAACGCTCTACTGGCGCGGCCTGGGCAGCGATCCTCTGTCGGAAACTGATCTGTCGTTCAATCTTCTGAATACGTATATCTTCTTCAACGGCCAGCGGGTGGCGCGCAGTGACAGCGCGGGAGCGCTCCATTACTATTTCTCCGATCACCTCGGCTCTCACGGCGTGGTGGAGAATGCGACGGGAACCGTGTGCGAGCAGGATATCGATTACTATCCCTACGGCGGAGTGGAGAACGACTACTGCAGTGGCTCGGGCGTATCGCAGAACTACAAGTTCACCGGCAAAGAACGCGACAGCGAATCCGGCCTGGACAACTTTGGAGCGCGATACGATGCGAGCAGTATGGGCCGCTTCATGACGCCCGATCCGCTGGGCGGACATTTGGAAGACCCTCAAACTCTCAATAAGTACGCTTACGTTAGAAACAACCCGACCACGCTGACCGATCCAACTGGGCTGGACATCTGGCTCCAGGGATGTGGGAAAGAAAACACCAGTACTTGCCAGAACAATTACGTCGGGACGACTGACAAAGATGGTAATTTCACTCGCACACACTTGACCGGGGATCAGACGAACGACGCGACCTTGGGAGAGCACGGTATCACCGTGACGCAAGACGGAAAGACATACCAAGGTGTCTGGGACACGAACAAGGGCGAGAACGGAGCAGTGACCGTTGCAGGAACAGGCGCTCTCCAAGGCTATGATGCCAAGATCAATGGCAATTGCGGGAATACGTGCGTAGCGAGTGGGAGCATTTTCAATGCGTCAAATCCCAATGCTTCGACTGCCGCACTGTTCTCTGTTCTGGACGCGAAAGGAAGCGGGTACGTGAAGGAAGCCGGTCTCGATGCAATAGACAAATTCCATCCCGGCGCAACGAACTTCCGTGGGCACACGAAAGGTGATCCTCACGGGATTCCGTCAACGCACATTCCAATCGATCCAAAGGCAAGTACTCCGCAGCTTGGTTTTCACATTGATAAGTCGTTTCCATACGACAGCCCCGGCGATTTTGCAGAACACACGGGCAGTGTGATCCACACTCTGTGGAATCAAATTACGGGCCAGCAATGAAAAAGCGAATCAGCTTTTTCGTCTGGTGTTTCTTTTTGATGGGAGGTACTTGCTCTCTGGCTGCTGAAAATACCGTTGAGATTGCCTGTGCGAAGTTCGCGCGCAGCGGAGTGCTGGCAGAAGTCTCAATCAAAAATGGGGAGCTGCATCTTCAGCTTGTTGGTGTCGGAAAACCTCAAGATGCTTCTGCCCAGCAGGTCAGCTCTGAAGCTTCAAACTGCGAATTGTTTTTTTCGGCTGACAGTCAGTGGCTCGCAATCGGAACCGAACACGCAGTAAAGAATAGTTGGAGTGTGCGCGTTCATGTGTGGGATGTTCGCAAGAGCGAGTGGCACGGCCAGTTCGACGTTGATCCCAAACCGGGGCTGAAGGGCTACGTTTCGCTGGCGGGTTTCTTTCAGAAAGAAAACAAACTCATCATCACTGGAAGGCAAGACGATACGCGAGATGCCCCGCTCACTTCCATGTTGGTCAGCATCGAAGGCAAGGAACTAGATGGACCTGGCTATCCCCGTGAATCGCCGGCTGTGGTGGATGCGGAAAGAGACCGCGTATGGAGTTCCAAAGGAACAGACGGATGCACCATGTCCTCTGCTTCTCTGATCGGTAACTTAGTCAAAGGCCCAGAGGTAAACCGACCTGCGATCCAAGGGAACTGTGTTGGACCATCGCCAGTAGGATTCCCTGGGCAAAACACCATCATCGGAGTTGCTTCCGACGGAGATGGTCGAGCGTGGGCGTGGAGCGTAGCAGTAGACACAAATAAAACCAGCAAAACGTCGCTTGCTGCCCCGACCAAGGATGCTGGGGACAAATGGGTGCAAGCCACGATCCAGCCCTTTCTCTCCATCTCTCCCGATGGACAGGTGTTTGCAGTTCAACGAACAAGTACGCATTGGAACCGCGCCGACAACCCGAGGGAAATGGTGAACGAAATAGTCGTTGCGGAGGTTGAACCGCTCCGATTCTTGCAGGTAGTAAAACCCAAATCTTGCTCCTCTCTAAGCGCCTTCGCGATTAATCATCACGACAGCAATGTGGAGGTGGTGGGCCGCTGGTGTGGTGAATGGAAGGACAATACGTTTCCCGTGACCGCCGAGCCAAAGCAGTAGCCCCGATCCTGACCACGGAGCAGAGTGCCTGCCGGTTGCGTTTGTGGGTGGCTGGGACACGCGATGTGGGAGCAGGGTGAGGGGGTCTGGTGAGGCGGTCCGAAAAGAGGGGGGCTGGCTCACCTTTGCGCCACCCCAACTTTGGCTGCCTCACCCTTCGCGCTTTTCGAAGGGTGAGCACCACCGACACCGACATCAGGCGACTTTTCTCGTTTGCAGTTCAGCTTTCGGGGTTTCCTTCACGAACACCGGGCCACGCTCTCCGACATCATACTGACTCAGGGGTCGAGGTTCGTGGTGCCCACGCTTCGAAAACCACGAAGCCTGGGGCATCCTTTTTCGTGGTGATGCTAAGGTGGGCCAGCCCCCAGGGGATCGAAAACTAGATGTCGACTCGAAAAGAAGCTTAAGTTCTGGAGGTGGCGCTAAGCACAAGTTCCGATATGCGTTGATGAAGAGGAGCCATTCTTTTGTAGTCCACAAAAATGCCGGCCTCCGCAAAGAGGCGAAGGCAGTCATCCGCCGGCGGCGTGCGCCATGGGCTTCTCCTGCAACAGCAATTCCGTCGCCTGCACTCGGCGGTCGGAGTGAAACCACCGTTGCACCACGTTGTCGCAAAGGAAATTGCCGAGCGACAGCAAGCTCATTCCCTGATGATGCACCATCCACGACCGCACCAGTTCATAACGGGCGCCGCCGAAGCGGCCGCGGGCGTTCGTGTAATCCGCCGATTCATAGAAACCGTAGGAGCCGAACCAGCCCAGGGCATCCATTCTCCGCAGGTTGGCGAGCGCACCTTCGCCGTCCACACTTAACGCCAGAAATGTGGAGTAGGGTGAAACTACCAGCGGCTCGACTGCTTTTTTTTGGAGCGCAAGAGCGGGCACTCCGAAGGCTTCGTAGTGATAATCTCCCACCTCATTGCGTCGCGCGCAGGCGGACTCAGAGATTCCCCACGGTATTTTCTTGCTTTCCGCATAGGCCTGCTGCGTCTGCACGGCTCCGAGCCTGCCCCGGTCAAGCAAAGTGTTCGGATAGCTACGCATCCAGATCGATGGCATCAGGTATTCGAACATGGTTCCAGTCCACGACAGCAAGACGGGACGTTCGTCAGCGCTGGCGTAGGGCCGGCTCAGCCGGAACCAGCAATCCTGAGGGATGTCCTCCTTCGCGATGGCGACGAAAACTGCGGTGCGCGGCTCGGTGGCCAGCAAGTCGTAACAGTAAGGTTGCAGTTCTTCGGATTGCGCGTCGAAGCCCACCGACAGCAACAAACGCTGCCGGTCGAGCAAGAATGAGAAGTCCATGGCAGCGGCCATGTCGTTTGCCCGTTTGCCAATTTCCTGCAAATCCGCGATCAGCCGCAGCGCATTCTGCCGCGCCTCTGCGAGCATGGGTCGGAGGCGCTCGCCAGGCGATCCATTTCCATTTCGGGGAGAACGGGAGTTGTCATCGCGCTTGAGGCGCTCCTCTAGTTGCGAAATGAGATTCGGCAGTTCTTGCAGGGGCGCATCGATTTGGGGGACCGCGTCGGCCCACTTCTCTCGCAGATCGGCGAATTCCAGAAGCAGCCACGGAGCATAGGCCCGTACCAGGTCGCGCACGTTTTGCACGCGCAAACGCGATTGTTCGCGAAACCACACAACGTCCGATGAAGCGCCCGATTCCGAGCGCGGACGGTCTGCGTCGAGCGTATCCTCCGGAAAGTTCAACATGGCTGTCAGCCAATCGTCGGCGCGCAACTTTGCTTGCCAAGTTGAAAACGAGCGCTTGGAGAACGCTCGCAACTTCGCCAGAGCGCTGAGGTGATCGAGCAATCCTTCGGCCAGAGCCGGGGAAAGAAGCGGTTGACGCAGGCGATCCAGGCATCCCTGCTGCAGCGTCCAGAGAGAAGCTACGAGATTGCCGCTATCGACCGATGAGATGAAGAACGGCGGCTTCGCTACGAGCGTGCGCGTGTCATACCAGTTCAAAAGGTGACCGCGATACTTGGCAAGCCTACCGATGGTCGCCAGAGTCTTCTGCGTCAAGTCGACCATTTCCGGCACGGTGATGTATCCCAGTTCGCAGGCAACCTGCCGGGCATTCAAAAGCAGTCCGACATTGGTCGGAGATAATGTGGCCGCAACTTTGCGTGGCTCGTCTTGCACGTTATCCGGCACCAGCCAGTTCTGTTCTTCCGTCGAAAACTCGGCGAAATATCGCCAGATATGCAGCGCCGATCTCCGTAGAAGCATGGCATCGCGTGGCATAATTTTCGGCGCAGGTTTCAGCGGGCGAGCGTTCAGCCAGAGAGCGAACAACCCGCTGCATCCCCACAATCCAAGAATCGGAGCCGCTGCCAGCAAGGCGTGCGGGCGCACCCCCCAAATCAGCAGACCGAGGCCGAGAGCCAGTAATGGCATCCAGTCGATATACCGATCAAAAGGAGCGCGACGTTCTCCGAGTTCTGCCTCGGCCGCGGTTTCCCACTCCAGCAGGCGTTTGCGCGTCACCCGATGCCGCACCAGCGCGCGCACTACCGCATCGAGCGAGAGCAGCGTCTGGTGAGCCAGGAGCGTCAGCGTGAGCAAGACAGTAAAGTTGGCGGCGAAAAGGCTGCCGAGAGCGTCACGAATGATTCGCGGCTCGCGCGCCATGGCAGCGCGAACCAAGGCGAAGCAGAACTCCACCCAGGCGGGAACAAATAAAATCCAAATCGTGGCCACGGTCCACAGAACCGGATAGTCCATCACCAGCCAGCCCGCCAGTAGCAGAATGAAGGTGGCCGGCTCGACCAGGCTGCGGCGGAGATTGTCGAGAATTTTCCAGCGCGAAACGGTCGAGATAGGATTGGGCACACGCGCGCCCGACTCGTCGGGCACACGATGAGTGAGCCATTCCACAATCTGCCAGTCGCCGCGAAGCCAGCGATGTTTGCGGCGATTGTAGGCGCTGTAGTGCGACGGATAATCTTCAATCACCACGATATCCGTGGCCAGTCCCGCGCGCGCGTAGGCGCCTTCGATCAGGTCGTGACTGAGCAGGGCATTGCGCGGAAAGCGGCGATTCAGCACCCTGAACATGGCGTCAACTTCGTAGATCCCTTTTCCGGTGAAAGTCCCCTCGCCGTACAAATCCTGATAAACATCGGAAACAGCGCGAGTGTAAGGGTCGAGTCCGGTCTCTCCGGCAAAAATCGAAGCCAGCCGCGAGCGGGCAGTGGATTGCACACTTATGTCGACGCGCGGCTGGAGAATGCCGTAGCCCGCGACCACGATATTCCTGGCCGGATCGATGATTGCCTGATTCAGCGGATGCGCAATCGCTCCCACCATGCGGTGTGCCGAACCACGCGGCAATTCAGTATCGGAGTCGAGCGTGATCACATAACGTACGCTCGGAAGAATGGAAAGCTCGCCGATCTTTACCGGAAAACTGTCGTACTGGTTGCGCAGGAGTTGATTGAGATCGATCAACTTCCCGCGCTTGCGCTCCCATCCCATCCAACCCTGTTCGCGCGGGTTGTAAACGCGGTGGCGATGGAGGTGAAAAAAAGTCCCCATACCCTTGCTGCCGTATTTCTCGTTCAACTCTTCGATCAGTTTCGAGCACAATGCCACCAGCGCCGTTACTTCCTCGGCAGGGTGTTCCGAATCGGGCAGATCGGAGACGATGGCAAAGTGCAGGTTGCGATCGTGATTGCCAAGGAAACGCACCTCCAGATTTTCGACGAGAGCGTACACCTGCTTTTCATTGAGCAAGAGCGTCGGAATGGCCACCATGGTCACGCAGTGGTCAGGGATGCCTTTGGAAAAATCCAGCTTCGGCAACGACGAAACTGGCATGAGATTGGTCGTCAGATAATTCATCAACTGCACGGCCGCTTGCGAACTCGGCAAAAATAAAACCAGCATCGCCAGTATCAGCAGTGCCGGCGAAGTCGTTGGCGGGGTCACGAGCCAGACTGTGCCCGTGACGATGACGAGGGTCAGAACGGCAATTCCAAGCACGAGGAAATCGTCGGCATGCCTGCGCAAAATTGACCGCAGGCGTTCGCCCAATGGAGGATGAAAACCGACTCGCTGGCAGAGAAGCGCGCTGCCTTCGCCGACAAGATAGAAGCCGATATGCGATTCGCGGAGCGCGATGCGCGCGTCATCGTAGGGCGTTGCGTGCGCCTGCCTGGCCAGCGCGAGTGCCTCTTGCGCAACTTCCATCTCGGTTCGATCCGAACGGCGGGCAATGCCGGCTATTTTTTCGCGATAGATATTCCGGCTCTCGATATCCATGGCGGCATACGAGCCCGCCGGATCTTCGCGCAAAATGCCGTCGAACGGTATCAGCGACTCCAGTTCATCCTTCCACGAAGTTTGCGTAACATGCCGGTAAGTCCGTATGCAGGTCGTGACAGGCTGCGGGGACTGGGCCGCCGGATCATTCACCGCACGGCTGCCGCGCGCCGCGATTCGCTCCAGCAAAACCAGCTTCAGCGCCGGAACCAGTGCGCCAATCTCATGAAATTCGAGTGGAGTCGTCTGCTCAAATGCCAGACAAAATGCGGTGAAATCTTCCTTGTCGAAGCCGTCGCCTGCGGCGTCGAAAAAGCCTTCGGCGATGGCGAGGATTCGGGGCACTACTTGACTCTTGCGGCTCACATGGGGAAGATTCGTCAGCGGCGCGAGTTCGCTCGTCAACAAGTGAGCCGCCGCGGAAAGCTGCTGCAGGTTGTCGCGGAGCCACAACAGGTCCTCCGAATCAGGAGCCTGCGCGAAGGCCGGCGCGACTCTTTCAGATAAGGCTTTGAGATTTGCTTTGAGAGTGTGGCAACGCTTCGCGAACGTGTCGGATGATTGCGTGCCCGGCAGCCAGACTGACGCCGTGGCAAGCTCGTGTGCCGCGCCGCGCAGATTTCGATCTTGCGGTCGATCTTTCACGCGAGCTTCGGTGGCTCGGAGCTTAGGCGCCCGCGTCTCACTTCCGCTCCTGATTGAAGAACGCGACCGCTCTGCCTCTCCTACTCCAGCGGCACTGCCCGTCGAAATCTCGTCTGGCCGATCAATGCTTACCGGAGCCGTTCCCTGTCCATCCATCGTTAATCCTGTCTTTTAGCCGGTATTCCGATTCAGCGGTAACTGGCCGCCTGCAGCTCGAACATCTCCGCGTAACGCCCGCCAAGATGCGTCAGCGCGTCATGGTCGCCTTCTTCGGCGATCTGTCCTTTTTCCAGCACCACGATCCTGTCCGCCATTCGCACCGTCGAGAAGCGATGCGAGATGAACAATGCCATCTTTCCCGCTGTCAATTCGGCAAAGCGCTGGAACACTTCGTATTCGCTGCGGGCGTCGAGCGCCGAAGTGGGCTCATCCAGAATCAGCACCTGCGCATCGCGCAAGTAAGCGCGAGCCAGCGCAACTTTCTGCCACTCCCCGCCAGAAAGGTCGACGCCGCCGTCGAAGCGCCGCCCCAGCATCTGCTCATAGCCAAGGTGAAGCTTTCCGACGACCTGATCCGCCATGCTCTTTTCGGCCGAGTGTCGCAGCCGCTCCAGATCCTCGAGTTGCTCAATCTTTCCCACCGCAATGTTTTCGCGGGCTGTCATCTCATAGCGCATGAAATCCTGAAATATGACGCCGATTTCGCGATAAAGATCTTCCAGGGCGTACTCGCGCAGGTCGACACCATCCAGTAAAACCTGCCCTTCGAGCGGGTCATAGAGGCGCGTCAGCAACTTGACGATGGTGGTCTTCCCTTCTCCGTTTTCGCCGATCAAGGCGACGCGCTCGCCCGGGCGCAGATGAAAATTCAGTTGATTGAGCACCAGCCGCGAGCTTCCCGGATAGCGAAATGAAACGTTGCGAAACTCGAATCCGCGCCGGATTGGCCGCGGAGCGGGCAAGGCCCCCGGCTTCGACTGAATCGTGGGACGCATCTCGAAAAATGCAATCAGGTCGGTCAGGAACAACGCCTGGTCGGCGATGGTCGACAGCGTCGAAAATGTTGCTTGCAGGTTTGAGCTGGCTTCTCGAATAGCATTCGCCAGCAGACTGAGCGTGCCGAAGCTGAAGACGCCCGTGACCGTCCTCCAAACCGCAAAGACGTATGCCGTGTAATAGCCGGCGGTGCCGATCGCTGATAGCACTGACCCGGCCAGCACCTTCTTGCGCGCGAGCGCGACATCCTCTTCATAAACCTGGGTGGAGAGTCCCTTGAATCTTTCGGTGAGAAAGCTTCTCAAGCCAAACAACTTGAGTTCTTTGGCTGCTTCTTTGCTGCCGCCGAGAAGGCGGAGGTAATCAAGCTGCCGCCGAATGGGAGTCTGGCGGAAATTCTTCGCGTATCCCAGAAACGCAAAATGAGTTTCTCCCACGAAGGCCGGAATCACTCCCACCACCAGCAATAGCAGTAGCCAGGGCGAGAACACCATGATCGAAACCGACAGCGTGATGGTCGTAATCACCTGCTGGATCAAGCGTCCAATCGCCTGGATCATGTAGAGCCGGTCGGTGGCCTGCACCCGCGCGCGCTCCAACCGGTCGTAAAACACCGGATCTTCATAGGCCAGAAGATCGAGACTGGCCGCGTGCTCCATCACGCGAACGCTGACGTGGTGCGTGTATTTACCCGCCAGCAACGCGTCGAGGTAATCAATGATCCGGCTAAGAATGCCCGTCGAAACCGCGATAGCAAACTCCAAGCCGACCAGCCACCACAGCCGTGGTCCTACCGCTTGATGAGTTGTGAGGATGCGGTAGATGGTATCGATGATGAGTTTTGAAACCCAGAAGAGCGCGGGGGGAAGTAATGACGCGATCACTCTGGCGACGAGGCCCAGCACCACGACCGTGCGTCCCGACTCCCACACAAAACGCAGCACAGCGGGAACATTGCGGAGCGCTGCCAGCCGCTCGCGCCATCCCTCCCAGAAATTCGGCTTTCCGCTCATGATGGAACCAACGTCATAGCGCTGCAACAACCTCTTCCAAGAAAAGAGCGCACATATGCAGATGATCAGCCTTTATCGAACCGAAAGTTCGATGAAGAAAATGTCTGCGGGGTTGGGTCGAAGGGAAAACTCGGGAAGGATAACTTTCACGAGCGCTAGTATTTATGGAAACCGGCGCGATCCATTCCGCGCAGCGCTTCTTCGGTCTTCATGAAGGTATTCCAGACGAAACCGGTGCGCAGGTTCTCGGCCATAACCAAAATGATTCCGGTGTCGATGCCGATCACGTCGGGGTCGTACCAGTTGGTCAGCGGATTGAATGCGTTGATAAAACCGTATTTGCTCCAGGTTGCAGGGTAGCGGCTGCGAATCGTCTTCAGCACGCGCAGAGTCTCTACCGGCAAAAAGGGCAGTGAACCACCGGCCGCGCTGGGAACAATCGAGCCATCGATAGGTCCCGTAGCTGGAGGTCCTCCCCATGCGACGTAACCGTGCACCGAATCGGAGGCCGAGATTCCCCAGAGATCTTCGCTGTAGTCCGGAAACTGTTTGGCCAACTCGATGCAAAAACGCCGATGAACTTCGGTGGCTACCACGGAATTCTGGAAATAATCGGCAAACTTGTCGCGCTTGCCGCGAAAATCGAACCACGCTTGCGAGTATTGATGCACAAAGAGCGGCGCAAACGATCCGATATAGCGCAAGCCCTCATAGTCAAACGTCAGCCGCTTCCACGCATTCCACGTCTCCTGCTTCAGCGGATGCGCCGACGAGCCCATGCCCAGCAGATACATCATCATCAACTCGCTGTAATAATCCCACCGCGAAGACAGAAAGCCGACCTCGGGAGTCCAGCCCATCGTCAGCACCGATGTGTCTTCCGAAAGCCAAGTCCAATCCACGCGATCGAAGATTAAATCGGCGAGTTCTCCGACGCCGGCGTTGCGGAAATGCTCGCGGCAGGTAAGAATGCCGCAGAGAAGAATCGAAGTATCGATCGACGAGACCTCGGAGTCGAACATGCGATCCCCGGTTTCCGGATTAGCAAAGTGATAGAAGAACCCGCGATGGTTTGGCAGCTTCTTCCAGAGAAAACGAAGCGTAGCCAACACCCGCGCTACCGCATCGTTGGTGGAAATGAAGCCCCGCTTTTCTCCGATGCAAAGCGCGGTGAGGCCGAAGCCGGTGGCGGCGATACTGGCCGCGCCTCCCGCAACGGTCTTGCGCACATTCCAGCGGTCCATAACCATCCCGGTTTTCGGATTGCCCTGTTCCCAGAAAAAAAGAAAATTCGCGGCCTCAATGTCGTTTAAGAACTGATCGTCTTCTGCCGACAGAATCGTTGTTTTTTGCGCGGAGCCCGGTCGAGCTGCAGTCTGCGCCTCCAGCCGCAACCCCGGAAGCAACCCGGCCAATGGAAGGCACACTCCCGTCCCCAGCATCTGCCGCAGCATCTGCCGGCGCGAAAGAAGATTGGGTTTGCCGTCAGTCATATATTTGTTATATGGACCGCTCACATCAACATCGCGCGGGCGGCATTTGCGCCAGGACTGAGCAGAAGAGCTTCATCGTTCTGATGATGACATCCGGTTTCCGATGCAGCAAATTTTTTTCGCTGCCGGCTGGCCGAAACGTTGACCTTACCCCCGACATCTCATAGAAAATATCAACTAAAGATACTATCGAGAGACGCCTCATGACGCGTGCCCACAAAATCGAAGCCTGGATCGCGGTGGTGGTCGCCATCCTGCTCAGCGCCAGCATTCTCGGATTGGTCTACTGGCAGAGGCAAAAACCGATCTCGCTGTGGGGAGCGGTTCTGGTCCAGGATGCTGACCCCCGCAAAGAACTTCCAATTGACGGCGTCACAGTTTCCGCTGGCGACAAGGCATTGTCTGAGGCCACTTCAAATTCCTCCGGACTTTTTATTCTTAAGTTGCGCAAACCGATCCGCAGAGGCGAGCCCATCGTTCTCACCTTTCAGCATCCCCACTACCAGACGCTGGAGTTGAAAGATTTCGTTGCCAACAAAATCTACATCGCTCATCTCATCCCCTTGCCCGCCAATTCCGCTTCCAAAACGCAACCGGATATCAAGGTGGCCAATGTTCGCGTTCGCTACACCATGAGGACAATGAGCGAGGCGAACGTAGGCAGTGCGGTCAAAACCTTTCAGGTTCCGAACAAAGGCAACGTGCCCTGCAAAGGTCAAATTCCGTGCTCGCCCGACGGCAAGTGGAAAGCAGCCATGATTTCCTCAACCTTGGATGCCGGCGACGGCAATGAATTTCGCGATGCCCGGGCCTCCTGCATCGCCGGCCCGTGCCCCTTCACAAAAATTGAGAATGATCACTTAGCGCCGGGCGGACGAACTTTCACGGTCACGGCCCTGAACTGGTCTGACACGGCAACCTTCGTCCTCGAGGCCGACGTCTTTCGCCGCATGGTGAGCCAGAACGATCACTGGTCCTACCCGATTGTTTTCGCGGAGGGCCTTTCTTTCACGCTGCCCGCCGACGCGCAAAGCGTAAGCGTCGAGGCCGACCTCGATGGGCAGACAATAATTTTTCCCATGGCCCCATCTTTATTTCTGACTTGGGCCAGTTGTGACGCCACCGTCAATCCCGACCGGGGACAAGTCTTCCGCTGCACGCCCAAGCCCGGTTACCGCTTTCAGTAGCTTCGGGCCCGATCCCATATTTTTCCGCCAGAAAGCGGCGCAGCGTGACCGGCGCAGCCGCAGCCACTTCCTGCCATGTCGCCACCCGAAGCTCCGTACGAAGTTCAATCGGCTTTACGCACCGCACCACGGCATACCACGCGTCGATGAGATCGGGCCGCCGCTCATCGACCAGTAAACAGAAAGTGCATTGCAGAGCATACGCGGCTAGCACATTCCGCAGCAGTTGATAGGAAAGATATCGATCCGCCGTCTGCGGCAACTGGGGCACATCGAACACGTCCGCAAAATCGCGGTAGGCTGCCATAACGATCTTCCTGGCGCTCTGAAAACCGCTCTCGGTCAGCTTGGCCTCGATCAGCAGATTGCCGATTCGCAGATCGACTTCGGTTCGATCGCGCCGGCCCTGCGCGAGGGGAACGCATGCTTTGTATCCAAAGATCGCCGGCGAAGATGCGAGCCTATCCGGCGACAAGCCGGGCAAAGATCGAGTTGCACATGCCCGAAGAATGCCCGGGTAGCCGAACACATTCATCAGCAACGCATCCGAACTCGTGCACGAATCGAGTTCCATCCAGCGTCCGCGATCCGTTCTCGGCAGCGTTCGCTTGCCGAGCGTGTGCACCTTCGTCAGGCGCCTGCGCCACAACGGGTCCCGCCGTATTGCCGTATAGCTGGGGGGCAAGAAATTGCCGTGGCGCAAATCGTTCTCATAAGGCGTGAAACATAAGCCGGGAGCGTCTCCATAGCTGAGGCAATACGGCAACCCGTGCGCCTCCGCATATCGCCGCGCCCGCTCAATCAATTCGCGCCGAAGCGCACCGGCAAGATTCATACCCAGCTCTAATACCCAGATGACCTGTTTGCGACAATCAAGGCGATGGCGAACAGAATACGAATGTTTCCACTATCCATCAATTCTGCGTGGTCCTTCAATTCGTCTGGATTTGAGCCACCGACAAGAGTATGCTGCGGAGTCCGCAAATACGGCACGCCGGAAAGAGCCCAATGGCAACCCTCACCAGTCCAGCCAGTCTGAATCCCTCGCCCGTCCCCCTCACACGAAATCAACGCCGTGGCTTCTGGGCCTCATGGGGAGGCTGGACGCTCGACGGTATGGATTCGGTTATCTACGCGCTGGTGCTGGTTCCAAGCTTGCGAGAATTGTTGCCGCGCTCCGGCATAGCCGCCACCAAGGGCAACATCGGCTACTACGGAGGCCTGCTCTTCGCCCTGTTCTTGATCGGATGGGGCCTTGCGTTTCTATGGGGACCGGTCGGAGATAAATTCGGACGAGTCCGCACGCTGATGCTGACGGTGCTTTGTTATTCCGTGTTCACCCTGCTGAGCGCCTTTGCAACCAACGTTTGGCAGCTCGCCATTCTTCGTCTGCTGGCTGGCATCGGCATTGGCGGGGAATGGGCCATGGGCGGCACCTTTGTCGCCGAAGAGTGGCCCGAAAATCGCCGCATCACCGGAGCCGGCTTGATGCACACCGGCTACTACTTCGGATTTCTGCTGGCTGCGTTAGCCAATTACAGCATAGGCAGCTACTTGGGATGGCGCTGGATGTTCGCCTTCGGAGGATTGCCCGCGCTCCTGCTGGCTTACATTCGCTACGGAGTGACCGAGCCAGCGCGCTGGGTGCAGAAAGAAAAAGTCGTGCAGGCATTGGCCTGGTGGCGCCCGCTCGCGACACTGTTCAGCCCCGCGTTGCGCCGCCGCACCATTTTGAATTCGATTTTCATGCTGGTTTCGATCGCCGGACTATGGGCCGGCACCGTTTACGTTCCCGCCGCGGTTACAACCCTGGCCGAAGCCGCCGGACGCGTCGGTCCGCGAGCCGCGCAACTGGCTTCCTACGCAACCATGCTGGTAGCCGTCGCCACAATTCTGGGCTGTCTGGCCATGCCCTCCATTGCTGAACGCTTCGGACGCCGCGGCGCTCTGGCTTTCTACTTCGCCCTGATGCTCATCTTTATTTCGGTCACCTTCGGCAAGGTTTACTACCTCGGAGGCAATGGCCTGCCGTGGTTCTTCGTCTGCCTGTTTTTCCTGGGCTTCGGAGGAGCCAACTTCTCGGTCTACACGCTCTGGCTGCCGGAGCAGTATCCCACCGAATGCCGCGCCAGCGCCTTCGCCTTCTCCACTTCGTTCGCGCGTTTCGCCGGCGCCGGAATTACATTCCTGGTAGGAGCTGGCGTGCGCCACTTCGGTTCCATAGGAACTCCAGTAGCGCTGACCGCTATTGCCTTTGCTATCGGACTGCTGCTGACGCCATTTGGAGCGGAAACGCGAGGGCAAGTGCTGCCGTCGTAGCGCGGCTACGGATCTGAACTGGGTCCACGAAAAGAGGGAAACTAGGCCTAGAATCGCGATTTCCGAGTGAGATTAATCGTATGAACTTGACGCTCAGCGCGGTCTATGAAGAAGTCCCGGAATCCGAAGGCGGCGGTTATGTAGCCTACACGGAGGAGTTGCCGGGTGCGATTTCGGAGGGCGACACGCTAGACGAGACGCGCGAAAACCTTCGCGATGCCATTGAACTTTTACTGGATGTCAAGTAACGCTACCGCTTTGCGAGATCGAGACGAGTCCAACCGACTTGTCCAACCCCTCAATTACTCGAATTAACCTGAATCTCCGCCATCATGCCGCCATCCTCGTGGTCGAGGACGTGACAGTGATAGACGAACGTCCCCACAATTTCCGGATCGCGAAAATCCATACGCACGGTCACACTCGGATAGGGCGACGTACCGTCCCAGAAGGGGACATCTACAGTGTCCTGCATCACCGGGGTCTCGAGCGCCACGCCATTGATTGCCATCACCAGAAAATGTATTTGATGGATGTGAAAGGCGTGTTCTTCCGAGCTGTGGTTCTCGATCGTCCAATCTTCCACCGCGCCTGTATTTGTAACGATGGCGGGCGGCAGCGTGGGGCTGAACACCCTCGGCGTCTGTCCCTGCACGGTGATGTAGTAATTGGTGGGACCGTTGGTGCCTTCGGTAGCTTCCGAGAAGTACAGATTTCTGGTGGCTGTAACCTGCGCCTGGGCCAGATTGACGAATCGCTTTCTTTCGCCGCCAATCTTGGCCACCGGCATATGGTGTTTAGCGGGGATCTTAAGCTTTCGCTTGCCGGCATCCGCGCTCGAAATAACGTCAGCGAACACCTGGCCGAAGTTGGGATTACCGACCGGTCCCGTGTCGTAGCCCAGATTGATAAAAACGGCGTCCGCACCCTCGTCCGGACCGGTGATCACGAATTCGGCTCGCCCCGCAGGAGGAAGGTCAATGGTCGTCACGTAAGGATCGCCCGTCACGGGGACGGCATCGACGGAGATCAACTCCATGTTTTGCGGTACATTGTCGTACCACAACTGCAGCGAAAGAAAGGCCTGTGTAGAAGAATTCACCACGCGCCAGAACTGTTGCTCGCCGGGATCGGCAACAATGTAGGGCAGCGTCTGCAACGGCTTTTGCACAATCGTCTCGAAATTCACCGTCATTTCATAAGGTCCAGGCAACCATGATCCGGGATTCAAAAATTGCTGCCGCATGATCAGCACCTGTTCGGTGAGTCCCGAAACTTGCGGCTTTATATTTTCGATGCCGCTCACGATGAGCGCACCCGATGCGCCACCATTCACCTGGTCGGTGGTGTAGCCATGAGGATGCGGATGGTACCAGTAAAGTCCGGGAGGCTCGTTGCTCGGAATTTGAATGCTGTATTGGAAGGGCGGATCGGTGGGCTGAATCAGGGTATTGACGACCTCGTCCTGATGGCAAACCGGAGGAACGTTGAGGCCGTGAAAATGCAGATTGGTGGAATTCTCGGTTATGGTGCCGCCGTTGCACGACGTGTCCAGCGGTGAATTCTTCTTCTTGCCGTTGCCCATTTGCATCGAGTGCTTCATGCGCGCCATGGCGCCCGGAATATCGAGATTGTTGGTCAGGGTCAGATTCAGGGTGTCGCTGGGATTGAGACGCAGCGTCGGAGCTTCGATAATTCCGCTGCCAGTATCGTAGTTGTAGCATTCATGCGTGTATCCCTGGGAATCAACGCCATTGGCGATGCTCAGACTCAAGGTGAGCGTTCCACTCTGACTGTAGAGATCCAACGGGTTGACCACCGGATCGCCGGGATTGGGCCGCGAAGGGCAATTCCCCACTTGCGCCGAGGCCGTGACCACGGCGAGACCGAGTAACTGCGCGGCCAACGTCCACTTTAACAACTTACGCATACTGACTCCTTAAAATAAGTGCCTAACTGTATGGCTTTCTGACTTACTCCCGCTACGGACTCGAAACATAAGTCGAAGCGGTGCTCGCCCACTGTCCTCCGACCAACGAATACAAAGTTACATAAATCGTGCTGCCGTTCACCGGCAAGGTATGCACCGTGGTCGTCAGCACGTTGCCTAGATTTCCAGATTGATAAACATCGTTTCCACCAGGCTGCACGGCGCTGATATCCACCCAATAACCCATAGCGCTTTGGTCAGCGCTCCAGGTGAAGGTTGCGGTGTTCCCGTGGATCGTCGAGCCGGGAGTCGGGGTCTGCATCACGGCCAGCTCTGCAACGCCACTGGCGGCCGTGTAAGTGTAGGAATTAGGCACCCACGCGCCCTGGATCAGCGAGTACAAAGTGACAAAGACCTCGCTGCCATCCGTCGGAAGCCCGTTAGCCGTCACCTGGGTTACGTTGCCCAAGTTTCCGGATTGCTCATACTGGTTGCCACCAGCGACGCTGCCCGCATCCAGCCAATATGCCGTCGCGCCGGAGCCTGCCGTCCAGATGAAAGTTACGGTGCTTCCTGACAGCGTTGAACCCGGCGACGGCGTCGTCAATACACCGCCTGTTCCCGCCGAGTTGAAAGCAATGTAGGTGTATCCGTTGCTGATCCATGCTCCATTGATCAGCGAATAAAGGATCGCATAAATCGTGCTGCCATTGGTAGGCAGTCCGTTCGCCGTGGTGGTGAGCACATTGCCCAGGTTTCCAGATTGATAATATTGATTGCCTCCAGCTGAACTGCCGAGGTCAAGCCAGTAAGCGGTGGCGCCGGAACCAGCTGTCCAGTTGAATGTCACCGTGCTTCCACTCAAAGTTGAACCGGGAGCCGGCGTCGTCAACACTCCCGCGCCTCCTCCCGGGCTGAACGCGGTGTAGGTGTAAGCTTCGCGGATCCACGATCCATTTACCATCGAGTACAAAGTGACATAAACTGTGCTGCCGTTGGAGGGCAATCCGTTAGCAGTGGTGGTGAGCACGTTGCCCAGATTTCCGGATTGATAGTACTGATTGCCTCCGGGTGAACTACCGATGTCGAGCCAGTACGCCGTCGAATTCGTACCCGCCGTCCAGGCGAACGTCACCGTGCTTCCCGTCAAAGTCGAACCGGGATTCGGGGTCGTTAGAACGCCCGCTCCACCGTTGAGGCTGAAGGCGGTATAAGTGTATGGGTTGCTAACCCACGCACCGTTAATCAAGAAGTACAGCGTGACGTAGACGGTGCTGCCGTTGTCCGGCAGCGAGTTCACATAGGCCGTGGTTGTAGTAACAGGAAGACTTCCCGACTGGTAATACTGATTGCCGCCCGGCGACGATCCCACATCGATCCAGAAAGCGGTCGCCTGCGACGGGCCAATCCACTGTAAGGTCGCAGCATAACTACTCAGCGTCGATCCCGGAACCGGTCCATATAAGCCGGGCGCTGCTGTCGACACGACCGCGATGGAGAGCAGGTTTTGGCCGTCATTGTCGGTGACTGGAGATTGAGCAGCTTCCGTCAGCGAGCATTGCCCGCCGCCGGCATTAATATCAATCACGCCGATGGCCGAAGGCTGGCCAGCCTCGGCGACATACAGCACCAGGCCATTGCCCGTGGGCAACTGCGTCGCCAGGCTGGCGGGAAAGCTGAACGTATTATCAAAACCGTTGAGCTGAGCAGAAATGCAGCCTCCCGACACCACTCCTGTCGAAGTATTAAAGAAAGCGGCACTAACCTGCCCGGAAGTATTGTTAGTAACATAGAGCAACGTTCCATCGGGACTAAGCAGAACATTGTTGGAGTTAGAACCTGACGGCAAACTATAAAGAGTGGTTGGCGTCAGCTTGCCCGAAGAAATGTTTGAGACCTCGACCGCCGCATCGCTGGAGTCATCGCCAAAGATCGCCCAATGCCCATCCGGACTGATCACCACGCCGTCCGGAAAATCGTCGATGGCGAAGCCCGCGGAATTCTGCTCGTCGCCGTTCGAAACCGGCAAGCCGCCAGAAATATTGAACGACTCGACCGAACCATCTCCGTAAGCAACCACCAGCAAGTTGCCTGACAACGCCATACCCTTGACCGTGCCGTCATTCAACCCGCTGGGAGAGATGTCACCAACAAATTGCAGCGAGCAGCCAGGCTGCACGGAGAAAGTGGCCAGCGTTTCAGAGCTGGAAAAACTCGCATACAGATAATTGCTGTTCAACACCATGCCAATGCCATTGTCGGTGCCGTTGTCGTTGGCAGAGGCGGGATATGAACCGATCACCTGTTGCGTCACGGGCTGGATTCCGATGATCTTGTTCGAAGTTGCGTCGGAAACGAAGGCGCATGGCGAGGTGGCATTATTTTCCAGAACGACGCGGTTCGCCGCAAAATAACCGCCGGCGCTCCCGATGCCGCCGACTTTGAGCGTCGTGGGATTACCGAGCGTGCCGTCGGCTCCGATGGTGAAAAAAGTGGAGGTGTTCGTGGCAAGTCGGCCGCCGTTGTCGTCGTTGGTAAACAGGAAGCCGGTGGATGAACTGGCCGCAAGAGCGTCCGCGGCCCACGCAACAAGCAGACAGATTAAGAGCAGCAGGGAAGTTGTTCTACGCTTCATCATTGCTCACCTTGTCGCTCGTCTTGCACGCACAGCAAGCGACACTATGTGGCCTTCAAAACTCGTCTTCCGAATTTACCATCCGCAATGACGAAGCCCCAAACTCGAATCCAGTCGCGGGGTTTCGCGCGTCTAAGATTACATTTCTTTACAATTTTTCTATGCAGCCCCAAGGGACTATACACCGATTGCAAAACATCAACACTCAAAATTTCGGTGATTATTTTCTTGACATTCACCCCTCAAACAGAGGAGTATCAACCGCCATAGTATCGGCATCTTCTTTACGTGCCAAATGACCTGGGGTTTCGATTCCTGTGGGGGGAATTGACCTTCCGGCCCTACCAAAAGTTCCCACCGACCATTGAAAGGATCAGCCTCTACATGAGACCTTCCCCGGTGTCTGCTATTACCCTTGTGTGCGTGTTAATGCTTGGCCTGCTCGGAACAGCTTACGGCCAAACCTGGACCGCCATGACCACTACCCCTCCCGTCTCCTTCGGTGCGATGGTTTTGCTGACCGATGGCCGCGTTCTGCTGCATGAGGAACCAAACTGCGGCGGTTCCACTTGCAAAGGCAAGGACTACACGGCCTGGTGGACGCTGACTCCCGATATCAACGGCAGTTATGTCAATGGCACCTTTGCCCAGGTGGCTTCGAGTCCCGGCGGCTGGGCTCCTCTCTATTACTCATCCGCCGTGTTGCAGGATGGAAAATTTGTGGCCCAGGGCGGCGAATATCAATGCCCGGGCGGCAGCTGTACCGCCGTTTGGCAAAGTCTCGGTGGCATGTACGATCCGGTTGCGAATACGTGGACAGCCAGCACACCTCCCGTTCCTAACAGCCTGGGAGCCATGGGAGACTCCGAGTCCGTGGTTCTAGCAGATGGAACCTGGATGATCGGCATTTGCTGCGCGCAGTTTGTCGGATACAGCGCGCTCCCCGATTATGTTTATTTCAATGAAGGTTCGCAAACGTTTACCCCGATGTGGAATATCAGCGACGGCCAAACTACTGAATTCGACGAAGCGGGTTTTAACCTCCTGCCTTACAATCCTGCGGCGCCCAGCGATTCACAAGTGCTGATGGTGAATGTACCTCTTGGAGCCTACAACGCGACTCTGGCGACCTCGCAGGTCTACGACGAAACGACCAACACATGGGCTGCGCCGGTAAGTACGCAAGTGCAACTCTGGGATGCCGATTGCGGCAACTCCGCCAGCGCGAGCTATGAGCTTGGTCCGGTGATGTTGCTGCCCAACGGACTTTTATGGGGCACTGGCGCCAGCAGTTGTCAGGCTGGCCACACGGCGGTGTACAACCCGGCCACAGCAACGTGGACGGCCACGCCGGACTTTCCGAATAAGGGTGCGGTCAACGATGCGGCCGGCGCGACGGAAATTAACGGCAATGCGATCGTCGGCACCAGTCCCTACACCAACGAATCGTCTACGCCGGTCACTTTTTACGAATTCAACGCCACCACCAACACAATCAACACCGTCCCCAACCCGCCCAACGCCTCCAAGGACGATTCGTTCGTCGGCCATTTGCTGGTGCTTCCTAACGGACAGATTCTGTGGACGGATTTCACCACCACCGGTATGGCGGCCTTTACCAGCGCCGGCACCTATCAGCCGGCATGGCAACCGACTATCACCACTGCTCCGTCAAGCTTAACGATTGGGCAGACCTACCCGATCTCTGGAACGCAGTTCAACGGCGTGACGACTGGCGCATCGTATGGTGACGACAACCAGGACAGCACCAACTACCCGCTGGTCCGCATTGTAAACAACGGCACTGGACACGTCTTCTATGCCAGGACACACGATCACAGCACAATGGGGGTGGCGACTGGCAGTTTGCCGACATCCACGAACTTCGACGTACCGAATATGGAAACCGGCCCATGCCAGTTATATGTAGTCGCAAGCGGCATTCCGTCGGCTCCTTCGGCTTGCACGGTCGGGCAGCCGCAAGGTATTTACAGCCCGCTTCCCGGTCCTCCTCTGACCAGCACCACGGTGACCTTCTCCTGGGGAGGCAACCAGAACGCGACCGGTTATTCGCTGGACGTGGGCTCAACGCAGGGTGGCAACAACTACGAGCAGTCGGGGCCTCTGTCCAGCTCAACCTTGTCGCTCACAGTTTCCAACCTTCCCAGCAATGGCACGCCGGTTTGGGTGCGCTGGTACTACCTGCTCAATAACAACTGGCAGTACATCGACTACAGCTATACAGCTTTAGGCGGTCCCAACAGCCTGGGTTCTATCAATACCCCGACTCCCGGAATCGAACTGTTCGCGACCAGTCAGGCCTTTACCTGGAGTGCGGGCACCGGCGCGACAGCATACGAACTCACCGCCGGCAGTGCGCAGTTTGGCACCCAGTACTACTCCTCGGGCAATCTGGGCAATGTGGTCACGGCCACGGCAACCGGTTTGCCTACCAACGGCAGCACGATCTACATCACGCTCTACTCACTCGTGGGCGGAACGTGGTATAGCAACTCCTACACCTATCAGTCGTACACGCCCGGAACCGGTCTCGCCACCATGAGCACGCCCGCTCCGGGAAGTATGTTAACCGGCTCATCGGCGGCCTTCACATGGGTAAAAGGTCAAGCCACGCCGCAGGCCTACTGGCTGTATGCGGGATCGTCTGCGGGTGCGCACGATTACTACAATTCGGGCACCATCAATAGCCGAACGCTCACCAAAACGGCGACCGGCTTGCCGACCAACGGAAGCACGGTCTACGTGACGCTGTTCACGGAAGTCGCGGGAACCTACTACCCCACTCCCTACACCTACACGGCGTTGAACGCGACGGGTGGAGTAGCGGGAATGATGCAGACTCCGACTCCGGGTTCGACGTTGACGGGTAACAGCGCGACGTTCACCTGGTCGGCGGGCTCGGGCGGAGCAACCGCCTACTGGCTCGACATCGGCAGCACGCCTGGAGGCAACCAGTATTCTCAATCTGGAAACCTGGGCGCTGTGCTAACTGAGACCGTAAATGGCCTGCCGACCGATGGCAGCACCATCTACGCTACTCTCTACTCGTTGATTGGCGGAGTGTGGGCGAGCAACGCCTACACCTATACTGCCTTCAACGCAAGCACGGGATTGGCGACCATGCAGACGCCAACTCCGGGCTCAACCTTGAACGGGAATACGGTGACGTTCACCTGGAGTGCCGACCCCAACGCCAGCAACTACTGGGTTGACGTCAGCAACGTCGGTCCGGGTGGAAACGATCTGGATCAATCTGGCCAGCTCGGGAACGTGCAGACCGAAACCATCTACAACCTGCCAGCCAATGGCAGCACCATCTACGTGACCTTGTACTCGTTGGTTGGAGGGCAGTGGTTGAGCACGGCCTCCACCTACACGTCGGCTCCGTAGCGGCTGCGTAACCATCACGGCTGGCGCTACCGAGGGCCAGCCGATTTTTAGAAAGTAGAAGGGGCGTGAAACTCACGCCCCTTTTCTTATGCGATTCGTATCGCGGGCCATTGTCATCACCGATACCGTCGTCACGGCCCGTCCATGTTTATTCTTGGATTTATTCTCGGAACTCCGCAGATAAATGAAGACAATGCCGGTTTCGCCGCGTCTAACATGCGACGGATCGAAACCGCATGATACGCTTTTCGCGGTGCCTCCGGAGACCTCAAGTTTGCTTCGTCGAGTCTTTAAAGCATTTCAATATCGCGACTTCCGCCTGATGTGGGTGGGCGCCTGCACCTCCAGTATCGGCACCTGGATGCAGATCGTCGCTCAGGGATGGCTGATTTACCGGCTCAGCCACTCCGCATTTCTCCTCGCACTCGATCAGTTTCTAGGCGGAATTCCCATCTTTTTGTTCTCCCTGATCGGCGGAGTCATCGCGGACCGCGTCGAGCGGCGCAAAATCCTGCTTGGCTCTCAGTATGTCCAGATGGCGAGCGCAGCCATCCTTACTGTTCTCGTGGCCACAGGCTACGTGCACGTCTGGCATATTTTGTGTCTTTCGTTTATTTCGGGATTCGCCCAGGCCTTCGGCGGTCCCGCCTACCAGGCGCTGATTCCCACACTGGTCGAACGCGAGGACATGCCCAACGCCATCGCCCTGAATTCCATCCAGTTCAACGTGGCCGTCATGGTCGGCCCGGCGCTGGCTGGGCAAGCACTGGCGAAGCTGGGAGAGAAATGGTGTTTCGGATTGAACGCGCTCTCGTTCCTGGCGCCCATCATCTCCCTGTCGATCATCCGTACCCGTTTCTTGCCAGTGAAAACCGGCGAGACAATTTTCACCAGCCTGAAGCAGGGCATTAAATTCGCCCGCAAGCAAAGTTCGATGGAGGCCCTGATTCTTCTGGCCTTCTTCATGACCTTCCTGAGCATGCCCATGCGAACTTACTTTCCCGTATTCGTGAAAGACATCTTCCATCGCGGCCCGGAAACGTATGGCAACCTGCTCGCCCTGATGGGACTAGGTTCCATCTTCGGTTCGCTCAGCGTCGCCAGCGCGGGCAACTTCCGTAAGAAAGGTCTCGTAGCACTAGGCGCGCTCGCCTGCCTCGGTTTGGGGATTGCCGGTTTCGCACTCTCCAAGTCGTTGCCATTGAGCGAGGCTCTGCTGGTTCTGGTAGGCGCGTCGATGATGGCGGTGTTCGCCACCGTGAATTCGCTGGTGCAGTTAATCACGACCAACGAAATGCGCGGCCGCGTTATGAGCGTCTACAACTTCGCCTTCCGCGGCGGCATGCCTATGGGCAATTTGCTCTCAGGATGGCTCGTCCCGTTGTTCACGGCTCCCGTGGTGCTCAGCTTCAACGGATTTTTGTTGATCGCGCTGGCGTTGTACTTCCTGCTCGGGCAGCGGCGCATGGCGGCGCTTTGATGCTCAAGTTCGCCGGGCCACTCGCGCCATGCGAGGAACAAGAATCAGCGCGACCGCGTACAGGAAAATCGACAAGGCCGTAGAGCCTGGGTGCCCGTGCTGCAAGTCCTCAAAAAGCAGCTTGGCAGTCACCAGCGCCAGCGTGCCATAGGCAATCCAGATGAGCTCAATCCGTTGCCAGCGCGCGCCGCTGAAAGCCAGCGCCAGCGCAACCATGCAAGTGATGAGCGTGCGGATAACCGCCACCTGAGACGCGCCGGGAGTCATTCCGATGGCAGCTAACCAGACCAGGCCGGATAGCAGGAAGATAATCACCGCGGCCACGGCCAGGATCGCCGCCATCAGCTGCAGAAAACGTTGGTTCCAGCGCTCGGTGCGATAGCGGCCGTTGACGACGTAACAAGAAACCGCGGCTGCGGCGACAACCCAGACGATCCATCCGGGAGCGGCCGGGAAAGTTCCTACCAGGGCGCGGCCGGCATAATCGAGCAGGCCGGAAGCGTAGGCCGCTCCGGCGACGTAGGCCAGGCCGTGGAATTCCAGCGTCAGTCGAGATGCACGTGCCCCGAGAAGCGTAGCGACAATTGCGGCCACGCTCAAGCAGAAGGCCAGCGGCACCGGTGGCAGCAAGAGAGAAAGGCCGGTCAGGAAAAGAGCGCCACTCCAGGAGGCATAAACATGATAGTTGCGCTGTTCGGCTAAGCGGTCGAATGAGGCATAGGCGGCCGCATAGCATCCGGCCGAGAATAGCAAACAAGTCGCCGCTAGAACCGTTGCCCCATCTCCTGCGAAACGCAAGATGCTGAACGCGGCCAGCAGGAAAGCGGCGACCGCTTGCCCAATTTCGAAGAATCCGATTTTCTGGCGAAGGAATGCTGACCGGAGAACGGTGCTTGCTCCGTAAATCAAAAACAGCGCACACGCGAGCGTCACCAGCGTCGAAGGCGCGACAATCTTATACTCGGAAGGCGGACCTCCCGGACGGGAATAAAGGTAGAGCAGAATCCAAATGCCGAGATCCGCGGCAACGGCCACCAGCGGTCTGAGTCCAAGCCAGCGATTGCAATCGGCCGCAATCTCACTGGCCAATGCCGTAATCAGCAGCGCCACTGCGAAAGGCGCCAAGTCACGGGTCGCAATTAACAAAGCGAGAGTGGTGAGAAGGGCGGTGCTCTGGACTACCCAAACGATCGCGGTCGAGTTGCGCTTCCAGGTCAGAGCGTAAGCAGTCAGAGGAAACAGGCTGAGTACTCCGGCTGCCGCGAACGTAGGCAGAACTTCAAATCGCAGAGTCAACTCCCAGAGCATGGGAGCAAGAATCATGACCGAGGTTACGGCGTAGACAATACCAGCGAAGCGCGACTCGACAGGAACGCGCGCCGCCCACACCAGCCACGTCCAGGCGTAAGCCAGCGCCAGCACAATCACGGCGACCTTTGGAACCGAACCCGACTCGGCTACCGCCCGCAGTAGATAAGCGCCGGCAATTCCCAGCATGGCTTTGCCGAGGACAGGAAACACGCCATCGGCTCGAACCAATTGAAAGGGCGGGGCGCCTGGTCGATTTGGGGCTGGCCGACCTGCAATCGAACTCGCGGCTTTGACCTTAGCGGAGGCGTGAGTTTCCGGCGATTGTTCGAGCGCGACAATGCGTTGTTCCAGGCTTTCCACCCGCGCGGCAAGCCGCGCTACAACGTCGAGATCGTCGATGATTTCCACAATCTCCACCCCGCGGTGAGAGACTTGACTAGCCAAGCGATCAAACTTTCTTGACTTCTGCTGCGGCTGCAACCGTCGGCGCCACGCACGCGCTGAACTAATGCGCCTGACTGGCCTCTGCCAGCGATACGGAAACTTTCTCCGGCCAGGGTGGCAGCAGTTTCACCAGCGCCCACAAAAAGATGAACGGCAGAATGGTCAGCGCGATCGCCACCAGCAATCCTTCGCGCGTGATCAGGCCCATCTTGTAGGTTGTATATCCGAGGAAGCTCTTAGAAAACAGTTGGCCACCGATTACCACGTTCCAGCGCATGGCA
Source organism: uncultured Acidobacteriaceae bacterium (assembly GCA_963775845.1). GTDB lineage: Bacteria > Acidobacteriota > Terriglobia > Terriglobales > Acidobacteriaceae > Acidiflorens. The sequence continues at coordinate 79,993 of CAVZKN010000001.1, read as the reverse complement.
AAAATGCCAACGAGGGTCAGGCATCCCGCCACCGCATAAATACGCTTACGGGCAATTTCATTGAGCCTCAACACCTGGGTAACGGCGAGCAGCGCAAGCGGAGTCACCGTGCCCAGCAATATCTGCACCACGATATGCGACACATAGAGCTTGGTATGGACCATGAAATCCAGGCTGCGGAACGATTCATCGGACTCGTAAATACGGTGAATCAGATCGAGCATCTCCAGGCTGAAATCGATGATGAAGGTATAGAAAAGGTAGCTCGCTATCGTATCCACGCAACGTATGTCGATCGTCTGCTTGCGTGCCCAGGTCAGAAACATATAAAGGAGCATCACCGTGGCGATGCCCGACACCATGGCAGAAAAGATAAACACCACCGGCATCAGCGGCGACGACCACCATGGATTGGCCTTAACCGATCCGAAAATAAACCCGACATATCCGTGCAACAAGAATGCCGAAGGAATGCCGATGAGGGTGATGATCCAGCCCACACGTTCATCAATGCGGAGCGCACGTTCGCTGATATTGCTCGAACCAAGCGTCATCAGCCGGTAGACCCACCGCTTCCAGCCTGTGGTTGACTGCGACAAAAGCACGATGTCGCGCCGGTAGTCGAGCCAGATTTCGAGCACCAGGACCGCCATCAGATACCACAGGTAGACGAACCCAAACATGGCCATCGCCGAAGTTTTGTGCGGCGTCAGATACATTTCATAAGAGCGCTCCGGATGCCCGAGATGCAGTTGCAATGGCAGCGGCGCCACCAGCAGGAATGCCAGCGCCGTCAGCAACGCCAGCCTGTAAGTCGGCTTGACCGCCTGCACCTGAAAGACGCGCTCCAGCGAAGCCAGAATGAACGCGCCAGCGACCAGCCCCGTGAGAAAGGGATAGAGCACGATCAGAACGCTCCACTGCAGTTCGACTTCGTTCGGATACATGAAGCCTTCAACGCCGGGCATAAACGGTCACCAAATCTCCTTCTCGAAGAGCTTTATCCCGCCAACATCTATCGAACCGAACCATCCAGTCCGTTGTAAAAAACCTTGGCATGAGTCGCCATGTAGGGTTTCAGAACCTGAACGCTGTGGGTCTTCAGAAATTCGTGAATCGGGTCGTTCGGATTCTTCAAGTCTGCCAACTGACGTGCACCGGTCGGACAAGATTCACAGCAAGCAGTGGTCAGCCCTTTCGTAATCCGGTGATAACACAGCGTGCATTTCTCAGCAGTGCTGGTCTTCGGATTGATAAAGCGGCAACCGTAAGGGCAGGCCTGAACACAATACCGGCAGCCGAGGCAATAAGACTTGTCGACCAGAACCACGCCATCCGGGCTGATAAAGGTTGCGCCTACCGGGCAAACTTGCGTGCACGGGGAATCGGCGCAGTGATTGCACAGCTTGGGCACAAAGAAGTTCTTCCCTCCCGATTCCTTGCTGGGTGGAAATCCTTCCTTGGCTCCATCGGGCGAATCGACATGAGGGTTTTCGATGTCATAATCCGACACATGGTAGCGCTCTACCCAGGTGCGGAAATATCCATCGGGCACATCGTTCTCAGCCGCGCAGCCGCGCACGCAATTTCCGCAGCCGATGCACTTGGGCAGATCGATCAGCATGCCCCACCAGTGCTCAGACATTTTGTAATTGGGCGAGGCTTCCGGGGTTCCGGCCAGAACGTGCTTCCATGCCAGGGCCGCTGCCGGCAAGAGAATCAGCATGTGACGCCGGGTAATGTTCATTTCTTGCCTCCTGTCGCGTCAGCCGATTCGCTTGAAGCAGCATCGATGGCGGGACTATGCGGCTGGTGGCAGGTGTCGCAGGGCAATCCGTTCGAGTGGTCAACAGAAACGATCTGCGGAAAATTCTTGGGCTTGGCGAGATTTGCCTCGTGGCAGCGAACGCAAAGCACAGCCGTGTCGAGTTTCGCTGGCTGCACCGACCCCGGGTCGTCAACGTGCTTGGCCTGAGGTCCGTGACAGGCTTCGCAATTAACGCGCGCGTGCTTGCCGCCCTTCTTTTTCTCCAGAACGTCGGAGTGGCAGTCTTCGCATGCCTGGTGCCCGGCAAAATTCGCAGGACGTGCGGCCAGGTCGGTCAGCGCATCTCCGCGATAGTGCCCATACTCTCCAAAGCTCTTCGGTACGAGGAGGGCGCGTATGCCTAAGAATGCCAGGATACCAACAATAAAGACTAGACCTACGCGAAAGAGGTGTCCGGCATCTTTGAAGACACTCATAAAGGCTGTCCTCTGGGATATCTCAGTTCGTTACCCGGGGGATGTGCGCAGAATCACTGCGGGATGTGTCTATGGTTACAAATAGGAGTGATGTTGGAAGTTCGTCGAGCCTTGAAGAGAGAAATATTAGTCGGCTAAGCATCCCCGGGAATAAGGCTATCTGCCGAAGTGAATGCCTCTCTGTTCACGTCCGAGGGCCACTGCCACGATCGCCAGGGTAAATACCGTAAATGCCGTCAGGGCCATGGCATTGGCGTAGCTCGTATGTTCAGCCAGCACCGCCTCGATGTAAGCCACCGAGCCAGCCAGAAGCACGCCACACTGGTAAGCGAATCCGGGAAGAAATCCGCGCACCGAATCGGGCGACAATTCCGTCAGATGCGCCGGAATGATGCCCCAGGCACCCTGCACCATGAACTGAATGAGGAAGGCCCCGATAATCAGCAAAGGCAATGCCGGAGCGTAAGCCCATAGCGGCACGACCGCGATCGCCAAAACGAAAGACACAATCATCGACAGCCGGCGTCCGAAGCGATCGGACAAATAGCCCACCAGCGTGCCGCCGCAGATTGCTCCGACCATCGAGATGGCGGTGATCGCCGCGCGCTCGGTCGGTTTCATACCCCACTGCCGCTGCAGGAAAGTCGGGAACATATCCTGCGTGCCGTGCGAGGCAAAGTTCATCATCATCATGAGCAGCGTCAAGTACAGGAACAATTTCCAGTGCGACAAGATCGCGCGCGCCAGGTCGCTCCAGTTAGGATGCCGAACTTTTTTCCATACTTCCGACTCTTTAACCTTGAAACGAACGAAAAGCCCAAGCAGTGCCGGAAGTCCGCCAATAAAAAACATGGGCCGCCAGCCCCACCGCGGAAAGACAAAGTAAAAACAACCCGCCGCCAGAAGATAGCCGAGCGCATATCCCTGCTGCAGAACTCCCGAGAGAAAGCCGCGCAGCCGAGGCGGAACTTTTTCCATGGCCAGCGATGCGCCCACGCCCCACTCTCCGCCCATGCCAATGCCAAACAAGGCTCGCAGCACGAGAAACGTAGTAAAGGTGTGCGCGAAACCGGTTGCCACTTCCACGACAGAATAAAAAACCAGGTCGATCATCAACGGTATCCGCCGCCCGTAGCGATCGGCCATTAATCCGAAGATGAACGCGCCCACCGGACGGAAGGCCAGCGTGAGCGTGATCGAGAAGGCTATTTCTTTGTCGGAGCGATGAAACTCCTTCGCAATCGCCGTCAGACACAACACGACCAGGAAGAAATCGAAGGCATCAAGCGTCCATCCCAGAAAGCCGGCAAAGAGCGCTGCGCCATGGCCTTCACTAGCAGGCACGGGTAAAGATGAAGATGAAGATGAAGAATTTTCTGGTACCGTGGAATCCGTCGCGAAGCTCAAATTGCCTCCTTCGAGACGGATACTATACAACGAAAACCTCTCAAAAAACGTTCCTATAAACACACTCCACCGACTGCCGAAAAAAATGTTTTGTCCCTGCTTTTGGGTGGCGCAGCGGTTCACCGCTGCGATAAGTGTCTCCCCCTTCAATAACGGCTTTAGCCACTGAGGGCGTATGCACTACGAAGCCGGCAAAATAGTCCCCTGGCAACTGCCGAGTCCGATCCGCCGAAATCCGGCCCGCTCGCAGTACCCCCGCAGAACCACTTCGTCCCCATCCTCGAGAAATTTTCTCTGCTCCCCGTTCGGCAGCGTGACCGGATCTTTACCCCGCGCAGTCAACTCCAGGAGGCACCCGCGGGCGCTTTTCTCCGCGCCTGAGACGGTTCCGCTAGCCAGCAAATCGCCCGGGCGCAGGTTACATCCGTTGCTCGCATGATGGGTCAGCATCTGCGCCATGGTCCAGTACATATCGCGGAAATTGCTTCGACCCAAAACCACGGGAGCCATGCCGCTCTCTCGCATACGAACCGACGCCAGCGAGACTTCCAGCCACAGCTCGAGACCGCCTTGCGACTGATCATTCTCATCGAACAGGTACGGCAAGGGCGCGGGATCGCCAGCGGGGCGGGCAAACGCTGGCACGCGAAACGGAGCCAGCGCTTCCATCGTTACCACCCAAGGTGAGAGTGACGTGGCAAAGCTCTTGGCCAGAAACGGCCCCAGCGGCTGATACTCCCAGGCCTGAACATCGCGAGCCGACCAGTCATTCACCAGGCAGATTCCAAAAATATGTTCTTCCGCCTGCGCGAGTGGAATCGCCTTTCCCTGCGAATTTCCAGCGCCGACAAAGAAGCCCACTTCCAGTTCGTAATCGAGCGCCTTGGTCGGTCCGAATTTTGGATCGGCATCGCCATCGCGCGTCTGTCCCGAAGGCCGCCGAACCGCAGTTCCGGTAGGCACTAGCGATGACGCGCGCCCGTGATATCCAATCGGAATGTACTTATAGTTCGGCAGCAGCGGATTGTCGGGGCGAAAGAGCTTGCCTACATTGGTGGCGTGGAAGATCGAGGCGTAAAAATCTGTGTAGTCGCCAACGTCCGCCGGCAGAAGCATCTCAAAGTTGGATTGCGCGATGAGATGACGCGAAGCAATCTGCCGATCCGAGGCCTCGGCTTCCGAGCGGAGAAGAGCGTGAAGCCGACGGCGTAAGGCGCGCCGCGGCGAGGAGCCCATGGCCATCAATGAATTCAGAGAATTGGATGAACAGGCCTTCGCCGCCCGCACCACTTCGGGTTCGGTCACTTTGATCTCGCCGAACAGCCCGCCGAGATCCAGAACTTGATCCCCGATCGCAACTCCGACTCTTGCCAACGAGTCCGCGTCGCGCCGTCGAAAAACACCAAAGGGCAAATTCTGAATGGGGAAATCCGACCCCGCTATGTTGGCGGATTCGACCCAGCTTTGCGTCTTCGGATCGTGCGTTTCGTCAAGGAGCGGATTCATAGCAGATGGAGGGCCCTTAAATCCTCGATGGGCTCCATAAACGAGCAGGACCCAAACGAAATCGCAAAGTTCCGGCGCGACAGAGCAATTTCCTCCCGGCTAATTCGATGGCCGCGCCATATAATCCCATCGCTATCAAATCGGAAAGCCTCCGTCGACTGCTCCTCGAGCAACTCGAGCGCCAGCGCTGTCTTCAGCACTCCAGCGCGCAAAAACGCGGCGGCCAGAAAAACATTCAAGAATCCGTGCATCATTCCGAAGGCGCTGTCCGCTTGATAAGTAAGCCGGTGCTCCGACCGCAGCGGATGATGCAATCCGGCAGTAGCCTTGAATGGCACGTTGGAGGCCGCGCACTGCCGGATGAACTCGATTACGCTTTCGGAAGCCGGAAACTTATCCGCCGTTTCGCCGCCGGTGCGAATCTTAGCGCGTCGATCACAACGGGCGATGGCGTCAACGCATTCGCTGAGATTTGCCACTTGCAGGGGAATTTCAAAATAGGTTTCAAGGCTCGCGGGAAGGCTTTCAGAAAGCCGGTAAACGTCTTCCCGATTCGCAATTTTCATCTCGACCGATTCCACCACGGGTCTACGCACGCCGAACGAGGCTTCCATTCGACCTGCAAATTTCCGAAGCTCGCTTACATCGGCAGCGGGATCCGATCCGGGAAGCACCGAGAGTCGCCAACGCGTTAACCGATCCTCGTCGCGAATGCCCGGCAAGGCGGCGAGGGCCGTTTCAAATTCGCTAAGACGGGCAACCGGAACAATGAAGCGCCCGAGAATCCAGCTCCATTCTGATTGCAAATAGGCGTCGTAATTTGCCAGCGCCGCTGCCATGGGCAATGACGCGGGAGGAAATAATCCTGCGTAGTCGATCAGCCCCGCGAGCAGGGAGGCAACTGCGTCGACCGACCTTGACGTGTGCTGAAGAGTTTGCGAGCTCATCGGATTAACTTCGGTGTCTATCTCGACTTGAACTTTTTTCGCAGCCCTTGCCAGCACTCGAAGTACTGGTGATCCAGTTCGGAACTCTCCAGCGCGAACTTCGTTGGCTGGCACACAAAGCGAGTCTCGAACATGAAGGCCATAGTGTCGCCCGTATAGACCGGCTTTAATTCGGCATTGCTCGCCTTCTCGAAAGTCTCCGCATCCGGCCCGTGACCGGCCATGCAGTTGTGCAGGCTGGCGCCTCCGGGCACGAACCCTTCCGCCTTGGCGTCATACTCGCCGCGAATTAGCCCCATGAACTCGTTCATGAAGTTACGGTGGAACCACGGCGGGCGAAACGTATGCTCCGACACCATCCAGCGTGGCGGAAAGATCACGAAATCCACATTGGCCGTGCCGGCAATTTCCGAAGGAGAAGTCAGCACCGTATAAATCGACGGGTCAGGATGATCGAAGCTCACACTATTGATGCACATAAAATTCGCCAGATCATATTTGTAAGGCACATAGTTTCCATGCCAGGCGACCACATTGAGCGGCGAGTGATCGATAGCCGCTTCCCAGACGCGTCCCTGAAACTTGGTGACAATGCGAAAGTCGCCCTCGCGGTCTTCAAACGCCGCCACCGGAGCCAGAAAGTCGCGCGGATTCGCCAGGCCGTTCGCGCCGATGGGTCCGAGATCCGGCAAACGAAGTAGCGCGCCGTAGTTCTCGCAGATATAGCCGCGCGCCTGCTTGTCCACAAGCTCGACGCGAAAACGAATTCCGCGCTGAATGACCGCAATCTCGCCGGGGCCGGCCTCAAGAACGCCCATCTCGGTGCGCAGCAATAGTCGTCCTTGCTGCGGCACGATCAGCATCTCTCCATCGGTATTGTAGAAAAACCGGTCGGTCATCGACTTGTTCGCGACGTAGATGTGTATGCCTACGCCGGAATGTGTATGCGTGTTACCGTTGCCGGCCATGGTAATCAGACCGTCGATGAAATCGGTCGGATCCGACGCTGGAGGAACCGGAATCGGCATCCAGCGCAACTGATTCGGCGGGGTCGGCACCTCGTCGAACGGCGCGCTGCGCAAGCGTCCCTGCTCGACCGGCTCGAATGGCTTATGCGCAACCGAGGGACGCATGCGATATAGCCACGTCCGGCGATTGACCCCCCGCGGAGCAGTGAACGCAGTGCCGCTGAGTTGCTCGGCGTACAAACCATGCGCCACTTTTTGAGGAGAATTCTGGCCTCGGGGCAACACACCCTCAACCGCTTCGCTAGCAAACTCGTTGCCGAATCCCGATTGGTAGGAATAGCCCGGCGCCGACTTCCCGCGCCCATTCACTTTGGCGTGGAGCGCGCCCGCGTGGGCCGTTTCTGCTTTGCTCGCTTTGACATTCGGCATGACTACAGATTTCCTCGTCGAGCCTGCTCCAGTTCGATCGATTCGAACAGCGCTTTGAAATTCCCTTTACCAAATCCGCGGCTGCCCTTGCGCTGAATCACTTCAAAGAACACGGTAGGACGGTCCTCCACCGGCTTCGAAAAGATCTGCAGAAGATAGCCTTCTTCGTCGCGATCCACCAGGATGCCGAGCGACTTCAACTCCTCAACCGGTTCTTCTACCGGCCCCACCCGCGAGGGCAGGACGTCATAATAAGTATCGGGAACGCGCAGAAAGTCGAGCCCGTTACGCTGCAACTTGGCGACCGTATAAAGGACATCTTTACATTGCAGCGCGATGTGCTGTGCACCCGGCCCTCCGTAGGCTTCGATGTACTCCTGAATCTGGCTCTTGTTGCGCGCCGTGGCGGGCTCGTTAATGGGGAATTTCACCGAATGCGAATCGTCCGACATCACGATGCTCATCAGCGCGCTGTACTCGGTCGAAATATCCTTGTCGTCGAAAGTGATGTAACGGTGGAATCCAAAGACACGCGTGTAGTAATCGGCCCAGAATTGCATTTTGCCGAGTTCGACATTGCCCACGATATGGTCGACACGCAGAATACCGCAATCGTCACCTGCGAGCGGTGCCGCCATATAGCCCGGCAAAAACGGCCCTTCGTAATCCTTATAGGAGATTAACGAGTGGATCGTGTCGCCATAGGTATGGACAGCGGCGCGGCGAACGGTGCCGAATTCATCCGTAATGTCGTGCGGTTGTTCAGCGGGTAGCGCGCCGCGGCGAACCGCTTCGGCAAATGCCTCGTCAGCATCGGCTACTTCCAAAGCGATATCGCGCACGCCGTCGCCATGTTTGCGGACGTGCTCCGCCGCCGGGTCATCGGGCGTCATGGGCGTGGTCAGAACAAAATTGGCCTTACCCTGGCTCATCGCGTAAGAAGCGCGCTGGCGCTGTCCGGTTTCGAGTCCGCTATAGGCAACCTGCGAAAAACCGAAGCCCTTGCGGTAAAAGTAAGCGGCCTGCCGCGCGTTGCCTACCCAGAATTCGACGTGGTGAATACGTTTCAGCTTGAGTGGATTCTCCATCATTCCCCCACACTCATTATTTTATCGCCGATTTACCGACTGGAGGCCGCGGTCCCCACCAGGGCCTCGTCGGCAGCAACACGGTGGAGCCAGTGCTCCCACTCGGGTGCGCGGCCGCTCTTCGCGCGATCGAACGTCTCGCGCATCTGTAGCGTGATTCGACCGGGCGCGCCGTTTCCGATGGAGATGCCGTCGATTTCAGCCACGGGCAAGATCTCGCAAGCGGTGCCGCACAGGAAAACTTCGTCGGCACTTCGCAGATCGTTGACCGTCATGGCGCCAACTTCGGTCTGGAAACCTTCCGCCGTCGCGAGTTGCAGAATCGAGTCGCGCGTAATTCCCATCAGGATCGACGACTTCTCGTCGTTCGTGCGCAGGGTGCGGCCCTTCACCATAAATACGTTGGCGACGGCAGCCTCGGCAACGTTGCCGTCGATGTTCAGCAGCAGAGCCTCATCGTACCCGCGCCGCGACGCCTCCATGGTTGCCAATCGCGAATTCAGATATTGGCCGCAGGCTTTGGCAGTAGTCGGCATCACGCGAGCATCGAATTTTCGATAGGGAGAAACTGTCATCCTCGCACCACGCCGGCGGCTCTGCTCGCTGACATGCACCATCTGCGGCCAGGCCAGGATTGCCGTTTCCGTCGAACACTCGGCGCGAATACCCAAAGTCTCGGCGCCCATGAAGGCCAACGGACGGATGTAGGAGTCGACCAGTCCGTTGCGCCGGATCAAACCGCAGATCGCATCGGTCAACTGCTCCGGGCTGAAAGGAATACACAGACCATAGACGGCGGCCGATTGATAGAAGCGATCAAGATGCGCGTCGAGACGAAAAATGGCCGGCTCACCATCCACCGCATAGCTGCGAATGCCCTCGAAAACACCCGTTCCATAGTGGAGCGCATGCGTCGAAAGCGGCACGTTGCTCTCCGCCCAAGGCATGAACTCACCATTCATCCACGTCCATTGAATGTTCGCAAAAGTCATCTTGCAGACCCCTTTCCCTGTGCCACTATTGTTGGGCGGAATCGCCAATACGTAAATACAAGAGATCAGGTATTTCGATAGGTTCCCTCGTATTTTCTAAAGTAAACTACGTCAATGACCTTCGATAATTCAGCGCTTGATCGGAGAGGATGGCATATTCTCGAAGAGCTGCAGCAGAATGGGCGGATTTCGTTCGCGGAACTAGGACGCCGCGTTGGCTTAACTCTGCCGGCAGTGGCAGAACGCGTCCGCAAGATGGAAGACGCCGGAATCATCAGCGGCTTTCGCGCCGAGGTCGATCCGGCCAGAATCGGGCTGCCGATTACTGCCTTTATCCGCATCAGCGTCGTTGGCGATGTCTTCGCGCGTGTCGCCCAAGCTGTCGCGGCCATGCCTGAAGTTCTGGAATGTCATCGCGGCACTGGCGCCGACTCGTTCACTCTGAAAGTCGCCGTCGAATCGGTGCAGCATCTGGAGCGGGTCATCGACAAGCTCACTCCCTTCGGCACGACGTCGACTTCTATCGTGCTTTCGACTCTCGTCAAGAACCGTCACTTCGCGCGCCGCGGATCGAGCCCTAAGAAGAAATAAAGAATTGAAAAGTAGCTTGCAACGGCGGGGTGATCCAGCTGGATCGAAGTTCAAGCGAACCAGCTTTAGCGGCTAAAGAGCAGGCTCAAGCCAGGGGAGCGGTCTAGCGCACTTCGATCGACACCAGTTCCCCGCCGTTTTTCCCCACCGCGCGATAATTGACCGACACCAGCAGGTTCTTCCACTCGCAGGAGAACTGGTCCTGACCAATCACCACCAGCGATTTGTAATCCGCCGCATGCAGTTTGTAAGTGGTCATGCCGCTCAGAAGCGTGACCGTGGCCTCGGGCGGCTTGGAGCAATCGCTGCTGACGATCTTCCCTTTCAGGAATTGCACCGGCCCGATCGTGCCGGGCTTGGCGGGAGCCGGCTTGGGCGCGGCGTCTGAGTCGTCATCTTCTTCACTTTGCGCAGAGCTAGCCGCCGCGGTCTGAGTTCCCGCGGCTGCTGACGGCGTGCTCGCCGCGCCCGCCGGCGCTTCCGTCTCACCCGCCCGCTGCGGACGGATTCCATACTTTTGCAGCGTTTCCAAATCGTCCAACTGTTGATTCGCGGCTACGGCAGCAGCGCGATCCGGCCCCTCTTTCAGCCGCGTAAATACTTCGCGCGCCAAGTCCCACTTTTTCCCAGCAACATAAATCTGGCCGAGATTAAACTGATACTCGGTATTTCGCGGAGCAAGCGCAATCGCATCCCGCTGCGCCTCCAGGGCCGAGTTCACGCCACCACCCTCGACGCGCGCGATTCCCAGCATGTTATAGGCGTCGGCCAGCTCCGGATACCAATCTATGACGGATCGCAGGTCCTGCATCATGTTGGCCAGACCCTGCATCTGCTGCCGCGTCGTCTGCGCCTTGCGGTACTTCAATACTGACCGGTAATACCAGATCCAAGGGTCTCTCGGATTCAACTCTGTCGCCTTTTCCAGTTTCTCGGCGGCTGCATCGAAACGCTTCTGGTAAATGTCGTCCCAAGCCAGCGCGCGCTGCGCCGGCTCATTGCCTCTAGCGTCCGCCGCCAATTGCTCCAGGTCGTGCACCGCCAGATCGTGATGCTCCGGAATGCGCGCCATCACATCGTCGATAACCGCCTTTGCCTCCTCCTCTTTTACCGAAGTGACCGACACTCCGACATCATCGGCACCAAAAGGCAAAGGAAAATGATCGGGCTGTTGCACGTCATACGGTAAAAGAACCGGCTTTTTCGCCTGGTCAAGCGCGATGCCCAACCCGCTTAAAGAGTTGAAATAAGTCTTCACCACCGCTTCCATCTGCGCGGGAGTCAAGTCAAACGCCTCGACCATGGCCTTGTCTACCGGCATCTTCTCATTCAGCACCAGGTTGAAGTATCTGCCGGCCTCAGGCATTTTGTTCTTGTTCACCAGATAGTGGACGACCATCCACGACTGCGCGTAGAAAATTGTGTGGTGCGTTCCCTCGCGCGTACCTGATCCGTCGTGCTTCATGGTGAACAGGTCGACCATGGACATCCATACCGGAGAACTCATCAGCTGCGTCAGCGATTGCGGCACATTCGGGTCGCGCTTCATTCCCGTCATGTCTTCAAACGCGTTCTCGTGCCATTCGGGCAATAACTCGGGGTCGGCGCCAATATTGACTTGCTTGCCAATATCGATCGATCCGAAATATTCGGCCAGGCCTTCGTCAAACCAGCCCTGCGTCGGCGGGTAGTTGTAATTCAGGAGGTAGTGGGCCAGCGGATGCGCCACGGCCCGCCATGGATCGGCCTCAAAGAGATTCAGCACGATATAAATCCGATCCGTTCCCGGCAGATAAAAACCCGCGGCCATGTTCTGTTTTAGAGGAGCGGCCAAGCCATACTGCTTGTCGCTCTTGAGCGCAATGACGGTAATCGGCACCGGCATTTTCAATTTGTCTTTGAGAATCAGCTGACCGAAGACGGCGCGCATCTGTTCCATGCGGAGGGCAACTTCACGCCCGCGCTTTTCGCCTGCGTCCGTCAACACCGAGAAATGCGCGGAATGCACTTCGTGCCACTTCGGCTCGTCCTTCGCCCAGGCAGTTTCTGGGCCAGCGAGAATTGGGCCAGCAAGAATAAAGATGAGAGGCCAGAGCAAGGCTAGGTTCAGCCAGATGAAAATAGTGCGGGTCGCGATTTTAACGACGGAGCGCAATCTCATGGCGTGTCTTGCAATCCCTAAGAAATGCTAGCACGCCCGTGCCGCGGCAAAACGTTCTGTTGCTACGCCGCGCTCTCGCCATCCGGCAGATCCTCATCGGCCAGTTCTTCCACGTCGATTTCCTCGCCGCGAGTTCCGCGATCAGTGATCGCGACCACGTCTTCCGCCTCCGAATCTTCCCGCGTTGGCAGATCGTCCGGGTGGCCGTATTCAAGGTGCGTGTGGACAGGGCGCTCGGGATGATCGGAAGCGTCCTCAACGCCTTCGACGATCGCTGCTTCGAGCGCCTGGTCGCTGTCGGCAAGCTCTTGCACGCTCGCGTCCGCCGCATCTGCGATCGACGATAGTCGCTGGCTGTCGCCAGACTGTCCAGCGCTGTCAGGGCCCACCTGCCCGGGATCGTTGCCCAGTTCGTCCAGTTGAGCCTCATTGTCGTCATCGCGCGGTCTCTTCGCCATGCCATCCTCCGTAAAATAAAGTCGCTCACCTTAGATGCCACTACTCGAACGAGCGTTCGCGGAATTTCCTGATCGCTCCCCATCGGCCTCGCTCAACCGCCAAAATCCCTGTGGTACAGTACGGTTTTCACATCCTCATCAACTTCAGCTTGTCAGGAGCTATTCATGCAAAGCAGCATCATCGGCACGACCATGCCCGTCCTCGAATTCGTGCTGGAACCGAACGAGTCCGTGATCTCCGAGGCGGGAGAACTTTCCTGGATGACCAGTTCCATTCAGATGACCACGCATACGCAGTTGGGCGGTGGCGGAGGAATTTTTGGCGCAATCCGGCGCGTCGCCGGCGGCGGCACGCTCTTCATGACCGAATATCGCGCTCTGGGAGCGCGCGGCGAGTTGGCTTTCGCCACGCAACTTCCCGGCCACATCGTGCCGGTAGAAGTCGGCCCCGGACACGAATACATGATTCATCGCCATGGATTCTTGTGCGGTACGCCGCAAGTTCAAATCGGCGTTGGCTTCCAGCAATCGCTGGGAGCGGGCATTTTCGGAGGCGACGGCTTTTTGCTGCAACACCTCAGCGGACAAGGAACCGCGTGGCTGGAGCTCTCCGGGGAACTCGTCGTGAAGGATCTTCAGCCTGGCGAGACCCTGCGCGTGCATCCTGGACACGTCGGAGCGTTTCAGTCCAGCGTCTCTTTCCAAATCACCACCGTGCCCGGAATTAAGAACATTATCTTCGGCGGTGATGGACTTTTTCTCGCCGCATTAACCGGCCCCGGCCGCATCTGGCTGCAAACTTTGCCGATCTCAAAACTAGCGCACAAGTTGATGGAGTACATGCCCAGGCCCTCGAATGAAGCGGCCAAGGGAGGAGTGGTCGGCGGTATCGTGGGATCCATTTTGGAAGGAATGAAGTAAGGTGGCAGCATTTTGCCGCAACCCGAAATGACGCGACGTGCATGAACGCTTCCTCTCAAACTCTTTTATCCGCCAAATCGACGACTCTGGTCGCCCCGCGCGCAGCTTCGCGGCTGGCCTGGATCGACTGGATGCGTGGCCTGGCCTGTGTCTTGATGTTTCAGACGCACTGTTATGACGCCTGGCTCGGCGGCGACGCTCGCCATACCAGCTTCCTGAAAGCATCCCAGCTTCTCGGTACTCTGCCGGCGCCGTCTTTTCTTTTTCTGGCAGGGATTTCGTTTGCCCTGGTCACCGACAAATTGATTCGCAAGAATCTGGCGCCCGGAGAAATCACTTTCACCATGCTGCGCCGCGGTGCTGAAATCTTCGCCTTCGGGCTCTTATTCCGGTTGCAGGAATTTCTCATCGCTTGGGGTTGGGCTCCTTACTCCGACTTACTGCGCGTGGACGTCTTGAACATTATCGGGCTCTCTATGATCCTGATGGCGCTGCTGTGCGGCATCGTTTTGACAGCCTGGACAAAGACACATATCTCCTACGAAGCCCTGTCGTCATCGGCGAAATCTCAAGATTCCGGAGGGAAAGCGGGGTTAACCAATTGCCGCTGGCTGTTAGTCGCTGCCAGCGTTGCTGTAACTGTCATAACTGCCCTGCTGACTCCTCCGTTGTACACCACATGGCGGCCAACCTGGTTGCCCTGGTGGCTGGAGTCTTACATTGATGGATGCCATAACCTCGGCGCGCCGCAGCCCTGGCTCTTCCCGCTCTTTCCGTGGGCAGCATTTGCCTTTGCCGGCTTGGCCGCTGGATTGATTCTATTCAGCGATCAGGCTCGCCAGAATACCGCGAAGACGCTGGCGTTCTTCGCCGCCGCAGGAGCGGTGGTAATTCTGCTTGCCCGGCAATTAGATCACTCGTCCGTCCACCTTTACTCAACTTATGACTACTGGCATACCAGCCCTAACTTCTTGATGATGCGCATAGGCCTCTTATTAGTTATCGCCTGGTTGAGTTATGCGTGGTGCCAGTGGGGCTTCGCCACTCGCGGATTCAGCCCGCTGACTCAGCTGGGACAAACATCGTTGCTCGTCTATTGGGTCCACATTGAATTCGTTTACGGACGCTTCTCTATCCTTCCCAAACGTGCCGAATCCATCGTCGGCGCAACGCGGGGCTTGCTGGAAATTTTCCTGTTCATGCTGCTCCTCTCGCTGCTCCGCACAAAAATCGACTGGAAAAATATTGGCTGGAAAAATATTAACTGGAGAAAGTTGACTCGAAGAGTTCAGCCCGCTTGACCGCGGAACCTGCTGAGGTAGTCGACAATCTCGCGCTCGGCCCAATAACCATCGTCGTAACGGCCGCTGTCCGAGCCACCCGGGTGAGGTTTCGCGCGCGATCCATTCGATCTTCCGACAAATGCGCAATGTCCGCCATCGCTGGTTTCGACGAACTTAATCTTCGGATTCAGTGAGATCTTGCGCCGAGTCTCCGCCGTGATACGCACAAAAGGATCGTTGGTCGCGTGGAGTATCAACGTCGGCACCGCGATACGCTCGATCACGTGTGCCGCGGAAGCGCGGTCGTAGTAATCGTCGACTCCGGTAAAGCCACAATAGAAGGCCGTCACCTTGTCGTCGAACTCGCGCAGGCTCCTGAGGCCGCGCAGTCGGCGCACATCGAAATGTCCGGGAAACAGGCGGGCCTTTTGCCGCATGCGGCGGCGCAGGGCCCACAGGAAATAAGTTTCATAAATTCTGTTAGCCGGTTCATGCAACGCATCCGCCGAGGTGGCCAGGTCAATCGCCGGGCAGCATGCTGCGACAGCACGCAACTGCGGCGGAGCCTCGGAACCCCACTCCCCAGCCAACTTCAGCACGATGTTGCCGCCCATCGAAAAGCCAACCAGCGCCAGGCATTGAACGCCGTCGCGGGCAATGACCTCGCGCGCCACCGCCGCGACGTCGTTCGACAATCCGGAGTGATAAAGCACCGGGGCCAGATGGTCCGTGCCTCCGCAATTGCGTTGGTTGTAGCGGATCACATTCATCCCCGCAGCTAGCGCCTTCTCCGTGACGCCGAGCATGTATTGCGACTGGCTCGAGCCCTCGAGGCCGTGCACAATGATGATGGTGAGCGCCCGCTCACGCTCCGCCTGCCAGTGGCAATGGCACAGCACCTTGATGCCGGGCTCGACTTCAATCAGGCGCTCTTCGGGCGGAAGGACGTAAAAGCGGCGCTGGATGAGGAAACTCGCCACGGTCTGTACGTGTCCGCCAGCAAGCCAGCGACGCGCTCTGAACGCACGCGTCTGTTCCTCTGTTTGCGAAGTACTCACACTTTGATTTTAAATAGAAGTCGGCAATTTCTTCGGCGGAGTTTTTGATGCCCATCTTCGAGTACATCTGCAAAGAATGTCAGCATGAATTTGAGGCGCTGATTTTCGGCCAGCAAAAGGCCGCGTGCCCCAAATGTCAAAGCAAGAAGTTGGAGCCTCAACTTTCCGTGTTCGCTGTCTCCGCCAAGAGCGCCGGCACTTCGCTGCCATCGAGAGCAGCGGGACCATGTGGCTCTTGTGGCGACTTTCGTGGGCCTGGGGCTTGCTCACTCAATAAGCTCGACTGATTCTTCCTTTTATTGTCGACATGCTTTCGCTGGCGAACTGGCTTTTAAGCCCGGCCGGCGCGGTCGTCGGCAGAAATCCCCCATTCTTTGCGCTGTTGCAACGTAACTTGCAACGTAACTTCGGGAACTCTTTTTCCGGTAACCGATGTGACGTTTTCAGCCGCGTCATTCGTGGCTATGATGCCTCTACGTTGTCATTCTGAAAACGTCACTCTGAAAGCTGAGGCACGGAGGAAGATTGGACCGGCGAAGAGAGCGCAGACTGAATCTTCAGTTGCCCGTACGGGTCTGGGGGGTGGACCGGATGGCGAGGCCTTTCGCCGAGATCGTGCGCGTTGGCAACATCAGCAACCGCGGAGCGGTTCTGTTGGGCGTGCGTTCGAAAATTGACACGGGAGATGTTCTCGACGTGCAGTTGGGCTCATCGCGGGCGCAATTTCGCATTGTGTGGATGGGCGCCGCTGGAGAGGCTGGCATACAAGCCCTGGTCTACGAGCCACCCATTTTTGATGTCGGGATCGGCGTTGGCCTTCCGCGAATTTTTGAGATGGTGGGGACCGGATAGAAGGACGCCGCAAGCCTGCGCGCCCAATTCACCGTGGATTCACGGGCCCGGTTCCCACTAATATTTTGTCTGCGGTGTCGCTTAGAAGTCGAGCAAAAACTTCGTTCGACAGCAACCGTCCGCGCGCAGTCAGGCGCAGGATTGCGCCGTGCTGTTCGAGAAGGCCTTCCTGCACGCCCTGCTCAATGGCTGATTCCCATGCGCCGACTGCTTTCGCATTTAACTCCGCCCCATATCGCGCGCGAAGCACGCCGAGGTCGATGCCTTGGTTCAGCCGTAGGCCCAGAAAGAACTGCTCCTCCAAGGCTTCTTGAGTTGAGACAAAGTTGACCGTGTGCGGCACGCGATTCATGTAGGCGTCGAGCGAGTCGGGAGTCGCGAATCGTACCGCCTCGCCACGATCCCTCTGTTGACCAGCGGCCACCAGCATCGAGTGCGCATCGACTCCGAAGCCCAGGTAAGGCTGGCGCGTCCAATATTTCAAATTATGACGCGACTGGTGGCTGCGTGATCTGAAGTGCGGCAGCGTTTCGACATGGGCGAAGTTTGATATTTCATATTGCCTGGTGGACGCGGCCTCCAGCGTCTCGCAGGCCTGCCCGTAGAAATCCGCCGTCGCGTCATCATCGGGAACAAAGTGGGCGTGGTAGCGCGTGCCTCCGGCGATCAGTTCGCGGCCCAGCCGGGAATCCTCGTCGACTTCAAGCATGTAAACGCTAGCGTGCGGCACGCCGGTGGCAATCGTCTCGGAGACCGAGTATGCCCAGCTTTCGGCCGTCTGATGCGGCAAGCCAGCGACCAGATCGATGCTGATGTTGTCGAGGCCAGCCTGTAGAAGACGCGCAATCTCTTCCAGAACTATGCTGCGTTTATGCAGCCTTCCCACCGCGTGCGCTTCCTGGTCGACGAAAGATTGCACTCCCAGGCTCACCCGGTTGACTCCACACTGCAGCAAGGTATCGATTAGATCAGAAGTTAATGTACCGGGCGCGCACTCAACGGTGATCTCCGCTGCGTCATCAACAGCAAAACGACTGCGCACAGCCGCGAAGATACGCTGCAGTTGCGAGGAGTCGAGAATGGAAGGCGTGCCTCCTCCTAAATAGATCGAGTCAACTGCACCCTCGAACGCGCCGCCCATCTCTGACACCAACTGCCGCGCGCACGAAATGTCCTCGAGCAAGCGGGCGACATAGCCTTCGTATGCCGACTTCGAAAACACGTCGGAGGCGAAGTTGCAGTAGCTGCACTTCGTGCGGCAGAAGGGCACGGAGATGTAGAGGCCGAGCGGCATCCGGTTTCCTATTCGTTTTCTATTGTATGAGAGCGCCTCCAACCACACGTCATTAGCGTGCATCTTATTTGCACGGCGCGGGGCGGGCGGTCAGGCGAAATACTGCGTTGCCGGAGGCTTTGGTTAATGTTGAACGACGACAAACTGGATCGTTTGTGCCGGCATTGTGGCGAAGCATTTTCCGACTTTCTGAATGAGATGGCCGAACACAATGCTAAAGTCGCGACCTGCCCAAAATGTGGCAAGCCGCACGATCACCGGCCTTCGAAGAAGGATAAGGCTGTGACGCGAAAGGTCCGCATTAGAAGAAATATTCCCCACGACTCCAAGGTGACCTAGCCCGCATCGATTTCGCGTCTCCTTCATCTAAAATCAACTGGACAGGTCATTCTTCTTCCGTCGAAGAGAGGTGGGGTTGTGAGCGACGCGAATTCGGGCATGGAAAACGATTCGATAGAGGCACTCTGCGACCACTGCGGAAAGACGTTTTCCGCCTTTCTCCACGGAATGGCGGACCAGAATGCCAAGGTGGTGTGCCCCAATTGCCGGAATGGAGTTGATTGCGATCCCGAGAAGGCCGCTGACCCAAGTGCTGCGGTGCGGCCCATCAAGAGGATTCAATAGTGCATCGTCAATCTCGTTTCTCTGACACCAACTAGCCTGATCCTTCTCATCGCGGAGTCTATGGGCAACGATCTTTTTGGGATAATCTAAGAGAAGACACTGTCTCGTAACAGCGATCTCTTGCTCTACCGATGCCCTCCAATCAGGAAGAAGAAGTATTAGGAAAAGCGTACGACGCGCGGCTGATGCGGCGGCTGCTCACCTATTTGCGTCCCTATAAGTGGCACGTGGTAGTGGCACTGGCGGCGATCATCCTGAAATCGGGCCTGGATGTACTCGGGCCAATCCTCACCAAGATTGCTATCGATAAATATCTGGCGAAATCGCCGAACTCTCATTCCTGGATCGGCGACCGGCTGAGCAGTGCTCCGTTGACGGGCATTGCGCAAATTGGCGGGCTCTACGTTGGCATCCTCGTGTTTACATTCGCCTTCGAGTTTGTTCAGACCTACCTGATGCAGTGGACGGGCCAAAAGGTGATGTTCGACCTGCGCAGCCAGATATTCCGCCATTTGCAGCACATGCACGTTGGATTCTTCGACAAGAATCCAGTTGGGCGGCTGGTGACGCGCGTGACCACCGATGTCGATGCGCTCAACGAAATGTTCACTGCCGGCGTGGTCTCGATCTTCGAGGACGTGTTTGTTCTGGCCGGGATCGTCTTCATCATGATGAAGATGAATTGGAAGCTGGCGCTGATCACGTTCGCGGTGCTCCCGCTGATCATTTACGCAACTCTCATTTTTCGCGACAAAGTACGCGATTCTTACCGCCGCATCCGCACTGCGATTGCCCGGATCAATGCTTATTTACAGGAAGCAATTTCGGGAATGCTGGTGTTGCAGCTTTTCAATCGCGAGAAGCGCGCCTTCAACAAGTTCTCCGACATCAACGCCTCGCACATGGAAGCGTATAAGGATGCAATCCTCGCGTATTCGCTCTATTACCCATTCGTCGAAATCCTGTCGGCGATTGCGATTGCCAGCATTATCTGGTTTGGCGGAAATGACGTCATTCGGAAAGTAACTACGATCGGAGTGCTGGTTGCATTCATGCAGTATGCACAGCGCTTCTTTCGTCCGATTCAGGATTTGAGCGAGAAGTACAACATTCTGCAGTCGGCGATGGCGGCGGGCGAACGCGTCTTCAAATTGCTCGACACGAAGATTGAGGTGACCTCACCCGCGGTTACCAAGCGGCCGGAGGGCCCGGGGCGGATTGAGTTTGAGCATGTCTGGTTCGCTTACAACGCTGGCAGAGAAAAAGATCATGTAGTGTCGGGTCTCAGCCCCGTCTCCACACAAGCCGATTCCACGGTAAAAGAGCCGGATTGGGTTTTGCGCGATGTCAGCTTTGTCCTGGAGCCGGGTGAAACGATCGCGGTGGTCGGGCATACCGGCGCGGGCAAGACGACTTTGATCTCGCTGCTGATGCGCTTCTACGACGTGCAGCGCGGAGCGATTCGCATCGACGGCGTCGACATTAAGGAGATGGATCTGGAAGAACTGCGCGGGCGCTTCGGCGTGGTCTTGCAGGACCCGTTTCTGTTCAGCGGCACGGTGGCTGGCAACATCCGGCTGGGAACGGCGCGCATTCAAGACGCCGATGTCGAGCAAGCGGCGGAGGACGTAAATCTCGCCGAGTTCATTCGAACTTTGCCGGGAGGATTCAAAGAAGAAGTACGCGAACGCGGCTCCACGCTTTCGACCGGGCAGAAGCAGCTGATCTCATTTGCCCGCGCGCTCGCGCACAATCCCAAGATTCTGATTCTCGATGAAGCCACGTCGAGCGTCGATACGGAGACCGAATTCCGCGTGCGCGACGCGCTCAACCGCATGGTGGAAGGCCGAACCGCGCTCATCATTGCGCACCGGCTTTCGACGATTCAGCGTGCCGACAAGATCATCGTGATGCACAAAGGCCAGGTCCGCGAGATGGGGACGCACCAGCAACTGCTCGCCCAGCGCGGGATTTATTACAAGCTGTATCAGTTGCAATATAAGGATCAAGAGATCAGTGTAGAGCGGGCGCCTTTACCCGCGAATGCGGAGCCGACCGTGAGCGCGGACGACTAGCGGCTTCTAAATTGCGAGGATCAGCCTCGCGCCAAGGATTTATTGCGCAATCCCGCCGCAGCCAGACAAAGGTCGGAAAACGCTCTCGCGGTAAATAACGACGGCGTTCCGGCGTTATGAAGAATCTTCGGAACGCTACGCCGCAAATCACGGTACATTTTCATCATTTGTGGGACGGTCGGCTGGTCGGGCCTTATGAAGGCGTTGCACACTTCGCGCATAACACCGCGCACCGTTCCGTCATGAATGTAGGGATCGACGCCATCCAGGTCGCTCATGGATTTTGCCAAACGACGCCGTACAGATTCAAAGACAAACCATTTGTGGTGCGGATTGGCGCGGGCCCACGCCACCGCCAAACCCAGTTCGAATGGCATATTGAAACGGGGAGTCCTACATGGAGGATTGCGGTCAAGCTGGACGCGGGACAAGTCATGAATCGAATACGGGCAACCTTCGATGAGAGAGGCTATGCGGTCTAACCGGCGGTCTCCTGCGATGCCGAGCGTCGCTCTAGGCACGAAGCCCATCGCGCTTAGAGCAACTATGTAAGCGAGATAAAGCGGCTCAAATTTCTTGTCATACGGGATGTTGAGAAATACGCGCTGCTGTTCATTCCTTGGCATAGCGGCGGCACTGCGCGTCACCGGCCCAGCGATCTCGTTCCACCCTCTGACTTGAATTAGATGGCACGCAATTCGTCCGCGGTAGGGCCGGCTATAACGTGATATGCGGTTTAGCGAGTTCGAGCGGACTTGCGGGTTTTGTAACGAATGGTAGAAGGCTTTTTTGCCCGCATCGCGCGAGAACTGGAACCGCCGTCGGCCCCGATCAAGGTGAGAATGCGCTGCGCTCTTTGACGGGGAATACCTAGCTGCTTCGCCGTTTCCTCTAGCGAGAGCGGCTCAAAGTCGAGCTTTGTGCGACGTGACATCGCCCCTTTTCCTCTCCACTGTCTTTATTGATTTTATCATGCTTGCGTGAACTCTTTTTGGTTCATCTACGGACTACGGCGTCGCCACAACGCGGTCGCTTACAATGCCCTGTGCGAATTCTCATCTCAGCCGGCGAAGCTTCCGGCGAAATGTATGGCGCGCAGCTGATCGAAGCGCTGCGGCGGCCGGCGAAACTTCGCACCGCTGGGCAGCCGGCGGCGACTGTCCCTGCGTTCTTTGGCGCGGGCGGCGAGCGCATGCGCGCTGCCGGCTGCGAGATTGTTGTCGACGCCAAGGATCTCGCGGTCGTTGGTATCACCGAGATTCTCAGCCGCCTGCCGAAGATTCTAGCGCTCTACCGAAAGTTGATTCGAGCCGCGGATGACAAGCGGCCCGCGCTGGCTGTGGTCATCGACTCTCCGGCATTCAACTGGCGCGTAGCACGGCAGATGCGCCGACGCGGCGTCCCCGTCGTTTATTACGTTTGCCCGCAGTTCTGGGCGTGGCGGCAGGGAAGGGTCAAGCTGCTGCGCAAGTATGTCGATAAGGCGCTGGTGATTTTTCCCTTTGAAGAAAAGTTCTATCGCGATCGCGGAGTGGATGCAACGTTCGTCGGGCATCCGCTGGCTGATCTGCCGGTGCCTGAGATCACGCGCGAAGCTTACGCATCCGCCAACGGAATCGATGTAGCCAAAACCTGGATAACATTAATGCCGGGCAGCCGACGCAAGGAAGTGCGCATGAATCTACCTGCGATTCTTGCGGCGGCAGAGCGCTTGCTGGCACAACGGTTCGACAAAGATCGCCCCGGCGCCGGTTATCAATTTCTCCTTCCGGTAGCTCGCACTCTAGACCTGGCATTTCTTCGAGACCTCTCGGAGACGTGGCAAGCCCCGTCTCTACAGGGGAAGATTCACTTTGTCGCGGACGCTTTGCCCGCGCTTTATCATTCGCGCGCAGCCATCGTTGCCAGCGGGACGGCTACGGTGGAGGCCGCGATTATGGGTACTCCCTTCGTTATGGTTTACCGGGTTTCACCTCTGACTTACGCGCTCGGGAAACCGCGGGTTAAGGTTCCGTTCTTTGCCATGGTCAACCTGATTGCCGGCGAACAGGTTGTGCCAGAACTGGTCCAGCAAAAGTTCACGGCGGCAAACATCGTCGCCGAACTGAACAAGATCATCCCCGACGGCGAGCCGCGCAATAGCATGATCGCCGGTCTGGCGCGCGTCAAGGCGCTGTTGAAGCAAGGAAGTGGAGGAGCGCATCCTTCAGAGCGGGCGGCAGAGATCATCCTGCAACTGATCGGATGATGCGCCAGCATCATGCCCGGGCTATTGCGCCGCACACTCCTGCACCGGGCAAGATGGTGGCTGGGTGCGAATGCTGCCGACTGCATTCTTCAAATGGATCGGCGCCATGGCCAACGGATAGGCCCACCACAACTTGCGAATGACCTTATCGCCCGGAAGCCAGTCGTGCGACTTCTTCAGTTCATAGACGACCAGGTTTTCGGCGGCGAACATGGCTCCATACTTAGCGACCAGGCGCCGGTTGGGAGGAACGCTGGTGATCCAGGGAGCGCCGGCGGCAAACTCGTGGTCGAGCACAAGCTTGTGGGTGGTGAAGCGCAGACTTTCGGCGCCTCCCAACAGACCCATGACGGCGATGAACTTCTTGTCGACGACTTTGCGGTTGGCCGAAGGCATGGTCTTTTGCGGCTGCGGCGTGTCGGGGAGGCGGATGAGCGGAGCGACTCCCACAGACTGAACGGCGGATTCGGTGGAGGAATCGGCCTTGGCGGATACGGCATTGCCTTCGATTTCGGCACGCGCGGCCATGGGATTGATGCCCAGAATCATGAACAGTCCGGGAATGAGCCAGAGAGGTTTTTGCAACGGAGTGCCTCCTTAGTGCTGATCTCAGTTGTCATCTCGAAGCCGCAGGCGAGAAACGCGGGGGCGTTACCGGTGGGCAATTCGTGTCGACGTGGCAATGTAATGCAACCTCGAAGCCACTGTGATTGCTATTTCGGGAAGCTTATTTTGAGCAAAGTAGAGCCGCGCTGCTGAATCGGGAACGATTTTGGCGCGGACATGCGCAGAAAATTGAACTGGCTCATCCGTCACTTTTCCATTGCCGGGGCTACAAGGGCCGGCTAAGAAATCATGCGGGCGCTTGTCCTTACAGCATCTTTTGCGGGAGAATCAACATCATACGATTTGTAGGCCTGCCAGGAGAATCTAGTTGAAGTTCTACTGCCATCGACAAGCGCGCGCGGCGCTCCGCTTCGAGCTCGGATTATGGCTTTGTCTGTTTCTCGGCTTCGCTGCCTGTGGGACAGCGCTGGCGGCCGAAAAGACCCGGCTGCGCGCCGATGACTACAAGATCGACGTTGAACTGTTGCCGCAGAGCCACAAGCTCACGGCCCGCGCCGTGGTGAAGGTAACTGCGCTTGAAGATCTCAATGTTGCCACCTTTCAGCTGAACAATGGCTTGCGCATCACCAGGCTCACCGACGCCAGCAACAAGCCGCTGTCTCCCGAGCGCAACACGCAGGATTCGACCGTGCGCATCTCGCTCAACAGCAGCCTCGCGAAGAATGCCAGTACCACTCTCACCTTCGAATACGAAGGCACGCTCGAGAGCGCTGACGATAGTCCGGTACAGGGATTGAAGCTGGCCTATGTCGGGCCGGAGACCAGCTACCTGCTCTACTCGGGCCTATGGTTTCCGGTGGCTGGATATGGAGTGAACCGCTTCACCTCTACTATCAGCGTGACCGTGCCTTCGCACATGATCGTCATCGGCAGCGGTAAGGAATCATCTGGCGAAGGAACGAGCACGAAGAAACCCACCGATCTGGCGAACTCTAAGACCTTCACCTTCAGTTGGGACAAGGCCAGCTTTCCCGGCACGATTATCGCCGGGAGCTTCCAGGAGTTCAAAAGCGACGACGCGGGCGTCGACCTGCATGTCTACTTCAAGCCCAACAAGCAAGACCTGGGTGCGGAGTACGCGTCCACGGCCGTGAAGGCGTTCACTTACTTTGTGACGCAGTATGGCAACGCGCCTTCGACCCGGTTGAAAATCGTGGAGATCCCTGACGACACGGTGCCTTCGGCGTATGCGCCCGAGATCGCCGCGCTCTCGAGTCGCGCGATTACGGAGAAGATCAATTACCGGCTGCTGGCGAATACGATTGCGCACCAGTGGTGGGGAGTTTCGGTGAGTCCGGCGTCGAAGAACGACTGGTGGCTGAGCGACGGCTTTGCGCGTTACTCCGAAGCCCGCTATGTGGAGAGCGCTGCGGGCGCGGGCGGACTGGAGGAGATGGTCAAAGAGATGTCGGTGGGTGCGCTGGCCTACGACAGCGTGCCGCTTTCGAGCGCCGACAAGCTCGACTACTTCTCTCCTGAATTTCAGTCGCTCGTGACCGACAAGGGCGCGATGATTCTGCACATGCTGCGCTGGGTGCTGGGAGAGAAGAAGTATCTGGAGCTGATGCGCGAGTTCGCTACGAAGTATGCGGGAAAATCGGCTTCCACCGATGACTTCCGCGAACTGAGCGAGAAGATTTACGGGCAGAAGCTGACCTGGTTCTATTCGCAGTGGATGGATTCAACCAGCGCTCCCGAGTTTAAGGCGAAGTACACGGTCTATCGGCTAGGCAATAACAAGGGCTTCCGTATTGTGGGCGCTATCTCGCAGGACCTGGATCTATTCCGCATGCCCGTCCAGTTGCGCATCGACACTGATGGACGAACCGAAGAAAAGCGCATCGAGGTCGTGGGCACCGACTCTCCCTTTTCGGTCGAAACCTTTGGACGGCCGCGGCGGATTGCGATTGATCCGGACAACCGCGTGCTCGAGAACTCGAAAGATGTCAAGATGCGGTCTTCGCTTTTGCGCGGACAGGGACTGATCCAACAGGGTGATCTGGCGGGCGCTTTGAGCGAGTTCAACAAGGCGCTTGAGGTGAATAAGAACAGCTCGCTCGGTCACTACCGGATTGCCGAGGTTTTCTTCCTGCAAAAGAACTATCAGGCTTCGGCGAACGCCTACCGCGAAGCTTTGAACGGCGATGGAGAGCCGCGCTGGACCGAGGTTTGGAGCCATCTGCAACTGGGCAAGATCTTCGACATCACCGGGCAGCGCGAGCGCGCGGTCAATGAATACCGCCAGGCGATTCAGACCAACGACAATACGCAGGGCGCGATCGAGGAAGCTCGGAGGTATATGTCTAAGCCCTACGAGCGGGAAAAAGAAAAAGAAGGAAACTAAGCCAGCAAAAGAAGGCCCGCATGCAACCCATCAGCGAAAGTCGCGGATCAGCGGCACGCTCGTGCTAAATTCCTTTCGACCAACAAGCAACAGCCCACCGTGAAAAAGACCAGACTCCACGACATCAGCGGCGAAATCAGAAATGTCGGCAAGGCAAAGCGTAGCGCGGCGATCCACAACAGGGTCAGAGCTGCGCCGATTGCGATCGTCCGGAAGCGGTCCTGACAGAGAGCGGGCGCCGAGACTGACCACGCGGACTGAAAGATCAGGGTGAACGGGAAGGCTACGATCAGGTCTGCCAGGTAATGTTCGCCGAGCGCGAGGGTAGAAAAAACTGTCGCTGCGAGGAACAAGAAGACGAGGGCTCTTCCCCAACGCGGCCACAGGCGCGAGTTCCACCAGATAGCCAACGCACCTGCGAAGTGAAGCGAAGGCATACAGTTGCGGGGCGCTCCAGGCACAGCCATTGGCTGAACCGAAATTTGCGCGAGGGCAGGCGGATGCCACGGATAGAGCCCGGGGAATGCATGCTTCGGACCGGCCGCGGGATAGATTCCATACTGCGCGAAGCCTACGATCAAAAGCGACAGGTAGAGGCCGAGAATCCGGACTGACGGCCGTTTCAGGTTACGATGGGCAGCATAGAGAATACCGACCGCAAGCGGCAGCGCGTAATAAACGACGGTAGTGATATTCCACGCGAACGATCCGTCGGGTAGAAGACTGCCTAATAAAAAACTCGGCTGAAATCCCAAGCCGCCATCAAACGCCAGCAAGAAAGCATCGTAGGTTTTGGGACGAAGCCACAGTGTCAACGGAACGGTATAACCGACCAGCAGATTGCAAAGAGGAAAGACGGCTCCTGCAAAGAAGGTCCGGAGTAACGGCCTGCGCTCGGCAGAGTGCGAAGCGCCAGAGAAGCGGGCAACCAGCCCCGCCAGCACAATCAGCGTGGCGATGCCGAGAAAGGCGCCCCAGCTAATCCATCGCACACCGTAATAGTCGCCCAAGCCTCCTCTCCAATAAATACACGCCAGACGCAACGCGGAAGCGAGGAGCAAAACGGCCAACAGAGCCGAGCGCCGGGGGCGCGTCCACAGGAAGATCACGAAGGTGCCGAACAATGTGAAACAAAAGGTCGGGTTGATCTGAAAAGTGTGAGACATGAAGAGTTCGCGTCGGCGAAGCGTCGTTGGAACGTTACGCTCGGGTATCGCCCGAGAGACATCCCACTTTCGAATCTATCAAAACCTTTGCGGCGCTACTCGCTGCGGCGGTGCAGGCGTCTTCAATGAATGGAGATCTTGACGCCGACGGGTTGCGCTGCGGGCAGTTCCCACTCATCCGCAGAGAAGGCGGCGCGTGGGGCACCCGCTTTTATAAATATTCTGAGACTCATTACCCCTTCCCTCTGAATCCTTTGCGGCGCTGCTCGCTGTAGCGGTGCAGGGCGTCTTCGATGATGGGATAGGCTTGGCCGGCGGGCTGAATCTCATCGACTTCTACCGATTTTCCTTCCAGCTGTTTGTAATCCTGAAAAAAGCGGCGCAGCATGAGCAGGCGGTGGGGCGGCATTTCGGCGGCTTCGCGGTAGGCGTTGAACTCGGGGTCTTCGGTGGCGATGGCGATGATCTTGTGATCTTTTTTTCCGGCGTCGATCATGGTCATGAGGCCGATGGCGCGGGCGTGGATGATGGTCAGCGGGACGACCGTCTCCTGGCA
Source organism: uncultured Acidobacteriaceae bacterium (assembly GCA_963775845.1). Lineage (GTDB taxonomy): Bacteria > Acidobacteriota > Terriglobia > Terriglobales > Acidobacteriaceae > Acidiflorens. The sequence continues at coordinate 52,154 of CAVZKN010000001.1, read as the reverse complement.
GAGGACGAGTACGTCGATCGGGTCGTCGTCTTCGCCCAGGGTTTGCGGGATGAATCCGTAGTTCGCGGGATAGTAGACGGCTGAATAGAGGACGCGGTCGAGTTTGATGAGGCCGCTGTCTTTGTCGAGTTCGTACTTCACGCTGGAGCCGAAGGGGATCTCGATGATGGAGTTGAACTCCTGCGGAAGCTTGCTGCCGGGAGTTACGTCGTGCCATGGATGAATCATGGGAGCGGCCTCCTTGCAGTGGCGCATTCACCGCTGGTGACGATTCTAAACGGCTGCCCAGATTTTCGCCTGACACGTCCCCAGCGTTGCAAGTCGTCTTGACCCGCCCCTGTGCAACGCGTAGAGTTTGCTACATACACGTGGGGTTCTTATGTCTAGTGAAACCAGCAAATATCTTAAGTTCGGTTCGGTGACGGTGCTGATTCTCTGCTCCCTTGGGTATCTCGCTTATACGGGCGTGCAAGACAGCAAGAGTTATTACGTCACCATCAAAGAATTGAATGGCATGGGCAATGACGCTTACTCGAAGCGGTTGCGGGTGGCGGGGAACGTGGTGCCGGGGTCGATTCGGCGCTCGGGGACGCGCGTGGATTTTATGTTGAAAGAGAATGAGCTGACGCTGCCGGTTTCTTATACGGGGACGGAAGCTCCTCCCGATACTTTTAAGGACGACTCGCAGGCTCTGGCGGATGGCAGCTTTGGGCGGGATGGCGTTTTTCATGCCAAGCTGCTGCAGGCCAAGTGCGCGTCGAAGTATGCTCCGGCGCCGGGGAGTGCTCCGGCGGGGGACGCCGGGAAGAGCATGTCGGAGAATCGCGGAGCGGCGGCGGGTGGAATGGGGAATTAGTTTCTTTAGCACTCATGTTGAGGTGGTTGCATGGGTGGTTTTTCTTGGTGTGTTTTGTCGCGGGGATGTTTTGTTGCTTTTTCTATACCACCCTGATTCTTTTCGCGATTGTCACCTCGCGCCTCGCGGGGATGGGCATAATAAGGGGTGGGGCGTTTGTGGCCGGACTGCCATTCCTCGTTTGGGGAACACAGGAGATGTTTCGATCTTTCAAAGGCGCCTGAGTCAACCAGTGAAACTAAACTGCCTTACCAACCTGATCACCTATTCCATTGACTGAAAACTCGTCGTCCTCCGTCCCCGTCATCACGGTCACAAATCTCATCAAGCAATTTGGACGTTTTGCCGCGTTACGCGGGGTTACCGCGGAATTCTCGGCGGGCAAGCTCTACGCCATTCTTGGCGATAACGGGGCGGGCAAAACTACTTTGCTGCGGACGCTGGCGGGGCTGAATCAGCCTTCCAGCGGCAAGGTCTCCATTCTTGGAGCTGCCAAATTTCATGACATTTGCGCGCTGGTGGGGTACATGGCGCATCCTTCGCTGCTTTACGACGAGATGAGCGGGATGGAGAACCTGGAATATTTTGCGCGGCTTTACGGCATCGACAACCGCACGCGGTGCTGGGAGGTGATTCGGGCGGTGGGGCTTGATCCGGAGCTGGCGCGGCCGGTGGGTCAGTATTCGCAGGGAATGCGGCAGCGGATGTCGCTGGCGCGAGCGCTGTTGAACGATCCGCGAATTTTGCTGCTGGATGAGCCGTTTTCGAATGTGGACCTGCATTCAGCAGGAGACATGGTGCGGCTGCTGGCGGGGATTCGCGATCAGGGGAAAACAATTTTTATTGTCACGCACCAGGCGGCGTTGCTGGAGGGCTCGGCGGATGAGTTTGTCTGGATGGAGGCGGGCAGGATTGTGGAGCGAACGCGGGATCTGAAGCGGTTGGAGACCGCGGGTGAATCGAGATGAGCGCACCTTCCGGCATCACCCGCGTCACTTTGCTCAAAGACCTTCGCCTGGAGTGGAGGTCTAAGGACGCGATCAACTCCATGCTGTTTTTTTCCTTGCTGGTGGTGGTGGTGTTTAGTTTTTCGTTTGACCCCACGGCGGAAGAATCGCGGCAGATTGCCGGCGGATTGGTTTGGGTCGCGTTTCTGTTTGCGGCGGTGGTGGCTTTGAACCAGACCTGGGCGCGCGAGATTCGCAATCAGGTGCTGGATGCTTACCGGGTGTCGCCTGCTCCGGCGAATTCATTGTTTATCGCTAAGACGGTGGGTAATTTTATTTTTGTCAGCGTGCTGGAAATGCTGATGACCCCGCTGTTCATTGTGTTTTACCGGCTGCGGACGCTCGGGCCAGTGTGGCAACTGCTGTTGCTGGCCGTACTCGGGACTTGGGCCTTGGTAGTGAATGGGACCTTTTTTGCGGCTATGTCTTTGCGGACGCGCAGCCGCGAAATCATGCTGCCATTGCTTTTGTTTCCGATTTCGATTCCGGCGTTGCTGGCGATGGTGCAGGGGACTACGGCTATACTCAATGGCGAGCAGGGGCGGGTCTGGATCGCCATGCTGATGACGTACGATCTCGTGTTCACTACGGTGTGTTTGTTGTTATTTGAGGGAGTGCTGAACGCTGAGTGAAACTATTGAGACACTGAATCATTTAGACATTGAGTCATTGAAACCCGATCACTCAGTGATTCAATGAGTAAATGAGTAAATGATTCAATGGCTCAATGATCCAATGATTCAATCTGCGACTCTATGAAAAAAACCTTCCCGATTCTGGCGGTGCTGACTGGGATTCTGCTTTGGTATGGGCTGCATCAGGCGCTGGTGGTGGCTCCTACGGAGCGGACCATGGGCGACGTGCAGCGGATCTTTTACTATCACGTGCCTTCGGCGTGGACGGCGTTCATCCTCTTCTTTATTAATTTTGGCGCTTCGGTTTACTACCTGATTCGACGCTGCCCTACAGCCGATATTGTGGCTTTGGTCTGCGCTGAGGTAGGAGTGGTTTTCTGCACTGTTGTGCTGGTTACGGGGCCGATCTGGGCGCGTCCGGTGTGGGGGATCTGGTGGACCTGGGACATGCGGCTGACTTCGACTCTGGTTTTGTGGCTGATTTATGTCAGCTATCTTTTTCTGCGCCGATTTTCTTCCAGCGGAGAGACTCCCACTCTGGCGGCGGCTTTGGCGGTGCTCGGAGCTTTGTGCGTGCCGTTTGTTTATTTTTCGATCTGGTTCTTCCGGACGCAGCATCCGCAGCCAGTCATGGGCGGAGGGGGATCGATCGATCCTCGGATGCTTCACGCTTTACTGATTAACTGGCTGGCGTTTTCCTGCTTTGCGTTTCTGGTTTGCTGGTCGCGTTTCCGGCTGGAGAAGTTGCAGCGCGCGGTGGATGAGGCTCATGCCATGCGGTCGTTAATGGATACTCGGACGGACGCTGGCGGGAGGGCGCGATGAAGTTTGGGAATCCTTATCTTTTTGCGGCTTATGCGGTGACCTGGGTCATTCACATTGTTTATCTCACGACGATCGTGATGCGGTACTCGCGGCTCAAGCGCGAGGTGGATGAACTGAAGAAGGCAGGGGACCGGTCTTAGATTCAGGTGATGGTCTTCGGTCCGTGGTGCGAACTGCAGGTCCCTCGCTTCGCTCGGGATGACAACTCCTGAAGGGGCGGGATGACAGCTGACGTCGGACAATTTCCTTACAACCAATTTCCCTGCTTTCCGCTTCTCATTAGCACGGCGCAAATCGGCTCGTCGGCTTGACAGCGTATCTGTTGGATGTAAAAGTATTTGTTTGGTCCAATCCCAGTCTTCTGGTGACAGGTACGCAACCGCATCGTTGGGGCGTCTGGCGGCGGCGGTGTGTGCCTTCTTGTTCTCACTCCACGAAATTGGGAAGACGGTAGCGGTTTCGCGATTCGGAATCATAGGTGTTGGCAGGGAGGCCCGGTGAGATTTGCAGCGACCGATTTAACGGCAGGTAGACAGACTGGAAACGTGATCAGGGCTGCGATATTCGCGGCTTTCGTGCTCGCTATCGCGGTTCTGGTTTTTCATTTTTCTCATACCGTGCAGGCCTCCAGGACGGCGGGCGTAAATCCTTTTGACTTTAGTCCTTCGGCTGTCGGTGCGGACGCGCGGAAAGCGCCTCCCGCGAAGACGTTTTCGCTGCCATTATTTTTTGAGCCGAACCAGGGGCAGACCGATCCTCGCGTCAAGTTTCTGGCGCGCGGGGCGGGCTACGGGCTGTTTCTTACCGGGGACGAGGCGGTTCTGGAGTTGCAGCACGTCGCTCCGAGCGCGCAGCCGTCGGGAGTTCGCGGACGCTCGCGGCAGGTCACGAATTCGCTGATTCGCATGCGGCTCGATGGAGCGAACGCTTCGGCTCGGGTTTCAGGAGCTTCGCCATTGCCGGGGAAGAGCAATTATTTTATCGGCAACGATGCTGCCAAGTGGCGGCTGAACATTCCGCAATTTGCGCGGGTAGAGTATGCAGCAGTTTATCCGGGCGTCGATCTGGTGTACTACGGCGACCAGGGACGGCTGGAATATGACTTTCGCGTGTCGCCCGGGGCTGATCCTCGTCAGATTGCTCTGAGATTTGCCGGCGCTTCGCTGCACATTGATTCGGGCAAATCGGGAGACTTGATTCTAGCGACAGAACAGGGTGAGGTGCGCTTTCATGCTCCTCGCATTTATCAGCCGGCGGCCGCTTCGGGAAATGCTGCGGCAAAGCCCGAGAAGGCGGTTGCGGGAAGTTTTCGCCAATTGGCCGGCAACAGGATTGGCTTTGCCATCGGAGAATACGACCACAGCCGCGAACTGGTGATTGACCCCACGCTGGCGTATTCGACTTATGTTGGCGGAGCCGGCACCGAACTGCTGACCCAGGTAGCCGTCGACCAGGGCGGAAAGATCTATGTCGCGGGCTCGACGACATCAGCGTATTTTTTCCCAGCCACATCGGGCACGATCCAGTCGACTCTCACCGGCGCGCAGAATATTTTCGTTGCCGTGCTCAACCCGACGTCGCCACAGCAATTGCAGTATGCGACTTATCTGGGCGGGTCGGGAACAGACAGCCTGGCCGGAGTAGCGGTCGATGGGGCGTTCAACATCTACCTTGCGGGCACCACCAATTCGACGGACTTTCCCACGACTTCGAATGCCTTTCAGACGCAGGCCGTCGTGGCGGGAAATGGCGGCTTCCCGGGCACGCATGGATTCCTCAGCCGGATCGGCTTTCCGCAAGCGCCGCAAAGCCAGGTTTACCAGCTCGCTTATTCGACCTATCTCGCCGGAAATGGCGTAGACACGGTTACTGGCCTCGCCATCGATACCAGCAATCAGAATGCTTATGTCACGGGCGACACCACTTCGTCGAGCCCTTCCAGCAACTATTTCCCCGCAAATCCTAATGGCTACCAGTTGACGTCGAATTCTCCGGGAAACCCGCAGTTTTTTGCCAGCAAGATCAACACGCTCGGGTCGGGCACGCTGAGCATGGTTTACTCCACGTATTTTGGTGGAGGAAATTTTTCCGGCGCTCCTTCGGCCAACGTGGGCGGCGAGATTGCAGTGGACCAGGGCGCGTCGAACGTGAACATGTACTTCACGGGCACGACCAACATGCTTTCCACCGCCGGTCCGAACGGCGAGCCCGCATTACTGCTTTATAGCGCGCAGCAGACCTGCCTCAACCAGTCCAGCGTGATCGCCAATTGCACCAATCCGGACCCGGGCAACACGGATGCTTTCATCGTCAAAATTAATCCCAACCAGGCGGGATCGAACCCCGTCTACGCGACCTATCTAGGTGGAAGCGGCAACGACACCGGGACGGGCATCGCGGTGGATAGCTCGGCCAATGCCTATGTTACCGGGACGACTTTTTCGGGCGTGTCAGGTCTCGATTGGATTTGCCCTTGTACGGCCGCATTTCAACCTGCCTACGGCGGAAATGGCGACGGTTACATTGTCAAGATCGGAAGCTTGTCGGGGTCTGAGTATCCGCTGAACTACTTCTCTTATCTCGGCGGCTCGGCTTTGGACGAGGGCAATTCCATCGCGGTGGATGCCAACCAGAACGTCCACCTGGCGGGCACTACTTTTTCGTCGGATCTCCCTTTGACCACGGGCACACTGCAGCAGCACTATGGCGGCGGGGGCGATGCATTTGCGGCGCTGATCTCAACTACGTCCGGCGGCACGCTGGCGAATCCTCTCGGCGATTTTGTTACGTACCTCGGCGGCAGCCAACTGGATGAGGGCACCAGCGTTGCGCTCGACAGCTTCGATGCGACGTATGTGGCCGGAATCACCCAATCGGGGAATTTCCCGCTCAGTTCTTCTCCGTATCAGGGCTCCCTGGACGGCACGCAGGACGCTTTCGTGAGCGAACTGGGAGCCTCCAGCACGCTCGCCGTATCGACCGCATCGGGCAGTCCGTCACCCAATCCGGTTCCGGCAGGAACGCAGGTGGCTTTCACCTTCAGCATCACGAATAACGGACCTGATATCGCGTCCTTCATCAATTTCGTGGCGAACGTGCCAGGTCAGGGGCTCGTCATCTCGACCACCGCGGCCAAGGTGGTCAGCGGCCTGGGGACCTGCGCGCCTCCGCAATTGTCGAGCGTCTCGTGCACAATTCCCACTTTAAACGTCGGCTCCGTTGCGCAGGTGGAGGTGGACGTGACTCCGGCGATCAACGGTGTGCTGGACAATCAGACCATCAATATCACAGCCTTCGCCAGCGCAAATAATGGTGCGTTGGCACAATTCCCGGCGCAATCCGTGCCGGTCGTGGACTTTTCGGTGTCGGCTACAAACACGACGCCTACAGTGAATGCTGGCAACCCGGCTACGATTCTGGTGACGTTCTGTCCGACCAACAATACCCTCGGCTATAACGCTACGATTACGCCGACGCAGAGCGATTCGAATAGCATGGTGACGGCGACGACACCTACGTTCAACCCAACTCCAGTGGTGCTTTCGGGGAGCGGCTGCCAAAACACTACGCTGACCATACCGACGGTGGCGCGTCCCGTGACCACGACGGAGCGGATGCGCGGGCGAGGCTGGTTCTATGCGGCGTGGCTGCCCGTGAGCGGGCTCAGCCTGATCGGCTTCAGCATCGGTGGCGTAAGCCGGCGGCGGCGCTGGCTCGCGGGATTGGCGCTCGGCATGGCTGCCGGATTGATTCTGCTGCTGGCGGCGTGCAGTTCCACAACAACTACTGCCAACACGCAAACGGGCACGCTGGCGGGACAATACATCATTACGATTACGGGCGCCACGGCAACGGGCGCTTCGCACAACACGCAGGTGTTCTTGCAGGTGGATTAAGAATCTCAGGTCTCAGGTCTCAGATGGCAGGTCTTACGAAAGCTCAAGATGGCTTAGGTCTGATCCCGAAGGGCTGACGCGTAACATTCTTGATTTGGCTAAAAAGCCTCCGCTTTCGGGCGGAGGCTTTATTTTTGCTCCCACAATTTCCTATTCGCTTCTTTTCCACTTCGCTTCTTTTCCACAATCAATGGCTTCTGCCGGGTAAACAGCGGCAAACACAGGAAATCGAGATCTTGACAATATTTCAAATTGCTATATTATTATCGCTATCTGGAATATGACACTAGGAGAAAAAATCCGCTATCTGCGTGAGGTCGAAGGATCGCTGCGCGGTCTGGATCGTCCCCTGACCCAGCAGGAATTGATGAAGGGTATCGAGGCCGAGACGGGCAAGACGATCAGCCAGTCTTACCTTTCGCAGATCGAGCGCGGCAAGCGTCCGCATATGACGCAGTCTTCGCGCACGTTGCTGGCGCGGTTTTTCAAGGTGCATCCCGGATTTCTGGTGGACGATCCGGAGGGCTATCACACGGAACTGGTGAGCGACCTGCGAACGACCGAGGGGCAACTGGATGTGTGGCTGCTGCAGGGGTCGGAGCGGTTTGCCAGCGATCCCGAGGTGAGCGATGTGCTCATTAAGGTGGCGCGCGACAAAGACACGCGGCGCTGCCTGCTGCTGCTCGGGGAGATTCTGAATACGCCGGGGCTGTCGGACCGGCTGTTCGAGGCGTTGCGTCCGGCGGCGACGCGGACCGCGAGCGGGCCGGCAACGGCAACTCTGAAGAGGCGAAAGCTATGACATGGGCTGATTTTTACCTGATCTGTTTCGCCGTTGGTTTTCTGCTCAGCGCGATATCGTTCATCGCGGGCGGATTGCGCTGGCATTTGCACCTGCCGCACTTTCCGGATGCGGGACACGCGCCGATCGGGCATGGGATGGGACCTGCTGCCGGCGCGGGACATGTTACGGGACATGCACCGGCGCGGGGCGCGGCTTCGGGAACGCACGCCGGCCAGCAGCCGTCCGTTTCGCCGTTCAACTTCGTCACGCTGACGGCGTTTCTGGCGTGGTTTGGAGGCACAGGATTCCTGGTCGCGCGCTTCTCCAGCATCTGGTTCGCTCTCGGCTTGCTCATCGCCATGGGAGCGGGATTGTTTGGCGCGGCGATTGTCTTCCTGTTCCTGACGCGCGTGCTGATTTCGCACGAGGAAAACATGGACGCGGCGGATTACGAGATGGTCGGCGTTCTGGGACGGACTTCGATGCCGATCCGCGAGAACGGAACGGGCGAGATTATTTACTCGCAGGCCGGAACGCGGCGAACTTGTGGGGCGCGTAGTGAAACTGGATGCGCGGTAGAAAAGGGCGCGGAGATTGTGGTGACTCGCTACGACAAAGGCATTGCCTACGTGCGCCTGTGGGCGGAGATGAACGGCGACGAACCTCCGGCTAAGGGCGAGTAGTTTGAAGCCTCGAATTCGACGGCAGGAATTATGAGCGATGCATTCCAAGGCGCAGTATCGGGCGATGTGTTGGCGGAAGAAACGCACAGCGGTCGCGGCTGGGGTTTACTGATCCTGCTGGCGTTTTTCGGACCGGCGATCGCGTTTACGCTAGCGCCCAATCCGGCGGTGCGGTGGCCCATGGCGCTCGCCGGCCTGGTCGTGCTCGGCGCTGCGGCGATGGCGTGGAGCGGGTTTCAATACCGGTTTCTGCGCCAGGGAGTGGAGATCTGGTTATGGGGATTCCGGCTGCGCTCGATTCCGAAGCAGGCGATTGTGAGCTATTCGATCGAGCCCTGGAACCTGATTCGCGGATATGGCATCCGCGGCATTGGAAGAACGCGCGCTTATGTCTGGTGCAACCAGGTTGTGCACATCCAGACCTCCGACGGCGACATCTTTTTGGGACACAGCGATCCGCAGCGGATTGTGCAGGATCTGGATCGGGTGCGAGGCAGCTGACTCGTCTATAGACACAGCACAAATCCGCATTTTTCAAGCGAGCGGAGACTGACAACGATTTTTCAGGAGGCGATATGTATCTCGGCATAGCAATTGAAATCTGGGTCATCGCGGGACTGATGGTTCTGGCCATCCTGTTCCTGATGAGCATGCTGGCCCGCTTATACCGCAAAGCGGGACCACATGAAGCGCTGATCGTTTACGGTTTTCGCGGCACACGCGTGGTGCAGGGGCACGGCACCGTCATCTTTCCGATGGTCGAAAACTGCAAGGACCTGTCGCTCGAGCTGATGTCGTTCGACGTGGCTCCGCAGCAGGATCTCTACACCAAGCAGGGCGTCGCGGTCACGGTGGAGGCGGTGGCGCAGATCAAGGTGAAGTCTGACAAAGAGTCGATTCTCACCGCGGCCGAGCAGTTCCTTACTAAAACCGATCAGGAGCGCGAAAGCCTGATCCGGCTGGTGATGGAAGGACACCTGCGCGGGATCATCGGGCAACTCACGGTGGAAGAAATCGTGAAGCAGCCGGAGATGGTGGGCGATCGCATGCGCGGCACTTGCGCCGACGACATGAACAAGATGGGGCTCGAAGTTATTTCGTTCACCATTAAAGAGGTGCGCGACAAAAACGAATACATCACCAACATGGGCAAGCCCGACGTCGCCCGCATCAAGCGCGATGCCGATGTCGCCACCGCGGAAGCGGAGCGGGATACGGCGATCAAGCGCGCTATGGCTACGCGGGAAGCTGCGGTGGCCAAGGCGCAGGCAGACCAGGAACGCGTGCTGGCGGAGACGCTTTCTCAAGCGAAGCAGGCGGAATCGACTCGCGACCTTGAGATCAAGAAGGCGCAGTACCTGGAAGTTACCAAGAAGCAGCAGGCGCAGGCTGACAAGGCGTATGACATCCAGGCGAATGTCATGCAGCAGCAGGTGATCACGGAAAGCGTGCGCGTCACGCAGGTTGAAAAAGAAGGACAGGTGAAAGTGCAGGACGCGGAAATCAATCGCCGCGAGAAAGAATTGATTGCGACGGTGTTGAAGGGAGCGGAGATCGAGCGTCAGCGGATTGAAACGCTGGCGGCCGCCGAGAAGCAGCGCTTGATCGCGGAGGCGGAAGGCCATGCGTCTTCCATTCGGGCGCAGGGTGAAGCAGAGGCCGAGATCATCTTTAAGAAAGGTGAGGCCGAAGCCAAGGCCATGAACGTGAAAGCAGCGGCTTATCAGGAATACAACCAGGCAGCGGTGATCGACAAGCTGATTACAAGTCTGCCGGAGATTGTGAAGGCCCTTGCCGCTCCGCTAGCGAATGTGGACAAGATCACGGTTGTGTCCACGGGGAACGGGGATACCGCGGGGCTGAACAAGATCACCGGGGACATCACCAAGATGGCGGCGCAGGTGCCCGCATTGTTTGAGACGCTCTCGGGGATGCCGCTCGCTGACTTGCTGGGGAAGGTCCGCGGCATAGGAGATAAGACGCCGAAGTTGCCGGAGAAGCAATAAATGGCAGTCGTTGGTCGTTAGTCGTTGGTCGTTGGCAACCTTCGCTTGACATAAATGCGAATGGGGCACAACGACCCGCGAACGACCGACGACCATCGACTAACGACTGTGTTGAGGAGGGATATCGTGCAAGACGAACTACATCACGCTCGATCACTTGGCTTATCGGTTGCGCTGGGAGCCGCCATGGGTGCGGCTCTCGGAGCAGCCACCGGACACATGGGCGTCTGGGTCGCGGTCGGGATCGCGGCTTATATTGCCATCTCCGTGGTCGGTGGCGCGTGGGGCAAGAGATCCAACGACTAACGACGACGACGAACGAATATTCCAACACGAGGTGTCTTATGGCATTACTGGAGCGCGTTTCAACCCTGGTACGGGCAAACCTCAATGACCTGATCGATAAGGCCGAGGAGCCGGAGAAGATGATCAAGCAGGTCATCCTCGACATGAACAACCAGCTGTTGCAGGTCAAGACGCAGGTGGCGATCGCCATCGCGGATCAACATCTGCTGGAGAAGAAGAAGCTGGAGAACGACGACAAAATCAAGGAATGGATGCGCAAGGCCGAACTCGCGGTCGATAAGAAGCAGGATGACCTGGCGCGGGCCGCTCTGCTGCGAGTGGAAAGCTATCGCGACTTGAGTACGAACTTCGCGCAGCAACTGGAAGATCAGAAGGCGCAGGTGGAAAATCTGAAGTCGGCATTGCGCAACCTCGATCAGAAACTGGCCGAGGCGAATGCCAAGGCCGATTTGCTGATGGCGCAGCACCGTCGGGCGCGGGCGGCACATCGGGCGACGGACGCGCAAGCTGGCGCTGACGCCAACAGTAAGTCTGCCACTTTCGATCGCATGGAGAGAAAAGTGGCGCGCGAAGAAGCGATTGGCGGAGCCAAGGCGCAAATCCTGGCCGACGATGTGGAAAACCGCCTGGAGGCCTTGGAGAAGGAAGACCGCATCGAACAGTTGCTGACGGAGTTGAAGACGAAGCGCGGGGCGTAATCAGAATCTCGCCAACAGACGAGAGAATGAAGTGTTCTTATTCCGCCAGGACTAGGGCGGGTTAACACTGGAACATGAGGAGCACAACAATGAGCGTCACAATCAGATGCAGTGAGTCCAACTTTGTAACGAACGGATTGGGATTTGTTTTACTGCTGGCTATCTGCGCGACAGCGGGGGCGCAGCAGAAACCCGAGCAACTTGCACAACAGAGCGCCGAATCCTGGCTGGCGCTCGTTGACTCCGGTAAATACGCCGATAGCTGGCGAGAATCTTCCTCTCTGTTCAAAGCTGCGGTCACGAAGGAGGATTGGGAAAAAGCGCTGCGGGCAACTCGCGATCCACTAGGCAAAGTGTTGTTCCGAAGGCTCAAGAGCGCTACTTACTCGACAACGCTGCCCGGCGCGCCCGATGGCCAGTATGTAGTGGTCAAGTATGAGAGCAGCTTCGAGCACAAGCAATCGGCGATAGAGACGGTTACTCCCATGCTGGATAAGGATGGGACTTGGAGAGTTTCGGGATATTACATCAAATAGCCGCACCCGGACAGCGCAGAGTTTGTATAGCTACGCCACTTGGCGTATGCTAGATAGCCAGGAGGCTAAGCATGACTTCTGCTGAAATCGCCGATGCACTCGGAGGCCGGAAAGTCCTCGGACGTTCGGTTAAGAATTTTGGCGAACTTGCGGAACTCGTCCGTAAGGGGCTGCCTTCGGGCTCTCTCATCGCGCTGGGCGAAAAACTTGATCTGACAAATGCGGCGCTTTCGGAAAAACTTGGCATCCCACAGCGCACCTTGACTCGACGATTGACTCGGCGCCTGAGCCTGCACTCGCGGCTCACGGCCGCGGAATCGGACCGCACGGTTCGTTTAGCGCGCGTGTATGCCACCGCCGTGGAGATGATCGGCAGCGCGGGGAAGGCTGCGGAGTGGCTGCGGACGCCCAATCGCGCGCTGGGAGGCGAGGTTCCGATCGACCAATTGGATACGGACCTGGGCACGCGCGAAGTAGAAAACATTCTCGGACGCATTGCCTATGGCGTCTACAGTTGATGCACCTGTGGAGAATCTGCCGCGGCATTCACGCTGCGAGCGCGTTTTCGGGTGAGGGTGCGCGGCTCTTTGGCGGACGCTGGAACAGTCCAGGAGTGCGGGTGGTTTATGCTTCTCCGTCTCTGGCTCTGGCGGCCATTGAAACTTTTGTTAATCTTGAGCCTAATCTGCGGCCCGACGACCTGGTATCGATCGAGGCCGAGATTCCGGATAATCTTGCGGTTGAGCGGCTTGATATGAAATCACTTCCCCGCAAGTGGTACGCCCTTCGCGATGATTCCCTGAGAAAGTTTGGCGATGGCTGGATTCGCGCTGGCAAGACGCTGGCGCTGAACGTGCCTTCCGCGGCCATTCGCGGCGAGTGGAATGTGTTGCTGAATCCGAGGCATTCCGATTTTTCTAAAGTTAGGATCGAGAAGCCCAAGAGATTTGAGTTTGATCTGCGAATGTTCCGCTAGCCACAAAGACGGCCCTTCATTCCTTGGCCCAATCTTCCCAGTCGAGTCCTTTAACCCTGCTGAATTCGCGTACGTTTGCTGTGACCAGCGTCAGATGATGGCGCAGAGCCTGCCCGGCGATTAACAAATTGTACGCGCCTATTGGCTTGCCTAAAGACTCCAGGCTGGCTCGAATGCGCCCTGCAACTTTCGCGTCTTCGGGATCGAAAGCAAGCAGGCTCACGGGCCCAGCAAAGAATGTGTCGACGAGCAATCCATTCGCTTCCGCGCGGACGCTTTTGGCCACACCATACCAAAGTTCAAACGCTGCTACGGATGAGACCATGACCTTCGCTTCCGACGCCAGCGCTTGATGAAAACGCGTGCGAACCGCAGGCGTCTTGTTATCAATCAGGGCAATACAGGCGTTGGTATCGAGCAGGTAATTCACTTGAAGATCTCACGGCGCGGCGTGACGGGCTGGTTCCGACGTTTAGGACCGCAGAAAACCTTCCCCTCGCGAAGGCGATCCAGTTCGGCAAACCACTTTGCGGGATCGGCGATCAGGGGTTCTAAAAGCACCCCCTTTGCCACGCGACGCACGCGCACCTCGGTACCTTCAAAGCGAAACTCGCGAGGCAGGCGCACGGCCTGGCTGCGTCCATTGCGAAATAGTTTGGCAATTCCCGTCTCAGGCATTTTGCGATTCCTCCTCGACTTGCAAGTAGTATATATCATAAATAGCTACCCTGGTGCTGATCAATGGTATATATCTCTATTATGGATTGATTTCACGGCGGGCCTTTACGCGCTGGCCTTATCGAGCAACGGCAGCGGCTTTTCGATTGGACTGGAGGTTTCCAGTTCCAGTTGCTCCTGGCCGCTCAGGGCGGAGACTTTGCCTCGGTAATTCTTCAGATGGCGCTGGGCGGTTTCGAAGGCTTCCTGCGCTTTGTTCAGGTTCTTGCCTACATTTTCAAACTGGTTCTGGAAGAAGTCGAAGGACTTCTGCGCCTTGGCCAGTTCGGCGCGGCTCTTCTCGAAGCGCGTCGCCACTTCGTACCACTTGTGGACCAGCGAGATGGTGTGCAGCGTCATCAACAGCGTGTTGGGAGAGACGGGAAAGACGTGCTGTTCGTTCATCCAATCACCCAGTTCGCGATTGCGGATGACCTCCATATATAAGGTTTCGCTGGGCAGATACATCAGCGCAATTTCGGTGGTGCCATTTTCGGGCTGAATGTATTGCTGGATGCGCTTGGCTTCGGCTTTCATCACGCGCACCAGGGCGATCCGCGCTAAATCGATTTCGGCTTTGTCGTTGCTTTCGAAGAGGGCGATGACCTGCTCGCGCGGAAACTTCGCGTCGATGGGGAGCTTGCGGTCCGGAAAATAGATGACGGCATCGGCGCGGCCTCCGCCTTCACCGCATGACGCCTGCAACGCGAACATGTGGGCAGGCAGGAAATCGGCCAGCAGCCGTTCGAGGCTGGCTTCGCCGAACTGTCCGCGCAGGTGCGGAAGCTTTAACAGATTATTCAGATCATTGATGGAATGGCCAAGCGCTCCCACTTCGCGAAGTTGCTCTTCGGCGGCCCTTAAGTGTTGCTGAACTTTTTCGAACTGTGCGAATCCTTCTTTGATATTTTCATCCAGCTTCACCTGCACCTGCTCGGTGATGGCCATCAGCTTGGCGTCAACGCGGTCGCGGATGGAATCAAGGCTCTGCGCGGTCTGCTGATTCAGGCTTTGAAATTCGCTCTTCAGTTGCTGCGTGGTGAGCATGAGCGTGGACGCCATCTCGCTACGGCCATCGCCCAGGCTGCGATTCTGCTCTTCCCTGCCCGCGGCCAGTTGCTGCTCGACCGAGCTGCGAATCTCTGAAAAGCCTTGCTGGATGCGATCAGTGACCTGCTGGCGAAGGTCCCCTTTGGTCTGCTCCAGCCTACTGGCCATGTCGGCAGTGCTGAGACTGATCTTCTGGCCGAGGGCGGCATTGAACCTTTCGAGTTCGCCGGCAACTTCTGTTTTTACATCGACTTGCGGGGACGTGGAAAGGCGGCGCAGGAGAACGACCGAGAACCCAAGCAGGACAAGGGTTCCGGCGAGGATGGTAACCAGCAGCAGAGTCTCCATGGTAAGTGGCTGAGTTGAATTCTAGAAGCTACGGTGAAAGTTGGGAAGCGGAAGTTTCCGGGCGATCCCCGCGCCGCGCGCTGACCACCTCATATGCCTCGGGGATCCGTCCTCTTATCGTTCGCTCTAAAGCTCATACTATTGTTCGTCTTGGCGGCGAGCCCCTTCGCGTTTGCCGCAGAAAATGCTTCTTACGAGGATCCGGCGGCGGAGAACGAGCTACTGGCGGCGGCCAACAAGAGCCGCGAAGCTGCGGGCGTCGCACCCCTGCGAATGGAAGCCAGCCTTCGCGAAGCAGCTCGGGCGCATGCCCGGAGGATGGTGTCCAGCGGAGTCCTGGAGCATCAGTTGGCGGACGAGCCCGCGCTGCTGGAACGAATTGCACAGGCGATTCCTCTGGCAAGTTCGCTGCGGCTCGACCGCGCTGGAGAGAACATTGCCAACGCCAGCTGCTCTTCGGGCGCGAATGACGCGTTGATGCGGTCGGCTCCGCACCGCGAGAATCTCCTGAATCGCGAATTTAATGTCGCGGGGATTGCGGCTTTCTGGAGCGCAGGCCGGCTGTATGTGGTGCAGGATTTCGGGCGCGCCGTGCCGTCCTATTCGGCGCGAGAGAGTGGAGAATTAGTTGGCCGCGCTATCGGTGAGGTGCGGCGACAGGCGGGGCTTTCGGAGCTTCTCCAGTTGCAGCCGGCGAAGCTGGATGAGGCGGCATGCTCGCTGGCTGAAGAAGATCGTCCTAATGCGCATCTACTGGCGGCCGCTTACCAGAATCGCAAGATCATCACTTACACGCAGAGCCATCCTGAGGTGTTGCCGCCGGCGGCGTTGCGGATGCTGCGCGATCCGGGAGTGCGGCAGTTTGCGGTCGGGTCGTGTTATGCGCGGAATGCCGCTTATCCTACGGGGATGTATTGGGTCGCGATTCTATTAAATTGACATATTTCCTTCGCTGAACCCTCTGAATGCTCGCAGCACGCGGACAGGAGTGTCTACGCCACACTACACTGGTCAGGGATGGGGCCGGCTGCGCGAATCCGCATTGGGACCGCGGGATGGTCTTACAAAGACTGGGACGGGATTCTTTATCCGCCAGAAGTGACACGAAAGAAAATTCACCCGGTTGAGTTTCTGGCGCGATTCTTTGATGTTATCGAAATCAACACTTCGTTTTACGGCCACATTCGTCCGGAGATCGGGCGACTGTGGGCGCGGAAGGCTGCGGCCGTCAATCCTGATTTTTTGTTTACGGCGAAGCTGCACCGGTCTTTCACTCACACTCCCACGCATTCTCCTTTGGCGGTAATGGAGCCCACTTCGGCTGCCAGCATCCGTCCCAATGACACGGACGAGCGGCTGGCGCGCGAGGGACTGGACTCGCTGGCGGCGGAGGGCAAGCTCGGCGCTCTGCTGATTCAGTTTCCTGTCTCATTCAAGAACACCGCATTGAATCGCGAATACCTGGAGCAGTTGCTGCGGCAGTTTATCGAGTATCCGCGAGTCGTCGAGGTGCGGCATGAGAGCTGGAACCAGCCGGAGACCATCGCCGAATTCATGCGCCACAACGTCGGCTTCTGCAACATCGATCAGCCGCTGCTGGGCCGTTCCCTTGGGCCTACTGAACATGTCACGTCGGGCGTGGGATACGTTCGGCTGCATGGACGCAACTATGAAAATTGGTTCGACAGCGGGTCTGAAGGTGGAATCGACAGTCGCAACGACCGTTATAACTACCTCTATAAGATGGCGGAGTTGGAGAAATGGAAGGTGAAAATTGAACTTATTGCGGCCAAGGCGGAGGCGACGTTTGTGATTGCCAATAATCACTTTCAGGCCAAGGCTGCGGTAAATGCGCTGGAGTTGCGGCATCTGCTCCAAGGCGGAAAGGTTCGAGCGCCAGAGACTCTGGTGAGGTCTTATCCGGAACTACGAGGGATTGTAGAGAGTGGGGATCGTGGCGATAGGTACTCTTTGCTTGGTTGATACGTCCTATAGCGCACATACTTGTGTTATCTGCTACACTCTAGGGTCGAATAGCGGACGGACGTTCCTATCTCGACGACCTCTAGGGCATCAAATCAGAACGCTAATCTTTGGGACGGACCACCGGAAATCTATCTGGCCATCATAAATAGTTCTTCCGGTGGCTCGTTGATGGGTGAGTTATGGTATCAGACCCCGGGAATCGGAAAGACGCCTTTCCGATCCAAGAGCCGATCGCGGAACGCTTAACCCAGCGCTTTTCACAGGAAACCGGATGCTGCTGTTGCGATGTAAGTGAGCACAGCCATCACCTGCTCTGCGTCCACGACCTGGAAGGCAGATTCCTCTCGGTTAATTCTTTGCCAGCTCGTCTGCTGGGCTACAGCGTAGAAGAAATGCTGAACATGCGGCTGCGGGATATTGTCGATCCGCAATTCCGCGACGAGTGCGACCGGTTGCTGCGCCTCCTCGAGCACAGCGGAGAAGCGCATGGCCGGATGGTGGTCATCACCCGAGCGGGCGAACGGCGGATCTGGGAGACCGACAGCGTACTGAGCCGGGATGAAGAGCAAGCACCGGTAGTTTGCTGTATTGCGCACGACGTCACCGACAAGGTGCGATCCGAGCAGCGGCTCTGCGAGTTCGAGAGAGTTGTGGAGAGTCTGGAAGACATGATCGCGGTGGTGGATCGGGAATACCGGTACGTCCTCGTGAACCGGACGCTCCTCGACTATCGAGGCATGAGGGAAGAACAGGTAATCGGGCGTTTGGTGTCAGAGGTGTTAAATCCGGGGATTTTTGAAACCGTGGTCAAAGAGAAGTTGGATGAATGTTTCCAGGGGAAGGTCGTCCACTACGAACTCAGGTACAAATATCCAGTAATGGGGGAGAGGGACCTATCGCTAACGTATTTTCCGGTAGAAGGGCTGACCGGGATTGATCGCGTAGCGTGCGTTAACAAGGACATCACGGACTGGAAGCGAGCCGAAGAGGCGCTGCGGGAAAGCGAATTGCGATTCCGGACGGTCTATGAGCGGTCTCCGATTGGCATTGCTCTGGTCGATTCCTGCAGTGGACGTTACCTGCAACTGAATCCGAAATACTGCGAAATTGCCGGGCGCACCGAGGAAGAATTGTTGCGAAGCGACGTGACAAGCGTTACGCATCCGGATGATCTGGCGCTGACCGGAGAGTTTCTGCGGCGGGTCGCGGAGGAAAAAACGGGGCCGCATGAGATGGAAAAGAGATATCTGCGTCCCGACGGTTCGGTGCGGTGGGTGAGGGTTCTGGCGGTGCCCATGGCCGGGAAGGAAGAGCAGCAGCGTTGGCACATGGGGCTGGTGGAAGACATTACCGAGCGCAAGCAGGCGGAAGAAGCCCTCCGAACCAGTGAGCGGGAACAGTACAGGATCGCAGAGCAATTGGAGACAGAACGCGCCCGCTTGATCGAAGCCCAGGCGGTGGCAAAAGTGGGCAGTTGGGAACTCGAGTTGCCGAGTCTTGAAATAACCTGGTCCGAACAGACGCACCGCATATTTGAGACCGATCCCTCCAATTTTCACCCGAGGCGTCCAGGCTTTGTGGGACTTGTTCATCCGGAGGATCGTGCGAAACTGGATGCGGCCTTTGAGGCTTCGCTCGAAAACGGTGCGCCTGCCAAGGTCGAATACCGGATTGTCATGGGAGACGGCCGCGTCAAAGTCCTGGAGGAGCGCTGGAAGGTTTTTCAGGACGGACAAGGACGGCCGGCACGCCTGGTGGGTACTTCCCAGGACGTCACCGAGCGCAAACAAGCGGAAGAAGCCTTGCGGCAAAGCGAGGAGCGGTTTCGGGTGGCACTGGAAAATTCTCGGATCACGGTGTTCAACCAGGACCTTGATTTGCGCTATACCTGGATGTATAACCCGCAGTTCCCGGGAAAAGACTACCGCGGAAAAACCCCGAGCGAATTTTTCGGCGGCGCGCAGGGCGAGCACATCACGGAGATCCGGCGGCAGGTGCTGAAGACGGGGGTGGGAGCGCGGCACGATATCGAGATCGCCGATGGTGGAAAGAAGCGCTACTACAAATCAACGATTGAACCTCTTTTCGACAGCGCTGGCGCGGTGATTGGAATTACCGGCGCGAGCGCAGATGTGACGGAGTTGCGCGAAACCACCGAAGCTTTGCGCGAGGCCAAGAAAAAGCTGACGGAAGAAAAGATCTACCTGGAGCACGAAATCGATACAGAACTGGGCTTCGGAGAAATCATCGGGCGCAGCCCGGCCTTGCAAAGCGTGATGGAGAATGTGGCGAAGGTGGCGCACAGCGACGCCACCGTGCTGCTGTTGGGCGAAACGGGGACAGGGAAAGAACTGGTGGCGCGGGCGATCCACCGCATGAGCCGACGTGTCGACAAGAGCTTTATCAAAATGAATTGCGCGGCGATTCCTACCGGACTGCTGGAAAGCGAACTGTTCGGGAACGAGCGGGGCGCATTCACGGGAGCGGTGAGCAAGAAAATTGGCAGGCTGGAACTGGCCGATGAGGGTACGTTGTTTCTCGACGAGATCGGCGAGATTTCGCTCGATCTGCAGCCGAAGCTGCTGCGCGTGTTGCAGGACCAGGAATTCGAGCGGCTGGGCGGAATCCATACCTTGAAAGTTAATTTCCGTTTGATTGCGGCCACCAACCGCGACCTGGCCGAGAGTGTCCGCGAAAACGAATTTCGCAGCGATCTGTATTACCGGCTGAACGTGTTTCCGATCCGCGTGCCCCCCCTGCGCGAACGGCGCGAGGACATTCCTTTGCTCGTCGAACACTTCGTGCAGAAGTGCGCCCTGCGGATGAACAAATCGATCACCAGCATTCCGAAGAAGATCATGGACATGCTGATACGGTGGGAATGGCCGGGAAATGTGCGCGAGCTGGAAAATTTTGTCGAGCGTTCCGTGATCCTCACTCAGGGTTCGGTGCTGGTGGCGCCCTTCCATGAATTCGAACCGTATGCGGCTGAGCCGAAAAACGGCCAGCCGAAGCTGGCGGATGAAAGTCTGGCAGCCGCGGAGCGCGAGCATATCCTGCGCGCTTTGCGCGAAAGCCACGGCAGGATTGGCGGTACGCGTGGAGCTGCCATGCGGCTGGGTCTGAAGCGAACTACGTTGCAGTCGAAGCTGAAGAACCTGGGAATCACTCCGCAGGCGGGGACGGCATAGATCTTCAGTCGATGTCGAAAGAGAGGATTGGACGGGCAGAGCGCCCGTCCATCCGAGCTGCTATCAGACTTTCTTGATGGCGTGGTAGGCCACCAGCACCACGATTGCGCCAATGACCGCAACCACGATGCTGTAGAGATTGACGCCGGTCACGCCGTGGGCTCCGAAGAAGCTGAAGAGCCATCCGCCCACCACCGCGCCCACAATCCCCAGAATGATGTCGAGAAACATTCCTTCTCCCGACTTGTTGACGATTTTGCTGCCGATAAAACCGGCGATCAAACCGAGCACGATCCACGACAGAATTCCCATTCCCATATTTTGTTCTCCTGTAACCCCGATTGAAGCGACCTCAAGAAAACGAGCGGTGACTATAACAGAAGGGAGGGGTAATGGGGAATCAGGTTTTTTTGGCGGGAACTCAACCGCAGGCAGCGCAGTTCGGTTACAATCCTCGCTCAATGAACCGCGAATATCGCAGGGAATACAGCCACGTTTTGGGACGCGACATGGAGTCGCTGGTCTATGGTCATGCCGGGCAGCCGATCCTCGTGTTTCCAACTTCTCAGGGACGTTTTTTCGAATACGAAGATGCCGGGATGATTCGCGCCTTGGCGGGAAAACTGGAGGCGGGACAGGTTCAAGTTTTCTGCGTGGATGGCGTCGATGGCGAGAGCTGGTACAACAAGAGCGTGCATCCCGGAGCGCGCATCTGGCGGCACGTGCAGTATGAGCATTATGTGCTTGATGAGTTTATGGGATATTTGAAGTGGAAGAACTGGGCTCCGCAGATTGCAGTGACGGGATGCAGTTTCGGTGGGTATCACGCTCTGAATTTTGCCATGCGTCATCCCGACCTGGTATCGGCTTGCGTGAGTATGAGCGGGTCGTTTGACATCAAGAGCTTTCTCAACGGCTATTACGACGATAATGTTTATTTCAATAATCCTCCGGATTATTTGTCGAGCATGAGCGACGACTGGTTTCTGAGCCGCTACCGGCAGATGAAAATCGTGCTCGGCACATCGGATTGGGATATGTGTCTGGACGCCAATATCAAGATGGCGGGGATTCTGCATAGCAAGGGAGTTCCGCACTGGCTGGATATTTACGGCGACAACAGCAAGCATGATTGGCCGCTCTGGCAGCGGATGGCAGGAAAATATTTTTAGTTAGGCGCTGCTCGCCGTTCGCTCGCCCGCAGCTGCGCGGCGAGAACGAGCGATTGGCATCGGTCGGCGAACGACGAATGGCGAACAGCGTTTTTCACCAAGGAGTCTCTTATGAGCATCAAGAAAATCGGAATTCTTTTTGGGATGGAAAATACCTTTCCTCCGGCTTTGGTCGATAAAGTCAACGGCCTGAAGGTTGACGGAGTCACGGCGGAGTTTGTCCAGATTGGCGGCATCCGCATGGATGAGCCGAAGAAGTATGACGTCATTATCGACCGGATTTCTCAGGATATTCCTTACTATCGCGCTTATTTGAAGAATGCGATGCTGCAGGGGACGATTGTCATCAACAATCCCTTCTGGTGGACGGCGGACGACAAGTTTTTCAATTATGCGCTGGCGCACAAGATGGGCGTGGCGATCCCGCCGACGGTGATTTTGCCGCATCATACTCATCCTCCTGATACCACCGATCGCTCGATGCGAAATTTGATCTATCCGCTGAATTGGGAAGAGATTTTTGCGTACGTGCAGTTTCCGGCGTTCTTGAAGCCTTACTCTGGCGGCGGATGGAAGCACGTTTACAAAGTGCACTCTCCGGAGGAATTTTTTCATTTTTACAACCAGACCGGCGACCTCTGCATGACTTTGCAGCACGGCGTCGAGTTTGAGGATTACTACCGCTGCTATGTCGTAGGGCAGGAAAAAGTGCACATTATGAAGTACGACCCGCGAGCTCCGCATCATGAGCGGTATGTGAAGGGGAATCCGCAACCGGGGGCGGCGCTGAAGGCGCGCATTGAAAAAGATGGGTTGGCGCTGTGCCGGGCCCTGGGGTATGACTTGAACACCGTAGAGTTTGCGGTCGAGGACGGCGTGCCGTATGCGATCGACTTCATGAATCCGGCTCCCGATGCGGAGGTCACGTCGGTCGGGCAGCAGAATTTTGAATGGATTGTCGACGCAGTCGCGGAAATGGCGGTTCGGAAGGCTGTCAGCGGCGCGAATCCGGTCAAGGAATTGCGCTGGGCCGCGTTTCTGAATGGAGCGAAGTAGAGGACACTATATTCAAACCTCTCATTGGTATACTAGAAAGACTTCTGCCAGAGCAGCCTGGCAGGCCTGGATGCCGCTATGAAGCCTACTTTCACCCTGGGAATCGAAGAGGAATATCAGACAGTCGATCCCGAAACTCGGGACCTGCGCTCGCATATTCACGCCGAGATTATCGAGAAGGGCAAGTTGGTCCTGCAGGAACGGGTCAAGGCCGAGATGCATCAGTCGGTCGTCGAGGTGGGCACCTCGGTTTGTCGCAACATCAAAGAGGCGCGCGAAGAACTGAAGAGTTTGCGGTACCACATGATCCGGCTGGCGCGGGAGAACGGTCTGCGCCTGGCTTCGGCGGCCACGCATCCGTTCGCGGACTGGCGCGCGCAGGAGGTAACCCCCGACGAGCGCTACATGAACATCGTGCAGGACATGCAACTGGTGGCCCGCGCCAATCTTATTTTCGGATTGCACGTGCACGTAGGCATCGAAGATCGCGAAGTTCTCATCCATATGATGAACCACGCGCGCTACTTTGTGCCGCACCTGCTGGCCTTGTCCTCGAATTCTCCCTTCTGGCTGGGGATGGACACGGGGCTGCACTCGTACCGCTGCAAGGTCTTTGACAAGTTTCCGCGCACGAATCTGCCGGATTATTTTCCCAGCTGGGGCGAGTACGAGAATTATGTAAAGCTGCTGGTGAAAACGAATTCCATCGATAACGCGAAAAAGATCTGGTGGGACATGCGGCCGCATCCGTTCTTCAACACGCTGGAGTTCCGGGTCTGCGATCTGCCCATGCGGCTGGACGAGACGATTGCTTTGGCGGCGCTGATTCAAGCTACGGTGGCGAAACTCTACAAGCTGTACTCGCAGAACCAGGGTTTCCGCATGTACCGCAAGTCGCTGCTGATGGAGAACAAGTGGCGCGCCGCGCGCTATGGCATCAACGGCAAGCTGATCGATTTCGGCAAGCAGATGGAGGTTCCGGAGCGCGATTTGATCGAAGAGTATCTGGAGTTCGTCGACGATGTGCTCGATGAACTCAATTGCCGGGCGGAAGTGCAGTACGTCCGCGAGATCATGAAAATGGGCACGGGCGCGGACCGGCAGTTGGTTGTTTACCGCAAGACCGGCGATATGAAAGCCGTGGTGGACTACATCATTGAGGAGACTGAGGTGGACGTGGACGAGGTCGAAAGTTTACCGGCCGCACGCGCCGTCTGAATGAGTTTGATGACCATATCGACAAATAACTTGACCGATACGAATACTAATACTGAGGCACAATCCAACCGACAACTGAATCAGATGGCTTTCGACGCTGAGCTTACTCCGGGGGCGCGGAATGCGGTGCGCGTTTGCCTGCGCGTGCTGCCTTCCGAGAAGGTCACCGTCATTACCGATGAGGCGAGCCTCGAGATCGCGGCCGCGATTGTGCACGAACTCGAGGAAGTGGGCTGCCGTTATCAGGTCTGGGTGCTCGAAGCTGTGGCGACGCGTCCGCTGACCGACTTGCCTTTGCCTATCGCCGAAGATCTGGAGACGAGCCAGGTCAGCATCTTTGCGGTGCGGGCGCAGATGAACGAATTGAAGTCGCGCATGCAGATGACGGAAATCGTCAACCGGCAGAAAATCCGGCACGCGCACATGGTCAACATCAAGAAGCGGATTATGCTCGAAGGCATGCGGGCGGACTTCTTGAAAGTCGATCGGCTGAGCCTGAAAGTGCAGGAGAAGGTGCGCCGCGCCAAGCAGATTCGAGCCAAGACGCCTGCCGGGACGGATCTGGTCGCGGATTTGAATCCCAATTATCGCTGGGTAAAAACCAGCGGAATCATCAGCACAGAGAAGTGGGGGAACCTGCCCGGCGGTGAGGTGTTCACTACTCCGGGCGAGGTCAACGGCACTTTTGTCATTGATGGCGTCGTGGGCGATTACCTGTGCGAAAAGTTTGGCGATCTTAAGGCGCATCCTTTGACCATTCAGATCAAGGGCAACCGCTTGATCGAGGCGCACTCGTCGAACAAGGAATTGAAAGACGATTTTTGGGCTTACACGCACACGGATGAGAACAGCAACCGGGTCGGCGAGTTTGCCATTGGGACGAACCTCGAATTGAAGGACGTCATTGGCGAGATTCTGCAGGACGAGAAGTTTCCCGGCGTGCATATTGCCTTTGGCAATCCGTACGGCGCGCACACTGGCGCGGAGTGGTATTCCGGTACCCATATCGATGTGGTGGGACGGAACTTTGATATCTGGGTCGATGGCGAGCAGATTATGCGTGGCGGGAAGTTTCTAATCGAAGCGTGAGCAAGCCTTCAGTTTTTCTCGGCGCCCTCTGCGTCTCGGCGGTGAACAGCATTCTATGATTCCCTCCTACCGGCACGACTTCAACGCGCGGTTTACTCCGGAAAAATTTGAGCGGCTGCGGCTGGAGATGGCTTCGCGTTGCGGGATGGAGGTTCCGTTTGCGCTTTGCGAGACGCCTTGCTTCTTTCCGAGCGCGATGGTGGAGCGCATTGCGGACGATGGGCGCGAGTTGATTACTCAGCTAGTGGAGAATCGTGACTATCTGGCGCGCTCTGAGGCTTCGATTCCAGCAGCGTTTCGGGTACCGAATGAAGCGCCGCATCCCATGTTTATTCAGGTGGATTTTGGGCTGGTGCGCGATGCGGCGGGCGAGTTGCATCCGAAGCTGGTCGAGTTACAGGCCTTCCCTTCCCTTTACGCTTACCAGGCGGTGCTGTCGCAGGCTTATGTCGATGTGTTCCAGCTTGATCCTCAGTTGCGTTATTTTTTGAGCGGGCTCGATGTGGCTGGCTACAAGAAACTTTTGTCGGATGCGATTGTCGCGGGGCATGATCCGGCGAATGTGGTGCTGATGGAGGTGCATCCCGAGGAGCAGAAGACGCGTCCCGATTTTCTACTGACCGAAAAGCTGCTGGGAATTCGCACCGTGTGCATCACGAAAATTCGCAAACGAGGCCGGCAGCTCTTTTATGAGGAAGGCGGCAAAGAAATTCGCATCGAGCGAATTTATAACCGCACCATCGTGGATGAACTCGAACGCAAGGGTGTCACTCCGCCCTTTGATTTTCGCGATGACTTGGACGTGGCGTGGGCGGGGCATCCCAACTGGTATTTCCGCATCAGCAAATATTCGATCCCTTATCTCAAGCATCCGTCGGTGCCGCGAACCTGGTTTCTCGATCAGCTGACAGAAGTGCCTTCGGACCTGGAAAATTTTGTGCTGAAGCCCCTGTATTCGTTTGCCGGACTGGGAGTGGTCATCGCTCCGACGCAGGCCCATATTGACGCGATCCCGGCGGCGAAACGCAGCGAATACATCTTGCAGGAGCGGCTGAATTTTACTCCAGTGATCGAAACTCCTTTTGGTCCGACCAAAGTAGAATTGCGAATAATGTACGTTTGGCTCGATCGGCTCATGCCCGTCCTGATTATTCTGCGCCTCGGCCGCGGGCTGATGATGGGCGTAGACCACAACAAGAATATGAAGTGGGTGGGAGGCTCGGCGGCTCTCATTAGCAGGTGAACGAGTCGTCAGTCATTGGTTGTCGTGTGAAGCGTTCGCTGACGACTATCGACTAGCGACCAACGACTGCTTCCCTCGTTCTTGCCCGTCACTATCTTCGGTGACCGCAATCACAGGCTAAATCGCCTCCCAGTGCCAACATTCCTCAACGATCCTAACGATTGTTGAGGAGAGCCATGGCCACCCTAACCGCAGCTAATTCCCGCGTTCTGAACTCCAACCTGGCATCGCGCATCATGGACGCCGAAGAGGCGGCGGCGCTGATTCAGTTCAATACTCGCATTGGCATGAGCGGATTTACTGGCTCCGGCTATCCGAAGGCTGTGCCGCTGGCTTTGGCGCGGCGCATCTCCGACGCCAACCTGCGCGGCCAGAAGGCTCAGGTCAGCATTTTTACCGGCGCTTCGACGGGACCCGAACTGGACGGCGCGCTGGCGATGGCCGGTGGCATCCAGCTGCGGCTGCCCTATCAGTCGGACCCGGAGACGCGCAAGCGAATCAATGCCGGCGAGATGGAGTACATGGATATCCACCTCGGCCACGTCGCGCAATACGTCGAATACGGATTTCTCGGCAAAATGGACTGGGCGCTGATCGAGGTTACGGCGATTCTCGAAGACGGGCGCGTGGTTCCCAGTTCCTCGGTGGGCAATAACCGCACCTGGATCGAGCAGGCAGAGAAGGTGATTCTCGAAGTGAATGCTTCGCAGCCAGAGGAGCTGGAAGGCATGCACGACATTTATTACGGTATGCAGAACCCGCCGAACCGGCAGCCCATTCCGCTGGTGCACACGGCGCAGAGAATTGGCACTCCTTATCTTCGCGTGCCCCCGGAAAAAGTTGCCGCCGTGGTGCTGACCGATTCTCCCGATCGCAATAGCGCCTTCAAGGCGCCCGACATCACCTCGCGCATGATCGCCGCTCACATCCTCGAATTTCTTGAGTGGGAGGTACAGAAAGGCCGCGTTCCCGCCAACTTACTGCCCCTGCAATCCGGAGTGGGAAACATCGCCAATGCCGTGTTGCATGGACTGCAGGAAGGGAAATTTGAAGATTTAACCTCGTACACCGAAGTCATTCAAGACGGTATGATCGAGTTGCTGCGCAGCGGCAAGCTCACTTGCGCCTCGGCCACCGCATTCTCTCTCAGCCCTGAAATGGGAGCGCGCTTCAACTCCGAGATCAAGACCTTCCGCGAGCGCATCGTTCTGCGCCCGCAAGAGATCTCGAACCATGCCGAGATTATTCGCCGGCTGGGCGTAATCGGCATGAATGGAATGATCGAGGCCGACATCTACGGCAACGTCAATTCGACCCACGTCATGGGATCGCGCATTCAAAACGGCATTGGCGGCTCGGGCGACTTTGCCCGCAACGGCTACCTGGCAATCTTTATGGCTCCTTCGACGGCGCAGAAAGGGGCGATCACCACGATCGTCCCGATGGTGTCGCACGTCGACCATACCGAGCATGATGTCGATGTGGTGGTCACCGAACAGGGACTGGCGGACCTTCGAGGCCTGTCGCCCCGGCAACGCGCCAAACTCATCATTGAAAAATGCGCCCACCCCGACTATCGCTCGGCGCTGCGCGATTATGAGGATCGGGCGTCGCGTTTGTCGTACGGCAAACATACTCCGCACCTGCTGCCCGAAAGCCTGGGATGGCACGACCGATATGTGCGCACGGGACACATGCGGCCGCGCGGCGAGTAGGGCGTCGCACAGACATTCCATAAACGTCTTAGTTGCAAAACAATCGGGCGATTGTGCCAAGTAGGTCGCAACTGAAATCGGGATTTTTCGTCAACTAGCTTGACTAGCGTGCTCACCGGTCTTTTCGGTCTGCTGGTGTAATTCTTTGCGGACATGAATGGCAGCGTAGGTTCCGCACGCAATAGCTGCTGGTATCACGATCCAACTAGCTAAATGCATGATGAGTGCGAGATAGAAAATTACGCCCATCGCGCCAAAAAAGGCCATGAACACTCCGATAAAGTGTCCAACTCTTGCAGCGAAGCTACCCCGGCTCACAAATAGCCAAGCAAAGGCTTTGTCGGGGTGAAGAACAATCCACCTGCCCGCCAAACCCCAGCACCCCATCGTCAGCATTCCAATCAGAAAGAATCCAATCCAGCCATCGTGTGCTTCGCCCAGAAGAATTGTGGAAGCCATAAGCTTTTGCCCTGCTGATTTGAATGATATACCCGTTGAACCGGCTAGCCTGCACGGTAACCGGTGATGAGTGATGTAATCAGGCGCTTTCACAACTGACAATCCTATGCGGTCTGTCTTTAAGCGGCAGCCAACCCATCCACGGTTGACCCGATCGAGATCACAGCCTACCATTACGCCGTCGTCGCCGCGCAACCAACCCAGCCTTGCACTAGAATCATGCACTAGAATCAAAAGTCAACCGCGGCGGACAAAAGTCTCCGCCGCACATACACATTCATGGAAATGCTTGGCCAAACGGTTTCTCATTATCGCGTGCTGTCGAAGCTTGGCGGCGGCGGGATGGGTGTGGTCTACGAGGCGGAGGACCTTCGCCTCGGCCGTCATGTTGCCCTGAAATTTATTCCCGAACATCTGGTCAAGGACCAGCGCGCGCTCGATCGCTTTACGCGCGAGGCGCGCGCCGCGTCGCAGCTCAATCATCCCGGCATCTGCACCATCCACGACATTGAAGACAACAATGGACAGCCCTTCATCGTGATGGAGAAGCTCGAGGGCGAAAGCCTGAAACAGCGCATCCATGGCAAGCCGATGGAGATGGAAGACCTGCTGGATATTGCGGTGCAGGTGGCGGATGCGCTCGCCGCCTCCCATGCCAAGGGAATTGTTCATCGTGACATCAAGCCAGCAAACATTTTTCTTACTCCGAATGGGCAGGTCAAAATTCTCGACTTCGGCCTGGCGAAACTGGCCCGGGACGGCAGCGTTGGCACCACCACAGACTCGTCGCTTGAGGATTCGTTGACCCAGGTGGGAGTGATTCCTGGGACCGCGGTTTATATGTCGCCAGAGCAGGCGCGCTCCGAAAATTTGGACGTCCGCAGCGACATATTTTCCTTTGGCGTGGTGCTCTTTGAAATGGCTACCGGCAAGAAGCCCTTCACGGGAACAAACGTCGTGATGACCCTCCACGCGGTGATCAATACGAAGCCGCCGTCGCCGCGCTCGATCAATCCGGCCGTGCCTCCCGACCTTGAAATCATCATCGGCAAAGCGATGGAGAAGGAGCGCGACAAGCGCTACAAAAATGCGGCCGAGATGAAAGCCGACCTGGTGCGCTTGCGAGCAAAGACCGGGACGGAATCGACGCTCCAGGGCAGGTTGCGCAGAGTGTCCGGGCTGCATTTGAAAACGCACACATTCCGCAAATCAAGTTCGAAGGTGATGTGGAGCATGGTGGCACTGGCAGCCCTGCTGGTCACGATCAGCGCGGCGGTGGGCGCATGGTGGTGGAAAGGTCGAGAAACTCCGGTCAGCACCGGCAATGCGACGATCGCGGTTTTGCCGCTGCAAAACATCAGCAACGATGCGGAGAGCGAATACCTGCGTTTCGCGCTGGCCGATGAGATTTCGAATGCTCTCACCTACGCCCACTCGCTGGAGATTCGACCGTCTGGATCAACGCAGAAGTACGGCAACGCGGAAGTGGATCCCGCCAAGGCTGGACGCGAATTGGGCGTGAGCACGGTCGTAGTCGGGCACTTCCTGCGCCAGAACAAGATGGTGATGGTGACCCTGGAAGCGGTCGATGTGAAAAATAACAAGGTGATCTGGACTGGCACTCTCACCACGCCCGTCGAGAACTTGATCGCGCTGCGCAATCAAATGGCGAAAGAAGTCCGGCAGGAACTGATACCGGCTTTGGGCATCAGTCGCGCGGCAGTGGAAAAAGAAAGCGCTCCCGCGAATCGCGATGCCTACGACGCGTATCTGCGAACGTTGGGCCTTCCGCACGATGGCCAGGCGAATAAAGACGCAATCGCGATTCTGGAGCAGGTGGTAAGCCTCGATCCGAATTATGCTCCGGCGTGGGAAGTGCTGGGACGGCGCTATTACTTCGACGCGGTTTATTCAGATGGAGGCGAAGCCGGCTATCAGCGTTCGAATGCCGCCTACCGGCGGGCCCTTGCCGTGGAACCGGGGCGGGTCAGTGCCGCCGGATTGCTGGCGGCCAATGAGGCCGAAGGTGGCTACCTCGACCGCGCTTATCAGGATGCGCGAGCGCTTGTGCGACGGCGTCCGGATTCCGCCTTCGCGCATTTTTCGCTGGCGTACGTGCTGCGGTATGCGGGGCGTTTGAATGAAGCGCAGAGCGAGTGCGATCGAGCGCTGGCGATTGGCGCGGCCGGAAACTTCAACTGGCGAACGTGCGCGCTGGCGTTCGCGGAGACCGGCAAGGCGGCCCGGGCAATGGAATTTCTCAACCTCGATGCGGGTTCGGAGTGGTCGAACGCCGTGCAGGTTTCCGTGTTGATGCGCGAGAACAAAATGACGGAAGCGCGGCAGGCGGCGCCGCAGATCTCGGAAAATCCGCTGTGGATGCGGACGATGGTGCTGGCATGTCTCGATAAGGCTCCAGCGAGCGACATTCACCAGATGGCGGAGCAGGCGGAGAAAGAACTATTGACGAAACACAGTCCGGAATTGAAATATCACCAGGCCACGATGCTGGCGGCCTGCGGCGAAAATCAGATTGCGGCCGCCTTTCTGCGGCGGGCGGTCGCGGGCAATTACTGCGCCCATCAGGCGCTGGAGTCGGATCCGTTGCTGGCGGGCTTGCGCCAGGATGCAGAGTTCGGGCAGGTCGTAAAAGCAGCGGCCGAGTGCCAGAAAAAGTTTGAGGCTTTGCAGGGGGCCGTCTGGTAACCAAGCTCAGCGTCCAAGTTACGAGCGTCCAGATTATGTTTGCTCCTTTCTTTGAGTAGAATCCATCAGATGGGAATGTTGTCGGAATCGAACCAGTCCGGGGGTGGATGGGTGCGTACAAGACCGCTTGCGGTCATTTTTCTGTTGGCGCTGTCGCTGGCCTTGGCCACGTTCATTGGCGCACAGCGAGAAGAACCTGCGCCCGCCAATCGCAAGGTCGATCGCGCGGCCGATGCTAAAGACAATCGTCAGCCGCAGGATCGTCAGCCCGACGATCAGTATTACGATCCTTTACCGCAGGACACCGGCGCGTCTGGCCTTCAGTTGATGCTGCGGCGCCTGCAGACCACTGCCCGCCTGATGCAAACCGATGCGCATCCCGACGACGAAGACGGTAGCATGTTGACGCTTGAGGCCCGCGGCAAAGGGGTCTCGACCTTGCTGCTGACGCTCAACCGCGGCGAAGGTGGACAGAACAAGCTGGGCAGCAATCTTTTCGATGCGCTGGGTGTGGTGCGCACCCTGGAGGTATTAGCAGCCGACCGCTACTACGGCGTCGAGCAACGGTTTTCGCGCGTCGCCGATTTCGGATATTCGAAGACTCCCGAAGAGACGTTTCAGAAGTGGCACGGCCACGACATTGCGCTCGCGGATATCGTGCGGGTCATTCGAACCTTTCGTCCGGATGTCCTGGTCGCGCGCTTTTCCGGCACGGATCGCGACGGGCATGGGCACCACCAGGCTTCGGCAATCTTGACGAAAGAGGCATTTCGCGCGGCGGCTGATCCGAAGCGCTTTCCCGAGCAAATCGCGGAGGGACTCGAACCCTGGCAGCCGAAGAAGTTGTACATCGGCAATGTTTGCGGCTTTGGCGCGATGACTTGCGACGCCCCCAACTACACGCTGCGGCTGAATACAGGAGTCGTCGATCCGGTGCTGGGAACATCGTACGTTCAGTTCTATCTGCAAGGCTTGCGGCACCAGGAATCGCAGGGCGTGGGCGGCTTCACCATTCCACCCGGCGACCGCTTCACTTTCTACAAGCTGGTGGATTCGGTCGTGGACTCGCCGAAAGATAAAGATAAAGACGGGCACGAGCAAAGTTTTTTTGATGGAATCGATGTGACTTTGCCGGGATTGGCCTCACGGCTCGGCGATGATGAGAAGAAAGTGCCATGGCTGCGGCATGAACTGGAATCGATTGCCGCGGATATAAAGAAGGCTGCCGAAAAGGCTGAGGCAGATCCGGACAGCGCGGCCGATCCGCTGGCGAAGGCGCTGCTGGCGCTGGATTCGGTCATTGATCGTCTGAGCGAAGATCGTCTGAGCGAAGATCGTCTGAGCGCGGATCGGCTCGGCGACAGCAGCGTGGCGAACGCCGCGAAAGACGACGTGCTCGTGGTCCTGCATGAAAAACGAGACGAAGCGCAGACCGCGCTGAACCTGGCCCTTAATGTGACTTTGAAAGCCAGCGTAACTGCGCTCGGGACTTCGGGCAAGACCGTGCCGGAATTCAAAGATGCGCTCACCGTCGTTTCTCCCATGCAAAAGTTTCAGGTGATTGCTAAGTTGCACAACGGTTCGAAATATTGGCTGACGGTGGATGACGCCGGGCTCGGTGATTCTGCAAACTGGGTGAAGCAGAGCGATGCCGGGGAGATGACCGTCGCTCCCGGCAAAGACTACTATGCTAATTTCGCGCTGCAGGTTCCGGCCGATGCCTCGCCGACGCGTCCCTACTGGCATCGCGACAATCCTGAAACCGAGGCTCTCAACACCATCGATGACGCGCGCTATCAGACTCTGCCTCTGCCGCCGCCACCACTGCGGGTCAGCCTCAGGTATCAAACTGTCGATCACGGCGGGAGACATTCACCCCTCCCCGATGTAATCAGAAATCGCGCTTCGCAGAAGGCTCTGCCCGCAGGAGAAATTTCTGCCACGGTGATGGTTCCATTTGTTGACGAAAAAGACAAAACTCGAAAGATTCCGCTGGCGGTTGCGCCTGCGTTTTCTCTGAACCTGGAACCGGGCGAACAAGTCCTGCCGGTCGCCGATAAAAAGGAAATCAAGGTCAAAGTCGGAGTGCGTTCGAATCTCACCGGCGCGCCCAACGGGACGCTGCGACTGAATCTGCCGCAGGGATGGACTTCGGAGCCGCGTGAGATTCCGGTGACCCTCTCAAAACGCGGCGACAAACAAGACCTGGTCTTCAAGCTTCTGACCTCAGGTTTGCAGGAAGAAAGAACTGAAATTCGCGCCGTTCTCGAAGCGGGCGGCCAAAAATACAGCGAGGGTTACACGCTCGTGACCCGTGAAGACTTGGGCGCGGCTTACTATTATCAGCCTGCGGTGCAGCGCGTCAGCATTGTCGACGTCAAAGTTCCGAAGGATTTGAAGGTCGGCTACATCATGGGCGCGGGCGACGACATTGCGACCGTGCTCGAACAGATCGGAATGAATGTCACAATGATTCCGGCTGACAAGTTGGCCAGCGAGGATCTGAGCAAGTGCCAGACGATCGTGCTCGGCATCCGCGCTTATGACACCCAGAAAGGCGTGATTGACAACAACAAGCGCCTGCTCGATTTCGTCGCGAATGGTGGACGCTTGGTCGTGCAATACAACACAATGGGGTCCTTTGGGGTGCCGATCGATTTCAATTCCGGCAAATACACGCCTTACCCCGCAACGCTCGGACGGGCGCGGGTTTCGGTGGAAGAGGCTCCGGTGACGATTCTCGATCCGGCGAATCCGATCTTTCATTCTCCCAATGAAATTACGCAGAGAGATTTTGCGGGCTGGGTGCAGGAGCGAGGCCTCTACTTCATGTCGCAGTGGGATTCGAACTTTACTCCGCTGCTCGAGTCACACGATCCGGGCGAAAGCGAGCAGAAGGGCGGACTCCTGGTGGCCCATTATGGCAAGGGAACTTACATCTATACGGGATACGCTTTCTTCCGCCAACTGCCGGCCGGTGTGCCCGGAGCGGTGCGCTTGTTTGTAAATCTGATCGGTAGTCGCTAGTCGTTACTCGCTGGCGAGCACTTATAAGCCGTGGCTCCCGATCACCTATGAGCCATGGCTAGAAATGCAAGAATCGAAAAACAATTTTGTGATTGAAAAATAAATTTGTCATCCTGAGCGCAGCGAAGGACCTGCTTTTGGCCGCGAGCACTCCCCTTCGCGCCATCGACTAACGGCCATCGACCAACGACTCTTTTCATGACGATTTCGCGCGAAGGCACTGAAGCCACCAATCCGCAGCTCGTTCGCGGCCTCGGTCTAGCCTCCGCCACCGCGCTGAACATGATTGACATGATCGGCGTGGGTCCCTTTATCACCATCCCGCTGATCGTCACCGCCATGGGCGGTCCGCAAGCCATGCTCGGCTGGGTGCTGGGAGCCGGGCTCGCCATCTGCGACGGTCTTGTGTGGGCCGAACTCGGCGCGGCGATGCCCGGTTCCGGCGGCTCGTATCGTTATTTGAAAGAAATCTACGGCCCACAAAAGTTGGGGCGCCTCATCTCTTTTCTCTTCATCTGGCAACTGTCCTTCAGCGCGCCGCTATCGATCGCCTCGGGCGCCATCGGCCTTTCGCAATATGCCGCTTTTTTCTGGCCCGGACTGGAGCGCGTCTGGTCAACGCACACCGCCAGCCTCAGTTTGCCACTGCTCGGAACTCTGCAGCTGACCTGGCTTGCAATGCCGGCCACGCTCGTGGCCATCGGCGTCTGCGCGCTCACGGCTTTTCTACTCTACCGCCGCATCACCGCGATTTCACGCCTCACCAACCTGCTCTGGCTCGGCGTAATGGCCACCATCGGATGGATCATCATCACCGGCCTTACTCATTTCAACGCGCATCAGGCATTCGATCTGCCTCCGGGAGCCTTTTCATTCTCGCGCGACTTTTTTCATGGACTCGGCGGCGCCATGCTGATCGCCTCTTACGACATTGGCGGGTACTACAACGTCTGCTTCCTGGGAGACGAGGTCAAGGATCCGGAAAAAAATATTCCGCGGGCGCTTTTTCTTTCGATTCTTGCGGTCGCGTGCCTTTACATCGTAATGAACATCTGCATTCTCGGCGTAATTCCGTGGCGCGAGTTGGCGCAATCGGGTGCGGCGAACAGCAAGCTCTATGTGGTTTCGACGATGATGCAGCGCATTTACGGACAAGGCGCGGCTTCGCTGATTACAGTACTGGTGATGTGGACGGCTTTCGCCTCGGTGTTTTCGCTGACGCTCGGGTACTCGCGGGTTCCCTACGCTGCGGCGCTCGATGGAAATTATTTTCGCGCGTTTGCGCGGGTGCATCCGAAGTATAAGTTCCCTTATGTTTCCCTGCTGGCGCTGGCGGGAGTGGCAGCACTGTTTTGTTTTTTGCGGCTTGCCGACCTGATTGCCTCGCTGATTGTGATTCGCATCGTGCTGCAATTTCTGGTGCAGAGCATCGGCGTGATTGTGCTGCGCATACGGCGTCCGGATATGCCGCGTCCGTTTCGCATGTGGCTTTATCCGCTGCCGGCGCTGCTCGCGGCGTTAAGTTTTTTGTTTATTCTGGTCTCGCGGCGAAACTTCCTGCGTGAGTTTCGCTATGCAGCGTTGATTCTAGTCGTCGGAACAGTTATTTATTGTGTGCGGGCCTGGCGCAGGCGGGAATGGCCCTTTGATAATCCGACGTTGGCCGCGGATCGTTCTTCATGAGTAAACTGGGCCCATCCGATGCTTGCCGATCGCTGCGATTAGGGAGCAAACTCTTGCCATGAAGAACCGTGGATGGAGAGCGGTGATCGAGGTTGGTTTTATTATTTTCCTGTTCTATTCCAATCTCCTGATGGGCGAATTCGAGCGCTCAGGCATGGGACAGAAGAGGGGACTCGCCTGGGCGCTCGGAGATGTCTTCACGACGGCCAACTTTGGAATTGCCGCTATTGCCGCGCTCATCGGCTATACCATGATTGAGTTTTTTCGCAAGAAATTCTGATCAGGAAATTAGATCCAGATGATCTAGTGCGGAGATCCCAGCGGCAACCTTCGCAACCTATTCGGTCTTCTTCGATTACGACGATGCATCCCGCATCAAGAGCCGAGGCAAAAGTTGGCAGGTTAAGGTTCAGCAGCTTCAGTTGCTCTGTCGGCTGATTGGGCGCCCATCGAAAAAGAATAACGGAGGGCTTTGTTTCCCCGCGCAATGCCACAATGCGCGCAAAGTCGGTGTCGGCGGAGACAAGCACGCGTTCCTCCGACCCTGCTCGGTGGAAAATCACATCGTCCTTCGCAGATTGAAGACCGCACTGGCGAACGTGAACGGCGTCGTGGCCGGCCTCCCGCAATCCCTTTGCGATCAGCGGGGACAAGGCGCTTCGGCAGCGTAGCGGAGAGACTCGCGGATGTCTTCCCGCTCTAGGTCGGGAAACGCGTTGAGAATTTGATCTTCGGTCATCCCTTCACTGAGCATCCCGATGACAGTCGCAACCGGAATCCTCAAACCTCGTATGCACGGAAGTCCATCCATCTGGGCGGGGTCCAGTGCGTGATTCTGGCAAAGGTTTTCATACACTCGATTTTATCGGAATCTTCGGAAGATGGCCTAAGGAACCATCCCCTTGAACCATCTCGACAGCGATGACCTCCAAGCTTTCGGGCCGTCCGGTAAAGTTGGCGCGTCGGCCTATCTTTTTGCCGGCGGATGGTGTTTTTTCCAGTCGGCGCCATCGCGTCCCCCGTGCTGCGCGATCTCGGTGAGAATCAACTCGGCAGTCAAACGCCGCTTGGTCAGGTGGGCGGCGATTCTCTGCTTGGCTTTTTTTGCCGGAACTTTCGGATCCAGGAAGACGAGCACCGACGGACCGGCTCCGCTGAGGGCAGCGCCGAGGATGCCGGAATCTCCCGTGAGCTCTTTAAGCGCGGGCAGCAGCGGACAGAGCGGCGCTCGATACGGCTGATGAATGCGGTCTTCGAGAGCGGCCGCCAGTAAGTCTTGACGGTCTTGCGTGAAAGCCGCAAACAGCAGCATGGAATTCTGAATATTGGTGACCGCATCGGCGCGCGAATATTGAAACGGCAGCACGCGTCGCGCCTGCTCGGTCGAAAGCAGAGCATCCGGAACCGCAAGCAATAGCGGCCACTTCCCTTTCGGCTTCACTTCGACTACCTGCGCCTGAACCTGGTTGGCCATGCGCGCCACCGTCAGCGCGCCCATCCAGCAAGCAGAGGCATTGTCAGGGTGGTGCTCGCGCATGGACGCTTCGCCGACGATGCGGTCATTTTTCCAGCGCAGATGCCCGAAGTGTACGGCCAGCGCTATGCCGGCCAGGCGGGCGGCGGCGGACGACCCGCAGCCTCTTCCTATAGGAATTTCGTTTTCGATGTGGATGCGCAGCGGCGCGATCTTGCGATTCTCCGATTCCAGCACCTCGCAGTAAGTGGTAACGATGAGGTGGTTCTCCATGCGACCGCAGATCTGTGCGTCGCGGCCTTCA
The DNA here is from genome assembly GCA_963775845.1 of uncultured Acidobacteriaceae bacterium. GTDB lineage: Bacteria > Acidobacteriota > Terriglobia > Terriglobales > Acidobacteriaceae > Acidiflorens. The sequence goes on along the minus strand of CAVZKN010000001.1, from coordinate 14,508 downwards.
GCGGTCACGAAGAAATCAGGCGCTCGCTCGGCGCGCAGGCGGAGATGGAAATCGAGGGCAAGCGCAGCGGCGTCAAAGGCAGGCCCCAAATTGGCGGAGGTCGCCGGGAGAGCCAGGCGCAACGAACGGTCCTGCGATGCGGGGCGTGAAGGCATAGATTGAAACAGCTATCAGCTTTCAGCTATCAGTTCTCAGTAACACCCTTGTGAACGAGGCCGCTTCCCGGCGGCGAAACTTCCGAAGCTCTGGAAACAAAAGACTTAGCCGGGGGCGGCTGGGCTAATCCCTGAATATCGCCACTGATGCTGAACTGTGTTTTATACAGGATTTTGCGGCTTTGTGCTACGAATTTCTCTCCGCCGCGTCGGCGAACGTAGAAAGCCCTGAAAGCGTTCCCAGCGAGAATTCAACTTTTCTCTGCTGCCTACGGCCTTTTTCGCGATTACCTTCGCTACTTCCCAACCTCATCTTCGGAGGGTAATGTTCATATGACGAGAGTTTGACTTGACGGGCCGGGCAAAATGTATGACTTTAGTGAAGGACAGGGAAAAGCACCGCATGGCTTCGAACGCCGTACCAAAGCCGAAAATCCAGCGCAAGGTTGAGGCGGCTCGTAAGATCGCATCCATCATAGAAGAACACATGGATGAATGCGGTTTGTCGGAACGCGAAAAAAACAAACGTGTTAAGAGCTTTGGAAAGCGTGTAGACCGCGCTATTCAGCTTCGCGCCAAGCGTTCATAGCCTTTTCGTACCTCGGTTCCCCCGGCTTAATTCCGAATTCTTTTTCCAGTCCCTCACGAAATGTATTTTCGTCGTTGATCTCCATCAATTTTTCAAGTTTCGCCCAGGTCTCGCTCACGCTGCCTGATGTTCGCCTTCGCTGTTTTCGGTTTTAGGAAATTGACGATGCCCATAAAAACACATTGGCTTACGAATTTCTCTCAGCCGCATCGAGGGCGGCAATGACAGCCCCCAGATCGGCATCGAGCACGACCGGAGCACGCTGAAGAGGCTTTGTCTGCAAAGTATCGCGTTCATCTGGCGTTGTTGCAAACAAATCGCCGCGATGAAACTTGATCGTGAAATCCGGGTCTTTGAGCAGATGGCCGGTCAGGATCAGCACGATGGACTCGTTAGGCTTGACGAATCCGCTGCGCCGTAGCTTCTTGAGCCCCGCCAGCGTGACCGCTGAGGCCGGCTCACAGCCGATGCCGTCGGCGCCGATTTCCGCTTTCGCCATCGCGATTTCGACCTCCGTCACCTGCTCGACCTCGCCGCCAGTCGCTTGCAGCACTCGCAACGCTTTTTTCCATGACGCTGGATTGCCTATGCGTATCGCAGTCGCCAGCGTATCGGCGGACATAGGCTCCAGCTTCTTGCCTCCAAATTCGCGCACGCTCCGATAGAACGGATTCGCGCCTTGCGCCTGGATGATGGAAAGTTTCGGCAACCGCGAAATCAGTTTCAGTTCGCGCATTTCCAGCAGAGCTTTGCCGATTGCCGAGCTATTTCCGAGATTGCCTCCCGGCACAACGATGTGGTCGGGAGGTTCCCAGCCTAGTTGCTCCATCAATTCGATTGCGGCCGTTTTCTGTCCCTCTATGCGATACGGATTCACCGAATTGAGCAGGTAAACAGGCTTCTGGCGGACGAGTTCGTTCAGAATCTTCACGCATCCATCGAAGTCGGTGCGAAGTTGGCAGGTGAGCGCTCCGTAGTCGAGCGATTGCGAAAGCTTGCCCCACGAAATTTTTCCCTCCGGGATGAGCACCAGGCTGTGCATATTCCCGCGCACCGCGTATGCGGCCATGGACGCTGAGGTGTTGCCGGTGGAGGCGCACGCTACCCACTTGAATTCGCCCCGGTGCGCCGACGAGGCGGCGAAGGTCATCCCCGTGTCTTTGAACGACGCGGTTGGATTCATGCCCTGATGTTTGGCTAGTAGCTGTTCGACTCCGGCGGAGCGGGCCGAGCGCGGCAGGCTATAAAGCGGCGTGTTGCCTTCGCGCAGCGTGATGGCATGTTCTTCGGAAATGTGCGGAAGCATTTCGCGGAAACGCCAGACCCCGCTCTGGTCGAGGGCTTTGCGCGACGAACGGCGGTTAAGCCAGAGAGACTTGAGCGCGCCCGGATCCGCGGCGAACGAGTCGCCGGTCCATCCGGGAAAGAAAAATTCCAGGAGATCGCCGCACCCCGAGCATCGAAAATCCTGTCCGGCGGAGCTAGGGGTGGCTCCGCAGCTTATGCAGCGCAGGCGGGAAATAGCTTCGACGATTTGAGTAGTCGACACGTACCGTGGTCCGATGGACGGCGCCAGCTAGAACACTCGTCCATAGACATGATACGGCACGTCTGCGCCCGCGATATCCCAATGGATGTTACTTTCGGATACTCCTAGCACGCGGACAGGGTGTCTGCGTTACTCGGGTCAAGGCTGCGCCCGCCTGCCAGGCTAGTACTGGGTGCCATACATTACGCTGTTGAAGTTTCCGTTGTAGTTGAAGCCGGCGCACCAGAGCTGGTGGTGTCCTCCCGCGATAGCGTGCTCGGCGCACGAACCCATCTCGGAGTTGGTGGCCACATCGACCGTCCAGGTGTTTCCGCCGTCGGTCGAGAAGTACACCCCGCCAACATCGGTATAGACATTGCCGCCTCCAGCCCATCCGATTTTGCTGGTCAGAAATAAAATTGAGCGAATCGGCCAGGGGCCGTCCAAAGTGCGGCCGCTCCAAGTCTTGCCGCCATTGGTGGTCACGTGCATCCAGCCTTCGACATTCGGAGAAATTTCGCCGCCCCCTACCCATCCAACTTTATCGTTCAGGAAAAAAACCGGACCATCGAAGACGGAATCGACCGACGGGCCGCACGTCCATGTAGACCCGCTGGTGAGGCTGGTGCAGAAGTTGATGCCAGAGGCACGCGCATGAAGATTCGCGAGCAGAGAAAATTGCGGATCAAACCACGCGCCCGACGGATTCGCGACCCCACTCTTCCAATCGGCAAGCGTGGCGCCACCGTCGGTCGTGTATATGGCCAACGTCGGAGAATCCCCGGAGGCGGCCAGCGGCATAATGATTCCATCTTCTTTCTTAACGAAGCGGACCTTCAGCAACGACTCGGTACTGGGACTCATGTCGCTGCCCCAGGTGGCGCCGCCATCTTCTGTCCAGCGGAAAACCCCGTAACTCCCGCTCGAGGAATCGTAGAACCCCGAGATAATCACCTTCTCCGGTGTAAGAGCGTCGACGCCATAGAAGTAATCGTTCTCGCCATCCCTTAAAACTTGTTGCACCCAGTGATTGCCCCCATCGGTCGTCTTCCAGATCTGACCCAGTTCACCCACCGCATAACCAATCTTGGGAGTGGGAAAGGCGATGTCATGAATGATCACTCCAGGTAGAGTGGCGAGTAACTGCCACGCATGGCTCGGGACGCCTTCATCGGCGCCGTTGGGCTGGACGATGGCAGACGGCGCCGCTGGACGCTCGGCGGAAAGCTCGCGTTGCGGTGAGTCAACCGGCATGGCTCGCGAAACGTGGCGCGCGGTGTTGGGTATTTCCTGCGAAAATGATAGCGAAGCGATGACCCAGAACGATACAATCCAAGCCAACCGGAGGCGCATACATATCTCCCGTAGCCAAAGTGACTCCAGATGTTAGCACAGGCACTGCGCAGTACCGAAGCCAAATTACGCGTTGCCATGGCATCATACGCAGAGTGCAGCTTACTCGATTTGAAACTCATCTTGCGCGCCGTGCTGGCCCCGCTTGACAGCGCCCACGCCGGGTGCAATGCTTTCAGTCGAAAGGTGATTACTACTTTTCATTGTCGTCTTGACTTTCGCACAACGAAGAAGTCAAGTCGAGTTACCGGCCCAGCCCGCCCAACTAACAACTAGTGAGGACCCAAGTGAACAGAACAAGCGCAATTTGTCTAACTCTGCTCATACTGGCCGGATTAACGGCTGTGGCCGCCGGCCAAACCTACACCACGACCGCGGAAGGCATGCGCACCGTCACCATCAGCCCCTCGAAAGTTCAGGCAGTGACGCTTGAGGCAAACGAGGATCACGCGGGTCTTAAGACTCTCTTCAGCAACCTCAGCGATTACAGATATGCCACCTATTTCTGCTGCTCCGGTACGGTTATTCAGGGACCGGACGCCCAGCAGGGGGGGCCCGGAGCTACTTGGAGGGCGCTGCCTCTGACCCCCAAGACGAATGTGACACTGACTAAGATCGAAGCGCCATTCTTCACGTTATCGGGAACGGCTTCGATCGCGGTCTGGCTGGCAGTGGACTCGGGTGGCATTCCCGGCGACACGATCGCGGGGCCCATCGACGTCGACAATTTGCCGGGGTTTTTTGGCTGTTGCGCGCTCACCACCGTCAAATTCGCGAACGTGCCGCTCAGTAAAGACACCCCATACTGGCTTGTGGTGGGCACCGATGCGAATTCGATGGACTCTGTGGATGGGTGGGCGTTCAACACTACCGACATGAGATCGCATCCGTCGGCCTTCTACGCCACCGTCAACGGAAAATGGCTGTCCCATAGCGACTTACTTCCTGCGATTCGCATCTTAGGAAAATAGCAGGCGCCCGGCATTCGGGCTCGTTTGTCGTGGATCGAGTCATTGGGGCCACCTACCGCAAGTAGGCGTCGGTCTTATGGATCCAATCGGCGCGCGGCGGATTGAAAATGTCGAGATCAACCGTGTCGACGAGTGCCTCAGCCCAATGCGGCATGTTCGGCGGGATCGTCAGCACCTCGCCCGCATTGACGACGATCTCTTTACCCTCAATGCCAAACTTCAGCGCGCCTTCGAGGATGTAAGTGATCTGCTCGTTGTGGTGGCTGTGCTCGGGGACGAGGCATCCTTTCTTCAACAAGACGCGAGCCAGCATCACATTCTGTCCTACGACGAATTGGCGGCCCAGCAAGGGGTTCAGGGCTTCTATTGGAATCCCGCTCCAGGGCACATGCCGCAATTCGGCCTTGGGCTTGCCCTTCAGGATGGTGGCCTTAAGAGCGACGCGGCTGGTTCGATGCGCAGTCTTGGTTTTCTTCGCGTTCGCGGATGCTCTCTTTGCCGGGCGTTTTCCAGAAGTCGCTCGGGAGATGTTTCTTGGCTTTTTCTTTTTCATATTCATAAAAGTTCGCTCCATGAAACAGATCACAGTCCTTTATACAGACCGCCATCCACCAGAATCGTTTGTCCCGTAATATACGAAGCGCGCTCGCTGGCCAGCCAGACAATCGTGTCGGCCAGTTCTCGCGGTTCGCCCAAACGCTTCAGCGCGGTGTCCGCGGCCCAGCCTTCGAATATTTCTTTCTCGCTCTTGCCGAGCGCCACGGAGCCGGACCGCGAGTGGGCCAGTTCCTTCAGGCGGTCCGTCGCGGTAAAGCCCGGAGCCACATTGTTAACCAGAATGCCGTCCTTGCCGAACTCGTTGGCTAAACTTTTGACCAGCCCGACAACCGCAGCCCGCGCGGCATTCGAGTAGACAAGGTCGGCTACCGGCTGCTTGGTCGTGATCGAAGTAATGGCAATGATGCGTCCCCATTTTTTCTTTTGCATGTGCGGGATGACCTGGTGCGCGAAGTAAACCGCGCTCATGAAGTTTAATTCGATGGCGCGCTCCCATTCATCAACGGTGGTGGCCAGAAATCCTTTCGCGGGAGGCCCTCCGGCATTGGTCACGCAGATGTCCACGCTGCCAAATTTCTGAACTACTGTGCTAACAAAGTCGCGAACCGCATTCGCTTCGGTAACGTCGAAGGCTTCGGCCAGTACTTCCGCGCGATATTCGTTGCGAATTTTGTCAGCGACAGCATTCAGCGCTTCCCGATTGCGCGCACAGATCGCCACCCGGCAGCCCTCTGCGGCAAACGCCTCGGCCGTGGCGCGCCCGATTCCCTGGCTGGACGCAGCCACGATGGCCACGCGGTTCTGGAGGCCGGTCTCCATGAGTGCGCATTATATAGAGTTCGCGTCCGACCCGTGTCTGGCAAACTCACCGCAGGCAATCTGGGCGATCATCTTATTGCAGAGCCGGCAATAGCGACTCGAACCAGTCAATGACCATTATGCCCACGCCCCTGTAGACAGGCTTCCAGCAAGGGCTAGTAACCTTTTCCCCCGGCGAGCGCCTTTCAATCTTCGGGAATGCTTTAGCCGGCTGCGTTTAACCAACAGCTAACCCTCGCAGTGCATCTATAGCAACACTGGAGGATGTATGTCGATTCGCCACTTCCCCGCGATCAATCGCAAGAATTATCGTCTGCTTCAGCCCTCTGTGCTTCAATCCTGGGCGCTTCAGCCCTGGGCATTTGTAATCCTTGCATTCACTCTCGTTTCCTCGGTGCCCGCGGCGGCCGCAGTCACTTTCTCCGCCACCGCAATCGCCTCCGGAGACACCCTCAATCTCGCCACTCTCTCCGGCGACTTTAACAATGATGCCATCCTTGACATTATTTCCATCAACAACTCCACCATCTCCTTCTACAAAGGACTGGGAAAGGGCAAGTTCGCCACCCCGGTCAGCAGCCCTTACGGTGGTGGCTCGCGCGGCGCGGGGGTAGCCGACTTCAACGGTGATGGGAAGTTAGACATTGCTTACGTAACGAACGGTGGTATCAGCATTCTTCTCGGCAATGGCGATGGCACCTTCTCCGCCGGCCCTGTCATCAACATTGCGGGCTGCATGTGCTCTGGTATCGTGCTCGCCGATTTCAATGGCGATCACATCCCGGATATGGCTTTTGCCAGCTGTCCGCCCGAGCAGTCGTGCGTTGTCCTCGTTTATCTCGGACAAGGGAACGGCAACTTTGTGCAATCGGCCACATTAAATACCAACGGCGTTTCCGCGATTGCCGAGGGCGACTTCAATGGCGATGGATACCAGGACATCGTCATCGGCGAATACAGCGACGTCGCAGTTTTCCTCGGGGAGGGCAACGGTCAATTCGAGAGTCCGATTACCGTCAGCCAGCAATACGTGCAAGGCCTTGCCGTCGGCGACTTTTACGACGACCGCATTCAGGCCATAGCTGTCGAGAATGTGTTGAGTGAAAAGCAGGGACAGAAGGTCTATATCGATACCATCCAGTACTCGAAGGGACAGCTCCTCTCCACGAAACCGCGGTACGTTGCCGAAGCGAGCGGGCTGATCGGTTTCGGTATTGACCATGGCGACATCAACGGAGACTTCAAGGACGATCTCGTCTTTTCCGGTTCGTACTCCACCGCGCAGTCGAGCAAGGGCATTCCGCTCAACGGCTATATGCTTGGTACCGGCAAAGGCACTTTCGATTCCCTGGTGAAGTTGCCCTCTCGCGGAAACTTCGATGGTTTGGGCTTCGTCCGCGATCTTAACCTTGATTCCCGCCACGACATCGGCATCGGGTGGTCAGATGACTATCCGAAGCCCAGCGGCATCCTGGTTCTTTTGAACCAGAACGCTACACCGAATTGCGATCCTCCGCCGGCGAATGCGCTTGGCGTCAACATCTGCGCTCCGATCAGCGGCGAAACCATCTCTCCCACCTACACATTCAAAGCCGCAGGCAATGCCTTCAACGGAATCTGCAAACGCATGGAACTCTGGATTGACGGCACAAAAATCGGGGAGAATCTCGAAGATCAGCTCAAGATCACGACGACGTTAAGCGCTGGCACCCACATCGCCACATTCATCGCCGTCGATACCTTCGACAACATCTACAAGGATCCTATAACCTTCACCGTTCGCTAGAACCGCGCGGAAAAGTTCGCGAACGCGCGTAATCTTCGGATGCCTAGGCCCAAGTGTAGAGTGTTTTATAACTGTCCCATGTCTCGGCGATCCGGCTCACCCTTTCACTTTTTTCATCACAAATTCGATGTACCGTCGTCACATACACCCGCTCCGCAATCTTGCAATGATCGTTCAACAGTGCAATATCGAGAATTGTGTCCGTCTCCAGAGACGGCGCCAACCGCCGCAACTGATCGGCGGCCATCTTTGATAGTTTGAGACTCTTGCAGACTCGGCCAGGGCAGGCCCGTTCCCCGCTAATCCACGACCTTGCATGTTCCGAATAATTAGTCCCGTTCACCTCACGGTAAGTAAAAAGCATGTTAATCAGAACGATACTAACAATGTTAATCACAACGATACCTGGGGGGGTGGGGGGGGTGGGGGTGGCCCCGTACACGCTATCTGAAAGCACGCGCATCCCGTGCGCCACCCGAAAGGAGCGCTTTGCGCCTTGCTGCAACTGCCAAGCGAAGGTAATCTTAAGGAATTCCAGCTCCAACCAAGGACAACATGGCTGCCGCCCGTTATGTGTGGATCGATGATTCTCTAAGACCCGCCAGCGAAAGCGTAGTGCCGTTTCTCAGCGCCGGAATGCAATTCGGCTTCAGCGTGTTTGAGGGCATCCGCTGCTACTCGACCGACCGCGGGCCGGCTGTGTTTCGTTTGGACGAACACGTAAAGCGCCTGATCGATTCCGCCCACATCGTCGGCTTTCGCGAACTTCCGGTTACTGAGGAGCAGGTAAAGGCGGCAATCCACCAGACAATTGCGGCGAATGAATTTGCGGCGTGTTACATCCGCCCGATGATTTATCTTGACGGCGCGATGATGATGACGGTTGAGTCGGGGCAGCCGCGATTTGTGGTTGCAGTCTGGGAGTGGAATAACTTTCTCGGCGCCGAGGCCAAAGAGCGTGGAATCCGCGCCAACATTGCCTCGTTCACGCGGCTGCATCCGAACATCATGATGACCAAGGCCAAAGTCTCGGGAAATTACGTGAGTTCGATTCTGGCCAAGACCGAGTCGCATCGCGCCGGATTCGACGAAGCGATCATGCTGGGACCCGATGGCTACGTGGCGGAGTGCACCGGCGAAAATCTTTTCGTCGTCCGCCAGAAGACTGTGTACACGACGCCAAAGGCCGGCATTCTGGAGGGCATCACTCGCGACACCCTGATCACGCTGGCTCGCGACTTGGGTTTCTCGGTAGTTGAAGAGCCGATTTCACGTGACCAGCTTTATATTGCTGGCGAAGTTTTCGTGTGCGGCACCGCGGCCGAGGTGATTGCACTGCGCGAAATCGATTTCCGCGTCATCGGCGAAGGCAAGACTGGGCCGGTAACTCGGGCCTTGCAGCAGGAATTCGAAAAACTGGTGAAGGGACGACACGCGCGATCGGCAGAGTGGCTGGCGCCGGTGCCAGTTCTCAATGCGGCTGCGGTAAAGGGCTAGCATTGTTCGCGTAGAAACGGGGCTTGTCCCGTCTCCGCCGCCGCGAAAAACAGACGCGGCAAGCCGCGTCTCTACAGGAGATTTCCAAATGAAGAAACACAAATTCCGTCAGGAAACCGAGGCCGTCCGCGGAGGCTCCGACCTCTCCAAAAAGAATGGCCCGCTCACCGCACCCATCTATCAGACTTCGACCTTCGAAGTTACCGACATGGAAGAGCAGGTGCGCGTCACCCCCACCGACAGCTTCTATACGCGCTACGGCAATCCCACCCATACGGTTGCCGAGAAGGCCATCGCCGAGCTCGAAGGCACGGATGCTTCGCTGCTCTTCTCTTCTGGCATGGCCGCGATCACCACCTCAATTCTTTCGCTCGTAGAGTCTGGCGATCACATCGTGGCGCAGCGCGATATTTATGGCGGCGTGGCGAAATTTTTATCGCAGTGGCTGCCGAAACTTGGAATCGAAACTACTTTCGTCGATACCAACGATATCGAGCAGCATGAGCGCGCGATCCGTTCGAACACAAAACTCATCCATGTCGAGTCGCCGACGAATCCCACGGTGCGGGTTGTCGATCTCGAAACAATTGCGGCGCTTGCGCATAAGCACGGCCTGGTCTCAACCATCGATTCCACTTTCTGCACACCCATCAATTGCCGCCCGGCGGAGTGGGGCATCGACCTCGTCCTGCATTCGGGCACAAAATATTTTGGCGGACATTCCGACCTGATCTGCGGCGTTGCCACGGGACGGCGCGACCTGATCGACCTCATCCATTCCACGCGCACCACGCTTGGCTGCTGCATGGATCCGCATGCAGCATTTCTACTGCTGCGCGGGATCAAAACTTTGGCCGTGCGCGTCGAGCGGCAGAACGAAAGTGCGCTGCGGATCGCCGAATTTCTCAGCCAGCATCCCAAGGTGACGCGAGTGCATTATGCGATGCTGAAAGGCCATCCCGATTACGCGATTGCCAAAAAGCAAATGGCAGGCGCGGGCGCGGTGGTGAGCTTCGAGGTCGAAGGCAGCGGAGTCGACGCTTGCCGCGTGGCCGAGGCGTTGAATCTCTTCACGCTCGCGCCCAGCTTGGGAGGAGTCGATTCGCTGGTAACGATTCCGGTGCTAACCTCGCACGCCATGATTGCTCTGGACGTGCGGAAGAAAATGGGAGTGACAGACCAGATGATCCGGTTGTCCGTAGGCATTGAACACGTCGACGACCTGATTGCCGATCTGGAGAAGAGCCTGTCCGCTCTAAGCCGCACGCGCAAAGAAGAAGTGGTCGCAGGCTAGTGTAGTAAATCGCCTTTGATCTTCGATCACCCGATGACCCGATCACCCGATGACCCGATCACCCGACGACCCGATCGCCCGATGACCCGATCGCCTGCATGATTTCGGCTTCGCTCAGCGTGTGGTCGCTTTGCTTCGCGCACTTGTAGATGCGCTCAACGACCTCGTCATTGGCGGGCAGTCCGCGATGCTCCAGCCAGAAAAGAACATTGGATTTCCCGCTCATCGGCCCGATGTCGATAATCTGCTCCAGCCCAAAGTAGTGCGAAGGGACTCCGGAATAAACGGTATTCGCAAGCTCAATATCTTTCTTCTTATACGCCTTGATCACAGCCGCGGCGTGAACGCCAGTCGTTGTGCGGAAAGCATCCTCTCCAACCACCGGATAATTCGCCGGTATCGGGACGCCAGTCGCCGTCGAGACCAGCTCGCAATAGCGCTTCAGCTGAGTCAGATCCTGCCGATCCCACGGCGCGATACCCATGAGCTTCAGGTTGACCAGCATCTGATCCATCTGCGTGTTGCCGACCCGCTCGCCTATGCCTAGCGCAGTCGCGTGCACGCAATTCGCGCCCGCTACCAGAGCTGCCATCGAATTGGCTATAGCCAATCCGCGGTCGCAGTGTCCGTGCCAGTCGATGCGAATCTTTTCTCCGGATGGCTTGACCACTTGCTCCACCACGAACTTGACCAGCGCAACCGTGCCCATCGGAGTGGCGTGTCCCGCTGTGTCGCAGAGCACCAGCGCGCGCGCGCCGCAGTTGATCGCCGTGGTGTTGAGTTGCTTCACCGTTTCCGGATCGCAGCGCGTGGTGTCTTCGGTCGTGTACATCACCTCGAGGCCCAGCGACACCGCATATTTGACAGCATGTTCTGTGGTGCGGAGCAGAAAATCGCCGTTCCAGCCCTCGGTGTAGCGCCGAATGGGGCTGGTTCCCAGGAACGCGGCGACCTCAATCGAAAGCCCCGTCTTCTGCACGATCTCGGCGATGGGACGAATGTCGTTTTCGACCGTGCGCGCGGCGCAATAAGCCGTGATCTTCATCTTGTGCGCTACGATTTCGCGCGCCAGCGCGGTGACGTGTTCTACCGCGCGCGGGCCCGCTCCCGGCAGGCCGAGGTCGAGCGTGTTGATGCCGAGCGCCTCCATCAGGTGCAGGATTTCGATTTTCTGTTCGATCGATGGATCGCGCACGGATGGCGATTGCAGACCGTCGCGCAGGGTTTCGTCGGTCAGGCGCACCGGTCCCGGCGGATGCAGGGATTGCGGGTAAAGAGCGTTCCAATCGTAGATCAGTTCAGAAGTATTCACTCGTAGCGCCGGACCCCTCCGGCTCCAAAATAGATTTGCCTGTGGAGACTGGGCTTGCCCCGTCTGCCGCGGGCAAAGACGCGGCGAGCCGCGCCTCTATGCTTTCTTCTCTTCCTTCGGAGCGATCGTCAGGCCAAAAATCGAGAGCTGGCCTCGTCCCGCAACATTTTCCCCACGCGGATCTTCGGGACTCGGCAAGTAGAGCATCTGACAGAATTCGCAGCGATAGACTTCGGCGTCGCCTCCCCAATTTTTTTCGACGCAGCCGCACTCCTTTTCGAGCACGTCAGCGGCGTAGAACCAGCGCTTCAGATGTCCGCCGCAGAACTTGCCTTTATCGTTTTTCTCGTTGCAGGCGCGCTGCCCCGTTTTCTTGATCTTTACCTTATGGTTGGGAAGCTGCGGAACCGTGCTCGTGCTGACAGTTGTCGTATCGCCGGAAGCCATTGCATCTCCTGCGCGCCTCGAGAGGCCGCTTCCCGCTATTTTACCCAGCTTTAGCCTTTGGACCAAGGACGGCATGGCCTCAGCAGCCATAAGTCTAGAGTGACGAGGCCCATTCAAGCCGCTGCCAGATGATCCGGCTGGTAGCTCTCGCCCCATTTATGGCGGAAACGCGCCGACGCATCATGGACGATAGGCGCGCCATGGCCGAACCCGGCAGCATCGAATGCGGATGTGGATGCGAACGAAAGATCGGCAAGTTTCCGCTGGCTCGCACGGCCTTGTTCCAAACTCTCAAAGCCGATGGGATCGCCCAGGCCCATGATGTTCATGCACACATCGCCCGTGAACAGCATTCGTCCTTGACGCCACAGTAGCGCGACCTGTCCCGCGCAATGCCCAGGGGCATGAATAACTTCAATGCCGCCAGCGATGGGCAGTATTTCGCCAGCGATCAAAGACTGATTGATGGCTACCGGCTCCAGTCGCTTGCCAGGATGATAGAGCAGCTTGCACAGCAGTCGCCGCAAGAGACCTGGGGCCGCCGTCAAAGGCCGAAAAGGACCTCCACTTTCGGCCATGGGGATATCGAGCGGGTGCATGTAGGTCCTCGCACCGGTTTCCTTCACAATCCGGGCGGCGCTCCCGATATGATCAGGGTGGCCGTGAGTAAGAATCAGGTGCTTGAGCTGATCTGCCGAACGGCCAAGCTCGCGGATCGCCCCGAAGACGGCTGCCTCCTTATTTGGGTAGCCAGCATCGATCAGCGTCAACCCGTCGTCGCCCTCGATCAGGTAGGCGTTTGCCATCCCCATCGGAACGAGGTGAACACCCTTGATTACACTCTTCACCGACATAGGCAGAAACCCCTCACGTGGATTTACTGTTCCCAATTAGGATGGAAAAAGTAAGGCTATGGATGCCGCCCAATCGCGGTTGGTTACGCATCTTGCATCCGCTTGCGGGACTCCGGCGGCACTGCCTTCTGGCACGAAACGTACTTGATGACCGGCGGCATGGAAGCCATCTACGACGATGTGTCCGAGCCAATCGGCTTTATGAAATTCGCGCCCGTGGTAACGGCTCGCGGACCCATGTTCGGGGCCGCTGCCCGCTCCCACCAGGCCAGTGCCGGCGAGCCCGTGCTGTCGGAATCTGATCTCTACGAGCGCTAGCTGTCCGCGTTTCGCAATACGGCCATCGCCAGCCTTCTACTCCGCGCAATCAACAGCTCAGTCTTGACAAAATCTCACATTAGACTTAGTCTAATCGGTTCATGGATGCCAAGGCGATTCAACGCTCCTTCGACGGCAGCGGGTTGCGCTGCACTCCCCAGCGCTACGCCGTGATGGCATTCCTGATGGAACAGAACCGGCATCCCACGGCGGCGGAGATCTTCGAAGCTGTCAATCGCGTGGATCCGCGCTCTTCCAGGGCCACAACTTATAACAATCTGCGGGATTTGGTGGAAGCAGGTCTGGTGCGTGAAGTCGCCGTCGAGGGACGTGCCGCCCGCTTCGATGCCAAGGGTATGCTGCATCACCACTTCATCTGCGACCACTGCGGCAAGGTTGAGGATATGGAGTGGTACGACGTGCCCAGGCCTCATTCCGGGTCCCTCGGGAAACGGATTCTCCGCGAATGCGAGCTTATTTTCCGTGGACTCTGCACGAAGTGCGTTCCGCGTACTTCCCGTTAAGTCTGGAGATGTGGATATTTTTTAGAACAGCGAATCGACAAATCGTACAGGCTCTTCACTATGCGAACCGCGGTCGAACGGGTTCGTAGATCATCACAGTTTTGAACTAATTCAAAAGGAAAAGATAATGGAAAATCCAAAGCACATGGAAAACACGCTGGCCTCCTCCTCGGGAACCGTTTCCCCCGAGGATCAGAGCAAGAACACGTCAACCGAATCCAAGTGCCCCTTCACGGGCGCAAAAACCGGATACACGAACCGCGAGTGGTGGCCCAATCAGGTCAACCTCGACGTCCTGCACCAGCACTCGGAGCTATCGGATCCGATGGGCAAAGAGTTCGACTACGCCAGGGAATTCAAGAGCCTCGATCTGAATGCCGTGGTCAAGGACCTCAACGCCGCGATGACGAATTCGCAGGAATGGTGGCCGGCTGACTTTGGCCACTACGGCCCGCTCTTCATTCGCATGGCATGGCACAGCGCAGGCACCTACCGCATCGGCG